>CBDFKO010000002.1:0-4360038 GCA_965248845.1 Acidobacteriota bacterium | reverse complement strand
TTGGATGAGCGTCTCCTCCGCGACGACGGATGATCCTATCGGTTAGGCGGCCTGTTTGTCGGGGCCGCACGTGAGCTGAGCCAAGAACCGGTGGCCATCGATGCGTCGCATGCGGATCTGGCCGAAGGCGACCAGGCTCCACAGCAACGTCACCCCAGCGGCCTCGGTCGAGAACGAGCCCTGCGTCTTGGTACGACGACGGAACTCCCGGTTCAGGTTCTCGAGGGCGTTGGTGGTGCGCAGCGTCTTCCACATCGGCTTCGGGAACTGGTAGAAAGTCAGCAGGTTCAAGCCGGCCTCCTGCAGGCTCGGGGCCACGGCGGGCACGAGGGTCGACCACTTGCGTACGAAGGCGGCGTAGGCGGCTCTGGCTGCCAACTGGCAGAACAGCCGTACGAGTCGTGCCACTCCACCAGAACAGGCGCCATCAAGCTCTCGGCACCAGCCTCGTCGTACAGACCCTCCCGCAAGCGCTCCATGGCCCGTACGAACGCCCGCTCCAGGCGCGGCTCGATCCTGTCGGCGGCCGCATGAAGCTCCCGATACGCAGGCTCTCTACGTGGCATCGGGAAATAACCCCCCCTTGACCATCTCGGATGCAATGGCGTTGCATACCAACTCTTCGAGTTCTTGATGCTCTTCGAGAACCGAGCTCAGCCCCCGCACGAATAACACCGCATGCACCCACTCATGCAGCAGCACATAGTGCTTCCATTCACCGTCCGGCAAGTCCTCTGCTAGCCGAATGTGCGGCGTCGGCTGGCTAATAAACTCGCCGTGAGCCTCCTCGGTTATATGGATACGAGGCACCTCCTCAACGGCTACCGATATCCCGTCAACTCTTAGAACCCTGCTCACGCCACCTCTCCCACGAGCGCCGGTCCCTGACGCCCGATCTCCGCTTGTTCCTCCTCCGCACTCACCCCCGGCCGCGCCAGCTCGCCCTTCTGCATCGCCGCCCAGAAGGTCTCAAACGACACCGCGTCCGCCTGCAACGCCAACACCAAGGAGCGCAACATGTCGGCCCTCATCGGCACCGCCACGAAGTCCTTGTTCAGCTCGTAGGCAACCTCCACGTCGCTTGGCTTGGCTTCCGTACCCATCCACCAGGCGTGATACCGCCACGCCTGACCCAGGGCACTCTCGATCGCCTGCGCCACCGTTCGCAGCGTGGCGTGGGCCCCAGCGTGACGCATCCCTACCGCCGTGGCGGTCTCCGCCGCTCGCGGCTGCTCTTCCAACAACCGCGCCCCCAGCGTCGCCATCATGAGGCGCTTTTCCTCCGATGCCTTGTCCAACGCCCCCAGCCCCTGGCCGGTGAACTCCAGCATCCCCGCCTTACCGGTGGGCTCCAGCATCCACGCTGTGCCCGAGCCGATCTCCAACCGCCCCGACTCCTCGTCCTTGATCCCGGCTACCCACGGGGTAGGCAGTGCCGTGAAGTGTCGCCCGTGCTCTAGCAGGCTGCTGAAAAACGGCTCGAGCGCGCCATTTTGGGCTGGATCGTCTCGATCACGGTGAGTTAGCGGGGCGGCGAGTGCGAGTGCGAGGCTCTGGTTGCCGGCCGCGCCGGTATTTCTTGGGCGGTTAGTCCCGATATCGTCACGTCGCCCCCTGGAGGTTGCGCATTCTGACCAGGTTGAAGGCAGCGGCGGTGAAGGTGAACATCCAATCGACGCGTTCGGTGCCTCGGTGCCGCGTCTTGCGCATCAGCCCGACCGTCTTGGCCCATCCGAACATCTGCTCGACGAGCTTGCGTTTCCTTTGACTGACCTGGTAGCCGGGGTGGCGGGTTGTGCGCCGGTCGATGGCGCTGCGCCGATTGGTGTCGTTCTGTGCAACGTGCGGGGTGATGTTCCGATCTCGAAGCTTACGGACGCACTCGCGTGTGTCGTAGCCCTTGTCGGCCGCCAAGGTCACCCTGCGGTTACCGGAAATCTTGTCCGCCATTTGCACCGCCGCCTCTCGTTCCGCTGTCCCGGAAGCGATCGTTACGCATGCCTTGGTTGCTAACCCGTGGCGGTTGTCGATCATCAGGTGCCCCATGTAGCAGAGCTTCGACTCGGCTCCCCTACTTTTCTTGTACAGGCGTGCGTCCGGATCGGTCCTGGAGGCGTGAGTATCGTTTGTGCGCCGTTGTTTGCGAAAATCGACGCTCGGGTTGCTGCCTCCCTCATCGGAGTCGCTCTGATCCTTCGGCTTGAAGCTCTTGTGTGAGGCCCACGCCTCGATCAGCGTGCCGTCCACCGTGAAGTGCTCATCCGATAGCAGACCGCGGCGCCGTGCCTCCGCCAGCACTTCCTGGAAGAACACCTCGGCGACCTCGCCTCCCAACACTCGATCCCGGTTCTTCGTGAACACCGTCGCATCCCACACCAGATCGTCCATGTTCAGGCCCACAAACCACCGGAACAGCAGGTTGTAGTCGAGCTGCTCCATCAGCATGCGCTCGGAGCGAATCGTGTACAGCACCTGCAGCAGCAGCGCCCGCAGCAGCTTCTCCGGCGGGATAGACGGACGGCCCGTGTGCGAGTACAGCTTCTCGAACAGCGGCGACATCCGCCCCAGCACGTCGTTGACGATCCTCAGCAGCGGCCGCAGCGGATGCTCTTTCGGTACTCGCTGCTCCGGAGATACGTAACTAAAGGCGGCCACCTGTCTCGCGTCCTCACCACGCATCTGCTCACCTCGTTGATGCTTCGGTTTTTGCCGCGGGCTGCGTGGTTCAGAATCTACTCGAAAAAGAGGAGTTTTTCAGCAGCCTGCTAGGTCCGCCATCGTCCGGTAGTGCGACAGGTTCACATCCACCAGGTCCAGCAGGGGGGGCTTGTCCACCCGAGCCGACGTGGAGTTTGGAGACACGAACACGAAGGGAATGAACGGCAGCGCCTCGCCGCGCCGTATCGCCACCACTTCCGGCTCCTGCTGCCCCGGCGGTGTCCATGGTTCGTACTTGGAGGATTTCGAGGCTTTCCGATACACCGTTTGCGTATATGCCCCGTCTCGTAGCCGCAGCACCCGGTACTGATCGATTTGCCGCGTGACGAACTCGTCTCGCTCATCGGGCTCCCGCGCTACCTCTCTGAGCACCACCCGTGTAGTGATCTCATCGCCACCCAGACGCTGCGTGCGCCACGACACGATGTCCTCGGCCCGATACCCACACCAGTAGGGTCGCTTACCCGCTACCTGTTCGGAGCCCATCTCCACCAAGATCCCGTAACGACCCGTTAGCAGCACCTCACGCGTAACTTGGAGTGCGAACGTCTCGGCCGACTCACCCCCTAGCGTCACGTCCCTATCGTGATCCTGGATGCTTGCGGGCAGCAGAAGCGTTGGCTCTTTCTGAAAGATCAGTCCCGCTAGACCATCCACCGTGCGTCCGGTGGCGTTGTAAAACAGCGCTCGTTGCTTGTAAGCCTCGTACTTGGCTGGCTCGCGTCCGTGGCTCGCTAGCGGGGGCAGGTATCCAGCCCCCTGCTTCTTGACTGCGTCAGAGCCTTCGTAGCAATCACGCGCCCGCTGCCACTTGGTGACGAACGCCTCATACGTATCGGAAGCGGTATCTACTGGCATCGTCCCACCCCTTTTTCGGCTCCCGCGCATACCGGGGGCTTTTCCCCCCCGGACCTAGCGGGCGAGATCTCTTGATCTATGTTCCTCTAACTACTACTTGCACACCCGCAACTCCCCCTGGTCCTTTGTAGGGGAGGTGCTTATTGCGGACACCCCCGTATGGCTGGCTTCGGGTCGAAGACAACAATCCGCCCCCGTTCCCTACTGCGACAGTCGTGGCCCTGCACGGTCCCACCCGCACGTTGGCTCCACGCTGCCCTTCGGAAGGTATGCAAAGGTCGTTGGAGTGCTTGTATATGAAATCGCTCCGGGGAGCCGCCCCGGTTCGGGGTGCGTGCGCACCAACGACACGACCGGATGCAGATCGGGTCGCTGCTGCGCGCGCGTCTCCTCACCCCCACGCCACCTGTCGCTGCCTCACCGCGACTCTCCGCACCCGCTCCACCGCGTAACGCAGCGCGTCGATGACGTGGTTGTGGGTGTCCTGTAGCACCGGGATCACTTGTCCCGTGCGCCGATCCGTCTTGTAGCTGTAGAGCGTTAACTCGTCCATCGTGTGGCGGCAGCGTGGATGCACGACGATGTCGTAGCTCTTGAGAAACTCGATACCTTCCTCCACGCTCTCCGGCCCCTTGCGCGCTTTGGCGATGCGCGGGTACCCGTGCCGCTGCAGGTACGCGATCGTCTCCGGACGAGCGGAATCGGCGATGATCGGCCAGGCGCGTGCCTGGCCGTTGTCGATGGAGTCGAATAGCTCCGCCGTGCGGTCGATCTCGCAGCCCACTTGGTACGCTTCCCGATCCACGTACAGCTTCCGCCCGTCGATCCAGCAGCGCACCAGCACCGTCGGGTCGATCGCAAAGCCCCAGTCGGCTCCGAAGTACAACGTCGTGCCTTCCTCTGGCTCCTTGAATTCCTGGACGCTCCAGTTGTCGAACACTCGCGCTTCTGACCGGCCCACGTACTCCCCCAGCCAGACGTGGGCGTACTTGTCCGGGTCGCGCGCCCGGTCCCACTGCATCTCCTGGGCCAACACGTCTGGGAACCAGGGGTTGTCCGCGTAGTTGGCCTCCACCACCACCGCGCCGGGCGGTGCATCGGTGCCGCGGAGCAGCGCATCCACCGGGTCGGTGGGACTGTTGGGGTTCCACGAAAACCACAGCTCCGAGCCGGTGGCGCGCACCGTCGGGCGCAACAGCTCTAGCGACTTGGCTGATAGCGACTGCGCCTCCTCCACCCACGCGATCCCATACCCCTCCAGCGACTTGATCGACTCGGCCGTATGGTTCTGCATCCCGTGAAAGATGATCCGGCCGTTGGCGCCGGTCTCGATATGCGTGTTGAGGATGCGGAAGTGCTCTGACACCCCGAGCCTTCCGATGGTGTCCTCTAGCAGCCGCTTCACGGACTGATCCAGCGACCGTTGCACCTCGCGCACGCACACAGCCCGGGTCTCGGGATCTTCTAGGCATCGTCGCACCAGCAGCCAGGCGAAAAACCATGACTTGCCAGATCCCCTCCCGCCGTAGGCGCCCCGGTACCGTGCTTGCTCTTGCAGCAGCGGTGCGAACACGCGCGGGACCCGGACCCGAAGCATCTGCGGTATCTCCCCCGTGCCTTCATGCAGCATCGTCCTGAGCCTCAGGCACCAAACCGTCCGGGGCCTCTAGGTCCACGTCATCCTCGACCTTGGAATCCACGATCACCTGCTCGATCCGGGTGATGATCGGGCCGCCAGCGCCGCCGACGTGCTCGTGCTTGTGCTTTCCGGACAGGTTGTTGCGATCCAGAATGTCGCGGGCGGCAGCCAGAGCGAGAGCCTTCGCCTCGTCATCCTGAACGATCTTGGATAGACGCTCGATAGCGGGATCCACGAGGGCGGCAAGTCGCTCCTGTGCCTTGGCCCTGACCTGCGGCGCGGCTCCACCATGGACGCGACAGACTTTGCCCCCGGCCATAGCGTTTCGCTGGCACTGCTCGCCAGTGCTCTTGGCCCTAGCCGTACAACGCATCTATGTCCTTTATGGGGTCGGTTCCTTTATGGGGTGAGCCTCGACGTGGTCATCGTTGCGATGGTTCGACACGTCTCCATTCAGGCGAGTAATGATGTGTTCGGGGGATTCGATCTCCACACCAATCCAACGCCGGTCGCGTTGCTCACACACTGCATAGGTCGTCCCGCTGCCACCGAAAGGGTCGACAACAAGATCGCCTCGATAGGTGCTCATTTCGACGACACGCTCCAGCAGCTTGGTACTGACCGCGTTAGCTGCACGGGCGGCTGGCTTGAACCTGGCATGACGCACTGGAGGAATATCCGCCCACACGTCTTTGAGGTTGACCCCGTTGGGGTTCATGGCGTTCCGGTGGCCACCGTAATCCTTGATCTCTCCACCGCAATGGCGGCACGTCTCGATCGGGGTACGGATCTTCTGAAATCTCGCAGGCTTTCCCTTCGTGAAATACAGCAGCGAGTAGTGTGCCGGGTAGAGTCGCCCCGGTATCGGGAGGCAGCTCTTATGCTCGACTGCTATCCAGTGCCGAAAGTCCAAGCCGTGATCACTCAGGAATCCTCCAAAGTGGATATTCCACTTGGGTAGGTTGTAGAGGAAGATGGCGCCGCCAGGCTTGAGTATGCGGATGCACTCCTGCAGCCATTCGTAGCACCATTGGAGGTAATCTCCATCGGGTCGGTCATCACAACTCTTGGTGCCGTATCGCTTGTTGAGGTTGAACGGAGGATCGGCGAAAATCGTATGTGCCGATTCCGAATCGAGACCGGGAAGAATCTCCATGCAGTCCGCCTGGTAGAGTTGTCCCAGGCGCGTAGTCAAGACTGGCTTGATCGGCGGTAGCGTACTCACGCCTTCATCTCGCCGGCGTAGGCTGAAGCGCCTGTCGGCCTGATCATGCGCGGGTTGTAGGGCGCCGGCTGCAGATCCTCGATCCGGCGGGGCGTTGGAGTCATGCCGCTGCCTCCAGGAGCCCTTGCTGCCGCAGCTGCTCGGTGAGCACCACCGGGTCAGCATCGATGTACTGACACCACCATCCCAGCGAGCAGGGCCGTGATTCCTCCGGGCTCGACAGCCACGCAACCAGGTCCGCTTCGGGACCGATCTCCCGCAGCCTCTTGTGCGCGTAAGCGGGCCGCTCGGCTCGATCGCGCCACCGCGCCACCATGCGCAGGTCGATAACGGCCCGGCGGATCACAGCAGCGGCAAGCGCGCGCCCAGGGGCGGCGTCCACGTCTTCAACGTGGGAGCCCACGGGGGCCTCGAAGCCGATCATGAAAAGCTGGGACCCTCGTCCGGGTTTCATGGTCTCGCTCATGCTGACAGATCCAGGGTCTCTTGGCCGAGGCGCTTCGCCGCGATCTCGCAATAACGTTCGTCAACCTCGATCCCGATGGCCTTGTGGCCTGCTCGTTTCGCCGCTTCGAGCGTTGTCCCGGAGCCCATGAACGGATCCAAGAACACGCTGCCGCCGGAATGCTCGACGATCTTCTGGAACAACGCGAGCGGCTTTTCTGCCCTGTGCCCGTGCGGCCTGTACGAGCCCCACTTGAAGCGCCACACGTCCGGTACGGTTCTGTCCTGGATCTTGAACCCCTTGCAGGCGAGCAGGGCGACCAACTCGTATGAAGATCGAAGCTGCGAAGGTCCGCCTTGGCCGATGCAGTCCTTGTCCCACACGCACAACGAAGCGATCGGCCAGCTGACTCGATCGGCGGCGCGGAGGAGCACGGGGAATGACCGCCAGGAGTTCATGACCCAGCAAGAGCCGGGACGGCCTTGGAGGATCTTCTGACACTTCGACAGCCACTCGATGTAGAACCGGGCGCTGTTCATCAGGTCTCCCCATCCCGGCTTGCTGCTGCATGTGGATGCCAGGCCGAACACGTATGGCGGGTCGGTGGCGATGCAGTCGATCCCCTGGCCACAGAGATCGTCGAGCATCTCGATACAGTCGCCGTGGTAGATGGTGCACAGGCCGTCTCGGTAGTAGGGCTCCGTCATGCCGCTAGCTCCAGTAGCGTCGGGTCCTCGCGGTTCAGCAGCGGGGCGTCCTCGCCGATCCGCCGGCGCGCCATCTCCACGTACTGCTCATTGAGCTCGATGCCCACGAAACGGCGGTCGGCACGGAGTGCAACGACGCCCGTGGTACCGGAGCCGCAGAAGGGGTCGAGCACGACACCGCCTTCGGGGCAGCCAGCAAGGATGCACGGCTCCACGAGCTTGATCGGGAAGGTGGCGAAGTGGGCGTCGGGGAACGGCTCGGAAGCGATCGTCCACACGGAACGCTTATTGCGATCGCTGACCAGTTCGTTGACGGCCCCGGAGAAAGATTCGTTCTGTTTTGATCGCGGGTAGCGGCCGCGACGTGCTTTGTGGTTGCCCGGGCCCGTGTCCCACCCTGACGGGACCCTGGCCTTGGGATTCACACCGTCGCCGCGGGCATGCGCATTGCCGGTGACCGGCTCCCTGATGGCCTTGGCGTCGGTGGGGAGACAGCGGTCCCCTTCATCGGTCCGGACGGACCAGGTTCGCTGGTCGTTCGGGTGACCGCACCGGATGCATTCCCACCCGGCCGCGTTCTTCACGGCGGAGGCGATCGCCGGCCACTCGGGCGGGTACTCGTTACGGATCCGCTCGGTCACGGCTGCCCTCCTCCAGCAGCCGCGCTAGCGCCTCCTCTAGCTCCTCGCCGCTCACAAGTTGAGAGGGGTCTTCTTCGATGGCCGCCAATTGCTCGCGGGCGATCTCGGCATCTCTCCATTCCTTCCTCGTTGCCTCGCTCACGATGCCCTCCCGTGCCAGAGCCCGAAATCGGGTGGTACCGATTTGGTACCGTTTTCAACCCTCAAAGGGGGGTCTAGAGGGGTCTAACCCCACTGTAAGTCGTTGAATCTACGTAGATCGGTGATCCCGGCGATCATGGTGCGCCTGGTGCGCTTGTCGGGGACCGGGATGTTTCAAACGTTCATCGGCATGGCGAGCTGGATCGGGCTCATTCGCATCCTGGCCGGCTTCGGCGACCAGGTGCTGGCCGGCTACGCTGTCGGCATCCGGCTGATCATGTTCGCGCTACTTCCGAGCTGGGGGATGAGCAACGCCGCCGCGACCATGGTGGGACAGAACTTGGGGGCCGGAAAGCCGGAGCGGGCCGAGCGATCGGTCTGGATTGCAGGCTTCTACAACATGATTTTCCTGGGGATCATTGGCGTGATCTTCGTGGCGTTCGCTCCGCTGATCGTGAGCTTCTTCACGACGGAACCCGAGCCGCTCCGTTGGGGGATCCTCTGCCTACGCATCGTCAGTTGCGGGTTCCTCTTCTACGCCTACGGCATGGTGCTGACGCAGTCGTTCAACGGCGCCGGCGATCCATGGACCCCCACCTGGATCAACCTGTTCTGCTTCTGGCTGTTCGAGCTGCCGTTTGCATGGTTCACGGCACACGTGTTGGGATGGGGACCGATCGGCGTGTTCGTGGCGATGACGGTCGCGTTCTCGGCCCTGGCGCTCGTCAGCGCCTACTTCTTCCGCCGCGGTACGTGGAAGACGAAGAGCGTATGAGCGCGCGCAAGAACCTGATGAACGCGGTGGAGCCGGCCACCGGTGACGGCAAGACCGCCTACACGCTCGCTGCGCGTGCCGGGCGGCGCGACATCATGGAGTGGCTGGCCGACGCCAAGTCGTGATCCGCTCCGCGGCTCAGACTCTGAGCGGCTGGCGGTCGCCGAGCTTGGCGAACATGCCCGGGGTATGGGCGGTGATGACGCCAGTGAAAGCCGAAGCGGCCACCGTCAGCGGCGAGGCGAGGTAAAGCTTCCCGGGGCCAGAGCGGCCCTTGAAGTTGCGATTGATCGCCGAGACGGAAACTTGATCCTCGGTCTCCGATACCCCGGGGCCACAGCCGATGCAAGCGCCGCAGCCCGGCTCGATCAGGGTCACACCGGCACGTTCGAAGGCGTCGATGTAGCCGCACTCGCGGGCATACTGCTCGACTCCCCTGGAGCCGAACTGGATGAGAAACTGGACGCCGTCACACACCCGCAGTCCCGCATCGACCGCCTCCTTCACCACCCGGTGGTAAAAGTCGAGATCGTGCTCCTTACCGGCGGTACAGGAGCCGCCGTAGGCGATGTCGATGGCCACCTTGCCGAGCTGAGACACCAGCGCACCGTTGGTGGGGTCCGAGGGGATGCCGTGGTCCGGGTCCCCCGGGTGGGCGACCATCGGCTCGATCCTCGACAGGTCGATCGTATGGACGCCTCCGGCGTAGGTGGCGTCGGGATCGGGCTCCACCGCTCGCACCCGCATCGCGTCGAGATCCTCGGCCGGCCGGTAGCGCGCCAGCCACTCCCAGGTCTTTTCGTCGGCGGGCACGATGGCGCCGCGGGCGGTGCATTCGGTGGCCATGTTGGTGAGCGTCGCGCGCTCGTCCATCGACAGCCATGCCAGGCCGGGACCGGTGAACTCCATGACGCGATTGAGCGTCTTCTCGACCTTGGCGTAGTGCTGCAGGATGTGGAGCATCGCGTCCTTGGCGGTGACGTTGTCGTGCAACTCGCCAACCAACTCGAAGCGGATTGCTTCGGGCACCTCGACGAAGGTGAACCCGCTGTGCGCCAGATTGGCGTACTCGGTAACGCCCACTCCCCAGGCCAGTGCGTTGTTGCAGCCGCCCATGCAGGTGTGGCTGTCGGTCGCCTGGATGAAGTCACCCGGGTTTACCAGGCGTTCGCGCGCGACCTCGTGGCAGATCCCCGGTGAGATGCCATCTTCGTCGGCCAGATAGCTGGCCACATGGGTGTGCTCCTGGAACACGCGCTGCATGTCGCGCATCGCGTCGACCTTGGGCAGGAAGGGCTGCAGCTTGGGTACCTCGTCGGCGTAGACCAGGTGGTCCTCGAAGGCGGCAAAGCGCTCCGGGTTGGCCAGCTGGTAGTCGGGACCGTATTCCCGGGTCAGGAAATGGTGCACCTGGGCCGAGGTGAAATCGTGCGAGTAGCCGCCGTCCACCGACACGAGAACGGGGTCCCCTGGTTTCACGAATCGGGGTTCGTCGCCCAGCAGGTGGGCAGCCAGGACCTTCTCGGCCATGTTCATCGGCCGCTCGCCCGTGCCCGGATGGGGCACCTCGACCTCGCCCGCCGCCAGGGCCTTGGCGAACGGGAAGAGGCCGCCGCGCCGGACGATCAGCTGGGTGACCGGATCGTAGTGGCCCAAGAACGCCTCGAGGGGAACCTCCTCGCCGGCTTCGAGGCGGCCCAGCACGTCGTATCCGGCCATCAGCACGCCCTGGTTGAT
This sequence comes from Acidobacteriota bacterium, assembly GCA_965248845.1. Taxonomy (GTDB): domain Bacteria; phylum Acidobacteriota; class UBA890; order UBA890; family WLXD01; genus CBDFKO01. The sequence continues at coordinate 4,349,152 of CBDFKO010000002.1, read as the reverse complement.
GTTGTTGCGCTCATGGATGGGGGCGAATGACGCGGCGATGGCGATGCGAATCCCGCTCCACTTCTCCGCCTGGACCGCGGTCTCGCGCGACGAGCCCGTGCCCTTGCGGTAGCCCGAGACCATGACCTCGAAGTTCCCGTTGATCAGGGCGCCGGGTGCGAAGACGCGCTCACCCTCGACGATGAGCCCGGCATAGGCGTCGCGGGCGATGTCCTCCGGCGCGTAGCTGAAGCAGACCCAGGCCGGCGTTATCACGTCGGTGTTGATGTCGTCGAGCAGGTCGTCGGGCACCGTAAGATCGGCGAGCGTGAGGTCGAGCTCACCGGCGAGCTGCTTGCGTATCTGCTCGGCGTCTTTGGCCAGGTACAGGACACGCTTTCCGGGCGTCAGACGAATCGTGGCAGGCGGTCTCATCGCTGTCGATCTTAGCAGGCCAGCGGCTGATTCCTCGCTCCATCGTCTATGCTGGCTGCGTACTCGCACGTAGCCCGGAGATGTACCGGCATGAGTGGTTTCAGAGTCGAGCAGATCGACCACGTCGAGCTCTTCGTGCCCGACCAGCACCAGGCCGCGACCTGGTTCGAGCGGGTCTTCGGGCTGCGCCTCATGCCCGAGTACGTGCACTGGGTGGCAACGGGCCCGCTGATGCTCGCCAGCGCCACGGGTGACACCAAGTTGGCTCTGTTCCGAGGCGAGCCTCGAGAGGCTGCTGCACAGGCCAACTTCCGGCGGGTGGCCTTCCGGGTGACCGCAGCCGGCATGGTCGAGTTTCTCAACCGGCTCGGCGGGCTCGAGTTGCACACCGAGAACGGCCGTGCCCTACGGCGCGAGGATCTGGTCGACCACGATGGATCGCTGTCGATCTACTTCAACGACCCCTGGGGTCACCGGTTCGAGATCACCACGTACGAGGTCGAGCGCTTTGCCCAGCTGGGTGGCCAGGTCGCGGACTGCTAGCAGTCCGCGCGAGGAACAGCGTGGCGCCCGAGCGGCCGTTCGGGCATGCTCGGGGCTCGGGCGTCGCTCCCTCCTCCCCAATCAAGGAGCCCATCGATGCGACGCCTCGTGTGGATCACAGCAATCCTCGTGGCTGCCGCCGCTCCCGCAGCGCTCGGCAGTCTCGCCTCAGCGTCAGGTGCCGGCACCCAGCCGAGCAACGGCCCTCCGTGGCAAGTACGGGTCCGCACCACCGACGGTATCGACCGCGAGTTTGCGGTACCGGACCGCGCCGTGACCGTCTGCGAAGGGGTCGCCCACCTGCCCGCCGGCACGACAGTCATCAGCCCGTAGCACCCAGCGGTGAGCCTGAGCTCGTCAGCGTTCCGGCACGAGCTGTCGCCTCGAGGCCGCTCCGGCCGCTGAGAAGACCCAGGCGGCGGGCCCCAGACGCTGCCGAATCTCCTGCGCTCGGCCGGGCTCGCAAACGGCAACGATGCATCCGCCGAAGCCGGCGCCCACGACCCGGGCGCCGGCGACCCCGGCTTCCAGGGCCCGCTGCACGAGCGCGTCGACTGCCGGATGGCTCACCTCGTAGTCGTCCCGCAGGCCGGTGTGCGACCGGTTGAGCAGCTCACCGAGCCGCGGCAGATCCGCGTCCCGCAGCGCCTCGACCGCCGCATCGACCCGCTCCGCCTCGCGGAACACGAACCGGGCCCGCCGCGCCAGCAGCGAGTCGGGAAGCGTCTCGGCTCGGGCGATGCGATCCTCACCCGGCACGTCGGCCAGTAGACCGCCCTCAGGAGCACCGAGCAGGCCGGCCGCAGTGTGGCACTCCACCACGCGCCGGTTGTAGCCATGGCGGGCGGCACCCGACTTGGCCGCGCCGATGCCGGAATGGGCCACGACCACGGCGATCGAGTCGGGCAAGGGGACCGGTACCACCTGCAGCGGACGGAAACCGATGCGCAGCGCATGGCCGGGCCGGGCCAGCAGCGAGATCGCCTGGTCCATGCCGCCAGACAGCGTGCCGACGTAGCGCTCGGCCCTCCGAGCTTCCTCGGCAAGGGCCGACCGGTCACCCGTCTCGCCGAGAGCGAGCATCGCGGCGACCACGAGCGCCGACGAGGACGACAGGCCGGCCTCCGGCGGCACGTCGCCGGCCACGAGCATCTCGGCCCCGGATTGCGGCGGCCGCCGCCGCGCCGCTGCCACCACGTAGTCGCTCCAGCGGCCGGCCCGCGGCCGCTCGCTCAGATCGGCGAGAACAACGCGCTCCGTGGGGTAGGCGCTCGGGTCGACACTGCGAATCACAAGCTCTGGTCGGTCCAGCGGCCGAGCCGCGATGCTGATGGCCCGGTCGATCGCCATGGGCAGCACCGGAAAGCCGTTGTAGTCGGTGTGCTCGCCGATCAGATTGACGCGACCAGGAGCTCGAGCCAGCACCGTCGCCCCCGGCAGCATGCTTGCCAGATCGTCGTGCACCGTGTCTCCCCATGAATCGGTCGGATCCGGAAAACGATCGGAGAACCTTATCCCGCGGCCGGGAACTGCACCGGCCGCGACGCTACAATGCGTCCGCCCCACCCCTAGGAGACTCGCCGATGCGTCCCGTGCTCTGCTTCGCCGTCGTCGTGCTGGTGCTGTGCGCTGGCCCCGCCTGTTCGATCACTGTTGAGAACAGTGAGTTGCGAGCTCCCGCTAGCTCGAATCTGGAGGCGCTGGCAGACCAGCTCGCCGAACGCGCCGTCGACGAGGGTGCAACGGCCGGGGTATCGATCGCGGTTCGGCGCGGGGACGCCACGTTATTCTCCAACGGGTACGGCTTTGCTGACATCGAGAACGACCTGCCGGCCGACTCCGAGACCGTCTATCGCATCGGCTCGATCACCAAGCAGTTCACCGCCGCCTCGATCATGCGGTTGGTCGAGCAGGGTGAGATCGATCTGGGCGCTGATTTCCGCGAGTAGGCGCCCGAATTCGACACCGGCGGGCAGACGGTCACCGTCGAGCAGCTCCTCAACCACACCTCGGGCATTCCGAGCTACACGGGGCTCGGACAGGAGTGGCAACGCACCATTCCGCTGGCGCTCACGCACGACGAGCTGCTGGGCATGGTCCAGGGGCGCCCCTTCGACTTCGAGCCAGGCGAACGCTACGTGTACAACAACACCGGATACTACCTGCTCGGTGTGATCGTCGAGAACGTCACCGACGGCACCTACGCCGACTACATCGAGGTGCAGCTCGCGGCACCCCTGCAGCTCGGGAGCACCCTGTACTGCGACGAGCGACGGCTCATCCCGCACCGCGCCGAAGGATACGAGCGAGTCGACGACGAGCTGCTGAACGATGCGCCGATCGACATGACCCAGCCCTTCGCGGCCGGTGCCCTGTGCTCGAGTGTCGACGACTTGCTGCGCTGGCAGGAGGCGCTGGCGGGCGGGGAGGTGGTCTCGGCCGACTCGTACGAACGCATGACCAGCCCGGGAACGCTCAACGACGGGTCGGCGCTCGAGTACGGCTACGGCCTGTCCCTCGGCGATCTCGAGGGACACCGTAGGGTAGCGCACGGTGGCGGCATCAACGGCTTCACCACCATGCTGGCGAGATACCCGGACGACGAGCTCGCGATCGTCGTGCTCACCAATACGCCCGGACCGACCGCACGGCAGATCGAGCAACGGCTGGCCCATCAGACTCTCGGACTTCCCGCCCCGGCCCGGGAGCGCCCGTAGCGGTCGCGACGGACCCCGGGGCTTGTATCGACGCCCGCACCCTGGCATTATTCCCCTAATCATTTTAGGGATAAGGGTGGCGGTTAGGGACATGGCAGTGGCCAAGGACAGCCTCGACCTGCTGCAGGGCACCCTCGACATGCTGGTGCTCAAAGCGTTGAGCCGCGAGCAGCGCCACGGCTACGCGATCATGCGCTGGATCCGCCAGGTCTCGGGCGACGAGTTCCAGATCGAGGAGGGCGCCCTGTACCCGGCGCTGCACCGCATGGAGGGCCGGGGCTGGATCGAGGCCGAGTGGGGCAGGTCGGAGAACAACCGACAGGCCAAGTTCTACCGGCTCACGCCCAAGGGGCAGCACCAGCGTGACGTGCAGGAGAACACCTGGGGCCGCTATGTCCGCGCCGTGGGCCGGGTGCTCGAGGCCGCAGCGAATTTGGAATCAACCTGATCGGGCGCGCGGAGCTGTACCGACAGGTCGCAGAGCGAGTCGAGCGCATCCCCGGAGTCGTGTCCGTCAGCGCCGTGACCATCCGGTGAGCATCGGTGGCGCGCTTGCACTCATCGGGGTCGTTGCCCTGGTCGCATCGTGGCTTCCGGCGCGACGCGCCACGCGAGTGGATCCGGCTGCGGCGCTGCGAAGTATCTAGCACGCCCTGCCGAGACTCCGGCCATCGTCGCACGTACTATGCTGCGCCTCGATGCATGCCGATCCGTCCCCCGATAACGACACGCCGGAGAGTGGGCGCAGGCCGATCCGACGCATCCTGGTGATTCGTTTCTCGGCCATGGGGGACGTGCTGCTGACATTCCCGGCAGTGCTCGCCATCAAGGCGCGCTGGCCCCGGGCGCGTGTGAGCTTCCTCACCGATGCACGCTGGGCCGAGATGCTCGCCGGCAGCGAGGCTATCGACGAGGTGATCGCCCTGGACCGTCTCGGTTTGAAGCGCGGGCGACTCGCTGCCTTCCGGGGCCTTGCCGGGGCAATCGCCAGGCTTGTCCGCGATCGCTGGGATCTGGTGGTCGACCTCCAGTGCTTCAGCGAGACCGCGCTGCTCGGTCGCCTCTCGGGTGCGCCCATACGGGTCGGGCGCCACTCCAAGACGCGCGCCCAAAGGCTCTACACCCACTGGGTCGAGACACCGCATGCCCCGGTCTACATGACCGTCAACCACCTCGACACCCTGCACCTTGCGGGGCTGCTACCGGCGGGCAGCTCGGTTGCGCTACCACACTTCGGCGTCGCCGAGGCGGCACAGCGGGAGTGGCGCCAGCGTATCGACGAGCTGCCGCAGGCGCGCTGGATCGCCCTGTTCGTCGGATCCGCAAAGGCCGAGAAGCTCTGGCCACCGGCAGCCTTTGTCGAGGCCGCACGCCAACTGCGGGGCGCGATGCATGACCTCCGTTTCCTGGTGCTTGGGGGTCCGGATGAGCGTCGCCTCGTTGCCGAGGTGCTCGAGGGCCTCCAGGCGGCGGGCCTCGGGGATCGCAGTCTCGATGGCGGAACCGGCAGCCTCGGCGCGCTCGCGGCCGCGTTCTCCGACTGTGCCGCGACGATCAGCAACGACACGGGGCCGATGCATCTGAGCGTGGCCGCCGGCACCCCGACCCTGGGGATCTTCCGCCGGCCGATGGCCCATTTCATCCCGCCTCCACCACACCGTCACGTGGTAGCGCCCGAGGGTGGCGAGATGGCGGATATCTCCGTGGAGCAGGTTGTCGTCGAGGCCCGCGCCCTACTGCTCTGATCCGGCCTGCGGCCCGGCGTCATTGTCCGGCGGGAAGTTGGCGCCGATATCGAGCACGACTTTCCAGCGACCGTCCGCCTGCCGACGCCAGTTGGTCACATAGCGGCCTCGGCGCACGTGCGCCGCACCATCCGTCGCGAGCCGCCTGCATGAGAGCCTGGCGAACCAACTCGGGATCGGCGAACTGGGGCTGCTGCTCGGACGGACCGCACGCGGCGGTGGCCAGGACCAGACAGGCGCCGAGACGCGACGGGATGCTCATTCGGGCAACTCCTCGAGGAAAGGCTTCAGTCGACCTGCGCGCTGCGCACCAACGAGCAATCGAACGACCTGGCCGTAGCTCTGCACACCGCCAGGCACACGATTGGACTTCAGGTAGGCGTCGTTGACACGTGTGGCGACCTGGCTGGCCGGCCCCCGGTAGCGGGCCCAGAACTCCCGCTCGGCCGCCAGGTCGAGCCTCCGCCCGGGGCCGAGTTGGTCCCATGCATCGCGCGCCTCGTCCGGTAGGTACCGGAACGCGGCGCCGATAGCCCGCGAGCCGACGTAGAGCCATGCAGCGTAGCGGACATAGGCCTCGTCGGCCGCTGCGCACGCCATCACCGCCACCAGGTTGGCCTCCCCTTCGTTGGCGATACCGCGCTGGTGGGCCTTCTCGTGGGCCACGACCAGCGGCAGGCTGGCGTCGAGAACCATCCGGTTCACCGACGGCTCGCCGGTGAACGGTATGAAGATGCCGCTGATCCCGAGGTACGACAGCAGCACGGATCCCCAAAGGCGCTTGGCCGGGGCCCCACTGGCCAGGCGGTCTCCCGGCAGTGCCAGCCGATTGATACTCGCGTCGATCGTTTCGTTGAGCGACTCGAAGCTCAGCGGCAGGGTTGTCGGAGCCGTGCTGGACTGCCCCAGCTCGGCAAATAGCATTGCAGCACGCCCGGCCGCGAGTCGACCGAGCTCCAGCACCTCCTCAGCCTCGACTCCCGTATCGTCGAGCCCCATCCGCTGCGACAGGGGAGGGCGGGCGTAGTTGAGTCCCCAGAGCACCAGAAAGGCGCTCAGAACCAGGCCCGCGCCGTACCAGGCACCGCGCACCGCCGGCCACGGCGACCAATCGGCCCAGCCGGCGCGACGACGAGCTCGAAACCGGCGCACGCCGAACCAGACTGCTGCGATCGCCATCAGGAGCACGACCGCTTCGGCCACGGAAAACGGCATCCAGCCGGTGAGGGCCCCCAGGGCCCGACCGACAACGGGATAGACCCAGGCTCCGTACCAGCGCTCGGTAACCCCCGGGAATTGAAAGGCCAGCCAGCGGCCGGCAACGGCCGCCGGCAGGAGCAGCAGGCCCCCGAGCACCCAGGGACTCGTGCTGGTGTGGTGACGCATCGGCTCATCGTAGCGTGCCTGGCTTGCGGGGACCCGGCCGTGCTCTGACAATGCAGTCTTTCCAGGAGGCTAAACGATGCATCTGACTCGCGAAGACCAGGCGATGCTGAACGGCGAGCGCGGTCCCGCCGCAGGCTTCGCCATGCGTATCCTGGCTCGCATGGGCGAGATCCAGGGCGCCGAGGGCCTCCTCGACATCAGCCAGGCCCACATCGACAGCACCATCTACCAGGGCGAAGCGACGCTCGAGTTCGCCGAAAGGCTCGCCGCGATGGACGCCAAGGTCGTCGTGCCATCGTCGGTGAACGTGAGCGGCGTCGACGAGCACGGCTGGCGTGACTGGGAAGTACCGCCGGAATACGCCGAGAAGGCGTGGCGCCAGATGGAGGCCTACCGGTCGATGGGGTGCACTCCGACGTGGACCTGTGCCCCCTACCAGACCGCCCTCCGGCCCCGCTTCGGACAGCAGATCGCCTGGGGCGAGTCGAACGCTATCGCCTTTGCCAACTCGGTGATCGGTGCCCGTACCGAGCGCTACCCGGATCTGATGGACATCTGTGCGGCGATAACCGGTCGGGTACCGGCCGTGGGTCTGCACCTCGACGAGAATCGGGCTGCGCAGGTGCTCCTTCGCCTGGTCGACGTGCGGCCGGAGCTACAGCGCGACGACACCTTCTACAGTGTGCTTGGCTTCCTCGCCGGCCAGATCGCCCAGGAGCGCGTCGTGGCAATCGACGGATTGACCGTCGTGCCACCCGAGGACGATCTCAAGGCCTTCGGAGCCGCTGCATCGTCCACGGGCGCAGTGGCCCTGTTCCACCTGGTGGGCATCACGCCGGAGGCACCCACGCTCGAGGCCGCCCTGCACGGCGGAACCCCCCGCGAGACGGCCGATGTCACCACTGCGCTGTTGCGCGCGACGCGACGCGAGCTGACGACCGAGACCGGCGACACCTTCGACATGGTCGTGCTCGGCAGCCCCCACTTCTCGCTGGCGGAGTTCAGACGCCTAGCGCCGCTGCTCGAGGGCAAGCGCTGCCACGAGAGTGTGCGTTTCCTCGTGACCACGAGCCGCATGATGCGGGCGCTGGCCGACCAGGCCGGCGTCCTGGAGCCACTGCGACGTTTCGGCGCAACGATCACCGTGGACACTTGCATTCTGGCTACACCGATGCTGCCCGCCAGCACCGAGACCCTGATGACCAACTCCGCAAAGTACGCCTACTACTCACCCGGCCTGCTCGCCGCCCGCGTCGTGTTCGGCAGCCTCGAGGATTGCGTGCGGTCGGCCGTGGCCGGCAAAGTCGAGCGAAACGAGGCAGTGTGGGCGGCTTGATCGTTGGCAGGCCGCTGGTCGCCGGCGAGGCCCTCGGCGAGGCGCTGGTGAGCAACGAGCCGCTGAGCTTCTGGGGCGGCTACGACCAGGCGAGCGGCGAGATCATCGACCGGCGACATCCCCTGTCGGGTGCCAACGGCGCCGGCAAGATCCTCGCGCTGCCGCTGACCCGCGGCTCGAGCACGACTGCCGCGGTGTTCCTCGAGGCCGTGCGCCGCGGAACGGCGCCCGCTGCCGTGGTCACCGACGGCAACGAGCGTTTCTTGACCCTGGCATCGATCGTGGCCCAGGAGATGTACGAACTGACAGTTCCGATTGTCACCGTGGCCACGAGCGACTTCGCACGATTACGGACAGGCATGCGGCTGCATATCCACGTTGACGGCGCAGTAGCCATCGAGGACGAGGAATGACCCCGGAGCAACTACAGTCACTCCTGGACCAGGCGGAGCCGTGGCTTCGCGGAGCCGCCGGAGCCGCCCTCCTGTTCTGGCTACTCGTGATCATCGATCGCAAGCGCTGGTGGCCCGGCCAGTGGAGTCTGCATCTCGACGCCGCCGCGACCCAGGCGCACCCGGACACGATCGGCGAGATCACTGTCATCGTCCCGGCGCGCAATGAGGCAGTGCTGATGTACTCCTTCTGATATCAGCAACCCGGGATCTTGATCACCGAATAGGTAAGACGTTATCTGGAGCGTTGGTTCGACGAGGGAGTGCGAAGGATCGATCCTTCGGATACACGTCAGGATATACTTAGGATATCCATCGTCGAAAAAGGAGCTGCCACGATGCAGGTACGCGTCACCAAGTGGGGCAATAGCCTCGGGATCCGTGTCCCGAAAAGCATTGCCGCTCGGATCGGGCTGACGGAGGGCTCGCAGGTGCGGATCTTCGCTGAAGACGATCGGATCGTGATCTCCACGGACCGGCCCGTTTACCAGCTTGAGGCGCTGCTCGAGGGCATGACCCCGGAAGCCATGCACGACGCCTTTGACTGGGGTCCCGACGTCGGCCGCGAGGTTGTCGATTGAGCGGGTACGACCCGCACCCCGGCGATCTCGTATGGACGGACCTCGACCCACGCGTGGGCAGGGAGCAGAGTGGCCGGCGGCCGGCCCTTGTCGTCTCGCCAGCCAGCTTCTACCGCGCCAGCGGATTTGTCATCCTTTGCCCGATCACCTCCCGTGTGCGACCGTTCGGTACCAGCGTCGTGTTGCCGCCAGGGCTACCCATCGGCGGTGAGGTGTTGACCAGCCACGTTCGCAGCATCGATACCCTGGCGCGCCCGATCACGCACGCTGGCGCGACGGTTCCCCCTGCGATCCTGGCTGAAGCCCGTGCCAAGCTGGCCGCCTTGATCGGCCTGTGAGCTGTCGCTCTTGATGCACGCCGAGTTCACGGCGGGCGCCCGCTGCCGCGCGCGGTCGACAAGCTCAGCGGCGAGCCGGGCCGGGGATCGCCATCTGACTACCTGGCTACTTCTCGAGGCGACCGGCATAGACGTCGTCGACCCGTTCATCTAGCGTTGCCCGACACGCGTCCGCGATTGTTCTCCGGCATGCTAGTATCGTCCTACGATATGCTTGTCGATCACAAGAAAGTAAGACACACGTGGCTACCGCCAAGATCTCCAGCAAGTTTCAGGTGGTGATTCCCAAGGAGGTTCGAGAGGAGGCCGGCATCCAGCTCGGTCAGACCGTCGAGGTGCTCGTCAAGGACGGGATAATCACTCTGGTGCCGGATCGCCCGGTAGCAGCGCTCCGCGGGCTGCTCAGGGGAGCTGACACGGAAGGGGTTCGGGAAAAGAAGGATCGGCTGTGACTCTGGTCGACTCCTCGGGGTGGCTGGAATTCTTGGTCGACGGGCCGCTGGCCCAGGAGTATGCCGAGGCTCTGCTGGAGCCGACCGAGGTGCTGACCCCGACCGTCGTCCTGTACGAGGTCTACAAGTGGGTTCGCCGCGAGCGCCGTGAGGAGACCGCGCTGTTGGCCGCGGCACAGATGTCCAAGACCCGGGTTGCGGCGCTCGACCGCACGATCGCCCTTACGGCCGCCGACCTCGCTCTCGAGCACGGGCTGGCGATGGCGGACGCGATCGTCTATGCGACGGGCCGCGTCCGTGGCGTCGCGGTGATGACCAGCGACCGAGACTTCGAAGGCCTGCCCGGCGTGAGCTATCTGCCGAAGCGATGAGAGCCGGCTCGGGGCCGAACACGGTTCATGGCAAGAGAGCGACCGCCGGCATCGAGCGCTTCGCCGCTGGCGCCTAACCGAGTGGCAATGCGAACGTGGCCGTGGTGCCACCGCCGGGCTGGCTGTCGATCTGCAGCTCGCCGCCCAGGCGGCGGGCACGCGCCTGAAGGCTCTTGAGCCCGAAGCCAGTAGCCGGAGCCTCTGCCGAGAACCCCACGCCGTTGTCCTGCACTCTCAAAACCAGAGCGCCGTTGGTCTCGCCCACGCGGATCTTCACCTCGGTGGCCTGGGCATGGCGCACGACGTTGTGCAGCAGCTCCTTGTAGAGGCGCAGGATCTCCCGCCGCGTGATCATGTCGATCCTGTTGGCACCCGAGATCTTGCCACCTTCGAACGAGGTGTTCTCGGGCAGCAGGGTCTCGGCAACGGCGCTCATCTTGGCCACCAGATCCTCGATGCGGTCATGCCCCGGGTCGATCATCCACACGAGATCGCGCAGGTCCTCGAGCATCGCGTGAGAGGACCGCAGGTCGCCGGCGATTCGCAGCCGCAAGCGTTCCAGGTCGCGGCGCCGGCCGGCGCGGTACACCAGCATGCCCGCGATGGCCGCTCCAATCGTCACCCCCACGAGCAGCCGGAACCACCATGTTTGCCAATAGGGCGGCCGAATCGTCACTGGAAAGGCCAGGCTTGCGGGCGATGGCCCGTCGCCCACGCGCAGCCCCTGCACGTGGAATGTGTACTCGCCGGGAGGAATGTTCGTGTAGATAGCCAAGCGCCGTTCGTCTGCCCCGACCCAACCGCGATCGAACGGTTCCAGCTGGTATCGGTAGCGGATCCCCAGAGGGTCGATGTAGTCCGCGGCCGTGAACTCGAAGCTCAGACCGTAGTCTCGGTGATCCAGCTCCAGCGAGTTGGTGCTGTCGGTACTGACATCTCGGCTTCCGTCCATTCCTGACACCTGAATCCGCGCCAGGCTGATACGAGGTGCGTACGTTCCCGCCGCCGCCGATGTCCCGATGCGCCGGTAGATCCCGCCGCGCGTTCCCACCAGTAGGTTCCCGGCCGGGTCCTCGTAGAAGCACAGGGTCCAGTTCCACGGAGCCGTGTCGGCGGCAGTGGGCACGATGCGATGGAAGGTCGCCTCTGGCTCGGCCGGCTCCTTGCGATAGAAGCCGGAGTCTGTTGTGGGCCAAACCACGCCCTGCGAGTCCTCGAAGATGCCCCAGTGGATTTGCTCCACCGGCGGCTGCGACGGTCGCACCCGATCCTCCCGGTCGGGCGAGAAGTCTGCCGGAGCCGGGGCCTTGAACCAGAAATCGCCGCGTGAGTCGATGCGGAACGGACCCAACTGCCCCCACTCCGGCACCATAGGGTAGCGGCGTACCTTTTCGGCCGGCACGTCGACCCGGTAGAGCGAGGCGCGATTCTGCCAGAGGTTCTTGGACAGAACCCAGAGTGTGCCCTGGTCGTCTTCCTGGATACCGCTGACGTACGGCTCACCGAGTGCGTCCGGCATACCGGTGAATGGCTCGAATTCCCTGAAATGATCGGCGGCTGCATCGTGCCGATAGAGCCGGCCGTTGGTGCCGGTCCAGATGACACCCTGGCGGTCCTCGTGGAGGGCGACGATGGGCTCGGTCTGCCCCGGCACGCGGCCCAGCCGGTAGTGCCTGAAACGGCTCGTTCGGCGGTCGAAGCGGTCGAGCCCATTCTCGGTGCCCACCCAGTTGCGGCCGGCGCTGTCTACCAGCAACGACAGCACATCGTCGTTGGCGACGGAATTAGGCGCGTCTGGATCGTGGCGGTGGTGAATGAAGGAGTAGCCGTCGTACACGGCCAGGCCCGTGGGCTGCGTCCCGATGAGCAGCGCGCACGTCGTATACATAGCTGGCCCCGGCGGCGCCCCCGGTGCCCGGGGCGCCAACGAAAATCCGATCCCCGCGAAGGTCGATCGAGGAGCCATAACGGTCGCCCCCGAATATCGTCGGGACGGCCAGGCGAGCGAGGTGCGTAGGCCCTTCCCCCTCCCTGAGGGCGAGCAGGTCGACCGAGCCCGTGTCCTTGCCCATGGCGTCGGAATCCGGGGCACCGATCGCGATCATGCCGTCATCGATGGCGAGCGTCGCTCCGAAGCGGTCGCCGTCCCGGCCGGAAGGAGGCTCCAGGCGTGCGGTGTGGCGCCAGCTCGACGGTTCAGCCCCGGTGCGTTCGAACAGGTACACCGCACGCGCTCGTGCCAATCCACCATGCTCCGTGACGACGCGCGCCGCGGGGGCACCGACCAGCAGCCAGCGCCCGTCGACCGCGACCTGTTGGCCGAACTCGATGCCCTCCTCCGTGTCGGAGGGCACGAGCTTGTCGACGAGCTCCCATGCCGCTTCCGGTCCGCCGCGTCGAGCATCGCCCGGAGCCGCCACCAGCAGCCGGTCATGGGTGATCACCACGGCGCCGCCGAACCTCGAGCCGACGGATGGGTGTGGGCGCAGCTCGGCCTCCTGCGCCCGTGATCGAGCCACGGTCAGCAGGCACATCACCAGCAGTCCGAGCATCACGCGCGAACTCAACCTGAGACACACGGCTGGCATCACCATCACGATGCCAGTGTCCGCCATGAGCGCGCAGGCCAGCAACCGAGCACGTCGAACTTGGCGAGAACTCGGGATGGTTCGTTCACTCCCTCCAAGGTACCGTTGCAGGCGCGGGAGAGATGACGCGGGGAGGGAGCAGGAGCAGGTGGCAGGGACGATGGTCACAATGGCTGACCATGCGGCGCAGCCTCACGGTCGCCGCTACCGGCCTCACGATCGGCACCGGGCTGGCGCTGGTAGCGGCGCGCACCCTCGAGTCGCAGCTGTTCAACGTGGCGCCACAGGACCCGCTCATCGCCACGATGGCTGTGGGCTTCCTGCTACTCGTGGCCTCGATGGCGAGCTGGCTGCCGGCTCGACGATCGGCCACGGTCGATCCGGCGAGCGTGTTGCGCGACGAATAGCAGGCCCTCAGAACAGGGCGCGCTGACGGTCCGCCTCGAGGGCGACGCCCTCGAGCGCGAGCAGGAAACGCTTGCGGTCGAGGCCGCCACCGAATCCGGTCAGGCTGCCGTCGCCCCCAACGACGCGGTGACACGGGATGACGATCGGGATGGGATTGGAGCCATTGGCCAGGCCCACCGCGCGGGCGCCGTTACGCATCCCGAGCTCCGTGGCAAGCGCACCGTACGTGGTCGTGGTGCCGTACGGGATCGCCCGGAGCAAGCTCCACACACTCTGCTGGAACGGCGTACCCGCAGGCGCCAGGGGCAGGTCGAACTGGTCGCGCTCGCCCCCGAAGTATTCGTCGAGCTGCCCGATCGCCGGTGCCAGCGCGCCGCCGTCGGGCAGCCACTCCGGCTCGGGCAGCGCTGGGCGATCCGGCAGGTCGAAGCGAATCTCGTGCAGTCCCGACGAGTCGCCGGCGACCAGCAAGGGACCGATGGGGCTATGCAGGATGTCGTATTGCATCGTCCAGCTCGCCGTTCCTCAGCAGCTCGGCGGCCTGCTCGCGCAGCTTGAACTTCTGTACCTTGCCGCTGGCCGTGGTCGGAAACTCGGTGGTGAAGACAACGTAGCGCGGCACCTTGAAGTGGGCCAGCTCGGCACGGCAATGTTCCCGGACCGAGTCGCGCGTCGCGTCGCTACCCTGGCGTAATCGGATCCAGGCGCCGACCTCCTCGCCAAGGCGCTCGTCCGGGACCCCGACCACCTCGACCTGCTCGACCGGCTGGTAGCCGTACAGAGCCTCCTCGATCTCCCGGGGGTAGATGTTCTCCCCACCACGAATGATCATGTCCTTGCTCCGCCCGGTCACGCGCACGTACCCGGCCGCGTCCTGAGTGCCGAGATCTCCGGTGTGGAGCCAACCGTCGGCGTCGATCGTCTCGGCCGTCTTGTCGGGCATCTCGTGGTAGCCGAGCATGACGTTGTGACCGCGGATGCAGATCTCGCCTTGCTCTCCGAGCGGCATCTCCAGCCCGGTGTGCGGATCGCGAATCGTCACCTCGACACCGGGAATCGCGCGCCCGACCGACTCGACCCGCAGCTTCACCGGATCGTCCGGCCTCGTCTGAGTGGCCACCGGTGAGCTCTCCGTGAGGCCGTACCCGATGGTGATCTCCTGCGCACCCATCGCCTCGATCACGCGGTTCATCACCTCGACCGGACAGGGGGCTCCGGCCATGATCCCGGTGCGCAGACTGGTCAGGTCGCGGCCCGGGAAGCTCGGGTCCTCGAGCTGGGCGATAAACATTGGTCGGCACTCCGTAGATCACCGTGGCACACTCCTGCTCGATGCAATCGAGGCTCGCCCGGGCGTCGAAGTGCTCGGCCGGCACCAGCAGCGTGGCGCTGTGGACCAGAGAGCCGATGACCCCGACGACGCAACCGAAGCAGTGATACAGCGGTACCGGCGAGCAGACGCGGTCCTCGGGCGTGAACCGCTGGCACTGGCCGACGAACCAACCGTTCAGCAGCAGGTTTCTATGGGAGAGCCGAGCGCCCTTGGGGAACCCGGTAGTTCCCGAGGTTGTACTGCAGGTTGATCGCCTCGTCGGGATCGAGCGCCGGCTCGATCTGAGCCACACGCTCAGCCAGGCCCGGAGCGCCGCCCATCTCAAGCATCTCGGCCCAGGTCAACATGCCCGGCGTGCCGTGTTCGGGCAGCGCCACCACCCAGCGCAGCTCGGAAGCCGCCGCGGCGGCGAGCTCACCCAGAGGGCTGCCGGGAAGCTCCGGCAGCACGGCCAGGGTGCGCGTGTAGTAGTCGGAGCCCTTGAAGCGGTCGGTGAGGAACAGCGCGCGGGCGCCCGACTGGTGCAGTACATAGCGGAGCTCGCTCTCGCGAAATGCGGGGTTCACCGTAACCAGCACCGCGCCGATGCGCGCCGTGGCGATCTGCAGCAACACCCACTCGGGCCGGTTGGTCGACCAGATCGCGACCCGGTCGCCGGGTCCGATATCGAGCCCCAGTAGACCCCGCGCCGCCTTCTCGACCAGCCGATCGTAGTCGGCGTAGCTGGCGCGAAACCCGTGGCGAGGAAACACTAGCGCCTCGGCATCGGGTTGACGTGCAGCGACGCGTCGCAGCGCCTCTCCGATCGTCAGGCCGTCGACCCAGGGACTGGACTGCATGCTCACGCTCCTGGCCGGCCGCCTCGGCGTTCCGGTTGATCGTTGACGTGGCGGCGCCGTTGGCCAAGCATACCGGCATTCGCCGCGATGTCCGGAGGAGCTCGATGCGATCCAGAACCAGCCCGACCCAGCTGTTGCTCGTACCCTTGCTCGCCTTGGTGGCACTGGCCTCGACGACGCCGTCAGGAAGCTACAGCGTCGCACCCCAAGAGCGAATCTCCGAGGTTCGTGTCGAGCCAGACACCCTGACCCTGCAGGTGGGCGAACGGCAGCAACTGCGCGCCCAGGTACTCGACGCCGCCGGAAACCCGCTCGAGAACCAGACTGTCATCTTCTATTCGCTGGCCCGCCAGGCCGTCGAGGTGACGCCGAGTGGCCTCGTGAGGGCCCACCAGCCGGGTGAGTACCAGATCGCAGCGCTCGTTCCAGAGCAACTCGTTCCGGGCGAGCCAGCCGACCGGACCGGGCGCTACGACGGCGGCATTCGCACCTTCGTGACGGTCATCGTGCTGGCCCCGCCGGTCACTCGCATCGACGTCGAGGTACCCACGCCCATCTACGCGGGCTCGACCGTGTCCGTCGACGCCGTGGCGACCGACGCCAGCGGAGCCCGTCGCGCAGAGACGCATTTCGAGATCTCGAGCAACAACGACGACATCGTCACCCACGTGGGCGCGCATCTCGTGCGTGCCGGGAAACCGGGCACAGCTACACTCAGCATCACTGCGGAGGGGCTGGCCGCCCAGGTGCAACTCGAGGTGGTTGCCGATCCCACTGCCTCGCTCGAGCTGGAGTCGGATGCCGATCGGGTCCGAACCGGGGACGTGGTGCAGTTGCGGGCGACGGCGCTCACGAGCACGGGCGCGCGCATCGCCGACATGCCGATCGACCTGGCCCTGGAGATGGCGCCGGATCCGGCGCGACCGGACTCCGTGGGCGCCGGGGCACCGGCGCAGATCACCCCCTCGGGGCGATTCGTCGCCGAGCAGCCGGGCACCTACACCGTGGTCGCGCTGGCCGGCGACCGCGTCGCGCGCCGCGCGGTCACGGTCGTGCCGCGCGATGTCGGACGCGACGTCGAGCTCGTGGGCCATGCACCGATCCGCGACCGGGTCACGGCCGACCTGTGGGTCTGGGAGGGGGTCGACGGGCGTGACTACGCGGTGGTCGGCACCTGGAATGCCGAGGGCCACGCCTACTTCTACGATGTCACCGACCCGGCCAGCATGGTCCTGGTCGACAAGGTGCAGGTGGACGCACGCACGGTGAACGATGTCAAAGTCTCGGAGGACGGACGCATCGCGGTGATCTCGCGCGAGGGGGCAAGCAACCGGCGCAACGGCCTCGTCCTGCTCGACGTGTCGAACCCGCGCGACGTGCAGATCTTGTCGCGCTACGACGACCAGCTCACCGGCGGGGTGCACAACATCTTCGTGCACCGCGACCACATCTACGCCGTCAACAACGGCCGCCGCGTCGATGTGATCAACATCGAGGATCCCCGCAACCCGTCGCGCGTGGCGCGCTACGAGACCGACTCCCCGGGGCGCTCGGTGCACGACGTCTGGGTCGACGAGGGCATCGCCTACCAGGCCGGACGCACCGACGGGCTCATCGTGCTCGACGTCGGCGGCGGCGGCATGGGGGGGTCCCCCAACCGTCCGGTGGAGATGGCGCGCATCCCACAGCTCACCGGCTGGAACCACAGCGCCTGGCCGTTTCGCAGCCCCTCGACCGGCAAGACCTACGTGATCGGCGGCGACGAGGCCTTCTACACCCACCCGCTGGCACCCGAAGCCGGGGGCATCCTGTGGCGCGAGAAGCTACCGTCGCGGGCCAAGGGATGGCTCCATTTCGTCGACATTAGCGACCCGGCCGATGCCCGCGAGGTGGCCCGCTACCAGGTCCCGGAGTCGGGGCCACACAACTACTGGGTGGACCACGACAACGAGCTCCTGTACATCGGCCATTTCGACGCGGGTCTGCGGGTGGTCGATATCTCCGGTGATCTACTCGGCGACCTGTACCGCCAGGGCCGTGAGGTGGCGCGCTTTTACTCGGACGATGTCGACGGCTTCATTCCGAACTCGCCGTTCGTCTGGGGCCCGCAACCACACAAGGGCACGATCTTCTTCGCCGACTTCAGCAGCGGCCTGTGGGCCGTGCGCCTGTTGCCGCGGGCCGGCGAGGCGATCACGCAGGCGGAACCTGCGTTTGCCGAGACCGAGGCCGAGGGCGGCGATTCGCTCTTCCGAATCCGGGTGGAGCCCGACGCGGTGCAGTTGCGCGCCGGCCAAAGCGCTCAGATCGATGCCTACCCGATCGATGCCACCGGGCAGCCGGCGGCGATCGAGCGTTCCGTCATCTTCTTCTCGCGAAACCGGCAGGCGGTCAGCGTGACCCCCGAGGGGACCGTCCACGCCCACAAGCCGGGGACCTTCGAGATCGTCGCCATGCTGCCGGCCGAATCGTCGCTCGACCCCGACGTGATGAACGCCAGCGATCCAGGCACCCGCACCGTGATCACCGTCCGCGTCGCCCCATCGCCCCTCGCCGAGCTGCGGCTCCGAGGGGTGCCCGAGGAGCTGGCGGTGGGCGAGCGGGTCGCGGTCGGCGCCACGGTCACCGACGCGAACGGGATCGAGCGCGACGTTCGTGCGATGATCGAAGCGAGCGACCCCGAACGGCTCCACATCGTCCGCCACGGACCGATCTTCGCTGGCTCCGCCAACGCGCATCCCTTCTACCGCCGGGAACGGCCGACCCTGTACCCCGGGGAAACGAGCGGCCTGCTCGAGGGCGTTGCCCCGGGCACCGTCACGCTGCGGGCCAGCGACGGGGGGCTGTCGGCCAGCGCCGAGATCCGGGTCGTACCCAGCGCAGTGGCACGCCTGGAGCTGAGCTCCAGCGGCGCCTCGGCGCGCACCGGCGACGTCATTCGCTTCGCGGCGACGGCACGCGACGACGCTGGGGTCGAGACGGGCGCACGCGTCCGCTTCGCGCTGGCATCGTTTCCCGACCCACGCCGCGCCGACTCGCACGCCGCGGGGGCCCCGGCCCAGATTCTGCGCGATGGCCGCTTCGTGGCCGAGCAGCCCGGCCTCTACACGGTAATTGCCACCGCCGGGCCGGCCGTCGCCCGCCGGACGATCATCGTGGAGCCGCGCGACGTGGCCCGCGAGGTCGAGTTCCTCGGCCAGGGGCCCGTGCGCGACCGGGTGACCTCGGATCTCTGGGTCTGGGAGGGCGTCGATGGGCGCGACTACGCGATCACCGGTACGTGGCAGGCCGAAGGGCACGCCTACTTCTGGGACGTCACCGACCCTGCCGATATCCGCCGCATCGCCGAGCTCCAGGTCGACGCCCGCACCGTCAACGACGTGAAGGTCTCCCAGGACGGTCGCATCGCCGTGATCTCGCGCGAGGGCGCCAGCAACCGGCGCAACGGCTTCGTCATCCTCGACGTGTCCGATCCGCGCCAGCCGCAGATCCTGTCGCGCTACGACGACCAGATGACCGGCGGCGTTCACAACGTCTTCGTCCACGAGGAGCACGTCTACGCCATCAACAACGGGCGGCGCTGGGACGTGGTCAATATCGAGGACCCGCGCAACCCCTTCCGCGTGGCGCGCTTCGAGAGCTCGATCCCGGGCCGTTCGGTCCACGACGTCTGGGTGCGCGACGGCATCGCCTTCCAGGCCGGCAACACGGAGGGCACGGTGGTAGTCGATGTCGGCGGCGGCGACGCCGGCGGCTCGCCGGCGAATCCGGTCGAAATCGGCCGCCTGCCGCAGCTCACCGGATGGAACCACGCCGTCTGGCCCTTCTACTCCCGTTCCACTGGCAAGTTCTACATCATCGCCGGCGACGAGTCGCACCCGGTCAACCCCCGTGATCCGGCCAACATCATCAGCGTCGAGTCCGGGCTCGTATCACGCGCCATGGGCTGGCTCCACGTCATCGAGTTCGACGACCTCGACAATCCGGTCGAGGTAGCGCGCTACCGGGTGCCGGAGGCGGGGCCGCACAACCTGTGGATCGATTGGGACGCGGAGGTCATGTACGTCGCCTATTTCAACGGCGGCCTGCGGGTGGTCGACGTCTCGGGCGAGCTCGTCGGCGACCTGTACCGCCAGGGGCGCGAGATCGCCAAGTTCTACTCCGATGATCGGCTCGGCTACGTTCCCAACACCCCCTTCGTCTGGGGACCGCAACCGCACAAAGGAAGCATCTTCTTCTCGGATTTCAACTCGGGGCTGTGGGCGGTACGCCTGAAAGAACGCAAGGCCTCCGAGTAGGCTGCTGGAAGAAGGGGGAGTCGAGGGCGCGTCTCGGGAGTCGCTGTCAGGCTCGAGGCGCCACCTTCCGGTCTCGCGACTTCGAGAGCATTCCGACTATCGCCGCACACGCATAGACGAGTACGAGCAACGAGCCAGCGTCCACGGCGAACTTGGCGAGGTTGAACGGTTCGCTAAACAGCTCGTACTTGAAGCCTACAAGCCAGAACACGAACTCCCGTGTGGCCAAGGCCAGCACAATACTAACGACTAGAACCCATCGAGATGCCTGCATGAAAGTCTCCCCCTATCGAAACGAACTGAGGTGAACCGACGCTGTGGGAACTTACGGCGCCCACAATTGGCACGACTATCCGGTGAACAACCGCGACACAGCTCTGGAGGTGGTCGCGCTGACGAAGATCGACCTCCGGGTCTTCGATGGACAAGTACGGGGTCGCGGCCATTGTGGACACTATCACTCGGGTTTGAGCACACCTTCCTTTGGGTTGTGGGGACCACAGAGCCGCACCATTGAGAGGAGTTCTCGATCGAGCTCGGCATTGCCCGCTGGAACGACCTGAAACGACGGAGCGACTTTCCCCTGCAGCGCAGTAGATATATTATATACTGCATTGCAGTTGAAACGATGATCTCTCGTGTAGTGGAGGACAAACGATGGGGCGCGCCCTCGGTGAGTTCGAGCAGTTGATCCTGCTGGCGCTGGTGCGCCTCGGAGACAACGCCTACGGCGTCACGATCAAGGAGGAGATCGAGCGGCAGACCGGGCGCGAGATCTTCATCGGCGCGATCTACACGGCCCTGGCGCGCATGCAGAAGAACAGCTACGTCACCGCGCGGGTCGGCGAGCCGACGGCCAAGCGCGGTGGCCGTCGCAAGAAGTTCTACACCCTCGCCTCGGCCGGCGAGGGGGCGCTGAGCCGCTCCTACGCGGCGTTGCGCAATATGACTGCCGGCATCGAGGCCAAGCTCGACTCCCTCCCCGCAGGCAAGAGCTGATGCCGAAACCACCTCGAATCGCCCGCTGGTTGTTGCAACGCAGCCTGCCGCGGCAGGCTCGGGAGTTCTCGCTCGGGGACCTCGACGAGGAATTCGTGGAGCGGAGCTCCGAGTCTCCGGCGCGGGCCCGCCGCTGGTACTGGCGTCAGATGCGCCAGGGTCTGGCCCATTCGCTGCGACGGGAAACACCACCCGAGCGAACGTCGCGGACCGCGCTTGTCGGGCAGCTCGGGGCCGCCTGGCAGGACACGCGCTACGCTGCCCGGAGCCTGCGCCGCAGCCCGAGGTTCGTGCTTGTGGCTGCGACCACGCTGGCACTCGGCATCGGTGCTAACGCCATGATTTACGCCGTAGTCGATGCGGTCCTGCTGCGCGGGCTGCCGTTCGAGGACGCCGACCGCCTGGCGTTACTCCGCAACGGTTATGCCGATGGCCGCCCTGGCGCCTGGCTGGTCTCCTACCCGGACTACGAGGACTACACGGCAGGCACCGAGGCTTTCGAGCACTTGGCGGCTTGGCAGCAGCAGTCGCCGGCGCTGTCGTCGGATGACGGCACTTCTGCGCACCGCCTCAACGCAGTCGACGCGTCGTGGAATCTGCTGCCCATGCTTGGGGTCGAGCCTGTTCTCGGGCGCGGCTTCTTGCAAGAAGAGGACTCACCGGACTCCGAGCACCGGGCGGCCTTGTTGTCGTACCGACTGTGGCAGAGCCGGTTCGGTGGCGAGAACGGGGTGCTCGGCCGCACGATCTTGCTCGACAACACGCCCTACCGAGTTGTCGGGGTCCTGCCGCGTGGCTTCACCGGGGTAAGTGGTGGCTTCGTGCTGCCGTCGGTACCGATCGATGTCTGGCTCGCCTATCGAGCCTCCTTCTCGGGCACCTCGGTGCATCTGCGTGGTCTCACCAACGTGAATATCCTGGGCAGTCTCACCGATGGCATCAGCCTCGAGCGCGCTCGGGCGGAGGTCACTGCGGTGTCTCGAGCTCTCGACGAACGCTTCCCGGAGGACCGCAACGGGATCGCCGCGCAGCTCCTGGATGCCCAGGACAAGGCGGTCGAGGGTATCCGTCGGTCGCTGACGCTCACTTTCGGGTCTGTGAGCCTACTGCTGCTGATCGCCTGCACCAACGTGGCCAATCTGCTGATCGGACGCGCCTCGACTCGGCGCCGCGAAGTCGCCGTGCGGACAGCGCTGGGCGCCGCACGCCTGCGCATCGTGCGCCAACTGGTAGCCGAAAGCGTCCTGCTGTCGGTCGCCGGCGCCGTGCTCGGTGCCGGCATCGCATTCGTGGGGATCGAGGTGCTGACGGCAACCGAGGCGCTCGAGATCGCGCGTCTCGACGCGGTGGCGATGGACGCCAGGGTCTTCGGGTTCCTGTTCGCAGTGGCCCTGGCATGCGGATTGGCGTTCGGCATCGGGCCAGCGTTGTTTGCCACACGACAGAGTCCGGGAGCCGCCCTACGGACCGAGGGACGAGCAGTGACCGGGCACCGGTCGTCCGCCCGCCGAGGGCTGGTGGTAGCCCAGGTGGCGCTCGCGGTCATCCTGCTGGTCGGCGCCGGCCTGCTGCTGCGCAGCCTGCAGCGCGTCCTCGATGTCGACCCGGGCTTCCAGCCCTCGGGAGTGCTCACGGCGCGGGTCCAGCTGCCGATGGGCTTCGTGAGCGCCGAGTGGCCGCAGGCCGTGGCGTTCTTCGAGCAGCTCGAGGATCGGGCACGAGCCCTGCCGGGAGTCACTTCCGTGGCCTCCGCCTATCAGCTGCCGACCGACTCGGGATGGAACAATGCCTTCGAGTTCGACTCCACCGTTGGCGGCTCGGCGCAGCCCCGCGAGCTGGCCGAGGGCGAGAGCTACAGCGCTCGTTTCGGGCCGGTTACACCGGGGTACTTCGAGGTCTCCGGGATTCCACTGCTGCGCGGGCGCACCTTCACACCCGCCGACGATGCAGAGGCCCCGCGAGTGGTGATCGTCAACGAGAGCTTCGTACGCGAGTACTTCCCGGCGGGCGCCAACCCGATCGGCGCCCGCCTGGTGTACGGCAACTGGTGGACCGGCGGCCCCCCCGAGTACGAAATCGTCGGTGTCGTCAGGGATGTTCTGTTTTCCGCGCGGACGCAGAGCTCGTACCGGGCGACCTACTTCCCGCACGCCCAGCAGCCGGTCCGGGAGATGACCCTACTGGTCCGTACCGAGGGCGACCCGTTCGACCTGGTGGCCCCGCTGCGCGCCGGGCTCGCGGCAATCGACCCCAGCCTCCCGCTCGACAGCGTGTCGCTGCTGAGCGACCAGCTGGCAGCTCACGAGGCGTCACGAGCATCCTTGGCGAGCTTGCTCGTGCTGTTTGCGACCACGGCGCTGGCGCTGGCCGGCATCGGTGTCTACGGCGTCATGGCCTTCTTGGTCGCGCGGCGGACGCGCGAGCTCGGCATCCGCCTTGCGCTGGGCGCCAAGCAGAGTGACGTGCGCCGCCTGGTGATGTCGTCCGGGTTGCAGCTCACGAGCCTGGGGCTCCTGGTCGGCCTCACCGGGGCCTACCTACTGGGAGGGTCTCTCGAGCAGCTGCTGTACGATGTCGACCCGGCCGACGGGGCCACCTTCGCGGCGGTGGGCGCATTCCTGGGAGTCATCCCGCTGCTCGCCAGCTGGCTACCGGCACGACGGGCCACACGCGTCGACCCCATGACCTCGCTCCGCGCCGACTGAGAAACTCTGCTACTCGCGGCCGATGGCGAACAGGCTGCCGACGCCGCGTACGTACATGACCCCGTCCGACAGGGCCGGCGTCGCCATCAGCAACTCGCCCATGGAGTTGGTGGCGATGTGCTCGAATTCCGGGCCGGCCTTGACCACCAGCATGTCGCCGTCCTCGTTGGACAGGTAGATCTTGCCGTCGGCGGCGACCGGCGAAGCGCTGAAGCCGGATCCCAAGTGTGGCAGGCGGGTACGGTAGAGCTCACGCCCGGTAGCCAGCTCGTAGCAGTCGAAGATCCCCTGGTTCGCGAGCACGTAGAGGTAACCCATGTAGGCCAGCGGCGTGGGCATGTACGGCCCCTTGCCGCGTGAGCTCCAGGCCACGTGATCGCTGGCGCTCTCGCCTTCGGGCAGCGTGATGTCCCCCTCTGCCCCGGCGCGCAGAACGAAGATCGGTCGAGTCGGACGGCGGCCGCTGGCCACGACGATCATCTCGTCGGTATAGATCGGCGTCGGGGCCGTGATGTTGGAGCTACCACCGAGCCGCCAGAGCTCCTCGCCGGTGCTTGGATCGTAGCCGCGGATGAAGTTCGGCGCGTTGGTCACCAGCTCCGGTCGCTGTGGATCGGGGTAGACGGTGGGCGTTCCCCACGACGGCATCTCCTGGCGCGCCGTCTTCCAGGCGATCTTGCCGGTGTGCAGATCGACCGCGGCAACGAAATCCTCACCCGAGGTATCACACTGCACGATGACCAGGTCGCCCCAGATGATCGGCGAGCTGGCGGGACCCCACTCGTAGGTCGCAAGGTCGTAAGCTCCGCTGTCCATGCGCCCGAGGTCCAGACTCCAGCGATGCTCCCCTTCGACGTCGTAGGCGTGCAGGCCCTGGGAGCCGAAGAAGGCCACCACGAAGCGCCCGTCGGTCACCGGGCTAGCGCTGGCGTAGGTCGACTTCACATGTCGCTTGTCGATGGGCTCGCCCTCGTAGGCAGCCCGCTCCCATACGAGATCGCCGGTCCGCTTGTCCAACGCGTAGAGCATCCAGCGGTGCACCGATCGGTCCTCGGAAGCCGTCCCCTCGCCGTATAGTCCCGGCCTGAAGGACGCCCCGGCCATTCCGCTGATCGCCGAGGTGACGAAGACGCGGTCGCCCCAGACAACGGGGCTGGAATGGGCCAGGCCCGGGATCGGCGTGCGCCACAGGATGTTGTCGCCGCTCTCGCCGCTCCAGGAATCGGGCAGATTCTGCCCGTCGGCCACACCCGACGCGCCCGGGCCACGAAACGACGGCCAGTTCGATCCCTCCGGGGTGGCGCTGGTGGCCTCGTAGCCGGGGTAGAGCGCGGCAAACAGGCCCAGGACCGCAGCACCGTAGGGCGGAGCCAGCATATTGAGCAGCCCCACCACAGCGACGGTCCCGCCGAAGAAGAGGCCGCAGGCCAGGGCAAAGGCACGAGTGTCGAGCATCGTAATCCTGGTTGGCTGGGCATCGGGACCTGGTCGGGAGCGGAATCATCCTACCCGAGCCGGCTGGAACGGCGATAATATCCCCCTCATGGAAACCAACGGATCGATCGACCCTCAGCCCGAGCAAAGGCAAAGCTGGGGCTCCCGGCTCCAGCGCGTCGTCAAGGAGCTGCTGTTCGTGGCCGCGCTTGCCGCCGCGCTTTTCTCCGCCCGCTCGTCGCTCGCCGATCACTACATCGTGCCGACCAGCTCGATGGAGTACACGCTGATGCCCGGCGACCGCGTGCTGGTCGATAAGACCGCGTTCGGGCTGCGCGTTCCGTTCCTCGGCTGGCGGCTTACCGAAGGGCGCTCGCCGCGGGTCGGTGAGATCGTCGTGTTCGACTCGCCCGAGACCGGCAAGCGGCTGATCAAGCGCATCGTCGCGGTCGGCGGTGACACCGTCGAGGTGCGCAATGGCCACCTGATCCTCAACGGCGAAGCGCGGACGTTGCCAGAGGATCCAGAGATCGAGCTGCTGGGCGACCGGCAGGCCCGGCTCAATCTGACGCGCCCGAGCGGCCGCTACGGCCCCGAGGTCGTGCCCGAGGGAGCCGTCCTGATGATGGGCGACTTCCGCGGCAACAGCCACGACGGGCGCATGTTTGGGGCGATCCCCGAGGTCGATCTGTACGGGCGGGCCATCTCCGTCTTCCTGCGCAAGGGCCAGGGGCTTACCTGGCTGCCGCTCTAACAGGCTGCTGAAAAACGGCCTGGGCGCGCCATTTTGGGCTGGATCGTCTCGATCACGGTGAGTTAGCGGGGCGCCGAGTGCGGGTACGAGGCCGGCGCTGCTGGCAGCGCCGGCATTTCTTGGGGATTGGTGCCCTCATCGTCACGTCGCCCCCTCGAGGTTGCGCATTCTGACCAGGTTGAAGGCCGCGGCGGTGAAGATGAACATCCAATCGACACGTTGCGTGCCTCGGTGTCTGGTCTTGCGCATCAGCCCGACCGTCTTGGCCCATCCGAACATCTGCTCGACGAGCTTGCGTTTCTTCTGACTGACCGTGTAGCCCGGGTGCCGGGTCGTGCGGCGGTCGATGGCGCTGCGCCGGTTCGTGTCGTTCTGTGCGACGTGCGGGGTGATGTTGCGATCTCGAAGCTTTCGGATGCAGTCTCGCGTGTCGTAGCCCTTGTCGGCCGCCAAGGTTACCCGGCCCCTTCCGGGAATCTCGCCCGCCATCTGCACGGCGGCCTCTCGTCCTGCTGTTCCCGAAGCGATCGTTACGCAGGCGTTGGTTGCTAACCCCTGGCGGTTGTCGATCATCAGGTGACCCATGTAGCAGAGCCTCGACTCGGCTCCCTTACTCTTCTTGTATAGGCGTGCCTCCGGGTCGGTCCTGGAGGCGTGAGTATCGTTCGTGCGCCGTTGCCGGCGGAAATCGACGCTCGGGTTGCTGCCGCCCTCATCGGAGTCGCTCTGATCCTTCGGCTTGAAGCTCTTGTGCGAGGCCCACGCCTCGATCAGCGTGCCGTCCACCGTGAAGTGTTCATCCGACAGCAGGCTGCGGCGCCGCGCCTCCGCCAGCACTTCCTGGAAGAACACCTTGGCGACCTCGCCTCCCAACACTCGATCTCGGTTCTTCGTGAACACCGTCGCATCCCACACCAGATCGTCCATGTTCAGGCCCACAAACCACCGGAACAGCAGGTTGTAGTCGAGCTGCTCCATCAGCATGCGCTCGGAGCGAATCGTGTACAGCACCTGCAGCAGCAGCGCCCGCAGCAGCTTCTCCGGCGGGATAGACGGACGCCCCGTGTGCGAGTACAGCTTCTCGAACAGCGGCGACATCCGCCCCAGCACATCGTTGACGATCTTCAGCAGCGGCCGCAGCGGATGCTCCTTCGGTACTCGCTGCTCTGGAGATACGTAACTAAAAACCGCCACCTGTCCCGCGTCCTCACCACGCATCTGCTCACCTCGTTGATGCTTCGGTTCTTGCCGCGGGCTGCGTGGTTCAAAATCTACTCGAACAAGGGGAGTTTTTCAGCAGCCTGCTAATTGGCTATCCCGCGGCGCGCCGGCGAATAGGCAGGGCGGAAGCGACCGCGCTCTGGCGATGGCCGTCTATACGAGTTGAACACGCGGCCATTGCGCGAGCTACTTTGATATCGTTTTATATATCAAGCTGATAATGTTTACATATGAACCCGACTATTCTGCTGCACGCACGCCGGCGCGCCGGCTTGACTCAGCGCGAGTTAGCCGAACGCGCGCAGGTCGCCCAGCCTTCGATCGCTCGCATCGAGCGTGGCTCGACCTCTCCTCGCATGAGCACCGTCGAGCGGCTACTAGGAGCCTGCGGTTATCGGCTGTCGATCGAACCGGAGCCCGGCTTTGGTGTCGACCGCACGGCGATCAGGGAGCTGCTGAGCCTGACCCCGCGACAGCGGCTCGACCTCGCCGCGCGCGATGCAACGGGGCTGTCGCGGCTGATGGCGGGGCGGGGCGGTGAGCAGGGCTGAGCCGAGCTATCCGGCATTCGATCCGCTGGAGGCTCTGCGGACGCTGACCGCGCATCGGGTCCGTTTCGTCATCATCGGTGGTCTCGCGGCGCGGTTGCACGGATCGCCGACGGTCACGAACGATCTGGACATCTGCTACGCGCGCCAGCGCGCCAACTTGGACCGGCTCGCCAGGGCCCTACGCGCGCTGGATGCTCGACTGCGTGGAGTCGACGTGGAGGTGCCGTTCCAGCTCGAGGGACCGACCCTGGCGGCCGGTGATCACTTCACGTTCGTCACCCGTGCGGGCAACCTGGACTGTCTCGGCACGCCTGCCGGTGCCGGTGACTTCGAGGCGCTGTACCGGGCCGCCGACGAGTACGACCTCGGGGAGCTCTCGGTTCGTGTCGCGGCGATTCTCGACCTGATCGCCATGAAGCGCGCTGCGGCACGCCCCAAGGATCTGATCGAGGCCGAGGTTCTCGCGGCGCTGCTCGAGGAGCGGTCCCGCCGTGAGCGCAAGCGCAGGAAAGGCGACCCCGAAGGGTCGCCCTCCTGAACACACTGCGCGCGCGGGCCGCTCTAGCAGGCTGCTGAAAAACGGCTTGGGCGCGCCATTTTGGGCTGGATCGTCTCGATCACGGTGAGTTAGCGGGGCGCCGAGTGCGGGTACGAGGCCGGCGCTGCTGGCAGCGCCGGCATTTCTTGGGGATTGGTGCCCTCATCGTCACGTCGCCCCCTCGAGGTTGCGCATTCTGACCAGGTTGAAGGCCGCGGCGGTGAAGATGAACATCCAATCGACACGTTGCGTACCTCGGTGTCTGGTCTTGCGCATCAGCCCGACCGTCTTGGCCCATCTGAACATCTGCTCGACGAGCTTGCGTTTCTTCTGACTGACCGTGTAGCCCGGGTGCCGGGTCGTGCGGCGGTCGATGGCGCTGCGCCGGTTCGTGTCGTTCTGTGCGACGTGCGGGGTGATGTTGCGATCTCGAAGCTTTCGGATGCAGTCTCGCGTGTCGTAGCCCTTGTCGGCCGCCAAGGTTACCCGGCCCCTTCCGGGAATCTCGCCCGCCATCTGCACGGCGGCCTCTCGTTCTGCTGTTCCCGAAGCGATCGTTACGCAGGCGTTGGTTGCTAACCCGTGGCGGTTGTCGATCATCAGGTGACCCATGTAGCAGAGCCTCGACTCGGCTCCCTTACTCTTCTTGTATAGGCGTGCCTCCGGGTCGGTCCTGGAGGCGTGAGTATCGTTTGTGCGCCGTTGTTTGCGAAAATCGACGCTCGGGTTGCTGCCGCCCTCATCGGAGTCGCTCTGATCCTTCGGCTTGAAGCTCTTGTGTGAGGCCCACGCCTCGATCAGCGTGCCGTCCACCGTGAAGTGCTCATCCGACAGCAGGCTGCGGCGCCGTGCCTCCGCCAGCACTTCCTGGAAGAACACCTCGGCGACCTCGCCTCCCAACACTCGATCTCGGTTCTTCGTGAACACCGTCGCATCCCACACCAGATCGTCCATGTTCAGGCCCACAAACCACCGGAACAGCAGGTTGTAGTCGAGCTGCTCCATCAGCATGCGCTCGGAGCGAATCGTGTACAGCACCTGCAGCAGCAGCGCCCGCAGCAGCTTCTCCGGCGGGATAGACGGACGGCCCGTGTGCGAGTACAGCTTCTCGAACAGCGGCGACATCCGCCCCAGCACATCGTTGACGATCTTCAGCAGCGGCCGCAGCGGATGCTCCTTCGGTACTCGCTGCTCTGGAGATACGTAACTAAAAACCGCCACCTGTCCCGCGTCCTCACCACGCATCTGCTCACCTCGTTGATGCTTCGGTTCTTGCCGCGGGCTGCGTGGTTCAAAATCTACTCGAACAAGGGGAGTTTTTCAGCAGCCTGCTAGTCTCCTGTATCAGAAATAATTGATATAAGTTATAGTGTGCATATGTCGAACCTGTAGCTGAGCACAGGAGATTGTCGCATGCGCACCGGTCGACCCAAGGCTCCCTTAACGCTGACGCCACAGGAGGAGGCACACCTGAACTCGTTGGCGCATCGATCCCGCACCGCCCCCGCCCCGGCACGCCGCGCGCGCATCGTCCTGGCCTGCGCGCAGGGACACGACAACAAGGCCGTGGCCAAGCGCTTGCAGCTGTCACCGAGCACCGTGGGCAAATGGCGGGCACGCTTCGTGTCGGATCGTCTCGATGGCCTGTACGACGAACCGCGACCCGGAGCGCCGCGCAAGATCACGGACGCCCAGGTCGAACAGGTGATCATCCGCACCTTGGAGAGTACCCCGCGTGGGGCCACCCACTGGTCCACCCGGTCGATGGCCAAGGCGACCGGCTTGAGCCACGCCACAATCAGCCGGATCTGGCGTGCCTTTGGTCTCAAGCCACACCGCACCGAGACGTTCAAGCTCTCGCCCGACCCGTTACTGGTGGACAAGGTGCGCGACGTCGTCGGGTTGTATGTCAACCCGCCCGAGCACGCGGTGGTGCTGTGCGTGGACGAAAAGAGCCAGATCCAGGCACTGGATCGGACACAGCCGTTGCTACCCATGCGGCCCGGCCAGATGGAGCGGCGCACGCATGACTACCAACGCCATGGAACGACATCGTTGTTCGCCGCCTTGGACATCAAGACGGGAACCGTTCTGGCTCAGACTCACCGCCGGCATCGCTCGGTGGAGTTCCGCAAGTTCCTGGACATGATCGATGAGCAGGTGCCTGCCCAACTGCAGGTGCATCTGGTCCTGGACAACTACGGCACCCACAAGAGCCCGATGATCCACACCTGGCTGGCCAAACGGCCACGCTTCCACCTGCACTTCACCCCTACCTATGCCTCGTGGCTCAACCAGGTCGAGCGCTGGTTCGCCGAGCTGACCAACAAGCAGATCCGCCGCGGATCTCATTGCAGTGTCGCAGCGCTGGTGGCAGCTATCTGGGAGTTCATCGATGCGCACAACGAGACCCCCGAGCCGTTCGTGTCGTGCAAGAGTGCCGACGAGATCCTGGCTCCCATCGCCCGGTTCGCACAGCGCACTCTCGACCAACACGCCTCATGACTTATGCTGCGAACCACTGTTACAGGAGACTAGGAGGCCGTGGTGAAAGTGTGGTGGGTCTGGCTTAGCAGGCTGCTGAAAAACTCCCCTTGTTCGAGTAGATTTTGAACCACGCAGCCCGCGGCAAAAACCGAAGCATCAACGAGGTGAGCAGATGCGTGGTGAGGACGCGGGACAGGTGGCCGCCTTTAGTTACGTATCTCCGGAGCAGCGAGTACCGAAAGAGCATCCGCTGCGGCCGCTGCTGAGGATCGTCAACGACGTGCTGGGGCGGATGTCGCCGCTGTTCGAGAAGCTGTACTCGCACACGGGCCGTCCGTCTATCCCGCCGGAGAAACTGCTGCGGGCGCTGCTGCTGCAGGTGCTGTACACGATTCGCTCCGAGCGCATGCTGATGGAGCAGCTCGACTACAACCTGCTGTTCCGGTGGTTTGTGGGCCTGAACATGGACGATCTGGTGTGGGATGCGACGGTGTTCACGAAGAACCGGGATCGAGTGTTGGGAGGCGAGGTCGCCGAGGTGTTCTTCCAGGAAGTGCTGGCGGAGGCACGGCGCCGCGGTCTGCTATCGGATGAGCACTTCACGGTGGACGGCACGCTGATCGAGGCGTGGGCCTCGCACAAGAGCTTCAAGCCGAAGGATCAGAGCGACTCCGATGAGGGAGGCAGCAACCCGAGCGTCGATTTTCGCAAACAACGGCGCACAAACGATACTCACGCCTCCAGGACCGATCCGGACGCACGCCTGTACAAGAAAAGTAGGGGAGCCGAGTCGAAGCTCTGCTACATGGGGCACCTGATGATCGACAACCGCCACGGGTTAGCAACCAACGCCTGCGTAACGATCGCTTCCGGGACAGCGGAACGAGAGGCGGCGGTGCAAATGGCGGACAAGATTTCCGGTAACCGCAGGGTGACCTTGGCGGCCGACAAGGGCTACGACACACGCGAGTGCGTCCGTAAGCTTCGAGATCGCAACATCACCCCGCACGTTGCACAGAACGACACCAATCGGCGCAGCGCCATCGACCGGCGCACAACCCGCCACCCCGGCTACCAGGTCAGTCAAAGGAAACGCAAGCTCGTCGAGCAGATGTTCGGATGGGCCAAGACGGTCGGGCTGATGCGCAAGACGCGGCACCGAGGCACCGAACGCGTCGATTGGATGTTCACCTTCACCGCCGCTGCCTTCAACCTGGTCAGAATGCGCAACCTCCAGGGGGCGACGTGACGATATCGGGACTAACCGCCCAAGAAATACCGGCGCGGCCGGCAACCAGAGCCTCGCACTCGCACACGGCGGCCGGGCAACTCACCTTGATCGAGACGATCCAGCCCAAAATGGCGCGCTCGAGCCGTTTTTCAGCAGCCTGTTAGTAGCGGTAGTGCTCCGGCTTGTAGGGGCCATCGACATCGACGCCCAGGTACTCGGCCTGCTCCCGCGTCAAGCGCGTCAGCTCAACGCCCAGGTGATCGAGGTGCAGGCGAGCGACCTCCTCGTCGAGCTTCTTGGGCAGCACGTAGACGTCGTTGCCGTACTCGCCCTGGTTGTTGTTGAGGGCGATCTGCGCCAGCACCTGGTTGGTGAAGGAAGCCGACATCACGAAGCTCGGGTGGCCGGTGGCACAGCCGAGGTTCATGAGGCGTCCTTCCGCCAGCACCAGCACGCTGTGGCCATCGGGGAAGACCCACTCGTCGTACTGCGGCTTGATGTTGCGCCTCTCGATACCCGGGAACTTCGCCAGGCCGGCCATGTCGATCTCGTTGTCGAAATGGCCGATGTTGGCGACGATCGCCTTGTCCTTCATCTCCGCCATGTGGCCCGCGGTGAGGATGTCGAAGTTGCCCGTCGTGGTGATGAAGATATCGCCACTCGACAGCACGCTCTCGAGCGTCTTGACCTCGTAGCCCTGCATCGCCGCCTGCAGCGCGCAGATCGGATCGATCTCGGTGACGACGACACGGGCACCCTGACCACGAAGCGCCTCGGCACAGCCCTTGCCGACCTCGCCAAAGCCGCAGACCACGGCCACCTTGCCGGCGATCATCACGTCGGTGGCACGGTTGAGGCCGTCGAGCACCGAGTGGCGACAACCATAGACGTTGTCGAACTTCGACTTGGTGACCGAATCGTTGACATTGATCGCCGGGAACAGCAGGGTGCCGGCCTTGGCCATCTGCGCCAGGCGATTGACACCGGTCGTGGTCTCCTCGGAGACACCGATGCACTCGGCGGCGACCTCGTGCCAGCGCTGCACGTGCCGCTCCAGCTCACCGCGCAGCAGGTCGAGGATGACGCCCCACTCCTCGGGATCGGAGTCCTCGTTGAAGTCGGGCACGACGCCCGCTTTTTCGAACTCCACGCCCTTGTGAATCAACAGCGTGGCGTCGCCACCGTCGTCGACGATGAGCTCGGGGCCGGAGCCGTCGGGCCACATCAGCGCCTCGTTGGTGCACCACCAGTATTCCGGCAGGGTCTCGCCCTTCCAGGCATAGATCGGGATCCCCGCCGGCGCCTCGAGAGTGCCGCCGGTCTCGGGCCGTCCCACGGCCACCGCGGCCGCGGCGTGATCTTGGGTCGAGAAGATGTTGCACGAGACCCAGCGCACGTCGGCGCCGAGCTCTACCAGCGTCTCGATCAGCACCGCCGTCTGCACGGTCATGTGCAGGCTGCCCATGATGCGCTTGCCGGCCAAGGGCTTCTCGGCCGAGTAACGGCGGCGAACCTCCATGAGGCCCGGCATCTCGTGCTCGGCCAGCGTGATCTCCTTACGGCCGTGCTCGGCGAGGCTCAGGTCCGCGACCTTGAAGGGTTCCCGGCCCGCGGCCCGTGCGGCCTCGAACGCATGCTGCTTCTCGACTACGGTCTCCATCGATGCTTCTCCGTGTGATCATTACGGGCCGTTGCCCGTGGTTCTCTTGGAATCAGGCTCTTCGTGCCGACGCCGCGAACACGGCGGGACCGGCGGCCGCCGGGTCGGGCGGCACGGGGTGGTAACGGAACTTCTCGAAACCCGCCTCGGCCAGCCAGTCGCACAGCTGCGACTCGCCGAAGCCGAGCCAGGCGTGCCCCATGTCGTGCTGGTAGACGGTACGGTCGTGGGGAGTCATGTCGACGATCAGGATGCGGCCCCCGAAGCGCAGTACCCGCGCCGCCTCGTGCAAGGCCCGCCGCGGCTCGACGACGTAGTGCAGAACGAGGAACAGAACCGCGGCGTCGAGTCGCTCTGCCTCGATCGGCAGCGACTCGAGCTGCCCTTCCCGGACCTCGACGTGGTCCAGGTCACGCAATCGGTCGCGCGCCGCGCCTAGCATCTCGCGCGAGGAGTCGACGGCGAGTATCCGGCGTACGAACGGGGCCATCGACTCGGCGATGCGACCGGTACCGCAACCCAGATCACCGACACACCAGTCCTCGTCGACCAGGCCGAGCAGCGCCTGCAGGTCGATCCGGTCGCCGAACATCTCGTGCCGTAGCTCGTCCCAGTCGTGGGCGGCCGACGCGAAGAACTCCTGCGAGCGACTACGGCGCTCGGCCAGCACGCTCTTGACCCGGAGCGCGTCCTGGCGCGCCGCGGGCAGCTCCGAGGCGCGGCCGCGGACCAGCGTCCACAGCTCGGTCGCCGTCTCGGCCAACCCTGCGGAGGCCATGCGGTAACGCCTGCTCGTGCCGTCGGCGTGCGAATCGAGCCAGCCCTCGTCCGCCAGATGCTTGAGGTGCCGGCTCACCGTGCTCTGCGGCATCTGCAGCACCGTGCAGAGCTCCGAAACGTTGAGCTCCTGGCTCTCGAGCACGAGCAGAATGCGGGCACGGGTCGTATCTGCGAGGTTCGACATCAGGTCGAAGATGCGCGCCCCGCTCTCACCAATCCATCCGTCCATCCGGATATAGTGATCTATTACGGACGTGCCGTCAAGCCCCTACTCGGGCCTTCCGTGGCCGAGTATCGCCCACCCAGCTGGACGGACGCCATGCGCTGCGGGTATGCATCGTGAATTTCCGCACCGCACGAGCCGACCTCGACGCACTCATCGCCGAGATCCATCGGCTCGGCGAGCAGGCGGAGCTCACCTCTCCGAGGTAATGATGCGCCGAACACCCCGGGTCAGCAGCGGCAGTGCGAACAACAGCAGGAAGCCGTAGGCCATGAGCGTATAGCCCTGCGCCACGAGGGCGATCAGCCCGAGCCGCGACAATGCCGCAGCCCCGATGAGCAGCCCGGCCGTGATGATCGCCACCTGCCGCGGCGTCAACCCGGGCTTGCCGTTCTCGATCCGGTTCACGGACACGCGATCGAGAACCGCGTGGATCATGCCGACGCTGGTCTCCACCAGTGTCCACAAGATCACCACCGCGTAGAAGGCCACCATCCAGCCGCCACCGACTCGGTCAAGCATCACGAGCCACGGCACCTCGGCGCCCAGCACCTCGGGCTGCGGGTAGAAGGCGAGCAGCGCCAGCCAGGTAAGGGTGAACGGGATCGTCGACAGCAGGCCGGTCAGCACACCGGCCCAGAGCGCCTGGGCGCGCGACGTCTGGCGATCGAGCACGAACAGCGTGCTCGGCAGGCCAGCCAGGTTGTAGCCCACGTAGAGCAATCCGGTGCCGAGCAGCGTGCCGAGGGCGACCGGACCCGAATAGGAGGTGTCGCCCCGGGACAACGTCGCGCTCACCTGCGGCCAGCCGCTGGCGAAGATGCTCCCCGCGAAGGCGATGTACCCGACGTACAGGAGCGCCGAGCCCACCGACTTGAAGTTCTCGATCACGGTGCGCCCGGCGGCGTTGATCAGCGCCACGATCAGAATCACGAGCCCGACACCGATCCAGTAGGGCAACCCGAGCACCTGCTCGGCAATGCTGCCCGAGGCGGCGCTGACGACGGCGATCACGATGATCACCATGGTGATGTAGAGCAGGTCGAACAGGGGCCAGGCCGGCCCGATCAGCTCGCGAACCAGCGAGCGGTAGTCGTAGACGCGAGCGACGCGCGCAAACTCGTAGCAGGTCGCGGTGGTAATGGTGAAACCGATGCCGATCGCCAGGATGCTCCAGAACCCGGCGGCTCCGAACTTTCCGCCGTACTCGACGATCTCGCGCCCGGTGGCGTAGGCGCCGCCGATCAACACCGACTGGAAGACGATCCCCGGCAACAGATACTGCTGGAAGGCTCGCTTCACGTGAGGACCTCGATCTTGTGACCGTCGTCGCGCCTGAAGTATCGTCGTATCGATCCCCGCGTCGCCACTGATCGCTAGCCCCCCGCTGCTTTCGAGACGCCCTGCGTCTGCTCGGAGGAAACCGTGCGCAAGACCCTCGCTTTCGCGGCCGCCATCCTACTGGCTTCCGTCGCCACCGGCCAGGGCGACAACTGGCCTTCCTGGCGGGGGCCAACGCTCAACGGCATCAGCACCGAGACCGACCTGCCGGTGACTTGGAGCCCCGAGGACAACATCTCCTGGAAGCTGGACCTGCCGGCCTGGAGCGGCTCGACCCCGATCATCTGGGGCGAGACGATTTTCCTCAACGTGGCCGACGGCGCAAAGCTCTGGCTCTGGGCCATCGATCGGAGCACGGGCAACAAGCTGTGGGAGCAGTTCCTCTCGGACGGCGACCATCGCGAGCGCAAGCAGAACATGTCCTCGCCCTCGCCGGTGACCGACGGTGAGCACGTCTGGGTCATGACCGGAACCGGCATCCTCAAGGCCTTCGACTTCGAGGGCAACGAGATCTGGATGCGTGACATCCAGGCCGACTACGGGAAGTTCGGGCTCAACTGGGGCTATGCGTCCTCGCCGCTGCTGTATGAGGGCGCCCTCTTCGTGCAGGTACTGCACGGCATGAAGACCGACGATCCCTCCTACATGCTGCGCATCGACAGCACCACCGGCGCAACGGTGTGGCGAGTCGAGCGGCCGACCGCCGCGATCCGCGAGTCGCCGGACGCCTACACCACGCCGGCTCTGCTGCAGTACGAGGGCAACACCGAGATCGTCATCGCCGGCGGCGACGTGGTCACCGGGCACGACCCGCAGACCGGTCAGGAGCTGTGGCGTGCCGACGGCCTCAACCCCGAGAACATCCCCTCCTACCGCATCGTCGCCTCGCCTACCGCGTTCGCCGGCATCGTCTATGCGCCGACGCGCGTCCGCCCACTGCTCGCCATCAAGGCGGGAGGGCGCGGCGACGTTACCGAGAGCCACCGGCTCTGGGACTTCCGCGACGGCCCTGACGTTCCGACGCCCGTAACCGACGGCCGCTACTTCTACAGCATCAACGATCGCGGTATCGCCTTCTGCCTCGACGCCAAGAGCGGCGAGAATATCTACGGCCCCGAGCGATTGCCCTCGGGCACCTACAGCGGCTCACCGGTGCTGGCCGACGGTAAGCTCTACATCACCAACGAGGACGGCCTGACCACCGTCCTGAGGGCGGGACCCGAGTTCGAGATCCTGGCGCAGAACGATCTCGGCGATTACACCCTGAGCTCACCGGCGATCTCCGACGGACAGATCTTCATCCGCACCGCCAGCGCGCTGTACGCCATCGGCGAGCGACGGAGCGACTGAGCCGCCTACTCCGAAGCTACCGCTGAGTCCAACCGATCGACGCCGGGCGGTTACTCCGACCTGAGGGCCGCGATCGGGTCGATGCGCGCCGCGCGCCGCGCCGGCAGGGCGTTGGCCAGTACGGCCACGCCGGCCAGCAGGGCCGCGGCGCCGACGAAGGCGACCAGGTCGGTGGGGCTGATGCCGTACAGCAGGGCCGCCAGCACGCGACTCGCCGCGAGCGCACCCAGCACCCCGAGCACCAGGCCGACGCCGACCAGCCGCATCCCCTGGCCCAGCACCAGCCGGACGACGCTTCCGGCGCGCGCGCCGAGCGCCATGCGCACGCCGATCTCGCGGGAGCGTTGGCTGACCTGATAGGCGACGACACCGTACAGGCCGATGGCAGCGAGCAGCCCGGCGACCGCCCCGAGCACGCCGATCAGCAGCGCTCCCATGCGCACCGGAAAGGTCGACAGCTCCGTGCTCTGTCGCATCGTCAGCGCCGCCAGGACCGGGGCATCCGGATCGATCGTATGGATCTCGGAACGCATGGCCGCCAGCGCCCGGGCCGTGTCCCCGTTGACAACCGCCACGATGCTCGACAGCGGTTGTGCGCCACTCTGCCCGTACGGAACGTAGACGTTGGCGCGCGGCGCCTCGCCGAGCGTCGACACCTTGTGGTCGCGGTGCACCCCGACGACCTCGACCCAGGAGCCCGACGCCCCGGTCATCGACAGCCGCCTACCGAGAGGGCTCTCGCCCTCCCACAACTCGGCCGCGGCGGCCTCGCTGATCACGGCAACGAATGCACCCGCCTCGTCGTCCGACGATCCGAAGGCCCGCCCCTGCACGATCGGTATGTTCATTACCTCGAAGTAGTCGGCGCCCACCTGGGTCAGGTTGACCTGAGGGCGGAGAGCATCCGGATCGTCGCGCTGCTCCTCGGTGAGCGCGCGCACCTGCGTCTCGGCGCCGCCCAGCGGAACGTACTCGGCGAGCGTCGCCGCGCGGACCTGCGGTAGGGCGCGAATGCGCTCCACGGCAAGCTCATGGAAGCGTCGCGCGTCGTCGACCTCGTAGCCGGCAAAGCCCAGGCCGGTACCGAGGACCACGCGCCCGTCGATGGCGAACCCGGGGTCGATGCGACGCGCGTTGAGCATGCTACGCGACAGAAGCGAGGCGCAAACGAGAAGCACGAGCGACACGGTGACCTGCCCGACCACGAGCACATTGCGGGCCGACAGCGCCCGGCCAGCCACACCCACGCTGGCCTCCTCGGACTTGAGCGACGGAACCAGGTCGGGGCGGGTTGCCTTGAGGGCCGGAACCAGGCCGAAGAGCAGCCCGGTCAGCCAGGACAGACCGAACGCGAACAGAAGCACGCGCCGGTCGACTGCGAAGTCGAGTGACAGCGGGATCGGTAGCGGAGGCTGGAAGCTCACCAGCAGCCGCACCATCCACTGCGCAATCAGCACGCCGGCCACGCCGGCCACGGTGGCGAGCATCACGCTCTCGGCCAGTAGCTGGCGCACCAGACGGCCGCGGCTGGCGCCGAGCGCCAGGCGCACCGCTATCTCTCGCTGCCGCGATGCCGCCCGCGCCAGGAGCATGTTAGCCACGTTGGCGCACGCCACCAGCAGCACGAGTCCGACCATCGCCATCAGCACCATGCCGACTCCAGTCATCGGCCCGTCCAGATCAGGATCGATCCGAATGCTCTCGGCCGGCAGCACGCGGAAAGCGATCTCGTCGTTGCTGTCGGGATACTCGGTCTCCAAAGCCTGGCTGAGCGCCGCGACGCGGGTCGCAGCGCCCTCGAGTCCGACTCCAGGGCGCAGACGGGCGATCGAATCGAAGGCACGCGCCTCGC
This sequence comes from Acidobacteriota bacterium, assembly GCA_965248845.1. Classification (GTDB taxonomy): domain Bacteria; phylum Acidobacteriota; class UBA890; order UBA890; family WLXD01; genus CBDFKO01. The sequence goes on along the minus strand of CBDFKO010000002.1, from coordinate 4,310,225 downwards.
GGCGCTCGAGCACCGGCTGATTGCCCGTGCCCGCTCGCACCACGTCCGCCATCGACGTGGGCAGCCAGAGCTGCATGGCAAAGCCTGCACGCGTGCCGGTGAAGCTCGCAGGGATCACGCCGACCACGCTATACGGTCGGCCGTTCAGGCTCATCTGTCGGCCGACGATCTCCGGGTCCGCGGCGAAGCGGGCTCGCCACACCCTCTCGCTGAGCACGACCACCGAGTGGCCCCCGGGCGTCACATCATCGCTCGGTGCGAGGGTTCGACCGATCAGCGCGCCGACCCCCATGACCTCGAAGAAGTTGCCGGTCACCGACTCACCCATCAGCATCAGGCTGCCGTCCTCGGTGGTGTGAGCCACCAGCTCGATGCGGTTGAGAGTGACACCGGCAAACACGTCGTCGAGTCGGACGAGATCCTGATAGTCGAGGTGGGAGATGCTGTTCGCCTGGATGAGCGTGGGATCGCTGGCGAAGATCTGCACTAGCAGGCTGCTGAAAAACGGCTCGAGCGCGCCATTTTGGGCTGGATCGTCTCGATCACGGTGAAGTTAGCGGGGCGGCGAGTGCGAGTGCGAGGCTCTGGTTGCCGGCCGCGCCGGTATTTCTTGGGCGGTTAGTCCCGATATCGTCACGTCGCCCCCTGGAGGTTGCGCATTCTGACCAGGTTGAAGGCAGCGGCGGTGAAGGTGAACATCCAATCGACGCGTTCGGTGCCTCGGTGCCGCGTCTTGCGCATCAGCCCGACCGTCTTGGCCCATCCGAACATCTGCTCGACGAGCTTGCGTTTCCTTTGACTGACCTGGTAGCCGGGGTGGCGGGTTGTGCGCCGGTCGATGGCGCTGCGCCGATTGGTGTCGTTCTGTGCGACGTGCGGGGTGATGTTCCGATCTCGAAGCTTACGGACGCACTCGCGTGTGTCGTAGCCCTTGTCGGCCGCCAAGGTCACCCTGCGGTTACCGGAAATCTTGTCCGCCATTTGCACCGCCGCCTCTCGTTCCGCTGTCCCGGAAGCGATCGTTACGCATGCCTTGGTTGCTAACCCGTGGCGGTTGTCGATCATCAGGTACCCCATGTAGCAGAGCTTCGACTCGGCTCCCCTACTTTTCTTGTACAGGCATGCGTCCGGATCGGTCCTGGAGGCGTGAGTATCGTTTGTGCGCCGTTGTTTGCGAAAATCGACGCTCGGGTTGCTGCCTCCCTCATCGGAGTCGCTCTGATCCTTCGGCTTGAAGCTCTTGTGTGAGGCCCACGCCTCGATCAGCGTGCCGTCCACCGTGAAGTGCTCATCCGATAGCAGGCTGCGGCGCCGTGCCTCCGCCAGCACTTCCTGGAAGAACACCTCGGCGACCTCGCCTCCCAACACTCGATCCCGGTTCTTCGTGAACACCGTCGCATCCCACACCAGATCGTCCATGTTCAGGCCCACAAACCACCGGAACAGCAGGTTGTAGTCGAGCTGCTCCATCAGCATGCGCTCGGAGCGAATCGTGTACAGCACCTGCAGCAGCAGCGCCCGCAGCAGTTTCTCCGGCGGGATCGACGGTCGCCCCGTGTGCGAGTACAGCTTCTCGAACAGCGGCGACATCCGCCCCAGCACATCGTTGACGATCCTCAGCAGCGGCCGCAGCGGATGCTCTTTCGGTACTCGCTGCTCCGGAGATACGTAACTAAAGGCGGCCACCTGTCCCGCGTCCTCACCACGCATCTGCTCACCTCGTTGATGCTTCGGTTTTTGCCGCGGGCTGCGTGGTTCAGAATCTACTCGAACAAGGGGAGTTTTTCAGCAGCCTGCTAGCTCGTGAGGCCGCTCGAGCTGCCCCGGGCGGAAGAGGATGCTGTCGACGAGGGTGAACATCGCGGCATTGAAGCCGATCCCCAGCGCCAGCGAGGCGACGGCCACGAGCGTGAACGCCGGGCTGTTCCTGAGCGCGCGCGCTGCCCATCGGAGATCCGTGGCGGTTTGCTCGAGCAGTCGAGCCGGCGCGCCGGTGCCACCTCCGCCCGACATCGACCCGAGCACGGTCTCGTCGGGATTGCCGACCTTCACCCTCATGCCCTCGGCCCGGATGCGGTCGAGGTTTCCGAAGCGCGCTTCGGCGGCGCGGCGGGCCTCGGCGGGGATCCATGCCGGCGGCGATGTTGTCGCTCGTACGCGCGGCGATATGGGCCTCGAGCTCCGCGCCGATGTCGCGCTCGAGGCGGCGCTTCCGACCACTACGTCGTAAACGGTCGAGCCAGGCTCTGCCCATCGAGATCACTCGCTGCGCAGCGCGGCGATGGGATCGACGCGCGAGGCACGCAGCGCCGGGATCAGGTTGGCCACGATCGCAACCAGGGCCAGGACGCCGGCGGCGACGACGAACGCCACGATGTCGGTGGCGCTGATGCCGTAGAGAATGGCTCCGAGCACCCGCGTGAGCGCCAGGCTCGCGGCGAGCCCGATCGCGACGCCGATGAGCACGACCCCCATGCCCTGACGTAGGATCAGCTTCACCACGCCGGCCCGGTCGGCGCCAACGGCCATCCGGATGCCGATCTCGTACCTCCTGCGTGCGACCGCGAAGGCGACAACGCCATAGACGCCGACGGCGGCGAGCAGCGCGCCGACAGCCCCCAGCACACCGAGGGAGGCCGCGGCAAGACGTACCGGGAATAGGCTCAGGGAAAGGTGCTGGCGAATCGTCTTGGTCTCCATGATCGCGAGGTTCGGATCCAGCCCCTGCGCGATCCGCCGCATCGCATCGAGCATCGGGGCCGGGTCGGCCGAGGTGCGCACGACGATCGAGCCGAGCCCGCTTCCCGAGTACTGGTCGTAGGCCAGGTAGAGGTGGGGCCTCGGATCCTCACCGAGCGTCATGACCTTGTGCGCCGAGTTCACCCCGATCACCTCGGCCCAGGGACCCTCCTCGTTGGTCACCGACAAGAGCTTGCCGATCGGGTTGTCACCGGGCCAGTACTCATCGGCGAAAGCCTGGTTGACCACCACCACGTGGGGCGCCTCGGCGATGTCCTCGAGGCCGATCAGACGACCGGCCGCGGCGGTGATCCCCAGGATCGAGAAGTACTCCGGGCTCACGGAAGCAGCCATCGACAACGGCGGGTCTTCGTCGGGCTCCAGCGGCTTGTCCTGGAGCCAGAAGTCACGGTCGATCATGGTCGTCGACTCCAGCGGCATGCGCTCGGCAAAGCCCGCCGACTGAACGCCGGGGAGTACCTCGATCTGCTCGATGACCCGGTTGTGGAAGTCGCGCGCCGCGTCGGGGTTGTATCCCTGGAAGGCCAGCCCGACCACCATCGACACGACCGACTCCGTCTCGATGCCGGGATCGATGGTCTGCGCGTTCATCAGACTCCGCGCCAGCAGCGCTGCCGAGATCAGCAGCACCAGCGAGACAGCTACCTGCACGGCCACCAGCGTGCTCCGCAGCTTGCCGCTCTTGCCGCTCTTGCCGCTGCCACTGCGTGGATCCTCGGACTTGAGCGCGCTGGTGAGCTCGGTGCGGGTCGACTTGAGCGCCGGGATCACACCAAACAGCAGGCCGGTCAGGACCGAGATCAACCCGGTGAATGCAAGGACGCGAGGATCGATGGGGATATGAAAGTCGATCGGTACCATCACCGGCGGCTGCACCGACTGCAGCATTCGTATCGTGCCCGCGGCGACCGCCACGGCCAGACCGCCACCGATCAGGGCCAGCAACAGGCTCTCGGTCATCAACTGGCGCACGAGCCGAAAGCGGGACGCGCCCATCGCCTGCCGTACGGCCACTTCCTGACGCCGCATCGAACCGCGCGCCAGCATCATGTTGGCGACGTTGGCACAGGCGATCAACAGAACAAGTCCGACGACGCCCATCAATACGCCGCTGGCCGGAAGCATCATGCTGTCGACCGATGGATCGATGCGCACGTCCTGCGCCGAGAGCACCTCGAAGTCCAGAGCCTCGTTGGCCTCCGGGTACTCCTGCACCAGCGCCGCGCCGATGGCACCGACCTCCTCGTTGGCAGCCTCGAGCGTCACGCCATCCCCCAGGCGCGCCACGATCTGAATGTTGCGCGAGCCGCGTCGATCCAGGCGGCTGCCGGTTCCGGTGGCACCCGGGGTCGTCAGATCGATCATCGACATCGGCAACCAGAAATTCGCCGCGAGTGGCGGTGTAGCGCCGCTATAGCTGCTCGGCACCACGCCGATCAGCGTGTAGGGCCGACCACCGAACTGCAGCTGTCGCCCGAGTGCCTCCGGGTCGGCACCGAGGCGCGTACGCCAGAACCCTTCACTGACCATCACGACGAAATCGCCGGCGATGTGGTCATCCTCGTCGGGCGCGAAGCTGCGCCCCAGGATCGGCTCGATGCCGAGAATCTCGAACGTCTCGGCGGTCATGGTCTCGCCGAAGACGAACTCCGCCTGGCCCTGGTTGTTGTACGTGGTCATCTCGGTGCGAAAGCCGCCGACGGCGGCCAACGTCTCCGATTGATCCCGTAGATCGACGAAGTTCGGATACGAGCTCATCATCCCGCCGAGGCCGTCGGTGCGCGCCCGAATGCGGACGAGCGAGTCCGGGTCTTTCGCGGCAAGGGGCTTGAACATCACGGCGTCGATCAACGTGAACATCGTGCTGTTGAAGCCGATGCCGAGGGCCAGCGACAGCACCGCCACGCCGGTGAAGCCGGGGCTCTTGGCCAACATGCGGAGGCCGTGCTTGAGGTCGTACACGAAGTCGGTCATGAGCTTGACTCTTGCGCGCTCTGGGGAGCGAGATCCGGGAAACTCTCCGAGAGGGTTGGAGGGGTCGAGCCGCACCTTGCGGCCGGCGCGGACAATATTGTCGGAGTTGCCGAAACGGGCCTCCGCATCACGCCGCGCGATCCCGGGTGCCATGCCCGCTGCCACGTTGTCGGCCGTGCGCAGCTCGAGGTGCAGCTCGAGCTCCTCGCGGATGTCTTGCTCGACACGGCTTGCCGGGTCGCGGCCCAGGCCTGCTAGCAACCTGCTCAGCCTCATGCGTGCCTCAGCGGGGTTGAAGGACCTTGCCCACAGCGCTCGAGAACTCGCCCCAGTTGGAAACCTCCGACTCGAGCTGCTCACGCCCTTCGCGGGTCAGCGTGTAGATCTTGGCGCGACGGCCCGTTTCGGTAACGCCCCAGCCGGCCTCGATCCACCCCCGCTTCTCCATGCGGTAGAGCGCCGGGTACAGCGATCCCTCCTCGACGTTGAGCGCCTCGTCGGTGACCTGCTGGATCCGCTTCGCAATGGCGTAGCCGTGAAGCGGGTTATCGACGACTGTCTGGAGCACCAGCATATCGAGCGTTCCGCGGAACAAGTCGATCCTCTTGGCCATTCGTCCACCTTTAGGAATTCTATACCTAGAAACTCCGGGTATCGAATCTATCCACTAGAACGCCGGCAAGCAACGTTTGGTTTCACGCTTTCGCCGCGGCGCATGGAATCCGTCGCGAGCAGGCCGTGGTGGGTCGATTCGCGCAAGCGCGTCGATCAGTCTCGCAGGCGCGTAGCGCGACGCACAACGACCGGTGAGCCCTCGGCCACGAAACACGAGCTCGGCGGACCGGCGAGTACGTCTGCGAACTCCGGCCCGTACAAGCCGACTGCGTCGCACTCCAAGCACGGGTTCGAAGCACGCCACACCCGCCAGGGCGGATGCTCCACCTGGTACTCCGCGGTTGAGCCGTCTCGCCGGCGAACATAGCCCCAATAGTGCTCGGCGATGAAGCTCTCTTCACTTCCCGCGGGCGGCACGACGGCCTCACCGACCGGGGTCGCCCCGAGCCGTTGCGATCGTCCGCGATACCGCCACTCGTATGTGACTCGCGAGGAGTCGGGGCCCCGAGTCTCGCCGTGACTCATGGGCAGGGCGATGTAGTTCTCGTTGTACAGAAGCCGAGCGACCCAGGCAATCGTGCGCCGTGGAACGATCTCCTTGACGAAAGCAACGCCGCGACGAAGTTGTCCCCCGGTCTCGCGACGCACGTAGAAGCGCAGGTTGACCTCCTCGAAGTCGCGATGCAACGGAACGGCGATTCCCATCACGCGCGTATCCAGAAACAGGAAGCCAACCACGCTGACGAACGTCCGCCCGCCGAAATCGTCGATCTCGGTGCCCCGTGGCACCCTGCGAGTCAGCAGCCCGGGATCGACCTCGTAGTTGATCATCGCCAGGTCGACCCAACGGGCCGAGAGGAAACGTCTCGGTGCCATCCTTCGACCTCCTCAGCAGCGCTCGGTGCGGCAACGCCAGCTTCTTGATACCACGTTGAGGCCAACGCCGGCTGTGGGCGCTCGCTGCCGCCCAATCTGACCGCGAGCTCCCTCGGCACGCTGGCGATCCGGCCGCCTGGTCTGAGCCGCGTGGCCGCACGATATGATCCCGGCGTAGGCCAACGAACACCCAGGAGGCATCGCCTTGAAGCTCGTGGACAGCGCCCGCCCGACCAGAATCGCCGTAGCGGGCGGCCTTGCCATGCTCGCGGCCCTCGCCAGCAGCAGTCCTGCGACCGGACAGGGAGATCCGGGAACGACCATGCTGCCGTGTAGTAGTCGCAGCACCCTGTCGCTGCTCGGAACGAGAGCTCTCTCCACGAACGCCGATGTGATCCTGCTCCAGCCCTCGGGTCTCGAGGTGCGGAGGGTACAGACCACGGTCTCGAACCGGGAAGGCCAGCGGCTGGCCATCGGCGACCTCCTCTCCGGCTTTGAGGGCTCCTGTGCGGTCAGCTCGGACACGCCGATACTCGCCATGGTCCTCAACGCCTGGAAGGGGGGCGCGCACGCCGGTCTACGGACCCTTGACCTCGACGGGCGAGACCGACCTGCTCGTCGGCATCCCGCGCGACAAGGACGCGGGAATCGTCTCCGACGTGCTCCTGGTGAACCGGGGCTCCGACGCGGCGAAGGTCGAGAGCTTCTGCAATGATGCCAACAACACCGAGGTCGGAAACGAGACCCACGAGCTCCCCGCGCATTCGATGCTGGAATTCTCCTCGCGGGCGCCTTCGGCAACCTGCGATCTGGTCCCGAGACCGGACGTCGCGGCGCCGGGGCTAAACATTTGGGCGGGCTCCAGCACCGCCTATCAGGGGTCCGGCGATCGTGTCTTCACACCCGCCGTCCTCACCAGCGACTTCAATGGCGGGAGCGTGCTGATCCCTGTCGTCAACGAGCAAACCAACCTCGTGATCCAGAACCTCTGGTTCGAGACCGAGGTCGACCTCGTGTTCCGTGACCGAAACGGCAAGGTCAAGAGCCGCAACAGCGTCATTCCCCCCGAGCGGGCCCTGGCGGCGTACAGCAGCCTGCGCGAGGAGTTCGGGCTCCCTGCTGGGTTCCGCGGCAGCGCGAGGGTGTTCTCCGGGCACCCGCTCGTGAGCCTTGCCACGATACATCGTCGATTCGATGGCCAGCGGCAGCCCGACGGCGATGACTTCGCCACCACCATCCCCGGGTACACGACCGCGAACGCGACCAGCAGCAGCGCCGTGGCACTCGGCTTCGATTACCCCGAAGGTGCGACCCTCGTGTACCGCGCCGTCAACCCGGGAAAGAAAACGGCGACGATTCGAGTCACGATCGGCCGCTTGGACGGCACGACCGTGAGCTCCAAGAGGTACAAGGTAAAGAAGTACGCCACGACGGAGATCACGATCCCGGCATCGGAACAGGGCAATCAGCTCTACGTCCGCACCGAAGTCCTCAAGAAGGGTCCCGTGGTGACCCACGTCGAACAGGTGCTGAGCAGCGGCGAGGTCAACTACTTCCCTGGCCTGAACGAGTCGTAGACCCGCCCAGCTCACGAGGCCAGCGGTCGCCTCCCGCCGCCGTCGGTTCACACGGCGAGCTCGGCGCGCAATCGGCTGGTCTCAGCGACGACTCGACCCTCGAGCCCGGCGCGCTGGGAGGTGCAGCCAGCTTACGCCCGGACCGAGGCGTAGTTTGCAGCCTGAACCTCACGTCAACAACTTCGAGTTCGAGAGCCCATCCGCACCGCTCCCCAAGCTCTCTCAGCCTTCCTCGATCTCCGATTCGTCAAACAGCCGCCGGCCATGCCGAACGGTCAGGATAAGCACTCGCTCTGCCTCGACGCGATAGACGATGCGGTACTCCCCGTGGAGCAGTTCCCGGACGTCCTCGCGGCAGAGCTCCGGCACCGCACGACCGCGACGTGGGAATCTCGCTAACCGAGCCACCGCTTCGAACACCCCGTCCACCCATCGCGCCGCCGCATCAGGCTTGTCCTCCGCGATGAACTCCGCCGCCTCGGTCACTCTCGCTACAGCGAGCGGCGACCAAACAACCTCGCTCACTACTCGAGGCGGTCGAGGACTTCGGCACGGGCATCCTCATGCGCGATGCCACGACCGTCTGCCAGCTGTCGCTCCGCTTGGTGAATATCTCGCAGTAGCTCGAGTTCCTCGAGCAGACGCTCGTACTCGCCAACATCCACCACAACAGCAGCGCTGTGTCCGCGCTGTGTCAACACGAGCGACCGCCTCGACTGCCGAACACGCCGCAGCATCGCCGCAGCGTTGGCTCGAAATTCGGAAAGCGGCCGAATGTCCTCTCGTAGGTTGATGCGCTTCACGGCGACCTCCTTTTGGTACTCGTGAGTGTACCATCAGAAGGTGCTCGAGCTCAGGGATTCGACGCTCTTTCGTCCCGGTCGGCGGACATCAGGGAGACGCCAGCCGCCCGCAACAGGACCTTGTCACGCTGGTCACTACTGAAGGTGCGCGCCACGACGGTGCCGTCGAGGCGTCGGTACAGGCCGTCCAGCCCTCCGACGTCGGGCACCACGGCCCGCTGCTTCGCGACCTCGACGACGAGCCCCACCTCGACGAGCTTGTGCATGTGGTCCGCTCGGGATCTCGTCGCGCGGCGGGGCGTGGCAGAACATGACTATGGAATCGCAAGGAACCCGTCGTGCCGCCAGCGTCACGGCAAGACAGGCCCCGACATACGTGAGATTGACGGAGACCCGGACCAGCCATGGCCGGCTCGACAGGTCCATTCCTGCTGCACGACCCGATACGACACCGGTACCGAGCAAGAAGAACCAGGGCGTGAACAGCAGCGTCGGAGATCCCCGAACAGCCATCGTCATCAGGTCGTGTCCGGCACCGCAGACCACGAATGTTCCAATAACGGCGGGCGTCGGTGACAAGACCCGAAGCAGTGGCGAATGCACATACCTCGCCAATCCGTATCCGAACACCGGATTCCAGTAGTGCCAGAATCCGACAAAGGACCCGGCACCCAGAGAACGGCGCAACATGTTCCGCAGCGAGCCGGAGGAGCCGAGAGGCACACCATTACGACGCCGGACGTACTCGGCGAGAGTCAGCCGTCGCCGTCGCCTACCTGCACCGGGCGAGGTGTGTCTGTGCATCGCATCACTCCGTGCCATCGCGATGCTACTACGCGGTTCACACGGCGAGCTCGGCGCGCAATCGGCTGGTCTCAGCGACGACTAGAGCCTCGAGCCGGGTGCGCTGGGGTTCGGGCAACAAGCTGACGCGGGCAGCCGTGGTCACGAAGCCGACGAGCTCGTCGGGTCCGTATCCGAAGGCGTCGGCGAGCCGCAGGTACTCCTCGGTCAAGCTCGTGTTGAACATCGTCGGGTCGTCGGAGTTGATCGTCACCACCAGCCCTTCGCCCACAAGACGGGGCAGGGGGTGCTCCTCGAGGCTCGGCGCGACGCCCAGGCACACGTTGCTGGAAGGGCTGACATCGAGCGGAATCCCTCGATCGCGCAGGCAGGCCACGAGCTCCGGATCCTCGAGAGAGCGCACGCCGTGGCCGATGCGAACCGCGTGGAGGGTGTCGATCGCCCCCCAGACGCTGGCCGGCCCCTCGGTCTCCCCAGCGTGCGGAAGGCTCGGGATGCCCGCGGCGTGCACCGGCTCGAAGGCGCCGGCAAACAGCTCCGGTGGGTTGTCGGTCTCCGGCCCTCCGAGTCCCAGGGCAATGATGCCGTTATCGACGTTGTCGATCACGAAATCGGCGACCTGCAGGGCGTGCTCGATCGGTCGGACCTGCCGCGAGATATCGGGGACGAGGCCACACCGCACCCCGAGCTCCTGCTCGGCCCGGGAGCGCGCCAGATTGATGGCCTCGAGCTGATCCTGCAGAGGGATCCGCTCGATGTGGGTGAACGGTGTGAAGATGACCTCGCTGTACGCGATGTTCTGGGCCGCCTGCCCGGTGAGGAACTCGGCGGTGATCAGCTCCAGGTCGTGCGCATCACGGATGCAGTCGCAGATCGCCCAGTAGACCTCGACGAAATGGGCGAAATCCGTGAAGCGAAACCAGTCGTGCAACCCCTCGAGTGTGCTCGCCGGGAGCTCGACTCCGTGCCGCCGGGCAAGCTGGAGCAGCGTGGCTGGCCTGATTGCCCCTTCCAGATGGACGTGCAGCTCGACCTTGGGCATCCGGCGGATGAACTCCGTGAGCGCTACCTCGGGCATCGGCCTAGCGCTCCCGCGCCCAGCGCTGCACGACGGCCTGCTCGATGAGCTCGAGCGCGTCGATGGCGGCCAGGGCCTGATCGGTCGGCCGCGCATCTGCTGCCTGCGCCAGGTTGAGCAGGAAGAGGTACTTGTGCTGCAGCCCCACCACGCTCTCCTGCTCGCCAGGCACGGCGGTGATGCTGCCGTAGACGATGTCGGGGTTCCCGGGAGCTCCCTGCCCCCGCAGCGCCATGAACCGTTCGTAGGCCTCGCGGGTGAGCCGGACCCGCGCCATGAAGGCATCGATCTCCTCGCGCAGGCGCTGCATGCGGAGGTAGCCGCGGTAGACGCGCATCGACAGCTCGGTCTGCAGGCCCAGGTCGGCTTCGGAAATCTCGACCCTGGGGTCGAGCCGCACCTCGAGCGCACGCTCCGCGGCGTCCCCGTCCACGGTCAACCGCACGGTGTAGTTGCCCGGGTGCACGAACGGCCCCTGGGGGCCGCTCGGCGTCCAAAGCTCGACCGCGGAGATCGAGAACTGGCGCCGCGCACCGGGCGGCGGCTCGTGGCGCAGATCCCAGACGAAGCGGTGGTGCCCGGGGGATGTCGCCAGCTGCAACGGTGGGCGGATCCAGTAGGTGGGGTGCGCGAGCGTGTCGGGATCGACGCTCTCGGGCTCCTCGTCGCTGGCATAGTCGCGGACCACCGCCCCGGTCCCGTCGAGGATCTCGAGCGTGACGCGCTCGGCTGCCTGCGCCAGCAGGTAGTCGATGATCGCACCGTCGGGTGGGTTCTCACCGGTCGGCTCCTCGGGCGGTAGCGGCGTGTCGGAGAACATGTTCCAGCGCGCGCGGACGGCCGGCGGCGAGGCGAGTAGCCGCGGGCCGCTCATCGCCGTTTCTTCGGCGAGCTGGCGCAGCGGCTCGATGTTGTCGAGGATCCAAATCGACCGGCCATGGGTGCCCACGACGAGATCGTCCTGGTGGATCACCAGATCGCGAATCGAGCTGGCGGGCATGTTCTGCCGCAGCGAGTGCCAGCTCTCCCCGTCGTCGATCGAGAAGTAGACCTGACGCTCGGTGCCAGCGAACAGCAGCCCGGCTTGGCGCGGATCCTCACGCACGACGTTGACCGGACCCATCTCGTTCATGCCCTCGACGATCCGCGACCAGGTGGCGCCGAAATTGTCGGTGCGGAACACGTGCGGCCGCATGTCGTCACGGCGGATGGCGTTGACGGCGATGTAGGCCGTTCCCGGGCCAAAGTGACCCGCGTCGATCTGCGAGACCTTGTCCCAGGCGCGTAGCTCGGGTGGTGTGACATCGGCCCAGTTGACGCCGCCGTCGCGCGTCACGTGCAGCAGCCCGTCATCGGTCCCCGCCCAGATCGTGTCCACCTCGAGCGGCGACGGGCCTACGGCGTAGATCACACCACGCCGTGGCATCGACTCCATCGCGGCGGTACGGAAGTCGCCGATGCTCGGCGGCACCTCAGGCTGCTCGTGCGACAGATCGGGGCTGATGATCTCCCAGTTCTGCCCGCCGCTGTGCGTCTTCCACAGCACGTTGGTGGCGAACAGCAGCATCGACGGATCCGCCGGATGAAACAGCAGCGGCATGGTGCGAAGGATGCGGTAGTCGCCCGAGCGCAGCGCCTCCGGCGCGATGTTCTGGGTCTGGCCGGTGCGCTTGTCGAAGCGCACGACGCGACCGCCGTAGATAACGTCGGGGTCGCGCGGATCCGGGGCGACATAGGCGTACTCGTCGGCCCCGATGCCCAGGAACTCACGAAACGTGATCTGGCCGCCGTTGCCGCGGCTGGCAACGCCGATGGCTCCGCTCTCCTGCTGGCCCCCGTACACCCAATAGGGGAACTGGTTGTCGGTGGTCACGTGGTACAGCTGGGTCGTCGGTTGGTTGTACCAGGAGCTCCAAGTGCGCCCGCCGTTGACGGTGATGGTGGCCCCCTGGTCGGCCCCGAACAGCATGATGTCGGGGTGCTCGGGGTTGATCCAGATCCTGTGGTAATCGTCGCCGCCCGGGGCCCCCTTGATCGACGTCCAGGTGGCGCCGGCGTCGTCGGAGCGATACGCGGCGATGTTGCCGGCGAAAACCACGTCGGGGTCCTCGGGATGAGGACGAATCTCGCCGAAGTCGCCGCCCCGTCCCCAGATGCGCCGATCGGTGCTGACCAACTCCCAGCTCTCCCCAGCATCGGCGGATCGGTAGATCCCGCCGCGCTCCCGCGCATCGACCGTCGCGTACATACGGCGCGGATCGCTCCGGGAGATCCCGACCCCGATGCGCCCCAATCCCTGCTCGGCGGTCGGCAGCCCCTGGCTCAAGCGCCGCCAGGTCGTGCCGCCGTCGATCGACTTGTAGAGGCCGCTGTTGGGTCCCGAGAAGCGGGCGTTCTCCCAGGGACCCTCCCGATGCTCCCAGAGGTCGGCGAACACCACGTCGGGATCGGTGGGATCCATCTCCACCTGGATGGCGCCGGTGTTGTGGTCGAGATAGAGCACTCTCTCCCAGGTGTCGCCACCGTCCCGGGTCCGATAGACACCGCGCTCCTCGTTGGGCCCGTACGGCCGCCCGAGAGCCGCGACCAACACCACGTCGGGGTCCGTGGGATGCACGACGATGCGGCCGACCTGCTGCACCTCGCCCAGACCCACGTGCCGCCAGCTCTCGCCGCCGTCGGTCGACTTGAAGATCCCGTCGCCGACACCGAGATCAGGGCGGTGCAGTCCCTCGCCGGAGCCGACATAGATCACCTCCGGATGCGATGGCGATACCGCGATGTCCCCCACCGAACCGGTCGGGGCATCGTCGAAGATCGGCTTCCAGGTGCGGCCATAGTCGTCGCTCTTCCAGACACCGCCGTTGTTGACGCCGACGAAGAACACGTTGGGCTGCGCCGGGATCCCGACGGCCCCGACCGTGCGGCTGGCCCGGAACGGGCCGATCAGCCGGTAGCGCAGCTCCTGGTAGAGCTCCGCATCGAGCGCCGTGCCCTGGGGCGGACTGGCGCCGAGCAGCATTGCGAGGGAAGCGACAGCAACGGCGAACCAGGCTCTGGACACGGGGGCGTCTCCCAGCGGTGTGGTAGTGACGCCCCCTAGTGTCCCGAATCACCGTCGTCTTTGCATCTCACCGACTGCGAACACAGGGCACTCGCGTCATCGTCCACACGCGGGGACTCGGATCGTCGGCGCCGGCGTCGATCGAGGCGGTTCGACCGTCGTCGGCATCTCGCGCGTAGATGATGCGCTTGGGATAGTCATGCTCTGGAGCCTCGAACACCGCGGTATCGTCGTGGAAAGAGGTGAGCGCGAAGCCGTGTTCCGAGGGACGCCCGTTCGGGTAGGGCATGAGCACGACGTGGCCGTCCTCGACCTGGATCCGCGCGAACTCGTACTGCACTACGCGATCGCCCCGGAAGAAGCGCGTCGTGCCGAGCATCAGCCCGCCATCGGCACCCGTGTAGAACTCTTCGATGGCCCCGCTCTGTCCGAACGAGCCGCGCCAACAGCCGGACAGAAACTCGAGCACCCTCAGGTCGTGCACCGCACCGGACGGCTCCGATTGGAGGGCGTGGCCGGCAAGGTCCGCTGCCGGGACGACGACGGCCAGGCAAACACACAACACACTGACGCTCCGCATGGGGCCTCCTGGGACTACGAGGGTCCGAATCAGGCCGAGACTACAGCCCGCCGACTCGCACCGTCTTGAAAGAACCCGACAGGCCGTCGGTCGCGGAGGCCCAGCACGAACAGCTCCGAGAACCGATCCTCGGTCTCCCCGAAGAAGCGGCCCGGCGTGGTCCCAGCAGAGGGGCGCCAGATCCGGCGGCGGAGCGAACTCCGCGTAGCGCATGCCGGGCTCACTCCCCCGTTACGGGCTCGAGCCGGCTCGGGGTCGCGAACCCGTCGACGATCGTGCTCGCGCCGGCCGCGATCGCCCGAATCGTGTTGGTGAGGTTCTCGAGGTCCAGGGTATCCACCTCGTCGGAGACCTCGTGGTAGTCGGGGTCGACGTCGATCGGGGTCGTGCTGATCGAGTGCGCCGGAACCCCGAGGCGCGCCAGGGTGACATTGTCCGAGCGGTAGAAGAGGCGCTGGTCCGGATACGGATCGGCGTAAAACTCGTACTCGCTGCCCTCGACGGCCTGCTGCAGGATGGTGCCGAAGTCGGAGCGCTCGAACCCGGTGATCCACGCGCTGCCGGGACCACGCACTCCGACCTTGCCGATCATCTCGATCTTGAACATGGCGACGATTTGGTCGGGATCGAGCTGCGAGGAGAAGTAGCGCGAGCCATAGCCGCCCATCTCCTCGGCGATGAACGCGGCGAACACGAGCGTGCGTTCGGGCTCGCCGAGTGCTGCGAAGTAGCGCGCCAGCTCGATGACGGCCGTCGTACCCGAGGCATCGTCGTTGGCACCGTTGGCGATCGAGTCGCCATCGACCGCCTCCACGATCCCGATGTGGTCGTAGTGCGCCGAGAAGAGCACCATCTCGTCGGCCCGCCGGCCGGGAATGACTGCCACCACGTTGGCGATCTCGACCGACTCCGACCGCGCCGTCGCCACGACACGGAAGCTCCGCGGCGCCGTCGCGTCGGTGAGAACCAGCACCGTGTTGCCGCCGTCGCCGGGATCGAGCGTCCGATTGGCGCCCCCGAGGAATCCGCGTAGCCGACCGAACATCGCGGCGTGGGCACTGTTCATCAGCACCAGCCGATCGGGACCACCGGCACGCATCGCCCGGAACGCGGTCATCGGGCTGTCGTCGGCGCCCACCACCAGCAGCTCGACGGCATGGGCCGGTGTCCACTCGATCGATGCCGCTGAGAGGCGCATCGCCACGCGCTCGGCCGGCACCGGGGCCCCATTCAGCGAAACCTCTGAGCTCTGGACGGTGGCCGAGTGAACCGGGAACCGCTGCAGATGGTCCGCCGACCCGGCGAAGGTCTCGAGCCCGATGGCCTCGAACTCCGCCCGGATGAACTCCGCGGCGCGATCGGCCGCCGGCGTGAACGAACGGCGCCCCTGCATGTCATCGGCGGCCAGCGTGCCGATGATCCGCTCTACGCTCGATTGCTCGATCTCGGGGGGAGCGGCACAGGCCGCCGCCGCGAGCAGGATCAGCACGACATGACAGCGACGCAGCTCGTTGCTCAAGTTCACCTCCGAGAAGAAGAGCCAAGCCTACGTGCATGCCGGGCTCCGGTCACTCGACGGCCCGCTCGACGGTGGGATCGACCCTACCTGGGGGAGGCTGCCGTGAGGCCTCCTTTGCCTCCAGAGGACGCGAAACGAGTCAACAGCCCGGCAACCATCCGAGCCGTTCAGCAGCGATGGCGACCGCCCGCGAGGAATCAGCTGCGCGTGGGCGGGCACTGAGCTACGGTCACGATCGAACGGAGCTGATCCGTCGAACCCCCGGAGGGCCGACCGCGGTGATCGAGGTAAAGGGTCTACGCAAGGAATACGGCGACCTGCTTGCAGTCGCCGGCATCGACTTCCGCGCCGAGCCGGGTGCAATCTTCGGCTTGCTCGGGCCGAACGGGGCCGGCAAATCGACCACCATCGGGTGCATCTCGGGGCTCGTCGCGCCGAGCTCCGGACACGTCGGCGTCAACGGCCACGACGTCGAGCTCGACGGCAAGCGAGCCAAGGCCAAGCTCGGCGTCGTGCCGCAGGAGCTGGCGCTGTACGAGGACATCTCGGCGACCGACAACCTCTCCTACTGGGGAGCGGCATACGGGCTACGCGGGGCGGAGTTATCGCTACAGGTCAAGTCGGTGCTCGAGCTCACCGGTCTGCTGGATCGCGCCCGCGAGCCGGTGAAGAACTTCAGCGGTGGCATGAAGCGGCGGCTCAACTTCGGCTGCGGCATCGTCCACCGTCCAACGGTTCTGCTACTGGATGAGCCCACGGTGGGCGTGGACCCCCAGAGCCGTGTACGGCTGCTCGACATGGTCCGCGAGCAGGCGCACGCGGGAGCGTGCGTGCTCTACACGACCCACTACATGGAAGAGGCCGAGGAACTGTGTGATTGCCTCTCGATCATCGATCACGGCGCGCTGCTGGCGAGCGGCACGCTGGCCGAGCTTCGAGCCATGATGGGCGAGCGCGACATGCTGCGGCTGCAGGGCGCATTTGACCCGGAGACCATCCGCCAGGCCGTCGGGCAAGTCGATACGCTCGAGGTCGTGGTCGCCGAGCCGGAGGCCCTGCTGCTGGCGGTAGCCGGGGCCTCCGGCAAGCTGCCGGCGATCTTCGCCGCACTCGAGCGCGCCGGAGCCACGGTGCAGGAAACGACCCTGACTCAGCCCAGCCTCGAGAGCCTGTTCATCAAGCTCACCGGACGGGAGCTGCGAGAGTAGTGCGATTCGTTCTCGACTCCACGGTCAAGGACCTCCGACGCCGGCTGAACGACCCGTTGGCGCTCCTGATATGGATCGGTATTCCGATCCTGATCGGGACGCTGCTCGGCATGCTCAGCAGCGGAGGCGGAGGAGGTGCCCCGACGGCGCGTCTCTTGATCGTCGACCTGGACGACTCCCTCATCAGTGGACTGCTCACCGGAGCCACCGGGCAGGGGGCGCTGGGCGATCTCCTGGTAACCGAGTCGGTCACGCTCGAGGCCGGCCGCGAGCGGATCGACGCCGGCGACGCCTCGGCTCTCTTGATCATCCCCGAGGGCTTCGGCGACGCGGTTCTGCTGGAGGAGCCGACCGAGCTACGGCTGATCACGAACCCGGCCCAACGAATCCTGCCGGGGATTATCGAGGAGGGCCTCGAGATCCTCGTCGAGGTGGCCTTCTACGGGCAGCGGCTGCTGGGATCGCAGGTCAACCAGCTAATGGACATCGGCACGTCGGGCGGCGAAGGGCCGACGCTGGCACAAGTGACTGCGATCAGCACGCAGGTCTACGAGCGATTCGATGGCGCCCAGACTCTGCTGTTCCCACCGGTGCTGCAGCTCGCCAGGGAGGAGCCGGACGCGGCGGAGGAGGCCGAGGAGGCCGACCCGTTTGCCGACTTCAATATCGTGCGCTTCTTCCTGCCGGCGATGCTCTTCATGTCGATTCTCTTCGTTGCCCAGGGCATGAGTGACGACCTATGGCACGAGAGTCAGCAGGGCACGTTGCGGCGCCTGCTCACCTCGCCTCGCCGTGCAGAGGCGATGCTGCTCGGCAAGGTGCTCACCGGGATGGTCATCATGGCGGCCGTTGCGACCGCGGCGATGCCGGTCGCCTGGTGGCTGGTCGGGGTGGAGCTGATGCGGCTGCCGGTCGCGATCGCGTGGTGCACGTTCGCGGGAGGGATCCTGCTGACCTACTTCTTCGCCGTCCAGTCGCTCGCAAGCAGTCAGCGGGGCGGCTCCATCGTCTCGACGGTGATCCTGTTCCCCATGATGATGATCGGAGGCTCCTTCTTCCCGTTTGCCGCCATGCCGAGTTGGATGCAGAGCGTCGGTCGATGGACCCCTAACGGCCTGGCGCTGACGCAGCTCGAGCAAATCCTCTGGGGTAGCGTGAGCTCGGCCGACCTGTTCGGCACCGCCGCCACCATCGGCCTCCCGGCCGCCGCCGCCTTCGCGCTGTGCGGCCAGCGCCTCCGCGCCGGACCCATGGTCCGGGGTTGAGCCCATGAGCGAACTGATTCGAGGCGCCCGGTTCATCGCCGCACGCGATCTCGGCTTCATGCTGCGGCAACGCGAGACCCTGCTGTGGACCTTCGTCATGCCGATCCTGTTCTTTTACTTCATCGGCACGGTTACCGGCAGCTTCGCCTCCAGCCCGGACCCGGACCGGCCGGACACCTTGGCGCTTTGGGCACCGCCCGAGTCGGGCTTCCTGGTCGATGAGCTCGTGGAGCGGCTCGAAGCACAGAACTACGCTGTCGTACGGCCGGAGAATCGCGAGGAATACGAGCAGTACGGCCGCCGGTTAGCGCTGCCGGAGCCACCAGAAGGCTACGCCAGTGTCACCGAAGCGGTGCTGGCAGGCGAGCAAGTCACGATCCGCCTGGGTCGCAGTGGCGAGGGCCCGGATGTGCAGCTCGATCTGGTCAGGCTGGCGCGTGCCGTCTACGGGCTGCTGGCCGACCTCGTCGTGGTCACCTCCGAGACCGGTGAGGAGGCCGTTCCAGAAGCAGATGGGCGGGAGGCTACGCCGGAGAACGTAGCGCCGGTCACGAAAAGCGACCTGGAGCGCATCGCCTCGATGCCCCGCTCCCTGACCCTGAGTGTGCAGCCGGCCGGCGAGCGGCTGCACACGCCGAGCGGTTACGAACAGACGATCCCGGGCACCACGGTGATGTTCACCATGCTGATCATGCTGACCGGAGGCTCGATGCTGCTGGTGATCGAACGCCAGCAGGGGCTGCTGCGCCGCCTCGCCTCGACCCCCTTGTCGAGGGGCTCGATCGTGCTCGGGAAACTCGCCGGGCGCATGGCTCTGGGGCTCGTGCAGATTGCCTTCGGCATGCTCGTAGGAACCGTGCTGTTCAGCATGGACTGGGGCGAGTCGCTTCCGATGATCGTGACCGTTCTGGCGGCGTGGGCCTTGTTCAACGCCACACTCGGCCTTCTGCTGGGCAACATCGCCCGTTCCGAGGCTCAGATGGCCGGCATGGGGGTCACCGGAACGATGACCCTCGCTGCGCTTGGCGGTTGCTGGTGGCCCATCGAGATCACGCCGGAGTGGATGCAGTCGCTTGCGCTCATGCTGCCGACCGGCTGGACCATGGACGCCATGCACCGGTTGATTAGCTTCGGCTACGGCGCCTCGACGGTGCTGCCGCACCTGATAGCGCTGCTGGGCGCCTCGATGCTCCTCGGCTGGCTCGCGACGCGGACCTTCCGCTTCCAGTAGCCGTCGACACCCGCCTGGACCCAGCCCGACCAAATGCGACGCTGGTCGTGCCCCCAGGACGCCACCGCGAGATCGATCCTCCCGCGCGGCTGGTCTACACCTGGGCCTGGAAGGAGTCCGACCACATGGAGGGCGAGACCGTGGTAACGATCGAGTTGTACGCTCGCGGCGACGCCACCGAGGTCGTGATCCAGCAGGACGGCTTCCCGACTGCCGACGCGATGGCGGCACACGAGCAGGGCTGGGGCAGCTGCCTGAACCAGCTGGAGAAGCTGTTCGCCTGATTAATCGCGCCTGGTGGTTCCGGTCAGGCGCAACTCGTCGAGAAGCCCGCGGGCTCGGCCCCCGGTGTCATCGCTGTCGACGACGAAGGCAATGGCATTGACCTCCGGGGGCGCCTCGCCGAAAAGCTCCCGGTAGTCGGCCTCGAGGTCGCGGTGCTCGGTGAGCCACTCGCCGAGCCCAGCCTCCGGGCCGCGCAACACGAGGGTGGCGACCTCGGGTCGGTAGGGGTTGGGAAAGCGGGCGCCGGGGTGCTCGGCGCGGGCCCAGACGTAGGCAATGACCTGCGCCCCGGCCTCGAAGGGACCGCTACCGAACGCGACCATCAGACGCGCGGCATAGTCGTCGCCGTGCCGCTGGCGCTCGCTACGGAACGACGCGACCGGCTCCTCCACTTTCCAGCGCCATGCGAGCATGGCGTGGACGGGCGGCGCCACAGGAATCGGTATCCAGAGCGCTGCCGCCGCCCGCTCGGCGGTCCCCCGAAGCACTGGACCTGTCCCCTCGTCGAGCACCTCGAACCGCGTGACACGCCGCGAGAGCTGCTGCACCTTCCAGCGCGAGCGCCAGCCTTCTGAGAAGTCCTCGGACAAGACGACTTGCCGGGGCGCCAGGCTCAGCACCAGGCTCAACGCCGCAACCAGCCCGGGCAAGCGCCCGAGCAGATGATGCCGGCGCCGGACCCGGAAACTGGACCCCGGGCCGAGCACCACGTCTACTGCGCCTCGATCGAGAACAGCCGGTTGCGCGTGGTGATGATCAGGCGGCCGTTGGCGGGCACCGCGGAGCTGTAGATCGAGCTGCCGAGGTTGAGCTCGTTGATCACCTTCTCCTCGGGCCCAGCCTCGAGGATGACCACGTCGCCATCCTCGTCGCCGAGGTAGAGCTTGCCGTCGACCACCAACGGCGAGCCCCAGACCGCGGCGAAGGTGTCGTGCACGAACTTGACCTCACCGGTATTGGCGTCGAGCGCGTGCAGGAAGCCCGAGAAGTCGGGCATGTAGATGATGCCCTCGTGGATCGCCGGGGTGGAGATCGAGCGTCGGATCGCATCGTAGTGCCAGACGCGGCCTGACTCGGTGATGTCGCCGCGCTTGGTGCCGTCGATGGCGTAGAAGTGCCCCACGCCCTCGCCGTGCTCCGGGTCCTGGCCGTTGGCGATGTACACGACGTTATCGTGAATCACCGGGGTCGAGATGACGTTGTTGCGCGTGCGCGGCCACTCCGCCTCGAGAGGGTTGGTATCGAACTCCCAGAGCTTGTCGCCGCTCGTGGCCTCGTAGCCGCGGACCCAGCCATCGCCCTGGCCCATGACCACCTGCACGACACCGCCGATCTCGCCAACGCCGGCGGAGGACCACTGCCCGTGGAGGATCCGGTCCTCGACCGAATTGTCCTCCCAGACCAGCTCGCCGGTGTTCTTGTTGACCGCGATGATCCCGGGAGTGAACGGCGACGGGATGTTGACGTGGGTCTCGTCCTGGCCGTTCGAGGTCGACACAAACAGCAGATCACCGTACAGAACCGGCGAGGAGTTGGACATGTTGTGGGGGAAGGAGCCCAGCTCCTCCATCATGTCGTACTCCCAGACCACATCGCCATCGATCGGTCGGGTGAGCTCCTCATCGGTTACGGCGCCGTCGTTGTCCCCATCGAGGAAGCCGTTGGTGTCGAGTGCCACTAGGACGCCCCGGTTGGAGACGTAGTAGAGGCGGTCTCCCTCGACCAGCGGCGAGGAGCAAACGCCCTGATACGGCCAGTCGTTGACACGGCCCGCAGCCAGCTTGGCGCTGTAGTGCTGCCAGAGGAAGTCGCCGGTCTCCTCGTCGAAGGCGATGAGAATACCCGCATCGCCCGGCACCTCCGGATCGTAGAGCGCCTCGTTGTTGGTGCCCACGAAGACCTTGCCGTCGGCCACCACGGGGTTACCGTAGGTCTGAGACCCGAGCGCCGCCACCCAGCGGATGTTGGTGCCCGAGTCCACGTCCCATTCGGTCGGCAGGCCGGTCATGTCCGAGACCATGTTGCGATCGGGCGTGCCGCCCCACATGGGCCAGTCGCCGGCGGAGTCCTCGGCCCGGCCGGCGCCCGCTGCCGCACCGAGCAGTAGCGTCAGGGCGACGAGGGCCAGGGCCTGGCGATGCTCGAAGATGTTGCGGCGCATTCGGGTTCTCACTGGTTGGGGGTCACGCTGAGGTTGTCGAAGGTCACCACGGCATGGGCATCGGCGTAGAAGCCGGGACTACCCTGGGTGATCCCCAGGCCGGGCGGGAACGTGTGGTCGATCGCCCAAGCATCCGGCTCGGTCGCGTCGCGCGCCCAGAGCTTGCCGCGCACCCTCACCGAGCCGTCGGCCTCGTTGTCGGTGCGAAGCCTCATCGTGTACCAGGTGTCCGGACGCGCCGGGTAGTCGACGACGATGGTGCGGTCGGTCTCGGGCTGCCAGCTCTGCAGCTCCAGGTTGCGCTTGGTGCCGAACAGGATCAGCGCGTAGCGCTGCGCGATGAGGCCGGCGTCACCCAGGCGGCGACGCTGCATGTCGCTCTTGAAATCCACCTGGACCGTGTAGTCGTGCGTGCGGGTGGCGCCCATGAACACCTTGGTGCGCTTCAGGAACGGGTTGTCGTTCGTCTTGATCAGAACGCCGGTGCCGTCCTGCTCCTCGGGACGGAACTTGCCAAGAGCGCTGACCCAGTGGGGAGGCACCGACTCCAACCCGTCGAAGTCGTAGCTCCACGGTAGGTCCGAGATGACCCGCATCCGCGCTGCCCCTCCGACGCCGTCTACGAGTGCCTTGACGTTGCCACCGGCGGGCCTTGCGGCGGTCCCGACGGACCACAGGCCATCGCCGCCAAGCCTGCCCGGAAGACGCTCGAGGGACCAATCGGCGGCGGCAACCGTGCGGATGTGGCGACCCCTGGCATCGAACAGGCGGGCCTGCAACTGAACCTCGTCGCCGGGGCCCAGGACCATCTCCTGCGGGAAGATCTGCACGTGGGCCACGGGCTCGGTGGAGGCAGCCGGCGCCTCCCTGGACGGCGCCGCCCCCGACGCTCGCGCCTCGGCCGGACCGATGGCGTAGGTCCTCTCGTGCGACACGAGGTAGACCCGACCGCGCGCCACCGCCACCGAGGCGATGATCTCCTCCACCTCCCCGTCGCCCAGCTCGTCGCGGTCGATGATCTCGACGCCCGAGGCCGAGGGCCGCAGGATGAAGAACTCCCCGTTCTGCGTGCCGACGTAGAGCTTGCCGTCGGCCAGGACCGGGGAGGCGCGCTGAATCGTCCCCAGGTTCTGACGCCACAGCTCGGTCCCCGACATCACGTCCACCGCGATCAGGTTGGCGGCGTTATCGATCTGGTAGTAGCGGTCGCCGTCGAGAACCGGCGAAGAATAGCCGCCGAGGATGCCGGGGAGCGTCCACCGCACGGCGTCGCCGCCGAGCTCGCCCGAGCCGGCAGCATCGATCCCGGCCACCAGCCCCATGGCCGAGTCCTCGAGGTTCTCCTCGCCGTGCGACACGATCGCCGTGTCACCCGCCAGCACTACCCCTGAGTTGATGCCGCGCTTGCTCATGGCAAAGCGCCATATCAGCTCGCCGGTGGCTGGCCGGAAGGCGTGAATCGCGCCATCGCCCCCACCCGTGATCACCAGCCGCTGCCCCTCGACGGTGCGCACGATGGGCGGCGGGTACGTCGTATCGAAGGCCCGCGTATTGGTAGAGCTGACCCAGGCGACGTGGCCCGTCGCCTTGTCAAAAGCCATGAACCGGTGCATGCCCCGGGCCAGGCTGCCCCAGCCCGAGGTCACACCACCGAAGATCAAGTTGCCGTCCTCGATGATCGGCGACTGCGTGCGGCCACCGTGGGTCGACAACAGGCCGAAGATCTCCGACACGAAACGCCTCCACAGCAGCTCCCCGTCGGAGGACAGGGCGATCAGGCTGCCCGATACGCCGAGCGCATAGACGTCCCCGGTGCCGCGATCGACCACCGGTGAGGACCAGCCGACGCGGTGGGGCGGGGCGTCCGAGAGCGTCACATTGAAGCGGTGCTCCCAGACCAGCTCGCCCGTATCGGCATCCAGGGCCATGATCCGCTCCTGCATGTCGGCTCCGTGCCCAACCGAGTTCTGCAGGTAGAGGCGATCGCCGAACACGACCGGGGCAGAACGGCCACCGTAGGGCGCCATCCACGCCAAGTTGTCGCCCGCGGGCGACCAGGAGTCCGGCAGACCGGTGGCCTCGGAAACGCCGTTGCGCATCGGGCCGCGCCAGTACGTCCAGTCGTCGGAGCCGGCGGACAAGGCTGAAGGGGCCGTGGTAGGTGCGGCCGCAACGCCCAGGCCCAACCCAACAGTGAGCACGACAGAAACGGGCTTCTTCATCATCGGCGGATCAGTCGGTTCGAGGAAAGCGACTGCGGGGCTCGTCGCGCGGGCCAACAGGGAAAGGGTACCCGATCCGGCCCTGGCCGGTGCGGGCACAACGGCGCCATCGCGACGGCAGCTACAATCGCTGGCATGAGCGATGCACACCACCGGCGCCTGGAGCGCATGTACCTGTCGGAGAAGGCCCGCATCAACGCCTACTTCCGTCCCGAGATCGAGATCGGCGAGGCCCGGGCCATCGTCCGGATTCCGGTGCGCGAAGAGTTCTTCCACGCCGCCGATGCGGTGCACGGGGCCGTTTACTTCAAGGCACTCGACGACGCGGCCTTCTTCGCCGCCAGCTCGCTCGTGCAGGACGTTTTCCTGCTCACCGCCTCTTTCAACACCTACCTGACGCGGACGGTGACCGAGGGAATCATGCTGGCAACCGGCAACGTGGTCCATCAGAGCCGAAATCTGTTCGTGGCCGAGGCGGTACTCGAGAACGAGGGCCGCGTCGTGGGTCGAGGCAGCGGCACCTTCATGCGCGGCCGCACTCCGCTCACCGCGGAGGTGGGCTACGCCTGAGGCGGTCAAGGGGTGCGCCGAGATGATGGATCCGTTCGGCGTCAGCTAGCGAGCTGCTCCGGTTCCTGCTGCTCGCGAGCCATCATCGCCTCGAAGGCCGCCACCACCGCCGGGTCGAAATGGCTGCCCGACCCCGCGCGGATGATGCTCATGCAGCGCTCCAGCGGCATGCCGGCGCGATAGGGTCGGTCCGAGCTCACCGCGTCGAACACATCGGCCACAGCCATGATGCGCGCCTCGAAGCTGATCTCGTCGCCCACCAGCCCGTCGGGGTAGCCGGTACCGTCGAGCTTCTCGTGGTGGTGGCGCACTACCGACATGACGTCGGCATAGGCCTCGATGGGCTCCAGAATGCGGGCGCCGATCACCGGATGCTCCTTTATGAGCGCGAACTCCTCGTCGGTGAGAAGCCCGGGCTTGTCGAGCACGGCGTTTCGGAACACCGATCTTGCCGATGTCGTGCAGCAGGCCCCCGCGCGAGAGAATCTCGATCGTGGCCTCCGGCAGCCCGAGCTCGCGGCCGATCTTGACGGCCAGGTCGGTGACGCGCTCCGAGTGACCGCGCGTCCACTGCGATTTGGCATCGACCGCACGGGCCAGAGCGATGAGGGCGCCCTGCTTGGTTTGCTCGAGCTGCGAAACGAGCCGGGCACTCGAGAGCGCCATCGAGAGCTGCTCGGCGATCTGGTCGAGCTGCGCGATGTCGTCCTGTTCCAACCCGCGCTCTGGAAAGCCGACCAGCAGCGTACCCGAGGCGCTCCCATCGACGCGCAGCGGGATCACGAGGGCACTCGAGGGCGAATCGGGCAGCGCTGCCGAGAGGTAGGAGGGCCACGCCGCCTCGCGGCTCAGGATGCTGTGGCCGCTGCTGGCGTCGAGGGCTTCGGCCTCCGCATCGGTGAGGATGACCCCCGCGGCAGAGCCCTTGGCGCCGAACAACCGCATCCCCCGCCCGTCGTCCCGCAGCACCCCGAAACGGAACGTCGTTTCGGGATAGCTGTCCTCGAGCATGTGCACGGCGTTGCGCGCGATCGCGTCGACCTGCACCGATCCGAGGATCGCACGGTCGATCTCGCCCATGGTCGCGAGGTGTTCGAACTGGCTCCCGAGCCGGGCGGACATGGCATTGAAGGACTCGGCAAGGTCCTGGAATTCGTCTCTGCTGGTGACCTCGACCCGATGGCTGAAGTCGCGCTGGGCCATGTGCTCGGTGGCCGCCTGGAGATGAGCGAGCGGGTCGAGGTTGCTGCGGATCTGGGAGATGCTCAGCAGCAGGACGATCCACAGCGTGGCCAGCCCCGACAACATGAAGTTGCGACCGAAGCCTCGCGCCGCCGAAAACGCGGCCGCTTGCGGCTCGAGCAGCGCCATGTCGATCCCCTGGGTGCCAAAGCGGAACCCCAGTGGGAGCTGCCAGTGGGCCGCGACGTAGGCTGTCCCGTCGCCGATCCAATCGAGGGCGCCGGTCGTGCTGCCTGAGACAGCCATGTCACGCAGCAGCCCCGCCACCGGGACACCCAGCGTGTTCAGCAACACCCCCTTTTGAGGGGTAGCCAAGAGCATCTGGGTGCCCTCGGGCAACCCGACCAGCAGCGCTTCGCCCCAAGCGTAGTCGGGCCGGACCAGCCCGTAGGCCCAGCCAGCGGATTCCTGTCCGGGGTCGATCAGCACCGCCATCACGAGCCGCGGCGAGGTGGCCGCGTCGATGAAGTGGGCCACCAGACCCCCTTCGGCCAATCGCACCTGCGACTCGGCCGAAAGCTCGGGAATGGGCCCCGGCGTGCCGGTCGCCTGGATTTCCGCGCCGTCCAGTACCATGGCCACGCCATAGAAACGGTCGAGGTACTCGTGCACGGGCCCGACAACCTCGCCGCGGGCGAACTCGCGCGCCAGCAGCCGCAGCTCCGTCTCGGCGAACAGCAGGCGCTCCAGCAGCGACATGCCGAAGGCCTTGGTGGTCTCGTGCAGTCGTTCGTGCGCCTGCGCCTCGAGGTTGGCGCGCGTCGTGATCAGGGAGATCCCCGTCAACGCCGCCAGCGGCAGGATGGCGCAGAGCACGAAGATGCCGAGCATGCGCCGGGCCAGGCGACCCTTGACGACATCGGCGTTGAGCCGGATCCCCACGGCTCCGCCTAGCCTCCTAGTAGTCTTCAGCGAGCCCTACGTAGGCCCCGTCGTTGGCGCGGATGACGTCGTCGTGCGACGCCGGCGGAGACAGCGGGAACGCCGTAAGGCCATCCTTTCCGATGCTATAGAGGTCGAAGTCGGAGTTCAGCGGCACCAGGAATTGGTCCTTGCGCACGCCAGCGTTGCCGTTCATGCCGACGATCTTCTTGAAGCGGTACGCGTTGCCCCACGGATCGAGTACGCCACCGACGCCGGCTTCCGCCAGCGTGTCGGGGTAGCCGCCGTTGACCTCCTTGTAGCGCTCGATGTCGAGGCTCAAGGCGGCGACTTGGATCGCCGCGTGCGCCACCAGCGCGTCGTCGCGGTAGTCCATCAGAAGCGGTGTGGCTATGGCAGCCAGCGTGGCCACCAGCGCCATGGTGATCATCACCTCGACCAGCGAGAAGCCCGAGCGCTCGTCGGCCAACCCGCGGGCAGTTGCCCCGCCCGAGCTATTTCGCGGTCGGCCGCGCATCGCTCCCCCCGCGGCTCCAGGCGAAGCCGGGCTGGTTGGCGAGCCTCAGGCTGTCACCGTCGAGGATGAACGCGAAGCTCTCGATCTCGCCCACCGCGCCCTCGTACTCGATGCTGAAGCGCGTGCCGCGCGAATCAGGCGTCTGACGGACGCCCTTGACGGCGTTGCGGGTGCGCCCCGTGCCGCCGGTGCCGAAGGTAATTTGCGTCGAGGTGATCTCGACGTATCGGTCGGCGTAGCGCGCCTCGGTTGTGGTCCACTTGCCGATGATCTCCGCCGGCACCGAGTCCCGGCTCCCGCCACACGCAGGCACGGACAGTGCGCCCAAGATCAGCAACGCCAGCGGCAGTGCATGGCGACCAGACATCATGTCAGCGCTCCTCGCGCCACTCGAGAATGTGGATCCAATCGATGCCCGGACCATCAAAGTTCGGGCAGCCGGAGTCGGAAGCGCTGGAGCTCGAGGACCCCGAGCCGGACGCACCGCTGCCGCCGGCGGTGTACCCGCCGCTGCATCCCGACCCGCCCTTCTTGCCCGAGCCGCCCTTCTTGCCCTCCGCCGCCGAATCCGATTCGCTGGAGCTGGATTCGCCCGAGCCGCTGGCGCCCGAGGCCGGCTCGCCGGATCCCGCGACTGCGAGGGTCAGCCGCACTCGCTTCTCGATATCGCGGAGCCAGCCGCTCGAGTACAGGTAAACGATACCGTCGGAGTCGCTGGCCATGTCGTTGTCGCCGTCGTCGTTGTCGACGACCTGAACCAGATACGTGCCCTCGTCGAGAGTCTGGGCGGCCGTGCCCATGAAGAAGCCGTCGTCGCTGCTCCCCCAGGCCCCGTCCGGGCCCTCGAGCACGTCGTCCAGCTCGAGTCCGTCACGGAGCGCGTAGAAGGCGTGCTCGGCGCCGGTCTCGGCGAAGGCAAACGCCTGGGCCGATTGCACGCTGGTGGCCGATAGGAACCAGTCGACCGAGCCGACGACCAGGCCGGAGAAAACCAGCGTAGTCAGGGTGAACACGAGCAACAAGGTGACGAGGATGTTACCGGCAGCGTCGCGGCGCAGGCACATCCTGGTGTTGCGGTTCTCGTAGTCGAATCGCTCGCTCATCGCAATACCTCGACTCCCGGCATGGCCAGGGTCATTAGTCATCGTAGATACCCAGATGAGTCAGAACTTCCCCCGAGTTCCGGATCAACACGTAGGTGGAGTACTCGAACTTGGCGGGCACGTCGTCGAAAGCGGTCGGCTCGTCCTCAGCCATCCTGACCGTTAGCTGCACATAGTCGATCTGGACGCGCTCCGACTGGGTGAGTCCCCCGGCGCCAGGAACGATCTCGGTGCTGTCAAGCTGAAAGAAGCGGTAGCCGGAGGCCGTCATGTCGACGTTGCTCGCCACAGCCGTGTAGCCGATCTCGGGCAACCAGGTCGCACCGTCCCAGCACTCGACCTTGCGCTCGATGCTGTCGGCGGCGAACCGGTAGCTGATGCGTTCGACGCCGGCATTGCCGGTCTCGTCGGCACACGGCGGTCGCGTGTCGCCGTGGTCGACGTCGCCGGCGAAGGCCACCTCGTCAGCATCGGCAACAAGGAAGATTTCGCCGACATTCTTCAAGCCGGAGCCCGCCTGCCGCATCTCGAAGGTCAGCTTGTTGGTGGCGATACGAGCCTGCTGGCGCAGATCCATGGTCGCCGCAGTGGTCTCGTAGCTCATCTGCATGCGAATCATGATCGTGGCGACGCCAGCGTAGATGACGCCCATGATGGCGATGGCGAGCAGCAGCTCGATCAAGGTGTAGCCCCCCTGGCCCTCGAGGCGGCTCCGGGGCGTGGGTACGCTCATCGCTCGGACACCGCGAAGACCATCCTGATGGCCTCGGCGTCTTCGATCCCGGCGTCGACCACCTCGACGGTGACCTCCTTCATGCCGGGCACCGGTTGATTCATCCGGACGTCCCAGTCGCGCGTGAACACGGTGCCGTCGGGCAGGGTGAAGGTGTCACTACCATCGGCAAGAACGTCGTAGTCCGTGAGGCGTATTTCCTCGAACAGGGCCTGCGCGGCAAAGACCGCCATGTCGGCCTGGTTGGAGCGCTGGCTGAGCTTGATCGAATGAATCTGCAAACCGGCCAGCATGGGCACGACCAGCAGCACGATGAGGAGGCAAACCAGAACCTCCATGAGGGAGAATCCGCGTTCATCCGTGTCCCGAACTGGGTGGTCGCGGTCGAGTTTGTTTTGATCACTCATAAATAGGATTCCCCTGTCACCTATTGCAGACATTAATTTTAGACTGATTTACATTGTTAAAGAAAAAAAACTATGTAAGAGATAGGTAAACTCAGCAAAACACAGTCAAGAGCCGCCCGAAAACGGCCAGAAGTGGCGGGTGGTACGACGATCCGGGCAAGCGTGGCGCTGCACGAGGGCACGCGGCGAGGCGACGTCGATCACCGTTGGGCAACGGCCGGGACCGGGTCCACTGGCCAATCGTTCTCAGCCACCGGTCCCGGCCGTCACCACGGCTTTCGTTGGCTCGCGCCCGACTCCTCGGAGAGCTGTGGGGTCGAGTCGGTTGTCGTATTGGGCTTCCCGAGGAATCACGATCGACGCTACCGGAGTCCGTGGCGCGCGGCTTGAGGAAGTTCCTCGGAATCTCCAATGAAAGCTTGATGGCGACGGGTTTGATCGCGCCAAGCTGTTTCGGTAGCTTCGGGGGGCGTGGGTCGGGCTCACCGCGCGACCGCTACCACTCCCCACCTCTCGGATCGATCCCATGCGCCTGTCGCCTGGTACTCATGTCTTCCTGTTCCTCTCGGTCACCGGGGCCATTGGAGCGCTCAGTGCCGGCGCCTCCGAGGACGCCAACTGGCCGGCCCTGCGTGGCGCCGATGGGCGGGGCATCTCCCAAGCGACCGGCTTGCCCTCGGCCTGGAGCGCCATCGACAACATCGCCTGGAAGACCGCGATCCCAGGACGCGGTCACTCCTCACCGATCGTCTGGGGCGATCGCATCTTCCTGACCACGGCGATCAAGGGCGACCAGGTCGCCGACCACGGTGCCGTCGAGCACATGTTCAGAGGGCAGAAGTTCCTGCACCCGGACAGCGTCGACGCCGGTTTCGCGCATCAGTACCGGGTGCTGGCGATCGATAACGCCAGCGGCGAGATCGTCTGGGATCGGTTGGCCGCCGAGATGGCGCCCTTTGACGATCGGCACCGCGCCGGCTCCTTCGCGTCGCCGACCCCGGTAACCGACGGGCAGCGCGTCTATGCGTACTTCGGCACACCGGGACTGTTCGCCTACGACTTCGAGGGCGAGCTGCTCTGGAGCGTCGAGCTGGGCAACATCGCCACCCTGGGCATGGGCGTCGGCACCTCGCCGCTGCTGCACGACGGCCTGGTGATCGTGCAGACCGACATCGAGTGGGGCGAGGCGTCGTTCATCGCCGCCTACGACGGTGTCACGGGCGAGCAGATCTGGAAGACGCCACGACCGGTGCAGGTCTCCTGGACCACACCGTTGCTGGTCGAGCACGCGGGACGTATCGAGCTGATCACCAACGGCAACGAGTGGCTGATCTCCTACGACCCTCGGACCGGGCGCGAGCTGTGGCGGGTCAAGGGGCTGGAGAGCAACGCCATTCACCGGCCGCTGAGCCATGGCGACCTGGTCATCCTGACCGCCGGCTACCCAACCAAGGTGGTCAAGGCGGTGCGCCTCGGCGCCGAGGGCGACCTCACCGATACCGATCACATCGTCTGGACCTACAACAAGGGTACGGCCTACGTCGCCTCGAACCTGAGCTACGACGGCTACGTCTACCTGACGGCCGACAATGGGATCATCACCTGCCTGGATGCCGAGACCGGCGAGGTGGTCTACGAGGGCGGTCGGATGCCGGTACCGCAACGCTTCTTTTCCTCGGCGGTGGCCTACGAGGGCAAGTTCCTGATGCCGGGCGAGGATGGCGAGGTCTTCGTCGTCAAGGCTGGCCCCGAGTTCGAGATCCTGGGCACCAACTCGATGGGTGAGCCGATTTGGACAACACCGGCGATCGCCAACGGCCGCATCTACATCCGCTCCCTCGAGCACCTGTGGGCCATCGGCAGCGACGACTGACCCGAGCCCGGTCGTGAGCCGGGGCGAGGTGACGGTGCAGGTGCGCCGGCTGCCCGGTTGCGAGGACCTGCCATTGCCGCGCTACGCCACCCCCGACTCCGCAGCCGTCGATCTGCACGCCGCGGTCCTACGGGCGACCGTCATTCTGCCGGGCGATATCGCGCTGATTCCCACGGGGCTGGCCATCGCCCTGCCGCTCGGCCACGAGGCGCAGGTGCGGCCGCGCTCCGGACTGGCGCTCGAGCACGGGCTGACGCTGCCCAACACGCCCGCCACGATCGACGCCGACTACCGCGGCGAGATCCGGGTTCCGATGATCAACCTGGGGCGACAGCCGGTGACGATCGAGCGCGGCATGCGCATCGCCCAGATGCTGGTGGCGCCGGTCCCCAGAATCCTCTGGGAAGAGGTCGAGAAGCTGCCCGACTCCGGCCGCGGCGAGGGAGGCTTCGGCCACACCGGCCACTGAGCGCGCTGCGCAGGCCGGTGTGGTATCCATGTGCGCTCGCCGGGCCTGCAGGCGATGACGAGACTGGGCCCTCCACGACCACCAGTGAGCGAAGTGTCTGTCTGGTATTCGACTGCGCCGGCCTCAGTGGACACGAGTATTGCAGCTCAGGGAACCTGGCCTCGGCAGCGCCGGGACGACCAATGGAAAGGGACAGCGCGAGGCCGGCCTATCGGCGCTGGAGATCGAACCTGCCCCTACTCGCCTTCGCCTCACCGTTGACGGCTCGGTACGGCCGGCACGGCGCGCCGCGGATGAATCGGCTATCTGTTAAGAGATCTGATTCGCTTCGAGCCAGTCTCGGGCGATCTGCTCGAACGCCTTCTGACGGTATGCGTACCAGTTCTCGCGAATGCCAAGACGCTTTCGGGAAGTAGAGTCGGCTCCGGGTCTTCGAGCGCGCTGCGATCTTCGTCTGTCACCAGGACGATCTCACCCGATTCGACATCGAGGAACGATTCCCACTCCTGGTTCGGGAGGTCCATGACGATAACGACGTCCTGGAGCGAGATGATGGCCGGCATTGCAGCCTTCAAGGATAAGCAACCCCCAGGTCCGTGGTAACCCGGCCGAGGGGTTTGTCTGCCGTCCAGAGCGGCACGTGGCTCAGCAATGCGGAAGCGAGGAGGTGTACGTCGACGTAGCAGACCCCGCGACCCATGAGCCTCCGAAGTTGGATGAACTCCAGCACGTCGGTATGAGATGCGACTTCCGCAACAGGCAGATTCTCGAGCAGACCGAGAATCTCGGTGCGCCTGTTCAGGTTGCCGCAGGCAAGCTCCCCCACGATCCAGGGATGGCAGAGCACCATGCCATTCTCGAGGAGCTTCCTGAGCTCGGCGTCGTGGCGTCGGAGATGATTGACCCAGACCGATGTGTCGACAAGGATCATCCGCTGGAGGTGTGCCGTCTCGGGATCGGTCTCAGCCCACTTTCCGTGCCGCCCAGGTCCGCGAGTCGCCGCGCGCTGGCTCGGGCAATCAAAGCCTGGAGTCCAGCTCGAACCAGTGCGGTCTTCTCCTCGATCCCGGTGAGGCTGCGGGCCTTGTCGATGAGATCGTCGTCGATATTGAGCGTCGTACGCATACAGATCAGTATGCACTATTCATACATACGTCGCAACGAGCTTGATCAGCGCTGGAGATCGGGCTACTCAGAACGGACGACGGCCCCGACTCGCCGGGTAATCGGCGGGTCGGGGCCGTAAGAGCCGTCGGATCCCGGGAGCTGCTAGCGGAGTCCGTCCTCCTGCTGTTCCCGATCGGAGCCGGGTCGACGATCGTGCCCCCGACGGCCGTGGCCAGACTCCGACATCGCTGACTCGAGGTGGGCATCGAGCTCGTCGCGGCTGATACGACCGTCACCGTCGGCGTCGGCGCCTGACAGACGTTCCCAGACACCCTCGGGCAGGTTGTCGGAACTCAGGAAGCCCACGCCCTCGGCGTCGAAGCGCTCGAACAGGCGCTCACTGAAGAAGCCGCGCAGCCGGGCGCGTCCCTCGCCCGTCGCCTCGGGCGACGGCGAGCGGCCGAAGGGGCCGCGGGCGGAAAAGCCCCTGAGCGAGGGGCGACCGGCCCATCCACGGGACCGACTCGCCCAGGAGCCCCCGCCGCGCATCCGGGGACCTCGCGGTCCCCTCAAAGAACGCCACCCGGCGCCAAAGCCTCTCCCCGCAGTGAAGCCCCGACGCCAGGCGCGTTGCATGCCTTCCGGACCACGAGCCGCGATCAGGTCGCGCATCGCGATCGTTCCGATCTCCAGCTCGTAGGTGGCGCCGACCTCCGTCGCCGCCTGACACTGAATTGGACCAGACGGCGGCCTGTTTGGCTGTCCGATCCGGGCAAAGTTTCGTAAAGGTTTGTCAACCGTTTTCTTGGGCTTCGGGATCCTGTCATCGCGCCGCTACCATGAGGTATCCATGCTGACCGGAGTGCCCCTCATGATCTGCTCGTCGCTAACCTTGCGATCCCTGAGAGTTCTCGCCTGCGCGCTGCTCGTCACGACGCTGGCGGAGCCCGGCGCCGAGGGCTGGTCCTCGCCGCAGGCCCCGTTGAGCACACAGGGCGGCGGGGCCAAAGCGCGCGGTATACAAGCAGGCGACATCCGCAGGGGCTCGCTGCGCCTGAGCCATCGCGACGACGGTCCGACCCTGCGGATCGAGAACCTGGAGATCATCGAGGAGCGCCAGCCCGAGATCGTGCCCGCCGGATCGCGACCCGTGATGAGGGCGGGCTGCCTGGTCCTGTCGGAGCTCGAGAGCTCTCCGCGCAATCGGCTGGGGGGTCGCTTTCGGGCCGTCTCCGGGGCCCCCTCGCTGGCGACCGCCGATCTGCATACCGACGCCACCGGCCGCCGCGTGCTGCGCGTTTCCCTCGACCGAGAACGATCAGGCCGCGCCGGGTAGAGTCGAGACGTGGCGCGGTGGTGTAGGTGTGGCCCATCTGTTGCCGACCCTTTCGGTTGTCGGTGCCTCACTCGCCACTCCGTGCTCCGTTTCCACGTCCCGCTCATCAAACCGGACGTGCGGATTTCCCGCATCCGGCTTTCGGACAAGGACTCACGCGTTCGCCCACGGAAAGCTGCGTGTCCGCACCGTGAGCCGGACCAGGCCCAGCTTGCGGTACAAGTACTGCTCGGGAAAGCGCGAAGTTCCCCGACCCTGCACCTTGTGCTTGGCGCACAGCCACTGTCGGAGCCGACGGCGCGTGTGGTTGTCCACGCTCCGATAGGCCTTGCTCACCGGTCCGAGTCGGAAGTAGTTCGACCAACCAACCAGCAGCCGGTTGAGCCGAGCGACCCGATCTTCGGCCTCGGCGAACGTCCACCCTCGGGCGGTCATCCCGCTGATCTGGCGGCACAGCCGCCGGAGCGCCTTGGGCGACGGGCGGGTGCCGATATACGCGCGTCCCGTCCGTGCCGAATAGCACCGACCGATGGTGTATCCCAGGAACTGAACCGAGTCGTCCGGCACATGGCACAGCCGCGTCTTTGCTTCGTTCACCGGCAGCCGCAACCTATCCATCATCTCCCGCATGGCGGCCATGGCTTGTTGGCCCGTGCCGCGACAGCAGATGACGATATCGTCGGCGTAGTTCACGATGCGTGCTTCAAGACGCTGCTCGTGTCCCAGCACCTTCCAGCCGAGCACGAACCGGCGCATGTACAGGTTCGCCAGCAGCGGTGAAATCGGAGCCCCTTGCGGGCAGCCCCGACCTCGGTCCCTGTTGCGGGTCGTTCGATGCTTGTTTCCCCGATCGTCGATCTCTTCTACCGGTGCCTGTAGCCACATCTTGATCAGACGCAGCATACGTCCGTCGCTAACGCGACGGGCCACCGACTTGGTTAGCTCGGCGTGGGGGATCTCGTCGAAGTATCCGCTCAGGTCCGCATCGACTACCTCCGTATGCCCCGTTCTCAGCAGCTTGTGGACGCTTCTTACCGCATCCAGTGCGCTGCGACCCGGTCGGTAGGCGTATTGCTCCGGCTGCAGATCGGCCTCGAAGATCGGCCCCAAGACCATCACTGCTGCCATCTGCACGCCCCGGTCCCTCACCGTCGGAATGCCCAACGGGCGCTTGCACCCGTCGGGCTTCGGTATCCATACCCGCCGCACGGCTTCGGGCCTGTAGCTCTTGTCCCTGAGTTGTTCCGCCAGTTCCCCTAGCCACCGCTGCGTTCCGTACGCTTCGATGTCCGCGAACCGCTCAGAGTCGACTCCCGCTGCTCCACCCTTGTGGCGGCAACATCGGTACGCGTACTCCAGCACGTCCGCTCGGTACACCTTGTCGTACAGCGCGTAAAACCGGTACCCAGGTGATCCCTTCGCTTTGGCGTGCAGCGTCTCCTGCAGATTCCGAACCTTACCTGGAGGTCGTAGGCTCATTGCCAATCTCCCGGCTCTCGCCGCTTCCTACGCTGACCTTGAACCAAGGCCCCTTCCCTGCTCCGGCATTACCCGGCCTCCTCGGTACTACGGGCCTATCCGCCACCCCGTGCAGCCTGGCCTGTCCCTCGCGGGCTTCCAGTTGGCGGCCACTCACCGCCACCGCACGGGGCTTCCCGTGTTGCTTGCGCTTCCCCTTCTCATGCATGCCGGCGCCACTACCCCGGTGGGACCCCTGGACGCTGTCGCTCTTCTCACCCAGGAACTCCGGCCTTCCCCGTATCACAGACGGGTCGGCTCCCACATCACCCGTTTCGAGGCCTGCTCAGCGTTCACTCGCGTTCCGGCCTGCATTCTCCCCAAGTCGCCCATGGCGACCCTCTACACCGAAGGCTTCGGCGGCTTCGTTGCCTCCACCACCGCTCCGGTTGCTTCCGGCTGGAGCGACCAGTTGCCGGGTGGGTCTTGCACCCACTGGGAATACGCCGCCTTTCCACGGCGCACTGTGATGAGTCTAGTTACGCCGCCAAGGGGGCAGATGCAAGGCGGTGCGACGTCGGCGATGTTTGCGCATCGCCTCGTCGCTGCTCCTTGCCCTCACCCGTAAGACCTACTTGCCGGACCCACCACACTTCCCCCACGGCCTGCTAGGATCCAGGCATGGCTGGAACACTCACGCATCTCGACTCGGAAGGGCGGGCCCGCATGGTCGACGTGGGCGACAAGCCCGCCACCCGGCGGCTCGCTCGGGCTTCTGGACGGCTGCACATGAGCGAATCGACCCGCCAGCGGGTGCTCGACGGCTCGGTGCCGAAGGGGAACGTCATCGAGGTCGCGCGCATCGCCGGGATCCAGGCCGCCAAGCGTACCGCCGAGCTGGTGCCGCTGTGCCACCCGCTACCGCTGAGCCACGTGGACGTTCGCGTGGAGGCCGTCGAGGACGGGCTGCGCGTCGAGGCCGAGGCCGCGACGAGGGGCTCCACCGGCGTCGAGATGGAAGCGCTCACTGCAGCGTCGGTGGCTCTGCTGACGCTCTACGACATGTGCAAGGGGCTGGAGAGGGGCCTGGTGATCGCCGAGATCCGCCTAGAGCACAAGTCGGGCGGCCGCAGCGGCGATTGGGAGCGCGACTGACGGCGGCCAGGTACGGTCACCCGCGGCACGGCCGGGCGGGCTACTGAACGCTGCTTCGCACGGTTGGGAAAACTTGTTCCCAGCCGGTCTGGCGCTTCCCCGACGCCCCCTGCTCATGGGATCGCCAGCGACGGCCGCCAGCGGCCGCAGGCCGGCAACAAGGCCACCTTCCGGCGGTCCGTGCGCTGGCACGCCCATTGCTCTCTAACAGGCTGCTGAAAAACTCCCCTTGTTCGAGTAGATTCTGAACCACGCAGCCCGCGGCAAAAACCGAAGCATCAACGAGGTGAGCAGATGCGTGGTGAGGACGCGGGACAGGTGGCCGCCTTTAGTTACGTATCTCCGGAGCAGCGAGTACCGAAAGAGCATCCGCTGCGGCTGCTGCTGAGGATCGTCAACGACGTGCTGGGGCGGATGTCGCCGCTGTTCGAGAAGCTGTACTCGCACACGGGCCGTCCGTCTATCCCGCCGGAGAAGCTGCTGCGGGCGCTGCTGCTGCAGGTGCTGTACACGATTCGCTCCGAGCGCATGCTGATGGAGCAGCTCGACTACAACCTGCTGTTCCGGTGGTTTGTGGGCCTGAACATGGACGATCTGGTGTGGGATGCGACGGTGTTCACGAAGAACCGGGATCGAGTGTTGGGAGGCGAGGTCGCCGAGGTGTTCTTCCAGGAAGTGCTGGCGGAGGCACGGCGCCGCGGTCTGCTATCGGATGAGCACTTCACGGTGAACGGCACGCTGATCGAGGCGTGGGCCTCACACAAGAGCTTCAAGCCGAAGGATCAGAGCGACTCCGATGAGGGAGGCAGCAACCCGAGCGTCGATTTTCGCAAACAACGGCGCACAAACGATACTCACGCCTCCAGGACCGATCCGGACGCACGCCTGTACAAGAAAAGTAGGGGAGCCGAGTCGAAGCTCTGCTACATGGGGCGCCTGATGATCGACAACCGCCACGGGTTAGCAACCAAGGCATGCGTAACGATCGCTTCCGGGACAGCGGAACGAGAGGCGGCGGTGCAAATGGCGGACAAGATTTCCGGTAACCGCAGGGTGACCTTGGCGGCCGACAAGGGCTACGACACACGCGAGTGCGTCCGTAAGCTTCGAGATCGGAACATCACCCCGCACGTCGCACAGAACGACACCAATCGGCGCAGCGCCATCGACCGGCGCACAACCCGCCACCCCGGCTACCAGGTCAGTCAAAGGAAACGCAAGCTCGTCGAGCAGATGTTCGGATGGGCCAAGACGGTCGGGCTGATGCGCAAGACGCGGCACCGAGGCACCGAACGCGTCGATTGGATGTTCACCTTCACCGCCGCTGCCTTCAACCTGGTCAGAATGCGCAACCTCCAGGGGGCGACGTGACGATATCGGGACTAACCGCCCAAGAAATACCGGCGCGGCCGGCAACCAGAGCCTCGCACTCGCACTCGGCGCCCCGCTAACTCACCGTGATCGAGACGATCCAGCCCAAAATGGCGCGCTCGAGCCGTTTTTCAGCAGCCTGCTAAGCCCCGGGTCAGGGCTCGCACGCCCGGCGTCCAACCCGAACGCCTACCCCACGAGCCGAAAGGGCACAGAGACGAATGGTGCAGCTGTTTCGACGCTATGTGCCGTACAGCAGCGTGGTGGATTTCCTGGTGCAGAGAGGTGGACCCCGAAATTCGGACAGGTTGCTAAGGTGGGATCCAGACCAAGAAGAAGGAGTCTGGAATGCCACGGAAGAGACGGAGTTATCCTGCTGAGCTGAAGGCGAAGGTCGCTTTGGAGGCGCTTCGCGAGGAAGCGACGATGGCGGAGCTGGCAGCCCGGCTACGATGTGCATCCGAATCTGATCGCCAACTGGAAGAAGAAGGCTCGGCAGAAGGTGCTGGCTGGCTTCTCGGGGAAACAGGAGCGCAACGAGGTCTCTCGGGAGGCCGAGATCAAGGAGCTGCGGGCGAAGATCGGGGAGCTCGTCATCGAGCGGGATTTCTTGTCCAAGGCCTTCGGTCGTTGAGCCACGGCCGGAGGGTGGCGATGGTCGATCCGGAGCACGGCCCCCTGAGCATCACGCGGCAGTGCCGCCTGGTGTCGATCGCGAGGTCTTCGTTCTATTACGAGGGCCACGGCGAGAGTCCGCTGAACCTGCGCCTGATGCGGCTGATCGACGAGCAGTTTCTTCAGACGCCGTTTTACGGCTCACGTCAGATGCGACGATGGCTGCGCCGTCAGGGCTACACGGTCTCTCGCAAGCGGGTGCGCCGCCTGATGCGGCTGCTCGGGTTGCAGGCGATCTTGCAGCGGCCCAGGACGTCTCAGCCGCACCCGGAGCACCGGATCTACCCCTACCTGCTGCGTGATCTGGAGATCACGCGACCCAACCACGTTTGGTGCGCGGATGTGACCTACATCCCGCTGCAGCGGGGCTTTCTGTACCTGGTTGCGGTGATGGACTGGGCGAGCCGCAAGGTGCTGTCCTGGCGTCTGTCCAACACGCTCGATACGAGCTTCTGCGTCGAGGCCTTGCAAGAGGCGCTCGAGCGCTACGGTCCTCCCGAGATCTTCAACACGGATCAGGGTAGCCAATTCACCAGCGTCGACTTCACCGACGCGCTCAAGGAGGCCGGCATTCGGATCTCGATGGACGGCAAGGGCCGCTGGATGGACAACGTCTTCATCGAGCGACTGTGGCGATCGCTCAAGTACGAGCAGGTCTATCTGTCAGAGTACGCGACTGGCTCCGAGGCTCGGGCCGGGATCGGCTGGATGGACTTCTACAACGAGTGCCGACCGCACTCGTCGCTCCAGGACCGGACGCCCGAGGAGGCGTACATTGACGACGGGGCTGAAGACAGGAGCCCGGGGCTTCGCCCCGTGTCTCGCAAGCCCAAGGCAGCCTGAATCATGAACCCGGATTCCACCTTAGCTGCGACGCAAACCTGTCCAAAGGATGGGGTCCACCTCTCCCCTCGTTGACCGGGGTTCGGGCCGGGCGCGCAATGACGACGGTCGCTGTGCTGGTTCTGGTCTTCTACCTGATTGGCTACTTCGACCGCCGCCATCACCTCACGACCTCGCTGTTCGCGCCCCGTCTCCTGCAGGCGGTACCGCTGGCCGCCCTCACCCTGGCTCTGCTCTACCAGATCGTCCCACAAGTGGCGCTGAGCTGGGAGGTGGCCGGCAGCGGTTTGTTCTTGATGACCGTGGCGATGGTCGCGTGGCACGTGTTGGCACCGTCGGTGATCGGTCGCGACGCGCTGGCCGAGAAGATCCTGCTCCTCGGGGACGGCGCTGTCGCCCGCCAGATCGCCGACGAGATCGAAGAGGCCGCTCCCTGGGGCTTCAGGCTGGCCGGCTACATCCCGATCGAAGACGAAAGAGATTCGAGTACGAGTCGGAGAGGCGGCGGGGGTTTTGGGGACCTCCATCACGATCTCGGCTCCAGGGCGTGCGCGGAGCCGGGAAACCCCGCCCACGCCCGCGTTCTTTCGTTCCCGGTGCCCGTGCGCATGAACGCCCGGTCGCTCGGACGACTCCAGGACCTCGAGGAGATCATCCTCGAGCACGATGTCCGCACGGTGGTCGTGGCCCTGAGCGATCGCCGCGGCAAGCTGCCCCTGGCTTCGCTGATCAACGCCAAGCTGCGCGGCGTCACCGTTTACGATGCTGTCGATTTCTACGAGCGGCTCACCGGCCGGATGTTGGTCGCCCGGATGCGGCCCAGCACCATCATTTTCTCGGAGGGGTTCGCAGCCAACCGCGTTACGTGTGTGTCCAAGCGCCTCCTGGATCTGGCGATCTCCTCGACCCTGCTGGTGCTCACGGCACCTCTCCAGATGGCGATTGCGGCAGCCATCAGACTGACCTCGGAGGGCCCAGCCCTGTTCCGTCAGGAGCGCGTCGGGCTGGCCGGCATGCCCTTCACGATCCTCAAGTACCGCACCATGCGGGAGGATGCTGAGAAAGACGGTCCGCAATGGGCCTCGAAGAACGACGACCGCATCACCCCACTCGGCCGCTTTCTCCGCAAGGCGCGACTCGACGAGCTGCCGCAGCTTTGGAACGTACTCGCAGGGAAGATGAGCTTCGTCGGGCCCCGCCCGGAGCGCCCGGTCTTCATCCGTGAGCTACGCGCGGCCATCCCCTACTACGACCAGCGCCATGCGGTTCGTCCTGGCATCACCGGCTGGGCGCAGGTCAAGTACCCCTACGGGGCCTCGATCGAGGAGACCGAGGACAAGCTCGAGTTCGACCTCTACTACATCAAGCGGATGTCGTTGTCGTTCGACGTCACCATCATCTTCGAGACGCTGCGCGTCCTGCTGTCCGGCAAGGGTGCCCGGTGAGGGCCCACGCGGGCTCGACGCCGTCCGCGGAGACTGCCCCCGCGGAGTCGCCCGACTGGCCTTGCAACCTGCTGACGATCGATGTCGAGGACTACTTTCACGCCAATGGCTTGCAGGTCGTGCTCGAGAGCTGGGACTCACAGCCCGGCCGCGTCGAGTACACCACACGCAGGCTGGTGGACCTGCTCGGTCGCGAGGGCGTCACTGCCACCTTCTTCGTGCTCGGCTGGGTGGCATCCCGCTACCCGGGATTGGTGCGCGAGATCCACGAGGCCGGCCACGAGATCGCCTCTCACGGCTGGGGTCACCAGCTCGTCTACGACCAGAAGCCGGCCCAGTTCCGCGTCGATGTGCTGCGCGCCAAGGAATTGCTCGAGGGGCTCACCGGTGAGCGCGTTCTCGGCTACCGTGCTCCGAGCTTCTCGATCGTTCCACGCTCGCGCTGGGCGCTCGACGTGCTCATCGAGACCGGATCTGTACGACTCGAGCATCTTCCCTATCGCTCGCGGGCGCTATGGCTCCCCGCAGGCGCCGCGCGGCATTCATTCGCTCGCGGCCCCCGGTGGGGGCGACTCCGAGATCATCGAGGTGCCGCCATCGACGCTGCGACTGTTCCGTCGCAACGTACCCGTCGCCGGCGGCGGTTATTTCCGGGCGTTCCCGCTGTGGTTCACGCGCTGGGCAGTCCGGCGCCTGAACCGGATCGAGAAGATGCCGGCCGTCGTCTACCTGCACCCGTGGAGATCGATCCGGACCAGCCGACCCTGCCGGCCAGTCGCGGCAACCGATTCCGCCACTATCTCAATCTCGACCGGACCGAGAAGCGCCTGATCGCAATCCTGCGCACGAGCCGATTCTGCCCGGTGCGCAGCCTGCTGAACCTACCGGTGGTGGCCGCGCCTGCCGAGCGTATCGCCACGACGCAAGGCCGCATACCAGCCTAGGAGGGCCCTCCTAGCAGGCCTGGCGGCGCAGGTTACGTCTGAGCTCGCGCAGGCCGCGCCACGCCTGCGACAGCGCTCCAGTCGCCAGCGATTCGAGCGTGACCATCGGCGCGGAGTCGTTGGCCAACTGCCGCTTGAAGTCCGCCTCGCCGCGCATGAGATCGAGCACGCCAAGCCCTCGTGTCGCTGCCAGGTCGACCGCGTGCAACAGCATCAAGATGCCGGGCGACAGCTCCGACGCCGCCTGGTAATCGATGCCCGACAGGTAGTAATAGAGCGTGTCCCCGGCCTCGTTGTCGTAGTGCAATGCCACACGCCGACCATCGGGCATCTGCAGGCCGAAGACCCAGAGGCGGCCGGTCTCGGCGTAGTGCCGGATCATGCGCCGCTGGAACTCGCGGAACACCGGGCTGGAGCACGCCCCGGGCTCGCCTCGGCTCTGCCAATATTCCTGATGCAACTCCACAAGACGGTCGAACATGGCGAGGGCCTCGGCCTCCGTCGACGCGCACAC
This sequence comes from Acidobacteriota bacterium, assembly GCA_965248845.1. GTDB lineage: Bacteria > Acidobacteriota > UBA890 > UBA890 > WLXD01 > CBDFKO01. Next base: position 4,267,559 of record CBDFKO010000002.1, on the reverse strand, counting down.
GAGACGCAAGCCGGCCGCGTCGGCCTTTCGCACAAGCTTGCGGAAGCGGGCCCGCCGGCTTCGTGAAGTGATCCCGGCCACGTACTGCTCGAACGGCGCGACCCGCACTCGATTGCTGACCGACTCGATGAGCCGCGATTCCAGCAGCACGGGACCGAGGAGCCGCTGGAGATCGGTGGCTGGCTCCGTCGCCGGGCCCAGGTGGCGCAGGTCCAGGCGATCCCAGGCCACCCGATGCCGCAGTAAGGCCGCGCCGACCAGCCGCGTCATCTGGTCGCGGCGCTCTGGCGCGCATAGCCAGCCCGCGTTCTCGCCGCACACTTCCTCGAGCTCCGGCTCGCCGGTGCCCAAGAACATCACCGAGCGTAGCGCCGTCGCCAGGGTCCGCCCCCGGCCCTGGATATAGAGCGGGGCGATCCCCACCACTGCATCCTGGTCATGCGCCACGACGAGGAACAGCTCGCCGTCGTCTCCGTGCAGTCGCCACCATTCCGCGACCCATTCGAATTCGAGCATCGGGGGCACCGGGCCGCTCGCCTCCCACAGGCGGTGCCATGCGAGCTCGAGGCCCTCCAACCCCTCGGGCTCGCGAACCAGCTCGTAGCCCTCGCTCCTGTTCATCTCACGACACCTTCCGAGAGCCGATCGGCTCTCGATCCTCCACGGGCCGGACCAGCTGCGCCCGTGAGCCCAGTCGTTGCACCGAGTGCGTCGCCGCGGCGAGCAACTCCCGCAGGCTCGCGAGCACCGACTCGTCCTCGGTCCGATACAGGAAGCGGATCGCCAGGGCGTGCAGGGGAAACAGCGCTCCGAGCGCCACGATCAGCTCGGGACGCAGCGGCACGCGAGCCAGGTAGGCGTTGATCAGCCCGAGCTCTTGCCCGTTCCATGACTGCGGCAGTACCACCTCCCGGCACACGCGTACGAACGATTGGTCGCCGTCGAACCTGCGGTTGTAGGCTAGCAAGTAGAGCAGGTCGATGAGCGGCAGGCCGTGCAACCGCGCCAGCTCCCAGTCGATCACCGCGCGCAGCCTGCGCGAGCGGGGATCGATCATCACGTTCTCGAGCTTGAAATCGCCGTGCTCACAGACGCTCGGCACGACGCTGCCCCCCAGCAGCTCCCACACGGAAGCCGCCAGCGGGTCGATGGCGTCGTGCAGATCCGGATGGCGCTGCACCGCAAGCTCCGCCAGGCGGCCGACCAGTGAGCCGTAACGTTCCCGGTCGAGGCGTGTTTGTTCGGCCGTCGCCACATGCAGGCGACCGATGAACTCTGCAGCTCGTTCGGTGAGCGCCGCCAGATCGGCGACCTTGCCGTCGACAACTACTCCTGGAATGCGCTCAATCACCGAGAACGGCCGGCCACGGTGCTCGCCGCTTCCGAGCGCTCGCGGCACCTGGGAGGCGACGGCAGGAACTTTGCTCAGCACCTCGAGTACCCGGATCTCCCGCTGCCGAGCGTGCCAAGCGCCCTCGGTTCCCGGTACGATGAATATCTTGTCCCGGCGGGCGGATGCCCCCGGGCCGGTAGGCGTGGTGGCCACGATCATCTTGTTTCCCAGGACCAGGAAGCGGCCCGGCCGCGAGGCTCCCCGGCGACCTTCGATCGCCTGGTCGGCCTCCGTAATCAACTCATCGAGAAAGCTGGGACGCGCCACACCCCGCGAGGCCACCAGGGCCAGGCCCGGCGCCACTATCCCTGCACCCCAGCGGCCCAACAGGAGCTGCCGCAGTCGCTCGTGCCGTCTCGGGTCCTCGAGATAGCTCTGGTAGCCCGATGGCGGCACGACCGCCATGACACGGTCCTCGTGCACCAACAGCGGATGGACACGACGGGCCCCGCGAAACCCCAGCTTGCGGGCCAGGCGGCGCGTGCTCCACGGCCAGACCCGGCGTGCCGCCGGCAGCGCCCCGGTTCGGCTGACGGTCACACGATCGTAGCCGAGGCGGTTGCGCAACAGGACGCAGGTGAAGCTCTCGGGAGACAGATACGGGGCGGCGACTGCGAGCAACGCGGCCAGCCCTTCGAGATCCGGGGTGCCGCGAGCCAGGAGGCTACAGACCACCCCATCGATCGAGCCTCCCGCGGCCAGGGCTCGGCCGGCATCTCCCAGACTGACAGCCCGCACTCGGCCTTCCCCAGCAGGGAGGAAGGCGCTTAATTCCTCGGCCCGCCCGGCGCTCGAGCAGACTATGGTGAGCCGCCCGGCCCACGGTGCCACGGCGCGCGCCACGTGGCCGTCGTCGTCCAGACAGACGAGGTGTTGGTGGCGCCCGCCGGGGAGCAGGTAGGTCCAGCCCTCGTGTCCGGTCGGAACATCGCCGGCGGCGGCCGCTCGCGAGGACAACGCTGCGATGAGAGCCCGCATCAGGCAGGCCTCCCTGGCACGAGCGTGGCCTGCCGGTAGAGCCGCCGCGCGTGGGTCTGGGTACTCGCACTGGCGATCACCCGGGCCACACCGCACGCCCCATCGCCCGTGGCGATGATCACGCTCACCGGAGGTTGACATCTCATTAGTAGTACAACGCGGTAACGACCTTGAGGCCGAAGAGAAATGCACCGACCAGCCCGACGATCAGCACGCCGTCGCGCCGGCCGAACCGTGCCGGGGTCTCGAGCTGCATGCCCGTGGCTGCCGTGACGCCTAGCAGGAAGTAGAGCGTCTCGTACTCCAGCGTCACGAACATGGCGCTCACCAGGTAGCCCGCCAGGCAAATCCCCAGCGCCATGACGTAGGAACGGTTCGTCGGCTTGGGCTTCTGACGCTGATACAGCCACAGCTGCTTGAACCCCATGTAAATCAATGCAGCCCAGAAGAAGAACCCGGGAAGGCCGGTCTCGGCGGCGATCTCGATAGCGGAGTTGTGCGCGATCAACCGGCCGGTGTGCCTCGCGTAGTGACCACGGCCGACACCGAAGACCGGATTGTCCTTGAGCATCCACAGCCCCTGCATCCACACGTCGACCCGATGCTGCGCGGAGCGGTTCTCGTCGTAGATGCTGGTCATGTAGGCCGGCGCCGCCACGAAGAGCATTGCCAGCAGCACCGCTACCGCCACCAGCTTCGTCATCGAGATCCTCGTGCGAACGCAGAAGTGCATACCGAGGATCGCCAACGTCGCGAGAAAACCGCCGCGGCTCCCGGTGTAGTAGATGGCCAGCATCAGCGGACCCAGCAGCATCACCGCCGTCGCCCGCGTGAAGACCGAGAAGTTTCCGTCGAGGAAGCGCAGCAGGAACGGCAGGGCCAGGGTAAATACGACGCAGAACACGCCGGGACCGTCAAAGATGTTGGTCCACTGGGTGCGCCCGATGACGCCCGACTCCATCGCACTCTGCGAGATCCAGCCGAGGGACTGGCCGGCCCAGCCCATCTGGTCGGGGTCATGCATGTGGTCGATCGACTCGACCACCAGCACGCTCGACAGCAGCACGATGGTGACGCCGACGCGCCGCACGCGATTCATCGACGGCAGACTGGCGGCGACCATCTTGTAGAGCACGAACCACTTGGCGTAGTAAGAGATGTGGTGTGTGGAGATCCCCGACTGCGCGTTGGCGATCGCCGACAGCGACAGCCAGATCACGAACAGCAGGAAGAAGGCGTCCTGCCAGCCGGTCCTCAACAGGTCCTTGGCCCGCCCTGTGGCGAGCAGAACGCCGAGCCAGATCGGGTAGACGATGTAGTCGACCGGAACGCTCGGGACGGGGAAGAGCCACAGCTGCGGCGAGATGATCAGCATGCTCAGGTAGGTGAAGATCATCGCTCGCTACCTCACGCCGCTCGCCGCGACCGAGCGCCAGCATAGATGGCCCGCCACAGCGGCTCGATCTCGCTCCAGCGGTAGCCGGCAGCGATGGCGTGTCCGCGTGCCGCCAGGCCAGTGGCCAGCGTCTGGTCCCGTGCCAATCGCAGGAGCTGCTCGCCCAGACGCCGGGCGTCGCCCACTGGGGCCAGCAAACCACTCTCCTCATCTTGCACGAGCCAGGGAATACCGCCCGCGGCGGTGCTCACCACCGGAACCCCCGCGGCAAAGGCCTCCAGGATCGATCCTGGCAGATTGTCGGCCCGCGAGCTGTTGATCAGAATATGGGCTTGCGCCAGCAAGTCGGGCATCCGGGTGCTCGGCACGTTGCCAAGGAAGGACACCGCCGGGCCGATGTCCAGCGCCGCGGTCAGGCTCTCGAGCTCTTGCCGCTGCCTCCCGTCACCGGCGATCAGAAAGCGTGCCCCCGGCATGTGCCGATGCATATACGCGAAGGCCCGCAGGCCGGTCGCGACGTCGTAGACCGGCTCGAGGTTCCTGCACGACAGGACCACTGGATCCCCCTCGGGCCGCGGACGGAAGTGGAACGCCTCCAGGTCGGTAGGGTTACCGACGACCTCGGCCTGGTGACCAAGCCCAGCGAAGACCTGTTGCAGAAAGCCGGAGGGCACGACGAGCCGATCGGCCGCTGCCAGGGTCCTGCCCAGCAGCCAGGGGTAACGCTCGGCAAAGGCTCCGGCCGCCCCGCCGTGATAGTGGACCACCACCCGCCGGCCCAGTAGCCTGCCAACCCAGACTGGTGGGACTGCAAACAGCACGAAGCTGAGCCCGGAGCAGGCGAACACGTGAACGATCTCGGCTCCCGCGAGGCGACGGCACTGCCAGGCGAAACAGAGCCACTTGACGAGCCCACGCACGAACCGCAGCCGCTCGAGCCAGTCGGGCAGGGGCGTGTTGGTGCGCACCGGTGCCACGGCGTAACCGGCCGCCTGCAGCCGATCGCGCAACATCGCGGCCTGCACCGTCATGCCCGCGGCCGGAGGCGGAAACTCCGCCACCAGGGCCACCCGACCAGATGCTGACTGGGGCTCGATCTGCGGCATGTTGGCCTCCGACCTAGGCGGCCTTGCGTAGGACCTGCTCGTCGAGTCTGGGGAACCCGTCGAGTCGGGCGAACTCGTACCCGGCAGCGCGCAGCTGCTGGATGACCTTCGGGAGCGCTTCTACGACTTTGGCGTTGTCGTCGTGCAAGAGGACAATCTCGCCGGGTGACACCCGCTCAGGTGCCAATCGGTCGACGATTCCGGCAACCGTGGCACCCGCGGCGGAGTCTCCGCTGTCGCAGCTCCACAGGACGAACCGGTAGCCGCGCCGGCGCAGGGCCAGGAAACCTCGTAGCCCGAGGGTTCCGTGAGGCGGCCGGTACAGGAGTGGCAGCGGGCAGCGCGCGATTCTCTCCAGCGTGCGCTGGGCCGACTCCGCGTTGAGGATCCATCCCGAGCTCGACAGATGCCGCGCTGACATGTGATAGAAGCCGTGATTCGCGACGCCATGACCCTCCGCAATCAGCTGCAGTACCAGCTCGGGATAGTGCTCAGCCTCCGAGGCGCTGACGAAGAAGCTGGCGCGCACGGCGTAGCGGCGCAGTACGTCGAGCACCGCCCCGGTGTACGTCGGGTGCGGACCGTCGTCGAAGGTCAGATACAAGGTCGGCTCCGCGCGCGGCGGCGCTTCCCAGGCGATGCTGTCTGGCACGGCGACTTCGACCGCCCGCCGCAGCCAGCGCTTCATGCTCATAGGTGCTCCCGACTGACCTTGGAGACCACGAAGCGTCGCTTGCCGGACTCGGGCACCGCTATCGGCTTGTCGGTCACGATGCGGACACGCGCTTGCCCCCCCACCATGCTCTCGATCGCCTCGGTGATGTAGCGCCGCGTCTGATCGCTGAACTGCTCGTCGGGCTCCATCAGCACTTGCAGCTCGCCGATCTCCTCTTGGCGGATCTGGTAGGCCCGAATCCCGGGCTTGTCGCTGAACAGCGTCGCGAAGTTAGGGGCCGTGAGGATTCGGTCGGGCAGTACGATGACGTCGGCGATGCGCCCCTCGAGCCGCTGTAGCTTCGGCAGACCAACGTCACAGCTGCACGTTTGCGGTTCGGCCATGACGCCCAGATCACCGATGTCGTAGCGGATGAACGGGAACGCATGGTTCGACAGGTCGGTCAGCAGGACACGGCCCAGCTGTCCGGGGGCCACGACATGGCCGTCGCGGTCGACAACCTCGACCACCAAGACCTCGGAATGCAGGTGGTAGCCGTCGTGCGCCGAGCACTCGGCGCCGATATACATCTCCCGGCTGCCATAGTGGTCGAAGACGGAGCCCGGCCCGAAGATGCGCTCGATGTCGGCCCGTTGCTCGGGCCGCAACGTCTCGGAGCTGGTAATCAAGGCCCGCACGAAAGGGTACCTCTCACCCGGGTAGCTGCTGGCCAGGAAACGCGCGAACTCGGCCAGACCGCTCGCATAGCCCCAGATGCTCGTGGGTCGGAAACGCATCAACGTACGCCGGTACTCCTCGAGCTTCTCCTCGTTGAGGAAGGCCACCGAGCAGTCCTTGGTGCGCTGCAGCACGCCGACGAGACGACTGTGCAGTTTCTGTGCCTGGTCGTAGTCGAAGTGCGAGCCAGACATCTGCATGGCGCGTTCGCCGAGCGCCGTGCCAGCCCACTCGGCGCTGCGGTAGACGGTGCCGCGATTCCAGTCCATGCCTCGCTTGTCCCAGTAGTAGAACATGGGCTCGCCGGTCGATCCGCCGGTGCGCGACATGACATAGCGACTCGCCGGCAGGTTGGTCGTCTTGATCTCCTCGAGGTGCTGCGTGATGTCGCTCTTGATCAGTGGAGAGATCGTCTGCAGCTCGGCGAGCGAGCCCAGCGGCAGCTGCAGCCCGTGCAGTCGAGCGCGCCAGAAGCGGGACGCCAGTCGCGCCTGCCCGAGCAGCGCGTTCAGCCGCCGCAGCTGCCAGTGGCGTAGCTGCTCGGCCGCCCAGTACTGGGAGCGCCGCAGGTACCGCAGGCACTCGATAGTGCGGCGCCCCCGCAGCAGATCGAGGCTCCGGAAGAAAACGTCCTGGTACGCGTTCACGCTCCGGCCTCCCGCCCGCCGTCGGGTCGCTCGTAGGCCCCCAGGTCGAGCCCCGTCCCCTGTGGCCGCAGCACTCCGTCGATGTCTTCGGGCGGCGCGCTGGCGCCATCGAGCGCGTCGGCTCCGGCGTCGATCGCCGGGGATCCCTTGCGCAGCCTGTAGTCGTCCTTGTTGCGGCTCCGAAACAGCTTCCTGGGCTTGGTCCCGAACGAGCTGGTGTCGAATCCGAGCGCCTGCCACGCCCCCCGCGAGACCACCGTTGCCTCGCCGTCGGCGGAAAAGGCGTTCTCGACGACGTTGAAGTTACTGAGAAGGCCGGCAATTCCCTCGACGACGAGGCTGCCGCTGTCGGACAACATGATGTTGTTGAACAGGCTGTGACCGCCATCGTCCTGCGTGAGCTTGACTGCCCAGCCACGGTTGCCGAAGAAGGTGTTGTTGACCACGGTCAACTTGCGGGGCCCGGCGTGCGGCGTCGATTGCGAAGACGCGAAGGCCGTGACGTCCGTTGTCGAACACCAGGTTGTTCTGGAAAGTCGAGTCGCGAACACCATCGGCGTCGATGCCGTTGGCCGCGTTGCCCCAGATTCGATTCCCTTCAACGATCAGACCTGTATGCACGCCGTCACCCCCGAGACTGGCGTCGCCGTTGAAGTGGATGCCGTTGCTGGCGTTGCCGTAGCAGTCGTTGCCGCGCAGCACGATGTCGTCGGACCCCGCGTTGGCCAGATAGATTCCGTGGCTCGAACGCGAGTCGTACGCCTCGTTGCCTTCGATCAGCGAATCGGCGGTGTGCGAGGCGTAGATGTTCGTGGAGCCCGCGTCGTGGACCTTGTTGCCGGAGATCGTGACGCCCCGCATCGGCTTGTTTGCGCTGGCGTCGTGGGTGGCGATTCCGAAGTGCATGAATCCGCCGCCGTCGACCTCGAAGCCCTCGATGGCCACGTAGCTGGCGCGCTGCAGATAGATCCCGTCGTCGCTGCCGGCCTCCGGAGCCACGATGCGCGCCCCGGCCTGCCCGCGCACGACGATCGGCTTCTTCTTGGTGCCGCTGCGCACGACGCGGAAGCCGGCGTAGTCGCCTGCGGCCACCACGACGGTGTGTCCCTTCTTGGCGCGGTCGACCGCGGCCTGGATGGTGTCGAACTCCTGCATCGTCCCGGGCGAGTCATCGACGCAATGCACCTTGTTGCTGGAACAGTTCACCTCGTCCGCAGCCCCTATGGCGGGGGCGGCCGATGCCGTCAGCGCCAGGCTCATGAGGGCAATCCCAGCAGCGGTCCGGCGCCGCGACTCGCTCTGGACGTCTGCTCCGTTCACACCTAACTCCGTCGTCAGGGGACACACCGGGCCCGTCGGTCCCACCTGAGTGACTCTACGTGCCGCGGTGCGCTGCCCGAACCCCAAAATGGCCGGCCCGGCGAGCCCTAAATGCCAGGGTGCGCAGCGATCGGCCGATGGGGGCCTGGAACTGGCAGGCGGAGCGCTCTGCCGGCCTGGAGCAGGACGCGGTGAGACTCGAAACGGCGTTGCTCACGCACCCTCGAGGGCGCCGACATCGTGGGCGTCGCCTGCGGGGCGCTCGCGGCCGGTCAGATCGATCCTCGGCGCCAACTGTCCGTTGAGGATGAAGACCCCGGCGTCGAGCGCCGGTGAGCCGGGGCGCAGCCGATAGTCGGCGTTGCCCGGAGCCACGAAGACCTGGTCGGGGGACACCAGCCGCGTGCTAGGCCCCAGTCCCGCTGCCTGCCACTGGCGTAGTCGAACGACGCTGCGCTCCCCGTCCATCGAAAAGCTGTCGGCCGCCAGGTTTCGATCGGCGGTCAGCTTGGTGTTCTCGACCGCCAGAGAGCCCGAGCGAGACAGCAGGATGTTGTTGAACACGATGTGATGCCCACCATCCTGGGTCAGCTTGATCGACCAACCGCCGTTGCCCTCGAACGTGTTGTTGACGACCGTGAGCAAGCGCGGCCCGTCGGCGCCATCGATGGCATACGCACGCAACCCATGGCCACGGTTGTCGAACACCAGGTTGTTGCTGATACTGGAGTACTGCACGCCGTCCATGTTGAGCCCGTTGGCACCGTTGGCGTGCACTACGTTGCCCTCGACAGTGAGCAGCCACTGCAGCCCGTCCCCGGTCTCGGCCTGGTCGCCGTTGAAGTGGATGCCGTTGATCGCGTTGCCGTAGCAGTTGTTGCCGCGTAGCACGGTGTTGTCGGAGCCGCCGTTGGCCAGGTAGATGCCGTGACTCTCCAGCGACCCGCTGGCGATATTGCCCTCGATGATCGAGTCGGCGACCTGCGACATGTAGATGTTGGTGGAGCCCGAGCCGCGCACGGTGTTGTTGCGGATCAAGAGACCCCGCATCGGCGCGGTCGGCAACGCGTCGTGGGCCTTTGTAGGCACTGGCGATCTCGTGCGTCCGGTCGTCGGAACCGTCGGCGACGACCAGAATCTCCAGGCGCTCCTCCGGATAGTCGAGGGACAGCGCGTTGGCCAGCCGCGCGGCGATCACCTTCTCCTCGTTGTAGGCGGCGACGATCAGCGACACCGACGGCAGATCGCAGTTGGCTGACCGCGATGCTTCTGCCCGCTTCCGTCGACGCAGATTGCCCGCCAGGATGGCGAGGCCGGGGTAGGCGACGAAGTGATAGGCCACGAGACCACCGCTCAGAAACAAGAGCGCATACCAGATGCTCATTGGGTCCTCTCCGAGGCGTCAGGCCTGTCCGAATAGCTGCGGCACCGCCAGCATCGATGTAAACATCGGCATCGACGTGTAGCGCTCGACGTGCAGCCGCCGAAGATCAAACTCGGCCACAAGCCGGTGATCGTTCCGTCCGCCGATGTATGAGGCGCCGAGGCGGTAGCCGGCTGCGCGCGCCGCTCCGATCACAGGGGCGTCGTAGTCGGCCGGACCACCGAACGGATATGACAGCGCTCGTACGGGCCCGCCGAGCACGGTCTCGAGGTGTCGACGCGACTCTCGAAGCTCGAACGCCAGCGCGTCATCATCGAGTTGCGTGAGTACCGGGTGGGTCACCGTGTGTGATCCGAACTCGACGCCCGCGGCGTGCATCTCCTTGACATGGTCCCAGGCCATCGGGCGGCCTTGCAGCACATCACCGGGGTCGATCTCCAGGTCGATCTGCGCGGCCATCGCACGCAGCAGGCTCCTCCGCTTGGCGTCGGGCAGACGCTTGAGGCGCTCGACTGCCTTGCTGCCGGCACGACGCCGAGCCGCGTCGGTGTCGATCCGGAAGCGCCACTCAGTACCGGGCAGCTGCAAGGTATCGCCCGGGTGGTGGTACAGGGCGTAGGCGACCCGGTCGTACCAGTAGGGCTCGCGGCCGCCGATGTAGCCGGTGGAGAGAAAGATCGTCGCCGGGATCGCCAGATCCTGCAGAATCGGAAACGCTTCGGTGTAGTTGTCGAAATACCCGTCGTCGAAGGTGACCGCGATCGAATCGCTCGGCAACGGTCGCTCCCCCATCATCGCTCCGCACAGGTGCGCGAAGTTGACGGGTGTGAAATGGCGCGCGATGTACTCCATTTGCCGCCGGAAGTCTGCGGGCGAGGCGCTCACCAGCTCCGGATCGAAGGGGAAGCAAGTCTCGTCGCCCAGTTCCAGAACCCGGTGATAGGCCAAGATCGGCAGGTCGCGTTGGACCAGGCCCCGCAACCGCGCCAGCGGCCGCACCATGGCGCAATGATCGAGAAGCTGCGCTGCGCGCTCACTGCGACCGGCCATCACGCCCTACCCTCGGGCGCGACCTGGACGTCGCGGCCCCCCGGGAACGAACGGCGCCACAAGGCACGCACCCAGCTGGCAAAGAGCCGCCGTTCCCCCTCGTCGAAGGCGTCCGAGCGCAGCATGGCCATCGCCGTCAGTGCGAGAATCGCCAGCTTCACCGGCACTCCGACGAGAATCGGCAGCGCCAGCAAAGGAGTGCCGGCCAGCACCCCGGCGGTGGCGATGAGCGCCAGCCGTACCCAGCGCGCGTAAAGATACTCCACCCGGAAGTAGCGCTGCGCCACCCTGTCGGTGAGAACGAACTTCACCAGCGACACACCCGCCAATGCGATGCAGGCACCCAGGAGGCCCATGATCTGGATCAGCACGAAGCTGGCGCCCACGTAGAGCACGGCGTCGACCAGGTTCAGGTAGAGAATCTCGTGGGTGCGCTTGCGCACCAGAATCCCCGTCTGCGCCGGGTAGCTCATGACCCGGAACACCGCCGCGCAGACCAGCGGTGGAAGGAGCCCAGCGGCGCCGGCGAAGCTCTCGTCCGACAGCAGCGTCAGCACGTCACCGGCAAACAGCAGCACTCCCACGCCGGCCAAGAGGCTCACGGCGAACAGCGCTCGGGCCACCCGCGCCTGGATCTCGGCGGCATTGCCCTGGTCCATGACCGAGAAACGGAAGGCACCGTACGCCTGGCTGAAGGGCAACCCGATCAACTCCTCCAAGAGGCGGCTGAACTTGGTGGCGAGCGCGAATAGACCCAGGGCCTCGAAGCTCAACAACGAGCGGATGAAGATGCGATCGACGTTGGATGCCACCAGCGCCACGATGGTGGAAAGCACGAAGGGGAAGCTGTAGCCGAGCACCGGCTTTGCCTTGTCAAGGCGGAACGCGAAGCCACACTCCTTCACCGTAAACCCGACCACCAGGAGCCAGCCGACCGCAACGGCGAGGCCATTGCCGATCAGTATGCCGACCACTCCTGCGCCCTGTACTACGACCAGCCAGCTGTTGACCCCGACCTGAACGACCAGGCGCGCCATCACCGACGAGATGAACAGGACGGAGCGCTCGGTCGCCCGCAGGTAGGCAAGGCCAATCTGGGTGGAGAGCTCGAGAACCATCGTGGCCAGCACGATGGCGATGCCCGTCGAGTGATCGACGTCCCCGAACACCAGCACCGAGAGTCGATCGCAAAACGGCAACAGCGCCAGCGCCCCGGCGCCGGCGATGACGGTAGATGCCATCAGGTTCGTGCTCACGACCTGACGACGCGACGTCAGGTCGTCGTATTCGAAGTAGAAGCGCAGGGTGGCATGCGCTAGGCCGACCGAGAGCAGCCCGCCCGCGACCGCCGCGAGCGTGTAGAACATCTCCAGGCGACCGTAGTCGGCAAGCGACAAGAAGTTCGTGTATACGGGCAGCAGCAGGAAGACGCCGACCCGGTTGAGCACGGTGCCGATCGCGTAGATGGACGAGTGCGTCATCAGGCGAGCGATGTCAGCTCCCGAGGCCGCGGCCCGCCCCTCGCCTTCAGCCACCGCGCGTCGATCTCCGATACTCGGCGTAGGCAGCGTCGCCGTCGCGCATGGCGCCGTTGACCACGGCACCGATCAGGTTGTCCGCCGGCAAGTAGTCGAGCATCCGCTTCAGAGCGCTGAGCCCGGTCTTGCCAGCCCGTAGCACAACCATGACACCGTCGGCGGCGCCTGCCATCGAACGGCTGTCGACCATCGCCGATAGTGGCGGGCTATCGACGATGATGACGTCATAGGCCGAGCGCGTGGCGTCGAAGGCGCGCGACACACGATCGGGCTCGGCCAGCTGGCTCGGGTTACCCGGCCGGCCGGCTGGAATCACGTGCAGTCCCACTTCGGAGATGTAGGCCGTACAATCCTCGATGCGGCAACGCCCTGCCAGCAGATCTGCGAATCCCGGTCGGCGTGGAATCTCGAACATCGCGTGAAACTGTGGGCGGCGGAGATCGCCGTCAACCAGCAGAACCCGCTGATAGGAGCTGTGAGCCCAGAGTAGTGCCAGGTTGGCGGCGACCAGGGTCTTGCCCGCATTGGCGTTCGGACCCGTGATCACAACTGTCTTGGGGCCGCCACCATGCGAGCGGATCCAATCGTCGACCCGCACCTGCAGCACGCGGAACCACTCGGCGTGGATACCATGCGGATCGCTGAGCACCGGCAACAGCTCGGCGTCGTCGATGGTGACGAACGTGGGCGACTCGCGGAACGGATCCAGCTTGCCCTTGGCAAGCAACCCTGTCGCCCGCCCTGGAGCGGGCTCGGCGATGTCGTCCTCGACCTGTGGGGCGGGCCCGGCCTGCGAGCTCCCCGACCCGCGGCGCCAGCGTTCTTGCGCCCTCGAGGGGGCTTGCCGGCGGTCGGCAAACTTGATATCCGGTGCTTCGGCTCGCTTGCCGGCGGTCGTGGCGAGCTGAACACACTCCCTGGTGATCGACTGTAACCACTGCTCGCGGACCAGGTTGGCGGCGCGCTCGGCAACATCGAGCATGCGACCGGGGTGGCCGCCTGTCAGGCTCCCCAGGGTGTCGACGGCATCCGGCGCGAAAGGAAGGCAGCCGGGGATCATCTCACGCCACCAGGCAGCCAGCGTTTCCCAATCGGGGCGCGCCAGGGGTCTGAGCTCGAGTCGCTGGCGCACCCTGGTCCTGAGCCCCATCACGGCCTCCTCGACCTCGGCCTCCAGGAAGTCCGCGTCGACCACGGCGAGTACGACCTGGAGCATGGGCTCGAGGCAAGCAACGGCGTCGACCAGCGACAGCGCCTCCGCCGGCAGACTGTCGGCATCGTCGATGGCGAGAACCGTCCAGGTGCCCTTCATGGCGCGCTGGCGCAGCCAGAGCTCGAGCGCCTCGCGGACGGCCGGGGGAATCGGTCCTTCATCAGGAACTTGTGTCTCGGTACCGGTCGGAAGGATCGCTCGGTATATCTCGGCCACGGACCGCGGCGCGCTTGCCGGCTGACACCAGACGAACTCCGCGGGCAGTTGCTCGGAGACCACATGCAGAAGGGTCGTCTTGCCTACGCCTGTCGGCCCCGATACGACGGTCAAGCCGCGACGCTCGCTCAGGATCGCGATCAGCTGCTCGACGGCATCGCCGTAGCTGCCGTCGAGGAACAACCGCCGACGCGTCAGGTCAGAGGCCGGGGCGAGCTCTGAGTTGAACGTCACGGCAGTCCCCTAGAACGGACGCATGAGAAGACGGAGAACGAAGACCGCGGCCAGGACGCTGGCAACCGCTAGCGATGACGCGACGAAACGCTGCTGTCGTAGACGCCGCGACCGGGGCGTCTCGATCACCGGGATGCTCGCCAACACCGGGAGCTTGGCATAGCGCTCGACCTCGATCGCAGTGTGAAGCGGCTCCAGCGTAGTCTCGCGGGCCAGCGCAAACCCGAAGACCAGGCACACGCCCAATGCGAGACCTCCGGCCAGGAACAGCACGCGCATGGGTGACGCAGGCTTGTGCGGAGCAACGGCGGGGTCGATGATGCGGAACCGGGCGAACGGCCCGATACGTTGCAGGTCGCCGGCCAGCTGTGCCTCGCCGATGCGCGTCATCAGGTGCTCATACTGCTGCGACAGGCTCGTGTAGTCGCGGTCTAGCTCGCGTAGAGACTCCTCGACCTCGGGTGCGCCCTCGATGCGCGCCTGGTACTCCGACATCTGGCGCTGGAGGTCAGCGCGCTCGACGCGCATCGTGTCCAGTTCCATGTCGAGCGTGCGGATCTGGGCGATGATCAGCCCTGCGGGTCCGGACAGCGTGGCGCTCTGCGCGGACTCCTCCGGCGTTGCGGCGATCTCGCGCTCGAGCGACTCGATCTGGGCACCGAGCAGTTGTACGTCCGGGTGGCGCTCGGTGTAGGAGCGCAGCAGCGACTCGCGCTGCAACTTCAAAGCTTCGAGGCGCACACGCGGCGGCTGCGACGCGATGCGCGATGCGAAATCGGTCGTTGCGAGGCCGATCGGCAGCTGGCGAGCCTGATCGCGCGACGACAGCATTGCCATGGCCGTCGGCTCACGGGCGGCATCGACTTCGAGCTGGTGCTTGCCGTCGGTGGCCCGCGCCTGGCGCGAGTTATTGTCGGCGAGCTGCTGCTGCAGGCGGTTCACCGTGCTCAGGTTGGCTGAGAGCTGCTCGGGCAGCATGCCCATGTTGGCGGTCTTGAAGCGGCTGATCTCGTCTTCCTTGTCATCGAGCAGCCCGCCGATGCGCTCGAGCTGTGTCCGCAGTGCCGAGCTCGTGTTCTCGACCTGCCGCGCCACCGCCTGGGTGCTGTCGTCGATGAAGAATCCTGCCAGTGCGTTGGCCACCGTCGCGGCGAGTTCGGGATCCTCGTCGGAGAAGGCGATGCGGAAGGACTCGGTCCCGCTGACTGCGACGGTGATGCGTTTGCGGAGGGCGTTGAGCCCGGCCTCGCGCAACACTGGGTCGAGCGGATCGCCCAGCAGACCGTACTCGCGCATCAGATGATCGAGCCGCGGACGGCTGAGTGTTCGATCCTGCAGCGTCGAGAGCCGTGCGCCCAGGTTGAGCGTCGAGGTCGACTGCACGTACTTCGCCGGCAGCTGCTCGTCCTCCACCAACACGAGGGTACCGGCCGAATAGCGGTCCGGGATGAAGAGCGAGTAGCCGTAGCCGACCGCGCCGCAGATCAGGCCCGCCCCGATCGCCGGAACGCACCAGCGCCAAAGCAAACGCAACAGGTCGGTCGGAGCGAGCTCGTCAGCACGTAGCATTGGCGCTCGCTGCGATTGAGGATGAGCCGGTCTGGCGCTTCCAGCCGTCGCCCTTGGGGGCCGTCTGGAACATGACGCCGATGGCGCCACGGTAGGAGTCGATGTCGAGCAGATCACCAGTGCCGTCGCCGACTTGGTGCGCGAACAGGAACGAGCCCACCGCTGAGAAGTTGCGGGCCACCCGGAGGCCGGCACCCACGCAGCCGCTCCAGGTATTGACGACCCGACGGGTCACCTCGGGCGCTGCAGCCGCCAACGACTCGTTATGCGACAGGCCCACGCTCCCGATCAGGCTCCATCGTCCCCGGCCATAGCTGGCGCTGGCGTTGAGCCGGTCGCGGATGGTCGCGGTACCGAGCCCGTTGGTGAAGCCCATGTCGCGTGCAGCCCGCAGCGAGAAATTGGTGTGCTTGGCGCGGTGGCTCAGACTACCCCTGAAGGCAAAGCCTGGCCCACTGGAGCGAGCCGCGAGGACGGTGGCCTCGTCCTGTTCCGCGAGCAGCACACCGGCCTGGGCGACGAGACGTGTGCGCGAGCCCAGCTGGTAGGCGATGCCGGCCGTGGTCGAGACCGAGCGGGCCCGTGAGCCGCTATCGAAGCTCACGGCCTGTCCGCGGACCGACCCCACAACACCGAAGCGCTGGCTCAGCGCATGACCGTAGGAGAGGCCGGCCGAGAGCCCGTGGTTGCCGATCAAGACACCGTTGGGGTAGCTCAGGCGGTTGTACTCGCCGCTCATACTGACCGATCCGCGCCGGCTGATCCCCGTACGTGGCGCGGACCTTTGGCTTCGCGGCTTGCTGCTGCTGAGCCCGAGCTACGGCGGGCGGGATCATGAGCAGGCCCACGGCGACTAGCCCGACGAGGAACGCCGGCCAGCGGCGGCTGTCTGAAACCATGAGTCTCTCCTGAGCGCTACTCGGACAAAGCAGGCACGAATCTCTCCCCGCGCGGAAATGGGCAAGGCACGTGCCACGGCCCCCTACTGGGTCGTTACTTCCCTGATTGCCGCAAGTTGTTGATTTCAAAATGACTTACGATTCTGATCCCGGCTCGGTTCCGGGTTGACTCCGAACTGGCGCCGGCACGTAGCGTTGTGGAGGGAAGCGGATTCAACGCCCATGGGAAATCTCTTTCACACTCTCCAAGAGGCCCACGAGGCCGGCGCCACATGGCGCAACCAGGCATCAACGCGATCGGGCGTCATCGATCCGACCAACTCCTGAAACTCGACGGCAGCGGCCACGGTGGCATCGCGCCGGTCCGCGGCGAGACGGGCAAAGCGATCGATCTGCTCTAGCCGCTCCGGCCAGCCTGCGCTGGCGAGCAGGCGGATCACACCTGGCTCCAGCACCGGGCCCGATTCGGGTGCGCCGGCGCAGTAGTGCTCGAGGTGGGCGAGCACGATCGCCTCGAGTTCGGGACGACGAGCCAGCGGCACGACCGGGATGTCGAAGAAGCAGTCGAGCAACGATCGCTCGATCGGTATCGACAAGTCCTCGACCGGAACCGCGCACGCCAGCACTCCCGGGCTGCTGGCCTCGAGCACCTCGACCAGCGCGCTCTGACCTGACGGCGTCATGCGCTCGAGCGCGTGCACGATCACGGGCTGCGCCGGGGCTCTTCCCAGCAGGTCGCGGACCACCAGCGCGTCGTCGAGGGCAGGACGCAGCGCGTTCTCGAAGTCCAGCTCCACGATCGGCGTCCTCGGGGACCGCAGCGCGCAGAGTGTGCGAGCGAGCCAGCGGCGCCCGCTGCCGGCCGGTCCGTGGAACAGTACGGGCAGCTCGGTCTCGGCAAGCGCGTGGAGGCTCCTGCCGAGCGCCGAGTCGTCGATCAACGGGTAGCGAACGGGGAATGGAGGCGACGGGCTGCCAGCCGCGAAGAGAGCTTTCGACATGCCGGTTCTCAAGTGCAATCCGGATGCCAGCCTCTGGACGGGGGCGAGGGCAACGAGCCGCTTCGCTGCAGGCTCGTGGATGCCGATCGCGGCCGCTTTCTGGTCACTCCTGTCCAGCCACGACGACGCCCTGGTTCGCGGCCGCCGGGGAGAGCTTTTCCACCGTCTTGGGCAAACTCGTTCCGCTTCGATGCGTCAGGCAGCCGTGATCCCGCAGTCGCGGATCTTGTAGAGGAGCGCCTTGTAGCTGATATCGAGCAGCCGAGCGGCTTGGCGTCGGTTCCAGTGCGTCTGATCCAGGGCTCGCCGGATAAGCTCGCCTTCCACCTCGAGCGCAGCCAGCTTGGAGACCTCCTTGAGCGGCGGCAGCTCGCCGTCGGGGCCGAGGAGCGAGTCCAGGTCGAATCCCTGGCCCGCGCCATCGGCGGTGGGGGTGAGCACCGAGAGGCCCGCGTCGATGTCCTGGAGCACGACCATCCGGCGCACCACGTTCTCCAGCTCCCGCACGTTGCCCGGCCAGTCGTGGCGGGTAAGGGCCTGGATCGCCGTTTCCGACAGCGGCCCCACCTCGCGCCCGTACTCCTCCTGGTAGCGAACCAGGAAGTGCTCGGCAAGCAGCGGCACCTCCTCGCGACGCTCGCGCAAGCAAGGCACCTCGATCCGAACCACATTGAGGCGATAGAACAGGTCCTTGCGGAAGGTACCCTCCCCCATGGACTCCTCGAGACGACGGTTGGTCGAGGAGACGACTCGAGCATCGACTCGGAGCTCGCGCTGGCCGCCGAGACGGAAGTAGGAGCCGTCCTGGAGGACCTGAAGCAGCTTGGCCTGGGTCCCGCTGCTGATCTCGCCGATCTCGTCGAGGAAGATCGTTCCACCGTCGGCGAGCTTGAACTTGCCGGGCTTGTCCCGGTCGGCGCCAGTGAATGCGCCCTTTTCGTAGCTGAAAAGCTCCGACTCGAGTAGTTGGTCGGGCAGAGCGGCGCAGTTGACCTTCACGAAAGGACGATCGTGCCGGTCGGAATCCTCGTGCAAGGTACGCGCGATGATCTCCTTGCCGACGCCGCTGTCGCCCGTGATCAGAACCGGCACGTCAGTATCCGCCACCTGCCGCACGAGCCCACGGATCGTCCGCATGGCCGGCGAGCCAACGATCATCGCGTCGGCCGAGGCGGAGATCTCGAAGCGCTGCCCCCGAGTCGTCTGCGCTTCTTGCAGGAGGATCTCGATCCGATCGGCGGCAACAGCGCGTTGTACCGCGATCAGCCGGTGCGCATCCGACGCCGTCGGCACGTCCGAGTCAGGGCCGCGTAGCAGCAGGACCGGTAGCTCGGGCCTTTGACGGCGGACCGCGGCCACGGTCTCCGGGTGCGGGGCACCGGTATCGCCGAGCAGGACGGCGTCGGGTCCGAAGCCACGGCGCAGCACCTCGACCGCGTCGTCCTGGCTCGTTGCGGTGACCACCGAGTAGCCCTTGCCCGAGAGGGCGGCGCGCAGACGCCCACGACCGGCGTGACGATCGATCAGCAGCAGTTTCTGCGGCGCGACGCGAGTCATTGTTCCCTTGCGTGAGGCGGCGCGCCGGAGGTTCCGACGCACAACTCCAAGCGTAGGGAAACGATTTACTCACCGCAATCCAAAACTGTTCCCAATGCACTATTGGAATACTTTTTCCGATCATAACTATCTTATAATGATCAATAATGACTTCACGAGACTCGTGACCCCAAGAGCCGCTCGACCGCCACGGCCCACGAATGGCGCTCTGCCACAGCCCGCGCTGCCGCACCGAGCTGCTCTGCGCGTCCGGGGCGGATCAGCTCGGAGAGGGCCCGGGCGACCGCCTCCGCCGCCGGTTCGGTGATCGCGCCGGTGACCCCGTCCTGCACCAGCTCGGCTGGGCCGCCGGAATCGACGCAGGTGACAACCGGCTTGGCGCTCGAAAAGGCCTCGAGCGTTACCAGTCCGTAGTCCTCGGCGCGCGCACCGTAATAGACAGCGCTGCACCGGGCATACTCGGCGACCAGCTCCTGCTCGGTCAGATGGCCGCGAAACTCGACGCGATCGGCGAGCCCCATCGCATCGGCCAGGCCCCGCAGCCGGGGCGCGTCGGGACCTGCTCCGGCGATCCGGAGCCGCAAACCGGGGGCTAGTGCCGCCGCCTCCAGCAACAGATCGATACGCTTGAGGGGCTGGAGTCGCGCCACTGACAGGATCGTGCCGTCGTAGCCGTCCGATCGATAGGGTCGTTGCGGAGCGGGCGGGTGCAGCACCTCGGCGTCGATGCCGCCCCAGCGCTGCAACCGATCACGGATCGTGCCCGACTGGGCAAACACCTTGCGGTGCCGGCCTAGCAGCCGACGGTCGATACGGTGCAGCAGCGCTCGTCGGACGCCTTGGATCAGGCGAGCGCGTGGACTGAGGGTGGCGCGGAATCCCTCCCACAGGTCGTAGTACTCGCGCATGCGGTGGTTCAGCCAGACCACGTGCCGTGGGTGCCGGACCGCGTACGAGGGGAATCGCAGGCTGATGACCTGATCAACAGTCCCCCCGTCGCCTGCCATCTGCACATCGGTCAGCCGGGTCGCCCAGTAGGCCGACAGCTGGCGTCCGAAGCGATTCTGCGGAGTCGAGAGCATCTCGGCCTCGTGGCTGGCGTCGCGCAGCGCCCGGACCAGAGCCCGGGCGATCACTCGATGTCCTCCCTCGACGAAGGGTACGTCCGAGGTCACCACCAGAACGCGCAAGCTGCTATCCTCTCGCAAGTACTGTAACTCCCTGCCGCGCAACGCTTTCCGGCGTGGTGGGGCGGGATCTCCGGGATTGTTGCAGAAATACGACAGCATTGGGTCCGGTTAGGTGCGTTTTGACCACTCTCGCGGCTTCATCGGAACCCCGACCGCGTCGTAACTCCTTACCTGGTATAGACTTGGTCCGCGCCGGCACCAACTGGCACGGCCTTTGCTCAGGGGTTTGTCGAGATAACCAGCGGGAGCCCCGATGACCCTGACACAGAAGACCATTCGCCGGGAAGTCGCGTGCGCCGGGATCGGCTTGCACTGCGGGCAGCGTGTCGGCATGCGGCTGCTGCCGGCGGCCGGCGACACCGGGATCCGTTTTCGTCGCACCGATTGCGACGAGCGCGAGATCCCCGCGACGCTCGCCAACCTGCACCAGACGACCTTCGCGACCCAACTGACCGACGGCCACGTGTCGATCAACACGGTGGAGCACGTGCTGGCGGCGGCAGCCGGATTGGGCATCGACAACCTGCTGATTGAGATCGAGGGCGAAGAGGTCCCGATCATGGACGGCTCCGCGGCACCGTTCGTCTACCTACTGCACGAGGCCGGACTCAAACGTCTGCAGGCACCGCGCCGCTTCGTCAAGCTCGTAGAGCCGGTCCGCATCGATGAGGGCGACAAATCGATCGCCGTCTACCCCGCCGAGCGGCTGAAGATCTCCTACACGATCGACTTCGACCATCCGCTGATCGGCGTTCAGCGCGAGACACTGATCGTGTCGCCGCGCAGCTTCACCGAGCAGATCGCCCCGGCCCGCACCTTCGGCTTCCTGCGCGACGTGGAAATCATGCGCTCGATGGGGCTCGCGCTTGGCGGCTCGATGGAGAACGCCATCGTTGTGGGCGACAACTCGATTCTGAACCCTCATCTGCGGTTCCCCGACGAGTTCGTGCGCCACAAGATCCTCGATGCCGTGGGTGATCTGAGCCTGATGGGCCACCCGGTGCTGGGCCACGTCGTGGCCTACCGCGCAGGACACGCCCTGCACGCCAAGCTCGTGGCCAAGCTGCAAACGACACCCGAGGCCTACCGGCTAGTCACCTGGGACGACATCGTGTACGAGCTGGCCGCGCGCAAGCACGCCCCGGCTGCCGTCCCGGCCTGAGCAACGCGGCGGCACCGGACGCATTGCTGCCCGAGGCCTACCTCGGCTAGCATTTGACGAACCACCTGCTCACGCCGCCCGGCTACCCGTCGGCCAGACCTGCAGCCCATGACCCCTTCATCCGATGCCGAGCACACTCGCCGTGGCAACCATAGGCGGCTGATCATCGTCGGTCTGGCGATCGTCGTGGCGGCCTTCATCGGTATCGAGATCGCCATCCAGGGGACCGCCGACACCGCCCTTCCGTTATCGAGCACGGTCCTGCTGCACGCCATCACCTGGGTGAACATCATCCTGGTGCTGGTTCTATTGCTGGTGCTAGGCCGCAACCTGACCAAGCTCTACGTCGATCGTCGCCACCGCAGGCTCGGATCGAAGTTCCAGACCAAGCTGATGGTCACCTACGTGGGGCTGGCGCTGGTGCCGGCGATCCTCCTGTTCCTGGTGGCCAGCGATTTCATCCAGAAGAGCGTCGACCGCTGGTTTTCGAACGACGTCACCCAGGTACAGGTGCGATCGCGCGATCTCGTCTATCGCGCCTTCGAGATCCAGGAGCTGCAGCTGCTCGAGGTGGCCCGCCCCTTGGCGACCCAGATCACCGAAGGGCGCCTGATCCAGAACGAGTCGTGGGACTGGGTGCGCCGCGACATTCGGCGCGAGCTCGACAAGGAGTTCCTCGACCTCGACGCCATCACGGTCTATCGGAGCAGCGACGAGATCGTCGCCACCGAGATCCGGGAGAGCAGCTTCCTGCGCGGCCGCGAGCACCTGCTGGCAGTCCCCGAGAGCTCGATCCTCACGGGCCTCTCGGGACAGAGCTTCCGACAACAGCAAGAGGTGGAGGGACGCAACCGCCTGCTCCAGGCCGGGGTACCCATCATGAGCCCCAATGGCAACGAGGTAACGGCGCTACTGGTGCTGACCCGGGTGGCCGACGGCGCGCTCGCGGCCGAGGCCACGGCGATCGAGCAGATCTACTCCGACTACAGTCAGGGCATCGAGGAGAAAGGGCCGATCACCAACGCCTACCTGCTCATCTTCCTGCTGATCAGCCTGCTGATCATCTTCGGGGCCGTGTGGCTCGGCCTCTACCTAGCCAAGGGCGTCACGGTGCCGATCCGCATGCTGTCCGAGGGAACCCGCGCGGTCGCCGCCGGCAACCTCGAGTACCGGGTCGAAGTCGAAACCAACGACGAGCTCGGCATGCTGGTCGACTCGTTCAACCGCATGACCGAGGATCTTCAGGCCAGCCAGCAGAGCCTCGAGCAATCGCGCACCGACCTGGAGAGCAGCGTCGGGGAGCTGGAGGAGCGTCGCAGCTACATGGAGTCGGTGCTCGCCAACATCGCCAGCGGCGTCGTGTCGATGAACGCCGACGATCAGATTACGACGCTCAACCGGGCTGCGGCGGAGATGTTCGATCTCGACGCCGCGACCGCCATCGGCGCGTCTTTCCAGAGCGTCTTTTCCGGGGCCAGTCGCGGCCCGCTGCGCGATCTGATGTCGCGCTCACGACCCCGTCTTGGCCCGGTCGAGGAGGAGCTGACGGTCGAGGCCGGGGGGGCGCGACTGACCCTGGCAGCCCACTGCTCGAGCCTGCGTGACGCGGCCGGTGAGTATCTGGGCGCGGTCGTCGTGCTCGATGACCTGACCGGATTGATCGTCTCCCAGAAGGCGGCCGCTTGGCGCGAGGTGGCGCGGCGTATCGCCCACGAGATTCGCAACCCGCTGACACCGATCCAGCTGTCTGCACAACGCATCGCGCGCCGCTACCAGCGGGCAGCGGGCGCCGAGGAAGAGTACGCGGTCATCGAAGAGGGCACGCGAACCATATTGCAGGAGGTCGACAGTCTCAAAGGGCTCGTGGAGGAGTTCTCCCGCTTCGCCCGCATGCCGTCGGCTAACCCCGTGGTCGCCGACCTGCACCGGATCCTGGAGGACAGCCTGCGGCGGTATCCCGAGATGTACCCGGAGGTCGAGATCGTCGGCGACTTCGCCGATAAGCTCCCGGCCATCGAGGTGGATCCCGACCAGATGCGCCGCGCCTTCACCAACCTGTTCGACAACGCCGTCAAGGCAATGCAGGAAAGAGGCCGGCTCACCGTGCGTACCGCGTACGACAAGAGCCTCGAGGTCGTCCGCATCGAGGTGGCCGACAACGGACCCGGGATCCGCGCCGAGGACAAGGACCGGCTCTTCGTCCCGTACTTCTCGCGCAAGCGTGACGGCACGGGTCTCGGTCTGGCGATCGTGCGCCAGATTGTCTCCGATCACCGCGGCTACATCCGGGTCGTCGACAACGTGCCGCGGGGCGCCACGTTCGTCATCGAGCTCCCGACTTGACCGACCGCTCCCGGATCCTGGTTGTCGACGACGAGCGCAACGTCCGAGCCACGCTATCCAGCGTACTCGCCGACGAGGGCTACGATTGCGACACTGTCGAGAGTGGTGAGGCAGCGCTCGAGGCGATCCAGCGACGCGACTACGATCTCGTTCTGCTCGACATCTGGCTGCCGGGCATGGATGGGCTCGAGGTGCTCGAACAGATCCGTCGCAGCGACAGCGTCACTGAGGTGGTGATGATCTCCGGCCACGGCAGCATCGACGCCGCGGTGCGCTCGACCAAGCTCGGTGCCTTCGACTTCATCGAGAAACCCCTGTCGCTCGATCGCGTGTTGCTGGTGGCAAGTAATGCCCTGCGCCAGCGTCGGCTGGAGCGGGAGAACCTGAGGCTGCGCGCCGAGGTCAGCGAGCGGGTCGAGATCGTCGGCGAGAGCGCCGAGATCGTCGCCCTGCGCCGACAGGTCGACCGGGCTGCGCCCAGCAACGGGCGGGTTCTGATCTTCGGCGAGAACGGTACCGGCAAGGAACTGGTGGCGCGGCGTATCCACGCGCTCTCGTCGCGCAGCGAGGCGCCCTTTGTCGAGGTCAACTGCGCCGCCATTCCCGACGAGTTGATCGAGAGCGAGCTCTTCGGCCACGTCATGGGAGCCTTCACGGGCGCGGTTGCCGACAAGCTGGGGAAGTTCGAGCGCGCCGATGCCGGCACCCTATTCTTGGACGAGGTCGGAGATATGAGCTTCAAGACCCAGGCCAAGGTGCTCCGAGTGCTCGAGGAGCAGCGCTTCGAACGGGTAGGCTCGAACAAGACCCGCCAGGTGGACGTGCGTCTGATCGCAGCGACCAACAAAGACCTGGTCCATGAGATCGAGTCGGGGCGCTTCCGCCAGGACCTCTACTACAGGCTCAACGTCATCCCCTTCCAGGTACCTCCGTTGCGGGCCCGACGCGGCGATATCGGACTGCTCGCCGACCGCTTCCTGCGCGAATACGCCATCGAGTACGGGGAGCCGGCCAAGCGCCTCAGCCCGGAAGCGGTTGCCGTGCTTCTTTCCCACTCCTGGCCCGGCAACGTACGCGAGCTGCGTAACGTCTGCGAGCGGCTCGTGATCATGTCGCACGAACCGGTGATTTCCGACGTCGATGTCGCGCCCATGGTCGAGGGCTCGATCGACATGGCGGGGCTCGACCACGACCTGCCACTCAAGGAAGCACGTGAGATGTTCGAGCGCAGGCTGATCCTGGCGAAGCTGCGCGAGTTTGGCGGCAATGTGCGGCGCGCCGCCGAGGCGCTCGACATCGAGCGCAGCCATCTCTATCGCAAGCTCAAGGCCTTGGGGATCGACCCGTCGGGGGTGTCGGTCGAACAGTAGGCGGGCGCTTCGGGGGCGAGCAGTCCCAGACCCACCACACTTTCACCACGGCCTCCTAGTCTCCTGTATCAGAAATAACTGATATAAGTTATAGTGTGCATATGTCGAACCTGTAGCTGAGCACAGGAGATTGTCGCATGCGCACCGAGAGGTGGACCCCGAAATTCGGACAGGTTGCTAAGGTGGGATCCAGACCAAGAAGAAGGAGTCTGGAATGCCACGGAAGAGACGGAGTTATCCTGCTGAGCTGAAGGCGAAGGTCGCTTTGGAGGCGCTTCGCGAGGAAGCGACGATGGCGGAGCTGGCAGCCCGCTACGATGTGCATCCGAATCTGATCGCCAACTGGAAGAAGAAGGCTCGGCAGAAGGTGCTGGCTGGCTTCTCGGGGAAACAGGAGCGCAACGAGGTCTCTCGGGAGGCCGAGATCAAGGAGCTGCGGGCGAAGATCGGGGAGCTCGTCATCGAGCGGGATTTCTTGTCCAAGGCCTTCGGTCGTTGAGCCACGGCCGGAGGGTGGCGATGGTCGATCCGGAGCACGGCCCCCTGAGCATCACGCGGCAGTGCCGCCTGGTGTCGATCGCGAGGTCTTCGTTCTATTACGAGGGCCACGGCGAGAGTCCGCTGAACCTGCGCCTGATGCGGCTGATCGACGAGCAGTTTCTTCAGACGCCGTTTTACGGCTCACGTCAGATGCGACGATGGCTGCGCCGTCAGGGCTACACGGTCTCTCGCAAGCGGGTGCGCCGCCTGATGCGGCTGCTCGGGTTGCAGGCGATCTTGCAGCGGCCCAGGACGTCTCAGCCGCACCCGGAGCACCGGATCTACCCCTACCTGCTGCGTGATCTGGAGATCACGCGACCCAACCACGTTTGGTGCGCGGATGTGACCTACATCCCGCTGCAGCGGGGCTTTCTGTACCTGGTTGCGGTGATGGACTGGGCGAGCCGCAAGGTGCTGTCCTGGCGTCTGTCCAACACGCTCGATACGAGCTTCTGCGTCGAGGCCTTGCAAGAGGCGCTCGAGCGCTACGGTCCTCCCGAGATCTTCAACACGGATCAGGGTAGCCAATTCACCAGCGTCGACTTCACCGACGCGCTCAAGGAGGCCGGCATTCGGATCTCGATGGACGGCAAGGGCCGCTGGATGGACAACGTCTTCATCGAGCGACTGTGGCGATCGCTCAAGTACGAGCAGGTCTATCTGTCAGAGTACGCGACTGGCTCCGAGGCTCGGGCCGGGATCGGCTGGTGGATGGACTTCTACAACGAGTGCCGACCGCACTCGTCGCTCCAGGACCGGACGCCCGAGGAGGCGTACATTGACGACGGGGCTGAAGACAGGAGCCCGGGGCTTCGCCCCGTGTCTCGCAAGCCCAAGGCAGCCTGAATCATGAACCCGGATTCCACCTTAGCTGCGACGCAAACCTGTCCAAAGGATGGGGTCCACCTCTAACAGGCTGCTGAAAAACGGCTCGAGCGCGCCATTTTGGGCTGGATCGTCTCGATCAA
This sequence comes from Acidobacteriota bacterium, assembly GCA_965248845.1. Lineage (GTDB taxonomy): Bacteria > Acidobacteriota > UBA890 > UBA890 > WLXD01 > CBDFKO01. The sequence continues at coordinate 4,241,092 of CBDFKO010000002.1, read as the reverse complement.
GGTGAGTTGCCCGGCCGCCGTGTGCGAGTGCGAGGCTCTGGTTGCCGGCCGCGCCGGTATTTCTTGGGCGGTTAGTCCCGATATCGTCACGTCGCCCCCTGGAGGTTGCGCATTCTGACCAGGTTGAAGGCAGCGGCGGTGAAGGTGAACATCCAATCGACGCGTTCGGTGCCTCGGTGCCGCGTCTTGCGCATCAGCCCGACCGTCTTGGCCCATCCGAACATCTGCTCGACGAGCTTGCGTTTCCTTTGACTGACCTGGTAGCCGGGGTGGCGGGTTGTGCGCCGGTCGATGGCGCTGCGCCGATTGGTGTCGTTCTGTGCGACGTGCGGGGTGATGTTCCGATCTCGAAGCTTACGGACGCACTCGCGTGTGTCGTAGCCCTTGTCGGCCGCCAAGGTCACCCTGCGGTTACCGGAAATCTTGTCCGCCATTTGCACCGCCGCCTCTCGTTCCGCTGTCCCGGAAGCGATCGTTACGCATGCCTTGGTTGCTAACCCGTGGCGGTTGTCGATCATCAGGTGCCCCATGTAGCAGAGCTTCGACTCGGCTCCCCTACTTTTCTTGTACAGGCGTGCGTCCGGATCGGTCCTGGAGGCGTGAGTATCGTTTGTGCGCCGTTGTTTGCGAAAATCGACGCTCGGGTTGCTGCCTCCCTCATCGGAGTCGCTCTGATCCTTCGGCTTGAAGCTCTTGTGTGAGGCCCACGCCTCGATCAGCGTGCCGTCCACCGTGAAGTGCTCATCCGATAGCAGACCGCGGCGCCGTGCCTCCGCCAGCACTTCCTGGAAGAACACCTCGGCGACCTCGCCTCCCAACACTCGATCCCGGTTCTTCGTGAACACCGTCGCATCCCACACCAGATCGTCCATGTTCAGGCCCACAAACCACCGGAACAGCAGGTTGTAGTCGAGCTGCTCCATCAGCATGCGCTCGGAGCGAATCGTGTACAGCACCTGCAGCAGCAGCGCCCGCAGCAGTTTCTCCGGCGGGATCGACGGTCGCCCCGTGTGCGAGTACAGCTTCTCGAACAGCGGCGACATCCGCCCCAGCACGTCGTTGACGATCCTCAGCAGCGGCCGCAGCGGATGCTCTTTCGGTACTCGCTGCTCCGGAGATACGTAACTAAAGGCGGCCACCTGTCCCGCGTCCTCACCACGCATCTGCTCACCTCGTTGATGCTTCGGTTTTTGCCGCGGGCTGCGTGGTTCAGAATCTACTCGAACAAGGGGAGTTTTTCAGCAGCCTGCTAAGAGCCAGATCCAGGCACTGGATCGGACACAGCCGTTGCTACCCATGCGGCCCGGCCAGATGGAGCGGCGCACGCATGACTACCAACGCCATGGAACGACATCGTTGTTCGCCGCCTTGGACATCAAGACGGGAACCGTTCTGGCTCAGACTCACCGCCGGCATCGCTCGGTGGAGTTCCGCAAGTTCCTGGACATGATCGATGAGCAGGTGCCTGCCCAACTGCAGGTGCATCTGGTCCTGGACAACTACGGTACCCACAAGAGCCCGATGATCCACACCTGGCTGGCCAAACGGCCACGCTTCCACCTGCACTTCACCCCTACCTATGCCTCGTGGCTCAACCACGTCGAGCGCTGGTTCGCCGAGCTGACCAACAAGCAGATCCGCCGCGGATCTCATTGCAGTGTCGCAGCGCTGGTGGCAGCTATCTGGGAGTTCATCGATGCGCACAACGAGACCCCCGAGCCGTTCGTGTCGTGCAAGAGTGCCGACGAGATCCTGGCTCCCATCGCCCGGTTCGCACAGCGCACTCTCGACCAACACGCCTCATGACTTATGCTGCGAACCACTGTTACAGGAGACTAGCGCTATTTTGCACAACAATGCGCAGTGCTGCGTTGACCAAGCCGCCCGATCGTTGCTAGCATTCCGGGTGGGGCAAATGCTGACTTACTCGGGGGGCGGTCGCTCGCAAGGGGGGGAGCGACCCAATTGAAGTGTCCTAAGTGTCATCTGGTCACTTTCGACCACTTGTCGAAGTGTCCCCGTTGCCAGGCCTCCTTCTCGCTCTCCCGACGGCTAACACGCAAACGACGCAACCCCTCGAGACCAATTCTCATCCCGCGCGACCCCTCCGAAGCACCGAGTCTCGAGGTGGTCGAGGCCCGCGAGCGCGAAGAACGGGGGAAGCGCCCAATCGCCCCCCCGCCCGATGGGCTTGTCCGGAGGCCCCAGGTCGATACGGCGGAACCGACGACCGGAACGGTCACCGCGCACGGCGACGCAACCACACCCGCGGTCTCAGCCGAGCCCGTGGTCGCTGCAGCGCCGCCGGCGCCGGCGGACACGGAGCCCCCCAGAGCACCGGGCAAGGTCAGCCGCGTAGTGGCATCGCCCGCCGACTCCCCGCGGCTCCACGTACCAGCCGCCGAGTACCAGCCCGTCCCGGCCGCCCTCGCCGTCGAGGACACCGAACCGAATTACCGACCGCAACACCCCACGGCGAGCCAGCAGGCAACCGACGCCGAGCAACTCAAGCAGCGCATGGTGCGGGCCGGCCAGGCCCGCCGTCAGCGCCGCCCGGATCTTGTCCGGGAAGTCGTGGATCCCTTGCTGCCCGACTGGTACGAGCCGCCGGCGCCGGCGAGCGACCGCCGCGCCACGCGTGGCAACACACGAGATTGATCGACCGATGAGAAAGGAGGGTTCGAGGTGTCCATGAACATGCCCGAGGACGACACCCGCAGCGGCGGGAGCCAGACCCTTCACGACGACCAGGAACCCGGTGGAGACGACCTTCACCCAGGAGACGAGACCATGGAGGACCTCGGTGGAGCATCTTCGCCCCTGGACGCCGGACCGCCCTTTGCGGACTGGCGCGAGCAGTTACGCGAGCGAGTCCGGGAGATCCGTGCGCGCAAGGAGGCCGCCACCGCGCGCGTCGAGGCGCCAGCCGCGCATTCGAGCACTGCTCGACCCGAGGACCCGGGCCGCCAGACAACCGCTGACAAGTTGGCGCAAGCACGAGTCCAGGCAGCCCGTGCCACAACGCCGACGAGCCCGGCGGCCGGGGTGCAAGCCGAAGACACCACCCTCGGCCTCAGCCCGGCAACCCGCGCCGAGCGCCGGGCCGACATCGCCGATGTCGTCGACTCGTTGCTCGAGCCGGCGGCTGAGCCGACAGCCGAGGACGCCCGCGTCGCTGCGTCAGCCGATCTCCATGAGTCCCATGGCCGAACCCAAGAGGTGACCGACGACACCCCGGCGGACGCACCGTTGTTTCAGGACGAAGACGGGCTGATCGATAAGCCGCCGCCGCTCGATGTGGCCGAGAAGCCCGAGTCCATGGAGCCGGCAACACCGCCCGATCTCGAGCGCATCGTTGTTCCTGAACCGACCGCCAAGGAACCCGACGAGATCGGCCCGACCGCGCTCACCGACGAGACCACGACGAGTCCCGCCGAGACCGCAGCGGCCGCTCCGATCGGCGAGGCGGGCGCCGCGACGACGGGCGACAGCACCTCAGAGGACTCGCTCGACGAGGTCCTCGAGTCCGAGGACAACCCGACCGGAGATCCGGGACCGATCGCCGAGAGTTGGCGACAGTCGGTCACCGAGCGCGCGCTGGACCCCGACAAGGAGCCCCAGATCCCGGCGTGGGTCAGCGCAGACCCAGAGGACCAAGACCCGATTCGCCCGCCCACGCGGCCCGACCTGAGTACCATACCTCCGGGGATGCAGGACGTAGACATTCCGGCCTGGGCTCTGCCCCGCCAAGCCAGCCCGGCGCCCGAGACGCTCGATCCCGATGCGACGCCCGAGACCGGGCCCGAGCCACCGGCAAAGCCGGAGCCGACGGCCGACGCGCACCTGGTCGGGGAGTTTGTCGCCGGTGCCCGGCGCGATGCCGCGACGCGGTCGCAACCGGGCACGCCGGCCGAGACCACAGGAGAGCCCATGACCGTAGACTCGCTCGAGACCACCGAGCCAGCCGCGCCCGAGACCGGGCCCGAGACCCGGCATTTTCCCGGGCTGTTCGACGCCGAGGCGGCCGATCCCGAGCCGACGCCGCGTGCCCCTGCGCTCGAGTCGGAGCCGAGCCGTTCGCCCGCTGAAGCTACGCCCGGCGCCAACGAGCTCGAACCCGCCGCGTCCGAGCAGGAGCGAGGGATCCTCGCCGCCCTAGCCGAGCCCGCCGCCGGGTCTGGGGTCGATGTGACCGAGCCGGTGCCCAACATCGTCGATCCGCCGGACATGCAAGCCGATGAATCGCTGGCTTGGGATCTCGACGCGCCGGTAGACCCCGAGACGATGCTCGACGCGCGACGCGAATCGATGGATCCGTCGGCGCCGGTGTCCGACCGGGTCTTTTCCGCCATCGCAGACGGCCTCGTGCTACTGACCATGGGAATCCTGCTGGCGGTCGCCGGAGCCGCCGCGGCCGGGACCCCTGTACTGCTGTTCGTGGCAGCCGCGCCGATCCCGTTGGCGGCCGCTTGGATGCTCTTCGGACTGGTCTACGGGATGATGTTCATCGGCACCTGCGGACAAACATTGGGCAAGATGGCCATGCGCGTGCGGGTGATCGGTACCGACTCGTTCCGAGTCGGCTACTCGCGTGCCGCACGGCGCGCCCTGCTGTACACGCTCGCGAGCTTACCCGCGTTCCTCGGCCTGCTCCCGGCACTCAAGGACCCGGAGCACCGAGCCCTACACGACCGGCTCAGCGGCACGCGCGTGGTCAAGGCGTAGCAGGCCTAGTGGCGGAAGTGACGTGCGCCGGTGTGCACCAGGGCCACACCGAGGCTGTCCGCTGCGGCGATAACCTCGACATCGCGCTTGGAGCCACCCGGCTGCACGATTGCCGTGACCCCGGCCTCTGCGAGCCTCTCGAGACCGTCCGAAAAGGGGAAGAATGCGTCGGAGGCAGCGGCGCAACCCTGCACTGCGTGACCGGCGCTCTGGGCCTTCCAGGCCGCGAAGCGACAGGCGTCGACCCGACTCATCTGGCCGGCCCCGACTCCGATGAGCTGCCCCGCGCGCCCCAGGATGATGGCGTTGGAACGCACGGCAGGAACCACGCGCCAGACGAAGTGCAGGTCGCGCTCCTCGTCAGCGGTGGGGGCTCGCTGGCTGACGATCTCCCAGCTCTCCGGCGCGTCGAGGTCGCGCCCCTGGACCAGGAGCCCACCGCTAACCCAGCGGCAATCGGGTAGCCGGCGGAAGCCCTCGTCGGGAGCTCCTAACTCGATCAAACGTAGACTCGCCTTGGCCGCGAGAGTCTCTCGTGCCTCGTTCGAGAAGGCCGGGGCGACCACCACCTCGATGAACGTCGTGGCGATCTCTCGCGCCGTAGCGCCGTCCACCGCCACGTTGAGCCCGACGATGCCGCCGAAGGCCGAGGTCGGATCCGTGGCCCGGGCGCGCACATAGGCTTGCTCGAGCGACTCGCCGATAGCGGCGCCGCACGGATTGGCGTGCTTGATGATCGCGGCACCCGGCGAGCCCAGCGACCAGGCAAGCTGCCAGGCCGCATCGATGTCGAGGAAGTTGTTGAACGACAGCTCCTTGCCCTGGAGTTGCTGGCCGGCCCCGAGGCCGGCCGAGGGCAAATCCACGCCCGAGTAAAACGCCGCCGGTTGATGAGGGTTCTCGCCGTAGCGCAGGGCCTGGGCGTGCTCGAACACCAAGCCCAGATAGCCCGGATGCATGGCCAGGTGAGGCGTGGCGGCCAACGCCACGCCTGCCGGATCGAGCGCAGTGATATACGCACCGATCGCCGCCTCGTAGCCCAATGTGTGGGCCACCGCCTTTTGCGCCCAGCAGAGTCGGGCCCTCAGATCGACCGTGCCCTGGTCGATTGCGCGGAGCACGTCCCCGTAGTCGCCTGGATCGACCATCACCACCACTGCGGGGAAATTCTTGTAGGCGGCCCGCAGCAAGCTCACGCCTCCGATATCGATCTGCTCGAGGGCATCACCCAGACGGTGCACCGGATCGGCAATCGTCTCGCGGAAGGGATAGAGGTTCGCCACCACCAGATCGATGGGGACCACCCCTGCGGCCTCGATCTCGGCCATTTGCTCGGGACTTTCGCGCCGCGCCAGGATGCCGCCGAAGATCTTCGGATGCAGGGTCTTTACCCGACCGCCCAGCATCTCCGGCTGCCCGGTGAGCTCCTCGATCGGCTGCACCTGCACGCCACTGTCGCGCAGGGCACGAGCAGTTCCTCCCGTGGAGACCAACCGAACCCCTCGAGCGGCGAGCCCGGTGGCGAAGGATCCGAGACCCGTCTTATCGTAGACGGACAGAAGCGCTGTACGGATGGCGAGCATCGGCGGTTCCGGATGCGACTCTTCTTCGGAGTAGAGATCCCTGACAGGGTGCGGGCACGGCTGGCACGCGTGCAGAGTCTACTGCGCGACTCCCAGGCCGATGTGCGGTGGGTCGAGCCGCGCAACACTCACTTCACGCTGGCCTTCCTGGGCCAGGTCGACGACAACGAGATCGGTGTCCTCGACAAGCTGGCCTGCCACGCGGCGGCGACAACACCTTCGGTTTTCCTGACCCTGGAGGGGCTCGGGACCTTCCCCGACAGGCTGCGGCCACGGGTGGTCTGGGTCGGGGTGACCGGCAAGCTCGAGCCCCTGATCGGGCTGCACCAGGCACTGCGTCGGGGCCTGGCCGATCTCGGCTTCTGGGTCGACCGGCGTCCTTTTCGACCGCACGTCACCCTGGGCCGGATCAAGCGAAGCCGGAGGTTGGGCACGCTCGATGAACACATCACGGCCAACGAGAACAAGGTGATCGGAAGCTTCGAGATGCAGCGCTTCGTCCTGTTCCAAAGTCGCCTGTCGCGCGACGGACCACGCTACGACGTGGCGGCGAGCTACCGGCTGGCCGGCTAACCGCGCGTGGTCAATCTCCCAAGTCAGCCTCTGACCACTCGATCTCGCGCACCAGATCCGCGCCGAGCTCGGCCACCAGGCTCGTGACCAGCTCCGTCTCCATGCTCTGCAAAGTCTGCAACCAGGCCAGCTCGTCGACGCCGACCCGCAGCACCCCCGCCTCCAGCGACAGCGGCCGAGCATGACGCGCCACAGTCTGACCGGCGACCCGGGTCCAGGTACGCTGCACGACTGCCCAACTCAGCTCCGGATCATCGAGCCAACGCGCCATCAGGCCAGGTAGCCCCTCACCGATACGCTGGAAGCTCATGGCAGTATCAACATCGCGTCGCCGTAGGAGTAGAAGCGGTAGCCGCGATCGATCGCTTCCTGGTACGCGGCCAGCAGCCGCTCGCGGCCGAGCAGGGCCGCCACGAGCAGAATCGGCGTCGAACGCGGCAAGTGGAAGTTGGTGATCATCCCATTCACCACCCGGAACTGGTAGCCGGGACGGATGAAGATGCCGGCCTCCCCGGCCCCAGCCACCACCTCTCCAGCACGCGCTGCGTGCTCGAGCGTTCGGACTACCGTCGTACCGACGGCGATGACCCGTCGCCCCTGTCGGCGGGCGCAGCCGATCGCCTCCGCCGCCGCTGGCGCGAGCTCGAAGCGCTCGCCGTCCATGGAGTGCTCCTCGATTTGCTCCACCGTGATCGGCCGGAAGGTCCCGGGGCCGACGTGCAGAGTCAGCGAGGCGATCTCGACCCCCCCCCGCCGCAGGGCCTGCAACAGCTCGTGCGTGAAATGGAGCCCGGCCGTGGGTGCTGCCACCGCGCCGTCGCTGGCAGCGTAGACGGTCTGGTATCGGCGCCGGTCGAGATCTTCGCGGCCGGGCGATTCCTCGGGCCGGATATAGGGTGGTAGCGGCATCTGTCCGACCGCCTCGAGCAGGGCCTCAGGGTGGGCACCGACCGGAAACTCCACCGTGCGCTCGCCGCGGTCCCCGGCCGCTACCACCCGTAACGGCGTCGTGTCCGACAGCCTGAGGGTCTCGCCCGCGCGTACTCTCCTGGCCGGTTTCGCCAGGGCGCGCCAGCGCCGCGCGCTGCCCGCGACGGGCGACAGGAACAGCAACTCGACCCTGCCGCCACCGGACCGGGTCGCGACGACGCGTGCCGGCAGTACGCGCGCGTCGTTGACGACGAGCAGGTCGCCCTCGCGTAGCAGCTCGGGCAAGTCGGAGAAGCGACGATGGTCCGGCCCACGGGAACCCTGAAGCACCATGAGCCGGCTCTCGTCGCGCCGCTTCGCAGGCCGCTGGGCGATACGCTCCGGCGGAAGCTCGTACCCGAACTCGTCGATGCGCATGACAGGTCTCGGTAGCACGGCCGGTGAACCGAACCGTTACCAGAGCGCACCCTGGTCGGTGCCGCGGCCGCGTTCGATGCCGAAGTGGCGGTAGGCCTTGTCGCTCGCCACCCGGCCGCGCGCCGTGCGCACCAGAAAGCCGAGCTGGATCAGGTAGGGCTCGTAGATCTCCTCGATGGCGGCCTTGTCCTCGCCGATGGCGGCGGCGATAGTGTTGAGCCCGACTGGGCCACCGTTGAAGTCGCGGATGACGGTAAGCAGCAGCCGCCGGTCGATCTCGTCGAAGCCGAGCTCGTCGACCTCGAGTCGGTGCAGCGCATCCTGCGCCAGGTCCCGATCGATCGCCCCGTCGGCCTGCACCTGGGCGTAGTCGCGCACGCGGCGCAGCAATCGATTGGCCACCCGCGGTGTGCCGCGCGATCGCTTGGCGATTTCCAGCGACCCCTCCTCGGTGACCGGCACCTCGAGCATCTGGGCCGAGTTGCACACGATCTGGACCAGCTCCGGTACCGAGTAGAAATCGAGTCGGAAGACGATGCCGAAGCGGCCGCGCAGCGGTGACGTCAGCAACGCCGCTCGCGTCGTCGAGCCCACCAGCGTAAAGCGCGGCAGTGGCAGCTTCACCGAGCGCGCACTCGGCCCTTCGCCGATGATGATGTCGATCTGATACTCCTCCATCGCCGGGTAGAGAACCTCTTCGATCGAGGCCGACATGCGGTGGATCTCGTCGATGAACAGCACCGAGTCGTCCTCGAGATTTGTAAGTATCGCCGCCAGATCGCCGACCTTCTCGATCACGGGGCCCGAGGTCGCGCGCAAATCGGCGGCCATTTCGTTGGCAATGATGTTGGCCAGTGTGGTCTTGCCGAGGCCGGGTGGACCGAAGAGCAACACGTGATCGAGCGGCTCGTCGCGCTGCTTGGCAGCCTCGATGAAGACACGCAGGTTCTCGACAACGTTGCACTGCCCGACGTAGCCATCCAGGTTCCGCGGTCGCAGCGCGACGTCGTAGCGGTCCTCGCCCGCCATCGTGCCGGGTGCGACCAGCCGCTCACTCATCGGGCCAGCATCCCTAGGGTCTGTCGGAGGAGGGTCTCGAACTCGTCGGCCGGGTGCTCGATCCGGTCGAGCGCCGCCTCGGCTACGCGCGGCTTGTACCCCAGATTGACCAGCGCCGACAGCACATCGCCGCGCACGCCGTGGCCCGCCCCCACCGCCGCACCCGACGGGACCAGTTCGGCGGCCTTGTCTTTGAGCTCGAGTGCCAGCCGCTCGGCCGTCTTCTTGCCGACGCCTGGAATGGTGGTCAATCGTGCCACGTCCTGTGATACCAGGCTCGCCACCAGCAGATCGCTCTCCATCCCTGAGAGAATCGTCACCGCCAGCTTGGGGCCGATCCCCTGCACACCGATCAGCGCCTCGAACAAGGCCTGCTCGGCGGCGGTGCGAAAGCCGTATAGCTCGATGGCCTCGGCGCGCACGTAGGTGCGCACGTGCAGTTCCACCTCGCTGCCGAGCTCCGGCAGCTCGTAGAAGGTCGACAATGGCACCGCCACCAGGTAGCCGACACCGCCCACGTCGACGATCACCCGCTCGGGGGCCTTGGAGCGCAGCGCGCCACGCAGTTGGGCGATCACGGCCGAGCGCTCAGGCGCCGCCGACGGCCCGCACGCGCCGCCGGACTCCCCGGGAATGCAGGTGGCACAGAGCGATCGCCATGGCGTCCGCGGCATCCTGGGTCGGAACCTTCGGCAAGCCGAGCAAGTTTTTCACCATCGCCGCCACCTGCTTCTTGTCGGCCTGACCGTAACCGACCACCGCCTTCTTCACGGCCCGGGCGCTGTACTCGAAGACCTCGCACCGGTCTGCCACCGCCAGCAGGAGCACCCCACGGGCGTGTCCCAGCACCAGTGCCGACCGCGGATTATTCGCCATGAACACCTCCTCGACCGCCGCTTCGCTCGGGGTGTGGCGCTCGACTACCTCACGCAGCCCCCCGTGCAGGCGTGCGAGTCGCTTCGCCAGGGGAATCGCGGCGGGCACTCGGATCACGCCATGCTCGATGACACGGGCCTGCTGGCCGATGCCTTCGACGACAGCGTAGCCAGCCGCCCGGGATCCCGGATCCACCCCCAGTATTCGCGTGACTGAGCGTCCGGCGGTGGCCACCTTCAGTACTCCAATCCGGAACCAAGGTGATACTTGTGGCGACGAGATGACACCCGATGCAAGCCGCCTCGACGACCCGATGTCTGATGCCATCGTGGAGGAGACGCAACGCCGCAGACGGTGCCATTTCGTCCCCACCCCGCGGACAACCAGGCCGCAAACATCATCGTCGATCCGGATTGGAGTGCCTAGCCCGCGGCGACCCTCTCCACGAGCTCCTGCTTGATGTCGACATTCGCCCACACACTCTGAATGTCGTCGTGCTCCTCGAGGGTCTCCATCAGGCGCAGGCAGCGCTCCGCACTGCGATCGTCGAGCTCGAGGGGGTTGTGCGGGAGCATCGCGAGCTCCTCGGCATGGGTCTCGATGCCCGCATCGCGCAGCGCGAGCTGAACGGCATGGAACTCGCTCGGCGGCGACAGTACCTCGTAGACGTCGCCCTCGGCGCTGACATCTTCCGCGCCCGCCTCGAGCACCGCCATGAGGAGCTCATCCTCCTCTACCGCGCTGGCGTCAATCAGGAAATAGCCCACCGACTTGAACTTCCAGGCGACGCTGTTTTGCTCGCCCAGATGCCCGCCCGCCTTCTCGAAGATCTTACGAATCTCGGCCACCGTCCGGTTGCGGTTGTCGGTGGCCGCCTGCACCAGGATCGCCGAGGAGCCCGGACCGAAGCCCTCGTAGGTGATCTCCTCGTAGATCACACCCGGGAGCTCCCCGGTACCCCGCTTGATGGCCTTGTCGACATTTGCCGCCGGGAGGTTGTCCCGCTTGGCAACGTCGATCGCCGAGCGCAACCGCGCGTTGCCGTCGGGGTCGCCGCCACCCATGCGTGCGGCAACCGTGATCTCTTTGACCAGCCGTGAGAACATACGGCTCCGCGACGTGTCGTTCGCCGCCTTCTTGCGCTTGATCTTGGCCCACTTGGAGTGTCCGGACATGGCTCTGAGCCCGCCTGTCGCATCTGGTGGTGTCGATCCGAACTTCGATGATGCTAACACGCGATCCGAGACGCGCCCGGACGCCTAGAGCGGGGTGGGAACGAGGGTGAACCAGGGGCCGGAGCGGCTGCAGAACACGGCCCGGGCGAGCCGCGGGCAGGCGGCGTCGCGTGCCCCTCGGACGCTCGCCACTGGCCTGCTGGCGATCATCGCGGCGGCCTGTCAGCCCGGCTCGAGCGCCCCGCCACCCGCACCGACGATCCGACTGGTGGAGCACTTGGACGTGCTCGACCGTACGACCGCCGACGGTGCCCTGTGGCCCGCGAACGGAGTCGATCACTTCGGCCGGGGCTTCCGCTGCCGTGGGCCCGGCCGCGGACCCCCCGAGTCACGCGAGGCTCCAGCCGTCGAGCCGTCGTCGCCCCGGGCGAACCGCCGGGTTTGCGGCCCCGTGGCCGAGGCTGCCTTCCGGGTAGCAGCGCGCAGTGACCATCTGTTACGGCTGGAGTTGCGCGCGCCCGCCGAGCTGCCAAGCCAGAGAGTCACACTGCTGCTAAACAAGACCGTCCTGCAGTCCATCGAGCTCGAGCGCGGCTGGGCGTCGTACGAGATCGACCTGCCGGCCAGCGCCTTGCGGCTCGGCCCGAACGAGCTGCGCATGGAGTTTCGTGACACCACAGACGCGGAGCCATACCTCGCCGCGCGCATGCGGCGGCTCGAAGTGCATGCGGCGCGAACCCCCGCCGAGGTTGCGAGCCTCCGTCCCGTGGGAGGAGAGGTCGTGCGATCGCCTGATGGCGCCGCGATCCGCATGGCCGGCGACGCCGAGATCCGGATCGCTCTCCTGGCAGGACCGCAAACTCGACTCACGAGCACGCTGCGCGCCGTGGGATCGCGGCCGGCGGTCGAGGCGCGGATCGAGGTGCTTGCCGAGGGGGAAGTACCTGCCCACTCGGATGCACAAGCCGGTGCCGGGCGGCCTGCTCATGCGAAGCTGGTTGCTGCCGGCCCAGTCGAGTTGGACTTGAGCCCCTGGGCTGGCCGGCGGATCGTCGTTCGCCTCGCGACCGGTGGCGCCTCGGACCGCGCGATCGAATGGTTCGAGCCGACGCTGGAAGGTGCCGTCGAGTTCCCGGGGATCTATCGTCCGCCCGTCGCGCAGCGACCGGAGCGCCCGCCGACGCCAGCCGCCGCGCCGGCTCCGGACATCTTGCTGATCCTGCTCGACGCCGCCCGCGCCGACGCCATCTCCGCCTACGGTGCGGCGCGGCCCACGCCGGCCATCGACCGGCTTGCCGCCGACGGCATCCGCTTCACCAACGCCTTCTCCACCGCATCCTGGACGGCCCCGTCGGTGGCCTCGCTGCTAACCGGCCTGCCGGTATCAGCACACGGTGTCTCCGAGTGGACCAGCCCGATCGGCACTGGGATGACCCTGGCCGAGCGCCTGGCCGAGCGCGGCTACCGCACAGTGCTGTGGAGCCAGCATGTGCTGTGGCAGGCCAACCGATCCCTGCGCGCCGGCTTCGAGGAGGTAGTGCTGGTCGGTCCCCGTGCCCGCGACCGACTACCTTCCCGCCGCCTACTACACGACCCCGACCGGCCGACCTTTGCGCTCGTGCACCTGCTGCTGCCCCATGGGCCCTACGAGCCGACCGAGCGATTTCGGGGCCGCTACACGCCGGAACGCGACGAGGACATCAGCCCAGGGCGGCTCCGCCTCCTCGGCCTGCGCCGATTGCCGCCGCCAACCGCGGAGCTCACAAGCTACACCCGCGATCGCTACGACGAGATGATGGCCTGGGCCGACGAGCGCGTCGGGGCCATGCTCAATGAGCTGCGCCAAGCCGGCCACTACGAGCCGACGCTGGTGGTTCTCACGGCTGACCACGGCGAGGCCTTCTTCGAGCACGGGGCGTTTCTACACACCGCGGTGCTGCACCGCTCGGTGCTCGGCGTACCGCTCATCATCAAGCCGGCCGGCGGGCGCGGGGCGCGAAGCCCCATGGACGAGCGGCTAGCCAGCCTGCTCGACCTGCGCCCGACACTGGAGCGCGCCGCCGGCCTCCAGCCCGCAGACTCGTTCGGCTTACCCGGACAGGGACGCGGCCGCCCAGCGCCGCCCGACGCCGAGGCAACGGCAGGGATCGACTTGCTGTCCAGCGTCCCGGGCTCCGCCTACAGGGCGCTGCGCGCAACCACCGGCGGCGTGGCGCCCGACTCGCGCCGCCTGAGCCTCGTCACACCCGAGCACCACCTGATCTACCATCCTCAGACTGGCTGGCGAGCCCTCTACGAGATCCGCAACGACCCCGCCGAGCGCCACGACCTCGCCGCCACCAACCCGGTACTCACCGCCTGGCTGATCCAATCGGTCCGACCGCCAGCCCGGTCGGGCCGACTCCTGGCAACATCGACCGGCCGCTCTTCGGCCCAGGCTGGCGGCGGGAAATAGGCGGCCGGAGCGCAAGCGCGATCGGAGCACCTCATTGCTGCGGAATGTTTGGTTCCCACCCGGGCTTCCATGATCGTCGTGCTGCGGGGTCGCCGGCTGCGAACGGTTGGCCAGCGCCCGTCACGGAGAGGTGGACCCCGAAATTCGGACAGGTTGCTAAGGTGGGATCCAGACCAAGAAGAAGGAGTCTGGAATGCCACGGAAGAGACGGAGTTATCCTGCTGAGCTGAAGGCGAAGGTCGCTTTGGAGGCGCTTCGCGAGGAAGCGACGATGGCGGAGCTGGCAGCCCGCTACGATGTGCATCCGAATCTGATCGCCAACTGGAAGAAGAAGGCTCGGCAGAAGGTGCTGGCTGGCTTCTCGGGGAAACAGGAGCGCAACGAGGTCTCTCGGGAGGCCGAGATCAAGGAGCTGCGGGCGAAGATCGGGGAGCTCGTCATCGAGCGGGATTTCTTGTCCAAGGCCTTCGGTCGTTGAGCCACGGCCGGAGGGTGGCGATGGTCGATCCGGAGCACGGGCCCCCTGAGCATCACGCGGCAGTGCCGCCTGGTGTCGATCGCGAGGTCTTCGTTCTATTACGAGGGCCACGGCGAGAGTCCGCTGAACCTGCGCCTGATGCGGCTGATCGACGAGCAGTTTCTTCAGACGCCGTTTTACGGCTCACGTCAGATGCGACGATGGCTGCGCCGTCAGGGCTACACGGTCTCTCGCAAGCGGGTGCGCCGCTCAAGGAGGCCGGCATTCGGATCTCGATGGACGGCAAGGGCCGCTGGATGGACAACGTCTTCATCGAGCGACTGTGGCGATCGCTCAAGTACGAGCAGGTCTATCTGTCAGAGTACGCGACTGGCTCCGAGGCTCGGGCCGGGATCGGCTGGTGGATGGACTTCTACAACGAGTGCCGACCGCACTCGTCGCTCCAGGACCGGACGCCCGAGGAGGCGTACATTGACGACGGGGCTGAAGACAGGAGCCCGGGGCTTCGCCCCGTGTCTCGCAAGCCCAAGGCAGCCTGAATCATGAACCCGGATTCCACCTTAGCTGCGACGCAAACCTGTCCAAAGGATGGGGTCCACCTCTCGGCGCTGTCGCGCCATGCCTGGCGCACAGCGAAAACCCCGGATCGCCGAAGCGACCCGGGGCCTTCAATGTGTAACTCGGCAACGACCTACTCTCCCACGCAGTCACCCACGCAGTACCATCGGCGCTGGAGAGCTTAACTTCCGTGTTCGGAATGGGAACGGGTGTGACCTCTCCGCTAGAGTCACCGAGAAAACGTCCGAACAGACATGGGTGCGTGCCTCGCTCTGAAACGAGCGAGAAGTAAGTCGGCCACGCACCACGCAGCGTTCTGCGCGTGGTGAATAGTATGGCCAAGCCTCACGGGCGATTAGTACTGCTCGGCTGAACACATTGCTGTACTTACACCTGCAGCCTATCTACCTACTAGTCTCGTAGGGCCCTTCAGGGGGATTAACTCCCCGGGAGATCTCATCTTGGGGCGGGCTTCCCGCTTAGATGCTTTCAGCGGTTATCCACTCCGGAGGTCGCTACCCAGCGGTGCTCCTGGCGGAACAACTGGTACACAAGAGCTCCAGCCACCCCGGTCCTCTCGTACTAGGGGTGGAATCCCTCAAATCTCCTACGCCCACGGAGGATAAGGACCGAACTGTCTCACGACGTTCTAAACCCAGCTCGCGTACCGCTTTAATCGGCGAACAGCCGAACCCTTGGGACCTGCTTCAGCCCCAGGATGCGATGAGCCGACATCGAGGTGCCAAACCTCCCCGTCGATGTGAACTCTTGGGGGAGATAAGCCTGTTATCCCCGGCGTACCTTTTATTCGTTGAGCGACGGCCCTTCCATGCGGAACCGCCGGATCACTAAGCCCTGGTTTCCCACCTGCTCGACTTGTAGGTCTCGCAGTCAAGCTCCCTTATGCCTTTGCGCTCTACGGCTGGTTTCCAATCAGCCTGAGGGAACCTTTGGGCGCCTCCGTTACTCTTTAGGAGGCAACCGCCCCAGTTAAACTACCCACCTAGCACTGTTCCCGACCCGGATTACGGGCCTGGGTTAGAGTTTCGATATGAGAAGGGTGGTATCTCACCGGTGGCTCCACCAGCACTAGCGTACCGGCTTCAAAGCCTCCCACCTATCCTGCACATCACACACCCAAACCCAGTACTAAGCTGTAGTAAAGGTGCCGGGGTCTTTCTGTCCTTCCGCGGGTAGCCGGTATCTTCACCGGCGCTTCAGTTTCGCCGAGCCTCTGGCCGAGACAGTGCCCAAATCGTTACGCCATTCGTGCGGGTCGGAACTTACCCGACAAGGAATTTCGCTCGGTTGCTCTCTCCCGTTTCCGAGAAAGCCGGACTTTACCTTGACCCGCCTCGGTTCATCTGACCCGCAATGGCTCGAATTGCTTCGAGACCCTCATCGGTCAGATGCTCCCCCGCTTCCATCTTCAGAAGAACACGTCTGAACTTGCGAAAGTCCACGTTCTTCTTCGTCTTGAGCGGGTGCTGGAGGAAAAATGGAGCGATGCGTTCGAGCAGATGCTCGAGCTTGCGCACCCGGTAGGCCATCCGGTCGCCGTGATTCCTGCGAACCACGCCGCACTCGAAGTGTGCCTTCAGGGCATGCAAGACCTGCACATCGCGTTCGTGCTGTACGACGGTGAATTCAGGTAGTACCTGATAGCCGGTCTTCATGTCGGGATGTCTTGCAATCCCGATGTGAAAACAGCCTTCGCCGTCCACGAAACCTGTGATCCATTGAACCTCAAGCCTCATAGGCTGGTCCTGGACGTCAAGTCTCTGAGGGTTCCCATTACAGATGGGTCTTCCCTGCGGATTGTCCCCATGTCCGTCGGATTTTTACTGCCGGGCCTTGCGGCTCGACGAGTACCGAACGGCTGTGCGAGGAGTTTCCCGCATATGGTCCAGTTTTACTAAGGCTAGCGTTAGTTAACCTTAGGACCGTTATAGTTACGGCCGCCGTTTACCGGGGCTTCAGTTCTGAGCTTCGCCCACCGAAGCGGGCTAACCCGTCCCTTTAACCTTCCGGCACCGGGCAGGCGTCAGTCCCTATACGTCGAATTCGACTTAGCAGAGACCTGTGTTTTTAGTAAACAGTCGCTTGGGCCTGGTAACTGCGGCCCCCTCCAGCTCGAGTCGCGAAGACTGTCACCAATGAGGGCGCCCCTTCTCCCGAAGTTACGGGGCCAATTTGCCGAGTTCCTTAGCCAGAGATCACTCGTGCGCCTTAGGATGCTCTCCTCGTCTACCTGTGTCGGTTTGCGGTACGGTCACCTGATTAACTCCCTACGAGGCTTTTCTTGGCAGCGTGGAATCACCAACTTTGCGATCCGAAGATCTCGACATCACGCCTCACCGTTGAATAGAGGTCCGGATTTGCCTGGACCTCCCGGCTATACGCTTGCAACCCGCACTTCCAGTCGCGGGCTTGGCTATCCTCCTGCGTCCCCCCTTCGGTCAAACGTTAACCAGGCGGGGCCGGAATATTGACCGGCTTCCCATCGCCTACGACCTTCGTCCTCGGCTAAGGGGCCGCCTAACCCTGAGCGGACTGACCTTCCTCAGGAAACCTTAGACTTACGGCGAGAGAGGTTCTCACTCTCTTTATCGCTACTCGTGCTAGCAGTCTCACTTCCGCACCGTCCACCAGTCCTTACGGTCTGGCTTCAACCAGTACGGAACGCTCCCCTATCACCATCGATCGCCTGAGCTCTCGATGGTCCGCAGCTTCGGTGACAAGCTTGAGCCCCGGTGAATTTTCGGCACCGATTCACTCGACCGGTGAGCTGTTACGCTTTCTTTAAAGGGTGGCTGCTTCTAAGCCAACCTCCCGGCTGTCTGGGCGCCTCGACATCCTTTTCCACTTAGCTTGTACTTGGGGACCTTAGCTGGCGGTCTGGGCTGTTTCCCTTTCGACTACGAAGCTTATCCCCCGCAGTCTGACTCCTGGGGTAAGTAACACGGCATTCGGAGTTTGGTTGGGTTCGGTAAGCGGGTAAGCCCCCTAGCCCATCCAGTGCTCTACCTCCGTGGACCATCCCCCAAGGCTAGCCCTAAAGCTATTTCGGGGAGAACGAGCTATTCCCGGGTTTGATTGGCCTTTCACCCCTATCCCCAGGTCATCCAAGCCGTTTTCAACCGACACTGGTTCGGGCCTCCACGTAGTTTTACCCACGCTTCACCCTGCCCAAGGATAGATCACCCGGCTTCGCGTCTACCCCACGCAACTAAAACGCCCTATTCAGACTCGCTTTCGCTTCGGCTCGCCTAAAAGCTTAACCTCGCTACGTAGGGTAACTAGCTAGCCCATTATGCAAAAGGTACGCGGTCGGCCAGGAGCGAATCCAACGGCCTTCCACAGATTGTAGACGTACGGTTTTAGGTTCTATTTCACTCCCCTTACCGGGGTTCTTTTCACCTTTCCCTCACGGTACTCGTTCGCTATCGGTCACCAAGTAGTATTTAGCCTTACGAGATGGTCCTCGCGAATTCCCACGGGATTTCTCGTGTCCCGCAGTACTCGGGGTGCTGCCAGAAGAGGCACCGGACTTTCACATACGGGGCTATCACCCTCTGTGGCCAGGCTTTCCAGCCTGTTTTGTTAGACCAGTGCTTGGTAACTCTTCCTCCGATCCGTAACTCGGAACGGCAGGCCCCACGACCCCGTCGCCACAACGCCTACGGGCTTACATGACAACGGTTTAGGCTGTTCCGCTTTCGCTCGCCGCTACTAGCGGAATCGCGGTTGCTTTCTCTTCCTACAGGTACTGAGATGTTTCACTTCCCTGCGTTCGCCTCCCAAGGCCTATGTGTTCAGCCAAGGGATGACACGGCATTACCCGTGCCGGGTTCCCCCATTCGGAAATCCCCGGGTCAAAGTCTGCTTACGACTCACCGAGGCTTATCGCAGTTAGCCACGTCCTTCATCGCCTCTTGGTACCAAGGCATCCACCGTACGCCCTTACCAGCTTGGCCATAAACACTATTCACCCCGAGCAGACGAGCTGCCGCGGTGCTTGGTATTCAGGCCGCGCTTACTAATAGTTCTCTTGATAGAGATACTAAGGCACGCACTGAAGCAAGAAGTCTTGCTTCTTTGTTACCCATGTCTATTCAGTTTTCAAAGAGCCGGTTGCCCAACATCACGGATCGAACCGTTCCGTCAGCAGCAGCGCGCCCATCGACAATGGACGCGCAACTCCGAACGGGACCACTGACCCGATCCCAGCCTTCACATCTCGAGCAGTGGAGAATACCGGGCTCGAACCGGTGACCTCCGGCTTGCAAAGCCGGCGCTCTCCCAACTGAGCTAATTCCCCAGCGACTCCGCGCCGTGGCACGGCAAGGAATGGTGGGCCTACCTGGACTCGAACCAGGGACCTCACCCTTATCAGGGGTGCGCTCTAGCCAGCTGAGCTATAGGCCCAGGAGCCCTCGAGGCACCCACTGGATACCCCTTGCTCACGAATGATCCGGCTTGTCAAAGAACCGCGCCCCGGAAGGCCCGGTTCTCTCAAAACTGAACAGCGTACGAGCCACTGACGAAATCAGCGTCTGTGACGGGCAAGGTGTTACATCCTCCAAGCCACCTGCCTCCTCGGGACGAGTCCGTTGGAAGCCGACGACCGGGAGGTTTCGTTTCTCGAGTATCAGGCTCGCGCCTTCAACTCCTTAGAAAGGAGGTGATCCAGCCGCAGGTTCTCCTACAGCTACCTTGTTACGACTTCACCCCAATCACTAAGCACACCGTCGGCGTCTCCCTCCCTTGCGGGTTGGGTCAACGACTTCTAGTGCACCCAGCTTTCGTGATGTGACGGGCGGTGTGTACAAGGCCCGGGAACGTATTCACCGCGGCATTGCTGATCCGCGATTACTAGCGATTCCACCTTCATGGAGTCGAGTTGCAGACTCCAATCCGAACTGGGACGCGGTTTCTGGGATTGGCTCCCCCTCACGGGTTCGCGGCCCTCTGTCCGCGCCATTGTAGCACGTGTGTAGCCCTGGGCATAAAGGCCATGATGACTTGACGTCGTCCCCACCTTCCTCACGGTTTATCACCGGCAGTCCCCCTAGAGTTCCCAGCCGAACTGATGGCAACTAGGGGCAGGGGTTGCGCTCGTTGCGGGACTTAACCCAACATCTCACGACACGAGCTGACGACAGCCATGCAGCACCTCTCCTAGGATCCCGAAGGAAAACCCTGTTTCCAGAGTGCATCCCTAGGAGTTCAAACCCAGGTAAGGTTCTTCGCGTTGCATCGAATTAAACCACATGCTCCACCGCTTGTGCGGGCCCCCGTCAATTCCTTTGAGTTTCAGCCTTGCGGCCGTACTCCCCAGGCGGGGTACTTAATGCGTTAGCTTCGGCACTTCAGGCTCAAGGCCCGAAACACCAAGTACCCATCGTTTAGGGCTTGGACTACCAGGGTATCTAATCCTGTTTGCTCCCCAAGCTTTCGTCCCTCAGCGTCAGTATCGGCCCAGGAGATCGCCTTCGCCGCTGGTGTTCCTCCGGATATCTACGCATTTCACCGCTACACCCGGAATTCCATCTCCCTCTACCGAACTCAAGCCACGCAGTTTCCTAGGCAATTCCCCAGTTGAGCCGGGGGCTTTCACCCGGGACTTGCATGGCCGCCTACGGACCCTTTACGCCCAGTGATTCCGAACAACGCTAGCCCCCTCCGTGTTACCGCGGCTGCTGGCACGGAGTTAGCCGGGGCTTTCTCACGAGGTACCGTCAGGCCAGAGGCTTATTCATCCCCTGGTTTTTCGTCCCTCGCGACAGCGGTTTACGACCCGAGGGCCTTCATCCCGCACGCGGCGTCGCTGCGTCAGACTTTCGTCCATTGCGCAAAATTCCCCACTGCAGCCTCCCGTAGGAGTCTGGGCCGTGTCTCAGTCCCAGTGTGGCCGATCACCCTCTCAGGCCGGCTACCCATCGTCGCCTTGGTAGGCCATTACCCCACCAACAAGCTAATGGGACGCGGGCCGCTCCTCTGGCGATTGCATAGAAGAGGCAATCTTTCCTCCGTAGAGCTCATTCGGTATTAGCCCGGGTTTCCCCGAGTTATTCCCAACCAAAGGGCACGTGACCCACGCGTTACTCACCCGTTCGCCGCTTTACTCGCTGCCCGAAGGCAGCTTTCTCGCTCGACTTGCATGTGTTAGGCACGCCGCCAGCGTTCATTCTGAGCCAGGATCAAACTCTCCAGTTTGAAGAGGTTTGTCCGCACAGACATGTGCTGATCACGTCGTAACGTGGTCGTACGCTATTCAGTTTTCAAAGAACCGGGTCGAGGGTAGCCAGACCCGGAGCCCGACCGCCCCGCACCGTGCTTGGAGCGCAAAAGTCCCACGAGGTTGTCCTCGCGGTGGCCCCCAAGACGCGATGCGTTTCCTCAGGGACGAGAGAGTATCTTAGCAGGGAAGCCTCGGGTCGCAAGCACTTCATGCAGAAAAAGGCCCGGCGCGTCAGCGCGAGGCGACGGTCACCCTCGCGCAGCGGGGCTCGCTCGCTTTCAGGACCATCTCGGGGCGCCCTGGCTGGGCCACAGTCTGCTCGCCAATCAGGCGATGGCGTCTGCCCGCCAACGGACGGTAGCCCCACTCCGCTCCTGGTCCTGTCGGGGCCGGACGGTGGTCCTGTCGGGGTCGGAACGGGGTCAATCAATCTCGGTTCGCCGACCGACGACCCGTACACGCTGCTCGGCGAACAAACGTACCGCCTCGGGGTAGAGCCGATGCTCCTGCTCGAGCACCCGGGCGGCCAGAGTGTCGGGAGTATCGCCCTGCTCCACCGGCACGGCCGCCTGCAGGATGATCGGTCCGGCATCCAATTCCTCGGTAACCAGGTGCACGGTGCAGCCAGAGAATCGGGCACCGTGCTCGAGTACCTGCTCGTGCACATGCAGGCCCGGGAAAGCGGGGAGCAGCGAGGGATGGATGTTGAGCACGCGGCCGGAGAAGGCGTCGAGGAAGGCGCTGCCGAGGATCCTCATGAAACCCGCCATGGCAACGATCTCGGCCCCGTGGGCGCGCAGCTCGTTGACCAGCGCCCACTCGAACGGTTCTCGCCCGTCGAACGCCCGATGATCGACGACCGCAGTGGCCAAACCGAGGTCCGCTGCCGCCACCAGCCCGCTGGCGTGCGGCTCGTTGCTGATCACCGCAGCGATCTGCGCCGGGTAGCCGCGCTCGGCACACGCCCGCGCCAGCGACAGCATGTTAGAACCACGGCCCGAGATCAGCACGCCGAGCTTCAAAGCTCGACTCCCTCCCCGCAAACGACCTCGCCAATCTCGTAGACGCTCTCGCCGGCCGCGGCCCATCGAACCGCCAGACCTTCCGCCATCTCGGGGCGTACGGCGGCGATCATGCCAATACCCATGTTGAAGGTGCGGAACATATCCGGCTCGGGCACGTTGCCCAGATCCTGCAGCGTCGCGAACACGGGCGGGATCAGCCAGGAGGTCGGGTCGATGCGGGCGCCGAGACCCTCGGGCAGCGTGCGCGGCAGGTTGTCGAGGATGCCCCCGCCGGTGATATGGGCAAGGCCCAGGATCTGGTCGCGCTCGAGCGCCGGGCCGAGGGTGGCGACGTAGGATCGATGCGGCCGCAGCAGTTCCTCGGCAACCGTGCGGCCCCATCCGGGCACCCTGTCGTTGATCCCCATCCCGGCGACGTCGAACAGGATCTTGCGGGCCAGTGTGTACCCGTTCGTGTGCAGGCCGTTCGAGGCGAGCCCCAGGAGACGGTCTCCCGGTCGGATCGAGGAGCCGTCCAGTGGCTCGGACTGCACGGCGCGACCGACGATGAAACCCGCCAGGTCGTATTCGCCCGGATCGTACATGTCGGGCATCTCGGCGGTCTCGCCCCCGAGCAGGGCGGCGCCGACATCGCGGCAGCCCCGCGCCACGCCCCCGACGACCTGCTCCACGACCCCGGGCTGCATCTTGCCGAGCGCCAGGTAATCGAGGAAGAAGAGCGGCAGCGCTCCCTGCGCCAAGATGTCGTCAGCGCAGTGCGCCACCAGGTCGTAGCCGACAGTGTCGTGCGATCCAGCCATGACCGCGATCTTGAGCTTGGTGCCGACCCCGTCGGCCGAGGCCACCAGGATGGCGTCGCTGTCGCCGGGCGCCATGCGGAAGCAACCGCCGAAGGCGCCGAAATCACCGACCACGCCCTGGGTGTAGGTCGAACGCACCAGATCGGAGATGCGGTCCTTGGCCGAGTCGGCGGCGGAGCGATCGACCCCGGCGTCCTTGTAGGTCAGGGGAGGTGCGTCGCTCACGTTGCGCTCCGAGCCGGCCCGGAACCGACCGGGGTGAACAGCGCCATCTGTGACTCGAGCTCGTCGTTGAGCCGTGTCGGGTACTCGCCGGTGAAGCAGGCGACGCAGTACTCCTCGTGGCCCTTGGCCACCGAGTCGCGCAGCCCCTCGAGGCTCAGGTAGGCAAGCGAGTCGGCGCGAATACGTTCCCGGATCTCCGGCACCGAGTGGTTGGCGGCGATCAGGTCCTCCCGGTGGGGCGTGTCGATACCGTAGTAGCAGGAGGAGGCGTAGGGGGGCGAGGAGACGCGCACGTGGACCTCGCGGGCGCCCGCGTCGCGGATCATCTCGACGATCTTGCCGGACGTCGTGCCGCGCACGATCGAGTCGTCGACGAGCGCCACGCGCTTACCCACGATCAGGCTGCGCACCGGGTTGAGCTTCACCTTGACCCCGAAATGGCGGATCGACTGGTGCGGCTCGATGAAGGTGCGGCCGACATAGTGGTTGCGGATCAGCGCCGCCTCGAACGGGATCCCCGTGGCCTCGGCGAAGCCGAGCGCCGCGTAGACGCCCCCGTCGGGTACTGGCACGACCACATCGGCCTCGACCGGCGCTTCCTGCCCGAGCCGGAACCCCATGCGCTTGCGCGCCTGCATGACCGAGTCGGTGTAGAGCTGGCTGTCGGGGCGTGCGAAATAGACCTGCTCGAAGATGCACTGGCGGCGCGGCTGCTGCGGCCACGGCTGCCGCGACACGTACCCATCGGCAGCACCGCCCGGCCCGGCGGCCACGATCTCCAGGGCCTCGCCCTCGGCGCGCGAGCCCTCCGTCAGGATCACGACCTCACCGGGCGCAAGGTCGCGCAGGTGCTCGGCGCCGATCAGGTCGAAAGCACAGCTTTCCGAAGCCAGCACCCACGCCCCTTCGAGGTGGCCGATCGAGAGAGGCCGGAAGCCGTAGGGATCGCGCACGCCGATCAGCTCTGATGGGGTCAGCGCGGTGACGGTGAAGGCGCCGTTGACGCGGCCGAGCGCATCCACGAGCGCATCGTCCACCGTGCCACTTTCGCTGCGCGCCAGTAGGTGAAGGATCACCTCGGTGTCGGAGGTCGAGGTGAAGATGGCGCCGTTGGCCTCGAGCGCCGCGCGCAGTGCCGGCGCGTTGACCAGATTGCCGTTGTGGCCCACGGCGATGGTGCCGTGACGCGACTGGATACGGATCGGCTGGGCGTTGGCCAGCTTGCTCTCGCCCGCGGTGGAGTATCGAATGTGGCCGATCGCGGCGCGCCCCGGGAGCCGGTCGAGCGCAGCCTCGTCGAGGACGTCGGCGACATATCCCATGCCGCGCTCGACGAACATCGCGCCGCCGTCGACCGACGCCAGCCCGACACTCTCCTGGCCGCGATGCTGCAGGGCGTAAAGCCCCAGGTAGCCCATCCGCGCGGCCTCGGAATGACCGGTGATGCCGAAGACGCCGCACATCAGACACCCTCCATGGTGGCGGCGAGCGAGCCCGCCCAGGAGCCGTAGAGATCACCGACATCGGACTCGAGCCAGGTGGCGCCGTTGGCCGCGATCCGCAGCGCTCTCGATCCGGTCACCGTGCCGAGTACCCGAACCGGCACGCCGCCATCGGCCGCGACTTGCCGCAACGTCTCCACCGCGTCGGGTGCCACGCTCACGAGAACGCGGCTCGGTGCCTCGCCGAACAACCGAGCATGGCGCTCGGCAACCGGTTCACCATCCTGCGCTGCATCCAAGTCAACACGCAGCTCGACGGCGGCCCCCAACATCCCGTCGAGGGCACCGGGCCCGGCCTCCGCCTGGTACGCGTCGGTGCGCTCGGCGTCGCCGCGGCCGAAGCAGGCCTCGGCCAGTGCCACCGCCAGCCCGCCGTCGCTGCAGTCCTTGGCGCTGCGCAGCAGACCGTCGGTCGCAGCCTCGACCAGGAGTGACTGCAGGCTGGCCTCGAGCTGCAGATCAATCCCCGGCGGAGCCCCCGGCCGGGATTCGTGGAAATTGCGCACGTAGGCCGAGCCTCCGAGGCCCGCATCGACAGGATCGTCGTCGCCAAGCACGAGGATGCTGTCGCCAGCCCGCTGGAAGGCTGCGGGCACCGAGTCAGCCGCTTGCTCGATCCGGCCCAACGCACCGATCACCGGCGTCGGCAAGATCGGACGCCCGTCGGTCTCGTTGTAGAAGCTGACGTTGCCGCCCGTAACCGGCACGCCGAGCGCCCGGCAGGCCTCGCTCATTCCCTCGACCGCCGCGACGAACTGCCCCATGCGGTCCGGCTGCTCCGGGCTCCCGAAGTTGAGGCAGTTGGTGATGCCCAGCGGCCGCGCCCCGGTGCAGGCGACGTTGCGGCAAGCCTCGGCCACCGCCAGCCGGGCGCCCTGGCGGGCGTCCAAAGCCGTGAACCAGGGGTTCCCGTCGATCGCCAGTGCCACCGCGGCGTCGCTGCCGCTCTCCTTGAGCCAGACAACCGCTGCTTCGCCGCCAGGGCGCTGCACGGTGTTGAAGCGCACCGTCTGGTCGTACTGCTGGAACACCCAGCGCTTCGAGGCGATCGAAGGGTCGCGCAGCAGCGTCTCGAGCACCTCCTCGGCCGGCACATCGCACGACAGCTCGGCCACCGTCAATGCCGGCGGCGCCTCTGGCCTCACGAACGGGCGCTCATACACCGGTCCTTCCTCGGCCAGCGAGCGCGCCGGCACCTCGGCGACCAGCGTGCCCTCGTTCAGCACCCGCACCATGCCATCGTCGGTCACGTGGCCCACGATCGCCGAGTCCAGATCCCACTTGTCGAATACCGCCATCACGGCGTCGAGGTTTTCGGGCGTGCATACGAGCATCATGCGCTCCTGTGACTCGGACAGCATCACCTCGTAGGGCGTCATGCCGGTCTCGCGGCGCGGCACTAGAGCGACATCGATCTCCATGCCGGTGCCGGAGTTAGAGGCCAACTCCGAGGTAGCGCAGCTGAGCCCCGCTCCTCCGAAGTCCTGCATGCCCACGAGCAGTTGTTTCGCGATCAGCTCGAGGCAGGCCTCCATCAGGAGCTTCTCGGTAAAGGGGTCGCCCACCTGCACCGCTGGCCGCTTCTCCTGAGCCTCGGCATCGAAGGTTGCCGAGGCCAGCAGGCTGACGCCGTAAATCCCGTCGCGGCCGGTCTTGGCCCCGACATAAACCACCGGGTTACCGGGTCCGTCGGCCCGCGCCTTGACGATGGCGTCGGCCGGCGCGACTCCGAAGCACATGACGTTGACGAGCGGATTGCAATCGTAGGAGGCGTCGAAGCAGATCTCGCCGCCCACCGTGGGCACGCCCATGCAGTTGCCGTAGCCGGCGATGCCCGCCACTACCCCGTCGAGCAGGAAGCGGTTCTTGCTGCGATCGAGGGCGCCGAAGCGCAACGAGTCGAGCAACGCCAGCGGCCTTGCCCCCATGGAGAAGATATCGCGCAGGATGCCCCCAACACCGGTTGCCGCCCCCTGGTAGGGCTCGATGTAGGAGGGGTGGTTGTGGCTCTCCACCTTGAAGACGCCGGCCAAACCTTCGCCCAGATCCACCGCGCCGGCGTTCTCGCCGGGTCCCTGGAGCACCGTCGTCCCCTCGGTTGGCAGCGTCTTCAGATGCACCCGCGAGCTCTTGTAGGAGCAGTGCTCCGACCACATGACCGAGTACATGCCGAGCTCGGTGATGGTCGGGGGGCGCCCCAGGATCGAGCAGACTCGGGCGTATTCCTCGGCCGTCATACCGTGCTCGATCGCCGTGGCCTGCCCCGCGATCGATCCCTCGGGGATGGCGCGCTGGGCCACCTCAGCCACAGGCTCCTGGTTCATCGTCTCGGGAGTCATCTCAGACCTCCTGCCCGCCGGCGGCGACCGGCTCGATCTCGAGACTCTGAGTTTCGATGGCGTACCGCAACGACTCGAAGATGAAGCGCCCGTCCGCCGAGCCGAGCGCCGGGTCCATGACGCGCTCCGGATGGGGCATGAGCCCCATGACGTTGCCCTCGGGATTACTGACCGCGGCAATATCGTTGATCGAACCGTTCGGATTGAACCCCGGCTCCCGCTTACCCGCCGTACCGCAGAAGCGCATCACCACCTGACCGTTGTCCTCGAGCGCCGCCACGGAGTCGGGGCCGGCGAAGAAGTTGCCCTCGTAGTGGGCCATGTTGAGGCGCAACACCTGCCCCGTCTGGCAGGCGTTGGTGTAGGGCGAACCGGTGTGCTCGACCCGCATCAAGAGGTCCTGGCAGCGGAACTTGAGCCCGTCGTTGGCCAGCAACGCTCCGGGGAGCAGGCCGCTCTCGAGCAGGATCTGGAAGCCGTTGCAGATGCCCAGTACGAAGCCGCCGTCGGCCGCGAAGCGCTCGATCGCCGGCATGATCGGCGAGAAGCGTGCGATCGCCCCGCAGCGCAGGTAGTCGCCGTAGGAAAAGCCGCCGGCGACGATCAGCGCGTCGTACCCATCGACCGATTTCTCCTTGTGCCACACCAGCCCCGCGTCCATGCCAGTCCGGCGGCAGGCCCAGACGGCGTCCTGCTCGCAGTTGCTCCCCGGGTAGTAGACCACCCCGACGCGCATCAGGCCGGATCCCCTGCCGAATCCAGCAGCTTTATCTCGAAGGTCTCGATCACCGGGTTGGCAAGCAGCGCCCGAGCCATCTCGGTAAGCTCGCGCTCCGCCTCCGACGGATCGTCGGTGTGCAGCTCGACATCGAACACCTTGCCCTGGCGCAGCGATACGACGCTGTCGTAGCCCAGGTCGGCCAGCGCCTTGCCGATCGTCACACCCTGCGGGTCCAGCACCTCGTGCCTGAGGCGAACCACCACCTGCCCCTTCATTCGCTCGCCTCCCTGCTGACTCCGGTCGTCTCCGCCGGCCCCGCGGCGGTCGGGCCCTCGGATCCGAGAGCCCGCTCGAAGATCGCATCCACGTGGCGCAGCGCCTCGCTCGGATCGAAGCACTCGGCCAGTGCCTCGTCGCCCAGGTGCTGCGTGATCTCGTCGTCGGCCGCTAACACTTCCTGGAAGGGTTCACCGCTGTCCCAGCAGCGCATGGCGTTGCGCTGGATCATCACGTAGGCCTCAGAGCGGATCACCCCGGCCAAAATTAGGCGCTCCAGCACCCGACTCGAATAGACCAGGCCGTTGGTCTGGTTCAGGTTGCGCGTCATGTTCTCGGGGTAGACGAGCATGCCCTCGAGGACCTTGATCAGCCGGTGGGTCATGAAGTCGACGAGGATGCAGGCGTCAGCCAGTGCGACGCGCTCGACCGAAGAGTGGGAGATATCTCGTTCGTGCCACAGAGCGACGTTCTCGAAGCCGGTGCTGGCGGTGGCACGCACCAAGCGCGCCAGGCCGACGAGGTTCTCGCACTTGATGGGATTGCGCTTGTGCGGCATCACCGACGAGCCCTGCTGACCGGCGCCGAACGGCTCCTCGACCTCGCGGACTTCGGTGCGCTGGAGCCCGCGAATCTCGGTCGCGACTCGCTCCACGGCCGCCGCCACAATAGCCAGTTGGCAGAGCATTTCGGCATGCCGGTCGCGCGGTGCCACCTGGGTCGAGACCGGCTCGACGCCAAGCCCCAGCGCCGCCATCGCCGCGCGCTCGACCGCAGGATCCACCGTGTTGTAGGTCCCCACTGCGCCGGACACCTGCCCGAAGGCGATCGCCTCGCGGGCCCGCTGCAAGCGCTCGAGACCGCGGCCGCACTCGACATGCCAGCTCAGCACCTTGAGGCCGAAGGTGATGGGCTCGGCGTGGATGCCGTGGCTGCGACCCACGCAGGGCAGTCCCTTGAATTCGAGGGCTCGCTCTCGAGTGACCTCGAGTAGCCGATATTGCGCCTCGATGATCAGATCGAGCGCGCGCACGCACCGCAGTGCGAGCGAGGTATCGAGCACGTCGCTCGAGGTCATGCCCAGGTGCAGGTAGCGCGCCGCCGGGCCGATCTGCTCCTCGATCGCCTCGAGGAAGGCGATGACGTCGTGGCGCGTGCGCGCCTCGATCTCGGCCACACGCTCGGCGTCGGGCGGCCGTGCCTCGCGCAGCTGATCCATCGCCTCCGACGGGATGGTGCCGCGGGCCGCCATCGCCTCGGCCGCCGCCATCTCCACCTCGAGCCAAGTGGCGTATATGGCCGCGTCGTCCCAGAGAAGTCCCATCTCCGGTCGGGTGTAGCGGGAGATCATCAGCGCGGCCCCAGCAGGGCAGTTGGAGAGAAGATCCGGGCTCTGTCGCGGGCAGGCGGAGTCCGTATTCTAGCAGTCCGTGCACGGACCGTTGTGGCCCTCGAATACGGCCCGGCGAAAGCGCTTTCAACCGTGCCGTGGGACCAGTTCAGGCGACAGCTCCACCCCACCCGGCAGCTCCAGGCCCCCGGCCCACTCGAGAGCCAGACGCTCGACCGTCTCATGACGCGCGACCAGCCCGCACGACAAGGCCCGCGGCCGGAACAGGTCCGTGGCGAGCGCCTGGAGATCGCCAGCCGCAACCTCCTCGATGCCGGCCAGAATCTCGTCGAGATCGTAGCTGCGACCGAAGGCCATCTGCTGACGGGCCAGATTGGCCATGCGTCCGGCGGTGTTCTCCAGGCCCAGCATCAGCGCGCCCTTTAGCAGGCTGCTGAAAAACTCCCCTTGTTCGAGTAGATTTTGAACCACGCAGCCCGCGGCAAGAACCGAAGCATCAACGAGGTGAGCAGATGCGTGGTGAGGACGCGGGACAGGTGGCGGTTTTTAGTTACGTATCTCCAGAGCAGCGAGTACCGAAGGAGCATCCGCTGCGGCCGCTGCTGAAGATCGTCAACGATGTGCTGGGGCGGATGTCGCCGCTGTTCGAGAAGCTGTACTCGCACACGGGCCGTCCGTCTATCCCGCCGGAGAAGCTGCTGCGGGCGCTGCTGCTGCAGGTGCTGTACACGATTCGCTCCGAGCGCATGCTGATGGAGCAGCTCGACTACAACCTGCTGTTCCGGTGGTTTGTGGGCCTGAACATGGACGATTTGGTGTGGGATGCGACGGTGTTCACGAAGAACCGAGATCGAGTGTTGGGAGGCGAGG
Organism: Acidobacteriota bacterium; assembly: GCA_965248845.1. Taxonomy (GTDB): domain Bacteria; phylum Acidobacteriota; class UBA890; order UBA890; family WLXD01; genus CBDFKO01. The sequence goes on along the minus strand of CBDFKO010000002.1, from coordinate 4,210,910 downwards.
TCGCCAAGGTGTTCTTCCAGGAAGTGCTGGCGGAGGCGCGGCGCCGCAGCCTGCTGTCGGATGAACACTTCACGGTGGACGGCACGCTGATCGAGGCGTGGGCCTCGCACAAGAGCTTCAAGCCGAAGGATCAGAGCGATTCCGATGAGGGCGGCAGCAACCCGAGCGTCGATTTCCGCCGGCAACGGCGCACGAACGATACTCACGCCTCCAGGACCGACCCGGAGGCACGCCTATACAAGAAGAGTAAGGGAGCCGAGTCGAGGCTCTGCTACATGGGGCACCTGATGATCGACAACCGCCACGGGTTAGCAACCAACGCCTGCGTAACGATCGCTTCGGGAACAGCAGAACGAGAGGCCGCCGTGCAGATGGCGGGCGAGATTCCCGGAAGGGGCCGGGTAACCTTGGCGGCCGACAAGGGCTACGACACGCGAGACTGCATCCGAAAGCTTCGAGATCGCAACATCACCCCGCACGTCGCACAGAACGACACGAACCGGCGCAGCGCCATCGACCGCCGCACGACCCGGCACCCGGGCTACACGGTCAGTCAGAAGAAACGCAAGCTCGTCGAGCAGATGTTCGGATGGGCCAAGACGGTCGGGCTGATGCGCAAGACCAGACACCGAGGCACGCAACGTGTCGATTGGATGTTCATCTTCACCGCCGCGGCCTTCAACCTGGTCAGAATGCGCAACCTCCAGGGGGCGACGTGACGATGAGGGCACCAATCCCCAAGAAATGCCGGCGCTGCCAGCAGCGCCGGCCTCGTACCCGCACTCGGCGCCCCGCTAACTCACCGTGATCGAGACGATCCAGCCCAAAATGGCGCGCCCAAGCCGTTTTTCAGCAGCCTGCTAGGTGCTCCTTGATGCGTCCCAACTCCTCGGCGGCGACCGGACGAGGCCGCAGGTCGGCCAGCTCGGCAGCGATCAACTGCAGCACTTCCTGCGCCGCGGAGGCCCGGGTGCCGGCAGCGATCCACAGGTGGCCGGCGTCCGAGTAGCCGCTCACCGAGGAGTAGACGCTGTAGGCCAGCCCGCGCTCCTCGCGCACGACCTGGAACAGGCGCGAAGAGACGCTGCCTCCGAGCATCGTGTTGAGCACCTCGGCCGCGTAGCGCGCCTCCGAGCCCGAGGCGGGGGCGCTGCTGGCCAAGTAGAGCTGCACCTGCTCGAGGTCGCCACGGCCGACCAGCGCGCAGCGCGGGCGATCCTCGGGCGCCGCTCGCTGCGGCCAGGGCGCCGTCGGCCCCAGCTCCGCGAAGGCGCCCGCTACCAGGTCCACGAAGCGCTCGTGTTCGAGGTTGCCGGCCGCCGCCACGATCACGTCGCCGCCACCAACGACGCTCATGCGCTGCCGCAGCAACTCCGGCGAAAAGCTCTCCACCGTGGCCGGGGTCCCCAGGATCGGTCGGCCGAGCGGATGCCCCGACCACAGGCGCGAGACGAAGGTCTCGAACAGGAGATCCTCCGGGTCGTCCTCGGCCGAGGCGATCTCCTCCAGCACCACGCCGCGCTCGCGCTCCAGCTCCTGCGGCTCGAAGCGCGGGTGCAACAACAGGTCCGCCAGTAGCTCGACCGCGTCGGCCAAGTGCTGGTCGAGCACCATGGCGTAGTAGCAGGCGCTTTCGCGCGATGTGAAGGCGTCGAGCTGGCCGCCCATGGCATCGATCGCCACGGCAATGTCGCGCACGCCGCGGGTCTCGGTGCCCTTGAACAGCATGTGCTCCAAGAAGTGGGTCACGCCGTTGAGCTGCTCCGGCTCGTCGCGCGAGCCACGGGTGATCCACACCCCTACCGAGGCCGAGCGCACGGTGGGGATCGCCTCGGTGATGACCCGCAGGCCGCTCTCGAGCCGCGTGTGACGCTCAGTCGAGCCGTGCAAGCGCGTCCTCGAGCGTCGGCTTGCCGATCTCCTGCAGCTCGTAGGTGACCCGGAGCGCCGGCACGTCGATCCTCACCAAACGGCAGAGGTCGATCGGCGTAGCAATGATCACCAGCTCGGCCGGCGTGGCATTGATCGTCTCCTCGAGCTCGCGGATCTGCTCATCGCTGTACCCCATCGCCGGCAGGCAGACCTCTGTCTGCTCATACTTGGCCAAGACATCGGCGATCGAGCCGACGGCGAACGGCCGCGGATCGACCAGGTCGGCGGCGCCGTGCTTGAGCGCGGCCATGACCCCGGCACCGTACTGCATTTCGCCGTGCGTCAGCGTCGGGCCGTCTTCGATCACGAGCACTGCTTTGCCGGCGATCGCTTCAGCTCCTTCGACGAACAGCGGCGAGGCGGCATCGATCACCATGGCGCCGGGGTTGGTGGCTGCGATGTTGCCGCGCACCTCCTGAACCATCTCCGGCGACGCGGTATCGATCTTGTTGATCACTACGACGTCGGCGCGCAGCAGGGTTGCCTCGCCCGGGTAATAGGTCACCTCGTGGCCCGCCCTGTGTGGGTCGACTACGACGATCTCGAGATCTGGCGCGATCAGCGGCAGATCGTTGTTACCGCCGTCCCACAGGATCACGTCGGCTTCCTTCTCCGCCTCGCCAACGATGGCTCCGTAATCGACCCCCGCATACACGACCACGCCGCGGTTGATGTGCGGCTCGTACTCCTCCCGCTCCTCGATCGTACACTCGTGAGTATCGAGATCCTCGAGAGTCTCGAAGCGCTGCACGCGCTGCTTGACGAGGTCGCCGTAAGGCATCGGGTGGCGGACCACCACCACCTTCTTGCCCATTCCGTGGAGCGCCTGCACGACTCGCCGGCTCGTCTGACTCTTGCCAGAGCCGGTGCGCACGGCACAAACGGAAACTACCGGCACCGCTGCCGACACGGTTGTGCTCTTCATGCCCATGAGCCGGTAGTCGGCGCCTGCCGCGGTGACGCATGAGCCCAGGTGCATGACGTCCTCGTGGGACAGATCGCTGTAGGCGAACACGACCTGGTCGATCCGCTGCTCCACGATCAGCCGTTCCAGCAGTTCCTCCGGATGGATCGGGATGCCCTCCGGGTAGAGCTGTCCGGCGAGCTCGGCAGGATAGGTCCGGCCCTCGATGTCGGGGATCTGCGTCGCGGTGAACGCGACGACCTCATAGGCCCCGTTGTCGCGGAAGTAGGTGTTGAAGTTGTGGAAGTCACGGCCGGCGGCGCCGAGGATCAGCACCCGCGTACGCGTCATGCAAGACCTCGCGGTTTCGGGGCGTGCGTGCAGAGTGTTGGAGCGTGCTGGTGCGCATTCTCGGACGCGGGACGAGGCCGGTCAATCGAGCCGTCGGACCGTGCCGTCCTGGAGAATCGCTAGCGTGGCGGCGCGCGTCACGCGCGCCCGCCGGAACCAGGCGAGTACCTCTAGCCGGTAGAGGCGATCATCATGGCACTCCAGGCACGGGCCACGGTGATCGCCCCGCGGGCCCTGGACGGCGCGGATCTCCAGCCGAGCACCGACCCCAGGGCCTCCGCCCCCAGGCGACATCGGCTCGGCAGATGTCGGTGGCCACGCCATTCCCGAACCTGGTGCGGGAATCCATGCCACGGGGATACTCCCGGTCCCCGAGCCGCCGTTCAGCACCACGCGCCTCGCGCCGCGCTCCGGCAGAGGCAGGCTGCCGCGGGAGGCCGCGACACGAATGCCTGTGCTAGCGACGCTCGGGCCAGGACCAGCGCCTGACGACGCTCGGACCGGTACCCGGCCGCCTCGTATTGCGAGACCGCGACCAGGAGCATCCATGCGGCCAGGACGGCGAGCACCGCGCTAGCGCCCACCACGATCAGCAGCGCAGCCCCCTGCTGCGGTCGGCTCCCTGCAGGCCTGCTAGCCACCTACTCGCACCCAGCGCTCGACGACGACCGGGTCCCACTCGCCGAGCACCGCCTCGGCGCGAATCCGCGCGCCAAGGATCCGCGACGCCTCGGGGGGCAGGGGCACGAGCCCGCCATCTGGACGCCCGTCGTCGTCGTGATCGACGAGGTAGTCGATCGCCAGCCCCAGCAGTCCGTCGACGACCGGCTGCCAGTAGCCGTCCTCATCCCGGCGCCGCAGCTGCAGCCCACCATCGCGGCTGATCAACGCGTACTCCCGCCAGGCCACCGGGAGCAGGCCCCTCACCTCCCCAGTAGCAGCGATCGCGGCCGCCTCGGCCGCGGCCCAGGCCACCTCGACCACCCCCGTTCGAGGTGTCGGACCACGGCCCGCCGGCGGCGAGCTCCGCACCCGCCCGATGATTCCGGCCGCCGCCGGTCGGCCACGCGTCAGGCCCAGCCCGAGCACCCGAGCCCCGGGTCTCAGACCAACGCGCGTGGCCATCCGGTATCGTCCCCCTCCGGCGAGCGGCTCGACCTCCACGGATTCCGCCAGCGGCAGGAGAATCCGCACCAAACCACCGAGGACGGGGACGATCGGCGGCTCCGCGGAGCCGTTCTCCTGAACGCTGCGGATGCCCTCGGCCCCACGACCGGCGCGCTCGAGATCCTCGGCAATCGTCGCTGCCGCCGCCCGCGCGAGCCCGCGGATCTCCGCCTCGGCGAGCAGCCGGCGGCCACTGCGTGTAGAGCCGATCATCAAGCTCAGAACGCCCGCCGCGATCAGGGCCGTGCAGGTGGCCGCGATCAGCAGCTCGATGATCGAGAAACCGGCCACTGCCGAGCGCCCGGAGACGACCTGTGGCCACCCCGACGCCGCGCCGCTCATCGCCGCACCAGCAGGCCCGCCACGACGATGTCGGCGGTCCGCGACCAGCGTGACTGCGTGAGCAGGGCTCCGACGCCAGGTCCGCATGCCGCCTCCACCCAGAACCAGCCAGGATCCGCGGCCGCCACTTCGCGGACCCGGCGGATGCAGGGAGCCGAGTCGACCGCGACATCATCCGCGGTCCCCGGAAGGCCGTCCTGACCCGGCTCCCCCACCCGGCTCGGGGCTGCCGAGTAGGCCATGTCGACCCGTGCGGTGGCGGCCACGGCGCCGGCGGCGCGCAGGGTCACGTCGCGTGCGCGCGCCGCACCGAGATGGCTGATGGCGGCGGTCAGGGTCGCCGCGAGGCCGAGTAACGCGACGCCGAGCACGGCCAGCGCCACGACCACCTCATGGAGCGCGAACCCCGGGGTCTGCCTGCTGTCTGTCCCACCCATGCATGAGAGGGACGGACACGGAGCCGCCGTTTCCGCGACCGCGCGAAGAAGTGCCGGACGGCCCGGTGAGGTTAGCGCCGGGAGGCGATCACCATCACCGGGTCACGTCCAGCATTGCCGAGCCGGCAGGGTCTGACCGCACCTTCGGGCTGAAGCGAGCACGGAACCATTTCGGCGACCGGCCAAACCAGGCGGAGGAGGAGGGATCGCCGCCGCCGGACTGGTGGTCGCCGGACTAGTACGCGTAGCTCTGGTGCTCGACCTCGACCCTGCCGGTGGCTCGGTTGACGCTGATAGAAAAGATGTCGCCCTGCGCGTTGCCCAGGTAGATGGCGTCGACCACCGCGCTGCCGTCGTTCAGGCTGCCGTCGGCGTGGAAGATGATCTCGTCGTTGGGCGCCTGGACCGAATCCCCGCCGCCACCGCTGAACAGGATGGCGGGCGGCAGGGTGCGTGCCTGCGGCTCGACCATCACTTCGTCGTCGGGGTCGCCGTCGTAGAGCGTGTAGGCGCCGGCGCCCGAGTCGAAGGCGATCGAGAAATCGCGGTTCTGGCTGACTGCGCGCATGCGCTGCAGCTGCAACGCCGCCGCGATCTCGCTGGCCGCGGTTCGAACCCCGTAGCGGGCCAGCCACTGCTGCATCGAGGGCATTCCGATGGCGGCCATCATTCCGATGATGGCCAACACGACCATGACCTCGATGAGTGACATGCCGGAGTCGCTCGCGGCCCGCGACCGCTCCCAAAAACCCTGCCTCATGAGCCCTGCCCCCTGGTTACCGGTTCCCTCACTGGCCCGCACGAGCCCGATCACTTCTGATCAGTCGCGCGCATCAACACGGTTCATGAGGCGCAGTCTAGCCACCATCACCTAGTGTGCCTGAGTCGATTCGAACCCTTCCCGAGAAGCCTCCGGACAGCTCCGTACGGCGGGGTCCTAGCGAGGAATCGCCCGCCCAAAAAGGGCTAGGCAGGGCCGGAATCGGACGCCGAGTGAGCCCTGAGGACAGGCGCGGCCAACAATCGAATCGAGCTGCAGAGCCGCGACAGCGCGAATGCCGCCCGGTTCCGCGCTACCCTACGCGCTCGGGATTCCAATCGGGACCCGACGATGCAGGAGTCGACATGTCGGATCCGGCGCGACGACCGCGAGTGGCGGTGATCGGTTGCGGCTACTGGGGAAAAAACCTCGTGCGTAACTTCGCCGCGCTCGACGCTCTTGCCGCCGTGGCTGACGCCGACCCGACGATCGCGGCGGCCTTCGCTACCGAGTACTGTGTCGGAGCGTCGGCAACCGACGAGCTGTTCGCCGACGCCAAGATCGACGCGGTGGTCATCGCCACACCGGCCGAGCTGCACTCGAGCATGGCGCTGCGCGCGCTGCGCGCCGGCAAACACGTCTTCGTTGAGAAGCCGCTGGCCCTGCGCCTCGACGACGCAGCGCGCCTGATCGATGTCGCCGAGGAAACCGGACGGGTGCTGATGGTAGGCCACCTGCTCCAGTATCACCCTTGCTTTCTGCACCTGCGCGACATGATCCGATCCGGTGGACTCGGGCGCCTCCAGTACATCTACTCGAACCGCCTGAATCTCGTGAAAATCCGGCGCGAGGAGGACGTCTTCTGGAGCTTCGCACCGCACGACATCTCGATGATCCTGTCGTTGGCCGGTGAGGAGCCGGACCGTGTTCGCGCCACGGGAGCGAGCTACCTGCACCGCTCGATCGCCGACGTGACCACGACGCACATGTCGTTCCCCAACGGGGTCAACGCACACATCTTCGTCTCCTGGCTGCACCCGTTCAAAGAGCAGAAGCTCGTGGTCGTCGGCGAACAAGGCATGGCCGTGTTCGATGACACCAGGGCGTGGCCGCAGAAGCTGGCACATTACGCGCACGAGGTCGCCTGGCACAACGGACTCCCCGAGCCGGTGCGCGCCGAGCCCGACTACTTGAGGGTCGACGAGGCCGAGCCCCTGCGGCTGGAATGCGAGCACTTCCTCGAGTGTGTCGAGCACGGCAGGCGTCCGCGGACCGACGGGCATGACGGAATGCGCGTCCTGCGCGTGCTCGACGCCGCTGCGGGGGCCACGGTCGAGCTCGGTACCGACGACGAATCGGGGCACGATGACGTCCCCCGATTCCCGGGGGCGCAGGTGCACGAATCGGCCTTCGTGGACGCCGGCGTCGAGATCGGCGACGGCACCAAGATCTGGCACTTCAGCCACGTGCTAGGGGGAACCCGGATAGGTCGCGACTGCCTCCTGGGCCAGAACGTCATGGCGGGTCCCGACGTGGTGATCGGCGACCGGTGCAAGATCCAGAACAACGTCAGCCTGTACAAGGGCGTGGTTCTCGAGGACGGTGTCTTTTGCGGGCCGTCGTGTGTGTTCACCAACGTGATCAACCCCAGGGCCGAGGTCGATCGCAGGGGCGAGTTTCGCGAGACGCGTGTGGGGCACGGCGCCTCGATTGGCGCCAACGCCACGCTCATCTGCGGCAACCCCATCGGCGAGTACTCGTTCATTGCCGCCGGGGCCGTTGTTACCAAGCCGGTTCCACCGCACGCTCTGGTTGCCGGCGTACCGGCTAAGCGCGTCGGCTGGATGAGCCACGCTGGCGAGTGCCTGGGTCCTGACCTGGTCTGCCCGCGCAGCGAGCGCCGGTACGCCGAACAGGACGCGAACACGCTCGTGGAGCTGGCGCAGGAGCAAGTCGAAGCGTGACAACCGCAGTCCCAGTGCAAATCGCGTTCATCGATCTGGGCGCGCAGCGCGACCGCATTCGCGAGCGGCTCGACGCCGCGGTCAGCCGGGTGCTCGAGCACGGCAGGTTCATCCTCGGGCCCGAGGTCGCCGAATTGGAGCGCCGGCTCGAGGAGCACTGTGGCTCGCCCTACGCGGTGACTTGCGCCAACGGCACCGACGCGCTCGAGCTGGCTCTGGCGGCGCTGGGCATGCGGCCGGGCGACGAGGTGGTGGTCCCGTCGTTCACCTTCGGCGCCACGGCGGAGGCGGTGGCACGGCTGGGAGGCGTGCCGCGTTTCGCCGATATCGACCGGGCGACCTTCAATCTCGATCCAGCTTGCGTCCGCGACGCTTTCGAGAGTGCCGGGGGCGTCCCTGTCGGGCTCATCGCGGTCGACCTGTTCGGTCAGCCGGCCGACTACCCGGTGCTCGGCGCCGTCGCTGCTGAGCACGGCGCCTGGCTCATCGCCGATGCAGCCCAGAGCTTCGGCGCCGCCTCCGACGGAACCCGGGTTGGAACGATGGCGCCGATCACGACCACCAGCTTCTTCCCAGCCAAGCCACTCGGCTGCTGCGGCGACGGCGGCGCGCTGCTGGTCGAGTCCGAGGAGATGGCCGAGCGGCTCCGATCGCTGCGCGTCCACGGCCAGGGCACCGACAAGTACGACAACGTCCGCATCGGGCAGAACAGCCGGCTCGACACGCTGCAGGCGGCGATCTTGCTCGAGAAGCTGGCCATCTTCGACACCGAGATCGAGGCCCGCCAGCTGGTCGCGGATCGCTACGCCGACCGACTCGGCGACGTGGCTCAGGTGCCGCGGATGGCATCCGGTAGCACGTCGGTCTGGGCCCAGTACACGATTCTGCTCGAGGCCAGTCGTCGCGACTCGGTCCGCGCCGCCCTCCAGGCTCAGGGCATCCCGACAGGGGTCTACTACCGCACCCCGCTGCACCGCCAGAGCGCGTATCGGCAGTTCCCCGCCGCAAGCGGTGGGCTACCGGTGTCGGAGGAGCTGGCCGAGCGCGTCCTGAGCCTGCCGATGCACCCCTACCTCGAGGCAGCCGTGCAGGAACGGATCATCGGCGCCCTGCACGAGGCTCTGAGCTAGCAGGCCAGCTCGGCTGGATCGAGACGCGAGCGAAGCGCCGCTTCCCCACCTTCAGCACGCGCTCCGTGCCATCGGCAGGGACGGCCGCTTGATCATCGGACACCCTCTCGCCCTCCAGCGTTACCGCCCCCTGTTTGATCAAGCGCCGGGCCTCGCCGTTGGAGGCGGCGAAGCCGGCGTCGCGCATGACCCGCACGATCCAGACAGGATCATCGCTCGCCAGCTTCAGCTCCGGCATGTCGGTGGGCAACCCGCCGCCAGCGAAGATCTGCTCGAACTCGGCCTCGGCCCCTGCTGCATCGGAATCAGACCAGAAGGCCCCGACGATCATGCGCGCCAGCCGCTGCTTGGCGGCCTTGGGGTGCAGGGCACCAGATTCGACATCGGCTTGCAGCGTGTCCACCTCCCCCTCCTCGAGATCCGTGCTTAGTCGGTAGTAGGCCCACATCGTTTCGTCCGAGAGCGACAGGATCTTGCCGTACATCTGGTCGGGGGGCTCCTCGATGCCGATGTAGTTGCCCAGCGACTTGCTCATCTTCTCGTGCCCATCGGTACCGACGAGCAGCGGCATGGTGAGGATCACCTGGGGCTCGAGTCCGTACTCGCGCATGATGTCGCGGCCCACCAGCAGGTTGAAGAGCTGGTCGGTTCCGCCCATCTCGACGTCGGCCTCGAGCGCCACCGAGTCGTAGGCCTGCGCCAGCGGGTAGAGGAACTCGTGCAGCGAGATGGGCTGCTGACTCGCGTAGCGTTTCTTGAAGTCGTCGCGCTCCATCATTCGGGCGACGGTGTACTTGGCGGCCAGGCGAATGAGGCCGGCCGCGCCGAGCTCGTTGAGCCAGGTGGAGTTGAACTCGGTGCGCGAATGGGCCGGGTCGAGGATCTTGAAGGCCTGCTCCGCGTAGGTGCGGGCGTTCGCCTGGATCTGCTCGGGCGTGAGCTGCGGGCGGGTCTTGGACTTGCCCGACGGATCACCGATCATTCCGGTGAAGTCGCCAACCACGAAGACGACCGCGTGCCCGAGATCCTGAAACTGCTTCATCTTGCGCACGACGACCGTGTGGCCGAGATGAATGTCCGGGGCCGAGGGGTCGAAGCCCACCTTGACGACCAGCCCCTTGCCGGTGGCGCGGGCACTCTCGAGCTTGGCGGCAAGCTCCTCCTCGCTGACCAGATCCACGGCGCCCTGCCGTAGGATGTCCATCTGCTCGTTGACGGGTGCGAACGACATCGGGTGGCTCAGCGGAGTGGAATGCGGCCGGTTGGATTGGCGTGTTGCCGACGATTCGCAATATACTTCCATACCGTCCTGACTGAAACATCAGTGGGGCTCTTGATACTCGGAGGCAACATGCCACAGAAGAGCGCGAAGGCTGCCGACGCCGTCGCCGCACTGCTCAAGTCCAAGCCCAAAGCATCGATGGATGATCTGTTCGCCGAGGCCGGCAAGGCCGATCGGAAATTGGCGAATATGCCCCGTCGATCGTTCAATGCCACGTATGTGCTGCCATTGAAGCGAGCCCAGTCCAAAAAGACCGGGCGTCGGGCGACCGCCAAGAAGAGGCCGGCCAAGCGAAGCACACGGCGGCGCACCAGCACTCGCGTGCGCCTCGGCGAAAGAGCCCGCATAGCCGCGCGCAACCTCGTATTGGAGCGTGACCAGCAGGTTGTAACCGCGCTCAATAGCAATGGCGACCCGCGGCAGGCCTATGAGCTAGCGGCGAATGTCGACGCATATGTCGATCGGCTGGCGCTTGCACTGAGGAAATAGCGGCTCCGGTATTCCACGCGACAGGTTTGGCGAGTCAGCCGAGAGCATAATCCCCGGCCGCGCGCTACGGCCCCTTCGGCCCGAAGGTGGCCCAGTACCAGGCGAAGATCTCGGGCCCGTAGAAGTTGACGAGCACCGCAGCCGCCGCCAGGAACGTGCCGAAGGGCAGGGCGTACTCCCAGCCCCTGCGGCTGGCCTTGATCATGGTCAGGCCGATGACGCTGCCGAGCAATGAACCAATAAAGATCGTGCCCAGCGCGCCCTGCCAGCCGAGGAAGGCACCCACGGTGAGCATCATCTTGACGTCCCCCATACCCATGCCCTCGCGGCCGCGAGCTTTGAGGTAGGCCCAGGCCACGCCGTAAAGCAGACCGCCGCCGAGGAACCCGCCGACCAGCGCGTCCCACCACGCCACGCGAGGATCGAAGAACGACAGGGCCAGCCCGACGAGCGCGCCGGGGATCGTGATCACGTTGGGCAGGATGCGGTGGTCAACGTCGATGAGCGCCAGCGCCACCATGATGTAGACGAAGAGGGCGCTCGAGAGGCCACTGACGTTGACTCCGAAACGCGCCAGAGACACGACCATGACGAGGCCGCCGAGAAACTCGACGACCGGGTAGCGGACCGAGACCGACTCGCCGCAGTCGGCGCAGCGGCCACGCAGCCCGATCCAGCCGAGCACCGGCACGTTGTGGTACCAGCGAATCGTCGTGTCGCACGATGGACACTTCGAGGGCCGCATGATCGAGATCCCCAGCGGCACCCGATAGATCGCCGCGTTGAGGAAAGACCCGAACAGGGTGCCGAAGACGAACGCGGTTCCGAGGGTGAGCGCATCGACCGGCATGGGCTAGCCTCCTAGCGTCCGGCGCGCGCGCCGGCCTCGCGAGGATCGGCGACCCGGCCGGTCACTGGGTCGTATGCGTACTCCTGCCCGCTGGGATCGAGCGGCACGACTCGCAGGTATCCCTGCGTCGCGAGCGCACGGAGAATCCTGGGCGGCCTGCCGCGATCGGCGCGGAAGCGACGGATTGCGTCGGCGTAGCTCTCGAGGTCGAGGCCGACCTTCAGGTCGTACACATGCTGCCAGGCTACCGCGACGATCCGCTCATCCTCGTTCGCCATCGCCTCGTCGTAGATGCTCATCCACAGAGCCAGCGCATCGGTCTTGTTGGCCATCCGCTCGCCCATCGAGGCGCGCAACCTGCGAACCACCGGCGGCGTGCCCTCGAGCTGGAGCGCGCGGTCGAAGTGAGTGGCGGCGAGGGCATGATCCTCGAGGTTCATCCAGGCGTAGAAGCCCGACTCCACGAGGTAGATCCAGTCGTCCGGGTTTTGCTCGGCGCCCTTGGCCAGCAGCTTCATCGCAAGCTCTGCGTCCGACATGTCTAGCGCCATGATCAGAGCCCCGGTGAAGTAGGCGTCCTGGTAGTGGGGATCCAGGTCGGTGATCACGTCGTAGATCCGCCACAGATAGGCACGCCCCTCCTTGGTCCGGTGATGGCCGTAATACTGGATGCTCCAGAGGTAGAGCGCGTCGGCCAGCAGGGCCTGGTAGCCCAGGCTCACGACCTCGAGATACTCACCGCTCGGCAGGAACAGGAGCGCGTCCGACTCCCGCCAGCGGGCGCGGCGGTACTCCAGCGACGTCTGCGGTAGTGCCCAGCCAACCGTGCAGACGATCAGCAGCGCCCAGAGGCCGAGCGTGCGGAGACGCTCGCCACGCTTCATGTCAGATCCCGTCGGCGGAACAGCAGCACAGCGAGCACGAGCATGCCGGCCGTGTAGGTGGCAGCGTAAGCAAAGGCGTCAAGCACGTAGCCGGCGCCGACGGTGTTGTCGTAGACCACCTGGCTGCGAATGTTGAAGGTCTCGAGGTTTGGCAGACCGTAATAGAGAACCCTGGCCAGCCAGTCGGTGAGCGGCGACGAGGTGTGCTCGAGAAGGCCGCTGAATCCGGACGACAGATGACCGACGACGTCGGTAGCGACCGTGAAGATCGCAGCGAGCATCGGGGTCGTGAAGCTGGAGAAGACGATCGCCACCCCGGTGATCACCGAGAGTTCCAGAAAGACGAGCAGGATCGCGGGCAACAGGTGCGTCGGTGCCGCCCCGGCCTTCAGCCAGACGATGCTCAAGTACGAGACGGCCATCAGGCCCGTGACCACGACCAGCGTCAGCATGAGCCCCAGGTACTTGCCGACCAGGAACTCCCAGCGCGCCACCGGCTTGGCGAGCACTGCGTAGATCGTCTTCTTCTCGACCTCTTTGTGGACCAGGGTGATGCCGATGAAGATCGCCATCATCGTGCCGAACAGCGACAGAGCCGCCAGGCCGAGGTCCGTGACGATCTTCAGCTCGCTACCGACCGTGAGCCAAGAGAGCACGGTCGAGGAAGCCATCATCATCAGGGCGAAGACGAGGAACATCGCCAGGATCCGGTCGCGCACCGCCTCCTTGAAGGTGTGCACGGCGATCGCCGCGAGCCGACCCATCATCGTGCCCCTCCCGCGGCGATCTGCGGCGGATCCTCGAAGTGCCCATCGCCTTCGGCCACCGACTCGATCTCGCCGGGAAACAGTGCCCGCGAGCTTGCCCGCTCGACAGACGAGCCGCTGCGCAGTGGGAGCTCGCGCGAGTCCGCGTCGCACTTGACTGCTTCGACAAAGTACTCCTCGAGGGTGACCCGGTGGGGCGATACCAGCACGACGCGGCCGCCGGCGGCCCGTACCCGGTCGACCCAGCGCTCGAGCTCCGACTCCTGCTCGAATCGGAAGTAGACGCGATCACCCTGCTCGGTCCGGGGGCTGAATCCGGGTAGGGCCGACGGGTCGATCTGCTCGCAGGCCGTGTCCCAGAACCTGACGCGCTGCTCGAGCAGCTCGTCGACCGCGCTCTCGCGGATGATCCTGCCGTCGAACAACAGGCCCACGCGATCGCACAGCGCCTCGGCATCGGCGAGGATGTGGCTGGAGAAGAAGATCGTGGCTCCCTTGTCTTTGAGGCCCAGAATAATGTCCTTCATCTCGCGCCGGCCGATCGGGTCGAGTCCCGACATGGGTTCGTCGAGCACGACGAGCTCGGGGTCGTTGATCAGTGCCTGGGCCAGACCGATGCGCTGCATCATGCCCTTGGAGAACTGTCGCAGCGGCAGATCGGCGTTATCGGCGATGCCAACCAGCTCGAGCAGCTGGTTGGCGCGGCGCTTGCGGTCCCCCGGAGAGATGCCGAACAGGCGCGCGAAGTAGTGCAGCAGCTCACGCCCCGTCAGGTGCGGGTAGAAGTAGGGGTGTTCGGGCAGATAGCCGAGCTTGGCGCGCGCCGAAGGCTCGTGCCCCGGTCGCCCGAAAATCTCGATACTACCGGCGTCTGGACGCAGCAGGCCCAGGAGGCACTTCATCGACGTGGTCTTGCCGGCACCGTTGGGTCCGAGGAAGCCGTAGACCTCGCCGGGCTCGACGCTCAACGACACGCCGCGCAGGACGCTCTTGCGACGCAGCCAGAAGCCGTGCGGTAGGGACTTGGCGACGTTCTTGAAAGAGAGGATCGGCACTGGTTTCACCCTGCGAGTCCGAACGCCGGGACTCCCCATCGGGTCCCTGCCCGAACCGTTTGCCTCGCGCCACCCTGCACCGTATTCGCCCCGGCAACAGGATATCAAACTGGTTTCAAGAAAGCCGGACCCCCCTGGGGCGACAGCTCCAGCGGGGTCCGGCGACGGTCTAGCGCCTAGTCATCGCGGTGCGATTACTGGCCCGTCGGTGCCTGCGTGAACTGACCCTGGATCAGGACCAGGTCAGGCGTATACGGATCGTTGATCCAGGGCGACGGAGGGGCCGGGCCGGTCGCGCCGTCCGAACCAGTCGACGTGATCGTGTAGGTGTCGGTGGCGACGGTGGCCGAGTAAGTCAGGGCCGTTCCCCAGCCGTCGTTGAGCGGGATAACCTGCATGTAGCCGGCGGTCTGGATGGTGGCCAGGTCAGTCGAGTAAGCGCCCGTGTCCACGCGATAGGTACCGTTGGCGGTGGCAATGTTAGGCATGTCGGACATGGTGCGCCGCTGACGACCATGGTCGAGCGCGTCGAGCAGCTGCGGGACGGCGATGGTGGCGATGATGCCGATGATCGCAACAACGATCAGCAGCTCGATCAGCGAGAAACCTTCTTGACGCTTGGACATGATGTCCTCCTCTTTTGGGGTGGCGACCCCGTGGCGTTACGAACCCGGGGGCCTTCCCCGTTGTACCCGCCAAATCAGTAATGCCCGCCATATCAGCAATAAGCATGTCGAAACATACGATTTATTCTTATTAGCTAACATAGATTATCCTTGATCATCATACAGCATCTCAACTTAGAGGGCTAACTCCATCATTCTCAGATATTTAGCTCAATAGAATGAGTATTAATGACTTATGCTGATCAATAGAGTGTTTAGTCAATTCATAAGCACTTAGAGAATGTTCCCCTGTGTTTTCAGAGCACTTCTTGTCAAGTGGCGCAATTTGTCACTCGGATTGTGACACGAATTGTCACAATCCCTCGTCATCCAGACCAAGCTTCTTGGCGTAGTAGCGATACGAGCGGAAGCTCATGCCCAGCAGCTCGGCAGCACGCGTCTGGACTCCCCCGGCACGCTCCAGGGCCTCGAGCATGTAGCGCCGCTTGGTAGCGTCCAGCCAGGCCTCCAGGTCGAAACCGGAATCGGGGATGGTAGGAGCCGCGACCGCCTCGAGGCGGCGCGGCGCGGCGGCACCGGGCCGTGCCCGGTCCGGGACCCGCGCGTCGCGCACACTAGCGGGCAGGCTGTCTAGCCCGATCGTCGGGCCCACCGACATGGCCACCGCGTGGCGGATCGCGTTGACGAGTTCGCGGACGTTCCCGGGCCAACCGTACGCCCGCAGAGCACGCTCCGCCTCGGCCGTAAACCCGGTCGGACCTCCACCCGCCTCCTTGGCAAGCATCGCGAGGAAGTGCTCCGTCAGCAGCCCGATGTCCTCACGCCGGTCGCGCAGCGGCGGAAGGTCGATCTGGATGACGTTGAGCCGGTAGTACAGATCCTCGCGGAACTTCCGGGCGGCGAAGGCCGAACGCAGGTCCTGATTGGTGGCCGCCAGAACGCGCACGTCTATCGAGGTGTCGCCGGTAGATCCCACGCGGCGCACCTTGCGGTCTTCCAGCACCCGCAGGAGCTTGGGCTGCAGCTCCAACGGCATGTCGACGATCTCGTCGAGCAGGATCGTGCCGCCCTGGGCGGCCTCGAACAGCCCCTCTGTGTGACGCACGGCGCCGGTAAAGGCGCCGCGAATATGGCCGAACAGCTCGCTCTCGAGCAGGTGAGCCGGCAGCGCTGCACAGTTGACCGCCACGAACGGCGCCTCCTTGCGAGCGCCGTCGTAATGGATGGCTCGCGCCACCAGCTCCTTGCCGGTCCCTGATTCCCCGATGATCAGCACCGTCGAGGTCGAGTCCTCTACGCGGCGGATCAGCTCGAAGACCCGCTGCATGGCCGGCGATCGGCCGATGATGTTGTCGAAGCGATGCTGCTCCGACAGCTCGCTCCGGAGCAGCACGTTCTCGCGCCGCAACGCCTGCTGCTGGATGGCGTGGCCCACCGTGACCTTGAGCTCGGCCACGTCGAAGGGCTTGGTGACGTAGTCGTAGGCGCCGAGGCGCAACGCCGCAATGGCCGAACCGGTGCTGGCATGCGCCGTGATGAGGATGACCTCGGTGTTGGGGGCCACGTCACGGACCACCCGCAGCAACTCCATGCCGTCCACCCCCGGCATGCGGATGTCGGAGATCACCACGTCGAAAGGTTCCGATTGGATGCGCTCGATGCCCAGGTCGCCGGCATCGGCGGTGGCCAGCTCGTAGCCTTCGTCGGCGAGCGCGATCGACAGCATGTCTCGCATGCTGGGTTCGTCGTCGACGATCAGGACACGGTTCAAGGCGAGCCTCCAGCTGGTTGCGGGCACCCACGAGACCTACTTGCGAGACCCATCAGAGTTTCGCCGCGGCCTGCCGACAGCCCTCGTGTGTATATACGGAGACGGACACGGGATCGGCCAATTCCGTCGGGAGCAAGGAACGACTACTCGGCGCGGACCGAGCGGCGGAGCTCGTCGAACACTCGCGTGTGCCGCTCAGCGTCGCGCTCGACGACCACCATGTCGTCGCCCCCGGTCGGCACCGCGGCGTCATCGAAGCGCAGCACGAAGCGTGTGCCCCGCCCGGGTTCCGACTCGAGCTGTACCTGTGCACCGTGCATCTGCACGATCCGGTAGACCACGGCCAGACCGAGTCCGGTGCCTGAGGCCGACTCGGACACGAACGGTCGGAAGACCTTCTCGACTTGTTCGGCGCTCATGCCGGGGCCGTTGTCAGCAAATATCACGCGGGCTCCCCCCTCGGTCCGAACCAGCTCGATGCGCAGCGTGCCACCCCGAGGCATCGCTTGGACCGAGTTGCGCGCCATGTTCCAAAAGACTTGCTTGATGCGTCCGGGGTCGACCAGGGCCAGCACCGCGCTATCGCCCACGACGCTGATCTTGTGTGCGGCCGTCACCTCAGGCGAGTTCTGCAACAGCTCGACGGTCTCGCATGCCAGCCGTACGAGGTCCGACTCCGACGCCTCGAGCTTCTCCGGACGCGCGTAGTCGAGGAAGTTCTCGATGATCACCGACAGCCGCTCTGACTCCGCCGTGACGATCGCCATCAGACGATCGCCGTGCTCCGAGCTGGCCGGAACATCGCCGCGGTGCAGCAGCTGCAACGAGCCCGAGATCGCACCGAGCGGGTTGCGAATCTCGTGGGCGAGCGAGCTGGCCATCTCGCCCGGCACGGCCATCCGCTCGCGCATCCAGAACAGCCGCTCCATGCGCTTGATATCGGTCAAGTCCTGGAACATGAAGATGTAGCCCCCCGCGATCGGGCCCTCTGCATGCACCTTCCACGGCCCCCCTGGTGAGCGGCCGGGGTCGGTACTCGAGGCTTCCTGCTGTCCGGGCATCGGGCCCGGCGCCTCGACCACTCTGGTGACACTCATGCCGTCGGTGCGCACCTCGCCCGAGCCGACGCTGAACTGCCGCTCGGTCCGGTAGATCTGACGCGCGCGCAGTCGCTGCTCCAGGTCGGCGAGCGACGCTTCGTCGAGCGCCAGGATCTCGGAGACCGAGTGCCCGATGATCTCGGCCCGAGAGCGCTGTGTGATGCGTTCGGCCGCACGGTTACACGCCACGATCGTTCCGCTGGCGTCGGCCGCGACCAGGCCGCTGCTCATGCCAGCGAGCAGCTGTTCGTTGAGCTGCTGCATCGCTTCCAGAGCCGAGGCTTGCTCGCGCAGATCGCGGCGGGCCCGGCGCAACCGGCTCGAGTAGTGGCCCGAGACCAGGGCCACCGCGCAGCTGACCAGCAGCAGCGAGAAAATACGCAAGTACATATCGGCAGGGCCGAGCGAGATCTGCGGCCCGACCGTGGAGGCCCAATGCGGCAGCCAGCCGCGGGCGGCGAGATGGGCCATCAGCCCGTACGCGACACCGTTCCAGCAGGCGATCGTCAGAGCGGTCTGGCGCGGGGTCATGATCCCTGCCGCGAAAGCAATGATCAGGTAGATCATCACGACCGGCGATTGCACGCCCCCCAAGGCGTAGACGAGCGCGGTGGCCAGGGCAACATCGATGGTCAACTGGACGGCCACGAAGGCCGAGCGCCGGCCAAAGACCCGGTGGGCCACGGCAAAGACCACGCTGACGCCGAACAGCGCCCCGATCAGCCCGTAGAGCGGCGTCAGCGATGCCTCGGTGCCGGAAAGCAGCTGCAAGTAGAGTGTCGGCGCCAGGAGCACGACACCGGTCGCAATGCGCACCAAGAGGAGGCGCCGCAGATTGAGCTCGCTGTCCAACCCCACCCGGTCGGGACTCATCGCTTCCCCTCCGCCCCGCACCGCATTCTAGCAGGCCGTGGTGAGAGTGTGGTGGGTCTGGCGTCGGAACGGCGGGACCGCCAACCCTTCGAGAAGGCCTCTGACCGCGTTGTGCCGGCAGCTGGCTGCGGGCGTCCCCACTCCCGCAACCAGCTGCCGGCTGCTGCCTCCCTCTGGCAGATCCGGCGGAACGGGCGGGCAGCCCGCCCCGACTAGATTTTGTTGATCAGGTCGAACATCGGCAGATACATCGACACGACGATGCCGCCGATAACCAGACCGAGAAAGACGATCATCACGGGCTCGAGCAGGGACATCAGACCCTCGACGGCTGTATCGACCTCCTGCTCGTAGAAGTCGGCGATCTTGCTCAGCATGATGTCGAGCGCCCCGGTCTCCTCGCCGACATCGATCATCTGGGTCACCATCGGCGGGAAGACACCGGAGGACTCGAGTGGCCCGGCCAGCGAGCGGCCGGCCTCGATGCTGTTGCGCGTCTCCAGCACTGCGTCTTTGATGACGCGGTTGCCTGCGGTCGCTGCGGTGATGCTCAGCGACTCGAGAATCGGCAGCCGGAGGCCACCAGCGTCGCCAGCGTTCGGCAGAAGCGCGCGACCGCGATCTTGCGCATGAGCAAGCCGGCCACCGGCACCTTCATCGTGAGCTTATCGATCAAGAGCTCGCCGCCGTTGGTCTTGTAGTAAGCCTTGAGCGCGACGAAGGCGCCGATGGCGCCGACGAACAGGAACGGCGCGTAGCCTGCAATGAAGTTGGAAGCCATGACGACGATCCGCGTCGGCAGCGGCAGTTGCGCACCCAGACCCGCGAACATGGAAGCGAAGGTCGGGATGACCTTCCACAGAATGACCAGCACGACGGTGCAGGCCACCGTGATGATGATCGCCGGGTACATCGAGGCCGATTTCACCGCGGCCTTCAACTTCACAGCCTTCTCGATGTAGTTGGCCAGACGCCCCAGAATCACATCGAGGATACCGCCGGTCTCACCGGCAGCGATCATGTTGCAGTACAGCTCCGGAAACACGCGGGGATGTTGTCCCAGGGCGTCGGCGAGGTTGGCACCGCCTTCCATCTCCGTGCGCACCTGCTCGAGAATTTCGCCGAGGGTCTTGTTGTCGGCTTGCTTCGACAGGATGTCGAGGCACTGCACCAGCGGCAGACCAGCGTCGATCATGACCGAGAACTGGCGCGTGAATACGGACACCTCGAGCTGCGTGACCTTCTTCTTGTTGTTGATCGAGATGAAGGGCAGCGCCAGGCTGCGCTTCTTGTCGATCGGCTCGATCTTGGTGACGCGAATCCGCCGCCGCCGAAGAAGCCGTGAGACCTCCTCGGACGATGCCGCAGCCATCGTTCCTTTGGCGGGCTTGCCGTCGCGTCCGACTCCCTTGTACGCGTAATGAGGCATCAGTTATCTCCCGCCCGCGACGCGTCGTCTCTTGCGCTCCTTGCGCAGCTTGCTCTGCCCGGCATCGCCCCCACGACGCAGCGCCGACCCGGATCGCTCGAGCAAGGTCATCAGCTCGGCCTTGTCACTCGCGACGTTCATTGCGCTATCGGTCGTGATCTTTCTCTCGGTCACCAGCCGCGCGAGGTCCTGGTTGAAGGTCTTCATGCCGTGCTCGGCCTGACCCGACTGCATGGCCGAGTAGATCTGGTGGATCTTCGAGTCGCGGATCATGCTCCGGATCGCCGCGTTGGGGATCAGGATCTCCTGCGCTAGGACACGGCCCTTGCCCGAGGCGTGCGGCAACAAGGTCTGGGCGATGCAAGCGACGAGTACGAACGACAGCTGGGTGCGGGTTTGCCCCTGCGCTGTCCCGTCGCGAAGATGTCGATGATGCGATTGATCGCCTGCACGGCCGAGTTGGTGTGCAGGGTGCCGAAGGTCAGATGGCCGGTCTCGGCCAGCTGGAGCGCCAGCTCGGCCGACTCGAGGTCACGCATCTCACCGATCAGAACGCAGTCGGGGTCCTCGCGCAGCGCCGACCGCATGGCTGCCGAGAACGAGTGTGTGTCGGCGTGCAGCTCACGCTGGTTGATCACCGAGGTCTTGTGCTTGTGCAGGTACTCGATTGGATCCTCGATGGTGATGATGTGGTGCGGCTTGGTCTCGTTGATCAGGTCGATCATCGCCGCCAGCGTCGTGCTCTTACCGGAGCCCGTGGGCCCCGTCACCAGAACGAGGCCGCGCGGCTCCTCGCAGATGTCGCGGATCACGTCGGGCAAACCAAGCTCTTCGAAGCCCGGGATGTGCCAGGGGATCACTCGCAGCGCACCGGCAACGGCGCCGCGCTGCATGAACACGTTGGCACGGAACCGCGCCAGGTCTTTGAGACCGAACGAGAAGTCGACCTCGAGGTTGTCCTCGAGCTTGGCCTTCTGATCGTCGGTCATGACCCCGTACAGGATCGCCTGGGTCGTGCGTGGATCGAGTGGAGCGTAGTCCATGGGCTGGAGCGCTCCGTCGACGCGGATCTTGGGAGGCACGCCGCTGGTGATGTGAAGATCGGATGCACAGGAGTCGATCATCGTCCGCAGCAGCTCGGACAGATCGCTAACCGGAGGTTGCTCGTGGCCCGACGCAATCGACTCGACGTTACCCGGTACGGAAGGCGGCGGCACGGCCGGGGCCTGTGAGGACAGGGGGACCTGGGCCTGGTTCGGCGGCGCGCTCGCTGGCTCGGCCGCGGCCTGGGGGACCGGCGGACCGGTTCGGGGACGGGCAACGGGGCGCCGCCGCTGGCCTTCAGCGCGGTCGTCAGCTCGTGGGGTGTCATCGGGGCTGTCGGCCTTCAGCGGCCCCTGGCCGCTAGCCTCGCGGCCGAAGCGGCGGTTCATCAGCTTGCCGGCGGCCACGGACTCCGGGCGAGGTACGCCACGCTCGTCCACGTCGGGCGGGCTTGAGCCCAGGCGGCCATTTCCGGCCGGAGTCGAGCCTTCAGGATCATCTGATCGCATCAATACATTCCAAAGCAGTCTAACGCATGTCTACGAACTTAGAACTAAGCTATTACATTTCCTCCGATGTTGTAAATGATAATAACAAGGATATCGACGTTAATAAATATTATTAAACAGATTTGATCATTTTTGGTGTGTGAAACGTCTCTTTGATCGGTGAGAGTGGCCGTAAGGGCACGGTGGCAGCACCCTGATCGGTGCACCGTACGCAGTCGAACACAAAGAGACGGCCGGCCTGGCCGAGATTCCGGGTCGAGGAGGCCGTTGTGCGCTGGCCTCGCTGCCTTCCTACTTCCCCAACCGGTTACTGCTGCTATCCGGCGGCGGCGTCCAGCTTCGGGTTGGCTCCGGCGCGTGCCGCGAACCAGGCAACGGTGTGCTCGAGCCCGGTACGGAAATCGACCGAGGGCTCGTACCCGATCAGCTCGCGAGCGCGATCGATGGCGGCCATCGATTCGCGCACGTCACCAGTTCGCGGCGGGCCGAACTGAGGCTGCAGCGAGGTTCCCATGATGTCGTTGAGGGCGCCGACCAGGTCGAGCAGCGAGTAGCGCTCCCCGATGCCCACGTTCATGGCTGTACCGCCGGCCTTGAAGCTCCCATCGCCGTCGACACCGGCGGCCTTCAGGTTGGCGGCCACGGCGTTGTCGATGTAGGTGAAGTCACGCGACTGCCGGCCGTCGCCGAAGATCAACGGCCGCTCACCGGCCAGCATGCGGGTGATGAATTTGGGAACCACGGCGGCGTAGTCCGACGCCGGGTCCTGACGCGGACCGAAGATGTTGAAGTAGCGGAGCCCGACCGTCTCGAGCCCGTACTCGCGCGCCCAGATACCAAGCAGATGCTCATCGACCAGTTTGCTGAGCGCGTAGGGCGACAGCGGCTTCATCGGCATGGCCTCGTGCTTGGGCAGCGTCGGCGTATCACCGTAGACCGACGAGGAGCTGGCCATCACGACGCGGCGAACACCGGCGTCCCGGCAGGCTTCCAGAACCTGTGCGGTACCTTCGACATTGGCCCTCAGCGTCGCCGCCGGCGCGGCGAAAGAGCGGGGCACCGAGGCGATCGCCGCCTGGTGAAAGACCGCCGCCGCGCCCCGCACCGCATCAAGAACGGCCGACCGCTCGAGAATGTCTGCCTCGACGAAGCGCAGCTCGGCCCCGTCGGCGGCCACCCGGCGGACCTCTTCCAAATTCTCGGGCTTGCCGCTGAACAAGTTGTCGACGACGACCACGTCGTGACCACGGCCCAGCAACGCCTCACTGATGTGGGATCCGATGAACCCTGCCCCACCCGTGACCACGTACTTCACAGCGCTGTCTCCCGCAATACTTCCTCGACCGAGGTCATGCCCTGCCAGATCTTCACCAGCCCTGACTCGCGCAGGGTGATCATACCGTCACGCCGGGCTTGGGCTCGGAGCTCCTGATTGTTGGCGCCGTTGACGATCATCTCGCGGATGCGCGACGTAACCTGCATTACCTCGAACAGTGCGACACGCCCCTTGTAGCCGGTAGCGTTGCAGTGCTCGCAGCCGTTCGGCTGGTAGATGGTCACCGCCATGGCCTCCTCCGGCGAGAATCCGATGTCGAGCAGGGCCTCCTGGTCGCTGGTCCCGATCGCGCGACACTGCTTGCACATGCGCCGGACGAGCCGCTGCGCAACTACGAGCTGCACCGACGAGGAAACGAGGAAGCGCTCCACGCCCATGTCGACCATACGGTTGATGGTCGAGGGCGCGTCGTTGGTGTGCAGCGTCGAGAGCACCAGGTGACCGGTGAGGGCCGCCTTGATGGCGATGTTCGCTGTCTCGGCATCGCGGATCTCACCCACCAGGATGGTGTTGGGGTCCTGGCGCAGGAACGACTTGAGCGCCACCGCGAAGTTCAGGCCCACGGCCTCGTGGATCTGCACCTGGTTGATTCCCACCAGGTTGAACTCGACCGGGTCCTCGGCGGTCATGATGTTGGTGTCGGGATGGTTGATCGTCGAGAGCGCCGAGTACAGGGTATTGGTCTTACCGGAGCCAGTAGGCCCGGTCACCAGCACGATGCCGTACGGCATCTTGATCGCCTCGGCGAACTTCTCGAGCGACGGCGCCTCGAAGCCAAGCTCGGCCAGGTTCAGCTTGAGCCCCTCGGGGTCGAGCAGACGCATGACGATCTTCTCGCCCCAAATCGTCGGCAGGGTAGAGACCCGCAGGTCGAGCTCACGCATGCGATCGTCGAGTTTTACGCGGATCTTGATGCGGCCGTCCTGTGGGCGGCGGCGCTCGGAGATGTCGAACTCACTCATGATCTTGACACGCGAGGCCATCGCCAGCTGCATCGCTTTGGGAAGCTCCATGACCTCGTACAGCACGCCGTCGATCCGGTAGCGCACCCTGAGCACCTTCTCGTAGGGCTCGATGTGGATATCCGAGGCCCCGCGCCGCAACGCATCGGTAAGCAGCAGGTTCACCAGCTTGATGACCGGGGCCTCGCCGCTCGCCGCGCCCAGGGATTCGAGATCGATCTCCTCATCGTCCTCGACGATCTCGAGCTCCCCAGGACCTTGGATCTCGTCCTGGATGTCGGCCATCATCTGCTGCATCTTGGCGTCTTGCTGATCGCCATAGAGGCGGCCGATGGACTCGGCTACGACCCGTTCGGAGGCCACCAGGGGCGACACTCGCAGCCCAGTGGCAAACTCGATGTCGTCGATAGCCACCACGTCGGTGGGGTCGACCATGGCCATGCTGAGGCTGTGGCTGTCGGCCGCCACGGGGACGGCCAGGTAGCGCTTCGCCATCTCCTGGGGAACCAGGGCAAGGATGCTGGGGGAGACGTCGGCGGCACTCAGATCGGCGGCCGGAACCCCGAACTGCTCCGAGAGGAGGTTGACCAGCTCTTCCTCGGTGATCAGATCGAGCACCACCAGTAGGTTGCCGAGGCGTTCGCCGGTCTCGGCCTGCATCTGCAGAGTACGTTCCAGATCCTCCTCGGAAACCAGACCGCTGTCGACGACCAGGCGACCCAGGCGCGTGCTGGCCTTGCGGGCATGGGAGCCCCACGCCCCGCGCACAGGCGTGTCCTGCCGGGACTGCGTAGCTCCTCTTGTGTCGCGCTCGGACACGCGCGTCTCCCTCTCAGGCCGTAGCCACTGCTATGCCCTCGCTCGGAGAGGGACGGTCACCGTGCTCAAACGTCGGCCCCTGCGCGAGACACAGCCCCTCCTCCAATAGGCAGAACTCAGGATAGCTGGCTGGTAGTAATCACCAAAGCGGAAAACTAACTAGAAAGAGCTAACAGCGCGTCGGCTCTTCCGAGCTTAGTCGACGATGACTCCAGCATCGCCTCCTCGGCGCGCCTGGAACTCACCCGCAACTCCTGGCCGCAAACATCATCGTAGTTATGGATTGGAGTACTTAGGAGGTACCGGCGGCGAGAAAGACCCACTCGCCGTGCCGGGTTCGGCCCTGAGACGTACGCAGCCCCTCTTCGAGCGAAGTCGAGACGACGCCGATAAGCGTCCGCGAGCCGGCCACACCTGCGCCCAGACGCCCCCCGCCAAGACCGGCTCCCGGAGCTCGCCCACCGCCGCTTTGTTGGCCGAAGCCAGGGGCTCCAAGTTGCGCGCCGATCGCACTGCCACCTTCCCCGAGCGCGCCGGTGACCGCGGCTTCGCCGGCCTCTTGGCTGGGATCCGCCAGCCCCAAGAGCGCGGCGATCGTGCCGTCGGCCAGGTCCTGCTGGGTCAGGATGTGCCATTCGCCACCCCGGACCATCGGGTCGCCGTATACCCGACGCAGGCAGCCGACCTCCACCAGCTCTTCGAGCCGCTCCAGCGGTTGAGCCGTGTTGGCGGCGCTGTAGCAGTCGATGGCCCGGGCGATCTGCTGCCCCCGCCAGATCAGCTCTGCCTCGCGAGCCCGACGATCGACCGTCACCCAGGAGGTAACGGCCGCAGCCAGAGCCAGGTTGACGATCGCCACGGCGACCATCATCCCGACGAGGGTGAATCCCGCCTCATCTCGCACTCTCACCACTCCGCGTAGGGTGTGCCCGCAAGGCTGTCCCCCTCGGCCCCCGAGTAGATGTCCCAGATCCCCGCCGGCTGTCCCTGGTCCACCATGTTCCAGGGGGCGTACTCCACCTGCCAGGTGTCGTCGGCGCCGGTGATCGGATCCACCGGGATCGAACGCACGTATCCCTCACGCACCAGGTCCTCGAGGGCCTCCGGATACAACCCCTTGTCGGTCAGGTACAGCTCGAGTGCCTCACGCATTCGTGCCAGGTCGTCCTTGAGCACTGCCTCCTTGGCGCGCGTCGTGGCGTCCTCGTATGCCGGCATGGCGTAGACCACCAGGATCCCGAGGATCGCCATCACCACGATCAGCTCGAGCAACGAGAAGCCGGCCGGCTCGCCCGAGCCGAGGCGACGTTGCCTGTCGAGCCCCCACCTACCGCGCCGCAGAAGCGTTCGCGGCATCGCGCCGTTCCACCACGGAGCACTAGCCATCGCTCGCCTCCTGACTCCACAGTAGCACCGCGGTGAGAAAGCCCTCCTCGCGCGCCGCGATGCGCCGGTACAGCGCAGCGAGCTCGTTCCATGGCGCGACCTGGCTGATCAGGCGGCGCGCCGGCAGCTCGCCGTTGAGAATGAGCTCCACGAGGTAGGCGCAATTCCGCCGGATCGTGAAGCGGATGTCGCGTGGGTCGATGTCAACGTCGGGTGTGTACCCACAAGCCAGCACGCTGATCTGCTTGCGGTAGAACCACTGCGGATCGAGCGGGTTGAAGGGGGGCACGGGGTCGCGACGTCCCGGAAATCCCAGTACACAGATCTTGCCGCCCGGCCGCACCAGCTCCAGTGCCAGGTGCCAGTCATCCCAACCGCTCCCCGTGACCACGACGATGTCGATGCCGGTGCTCGCGGTCGTGTCCCGCAGCGCCTCGCGCACCGGCTCGTCGCAGCGCTTGTCCAGAACAGCGGTCGCACCGAACTGCGCGCCCACGGCCCGTGCGCCGGCCCGGTTGCTGAAGCCGAGCACCCGCGCACCGAAGCGGTCGGCCACCGCGATCGTCGCCAGCCCGAGTGTACCGAGCCCCACGACGCCGACGTACTGCCCGGGCTTGAGGTCCCCCGCCAGCAGCGAGCTGTAGCCCTGATGGAACAGGTAGGTGGTCGAGACCTCCTCGAGCTGCTCCGGGGTGTACCCGCGCTCGGGCAGGCACAAGAGAATCTCGTCCTCCCCGCAAACGAAGTGGCTGCGGTGCGACTCGAGGGTCAGGATGAAGTCGCCGGCCCGATATTTGCGAACCCACTCGCCGGTGCCAAGGACCCGTGCCAGGTTGCAGTAGCCCACGACGCGGGAGTGACGTCGATCCGGGCGCAGCGGCTGTAGCCCCTCGAAGGCGGCCAGCTCGGTCCCTGGCGAGATCGCAGAATAGAGTGTCTCCGCGCCTACCTCGTGGTGGCCGAGCCCCTCGAGAACGAGCGTCTCCTGCTCGAAACCCACCTTACCGGCGGTCTCGATATGCGCCACGTTGGTCTCGACCGTCTTGAGCATCGCTACCAGTCCCGGTAATTGGTGCCGTCGATCGCCTTGGCAAAGGTCTTGGAGTAGACGTCGAAGACGTCGCGGCCGCACCAGAGTCGTTCGTCCGGGGGCTCACCGTAGCAACGCATCCCCCAATCGGTAGTCCCGGCGAAGGGGTCGCGCGGCAACCGGCGCAGCAGCATCAGCTTCACCGGCTGACCGTCGGGCCCGAGGATCGGTTGTGGAGGCTGTCCAGAGGCGACCCCTTGCTGCCCCGTTTGGCCGAACGCCGTCTGGCCGAAGCCGCCACGCGAGCCTGCCTGGCCGACACCCGACGTCGGTTGGTTCCCGGCCCCTGACATCCCCGGCCGACTACCCGCGCCGAACCCGCTGCTAGCCGGATCCTGAGGGCGGGACCCGCTGCCGGAAAACAAGCTGCGGCCGCCGCCCGGTTGCATGCCCTGTTCGCCGAACCCGGTCGGACTCCCCCCCGACGCCCCCGGAATCGATCCGCCCAGACTCGCTTGCTGAGCCTGCAGCTGAGCGGGAAGGCCACCGGTGAGGCCGGGGCCGGAGGCTCCGTACTCGTCGGACACGGCCGGAAACGGGGTCGGCATCGGAGCGATCAGCGGCACCCCCTCGACCAGCACATCGAGACTCGCCGGGTAACCGTTGGTGCCCTCAGCCACCTCGATCAGGCCAGCCAGCGCCGCATCGTGGTAGCGGTCGATGGCGTTGCGCAGGATCCGCAGGTTCTGCTGCAGCTCGTGCTCCTGGCCACGCTTCAGGCTCCAGCGCGCCAGCGGTAGGGCAGTCGAGGCAAGAATCCCGACGATCGCCACGACGATGATCAGCTCCACCAGGGTGAAGCCTCGCGCTGGTCGGACCATTGCCCTCAATCCTCGTTCGCCCGGACCAAGCCGGCCTCGAACTGCACGGGCAGCGGACGGCCTTCCATGTCGCGCAGCGCCGCCGAGACCACTTGGAGCGGTGACTCGCCAGCGCCGACCACCTCGAACACGAGCGCCGCCAGCACACCCGAGGCGAGGATTCCGCCCTGGTCGCCAACGCGGCCAATGCCGATGGCCACCGAACCTGAAGCCGCGCTGGCCTGGAAGCTGGTCTCGGCTCCGTCGCCCGACAACAGCGTACCCTCGGTCGAATCGATCAGCCGCAGCACCGACGCATCGTAACTGACGCGCATGCCCGCGTTGTTGATCTCCAGCGTGCCATCGACGCGGATCTCGACACGCAGGCGCTGCCCCACCCCGGCGGTTTGCTCGGCGGGCTGGATCGAGACCCGGATCGGATCCTGAGGCTCGACGGGCTCGCCCTCACCCTCCTCATCGTCGCCGCCGCCGCGCCGCCCGCCGCCACGCCGTCCGCCGCCACCGCCGCTGATGTTGGCCTCGGTGCCCACGTAGACCGTCGCCAGGTCTTGCTCGTTGATGTCGGCCATACGCACAACGTAGGGGGTGATCGACATGACGATATCGGTCTGGGTGACCTCCTTCTCGGTACCGCCGAAGATGTCGCGCAACAGCGGAATGTCCTGGATGATCGGGAAGCCCTTACGCACCAGGCGCTCGTCGTCGCGCAACAGCCCGGCCAGCAGGTTGGTCTCGCCCTCCTCCAGGCGCAGGGTCGTGCTGAGCGTGCGCGTCGTGAAGATCGGCTGGTTCTGGGCCCCCGCATCCTCATCCTGTACCGCCGATACCTGGATCCGCAGCTGCAGGGTGATCGAGCCATCGTGGTGCACGCGCGGTGTGGTCTCGACCTCGATGCCGACCGGCCGGTACTCGGTGCTCGAGACCGGGACCACGCTACCCCCGACCGTGGTCTGCGGGTTGAAGGTCGTGGTCACGACCGGCACCTCTTCACCGACCAGCAGGTAGGCCGGGTTTCCGTCGGAGGCTCGTAGCTGTGGCTGCGCCAGCAGCTTGAACGAGGCGTCCTGTTGCAGGAACTGGTAGGTGAGCGAGGGCACCGTGATGAAGATGTCCTCATTGGTCAGGCTGCCCAGGCTGGCCAGTGAGATTCCCTGGGTGCCAGCGTCCGCGTTGGTGCTCTGCAGGATCGACATCGTCGTCGAGTAGTCGGACAGCGACAGGCCCCACTTTTGCAGCGCCGCCCGATCGACCTCGAAGACCTCGACGTGCAGCAGCACCTCGCCGCGCGACTTGTCGAGCGAGCGCACCAGGCGTGCTGCGACCTCGACGACCGAGGCGGTATCGCGAATGGCTACCGCGTTGAGATCCGCGATGGGCGTCACCTGACGGGCCTGCAGCAGAGTCTGCAGGGCGGTCGCCACCTGGTCGGGATTGGCGTTCGACAGGTAGAAGGTGCGCATCACCTGCGGCTCGTACTGGCGCCGCTTCTGTTGGTTGTCGGGGGCCACCAGGACGGTGTTGGACGACAAGATCGTGAAGAAGTGGCCGTGGGTCGCCGTCAGCGCCTCCCAGGCGCGCTCGTACGGTACCTGGGCCAGGAAGAAAGATGTCGATTCGTTGCCCAGGTCCGGGTCGAACATCACGTTGATTTCGCCCAGCCGGGCGATCGCCCGGTAGATCTCCTTGATCCGGGCGCGCCGGTAATCGAACGTCATCTCGCCCGAGGCCCGGTGCTGCAGCTCGGGCAACGCCGCCCCAGCCGCCGCCGCGCGCTCCTTGGCCCGCTCGATGTCGGTCTTCTCGAGCGCCGCCGCCGCCGCTTCGGCAACAATGGCCTCGTTGACCCGCCGCAGACTGACCTGCGCGGCCTGGTTCGTCGGGTCGAGGCGCACCGCCAGCTCGAGCTCGAGCTGGGCCCGCTGCAGATCACGGGCCTTGAACAGCTTGTTGCCCTCGGCGCGATGGAAGGCCGCCGAGTTGGCCCTGGCCAACATCAGCTTGCGGCGCGCTTCCTGGTCGCCCGGGTCCTCGTTGAGGCGCTGCTGGTAGTACGAGATGGCGTTGTCCCACTCGCCGTCGAGCGCGAAGGCGTCGGCCCTCTTCATGTTCGGGTTGGAGACGCACGCCCCGGCGGTCAGCACGAGCAACAGGGCGGCGGCCGCAATGCCCGACCGCGAGGCGGATCGACGTGTCATCGGTTTCCTCTCGACTTCTTGTTCCTGCGGTTTCGTTGCCGTTGGGACCCGTCCTCGGGGCCCAGCTCCGGCTGCATTGCCTCGTCGTTGCGCAGCGACAGTCGCACGATCTCGCTACCGGCCTCGAGGCGTACTGACACCAGGTCGACCTCGAGCACGCGGTAGCCCTCTGGCAGCGATTCGCCCTCGCGCAGCACGTGGACGTGGTCACCGTCCGACAGCGTCGCCAGAAGCGCCTCGTCGGTTCGGGTGATGCCGAGAAGCGTGTAGGGCATCAGGGGCTCGGGCGGCCCGGCGGGCTCGGACTCCTCGGGCCTCTCGGCCGGGGTTACGGCTGGCGTCCGAGCGGCACTGCCGGCGAATGCGAAGGGGTTACGACGCACTGGGCGGCTCTGCGGCCGCGGCGCGTCAAGGCGAGCGACGTCGAGCTCGAACTCTTCGGGCGGTAGTGGGATCGCCGGCAAGCTGGCGAGTCGCTGCCCGAGCTGCCGGGCCAGCGCAACCGGATCGGTGTTGGACGACCGAGCGCGGGCGGGTAACTCCGAATCGGCGGCGACACCCTGACCGGCGGTGGAATCGAGGAAGACCGAGGCGCGTAGCGAGACGCGCAGCGATCCGTCGGCGTCGGCGGTCTCGGTAGAGATCGCAACGCGCTCCAGCACCACGAACTCCGGGCCGTCGAGGAGCTCCTCGAGCAAACGCCGCATCTGCCGGTAGCTGCCGCGTACCGGCAGCTCGACCTGCATCTGCAGCAGGCCCAGCTCCGGAACCTCCTGCGGCACGTAGCGCACGCGCTCGGCATCGAGCCCCGCCGCCTCGATGGCGGCTCGCAGGGTGGAGGCAACCTCGGAGGCGGTGCCCGAGCGCTCGGCGACCCGGGCACGCAGCTCGGCGAGTCCGACCTCGGCCTCGATCACCTTGCCGTAGGAGCGGCGGGCACGCATCAGGGCCGGCTCGAGCGAGTCGTGGGCCTGTGCGCCGAGCCGCACGGTGCTGCCGGCCTCGGAGGAAGCCCGCCAGGCCGGCCCGGTGAAGCCCACGAAGATGGCGGCGTTGGCCAGGGCAACGAAGAACGCAATGACAATCTGCGGCCGCACCGCCGACCAGCCCGGACCGAGCGACAGGTTGACCGCCCCGCGCTGCTCGCCGGTGAAGAGCCAGCGGCCCAGGTCCCCGAGTCCGCGGGCGCTCATGGCTCGTCCTGCGTGGCGACCGGCACCTCGACGTAGCGCGCCTGCAGGTCGATCCGATACAGCCCATCGGTGCCGAAGGTCTCCTGCCGCGGGTAGACCTCGACGAAGCCCGCGTGCTGCTCGAGCGCGATCAGCAAGTCCTGGAGCGGCCCGGGGTCGCGCGACGCCGCGGTGATCACGACCCGTACGCCCGATCCCGCCTCGGTGATCGGCTCCACGGACTCGAGCCGAGCTCGATCGGGTAGGGCCTCCTCGACGGCGGCGAAAATGGCTAGCCAGGGAATCGTGCGCCAGGCGACGAGCTGGTTACCGAGCCCCACCGCGGTCGCGGCGGCCCGGGCGCGCTGGACGTCGGCAACCTGCGCTAGCCGATCGACCTCCTGCTCCCACTGGCGCAAGGTAACGGCGTCGACGGTGCGGCCCGGATCGGCGTCGAGCTCGGGAGCCCCCCGCAACCACCAGAGGGCTGCCGCGTGCACGAGAGTCACGACCAGCAGCCCGGCGATCACGCGGCCGATCATGCGGCGCGCCCCGCGCACCTTCTCCACCGGCTGGGTCGCGAGGTTGAACGTCAGGGCTCTCATCCCCGCAGCGCTCCGAGCAGGGCGTCCTCGGGCGCCGTGACGTGGGGCTGCAGGCCAGCCTCTACGGCAGCTGCCGCGGCCACCGCGGTCCAGGCGGGCTGGCCGCAGACACGAATGCGATCGATAGCCATCTCCAGATGGTCCATCACGTATTGTCGCAGTGTCGGCAGCTCGGCGCAGATGCGTTCGGCGGCAACACGGGCACGCCAAGTACGGTGCAGCCTCGGCACACCATCAGCCTCGAACACGCAGGCCAGGGCGCCGTCGCCGTCGCACAGCACGAGCTGCCGCGGCGGCACGAGCGGCTCGGAGCTACCGTTCCCGACGGCATCCTCGAGGCCGGCGGCCAGGGTCCAAGGCACGACCCGCCCAGCACTCCAGCCGAGCCCCAGCAGGAGCTCTTCGTGGGCGCGCACCACCGCCTCGGCGGCCCCGACGCTGACGAACCAGCGGGCCGGCTTATCCTCACCGGGGGCCTCGAGCACCGACCAGGAAGCGCGAATCGTCTCCGGCTCCAAGGGCAGCAGATCGCGCAGGGCCCAGCGCGCCATGCGCTCGCCCTCGGCGCGCGATGGCGCGGCGCCCTGTAGCGGTGTCGCCGCCATCTTGACGCTGGCGTCGGGGATCACGGCGACCACGAGCTCGGGCCGGTCGCCGAGATGGCCGGCTTCGCGCGCCGCCTCGACCAGACCGCGCACCGCGGCGGAGACTATGCCCGGCTCGACGAAGGCCGGTGCCTGCAGGCTTGCACGCACGGCGCCGGCCGGTAACTCGGCCGCGGCCGAGTGCACGACCTTCAAACCGCCGTTACGGCGCGCCACCAGAAGGCGCAGGCGGTCGGGCCCAAAGCCGACTGCCACGCGTTCCTTACCAGCCCACAGTGCCATCGAGTTCTCCGCCGGTTTAGTACCTAGTCCACGAAGGTGACCTTGTTGATCTCCTGCAGGGTCGTGACCCCGGCACGCACCTTCTCCAGTGCCGAGTCGCGCAGGAACTGCATGCCCTCGCTCGCCGCCTGTCGCTTGATCTCCGAGCTCGGACGCCGGTCGAGGATCATCTCGCGCACTGCGTCCGACAGATCGAGGAGCTCGGCGATGACGGTACGGCCCAGGAAGCCGGTACCGCGACACTCGTCACAGCCGGCCCCCTCGTAGATCGTGGCGCCCTCCAGGTCGGCCGAAGTCAATCCGGAATCCCGCAGCAGCTCTGCGCTCGGCTCCACCGGCCGCACGCAGCGCTGGCAAATCGTCCGCACCAGACGCTGAGCCAGAACACAGTTGAGGGCCGAGACGAACTGGTACTCCTCGACCTCCATGTTGAGCAGGCGCCCGATGACGTCGACGACGTTGTTGGCGTGCACGGTCGTGAAGACGAGGTGACCGGTCAGCGCCGACTGCACCGCGATGTTGGCGGTCTCGGGATCGCGGATCTCACCGACCATGATGATGTCGGGGTCGTGGCGCAGGATGGAG
Source organism: Acidobacteriota bacterium (assembly GCA_965248845.1). GTDB lineage: Bacteria > Acidobacteriota > UBA890 > UBA890 > WLXD01 > CBDFKO01. The sequence continues at coordinate 4,177,386 of CBDFKO010000002.1, read as the reverse complement.
CGCAGCCCCCGCGCGAAGGTCAGTCCCTTCTTCTCGTTCACCGGGATCTGGGTGATGCCCGGCAGCTGGTACTCGACCGGATCCTCGATGGTGACGATCTTCTGCTCCTCGGTGCGGATCTCCGACAGCGTCGCGTACAGCGTGGTGGTCTTTCCCGACCCGGTCGGCCCGGTGACCAGGAACATGCCGTAGGGCTCGCGCATGTACTTGCGCAGCTTGGTCATGTCCTTGCTCGAGAAGCCGAGCCCATCGAGGCGCAGTTCGGAGAACTCCTCGGCCAGGTACTCCTTGTCGAGGATGCGGATCACCGCGTCCTCGCCGTGAATCGACGGCATGATCGAGACGCGGAAGTCGACCTTGCGCCCCTGCAGGTTGAGCTTGAAGCGGCCGTCCTGCGGAACGCGCTTCTCGGCGATATCGAGGTCGCTCATCACCTTGACGCGCGAGATGATGGCGTCGTGGTGGCGTAGCTCGACCGGCTCCATCGCCGGGTAGAGCACTCCGTCGACGCGGTACTTGATCCAGACCGCGTCGTCGCGCGACTCGACGTGGATGTCGGAGGCCCGGCGCTCGAGCGCGTTGAGCAGCGTGGTGTCGACCAGGCGCACGATCGGGTGGCCGGAGTCGGAGGCCAGGCTGGCGAGCGTCAGTCCCTCGTCGTCCTCGTCGCCGAGCTGCTGGGTAGGCCCGAAGGCGTCCTGGACCGAGGCCAGGATGCGCTCACCTGCGCCGGCCCGGCGCAGGGCGCGCTCGACTGCGTCGGGCGCGGCTCCCCGCGTCTGCACCGCGGTATCGAGCAATCCCTCGACGGCATCGATCGCGGCGACGTCGGCCGGGTCGGCCATGGCCACTACCAGGGCGCCGTCGGCACTGCGCTCCAGCGGCACGAAGGTGTGGCGCACCATGAGCTCGATCGGCACCTCGGCCAGAAGCACCCGATCGAGCTCCAGCTCGTCGAGATCGACAAACGGGACGCCGAGCTCGGCAGCGCGCCGCTGCGGAGCGCTCAGTGCCTCTGCGCTCATGGTGTCTCCCTCATCCGACTACCTGCACGATCTGGAACAGCGGCAGGTAGAGCGACAGCAGGATGGCGGCCACCAGCAGCCCCATGAACACCAACATCGCCGGCTCCATGACGCTGACCGCCAGGGTCACCTGGCGATCGAGGACTTCGTCGTAGGTCGAGGCGACGTGCTCGAGCATCTCCTCCAGAGCGCCCGTCGACTCACCCACCTGGACCAGCTCCAGCCCCAGCGGATCGAGCAGCCCCTGTGCCTCCATGGCCTCGTGCAGGCTCGAGCCCTGGCTGACCTGCTCGGCGGCAACCTCGATCCTTTTGCGGAAGGCAACGTTGGAGGTGCCCTGGCTCGTCACCACGAGGGCGCGGACAAGCGGCGCGCCACCGCGCAACAAGGTCGCGAGCGTACGTGCCGACTCGAGGCCGAAGTAGCGGCGCAGCACGCCGCCGAGAATCGGTACTCGGAGCCGCAGCCCATCGACCGTGGCGCGGCCGGCCGGCGTCTTGGTCCACCAGCTGTAGCCGAACACGCCGGCCACTCCCACCAGGAGCAGCAGCAGCCCGTAGCCGCTGACGAAGCCCGACAGCCCGACGAGGGCGCGAGTAAGAAAGGGCAACTCGGCGCCCGAAGAGGCGTAGAAGCTCGCGAAGCGCGGGATCACCACGGTGAGCAGGATCACCACGACGATCAGCGCGACGCCCAACAGCACGACCGGGTACATCATTGCGGAGCGCACACGATGCCGCAGGGCATGCGACTTCTGCAGGTGCTCCGCGTAGCGGCGCAGCGCGGTCACCAGATCGCCGCTGGCCTCGCCGACCTCGAGCGAGGTCACGAACAACTCGGGCAGCGCCACCCGCTCGATCTCTGGGTGGAATGCGCCGGAAAGACTGTGGCCGCTCGCTACCTCGCGGCGGGCACGATCGAGCATGCTGCCAGCGACCGTCCCGGCGCGGCGCGCCCGCAGGATGTCAACGCACCGCAACAGCGGAAGCCCGGCTTTGACCAACGCTGCCAGCTCCTGGCTTAGCAGCAGCAGATCGGAGCTCGCGACCCGGTTGCCGCGGCGAAACAGACCGCGCTGCGTTCCCGCTCCGGCGCTGCGGCCGATCTGCAGGTTGGCCAGCTTGCGCAGCATCGGGAAGGCGCCGCTGGCGCGCTCGGCCAGGTCGAAGACCTCGAGTCCGTCGGCGGCGAGAAGGTCGCGCGCCCCCGAGGCCGTGGCCGCCGAGACATAGCGCTCGGCGATGGCGCCTTCGGTAGTCCCCACGCGGGCTCGGAACTGGGCCATGACCTCAGTCCTGGGGGCCATCGGGCGCGGCGGCGGGCCGCAGCCGGACCGCCAGCACCAGATCGGAGGGCGTCGCGTCCGAGCCGCGAACGCCGAATATATACAGCTGGCCCGGTGACAGGAGCATCTCCTGAGCCACCAGGGGGGGCTCGGCACCGTGCAGCTCGACATGGAGCAATCGAACGCCCTCGGCGGTTCGGTCGATTCCGAAGCGCAGGTCGTACTCCGCCGACAGTCCGACGGTGGCCGAGGCATCGGTGATCTCCCCGGACCATAGGCCGATGATGGCGTGCTCACGATCAGGATGCAGCGCCCTCAGGGTAGGATCCAGGTCGGCGCGCAAGCTGGCCCCACCAGCGCCGCGCACGGCCTCGTCGAGCGCGTCGGCCGGACGCGAGCCCGTGTAGCCGCGCACGAGGCGGAATTCGAGGGTGTAGCTGTCGGCCGGCACTGCGTCCTGTGCGCTGGGGACCATGGCCGCGAGGGCGGCCTCCTCGGGCTCGGCGAGCAGCACCATTTCGCGGCTCGACTCGGGCGCCGTCGACGCGTCCCCAGCCGCCACAGATCCGCGATCGGGCGCCACGGCCGGATCCGAGCCTGGAGCCATCCAGAGCGCTGCGGCGGCCGCTGCAACCATGGCGGCCGCCAGCCCGACGCGCCAAGCCGGGACGACGAGCCAGCCGATACCGCGTGGCTGGGGCGTGGCCCGCAACGTCGCGTGTAGCCGGCGCCACGCTTGGTTCGTGTCGAGCTCGGGCGTCGGACGGTCCCTCAGCCGGCTGAGTCGCTCGAGCGCGTCGGTATCTTCGGTGTTGCGCATCTCTACCTCCTGCACGCATATACGCACCGGGGCCAGAAAGCGTCCAAGCGATCAGGGGGCTTGTGCCATCGCCTCGTACCGGGCCCGCAGCGCTTTGCGCGCCAGCGACACGTGGCTTCGAACAGCTGAACTGCTGCACCCGAGCGCCGCGGCCACCTCACGGGTGCCCAGCCCCTCGATCTCACGCAGGGCGAAAGCGGCACGCTGCTGCACGGGTAGCCCCGCCGCCAAGTTGTTCCACAGCTCCTGCACCTGCCGCCAGCGCGTATGACGCGTAGGATCGCCGGCCTGGCCCTCTTGCACGAGCCGTGCGGCGGAGGTGAACGCGGCTTCGGAATCTTCGCTGACCCCGGGCCGCTCACCCAGGGCGCGCGGCACTCGCGCCAGCCGTCGATCGGCATCGATCGCCTTGTTGGTGGCGATGCGGTTGAGCCAGGTGTCGACGGCGTAGCGGGGTCGATAGCGCGAGCAGCTCCGCCACAGCGCCAGGAAGGTGTCCTGGACCACGTCCTCGGCAGCCGATTGCTCACCGAGTATCTGATAGGCGATCAGGTAGACGCGCCGGTGCTTGCGCTCGAATAGCACCCGAAAAGCGTCCTCGTCACCGCGCGCCGAACGCGCCACCAGCTGCTTGTCGGTGAGCTCGCTCGGGGCCGCCAGACTCACCGCGCCGTGGCCGCTTCCTGCCTGGGCGATGCGTGTAACAAACTCGACAGGAGGCCGCGCAACCCGAGGAGAACCAACTGCGGCCGGCGCGCCAGAAGCCGGGTCATTAACCGGAGCGTTTCGTCGCGGCCGTACTGACCGAGCTGCTCGATCGCCACAACGTCCAGCATGTCGAGTAGCTGACGGTAGTCGTCGCTGGAGAAACGATGCATAGCCTTGCGAATCAACAGGTGCAGGCCCAGTTCCCGGCGCAGCGAAGCCAAGTGCCGGCTACGCCCGGACGTCCCTCCAACGATCGCGTCAACAACCCCGCGCGCGCCCCAGAGCCCGTTGACGAGGCCTCCGACCGTGGTCACCTTGACGTGTCCAGCCGCGTCTCCGACCAGGTAAATGTCCGCCGAGCCGAACCGTCGATGCACCGACCGCCACCCGGAGTACTCCGGGATCCGGGCTCCCTGGTATTCGCGAACACGCAGCTGCTCACGTCCCGCGAAGGCATCGAGAAGAGCCCGTGGAGATACGCCGGCGTCACCGATGATGCCCAGCGCTCCCGTGGTCTCCGAGTCTGGAATGAGCCAATAGAAGTAAGACGTGTCCTCCGGGACAAACCACACCCGGGTCGAGTCCCGACGCATGTTCGGCGGTAGGTCGACGATCGCCTGAACGAGCGGCACTACGCGGGGAGGCGCCATCCCGGCAGAACGCGCCACGGTACTGCGCCAGCCGTCCGCCCCGACGACCACGTCAGCCCGGGCTTCCAGGCCGTTAGCAAAACGCAGCACCGTGCCTTCACGAGCGTGCCTCAGATCCATGAGCTTGTGGCGGTGATGGATCTCGACGCCGGCGGCGAGCGCATCGGCTTCGAGCCCCCTGAGCAGCACCGCCCGCTCGATAATGAGGTCCGGCCGCCGAAGCGATACGACGGTGGTCCCGCCCCCCGCGAAGAGCTCGAATCGGTTGATCTCGTTGACCACGGCTGGCTCCCCGAGACTTCCGAGCATCTCCCGATAGGCGCTGGTAGCGATCAACGACCTTCGGAGCAACGGGCGATGCCCGTTGGCCTCGAAGACCGATACCGGCACGTTGGCTCGTGCCAGGCACGCGGCGGCGTGCAAACCAGCGATCGAACCACCTATGACAGCCACCCGTTGCGTCATCGGTCCATCTCATCCGGGGCCCGAGAGTCAGCCGGTGAACCTGGCCGCTTGGGCGCCCACCGAATGGCGAGCGCCGGTAGGGTAGCATGCTGCATGTCGTAGCTAAGCTAGGGCTGCTGGCGAGCGATGAGCCCACGTCGGGGCCTCACCGGGTGGCCGCGGTCGATTCCCGAGGTTGCGAAGCGTCGAGACCGACGCGCTTTTTGCCGAAGATCATCTTGCCGGCCGAGGTTTGCAGTACCGAGGTAACCACCAGGTCCACTGTTTGGCCGCGGTCCTGGCGCGCTCCGTCGACCACCACCATGGTGCCGTCATCGAGGTAGCCGACACCCTGCCCCGGCTCCTTGCCCTCCTTGACGATGTACACGGACATGCTCTCGCCCGGCAGGAACGCCGGCTTCACGGCGTTGGCCAGCTCGTTGATATTGAGCACCTCGACGCCGCGCACCTGGGCAACCTTGGCCAGGTTGAAGTCGTTGGTGACGACGCTCCCGCGGCGCTGGCTGGCCAGAGCGATGAGCTTGGAGTCGACTTCGGCGAGCTTCGGGAAGTCGTCGTTGACGATCGCCACTTCGAGCTCCGGCGTCTGCTGCAGGCGCTGAACGATATCGAGGCCGCGGCGCCCCCGTGCGCGGCGCGTCGAGTCCTCGGAGTCGGCGACCTTCTGCAGCTCGTCGAGCACGAACTGGGGCACCACCAGCTGGCCGTCGAGGAAACCGGCCTCGGCGACCTCGGCCACGCGCCCGTCGATCAAGACGCTGGAATCGAGGATCTTGTCGAGAATGCCGAGCTCGTTGCGGTCGATCCACTTGCGCCACGGGATCCACCACTCGCCGTGCTGGCCCTTGACGGCGCCGATCACCATGCCGAGGTAGGCGAGCACCAGCAGTGCGGCGCCCTGGATCACCGCCTCGGCGGTGCGGTGCAGATCGAGTTGCCGACCGACGACACCGAAGGCGATCGCCAGCATCAGCCCCATGAAGCTGCCGACTACGCCGCCCATCAGCACGTTGGTCGGGATGCTGTGCAGCTTCATCTCGATCGCCACCACGGCGAGCGCGGAGAAGAGGCCGAGGAGGAGTCCCGGCAGGCCACCGGGAAGGACGAGGAAGCCGATGGCCGCGCAACCGAGGGCGAAGAAGGCGCGGAGGAGTGCCATGCCCATGGAGATCTCCGGTGGCAGCGGGGAGCCGCGCGACGCTGTTCTGGTATGAATCGGTATGAAGGATGAAGATCTCAAGTATAAGGCCCGGGAGGCGATTGTCCGCCCCCGGGCCTCGTTGCTCCAGGATCGCCCCATGTTCCAGGGGCGCGAGCTCAGTTCACCGAGACCGCGATCTTCTTGGGCTTGGCGCGCTCGGCCTTGGGCAGGGTCATCTCGAGCACGCCCTTGGCGAAGTTGGCGTCGATGGCATCCTGATCGACCGTCGCCGGCAGCGAGAACGAACGGTAGAAACTGCCGTACTGGCTCTCCACGCGCTTGTAGTTGTCGTTGTCCTCGGTGTCCTCGAACTTCTTCTCACCCTTGAGCGTCAGGGTGTTCTTCTCGACCGTGATCTCGACGTCCTCCTGCGTCAGGCCTGGAAGCTCGGCGCGCAGCAGGATGCTGTCGCCCTTCTCGAGAACGTCCATCGCGGGGGTCCAGCTAGCCATCGACCCCGAGGCCTCCCCGTTGGTCCGGGTGGCAGTCCAGCCGCGGCTGAACAGGTCGTCGAGTTGACGATGCAGGAAGGTCAGGTCACGGAACGGTTCGGTACGACGTAGGAGCATCTCGCTTCTCCTTTGGGGGGGGGACCTGCACGAGCGGTGCGCTCCCCGATGTCTCGAATTGCGTTGTTTGAATTATAAAACTTGATAGTAATTATATCAATACTTCTTCTAAATCCGTCGCGGGGGCGTCCCGGACGAACGTGCGCACGCCACAAGTCGTTGAAAAGGAACTCGTTACGTCGACCGCACCGGGTCGGGGCGAGGTGCTAGCAGTCCGTGGCGAAAGTGTGGTGGGTCTGGCAAGTAGGTCTTACGGGTGAGGGCAAGGAGCACCGACGAGGCGATGCAGGAACATCGTTGAGGAGGTGCGACACGGCCATCGCCCGTAACCCCTACTTGCCCGGAGGCCCACGCCGTCGAGGGCGGCGTAACCAGACCCATCACACTTTCGCCACGGCCTGCTACGCGAGCAGCTCGGGGTCGAGGCGGCGGAGGTGTCGCGCCACACCGTCGCGCCAACCGGGCAGGTCGGGAACCCCGAGGGCGCGCATTCGTGCGCTCGCCAACGCCGTGTAGTCGGCGCGCTGAGCGGGTGCTTTGTACTCGGCGGCGGTCGTCGGCCGCAGATGCTCCCTTGCCCCAGCCGCCTCGAAGGCCACGCAGGCGACCTCGAACCAGGAGGCCGTGCCGCCTCCCGCCACATGAAAGATCCCGGTGCCGCCGCAGCCAATCAGGCCCCACAGACCCCGCGCCAAGTCTTGTGCGTTGGTAGGGCTGACGAACTGGTCGGCCACTACCTGGGTTGCCTGACCGGCCCGAGCTCGCTCGAGCATGCGCTCGAGGAACGGTGTCGTGCCATGGCCCTCACGCGCCTTGCCGAACACCGCGGAGGTGCGCACGACCATATGGGTCTCCGAGGCGGCCAGCACCAGGTACTCGCCGGCAAGCTTGGAGGCGCCATAGATGTTCCGGGGGGCGGGCAGATCCTCCTCGCAGTAGGGCTTGCGCCGGCCACCCCCGAAAACATAGTCGGTGGAGATGTGGACCAGTCGTGCCCCGGACGCTCGACACGCCAGCGCCAGCGCACCGGCGGCCGTCGCGTTGACCGCGAACGCCTGCTCGGGTTCCGACTCGCACAGGTCGACTGGCTGGAAGACCGCGCAGTTGATCACCACGCGTGGGCGGTAGCGATCGAGAACGCCGGCGACCTGTGACTCGTTGCGCAGATCGGCCTCGGCACGCCCCACCTGCACGACCGCCTGCGCATCACGACCGCGCTCCTCGACGGTCTGTACCAGGGCCTCGCCCACCTGCCCGAAGCCACCGATGATCAGGACCTCAGCCGCGCTGCTCACCCGATCGCGATCCGGTTAGCGGAAGGAGTAGCCGGCGCCCATGTAGTAGCTGCGCAGCTCCGTCCGCAGCAGGTCGTCCCACCCGCCGGTGATAAAGAAGCGGCCGGCCAGGTTCCACTGCAGGCGCAACTTGACGTGCGGGTCAGGGTCGCGGCCCAGATCCCAGATCTCCCCAGTGAAGCGCACGCGGTCACTGGCCAGGAAGTAGTCGAGCCCGAGCCCGGCCTTGCTCTCGAGGATGCCGCCTCGGAGCTGGAAGTCCTTGATGCGCTGGCTCAGCAGCGCGTTGAAGCGGAATCCCGTCTGGCGCACGAGCTGGCGCTCCACCGTGGTTCCGAGCGACTCACCGGTGTTGGGGTTGAAGAACTGGGTGACGATGTTGGTCTCTTGGATCCCGCCGATATTGTCGTCGAGCAGGTGGAACTCGAAGCCGCGGCCAGATTCGATTTCACCGATTTCCAGCCGTACGCCGAAGTAGTTCTTGGTGGAGTCGATGCGCTCGTAGAACTCCGAGCGCCACTCGAAGGAGAAGCGGGCCTCGCCGACGCGCCGGAAGAAGGTATCGGCCGCCGCCAGGGAGTCGTCCACCGAGTCGAGCGCCTCGTTGAGACGATCCACCGTCTCCGACTCGTTGACCAGACGCGAGATCGTACCGTCGCCACGGTTCATCTTGGCCAACAGCGCCTCGAGATCCGCGGCCGAGCGGTCGAGCCGCTCGGTGATATCTACCAGGTTCTCGGCGGCGCCGCCGAGGCTTTGCCGGTTGTCGCCCAGCACGGCAGAAACGTCGACCGAGACCGTGCGCATCTCCTGCACCAGCGCCGGAAGCGACTCGAGCAGACTGGCCGACAGCTCGCTCATGTTGGCCAGCGCCGCGTCCAGGTTGCCGAAGCTGGCGTCGATCGGACCGCGGTTGGTCGCCAGTACCGAGTCGAGTCGCCCCGTGAGGCTCTCCAGGTTGGCGAGGATCTCGCGCAGGGTGGCCTCGCCCTCCTGCGTGCCAAGAACTCGGCTGATCGTCTCGGTCGTACGATCGAGGTTGCGCGCGATGCTGGCCACCACGTTGACCATCTGGTCGATCGACACCGGCTCGCCGCCGGCGATGACGCCGCCGTCGGGCACTGTGGCGGTCCCTGGCGTTCCGGGGCGCAGATCGAGAACGCGATCACCGAGCATGCCGGAGGATCCCACCACGGCGAGAGCGTCCTCGTACACAAAGACGTCCGGCCGCAGCCGCAGCGTCACCCGCGCCTTGCCCTCGGACGTGAGGACGATCGCGGCGACCCGACCAACCGCAACCCCGGCAAGCAACACCGGGTCGTCGACCCCGAGCCCGGCGGCGTTGTCGAAGACGACCAGAAGCGCGCGGGCATCCTCATCGCCGAAAACGGCGAGATCCTCGATCATTACGACAAAGTAGGCGAGCGTCGCCAGCGCCACCAAGACCAGGACGCCGACCTTGATCTCCGTGCTCATGCTCTGGTCTCCAAAGAAGCGTTCGACCCAAGCATAGCGGGTGGTCGCCTCGTGCGCGCGTGCTCGACGGCTCGGCTGTGCGGCCTCGTGCTAGATTGACCGGCCCGACGGTTCATGCCCTGGCTCAGGAGCCCGAATGCCGTTCGAGTTTGCTTCCACCGACATTCCCGGCGTCATTCTCGTGCGTCCGCGCGTCTTTCTCGACCCGCGCGGCTCCTTTGTCGAGACCTTCAAGCGGTCCGACTTCGCGGCCCACGACATCGCCTTGGAGCCCATCCAGATCAACGAGTCGTTCTCGAGCGCCGGTGTAGTACGCGGCATGCACTACCAACTCGAGCCATACGCCCAGGGGAAGCTGGTTCGCATCCTCCACGGCAGGGCGGTCGACGTGGCGGTCGACATCCGCGAGGGCTCGCCCTGGTTCGGGCGTCATGTTCGGGCCGAGCTCAGCGGCCAGGGCGGCGAGATGTTGTGGATTCCGCCTGGCTTCGCCCACGGCTTCTGCGCCCTGGAGGACACGCACCTCCTCTACCTACAGAGTGCCGAGTACGCGCCCGACGCCGAGCAAGGGATCCATCCGCTAGACACCGCCCTGGGCATCGACTGGCCGACGAGCCACGAGCCGCTGCTCTCGGACAAGGACGCCCGCCTGCCCGGGCTCTCCGACTGCACCGCCAACTTTACGTATGTGCCCTAGGAGGCGCGCCAGTCACCCCTGGCGATCGGCCCCCGGTTGTCGTGTCGGAAGCTGCTGAAGACGAGCCCGTCGACAGCAGCGTTCTCGAGCAGCAGGCGCTCGAGCTTGCGGTCGCGCGGCGCCCACTGGCGTGCCACCAGGAGTCGTGAGGCGGTCGAGTCCAGCGCCGGGACGTAACCATCCCGCAGGTGTGACTCGAGATCGGGAAGGCCCGCCGCGTCGAGGTAGCTGTGCCGATAGCCCCCACCGCGATGCATCGGCCACAGGTCGTGCCACATCGACGGACAGCGCGAGGAATCTTGGTCCACGATGAGCTCGTCGACCAGGCCCTGGCTGACCCAGCCGCACCAGTCGAGCGTGGCGTTGCCGAGAGGATGACCTAGCACATCGCCGCGCGGCACGCCGACGGCCAGCTCCCGACTCAACGACGCCAGGTCAGCGCGCAGCTGGCGCAAGAACTGGGTCAAGTGCTCGCCCATGATGTCGTGGGATGTGCCCCGAATGATGTGGAAATTGGATGAGCGTTTCCTCCGCGACCACGGTTGATCCTATCTGCTAGGCGGCCTGCTGGTTCGGGCCGCGGGTGATCTCAGCCAAGAACCGGTAGCCATCGATGCGGCGCATGCGGATCTGGCCGAAGGCGACCAGGCCCCACAGCAACGTCACCCCGGCAGCCTCGGTCGAGAATGAGCCCTGTGTCTTGGTGCGGCGACGGAACTCGCGGTTCAGGTTCTCGAGCGGGTTGGTGGTGCGCAACGTCTTCCACATCGGCCTGGGGAACTCATAGAAGGTCAGCAGGCTCAAGCCCGCCTCCTGCAGGCTCTTGTCGCGCTTCATCTCGGTACGTGCATGAACCGGGCAGTGGTCACGCAGGTTGTTCCACTTATGCTGGGTGCACCGCTGCACCGGCACGTTCGGCCAGACTTGAATCGCTTTGGCCAGCCCCTTGTGCCCGTCGGAGATCAACAACTCCGGTGCCTGCAGTCCACGCTCCACCAGCGACTCGATCAACCCTTGCCAGTGGACGGCCGCCTCCGAGACCGCTAACCGCAACGCCACCAACACCTTCTGGCCGTCCGGCCTGACACCGAGCACCGCCAATACCGGCACCGACACGACCCTCCTGGCTAGCCTGACCTTCAGATGAAACCCGTCCAAGTACAGAATCGAGTACCGCTCGCCGGACAGATCTCGCTCGCGCCAGCGCTCGAAGCTCGCCTTCAGGCGCCCCACCACTCTGGAGACCGTGCTCTTGGACAGGTGCTCCTTGCCCAGCAGCGGAGAGAGCGCCTTGCGGATCCGCCGGGTGTTGGCGCCCGCCAGATAGGCCCCCAGAATCGCCTCGTCCACCTGCCGGGCTCGCCGCGCGTACCGGGGCAGGATCGCGCTGCGGAACTCACGCGCGTCCCCGTCCTGGTCCACGATCCGTCCGCGCGGGATCTCCAGCTCCTGTAGCCCCTGCGCCGTCGTCACCCGTCGTCGCTGGCTGCCATTGCGGTAGCCTCGACGCTGCCCGTTGCGCTCGTATCGGTCGCAGCCCAGCGCCTCGCTGAGCTCTTCCTGCAGCGTGATCTGGATCGCCTCGCGGATCCTGGAACGCAGCAATCCCTGTATGTCCTGCCGGAACTCGATGACCCCGGCTGCCTGCGTGCTAACCTGCTTCACGGCGTAGCCTCCTGCCGCTCGTGGCGGCGTTGAGTTTTTCCTACTCGGGAGGTTACGCCATCTCTATTTCCACAAGACTCGGGCCGGATCCCATCTGTGCCAGATCTGCAGTAACTCTGGATCGCACTCGCGGGCCAACTCGCGCAGGTCACGGCCGGCCCGCGCCTCGAACTGCGCCGCAATCGGCTCGTTGTAACCGAACTGATCGGCAAACTCCGGCGGCCGCGACTGCGAGCGCAGGCACAGAAACAACCCGTCCCAGCAGGCCGCCTCCACGAGCCCTCGAAAGCGCGCCACGTAGTGGTCGCGAACCGCCGCATAGGCAAGGCACGGCACGCCGCCCTGAGGATCCCCGTTCACGTCCTGAACGAGGTATTCGGGATGGTCACGCGTGAAATCAGATTGCCAGGCGACATGCTGACCATGCATGGCGTTGTGGTTGCTGTGCTGCCGCTCCGCCTCTGCCGGCAACCGCCAACCTTCGTCGAAGATCGAGACGTAGAGCCAGGCACGCATGCCGGACGCGTGGACAATCTGCGGAACGATGGCCAGATCGTCCCAGTCGACCTCCCTGGCGACCCGCTCGGTAGGGTGCTGGCGACCGGGCGCTGCCTGGCAACTCGAGGCGATCCGGGTTCGCAGGGCACGCCAGTGCAGCGCGTCGGCGTCTAACTCAGACTGCCAGGCGTCAACCCGGCGTTCGAGGGCCTCAGCCGTCGCCAGCCGCCCATCGCCTGCTCCGAAGGTCAAATGGTCCGCCCAGGAGACGCTGACGCAGTTGGCCGACACCTCGCTATCGACCTTGGAACCCCAGGCTGTGCAGCGCCGACTTGACGAGGATCACCAAGTCCAGCCCCAGGGACTGGTGCTTGATGTAGTAGAGGTCGTACTGCAGCTTCAGTAGCGCGTGCCGCTTGGTATGACCGTAGCCGACGTTGATCAGCGCCCACCCCGCCATTCCGGGCTTGACGGCGTGACGTACCGAGTAGAACGGAATCTCCTCGCTGAGCTCTTCGAGGAACTCGGGGCGCTCCGGGCGCGGCCCGACCGCGCTCATGTCGCCCCTGAGAACGTTGAGCAACTGCGGCATTTCGTCGAGGTGGACGGCGCGCAAGAACCGTCCCAAGCGAGTGATCCGCGGATCGCCCGGCTCCGACCAGACCGCGGTGTCCTCCTCGGCGTCCGAGCGCATGGAGCGGAACTTGTAGACATTGAACAGCCGGCCGCCTTTGCCGACCCGGGCCTGCTTGTAGAAAATCGGCCCCTGCGAGTCGATGTAAATGGCGGCGGCGATGATGGGCAGCAGCGGTGCCGTAACCACCAGCCCGAGCACGGCCAGCGTCAGGTCGGTCACGCGACTGACGAGCGGTCTCAGAAGCCCGTTGCCGGGGTGCTCGAGCGGCATGGCCACGTGCCAGTCCTCACCGATGTGCTCCACCGGAACCCGTCCGGTAAGGCGCTCGTACAGCTGCGACATGGGAATGACCTCGACTCCGAGCTCGAGGCAGTCCATCAAGGACTTGAACGTCTGCGGGCGGAGCTCGTGGGTCTCGGCCTGCACCAGCGTCTTTACCCCGTACTGCCGCACCAAGGCCCGCAGAGACTCAGCGCTGCCGAGCACCGGATACTGCTGTTCCTCGGGCACGGCATCACCGCCGAACTCCTCAGGAGTCGCCGTGGCCGGCACCCAGGCGCCGAGCTTGTCCGCATCCTCGCTCAAGAATCCCAGCACCCGGTAGGAGCCGTCGTCGTTCTGATGAATCGCATGGGCGATGGTGCGTGCTGCCCAGCCGGTACCTACGACGATTGTCGGGCGCCGGAAGTACGACTGACCGAGTGCCACCGAAAAGAAGAGCCGGCCGATCATCAGACCGAGCCACGGCAGCGCCACCAGGGCCGCGAGATAGCGCCGCGAGGGCGGCAGCACCGGAGTCAAGAACGGGATGAACGCGTAGGCGACGAGCACGACCAGTGCCGCCTGGGTGGCCGTTCCCAGCGAGCGCCTTGGACGACTCGCCACTTGCAGCCGGAAGGAGTCGAGCACCTTGGCAACGGGCAGCCAGAGTGCCATCAGCAGCAAGAACCACTGTGGCCGGTCCCAGAAGATGCGCGGGCTGATCACATAGCCGTCCGGCAGCCCGGAGCCATAGGGCCCGGGATGCACCTGTAGGTAGGCGTAGAGGCCTACCGCCAAGGCGATCAGATCGATGGCGACCAGAAGCACCTGCCGCTCGGCGCGCAGCAGTGGCACCCGTGGCTTGAAACGCTCGGCACCCTTACGTGTGCCGGCACGCTTGTGCCCCAGCAGATGGGCGATGGATGCGAGCCCGAAGCGTGCTCCGATCATGGCGAAGCCGAGCATGGTCGAGACGGGAAACAGGCGGGTCCGGCCGTGCCGCCACATCACCACCCACAAGTTGCGGTGGAACAGGTATACGGAGCGCCACAGGCGGAAGTTGGTGCCGCCCTGACCGCCATAGTGGACGATCTGAGCCGACGGCCGGTACATCACGCGCCAGCCTGCGGCGTCGATCCGGTAGCAAAGATCCAGATCCTCGCCATACTGGATGAGGCTCTCGTCGAAGCCACCCTCGCGATCGAGCACCTCCCGCCGCACCAGCATGCAGCAGCCCGACACCGCTCTGACTCGATGCGTGCGCATGGGGTCGCGATGGCGCATCAGATACTCGGACAGCGGCGCCACATCGGGTAGCACACGATCGAGTCGAAGGGAGTATCCGATCCCGGACAGCGGCGTCAGGCGGCCCCGGCGACACTGGGGCTGTAGGCTCCCGTCGGCATTGAGCACCTGCGGCCCAACCACACCCACGGTCGACTTGTGGTCCAGATAGGCCACCAGCTCGTCGAGCGCTCCGGGGAGCACCTTGGTATCGCTGTTGAGGAACAGGACGTACTCGCCGCTGCACGAGCGCCAGCCGACGTTGTTGGCAGCAGCGAACCCCAAGTTGGTCTCGTTGATCAGAAGCCGGGCGCTCGGGAGGATGTCGCGAACGACCTGAGCGCAGGTACGCTCCGAGGCGTCGTCGACAACGATGACCTCGGACTCGAGGGCAGGAGCGTTGTCCCGGATCGAGACCAGGCAGTCCTGCAGATACTCGAGCGCATTGTAGTAACTGACAACGATCGACAGCTTCATCGATCAGAGCACCGCTTGATGGGGCTCGGGCTCATCGATTCCGAACCGCCGTTGGCCGATTTTCCCATCTGCAGGATAGATGAAAGGCGCGCCGCTGAGAATACCCTCGCAGATCACATCGAGACCCGCGGCTGCCCCCGGTGCCAAGTCGTCCAGCCCTTCGACCTGCAGGTCGAAGGCCAGCGACTCGCTCGAGTGCTGCGAGACGAACTCCAGCGGGATCATCCGGCGGAAGAAGTAATGGAATGCGTATTTGCGGGCCCGCTCGGTGGCGACGGCGTCCATGCGGCGGCCCAGCGGCAGGCGCTGCAGGATTCCCGCGTAGTCGGTCGGGGTGCCGGCGTCGAGGCTGAACCCCTTGCCGCGGATCCAGGCCTCACCGGCCACGACGGTGGGGATCCCCGATGCGGTCAACTCGATTCCCATCTTGGTGGCGTAGATCAGTGCCGCATCGCAGTTGGCCATGACGACGTAGGTGCTGATCGGGCTGCGAGCCGGAATCACGGCGACGTTGCCCGGCAGCTCTGGGAAGGCCCGCTCGATCTCGTCGGTCATGAGCTGGCGAGCCGGCAGGCGACCCCGCACCTCGGCCGGATGGACCCGAACCACAAGCTGCAGATCGGGACGCTCGGCGAAGTACTCGATCGTAGCGAGCACCCATTCGCGAACGTCTCCGAAAGCGTTGGTGGGGTAGTGGAGCCGCGCATCCCACATGACGGTGGTCAAGAGCCCGATCCACGGTTTTCCGGGATCGAGCCCCAGCCGCTTGGAGATCCGCTGCAGGTTCTCCTCGGGATCGCGATTGAACGAGATCCAGTCCTCGGATCCCTGCCACCGGCTCTTGAGGTAGTCCATGATCGCGGCCTCGTGCTCGGGAGACCAATCCATGTCCTCCCAAGCAGAGGTCGGCTCGCTGAGCATTGCCCGGTGATAGGTGTCGTCCTCTGAGAAGGTGAAGCAGTTGCGGCGGTAGGCCGGGTGCCAGGTCACTACGCGGACGCCGCGCGCCCGCGCCGTCTCGGCGATGGTCCCCTGCGGCACGTAGATCCCGTGGTGCAGGACGACCACGTCGAACTGCTGCTTCTCGAGCAATGCCTGGAAGGAGAACAAGGTCATGAGTGCGGCCCGGAGGTACTGGCGCAGCATCGCCTCTCCGTGCTTCTCGGAATCAAGGTCGCCGCGCGCGTAGAAGCGCAGGGCGCCGGTCATGGCGTGCTCGCCGACGTGCACGCCGTCGATCCGTAGATCGGCGATCTCGCCAAGCGACAGCTCGGAAACCAGCCGATCGATCTCCTGCAGGTCAGCTGCCCCCAGCGTCGCACTCAGCCGGTGCACAGGTACGCCGAACGCCGCGTACAGATCTCGCGCCGGCGCGTAGCAGGTGGCGCACATGTCGGCCTGCGGCCCCTGGGCCAGGAAGCGGCCCTGTCGTGGGTAGAAATAGGCATCGGCCATCTGGCAGGCGGGCAGCGCCTCGTCGCACAGCCAGAAAGCCACCTCTGCGCCACGCAGGCGGAGGGCGGCCGCCAGCACGGAGTCGAGCCGCGTTCCCGGCTGCCAGCCGCCGAGACTGGTGGCCAACAAGACACGTGGCGCGCCCTCCTGTGGATGTGGCAAACCGTCGGCGATCAGCTCGCGCCACCAATCGCCGAAGGCAGCCGTGGCCCGCGCGCGGCGCGCGCCGACGATTCGGCGCACAATGCCGAATCGCTTGAACAACTGCTTCAGGCGTGGATCCACAGTACCCCTATGCCCAGAGGTGGAGTAGGAATTCCTCGGGACCCGGCAAACACTCGAGTAGCCACCAGGGCTCATACTCCGCGAGCTGCTCCACAGTGTAGGTGCCGGTCGCCACAGCCACGGTGCGCGCGGCAATTGCCCTGCCGCAGCCCACGTCGTGGGGTGTGTCGCCGATCACGTACATGCGCTGCAGGTCGACCCGCCCCAGTCGCTCCGCGGCGAGGGCGGCCGCCTTGCGGGCAATCGCGGGGCGGTCATCGGTGCCGTCGGCGAAGGCTCCCGAGTCGCCGAAGTAATCGATCAAGCCGTAGTGAGTGAGCTTGGCCCGACCGCCGGACTGCGTGTTACCGGTCAGCAGCAGGTTCAGCACGTCGAGATCGCGTGTGTGCTCTAGGATCTCGCGCACTCCCGGGAGAACCTCCCCCTGCTTGTAGTGCAACCGCGAAGGTAGCAGCTCCTCATAGCGCCGCAGCAACCGATCGGCGGCCTCGAGATCGTCAGATCCGCAGATCTCGCGCACCAGCCGGCGCGAGATCTCCACGTCGGTGAGCCCGGAGGTGTCGTAATCCTTCAGGGACATCTCGTGCCCGATCGCGTCGCGCACGCCGTCTTCCCAGGCGAAGGCCCCGGCCCGCGCGGTGCTCAGCAGGGTGCCGTCGATGTCCCAAAACAGGACCAGGGTGCTGCCGCTATCCGTCACAGTGAACCTGTCATTGGGGCCCCATGTCCTGGGTCCGCGAGCCCGACTTGTCGACTCCCACCAGGCCCTCCGTGCCGGCCATGATGCGTGCCATCTGCCGCGCCAGACTGAGGGCGTCCATGGCGTGGTGCTCGAGCACCTCCTGGGTGGCGCCGCACTCCGGGATCGAGTCGAGGCCTATCCGCCGGGCCCGGGCACCGATATCGCGGGATGCGATGCGGGCCAGCAGCATCTCGGCCTGGCCGCCGTGCTCGTAGTGGTTGTCGAGCGCAATCACCCAGGGACGCTCGCCGATGACCTCGCCGAGCCAGTTCTCGTCGACCCGGTTGAGCCAGGGTAGGTTGACCACGCGCAGCTCGATGCCATGCTCACGCGCCAGGGTATCGGCGGCCTCGTAGGCGTTCGACAGCAGCCAGGGACCATAGCCGAAGACCACGCCGTCGCTGCCCTGGCGCACCACCGTTCCCCGCCCGGGCACCAGCTCGTAGTCGTCGGGCAGGCTGAAGGGCATGTCCCAGCCCATCGAGCAAAGGCGGATGTAGGTGCTCTGCTCGTTGTCTTCGATGGCCCAGCGTAGGGCGCGCCGCACCTCGACCTCCTGGCAGGGCTCGACCATCGAGAGCCCCGGCACCGCACCCAGACACGAGATGTCGCGCACCGACTGGTGCGAGTGGCCGGGCCCGCCGGGCAGCAAGCCGGCCAGCGAGCCCGCATAGACCACCTTCTCGTGCTCGGTGGCGGCGTTGTAGATCTGCTCGTTGGGTCGGGTCGACAGGAAGCAGGCAAAGGAATGGCAGACCGGAATCAGGCCCATCTGCGCCATGCCGCTGGCCTGTGACACCATGTCCTGCTCGGCGATGCCGCACTCGACGAAACGCTCGGGGATCTGCT
The DNA here is from genome assembly GCA_965248845.1 of Acidobacteriota bacterium. GTDB lineage: Bacteria > Acidobacteriota > UBA890 > UBA890 > WLXD01 > CBDFKO01. The sequence goes on along the minus strand of CBDFKO010000002.1, from coordinate 4,159,042 downwards.
CCTGGAAGGCGATCAGGCCGCAATCCTTGACCAAGTCGGCGTTGAGCACCACGACCTTTTCGTTGGCGTGGCCGAGGCTCACCAGCTCGTCCTCGTAGGCGGCGACCAGCCGGTGCACGTTGCCGAAGCCGGTGTGCTTGACGTGCGGGTCGCGCTCGATCCAGACGAGCTCCGGCTGCGGCTGTCCGGTCTGCTCGAGCAGGCCGAGCAGGTGCTCCAGCAGCTCCCGCTTGGCGGCCTCGTACTGCTGCACCGTCGGCGCCCCGCTATGAAAGCCGTATAGCTCGCCGCTGGGCATGGCCGGCCCCTCCATGAAGGAGACGCCCTTGCCTTTGATGGTGTCGGCGATCAGAACCTTGGGACGATCGGTGATCTCCCGGAAGCCCCGCAGTATCTCGCCGATCGCCGCGAAGTCGTGACCGTCGCAGCGCGCCACCTCCCAGCCGAAAGCCACGAACTTGGCCGCCAGGTCACCCACGTCGTTGACGTCCCGCACCCAGGTGTCGGACTGGATCTTGTTGTGATCGACGATCGCCGTGAGCTCGCCCATCTTCTGGTGGGCAGCGGTGGAGAGCGACTCCCAGATCTGCCCCTCCTGCAGCTCCCCGTCGCCGGCCATGACCCAGACGCGTCGGTCGACCCCGAGCACCCGGTTGGCCGTCACCATGCCCTTGCCCTTGGAGATCCCCATGCCCAGAGATCCGGTGCCGGCGTAGACGTGGGGCGTCTCGATGTGCGGGTGGCCAGGCAGACCGTCGAGCCGCCGCAGCCGGTGTAGGTAGTCCCAATCCAGCAGCCCCAGGGCCAACGCCACCGAATACCAGGCCGGCGCGTCGTGCCCCTTGGAGGAGAAGAAGATGTCGGCCGCCTGAGGATCCGGCTCCAGGTTGCGGATCTCGTTGAGGTAGAGCCACGACATGATGTCGATCGAGCTGAAGCAGGTGCCCGGATGGCCGGAGCCCGCCTTGGCGACCATGTAGAGCACGTTGAGGCGACAGCCGGTCGAGAAGAGCGCGGCGCGCAGCTCGGCGGAGACATCGGCGGCGCAGACGGTCTTGAACCAGCTACTGGGCAGATGGCAGAGCTGCTCGTCACGCTCGGCGAGCAAGATCGCGAGCGCCGGCGATGTCGCGGCTACGATGTCGGTGGACACGGCTTCTTCCTCAATTTTCCAATCCAGAGCTGGCGGCCCAGGGCTCCTGCGTAACTCCGGGCGGGACCGCATCGCCACGTCGAATCAGCTCCTCGGCGACAAGCCAGTCGATCTCGTCGTTGATGTCGAAGCCCTCCCAGGCCTCACTCAGGAAAGGCATGATCGTGGTCCCCGCGATGCTGCCCTGCTGCAACACCACACGGCACCAGGCAATCTCCAGGCTGGCGTTCTGCGAGTAGACCGACGGTAGCGCCTGGTACGGAGTGCTGTGCCAGGGCGGGAAATCGGGGCTACGCGCATCGCCGATCTGTGTCACCGCCGGCACCATGCGCTTGCCCTGAACCAGCCACATCTTACCCGGATGCAGCCGCGTCTTTTCGACCGCGCGCAGCGAGTCGATCCCCTCGGCTTCGTGCCGGAACTGCTCCCAGGCGCGGGTCAGCGTGGCAGCCGTCCGAAAGGGACTGGTCGGCCGCAGCAGCGCGAAGCAGTCGGTGGCCGGGCCCTGCCGATGCAGCGCAGCCAGCATGTCGATCAGCCACTCGATGTCGGGCGAGCGGTCGGCGGCGTACTCGGCCGGACGCAGGAACGGCACCTCGGCGCCGTAGTGACGCGCAATCGCCGCGATCCGCTCCGAGTCGGTTGAGACCACCACCGACTCGAAGATCCCGGACTCGATCGCCGAGGCGACCGAGTAGGCAATGAGCGGATGGCCCGCCAGGGTCTTCACGTTCTTGTCGAGAACGCGCTTGGATCCGGCACGGGCAGGGATCAGCGCGATGACCGAGGGCTCGGACATCGGCGACTACACTGCACTCGGGTCGGTCTGGATCAGCACGTTCTTCTGCGCCGAGTAGACATCGAGCGCCTCGGGGCCGGGCTCCCTCAACCCGTTGCCCGAGTCCTTGAGCCCACCAAAAGGCATGTGCGGCTCGCTGCCGTAGGTGAAGCCGTTGATCGACACCAGGCCAGTCTGCATCTTGTTGGCGTAGCGCATGGCCCGATGCAGGTTCGTGGTGTGAATCGCGGCAGTCAGCCCGAACGGCGAATCGTTGGCCAGCGATAGAGCCTCGTCGAAGTCCTCGACGCGATACAGGCAGGTGATCGGTCCGAACAGCTCGCTGCGCGAGATCGGATCGCCGGGATCGGCTTGCTCGATCAGCGTTGGCGCCATGTAGAAGCCGCCGGCATGGGCCGAATCCTCGAGTCGATGCCCACCGGCGAGCACCCTGGCTCCCGCGGCGCGGGCGCCCTCGATCGAGGCCAGCATGTTGCCGAGCTGCTTCTGGTTGATCACCGGGCCCAGGTCGTCATCGTCACCGACGCCCAGCGTCAGCTTGGCTGTGCGATCCACCAGCATTCGCTTGAACTCGTCGTAGATCGAATCGAAGACGATGATGCGGCTGCCTGCGGCACAGCGCTGGCCGGCGTTGCTGAATGCCGACAGGATGACCGCCTCGGCGGCCTTGTCGAGATCCGCGTCGTCGCAGACCACCAGTGGGTTCTTGCCGCCGAGCTCCAGGATCACCTTGGCCAGGCGCGCCCCGGCCGCCTTGTTGATCAGCTTGCCGACCGCCGCCGATCCCGTGAAGCTGACCAGCGCCACATCGGGATGTTCCACCAGTGGCTGGCCGGCCTCGGGGCCAAGTCCCTGTACCATGTTGAAAACGCCGGCAGGAACGCCCGCTTCATGAAAGATCTTGGCGATGGCCCAGCCGGTTTCCGGGGTATCCTCGGCGCACTTCATGACCGCAGCGTTGCCGCACATGAGCGCCGGAAACGCCTTCCAGGCGACGTTGGCGATCGGCGTGTTGGCGGCGATGATCAGGCCACAGACACCGAGCGGCTGGCGCATTACCAGCACCTCGCGGCTGGGGGTAGCGCTGGTCGCGGTCCTGCCGAAGTAACGTCGCCCCTCCCCGGCCATGAACATGCCGAGCTCGAAGGCCCCCATGGCCTCGCCCAGCGCGTGTGGCCTGGCCTTGCCGCTCTCGGTCGCAACGATCTCCGCGAGCTCATCGCGCCGCTCGCGTATCAGCAAAGCCGCGTCCCGCAGAATGTCGCCGCGAGCCACCGGAGTCTGGTCGGCCCAGTCTTCCTGGGCGGCCTTGGCAGCCGACACGGCTCGGTCGATATCCTCGCTCGTCGAGGAGGCCACCGTGCAGATGATCGAGCCGTCGTGTGGATTGAGGTTGTCGAACGACGCACCACGGGCCGCCGGGCTCTCCTGTCCGTCAATGAAGTTGGGAATCGACTCGGGGAACACGCTCACGGTCACGCTCTCGGGTTCGAATTGGGTAGCGACGGGCTCACCAGGCGCTGAAGCCTCCGTCGACGCGCAGCTCCACGCCGTTGACATAGGACGCTGCATCGGAGGCGAGGAAGACGAGTGGCCCGCCCAGATCGCGTGCCTCGGCCATGCGGCCGAGTGGCACTCGGGCGTTGAACTTGCGCTGGAACTCCTCGTCCTGGCCGCCGAGCACGCCTCCGGGCGAGAGCGCATTCACCCGCACGCCCCGAGGGCCCCAGTGGGTGGCCAGATACTTGGTCAGGTTGACGACCGCGGCCTTCGAGGCCCCGTAGGCCGGGGGCTTGAGGAACGGCGGGTCGACCTCGATGTGGTCGTAAAAGTGGGCATCGGGAGAAACCGAGGCGTAGAGCGAGCCAATGTTGACGATCGAGCCTCCGCCAGCGGTGACCATCGCTTCGCCGAAGACCTGCGACACCTGAAACAGACCGACGACGTTGACCTCCAACACCCGACTCACCGCGGACGCCGGGATCTCGTGTAGGTGGGTCCCTGTGACCACGTCGGGAGGCTGATCGATGCCGGCGTTGTTGACCAGGATCGATACCGATCCCAAGTCGCGCTCAATATCATCGCGGGCCTCGAGCAGGGAGTCGCGATCGAGGACATCGGCCGCGTAGCCGCGCAGCCGAGTGTCGTCGGTGTCGCGCTCGAGAGCTTCGAACTCGGGAGTCCTGGCCGCCGAGGCCAGATCGATGCCCGCGACTCGAGCCCCGGCTCCCAGCAACGCCCGGGCCCAGATCGGCCCGAGCTTGCCGCGGACCCCCGTGACGACCGCGATGCGGTCAGTGAGGTCGAACATCCTCACGATCCTGGGTATCGCCGGAGCTTGGGAGGGTCGCGTCGGCAGTCTCGTCGGGATCGTGCAGCATGTCGAGGTGGACGTCCGCGTCGGCCGCCAGCGCCACGGTCAGCACGCGTCCCATCACCTTGTCGAACTCGTACGGCGGCAACCCGTCGCCGGGCGACTTGAACGTCACGTCGTGCGCCGCGAGCGTCGTGCCCTCGGCCAGGTCCCGCGCAGCGACGATCTTCTTGCCCATCTTGGTGCCGGCGCCGACCTCGCTGTCGTGAAACCTCTTGGTGCCGTCACCGATGGCGATCCGAGCCCGCCGCAAGTCGCGAACCATCTTGCTCATGCCGATCGGCTCGAGCGAGAAGGCGTGATCGGTGCCCTTCCAGGTGTGGTTGAGGGTGAAGTGCTTCTCCACCATGCGGGCGCCGAGCACGTAGGCCGCCAGCGGCATGGCGATCCCGTTGTCGTGCCCCGAGTAGCCGATCACAGCGTCCGGGAACTCCTCCATGTAGGTCGGTATCACGCCCAGATCGAGCTCCTCGAACTCGGCCGGGTAGCCCGCCGTGCATTGCATGATGCACAGTTGCGGGTTGATCGGCATGATCGTGTCGTAGGCACGCCGCACGTCATCCATCAAAGCTGCGCCGGTGCTGATCACCATCGGCTTGCCTGTTTGCGCAACGTACTTGAGCAACGGCGTCGTCTTGATGTCTCCCGAGGCGATCTTGTAGGCCGGCATGTCGAGCTTGTCGAGAAAGTCGACACTCGGCATATCGAAAGCCGTGGAGAAGAAGATGATGCCGATCTCGGCGGCGTAGGCCTTGAGCTCGGCGTACTCGTCGGCGCCGAACTCGAGGAACTCACGGTGATCGCCGTAGGTCTTGCCGTAGCTATTGCGGTTCTCGTAGGGCCGGGCATAGCCCTCGGCGGTGAACAGCGCCCTGTTGTCGCGCTTCTGTAGCTTGGCGGCGTCGCAGCCGCAGTTCTTGGCCTCGAGGAACATCTTCTTGCAGATATCGAGATCGCCCTGGTGGTTGTGGCCGATCTCGGCGATCACGTAGCAATCGCCATCCTGATTGATGCGCTTGCCGTCGATCGTCAGCTCGCCTGGCATCGTGTTCCCTCGTTGGTATCGGGTTGTAGCAGACCCGGACGGCTATGCGTCGGTGCGGTCGGAAGTTGCAGGCGTCGACTCACTCGCGTCGACGCCTCCGCGGAGCCGGCGCTCGAGAGCATCCCAACCGTACTGCTCCTGGATGATCGCTTGGGCGTTGCGGCCGATCTGAGCCAACGTCTCGGCCTCGGTCGGCAATGCGTCGCAGTCGTTGATGTCGATGATGTTGTGCATGGGCACCAGCGATCCCGGTGAATGCTCGTCGAGGTTGGTGATCACCACTGACCCACACTGCATCGCCAGATTGACGCTGGTGTTGTTGGCCCGCACTCCGTGGTCGAAGAAAGCAGCGAAGAAACTCGTATCGCGTAGGTAGTTGTACACCGCGCCATCCGACAGATAGCCGAGAAAGTAGACCCGGTCGCCGAAAACCTGGCGCAACTCCTCGAAGGCGATCGAGAACTCCTCGTCGAACGTGGTGTTCTCGTGCAGGGCGGTCGACAGGTACAGACCGTAATCCTGGCCCGTGGCGTCGAGGAGCGCCTTGAGGCGGTCGTAGTAACGGGCGCGGATCTTGTGGGCCATGCCGAAGGTGAAGACCTTGATCTCGCCGCCGTTGAAGCGACGCGTGTCCTCCAGCGTGCCCGGACACCACACCGATTGGATGTCTGCCCGGTGCTCGGAGATCTGGGAGGCTAATTCCGAGTTGGCGCAATAGACCTCGCGCGCCTCGTCCAGCAGCCGCTTCTCAATCTCGGTGCCCGTGTAGTCGTGCAGGAAGAGGCGGTAGCTGGGGCGCCAGGGGGCGGAGTCGAACAACCGCGCTAGATGATCGATGTCCAGCGACACGAACTCCGAGATCTTGATCGACAGCAGCGGCTCGCGGAATCGCTCGGCCTGCTCCTCGAACAGCTGCACAATGGGCACCTGCAGTTGCCGAGCCAGCCGGTGGTTGAACTTGGCCACACCGCAGGTGAGCCCATTCATGTGGTAGCTAAGAACGGCGTCCATCGACTTCGCGTCGGGAATGAAGGGAGGGGTCGCGGGCGGACGCCCAGCGCGAGCGTTATTCAAGCACGGGCCGCCACAAGGGGCTACCCCGAGCGCTCGTAGACCAAGACCCGACCCTTGCCGAGCCAGTCGATCTTGGCCTCCAGATCGGGGCGGCAGCGGAATCCCTCGAGCACGAACATCAACCGCAGCAGGTCCTTGTTCATGCGAGTGATGTGCGTCGGATCGAGATCATCCTCGGTCTGCACCGAGAACAGGTGCTCGGGCGAGCGGTTGAAGCGCGTCGTGCAGTAGGCGAAGCGGGAGCTCATGCGGCAGATGTTGGCCACCGCCTGGCGCACCTGCAGGACGGTCAGGTGCTCGAAGACCTCGCGGCAGATCACCAGATCGTAGGCACGGTCGGCGATCGGCTCGTCGCCGACATCGGCGATGCGGATTCGGTCGCCGACCTCGGGAGGCGCCAGCTCCAGCACGGCGGCACTGTGGTCGAGCCCGTCGGCCTCGATGCCGAGCTCCTGCAGGAAGAGCATCAAGAAGCCCGGGCCGCAGCCGACATCGAGAACACGCTGTGGCTCGAAAACATCCTTGATCACCTGCGGGTGATCGGCCTCCCGCTTGCGCCGCGACTCGAGCGTGTAGGCGTGTCCATCGTCACGCCACCCCTCGGTGAAGTAGTCGGCGTCGTAGGCCTCGGCGCGGCTCGGCTGCTGCTGCCGCACGAACTCCTCGAACTCGGCCACCCGCTCGGTGCTATCGCGGCAGGAGTAGTACTCGTCGAGCAGGCGCGTCGAGGAGTCGAGCACGGTATCCAGGTAGACGATCTCGATGTCGTGTTGGGCACAGATATCCACCTGCTCCGGTGGTAGGCGCCCCTCCCAGTCCTTGCCCTTGACGTAGTACTTGGGTCGCAGCTGGCCCAGGACGGTCTCGGTGTCATGCTCGTTCAGGTGCACCGCGCCGATGACCTCGAGCGCCTCGACGATCGCCACCCGCTGGGCCTCCGGCAGCAGCGGCGCGTGCTTGCGGGCAACGTACCGATCGGAGGCGATGTTGCACAGCACCGGCGCACCGAGCTCGGCGGCCGCCCGGAAGTAGGCGATGTGACCAGCGTGCAGCGGGTCGAAGCCGCCATCTACCATGGCGTGGACATGCCGGTGCTCGGCGAGTGCTTCGAAGTCGAGGATCATCGGCTCACAAGTGACCGGCCGCAGATCGGGACAAAGGGCTCACACCGAGTCCGTGAAGGAAAAGCCGAAGAGGTCGGCGGACTGCAGCGCGAATTCTAGTCGAAAGGGGCCCCGACGCAAGTGGTCCGAGCCGCCGACAAAGCGCACTGCTTGGGCGCCTCGATCGGTACGGATAGGCTCGCAGTCGTCGAACGCGTATCCCAGCGGCACGTGGCCTTCCTGGTCGCGTAGCTGCACCCGGATCTCGCCGCCAGCCGCGGCAGCGTTGACCCACAGTCCCGAAGCCGTGTCGCCGGCGCAGCGCAGCAGACGAGTCACCAGTCTCCCTGAGGAGCCGCCAGGGGCGGACCGCGAGACGAACCGGTCCTTGTCGGTAACAGCGAGCCGCACGCGGCGGTGGCCGACCTTGTGCCCCTCGTCGTACGCGGCGTAGAAGAGCCAGACTCGATCGTCGTGCTCGACGGCCGAGTAGACCCAGGCGAATGCCCGATCGGCCCTCCCTGGATCGCTGGCGCGATCGAGAAAGACGTCGCGATGTCGCTGCCAGGCGACGCCGTCGCGACTGGTGATGAGCGTCGTGTAGCCGATCCCCTCGACCGGACCGCCGGGCTCGGCGGCCAGGTCGTCGCGCAGAACCCGCAGGAACCCGATCATCTGGTCGCCCCGGCGTAGGGACTCGGCGCCGTAGAATTCCGTAACGCCCTCGTCGCGCCGGTCGGGCAGGAACAGCCGGCGAGGCTTCGACCAGTGGATGAAGTCGGGGCTGTGGGTCAGCCCCAGCAAGCGAACTCCGAGGCCGGCGCGCACGGTTCGGGACTGCAGCCCGAGCTCCTCATCGGTGGCCGAGTGCAACTTGACGAAGGCTGAGTAGCCGCCGCCCGGTGCGTGGTACGGGTCGACGATGTCCCCCACCCCCTCGGCCCAGCGCCCGCTGGTGTGCGGGTAGAAGGGCAGCACGGGATTGCCCGAGGGCTCGACCCAGTGCTCGCCGTCGGGCGAGAAGGCCGCACAGATACCCATCGGCGCCGGTGTGTAGCGGAAGTAGAGCAGCTTGAGGCGTCGCTTCGGATCGGCACAGTTCGGCCCGTCGTCCAGTAGCGAGGCGCCGAAACCATCGAAGACGCCCACTTGCCGGGGCACCCCCGGCCAGCGGTCCAGCCGCTCGCTCTCGTGCAGCAACAGCTCGGTGCGATGCCGCTGTCCGGCGCGCCAGATCCAATGGCGGAAACCCTCGCCCGTCGAGGCCGGCAAGACGGTCCCCGGAGCCAGGAGCTCCTCCGGACGCTCCGTCATGATTGGACCTTCGAGGCGGCGTGGCGCATGCGTCACGCGCTCGAGATTGTCGGTCTCGGCGACGAGCAGATCGTCGAGGAACAGGTGTGGTCCGGGGCCAACGGGCAACGCCAGCTCCCGGCCCGGCTCGATGCGGGCGACGCGCACCTTGCCGAGCCCGCGCATCACGACGTCGACCGAGACGCCGTTGAAGCGGGACAGGTCGACGAGCCCCGTTTGCATCGACTCCTTGTTGGCCGCCGCCTCCCACTCGACCCGCACCTCACCCGCCACCGACGTGGTCACGGGTCGCGAGTCGGAGATCTCGAACCCGGGGATCGGGCGGCCGTCGGGGTACTGGAGCGCCACCCGGAGATCGCGCAGCGGCTCGCTGCCGTCGAGCACCAACTGCGAGCCCTTGCCTGCCCGGGCCGCGTCGATGCGTAGGGTCACCTCGTCGGGTGCACGGCGCCCCAGGAGACGCTGCCAGAAGCTCATGAACCCACGGCCGCGTCGGATGCTTGCCGCCGTTGCATGCGGCGGGCGCCACGCGCCAGATGCAGCCCCGCCGACAGCACACCGTACTGGAGGGCAACCCGAATGCCGGCGGCGCGCCCGACATCGGGCCGACCCGAACCGCGAATCGCCAGCTGATGGCCGAGGATCAACGCATGGGTCAGCCACCAAGGGCCCCGAGCCCACCAGGGAGCGCGACCGCCAAACAGCGAGTGTCGTTGACGACGCAGGCTGAAGACATCTTCGTGTCGCCGGTGCCAGAGCACCTCGGGCACCTGCCGGAACTGACCGTCCAGCGAGAGCTCGGCGAGCAGCAGCCGGTCCGGCAACAGGCTTGTGCGGAAGATGCCGGCACGGCGTAGCGCTTCGATTCGGAAGAGGCCATACACCATGTTGCCCGGTGACATGCCCAGGATCGTGTGCCGCAACCGACGCCACCTCGACCGCTCGGCGGCGGTGTCGAAGATGGCCCGCGGATCGACCTCGTCCGCGCCAACGCCCTCGATGTGACGGTGGCGAGGGTAGGCCATGACGGCTTCCGGGCTGGCGTCGAGCTCCTCAACGAGCCGGCCCAGCCAGCGTGGGTGCCAGATGTCGTGGTCGCTACCCCAGGCGAAGTAGCAGGCCTCGGGATGGCGCTCGGCGGCAAGCTCGAAGCAACGACGCCAATTGCCGATCATTCCCAAGCGAGTGGGGTTGTGCTGCAACGACAGCCGATCGTCGTGGGCCAGGTACTCAGCGACGATCCGTCCGGTGGAATCGCTCGAGGCGTCGTCGACAGCCACGAAGCGGACATCTCGAAAACGCTGAGTCAGCAGCGACTCCAGCGCCTCGCGCACCGTATCGGCATGGTTGCACAGAGGCAGGCCGATGACGACGCGGGGCGCCTGGGTCATGTCTGCATGCGCTGCCAGCCGATGATGTGCCGGTAATCGTTGGGGCTGCGCCGCACGCCGCCGGCGATCTTGGCCTTGAGCTGCTTGGCCTTCTTCACCTTGTTGAGCATCTTGGTGTAAGCCACCGGCAAGAGCTCGATCTCGTGCGGCCAGAAATGGCGCTCGATGATCTCGCTGACGCTGCTCAGCTCGGTGTTGTAGGGCGATCGATCCCGGTTGAGGCTGTAAAGATAGGGGGCGCCGAGCGAACGCGCCGCGCCGACATAGGCCTCCACCTGGGCGCCGGTCATCTCCTGGAACGACACCATGTTGATCGCCAGGTCCAGGCGCTGCGGCCGGAACTCCTCTAGAAAGGTGTTCGAGACGAAGATGAAGTCGAGCTCCCGCCAACGATTGAGCACATCGCCGAGCGGGCCCGCGTCGTGAATGGCGATCCGCGCCTCGGGAAACAGGGTCTTCAAATAGACGGCCGAGAACAGAAATAGCTCCGGGAAGTCCATGATCACGTAGGTGACGTGGGGACAGACTGTCTTGAACTGGTAGGCGAAGCCACCCCAGCCGGCACCGATCTCCCACACCAGCTTGCGCTCGTCGTGGTCACGGAGCTCCGCGAGCACTTCGCCCCGTTGCAGCGCGATCATCACCTCGTAGAACTTCAGCGTGTCGACGTTATAGAGCGCGCCGTCGAGCTCGAAGCCGAAGCCCCCCAGCTCGCGAGCTTCCGGTACCAGGAGCTCGTCGCCCTCGAGCTTCCCGAGCGCCTCGAGCTTCTCGGCAAGCAGTGCCCGCGCGGCGTCCTTGTTCGAGCGGTAGTCGTAGACTTTCAGCCCGGTAACGTGGAAGGTGTGCTCGCGAAGCTTGTCGATGATCAGCGGGCCGGCGTCGAGCATGTATTCGAAGTTGTGGAGCTCTTCGGCCCAGTACTCACTGGGGCTGTAGACACCCCCGGTTCGCTCCCCTTCCAGATCACGGAGTCGGAAGACTCGCTCTCGAACCCATTCGTAGTTCTCAAAGGCAGCGGAGCTGCGCAGCTGCGCGACCCGGTCCTCGAAGTCCGCGGCGGATCCCATCGTCGAGCTCACTCTGAAAGGGTTGGAGAGGTCGAGAGCGACTACATACTACGAAGGCATGGCCCGGGGCGCGTGCAGCTCAACCATCGCCACCGGTGGGTCTGCCTTTCTTGAGCCACGGGCCCAGGAGGCGCGGGATGTGACGCTTTCTGAGGCGGCGGTAGCCGCGGTTCAGGTGGACTGACAGCCCGAGCACGAGGCACTCCGCGGCGTGGGCCCACCCCGACAGCCGACCGACCTTGGGCAACCCCTCAGCCCGCACCCCGAGCGACCAGGCCATGACGAAGGGGTGCATCAGCCACCAGGGCACCCACGACCAGAGGGGTCGTCGCGGACCGAACAGCGAGCGGCGCTGTCGCTCGACGCTGAACAGGCCCCTGTAGTGGCGCCGGTACCAGAGAAACTCGGGGACCTGCCGGAACCGCCCATACAGGCTCATCTCCGCGATCAGCAGGCGATCGGGAAGCAGCGTCCGACGCTTACCTCCGGTCTTGCGCAAGGCCTCGAGGCGGAACAGACCGTAGATCATGTTGCCGGCCGACATCTCCCACATGACCCTGCGGAAGCGCCGCCGCCGATCTGACACGCGGGAGGTCTCGAAACGCCACCCACCGACACCCAGCGGCTCGCCCCGATCCGAGACCTTCATGTGGATCGGATAGGCGAGGACGGCGAGCGGATCCGACTCCAACTCCTCGACCAGCGACTCGAGCCAGTAGGGGTGCCAGATATCGTGATCGCTGACCCAAGCGAAGAACTCGGCGCCCGGCACCAGCTCTTCGGCCAGAGCCAAGATGCGGTTGAAGTTGCCGATCATCCCCAGACGCTGAGGGTTGCCGCTCACGTGAATGAGGCGATCGTCGCGGCGCGCGTAGTGCTCCAGGCGATCGTACGTGCCGTCCTCTGACTGGTCATCGACGGCCACGATCGCGAAGTCGGTATAACGCTGAGACAGCAGAGCCTGCAGCGCCTCGTCAATATGGTCGACGTGGTTGTAGGCCGCCAAGCCGAGAACCACACGTGGCTTCGCGGTCATGACGCCAGTCGCCTCCAGCCGATGACGTGCCGGTATCGGGGCCGTGTCCGTCTGGCGCGCTGGGCCTGGGCGCGCATCGTCTTGCCGCGAACGACCCCGTCGAGCATCTCGTCGAAGCTGACCGGCATCACCGGAATCTCGTGCGGCCAATAGGCGCGCTCGAGGATCGAGACTGCGGTGACCTCGGGCTCCCCTGAGCAACGGGTATCCAGGCTGTATACGAACGGGCAGTCCGCGTCGTGAGCCCAGTCCACCATCGCCGCCATCTCCATCCCGGTCATCGACTCGAATCCCAGCACCGAGATCAAGAGATGGACGGGCAGCGACTCGATCCGGGGCAGGTGATCCCGTGATATGAAGATGAAGTCGGGCCCCTCCCACTCCACGGAAGGAGTGGCCGGTCCGGCGAACGAGAACTGGGCGTCGGGGAACCGATTCATCAGGTAGACCGCGGCCAGCAGGAGGTTGTCGGGCGCGTCGGCGAGCACGAAGGTGAGGTCGGGGCACACCGTCTTGAGTTGATAGGCGAGGCCACCCCAGCTCGGGCCGACCTGCACGACCAGGCGTGGGTCGGTGGCGCGCATCATCTCGTTGAGCAGGCCGCCGCGACGCAGGGCGATCAGAGCCTCGTAGTACTTCATAGTGTCGAGGTTGTAGAGACGACCGTTGATCTCGTACCCGAATCCGCCGAGTGCAGGCGATTCCGGCACCAGAAGGTCCTCGCCGCCGAGCTTGGCGAGGCGCTTGAGCTTGTCCTGAAACAGACCCTGGGATCGTTCGTGGGGTCGTTCGTACCCGTCGGGCGCGACGCCGCCGGCCGTGTGCGCATGGCGGCGCAGAACACCTACATCGGAGGCCGTCAGGCCCCGCAGATCCTTCGAGGCCGACGAATCGCCTGCGCCCCACGACTCGAGCAGCGCCCTTGTGCGCTCGAAATTGCGCCAGTCTCGATCAGACACCGTCACCCGCCACCGGCGCCGAGGCTCGGGCTGCGAACCGCTGCAGCTGTCCCTGCACCTCCGGATCGTCGGGCGCCACCACGTCGATCACTGCACCGCCGCGTCGGATCGCAACGGCGCGAGCGCGCTCGATATGTCGCAGATCACCGGCCTCGGGGCGACGCATCAGGAGCGTTGGCACGCCGTACTGCGCCGCAACGAGGTCGTGGCCGGAACCCATGCCCACGAAAGCACTCGCCGAGGCCAGCTCCTCGACGAGGTCGCCGGCAGCGGTGCTCGCCGATCCGCCGTAGGCCCGCATCCGCAGTCGATCTGGATGCTTGACGCTTGCAGCCGTATCGAAGTCCGCCCCCAGGATCACGACGCTTGCCGACGAGGTCAGTGCGTCGAGCGCGGCAATGACCTGCTCCCGGCCGAGGGTCTGCGTCATCCCTCCTACCGGGAGCCCGACGGCTAACTCGCCCTCGGACGTTCGAGTCTCAGCCGGCGGCAGCGGCGTCGGGTGACAGTGATCGACGATCGTGTCGGGCGTACCTCCGTTCCAGTAGTCGCGGCAAAGGCCTGCCAAGACCGACGGGTGCAGGGCACGTACCTTCCGGACTCCCAGCGCCTGCTTGAGAACGCGGACCACCTCCCGGTCGAACGGCATCATGCTCCGGGGCACGTCTGCGGGCGAGTCGGGGTCCTCACGGCCGGCGCGCAGCTCGGCGAGGATGAAGTAGTCGAGGATCTCGAGATAGTCCGCCGCCACCCCCTCGTACCAGGTACCGACACCACCGCGGGAGACGGCCACCAGACGCTCGCGCCCGAGGCGTTGCGTCGCCCAGCCGAGAAACGGCAGCCAGTAGGTCACCTCGGCAGACAGATCCCCCAGCCACGGGCCGAGGATCAGACGCTCGGCGTCAGAGGCCGCGAGCCGGTCGATGTGCTGCGCGATCGAGTCCTTATCGCGGACCTGTCGCGGCCCGTGTTGGCTGAGGGTTCCCTCGCCGGATTCATCGCGCCGTACGGCCGACCGGGCCAGCAATCGTCGCGTCAGCCGCGCGCCGAGACCCACCGGGCGCGGTTTGCTCGCCGGTGTCGCGGTCAGATCGATCAGGCTCTCGACCAGCTGCGGCGTGGCCGCGATCTGCAGCCCGTGCGGTCGCACGAACTCCCGCACGAAGCGAGCGCTGGCCTGGCTGGCGTCCTGTGGGCTCATGGCTAGTGACTCGCACAGCTGCTCGGCGTGCTCCGGCCACGACCTAGCGACGCGCAGCAAGCCGCCACCGACGTTCACCAGGTAGTGGAAATGGAGGGTCCCCTCCTGGGTCGCGGTGAGCTCCGGATCGAGCACCGTGAGGACGGGCCGGCCGACGATCCCGGCCTCGATGAGGCCGCTGCTGTTGATTCCGACCACGGCCCGGCTGTGGAAGATCGAATCGAAGTAGTCGGTCGCCGCCTCGTCGCCCACCGGGCTCGCGCCGGTTGGCGGCCAGACGCTCACCCCCGGCCAACCCGCGGCCTCCAGGCGACCCCAGGGCTGCCGGTTCTCCGGGTGAGGCCGGATGAGCACGCCGGCGCCACGCAGTTCCTCGCTCGCGGCGCCGCGCACGCTCGCCAGCCAGCGCTCGACGAACTCCAACTCGTGCCCCGCGATAAACGGCGAGGAGCACAGATAGAGCAGGTAGGGCCGGGCCGGGTCGAGGCCGGCGCGCCGCTTGAGCTCCTCGGCCGAGCGAGCGGGGCGACGATCGAACCAGCGGTCGTAGATCGGAGCCCCGGTCACCACCACGTCCTGACGGCGGGCCTGGTGATATTGAACCGCCTCGTCCCGCTGGGTCTCGTTCCACACGAGGATGCGATCGGGCTGTAGACGCACCTTGCCCTTGTTGGTGAGGTTGTCCCAGCTGTTGACGGCCAGGGCGCTCGGGATGCCGAGCAACCGACCGGCCTTGATGTAGTCGACCTGCTCCGATCCGAAGTCGACGAGGGGGCTGACCACGATCAGATCGGGCTCCTGCTCCCGCACCTCGGCCAGGATGATCTCGCCGGGCGGAAGGGAGGCGTCGAGGCCCGACAGGATCCGCGAGGCGAGTCGGTTAGCGAGCGGCCAGCGCCACATCGGCAGCCGCGCCAGCCGCTCTTGCCCAGGCGTCAGGCGGCGCTGGGCTCGCGCCCGCAGCTTCTCGGCTCGGTCGTACATGGGCAGCCGGTATCGGAGCGCGTCGGCGAGCAAGCGCAGGCGCCGGGTCGGCCCGAGCCACGGCTCGTTCTTGCGTGTCGGCAGCGTCGAGCAGCTTACCTCGGCAGTTTCGCGCGCCAACACCTGCGGAAGACCCACTGCGTCCGACTTGTCCCCCGTCAGGAAGCTCAGACGAACCGTGTGGCCGCGTCGGGCGAGCTGGCGCACGACCGGCTCGAAGTTCCGCAGCCCGAATGGGTGCCTGAGGGACAAGAGGATCTTCATCGCGCGTTATTGTTGACCACCGAACTCAACCTCGCACCCGAGGAGACCCCTAGCAGGCTGCTGAAAAACGGCTTGGGCGCGCCATTTTGGGCTGGATCGTCTCGATCACGGTGAGTTAGCGGGGCGGCGAGTGCGGGTACGAGGCCGGCGCTGCTGGCAGCGCCGGCATTTCTTGGGGATTGGTGCCCTCATCGTCACGTCGCCCCCTGGAGGTTGCGCATTCTGACCAGGTTAAAGGCCGCGGCGGTGAAGATGAACATCCAATCGACACGTTGCGTGCCTCGGTGTCTGGTCTTGCGCATCAGCCCGACCGTCTTGGCCCATCCGAACATCTGCTCGACGAGCTTGCGTTTCTTCTGACTGACCGTGTAGCCCGGGTGCCGGGTCGTGCGGCGGTCGATGGCGCTGCGCCGGTTCGTGTCGTTCTGTGCGACGTGCGGGGTGATGTTGCGATCTCGAAGCTTTCGGATGCAGTCTCGCGTGTCGTAGCCCTTGTCGGCCGCCAAGGTTACCCGGCCCCTTCCGGGAATCTCGCCCGCCATCTGCACGGCGGCCTCTCGTTCTGCTGTTCCCGAAGCGATCGTTACGCAGGCGTTGGTTGCTAACCCGTGGCGGTTGTCGATCATCAGGTGACCCATGTAGCAGAGCCTCGACTCGGCTCCCTTACTCTTCTTGTATAGGCGTGCCTCCGGGTCGGTCCTGGAGGCGTGAGTATCGTTCGTGCGCCGTTGCCGGCGGAAATCGACGCTCGGGTTGCTGCCGCCCTCATCGGAGTCGCTCTGATCCTTCGGCTTGAAGCTCTTGTGCGAGGCCCACGCCTCGATCAGCGTGCCGTCCACCGTGAAGTGTTCATCCGACAGCAGGCTGCGGCGCCGCGCCTCCGCCAGCACTTCCTGGAAGAACACCTTGGCGACCTCGCCTCCCAACACTCGATCTCGGTTCTTCGTGAACACCGTCGCATCCCACACCAG
Organism: Acidobacteriota bacterium; assembly: GCA_965248845.1. Classification (GTDB taxonomy): domain Bacteria; phylum Acidobacteriota; class UBA890; order UBA890; family WLXD01; genus CBDFKO01. The sequence goes on along the minus strand of CBDFKO010000002.1, from coordinate 4,142,304 downwards.
ATCGTCCATGTTCAGGCCCACAAACCACCGGAACAGCAGGTTGTAGTCGAGCTGCTCCATCAGCATGCGCTCGGAGCGAATCGTGTACAGCACCTGCAGCAGCAGCGCCCGCAGCAGCTTCTCCGGCGGGATAGACGGACGGCCCGTGTGCGAGTACAGCTTCTCGAACAGCGGCGACATCCGCCCCAGCACATCGTTGACGATCTTCAGCAGCGGCCGCAGCGGATGCTCCTTCGGTATTCGCTGCTCTGGAGATACGTAACTAAAAACCGCCACCTGTCCCGCGTCCTCACCACGCATCTGCTCACCTCGTTGATGCTTCGGTTCTTGCCGCGGGCTGCGTGGTTCAAAATCTACTCGAAAAAGGGGAGTTTTTCAGCAGCCTGCTAGACTACTTGCCCCGGAAAAACTCCGATCAGAGGTAACTGAAGTCGCGGCGATCACCCAGGAAGAGGATGGCGGCGGGGCGCGGGTCAGCCCAGCGGGGTTGGGGACGATTACGTCTCCATAAGTGCGACGGTATCCAGGTCGTAGGCGAACACGGCCCAGCTTTCCCAGATCCGAGCGCCTTGGATACCCCGTAGTCGTGAGCGCCCGGCGTGGTAGGAACGTTTCAGGTGGGAGATTCGTCCCTCGTTGCCGACCCGGTAGCGGGCCCGGCGACGCCAGGTGTGTCGGGATGCGCAGCGGGTGACACCGGCGATGAACACCTCGCAGCCCAGCTCGGCGAGGGTTTCGGTAGTGGCCTTGCGGGAAAAACCAGCGTCGAAGACAGCTTCGCGGGGCCTCTGACCCAGGGCGGTTACCTCGGCCACGTTGTGTGGCAACAGCGTGTCGTCGTGGGTCGAGCCGGCACGTAGCTTCGGAGGCATCAGCAAGCCTCGGGCACCGCGGCGCGTATGGGCGTTGAGCTCGGCGAACTGCACGATGTAGCCGAACTCGTTGGGCTTGCCCCGCTTGCCACGGCGGATGGGACGGGCGTCCGGATCCGCCAAGGACACCAGCCGGTCCTTGATCCGTTCGCCGCGGAAGCGTTGCTGTACCTGCTGGACAACCCGCTGCGCCCGTTCGATCTCCTCGTTCAGTCGTGCCAGCGCCCGCTGCCGTCCTTGCGCTGAACTACCAGCTGCTCGAGCACGCCGTCGCTGGGCCTCACGCACCAGCCGCTGTGCCTCCCGAAGGCTCGCCCGCACGTGGGTGGCAGCCTCCTTGGTGTATCGCTCGACGGCAGCTTGCCCCTCGCCCCGTCGTTGCCGGAGTCGCTGGCTCATCGTTCGGAGCCGCTTGCCGACCGCTCGGGAGCGATCCCGCACCGTCGCGCCGATACTCGGGATTATCTTGCGCACCGCTCGTGCGACGTACGCCAGGCGTCGCACGGCATCGGCGCATAGCCCCGCATCGGTGGGATAGCGGATGTCGGCTTGCACCACTGTGGAGTCCACCCGCATCGCCCGCGGCCGAAAGTGCCGCTCATGGCACGCCTTGCTGATCAGGGCTCGGATCATCTCCTGTACCAGCTCGGCGTCCAGCCGCCGGGTCAGCTTGCGCACCGTCGATTCATGCGGCACCCGCTCATCCAGGCGCAGCAGACAGAAGCGCCGCAAGTGCAGCGAGTCCGATACCTCCCGCATCAGCGTCTCGTAGCCCCAGCCGCTACGTTGCTTGATCAGCATCAGCCGCACGTACATGGCCATCGGGATCGTCGGCCGGCCCATGCCCCGGGCGCCATCATCCCAGGCCCTGTGAAACGGCTCCAGCAGCGCCGCATCCGAAAGCAGCGTATCGATGATCGCCAGATCCTTGGGCAGGATCTGCACCTCCGGTGGCAATAGCATCTCCCACAGCGTCGTGACCGGACGATCGGGCGTCAGCCGCAGCATATCGACCTCTCCTGGGCGGGCGAGGTTCCCCGGAAGTATATATGCTTGCGGGCATCGTCGCGAGGTATCCTTCCCCACACCATGCCTGCTTCTGCCTCCAAACAGCTCGAGCGCCTACAGCACCGCTACCACCAGCTCGCCCTCCAGATCCCCGAGATCGGCTTCATCCTCAAGGGCTCTGTGGCGCAGCGCTCCAGCCGCTGCGGCAAGTCCAACTGCCACTGCCACGCCGACCCCCCTCAGCTGCACGGGCCCTACTGGCACTGGAGCACCGCGGTCGCGGGCAAGACTGTCAACCGCCACCTCAGCCCCCAGCAGGCGGTACGGTTTCTTCAGGGAATCGACAACCGCAAGCGCCTCGAGGCCATCCTTGCCCAGATGCACGAGCTGTCCCAGCGAGCCATCGATTTGCTTGACGCTCACCCCGCCCTTGCCGCCGATACCCCTGCCCCCGCTACGCGGCGCCCGTCCCCGAAACCGTCATCCAAGCCGTGAGTTTTTCCGGGGCAAGTAGACTAGTGCTCCTGTACACAAGTACGGCGACGTTTGCAGCCGTCTGTTGGGTGCGAAGCTCGAGGAAGGGCGACAAATGCGATGTTTTCCCATCGGCGAGGAGCGCTGACGCCGAGATCGTGCGCAACAGGCGGCTGCCCGGAGGGTTGGAGCGGGATGGTGGCGTCTGCGGCGTTGCACCTCGCTCGACGATGCCACAACATCGCCTCGTCGATGCGCCTAGCATCCGCCACCATCCCGCTCCAACAAACGTCACCGTACTTGTGTACAGGAGCACTCGTTGCTCAATCGGATCCGCGCCCGGCTCGCCGCGTTGCTGGGCACTCTCACCGGCGGACACCAGGTAGCGGTGCAGCAGCGCCTGGCGCGTCTCGAGACCCAGCTCGATGACGCCAACAAGCGACTCGTCCGGTTGGGCCGCCAGGTGGGCGACTCCCGAACAGGCCTGCGTGCCAGTCAGCGCCGCATCGAGCGTGACCTCGAGGCGGTGCTCCGCCTGCAGGCCATCGACGGTGCCGCGATTCCCTATCCGCAGCGTCTGGCGGTACACCGGTTCAGCCTCGGCTCCCAAAACGAGGAGGACGGCATCATCCACGCCCTCGTTGGCGAGTGTGATGATATCCACCGTCGCTTCGTCGAGCTGGGTTGCGGCTCCAACGGCGGCAACTCCGGCTTTCTGGCCCGCGAGCTCGGCTGGAAGGGACTCATGGTCGATGGCAACGAGCACAAGCTCAATATCGCCCGTCAACGCTTCGCCACCGCCAAGGTAAGGTGCCTGCACTCGTGGATCACGCGCGAGAACGTCAACACGATGATTGCCGAGCACGGGCTCGGCGGCGAGATCGGCATGCTCAGCATCGATATCGACGGCAACGACTACTGGCTCTGGGAAATCATCGAAGCCTGCGACCCGCGCCTCGTCGTGATCGAGTACAACTCGCTCTTCGGCTCCCGGCAGTCGGTCGCTGTGCCCTATGACGAGACATTTGACCGCCACGAGCACCCGCGCGCCAGCGACGGCAAGGCGATCTACTACGGAGCCTCGCTGGAGGCGCTGAGCCGGCTGGCAAGGCGCCGGGGCTACCGACTGGTTGCGGTCGAGCCCCGCGGCGTCAACGCCTTCTTTCTGCGCAACGATTTCCGTCCCGAGATCCTGCCCAGCAGGCCCAAGGACTGCTTCCGGGTCCTCGACAAGTACATCGGGCACAGCCTGACCAAGCTGATTGAGAAGCACGATCTGCCGGTAGTGGAGATCGCCTAGCCCGCAGCGCAGTCGCCGCCAGCCGCTTCTCGGCTCGAAGCGATAGTCGACTCGGGCTATCGTTCATCCTTCGAGGCTCGGCGTTGCGGGGCCGGCAGCATACCTTCAGGAGCATACGGGATGCCAATCGCGGTCGACGTGGACTTGGCCCCTGGCGTCACCATACTCCATCCCGATCTCGTCAACCTGTATGGCTGCAAGATCGGCGCAGGAACGAAGATCGGCGCTTTCGTCGAGATTCAGAGAAACGCGCGGGTCGGAGAACGCTGCAAGATCTCTTCACACACGTTCGTATGCGAGGGTGTGACGCTCGAGGAGGAAGTCTTCATCGGACACGGAGTCGTGTTCATCAACGACCGGCACCCTAGGGCGACCACCGCAACAGGTGAGCCGCAAACGGAGGCCGACTGGGCCGTCGTGTCGACCACGGTCCGATGTGGCGCCTCGATCGGCAGCAATGCGACGATCATGGCCGGCGTCGAGATCGGCCCCGGCGCACTGATCGGTGCGGGCGCAGTCGTGACTCACGATGTGCCTGCCGGCGCGGTGGTGGTTGGCGTGCCTGCCCGCAAGCTAGACGAGTCGCCTGGCAGCGGCAGCTGAGCCTCCACCCGAGGCACGGAACCGCTGTCGGCGGCCGCTAGGGAGCACCGTTGATCAAGATCGGCATCGTCGGATACGGCTACTGGGGGCCCAACCTGGTGCGGAATTTCACCGAGGCCGAGCGTAGCCAGGTCGCGGCTCTCTGTGACCAGGACGAGAGCCGCCTACGGCGCGCCTTGGCCCGCTACGCGGGACTCGGAGTCACGACCGATGCCAGGTCGCTGACATCGTCGCCGGACGTCGATGCCGTGGCGATCGCCACGCCCGTATCGACCCACTTCAGCTTGGCGATGGCGGCACTCCGCGCTGGCAAACACGTGCTCGTGGAAAAGCCACTGGCTCAGACGCGCGAGGAATGCTCTGCCCTCATCGAGGAGGCGGATCGCCAGGGCCTGGTGCTGATGGTGGACCACACGTTCGCCTACACCGGCGCCGTACGGAAACTCCGCCAGTTGATCGATGACGGAACCCTTGGAGAGATCCACTACTACGACTCCGTGAGGGTAAACCTGGGCTTGTTCCAGCACGACGTCGGCGTTATCTGGGACCTTGCGGTGCACGATCTCGCGATCATGGACTTCCTGTTCGATGAACGACCCGTTGCCGTCTCCGCCACTGGAGCTGCGCACGTCGAAGGACAGCCGGAGAACGTTGCCTACATGACCTGCTTCTTCGACAGCAACACGATCGCTCATCTACATGTGAACTGGTTGGCTCCGGTCAAGATCCGCCGTACCTTGCTCGGCGGCAGCAAGAGCATGGTCGTGTACGACGATCTGGAGCCGACCGAGAAGGTGAAGATCTATGAGAAGGGGGTGACCTTGGAGCACGATCCCCACGCCATTCACCGGTTACAGGTCGGTTACCGCACCGGCGACATGCTGGCGCCGCGGCTCGAGAGCCGTGAGGCGCTGGCAACCCTGGCGGATCATTTCTTGGACTGCATCGAGGGCTCCGCCCAGCCGATCACCGACGGCCGCAGCGGCTTGCGTGTCGTCGAGGCGATGAGTGCCGCCTCACGATCGATGGCGCAGCGCGGCGTCCCCGTCGAGGTCGAAGCCTGACATGGACATGGGTGTTCCGTTCGTCGATCTGCGCGCCCAGCACGCTGCGATCGCCGACGAGATCGCCAGCGCGGTCAACGAGGTGATGGCCAACGCCCAGTACATTCTGGGCCCGGCCGTCGAGCGGTTCGAGGACGCGTTCGCACAGAGCGCGGGAACCCAGTTCGCGGTCGGCCTGAACTCCGGGACCAGCGCCCTGCACCTCGCGTTGCTGGCGCTGGAGATCGGCCCCGGTGACGAGGTCATCACTCCCGCGATGACCTTCGTGGCTACCCAGGCGGCCGTCAGGTATACGGGAGCTCGGCCGGTCATCGTCGACATCGACCCGGAGTCCCTGACCATCGACCCGGGCGGGATCGAGGAGGCCCTGACCTCACGCACCAAGGCGATCCTCCCGGTGCACCTCTACGGCCAGACGGCGCAGATGGATCCGATCCTTGCGCTGGCGCGCCAGCACGGCATCGCGGTGGTGGAAGACGCGGCACAGGCGCATCTCGCCGAAGACGGCGGCCGCCGCGCCGGGAGCATGGGGGTGATCGCGGCTTTCAGCTTCTACCCGAGCAAGAACCTCGGGGCCTGTGGCGAGGGTGGCGCGGTCACCACCGGCAACGCGAAGCTGGCTGCCAAGGTACGCTCGCTTCGCGACTGGGCTCAGGCAAGCAAAGGGATCCACGAGCATCTCGGCTACAACTACCGCATGTCCGGGGTACAGGGCGCCGTGCTCGCGGTGAAGCTCGAATACTTGGCCGACTGGACCGCGGCGCGGCGACGTGTCGCCGATCTGTACCAGGAGCAGCTCGACGGCCTCGCGGGTCTCCGATTACCACGCGAGCGGACCGGCAGCCGGCATGTCTATCACGTCTACGCCGCCCAGGTGGAGAATCGGGAGGGTCTGCGGACTCGTCTCGAGGAGGCAGGGATCTCGACGTCGATCCACTATCCTTTACCGGTGCACTTGCAGCCCTGCTTCGCCGATCTCGGCTACCGGGAGGGAGATTTCCCCCACGCCGAGCAGCTCGCGCGGCGAGAGATCTCGCTACCGATGTTTCCGGAGATGACCGCCGAGCAGGTCGGCCAGGTGGCCGCTGAGATCCGTCGAACGCTCGAATGACCTGTCAGGTCCGAGCACCAACCCGGCAAGAGAGTATGTCCGACCAGACCCGCGCAGTCCGCGAGCACTGGGACCGCCAGGCCGTCAAGGACATCGATCCCGAACTGGTCACCCACGTCGACCGGTATCAGCGGCAGGTCGAGATCGAGCTGCTGCTGCGTGCAATTCCCCACGGGCAGCGTGTCCTCGACGTCGGCTGCGGCAATGGGTACACCACGGCCATGCTGGCCGACCGGTCGGCCGAGGTGATCGGCGTCGACTACTCCGAGCCAATGCTCGAGAGAGCCCGGCAGGAGTTCGGTGGGCCCGACAACCTCCAGTACCGGCAGCTGGACGTCCTGGAGCTGCCCAGCATCGGCCGCACGTTCGACGTAGTCGTCACCCAGCGCTGCCTGATCAACCTCACGAGCTGGGAGGATCAGCAAACCGCGTTGAACAACATCGCCGAGGTTCTCGAGCCCGGCGGGTTCTACTTCATGCAGGAAGGCACCCGCCAAGGACGCCATGGCCTCGACCAGGCCCGCGAAAGCGTGGGGCTCGAGCGCATGCCACCGGTCGCCTACAACCTCGACTTCGACGAGGAGCTGCTGTGGACCTTCCTGCGCGAGCGCTTTCACGTCGTTTCGGTCCGCCGGCTCGGCGCTTACGACCTGATCTCCCGAGTCGTCCACCCGCTACTGGTCGCCCCCGCAGATCCCGGCTACGAAGCCGAGATCAACCGGATTGCCTGCCGGGTGGCCACCGAGCTCGACCTGTGCCCGCAACTGGCTCGCGAGTTCTCGGCGACCTTGCAGCGACGGTGAGCCAGCCCAGGCGCGCCCGGGAGCGTCCCATGGTGAGCGTGGTGACGCCTGCCTACAACGAGCGCGACAACCTCGAGGCACTGTACGAACGCCTTCATGCCGCGCTCGACGGGCTGCCCTTGGACTGGGAGTGGGTGGCGGTCGATGATCATTCCGCCGACGGCACGTTCGAGGAGCTCGATCGCTTGGCCCACCAGACCGGGCGTGTACGCGGCGTCCGGTTGGCCCGCAACTCGGGTTCCCATTTGGCGATCGCCTGTGGCCTGGAGAAGGCTCGCGGCGACTGCGCCGTGGTGATGGCGGCGGACCTTCAGGATCCACCCGAGGCCATCCCCCAGCTGCTCGAGAAATGGCGACAAGGCGCACAGATCGTCTGGGGCGTTCGCAGCGGCCGCGAGGGCGAGAGCTGGCAGACGGTGGCCGGGTCGAGGCTCTACTACCTGATCATGCGACACGCGGTGGGCATTCGTGAGCTGCCGGCGGCCGGGGCCGACTTCGTGCTCATCGACCGGCGGGTCATCCGTGCGATCAACGACTTCGAAGAGGACAACGCCAGCATCCTGGCAACGCTTGCCTGGATCGGTTTCCGGCAGGATCGGGTCGTGTACCAGAAGGAAGCGCGCCACTCGGGCGAGTCCGGCTGGACCTTGCGCCGCAAGCTGAAGCTCGTCGTCGATTCGATCACCAGCTTCTCGTACGGACCGATCCGCTGGATGAGCTATGTGGGTTTCGTCGTCGCCCTGCTGGGATTCGCATACGCGGCGCTGGTCATCCGCAACGGCCTGACCGGAAGCCCGGTCGAGGGCTGGGCGTCACTGATGGTCGTGGTACTGGTGCTCTGCGGAATTCAGATGATCATGATGGGCGTTCTCGGCGAGTACCTATGGCGTGCTCTGCACGAAGCTCGCCGACGGCCACGCTATCTCATCGAAGACGAGACCGGGGAATGATCCACGGCAAGCGGGTGCTCATTACGGGCGGGGCCGGCTTCATCGGCTCCGAGCTATCGCGTCAGGCGATCGACGCAGGCGCCGATGTGCTCGTCGTCGACAATCTGGTCAACGGCAAGCGGCAGAATCTCGAGGAGACTCTGGGCTCGAGCGAGTGCCTCTCGGTTGCGGATATCCGGGACCGCGACAGGATGGCGGAGCTGCTCCGAGGGGTCGACTCCGTGCTTCACCTCGCATGCCTCGGGGTGCGTCACTCGATCCACTCGCCTGCCGAGAACCACGCCGTCAACGCCACCGGCAGCCTCGAGCTTCTCGAGGCGAGTCGCCGCGCCGGGGTCGAGCGCTTGGTCTACGTCTCGAGCTCCGAGGTCTATGGCACCGCCCGGACGATCCCGATGGACGAGGCCCACCCGACCTACCCATGCACCGTGTACGGCGCCTCCAAGCTCGCCGGCGAGTGCTACGCGCGTGCCTACCATCGCACCTACGGCTTCCCGACCGTCGTAGTGAGGCCGTTCAACAGCTTCGGCCCTCGCTCCCACCACGAGGGGGACAGCGGCGAGGTGATCCCCAAGTTCCTTCTGCGGTGCCTGGCCGGACGGCCGCTGGTCGTCTTCGGCGACGGCACCCAAACGCGCGACTTCACCTACGTCGCCGACACCGCCCGCGCCATCCTCGCCGCCGCCACGGCAGACGCCTGTGTCGGGCGGACCCTCAACGTGGGCAGTGGGCGGGAGGTTCAAGTCGGCGAGTTGGCGGGCCTGGTCAAGGAGGTCGTCGGAACGCCCGATGCCGAGGTCGAACACGTGGAGCCTCGCCCCGGCGACGTCCTGAGACTGCTTGCCGACTCGTCGCGGGCCACCGAGCTTCTCGGGTTCGAGCCCACGGTCTCGCTACGCCAGGGCTTGCATCGCCTTCTCGTCTGGTACCGCGCCTCTGGGCACTCCGCCGAGGAGCTTCTGGCCAGCGAGGCCACCCGCAACTGGCTGCCTGCCGAGTCGGTCTGATGAGCTCCCCGGACAGGCCCCTGATTCCGCTAGCGAAGCCCTGGCTCGGCGAAGCCGAGCTCGAGGCGGTAGCCGGTCCACTGCGCAGTGGATGGGTAACCCAGGGACCACAGGTCAAGGCTTTCGAGCAAGAGTTCGCCGCCTTCGTCGGCTCCCCCCACGCATGCGCGGTCTCGAGCTGCACGGCCGCCCTGCACATGGCATTGAGGGCTCTGGGAATCGGCAAGGGCGATGAGGTCATCACGGCTAGTCACTCGTTCATCGCCACCGCCAACGCCGTTCGCTACGTCGGTGCGGTACCGGTGTTCGTCGATATCGACCCGGCGACATTCAACCTCGATCCGGCGCGCCTCCCGGACGCGGTCTCGGAGCGGACGCGCGCCGTGCTGGCGGTTCACCAGATGGGCATGCCGTGCGACATCGGCGCCGTCGTGGAATTCGCTCGAGAGAGCGGCCTGTATGTCATCGAGGACGCGGCATGTGCCACCGGTAGCAAGATTCTGCGCGACCAGGAGTGGCGACCCATCGGGCGACCCGACGGACACGTGGCCTGCTTCTCGTTCCATCCCAGGAAGCTGCTGACCACAGGTGACGGCGGTATGCTGACGACCGCCGACCCCGAGCTCGACGCGAAATTCCGCCTGCTGCGCCAACACGCCATGAGCGTGCCCGACAGTGTGCGGCACTCGGCGCGCGAGGTGGTCTTCGAGGAGTACCTCGAGCTCGGCTACAACTACCGGATGACCGACATCCAGGGGGCCATCGGCCGCGCACAGCTGCGCAAGCTGCCGGAGATGGTGGAGAACCGGCGACGGCAGGTAGCACGCTATCGTGAGCTGCTGGCCGATGTTCCGGGCCTGGCGCTGCCGCACGAGCCGAGCTGGTGCCGCAGCAACTGGCAGAGTCTGTGCGTGCGTCTTCCCGACGGCTGCGACCAGCGCGCCGTCATGCAGGCGATGCTGAATCACGGCGTCGCCACGCGACGCGGCATCATGTGCTCGCATCGCGAGCCGGCCTTCGCGCACGAGCCCTGGCGCGCGGCCGCGATTGGAGCATCCTCGGGCGGCGACGGCGGAGCAGCAGCGGGGGCGCTCGAGCAGAGCGAACAGGCGCAGGATCAGACCGTCGTTTTACCGCTGTTCCATGAGATGTCGGAGGAGGAGTTGGTCATCGTTTCCCGCACGCTGATCGAAAGCCTCGCCGCGATGCGCTGACGCGCCGTCGGCGACAAGCGGCTAGGGCCTTTCGCCGCTGCTAGAAGGTCGTCCGCTGGAACCACTCCCGGGTCCAGTCGGGATCCTGACGAGGATCGGGCAGCGTCCTGGCTACGCCACGTCGTCGTAGCTCCTCGAGTAGCTCGTCGGTGCGCCGGTCGTCGGGCGGAGTTCCGGCGAAGATCGACGGTTCCAGATGTTCGTAGCGGTCGGTCCACTCGTCCTTGACCGCCCATGCCTGGTCGCGAGCCCTGACGATAGTGCCGACGGTGCGCATGCCCCAACCAAGCCCGAGAGCAACCAACAGCACGGTAGCCAGCACACGCCGGTATCCGGGTTGCAGACGGGCACGGCTGCGGACGAGGTCCGCGACAGCGACGGCAAGGAACACCGCGTAGACGGCGCCTGCGAGCGTGGGGATCCGATCACGCGTGTACAGATACCCGAGCAGACAGTTGCCGGCGAACACCACCGCGCCCAGGGCCAGCAGGCGCCGCCGATCAGCTCTGAGCCCGGACCAGCGGACCAGCCAGACCCCGATCAGGAGCGTCGAGACCGCAGACGTAGCCCAGTTGATGATCTGCCAGGGCTGTGCCGAGACCCCGTGAACCAGGGCCTCCAGTCCTCGGTAGACCCCCGCGCGAGGCTCCGAGAAGAGAACGGTCAGGATCGTAGCGCTGACGTTGTACAGGTAGAAGGCGCAGACGTGCTCGCCGAAGAGCTCGCCCTGAGCCTCGACGCTGAAATGCTCCTGAAACAGGAAGCCGGACTCCGTGTAGAACGGGCCGGGTATCGGGGTACTGTTCGTGAGGATACGCAACAGCCCATAAGCCGCGATCACGCCGAGGGCGAGCCAGCCGGTGCGACGACGCGCAGATCCCAGCCGCAGAAGGCCAGCCAGGGCCCACATCATCGGCACCACGACGCCGTATTCGATTAGAAGTAAGGCCACGACCGACATGGCCCCGACAGCCCAGTCCGTGAGCCGGTCGCGGTCGCGTCGAGCCCACAGAAGGCTCGCGAACACGAGGGCATTCACGATCAGGGCTGCGTACGGCGTCAGAGCCGACGCGAACATGAACCCCGAGGTGTGCAACCCGACGAAGCAAAACACCCCGACCGTGAAGCCGGTCGCTGCCGCGACCGACCGCGAACCGACCAGGGAACGAAACAGCAGCAGGTTGACGAGGACCAGGGCCATCTGCGCCGTGCGCAACAGAATCTGCGAGGGTCCCGCAAGCCCGTGGAGGAGCTTGAGCACGACAAAGTAGAGAGGACGAAACTCGGCGGTTCCACTGAACGTGTCGCTGGCCATGCCGAGCCACGTTCGTCTCCCGACGTAGTCCAGGCTCCGAAACATGTCCATGTACGGCAATTCCGCCCGAAACGACCAATACGCGAGGGCAATCGATATCGAACCGACGATTGCGAGCGTCGTCCTGTTCGCGATCGCCGAGGCGCGCCCGTCAGGAGACGGCTCCGGTAGCCCGGTCAGCGTGAAGGCGAGACCCAGACCGAGCCAGAGAATCAAGGCGACCCGGAACGCCCGCCACCCCGCCGCTGAAACCGATTCGATTGCCAGCGTGCGTCGGTCGATTCCACCCGTGTCCTCGACCAGCGGGTGCAACACGATAGCTCGCAGGGAATCCTCCGAGCGGTCCCCTACCAGATACCGCCAGGCTCTTTCACCTACGGCGACGTCCCGGACCAAGCCGAGCGAGCGTTCCGTCCGAGCCATCTCGTCGGCCGCGAGCTCAGGTGCCCAACGAACGTTGAGCAAGACCGGCTGCTGGCTGGCAGCGAACGAGGCCAGCCAGCCCACAACGGCGCTGGAGGCCAAGGCCAAGAGCGCTGGCAGAGCGACTCCTCTCAGCGTGGCCACCGACTACTTGCGACGTCTGGATGCGCTCGCAACCCCGCCCACCAGATGGAATGCGGCCTGCACGGGAAGATAGCGGCGCGGAACAGGGCGGCGCGGCTTGAGCTGCTTGTTGGCGAGAACCTCGATCTGGCGCGCCAGGATCGGCGTACACGGCGTACCTGGCCCATGGGGTCGCACGAAGGAGCGCACGAAGGCGGCGTTACGCGCGTGCGCCGAGCCCGGATCAGCCAGCGACGCACTGAGCTGGACGATGTGCTCGTCGTAATCGGCGGCCGAGCGCACGAAGCCGCCGTTGTCCTGGAGCAGGTAGTGGAAGTGGAGCGTCCCGCCCTGGGTGTCCTGGAAGTCCCGGGTGCGCAGCGTGTGCACCGGCTTGTCGAGGATCGCCGCCTCGATCATAGCGGTGGTGTTGACGCCAACGACAACGGCCGAGTGGTACAGGGAATCGAAGTACTCCCTGCGGTCCTGATCATCGACCGGGTTGGCCTCTTCCCGGGGCCATAGCGCGACATCGCCGAGCCCGGACAAATCGACTTCGGTCCAGACACCCATGTTGAATGGGTGGGGCCGAATCATGATTCCGACATCCCGCACCGTAGGATCGTCCGCCCCTCGCAACTGGCGAATCCACTGAAGCACGTACTTGACCTCGGCGTCGTGGACCGAGATCGACTTGGTGGAGCCGACGAACAGCACGTATGGCTTGTGGGCCGGCAGGCCGACCTTGTGGACGAACTCCTGGCGACTCGTCGAGGGCTCCCAGTCGAACCACTTGTCGAAGGGGTGGGCACCGGTGATGCGCACCGCGTAGCCGATCACGTGGTGGTACTTCACCGCCTCGCGCTTCTGCTGGTCATTCCAGACGAAGATGCGGTCCGGCTGCAGGCGGATCAGGCCCTTGGTCGTCAGATGATCCCAGCTTGCGACACACAGAGCAGACCGGATGCCCAGGTGGCGTGCGGCCTTCACGACATCGACCTGGGTCGAGCCATCGGTAACCAGAGGCGTGACCACGACCGCGTCGAGATCGAGCGACTTGAGATAGGCCTCCATGGTCGGGGGGCTTGGAATCCCGTTCTCGAAGCGGCCAATCGACTTGGTGAGGATTCGAGAGGAGCGCGCACCCAGCGCCGGGAAGCGCTTCAGGAACCGGGTCGTCGGCGGCAGCACATTGCCCATGCGGCTGCGCAAGTAGGGCGAGTCGACGAAGTCGGGATGTAGGTAACGGCTGTAGTCAACGGTCGTGCGGAGGCCCCTGGCGACCTCCCGATAACGATCCGTGCGTGCCGGTACCGGATCGACGACCTCGATGCGATCGCCGGTGCCGTTGAGGCAGACCAGGCCCTCACTCTGCTTGTGGGGGCTGTCAAAGCCCACCATGACATGGTGCCCGCGGCCGGCAAGCTGCTTCAGCACCGAGTCGAAGTAGCGCAGGTAGCCCGGATACTGCATGACAAAGAGGATCCGCTTGGGCTCTACAGCCTTGTCCTCGCGTACCGGCACCGGCGAAGGCACCCGTGCCTCTCCGGACTCGAGCTGTCCGCCGCCGGCCAGGAACGCCGGCACCTGCTGGCGCGCCTGGACCGCCTCGGTCTTCTCGTTGTCGAGGCTCCCGGGGCCCCACAGAAAGACGCGCTTGCCCCTGCCCCGGGGCGGGGTCGTCGGGAACGCGTCGCTCCCGGTCAGCGTGTTGACGAGGTCGGTATCGCGCACATCGAGCGCCGTGAAGGCTGCATCGTCCATGCACATGAAGACGCGCTGGGCGAACTGGAGGTGGTGCAGCAGGAAGCCCGGCCGATGCGAGTAGAGCGCCATCGAGTTGACGCCGTAGAAGGGCGGCAGGTACGAAAGCCCGCCGTAGGTGCCGATGAACGAGCTCGCTCCCTGAATGACCTTCGTTTGCACCTCCAGATTGGTACTCGGTGTCATCAGGTGATCGATCGTGTGCACGCGATCGAGCTCCTCGGGCTTGAAGTCCCAGTGGTCGTCCATCGCTATGCCGGTGTTGAGCAGGACGACCTCGTGGCGCTTGGTCACCCGCTCGAACAGCCTGGCGACGAACTCCCGGTTCTGCTCGGTATCGGGGAAGGAGTCGTTGAAATAGAAGCGCATCGCGACGTAGTTGTCGGGCAGCTGCCCGGCGATGTCGCTGGTGTCCAGCTCGGGATGCTTGCAGAAGAGGGCAAAGCGCTCCACCAGGCTCACCGTCGCTCGCCGCTTCCAGTACGGCATGAACAGGTTGTACATGGTCGACGGGTGCAGAATCTCGGCGTCCTTTTGGTTCAGCACCTGCTTGGCGATGCGCAGGATGTCCCGATCGAACTCCGATATCGCGCGCTGTTTCTGCTTGCCCTGGGCCATCCGCTCCTCGTTGAGGCGGAAGTAATCCTCGGGCGTCATGAAGTCGAGGATGTCGAGGTAGTTGTCGGTGAAGGTCTTGTACCAGTTGCCGGTGCCGCCCCGAGAGATCACCACGAAACGCTCGGGATCGAAGTCGCGATAGGTACGGATCCAGTTGAGGAACGGGATCCAGTACAGGACCTCGAAGCCCACCTCGCTGAGCCAGGGGCCGACGATGATCTTGTCGATCGGGCTGCGCGCCAGCCGCTGCACGGCCCGCTCGGTGACGGCGACCTCCTGGAAGGCCATCTCGTCGCCCACTACGCGTGGCAGGACGTAGCGGTTGACGAACGCGCGAACGCGCTTGCGGCGTAGGAACTTGTAGAGAATCCTCAACGCGATCTCGCGCGGGGCGGCGAGAGTCTGGGCTACCAGCCCGCCGCCCCTCGCCGCACGTTCTGCCTTGCGCCGCTTCTTGATCAGGCGGCTCTTGACGTGCATGAACATCGCCAGCGGCGCAAACAACCAGCGCATTGGGAGCGCCAGCAGACCGCGGCGCTCGGGCGCCGGTACGGGCTCGGAGCACTGCGCTTCGATTGCGTCGAGGTAGCGGTCGGTGGCGCACACCTCCAAGCCATGCGGCCGCACGAACTGGCGCACGAACTCCCGGCCCGAGGTCGTTGCGTCGGCCCCCTGCGCGATGAACTCGGACAGTTGCGTGGTGTGCTCCGCCAGATCGGCGGCGACCTTCAGCAGCCCTCCGCCGACGCCCGTCAGATAGTGAAAGTGGCGGGTGCCCTCCTGGGTTTGCTGAAATTCCGGCTGCTGCACCGTGAAAACCTGCCGCCCGACGATTCCTGCCTCGATCAGGCCGCTGGTGTTGATGCCGACGATGCCACAGCTGTGATGAATGGAATCGAAGTAGTCGTTGCGGGCGTAGCGATTCACGGGGTTGGCCCCCTGTCCCGGCCAGACCGTCGCGTTGCCCAGCTCATCGAGCTCCAGGCGCTGCCACGCCTGGCGATTCTCGGGGTGAGGCCGAACCAGGAGGCCGACCTCCCGCACCCGAGAATCCGGGGCGGCGCGAACGGCCGCGATCCACTGCTCGATGAAGTCGATCTCGGTGGGGGCGATGAACGGCGAAGAGCACAGATACAGGAGGTAAGGCCGGTGTGGATCGAGACCGGCCTCCCGCTTGAGCGCGCCGGCGTCGCGGGTCGGCTGCCACTCGAACCAGTGGTCGTAGGTGGAGGCGCCGGTCACGGTCACGGCGTCTGCCGGCATGCCGTGGAGCTTCACCGCCTCGTCGCGCTGGATCTCGTTCCAGACATAGGCACGGTCCGGGAGGACCCGGATCATCCCCTTGTTGGTGAGGTTGTCCCAGCTGTGAACGCACAGGGCCGAGCGGATGCCGTGCTTCTTCGCCGCCTTTACGTAGTCGACCTGATCCGAGCCCAGGTCCACGAGCGGTGTGACCAGGATCAGGTCGGGTGATCGCGACAGCACGTCGGCCTCGATAACCGAATCGACCGGAATCGCCCGCTCCACAGCAATGAGGGCTCGCTGCGCCGTTCGGTTGAACGCCGCGCTGCGGAAGATGGGTAGCTTCGTCAGCCATCGGGCCGGGCGCGGTACGCGACGCTCGGCACGGGCCCGCAACGCGTGCGCCTCCTTGTACATCGGCAACCGATAGCGCAGCAGATCGACTGTGAAGCGCACCGCGCGGGCGAACTCGAACCAGCGCTCCTGGGTGCGCTTCGGAAGCCAGCTGTAGGTGATGCCGGGATAGTCGTTCGCCAGCTCCATGACGATGCGCTCGTCGCCGATCTTGTCGGCCATGACGAACGACAAGTGCAGGTCGTGACCGTGATCCGCGAGACCCCGGACGACCGACTCGAAGTTCCGAATCGCGCCGGAGTGGCGCATCGAAAAGAAGATCTTCATCTCAGGGACTCGGCGCTCGGGAGACAGGCCGTCCATTCCATCCAGGCGGTATAGCACAGGGTGCCAGGGCCTGCTACCCGGCCGAAATCTGCCGAGCGCAGCGCGATTCCGAGCGCTTCTCAGAGGATCTGGTCGACCGCGATCCGCATCGTGCGCTCGTAGAACCAGAAGGACACGGTCGCCAGGGCCATGAACCCGGCGAAACAAAGCAGGAACAGCTCGACTTCGCCGCCCGTAGCCCCGGTCAGCCAGGCCCGCGGGGTGTTGATCAGGTAGGTTATCGGGTTGAACGTATTGATGGTGTGCAGCAAACCGCTTTCCGGAGTCACGTAGACCGCCGGTATGGTCCACATCAGCACGCTCGACATCATCGGCAGGCCGTACCGCAAGTCTAGGTAGACCAGGATCATCGGGGCCAGGAAGGCGCCCACGGCGATACCGCAGAGGATCAGCATCGGCAGGCTCAGCAGACCCAAGACGATGCCCGGGCCCGGAGTTCCACCGAAGATCAGCACCGCGATCCCGATCATGACGCTGTAGATCATGACGTTGAAGAGCACGTACGACCCGGCGGCGCTGAGCACCGCCTTGTACGGGAATCGCGCCCGCGTCAGGAGCTTGCGCGTACGCCGCATGATCCATTGGGGGTAAAAGAGGGCGTCCCAGAACACCTGCCAGAGAGTCAATCCGACGAAGGCAAACAGCGGGTAGCTGATGCCGATCTGCTCATCGGCGCCAAAGTTGAATTGGCGGCCGACGAGGATAATCGGCACACCGACGAGCAACGGGCGCAAACCAGCCCACGTATAGCCAAGGTAGGTTTGCTTGAACCGGTACTGAAAGTCCCGCATGAACAGCAGGAAGCCCAGATGCAAGACATTGCGCAGGCGCCGAAATGGGGCACCCGACCAACTTCGCAGCTCAGCCATGTTCGTCCTGCCGGAGCCCGGGCGGCACCCGTACTGTCCGGATTCGCTCGACTGTCGAGAAGGAGCATACTATCGGCGGATGCCTGCCGGCGGCCGCCGCAGGCGGGATCCCGGTCCTGCGCCCCGTCTCCAGCCCTGGCGCCAAGGCTCGACCCATCGTATGCGCGTACTGTTCGTCGGACGCTCCGTTTACCACTTCACCTACTATCAGAGCATCCTCGAAGCACTCCTCGCCGATGGCGCCGAGCTCGTCCTGCGCTTCGATCAGGCCTGGTCGGAAGGCAAGCCCGACGTCGCCTTGCGCGACTTCCTTGCCCGCCATCCCGAGGTAACGAGGGGTTGGTCGCGGCTGCGCGACGGGCGCAGTCGGGGCCTCGTCCTGGCGGCGCGTGAACTGCGCAGCTACAGCAGCTACCTGCGCCGCTCTGAGCAGTCGGAGTTCTACTGCGCCCGCTGGCGTCGCTACCAGTCAGCACGGGTGAAGCGCTGGGACAGCACGTCGCTTGGCCGTTGGGTCTTCGGCCGCAAGACGCTGAGCCGTGCGCTCGAGTGGGGCGAGGTGGTGCTACCCGCGGCGCACCCGGTCATCGACGATGTCCGCGACGTAGCTCCGGATGTGGTGTTGGCCTCGCCCGCCAACATGCGCTACGCGCAGGAGGTCGAGTATCTGAAAGCAGCCCGACGCCTGCGGATACCGAGCGCCATCATGGTGCTCAGTTGGGACAACCCGAGCACCAAGGGCCTGTTTCACATCCGCCCAGACTTGCTGCTGGCCTGGAATCGCACCCATGTCGAGGAGACCGAGCGCTACCATGGCACCCCGCCGAGCCTCGCCCTGCTCAGCGGTGCACCCTTCTTCGACAAATGGTTCGACACGCCTCTGGCTATCGAGCAGCGCGGCGCGTTCTGTCGCGCAGTCGGGTTCCCCGAGGATCGGCCCTACGTGCTGTACCTCGGCTCGTCGGCCAACATCGCCCGCGACGAGACCTGGTTGGTGCGCGAGCTCCTGCAGGCACTGGACGAGTCGAGCTCGCTGCGAAGGACGTCGATCCTGGCACGGCCACACCCGGCCAACGCCAACCACTTCGTCGCCCTGGCCAAAGAGGCCGGCCCGCGGATCGTCGTCTGGCCGCCGGCCGGCGCCCTTCCCGAGAGCAGCGACATGCAGGCCGATTTCTGCAATAGCGTTCGCCACGCGGTGGGCGTAGTGGGCGTCAACACCTCGGCGATGCTCGATAGCCTGATCCTCGACAAGCCCTGTGTTGCGATCATCACCGATCGCTATCAAGATACCCAGCTTCGGGCGCAGCACTTCCGGCACCTGCTGCAGTCGGGGGTGCTCTTGGTAGCCAACAATGCCACCGAATCCGTCCGCCAACTCGAGCGCCTGGCGGCCGGCGAGGACGAGCTACGCGAGCATCGGCAACGATTCGTGCGAGAGTTCGTTCGACCGCACGGCACCGAGTTCTCGGCCGGGCGACTCGTAGCTGCAGCGGTGGGTGAGCTCGCGAAAGGAACTCCCGGGGCCCTGGTGTCGAAGATGTCGGCCGAGCAACTGCTGACCGCCTGAGCCCGGCGTCATGACCATGAGCACTGACAACGCCACCCCGAACGCAACCGAGGCCGAGCGCGCCTACGCGGCGTATGAGCGCGTGCAGCGCGCTATCCAGGCGCTACGCGCCGCTGGCGCCGGTTCCTCGGAGCAGGCACCGTCCGACTACTGGAAGCAGGAGCTGGCGAACTTCGAGTATCTGGCGGAGGCCTCGCGGCTGCTGATCAGCAAGCTCCGGCACCACTGCTACCACGTCACGGGACTCAAGGTCTATGAGTATCAGAAGGTCAACCCGAATCGGTTCAAGGCGTTCCACGCACGGTTTCTGGAGCTCTTGACGGCGGGCGACACGACGCTTCTGGTACCCGAGTCGCCGATTCTGGGCGGCTTCGGATACGAGATCGATGGCGCGCTCTACAACGTCGATACGCTCAAGTACTTCGAGGTGATGATCGGACTCGACCGATCACGACTGGTCGAACGCATGTTCCGTGGTCCGAACCCACGGCGTCTGGTGTGGGAGGTCGGGGGCGGCTGGGGCGGCCTCGGATACCAGTTCAAGACGCTGTTCCCCGATACCACCTACGTGATCACGGATTTCCCCGAACTCTTCCTCTTCTCGGCGGTCTACCTGCAGACAGCCTTTCCGGAGGCACGCCTCCACATCGCCGGCGAGATGCCGGCAGACGAATGCCTCGACGGCTGGCAAGAGGCCGACTTCGTCTTCCTGCCCAACGACCGGCCGGAGCTCATCGAGGCGGTAAGCCCCGACCTGACGATGAACACCGTGTCGTTTCAAGAGATGACCACGAAACAGGTCCGGGACTATGTGGAGCAAGCGGCCCGAATCGGCTGCCCGTTCCTCTACAGCTACAACCGCGACCGCTCGATCTACAATCACGAGCTGACGAACGTTCGACACATCATCAGGGAGTACTATCGGCTCGCCGAGCTACCGCTCCTCAACGCCGACTACACGGCGGCGGTAAAGGGCAGCCCCACTACCGAGAACGACCCCCCGTTTCTCAAGAGGCAACGCGGGGCCCGCTATCGCCACGTCCTGGGCTACTTGGACACGGAGGCAATGGAAGACCGCGTCGATTCTCCCAGCCCCGAAACGGGCGATACAGCCACACACGAGGCTCCGAAGGCATCGGAAAGGCCGCGTGTGGGCATCGGCATGCCCGTTTACAACGGGGGGCCCTTCATCGCCGAGGCACTCGACTCGATCCTGGGCCAGACTTTTGAAGATTTCGTTCTGGTCATCCTCGATGACGGCTCCAGCGACGATGCCGGCGATATCGCGGCCCGCTACGCCGAACGTGATCCACGCGTACACCTCTACCGCAATAAGAAGCGCACCGGCATGATCGCGGCCTGGCGCCGTGCGTTCGAGCTGGTCAACAAGCACGGCGGCAAGCCGGAGCTCTTCGCGTGGGCCAGCGATCACGACGTTTGGCACTCGAAGTGGCTCGGGACCATGGTCTCGGTGCTCGACGCCGACCGGAAGCTCGCACTCGCCTACCCCCTCACGCAGATCATCGACGATCGCGGCGTCCTCAAGTACAAGAAGGTGCCGCTGTTCTCGAACCACGGCCTCAGCAACACCGCGGCGCGGTTCATGCACACGTGCAGGCGGTTGCGCGGGTCCGGCAACATGGTCTACGGCCTCTTCCGCAGCAAGGCACTGAAGAAGGCCGGGGTGTTCCGAGAGGCGCTGCTCCCAGATCGCCTCCTGATGATCGAGCTGTCGCTGCACGGCCAGGCGCGCCAGATCTTCTCCTCCTACTGGTACCGGCGTCGCGTCAGCGACTCGACACTCGAGCGCCAGCGCGAAACCCTGTTCCGACCGGGCAAGACGCCGCCCATGCGCTGGTGGCCGTGGCCACTCGCTTTCGCCCGCATTCTGTTCAGCAACTACGTGCTGAACCGGGCCAAAGCTGCCGAACTGGCGCGCCAGGGCGTAGGTCCCTTCAAGTTCCTGTCAATGCTCAGGGTCTTGGTCCAGAGCGAGTACGCGCTGCTGCGCAAGAAGGAGCGCAAGGCGCTGGGCGAGGACGATGACGAAAACGACGACGAGTTGCCTGCGGACAGCTCGTCCTGACCGGCCAGCGGGGCAGCCACCGGTTCACGGCTGCGCCGTCCGTCGGAGAAGCCAAAGATGCTGCGAACGGTGCGACGCGTCGCAGACTTGCTGCTGAACCGGGGCGTCGGCGGCGAGCGCGAGCGCGGCAAACACCTGCGAGCTCACGAGCGCCTGATCCTCGCGCTGAGGGGTCAGCTGATCCGTAGTGAGTCGATCGCCGATGGGGAGCGCTGCTATCGCTTCGAGTGTCGCTGCGAAGAAGAGCTGTATCGCGCCCGCACGATGCTCGAGAAAGAGCCCGGGACGATCCGCTGGATTGGCAACGACCTTCGCCCCGGCGACGTCTTCTACGACATCGGCGCCAACGTGGGGATCTATACGATCTACGCTGCGGCGCGGTTGGGGTCCTCGGGCCACGTCTACGCGTTCGAGCCGCACGCTCCGAGCTTTCAGAGCTTAATGCGCAACATCGCTCTCAACGGGCTACGCGACCGAACAAGCGCCTTGTCTTGCGCGCTCCATTCGAAGGATCGATTCCTCGACTTCAACTACCGAACCCTGAGCGCCGGAACGTCGGACAGTCAGCTGGGGGCACGAAGAACTGCAAAGCAGAAACCCTTCAAGCCAAAGGCTATCGAGCTCAAGCAAGGTATCCGCGTGGACACGCTGCTGAGGCGACAGGTGATTCGGCCGCCGAATCTGGTCAAGCTCGATGTCGATGGCAACGAGCTGCCGGTCCTGAAGGGAATGTCGGCGCTGCTCCAATCGTCGGACGCCCCGAGAGCAATCCAGCTCGAGACCAATCCCCGATTCCCGGAGACAGCGCGTTTCCTGGAGGACTGTGGCTATGCGTTGGTAGAGCGCCACTACACCCTCTACCAGCAACGGCGACTCGATTCAGGCGCCACGCCCGAGCAGGCGGGGTACAATGCGATCTACCGGAAGGGCTGAGCTAGCTCGCTGCCTGCAGCCGTTGTCTCACGAGACCCGACAGCTCCTCCGGCGCGATCTTCGCGGCATCCACGGCCGTGGGCACGCTCCCCGTCATCTGCTCGATGAGCTGCCAGCTGAGGCGGAAGTTGACCGCCGTGAAGCCCGTCGGTATCGGCCGAAAGTAGCTGGGCTCGTGATAGATCGTGACGGCAGGAACGCCGAACATCGGGGCCAGCTGCGACAGGCCGCCGTGGGCCCCCAGGAATCCGTGCGCGTGCGCGATGATCCGGGTGCGCTCGTGAAGCACATCTCGCTCGTCGACCCGGCCTTCCGCCTCTGCCGAAGCGGTGGCGCTGTCGAGAGCGGCGGTGAAGGGTGGCTCCATCCGGCGACCCGAGCTGACATCTACAAGCGTTGTATCCACGGCGAGATCCTGTAGCACCCCAGCCATCAGGTCGCGCAGCGGCTCGTCCTTTGCGAGGTAAGGTGTCGTACCGAGCCAGACACCAATGTACGGCTCGTCCAGGCCGGCAGGCGGTGCCGGCTTGTCGGCCAGTCTCTCGACGAGCAGCCGCTCCCGCAGGAAGGAGACATCCACCGCACCACGCCACGCCGCCATGAACACGCGGAAGAACAGCGACGGATGAATCCATCCGATGTCGTCGATCTTGGACACTCCGATCCGCGCCAGGGCTCGCCGAACGAGGCGGTCGTCCAGTTCCTCCTTCCCCATCTGGCGGGAACCGTTCCTGTCCAGTAAGACTCGGTGCCGGCGAGCGAAAGCGACCGGTGACATCAAGTCCATCGCATCGAAGTAGTCGCCGCCGATCCCCTGGTACCAGGCATCGGCTCCGCCACGCGAAATGCAGACGATCCGCGCCCGGTCGATTCCCAGCAACCGAACGGCCCAGCGGACAAATGGCACCCAGAGAAGCAACTCGGTATCGACGTGACTCAGATAGGGACCGATGACGACGGGCTTGCCACTGGCGGCGATGGCTCGGATCTCCTTGTCCGCACCCAGACTTACCTCAAAGTCCCAAGCCAGACGGCCCACGTCCTGCGCAGGCTGCTCGCTGACCGACTGCAGGAAGACGTCGGCACGGCGCACCTCTTCCTCCACGGATGAGACCCCCGCCTCGTCGCCTCGCGCCACAGTGTGGTTATGGAGTGCCCGTGCAAGCTCGAACGAGCCGTCGTAGACGGCGTCGCCACGGTGCAGCACGAGGCCACGATCAAAGTCGACATCTCGAGGTGCTTTGCTCGCGAACACGACCACCGTGCGAGTTCGGAAAAGCTCCTGCAGGCGCTGTTCAGCAAGATCCTGAAAGCCGCCGTCCCCCATCGACATGCGCACCAAACCGTCGAATACGTAGGTGTCCGCGTCGATCAGCAAGGCGGCATAGTACCCGAGCCGCTTGACCGCTCCATCGGGTGCATTGTGAACTCGGACGTGCCGCCAATCTTCGAGATTGCAGTCGGCGAGAAGCCGATCGACGGTGCCCCGGAGCTGCGAGGAGTCGGCACCGAGTATCATCGCGAGCAGTCGGGCGTACTCCGCGAGCTTCATGACCGGAGTGGCTCCGATTCGCTGAGCGGTCACCAGTCGCGTCCGCCCCCGGACCTCTACGTGCCCTGTAGTGGGATAGGTCAGACGACAGATCAGCCGCGCGGCGGTCGTCTTGCCGGAATCTCGGAGGCCGAGGAAAAGAACCGACTCTCCCTCCTGGACCTCGAAGGAGAGTCCGCGCAATCCGAGGACTTCCTGGGGACGCAGCTCCGACCGAGATCTGCGCGACGGGAAGAATATCTCGCGCATGGCGTACTTCTTCGCAACGTCGAGACGGGTACCGTATTTCTTGGTGACGTTGCGGAAGCTGATCACCGCTGACCTGTCCGGCTCTGCGATCGGAGGGCGGCCACGAGCCGCCAGCAACTGCACGGTACGGTATCAGGCGATCCCGAACACCTGATCCAATCGCTCGTAGGCGACTCGCTGCAGGAGTCGGTTCGGCTCGCCACCAGGAAACTCGCCGCGGGCACGCTCGAGAGCCTTGGCCAGCGTCGCAGGTCGTCGCGGGTCAACCGGCACGCAGTAGGGCAGGGTTTGCTCTGGCAATCGCCGGTACAGTCCTGCCGTGCACAGCACCAGGGCCCGGCAGAGGATGGCCTCGAGGATCTTCGTCTTGAAGCCTCGACCGTAGTCGGAAAGGATCATGGCCGCGCGAGCCCGACCGAGCATCTCGTAGGGCGATCCGAAATGGCGCCAGCGCACCCCCATCTCTTTCAGCGGACGCGGCAGCGGCGTGCCTTTGCTCTTCGCGCCACTGATGACGAACTGCCACCCGTCGTCCTGAAGACCCGTGAGGTCGCCCCCGTATAGCAGACGGAAGAACTGGTTGAGCGAGTGCTCGATCAGCGGACCAGGATGCATCGAGCCCGGCAGCAGACAGATGTCGAGCTTCCGCCGCCGCGTCTCGCGGTCGATGGCACGAACGTATGGGCGTGACAGAAAGAAAGGCACCGTGACGGCTCGCCGGCCGACGATCCGGCGCCAGTAGTGTTGTGTATCGCTCTCGCAGATACTGAGCACGCCGTCGGCAGCGCGGGCGGTCATGATGTCACGAGCCCCGTATCTCCAGATGTTTCTCGACAGGCTCGCCACGTTGCTCAGGCCACGACGCCGCGGAATCCTCAGACTGGCCCGAACGTAGTCGAGGCGGTGTTGCCCCTCGGCGTTGTGCCCCCGGATGTAGATCCTCGTGTTGGGAGCACGGTCACGGATGAACCTCACGACGGGCCCGAAACTGGCCTTCTCGAGCACTACGTGACTGAAGTTGTCGAGGCTAACCGTTGCCATGGCTTCCAGGATCTCCGGGGCCGTCTTGCCGTGGGCCAGGATCTCGTGCTCGATGCCGCGGTCCTCGTAGTACTGGACGCGAGCCGCGATGTCTTTGGTGCTGCCGAGATAGTGCAGGCTCGGCTCGACATACGACGCCGGCACCATTTGCAGGATCCGCACGCTCAGCCACCCCCGCCCGACGGCCCGGAGGCGCTGCCCGGCAACGTCACGTACCAGCTCCCAATCGCGACGGCTTCGATCCACCCATTGACGAGATGCTCGAGGGCATCGTCTGGACTGGCCACGATCGGATGACCGTGTCGGTTGAAAGAGGTGTTCACCAGCAGGCCCTCGCCCGTAAGCCGCCGAAACTCCTCGAGCAGCTGGTGCACCCACGGATTCCATTCCCGCTTCACGACCTGGGGCCTGAGGCTGTCATCGACATGCACGACGGCCGGTACGTGTGCCTTCGCGTACTGAGTGGCGGTGACGGCGAAGGTCATGTACCGACGGTCCACCGATCCAGCCCAGTACTTCGGGGCTTCCTCCTCGAGCAAGATCGGGGCGAACGGGACGAAGGGCTCGCGGCCTTTGAGAAGCAGGTTGATCTTGTCCTTGATCGAGGCGTCTCGGGGGTCGGCCAGCACCGAGCGGTTCCCCAGAGCACGCGGCCCGGTCTCGAGTCGCCCCTGAAAAGTGCCGACAACCCGACCGGAAGCCAGTTGCTCGGCGAGCAACCGGGGGCTCGAGACCGATCGCACGACCCCGAACTCGCGCTCGAACCGAGTAATGACACCGTCGATGTCAGCCTCGCTGTAGGAATAGCCCAGGTAGGGGTTTCCAAACGTCGGCCTGCGATCGAGCCACCCCTCCTGGTAGAGCGCCTCCATGGCAGCCCCGGCGGCAAGGCCGCTGTCAGCCGAATCGGGGAAGACGAAGAACCGCTTCGGGCACAGGCGTCGCTCGATGAGCGCGTTCGCCTTCACGTTCAGCATCACCCCGCCGGCGCAGGCCAGGGAGGAGCTGTTGGCCAATTGCATGGCCTGCTCGAAGTAATGCACGAGACTCTGCTCGCAGTGCTCCTGCACATCGAACGCGAACTGCTCAGGCGAGCTTTGCGCCAGCAAACCCTTGAAATTCTCCGTCTGTGCGACCGAGCCCAGTGGGTTGGGAATTCGGCGCTCCGGGTAGACCGCGTTGTAATCGCGAAACGTCCACGGGACGCTCGAGCGGAACTTCCCGTCGCGCACGGAGATCATCCCGGCAAACGGGTTCGGGCCAGCCTCAGCGAGGCCCAGGGCCGCCAGTCCCATCGTCTTGTACTCGCCGTCAACAGGCACAAACCCCAGAGCCTCGGTAGCCGCCTGATACAACGAGCCCAGGCTGTGGCGTGCAGTACTCTTGCGCAGAAGCCTCATGCGACCGTCGGCGCGGCCCCGGTAGATGGTGGCCGAGAGCTGATCGCCTTTGCCATCGATAGTCACGACGCCGGCCTCTCGGAATCCCGACAGGCGGAAGGCCGAGGCCGCGTGCGCCAGGTGATGGGCGATGCTGTAGTGGCGCGTCCGGCCGTTCATCAGGCCGAGTCGCTCCAACAAGCTTCGCGCGAAGAACCAGTGGCGATCTGCAAACTCGCCCCAGCTCGGGCGCAGAGCCTCGAGCACCTCCGCTTCGCTCATCGCCATGAGCTCCGCCCCCGGAAGCTGCCCGAGCGCTTTGCCTTCGACGGGGTGGCCGGGGACATCCACCATCACGTTCGCCCCGTAGTCCGGATACAGGGGATCGCGGCGGCCAAACGCCACGACATCGATCTCGTGCCCCGAAACCCCCGTGTACTCGAGCAGCGCACCAAGGGCAGAGTGGGGAAATCCATAGTGGTGCTTGACGCGGGACACGCGCTCTTCCTGGATTGCACAGACGATCCCGTTGCTGTCGCACAAGGCCACCGCGGCGTCGTGATGCACGCCGATGCCGAGCGCCAGCGGTCCCGCCTTCTTGTAGTCGAGACGATCCAAGCGAGACTCCGATCGGGTGCCACGGTGCGACACCTTGCATCACGTACGGACGGCGAGATCCTCAGACCGGTAGACGAACGGCGTGCCGGTCAAGATCCCGTCGCAGATCACGTCCAGACCCGGATCGAAGCCGGGGAGCAGCGACCGCAGCGACGGGATTTCGACGTGGAAGGGAATCTTGGCCTCCGGTGTCGGCAGGATGCTCGTGACCGGGATCATACGGCGCATGAAGAAGTGGTAGGCGTACTTGCGTGCGCGCCGTTGGTGCTCTTCGGACAGACGGGACTCCTGCAGCGGCAGGCTCTCGAGCACCTGGCGGTACTCGGAACGGCTGGTCACGTCGGTGGTCAACCCCTTGTTCCGAATCCACGCCTCACCGGCGACGACCACGGGAATGCCCATGCTGGTCAGCTCGACGCCGGTCTTGGTGCCGTAGATCAGAACCGCGTTGCAGCGCTGCATGGCGGCATACGTGTTGACGTTGCTCTCCGGCGGTATCACGAAGACGTTGGGGGGTAGCTGCGGATAGGCGGCCGCTATCTCCTCGACGACCAACTGCCGCGACGGCTGCAGGCCCCGGAGCTCCGCCGGATGGACGCGTATCAGGAGCTGCAGGTCGGGATGACCCGAGAAATACTCGATCGTGTCGCGAATCCAGTCGAGCATGCTGGGGAACGCGTTGTCGCGGTAGTGCAGCTGGGCGTCCCACATGACGTTGGTCAGCAAGCCGATCGTGGGCCGGGAAACATCGATCTCGGTCTCCGCTACCAGCGCGTCGAGGGAATCGTCAGGCGTATCGTGGAAGTAGATCCAGTCCTGCGAGCCCAGCCAGCGGGACTCGAGATACTCCCGTATCTGGCGATCGCTCTCGTCGGAGTAGGACATCGTCTCCCAGGCCGAGGTGGGTTCATCCAGCAGAGTGTGGTGGTAGGTATCGCCGTGGGAGAAGATGAAGCAGCGCTCGCGATAGGCCGTGTTCCAGGTCGTCACCGCGACGCCGCGCGACCGGCACACCTCTGCCACGATTCCCTGCGGCACGTAGATTCCATGGTGAAAGCAGGCTGAGTCGAACGCGTACTTGTCGGTGAGGCGTGAGACCGCCAGGCTCGTGGTGAGCGCCGCCTCGAAGTAGCGCCGAAGCACCTCGCGCCAGCGATGTTCGCCATCGAGCGTTGCACGGCTGTAGAAGCGCAGACATCCTGCGTAGGCGTGCCCTCCGACCGGGATGCCTTCGTGTACGAAATCGCGGATCCCGTCGATCGGCACCTCGGCCGCCAGCTCGGCGATCCGATGTGCATCCGCCGCGCTCACCTGATCTGCGTAGGTGTGGACCGGTATCTGAAGGTCCGTAAACGCGCTGCCGCGCTGCATGCACAGGTCGCAGATCTTTTCGCGGAAGGTCCCGTCGGCGATCTCGTCGGATGACGTCTTGCGGATCTTGGTATTCATGCAGGCCGGCAACGCCTTGCCGCACAGTAGGACGTGAACCTCGACGCCGCGCACCGTCAGCGCGGCCGCCACAAGACTCTCCAGATTGGTGCTGTTGTAGAAGGAGGGAATGCTATTGGCGATCAGCACTCGGGGGCCTGTCCGCCCGCGCTCCAGCGACTCCGCCCAGAGGTCAGCGTCCCTCTCGATGAGCGACTGCCACGGAGGCAATAGCGGGTCTTGCTGCGGCCCAGCGGATTCCGGCTCGGACGCCTGCCCAGACGCGATGCCGCCACCGCGCGCCGCAGGGTCACCCGGCCGGCGACGCTGCGGCAATCTGCCGAGGAGCTCGCGGAGTTTGTTCATGGCGTTCAGGCGTCCGGCTCCTGCTCCGTGGAACCGCAAGGGCCGCTTCGCGATCGTGAGGGCCCAACGGCAAGCCGAAGCTGATCCAAGGACCGCCGTATGGTCATTCCCATCCGATGCTACCGAGCCTTGCGCGCAATCACGGTCACGCCGAAGACCTTCTCACCGCTGAGCGATGTGCGTCTGCCGGGGGGCAACTGTCCCGGGCTTTCGACAAACTCCTCGCCAATGATCTCGAACCCGGCCTGGTCAACGAACCGTAGCAGACAGGTCTGGGTCAACAGCACGTAGTGCGCACGACCGAAAACCTCGGCGAGGTCGGGGTGCTCCCCGGCTGCTTCGTAGTAGCGCAACGCAGCGTCGGCGCACGGCGTCGACACGGCGAGGTATCCGCCTGGCTTGAGGTGGCGATGAGCGGCGTGGATCAGTGCCAACGGATCCTCGACATGCTCGATCACGTGGCACGCCGTCACCAGATCGAAACGTGAGTCCGGGTAGCTATCGGCGGCGTACTCTCCTACCTGCACCATAGACAGGCCCAGATCCTCCCGTGCGTACCTCACCATGGGCGCCGAGGGCTCGATCCCGTGGGCGTCGTAGCCCAACTCGGATAGCTTGCGGACCAGCAATCCCTCGGCGCAGCCGACGTCCAGGACGGCTGTGCCTGGCGGCAGACCGGTAGTCGCCGCCAGATGTTCGGCCCACAGGTGAAACCGGCTTCCAGGGCGATAGGCCTGTGGGCGTCCGAACTTGCCGCCATCACGATAGAACCCCGAGTAATACTCTCGCCTGGCCGCGTTATCGATCGGTGTGTTCTGGAAGAACAAGTCGCAGTCGCCGCAGCGGTGATAGTCGACCTTCGCACCTCGGGGCCCCGTCGCGCGACCCTCCTGGGCGCGGAGCAAAGCCCGGGCTCGGCCAGCCGGTAGGAACGTCAGGCCGTAGATCCTGCGAGCCCACCGCCGGGCATCGAACAGGGCCAGGTTGCGATCCACCGCCGCCGAGTAGACGCACTCCCCCGGGTCGCCACCACATCCGGGGCACGAGATCTTCTCGCGGTGTCTCTGGTGAACGCGCAGGCTGCTACGGCTCCAGGTGAACCGTGCCAGCGTGGCGTAGTAGGCAATGCCGAGCGCCGCGAGCGTATGGCGCAGCAGGGTCTTCATGAAGGGGCCTGTCGATGAACGACGGTTCGAGACCAGCCGTCTACGATTTGGGAGGATAGCCCAGCTTTGCGGAGTCCGGGAGCGCCCACCGCAAGCTCCGCCCTTGGCACCGGCCGGGGTTTTGCCCGCAAGCACACCAGCACTTACACTCCGCAGACGGACCTTCCCGACCGGTGTCGCCGATCGATCTCCCGAAGGAGCGACCCGATCATCTCGTACTGTGTGTCCGCGGGGGCGACGTGGCCGAAGAGCGAATTCGCGCAATACAGAGTCGCAAGGACAGTGAGGCGGGCCGTGTCGAGTTCATGCTCGAGCACATGGCCCAGAACAAGGCGTATCTGTACGCCTCGAGCGCGGCGGGGGGCGACCCCGACGGGACGCTTCTCGAAGAGTACCGGCAGCGCCTTCTCGCCTACCGCGGGGGCTGGTCGGCCAATCCGGCTCTGGCCATCGACCAGGGGCTGCACCACACCTACGTCGAGACGACCGGGTACGGACCGCTCTGCGTCGACATCGAGGTGGCGGCGGTTTGCGACCTGGCCTGTCCGTTCTGCTTCCGGCAGCAGATCGCGACCCCCGACAAGATCATGCGGGAGGAC
Source organism: Acidobacteriota bacterium (assembly GCA_965248845.1). Taxonomy (GTDB): domain Bacteria; phylum Acidobacteriota; class UBA890; order UBA890; family WLXD01; genus CBDFKO01. Next base: position 4,111,816 of record CBDFKO010000002.1, on the reverse strand, counting down.
CTCTACTACCGGGTGATCGACCAGTGCGCCGAGCTCGGCGTGCCCTCGGTGAAGCTCAACTGGCGCGGCGAACCCCTGCTGCAGCCCAAGCTGCCGGAGTTCATCGACTACGCCAAGCAGAACGGCATCGTCGAGACGTTGATCAACACCGACGCGGTCACCCTCACCGAGGACAAGTCCCGGGCGCTCATCGCCGCCGGCCTCGACCTGATGATCTACTCGTTCGACGGCGGCTCCAAGGAAACCTACGAGCAGATGCGGCCTGGGCGCTTCCACACCAACAGCTTCGAGCGGGTATACGAGAACATCCGCCGCTTCGATCGGCTGCGCGGCGAGATGGGCTCGGCGTTCCCGCGCACCAAGATCCAGATGATCCTCACGGGAGACACCTTCGACGAGAGGGAGTCATTCTTCGAGCTGTTCTCCGACTGCGTCGACGACGTCTCGGTGAAGGCCTACAGCGAGCGGGGCGGGCAGATCTCCGATCTCGACGACGCCTCCCGCACCCGGATCCGGCAATACGTCGAACAGCGTGGGCTCCCGGACACCGCCAGCCACTGGCGCGATTTGGACGGCAACCTGTTCGTGTCGACCGGCCGACTCCCCTGCGAGCAGCCCTACCAGCGGTTGATGGTGACCTACAACGGCAGCGTCAGCATGTGCTGCTACGACTGGGGTCAAGAGCACCCGATCGGGTACATCGACGCGCGGGCCTACGATGAGGGTCTGCAGCCCTACGAAGAGGTCAAGGCCAAGGCCGACCACGGTGCCCGAGGCTTCGAGATGATGGCGGGGCTCGAGCTCCCGAGTCCGAGCCACCACCCGCCCGAGGAGGTGCGCAGCCTGGCTGAGCTGTGGAACAGCGAGGCCATCAACGAGGTCCGGCGGCTGCATCTAGCGGGCCGCTCCGAAGAGATTCCCGTGTGCGAGAAATGCTGGTTCAAGGAAGCGTTCGCCTGGGAACAAGTGCCGAGCGAGTAGCTTGGAAATCATCGCCGAGATTGCCAACGCCCACCAAGGAGACCCGAAGCTCGCGCTCGAGCTGGCGCTGCCGGCTGCAGCCGGCAGCGCCGATGCCATCAAGTTCCAGGTCTACTTCGGCGAGGAGCTTCTCGCCAGCAACCACCCGCGCTATCGGCACTTCTGTGAGCAGGCGTTCAGCGTTGGCGAGTACGAATGGCTGCTGGCCGAGGCCCATGACCTGGGACCGCGGATCTACTGCGACGTGTTCGGCATGCGGGCCCTGGAGGTGGCTCGCACCAGCGGCGTCGACGCCTACAAGGTGCACTCGTCGGATCTGAGCAACGATCCGCTGCTGCTCGCGCTGGCCGAAAGCGGCCAGCCGGTGCTGCTCGCGGTTGGCGGCAGCACGGCGCGCGAGATCGCACGGGCGCTCGGCACGGTGCGCGGGATGGCCGATCGGCCTCCGGTACTGTTGCACGGCTTCCAGGCCTATCCGACTCGAATTGCCGACTCTGGTCTGTCACGGATTCAATGGCTGAGCGAGACCTTCGGCGACGTGTGCGAGATCGGCTACATGGATCATGCAGCGGGCGACGACCCTTTCGCGGTGCACCTGCCGCTGATGGCCATGGCCATGGGCGCCACCGTGATCGAGAAGCACGTGACGCTGGATCGTGCCGCGCAGGGCGTCGACTATTACTCGGCGCTCAACCCCGACGAGTTCGCTGAGTTCGTCGCCGTGATGCGGCGGGGCGAAGGCGGCATCGGCGAGCCGGAGCCCTGCTTCTCCGAGGCCGAGCTCAGCTACCGTCAGGACGTCAAGAAGACCTGGGTAACCGTGTCCGGGCTGGATGCGGGCCACATGCTGACGCAGGACGACCTCGCCATGCGGCGAATTCCCAACAACGACGCCGAACCTCTGGAGGCGAGCAGGATCCTCGGTCGGCCGTTGCTCGATGGCCGGCCCGCCGAGCACCCCGTCACACGAGCCGACGTGCCGCAGACGGTCTGGGCAACCGTGGTCGCGCGCATGCGTTCGGCACGGCTGCCCGGCAAGGCGATGCTCGACGTCGGAGGCATGCCGGCGATCGGACACCTGCTCGAGCGTCTGAAGCAGGCTGAGCGCCTCGACCGCGTCGTTCTGTGCACCACGCACGAACAGGAGGACGATGTCCTCGTCGAGGTCGCCGCGGCGGCCGGAGTGCCGGTTCACCGAGGCCCGGGTCGCGACGTACTGTCCCGCATACTCGGTGCGTTGAGCGGCCATTCGGTCGATGTGCTCGTGCGCGTCACGGGCGACGACATTCTGGTCGACCCGGAGTATGTCGACCGGGCGGTAGCGCACCACCTTGCCGTCAATGCCGAGTACTCGGACCTCAAGCAGCTGCCGAGCGGCACCGAGGCCGAGGTGTTCGATGTCGAGCTGCTGCGAGACATCTGGGCTCTGGCACGCGACCGCTCCGAGACCGAGTACCTCACCAGCTACGTCACCCAAAACCGGACCGAGTTCCGCACCGCGAGCGTGCCGGTCGCGCCGGAGCATGCGCGTGGCTGGCGTCTGACGCTCGACACCGACGACGACCTGACGGTGATCAGGGCGCTCCTCGACGAGCTGGCCATGCGCGGCAAGAAGCTCGACTACCGGCTCGACGATATCGTCGAGGTTCTGGAGGCGCGGCCCGAGCTGCTGGAAGCTAACGTCGAGTCCAGGTATTCCCCACCGCCGTTGCCAAGGTCCTTCGCCCTCGCCTGGCGCCGGCTCCTGCACCGAGGATGAAGATGGGCGACCCGGCGCCGCTGGTCAGCGTGTATATCACGAACCACAACTACGAGGAGTTCGTCGACACCGCGGTGCAGAGTGTCCTCGACCAGACTCTGCAGGACTTCGAGCTCATCATCATCGACGACGGCTCGACCGACGGATCTCGGGAGCTGATCGCCGGCTACGAGCAGCCGGGCAGGATCACGACGATCCTGCAGCACAATCGCGGCCTCAACGTGACCAACAACATCGCGCTGCACACGGCCCGCGGCAAGTACATCATTCGGCTCGACGCCGACGACTATCTCGACAGCAACGCTCTGGCGGTACTGTCGGACGTCCTCGAGCGTCGCCCGGAGGTGAGCCTGGCATTCCCCGACTACTACCTGGTCGACCGGGAGGGCAACGTCCTCGAGCTCGTGCGGCGTCACGATTTCGATGAGGTCACTCTCCTGGACCAGCCGGCGCACGGCGCGGTCACGTCCCGTCAAGTGGTGTACGAAGGCCACTGAGGCGATCCATTTTCAAGCGCTGATGGCGAGCAGGTCCTCCTCAGGGTGGTGGGTGGTTGGCGCGACAGCCTCGGAGATGACCTCGAGGCTCATGTAGCGGCGAGAGATGGCCCACTCGTCGTTCTGTTCAGCGAGCACGGCGCCGACCAGGCGGATCAGGGCTGATCGATTCGGGAAGATGCCGACGACGTCGGTACGCCGGCGAACCTCCTTGTTGAGGCGCTCGAGCGGGTTGTTGGACCAGATCTGACGCCACACCGCCTTGGGAAACGAACTGAAGGCCAAGAGCTCCTCTTGAGCATCGGCCAGCAGCTCGGTCGCCTGCGGGAACCGACCCTCGAGGTGCTCCACGACCCGGCGGAACTGGGCGTACGTGCTGTCGCGGTCCGGCTGAGCGTAGATGGAGCGCACCAAGGTGGCCACGGCGCTCTGCGCCGCCTTCGGTACCTTGGCCAACAGGTTCACCATGAAGTGGGTCCGGCAACGCTGCCAGGAGCTTCCCGGCAACGCCGCGCCGATCGCCCCCTTGAGCCCCTCGTGGGCGTCGGAGATCGCCAACTGCACACCGGTCAGGCCCCGGCTTACCAAGGAGCGCAGGAACGCCAACCATCCGGCGCCGTTCTCGCTCGTGATCACGTCCACTCCGAGAATCTCTCGGTACCCGTCGCCGTTAACCCCGATTGCCATCACGGCGGTAACGTTGACGACGCGGCCACCTTCGCGGCTCTTGATCTGCATCGCGTCCAGCCACACGAACGGGTATGGGCCTGCATCCAGGGCTCGGTTCCGGAACGCCTCGACGCTCTCGTCCAGGCTCTTGGCCATCTCCGAGACCCGCGACTTGGAGATCCCCTCTAGACCGATCGTCTTGACCAGCTTGTCGACCTTCCGGGTCGAGATCCCGAGCACGTAGGCCTCTGCTACCGCCGCCACCAGAGCCTTCTCAGCACGCCGCCGCGGTTGCAGCAAAAACTCCGGGAAGTAAGCACCCTCCCGGACCTTCGGGACCGCCAGCGAGATCGTGCCGACGCGTGTATCCCAGTCGCGCTGTCGGTACCCGTTACGGCGGTTCACCCGCTCCGGCGACCGGCTCCCGTAGCTGGCGCCGCAGATCGAGTCCACGTCTGCGCTCATCAGCAGCTGCGCGAACACCGCCACCATCTCCTGGAGCAGATCGGTGCCGTGCTCCGCGAGCCCCTTGCGAACCCACTCGGCGGCGGGCATCTTGGTCTTGGCCACTGGTTGTTCTCCTTGGCAGAAGGTTTCTTCTTGGCAAACCAAGGATCGACCAGTGGCCATCTTTATCTCAAAGGCGCGCCCGCCGTGGAAACTGTGGAAAACGCTCTGCGTTTCCCACCAGTTCCCACCGCTCCTGCTACTACTGCGTCGATGACGGGCGGAGCTTCATACACCACGTCCGGGGACTCTACTCACGGCGCCTGCACGATGATCCGACGCGAGTGCCTGCTGGAGATCGGCGGCTACGACGAGACCTTCCGCGCCCAGGACGGCTACGACCTGTGGATCCAGGCGATCCAGCGATATCAGAAACTGCTCGTCGATCAGCCGCATCAGGCGCAGGTTCAGCGGACTCTCGCCGTGGCCCTCGTAATAGAACGAAGACCTCGCGATCGACACCAGGCGGCACTGCCGCGTGATGCTCAGGGGGCCGTGCTCCGGATCGACCATCGCCACCCTCCGGCCGTGGCTCAACGACCGAAGGCCTTGGACAAGAAATCCCGCTCGATGACGAGCTCCCCGATCTTCGCCCGCAGCTCCTTGATCTCGGCCTCCCGAGAGACCTCGTTGCGCTCCTGTTTCCCCGAGAAGCCAGCCAGCACCTTCTGCCGAGCCTTCTTCTTCCAGTTGGCGATCAGATTCGGATGCACATCGTAGCGGGCTGCCAGCTCCGCCATCGTCGCTTCCTCGCGAAGCGCCTCCAAAGCGACCTTCGCCTTCAGCTCAGCAGGATAACTCCGTCTCTTCCGTGGCATTCCAGACTCCTTCTTCTTGGTCTGGATCCCACCTTAGCAACCTGTCCGAATTTCGGGGTCCACCTCTGTCAACCGTCGCCCGCGAAGACTGGCGCGGGAAGAGCAACGGCGAACTCCTGGGCCTGGCGACTGCCGCAGGCTTCGAGGTTCTGCTGACCGGCGATCGGAATCTGCAGTACCAGCAGAACCTCAGCCGCGCCGGCATCCCGATAGTCGCAGTCGCGGCAAGGACCAACCGGTTAGAGGACCTACGTCTCCTGATGCCGCAAGTTCTTCTGGCGATCGAGACCGCCCAACCAGGAGAGGCTGTCGAGGTTCTGGGCGGCTAACACCTGTAAGGCCCCTGGTGATCAAGGGCAACACTCGCCCCTGACGCGGATTAGCCCCCGCTCCGCAATAGCATCGAGATCGGTCGCTTCTGACTTTGCCCACACTGATCGAATGGGGTCCCGAACGCTCCTACGCGACCACGCCCCAGCTCTTGGGCTGGTAGTCCTGGTCCGGGAACAGAGTTGCAGCGCTGGGGCTGCTGGCGCGCTTGGTTAGCACCTCGCTGATCACGTCGCGATAGTCGATCGTGATGGCGAGATCCTGACCGGCGTAGAGCTGACTTTCGTCGAGCCCCGGCCATTCGGTAATCACGCGTCCACCGGCGATGGCGCCGCCCATGACCAGCATCATCGAGGCGTGGCCGTGGTCGGTGCCGTTGCTGCCGTTCTCGAAGGCGTTGCGGCCGAACTCCGACATCACCAGCGCGGCGACATCGCGCCGACCGCTGGCGAACAGGTCGGCGTGGAACGCACCCAACGTGTCGGCGAGGTCGCGCATCAGCGACGCCATGAAGCCACCGACCGGGCCCTGCTGCTCGTGCGTGTCCCAGCCGCCGAGATCCACGGCAACGGCCTCGACCCCGATGTCGGCCTTGATCAACGCCGCGGTCGACTCGAGCGCATACCCGAACTCGCTGCCCGGATAGCTGGCTCCTCCCTTCGGCCGGTAGCTGTCGAAGTCGATCGCCTCGAGCAGGTCGATCGTCTTCACGGTGTTGATGGCCGCGTTCTCCAGCGGCTCGCCGGCGCCGGCGTACATCGTCTCCAGAGCGCGCTGGCGCGCCTTGAGGCTGCCGGGGTTGCCGTCGAAGCCGAACTCCGCGAGGTTCTCGATCGGCAGGGTGTCGGGCGCGCCCACCAGGGTGCGCTGCAGTCCGTAGCCGATGCCGACGGCGCGCAGCACGGCGTCGGCGGAGCTGGGAGCGGTGGCCGCCAGGTGTCGCCCCAGCCAGCCGCTGAAGTTGCTCGGGGCCGGGTTGCCCTCGCCCACCTCCATGAAGTGCATCGCTTCGAAATGCGAGCGCGTCGGGTTCTCGAGCCCGCAGGCATGGACGATCGCCAGGTCACCCGCGTCGTAGGCGTCCATGAGCGAGCCCATCGACGGCGCGAAGCCGAAATTGTCGTCGAGCGCCAGAGCCTTGTTGCTGCCGCTCCCGTCGGGGGGCGCGATGGCGATCGTCGGACGCAGATCGTAGTAGCTCTTCTCGTTGAACGGGACGCACATGGTCAGCGAATCCAGACCGCCGCGCAGGAAGACCGAGACGATCACGTCTCGGCTGCTGTCGTCGGACTGCGCCAGCGCGATGCGCGGGAGCCACGCCGGAGTAAGCGCCGCGATGCCGAGCGCGCTACCGCCCTGGATCAGCCGGCGCCGCGAGACCCGGTGATACTCGTTGCAGCCACAGCGTCGATGATCGCTCATCTCAGTACTCCTGGAACTCGGGGGAGGCCGCGGCCAGACCGATCGCCTCGCGAACCCGCTTGCGCGTCTTGCGGCCATCGCGCAGGAAGGTGTCGAGCTCGGCTCGGGTCTCGGCGCGCATGCGGCCATCGAGCAGCAGCCGGTCGATCCTCTCGACGATGTCGGTGACGGCGCCCGCCGGATCGTCGATCGCTGGTTCGACCCCGATGCCGGCCTCCGGGCCCAGGAACATGGCTGTGAAGTTCCAGCGCGGCAGGATGAAGCCCGACCAAAAGACGGGATCGTCCGGGTAGCCGTCGGGCGGGATCCAGCCAAAGGGGATGTGGCCGGCCCGCAGCAGCGACTCCAGCACGAAGCCCGGCTCCTGCAGGTCGGCCCCGAGGGCACGGAGTACCGACACGTAGAGGTGGAACGGGCGCTTCAGCTTGGCCGGCGCTCTGGCGACCCGCGACGTTTTCAGCGCGGCACGCACCATCTGGCGGATGTTGCCGTCGCTACGCCGGTACGCCCGCGTTACCGCGCGCACGGAGCTTCGGTCGGGCTCGTAGCCCCACAGGTAACGCAGCATCTTGGCCGAGATGAACTCGGCGGTATTGCGGTGGTTGGCCAGTATAGTCAGGATTCTCTCGCCGTCCTCGATGCCTCCGTCGGCCGGGACGTTGCGCCCCAGCACGCGCTTCGACTCGGTGTCGTGCACCGTGCTCGAGAAACGGAAGGCCCCCGGCTCACCCAGTGGGGAGTAGGGGTCCTCGTACTTCCATCCCGTGAAGCAGCGCGCGACTTCCTTGACGTCCTGCTCGGTGTAGCCGTTGTCGGCCCCGAGGGTATGGAGCTCCATCAGCTCGCGCGCGTAGTTCTCGTTCGGGAAGTTCTTCTGGTTGGTGTCGTTGGTCAGATAGATCAGCATCGCCGGCGAATGGGCGCTCGCCGACAACATATCGCCGAAGTTACCGAGCGCATGAGCCCGAACGACGTCGCGATCATCGACCGGCTTGAGCAGCCACTGCATGTCCGCCTGGATGTCGATGCTGAAATGATCGGACCAGAAGACCACCATGCGCTCGTAAAGCTGGCGTGGGCTGTAGATCGCCCGGTACAGCGTCGCGGTCCAGAGCTCGAACACCGGCACGAACGGGTTGGTCTGGTAGTCGCGCCAAATCTCCCCGACTCGCAGCGACAAGGTCGGCAGGGCCTCGTGCAGGGCATCCTCGAGTGCCGAGTCGTCGAGAGTTTCGATCTCGAGCTGCTCCTCGAGCCAGGCGTCGTAGCCGATCGCCTCGATGCGCTCGCGCTCGCCGAGGGTCGGGCCCAGGGTGGCGCGGCGCAGCAGCGCCCACTCGAGATCGCCCAGTGCTGCGCGGGCATCGCCGTCGCGCGCCTTGCGCGCCGCTGCGGCGGTCCGCGCCATGTCGTCGCCGAGCTGCCGCGGCAGATTCACCCGTCGGCGGCGTGACAGCGCACGAACGATCGCCGGCGAAACCGACGCTACAGCGCCTTCGTGGGGCCCGAAGAATCCGGGAGAAGCCCGTTGAGACATCGCCACACTCCTGTCAGGACGGCGCGGGGAAGCGGGCGAGCCGGGGACCTCTGCGGAACCCTACCAACTCACGCGGTCGTTCGACAAGCGAGGCCACATCTTCTGGGAGACGAGCCGTACCATCGTAGGCGGCTAGACCCGCTACGTGACCACGCCCCACGACTTCGACTCGTAGGCCGAATCCGGGAAGATGTCGGCGGCGCCGGCGGCGCCGGCGCGCTTGGTCAGGATCTCGGTGATCACGTCGCGATAATCGATCGTGATCGCCAGGTCCTGTCCCTGGTACAGGTCGCCCGCGTCGAGACCAGGCCATTGGGTGAGCACTTGACCCCCGGCGATGCTGCCCCCCAGGGCCAACATGACCCCGGCGTGGCCATGGTCGGTACCGGAGCTGCCGTTCTCCCGAGCATTGCGGCCGAACTCCGACATGGCGATCACGGCCACGTTGGTGTTACCCGAGGAAAACAGGTCCTTGTGGAAGGCGCCGAGCCCCTGCGCCAGCGTGCCCATGAGAGTCGCCATCCAGCCGTCGATCGGCCCTTGCTCGTCATGGGTATCCCAGCCGCCGAGGTTGATGCCGACGGCCTCGACCCCGACGTCGGCCTTGATCAGCGCCGCGGTCGAGGCGAGAGCCTCACCGAACGGATCGGCCGGGTAGCTGGCGCCGCCGGCCGGCTGGTAGCCGTCGAAGTCGATCTGCTCGAGCAGATCGATGGTCTGCACCGTGCTCACCGCTGCACTTTTGAGCGGATCCTCGTAGGCCGAATACATCGCCTCGACTGCGGCCTGGCGCTCTTGAGCGTCGCCGGAGCTGCCGCCGAAGCCGAAGCTGGCGAGGTCGGCGATCGGCAACGTCAGCGGTCCGCCGACCAGCGTCTTCGGGAGCCCGTAGCCGATGCCCACGGCGCGTAGGATGGCGTCGGCCTGGCTGGGCGCGGTCGCGGCCAGGTGGCGCCCCAGCCAGCCGGTGAACAGGCTCACCGGCGGATCGCCCTGCCCGACCTCCATGTTGTTCATGGCGGCAAAGTGCGAGCGGGTGGGGTTCTCGAGCCCGCACGCGTGTACCACCAAGAGATCACCCGACTCGTAGGCCTCGACCAGCGGCTGCATCGCCGGGGCGAAGCCGAAGGTCCCGTCCAGGTCGATCGCCGTGTCCGAGCCACCGGCATCAGGCGCTTTGATCGCCAGCCCCGGGCGCAGCGAATAGTAGTTGCTCTCGGCAAAGGGCGGCACCATGGTCAGCCCGTCGACCCCACCGCGCAGGAAGATCGAGACCACGACGTCCCGATCTGCCGCGAAGGAGTCGGCGAGGACCACGCGCGGTAGCCATGCCGGAGCCGCCAGCGCCAGTGCCGCTCCGCTCCCCACCTTCAAGAAGTCGCGGCGCGAGACCGCGTTGTACTCGTTGCAGCCGCAACCGTCGTGCTTGCCGCGTTCGCGCATCTCAGTACTCCTGGAAGTCGGGACTGGAAATAGTGAGGCCGATCGCACCCCGAACTCGCTGGCGGCTGAGCGTGCGGGCCTCGAGGTAGCCCTCGATCTGCACGCGCGTCGCCGGGCTCATGTTCCCGGCCAGAAAGGTCTGGTCGAGCCGATCGACGATGCTCGCGACGCTGCCGCCCGGATCATCCAGTGAGGGATCCCAGCTCAGCCCTCGTTGGTCGAACAGCTCGGCGGCAAAGTTCCAGCGCGGCAACACGAAGCCCGACCAGTAGTCGATGCTGTCGGGGTAGCCGTTCGGCGGGCCCCAGTCGTAGGGCAGGTGGCCTGCCTCGCGCAGCGCCTGCAGCACGAAGCGTGTGTCGGTGACCTCGGCCGCCATGGCGCGCAGCGTCGAGGTGGTCAGGTGGAAGGGGCGCTTGAGCTTGGTCGTGGCGCTGCCGAGTCGCTTGCTCGAGAGCACTTCGCGCAGCATCTCGCGGATGTCCCCGTCGCTCTTCGAATAGGCTCTGGCGACCTTCTTGATGGCGTTCTTCTTCGGTTCGTATCCCCAGAGCCACCGCAGCATCTTGCCGGCAATGAACTCACGGGTTTGCTTCTTGTCGAGAAGGATCTCGAGCACCCGCTCGCCGTCCTCGATGCCTCCCCCGGCCTTGATTGTCTTGCCGAGCACCTTCTTTTTGCCGGCGTCGTGGTCGCGCGAGCGAAACTGGAACGTGCCGGGCAGTCCGGCGTCGCGAAAGCCGCTGGACCAGCTCCATCCGGTGAAGCAGCGGGCCACCTCCTTCACGTCCTGCTCGTCGTAGCCGTTGTCCTCGCCCATCGTGTGCAGCTCCATGAGCTCGCGGGCGTAGTTCTCGTTGGCGTGCCCCTGGACGTTGGTGTCGTTGGTCAGGAACACCAGCATGGCCGGCGAGTGGGCGCTTGCCGACAGCAGCTCGGGAAACGACCCGAGCGCGTTGGCGCGCACCACGTCCCGGTCGTCGATCGGCTTCAGCACCGGCTGCGGCTGCGCGAAGATGTCGATGCTGAAGTGATCCGACCAGAAGATCACCATGCGCTCGTAGAGTTGCCTGGGGCTGTAGAGCGCCCGGTAGACGCTGGCGATCCAGAGCTCGAGCACCGGGATGAAAGGATTGTCGCGGTACTCGTTGTACAGCGCCGTGGCCGACATCGTGAGAGTCGGCAGATCCGCGGCCAGCGATTCCTCGAGCTCCGAGTCGTCGAGCTGCTCGTAGTCGAGCTGTTCCTGCAGATACGCATCGTATCCAATGGCCGCGATGCGCTCGTAGTCGGCCGCTGTCGGACCCAGTGTCGTGCGATGCAGCAGCGTGTGCTTCACTTTGCTGACAGCGGCAGCAACGTCGCCGTCGGCGGCGCGCTTCATAGCGCTCGCGTGACTGGCCAGCTCGCCGCGAACGCTACGCGGCAACCGGACGGTTCGTTTCCGGAACGGGCCCGGGCGCAGGCGCCGTATCTCCTGATCGAGCCCGGACTCGGCCGGGCCGAAGAACCCGGAGGCTCTGGTGCGCGGGGTGCTCATGCCGATGCTCCTGGGTCATCGACGGGAAGGGGGACCGCTGCGCTTACAGGTAGTGTCGGTAGCAAACGCCGGGTGTATGACACCCGGCTGCGCGATCAGTCGCGGTGGACCTCGACGAGCGGGTTCTCGAGCATCCAGATCTCGGCGCGATACTGGCCCGTGGTGTAGGCGAGCGTCTCGCCGTCGGGATGCAGGCTGATCTCGCGCAGATCGCGAGGCAGCGAGGCGACGATGGTTCGGGAGGAGACTCCGTCGGCGGAGACGTAGCGCAGCGATCGTCCGCTGTCGTTGGCCCGTGCCAACAGCAGTCCTTCCCCGCCGGGTGTCCAGCCGATCAGATCGACGCGCGCCGAGTCCGAGCCCAGGTTGGCGAGCACGGCGGGCATGCCACCGGAGACCAGGTCGAGGAGCTGCAGCACCCAGCTCGGCCCGTTGCGGCCGCGGCGGCGCACGGTCATGGCGAGAGTCCTGCCGTCGGGTGAGAACTCGAGCGCCCCGAGGGTGGCGGCGCTCAGCCCCGCGAGCAACACGCGTTCGGCGCGGCGGCCGAGATTGCGCAGGACCAGATCGCCGCGATCGGTGACGCCGCTGGGGCGGAAGTAGGCGACGCGGTTCCCGTCGGGTGCGGCTGCGTACACCGTGACGCAGTCGCAATCGGTGTCCTCCCAGGTCAGGAAGGGCACCACGGTGCCGTACTTCGCGTCGATCCGGAAAATCGCCTGCCGGCTGTCCGCCCCGGTCCCGAGCACCAGGACAGCGTCTTGCCCGGGGTGCCACCGGGGCGCTTGTATGTTGCGGATCTCCGGCGATAGCACCTGCTCGCTGCCCGATTGCAGATCCCGAATCACGAGGCTCGTCGGTCCTAGGCCGGTGGGCAGCGGGCCCCGGTCCGACAGGTAGGCGAGCCGGTTGCCGTCACTCGACCAGGCCGGAGTCCGATTCACCCCCACGAAACGGCCACTGCTGGCGACCTGCATCCCCATCGTGCCGCTCTCCATCTCGAGCTCGGCTGTGTAGATGTCGCTGAGACTGGATTGGAGCGCGTAGACCAGCGCCCCCTGCTCGGTAAAGCCCATCGGAATGCTGCGGCCGAAGTCCGACTTGACCAGCCGATCCTCGCTGCGCCGCACGCCTCCGGAGACCTCGACGACCCATGCACCGAGCGTGCCGGTGCGATCGCTGACGAACAGCACGTGCTCGCCATCGGGTGTCCAGACCGGCAACAGGTCGTTGGCTGGGTGGCCGACCAGGGTAGTCGTGATCTCGCCGTCGATCGAGGTCAGGACCACGTCGTGGGTCAGCGACTGCTCGTCGAGCAGGTGGTACGCGATCCGGTGTCCGTCCGGCGAGAGGCGTGCGCTCTCCGGCGCGTGGATGCCGAGGGCGCGGACCGTGCGCATGCTGCCGTCCTGTACCGAGATCATCACGATCTCGTTGCCGTCGACGGAGTACTTGATGGCCAGCAGGGCGTTGTCGCTGCGCGACCAGCCCTCGAGCTGCAGATGGCGCATGTTCTTGCCCACCACCGTCAGCACCCGGTCGTTGTTGCCGTTGCGCGAGATCAGGTGGACGGTGTGCCCCACATCGGGCGAGTACCAGGTGTATGCGATGCGTCGGCCCGTCGGCGACACGACGGTCGAGCAGGCGTAGGTCTCGATCTCGTCGACGTCCAGGTCGGTGAGGAAGCTTTCGATGCCGCGGTCCAGGTCGTGGATTGCCAGGTTGCCGCTACCGGAGCCCCAGTCGACGAACGACAGGAAGCTTCCGTCAGGCGATAGCGACCCGAAGGCGTACGCCTCGGATCCCTCCCAGAGTCGCCGGGCGACCATGGCCCGCCCGCTTCCACGCCCGCTGGGCTCGCCGAGTGCCTCGCGGGCCATGCGGACGATCTCTTCCAGCCGCGGGTCGCGCGCGTAGCTCTCGGTGATCCGCCGGTGATGGGTACGGGCCTCTGGGCCGCGACCGATCCGCGACAACAGGACAGCCAGACGGAACTCGGCGACGGCCGCCAACGGCGCGTCAGCATCCGGCGCGGAGATGACGCGCTCGTAGGTCTCGATGGCCGCCTCGGGATCGCCCATCGCTTCCTCGAGATGCACCGCCCGCTGCAGGAGCTGACGCGCGTTGTCGGCCTGTTGCCACGACACCGGGCGGGCCGTAGTGGCGCCGCCGGGACTGGCCAGAAGCACCAGCCCGACGACCAGCGTCGCCCAGCGGCGACTTCCTGAGAAGCCGCCGGAGCGGGTCCGAATGACTCGTAGCAAATGCGTCTTCCTCGTGATGCTCATGCCGGCAACCGGCCAGCGCGGCGATCGAAGACATTAGCCCGCGCGCCCGGCCCTGTTGTCAACAGCCTGTGAATTTCACAGCCGCCAGCACCCCGATCGCGGGGTTACTCGGGAGCTTCTTGGAACTCCGGGTAGTCGAAACCTGGGCGGCGGCAGGAAGGGCGGTGGACGCGTTTCTGACCACCCCTACCGGTCTTCGAAGCGAGGAACCGGGCCGACTATCTGCCCGTTGGCACCCGCTGCTTGAGCTCCTCGAACCAGTTCGGGACGACGTTGAGTCGTGCGCCGGGTGCCGTGTCCCCCGTGTCATCTCCACCAACGGGCACTGACACCAGGAACCTCTGTCCATCGGCGGTGACATCGAAGTTGCTCGGGTAACGCCAGCCGATGTCCGAGAGTTCGCGAGGGTCGGATGCGGAAAACGGCTCCATCGCCACTTCCGCAACGAGGATGCTTGGACTTCTGTTGGAGAAGTAGTAAATCTCGCTTCCATCCCGCGACCAGCGCGGGAGAAAACCACCACGGCTACTCGTCGAGACCGACAATGTCCGATCGCTCGATATCTCCCGCACGTTCACCTCGGGTTGCCCGGTCTCGTTCGAATAAAGGCGAAGAAGCGACCGTCCGGCGAGAAACTGCCCCCTGCCTCATCGGCGGCGGTAGCGACGAGCATTTCCGGCTGCTGATCTGGATCGAGAGCCAGTATCCCCACGTCGAGACCCGGGAATACCCCGCTGTCAAACAGCAGCATCTCACCGCCAATCGAGATCGACGTCGGCCGCACGTCAGCCTCCGTATCCAACACCAGCTCGGCGTCGAGACTCCGGTCAGCCCGCCGCTTCCAGATGTCGTTGTTGCCACTCCGATCCGACGCGAAGAAAACCCACTCTCCATCGGGCGACCAAACGGGGAATCGGTTGTTGCCCTCCGTGGTCAGCACCACCTGGCTGCCCCCCTCGTTCGACCTCGTAGATCCAGATGTCCCACTCCCCGTCATCTCCCTGGATTCCGAGCGCGATGTGCTGCCCATCCGGCGAGAGGTCCAAGGTGGCAGACGAACGCGGCTCGAAGGGCAGGGGCTCGACTTGGCGGTTACGATCCACCCAGACGAGTTGGAAAGCGCCCGTAGCACCACCACCCGGCATGTACACCAACCCACCGCGATTCGAGAACGCATACTGGCCGGCTCCCGTGACGCCGGCAGCCGCTTGCCGGACCCCCTCGACGATGGAGACCGATCCTCCGGCAACCTCGATGCTGTCTGCATCGAAGGGCACCGCAAACAGGTTGCCTTCGAGGACATAGACGATGAGGCCGGTGGGCACGTAGCGGCCATCGGTCCCTCCAGGCACCGGCGGTTTGCGCTCGCCGCCGGACAGCGGCTGCGCAACAATGCTCGCATCGTTCCACGAGGAGGAGCCGCTCAACAGCGTAAACAGCACCCCGTGCCTTCCGCACTGTAAAAGCGTTACCTCAAGAGGTAACATGTCAGAAGGATGATCGCGGTGCCCGTCTCAGCGGGCATGGGGAAGATCCGGCGAGGCAACTACGTGCTGATCACATGGAAGGGGGATCACGAGCCCGCGCACGTGCACGTTTATAGGGAGGGGCGCCTGGTCGTGAAGTGGGACCTCGAGGCAGACCGGGCGATGGTCGGTCGCGCGTCAAGGAGGCTACGGAGGCTCATCGCCGAGCTTCGGGAGGAGGGCAGGCTGTGAAGATCCGCTCCGTTCGTGCTAATCCGAGAAAGCGCGCCTTCGATCTGACCGCTCGGCGCGGCAGTTTCTCCATGCCGTACGCACGGTTGCCGCTGCCTCCGGAGCCGGGGGACCCGGTAGTGGAGGTGTTCGTCGACCCTGAGCTCGGGAACGAGGCGTTTACCTACCGGCTCGCCTCGGGCCGCGAGGACTCGGTGCATCTAGACGCGGTGCTCGACTACAACCGTGATCCCGAGACCATGCGGAATCTGCTCCTGTATCGGTTGACTGTCGAGGCTCAGCAGCGCGTGCAGGATTCCGATCTGAGCAAGCGCGAGCTCATTCGCCGGCTCGGCACGTCGGCGTCCCAGTTCTACCGGCTTCTGGATCAGACGAACTACCGAAAGTCAGTCGATCAGGTGCTAGTTCTGCTCCAGATCCTGGACTGCGACGTGGAGCTGGTGATCAAGGGTCGCCTCCGATCCGGGGCTCAGTCGGCGGCGAAGCAGTAGAAGAGCCCGTTGCCTCCTGTCGCCACGAGATCTTCCTGGCTGCAGCTCCGCGACGGGTGCGCCATGTTCCACGGGCTGCCGGGGGTGGTGAATCGGAACCGGTCATGGTGCCCCACCATGGCGCGGCCCTCCACATGCGTGCATCTCTCCTGGGTCTCAGAACATCGAGGCCGGACCCTCGCAGATCACCCGATGCGCCGCAAGGGTATCGCCCGTCGAGATTGCCTTAGCGGTCGGTCGCTACGATGCTGCGCAGCTGCTCGAACCAGTTCGACATCACGTGCAGCCAGGCGACGTTGGGCTCTTTTTCGGCCGCCGGGGTCGGGAACATGACGAAGAGCCCGTCGTCCCGGTCTTGGAGGGATGCAGCACGTACGAAAGGTGTATCCGGCCCGTCGGCGGGAACAGCTCGTCGTGGGTGTGGACGAAGCCGAGCTTCGTGAGCAATCGTCGCGACCTGTCGTTGTCGGGATGATGCCCGGCGACCAGCGAGGCCGCGCCGAGCACCTCGAAGGCGTGCTCGATGACCCGGGTGCAAGCCTCGCTGGCCAGGCCCACGCCCCAGTAGTCGGGGCGCAGGTGGACGCCGAGCTCGAGGCTGGCATGCTCCGGGTCGTCGGGCCGGACGCCGCAGCAGCCCACGTGCTCACCGCCCTCGAGCAAGAAGACGGGCCAGTACTGGTAGCCGTGCTCGGCGTCGAATGCCAGCTCGCATTGCAGCCGGGCGCGGACCTGTGCTCGGTCCAGGGGGCCGCGCCCGTCGAACAGGCGCGTCACTCGCGCATCCCCCCATAGCTCGACGGCCAGGTCGATGTCTTTGGCGCTCCAGCGTCGAAACCCGAGCCGTGCGGTGCGTAGGAAGTAGCAGGCGTCGGAACCGCGACTCACGGAATGAACTTGTAGCCGGCTCCGCGGATGGTCAGCAGGTGCTGGGGGTTCTGGGAGTCGTGCTCGAGCTTCTGGCGCAGCCGGTAGATGAAGGTGTCGACGGTGCGCGTGGTCGGGTAGGCCGAGAAGCCCCAGACGTCGCCGAGAAGACGATCCCGGGTAATCACCTCGTGGGGATGCTCGATGAGCAGGCGCAGCAGCGCGACCTCTCGGTCGGTCAGGTCGTGGGTCTCGTCGTCGCGGTAGACCACGTATTTCGTGAAGTCGACGGTCGCCGGACCGATCTCGACCCGGTCGGGTCTCTCGCCAGCGCTCTCGGAGCGGCGCAGCTGCGCGCGCACTCGCGCCAGCAGCTCGCGCACGGCGAACGGCTTGGTCACGTAGTCGTCGGCGCCGATGTCGAGCCCTTCGATCTTGTCCATCTCCTGCGACTTGGCGGTGAGCATGACGACGGGCGTCTGGACATTGCGGCGGCGCAGCTCGCGGCAAACCTCGATACCGCTCATCTTCGGGAGCATGATGTCGAGCAGGATAAGGTCGGCGCGGCCGCTGAGCCCCAGCTCCAGACCCGCTTCGCCCGAGCCGGCAGTCAGTACCCCGTAGCCGTGATGCTCGAGAGCATCGCGCAACCCCACCACCAGGTTGGGCTCGTCCTCGACGATCAGAATCATCGGTCGGCTATCCGTCTGCATGAGTCTCCGTTCGAGATTCGACCGAGCCGCCGTGCCGGCGGGTACGCGGGTCCCGCGGCAAGACGACGCGGAACGTGCTGCCGTCGCCCGGGCTGCTCATCACTTCGATCGACCCGCGATGCGCCTCCACGATGTGCCTCACGATCGTCAGTCCGATCCCACTGCCGGCCACCGAGCCCACCGCGGGGTCGTCGATCCGGCAGAACGGCGCGAAGATCTTCTCCACACCGTCCCGGCTCATCCCGATACCGCTGTCGCGAACGACGATGGCGACGTCCTCGTCGCCGCTCAGCAGCTCTACCTGTACCCGCTTGTCACCATCACCGATGTACTTGGCGGCATTGGAGAGCAGGTTCACCAGCACCTGGCTGATGCTGTCGCGGTCCACTCGTGCCTCGACCGGCTCCTCGGGGAGCTCGGCCACGAGCTCGATCACACTGGCATCGAACGAGTACCGGTAGCGCTCGACGATGTCACTGACCAACTCGGTCAGGTCGGTGGCGCGGAAGTGGAACTCGCGATGGCCCGACTCGATGCGCGAGAAGTCGAGCACATTGTCGATGATGCCGGACAACCGCTCGCTCTCACCGAGCATGACCCGGTAGTACTCCGGCTTCTTGCCCTCGGAGACCCAACCCGATCGTAGGTTCTCGGCGAACATGCGGATCAGCGCCAGAGGCGTCTTGAGCTCGTGCGAGACGTTCGAGACGAAATCCGATCGGGTGCGCGCCAGCGCCACCTCGCGCGACAAGGTGCGCGTGGCGAGAACCAGGCTGGCGACCACGGCGAGGAACGCAGCGCCCAGCAGCACCGCGTAGTCGACCACGTCTTGGCGTGCCTCTGCGGCGATCGAGCCGTCGACCGGATAGGCGGCGATACGCCATCCGGGTAGCGCGGTCAGCGGCAGTCGGGCGGTAATATGATCCAACGGCACGGCGTCGGTGGAGGCGAAGAAAACGCCACCCGAAGGGCCGTAGAGGGCGACGCCGTTCGATCGCCAGGGACCGTCCTGCTCCAGTAGCCAGGCCAGGACCGCCTTGACGCTGGACGGCCGCCAGACCCGTGCCAGGTGGAACTCCGTGCCCATGCGGCGCGACAACACCGCGGTTCCACTCCCCTGGATCTGACTCTGGTAGGTCACCGACCAATTGGTTGCGAGTCGATCCGGGCTCTCGCCGGTGTCGGCTTCGCTGGGGGCGCTCTCATCGCCACGGCTCCAGTCGGTGGAGCGCGCGGCGATCAGCTGGGGTAGCTCGCGCATCAGCCCCTCCAGGGCGCGGTCGGCGTCGTTCAGGTCGGCCTCGCGCGCCAGCATCAGCAGGAGCTGCTGGTGCTGCTCCTCGGTCAGGTCGTGGTGAGCCAGTGACGACTCGACGTGGGCACGGTAAAAGGCGTAGACATCGGGATCCAGGTGGAACCGGTACCGCTGCAGGAATCGGAGCGTGTCGAGCGTACCGCTGCAGGCTGCCTCGGACTGGCCGGCAGACGCCTGGACGGCCGCCAGTTGGACCCGTCCGATGATGGCCCAGCGGCTGAGCTCCGTGTCCATCGGATCGGCCGTCTCGACCAGCCGACGGTAGGACTCGATCGCAGTCTGCGTATCGCCCACCTTTGTTTGGGCGCGCGCCATGGCGTTGATCGCCCGGGTCCGGTCGGCGAGCGTCGACGCCGTGCCCAGCGCGCGCCGGTACAGGCGGACAGCCCCCTCCGGGTTCTGGTCGCGCATCTCGGCCTCCTGGCCACGAGCGATCAGCCAGCCGAAGGTGCCCTGCTCGGTAGTCGGTACCCCGAGTCCGTAGGAGAGCGCGGCGCCGGGATCGCGCCGGACCCTCGCACGCACCGGATACAGGGCGCGTCCGTCGGCGGCCACCATCACCAGTGGCGTCAGCTCGGGGAACTTGGGCTCGGCGCTGTGCAGCCGGGCCACCACGGCCTCTTCGCTCCAGTCCTCCCCTTCGATCGCCGCGAGCAGCTGGCGGTGCCCCAGATCCATCTGCTCATCGAGCTTGGTGCTCACGAGGTCGGCGATGGCCCCGTAGCGTTCCTGCACGAGCAGGCTTCGTGTCTCCGAACGCTGCCGCAGCGAGATCGCGCTGACGGCCGCGAGCACGAGGATCGGCAGGAAGAAGCTGAGCAGCAGGCCGATCCCCAGCGGCGACCGCCACGGGAACCCCGACCACGCAGGCGTCCGGCCCTTGATGGCAGGCATGATCAACAGATTCTCCCACACCCGCGCGTCGGCCCGGTCAACCGAGTGTCAACCGCCGTCCGGGGTAGAGGACAGGGCCCATCGTCAGGCCGGTGCGGTGTCGGCAACAGCCTGCTCAACCCCGGGAGGAAGCCATATGAGGAAGCACACCAGCAGATGGACCCGGTAACGGTCGCGTACGGCGCGGGTGTCGTGTCGGCCAACGTGAGGACATGGCTCGACGAGGGGGCCTCGGTGGACGATCCGCAACTGGGCTGGCAAGACCTCACCAGCACTGCTTCTCGCGGGGCGAGAGTACGGGTCAACGGATCGCTTCAGACGCAGCGGCAGCGCGGCAAGAAGACGATCACCGAAAGCACGTTGCTGTTCTCGTTCCACTTCGATGACGACTGGGAGCCAGACAGTGCCGACAACCAAGCCATATACGCCGCCCTCGGCGTGCGCGCGACCGACCTCGCGGCCGTCGGCGATGGAACCGGCAACGTATCGTTCGTGACCGGCACCGGTGCCGTCGCGCTGGTCCACACGCACTCGGTGACGCCGCCCGCCGCCGCCGCGTGCGTCGTTCGGTCTCTTGGCCGGTGACACGGCAGTAGCCGTACGGAGATCGACTAGACAAGCTCGGGTTGGCGATCGGACTCCGGGCGGACACGAGCCGATGGGCGAACCTAGCCGGCGGTGCCAATACGGCCGAGCGGCCGATCCGACGGGCCTGCCGAGTACTCCTCCCAGGACATGCCGCGCTTGCGGGCGTCATCAGGCAGCATTGGGGTCTCCACGTCGCCGGGGCAGACGCAGTTGACGGGCCGCCGTAGCCTGCCCGATTGCGCTAGCCGCGCCGGTGACGAGAACGTGCTTCCCGTTCAGGACTCGCATTCCTGGCCTCCCCCGACCGGCTCAATTCGTCGCACGGCAAAGTCCGGGGCGAGAGTTTATCGGTCCCCGGTGGGACGTGCTCGGACGCAGTTGCCGGGCGCTCCGGCGTCTAGCGCGACTCGAGGTACTGTCCCAACCGCACGATCCGGATGCCCTCGGAGTCCCGGAGCGCGAGCATTCCTTTGTCGCCGGTAACGATCAACTGCGCCCCACCGTCTACAGCGCACTCGAGGATTCGGTTGTCGGCATCGTCGGCGAGCACCGTGATCGAGACGCGCGGCTCGATGACCTCGCCGATCCCGGCTACGAACACGGCTACCCGAGCCAGCTCTTCGCGATCGCGAGCGAACTTGCGCGCCAGTACCTCGAGAAGCTCACCGACGATGGCGCGCGACACCAATAGATGATCGTGCCCGTCGATCACCTGCTGGACCGCGCGCTCGCCGTTGCCGCCGGGAAACACGAGCGCCGATACGAACACGTTCGTGTCGAACACGACCCTCATTCGGCGAGGTAGCGGTCCAGATCGTCCTCGCTGACGATGCCGGCGTCGCGAGCCCTTCGGCTCCAGAATGCCTGCAGCTCGCGCAGCTCGGACCGGGTGCGCTGGGCCCGCGCGATACGCAACGCCTCTTGCACGATGGCGCTGAAGCTCTTGCCCTCGGCCCGCGCAATCTCTTCGGTTTCGCGAGCGAGATCTTCAGGCAACGAGATGGTTCGTTTGACGGCGCTACCCATCGGCGAAGAACTCCTTCGGTGGTGAGTATGAAAAAATCATACCACGCTGCTCTTCTCCGGCGAGGAGTCGATGCCCTGGCTGCCGTCCGTCGCCCCGATCCCAGGCGCCGTGTTTCTTCTCGAGGAACGGGACCCCGTCGACCATCCAGCTGGGCGCTGGCTCGCCCTTCAGGTGGTGGTCCCAGTACTTCCGGGAAGCTGGGGCTCGGAGACCTTCTGCGCCCGTTATGCCGAGATCCTCTTCGAGCCTCTCCAGCATGAAATCGGCTGTCCTGTACATCTCGTTGGCCAGCTGCTGGCGTAGCTCGGCCAGGATCTCGGCGTAGGCCGGGTCTGCAACGAGGTTCACCAGCGCGTCGGGGTCGGTCTCGCACCTGCTCGAGGCCGGCTGCTTCCAGGATGGTCGGCATGTAGTCGATGCTCGAGATGAAATGCGAGGTATCGACGCTCCCGGGGGTCGTCACGCCCGGCCAGCGAACGATCCAGGGCGTCTTGGTGCTGTTGAGATAGGCGTTGGATCTGGAGAAAGGGAACGAGGCGCCGTTGTCGCTGATGAACATCACGAGGGTGTTTTCCCGAAAACCTTCCTCGTCGAGGGTTTCGAGAATGGCACCGACGATGTCGTCGGCGCGGCGCACGCTCGTGTAGTACTTGGCGAGCTCCTCGAATTCGGAACGCCACCGCTGGCCGCGGCGATGACGGATCAGAGCTACCCCGCGTTGCTGCGCGCGGCCGGCTATCGCACCGGGTTCGTCGGCACACGACACCTCATCGACATCACCGGCGACGCGGCTGTCGCCTTCCTGCGGGCGAATCCGTCGGATCAGCCCTTCGTTTCTTTCGGTCAGCTTCAACGCGCTGCACGCGGAGGACGGCGATGAGCGGCGGTACATCTGGCCGGCGGGGTTGAGCCGCAGAAGCAAGAGCCTGAGGTCCCATGATCAGCAGTTTGAGTCCGACGTGCTGGTTCGAGCCAACCTCCTGAATCTCAAAAGAGACGGGAAGATCTGCAACGTTCCCCTCTACGCCGTCGCTCTCCTCCACCGGTTCGTGTGAAAGCCGATCCGCCAATCGGCCGTACTGGCTCGGCGCGCTGGGTCTAACAGAGCACGTGTACGCTTCCGTTCAATCACTCGGCGCGCAGCGCGTCGATCGGGCTCACCCGGGTGGCCCGCCAGGCCGGCAGCGCGCACGCCAGGAGCGAGATCGCGAGCACGACCATCGCGACGACCCCGTAGGTCAGCGGGTCGGCGGCACTGACTCCGATCAGCAGGCTCTGCGCCAGCCGCGCGGCGACGAACGCCGCTGCGCCTCCCGCGAGGAGGCCGACGAGCCCGAGCCGAACGCCTTGGCGCATCACCAGCCGAATGACGCTGCCCGGCTCAGCACCCAGCGCGATCCGAACCCCGAACTCACGCGCCCGCTGGCCGACCGAGTAGGCAATGACGCCGTAGAGCCCGACGCCGGCCAACAGCACGCCCGCCAGTCCGAAGGCGCTGACAAGGGTCGCCGCCAGGCCGATGATCATGAACGCACGGCCGTCGTTCAGATGCGTGGACATCGACATTACGCTGAAGATGGGAAGGTCGGGATCGATCGCGGAGATCACATGCCGCACTGGATCGGCGAGCGTCAGCGGGTCGCCGTCGGTGTGCACCAGGACGGTGACAGTCGAGGGCCACGATTGCGCGATCGGCAACAGCATTGCCGGCATGGGGGGTTCCCAGATGATGTTGTATTTGCCGGCCTCGACGATCCCGATGACCTCCCATGTCGTGCCGGATCCTGTGACGAAGCGCTGGCCCACGGCATCGCGGTCGGGCCAGTACCGATCCGCCATGGTCTCGTTGATCAGCGCCACGTGTCGTGAGTCTGCGTTGTCCGCCTCGGTGAAGTCGCGACCGGCCAGAAGCCGCGTGCCGGCGGTCTCGAGATACCCGGGCGACACCCGCTGTACGATGTGCCACGGTGCATCGGAGAACTCCTCCGGGGTCGAGTCTTCGGGCCGGGCGTTGGCGAAGCCCAGGCGCGGACTGAACGCAGGCGACGAGTTGAGGGCCACCGAGCGCACCCCCGGCAGCGCCTGGACGCCTTCGAGGATCTCCTGGTACAGCTCGCGTCCGGTGATCTCGTCGTAGTCGACCAGCTCGGCGTCGACCGACACCATGAGGCGGTTGTCGATGAGAAAGCCGAGGGCGGCGTTGCGCGCATTGCCGAGGCTGCGCACGAACAACCCGGCCGTCACCAGCAGTACCAGCGATACCGCCACTTGCACCGCGACCAGCGTCGAGCGCAGGCGCGTCTGCCGGCGCCCGCCCGATGCCGATCGGCCGCCCTCGCGCAGTCCGGCGGTGAGCTCGCTGCGGGCGCTCTGCAGTGCCGGGGTGAGCCCTGCGAGCAGACCGGCAAGAACCGCGGCCACGAAGCAGAAGACGATGGTGCGCGGATCAATCTCGATCGGCAGCTTGAGAGGGATCTCGATCTGCCAGCCCGCTACGATCCGGCGAAGGGCACCGGTTGCCCAGATCGCCAGCACGACCCCGACGGCTCCGCCGGCTACGCCGAGCAGGGCGCTCTCGGTAGCCAGCTGGCGCACCACGCGCCAGCGGCCTGCCCCCAGTGCAGAGCGGACGGCGATCTCCCGGCCGCGACCCGAGGCCCGTGCCAGCAGCAGATTCGCCACGTTGGCGCAGGCGATCAGCAGAACCAACCCCACCATCCCCATAAAGAGCGCGGCGACCGGCGCGAACTGGCCACCGATGCTCGGATCGGGCCTGCCCTGCTTCTCCGGGAAGACGGCGAGCCCGCGGTTGCGGTTGTCTTCCGGGTGCAGGCGCTCGAGCTCCGCGGCGATCACGTCTAGCGCCTGCTGGGCATCGTTGACCGAAGTGTTCGCGGCGAGACGGGCAACGACCCGGAAGGCCGGCGCGCGCCGCTCATCGCGTGGGTCGACGGAGCCGTCGTCGAGCGCGTTGAGCATCGAGTCGGGAACATACGCGTCGATGCCCAGCAGGCTCTCCAGCCCCTCGTACTCGCGCGGTGCCACACCGACGATGGTGTACGGAATCCCGTTTACCTGAACCGCTGTTCCGACGATGTTCGGATCGCCTCCGAAGCGGCGTTGCCAGTAGCTCCACGAAAGCATCACGACCGCGCCGGAGCCCTCCGCACCGCCCTCGGACGGCGCGAAGGTACGACCGACCGCGGGCTGGGCCCCGAGCACGTCGAAGTAGTTCGCCGTGGTCACCTCGACGAAGACACGCTCGGCCCGGCCGTCGGCCTGCAGGCTCACCGGACGTTGCGTGTAGGCGAGCATTCCCGAGAAGACGTCGGTGTTGTCGCGAATGTCCTCGAAGTTGGGGTACGAGTTGCCGAGAAAGAGCGAGGTCTGCGCATCTCGCGACATCACCCAAACCAACGAATCGTTGTCGGTGACGCCGCCGAGGTCGCGAAACAGGAAGGCGTCGACGACATTGAAGATCGCGGCGTTGGCGCCGATCCCGAGGCCCAGCGTGAGCGCGGCAACCAGTGTGAAGCCCGGGGACGACCGGAAGGTTCGCAGAGCATAACGGAGGTCTTGCAGCAGGCTGTCCATGGAGAGATCTCGCGAGGTGGGGGTGGGACGTGGGATCTGAGCGATGCGGGAGGTGAAGCGAAGCGGAGACGTAACGCCGACCCGCCAGCAGTCGAGCCACAGAGCGACCACGTGAAGCCAGTAGCCGCCCCCGAGGGTGCGTCCCTTCGCGATGCGGGACGTACGCAGGTCCTGGAGCCCCGGCGCGAACAGATCTCGGCGCACGCGGTGCGGTAACAGACGGCCGAGCATCAGGCCCGCTCCGCCAACCCGGCGCCGCCGATTCGGACCCGGTAGAATTCGCAGAGTTCGCGCCAGGCAGCCTCCCCGAGCGCCGTGATCGCGTACCGGCGCTCTTTGACCGACTGGCCGCGGACGGTCTTGGAGGCATAGCGGCCGACCACGAGGTCCGACTCCTCGAGTCGCGCCATGAGCTGGTAGAAGGCCGCCAGAGTACGCCGGGCGCCATGCTCGGCGAGCATCGCTCGGGTCTCGGTGCCGGCGCGCTCGCCTCCACGAAGATGCTCGAGAACCAGAAACTGCAGGTGGGTAACGGAGGGTAGTCGATTCACGAGTCGGCCCTGCTGTGTGGCGGTCGGCTGGCCATGCGTGCGGTGGTTACGCACGAGCAAGCCAACCTTATATAAGGTCGCCTTATATGACGTGTGCTCGCCGGGACCGGTTTCAAAAAAAGTTCTCGGAAACGACGGCGCCGCTCGATCGCGCGCCGTGCGGCACCGACGACAAGCTGGTCGTGGCCGCAG
Organism: Acidobacteriota bacterium; assembly: GCA_965248845.1. Taxonomy (GTDB): domain Bacteria; phylum Acidobacteriota; class UBA890; order UBA890; family WLXD01; genus CBDFKO01. Next base: position 4,086,075 of record CBDFKO010000002.1, on the reverse strand, counting down.
ACGCCGACGCTGATAGCCCGTCGCGCCAATAGCGATCACGGTGGCAGAGCCGACGTGCGCGAGGGGCCGCCGCGATGAAGAATTGGCGGAGGGGGTGGGATTCGAACCCACGTGCCGGGTTTATACCCCGGCAACTCGATTTCGAGTCGAGCGCGTTACGGCCTGGCTTCGCTACCCCTCCGCTCGAGGCGAGAAGCCGAAAGGATAGCATCTGGTCGCTTGAGGGTAGGGTGCCCAGATGCGTACGCTCTGGCCCCATGAGATACGCCCGAAGCACGTTTCTGTCGGTCTTGTCCGCCGCCGCGCTGGCGGCGGCCGTTCCTTCTCACGCCCAACAGGCGACCGGCCCGCCGGCGACCCTGGAGGTGAGCCCGGAACGCCTCGAGTTGGGCGTTGGCGAGAGCGTCCAGATCGAAGCGGTCGTGCGCGACGACGCCGGCCGCCACATCGACGGGGCGCCCTTGCTCTACCTCCCGGTGTGGGGTCAGTTCTGGAACCTCGAGCAGGCTACCTGGGGCTTCAACTTGTTTCGCATCAACAGCGACGGCCTGGTGACAGCCTCCAAGCCCGGCGACTACGCGGTCATCGTACGCGTGCCACGAGAGGGCGAGGAGGACTTCTTGCAGCTCGAGATCCCCCTGCACATCCGACGGCCGGATATCAGCGCGGTCGAGCTCGTCGATACCCCCCGCCGCTTCTATGCCGGAACCAGGTTGCGGCTGAACACCCGGTACCTGGATCCGACCGGAACGGTGCGCGACGACGTTGCCGGAGGCTTCCGCAGCAGCGACTCGGAGATCGCCACCATCGACCGGCACGGCAACCTCACCCTACACCGGGGGGGAACGGTAACCCTGACGGCGATGGCGGGGACGGCGCACGCCAGCCTGGAGGCGCGTGTCGAGAACAACCCGGCCGACTCGATCGCCTTGGACCCCGTGCCCGAGCCGGTCCGCACCGGGGACGTGCTGCATCTGGTGGCACGCGTGCTCGACGACGACGGTCGCCCGGTTACCGACGCCCCGGTCGAGCTCAGCTTCCATGCCGAGGTCGATCCCAGGGTTGTCGGCGGGCCGGTGTCGGGGATGATCACCCAGGACGGCCGCTTTGTCGCCGACCTCCCGGGTACCTACACCGTGATCGCGAGCTCCGGCGGGCTGTCGAATCGGGTCACCATCGAAGTGGAGCCGCGGCAGGTGCGCCGGCAGATCGAGCTCGTCGGCCACGGCAGGGTGAAGGACCGCGGCACCTCGGATCTATGGATCTGGGAGGGCGCCGACGGGCGTGACTACGCCATCACGGGCACTCACAGCGCCGAAGGGCACGCCTACATCTGGGACGTCACCGACCCCGCCAAAATGGTGGTTGTCGACACGATCCACGTGGATGCCCGGACGGTGAACGATGTGAAGGTCTCGGAGGACGGCCGCGTGGCCGTGATCTCGCGGGAGGGTGCCTCGAGCCGGCGCAACGGAATCGTCATCCTCGACGTGGCGGCACCGCGCGACGGGGTCCGGGTGCTGGCGCGCTACGACGACGAGCTCACCGGCGGCGTGCACAATTTGTTCATCCACGACCAGCATGTCTACGCGCTCTCGGCGGGCCAGCGTTACGACATCATCAGCATCGAGGATCCCACCAACCCCAGGCGCGTTGGCCGGTTCGCGTTGCCGAACCACGACCGCTCGATCCACGACATCTGGGTTCTCGACGGCATCGCCTACTCGTCGAACTGGAACCACGGCGTGGTCATGGTCGATGTCGGGGGAGGCGACGGCGGCGGCTCGCCGCGCCAGCCTGTGATGATGGCCCAGATGCCGTTTCCGACCGGCTGGAATCACGCCGTGCATCCTTATCGCAGCAAATCGACCGGCAAGCACTACGTATTCGCTGGCGACGAGGCAGCACGCACCGGTCGCTTCTCGCCCGAGCCACAGATCGGCAGCGGCACACCCGGCTACGACGGCGATCCGGAGCGTTGGCGCGGCTGGGTCCACATCCTCGAGTGGGAGCCCGGCAGCGGCAACCAACCGCGCCCGGTGGCGCGCTTCGCGGTGCCCGAGGCGGGTAGCCACAACATCTGGGTGGAGGACGACATCATGTACGTCGCCTTCTACAACGGTGGGCTGCGGGTTGTCGACGTCTCGGGTGACCTGATGGGCGACCTGTACCGGCAGGGGCGGGAGATCGCCCACTTCCTGCCGTTCGATCCCGAGGGCTTCAAGCCGAACGCGCCGCAGGTCTGGGGTGCGCAGCCCTACAAGGGCCACGTCTTCTTCTCCGACTACAACTCGGGCCTGTGGGCCGTACGGCTGGTCGAGGAACCCGCCGAAGCGGCGGGCGACTCACCGCAGTCTCAGAACGAATCGACGACCCTCGCCTCGCCGCGATCCTGAATCAACTGCTCGAAGTGGGCGACCAGCAGCCGGCGCCGTTGCAGCAGAGCGCGTAGCTCGCGCGCCGTCAAGTAGCGCTCGACCGTCGCCGTGATCTGGGAATCCTCGGCCTGTTGCAGCGCCTGCCACAGGGGCCGCTCGATGGCGTTGAGCGCGGCGAGCGAGATCTGCGACGAGCCGCTGAAGGCACGCGTGTGGTCGATGAACCAGAGGCGCCAGGTCGAATCGATCAACAGGTTGCCCTTGTTACGGTCGACGTTGCCGATCAGCGCATCGAAGACATTCATCAGGCCGAGCTGGCCGTTCCAGCGCGCCGTGGCCGGATCGAAACGACCCTGCTGCGCCCGCTCGGCCTCGGTGATCGTGCCCTCTATCCAAAGCTGCAGACTCCCGGTACGCCGCTCCCATCTGCGTTCGATCACTGGCGGTATGTGGTCCAGCCCTAGGAGCCTGGCAAGCTCGTAGGCCGCGCACTCGAAGAGCCCACGGTCGCGGAAAAAGAGCTCGCCTCGCTGGCTGGCCCAACGCGCCCGGGCGTGGCGCTCGTCGACGGCGCGGAAGATCCCGTGGGTCCGCACAGCGCCGAGCTGCAGCACCACCTTGATCGGCCGCGTAACGCCCACGTCGAGTTCCTCAGGATCGCTGATCTCGGCGCTACGAAGGAACTCGAGCACGTGCTCCTCGCTGGTGAAGGGTAGGAGCTCTCCGTCGGGTCCGACCAGCAGCGGCGGTGCGAGCTGGGTCGCGGCGAGAGCCGCCACCAGCGCGACACCGAGACGCCACTCAGGGTTCATCGCCCAGGTGCTCCTGCCACCAGCGCAGCTCCTCCAGGTAGCGGTGGGCTCGATCCCACGGCCGCCAGCCGCCGTGGGAGGTATCCGGGTAGCGAACGAATCGGGCCGCGACCTGCTGCTTGCGCAGGGCCGTGTACATCTGCTCGCCCTGCTCGATCGGCACCCTGAAGTCTGACTCTCCATGGATGAAAAGAGTAGGGGTGGAGACGCCCTGCGCGTGCTTTATGGGCGATTGCTCCCATAGAAGGGCGCCCGACTCCAGCTCCCACGGGGGACCGAAGAACTCGGTCTCCTTGGTACGGGGGATGTCCGCGGTTCCGTAGTCGCTGACCCAGTTGGAGATGCCGGCGCCGGAGATGGCGGCCCGGAACCTGTCGGTATGGGTGATCAGCCAGTTGGTCAGGAAGCCGCCGTATGAGTAGCCGGCAACCCCGATTCGGCGCGGGTCGAGCAGGTAGTTCTCGAGCACGTGGGCCACACCGCTGAGCAGGTCCTGGCTGTCGCGGTTGCCCCAGCCGCCCCAGGTCGCCCATAGGAACTCCTCGCCGTAGCCGGTCGAACCCCGCGGGTTGGTGTACAGCACCGCGTAGCCCGCCGCGGCCCAGAGCTGGAACTGCAGCGAAAAGCTCTCGCCGTAGGCGGAATGAGGCCCACCGTGGATGGCGAGGATCAACGGGTAGCGCACCCCGGCGTCGGCCCGGTAGCCCGCGGGCAGCATCACCCAGCCCTCGATGGTCGTGTTGTCGGTGCTGGTAAAGCTCAGGGGCCGCGCCGGGGCCAGGACCATCTCGGCCAGGAGTGTGTCGTTGAACGCGGTCACCCGAGTCTCGGCCGCGCCGCTCGCGTCGGCAACGTAGACCTCTCCGGGTGAGGCAACCGAGGTTGCCGTGTAGGCCATCCGGCGCCCGTCGGCGCTGACGCTGAAGCCTCCCAGCCAGCGGCGGCCGGCGGTGATCTGGCGCATCGAGCCACCGCTTGGATCGACCTCGAACAGATGGTGCTGCCCCCCGATATTGGCGCCGAACCGGAGCCTGCCGGCGGGTCCGAGGAACGCGTCTCGGGGCCGTAGGTCCCAGCTCGCGGTCAGGTTGCGCATCGCATCACCACCGACGTCGATCGCGTAGAGGTCGATCGGGGAGCCCTGGTCCGACCCGGCGGCAATCAGCTGATCGAGCCCCTGGCGACGCTGGAAAAAGATGTGATCGCCCTGGCTCGACCAAACGGGAACTCGGTTGACCCAGCCGTCGTCGGTGAGCCGGGTCACGGTGCCGCTCAGATCGACGGTCCAGAGGTCATGACGTTCGTAGGTGTGCTCGTCGCGCTGCGTCTCGTCGGCAGCGAACGCCAGGCGCGCGCTGTTCGGATCCCAGGCCAGCTCCAGCGTGTCGACCGCCATACGAGTGAGGCGTCGCGGTTCGCCCCCGGTGCGTGGCACCAGGTAGAGCTCGCGGGCTGGGGAGGTGGCCGGGTCGCGCGGGTCCGGAAGGTAACCGCGCCGGTCGACGCGATAGCCCATCCAGTCGACGATCGCGCCCGTGAATCGTTGCTCGACCTCGTCTTCGAACTGCTCGAGTGTCTCGTAACGGCCTCGACGGGAGCGGCTCGCCTCGGCTGCCCGACCCGTGGCCGGCGTCCTACCCGAGAAGGCGATCCAGCGGCCGTCGGGACTGAACGCCGGGGTGCCACGAACGCCCTCGATCTGGAACGCTTCGCCTCCTCGGTGCATGTCGAGAAACCAGATCCCGCCGGGCTCGTCACCGTCGTTCCGGTTCGAGCTGAACGCCAGTAGACTTCCGTCGGGGCTCCAGACCGGGTCGGACGCATCCCATGCGGGGTTGGTCAGGCGGCGGGGCGCAAGCATGCCCTCCGACGGCGCCAGCCAGATCTCGCGTCGAGTCCGATCGGCCTCGGGTTCGATGCGCGTGCGCACGAACGCAACCAGGCTGCCATCGGGGGAAAGCTCTGGACTACCGACCTGCTGGATGCGGAACAGATCGCGAAGGACGAGGGGGCGGGTGGCGAACTGGGCTGGGGTGCTGGCGCTGACAGCGGTGGCGACGACGGTCAGCGCGATCGTGGCCGAGACATTGCGGATCGTGAGCAACCTGCGGTTCCTCCGGGGACTCGTCGAACCCGAAGGAGATTATAGGCACCGAACGGTTTGCTAGGGCTGGTAGTGGCGCAGCAGGTTGCGGATCATCGGGATATAGAAGCCCCAGTAGAAAGGCTCCTGGTCGGCGCCGCGTGGGAACCAGATGTTCAGCACGTTGTTGTTGAGCCAGGGCAGCCCCTCTGCCCACCATGGTCCGAGCGCCCCGGCCGCGTCGGAGAAGTCGCCGGCCATGTAGATACGCAGAGGCGACTCGGAAGCCATCACGAGCGCCGGAAACTCGGCGGGCACCTCGAAGCGCTCCAGTATGGCGCGCCCCGAGTGGTCGGCGTGGATCCGGAACGAGGCGAGCACCTCGGTGCCAGGCGCCGGCACGATCACGTCGAACCAGTAGTTGAACCGCATTCCCGACAGCGCTCCGGCGGTCAGCGGCGCCTCCTGATCGATCTCGATGGTCAATCCGGGACGCGACACGTCGATCGACTCCCGGAGCACGAACAGCCGCGTGTCCTCGTGCACGAACAGGTAGCCGGCGCCGCGGAAGTTCCAGTCCTCGCCGTAGTGCTGGCGCCACGCTCGAGACGCCCAGGCCGGCACCTCGCGCTCGTCGGCCAGGTTGTGGAAGTAGCGCCCGGTCCATCCCGACCAGCGCGCCCCGAGCAGGTTCTCGAGCCGGCCGCGGGTACCGGCGCCTGTCGGCGAGGCGAAGGTGTTGAACTCCGCGACCAGATGTCCTCCGCCGGCGACGAAGTCTTCGATGAGCCCGACCTCGCCGGGCGTCATGCCCCCGTAGATCAGTTGCGAGTAGTCGAGACTGGCCTCACCCTCGACCTCGTAGTCACCGGTGTAGACCCCGTAGGCATCGGCCAGATAGAGCATGTGAGTGCCGCTCAGGGATCCGTCCCGAGTCCTGTGGAAATTAGAAAGGCGTAACCTCCGAGTAGCAAAACTCAGAGCCGCCACGAGCGGCAGGAGGTTACGCCGTGAAGCAGGTTAGCACGCACGACAACGAGGTCGTGGAGTTTCGACGGGACGTACAGATGTTGCTGCGGACGAGGATCCGTGAGGCGATCCAGATCACGCTCCAGGAGGAGCTCACGGAGGCTCTGGGGAGCGCGCGATACGAGCGCAACGGTCGGCGCGCCGAGGCTACCGCAACGGCACCCAGAGCCGGCGGGTGACGACGGCGCAGGGACTCCAGGAGTTGGACGTGCCGCGCGGTCGCGTCGTGGACGAAGACGGCGGCACCCGGGAGTTCCGGAGCGCGATCCTGCCACGGTACGCGCGGCGAGCACGACAGGTGGACGAGGCGATCCTGGGAGCGTACCTGGCGGGCGCCAACACGCGGCGGATCCGCAAGGCGTTGTCTCCGTTGCTCGGGAGAGCGCACCTGTCCAAGAGCACGGTCTCGCGGGTTGGTGGGGCGGCTCAAGACGTACTTCGCGAGCTGGAGCGAGCGAGAGCTGTCCGGTGAGCGGTATCCGATTCTGTATCTGGACGGGTTTCACCTGAAGGTCAGGTTGGCGCGGCGCGTGGTCTCGGTGCCGGTGTTGGCGGTGCTCGGAGTCAAAGCCGACGGCCAGAAGGTGTTGGTGGCGTTGCGGTTGGCGGCCTCGGAAGCGGAAGTTCACTGGCGAGGGTTGATCGACTCGCTCGTGCACCGGGGGCTGCGATCGCCTCAGCTGCTGATCGCCGACGGTCACAAGGGGCTGGCGAAGGCGACCGAGGCATGGCCGCGGTCGCAGGTGCAGCGATGCATCCAGCACAAGTGGAGCAACCTTCGCGATCACTGCCCCGTGCATGCGCGCGATGAAATGAGGCGCGATTGGCATGCCATCGTCCGCGCCGACAACGGCAACGAGGCTCGGGCCGCGTACAGCGCCTTCGTGCGCAAATGGTCCAGGCTCGTGCCGGCCGTTGCCCGAAGCCTGGAGGAAGCGGGCCTGAGCCTGCTGACGTTCTACGAGTTCCCCAGGCCGATGTGGAAGACGTTGCGAACGACCAACCCGCTCGAGAACCTGAACCGGGAGTTCCGGCGCCGTACCAAGACCCAGGGTTCGTTCTGCACCGAGGCAGCTGGCGTGACGTTGCTGTGGGGCTTGGTCGCCTTCGGCCAGATCCGCATGCGCCGCGTCGACGGCTATCGTCACCTTGCCCAGATCACTCGCGGCCCGGACGAGCAGGCCGCCTAACCGATACGATCAGCCGTTGCCCAGGAGGCTGCGCTCATCCAATTTCCACGACATTCGGGGCACATCCCCGCTCAGATCGTCCTCGATCAACTCGCGGCCGCGACCCGGGCCGTCCTTCGGGTCGGACACCGGGTAGAAGCCGACGTAGTCTTCGTGCAGGTCCCAGTCCCGCCGACCCTGCGGCGTGGCGGCTTTCTCGTGGCGCAGGACCCAGAACAGCGCGGCGTGCTCACGATAGTTGACGTGCGGCACGGTCTTGTCGACGACGCGGACACGCCAGGCCGAGTCCGGCTTCATGTACCAGCGCACCGGAGCCGCCTCGCAGGCGAAGATCAGTGAGGAAACCAGGACCACCGAAATCACCACAAAGATCCGACCCAGCCACCTCATGCGTTGTCTCCGGGCTCCAGGACCAAGCGCACGCGCACACGGGTTCCATCCTCCGGGAGAGCCCCGGGACGGACCGTGAAGTGGCTCGTTCCCGCTACGAAGTCGCGCACGGTGTAGGCGGCGTTGCCGACCTTGCTGCCTGGGCACGAATAGAGACACACGAGGCATCCGGAATGCCACTGCTCGATGTTGTCGCGGTGGCCACCGAAGCGCATGTCGAAGCCTCGGTTGCCCGGGTCGAGCAAGATGTCTTCGATGCCGAGAGGATCGGGGCGTCCGGGGAGCAGGATCTCGATGCGCACGCGCGGGCCCTCGATCGTCCGATCCGGTGCTGGTGAGTCGGCCTCGAAGCGTTGATCCCAGGAGTCGATGCGCAGGGCGTTGCCGGGCTTCGCGCCCAGGGACTGCAGCGCATCCAGAACCTGTAGGTCGCTCACGTCGGCGTGCAGGAGTGCATGGTCAATGGCGCGACCACGATCCCAGACGATGAAGTGATATCCGCTCATCTCGCCTTCGGCTCCGAAGTCCTGGGCAGCCACGGTGGCGGTGAACTCGATTGCCTCGTCGGACACGATCTCGATCTCGCCCCGCGACTGCGGGGTGCACGAGACGGCGGCAGAGGTGGCTAGCAGAAGACCCGCCAAGGGACCGATCCTTCGTTGCATTCAGTCTCGATTCAGCACGTTGTGCTTTGATAAGCGAAACACATCATGGGTGTGCTTCTAAAACCAAAACCGCGCATGCCGCCGATTGGGGCGGGCCCGATCCGCCCGACGCGGCGATGCGCTGCGGGAACCGCGGTACGCTGCATTCATGCTAGCCCGGACCGGCACGTCGGGGCACCAAATAAGGGGAGAGCCCGTGATCCCGGTTGCTGTTGGTGGCCTCGCCGTGGTCGGGCTGGTGATCTCGGCCTACTTCACTGCCGTCGTGTACCGCTGGATGCGTCCGGATCCTGCCTGGATCCCGACCGTCTGTCAGCTCGAGGAGCAGACCTGTGCCTCCGTCGTGTTCACGCCCAGGGCCAGGATCTTCGGCCTGCCCAACTCGGTCCTGGGCCTCGCGTACTACACCGTCCTGCTGATCGGAGTGTCGACCGGGGCGATGTGGGCGTCCCCTTGGCACGGCCTCTTCGTGGCAGCCGCCACGGGAACCGTCGTGCTCGCGGCCTACCTGGCCTACTCGTTGATCTGGGTGCTACAGGTGCCGTGCCGGCTCTGCTTCGTCAGCCATTTGATCAACCTGACACTCCTGGGTCTGCTGCTGGCCTCCTAGGCGAGCATCAGATCGGCCAACCACAGCGTCACGAAGCCGATCGCTACCCCGACGATCACATCGATGACGTAGTGGTAGCGCCCGTATACGGTGCTGACGAACATGCCGCCGCCGATAATCCCGCCGATCCATACTCCGGGCATGCCCCACAGTCGGACCGCCCAGACCATGAAGATCACGCAGGCCGTCGAGTGAGCGCTCGGCATGGCGCCGCCCTTGTGCGCCGTCTCGCCCCACATGATCCGGTTCATGAAGCTCGAGAAGACGTAGCCCGGCAGGATCTTCTCCTCGTCGGGCAGCAGGCCTTCCGAGACCAGCGCCCAGCGAGGTCCCCAGAGCGGCCAGTAGGGGTAGGAAGAGTAGGAGATCGCGTAGCCCAGGTTGAAGGCCATGGCCATGACCTCGAAGCGCTGGTAGTCGCTGGCGAAGTAGAGAGTCAGCCCGAGCGACGGGATGAACAGGTAGTAGGACCAGTAGAAGAACGCCATCAGCTCGTTCAGCCACGTTGGCCGATCACGAGCCAGACATAGGCTCGGGTTACCGAACAGCCGCGTCTCGGCCGCGATCAGCGGCCGGTCGAAGGAAAACTCGGGCGGGTAGAGCAGGTGCAGGGTCCGCCCTGCCCAGGTGTAGGCCCACCAGTAGTAGACGATCGGCAGCCACAGCCGCAGGAAGACGAGTGGCGCGGCGCCGCCGAGGTCGCTGTTGTGGCCGAGAAAGCCGAGGCCCACGAACAAGAACGAGCTCGCCAGGTTCACCAGGTGCAGCCGCCAGCGATGCGGTTGCTTGTAGCGCGCCAGCTCGTGATGCAAGGAGCTCAGCAGCGCGAACGGGACGGTGAACAGGCACAACAACGTGCCCGGCTGCAGACTCATGCGCCGATCCGGGTTCCGGTCGCCACAGCCGGCTAGTGAACGATCAGCGCGCTCATCTGCGCCGCGGTCGGGGGCCAGTCGATGATCAGGCCAGTGCCGATCCTACGGGCTACCTGTTCGCCGTAGAGGTGATCGACCAGGTACATGGCCACGTCGTAGCTCTTGGCACCGCCCTCGGAGGTCAGAGCCCGAGAGTCGTGCACGAAGCTGACCCCGCGCCGCAGATCGAGATGGGGAAACTTCTCGGCGAAGCGGTCCTGGTCGCCGGGGAAGGTCGTGACCGCGTGGCCGTCGAGAAGACCAGCGAACGCCAGCACGAAGGCACCGTCGCACAGCGAGACGACGAAGCGCGCCTTGCCCCCGACCTCGGCCACCCAGCGCATCATCGCTTCGTTCTCCAGGTCGCGACCCATACTGCCCTCGGCACTCGGGACCACGAGGATGTCGATCGGGGGCGCATTGGCGAAGCTGAAGTGGGGCTCGATCCGCAGCCCTTCGAAGGTCGTGATGGTGGCGCCGTCGGGCGAGACCGTGAATACCTCGATCCCCGGCTCGGTGTGGAACACCGTGTGCTGGAAGATGTCGTAGGGGGCCATCAGCTCGCTGTTGTAGACGCCATCGAGAATGAGAAAGCCGGCGCGCAGAGGTCGGTCGGTGGGAAGGTCGGTCGGGACCGCGACCCGCTCCCAGGGGGGCGAGGCCTGCCCGGCTGCGCCGACGGTGGAGGCAACGACAAGGGCCGCCACGATGACTGAGACAACGATTCGGTTCACTGCAGACTCCGTGATCGAGGGTTACGGTCGTCGGGATTCTAGCGGGTGGGATCGCCGAGCAGAGTTCCACCACGGCCTTATAGACACGGCCATTCCTCCTGACTAAGCTGACCGGGTGGCGCTGGAGCGCTTCGATTCCGCGATCCTTGGGGGGAGGGTGGCGGCTCCTTGTTCGTTAGTTGAGGGTGGGCATGTCCGATCGATCGATTTGTCGCGGTTGGTGTGTGTCTGTGGGCACATGCCTGTTGGTCTTGCTGGCGATCAGCACGCCGGTGCTGGCCCAGGAGGGGGCCGAGGAGCCCGCCAAGCCCTGGTCGAACGAGGGCGAGTTGGCGTTCGTCAACACCTCGGGCAACTCGTCCGCATCCACCTTGGCGTTCCGCAACCGCTTCGCCTACAACTGGACCTATTCGGAGTTTCGCTTCGTCGTCGACTTCCACAAGGCGACATCGCGCCGGCAATTCCTGTTCAACGAGGGGGGCGGCGTGCGCCAGGAGCTCGTCACCGAGACTAGCGCAGAGCGCTACGAGCTGGCGGCCGAGTTCCGGCAGAATTTCGTGGGCGACATCTTCTGGTACGTCATGGGCAGCTGGTACCGGAGCCAACCGGCCGGCATCGACTCGCGCTCCAACGGCAACGGCGGAGTGGGATACCGGTTCCTCGAGAGCGACGTCACGACGCTGGTCGGGGAGTTCGGTATCGGCGTCACACGTGAGCAGCAGGTGCAGGGCGAGGCGATGACCTTTGCCGATCTACGCGGCGCCTTCGAGTGGAAACAGAAGGTCACCGAGACGACCGATTTCGAGCTCGGCAGCGAGGCCCTGTGGAGTGCGGCGAATACCGACGACCTGCGCATCAAGGCCATGGCAGCAGCTACGGTTCGCGTCAGCTCCAAGCTGGCCCTTCGTGTCAGCTACGACCTGCGCTTCGACAACGACCCCGCCACGGTGATTGTCGATATCGTGCCGGACGAGCCGCCGGCCCCGTTCACCTTGAACACGACCGATCGCAGCATCGGCGCATCGCTGGTGCTGAAGTTCTAGCAGGCTGCTGAAAAACGGCTCGAGCGCGCCATTTTGGGCTGGATCGTCTCGATCACGGTGAGTTAGCGGGGCGGCGAGTGCGAGTGCGAGGCTCTGGTTGCCGGCCGCGCCGGTATTTCTTGGGCGGTTAGTCCCGATATCGTCACGTCGCCCCCTGGAGGTTGCGCATTCTGACCAGGTTGAAGGCAGCGGCGGTGAAGGTGAACATCCAATCGACGCGTTCGGTGCCTCGGTGCCGCGTCTTGCGCATCAGCCCGACCGTCTTGGCCCATCCGAACATCTGCTCGACGAGCTTGCGTTTCCTTTGACTGACCTGGTAGCCGGGGTGGCGGGTTGTGCGCCGGTCGATGGCGCTGCGCCGATTGGTGTCGTTCTGTGCGACGTGCGGGGTGATGTTGCGATCTCGAAGCTTACGGACGCACTCGCGTGTGTCGTAGCCCTTGTCGGCCGCCAAGGTCACCCTGCGGTTACCGGAAATCTTGTCCGCCATTTGCACCGCCGCCTCTCGTTCCGCTGTCCCGGAAGCGATCGTTACGCATGCCTTGGTTGCTAACCCGTGGCGGTTGTCGATCATCAGGTACCCCATGTAGCAGAGCTTCGACTCGGCTCCCCTACTTTTCTTGTACAGGCATGCGTCCGGATCGGTCCTGGAGGCGTGAGTATCGTTTGTGCGCCGTTGTTTGCGAAAATCGACGCTCGGGTTGCTGCCTCCCTCATCGGAGTCGCTCTGATCCTTCGGCTTGAAGCTCTTGTGTGAGGCCCACGCCTCGATCAGCGTGCCGTCCACCGTGAAGTGCTCATCCGATAGCAGACCGCGGCGCCGTGCCTCCGCCAGCACTTCCTGGAAGAACACCTCGGCGACCTCGCCTCCCAACACTCGATCCCGGTTCTTCGTGAACACCGTCGCATCCCACACCAGATCGTCCATGTTCAGGCCCACAAACCACCGGAACAGCAGGTTGTAGTCGAGCTGCTCCATCAGCATGCGCTCGGAGCGAATCGTGTACAGCACCTGCAGCAGCAGCGCCCGCAGCAGTTTCTCCGGCGGGATCGACGGTCGCCCCGTGTGCGAGTACAGCTTCTCGAACAGCGGCGACATCCGCCCCAGCACATCGTTGACGATCCTCAGCAGCGGCCGCAGCGGATGCTCTTTCGGTACTCGCTGCTCCGGAGATACGTAACTAAAGGCGGCCACCTGTCCCGCGTCCTCACCACGCATCTGCTCACCTCGTTGATGCTTCGGTTTTTGCCGCGGGCTGCGTGGTTCAGAATCTACTCGAACAAGGGGAGTTCTTCAGCAGCCTGCTAGGAGCACTAAACGCCGTCAGCGTGCTGCCATCCAGGCTGCCGCCGCGGGGTGCAGCGGCAGCGGTGCTTCGCCGAGGTTGCCCAGATCGATCTGCGCGGCGATCGCGTTGACTTGACCTAGCTCGTCGCGGCGCGTCGCCAGGATCTCGAGCAACGTCTCGATGATGGCGTCCTCGAGCGCCTCGTCGGCGAACAGCCAGTTGAGAACCGCGGCCGTAGGCAGCGCCTCGTCGACGCCGGGGTAGACGCCGGCGGGGATGCTCGCGGGCCGGTAGTACGGGAAGCGCGCCATCAGCGAGTCGATGCCGTCGGGCTGAAGGCCCACCAGCCGAACACCGGCGGTCGTCGCCTCGAGCACCGCGGCGGCCGGGTACCCGACCGACAGGAGGGCAGCATCGATGGCACCGTCGCGCAGCGCCGCCGCGGATTCCGAGAACGACAGATACCGCGGCTCGACGTTCTCGACGCTCAGACCGTAGGCCGTCAGCAGGTCGCGCGACATCTGCTCGGTTCCGCTGCCCGCCACGCCGATCGACAGTCGCTTCCCGAGCAGCTCACCAAAGGTCGCGATCCCGCTGCCCGGCCGCACCAGAAAGTGGGCCACGTTCGGGTACAGCGGTGCGATCACACGAATGCCGGCGAAGCGGTCGGCGGCGTCACCTTCCAGTGCCTTGGCCAGCGTGGTTCCCATGGCCATCCCCATGTCCATCTCGCCGGTCGCGACCCGATTCAAGTTCTCGACCGAGCCCCCAGTGACCTCCGCCGTGAACGTCGTGCCGGCGACCCCCTGAGTCAACATGCGTGCCAGCGCACCCCCCAGCGGGTAATAGATGCCGGCGGTGCCAGCGGTGCCGAGGCTGGCGAAGCGACGCTCTGCATTCGGTGCGCAGGCGAACAGGGCAAGGGCAGCTAGCGTCGTGGCGACGCGAACCCGCGTGATCATGGCTTCAGCACAGACATCACATCACCGTAGCTCTGGATTGGACGATTCACCCAGGGGGGTCCACCAGGAGACGAGCAGCACGGCAGCCCCCGCTGCGTCGGTCGCGACGCCGGGCGACAGGAGCGCGATGGCGCCGGCGGCCAGCAGCAGGCGCTCCCAGGCCGGGACCCGCCGATTGTGGTGGCCGACGACCGCCGCCGCAAGAGCCACGACGCCGAGGATCCCTGAGACCACGGCCATGACGATCGTCCCTGGCGGCGCCGCCAGCAGCAGGCCGGGATCGAGCACGAAGGCGAACGGAACCAGGAAGCCGGTAGAGGCCAGGCCGACCCCCAGCACCGCCGTGCGGAACGGCGGTGCGCCTGCGATACCCGCGGCGGCGTAGGCGGCCAGCGATACCGGCGGGGTGACGTTGGAGATGCAACCGAAGTAGAAGATGAACAAGTGGGCGGCAAGCACCGGCGCGCCGAGCTGTACGAGCCCCGGTGCGCCCAGGGCTGCCAGGACTATGTAGGCGGCAGTGGTTGGCAATCCCATGCCGAGGACGATCGATCCCGCCGCGGTCAGCACGAGCGCGATCGGCAGCTGGCCCCCGGACAAGTTGACGACCAGCTCCGACATGCGCAGCCCGATGCCGGTGAGCGTCGCAACCCCGACCACGATACCGGCGGTCGCACACGCCGCCGCCACTTGCACCGCTCCGGCAGCCGCCGCGACCAGCGTGTCGCCGAGCTGCCGGAGCGACAGCCGGGTCGGCCGACGAGCCATGGTCACCAGAGCTGCCGAGGCCACGCCCCAGAATGCGGCTCGCATGGGTGAGCGGCCCAGGGCCAGGAAGCCGACGACGACGATCAACGGTAGCAACAGGTGCAGCCGCGAGCGTACAGGCTCACGCTCCTGAGTCCCGGTACCGGGCTCGATCCCGGCACGCGCCGCCGAGAAGTGGATCGCGGTCAGCAAGGCGGTGTAGTAGAGGAGGGCCGGGATCGTTGCCGCCAGCGCCACCTGCGTATAGGGGATGTTGGTCCAGGTAGCGAGGATGAAGGCGCCGGCGCCCATCACCGGCGGCATGAGCTGACCGCCGGTGCTGGCCGCGGCCTCGATGGCGGCCGCGAGCTGCGGCGTGAAGCCGGCCCGCTTCATCATTGGAATCGTCAGAGTACCGGTGGTCACGACGTTGGCCACCGCGCTGCCGGACAGCGAGCCCATGATCGCGCTCGAAACCGCCGCAGTCTTGGCGGGGCCGCCACGGCTTTGACCGGCCACGCTCCGCGCCAGACCGATCAGCAACGTACCGCCGCCAGCAGCCTCAAGCACGGTCCCGAACAGCACGAACAGATAGACGAAGTCGGCCGAGACTCCGAGCGGTATCCCCCAGATGCCCTCGGTCGTGAGGTACAGGTGCTCGATGACCCGGGTGGCGCCGTAGCCTCGGTGTGCCAGCACCCCGGGCAGCCACGGCCCCAGGTGGCTGTAGGCGAGAGCCATGAGGGCCACCGTAACGAGCCCCCAGCCGACGGTGCGGCGCGCCAGCTCCAGGACCACGACCAGCGCCACGGCCCCGGCCAGCAGATCGAGTCGGGTGGCATTGCCGACGCGCGTGACCAGGGCCTCGTTCTGCAACACCAGGTACAGGCAGGTGGTGGCCGTGAGGCCGATCAGAACCATGGCGAGAGCGTGCTGCGCCTGCGTCCGCGTTTCCCCGTTGCGACTCCCGATGCCGACGCCGAGAAAGCCGAGCGCCGCCATCAACGCCAGGTGCACGGGGCGCTGCACCAACGCCGTGAAGGGCGACACACCCGCCGAGTAGAGGTGAAACCCGGCAGCAGCGGCGGCAAGGCCGAGGATCAAGTGACGACGCATGAGGGCATACAATACTGCCTACCAACCTGCCTACCTGGACGATTCCCGTACGCCGGAGCGCTGGTCCGATGCCGCGATCGATTTGCACACTTTCTCTGGCGCTGGCGGTGCTCGGTGCTGCCTGTGGTCCCGCCGAGCTGCCCACGCCCTCGACCTCGGCCGCCGAGCGTCTGATCACCGCGCAGTTTGCCGACGCGAATGTCACGGTCCGGGAAGTGAGCCGCTCGGAGGGCACGCTCCGAGTGCCGGCCGAGTTCAACAGCGCCGACGTGATCTTCGTGTTGATCCCGGGCGGGAGCGGCTGGGAGATTGCCCACGTCGAGCAAGGCGGCAATTCCTATACCGTCGAGCAGCTGCACGAGATCGCCGCGACGATGCAGCTCATGAGCGACCTATCGGACGGCCTCGAGAGCTACCTGGCAGACGAAGGTAGTTATCCGATGCTCGACGACCAGGTCGGGTTGCGGCAGCTGGTGCCCGGCTACTACCAGCACCCCGAGGGCGAGCTACTGATCGACGTCTGGGGTACGCCGCTGCGCTACCGGGTTCAGGGAGTCGACTACACGATGACGTCGACGGGGCCGGATGGTCAGCTCGGCTCGTCGGACGACATTATTCTGATCACCGGGACCTTCGTCTCAGTCCAGTAGGGCGATCCGGAAGGCGAGCAAGCCGTGTGGCCTGCTATCGACGGCGCAGATCGCGAAAGAAGCGCTGTAGCATCTGGCTCGATTCGGTGGCCTGATATCCAGCGCGGATCTCCTTGAGATGCGGCGTCAACGCCGGGCTCGGCAATGGCAGGGCCGAACCGCAGGCGCCGTAGCGGGGATCGCCGGCGCCGTAGATCAGCCGATCGACGCGGGCCCAAATGATGGCGCCGAAGCACATGGGACAGGGTTCGAGCGTGGCCACGAGCGTCGAACCCTCGAGCCGCCAGTCACCGGTTGCGGTGCCGGCCTCACGCAGGACCAGGATCTCGGCGTGGGCCGACGGATCATCGAGCTGCTCGGTGCGGTTGTGTGCCGCCGCGACGATCTGGTCACCCTGGATCAGCACGGCGCCGACTGGCACCTCGCCCTCCTGCTCCGCAGCGCGTGCCTCGCGCAGCGCCAGGTCCATCCAGGTGTCGAGCATTTCTCTAGCAGGTAGGGAACGCGCCCTGGAGGACTCGAACCCCCAACCTCCTGGTCCGTAGCCAGACGCTCTATCCAGTTGAGCTAAGGGCGCAATTGCCGGTACGGCGGAGGCGACAGAATAGCACCATAGCTGTCATGCGGCGTGCCTCCGGACCGAGTCGCTTCGCGGACTGCTACCCTTTGTCGAGGTAACCGGACCCATCCGGGTTTCGCCACCGCCTGCCAGCTTTCGACCGCGGAGCCGACCGTCCATGAAGAGCAGCTCGCGCACCTTCGGAGCGGTCGCGCGCCTGCTGTCGATGACAGCCGTTGCGGGCATGCTCGGGGCCTGCGCGTCGGAGACCGGAGGGGGCGAGCTGCCGCGCCCGCGCCACCTGGTACTGGTCACGCTCGATACCACGCGAGCCGATCACCTTTCGGCGCTCGGCTACGACCTGGAGACCAGTCCATGGCTCGCCGAGCTCGCTCAGGAGGGCATCTCCTTCGGCCGCGCCTACGCCCAGTCGGCGACCACCAAGCCCTCGCACGCAACGCTGTTCACGTCGCTGTATCCGCTCCAGCATGGCGTTCAGAACAACGCCCTGGTGCTCGAGGATCGTTTCGTCACCATGGCCGAGGTGCTCGCCGCAGCGGGCTTCCAAACCGCCGCTTTCGTCAGCGCCGACGCGCCACTCGGCGGTAATCTGCGGCAGGGCTTCGAGGTATGGGATGAGCCCGACGGGGAGGACCTCACCAACGACAAGGGTGGCAAGGCCTACCGGTCTGCTGGCGCGACGATTGACCGAGCCATCGAATGGCTTCAATCGGCGCACTCGGCGCATGAGGAGTTGTTCCTCTGGGTCCACGTCTACGACGCGCACAAGCCGCTCGACCCCCCCGAGGGGCCGCGCCAACGTATCGCCGAGCTTGTACAGCGGCGCGGCGAGGACGCACACAAGGCGACCCTCGAGGCCCAGGGAATACCCGCGACCAGCCACGATGGGTGGTACAAGCAGACGCTCGAGTACGACGCCGAGATCCTCCATGCGGACAGCCAGTTACGGCGCCTCTTCGAGCACATGGATGCAGCGGGGCTCACCGACGAGGCGCTGTGGATCGTAGCCGCTGACCACGGCGAGGGGCTCGGCTCGCACGGCCGCTGGGGCCACTCCGTCCACGTCTACAACGCCCAACTTCACGTACCGCTGGTCTTTTGGTTCGGCGGCGGAGCGGTGGCGGCGGGCTCGATCGACGATGCTGTCGTCGAGCTCACCGACGTGCTGCCGACGGTCGTGGAGATCTTCCAGCTCGTAGCCGTGGACCAGATCCTACCGATGCAGGGTAGGTCGCTGGTCCCGTACCTGCGAGGTTCTCGACCGCGGCAGCGCCGGGTGTTCGCCTACTCCGAGCGGAGCCGCTACCTGGGCACCCGTCAGCGCACGGCGAAGGGCAACTACGAGGCCGGCTCCCGATATGCCTTCCAGGATCTCGAGTACAAGTACCTGCTGTTCACCGAGGGGCCGGACGAGCTCTACGATCTGCGCACTGACCCGGCCGAGCGCGTCGACCTGATCGATGATCCGGCGCACGGCGACGTTCGCGACCAGCTCAAGGATCTGCTGGCCGAGCTGGTCGCTACGACCGAGACGGGGGCGACTCCGGCCAGTGTGTCGGAGGCCGAGGTGGAGCGCTTACGGGCACTGGGCTACATCCAATAGGAGTAGAGGGCGATGCGATCGAGGGTGGGGGTTGCGCTGGCGAGATGTCTGGCCGTGCTGTTGCTGCTCGGCCTGCTGGGGCCGGCGCCGACGCAAGGCCAAGAGTTGCGGGTGCGCCTGAGTCAGGCAGTTCAGCGCCTGCAACAGGGTGACACGATCGGGGCGTTGCTCGACCTGGAGAAGATCCTCGAGCAGCACGAGGACTCCTGGGAGGCCTACTACTACCGGGGCCGGGCCCAGACCCAGATGGGCGACGATCTGGGCGCGCATGCCTCGTTTCAGCAGGCCGCCTGGCTCAACCCGGGCGATGCCGAGCTGCACTTCTTGGCGGCGGCCGCCGCCTACGCGCTCGCGGACTTCGACACCGCTTGGGAGCGGAGCGTTCGCGCCATCCAGGCCGGCTACGAGCGCAGCGCTTTCGATGCCATGTTCAAGGCGATGCGGCGTTACACGCGGCAGCCGCCCGATCTGGAGGCACGGATCAAGGCACCTACGGTGATCGTCGAGGTCGAAGCGAACGACGGCGGGTCCGACTCGAGCGAGGAGCTCGAGGAGCTGGCTATCGCGCTGCGCCGTACGATCGTCGCCGCCCCCGGGGTCGCCCTGGTCAATGAGAGCCGTCGGGCCCGGCACCTGTTGGAGCTCGGCGCGTCCGAGACAGGTGGCCTGGAGGCACGCTTGCGCACCCCGGGTAGCGACGCCGTGATCATGCTCTGGCCGGTCCCCGCTGCCGTGATTCCGGAGATGTCGGCCGAGGATCTCGCAGGGCAGCTCGAGGCCTGGCTCGCCGAGCACGGCCTCGCCGGGTGAGCACCGGTCGCTTCGCCACGTTGATCCGCGGCGGGACCCTGGTTCTGCCCGATCGGGCTTCGTGCCGTCTCGGGCGATCTCCTGATGCAAGGAGATCGGATCTCGCACGTCGGTGGCCACGTCGACTCGCCGGCTGGCTCGCGCGTTATCTACGCGGGAGGTTGCGCTGTCATACCGGGGCTGGTGCAGGCCCACGCCCACCTGAACCACGCCTTGTTTCGCGGCGCCGCCGACGGCCTTTCCGCCGAGCTCTGGCTCAGAGAGCGGGTGTGGCCTCTCGAGGCTGCCCATACTCCGCAGTCGATACGTGCTGCCACGCGGCTGGCCGTGGCCGAGATGCTGCGCGGCGGAATCACCGCCGTGCTGGCCATGGAGGCACCCCATCATACCGACGCAGCGCTCGAAGTCCTGGCCGAGTCGGGCATGGTCGCCTCCTGCGGCATGACCTTGATCGACGACCCGATGGCAGCGCCACACCCACTAGCCCAAGCGACGGACGTCGCGCTGGCCGAGGCGATCGACTTGGCGCAGGCCTGGGACGGGGCGGTCGGGGGCCGGATCCGGGTCATCCTGACTCCCCACTCGGCGATCGCCTGTACCGGAGCCTGTCTCAGGGAGCTCGGTGCCCTGGCGGCAGCCGGTCCCTGGCGTGTTCACCTGCACGCCGCGGCCACACACGACGACATCGCCCGCATGGAAGGCCGGACCGGGTTGCGGGAGCTGCCATGGCTGGCCGAGACCGGTTTGCTGGGCGAGCGCGTCTCGCTGGCAGGCTGCGTGCACCTGGACCCGGTGGAAGTCGAGGCACTGGCCAGCACTCGCCCGAAGTCGTCCACACTCCGCGCAGCGATGCGCGCCTCGGTGCCGGCGTAGCTCCAGTCCTCGAGATGCTGGCCGCAGGTGCGGCCGTGAGCCTCGGCTCCGGGAGCCCGGCGGTGGCAGGGACACTGGATATGTTCCGCGAGATGCGCCTGGCTGGCCAGTTGCAGAGCGTCACCAACGGCGCCGATCTGCTGCCCCGAGCGCGGCTGCTGGAGATGGCCACGCGCTCAGGCGCGACCGTCATCGGGCGCGCCGCGGACCTGGGCGCGCTGCGGCCGGGCGCTCTGGCCGATGTGGTGCTGGTGGATCTGCAGGGTCCCCACTGTACTCCCGACCTGGACCCGATCTCGACGCTGGTCTACCGCTGCGGATCCGCCGACGTGCGGGCAGTCTGGCTGGCGGGGCAGCAGGTGGTCGCCGAGGGCCGTTGACCCTCTGGGACGAGGAGGCGGTCACGCGCGAGGCACGGCGGGAATCTCACGGTCTGCTGCAGCGGGCCGGGCTGGCGTAGCGCCGTCCACCAGGGCCTGCTAGAAATCGAACATGAATCGCGTGTGCAGCACCGAGAAGGCGCTGGTGTCGGTCTGTGGCAGCTGCGCGTACTCGTGATTGAGCAAGAAGCGCACGTTCGGGTTCCAGTACCAGTTGAGCCCGGTCGTCAGGTTCCACAGGCGCCCAGGCCCATGCTCGAGCCCCCCGGTGAGATCGACGAGGGCATAACGCAAGGTAATCTCCCAGGCCCCCGGCCCGCCCGGGAAGTTCTGCTTCGGACTGGGGCGGACCCAGAGCCCGCGATCATACGGGCGATTCTCACCGGTCACGAAGTAGCTGCCCTGGAGATAGTAGCCGTACAGGTGGGGGTTGTTGCGGGCTTCCGACTCGACCCAAGCCGAGAGGTACTCGGCTTGAAGCCCGAGCGAGCCGATATTGGCGGCTGCCTCGAGGCTCACGTAGTTCGCCGAGCCGGCGGGGATCTCGACCTCGATGACCCGCGGCGCGGAGTGGTCGCCGGGCCGCGTGCTCAGCCTGAGCACGCCGTCGAGTTCCTTGTGCTGCAGCCCGAGGCCGAGGTGCACCAGGCTGCGGCTATCAGCGGAGGCGATGGCTGCGTGGGTCACCCGGCCGGTGAAGTTGTAGTTGTCCCCGGGGCTCGAAGCGAAGCCGTCGGTCTCGCGAAAGACCCCTGCCTGCCAGCTCGAGCGCCCGTCATTGAAGTAGCCGACCACCAGGAGCCCGGTGTTGCGTTCGGGGGCGAACAGGCTCACCAGCGACCGCTCCACGAAGACGATGAAGCGGCTACTCGTGAGCATCTCCAGGCTGAAGGGTTCCTTCAGATGACCGAACCTCGCGGTGACCGGCCAGCCCAGCACTCCCAGATACATGTCTTTGGCGCCGACCGAGCCGCCTGCGAAGTCGACCTCGAACTTGTACTCCACCCGCTCCCACATGAAGCCCTGGACGTGGAGTCGGGCCCGGCGCACCTCGACGTTGTCGTCCAACTCACCGAGCAGCCCGTCAAACGGCTCTTTCTCGAGGGCCCAGTTGAGGTCGGTCTGTAGCCGACCGCCGATGCGAAGCTGGAAGCGCCCGTCGTTGGTCTCGGCGCGGAAGCCGTCGCGCCAGTAGACACGAAAGCCGTTGGGGTCCTCCGGCTCCTCGGCCTCCGAGGCCTGCGGCGGACTGGCCTCTTGTGGTGCTGCGCTCGGGCGGGCGGCGGCCGTACCGGGAGCGAGGCAGGCGACGAAGAGAAGGAGCCAGGAGTGGGATAGAGCCTTCACGACGGTCTCGGTCCGGTTACTCGGCGTCGCCCGCGAAGCGGTGGAAGATCTGCACCGCGTAGAAGCAGGGCTCGACCGCGCAGCTCGCCATCGCCGCCTCGACGTAGTGCAGCCCGCTGCGGCCCGCCGGCAGCCCTAGCGTCGGGTGGTCGTCGATCTCCAAGTCGGCGGCCACGACGTTGTCGTTGCGGTCGTACAGCCGCAGGTCGAGGTCATCGCAGTCGTTATCGCAGATGCCGACAATGAGGTAATCGCGGTGGGCGACGTGCTCGAACTCGAAGTCCTCGTCGTCGAACTCCTCGAGCGAGCCGAGGACGGCCTCGCCGGCGTAACCGAAGCCCTGCTGGGCCTTGAGCCGCTGCCCGACCTGCTCGATCTCGGCCTTTGCCATGCTCTGCCACTGGGTCATGTTTTGCTGAGCCGGGGGCACCGCGCCGGGTGCGATCAGCGCGATCGAGGCGGCGAGGACGACGAGGCGAGCAACCATGACGTGTCTCCGGCGGAGGGACGCTGCCGGGGATTGGATCAGCCTGAGCGGCCCGGGTCAATCCGTTATGATCGGCCGGGTGACCACCGCGCTCCTCTTAATCCTCGGCCTGGCGAGCCTGTACTGGGGCGCGGAGTGGCTCGTCCGCGGCGCCTGCCGCATCGCCAGGGCGCTGAGCGTTTCGCCGCTGGTGATCGGGCTGACCGTGGTCGCCTTCGGGACGTCGATGCCGGAGATGGTGGCGGGTGTCGTTGCGGCCTGGAACGGCAGCACCGACATCGCGCTGGGCAACGTCTTGGGCAGCAATATCGCCAACGTTGGCCTGATCCTCGGTATCGCGGCGTTGGTTCATGCCATCCCGTTGCGGCTGAAGCTGCTGCAACGCGAGGCCCCGATCATGCTGATCACAACGGCCCTCGTGTATCTGTTGGCAGCCCGGGGCACGATCGGCCGGCTCGAGGGGCTGGCGCTGTTCCTTGGCCTGGTCGGCTTCACCTGGCTGACCTTGCGGTGGGCCCACAGCGAGCGCGAGGAGGTGTCGCAGGAGTTCGATCAGTTCGAGCAAGAGCTGGGGCTCGCCGTACCGGGGAGCCTCTGGACCGAGACGCTGCGGCTCGTCGCCGGGCTGCTGGCGCTGAGCGTGGGAGCCCAGCTCATGGTCACCGCCGCGGTCGACCTGGCCGGCCAGCTCGGGGTCAGCGAGTTCTTGATCTCGGTCAGTATGGTGGCGGTCGGTACGTCGCTGCCCGAGCTCGCCACGTCGCTGGTGGCGATTACCCGCGGCGAGTACGACGTGCTCGTGGGCAACATCGTCGGCAGCAACATCTTCAACCTGCTCGGAGCGCTGGGGTTGGCGGCCGTGGTCCGGCCGATCCCGGTCGCTCCGGAGATCGTGGCGCTCGACCTACCGATCGTGTTGGCGTTCAGCCTCGCCATGCTGGCCGGACTGTGGACTCATCGCGGCATCGTGCGGTGGGAAGGCGGCGTCTTGCTCGCCGGCTACGTCGCCTACCTGGTGTTCCGCTTCGCCTAGCGGACGTAGAAGACGTTGTCCGGGATTTCGTGTCCGATCGGTGTGTTGCGGCGGATCACGTTGGCCAGCGTCGTGCTCTCGAGCTCGAGCAGCTCGTTGCCGCGGTAGGCCCTCTTGTAGAAGAAACGGTCGGCGTCGCGTAGGCGCTGGAACTGGTCGCGGATGATCTCGCAGAAGGTGGGGCCGAGCAGCGCCCCGCGAACATGGGGCTCGGCCAGGCCGCCGACCCAAAGGTCGACCTCGTCGATGTCGCCGTACAACGTCTCGAGCTTGGCGGCGATGCCGCCATCGGGGGTGATCTCCTCGAACCTCGTATAGGGCTCGAGGCCGTACATCATCCGGGTCTGGTTGTAGCACTCGAGACCGTGGTCGCGGCCGCGCTGAATGTTCAGGGCGGCGAGGTCGAAGCCGCCGGAGCCGGGCGGTCCGAACAGAAAGTTGCGCAGCTCGTCGACAATCATGAGGTCGACCTCGCGGGCCTGCTGGGCGACCAGGCCCCGGAGGATCGGTTCGATCCCGGCGGCCTCGAGATGATGCGGGGCAAAGAAGGCGTCGCGCAGCTCCAGGTGACCTTGGTGGATCTCGTTGCCGTACCGATCGAGGCGCAAGAGCAGCACCGACACCATGCTGTGGCCGAACCGATAGGCCGCGGTCGAGAACTCGTTGGCGATCGAGCCGTCGGCCCACGGATCCCAATCGATGTATGTCGGGAGGCCGTGCTCGCCCAGGAGCACTGGCAGGAATTCCCGGTAGGTGATCACCTGCATCAGGGCGCCGACCCAGGAGCGGGTGCGCTGGTAGATCTCGTCGCCGCTCATCCGCGGGTTGTCATGCCGGAGCCGGCGGGCGATGCGGTTATGCTCGCGGACCCAAAGGGTGAGAGGTGGACCCCGAAATTCGGACAGGTTGCTAAGGTGGGATCCAGACCAAGAAGAAGGAGTCTGGAATGCCACGGAAGAGACGGAGTTATCCTGCTGAGCTGAAGGCGAAGGTCGCTTTGGAGGCGCTTCGCGAGGAAGCGACGATGGCGGAGCTGGCAGCCCGCTACGATGTGCATCCGAATCTGATCGCCAACTGGAAGAAGAAGGCTCGGCAGAAGGTGCTGGCTGGCTTCTCGGGGAAACAGGAGCGCAACGAGGTCTCTCGGGAGGCCGAGATCAAGGAGCTGCGGGCGAAGATCGGGGAGCTCGTCATCGAGCGGGATTTCTTGTCCAAGGCCTTCGGTCGTTGAGCCACGGCCGGAGGGTGGCGATGGTCGATCCGGAGCACGGCCCCCTGAGCATCACGCGGCAGTGCCGCCTGGTGTCGATCGCGAGGTCTTCGTTCTATTACGAGGGCCACGGCGAGAGTCCGCTGAACCTGCGCCTGATGCGGCTGATCGACGAGCAGTTTCTTCAGACGCCGTTTTACGGCTCACGTCAGATGCGACGATGGCTGCGCCGTCAGGGCTACACGGTCTCTCGCAAGCGGGTGCGCCGCCTGATGCGGCTGCTCGGGTTGCAGGCGATCTTCCAGCGGCCCAGGACGTCTCAGCCGCACCCGGAGCACCGGATCTACCCCTACTTGCTGCGTGATCTGGAGATCACGCGACCCAACCACGTTTGGTGCGCGGATGTGACCTACAGAGGTGGACCCCATCCCTTGGACAGGTTTGCGTCGCAGCTAAGGTGGAATCCGGGTTCATGATTCAGGCTGCCTTGGGCTTGCGAGACACGGGGCGAAGCCCCGGGCTCCTGTCTTCAGCCCCGTCGTCAATGTACGCCTCCTCGGGCGTCCGGTCCTGGAGCGACGAGTGCGGTCGGCACTCGTTGTAGAAGTCCATCCACCAGCCGATCCCGGCCCGAGCCTCGGAGCCAGTCGCGTACTCTGACAGATAGACCTGCTCGTACTTGAGCGATCGCCACAGTCGCTCGATGAAGACGTTGTCCATCCAGCGGCCCTTGCCGTCCATCGAGATCCGAATGCCGGCCTCCTTGAGCGCGTCGGTGAAGTCGACGCTGGTGAATTGGCTACCCTGATCCGTGTTGAAGATCTCGGGAGGACCGTAGCGCTCGAGCGCCTTCTTGCAAGGCCTCGACGCAGAAGCTCGTATCGAGCGTGTTGGACAGACGCCAGGACAGCACCTTGCGGCTCGCCCAGTCCATCACCGCAACCAGGTACAGAAAGCCCCGCTGCAGCGGGATGTAGGTCACATCCGCGCACCAAACGTGGTTGGGTCGCGTGATCTCCAGATCACGCAGCAGGTAGGGGTAGATCCGGTGCTCCGGGTGCGACTGAGACGTCCTGGGCCGCTGGAAGATCGCCTGCAACCCGAGCAGCCGCATCAGGCGGCGCACCCGCTTGCGAGAGACCGTGTAGCCCTGACGGCGCAGCCATCGTCGCATCTGACGTGAGCCGTAAAACGGCGTCTGAAGAAACTGCTCGTCGATCAGCCGCATCAGGCGCAGGTTCAGCGGACTCTCGCCGTGGCCCTCGTAATAGAACGAAGACCTCGCGATCGACACCAGGCGGCACTGCCGCGTGATGCTCAGGGGGCCGTGCTCCGGATCGACCATCGCCACCCTCCGGCCGTGGCTCAACGACCGAAGGCCTTGGACAAGAAATCCCGCTCGATGACGAGCTCCCCGATCTTCGCCCGCAGCTCCTTGATCTCGGCCTCCCGAGAGACCTCGTTGCGCTCCTGTTTCCCCGAGAAGCCAGCCAGCACCTTCTGCCGAGCCTTCTTCTTCCAGTTGGCGATCAGATTCGGATGCACATCGTAGCCGGGCTGCCAGCTCCGCCATCGTCGCTTCCTCGCGAAGCGCCTCCAAAGCGACCTTCGCCTTCAGCTCAGCAGGATAACTCCGTCTCTTCCGTGGCATTCCAGACTCCTTCTTCTTGGTCTGGATCCCACCTTAGCAACCTGTCCGAATTTCGGGGTCCACCTCTGTCCTCCTCGTTCTGGGACATCAAGCTGAAGCGCCCCATGCTCAAGGCTCGTTTGCCACTGTCTCCCGCCTGCGTCATGTACGTGCCCCGCAGCAGAGCCTTGGTGTCCCGCTCGAGACGGGCCAGTCGTCCGGCGACTCCCTTACCGGCGAGACGCTTCTGCAGATCGCCCATGGCCTCCCTCGAGCGCCGCAGCGCACGCTCGAGCCCGCGTACCCGGCGATCGATCTGCTCGGAGTTGTCGTGGTGCCAGCGCCGATCCGTGGCCGCCTTTGTCTCCCGCTTGCCCGCGGCCTCGAGCCGCTCCAGGACCCGCTCGATGCGCTCCAGACGACGCGCCAGGGCCTTGTGATGCCGTCCGGTCAAGCGATCTCTGAGTGACGTCAGCACGGTGCGGACAGCGCTTGGCTCGGCTGGCACGATCGCCTCGGCTCAGACACCGTGGCCGACGGCGAGCGAGCTGGATGCGAAGGTCGTCTCCAGAAGCTCGGCGTCGAGCACGTCGAGTGCAATGAAGGAGCCGCCTTCCAGGGCCGCGAATGCGTGCTGCGCGAACTCCAGATGGTGGCGGTGGAAGCCCTCCGGCGCCGAGTAGAAGGCGACCGACGGGACACCGTACAACGGCGGCAGGTAGGAAAGGCCGCCATAGGTCCCGATGAACGCGGCGGCCCCCGCTATCAACGCCGACTGCACCGCCAGGTTGTCGGCGGGCTGGGTCAGGTCATCGATCCGCTTGACGCGCGGGTGCGCTGACGGGTCGAAGTCGTGGTGCTCATCCATCGGCTGCGACGGATTCAGCACCAGGACGTCCCGGTGGTCCGCCAATCTCTCGACCACGCCCGCGGCAAAGGAACGATTCTCTTTGGTATCCGGGAACGAGTCGTTGAAGTAGAACCGCACCGCGACATAGTCGGGCGCTAGACCTGCCACAGGCACCGGCTGCGGGAGCTCGAACGCACGAAACTCGCTGAACTGGTCGAGCAGCCGGTGACTCGCCTGACCCTTCCAGTAGGGCATGAAGAGGTTGAACATCACCGACGGATGCAGCACCTCCAGGTCGTTGTCCTTGAGCACGTCCTTCGCCACCCGGACGAGCTCGGTATCGAAGGGGGCCATCTTGCGCTGCTTCTGCTTGCCGGTGATAACGCGCCGCAGGTTGCCCTTCAGGTAGTGCTCCGCGGTCATGTAGTCGAGTACCTCGACGTAGTTCTCTGTGATCGAGGTGTACCAGTCGCCGACCCCACCGCGTGACAGCACCACCAGACGCTCCGGATCGAGCTGGCCGAAGCTCTTGGCCCAACGCAGGAAAGGAATCCAGTAGAGCAGCTCGAAGCCGACCTCCCCTGTCCAGGGGCCCACGACAATCCGCCCGCGCGAGCGGCGGGCGATCAGCCGCATGTCGCGCTGGACCATGGCATTCTCCGGATAGACTCGATCGCCGGACAGGACGCGCGGCACGACGTACTTGTTGACGAATCCGCGCACGCGCCGGATCCGCAGGAAGCGGTTGAGGAGCTGCAGGGCCAGCTTGCGGGGGCCGACGACCAGGGCGCGGAGCCCGCTACGAGCCATGCGTGCCAGATCCGGCCCCCGGCTCATCGCCGCTGCGACCGGATAGCAGAGCGCTCGGATTGGATAGACCCAGAACCCGCTCCCAACCGGCCGCGGCTTCGGCAGCTTCCGAAGCCCCTCGATTCCCTCCACCAGCCGGTCTGTGCCGCGAGCCTGGGCCCCGTGCGGGCGAACGAACTGGTGGATGAATTCGGTGTTCATGGAATCCGACCCCGCTTGCAGCACCGTCTCCATCTGGTCGAAATGCTGATCGAAGCTCTCGGCGACCTGCAGCAGCCCGCCACCCACGCCGGTCAGGAGACGGAAGTGCAAGGTGCCCTGTTGCGTCGGCGCGGTGCTCGGATCGAGGATCGTCAGCGTGGGTCGTCCGACGATACCGGCCTCGATCATGCCGCTGGTGTTGATACCGACGATGGCTCGGCTGTGGAAGATCGAATCGAAGTAGTCGGCGCGCAACTCGTCGAAGACCGGGTTGGCTCCGTGCGGGGGCCAGACCGTGAAGTTGCCGAACCCGGGCTCCTGGAGCCGTTCCCACGGTTGGGGGTTCTCCGGGTGAGGTCGGATCAGCACTCCCACCTCGCGCAGCACCGAGGGATTCTCGGCTCGCCGAATCTGCGCCAGCCAGCGCTCCACGAAGTCGATCTCGTTCGGAGCGATGAAGCGCGACGAGCCCAAATACAGCACGTAGGGCACCGTGGTGTGGAGACCGACCAGCTTCTTGAACTCCTCGTCCTGCCGGCTCGGCTCCCAGTCAAACCAGTGATCGTAGGTATGGGCACCGGTCGCCACTACCGAAACGGGCCTTACGTGGTGGTGCTCGATGGCTTCCTGCCGCTGGGCCTCGTTCCAGACGAAGATACGGTCGGGCTTGATGCGTATGACGCCCTTGTTGGTCAGGTTGTCCCAGCTGTGCACGCACAGGGCGGAGGGGATGCCATGCCGCCGGGCCGCCTTGATGTAGTCCACCTGATCGGAGCCGAGATCGAGCAGCGGCGTCACCAGCAGCACATCGGGACCGAACGAGCGCACGTCGTCCTCGATCAGCGGCTCGATCGGGAGCGCCCTGTCGATCAGCCCCAGGAATCCCGACGCCAAGCGGTTGAACCACCCCCAACCCACCCACGGGGCGCGCACGAAAGGACGCAGGAGCCAGGGTATGCGGACCTCGGCCCGCAGACGCAGCGAGTGGGCGTCTCGGTACGCAGGCAGTCGGTAGCGCAACGAGTCGGCGAGAAACCGCAGCGCTCGGGCGAACCCGAACCAGTGGGAGTCGGATCGCTTGGGCAGAACACCGTAGGTGATCTGGGGCAGATCGTCGGTCAGCCGCGTGACGATCGACTCGCCGCCCACGGCCATGCGATCGTCACCAATCTTGTCGCGGATGACGAAGGTCAGGTGGATCGTGTGTCCGCGCGACGCCAGCGCCCGGAGGGTCGACTCGAAGTTCCTGATGGCACCGGAGTGCCGCATCGAGAAGAGTATCTTCAAGAGTGCAGGTGTCCCGTTCGGCGGATCAGAGTGCCCGGGTGATTGTACGCGAGACGGGTCCGTCGGAGTGGAGGTGCGCTGCTATCATCTCAGCGCTCGCAGGACCTTCGAGGAGCAGACCGAGTGCCGAGGGAGTTTCGATGCCTCTAGCAGGCTGCTGAAAAACTCCTCTTTTTCGAGTAGATTTTGAACCACGCAGCCCGCGGCAAGAACCGAAGCATCAACGAGGTGAGCAGATGCGTGGTGAGGACGCGGGACAGGTGGCGGTTTTTAGTTACGTATCTCCAGAGCAGCGAGTACCGAAGGAGCATCCGCTGCGGCCGCTGCTGAAGATCGTCAACGATGTGCTGGGGCGGATGTCGCCGCTGTTCGAGAAGCTGTACTCGCACACGGGGCGTCCGTCTATCCCGCCGGAGAAGCTGCTGCGGGCGCTGCTGCTGCAGGTGCTGTACACGATTCGCTCCGAGCGCATGCTGATGGAGCAGCTCGACTACAACCTGCTGTTCCGGTGGTTTGTGGGCCTGAACATGGACGATCTGGTGTGGGATGCGACGGTGTTCACGAAGAACCGAGATCGAGTGTTGGGAGGCGAGGTCGCCAAGGTGTTCTTCCAGGAAGTGCTGGCGGAGGCGCGGCGCCGCAGCCTGCTGTCGGATGAACACTTCACGGTGGACGGCACGCTGATCGAGGCGTGGGCCTCGCACAAGAGCTTCAAGCCGAAGGATCAGAGCGACTCCGATGAGGGCGGCAGCAACCCGAGCGTCGATTTCCGCCGGCAACGGCGCACGAACGATACTCACGCCTCCAGGAACGACCCGCAGGCACGCCTATACAAGAAGAATAAGGGAGCCGAGTCGAGGCTCTGCTACATGGGTCACCTGATGATCGACAACCGCCACGGGTTAGCAACCAACGCCTGCGTAACGATCGCTTCGGGAACAGCAGAACGAGAGGCCGCCGTGCAGATGGCGGGCGAGATTCCCGGAAGGGGCCGGGTAACCTTGGCGGCCGACAAGGGCTACGACACGCGAGACTGCATCCGAAAGCTTCGAGATCGCAACATCACCCCGCACGTCGCACAGAACGACACGAACCGGCGCAGCGCCATCGACCGCCGCACGACCCGGCACCCGGGCTACACGGTCAGTCAGAAGAAACGCAAGCTCGTCGAGCAGATGTTCGGATGGGCCAAGACGGTCGGGCTGATGCGCAAGACCAGACACCGAGGCACGCAACGTGTCGATTGGATGTTCATCTTCACCGCCGCGGCCTTCAACCTGGTCAGAATGCGCAACCTCCAGGGGGCGACGTGACGATGAGGGCACCAATCCCCAAGAAATGCCGGCGCTGCCAGCAGCGCCGGCCTCGTACCCGCACTCGGCGCCCCGCTAACTCACCGTGATCGAGACGATCCAGCCCAAAATGGCGCGCCCAAGCCGTTTTTCAGCAGCCTGCTAGTGCGTTGGCTTGCACGCGTGGGACGCAATCTCGCCAACGCGCTGAGTGGCCAGAACCATCGCGAGCTGCGCAAGCGCTTGATGGCACTCGAGAAACATGTGCACGATCTGCGCCAGCTCTCGGAGTCCAGGGACTACGAGCGCCGCCTCGACCGCATCGACCAGGTGCTGCGGCAAAAGCTCCGCGTGCGGCTCACGTGCATCGAGCGCGACGTGAAAACCGTCCTGCGGCTAAAGGCGCTCGAGGATACCGAGCTCGGGTTCCCCCAGGCACTGCAAGCCAAACGCTTCGGGGTTCGGTCCCAGAACGAGGAGGATGGCCTGCTGCTGGCCCTGTTCGGTGTCGTCGGCGCCGATACGCATCGGTTCGTGGAGATCGGCTGCGGAACCAACGGCGGCAACTCGGGGTTCCTGGCCTCAGAGTTGGACTGGAGCGGGCTCATGGTTGACGCCGTCGAGGCCCGGGTTCAGCGCGTGCGCGGCCGTTTTGGTCCCAACGTTGTCGGGGTGGAGGCGATGGTCACCTGCGAGAACATCAACGACCTGGTGCGCGACAACGGATTCGCGGGCGACATCGACCTGCTGAGCATCGATATCGACGGCAACGACATCTGGATATGGAACTCGATCTCGGCCTGCCGTCCGCGAGTCGTCGTCATCGAATACAACGCGCTGTTCGGCGCCGATCGGGCGGTAGCCGTCCCCTACGACCCGGGGTTCGATCGGCACACCGGCACCGTGCACATCTATTACGGCGCATCCCTTGCTGCCATGACAGAAATGGGGAAGCGAAAGGGCTACCGGCTCGTGGTCACCGAGCCCGAGGGTGTCAACGCGTTCTTCGTGCGCGACGACCTGGCCCCGGAGATCCCGGCGCTCGATCCTGCGGTCGGATATCGCCCCCGCTATGAGCAGCTCCGCCGCGGGATCGATCTGTATGCGCACATCCAACAGCATGATTTGCCGCTCGTCGAGGTGACGGCCGAGACCCCGGTGACGGCCTCGCCGGACGGCCCGGGTGCCTCCGGATGAGTGGCGCTCGGGATGAACAGGCTAGCGACGCGGGGCACTGAGGTTGGCTGCGAGCATCGCCTACGTCTACGTGCTCCTGGGACTGGCGCTGGGTGCAACGCGGTCGATTCTCGGGCTGGGGATCTTCGTCGGCTTCGTCGCCGTCGCGCCGAGCCTGCCGTGGCAGCTGGGCCTCGAGAACCTGGCCTATCCGCTGTTCTACTCGGTGGGCTTGATCGTGGGTGGCTGGCTCTCCGACCGAGCGCGCGGTGACGACCGGCAAACGGAGAGCCTGGCCCGTGTCGCCCATTTGGGAGTCGCCACGGTCTGCGTGGTCACCTTCATCGCGCTGGCCCGCAACGACCCTCTCCGGGTGGGCAACCTGTCGGCAGCGCTGGCCGACGGGGTGCGCGATCTGGCCCTGTTCAACCCCCGTGGCCTGGCAGGCTTCACCCAGGCGGCGCTGGTACCGATCATCGGTATGCTGCTGTTCCTGATGGCGCTGCGCGGCCTTCGGGACGGTCCGGCGCGCGATCTGTTCGAGCGCGCCTTCATGGCCGGTGCGATGCTGACCGCCGCCAGTCCCGTCGTCCAGCTGCTGCTCCTTGACCCAACAGTCCGCCCCGACAAGAACCTCGACCGCGCCGAGGGGATCGTTGGGTTCTTCCAAGACCCGCACAGCTTTGCCGCCTACCTGGTGCTCGCGATAGGGCTACTGCTGGGCATTGCTGCCGAGCGCCGACTGGGTGCGTCGCAGCTGCAGCGGCGGAGGGCTCTGCTCGCGGCGGCGGCCGCGGTGATTCTGTGGGTCGAGCTGCTCTACACCAACTCACGCTCGGGCCTTCTGGCATCGGCGGTCTGCGTCTTCACCTTCGTGACCGCCTACTGGGCCCTGGCCCCTGAGGAGCAGGTGGTCCGCGCCCGCAGGCTCAAGATCGCCGGCGCGCTTGCGGCCACCGTGCTGCTGATTGCAGCAGCCGCGTTCTTCTCACTGCCGGTGCGCGGCGCCCTCTACCAAGGGCTGAGCACGATCGGCAATCAACGGATGTGGGCGGTGCTGGACCCGGAGGGCCCGGCGGACCCGCTGATGGCCCGCCGCGTGACCCTGTGGCGCAAGGGGGTCGAGCTGACGCTCCACCATCCCCTCTGGGGCGTTGGCCCCCAGGGCTTCGTCGACACCGGATTCGACACCCCGGCCCTGGCACCCCTGCTCGAGAAGTACGCGCGCGACCACTCTCAGGGCGAGACACGGTTCGCCCTGCAGGAGCTACCGGAAGAGAACGCCCACAACTACTACATCCAGTACGCAGCCGAGTTCGGCGTGCCGGCCTTGCTCGCGCTGCTCACCCTGCTGGGTATGGTGGCGGTGGTGACCTCGCGAGGGATCGCCCGACGTGGGTCCAAAGGAAGGGCGCTGCTCGCGGGCGTGGCCGCCGGCCAAGCAGGATTCCTGGCTATCGGCCTGCTGTCGCATCCGCTGCTGCTTGCAGAGATGCAGGGGCTCTTCTGGAGCACTGCAGCTTTCGGGATCGCGGTAGCCCTGGAGCCGGATGACGCAGGCCCAGACCACAGGCAGGGCTAGTACCAGGCCGGTTCCGTGATGGCGACGCCGAGGTCCCGATCGTCGGCCGCCACGCCCGCCCGCGCCGGGTTCCAGGTCCTGCTCGCATAGATCGTCAGAACTCCGCCCACGGTGGTATCCGGGAACCTGTTCAGTTCCAGTGTCACGTCCACCCAGCCGGCGTCGCTAAGCTCGATGCTCTCGATGCGCCGCTCCTGCCAGTAGAGCTCGGCGCGGACCGGCCGCTCTGTGGCGTCGGGATCTGCCGGCCGCATGCGAAAGGCAAGCCCGCCGGCGTTCGGTGGAGACGGCGGCACGGGCATGCTGGCGCGCGCCCCCGCCCAGCGAAACGGCTCGTCCTCGTGGGTTTCCCAGGCGAACAACCCCAGGCCCTGTGGCGGCAATTCCGGCATCCAGAGCAGATGCCCGATTCCGACCCCGAGCCTGCGATCGTCGGCAACGTCGAGGTAATCGCTGGGAACGAATGTCGACCCAGCCGCGAATGTGAGCCAGAACGCCGGCGGGCCGGGCCGAGGATTCCAGCCGGTGAACACGCGCAGGTAGTCGGGTGACGGCTGATGGGTGCGTTGCGCGCGCATGAACGGCGCCTCCCCCAGCGCTCCCGCCAGCCGCCCCAGGTCATCGATTTGCATCGTCGCGGGCTGATCACGCCACGGATCAGCGCCGAGCAGCGGGGGCAGATAGTAGTCGAGCCGATGCCAGCCGTTGGCAGTCAGGGCGCGGGTGTCGAGCACCGCGTCGTCCTCGTTCAGAAGCGCAAGCGTGGTGCCGTCTGCGGCCGGCTGCGGGTGGGCCAGGTAGACCGGAACTCGCACTACCGGCCCCCACAGCGGGCGCTTCACGGAACCACTGTCGCCACGGGTCCATGAAAAAACTCGCTCACCCTCGGGCAGCACCACCCGCTCTGGCGGGTAGAGGCCCACATTGAGCTCGGACGATCTCTCGAACAACAAGGCGCGGGTCAGCTCCGCCGCAGACAGCAACAGATAGGCACCGGCAAGGACTGCTACCAGACGCACGGGTCTCATTTCATCCCCCAGCGAGTGCAGGCCACGATCTCGTCCACCGGCGTGAGCATCGTATCTCCGCGCTCTTGCGGTCCCTGATCATGGCAGGCGGCATCACGATGCGTCCAGAAGCAGCGATTGACTGCTGGGAAGCAGAACCCTGCGCCCGATGATGTCACGGGAGCCCGTCAGGCTCATCGCCGGGCATCGGTCGTACATGGGCAGCTCCGACAGAATCCTCCACGGCGGGCGCACCTCGATTCCCCGTACCGCCGCCGCCTCCACGAGGCTGTCGCGGTGAGGCGCGATGGATGGAGCCAGATCGATCGCGCTCAGCCAGTAGTTGCTGCGACAGCCCGGCGGCTCAACGACGGCGGTAGCCGCATCGCAGCCTTCGAAGGCCGTAATGTACCGCCTGGCCAGCTCACGGCGCGCACCCACGAAGCTGGCGAGCTGATCGAGCTGCGACTGCCCCAGCGCGGCGTTGAGGCTCGGCATACGCAGGTTGAGCCCTGGTTGATCGTGCCCGTCGGCGACCTTTGCGTTCGTTGCCAAATGGCGGGCCCGGTGCCCGAGCTCCTCGTCGTCAGTGAACAGGGCTCCGCCGCCGCCGGTCGTCACGATCTTGTTGCCGTTGAAGCTCAGCACGGCGCACTTGCCGCGACGCCCCACGTGTTGATTGCCCCGCAGCGAGCCGAGCGCCTGCGCCGCATCCTCGACTAGCGGGATCCCCAGGGTCTCGCAGACCTCCCCTACCGCGTCGCTGTCTGCCGGGGACCCGAGGATGTGCACCAGCACCAACGCCGCAAGCGTACGCCCGGTCTGTCGATTCCGCGCGCGGCCCGCCTCGACATCGGCGATCCCCGTGAGGTAGTCGGCCAATCGTCTTGCGTCGACGCCCCCGGTCACCGGCTCACTGTCGAGGAAATGGGGCGTGGCACCACGACGACCTACCGCGTTCGCCGTGGAGACGTAGGTGAAGGCGGGCAGCAGGACCTCGTCCCCGGGCCCGACTCCTACCATCTCCAGCGCGAGCTCCAGCGCGGCCGTCCCCGTGACCGTTGCCAGAACGACTCCGGCACCGGTGATGGCCGCCAGCTGCGCCTCGAAACGATCCGTCCAGGGCCCCGCCGAAGAGACCTGGCCGCTCTTCACGCAGTCGGTGACCGTCTCGATGTCGTGAGGCCCCAGTCGCGACTCGGTGAGCGCGACCGGTCCCCCTGCCGAAGATACGCAGCCGGCCACGCGGTCGATGATCTCCGCGGGATCGAAGGTGTTATCGCCTAGCATCCATCAGTCCGACGATGGCCTGAGCGATCCTGCCACCCGCTGCGCCGTCCCACAGCGCTATGTCGCCTCCCGTGGGCCAGGCACCCCGGCAAGCCTCCTGAAACGCGTCTGCGATGGCGCCCACGTCGTTGCCGACGAGCCTGCTGGTACCGAGCTCCACGGTAATGGGCCGCTCGGTATTGGGTCGCAGCGTCAGGCAGGGAATCCCGAGCACCGAGGTCTCCTCCTGGATGCCCCCGGAGTCCGTCAACACGACGGCCGCCGAGGCCATCAACCCGATACTGGCGAAGTAGGGCTGCGGCTCGGTCGTCAGGAACCGATCGGTCGGCTCCAGAAGCGCTTCGATCCCGGCGCCGGCCGCGGCTCCCCGGGTACGCGGATGAACCGCGAAGACCAGCGGCAGATCCGAGCTGAGCTGGCGCAGGAGGGTAAGAAGTGCCTCGAGCACGAGCGGATCGTCGACGTTCGAAGGCCGGTGCATCGTGACGAAGCCGTACTGCCCTGGCTCCAGCCCCATTCCCTGTGGAACTGCCAGCTCTCGGACATACGGCAGGCAGCGTTTGAGGCTATCGATCATCACGTTACCGACCTGCACGACCTTGTCGTCGGGCACGCCCTCACGCTCCAGATTCGACAGCCCGCTCGGCTCTGACACCAGTAGAAGGTCGGAGATCGCGTCGGTGACGATGCGGTTGATCTCCTCGGGCATCGAACGATCGAAGCTCCGCAGTCCGGCCTCTACGTGGACCACCGGGACACCGAGCTTGGAGGCCGCCAGCGCACAGGCCACCGTGCTGTTGACGTCGCCGAAGACCACCGTTGCGGCGGCACCCCGATCGAGCAAATGCGCCTCGTATCGTTCCAGGATGAGCGCCGTCTGCTTGCCGTGTGTTGCCGAGCCGACCTCCAGGTTCACGTCAGCGGCAGGCATCCCGAGCTCCTCGAAGAACACCCGGTCCATGGCGCTGTCGTAGTGCTGACCGGTATGGACGATTCGGGTCTGCACCGACGGCCAGTCGGCTAGCGCATGGCACACCGGGGCGAGCTTCACGAAGTTAGGTCGTGCACCGGCCACCAGGTCGACCAGGGCGCTCATGCTAGTGCTCCTGTACCCAAGTGCCTCCGAGCCAGCTCTTGCGCGTACCACCTCAATTGCCCCGGCTGTTCGTCCCGCCTAGACTGCTACTCGCGCGATTCGGCAGGATCCTCACGGTCGCCCGGCTCGGCCACGTACGGCAACGACAGCCACCACGCCGGCAGGGCGTCGGTACGATGGACTATACCCGCGAGCCTCTCGCATTCCGACTCCGCAAGGCTACCCGCTACGTGCGTCTGTACGGACCGCGACGGACTCTGGCCAAGATCAAGGGTCAGTACCATATGCGGCGCCGGTTCGCGGCTCTGCCTGAAGCCCGTCCAGACAGGGGCCGCGGGCACGTCGGAATTATCGGCTGCGGCAGTTTTGCCTTCTCGGCGATCGCCTTCTACTTATGCCGCAACCGCGGGCGCGTCATCCGCGGCGCGATGGATATCGATGAGCACCGAGCGGCATCGCTGGCGCGGCAGTACGGGGCCGACTACTACACTCCAGAGGCCGAGCGAATCATCGACGACCCTGACATCGATCTCGTCTACATCGCCTCCAACCACGCGTCCCACGCCGAGTACGCGATCGCGGCTCTGCGCGCCGGCAAGGCGGTGCATGTCGAGAAGCCTCACGTGGTCAGCTACGAGCAGTTGCGGCGCCTGTGCCTCGAGCTGCAGTCGGGCGGCGGCAGGCTCCGCCTCGGCTTCAACCGACCCCAGAGCCCGATGGGGCGGGCCATCAAGGACTCCTTGGACTCCCAGGCCGGCCCCAGCATGATGAGCTGGTTCATCGCCGGGCACGAGCTACCGCCGGACCACTGGTACTTCAGCGAGGACGAAGGCGGCAGAATCCTCGGCAACTTGTGCCACTGGACCGACTTCGTCCTGCAAATGGTCGATCCTGGGGGCAGATTCCCCATCCGGATCACGCCGACTCGCTCGGACAAATCGGACTGCGATATCGCCGTAACCTTCGTGTTCGGCGATCAGTCGATTGCAGCCATCACATTCTCTGCCAAGGGGCATACCTTCGAAGGGGTGCGAGAGCGGTTTGCCGCACACCGTGGCAACGTTCTGATCTCGCTGGAGGATTTCGGTGCCCTGCGAATCGACGATGTGGCTCGGCGACGTGTCTGGAGGCCGTGGTTTCGGGATCACGGCCACGAGGCCTCGATCATGGCCAGCTACGCGATGGCCGACTCGACGCTCGGCTACGAGGCAGGCAGCTCGGCGGCGAGCGTGTGGGAAACTGGTGCCCTGTTTCTGGAGACCAAGAAGGCTCTCGAGACCCACGAGCAGCAGGTGCTGGGCCCCTACGAGCCGGATCCCAAAGCCGCGGCGCCCGCATAGATGAAGCAGCTAACCCAGGACATTCGGCACGGAAAGCTCACCATAGTGGAGGTCCCAGACCCCGTAGCGCGACCGGGACATGTGCTGATCAGCAATCGCGCATCGGTCGTCTCGGCAGGCACTGAGAGCTCCCTGCTGTCCTTCGGCCGCAAGTCGCTTCTTCGCAAGGCGCTGGACCGACCGGACCACGTGCGGCGGGTCCTCGAGAAGGCCAAACAGGAAGGAATCGGGAGCGCCTTGTCTGCCGTGAGCGGTCGCCTGGACCAGGCCGTGCCCATGGGATACGCCTCTGCCGGGGTGGTGCTCGAATGTGGCGCCGGCGTGGCGGATCTGGCGCCTGGCGACCTGGTGGCCTCGAACGGTCCACATGCCGAGGTGGTCGCTGTACCACGCAACCTGTGCGCCAAGGTCGACGGCGATCTGAGCCCCGAACGGGCGGCGTTCGGCGTGCTCGGTGCGATCGCATTGCACGGGGTTCGACTATCCCGCACCGACCTGGGCGAAACCGTTTTCGTTGTCGGGCTCGGACTCGTCGGTCAACTCTGCGTCGCCATTCTTGGTGCCCGAGGCTGCCAAGTCCTGGCGACGGATCCAGACTCTGGGCGCTGCCAGATCGCGTTGCGGATGGGGGCCGTGGCTGCGACACCGGACCTCGACGCAGGGGCGGTCCGGGGCGCAACCGCCGATCTCGGCGCCGACGCCGTGGTCGTTGCTGCCGCCACCGCATCGAACGATCCCCTGACAGTCGCCACGGCCGCTGTGCGCAAGCGCGGTCGCGTCGTGGTGGTCGGCGACGTTGGCATGGAGCTCGATCGCCGCGAACTCTACTTCACGGAAGCCGAAGTACTAGTGTCCTGCTCTTATGGGCCGGGGCGCTACGACCCGCAGTACGAGGAGCACGGCCACACTCCCAGCCGCTGACGGTCTCCGTGCGGTTCAACGCCGGGGCCCTTGACGCGGACCAACTGGACGCAGCGCCCGGGGGTCGGGGGCGGGCGACTGATCGGCGAGGCCTGCCACGGCATCGACCTGGCGACCTTCCTCGTCGGATCCGTACCGACGAGAGTCTATGCAGCCGCCGTCGCCAACGCCGCCGGGACCGACGACGAGTGCTTCATCACCCTGCACCACGAGTGCGGTGGTGTATCGAGCATCGCCTACCTGGCCGGCGGCGATCGGGCGTTGGCCAAGGAACGCGTCGAGGTCATCGGTGGCGGCCGTGCCGCCATCATCGACGACTTCCGAGCCCTGACGACCTACGCCGAGGGCAAGACCGAGCGCCAACGCCGGCGCGGCCAGGACAAGGGCCATGCTGCCGCATTCGATGCCTTCGAGCGGTATCTGTTCGGGGAGGCCGAGGCGCCGATCCCCTGGGCCGAGCTGCGCGCCGTGTCGCGCGCGACGATCCTGGCGGTGGCGAGCCTGCGCTCCGGGGCTCCGCAGGATGTGTAGCGCGCCGTTTCCCTACTCCTGATCCGGATGCAGAGCCCTCTGCGTTTGTTCCATACGGTTCGACACCTGAAGCCGGGGCAGGTGACCGACCGCGTCAGCCGACGCTTCCGACGGATACCGTCGCGACCCGATGGCACGGCCTGGCGTTTGAAGGGAACCCTGCCATCGCTGCCCACGCGGCATTGGCAGGGCGAGTATCGAGCTGGCTCCTTCACGTTCCTGAATCGGTCGGTAGCGTTCGAAGGCGAAAACCGATGGGCATGCCCCGGCCAGTCGGCGCTTTGGGCCTTCAACCTCCACTACTTCCGCTATCTGCTCGAGGTTGACTACGACACGGGCCTGACGCTCATCGAGGACTGGATCGCCGACAACCCCCCCGCCGCGCAGCCGGGCTGGCATCCCTACACCAGCTCGCTGCGCGTGCGCGAGTGGCTCGAATGGCTGGTGCGCTCGCAGGATCTGCCGGTGGAGCGCAGGAACAGCATCGTCCTGAGCGTGATCCACCAAGTCTTGGTGCTGGAGTCGCGGCTGGAGTTGCACCTGCTGGGCAACCATCTGCTCGAGAACGCGATCACGCTCTGCTGGGCGGCCCTACGCATCGAGTGCGAGCACTCGGAGCGCTGGCTGCGCGCCGGCGAGCAGCTCCTGGCCCGCGAGCTGCGTGTCCAGGTGCTCGAGGACGGGACCCACGACGAGCGCAGCCCCATGTACCAGGCGCTCATCGCCGAACATCTGCTACGGCTGCGCGACGTGGGCCGTGACATCGGCAGCAAGGAGTCGCATCGGATTGCCGAGCTTGCCGGCAGCGCCGGCCAACGACTGGCGATGACCCTGGCGATGCTCACCCACCCCGACGATTGCATCGCGCTGCTCAACGACAGCGCCTTTGACGGTGCTCCGCGGCTGAAGGATCTCCAAGGCCGCTTTCCCGATACCGCCATGGGCCCGCCGGCCGCGCCGACCGGCCCATGGACGTTGCCGCAATCCGGCTACATGGGGTGGCGTGGCCCCTTGCAGAGCTACCTGGTGTTCGACGCCGGCCCGCTGGGACCCGACTGGCTGGTCGGTCATGGTCACGCCGATCTGCTGTCCTTCGAGCTGAGCCACCGCGACCATCGGCTGGTTGCCGACACCGGCGTGTTCACCTACGAGGTCGGCGCAACTCGGGACTACGACCGCAGCACGCTCGAGCTCGACGGCGCCAGTCAGGCCGACCTATGGGCGGCGTTCCGCTGCGGGCGGCGGCCGCGAGTGCTTGTTTCCCGACCGCAGGCCGCCGCGCCCGGCGAAGCTGGTCTCGTGGGCGCCTACCGCGGCCCCTCAGGGAGCCTTGGCGCCGTCTCGCACGAGCGCTCCCTCCGGATCACCGATAGCGTCATCGAAGGCAATGACCGAGTGCAGGCACACGGCAACCGAACGGCCTGCGTACGATTCCACCTGGCGCCAGGGATCGCGGCCGTACACGACGGCGCTGCCCTGCTGCTTTCGCACGACGGACTGACGCTGGCGCGGCTCGTCAGTCGCGATCTGGAGTGGTCGCTGGCAGCGAGCCCGTACCATCCCCGCTTCGGCGTCGAGATCGAGCGCGTGTGTATCGAGTGCCGGCATCAGTTTCGCGATCGGTTTGCCGCAAAATGGAGTCTGGAGCTGCTGTAGCCAACACTCGAGTACCTGGCGTAATGAGAATCTGCTACGTATCGCAGTACTTCCCGCCTGAGATGGAAGCGCCCTCGGCGCGTGTGCACGAGCTGTCGCGGGAGTGGGCCCGCGCCGGCCACGAGGTCACCGTGCTGACCGCCTTCGCGCACCACCCCACCGGCGTCAAGGCACGGCGGGACCGCGGCGTGATCACCCGCAGAGAGCTCATCGACGCGATCGGTGTCGTCCGCACCTACGTGTACGCCAGCGCCAACGAGGGGACCGTGCGCCGGATGCTCTCGTACGCCTCCTTCATGCTGTCGGCGAGCCTGATCGGTCCCCTGCGTGTGGCACGGCCCGACATCCTCATCGCCACCTCGCCACAGCTGTTATGCGGCCTCGCGGGCTATTTCATCGCCAAGGTCCTGCGCGTGCCCTTCCTCTTCGAAGTGCGCGACCTGTGGCCCGAGTCAATCATCGCCAATACTGGCCTTCCCGATGGTTTCGTCACCCGCCGCCTCAAGGCGATAGCGAGCTTCCTGTACCGACGCTCGGACCACATCGTCACCGTTGGCAAAGGCTACGAGGCCGAGCTGCGCCGGCTCTACTCGGTGCCGCCGGCCAAGATCTCGATCGTGCCCAACGGCGTCTCGACGGAGTTGTTTCGGCCGCTCTCGGGCCCATCCGAGGTGCGCGACGAGCTCGGCCTCGGCGACCGCCTGGTCGTCATGTACGTCGGCACACTCGGAATGAGCCACGGTCTGGATGTGGTGGTCGAGGCGGCCCGGGCCCTGCGCAACCGTGACGACATCGTATTCGTCATGGTTGGCGAGGGGGCCGAGAAGCGGATGCTCCGCCAGCAAGCTGCTGAGTACGAGCTCGACAACTTCATCTTCGTTGACCAGCAGCCGAGGCGCCGGATTCCGCTCTACTACGCCGCATGCGACGTCGGGTTGGCCCTGCTCATGGATGCGCCGATCTTCCGCACCGTGCTGCCGTCGAAGATCTTCGAGTACCTGGCCATGGACCGGCCGGTGATCACCAACGTAGATGGCAGCGCGCGCCGGCTGGTGGAGCGCTCCGGCGGAGGCAGGTTCGTCGAGCCAGGTAGCGTCGACTCGCTGGTGGCGGCGATCCGGGAGGCCCAGGCGTCGCGCCAGGACCTCGAGGCAGCCGGGCGGCGTGGCGGTGCCTATGTGCGGGCCAACTTCGACCGCCAACAGCTAGCCGCGGACTACCTGGGAATACTGGACAAGGTGCGTCGAGGTGGCTGAGGCCGATCCCTGCGAGTAGACCTAGCAGACCGTGGCGAAAGTGTGGTGGGTCTGGCAAGTAGGTCTTACGGGTGAGGGCAAGGAGCAGCGACGAGGCGATGTAGGAACATCGTTGAGGAGGTGCGACACGGCCATCGCCCGTAACCCCTACTTGCCCGGAGGGTTACGCCGCCAAGGGCGCATCTGCGGTGTTGGCGCTCCTTGACGATGCGCAAACATCGCCGACGTCGCACCGCCTTGCATCTGCGCCCTTGGCGGCGTAACCAGACCCATCAGTAGAGTCCCCGGACGTGGTGTATGAAGCTCCGCCCGTCATCGACGCAGTAGTAGCAGGAGCGGTGGGAACTGGTGGGAAACGCAGAGCGTTTTCCACAGTTTCCACGGCGGGCGCGCCCTTGAGATAAAGAATGGCCACTGGTCGATCCTTGGTTTGCCAAGAAGAAACCTTCTGCCAAGGAGAACAACCAGTGGCCAAGACCAAGATGCCCGCCGCCGAGTGGGTTCGCAAGGGGCTCGCGGAGCACGGCACCGATCTGCTCCAGGAGATGGTGGCGGTGTTCGCGCAGCTGCTGATGAGCGCAGACGTGGACTCGATCTGCGGCGCCAGCTACGGGAGCCGGTCGCCGGAGCGGGTGAACCGCCGTAACGGGTACCGACAGCGCGACTGGGATACACGCGTCGGCACGATCTCGCTGGCGGTCCCGAAGGTCCGGGAGGGTGCTTACTTCCCGGAGTTTTTGCTGCAACCGCGGCGGCGTGCTGAGAAGGCTCTGGTGGCGGCGGTAGCAGAGGCCTACGTGCTCGGGATCTCGACCCGGAAGGTCGACAAGCTGGTCAAGACGATCGGTCTAGAGGGGATCTCCAAGTCGCGGGTCTCGGAGATGGCCAAGAGCCTGGACGAGAGCGTCGAGGCGTTCCGGAACCGAGCCCTGGATGCAGGCCCATACCCGTTCGTGTGGCTGGACGCGATGCAGATCAAGAGCCGCGAAGGTGGCCGCGTCGTCAACGTTACCGCCGTGATGGCAATCGGGGTTAACGGCGACGGGTACCGAGAGATTCTCGGAGTGGACGTGATCACGAGCGAGAACGGCGCCGGATGGTTGGCGTTCCTGCGCTCCTTGGTAAGCCGGGGCCTGACCGGTGTGCAGTTGGCGATCTCCGACGCCCACGAGGGGCTCAAGGGGGCGATCGGCGCGGCGTTGCCGGGAAGCTCCTGGCAGCGTTGCCGGACCCACTTCATGGTGAACCTGTTGGCCAAGGTACCGAAGGCGGCGCAGAGCGCCGTGGCCACCTTGGTGCGCTCCATCTACGCTCAGCCGGACCGCGACAGCACGTACGCCCAGTTCCGCCGGGTCGTGGAGCACCTCGAGGGTCGGTTCCCGCAGGCGACCGAGCTGCTGGCCGATGCTCAAGAGGAGCTCTTGGCCTTCAGTTCGTTTCCCAAGGCGGTGTGGCGTCAGATCTGGTCCAACAACCCGCTCGAGCGCCTCAACAAGGAGGTTCGCCGGCGTACCGACGTCGTCGGCATCTTCCCGAATCGATCAGCCCTGATCCGCCTGGTCGGCGCCGTGCTCGCTGAACAGAACGACGAGTGGGCCATCTCTCGCCGCTACATGAGCCTCGAGGTCATCTCCGAGGCTGTCGCGCCAACCACCCACCACCCTGAGGAGGACCTGCTCGCCATCAGCGCTTGAAAATGGATCGCCTCAGTGGCCTTCGTACACCACTTGACGGGACGTGACCGACCCATCACACTTTGACCATGGTTTGCTAGTTTGTCTGGAGCCACTCCGTGAGCGCTGCGCACACTCGTCGGACATCAGATTCGCCCATATTCAGTCCCGAGGGTAGCCAGAGGCCCTGGCTGCTCGTTGCCGTGCTGTTGGGAAACTCGTCGTCGTTCCGACGGTAGGGCGGCTGTGTGTGGAGTGGCCGCCACAACCTGCGGCAGCCTAGCCCGGCCCCTCGTAGGTAGGAGCGTAACGAGTCGCGTCCCTCGACTCGGACCTCGATCCACTGCGGAACCTCACCCCCCTGCAGATCGAACGGCAAGAGCCGGATGCGCTCGTCCTTCAG
Organism: Acidobacteriota bacterium; assembly: GCA_965248845.1. Classification (GTDB taxonomy): domain Bacteria; phylum Acidobacteriota; class UBA890; order UBA890; family WLXD01; genus CBDFKO01. The sequence continues at coordinate 4,041,139 of CBDFKO010000002.1, read as the reverse complement.
GAGATGCTTTTCGTACCAGCCCCAAAGAGCCCTCTGGTGCTCCAGCCGATCCTCCAGCTCTTCCAGCTGGCCTATTCCGATGGCGGCCTGCAGGTTCGTGAGTTTGAAGTTGAACCCCAGAGTCGGATGATGATCAGCGCCACCTGTACCGCGCTGAGGACGACCCTGGTCCTTGAGCTCGAGCAATCTTCGGTATAGGGACGAGTCGTTGGTTACCACGACGCCTCCTTGCCCCGTCGTTATTGTCTTGGCGGGGGAGAAGGAGAAACAACCGGTGTCACCGAACGAGCCGAGACGCCCAGCGGGTGTTCCAGAGCCAAGAGCCTCAGCGGCGTCCTCGACTACGCCTAGGCCACGCTGCGCCGCGAGGTCCAACAGGTCCGCCATGGGAGCAGCTCGGCCGCTGATATGTACCGGGACGAGAGCCTTGGTTCGAGACGTCAGGACTGCCTCCACTCCCTGCCTGTCAAGCAGGCCCGACGTTCGTGACACATCGGCCAGTACCGGCGTACCGCCGGCCAGCACGACCGCGTTTGCAGTAGCAATGAATGTGACGTCCGGCACGATGACCTCATCGTCTCTGCCAACTCCGAGCGCCATGAGGCTGAGTGCGAGAGCCGATGTGCCGTTGGTGACGCCAACTCCGTAGCGACAATCGCAGACGCGCGCGATGTCGCCGGCAAACTTCTGCGTGTACTCACCGTCGTTGGGGTAGTTCTTGTCGAGGACTTCGGTGACGAGCTGCCGCCCCAGATCACCGATCACAGGCTCCCACCAAGGCAGCGACTCCTTGCCCGTTGGTGGCACGTCTGGGTCGTTCATGACGGGTCCTGTCCTCGCTCGTTCACTCAAACCCACTCGGCAGCCCGTAGAAGACCACTCGGAGGACCGGTCGATAGAATGCTGTTCCGGCGCCCTCAACAATGAACCGAGAGGTGCGGAATCCAGCTATTTCGCCGCTTAGAAGTCGCTGCAAGTCGAGCAGTGAGTCAGGCGCGGGGTTCAGGATGATACCGCTCTGGAGGTTCGGGGGCACAACGCGAACAGAAATGCTGCGCGTCTCGTCCAGCAAGGTCAGCCGCACCTCGGGGAGCAGGTACAGCACGCGCAGAATCCTGCCGACCAGATTCGGACTCAAGTCAAACCGTGCCCCAATGAGCCGTTGCCTCGCTGGGGGGTTCCGGAAGCGGGACGACATCCCCGACGCGGTATGTGCCCTCGGCGAGAGTCTCCGGCTGCAGGTATCGAGGGTACTGCCGCCGGGAGGCTAGCAGGAAATCGAGGCGCCCCGGAAGCGCTCGATCGAAGTCGTACCAGCGAAATAACGTCTCCCAGGTCTGTGGGGCGGATATCGTCGGATGAAATCCCCAAAGTGGAGACCAGTCTGCGATGACGAAAATCGGTGCAGTTGCGGGGTCGGACAAGAACTGCGCATTCCGGCCATCCAGGTAGGGTGTATACGCCGTCGTATCGAACACCGTCGGTAGCGGCCTGTAGATCAGTTGATTCGCTGGAATGTACGCTAGCTCGGAGGAGATGACGGAGACGCTCTCTCCGTCCAACGCAGCGAGAGTCTCGGTTGGCAGTTTGAACCACTCTGGCCAGTTCTTGCTGTTTGCTATCTCCGCGGGCGAAGTGTAGCCAAGCCATTCGTGCTCGACGAGCTCACTGCTCCTGCGGACAAAAACCCGCCCTGTTACATGGTCGAGGAACGTCTTGGGCCCGGCGGAGATTCCCAGGGAAAAGACCAGATAGCAGACGCACAGGAAAGTCAGGGAGGCGCCTTGCAGGTAGTTCGAGTGGCGCCGCTCTCGAGTGCCCTGCAGCACCAAGGCGAAGAGCAGCATAGAGAACGAGAAGTAGGGGACGTAGTGGCCTTGTCCGGGCAACACGAAGCCGTGCTTGAAGACACCGAACAAAGCGGGGCAGAGCGCGAGCCAGATCGGCAGGCCCCGGTCGCCCCGTATCGCCAAGACGGCCCCTCGCAGGCTGCTGAAAAACGGCTTGGGCGCGCCATTTTGGGCTGGATCGTCTCGATCACGGTGAGTTAGCGGGGCGCCGAGTGCGGGTACGAGGCCGGCGCTGCTGGCAGCGCCGGCATTTCTTGGGGATTGGTGCCCTCATCGTCACGTCGCCCCCTGGAGGTTGCGCATTCTGACCAGGTTGAAGCGGCGGTGAAGATGAACATCCAATCGACACGTTGCGTGCCTCGGTGTCTGGTCTTGCGCATCAGCCCGACCGTCTTGGCCCATCCGAACATCTGCTCGACGAGCTTGCGTTTCTTCTGACTGACCGTGTAGCCCGGGTGCCGGGTCGTGCGGCGGTCGATGGCGCTGCGCCGGTTCGTGTCGTTCTGTGCGACGTGCGGGGTGATGTTGCGATCTCGAAGCTTTCGGATGCAGTCTCGCGTGTCGTAGCCCTTGTCGGCCGCCAAGGTTACCCGGCCCCTTCCGGGAATCTCGCCCGCCATCTGCACGGCGGCCTCTCGTTCTGCTGTTCCCGAAGCGATCGTTACGCAGGCGTTGGTTGCTAACCCGTGGCGGTTGTCGATCATCAGGTGCCCCATGTAGCAGAGCCTCGACTCGGCTCCCTTACTCTTCTTGTATAGGCGTGCCTCCGGGTCGGTCCTGGAGGCGTGAGTATCGTTCGTGCGCCGTTGCCGGCGGAAATCGACGCTCGGGTTGCTGCCGCCCTCATCGGAGTCGCTCTGATCCTTCGGCTTGAAGCTCTTGTGCGAGGCCCACGCCTCGATCAGCGTGCCGTCCACCGTGAAGTGTTCATCCGACAGCAGGCTGCGGCGCCGCGCCTCCGCCAGCACTTCCTGGAAGAACACCTTGGCGACCTCGCCTCCCAACACTCGATCTCGGTTCTTCGTGAACACCGTCGCATCCCACACCAGATCGTCCATGTTCAGGCCCACAAACCACCGGAACAGCAGGTTGTAGTCGAGCTGCTCCATCAGCATGCGCTCGGAGCGAATCGTGTACAGCACCTGCAGCAGCAGCGCCCGCAGCAGCTTCTCCGGCGGGATAGACGGACGCCCCGTGTGCGAGTACAGCTTCTCGAACAGCGGCGACATCCGCCCCAGCACATCGTTGACGATCTTCAGCAGCGGCCGCAGCGGATGCTCCTTCGGTACTCGCTGCTCTGGAGATACGTAACTAAAAACCGCCACCCGGCCCGCGTCCTCACCACGCATCTGCTCACCTCGTTGATGCTTCGGTTCTTGCCGCGGGCTGCGTGGTTCAAAATCTACTCGAACAAGGGGAGTTTTTCAGCAGCCTGCTAGTAGCAGGTACCCCGCAACCACCACGAGCCCGAGGAGCAGAAAAGGATACGCCGTGATTTCCCTCTGCGATGAGAATGTCGCAGCGCCATTCATCATCTCGTAGGAACCTCGGAAGTAACTCCACAGGCTGCGATAGTCGCGTGCACCGATGGCCAGTAGCGCGGTTATCACGGCGATCGCTCCCAACTTCAGAGCCTGAACGCCCTTCCGCGGCGTCAGCACGGTTGTCGCGACTACCCATCCGCCCGTCGCAGCAACGGAGATCAAGGCCGTGGCCGGTTTCACAAAGACGCCCCCTATCGCCGTCATGACGGCAAGAAGGAACAGCCCCCTCCATTGGCTGGCATGCGTTGCCAGGGCAAGGCTCAGCAACGAGGCAAATGCAAGCGCGTAGTCGACGCCGTAGACCGAGGCCTCAAAGTACACGAAGCCCAGGCTTGTGAGAACGACGAAGACGACGGCCGATAGGGTCGAGCGCTCTTGATCGCTCACGACCTTCCAACAAAGCCAACTGAGCATCATCCAGAGACAGAGCTGAAAGCCGTACGCGAAACTCAGGTTTGCGCCTACGTCCTGCGGCTGGGCTAGGTAGCCCAGGGGTCCGTACGTAAACACGATATCCGCCCCGAACCGAAGATCGGTCGCCGCGACGTAGTTGGCGACGAAATAGGTGGACGGATCAGTGCCCGGCTCGAGCGCCATTCTCTTGATCGGCAAGATCTGCGAGCATACGAAGACCCACATCAGCATGCGCACGCATCGGCGCCAGGTGAGTCGACCCTCGACCCACGACAGGACGCCCACAAGCTGGCGCCAGACGGCACGAAGCGAGGACATCAGCACGCCTGCGGACTGGCGCCAGGTGAGGCCACAGAGGACGGCCAGGGCCACGCCCAGCCCGGCCACGAGTGCTCTCGCGATGGCGGGCGAAAGAGGCGGGCCGGGTGGGGGCTTCAGGGAACCTCGGTCGAAACCATGGGTATCTTCGACGGCAGGGTGGGAGACGATCTGGCCGAGCGCTACGGGCGTCGGCGATCGGATCTCGTAGGCCCAGGTGTTCCCCTCCAGCAGCCGGCCACGCTCCAGTCCAACTTGTCGTTCGAGGTCGTGACGTTCTTGGATCGAAGTCGCCGCGTCGAAACGTACCCGGATCGTGAGTCCGATGGGCGCTGCGGCCCAGAAGTAGGCGAGCGTAGCTAGCGCGGCGAGGAGTCCAAGTAGCGCTGAGGTCAAGATGCGATCTGCTACCGGACGCCGCAACAAGCTACACATGATTATTCACTCGCCACCTCCGCTTGGGCGCGGTGCTGCAAGAACTCGTTGGAGCCGGCGAAGCGGGGCGTAGCCCACTGCAATAGCGTCGCTTTCCGGGCGGTGTCCGTGCGTTCGGTCGGCGAAGCGCAGGTTCCGCTAGCGAACGATGACGGGCTCGGGAAGAGGAACGATGAATCCACCCTCGAAACCCTTTTCCCTCAGTTTCGGAATCAGCTCGTCGGCGATGTGCCAGCTGAACAGCATGGCGAACTCGGGCGGGTCTTCGTATAGCTTCCCTTCGTCCAGCACCGGGATCAGCGTTCCGGGCATGTACTTACCGATCTTGTAGCTGCCGGGTATCTCCATCACTGCATCGATGATCCCCACATCGAGGCCGGTGTAGTTGATCAGCGTGCTAGCGCGCGACGGGGCACCGATCCCGTATATCCGACTACCGGCGCGCTTGAGTGGCCCGATCAATTCATGCAGTCTGAGCTTCGACTCCACCACCCTGCCTCCAAACGAGCCCAGGGCCGCGTCCAAGATCCCCGCCTCTTGTTCACCCGCGAGGAGACTACGAACGGCGTTGTCCTGCGGGTGGACACCCTGCCGCGCAGCATAGACCCGAATCGACCCGCCGTGGGTGGGGATCTCGCGTGCGTAGACGACGTCGAGCCCGTACCGCGCGAGCAGATTGCGGAGGCTTGTCAGCGAGTAGTAGCGCAGGTGCTCATGGTAGATCGTGTCGTATTGCAGTCCCTCGATCAGCGACTTGAGGTAGTGGGACTCGGTGATGAACACGCCGGTGTCAGCCATTAGCTCGAGCACGCTTTGCATGATCGTATCGATGTCTTCAATGTGCGCGAAGACGTTCGTGGCGGTGACGATCTTTGCATGGCCGTGCTCAGCGACCACATCCTCGACGATCTCGCGGCCGAAGTAGGCGATCTCCGTCGGGATCCCCCGCTCGTTGGCGAGCTTCCCCATGTCGGTAGGCTCGATGCCACGAACCCGGTAGCCGCCGTCGTGCCAGCTCGACAGCAGCGTCCCGTCGTTGGATCCGATGTCAACGATCAGGTCCGACTTGGAGATCTCGAAGCGAGCCGTGGCCTCTGTGTGAAGATCCAGGAAGTCTTCGCGCAAGATCCGCGTCGTCCCGCTTCGGTATGGGTACTCCGGCGGGAACAACACCTCCTTGTCGACGACACAGGCCAGCTGTACCAGGTGGCATGCTTCGCACCCGACGAGCTGCGCGGGGTAGGCCGGCTGCTCGTGCGGTCGCGAGCCGATTGTGTACATCTGGTTGACAGGCGGAAGGTAGCCGATGAACAGAATGTCGGTGAGCGACCCATGGCCGCATACCTGACACGCCTCGAGCGTGATGCTCGCGCCGGTTCCCGCCGCTAGTGGGGTGTTACTCATTCGTTGTCGTCCTGCGAGTCGGAGTGGGGTTGTTCGTGCGCGTGCTCCACATACCAGTCGAACAGGCCGCGAAGCCCTGTTTCGAGTGGAACTCGTGGGGTGAAACCGAGAGCCTTCATGAGGCTGATATCCGGGCAGCGGCGCGAAGTCCCACCCGGTCGCAACGCAGTCCCGACGATCTCGACCTCGCGATCAAGGTAGCTCGCCAGGAGCTCGACCACGTGCGCGATCGCGACCTCCTCCTCGGTACCGATGTGATAGATGCCGAGATGCTGCCCTGAACCAAGGACGTGAGCGAGACCGTCCACGAAGTCATCGATATGGGTGAAGGCCCTGGTCTCGGCACCCGTGCCTTGGATCGATAGCCGGAGCGGTCCTTTCGTGGCCTCCTTGTCGAGTCGCGACAGGCGAAGCGACAGCTCCGGAAGCACGTGCTCCCAGCCCATGTCCGGACCATACACATTGTGAGGTCGGACGATGATCACCCGCTCGAACTGCTTGCGCCCGAAATTGATGGCAAGAAGCTCCGAGGCGATCTTGCCGGCCGCGTAGCTGTATCGAGGGTTCAGGGGGTCCGGAATCACCAGCGGAACGGTCTCTGGCGTCGGGAATACCCCGGGATCTTGATATACCTCGCTACTACTGAAAACTACGAGCTCCGGCACCTCGTGCTCGAGGCAGGCGTCGATGACATTCGACATGCCTCGAATCGCGACGTCGAGAACCAACTCCGGACGTTCGTAGAAATGGCGCGTTCCGTTGACCGCCGCCATGTGGATTACGCAGTCGACCCCCTCGGCAGCCGCCATCACCGCAGCTCGATCACGAATGTCGCCCTCAACGAGATCGCATCGGTCCCCGACCGCTTTCAGCCGATCGAAGCCGCCACGCCAGCCGTTGTCCAAGACGCGAACGGATGACGAATCCTCGGCGAGCCGCCTGACGACGGCGCTTCCAATAAACCCCGACCCACCGGTGGCGAGGTAACGCCGCGTTGGGAAAGTCGGTCTCAACCGCACGGGCTCATACCTGGATATCGCGCTCGGACACGACCACCTCCTGGCGCCTGCCGACGCCGGAAAAGCGCAGTCGCCGAACCCCCCACACGAACCACCTCAGGTACTCCAGGGTCCAGCTCGACAGCTTGAACGTGGATTCTCCACCATAGAGACGGTCGATCGAGATGATCGGGACCTCACCGATACGGAGCCCGGCCGCCTGGGCCTTTATGGCCATCTCGAAGGCAACCGCCCAGCCCACCGGCCGGGCCTCGAGCTCCAGCTGGTCGAACCAGTCGCGGCGGATCATCTTGATGCCAGTCGTCGCATCGGTCATTACACAGCCGGCCAGGTAGCGGAAGGCCCAGTTCGCAGCCCGAGACAGGACCCGACCGGATATGGCGCCGCCTAGCCGCCGGCCACCGTGCGCATATCGGGTGCAGCTGACGAACTCGCAACCGGCCTCGGCGAGCTCGAGCATGTTCTCGATTGCGAGCAACGGTCCGACTTCATCGGCCGCCAGGATCAGCACGTAGTCTCCGCGCGAAGACTCGACGCCCGCCTTGATTGCGTTGATCACGCCGCGGCCGCGCTGGTTCAGAACGCCGCGCAGTCCGACGTACGTTTCGCGGAGCGAGTCGACCACGACCTGACTGGTGTCGTCGGGATCGTCGTACACCACCAGCACCTCGTGCGGAACTTCGACCGTCGCACGCAGGATCTTCAGCATGATCCGTAGGTTGGCGCCCTCGTTGCGCACTGGGACGAGCACGGAAAGCGGAGGGGCGGGCGTCGGCGAGGAGGTCACAGCGTTCTCACTAGTCGCCCGTAGGTTTCGCGGTATTCAATCCCGCCTCGATCCTGCGAACCTGCGCCAAGACAGAGCCTCTATTCCGCGATGCCACGGCTCTGACCGGTGTGCCGGCGTAGACCGTCCACGGCTCCAGCGTCGCCGTCGCCGGCACGAAGCTCAGCGCCCCGATCGTGCAGCCCTCAGGGATAAGCGTCTGTGGCATCACGACGGAGTTTGCCCCGATTCCGCAATACCGTTCGATGACAACATCGCCAGTGATCTTGTTGTCCCCGATCTCCTGCAACTCAGGGGGCAGTAGCGCAACGAGATCGTTGACGAAGTCGTTGCTGGTGCACCAGATCTTGACGCCGGAAGAAAGGCTGGTGAAGTCACCGATCGAGCAGGTGCGGTGCTCACCGCCCGCGATGCTGCAACCGCTGGCGATGTGCACGAAACGGCCGATCCTGAGCTGAGCTGAGATGTAGCAGAAGTCGTCGACGACGGAGCCTTCGCCCATCACCAGGAGATCGGGCTTCCGGAGGCGAATCTGCGACGAGACTATGGGCGGGTACCTCAACGGCCTTTCATCCAGCGATGGTGCCTTCCCTCGACTTCAGAAAGCCCCACACGTCAACCACGGGTGTCTCACCCAGGTCCAGATCCCCGTAGGCCGCGTGCGGTGCGCACAGGACCAGGAGATCGCTGCGCTCGAGGACCGCCTCGACCGGCAGCAGGGAGTCGTCGCTCGTGACCAAGGGGTCGGTGCAAAGAACGTCGCGGGCATACAACCCCAGGGCCTTCTTGACCTTGTAGCTCAGCGAGGAACGAGTATCGTCCGACTCTGCCTTGAAGGCCATGCCCAGGATGCCGACCGTCATATCGCTCAGCGGGTATGCGCTGCGCATCCGGTCCACTACATGAAGGGCGAACCCCTCGTTGACCAGCATCGCGGCAGTGCCGAGCGAGAACTGGTTCTGTGCGTAGGCCGCTAGCTGCATCGTGTCCTTGAGGAGGCACGGCCCGGCTGCGAACCCAGCCCCCGGGATGTCGCTGGCGCGCGGGTAGTGCTTTTTCATCGCTGTCAGGATCCGGTTGTAGTCGACCCCGGCGCTATCGGCGATCATGTAGAACTGGTTGGCGGCAGCGAACTGTATGTACCGGTAGGAATTCGTGAACAACTTCGAGAGCTCGGCTTCCAAGGGAGTCAGCACGACGCACTCGGGAGCGACCTGCACGAACAGCTCGGTCGCGGCTTCGACCGCGGTGGGAGTCATGCCACTGACTAGCTGAGGAATCTCGCCGAGCTCGGTGAGGGCGAAACCCTGGACGATTCGTTCCGGACAGTAGGCGAGCTCGATATGCTTGCCCCGTCGTTCGAAGAACCGGTGCAGCCATTCGGTAGTTCCGGGGAACACCGTGCTACGCAGCACCACGAGCTGGCCGGTCTTCAGAGCAGGCAGGAGCGTCTCCGCGAGCTGCCGGAAGACATGGACCTCCGGGCTCAAGAACTCGTCGACCGGAGTGCCGATAGTGACAATCACGCTCTCAGCCATCGCGACGGCTTCGGGCGAGGTCTCGAAGGCCAGCAGGTCTCGGGAAAGGGCTCTGTCCAGGGCTGCCTGCGCGCCTTTCTCCGAGAAGGGCAGCTTGCCCGCCTGAATCGCCGACAACGCTGCCGCGTCGATATCTTGCAGTACGACCCGATGCCCACGTTCCGTATAGGCCAGCGCCAGAGGCAGGCCAACGTGACCCGCGCCGCCGACAACGCATACTGACGCCGACCGTGTCGCGTTCATACGGTACGCTTCCTCAGGTTGTCAGCGGATCGCACTGACGCACGGCTCAGGATCCACCAGCATGGCGGCTGACCTAAGACTCTACCTGACGCGTGCGTCCTGGCTGTGCCTTCTGGTCATAGGCCTGCTGCTGGTCCTGTATTACACACCCGTGACGCTGCCGTTGGGTGACCGTGGAGCAAGCGGCACGCTCTGGGTCGAGCGCGCACTCCGCCTGTCTGAGCACACGTGCCTGGTGACCGCATGGGAAGCACCGCCCGATACCGTCCTGCTCGTGGGGTATCAGCGCCTGGAAGAGGTCGGTAGCCGGGCTCTGTGCCCCGACCAGTACGGGATCCTCCGTGTCAACGCGGTTACAGACAAGACGGTGACGACCCACGGCGTCAGAGTACCCGCACTCTCTACTTGGCGCCTGGGGCCATCCGTAGCCTGCTTTCTTGTCGGGCTCGCAGCCTTGCTTCTCAGGGCACGGCTCAGATTTGTTTACCGCATCATCGGAGGCCCGAGCTTCTGGTTGCTCCTGATGCTCTCGAGCGGGCTGCTCTTCCTTCTCGCTGAACCCGCGTTCTGGGATGTCGGCATTCTCAGCAGCTCTGATGACGACGTTCTCCTGGAAGCGGTCGAGACCGGGATGTCTTTCCGCCAGCTCTTTGAATCCGTTGGAGAGCATGTCGCCGTTTCGACGCGGGTCGGGTACGCGCTCATGGAGAGTGGTGCCGGACGGCAGTGGGGCTACTACGCGCATGTGCTCCTGATGGCCCATGCCGTTCTCGCAGCTGTCATAGGAGTGGTCCTGGCTCGGTTCACGGGGTCGTTCGTGCTCGCGTGTGCCACGACTGCGTTCCTGAGCTCGAGTATTGCTTTGTCGTCAGGGGTGCTTGGCCAGTTCGTGGTTGTCATCCACCACAGCCTGGCGATTGCCATCATGATCACCGTGCTGGCCCTACTCGAGTACGCGCGAACAGGTTCCCCCCGCACGCTGACTCTCTTGGCGGCACTAGCTACGGCATCGATCTTCCTCACCACCATCGGGGTACTGATCGTCCCCGTGATTCTGGTGTACTGGCTGGCCGTTCGAGCCTACGTCCGGGATACGGATCCCGAAGCGCGAGTGCCAGGCATGTTTCTGATACCGCTTGCCGGGATTTTCGCCGCGGCAACTGCCTCCGCTGCGAGCCTGTTGCTTCCCGCATCGGTTGCGATCGGCGTATGGCTGCGGCGGTCGCGTCTCTCTCTTCGCTCGGCGGTGACATCCATAACGCGCCCGGACAGGAGCATCGTCGCTTTGGCACTCGGGCTGACGATTGCCTACTTGGTCGTGGTGTTGCTCGGCGTCCTGGTCCTGGGCAATGCCGTTCCAGGATCGACTGAACACAATCCGCCCGGAGGCCTGTCCCAACAGGCTCGGCTCCAGACGATACTGACCTACGGCTTCCTACCCTGGATACCGCAAGGAGCCGGGCTGGCGACTGGCGACTACACACCGGTCCCGGAGATCATCGCTGGGTTCCGAGAGTACTGGATCGGCGCGCTGATCCTGATGATGTTCGTCTTGTCGCTCGAGTGCGCCACCAACCAGGACCCGCGAACGGTCGTTCTGGCCAGGTTCGGGGTCGCCAGCCTCCTGCTGGCGTTGGTCTATGCGGCCCTGGCTATCTCGGGGCGTCAGGGATTGCTGCCTTGGTTTCTGTTTCGTTACAACGTCTATCCTGTCGTCTTCGTGACTCTGGCTACGATCTCCGTCTTGGAGGTTGGCGCGCGCCGATTAGGAGGCGTCAGGGGCAAGGCTTGGCGCGGCGGGTGGGCGATTGCTCTCTTGCTCGCGGCCAGCGCCAACAACGTCATGCTCCTGCGGCAGGGATCCCAGGTTTCTCGGCGGGATCGGTTGGAGCGGCAGGAGTGGGTCCATTCGATGGGCGGACCCGAAGCGGAGGTCGTCGCGCGTGTCGGTGACATCGACAACCTAGGGTTCGGTTGGCCGTCCATCTACGGACCGTTCTTGGGGCGCTTCAGCTCGCACGCTTGGCCGTGGGTATCCCGCGCGGACGATGTCGAGGGCACGGATCAGATCGTCATTCCTTCCTCGTACGATCCAGATCGAGCGGTTGTGGCGGACGAGTACTCTCCGCATGCGGAGGGTGTCGCCAGGGCACTGAAGCTCCAGTGGTCCGCCAACACCGAGATCCGCGAGGCGTGGCTGCAGATTCAGCTCGACGACATCGATGCGTACCGATATAGCACCCAGATCGAAGCTCGACTGGATGGTAAGCGCCTCAGAGCTCTCACCGCCGTGCTGCGAGCTCTCGATCTTGCAGGCGGGCGTAGGGGGCTCGTGACGTCCCGCATACCGGCGCGACTACCATCCTCTCTCTCCGACGGAGAGGCCATTGTCGAGATCGATGATCCCGAATCGGGAATCGGTGACGCCTTCGCGATCGATTTCGTTCGGATCCTGCTGAACCCAACCGCCGAGGGACCCCGAGGGAACCTCGAAATCCACGCTCTCGATGACGACACGGGCGAGCTCCTCGAGGGAGTGCAGATCCGTGCCAATGTGACTCTCGCACGCGGTACCAGCGGACCCGACGGGATGCTGACGTTCGGAGACCTGCCGACCGGTCTGGTTCTCCTGGAGGCGAGCCTCCCTGGGTACAACGACGAGATCCAGATCGTCGAAGTCGACCTCGCCGGGCAGAGTCGCGCCAACTTCTATATGGACGCTACCTGGCGATAGCGCATCCCGTCTGCTGCGATTGGTCGGCGACGGTTCCGGGGGCTACCGGACAGGCCGTGATTATTCGGCACTGACCGGCCGCGGATCTCGCAAATCAAAGCCTCCTCGAGGTCGGTGACCAATTCCAGATTGTCGAAATCGGCCTTGCCGGGCAGAATCAGGCCAACGTCCATATGGACGCCTGTCTGCCGATAGCCGCATCCCGGGATGCTCAGAGGACCTCGCATGGCTGACAAGACACGGGCCCAGGTGGTTTATTCGACTCCGTTCTTTGATCTTGTCGCCAAGCCTGGCTCGAGCGAGGATCGCCATCCGTACTACGCCATCGATACGGCCGACTATGTGAGTATCGTTGCCCTGACGCCAAACAACGAGATCGTCCTCGTTCGTCACCGGCGTCCCGTTGTCGATGCCGAGGTGCTCGAGTTGCCCTCTGGTCATGTCGACGGTGATGAGACCCCAACTCGGGCAGCAGCGAGGGAGCTGCGCGAGGAAACCGGCTTCATAGCCCGGGATGTGGAGCTTCTTGGAACGCTCAAGCCGGATACAGGCAGGCTCGCGAACCGAATGCACGTGTGCTTCGCCGCCAACGTTACCGGCCCGGAAAGGCTCGCGGAGATCGAGAGTGGGATCGTGCCGGAGATCTGCCCGGTCTCAGAGTTGGGCTCGGTGCTTCGTGAGGGTCAATTCGATCATGCCCTGGGACTAGCCGCCGTATTCCTCGCGACGGGACTGGGGAAGATCGCTTTGCCGTCGTTCAGTACCTTTCGCCCAGACTCAGACAGTTGAATCAGCGGAGGATCTGCTCCGCGGGCACTGCTCGGCGCCGTTTCGCACGATCGTTGGCTCCGTCGAGGAGCCGCGAAGCAGGATCAAGGCAGTTGCGCCGCTGATCGCCACGAGGACAAACGCGATCATGCCATTGCGAAACGGCGTCGACACCTCCGGGCGTTCGTCGAAGATTCCAGCCTCGATGTTGCCTCGGTCGAACCCGTGCGTATCCTCCACAGACTCGTGCCTGACAATGGCGGACACGCGATCCGGTGAAGAGTCCTCGAGCTGGTAGCGCCAGGTCGTCCCTTCCCGATGTCGACCCAGAGCCAGCCCCAGGCTGCGTTCCAACAAGACGCGCTGTTCGGCATCGAGTGTTGGCACCCAACGCACGTTGACGACTGGGCCCACAGGTGCGCCGACAGCCTGCTGTGCACTCGTCCCCACTACCACGACGCCACCGGCGCCGCTGGCAATCACCAATACGGCGATCCAGCCGACCAGAGCGCTCGAGCTATTGCGCATCATCGATAATCCGACCGAGCCATCGTGGCTCATCATGAACCGAGGCTTTCCCGGCGGCCCTCTGGCGCACGCGCGCCGCGTACCTACCAGGTCCGTCAGGGCCAACCGAGTCCAGGTACGCGAACTCCGGCCGAAGCCATCGGCGGGCGGTTTCCCAAGAGCGTTCGTGCAGCAGATACAGCGTCTGACCGTACCTCGGCGCCCAGGACATCACGCATACGAGCAAGAGCACCGCCGCAAGCGAACCCCTGCGGGATCGGCGGTGGATCCGAACGACGAAGTACGACACAGCCAGCCCGAGCAGGACAGCGTACGCCGTGCCGCCCAAGTGCATGATCCGATCGCGAACGTAGAGAAACGAAAGCACCGTATTGCCGGCGATCGCCGCGACACAAAGCAGCGACAGCTCGCGCGAGCGACGGTCCAGCCGGGACCATCGAAGCATGTAGGCAACGATGATACCGGTGGAGAGCGAAGCGCTCAGGATCCGCGTCACGGCAGGCACACCCAGCGAGCCCAGGCCTGTCGCAAACACCCGCCCATGATCACGTATCGAAAACAACACCGAGACCGCCGCCGCGCTTACGTTGTAGGCATAGAATCCCAGCACTGCGGGTATCGAGCGGTATCGTTCGGCCTGATCCTCCGGCGTGATCATCTGCCCGAACACGGATGTCTCCGAGTAGCCCACGGCCGGATGGGAAGGAATATCGAGGACCCAAAAGCGCAGGGCAAGATAGCCGACAACTGTCGCGAGGCTGGCGACTGCGGCACGCCGACTGATCGCTGAGGTTCCAACCAGGTGCCCCACGATCACTACCCCGGCCACCACGATCCCACTCTCGCCACCGGCCAAGGCCAGCATTATCAAACCGACCCATGCGAATGCAGGGACTGGTTTCGCGCCAGTGGACAGCCAGAAGCAACCAAGCAGGGCGACGATGACGACTAGCTGAGCATGACCCCCCCACCACCAAAGGCCGGTTTGGCTCGTGTGCATCCCCATGAAACACAAGAGCCCTGCTACGAAACCTGGCAGGCCAAAGGTGGAGGCTGCCTCGAGGAGACGGAAGAGGCAGAATGCAATGATCGCGACCAAAGCTACCGGGAACCATCGAATCACGGCGGGATCGACGGTATCGAGATAGGTGACGAGGATCTCGGTCTGGAGCAAGGCGAGAGGCCGATAGATAGGGCTCCCCTCATACGCGGACGTGGCGAGCTCCCATGCCGTTAACTGCGCGGCAGCGTTGAGGATATTGAGGTCGTCAACGACGTAGAGCTCAACCCGAGTAATCAAAGCGGCATACGTAGCCAGGATCGCGACCGAGAAGAGCGTTGCCACCACGAACGCATGCGGCGCAGTGCGACCGGCTCTCGCGCGCTCGGCCTGTGCTCCTTCCGCCCTCTCGAGGCCGCCAGCGCTCACTGCGCTTCTCCAGTTCGACGAGCGGGGCTGATCCCGCTCTCCATGCTCAACATCGCGTTTGATCGGGGCGCGCCTGGAACCACGCGATCGTCTCGCGGAGGCCCCTTTCGAACCCATCAACCCCACCATAACTCGGCCGCCAATCGAGCAATTCACCAGCCTTGTCGGTACACGCAAGCAGCCGAGTCACCTCGCTGCGTTCAGGGCGTACGAGCTCCGCATCGGTGTGGACCGAGAGACCCGCATTCATCTGCGCCCCGACCATTGCTACGACACTACCGATCGCGATCTCGAACCCGCTCCCCAGGTTGAATATCTCGCCAACGGCACGATCGTCGGCGAGGGCCGCAGCGACAAAGCCAGCGACCACATCGTCGACGTAGGAGAAGTCGCGTGTCGGATGCACTGACCCGAGTCGTATCGAGGTCTTGCCCGAAACTACCTGGCTGATGATCGAGGGTATGACCGCGCGCGCCGACTGGCGAGGCCCGTACGTATTGAACGGGCGGACTATCACCACCGGCGTGCCGAACGACGCGTGGAACGCGAGCGCAAGCTGATCCCCGGCGATCTTGGTGGCCGCGTAGGGCGACTGCGCGCACAGTCGGTGATCCTCTGTCATCGGAACCGATACCGCCGTGCCATACACCTCGGACGTCGATGCCAGTACCAGGCGCTGGACCCCGGCGCCACGCGTTGCCTGTAACACGTTCAACGTGCCCAGGACGTTGACGCCGACGTACGAGTCTGGGGCCTCGTAGGAGTAGGGAACGGCGATCAACGCAGCGAGGTGAACTACTCGGTCGCAGTCTTGTACTGCGCGCCGGGTCCAATTCGGATCGCGAATATCGCCGACAACGACCTGGAAGTGGCCCTGCACGTCACGACCCACCTCGTCGAGCCACCCCCTGGTGCCGAGGGGCTGGTACATCGCCATGGCTCGGACCTGGTGGCCTTGGCGAACCAGTGCCTCGGTGAGGTGCGAACCGATGAAGCCGTCCGCACCGGTAACCAGCGTTCGGCGTCCCGCTGCCATGCGATCACATCGCCGTGATCGGCCCGTCGGCACTTCCGTGGATGAATTGCTGCACCACCGCCGAGTCGCTCGCCTGGATCTGTTCCGGCGTGCCCATCTCCTCGATCTGGCCCTTGTACAGCATGGCGATACGGTCGGCGATCTTGTAGGCCGACACCATGTCGTGGGTGATCGTTACCGAGGTCACGTGCAGGCGCTCGGCCAGATCCAGGATCAGGTCGTTGATCTGGTCGGCGAGGATCGGGTCGAGGCCGGTCGTGGGCTCGTCGTAGAGGATGATCTCGGGTCCCAACGCGATGGCCCGCGCCAGTCCGACGCGCTTCTTCATGCCACCGGACAGCTCCGACGGTGCCTTGTTCTCGTTTCCCTTCAGACCGACCCAGCGCAGCACCTCGGCGACGCGATCGGCGACCTCCGACTTGGTCATTCGTGAGTGCTGGCGCAGCGCGAAGGCGACGTTGTCACCCACGCTCATCGAGTCGAACAGCGCTGCATACTGGAACAGCATGCCCATACGCTGTCGCATCTTGGCCAGCGCACGCCGACTCAGGTCGGGCACCGACAGCCCGTCGACCCACACCTCTCCTGAGTCCGGCCGCAGCAGGCCGATGATGTGCTTGATGAGCACGCTCTTGCCGGAGCCGCTCGAGCCGATGATCACCAGCGACTCGCCTTTCGCTATCTCCAGGTCGGTCCCGCGCAGCACCTGGAGATCGCCAAAACTCTTGCGCAGGCCGCGGAGGCTGATAAGACCAGGCCTGCCGGCTGGCGCCGTGGAAGGGCCCTCCTCGACGTCTTCAGTCGTCGTCATGAACAAAGACGGTCGTGTGCGGCTCCATGTCCTCTTGGTACGGATAGTCCACCGAGTAGTAATAGAGCGCCAGAGACTTGCGTGACTCGCCGGCCGGGCACTCGAGAGGCTCGGGATGACCGTGGAAGCTCACCGGCGAGGTCTCGAACACCACCATTCGATTGAAGAGCGGGATGACCCTCTTACGGCACTGCGTCGCGTCCCAGAGCTCCAGGTGTCCTCCCCATGCCTTCTTCCAGTCGCGGTTCAGGTACACGAGTACGTTGAGCCGCCGATACAACTTCAGTCGCCGGTAGTAGGTGAAGTCGGCGTGGACCCCGAGCTTGCCGCCGCGTTCGATCCGGGGCAGCCCGCCGCCGCGGAAATGGGGGTCTGAGATCAGCGCACTGATGCCTGTCAACTTCTCGAGAAAGACCAGAAACATGCTCGAGTTCAGCGAGTAGAGCAGGTTCCTCGTGACCGGTCCGAAGAGCGACTCGTCGGAGAGCGAGAGCTTCAGCTCGTGGTCACTGCGCGCGGAATGCCACACCGACTGATCGATCGACACGAACTCCTCGACGACGGCGTCCAGCATTTCCGGCTCCAAGAAGTCGTCGACTACCAGATGCGGAAACGGCTCCGCCTCCTGGAAGCGCTTGCTCTTCTTGTGACGTAGCCAGCTCAGCTTCTCCGGCGAGATGAGGTTGCCGCGATCTGCGAACGTAGGGCGGCTCGCTGCGGCGGTCTTCTGGAACAGCGAGATCAGCATACAAATGGCTCCCTATGTCGGCTGTTTTGTCGGCGCAGCCGACCGTCGTGTCGATCATACTCTCCCGCGTTTGTGCCGGCTACGGCGCGCCGTCGGCACCTCGATGCTGCCCCGCGTCCGTGCGCAGGTCACATATCCCACAAGGTCATCAGCGCCCGGGTCAGGAAGAAGTCGGAGATCAGAATGGCCATGCTGCTGGCTACCACCGCCCCGGTAGTCGCCCGCCCCACGCCCTCGGCGCCGCCCGAGGTCCGGAACCCCTGGGCGCAGGAGAAGACGGCGATCATGACCCCGAACAGACAGGCCTTGACCAACCCCGAGGTCACGTCCTCGATCGTGATGAACTGGAAGCTGGCCTCCCAGTAGGCAGTCGGCCGGGCACCCAGCAGGTAGACCGCGACGGTAAAGCCGCCGCTGATCCCGAGGATGTCACCGAGCACTACCAGGACCGGAAGCATCACCGCCGCAGCGATGACGCGCGGCACCACGAGCCACTTGATAGGCTCCACGGCGAGCGTCTCTAGCGCGTCCACCTGCTCGGTGACCATCATGGTGCCGATCTCGGCCGCCATGGCGGATCCGGCTCGCCCGGCGACCATCAGGCCGGTCAGCACGGGTATGAGCTCGCGGGTCAGCGCCAGCGCCGTCGCGAAGGCCACCAGCGTGGTGGCGCCGAACTGCTCGAAGCCCTGCCACACCTGCAGGGCGAAGACCGAACCTGAGAAGACTGCGGTGACGAACACCACCGGCAGCGAGCGGTTGCCGATCTCGATCATCTGGTCGAACCAGCTACGAATGTAGTAGGGGCGCCGACCAAGGCTGGTCAGCGAGCGCCAGAACAGCAGCCAGGTGTCGCCCGTCTGTCCGATGACGCCGAGCACGAAGCGGCCCAGGGCCTCGATCGGGCGCATCACGAGGCTACCTCGCCACTCCGGACGACCCCGTCGCCGTCGCAGTAGACACGGGGCGTGCGGGCCCCGATCCGGCACAGAAGCTCGTGCGGAATCGTGCCGGCCCAGTCGGCCACCTCCTCGGCACAGATCGGGCCGCGGCCCGAGCCGGCCTGACCCAGTGCCGCGTCGGGCTCGACCTCGTCGACCGCGGCCAGCGCGGCCGCCAGCGTCGCGGCGTAGCCGTGCTCTCGCGAGCTCTGGTCGCCGAGACCGGAGTCGCTGTCGGCGGCGGCACCGAACAGGACAACCTCGTCGTCGGCCCGCGCGGCCGACAGTTCGGTCACGTCGACAAGGGTGGTGTCCATGCTGATCCGCCCGATGATGGGAGCCCGGCGATTGCGGATCGAGACCCAGCCCCGATTGCCGAGGGCTCGTGGCAGGCCGTCATGGTATCCCACCGGAACCACCCCGACGCGAGTCGTACGCCACGTCGTGAAGCTCATGCCATAGCCCACCGGAACACCCACGGGCAGCTCGCGTACCGTCTGGATCCTGCTGCTGAACCGCATGGCCGGACGTAGCTCGATCGGGTCGCGTCCGGGGGTCAGCGAAGCACCGAAGAGTGCCAACCCGGGCCGCACCCCGCTGAACAGCTCGTCCTCCCACGAGTAGGGCCAATGGCTGATGGCCGAGCTGTTGGCCAGCGTCCTGTGCTTCGGAAGCATCCCGTCCTCGCGCAGTGCCAGGCAGACCTCGCGGAACAGCTCGATCTGCTGGCGCGTGAAATCGAAGCCAGGGGCGCCGTCGTCGACGCTGTCGGCGCACGCCAGCGTCGAGAAGATGCCCTCGAGCGACAGCCAGGCGTGGTCGCTGACGGCGCGCGCCAAGGCCGGTGTGGCGTCCGGCAGCGCTCCGATCCGCCCCATTCCGGTGTCGACCTTGATATGAACCACCGCCGGACCGATGCCGAGCCGACCCGCGGCAGCCGCGAGATTCTCGGCCGACTGCAGGTCGCCGATGGCGCTCGAAAGACCGTACTCGACCGCCATCTCGAAGCCGTCGTCGGCGCCCCCACTGGGAGGCCCGGTCATGACCAGGATCGGGACATCGATCCCGGCCCGGCGCAGCTCGCGTCCCTCGCTCGGGGTGGCGACGCCGAACCCCGCGACCCTCGAGCTGGCCAGGGACCGCGCCACCGGCACCGCGCCGTGTCCGTAGGCGTCGGCCTTGACGACGGCCCACACGTCCTTGCGGCCGATACGGTCGCGCAGGCTGCTGAGGTTGGCCACGCAAGCGCGCAGGTCGATGGCCGCGACCGTCGGGCGACAGCTACTCACCGCCATCACTCCTTCACCCCGAACGGCCTCAGCCCCACTCCTCCCCCACCTCGGCCCGGTCCCGGAACAACGTGAAGGACTTCAGGAAGGCCAGCGGCACTTGGCCGATCGGCCCGTTGCGCTGCTTGGCGACGATCAGCTCGGCCACTCCCTCCAGCTCCGGGTCGTCGGCATAGACCTCGGGCCGGAAGATGAACATGACCACATCGGCGTCCTGTTCGAGGTTGCCCGAGTTGTGATTGATGATCGAGTTGCCGATCCAGGACGCCGGTCCAGGCACGGTGAGGTCGTATACCGGCTCCCGCCCGGCCGGCTCGACCGATACCACACGGTCCCAGAACAGGTCGCTCTCCGCCCGCGCGCGGAGCCTGTCGCCGACGCCCAGGCGCTCGACACGTTCCCATCCAGAGGCAGCGAACAAACGGTGACGCCCTGTAGCACGGATCCCACGACCGCTAGCAAGGCCGACGCGAAACACCGGCCGGGTGCCGATCTCCCACACCTTGTCGCTGGTCGCGGTAACGACCGTGCCCTCGGGGGCCATGGCCCTTACCTGGGGGGTCTCTCCAACCAGAGCCGCGATCGGCACGCGGCAGCCGTCCGCCAGCTCGACGAGCGTATCGCCGGGCACGCATTCACGAAGGTCTGAGAGCTGGGGGCGATGGCCGGAGCGCGCTTCCGGGGCGCGGGACAGCTGCGACAGTGCCATGACCGGCAACTGGAGCTCCTTGGCGAGCGCCTTAAGCGAGCGTGAGATCTCGCCGATCTCCAGGTTGCGGTTCTCCTGGCGGCCGGCGCTGCGCATCAGCTGCAGGTAGTCGACGATCAGCAGATCGAGGCCGTGCTCGGCCTTCAGCCGCCGTGCCTTGGCACGCATCTCGAGTACGGTCAGCGCCGCCGAATCGTCGATGAATATCCTGGTCTCCGACAGCTTGTGCAGGGCGTCGAGCAGCTTGTCTTTGTCCTTGTGCGACAAGAAGCCGGTGGCCAGCTTGTGGGCATCGACCTGGGCCGTGGCGGTGATCAGCCGGCGAATGAGCTGCTGCACCGACATCTCGAGTGAGAAGATCCCGACGCTGCCGCCCGCCTCGAGCGCCACGTGCTGCCCGATGTTCAGCGCCAGCGCCGTTTTCCCCATCGACGGACGCGACGCGACGATCACCAGGTCGCCAGCCTGCAGCCCGGCCGTCATGGCGTCGAGCCGGGAGAAGCCGGTGGGAACCCCGGTGACGTAGTCACCCCGTTCCATCAGCTCCTCGATCTCTTTCATCGTGTCGAAGGCGACATCGCGCACGGAGACGAAGCCGCGACGGATCTTGGCCTCGGAGATCTCGAAGATCGAGTGCTCTGCACGGTCCAGCAGCTCGTCGGTGTCGACCCCGCCGTCGAGCGCTTCCTTGATGATCTGGTTGGAGGCGACGATCAGCCGCCGCAGCGCCGCTTTGTCCTTGACGATGCGGGAGTACTGATCGACGTTGGCGACCGCCGGCAACCCGTCGATCAGCGAGGAGACGTAGGCCGCACCCCCCGCCCGCGGCAGCACGTCGCGCCGCTCGAGCTCTGCCCGCAGGGTCACCAGATCGATCGCCTCCCCCCGCTCCGAGAGCGCCCCCATGGACTCGTAGATGAACCGGTGCGCCTCGCCGAAGAAGTCCTCGCTGGTCAGCACCTGCGCGGCCGAGTTGAACGCCCCGTTGTCGAGCAGAACGGCGCCCAGGATCGACTTCTCGACCTCGACGTCGTGGGGCAGGGATCGTTCGATGGCTGTGGCCATGGCTGGTTGCTCAGGCTGGGCAGGAAGCCGTCAGCTTACAAGATCGGTGACGACCAAGGTTCGGGCCGCCTCGAACGCCCCGCGGACCCGAGTCGGCCCGCACCCGCTAGAAGGCCTAGAACAGCGCGTATATGAAGGGCGCCACCGCCGAGCCCTCCGACAGCACGATCAGCAGGCTCAGCAGCACTAGGAACACCACGATCGGCGTGAGCCACCACTTCTTGCGGGTTCGCAGGAATCCCCAGATCATCCTGGCCTTTGACATCTCACTCCTCGCTGGCGCTGGTTGCTATCAGTACGGTTGGTCCGGTCGGGTATGCGGCCCATCGGGTTCCGGGGGCACCCAGTAGCTCTCGACGCTCGGATCACCCTTCTTGCCGAGCGTCTCCTTGCCGATCACTCGCATGATCAGCCCCAGAGGGGTGATCATGACGTAGAAGGTCACGGTGAGGATCACCGCAGTGACGACTATCTGCAAGAGGCGTGCGAAGGCCATCCAGGCGTGCTCGACGGGCGAGAGGGCCTTGGGAAGGACGAGGCCGACCAGGAGAAACGCGGCCCCGACGTACAGCAGGTACGGGCCCGCGGGGCGTTCGCGCCAGAGCAGGAACGCGCCGAGCAGACCGAAGGCCACGGCCATGACCAGACCGAACTTGCGCAAGCGCTGCTGTTCCGTTTGCTTCTTCTTCGCCATCTGAGGCCCCCAAGACTAGGGGGACGGTCGGCGACCGCCCGCTTCCCTACCCGTCAGTCGAGCTCGTACAGGTCCCGCCAGTCGACGTCTTCCTTCAGCTCAGCCTGCCGCTCCTTCAGTAGCACGCAATCCTCGAGCACCAGCACGTCCATCTCGGTGCGCATGAAGCAGAGGTACGCGTCGCGGGGCATGCATACGATGGGCTCGCCCCGCACGTTGAACGAAGTGTTGACGATCACGCCGTAACCGGTGCGCTCCTTGAAGGCCTCGATCAACCGGTGGTACTGAGGCTGGTCACGCCGGTCGACCGTCTGTACACGGGCCGAGTAGTCGACGTGGGTAATCGACGGCATGTCGGAGCGCGGCACATTGAGCTTCTCGATGCCGAAAAAAGACATCTGCTCCGAGCTCATCGGCAGCCTGCGCTCCTTGCGTACGGGCGCTACCAGCAACATGTAGGGCGAGGCGCGGTCGAGCTCGAACAGCTCGCTGACGTCCTCGACCAGGCAGCTCGGTGCGAAGGGACGGAAGGACTCCCGATACTTGATCTTCAGGTTGAGCGTGCGCTGCATCTCGCGGTCGCGCGGATCCCCGATGATGCTGCGGGCGCCGAGCGCCCGCGGACCGAACTCCATCGGGCCGTTGAACCAACCGACGACCTTGCCCTCGGCAAGGATGTCGGCGACCACAGCGGGAATCGCGGCAGCACTATGACGCTCGTAAGGGTATTCGTTGCGAAGCAGCCAGGTCTCCACCTCGTCGCCGCTCCACGATGGTCCGAGGTAGGAGCCGCGCTGCGAATCCCGACCGTCGCCAGAGACGGTGCGGGGGGCGTCGTGCACCTGATGCGCCGCAAACAGCGCGGCACCCAGCGCGCCGCCGGCGTCGCCGGCCGCAGGCTGGATCCAGATGTCGTCGAAGATGCCGGAGCGCAGGATCTTGCCGTTGCCAACGCAGTTGAGCGCCACGCCCCCGGCCAGCACCAGGTTGCGCTCGCCGGTCTCGTCGCGCACGTGCCGAGCCATGCGCAGCATTACCTCCTCGCAGACCTCCTGTACCGAGCGTGCCAGGTCCATGTCGCGCTGCGTGAGCTCCGACTCCAGTTGCCGCGGCGGCGCCCCGAACAGCTCGTGGAAGGCCGGCGAGGTCATCGTCAGCCCCTGGCAGTAGTTGAAGTACTTCTGGTTGAGCCGAAACGAGCCGTCCTGACGCAGATCCATGAGCTCGTCGAGGATGAGCTGCTTGTACTTCGGCACGCCGTACGGGGCCAGGCCCATGACCTTGTATTCGCCCGAGTTGACCCGGAAGCCTGTGTAGTAGGTGAACGCGGTGTACAGCAGCCCGAGGCTGTGGGGAAAGCGCAGCTCGGCGCGCAGATCGATCTTGTTGCCGACGCCGACCCCCCAGGAGGCGGTGGCCCACTCCCCCACCCCGTCCATCGTCAGAATTGCAGCGCTCGTATAGGGCGACGGAAAAAACGCCGAGGCGGCGTGCGACTGGTGATGCTCCGGGTAGATCAGATCGCCGTCGAAGCCGACGCGTCGGGAGATTAGCTCACCCATCCACAGCTTTTCCTTGAGCCACAGCGGCATTGCCTTGAGGAACGATGTGATCCCCTGCGGCGCGAACATCAAGTAGGTCTCGAGCAGCCGCTCGAACTTGAGCCAGGGCTTGTCGTAGAAGGCAACCTCGTCGAGATCGTCCGCTGCAATGCCCCCGGCCTCGAGGCAATACTCGATCGCCGATTCGGGAAACCGGTGGTCGTGCTTCTTGCGCGTGAAGCGCTCCTCCTGGGCCGCCGCCACGATCTCGCCGTCGCGCACCAGGCAGGCCGCGGAGTCGTGGTAGAAGGCCGAGATCCCGAGGATGTTCATGGCCTAATTATCAGCCCGGGGTGCGCGCCCGCGGGTGCCATGAGTCCGCTCGGCGGACAAGGTCAGACTTCCTCGACCTCGGCGGCCTCCGCCTCGTCGGGGTCGCCGGCATCGGAATCACCGTCACCGGCTCCGCCGTCCTCGGCTTCGGCAGTTTCCGCCTCGGCCTCCTCCGCCGCAGCAGCCTCGGCGCGGGCGCGGAGCGCCGCTTCCTCGGCCTGCTCGTGCGCGGCCTGCTCGGCCTGCATGGCCTCGACCTCCCCGCCTTCCGACCTCACGGTTACCGCCACCGAGCCTTTGACGCCGTGGGCCAGCGACAGCGCGACCTCGTAGCTGCCGAGCTGCTTGATCGGGTGCTCCAGGTGGATATTGCCCCTCTCCACCTCGTATCCCTCCTGAGCCAGCGCATCGCCAATATCGGTGACGCTCACCGATCCGTAGAGCGTCCCGTTGTCGGGATCCGACACCTTGCGCCCCATGGTCAGTGTGACGGCGGTCAGCTTCTCGGCAACCAACCGCGCCTGCTCACGCTTCTCCGACGCGAAGGCCCGCAGCGTGTCGATCTCGTGGCCAATGGCGCGGAGATTGGAGTCGGTGGCCTGGATCGCCAGGCCCCTCGGCAACAGGTAGTTGCGTGCGTAGCCGCGCTTGACCTCGACGAGATCGCCCGGCTCCCCCAGGTGGGTGACGCTTTGCTTGAGAATCAGCTTCATGGTTCTGTCTCGCGGTGGGCCCGCCCGATCGCCGGGGCGTCAGCAGGCTAAACTCGTATTCTGATCAGTGGCGTCGCGGCGGCCGGCCGCCCGAGCCCTTATCGACATACGGCAGCAGGGCCAGGTAGCGGGCCCGCTTGATCGCCGTCATCACCATGCGTTGGTGCTTGGCCGAGTTGCCGGACATTCGACGCGGCAGAATCTTGCCGCGTGTGTCGATGTACTGGCGCAGCAGATCCACGTCCTTGTAGTCGACGTACTCGGCTCCCGACCGGGTAAGCTTGCTGATCTTCTTGCGACGCGGGCGTATGAAGCGAGCCATCGTCAGTCCTCCTTGTCTGCGTCGGCGGCGGCGGGCTCGGCCGTCTCGCCCGCGGCCCCAGGCTCCGCATCGGTGACGATGTCGGCATCGGTGACTGCCTCGTCACTGACAACCGGCGCCCCTGCGGTCTCGGCTCCGATCTCCGCCTCCGGCGGCGCGAAGGGCTCCTCGGGTGCCGAGGAATCAACCGACTCGATCCCGTCCACCCACGCAGCGGCCGGCTCGGCCACAGCCTCGGCTACAACGGCCTCGTCGGCGGACTCGTCGGGGGCCGAAGAATCGACCGCCTGGATCCCGTCGTCCGACGGAGCGGCCGACTCGATCACAACCTCGGCCTCGGCTGCGGCAGCCTCGGCGGCGGTCATAGCGGCGGCGGCCCGCTTTTCGGCGGCGCGCTGGCCGGCGGCCGCGATCTGCGCAGCCGCGGCCTCGGCGTCCTCAGGACCCGACTCCTCGAGCTGCTTGCGAACCACGGCCTCGTGCGCATCCTCGAGCTTCACGATCAGCTCCCGCATGATCGACTCGCGGATCCTGGTGTGGGCGCGAAAGTCAGCAGCCAGGTTGGGCGGCCCTTCCACGTGCAAGAGCGCGTAGATGCCCTCTTCCTTCTTGCGGATCGGGTAGGCCAGCTTGCGCCGGCCCCACTTGTCGACCGCCAGCACCTCGCCGCCCGACTGGGTCAGCGCTTGGCGCAGGCCGCCGATGATGGCATCGACCCCGTCGTCGGTCTCGTCGGGATTGATGATCGTCAGAATCTCGTACAGGGTGGCCATGATCCTCCTCGTGGCCTTCGGCCCCCGGACACGCCGGGGGCGAGGAGCAAGCTCGCAGAGCGATCCCCTCGCGTCAGATCGAGGACTCGCCGATCTACGCCAGTAGCGGCGCGATCACGAGCGAAACGACAGACATCAATTTAATCAGAATGTTCATCGACGGGCCACTCGTATCCTTGAATGGATCGCCTACGGTGTCGCCCACGACCGCCGCCTTGTGCGCGTCGGAGCCCTTGCCACCGTGGTGGCCTTCCTCGATGTACTTCTTGGCGTTGTCCCAGGCACCGCCACCGTTGGCCATCATCAAGGCCAGCAGAACGCCGACCACGGTGGCGCCGGCCAGGGTACCGCCGAGCGCAGCGGGGCCGAGACCAAAGCCGACGACGACCGGAGCGATGACCGCGAGCAGGCCCGGCGCCACCATCTCCTTGAGGGCGGCGTTGGTGGCGATCTCCACGCAGCGGCCCGGGTCGGGCTTGCCGGTGCCCTCCATGATCCCGGGAATCTCGCGGAACTGGCGCCGGATCTCCTCGACCAGCTTGCCGGCCGCGCGGCCAACGGCGGTCATGGTCATGCCAGCAGCCAGGAAGGGCACGATGCCACCGATCAGCATGCCGACCACCACGCGCGGATCGGTCAACAGGATCACCAGCCCGGAGGTGTCGCCGGCCTGGCGCATGGCGTCGGAGACCGCCTGTGTGTACGCCGCGAACAGCGCCAACGCAGTGAGGGCCGCCGAGCCGATGGCGAAGCCCTTGCCGATGGCCGCCGTGGTGTTGCCGACCGAATCGAGCGCGTCGGTGATCTTGCGCACATCGGGACCGAGGCCGGCCATCTCGGAGATGCCTCCTGCGTTGTCAGCAATCGGCCCGTAGGCATCGACGCTCATGGTGATGCCGACAGTGGCCAGCATACCGACCGCGGCGATGCCGATGCCGTACAAGCCAGCCGAGCTGTGAGCGAAGTAGATGGCTCCGCAGATCGCCAGCACTGGCAGGGCGGTCGACTCGAACCCAACCGCCAGGCCGTTGATGATATTGGTGGCCGAGCCGGTCTCGGAAGCCTGCGCGATACGTCGGACCGGCGCCGACGACGTGTAGTACTCGGTGATCCAGGCAATCAGTAGCCCCACCAAGGTGCCCCACACGATGGCCCACCAGACGCCGTTGCTCACCGGCACCGCGTCGACGTAGATGTATGACACACCGAGAAACAGCACCGCTGCGATGATCGGCGCCCAACGCAGGGCCTCGGCGGCGTCGAATCGCTTGAGCACACTCATCGACGCGATGCCGATGATCGAGCAGACGAGTCCAAGCATCGGCAGCATCAGCGGCAGGCTCATGAGCCAGCTCTTGACGTCGGCCGCATCGAGCACGGGGTCCGCCGCTAGGGCCATCAGGTTGTCGCCGAAGAGGGTCGCCGCGATGGCGATGGTGGCGATGATCGAGCCGACGTAAGACTCGAAGATATCGGCGCCCATGCCGGCCACGTCACCGACATTGTCTCCGACGTTGTCGGCGATAACGCCCGGGTTGCGGTGATCGTCCTCGGGAATACCCGCCTCGACCTTGCCCACCAGATCGGCGCCGACGTCGGCAGCCTTGGTGTAGATACCACCGCCGATGCGCGCGAACAGTGCGATCGAGCTGGCCCCCATGGCGAATCCGTTGATCACCTGGGCGGT
This sequence comes from Acidobacteriota bacterium, assembly GCA_965248845.1. Taxonomy (GTDB): domain Bacteria; phylum Acidobacteriota; class UBA890; order UBA890; family WLXD01; genus CBDFKO01. The sequence goes on along the minus strand of CBDFKO010000002.1, from coordinate 4,013,466 downwards.
CTCCGGACTGCCGTACCACAGGTACCAGAGGCCGACCCCGAGAAGGCCGATGCTGGCAACCGCCAGCCCCATGACCGACCCGCCCATGAAGGCCACCATCAGCGCCGAGTCGCGACCCTCGTCCTTGGCCGCCGCCGCGGTACGGACGTTGGCTGTGGTCGCCGACGTCATCCCCGCGTAGCCCGCGCAGCCCGAGGCGATCGCGCCGGTGATGAAGGCTCCCGCCGTGAGCCCTGACACGTAGTAACCGAGCAGGGCCGCAACTACGACCACGAAGACGGCCAGCAGGGTGTACTCGGCGCGCAGGAAGACCATCGCGCCGCGGTGAATCTGGTCGGCCAGATCAGCCATCTTGTCGTTGCCCACCGGCCGGCGCCTGATGGCAAAAAGGATCAATATGGCCAAGATCAGGCCGACGGCCCCCATGACGGGGACGGCTAACATGGGGATGCTGCTCATTCCCGGTGCTCCTTGTCGGAACTGGTGCTGTCGTCCGGGTCGCTCCCGGACTGGGTTTCGGGCCGGTGAGTCTCCGACCGCTTGTTGTACGCGTTCATCGCCGCGCCGATACCCCGGCGCAGGGTCATCCGTACCGCCGCAACGGCACGATTCAGCATGTCGTCCAGCAGTTCGATCTCGTCGGCTTCGAACTCAGCCAGCACATAGCCGGCCGCGTCACGCGAGCGCCCGGTTCCGGCGACCCCCAGCCGCAACCGCGGGATCGATCCCGTGCCGAGCTCCTCGACCACCGACTCGACTCCCCGGTGGCCTCCGGTGCCGCCGCCCCGGCGCAGCCGGAGCTGGCCGAGCGGAAGGTCGATCTCGTCGTAGGCTAAAAGCAAGTCGCCAGATGCGATCCCGAGCGACCGACAGGCCTGCTCGACACCCCGACCGCTGCTGTTCATATAGGTCGTGCAGCGCACCAGCCAGACCGAATCGGGGCCCAGCCTCAGCTTCTGCAGCTTTGCGAACTCCTTGTCGCGTTCCTCGAGCGCCCGGCCCTTGGCGACCAGGCGGTCGAGCAACATCCAGCCGGCGTTATGGCGCGTCCGTTCGTACTCCGAACCGGGATTGCCGAGGCCGGCGATGGCCTTCACCGAAGTGTCCTACTCGTCGCCGGGCTCCTCCTCGTCGTCGCCCTTGCCGATCAGCTCGGGCTCCTCGGCATCGAGGATCAGCTCGTCCTCGTCGACCTCCTCGGGCTCCTCCTCGACCGTCGGCGGCACCACGTGGAGGATCGTCGTGTCGCCCTCCCCCTGCAGCTCCACGCCCTCCGGAACCGGAAGCTCCGACTGGTGCACGCTGTCACCGATCTCCAGCTCCGTGACGTCGACCTGGAGGCTATCCGGGATGTCACCCGGCAGGCACACCACGGTGATCTCGCGCACGATGACGTCCAGGATGCCGCGGTCGATCTTGACTCCACGGGCCTCGCCCACGACCTGGATCGGGACATCGACCTCCACCGCCGTGTCCATCGAGATACGGACGAAGTCGGCGTGCAGGAGCCTGTGGCTGATCGGATCGACTTGGTACTCGTAGATCAGAGCCGTCTGCGAACGCCCGTCGCCGACCTTCAGGTTGATAATCGAGTTCTGACCGGCGTCCGACTGCAGGATCTGTACGACCTCGCGCGGGTCGACGACGATCGGCCGTGTATCGCGCGCTCCGCCGTACAGCACGGCCGGCAGCTTGCCGTCGCGGCGCAGCCGCTTGGCGGCGTTGGTGGAGCCGGGCTCCCGCACCTCGACGTCCATAGTCAAACCATCGTTGCTCATGACTTATCCTCGGGTGGACGCGGCTCAGATGAACAGCCGCGAGATACTCGTTTCCTTGTAGATACTCTTGATCGCTGCGCCCATCAGGCGGGCTACCGAGAGCACCTCGATCTTGCTGCAGGCTGCCGCCTCGGGCGTCAGCGGAATCGTGTCGGTCACGAAGACCTTCGACAGCGGGCTGGCCTTGAGGCGCTCGATGGCCGAGCCCGAAAGCACCGGGTGAGTGGCGAAGGCGTAGACTTTCTCGGCGCCGGCGTCGAGCACGGCCTGGGCGCCCGTCGTCAAGGTGCCGGCGGTATCGACGATGTCGTCATAGAAGCAACAGACGGTTCCTTCGACGTCGCCTACGACCGTCATCCCCTCGACCTGGTTCGCCACGCGGCGCCGCTTGTCGATGATCGCCAGTCCGGCCTCGAGCCGTTTGGCGATAGCGCGGGTGCGCTCCACGCCGCCGGCGTCGGGTGAGACCATCACCAGGTCGCCGTCGAGCTCGCGCACCGCCTCCAGGGCGATCGGCGCCGCGAACAGATGGTCGAACGGAATGTTGAAGAAGCCCTGGATCTGCCCGGCGTGCAGGTCGAGCGACAGCACCCTCGAGGCTCCTGCGACGGTCACGAGATCTGCCACCAGCTTGGCCGAGATCGGCACCCGCGGACTGTCCTTCTTGTCCTGACGGGCGTACCCGAAATACGGGATGACGGCGGTGATCTGGTGCGCCGAGGAGCGCTTGGCGGCATCGATCATCACCAGCAGCTCCATGAGGTTGTCGTTGACCGGGCGACAGGTCGACTGGATGACGAACACTTCGACGCCGCGAACGTTCTCCTGGATCTGACAGTTGACCTCGCCGTCGGCGAAAGTACCGATCGAGATCTCGCCGAGTGGGATCTCGAGCTCCTTGGCAATGCTCCCCGCCAACTCTGGGCAGGCATTGCCGGCGAAGATCTTGATGTTGCGATCCTTGAAGGGCATGGCGCGTGCTGCTCTAGTATCTGGGAGGCGCCGCGCGGAGGGCCCACGGCAGGTGCTGGACTTTCGCCGGAATAGCTGGGGCGGCAGGATTCGAACCTGCGAATGCCGGATCCAAAGTCCGGTGCCTTGCCTGACTTGGCTACGCCCCATCCGCCGCGCGGACACACGGAAACCAGATTCCATGCGTGTCGACGAACCGAGCTGGGACCTGTGTCCGGACGGGCGCAATATTATAAGCGCGCCGGCGGAAATCCTTCAAACGCCCTTCTAGCAGGCTGCTGAAAAACTCCCCTTGTTCGAGTAGATTCTGAACCACGCAGCCCGCGGCAAAAACCGAAGCATCAACGAGGTGAGCAGATGCGTGGTGAGGACGCGGGACAGGTGGCCGCCTTTAGTTACGTATCTCCGGAGCAGCGAGTACCGAAAGAGCATCCGCTGCGGCCGCTGCTGAGGATCGTCAACGATGTGCTGGGGCGGATGTCGCCGCTGTTCGAGAAGCTGTACTCGCACACGGGGCGACCGTCGATCCCGCCGGAGAAACTGCTGCGGGCGCTGCTGCTGCAGGTGCTGTACACGATTCGCTCCGAGCGCATGCTGATGGAGCAGCTCGACTACAACCTGCTGTTCCGGTGGTTTGTGGGCCTGAACATGGACGATCTGGTGTGGGATGCGACGGTGTTCACGAAGAACCGGGATCGAGTGTTGGGAGGCGAGGTCGCCGAGGTGTTCTTCCAGGAAGTGCTGGCGGAGGCACGGCGCCGCAGCCTGCTATCGGATGAGCACTTCACGGTGGACGGCACGCTGATCGAGGCGTGGGCCTCACACAAGAGCTTCAAGCCGAAGGATCAGAGCGACTCCGATGAGGGAGGCAGCAACCCGAGCGTCGATTTTCGCAAACAACGGCGCACAAACGATACTCACGCCTCCAGGACCGATCCGGACGCACGCCTGTACAAGAAAAGTAGGGGAGCCGAGTCGAAGCTCTGCTACATGGGGCACCTGATGATCGACAACCGCCACGGGTTAGCAACCAAGGCATGCGTAACGATCGCTTCCGGGACAGCGGAACGCGAGGCGGCGGTGCAAATGGCGGACAAGATTTCCGGTAACCGCAGGGTGACCTTGGCGGCCGACAAGGGCTACGACACACGCGAGTGCGTCCGTAAGCTTCGAGATCGCAACATCACCCCGCACGTCGCACAGAACGACACCAATCGGCGCAGCGCCATCGACCGGCGCACAACCCGCCACCCCGGCTACCAGGTCAGTCAAAGGAAACGCAAGCTCGTCGAGCAGATGTTCGGATGGGCCAAGACGGTCGGGCTGATGCGCAAGACGCGGCACCGAGGCACCGAACGCGTCGATTGGATGTTCACCTTCACCGCCGCTGCCTTCAACCTGGTCAGAATGCGCAACCTCCAGGGGGCGACGTGACGATATCGGGACTAACCGCCCAAGAAATACCGGCGCGGCCGGCAACCAGAGCCTCGCACTCGCACTCGCCGCCCCGCTAACTCACCGTGATCGAGACGATCCAGCCCAAAATGGCGCGCTCGAGCCGTTTTTCAGCAGCCTGCTAGTCTTAGTCTTAGTCTAAGTCTAGCCGTCCCTCTCCCTGGGCACCGTGCGGCGGAAAAGGCCCCCCTCGCGGGCGAGGTCCTCGAGCGGCCTCACCAGCACTCCGGGTGGGTATTGCAGATCGAACGAGTCAGCCGGGTAGCTCGGGTTCGGATCGGGCTCGCCGACGAGGCGCAGCCGCAGCCCATATCCGTCGGGCTCTACCTGCATTCGAATCAGGGCCGGAAGGCTGACGGTCGTGGTTGCCGAGTCAAGATTCTCGACCTCCAGACCCGCCGCGCCGCTGCCGGTGGCGGGGCCCACCGGCTCGAGTACGGCGTCGATCCACTCGCTGACCTCGGCGGTCACGGTGCCGCGTCCATCGCGGTGAACCACCCTGCCGAAGCGCTGGGTCACGGGATGGAGCCACACCGACACCTTGTCGCCGTGGTCGATGCGGATGCGCCGAGCCTCCCCGTCCCACACCGCCACGCCCGGTGGCAGGCGGGAGGCCTCGGCACCGTATCCGAGAAGTACGGCGACGGCATCGGCGACCGATAGATCGAAACCGAGGGCGCGGGCAAAGGCATTTCGTGAGGCGGCTCCGGCGTACAGAACCTTCTCCTCCCGTACGAACAGGCCGACCTGTCGCTCGTTGGCTCGCAGCGACGCTTCGATGAGCCCGGTAGGTGCCAACACCAAGATGTCGATTCGGTCGGCACGCTCCATGCTGATGTACAGGTCGAACGAACGGGCGGCGATCCCCTTGGTGACCCGCATCGAGTAGCTGGCCCCCAGGGCCGCCAGGCCGTCCCACTGGCGCCGAGCCGGCTCGACGAAGCTGCCAGGCCGCAGGCGGGCACGCTCGGCGACGTCCGGGTAGTCCTTCAACCATCCCCCGCCACCACAGCCACCCACGAGGACGCCGGAGAGCAATCCGAGCGCCACAACCCGGGGGAGATCCCGGCCACCGCTTCCCATGCCCTTAGTACTCCAATCCGCGCGCTTGCCGGTCGCTACCACGCCGCACCCCCGGTGCTACGCTAGCAGGCCGTGATGATGGAGACGATGGCGACGACCCGGAGCCGGGTGGATCTCGAGGCGATCGAGGCGAACACGCTCGCTCCCTACGCTTGTCGATCGGCCGGCGCGATCCGTCGCTACGAGCTTCGCGACACCGCACGCACGCTCTCCTACCGCACCGAGTTTCAGCGCGACCGCGACCGCATCCTGCACTCCCAGGCTTTCCGGCGCCTCAAGCACAAGACTCAGGTCTACGTCGCCTACGAGGGCGACCACCACCGCACGCGGCTGACTCACACTCTCGAGGTAGCCCAGGTCGCGCGCACGATCGCCAGGGCGCTGGGACTGAACGAGGACCTGGTCGAGGCCATCGCACTGGGCCACGACCTGGGGCAGCCACCCTTCGGCCTCGGCGGCGTCGAAGTCATGGCGTCGATCCTGGCCGGCCAGGAGAAGCTCCCGTTCGTTTCGCCGCAGAGCCTGATAGCCACCGGAGGATTCCGCCCTAACTACCAGAGCCTGCGCGTGGTCGACCGCCTCGAGCAGCGCTACGACCACCCCGGTATCAACCTCACCGACCCGGTGCGCGAGGGCATCTGGAAGAGCGGAACACTGGACGACTCGATCCACTACCCGAACCTCGAGGGGGAGGGACTGCGCTCGGCAGAGCCAGCGTCGCTGGAGGCACAGGTGGTGGCGGCCGCCGACCGTCTGGCGCGCCTCACCCACGACCTGGAGGACGGGATCCGCAGCGGCGAGGTAGCCATCACCGAAGTCGAGAAGACGGAGATCGGCCGAGCCGTGATCGCCAAGCTCGGGGACGCCTATCCGGAGACGATCGGCGCGTACGGGCGCCGCAACGCCCAGGTCCGCGGCATCATCCACCTGCTGGTGTCGGACCTGGTCGTCGGCGCCACCGAACGACTGGCCGCGGAGCCCACGCCGGCCTGCGACCGTGTCATCGATTTCTCGCCACGCGTGGCCGGGCTGGTGGCGGGGCTCGGGGACCTCGTCAAGACGCGCATCTACCGCTCGCGCACCGTTCGACGCCTCGACGCCCGCGCCCGCACCTTCCTGATCGGGCTGTTCGCCGCCTACTACCAGGACCCGCTGCAGCTCGACGACTACGCGCTGCACCGCTACCGGATCAACTCGGGGGGGACCTTCCTGCGCGACGTTCCCGAGGATCGTGTTGACACCGAGATCGAAGCGCGGTACCACCAGCGCCCCGCCTACCTGCGCGTCATCGCCGATCACATCGCCGGCATGAGCGACACCTATGCGCTGAAAGAGTACGAGCGGCTCTACCTACCGTTCCCGGACGCCGACCGCGGCCTCTGAGCCGACCTATAATCTCGCTCGTCGGCACCCCCGCGCCGCAGACGAGTCTTGACAGATCCGAACGAGGTCACCATGTCCGAAAGCAGCACGGTCGTGCCATTCGTGGGCGCGGCACTCGGCCGCCGCTTGGCACGGGTCGACCCCGACGTCTGGGCGGCGATCCGCCAGGAGACCGAGAAGCAGGCCCACAAGCTGGTCATGATCGCCAGCGAGAACTACAGCTCCGAGGCCGTGCTCGAGGCCTGCGCCTCGGTCATGTCGAACAAGTACGCCGAGGGCTACCCGGGCAAGCGGTACTACGGCGGCTGCGAGTTCGTCGACAAGACCGAGAGGCTAGCGATCGAGCGCGCCAAGGAGCTGTTCGGCGCCGAGCACGCCAACGTACAGCCCCACTCGGGCACCCAGGCCAACATGGGGGTCTACTTCACGGCGCTGCAGCCGGGCGACACGATCCTCGGCATGGAGCTACCGCACGGCGGTCACCTGTCGCACGGTCACCGTCTCTCGTTCTCCGGTCAGCTCTACGACGTGGTGACCTACGGGGTGGATCCGGACACCGAGCTGATCGACTACGACGCCATGGCCGAGCTGGCCCGCAAGCACCGGCCGAAGCTCCTGATCATCGGCACCTCGGCCTACCCGCGCCACGTCGACTACGCCCGCGTGCGCCAGATCTGCGACGAGGTCGGCGCCGTCATGCACGCCGACATCGCGCACCCGGCGGGTCTGGTGGCCGCCGGCTTGCACCCGAACCCCTGTGGCATCGCCGACTACGTGGCCAGCACGACGCACAAGACGCTTCGCGGCCCGCGCGGCGGCTTGATCCTGTGCAACGAGGAGCTCGCGGCAGGGCTCGATCGCAGTGTCTTTCCGGGCATCCAGGGAGGGCCGTTCGAGCACCTGATCGCCGCCAAGGCAGTTTGCTTCGGCGAGGCGTTGACCGATGGGTTCAGGGCCTATGCCGCCCAGATCATCGACAATGCCCGGGCGCTGGCCGCGGGGCTGGCCGACGCCGGTTTCCGCATCGTTTCGGGCGGCACCGACGTGCACCTGGTTCTGGTCGATGTCGGCACGCTGGGGATTACCGGCAAGGACGCCGAGGCCTGGCTGGATGCGGCCGGTATCGTGGTCAACAAGAACACCATTCCGTTCGACGAGCGCTCGCCGTTCGTCACCTCGGGCCTACGAATCGGTACGCCCGCGGTAACGACGCGTGGGCTCGAGCCGGACGACATCGCCACGATCGCCGGCTGGATCGCGCGCGTGTGCGAGTCGAAGGGCGACGCCGCGGTGATCGCACAGGTCGGGGCCCAGACCCGCCAGCTGGCCGACGCCCATCCGATCTACGACTGGCGGCTGGACGCCTGATCGGGGTCAGACTTCGCGAGCACCGCCGATGGCGGCGCCGTGCCCTCCGGCGATGTATTCCAGATCGGCCTGCATCATGAGCTCGACCAGTCCCTCGAACGTCACCGCTGGCTCCCAGCCGAGCTGCTCGCGCGCCTTCGACGCGTCACCGATCAGCAGCTCGACATCGGCGGGCCGGAAGTAGGCGGGATCGACCGCGACGCGGACCGTGCCATCGGCGTCGATACCGCGCTCCTCGACTCCCTCGCCCTCCCAAGTGAGTGCCATGCCGATGAAGCCAAAGGCGGCGGCGCAAAACTCTCGCACCGAGTGCGTCTCGCCGGTGGCGATGACGTAGTCCTGCGGATCGTCGACCTGGAGCATGCGCCACATGGCATCGACGTAGTCGGCGGCGAAGCCCCAGTCCCGCTTGGCATCCAGGTTGCCGAGCCGCACCGTATCCTGAGTGCCGTGCTTGATGCGCGCGGCGGCCAGCGTGATCTTGCGGGTGACGAAGTTCTCGCCCCGGCGCGGTGACTCGTGGTTGAACAGGATGCCGTTGACCGCGAACAACCCGTACCCCTCGCGGTAGTTGCGGCACAGGTGGTAGGCAAAGACCTTGGCAGCGGCATAGGGACTACGCGGGTAGAAGGGCGTTTTCTCGGTCTGTGGCACCTCGAGGACCTTGCCGAACATCTCCGAGGACGAGGCCTGGTAGAAGCGCGCCTCGGGGCACAGGCTGCGGATCGCCTCCAGCAAACGGACGGTGCCCATAGCGTCGACATCGGTCGTGTACTCGGGGATCTCGAAGGAGATCTGCACATGCGATTGGGCGGCGAGATTGTAGATCTCGTGTGGCCGGTATTTCCCCAGCACCCGGTGCATCGAGGAGCCGTCCTGAAGGTCGCCATACACGAGGTGCAGGCGCGAGGAACGGTCATCGGCCAACCGGTGCAGGTGATCGATGCGGCCGCGGCGCAACAACGAGGTTCGGCGCACGACGCCCCACACTTCGTAGCCCTTGTCGAGAAGCAACTCGGCTAGGTAGGAGCCGTCCTGACCGGTGATTCCGGTAACCACGGCTCGCTTGGGATCGGCGCTCATCGGGGTCACTCACGTCGCCGCCGAGCTGGCGGCTGGAACGGACAACGAGTCAACCGCCAACACTACCGCAGCCACGTGGGAACCGCTCAACACACCCGTCTGTGCACGACCGCGAACCCGGAGTGCGGTGCCGACGACGCCCGCCGTGCACGCCGGGGAACACGCCGGGGGCCCGTGGTAAACTCCGGCCGGTCCACTGGGCGCTGGTGGTTAGCAGGGCGAGCCGGCCGGCGCAGGACGGGTTCTGAATCGTTCTCGGGGGAGGCAGACGATGAAGATCTTTCTGGATACCGCCAACATCGAGGAGATCCGCGCCGCGGCGGATGCCGGTGTGCTCGACGGCGTGACCACCAACCCTTCGCTGGTGGCGAAGGAGGGCAAGCCGTTCGAGGAGGTCGTGCGCGAGATCTGCAGCATCGTCGACGGGCCGATCAGCGCCGAGGTCATCTCCACCGACTACGACGGAATGGTGTCCGAGGCGCGCAACCTCGCCGCCATCCACGACAATATCGTCGTCAAGATCCCGTTGCTCCGCGACGGCATCAAGGCCGTGGCCACGATCTCCGAGGAGGGGATCCGTACCAATGTCACCCTGTGCTTCTCGCCTCTACAGGGGCTGCTGGCGGCGAAGGCAGGAGCCACGATCATCTCGCCCTTTGCCGGTCGCCTCGACGACGTCGGTCACGATGGCATGGAGCTGTGCGAGCAACTGGTGCGGATCTACGAGAACTACGGCTATACCACCGAGGTTCTCGTGGGTTCCGTGCGCGGTCCCAAGCACGTGCTCGAGGCGGCGCTGATGGGTGCCGACATCGTTACCATCCCGTACAAGGTGTTCGAGGCGATGTTCAAGCACCCGCTCACCGACAAGGGCCTGGCCGCCTTCCTGGCAGACTGGGAAGAGGCGCGCGGCGCGGTCGCGGCCGAGCCAATCTCGGTCGGCTGACGCGGACGGCATGTCCTACGAGGATCCGGCCGGCGAGCTCCGACGGCGTCAGCAGGCGGCGCGCTCCGGTGGAGGCGAGGCCCGGGTCCAGCGCCAGCACGACGCCGGCAAGCTGACGGCTCGCGAGCGGCTCGAGTACCTGCTCGATCCGGAATCGTTCAACGAGCTCGACGTGCATGTGCGCCATCAGTGCCGGGACCTCGGCATGGGCGACCAGCAGATCGAGGGCGACGGCGTAATCTCCGGCTTTGGGCGCATCGACGGCCGCCTGGTCTATGTCTTCGCGCAGGACTTCACGGTCTTTGGCGGGTCGGTGTCGGAGACCAATGCCGGGAAGATCTGCAAGATCATGGACCTGGCGATGAAGGGCGGAGCGCCGGTGATCGGGCTCAACGACTCGGGCGGCGCCCGTATCCAGGAAGGCGTCGCGTCGCTGGCGGGCTACTCCGAGATCTTCCTGCGCAACACGCTGGCCTCGGGCGTCGTGCCGCAGATCTCGGCCATCATGGGCCCCTGCGCCGGCGGTGCCGTCTACTCGCCGGCGATCACCGATTTCGTGGTCATGGTCGAGGACACCTCATACATGTTCCTCACCGGGCCCGACGTGATCCGCACGGTGATGCACGAGAAGGTCTCCGCGCGAGATCTCGGTGGAGCCGAGGTTCACAATGCCAAGAGCGGCGTCGCCCACTTCGCAGCGGCAGACGACCGCGAATGCCTCGCTCTGGTTCGCGAGCTGCTCGGCTACTTGCCGGCCAACAACCGCGAGGATCCGCCGCGCATCGAGCCCACCGACGATCCGCGGCGCGCCGACTCCGAGCTCGACACGATCATCCCGGACGACCCCAACCGTCCGTACGACATTGTCGAGGTCATCGCGCGCATCGTCGACAACGGCAAGTTCCTGCAGGTACATGAGCGCTTTGGCCGCAACATCGTGGTCGGCTTCGCCCGACTGCACGGCATGCCGGTAGGCATCGTCGCCAACCAGCCCGATCACCTCGCCGGGACCCTCGACATCGACGCCTCGGTCAAAGGCGCGCGCTTCGTCCGCTTCTGCGACGCCTTCAACATCCCGCTGGTGGTCTTTGAAGACGTGCCCGGCTTCCTCCCCGGCACCGCCCAGGAGTTCGGCGGCATCATCAAGCACGGCGCCAAGTTGCTCTACGCGTTCGCCGAGGCAACCGTGCCGAAGCTGACCGTCATCACGCGCAAGGCCTATGGCGGCGCCTACTGCGTCATGGCCTCCAAGCACATCCGCACCGACGCCAACTTCGCCTATCCCACCGCCGAGATCGCCGTGATGGGGCCGGAAGGCGCCGTCAACGTACTGTACCGCCGCGAGCTCGCCGACGCGGACGACCCGGACGCTCTGCGCGCCGAGAAGGTCCAGGATTTCCGCGACCGTTTCGCCAACCCCTACGTGGCCGCCGAGCGCGGCTGGATCGACGAGGTCATCCTGCCGCGCGACACCCGACCGAAGCTCATCCAAGCACTGCTGGCGCTCGACACCAAGGTCGACAGGAACCCGCCGAAGAAGCACGGGAACATCCCACTCTGAGGGGAGCTCCTTCGCATCGTCGATCCTGCGCACGCCCGAAGTGTCCTCACGCGTATTGATCCTCGCGGATATCGAAGCGACACCGTAAGCGCGCCGGCAGGCGGAGCGACGGACTGACGTGCTTCACTCGACGAATGTGAGCTCCACTGCGTCTTACCGAATAGACACCGTGCCGCGCCCGGGCCCGGAAAAGCGTTCGGTGGGTCTGTGCTTGGGCGGGTACGGTGTTCAACAGGCCGTGGTGTAACTCTGGCAGGTGTGGCAAGTGATGGGCGAGCCGCCACAGCGCAGCAGCCGGCGGAGCCACCCGGCAGCGCGGAGGAGCGGCTGGTTCTGACGGCTGGCCTCGTGGAGGAATATCTTGAGCTGACACGAGGCCGCGCGGCGCGGTGGGGGCTCGCCGACGAGTGACTTCGGGCGCCTGACTCTCGAGATGTGGCGCGCCCTGCGGCTGGTCCTCGACACAGGCCTGCACGCCTACGACTGGGACGAGGAGCGCGCCTTCCACGAGCTCGTCCTGCGTCACGGCCCGGTTCCACTGCGCACCCTCGACCGCCAGATCGACACCTGGATCGCGGCGCTGCTGCAGAACTGACGGCGACCCCCTACCGGGGTACTCTAGTCGGGGTGAGCAAGATCCGACGCATCCTGGTGGCGAACCGGGGCGAGATCGCGGTGCGGGTGATTCGTGCCTGTCGGGATCTCGGTATCGAATCGGTAGCGGTGTTTTCGGACGCCGACCGCGAGGCGCTGCACGTTCGCTATGCGAATTGCGCCCATAGGCTGGGGCCTGCGGCGGCGTCCGATTCTTATCTGCGCATCGACCGCTTGCTGAAGGTAGCCACGGACGCTGGCGCCGATGCAGTCCATCCCGGATACGGCTTCCTCGCCGAGAGCCCGGAGTTCTCGCGGGCTGTCATCGACGCCGGGTTGACTTTTGTCGGGCCACGCCCGGAGGTCATGGCCGCTGTCGGCGACAAGAACCGGGCGCGCCAGATCGCCGTCGAGGCCGGGGTCGCGATCGTGCCGGGCAGTCCCGAGCCAGTGGCAGACGCGGCCGAGGCGTCGCGGTGGGCTGACAAGCTCGGCTACCCGGTGATGCTAAAGGCGGTCGCAGGAGGCGGCGGCAAGGGGATGCGCAGGGTCACGGAGCCCGCCGAGATCGAGTCGGCCTTGCGCGGAGCGGCCTCCGAGGCCACCTCGGCTTTCGGCGACGGGCGCGTCTACATCGAGAAGGCGATCCTGCAGCCCCGTCACGTCGAGATTCAGATCCTGTGCGACGAGCACGGTAACAAGATCCACCTGGGTGAGCGCGAGTGCAGCCTGCAACGGCGTCATCAGAAGGTCGTGGAGGAAGCGCCCTCGCCGATCCTCGACCCGGAGTTGCGCCAGCGCATGGGCGAGGCCGCGCTGGCGATCGCCGAGGCTGCCGGCTACACCAACGCCGGTACGGTCGAGTTTCTGCTCGATAGGCACCGCGACTTCTACTTCATCGAGGTCAACGCGCGCCTGCAGGTCGAGCACCCGGTCACCGAGATGATCACCGGCATCGACTTGGTGGCGGCCCAGATTGCCATCGCCGAGGGTGCCCCCCTGGCCTACGAACAGGAGGATGTCCATATCCGGGGCCACGCCCTCGAGTGTCGACTCTATGCCGAGGATCCGGCCAACAACTTCGCGCCGGCCCCCGGGCTCGTGGAAGGGCTCCGCGTGCCCGGTGGACCGGGAATCCGCGACGACTCCGCGCTCTACGAAGGCTACGAGGTCCCGATCCACTACGACCCGCTGATTTCGAAGCTCATCGCCTGGGGACCGGATCGGGCCTGCGCCCTGCGCCGGATGCGGCGAGCGATGCAGGAGTACAAGGTGGTCGGCATCGCCACGACCATCCCGTTGTTCCAGCGCATTGTCGAGGAGCCTGACTTCATCGCCGGCGACTTCGACACCTCCTATCTGGACCGCCTTCTGTCGGATAGCGACACGCTCGGGCCGGAGCACGACCGGTACGGCGAGATCCATGACCTAGCAGCGATGGCTGCGGCGCTGCACACCTTCCTGCGCGAGGAGGCACGCGCCTATCAGATCCGCTCAACTGCCACCTCGACCTGGAAGAACGCCGGGCGCGACGCCAGCCTGCGGGACCTGTCGCGATGATTGTCGAGGTCTGGATCGAAGGCGAGGAGACGCCCCGCCGCTACCGTGTCCGGCACGACGACAAGACCGTGACGCTGCAGGCGATCGATCCGGATGCCAGCGGTGCCAGTAGTCTTGTCGAGCCGCTCTCGATCGACTGGCGCATGCCCGAGCCACGCGTCTACTCGCTGTTGGTGGACGGTAACTCCTACGACGTACACATCGACGAGGACGAGCGCGACGAGGAACGCTTGACCGTTCACCTCCTGAGCCACGTCATCCGAGCGCAGGCGTCGGATGCGCGCAAGCGTCGCGTCAGCGGGACCGCCGCCGAGCCCGACGGTGTCGCGCAGATCGTGGCGCCGATCCCAGGCCGGGTCGTGAGCGTCCTGGCGGTCGAAGGAACCGAGGTCCAGCGCGGCGACGGCATCATCGTGCTGGAGGCGATGAAGATGGAGAACGAGCTAAAGGCCCCGCGCGACGGCGTGGTGATCCGGGTCGCCGTGCAGCAAGGTCAGGGCGTGGAGGGCGGCGCACTGCTGGCGACGATCGAATGAGCCGGCAAACACCCGCTGCCCCAGAGCGCAGGCGTCCGCGCCATCGGCGTCGAGCTGTGCGCGTGCTCCGCGCCTTCGTCGCCCTCGCCATCGTCGGCCTGCTGGGTCTCTGGTACTGGCTCGAGAGCGACGCCACCGCCGCGCGGCTCCGAGGTTGGCTGGAGCGCGGGATCGCCGATGCGATCGGATCGCCGGCCTTGATCGCGGATATCGAGCTGGACGTTCTGCCATTCCACCTGGCCCTCACCGACGTGCAGCTGGGAGAGCAGGGGGCCCTGGCTCGGGCCGAACGGCTGGTAATCGACGTGAGCCCCTGGGGCATGTTCCGGCAGCGGATCATCGTAACCAACCTCGAGCTCGATCGTCCTCGCGTCGATCTGACGGCATTCGAGTGGGCGCCAGCCGGCGGCGACGGCAGCGCGGTCCAGTTCGACGTGCTGCGGCTGGCGATTCGTGGCGGTGAGCTGAGGTTCGGCGGCACCACGGCGGCCATTGACGGTGAGCTCGTGGGGATCGGCCTGGAGATGGCCCCCGAGTCCCAGCCATCGTTGCGCCCAGGCCCCGGCAATCGGAGCGGCGAGCTGCGGATCGGGGGCGGCCATCTCCGGCTGACCCGATCCGATGGCGCGGGCGCTCAGCTCGAACCCCTGGAGCTTCGCGCCATATTCGGCGTTCGGCGAAGCATCGTCGAGATCGCCGACCTACGCCTGTCTGCCGGCACCAGCACCTTGAGCGCTACCGGAACGATCCGCGGCACGGCGAACGCCGACCTGCGCCTGCAGGCCGAGGTCGCCGTGGCGGACATGTTCAGGGCCTGGCTACCGCCCGGTCCGAACGACCACGGAGGGCGGGCGGAGTTTCGCGGTGATCTGCAGATGCGTAACGGCTCGCCGTTCCTGTCCGGACGACTGCGAGCAACCGACGCCCGCATGTCGGGTGTACCGCTCGATCGAGCCGCGCTCGACCTGGCGGTGACTCCCGATGCCGTGTTGCTCCACAGCGTCTCCCTGGATCTGTACGGCGGGCAGATCGAGGGGTCGTTCGAGTTCGACCGGAGCGTCACGCCGCCACGGATCGAGATCGTCTACGACGCGAACGACCTGGACACCTCGGCGCTGACCCACTGGACAGCACTGCCCGGGTGGCGCCTGGCCGGCCACGTGTCCGGGTCGGGTCGGATCGGCTGGGCGGGGCCGTTTGCCGCAACGGCGAACGGCGAGGGCCAGCTGCGGCTGCAGGTCCCCGACGCCCGATCGGCGCTCGCCACCCACGAGCACGTCGACCTGGAAGCCGCGGCCCCTCACGAGCTGCGAGCCACGCATCTGGTGCCCTCGCTTCCGGTGCCGGCGCGAGCCAGCGTCGGTTATCGGATCGCCGACGGTGTGCTGACGCTCGATGAGGCGCGCCTCGGGCTTCCCGGCTCGACGATCCGTGCGGGCGGCCAGGTCGATCTCGACGGACCCCTCCAACTCGCGGCGCGGATCGAGACCAGCGACCTTCGCCAGCTCGATCACATCGTGGCGCAGTATCGCTCCTTCCGCGGTGGCCTCGCGTCCGAGACTCGGCTCGGCGTGCGTGGGTCGGCGTCGGCCGAGCTCCGGATCGGTGGCACCATGGCCGCGCCGGCGGTATCGGGCAGCCTGATCGCGACCGACCTGTCGGCGGGTGACCTGGCGATCGGTGATCTCGGCGCCACGCTGACGACGAGCGCCGACGGGCGCTTGCAGGCGCGGCCGCTGCGCATCACAGGACCCGGCGGCAACGCCACCGGTAGCGCCAGCATCTCGATCCCGGCCTCCGGCTACGGGCCGGACCCGGCCTCCTATACCGTGCGCCTGCGACTCGACGGCTACCGCTTCGAGAGCGGGCTCGATCTGGCACGGCACCGTCTGGTCCGGGGGATTCTCGACGGCGAGCTAACGCTCGCGGGTAGCGTCGGGGCGATCGACGAGGCAACGATCGACCTGACGGCGCGCACCCCGAGAATCGGAACGCTGGCGCTGGACTCGCTCGCCGTAGCCGGAATCCGGCAAGGCGACACCTGGACGCTCGAGTCGCTCAGCACGACGGGGCTCGGCGGAAGCGCCCAGGCACGGGGCCAGCTGACCTCCTCGGGCGAGCTGAGCGACGTCACAGCGCGAGTCGCCTCGATCGATCTGGCACCGTTGACCGATCTGCTCGGCGGATCGACTGCCTTGAGCGGGAGCCTCGACCTCACGGTCCGATTGGATGGCCCGTTGCAGGCGATCGACGGTCTCGGCGAGCTGGCTTGGTCCGACGCGGCGATCGCGAATGTCCGGCTCGGGAACGTCGCCGTAGCCGCGCGGGCCGATGGAGGTGTGCTCGCCGCGCGCGGCGTCGGAGACCTGTCCGGTGCGAGGCCCGAGGCCCCGTTAGCGCCCAGGCCCACGGCGCTCGGCTCGGCGCCTGCGAGCCCGATAACCCCGGCCGGCGGCTGGAGCGCCGGAGTGAGTGCGACCCTCGGCGAGCCAGCCTTGGTAGCGCTGCGACTGGCGGCCGATCTCGGCGGGGTGGGCGGCGCGCTCGAGCTGCTCGAGGCGTCCCTGCCGGCGGGTCTCGACCTATCGGGACAGCTCGAGCTCGAGGGCCACGGGTTCGTCGGGGATCTCGGCTCCTGGAACGGCTCGGCTCGGCTCGAGCGCGCGTTGCTGGTACGCGACGCGACCGCTGCCGCAGTGCGGGCGGAGGCCACGGTGGCGTCCGGGATCCTCGAGACCTCGGCGCGGGTCGAAAGCGGCCAGGGATCGCTGGACATCACCGGCCAGCTCGACCTGGCGAACCGGACGACGTCGACCGACATCCGAGGCACCCTGGATCTGTTGGCCTTTCGCCTATGGAGTCGCGAGTTCCTCGCTGAAGGAATCGCCTCCGCCGACCTGAGAATCAGCGGAGCCCTCCGGCGACCGAGCTTCGATGGCACCGTCCGCTCCTCCGAGATCCGCCTCGATACCGGGATCGGTTATCCGATCACGGGTGCCTCTGCAGAGCTCGAGCTGTCGGGTAACCGGATCGTTCTCGAGAGCGCTAGTGGGCTGGTGGCCGGCAGTCCGTTCCGGGCCTCGGGCTCGATCCGGATGGGCGCCTCGACACCGGAAACCGCGCCGGCACGCCTGCAATTACAGCTCGACGCCTTGCCGCTGCGCCCGCTGCTGGAACGCTCCGACGCGGTGATTCGCCTGGTCAACACCGGAACGCTGCGCGCCAGCCTGGATCTACTAGGCGGCTCCGACCCGGAGAGCTGGTCCGGCGACGTCCGTTTCGAGGAGATGACGTTGCGCATGCGCGACTATCGTCTCGACCTGGATCGCGCAGTGGAGGCCCGCCTGGAGCGCGGCGCGATCACCTTTCCCGACACCACCAAGCTTACGGGGGCTCGTACGGCCCTGCGCCTCGGCGGTCGGGTCGAGCTGTTCCCCCTCGCCCTCGACCTATCCGCCCGTGGCCCGCTCGGCTTCGAGCCCCTCAACGTGCTGAGCCCCTACTGGGGTACCGGCGGCGTGGCCGACCTGGACCTGCGCATCCTGGGGACTGCGCCCGACCTCGCCTACCGGGGCACGGCCGAGCTGCGAGACGTGGTGCTGTCGCCGCCGCCGCTGCGGCAGCCGTTCGAGCAACTTCGTGCTCACCTCGTGTTCGAGGACCGTCGCGTCGGCATCGAGGGGGTCGAGGGGAGCCTCGGAGGGGGCCGTGTTACAGCCGGGGGCGAGATGTTCCTGCGTGACAGCCTGCCCCAGTCGTTCCGTATCGCGCTCAATGTCGAAAACGCCCTCATTAGGGTCGAGCGCGACGTCCGTGTCGAGGCCAGCGCCGCGCTCGTCCACGACGGCACGCCGGAGCGCTCGTTGCTCTCGGGCACCATCCAGCTTGCCGAGGGCATCTACCGGCGCAACGTCGAGGCCGACGACGCGTTGCTGGACATGCTCGAGGTCCCCGAGACCGATCCCAACCCCGTGCTCACTTCGATACAGCTCGACGTCCAGGTGGAAGGATCGAGCAACCTGTTCGTCGACAACAACCTGGCCGACGTCGAGATCACCGCCGACTTCGACTTGCGGGGCAGCCTGGCCAAGCCCGTGGCGCTGGGCCGCTCGCGGCTGCTCGGCGGCCGCCTCTACTGGAACGGCAATACCTTCGAGGTCCTGCAGGGGGTGGTTGAGTTCAACAACCCGTTCGAGACCGAGCCCGTTTTCGAGATCCGCGCCCGCACCGAGATTCGCCGTTACACCATCGACCTGAACTTCTCCGGCTCGCTGACCCGCGGCGTGGCGTTCGACTACACCTCCACTCCGCCCATGTCGGACCTCGATTTGTTCAATCTGCTGGCCTTCGGCGAGGAGCCTGACTCCTCAGTGTTGCAGGATCCCTATCGCTACCAAACGGCGCTCGGACTGCAGGCGAGCCGCTATCTGGCCGACGCCTATTTGACCGAGGTGGAGCGCGGCGCCGAACGGCTCTTTGGCATCGACCGCTTTCGCATCTCGCCCACCCTGAGCGGCTCCGAAACCGACGCGACGGCCCGCATGACGCTCGGCAAGCGCATCAACCGCAACCTCTACATGGTCTATTCGCGGCTCCTGAGCAGCAGCGAGGATCAGCTGGTGACGGTCGAGTATCAGCTCACTCCCGAGCTCCGCATCAAGGGCACGCGCGACGAGGATGGCTCCTTCGGGATCGACTTTCTGGTGCAAACGAGGATCCGCTGAGATGGCGTCTGGCGTGGACAACAACCGACAAGTCGTACGCATCGGCGACTGGTGGGTCGATCCGGCCTCGGGGACGATCCGGCGCGGTGACGAGGCGGTGCGGCTCGAGCCCAAGGTCATGCAGGTTCTGGAGCATCTGGCCCAGACGCACGGCGAGCTGGCCACCAAGGAGTCGATCATCGAGGCGGTCTGGGCCGACACCTACGTGGGCGAGGCGGCGCTGAGTCGTTGTATCTCCGAGCTGCGACGGGCGCTCGGCGACGATGCCCGCTCACCCCGTTACATCGAGACGCTCCCGAAGCGCGGCTACCGGCTGGTGGCCGAGGTGCAGACACCGAAACCGTCGCGACCGGGTCGCGACGGAGTGTCAGCCGAGCCACGGCACGGGCCGTTCAAGACGCTGGCCGCCGCGTTCATCGTCCTGTCTCTGTTTCTGGCCTGGTGGCAATCTCGGCCGGGGCCCTCGCCCCAAGATCTATCGGTCGAGTCGGTTGCCGTGCTCCCACTGCGAGCCCTCTCCGACGATCCCGAGCAGCGCTTTTTCGCGGAAGGACTTACCGGCCAACTGGTGGCTGAGCTGGCGTCCATCGACGGGCTGTCGGTGGTGCCTCGGAGTGCCGCACGCGGGGCTGCGAACGGGACCGAGCATGTAGCGCAGCTCGCCGAGGAGCTCGGAGTCGACGCGGTAATCAGGGGCAGCGTGCAGCGCTCGGCCGATCGCATCTTGATCAACCTCGAGCTGCTGCACGGCCGCACCGACTTCGCCCTATGGGCCGGCAGCTACCAGGAGCGCGGCGACCAGGACCTGCTGCAGGTCGAGCAGGAGGTAGCCGCCCAGGCCTCACGGGAGATCGCGCTGGCGTTGGCAGCCCGAGACCATGGGTCGCCGGTGGCGAGGACGGTCCTTCCCGAGGCGGCGGCGGCGTACGAGCGCGGCCTTCGCATGGCCGCCAAGGAGACGCCCGTCGACCTGCTCCGCGCCCTGGCTCAGCTCCGCCAGGCGACCGAGCTGGACCCGGGATTTGCGCTCGCCTGGTCGGCTGTCGCCGATGTCCAGGCGACCCTGGCCTGGAACAACTGGAGTCGTCCGCAAGTCGCCTACGCGGATGCCCGAGCTGCCGCCCACACGGCACTCGATCTGGATCCGACCCTCCCCGATGCGCACGCCCTGCTCGCCGCCGTCGCCGCGGAGCTGAACCAGGACTGGCTGGAGGCGGAGCGCCGCTTTCGCACCGCGATCGACATCGATCCCACCTCGGGGTTCGTGCGCGAGCGCTTCGCCCGCTACCTGCGCCGCCTGGGGCGCCAGGATGAGGCGCTCGAGCAGAGCAGTGCCGCGGTGGGGGTCGACCCCGACTCCTTGCCCGTCCTCGCCAGCCATGCCTGGAACCTGATGCTGACGAGCGATCTGCAGGGCGCCGAGGACCTCTACCTGCAGATCATCGACATGGACAGCGATCTGTTCGACGCCTACGCCGGGCTCTGCGCGGTTCGCAATCTGCAGGGCGACGGTCCCGCGGCCGTGCGCGTCTGTGAGCGGGCGGCCGCTCAGCCGGGCCGCGAGCTGAGCCGCGCCGCGGTCGCTGTGGCCTGGGCCACCGCCGGCGATGCGGCACAGGCTCGCGCGATCGCCGAGGAGCTGGCGGAGCGGTACGGGGAACACGATCCGGCCGCGGTCGCGATGGCCACCGCCTGGCTGGCGGCCGGCGACCCGGAGCAGGCGCTAGCAGCCCTCGAGCAGGGTGCGGAGCATCGAGCCCTCGACCTACCGGCGGTGATGGAGACGCCATATCTGCGCGCGCTGCATGAGAATCCCCGATTCGAGGCGCTCCTGGAGCGCATGCTGATCCCGATACCCGGGCGGGACCTGGACGGTGTGCGGTAGTGGTGAGCTGCCCGGAGGGCTACAGACCCAGCAGACGCTCACCATGGCCGACTCCGGCGCTGGCCGGCGTGCTCGGCGCCTGGCTCCTCCTGTGTGCGCCAGCGGCACTGGGTCAAGAGCTGCCGCCGGTCGGGCGTCTCGTCGTCGCGATCCACGTCGAGGCCGACTACGACCGAATCATCGAGACGGCGCGGCAAGCGATCGTGCAGCGGCTCCACCAGCCCTACTCGATCGACTCGGTGCGTGCCAGCCTGCAGAACCTCTGGGCGCTCGGAGACATTGCCGACGCGTGGGTAGAGGCGCACGAGAGCGAGGGCGGTGTCGCGCTCACTTTTCGCCTCGAGGCCGCGGTCCGTCTGTATGAGGTCGAGTTCGTCGGAACCTCGCCGCTAAGCCCCTCGACGCTACTTCGAGCGCTATCGCTGCGCGAGGGTCAGCCACTCACGCGGCAAGTGGCCGACCTGCAGGCCGAGCGCCTCCAGCAAGCCCTGGCCGACGACGGCTACCTGCTGGCTCGCGTGAGGAGCACGATCCGGCGCCGCGAGCTCCCGACCCGGGGCATCCTGTCGATCGAGATCGACGCCGGCCGCCGCACGCGCCTGGAGGCACTGCGACTCGAGGGTGACACGGGCATTACCCTGGCCCAGACAACCGCGGCGATCGGGCTGCGTCCGGGCGCCGCCTACCGCCCCTCGCGGCTCGAGGCGGGGCTCGACCGGCTGCATCAGAGTTTGCTCGATCATCGCTATTTCTTCGCGCAGGTCCGGGTCGCCGAGCAGTCGGTCGATCTGGCTGCAAACAGCATGGTCCTGGCGCTGATCGTGGAGGCCGGCCCGCAGGTGGACCTTCAGGTCAGCGGGTTCCCCGATTCGGAGCGCCGTCTGCGCCAGGTGCTCAGCATCTTCGAGTTCGGCACGGTAGAGGACTGGGCCCTGAAGGAGTCCCGCCACCAGCTCGTGCGCTATCTGCAGGAGCGGGGCTACTGGAGGCCGCTGGTCAGCTACAGTCGGCGTCGCGACGACCAGGGCCGTAACGTCGGGGTGAGCATCCGAATCCTGTGCGGCAGCAAGGCGAAGCTGGGCCGGGTCGTGTTCGACGGCAACACCGCGGTCGACGATGCGGCGCTCCTGGCAACGATCCGTAGTCGGACCAGTCGCTTCCTTGACCCCAGCCGGTTCGTCTCCGAGTGGTGGCAAGACGACCAGCGCGCGGTCGTGACGGCGTACCGCCGACGTGGCTACCGGCAGGCGGAGGTTGTCGAGGCTCGGGTGGGGATCGATGCCCACACCGGCAATGTCGTCGCCGCCATGGTGATCGAGGAAGGGGCACAGACACTGCTCCAGGACGTTGTTCTCGCGCTCGTCGGTGGCGGGCCGAACCCCGGGATCGGTCTCGAGAACTGGGGCGCCGGTCTTGGGCAGCGTCCTGGGGGCCCCTTCGACAACAGCGCCGTCGGCCGCGACTCGGATCTTCTGCGCGTCCTGCTGGCCAACGTCGGATACCCGCGCGGCATCATCGAGAGCCAGGTCGCGCAGGATGCCGAGGGGCCGATCGTCACCTACCGGATTCATCCTGGTGAGCGGGCGCGCATCGGCAGGGTCCTGATCTCCGGCAACGATGCGACCCGCACCGAGGTGATCCGCCGGGAACTCGGCTTCGTCGCCGGGGCGCCCTACTCATTCTCGGACATGCTCTCCAGCCAGAGCCGTCTCTACAGCCTGGGCATCTTCAGCGAGGTCGACATCGAGGCGTCGGAGCCGAACGCGGCGGCCCAGTCGCGCACCGTGGTGGTGCGGGTGCGCGAGGCGCCCCCGATGTTCGTCTCGTACGGGGCCGGCTTCGACACCGAGGAGAAGCTTCGCGGGCTGCTTGCCTTCGGCCACAACAACTTGTTCGGTCGCAACATCCAGGGCTCGCTGAGCGCGCGGGCGTCGGTGCGCGAGCAGCGTGTGCGCCTCCTGTTTCGCGAGCCCTGGTTTCTCGGCCGGCGCGTGGAGGCCACCGTCGCCGGCTTCTACGCCAACGAGAAGGAGCCCTCGTTCGACGTGCAGCGCGCCGGTGGCTCGTTCCAGGTATTGACGAGTCAGGGCGGCCGCGTCGCCGGCATCCTGCGCTACACCTTCCGCGACGTGAATACCTTCAACATCAAGATCGACCCGGACCTGATCAGGCGCGAGGATCAGTCGACCCGCGTCGGCAGCGTCAGCTACACCCTCATCAACGACAGCCGGCCCGATCCGGTCGAGCCCACCAGCGGCGCCTACACCACGCTCGACATCGATCTGGCCTCCCGGGCGTTCGGGAGCAACACGGACTTCCTGACCCTGTTCGGGCGCTCTTTCTGGTACCGGGATATCGGCCGCGGCATCGTCGCGGCCGTCGGGACGCGGGCAGGCGTGAAGATCCCCTACCGGCACAGCACCGACGTGCCGTTGCCCGAACGCTTCTTCGCTGGTGGCTCGACGACGCTGCGCGGCTTCGGGCTCGACCAGGCAGGGCCGAAGGACAGCAACGGCAATTCCCTCGGGGGCGAGGTGTTGCTGATCGGCAACGCCGAGCTTCGCATGCCGATCCGCCCCCCTCTCGGCGTCGTGCTGTTTCTCGACGTTGGTAACGTCTTCGCCAAGCCGTCGACGATCGCCTGGAACGAGGTTCGGGAGATGGCCGGAATCGGGCTGCGGTATGGAACTCCGGTCGGCCCGATCCGGCTCGATGTCGCGCGGCTTCTGGACCGTCGCGAGGGGGAAAGCCTCTACCAGCTCTTCTTCTCCGTGGGACATACCTTCTGATGCACGATGCGGCGGTGCTGGTAGCGCTCTTCCTGGTCACCGGCGGCAGTCCCGCGCTTTCCGGGCAGAGTCCGGTCGACGGCATTGCCGCCGTCGTCGACGAGGAGATCATCAGTGTGGGTGAAGTGCGGCGCGCCGTCGCCATGGCGCGAGGTCACGCGCCCGAGATACTCGACGCCGCCTGCGGGGCGCCGCTCGCGCAGCTCGACCCCGAGGCCGCTATCAGCATCGAGACGAGCGCACTCGAGTGCCTGATCGACGAGCGCCTGATCTTCCGCGAGGTACATCGGTTCCCCCAGTTCGACGTGCCGCGCGAGCAGGTCGATCAGCTGTGGCAGCAGGTCGAGACGCTCTACCCCGATCCGCAAGCGCGCCGGTCCGAGCTGCTGCGCTACGGGCTGACCGAGCAGGCCCTGCGCGCCGATCTGCGGCGCCAGATTCTCATCAGCGCCTATATCGACAGTCGCTTCCGCCTCACCATCGACATCTCCGAGACCGAGGCGCGCCGCTACTATGAAGAGACGCTCGTCCCCGACATGCAGGCACGTCGCATCGAGGTGCCCTCGTTCGAGGCGGTGGCCGAGCAGTTCGTGGTGCCGATCCTGCGCGAGCGGGAGGTCAACTGGCGGGTAGAATCGTGGGTCGCAGATCTCCGCGCCCGCGCCATCATCGAGCGACGATTTCCGTGACAGCCGACCGAGCAAGCGACGAGCCCGCATCCGACGCCGCAGGTACCGCCGCGGCGCCGATGGCGGCCGGACCCGGCTTCGGCGGCCTGATCGGCCAGCCCGCAGTGGGGAGAGCGCTGCAGACTGCGATCGAGCGGCAGCGACTTCCCCACGCTCTGCTATTTACCGGCCCTCCCGGCGTCGGCAAGGCGACCTGTGCCGGCGTTCTGGCGCAGGCAGTCAACTGCCCGAGGCTCGGCCCGACGGATGGCTGCGGCGAGTGCGTTTCGTGCAGCAAGCTGGCCCGCGGGCTGCATCCGGACCTTCTGTGGATCGAGCGGCAAAAGAACGTCATCCACCTGGCGCAGATCACATTCAGACCGGATAAGACGGGGAACCAACCTCCGCCGCCGCCCCGAGACCGGACGGTGACCGGCTTCGTCGGATACGCGCCGTTCGAGGGTGCCCGGCGAGTCGTGGTAATCCGCAACGCCGAGCACATGAAAGCGGAGGCGCAAAACGCGCTGCTCAAGACGCTCGAGGAGCCCCCACGATCCTCGCTGCTGATCCTGACGACGGCAGCGCCGGCGAACCTGCTGCCAACGGTGCGCTCGCGATGCCAGTCGCTGCGCTTCGCCCCGGTGCCGCAGAAGCTCATCCGCCAGCACCTCGAGCGGACGATCGGCTGCTCACCCGAGGCTGCCCGGCAACGAGCGGCGCTGGCCCCCGGTAGTATCGGCGGCGCGCTTCGCGTCGACCTCGATGCTCATGCTGCGCTGCTCGGCGCGGTGGTCGAGGCGCTACGCATGGCTGCCCAGGGCGGCGGTGGCGTCATCGAGGCAGCCGAGACGCTGTCGGGGCTCGGCAGCGGCGACACGGCCACCCAGAAGGCAGCCGCCGTCTTGCGGGTGGCGCGCGATGTCCTGCGCGATCTGCTCCACGTGACCTCCGGCGCCGACCTGGCAGGGCTGGTCGACCTCGCCCACGCCGATGCGAGGGATCAGTGGGGCGTAGAGCTCGAGCCCGAGCAAGTGACCGCGGCCGCCGACGCGGTGGCGCGCGGCATCGACTACGTCACCGGGCCGATCGCGCCGAACATCAAGATGGCGCTCGAGAAGACGCTCTTCGAGGTCGGTGCGGCCCTGGCCGGGTCGGATCGTCCAGCGCGAGCACGTGGCTGAGCCGTTGGTGAGGGCACGCGGGGCGAACCCTCGACCGCTGGTCGCCATCACCATGGGCGATCCGGCGGGCATTGGCCCCGATGTCGTGTTGGAGGCTGCGGCCGCCAGCGGCGACGAAGCCGCGCTGCTCCTCATCGGCGACCCAGAGCTGCTGCGGGCGCGTGTCGAGAATCTCGGGCTAGGGGTCGGAGTCCGCCCCGTGGAGACGCTCGATGGCTTTCGCGACCGCCCCACCGAGGCCGGGTTCCTATGCTGCGTTCCCTGTGGGCAGGTCGAACCAGGCTTGACCCCAGGGCGGCCTCGCGTCGCCGACGGCCGCGCCGCACTCGAGTGCATCAAACGGGGTGCCGAGCTTGCCGTAGCGGGATCGGTCGACGCTCTGGTCACGGCTCCGGTCAGTAAGGACTCGATCGCGCACCACGAGCCCGGCTTTCTCGGTCATACCGAGTACCTGGCCGGGCTCGCCGGGATCGATCGTCCGATCATGCTGTTCGCGGCACCGCGCCAAGCAGACAGCACGGGGGCGGCGGCAGATATCGCTCTGCTGACGACGCATCTGCCCATGGCGACGGCTCTGTCGCTGATCCGGGTCGATCTGGTGGCCGACACGCTGGTCCGTTTGGGCGAGCAGTGGGCCGCTGCCTTCGGCCGTGCGCCGGCGATCGGCCTGGCGGCGCTCAATCCCCACGCTGGCGAGTCGGGGCGGATCGGGACCGAGGAGTCCCGGCTGCTGGCACCGGCGCTGGCCCGGGCGCGCGATCTGGCCCACGCGGGTGACCGACGCG
Organism: Acidobacteriota bacterium; assembly: GCA_965248845.1. Taxonomy (GTDB): domain Bacteria; phylum Acidobacteriota; class UBA890; order UBA890; family WLXD01; genus CBDFKO01. The sequence continues at coordinate 3,987,115 of CBDFKO010000002.1, read as the reverse complement.
TTGATGTCCGGGGCCCCTACCCCGCCGACAGCATCTTCTTGCGCGACGACCTCGACGTAATCCTCGCCCTGTACCACGACCAGGGCACGATCATGGCCAAGCGAGCGCCCTGGCCGACCGTGAACCTGACGCTCGGGCTGCCCTACGTTCGAACGTCGCCGGACCACGGCACGGCCTACGAGCTCGCAGCCACCGGCCAGGCCGACCCGGCGGCGATGATCGCAGCGCTCCAGATGGCGTCCTTCCTGGCGCGGGGGCGCTCTAGCGCCGACGTCTGAGCGCCTGCTCGATCTCGCGGTTGGCCGCTTCGCGCCGCATCGCGTCCCGCTTGTCGTAGGCGCGCTTACCGCGGGCCACGGCGATCTGTACCTTGGCGCGGCCCTTGCTGAAGTAGATCTTCAGCGGCACCAGCGTCAGCCCCTTCTCGATGACGCGGCCCAGCAGACGATCGATCTCGCGCCGATGCAGTAGCAGCTTGCGCACCCGTTCCGGATCGTGCTGCTGGTGCTTGCCGGCCGGCTGATAAGGCCCGATGTGGAGGTTGTGCAGCCAGGCCTCGCCGTTGCGGATGTTGGCGTAGGCGTCCTTGAGGTTGGCGGTACCGGAGCGCAGCGACTTGACCTCGGTGCCGACTAGCTCGAGTCCCGCCTCGTAGGTGTCGAAGATCTCGTAGTCCTTGCGTGCACGTCGATTGCTGACGACGACCTTCTCGCCGGCGCTCATCGGCCGCGGCAGCCAGCCAGATCCTTCACCGTCGCACCCCGTCCGCTACAGTCGGATCACGTTGGGCGCCGAACGCCCATTGGCGACGTTGCGCGTATCGACGACCACGCGCGAGCCTTCGATGACCGCGCGCCAATCGACGCTCGAGTGGTCGGTGCCGACGACCACGCAGTCGTAGTCGGCACACACGTCGGGCAGCCCCTCGACTCCGCGTAGCGGCGGGTCGAAGCCGTCGTTCGAGTCCAGCTCGGCGACGTACGGGTCGGCGAAGTCGACCTGCGCTCCCTTGGCGGCGAGGTGCTGCATGATCTCGATCGCGGGCGACTCGCGGGTGTCGCCAACGTCCTTCTTGTAAGCCACCCCGACCATCAGGATGTGGGAGCCCTTGACGCTCTTCTCGTGCTCGTTGAGGGCATCCACCACCTTGCCGACCACGTACTCTGGCATCTTCGAGTTGATCTCCGCGGCAACCTCGATCATGCGCGGATAGTAATCGAGCGTCCGCACCTTCCAGGTCAGGTAGTGGGGGTCGATGGGGATGCAATGGCCCCCGAGGCCGGGACCCGGGTAGAAGGGCATGAAGCCGAACGGCTTGGTGGCCGCGGCCTCGATCACCTCCCAGGTATCGATCCCGAGCCGATCGCACATGATTGCCATCTCGTTGGCCAGACCGATGTTGACCGAGCGGAACGTGTTCTCCAGCAGCTTCACCAGCTCGGCCGCGCGCGGCGACGAGACCGTGTGCATCGACCCGACGATCGTGCCGTAGAGCGCCTCGGCTCGGCGGGTGCACTCGGGCGTTACTCCACCCAGAACTTTGGGCGTGTTCTCGAGGGTGAACTGCTGGTTTGCCGGATCGATGCGCTCGGGCGAGAAGGCCAGGAAGTAGTCCTGGCCCACGGTGAAACCGTTGCGCTCGAAGCGCGGCAGGAGGACCTCCTCGGTGGTCCCGGGATAGGTCGTGCTCTCGAGCACGACGAGCATGTCCCGGTGCAGATGCTCGGCGATACTGGCCGCCGAGGCGATCACGTAGGAAACGTCCGGATCGCGCGTTTTGCTGAGCGGCGTCGGCACGCAGATGTGGGCGCTGTCCACCTCGCCCAGAACCGCCGGGTCGGTCGTGGCACGGAGCCGGCCGGTCTCGACCTGGGCGGCGAGTTTGGCGGTCGGGATATCCGGAATGTAGGAGTCGCCGCGGTTGAGCGAGTTGACCCTGGCCGTATCGATGTCGAGGCCGGTCACCCGGAAGCCGGCCTCTGCAAACGCCACCGAAAGCGGCAACCCGACGTAGCCCAGACCGATGACGCACAGATGTGCGCTACGATCCTCGATCTTGGAGAGCAGGTCGGCCATGGCGCGAGAAGGTGGGGGAGCGGCGGCTGTGAGGCAAACAGCATATCTCGGACTCGGCTCCGACGTAGGGCGACGTACGAAGTGGATCGAGTACGGGCTGGAAGCACTGGCCCACCGGGGTTTGAAGCTCGCCAGGGTGTCGTCCTACTGGCTCACGGAGCCCGTAGGCGATGCCGCGCTGCCGTGGTTCGCCAACTGCGTCGCGGCAGTCCGGGAGCCACCGGCACCCGATGCGCTGCTGAGGCTGTGCCTGGAGACAGAGTGCCTGGCGGGACGTCGTCGGAACCGGATCGGAGCGGAGCCCCGGACCCTCGACCTCGACGTTCTGCTCTATGATTCCCGGACCGTCGACAGCGCGCGGCTGACCATTCCCCATCCGCGGATGCACCAACGGCGCTTCGTGCTCGAGCCGCTATGCGAGATCGCGCCGGAGCTCCAGCACCCGATCCTCGGAAAGACGATGCGGCAGCTACGCGATGAGTTGGAATCTCCGGAGCGTGCCTGGCTCCTCGCCCCGGGCACGAGCACACGAGGGGCGCGCGGCTGATGCGAAAGAACTACATCGCGCTCGACGGACCCATCGGTGTCGGCAAGACCAGCCTGGTCGGCCTGATGGTCGAGCGACTGGGTGCGACGCGTATCCTCGAGGACGTCGAGAATCCGTTCCTCGAGTCCTTCTATGCCGAGGAGGTCGGGGCTGCGTTCCAGGCCCAGCTCTACTTCCTGCTTACGCGGCACCAGCTCCTCACGCAAGCTCGGCAGAGCGAGCTGTTCTCCCGCATCACGGTGGCCGACTTCACGCTGCACAAGGATCAGGTCTTCGCCCACCTGACCCTCACCGACTCGGAGCTGCTGCTGTACGACAAGCTCTACGCGGTGCTGGCGCCCCAAGTACCCACGCCCGACCTGGTTGTCTACCTGCAGGGGTCTGCCGACGTACTGATGCAGCGCATCCGTAAGCGTGACCGTTCCCAGGAGCGCAGCATCTCTTTCGAGTACCTGCAGGAGGTCAGCCAGGCCTACGCCCACTACTATCTGCAGTACGACGACACCCCGTTATTGGTCATCAACACGACCGAGATCGACTTCGTCCAGGAACCCGGCGACTTCGACGATCTGATGGAACAGATCGACGCCATGGAGATGGGTCGGCAGGTCTACGTACCGAGGCGGGAGCGCTAGTCCCCGATGCAAAGCCGGATTCACCGCGCCGTCCCGGGTCTGTGCGCTCTGCTCGGGGTCCTCATCAGCCCGGCAGGGCTGGCTCGAGCACAAGACCCCGGTTCCTCGTCCGACGAGGACGTGTCTCGGCGCCGCATGCAGGCACAGCTCATCGACGAGCCGGTGCGCCTCGACGGCAGAATCGACGAGCCGTTCTGGAGGCTCGCCCCGCCCGCAACCGGATTCACCCAGCGGCAGCCCGATGCCGGGGAGCCAGCGACCGAGCGCACCGAGATCCGGGTGGCCTATGACCAGGGCAACTTCTACATCGGCATTCTCGCCTACGACTCCGACCCGGACGGTATCGTCGCCAAGGAGATGCGGCGCGACGGCGGCGGCGGTGGCTTCTCGTTCGGCGGCAGCGGCGGGGCGCTTGCCGACGACGATTCGATCGTCATCGTGCTCGATACCTTCGACGATCGGCGCAACGCCTTCTACTTCGAAATCAATCCGGCCGGCGCACGCGCCGACGGGCTGGTGGAGAACGAGGGGCGCGCCAGCTTCGACTGGGACGGGGTCTGGCGCGTCAGCGCGCATACGACCGACCAGGGCTGGGAGGCCGAGATTGCCATTCCCTTCTCGACCCTGAGATTCAACCCTGATCTCGACGAGTGGGGCATCAACTTCCGGCGGCTGATCCGGCGCAAGAACGAAGAAGTCAGCTGGGCGCCGCTGGGTATTGACGCCAACATCACCCGTTTGTCGCTGGCCGGGGCGGTCACCGGTATGCGGGGCGTGGAGCCCGGCATCAACCTGCGGATCAAGCCCTACACCACGCTGAGCACGGCGAAAGACCCGCTCGATCCCGAGGCGAGCCCGGGGGAGGAGGCCAAGCTGGGCATCGACCTGCTGCGCTGGGGCGTGACCGACAACATGACGCTCGACGTCACGAGCAACACCGATTTCGCCCAGGTCGAAGCCGACGACCAGCAGGTCAACCTGACCCGGTTCTCGCTCTTCTTCCCGGAGAAGCGCGAGTTCTTTCTCGAGAACGCGGGCATCTTCGAGTTCGGCCCCGCCGGACGCGGGGGTGGGTTCCGGCCGCCCGGGCTCAAGGTCTTCCACTCGCGCAGCATCGGCATCGCCGAGGGCGGCATCGTGCCCATCGTCGTGGGTGGGCGCTTCACGGGCCGTGCCGGTGGCTGGAACTTCGGGGCTCTCAACGTTCAGACTGCCAGCGACGAACCGCCCAAGGTCGACGACTTCGTCCCCTCCGTCAACTGGACCGTCCTGCGCGGCAAGCGCAACCTCGGCGAACGCTCGAGTGTCGGCGCTATCGTCACCAACAAGCAGGTGAGCTCCGACGAGTGGAACCGGGTTGTCGGGATCGACGCCGACATCAACCCTTCGCGGCGACTCAACTTCAACGGCTTCTTCACGGCCAGCTGGGACCGCGTGCTCGGCGAGGATACGGTTGAGGCCTGGGCCGGCGGCGCCGGCTTCGCCTGGCGGGGCAGCATCTGGCGTGCCACCGCGTCGGTGCGTGACGTCCGCGACAACTACCGGCCCGAGATGGGCTTCCTGCTGCGCGACGGGATCCGCGAGTACAACTACAACGTCGACTTCGAGCCGCGCCCCGAAAACAACCTCGGAGTGCGCAACCTGACCTTCAACGCTCGAGGCCAGATCGTCACTCTGACCGACGGCACGCTCGAGACCCTCGACATGACCGCGCGCTTCTTCGGCTTCGACCTGCGCTCCGGCGACCGCATCACGCTGTTCGGCAGCTACAACTTCGAGCGTTTGTTCGAGCCCTTCGAGATCTCCGACGGCATCGTCCTGCAACCCGGCGACTACGAGTGGACCGACCTCGGCCTGTTCGTACGCACCGACGGCAGCCGCCCTGTCGCCTTCTTCGGCTACTACACCTACGGCGACTTTTGGACCGGTACCCGCTTGATGGCCAACAGCGACCTGACCGTGCGCCTCGGCCGCTACTTCTCGGCCACGACCAACTGGGCCCACAACAGGGTCGTCCTCGCGGAGGGCTCCTTCCGCACCAACCTGATCCGGCAGCGCATCAACGTCTCCATGTCGCCCGACCTGTTTTGGAACACCTTCGTTCAGTACAACGATGCCAGCCAGCTGTTGAGCCTCAACTCTCGCCTCAACTGGATCTACCAGCCGGGCGCCGACATATTTCTCGTTTACAACCAGGACTGGGAGACGGGGTTGGGCGCGACCCCGGCCGATCGGGCGATCATCCTCAAGTTCACCTACCTGTTCATGCTCTAGTCTCCTGTATCAGAAATAATTGATATAAGTTATAGTGTGCATATGTCGAACCTGTAGCTGAGCACAGGAGATTGTCGCATGCGCACCGGTCGACCCAAGGCTCCCTTAACGCTGACGCCACAGGAGGAGGCACACCTGAACTCGTTGGCGCATCGATCCCGCACCGCCCCCGCCCCGGCACGCCGCGCGCGCATCGTCCTGGCCTGCGCGCAGGGACACGACAACAAGGCCGTGGCCAAGCGCTTGCAGCTGTCACCGAGCACCGTGGGCAAATGGCGGGCACGCTTCGTGTCGGATCGTCTCGATGGCCTGTACGACGAACCGCGACCCGGAGCGCCGCGCAAGATCACGGACGCCCAGGTCGAACAGGTGATCATCCGCACCTTGGAGAGTACCCCGCGTGGGGCCACCCACTGGTCCACCCGGTCGATGGCCAAGGCGACCGGCTTGAGCCACGCCACAATCAGCCGGATCTGGCGTGCCTTTGGTCTCAAGCCACACCGCACCGAGACGTTCAAGCTCTCGCCCGACCCGTTACTGGTGGACAAGGTGCGCGACGTCGTCGGGTTGTATGTCAACCCGCCCGAGCACGCGGTGGTGCTGTGCGTGGACGAAAAGAGCCAGATCCAGGCACTGGATCGGACACAGCCGTTGCTACCCATGCGGCCCGGCCAGATGGAGCGGCGCACGCATGACTACCAACGCCATGGAACGACATCGTTGTTCGCCGCCTTGGACATCAAGACGGGAACCGTTCTGGCTCAGACTCACCGCCGGCATCGCTCGGTGGAGTTCCGCAAGTTCCTGGACATGATCGATGAGCAGGTGCCTGCCCAACTGCAGGTGCATCTGGTCCTGGACAACTACGGCACCCACAAGAGCCCGATGATCCACACCTGGCTGGCCAAACGGCCACGCTTCCACCTGCACTTCACCCCTACCTATGCCTCGTGGCTCAACCAGGTCGAGCGCTGGTTCGCCGAGCTGACCAACAAGCAGATCCGCCGCGGATCTCATTGCAGTGTCGCAGCGCTGGTGGCAGCTATCTGGGAGTTCATCGATGCGCACAACGAGACCCCCGAGCCGTTCGTGTCGTGCAAGAGTGCCGACGAGATCCTGGCTCCCATCGCCCGGTTCGCACAGCGCACTCTCGACCAACACGCCTCATGACTTATGCTGCGAACCACTGTTACAGGAGACTAGGAGGCCGTGGTGAAAGTGTGATGGGTCTGGTTGCGGGCGATGGCGGTCTCCTAGCCCCGGACCTTTTCCTTGATCTCGTCGCGGATGCCGTAGCGCTTGATCATCTCGTTGAGGGTGGTCGGCTTGACGTCGAGCAACTCGGCGGCGTCTTTCTGCACCCAGTCTGACTGATCGAGTGCGCGGATGATCAGCCGCTTCTGGAACTCGGAGACCATCTCCTTGAGCGCCATCGAGCCGATCGGGGGGCTCGGGAGTTGACTCGAGTCGAAGGGGCGCGGGTCGATGTACTCCTGCACCAGCGACTCGCGGATCTGGCCATCGGGCGGGGCCAGCACGACGGCGCGTTCAATGGCGTTCTCGAGCTCGCGGACATTGCCGGGCCAGTGATAGGCGCGCAGGGCATCGATGGCTTCCTCGGTCAGCTGCAAGCCCTCGCGGCCGTTCTCCTCGCAGTACTTGTCGAGAAAGTGCTGCGCCAGTAGCGGGATATCGTCGGCGCGCTCGCACAGCGGCGGGATGTTGATGGTAATGACGTTGAGCCGGTAGAAGAGATCCTCGCGGAAGAGACGCTCGCCGACCAGCTGGCGTAGATCGACGTTGGTCGCCGCGATGATGCGCACGTCCGTCTTGATGTTCTCGAGCCCGCCGACCCGCATGAACTCGCGTTCCTGGATGACGCGCAGGAGCTTGGCCTGCATGTCGAGCGACACGGTACCGATCTCGTCGAGGAAGATGGTGCCGCCGTGGGCCACCTCGAACAGGCCCTTCTTGGTCGCCACCGCACCGGTGAAGGATCCCCTCTCGTGGCCGAACAGCGTGCTCTCGAGCAGCTCGCTCGGCATGGCGCCCGAGTTGACCGTGACGAACTGCTTCTCGGCGCGCGTGCTGTTGGCGTGGATGGCCTTGGCCACCAGCTCCTTGCCGGTCCCGCTGTCGCCCTGGATCAGGATCGTCGAGCGCGACGGGGCCGCCTGCGAGATCAGCGCGTAGACATCCTGCATCTTGCGGTTCTTGCCGACGATGTTCTCGAAGCGATACTTCTCGCGTAGCGCCTTGCGGAGGCTCTGAACCTCGATCTCGAGCTGGCGCTGCTTGATGGCGTTCTGCACCACCAGCAGCACCTCGTCGTTCTTGAACGGCTTGGTGATGTACTCGTGGGCACCGCGCTTCATCGCCTCGACCGCCGACTCCACCGAGGCGAACGCGGTGATCATGATCACCGGCAACGACGCGTCGAGCTGCTTGAGCTTCTGCGTCGTCTGAATGCCGTCGATCCCGGGCATCATCAGGTCGACGATGGCGCAGTCGTAGGGCTTGATCTGGGCGAGCTCGAGGCCTTCCTCGCCCGAGGCAGCAACGTCGACGTCGTAGCCCTCTTCCTGCAGAAAGTCGCTGAGGATCTCCTGCATGATCGGCTCGTCGTCGACTACGAGGATGGCTTGGTTCTCGGTCACGTCGCTCTAGTCGTCAGGCGGGGGATGAGTTGGGACGCGGGTACGGGGGCCCGCACAAGCTAGCTAGCGGCTACTCGGGCCGACCTGGATTCGTCGGCGGGCAAGGCGATGCGGAAGCGCGTGCCCCGATCGAGCTCGCTCTCCACCGTCATCGTGCCGCGGTGCTCCTGGATGATGCCGTAACTCACCGAAAGGCCGAGACCGGTTCCCTTGCCCACACCCTTGGTGGTGAAAAACGGGTCGTAGACCTTGTCGAGGTTGTCCCGGGCGATGCCGGTGCCGGTATCAAGTACCTGCATCACCGCATCGCCGTTTTGTTGAATGGTGCTGATCGTCAGCTCACCACCCGTGGGCATCGCGTCGCGTGCGTTGAGCACCAGGTTCATCAGCACCTGTTGCAGCTTGATCGGGTCGCCGAACACCGGCTTGATGTCCTCGGCCAGTTGGGTATGCACGGTAACCCCGCGCTTGCGCAGCTGGATCTCGGCCAGCGACAGCGTATCGCGCACCACATCGTTCAGGTCGACGGGACGGAACCGCCCGGTTTTCTGACGCGAGAAGTTCAGCAGGTTGTTGACGATCTGTGAGGCGCGGAAGGTCTGCTTTTCGATCTTCTCGAGGATGACGCGGCGTGGATCGTTCTCGGGGAGCTTGCGCTGCAGCATCTGTGTGTAGCTCGAGATGCCGGCCAGCGGTGTGTTGACCTCGTGGGCGACGCCCGCCGCCAGCAGACCCACCGAGGTCAGCTTCTCGGCCTGGCGCAACTGCGACTCGAGCTCGGTGCGCTCGGTTACATCATCGATGATGATGACGGTGCTCTGCGGCGTGCCGTCATCATCGCCCAGCAGCGGCGCCATCGACAGGGTCACCACCCGGTCGGCACGGTCGCGAGTGCGCAGCGGGATGCGGTAGGCGGCGGTGATCGGATCGAGCCCCCGTTGCACCTCCAGGCGAGCGTCGTTGAGCACCTCGACGAAGCTGCCGGGGAACAGCTCGCGCACCGAGCGGCCGATGGCATCGTCGGGCTCCATTCCCTGGATCCCCGCCAGCGAGCGGTTCCATGACTGCACCACGCCGTCGTCGTCGAGCACCATGACGCCGCCGCTGATGCTCTCCACGACGTTCTCGCTGTACTCCTTGAGACGCTCGAGCTCCACGGCGCGACGTTGCACCTCCCGGTACAGCAACGCGTTGTCGATCGCCAGCGCGGCGTGCGCCGCGAGCGGCTGCAGCATGGTCAGATCCTCGCTCGAGAGGTAGTCGCCCGAGAGCTTGCGCCCCAGCGCCATGACGCCGATCACGTCCTCCTTGACCTCGAGCGGCAGGAAGTAGGCCAAGTCCTCCGCCTCGAGCACCTCCAGATCGTCGGGAAACTCATCGAGTAGCCCGGCGAGGTCGTCGACGTAGATGAACTCGCGCTTTGCCAGTGCCCCGGCGACGAACTGGGAGAAGTTGGCCGACAAGACCGAGCCGCTGCTCAGCGAGCCATCCCGCGGCACTACTCGGAGCTGGTCCTTGTCCTGGTTCCACAGCAGTACCGCGACTCGGCCTACGCCGAGGGTATCTCGCACGCGCTGCACCAGGCTCTCGACCACCTGAGCCAGATCGGTCTCTGAGTTGAGCTCACGACCGAAGTCCATGAGCGTGCGGCGGGCCCGGTAGCTGTCGCGATAGTAGAAGCGATCGGCGAGATCCTGCAGCTTGTCGCGCAGCGGTGCGAAGCCGATGGCAGCCAGCAGCGTGGCAACGAGCGAGGCTGTCTGTACGACGGCGTCGTCGCGTCCGAGAATCTGCGAAAGTCCCCAGCCAACGCCGAGGTAGATCCCGAGCACGACCAAGCTGGTGACGGCATAGATCAGACCACGCTTGAGGATCACCTCGACGTCCCAAAGGCGGAAGCCGACCGCGGCGTAGGCAAACGACAGCGGCACCAGAATCAGCGGCAGCACCGCGAGGTTGGTGAGCCCGACGCTCTGCACCTCGAGCAGCGTCATCGGCACCATGATCGCCAGGAAAGGCAGGAAGCCCAAAGCCAGGCCGCCAACCAGCCACTTGAGTCGCATGCGCTCCAGCGGCGCCCGAGCCGTCTTGAAGGTGTGCGCCAGGGCCAGCACTCCCAGCACGATGCTGGCGGCCAGGTAGATCAGCTCGCCGCGCTCACCGATGCGGAAGAGCCGATCGGCGGCGATGGCGTTGAGCCCCAGTAGCGGCCCGCCGTACAGCGACAGGAGATTGATGCCGAACAGAGCGATACCTGGGGTAAACAGCACCAGCGTCACCGTGTTGCGACCATCCTGCAACTCGGGCTTGGGGCGCGGGAACGTAAGCGCGAAGTAGACGAACAGGCCGGGCATCAGGTCGCGCGACAGTTGGTCGAGCCAGTAGATCGTGCCGTTCCACGGGTCGGCATCGCGTGTCGTCGGGCTCAGAGCCATGAGGACATAGAAGCCCACCGCCAGCACGAAGAAACGCTTGCTCGGTGCGTCGGGCTGCCGCAGCAGCGCAAAGACGCCGACCGCCAGGAAAGCAAGCCCCACGAAGGCCAGGTAGAAGTAGCTGCCGTTGGGCACCGGACGCCCGCCGATGATCAGCTGGCTGTGGATCTCCTCGGTGCCGCGACGCAGGTCGTACTCGATGATCTCGCCGACGTCGCGAGCAAAGAGCATCATCCTGACGACCGTCGGATCTACTGGCGGTTGGCCATCGACAGCCACCAGCACGTCGCCGTTGTGTACGCCCGCCGTGGCGCCCGCGCCACCGGGGGCCACGTCGACGGCTACCACTTCGCCGCTCCTGACCTGCCACTGCACCTCGTCGGTGGGCTCGCGCCAGGCCAGCCGGTTGGTGAACGAGATCACCCCGAGGAACAACAGCACGCCCGTGAGCACAATAAGGCCCGCGATCTGCAGCGTGTCGAACTTCTGATTGCCGGGGCTCATCATCGGGCTCGGGGCTCGCGTGCGGACATGGCCATACCTGACCCCGATTTACGCAAGACCCATACCACGGCGCGCGGCATCCAGGGCAAGACGACTTCCCTTTGTTGATCGCTGGTTATAGCGGATAGTGACAAATTCTGTCGTACCAGAATCCAAAATTACGGATTCACCGTCCAAAAAATCGGATCGAACTGTGCGACTCCAGACAGAAAAAGGCGAGGGAGCCTCCCTCGCCAGGCCTTTCGTTGTCCTCTTTGCTCGAAGCCTCCCACCCCGCGCCCCGCGGGAGGGTGGCCCACCCTACTCGCGAATCAGAAGCGAACCGCCAGGCCGCCCGCGATCCCACGAGTCAGCCCTACGAGCTCGGCAAGCGTAACGTCGTACAGCGCGTCGTACTGCACGCCGAGCAGATTTCGAACCTGGAGCATTGCCGACCACTCGGTGTCCAGCGCCCGGAACGGGAGCATCTGACGAACCCTGAAGTCGAACCGGCCGTACTGATTGTCGAGCTCACCGTTGCGCGCGATCGGCATGCCGTAATGCCACTTGTAGATCGCCGTTAGCTGCGTGCGCGACGGTGCCAGCTCGGCCGCCACCGTGGCCTGAACCTCGTGTGTCTGGCGAACGCGCCAGCCCATCAGCGCGCTAGCGCCGACCGCAGTCGTGCCGGGAAGCGGATACTCGCGATCCCGATCGCGGAAGGCATAGGTGACCTGGCCCGAGATCGAGTCGATCAGCTCGGCCGCCACGCCGAGCTCGAAGCCCCGGGTATCGGCGTCACCGATGTTGAACAGCAGATAGTTATTGAGGCCCTCCGGATCCGCGACATAGACGCCGAGCAGCTCGTCGGTGACGTCATCGAAGTAGGCCTTGACGCTAACCTCGGCCTCGCCGAATCGCTGGGCCACCGCGAGCTCGTATCGCGTTGTCCGCTGCGGCTGCAGGAAGCTGGTGTCGGCGATGCGCAGGTTGGCGTGCGACAGCATCGACATGACGTCGAAACTGGCGTTCTCACGAGCCAAGTCGAGCCCCTCGGTGTCGTAAGAGACCCCGACGCTGACCGACGTGTTGGCGAGCGGCTCGTAGGTAACCTCCAGGCTCGGCGACATGAGGGATTCCTGCACCAGGTAGTTGTGGTGCTCGTAGCGCACGCCGTAGCGAATGCTCAGGGGCTGTAGGACCTGCCAGCGATCCTCGACCTGTAGGCGACCGATCCAGGTGTCGCGATCGCGCGCATCGACCTCCTCGCCGATCTCGACGGTCCCGAAGTCGCCCCCGACGTAGCCGAACCCGACCCTGAGCGAGTGGCCCGCACCGAGCTCGCTTGTCAGATCGCTCGAGGCCCACACCGAGCCCCGGTCGCCGACATGTGCCTGCAGGCTCCAGGCGGCATCGCTCTCCAGGCTCAGGGAAGTCACCCCCAGGGTGTCGCGGTCGCCGACGCGGGTGAAGCTCCACAGCCGGAACTCCCCGGCGACGGGACGGACCAGACTCGCAGAAGGCTGGTCGGCGCGACCCCAGTCGCGATCATCGCTCGGCGCGACCTCGCCTGAGTCGGTGACGAGCGTGTTGTCGGTCTGACGAAGCACGTCGCGCTTGCCCGAGCGCACGGCCCAGCTCATGTCGAGCGGCGCATTGAACGCCGATAGGTCGCGATCGGTGGTCGGCTCCAGCTGCAGGCTCAGCGGCACGGCAGTCGGTACCTGGATGCCCTGCACAACGGTGCCGGCAAACCCGAGGCTCCCGACCAGCAGCGAGTACACGCCGTCCGGCAGCGGCGGAATGTTGAACTGCCCCTGCGAGTCGGTAACCACGATTGCGGCCGGTTGGTCGGCGCCGAGCGCCACTACCGCGACGAAAGCCCCGAGCAGTGGCAGACCGCGAGGGTCCTGCACCGAGCCGGTGAGCGCACGCAGGTCCGCCGCGACGGGAATCTGGGCCCAGGCGTTGCCCGACACACCGCTGACGATCAGGAAAGCGGCGCACACAGCTACCGCGCGGACCGAGCCGCCTGCCGTTCTGAAGTAGTACGACATAGTTGGATTATGTGCGGGGGGTAGGATGGTTCTGAGCCTACCACCCGTGCGAAAACAGCGTCAAACTCCGCAATGGCGCCGCAGGGCCGGCTGGCACAAGGTCGCATCACCCCGAGGTGGCAAGCAGGATTCTAGCCTGGCCGGGAGTGTCTGACCAGAGCTGGCAGACCTCGAGTGGGCACAGTAGCATCCGCGCGAGCCCCTACCGACGGCGCCAGGAGCGCTCCGAGACCCCGCACATGGCCACCAAGAAGCTCGTCCTGATCGATGCGTACAACCAGATCCATCGCGCCTACCACGCGTTACCGGAGCTCACCAATTCGGCCGGGCAGCCTACTAACGCCGTCTACGGCTTCACCACGATGCTGCGCAAGCTGCTCGAGGACGAGAAACCCGATCACTGCGCCGTTGTCTTCGACACCGCCGGGCCGACCGTCCGCCACATCGAGTACGAGGGCTACAAAGCCTCACGGCCGAGCATGCCCGACGACCTGAGCTCGCAGATCCCCTGGATCCGCCGGGTCGTCGAGGCGCATCGCATACCGATCCTGGAGATGCCCAAGTACGAGGCCGACGACGTCATCGGCACTCTGGCACGACTTGCGGAGGCCGCAGGTGTGGCGACGATCATCGCCTCGGAGGACAAGGACCTGCTGCAGCTGGTCACCGACAAGGTGCACCTGCGCACCGACCGCGCCGAGAAGCACCTCTACGACCCGGCCGAGGTGATGCGGAAATATGGCGTGCCGCCCGAGCGCATCGCCGACTTGCTCGGACTGATGGGCGACAGCGTCGACGAAATCCCGGGGGTTCCAGGCATCGGACCGAAGCGTGCCCGCGAGCTGCTCGAGACCTATGACACGCTGGAGAACGCTGTCGAGCATGCGGGTGATCTGGCCAAGTACAAGTACGGCCGTAACCTGGCTGAGTTCGCCGACCAGGCCCACCTGTCGAAGCGGCTCGCCACGCTCTACACGAACCTCGAGCTCGACCGCGACCTGGAGAGCATGCGGCTGCAGGAGCCCGACCGCGCGGCCTGCCGCGAGATCTTCACCGAGCTCGAGTTCACCCGCCTGCTGGACGACTACGAGGACGCGCCAAAGGAAGCCGAGGGCGAGTACCGGACGATCGCCGGGCCGGAGGCGATGGCGGCGGCGATGGCGGCGGCACGCGCCGCGGGACGCGTCGCCATCGCGGTCCAGACCGACAGCTTCGATGCCAACCGGGCGCGGCTGATCGGGGTGGGGCTGGCCTGGTCGGAAGGAAACGCGGTCTATGTGCCGGTGGGCCACCAGGGTCTGGGAACCGACAATGCCGTGCGCCCCGAGGAGTGTCTGGGGGCGCTGGCCGCGCTGTTCGACGATCCGGCGGTCCAGCTCACCGGGCACGACCTGAAGCCGGCGCTGATCATGCTGGCCCGCGCCGGATTCGAGGAGGTCAACCCCTGGCTCGACGTCATGCTCGGCTCGTACGTGGTCCATCCGACCCGACAGAGCCACGCGCTTCCGGGACTGGCACTCGATTTCCTGAACATCAAGGCGATCGAGCTCAAGGACGTGCTGCCGGATCGCAAGGCCTCGTTCGACTCGGTTCCGGTTGCCGAGGCCACACGGTACGCCGGCGAGCGAGCCGACATCGCGCTGCGGCTGGCGGCGGCGCTCGAGCCGCAGCTGAGGGCGCAGCCGGACCTGGGCGAGCTGCTGGCGTCGATCGAGATGCCGCTGATGCGCGTGCTGGCTCGCATGGAGCGGCGTGGCGTGCGCATCGACGCCTCCTACCTGAGCGAGTTGTCGACAGGTTTTGCGCGCCAGATCGATGCACTGCAAGAAACAATCTTCGAGGCAGCCGGCGGCCCCTTCAATCTGAACTCGCCCAAGCAGCTGGCCGAGGTGCTGTTCGACAAGCTGCAGCTGTCGCCGGGCGGCAGGACCGCCAAGGGCAGCCGCTCGACCAAGGCGGAGGTTCTGGAGAAGCTCGCCGAGGAGTTCCCGGTGGCGCGCAAGATCATCGAGTACCGCGAGCTGTCGAAGCTCAAGAGCACCTACTTGGACGCCCTGCCGACCTACGTGAACCCCGCGACCGGACGGGTCCACGCTTCATTCGACCAGGCGGTGGCCGCGACCGGCCGGCTCTCGAGCAGCAACCCCAACTTGCAGAATATCCCGGTGCGCACTGCGACCGGCAGGCAGATCCGCGGCGCCTTCATCCCAGCCGACGGCTGCGTGCTGATGACCGCGGACTACTCCCAGATCGAGCTGCGAATCATGGCCCATCTGTCCGGCGACCCGGCCATGAAGACGGCCTTCGCCGAGGGCGTCGACGTGCACCGCACGACCGCCTCGGAGATCTTCCACGTTGCGCCCGACGCGGTGACCTCCGAGCAACGCGACCGGGCCAAGGTGATCAACTTCGGCGTGCTATATGGCATGGGTCCGCAACGTATCGCACGCGAGTTCGGGGTCAGCAACAAGGAGGCCCGAGAGTTCATCGACCGCTACCTGAGCGCTTTCCCCAAGGTTCAGGAGTACCTCAGCAGCATCGTCGAGCGGGCCAAGCAGGAGGGCTACGTCACCACCTTGCTCGGACGCATTCGTCACCTTCCCGAGCTCCAGAGCGGCCGCCCCATGATCCGGGCGTTCGGGGAGCGCGCCGCCGTGAACACGCCGCTGCAGGGCACCGCCGCCGACCTGATCAAGCTGGCGATGGTAAACCTCGACCGCCGGCTACAGGCGGAGGCCATGGGCACGGGAATGATCATCCAGGTGCACGACGAGCTGGTGCTCGAAGTGCCCGAGTCGGAGGTCGATCGGGCCACCCAGATCGTCCGCGAGGAGATGCACGGAGCGATCCAGCTGGAGGTGCCGTTGCTCGTCGACGTGGGGGTCGGCGGCAGCTGGATGGTGGCCAAGGGCTGAATCCAGCCACCCCGATCTTCGGGGTCTCGGAGCCCGGAGCCGCGCGGGCACTCTCGTCGGGGTGGGGCGTTCACCGACAGGGGTCGGCGCTATTACTAGTGTGACGCGTCGGAGTTGTCTTGTCTTATGGCTTTGGCGAGGATCTGGTCGGCGGACTTGAGCCAAAGGAAGGGCTCGGAGCCGTCGTTCCAGGCTCGGATGAAGCGGTGGATGGCCTTGATCAGGACATCGACGCTGCTGAAGCTGCCGCGCCGGACGGCCTGCGAGGTGAGGATGCCGAACCAGGTCTCCACCTGATTCATCCAGGAAGCGGAAGTGGGCGTGAAGTGACGCGTAAACCGCGGGTGTTGCTCGAACCAGGCCTCGACCTTGGGCTGGGTGTGGGTGCCGTAGTTGTCCAGCACCAGGTGGATCTCGCCCTCGGGGTAGGTGCGGTCGATCAAGCATAGGAAGCGAAGAAACTCCTGGTGGCGGTGCCGCTGCATGCAGGTGCCCAGGATCTCGGCGGTGGCTAGGTTCAACGCCGCGAACAGCGTCGTGGTGCCGTGGCGTCTGTAATCGTGGGTGCAGCGCTCTGGATCGCCGCGGCGCATGGGCAACATCGGCTGAGTCCGGTCCAGAGCCTGGATCTGGCTCTTCTCGTCCACGCACAGCACCAGCGCCCCCTGGGGCGGGTGCAGGTACAGCCCCACGATGTCGGTGACCTTGTCCTGCAGGAGTGGATCGGCGGAGTACTTGAAGGTCTCGGTGCGATGGGGCTGCAGGCCGTTGCGCCGCCAGATCCGCAGGATCGTCGAAGGGCTCGTATCGACCTGTTTGGCGAGCCGCTGTGCGCTCCAATGGGTTCGGCTCGGAGGCCTCTCCAGGGTTGCGGCGATGATCTTGGCTTCCCGCACGGCGTCGTAGGTGCGCGCACGACCAGAGCGCGGCTCGTCACCGAGATCCTCGATGCCCTGCTTGGCTGCGCGAGCGCGCCACATGCCCACGGTCTGTCGGGAGGTCTCGAGGCGCTCGGCGATCTGCTGGTTCTGCAGCCCCTGCTCGGCAAGCAGGATGATGTGGGCTCGGAACACCTGCCGCTGCTGTGAGCTCGGCGCGTCGATTACTCCCTGGAGCCGCGCCCGCTGCTGCCCGGTCAACGAAATCTCCGGTGCTACCCTGGGCATCGTGGCCTCCTGTCCCGACAAGTTTACTGTCGAGACAAGGAAGTCATAATATGCCATATAAGTCAAGCTAATTACGACGCGTTACACTAGTAGCCCGCTAGTAAGATCGGCGACCCTCGTCAATAGCACCCCGACCCCTCGCCGGGCACAACGGTGGTTTCAGTCGGATGACTTCGTCTTGGAGTCGACTGACTTCTTCGAGTCCGATTTCTTGGTCTCGGACTTCGAGTCCGATTTTGACTCCGCCTTCTCCGCCTCTGCCTTCGACTTGCCCTTGTCCGAGTAGTCGTTGATGTAGAAGCCGCTGCCCTTGAACTGGATCGCAGGGGCGTGGACGAGTCGCTCGACACGGCGCGCCTTGCATTCCGGACAGGTGCGCACCCGACGGTCGGAGAACTTCTGGATCCTCTCGAAGCGATGGCCGCATTTGCGGCACTCGTACTCGTAAATCGGCATTCTGTCTGGGGGGCCCTGTTACTCGGATCGCAAGCGGTCTAACGGTTCGAGCTGCTCGAGGTAATGGGAGAACTCCTCGCCGAACTCGCCGTCTCGGCGGGCCACCTCCACAGTGGCCTGCAGGAAGCCGAGCTTGCTGCCGCAATCGTAGCGCGTGCCCTCGAGGATCACCGCATGGCACGGGAAGTCACGCAAGGCGGCCCGCATACCATCGGTGATCTGGATCTCGCCGCCGACTCCAGGCTCGGTCGACTCGAGGAACGAGAAGATCTCACCAGGCAGAACGTAGCGACCGATGATCGCAAGGTCGGAGGGCGACTCCTCGGGCTTCGGCTTCTCCACCAGGTCTGTGACGCGAAACAGGCTCGCGCCGACGGGCTCGCCGGCGATGACGCCGTAATGATCGACGCGACTGGCCGGAACGTGCTCCACCGCCACCACGAGGCCGCCGTGCTCTTCGTGCACCCGACGAAGCTGCTCGAGCGCCGGCACCTTGCCCAGGATGATGTCGTCGGGGAACGAGACCCCGAACGGTTCCATGCCCACCTTGTCCTTGGCCTGCAGGATGGCGTGGCCGACACCGAGCGGCGCCTGCTGCAGCACCGAGTCGACACGCGCAAGCCCGGTAGCCTGCTGCACGATCGCCAGGAGCCGGGTCTTGCCGCTCCGGATCAAGGTCTCTTCGAGGCCGGCATCGGGGCGGAAGTGGTCGAGGATCGACTCCTTGCCAGTTGCCGAGATCAGGATGATCTCGTCGGAGCCGGCCGCCACCGCCTCCTCGACGGCGAACTGGATTAGTGGCCGGTCGACCAACGGCAGTAGCTCCTTGGGTACCGCCTTGGTGGCGGGAAGGAAGCGCGTGCCCAGACCGGCGACAGGGATAACGGTCTTGCGGAAGCTCATGAAGGGACGGCGCACGTCGAGAAGCGATCTCGGGCGACGCTACCACGGCACGCGCACCCCCGACAGTCACCGGGGTTATGCTTCGCTCCATGCTGGATCTGGGCTTTATCCGCACGCACTCTGCCACAGTCGCCGGGGCCCTGGAGGGCCGAGATTCGCGCGTAGACATCGATGCGATGCTGCGCCGCGACGCCGAGCGTCGCGAGTTGATCCAGCGGGTCGAGGCCCTGCAGGCCGAGCGCAACGAGACCAGCAAGCGCATCGGCCAGCTCAAGCGCGCCGGCGAGGACGCCAGCGAGATCATGGCGCGTATGCGTCAGGTGGGCGACGAGACCAAGCAGCTCAAGAGCGCCCGCAAGGCGATCGACGAAGAGATCCGCGCTCGCCTGCTCGAGATCCCCAACCTCCCACACGAGAGCGTGCCGGCCGGCGCCGACGAGAGTGCCAACCGGCTGGAGCGCACCTGGGGCGATCCGCGCCAGTTCGACTTCGAGGTTCGTGACCACGTCGATCTGGGCGAGGCACTCGGCATCCTCGACTTCGCCCGCGCCGCGAAGATTTCCGGCGCTCGCTTCTCGGTCCAGTTCGGGCTCGGGGCACGGCTCGAGCGCGCCCTGGCGGCCTTCATGATCGACCTGCACTGCGAGCACGGCTACACCGAAGCCCTCACCCCCTATCTGGTGACGCCGGCCACGATGCAGGGCACCGGCCAGCTGCCCAAGTTCGCCGAGGATGCTTTCTACGTCGAGAAGGACGAGCTGTACCTGATCCCGACCTCTGAGGTGCCGCTGGTCAATCTACACGGCGGCGAGACCCTGGAGGCGGCCGACCTGCCGGTGCGCTATTGCTCCTACACACCCTGCTTTCGGCGCGAAGCCGGCTCCTACGGACGCGACACCCGAGGATTGATCCGCATGCATCAGTTCAACAAGGTCGAGATAGTATGGATCAGCGACGCCGACTCCTCGTGGGAGGCCCTCGAGGCGATCACGGCCGACGCCGAGCGCGTGCTACAGGGTCTCGAATTGCCCTACCGGGTGATGACCCTGTCGAGAGGCGACATGGGCTTCGCCGCCGCCAAGACCTTCGACCTGGAGGTCTGGCTGCCGTCGCAGGAGACGTACCGCGAGATCTCCTCGTGCAGCAACTGCACCGATTTCCAGGCCCGGCGCGCGGCCATTCGCTACCGCCCGGAGGGCGGCGGAAAGACGCGGCTCGCCCACACGCTCAACGGCTCGGGCGTGGCGGTGGGCCGCGCGCTGGTGGCGTTGCTCGAGAACCACCAGCGGGCCGACGGGAGTGTGCGGATACCCGACGCGCTGCGACCCTACTTGAACGGGCTAGAGTCGATCGGGCAGGCCGTGGCGAAAGTCTGATGGGCCTGGTTACGCTGCCCTCCTGATTGCGCCGCGGCAGCGGCAATCGCTGCGGCTGCCGTTTGTTAAGATTGCCCGGTCGTCCCTGGAGGCATGGCAGAGTCAGGCTGAATGCGACGGTCTTGAAAACCGTTGACCACTCACAAGGTGGTCCGAAGGTTCGAATCCTTCTGCCTCCGCCTCGAGGAGGGGTGCCAGAGCGGACGAATGGGGCGGCCTGCTAAGCCGTTGCATGTGTTACAGCGTGCCGTGGGTTCGAATCCCACCCCCTCCGCTTCACATCCCACCCGGGCCTGGAATCGGGAGAGCAACGACCTTGGCAAGCGGCGACGACAGGTCGAGTGTCAGGGGCACGGCCATCGGTATCGCCGACCCGGTCGCTGCCGAGACGCGCTCCGCAGGGGCCGCCGATGAGACCTGTCCTTCGTGCGATTCCCCGGGAGCCTGGACTATGTCCCGCCGCCACCGTTTCAATCCCTTCGGTGGAGTCACCATCCTGGTGCTCGCTTTCTGGGTCGCAATCGGCGGCTGGCTCACTGGCATCGGCCTGCTGCCAGCACTCGGGGTGGCGCTCATCGGCGTCGGCGTCATCGCCTCACAGCGCACGGCGCTCGTCTGCCAAGTCTGCGGCTACGTCAAGGCCCAGGGCTGAGCCAGGCTACGAACCGACCCTGACACGAATCCGGCGCCAGACCCGGCAACGGCTGACCGTGGCCACTAGCAAGGGACTTCGCGGTTCGGTATCATCGCTCTCGTTCACACTCGGCAGGGGCTATCACTGATCGGGAGTCATCATCGCCCCGCCGAGCCACCGCGCGAAGCAGCCCTGCCGCCGCGCCCACACTCTGTCTCTGTAGAGGGTTTGCTATGTCCGACGAGGTACGCGTCCGATTCGCGCCCAGCCCCACCGGCGAACTGCACGTGGGGGGTGCCCGAACGGCTTTATTCAACTGGCTGTATGCCCGCCATCACGAGGGCATCTTCGTCCTGCGCATCGAGGACACCGACCAGGAACGCTCCGAGGAAGAGTATCTGGAGAGCATCCTGGAGTCGCTGACCTGGCTGGGACTCGATTGGGACGAGGGTCCGCTGCACCAGAAGGACCGGCGAGAATTCTATCGCGACTACGTGTCGCTGCTGATGAACTCCGGCCACGCCTACTATTGCTTCGCCACCCAGGAGGAGCTGGAGGAACTGCGCGAGGCGGGCCAGGAGGAGGACGGCAGCTGGGTTTACCGTGGCGCCGACCGCGATCTGTCGGCAGAGGAGGTTCGCACCAAGCTCGACGAGGACATCCCGCACACGGTGCGCTTCAAGGTCCCCGACGAGGGGGGCATCGTCGTGAACGACCACGTCCAGGGTGAGGTCTCTTTCGAGACGGCCAACCTCGAGGACTTCGTTCTGCTGCGCTCGGACGAAAGCCCGACCTACCACCTGTCGAATGTCGTCGACGACATCGAGATGGGCATCACCCACGTGATACGCGGCGCCGACCACCTGCCCAACACGCCAAAGCAGATCATGGTCTACCAGGCGCTCGATGCGAAGGTGCCGGAGTTCGCCCACCTGCCGCTGATCCTCGGAGAAGACGGCAAGCGGCTGTCGAAACGCCACGGCGCCACGTCGGTGACCTACTTCCGGACCAAGGGCTACCTGCCTGGTGCAGTGGTCAACTATCTGGCACTGCTCGGCTGGAACCCCGGCGATGATCGCGAGGTGTTCACGGTCCACGACCTGATCAAGGAGTTCAGCCTCGAGAAGGTCAACCAGTCGAATCCCAAGTTCGACTTCGGCAAGCTGTCGTGGCTCAACGGTGAGTACATCTCGCAGGTGCCTGCCGGCGAGCTGCGCCTCTCGGTACGCGACGCGCTCAACGTGCGCGGCTGCTGGCAGGAAGAGCTCGACATGGAGCGGCGCGATTTCTTCTTCGCGCTCATCGAGCTATGGCAGTCACGGTCGCACACGATCAACGAGCTGTCCGACAACATCGCTCCTTTCCTCACCGAGGCCTTCGTCTACGAGCCGTCGGCGATCCGAGAGTACATCCGTGCCAAGGATCTGCTCGGCCTGGTCGAGGCCTTTCGCGAGACGCTGCTGCAGGTCGACCCGTGGAACCAGGAGGAACTCGAGAAGACGCTGCGTGAGGTCGCCGAGGGAATGGGGCGCGATGCCGCGGACCTGATCCACGTGACGCGTATCGCGGTGACCGGGAAGCGAGTCTCCCCCGGCATCTTCGATGTGCTCGAGTTGATGGGCCGCGACAAGTCGAGCGTGCGCTTCGATCGCATGATCCGCTACCTGCGCAAGCTCCAAGACGCCAGGCAGAAGCGGACCGAGCAGGCGACTCGCTAGCTACTTGCCCCGGAAAAACTCACGGCTTGGATGACGGTTTCGGGGACGGGCGCCGCGTAGCGGGGGCAGGGGTATCGGCGGCAAGGGCGGGGTGAGCGTCAAGCAAATCGATGGCTCGCTGGGACAGCTCGTGCATCTGGGCAAGGATGGCCTCGAGGCGCTTGCGGTTGTCGATTCCCTGAAGAAACCGTACCGCCTGCTGGGGGCTGAGGTGGCGGTTGACAGTCTTGCCCGCGACCGCGGTGCTCCAGTGCCAGTAGGGCCCGTGCAGCTGAGGGGGGTCGGCGTGGCAGTGGCAGTTGGACTTGCCGCAGCGGCTGGAGCGCTGCGCCACAGAGCCCTTGAGGATGAAGCCGATCTCGGGGATCTGGAGGGCGAGCTGGTGGTAGCGGTGCTGTAGGCGCTCGAGCTGTTTGGAGGCAGAAGCAGGCATGGTGTGGGGAAGGATACCTCGCGACGATGCCCGCAAGCATATATACTTCCGGGGAACCTCGCCCGCCCAGGAGAGGTCGATATGCTGCGGCTGACGCCCGATCGTCCGGTCACGACGCTGTGGGAGATGCTATTGCCACCGGAGGTGCAGATCCTGCCCAAGGATCTGGCGATCATCGATACGCTGCTTTCGGATGCGGCGCTGCTGGAGCCGTTTCACAGGGCCTGGGATGATGGCGCCCGGGGCATGGGCCGGCCGACGATCCCGATGGCCATGTACGTGCGGCTGATGCTGATCAAGCAACGTAGCGGCTGGGGCTACGAGACGCTGATGCGGGAGGTATCGGACTCGCTGCACTTGCGGCGCTTCTGTCTGCTGCGCCTGGATGAGCGGGTGCCGCATGAATCGACGGTGCGCAAGCTGACCCGGCGGCTGGACGCCGAGCTGGTACAGGAGATGATCCGAGCCCTGATCAGCAAGGCGTGCCATGAGCGGCACTTTCGGCCGCGGGCGATGCGGGTGGACTCCACAGTGGTGCAAGCCGACATCCGCTATCCCACCGATGCGGGGCTATGCGCCGATGCCGTGCGACGCCTGGCGTACGTCGCACGAGCGGTGCGCAAGGTAATCCCGAGTATCGGCGCGACGGTGCGGGATCGCTCCCGAGCGGTCGGCAAGCGGCTCCGAACGATGAGCCAGCGACTCCGGCAACGACGGGGCGAGGGGCAAGCTGCCGTCGAGCGATACACCAAGGAGGCTGCCACCCACGTGCGGGCGAGCCTTCGGGAGGCACAGCGGCTGGTGCGTGAGGCCCAGCGACGGCGTGCTCGAGCAGCTGGTAGTTCAGCGCAAGGACGGCAGCGGGCGCTGGCACGACTGAACGAGGAGATCGAACGGGCGCAGCGGGTTGTCCAGCAGGTACAGCAACGCTTCCGCGGCGAACGGATCAAGGACCGGCTGGTGTCCTTGGCGGATCCGGACGCCCGTCCCATCCGCCGTGGCAAGCGGGGCAAGCCCAACGAGTTCGGCTACATCGTGCAGTTCGCCGAGCTCAACGCCCATACGCGCCGCGGTGCCCGAGGCTTGCTGATGCCTCCGAAGCTACGTGCCGGCTCGACCCACGACGACACGCTGTTGCCACACAACGTGGCCGAGGTAACCGCCCTGGGTCTGCGGCCCCGCGAAGCTGTCTTCGACGCTGGTTTTTCCCGCAAGGCCACTACCGAAACCCTCGCCGAGCTGGGCTGCGAGGTGTTCATCGCCGGTGTCACCCGCTGCGCATCCCGACACACCTGGCGTCGCCGGGCCCGCTACCGGGTCGGCAACGAGGGACGAATCTCCCACCTGAAACGTTCCTACCACGCCGGGCGCTCACGACTACGGGGTATCCAAGGCGCTCGGATCTGGGAAAGCTGGGCCGTGTTCGCCTACGACCTGGATACCGTCGCACTTATGGAGACGTAATCGTCCCCAACCCCGCTGGGCTGACCCGCGCCCCGCCGCCATCCTCTTCCTGGGTGATCGCCGCGACTTCAGTTACCTCTGATCGGAGTTTTTCCGGGGCAAGTAGCTACGAGGGGCTCGCCAGAGCTCCGGCGGTTCGGGGGTTTGCGCGCGGTCGTGAAATGAACCGCCATCTCGGGACAGGGCCGGCCAGACCCCCCCGTCGAGCGCGCCTGCGAGCAGCTAGCCTTGCCGTCATGAGGGTTGGTCCGCACGGCAGGATGAGGGAGCTGGCGCCACGGCTCCTGGCGCTGTCCCTCGGTGTTGGGCTTCCGCTGATCGCGGCCGAAGGCACGCTACGGCTGCTTCCCGTATCGACGGGCCTCGGAGCGCTGCCAGTCAACGCCACCGATCCGGTGCTCCGGTTCGTCGCCGACTCCGAGTTCACCTATTCGAACGGCTGGCGCCTGCAGATGGTCAACCGGGGCCACATCAACAACGCAGGATTCGTAAGCGATCTGAACTACCAGACCGGGACCTCGGCGCCGCCCCTCGCGGCCGTGATCGGCGACAGCTATGTCGAGGCAGCCATGGTCCCGTGGGCCGATACGATTGCGGGACGACTCGGGGCCGCGCTCGAGGGGCGGGCACGCGTGTACGGCTTTGGTGCTTCCGGGGCCCCACTCAGCCAGTACCTGGTCTGGGCACGCCACGCCCGCGATCAGTTCGGGGCCGAGCGCTACGTCTTCGTTGTCGTCGGCAACGACTTTGACGAGAGCTTGGTCTCGGTGAGCGACGGCGGCGGGTTTCACTACTTCGACGACCTGTCGGGCGCTGATCCATGGCCGCTGGTACGCATCGACTACGCGCCGGGGCCACTGCGCCGCCTGGCTCGCGCCTCTACTCTGACCCGATACCTGATCCATCAGCTGCACGTCGAGAAGACGCCCGGACAGCTGGCGCGCCTGCTCGGCGTCGCGGCGACAGGACCGCGTTGGGTGGGCAACACCGCCGCCTCCGTCGCGCCCGAGCGTCTCGAGCGTTCGGCGCGGGCGATCGAGCGCTTTCTCGAGCTGCTCCCGGAAGCTACGGGGGTGGCCCCCGACCAGGTGCTGCTCGTGCTCGACGGGATCCGTCCACAGCTGTACGGCGATGGTCTCTCCGGTGCAGGAGAATCCTATTTCGGCGTGATGCGGCGCGAGCTCCTACAAAGGGCGGGCACCCACGGATACCCGACGATCGACCTGCAGCCGCGCTTCATCGAGGAGCACCGCGCCAGCGGTCAGCGCTTCGAATTCGAGATCGACGGGCACTGGAACGGCGACGGCCACGCTGTGGCGACCCGCGCCGTTCTCGAGAGCGGTCTGTTCAGCTCCAGCTAACCGCGGCCAGGGTCCCTAGTGCTCCTGTGCACTAGTCCCTGCGGACGTTGACCAACCTGACCGTCGCCGAGCTGTGGTCCTCGACCGACAAGGTGTTGTGCTCCATGTCGACGACGATCTCGGCGCCGACGATAAGCACGCCCCGTCCGGCGCCGTTGTCATCGACGCGAAGCTCGACGATCGAGACGCTGTAGTCGAGCGTGCGGGCCCGGTTCACGGCCTCGAATGCTCCGATCGGCCGATCGGTGACCGCGAAGATCACCCGCAGGTCCCCCTCCGTGTAGGAGCGAGCGTAGGCAATCGGGTAGCTGGTACGTGTGCCGACGCGTAGGTGGCCCACCGGCTCGGTATCGCGCAGCGCCTCCGCGAGCGCCTTGCCGCCCTTTTCGATGAGCGTGGCCAGCAGGAGCGTCCGGGTCTCGTCGCTCGACCAACCCTCGAAGGTCAGCTGCACGCGCCCGTTGGCGCCGCTGATGATCCTGCCGTCGACGTAGGCGTTGGCGACGAACGTCGCGTTGTCCTGCGCCGAGCCGGCACCGGCAACCAGCAGCAGCGGCACCAGCGCGGCCGCGCCCAGGCGAGCAAGATGCATGGCGTTTCCTACCAGAAGCAAGGGTCACAGCAGACCGTGATCACGGTACCAGGCAACGGTCGTCTCGAAGCCCTGGCGCAGCGACGTCGAGGCACTCCAGTTCAGGATGCGCTCGAGCTTCGAAACGTCACATACGAACCCCGGCGCGGTGAGCTCACGGTAGCGCGATCGGTTCATCAGCGCCGGGCGCCCCAGCATTCCGGCCAACTCGCCGAGCTGCGAAAGGGTCCATAGCGCGGCGCGCGGTACTCGCAGCGTGCGCACGCGACGCTTGAACACCCCGGCCAGCGCGGCCCGCATGGCGCCGGCGGTGACGATCTCAGGGTGCCCGACGAAGAAGATCTCGCTGGCAACGGCAGCGGACCGGGCAACGCCCGCCTCGGCCACGGCGATCATGGCCGCCACGAGGTCGCCGATGTAGACCAGCGTGTAGGGAGTATCCGAGGACCCGACCAGTGGGAACAGGCCGCGCCCGCAGGCGCGAAACAGCGGCAGGAAGTCAGTATCGCGGGGCCCGTAGACCCCCGGCGGGCGCAGCGTCGCCCAGCGCAGCCCGGCCACGTCGGCAATGGCCTGCTCGCCGGCCAGCTTACTGCGACCGTACAGGCTGACCGGCGCGGGATCGTCGTCCTCGCGCGCCGGCGCCGCCGCCGTGCCAGGGCCGGAGGCCGCCATGCTCGAGATCGCCAGCATGAAAGCGCCGGCATCGGCTGCGGCTTCGGCAACCTCGCGCGCCCCGTGAGCGTTGACCCGCACGAACTCGGAGTAGCTCGAGGCCCGCGTCAGGCCGGCCAGGTGAAACACGACACTGGCGCCAGCGAGTAGCGGGGCCAGCTCGGCCCGCTCGAGACGGGCGCCGAGTCGATCTATGCCCTCCGGCAGGGGGTTGCGACTGCTCGGGCGCACCGGCGCGCGCACCGTCCAGCCGCGATCTCGCAGCCGCTCACACAGGTTCCAGCCGATGAACCCGGTGCCGCCGGTGACAACCGCGATCTTGTGCACTAGTGGTCAGTAACAGAGGGCGCGAGCGCCTTCTGGTACATCCGGTAGGTCTTGTAATGCTTGCCGCCGACCAGCCGGATGCCCTTGTTGATGCCGTCGTTGTCCTCGAGAGTCCAGGAGCACTCGCCGCCGATCCAGCCGCGGCTGTCGGCCACCCGGATGGCCTCGGCGATGAGCGGAATCTCCAGCCCCTTGCGCCGGTACTGTAGCTTGACCCCGAGCAGCAGCAAGCGCGAGCGATCGATATATCGCTTGCTCATCAGTAGCTTGAAGATGCCGAACGGCAGCAGGCGCCCGTTCATCCGGTGCAACACCTGGTGGATGTCGGGGAGCGCCAAGCTGAAGGCGACCGGTTCGCCGTCGATCTCCATGATCGTGGTGAGATCCCAGTCGATGATCTGCTTCATCTCCTTGGCGGCGTGCTGGAACTCGCGCTCGGTCGGTGGCACGAAGCCCCAATTGTCGCGCCAGCACTCGATATACAGGTCGCGCACGGTCGCCGCATCCTTCTCGAAGCTCGCCTTGCTCATCGGCCGGATCCGTGGCTTGGATGCGAAACTCCGATAGATCCGCTTCTCGATCCGCTGAGCGCGCTCGTTGAGGCCGCGGTTCTCGGCGATCGAGAACAGGTAGGCGAACAGGTCCTTGGCCTTCGCGTAGCCGGCGCCCTCGATCCAGCCCTGATAGCTGGGCGGATTGTGCGGCATCATCAGGTAGGGAACGGTGTCGAAGGCGCTGATCTGCACACCACAGCTATCGTTCATCGACGGGTTGGCCGGGCCGCGAATGGCATCGAAGCCCTGCTCGCGCGCCCAGTCCTGGGCCGCGACGAGCAACGCTCGCGCCACCGCTTCGTCCTCGGCCTCGAAGAAACCGAAGAAGCCGAGGTTGTCGCCGTGCACCTCGTTGTGACGACCGTTGTCGATGGCACCGATGCGACCGGCCGGCCGGCCGTCGCGCCAGGCGAGAAACAGCTCGACACGACCATGATCGAAGAAAGGGTTCTTGCGTGGATCGAGCCGTTCCTTCTCGGCGATCAGCAGCGGCGGCACGAAATAGGGGTCGCCCCGATACAGGCGCGCCGGTAGCTTGACGAACGCGTTGCGCTGGCGCCGGCCAACGACCGGCCGGATCTCGACAGCCGCCGTGCTAGCCAATCACGCCGTGCTTACGGCCCGCCTCGGCGAAGACGGCGAGCACGCGATCGATGTCCTCGAGCGTATGGCTGCCGTTGACCGCCATGCGAATCAGGCCCTGGTTCTCGCGAACGCTGGGAGGCAGCACCGGCAGGGCGAACACGCCGTCGTCGAAGATCTCCTTCCAGAAGTCGATCGTATGACGCTCCTCGCCGACGAACACCGGCACGATCGGTCCCTCCGACACCATCGTGTCGAAGCCCAGCGCCGACAGACCGCCGCGGAAGCGGACCGTGTTGCGCCACAGCCGCTCGCGGTGAATGGGCTCGGTGGCCAGGATCTCGAGCGCCTTGTGGGTGATCGCCACCTGAGCCGGGGGCAGCGCCGCGGTGAACATGAACGGGCGCGCCGTCAACTTGATGTGGTGGACCACCTTGCGGTCGCCGACCACGAAGCCGCCCACCGAGGCGAATGCCTTGGAGAACGTGCCGATGGTGAGGTCGACCTCGCCCAGCATGCCGAAGTGATCGGCGGTCCCGCGACCGCGCGACCCGAGCACACCGGTCGAATGGGCGTCGTCGATCAGCACGCGCGCGTCGTAGCGCCGCGCCAGCTCGACGATACCCGGCAGATCGACGATCTCGCCGCTCATCGAGAACACACCGTCGACGACGATCAACTTGCCCACCTCGCGCTCGGAGTCACGCTGGAGCAGGAAGCGCAGGTGATCCAGATCGCCGTGGCGGAACTTGCGCAGGGTGCCGTAGGACAGGCGGGCGCCGTCGTACAGGCTGGCGTGATTCTCGCGGTCGTAATACATCACGTCGTGGCGCCCCGCGATGGAGCTCACGACGCTGAGCGAGCCGAGGAATCCGGTACTGAACGTCAGGCAGGCCTCGGCCTCGAGGAAAGCGGCCAGGTCGCTCTCGAGCCGCTCGTGCAGCCCGAGCGTGCCGTTGAGGAAGCGCGACCCGGTGCAGCTCGTACCGAACTCCTGGAGCGCCGGCATGCCGGCCTCCTGGATGCGGCGATCCTGGCTCAGCCCGAGATAGTCGTTGGAGCACATCATCAGCATGCGCTTGCCGTCTACGACTACCTCATTGCCCTCCTGCGCCTGCAGCGCTTTGAAGTAGGGAAATAGGCCGACCTCGATAAGGTCATCCGCTCGTGGAAACGAGCGGGTCTTATCGAAGACGTCGACCGTTTTCGTAATGGTCTCGGGATGTCCCATGGCACGCACGCTCTACGAGGAGATCTACGTCGGTCAGGACGCATAGCGCACGTAATCTCTGCTGCGTGTGGACCTGGCGACTCGGTCCGATCAGGACTCGGTTTCGAGCTCCTGGATGCGGGTCTCGAGCCGCTCGATGATCTGGCCCACGTTCTCGTTTCTCAGCAGTCGGGTAAAGCGGCGGCGGTAGCTACGAACGGTGTCAACGTCGTCGATGACGTAGTTGACAATCACCCAGCCGTCATCGACGCGGGTGAGCTCGTAATCGAGGGTGAATTCCTCATCCTCTTGTTCAAAGTAGGCCAGGCAATTCACCACCGCTTGCTCGCCGTCGATCTCCTCGCTCAAGTAATCGAACCGATCGGCACGATACCGACCGACCCCTTTTATGGATCGAATGCGGAGCAGGTCACCGAAGACTCGTTTCCACTCGTCGCACTGTTCACCCTCGGCTTCGCACACGCCCTCGATGGCGGCATCCGACATTCGCTGGAAGTCGGTCACCTGGTCCATGACTTCGAAGACTTGAGCTTCGCCCTCGGAATCCAGAGGATCCCTCTCGGTGAGGATGGCGAGAATCGCGTCGTTGGACCACCGCACGGTCTCCATGGGTGTATCGGCACCGCTCGCGGCCTGGCCCGTCGCGACAGCACCCCACAAAAACAGCAGCAGCAGCGCCACGACGCTAGTCGAGCACAACTTGCCCATCAGCTACCCACTGTAGGTATGAATGCAAGTCCCCCATGACAAAGGCCAATGCGGCCAGGGAGACGTTCAGTAGATATTGTGTCTCAATCACCAAGCCCTGTAAACGATAGTCTTGCTGGTAGGCCTTGATGACGGGCTGGGCCTCGCCGATGCCGAGGTCCCAGTCGTCGAAAGCCGTGCGCAGCCAGCGACGCGAGACGCGGCGCGTTTCGGCCGCCGACTCGACCAGCTCCACATTCTTCAGGACCCGCTCGAGGGCCTCGTAGACATCGAGCGAGATCTTCATCTCCAGGGCCCGCTGCTGCGCCGAGGTAACGTCGCGCTCGATCTTGCGCTTGAGGAACTCCAGTCGGTGCTTGGCGAAGTTCAGATCCCACTGCAGGTTGAACGCCGCGCCCACGCGCCGGTAGTTGAACTCGTCGAAGGCGAATGGGTTCTTCTGCTCGTCACGCACCGGCGAGTGAGCGATCCCGACGAAGCCGCCCACCAGCACGATCGGCCAGCGATTCGACCTGGACAGATCCATCGCCGCCTCGAGCGCCCCGACCGCCGACTGCACGGCGCGCAGGTCGGGGTTGAGCCGCCGCGCGGTGCCGACCAGCCGATCCAGATCAGCGGATCCCAGCCCCACCTCCGGACCCTCGGTGTCGGTCGGCTCGATGAACTCTCCTGGAGCCAGCCCGAGGAACTCCCCTAGGCCACGCTCCAACAGGCGCCGCCCTTCGAAGGCATCGAGGTACGTCTTGTTGACGTCGAAGGCGGCCGCCTGGATCTCCCAGGCATCGTTGGGGTCGATTTCGTCGCGATCGAGCTTCTCCTCGACCTCCTGAAGCAGCTTCTCGTACTGGTCCCTCATCTCGGTGGCGACCTGAGTCGCCTCGTCGCTGGCCACCAAACCCCAGTACGCCTTGATGGTCTCGAGCTGCAGCTCGTCGCGCACCTTCTGGGCCTTGGCCTGCTCGGCGCCGAGCACGTTGCGGGCGACGTTGGCGGCGTTCGAGAGGCGGCCGAAGGTGTAGATCGGCAGCGCGAAGCCGACCTGGGCGCGTACGAAGGGCCCCAGGTTATCGAGGTCGCTGGCGGTATCGGGTGAATCGAAAATATCGCCACGCGCCGCCGGGACCACGCCGGTGAGCGTCTGGAGCTGGAAGCTGGGCAGATACCAGAAGTTCTCGAACTGCTCGACGTCGAGCCGCGCCCGCTCCACTTTGAGCTCCTGGGCGCGCGACAGTGGATTGCGCGCCAGGATCAGCTGCACGGCGGCACCGAGACTCATCCGTCGGGCCTGCGTGCCCTGGTCCGGTTCCGGGCCCGGGGCTCCAGCCGCCTCCTGCGCCACCACGGCGGGGGCACCGCCCCACGCGGCAATCATCGTGGTCAGGCACAGCACCAGCGCCGGCGAAACACGAAACCTCTGGGCGGGACACATGAGTGAGCTCCGCGAGAAGGCCGAGAAAAAGTGCAGAAACCCTACCATCCAGAGTCCCGCCACGGCCCGCTGCCGGGGAGGCCCCCGATGCCGGCCGCGGCGCTGACGGCTCGATGCCGTTCGGCCTTGACGCCGGATGCTGCGTTTAGCAGCCTTTGCTGATCGGCCGATGGTTTGGGAATGGTGTCCCGATCCCTCATCCTGTGCGCCCTCTCTCTTACCTCGGCGCCCTGACCGTGCCGTGCTCTAGCAGGCTGCTGAAAAACTCCCCTTTTTCGAGTAGATTTTGAACCACGCAGCCCGCGGCAAGAACCGAAGCATCAACGAGGTGAGCAGATGCGTGGTGAGGACGCGGGACAGGTGGCGGTTTTTAGTTACGTATCTCCAGAGCAGCGAGTACCGAAGGAGCATCCGCTGCGGCCGCTGCTGAAGATCGTCAACGATGTGCTGGGGCGGATGTCGCCGCTGTTCGAGAAGCTGTACTCGCACACGGGCCGTCCGTCTATCCCGCCGGAGAAGCTGCTGCGGGCGCTGCTGCTGCAGGTGCTGTACACGATTCGCTCCGAGCGCATGCTGATGGAGCAGCTCGACTACAACCTGCTGTTCCGGTGGTTTGTGGGCCTGAACATGGACGATCTGGTGTGGGATGCGACGGTGTTCACGAAGAACCGAGATCGAGTGTTGGGAGGCGAGGTCGCCAAGGTGTTCTTCCAGGAAGTGCTGGCGGAGGCGCGGCGCCGCAGCCTGCTGTCGGATGAACACTTCACGGTGGACGGCACGCTGATCGAGGCGTGGGCCTCGCACAAGAGCTTCAAGCCGAAGGATCAGAGCGACTCCGATGAGGGCGGCAGCAACCCGAGCGTCGATTTCCGCCGGCAACGGCGCACGAACGATACTCACGCCTCCAGGACCGACCCGGAGGCACGCCTATACAAGAAGAGTAAGGGAGCCGAGTCGAGGCTCTGCTACATGGGGCACCTGATGATCGACAACCGCCACGGGTTAGCAACCAACGCCTGCGTAACGATCGCTTCGGGAACAGCAGAACGAGAGGCCGCCGTGCAGATGGCGGGCGAGATTCCCGGAAGGGGCCGGGTAACCTTGGCGGCCGACAAGGGCTACGACACGCGAGACTGCATCCGAAAGCTTCGAGATCGCAACATCACCCCGCACGTCGCACAGAACGACACGAACCGGCGCAGCGCCATCGACCGCCGCACGACCCGGCACCCGGGCTACACGGTCAGTCAGAAGAAACGCAAGCTCGTCGAGCAGATGTTCGGATGGGCCAAGACGGTCGGGCTGATGCGCAAGACCAGACACCGAGGCACGCAACGTGTCGATTGGATGTTCATCTTCACCGCCGCGGCCTTCAACCTGGTCAGAATGCGCAACCTCCAGGGGGCGACGTGACGATGAGGGCACCAATCCCCAAGAAATGCCGGCGCTGCCAGCAGCGCCGGCCTCGTACCCGCACTCGGCGCCCCGCTAACTCACCGTGATCGAGACGATCCAGCCCAAAATGGCGCGCCCAAGCCGTTTTTCAGCAGCCTGCTAGTAGGCTGAGGCGAACCCACCCCGGGGAGTCAATGAGTCGTCTTTCCGACCCGATGCTGCGCCTGAGTGACTTTGCCGCCCAGGAAGCACAGCGTCACACTCCGCGCGAGCGCACGCTCTTCTATCGCGAGCTGCGGGCGATCTGTCGCTGGTCGTATCGACACGCCTATGCCTGCGTGCTGCTATCGATGCTGCTGTGCATTCCGGCGTTCCTGCAGGCGCGCAAGATCGGACTCGACACCGACCTCACCCGTCTGCTTCCCGAGAGCAGCCCGGCGGTGCAATGGAGCGACGAGCTCGAGCCCCTGGTGGGGGATGGGGGCTTCTTCAGCGTCATCGTCGAGGACGCCGAGCTCCCGGTCATGCGTCGAGCCGTCGACGATCTGGCGGCCGGCTTCGCCGAGATCGACGGTCTCGACTGGATCGACTACCGGTATCCGACCGAGTTCCTCGATCAACACCGATACATGCTGATTCCGTCGCAGCGTCTCGACGAGATGATCGGAGTGGTCGGGGAGTGGGAGGCACAGGTCAACCCATTCATCGACGACCTCGGGCTTGGCGGCGACGATGCCGAGGACGGCGAGCCGGACAGCTCCGATCTCGAGCGCGTGCTCGTCTACTACCAGGACCTGCCGCTGTATCACGAGGATCCCGACGGCCGCATGATCGGCATGCTGATCACCGCTAGCCGCGGCCTCTCCAACCTCGGTTCGGTGCAGCAGATCTACCGCGACATGCAGGCGGTCGCTGCCGGGGTCGAGGACAGCCGTGGAGTCCGGGTGAGCATCGGCGGGTCGTTGCGAACGCGCGTCGAGGAGTTCGAGGTCATCATCGCCGACGTCACTCGCATGGGGATCATCTCGGTGATCGCCATCCTGCTGACGCTCGGCGTCAGCTTCGGCAGCTTCCGGGTGTTGCCGGTAGTGGTCTATCCGCTGGTAGCCGCCCTGCTGTGGGCCTTCGCCTTCGTGCCGAGCCTGGTCGGCGATCTGAACACCATCACGTCGTTTCTGCTGATGGTGTTGTTCGGCATGGGGGTCGACTACTCGATTCATCTGGTCAAGCGCTTCCGCCACGAGCTCGTGCTGCGTGACCCGGAGAGCGCCCTGATCGAAACCTTCACATCGACCGGCCGCTCGGTCATGACATCCGCCCTGACCACGGCGCTCGGGCTGCTGATCCTGGTGATCTCGCAGTTCCGTGGCTTCTCCGATCTGGGCCTGATCGGCGGCACTTCGATCCTGGTCATCATGCTGGCCATGTTGCTGGTCATGCCGGCGACGCTGATCGTCGGGTACCGGCTGGGTATGTTGCGCGGCCGGGAACCCCGGCTGCCGAGCCGTCACTTCGCCCTGCCGCCGCGGTGGGCCGCCGCCGCGGTAACCGTGCTTGTCGTGGTCTCGGGTGTGGCCGCGATCGCCTATCTGGAGTTCGACTACGACTTCAGCAACTTCAGCGCCAACTCCGAGGAGATCGAGACCATCAAGGCCAAGCAGGAAGAGATCTACCCGCTCTTCTTCGGGCCGGCCGCGATTTATGTGGCGCCCGATTTGCCGACCCTCGACGCGGCCCTGGCGATTCTCGAGGAAGCGCGCGATCAGCCGCGATCACGCATCGCGTCGGCCGCCAGCATCCGCGACTTCGCCCCGACGCAGGCGGAGGCCCAGACGCGTCGCGAGCTGATCGACGAGATCCAGGAAATGCTGTCGGCTCGTTGGACCCGCCGGGTCGAGGATCCCGACCGCGCCAGCGTCATCGCCGACGTGCGCCAGTTCGTTCCCGGCGACACGACGCCGCGGATCGACGAGCTGCCGGAGACGATCAGCCACAACCTGGTGGCGCGCGACGGCTCCGGCGGATATGTCATCGCGGTCGGCGCCCGGGGAGCCCCGAAGGATGGCCGCGTGACCATGGAGTTCACGCGCCAGCTCTATGACATGGAACTGCCCGCGGACGTCCGTGGCCCGACCGGCGACAAGCCGGTCCTGGCCGAGATCCTCTGGCTGGTCACCGAGGAGGCCCCAAGGATCGTCGCGCTTACTTTCCTGGGGATCCTGCTGCTGGTCATCGCCGACCGGCGCTCGGTACGCCAGGCGGTCTGGGTGTTGCTGCCCCTGGTCGCCAGCCTGCTGATGACCTTCGGCGCCATGATCGCGCTCGGCTGGAAGCTCAACTTCTTCAACATCGTGGTCCTGCCCTCGCTCCTCGGGCTCGGTGTGGATCACGGAGTGCATTACTACCGGCGCTGGCGCGAGCTCGGTTGCCACACGGCCCTGACCCAGCTCGAGCTGTTCGAGCCGATCACGGTGGCCACCCTCACCACGATCATGGGGTACGCGGGCATGGCCTTTGCCCATCACCCGGGGCTCCGGTCGATCGGCAACCTGGCCATCGTCGGCCTCACCTGCACCTGGATCACGGCCCTGGTGCTGCTGCCCGGGCTGCTGCGCTGGCGCGAGTTCCTGCGCGCCGCGGCCGCCCGCAAGAGCCGCCAGCCGGCGCCGGCGGCCGCCACCGATTGACGCCATGCGAGGCCGTAGTGAACGACCGTGGGCGCGCCTGCCAGGGCGCGCCCGCCGCGGCCCGGGGAATGATTGCACCGCATCGCGGCCACGCCTATCATGGACCGCCTGGTTGGGACGTCGTCCAATTGGCAAGACATGCGGCTCTGGACCGTAGAATCGGGGTTCGAGTCCCTGCGTCCCAACCATTTTCTTGGCGAGGCTGCGGTGCGGCGCACCGGGCCTGCCTGGCCTGCTTGACGTCGCGTCGCGATTCTGGATCAGTACTCCGCGGACAGGTCTCGAGCAGCCGTCGTGGGACCCACCACGGCCTCTGACCCCGAGGAGAGCTCAATGATTCGCAGGCGACCTCTTGGCGCGCGCGCCGCCCTCACCCTGGCGCTGGCAACCTTGCTCGCCGGCTCCTTCATCCCGGCGCTCGGCGAACCACACGGCGCGCGCCGAGCTCAGCAGCCCGAGCAGCAGGCGGTCGACGAACGCTACACGGCGCTGATCCACGACAACACCACCGACCCGAAGTTCCTGACGCCGATCGTCGATTCCTTGCCGGCGTCGGAGAGCGTGCCCTCGCCGCTCGACTTCAACGGCTACATCGCCGGGCAGGAGGGGCACCTGACCTACGCGGCCGACGTACATGCCTACATGCGCGCTGTCGCCGACAACTCGCCGCGCGTCGCCGTAGTGCCCATGGGCATGACCGAGGAGGGGCGCGAGCGCATCCTGGTGATCACCGGTAGCAAGGAGTCGATCGCCAACCTCGAGCGCTACAAGCAGATCAGCGCGCGCCTCGCCGATCCGCGCCACATCACCGACGCGCAGGCCGAGGCACTCATCGGCGAGGGCAAGGCGATCTACTGGGCCACCGGCGGGCTGCACTCCGGCGAGACGGGGCCGCCCGAGATGCTCATGGAGCTCGTCTACCGCATGGCGGTCGACGAGCGGCCGATCTTCAACGAGATTCGCGACAACGTCATCTTCATCATCACGCCGGTGGTCGAGGTCGACGGCCGCGAGCGCATCGTCGACGTGACGCGCTATCGCGCGGCCAACCCCGGCAAGGGAGCGCCCAACCTCATCTACTGGGGCAAGTACATCGCCCATGACAACAACCGCGACGGCATCGGTCTGGCGCTGACGCTCTCGACTCAGGCGATCGAGACCTCGATGCAATGGCACCCGCAAGTCTTTCACGACCTGCACGAGTCGGTGCCCTTCCTCTACATCATGAGCGGCCACGGCCCGTTCAACGCCTGGCTCGACCCGATCACCACCGAGGAGTGGGTCGAGATGGCCTGGCGCGAGGTGCGGCAGATGAACGAGTGGAACGTCCCCGGCGTGTGGACGTTCAACTTTTTCGACGGCTGGGCCGCCAACTACCTGATGTACGCCGTGCTCGGGCGCAACGGCGTCGGGCGTTTCTACGAGACCTTCGGCAACAGCGTGCCCGACACCATGATGCGCGAGATCGGTGGCCAGTCGGAGCGCGCCTGGTATCGCATGAACCCCCCGACGCCGAAGGTGCTCTGGTCACTGCGCAACAACACGAATCTGATGCAGAGCGCGCTGGTCGTGGGGCTGCACAACGTGGCCACCAACAAGGAGCGCTTCCTACGCACCTTCTACGACAAGGGCAAGCGTGCCCTCGACAAGCCCAACCGGGAAGGCCCCGGCGCCTGGGTGATCCCCGCCAATGGGCCGAGACCTCGCTTGGCGCTCCGGCTGCTGCAGTTGCTGCGCAAGCAGACGATCGAGGTCCACCGGGCCGCCGAGTCCTTCGAGGTCGAGGCCGAGCGCCGACCCGGCGAGAGCGACACGCTGGCGGTGGGCGAAGGCGACTGGATCGTGCGCATGGACCAGCCCTACAGCCGGCTCGCCGACATGTTGCTCGACTACCAGTACTACAACCCTGACGATCCGCGCCCTTACGATGACACCGGGTGGACGCTCGGCGCCTCGTTCAACGTCGATACCTGGCGGGTCGAGACCCCGGCGATCCTCGAGCGGGAGATGGTGCTAGTCGACCACGACCGTGTGATGTTCCGCGAGCCGATCGAAGGCAGCGGCGACATCCTGCTGCTGCCGGCTACCGGGGAGCCCGAGATCGCCGGCTTCCGCTTCGCTCTGGCGGACGTACCGATGCGCAGCGTCGAGGAGTCCTTCTCGGTCGGCGATGTCGAATACCCGGCCGGCACCTTGGTCATCGAGGCGAGCGGTGAAGCCCGCGACCGCGTGGCCCAGGCAGCCGAACGACGCGCCATGCGCCTGCACGCAGTGGCCGAGGCCCCCGCCGCGCCGATGCACGACCTACCAGTGCCGCGCACCGCCATCGTGCACACATGGATCAACACCCAGAGCGAGGGCTGGTGGCGTGTTGCCTTCGACGGCGCCGGCGTGCCGTACGACTACGTGTCGACCGACGTGATCGCCGAGACCGACGATCTGAGCTCCCGTTGGGACGTGCTGATCCTGGCCCCCGGATGGGGCAACGTCACCCGTATCGTTCAGGGCGCCCGCGCCCGCCACCCGATTCCCTGGCAGAACACCGAGCTGACCCCGAACCTCGGGCACATCGACTCGACCGCGGACATGGGTGCCGGGATCGGCTTCGACGGCGTGGCCAAGATCCAGCGCTTCGTCGAGGGCGGCGGCGTCATCATTGCAGCCACCAACTCGGTCAACTTCATGACCGACACCGGGATCGCCCCCTACGTGTCGGTCGACACCACGCCGGGCGACCTGCAGGCCCAGGGCGCGCTGTTCAACGCGACGGTGACCGACTTCGGCAGCCCAATCGCCTATGGCTACTCCGAGGACACGGAGGTCTACTTCAGCCGCGCCCCGTTGCTGCGCGTCAACGCCGCGCCGGGCCGACGCTTCGGAGGCTTCGGCGGTGGCACCGGACGCGGCTCCGGCCGCCGCGGTGAGACACTGATCCCCGGCCACCCGCCCTACGAGGACCCGGACGGCGAACAAGCGGAGCCCGAGCAGCAGCGCTACTTCAACGACGGCAGCACCGCGAATGCCCGCACGCGCCTGCTCTCGGGGCACCTGATCCCGGAGGCCGACCGCGTGCCGCGCATCGTCATGCGCTTTGCCGATCGTGCCAGCGAGCTGCTGGTATCCGGCATGCTGGGCAACGGCCGCGCTCTGACCGATCGCCCCGCGATCATCGACGTGCCCGCCGGCGATGGCCATGTGGTGCTGTTCGCCATCAACCCCATGTGGCGTAACCAGACCCACGGCCAGTACGGGTTCGTGTTCAACACACTGTTGCACCACCGCGCCCTGAGCGTAGGTCGCGATGCCGGAGATCAGGATGAGTGAACCCATGGTCGTGATGTACACGAGTGGCCCCGGCTGAGCAGCCTGCAACCTGGCGAAAGAGTTTCTTTCGCGACACGGCGTTCAGTTCGAGGAAATCGACATCGCGACCCTGGACGAGCCGATGGTCACGCTGCGGGCGATCACCGGAGGACCGATGGCGACGCCGACGGTGCTGATCGGCGAGGAGCACGTGGTCGGCTTCGATCCAGATTGGATGCGCCAGCGGCTCGGCCTGGAAACCAGCCCGGTCGAGGGGTCAAAGTAACCTCCGACGCTTTCCCAATACCGACGCCGGAGTCCCTCGAGATGAAATCGACACGCCTCGCGACCGCCCTGGTTCTGGCGGCACTGATCGCCGCGCCGGCGACGGCCGCACCTAACGGCACGCCGGCACCAGCCACCGATGGCCTGTACGACACCTGGGATCGGCTGCTGCGCACCCACGTCGACGAGGAGGGCCTGGTCGACTACGCGGCGCTCAAGGGGGCCGGTTTCGCCGACCTGAAGGCTTTCATGGAGGCGCTGGCCGCGACCGATCCATCGGGCTTCGCGAGCGAGGCCGAGCGCAAGGTCTTCTGGATCAACGCATACAACGCCGTCGTGATCTGGCAGGTCGTCGAGCGCTACCCGATCGACTCGGTGCGCGACGTGGGTCCGCTTTGGGGTCTGATCGGAGGCTTCTTCAAGCAGAAGTACCCGATCGCAGGCGTCCAGATGAGCGCCGACAACATCGAGCACGACACGCTGCGCGCCCAGTTCAAGGACGCCCGTATTCACTGGGCGCTGGTATGCGCGGCCTTCGGCTGCCCGCGCCTGCTCAGCCGCGCCTACCAGCCGGAAACGCTCGAGGCGACCCTGACGGAGCGCGCCTACGAGTTCCTATCGACCCCCCGCGGCGTTCAACTCGAGCGCGACACGCGCACGCTCTACGTGTCGAGCTATTTCGACTGGTACGAAGGCGACTTCGAGGCCGAGTCGGGAACCATCCTCGACTATGTGCTGCGCTACACGTCCGAGGACGACGCTGCATGGATCCGCGCCAACCGTGACGACCTACGCGTCCGCATCATGGACTACGACTGGACGCTCAACTCACAGCAGAACGGTCCTCGCAGCGGACGGGCGGTTCCGCGGTAGGAGCTCGGGCTCGCCCAAGCCGCGTACGGCTAGATCGTGCCGCGATACCCGCGCGGCCGGTGCCGGGTCAGGCGCCAGAGATGGCGCGCAGTTAGGAAATCGGCGCGGGCCGACGTCCAGGCGATACGGAGGCCGGTGAAGCCTCCCAGGAATCCGCGATCGACTATGAATTCGCGGAAGAAGGCCGTCTTGGGGACGATGACGAAGTACCAGAGGGCATGTTGCCAGTCGTTGCGGCGACCGGCATCGTACCAGTCCTGCGCTGCCAGTAGCGAGTAGCGGCGTGTCTTGGCGCGGAACTCCTCGGCGCTGGCGTAGGTGTGATGCTCGAGCGGCGCTGCCAGGACGCCGCAGCGTGACGGGTCATCGAGGACCGGGTACTCGTGTACCCGGCGGTCGAGGTACCGGGCCGTGCCCTGGCGAAACAGGCGCAGGTGGCTGCACTTGTACCAGCCCGAGTAGTTCACCGGAACGTCACCCAACCAGGTGAGGCG
The DNA here is from genome assembly GCA_965248845.1 of Acidobacteriota bacterium. Taxonomy (GTDB): domain Bacteria; phylum Acidobacteriota; class UBA890; order UBA890; family WLXD01; genus CBDFKO01. Next base: position 3,946,390 of record CBDFKO010000002.1, on the reverse strand, counting down.
ACGCAACTTGTACCCCTGCCAGGCCGGATCGTCGGCCGCGACGATGGCGCGGATCTCCTCGGCCAACGGCTCGGTGACCCGCTCGTCGGCGTCCAGCGCCAGGATCCAGTCACCGGTTGCCTGCTCGATGGCGAACTGCTTCTGGCGGCCAAAGCGATCGAGCCGCCGCTCGATCACCTTGTCGGTGTAGCGCGCCGCGATCTCGCGGGTCGCGTCGGTCGACCCGTCATCGACCACCACGAACTCGTCGGCAAAGCGCGCCGAGTCGAGGCAGGCCGCGAGGTTGGCCTCCTCGTTCCTGGTGATCACGACGACAGAGAGCGTGGCCACGGTAGTCCCCCGCCTCAGATCCCGCGCCTCAGCGAAAAGGGGCACGGCTGGATCGTCCATCCCGCCTCAACGATCGTGCGCAGCACCGGCGCGCGGAACAGGTTGGCCGAAAAGTCGATCTCATAGAGCTTGCCGGCCTCGAGCGGAAACAGCTCCTTGAGCCCCCACGCCTTGTCCTTCTGGATCTGCGCGATCGCCCAGCCGCGGAAGGTAAACGCCTCGATCGACAGCCGCGTCGGCGAGACCCGCTTGCTGAGCCGCTTGGTCACCTCGATCGCCCGCACCGTCTCCGTCTCCGGCACCAGCAGCAGGTGCAGCTTATAGTCCTGCTTCAACCGCACCTTGGCGAACAGCTCGTACCACCGCGCATCGGCGAGCTTCCAGGAGCAGACGAGCCGCCCATCCGCCACCTCCTCGATCCCGAACGGCGACTCGGCGCTCCCTAGCGCCAACAACCGTCGCCGCAGCTCCCCACTGTCGAGAACCGCCACACCGGCCTCCGGCTGCGGCAACCCGACTCGACTCATCGCCCACATCAACGGCTGCAACGCCCCGAAGAACGCCACAATCATCACCGGCACCGTGACCACCAGGATCGCCGGCTCCCCGTCAACAAACAGAACCGTCACGAGAATCGCCACCGCGAGGATCGCCGCCGATACGACCAGCAGCCGCAGCCCCCTCATGCGATTCTCCGCCGTGCCTCGAGACGGCGGGCGCTCGCAACCTCGACATACCTCATACGACAACCTCGTGCGATGTAGGCCGCGGAGGGGCAGCCATCACGGCGAGGATACGCCGGCGGGGCGAACGACCCTAGGCGGGGAGCCCGTGCGTCACCGCATGCTCGATCGCGTCGCAGAAGCGGTCGAGCTCCTCGAGCGTCGTGAACACGCTGGGCGAGATGCGCAGCCCGTTGAACTCGGCGTGGTTGATGGCGACTGAGATGATCTTGTGCTCGCGCCAGAGCCACTGGTTGAGCCCCGACGTGTCGATGCCGTCCACTCCCACATTGGAGATGCCGGCGGCCTTGCCGGGCGTCTGGCTCGTATTCACATAGACCCGGTCGGAGAACGCCTGCAGGCGGTTCAGGTGGTAGTCGCGCAGGTACTCGAGGCGCGCCGTCTTGCGCTTCGAGCCGATGCCCTGGTGGAACGTGAGGGCATCGCCGATGCCGAGATAGTTGGCCGCCGGATGCGTGCCGATCTCTTCGTACTTGCGGATGTTCTCGTCCTGGTTCGCGTTGGCCGCCATTAGCGGCCACAGATCCTTGATCTTGTCGCGGCGCACGTACAGTAGCCCCGTGCCGTGCGGGGCGAAGAGCCACTTGTGCAGGCTGGTGGCGTAGTAGTCGCACTCCAGCTCGGCGATCGTGAAGTCGAAATGGGCCAGCGTATGGGCCCCGTCGACGATCACCGGGATGCCGTGCCCGCGGGCCATGTTGGCGACCTTGGCCACCGGTAGGATCTGCCCCGTGAGGTTGATCATGTGGCACATGTGGATGATGCGCGTGCGGGGCGTGATGTTGCTCTCGAACAGGCGCACGATCTCGTCGTCGTCCTCGGCCGGAACCGGGATCGAGATCTGCTGCAGAACCACGCCCTCGCGCCGCTCGCGCTGCTTCCACGTGGTGATCATGCGGCCGTAGTCCTGGTTGGTCGTCAGAATCTCGTCGCCCGCCTCGAGGTCGAACCCGAACTGGCAGATCTGCAACCCCTCGGAGGCGTTACGCACCAGTGCCACCTCCTCGGGATCGACGTCCCACTCACGCGCCATGCGCTCGCGAACCTGCTCGCGCTGCGGCTCGAGGATCTGCCACATGGCGTACGACGGCGAGGTGTTGGAGTAGTCGAGGTAGCGCTTCATCGCCTCCTGCACGACGATCGGCGAGGGGCTCACGCCACCGCTGTTGAGGTTGATGATGCCGGCCTCCGCACTAAAGGCCTGGCGCACCTGACCCCAGAAGTACTCGTCCTGCACGGTCTCGGACGGAGAGCCGGGATGGGCCGCGAGCTCCGCGGCGGCAGCCAGTGCGCGTCGTGTGTGGCGTGGCGAAACGAACACGCCACCGGTGGCGGCCACGGCGGGCCAGGACATCGCACCGAGAAACTGGCGCCGGTTCACCATCGCTGATACCTCGACTGACGGACGTTCGCAAACAATCGACTGGAGCGATTCTATAGCCTGCTCAACACAGGTCCAGAGAGCGGACAGCGCTACCGGCTACTGCTTTCGACGATTGTCGAGATCGTCGTTCGGCGACATGAACTCCTCGAAGCCATGGATCACGCGGATCCAGCGCTTCTGGGAGTTCGACATGGTGGTCTCGAGATCGAGCCGCAGCACCCTGCCCCCGGGCTCGACCCAGGCTTTCTTGATGCCGCAGCACATGTCGAGCTCCCAGGCGTGCATCGATCGCGGCCCCACCTCGACCTCCTGGCTGGCCAGCAGCTTGAGCTTCATGAAGTCGAAGTAGCGCTCGCGTTGCCTGAATTGGTCGCGCTCACGCGACAGCCACGGGCCGGCGGTGACGATGGTGAGCGGCGAAGCCTCCAGCCCGGTTGGCATGAAGAAGAGGAACTCGCGCTGGGCGTCCTCCATCTCCTCCAGCGCGGGCAGCAGAAAGCTCAGGAATCCGGGGTTGGCCAGGGCCGGTTCCCTGCTCACGCAGATGATGCGCGAGTCGCCGAGGCAGCTCAGTGAACCGGGCATGAACAGGTACAGCCCGCGCGGCGCATCCAGGTCGAGGTACTTCAGGTTCGGCACGCCGAACCTGAAGTCCCAGTCGTGCGTTCCGACCCGGACCTCCTTGTTGTAGCGCTGCCGCTCAGGATCCCAGACGAAGGTCATCCTCCGCCGCCGCTCCTCGCCCTGCAAGATGAAGTGCTGCGTGTACTCGACGAACACCGGGAAACCCGCCAGATTGGCCTTCAACCGTCCCTCGACGATGACGTTCATCATCGCGTTCGGATTGAAGTAGTCGCCGGGTAGGCGCTCCAGCCGATTGTGAGTGAAGCTGAAAAGGGCCAGGCGTCCCGTGGGCGTCTCCTCGAACTGGTCGAATTTGATCGTCCACTCGGCGAGCTCCCCCGGATCCAGCGCATCGGGGGGGCCGAGCTCGTAGCGACGCTCCTCACCGAACTCGAAGCCGAAAGCCGTGTTCAGCTGCGGAGCCTGATGCGCTCTCGCCAGCGAATCCGCCCCCAGGGCCATACCCATGGCCAGGAGCACGAGCGCTCCGAACCATAGGGTGGTCCAAATGGAAGATCTGCAGATCATCGGCTCATCGGGCTGGCTTGCCACGGGTCTCCATATGCAACTACTTTAGTCTCCATTCGTCACGTCCGGTCCCCGGGATGCCTTTTCTTGGAACGAGACATGGAAGCTCTCGCTGCCTGTTGTCAGAGGGAGGCTGAGCGCAGCCTGCGCAAGCATCGCCACGTCGCGACCTGCGACGAGTGTGGCGCGCTCGTGCTCGGTTACGGCAACGCCACTGATTACGAGCGTACCGTCGAGGAGCTGACCGGCAACGAGGTCGATTTCCGTGTCGGCCGCGCGGGTAAGCTCCGCGTCGTCGCCTACGAGCGCTGAGTCGCATCGTGTATCGGGCTGTCGGGCTCGCGTTCCTGCTGGCGCTCGCGCCCACCGTGGCCCTGTCGCAGGACGACGGCGGCTGTGAGTTCGGCCTCGTCCTGAGTGGCGGAGGTGCTCGCGGTATCGCCCACATCGGGGTGCTCGAGGTCTTCGAGCAGGAGGGCATCGTGCCCGACTGCGTGGTCGGCGCCAGCATGGGGTCGGTGGTCGGGGCCCTGTACGCCGCTGGTCACGACACGGATGCGATCGTCGATCTGATGAGCGCGCTGAGCTGGAAAACGCTCTACACGGAGCCGGCGAACCGTGCCGCGCAACCGATCCTGCACCGGCTCGAGTCGCAGCAGACCGTGCTGCGGATCGGCTTCGGCGACACCGGCCTTCGCTTTCCACGCTCGGTGCTCAACGACTCGATGGTCAACCGGCTCCTGATCCAGACCCTGGCGCCGGCCAACTTCCGCGCCGGTCGCGACTTCGGCGCGCTTCCGATCCCGTTCCGCACGGTCGGCACCGACCTCAAGTCCGGTGACCGTGTAGTGCTCCACGAGGGCGACCTGGCTCGCGCGGTACGCGCCAGCATGTCGGTACCGTTGGCTTACTCCCCGCTGGAGTGGGGCGACACGCTGCTCATCGACGGTGGCCTGGTCGACAACGTCCCGGTGAGCCTGGCGCACGAAATGGGTGCGCGCTACACGATCGCGATCGACGTCTCGACTCCGATCGAGGCCGAAGTCCAGGCCGACCTGCTCGGCGTAACCAAGCGTATCGTCGACCTCTTGTACGCCGCCAAGAACCAGCAGTACGCGGTCGAGCCCGACCTGCTGATCCGGCCCGAGCTGAACGGTCACAGTTTTGCCAACTACTCCGGCTTCGAGAAGATGATTGCCGCCGGACGCGAGGCGGCCCGTGCGGCCCTCGGCAAAATCCCCGTCCGGTATCGAGGGCGTTCGCGCGCTCACCCGGAGGAGGCCGACATCGGTCCGCGACGGGTCGCCGGCGTCGAGGTCGCAGGCCACAGATACGTCAGCCCCGAGCTGCTGGCTCGCGAGCTCGGGGTCGAGCCGGGCGACAGGCTCGACTTCCAGCACGCCCTCGACGGTCTCGATCGGGTCTACTCGACCGGTTTGATCCAGAACGCCTGGGTCGACATCCGCCCCGCCGACGAGGACGCGGTGACCGTGAGTCTCCAGGTGGTCGAGGAGAACCGGCACACGGCCGATGTCGGCCTCGCCTACCAGAGCGACGATCAGGTGCAGGGCTTCCTGCGGGTGGAGACGCGCAACCCCTTCGGCGGTGGCGAGCGGGTGCGACTCACCACCTACGCCAGTGCCCGCGACACCCTACTGTCGCTCGGGGTGCGTAACGCCCACCTGTTCGGCGCTCATCTGGGCTACAACGTCGCCTTCGAATTCCACGACGAAAAGCCCAAGGCGTTCGAGGCGTCCGGCGAGTTCATCAATCGGACCGAGTTCCGGCGGCGCCACGTGAAGCTGCTGTTCGACCTGCCCTTCGGAACCCGCCACCTACTCGAGGCCGGCTTCCGTTTCGGCAGCGTCAAGGTCCAGGAGCGCCTCGGCCTCCCCTACCCAACCGAGACGCAGAACCGCCGCGTGCTGATCGGCCGCTACGTCTGGGACGACCTCGACTCCCTGGTGCTACCGCAGCGGGGCCGTTTCGTGCGCGTGCTGGCAGAGCACAACCTCGAGGCTTTCGGCGCCGAGGTCGAGTACACCCTCGTCGACGTGTATGCGCGGGGCGCCAGGCACATGGGCCCGCTGTTCGTCGAAGGGCGTATTCGGTACGGCTACGGCTCGAAGCACCTGCCCGTTTCGGAACAGTTCCGCATCGGCGGCCCCGAGCTCGTCCCCGGCCTCTCGCGCGACGAGCGCTGGGGGACTCAGGCTCTCGCCGGATCGCTCAGCGTGGGCGTGGAGGTGTTGTCGTTGCTGCGCCTGTACGGTCGTGTCGGCATCGGCAACGTCTGGGACCGGCCGCGCGACATCACCTGGAGAAGCGCCATCGGCGGTGTCGGCTTTGGCGCGACGCTGGCCACACCGCTGGGGCCGGCCCAGATCGACTACGGCTGGGCCGAGGGCGGCCGCAACCGCTTCACGCTCTCGCTCGGCTGGCAGTCGCAAGGGATCCGCGACACCAGCGGGCCGTGGTGAGACTCTGATGAGAGTCGCACCCCGGCGGGCTACCCGTTGAGGTGCTGACGCACGGCCGCAATAAAGCGTGGCACCGTCTCCCAGACGTCGCCTGTGATCGGGTGCACGAATGGCTTCGGCCGCTGGTCGTTGAGCTTCATCATCGGCGCATCGGGATCGATGTTGAACGACAGGATCACTGCACGCTCACCGATGTAGTCGATGTGTTGCGGAGCCCCCGACACCGCCAGCGCGATGATCAGCTTCGGGTTGACCGCGACCCCGGTCTGCCCGATTTGTCGATCCATGGGCAGTAGCTCCAGATCCTGGGTCACCTTGCGTGTGGCGCCAATCATCACCTTCGCCAGACCGAGCTCCTCGGTCAGCAGCTTGCGTAGCGGTTCGGCGAGGTCGTCGATGCCGTCGAGGCCACCAGCCCCGTAGCCGAAGTCGATGATGAACTCGGCGTCAGCCAGTGTCAGCTCGCCGCCACCGAGACGCTGCAGCAGCTGTGCGAGCGCGTCGCTGCTCGGGTCGTATTGCATCTCCGGCGACCACAAATAGACCTCGGTAGAGGAGGACCCGGGCACGGCGTAGCTGCCATCACCGGCCACCTCGGCCGCGCGGACCAGCGTCAGGACACGCAGGCCACCCTCGAGCGGCAGGCTGGCCTCCGCGTTGGCTGCTCGCCCATACACGCCGGTCGATACGCGCACGCGCCCGTCGCCGTGGCCGTTTGCCACCGTGTCGACGTTGTACCAGGTCCAGAGCTCACCGCTGTCGGCCCCGGGAACACCGCTCGCCAGGAAGCGGGTGAACAGCTCGTTCGCCCAGGTCGGGCCCAGCAACCAACCGGGCTGAGCTCGATACATGGCCCAGAGCTCCTCGAGCCATTCGAGATGCCCGGCAACCCCGTAGCCGGAGATTCCCGGTTGGTGCACGAGATAGACGCGGCGTGGGTCGCAGGCTCCGATCACCGCGCCGGCGATGGCCGCGGCATCCGTGTCGCTACCATCGACCGGCACGACGACGTCGAGCGGCAGATCTGCCATGGCCGCCACACCGTTCGCGGTCTCGAGCCCAGCGCGCAGGGTACCCGTGACGGCGCCACCCGTCTGGGGCGCCGCAACGTAGAGGCAGCTTGGCGCCTCGCCCTCGGGCTGCTCGCCGATGCCCAGCATGCGGTCGCCATAGGGCGGCGCGCCGGCGCCGGCACCGGCACCCGCGTCACCCGCCAGATCGAGCAGAACCCGAACCGCGCCTTCCGGAGTCTGGACTCGCGCCGGTTCGCCGGCGCCGTTGCTGAAGGTGCGTGCCACGTGCCGCACCGGGAACGTTTCGGCTGCCGTGCACAGGCTGCCGGCGTCGACAACCTCGATATCCTGGCTCTGAGCGCGCAACCAAGCGCCAAGATCGATCGTCGCCTCGACTTGCTCGCCGGCCTCGACTGCGAGTACCAGCGGCAGCCTCTGCTCCAACCAGTCACCCTGCCAGGAGGTGGCCGCCACACGAAGCCCAGGGGTGCCCGAGCTCGACCAGGCGACGGTTTCGACGCCACCGACATAAGCACGGCCGAGCCGCGCGGCGAGCCACGCCGGGACCAGGCCCTGCCCCGTGTCGGCCGCCGTGTCACCGCACAGCACTAGATCGGCTGGACGCTGCTCGAGCAGTGCGGTCATCGTGCGCGCCACGTAGCTGGCGTCGTGTTGCAGCGCAGCGACGCCGTTGGACCCGACTTCCAGGTGGACGGCGGCGTCCGCGCCGCGTGTCAGCGCCAGGCGCAAGACATCAATCCCCGGAGCCCCGGCGAGGGTGTAGGCGGTTACCCGGACCCGGTGTGGATCGCGGGTCTTGAGCCGCAAGGCCGCGCTCAGGGCCGCCTCGTCACTGCCGCTGAGCCCGTACAGAGGCTCGGCGAAACTACCCTCGGCGACGCGCGGGCGCGGGGCCGGGAATGGCACCGGCTTGAGCAGGACAGCGATCTCGACCTCGCGGCTCAGCCGCGGCGGTGCCGAGTGGGCAACGAAGCGCTCGGGGAGGCGGCCCCAACCCTCGGCCGGGGCGCCGCTGTCCTCGAGCGACAGGAAGCCGAGCTGCGTCTCGGGCGGGTAGCGCCCATCGACGAGATACTGCCAGGAGGCAGCGTAGCGCCGCTCGATGACCGCGAGCCGCGCATGGGCACGCCGCACGAACTGCCGGCCGGCACCGTCGATGCGCTGGCGGTAGGGCTCGGGGACATCGTGGCGAGCGCACCACTCGAGCCGGTACAGGACTGCGTCGATCACCTTGATAAGACCCGCGACCTCCGCCAGCCGCAGGAAGCACGGCTGCAAGCCGACGTTGGCCCAGACCTGCTGCCCGAACCGCTCGGTGGCACTCTCGAGCGACTGGCGTAGGCGAGCTTTCGCGAGCTCCAGCTCGCCCACGAGATCGGCGTGTGCCAGGCCCCCGGTATCTGCGGGCTCCTGACCTTGCTCCTGCCACACCGGCAGGACGCGCTGCACCAGGTCCTTCAGCAGCAGGAAGCGCTGTACCTCGTTGGCGCCCTCGTAGATGTTCAGCACCCGAGCGTCACGCCGTGTCTTCTCGATCCGGTGCAGCCACGTCTGCCCTTCCAGGCCGCGCAGGCGCTCCATCCAATCGATGGCTTCGTGCTCGGCCTCGGATCCGTAGTACTTGCCCACGGCCGATTCCATGCGCACGCTGGCCGTCTTCTTGTTATCGAGCAGGCCGACGAGCTCGTAGGTCACTGCACCGGTGCCGATGAGCTCCTCTGCGAGACGCCCCATCCAGTAGCGCTCCAGAGGCCGGGCGGGCCCGCGCCTGTCGTGGTCGAGCAACGGAGGCGTTTCCCCGTGTAGGTACGGGCGCACGTCGTCGAGCATCTCCTGCAATGCAGCATGCGTCGTGACGCTGATGCCGGCACGCCCGGTGTTGAGCGTTTCCAGGGCATTGACCTGCCCACGGCCGCGGAATCCGAGGATCATCTCGCGCGCTACACGCACGTTGCTCAACGACAGCTCGTTGGTCGGCGAGCCCCGCTGGCCGAGCTTGTCCTCGTCGGCGCCGACGACCATGCCCTCGGCGTGGCGGTCGACCATGAAGCCGGTCACGCCCTCCGGCTCGGTACGGGCGTAGAGCGCCATGCAGTGGGAGAAGCGGCCGTTGGTGATCCACATCTTGGCGCCGTTGAGCACCCAAAACTCGTAGGTCGGCTCGCCGCCTTGATCCTCGCGAATCTGCGCGATATCGGCGAAATACACCCGGCGGCCGCCATGCATGTAGAAGCGCATGCGACCCGGAGCGTCCTTTTCGTAGTCGTACTCGGAGTGGTCGATCTCGGCTGCCTCGGCCTTGTCCTGATAGCGGTAGGCGAGCCGACGCCTGTCGTAGTCGAACTCCAAGCGATCGGCGTCGAGCAGGTTGCGGCGCTCCGTCTGGCCCTCTTCATCGAGCCAGAACCAGAGCACGCCGTCCTCGTCCCGATGCACCCGCCGGTTCTCGAGCCGAGCAAACGTCTTCACGCCGCCCGAGTCCGAGCCCGCGGTGGGCTCGGTGAGCGCAAAGGCAGAGATGTAGCCGGCCGAGATCATGCGCAGGAACAGCTCGTGGGCGCGCTCGCGGCGGGGGTACTCGAGGAGTCGCGCATCGATTCGCTCCACGATCCCGTCGAGTAGGGCGCGCGCCTTCTGCAGATTCTTCTCGAAGTCCTCCAGATCGCGCCGCTTGCCCGACGATCCGGCCGCGAAGAACGCCTGCAGGAAGCCGCCGCCGATGTACTTGAGCACCGTCGAAGTGACGACCCGCTTCGTGACCAGCTCGCCGACCTGTCGGTAGGCCTCCGTGAGCGCCGCCGGGTCGGGCCGTTGCAGCATCGCCAGGATGCGATCGATACCCTGGCCGATCTCGCCGAGCACCTCCGGATGCTCACGCACCTTTTCCAGCTCGGCCCGGGCGCGCGGCAGGTCCTGATACAGGCCGATCAGGGCGGGCGTGGTGCCGATGCTGGTGTTCGCCATGATCGCCAGCGACAGCGCGCCATCGCCGAAGCGACCGATCAGCATGCACATGATGTAGTAGTGCGCCTTGAGCGCCTCCTCGCCGCCGAGGTGCCTGGGAATCGGCATGCGGAACAGGCCGCGCCCGATCATGTAGTCGAGATCTTCGTCGGGGACGATGTGCAGCTTCTCCAAATAGCGGCCGTACATCAGCCCGTCGAAGCGATCCGTGGCGTAGCGGCTGCGGAACTCCTGCTCGAGACCCTCCCAGTAGCCGATTAGCGCCGGGTCGTTGGACACGATCTCCGGCACACAGCGCCGGTGCTCGACATCGAAGGCCGCCAGCCACTCGCCCGAGTAGTGGGGCCGGTCGGCGGCAATCAGATCCGCGTAGCTCTCGGCGTCGGGGACGTTCGGCGACGGGAACAACTCGCCCTCCTGCAGGAGCTCATCGCCGACCGCCAGCGTCCGTAGCGCAAGCTCGCCCTCATCGACGTAGGCCGGAGCCTCGGCAGCCCACCGGTCGGCCAGCAGGCGCGTTGCCTCGACGATGGCCTCGGTCGGAATCCCGGCCTCGATGCGCCAGACCGACCGCATGAGCATCGCCTTGACGCTCAGCGCCTGGATCACGGCCCCACCGATGGCGTGGAGCACGATTTCGGCGGGCGACCCCTCGAGCGTGGCCACCCAGTTGTGCACCAGCGCGCGACCGCTGGTGAAGCGCTCCGCGGCGGCACTCAGCAACGCGTGTTCGGCGGCCGTCGCCAGGCACAGGCTCTCGCCTCTGGATACGGGCACCAGGGTCTGCCCGGCACGGAGCGCAGCGAGCCGGCGTCGGCCTACCTCGACGCGCAACGCGTCGTCGTGCCCGAACAGGAAACGAAACGGTGCGCTGTCGCGATAGAACTTGGCGATGACGTCGTCTTCGGAGAAAGCTGTACCGCCGAAGAGCTGACCGGCGTTGTAGGAGAAGGAGCCATTGCCCGGGCCGAAAGCCTGGCTGGCCAGCACCTTCGCCGCCGCCGCGCCCGTCCACGGGTCGCCGTCGCTACCCGGGCTGACGAGCGAGATTGCCTCGAGCAGATACCGCTGTGCCTCCATCTCGGCGAGCATCTGCTTGACGGCGCCGAACTTGCCGATGGTCTCCCGGCCGGCCTCGTCCTCGAACGCACCCGGGAACTGCACCCGCCCGGAAGCGTGGTCGCGACAGCGACGCAACAGATAGTCGCCGGCTCCCCGCACCAGCGCCAGCAAATCGGGAAGCGCCTCGCCGATGACAGGTGCCGTCGGATCGCCCGCCGCCGGCTCCTCGAGCGACGCCGTCTCGACGCGGGCATCGATGACGACGGCAATCTCGGCGGCGGCCTCGTCGATCGTGACTCGCCGGATCGACGCACCCAGCAGACCGACCGCGCCGACATCGTCGACTCGAACTCCGTGGGCCTCGCGCGGCACCAGGTACGCCGTGTCGGAGGCAAAGACCAGGAATGCGTCGGCTAGCGCGCAGCCGATGTAGTCGGCCTTCGCATCGACGAGCACCGTGCCCGCGTCGGAGACGTGAGCCGAGCGCATTCCCCACGCGATGGGCGCGACCCAGCGCGTCGCCGACTTCACGTCCGACGCGGCGTGCTGTCCGAGAAAATCACAGGCCAGCAGGTGGCCGGCCACCAGGTAGGCGAGCGAGGGGTCGCATCCAGCAAGCTCCTCGAGCAGTACGTCGCGCCACGTGTAGGCGCCGTCGACACGCTCGCCCACCGCGGCCGCGGTCTGCTCGCGCAGCCAGCCCGCTTGCTCGGCAGTGAGTGGGTGCCCTGCCTCCAGCGCCCGCAGTGCTTGGCTGTCGAACAGCTCCTGGCAACGCGAGCGGATCGCCTCCCGGTCGGCGGCGAACAGCGCCGGGCGCGCCTCGAGAGTCCGCCAGGCCCGAGAGTGCCGCCAGGCCACGACAGCAGGCTGATCGACATCCGAGACGGCGACATCGGCACCACTCGCTGCCCGCTCCAGGTAGCGGCACAGTCCCGCTACGTGGTGATCCCGTACCTGCTGAGCTACGACCTCCGCCCATAACACGCGGCCCGCGGCGGCATACTCACGCGCCCGTCGGAGCTCGACGTCGGCCTCGTCCCAGGTCGCCGCGACATCCTCTCCGGCAGCCTCGCGAATCGCACTCAAGGCGTTGCCGGCCCATTGCTCCGCGGCGACCTCCCACGCCCCGATGGCGGCATCGAGCAGTCCTACCAGGTGATCACGCCGACCCTTCTCGAGCGCCAGTGGCGACCGCGCCAGATCGTCGGAGTAGGCCTCGAGACCGGACAGCGCCTGGTCGAGCTTGGCGCGCATCACCGAAATCGCCCCAATGACGTCGGCATCGGGGTCGCAGCTTCCCGACGTAGCCAACGTGCTGGCCCAGAAGTCGCGGGCCACGCCGAGGCGCGGCCGCGGCTCCGGGCGCGATACCAGATAGTCGTGGAGCTGTGCCTGGGCCGGGGTGTAGACCTGGTAGATGAGTCGCTGCTTGGTGGCGCGACTCCAGTGCACGTCGCCGGTGGCCCGCCAGCAGCTCTCGCACTTGATGCAGTTCTCGAAGTTCACCACCACACCGGGCTGCCCCGTACGGCGGGGCCGCACCTCGTAGACCTTGGCCGGGCACACGCTCCAGAGCGTGGAGCCCGAGAGACTGGCGCGCTCCGACAGCTTCTCTGGCCACAACACCTTGATATGGGAATGGTGGCCCTCCTGGTAGCTGATCGACGCGAGCTTGGTGTCGTAGGGGGTACGCACCGCGACGTGGGAGTCGTCCAGCCGGATGCGCTCCCGATTGTCCTGCAGCAGCTTGCTGGCCGGCTGATCGCGAAAGTAGGTCCAGTCGTAGCCCAGCAGCGAGTGCTGCGCCCACTCCATCCCGGCCTGCACGATCTGGGTGAGCACCAGTGCCAGGTCGCAGCCCAGCGCGACCAGCAGATCCCAGATCGACACCCGACCGCCGATGTGGCGCGCCGCGGCGCGCAGCTTGGCGCCGATTTCGGCGTCGTCGTTGGTGTAGACCTCGCTGAAAGCGCTGGCGAGCGCCGATCCGTAGCGCCTCCAGTACCAACGCAACAGGAGCGGAGGCCGGCCGGCCCCTTCGGCACCTCCCAGCACCCGGAACACGGCGCGAAGCCGTGCGCCGTCGTGCGAGGTTGCCTCCACGACACCGGCACCCTCCACCGCTCCGTCGGGGTGGGCAGCTCCAACCCGCGCATCGCTGGGCAGCGGCCACAGCGCCCCGACCGTGTTGCGCACGAAGTGCAACAGATTGACCGGCGTGATCGCGGTGCGCGCCAGTCCCCCGACCCCGACCGTCGCGGCCAAGCTCCTGGAGTCGGCGACGACCTCGCCGAGCTTGTTCAGAGGCATGGCGCGACGCAGCAGCCGATTCCACTGCCACCAGCGCGACACCGCGCCGTGGTCGCGGCGCGACAGAACGAAGGCCGAGTTGTTCACCAGATCGAGCTGGCGCTCGAAGAAAAACTGTGTGCGTTCGATGTAGGCCGGCCAGTCCTTCAGGTATTCGACGTTGCGGTAGTAGTGGCTCGACTGGACGGCGCGTAGGTACGACTTGCGCAGCGCATCGGCGGTGAACGGCGAGGCAGACGGATCGCCACGGCGACCCGGGCCGCCGTTGCTCGCCGCGATCTGCTTGACCGCGTTGGCGAAGTACAGGCCCATGGCCGTGGCCGGGCCGGTGAAGTTGGGGTACGGGAAGTCGAGGCCGATACCGCTGGCGGCGCCACCGATTGCGAGACCGTCGTCGACCAACTGGGGGATCTCGCGGTAGCCGCCGCCGCGGATGAGCTTGGCACCGTAGGAGGCAAGATCGCCGCCGTCGATCAGGCGGGCGATCTCGGGCAGCTCCTTGTACCACTCCATGAGTAGATTGTGGTCGCCCTCGAAATGGTGCTTCAGGTTGTCGAGCGGCAGCACGAAGCCGAGCGACAGAGAGTCCCGGTTGGTGTAGATGAAGCCGCCCATGTTGAGGCGCGCCGTGCGCCCCTTGCGCGAGGCGTTGCGGAGCAACATCTCGAGCGCCATACCCTCCCCTGGCCGCAGTCCGAAACGCGCCTCGATCGTGCCCTCGGGAAGGCTGATGACCTCCTTGACGCCTTGTAGAAAGTGGGGAGCACCCGCGGCCGCCGCCCGCTCCGAGACCCGCTCGTACCCCTCCTGCGTCACCAGGTGAGAGGCATCCCCCTCGGCCAGAAAGACCACATCGGCGTAGGCCGGTCCACGTTCCGTGTGGACTCCGACGATGCGGCCACGGTGGCGGATGAGGCTCTGTACGGTCGTCTCACAAGCCAGGACCACCCCTTGCTCGCGAGCCACCTCGGCCAGAAAGCGGTCGTAGACCGGCCGCAACACCGTGTAGCAGGAGCGAAACACGTCGGCGGAGCGCAGGCTGGCGCCGATCAAACTGTGGCCGTTGTATAGATAGGCGCCACGCTCGACCAGGCGACGCTCGTAGGGCGCCGATTCGACCGTCGTGGTGCCAAACGCCTCGGGACGCTCGAGGTTCTCGGTGAAGTAGACGGCCCCAGACCAGTTCTCGGCCCCGGGATAGACGCCGGCCTCGCACAGCAAGACACAAAAGCCAGCCTTGCCGAGGGCCATGGCGGCCGTCACCCCGGCAGGACCGGCGCCGACGACGATGACGTCGAAACGACCGGTGGGAAGCGTGCTCATTGTATGGATGAGGGGCAAAAGGTATGCGACGAGTATGAGGATATGCAGGAATGGTACGCCAAGGCCCAGGACCCCACTAGCAGCTCGGGGCGGCCACGGCTAGGCTCCACTGATGCGCGACCTCCGAGACCTAGCAGGTCAAACCCTTGAATGGGCCCGAGAATCGGGCTGGATCCACCCCGAGTTCGTACTGCGTCACGGCGATCTTGTCGTCGGCTCGCTCCGGTTGGAGAAGGGCTGGCGGTCGCCGGTCACCCTGACGATCGGCGGGCGGAGCTTGATGAGTATCCGCGCCTTCGGGGTGCTTGCAGCCGGGCTCCTGATCACCGCCTCCGGGCTGGCCTCGCAGGCACCCGATCGGGTCCTGCTCGTCGATGCGATGATCGTCGACGGCACCGGGGCAGCGGCCTACGCCGGAGAGCTGTTGATCGAGGGCGTGCGGATCGCCGCGGTTGGACGCACTGGCGAGCTCACGCGTGGCGACGCCCGCATCGAGGAGCTCGGTGGCCAGGTGCTGGCGCCCGGCTTCATCGATATCCACAACCATTCGACCCAACGCCTGGCTCGCGACCCGGCCGCCACGACCCAGGTGGCCCAGGGTGTGACCACCGTGGTAGTGGGCGCCGACGGCGGCTCCCCGTGGCCCATCGCCGAGTATCTCGATCGCATCGCGGCGCTGCCACCGGCGCTCAACGTGGCGACGCTGGTAGGGCACGGCACGGTGCGGCGTCGCGTGATGGGCGATGACTATCGGCGCGAGGCCACCCCGGCCGAGGTCGATGCGATGGCCGGGCTCGTGGCTGCCGGCATGGCCGATGGAGCATTCGGCCTCTCGAGCGGCCTCGAGTACGATCCGGGCTTTTACTCGAGCACCGAGGAGCTCATCTCGCTGGCACGAGTTGCGGCCGAACACGGCGGCTTCTACATGTCCCACATGCGCGACGAGGAGGAGGGGCTGCTCGACGCCGTCGCCGAAGCTATCCGCATAGGCGAAGCGGGTGGACTCCCCGTACAGATCTCCCACATCAAGGCCGGCAACGCATCGGTCTGCGGCAAGGCCGACGAGGTTCTGGCGATGATGCAGGCGGCCCGCCGGCGTGGTCTCGACATCACCGCCGACCAGTACCCCTACACCGCCTGGCAATCCAATCTCGGCATCGTGGTGCGCTCGCGCCAGTTCCAGAACCCCGACGAGGTCGCAGCCGGGCTCGCCGCGGCAGGCGGAGGTGAGCGGCTGCAGATCGTCGGCTACGAAGCCAACCCTTCGCTCAACGGCCTGCGGCTGAACCAGATCGCCGAGGGCGCCGGCCGGTCGGAGGTCGAGATGTATATGGAGCTGATGGCCGGCGGCGGGTCCGGCGTCATCGGCCATACCATGAACGAGCAGGACGTGGTCATTTTCATGTCACACCCGCTGGTCATGACCGCGTCCGACGGCGGCATCGGCAGCGCCCACCCGCGCGGCGCCGGAGCGTTTGCGCAGGTTCTCGGCCACTACACGCGCGAGCTCGGCCTGCTGACCCTCGAGCGTGCCGTACAGCGAGGCACCTCGATGCCAGCGCGCCGTCTCGGCCTGACCGACCGCGGCGTCATCCAGGCGGGTGCGTTCGCCGACCTCGTGGCATTCGATCCCGAGACGGTCGCCGCACTCTCCACCTTCACCCAGCCGCTGCTGACGGCGGTGGGGGTGCGCACTACCTGGGTCTCGGGCCAGGCGGTCTGGCACGACGGTGCGGTTGCCGGCGAGCGTCCGGGACGTATCCTCCGGCGCTAGTCTCACCACGTGCCTGCCAGGCGTACCTGGATCGCGCGCCGTGTCCGTGCGAACCGCCTGCAGATGGGTCCCTATCTTGAGGAGGGTTGCTGATCTTACTACTTCATTACTAGTAATTACTTAGTAAGAACAGCGGCCCTCACCGGGCACGCCCCCCCTGGGGCGCGTTCCGGCAACGACCAGGTCCTACTCCGCCCCGCGCTGCTGCTCGATCCACCAGTCGATGTGCTCTTCCAGCACCGTCATCGGCAGCGATCCCGGGCTCAGCACAGCCTCGTGGAAGGCGCGCAGGTCGAAATCGTCACCGAGCTCTTCCATGGCGTGGGCCCGCAGCTGCAGGATCCTGCTCTTGCCCATCTGGTAGCCGAGGGCCTGGGCTGGCATGTCGGTGGAGTAGCGCAGGGTCTCGGTGGCGATCTGGGTCTCCGACTCGAAGGTATTGTCGGCCATGAACTGGCGGGCCTCCTCGAGGCTCATTCCGAGCGCGTTCATCCCCGGATCGAGCACCAGCCGGGTGGCCAGGAAGATCTCCATCGTGTAGATGCCGTACCGGCTGACGGGATCCTCGATCATGCCCTGCTCGAGACCGAGAAAGGTCGAGTAGGAACCCCAGCCCTCGGTGTAGGCGGTGTGCATGGTGGAGCGGCGCACGTCGTGTAGCTCCCCGTCCTCGAGCACCCGGGTGATCTGGAAATGGTGGCCGGGGAACAGCTCGTGGTAGGCGAGCCCCGCGAGGTTGATCCAGGAGCGCTCCTCGAGCTTGGAGCCGTTGAAGTTGTAGTACCCGGCGGGATCCTCGCCCGTTGGGGGGTTGTAGTAACCGTAGGTCTGTGAGGCCTCGAGCGCCGGGCTCAGGCGACGCGCGCGGAAGGGCGCCGCCGGCGCGCGCACGAAGAGCTCGTCACGCCGTTCGAAGAAAGCGTTGGCGGCAGCCTCGATCATCTGCCCGACCTGCTCGGGCGCGGTCGGATAGTAGTCCGGCTTGGTACGGATATGCTCTCGGAATTGATCGAAGGTGCCCTCGAAGCCGATCTCGGCCTGGATGACGGCCATCTGCTCCCGCATCTCGGCGATCATCTCGTAGCCGATCGCCTGCACCTGTTCGGGAGTCACGTCCATGGTGGTCATGAGCCGCACGAGGTAGCGGTAGTAGGCATCGCCGAGCTCATACTGGGACAGTCCGACCCCTTGCGGCGAGGCCTGCAGGTAGTCGGTCTCCAGATATTCGGCCAGAGCAACGAGCGACGGGTTGATCTCCTCGTCGATCAGCCTGGCCGCCTCGGCGCGGAAGGCCTCGACCGACTCCTCGGTCATCTCCTCCGAGACCATGACCCGTTGCGGCGGAGTCGCGAACATGCCGACGTCCGGCGGCTGGGCCGTGGCCCGCACCAGCCCCGTGACCGCAGGCATGTTGGCCGCCGAGACGGCAAAGCCACTCTCGACGTTGCCGCGGGCCAGCATCTCGACCTGGTTGACGTAGGCGGGGACCTGGCCGAGCAGGCTCAGGTAGTTGTCGAGCTCCGCGGACGACGTCAGCGGCATCGCCTGGAAGACCTGACGCAGGCTCGCGATCGCCGAGGAGTAGGGCGTCAGGACGTTCGTGTACCAGTAGTACTGGAAGCCCTCGACGGTCATCTCGGCCTGGCGCTTCAGCACCGCCCAGGTGAGCCAGTCATCGTGCTCGAGCGCCGTCGCGTCGATCTCGTTCAAGCGGTCCAGGACCGACTGGGCGAAGTCGGTGGCGCGCTGCGCCTCCTCGTGGGACAGATCGGGCAAGCTCTCGAACGGCAGCCCCTCCCACAGGCGTGCGTAGATGCTGGTCTCGAGCGTGCGCTCCCAGACCTCGTCGGCGACGGCGGTCAGCCTTGCGGCGTCGGTGACGCCCGGTTCGCCGGGCGGGGCGCATGCCGTGGCGACTAGCAGCAACAGAACCTCGAATCGCTTCATCCTCGTGCCTCCGCTCGGACAGTCATGCAGCCCGTGGTGTAGATTTCGCCCCGCGTGACTCTAGACGGTCGATAGAACCGTCTCCACCCGGGTGAATCGCGAGATGCCCCCTACAGGCAGCAAGCAGCTAGGCCTCATCGGCTTCGGTCAATTCGGCCGATTTGCGGCGCCCCACCTGTGCGCGCGATTCGATCTGCTGGTCGCCGACCGCGAGGATGTCACCGACGCGGCGGCCGCGTGCGGCGCCCGTCAGGTCACGACCCCGGAGGCCGCCGCCGCAGATGTGGTCGTGCTGGCGGTGCCCGTACAGAAGATGCGCGCCATCCTTGCCGAGATCGCGCCCCACCTGCGGCCCGGGGCACTAGTCGCCGACGTCTGCTCGGTCAAGACCCTGCCACTGTCGTGGATGCGCGCCCTGCTGCCGGAGCAGGTCGAGATCCTCGGGACCCATCCGATGTTCGGGCCCAACAGCGCCGGCGGCGGACTCGAGGGGCACCGGATCGCGCTGTGCCCCGAACGCACCGAGCGCACCGAACAGGTTCGCGGCGTGCTCGAGGGCATCGGCCTGCGCGTGATCGTCACCGACGCCGAGACCCACGATCGCCAGGCAGCCTACACTCAGGCGGTGGCGCAGTACCTAGGCCGGGCGCTGGACGGGCTCGAGGGCGCCGACTTCCAGATCAGCACACCGGCCGCCGATCTGATGCGCGGCGTCTGGCGCACCGTGGCCGACGACAGCTTCGAGCTGTTCGCCGCGATCCAGGAGCTCAACCCGTACGCCCCCGCCATGCGGATGGAGATCCGAGCACGGCTCCAGGAGCTGGACGTTCGGCTTCTCGAACAGGCCGAGGTGAGCTCGTGATTCGGCAAGAGGATTTCGGGCCGGTCCGTTACTACCAGCTCGCCCGTCGCATCCTCGGGCGCCACGTCGTGAACGTCGGCATCTACCGCGTCGGGGAGCTGCTGATCGACACGGGGCCGGCGCGCGGCCGCCGGCTCGCCGAGCATGCGGTCAACGACGGGCCGGTGAGCAGGATCGTGCTCACCCACCATCACGAAGACCATGCCGGCAACGCGGCCTGGGTTGCCGAGAAGACCGGCTGCACCCCGCTGATCCACCCGATCGGCCTGCCCCTGGTGGCCGAGTCTCCCAAGCTGCCGCTGTACCGCAACGTCGTCTGGGGAACCCCGGCGCCGGTGCGCGCCGACCCCCTCGACGACTGGCTCGAGATCGACCGCTTTCGCTTCCGCGTCATTCATACGCCCGGTCACGCCGAGGATCACGTGGCGCTGCACGAGCCCAATCAGGACTGGCTGTTCGCGGGCGATATCTACCTCGGCGACCGGGTCAGGCTGGCCCACGCCTTCGAGGACATCGGAACGCTGATCCGCTCGATCCGCGCACTGCTGGCGATCTCCGACTGCGTCATGTTCTGTCACCACAGCGGCTATCACGCCGGCCACCAGCACCGCCTCGGCCGTCGCCTCGACTTCCTGCTAGGGCTGCAGCAGAAAGCCGTGGTGCACCACGAGGAGGGCCGGTCGGTGGCGGAGATCACCAAGGCGCTGGGGATCAACGACACTCCCATGCGCCTGGTCAGCGGCGACGACTACTCGGGGCGCAACCTGGTACGCGGCCTGCTACGCGATGCCGGCAAGATCGACTGACCGACCGCAGGTGGGAGAGCCGGCGTCCCTGGCTGCGGCAGCGGCCGGGGCGCTTCTCGAGTGGTACTCGGACAATGCCCGCGATCTGCCGTGGCGTCGCACCGACGATCCGTATCGCATCCTGGTCTCCGAGATCATGCTGCAACAAACGCGCGTCGGAACGGTCATCGATCGATACCCGCGCTTTCTGGAGCGCTTCCCCACACTGAGCGCACTCGCTGAGGCCCGTGAGGACGCGGTGCTGGCCGAGTGGTCCGGGCTCGGTTACTACCGGCGGGCCCGCAACCTGCACAGGCTGGCGCGCCAGGTGGTGGCGGAGCACGACGGACGGCTGCCAGCCGATCACGCGGCGCTGCGAGCTCTCCCCGGCGTAGGGGAGTACACGGCGGCATCGGTCGCCTCGATCGCTTTCGGCCTTCCACGACTGGGCATCGACGGCAACGTCAAGCGGGTCCTGGCGCGCCTCCTCGGATGGACCGAGAACCCGGACACGGCCACAGCACGCCGAGCCTTCCGCAACGCCGCCCGCGCGGCCCTGCGAGCTCACGAACCCGGGACGCTCAACCAGGCCTTGATAGAGCTCGGGGCGACGGTCTGTACCCCGGCCTCGCCGGACTGTCGGGCCTGTCCGCTGCAGTCCGGCTGCATCACCAACCTCGAGGCCCTGACCGAGACCATCCCGCCGCGGCGCACCTCGCGCATCGACAACGTGCTCGAGGCCGCTGCCGTGCTCGAGCGCGACGGCGCCTTCCTGATGCTGCGCGGTCAGCGCCCCGGACACCTGACCCCCATGTGGGAGTTCCCGACCGTCGACTCACGGGCCCGCGACGGGCTCGTCGCCGAGGCTGCCGAGGCACTGGTCGAGGTGGCCGACGAGCTCCCCGGGATCCCCGACGAGCTCGCCGAATCGCTGGCCGGCTACCTCGCCCGACTCGGCCTCAACGTCCGGCGCCTACGCTACCTGGGCGAGATTCGCCACGCGATCACCACGCGCCGCATCCGCTGCCAGATCTACCGCGCCGAGGGATGCGACCTGGCCCGCATGGAGCCAGCCGGTGCCAAGGCCGACTGGATCGAGCTCGAGCGCGTCGACTCGATCCCCCTGGCCGCCTCGGCCCGCAAGACCCTGGAGTTACTGGCAACCGACCCGTCCTGAGGGTGCTTGCACGACGGACGCCTCTTAGCTACCTTTTTCGTTCGTGCGCGGAGCCAGGCACCGGGCACGGCAATGTGGCCCTATCGTCTAGCCTGGCCCAGGACACCGCCCTCTCAAGGCGGAGACAGGGGTTCAAATCCCCTTAGGGCTACCTTCCAGGAAGCCGCGGCGTTCCGACGTCGCGGCTTTTCTCGTGCTCTTGCTCGAGCGCCTGGAATGGGCCTCGCCATCGTGTAAAGGTGCCGCGCATGTCGTTCTGTACGAGTTGTGGCGAGGCAACCTCCGAGGGCCACGCGTTCTGTCCCGCATGCGGGGCGTCACAGGACGACGTGAGCTCCTTTCCCACAAGGGGGCAGGCACCGAGGGTGTCTTCCGGGGCTGAGCCAGCCGACGCACCCACCCGCGCCAACCCCGTCGCCGCCGGGTCACCCGCGGCGCGCAAAGATCGGTCGCCGGGATCGCCACCGCCCTCGATATCATCACCCTCCGGCCCCCACGGTGGCGGCCGTTTCATGCCCGGCACGGTCATCTCTGACCGCTATCGGATCATCGGCCTCGTCGGGCGCGGCGGCATGGGGGAGGTGTATCGAGCCGACGACCTGAAGCTGGGGCAGCCGGTGGCGTTGAAATTCCTGCCACAGAAGCTCGCTGGCGACGACGAACGCCGCGAGCGTTTCCTCGACGAGGTGCGCGCGGCGCGCACGGTGAGCCATCCGAACGTCTGCCGCGTGTGGGACATCGGCGAGTCCGACGGGCAACAGTTCATCTCGATGGAGTTCGTCGACGGCGAGGACCTCGCCTCGCTGCTGCGACGCATCGGCAGGGCCCCGAGAGAGAAGGCCGCACAGATCGCCCGGCAGCTTTGCACCAGGCTCGCCGCGGCCCACGAAGAAGGCGTTCTGCACCGTGACCTGAAGCCGGCCAACGTCATGATCGGACGGGCGCGGCCGCGTACGGCTCACCGATTTCGGTCTCGCATCGCTGGCCGGCGCAATACCCGGCGACGATCGGGCCGGCACACCGATGTACATGGCACCGGAGCTGCTGTCGGGAGGCTCCGCCTCGAGGCGAAGTGACGGGTACGCCCTCGGCCTGGTGCTGTACGAGCTGTTCACCGGCAAGCGAGCCTACGAGGCGGAGAGCTTGCAGGAGCTGATGGCACTGCAGTCGGGCACGTCGCCCGCCAGCCCGGCGTCGCTGGTGGAGGGCATGGACCCGGCTGTCGAGCGGATCATCCTGGCGTGCCTGAGCAACGACCCGCGCAAGCGTCCACCGACGCCGCTGGCGGTGGCGGCGGCTCTGCCTGGCGGGAGTCGGGGTCAGCCTGGCGCTCCTGATCGCGCTTGCGCCCTACTGGCAGCTCGCCCGCATGTCACCCCTGGAAATGTCCGGCGACGCGCTGGCGCTCAGGGCCAGGGACATCTTGGCCACGGCGGGGTTGGACGAGCCGGCGGCGGATACCCTCGACGGCTTCTGGGCCCACGATGCCTACATCAACTTCATCGTCACCCATGACGAGGGGCCGAGCCTGTACGAGCGTCTCCCCACCGAGCGGCCGGGGGCTCTCCGCTATTGGTATCGGCAGAGTCCCGCGGCCTTCGTCCCGCTGGCCGCAGGAAGTGCCAACTGGTTGAACCCGCCGATGCAGATCCCGGGGTCCAGCCGGGTGGTGCTGGACACGCGGGGTAGTCTGCTGGATCTGTGGATCGTTCCGCGCCGCGACTGGATCGTCGATTCGCAGCAAGACATCGAGTGGCCACCGTTGTTCGCCGCAGCCAGGCTCGATATCAGCGCCTTCGAGCCAGTCCCCGCCGAGTGGAACCGCAGCGTCAACACGGATACCCGGCTGGCCTGGCGGGGAACGTATCCGGACAGCCGTGGGCTCCAGGTCGCTGTCGAGGCCGGTGCGTTCGCCGGACGCGCGGTGCATTTTCGGGTCGTCTTTCCGTGGAGCGCCGCCGAGCGCGGCTCCCCCGCCGCCACCGGGCTCGAGGTCGCCGGCCTGATCGGCTCGATCTGGTTCGCAGTCACGCTCATCGGCGCCGCGATGATCGCCCGCCGCAACATGCGCCTGGGGCGTGGCGACCGCCGTGGCTCGTTGCGTCTCGCGGTGCTGACGGCCGCACTCTGGTTCGCGGCCTGGCTGGCCGGCGCGCATCACGTGCCTACGGCCGCCGAGCTCGACATGTTTCTCGAGGGGACCGCGAATGCTCTCGTCTTGGGCTGCCTGGTTTGGGTCTTCTACATGGCCATCGAGCCCTCCTAAGTAGAGTCCCCGGACGTGGTGTATGAAGCTCCGCCCGTCATCGACGCAGTAGTAGCAGGAGCGGTGGGAACTGGTGGGAAACGCAGAGCGTTTTCCACAGTTTCCACGGCGGGCGCGCCCTTGAGATAAAGATGGCCACTGGTCGATCCTTGGTTTGCCAAGAAGAAACCTTCTGCCAAGGAGAACAACCAGTGGCCAAGACCAAGATGCCCGCCGCCGAGTGGGTTCGCAAGGGGCTCGCGGAGCACGGCACCGATCTGCTCCAGGAGATGGTGGCGGTGTTCGCGCAGCTGCTGATGAGCGCAGACGTGGACTCGATCTGCGGCGCCAGCTACGGGAGCCGGTCGCCGGAGCGGGTGAACCGCCGTAACGGGTACCGACAGCGCGACTGGGATACACGCGTCGGCACGATCTCGCTGGCGGTCCCGAAGGTCCGGGAGGGTGCTTACTTCCCGGAGTT
Organism: Acidobacteriota bacterium; assembly: GCA_965248845.1. Classification (GTDB taxonomy): domain Bacteria; phylum Acidobacteriota; class UBA890; order UBA890; family WLXD01; genus CBDFKO01. The sequence continues at coordinate 3,922,334 of CBDFKO010000002.1, read as the reverse complement.
TTTGCTGCAACCGCGGCGGCGTGCTGAGAAGGCTCTGGTGGCGACGGTAGCAGAGGCCTACGTGCTCGGGATCTCGACCCGGAAGGTCGACAAGCTGGTCAAGACGATCGGTCTAGAGGGGATCTCCAAGTCGCGGGTCTCGGAGATGGCCAAGAGCCTGGACGAGAGCGTCGAGGCGTTCCGGAACCGAGCCCTGGATGCAGGCCCATACCCGTTCGTGTGGCTGGACGCGATGCAGATCAAGAGCCGCGAAGGTGGCCGCGTCGTCAACGTTACCGCCGTGATGGCAATCGGGGTTAACGGCGACGGGTACCGAGAGATTCTCGGAGTGGACGTGATCACGAGCGAGAACGGCGCCGGATGGTTGGCGTTCCTGCGCTCCTTGGTAAGCCGGGGCCTGACCGGTGTGCAGTTGGCGATCTCCGACGCCCACGAGGGGCTCAAGGGGGCGATCGGCGCGGCGTTGCCGGGAAGCTCCTGGCAGCGTTGCCGGACCCACTTCATGGTGAACCTGTTGGCCAAGGTACCGAAGGCGGCGCAGAGCGCCGTGGCCACCTTGGTGCGCTCCATCTACGCTCAGCCGGACCGCGACAGCACGTACGCCCAGTTCCGCCGGGTCGTGGAGCACCTCGAGGGTCGGTTCCCGCAGGCGACCGAGCTGCTGGCCGATGCTCAAGAGGAGCTCTTGGCCTTCAGTTCGTTTCCCAAGGCGGTGTGGCGTCAGATCTGGTCCAACAACCCGCTCGAGCGCCTCAACAAGGAGGTTCGCCGGCGTACCGACGTCGTCGGCATCTTCCCGAATCGATCAGCCCTGATCCGCCTGGTCGGCGCCGTGCTCGCTGAACAGAACGACGAGTGGGCCATCTCTCGCCGCTACATGAGCCTCGAGGTCATCTCCGAGGCTGTCGCGCCAACCACCCACCACCCTGAGGAGGACCTGCTCGCCATCAGCGCTTGAAAATGGATCGCCTCAGTGGCCTTCGTACACCACTTGACGGGACGTGACCCCCTCCTATCGGCGCCTGTGGCCCCAGCAGCTGGTCTCGTGGGTCCGCTTGCTCGACGGACGCGTTCGGGACCCACTCGTCGGAAGAGACGTCCTGCTCGGCGTCCTTTGGGGCGTCACATTCGTGATGGGCATCGCCTCGGCACACTGGGCGACGGCGATGCGCGGCCGGTCGGAGATCCCTCCGCAGGCCAGGTTCGGCCCCGACGAGCCTTTGGGCGTTGCGCCGGCCCAGGGCATCGGGGAACTGCTGTCGTCGGTGTCGGAAGTCGTTACCGCCGGGATGGTCGATACGTTGGTCGCGTTGGTTTCACTTGTCGTTCTGCGCTTGATCCTGCGACACACGATCGCCGCCGTCGTGGTGACTGTGGGCGTGGGCGTACTTGTCGTGAATCTTCCCCAAACGCCACTGGGAATGTCGATCAACCTCGCCATGAGTCTCCTGAGCTTCGTTCTGTTGTTCCGGTTCGGAGTCTTGTTCTTTGCGATCTGGGCCGTTGTCTTCGGCTTGCTGCTGCGATTCCCGCTGACGCACGTTGTCAACAGTTGGTACATCGGCAACACCATCTTCGTCGTGCTGCTGGTGGGCGGCATCGCGCTGTACGGCTTCTACACCTCGCTTGCCGGCAGGTCGGTATTGACCGACGAGGAAGAAGCAGCTTCTGCCACCGTCGCGTAGACGGCTCTGCCGCGGCTCGAGCCGGGCACTATCGAGAGAGCATCCACGCTGTACCCTCTTGAAGGTCGCGGGGTCTGCGAGCGCAGCGGCTGCCGGGCCGGGCGCATCGGTGAGCATCCTCGAAGCAGGGCAGATGACGATTCCTTTCGGAGATCAGCGGCGGGAGGTGGCCGAGATCCGCGACTCGGTGGAGGCCGCACTCGGGCGGGTCCTCGATAGCGGCCGCTTCATAGACGGCCCCGAAGTCGAGTCTTTCGAGCGCCAGTTCGCCCAGTGGCTCGGCCTACCGTTCGTGGTTGGAACCGCCTCGGGAACTGAGGCGATCACGCTGGCCTTGAGGGCCCTGGGCATCGGCCGTGGCGACGAGGTGATTGTCCCGGCGAATACCTGTGTGCCGACAGCGGCCGGAGCTGTGGGCTCGGGCGCCAGCGTCCGGTTCGCCGACTGCGACCCGGACACCCTCACGATGTCCGTCGAGTCGGCCGAGGCGGCGCTCACCGCGCGGACGAGGGCCATCGTCCCGGTTCATCTGTACGGCAGCGGCGCCGACATGCTGCAGCTGCGGGATCTGGCGGACCGCCACGACCTCGTTGTCGTGGAGGACTGCGCCCAGGCGATCGGTACCCGGATTCTCGGAAAACCTGCCGGCAGCTTCGCAGAGGCTGCGGCCTTCAGCTTCTATCCGACGAAGAATCTCGGCGCCTACGGCGACGCCGGGTGTGTGGTGACCTCGGATCCCGACATCGACCAGCGAGTGCGGGAGTTCCGCAACTACGGGTACCGCAAGCGCGACTACAGCGTCGAGCTGGGTTTGAACTCGCGGCTCGACCCGCTGCAGGCCGCCATTCTCAGCGCCAAGCTAGGTCGGGTCAATTCGTGGAATCGGCGGCGGTCGGCGATCGCGAGCCGCTACACTGAGGCCCTCGAATCGCTGGACGCGTGCGTGCCGACGATCCCGGATTACGTCGAGTCTGCGCACCACCTCGTGGTGTTCTTGACCGACGAGCGCGACCGTGTCCGATCGCAGCTACAGGACTGTGGCATCGAGACTGCGATCCACTACCCGTATCCGTTGCACCTACAACCGGCACTGGCGCACCTCGGGTATCGAGCTGGCGATTTTCCGCATGCCGAGGAGGCGTGCGCCAAGGTCGTCAGCCTTCCCGGTTACCCTCAGCTGAGGGACGACGAGATCGATCGAGTCGTCGATGCGCTGGGCGCCGCGCTCGGCGGAGGCACCTAGAAGGCCGTACCTCGAACCGCCACCCTTCCTACCAATCGACCACCGAGGAACCTCATCGTGGCTCACTGTCTCGTCTGTGACTCGCCGCTGCAGACTTTCATGGAGTTCGGCAAGATGCCGATCGCCAACCGCTTCGTCAACGCGGACGAGTTTGCCGACGAGTTTTTCTTCGATCTGGCAGTCGGGCTCTGCCCCGACTGCTTCATGGTGCAGCTGGTGGAGCGCGTCCCGTCGGAGATGATGTTCAACGCGAGCTACGCCTACTTCTCGTCGATCTCGACAGTGATGGAGCAGCACTTCGAGACCATGGCCCGGCACATCGGCGATCTCGTAGCCGACCGGGAGTCTCCGTTCGTGGTCGAGCTCGGCTGCAACGACGGCATCATGCTCCGGCACCTCGCGGCGCGGGGCGTGCCGCATCTCGGGATCGAGCCCTCCACCAACGTCGCCGCGGTCGCCGAGCAGCACGGGATCGAGGTGCTCAGTAGCTTCTTCAACGCTCAGACGGCGGAGAAGATCCGCGCGAGCAAGGGCCAGGCAGACGTCATCTGTGGCGCCAACGTCATGTGCCACATCGAGAACATCAACTCGGCGTTCGAGGGGATCGCCGTTCTGCTGGCCCAGGACGGGGTGCTGTTGTTCGAAGATCCGTACCTGCTCGACATCGTCAGGCAGACGTCGTTCGACCAGATTTACGACGAGCACGTGTTCTACTTCTCGGCGCTATCGGTGGCCAGGTTGGCCGAGCGACACGGGATGCAACTCGTCGATGTGGAGGCTCAGCACGTCCACGGGGGCTCCATGCGCTACTACATCAAGCGCGGGGGCACGCCGAGCCCGTCGGACCGCGTCGTCCGACAGCTGAGCACGGAGCGCGACTACCGGCTGCACGAGATCGACGGATACGCGGACTTTCGCGCCAGGGTGGACAGGGTGTCCTTCGATCTGAGGCGCACGCTCGAGGACTTCAAGACGGGCGACCTCCGCGTTGCCGGATACGGAGCCACTTCGAAGAGCACCACGCTCTACAACTACGCCGACATCGGCCCGGAGCTGATCGCCTACATCTCCGACACGACACCGACGAAGATAGGCAAGTTCACTCCCGGTACCCACATTCCGATCAGGCCGCACGAGTTCTTCCGCCAGGACATTCCCCCCTACACCCTGCTCTCGGCGTGGAACCATCGGCGGGAGATCCTCGCCAAAGAAGAACGCTACCGAGCGCAGGGGGGCAAGTTCATCACCTTCTTCCCCGAGCTCAGGATCGAGTAGGCGAAGCATGCCGCCCAGCAGTCCGTGGTGACCGATCGGCTCGGGCGATACCGGGGCGAGACCGTTGTCGTGACCGGCGGCACCGGGTTCATCGGTTCGGCTCTCGTCGGGGCTTTGAACGCTGCCGACGCGCGCATCCTGGTCGTACGGGGCCAACACGGCGGCACGGTCGCTCCCGCGCCGGGAGCGGCGCAGATCGAGATGCTCGATGCGGACGTCCGCTCGGCATCCTTCTGGGAAGAGGTCGTCGGCCAAGCGGACTGCGTCTTCCACTTCGCGGCGCAGACCAGCTCCCGGCACGCGAACCGACATCCCGTGCAAGACCTGGAAGCGAACCTCGCGCCGGTGGCGCGGTTCGTCGATGCCTGTCAGCGACTCGATCGCCGACCCGACATCGTCTTTGCCGGAACCGTGACACAGGTCGGTTACACCACCGAGTATCCCCTCGACGAGTCGGTGCAAGACGCCCCGATCACCATCTACGACATCAACAAGCTGGCCGCGGAACAGTACCTTCACTACTACGGCAGCGAAGCTGGTGGCCGGTCGGTCACGCTGCGGCTGTCCAACGTCTACGGGCCGGGACCCTCGAGCCGCCACGGAGACCGCGGCATTCTCAACATGATGATCCGCAAGGCGATCGCCGGTGAGCCCCTGACCGTGTACGGGAACGGCGAGTACGTGCGCGACTTCGTGCACGTCAGCGATGTCGTCAGCGCGTTCCTCGCCGCCGCCGCCAGCTTCGAGACCGTCGGGGGCCACCACTACGTTGTCGGAAGCGGCGACGGGCATGCGATGCTGGACATGGTTCGTTTGGTGCGTGACCTGGTCGCCAGGGCCACGAGCACGCGCGTGGAGATTCAGCACGTCCCGCCGCCCGCCGATCTGCCGCGAATCGACTACCGTAGCTTCGTCGCCGATTCTCGGCGCTTTCGGACCGACACTGGGTGGTCGCCGCGCCTGACACTCGCCGAGGGGATAGCGCAGACGATCCGGCATGTGCTTGACGAGGGTCGGCCATGAGAATCCTGATCCTGGGTGGCGCCGGCTTCCTGGGCTCGAACCTGGTGCGGCGTTGCCTGCGCGACGGGCTCGATCAGGTGACGGTCCTGGATTCGTTCGATCCACGGCTCAAGAGCGATGCCGGGACCCTCGAGGAGGTGCGCGCGACCATCGAGCTCGTTCGTGGCGACATTGGAGACGCGGATCTGATGTCGGAGCTGACTCGCGATCAGGACGTGATCTTCAACTGCGCCGCGCAGACGTCGCACTCGCTCTCGCTCGATGATCCGCTCTTCGACGCCCAGATCAACTGCCTGGGCAATCTCACCGTGCTCGAGGCGATGCGCCGCGGCGGCTCGCAGGCGCGCATCATCTACACCTCGAGCAGCACCGTGGTCGGGAGAGAACCCGGCAGAATCGTCACCGAAGCCCACAACGATTCGCCGCGCGACATCTACTCCGCCAACAAGGGAGTGGCCGAGAAGTACTACAGCATCTACCACCACGTTCACGGGCTGAGCACGCTCTCGATCCGGTTTGCCAACCTGTACGGCCCCTACGGCAAGGGGTTCCCCGAGTTCGGCTTCATCAACTACTTCATCTCGCTGGCGGCGGCCGATCGAGAGATCACCGTCTTCGGGGATGGCTCGCAGACCCGCAACGTCATGTACGTCGGTGACGCCGTTGACCTGCTCTATGAGTGCGCCTCGCAGGATCGGCTGGTGGGCGATATCTTTTTCGCGGTGCACAAGGAGCACTACTCGGTCCGGGAAATCGCCGAGACCATCATCGAGGTGTTCGGCCAGGGCACAATCGCCTGGAAGGACTGGCCCGAGATACGGGCGCGGATCGAGGTCGGTGATGTTGTGATCAGCGGCGCCAAGCTCTACCACGAAACCTGGTGGGAGCCACGCTACCAGCTGCCCGACGGGCTCGCGGAGACCAAGCGGATCATGGAATCTCGCCGATGAACCTCTGCATCACGGGGGCGCTGGGTCACATCGGCTCGCACCTCGTCCGGAACCTGCGGATACCCGGTCTCGAAACCGTCCATCTGGTCGACAACATCGCTACGCAGAGGTACCCGTCGCTGTTCGGCCTGCCCGACGACGTCGAGTTCGTCTTCAGCGAGATCGACATCCGCTCCGACCAGATGCTGGCGATCGTGCGGGACACCGACGTCCTCGTGCACCTGGCGGCCCTCACCGATGCCGAGACCAGCTTCGATCGTGCCTCCGAGGTCGAAGAGACCAACGTGCGCGGCATCGAGCACGTCGCCGGGCTGTGCGCCGAGCACGGATGCGCGCTGCTGTTTCCTTCCACGACCAGCGTCTACGGCACCCAGAGCGCTCGGGTCGACGAGGACTGTCCCGAGTCGGACCTGCGCCCGCAGAGCCCCTACGCGACCTCGAAGCTGGCCGGCGAGCGCGTGCTCGAGGAGCTCGGCGCATCGTCCGGTCTCCGATACACCGTCTTCCGCATGGGAACGATCTTCGGCTATTCCCTTGGCATGCGGTTCCATACCGCGGTCAACAAGTTCATCTGGCAGGCAGCGACTGGCCAGGAGATCACCGTCTGGCGAACGGCACTGTCGCAGAAGCGCCCCTACTGCGGGCTACGGGACGGCTGCAACGCGATGAACCTCTTCATCAGCGAGGGCATCTTCGACAATCGTGTTTACAACATCGTCACCGCGAACCTCACTGTGGGTGAGCTCGTCGAGCTGATCCGCGAGCGCGTCCCAGGACTCGCGGTGACCTTCGTGGACTCGCCGATCATGAACCAGCTCTCGTATGAAGCCTCCAACGCTCGATCGCTTGCCCACGGCGTGACCTATCACGACGATGTCGGGTCCTGTGTCGTGGAGGTTCTCGGCCACCTGCAGAACGTTCACGCGGGGGTCTCGACGACCGGCGTGTAGCACAGTCGGTGGCCAAACCACGGGCGGACGGTGGGCTCGCCCCGGCGCTCTAGCAGGCTGCTGAAAAACGGCTCGAGCGCGCCATTTTGGGCTGGATCGTCTCGATCAAGGTGAGTTGCCCGGCCGCCGTGTGCGAGTGCGAGGCTCTGGTTGCCGGCCGCGCCGGTATTTCTTGGGCGGTTAGTCCCGATATCGTCACGTCGCCCCCTGGAGGTTGCGCATTCTGACCAGGTTGAAGGCAGCGGCGGTGAAGGTGAACATCCAATCGACGCGTTCGGTGCCTCGGTGCCGCGTCTTGCGCATCAGCCCGACCGTCTTGGCCCATCCGAACATCTGCTCGACGAGCTTGCGTTTCCTTTGACTGACCTGGTAGCCGGGGTGGCGGGTTGTGCGCCGGTCGATGGCGCTGCGCCGATTGGTGTCGTTCTGTGCAACGTGCGGGGTGATGTTCCGATCTCGAAGCTTACGGACGCACTCGCGTGTGTCGTAGCCCTTGTCGGCCGCCAAGGTCACCCTGCGGTTACCGGAAATCTTGTCCGCCATTTGCACCGCCGCCTCTCGTTCCGCTGTCCCGGAAGCGATCGTTACGCATGCCTTGGTTGCTAACCCGTGGCGGTTGTCGATCATCAGGTGCCCCATGTAGCAGAGCTTCGACTCGGCTCCCCTACTTTTCTTGTACAGGCGTGCGTCCGGATCGGTCCTGGAGGCGTGAGTATCGTTTGTGCGCCGTTGTTTGCGAAAATCGACGCTCGGGTTGCTGCCTCCCTCATCGGAGTCGCTCTGATCCTTCGGCTTGAAGCTCTTGTGTGAGGCCCACGCCTCGATCAGCGTGCCGTCCACCGTGAAGTGCTCATCCGATAGCAGGCTGCGGCGCCGTGCCTCCGCCAGCACTTCCTGGAAGAACACCTCGGCGACCTCGCCTCCCAACACTCGATCCCGGTTCTTCGTGAACACCGTCGCATCCCACACCAGATCGTCCATGTTCAGGCCCACAAACCACCGGAACAGCAGGTTGTAGTCGAGCTGCTCCATCAGCATGCGCTCGGAGCGAATCGTGTACAGCACCTGCAGCAGCAGCGCCCGCAGCAGCTTCTCCGGCGGGATCGACGGACGGCCCGTGTGCGAGTACAGCTTCTCGCACAGCGGCGACATCCGCCCCAGCACATCGTTGACGATCCTCAGCAGCGGCCGCAGCGGATGCTCCTTCGGTACTCGCTGCTCTGGAGATACGTAACTAAAAACCGCCACCTGTCCCGCGTCCTCACCACGCATCTGCTCACCTCGTTGATGCTTCGGTTCTTGCCGCGGGCTGCGTGGTTCAAAATCTACTCGAACAAGGGGAGTTTTTCAGCAGCCTGCTAGAGGTGGACCCCATCCTTTGGACAGGTTTGCGTCGCAGCTAAGGTGGAATCCGGGTTCATGATTCAGGCTGCCTTGGGCTTGCGAGACACGGGGCGAAGCCCCGGGCTCCTGTCTTCAGCCCCGTCGTCAATGTACGCCTCCTCGGGCGTCCGGTCCTGGAGCGACGAGTGCGGTCGGCACTCGTTGTAGAAGTCCATCCACCAGCCGATCCCGGCCCGAGCCTCGGAGCCAGTCGCGTACTCTGACAGATAGACCTGCTCGTACTTGAGCGATCGCCACAGTCGCTCGATGAAGACGTTGTCCATCCAGCGGCCCTTGCCGTCCATCGAGATCCGAATGCCGGCCTCCTTGAGCGCGTCGGTGAAGTCGACGCTGGTGAATTGGCTACCCTGATCCGTGTTGAAGATCTCGGGAGGACCGTAGCGCTCGAGCGCCTCTTGCAAGGCCTCGACGCAGAAGCTCGTATCGAGCGTGTTGGACAGACGCCAGGACAGCACCTTGCGGCTCGCCCAGTCCATCACCGCAACCAGGTACAGAAAGCCCCGCTGCAGCGGGATGTAGGTCACATCCGCGCACCAAACGTGGTTGGGTCGCGTGATCTCCAGATCACGCAGCAGGTAGGGGTAGATCCGGTGCTCCGGGTGCGGCTGAGACGTCCTGGACCGCTGCAAGATCGCCTGCAACCCGAGCAGCCGCATCAGGCGGCGCACCCGCTTGCGAGAGACCGTGTAGCCCTGACGGCGCAGCCATCGTCGCATCTGACGTGAGCCGTAAAACGGCGTCTGAAGAAACTGCTCGTCGATCAGCCGCATCAGGCGCAGGTTCAGCGGACTCTCGCCGTGGCCCTCGTAATAGAACGAAGACCTCGCGATCGACACCAGGCGGCACTGCCGCGTGATGCTCAGGGGGCCGTGCTCCGGATCGACCATCGCCACCCTCCGGCCGTGGCTCAACGACCGAAGGCCTTGGACAAGAAATCCCGCTCGATGACGAGCTCCCCGATCTTCGCCCGCAGCTCCTTGATCTCGGCCTCCCGAGAGACCTCGTTGCGCTCCTGTTTCCCCGAGAAGCCAGCCAGCACCTTCTGCCGAGCCTTCTTCTTCCAGTTGGCGATCAGATTCGGATGCACATCGTAGCGGGCTGCCAGCTCCGCCATCGTCGCTTCCTCGCGAAGCGCCTCCAAAGCGACCTTCGCCTTCAGCTCAGCAGGATAACTCCGTCTCTTCCGTGGCATTCCAGACTCCTTCTTCTTGGTCTGGATCCCACCTTAGCAACCTGTCCGAATTTCGGGGTCCACCTCTCTCGAAGCTTTCGGATGCAGTCTCGCGTGTCGTAGCCCTTGTCGGCCGCCAAGGTTACCCGGCCCCTTCCGGGAATCTCGCCCGCCATCTGCACGGCGGCCTCTCGTTCTGCTGTTCCCGAAGCGATCGTTACGCAGGCGTTGGTTGCTAACCCGTGGCGGTTGTCGATCATCAGGTGCCCCATGTAGCAGAGCCTCGACTCGGCTCCCTTACTCTTCTTGTATAGGCGTGCCTCCGGGTCGGTCCTGGAGGCGTGAGTATCGTTCGTGCGCCGTTGCCGGCGAAAATCGACGCTCGGGTTGCTGCCGCCCTCATCGGAGTCGCTCTGATCCTTCGGCTTGAAGCTCTTGTGCGAGGCCCACGCCTCGATCAGCGTGCCGTCCACCGTGAAGTGTTCATCCGACAGCAGGCTGCGGCGCCGCGCCTCCGCCAGCACTTCCTGGAAGAACACCTTGGCGACCTCGCCTCCCAACACTCGATCTCGGTTCTTCGTGAACACCGTCGCATCCCACACCAGATCGTCCATGTTCAGGCCCACAAACCACCGGAACAGCAGGTTGTAGTCGAGCTGCTCCATCAGCATGCGCTCGGAGCGAATCGTGTACAGCACCTGCAGCAGCAGCGCCCGCAGCAGTTTCTCCGGCGGGATCGACGGACGGCCCGTGTGCGAGTACAGCTTCTCGAACAGCGGCGACATCCGCCCCAGCACATCGTTGACGATCCTCAGCAGCGGCCGCAGCGGATGCTCCTTCGGTACTCGCTGCTCTGGAGATACGTAACTAAAAACCGCCACCCGGCCCGCGTCCTCACCACGCATCTGCTCACCTCGTTGATGCTTCGGTTCTTGCCGCGGGCTGCGTGGTTCAAAATCTACTCGAACAAGGGGAGTTTTTCAGCAGCCTGCTAGAGGACCCGCATCAGCACACCACGCAGGCGGTCGAGGTCGACCTCCCACGAATAGTCGAACTCTTCCGATCGATTCCGGTGGTCCTCGGTCATGCGTCCGAAGACGTATCCGGCGGTACCGCCCTTGCCGCCGAAGACATGCGTGGTGATGAGAAACGCGTTCTCGAACTTCAGTCCCGGCGGGACCAGCTGCAGCGCCCTGATTTTGTTCCGGGAGAACACACCGTTGTAGAGGCCCGAACCGTGCGGCCCGGCGATGAACTCGCACTTCGCGAACATCGACACGGTCTCGACGGCCGTCAGGACGCTCGGCTCGACGATCTGGAAATCGAACTCGCGGAACAGCTTCTCGACCTCCGCTTCGTTGGCCAGGCTGCGCCGCTGAATGCTGCGCCGGGATATGTAGATCCGTCGCTCGGCATGGCTCGGGACAAGCAGGGGAGAGGGCGCCTCTCGATCCGCGTAGCAGAAGACCTCGAAAGGATTCGAGCACCGCGTCGAAGTGAACGTATAGGTCTTGGGCGGGACGATCAGCTTGTCAAAGACCGATATGCCCGCCGGATCGTGGTAGACGACGCGGTCGGCTCCGATGCCGAGATCCCGCATCAAGGCAACGTAGAAGTCAGGCACGTGGGCCGGAACGACCACACGGATGTCGGGTTGCTCGAGCAGGGGCAACAGGCTCAGCTTGGTCAGGCACTTCAGCATCCACATACCGAAACGCCGAATCGCAGGATCGAACAGCATCATCGCGGCACCGTCGTGGTGAGTGACGGTTCGCTTCTGGGCGCGGTGAAGCGACAGCCTGAGCTTCGGCGACAGCCGGTACGCCTCGCCCTCGGCCGCCTCGAGCCCAAGCCGCACCGCGTGGCGTCCCACGGATTCCGAGAGGATCACGTCGTTCCTGGCCACGACGATACCGTTGCCGACCAGGCGGGCTCCCGCCACGACCGGCAGGTACAGGGTCTTCACCCGGAGTGGCGCCTCGCACAGGGCCGGCGAGTACTGCGGCTGCCACTCGTTGTCGAAGCAGAGCGCCGGCGGCTGCGGAATCTCGGCGAGGGCGGACGGAAACTGGAGCTCGGCTCCCAAGCCCGTGGAGTCCACCGAGGCGACCGATCCGCGCACCCGAGGCAGGAACTCGCTGGCCCGCACGCGCCTGTAAGAGCCCTCGACCTCTAGCACCGATCCTCGCGAGCCAGAGCGATCAACCCTTCGCCTGCAGCTTCTTTTCGCGCCGCGCCTGTCGCGACACCCGCTCGGCCTTGCTCAGCTGCTTTCGGAACGACTCCAGAACGTAGAAGCGACGATGCACGTGGCGAGCCGCCTCAGCGAAGGCGCTGTCGGATAGGTCCGAGAGATCGAGCGGCCGAGGAGGGCGCGAGGAACAGAGCTCTTCGACGAAGGCTGTGGTCGCCGGGTCGAAATCGGGGCGCGTGATGGAGGTGGGGATGATGCCCGTCTGCTGCTTGAGCTCACGGAAAGACGAGTTGGCCGGCACCGGAATCCCCAGGAACGTAGGCCTCGGGTCGTGCTCGGCCGGCACCTGCACCCCGAGTCGCCGAGCCAGACTCGCCACTGTCCGGCCCGCGGAATCGACCAGGTGCTCGTACTGTACGATCGCGTACCGGTCGCTGAAACGACGCTCGTACTGCTCGGCGAGGGCGTCCGACTCGCGTTTCATCTCGATGAACTGCTCGATCACCTTGCGGTCGCGGAGAATCGACACGTTCGGGAACTTGCCGGCGTACGACCGCCACCAGGCGATGTCGTCCCTGCGGGTGTAGACGTACAGACCCGGCTCGTTGGTCCCCAGGAAGTGGGCGCTGCTGTGCGTCATCGCCTTGCCCGAATGCGCGATGAGCCATCGAGTGTCCTGGGCAAGAGGCCGAGCGACCGCGCGGAAGAAGGCGGCGATCTTCTGCGCCATGTAGTTCTTCTCGTTGACCTCGCCGCGGCCCACAGCGGCGACGTACTCGTCAAAGAAGAGCTGGGAGTCGAAAGTGAACCGGTCCTTTGTCTTGCACGCGATGGGCTTGGGCGGGTGGTGTTCCTTGCCCCGAATCTTCAAACGCGAGGTGATCGCGACGACACGACTGGGATCTTGGTCGCGAAGATCCTCCTCCCGGACGTCCTCGCCGGTTGCGCCCGCAATGTGCATCTCGAACGGCACGGTGTAGATGCCGGGTATGCCGTCGAACACGAACGGCAGCAACGACCCGCCGGTACGCGGAAGACCGCCGACGAACATGACGTTGCGGTTCGTCAGCTGTGTCGACATGATCTGCCTCGGTCACGGGGCCCTACGCTCGCCCTAGCCTAGCAGCCCATGCGAGAGCCTGGTTCAGGGAAGGCACGTCCGAAGCGCTGACGATCTTTCGGGAGCGGGCGCTGCCGCTCTAGCAGGCTGCTGAAAAACTCCCCTTGTTCGAGTAGATTCTGAACCACGCAGCCCGCGGCAAAAACCGAAGCATCAACGAGGTGAGCAGATGCGTGGTGAGGACGCGGGACAGGTGGCCACCTTTAGTTACGTATCTCCGGAGCAGCGAGTACCGAAAGAGCATCCGCTGCGGCCGCTGCTGAGGATCGTCAACGACGTGCTGGGGCGGATGTCGCCGCTGTTCGAGAAGCTGTACTCGCACACGGGGCGACCGTCGATCCCGCCGGAGAAGCTGCTGCGGGCGCTGCTGCTGCAGGTGCTGTACACGATTCGCTCCGAGCGCATGCTGATGGAGCAGCTCGACTACAACCTGCTGTTCCGGTGGTTTGTGGGCCTGAACATGGACGATCTGGTGTGGGATGTGACGGTGTTCACGAAGAACCGAGATCGAGTGTTGGGAGGCGAGGTCGCCAAGGTGTTCTTCCAGGAAGTGCTGGCGGAGGCGCGGCGCCGCAGCCTGCTGTCGGATGAACACTTCACGGTGGACGGCACGCTGATCGAGGCGTGGGCCTCGCACAAGAGCTTCAAGCCGAAGGATCAGAGCGACTCCGATGAGGGCGGCAGCAACCCGAGCGTCGATTTCCGCCGGCAACGGCGCACGAACGATACTCACGCCTCCAGGACCGACCCGGAGGCACGCCTATACAAGAAGAGTAAGGGAGCCGAGTCGAGGCTCTGCTACATGGGGCACCTGATGATCGACAACCGCCACGGGTTAGCAACCAACGCCTGCGTAACGATCGCTTCGGGAACAGCAGAACGAGAGGCCGCCGTGCAGATGGCGGGCGAGATTCCCGGAAGGGGCCGGGTAACCTTGGCGGCCGACAAGGGCTACGACACGCGAGACTGCATCCGAAAGCTTCGAGATCGCAACATCACCCCGCACGTCGCACAGAACGACACGAACCGGCGCAGCGCCATCGACCGCCGCACAACCCGGCACCCGGGCTACACGGTCAGTCAGAAGAAACGCAAGCTCGTTGAGCAGATGTTCGGATGGGCCAAGACGGTCGGGCTGATGCGCAAGACCAGACACCGAGGCACGCAACGTGTCGATTGGATGTTCATCTTCACCGTCGCGGCCTTCAACCTGGTCAGAATGCGCAACCTCGAGGGGGCGACGTGACGATGAGGGCACCAATCCCCAAGAAATGCCGGCGCTGCCAGCAGCGCCGGCCTCGTACCCACACTCGGCGCCCCGCTAACTCACCGTGATCGAGACGATCCAGCCCAAAATGGCGCGCTCGAGCCGTTTTTCAGCAGCCTGCTAGGAGCGCGACGAGGCGATGCTGCCTACTCGAGCCGCTCGCGGATGCGGGCGATCAGGCTCTGCTCCTGCTCGCCCACTCGCACGCTGATGCGGTAGCTGTCCGGCGGCAGCGGGGGCGTTCGGAGGCGCCGCAAGCGGGCTCCCCGGCCCTCGCTGTCGTCCGCGGCGGGACGCATGTCCCAGACGACGCGGTTGAGCCCGGCATCGGCCGAGCCGCTCAAGGTCACCAGGTGCTCGGAGGCGAGGGTGCCAATCGTGACGGTCGCGTCGTCCTCGGAACCTTCCGCAAGCCAGTACTGGATGACCAGGCCATCCGGCTCGTTGGGCACCTCGATGTACTTGTCGCCGAACAGGTGGAAATTGCCGAGGGCGCGGAAGCCGTAGTGAGGACGCGGCTCGACATCGAACAGGTGGAACCGCTTGGCGAGGATGTCGGGCGACAACTGCCGCAGCGCCGTGATGTCGCCGATGAACACCCCGCGACCGTAGCTTCCCAGTACGAGGTCGCCCTCGCGGGGATGAATCGTCAGATCGTGGATCGGCACGGTGGGGAGGTTGGCCGTGAGCCGGTGCCAGCTGTCGCCGGCGTCGATCGAGACCCATACGCCGATGTCGTTGCCGACGACCAGCAGGTCGGCGTTGTCGCGGTCCTGCACGATAACGTTGATCGGCGCGTCGGGGAGGCCGGCGCCGATCGACGTCCAGCTCGCTCCGTAGTCGGTCGTCCGGTACAGGAACGGTCGGAAGTCGTCGTTGCGGAAACCGTTCTTGGCAACGAGCGCGGTGCCGACGTCGTGCGGCGAGGCGAACACGCGGCTGACCCAGCGATCGGCCGCACCGCCCGCCGCCTCGATTGCTGCCGTCGTATCGGTCCACTCGGCGCCGTGATCGCGAGTCAGGTGCACGTAGCCATCGTCGGTGCCGACCCAGATCAAGCCGGGGTCGAGCGGTGACTCGGAGATCGACGTGATCGTGCAGTAGGGGACGTAGCCCGAGTTGAGCCCGCACCGATCCGCGTCGTCGGACGTCAGATCGGGGCTGATCTGCTCCCAGTGGTCACCCCGATCCAACGACCGGAACAGCACCTGCGCGCCGCTGTAGATGATCTGCGGGTTGTGGGGCGACAGCACGATGGGGGTGACCCAGTTGTAGCGCAGCGGCGCCTCACCGGCGGCGCGCGAGGGTCGGATCGGCGTGGCGCGCCCCGTAGTCTGATCGAAGCGACTCTGACCGCCGGCCTGCAGGGTGTTGTAGACCCAGCGTGAGTCTGTGGGATCGACCTGGTTGTACATGCCGTCGCCGGTGCCGACGGTGGTCCAGTCCTCGAGCGTGATACGGCCGCTGCGGGCGTTGCTCGGGCCCTTCCAGGAGTCGTGGTCCTGCAGGCCGGCGTAGACGTTGTAGGGGTCGTCCATGTCGACGCCGACCGCGTAGACCTCGCCGATCGGCATGTTGACGAAATAGTCGGCGGTGCGGCCGCCGTCGTAGGAGACGTTGACGCCGCCGTCGCTGCCGATCATGATGCGCAGCGGGTCTTGCTCGTCCCACCACATGGTGCGGAAGTCGCCGAAGACGCCCTGAAAGAAATCGCAGCTCCAGGTCCGGCCGCCGTCGCGCGACTCGTACATCGTGTCGCTGTTGATGACGATGCGGTTCGGATCGGCGGGGTCGGTCTTGATCTGGTTGAACGAGTAGGGGGCCTTGGCACCGGCGACATCGATCGCGTCGCCGTGGGTCTTGCGCCAGGTGCGGCCGCCGTCCTCGGAGCGGTAGACCTCGTTGCCGATCGTGTCGCGGCCGATCTCGCGCTCCGGCGAGCACGCATCATGGCGAGCGGGCCACCCGTCAGGGCGCGGGTTCACGTTCTCGATCACCGCGTGCAGGATGCTCGGGTCGCGCCGGTGGATGTCGAGACCGATGCGTCCGATGTTCCCGGAAGGCAGCCCTTCGAGCTGGTCCCAGGTGTTGCCGCCGTCGTCGGTGCGGTAGACGCCGGTCCCGCGGCCACCGAGAACCAACTTCCACGGCATGCGGTGCTTCTCGTACATCGCGGCGTAGAGCGTGTCGGGCGACTCGGGGTTGATCACCAGGTCGACAGCTCCGGTAGCGGCGTCGATGTACAGCACCCTCTCCCAGCTCTCGCCACCGTCGCGGGTGCGGAAGACGCCGCGCTCCTGGTTGCGCGAGAACAGGTGGCCCATCGCCGCCACCCAGACGGTGTCGGGATCGCTAGGATGCACCACGATGCGGGCGATGTGGTGCGTATCGGTCAGCCCCATGAGCCGCCAGCTATCGCCACCATCCGTTGACTTGTAGAGACCCTTGCCAGAGTAGGAGGAGCGCGCCAGGTCGTTGGCGCCGGTTCCCATCCAGACGGTCTCCGGGGTCGACGGAGCCAGCGCCACGGCACCGACGGCGCCAACCTCGACGCTATCGGAGATCGCCTCCCAGGAGATGCCGTTGTTGGTCGTCTTCCACAGCCCGCCGCTGCGGGTGGCGGCGTAGATCGTGTACAGGTGCTCGTGAAGCGGCGCCTCCGGAACCGCGATCTCGATGATCCACGCCGAGGTGCGGAACGGGCCGATGTTGCGGAAGCGGGTCGCGTCGAGGAAGTCTCCAAGGCCGACCTCCTGCGCGAGGGCCGACTGCGCCGGCGATGTGGCGGTCAGGACGAGGAGCCCGATCAGAAGCGTACGCATGAGTCACTCCATCTACATCTCTAGGAGGCCGGTCGCTGTCAGAGGCGGCGCTTGATCTTTCTGCCCAGGTCGCGGCGAATCATCACCGACGGGATCGTGATCGAGCCGTCGTCGTCGCCGCCCAGGGTCACCAGGGCGCCGTCGATGTTGTTCACCACGACCACGGCGATGGCGCCGGCACTCTGCGCGTTCGCGACCTTGACGACGAAAAAGCACTCGCCCCGATCGACCACGGCGATCTTACCGGCGATCGCAGCGCCGTTGACCAGAGGTGAGCAGGCCAGCGTGGGGTCGGCTGTGCCGTCGTCGGCCAAGACCATCTCTGCCGTCACGGCGTCCTCGTCGACCGCTGGGCCGAAGACCGCCGTTCCGACGAGATGATCCCCGGCTAGCGCGCGTGGCGCAGCAATTCGCAGCAGTGGCGTGCCCCCGAGCAACCGGCGGCCGCGACGCCGTGTCTTGTTGCCGATGAAGGACACCTCCTGCTCGCGCACGGCAGAATTGCGCCGCTGGACGCTGGACATCTCGTCCCAGGTCTGATCACGCACCGTGTCGTAGGTCAGCCGGCTATAGATATCCGGTGCCCCTTGGAAGAGGCTGCCAGTCGTCAGGTTCACCAACCCTACGAAACCCAGGCCGTGGGCCAGCTCGTGCAGCGCGACCGTCACGAAGGCGATCTGCCCGGCGGCAGCGGCGCCCTCGGTTCCGTAGTACCACCCCGTTCCGGGTCCGAGACACGCGGTGTCGATCGCCGAGTTGAAGTTGATCACCAGATCGACCGCGCCGGGCGAGCTCATCTCGGTTCCCGCGATCGACTCCGCCATCGGGCCCGGGTACCAGGTTCCCGGCTGGCCGCCCGGGAAGTCCCGAAAGGTCTCGACCGGCCCGGCGGTCCCGAGCGTCGAACCCTCCTCGCCGCACTGCAGCGTCTGGAACCTGGCCTCGACCGTCACCGCCGTGGTGCTACCGAGCAGACCCCCCCCCCCAGATCTCGGCGGCGTGTCGTACGGCCGCCTGGCGCGTCGCGCCGAGGGTTGCGTCGTTGAATCCGGTGCCGGCGGCATCGGTGAACTGGAACGCCGCTGTAAAACGCCCGCCGCGCCAACCCATGTCGCGCAGGGCCTTGTCGGCGAGGTCGACGCCGTTGAGCGGCAGATCGGAGCTGATCGACGGCTCCATCAGCAGGTTGGGGCTGGCGCTACGATCGAAATGGGAGACGCTCGACCCCGGCTCGACCGGGTCGGGCGTGTAGATCAGCACGTTGCCGTCCTCGTCGGCACCCGCCGGCCGGTCCGGGTCGACGATCAACGTCGCACTGATGCTGGCAGCGCGGCTCGCCACGGCCGCGTGCGCAGTCATGGGGGCCGCGTGCGGCGTGGGCCGGCCAGCGGCGAGAACCTGCCGCGCCAAGTGCTCGTCGCCCTGCAGGCAGGTCAGCTCGAGGGTTCCGTCTGCCGCGCGCCGCGCGATGATGGTGTGATCCGCCCGGCCGCTCAGGGTGGCGCCCTCGCCGCCGCCAGGAAGATTGAAGCGCCGCGCCGCCTCCTGAGCGGCCGGCAGCTCCGCGGCTGCAAGAAGGCATAGGCCCACGAGCAGGAACGAGCGACGCATGAGTCGACCCTTGGTTCGATACGACGAGTCTACTGGCCGGCCGAGGCGCGCGCCTTCAGCTCCTCGAGCCAGTTGAGCACCACGACCAGACGGGACGACGTGCCGCTCGAGACCGCCTCGAGCATCAGGAAGCGGCCGTCCGCGGCCACGTCGTAGTTCGGATTGCCCCGGCCCAACTCACCATACAGGTACGGTCCGCTGAAAAGCAGCTCCGGCGGCAGCGGTCGCCTGGCGCCGCGGTCCAGGCCGACCACCATCATCGAATCGCCTTTGCGGTAGTAGATCGAGCTCCCATCGGCCGACCACCCCGGCTCCACGCCGCCCTCGTTGGAGATCTGCACCCGAGCCCCGGGGCCCGGATACGGGCGCAGGTAGATCTCGTCCTGGCCCGACTCGTCGGAAACGTAGATCAGCCAGTCGCCATCCGTTGAGAAGAGCGGTGAGCGCTCATCGAACGCCGTTGCCAGGAACTCCGAGGTGGAGCCATCCGGCAGCAGCGTGCGGATGTCGGCGAACCGATCCATCCCGTAGTAGGCAAGAGCTTCGTGAACCTGAGCCCAGGAGATCGCGATGAGTCCGCGCTCGCTTCTCAGCAGCGGGCGGGCGGCGGCGCTGCCATCGGATGGCATCGAGTACAGGTCGAACGGGGAGCCGGCTCGGGTCGATACGAAGGCGATCCGGCTACCGTCATGCGTCCACACGGGCCACCGATTGCGCTGGCCCTCGAAGGTCAGCCGAGTCTGCGTGCCGCGCGCCAGATCGAGGATCCAGATGTCCTGCCGGCCGTTGACGAGATCATCGATGGTGACCGCGACGCGGCGAGAATCGGGCGACAGTCGCGGGTGCTTGTACACCTGCTCCTCGAACAGCAGCGTCGTGCGGGCACCGTCTGTGCCGACCCACGCCAGACGACTCTGCGCCGGCTCCGGGGCGCGTTGGAACAGCAACGTACCGCTCTCGGCCAGGGCGAGGTTCGCCCCGCTGACGTCCCCTCGGCTGCCAATCGAGACTTCGTCTACGAGAAACGAGTCGCCGGTGAGCGCCAGCGCCTCGACATCGAACTGGACCGCCCAGATCGAGCCACTGGGCCGCACGAACACGATGTACCCGGCGGAGACGTACTGCGCGCTGTCGCCGTTGTCCAACAGCACCCGCCACTCGCCGGTGTCGGTGAGTGCAAGGGCGATCCGAGGCGTCGTGGTTTGTCCGTCGACAGTGGCGAACAGCACCGCCTCTCCTCCGGGCAGAAACTGCGGCGCGGAGTGGCCTACGTCGTTGAGCCCGGCGTCGAGCTCAGTGAACGGCCGGCTGTCCGCCGGTCGCCGGGACCCGGTCGAGAGCCGAGAAGATCTCGGCAAACACGATCGTGTCGTCCGGACCCCATGCCACGCCGTAGGGCGTGCTCGTCGAGACGATCGTGGTCAGGGGCCCGCCGGTGACAGGCGACTTCTTCAGCGACCCCTGCGACCAGAAACCCACCCATTCGCCGTCGGGCGAGAAGAACGGCGACACTATGAGGGTGGCCCCGGGGACGGCGATGGGCTCGAGCTGGCCGAGCCGCCGCAAGTAGAGCTGAGCGTCGGGGGGGGCCTGAATAGGCGATGGTCTGGCCGTCGGGCGACAGGGCGATGCCGCCGCCCAGACGAGCCTCGGCGATCTCGGCATCGAGTACGAATCTCGAGACCGCGGGCGGCTCGGTGCTACCCGAAGACAGCCACGCCCACACACCGATCGAGCCCAACCCGACGCCGATCAATAGCGCACCGAGGGCTGGCCGCGGCGACGCAGGGCGATCGGTGGCTGCGGTGGCCGGCACGTCCGGAACCGCTCCCGACGCCGCCGTGGCGAGCGCCTCATCGATCTCCAGGCGAGCGTCGCCGAGGTCGCGGAGACGCTCCAGTGGGTCCTTCTGCAGGCAACGATGCAGCTTCCGGCGGACGCCCGCCGGAAGCGCCCCCGGAAGCGCCTCCCAATCGGGTTCCTCGCTGAGCACGGCGTTCAGGCTGTCCGCCACCGTGTCGCGGTCGAACGCCCGAGCCCCGGTGATCGTCTCGTACAGCACGCAACCGAACGCCCAGACGTCGGTACGCTTGTCGATCTCCTGCCCGCGAGCCTGCTCGGGGCTCATGTAGGGAGCGGTTCCGAGCAGCGCGCCGGCGACCGTCAGCTCGGTGGGCCGGCTGTCGGCCACGTCGGGGCCGGCCCGAGTCGTCTTGGCGATACCGAAGTCGAGGACCTTGGCACGCCCGTCGCGAGTGATCAGCACGTTGGCCGGCTTGAGGTCGCGGTGCACGATGTCCGCCTCGTGCGCGGCCTCCATGGCGCCTGCGATCTGGCTGCAGACCTTGAGCGCTCGATCGAGCGGCATCGGCCCCCTGCCCAGCAACGCCGACAGCGACTCGCCCTCGACCAGCTCGAGAACCAGGAACCGTGTGTCGCCCGACAGCTCGAGGCCGTGGATCGTCGCGATCTTGGGGTGGTTCAGCGCCGCCAGCAGCTGCGCCTCGCGCTCCAGACGTGCCAGGCGCTCCTCGGCGGCGGCGAAATCCTCGGGCAGAACCTTGAGGGCGACGTCGCGGCCCAGCCGCGTGTCCCGCGCCCGGTAGACCTCTCCCATGCCGCCGGCACCCAAGAGCTGCAGGACCTCGTAGTGCCCCAGTGTCTCGCCGACCACGGCGCGCTAGCGATCGGCCGGCGCCTGGCGGCGCAGCTCCTCGAACCAGTTGACCACTACGTTGATCCGGCTGCGCTCCTGCATGGGCGCGCGAACCATCAGGAAGCGGTCGTTGCGGCGATCGTAGTCGTAGACCGGGCGCGCCGCGACGACGTGGCGGGAGTAGATATCGTCGAACAGTGCTTGCCGCCCGGCAACGCGCAGCTCCGACTCGGTTTCGAGGCTCACGGCCAGCATCCGGTCGTCCAAATCGCGGTAAAACAGCTCGGAGGAATCGGCGCCCCACATCGGTTCCACTCCCCCCCGGTCGGAGATGGGGAAGCGGCCGCCGGGTCCCGGATAGGGGCGCACGTAGCCCCGGACTGCGCCTCGACGTAGGCGAGCCAATTGCCGTCCGGCGAGATCATCGGCGAGCGCTGGTTGTAGCGGCCGCTGTCGTCGAGCAGATCACGCGCCTCCGGCTCTCCATCGCCGCCGACCGGCAGCACCAGGATGCGGCGGTTCTGGCGACCCTGCACCATCTGGTGGATGAGCAGCTCGCCTTGCTCCGACCAGGAGAGCCCGTAAAGCTGTCCGTCGTCGCGGTGATACAGCGTTTCCCGCTCACTGCTGAAGTCCGCCGGCTTCCACGCGACGCCGCCTGTCTCGTCGCCGCCGAACATCGTGAAGGCCACGCGGCGACCATCCGGCGACCAAAGCGGCCCTTGCGCCCGGATCTCGTCGTTGAGCTTGACCCAGGTACCGTCCTCGATGCCGTGAAGCCAGATGTCGCTGCCGGCCGCGGATGTCGGCGAATCGAAGACCTCCGCGGCGATGCGCCGGCCATCGGGCGACAGTCGCACCGCGCGAACCGCGCCCTTGTACTCGACGACCTGGCTCTCGGCGCCGTCCCGCGCCACCCATACGATGTTGCGGCGGACGTTGCCGGTGTCGTCGGACGGGACGTACGCCAGTGTCCCGTTGGTGGAGATCGTGAACAATGCCGCTCCGCTGCCCAGGATCTGCACGTCCTGCATTACCGGCGCCGGCGGGCCGCGCACCTCGAGCGCGGATGGGTCGAAGGGAATCGCCTCGATCACCGTGCCGCGGGCGTACAGCACGTGGCCGGTCGGCGAGAAGCGCGGGTGGCTCCCCTCCTCGGAGATGATCTTCGTCTCGCCGCTAGCGATGTCGAGAACGCCGATCCGTCGCTCGTCGCCGCTGCGCATCTCGAACAGGACGGCGCGGCTGCCAGGGAGGAACTCGGGGGCCCGGAAGGTCACCTGCTCCTCCTGCTCCTCCTGCTCCTCCTGCTCCTCCTGCTCCTCCTGCTCCTCCTGCTCCTCCTGCTCCTCCTGCTCCTCCTGCTCCTCCTGCTCCTCCTCCCCCGGCCCCAGCAACTCCTGAGGCTCGCCGCCGGTCCAGGGTAACTGGACGAGTCGACCTCCCGCCGCGACGACGATCGAGCCGTCGTCGCCCCAGGTGCCGTAACCGCCGATCTCTGCCAGCCGGAAGGGCTCGCCGCCGCCCATCGGAATCCGGTACAGGCCCGTGGGCGTAGTGAAAGCGACCCACTGGCTGTCGGGCGAAACGAACGGCCACACCGCAGCGGTCGCGCCCGCCGGCAGGGGCCAGGTGATGGGCTCCATACGGTCGAGGGGCCGATGCTGCAGTGCACGCACGGCGCCATCGGACACCGCCATATAGACGAGATGGGCGCCGTCGGGTGACAGTGTGGGACCGTTGCGGAACAGCGGGTCGGTATCCACCGCGTATCGTTGCACCGGCATTGGCTCCGGCGCCGGGCCGCGCATCGCCAGCCACACGCCAGTACCGCCGATCAGGACACCTGCGACCGCGACCGCCGCCACCAGCCCCCACGACATGCCCCGCCCGGTACGCACGAGCTCGCTTCCGCCGGCCGGCAGGGCATTGCCTGCCTCGACCTCGAGAACCAGGGAGCGCAGGTCCACGACCAGGTCGTCTGCCGACTGGTAGCGCCGAGTCGGGTCCTTTTCGAGGCACTTGCGCAGGATGCGCTGCAGATCGGCCGGCAGCTCCGGAGCGACCTCGCGCAGCGGCTTGGCGTCGTCGTGCACGATGCCGTGGAGCGTGTCCAGCACGCTGGCGCCCCGGAACGCGGAGCGACCGGTGCTGATCTCGTAGAGCACGCACCCGAAAGCGAACAGGTCGGCGCGGTGGTCCACGTCGCGGCCGTCGACCTGCTCGGGGGACATGTAGCCAGCCGTACCCATGACCTGCCCGGCCACCGAGCCGAGCACCGTGGGCGATCCGGTGACCTCCGGCGTCTCGGCGCCGGTGACATCGGGCTCGATCAGCTTGACGAGCCCGAAGTCGAGCACCTTGGCGTGCCCCGCCTCGGTGACGAACAGGTTCTCCGGCTTCAGATCGCGGTGCACGATGCCGGCGCGGTGCGCCGCGGCCAGGGCCTCGGCAACCTCGGTGGCCAGCTGCAGCGCCTTGTTGGCCGGCAGCGCGCCGTCCTCGATCGCCTTGCGGAAGGTCGTGCCCTGCAGGTGCTCCTGTACGATGTAGCGCACGCCGTCGATCTCGCCGACATCGTGGACGGCGGCGATGTGCGGGTGGTTGAGCGCCGCGGCAGCCTTGGACTCGCGCACGAAGCGCGCCAGCCGTTCCGGGTTGGAGGCAAACTGCGGCGGCAGCACCTTGACCGCTACGTCGCGGCCCAGGCGCGTATCGCGGGCCAGGTAGACCTCGCCCATGCCCCCCGCACCGAGCGGCTCGATGATCTCGTACGGACCTAGCTTGCTACCGATCTCCACGGCTGCTCCCTGTCGGCCTCGTGCGCAACGGTAGCCACGCGACGACCGGAAAACAACGGTGGCGCGTGTCTTCGTCTAGCGCTGCCAGCGCGGCACGCCGCGACCCGGGCTCCACGGAACCCCTGCGGCCTCGAGACGCTCGTGCAATGCGGGCAGCTCCTGCTCGACCAGCTCCCGCAGCCGTGGGATCAACGCCTCGAGCTCCCTGGAGGCGATCTCGTACTGGTCGCGGTGCGTCTGCGTGGCGCCGTTGCTGGTCGCCCAGGCCCCACCGATGGCGCCCTGCAGACGCTGCATGATGCCTGGCATGTCGCTCTCGCTGCGCCGCCGCTTGGTCGGATCGCCGCTGAGCACCTCCTGCACGTCGCGCAGCCGCAGCTGCAGGTCACGTACCTCGTCGATGAGCTGCAGATCGGCCTGGCGATGACGCCGCACCGCCTGCTCGATGAGCTCGAGCTGCCGCTCCGCCTCGGCCGCGGCACGTCCGGCCCCCGTCGCCACGCGCTGCAGCTCGCCGAGCTCCAGGTTGAAGGCAGCGACCGCAGCGCGGTCTGCGGCGGCCAGCGTCGGCATGCCCAGCGGCATCACCTCGAATGGGGTGGGTCCCGCAATGGTCTCCAGCACGCCCTCGTGCCAGCGGTCGATCTCGACCGTGTAGCTCCCCGGCGCGGCCATCGGTCCGTTGCCGTCGGAGGAGGCACTGACGGGGGCGAAGCCGGGATACTGCAGATCCCAGGTGGCACGGTGCATGCCGCCGGAGGTCGAGCCTGGCAAGCGCCGCACGACGCCACCCTGCGAATCGCGAACCGTCAGCCAGACGGCCGGGTCCGCCTCGCGATCCTCGGCCTTGAGCTCCTCCCAGGTCGGGTAGAAGACGTCCTCGCCGCGCTCCGCGGTCTCCTGGTCACGCTCTTGGCGTGCGTCGCGCCCGCTCGCCAGGCTGTCGCGCAGCCAGTAGGTGAAGGTCGCGCCGAAGGACGGATTGTCGGCGATGTAGTAGTCCGAGCCCTGGAAGGCCCGTTCCGACAGCGCCATCGGGGTGCGCTCGATGTAGGCGAGGGCATCGCGCACCGGGAACAGATGTGCCGCGCTACCGAGCAGCTCGTCATCGAGCCCACGCAGGGCCGAGTAGTCATCGAGCACCCAGAAGCTGCGTCCGAACGAGGCGATCACCAGGTCGTCCATCTGGCGCTGGATCTCGATGTCACGCGCCGCAATCGTCGGCAGGTTGCCCGACAACTCGTGCCACTGCAGCCCTCCGTCGTTGGTGAACCAGACGCCGAACTCGGTGGCGGCGAACAACAGGTCGGGGTCGACGTGATCCTGCTTGAGCGCGTACACGGAGCCCCGCTCCGGCAAATCGCCGGCGATCGATCTCCAGGTCACGCCCCGGTCGCTGCTCTGCAGCACATACGGCGCGAAGTCGCCCATCTTGTGGTTGTTGAAGGCGGCGTAGACGGTGTCCGGGTCGTGCAGCGATGCCTCGAGGTCGTTGACGTAGGTCATCTCGGGCACGCCCTCGAAGGTCTCGATGCGGCGCCACGAGCTCCCGCCGTCCTCGCTCACCTGCACCAGGCCGTCGTCGCTGCCCGTGTACAGCAAGCCCTCGACCAGGGGCGACTCGTCGAGCGCCACGATCGTGCCGTAGAGCGAGGTCGAGTTGTTCTTGCGCACCGAGTCGACCCCCCAGACGCGCCCCATGATCTCGAGGCGATTGCGGTCCGTGTTGCGCGTCAGGTCATCGCTGACGGCGCGCCACGAGTTGCCGCGGTCGTCGCTGCGGAACAGGATCTGGGCGGCGTAGTACAGCCGCGCCGGATCGTGCGGGCTGATGAGCAGCGCCGAGTCCCAGTTCCAGCGCAGCGGCGGTCCGTCGGCCGACTCGCGCGGCTTGATGTCGAGGCTCTCGCCGGTCCGATGGTCGTAGCGGATGAGGCCGCCGTACTGCCACTGCGCATAGATAATGTTGGCGTCGGTCGGATCGATCGCCGGCTCGAAGCCGTCGCCGAAGACCGGGACGTACCAGTCGGCCTCGCGGCCGCCGTTCACCGCGTCGGTGCGGGCGGGGCCGCAATGGGTGGCGTTGTCCTGCGTTCCGCCGCAGACGGTGTAGAAGGGCGCGTCGTTGCCGACCGCGAGCTTGTAGTACTGGGTGATCGGCAGGTTGGGAAAGAAGCGCCAGGTGCTGCCGCGGTCGAAGCTCTCGTACAGCCCCCCGTCGTTGCCGTTGATCAGGTGGTCCTGGTCGTCGGGGTCGATCCACAGGGCGTGGTTGTCGATGTGCTTGTCTTGCTCGCCCACCGAGCTCCACGAACGGCCGCCGTCCTCGGTCACCTGGGCGAAGGTGTCCATCGAGTAGAGACGGTCGAACTGGTGCGGATCGGTGAACAGCTCCTGGTAGTACTGCGGGCTGCCGCTGACGTAGTCGCTGCGCTTGCTCCAGCTGGCGCCGGCGTCGGTCGACACGTAGGTGCCGCGCCCCTCGGCTGCGTCGACGAGTGAGTAGACGACATCGGGGTTCTGGGGTGAGATCGCCAGCGCGATGCGTCCCGTGTCGCCCGAGGGCAACCCGCACGTCAGCTCGTTCCAGCTCTCACCACCGTCGGTGGTCTTGTAGATGCCGGCCTCGGGGCCGCCGTCGAGCAGCGTCCACACATGGCGGCGCCGCTGGTAGGCCGCCGCGTACAGCACGCCCGGATCACGCGGGTCCATCACCAGATCGGAGATGCCTGTGTCGTCGCTGATCTCGAGGACCTTCGTCCAGGTCTCGCCGCCGTCGCCGGTGACGTAGACGCCGCGGTCGCCACCCGAGCGCCACAGCGGCCCCTGCGCGGCGACGTAGAGAGTGTTCGGATCCTCCGGGTGCACCAGGATGCGGGCGATGTGCTCCGACTCCTCCAGGCCCATGTTGGTGAAGGTCTTGCCGCCGTCGAGAGACTTGTAGATGCCGTCGCCGTATGCCACCGAGCGCTGGCTGTTGTTCTCCCCGGTGCCGACCCAGATCACCTTGGAGTCGTGTGGGTCGACCACAACCGTCCCGACCGAGTAGGAGCCGTAGGAGTCGAAGATCGGCTCCCACTGCACACCGGCGTTGGTGGTCTTCCAGACCCCGCCCGAGGCGACGGAGATGTACCAGGTGCGCTTGTCGGCGGGATCGACGGCGATCTCGGTGATGCGCCCCGACATGAAGGCCGGCCCGATGCTGCGCCAGGCTAGCCCGGAGACCGTGCCCGAGCCAAGGGTTGGCGCCTCCTCGGAAGCCTCCTCCTGCGCGGCGGCAACCGGCGACACGAGCGCCAGCACCAGGATCGATATGGAGCAGGGGAACAGTCTCGCTCGTACTCTCATCGGCCGCTCCTCGTCAGGCTCAGAGAATGACCTCGAAGCCCTCGAACTCGGGGTGCGCCAGGTAGGTGCCTTGCGGGGCCCGTGCCTGGGCATGCGCCTTGTGGAAGGCCTCGGACTCGGTCCATGCATCGAACGCCTGACGCGACGCCCACACGGAGTGCGACGAGTAGAGCCTGTGGTCGTCGCGAGCCGGCCCCTTCAGGAGGTGGAACTCCCGGAAGCCTGGTACCTCGTCGAGGTAAGAGTCGCGGTTGCGCCAGAGCTCCTCGAAGACTTCCTCGCTGCCGCGAGCCACCTTGAAGCGGTTCATGGCGATGAACATCTGCTACCCCCGTTCAGGCTGCCGTCTGCGTATCGGCGGCCAGTCTGACATGCGGCTCGACGACCCGTCGGCGGTCTGTGCGCCCTTCCGCAACTGTTTTCCGCGTTGTGGTTCAGGGACCAGATTCAGCGCGGCGACGCCGCGCAAGGGAGGAACGCGATGCAGACCCTACGTTGCCTCACACCGACTCGGACGCGATGGATGGCCCTGGCCGTTTATCCGCTCGTGGCCGCGTTGGCGGCCATTCTCGGCGTCGGACTCGGCGCCGCCCATGCTCAGCAGCGGCCCTTTCGTCCGAACCAGGACTTTGACCGCACCCAACTGCAAACCGACGTGATCTACCGTGGTCCCGGCAGCCAGCCGATCCACGGAGTACGTTGCGCAACGCGCCCGGTAAGCCGGTTGGAGAGCGAGCTGATCGATGCGCAGCTTCGGGCCTGGCGTAAGAAGAACCAGAGCTTCGCGCCTCGCCAGGTCGGGGTCCCGGTGGCCTTCCACGTCGTTCACGACAGCGGCCAGGGCGACGTCAGCGACTCCCAGATCGACCAACAAATCGCCGTGCTCAACGACGCCTTCGGCAGCCACGGCTTCTCCTTCTCGCTGGCGAGCGTCGATCGCACCGACAACAGCTCCTGGTACAGCGGTTGCGCCGGCGGGCAAGAGAGCGCCATGAAGAGCGCGCTGGCGGTCGACACGGCGACGACTCTCAATATCTACACGTGCGAGCCCACCGGCGGAATCCTGGGCTACGCCTACCTGGCCGGCGACCTGTCCGCGGGCAACACCGACGATGGCGTGGTGGTGCTGCACTCGTCGTTGCCGGGCGGCAGCGCCGCACCCTACGACGAGGGCGACACCGGCACCCACGAGGTCGGCCACTACCTCGGGCTGTTGCACACCTTCGACGGCGGCTGCGGCGGTGAGGGCGACTTGGTCGCCGACACTCCCGACGAGGCCGAACCTGCCTACGGCTGCCCCACGGATCAGGACTCTTGCCCGAGCGAAGGGCTCGATCCGATCGAAAACTTCATGGACTACACCGACGACGCCTGCATGGTCCAGTTCTCACCGCTGCAGGGAACCCGCATGGCCGACATGACCGCGCTGCACCGCCCCGACCTGGGTCAGGGCGGCGGCGGCGGTGGTGGCGGTGGCGGCGGCGACACCGCCCCGAGCGCCCCCTCGGCGGTGTCTCCCAGCGGCACGATCGACCAGACAAGCCCCACCTACACCTGGAACGAGCTCTCGGAGTCGGGGATCACGCGCTACCAGGTCCAGGTCTCGCAGAGCGGCGGCGGCGTAGCCTACGACGACGGCTACGACCCGGCTTCATGCAGCGGCGGAAGCTGCTCGGTCACTCCCTCCACAGCGCTGTCTGACGCCGACTACACGTGGCACGTAAGAGGCCAGAACGCCGTGGGCTGGGGAGCTTGGAGTTCGGATCTCTCGTTCAGAGTCGACACCAGCGGTGGCGATGGCGGTGGCGACGGTGGCGACTCGGTGCCGCCGGCACCCACGCTGGTTTCGCCCGCTGGCACGATCGACGTGAATACCCCCACCTATACCTGGAACGCCCTTGCGGTCGGTGGCCTGACCCGATACCAGATCGATGTTCACGAGGACGGTGTTGGCGTCGTGTACGACGACGGCTTCGATGCCACCTCGTGCAGCAACGGGACCTGCTCGCTGACTCCCCCCACGCCACTATCCGACGCTGACTTCACCTGGCACGTGCGCGCCGAAAACGGTGCCGGTTGGGGGAGCTGGAGCGCCGACATGTTCTTCACCGTCAGCACCGGTGGTGACGGCGGCGGAGATGGTGGCGGAGACGGTGGCGGCGGCAACGGCGACGGCACGCCGGCCCCACCGTCGCTGATTTCTCCGAGCGGCGACATCGCCGAGTCCCAGCCCACGTTCACCTGGACCCGAGTTGACGATCCGACCTGGATCTTCTACGAGCTCAGGGTCACCAACGGCGGCGGCAACGTCGTCTACGAGGACTGGCTCGACGAGTTCTTCTGCGACGCGAACACCTGCTCGCTGCGCGCCTGGTGGCAACTGCCCGACGGCGCCTACGGGTGGCAGGTGCGCGCCGAGAACGACACCGGTTGGAGCGATTCGAGCGCCGCCACAGCCTTCGTCATCGGCACCGCCGCCGGCGGCTCGGGCCCGCCGGCCGCACCGACCCTCAACGGACCACGCGGCAGGACCAACGACCGGCGGCCGACGTTCGACTGGAACGCCGTGGACGGAGCCACGAGCTACCAGCTCGAGATCACCAAGCGCTGGTGGGGCGTCGTGCACAGTGAGATCTACCAGGCTTCCGCTGTCTGCGACGGGGGACGCTGCACCTTCGAGCCCTGGCGCGATCTCTGGAGGTCGATACACCTGGCGCGTGCGAGCCCGCAACGACGCCGGCTGGAGCCCCTGGAGTGACCGGCTGGGGTTCAAGGTGAGATAGACCGGCGGATCGCCCTGACGACGGGCCGCCGCGGCAGACAAGCTGCGGCGGTCCGTTGCTCGGCATTGGACGCTGCTTCATGATTGTAACCGTCGGGCGTAGGATCCACTCCCCCTGGAAGACCCCGACGCCGACGAGGCCGTGGTGAAAGTGTTCAGCAATCAGCGTACGCTGCTAGGCTTTGTGCAATGCTCCGGTCGGGACGGTTCGTCCTGTTCGCGCTCGGGGTGCAAGTCCTGCTCGGGCTTGCTTTCGCCGCCTCCCCCTTGGCGCAGGAGGCGCCGGCCCGCCCGTTTCCACCACCGCAAGAGGTCGACCGGGATGCGCTGCCCCCAAACATCGTTTTCCAAGGGCCCGACTTTCTGCCGATCCAGGGAATCAGGTGCGCCACCCGCGCACCGGGCCGAACAGAGATTCGCCTGATCGAGGCTCAGTTGCGCCAATGGCGCCGTCGACAGGCACGGGCCGCCGACGCCCAGTTCGCGGTCGGCACGGTCCAGATTCCGGTGGCCTTCCATGTGATCCGCAGCGGCGCGACCGGCAATGTGACGGACTCCCAACTCGATCAGCAGATCGCGGTGCTGAACGCCGCGTTCTCGGAGTTCACGTTCGTCAAGCAGACCGTCACGCGCACCAACAACAGCACCTGGTTCAACGGGTGTGGAAGCTCGAGCCACGCTGCGATGAAGGCCGCGTTGGCCGTCGACACGACTCGAACGCTCAATGTCTACAGCTGTTCGCCGGGCGGCGGCATTCTGGGCTTCGCCTACCTGCCGTGGTCGTTACCCGCCGGCTCTACCCTCGATGGCGTGGTCCTGCTGCACTCGTCGCTGCCCGGTGGATCGGCTGCTCCGTACAACCTGGGCGATACCGGCACCCACGAAGTCGGGCACTACCTCGGCCTCTATCACACCTTCGACGGCGGCTGTAACGGTAGCGGCGACCAGGTCGCCGACACGCCCGACGAGGCATCCCCCGCCTTCGGCTGCCCGACCGGCCGCGATACCTGCGCCAGCGCTGGCCTCGATCCCATCGAGAACTTCATGGACTACACCGACGACACCTGCATGGACAGGTTCAGCGCTCTCCAGATGAGCCGCATGCGCGACCTCACGGCGATCTATCGTCCCAACTTCGAGACCGTCGGAGGCGGTGACGATGGCGGTGGGGGTGGCGGTGACACGCTGCCAGCGGCGCCCAGCGCGACCTCTCCAAGCGGAACGATCTCGGACACGACGCCGACCTACACGTGGAGTGTGATCTCGGGTGCGAGCCGATACCAACTGCAGGTGACCAAGACCGGGAGCGGTGTCGTGTATCACAACGGGATTGACCCCCAGCGCCTGCGATGACGCTTGCACCAGCACGCCGGACTCCGAGTTGTCGTCGGGCGACCATACCTGGCGCGCGCGAGCCCAAAACGACGCCGGGTGGGGAGCCTGGAGCTCCGATGTCGCCTTCACGGTGAGCGGCGGTGACGACGGTGGTGATGGTGGTGGTGGTGGTGATGGTGGTGGCGGCGGCGGCGGTACCTCCGATGCACCGACGGCCACCTCGCCGAGTGGCTCGATCAGCGATTCGACGCCGACCTACACGTGGACGGTGGTGGCCGGATCCATTGACCGGTATCAGGTACAGGTAACACGGACGGACGGCGCCGGCGTGGTCTACGACGACGGCTACGACCCCAACGCTTGCGACACAAGTAGCTGCTCGCTGACGGCCGGCACGGTGCTTGCCGATGGCAGCTACAGCTGGCACGTGCGAGCACGAACCGAATCAGTCTGGGGGGCCTGGAGCCCCGACCAGACCTTTGTCCTGGATGGCGGCGGCGGTGGCGGTGGCGGTGGCTCCGGCGACGCACCGACGCTGATCTCTCCCAGCGGAAGTACCTCTGACAGCACCCCGACCTACAGCTGGAATGCAGCTTCGGGCAACGTCGTGCGCTATCAGGTGCAGGTGAGCGGCGCTGGCGGCGTGGTCTACGACGACGGCTACGACCCCAACGACTGCAACGGCAGCAGTTGCTCGGTAACGCCGGGTACCTCGCTTGACGACAGTAGCTACAGCTGGCACGTACGGGCACACGACGGTTCCGCATGGGGACCGTGGAGCTCCACCGCCTCGTTCACCGTAGATGGTGGTGGTGGCGGCGGCGGTGGCGGCGGTGGCGGTGGCGACGGCGCGCCTACACTCCTGTCACCGGGCGGCTCGATCGACGATGCCACGCCGATCTATCTCTGGAACGCCGTCTCCGGGGACGTAACTCGGTACCAGCTGCAGGTGACTCGCACCGACGGCGCCGGCGTGGTCTACGACGATGGATACGATCCCAACGACTGCGGCGGCGGCAGCTGCTCGGTGACGCTGCCCGGGTCGCTGTCCGACGGCAACTACAGCTGGCATGTACGTGCCCGCAATGGCAGCTGGGGCCCGTGGAGCAGCGATATGTTGTTTGTGCTCGGAGGCGCCGGCGGTGGCGGCGGCGGTGACGACTCCGTTCCCGACGCACCCACCCCCAACTCGCCCAGCGGAACCATCGGGGACACGTCGCCCACGTACTCATGGAGTCGGGTGTCGGGCTCGTTGCTGCGCTACCAGCTCCAGGTAACCGACACCGACGGCAACGTCGTTTACGACGACGGCTACGACCCGGCGGACTGTGGCGACAGCACCTGTTTGCTGACCCCGCCAACGACGCTGAGTGCCCGCTCCTACTCCTGGCACGTCCGCGCCCGCAACAGCCTGGGCTGGGGCGCCTGGAGCTCCGACACCAGCTTCACCGTAGGCGCCGGGCGGACCCGCGGATTCAGGCGATAGCAGCCCATGCTGGCTATGGCTGGCTAGGAGGCCGTGGTGAGTCAGTCCCGTACATCGGTGATCACCGGCCCGACGCCGCGCTCGCGCAGCAACCGGTTGAACGCCTCGACGTCGTCGTCGATGACGCTCTCGAGCCGCGCAGCCAGGTCGCCGAGGCGACCCTGAAGGATCGCGTGCACCTCGCGTGCCTGGTCGATCGGCGGAAAGTCCGCGGTACCGACGGAGCCCATCAGATACTGCAGCCGACCGAAGACCCGGATCGGCCAGCGCACCCGGTCCTGACCGGTACCGGTAACGCGGAGCTGATAGAGGCCCTCCTCGAGAGCAACCAGGGTTCCCTCGAGCTCGTCCGCTGCCGTTACGAGCGTCTCGGCGTCGCCTGAGTCGGCGAGCACAGCCCGCAGGTCCTGGAGCTGACGTCGTACCCACTCGATGCGGTTGATCATCGAGGTTGTCTGCTCGAGGTCGGCGCGAATGCTCTCGAGCAGGGCCACCTGCGTGGCGATGTCGGCCTCCGAACCCTCCGAATGCGGGTCCTTGATCACCTCCAGGCTCGTGGACTGGCTGGTGTCGCCGACCTCGAGAGTCACCGTGTAGGTACCGGGCGGCTGCAGGATCGCGCCGCCACTCTGGATCTGTCGTACGCGCTCCGGGCCAAGCTCGAACCAGTCGGCGAAGGAGGGGCGGGTGCGCATGCGTAGCGGCTCTGCCTGCTCGCCGCGCAGGTCCCACCAGACACGGTTCAGCCCCGTCCGGGTCGTGCCCTGCAGGGTGCGCACCGTGTCGCCGGCGGCGTTCGCGATGCGCAGCGTGACAGCGCCCTCGGGCGCCTCGCCGAGCCAGTAATTGAGCGACGCCCCGTAGCTTGGGTTCTCACCGACCGTCGGGTCGGCGAACGCCGGCATCGGTGAGGTAATGCCCTGAAAGCGGTACGCCTGCCGCGGATCGAACAGGTGACCTGACGGCCCGCCCGGGCTTCCGCTCCGCACCGACACGACCATCGCCTCATCGAGCTGCTGCAGCGGCGACAGGTCGTCAAGGATCCAGAAGCCGCGCCCGTAGGTCCCGATCACCAGGTCGTTGAAGTGCCCCTGCACGGCGATGCCGTACACCGGCGCCGCCGGCAGGTCGGTCATCAGCGACTGCCAGCTTGCGCCGTCGTCCCAGGAGACGTAGAGCGCGTTCTCGGTGCCGAGGTAGAGCAACCCGGGGCGCACCGGGTCCTCCTCGATGTGACGCACGTAGCTGAGCGGCGAGTCGGCGATGCCGCCGGTGACGGCGGTCCAGCTCTGCCCGTAGTCCTCGGTCTTGTACACGTAGGGACCGAAGTCCCCGACCAGATGGTGCTCGATGGCCACATAGGCCTTGGCGGGATCCCACTTCGAGGCCTCAATTCGCCCGCACCACGCCGTTCGGCGGCAGCCCCGGGATGTTGGCCGTGACGTTGTCCCAGCCGGCCCCGTCGTCGCGGCTCACGTGTACGAGACCGTCGTTGGAACCAGCCCAGTACACGCCCTGCTGCACAGGTGACTCGTCGAAGGCGTAGATCACGCAGCAGTACTCGACGCCGATGTTGTCGGGCGTCAGGCCGCCCGAGATCCCCTGCTTGCCGGTGTCGTCGGTGGTGAGATCGGGGCTGATCACCTCCCAGCTCTGGCCGCCGTTAGTGGTCCGGTGGACGAACTGGCTAGTGACAAGGATCGTGTTGTGGTCGTGTGGCGAGATCAGCAGCGGAAACGTCCATTGGAAGCGGTAGCGAACGCCCTCGGCCGGCCAGCCGCCGGTGCTCTCGGGCCACACCTCGACGCCGCGGAACTGGCGCGTGCTCTCGCGATAGCGCACGACGATGCCGCCACGCGCACCGGCGCCTGAGGCGCTCGACCAGATCACGTCCGGATCCGTCGGATCGGGGGTGGCGAAGCCGCTCTCACCGCCGCCGACGCTGTGCCACATGCCGCGCGAGATCCCGCCACCGAAGAAGCCCCCGGTGCGGCTGTTGCTCGGGCCACGAAAGGAGGGGCCATCCTGACGATTGCCGTACACGTAGTAGGGCACGGCGGTGTCGGCGGTAACGTGGTACATCTGCGCGATCGGCAGCTGCACGCGGTTCCAGCTCTTGCCGCGATTCTCCGAGATCGACAGACCCTGGTCGTGACCCACGATCATGCGATTGCCGTCGCCGGGATCGATCCACATGTCGTGGTGATCGCCACCGGGTGCCTGCATGTGCGATCCGCCGCCGCCAAATGCTCCGAACCCCGAGGTCTCGGCGCTAAGGCCGCCATCGAGCGTGTAAGCGAACGACGACGCCAGGAAGTAGGCCTCATCGGGATCGTCGGGCGCCACGAAGCAGTTGTTGTAGTAGGCGCTGCGACCGGCCAGGTTGCGGTCGTGGTTGACCAGCCGCCACTGGTGTCCACCGTCGTCGGAGCGCCACAGCTCACCGCTCTCGGTCGCCTGGTCGTGCCACGGCACACCATCGCCGGTCTCGATCAGGGCGTAGATGCGCCGTGAGTCGATCGGCGTCATGCAAACGTCGATCTTGCCCACCGGTAGGCGCGGCAGCCCGTTGCCCTCGAGCCGGCGCCAGGTATCGCCACCGTCACGCGACATGTGGATACCGCTGCCCGGACCGCCGCTCTCCCGGCCCCAGGTGTTGATCGATATCTGCCACATGCCAGCGAACAGGATGCGCGGGTTGTTGGGGTCCATCTCGATGTCCGAGGCGCCGGTGTTCTCGTCCACATGGAGCACCAGCTCCCATGTCGCTCCGCCGTCCGTGGTCCGGTAGATGCCGCGCTCGTCTTGCGGCGCGTGGCCATGCCCCAGCGAAGCGACGTAGACCACGTCGGAGTCGCGTGGGTGGATGGCGATATCGGAGATACGACCGGTGGCGTCGAGCCCCATGTAGCTCCAGGTCGCACCGCCGTCGCTGGACTTGTAGGCGCCGTTGCCGATCGACACGTTGGAGCGAATATGCGGCTCGCCGGTACCGGCCCAGACGATCTGGGAATCGCTCGGAGCGACCTCGAGCGCACCGATCGCATGCGCCGGCTGATCGTCGAAAACCGCGGCCCAGGTCAAGCCGCCGTCCTCGGTCTTCCAGATTCCGCCGGAGGCCGCCCCGACGTAGTAGACGAAGCGGTCGGCGGTGACCCCGGCCACGGCGCTGACCCGGTTGCCGACCGGCCCGATGTGGCGGAAGTGCAGGGGCGATAGCGCATCCGGGGAATCCAGTTGCGCTGTGGCGGTCGCGGCGAGAAGCGGGAGCGACACGAGAGCGGCGAGGCTGAGTCTCGCGACGAGGCGGTGGTCGAGCATGGGAAACGCTCCTGTCCGGGCGGCGGATACCGCCAGATCCTGGGTCGGCGCAAGCAATAGCCCGGATGCAATGGCCACACAAGGTTGCCGCGTGCCCGCTCCTGGCCGCGATGTGAATCTTGGCGCGTTTTGATGATCTTTAAACATCATTTCTGTCTAAAAAATAGTTTTAACGACTTCTAAAAGTGGATCTGAGCTCATATAGCGCTGTGATGCGCGTATAGGGGCAGAGAAACGTTCGCTTCTGCGGGGGCCACGACCGGCGGACTCGGAAACAAGGAGGATGGAGATGTTCGGACGAATGAGCGAGGCCGGGGCCCTCAAACCGCACCGCGATGCGCTACGGATCCTCTCGTACCTGCTCGTCATCGTCGTTGTCTTCGGCGTCGGCGCAGCGCAAGCACAGACACGCCAGACATCGCGCGGCCGTTCGCGCCCGGCCCAGGATTTCGACAGGACAAAGCTGCAGCCCGACATCATCTTCCAGGTTCCGGACAAGCGGCCGATCCACGGGGTCCGCTGCGCCACACCGCCGGTCAGCCCCCTGGAGGCCGAGTTGATCGAGGCAGGTCTGCGCGCCTGGCGCGCTCGGCAGACCGACTTCATGCCACGGCAGGTATCGATTCCCGTTGCCTTCCACGTAATCACGGACGGGGGCAGCGGCGACGTCAGCGACGCACAGATCGACTCCCAAATCTCGGTCCTCAACGACGCGCTCGCCAGCTCCGGCTTCTCCTTCTCGCTCGACAGCGTCGATCGCACCGACAACACCTCTTGGTACAACGGGTGCGGGTCGGACGCCATGTCGGACGCGCTGGCCGTCGACACGTCGACCACGCTCAACAT
Organism: Acidobacteriota bacterium; assembly: GCA_965248845.1. Lineage (GTDB taxonomy): Bacteria > Acidobacteriota > UBA890 > UBA890 > WLXD01 > CBDFKO01. The sequence continues at coordinate 3,885,044 of CBDFKO010000002.1, read as the reverse complement.
CTACACCTGTGATCCGGTGGTCCTCGGCTATGCCTACTTACCCGGGGCGCCCGACGGCTACACCCGCGATGGAGTCTACCTGCTGCATTCCACCCTGCCCGGCGGCTCCGCGGCGCCCTACAACGAGGGCGACACCGCGACTCACGAAGTCGGCCACTACCTCGGCCTCTACCACACTTTCCGCGGCGGCTGCAGCGAGGGCGACGAGGTTGCCGATACGCCCGCCGAGGCGAGTGCGGCAACTGGCTGCCCGACGGGCCGCGACAGCTGCGCCGAGCTCGACGGCCTCGATCCGATCAACAACTTCATGGACTACACCGACGACGCCTGCGTGGATCGCTTCAGCCCGGGGCAATCCACGCGTATGAGTGACATGGTCGCGGCCTACCGGCCGAACCTCGGCAACGTCGGCGGCGGGGGCGGCGGTAGCGTGCCCTCGACGCCGAGCCCGGTGTCGCCGAGCGGTACGATCGATACCGACTCGCCTACCTTCACGTGGAACGAAGCGTCCGGAGACAACGTGAGTCAATACGAGTTGCTGGTTACTCAGACGCTCGTTGGCACTGCCTACAACGCGACGCAGGGGCTAGACATCTGCAGCGGCGGTTCCTGCTCGGTGACGCCGGCGACGCTCACCGACGACTACTACAGCTGGGAGGTGCGCGCCGAAAACGATGTCGGTTGGAGCGACTGGAGCTCGCCAACGTCGTTCACCGTGGACACCCGCATCGCCCAACCGACCGCGCCGGTCCTCAACTCGCCCTCGGGAGAGATCCACACCAACTTGCCGACGTTCCGCTGGAACGTGACCGTGCCCGAGATCACCGCCTACCAGCTTCGCGTGCAAAGCGATACAGGCACCGACGTCCACAACGAGATCTACGGCACGAGCATCTGTGACTCGAGCAGCTGCTCGGCGACCGTCACCAGCGAGCTCGACGACGGCGACTACACCTGGGTGGTGGCCGCCCAGAATGAAGCCGGATGGAGCGGTTGGAGCTCCATCGCGTCGTTCACCGTCGCTCTCGAGAGCGCCACGACTCCCGCGGCCCCTCACCGGTTGTCGCCGTCGGGAACGATCGGTGACAACCGGCCGGCGTTCCGCTGGAACGTGCCGTCGGGGGCCCCGAGCCTGTATCAGTTGCGGGTACAGCGGAGCGACGGCGCCACGGCACACGACGATGCCTACGCGCCCGGCATCTGCGACTCGAGCAGTTGCAGCACGACGCTGTCCTCGGCGCTCGACAACGGCGAGTACACCTGGCAGGCGCGCGCCCAAAACGACATCGGATAGAGCGACTGGAGCTCCAGCGTCTCGTTCACTGTGGCTCTCGAGAACGCCACGACTCCCGCGGCGCCTTCCCTGTTGTCGCCGTCGGGAACGATCGGTGACAACCGGCCGGCGTTCCGCTGTAACGTGCCGTCGGGGGCCCCGAGCCTGTATCAGCTGCGGGTACAGCGGAGCGACGGCGCCACGGCACACGACGATGCCTACGCGCCCGGCATCTGCGACTCGAGCAAGTGCAGCACGACGCTGCCCTCGTCGCTCGAGATCGGCGACTACACCTGGCAGGTGCGCGCCGAAAACGACGTCGGCTGGGGCGACTGGAGCACGGCGTCGTCCTTCACGATCGAGGGCTACAGCTCGTTGCCCTCCGCGCCGGTCGCCGTGTCGCCCACGGGAACGATGAGCGAGTCCCCGAGCGCCTTCGTCTGGAGTCCGCTAAGCAACCAGGGCGTCACCCGCTATCAGCTCTCCGTCTTCCAGCCGGGTGGTGACCAGGTGTACGAGGGCTTTCTCGAAGCTAGCTCGTGTACCGACGTGACCTGTTCGCTTATTCCGCAGGCGACGTTCCCCGACGGAAGCTACTCCTGGGACCTCCGTGGCTTGAACGCCCTGGGCTGGGGCGACTGGAGCACGGGCATGGCGTTCGCCATCAACAGCGATGGCGGAGGTGGCGGCGGTAGCACGTCGCCCGAGGCGCCCACCCTCCTGTCGCCGAAAGGCACGATCAAAGACCGCCGACCTACCTTCGTATGGAGCGACGTTGCCGGCGCCGACGGGTATCGGGTGCAGGTCAGACTCCGGGGCGGGGGGATCGTCAAGAACACGAAATACCGCGCGTCGGCCACGTGCTCGAACGGCCAGTGCTCACTGCCTGCGTGGGGCGAGCTTGCGCACGGCCGCTACGTCTGGCGGGTGATGGCCAGCAACGACGCCGGCAGGAGCCGCTGGAGCAAGAAACAGCGCTTCCGCGTCAAGTAGGACCGATCGCGACCGTGGGCGGGTCGTACTTCGACTAGCCTGGGGCTCGCGGTACTGTTCCAACAGCATGCAGGGTGGTCGATGAGTTTCGGGACACGCGCGCGGCCGAGCCGGCGAGCCGTCCTGGCGGCGTTGGTCGCCACGGCAATCGGGGAGGTCGTCGGGGCCGCGAGGCCCACGGCGGGCGGCTTCGCCCTGGCTCAGCCTGTCGTGGGAGCGGCGCAGAGCTGCCCGCAGCAAGACACGGCGTGGTTCCCCGACACCGGCAACGTCGAGGGCTACACGATCAGCACATCGAACGCAGCCTTCTGCTCGCTGAGCCTGAACATGAACGTGACGCTCAAGTGGCCAGTGGACACTGGCGTGCTTACCGCTGCCCAGGTCGAGCAGGAGATCAATCAGGCGATCCCGTGGATCCAGGAGTCGTGGTCGCGATACCAGAAGATCTTCGAGACCAGCCCGGGCACCATCGCGGCCAAGAACGGGCCGGGTAGCATCGTTGTCGCCTTCTTCCCAGGCGTAGCTCGTGGAGGCGGCACCTTCGGCGGGATCCACAAGTTCTACCGCGGCCTCGGCAAGTCGGTCCTGTACATGAATCTCGACCCCACGGCCGTCTCCGCAGGTACCTCGACGCCGTGGCCGCAGCTGCGCGCCCATACCATCGCGCACGAGATGTTCCACGCCTTCCACTACCAGCTGCGCCAGGCCGAGTTCGAGTCCCCGTACAAGTGGCTGACCGAGTCGCTGGCTGACTGGGGGGCGAAACAGGTCACACGGTCCGCCCCGCCCTACACGATCACCGGGGAATACGCCTACCACCGCGCGATGGGGCGGTTCTTCACGAAGATCCGCAGCGGAATCACCTCCCTGGAGTATTCGCCGCACATGTTCTGGCACGACCTCGAGTCCGCCGACTCGGAGTCGCGCGTGCGTGCCGTTGTCCGCGCTCATCTACAGAGCGGCGCAGGCGCGGACGCCCTGCACGCGGCCGACCTGGAGGGTAACTGGCACGACTTCGCCAAGCACCTGCTGCATCGCGACCCGTGGAAGCGTTTCACCGACTGGCCGCAGTTTCCCGAGTCTTGGACCCTGCCAGCGTCGCACACCGTTCGCGTCAATCAGGATCCCTACTGCTCCGATCCGGAATCGCTGGAAATGGCGAAGGTCTCGGTCTTTCGGGTGGAGATCGAGCTCGATACGCAACCGGAGCAGCTCTATCTGGGAGCCTCCTTCGGGCTCCGAGCCGGGGATACCAGCGGCTTCGAGTGGTCCGCCGCGCTGCACCCGTCCCATCAGGAGATCTCGCTGGAAACCGACGCCGCCAACCTGCTGTGCTTCTCCAATGCCTCGCCGGCTTGCGAGGGAGCCTCGACGCTCCCACCGACCACCAGCATCGACTTGATCCTGTCGAACCGCGATATCGACAAGACGCTCAGCCCTCGGCTTCACGTGTGCACGGTGCCAGCCGAGCCTCTACCGCGGTGACGCCTCCGGCACGGCGCGACGCAGCTCCTGGAGCCAATCGACGATCACGCGCACACGATCGAACTGGACGGCCGTGTCGCTACGGGCGACGACGAAGCTGTCGCCGCCGGGCACGACGTCATAAACCCGTGGATGGTAGGTGTAGCCATCCTCGAAGCGCGCCTCGAACAGTTGTCGGGGCGCCTCGGCGTTCAACGGCCGACGCGCGATCGCAGCCACCATCATGCGGTCACCGTCCCGGTAGAAGAGCTCCCGCCCGTCGGGCGACCAGACCGGCTGATTGCCGCCGTCGGTGGAAACCTGCAGCTTGCGCCCCGGCCCTGGGAACGGCTGCACGTAGACCTCGTAGCGGCCGGCCTCGTTCGACGTGTACGCGATGAGCTGACCGTCGGAGGAGAACGCGCCCTCTCGCTCCTCGTATTCGGTGGCCAGGAAGGGTTCGGGCGCACCACCCTCGACGAGGTCGAGCACCAGGATGTCGCCACGTGTTCCCAAAGACAGCTCCGTCAGGACCAGCCATCGGCCATCGGCCGACCATGAGGTGGGCACGACCCCGTTCCCGGTTCCCGTATAGAGAAGCTCCTCACGTCCGGTTCCGCCTGCCTCGATCCAGGAGATCGTCGCGGGGCCGCCCCGCTCCGACGAGAAGGCGACCCGGGTACCGTCGGGTGACCAGACGGGCGCGTGGTTGTCCCCCTCGAAGGTGAGCCGGCTCAGGGTTCCGCGAGCCAGATCGGCGATCCAGAGATCGTGGGTCGACTCGATGACGTTGACCGCGAGCCGGGTGCCGTCGGGGGATATGCTCGGTTGCTGGTAGGAGCGTTGGGGCAGCCCGTCGAGGGGCGAGGCTACTCCGTCCCGATCGACCGAGACCAGGCTGCGCTCGTTGGTCCATTCGCCTCCCGGCGCCGTGCACGCTTCGTCCGGCGAAGCAGCGCGATCCCGTCACCAGCTCGAACAGGATGCAGCCGAATGCGAACAGGTCGCTGCGGTGATCTACTTCGCGTCCCTCGGCCTGCTCGGGCGACATGTAACCGGCGCTGCCGACGAGCTGGCCGCCCGGAGGTCAGTACCGGCCCGCACAGGCGCGTCGGCGTGCCCGATATGGTGCCGTCGCCCGCCGCTTCGATCGCCAGCTTGGCGAGCCCGAAGTCGAGTACCTTGGCGTGCCCGCCCTCGGTGACGAAGACGTTCTCGGGCTTCAGGTCGCGGTGCACGATACCCGCCTGGTGGGCAGCCGCCAGCGCCTCGACGATCTCGGTGGCGATCGTCATGGCTTTGCGCAACGGCAACGGCCCTTCGCTCAGCAGATCGCGAAGTGTCTGCCCAATGAGGTACTCCTGCACCATGTAGTGGGTGCCGTCCAACTCACCGACATCGTGCACCGCGGCAATGTGCGGGTGATTGAGCGCTGCCGAGGCCCGGGCCTCCTGCTCGAAGCGCGCCAGTCGCTCGGCGTCGGCCGCGAACTCGATAGGCAGCACCTTGATCGCCACCTTGCGCCCGAGGCGCGAGTCCTCGGCGAGCCAGACCTCGCCCATGCCGCCGGCGCCGAGCGGCTCGACGATTGCATAGGGTCCAAGACGCGTTCCCGGTTCCATCGGCCTCACGAGTCTCTCAAGAAGAGGCGCCGCGACGTTATCCCGGGGCCCACACGGGCGCAACGGGAGGGGCCGGGGGGGTGTTTGTCAGCTCTGGTCCGTGGGGGCATCATGGCGCCACATCCGAACCGGTAGTGCGAGCGAATCGAGGCAGTAATGAAGCGGATCGTTCAATGCGTCCCCAACTTCTCGGAGGGACGCGATCAGACGGTTATCAAGAAGATCACCGACGTCATTCGGAGCGTCTCGGGTGCGCGCCTGCTCGACGTCGATCCGGGGGCCGATACCAACCGCACCGTGGTGACGTTCGTCGGCGATCCAGACGCCGTCGCAGAAGCCGCGTTCGAGGCGGTACAACGAGCCGCCGCGCTGATCGACATGCGCACCCACAGCGGCGCGCATCCGCGCTTCGGCGCCACCGACGTGCTGCCCTTCGTCCCGGTTGCCGGGGTCACGATGGAGGACTGCGCCGAGATCGCGCGCCAGGTCGGTCGGCGAATCAGCGAGGAACTCGGGATTCCGGTCTACCTGTACGAGAACGCCGCCTCGAGCCCGGAGCGGCGCAGCCTGTCGCGGGTGCGATCCGGTGAGTACGAGGGGCTGGCGGAGCGCATCACGACGCCGCAGTGGAAGCCCGATTTCGGCCCGGCCGAGCTCAACGCACGTGCCGGAGCCACGGCCGTGGGAGCACGCGAGTTTCTCGTCGCCTACAACGTCGACCTCAATACGACCGACCGGCGCTACGCCAACGAGATCGCCTACGAGCTGCGCGAGCGTGGTCGCTGGAAGCGCACCGGCAACACCTCGCCCTTCTACTACAAGGGCGAGGTGGTGCGCTTCCCCGACGATGGCACCTACCCGTGCGGCAACTGTGACTTCGTCGGCAGCTCCTTCGCGGAGCTCGAGGGCCACTACCGGGAGGAGCACGGCGGCGACCTGCGGCAACGCTACGAGGATCTGGGGATCGACCCGGACAACCCCTCGGGGCCGGTGTTCAAGGACGGCCAGTTCACCCACGTGAAGGGCATCGGCTGGGTCATCGACGCGTACCAGCGTGCCCAGGTGAGCATGAACCTCACCAACACCAAGGCGGCGGCGCCGCACGAGGTGCTCGAGGCGGCACACGGGCTGGCGCACAGGCGCGGCATCGTCATAACAGGATCGGAGATCGTCGGAGTCGTGCCGTACGAGGTGCTGCGGCAGGCCGCGGTCTTCTACCTGCGGCGCATGCGCAAGTCGACCGGCATACCGGTTCCCGACCTGATGGAAACGGCCGTGCAGTCGATGGGGCTGCGCGACGTGGCTCCGTTCGAGATCGCCGAGAAGGTGCTCGCCCTGCCGAGAATGGACGGCCCGCTGGTGAATCGCACCGCCTTCGATTTCGTCGACGAGGTGTCGCGCGACACGCCGGCGCCTGGCGGCGGCTCGGTGGCGGCCCTGGCCGGCGCCCTCGGTGGGGCGCTGGCGACCATGGTTGCCAACCTGAGCGTCGGCAAAGGCGAGTTTCACCACCGTTACGAGCAGCTGTGTACGCTCGCCGAGCGCGGCCAGGCGGTGAAGGACGCCCTGGTGCGCGGCGTCGATGCCGACACCAGCGCCTTCGACAAGGTGCTCGATGCCATGCGCATGCCGCGCGACACCGAGGCGCAACGGGCCGAGCGCAAGGCGGCGATGCTCGATGGCTACAAGATCGCCACGCGGGTGCCGCTGGAAACGGTTCGGCAGTGTCGCGACGCCTTAGTCCTGTGCCGCGAGATCGCCGCCATCGCCGATCCGGAGATGATCAGTGACGCCGGCACCGGCGCCCTGTGCGCACACGCCGGTGCGCAGGCGGCCGCCTACAACGTGCGCATCAACCTGCGCCATATCGACGACGAGGCGTTCGCCGAGCAGATGCGCCGGCAGGTCGACGAGTTGCTGGCGGAGTGTGCCACCCTCGCCGCCGCGACCGCCGCCGAGGTCGATGGCGTCCTCGAGCGCGACTAGCAGGCAGGGAGCCCGAACGTGCCCGAGATCATTTTCACCATGCAGGACCTCAAGAAGGTCGTGCCGCCTAGCCGGGAGATCCTCAAGGGAATCTGGCTGTCGTTCTTTTGGGGTGCCAAGATCGGTGTGCTCGGCCACAACGGAGCCGGCAAGTCGACCCTGTTGCGCATCATGGCCGGGGTGGAGGTCGACTTCGACGGCCAGGCCTACCCTGACAAGAAGGCCAAGGTCGGATTCCTGCCGCAGGAGCCCGAGCTCGACGCCTCCAAGACGGTGCTGGAAAACGTCATGGAGGGCGTCGCCGAGGTCAAGGATCTGCTCGATCGGTTCAACGCCATCAGCGACCGCTTCGCCGACCCGGAGCTCGACCCCGAGGAGATGGACAAGCTGCTGGAGCGTCAGGGCAAGCTGCAGGACCGCATCGAGGCGGTCAACGGCTGGGAGATCGAGAGCACGCTCGAGATCGCCATGGACGCCCTGCGCTGTCCGCCGGGCGACTCTGCCGTCGAGCACCTGTCGGGCGGCGAGAGGCGTCGTGTGGCGCTGTGCCGGCTGCTGCTGCAGAAGCCGGATCTGCTGTTGCTCGATGAGCCCACCAACCACCTCGATGCCGAGTCCGTGGCCTGGCTCGAGCGCTACCTGCAGGAGTACCCAGGATCGGTGGTGGCGATCACGCACGATCGCTACTTCCTGGACAACGTCGCCGAATGGATCCTCGAGCTGGACCGCGGCGCCGGCATTCCTTGGAAGGGCAACTACTCCTCGTGGCTCGAGCAGAAGGAGCAGCGCCTGGGCCAACAGGAGAGGCGGGATGCCAAGCGCCAGCGCACGTTGCAGCGCGAGCTGGAGTGGGTTCGCATGGCGCCGCGGGCGCGCCACGCCAAGAGCAAAGCCCGCCCGCCTGGGGGCCTACGAGAGGTTGCGCCAGGAGGGCAACGAACGAGTGCCCGAGAGTGTCGAGATCTACATCCCGCCCGGCCCAAGACTGGGCGATGAGGTAATCGGGGCGACCGGGCTGAGCAAGGCCTACGACGAGCACCTGCTTATCGACGACCTGTCGTTCCGGCTGCCGCCGGCGGGGATCGTCGGCGTGATCGGCGCCAACGGCGCCGGCAAGACGACGCTCTTCCGCATGATCACCGGCCAGGCGCAACCCGACGCCGGGTCGCTGCGGCTCGGTGAGACCGTCGAGCTGGCTTACGTCGATCAGTCGCGCGACGAGCTCGATCCGGAGGCAAGCATCTGGGAGGCCATTTCCGACGGCCACGACCACATCATGCTGGGCAAGCGGCAGGTCAACTCGCGCGCCTACGTCGCCAGCTTCAACTCTAACAGGCTGCTGAAAAACGGCTCGAGCGCGCCATTTTGGACTGGATCGTCTCGATCAAGGTGAGTTGCCCGGCCGCCGTGTGCGAGTGCGAGGCTCTGGTTGCCGGCCGCGCCGGTATTTCTTGGGCGGTTAGTCCCGATATCGTCACGTCGCCCCCTGGAGGTTGCGCATTCTGACCAGGTTGAAGGCAGCGGCGGTGAAGGTGAACATCCAATCGACGCGTTCGGTGCCTCGGTGCCGCGTCTTGCGCATCAGCCCGACCGTCTTGGCCCATCCGAACATCTGCTCGACGAGCTTGCGTTTCCTTTGACTGACCTGGTAGCCGGGGTGGCGGGTTGTGCGCCGGTCGATGGCGCTGCGCCGATTGGTGTCGTTCTGTGCAACGTGCGGGGTGATGTTCCGATCTCGAAGCTTACGGACGCACTCGCGTGTGTCGTAGCCCTTGTCGGCCGCCAAGGTCACCCTGCGGTTACCGGAAATCTTGTCCGCCATTTGCACCGCCGCCTCTCGTTCCGCTGTCCCGGAAGCGATCGTTACGCATGCCTTGGTTGCTAACCCGTGGCGGTTGTCGATCATCAGGTGCCCCATGTAGCAGAGCTTCGACTCGGCTCCCCTATTTTTCTTGTACAGGCGTGCGTCCGGATCGGTCCTGGAGGCGTGAGTATCGTTTGTGCGCCGTTGTTTGCGAAAATCGACGCTCGGGTTGCTGCCTCCCTCATCGGAGTCGCTCTGATCCTTCGGCTTGAAGCTCTTGTGTGAGGCCCACGCCTCGATCAGCGTGCCGTCCACCGTGAAGTGCTCATCCGATAGCAGACCGCGGCGCCGTGCCTCCGCCAGCACTTCCTGGAAGAACACCTCGGCGACCTCGCCTCCCAACACTCGATCCCGGTTCTTCGTGAACACCGTCGCATCCCACACCAGATCGTCCATGTTCAGGCCCACAAACCACCGGAACAGCAGGTTGTAGTCGAGCTGCTCCATCAGCATGCGCTCGGAGCGAATCGTGTACAGCACCTGCAGCAGCAGCGCCCGCAGCAGTTTCTCCGGCGGGATAGACGGACGGCCCGTGTGCGAGTACAGCTTCTCGAACAGCGGCGACATCCGCCCCAGCACGTCGTTGACGATCCTCAGCAGCGGCCGCAGCGGATGCTCTTTCGGTACTCGCTGCTCCGGAGATACGTAACTAAAGGCGGCCACCTGTCCCGCGTCCTCACCACGCATCTGCTCACCTCGTTGATGCTTCGGTTTTTGCCGCGGGCTGCGTGGTTCAAAATCTACTCGAACAAGGGGAGTTTTTCAGCAGCCTGCTAAGGGCGGCGACCAGCAAAAGAAGCTCGCCATGCTCTCGGGCGGCGAGCGCAACCGCGTTCACCTGGCCCGCACGCTCAAGGCCGGCGGTAACGTGCTGCTGCTCGACGAGCCGACCAACGACCTCGACGTCGATACCTTGCGGGCGCTCGAGGAGGCGTTGCTCGAGTTCGCCGGCTGCGCGGTGGTGATCAGCCACGACCGCTGGTTCCTCGACCGCGTGGCGACCCATATCCTCGCCTTCGAAGGAGACAGCCACGCCGAGTGGTTCGAGGGCAACTACGCCGACTACGCCGCGGATTACAAGCGGCGGGTCGGACACGAGGCCGACCGGCCCCACCGCATCAAGTACCGCAAGCTCACCAAAGGCTGAGCCCAACGGCACCGGACGCCGGACGCCGTGTCGACCAGGCGCCCGATCAGTCCCCCACCGACCAGGAACGCTTCGGCCAACGCTTCTGAAGATAGCCGTGCTGCGCTGCCAGGCGTCGTAGAGCGCGGCGGTGTCTCGGTTGCGGCCGAGTCGCACCCGCCTCCCAGTTGGTCACCGACGAGAGCGAGACTGCGAGCTCCTGGGCCAACTCCAGTTGCGTGAAGTCAAGATACTGCTCGGAGCGAAGCACGCGCACGAAGATCGGCCAGTCGAAGCCGGTAACGACTCGGGATTGGGGTCCCTCCTGCAACTCTGTTACGCCTCCCTGCCTTCGCTTCCTGGTGCCGGGGCGAGTTTTACTAGCTACTTACTAGTAAGTCTAGCGTAAGATCGGCCCGTGCACCGTGATCGCAAGGTAGTCCGGTCGGGGCACCCGATCGCCGCGCGGTCGGACATGGCGCTCGCCCCGCTCGAGCTGGCTGTCCCGCAACTAGCGAACGGATTCGAGCAGGGCGGTCAGGTATGGGCCGAGGATCGAGGGTTTCGGCTCGAAGACGTTCCAGCTGTTGACCACCGCGACGAGGTCGTGATCCGGTGCTCCTCGGCGTACTTGTCGATCTGCTCCCCCGTGCTCTCGAGCAGGATGGCGGCCAGCAGCGCGCTACCGCCGCTGTTGTATGTCCACTTCTCGCCGGGGACGCTGTCCATCGGCTGATCGAGCGTGAACTGCACCCAGTCGTCGGACTCCTCCAGCTGGATCGTGGTGTTGGCCGGACCCATCGGGCGGTCCTGCTCGTGCCACTCGATGTCCGACTGCATGGTCAGTAGGTGCTCGAGCTTGATGGCGCGCTTGCGCAGATCCATGTGGTCGAAGTCGCGCCCCTCGAAGAAGCCGAGAACGTAAATCTCGGTGCTTTCGATCTCGCCGCGACCGATGGCGATCCCCACCAGCAGCGACGTCACCGACTTGGTGACCGACTGCTCGGAGTGCACCTCGCTCCCCTGCCAGAACGGGTGGTCGTCGGGGTGCTGGTAGTTGAACTGGTGGGGCGTCATGTCGTGGCCGTCGCTGATGGCCGCATAGTCGTTGTCGAAGCGTTCATCGAGCACGACCTTGCCGTTGCGAACCACGAAGAGCCTATCGACGTAGCCGTAGTCGCCGTGGCGGGCGCGCACAACGAGATCGAGCAGCGGCGCCGCATCCAGTGCCTCGTCCGCCGGCGTGGAGGGCGACCATCCGTCGGTCGGCCAAGGCTGTTGTGCCGTCGCCGGTGGACTCGCCATGGTCAGCATGGCGAGGGCCACTACGGCAAGACGGCCTAGACAAGACCGGGCGGAACGCATCGATTCTCCTTTTGGGCAGCGGCGCGCTCATCTTGTCCGACCACGTGGGGCGGTGCCAGTCTTGTGTGGTAGGATCATGGTATGATCTGATTCCTACCACGCCTTGGACGGCAATGCCCGACACCGTGAAGGTCTCCGTGAGCCTGCCCCGTCGGCTGCTCGATGCCGCCGAGCAGCGGCGCGCCGCCACCGGCGAGAGTCGGAGCGAGTTCTTCCGACGCGCCGTGAGCACGCTGCTTCGGGAGGAGCGTCGTGCGCGCGCCGTGCGGCGTTACGTCGACGGCTACGTTGCCGAACCCGAGACGACCTACGACACCGAGGCCGCCGATGCCGCGGCCGCAGAGGCTCTGGCCGGCGAGCCCTGGGAATGAAGCGCGGGGAGATCTGGTGGGCGGAGCTGCCGCGGCCGGGCGGACCGCGACCGGTGCTCTTGCTCTCGCGCAACGAGGCCTATGCGGTCCGCGCGCTAGTCACCGTGGCTCCGCTCACGACGCGGATTCGCGCCATCCCGGTCGAGGTCGAGCTCGGCGAACCCGACGGCCTACCGAAGCGCTGCGTCGTCAACCTCGACAGTGTGGCGACGGTGGCAAAGCGTGATCTGCGTCGACGAATGACAACGCTCAGCGCCCCCAAGGTCGCCCAGACGAACGCCGCCCTCCGCTTCGCGCTCGGACTCGACGATTGAGTGCGGCCCCGGCCGCGGCGGCAACCGGGGCCAGCTACCGAGCTACTGGCGGTGCGCGCGATTTGGCGGCGTCGGGCGGCCCGGGCGCGTCACCGGGTTTTCCTGCAGCAGGCGCATGACCTCTTCGATCCCGGCCTCGAGCTGTGGATCGACACCGTTGGCCAACTGGGTCGGATCATCGACGACCTCGATGTCGGGGTCGACCCCGTAGCCCTCGATGATCCACTCGCCCTCGGTGGACCGAAGGTCGGCACGGCGATGCCGCCGCCGTCGATTAGCTGCGGCGCGCCGGTATAGCCGATCAGGCCGCCCCAGGTCCGCGTGCCGATCAGCGGACCGAGCCCGGCCTCGCGGAAAAAGAACGGGAAGGCGTCGCCTCCCGAGCCGCTCCAGCCGTTGATCAGCATGACCTTGGGTCCGATCTCCGACACCGGTGGCCATTGCCAATCATCGCCGTCGCGCACGCCCCAGTAGCTGTAGAGCGGCCGGTTGAGCATCTCGATGAAGCGATCCGGGATCTGACCACCGTTGTTGAAGCGCTCGTCGATGACCAGCGCTTCCTTGTCGATCTGGTGGGCCCACTGACGCATCCGCTCGGTCTGGCCGCCGATCCCGGTGTCGGGCACGTACACGTAGCCGACCCGGCCACCGCTCGCCGACTCGACGCGACGACGGTTGGCGTCGATCCAGGCCAGGTTGCGCAGACGAATCTCGCTGCTGAGCGTCTGCACCAGCACGCGCCGCGCCCCGTTCATCGACGGCGCGTCATTGACCGTCAACTCCACGGTCTCCCCGGCGAGTCCCTCGAAGGCGGCCCACGGGTCCTTGGAGGTGTCGATCGGCGCGCCGTTGACCGCCAGCAGGTAGTCGCCTTCACCGACCTGCACGCCGGGCAGCGCCAGCGGCGAGCGCGCCTCGCTGTCCCAGGGCGCCCCGTCGATGATCCGCGCGATGCGGTAGGCGCCGTTCTCGAGCGCGAAGTCGACCCCCAGCATGCCGACGCCGCGCTGCGACGCACGCTCGTTGTCACCACCGCCCGTGTTGTAGGTGTGGCCCGCGTTGATCTCACCGATTAGCTCGCCGATCAGGAAATCGAGATCCCAGCGCGTCACGACATCGTCGAGCAGGGCGCTGTAGACCCCGCCCATGTTCTGCCAGTCGACGCCGTGCATGTTGCCGACGTAGAAGTAGTCGCGCAACAGGCGCCAGACGTCGTTGAAGATCTGCCGCCATTCGGCGACCGGGTCGAGGTTGACCTCCATGCCCGAGACGTCGAGCGGCGAATCCATCTTGCCGCCTGGAGCCACGTTGACGATAGCGAACCGCCCGCTGGCAACGACGAGCAGCTTCTTGCCGTCGGCCGAGAGCGCGAAGCCGTTGACGCTGGGCAGCACCGTCTTTTCCTCGCGCTCCGCGAGGTCCCAGTACACGAGCGGCCTGTCGCTGTCGCCCGATCCGCTGCGGGCGGCGCGATGATAAACGACCTTGCCGGACACCGCGGTCACTGCGGCGTAGTTGCCGGGCTGCGCGGGAAGCACGATGAGACGACGCTCGAAGCCGTCGAGGTCGATCTCCAGTCCCGCGTCCTCGGTCTCCTCGGCCGCCGAAGCGTCATCGGAGGCGCTCTCCTCGGCGTTCTCTCCGGCCTCATCGCCGGCGGCCTCGCCCTCGTCCTCGGTCTCCTCCTTGATCTCCTCCTCGTCGTTGCGCGGCGCCAGCGGCGAGGGCACATCGTTGCGCAGCGCGATGGCAGCGACGTTCGTCGTGTTGGCGTACACGAAGCTGTTGTCGTAGTCGCTGTAGGTCGGCGCCAGATTTCGGTTGGTCAGAACGTAGAGGTACTTGCCGTCCGGATCGAACGCCGGGCTGAACTCGCTGTAGAACCCGCTCGTCACCTGGTGACGCTCGTGGTTGGCCATGTCGTACAGGAAGATGGCGTTGTGCCGGTTCTCGAGGCCGCGCGAGTAGGCCAGCCAACGACTGTCGGCGGACCAGCTGGGCGTGAAGTTGGCAAGGCCGCCGTGGTACATCCACAACCCCTCGTCGATCTGACGCAGCGTCTCCGATTCGAGGTCGTAAACCTGAATCACCATCGCCTGATCGACGAAGACGATCTTCGTGCTGTCGGGCGACCAGTACGGGTTGTAGCGGTATCCCTCGCCCATCGAGGTGAGCTTGCGCTCCTCGCCGTTGCCATCGGCCGAGCGCAGGGTGAGCTCGTACTCCCCGGAAGCATCGGAGAAATAGGCGATCCACTTGCCGTCGGGTGACCAGGTCGGGTAGCGCTCCGCCACACCCGGGGTACGGGTGATGTTGCGAACGATGCCGTGCTCGGCCGGCACCGTGAAGATGTCGCCGCGCGCCTGGAACACGGCGCGCTTGCCGCTCGGCGAGATGTCGCCGCTGCTGATCATGCCCCCGACGCTCTCGCTGCGCGGCTTCAGGGTCGAGCGGTCGGTCACGACCTCAACCTCGACCTGGCGCAGATCCTCGCCGTCCAGATCGAGCAGGTAGAGCCCGCCGCCCGCCTCGAAGACCAGATCGGAAGGACCGATCGCCGGGAGGCGAACGTCGAAGTTCGTGAACTGGGTGACCTGCCGGGTCCCCCCGCTGCTGCGATCGTAGGCCCAGATGTTGGCGCGCATGCGGGGGCCCGCGATCCGATAGGAAGTAGAGCGTGTCGCCGTGCCACATCGGATGGCCGTCGTTGGCGTCGCTCTGGCTGATGTTGGTGGCCTCGTAGTCGCCGAGGTCGAAGAGCCAGATCTCGGGAGCCATGCCGCCCCGGTAGCGCTTCCAGGTGCGGAAATCACGGCTGATCGGCATGTAGGCGATGGTGCCGCCGTCGGGGGAGATCGAGCCGAACTCGCCGTACGGGACCGGCAGCCGCTGCGGCAGACCGCCCGTGGCCGGGACCCGCAAGAACTTGCGGTACCGCATCTTCTCGGTCTGCATGAAGCTGGCAATCAGGATCGATTCGCCGTCGGGATACCAGTCGAGCATGCGATCCGGCAGCGGGTGGTGCGTGATGCGCTCCACCTGGCCACCGGCCGTCGGCACGACATAGACATCGACGTTGCCGTCGTAGTTGGCCTGGAAGGCGATGCGGTCGCCGTCGGGCGAGAAGCGGGGGAACCGCTCCTCGCCGGCGGGCGTGCTCAGCCGCGAGGCTACCCCGCCGGCCTTGGAAACGATCCAGACATCGCCGGCGTACACGAAGGTGATATGGGTGTCGGAGACGTCGGGGTAACGCAGCATCCGCGCATCGACCTGGGCCGCGGCGGGTGCTGACCAGAGGACGAAGAGAGCTAGCGCGAGCGCACTACGCACGAGGAGACAACGCGACATTGGATCTACTCGGGGGGGGATTGCGGGTTCGCGGGGATCATATCGCCGCAACCCATATGACGACGGCACCCCCGGGATAGTTCCCCGGGGGTGCCGCTATGTCGCGTCGGGCAACAGGGCTTGCTCTAGCAGGCCGTGGATGCGCAGCTGTACGAGCATCGTCGGCTCGATGTCGGTGTAGCCGAGATCGTTCATCTGGCGAATGAACTGGGGCGAAACGCCGTGTATCGCGAACTGCACCAGGGTTTCCTCGCTCAGCCCGTCGTACCCGAGCGTCTGCAGCTCACGAACCATGTCGGTGGTCACGTCTTGCAGCGCGAACAGGTCGATGCGGTCCTCGGACAGGCCCGAGTAGCCGAGGCTGGCCATCTCGCGGACGAAGCTGTCGTTGGCAACGAAGGTGAAGAAGCCGGTCCCGCA
This sequence comes from Acidobacteriota bacterium, assembly GCA_965248845.1. Lineage (GTDB taxonomy): Bacteria > Acidobacteriota > UBA890 > UBA890 > WLXD01 > CBDFKO01. Next base: position 3,868,898 of record CBDFKO010000002.1, on the reverse strand, counting down.
GCCGTTGCGGATATCGCCCTCGAAGTTGATCGTGCCGGCCTGCCGCACCATCTGGAAGGCGACGTCCGACGCCGACCCGGAGATCTTCGACTGGGTGATGCCACGGCGCGAACGCTTCGGCTGGATGAACATCGAGGACCTGGCCGGCGGCTCGCTGGGGGCGACCGAAGGATGGCTCGATCCTCACGCTCTGATGATGGCTTTCCGCGCCAAGGCGGCCGCGCTGGGAGTCGGATTCGAGGCTCACGAGGTGACCGGGATGCAGTTGCAGGGCTCCCTGGACCTGGATATCGACTTCGGTTGGTTCGACGAGATCGTCTGGCCGGCGATGGCGCGACGGGTGCCGGCGTTCGACGCGATCAAGCGCGGCAACTGCTGGGCCGGCCACTACGCAGTCAATGTGCTCGATCACAACGCAGTGATCGGACCGCATCCCGACGTGCAGAACCTTCTGTTCGCCAATGGCTTCTCGGGTCATGGGGTGCAGCAGTCGCCGGCGGTCGGGCGAGGGCTCGCCGAGCTGATCACGCACGGCGAGTACCGGACGCTCGATCTGTCTCGGTTCCGGTTCGAGCGCTTCGCGCGTGACGAGCTGATTCGTGAGCTGAACGTGATCTAGTGGCCTACTGGATATAGCCGAGGGCCCGCAGCCGATCTCGCTCGGCTTCCGTCAGCCCCTCGCCGGTATCCGGGGCGATCCGCGCCGCCAACGCCCCCTCGTGCCACATCGCCAGCTCCTCGGAAAGCTGGGCGACCACGTCGGGGTTGGCTGCCGCGACATCCACTTGGTCCATCGGGTCGTTGAGGTAGTCGAAGAGCTCGAACTCGGCCTTGCCCTCGGGCCGGGTGACGTTGTGCACCAGCTTCCACCCGTCGGCGACGATGACGAGCTGCTCGACCTCGTCCTCCAGCGGCTCATCGCTGCTGATCGAGGCCCGCTCGGCGAAGGCTGGGCGCGGCACCCAGCCCAGCCCGGTCGGTGCCCCGGGGCGAGCCATCAGCGGCAACAGGCTCTGCCCTTGCGCCTGCTCCGGCACGTCGAGTCGGCTCAGCTCGAGCAGCGTCGGGTACACGTCGATCGACTCGACCACGGTCTCGTCGACCAGCGCCGGCACGCGACCGGGCCACCAGAACATAAGCGGCACGTTGAGGTGCTCGCCGTAGGCGTCCCAGCCATGGAAGTGCTTGCCGTGCTCCAGAAACGCCTCGCCATAATCGCTCATGAAGACGATCAGGGTGTCCTGGCCGAGCCCGAGCTCATCGAGCCGCTGCAACAGTCGCCCGACCTCGACGTCCATGGCCTTGATCGAGGCGTCGTACCAGTCCAGCTCGGTGTCGAGGAAGGCCTCGCGCTCGATCCCCGACGCTTCGAGCTCAGCCGTCGTCGGCAGCCCGTCGCGCTTCATGTGGTCGTCTTCGATGTGCTCGCGCACTGTCTCGAGGCGCTCGCGGTGCGCGGCGATCTCGTCCTCGTCGGTGAAGAGCGTGTCGTAGGGCGGGTAGGGCTCGAACGGGCTGTGCGGATCGAAGACGTGCAGGAAGACGAAGAACGGCGTCTCCTCGTGCAGCTCCAGCCAGTCGAGAAGCCGGTCTGTGAAGGTGCGCGCGGTTTTTGCCGACGAGTGCCCGAGCTCGGGGATCGAAGCCGTCTCGTGCAGAACCTCGACGCCCTGGTGCAGGTTGGTGAGCTGGCCGGTGAAGGGCACCGAGGCGGTGTGGAAGGTGGCGTAGCCGGCCGCCTGGTAGACCTCCTCGAGCGTCGTTACCGAGGCCGGCAGGCGATGAATGATGTCGGTGATCCCGTGGGTGCTGGGGTACAGCGAGGTCAGAATCGAGGGGACCGATACCTTGGTCCAGGAGCCCTGCGACACGTTGCTCGTGAACACCGTGCCCTCGGCGGCCAGGCGCGCCAGGTTGGGTGCGTTGTCGCGCTCGCCCCCGTGCCACGGCAACCGATCGCGACGCAGCGTGTCGGCGAGCAGGAAGATCACGCCGCGCGGTGGCTGGGGATCCGCGACCAGCTCGGCGTAGGCGGCGCTCGGGGTCTCGACCCGGGGAGTATCGCCCCGCTGGCGCACGACAGGGGTGCCCCAGTAGGCCAGGGCGCCGTCGGTATCGGACGGCGCTCAGCGTCAGCTCGACGCGCTGCCCGGCGTAGGGCTGCAGATCGACCGGCGAGCTCTCCCAGCGGTCCGGCGTGCTCACCGTCCGGCGCAGGAGCATCGCGTCGCCGATGGAGACCTCGAAGGTCACGGGCCCCTTCTCGATGGTGCCGAGGTTGAGCTCGAGCCACGGCCGCGACGGGACGTCGACCTGCACGCGGATGCTCTCCGGCGCACGCGACACGATCGTCTCGCGGTAGATCTCCGCCAATCCCTGCCAGCCGATTCCCGACGGGATCGAGCTCAGGTGCTCGCGCCTCGAGATGAAGCGGATCGACTCGATGGCGAACTGCGCGTCGGGCACATCACTCGGTCGCACCACCAGGTGCCGGATCGACTCGAGCGCGACGGTGCCCATGAAGTTGGCCATGCCGCGACTCAGCGTGAGTGTCTGCGGCTCGTCGCCAGGTGTCACGTCGGCCATGACGGAGAGGGTGCCGTTCTGCGCGACTGCCCGAATCGCCTGTTCGTCGTCAAACTCTGGAGCCATGCCAAAGTTGAAGCCGAAGCTGGTGCCGGCCGAGACCCGAGCCCGCACCTCCACGGCGTGGAACGTACCCTCCATGGCGCCCTCGGGGACCGGGATGAGGATCAGACCCGAAGCGTCGGTGGTGCGGCCGGTCAACGCCCCACCCTCTAGCAGGCTGCTGAAAAACGGCTCGAGCGCGCCATTTTGGGCTGGATCGTCTCGATCACGGTGAGTTAGCGGGGCGGCGAGTGCGAGTGCGAGGCTCTGGTTGCCGGCCGCGCCGGTATTTCTTGGGCGGTTAGTCCCGATATCGTCACGTCGCCCCCTGGAGGTTGCGCATTCTGACCAGGTTGAAGGCAGCGGCGGTGAAGGTGAACATCCAATCGACGCGTTCGGTGCCTCGGTGCCGCGTCTTGCGCATCAGCCCGACCGTCTTGGCCCATCCGAACATCTGCTCGACGAGCTTGCGTTTCCTTTGACTGACCTGGTAGCCGGGGTGGCGGGTTGTGCGCCGGTCGATGGCGCTGCGCCGATTGGTGTCGTTCTGTGCAACGTGCGGGGTGATGTTCCGATCTCGAAGCTTACGGACGCACTCGCGTGTGTCGTAGCCCTTGTCGGCCGCCAAGGTCACCCTGCGGTTACCGGAAATCTTGTCCGCCATTTGCACCGCCGCCTCTCGTTCCGCTGTCCCGGAAGCGATCGTTACGCATGCCTTGGTTGCTAACCCGTGGCGGTTGTCGATCATCAGGTGCCCCATGTAGCAGAGCTTCGACTCGGCTCCCCTACTTTTCTTGTACAGGCGTACGTCCGGATCGGTCCTGGAGGCGTGAGTATCGTTTGTGCGCCGTTGTTTGCGAAAATCGACGCTCGGGTTGCTGCCTCCCTCATCGGAGTCGCTCTGATCCTTCGGCTTGAAGCTCTTGTGTGAGGCCCACGCCTCGATCAGCGTGCCGTCCACCGTGAAGTGCTCATCCGATAGCAGACCGCGGCGCCGTGCCTCCGCCAGCACTTCCTGGAAGAACACCTCGGCGACCTCGCCTCCCAACACTCGATCCCGGTTCTTCGTGAACACCGTCGCATCCCACACCAGATCGTCCATGTTCAGGCCCACAAACCACCGGAACAGCAGGTTGTAGTCGAGCTGCTCCATCAGCATGCGCTCGGAGCGAATCGTGTACAGCACCTGCAGCAGCAGCGCCCGCAGCAGCTTCTCCGGCGGGATAGACGGACGGCCCGTGTGCGAGTACAGCTTCTCGAACAGCGGCGACATCCGCCCCAGCACGTCGTTGACGATCCTCAGCAGCGGCCGCAGCGGATGCTCTTTCGGTACTCGCTGCTCCGGAGATACGTAACTAAAGGCGGCCACCTGTCCCGCGTCCTCACCACGCATCTGCTCACCTCGTTGATGCTTCGGTTTTTGCCGCGGGCTGCGTGGTTCAGAATCTACTCGAACAAGGGGAGTTTTTCAGCAGCCTGCTAGTGCCAGGCCGTCGACGTACCGCAGTACGCGGGCTCCGAGCAACTCGTCGGTCTCGCCATCGCCAGGTACTGTCCCTGCCGCGAAGTCCAGACCGCCGGCTCGGCCGCCGCTACCGCCGGGGTCCCCGATACGACGGCACTCTCGAAGGCGTCGATCAGCCGCACCGAGGAGGGGCCGGTCTCGCCAGCTCCGGCGCACGCCGCCTGGACCGCCGCGAAAGGCACGAAGAAAAGGAGCGAGACACGAGCACGAACGGGGAGCATGGCGAGCCCTCGTCGGACAGTGGTAAGTGTTCCCGAAGCCGCCCGGATTGTGTCGCTCCGCCGCCGCCGAGACAAGCGCCCTCGAGCGAGCCTCACGTCGCAGTAGGCGCCGCCGGCAGTACCTCGAGCCCCTGCTGCGCGAAATGTGCGTCGAATGTGAAGACCTGGCGCAGCGCCAGCCATTCGGTAGCAACGACAGGCTCCACGGAGCCCGATCACCTGCGACGGACACGGCCGTTGGCAGTTCGGTTGCCCTGGCTCGGATGGCGGTCGCCGGGCTACAACTGTGGGCATGGACCACCGTCGACGAATCCGCAGCGCCGCCGCGACGCTCGCACTGGCCCTGTGCGCGACGGAGGCTGGCGCCCAGCAGCGGCCCGTCTACTCGTCCGACGTCGACTTGATCACGCTCAGCGTGGCGGTCCTGGATCCCGGGGGCGAGCCGATTACCGATCTGCAGCAGCGCGACTTCACGATCCTCGAGGACGGAGTCGAGAAGCCGGTGGCGATGCTGCTCAAGCCCGGTGAGACCCCGCTCGACGTGGCCATGCTGATCGACCTGAGCAACTCCATGCGCCGCCGCGACTGGCGCCGCCACACCCGGGACTTCCTGGACGCGCTCGACACTGGTGACTGTGTCTTCCTGCTCGGCTTCAGCACCGATGTCGGCGGCTCGTTGTGGGGGGCTCCCGACGACAACATCGTGCGCGAGGCCGTGGCCGACGCGCAGGCGTACGGGGGCACCGCGTTCTACGACGCACTCCTGGTGGGCATCACCGAGATGGAGCGCTCGGCGGGAACACGAACCTTCCGCGGCTCGACACGCTCGGAGCTCAACCCGGAGATGACCCGCAGGCGCACGCTGCACGCAGCGCCGAGCACAACCTGCCCGGTGATCAGCGGTGAGGCGACCCCGACTCGACGTCGCGCGCTGATCGTCGTGTCCGATGGGGTTGACTCGGCCAGCATGGCCGAGCTCGACGACGTGCGCGTGGCTTCCCAGCTCGCAGGCCTGCCGCTCTTCCCGATCCGCATCGAGATGGACTCGGGCGGCAGCGGTCGTGGTCCCGGGCGTTTCATGGCTGACGGCGACGAGATCCTGCGCGAGTTGGCACGCATCACCGGCGGACGCACTGTGCCGGCCGACGAAATCGGCTACACGGAGGTTGTCTCGTGGCTGCGGGGCTCCTATGTCGTCGGCTACTACGCCACCAAGGGCACCGCCACATCACGCCTGCAGATCGACCGACATGAGATCGAGATCACGGTCAACCGCGCCAGTGCTCGGGTCTTGCATCGGCCGGCACATTACCGGCAGGCGATCGACAGCGCCGCGGCACGCTCGTGGGCCGCTGAGGCCCGCCGGTTTCTCGACCAGGACGCCCTGGAGCCGGCGCTGGTGGCGCTCGATCGCGCGGTGGCCGCAGATCCTGACTACGCGGTGGCCTGGTTCCAGCGCGGCCTGCTGCTGGCCCCGCAGGGCAATCTGCAGGCGGCCTGGGAGGATGCGCTCCGGGCCGTCGAGGTAGGCCCGGGTGTACCCGAGCATCACGACCTGGCGATGCTCCTGGCGCTCGACCTGGGCCGGCCCGATGTAGCGTGGCAACAGGCGATCCGCGCGGCGCAGGCCGGTGGTGACCTGTCAACCCATCGGCAGCGCCTCGAATCGGCGGCACCGGCACCGGCCGATCTCCAGCGGCAGCTGGCCGCTCCCCGCATTGCCGTGGCGCGTCCTTACGTCGAGTCGACCAACCAGCTGATGGAGTCGGCCCTGGGAATCGTCACACTGGCGGTGCGCCAGCAGCTCTCCGAGAGTCCCGAGGCGTCGCTGGTCACCGACCCGACGCTGGCGCGTTACGTGGTCACCGTGCTCGGCCTCGACCTGGACGCCTCACCGCAGCGGCTGCGGATCCGCATCAACCTGACCAACCGAGCCGGCGAGCGACTCCGGGCCGAAACTCTGGAGTTGACCGACCTGGACGAGCCGGCAGGGTTGCGGGAAGTGCTCGAGGGCACGATCGATCGCACCATTGTCGCCGCCGAGCGCGAGCGCTGACCTGCTGGCGCATCCAATTCTTGGCCCCGGGCGCCGTGCTCTTCTCTTCAAGCTGCGCTGACGGCTCAGAGGAGACGCTCGAAGCCGCGGGCGAGAAGCCGGGGCATCAGCCACAGGAAGGCCAGGGGCAGCAGGATCGTCTGCAGCGTGAAGACGACGATCAGCGACACTACGTGCTCGACCGTAGCGGCCACCCGATCGCGGAACGCGGCCAGGCGGGCCCCGATGTCGAGCGTTTCGACGGTCTCCGCAAACCACGCCGACACCCGCTCACGCCAGCCGAGCTCCAGATTGCCGGCCTCCTGCTCGAGTTGCTCCATCCCGCGGATATCTCCCGCTGTCTCCTCCAGTACGCTCACCGCGTCGGCCCGCGCCGGATCGAGGAAAACGTCGAAGAAGAGCGCGCTGGTGATGGCAAAGACCGGCACCATGAAACGCACGAGCAGCAGCAGCGTCAGCACCCGGCGAAGCCGCAGCGTGACGCGTTCCGGGAGCAGGTCCGGCTTCCACAGCAACACCAGACGTACCAGCGCCACGAGAGCCAGCAGGAAGGTGAGCACGGGCCACCTGCTGACCCGCAGCAGCACGCTCTGGATCCCGAGCGATGTCGTGCTCACCAGCATGATCCAGGAGAACTGCTCGACCAGGTCGTTGACCGGATCGAGAAGCTCGCCAGCGCTGACGGTGATCCCGACGCCCGCCGGCTGCATGGCGATCTCGGTCCCCTGCGCCATTGATATGGCGGCGTCCAGACCCCGGGCCACGGCGAAGGTGGCCAGCGCGGTGCGGAAGACCCCGTCGGCGTAAACCGCTCCCCGATCGTCGAGCCAGCCGGCGCCGGCGATAACGATGATAGCGATGAGCAGGAGCGTGGCGACGATGGTGCGGGTCTCGGGAGGGCTCTCTGGCAGGCTCATCCCGCCATCTTACCGGCCGCTCTGCGGCGTCGGAGGTCAGCGAAGCGACTCGGGCAAGTCGGCCAGCACCGTGAGAAAGAGAGCTCGCGAGCGTTCCAGCGCCTCCGCACCGTCGGGAAGCAACCGGTAGTAGCGCTTGGCACGGCCGCCGCGCTCGGCAGTGGGCTCGCCCTTGCGGGTGTCGACGTACTGTTTGGACGCGAGGCGACGCAGGGCGGCATACACGTTGCCGATGGAAACCGCGCGGCCGGTGCGTTCCTCGATGTCGCGGCGAATCCGCATGCCGTAGGCATCGTCGCCGAGACGCACCAGCGTCGCCATGACGAGGATCTCGAACTCACCCAGATAGTCACCCTTGCCCATAGTCGCTACTCGGCCTTCAGGGCGATAATCGGCTCGACCCGTGTTGCGCGTCAGGCCGGAATCCAGGCTGCCAGGCCGGAGACCAGCAGAAGCACCAACGTGACGCCGCCGTACACCAGCGGGTCACCGGGATCGATAGATTCATCGGCGGGCGAAAACAGGCGCAGCAGACCCCGCGCCAGACGGGGTGGTCTGGCCAGCGGGTACGTGCGATCAGGTGATTCCCTTTGCATTGCACATAAAACTACGCGGCAGATCGCCATCGGGTTTCGCGATAGGGTGCTGGCGGCCAACTTTTTTCCGCCCACGACCGGAATCTGTGATGCGCTGTTTCGCAGCCTCGATCGCGTTGACGATGCTCATCGCCCTCTCCCAGCCGGCGGGAGCCCAGCTCGACGAGAATCGACGCCGCGCCGAGGAGATTCTCGAGGAGCTGATCGGCTTCCGCTCGAGCGCCCTGCATCCGGACCAGATCGCGGCAGCGGTGGAGGCGATGCAGCGGCGCCTGCTCGACGCCGGCTTTCCGACCGAGGACGTTCAGCTGGTCAGCCCGGACGGGGACAAGGCCAGTCTCGTGGTGCGCTACCGCGGCTCCGGTTCGCAGCCGCCGCTACTGCTCATGGCGCACATCGATGTCGTCGACGCGGAGCCCGAGGCCTGGGCATTTCCGCCGTTCGAGCTCGGCAACGATGGCGACTACTACTACGGCCGCGGCACTGTAGACAACAAGGTCGGTTGCGCGACCCTGGTGGCCAACTTCATCCGCCTGCGCCAGGAGGGCTTCGTCCCCGACCGCGACCTGATCATGGTTCTGACCGGCGACGAGGAAACCGACGGGGCCCACATCGACTGGCTGGCGAACCAGCGGCGTGACCTGATCGACGCCGAGCTGGCGCTCAACACCGACGCGGGCGGCGGAACGTACGACGACAACGGTGAGCCGGTGGCCTTCTTCGTTCAGACCAGCGAGAAGATCTACCAGAGCTTCGAGCTGCGCACGACCAACCCCGGTGGCCACAGCTCTGTGCCCGGCCCCGACAACGCCATCTACCAGCTCGCCGCAGCCCTCGGACGAATCGCTGAGCATCGCTTCCCGATCCAGCTGAACGACGGTACTCGGGTATCGCTCGAGCGCTCGGCGGCGTCCGAGCCCGACGAGGAGTACGCGCAGGACAAACGGCACACCGCGGCCGGCGACATGGAGGCCGCCGAGCGTCTGGCCGCGCACAGCGACTGGGACAACGCCCAGCTGCGCACCACGTGCGTCGCCACGCGAGTGGCCGCGGGGCACGCGGACAACGCCTTGCCCCGATCGGCGGCTGCCATCGTGAATTGCCGCATCCTCCCGACCCAGACCCCCGATGAGATCGAGGCGGCGTTGCGCGAGGTCGTGGACGACGATGCGGTGTTGTTTCGACGTGTGGAGGATTCGCGGCCCAGCCCGCCTTCTCCCTGACCCCCGAAGTGCTCGGGCCGGTCGAAACACTAGTGGCCGAGCTGTGGCCCGGGACCCCGGTGATTCCGAATATGTCGACCGGCGCCACCGACGGCCTGTTCGTGCGCAATGTCGGTATCCCCGTGTACGGCGTGTCGGCGATCTTCGGGCACCCGGACGAGATCACCGCCCACGGACTCGACGAGAAGATCGGCATCGAGGAGCTCCACCGCGCGGTGGAGTACTGGTATCGGCTCATCAAGGCGTTCAGCAGCTAGCAGGGCCGACGCCGGGCTACTAATCGCTTCGCAGCACCTCGATCGGATCCACCCTACTGGCTCGTCGGGCCGGACCGTAGAGCGCCACGACCGCGGCCAGCAACAGCAGGGCGGGCACCGCCACGTAGGTCAACGGGTCGCCCACACCGACGCCGTAGAGCCTGGCCCCCATCAGGCCGCCCGCAACCCGTGCACCCGCCAACCCCACGATCACCCCGACGCCCACAGGTGCCAGGCCTCGCATCATGGTCTGGCGCACAACGGCGCCGGCATTGGCACCGAGCGCCACGCGAATACCCATCTCATGGGTGCGCTGAGCAACCACGTAGGCAGTCACGCCGTAGACACCGATTGCACCCAGGGTCAGTGCCAGGATCCCGAACGCGGCAACCAACCCGGTGAAGAAGCGGTTCGACGAGACGGTGGCGGCCACGACATCGTCCATGGCCGCGACGGCGACGATTGGCACCTCGGAATCCACCGACCGGGCGGCCGCCTGGACCGCGGCCGTCAGCTCTGCTGCGTCACCACGCACGCGAACGGTGAAGTACATCGCCCGAAATGGCCGCTGCGAGTACGGAAAGTAGGCCTCGGGCTGGCTCGCCGTCTGCAGATCGTTCTGACGTACGTCGCCCACCACACCGACGACCCGACGCAGCTCCCCCAATGTAAAAAGTCGTCGGCCGATCGGATCCTCACCGGGCCAGGCCGCCGCCGCTAGCGCCTCGTTGATCACGGTCACGATCTCCGAGTCGGCGTTGTCGGTGCCGTCGAAGTCGCGACCGCGCAGCATCGGGATCTGCATCGAGGCGAAGTAGCCGGGAAACACCAGGCGTCCGGAGGCCGCAGGCAGGTTGGCCCCCTCGGGCGGCAGGGAATCCGGGTTGAAGCCACCCCAGAAGCCACCGGGGGTCATGGGCAGAAACATGATGCCGCCGGTGGCGATGGTCTCCGGAAGGCGCTCGATCGCCGCCTTCACGTCGTCGTGGTAGGGACCATAGTCCTGCGGCGTGGGGTAGCGACTGGCGTCGGGGATCGGCCGCAACGCGACCACGCCCTCGGTGCTGAACCCGGGGTCGACGGAGGTCAGCCGCCAGAAGCTCCGTAGGGTCAGGCCTGCGCCGACCACGAGCACGACCGCCAAGGCTACTTCGGCGGCAACCAGCAGGTTGTTGAGACGCATCTGCGTGGCACCGGTGCTGGAGCCGCGGCCGCCCTCCTTGAGCCCCTCCGTGTAGCCGAGCGCAACGCTCCGATAGGCCGGGACCAATCCGAATGCGAAGGCCGAAGCCAGCGACAGCACGACGGCAAACCCCAGCACTCGAGGATCGAGGCCGATGTTGGCGGCGCGCGGTACGTCCGCCGGCAAACTCGCGAGCCCCACACGCAACGCGCTGGCAGCCAGCGCCACACCGGCGAGACCACCGAGCACGCCAAGCAGCGCGCTCTCTGCCATCAACAACCGCACCAGCCGGCCGCGGCCTGCGCCGAGCGCGCTGCGCACGGCAATCTCACGGGTGCGGGCGCTGCCCCGAGCCAGGAACAGGTTGGCGACGTTGGCGCAAGCAATCAGCAGCACGAAGGCCACCGCGCCCATGAGCATCAGCAGTCGCCCGCGAACGCCGCCGAGGATCCAGTTCGAAATGGGTGCAGCACGAAGGGGCTCCAGCATCGACGGCTCGACCTCGGTCCCACCGGCCTCCCAGAAGGTGCGCAGCACCTGGCGGAAGCGGTCGGTAGCCTGTTGCGCGGTGGCGCCCGGAACCAGCCGTCCGATGATTGCCAGCGCGTTGCCGCTCTGCGACTCCGGGTCCAGGTACAAGGGCAGCCAGTAGCTCCAGTCGTTCTCCATCGGCTGGTGCTGTGGACCCATGACCCCGATGACCTCGTACGGCACACCGCTGATCTCGATCGACTCGCCGACGATTGCCGGGTCGCCGCCGTAGCGACGTTGCCACAGGCCATGCGTCAGCACGATGACTCGAGCCCTACCGGGCTCCCCCTCTCCGGGCAGGAACGTACGCCCGAGCAAAGGCCGAGCTCCGAGCACCTCGAAGTGGTTGTCGGATACCGACGCCCCACGAACCACCTCGGCGTCGACGCTCCCGGTGAGGGTCGCCATCGAGCGGCCGTACGCGGCCAGCCTGAGGGTGTCGGCGATGCCAGCCTGTAGTGCCGCCGCCTCGCGCACGTCGTTGGAGAACAACTGGTCGGGTGCGAAGCGCACGAGCCGGTCGGGATCCTCATACGGGAGCGGGCGCAGAACGACGCCGTGGACCACACTGAAGATCGCGGCGTTGGCCCCGATGCCGAGTGCCAGAGTCGTGAGCGCCACCAGCGCGAATCCCGGGCGTGACAGCAGTCCACGCGCGGCGTAGTGGAAGTCCTGGAGAAGCGTGTCCAACGGGTTTCCTCTCGGGCTCGGAGGTGCAACGCCCCGCCGGCCCCTGTTCGGGGATGTGCGGCGCCACCAGCGCCTTGCCAGATTCGGCGGAAGCGATCCAAGGGCTTGCAGCCAGTACCAGCGCCGGGCGCGCCACCGGCCGCTGGCCGGGACGACGTGCACGGCGTACTCCTCGTCGAGGTCGGAGAGCATCGCGGTGCGGTCGCGCTCCGGCGCCGCGCAGCACAACAGGAGTCGCGCCAGAGCCGGCGGCCGGATCCTGGGGGGCGACGTCGGTCGTATCATCGGCCTACCTGGCCTCGCGAGCCGAGCGCCGCCAGGTCGACGCCTTCCCACATGCTGTCGTGCACTCTCCGGGCGTCGAGCAAGGCTCGCGCTCCGTCCGGCGTGAGCTCGAAGTAGCGCCGGGCGCGACCTGCCGCCTCGCCGGTACGGTCCTGCGACTCGACCAACCCCTTGGATTGAAGCCGATCCAGGGTCGCGTAGACAGCCCCGATGGTGACGCCGCGCCCCGAGCGGCGCTCGAGCTCGCGCCGCACTCGCATGCCGTATGCGGTGTCCCCCTCGTGAGCTACCGAGAGCATCACCAACTCCTCGAAGGCGCCCAGCAGACCGTCGTGACCCACGATTTCGCTCCCGCTACTTGCTGCCGGCCACGAATCCTCCGCCACCGGCTTGCTGAATGGTTGGACTTCTACAATGTAGAAGTGGTTAGTTTCTACAATGTAGAAACCCATCCGGCAAGTCCGCTCCGTCGGGGCGGCATCCGTTCGGACAGCACGTCAAGTTCCCCTTGCCTTCTTTCTGGCGCAGCCCGCCGCAGCTACTCGGCCCGGAGCGTGACCACGGGGTCCAGCCGGGCCGCCCGGCGGGCGGGCAGCAGATTAGCCAGGGCCGCCACACCGACCAGCACCGCCAAGGTGGCGGCGAACGTAAGCGGGTCCAGCGGGCTGACCCCGAACAGAAGGCTCCGTAACAATCGGGTCAGGCCGAAGGCCGCGATCAGCCCGATGGCCAATCCGGCCAGCGGCGCGCGCATCCCCTGCCTCACGATGAGCTCCGAGATGCTCCGCCTGTCGGCCCCGAGCGCCTTGCGGACGCCGATCTCGCGCGTCCTGCGTCCGGCGGCGTAGGCGGCGGCACCATAGACCCCGATGGCCCATCGTCGCGCTGACCGAGGGTCTCGTAGCGGGCAGCACCGGTGGCACGGGAGCTGCCGTTGCCCACAACCGTGGGCCAAAGACGCTCCTCGACCCCCGAACGTACGTAGAGCACCCCGGCCTCGCGCGGGCCGCAGTACCACTTGTGCGAGTTGGCGGTGAAGAAGTCGCAGCCGATGGCGTGGAGGTCGAGGTCGAGGGCTCCGGCGCTCTGGGCACCGTCGATCAACACCAGGATGTCGCGCTCGCGGGCCCAAGCACAGATCTCTGCTGCCGGATAGCGACAGCCGCCGAGGTTCGTAACGTGGCTGAAGGCGATCAGGCGGGTTCGCGCCGACGTCGCCTCGATCAAGTCGTCGAACAGCTGCTCGGGACCGCTCGGCGGCGACACGAGCGGGCTCGCCCGACCGTCGAGCCGATGCATGGGGCAGCAAGCCCGGGCTAAGGGAAGTCGCTGTTGGCCGCTGTCGTCCGACTGCATGACCGTCAAGAGATTATCTCTCTCCGCCCGAAGCCCCCTCGATGCTATAAGGATCATGAGTGATTAGGAGTATGCTTTGATATCTTCTGATAACTGAATGACCTGGATGAGCCGGCACAGCTGCGGTCCGCTCGCGGAGCGCGGCAGCGCCCTTCTGATCACCATGCTGGTGATGGCGATCACCGTCGCCATGGGCTTCGGGATCGTGACCCTGACGCTCACGGACCTCGAGATCTCGGGCAATTTTCGCAATCGGGCCGCCGCCTACTACGCCGCCGACTCGGGCATCGAGCAAACCATAGCCGACTTCAACGTCGACCCTAGCTGGATCGCGGCCCTCATAGACCCCGCCGATTGGTCACTGCGGCAGCCGGCACCATCCACGCTTACCATCAACGGCCACACCCTGACGCTGACCCTCGACTCCGACGGCAGCCACGTCGCCGACGACTACGCCCTCGGCACGGCACAGGCCCTGAGCCAGGGAACCTTCGAGCGCACCCTGGCCTTCCCCCCGACCATCATCCTCGGCGGTGACGATCCGATCGTACAGTTCCGAGTCCGATCAACGGGCTCCGGCGGGATCGGCATTCCGTCCAGCCAGCTGGTTCGCGCCGACATCCGCCTGAGCCTCGATTCCTACGGCGTGTGGGACAACGCCATCTTCGCCAACAAGGGACAGGACGGCAACGTGATCAACGGCAACGTGGCGGTTCGCGGCTCGGTGCACATCATCGGCGATCCGCTCGATCCGCCGACCATCGAGCTGTCAGGATCTGCCGACATCCGCAACAGCTATGCCGATGCCGAGGCCCATTTCGGATCGACCGATGTGGCGAAGTTGCCGGCGCTCGACACGGTCGAGGTCAACGGTGTCGCGGTCGAGACGTTGGACGCCGTGATTCGACTGAAGCGCGGGACCATTGATCTGTCCGGAAGCTCGGACATCGGCATGGTCAACGACGACACCAACAGCGTCAAGGAGACGGTTGACGCCATCCGCGCGGACGGTACCGTGGGCCCCAGCGACGCCGTGTACACCGACGAGTGGAGCGGCTACGACGCCCAGGACGTGACGTTCCCGAGCCTGGACGACCCCTACTACGACTATGCCACCGCGACCAACTGGAGCCATCACCGCGACTATCTCGACGCCACGGCAATGACCATCGCGGTGAGCGAGATCTCGCGCAATACCGCTGCCTTCAGCTACTCCGACGGCAGCGGCAACTCGATCGACTGGGACCCGGACGCAGCGCTCCTGACGATCTCTGGCATCGTACGGATCGACGGCGACATCCAACTGGGCAAGCCGCACGGCAAACAAGACGACGCCGGCACAGGGACCGTGTACGCCACCGGCGACGTCGAGATCGAGGGGTGGATCGTCCCCGAGAACGGCTACATCCAGGACGGCAACCTCGGTCTGATCGCCGAACAAGACGTGCTCGCCAAGAAGTCCTCCAACATCAACATCATGGCGGCGATCTACGCCGAGGACACGATCCGCGTTAGCAAGCAAACCAACATCGCCGGCGCGCTCGTCGCCAACTACTTCGACATGGGGGAAAACGTGCCCGGGGTGTTCCACGTCCCCTCGCTGAGCTCTAACGTGCCGCCAGGCATGCCGGGAGCCAACACCCTCGGGATCATCCGAGGCGTGCAGATCGCCAACTGGTACCAGGAGTACGGGCAGTGACGTCGGACGTGGCACCCCTGGGGCCAGCCACTGCGGCGCCGGGTCAACCCGAGGGCTTCTCCCTGGTCGAGGTCTTGATCTCGCTGCTTCTCGTCGCGACGGTCCTGCTGTCGGTGGCTCAGATGATGGTGGTCGGGACACAGGTGAACCGGGCGGCCGGTGACCTCACCGCCGTCACGAGCCTGGCTGGAGAGAAGATCGAGCAGCTCAAGGTCCAGCCCTACGACGAGCTCGTGGCCGGCGGATCTCTGGAGACCGCGACCCCCGGCTACTCCGACGCACCCGATCTGGACGGCGACGGGGAGGCCGACTACGCGCGCCGGTGGACCATCGCCGAGGCCGAGCTGAGCAAGCGTATCGACGTACGTGTGCTCGGTTTGGTGGCCGCGATCGGACCCGCCAAGGAGGTTACCGTCGGCGTGCTGGTGGCACAGCGATGAGGGGCTCCGCGGGATTCTCACTCATCGAGCTGCTGATCGTCTCGACGGTGCTCAGCCTCCTGTTCGGCGGCGTGCTGACGCTGCTCAGCAGCAGCCAGGGCAGCTTCGAAGCACAGCAGGCGCGCCTGGAGCTGCGCCAGGAGGCCCGCGTGGCGTTTGACAAGCTCACCCGCGAGACGCGCGCCGCCGGCTACCTCCTGCACAACGTCGGCGAGGCCGTCGCCAGCGCCACCAACAACACCCTCCAGTTCGCCGCCGACATCGACGACGGCGACAACGACCTGCCCTGCGGGGCCGGCTTCGAGAACGCGGCCAACGGCGGCGTCGAGCGCATCACGTACCGGCTCGCGGGCAGCGAGCTGCTGCGAGACCTCGACTGCTGGGACGGTGCGACCTGGAACAACGAGACCACCGGCCAGCTGGTCGCCGGCAACCTGGTAGCCGAACAGACTCTCTTCCGCTACTTCGACGACGCCGGTACCGAGCTCGTACCCGGGGCCGGCGGACTCGATGCGGACGACCGGGCCGCGATTCGGTCGATCGCGCTCAGCGTCCGCATGATCGACACAACGAGCAGGCAGACCGTCGGCGAAGCGTATCCGACCGAGACCCTCACCACGCACGTGCAGCTCCACAACCTCTCGGACGAACCCGGGTAGGTCGCTTCCGGGAGCACCACCTCGGCGGTGAACACGCCCTCGCCTGGGGGATTGCGGGCAGCAGTCGCCTCATTGTGTTGGCGCGTCGCGCGGTAACTCGACGCCCCGCCACATGCGCCGCATCGTGGCCCGCGCCTCATCCAGCGCCTCCACCCCCCGTGCCTGCAGCCGGAAGTGCTTGCGGGCACGTCCACCGCGCTCTGGCAGCGGCTCGGACATCCAGGACTCGACGTAGCCGCCTCGCTCGAGCCGGTCGAGCGCCGCGTAGACCGCCGCCATCGAGACTCGGCGCCGGGCGCGCTGTTCGATCTTGTCGCGGATGGAGACGCCGTACGCCGCGTCGTTCAGGTGCAGCAACGACAGCAAAGAATCAAACTGTTTGCCCGGGCCGGCCGGCTGCGGCGTTGCGTGCGAGGCCGTGCCGTGCGTCCCTATATGGGTGTTCCCTGGTGCCCGGACGGCGGCGTTGAGTCAGAGCAGAGCCACAGCGAGGATCGACGAACTCGCGCAAGCCCCCGGGCTGGCCGCGGTCATGCCGCTGCTCTTTACCGTCTGGGCGGACGCCGAACTCGACGATAACGAGATGCGGCAGGTGGGCGAGGGAGCCGCGAGCTTCTTGAGCGGCGAGGAGCAAGAGGTCCTGGCGACGTGGCTCGACCCGGCACACCCGCCGACCGCCGGCAACCTGCTGCGACTGCGACGCGCGGTGCGTGAGATCGCCCAGGGCATCGACGGGGCCCCCCGGCTCACGCTTTCGGAGCTCGGCGTCGAGATCGCCGGCGCCGGGGCCGACGGGGTCGACGCCGATCTCCACCAGATCGCCGACGGCCTGGCGCGAATCGAGCGCGGGTTGGGTCTCGTCGGCCACGAAGCGACCGCGTCGGTGCTCGATACAGGGTTGCCCGAGCCGATGGTGGTCCCTCCCGTGGAGGGCCCTGCGAGCTTCGACGTCGGGGCTCTGCGAACGCGGCTCGAGGGCCCGTGGGCGAAGTATCGGCAGCGTGCCCAGGAGATCCTGTCACGCCCGGAATTCGCCTCTCGCGAACAGCTCGGCACCCACGCCGAGCGTGAGCGCGTCCTGGGCTGGCTACGCATCCTGGCCGACGAGGGGCTCGGCGACCTCGCTTTCCCGGGCGTCACCACCGACCGGGGACCGGGGCCATTCTTCGCCGTCTTCGAGGCGTTGGCCAGCTTCGACGCCAGCCTCATGACCAAGTTCGGGGTCCAGTTCGGCCTCTTCGGCGGCAGCATCTTCCACCTCGGCACCGACGAGCAGCGCGCCCGCTACCTCCCGGCCGTCGCGACCCTGGAGCTACCCGGCTGTTTCGCCATGAGCGAGCTGGGACACGGCTCCAACGTGCGCGACCTCGAGACCACCGCGACCTACGACGCCGATGCCGACGAGCTCGTCGTTCACACGCCGGCAGAGACGTCGCGCAAGGAGTGGATCGGCAACGCCGCCGCGCACGGGCACATGGCAACCGTCTTCGCCCAGCTCGTGGTGGCGGGCGAGTCTCAGGGCGTGCACGCGGTTCTGGTGCCGCTGCGCGACGCGACGGGCGCCACGGCACCCGGCGTCCGCATCCAGGACTGCGGTCGAAAGGCCGGCCTCAACGGGGTCGACAACGGTCGCATCTGGTTCGACCAGGTGCGCGTGCCGCGGGCGAACCTGCTCAGCCGTTTCGGCCGCATTCGCGACGACGGTGGCTATGAGAGCGAGATCGCCAGCCCAGGACGTCGCTTCTTCACGATGCTGCGGACGCTGGTCGGAGGCCGCATTGCCGTCGGCTCGTCCGGCGTGACGACGGCGCGCTGCGCCCTGACGATCGCCGTGCGCTACACGGCGAGGCGGACCCAGTTCGGGCCGCCGGGTGGCCCCGACACGCCGATTCTCGACTATCGCACCCAGCAGCTTCGCCTCATGCCGCGGTTGGCGCGCGCCTACGCGCTCGGTTTTGCGGGGCAGCGATTGCTCGACCGCTTCGTCGACCATCGGGAGGACGAGGCAGCCGAGATCGAAGCGCTGGCGGCGGGGTTCAAGGCGGTCGCCACGCGCAACTGCACCGAGACGATCCAGATCTGCCGCGAGGCGTGTGGTGGGCAGGGGTACCTCGCTTCGAACCGGCTCGGCAGCCTGCGAGCCGACTCCGACATCTTCACGACCTACGAGGGTGACAACACGGTGTTGCTGCAGCTGGTGGCGCGCGGCCGGCTGGCCAGCTTCAAGGCGCAGTTCGGCGACTCAAAGCTCCTGGGCACGGTGCGCCACCTCGCCGCGCAGGCAAGCACGGCAGTGACCGAGCTCAACCCGGTGGTAACACGCCAGCGAAGCGACGAGCACCTGCTCGACCCGGAGTTTCAGAAGGCAGCGTTACGCTATCGAGAGGAGCAGCTGGTCGCGTCGCTGGCGGGCCGCCTCAAGCACCGCATCGACGCGGGCATCGAGCCGTTCGACGCCTTCAACCAGTGTCAGGACCACGCCATCGCGGCAGCACGGGCCACGGTCGAATGCGACGTGCTCGAGGCCATGCACGGCGCCGTGGTCGGGGGTGGGCCGCGCTCGCAGATCGAGCGGCTCCGCCGGATGCGCGATCTGTACGCGCTGAGCGAGATCCACGGCGACAGCTGGTTCCTGCGCTCCGGTTACGTCGAGCCGCCCAAGGCCAAGGCGATCCGCGACCTCGTCGCCCGACTGTGTGCCGAGCTGCGCCCCGACGCCGTGGCCCTGGTCGACGCGTTCGGCATCCCCGACCATTGCATCGGCGCGCCCATCGCGCTCGGTGCCAGCAGTGGATGATCCGGTGGGCGTAGGCGGCCGGATGCGCGACCGCGTGAACAGCTCCGAAATCGGGCGCACGGTTCTGGCCGACCTGCGCAAGGCCGACCTGCACCGCAGCATGTGGCGCGACCTGCGCGACCTGTACGATTTCTACCTCGACGAGGAGGAGCGCGAGCGGCTGGCGCAGATGAACGAGGTCGAGCGCTGGGGCTCGACCGTCGGGTGGTTGCTGAAGCGACTGGTGCTGAGCCTGTCGGGCGCCCGGCGGCTGCTGCTGCTGGTCGCGTTCGTCGCCCTCGGTTGGGGACTCGTGGAGCGGCAGCTCGCCGTGCTCACGGCGGCGTTCCTGGTGTTGCTGCTGATCCTGATGTTCGAGCTACGCGACAAGCTCCTGGCGCGCGATGAGCTCGAGGTCGGACGCGCGGTGCAGCTGGCGCTGCTGCCCACCGACAACCCCGAGCTGGGGGGCTGGGATATCTGGCTGTACTCGCGACCCGCCAACGACGTGGGGGGCGATGTGGTCGACTACCTGCACCTCGACGACACGCGCCTCGGTCTGGCCCTGGGCGACGTGGCCGGTAAGGCCCTGGGAGCGGCTCTGTTGGCCGCCAAGCTGCAGTCGACGTTGCGAGCGTGGGCCACCGAGGCAGGCTCGGTAGTCGAGCTCGCAGAGCGCACCAACCGCATCTTCTGTCGCGACGGGCTGCCCAACCGGTTCGCGACCCTGATCTATGTCGAGCTGACCGCCGGCGACGGCCACATACGGGTCTTGAATGCCGGCCACATGCCCCCAGTGGCCTTGCTGGGCGGCCGCCTCGGGACCCTGGACCCGGTGGCGCTGCCGCTGGGGATCATGCCCGAGGCGAAGTACCGGGAGCAGAGCCTATCGCTGCAGCCCGACGATCTCGTGGTGCTCTACTCAGACGGCCTGTCCGAGGCCATGCTCGGGGATGAGGAATTCGGCGACGAGCGCGTCCGGCAGCAGATCGCCATGGCCGGAGGGCTGACGGCTGAGCAGCTGGGTCGGCGGCTGCTGGATGCAGTCGACAGCTTCACCGGCGAGGTCCGACCCCACGACGACCTGTCGCTGGCGATCCTCAGGCGTACCGGCTAGCGATTGTCGCGCCACCGCGCGCGGTGAGGCAACATATCGGCATGATCCCCGGAGCCGGTCGATGAGCCATATCTTTGAAGGCGATCTGGTCAACTTCGCACGCGACGAGCTCGGCACGCGCAAGAAGGACAAGATCTTGGCCCACTGTAAGGAGTGCGAGTGGTGCGCCGAGCGCTTGATCGAGGCCACCCGGGAACACGCGCCTGAGCCTGGCCCCTTCAAGCTCACCCGCTTCCAGAAGATCTCGATCGCGGTAATGATCATCGCCCTGGTGGCAACGGTCGCGGGCATGGTCTGGTTCTTCCGGCAGCTGGGCCAGCAGACCTCGCCCTTCAGCGCGCCGCCCGGGTTCGAGCAAACCCTACCGGATGAGGTGGCGCCGCCGGACTCCGAGGAGCAACAGCGGCAGCATCTCCCGTTCTTCCTCCCGGTAAATCAGGTTGTGGTGGTTTTGCATCGAGACGAACCGGTGCAGCCCGAGGCCATCGGCCGTCAGCAGCATCTTGGCGAACTGCCAGGCGGCCATGCTGCTGGCACCCAGGTAGCGGACCTTGCCGACCCGAACCAGCGTATCGAGGGCCTCGAGAGTCTCCTCGATCGGGGTATGCGGATCGAAACGATGGATCTGGTACAGGTCGATGAAGTCGGTGCCCAGCCGGCGCAGCGAGTCGTCGCAGGCGGCGAGCACGTGCTTGCGCGACAACCCGGCACGATTCGCCCCTTCGGTCACCGGGAAGAAGCACTTGCTCGCCAGCACGTAGTCGTGGCGCGAACGTACGAGCTCGCCCAGCAGCCTGCCCGTGACTTCCTCGGAAACACCACGCGAGTACATGTCGGCGGTATCGAAGAAGTTGATGCCGAGATCGAGCGCACGCTCGAAGTGGGGCCGGGCCGCCGGCTCGTCGAGGACCCACGGACGCCATCCCGGGTCGCCATAGCTCATGCAGCCGAGGCAGATGCGCGAGACCTCGAGTCCTGTGTTTCCGAGTCTGACCGTCTTCATCGTGATTGTTGAGCAGCCCGCGGGATCACCAGCAATGCCGGATCGGCCGACGGCGTGTTGTGGCGCGGCAGGAGCAACGATGGCGACGCCGGGCTGCTGTTCACCGGCGACATGTTCTACGAAAGGCCGATCTATCTGGGGCGAGCTCGTCGAGCGTCGCCTCGGCCTCGGCCGCGCCCTCGGAGTTACCGGTCTCGATGTAGAGAGTCTGCAGCTCCTGGTGGACCCAGGGAGCATCAGGAAAGCGGCCGCGCAAACGCAGCAAGGTCGCCGCGGCATCCGACGTGCGCCCCTGTCGCCAGAGGATGCGCGCTCGGGCCCGCTCACTCCACACGCCGCCCTGGTCGAGCGTCGCGAGCTTGCCGGTCACGGTCTCGGCCGACTCGAGATCGTCCATGGCCAGGTAGATGTCGACCAGCCGACCGTGCAGCGGCGTGAAGTAGGGGTCGATGTCGAGGCCCGTGCGCGCCGTCGCCAGCGCCTGCTCCGCCCGTCCGACCCGACACTCGAGCTCGGCTCGGTTGAGATAGGTCCAGAAGAGGGTCGGTTCCAGCTCCTCGGCTCGCGCAAGACTGGCGAAGGCGGCATCGAGGTCCTGGCGCAGGAAGCTCAAGAGCGCAGCAGCGATATGGGCGATTGGATCGCCCGGATCGTCCCGGAGAGCACGTGCCACATCCTCGTCGGCCTCCTTCCAGTCGGCCTCGCTCCACGGGCGCCAGATGATCGTCTCGGCTCTTGCCGCCCACCGCCCGGCGCGGGCAACGGTCAACCCCGGATCGAGCTGCAAGGCGCGACTCAACAAGCTGAATGCTTCCCGCGCCTGGTGCAGGTCCTGCTGTGCCGCCCCCAGGAGCAGGTCGGACGCCTGGACCACGAGTCTCACCGCATCGTCGCTCGGCGAGCGCGCGCGCTCGGTGGAGAAGCCGACCAGGTCGAGCAGGAAACGCAAGCGCGACAGCAGGCTGCGCGCGAGTAGGTCCGGGGCGAACTCGGCCTCCGGCAGATCCCAGGTCTGCGCGCCCCACAGGTCGTCGTCTCGCTGATCACGCACCTCGGCATCGACGATGATCCGAGAGGCCTCCGCGCGCACATCGATTCGTAGCAAGGCATCGGTGTCGCCGGCCTCACCCCCCGGCCGCCGCACCGTGATCCGTTTTCGTTTCTCGATCTCCACCGCCACCGCCTCGATGAGCTCGTCACGCTGCGACTCGGTAAACCCATTCTGAGCAGGCCCGACCTCGAGGCTGAAGCGGCGGATGACGAACGCATCGGCCAGATCGACGGAGTCTGCGGACCTCGCCAGCAGCCAGACCGCCACGATGGCCAGCGCGATGCCCACGATCGCCATCGCCCATCTGGCCGGCGTCATCACGGCAGAACGCGGCGGCGGCGGCGTCTTCTTCTCCATCGTCGAAGGCACGGGGCCGGCTTGAACCTCGACCGCTGCGAGGAAACGGTACCCGCGGCGCGGCAGAGTTTGGATGAACCGTGGCTCCCGTGGATCGTCGCCGAGAGCCTGCCGGATCAAGCTGATGGCGTGGGTCAGCGAGTCCTCCGACACGAACGCGGCGGGCCATGCCTCCTGCAGGAGCTCATCTTTGCCAAGGATCTCTCCTGGCGAGCGGAGGAAGCAGGCCAGAAGCGCGGCGGCGCGGGGCGGGAGCGATATCTCCTCGTTGCCGCGGCGCAGCATGCCACTGTGGCTCTCGAACGCGTAGTCCTCGAAGACGAAGCGAATCGGGCCGCCGCGCGCCGATTCGGTAGGCTCGTCTGCGGGCAGCTGACCGGTCGCATCGTCGAGGACCAGCCGCACGTCGCCGATGTCACGCAGCCGATCCCGCCGGTCCTTTGCCAGGCACCGGTGAAGGACTCGGATCACTTCCGGCCCCATCTCGGCGGGCAGCGCGGACCAGTCCGGCTCCTGTTCGAGAATCGCGCTCAAGGTGTCGGCCACAGTCTCGCGGCCGAAGGCGCGCTTGCCGGCGAGCATCTCGAAAAGAATGGAGCCGAAGGCCCAAATGTCGGTGCGCCGACCGAGCTCTTTCTCCCGAACCTGCTCGGGACTCATGTACGGAACGGTGCCCACAAGGCCGCCGCTAGAGGGGAGACTCGAAGCGGGGAGAGAAACGGTGTGGTCGCCCGGGCGACCTAGTGACCGCGGCCTGGCCAGGCGGAAGTCGAGGATCTTGACCAGACCGTCGGGCGCGATCATCACGTTGCCCGGCTTGAGGTCACGATGGATCACGTCGTTGCGGTGCGCCTCCTCGAGTCCGAACGTCAGCTGGCGGGCGATGTCCATGGCCACGTCCACCGGCATGCGGCCGGTTCGCATGCGCTCCGCAAGGGTCTCCCCTTCGACCAACTCGAGCACGAGAAAGCACTGGCTATCGGCCGCCTCGAAGTCGAAGATCGTAGCGACGTTCGGGTGACTGACCGCAGCCAGCATCCGGGCCTCGCGGCGCAGCCGGTCGAGGCTGCCGGGCTCCTTGACCAGCTCGCTGTGGAGCACCTTGATGGCTACATCGCGTCGGAACTCGTCGTCGCGGGCCCGATAGACCTCTCCCATGCCGCCGGAGCCGAGCCGGCCGGTGATACGGAAGCGGCCAAGTCGTGAGCCTACCTGCATGCCTGTCCTGACACGGGCTGGGGCGGCTGAGCTCTACGCTGCGCCGGCCCGAGTACTCCCGACTCGCCCTGTGCGCCCCGATTCGCGCGATCTCGTCCGACTTTAGCCTCCCCCCCCAACAGCGGGCAATGGCCGGCCCGGACCAGGCCTGAATCCGCTTTCAGGAGTTCCTAACCCGTTCCTAAGGACCGCCGCGTCGATTGCGATGATCTTGACCCCGCGTCGCGACGAAACTGCAGCGGGTCGGCCGCATGTCCGAAGTCGCGACGACGGATGCCGACGTTGAGCGGCCGGCCCCAGGCTCCGCAAGGCGGAGGAGGTCGAGATGATAAACCGGCAACTCGTGGCAACGCTCGCACTAATCCTGTTGGTCGCCGCCCCGCGATCGACCTGGGCGAGCCCTGAGGAACGCACGCCGGCGCGCACATTCGCGCAACTGCGGGACGGTGGCGAGCTACTCGCGGGCAGCATCATTCGCGTCAGCTACCGCAGCGTTTCGGGCCACACGGCAGTGCTCACCGGGAAGCTGGCGGAGAGCCGCGTCGATCTGGTCGAGCGCAGGTCGCGAAAGGTCGGCAAGAGCGCGGCCACAGGCCTGCTGGCAGGTGGAGTCCTGGGCTTCGCTGCCGGGCAGGATTGCTCGACATCTTCTGATTTCATCTGCTTCGGACGCGGCGAGACCGCGCTGGGCCTTGGGTTAGTCGGCACGGTTTTGGGTGCTCTCCTTGGCCTGTTCCCCTCGACCGAGGTCGTCTACGCGGCCGCGCCGCCGGCACCGGTCAGCGAGCCAGGGCGCCCTGGTGCCGATCCGAACGTGTTCGTTCCGGTGAGCCCGGGACGGGAAGAGTCGGGGACACTCGACCGGAGGCCTCGCCTACGTGTGACCGCGTATGGGGGCGCGGCCACGCAAGGCGAACCGGGAGCCGAGCTCGAGAATGCTTTCAGCCGTGCCGGACTGGCCGGAACCACACCGCGTTTCTTCGGTGGAAGCGTGACCTACCCCACGAGTTCCGCCCGTTGGCAGGGGGGGCTGGATGTCGAGTACCGGATCCGCGGCAGGCTGGGGGCCAGCCTGGCCTGGCTCGAGGGCGACATCGGACGCACGGCGGGTGCAGAGGAACTACGACACGCGAGCGTCGTTTACGGCCTGCGGGGGATCGGAGCCTTGGCCACGTACCGGCCAGCCGAACGGGTCCGACTGGCCGCCGGCCCGGTCTGGTATCGCCTGAGCTCGAGCGCCGATAGCAGCGGCGATCTCGAACCCGTATCGATGAGCAGGCCCGGGCTGTTGGCGGATCTCCAAGTGAAGATCTTCGCTGGCAGCCGGACGAGCGTGGGGCTCAAGGTCCAGTACCGGCTCGCCGGCAGTCTCGATATCGGTTCGGTGCGGTCGAGCGGATTCCTACACCTGCAGCCGATCAGCACCGATCCCGTGCGGTTGAGCTACAACCACCTGTTCGTCGGCGGAGTAATCGAGCTGGGATTCTGACCCGGATCAGGCCTCCATCGCCTGCGGCGCGCGGTCGTAGGACATGACGCGGCCGCACCAGGCACGGGTGCGGTCGCGTCCGTCGCCGAGCTGGAAGTGGTCGTGGAAGAACTGGACGATCGGGTGGTGGGCAGCCATTTCGGCCGGGACCATCGAGTAGGAGACGAACGGCGCCGCGGTGACGTCGACGAACGTCATCCGATCGCCGAGCAGCCAGTCGCTGCCCTCGAGACGACCCTCGAGCTCACCGGTGCGCTCCTGCATCAGCCGCGTTGCCTCGGCGCAGACCTCCAGGTCCGGGGTCTCGGATATTGCCTGGTTGAACACCATGCCGACGGGCTCGTTGATGTAGGTTCGAATCCATCTCTCGAGCCGCTCGGCCTCCATCATGGCCGGCCGCTCGGTGAACAGCAGCTTCGGCGTATCGGGGAAGTTGGCCTCCAGGTAGCGCACGATGGCGGAGGAGTCGGAAACGGCCCGGTCACCGTGCTTGATCACCGGGGTCAGGGGTTGACCGGAGGCCGCCACGACCTCGGCGCGCTCCTGGTTATCGGGCGTAATCTCGACCCGATCGAAGGGGATCCCCTTGTAGTTGAGGGCAATCCGCACCTTCATGTTGTTGGGCGACGGCTGTAGGTTGTACATCAAGACATCGGCCATGATCGCCTCCTCGAGAAGCTCCGAAGCTGAGTTAACGGGGTGGGGTGTCGAGACGATCCTACACCCGTGCTCGATCCGCTCGCGCGCGGCGCCTATGCTCGCGGTATGAGGGATCCGCCATCGGCGCCGACGCTTCCTCGGCGCTTCTTTCGCCGCGACGCGATCACCGTTGCACAGGCGCTGCTCGGGCAACTGCTGGTGAGCGTCGTGAACGGTCACGTCACCGCTGGTCGCATCGTCGAGGTCGAAGCCTACCTGGGCGTGCAGGATCGTGCCGCCCACACCTTTGGCGGCCGACGTACGGCGCGCAACGAGTCGATGTGGGGCGACGGCGGGTTCGCCTACGTCTATTTCGTCTATGGCATGCACCACTGTGTCAACGTCGTGGCGGGCCGGGTGGATCAGCCGGTCGCGGTGCTGCTACGTGCACTCGAGCCCGAGCACGGGCTCGATGTCATGCAAGCCCGTCGAGTCCGCGCCAGTCGCCCCACCGATCTGTGCTCCGGACCGGCCAAGCTCTGCCAGGCGCTCGGGGTCACCACCGAGCACAATGGCGCTGACCTTGTCTCTGGGCACCAGCAGCTCTGCCTCGAGCGCCTCCGGCAACGGGCCCTTCCGGCGCGCGCCATTGGCGTCGGCCCGCGGATCGGGGTCGCGTACGCCGGGGACTGGGCCGACGCGCCGCTGCGCTTCTGGGTGCGCGGCAGCCCGCACGTCAGTCGCTAGCCGGCATGTCGGCGGCTCGATCCGGCACCAGGATCCACGCGTAGCTCGGCAGCACCCCGATGTCCAGGCAACGTGCGGGCGGCATGGGGTCGCCGTCCACCTGCCAGCGGAACGGCGTATCGCTCTCGATCCGTAGCACGGTACCCCGCCCATACTCTGCGATCGCCCCCGGGAGCCGCCCTCGCAGGATCGCCGCGCCCAAAGTCCAGAGCACGAACCAGGGGGCGGACCTACGGTTGGCCTGGTAGTCGAGCTCTCCGCTCTCGACGCTCGCCCCTGGCGTCATGGCCCAGCCGAGGCCGTAGGTCTCGGTGTTGCACACCACGACCGACGGGTACGGTCGCCGCAGCAATGCTCCGTCGACGCGGAGCCGCACTCGATTGGGACGCAAACGAAACAGTGCTGGTATGCCGGCCAGCAGATAGATCAGCGTCGAGCCGCCGTTGCGATATAGCGAGCCGCCCCAGCGGGTGGCGCGCATCCTGCCGACTCCGGCGATCGCCCAACCGTCGAAGCCCACCCCCACCATCGCCAGGAAGATCGACTCGCCCACCGTACCCACGTCGATCGCTCGTGCCCGCCCACCGGCGAGCACGCGGATCGCCCGATGCGGTGAGCGGGGGATCCCGAGCTCGCGCGCCACGACGTTGGCGTTGCCGATGGGAACGAATCCGACGGGAGCGTTCGAGACCCCACGCAGACCGATTACCGTCTCGCGAAGGGTCCCGTCGCCGCCGACGACCGCCACCAGATCCGCCTCCGCAGCATGCGTGCGGGTCAGCTCGGTGGCATGCCCGGTGGCCTGCGTCGTCAGGATCTCGGCCGACCAGCCCGAGCGGCGAAGAAAGGTCGCGGCCTCCTCGGCAATCTCGAGGGGCTGCTGCTTGCCGGCCACCGGGTTGACGATGATCAGAGCGTGCTTCATGGCACGGCAGCCTATCCAGAACAAGACCCCGGCACCTTCCGGTGCCGGGGCCATTTCAGCTCGTTGTCGGTGGCAGCGGGACTCCCCAGTCGGGGGGCCCTCCTCCAGCGCCAACGCTGGTGCCCTTGCGGGCTCGGAAAGAAGGCTCTCCGTCCTACGGGACTGCCACCTTCGTAGAGCCGCGTTTGTCAGATATCACTTAGATCACCTCCTTGCCGAGCGTGACCGATACGGCGGGTCCCAGCACCGCCCGGTTCCGTGGGCCGCTCAAACCCCGGTAGAACCGCCACGTCAACCCTCCTGGATCGCGTGAAAGTCACACGAGCACCCGCGCAGAACGGTGCGCCCGTCGCGCCACGAGCTTCGCTTCGTGACGGCTTGGCTAGATCCTAGCATGGTGTCTGGTGTTGACTACGGGACCATGCTTGGACCTTCGGAGGTGATGTGGGGCGCGGTGCTGAGCATGGTCGCGTTCTACGCGCTGATGATTACGCTCGGGCTGCTCGCGGCCCGCACGAGACGGGTGACGAGTGCCAGCGACGCAATGCTGGCGGGCCGTTCCCTGCCGCTGGGGCTGGCGGTCTTCACAATGTCGGCCACCTGGGTCGGCGGCGGGTACATCAACGGAACGGCCGAGGCGGCCTACTCCAGCGGGCTGGTCTGGATCACAGGCGCCGTGGGGCTACGCGCTCAGCCCGGTGATCGGAGGCCTGCTGTTCGCGCGTCCGATGCGCGATCGCGGCTTGACGACGATGCTCGACCCGCTCGAGGCGCGCTACGGGCGGCGGATGGCCGCGGCCCTGTACGTTCCGGCCCTGGCCGGCGAGCTCTTCTGGTCGGCGGCGATCCTCACGGCGCTGGGCACGACCTTCGGTACGGTGGTCGGGCTCGACTTCAACACCTCGATCGTGGTGTCGGCGGCCGTCGTGATCACCTACACGCTGGTCGGCGGCCTCTGGGCTGTGGCGGTTACCGACGCCGTGCAAATGGTGATCCTCGTCGTCGGTCTCTGGCTCGTCGTCCCCTTCGCCGCCGAGACGGTGGGAGGACTCGGTGCGGCCTGGGAGAGCTATCGCGCGATCACGGCCGAGACGCTGCGGCTGGCGCCGCCGCTCGGGGGCTGGAGCGACCCGGCCTGGGGTAACACCTACTGGGTCTGGTGGGACACGGCGCTCCTGCTGGTCTTCGGCGGCATCCCGTGGCACGTCTACTTTCAGCGCGTGCTGGCCTCGCGCGATTCCGATACCGCCGTCCGTCTCTCGCTGCTGGCGGCGCCGATCTGCCTGCTGGCCGCGACCCCGGCGGTGTTGCTCGGTGTCATCGGGACCGCTGCCGACTGGCAGGCGCTCGGAGCGCCCGCTCCGCAGGGCGCGGTGATCCTGCCGTGGGTGCTGCGCTACTTGACCAACCCATGGATCGCCAGCATCGGGCTCGGAGCGCTGGCAGCAGCGGTCATGCCGTCGGCCGACTCCTCCATCCTGTCGGCCTCCTCGATGGCAGCCTGGAACGTCTATCGACCGCTGCGATGCCCGGCGGCAAGCGAAGCACAGCTACTGCGCGTCGTGCGGCGCTGCATCGTGCTCGTGGGTAGCGCCGCGACACTGATCGCGCTGCAGGTACAGAGCGTCTACGCGCTCTGGGTGCTGTGCAGCGACTTCGTCTACTGCATTCTGTTCCCGCAGCTGGTGACGGCGCTGTTCTGCCGGCGCGCCAACCGGGCGGGTGCGGCCGCGGGACTCGCGGTCTCGCTGCTGCTGCGCTTCGGCGGCGGCGAGCCGGCGCTGGGACTTGCCGGCTTCCTCCCCTACCCGATGACCGACCCCGCCAGCGGAGTATCGGCGTTCCCCTTCCGCACCACCACGATGATCGCGGCACTCGCCACCATCGTGCTCGTCTCGCGTCTCACCCAGCGACGATATCCGCCCCGTCCGCTGCCCGATGCGGAAGCCACACCGACAGGTACAGGCTGATCGAGGCGTAGTAGCCCAGGTAGGAGATCGAAGCCCAGAGCAGCCAGTCCGGCGGGCTCGGATACGCCACCAGCAGCGCGACGATGCTGATGCCCCAGAGCAGGGTCAGTGCCAGCGTCGGAGCCCGCCAGCGCAGCATGCGCGACGGATAGGCCCACTTGATCGGAACGAAGACGCCGAGGCACAGGGCCACGAGAATCGCCAGATTCCAGGCGGGGTCGAGGCGGGCGAAGACCATATAGAAGACGGCGACGTTCCAGAAGCACGGGAAGCCTCTGAAGAATTGGTCCGCCGTCTTCGCGTCCCGCTGGCAGAACTGATACGTCGATACGAGCAGCACCAGCATCGCGGTACCCAGGTGTGTGTCCTGAGGCACCAGCCATGAGCGCCACAGGAAAAAGGCGGGCACGACGACGTAGTTGAGGTAGTCGACGATGTTGTCGAGAAGGGCGCCGTCGAAGCCGGGCGTCGCGTCGTGCACGCGCACGATGCGCGCCAGGATGCCGTCGAAGGAGTCGACGGCCATGGCGAGGGCCATCATGACGAGGGCCATCTGCCAGTCGAGTAGAGCGATGGCGCCAAGCGCGATGAAGCCCCAGACGGCCCCGGTCGCCGTCAGCAGGTGCACCCCCCAGGCGGCGAGCCGCCGCCCGGGGGATACCGAGTTTGCCGGATCAGCCGCCACTCAGTCGGAGTAGAAGTAGGCCCCGGCCATGATCGCCACCGGGTACTCCACCAACTGCCACACCAGAGCGATCACCGCCCCCGACATACTGCCCATCCCCATCGCCACGAACCACGGAGTGACCCAGAGCGGGCCCAGAACCCAGGCGAGGATGCCGGCGCACGCGGCCGTCTTGGGACCCGCACCCATCGAACCGCGCAACGCCGCGTAGATCCACATCGCGGCGCACATGGCAACGACGGTGAACACGATGAAGACGGCGATCGTGCTGCCGCCTGGCTCAGGTATGTTCATCGCCGCGAACGAGTCGCGCATCTGGGCCCCGATCACGTACTCGTTGAGCACGAACTCACCGATGCTCGCGACGATTCCCGCCACGATGCCGCCCACGAGGACCTTCCCCATGTTGATCCCGGCCATCATCACCTCCCGAGTTGCGAGGGTGCCGTTCACGATGCGCGCGTCGGGCACACCCCGGAGTCGACCGGACGCGCCGATGCTAGAGCCCGCAGGGAAATCGGTCAACGGGATCGCGGCGCGCCGGGACGTAGCTCACGCGTCGAGCTCCTCGGCGAAGCCGTCCCACAGGTTCAGGAGTGAGCGTCGGGAGTCGCGCAAACGGTCGCGGCCCGGCTGCTCGAGCAGGAAGTAGCGTCGCTCGCGTCCACCTTCCTCGTCCGGCGCGTCGCCCTTGCGCGAGCTCAGCAGGCCCTTGTTCTCGAGACGACGCAGGGCGATGTAGACCGCGGCCGGGGCCACCCGGGAGCCGGTGCGCTCCTCGAGCTCGACGACGATCGGAACGCTGTACGTCTCGCCCCCGAGGCGTAGGACGGCGAGCAGCACGCGATGCTCCAGCTCACCGAGATTCTCCCTGGGCATGGCCACCTCCGTCGATCATGACTATCTTTGCTAGTCATTCGACGGAGGCACCGCCGAGAGGTTTCAAGAAAAGTGCTCAGATCCCGCTGTAGGAGAGCAGAAAGCTGAAGCAATCGCTGGTGATACGGAACGGCGTCGCGAACGCGTAGGCTCCCGCGCGGCCTGGCATCCAAGCCCCCGTGCCCCCAGAGGACGACCCGGCCAGTCCGAATGCATCGTAATTCACCGGCGTGCTGCCGCCGCCACCGCTGGACCCCGTAGACCCCTGTCGGTAGTAGCCTCCACCTATGCCTGCGAATCGGGCCGGGCCCGCCCAGCCTTGGGCGGCCAGCGAACCGCCACACGTCATCCGCCAGGCGCCGCTCGTGTATCCAAACTGGACGACCCGGAGCTGATTCAACGCGTTTGGCGCGCCCGCCGGGACCGCGGTTACGCCGTCCGGCACATATCGCCAGATGACCTCGTCTCCGCCGCGCGGCCAGGCGGGGACCGACAGCGACCCGGCCATCACCAGGCCGCCCCCTTCCTCGTGGGGATTGACGGCCACCTCATACGGAAAGCCTAAGACCAGAAGAGCCACGCCGAAGAGCGTGCGTGACCCGGACTGCTTGTCGGTGCTGAATGCCGTGTCCGCGGCCTGCAGCCGACGCACGAACTCCTGGCGAAACTCGTTGTGAGCGCTGTCAGGCGCGGGATCACGGCGGGCCCAGAACCGCTCGACGAACGCCTCGCGCTCGGCCGCGCTCTGCAGGTCCGCGAAGCGCTCACGCTCATGGGCAGTGGCTATCTGGCCAGCCGGACCCGTGATCCACTCCTCGGAAATGGTCTCCGCACCCGGCGTCTCGGCGCTTTCAGCGATCGCCGCCTGTTGGAGATCCTCTGTCGGCATCCAGACATACCGCGTCATCGCAGGTCGTTGCCCGGAACATGCGCCGACTGACAGTGTGAGCGCGAGAGCGACGCCCAAGGCGAGGCACGCGGAGGTTCGCGGAAGGACCCGGGCAATCCGACGGATCGAGATCGATAGAATCATGCGGTCCTCCAGAGATCGACGGAGGGACCGGCGGTGGACGCGACGAACAGGGGAGAATCTCGCATGGGCAAGTTACTGGAATTGGCCATCGGAACGCAACCGGTGCGGGGGCGGACCGTTGCGGTCGCCCTGCTATGGCTGGCCGGTTCGGTCGGCTTCGCCGGCACGAGGGCCGAGGCCGTGGGCCTCCAGGAGCAGCACCTGTATCGGACTCTGATGCTACGCGCCGCACCGGGCGAGCTGGCGAGTCTCATCGAGGCACTGCAGGCCCGGATGCCCGTCTGGCAGGAGGCGAGCGCCGTGGGGCCCTTTCTGATGCGTCACAGCCAAGGCGATCAGTGGGACCTGCTGCTGCTATTCCACCTCGGGCGCGGCTACAACCAGTTCTACTCGGCCGCGGCGCGCGACGCCCGGCGCGCAGCCGACCTGGGTTCCGGCGAGTCCGAAGTCGAGCTCTGGCTGCGGCTGCTGCCCAAGATCGCCTGGCGGGAGGAGCTCGACGTCTGGGGCCCTGAGCCGGAGATCGTCGCCGATCGCTTCGAGGGTGCCGGTTTCTTCCACGTCGAGATCTTCCTGGCGCTGGCCGGTCAGCGCGGCGAGCTCGTACGACAGCGAGAGATGGAGAACGTCTACCTGGCGGGCATCGGGCGGGAGCCGAATCTCATCTTCACGCGCGCTGGCGGCGCGCCGTGGGACTGCTACACCATCGGCTTCTATCGCGACATCAAGCACTATGCCGAGAGCGCCGATATCCCCGAGCCGGTGCGGGAGCAGGCCGCCGTGGCCGCCGGCTTCGAGAGCTCCTCGAGAATCGGCACCTATCTGCGCGAGCTCATCGCCTCCCACCACGACACGCTCGCGGTGGCGGTCCGCTAGCAGCCCGCCGCCGCTGCCTGGCGCACCAATCGATCCAGCGTGACCCCGCTGCCGGTCAGCGACGGCCGCTGCGACAGCAGGTGCAGGACCCGCCCTCGTGTCACCCCTGCACGATGCTGACCGCCGGAACGCCTGCCGCCATCAACATCAGGTTCAGGTCGTCGAGCTCGTGATCGACGATCATCTCCCAGCTCTCGAGCTGCTCCTGCAGCGCCGACTCGACGTCAGCCAGGCGCTCGAGAAGCTGATCGGTGGGCCGGGCGTCGGTCTGCTCACCGCGTTGGCTCGAGGCCGCGCTCGCCAGCCAGAACAGGTTTCGCCGGATCTTGGCCTCGTTGGCCCAACCGCCCCCGGACGTCTGGACCAGCTCGCCCTCGATCAGGTCGAGATCCTGCCCCATGCGCTCGATCGACTCGAGGATTGCCTCCCGGTTCTCGACCTCGCCGATGCGTTCGCGCACGGCCGCCATTTGCTCGCGTGCAGCGCCGATCTCGCCACGCGCCCGCTCGAGGCGCTCGATGTTGCCGAGCACCCGTTGCAGGAAGTCGAACTGAAGCTGCAGATCCTCCACCGTGACGTAGGTCAACCGTGGGTCCTTGCGAACCTCGAGACGCTCGATGGCGCTCCAGTCGCCGCGGCTGAGCACGACCTGGTAGACGCCGGGCACCGCCCGCGGGCCCGAGGGGGCGAAGAAGCCCCCCTGCTCGCCCAGGTCCGGGCCCGAGTAGCGCAGGTCCCAGACGAACCGATTCAACCCCGGGCGCGCGGGCAACGTAGTGCGCTCCTCGTCGCTCGAGTAGCGCCGCACCGGCTTGCCGTCGACATCGAGGATCTCGAGCTCGAGTGTCTCCTCCGGATCCCCGGGCAGCGCGTAGTAGAGGATGGCTCCCGCCGGCGGGTTCTCCCCCAACCAGCCACGCGGCAGCATGGCGCCGTAGACGTGGTCACGGGGGTAGTCGCGGTTTGAGGTCGTGGCACCTGTTCGATAAGCGGCCCGCGGGGTAAAGAGCCAGGCCACCGCCGCGGCCGCCTCGTCCGCCATCTGGTGCAGTGGGGTCAGGTCGTCGAGAACCCAGAAGCTCCGGCCCTGAGTGGCGACAACCAGATCGCCGCGGTGCACCCGCAGGTCGGTGACCGGCACCCGTGGCAGGTTGAGCTGCAGCGGCTGCCAGCGACCACCGTCGTCGAACGACACGAAGAGGCCGAACTCGGTTCCCGCGTACAGCAGACCCTCACGCTCCGGATCCTCGCGCACCACGCGCACCGGCCAGTCGGGCGGGATGCCGTTGTTGCCGTCGGCGATGCGTTTCCAGCTCGCCCCGAAGTCGTCGGTCCGGAAGACATAGGGCGCCCAATCATCCATCCGGTAGCGGTAGGCGGCAACGTATGCCTTGCCGGCCCGGTGTGGTGACGGGTCGATCCGGTTGACGGTGCTCAGCTCGGGAAGCCCCGACGGCGTGACGGTGCTCCACGTCGCCCCCCGGTCGCGGCTCACCGAGACCACGCCGTCGTTGCTGCCGGTCCACAGCGTGGAGACATCGTGGATGTCCTCCTCGATCGCCAGCAGCGCCGAGTAGATCTCGACCCCGGTGATGTCGTGGGTGATCGGACCGCCGGCCGGACCGAGCATCTCGGTGTGGCTCCCGGTCAGGTCGGGACTGATGACCTCCCAGCTCTGGCCCTCGTTCGTGGTGCGATGCACGTATTGGGAGCCGTGGTACAGGACGCTCGGGTCGTGGCGCGACGTGGTGATGGGCGCGTTCCACTGGATCCGGTAGCGCAGGGCGCTCTCGGGCATGCCCGCCATCTCCTCGGGATAGTCGCGGATCTGGCGGAACTGCTCGGTGGAACGATCGTAGCGCGCCAGGCGACCGCCGAAACAGCCGGCGTAGTAGATGTCCGGGTTGTCCGGCTTGATGGCGATCGGCCCGGTCTCGCAGCCACCCACCGAGAGCCAGTGCTGCAGCGAGATGCCGGAGTAGCTCGTGGCGCTCGGAACGGAAATTGTGCTGTTGTCCTGCTGCGGTCCGTAGATGCGGTAGGGGAAGGCGTCGTCGACGGTCACCGAGTACAGCTCGGCGGTCGGCTGGTTGAGCTGCGGCGACCAGGTTCTCCCGCCGTCGAGGCTCAGGGTCGCGCCGCCGTCGTTGCCCATCAGCATGACGTCGGTGTTGCCGGGGTCGACCCACAGATCGTGGTGGTCGGAGTGGGGCATCGGGATCGAGGCGAAGGTCTGCCCGCCGTCGATCGACCTGTAGAAGCCGCTGTTGAGCGCGTACACGGTGTTGGCATCCCGCGGGTCGGCCTCGATGTGCATGTAGTACCAGGGGCGCGACACGACGTTGCCCTGCGCGCTAACCCGCGACCAGGTGGCGCCGGCATCGTCGGATCGGTAGACGCCACTGCGGTCGTCGGAGGCCTCGACGATGGCCCACACGCGGCTCGAATCGGCCGGTGAAACCGTCACGCCGATGCGGCCGACGAGCCCGTCGGGGAAGCCTCCCCCTACCTCGGTCCAGGTATCGCCGCCATCGGTGCTCTTGAACAGCCCGCCGTCTTCCGAGCCCGAGATCATCGTCCAGGGCTTGCGTTCCCCGTGCCACATGGCGGCGTACAGCACCCGTGGATTGGACGGGTCCATCGCCAGATCGACGGCCCCCGTCTGCTCGGAGGCAAACAGGACCTGTTCCCAGCTCGCACCACCGTCGCGCGAGCGGTAGACCCCGCGCTCCGGGTTCGGGCCGAAGGGATTCCCGAGTGCGGCTACGTAGACCAGGTCGGGATCGCGCGGGTGCGTCAGGATGCGGCCGATGACGCCGGCATCCGGCAACCCGAGGAATCGCCAGGTGCGGCCCATGTCGGTGGAGCCATAGACTCCGACGCCGATGGAGACATTGCCGCGGATACACGCCGACCCCGTGCCCACATAGATCACGTTCGGGTCCGCAGCCGCCACCTCGACGGCACCCACCGGACCGGCGGCAAAGAAGCCATCGCTGACATTGTCCCAGGTGTGCCCGGCGTTGTCGGTACGCCACAGACCACCACCGGTCGCGCCGAAAAAGAAGGTGAAGAGCTTGCCCGGTACCCCGGCGACGGCGGTGACGCGGCCTCCACGGTAGGGACCGACGTTACGGAAGCGCAGCCCCTCGAGCAGCGCCCCATTGAAAGCCTCGTGGCTCCGGTCGTAATCGGCGAGTGCGACGGCCTGCTGCGGGAGAGCGGCCTGCGGAGCACCGGGTGTGGCAAGCAGGACGACGGCAACGAGCGTCAGAAGGGTCAGGATCTTGCGGTCGGACATCGGCGCCTCGAGTCGCGGTCGGATTCGGAAGCTGGAGGCGGCATTCTGCCCAGCCCGGCCGGCTCCGTCGAGGTCGCAGGACGTGCCAAGGCAAAACCGAGCCCGACGGTTCCCCTGTCTACGTACCCCTCAGAAGCTCCAGGCCAACCCCAGACGGAACATGCGCGGCGGCACGATCGCCCGCACGACCCGCCTCGGTCAGCGACGACTCGGTGACGTGCGCCCCCTCCAGCTCGACTCGGCCCACGGTCGCAGCGAAGCGTACCCGAGCCCGGTGGCCTGCCCGCAGGTGGAACACGGGACGGCGAGCGCCGGGACCCGGTGGCGTTTCTCGCCGTCCAATGTCCACGTGACGGTGGCGAGAATAGGGCCAGCTGGAGGCCGAAGTCCTCAACAAAACCTCAATTTTCTCTCAACGCCCCCGGGAATCAGGGCTCGGACCGCGACCACGAGCATCCTGGGCGCGAGGGCCGCGAAGGCACGGACGGGTGAGGCCGATCGTGGCCACGAACGCGCGGCCGCTTGAATTCGGCCCGCCGATCGGGTTGGATTCTCGTGCCGGGACCCACGGCTAGCCACAGGTGGATCTATGCCCCGACTCGGGACCCGCAGGCAACAGTTCCGCGCCGCCGCGCGATGTGTCATGTTTCTCACCGCCCTGCTGATGGCTGTGCTCCTGCCAGCCACGGCCGCTGCTCAGGGGCGCGATACCGGCGCCCTCCAGGTCACGCTCGTGGGCCCGAACGGTGCTCCGCTCAGCGGAGCGTCGGTGCGCCGGAGAGCGAGCGCGACGCGCGTCAGCTGCGCAACATCACGGTCAACCTCGATTGGCAGGTTGGCGAGAGCCAGCGCCTGGCGTTCCGCTACTTCTACAGCGGCAAGTTCCGGCTCAACTTGGGGGCGGGCCTCGATGTGGATCCCTCGATCGCAAGCCTGCAGGACCCCTCCGATGGCCACGTCGTCCAGGTCAATTGGCTGGGCACCTGGGGCCACAACACCTACTCGGACCTGCGCGTGGCCTACAAGCCGAGCGTGTTCGGCAGGACCGGACGCCGGCCCGACAGCGCCGCGCCCCACCCCGACTATCCCGTCGGCGTACCCGAGGGCTACGACTTCTTCACCGGCGCCTGGTCCGGAATGCCGAGCGAGCCTCGCCTCTGGGCGCGCGACCTGCAGATCAACGGCAGCCTCGCGCACTACGTGCCGGGCGAGCGCCTCGCCCACGATCTCAAGCTCGGCGGGCAGTACATCGAGACGCGTGACTCGCGCGTCGATATCTCGCACCTGGGCATCTTCCAGTGGTTCGCGGGGGGGTGAAGCCTCCTCCGTGGAGCTCAATACGCTACCGAATGGCACACTCGAGGGCGTCGGCCGCGACAATGGCGCCCAACAGGCCGGACGTCTCTTCGGCCTCTACCTGCAGGACTCCGTCGCCATCGGGCAGCGCTGGAATCTGACTGCGGGCTTGCGCTACGACCGCTCGAGCGTCTGGCTCCCGGAGCAGACGCGGCCGGATTCCTTTTGGGCGGGGCTCATAGCGGACGAGCAGAACGGCGCTGCGTTCCGCAGCGCCACTTTCGCCGAAACGGACATCAACGACTGGGGCGACCTGGTGCCCCGCGCGACGGCCACCTACGACACCTCCGGACGCGGATCGACGCTGCTCAAGGGCAGCTACGCCCAGTACTCGATGCAGCAGACCACCAATCTGGCGGGGCTGTTCAATCCCAACCGCGGCGGCCTCAACGAGTACCTCTGGAGCGACGCCAACGGCGACGGCATCTTCCAATACGGCGAGCAGGGCGATCTGATCGGGAGCTTCTTCCCGGGCCTGAACACCGAGCTCGACCCTGATCTCAGGTCGGCGCGCACCTACGAGCTCACGCTAGGGGTGGAGCACCAGGCCTGGGGTGATCTGGTGGTCGGCGCCACGTTGATTTACCGCAACGTCAACAACGTCGTCGAGACGATCGACATCGGGGTGCCGTACGGACCGGTCGCTGCCGCGTTGGCGGTCGAGGACCCCTACACGCCGGTCGAGATCACCGATCCCGGGCCGGACGGCGTGCTCGGGACACACGACGACGGCGGCCCCATCACGGTGTGGAACCAGGACCCGAGCACCTTCGGGCAGAACCAGGTCCTGCTCACCAACCCGGAGCGGTGGGGGTTCGACGTCCCCTTCGACTACCGGGCGCTGGAGCTGGTGGTGCGTAAGCGCTTCAGTGATCGTTGGCAGCTGCTCGGCTCCTGGACCTTGGGGCGCCACGACAGCAGCCTGGGTGGCGGCAACGCCGGGGCGGGGTTCACGGCGCGGGGGACGTTCCGTAACCCCAACTCGGACATCAACCGCTTCGGACGCACGGCCAACGACCGCACTCACATCGTCAAGCTCAACGGCAGCTACATGTTCGCCGACCCCATCGGCGTCAACCTGGCGGTGTCGCTGCGCTACGAGAGCGGCATTCCGGTGAACCGCCGCTTCATCACCCAGCGCGGCGTGTTGAACCAAGGGCGCGTCAGAGTCGTTGCCGCGCCGCTCGGCGAGGACGACAACCCGGCGTCGTTGGGCGGCCGTCTCGATGCGATCACCATCCTCGACCTGCGCGCCGAGAAGCAGCTCGCGCTACCGGGGCGCTGGGGACGCCTGACGCTGAGTGTCGGCGCCTTCAACCTGCTGAACGAGAGCGCCACCCGATCGACCATCACCAACGCCGCCGGCGCCTACGGGCGCATCCGCGCCATCGTCGCCCCGCGCATGGTACGCCTCGGACTCGGCTGGATGTTTTGAGTCGGACCTACGCGTCAGCGTCGGTCAGGTGGTCCAGTAGTCGGCGCAAAGTGGGCAGCAAGAGCAGGTCTTTGTCGCGGCCGGCAGCCTCCTTGGAACGGATCACGTCGGCCAGCGAGGCAACGGGCACCTCGACACCTTCGATCATGAGGATCTCGCGGCGCCTCTTGAGGTCGGGGTAGCCAGCCGTTCCCACCGGTTCGAAGGCCAGGTCGAGATTCCCCTGACTTGTGACCAGGTTGAGCACCGAGCCACGCGCCAGGTGCTCGGCGTCCAGATCGGCGGCAAGTCCTTCGAGACGGTCCGCAGAACGGATCCTCGCCTCCAACCGGGCGAGGGCCCGGGCCAAGCGATTGAGGTTCGCCCTGCCACGCGCCGGCGTAATGTCGAGATCGAACGTGACGTGAGGCGCACCGTACAGGCTTGCGGCTACGCCGCCGATCACGACAAACTCGACACCTTCCTGCACGAGAACGCGGAGCAGGACCAGCGGATCGAACTTCGGATCAACCACGCATCTGGCGCCTCGCGGCGCGGCCCCGCTCGATGAAACTCACCATCGCCACCAGTTGTTGCAGCCGTTCCTCAGGCGTGAGTCGCAGGTTCGCCAGCACGAGGCCCCAGTCGTGATCGTCGTCGCGCACGAGCCTGAAGCGGAGATCCAGCCCGCAGGCTCGAACCACGGCGGTCACACTCTCTAGAGACGGACGTACTCGTCCCGATTCCCATCGCGCAATCGCCGATTGTGTCGTCCCGACGCGGTGGGCGAGCTCCGCTTGGGTGATCCCGGCGCGCAGCCGGGCTTCGCGGATCACGTGTGGCGATTGCATCGGTATAATTATAGCGTTTCTGCTATATCAAGACACCTGTCGGACAGGCGCCGCGCGTTGTCACTGAGCGGGGGGATCGCTAGAGTACGGGCGGTTTCGGCTCACCGGGCTACGACCTCACCCCGACTCCACAGGGAGATACGATGAACCGCTCATTCGCGCGTACCGCGACCGCACTGGCGCTGGCCCTGCTGCTGGGCAGCGCTGCTTCCGCGCCCCTTGCCCTGGCCCAGGAGGGCGACAACTTCGGCGGCATGACGCCGGCACCCGACCGGCGCGACGATGAGGGCATGGGCCCGTACGGCCGGCTCATCATCCGCGGCGTCACGTTGATCGACGGCACCGGCGCCCCGCCGACGGGGCCGGTCGACGTCGTCGTCGAGGGCAACCGCATCGCCCAGGTACGCGGCGTCGGCTTCCCCGGCCTGCCGATCAACGAGGACCGCCGTCCCAGCGACGCCGACTACGAGATCGACGCCGAGGGTATGTACCTGCTACCGGGCTTCATCGACCTGCACACCCACACCGGCGGCGCTGGCAAGGCCCCCGAGGCCGAGTACACCTACAAGCTGTGGATGGGCAACGGCATCACCACCTCGCGCGGGGTCGGCCACGGCACCTTCGAGTTCTCGCTGCACGAACGCGAACGTTCGGAGGCCAACGCGATCGTCGCCCCCCGCATGATCTCCTACGTGCGTCCGGGCTCGGGTGCGGACTACCGGGGCCCGCCGGTCACCGACGCCGACACGGCACGCGAGTGGGTGCAGTACGCCGCCATGAAGGGCGCCGACGGGCTCAAGCTGGGCTCCTATCCGCCCGACCTCATGGAGGCGCTGCTCGACGAGGCCCACACGCAGGGCATGGGTTCGACGGCGCACCTGGGGCAGTCCGGTGTAGCGCAGATGAACGCTCTCGACGCCGCCCGCGTCGGCCTCGACTCGATGACCCACTACTACGGGCTGTTCGAGGCGATGTACGACAACTACAGCGTGCAGCCCTACCCGGTCGACCACAACTCCAACGACGAGCAGCACCGCTTCGGCCAGGTGGCTCGTCAGTGGGACATGGTGACGCCGGGGTCGGACAAGTGGAAGGCGGTCATGCAGGAGATGCTCGACCTGGACTTCTACATCAACCCGACGATGACCATCTACTCGGCCGGCCGGGACGTCATGCGGGCGCGCAACGCCGACTGGCACGACGAGTACACACTGCCGTCGCAGTGGGACTTCTACCAGCCGTCACGCCGGGCGCACGGCTCCTACTGGTTCGACTGGACGAGCTGGGACGAGATTGCCTGGAAGAACTTCTACCGTGTCTGGATGCAGTTCCTGAACGAGTACAAGAACCACGGCGGCAAGGTCACGACAGGCTCCGATTCCGGCTTCATCTACCAGCTCTACGGCTTCGGCTACATCCTCGAGCTCGAGATGCTGCAGGAGGCCGGCTTCCACCCGCTCGAGGTCATCCGCGCCGCGACCATGCACTCGGCGATGGAGATCAACAAGCCGCGTGCCGAGGCCGACAGGCTCAAGATCGGCGTGGTACGCCCTGGCTACCTTGCCGACATGATCCTCGTCGACGAGAATCCCGTGGCCAACTTGAAGGTTCTGTACGGCACCGGCCACGAGCGCATCCTCGACGACGGCGTCACCGTCGCTCGCGTCGGAGGCATCAAGTACACGATCAAGGACGGCGTCGTGTACGACGCCGAGCAGAT
Organism: Acidobacteriota bacterium; assembly: GCA_965248845.1. Lineage (GTDB taxonomy): Bacteria > Acidobacteriota > UBA890 > UBA890 > WLXD01 > CBDFKO01. The sequence continues at coordinate 3,827,225 of CBDFKO010000002.1, read as the reverse complement.
GCGCGACGATGTGCGCGAGATGGTGCGCGAGGCGAAGATGGAGCGCGCCATGCAGGAAACTTCGGGCCAGCAGTAGCCGGATCCTTCCGACCGGAATCCGTGGCGCCGGGTTTGGGGCCGAGGCCCGGCGGGTTCGCGTCTCGGTGGATCAGCGCCCGGCTCAGGCAGCCTCGCGCCTGAACCGATCTTGCGTCAGCGTCCTGTCGGGCGACGGCGACAATGTGAAGCCGTATTCGGCGCATCCCGCCGAAGCATGGATCCATGCCTGCTCACCCCTGCCCAGAACTCGGACGATCCCGAAGCGGCGGTACCCCATGCGGAAGCAGGAGCGCAGCGAGCGCACGTTGTCGGTCTCCACGTAGGAGACGATGCCGCGGCTCCCTTCGTCGGTGACGGCACGTAGGGCGCGCGCCATGCCGATCCCGTGCAGGCGCTGGCCGCGGTAGTCGGGGTGCGTGAAGCCCTTGTACATGTAGACAAAGGCCGGGTCGAAGTGCAGGTGTAGGTCGGCACCGGCGGCTGTGGGTCGCGTTGAGTACCAGCCGTAGGCGGCGATCCGGTCGCGATCGAGGATCGCGTAACAGCGATCGCCACGCGCCAGAGCCTCGTGCACGAACTTCGTGCCCAGGGTCGGCTCACGATTGGGAAGTCCGAGCAGCTCGTGCTGGTCGAGAAAGCGCGTCGCGTAGGGCAGATCGGCCGACAGGTAGTCGGAGCGCGCCAGCTGACTGACGCGAATCTGAACCCCGTACACAGCGTGATAAGGGACCACGCGCTTGATCGCCCGCAAGGCCAGCCCGTGCAGCGCGCACCGTGCGCCGTGCCGGCGCCAGTCCTCGTAGAGAGCCCGGAGATCCATGGCTCCCATGCTAGCGAGCGACGCTGCGAGGGCGAAGCCGAAAGAACGGCGCCCAGGCTACTGAAAGCATGGACCGGCCTATCGATCACTACAACCGGGTCACTCCCGGGACCCGGGCTCGGGGGTTTGGTATGGTCGGTTCGGACCACCGTCTGGAGGTGTACATGCTGCGAATGATCAGTACCTGTCTTGTCCTGTTGACGCTTTTGGCCCCCTCGATTCGCCCGCCGGCCGATCCCTCGGCCGAGTCGATGCGTGATGCCGCTCGAGGGTTGTTGCTATCGCTGCCCGCCCTCGACCGCGACGTGCTCGAGAACACGTTCGACGAAGCACGGCTCGCCTGGAACTACACGCCGGTGGATCGCCAGGGCATGGCCCTGGGCGGGCTCCAGCCTGATGATCGGCAGGCGGTATGGGCGTTTCTCGCCACCGGGCTAGGCGAGCGTGGACTGCGGCAGGCGCGCCAGATCATCATGCTCGAGGAGGTCCTTTACGAGCGCTCGAACGGCAATCCCATGCGCGACCCGGGCCTGTACTGGCTCAACTTCTACGGCGCCCCCGCGACCCGCGGGCGCTGGGGCTGGCGCTTCGAGGGCCATCACCTGTCGGTCAGCTTCACCGTGCTCGATGATCGGATCGTTGGCTCCACCCCGGCCTTCTTCGGTGGCAACCCCGCCCTCGTCGAGTCGGGCAAGCACCTCGACCTGCGTCCCTTCGCACTCGAGGAAGACGTCGCGCGCAACCTGCTGCAGACGCTCGATGCGGGGCAGCGCAGCGCCGCGATCATCGCCTCGACTGCGCACCCGGACATCGTCACTGCCAACCAGCACTACGTGCAACCGCTCACCGACAATGGGGTGCGCTACGGGGACCTGAGCGCTGCGCAGCGGGCGGCCCTGATGTCGCTGCTGGATCAGTACGCTGCGCGGCTCGAGCCCTCGTTGGCGGAGCGTGAGCTCGACGAGATCCAGGCGGCCGGGCTCGAGAATCTGCGCTTCACCTGGGCCGGCGGCACCGAGTCGGGTGAGCCTCACTACTACCGCATCCAGGGCCCGACGTTTGTTCTCGAGTACGACAACACGCAAAGCGGTGCCAACCACGTCCATGCGGTGTGGCGAAACTTCCGGCGCGACTTCGGCCGCGATCCGCTACGCGAGCACCTGGCCAGCCACCACCAGGCCGCGGATGCGAAAGTCGGTCATGGTCACGACCACGGAGAAGACCGGTGAAGCGAGCTGTCGCGGCGATGCTTCTCCTTGCCTTGATGGCAACCGCGCCGGCAGGCGGGCAGGAGGACAACCGGTATCTCGACGAGGCTGGGCGGGTGCGCGTAGAGATCGTCAAGATGCCCTATTCGGGGGCCCGCAATGTGGCCGAGCGTTCGGGCGGTCCCGACTATCTCGAGTCCGGTGGCTTGCTGGAGCGCTACCCCAAGGCCGCCGCCCTCGGCATCGCCTCGACGCCGTGGGGCGAGGGCGACCCGGACGGTTTGTCGCGTAACGCCGCCTACAACTTGATCGACGGGGCGATCCGCGGCGTCCGGTCACGATCCGGAGCGGACGGCTCCTGAGTCGAGCCGTACCCCGGGATATTTGGCCGATGAGTCGTGCGCGCAGGCGGCGGCGATCGCGCTGCTAGTGTAACGCGTCGTAATTAGCGTGACTTATATGGCATATTATGACTTCCTTGTCTCGACAGTAAACTTGTCGGGACAGGAGGCCACGATGCCCAGGGTAGCACCGGAGATTTCGTTGACCGGGCAGCAGCGGGCGCGGCTCCAGGGAGTAATCGACGCGCCGAGCTCACAGCAGCGGCAGGTGTTCCGAGCCCACATCATCCTGCTTGCCGAGCAGGGGCTGCAGAACCAGCAGATCGCCGAGCGCCTCGAGACCTCCCGACAGACCGTGGGCATGTGGCGCGCTCGCGCAGCCAAGCAGGGCATCGAGGATCTCGGTGACGAGCCGCGCTCTGGTCGTGCGCGCACCTACGACGCCGTGCGGGAAGCCAAGATCATCGCCGCAACCCTGGAGAGGCCTCCGAGCCGAACCCATTGGAGCGCACAGCGGCTCGCCAAACAGGTCGATGCGAGCCCTTCGACGATCCTGCGGATCTGGCGGCGCAACGGCCTGCAGCCCCATCGCACCGAGACCTTCAAGTACTCCGCCGATCCACTCCTGCAGGACAAGGTCACCGACATCGTGGGGCTGTACCTGCACCCGCCCCAGGGGGCGCTGGTGCTGTGCGTGGACGAGAAGAGCCAGATCCAGGCTCTGGACCGGACTCAGCCGATGTTGCCCATGCGCCGCGGCGATCCAGAGCGCTGCACCCACGATTACAGACGCCACGGCACCACGACGCTGTTCGCGGCGTTGAACCTAGCCACCGCCGAGATCCTGGGCACCTGCATGCAGCGGCACCGCCACCAGGAGTTTCTTCGCTTCCTACGCTTGATCGACCGCACCTACCCCGAGGGCGAGATCCACCTGGTGCTGGACAACTACGGCACCCACACCCAGCCCAACGTCGAGGCCTGGTTCGAGCAACACCCGCGGTTTACGCGTCACTTCACGCCCACTTCCGCTTCCTGGATGAATCAGGTGGAGACCTGGTTCGGCATCCTCACCTCGCAGGCCGTCCGGCGCGGCAGCTTCAGCAGCGTCGATGTCCTGATCAAGGCCATCCACCGCTTCATCCGAGCCTGGAACGACGGCTCCGAGCCCTTCCTTTGGCTCAAGTCCGCCGACCAGATCCTCGCCAAAGCCATAAGACAAGACAACTCCGACGCGTCACACTAGGGCCTCTCGTGGTCACTGCGGCCAGCGCTCGGCGTCTGGCCCACCGAACGGATAGAGGCTCTCGATCGGTGCGTGCTGGTAGTCGAGACCGTCGAGTCGCGTGGTTCCGACAAAAGGCCCGGGTGCCTCGAAGACGATGATCGTCGGTGCGAACCCGGTCTCGTCGAAGCCCCGCCTGAAGTGCACTCGCGACTTGACCACGAAGACCTGGAAGCGATCCGGGTCCAGGGGCCCGAAGCGCAGCTGCTCGGGCGAGGTGATCTGCATGTACGCGGGCGTGATGACGACGGAACTGCCGCCCTCGATCTCGATCACGGCGACGCTCGGGTAGTTGCCGCCCGGGCCCAGGTGCCGCAGCGTCCCCGTCAAACGCACCGGCTCGCCCGCCTGGGGACCCGTGTAACCGCCCACCTCGCGGTCGAAAGGATCCCCCGGTGCCGCACCCGCAGCCTCGAGCGCTTGCAGCGCGGGGTCGTCGGTCAGTCCGGCATAGAGGAACGCGTCGACGCCCTGGTCCAGCAGCGCCCGCAAGAGCCACGTGGCATCGCCCGGTCGATCGGAGTGATCGCCGAGCAGTACCGGCACGGCGCCCGCGGCGATCGCCTCGCGCGCCCGCCGCACCGCTTCGTCCGGCATCGGGAAGTCCCCGTGGGCGAAGCGCTCGCGCACGCTCCAGATGAAGCTCGCGATGTCGTCGGCGATACGATCGGCCAGCGCCGGGTCGTCGTTCGTCATCACGTGAACGGTGGCGCCGACGTCCGGCACATCCGACCACGGGTAGCCGTAGAGCACGCTCACGAAGGCACCGGGCGTCCGCGACTCCCAGCGGCGGGCGCGCTCCATGATGTCCATCGACGGGGACGCCCCGGTCCACTGAAGCACGGTGGCCGTGATCACTGGCGGCTTGCGAGTCGCCTTCGCCGGCCGGTACTCGCGGCGCATGATGCTGCGCAGGTAGCGCGCCGCGCGCTGTCCCTGTAGGTAGGCGTCGTAGTGCGGGTAGCGCTTGGTGACGAAGGCGCCGTCGGCCCAGCGCAGAAACTCTGCGTCCTCGTTGCCGTGCAGGTCGAAGGTACCGACGATCGGCACCTGCTCGCCGACGAGCTCGCGCACGCGCCGCGCGATCTCGGCTTCCGGCCGCGCGATCTCGCGTGTCGCCATCGCCCCGTGCAGCGCCAAGTAGACTCCATCCACCGGCATCTGGGCTCGTAGGTCCTCGAGGATCATCCCCATGAAGTGCTCGAAGCTGGCGCGCGAGGAGCCGCCGAAAACCGTGTCCGGCGAAGTCACGCCGAGTAGCTCGATGTCGCCGTAGTCGCCGGCCTGATGCACGAAGCCGCGCACGTAGTTGCCGGCCGACAGCACCTCTTCACGATCCAGGTACCGACGAAAACGGGTCCAGCCGTCGACCTCCGTGTCGCCTCCGGGACAGAAGGTGCAGGTCTCGTGCTGGTAGCGGATGACAGCCACCCGGTGAGCCTCGGTACCCGGCGCAGGGCACGCGGCGAGGGTCGCAGGCCCACAGGCCACCAGCAGCATGCCGCATGCTACGCGCTTCATCGCCCACCTCCGGCGTCAAGTCTCGAATCGCCGGTGACGAGCTCACCGGCCCATCTGGTGAGGGACGCTAACAACCCTGCCGTCGCGCTACAACGGTGGGGTCACCGGGATGGCGAAAGCCGGCCCGTGGAGGCCACCTGCTGCAGGGCAGTAGACTCCCCGGCACCGAGCACCCGAACGACCTGGAGTGAGGATGATGCGTAGACACCCCGCCGCGCACGCAGCAACCGCTTCGCCCGCGAACGGCTGCGTCCGAACGGTGCTGGCGCTCACCTTTGCCATGGCTGCTGTCCCGGCGATCGCGTCGCCGAGCCAAGACGCCGAACAAGCCCGCGCTGCCGCGCGGCAGCCTTCTCCGGCCTCTGCAGCCTCTCTCGCGGATCGAGAGGACGTAGCCCGCCTGCTGCGGATGGCTCGCGAGCGCGAGCCCCAAGCGCTGGACGAGCAGGTGGAGCTGTGCATGATCCCCGCCCCTCCCTTTCACGAGGAAGCGCGCGGTCTGGAGTACCGGCGACGGTTCGAGGAGATCGGCCTCGAGAACGTCCGCACCGACGCGGTCGGCAACGTCATCGGCGAGTGGGGTCGCGGGGAAGGCCCGCTGGTAGTGCTGTCGGCCCACCTCGACACCGTCTTCCCCGAGGGTACCGACGTTACGGTCACCCGGGCCGGGCATCTGATGCGCGGACCTGGAATCATCGACGACTGTCGCGGCCTGACGGTGGTGCTGTCCGTTGCCCGCGTCCTGGTGGAGAGTGACTTGCAGCCCTCCGGCCGCATCGTCTTTGTCGCCACGGTCGGGGAGGAGGGCCCGGGGAACCTGCGCGGCGTACGCAATCTCTTCGACGCCGAGCTCGCGGGCCGTATCGATTACTTCATCTCGGTCGACGGTTCCGGGACATCCATCACGCACCGCGCGGTGGGAAGCAACCGCTACAAGGTGACCTTCAAAGGGCCCGGCGGCCACAGCTACGGTGCGTTCGGCATGCCTAACCCGATGCACGCACTCGGTCGCGCCATGGCCAAGATCGCCGACTTCGAGGTCCCCAGCGACCCCAAGGTCACCTTCAGCATCGGGCTGCTGGAGGGCGGAACGTCGGTCAATTCGATCCCCTTCTCGGCCTCGATGTCGATCGACATGCGCTCGATCGATACCGACTGGCTCGGCGAGATCGACAGCCATTTCCGAGCCGCCCTGGACGAGGCGCTGGCGGAAGAGAACGGCCGCTGGAACAGCGACGTCGAGCTGACCCACGAGATCGAGGTCATCGGCATCCGTCCCGCCGGCGGGCAGCCCGCGGATGCGCCGATCGTGCGCGCCGCCGTCGAGGCGGCGCGTGCCGCCGGTATCGAGCCCCGCCTCAACGCCTCCTCCACCGACTCCAACATCCCGATCAGCCGGGGCATCCCCGCGGTGACCATCGACGGGGGCGGCGATGGCCGTGGCGCCCACTCCCCCACGGTCGAGGAGTTCGACACGCGCGACAGCTACAAGGGCACCCAGTGGGCGCTGCTGCTAGCGCTGGCACTCGCCGGGATCGACTGACTCGGATCCGTCCGCGTGGCTCACGTGCGGGCAACGCTGGCGTATAGGCGTTCCACATCGTGACCAGGCGCTCGGGCTCCGCCACGTCGAGCGGCTGCAAGGCGCCGGGCCTTGGCAACCAGCAACAGGCCGTGCGTCCAGTCGTGGCCGCATGCCTTGAAGACGCAGCACACCCCCGAACGGTTGGTAGTGTTCCCCACGGCAGGACACGCGAGGGGCGTCATCCGTACCGGGATCGCCTGCTGGCAGGCCTGCTAAGGTCGGCCCATGCCCTCGGAACCGACCTCGCCGAGCGCGACACCACGCGCCTGGCCGCTGATCAAGCGATTCTGGCCCTGGGTGCGCCCGCACCAGGGTTATGCCTGGACGATCTTCGGGCTGCTGCTGCTGAGCACGCCGCTGTCGCTGGTCTCGCCACTGATCGTACGCCGCGTCGTCGACGACGCGGTCGAGCGCTCGGATCCGGACGAGGTCCTGTTCTGGGGGCTCGTGTTGGTGGGCATGACGCTTGTCAGCGTGGTGCTAGGGCTCGGAATCGGCTACGGCACGACCCTGTTCCAGAACAAGGTCATGCGGGACGTGCGGCTGTCGTTGTACCAGCACATGCAGCAGCTATCGCTCGGCTACTACGCCGATAAGGAGACCGGCTGGCTGATGTCTCGCCAGGTCGACGATGTCGGCACCCTCAACGGCATCATGGCCGACACCTTCGCTCGAGCGGCGATCGACATCGTGCGGGCGGTGGGCTACGTCGTGATGATCTTCTACATCGAATGGCGCATGGCCACCGGTGGACTGGCACTCGCGGCCATCATCTTCGGCTTCCAATACGCCATCTCCGGCCGGCTTCGGCGCCTCTCCAAGAGCGCCCGCGAGCGGTGGGCCGCGGTTTCCCAGACGCTGCATCAGTCGCTCTCAGGCCACGCCCTCGTGCAGGCCACGGCGTCGGAGGGTCGGGAGCGGCTGCGTTTCACCGGGGTCCTGCACGAGAGTATCCGCGCCCAGGTTCGGCGTGACATGTTCTCGCTGCTCACCAACCACGTCTTCGGCCTGATCGGTGGCGTGGCACCGACCATCATCGTGCTGGCTGGCGTCGTGCTGATCGTCACCAGCGACTTCACCGTGGGCGGCCTGTTCGCCTTCTTCATGTACTTGATGCAGATGTTCGGCGCCGTGGGCCGGATCAGCTCGGTGAATCCACGGCTGCAGCAGTCGCTGGCATCGATCGAGCGCATCTACGAGGTGCTCGATACCGAGTCGGAGATCGTCGCGCCCCGGCCAGGCCGGCGGCTCGAGGAGATGGTCGGCGCGATTCGGTTCGAGAGCGTCGGCTTCGAGTACATCGCCGGGCGGCCGGTGCTGCACGATATCGAGCTCGAGATCGAGCCGCGTACCATGGTCGCCTTGGTCGGGCCGTCCGGCGCCGGCAAGACCACACTCGCCAGCCTGGTGCCCCGCTTCTACGACCCGATCACCGGCCGGGTGCGTATCGACGGCGAGGAGCTGCGCGAGCTCGATCTCGGCTGGTATCGGCGCCACGTGGGACTCGTGCCCCAGGAGATCTTCCTGTTCGATCGCACCGTCGAGGACAACATCGCCTACGGCAGCCGCGCTTCAACACACGAGGAGATTCGCGCCGCGGCAACCGCCGCCAACGCACTCGAGTTCATCGAGGCGATGCCTGAGGGCTTCGACACCATGATCGGCGAGCGGGGCGTCAAGCTCTCCGGGGGCCAGCGACAGCGGGTCGCCATCGCGCGCGAGATCTTGCGCGATCCCCGGATCCTGATCCTCGACGAGGCCACCTCGTCGCTCGACTCGCGAACCGAGGCGCTGATCCAGGAGGCGCTCGGTACCCTGCTTCGGGGCCGCACCTCGCTGGTGATCGCCCACCGGCTATCGACCGTCGTGCGAGCCGACACCATCGTCGTGCTCGAGGCCGGCCGCGTGGTGGAACGCGGAGCGCACACCGCGCTGCTAGCGGCCGGTAACCTCTACGCCGAACTCTACCGCTCCCAATTCCTGGCAGAGGAACAGGCGCGCGCGACCGGGCGCACTCCACCCCGAAGGGTGGAGACGGTGTGACTCAGTGGGCGATGTGCCCCGCGGATCACGGGTAGCCCTGTCACCGAGGCTCGGACGTAATCAAAAGGGGGGAACCCAGAGCCCCGACACCGTACCAGGATGGCCGCTCCAGCGCTACCGGAGACGTACCTCGGCGAGGGCGCACCGCCTTGCATCTGCCGCCTTGGCGGCGTAACCAGACCGATCAGATTACACAACAGCCTGCTAGGCTCCCCCAATGCGACACACGATCACCCTGATACCCGGCGACGGCATCGGTCCGGAGGTTACCGACGCCACCGTACGGGTGCTGGAGGCGGCCGGGGCGGACCTGAGCTTCGAGCCTCAGACTGCCGGGATGCACGCGATCGAAACGCTCGGCAATCCCCTGCCCGAGGAGACTCTGGAGTCGATCGCCCGCAACAAGGTAGCGCTCAAGGGCCCGCTGACCACGCCGATCGGCGACGGCTTCCGATCGATCAACGTGGCGCTGCGCAAGCACTTCGATCTGTACGCAAACGTGCGCCCGGCGATCTCGATCGTCGAGGGCTCCCGCTACGACAATATCGATTTGGTCATCGTGCGCGAGAACACCGAGGGGCTGTACGTCGGCGTGGAGAACTTCATTGGCATCGGCGACGACCCCCGCGCCGTGGCCGAGTCGGTGATGATCATCACCCGGTACGGCTCCGAGCGCGTGCTGCGCTTCGCCTTCGAGTACGCCCTGGCACACGAGCGCAAGAAGGTGACCCTGGTGCACAAGGCCAACATCCTGAAGTGCACCCAGGGCCTGTTCCTCGAGGTCGGCCGCGAGATCGCCGCACAGTACGCGGAACGCGTGGCGTTCGACGACAAGATCGTCGATGCGACGGCCATGGCGCTGGTGGTCGACCCCTACCAGTTCGACGTGATCGTCACCGAGAACATGTTTGGCGACATCCTCTCGGACCAGGTGGCGGGGCTCGTCGGTGGGCTCGGCTTCGCGCCGGGCGCCAACATCGGCAAGGACGTGGCGATCTTCGAGGCAGTCCACGGCTCGGCCCCCGACATTGCGGGCCAGAACATCGCCAACCCGACCGCGCTCATCCTTGCCGGATGTCTGATGCTCGAGCACCTGGACGAGCATGCACTGGCCAAGCGCATCGGCGACGCCGTGCGCCGGGCGCTCGTTCAGGACGAGGTGACCACGCGTGATCTCGGCGGCAACGCCGGGACCTCCGAGCTCGCCGAGGCGGTGATCGCCAACCTGGGTTGAAAGTTATTCAGCGCGCAGGGCGGCCACCGGATCGACCCGGGCACTACAGGCTCCGCGTCAACTGTCACCCACTGCCAGCAGGTGCTCGGCCGTACGGATGTACCAGCGGCCGTCGACCAGCGCTGGGGAGACGCGGACTTGCTCGCCGAGACGATTGATGTGCAGGAGCTTGAACTCGGAGCCCGCCGCTACGACGAACGTCTCGCCCCCATCGTTGGTCAAGAAGACCTTGCCGTCGACGGCCACCGGAGAGGCCGAGAAGCTCTCCCGCCGAGCCTCGCCGAGACGCCCCTGGTACATCACCTCGCCGGTCGCCGCCTCGAACACCGTGAGCACCGAGCTCATGTCGTTGATCATGTAGAGGTATTCGTCGAGCACCAACGTAGAGGGCACGAAGGGCGAGCCCTTGGGGCTGCTCCATGCCACGTGGGTGTCGGTCACGTCGCCGCTGCCGCCGGGACGGATCGCCAGCGTTGGCCCGGCGCGACCGGAGGAGGCGAAGACCAACCCGTGGCCGACCACGGGGGTCGGAATCACCTCGAACAGGTTGCCGCGGGCGCTCCACAGCTCGGCACCGGTATCCGGGTCGTACGCCACCACACGACGCTGGCTGCTCACCACGATCTCGTCACGATCCCCGACCCCGACCGCGACCGGCGTGCCCCAACCGGTGTTCTCCGGGCGCTCGGTCCACCAGATCGTGTCGCCGGTTGCGGCGTCGAAGGCGGCGATGAAGGAGCCGGCTCCTGCGCGCATGTCCTGGTAGACGATCACGCGGTCGCGATACAGCAGGGGCGAGCCGGCGGTGCCGTGCGAGGCAACGATCGGATCCAGATCGCGGTGCCAGGCGGTGCGGCCGCTCAGATCGACCGCGAGCAACCCGTGCGCCCCGAAATAGGCATAGACGCGCTCGCCGTCGGTCACCGGGGTGCCCGAGGCGTGGCCGTTCTTGGGATAGGGCCGCTCGGCCTCACCGACCGGGGCGTCGGCCTCCCATAGCGGCTCGCCGGTGGCGCGATCGAACGCCAGCACGGACTTCCTGCGGCCGCCATCGAAAGCGCTGGTGAGAAAGATGCGGTCGGCCCAGACGATCGGCGAGGAGTTGCCGGCCCCGGGTACCGCGCGCCTCCAGATCACGTTGTCCGTACCCGACCAGGTGTCGGGGTATCCCGAGCCCGCTGCGAGGCCCTGGCCCGACGGACCGCGCCAGCGCGGCCAGTAGCTCTCCCCGTCCCCGGCGGCGCGCACCATCTCGACCTCGTCGTCGCTGGGCCCGGCACCGGCCGGCGCCGTGAGCATCGAGAGCGCGACAACGGCCGCATCGTCGTTCAGGCCGAGACGATCGCGAAGATCGAGATAGGGCGCCTCGAGGTATTCCGGTAGTTCGCCCGAGGCGCGCGCTTCGCCGAGCATCTGCATCATCTTCTCGAGCTCTTCGCGGGAGCGCCGCAGCATTTCGCGCATCGGCGGCGTGTCCCGGAGGCCCTGCAAATCCGGTCGGCTGTCGCATACGTCCCAGGGCAACTGCAGCCAGGGGTTGGCCAGGCTGGCGGCGAGCACCCGCTCGGCCTCGGCGAATCGTCCGTTGCGGGCAAGCAGTCCGATCGCATCCAGGTTCACTTCGGGGCCATAGGCGGAGTCGAGACGGGGGAAGACCGCGATGAGATCCTCCACGGCGCGTCGGAGCGGCGGCTCGTCCTGGTCCGCCAGCGCCTCGCGCATCGCGACAAGCGCCCCAAAGCCCACTGCGAGATGCTCCGGCTGATCCCCGGCCGCCCGAATCGTCTCGAGCGCGGCGCGCGCCCCGACGAGATCGCCGTCCGCGAGACGCGTCCGCAGCCAGTCCAGCTGGAAGGCGCCGGGCTGCATGCGGCGCGCGTGCTCCACGTGGGCTACGGCTCGATCGGGAGCCAGTATCCCTTGGTTGAGCATGTTGTTTGCGGCGTTGAGGCGCGCGTGCAGATGGAGCGGATCCAGGTCGATCGCACGCTGGAAGGCCGGCGCTGCGAGCTCGGTGCTCATGCCCATCAGGCTCATGGCCAGGATGAAGTGCACCATGGCCTCGTCCGGCGCTAGCCGGGCACCCTTGAGCGCCCGAGATCCGGCTTCGAAGCGGGAAAAGTCCGGGTTGTGGAACTCCCACAGGGTGTACGCGGCCCACGCCAACCCGGAGCGCTGGTCGGTGCGGAGGGCGAGCTCGCTCCATCGCCCGATCTCCGCCTCAGCCTCTTGATGGTTGTCCTCCCACCGGTACCGCGACAGAAACGCCAGCTCGGCGGCCGCGCCCGCCAACCTCGGGTCGAGATCCAGCGCGGTCTCGAGCGCTCTGTAGGCGCGCTCGTAGTCATCATCGTCGTGCGTAGCGTTGTAGCGCTTCGAGTAGCTGCGTCCTCGCTGGTACTGGATTTGAGCCAACGAGAGGCTCTCCGCCTCTCGGGCTGCTCCCGGCCGTAAAGCGGAGTGCACCGCGCTGACTGCCCTCTGCAGCTGACGCTCCAGCGGTCCCTCACCGGAAAACTCCCGACCCCATAGCAGCCGGCCACTGGCCGGATCCACGAGTCGCACGCTCAGCGTCGTGCCCGCCCCACCCGCAAGCACAGTGGTGCGAAGAAAAGCATCGACGCCATAGACCCGCGCGAGCCCTTGCGAGTCGTCGCCGAAACGCTGCATCTCGATCTCCGAGGGCGGCTCCTTGACGGACATCCCGGACATCCCGGCGAGGGCGATGGACAACGACCGATGTACGCCCCGGAATCGCTCGTCCGGCGCGCCCTCGAAGGTCGGTGGCAGGGCCACCAACGAGGCGACCTCCGCGAGGGCCAGCGGCTGAGACGCGTCTTGGTCAGTCGCTCCGTTGCCTCGCAGCATCCAGGCCGCGCCCGCGACAACGATCAAGGCCCCAACGACGGCCGCCACGGCTCGCCATCGACTTCGGGACTGGGGCCCATCCGCATCCGCCGACATCGCGACCTGCTCTCCGGCCGCACTCGCCTCGAGCGTGCGGCGGGCCTCGGCCGCGGTCCAGCTGCGGCGCTCCGGGTCCTTCTGCAAGCAGCCGCGCAGCATGAGCCCGACCGCCCGCGGCAACGAGGCCGGCAGTCGCACCCAGGCGGGATCGTCGGCGACCACGGCCGCCAGTACATCACCCGGGCTGTGCCCGGCGAATGCCCGCGTACCGGTCAGCATCTCGTACAGCAGGCAGCCGAAGGCCCAGGTATCGGTGCGCGCATCCACGGCGTACCCACGAACCTGCTCCGGGCTCATGTAGGCGGCCGGATTCGTAAACGACCACACGTCGGTCTGTTTTTGAAACACGTAAGTTACTCATAACTAATAACTTAAGACCTTATCCATGACGAGATGTACGGGCCTTCTGATCATCTTGCGGAGCATCCTTGAATTCCAAATTAATTCCAACTCTCTGCCTAGACAACTGCTCTTCAAGCTGGGCAAGACCTTGCCGCCGACGAGCCCGATCGGGATGCACGTACACTTCTGTGACCTTGATCGAGTGGTGCCCGAGCACATCCCGAACCTCTGTGAGCGGCACGCCGGTGCGGTTCGCTAACCAGGTCGCGCACGTATGCCTGAGAGCGTGCAGGGTGACCTCTTGCGGCAGCCCCAGCCGATCACGCTCCTGCCGAAACCGAACACCCAGTATGGTGTAGCCAAACGGCAACAGACGCTCACTGCCGGTCGCTGTTGCTCGCTCAAGTAAGTTCCTCGCATCGGCGATCGCGGTCGGCGCAACCAAGTCGACATCACGTGGCTTATTCCCTTTACCGATCACTGAGACGAACGGGGCGGGCACATCAAGATGAACGTCGCCAACCTGCAACCTCGCCATCTCGCCTTTGCGAAGGCCCGTCATGAGCATGAAGCGCCAGATCGGCAGCTGGTCGGGGCTCGCCCCCTCCAGCAGAATCCGCACCTCTTCGTCGGTCAGGCACCGGCGGCGCTTTCCGGCCCTCGGCATCGCTACCGCGTCCGTCGGGTCGCCCAGCACGTAACCAAGGCGGTTGGCCCAGCGAAACATCTGCCTCACGTGCTGTAGCCGATACCGCACCGTGTTAGCCGCGAATCGAGTGAACATCTGCTCTCGCCACTGATCCACGACGGCGGGATTCACGTCGCGCACATCCCGGATGCCACGACCGTCCAGAAAGTTGAGAAACGCCCGCATGCTCGAACGGAGACCCGTGAGCGTCAGCGGCGCCGCTTCACTCCGCTTCTTCGACTGGAGGTAGAGGTCGCAGAGGCGTCGGACCTCCACCAGCTCCGGGGCCGCAGGGCGTCCGGTGCGCTGCGCGACGATGATCTGCTGAAGGTAGGCCTGCGCTAGATCCGGGTGCTCGAAACGCTTCTGCGCTGGGTAGCCGAGTCTCCGCATCACTGTCGCCCACGACCTGCAATCCACCACCCAGACTGGCTGGCCCTTGTAGGTTCTCTGCTTGACTTTGGGCGCGAACGATCTGGCCATAAATCAGCTCCTTAAGCAGGTCCTCTGGAATCAACCGACGACCACCGATTTTGACGCTGGGAATCTGCTCCTGGCGCACGTAACCCTCGGCCGTCTTGCGCGAGACGCGAAGGTATTCCGCGACCTCGTCGACGGTCCAGAGTTTGGGCGCCAGAGTGCTCACTGGACGGCTGCTCCCGTCTGACTCATCTTACGCCTCGGTGTCCTGTTGGGCGGCTTTTTGCGGCAGGGCCAATAAGCTCGGCATCTGCCCCAGCTCGTAGGCGGTTTCGATCTGCGGGGCCATGAACTGCCCCACGGTCTGACCGTCCGGCAGCACGATGTGGGCCATGAACTCCTGCTCGATCGTGGTGATGTTGGACTCCACCGCCTCCAACTTCGCCTTGATCACCAGCACCAGGGCGCGCCAGCGCTGCCGCGTGGCTTTTTCCCACTCTCGGTGCGCCGCGTCGTCACTTCGCCACTCACGGCGAACCGGCGTGCGCCAGAACTCTTTATCGTTCGGGTTGGGCATCGGCAGGAAGAAGCGGATCATCCGATTGCACAGCCGGAAGCCGATTACGGCTTGTTCCTGTTCCCAGCCGTAGAAGAACTGGTCGGCTCCGTAGCGCACCAGGGTGTGCTCGATCTCGGCTCGGGACTTCTCGGCGCTGACGGTGGTGTCGCGTGCGTAGCGGCTCACGATGCCTTCTCCGCCGGTTGCACCGCCTCCAGCGGGATCAGCTCGGCGTCGAACAGGGCGACAAACAGCTTCGCCTTGGGTCGCCATGGCTCGGGTACGTCGAAGAAGTCCTTGGCGTCGAAGGCCGCATGCATCGGGCAGTTGTCCCAGTCATGGCAGTCCCAGGCTGCTTCCGTGGCCACCGCTGCCAGAGGCTTGCCACCGGCGGTCAGAAGCGCTGGCAAGTCCGCCAGGTACTCCGGCCAGCTCTGACCTGTTGGCAGGCTCGTTGCGTCGGACAACTGGGCTCCCACGAAGTTGGCTCCCTTGAGCTTGGCTTCCTGGAGGTTGGCCCCCCGCAGGTTGGCCTCCCGGAGGTCGGCTCTCTGGAGGTCGGCAAACCCGAGATCGGCTCCCCGGAGATCGGCTCCCCGGAGATCGGCACACCCCAGGTCGGCATGCGCCATGTAGGCTCCCACGAGGTTGGCTCCCACGAGCTCGGCCCACCCCAGGTTGGCCTCCCGGAGGTCGGCTCCCCGGAGGCTAGCTCCCGAGAGGTCGGCATCCCGGAGGTTGGCTCCCCGAAGATCCGCACCCGGCTCTATTTCGTACCCGTTGACTGTCACGACGCCCTCCGCGTTGTCTGATTCAGACTCGCCCCGATCCGCACCACGAGCACTTCGCACAGCGCCCGCTCGTTCGGGTGCATCCGCCGTCTCCGCCTCGTTGCAATCGAGTCCAGGACCCCCAGCTCCCATTCCGTGAAACGCCGGTGGCTCGCATCCAGCAACAGCTCGATCAGCTCGCCGTCGGGCATCTCGGAAATCTTGATGCTCGCGTTCACGATGCCTCCGACAGCAGCGGCCGCATGCGGTAATCGGGCGCATCAATCCGCACGTCCACGCACATCTCACGCAGCCGCGACACCAGCCGTGTGCCCACTCGCTCGGACAGCTCACGGGCCTCGTAGTTCGTGGTCAGGATCGTTGCTCGGTGCTCGTCGTAGCGGCGTGTGACCAGCTCACTGATCACGTCGTGGCTCCATTCCGAGACTCGCCGCGCTCCCAGATCATCGACAACCAGCAGATCCACGTTGGCAAGCTCGTTCATCACCTTCGCTTCGCTCTCGGCAGCCTCCGGCTGGAACGTCGCCTGAAGCCGCGAGAACAGCTTCGGCGTGGAGACGAACAGCCCCCGAGCCGCGGCGTGCTGCCTGAGCACCGCTAGCAGCGTGGCCACCGCCAAGTGGGTCTTGCCGCAACCGGGGCGGCCACGCAGCAGTAAGCCCCGTGGCCGGGGCCACTCCGCCACCAACGCGCGGCACGCATCGAGGGCCCGGTGCGCCAAAGGTGCAACCGAGGCATCGAAGCTATCGAGGCTCATGTGCTGGTACCGGTCCGGCACTTCGGCCCTCGCCAATCGTGTCCCGGCAATGCGCTGCCGAAGGCACTCGCAACGGGCGTACAGACCCTCGCCGGTATCCACAAAGCCCGTGCCAGCGCACCGGGCGCAGTCACCCGGCGGGGAAGGCATCGGCGTACTCCCCGTCCAGATCGTTGGCGTTGGCAGCGGGGAAGGCGTTGGCGTACTCGTCGGTGATCTCCAATCCGTCCGGGCCGCGTGCGGGGCTGCGTCGGTAGTTGCCCGCTTGCAGCTTGCACCAGTTTTCCTCGTTGTCCGTCAGCCAGTAGAACGTGACGCCGTTCCATTTGTCAGTTTTGCCCAAGGCGAAGTCGGACAGCCGGTCCAGCTCCGGCGCGATCATCTCCCAGCTGAGCCCTTCGCGGATTCGAGCCCGCACCTTGCCCTGGAGTTTTCGGGTCAGCCGAGCTCGTGGCCGGCCATTGCGCCCTGCCCAGTCGTTCCAGGACTCCACGAACGCCTGGACCTGGTCATCGACAGACCCAGCCTCCCCTCCCGAGCTGGGTGTGGGGTCGCCCTCCGTCGCTGCATCCGGTCCCGGCGGTTTCGACGAGAGGGTTTTTGTTCTGGTTCTGGTTGTGGTTGTGAAGGTGAAGGTGGTTGGCATGTTTTTGCCATTGGCAAATGCATGGCTTTGCTATGGCTTTTGCCATGGCTTTTGCTATGGCTTTTGCTATGGCTTTTGCCATCATTTTCGCCGTTCTTTTGCCATCGGGATTCTGCGCCTTTCTTCCCGTACTCCGCACGTTTCCGACGCAGATCCTTGGCCCGCTCAAGCTCCTTCGTGACTCGGGTGTGCGTCAGGCAGCCATCGACTTCCTTGAAGTAGCCGGAGATTCCGGGCCACAACGACTCCCACTCCTCAATAGACACGCCGAGCATGCGGGCCAACCGCGCTGAATCGGCGGATATCGCTCCGTCCTTTGCCCAGAGATTCCAGAGCAACAGCGTGTACGCACCGTGCTCTTGGAGCGTCAGGTCCATCGTGTCCGCGAGGTAGTCGCTCACGTAGAACGGCATGAACGCCTTCACCCCCCTACCGCTCATTGCTCCCCTCGCAGACCCGCAGCTAACCTAAGCTCGCGCTCGAACCAATAGTCGGCGTGAGCGGTGAAGCCGCAGTAGGGACACCCGCACTCTTCGCCGTTCGCCATCCATTGCAACGGTCGGTTCTTCTTGGGCACGCTACGATGACAGGAGCAGTCGGTCCTCGAGCAGACGGGATACGCTCGCCGTCGGCACGACGGGCACGTAAGCCTCTTTATGCCTTGCTTTTCATTCCTACCGCTCATTGCTCCCCTCGCTCCTTGCTCGGTGACCAGGGCACCGCCCGCTCCCACAGGGCCGCCAGCTGCTCGGTATCGCGAGCGGCATAGGCGCGCACCAGCTGTGTCAACAGCGCCGGGTCCATGCCGAACACGTTGTCGCGCAGGTACCAAGCGGGTACTCCGCCGTAGGCAGCGACCTCGACGGACTGCCCCCGCGCCGATAGCACGCGCTTGGCCACGGCCTTGCCGTCCGGCTCCCGACACAGCACCAGTACGCCCCCCTTCACGCGGCCCCCTTGTGCTCGGCATCCGACAGCCCGGCCCGCTCCAGCACGTCCAAGGCCAGCTCGCAGTCGTCACTTTCGAGCGCTGCCCGAGCATCCCGACGCAACCGACACCACTGGCAGGAAAACAGGAACGGCGCATGCTTCACGGGAAGCAGCGTGAGATTGCCGCCCTTGCACGACAGCTCGCGCATGACCTGACGAAGCTGAGCCTGTAGCCGTGTCGGTAGCTGTGTTTTCACTGTCTCGTACTCACGACAACTCGTCCTCCAAAGCGCTCGGCCTCGACAGCCGCGGCATTCCATAGCGACCGAAAGGCACCTCCGGGGCCGTGGTAGCGTCCTGGCGCTGGTGACACCTCGCGCATCCCACAACCCCGGAGGTCAACATGGCTTCAGACCCTGGTCGTCGAATCGATTCGCTAACCAAAGTGTTCGAATCTCAGCGAGCGCTTGCACGGATGCTTGACCAAGGCGCTGAAGTTCAGGAAGCCCTTGTGCCGCGGCTTCAAGGGCCTTTTGGTGACGCTCAAAAATTTGGCGAAGATCAACTAGCATTCGCGCGGAACGTTCAGCATCTCGCTCGTGAAGTTCTCGAAGTTCCGAGAGCTTTTGCTGAAGACATGCTTCGTGGCGCCGAAACATGGCGCGAGCTTCTTGAATCTCTTCGACGAGAACTTCCCGAAACTCTTGAAGGCGGGCTAGGTCTAAGCCGCGCAGCCCCAGGGGCGTAACGGGGGTGTGCCCGACTGGCGGGTTCGACCGTCTCTGATTCCTTACACTCACGCCACCTCCTAGAAGGGCACGTCGGCGTCGGTAACCGGGGGCGGCTCGTTGCCCGCCGGGTGCGGCTCCGGCGGCGCCGGAGCCGCACCGGAACTCGCAGCAGCGGCAGCGCGTAGCAACGACCCGTACCGCGTCTGTAACCCGTTCACCGTCTCCTGGGAAGCTCCCGAGCGCGGCTCGTAATCCTCCGGGTTCATCCACGTGGCCCGGTACTGTGTTTGCTCTTTATACGTTTCACCCTTCACCGTGATCTGCACCACCACGTTCGGGGGTGGACCGAACACATCGCGCAGATCGGCACTCCAACCCAGCGAGGCCGCCAGCTGCTGTACGGCTCCAACGTTGATTCCCCCGTCTTTTTTCACCACCCACCAAGAGCCGTAACAGTGGCGCGGCTCGTATCCGGTCCAGTCGTGCCACTTGCCAGCTCCATCCCACTCAGACAGGATCTCAAACTGAACCGACACCGCCGTTGCTTTGGACTCCTTGGCATCCTGTACGTTCCAGCTCACCGGACGGGCCTTGAAGATGCCCTCGCGATCTAGTTGTTGACTCATTACTTGCCTCCGAAAATCTGATCCCACACCGCGCCGTCTTGCGCTGAGGTGTAGGGCATGGGCTCGGGCAGAAGCGTGCGCGACTTGGCCACATGCGTAGGCATCTCCGCCGGGTAAATGCTGCGGGTGCCGGAGCCAATACCCTTTCCCTTGTCGCTCGCCACGTCGTAGCCGAGGAACAGGACGTGGTCGGCCCACCGCACCACGCGGTCGCGGATCGAGGCTTTGCCCGAGCGGGGTTTTTGCAGATGCGGCTCGTAGCGGATCCAGTCATCGCCCGTCGGGTTGGGCACGTTCTCAATGCAATTGTGGGCAATGAGAATCACGTTGCGCCCAGCACGGACCTGCCGGTCTAGGTCCGCCAAGAACAGCAGGTACGTCTCGTAGATGTGCTGGTAGCCCTTGCCGAAGCCGTACTCTTCGACGCGATGCACCGTGTGACCCTTATCGTGCTTCACGGTGGCGAGCGTATGGGCCATGGCCAGCTCCTCGACCTCGGTGGCGGAGTCGATGATGACCGTGCCCGTCCCATTCAGCACGTCGGAATGCAGGCAGGCGCGTAGCGCCCCAAAGGAGCCCAATTGCTCTTGGTCGATGCATTCCACATCCAAGTGCCAGGCGCCCCTTTCCACGTCCAGCACCACGGCCCCCGGAGCCAGCGATGCCAGTGTCGTCTTGCCGATGCCTCCCGTGCCGTACAGCAAGACGCGCTGCGGAACGTCGCGTCGGCTGCTGGCCCTGGCGAACTTGTGTGGGGTCTCGGGAACCGGTTGCGGCCCCGGACGGGCCGGTGGCGGTAGCGGTTGGGTGGCTTTCATGCCCTCACCTCCTAGGTTGCCCACTAGCCTGGGCGTGGCGTGTCGGGCTAGCTCCCGACTCAGCAAGCTCCGGGTGAACGTCATCCACCCGGACAAATCCGATCGGAGTGGTGTGCTCCAGGTCTCGGTGCTGGCAGATCGGCAGGTACCGGCACGACCCAAAGTTGGAGAAGCACGCCCCGGGATTCCGGTACCAGTGGCCAGCCTTCTGAGCAGCGCGCATCGCTAGCTGCTGCTGCCATAGCTCGGCAGCGCATTCTTCGAGGTCCTGGTCTAGCAGGCTGCTGAAAAACTCCTCTTTTTCGAGTAGATTCTGAACCACGCAGCCCGCGGCAAAAACCGAAGCATCAACGAGGTGAGCAGATGCGTGGTGAGGACGCGAGACAGGTGGCCGCCTTTAGTTACTTGCCCCGGAAAAACTCCGATCAGAGGTAACTGAAGTCGCGGCGATCACCCAGGAAGAGGATGGCGGCGGGGCGCGGGTCAGCCCAGCGGGGTTGGGGACGATTACGTCTCCATAAGTGCGACGGTATCCAGGTCGTAGGCGAACACGGCCCAGCTTTCCCAGATCCGAGCGCCTTGGATACCCCGTAGTCGTGAGCGCCCGGCGTGGTAGGAACGTTTCAGGTGGGAGATTCGTCCCTCGTTGCCGACCCGGTAGCGGGCCCGGCGACGCCAGGTGTGTCGGGATGCGCAGCGGGTGACACCGGCGATGAACACCTCGCAGCCCAGCTCGGCGAGGGTTTCGGTAGTGGCCTTGCGGGAAAAACCAGCGTCGAAGACAGCTTCGCGGGGCCGCAGACCCAGGGCGGTTACCTCGGCCACGTTGTGTGGCAACAGCGTGTCGTCGTGGGTCGAGCCGGCACGTAGCTTCGGAGGCATCAGCAAGCCTCGGGCACCGCGGCGCGTATGGGCGTTGAGCTCGGCGAACTGCACGATGTAGCCGAACTCGTTGGGCTTGCCCCGCTTGCCACGGCGGATGGGACGGGCGTCCGGATCCGCCAAGGACACCAGCCGGTCCTTGATCCGTTCGCCGCGGAAGCGTTGCTGTACCTGCTGGACAACCCGCTGCGCCCGTTCGATCTCCTCGTTCAGTCGTGCCAGCGCCCGCTGCCGTCCTTGCGCTGAACTACCAGCTGCTCGAGCACGCCGTCGCTGGGCCTCACGCACCAGCCGCTGTGCCTCCCGAAGGCTCGCCCGCACGTGGGTGGCAGCCTCCTTGGTGTATCGCTCGACGGCAGCTTGCCCCTCGCCCCGTCGTTGCCGGAGTCGCTGGCTCATCGTTCGGAGCCGCTTGCCGACCGCTCGGGAGCGATCCCGCACCGTCGCGCCGATACTCGGGATTATCTTGCGCACCGCTCGTGCGACGTACGCCAGGCGTCGCACGGCATCGGCGCATAGCCCCGCATCGGTGGGATAGCGGATGTCGGCTTGCACCACTGTGGAGTCCACCCGCATCGCCCGCGGCCGAAAGTGCCGCTCATGGCACGCCTTGCTGATCAGGGCTCGGATCATCTCCTGTACCAGCTCGGCGTCCAGCCGCCGGGTCAGCTTGCGCACCGTCGATTCATGCGGCACCCGCTCATCCAGGCGCAGCAGACAGAAGCGCCGCAAGTGCAGCGAGTCCGATACCTCCCGCATCAGCGTCTCGTAGCCCCAGCCGCTACGTTGCTTGATCAGCATCAGCCGCACGTACATGGCCATCGGGATCGTCGGCCGGCCCATGCCCCGGGCGCCATCATCCCAGGCCCTGTGAAACGGCTCCAGCAGCGCCGCATCCGAAAGCAGCGTATCGATGATCGCCAGATCCTTGGGCAGGATCTGCACCTCCGGTGGCAATAGCATCTCCCACAGCGTCGTGACCGGACGATCGGGCGTCAGCCGCAGCATATCGACCTCTCCTGGGCGGGCGAGGTTCCCCGGAAGTATATATGCTTGCGGGCATCGTCGCGAGGTATCCTTCCCCACACCATGCCTGCTTCTGCCTCCAAACAGCTCGAGCGCCTACAGCACCGCTACCACCAGCTCGCCCTCCAGATCCCCGAGATCGGCTTCATCCTCAAGGGCTCTGTGGCGCAGCGCTCCAGCCGCTGCGGCAAGTCCAACTGCCACTGCCACGCCGACCCCCCTCAGCTGCACGGGCCCTACTGGCACTGGAGCACCGCGGTCGCGGGCAAGACTGTCAACCGCCACCTCAGCCCCCAGCAGGCGGTACGGTTTCTTCAGGGAATCGACAACCGCAAGCGCCTCGAGGCCATCCTTGCCCAGATGCACGAGCTGTCCCAGCGAGCCATCGATTTGCTTGACGCTCACCCCGCCCTTGCCGCCGATACCCCTGCCCCCGCTACGCGGCGCCCGTCCCCGAAACCGTCATCCAAGCCGTGAGTTTTTCCGGGGCAAGTAGTTACGTATCTCCGGAGCAGCGAGTACCGAAAGAGCATCCGCTGCGGCCGCTGCTGAGGATCGTCAACGACGTGCTGGGGCGGATGTCGCCGCTGTTCGAGAAGCTGTACTCGCACACGGGCCGTCCGTCTATCCCGCCGGAGAAACTGCTGCGGGCGCTGCTGCTGCAGGTGCTGTACACGATTCGCTCCGAGCGCATGCTGATGGAGCAGCTCGACTACAACCTGCTGTTCCGGTGGTTTGTGGGCCTGAACATGGACGATCTGGTGTGGGATGCGACGGTGTTCACGAAGAACCGGGATCGAGTGTTGGGAGGCGAGGTCGCCGAGGTGTTCTTCCAGGAAGTGCTGGCGGAGGCACGGCGCCGCAGCCTGCTATCGGATGAGCACTTCACGGTGGACGGCACGCTGATCGAGGCGTGGGCCTCGCACAAGAGCTTCAAGCCGAAGGATCAGAGCGACTCCGATGAGGGAGGCAGCAACCCGAGCGTCGATTTTCGCAAACAACGGCGCACAAACGATACTCACGCCTCCAGGACCGATCCGGACGCACGCCTGTACAAGAAAAGTAGGGGAGCCGAGTCGAAGCTCTGCTACATGGGGCACCTGATGATCGACAACCGCCACGGGTTAGCAACCAAGGCATGCGTAACGATCGCTTCCGGGACAGCGGAACGAGAGGCGGCGGTGCAAATGGCGGACAAGATTTCCGGTAACCGCAGGGTGACCTTGGCGGCCGACAAGGGCTACGACACACGCGAGTGCGTCCGTAAGCTTCGAGATCGGAACATCACCCCGCACGTCGCACAGAACGACACCAATCGGCGCAGCGCCATCGACCGGCGCACAACCCGCCACCCCGGCTACCAGGTCAGTCAAAGGAAACGCAAGCTCGTCGAGCAGATGTTCGGATGGGCCAAGACGGTCGGGCTGATGCGCAAGACGCGGCACCGAGGCACCGAACGCGTCGATTGGATGTTCACCTTCACCGCCGCTGCCTTCAACCTGGTCAGAATGCGCAACCTCCAGGGGGCGACGTGACGATATCGGGACTAACCGCCCAAGAAATACCGGCGCGGCCGGCAACCAGAGCCTCGCACTCGCACTCGCCGCCCCGCTAACTCACCGTGATCGAGACGATCCAGCCCAAAATGGCGCGCTCGAGCCGTTTTTCAGCAGCCTGTTAGTTACGTATCTCCGGAGCAGCGAGTACCGAAAGAGCATCCGCTGCGGCCGCTGCTGAGGATCGTCAACGACGTGCTGGGGCGGATGTCGCCGCTGTTCGAGAAGCTGTACTCGCACACGGGCCGTCCGTCTATCCCGCCGGAGAAGCTGCTGCGGGCGCTGCTGCTGCAGGTGCTGTACACGATTCGCTCCGAGCGCATGCTGATGGAGCAGCTCGACTACAACCTGCTGTTCCGGTGGTTTGTGGGCCTGAACATGGACGATCTGGTGTGGGATGCGACGGTGTTCACGAAGAACCGGGATCGAGTGTTGGGAGGCGAGGTCGCCGAGGTGTTCTTCCAGGAAGTGCTGGCGGAGGCACGGCGCCGCGGTCTGCTATCGGATGAGCACTTCACGGTGGACGGCACGCTGATCGAGGCGTGGGCCTCACACAAGAGGCTTCAAGCCGAAGGATCAGAGCGACTCCGATGAGGGAGGCAGCAACCCGAGCGTCGATTTTCGCAAACAACGGCGCACAAACGATACTCACGCCTCCAGGACCGATCCGGACGCACGCCTGTACAAGAAAAGTAGGGGAGCCGAGTCGAAGCTCTGCTACATGGGGCACCTGATGATCGACAACCGCCACGGGTTAGCAACCAAGGCATGCGTAACGATCGCTTCCGGGACAGCGGAACGAGAGGCGGCGGTGCAAATGGCGGACAAGATTTCCGGTAACCGCAGGGTGACCTTGGCGGCCGACAAGGGCTACGACACACGCGAGTGCGTCCGTAAGCTTCGAGATCGGAACATCACCCCGCACGTTGCACAGAACGACACCAATCGGCGCAGCGCCATCGACCGGCGCACAACCCGCCACCCCGGCTACCAGGTCAGTCAAAGGAAACGCAAGCTCGTCGAGCAGATGTTCGGATGGGCCAAGACGGTCGGGCTGATGCGCAAGACGCGGCACCGAGGCACCGAACGCGTCGATTGGATGTTCACCTTCACCGCCGCTGCCTTCAACCTGGTCAGAATGCGCAACCTCCAGGGGGCGACGTGACGATATCGGGACTAACCGCCCAAGAAATACCGGCGCGGCCGGCAACCAGAGCCTCGCACTCGCACTCGCCGCCCCGCTAACTCACCGTGATCGAGACGATCCAGCCCAAAATGGCGCGCTCGAGCCGTTTTTCAGCAGCCTGCTAGGCGTGCTATCTCGATGCGCGTGAAGTAGTGCTCGGGGCGCTTGTCGATGGCCTCGGCGACGCGCATCGCATACTCCGCTGGCGGCTCGTCCCTGTCGCGCTGCTTCGCGTACAGCTGTCCGTTGCCCTTGTACTTGCGCTTGTCCTCGGGTGTCGCCTTCAACGGCCGTAGGCCCGGCCGTCGCGTCACGTCGTACAGGATCGTGTCGATATCAAAGCCCAACTCGCGTGCAGCCAACATGTAGATTGACAACTGCTGGTCCAGATGCAGCCGTGTCCAGTAGTCCGATCCCGGGCTAAAGTCCTGCGATGTGGTTTTGCTCTCCTTGAGCGCCAGACGACCGTCCGGCAGCCGCACCATGCGATCGATCACCCCTGCGATATCCCACACCGAAGTGGGAGCGCCCGTCTCAGGGTTGCGCAGCGGCAGATTGAATTCGTACTCCGACTCCACGCTCTCCAGCTGGTGGTCGGCCCATCGCAGTTGGTAGGCGTTGACCATCGCGGCCACCAGGGCGAGGTCGTACGGATCCTCTACAGCCGCCTCCATTACGGCATCCAGATCACCACCCTTGTTGATCGTGTCCAGGGCCAGGTGGAACGCTGAGCCAACGCGCAGTGCCAGCGAGTCGCTGTCGGGCACCAGGCCGAGCTCGTAGCGGATGTAGTGCTTGTGCGGACAAGACCGGAAGGTGGCCAGACGCGAGTGCGTTAACGTCTGCTTCATGACGCCCTCCGCCCACCACAAAGCGGCCCCGGAGGCGCTACGGCTGCCGTGCACGGATCTTGTGTGGTAGGCACGATCCAGACAGCGGCCTTTCGCCCCGCGCGCGTCCTGCGGCAATAGGGGGCCTTGTCGATCAACCCGAGCTTGAACAGCTCCAAACGCCGAGGTCTCTGTGTGGAGGGGTTCATCCTGAGTGCGTGCTGGATCTCTTCATCGGTGGCCCCGTACGGGCAGGAGGCGATGTAGGCCAGCACCCGGGCTTGGAGCTTGCTGAGGGAATCCACGATCGCCTCGGCGGCGGCCCTCGATTCCTCGGAGTGGCGCTGGTACGGAGGGGTCGAAAACAGCAATGCTTGCGTCACCGCAGCTGCTCCTCTTGGCGCCGCAGCGCCTCCATGTACTCGGGCGACAGCTGCCCCAGACGAAACGCTCGGCGGCGACGGGCTCCGAAGATCGCCCGGCCCGTGTAGATGCACACCACCAGACACCACACCGCGAATGCGGCCAGAGTCACGCTCACCCACCATGGGTTGCCCATTACGCACCCTCGCCGTTGAGGTAGAACAACAGACGGTCGGTTTGCCATTCGCGCTCTACGGCCCAGGCGGCGGCCCAGGCGGCGTTCCTGGCGGC
Source organism: Acidobacteriota bacterium (assembly GCA_965248845.1). Classification (GTDB taxonomy): domain Bacteria; phylum Acidobacteriota; class UBA890; order UBA890; family WLXD01; genus CBDFKO01. The sequence goes on along the minus strand of CBDFKO010000002.1, from coordinate 3,800,740 downwards.
GTTCCTGGCGGCCCAGGCGGCGGCCCAGGCGGCGCCACTGGCGGCCCAGGCGGCGTTCCTGGTGGCGTCCCTGGCGTGACAGGCGGCGGCCCTGACGGCGGCGCCACTGGCGGCCCAGGCGGCCTTGGCGTTCCAGGAGGCGGCCCTGGCGGCCCAGGCGGCCTTGGCGTTCCAGGAGGCGGCCCTGGCGGCGCCACTGGCGGCGTCACTGGCGGCCCAGGCGGCGTTCCAGGCGGCGTCACTGGCGGCGTCCCTGGCGGCGGCCCTGGCGGCGTCACTGGCGGCGTCACTGGCGGCGGCCCTGGCGGCGTTTAGCTCCTCGTGTGTCGCTAAACCATCCGCGAAGCGACGCGTCACCCCGACGGCGGCTATCGACCGTTCGTCGGGACACTCCACTAGCCCCAGAGCACGCTCGGCGCAGTCGCAGGCAAACAGGCGTGTAATGCGCTCATTCCACGAGGCGACACGCTCAAGGAGTCGCGCCTGGCGCACCACCACCTTGTCATCGCACTCGACGAGACGACCCTTGTACTCAGCCACGTACAACTCGGGGCCGCACCACTGAACCAGGTCTTGACTCCGGCACAGATGCAGGCCGTTGTCACAGGGCTCTAGCTCACCCTTGACCTTGAACCACTTCCCCGGCTTGCCGTTGTCCGGTAGCCCCCACCTCCCCACTCCGCCGTGGTAGGGGGCGCCGTCCAGTCCTGTGAACTTGTAGAGCAGCTCCGGCGTGTACTTCATGCCCCCATCCGCCTCTCGTCGGGCCGCCAGTTCGTCGCCGCGTTGACCCTCATCGTTGACGCGGAACGCAGCAGGATCGCCTTGAGTCGCTCGCAGCAGGACGCCCACTGTCGCCACTCTTGTATGTCGATCACGCCGTCCTCGAACGCCAGCGATCCAAGCGATTCCAGCGTGCCTGCCGTCTGCGTCATATCGGCGGTCATCGCGTGGCCCGAGGAGTACGGTGGCAGCGGCTCGGTCAGGTGTCGATCGTGCAGGTACCGGGCCGGGGCCGTGGCGTAGTACCGCTCTTGCCCCAGAGCCACCGATGCCTCGATGATCAGATCCAACCTCGCCAGCGGGCTGCGCACGCCGGTGTCGGTGTGCTCGCCGACCGGCCGCTGCCACTTCTGTACCAGCGAGACCGATAGCCCGAGATGTCGGGCTACGTCGTTGGTGTACGGACCGATGCAATCGCGCATCGCATCCCACGGGTAGGTACCTGCCGGGTCGCGGGGTGAGTCCTGTTGGCTTGATATGGACATCGTTGTCTTCTCCGTCATCGAGCCCACCCCGACTACGGATAACGCCGCTCCGTGCGGCGCGGTTGGGAAACGCGGTACCTTCACGCCGCCCTCGATGTGATTTCAGCGAAGGCGACCTCATGCAGAGGCTTGCCGCCAGCTGTTAGAAGTGCTGACAGACTCGCCAAGTACTCCGGCCAGGTCTGCCCCGTTGGCAGGACCGTTGCATCGGACAGCTCGGTTTTCGACAGATCGGCTCCCCCGAGGTCGGCATCCCGAAGGTTGGCTCCCCGAAGGTCGGCTTTATAGAAGTAGACTCCCCGGAGATTGGCCTCACGGAGGTTGGCATCCCGGAGGTCGGCACCCTGGAAGTTGGCTCCTCGGAGGCAGGCTCCTCGGAGGCAGGCTCCCAACAGCTCGGCATGCGCCATGTAGGCTTCCGACAGGTTGGCATCCCGAAGGTAGGCTCCCCGAAGCTCGGCTTCCGACAGATCGGCTCCCCCGAGGTCGGCACCCCGAAGGTTGGCTCCCCTGAGATCGGCGAGCCAAAGGATGGCTTCTGACAAGTCGGCACACCGGAGGTCGGCGCCCGGTTCGATCTCCCACTCGTTGACTATCATTACGCTGCCCTCGATGCGCTTGCGGACACCTGCTCGCACGTACAGGCATGGGCCAGCTCGCCGCAGCACTCGCACGTAGCTACCGAGTCCTCGCAGTACCCCGAAGTGCAGACGTATTCCTCAGTCTCGTAGTCGAAGGCGGCGTCCAGGCCGCAGGCCAGGCACAGGAGGCCTTCGTGGCGGGTGTCAACGACCCGGGTCCGGTCGCTCATGCCGCCCTCCCGGTGTACAGATCCACGTAGAAATCCAGGTAGTCCTCAGCGCTGAGATCCCGAGCCGTGCAGCCTTGGTGCTTAGCGAAGGCACGACGCGTGGCGGCATAGTCCAGGCCATGGCTCTCGCAGTACTCCTGGCACCAGCGGGCCAGGCAGTCGATACGCCGTTGTCGCATGGCTATCACTCCGCTCCGCTCATGGACGTGGCTCTCACCGCCTCCAGCGGGATCAGCTCGGCGTCGAACAGGGCGACAAACAGCTCCGCCTTGGGTCGCCATGGCTCGGGTACCTCGTCGAGGTCCTCAGCGTCGAACGCCACACGCATCGGACAGTTTTTCCAGCTATGGCAGCTCCAGGCTGCTTCCGTAGCCACCGCTGCTAGAGTCTTGCCGCCGGCGGTCAGAAGCGCTGGCAAGTCCGCCAGGTACTCCGGCCACGTCTGGCCCGTTGACAGGCTCGTTGCGTCGGACAGCTGGGCTCCCACGAGGTTGGCCCCCCGCAGGTTGGCTCTCTGGAGGCTGGCTCTCTGGAGGTCGGCAAACCCGAGATCGGCTCCCCGGAGATCGGCTCCCCGGAGATCGGCTTCCCAGAGGTCGGCATCCCAGAGGTCGGCATCCTGGAGATCGGCATCCTGGAGGTCGGCATCCCGGAGGTCGGCGTGTCGGAGGTCAGCTCCACAGAGGTTGGCTCCCTGGAGGTTGACTCCCCGGAGGTTGGCCCCCCGGAGGACGGCAAACCGGAGGTCGGCTTCTGGCTTGATCTCGTATCCCCTGACGCGGCGCATCGCTACCGCCCCACTCCAAACACGGCCTGGGAGCCGAAGGCGGCGACCAGCTCGCCGTCGTCGTCGGGATGCCGGTCCCCGTCGTCCCACTGCGCGCAGGCCATGCACACCACCGGCGGGTTGTGATCGGCTACCTCGCGCGGGTGGGTGGATTGGTTGCAGGAATCGCACACCGGCCAAAGGCGTACACAGGTGGGGCAATAGGCCAAGTAGCCGCGCAGGTCCCAGCCCTCTTCCTCCAGCCACTCCTCGACGGCGCCACAGGCCAAGTACTCTTCACGCGGCGCTTCGATCCTGCTGTTGCAGGACTCGCACTCGATCAGCATCAGGGCAGCAGCGGGGCTGGGGGCGACGGCGCACTCGAGATCGTGTCGAGATACGCGGGCCGTGCTACAGTTGGAGTGCATCTGAGTACCCTCCTGTAGGGTGGTTTGGGCGTGAGGAGTAGTAGCTCCTCGCGCCCTTTTTCGTTCGGGGGGTGCCACTGCGCGCGGGCCGATCCTTCGCAGTGGCGTGTGGGTACCTGCTTTCGGTAGCGTCATCGGGCCTCCTAAGCGGCCTCGTCCAGCAATTCGTTAACGTCAACGTTCAGCTCGTCAGCGATTCGCGTAAGCGTGGTGACACGAACGTCGATCATGCCGTTGACGATTCGGCTGACATGAGACGGTGAAGTTTGAAGCCTCTGGGCAAGCTCCTCTTGGGATATTTCCGCTTCCGTGAGAAGCGCTCGGATCTTTGCTCCGATCACAACAGACTTACTGTTCATGGTAATTATCATTATACATAAGTTACCTTAAAGCGCAACCCTGCGAACAAAGAGAACCGTTGTTACTTCTGGTAATACAGGCCACAATCCGCCCCCGACATGGATCTCGGAACCCGTATCAAGGCGGTTGCTAGCGAACGAGACGTGAGTCTCAACTCGGTCGCGAAGCAAACCGGACTCACGCGCAGCTACGTCGCAGCTCTGGCGAATAGCCGAATCAAAGATCCGAGAATTTCCACCCTGCTGAAGATTGCTCGCGCGCTCGGCGTTCATCCCGGCGAGCTTCTGGAAGGCGTCGAGTTCGACTAGCCGCGTGCGTTCTCTCATCGGACACCCCCGCCGGCGGAGGAGCCGCCATGTCGAAGTCGGCCGACATGATCCACCCCTTGGATGGCGTCCGAGAAAAGCTCGCGCGGGCACAGGAACACACGCAGGACCTTTACTCGGAGTTCGACTCCTTCATAAACGACCGCACTGATCATCCCCTCCAGATGATTGGGACCGATGTAGACAAGCAGAGAGGCAAAACGATCGTGAAGTGGTGCGGAAGAGGGCCGAAAATGCCCCTCCGCTTCTCCGTGATCTTCGGTGACGCGCTGTACTGCCTGAGATCGAGCCTGGACCATCTCGCGTGGCAACTCGTCATCGTGGCCGGCAATGAGCCCTCCACCAGTACGCAGTTCCCCATCTTCTTGGAAGAAGGGGACTTCGATAGAGACATCTCTATGCGCCCTAGCGGCAAGACCAGCGGTATGGGGGCGGAGATGTTGACAGTGCTTCGTCAGGTACAGCCGTTCAGCGTGCCGGTGCCCCGAGCGCACACGTTGTTCTGGATACACCGACTCAACAACATCGATAAACACCGGCTCCTGCACAGCACCGACGTGCGCGTAAACGTGACGCGGCTTGGGCCCAAGGGACTCCCGTCGATCGTTCCCGACACCTGGAACGAACTCGCTATGCAGGGGGTACGCCTGGAGGACCAGGCAATACTCGGCACTTTCCAGTGGGATCCCATTGCGGTCGCGCTCGCGCGTAGACACCGCAAGGTACCAATGGAGATCACACTCGAAATGGACATAGCGATCGAACCACGGGTGGTTATGCCGCACGCCAATGGTGCTGCTTTCGTCACGGTCCGGGAGGTCTTGAACAAAGCAATGAACTACCTCAACAAGACGCTCCTGCCGCGCTTCGAGCCCTTCTTCGACTAGCCGCTCGCCCCACACTGCGCCGTCTGCCTGATTTCGCAGTGGCGTGGGGGTGGTGGAACTCGGTAACGTCATGGAGCTCCTAGGCGGCTTCGTCCCAGAAGAGAACGTCGAGGGTCACGCCAAGGGCCTTCGCAATGCGCAGCATCGTCGACCTACGCGGATCACACGTGCCTCGCGCAATCGCGCTGATGTTCGAGGGGTCGATTCCCGAGAGACGAGCCACCTGGTTCTGGCTGATCCCCTTCTCTCTGGCGATCTGCTTGATGCGACTTGGTGTTATGACCATGGGTTAATCATCCCATAGATAGGTTAGATCGTCAAGGGGTTAGATGACCAATATTGCTGATCTCGCCTATGGTGCTACCGTCCTGGCCGTGAGATTTGGAGAGCGATTGCGGAAGGTGGCCAAGCGCCAGGGCGTGAGTCTCAACGAGATATCCCGAAGGACGCAGATCGACCGCCGGGGTCTGGCACGTATCGTCAACGGCGAGACGGAGTCGCCAGGCATCGCTCTGGTCGCGAAGATCGCTCGCGCTCTCGGCGTCACCGTTGACGAGCTGCTGGAAGGCGTCGAGTTCGACTAGCCGGGGACCATCGAGCCGCTGGTAGTATTCGAGCAGCCGGCTCACAGCCTCGCTCGGAGTCTCCGGGCCGTACTCTGGGGCCAGCGTCTTACTGAGCTCCCGGAGGTGTGGAGAGAGGCCGCCGCTCACGCCGCCTCTCCTTGCCGTTGCTCCGGCGAGATCTCACTCTCCACCAACGGCGGTTCGCTAACTTCGGCCGCGTCGGCGAGCAGTTGTAGATTTCGCCCCATACGCCGAGCCGCCCACGGTTCCAGCACGGTTGACACCGTCACCAGCACCCGGCCATCTTCCAGGCACTCCATCGTCAGGCTGTCCTCTGCGCCGCCAGCCTGATTCCGCAGTGGCGTGTGTTCGTCTTGGGCAGGTAGCGTCATCGGGCCTCCTATGCGGCCTCGTCGAGTGCGAACAGATCCTCGACCTGCACTTCCAAGGCAGCAGCGAGGCGCAACGCTTTATCGACCCGGGGCACAAACCGGCCGTTGACGAGCCGGTTCACGTAGGAGTAGTCGAGCCCGGTGCGCCGAGCCATTTCACGCTGGCTAACACCGTGCCGGTCGAGTACGTCCTGGATCGTGTATCGCATGACCTTATGTGTCCTTGTTTTAATCATCACTGTCATATTAGTCCGTGTCTCAAATACCGTCAAGAGCGTCAGTGCTTTTTCTGCCGTTGACGTATCGCACACTGGTGCCTAGGCTTTGATTCCGATGGAGCTTCGGGATCGCCTCAGAGCGCTGGTGGATGACTGCGGAATGACCCTGACGCAGGTGGCAGAGGCGATGCCTACCGCTAACGACCGCCGAACCTTCTGGCGTGTCGTCAGCACAAAGGGGCGTCAGATAGATCCGCGAGCGTCGACCCTGCTGAAGATTGCTCGCACCCTCGGCGTTCATCCCGGCGAGCTTCTTGAAGGCGTCGAGTTCGACTAGCCGCGTGCGTTCTCTCATCGGACACCCCCGCCAGCGCAGGAGCCGCCATCGGCCGCGAGGAGCTGTGCCAATTGGGGCTTGATGGAAGTCGCGCCAAACTTCGTCGGGCAAGCCAGCACCTCGAGGCGCTCAAGAGAGAAGCTGACTCCTTCTTTGAAGCGAACCTCTATCGAATCGCCGTTGAGCCTGAGATCGACGAACTCCACTACGTCGCTCGCGTCAAAGATCCTCCTGCTTTGCCCAGTAGTGAGTGGGCGCTGACCATCGGCGATTGCATCCACAACCTGCGGTGCTCGCTCGACTACATCGCTTGGGCGCTTGCTGGGGCCGATCTCGATGACACACTCACTCAGTTCCCGATCTTCGACTCCGAGCGGGCATACAAAGCGCGCGGCACTCCGCGCATGATCCACCTTCCCGCTGAGGCCCGATCCTTGATCCAGCGCGTTCAGCCGTACCAGAGTGACGATCCCGTGATGGCGCCCCTCTCCCTTCTGAGAAGACTGGACAACCGGAACAAGCACAAATTGCTCTCGGTCGTCGCCGCGATGCCCGAGCGCTTCCGTTTGAACGCTCTCGTCGATGACGAATCCGCTGGCCAGCCCAAAACGTTCATCGCCGTCACCAAGCCCCGCCTGGTACACAACGCAAAAATCGCGACCCTCGTCTTCTCTGCACCCCCAAAAGTGCAAATGGATACGCTTGTGGTCGCGCGCGTAGTCTTCGGCGAAGGTATGGGGCCTGATACCGGCTTGGCTGTATTCGAGAGCCTTGACGCGCTCGTGGTCGAGGTCGGATGGGTCATCGACGCTTTCGATGAGAAGTTCTTCTAGCTCATCGGCTCTCCGGCGAAGCTCCATGAGAAGCGTGACGATGGCCTCGCCCACTGCGCCGCCTGCCTGATTTCGCAGTGGCGTCGAGGTGCTGGGGCTCGGTATCGTCATCGCTCAGGCGGCCTCGGTGCTTGGCGCTGGCTCGTCGGCGGTCTGTTCCAACACTCGCTCCCGTGCCTCCGCTGCTGCATTCTCGGCTGCTTCCAGGCGGTCCAGAGCGGCGGTGACCTTGGCCTTGAAATCGGCGGGCGGCTCTCGGCGACCGTTCAGGTAGCGGGAGAACAGCGTGGATTCGTAGCCCGCTACTTCAGCGACTTGCTCTTGACGGATACCCAACAAGGTGACCCGGGCCTTCAGATGTGAAACCAGTTCAATATCCATGCGCCAATCTTACTTGAATCCAATTCAACATGTCAACACCAATCTGTTGATAGCCTTTGGTTTGTGATCGGCGAGCGGTTAGCAGCAGCGCGGAAGCAGTGCGGGTTAACCCAAGCTGAGCTAGCTCTTGAGCTTGGAGACCGCTACGACCACACCATGATTTCGCACGTCGAGGCCAATCGCTCCTCACTGCTGTATGACGGCCTGGTGAAGGCCGCACGTGTCCTTGGCGTCTCAATCGACTACCTCGCTGGTCTTACCGACGACCCCACGCCCGCTGCCGACCGCGACACCCCGCGCGCCTGCCCCAAGTGCGGCCACGAACTCGACTAGCCGTACGCCCCGCACTGCGCCACCTGCCTGATTCCGCAGTGGCGTGTGGGTGGTGGAACTCGGTAACGTCATCGCCATGGATTTGCTCACGCCGCCTCCGTGGAACTCATGCCGCCTCCGTGGAATAGAAATCCGTGATCTCGCATTCGAGGATGTTGGCGAGGGCTGCCAAGGTGGTAGCCCTCGGCTCGTTCCTCCCGGCCTCCCATCGGCTCAGCGTTCTCTCGGTCACGGGATCGCCGCCACGACGAACGAATTCAACAACTACATCGTGGCGCGATAGGCAGGCCGCCTTTCGGCGATGTTCCAACTCGCTTCCGCTGAAAATCACTGCGTATCCTCCTTTCGTGTGACGACATTAACGCTATATCGTAAGGCGCACTTAGGTCAAGACATAAATGTGATTATTTTTGAGGTGTAGACCGGCGATGTTACGACGCTTTAGCGTCGGGTCGCGATGAGCGTAGGAGAACGAATCCAAGCACGGCGCCAGGCACTCAGCCTAAGCCAGGAAGAAGCGGCCAGGCGGGCTGGTCTCAGCCTGCAGCAGTTCGGACGCATCGAGCGTGGTACTTCGACCCCACGGCTCGACACCGCGTCAGCGCTAGCGGAAGTCCTAGAAACAACCGTTGACTACCTCGCAGGCTACGGCGACGACAATGCGGAGACCTCAACAACCGCGAAGCAGAATCGAGTAGCGAGAGCGTTACGCGCACCAGTTAACTACCTTGCAACGCGTGTGGGTGACCTAGTAGCTGACGGTGATTCAGTGAAAGAGCTCACCCGACTGCTTCTCTTTCTTGCCCGCTTGGATGGGAAGACGGGCGATGAGCTCGCCGCTCTCTTGAAGTCGATGGAACGTGAGTATGCCGCGGACGATAGTACGCGAACCGATCACGTGACCGAGTCCGAACCCAACTACAAACGCTAACAGGATCTCCATGGTCCCATGCCTCCCAGCATCCAGCCACCAACCGGGAGACGATGGGCTGCCTTCCGGCTGCGGAGCGAGTAAGAGTATTCTCGTAACCAAGCGAGCGACCGTAGCAGACAAATGTCTGCTACCACAAGGAGAGATGCGAAGGTGCGCACGGAGGCGCAACGGAGGAACCGAGAACGCTTGCACGGCAGGCTCTACACGCTACAGGCCGATCTCAGGCGGGAATCGGGAACGCTGAACAGGAATAGAACATGAGTCAAGAATACTGTGGATGAATCTGAGATTCGCAAGCTAGTTCAATCGAGGAAACTCGTCATTGAGGCAACGACTAGTGTAACGCGTCGTAATTAGCTTGACTTATATGGCATATTATGACTTCCTTGTCTCGACAGTAAACTTGTCGGGACAGGAGGCCACGATGCCCAGGGTAGCACCGGAGATTTCGTTGACCGGGCAGCAGCGGGCGCGGCTCCAGGGAGTAATCGACGCGCCGAGCTCACAGCAGCGGCAGGTGTTCCGAGCCCACATCATCCTGCTTGCCGAGCAGGGGCTGCAGAACCAGCAGATCGCCGAGCGCCTCGAGACCTCCCGACAGACCGTGGGCATGTGGCGCGCTCGCGCAGCCAAGCAGGGCATCGAGGATCTCGGTGACGAGCCGCGCTCTGGTCGTGCGCGCACCTACGACGCCGTGCGGGAAGCCAAGATCATCGCCGCAACCCTGGAGAGGCCTCCGAGCCGAACCCATTGGAGCGCACAGCGGCTCGCCAAACAGGTCGATGCGAGCCCTTCGACGATCCTGCGGATCTGGCGGCGCAACGGCCTGCAGCCCCATCGCACCGAGACCTTCAAGTACTCCGCCGATCCACTCCTGCAGGACAAGGTCACCGACATCGTGGGGCTGTACCTGCACCCGCCCCAGGGGGCGCTGGTGCTGTGCGTGGACGAAAAGAGCCAGATCCAGGCTCTGGACCGGACTCAGCCGATGTTGCCCATGCACCGCGGCGATCCAGAGCGCTGCACCCACGATTACAGACGCCACGGCACCACGACGCTGTTCGCGGCGTTGAACCTAGCCACCGCCGAGATCCTGGGCACCTGCATGCAGCGGCACCGCCACCAGGAGTTTCTTCGCTTCCTACGCTTGATCGACCGCACCTACCCCGAGGGCGAGATCCACCTGGTGCTGGACAACTACGGCACCCACACCCAGCCCAAGGTCGAGGCCTGGTTCGAGCAACACCCGCGGTTTACGCGTCACTTCACGCCCACTTCCGCTTCCTGGATGAATCAGGTGGAGACCTGGTTCGGCATCCTCACCTCGCAGGCCGTCCGGCGCGGCAGCTTCAGCAGCGTCGATGTCCTGATCAAGGCCATCCACCGCTTCATCCGAGCCTGGAACGACGGCTCCGAGCCCTTCCTTTGGCTCAAGTCCGCCGACCAGATCCTCGCCAAAGCCATAAGACAAGACAACTCCGACGCGTCACACTAGTTGGTACACACCGGCTGGAAAGCTGCGCTCTGCGCCAATTTACGAGGCCGAAGTCAAAAATGAGTATCTAAATAAGCGACGAACCATCAAAGCAAAATCCACGGATGAAATTGAAACCAAAGCGCGGCAACTCGTTGAGACTTGGGCTGAACAAGAGATTCGAAAACGAATAGCTGACGGTAAACGTGACGCAAAAGAACAGGCTCAAGCCGAGGCGCAACGCCTTGACAAGGAGGCGAAGGAGACTTTAGCCGACGCCGAGGGTCTTCTTGCGGCAACGCTTGCGATTGACGATCGCATCGACTGGAAAGCAGAGCGCGATACGCGAGCCTTCAGACGGTTTTCGTTTCCAAAGCCTCCACAGCAGCCGCCGCCACAGAGGTTACGCCTTCCACCTGAGCCGGGTCTTGCATGGTTGCTTCGAGGTCGATTTCGCAAGTGGGAGGCTACGTGCGAAAAGAATGTACGCCTTCACCAGCAAGCAGAAGCGAAGGCGCAGCAAGACTGGCAGGAGGCCGTACGACAGCACGAACAAGAAAAGGATGAAGCGCGGAATCGTCACGCGATTGACAAGGCGCAGTTTCTCGCCGAAAAGAAGCGTTCAAACAAGGCGCTTGTCGAGTTTCGACGGGCTCTGGAAGCCGGAGAGGTATCTGCAATTGTCGAGTACTGCTCCCGCGTTCTCGAAAGGTCGCAGTATCCGGACTGGGTGGTGATGAGCAACAAGGTCGAGTTCGATGAAGAATCTCGGTACGTAGTGGTTGAACTTGAGCTTCCTCCTCTCGATACGATCCCCACCGTAGCGGGGTACAAGTTCGTCTCTGGTGGCAATCGCGTAGAACCCATCTCACTCAAGAAGAAAGAAATCGCAGCGCTTTACGAGTCGATTCTCGACCAACTCGTCCTGAGAACGGTCCATGAAGTCATCGAGGGCTGCTATATCAACACGGTTGCGGGCATGCTTCTCAATGGCTGGGTGACAAGCGTCAACAAGGCAACTGGAAACGATTCGCGCAAACGCCTTCGTTCAGTCGTTGTGGACAGAGCTACCTTCGAAGCTATTGACCTCTCTCGTATCGACCCAGCCTCTTGCATTAGGCACCTCAGTGAAGGTGTTGGTCAAATCCAGGAGGCAGACGAATGATCCACTGCGAAAGCTGTGGCGCGCAACAAGAGTCGGCAGCTCGGTTCTGTGCTCAGTGCGGAGGAGTTCTCCCGCAGATTATTCCTCTGCAAGGCGGTGAAGCTGAGGCCCTGCGCCACGAACTTGCTCGTTTGCGTGCAGAGCTAGAGTCTGTCGAGGACGCGATTGAAATCCAGTCCTTCGGATTCTATGAACCACGATATGGCTTCGAAACCTCCGAGGAATATGTAAGCCGTCTCAAGGCCGTTCGAGAGGAACAGAAGGCCCTGATTCGCGAGAAAACTGCAACAGTGTGCCCGAGAGACTGGGTGGTAGACGGAAGCCTTGCAAAAGGTCGACAAATGATGTCCGAGCACTCCAAGTTGATGTTGCGCGCCTTCAATGGCGATTGCGATTCCGCGATCGGCAGGGTCAAGTACGACAATGTCGAAAAGGTCGGAACACGAATCAGCAAGGCTTTCGAGGCCATCAACAAACTAGGCGCGACGAAGAAGATCGCGATTGCTGATACATACCTCCAGAAGAAGCTGGAGGAGCTACACCTAGTACATGAGCACCGAGAGAAACTTTACGAAGAGAAAGAGGAACAGAGAGAAGTTCGAGCGCGGATGCGCGATGAACAGAAGGCAGAAAAGGAAATCGAGAAGGCACGCCATGATGCAGAAGAAGAAGAGCAACGTTACGCCAAGGCGTTGGAGAAGGCACGCGCACAATTAGACAAGGCAACAGGCGCTCAGGTCGAAAAGCTTGGAGACCTTGTAGAAAAGCTAGAGCAAGAGCTTGCGACCGCAATCGACAGGAAGGCCAAGAGTATCGCACGCGCACAGCTCACGAAGTCCGGGCATGTCTATGTTCTGTCGAACATTGGTTCCTTCGGCGAGGGGATCTACAAGATCGGAATGACCAGGAGGCTCGAGCCACTTGATCGGGTGTATGAGTTAGGCGATGCGTCGGTCCCGTTTCGGTTTGACGTTCACGCACTAATTTACACAGAAGATGCTCCAAGACTTGAGAGCACCCTGCACGAGGAGTTCGCCGCTCGGAGGATTAATCGCGTAAACCTCCGGCGTGAGTACTTTCGCGTTTCCCTTGAAGAAATCATGTCGGCAGTCGAAAGGCATCACGGCACCGTAACCTTCGTGACTAAGCCGCCGGCAGAAGATTACCGCAGGTCCAACGCGATACGAGCCGATGAACAACCGAGGCCGAACTGATTGGCATCCTCGCCAGCGACAACGAAGAGCACCCCCCTATACCCTGGCCCAATGATGCCGAAACCATCGGCGAGGTGAGGTGGATGGCAAGATCGTCAGGTTGCCTGGACAGGGAAAACGCTTCTGTGATTGCGCAATCGAAGACGCCTGCTACGGCAGGGCCCTACACGCTACAGGCCGATACTCATCCGAGGGTCGGTGAACGCTGAACGGGGGTCGAGACATGAAACCGGAACGTCCATATGAAGAAACCTTTCTCGGAAAGATAGGGGTGCATCCTCGTAGTTGGTTTTTTGTAGCAGTTCCCAGCTTTGTAATCGTGGTCGGGCTTGCTCTGCTGTTGCCAGCTCCCGGACCATTTTCTCCGCAGGCAGCACAAGGTGCTTGTCTGCTTGTGTTTGGCTTGGTGCTGATTGGACGAGTCTGGCGGCGAATCACTGCCGCTGTTCCGGTATCAGTTGCGCCGAAGCTACGGTTTTTTGTGATCCTAGGTCTATTTGTAGGTTCCATAGAGGCGAATCACTGGGAAAATAGTTGGGCCAACGATCGCGGGTGGGCAAGTGCTTCTGAACGCCGTGACGCGCTCGCTGCAGGCTACAGCACGTCTGCGACATACAGGAAGTATCTGCAGTTAGAGCGCCGAAACGACGCAGCTGCCCTACGGGCCGCCAAGACCTACGCGCAAGCTGCTGAAGTGGACTGTCGGCAAGACCTCAACTGCTGGGGCAACAGGCACATCTCTACAGGTGTGTACTGCGAAGACCACATCGAGCGGCTAGCACAATACAGCCACCAATGGACAGACGGCTTCCTTGAGTCGAAGTTCAGCCGCTTCCGCTGGAAGGATCAGTCTGCCGGAACCCTCACTCTGATCGGCGACAAGATCCAGTTCCAAAATGGCCTCGGTGCTTGGCAGAACCACACCTACCAATGCGACATCGACCCGGAAACCAACACCGTGCTCGGTGTTCGCGCCAGCCCCGGTCGTCTACCACCAGGGTAGGTAGCCCCGTTGAAGGCAGCAGAATATCTCCGCAGCGGCGAAAGCCGGGCTGTTTCGTCGGGACTGGAGGATCGAGCACGCTCGGCACTTCAGCGATTTGCGAAGATCGGGCGTCAGCGTGCTGCCGGGTAGCTGTCGCTGGCCCGTTATCTCGAATCGAGCTATCCTGCACGTGCCGAGTCTGCGGGGCCTGCGCGCTGAGATCGCGGCCGTCGAGAAGAAAAAGCAGGCGGCCAAGTGACAGAGGTTATCTCCGGCGAGCCGCGCTGGGGCCAAGCTAGAATCTATCCCCATAGGCAAGATTCAGCGGGGAGGTTCCGATGGTAGTCACCGAACGAACGCGAATCGCCATCTGGCAACAGATGCTCGACGTGGCGCGGGTTACTCGATACTACGGAACGCTCGCCGATCGATACCAACGCAGGCAGCGGCTGATTCGATCCCTGTTGCTCGTCTCGGCAATTGGCGGAATCGCGCCTCTCGTAACCGAGCTCCCGGAAACCCTTCAGCACGTGGCCAGCGTAGGGATTGGCCTACTCGTCGTCCTGGATTTTCTATTTGACTACGCACACAAAGCCGCTGTCCTCGGAACAATCAGCTCCGAATGCGGCGCATTGGAGATCGACCTTCAAGAGCTGTGGCTTGGGATTCAGTATGTGGACGAGGAGGCTGACGACGCCGAGGCCGTTCGTGATCTGAGTCGGCTATCAAAACGGGCTTCGAAAACGACAGAGCAAGCAAAGGGCGTCGGCGTTGAAGAGGACCGAGAACTTAACGAGGAGTCTGCGAGAGAAGCCTACACGGTGGTAGCCGCACGATATGCCACCCAAAAAAGAGATCCGAGGCGCTGCAAGCCCTCCGCGGCCACCGAGACCCAAACCGCCACCGCCACCGCCACCACCCAAGAAACCGAAGGACAAGGGTGATCGATCCTGACCGCGAACACGCACTGCTGTTCGGCCGTGCAACGCTCGGTGCGCTACCACGAGCGGCGGCTCGCCTGGTTCGAGGCGTGGCACAACATCACAATGGTCCTCGCGGTGTTCGCCACCAGCGGCACGGCAGTCACCGTGCAGCTGCAGAACCTAGAAGGCTACTCGACGCTGCTGACACTCACGGCGGGAATCCTGCTGGCGACCAACGTGGTTCTAGGCTTATCCCGCCGCGCAGCGCACCATCAGCAGCTCAAGGCGCAGTTCATGGACCTGGAGCGCTTGCAGGACCTCGAAGGCGATGCGGTAAACTGACGGCTTACAGATATCCCGCCGCGTCGGTTTCTTCTAATGGGGTGGACTAGCGGTCGCAGCCTGCGGTCTACGGGCCATGCGGGACCGACCCACGACGGAATAAACAGACCGAACATCGGGTGGTCGCACTGTCCGAGACCTCGGTTCGTTCCGGCGCGGTAGAAAGCTCGGATAGCATCGGGTGGGCTGAAGCGTTGCACCATTTCTGGTGCACGAATCAGCGTTTGAGCCATTGGGCTCAAGTCTGATAGTGCGTTCGCAGCTCCCATCAGCAGATGGTCTCGAAAATGAGCTTTGAGCCAGGACGGACGAACGATGGCAAGCCGTGTCGACGATGTCTCTCCAAGGGTGCGCTATGCCATCAGCACCGGCCCGGTGGCGAGGGCCAGCGAGCATCTAAACCTTCTAAATTTAATACCTTAAAAAAGGAGCAATACCTTCAGCTACTCGCCAATGGCTTCGGCCGTACGAACGCAGCCGCAGTGGTTGGAGTCAGCTATCCGACCGTCCTGACCCACCGTCGATCCAACGCTCAGTTTGCCAAGTCCGAGTCCGAGGCGGAGATGCAGGCTCACGGGCGCGTCGAGGGGAAGCTGTTTTCGCAAGCGATGGAGGGCGACCGCACAGCCATCATCTTCTACCTCAAGAACCGAATGCCGTCGCGTTGGAAGGACATGAAGACTCTTGAGGTGGTCGAGCAGCTCAAGGGCCAGGAGCGCGCCGCATTCTTCCGGGCAGCCGGGGAGGCTGGTCTAACCCCCGAGCAGATGCGGAAGATCGTGAGCATTCTGGAATGCGGCGAGGGCGTCGATGGCGAGCCCGGCACCGTCCACTAACGCCTACGCACAGCTGGGCCGCGAGTGGCTTCAGCGGCAGGCTTGTCAAACAGCGTCCGTACACCAGCAGCTGGCGGAGCGCTCGTTGCATGAGTTCACGCGCCAGCTATGGCGGCACGTGGATCCGTCGTCGTTTTGCGACAACTGGCATCTCGGGGCCATCTGCGAGTACCTGGAGGCAGTGAGCCGCCGACAAATCCAGCGTCTGCTGATAAACGTACCCCCGCGCCACAGCAAGTCCTCGCTCGTTTCGGTCATGTGGCCAGCATGGACATGGATCCACCATCCCGAGACACGCTTCATGGCTGCTTCCTACGCGCACACGCTGAGCATTCGAGATTCGGTCAAGTGCCGCCGGGTCATCGAGTCGCCCGTGTATCGGCGCCGCTGGGGTGATCGATTCCGGCTCACCAGCGATCAGAACACGAAGATCCGATTCGATAACGACCAAAACGGCAACCGGCTCGCTACCTCGGTCGGAGGTGCTCTCACCGGAGAGGGGGGCGACATCATTATTATTGACGACCCCCACAACGTGGTCGAAGCGGGGAGCGATACGGTGCGTCAAGCCACGCTCGACTGGTGGGATGAATCTATGTCGAACCGACTCAACGATCCGCAGACCGGAGCCTACGTGCTCATCATGCAGCGGGTCCACCACCAGGATCTCGCCGGGCATCTACTAGATAAGGGCGGTTGGGAGCATCTGTGTCTGCCAGCGCGCTACGAGCCGGATCATCCGTATGTGTCCGTGCGTGATGAGCGCACGCGCGACGGACAGCTGCTGTGGCCTGAACGGTTTCCCGACAAGGCGGTGGCGCAACTGGAAGCCGACCTTGGCAGCTACGGCTCCGCGGGCCAGTTGCAGCAGCGACCCACTCCTCGCTCCGGCGGTATGTTCGATCGGGGCTGGTGGAACGAGATTGTCGAGGCCGCGCCTTGTCGTGGCTACGCGGTGCGCGGCTGGGATCTGGCGGCGTCCGTTTCCGGCGATTGGACAGCGGGCTGCAAGATGACGCTCAAGGACGGCACGTACTGGATCGAGGACATGGCGCGGTTGCGCGGTACGCCAGAAAAAGTCGAACGGATGATCAAGAGCGTCGCGGCTCAGGACGGCAAGAATGTGCTGATCGACCTGCCGCAAGATCCTGGCCAGGCGGGTAAGGCGCAGGTGCGATATCTGGTCCAGCAGCTCGCTGGCTACAACGTCCGTTCCTCACCTGAGTCTGGGGCCAAGGAAATCCGCGCCGAAGCCCTGTCGGCGCAGGCCGAGGCCGGCAACGTGAAGCTGGTGCGTGGAGCCTGGAACACCGCGTTCATTGACGAGGCGGCGCACTTTCCGTACTCCGACTACGACGATCAGATCGACGCGGCAAGCCGAGCATTCCACAGGCTGACGCTCAAGGAATCCAAGCCCCGAGCTCGGGCACTCGGGAGGCCGCTGGGGGGGCGGTGATGACCGAAACCTTTCTGACCGTCTCTGAGGCCGCCGAGCGCTACCACATCGCCGTGGATACCCTGTATCGGTGGATCGACAAAGGCGTCATCGGACATGCCCGCGTCGGCCCGCGCCGTGACAGCGGCAAGCGGAGGTATATCCGCATCATCGAGTCCGAGCTGGCGGAGGTGGTGACACCGGAGGATCAACGTAGCTTGCCGTAGGTGACGCTAAACCCCCGGCGGGATTCGAACCCGCAAGACGTGAAATCGTCACCCGGTTGCAAACCGGGAGTGTCTACCGATTTCCACCACGGGGGCACCCGTTGATTTGGGCGAAGCGACGAGCCTCACGAGTTTGGACCCCGCTCCGACGGGGGATGGAATCCCGACCGGACTTCTTTCAGGCGGCCACCTGATTTCCGAGGCTCGTCGCGCGCCCACCTTTAGCTTTCGTCCGTCGTGTGAAGAAGATCGTCCACGGTTACGTTGAGAGCCTTGGCGAGAGCGGTCAGTGTTTTGGCCGAGCCGGTACGCTTTCCTGTCTCAATCTGAGAAAGGTAAACAGCGTTGATTCCGGCTTTCGTGGCCAACTCGGTTTGAGTGATGCCGCGATGGTTGCGATACACGCGGATCGGATTTTCCCCGGCCAGGAGGCGTTTGACTACATCTAGGGGAAAGGATTCTTCGTTCGCAGCCTCCGCAAGATCGTAGAGTGCTTCGTCGCTCAACAGAGCTTCGGCATCCTCGCCTGCCAGATGCTCGTACTCACGCCACGGAATCACGGCGAATGCCGGCTGGCCGGATCCATCGAAGATGACTTGACGCTTGTTCATTTTGTGCTCCTAATCTTGTTTGTATGCCTGCCCGCGCGAGGCAATGCGGGTGACTTCAATAGCACGCGCCGTGTTGTCTCTTTTGAAGATGACTCGGAGACTACCAACCCGCAGCCGGAAACCCGGACGCGCGATGAGCGGGGCGATATCGACATCTCGTCGATCGGGGTTCTCGGCGAGTTTCTCCAACAGATCGGTGATGCGTTCAGCCTGCTGGCGCGGCATCTTTTTCAGGGCTTTGATGGCTTGCTTCTTGATTGTCAGCCCGTATGTGGCTTTCGACATAACGAAAGAATTATAGCATAATGCTTTAGCTATATAAAGCTATATGCTTTCCGACTCTGACCCGCAGCAACCGACTCTGACCCGCAGGAACCGACTCCTCGGGACTACTTGCTGCTGCCTACCTAGCATCGGGGCTGTGCGCATGCATAGCTTCGATCCGTGGGCACCAACGGGGCAGAAGCAACCACCGATCCGACCGTCGACGCGGCGGCACTCCGCGCGGCCGCCTCCACGCTCGTGGAGCGCTACGAGTTTGCCTCTCGGCACGGACTGACGTTCCAGAATGCCCGCGATCTGGACCGCGCCCTCGGCTACAAGCCAGAACTGGGGCCAGCCGACTACTGGGAACGGTACCTGCGTGGTGGCCTCGCCAGCACGATCGTAACGGCGTACCCAGAGGCGACGTGGCGCGGTGGAGCCACGCTTATCGAGGACGAGGACCCGGCGGTACAGACATCGTTCGAGGTTGCCTGGCAACAGCTCACCGAGAGGCTTCGGGTGTGGGAGATGTTCCTGCGCGCCGACATCCTCGCAGGGCTAGGACGTTACGCCGTGATCCTGATCGGTGCACCGGGCGAGTTGTCACAGGAAATGCCTCGGATCGCCAACCCCGAGCAGGTGGCGGTGCTGTCGGTGTTTGGCGAAAAGGACGCGAAGTTCGACGAGCAGCAGGATCTTGAGAGCAACCCCGCGGATGCTCGTTACGGCATGCCCACCCGGTACCGGATCCAACTGGCCAAGGACAAGCCGCAGGACGTGCATTGGTCTCGGGTGATCCACATCGCCGATGGCCTCGTGGATGACGACGTGTACGGGCACCCGCGGCTGCAGAAGGTGTGGAACCGGCTGGATGACTTGGACAAGGTCATCGGCGCGGGTGCCGAGGCATTCTGGCAGCGCGCACAGCCGGGCAACCACATCAAGGTCCCGGCGGAGATGAAGTTTGACGAAGCGGACGCCAGGGGTATCGAGGAGCAGTTCGACGAGTTTCAACACGGCCTACGCCGCTACTTCATGACGCAGGGCGTAGAGGTGGAGCAGTTCCCTGTGTCGGTAGCTGGGATGCGCGATCCGGCCGATGCGATCCTCACACTGATTGCGGGGGCCACGAAGATCCCCAAGCGCATGCTGACGGGATCAGAGCGCGGCGAGTTGGCCTCCTCCCAGGACCGCTCCAACTTCGAGCGTCGCGCCCGGGACCGCCGCGAGCAATATGCCGAGCCACGCGTGGTGCGGCCTTTCGTGGGGCGGCTCATCGAGTACGGAGCGTTGCCGGAGCCGTCCGAGTATCGGGTGGCCTGGCCCTCCATTCGCGATCTAGATGAGCGGGAGCGCATGGAGCTTGCCGCCCAAGCCGCGGAGGTAAACCGACGCCATGGGGCGGAGGTCATCACTCGGGACGAGATCCGCGACCGGTACCTGGAGCTTGTACCTTTTGAGGAGGTTGCATCCGGGTCAGTGGGTGCGCGAGCGGCACAGGAGTTTGAACGTACCGAGGAGCCACCCCAGGAGCCGTCCTGGAAGGCGATCCACCGTGCCGCTGACGACAACGTCGATGCGGTTGCTTCTGTCGTGGCCTCGGCTCTGGAGTCGGTGCGCGAGGCGTTGGACGTGGAAGCGCTCGAAGGCGCGTTGGGGAGCGCGGACCGCTCTGGTGCCGTGGGCATCGCGCGGGCAGCGGTGGGGGCGATGACCCAGCAGCAGGAGGCCATCGCACAGGCACTGCTTGGGACGCTGATCGCGGGCGGCAACGCTGCGGCTGGGGTACTGAACCGCGCCACGAACCTTCGCGCCGCGCAGGCGCGGATGGTTTTCGATGAGACAAACCCGAAGGCGGTGCTGTGGGCCGAGACTCGTGCGGCGGCCCTGATCCAAGAGGAGACGGCCGGCATCTCGATTACGGCGGCGACGCTGGAGGCGCTGCGGCAGCAGATTTCCGACGCCTTGTCCCAAGGCATCCCCCCATCCCAGGCCGCGCGGCAGATCCGACAAGTGGTTGGACTAACCGATGGGCAGGCGCAGGCCGTCGTCAGTTTGCGCCAGGAGCTGCTGGGTGCCGAGCCCGGCTCTCTCGTGACCCGCTTTCCGTCCCGAGAGGGTGTTCGTGACGTAGCCGGCTTCCGTGCCCGCATCCCGGAGGGGGGTGCAACCGAGGAATGGGTCGAGAACCGCCTGGCGCGGTACCAGCGCATGCAGCTGAACCTGCGGGCGACAACGATTGCGCGGACCGAGACGATCGCCGCCTCCAACGCTGGCCAGCAACAGCTCTGGGAGCAAGCACGACAGCTCGGGCTACTTCGTGCCGACCAGCAACGACAGTGGTCCGATACCTCGGACGACCGCGTATGTGTCGAGTGTGAGGCTATGGACGGCCAACGCGCCCGAATCGGTCAGCCTTACGGCAATGGGGTGATCGGGCCGCCGCTACATGCCTCCTGTCGCTGCGCGGAGATCTTGGTACTGGAGGGGCGCGATGGCTAGGGTGTTCCGTGGTCTGACGCTGCGCGGCGCGGTGGATGCGGAGGTTCGTACGGCGAGCTTCGAGGGGCGCGAGCACGTCGTGGTTCCGGTGGTGGCGCTGGTGGGCGACCAGGTGATTCATACTTCCAACGCGCCGGCGCCTGAGCTCGTTGCCGCCTCCGTAATCGAGCAGTCGCATCCGGAATGGAACGGTCGCCCCGTGGTGGGCGAGCACCCCATGGATGCCTCTGGCGAACCGGTCTCGGCCAACGATCCGGGTACCTGCGAGCGGGCGTGTTTCGGTCGTATCGCTAACCCGAGCTTCCGCAACAACCGGCTGGTGCTGGAGGCATGGCTAGACCCCGACAAGGCCCAGGCCATCGGGCCGGATGCCGAAAGTGTCATTGAACGAGCCCTCAAAGGGGAACCGATCGAGGTGTCCGTCGGAGCATGGGTGAGAAGGGACAACACCCCCGGACAGATCAACGGCAGTCAATACGCGGCAGCCTGGACGCACATCGGCTCCGACCACCTGGCGATGTTCCCGGAGGGAGTGCTCGGTGCTTGCGACAATGAGATGGGGTGTGGAGCTCCGCGCGTGGCCATGCGCGTGTGCGCTGACGGATTGGAGCTCGATGAGGCACACGAATCAGATCTAACCAAGGACAAGCTCATGGCACACAGCAACGCCGGAGCAAATCGAAGGATGGGCCGCAGAAGAAGAGGCGGGCCTAGCGGCGGCGGACGACCCGGACGTAGCAGGTCCGCCGTACCGACGCGCAGATTCCGGCCACCGAACGTGAACGACTCCAACACCTCCTGGATGGAGCGGTCGACGGTGGCAGTACCGTCACTCCACCGCTTCTGCAGCTTTGCCCCGTAGGGCGTGGGTACGTACAGCGTGTACGGGCCGTAGAACTTGTCCGTTGACAGCACGGCGCGCATCGCGAGCACATCGGTCTCGATCTCCGCACCGGTGTGGCCGGCGTCGTCCCAGGCCTCGCCCCCTGTATATGCCTGCGTGTTGGTGGTTCCCAACAGCCCGGGGCTGGAGTTGCCACCCACGGTCGGTCCGCCATTAATGATGGCGTCCTCGATCGCGTAGTTGACGTTGCGCACCGCCTGCTCGATCTCGTCGGTGTCCAGTGGACGACCGGCGCGCTCGGCAGCAGCCAACTCCCGAACGTTGAACGAGAACTCGTCCCACGTGACGTAGATCGGCACGGTGTAGGGCGTCTTGTCCTGCAATCCGCCCTCGCCCTTCGCCCCCGGGACCATGCCTCGCTGCGCCGCCCTCGACTCGCCGACCTTGTGCGAGGTCAGCTCGAGGATCGACAGCCAGTTCGGCATCGACACAGGGTTCTGGTCGATTCGATCGGCAGCAACCACGAGCCCCTCTCGGCCGACGCGAACGATCGCATCGTCGATGAACTCGTTGCTGTACTGCCACATCGGACCGAGGCCGCGCATCTGTGCCTCGCGGTACTGCGCGGCCCGCATCGCACCGACATTACCTTCGTGCCGGAGCAGCTGCGACAGGGACGCCCCGACAGCGGCTGGAGCGTTTTCGAACGTTGACATCATCTGTGCTCCAGGAGCCATCACAGCACCTCCACGTACAGCCGCGTGTCTTGGGTGACAGAGCCGGGGCTGGAGGCGGCAACGAATCCGCCCGGTCCGCTCGTGTACGCCTTCAGCTTGCCGTCACCGTTGGACTGCAGCAGCGCACCTTGGGTGATGTCCTGGCCTGACGGGATGACCCCGTAGAACCGATCACCTGGGTACAAGTAGCCGACCTTGACCAGATCGCCCGCCGCGTAGGCGGTGTCGATCCCGTGGTTCAGCTCGATCTCGTCCAGAGCCACCGCCCGTGCGGCGGGATCGTCGGCCGAGTCATGCACACCCCACTTCAGGGCGCCGGAGTCATCGTGCAGCTGTACCAGCATCCCCGGGGTGATCGCCTCCGCCGCGGCCAGGTCGTTGCGGATGCGCTCCGCGGGGATCTGTGACGGCGAAATCGCGATCGTGTTGGGGGGGCGCTTTGTGATCGCCATGTCAGTTCACCTCCGCCTGCTTGCTCAGGCCGTAGGGGTCGGGAGGCTGGAAACGGGACAGGTCCTCGCCGGAGTTGGGCAATGCACGAGCCCCGAACGTCGGCTCGGCAACAGCCTCGGCCCCCGCCAGTTTGGCGATGACCTCAAGCTCCTCGTTTTCCTTGCTCTGGAGGTACTCCACAGGGCACTCGGTCCCCGCTGCCCGGATGGACTCGATGAGTTGCGTCTTCCTGGCCGCGCGTACCGCCTTGCGCTCGTCGAGCGCCGCTCGCATCTCGCGATACGTCTCCTCGTCCACCTGGTGCATCTTGGCCCCGGTCGGCTCGGCGTCGGCAAGCTCCTTGCGCTTCTTGGCGGCCACGTACCGCTCGGCCTGCTTGCGGAGCTCCTCGATGCGCTCCACCGACAGGCTCGACAGATACTCCTGATCCGCCTCGATGAACGGGCTGTAAGCGTGTTGAATGAGCGCTCCGATGCGCTCCTTGAGATCGGTCATTTCAGGCCCTCCTTGTTCTGGATCCTGGGCGGCTTGACGGCCACCACACTCACAATGCTCGGAATCAGGGCAGCCGCATGGGCTCGCCCCTGCTCCCACCAGGTCCTCCTCCAACAGGTCGCGGATCCCCGCCATGACGCGTCGCAAAAGCGACGGCTTGTCGGTTCGGTTCATGTTCTCGTCCTTCGTGGCTTCCGATTCATGTGCTTCATCAAGCTCCAGGTCCTCGTTGGTAGCCACCGGTTCAGGCTGTCTATCGCGCCGAGTTGCAAGGAATTGCCGATGCGGGCGGTCCTGACGCGGCGCTTGCAGCCGTCCAACTACGCCGCGAGCTCGCGCGACGAGGGAAATGAGATCGCACCACCGCATGAAATCGAAAATCGACTCCGACGGGGCTTTCGTTTGGCTGGCAGAAAACCCGGATGCCATTAGTCCCGGCTTCACGGGTGCTACAACTGATGGGTGAGGCCGATGCGTAGTGGGTCGCGGTGACGTGAGCTCGAGCGTACAGTTGGACTACGAGGCTCTGGAGCGGCTGTATTGGCAGTTGCCGGAGCCGATGCGGAGCCAGTTTCAGCAGCAACCGCTGGTGCAGAAGGTACGGTGTCCAGAGTGCCAGAGTCGCCTGCTTGATCTACGAGGTAGCATCGCGCACATTAAGTGCAGGTGCGGCAAGGTCCACAAGCTGGGCCGGCTGAGCCTGACACAATCTAAGAGCCCCGCGAGGGCCGAAAACCTAACCGAGACCCGAGAGGTCCAGGCGTATTCGCCTGGGCCTTTTTGTATGCAGAGACTCCGATGACGAGCAATATGAATCGCCGGCAGCTGCTCAAGAGGGGCGGCGCCAGCAGCGCGCTGCTGGGCGTGGGCGACCTGACGCCGCTGCTGGCGCCTCGCATGCGCGTGGGACCCTTCGTACCGGAACTGCTCACGTATCGCCGCGCCACCCAGCTGCGACTCGTGCGTCAGGCCCAAGAGCTCGGTCTCGATGCCCTCGGAGCTTGCCTGTGGCCCATCGTGCCCGGCGGGACAGAGACCCTACAGTACCCGGTGCCGTTCGCAAGCTACGACTTGCGGTGGGCGACGAATCAGTATCTGTCGAATCTCGAAGCCCTCGTGAACGCCTTGGACAAGGCGGGCATTCATCCCTACATGTACGGACCGGTGTTCCCGGACGTGCGCCGGCACTACCCTATCTTCGAGCGCATGCGTTTCAGGGCTCGCGATATCAGCTACTCGGACTGGTCGCGCTGGAGCCCTCTGGCGCACAATGCGTGGACGAACTTCTTGCTGCGCATCCACGCCGAGTACGGCGACGCGCTGACCTATATCGACGCAGTGGAGCCGTTCACGCATCACCTGCCACGGCCCCCGAACCACTTCACGCAACAGATGCGACAGGTGCTGCCCGGCATCTTGTCGGCTGGGGTTGACGAGGTTCATTTCAATCCCGGCGATGCGGACCCCCCGCGCGGGCGGGTAGTCGTGAGCGATGGCTGGGGCCGCAGCTCTCGACAGTGGCAGTGGCAAACGGACAAAGGCACCGAGATCCGCCGACCGCTGGCGGGGCTGCCTGGCGATTGCGCCATTGTCCAGCGTCAGGCCAAAGCACACGTGGCTGAGTACTTCGTGTATGTGGCCGTGGTGGCTGCCAAGCGAGGCGCCGATACCTTCCTGGTGCTACACACGGCCGGCTGGTCGGTGGCCAACTACCAGGAGGCGTGGGCGCAGGCGGCCGACCCGGAAAACTACCAGGGACACCCGGCGGTGGCGAGCCTGCACGCGCCGCCGTTTGGGCACATTTACCGACAGCTGGTGGCGGCATGAACGAGGAGCGACAGGGTCGAGTCGAGCAATACCTGCTCCAAGTAAGCAAGGAGCTCGCGGGGCTCAAAGGCAGCACCGAGACGGCTATGGGGAAGCTTAGTGGCGAGATCGAAACGCTGAACGAGCGGCTGTTTCTGGGCAACGGCGGCGAGAGCCTGGTGGTTCGTGTGGATCGGATCGAACAGTCCCAGGAACGCGTAGATCGCTTGGAGCAATGGGCGGCAACTCGTCGCTGGCACGTGAGGCACCTGTGGACCGCGATCGCCGCCGTGGTGGCTACGATCGTAGCCGGCTGGATTTTCGGAGGAGGGAACTGATGAGAAAACTATCGTTGTCCCAACGTGTAATGAAACAGATCGACCCGTGGCGCCGTGCGCAGTCGCTCGCAGTGCGGATCGCTAAGGCGGTGGTGCTGGTGTGCCTAGCGCTTGGCGTGGTGTTCGCCGGGTTCTTCGGCAAGGTGCTGATCGTCGTCGTGCTGCTCGGCTGGGCGGCGCTGGCGGTGCTGGTGGGGCTATGAGACTCGCCGGCCTGATCGCGTGGGAACAGCCATGAGCGACGACAAGCAGGACACTCGAATGAAGGTGGCGCCGACACTCCTGTGCTTCGCCCTTGTCGGCGTGGTTCTCCTGTGGGGTGCCACCTGGCTCGGCTCCGGGGTGCCCGGAGTGCTGGCCTCCGACGTTGAAGCGGTAGCGTCACGGCTGGGGGCAACGTTCCTGATCGTGGCGGGGGGTGTGGCGTTCTTCATGCTCCTGGATCGGAGGTTCCTTTCGTTCCTGCAGATCGCGGATGCCTTCTTCAACCGGGGTGCGTGGGAAACAGATGCCGCCGGTGGTACGCGCGGCCTTCGTGCTGGGGTGGTTCCTCGTGTTCGCCGCGATCATCCGCAGCTTCGTGGCGGTGTCGTGATCAGAAAGCTCGTCATCCAGTCGGCCGCCCTGCTGGCCATCTTCGCCACCGAGGTACAGCTGGCCGATGTGCAGGAGTGGGCAGACCAGCTCGCCGCGCAGATCCAGGTGGAGTCCGCCTGGCGCCCTGAGGCGCGATCAAGATACGCCGCGGGGCTGGCGCAGTTCACTCCCGCCACCTGGAGCGACATCGCGCCGTACACCGAGCCCTCGTGCGTCGACAAGCCGGAGACGGACCCGGCCTGCTCCGTACGGTCCCAGATCCTCTACATGCGCCGGTTACTGACGCGCTACCGATTCTCCGCTACCGAGGCGGAGCAGTGGGCTTTCGCCTGGGCCGCCTACAACGGCGGGCCGGGGTGGATCACGCGCGAAAAGGCGCGCTGCAACAGGCGCCCCGGTTGCTCGCCCGCTCGCTGGTTCGACCACGTGGAACGGCACTGCCTGCGGGCCAACTGGGCGTGCCGGGAAAACCGGGCGTATCCACGCAAGATCCTCGCCCGGCTGCCGTGAAGGAACCATGACTTTCACCCGTCGATTATTGGCAAACTGACCAGAATACTTGACTACGTGCAGCTTCGAGACAGCGCTGTAATGACAACTGCACTACGTCTGAGAGGTGTATGAGGCTCCGCACCGCCATCCCGCTCATCGCCCTGGCCGCCCTCGCGGGCTTCGGCGTCGGATGGTGGCACTTCGCACCCTCGCTGCTGTCGCCTGGAGGGCTGCTGGAGCTGGCCTCCGGCCTGCTGGATCAGCAGCGTCGAGAGTCCCGCGCCGCCTACGAGGCGATGCAGGCCGCCAAGGAGGCGGACATCCTGGACCTGCGGGATAGCCTCGACGCGAGCTTCGCGCGTCTGGCAACGCTCAATCGCCAGCTTCAGCAGCGGGACGCTGAAGCGGCAGAGGCTCAGCAGGCACTCGGCCGGACAGTCCAGTTTGCGGCGCAGCGCGAGGCGCAGCTACGCGATGAGATTCTGACGGCTGCCCCCCAGGTCGAGGTACCTCTTCAGAAGCTGGAGGCACAGCACCGCGGCGTGGTGCGTGGGTTCGAGCTGCGGATGGAGACGCTGCAGCAGAGCGTCGAGACCCGCGACCGGCTGATCGTGAACCTGCGGGACCAGCTGGGTACCACTCGCCGGCTGTACGAAACAACGCAGGCGCGGTTCGAACTAGCGGAGGCGCGGCGTAAGAGCCTCGAAGGACGGCGGGTGCGGCTAGCTCCAGCGCTGTTGATCGGTGGGATACGCGACCTGAGCGGCACAGACGGCTGGAGGGCTGGCGTCGCGGTTGGGATCGCGATCACCTGGTAAGAGCCACCTCCTAGATCCCACGCCCATTAACAGGCTGCTGAAAAACTCCCCTTGTTCGAGTAGATTTTGAACCACGCAGCCCGCGGCAAGAACCGAAGCATCAACGAGGTGAGCAGATGCGTGGTGAGGACGCGGGACAGGTGGCGGTTTTTAGTTACGTATCTCCAGAGCAGCGAGTACCGAAGGAGCATCCGCTGCGGCCGCTGCTGAGGATCGTCAACGATGTGCTGGGGCGGATGTCGCCGCTGTTCGAGAAGCTGTACTCGCACACGGGCCGTCCGTCTATCCCGCCGGAGAAGCTGCTGCGGGCGCTGCTGCTGCAGGTGCTGTACACGATTCGCTCCGAGCGCATGCTGATGGAGCAGCTCGACTACAACCTGCTGTTCCGGTGGTTTGTGGGCCTGAACATGGACGATCTGGTGTGGGATGCGACGGTGTTCACGAAGAACCGAGATCGAGTGTTGGGAGGCGAGGTCGCCAAGGTGTTCTTCCAGGAAGTGCTGGCGGAGGCGCGGCGCCGCAGCCTGCTGTCGGATGAACACTTCACGGTGGACGGCACGCTGATCGAGGCGTGGGCCTCGCACAAGAGCTTCAAGCCGAAGGATCAGAGCGACTCCGATGAGGGCGGCAGCAACCCGAGCGTCGATTTCCGCCGGCAACGGCGCACGAACGATACTCACGCCTCCAGGACCGACCCGGAGGCACGCCTATACAAGAAGAGTAAGGGAGCCGAGTCGAGGCTCTGCTACATGGGTCACCTGATGATCGACAACCGCCACGGGTTAGCAACCAACGCCTGCGTAACGATCGCTTCGGGAACAGCAGAACGAGAGGCCGCCGTGCAGATGGCGGGCGAGATTCCCGGAAGGGGCCGGGTAACCTTGGCGGCCGACAAGGGCTACGACACGCGAGACTGCATCCGAAAGCTTCGAGATCGCAACATCACCCCGCACGTCGCACAGAACGACACGAACCGGCGCAGCGCCATCGACCGCCGCACGACCCGGCACCCGGGCTACACGGTCAGTCAGAAGAAACGCAAGCTCGTTGAGCAGATGTTCGGATGGGCCAAGACGGTCGGGCTGATGCGCAAGACCAGACACCGAGGCACGCAACGTGTCGATTGGATGTTCATCTTCACCGCCGCGGCCTTCAACCTGGTCAGAATGCGCAACCTCCAGGGGGCGACGTGACGATGAGGGCACCAATCCCCAAGAAATGCCGGCGCTGCCAGCAGCGCCGGCCTCGTACCCGCACTCGGCGCCCCGCTAACTCACCGTGATCGAGACGATCCAGCCCAAAATGGCGCGCCCAAGCCGTTTTTCAGCAGCCTGTTAGGACACTACCCGGGTTTTTCCTGCGTTGACACGGGTCCGCGGGACTCGCTAAAGTGCTTTTAGAAGTTGCTATAAAACCCCACGTTCCAGCGATGGACCGTGGGCGAAGGCCCCGCCGCTTGCGGCGGGGTTCTTTCTTTTTCGGGAGTATGTACTTGTTGAAACGTCGCGTTTCAGCAGCGATTCGAGCTAAAGAGTCGGTGACACTCGCGACATTGCAGATCGACAGGAACGGAGGGAAGCAAGAGCATTGTCCACCTTGTCCGAGGGCTCGCCCTTTGGTGTTACCCAGCCGATGAACTCAGCTACCTCGCGGGCGGTGTAGGGGCGCGGCGTCCGCGCCGCTGCGTTTTCCTGTCCAATGATGAACGAGGGTGCGTATCGCCAACTGGATTTGCTCGCTCGTGACGGCTCGGGAAGCGTTATCTTCCCGTCGGCATACGCCTTCAACGACGGCCCGAATTCTGCGAGTGCTGATTCCAGATTCGCTCCGGTGACACGTTCCATCACTCGTGCGCGGATTTCGCCGCCGCGTTCGACAAGTAGACACATCGGCCCGGCTCATCACCGACGAGTTGCCCGCGTATCGGCCAGCCGGTCGGCACTTCGCGGGCGCGCATTACCGGATCAAGCACGGCGCCTGCGAGTACGTGCGCGGTGACATCCACACGAACACCATCGAGGGCTTCTGGTCGCTCGTGAAGCGCGGCCTCGGTGGCGTCTACCACTCGGTGTCCGCTAAGCATCTTCAGGGGTACCTGAATGAATACGCTTGGCGGTACAACCACCGGAAGGACGGACGTTCGATGTTCCGGACGCTACTTCTTCGCGCTGCTGCTCGTAGCTGATCCGGTGCCGTTGACCTTCTTCGGGTCGACACCCTTGGCGATCTTCTTCAGGTCGCGCATGAAATCCCGCTTCTTCGGTACGGGGATCTCTGCGCCCTTCGGTGTCTTCTGTTTCTCGTCGCTCATGTGGCACACCTTCTAGCTGTCGGAGAAACCGTTCATGAGTGAGCCGACCATGGATGGCTGTCTCACGAAGGTTGATCGGGCCATGCAGCACATCGACCAGATCAACGATGAACTCGCCGCCGGAATGGTCGATGTTGACCCGGAGTCCATCCAAGTTCGTCGAATCCGACACTACGAGTCTAGCAAGGCCGTTGAGAGGATGGTCTTCTACATATCGGGAATCCCGCCCAAAATCCCACCCCAACTGAGCGTCTTGGTGGGAGAGGTCGTCTTCCAACTCCGGTCCGCACTCGATCACCTCGTCTACCAGTTGGTGGTCGCTAACACGAAGAAGGAACCGACGTGCAAGACCCAATTCCCGATTGTCGCCACCGGGAACAAGGGGAATCCCGACCCGCTTGCCAATTACGAATCCCAGAAACCCGGAATGATAAAGGGCGTCTCTGCCGCCGCCGAGGCAATCATCGACAACCTGCAACCGCTGAAACGAGGGGCCTCCTACCACGAGGATCCCTTGTGGATGATCAACGAACTGAACAACGCCGATAAGCACCGGCTCTTGAACTTGACGGTCCGGGGCGTCGCCGCATACCGGGTGGAGGTGCGAGGCGCCCGAAGCTCGACCACCGCTGTTTTCCGACCCCGCGTGTTGTTTAAAGACGGCGCAGAACTCGGACGATTGACCCTGCCCGACTCCCTTCTGGGCACGAAAGTGGACGTGCACGGCAAGATGACCCTGGAGGTAGCCATCGAGCAAGCTGGCCTCATCAGGAACGTACCGATGCTCCCACTGCTCTTTCAGTGTCATGATTACGTCGATGGGATCATCGACGCCTGCATGCGTCTTCCCGAGTTCCCCTGGAAGGTCTGCGGCCCGCCCCGGAACCCCGCCCTTTCCTGACCCCTTCATCTCACACCCGCCTTATACATCGACGGGATAGTTGCCAGCCGCTTTTCCGGTAGCGGCAACTCGGCCCCGACTTGTGGCTCAGCGTCGCGTCGAGGCTTGCTCTCGCCAGTCGTCCGGGGTCGGCTCGCCGTAGCGCAGCAGGGTAGTGACTACCTGCCCGTCGCCCGCCACCGTTACCACATACAGTCGGTCGAACTCGTGTTCCTCGTCGATCGGCTCGCCGGGATCGCCATCGAGAGCGGCGACCAACTCGGGGGTGGTGTTGCTGTGGCCGAAGACCACGTGGCGGCCCGGCATGCCGCGCAGCTGCTCGGCGAAGGCGCCCAGATCGCGCGGATCGTAGGGCTCGACGTCCATGCCGAGCAACGCCGCGAGCGGTGCGGCAGTCTCCTGGGTGCGGTGGTACTCGGTGCTCCAGAGACGGTCGAGGTTCTCCGCCGACAGCAGCCGCGCCAGCGCGTCGGCGCGATCCTGGCCCATCGCGTTGAGGGGCGGATTCCGGGGGTCGTCCTCTGGCGGCGGGTACAGGGCCTCGGCATGGCGAACCAGGTAGACGACCGTCCCCGTCTCGGCGGCCACGCTCGGGGTCGGGTCACTCGAGTCGACGGTTACGGTGCACGCCGAGACGAGCAGCATCAGCGGGACAAGGGCGGCGCGTGCGGCTAGCTCCAGCGCTGTTGATCGGTGGGATACGCGACCTGAGCGGCACAGGCGGCTGGAGGGCTGGCGTCGCGGTTGGGATCGCGATCACCTGGTAAGAGCCACCTCCTAGATCCCACGCCCTTAATTTGAACCAGGAGGCCCGAGGAATCGGCGCAACCGGCGCAACACCGCTCCGGCATCCCGGACCTCACATTCCCATAGCACGAAAACGGACCATCCCCCGTCTTTCAGCGCCGCTATGTTAGGTCCGGCTTGCCCGGCAGGTCCCTCAAGGTGAAGGCGGTACCGGTAACCGGCGCGATGCAGCAAACTGCGGACGCGCAGCTCGGGGCCGGTGTCCTTTCCCTTCACGGCGCGCATGATGCGACTGCGCCGGGGCGAAACGCCTTCTATGTCTGGCTTGATTTTTCGCCCGGTTTCGTTAGAAACAACGTTTTCGTTGATTTCTAACGAATACGGGTTTTTCCTGCGTTGACACGGGTCCGCGGGACTCGCTAAAGTGCTTTTAGAAGTTGCTATAAAACCTCACGTTCCAGCGATGGACCGTGGGCGAAGGCCCCGCCGCTTGCGGCGGGGTTCTTTCTTTTTGGGGAGGCTCCGATGGCAGCAACGCAACGAGGGATGGTCTTCGTTGACAGTTCGAATCTCTATCACGGCCTCAAGCGCATCGGCTTCAAGATGTACCACCTTGATTTCGTGAAGTTCGCCCTTCTCGGACGGGATCTCGTCAGTGTCCGCTACTACGCGGCCCCGGTAGACCGAACTGCCGTGCCCGACCTGCATCGTGGGCAGCAAGGTTCAGCCAAGACTCAGGTCCGGTACCAAAGGCCTCGCCGAACGCAACCGCAGTTTCGGTGGAAACGCCTCTACTGCTCGGCCGTGGAACTCTGGATCGATCCTCGTCAAACGAGGGCTGCCACAGGGTGGCAGGGCTGCGATCCTCGATCTCAAACAGCATCTCACCAAAGCTCTCGAACCGCACCGACAATCCGATGTCGAAGATCTCGGCCAGCCGCTTAAGCGTCCCGATCCGCCCCGCCGGTTCGTTCGGATGATCCTCCGGAAGCACCGGGGCCTATCTCAGGAGCAACTTGCCGAACTCCTCGGAACCGGCCAGTCAGCTATTTCCCGCCTAGAGGATGATCCGACATGTCCTGCGGTTCCTCGACATCTGGGGAGCGGCGTATGACAGGAACGCATCCCACTGGAAACTGGTTTGTTATGAAGACCTCGCGGCGGACCCGGAGGTGGTGCTCGGAGATATCCTTCGCTTCTGGGGGGTCAGCTCCGTCGATAACGATGCGCTCCGCTTCGCCGTGAACGAAAGCCGCTTCGACAAGTTGCAAGCCAAAGAGCGAGCGCGTCGAGGGGAGGCATCTGTCGACAAGCTGCGTATCAGACGCGGCAAGGTCGGCGGCTATCGGGCCGAGGTTGGGTGGGCTAACCGTTTCTTTCTCGCGTGCATCATCCAGCGAGATATCCAACATCTGTTTCAGCGCTACGCGCCGACCGGGTGGCTTCGCGCGTTGTGTGGATTGGCCATTGACGCGCATCGGCTGAGGACCGGAGACCCCTCCCGCGAATGACGCTCACACCCAGCACCCAGATCGCCCACCTCGACGGCGTGTGGCTGGAGACTTCAGCAGCCCTGCTCGCCGCATAGCCGCGCAGGCATGCCGAGCTGCGTATTATGATAGGCACGCTTGAGCCTCGACGTGGTCATCGTTGCGATGGTTCGACACGTCTCCATTCAGGCGAGTAATGATGTGTTCGGGGGATTCGATCTCCACACCAATCCAACGCCGGTCGCGTTGCTCACACACTGCATAGGTCGTCCCGCTGCCACCGAAAGGGTCGACAACAAGATCGCCTCGATAGGTGCTCATTTCGACGACACGCTCCAGCAGCTTGGTACTGACCGCGTTAGCTGCACGGGCGGCTGGCTTGAACCTGGCATGACGCACTGGAGGAATATCCGCCCACACGTCTTTGAGGTTGACCCCGTTGGGGTTCATGGCGTTCCGGTGGCCACCGTAATCCTTGATCTCTCCACCGCAATGGCGGCACGTCTCGATCGGGGTACGGATCTTCTGAAATCTCGCAGGCTTTCCCTTCGTGAAATACAGCAGCGAGTAGTGTGCCGGGTAGAGTCGCCCCGGTATCGGGAGGCAGCTCTTATGCTCGACTGCTATCCAGTGCCGAAAGTCCAAGCCGTGATCACTCAGGAATCCTCCAAAGTGGATATTCCAC
The DNA here is from genome assembly GCA_965248845.1 of Acidobacteriota bacterium. GTDB lineage: Bacteria > Acidobacteriota > UBA890 > UBA890 > WLXD01 > CBDFKO01. The sequence continues at coordinate 3,767,208 of CBDFKO010000002.1, read as the reverse complement.
TTGGGTAGGTTGTAGAGGAAGATGGCGCCGCCAGGCTTGAGTATGCGGATGCACTCCTGCAGCCATTCGTAGCACCATTGGAGGTAATCTCCATCGGGTCGGTCATCACAACTCTTGGTGCCGTATCGCTTGTTGAGGTTGAACGGAGGATCGGCGAAAATCGTATGTGCCGATTCCGAATCGAGACCGGGAAGAATCTCCATGCAGTCCGCCTGGTAGAGTTGTCGCAGGCGCGTAGTCAAGACTGGCTTGATCGGCGGTAGCGTACTCACGCCTTCATCTCGCCGGCGTAGGCTGAAGCGCCTGTCGGCCTGATCATGCGCGGGTTGTAGGGCGCCGGCTGCAGATCCTCGATCCGGCGGGGCGTTGGAGTCATGCCGCTGCCTCCAGGAGCCCTTGCTGCCGCAGCTGCTCGGTGAGCACCACCGGGTCAGCATCGATGTACTGACACCACCATCCCAGCGAGCAGGGCCGTGATTCCTCCGGGCTCGACAGCCACGCAACCAGGTCCGCTTCGGGACCGATCTCCCGCAGCCTCTTGTGCGCGTAAGCGGGCCGCTCGGCTCGATCGCGCCACCGCGCCACCATGCGCAGGTCGATAACGGCCCGGCGGATCACAGCAGCGGCAAGCGCGCGCCCAGGGGCGGCGTCCACGTCTTCAACGTCGGGGCTCGTGGGGGCCTCGAAGCGCCTCATGCCGCCGGCTCCAGTAGCCACCGCAAACCTGCGCGCCGTGCCAGCATCACGAAAGCAACCGCCGCAGTCGCAGGCACCACGCCGTTTCCCAGGCATCGAAGTCGATCGACTCGATTGGTTCTTGTTCGGTCCAGCCAATCGGGAACCCCATCAGCCACTCCACGAAGCGCGGGTTCAGGCTGCCGGAAGGTGGGGAGACAGCGGTCCCCTTCATCGGTCCGGACGGACCAGGTTCGCTGGTCGTTCGGGTGACCGCACCGGATGCATTCCCACCCGGCCGCGTTCTTCACGGCGGAGGCGATCGCCGGCCAGTCGGGCGGGTATTCGTTGCCGCACCGTTCCCTCACGCTACCCTTCCCATGCTGCGCGAAGGCCGTCCCAGAGACGCGACACGAACTCGCATTAGGCGCCTTCCACTCGCCTGAGGAATTCCAAGAAAATTCCACATACCCCGAGTAAAGGCCCTTCTGAGAGCGGAAATCCGGATTATGAGTGGATAGGGATTCTCGTCCTAACTTATGGATTCTTTTGGGCTTAACAGGCTGCTGAAAAACTCCCCTTGTTCGAGTAGATTTTGAACCACGCAGCCCGCGGCAAAAACCGAAGCATCAACGAGGTGAGCAGATGCGTGGTGAGGACGCGGGACAGGTGGCCGCCTTTAGTTACGTATCTCCGGAGCAGCGAGTACCGAAAGAGCATCCGCTGCGGCCGCTGCTGAGGATCGTCAACGACGTGCTGGGGCGGATGTCGCCGCTGTTCGAGAAGCTGTACTCGCACACGGGCCGTCCGTCTATCCCGCCGGAGAAACTGCTGCGGGCGCTGCTGCTGCAGGTGCTGTACACGATTCGCTCCGAGCGCATGCTGATGGAGCAGCTCGACTACAACCTGCTGTTCCGGTGGTTTGTGGGCCTGAACATGGACGATCTGGTGTGGGATGCGACGGTGTTCACGAAGAACCGGGATCGAGTGTTGGGAGGCGAGGTCGCCGAGGTGTTCTTCCAGGAAGTGCTGGCGGAGGCACGGCGCCGCGGTCTGCTATCGGATGAGCACTTCACGGTGGACGGCACGCTGATCGAGGCGTGGGCCTCACACAAGAGCTTCAAGCCGAAGGATCAGAGCGACTCCGATGAGGGAGGCAGCAACCCGAGCGTCGATTTTCGCAAACAACGGCGCACAAACGATACTCACGCCTCCAGGACCGATCCGGACGCACGCCTGTACAAGAAAAGTAGGGGAGCCGAGTCGAAGCTCTGCTACATGGGGCACCTGATGATCGACAACCGCCACGGGTTAGCAACCAAGGCATGCGTAACGATCGCTTCCGGGACAGCGGAACGAGAGGCGGCGGTGCAAATGGCGGACAAGATTTCCGGTAACCGCAGGGTGACCTTGGCGGCCGACAAGGGCTACGACACACGCGAGTGCGTCCGTAAGCTTCGAGATCGGAACATCACCCCGCACGTCGCACAGAACGACACCAATCGGCGCAGCGCCATCGACCGGCGCACAACCCGCCACCCCGGCTACCAGGTCAGTCAAAGGAAACGCAAGCTCGTCGAGCAGATGTTCGGATGGGCCAAGACGGTCGGGCTGATGCGCAAGACGCGGCACCGAGGCACCGAACGCGTCGATTGGATGTTCACCTTCACCGCCGCTGCCTTCAACCTGGTCAGAATGCGCAACCTCCAGGGGGCGACGTGACGATATCGGGACTAACCGCCCAAGAAATACCGGCGCGGCCGGCAACCAGAGCCTCGCACTCGCACTCGCCGCCCCGCTAACTCACCGTGATCGAGACGATCCAGCCCAAAATGGCGCGCTCGAGCCGTTTTTCAGCAGCCTGTTAATGCCCAACAGCAGAGGGAATCCAAAATGGCCATCTACTCCGGGCTCATGTAGGGCGCCGTACCGACCACCGCTCCCGTTGCAGTTGCCGCCAGCGCCGTCGGCGCCTCGGTCGGCTCGCCGCCAGGGTCCTCGGCACGACCGGTCGCCTTGGCAATGCCGAAGTCGAGCACCTTGATCCGACCCCGGGCACCAATCATGACGTTCGCCGGCTTCAGGTCGCGATGAACCACGCCCCGGTCGTGCGCCGCCTGTAGGGCCCGGGCGACCTGGGCGCCGATCTCCAGCGCCTCGCCAACCGGCAGCGCGCCCGCCCGCAGGCGATCCGCGAGCGTGCGGCCGCGCACCAGCTCCAGCACCAGGAACTGAACCGGCCGGCCCTCGGACTGCGCCTCCTCGACGCTGTAGATCGCGGCGATGTTGGGGTGCTCGACCGCCGCCATCAGCTCCGCTTCGCGGCGGAAGCGCGCCATCGCCGAGTCGTTGGCCGCCAGCTCGTCCGGCAGCAGCTTGAGTGCGACATCGCGCTTCAGCCGCGTGTCGCGCCCGCGCCAGACCTGGCCCATGCCCCCGGAGCCGAGTGGCTCCAGGACCTCGAAGTGTTCGATACGATCGCCGGGCTGCACATCACCTCCGCGTGAATCCGGGGGCAGCGTACTCCGCACCCCCTTCGTCCGGCCACTGCATCCTTTGGTTTTGGCCCGCCGTAGCACTCTGTTGACGCCATTCGTCTTCTCATCTAGGATACCTTGCATGACAAGACGATATCTCATGACAGAGTGCTCATGGACCGGGAGCTGAAGCGCGGCACGCTCGAGATGGTGCTGCTCAAGTTGCTCGCCGAGCGCGAGATGTACGGCTACGAGATCGTCACGACGCTACAGCGGCGGGGCGACGGCCGCTTCGAGATCAAGGACGGCACGCTGTACCCGGTGCTGTACCGGCTCGAGAAGGCTGGCTTCGTACAACCGCGCTGGCAAACGCAGGAGCGGGGAGTGCCGCGCAAGTACTACCGAGTCACGAGCTCGGGAAAGGATCAGGTCGACCGGCTGGTGCGCGACTGGCGATCGTTCGTGCATTCTGTCGAAAGCCTGCTGGCACAGGAGCGACAATGACCACAATCGATGAGTATGTTCGACAGGTGATGGAGCTGATCCCCCCGGCGTCGCCCGAGTACGGCCGCATCGAGCTCGATCTGCGCGCCCATCTGGAGGAGACGTTGGCTGCCGAGGGTTCCGGGGCCACCGCCATCGGGCGCATGGGCACGCCGCGTGCGGTGGCGCTGGGCTACCTCGCCGACGTCCCGCAGCGCTACGCGCCGTTTCTGACCCGAGTCGCTGCCTTCGTGCTCGACGTGGTGATCGGGATCGTTGTCGTCCTGCTGGCGCTGGCCCTTGTGGGCCTCAACGCCGCGGCCATGGTCGGCGTCCTGGGAGCCGACGAGAGCCCCGGCCAGATTGGCTTCGGAGTATCGGTCCTGATCATCATGATCCTCGCCATCAGCATCGGATCGATCGTCTACTTCCCGGTGCTGGAGTGGCGCTACGGCCAGACGCTCGGCAAGAAGCTGCTGGCGATCCATGTGGTACAGGAAGACGGATCGCGTCTCCGGCTGGTGGAGGCGATCGTCCGCCGCATTCCGTTCTTCCTCGAGTTCTTCTGGATCGATGCGTTGGTGGCCCTGTTCACCGAGCGCCACCAGCGAGCCTTCGACTTCGTTGCACGGACGGTGGTGATCGAATGCACCGAGGCAGCCGCTTCACTGCCCGTGCCCAGCCAGCACCCACAGACTTGAGCGACGAATCGCCCCCGACTCTCGACGACGGCTCGGCGCCGGCCACTCCGGAGATGCTGTTTCGCCATCTTGGCGAGCTCGGGGTGCAGGTCGACACGGTGAGCCACCCGCCGGTGTTCACGGTCGAGGAGGCCAAGGCCCTGCGCGGCGAACTTCCCGGTGGCCACACCAAGAACCTGTTCCTGCGCAACAAGAAGAGGCGCATGTGGCTGGTGGTGTGCCCGGAGGATAGCCAGATCGACCTCAAGGGCCTCGGTGAGCGCCTCGGCGCCGGGCGCTTCTCGTTCGGCAGCGCCGATCGGCTCCTGCGCTACCTCGGCGTGATCCCCGGGGCCGTGACCCCGTTCGCCGTTATCAATGACCACGGTGGTGCCGTGACGCTGGTGCTCGACCGCAGCCTCCTGGAGATCGAGCCGCTCAACTTCCACCCGCTCGACAACGGCATGACCACGGCGATCGCTCCGAAAGATCTGGTGCGTTTCCTGGAGTCAGTGGATCACGCCGCGGTGCTGATCGACCTGGCCTCCTGACGACTCGCCCGACTTGCCCTCCGTTTGTATCCCTGGTACTCATATGGGTGTTGATTCAAGGTTAAGGATTCTCCTCGCACCGGAGTGACATTCGCATGGGCTCGGACTCATTGACGCTGCTCAAGGGCACGCTCGACGTGCTGATCCTCAAGGCCCTGAGCTGGGGCCCGCTGCACGGCTATGCGGTATCGCGCTGGATCCGTCAGGTGACCGATGACGTGTTGGAGGTCCAGGAAGGGGTCCTGTATCCGGCTTTGCACCGGATCGAGCGGCGCGGTCTCGTGTGGGCCGAATGGGGGCTCTCAGATACGAACCGCAAGGTGAAGTACTACGAGCTCACCGACGCGGGCACCGCGCAACTGGATGCCCGCGAGGCCGACTGGACGCGCTACTCGGATGCCGTGGGCAAGGTCCTGGGCGCGACCGAGCAACCGAGCTGAGCCCATGACCGACCATGACAAGCCCACCCCGGGAAACATCGACGACGAGGTGTCGTTCCATCTGGAGATGCGGGCCCGCGAGCTCAGCGACCAGGGGCTCGATCCCGAACAGGCACGGCAGGAGGCGCAGCGGCGCTTCGGCGACGAGAAGCGGGTCAAGAGCGACTGCGCCCGCATCGACGACATCAGCGCGCGCTCCAGCCGGCGCGGCGAGCTGCTCGGCGAGATCCGTCAGGACGTGACCCACGGCCTGCGCCGGTTGATCAAGGCCCCCACCTTCAGCCTGCTGGCGATCCTCATCCTGGCGCTCGGAATCGGGGCCAACACGGCGATCTTCAGCGTGCTGAACGCCGTGGTGCTGCGGCCCCTGCCCTACCCCGAGCCCGACCGCATGGTCCAGGTCTGGGAAAGCTCACCGAGTCGTGGCTGGGACTTCTTCGCGATGTCGGAGCTCAACTACGTCGACTACCGCGCCGCTACCGACTCGTTCGACCAGCTCGCGGCGCTCGGGTTCGGTTCCTTCAACCTGGGTGGCAACGGCGAGATCGAGCGCGTCAACGCGCACCGAGTCTCAATCGACTATTTCGCGGCGCTCGGCGCGCAGCCGATGATGGGTCGTGCCTTCACCCAGGAGGAGGACGCTGTCGGCGACGAGAGTCGCGTGGCGCTTCTCGGGCACGGGTTGTGGCAGCGGCGCTTCGCCGCTGATCCGGATATCCTCGGCAAGGAGATCATCCTCGACGATGCTGCTTCCACCGTCATCGGGGTCATGCCGCCGGGGCACCTGTGGATCGATGAGCTCGACCTGTTCGTACCCCTGCGGCCCGGAACGAACACGAACCGTGGCGATCACCGACTCGCCATCATCGGCCGCCTGCGCGACGGTCTCTCGCCGCAGCAAGCCGAGACCGATCTCGACGCGATCGCCGCACGGCTGGCGATGGAGTACCCGGAAGACAACCGCGGTTTCGATACTCGACTCATGCCGCTGTACGACTCGATCGTACCGACCGAGGTCCGACAGGCCCTCTACATCCTGCTCGGCGCCGTCTCGTTGGTGCTGCTGATCGCCTGCGCCAACCTGTCGAACCTGCTGCTGGCACGGGCCACCTCGCGCTCGCGCGAGATCGCCGTATACGTGGCGCTCGGCGCTAGCCGCGGGCGGGTGTTGCGCCAATTCCTGACCGAGGCGGCCCTGCTCTCGACAATCGGCGCTGCGACCGGCACGCTTCTGGCATTTCAGGTCGTGGCCTGGTTCCGGGCCGTGGATCCGGCCCGCGTGCCGCGATTCGACACCTTGCAGATCGACGCTAGCGTGCTGCTGTTCACGCTCGGTGTGGCGCTCTTCACCGGACTGCTGGCCGGCATCGTGCCCGCGTGGCAGGCAGCCGCCTCGGATCCGCAAGAGGCCCTCAAGGAAGGTGGTCGCGGCGCATCGGGCAGCCGGCGGACGCAACGCACGCGTCAGCTGTTGCTGGTTGCCGAGGTCGCCTTGTCGATCGTTCTGCTGGCTGGCGCCGGCCTGTTGATGCGGAGCTTCTGGCAGGTGCAGTCGATCGACCCCGGTTTCCGCACCGACAACGTGCTCAGCCTGGCGATCTTCAACCCCGTCGAGTCGATGGAGGACTTCGAGCGGATCCCGCAGGAGTACCGCGAGCTGCTGGAGGCGATCGAGGCGATTCCGGGCGTCGAGCAGGCCGGGGGCACTACTGGCCTGCCGTTCGGCGGGGGCGACACGAGCATGGACTTCTTTCGCGCCGACGCCGACCCCGATCCCGATGGCGGGGTGCCGGCGGCGGGGTGGCGGCTGATCACGCCGGGCTACTTCGAGACGCTCGGGATGCCGCTGGTTCGCGGCCGTTGGTTCGATCCCTCCGACGGAGAGGAAGCACAGCACCACGTGGTGATCACCCAGAGCATGGCCAAGCAGCACTGGCCCGGCGAGGACCCCCTCGGCAAGCGCTTCCTGGCGTGGCGCGACCCCAAGCGCGTCAAGACGATCATCGGCGTGGTCGGCGATATCCGTGAGCGGAGCCTCGAGACCGAGGCGCGCCACATCGTCTACATGCCGTTCATGCAAAACCCCGGGTGGGCAAACATGTTCATCGTGGTCCGGGCTGCCGGCGACCCGTCGAGCGTCGCTGCCGACGTGCGCACGACCACCGGCCGCCTGCTGCCCGGCAAGCCGGTCTCCGACATGCGTCCGATGGCGGCGGTGCTCGACGACACCATGGCCGCCCGGCGCTTCAACACGGTGTTGCTATTCCTGTTCGCCACCGTGGCGCTGGTTCTGGCCGCCGTCGGCGTTTACGGCGTGATGGCGTACTCGGTCGAACAGCGGACACCGGAGATCGGCATTCGCATGGCCATGGGTGCCGGTGCGCCCCAGGTGCTCGGCATGGTGGTGCGCCAGGGCATGCGCGGCGTGCTCGCGGGAGTCGTCGTGGGCACGCTCACCGCACTGGTCACGACGCGCCTGATGGCGAGCCTGTTGTATGGCATCGAGCCACTCGACCCGCTCAGCCTGGGTGTCGCCATCCTGTTCCTGGTCGCGGTGGCGCTGCTCGCCTGCGCCTTCCCCGCGTTGCGGGCGACGCGGGTCGACCCGGTGGAGGCGCTCCGCGAGGCCTGACCTCGTTACGCCAGACGGGCCAGAGGTGCGGCGCAGCTCCAGCCAGAATAGCGCGACGCAGTCAGAGTCACCTGTGCCCTGTCAGAAGCGGCCTACCGAGGGCAACGCAGGCCGTTGTAGCGACAGGCTGGTTGGGCCCAGCTGGGGCCCCGATCTGCCGCCGCCGGCCGCGCCTGATGCCTCAGCGCCGCTGCGGCCCCGCCTGTCCGAAGGCTCGCAAACGACTGTTGTGAAAGGACTTTAAGCACACCACGAGAGTCGTTGCCGTCGCCGCATCAGACAACCTTCGGAGGTCCCGTGATGCGTTCGCTACACCTTCCAGATTCCAGCTGGGTGGCACGTGCCGCGCTCGGAGTGCTGCTGATCCCGGTGATGGGCGCCAGTCTCGACCGGCGGCCCGAGTGGCGCGCCATCGACGGCAGCGACAACAACACGATCAACCCGACGCGGGGCAAGGCAGGCATGCCGTTGCTGCGCACCACGGGCCACGCCTACGCGGATGCGATCTCCGAGCCCTCGGGCCCTCGACGCCCGAGTGCGCGGGCTGTCAGCAATGCCGTGGCCGTGCAGACCGAGGACGCCTACGTCGCCAACGGCGCCAGCGACTACGTTTGGCTCTGGGGCCAGTTTCTCGATCACGACATCAGCCTGACGCCGGGCCACGACCCGGCGGAGCCCCTGGACATCGAGGTGCCCGCAGGCGACCCCTGGTTCGACCCGGCCGGAACCGGCACCCAGAAGATCGGTCTCAGCCGCTCGATCTACGACCCGAGAACGGGTACGCGGCGATCGAACCCGCGCCGCCAGCTCAACATGATCACGTCGTGGCACGACGCCTCCAACGTTTACGGCTCCGACACGCAACGGGCTCGCGCTCTGCGCCGCAACAAGGGCAACGGCCTGCTCAAGACCAGCCCCGGCAGGCTGCTGCCCTACAACAAGAAGGGGCTCGACAACGCCGGCGGCCCGAACCCATCGCTTTTTCTCGCCGGCGACGTTCGCGCCAACGAGCAGGTATCGCTGACCGCCATGCACACAGAGGTGGACCCCATCCTTTGGACAGGTTTGCGTCGCAGCTAAGGTGGAATCCGGGTTCATGATTCAGGCTGCCTTGGGCTTGCGAGACACGGGGCGAAGCCCCGGGCTCCTGTCTTCAGCCCCGTCGTCAATGTACGCCTCCTCGGGCGTCCGGTCCTGGAGCGACGAGTGCGGTCGGCACTCGTTGTAGAAGTCCATCCACCAGCCGATCCCGGCCCGAGCCTCGGAGCCAGTCGCGTACTCTGACAGATAGACCTGCTCGTACTTGAGCGATCGCCACAGTCGCTCGATGAAGACGTTGTCCATCCAGCGGCCCTTGCCGTCCATCGAGATCCGAATGCCGGCCTCCTTGAGCGCGTCGGTGAAGTCGACGCTGGTGAATTGGCTACCCTGATCCGTGTTGAAGATCTCGGGAGGACCGTAGCGCTCGAGCGCCTCTTGCAAGGCCTCGACGCAGAAGCTCGTATCGAGCGTGTTGGACAGACGCCAGGACAGCACCTTGCGGCTCGCCCAGTCCATCACCGCAACCAGGTACAGAAAGCCCCGCTGCAGCGGGATGTAGGTCACATCCGCGCACCAAACGTGGTTGGGTCGCGTGATCTCCAGATCACGCAGCAGGTAGGGGTAGATCCGGTGCTCCGGGTGCGGCTGAGACGTCCTGGACCGCTGGAAGATCGCCTGCAACCCGAGCAGCCGCATCAGGCGGCGCACCCGCTTGCGAGAGACCGTGTAGCCCTGACGGCGCAGCCATCGTCGCATCTGACGTGAGCCGTAAAACGGCGTCTGAAGAAACTGCTCGTCGATCAGCCGCATCAGGCGCAGGTTCAGCGGACTCTCGCCGTGGCCCTCGTAATAGAACGAAGACCTCGCGATCGACACCAGGCGGCACTGCCGCGTGATGCTCAGGGGGCCGTGCTCCGGATCGACCATCGCCACCCTCCGGCCGTGGCTCAACGACCGAAGGCCTTGGACAAGAAATCCCGCTCGATGACGAGCTCCCCGATCTTCGCCCGCAGCTCCTTGATCTCGGCCTCCCGAGAGACCTCGTTGCGCTCCTGTTTCCCCGAGAAGCCAGCCAGCACCTTCTGCCGAGCCTTCTTCTTCCAGTTGGCGATCAGATTCGGATGCACATCGTAGCCGGGCTGCCAGCTCCGCCATCGTCGCTTCCTCGCGAAGCGCCTCCAAAGCGACCTTCGCCTTCAGCTCAGCAGGATAACTCCGTCTCTTCCGTGGCATTCCAGACTCCTTCTTCTTGGTCTGGATCGATCCCACCTTAGCAACCTGTCCGAATTTCGGGGTCCACCTCTTGCACCCGAGCTTCGAGTGCACGCCGATCAACTTGCTCGATAGGCGGTGGCATTCACGATGCGGCCGCTACCTGAGCGTCCGAAGGTGGCGAGGTGACATCGTTGTGTTGCTTCATTCGGTTTTCTCCAACGGCTGCATCTTGGCCGGGCGTCTGTTCGATGAGATCTGCCGCCTGCCGCAGCCGAAGGTCTTCTGCATCGGCAACGAGTACAAGCTCTTGCCGGAGAAGATGCGTTTCTGTGAGGAGCTCGGTGTCTCGCTCCTCATCACGCAGGCGACTGAACCGGGTGTGCAGTCCAGATATCGTGAGCGACTCGGCTGCTCCGTGATCGGTCTCCCCAATACCGCGTTCGACCCCACGACCTTCAGGGCCGTCACGCCGCGCGACGATCGGTCGATCGATCTCGGCTATCGTGCCTATGCGTCACCGTGGTACCTCGGACACCGCGAGCGTCGCGATATCGCAGAGTACTTCTCCACCAACGCGGGCCGGCTAGGCCTCGAGGTGGATATCTCGCTTGACCGCGATAGCCGGTTCGCCCTGGAGGAATGGGCAGGGTTCCTGAACCGTTGCAGCGGGCAACTGGGCACCGAGGCCGGAGGAGACTACTTCGACCTGACCGACAACGCACGCGTCGCGGTTAACACGTACCTTGACCAACATCCGGAAGCTACCTTCGAGGAGATTCGGTCCCGATTCTTCGATGGACGGACGGCGCACGAACCGATCCGAGTTCTGAGCAGCCGTATCGCCGAGGCGGCGGGTACGCGAACCGTGCAGCTCCTGTTCGAGGGAAGTTATGGAGGCTACTTCCAGCCCGACGTTCACTACATCCCGCTGAAGAAGGACTTCAGCAACGTTGACGAGGCGCTCCGGAAGTTCCGCGACCGGGCGTTCGCCGAGACGATCGCGGACAACGCGCAACGGCTGGCCTTGGAGGAGTTCACGTACGAACGCCTGATCGGCCGATTTGCGGACGCCCTGGCGCCGTTGATCTGATGGTGAAGAACGAGATCGTAGAGCCGGGCTGGGGGGATCGGGACGCGGGGTCCCTGCGCGCGAGGCTTCGGCCGCTAGTCCGACCCGCGCGCGAGGTCATTGCGAGAATCAGGGCGGCGTATCTCCTCATAGGCGCCGACGTTCCTCGCGGTGAGGCACGCGTCTTTTTCGGGTTCCCACACCTTCCAGATGAGCAAACTGTGACCGTCGGTGGCGTGGTCAAGGTGCAAGCGCTGGCGCGCGTCTTCCCGAACAAGCCGCGTGCGTTCAACGTGCTTTACCTCGTCAGTAGCCGTCTGCCGGAAGGCGCCGTGGCGCTGGCGCGGGCTGCCAAGCGCAGAAACGTGCGTGTCGTCATCAACCAGAACGGTGTCGCGTATCCCGGCTGGTACGGGCAGGGATACGAGTCGGTCAACGCGCCGATGGCCGAGCTTCTGAGGATCGCCGATCATGTCTTTTACCAGAGCGACTTCTGCCGAATGGCGTCGGACGAGTTTCTCCGCGTCTGCCCGGCGTCGTCGGAGACTCTGTACAACTCGATCGATACCACCTTCTTCTCTCCCGGGAGCGCTACTCAAGATGCGGCGCTGACGCTGCTTCTCGCTGGATCGCAGGACAAGTCGTATCGAGTGAGGATGGCCCTCGAGGTGCTCGCTCGCGTGGCTCGCCGTCGCACGGATGCGTGCTTGATCGTGACGGGACGTCTTGGCTGGGCGCGGCGCCGCGGGCAGGCTAGAGAGATGGCGCTCGAATGGGCACGCGACCTCGACATCGTCGATCGGGTCAGCTTCACGGGCCCCTACAGTCAGGCGGCAGCCGTCGAGATCTTTCGGGGCGCCGACATACTCCTGCACACCAAGTACAACGATCCGTGCCCCACGGTCGTGCTCGAAGCGATGGCCTGCGGCCTCCCGGTCGTCTACTCCGCCAGTGGCGGCGTGCCCGAGCTCGTGGGAGCGGACGCCGGCGTGGGTATTCCGGGAGAGGTTTGCTGGGATCGAGAGATGCCGCCCGATCCGGACGGCCTGGCTGACGCCGTGTTGACCGTCGCCGAAGACTACGACCAGTACAGCCGAGCGGCACGACAGCGTGCGCTCGACCGGTTCGACATCGGCCCGTGGCTGCAGCGACACGCCGAGGTGTTCCAACGACTCGTCGCCTGAAGCGGTTCGCCAAGGAGGTCGGCGCGTTGCCGTTCCGGCTGTTGCCCGGGGCGGTGCGCCGGCGGGGATGTGCCCCGAATGTCGTGGAAATTGGATGAGCGCAGCCTCCTGGGCAACGGCTGATCGTATCGGTTAGGCGGCCTGCTCGTCCGGGCCGCGAGTGATCTGGGCAAGGTGACGATAGCCGTCGACGCGGCGCATGCGGATCTGGCCGAAGGCGACCAAGCCCCACAGCAACGTCACGCCAGCTGCCTCGGTGCAGAACGAACCCTGGGTCTTGGTACGGCGCCGGAACTCCCGGTTCAGGTTCTCGAGCGGGTTGGTCGTTCGCAACGTCTTCCACATCGGCCTGGGGAACTCGTAGAACGTCAGCAGGCTCAGGCCCGCTTCCTCCAGGCTTCGGGCAACGGCCGGCACGAGCCTGGACCATTTGCGCACGAAGGCGCTGTACGCGGCCCGAGCCTCGTTGCCGTTGTCGGCGCGGACGATGGCATGCCAATCGCGCCTCATTTCATCGCGCGCATGCACGGGGCAGTGATCGCGAAGGTTGCTCCACTTGTGCTGGATGCATCGCTGCACCTGCGACCGCGGCCATGCCTCGGTCGCCTTCGCCAGCCCCTTGTGACCGTCGGCGATCAGCAGCTGAGGCGATCGCAGCCCCCGGTGCACGAGCGAGTCGATCAACCCTCGCCAGTGAACTTCCGCTTCCGAGGCCGCCAACCGCAACGCCACCAACACCTTCTGGCCGTCGGCTTTGACTCCGAGCACCGCCAACACCGGCACCGAGACCACGCGCCGCGCCAACCTGACCTTCAGGTGAAACCCGTCCAGATACAGAATCGGATACCGCTCACCGGACAGCTCTCGCTCGCTCCAGCTCGCGAAGTACGTCTTGAGCCGCCCCACCACCCGCGAGACCGTGCTCTTGGACAGGTGCGCTCTCCCGAGCAACGGAGACAACGCCTTGCGGATCCGCCGCGTGTTGGCGCCCGCCAGGTACGCTCCCAGGATCGCCTCGTCCACCTGTCGTGCTCGCCGCGCGTACCGTGGCAGGATCGCGCTCCGGAACTCCCGGGTGCCGCCGTCTTCGTCCACGACGCGACCGCGCGGCACGTCCAACTCCTGGAGTCCCTGCGCCGTCGTCACCCGCCGGCTCTGGGTGCCGTTGCGGTAGCCTCGGCGCGCCCACCGTTGCGCTCGTATCGCGCGCTCCCCAGAGCCTCCGTGAGCTCCTCCTGGAGCGTGATCTGGATCGCCTCACGGATCCTCGTCCGCAGCAACATCTGTACGTCCCGTCGAAACTCCACGACCTCGTTGTCGTGCGTGCTAACCTGCTTCACGGCGTAACATCCTGCCGCTCGTGGCGGCTCTGAGTTTTGCTACTCGGAGGTTACGCCTTTCTAATTTCCACAGGACTCGGGACGGATCCCGCACCCGGCGGTGCGTGCAGGCAGTACTCCACGCCATGACCCGCTTGCGGCCTGAGGTGGCCATGCGCGAGCTGCTGCAGATCGATACCGATGTGACCGGCTTGATCAACGAGACCGCGATCGGCTACGGCGGCGGCGTGCACGTGAAGCACCGGCTGATGCGGTACCACGACTTCTTCGTCGATCGCGTCCGCCCCGGCGAGCGTGTGCTCGACATCGGCGCGGGCAATGGCGCCGTGGCGCACTCGGTCGCGACCCGCTCGTCCGCTGTGGTGGTCGGCCTGGACATGAATCAGCAAAACGTCACCGGCGCACGCCACATGTTTTCTTACCCGTCGCTGAGCTTCGTTGTCGCCAAGGCCCCCGAGGACGTCCCGACCGAGAGCTTCGATGTTGTGATGATGTCGAACGTGCTGGAACATCTGGAGCACCGCGTCGAGTTTCTGCGCCTGATCCAGGAGCGTGTGTCACCGTCGCGGTGGCTTCTCCGAGTACCGATGTTCGATCGCGGATGGCGCGTGGCGATGCGCAAGGAGCTCGGCGTGTATTACTTCGGTGATCCGACACATGCTACGGAGTACACACGCGACAGCTTCGAGAGGGAGATGAGGGAGGCCGGTCTCGAGATCACCGAGCTGCAGATCAACTGGGGCGAGATTTGGGCGGAGCTTTCATGCGACGGTCCCTGACGGCTCGGCTGAAGTCAGCGATCCGGCCGCTTCGTGCCGCCGCCGGGCGGTTCGTCGTTCCCGTCGAGCCTCCGACCTCGACGATTATCTACAAGGCCGCCGAGATCGCCAGCTCCGAGCGGATCCAGGGCGATTACCTCGAGTTCGGGGTCTTTCGCGGTTCCACGTTGATCCAGGCCTTCCACACGATTCGCAGGAGCTATCTCGATCGAGCGGCCGATCGGACGAGCATTCACTCGGCCGAGTTTCGCCAGAGCGTGCGCGGCTTGTGGAACGGCATGCGGTTCTTCGCCTTCGACTCGTTCCGGGGTCTGCCCCCGCTCACCGGTGCCGACCTCGACACGCGGGACTTCGTCGAGGGGAAGTTCGCCTGCAGCGCCGAGGACTTCCTCGCCAGGGCCGCGACACATGGAGTCGATCTGTCGAAAGTGGTCCCCGTTCCGGGATGGTTCGCCGACACCTGCCGCGAAGAGACGATCCGTCTCCACGCCATGCGGGCCGCGGCGTTGGTGCACATCGACTGCGATCTGTACGAGTCGACGAGGGTCGTGTTGCAGTTCATCGAGCCGCTGCTGGTCGACGGGACGATCATCATCTTCGACGACTGGTACGCGTTCAGGGGCAACCCGGCGCTGGGAGAGCAACGAGCCTTCCACGAGTGGGCCCCGACGCAGCCGCACCTGACCTTCACCGAGTTTCAGAAAGAGGGACCGTGGCGCAACAGCTTCATCGTCAACGTCCGGCCGTAACGGTCCTGATGGCCGTGTACAACGCCGAACGGTTCCTGGCGGAAGCCATCGCGAGCGTTCTGGCGCAGACCTACCGTGACTTCGAGTTGCTCATCATCGACGATGTATCCACTGACCGGACCGCCGACGTCGTCAGTCAGTTCGGCGACGCCAGAGACCGATACCTGCCAGCCGGCCGCCGGCTCGGTCTGCCGGGTGCGTTGAACCTCGGTCTCGAGAACGCCCACGGCGACCTGGTTGCTCGGCACGATCACGACGACATGTCCGATCCGCGCCGCCTGGAGAAGCAGGTGGCCTACTTCGAAGCGAATCCCGACGTGGCGCTCGTCGGTTCCCGCGCCTGGCTCATCGATGAGACGGGACAGCGGGTCGGACGGCTCGACAGACCGATCGACGAGCTGTCGATTCGCTGGTACCACCTGCTCGACAACCCCTTCGTGCACTCGTCCGTCACGTTCCGGCGTTGCGTCGTCTGGGAGGAGCTGGGCGGCTACGATGCCTCGCTACCCTCGTCAGAGGACTACGAGCTGTGGTCTCGTGTCCTCGGGCGCCACGCGGTCGCCAACCTGCCGGACCGGCTCCTGTCCTACCGTCTGTCGGCGGTATCCAAGATGGCCGCCGACGAGACCGCGTGGGAGGAAGGTCCGTTCCCGGAGATCCTGCGCGGTCTCGTGAGTCGCAACATCCGCGGCATGCTGGGCGACATCGCTTCCGAGGACGAGCTGCGCCTGATGGGCGGCTTCGTGCTCGGGATTCCGGCAGGCGAGGCGGAGCGCTTCCTCGACGTATTCTGGCGCCTCCGTGAGGCCTTCGAGGAGCACACTCCGGAGGCTCGTGGATCCGCTGGGTTGAGACGAACGATCGCGGTGCAGATCGATGCCGTCGCCGCCCGGGTCCGTCCCTTCTCCCGTCGTGCCGGGCTACGGATCTACCGGCGGGCGCTTCGCGCGCACCCATCACTCGTACGCGCCCTGCCCTGGCGGCGTGCCGCCGCGAGGCTGACACTCGGTGCGACGGGTCGCTCCTGGCTGGCGCGCCTGCGCCGTCAGGGCCGCGCCTTTGCGATCGCCGCATGACGAAGAAGCTCGAGATCGGCTGCGGCCAGCGTCCCTCGCCGGGCTACATCCACAACGACATCAACGCGTTCCCCGGCGTGGAGCTGGTCTGCAACCCGTGGAAGATTGATCTCGACGCCGAGTCGCTGGACGAGGCGCTGGCGCTCGGCGTGATCGAGCACCTCACGTACAAGCAGGCGCAGCTGACCGTCACCAACGTCCATCGCATGCTTCGAACGGGGGGCTGCTTCTACTTCGACGTTCCCGACCTGCCGGTTTGGTGCCGCTACGCGGTGGACCATTTCGAGGACCGACCCACGCCTTTCCCGATCGAGCACATCCTGTCGACGCTATACGGTTGGCAGCGTTGGCCGGGCGACGAGCACAAGTCCGGATGGTACGAGGACAAGCTCCTGCGGATGCTCGAGCGCACGGGGTTCCGCTCCCCGGAGTTCGGTGTCGAGCTGTTCCGGGAGCACGGAATCGAGCGTAACCGCATGAAGAACCCGGACGACGCGCATCTCTACTGCGTGGCCGTGAAGACATGAGCGCCAGGGGAACATGAACGTTCTGCTCACCGGCGGTGCCGGCTTCATCGGCTCGCATCTGGCCGAGGCCTATCTTCGCGACGGACATACCGTCGTCGTCGTCGATGATTTCAGCACCGGCCGCGAGTCGAACGTCGCGGCCGGCGCGATTGTCGAGCGCCTCGACATCCGCGACCCCGGGCTAACCGAGGTGTTCGAGCGGCATCGGATCGACTTCGTGAACCATCACGCTGCTCGCGCCGACGTGCGCGATGCCGTCAAGCGGCCGGATCTGTATCTCGACGTCAACGTCCGGGGCGGGCTGAATCTGCTCGAGTGTGCGCGCAGCGCCGGCGTGCGGGGCTTCGTGTTCGCCTCGTCCGGTGGCTGCTCGTACGGTGAGCCGGACTACGTTCCGACCGACGAGGCGCATCCTCTGAACCCGCACGACCCATACGGCGCGTCGAAGGTGGCGTTCGAGCTGTACCTGCAGACCTGGTTCAACCTGTATCGCATGCCCTACACCACCTTCCGCTACCCGAACGTCTACGGCCCGAGACAGGATCCGTTCGGTGAGTCCGCGGTCATCGCGATCTTCGCGGGAAGGATGCTGCGGGGACTCGAAGTGACGATCTTCGGCGGCGGCGAGCAGGTGCGCGACTTCGTGTTCGTCGGCGACATCGTCCAGGCCAACCTCATGGCCACCGAGCAGAGCGCCAATCGCGCCTACAACCTGGGTCACGGCGCCGGGGTCAGCGTCAACGACATCTACGGGAGTCTCGCCGAGATCATCGAATACGAGCGGCCACCCGTTCATGCACCGGCCAGGCTGGGAGAGATCGCGCGCAGCGTCCTGTGGAGCGAGGGCATTCGCACCGACTGGGGATGGCGCCCGGAAGTCTCTCTCGAGGAGGGGCTGCGACGCACCGTCGAACACATTCGCACCCACGAGCTGGCGGCGAGTCCGACCGATGCCCCTGATCAACGCCCCCGTGCATGAGATCCCCGCACTCGTGTTGGCGGCAGGCCGGAGCTCCCGGGTGGCGTCGGTGCTCGGAGGGCGCTCGAAGGTCCTGCTGGATATCGGGGGCTCGACCGTACTGGAGCGGAACCTACGATGGCTGGCGCAGACGGGGATTACCTCCGTGTGGATCAACCTCCATTTTCGGCCGCAAAAGGTCAGGGATTTGGTCGGCGACGGTACCCGGTACGGCCTGTCGGTGCCTTACAGCGAAGAGCCGGAGCTGCTGGGCACCGCCGGCGCGTTTCATGCGCTTGCCCCCCACTGGACCGGTACCGTGCTCGTCCTCTATGGCGACAACGTCGCCGCCTTCGATCTGCACCGCCTCATGGAGCGCCACAAGAGCACCGGGGCCCTGGCGACGATCGCCCTCTTCGACTCGAGGGCGCACGCCAACAGTGGTATCGCTGGCGGCACGGTGAGCATCGAGGAAGGACGGGTCGTCGCGTTCGTCGAGGGTGCCGGGAGCGGCCCTGGCTCGTCACTGGTGAATGCCGGCGTCTATGCGCTCGAGCCGGGGGTGCTCGAGTACGTTCCTTCAGGTCAGGCCCCTGACTTCGGAAGAGACGTGTTTCCGGCACTCCTGGCTGCCGGTGAGCAGGTGACCGCCCATGTCATCGAGCCGGAGGGGTATTGTTTCGGCCTCGATACACCCGAAAGCCTCCAGCGCACGCTGGCGGCCCTCAGCGCGGGGAGCGACCGGGCGCAATGATCATCACGCGGACGCCGTTCCGGGTCACCCTCGGCGGCGGCGGAACCGACCTGCCCTCCTATTACAGTCGACACGGTGGCTTCGTCTTCTCGATGGCCATCACGCGCTACATGTACGTGATCGTGAATCCGAGGCAGATCGACCGCAAGATCATCCTCAACTACCGCCAGAGCGAGGTCGTCGATTCGGTCGACGAGCTACGCCACGATCTGGTCCGGGAGGCGCTGCGACTCATGGGCATCCGCGAGGCGATCGAGATTGCCTCCATTGCCGATCTCCCCGCCGGCACCGGCGTTGGATCCTCCGGCAGCTTCCTCGTCGGATTGCTGCTGGCGCTGCATCAGCTCACGCGCGACTACGTCACGCTCCAGGCGTTGGCGGAGGAGGCGTGCGCCATCGAGCTCGACGTGCTGGGCAAGCCGATCGGCAAGCAAGACCAGTACATCGGTGCCTTCGGCGGCCTGTCGGTGTTCGAGATCGACAAGCAGGGAACGGTTCAATGCGAGTCGCTCGAGCTCGGGGATGGCTCGCTCGCGGACCTCGTGGCCAACTCGCACATCTACTACACGGGCCGGGAGCGACCCGCAGTCGAGGTGCTCGCGCCCCAGAACCAGGCGATGACCAGCGATGCGGACCCGCGGCACGCGGAGGTCGCCGAAAGCCTGCACCGGATCAAGGAACTGGGGCGGCACACTCTCGAGGCCATCCGCAACGGAGACTTCGACACCTGGGGACAGCTCTTGCACGAGCACTGGAGCTTCAAGAAGCGTTCTGTCGCCGATGGTGAGCCTGAGCAGCGTCGATGCGATCTACGAGGAGGTTCGTTCGCAGTTCGGCGTCCTGGGGGGCAAG
This sequence comes from Acidobacteriota bacterium, assembly GCA_965248845.1. Classification (GTDB taxonomy): domain Bacteria; phylum Acidobacteriota; class UBA890; order UBA890; family WLXD01; genus CBDFKO01. The sequence continues at coordinate 3,747,726 of CBDFKO010000002.1, read as the reverse complement.
ATCATCGGGGCCGGCGGTGGCGGGTTCCTGATGCTCTATTGCCCGAGGCGGCACAGGGACCTCGAGAGATTCGTGGCGGCGCAGGGCATGCCGAGGCTCCATTACATGGTGGAACGCGAAGGGGCGAAGGTGGTGGCCGACATGGCTGCGGGCCGGCGGCCGGCGCGCCAGGGAACGCCCGAATGAGCCGCGCCGTGTTCCTCGATCGTGACGGCGTGATCAACGAGGTCGTGGTTCGCGACGGCGCTCCCGCTTCACCGCGCACGCTCGACGAGCTCGTCCTGTGCCAAGGACTGGACGAGCCGCTGCGACGTCTGGTTGACGCCGGCTTCCGGCTGTTCGCGGTGAGCAATCAGCCGGATGTGGCGAGCGGCCTGCTGGATCCGGAGACGCTGACGCGGATGGGCGACCGGATCCTCGCGACCTTGCCGATCGAGGCCGTACAGACATGCACACACGATGATGCAGATGTCTGCGACTGCCGCAAGCCCAAGCCGGGGTTGATTCGAAGCATCGCTGGGCAATACGACATCGTGCTCCCCGACTCGTACGTCATCGGGGACGGGTGGAAGGACATCGAGGCCGGCCGCAGGGCCGGTTGTCGGACGATCTTGCTGCGGCGCTCCTACAACGAGGGCATCGAGGCGGACCACGTGGTGAGCGACATGGTCGAGGCCTCGGACCTGGTCCTTTCCGGTACCCCGAGCCCGCGCGACGACAGTCACACGACCGAGTACCTGGGCGAGGTACAAGCGATCGCGGCGGCCCTCGATACGGCGGCGTTGGGGCGTCTCGTCGACGCCCTGGTCGGGCTGAGGGGCCGTGGCGGAAGGCTGTTCCTACTGGGTGTGGGAGGCAGCGCGGCCAACGCCTCGCATGCGGCCAACGACTTCCGCAAGATCACCGGCATCGAGGCTTACTGCCTCACCGACAACGTGGCGGAGCTGACCGCTCGCGTCAACGATGACGGCTGGGACTCGGCCTACGCCGCCTGGCTGCAGGGATCGCGCGTCACGAGCCGCGACGGCGTGCTCGTCATGTCGGTGGGTGGCGGCAGTCCCGAGCAGGGGATCAGCACGGCGCTTGTCCAGGCGATCGATGTAGCACTTGGGGCCGGTGCCACAGTCCTCGGAATTGTCGGCCGCGACGGGGGATATACTGCGCGCATCGCGGACGCGTGCGTGGTGGTGCCGCCCATAAATCCGTCGCGAGTCACGCCGCACACCGAGGCATTCCAGGCGGTCGTGTGGCACCTCGCCGTATCGCATCCGGCGCTGCGCGCGCACGAGATGACGTGGGAGACGATTCAGCGGCAGGACCAGGCCGTCGAATAAGCGATGAAGATCTTCGTCGACTCTGCGAACTTGAACGACATCAAGGAGGCCCTCGAGCGCGGTTTCCCCGCTGGCGTTACCACCAACCCCACGATCGTCTCCCAAGAGGAACGGGGTGACTTCACCGAGCGCCTCCAGGCGATCATCGCGTTGCTGCGCAAGTACGACAGCGAGGTCCCGCTGAGCGTCGAGGTGTTCTCCTCGAGCCGTGCGGAGATGATTAGCCAGGCCGAGTCGTTCGTCGCCGAGCTCGACTACGAGCAGCTGTATGTGAAGGTCCCGATCGGGTGGGACGAGCTGGCGGTGATCCGCGAGCTCAAACGCCGAGGCATGAAGGTGAACTGCACCTGCTGCATGTCCTTCATCCAGGCGCTGCTCGCCGCGCAGGCCGGATCTGATTTCGTGAGCCTGTTCTACGGGCGGATCCGCGACTACGGCACCGATCCAACTACGGTCGTTCGCCAGGTGCGGACGGCCCTCGACGAACACGGCGCCACGGCGGAGATCATCGTCGGCAGCGTTCGCGAGGTGGACGACATTACCGAGGCGTTCGCCGCCGGTGCGCACATCGTCACGGTGCCCCCGAAGTTCTTCCGCGAGATGGCGTGGCACGAGAAGACCGACGAAGTGGTTAAGCAGTTTCTCGCCGATTTCGAAGCGTGGCTCGCGTAGGCGTGCTTCGGACAGTTCGAGGCTGTGTGATCCTAACCGTGCCGGGAAGGCCGGGCGGTGCTTCTCACGTCTCCGCGGCATGACCGCCGAGTATGCTATGTGGATCAAGCGAGCGCTCAGGCGCGCGCCACAACCGGTCCGCCTACGGTGGCACCGACTAGTCCATCACGGGCATTTGATTCGCGACCGTGGGGTGCGCGAATATCTCAACCTGCATTCCATGCGTGCCACTCTTTGGGCAAAGGCAGCTCTTGGACAACGACGACACATACTCCTGAACGATGATTCTCGGATGTGCCCCGAATGTCGTGGAAATTGGATGAGCGCAGCCTCCTGGGCAACGGCTGATCGTATCGGTTAGGCGGCCTGCTCGTCCGGGCCGCGAGTGATCTGGGCAAGGTGACGATAGCCGTCGACGCGGCGCATGCGGATCTGGCCGAAGGCGACCAAGCCCCACAGCAACGTCACGCCAGCTGCCTCGGTGCAGAACGAACCCTGGGTCTTGGTACGGCGCCGGAACTCCCGGTTCAGGTTCTCGAGCGGGTTGGTCGTTCGCAACGTCTTCCACATCGGCCTGGGGAACTCGTAGAACGTCAGCAGGCTCAGGCCCGCTTCCTCCAGGCTTCGGGCAACGGCCGGCACGAGCCTGGACCATTTGCGCACGAAGGCGCTGTACGCGGCCCGAGCCTCGTTGCCGTTGTCGGCGCGGACGATGGCATGCCAATCGCGCCTCATTTCATCGCGCGCATGCACGGGGCAGTGATCGCGAAGGTTGCTCCACTTGTGCTGGATGCATCGCTGCACCTGCGACCGCGGCCATGCCTCGGTCGCCTTCGCCAGCCCCTTGTGACCGTCGGCGATCAGCAGCTGAGGCGATCGCAGCCCCCGGTGCACGAGCGAGTCGATCAACCAGAGGTGGACCCCATCCTTTGGACAGGTTTGCGTCGCAGCTAAGGTGGAATCCGGGTTCATGATTCAGGCTGCCTTGGGCTTGCGAGACACGGGGCGAAGCCCCGGGCTCCTGTCTTCAGCCCCGTCGTCAATGTACGCCTCCTCGGGCGTCCGGTCCTGGAGCGACGAGTGCGGTCGGCACTCGTTGTAGAAGTCCATCCACCAGCCGATCCCGGCCCGAGCCTCGGAGCCAGTCGCGTACTCTGACAGATAGACCTGCTCGTACTTGAGCGATCGCCACAGTCGCTCGATGAAGACGTTGTCCATCCAGCGGCCCTTGCCGTCCATCGAGATCCGAATGCCGGCCTCCTTGAGCGCGTCGGTGAAGTCGACGCTGGTGAATTGGCTACCCTGATCCGTGTTGAAGATCTCGGGAGGACCGTAGCGCTCGAGCGCCTCTTGCAAGGCCTCGCCGCAGAAGCTCGTATCGAGCGTGTTGGACAGACGCCAGGACAGCACCTTGCGGCTCGCCCAGTCCATCACCGCAACCAGGTACAGAAAGCCCCGCTGCAGCGGGATGTAGGTCACATCCGCGCACCAAACGTGGTTGGGTCGCGTGATCTCCAGATCACGCAGCAGGTAGGGGTAGATCCGGTGCTCCGGGTGCAGCTGAGACGTCCTGGGCCGCTGGAAGATCGCCTGCAACCCGAGCAGCCGCATCAGGCGGCGCACCCGCTTGCGAGAGACCGTGTAGCCCTGACGGCGCAGCCATCGTCGCATCTGACGTGAGCCGTAAAACGGCGTCTGAAGAAACTGCTCGTCGATCAGCCGCATCAGGCGCAGGTTCAGCGGACTCTCGCCGTGGCCCTCGTAATAGCTCGCCGTGGCCCTCGTAATAGAACGAAGACCTCGCGATCGACACCAGGCGGCACTGCCGCGTGATGCTCAGGGGGCCGTGCTCCGGATCGACCATCGCCACCCTCCGGCCGTGGCCGAAGGCCTTGGACAAGAAATCCCGCTCGATGACGAGCTCCCCGATCTTCGCCCGCAGCTCCTTGATCTCGGCCTCCCGAGAGACCTCGTTGCGCTCCTGTTTCCCCGAGAAGCCAGCCAGCACCTTCTGCCGAGCCTTCTTCTTCCAGTTGGCGATCAGATTCGGATGCACATCGTAGCGGGCTGCCAGCTCTGCCATCGTCGCTTCCTCGCGAAGCGCCTCCAAAGCGACCTTCGCCTTCAGCTCAGCAGGATAACTCCGTCTCTTCCGTGGCATTCCAGACTCCTTCTTCTTGGTCTGGATCCCACCTTAGCAACCTGTCCGAATTTCGGGGTCCACCTCTGTCATGCCTTCATCTATCTAACTGGAAGCCCCAGTCATAGTTGACGCGCGCGTAGTAGTAAGCTCCGTTAAAGCCGAACGGCGAAAACTGGCCGTAGTAGTTACCTGTCCCGGCTGCAGCCAGTGGATTGACCTCCGGGTGCGTGTTCAGGAGGTTCTGGGCCCCTGTAGAGAAAGTGAGATGGTCGTTAAACGGTACGTCGAACACGACATCGAGGAGCGCCTTGCCCGCGTACAACTCGTACAGGTAAGACATATCGGGGTCGCCGAGCGTTGCGGACGCCCAGGCTCTGGCGTCCTCCCGGTCCCAGTATTTGCCGAAGAAGTTCATGCGTGCCATCAGGCTCCACCGGGGGGCCGTGTGGTCAACGGCGATGTTCCATCGCATCTGAGGCAACCCGCGTTCGATTGCGCTGCGACGGTCGTCGTCGATGGTCTCGGACGTGAAGGACGTGATCTTGGTCGAGGTGTAGTTGAAAACGACGCTAAAGACAGTTTCGCCGCCCAGGCCTGTCGTGGCGTAGGTCGACACGACATCGACACCTTCCGTCTTGGTCGCGAAGTCGTTCACGAAGAAGCGGAAATTCTGCAGGTTGGCCGCCTCGGCGAACCCGCCCGCAATCAACGACATGGTCTCATCCGCCGTGAGCGAGAAGTTCTTCGTGATGGTGAGGCGATCCGAGACGTTGATCCGGAAGTAGTCGGCGGTAAACGTGAAGGCGCCGGTGTCGACGACCGCTCCGCCCGAATAGCTGATCGAATTCTCAGGCTGGAGTGGGTTCCCTCCCCGCAGCGCCGCGGCCGGGGAGATCGACGGAATCGTGCCGCTATTGACAAGATCCATGAGTGCGAAGTCGTACTCGGTCGTCACGTTGAACGCATTCTGCTGTCCTGGGGTGGGCGCACGGAACCCGCTACTGATCGCCGAGCGTAAGGCGACGGTCTCGGTAAATTCGTACCGTCCGGCGAGTTTGCTGTTCATCGTGGTACCGAAGCCTTCGAAATCCTCGAGCCGGACGGCGGCGCCCAGGGTCCACTCATTGGCTACGCCGCCCACCTCGACATCGCCGTAGACCGCAACGTTGGCACGGTTCCAGGTGCCGGAGTTCTCGGGCCGGGTGCCGTTGTAGCCGTTGGATCCGGAGCTGAATCCCTGCGATGCATAGGGGCCGATGGCCCATGAGGCGGGGTCGCCGGCACCGAGATGGTACTGCTCCTGGCGCCACTCGGCGCCGCCCGCCACGTTGACCGTATCGCTTGCGACATAGGATAGGTCGAGGTTCACGCTGAGATCGGTCTGCCGCAACAAGTTCGGCCTGAACTGAGTCGGGCTTTCTGGGCCGAGGGAGGCGTTCACGGTGTCATAGATGAACGTATCGACCTCGTTCCGGCCCCAGCTCACGCTCGCGTCCCAGGTAAGACCGTTGGCCATGAATCCGCGTATACCGGTAACCACCGACGCGTCGAACACGTCACCGCCGAACTGTGGCGTGAACCCTCCTGGAAGGCCACCGGGCGCGCCAGAGAAGGGTTGATGGAACGTGAAACAGTTCGGGTTATTGGTAACCTGGTCGAAGGCGAGCGGGTCGGGGACATTGTCGGTGATGGTTACCGTCGGACAGTTGGCCGAACCCTGGCCGTTAGCGGCTAGCACGTCGCCGACGAGCAACGTGTCGCCGCCGTCGATGCTGAAAACCGAGCCGCGGGTATTCGGGTTTCGGTAGTAGAAGCCGCCGGTCACCTTCTTGCTCGCGTAGTTGCTGTGCGCATACCACTGCAGCTTGTTGGCGAACAGGTAGCCGAAATTGCCGAAGACCTTCAGGTCGTCCTCGATCTTCGGCACGCCCCAGACCTGGGCAGTGTCTCGAACGTTCAGGTTGCCGGCTGCCCGGAGCGCCGCAGCATCGTCACGCTGGATGGCACGGTTGGTCGGGCCCACGTTGCCGTATTCCAGGCTCAGGTTTGCGAACCCAGTCGCACCCAGCGGCAACCCAACGTTGCCGGCGACGGTGTATGCACCGCCGTTGCCGCCGATGCCGTCACAGGACGTTCCGGGAATCCCGCAGGTGCCTTGGTCGCCTGTGTTGACGTCGAAGAACCGTCCAGTGCGTAACTGTATGCTGCCGCCGGAGCGGGCCTCCTTGAGCTGGAAGTTCATGACGCCGGCGATCGCATCCGATCCATACTGCGCCGACGCGCCGTCGCGAAGCACCTCAACCTGCCGCAGCGCGATGGAGGGGATGACCGAGATGTCCGGACCTTGCGAACCGTCCGAGAGCCCGTTGCCGAGCCAGGTGATGACCGCGGCGCGGTGGCGACGCTTACCGTTCACCAGGACGAGCGTGTGGTCGGGCGCCAGGCCGCGCAGGTTGGCCGGACGGACGATCGAGGCCGCATCGCTGATCGGCTGCGTGTTGACGTTGAAGGAAGGCACGGAGGTTCGCAATTGGTTGGTGAGATCGGCGTTACCTTGGCTAGCGAGCTCATCGGCGGTGATGACGTCGACGGGCACGGCGGACTCGGTCGCCGATCGTGGCTGGGCACGACTGCCGACAACGACCACTTCCTCGTGGAGTTGCACGGACATCTCGATATCGACAGTTACCGTCGCCCCGGCGGTGAGATCCACCTGCTCGCGCACGACCGTGGTGAAGCTTGGCAGGCTGAAACTCACCTCGTACACACCAGGCGGCAGGGCGATGGTAAACTTGCCGTTGTTGTCGGTGAACGTGGTCTGCCGGACCTGACCGCCGGGCATTGTGCTGCGCACCTGCACGGCGACACCGGGCAGACTGTACTCCGCAGTGGTAACCGTGCCAGAGATCACCGCGTCTTGCTGGGCGGCGGAGACAACAGGCACAAATAGGAGGGCGGTGAAAACCAGCCCAACAGCGACGGATTGATGGGATCTCATATCTACCTTGGACGTGTCCCGGAATGTTGCGGCAAAATGGATCATCGTAGCCTCTACGCAGCAGCGGATAATACCATCCTAACAGGCTGCTGAAAAATTCCTCTTTTTCGAGTAGATTTTGAACCACGCAGCCCGCGGCAAGAACCGAAGCATCAACGAGGTGAGCAGATGCGTGGTGAGGACGCGGGACAGGTGGCGGTTTTTAGTTACGTATCTCCAGGGCAGCGAGTACCGAAGGACCATCCGCTGCGGCCGCTGCTGAAGATCGTCAACGATGTGCTGGGGCGGATGTCGCCGCTGTTCGAGAAGCTGTACTCGCACACGGGCCGTCCGTCTATCCCGCCGGAGAAGCTGCTGCGGGCGCTGCTGCTGCAGGTGCTGTACACGATTCGCTCCGAGCGCATGCTGATGGAGCAACTCGACTACAACCTGCTGTTCCGGTGGTTTGTGGGCCTGAACATGGACGATCTGGTGTGGGATGCGACGGTGTTCACGAAGAACCGAGATCGAGTGTTGGGAGGCGAGGTCGCCAAGGTGTTCTTCCAGGAAGTGCTGGCGGAGGCGCGGCGCCGCAGCCTGCTGTCGGATGAACACTTCACGGTGGACGGCACGCTGATCGAGGCGTGGGCCTCGCACAAGAGCTTCAAGCCGAAGGATCAGAGCGACTCCGATGAGGGCGGCAGCAACCCGAGCGTCGATTTCCGCCGGCAACGGCGCACGAACGATACTCACGCCTCCAGGACCGACCCGGAGGCACGCCTATACAAGAAGAGTAAGGGAGCCGAGTCGAGGCTCTGCTACATGGGTCACCTGATGATCGACAACCGCCACGGGTTAGCAACCAACGCCTGCGTAACGATCGCTTCGGGAACAGCAGAACGAGAGGCCGCCGTGCAGATGGCGGGCGAGATTCCCGGAAGGAGCCGGGTAACCTTGGCGGCCGACAAGGGCTACGACACGCGAGACTGCATCCGAAAGCTTCGAGATCGCAACATCACCCCGCACGTCGCACAGAACGACACGAACCGGCGCAGCGCCATCGACCGGCGCACAACCCGCCACCCCGGCTACCAGGTCAGTCAAAGGAAACGCAAGCTCGTCGAGCAGATGTTCGGATGGGCCAAGACGGTCGGGCTAACCCCTCGTGATGGCGGCCGCCGCCAGGCGCCCGCCGAACACACAGCCACCCAGGAACGTGCCTTCGAGCGATCGCAGGCCATGGATCCCGCCGCCACCGAATCCGGCTGCCTCGCCGACGGCGTACAGGCCGGGCATCGATGCCCCCGAGGCATCCAGCACGCGGCAGTCGAGATCGGTCTGGATACCACCGAGACTCTTGCGCGTCACGATCGTTTCCCGCACGGCGATCAACGGCCGAGCCCGTGGATCGTCGAGGCACGCGAACTTGCAGGTACGCACACGATCGCCACGGTAGCGCCTCGCTAGGGCGATCAGCTTCACCTGCTCGTCGGCGCTCTTTTCCTTGCGGCGCATCTCCGCATCAAAGCGCTCCACCTCGTGGCGCAGCCGCTGCAGCGATACGTGCGCGGCACCGGTGAGCGCATTCATTCGCTCGACCAGATCCTCGAGGCTGCCCGCCGACACGAAGTCAGGGCAGTGTTGCACCAGATCGGCGACCAGGCGACGGTTGCCGAGCAGCGTCTCGAGCACGAAGCGCACCGGACGCCGCTCGCGCATGGCGTGGTTGAACTCCGAGCCCGAAACAGCCAGCTCGCGGCGCGCGATGCGCTGGTTGAAGATCTGCCAGGAGTAGGGCTGCGGCTGGCGTGCCACGGTCTCCACCAGGTAGCGCGTATCGTAGCAGGCCACCAGCGGCGGCGGTCCCAGGCGAGCACCTCCGGCATCGACCCAGAGCGCCGACTTGGGGGGCACGAGCGACAGGCCGTGGTGCTCATGGGTCGGCTTCCCGTGACGCACGCCGGCAGCGTACAGCCACATCCTGTCGAGGTGGGTAAGCCGTGCCCCGTGCGCCTCGGCGGCCGCGTGCAGCCGGCCGTCGGCCTCGGGCTGTGAGCCGTTGAGGAGTTGCTCGGGGGCAACACCCCAATCCGCAGGCCAGTGCCGGCGCACCAGGTCGAGGTTGCCCATGATGCCGCCGCTGGCCACGACCACGCTGTCGGCGAACGCCTCGAAGACCCGGCGCCCCTCGTTGATGGCGCTGCCGCGCGTGCCGCGTGGCTCGATCGTGCCGCTGCACCCCGAGAATCGTCCCTGGTCGCTCACCAGATCGGTGACCAAATGACGGTGCAGGATCAGCAGGCGGTCGCGATTCGGGTGCGACTCCAGCGCACGCAGCAGCTGCTCGACCAGGCCCTGCCCCGTACCCCAGACCATGTGGAATCGCGGCACCGGATTGCCGCGTCGCTGCCGTCCGCGCTCGACCCAGTGCACGATCGGGAAGAAGCGTACTCCGTGGCCTCGCAACCAGTCGTAGACGTACTCGCGCGAGCCGGCCACATAGGCCTCGGCCCAGCGTCGCGGCCAGGTGTCCGACGCGTCCAACTCGCCGCACTCGAGCCAGTCGGAAAGCGCCAGGTCGACGCTGTCCTTGATGCCCGCACGACGCTGCTCCGGCGATCCGACGATGAAGATGCCCCCGAACGAGACCCGCGCCAACCCGCCGAGCTTCGGCACATCGGCCCGATCGAGCAGGACTACGCTCTGGCCGCGCTCGATTAGCTCGAGCGCGGTGACGAGGCCTGCAAGCCCGGCGCCGATGACGATCGAGTCCGCTCGATAGGTTGCCGACATGGATCCCTTTTGCCGCCCGCCGCCGACCAATCGGCCGGCCCGGTCGAGGCGTCGCTGGAGGCTGCCATAGTGACGCGGCCCCACCTTCTGGCAAGCACGTCGCACCCGTCAACTGAACCGCGTTGGAGAAACCAGCCGTGGACGCGCGGTTGCCACAGATGGGCCAGTAGCTCACCCCGAGGACAACCGGCCGCGCGACCGCGACGAGCCCGGCGCCGGATGCGAAACGGGCTCGCGAACGGACCGTTACCATGCGGTCCGATGAGTAATCTCGGTCAAGCCAACGACGAGATCGAGGCGACGAACACCCGGCCCCTCGACGGCGTGATTTCCACAGTGGCGCGCTGGGGTGTTGTTGTGATCCTCGTGGGGGTCGTGGTCAACCTGGCCATGGCCGCCAGTTCGATCCGCGGCGACGCCACCGCCATAATCGATCGGGTGGCGCCCGGCTGGTTGGTGGCCGCCGCGCTGTTGGGGCTGGCGCCGAATCTCTTCCACGCGCTGCGTATCAAGATCTGGGCCGGTTTTCTCGGCCCGCGGCTCGGCCTGGGGCAGGCCCTACGGGTGGCGTTCGGCACCGAGCTCGGCTCCGCCGTGAGCCCTAAGGTGATCGGTGGCGCCCCGGTCAAGGTGGGGATGCTGATGGAGAACGGCCAGCGAGCCGGTGCGGCAGCCTCGATCAGCATCCTCAACAACCTCGAGGATGCGGTGATGTTCGCGACCGTCGTACCGACGTTCGCGTTCCTGACCCGGCGCTGGGAGGTGCCCGAGGTGCGCGCGGCGATCGGCGGCGTGCTCGAGAAGGTTGCGGGTGTGCTGCCGTGGCTCGCTGGCATCGCACTCATCATCCTGGTCTGGGCCCTTTGGCGGCGCCGGTCTCGCGGAGATGCTGGAGCGGCCGGTGGAGGAATCGGGACCACGCTCGCCAAGGTCCGCGACGATTTCCTGGCCGCCTACGCGCTCATCGCCCGACGGGGCAAGTCGCGCTTCGTCGCCGCGGTGGCACTCACGACCGTCCAGTGGGCCTGCCGCTGGTCGGTTGGCACGGCCGTAATGTACGGCATCGGCGCGCCGGTTGACCCGGTGCTGTTCCTGCTGCTGCAGTGGGTCGTCTACGTGATGATGATCTTCGTACCTACCCCGGGAGCCGCGCTCGGTGCGGAGGCCTCCTTCGCCGCGATTCTGGGCGGTTTTATCCCGGCTGGTTTGCTGGGACTCGTGACCGCCGGCTGGCGCTTCTTCACTTTCTACCAGGTCCTGTTGGTAGGGCTCGCCGCGTTGCCGCTGATCGGATCACCCAGGCCGAGAGGCGCGCAACCCGCCGCGTCCTAACAGGCTGCTGAAAAACTCCCCTTGTTCGAGTAGATTTTGAACCACGCAGCCCGCGGCAAGAACCGAAGCATCAACGAGGTGAGCAGATGCGTGGTGAGGACGCGGGACAGGTGGCGGTTTTTAGTTACGTATCTCCAGAGCAGCGAGTACCGAAGGAGCATCCGCTGCGGCCGCTGCTGAAGATCGTCAACGATGTGCTGGGGCGGATGTCGCCGCTGTTCGAGAAGCTGTACTCGCACACGGGCCGTCCGTCTATCCCGCCGGAGAAGCTGCTGCGGGCGCTGCTGCTGCAGGTTGCTGTACACGATTCGCTCCGAGCGCATGCTGATGGAGCAGCTCGACTACAACCTGCTGTTCCGGTGGTTTGTGGGCCTGAACATGGACGATCTGGTGTGGGATGCGACGGTGTTCACGAAGAACCGAGATCGAGTGTTGGGAGGCGAGGTCGCCAAGGTGTTCTTCGAGGAAGTGCTGGCGGAGGCGCGGCGCCGCAGCCTGCTGTCGGATGAACACAGAGGTGAACCCCATCCTTTGGACAGGTTTGCGTCGCAGCTAAGGTGGAATCCGGGTTCATGATTCAGGCTGCCTTGGGCTTGCGAGACACGGGGCGAAGCCCCGGGCTCCTGTCTTCAGCCCCGTCGTCAATGTACGCCTCCTCGGGCGTCCGGTCCTGGAGCGACGAGTGCGGTCGGCACTCGTTGTAGAAGTCCATCCACCAGCCGATCCCGGCCCGTAGATCCGGTGCTCCGGGTGCGGCTGAGACGTCCTGGGCCGCTGCAAGATCGCCTGCAACCCGAGCAGCCGCATCAGGCGGCGCACCCGCTTGCGAGAGACCGTGTAGCCCTGACGGCGCAGCCATCGTCGCATCTGACGTGAGCCGTAAAACGGCGTCTGAAGAAACTGCTCGTCGATCAGCCGCATCAGGCGCAGGTTCAGCGGACTCTCGCCGTGGCCCTCGTAATAGAACGAAGACCTCGCGATCGACACCAGGCGGCACTGCCGCGTGATGCTCAGGGGGCCGTGCTCCGGATCGACCATCGCCACCCTCCGGCCGTGGCTCAACGACCGAAGGCCTTGGACAAGAAATCCCGCTCGATGACGAACTCCCCGATCTTCGCCCGCAGCTCCTTGATCTCGGCCTCCCGAGAGACCTCGTTGCGCTCCTGTTTCCCCGAGAAGCCAGCCAGCACCTTCTGCCGAGCCTTCTTCTTCCAGTTGGCGATCAGATTCGGATGCACATCGTAGCGGGCTGCCAGCTCCGCCATCGTCGCTTCCTCGCGAAGCGCCTCCAAAGCGACCTTCGCCTTCAGCTCAGCAGGATAACTCCGTCTCTTCCGTGGCATTCCAGACTCCTTCTTCTTGGTCTGGATCCCACCTTAGCAACCTGTCCGAATTTCGGGGTCCACCTCTGTTTTTAGTTACGTATCTCCAGAGCAGCGAGTACCGAAGGAGCATCCGCTGCGGCCGCTGCTGAAGATCGTCAACGATGTGCTGGGGCGGATGTCGCCGCTGTTCGAGAAGCTGTACTCGCACACGGGCCGTCCGTCTATCCCGCCGGAGAAGCTGCTGCGGGCGCTGCTGCTGCAGGTGCTGTACACGATTCGCTCCGAGCGCATGCTGATGGAGCAGCTCGACTACAACCTGCTGTTCCGGTGGTTTGTGGGCCTGAACATGGACGATCTGGTGTGGGATGCGACGGTGTTCACGAAGAACCGAGATCGAGTGTTGGGAGGCGAGGTCGCCAAGGTGTTCTTCCAGGAAGTGCTGGCGGAGGCGCGGCGCCGCAGCCTGCTGTCGGATGAACACTTCACGGTGGACGGCACGCTGATCGAGGCGTGGGCCTCGCACAAGAGCTTCAAGCCGAAGGATCAGAGCGACTCCGATGAGGGCGGCAGCAACCCGAGCGTCGATTTCCGCCGGCAACGGCGCACGAACGATACTCACGCCTCCAGGACCGACCCGGAGGCACGCCTATACAAGAAGAGTAAGGGAGCCGAGTCGAGGCTCTGCTACATGGGGCACCTGATGATCGACAACCGCCACGGGTTAGCAACCAACGCCTGCGTAACGATCGCTTCGGGAACAGCAGAACGAGAGGCCGCCATGCAGATGGCGGGCGAGATTCCCGGAAGGGGCCGGGTAACCTTGGCGGCCGACAAGGGCTACGACACGCGAGACTGCATCCGAAAGCTTCGAGATCGCAACATCACCCCGCACGTCGCACAGAACGACACGAACCGGCGCAGCGCCATCGACCGCCGCACGACCCGGCACCCGGGCTACACGGTCAGTCAGAAGAAACGCAAGCTCGTCGAGCAGATGTTCGGATGGGCCAAGACGGTCGGGCTGATGCGCAAGACCAGACACCGAGGCACGCAACGTGTCGATTGGATGTTCATCTTCACCGCCGCGGCCTTCAACCTGGTCAGAATGCGCAACCTCCAGGGGGCGACGTGACGATGAGGGCACCAATCCCCAAGAAATGCCGGCGCTGCCAGCAGCGCCGGCCTCGTACCCGCACTCGGCGCCCCGCTAACTCACCGTGATCGAGACGATCCAGCCCAAAATGGCGCGCCCAAGCCGTTTTTCAGCAGCCTGCTAGCGCCTCGCGCACACCGAACCGACGACCCATGACGAACCCTCCGGTACCGGCAACTACAATCGCCAGGGCTATCAAGACTGCAACCAGCATGGTCTACGCCTCTCAGCATCCAGCCACCAACCGGGAGACGAGGGGCTGCTTCCGGTCGCGGTATCGGTGAGTATGCTCGTAACCAAGCGGGTGACCGTAATAGACAAATGTCTGCTACCACAAGGAGAGATGCGAAGGTGCGCACGGAGGCGCAACGGAGGAACCGAGAACGCTTGCACGGCAGGCTCTACACGCTACAGGCCGATCTCACGCAAGGGTCGGTGAACGCTGAACGGGGGGGGCTCCAGATGTACCGACTCCTACTGGTGGTGCCAATACTCTTGGGCGTCGCCTGCGGCGCCTCTACCTCCTCGCAAGATGGCGGCCCCGCCGGGGTTGTGGCAGACCGGTTTGAACTCGTCTGGAACGTTGAAGACGATGGGTTGCTCACGTTACGCATCGACTCAGATCTTCCGGACGAGACAGATGTCTTAGTCTCGGTCGGACGTGGGTATTTCGAAAAAGGGAGTGATAATAGGTATTCTCGTTACTATTACGCCGAGTCCGAGTTTCTTTCGAGCTGGCGCACGCCACGCCGAGTCACTCTCGACGCAGAAGCCTGGAAAGCAGATTTGCGGGCACACCAGGATCGTATGGCAAGTCTCGGTGCTGACCTGGCGTTCGTAGTTGACCGAATTGAGGACGATGTGGAAATCAGCGCTACTGTGCATACGCGCCAAGACGATCCGAGGTTTGGTGGCTTCGGCAACCCGAATCTGCGGGGTAAAGCGGTAACTGTCTCCTCTGGAAACAACCGTGTAGTTCAAGCGCAAGCTTCGTTCTCGTACCCACTCGAAGGAGCTCAGCGCCGCTAGGTGTATCCAGATTTGAACGCTGAACGGAGAGGCTACCCGTGGCTCTGATCGAATGCCCTGAATGCAAGGCCCAGATCTCTGACCAGGCGGAAGCCTGTCCGCACTGCGGCTGCCCGGTTGGAAAGAAGGATCCTGCCGCGGCCGCACCCCCAGCCACCACAGCCCCGCGCCTGAGGACCCGGCACCCAGCCTCACCGCCGAGACGGCGGCTGCAGAGAAAAAGCAGGCCAGCAAGACCGCCATGGGATGTGTGGTGATGCTTCTGCTAGGACTGGCTTTTTGCGTCTACGTCCTCAGCACGGATGACCCAGGGTCAGGCTCGTCTTCCGCACCTTCGGTCAGCGACACGGCCTGTCGGCAAGACCTCAACTGCTGGGGCAACAGGCACATCTCTACAGGTGTGTACTGCGAAGACCACATCGAGCGGCTAGCACAATACAGCCACCAATGGACAGACGGCTTCCTTGAGCCGAAGTTCAGCCGCTTCCGCTGGAAGGATCAGTCTGCCGGAACCCTCACCCTGATCGGCGACAAGATCCAGTTCCAAAATGGCCTCGGTGCTTGGCAGAACCACACCTACCAATGCGACATCGACCCGGAAACCAACACCGTGCTCGGTGTTCGCGCCAGCCCGGCCGCCTACCAGGGTAGGTAGCAACCAGGTCACCAGAGCTGATCATCGCGATTATTGGCGTCTCCAGATCAGACGCTGGAGGAATCGAAGACGCCTGCTACGGCAGGCTCTACACGCTACACAGGCCGATCTCATCCGAGTTTCGGTGAACGCTGAACAGGGAGGCTGATTTGACGTTCCCGACATACCGCTGCTCCTTAAAGCGCCTCGCAGTCGTAGTCTGCTTACTCACCCTCTCGATTACGTCGCCCGCCAGCGCCGACACAAAGAAAGGCCGGGGATCGGTCAACAACCCCATGACCGTAGGCTGGCGCGGCGAGGGGCCAACGCAGATCACCGTTCGGGTTCAGCAATCCAAGCCCGCCTTGCTCATCGTGCTCGGTGCCTCCACCGGTGACCTCATTTGGTGCGCCAGCACTACCCACTCGACACGCGACCGAGTTTTGAGGTGCGAGTTCAACGCCGTCAGCGACAGCTACGGGCTCGCCGTTGGCGCACTGTCGGGATCGGCCAGCTTCGAGGTTACTGTAACCTCCAACCCGCTCGGCGAGAGCCGAGCTGTTCCGTCAGGACTGGAAGATCAAGCGCGCTCGGCACTTCAGCGATTTGCTAAGACCGTGCGTGGGCGTGTTGCTGGGTAGCCAAAAGCACTGAAGGAAGCCTCGCTAGCCAACGGAAAAACCCATGTCACCAGAGATCATCGCGATTCTCGGGGTCGGCATAGCGCTGGCCGGGGCTGATCCTGTGGGCCCAGCATGGGGGCAGAGATCGTTGACCGATACCGCTGCCCTACGGGAAACGACGAGCTTCACCAGCAGCCGCCGGAGAGCATGCAGGGGTGCGCGAGAAGATAGTCGAAGCCTATGACAGCTTGTGGTTGGCCAATGATCGTCGCCTCGAAACTCTGCGACTCGAAGCAGGGCGGCCTCGACGGCCGGTGTGTCGATGCGTTTCGGAAGCTCGTCCGTCACGCCGGTGCGCCGGACAGACAATCCGGCGGCACGTCGAGCTTCAGCACCCAGGACGGGTGATCGGGATCGATTTTCTTGACGAAGGCAGGATCCGTGATCAGCTTGAACCCGAAGTCCATCAGGCGATCCTGGAACGCAATGACTCCATTCAGCTTCATGAACGTTTCCAGATACCCACGGAGCACCGCCTGCAGTCTCTCGTCGGATTCCTCAACGGTGTCCCCGATCCCGAGCTGGCCAGGAAACGGCACCGCGTACGCGATGTGCTCACCATCGTCGTTGGTCCGCCGTTCAACATCGAACCAAACGACTACGCTGCACAATTCGTCCGTGTACGAGATGACCGCGAAACCGTTGTCGTGGTGATACGTGTTCGTCGTCGGAGACATGGAGCGCTGCCTTTCTGTCTTCGTCTGGGTGGGGAGCCCAATGTCGAAATGCTTTCGTGGCTGATCGGGGTTCGGGCGGACCCGCTCCACGGGGATAGGCGAAGCTGCAGGAGCTCGCGGCCTCGATCCAACTTCGTTAGCCTGTGATCGTCCACTGCGCTTCCTTGTATCCTGGCAGGGCATGGGTCGCTTGATTCCGTAGTTTTTCAACGAACGTTCGCGCCTCGGACGTAAGCCAACTGGGGTGCTCGCAGCTTTGGTACTCGTAGCAGTCGCACGCTTTTAGCAGGCTGCTGAAAAACGGCTCGAGCGCGCCATTTTGGGCTGGATCGTCTCGATCAAGGTGAGTTGCCCGGCCGCCGTGTGCGAGTGCGAGGCTCTGGTTGCCGGCCGCGCCGGTATTTCTTGGGCGGTTAGTCCCGATATCGTCACGTCGCCCCCTGGAGGTTGCGCATTCTGACCAGGTTGAAGGCAGCGGCGGTGAAGGTGAACATCCAATCGACGCGTTCGGTGCCTCGGTGCCGCGTCTTGCGCATCAGCCCGACCGTCTTGGCCCATCCGAACATCTGCTCGACGAGCTTGCGTTTCCTTTGACTGACCTGGTAGCCGGGGTGGCGGGTTGTGCGCCGGTCGATGGCGCTGCGCCGATTGGTGTCGTTCTGTGCGACGTGCGGGGTGATGTTCCGATCTCGAAGCTTACGGACGCACTCGCGTGTGTCGTAGCCCTTGTCGGCCGCCAAGGTCACCCTGCGGTTACCGGAAATCTTGTCCGCCATTTGCACCGCCGCCTCTCGTTCCGCTGTCCCGGAAGCGATCGTTACGCATGCCTTGGTTGCTAACCCGTGGCGGTTGTCGATCATCAGGTGCCCCATGTAGCAGAGCCTCGACTCGGCTCCCCTACTTTTCTTGTACAGGCGTGCGTCCGGATCGGTCCTGGAGGCGTGAGTATCGTTTGTGCGCCGTTGTTTGCGAAAATCGACGCTCGGGTTGCTGCCGCCCTCATCGGAGTCGCTCTGATCCTTCGGCTTGAAGCTCTTGTGCGAGGCCCACGCCTCGATCAGCGTGCCGTCCACCGTGAAGTGCTCATCCGATAGCAGACCGCGGCGCCGTGCCTCCGCCAGCACTTCCTGGAAGAACACCTCGGCGACCTCGCCTCCCAACACTCGATCCCGGTTCTTCGTGAACACCGTCGCATCCCACACCAGATCGTCCATGTTCAGGCCCACAAACCACCGGAACAGCAGGTTGTAGTCGAGCTGCTCCATCAGCATGCGCTCGGAACGAATCGTGTACAGCACCTGCAGCAGCAGCGCCCGCAGCAGTTTCTCCGGCGGGATCGACGGACGGCCCGTGTGCGAGTACAGCTTCTCGAACAGCGGCGACATCCGCCCCAGCACGTCGTTGACGATCCTCAGCAGCGGCCGCAGCGGATGCTCTTTCGGTACTCGCTGCTCTGGAGATACGTAACTAAAAACCGCCACCTGTCCCGCGTCCTCACCACGCATCTGCTCACCTCGTTGATGCTTCGGTTCTTGCCGCGGGCTGCGTGGTTCAAAATCTACTCGAACAAGGGGAGTTTTTCAGCAGCCTGCTAGGACTTGAACTGGGTCGATCGGTTCGCGTGAAGCATGGTGCTCGTCGTAAACGAATGTCTCCCCGATGGGTCCTGGATAGCCACCCGTCTCAAGACAGTCTGGGTATCGGTGCTCCACGCTGTAGCGATTCTCGTTCCACAGCATCTGCCCGACTTCGGGATTAGCTTGCAAACCCATTCTGGATGCTGCCGTGACCAGGTAGGCAATGTGTTCTCGGTCGACCATGAACGCTGACATAGCGCATGCACCTCCCGCGGCGTAGTATGCTGCGTTCCCATTGGTTGAGCGCTTGAGGCCAGCTCGGGCCGCGTGTCCGGCTGGCCTCTCGTGTGTACGGATCAAAACAAGCGCCCCTGGTGGCCACGGGCCGAAACTATCCCGTAGCCGATCTCCGGTACCTCGTGGCCTAGCTCGTTTCCAAACCACCCAGCCACCATCCGCCGGTGACACCAGTTGTTCGGTGACAACGGTGGACGCTCGAAGCACAACAACACCGGTTCGTGGCCATCGGCCAGCTCATGCAGCCGCTCCCACTCGGTCTATGCGTCGAGTTGGCCTAAAATGCTCTCGAAGAGGCATCGGTACCGGTCATAGTCCATCTTCAACATCTCGCGCCTCGGAGCGAGTCGCCGGTACATTCGATAACCAGGCGGACAGCCACGGGGGTTACCGATGGTGATCCCGATTCGCCCCGGACCGCGATAGCTGAAGTAGCTTGCTGTCTTCATCCGACCTCTTGGTGGTTTGGTGCTAGTGATCCTATGTGTTGTGGTCCGCCATTTCAAGGATAACGTCAACGAAATCAACAACTTAGAGCAATTATGTTTGTAGGATCGGTTCCTCGTCCCGTCGTCGACCAGATCCTCCGCACGGTGGATTTCGGTGCTTGGGGTGGCGTTTTCGTCTGTTGCTCGGGAAGCTTCCGTGTCGATCGAGCCATCAAGGCGAAGTGGCCTGACGCGCGGCTGATCTCCAACGATGTTTCGCTGTACAGCGTGTCTCTCGGGCGCTTGGTGACGAATGAACCGTTCAGTATCCGTTTCACGGGCCGGTTGGCGTTCATCGAGCAAGCTGTTGATGTTGACGACTTCGAGGGTCGCGTCGCCGCTGTCCTGGTGGCGCACGAGATGGCCACCTATCGCGGCACGAATGTTTGGGCACAGGCACATTTCCGACACTATGTCGACGGCTTCGGCGACTACCTTGCCGGTGCGAAAGCAAAGCTGTGCACGTTTCGTGAGCGGATGCGAATTGACGGATTCACGGCACGCGACTTTCGGTACCACGCGGACGTTGCCACAGGATCCGACGGGGTCGTCGCCTTTCCTCCGACCTATCGCGGTGGCTACGAGCGCATGTACCGCTTCGTGGATGACAACACCGAATGGAACCGGCCGGCTTACGACGTGTGGGACCCTAACGACCTGGATGAGTGGGTGCATGGCTTGCGCGACCGGGGCACCCCTTACAGAGGTGGACCCCGAAATTCGGACAGGTTGCTAAGGTGGGATCCAGACCAAGAAGAAGGAGTCTGGAATGCCACGGAAGAGACGGAGTTATCCTGCTGAGCTGAAGGCGAAGGTCGCTTTGGAGGCGCTTCGCGAGGAAGCGACGATGGCGGAGCTGGCAGCCCGCTACGATGTGCATCCGAATCTGATCGCCAACTGGAAGAAGAAGGCTCGGCAGAAGGTGCTGGCTGGCTTCTCGGGGAAACAGGAGCGCAACGAGGTCTCTCGGGAGGCCGAGATCAAGGAGCTGCGGGCGAAGATCGGGGAGCTCGTCATCGAGCGGGATTTCTTGTCCAAGGCCTTCGGTCGTTGAGCCACGGCCGGAGGGTGGCGATGGTCGATCCGGAGCACGGCCCCCTGAGCATCACGCGGCAGTGCCGCCTGGTGTCGATCGCGAGGTCTTCGTTCTATTACGAGGGCCACGGCGAGAGTCCGCTGAACCTGCGCCTGATGCGGCTGATCGACGAGCAGTTTCTTCAGACGCCGTTTTACGGCTCACGTCAGATGCGACGATGGCTGCGCCGTCAGGGCTACACGGTCTCTCGCAAGCGGGTGCGCCGCCTGATGCGGCTGCTCGGGTTGCAGGCGATCTTGCAGCGGTCCAGGACGTCTCAGCCGCACCCGGAGCACCGGATCTACCCCTACCTGCTGCGTGATCTGGAGATCACGCGACCCAACCACGTTTGGTGCGCGGATGTGACCTACATCCCGCTGCAGCGGGGCTTTCTGTACCTGGTTGCGGTGATGGACTGGGCGAGCCGCAAGGTGCTGTCCTGGCGTCTGTCCAACACGCTCGATACGAGCTTCTGCGTCGAGGCCTTGCAAGAGGCGCTCGAGCGCTACGGTCCTCCCGAGATCTTCAACACGGATCAGGGTAGCCAATTCACCAGCGTCGACTTCACCGACGCGCTCAAGGAGGCCGGCATTCGGATCTCGATGGACGGCAAGGGCCGCTGGATGGACAACGTCTTCATCGAGCGACTGTGGCGATCGCTCAAGTACGAGCAGGTCTATCTGTCAGAGTACGCGACTGGCTCCGAGGCTCGGGCCGGGATCGGCTGGTGGATGGACTTCTACAACGAGTGCCGACCGCACTCGTCGCTCCAGGACCGGACGCCCGAGGAGGCGTACATTGACGACGGGGCTGAAGACAGGAGCCCGGGGCTTCGCCCCGTGTCTCGCAAGCCCAAGGCAGCCTGAATCATGAACCCGGATTCCACCTTAGCTGCGACGCAAACCTGTCCAAAGGATGGGGTCCACCTCTCCTCATGGCTTCATAGACTCGCCCCGCCGGGCTCATAGTGATTTTAGTATGGCCGTATGTTCTTAGTCTCGCGGACGCTCTTGTCATCAGGGACGTGAGCAGACCAGACAGTTCCGGCCGCAGACGCTCTCCATAGCTGTCTACGAGCTCACCGTCCAGCGAGTAGACATGCATGGCGGCACCATCTAAAGGTGCCGCAGCGGAGCCGAGGTTCACATGCAGCAACTCGCCATCAAAGGCCGCGCCCCCGGGGAACCCGTTGAGCCGGAACGTGCGGACCGACCAGTCCGACAGATCCCACACGTTTACCCGCTGAGCTTGTTCCATCACTACGGCTGCCCTACCACCGGCAACTACTACGAGGCTGTCCATTTCAGTCAGGAAGGGGAACTCCCCGACGCCTTCGCCGGCCCGACCAACTTCGGCCAAGAGTTCGCCGCTAGCGGAGTATTGGTAGAGCCGATAGTTGCCAGCGTCGGATCCGGCCCGAGTCTTGTGGAAATAGAGATGGCGTAACCTCCGAGTAGGAAAAACTCAACGCCGCCACGAGCGGCAGGAGGCTACGCCGTGAAGCAGGTTAGCACGCAGGCAGCCGGGGTCATCGAGTTCCGGCAGGACATACAGGGATTGCTGCGTTCCAGGATCCGCGAGGCGATCCAGATCACGCTGCAGGAAGAGCTCAGCGAGGCGCTGGGCTGCGACCGATACGAGCGCAACGGGCAGCGTCGAGGCTACCGCAATGGCAGCCAGCGACGACGGGTGACGACGGCGCAGGGGCTACAGGAGCTGGAGATCCCGCGCGGACGGATCGTGGACCAGGACGGGGACGCGCGTGAGTTCCGCAGCGCGATCCTGCCCCGGTACGCGCGGCGAGCCCGGCAGGTGGACGAGGCGATTCTGGGGGCCTATCTGGCGGGCGCCAACACCCGGCGGATCCGCAAGGCGCTCTCTCCGCTGCTGGGCAAGGAGCACCTGTCCAAGAGCACGGTCTCCAGAGTGGTGGGGCGCCTGAAGGCGAGCTTCGAGCGCTGGCGCGAGCGAGATCTGTCCGGCGAGCGGTACTCGATTCTGTACTTGGACGGGTTTCATCTGAAGGTCAGGCTAGCCAGGAGGGTCGTGTCGGTGCCGGTATTGGCGGTGCTCGGTGTCAGGCCGGACGGCCAGAAGGTGTTGGTGGCGTTGCGGTTAGCGGTCTCGGAGGCGGCCGTCCACTGGCAAGGGTTGATCGAGTCGCTGGTGGAGCGTGGACTGCAGGCACCGGAGTTGTTGATCTCCGACGGGCACAAGGGGCTGGCCAAAGCGATTCAAGTCTGGCCGAACGTGCCGGTGCAGCGGTGCACCCAGCATAAGTGGAACAACCTGCGTGACCACTGCCCGGTTCATGCACGTACCGAGATGAAGCGCGACAAGAGCCTGCAGGAGGCGGGCTTGAGCCTGCTGACCTTCTATGAGTTCCCCAGGCCGATGTGGAAGACGTTGCGCACCACCAACCCGCTCGAGAACCTGAACCGCGAGTTCCGTCGCCGCACCAAGACACAGGGCTCATTCTCGACCGAGGCTGCCGGGGTGACGTTGCTGTGGGGCCTGGTCGCCTTCGGCCAGATCCGCATGCGCCGCATCGATGGCTACCGGTTCTTGGCTGAGATCACCCGCGGCCCGAACCAGCAGGCCGCCTAGCAGATAGGATCAACCGTGGTCGCGGAGGAAACGCTCATCCAATTTCCACATCATTCGGGGCACATCCCCAGCGTCTAGGACATAGAGATTGCCTGTTTCTCCAAAGGCAACGGACGAAGGCTTGTAGATTTCGAGACCCTCAAGGACGAAATCGGGCACCAAGCCCTTTACCTTGCCGGTCCAGCCGGGGAATTTGGCATCATCGGAGCTGGAGCAACCGCAACACCATGCCAACCCGAGCACGACCGCTAGCCCGGATATCTTGTTATCAAAGCCCTTCATACGAACCGCTCCATACCTGTCGTGGCAGTTACACACGAACTGATACGAGTGCATACCGTTCAGCAGTGGGCGCTGCCTCCTGATGAGCAGCGCCCACTGCGGATCACTAATGGTGCGCCGCTACACCTCTTGTCCTAAGGAGAAGAGTGTGCCGCAAAGCATTGGTAGACACGGCTCAGTCGGCAACCCCGCTCAACGCCCTGGATTCAGCCCTGCTCGCCGCATAGCCGCGCAGGCATGCCGAGCCACAGGGCTGCTGAAGTCTCCAGCCACACGCCGTCGAGGTGGGCGATCTGGGTGCTGGGTGTGAGCGTCATTCGCGGGAGGGGTCTCGGGTCCTCAGCCGATGCGCGTCAATGGCCAATCCACACAACGCGCGAAGCCGCCCGGTCGGCGCGTAGCGCTGAAACAGATGTTGGATATCTCGCTGGATGATGCCCAACTGGGCGTGCCGGGAAAACCGTGCCTACTACTTAGCGGTCTTTACAGCGATCATACTAGCTGTGTTCTATTCGCATTACCCAACCTTATGAATTTAGCAAGTATGTTTGGTTAGTTTGCCAAATATCGATAAGTAGAAAACTCTATGCTATTTCTTGTGGCGATGAGCCAGCTTGAATTCAAGACGCCCGGTAATCTCCTGAACCATCTGCTCACTGAGCACGGCTGGCCGCAACGCGTTCTTGCGAAGGTCATGGGCGTAAGTGACTCCTACGTTTCGAAAATCGTCACCGGCACTAAGCCCGTCTCAGCCGCCGTGGCGCTCCAGCTTGAAGACGCGCTCGGGGTGTCGGCTGACGACTTTCTGGCGCTACAGAGAGCCGCCGATCTGCGCGAGGCCCGAGCCGCGCACACGCTGGCCGAAATGGCGGCGACGGTGAGCGATGAACCGATCGAGGTGGCCGTTCCCGAGAATCTGATCACCGACGACGGCGCCGGTCGAGCACGGGGCCGTGCCGACGACTTCGAGTTGCTCTTATGACCGAGCCTGCACGGCGCGACCTCGGCGACGACCACCCGAACGCGGAGCCACGCACCGCGCTGGGAGACCGTACGCTCCGCCGTCGGTGTGAACATGGAGAAGGCCGATGAAGCTCAGGATGTCTTGGCTCGACCTCAAACTGGCCGGCAGGATGCTCTCGAAGTATCCGGGTCTGACACTCGTCGGCGGCTTCTCGTTCGCGTTCGCGATCGCGGTCGCGGCGATGGTGTTCGAGTTCCTGACCCAGCTGGTCTATCCGTCCCTGCCGGTGCCGGGCGGCGATCGCATCGTGGCGCTGCGCATGTGGGATGCGGCCGCGAGCCGTCCCGAGCGGCGGGTGTTGCACGAGTTCATGCTGTGGCGCGACGAGCTTCGCTCCGTCGACGACATCGGGATCTTCAGCGTCATCGAGCGGAACCTCCGGTGGCAGGACGTGGCCGGTGCGCCGGTCCGGGGGGCGGCGATCAGCGAGGCGGCCTTCCGTGTCGCGGGGGTCCCCGCACAGCTCGGCCGCACGCTGGTCGCGGCCGACGAAGAGCTCGGCGCGGCGCCCGTCGTCGTGCTGGGGCACGACGTTTGGCGCGGCGCGTTCGCGTCCGCCCCCGACATCGTGGGACGCCAGGTTCGCGTGGGCGGAGAGCCGCACACGGTGGTCGGTGTCATGCCCGAGGGCTTCGCGTTCCCGATTTCCGAGAGCTTCTGGATTCCGTTCCAGCTGACCTCGTCGAGCTATCTGCCCCTGGAGGGCCCGCCGGTTCGCACCTTCGGCCGTCTCGCGCCGGACGCGAACCTGGAGGGGGCGCAAGTCGAGCTGACGGCCGTGACCCAGCGGGTCGTGCTCGGCAATCCCGAGACGCACCAGCAGCTGCGCGCGCAGGTGCTGCCCTTCCCCAACGAGGTGATGGAGATCTCGAACTCCGTGTCCGTCGGGCTCATGTCTAGCAATGGCTTCCTCATCCTGTTCCTGATCCTGGTGGCGGCCAACGTGGCCCTGCTGGTCTTCGTGAGGGCCGCCACCCGTGAACGGGAGATCCTGGTACGGGTCGCGCTCGGCGCGGACCGTGGCCGCGTCGTGGCCCAGCTCTTCGCCGAGACGCTGGTGCTCGGCCTCGTCGGCGCCTTCGTCGGCCTGCTCGCCACGGGCATCTCCATTCGGTGGGCGTTCCGCACGTTCGAGTCGCTCGAGGGCCAGCTGCCGTTCTGGTTCGGCCCGAGCCTCTCTTTGACCACCGTGGCGTACGCCCTCGGGCTGACGGCGCTCGGCGCCTTGGTCGCGGGCGCCTTGCCCGGGTTGAAGATCACCGAAGGCAATCTGGAAAGCCGTCTGCGGCAGTCCAACACCGGGCTGCCGAGCACCGGGGTGAGCCGCCTCTGGTCCGGGATCATCGTCGTACAGGTGGCCATATCCGCGCTGGCGGTGCCGATCGCCTACACGGTCTTCACCCAGATGCTGGAGAAGCGGGGCACCGTGGTTCCCTTCGACGGAAGTCAATACGCTTCCGCCAGGGTGGAGATGGACCGGGAAGACGAGCTCGGTGCGGGGCCGCAGCTCTCCGAGGAGGAGTTCGCCGCACTCTACCGGGAGCGGTACGAAGAGCTGAGACTGCGGCTGGAGGCCGAGCCGGGTGTCGGAGCCGTGACCCTCGCCAACCGTTTCGCGCGGATGTCGCATCCTCAGAGCGCCATCGAGGTCGAGACCGACGGCGATCTCACCCCTCCGAGGATCGCGCCGAGGGTAGGCACCGCCTCCGTCGCGCCCGACTACTTCGACGCGCTCAATACGCGGGTGCTCGCCGGCCGCGGGTTCAACTCGGGCGACGCCGATTCCGACCAGGGTGTGGTCATCGTCAACCAGTCGTTCGTCGACCGCGTACTCGGCGGCCGCAACGCCGTCGGTCGCCGGGTGCGGTACGCGCCCCCACCCGGACGGGACGCCGACGCCGAGACCGAACCATGGTACCAGATCGTCGGCGTGGTTCCCGATCTCGCGATGCTCGCCGAGGACTCGCCCGACGGCGCGGGCATGTACCACCCGCTCGCGCAGCTGCCGGCCTACCCCGTCTACGTGAGCGGAGACGTGGGGGGCGACGCACACCTGTTCGCTTCGCGCCTGCGCACCCTCGCCGAGTCGGTCGATCCCGCTCTGCGCCTCGACGAGATCCTTCCACTCGACCAGGTCGGTGGCTCGCTGATGCTGGAGCTGACGCTGACCTCCACCATCGTCACGGGGGTGGGAGCCTTCGCGATCCTCCTTTCGCTCGCCGGCATCTACTCCGTGCTGGCGTTCCGGATCGAGCGACGCACACGGGAGATCGGCCTGCGCGTGGCCCTCGGCGCCGACAAGCTGCGGATCATCATTTCCATGCTGAAGCCCGTGTTCATCCAGGTGGGCCTCGGAATCTCCTTCGCCGTCGGCATCATCTTCCTGCTGGGCGTGGTGCAGTCGGCGCGGGGCGCCGCCATCGTCGCGACGTTCGCGGTCTTCACGCTCGTGATCTCCATCCTCGCATGCGCGGTGCCGATCCGGCGCGCGCTACGCGTGGAGCCCACGGAGGCGCTGCGCGCGGGGATCTGAGCCGGAGCGGCGTCGGCGAACGACGCCCCCACACATTCACGGACCTCCCCCCGGTCCGCCTCGACGGGCGTCAGCCCGTCGGGAACCTGTCCAGGGGTCACGGCGCCGGGCCCAGCGAGCAGGGTCGTGATTCCTCCGGGCTCGACAGCCACGCAACCAGGTCCGCTTCGGGACCGATCTCCCGCAGCCTCTTGTGCGCGCAAGAGGGCCGCTCGGCTCGATCGCGCCAACTTGCCACCATGCGCAGGTCGATAACGGCCCGGCGGATCACAGCAGCGGCAAGTGCGCGCTGGGGGGCAGTGTCCAGGTCTTCAACGTGGGGGCTCGTGGGGGCCTCGAAGCGCCTCATGCCGCCGGCTCCAGTAGCCACCGCAAACCTGCGCGCCGTGCCAGCATCACGAAAGCAACCGCCGCAGTCGCAGGCACCACGCCGTTTCCCAGGCATCGAAGTCGATCGACTCGATTGGTTCTTGTTCGGTCCAGCCAATCGGGAACCCCATCAGCCACTCCACGAAGCGCGGGTTCAGGCTGCCGGAAGGTGGGGAGACAGCGGTCCCCTTCATCGGTCCGGACGGACCAGGTTCGCTGGTCGTTCGGGTGACCGCACGGATGCATTCCCACCCGGCCGCGTTCTTCACGGCGGAGGCGATCGCCGGCCACTCGGGCGGGTACTCGTTACGGATCCGCTCGGTCACGGCTGCCCTCCTCCAGCAGCCGCGCTAGCGCCTCCTCTAGCTCCTCGCCGCTCACAAGTTGAGAGGGGTCTTCTTCGATGGCCGCCAATTGCTCGCGGGCGATCTCGGCATCTCTCCATTCCTTCCTCGTTGCCTCGCTCACGATGCCCTCCCGTGCCAGAGCCCGAAATCGGGTGGTACCGATTTGGTACCGTTTTCAACCCCCCACAGGGGGTCTAGCAGGCTGCTGAAAAACGGCTCGAGCGCGCCATTTTGGGCTGGATCGTCTCGATCACGGTGAGTTAGCGGGGCGGCGAGTGCGAGTGCGAGGCTCTGGTTGCCGGCCGCGCCGGTATTTCTTGGGCGGTTAGTCCCGATATCGTCACGTCGCCCCCTGGAGGTTGCGCATTCTGACCAGGTTGAAGGCAGCGGCGGTGAAGGTGAACATCCAATCGACGCGTTCGGTGCCTCGGTGCCGCGTCTTGCGCATCAGCCCGACCGTCTTGGCCCATCCGAACATCTGCTCGACGAGCTTGCGTTTCCTTTGACTGACCTGGTAGCCGGGGTGGCGGGTTGTGCGCCGGTCGATGGCGCTGCGCCGATTGGTGTCGTTCTGTGCGACGTGCGGGGTGATGTTCCGATCTCGAAGCTTACGGACGCACTCGCGTGTGTCGTAGCCCTTGTCGGCCGCCAAGGTCACCCTGCGGTTACCGGAAATCTTGTCCGCCATTTGCACCGCCGCCTCTCGTTCCGCTGTCCCGGAAGCGATCGTTACGCATGCCTTGGTTGCTAACCCGTGGCGGTTGTCGATCATCAGGTGCCCCATGTAGCAGAGCTTCGACTCGGCTCCCCTACTTTTCTTGTACAGGCGTGCGTCCGGATCGGTCCTGGAGGCGTGAGTATCGTTTGTGCGCCGTTGTTTGCGAAAATCGACGCTCGGGTTGCTGCCTCCCTCATCGGAGTCGCTCTGATCCTTCGGCTTGAAGCTCTTGTGTGAGGCCCACGCCTCGATCAGCGTGCCGTCCACCGTGAAGTGCTCATCCGATAGCAGGCTGCGGCGCCGTGCCTCCGCCAGCACTTCCTGGAAGAACACCTCGGCGACCTCGCCTCCCAACACTCGATCCCGGTTCTTCGTGAACACCGTCGCATCCCACACCAGATCGTCCATGTTCAGGCCCACAAACCACCGGAACAGCAGGTTGTAGTCGAGCTGCTCCATCAGCATGCGCTCGGAGCGAATCGTGTACAGCACCTGCAGCAGCAGCGCCCGCAGCAGTTTCTCCGGCGGGATCGACGGTCGCCCCGTGTGCGAGTACAGCTTCTCGAACAGCGGCGACATCCGCCCCAGCACATCGTTGACGATCCTCAGCAGCGGCCGCAGCGGATGCTCTTTCGGTACTCGCTGCTCCGGAGATACGTAACTAAAGGCGGCCACCTGTCCCGCGTCCTCACCACGCATCTGCTCACCTCGTTGATGCTTCGGTTTTTGCCGCGGGCTGCGTGGTTCAGAATCTACTCGAACAAGGGGAGTTTTTCAGCAGCCTGCTAGAGGGGTCTAACCCCACTGTAAGTCGTTGAATCTACGTAGATCGGTGATTATGTCCAACACCGCGATCCCGAAATCGCAGTGCAAGACATCGCCGCGCTCAATGACGGGATCGCCTCCCAGATCCGACCCTGCGACGCCCTGGCGCTGCACGCTGACCGAGGGCTGAAACCAGGTGCCGAACCCGAGGTCGTGGACGCGCTGGCGCATCCACCAAACCACGTCCTGGGTGGTGGTGACCCCGGGGGTGATGACGACGTGGGAAAAGGCGGCGCCGATAATCTCGTGCACATAGGTTTGCATGCGCCGGTAGACCTGGGTCTGGCTGGAAGCCCGCAGTGCCAGGTAGTCGATCGCCAGGCGCGGGCGTCGCACGATGCGAGAGACCAGCTCCTGCCCCAGCGCCGCCTGCATCTGCTCCCACTCGCCGGCGGAGAGCCCGTCGGCAAAGTTGTGTTCGTGGGCGATGTTCACCGCGATCGTCCCGGGATCACGCTCGCGGACCACGTCGGCAAGGAGCTCCCACTGCTGCTGGCCCCAGAGCTCGGCCTGCACGCCCGGGCGGCTCGTCGGCAAAGTAGCGCGGAACGGTGTGTAGGCACCCCCCTGCGACGTGCCACCCAAAGCAAGCCGCTCGACACCCTCCTCGACGCCCCGGTCGAAGAAGACATAGATAGTGCGGCGACGCGCGGCGAAGGTCGTAGGCGAGACGAGGGCTCGGAAAACCGGGTCCTCGTTGTACTCGCGCATGGGCACGATCCACATGTCGACGCCTTGCTCGCGCAAGACCTTCGGCAGGTTGACCTCGAGCCGCTCCTGCAGCCACTCTTGCTGCACCTCGGCCTGCTGGCGGAGGGTGCCGAAGGGACGCTCGAAGCGGAAGCTCGGCTCCTGCGCGCCGGCCAGCGTGGGAGCAAGGGTCATTAGAGCGAGCGCTAGGAGCAACAGGCATCGACGCATGGAGGGCCTCCGGTTGGGCGGGCTGTACGGGCCCAATGCAACCGCGTGACGCGGCGCAGCGCAATCTGCGCCTTGCGATCGAATCCGCGACCCGCCAGGATGGGCTCCTCCCCAGCCATGGAGAACGTCCGGTGAACAGCATCTATCGTCGCCAGCTTACCGGCCGAATCGGCGGAGCCGCCGTCGTGCTGGCTGCGCTCACGCTGCCGCTCACCGCCCTGGGTCAGCAGGAAATCCTGGACGACCCCTCCCGACCCGAGGCCGAGCGGGAACGCGACCCGGGGAGCCGCCCCGTCGAGGCGTTCACTTGGTTCGGCGTCGAGCCGGGCCTGGTCGTCGGCGACCTGATCCCGGCCAGCGGGTACAACAGTCACGTGCTGGCGCGGATGGTCGGCCCCGACGGCAGGGTGATCTCGGCGCTGACGACCGAGGAGGGCGCCACCGGACTCCGCGGGCGGTTCCACGACGCCGGGATTGACAACGTCGAGGTACACGAGCGTCTGGGCGATGTCGCGGACGGCAGCGTCGATATCCACATCATCGTGCGCAACATCCACGACATGTTCATCCCGGAAACCGCCGAGCGTTACGGAATGCACCCCGACCCGATCCTGTCGGAGGTGCTGCGCACCCTGAAGCCCGGGGGTGTTCTCGGGGTGGTCGATGCTCGCTGCCCGGAGGGCGTTGACGAAACCAACCATCGCATCAGCGAAGCGAGCGTCATCAAGGAGCTCGAGGCACGCGGATTCGAGCTCGTCGAGCGCTCCGACCTGCTGGCCAACCCCGACGACGACGTCACGGCACCCAACTGGAACGCTCGCTACAACATCGACCGGCTGACCATGAAGTTCCGCAAGCCGGCCGGCTAGCGAACCTCCGGGCAGGTCATTCCGAGCGCAGGGCGATCACCGGGTCGACTCGTGAGGCTCGGCGAGCCGGTAGCCAGGCGGCGATGCCCGCGACGAGCGTCAGCATCGCCGTTGCCAGCGCCAAGCTCGCCAGATCCAGAGGTGTGAGGCCGAACAGGAGGCTCTCGAGCCAACCGGTCGTGAGCGCGGCGGCACCCAGGCCGAGCGCGATGCCGCCCAGGACCGGCAACAGCTCGCGTGCCACGAGGTGCAGCACGTCGCCCGATCGGGCGCCCAGGGCAATCCTGACTCCGATCTCTCGGGTTCGTCGCAGCACCGAGTAGGACAGGATCCCGTACAGCCCGACGCACGCCAGCAATAGAGCCAGCGCACCCAGGGCCGTCGGCGCCTGGGCGAAGTTCCGCTCCCGCGCCATGATCGTCTCTCGTTGCGCCTGATGCGTCCGTACTTCGAAGACCGGCACGTCAGGATCGATCGCGCGGATCGCCCCCTGTGCTCGCAGCGCCAGGGCCGCAGGGTCGGCCGCCACTCGGGCAATGAAGCGCATTCGACGGATGCTGGCGCCGTGCTGCGCGTACGACAAGTGGACCGCCTCCCACTCCCGGTCGCGGAGATCCTGGTACGCAACATCGCCGACTACACCAACAATCTCATACTCGTTGTTGGTGTCAGCGTCGAAACCGAACCGCCTGCCGATGACGCTCTCCCCGGGGAAATGCGGAGCGACGAAGTGCTCGTTGACGACAGCGACCATCGGCGACCCGTCGGCGTCGGAGTCGCGCAGGGTGCGGCCGGCGAGCACAGGGATCTCGAACGAGCGGGAAAAGTCGGGGCCGACGAAGTTGACGAAGGTCGAGTGACCGTCGTCGTCCTCGGACGGCTTGTCTGCGAGGTGGAGGCCGTAGGAGGTCACGCCACCACTCAGTGGGATTCTCGACCCGACCGTCGCAACCCTGACCCCTGGAATCGCCCGCAGCTGCTCGAGCGCCTGGTCGTAGAACGCCACCATCTGCTCGGGCTCGTACTGGTTGAGCGTCGGGTTGACGCTCATCAACAGGACGTTTTCGGAGCTGTATCCGCCGTCCGAACGCTCCATGTTCTCGAGCGTTCGGACGAACAAGCCGGCCACGACAAGTAGCAGCGTGGACATCGCCACTTGGACTGCCATCAGCGACTTGGACAGCAGCATGCCGCGATGACCGGCGCTCCCCGCGGCGCTGGCATCTTGCTTGAGCGAAGGCGTGAGATCGACACGGGAGGCGCGCAGCGCAGGGGCCAATCCGAACAGGACCCCCGTCGCCACTCACCGGCCATCGCGGCGCGGAAGTCAGAGGGGAAGGCGTACACCAACAGGGCGAACCAGACGCGCGGTATCCGGCTCGTCGAAGGCAGCGACAGATCTCGTGGACGCGACATGCTTCAGCCTGCCCCGGTACTGCCGGCTTGCGCGAGAAGCTGTGTCGCGAACTTGGCCAACAGCTCGGCCTCGTCGCGAACGACCCGGCTCCCGAGCTCCGAGATCGCGTAGTAGCTGCGACGATCCGAGTCGGCTTCGTCGGTACGCGGTGGCTCCACCGGATCGAGCAGCCCGCGTCGCTGCATGCGGTACAACACGCGGTACACGTCACCGGGGCGCAGACGAACGCGGCCCTGGGTGGCTTGATCGATCGATTGCACAACGCCGTAGCCGTGCAGCGGGCCGTCTGACAGAACGACCAGCACGAGGAAGTCGACGTGCTGCAAGGCGACGGCGTCGTTGTCCGCGGTTTGCGGCAAAGGCATCGAGACAGGCTCCCGTGGCTCACTGTACGAAAATCGCGTATACGCATCTTACGTATAGCAGGAGCAGGAGCAGGCGCGGGGCACAAGTCTCGATCTAGCAGGCCGTGCGGGCCGCTAGCGACCGACCTCGGCGGGCGTGCTCAGGCAGCGGGCGAACAGATCCATGGCGCGGACCCGCTCGTGCAGGTCGCGAAACTCGGGATCCGTCAGCGGCCGGAAGGGCAAGCGCACGGGGCCGCAATCGACCCCGAGCAACGACATGACTGCCTTGCTGGCGCGCAAGGTGCCGTACTCCCGCAGGACTCGGATCAGCTCCAGCGCCTTGTCCTCCTCCGCCCGGGCGCCCTCCATGTCGCCGGCTTCGAACGCCTCGATGATGCGTCGGTACACCGGCGCCGCGAAGTTGAACGAGACGCCGACGGCCCCGCGAACGCCGCAAGCAAGAGCTGGCAACAACAGCTCCTCGTGCCCGAGCAGCACATCGACCTCCGGCCCGAGACGGACGCAGCGCTGTAGCGTGGCCATGTCGCGCGAGGCGTACTTGACGCCGCGCAGGTTCGGGATCCGCAGCTTGCCCCACTCGAGCAGCTGGTCCGTGGCGAAGCGCGGACCGTTAGCGTAGGGCGGCTCGTAATAGAAGAACGGCAGGCCGTCGGTAGCCGCGGCCACGGGGGCAAGAAACTCGATCAGATCCTCCAGAGACGGCGGCCGGTAGTAGGTAGGGCCCATCGAAGCCACGGCCGTCGCGCCCGCTCGGGCCGCGTGCCTTGCGAGCTTGACCGCGTCGCGCATGCAGTTGTGACCCACGTGTGCGATCAACGGAAACGCCCCCTCGGTCACGCCGACCCAGGTATCGAGCAGAGCTCGTCGCTCGGCGATGGTCAGCGAGGGGCCCTCTCCGGCCGTGCCGCACAGAAAGACGCCGTCGACTCCCGACTCGCGCATCAGCTCGTACTGACGCATGACGACGGCGCTGTCGAGTCGGCGGGCCGTGCCGATTGGCGTGTGCACGGCCGCGAACAGACCTTCGAAGGTGGATGCCACAGCCTCGCTCATGAGGTCGCCTCGGGTCAGGTCGATTGCTCGCGCGCGATGACCTCGGCCTCGGTCTCGATCACGGAGCCACGCGCCGGATCGGGCGAGTCGGCCGCGCCGATCCAGCGCTCCACTACCCGCTGGGCCCGCGCGCGCGTGTCCGGATTGATCGAGCTCGCCACGGCCATCAGCGCCATCGCCAGAACACCCAGGTCGTCGGTGAATCCCACGCCCGGGATCAGGTCGGGGATCGCATCGATCGGAGCGATGAAGTAGCCCAGCGCTCCGACCACGGTGGTCTTGGCCCACGCTGGCGTCTGCGGATCACGCAGCACGAGGTACAGCAACACTGCCTTCTCGACCAACTCACGCCCGGCCCGTCGCGCGTACCGCTGCAACTTGGCCCAGAACTCCTTCTCGTCGTATTGGTGGGCGAATTGGTCGGACGCTGCGGTAGTCATGCCTCCAGCCTACCACCGGTGGTTCAGCTGATCTCGTTGAAGGTCAGGTCGAGGATCGCGTAGTGACGCCAATCACGGTAGTCGAAATGCCACCACTCGTACTCGTAGACCGAGAACCCCTCGGTCGGGGGCGCGAAACGGGCCCTCCTCGGCCGGCGGTGATGCCGCCAGCGCCTCGGCACGCAGCTCCTCGACGCGCACCAGCGGATCGATTTTGAGGGTCTCGCCCTTGCCGCCGAGCGGCTCTGGTATCAGCTCGATATCGCCCAGCCACAGCGATGAGACGCGGCCTCTGGCATCCCGCTCGAGAGTCAGCTCGGCCCCTGGATACCAGCTCCCCGGGCCTATCCGTAGGCTGCCCGCAACTAGCTCGATCCGGTCGAGACGCATCCAGCCGGCCTGCAGGTAAAGGTCCCCACGTCGTTCATGCAGAAGGAAGCCGACTGCAATCTGGCCACCCGCAAGTCGGTACTCGTCGCCGGCGCGGCGGTAGTGGCCGAAGAACGTGCGCATTTCGTCGCCGGGCGGATCCGGCAGCGGGGAATCTTCGCGAATCAGAGTCTGCCCGTCCCAGACCACTCGATCGAGCCCGGCTTGGCGCAGTCGCCCAGCAGCAACATTGGCGCCAATCAGCCCGAACCCATCGTCAGCGGGGGCCAGCAGCCCGTTCGTGGTCCCGTCGGCACGCCAGAGGACCTCGCCGCCGGACTCGTAGATCTCGATCCACCCCGAGGGGCCTGCGTAGCTGCCCAGGAGCTGCGGATGCGACCCTGCCTGGAGCGACGCCAAGTCGGGAGGCCGTGCGAGTAGCGGACCGCGCGGTTCCTGACCAGCAGCCGGATCGCCCACGGCCGCCAGAACGAGAGCCAGAGCCAGTCGGTCCCTGGCGCCTGCGGCGCCGAGTCACGGTGTCAGCACGACCTTCGTGCAACCGTCAAGCTTCTCGTCGAACATCCGGTAGGCGTCTGCACCGTCGGCGAGGGGTTGCCGGTGCGAGATCACCCGGTCGATCCCCAGGTCACTGTCGCGCACCACCGGGGCGAGCCGTTCCATATAGGTGCGCGCCGGGCAGCGCCCCACCTTGTAGGTCAGATTCTTGTCGTAGGCCTCGGTCGGCGAGAAGGCGAATTTCTCGTCGCAGTGCACGCCGACCACCGAGATCGTGCCACCCGGCCTCACCATCTCGATCGCCAGGCGCTCGGCCGCGAAGCTGCCGACAGCCTCCATCACGGCGTCCGCCCCCAGACCCTCGGTCACCTCGTGCAGCAGCATCGCCGGGTTCTCCACGGTGAAGTCGATGGGCACCGCCCCCGCCTCCTGTGCCAGGGCAAGCCGCTCCGGAATCGCGTCGACGGCATAGACCATCTCGGCGCCCAGATGGCGCGCGGCGATGACCGCGAGGATCCCGACGGGACCGCAGCCCACTACCGCGTAGACTCCCCGGGGCGCAATCCCGGCGTTCTCGGCGCAAAAGTAGCCGGTTGAGAAGATGTCGCCAAGCAGCAGCGCCTCCTCGTCGCTCAGGCCCTCGGGCACCTGCAACAGGGTGGTGTCGGCCATGGGGACGCGCACCAGCTCTGCCTGCCCGCCGTGCAGTCCGGCCCCACCCCCCACCCAACCGAACAACTGCCCCTCTGGACAGCGGCTCGTGAGCCCGACTCGGCAGAAATGGCAGTGGCCGCAGTTGGTCGTGAACGGGGCGTAGACCCGATCCCCACGACTCAGTCCCGCCTCGGCTCCGACCTCGACGACCTCACCAACGAACTCGTGGCCCATCACCGTGCCATAGTCGAGACCCTCCTCGCGCTCGTGATACGGATGCAGATCCGAACCGCAGATCGCCGCGATCCCGACGCGGACGATGGCATCACGACCAGACTCGATACGCGGGTCCTCCACCGTCTCGTACCTGACCTCCCGGTAGCCCTCGAATGTCAGACCCTTCACCCGCTCCCCCTGATTGCCGGGCCGCACCAGTACCGGCGTGCGGGCCGCTCGCCATGTCTCGACGAATCATAGGCAAACGTCGCTGGGCCGCAAGGGCGAATTCGGCGCCGCAGGCATAGCGCTCGAAATGTGGGGGATCAGCCCCTTCATGGGTTCTGACTGTCCGGCGAAACCGGGCGCTCGGCCAGGCCACAGCGTCAGAGACGCAAGCCTCGGGAGACCACAAGGCGCTCGAACAGGCCGAAGAGAGCTTGCGCGACCAGCGCCAAGAGCGCGGCCGGGACCGCGCCCTGCAGAATCAGATTGGTGTCGGCGAGGCGAATGCCGGTAAGGATGGGCTGACCGTAGCCGCCGGCGCCGATGAGGGCCCCGAGCGTGGCAGTGCCGATGTTGATCACGGCCGCAGTCTTGATCCCTGCGAGAATCGTAGGAGCGGCGAGTGGCAGCTCGACGAGGCGGAGGCGGGCTCGCCGGGGGAGCCCGAGCGCATCGGCAGACTCGAGCAAGCTTCCGGGAATGCCCGTAAGGCCGGTCGTCGTGTTTCTCAGAATCGGCAGGATGCTGTAGAGGAACAGCGCGGCGATGGCGGGCGGAGCACCGATTCCGAGTAGCGGAATCATGAAGACCAGCAGGGCCAGCGACGGGATCGTCTGGACTACGCCCGCAACTGAGAGCACGACGCGACCGAGCCCGGGCCGCCGCGCCGCAACCACGCCGAGGGGCAACGCTACCAGGAGCGCCGCGCTGAGCGAGACGGCCACCAGGGCCAGGTGCTCGCGGGTTCGCAGCACCAGATCGGTCCGCATCCCGGCGGATTCCCGAGGCGGACGCTGGCCGAGGAACTCGGCGGCTACCGACGCCTCAGAACGACCGTCGAGCTTGACCGCGGCATTCATCGCCGCCATGCGATCGACGTCGATGCTGCCCTGCAGGGAGGTGATCGCCGCGAGCGCCCGAGGATTGCGTCGCTCCAGATCGCTTCGGTAGAGCACCACCGCGCGGTAGTCGGGGAAATAGCCCTTGTCGTCGAGTAGAACCCGGATGCCGTACCGCGGGATCTCGGCATCGGTCGTGTAGACGTCGACGAGGTCGATCTCGCCGGCAGCCAGCGCTCGATAGGCCAGGTCGTGTTGCAGCCCGCGGACCTCGTGATCCAGCCCGTAGGCAGCGCTGAGCCCGGGCCAGCCGTCGGCGCGATCGAGAAACTCGTTCGACAATCCATAACGAAGCTCCGGAACCCGTTGCAGATCTGAGATCGCACCCAGTCGCAGCCGAGTAGCGGTCGCCTCCAGAACGCCGAGCGCGTACCGATTGGTGAATCCGAGCGGCTCGCCAATCGAGACGCCCTCCGGGGCGACTGCCTGTCGCAATCCCGGCAGGTCGTCGGCCGGAAGCCCGCCGAGGATCTCCTCGCTCAGGGTTCCCGTGTACTCGACGTAGGCGTCGATCTCGCCGCGTCGCAGCGCCTCCCAAAGCACCCGGGTCCCGCCCAGCTGGCGCCGGTGCACAACCGCTACCCCTTCCGAGGCCACGGCAGCCGTGGCGATCTCTCCCAGAACCACCCCTTCGGTGAAGGCCTTGGATCCGACGATGAGCTGACCGGAGTCCGGTGCGCAGGCGGGCAGCACCGCCAGGGCTGCGCCCACCGCCAGTGCGCGCCTCATGCTCCGCCGCCTTGGCTGCGAGCTTCGGCGCCGGCCGGCCGCTGGGCGTTGACGAATCGGCGAACGAACTCCTCGGCCGGGCGCTCGAACAGGTCGGCGGCGGTGCCGTCCTGGACGATGACCCCGTCCTTCATCAGCACGATGCGCTCGGCCAGGTAGACGGCCTCTGTCAGATCGTGGGTCACCAGCACGACGGTACAGCCGAGTCGGGCGAAGATCTGGCGTAGCTCCTCCTGGAGTCCCGAACGGATCAGCGGGTCGAGCGCGGCCATCGGCTCGTCGAGCAGAAGCACCTCGGGCTCGAGCATCAGCGCGCGCATGAGCGCGACGCGCTGGACCTGTCCACCCGACAGCTCCGCCGGGAAGCGATCGAGCGCGCCCTCGGGAAACCGCGTCAACTCGACGAGCGCGCCGACACGCTGCCGGACCCAACCGGAATCGCGCCGCAGCCACTCTGCCAGGAGCGTCACGTTGTCTCTGGCAGTCAGGTGGGGAAACAGCCCCCCATCCTGAATGACGTAGCCGATGCGCCGGCGGAACTCGTGGACGTGGTCGGGGCGCATCCGCTCCCCGTCCAGGATGACGTGACCCGAATCAGGCGCGATGAGCCCGTTGACCGTGCGCAAGAGGGTCGATTTGCCGCACCCGCTCGGGCCGATCACAGCCGTGACCGAGCCCGGGTCCAGCTCGAGGTCGGTGCTTCTCAGGGCAACGACGTCACCGAACCGCTTGCTGATCCCCCTCAGTTCGAGCATGTCCGACCCCGCTTCGGTTGCTGTTGCGACTCGCGGCGCGACGGCCGATCATAGCCCGAGCGAAGGGGAACCCCCCAGTGCGGTGGATCAAACATGGATCGTTGGCCCTGGGCGTCGTCGTGGCGCTGGTGGGCCTGGTCTTTGCCCTCGGCTCGTTCGTGCCCGTCGGCCACCGGGCCTCGGTCAGCACGCGGCTCGACGCCCCGCCCGCGCGGGTGTGGGAGCTGATCTCGGACTACGAATCTGGGCCGACGTGGCGCCGCGATGTCCGCTCCGTGGAAACACTTGCCGGCACGAGCGACGCCGTGCTGTATCGAGAAGATCGCACGACCGGGCCCCTCACCATGCGCGTTACCGAGTCGGTGCCGCGGCGACGATTGGTTACGGAGATCGCCGACGAGGGTCTTCCGTTCGGGGGCCGTTGGACGTTCGAGCTGTCGGACGCGGAGCCCGGAACGCGGCTCACGATCACCGAGGATGGGGAGATCTACTCGCCGCTGTTTCGCTCCCTCTCGCGCTTCGTCTTCGGCTATACGAGCACGCTCGAGAGCTATGTCAGCGACCTGGCTGCGGCCCTCGGGGGAAGACGTGACGATCGAGTCCCGCTGGACGCACGAACCGTAGAAGGCCGGGCCGGCTATCCCCGATCTTGGGTCGCCGGCTGCCCCTCCTCGCGAACCCACTCGAAGCTCGAGTGACAGCCACGGCAGTAGTACTGCGACAGCATCATGTGACAGCCGTAGATCCCGGTCGGCTCCGTATCGCTGCTGCCGCAGAATGCGCACTCGACCTGGGGCATGTGCTCGCGTGGCAACACCGGCGAACGACGTGGCGTATCGACTGGCCGCAACGCGAACCGCTTGGCATACGCTGAGTCCTCGCCCGCCACGGCGGCTCAGTCCTCGACGCCCATGGCGCGCGCGTGCGCCCCGGTGATCATGGCGAACGACTCCTCGTCGAAATCGGGCGTGCCGTGGCGGCGCGAAGCCTCGTGCCAGTCGTTCCAGTCGATGGCGCCGAGATTCCAACCGGAATCGTCGCGCACCGCGGCGACCTCGACCCCGCCCGTGAACAGGTCCGCGGTCGTGTCTAGGAACCGGTTGCGTAGACCGGCCGCGCCGGTCTCCAGGATCCCGACCTCGGCCAGCCCGTCGAGCGCGTTGTCGGCGCCGTCGGGCCCGAACCAGGCGATGCACTGGGGCCAGACCCTATCGACCGTTGCTTGCAGGCGCGCGACGATCGCCGCGGGGCCGTCGAGCAACCGGGCCACCCATGCCTGGGCATGGAGGCTGTGGTAGTGCTCCTCCGCCACCGCCTTGCGAAGGCGCTGAGCCAGCGGCGCCAGGCCGCCGGCGGCCGCGGCCGCCAGGTTCACGGTCAGCAGGTTGTCCACCAGGGCGTTGAGCGCCACCACCTCGGTCCAGCTCGGAGCCGACCGGTCGAGTGCCGGCAAACAGCGCCAGGTCGAGGGATCGGTGGCACGCGCATCGGTACGGGGATCCGCGCCCGTACTGGACAGAGCCCCGCGTAGCAACCGCGCGTGGCCGAGCTCGTACTGTGCCATTGCCGAGATGGCGACGTCGGCCTCGAGCTCAGGCGCACCGGTTGCCCACTCGCCGTAGCGCAGTCCCAGGACACGCTTGTTGTCGGCCAGCACCAGCATCCAGTCGGCGAGGTCGCGCCGCGCCGTCTCGGGAACCCGATCGAATCGCTCGTATTCCGACATTGTCACCCTCTCGACCCGCGCTCGGCGCGGTCGCCGTCTCGAGCTCTTACAGGCCACTAGCTCGCGTCCGCGTTCACGTCGATCAGCGGCTCGATCTCGAGCGTCGTGATGATCGCGGAGCGGGGCACGACAACCATCTCCACCCAGTTCTCCTCGTCGTAGGTGTTGCGCGCATAGACCCTGGCGAAGTCGTCGCTGATGGCGCGCACCGTGCCGATGTGACTGAGCGGCTCCGCGCGCTTCTGGCGCGCGAACACCTCATAGACATTCCTGTTCATCCCACGTCCTTCGCCCCAGTGTCGACGCCCCGGAGGTTTCAAGCGGGCCGTCGCGAATGTGGCATGGGTCTGGTTACCCCCCGGCCACCTAGAGCGTGATGCCGTACAGCCGCATCTCCTGGCGGCCACAGCCTGAGATCCTCCCAGCGGACCAGCTGACTTCCCAGGTCTCCTTGACCGCTACCGACTCGATTCCCGGCTCCCGGAGCAGCCGCGTACGGATGTCCTCCTTGATGAAGCTCACCGCCGGACAGGCGGTCGAGGTGAAGGTCACGTCCACCTCCACGGCCTCGCCCTGGAGGCGAATATCACAGACGAGTCCGAGGTCCACCACGCTGACCGGGATCTCCGGGTCGAGCACGTCGCGCAGTGCCTCCCACAGCCTCGCTGTCTCCGGCCGGATCAGTCGGGCGACCGCCTCGGCCTGGCTCGCCTGGAGCTCCGCCGCCTTGCGGGCGCAGGCATGGCTGTCGATCGTCGCGACGCTCTTCAT
Organism: Acidobacteriota bacterium; assembly: GCA_965248845.1. Lineage (GTDB taxonomy): Bacteria > Acidobacteriota > UBA890 > UBA890 > WLXD01 > CBDFKO01. The sequence goes on along the minus strand of CBDFKO010000002.1, from coordinate 3,706,901 downwards.
CAGACGTCCTTGAACATCCAGCTATAGTCGCCGCGCGAGCGCTGGATCTCCTCGATCATCGCTTCGTTCCGCGGACCGCGAGCCTTCCACCGCTGGACCACCTGCTGCCAGGTGATGTGCTCGTCCCATAGCCATACCTTGGCCTCGGCGTCGAGCTGGATCGGCAGATCGTATTCCACCTCCCACGCCGTATCGTCGGCGTTGCGGTGCGCCGGCACCTCGAGCCCGATGCTCTCGCAGAAGGGCACCACCTCGCTCATCCAAACCTGCCGCAGCTGGTCGTTGGTGAGCCCCTTCATCTTGTAGTCGAGCTGACTGCTGTGGGTCTTCAGGTCGTCTGGAAGCCCGAACCACTCGACCGTGAGCGGGAACATCCATTCGACCGCCTTCTGCACGAGCTCGCGCCCTTCGTCTCCGCTGCTGACGATCTTCTTCATCCAGCGGCGGCCGTGCAGCAGGTGAAAGGTCTCCTCCTTGCTGACCTTGACCAAGCCGCGTTTCCAGGGCCCGTACGAGGTGTTGTCGAACACATCGCCCAGGAGCGCGTACCCGGCCTGGTCGTAGAGCGCGTTGGCCACACAGAGCTCGACCCACGAGTCGAGCGGGATGTCGAAGGCATACGGATAGCGGAACTCGCGGGGCTCTCGCTCGTACATCAGCCAGTCGCGATCCACGCCCAGCTCCTCGAGCACGCGATAGGCGATGTGGGCGTGTCCGAGCTCGTCCTGAATGATCGCCAGGGCGGAGATCATGCTGTTGACTGAGGGCGCCTTGCGAGCGGCATAGTAGTAGGCAGGTGCGCTCAGCAGCTCCGTGTCGCCCGAGACCATGACGATGTGGCGGAGCTCTTTCTTGTACCCCTCGGTCATCTCCTCGACAGTCTCGATCAGACTGCCTTCATGGACCTTCTCACGGAGAAGCTTGTCGGCGGCAACGCTCAAGGACGACCTCCGAAGAGAGGCAAGACGAAGGGGTCGCACCGGCGGACTGTGCCGGTGGATACACCTTAGCAGGCCTGGCGGACGGCAAGCGGCCTGCTCGAGCGTCTCCGCGCTTGCCGCCCGATGCGAACGTCAGCTGCCGGGCACAAGGACGCCCCGGCCCGCGATAGAGGCGCCCAGCCCGATCGGCCGATATCCGCCTGTCTGGATCAGGACGCCTAACTCCGCCGCGCAGGGCTCACACGCCAAGCAGTGCGCCAGGATGGCGGCGGCGTGGCCAGGCGCCACGCCGCCTCGGACGTACTGGATCAGCTCCAGCCTGCCCGGATGCTCGTGCGCGGCGCTCATTGGGCGGTCAGAGGCGCCGCCAACGCGAGGCGCAGCTCGAGCGGAATATCGAGCCCCACGCCGTGACGCAAGCGCGCCATCGCCTCGAGCTCCGAGGAACATCGATCGCAGAGCATGCTGTGCCGGTGCACGGACCGGGCCACGTCCGAGCTCAGGCTGCCACGAAGGTAGGCGATCAGGCTCAGGCTGTCGGGGTGTTCAGAAGATGGACAGGACATCGCGGGGGATTCCAGGCTGAGCCACGGGCGGGGCCACCGGTGGCCGCCCCGCAGCGGCGGTCAGATATTTGGCGTAGTTCGGATCGAGGCGTCCAGTGACGTTGCCGTCGCCGCCCTCGTGGAGGCCGCCCAGACCATGAGCGTCCGGTGGTCGGCCTCGTTGAGGACGCCCGACCACGCTGTCATGGCCCGGCTCCCGGGCTGAACTGCGATCGTCACCGGGTAGCCACGCAGCCCCAGCAGCCTGAGTACCGACCTGTCGACGATCACCACCCTGGCACCCACGCCGTGAGCGGCGAGGAACGCGCGCGTCGCCTCGGGCGGGCTCACCGACAGGACAACCACCTCCGGTCCGGTGTCGGCCTGCGCCGCCAACTCGGTCACCAGCCGCTTCCACGCCGGCATGTTCTGCTCGCAGAATGGGCACTCCGTGCTGAGCACCAACAGCATGAGGGCCCGCTGGCGGCCCTCGACGGCGAGACTTGTCATGGTCCCGTCGAGCGACGCCCCGGGGATCTCCAGCGGCGCCACGGCGCGCGTCTGCACGGTCTGCGAGTGCTCGACCGTGTTGTGGTAGGTGAGCTTCCCGAGCCAGGCGGTGCCGGCAATCAGCACACCGATGACCGCGTACTCCAGAAGCTTCCCGGCGGGCGGGATCCGTGGGCTCAGTCCACGCACGTGGTGGAGCCTTCGTCGCCGTCGGCGCAGTAGTAGTAGCAGGTACAGCCCTCCTGCACGTAGTAGTCGCAGTTCCTGCCGCCACACTGGGCGCGGCAGGTCGAGCCGCAGCCCGCGTGAGCCGCCTCGGCTTGCTCGTACGTGAAGCTGAGCCCGAAGGCCAGCGCACAGGCCCAGGCGATGACGAGGTTCCTTCTCCAATTGGCACGAAGGTGCACGGCTTCCCCCCTCTGGTCAGGGTGAGCGGGTGGACTCGACCCCTAGGGAAAGCAAGCTGCGTGCCGCCCTGGGTGCGCTCCGTGCCTAGGGCTAAACTCTTGACAGAAAAGAGCTTGGAGAGCACCGCGTGAGCTCGCGGTCGCAACGCGTGCGGGTGGGCTAACGGCCAATCAGCTAAGGGACCCGAGGGACTGACGGCGTACCGTCAGCGGGTCAAGAGACGCTCTTGTGCCTCGTAGGCAAACCGCCCCTCTTCGAGGGCAACTCGCATGACCAGCAGCCGGGCTTTCCAGACGGCGCCCTCGCTCAGCAACCAGTCAGCGACGGTTAGGCTGGCCGCCTCCTCGGCGAAGCTGAGCACGTCCGCGAATTCCCCCGCCGCGGTGCCGTCCACCGCCGGCCAGGGTAACCGCAGCACATGCTGGGCAACCGCAGACATCGCCGGCTCGGCATCGCCTCCGGTGGCGAGAAGAGCCAGCGCTTTCAAGGGAGTGGCGGCCGAGTCGTACTGGTAGTCGAACTGCTGAAGGAACGTAACCAGTTGATCCAGATCCCCACGGGCGTAGATCTGGCTCGCCTCCCCCAGGATCCCTCCAAGGTCGGCCGGCCTCGAAGCCGTCGGAGCGACGCGAGTCCTGTCGTGTCTGGCGATCAGCTGCGCCAGTACCCCGAGCCGTCGCTCGGCCGCCGCCGCGGCCGTCTCACCGGGCGACTCGAGGACCACCGTCGGAATCGGCGGCGGCGCGGCAGATACCGCCGTGCCCGGAGCGAGCGTGGGCGACCGCCACGCGAACACCCCCGCGCCCACGGCGAGGAACACGCCAGCCGCAACGGCTAAGACGGGGCCCCAGCGCACCGAGGAGACGGGGGCAGAGGAGCCCAGGCCACTGCGCAACAGCATCACGGCGGCGAGCTGATCGCCACAATCTACGCACTCGACACAATGGACGCGGACTCTCGCGGCCTGCCGGGAGCCCAAGCGACCGCGAACATAGCCAACCAGATCGACCGAATCCACATGGAAACTCATCATTACGGCTCCTCAGCTGGCCGCAGCCGCCGCCCCAGCTCGCGAAGCGCGCTCTGCAGCCGGCTATGCACGGTGCTGATCGGTGCCCCCTGGATCTGGGCCACCTGACGTAGCTTCATCGGTGGCTCGCGCAGCACTAGCAACTCCACCACCTCGCGCTGTTGCGGTGTGAGGTCCTGTAGGGCCTCGAGCGCCTTCCGGGTAAGGGCCAGCTCAGACTCACGGGCCTCGTCCTCCAGGACCAAGCGCAACGGATCGGAGGCGACATCGGCCCGAGCGAAGGGCTCGTCATCGCCGGTGAGGCGAAATCGCCTCCGGGTCTCGAACAGCTGTAGCGCGGCTGTCTTGACTGCTGCCAGAACATGGTGATGTGCATCCCGCTCGGTACGCAAGCGCGGGCCGGCTCGTATGGTCCGGGCAAGCGCCTCCTGAACTACCTCCTCCGCGTCCGTCCAATTACCGGTGAGAGCCAACGCATAGCCTCGCCACCGGTGAAACCGACGTGGCCACGCTTTTTCGATGGTCCGGGTCGTATTCGGGCTTGCCATGAATCGGGTTTGGTCTGTCCATGGAGGCGGTTACAGTAAACAGATCCTTGTACAGCATACGTTTCAACGTCAATGGTATGCCCGGTCAGGACGCCGATTCGAGCCCCTCAGGGCAAAAAGCTTCCACTGATCGTCGGGCGCAATTGGTCGCGTCTGATGTTTCTGCCCCATCCGGCGGGTACGGTCCGTCTGGGGACGCCGACCCGAGAGCTCCATGAACCCTTCCCGGCCATCGTCTCCAACGACCTCCGGCGCGCACAGTGCCCCCCTCATGGTCGGCGACTGCCCGGCCATGGAGCGTCTACGCGAACAGGTGCAGGTGGCGGCCCGCTACGACGAGCCGGTCCTGATCCTTGGCGAGACCGGGGTCGGCAAGGAGCTCGTCGCACGCTCGATTCACGCGCTGGGTCCGCGCGCCGACAGGCCGTTCCAGGTAATCAACTGCGCCGCGATGACGAGCGAGATTCTCGCCTCGGAGCTGTTCGGGCACCGCGCCGGAGCCTACACCGGTGCGGTGCGCGATCGTCGCGGCCGGCTGCGGGCGGCTGCGGGCTCCACGGTCCTGCTCGACGAGCTGACGGAGACGGATGCGGGCTTCCAGGCCGCGATCCTCCGAGCGATCGAGACGGGTGAGGTCCAGCCCCTCGGCGACGATCGGATCGACCATGTCGACGTGCGGTTCCTCGCCACGAGCAACCGCCGAGCACCCGAGCTGGGCGATGCGGCATGCCTACGCCCAGACCTGCTGTACCGGATCGCGGCATTCATCATCGACGTGCCCCCGCTTCGCGACCGGCTCGAAGGGCTCCCGGCGCTGTGCGACCACTTCCTCGGGCGGCTGCGCGACCGATACGGGGAAGCCCGAGCCCTGAGCCCCGGCGTCCAGGACCTGCTGCGGCAGCACGACTACCCGGGGAACGTACGCGAGCTGGAACGGATCCTCACGCGTGCCTATGCGCTCGCTCTCGACGAGATCATCACCCCTACCCAGCTCGACGCGGCCATCCGCGCCTGGCCGGGCAGCTCCCGGCCGCCGCCACGGGATACGGCCTGGCTCGAGCCGGGCGCCGGGACGGACCTGGCGCTCCAATCGGTGATCCGAGCCCATATCCGACACACGATCGCGATTGCCGATCGCAACCTGAGCGAGGCCGCGCGGGTTTTCGAAATCCCGCGCAGCACCCTGCAACACTATCTTTCGAAGTACCGCATCAACCCAGCGGAGGAGCGCCCGGAGGAGCGCTCCGGCGCCCGCGGCTGAGCCACGCCGCCGCCCAACCTCCGCAAAGACCCGCTTGTGGCCGTTTTACCCCCATGCAAGACCGGGCCGAGACATGGGCCAGGGGGATCGTGATGGACGGCGGGCATCTCGAGCGGAATGTCGCCGCGAGCGTCGGCTACGTGCGGGCGTCGTATCGTACCTTCCTCAACGCCTTCCGCGCCGAGACTGGGATGTCCCCAACCGACTACCAGGCGATCGCCTCGGCGCGGGCGCAGATGCGGGCCCGACGCGATCGGATGGCAGCCGAGCTGCGTAGCGCCTGAGACCGGACAGCTCGCTCAGTCGAGCAACGCTTCCGCCTCGTCGGCGTTGCCGACGGCGAGCACGAAGGCCGCGGCCCCGGGAGTCTCGGTACCGACCGTATAGGAGTAGTCGATATTGATGCCCCCATCGCCCAGCGCCTGAGCGATCTCGGCCAGGTTGCCCGGCTCGTTCGGGATGACGAGCCGTAACACGTCGACCACCTCGAACTGGAAGCCTTCTTCCTCCAGAATCTCGATGGCGCGGTCGACGTCGCTGACCAGCAGGTGGGCGGTGGCGATCCACACCCAGAACCCCTCGATGTTGATGCCGTGCTGTCCGAGGATCTTCGAGATGGTTCCGAGCCCACCCGGCTCGTTGGCCACCTGCACCTGCAGCTCACGCGCTGCGGCCACCCTTCCTCTCCTCCTGGGCTCGAGACTCGACGATGGGCTCATCCTAGCAGGCCGTGGTGAAAGTGTGGTGGGTCTGGCAAGCCGGACCTACGGGCGGGGCAAGGAGCGACGACGCGGCGATGCTAGTGGCCCGCAACAGATGAGTCGTACGTGCCGTGGTGACGAAATGGGGTCGGATGCCAGGCGCTCCGACGAGGCAATGTCGTGGCATTCTCGTGCAGGAGCAACGCCGCCAAGGGCTGGCGCGACCGGAAGCTGCATGCGCATTCGAGTCAAGGTGAACGCAGGATCCAAGGGCGAGCGAGTGCGCCTGCTCGAGCCCGGGTTCTATCAGGTGCGGACGTGTGCCCCAGCACAAGGGGGTCGCGCCAATCGGCGTGTCCTGCAGCTGCTTGCCGAGGAGCTCGGGAAGCCGGTCTCGGCGCTACGCATCGTTACGGGCCACACCCGACCGCTGAAGCTGATCGACGTGGACTGAGTGGACCGTGGTAAGACTCCGATGGGTCGCCAGGTCTCTTACTATGTACGCGCCAGCCGGCTGGCGAGGGCCAGCCCCCAGGGCCCCCAGAGCACATACGCAAACCGTGCCGGGACTGCACCCGGAGGCGGGTCCCAGACTAGCTGTGCCCCGAGCGCCGCGAATGCCAGCAGGGCGCATGCCAGCGATACCCAGCCCAGGAGCCGGCCACCGCGGGGCGCGGTGCCGTCGGCATCGACCGCCAGACTCGAGAGCAGGTATCCCGCCACGACGAGCCACCAGGCGACCACGGCCAGGATGGCAAGTATCTCGCTCGCGATGATCGGGAGGTCGGCCAGATCCGCCAGCAGGCCCAGCCCCGAGACCAGGAATCCCATGGCGCCGAGAATCGCCCAGTAGCGCAGCTGGCGAGCCCGGTGCGGTAGCAGATGGCCGGCACCCATCGCCATTGATCCGCCGGCCAGCGCGACACCCGCCAGGGCAAACCCGAAGCCGATCAGAGGCCCCACGCCGCCGCCCAGGTGCAGCGGAAGCAATCCCGTCGAGACAAGCGCGAGCAAGCCGCCCGCTAGGGCTACACGCGCCGCGGGACTCGACCAGCCTGCCTCGCGAAGCGGAGCTCGCTGGCTCGACGGGTCAGGATCAGGATCGCTCGATAACGAACTGTCGTCGTTGTCCATCGACCGTGCTCGCGACGCCTACCGGCGCCACCACCCAACGTCTCAGGCCCCCCACGGGCTGCTAACCACAGCGTTCTAGGGTAGCAGAAACGGCCCGGCGCGGATTGCGGAAGGAAGCGCCGGATCTCAGCCCAGCAGGACGAAGGCTGCCGCAGACGCCGCGACCTGGATCGTGAAGTTGTCGAGGCCGTGGTTGCTGACCGCCTCGACCAGGGCCCCAAAAACACCACAAGCCACCCCGCCGCCGACAGCGACGGCGAGCGGCAGGCCGAACAGACCAAGACCGATCGCCGCGGCAACGGCGCCCCCGAGGCAAACGGCCGCGGAGCCCTCGAGTGTGCGGTGGGCCGGGATCCCGGCGAGCGACGGCACGCGATAGTCGTGCTTGCCCCATCGCGCCCCGACGGGCTCGCCAAGAGCGTCGCCCCAGCCACACACCAGGTAGCCGACGAAAGCGAACTGCGGGAACAGCAGGTTGCTAGCCATGCCGCCGAACGCGGTCGTCGCCAGAGGCACCATGATGAACAGCGAGCGCCGGGGCCGGTCGCTATCCCGTGCCATCGCCTCGTAGAAGGGATAGCCGTCACCGCGCCATACCGCGTAGGTGACCAGACTGGCCACGACCATTCCGAAAAGGGCGACCGCGGGTAAGCCCCAGGCGATCTGGATCAGCCCGGCGACCGTGAAGATCGAGAAATGGAAGATCTTGCGCGTGTAGGAGACCCTGACCGAGCGGCGGCACCGCAGCCAGCCGGCAAACCAGCCCGCGAGCGCACCGTAGCCGAGAAACAGCGGCCCCAGCGTCGGGATCATCCAGGGACGCGGTAGGGCCTCAAGGAAAACCTGCCAAGCGTGCATCAAGAAATCCATGGTCTAGATCACTGCCCCGCTGTGAACGAGCTTGCCAGCGTCCCCTGGAGTAGCCGATCGCGGGCCGGCCGGAACCGCGCCCTCGATGCGCTCCTGCACGACCCCGAGCCCGGGACCGTAGACATACCAGGGCCCGCCCCGCGCCAGCGTCTCGAGCAGTGACTTGGCGTCGGGATTCATGGCGCGCCAGCTCATGCTCGTCTCGTTCTCGACCACGACCCGGTCGTCCCGGGCCCCGGGTCGAGAGCCGTCGCCGAGGTAGATAACGCTGCGAATCCCACCGGTATACAGCGAGGTGCTGAACTCCGGGCCCGCCGGACGCGGCCCGATCACCACGTTGACGCCGACGATGCTGGCCTGACCACCCTGCATGGGCTCGTCGAACAGCCCGTCCGGAATCGGCGGCAGGCCCGAAGCGTATGCCATGCGAAAGACATCGGAAACGAAGCCGTCTGAGCGGAAACCGTGCACGAACACGGGTCGCTCCGCTCGGCGCACATGCTCGGCGGCAGCCAGTGCCGCCGCGGGCGAGTAGTGCTTCCTCGACAGCGGCATGTTGCGATAGCTGACCCCGTGCAGGTCGAGCGCCGACGACTCCTTGTCGATCCACTGGATGTCGCTGGGATGGTCGGGATCGAGCAGTGACACGACATGGCGGACTTCGGAGCCCACGAAGTAGCGGAGCAGCTCGTCGTCGGTGGGGAACGGCGTGAACCACACTCCCTTGTCTACCTCGAGGATCGCGCCACGTTCGAAGGAGCCGCGCTTGAACGCCCGCTCGGCGGCAACGCTCGCTATCGAAGCGTCAGCGTCTCGGCCCATACCGGGCGTGACCTGTTCCACCAAACGCCGCACCATGCCGACCCGGTCGCGCCCGAGATAGCAGTGCACGTAGTAGCGGCCACCCGCTTGCTCCGCCAGACCGCGGACACGAGCAAGCGACTCCTCGTTGCCGCCGATCCAGGGCAGCAGTGGTACGTGAATAAGCTCGATACCGAACTCCTCGGCGAGATCGCGCTCGCGCCCGAGCAGGACCGCCTCGAACGGAACCGCGGTGGGGTTGAGCAGGCTGATGACACCCGTGTAGCCCTCGGTCACCAGATTCTCGAAGCGCTGCCGCTCCGGATAGGGCCCGAAGGTGAAGCCGGAGACCGACGTCACCTCTACTGGCTGGAAGCTGTTGACCAGCGCCGGGGTGGTCCACATCCAGAAGGCCCCGATGGCCGCGGCGAGCAACGCGAGGGGAACGCCCCCGCGTACGACGATGCGACTGCTCGCAGCCACCCGACGCGTCGTCCAGAGGCTGAAGAAGAAGGAGCTCGCGACATAGGCGCCGATCACCGTCAACACGGCGGCCCGCTCGCTGCCGTCGGAGAAGCCACCGTCGCGCATCGCCCCGGTCAGCCAGCGCACCGGACCCAACAGCGTCAGGGTGTCCGAGAAGAAGCCGACCAGGAGCCAGACGAAGAGGAACAGCCCGACCAGGGCCGGCGTCGGCCTAGACTCGCCCAGGCTCATCCAGATCTGACGCGGCGACCGCATCAGAACCTCCGCTCGATACCGAGGCCGAATCCGAACTCACGCCGGTTGGCGCCGCGGATCAACTCCTCGTCCGAGTAGCGACCGCTGAGCTTGAGCACGAACAGGTCACCCAGGGTCTTCTGGATTCGCAGCCCCACCTTCCACGAGTCGGTTCGCACCAGATCGGTGGCGTCGACGATCTCGCCCGGCGAGGAGCCGATACCCCCCGTCAGGCCGACGTAGTTGTCGGCGTCGCCGAAATAGCGTCGCGCGGTCAGCTGAAAGGAGCGCGACGTCCCCACCGACTTGGGTGTGATGTAGGGGCGGAGCGAGAACCACCAGTTGCCGAGGTACTTGGCCAGCGTACCGGTGTAGATCGTCACCTTGGAGGAGCGGAGGTCCAGGTAGCGCACGCCGCCGGAGATCTCGACGCCGCCCGCCAGGTTAGCGTAGAGTTCGGCCGCGTATCGATGCCTGGGGAACAGGCTGTCGTCGGAGTAGCCGTAGTTCACGAAAGCGTACAGGCCATTCATGATGCGCGGGTAACCGTCGATCTCGTACTGCTCCGCCGAGCGGCCGAACCGATTCGAGTAGTTGTACCGGACCATGAATGAGCCGAGCCCGGTACGGCGCGACAGCTGGATCGAGCCCAGATGCCACGGGTCGTTGAGCCGGTTGATCTCGGTGAAACCGTAGCCCAGCGAGATCTTGTGGCGCCGTCCCTCCTCCCGGCTGCTGGCGAACAGGCGAGCGCCCAGCTGATGGCTCGGGTTCACCTTGTTCAATCGATCGAGTGTGATCGCGGCACCCTTGAGATCCCCGAGCTTCCGCTGGGCTACGGCCTTCTTGTACAGGAAGTCGTCATCCGTGGGCCGCGACGCGAGCCCCTCGTCCAGAATCTCGACGGCACGCTGGTAGTTATCCGACCAGATCTCGACGTCTACCAACGCCTTGCGCGCATCGGCGTAGCCAGGCTTGGCCCGCAGCACCACCAGCAGATGCTCACGCGCCTCGGGGTATTGCTTGTCCCAGGCATACAGCCGCCCCAGGAGAATGCGTGCGTCCCACGCTTCCGGCTTCTCCTCGAGCAGGCCGATGAGGATCACGCGTGCCTCTTGTCGCTGCCCGTCGAAGGCCAGCGTGCGGGCCTGCTCGTAGCGATCCTGGAAGGCGTACGCCGCAGGCGCCAGCCCGAGCGCCAGCAACAGCAGCAGAGCGGTGAACCAGTACAGCGCCGGGTGTTCGCCCGAGAGTTGACGATCAAAGCGGATCATGACAAGCCTCCTTCATACCTTGTCTGCAATGGGTGTTTCATCGGGCTCGCCGGGGCTCCAGGGAGCATCCCGGCGCATCTCGCCCCACGTGCGGCGGCGCCCGAAGATCCACTGGAACATCCCGATGACCCGAAACAGCGACATCAGCTGGCGGCCGCCGAAGTTCTCGACGAGCGCGGCCCCGAACAGCCGCAGCACCTGACCGGCGCTGCTATATACCTTGAAAGACATCTCCTCGAGCACCAGCCCCATGACCGACAGCAGGGTCCCGAAGCCAACGGCAACCGCCAGAAAGATCGCCATGACCTCGATATCGACGAATCCGAGGACCAGACCCACGATCATGTAGGCGTAGCCGACGACCTCGATGACTGGAGCGAGCCACTCGACGAGGATGGTGAATGGCATGCCGACCCAGGCCACCAACCCGGCGTTGCGTCGGAACAGCAACCCCCGGTGCATCCACAGGCTCTCCGAGAGGCCGCGTTGCCAGCGAGCGCGCTGCGTCTTCAGGGTGCGCAAGTCGGTCGGCACCTCGGTCCAGCAGATCGGCTCCGGAACAAAGGTGATGCGATACCGCTCACCTGCCTTGGTCAGCTCGTCGTGCAACCGCACGACCAGCTCCATATCCTCGCCGAGTGTCTCGGTGTTGTAACCGCCGCGGCGGCCACATAGACCGCGAACACGACGACGAAGCTCGCCTTCGCGACCCCTACGCGACCCGGCCGGCGGCGTGCCGGTGGCGTTGCAGCAAGCCCCGTACGCGGGCCATCAGCTCCTTCGGCCGGAAGGGTTTGACCACGTAGTCGTCGGCTCCGGCCTCGATGGCGACAACAACGTCCGCCTCGGAGGCCTTGCCCGAGACCATGATAATCGGGGTCTGCTCCCACCCGGGCAGCCCACGGACCTCGCGCACGACATGAAGCCCGCTCAGGTACGGCATCATCACATCGAGCAGAACGAGGTCGTAGTGAGACCCATCGGCAATCAAGCGCAGAGCCTCTCGGCCGTCGGGGACGAGATCGACATGAAAGCCTTCACGCCGCAGCAGGAAGCTGATGACGTGGGCCATGTCGGGGTCGTCCTCGGCTACCATGATCCGCGGTTGGTCCGTGGGGTGTATGGGGCTCGGTTCGAACACTGAGACAGCCTGGTGGCTTGGCCGGAAAAGGTCTTAGCCATGTATAGGTCACTCTTGACCATCCAAACAACACTAAAACCCATATTACGTGATTTCTAGACATCAAAAAGATATTAAACATCACTATTGATCATGATAAGTCATACTGAGACGGCAACACCCGATCTGCTGCAACGCGCCACCCCTGCCCAGCAGGCCGGGACCGCAGGCCAGCTGACCGTGCGCCTCTTCGACCGCGCATCCCGGAACGGTCCGCTAGTGGCGTGCCGCAGCCGGGTGGCACAATAGGCCTCCATGGAACACGAGCTTGAAGAGCTGACGCGTCCCGAGATCGAAGACGGGTACCTGCGCATCCTCGTCGTCGAGGAGGATTCTGAGCTCCGCGAGCTCGTGGTCTCGACGCTCGCGCAGTTCGGCTTCGGGTGTCAGAAGGCGGGCGACGCGCAAGAGGCGCTGACGATCCTCCGCGAGGCGGCAGCCGGCCGCAGCGACGCAAGCGACCTACCGCTGACGCCGATAGCCGGGCGCTACGCCAGCCTCTCGTGCGACTTCGGACTGGTTATCTGTGATGTGCGCATGCCCGACCGGGACGGCCTCTGGTTCCTCGAGCAGGTGCTCGCCGCCTACCCGGACCTGTCGGTGATCATGCTGACTTCTGTGGATCGCAGTCGCGTGGCGGTCGAGTGTCTGCGGCGCGGCGCTACCGACTACCTGGTCAAGCCGGTCGACATGGACGACATGCTGGTGTCCGTCCACCAGGCACTGGAACGGCGCAAGCTGTTGATGGAGAACCAGCTGTACCAGAGCAAGCTGGAGCGCATGGTCCAGGAGCGGACCCGCGAGCTGCGCCACACCCTCGACAAGCTTCGCGCCAGCTACGGCGAGACGCTGAACGCTCTCGCCGCCGCGCTCGACGCACGCGAGCAAGAAACGGCCAACCACTCGACGAGGGTCGCCGAGAACTGCCGCAATCTGCTGGCTCGCCTGGGCACTGACGACGAGGAGACGCTGGAAGTCATCGAGCAGGGCGCCCTGATGCACGATATCGGCAAGATTGGCATTCCCGACGCCATCCTGCTCAAGGACGGGCCGCTCGACGAGTCGGAGCGCACGACCATGAAGAAGCATCCGACCATCGGGTACGAGATCTTGCGGGGTATTCGCTTTCTCGAGCCGTCGTTGGAGCTCGTCCTGTACCACCAGGAGAAGTTCGACGGCAGCGGTTACCCCTACGGCCTGGCCGGAGACAAGATCCCGTTGTCGGCCCGCGCCTTCGCCGTCGTCGATGCCTGGGACGCGATGACCAACGAACGACCCTATCGCGGCCCGATGGGGGCCGCCTCCGCGGCCGAAGAGCTGATCGACTGCTGCGGCACCCACTTCGATCCGGTCATAGTGCACGCCTTCCTCGAGATGAAGCGCGAGGAAGGAGTCCTCACCTGAACGCACCGACACAACGAGCGCCGGCGCGTGAGCTGTTCGCTTGGTGCAGCTTCGACTTCGCAAACTCCGGCTACACGACCGTGATCATCACGGCCGTTTACAACGTCTATTTCGTCAGCGTGGTGGCCGAGAACCGGCCCTCGGCCACGCTCCTGTGGACCGCGGCGCTGTCGGTCTCCTACTTCCTCGTTCTGATCACCGCGCCGGTCGTGGGAGCAATTGCCGACTTCTCGGCCTCCAAGAAGCGATTCCTGGTGTGGACCACGGGCCTGTGCATCCTGGGCACGGCGGCGCTGGCAACCACGGGCCCGGGCGAGGTCTGGCTGGCCGCCGCGCTCATCGTGCTGTCGAACACCTTTTACGCCGCCGGCGAGAACCTGATCGCCGCTTTCCTGCCCGAGCTCGTGCCGGCCAAGGACATGGGCAAGCTCTCGGGCTATGGGTGGGCCTGGGGCTACATCGGGGGGCTCGTCGCCCTGGCCCTGTGCCTCGTGTACCTGCGCTACGCGGTTGCCGGCGGTGCGTCCGAGGCCGAGGCCGTCCCGTTCACCGCCCCGATCGTGGCAGGCCTGTTCGGGCTTGCCGCGCTGCCGACCTTCCTGTGGCTGCAGGAACGTCGCGAGCGCGGCTCGCTGGCCCGTGCCGGCGACTACGTCCGCGTCGGCTTTGCGCGTGTCCGAGACACCTGGAGGGAAGCGCGCCGGTTCAGCGAGCTGTTCAAGCTGCTGCTCTGCCTCACCGTCTACAGCGCCGGCATCACCGCCGTGAGCACTGTCGCCGGCGTCTACGCACAGCAGGTTCTGCAGATGACTCAGGTCGAGACCATCTCGCTGCTCGCCGTGGTCAACATCAGCGCGGCGGCGGGTGCCTTCGCCTTCGGTTTCGTGCAGGACCGCTTCGGCTCCAAGCGGACGATTGCGGTGACCCTGCTGCTGTGGACCGCAACCACGCTCGGCGCCGCGATGATCCAGACCAAGCTGGAGATGTTCTTCATCGGCAACCTGGCAGGAATCGCCATCGGCTCGAGCCAGTCGGCGGGTCGCGCCATGGTCGGCCTGTTCTCGCCGCCCTCCAAGGCCGGCGAATTCTTCGGTCTCTGGGGTATGGCGATCAAGGCCTCGTCGATCGTCGGGCCCCTCTCCTACGGCATCACGAACTATCTGACCGCCTCGCATCGCGTGGCCGTGCTGGTGACATCGGTGTTTTTCATCGGTGGCCTGGCACTGCTGATTCCCATCGACGAGGAGAAGGGACGTCGTGCAGCCGAGGCATACGCCGAGCAGTAGCCGCAGCCTGGCCTCAGTCGGCGACGACGACGCGATTGCGCCCGCCCATCTTGGCCCGATACATGGCCTCGTCGGCGCGACGAAGTAGCTCTTCCTCGACCGCGGGGTCGTAGCGCTCCGGTGCCGGGATCGTCGCGACGCCTACCGAGATGGTCATGCCGATCTGTGTTCCGTTGAAGCGCAGCTCGGTTTGCTCGACCTCGGCCCGTAGCTTCTCGGCCAGGAAGTGAGCTCCGGCCGGCTTGGTGTTGGGCAGCAGGATCGCGAACTCCTCACCGCCGTAGCGCGCGGCCAGGTCGGTTGCACGGACACCCTGGGCCAAGCGCCGGGAGACCTGACGCAAGACCTCGTCCCCCGCAGCGTGTCCGAACCGGTCGTTGACGCTCTTGAACCGGTCCAGATCGATGACAAGCAGCGACAGCGGCTGATCAGCCGTCAAGCGGGTCATCTTGCGCAGCTCCCGCTCCATGCTCTCGAGGAAGAAGCGGCGGTTGGGCAAGCCGGTCAACTCGTCGGTCGTCGCCATGCGTTCGAGCTGGGTGTTTTTCTCCACGAGCTCGAGCGTGCGCTTGTCCACCATCTTGCGCAGGCGCCTGCGCTCGTCCTCGACCTGTCGCACGCGACGCCGGAAAACGATCGCTACCAGCAGGAGGAACAGCAGGCCGACGATGATCTGCACTGCCGGCATCTGCCACACGGCCGGCCGGATTCCGAAGTCGACGGTCGCTGGGACCGTGCTCCAAAGGCCGCTATCGTTGATCGCCTGCACCTCGAATCGGTAACTCCCGGGCGGCAACCTGACGAGCGCGACCCGCCGCTCGCTCGTGGGCCGCGACCAGGCTTCCGAGCGGCCCCCCAGGAGTCGGTATTGGAACCGGGTGCTGGCCTCGTTGCGATAGGTCAACGCCGTGAAAACGAACGTCAGGTCGTTTTGCCCCGGAGCGAGGGCGAGCAGGTCGGCCCCGCCGACCGGCACGCCGCCGGCCAGCACCTCCTCGACGACTACTACGGGCGGGACGCCACGGCCTCGCACCGTGCTGTCGTCGAAACGGATCAGTCCCTCGGGGGTCCCGAACCAGAGGTCGCCGGCCTCGTCACGCAGGCCGGCGCCGGGGTTACCCGCCATGCTAGCAAGCCCGTCATCGACATCGAAGTGCGTGATCCCGACCGCCGGGTCCCAACGATCCAGACCGCGGTTGGTGTAGAGCCAGACCCGTCCCTCCCGAGTCGGGACCGCCTGCTGGACGAAGTTGCTCGCCAAACCGCTGCTCGACCGCGTGAGGCCGACCGCGGTCCCGTCGGGGAGGAACCGGAGTGCACCGGCACCGTTGGTAGCCGCCCAGACACTGCCATCGGCACCAGGCGCCAACGACCAGATCGTCGTGTCGGTTGGAACATCGGCGGGCAGGAGCTGCTCGAACCGGCCCGACTGGCGAGCGAAGAGACCGGAACCCGCCGTGCCCACCCACAGCTCACCCTTGGATCCGAGAGCCAGATCGGTCACGACGACCTGCCCAAGGCCCTCCTCGCGGCTCGGACCGGAACCGCGCTGTAGCAGCCAGAGGCCCGCATCCGTCCCGATCCAAAGTCCCGCCGATGCGGCCTGAAGCGCCCGCACGGCGGAGGGCAACCCGGTGACCAGCTCCCGCAGCCGACCTGCGCTCCAAACGTGGACCCCGGCGTCCGAGCCGATCAGCACGTCGCGTCCGTTGGCGCGCAGTGCCGTGATGGAGCTGGCCTCGAGGTCTGCGGCACCGATCGTGGTCACAAACCCGCCATCGCCGTCGCGGCGCGATACTCCGGTTCGCGTCGCGATCCAGAGCACGCCGCTGTCGTCCTGCGTCAAGGCCACGACGAAGCTCTCGGGCAACCCGTGGCCGCGGGTGAACGTGGTAAAGCTGGAGCCCACCAGCTTCGCGGCACCCCCGTCGGTCGCGAACCAGATGCTGCCTTCGTGGTCTACCAGGACGGCGTTCACGCGATCGGCCACGAGGCCATTCTCCGAGGTCAGCACGGTCGCCCGACCGCTGCTCACTCGCACCGCCCCGTTGGCCGAACAGAACCACAGCGTGCCGTCGGGGGCACGGGTGGCCGCCCGGATCGGCCCGACGTGCGGGCCGTCTGGACGCACCCGGACGAACCGCTCTCCGCGACGCCGGAAGATCCCGGTGTCAGTTCCCGCCCAGAGTCCTCCGGAGGCGTCCTCAACGAGGCTGGTGACCGGGCCGACTGGAAGCCCCAGGCCGTGCTTCTCGAACGAGGAACCGGCGATCCGATAAAGGCCGCTGTCGGCACCGATCCAGACTGCCCCCTGACGATCCCTCAGCAGGGCACGCGGTCCTCGTAGGCCGAGGTCGGCCGGCGGTACGACGCGGCGCGCCTGTCGGTCGACGATCTGGAGCAGATCGTTGGCGGTCAACGCCCAGACCACGCCTCCCGGCTCGCGGACCAGCGCACGCACCGACGCTCCGTCGAAGCCCGGACCTACCAGCGGCGTGACAACTCCTCGTTCCAGAACATCCACACCCCCCTCGCGCAGGCCAATCAGGAGCCTGCCCGACGAGTCCTCGGTGATCGCTGTGACGGTATCGCCACGCAGGCCATCGGCCCGCGACCAGGTGCGGAACGTGGTGCCGTCGTAGCGGGCCAGACCGGCGCTCGTGCCGAACCAGAGATAGCCCTGGCCGTCTTGGTGGATCGTCAAGGTCTGAGCCGATGGCAAACCGTCGACCGTAGAGTAGCGACGGAAGTCGAGGTCTTGCGCGGCGACACACGGGGGGCGTGCCAGCGCGAACAGCATGGCAAGAAGGAGCCATGCCCGCACCGGTGGTAGCCGCTGGGTAGCGGCGTATCGACGTCTGCAGCCGTCGGTCACCGGATCTCCATGGCGGCCCCGTGGGTCAGCTCTTGCCCACGAGCACCGTCGCTTTGCTTAAGTGACTATTAATAATCAATCATTTCTATAGATAGGTGCAACCGTCTAATGATGATGATCGAGGCCACCGACTTGCCATAGCGGCCTGAGCAGGACCGTGGGCTGCCCTCGCGTCGAACCTTCTCGCCCCCCTCACCTAGCAGGCCACGGCCTGCTAGCCTTCGCGTAGTGGCCTGCATCACGCGTATGGAGGTGAATGGTGAAGACGCTGCTGGCGCCGGCTCGTCGGCGCGTTCTCGTTCTGCTCGCTATATCGATCGCCGTGTTCGCGACCCCGGGCGTCGCTCAGGGGCCCGCCGCCGATCTGATCATGATCAACGGGCATGTGGTGACGGTCGACGAACGCTTTCCGGAGGCTCAGGCCCTCGCCGTTCGAGGCGACCGGATTCTCGCGGTCGGCACCAATGAGGAGATCGGTGCCCTCGCCGCCGACTCCACCGTGGTGATCGATCTGGCGGGGCGGCTCGCGATCCCGGGATTCATCGAGGGACACGGCCACCTGATGGGCATCGGCAACGCGCTGCTCAACCTGAACCTGATGGACGCAGTCAGCTACGACGAGGTCGTCGCGCGGGTCGCGGCCACCGTCTCTGAAGCCGAGCCCGGCCAGTGGATCGTCGGCAGAGGCTGGCACCAGAGCAAGTGGAACCCGCCTCCGGAGCCGATGGTGCGCGGCTTCCAGACGCACCACGCTGTCAGCGCGGTGTCGCCCAACAACCCGGTCTATCTCACCCACGCGAGCGGCCACGCCGGGATGGCCAACGCCCTGGCGATGGAGCTGGCGGGCATCGACCGCGACACCGAGTCGCCGCCCGGCGGGGAGATCATCAAGGACGACGAGGGCAACCCGACAGGGGTCTTCGTCGAGACGGCCCAGGGCTTGCTCCGGCGAGCTCGTGCCGGGGCGCGCGAGTCGATGACCGACGCCGAGATCTACGAGGAATCGCGCCGGGCGCTGAGGCTGGCCGTCCAGGAGGTCACCTCCAAGGGCGTCACCTCGTTCCAGGACGCCGGCTCGGGCGTCGGCACGATCGAGATGTTCGCGGACGCCCTCGAAGACCGCGAGCTGAAGATGCGCCTCTGGGTCATGTTGCGGGCCTCGGTCGCCGATATGCCGCAGGTACTGCCCCGCATACGGGCTATCGGCCTGGGCGACCATCGACTGACTATCAGGGCCATCAAGCTAGGAATCGACGGCGCCCTCGGACCGCGCGGTGCCTGGCTTCTCGAGCCCTACGACGACGACCGCACGAGCACGGGACACAACACGTCGCGCATGGAGAATGTCGAGCAGGTTGCCGCGCTGGCGCTCGAGCACGGCTTCCAGCTGTGCGTCCACGCCATCGGCGACCGGGCCAACCGAGAGGTCCTCGACGTCTATCAGCGGGCCTTCGCCGCCAACCCCGAGGCCGCCGTCGATGCACGATTCCGCATGGAGCATGCCCAGCTGCTCGCACCGCCCGACGCCGCGCGTTTCGCGCCGCTCGGAGTGATCGCCTCGATGCAAGGAATCCACGCCACCTCGGACGGCCCGTGGACGCCCGACCGCATCGGCGAGGAGCGCAGCTTCGAGCGCGCCTACCAGTTTCGCCGGCTGCTCGACTCTGGGGCGGTGGTCATCAACGGCACAGATGCGCCGGTGGAAGACGTCGACCCCATCGCCTCCTTCTACGCCTCGGCGAGCATGCGCATGAACAACGGCGAGGTCTTTCTTCCCGACCAGCGCATGTCGCGCGCCGAGGCACTGCGCTCCTACACACTGAGCGCCGCATACGCAGCCTTCGAGGAAGACATCAAGGGCTCGCTGACTCCCGGCAAGCTGGCCGACATCGTCGTGCTATCGCACGACATCATGACGATTCCCGAGGAGCAAATCCCCGACGCGCGGGTCCTGTACACCATCGTCGGGGGCAAGGTCGTCTACCAGGCCGAGGGCAGCTGAGGCGCGCAGGCGATGGGGCACCGCTAGTGTAACTGCGTCGTAATTAACTTGACTTATATGGCATATTATGACTTCCTTGTCTCGACAGTAAACTTGTCGGGACAGGAGGCCACGATGCCCAGGGTAGCACCGGAGATTTCGTTGACCGGGCAGCAGCGGGCGCGGCTCCAGGGAGTAATCGACGCGCCGAGCTCACAGCAGCGGCAGGTGTTCCGAGCCCACATCATCCTGCTTGCCGAGCAGGGGCTGCAGAACCAGCAGATCGCCGAGCGCCTCGAGACCTCCCGACAGACCGTGGGCATGTGGCGCGCTCGCGCAGCCAAGCAGGGCATCGAGGATCTCGGTGACGAGCCGCGCTCTGGTCGTGCGCGCACCTACGACGCCGTGCGGGAAGCCAAGATCATCGCCGCAACCCTGGAGAGGCCTCCGAGCCGAACCCATTGGAGCGCACAGCGGCTCGCCAAACAGGTCGATGCGAGCCCTTCGACGATCCTGCGGATCTGGCGGCGCAACGGCCTGCAGCCCCATCGCACCGAGACCTTCAAGTACTCCGCCGATCCACTCCTGCAGGACAAGGTCACCGACATCGTGGGGCTGTACCTGCACCCGCCCCAGGGGGCGCTGGTGCTGTGCGTGGACGAGAAGAGCCAGATCCAGGCTCTGGACCGGACTCAGCCGATGTTGCCCATGCGCCGCGGCGATCCAGAGCGCTGCACCCACGATTACAGACGCCACGGCACCACGACGCTGTTCGCGGCGTTGAACCTAGCCACCGCCGAGATCCTGGGCACCTGCATGCAGCGGCACCGCCACCAGGAGTTTCTTCGCTTCCTACGCTTGATCGACCGCACCTACCCCGAGGGCGAGATCCACCTGGTGCTGGACAACTACGGCACCCACACCCAGCCCAAGGTCGAGGCCTGGTTCGAGCAACACCCGCGGTTTACGCGTCACTTCACGCCCACTTCCGCTTCCTGGATGAATCAGGTGGAGACCTGGTTCGGCATCCTCACCTCGCAGGCCGTCCGGCGCGGCAGCTTCAGCAGCGTCGATGTCCTGATCAAGGCCATCCACCGCTTCATCCGAGCCTGGAACGACGGCTCCGAGCCCTTCCTTTGGCTCAAGTCCGCCGACCAGATCCTCGCCAAAGCCATAAGACAAGACAACTCCGCCGCGTCACACTAGCAGGCCGCCTGCTAGAATTGGAAAATTGGCCGCACCTGCTGCGGTCGCGGTTACCATCGAAAACGAAGGTCCGACGCCCATGCAAGCCGGTCAACTGCTCGACCCCGACGAGCTACGAGGGTTGATCGAATCGGCCATTCCCAACGCCAAGGTCACGGTCACCGATCTCACCGGAACCCGCGATCACTATCGCGTCGAGGTGGTCTCGCCGTCCTTCGCCGGTAGAACCCGCCTGCAACAGCACCAGATGGTCTACGGGGCGGTCGGGGACCACATGACCCAAGCCGTGCACGCTCTCCAGATCCGCACCGGAACGCCCTGAGGAACCAGCAATGACCGAACCGCTCAAGACTCAGATCGAAACCGCAGTCACCCAGCACCGTGTCTTCGTCTTCATGAAGGGGACCCCGGAGGGGCCCCAGTGCGGCTTCTCCAAGGCAGTGTGCGACGTGTTCGGCGCAATCGACGTCTCGTTTTCGGCGGCCAACGTCCTCGAGAACCTCGAAGCCTATCGGGCCGCTCTCGGCGAGATCACTCAGTGGCCTACGATCCCGCAGGTGTTCATCGACGGCGAGTTCGTCGGCGGCTGCGACATCCTGATCGAGATGTACCACAGCGGCGAGCTTCATCAGGCGCTCGGGCTCGAAGCTCCCGTGCCGCAAGAGACCCCTGCCGGCTGATCGGTCGAAGTGGGCCTGCTGCGCGACTTTACGCATGCGCTGGGTCGCGCCGCCAAGGCATTTTGGCTGAGCAACCGATTCAACGATTGCGCCGCGATCTCCTACTACGCGCTGCTGTCGATCGTGCCGTTGGTGAGCCTGGTCATCGTGGTCCTGAGTCGATTCGTCGGTGTGACCACCGAAGAAATGGAGACGGTCCTCGAGGAGGGCGGCCTCCTGGTGCCCGAGTTCGGCGAGGTGCTGAACTCGGCGGTCGGCGAGATGGTGCAGTACCGCACGAGTATCGGCGTCGTTTCGCTGGTCATCACGGTTTGGTTCGCCAGCCTGGTGTTCGGCTCGATTCAAACCGCCTTCGACCGGATCTTCGAGACCTACCACCCGCCGCTGTGGGGGATGATGAAACCGCGTGTGGTGGCCCTCGGTGCCGCGGTGCTGCTGATGATGGGCTTCTTCGCCAACACCATGTTGACGATGGTGCGGAGTATCGAGGCGCCGGCGGCCAGCCGGGTGATCGAGCTCCTCGACCGAGTCACCCTGCTGCCCTCGATCGGCTCGTTCATCATCGACATCCTGGTGTTCATGCTGATCCTGTACACCCTGCCACCCCGCCGACTGCACGACTGGCGCATGGTCATCCCGGCGGCCTTGGTCGGCGGCATCTTGTGGCGCCTCGCCAAGTGGGGCTTCGGCCTCTACCTGGGGTACGCTGCCGCGCGGCTGACCTTCAGCGGCTCTGCGGGCGCTGCCGTCATCTTCCTGCTCTGGATCTACTATGCCGCGCTGGTGCTGCTATTCAGCGCCGAGTTGCTGGTCGCGCTCGACACCGCGCGCCGCCAGCACGCGGCCAGGGTCAGCGCGGCCCGCTGATGCCCGGCCGGCGCAGCTGCAGCACGGCCGGCTTCCAGCCCTTCGGCTCCGCGGCCACCCCGTGCTCGAGACTGACGATCTCGACCCGGTGCGGCAGGAACTCGATCAGCACGTAGTCATCGCCCCGGTTTGCCGCGTCGTAGAAGTCGTTCCACTCAGGCTTCCAGAGGCGCGCCTTGGCCTCGGCATCCCGGACGACTCGAGCCTGGCCGAGAAGGGTCACGTAGCCGCCACCTTCCCGGTCGAAGTAGTAGAGGGTGGCTCGCCGGTCGGCTTCGATCTCGGCGATCTTGCGGGTCGTGGCATGGGTAGCCATCCACACGCTCAGGTCGGCACCGGGCGGAAAAGGCTCCATGGCGCGAGCCTGTGGCCTGCCCTCGGAGTCGAGCGTGATCAGGGCGCAGTAGCCGGCAGCCTGCATGACGGCGCGGGCCACCTCGATCAGGCGCTCGCGCTCCTGGGCCACCGTCGTCCCTCCGGCCGCTGAGAGTGCCGCCGCCAGTATCAGGGTCCCCGAGGCGGTGCTCACGCGCCACCTCCCGCCTCGCCGCTACGCACCTCGTCGATGGCGGCGCGAACGTCCTCCAGTGCCATTTGCATGCGGTCGAGATGGGTGCGGAACGACAGCACGCAGATGCGGATGATGAACGCCTGCCGCGCCATCGTAGGCGTCAGGTAGACGCGGTTGCGGGCATTGATGCGATCCAGCAGCTTCCGGTTCAGTCGATTGAGCTGCCCCTCGTCTAGCCCGTTCGGTCGCAGCCGCCAGCCAACGACCGACACCTGTGGCTCCGCCACGATCTCCACGTCCGGGATCTCTCGTAGGCGCTCGGTCGCCCAGCGGGCCAGCTCCCACTTCTCCCGCAGCGCCTCTCGGAACACCTCGACGCCACGCAACCGCAGCGGCAGCCACACCTTGAGCCCGCGGAAGCCGCGCGATAGCTCCGGCGAGATCTCGCAAAAGTCGACCAGGTCGTCGTCCTGTTGCATCGGCGGCATGTAGTCGGCACGCACCGAGTGGGCCCGCATCAGCGCGGCACCGTCGCGCACCAGCAAGCAGCCGCTACCGTAGGGTAGGAAGAGTGCCTTGTGCGGATCGAGCACCACCGAGTCGGCGCGCTCGAGGCCGGCGAGCGCCGCACGCGCCTCCTCGATCAACACGAAGAAGCCGCCGTATGCGGCGTCGACGTGGAACCAGAGTCCCTCCCGCTGCGCCACATCGGCGATCTCGTCGAGCGGATCGATGGCACCGGTATTGGTCGTTCCGGCGCTGCCCACGACGAGAAACGGGATCCGGCTCGCCGCTCGGTCCTCGGCGATCGCTGCCTCGAGATCGGCCGGGCGTAGGCGGAACTGGGCGTCGCTCGGGAGCATGCGCACGTTGCCCACCGGCAGGCCGGCGAGTAGCGCCGCCTTGAGCACGGAGTGGTGCGTCTGGTCGGAGACGTAGACGATGCCGCGCAAGAAGTCTTCGGGCAACCGCTCCCGACGGGCGGTCACCAGAGCGCTGAAGTTGGCCAGCGAACCGCCGCTCGTCAGGAAGCCGCGCGCGGTCTCGGGATAACCGATCATTTCTCCGAACCAGCGGACGACGTTGGCTTCCAGCTGCGACAACACCGGTGCCGCAGCGAACACCCCCACGTATCGGTTCACCGAGTCGGCGATGAGCGAGGCTACGGCGGAGTCGAAGAGACCGCCTCCGGGGATGTAGGCGAGGTAGCCCGGACCCGCGGTATTGAACGAGCGCGGAACCGCCTCCTCGAACAGCATCCGCAACAGATCATCGAGGCGGGATGGCGTCTCGGGTAGGGGTTCGCGGTAGCGGCGCGCTACCTCGGCGGCGCCCTGGGTGCCGTGGGCCGGCTGCTCGGGCAGTGAGCCGAGGTGGGCCACGATGCGCTCGATGGTGATCTCGAGCATGGCGCGTATCTCGGACTCATCGGGCTCGAGCGGCCACGAGCCGGCCGCCGTGACGGCCCCGGTGACAGGACTCTCTTCAGACATCGGGCTCTCGCTAGCAAGGGTGGACCGGTCGCCCAGCGCGCCGGCCGATCGTTCGTGGTAGAGGTTACGAGACGAGCGGGCCGAGGTGAAACTCTGACGCGCTTCACCACGGCCTGCCAGACCCCGCGACGTCGTCATCCTGGAACCTACCGTGTGCGGACGCTTCACCCTCAAGACGCCGGCGAGAATCCTGCAAGAGTACTTCGGCGTCACCCAGCTGCCAGGCCTACCGGCCCGGTACAACATCGCCCCGACCCAGCCGGTCGGTGTGGTCGTGGGGGACGGCGAGCGCGAATGGACGCAGATGCGCTGGGGCCTGATCCCGTACTGGGCCAAGGACCCCTCGATCGGCAACCGCATGATCAATGCCCGGGCGGAGACACTCGAGGATAGGCCCGCCTATCGGGAGGCCTTCGCGCGCCGGCGGTGTCTGGTGCCCGCCGACGGCTTCTACGAGTGGCAACGGCTCGAGGGTGGCGGCAAGCAGCCGGTCTACCTGCACCTGCAGGACGAGACCCCGTTCGCCTTTGCGGGGCTCTGGGACCGCTGGCGCGACCGAGTCACCGGCAAAGCCGTGCGCTCGTGCGCCATCGTCACCACGGAGCCGAACGAGGTGGTCGAGCCGATCCACGACCGAATGCCAGCGATCCTCGAGCGCCACCAGCTCGCCTCCTGGCTCGACCCCGACACCGAGCCTGCCGACCTGCTCGAGCTGTTGCGACCGAGCCCGGCCGAGCGCCTGCGCGCCCGCCTCGTGAGCACTCTGGTCAACAAGCCGGACAACGACCTGCCCGAGTGCATCGAGCCGATCGAGCCTGTGGCTCGAGGGCGGACGCTCTTCGACTGACGAGCACCGGACCTGCGCGCTCACACCCCTGCTGTGCATTCCTGGCCACACGCGTCCGTTCGGTCCGGGTGCAGCCGCCTTTGGGTTTGGCCGGACGGGGCCCGGAGCCCTACGCTGCGGCAAAAGGTCAGCCCCTCCCTTTGCCCGAGGCCCGCATGCTTGTCAGCCCGAGCGTCGAGCTCATCTCGACATGTCCGGAATCGGCCCACGTGCCGACCGAGGACTACCTCGAGCGCGTCACCGAGACGGCACGCTGGTGCGAGGAGGCCGGACACGCGGCGTTGCTGGTGCACTCCGACCATCGCCTGCTCGACCCGTGGGTCGTGGCACAGATCATCCTCGCCTCGACGCAAGCTCTACGACCCGTGGTCAGCGTGCAGCCCCTCTACATGCACCCGTACGCCGTCGCCAAGAAGGTCGGTTCGCTGGCCCGTCTGTTCGGGCGCAGCCCGGATCTGAATCTGGTAGCCGGGGGCTTCCGATCCGACCTGCTAGCCCTCGACGACGCCACCCGACACGACGACCGCTACCGCCGGCTAGTCGAATATGGATCGATCGTCCGCCTGTTGCTCAGCTCCGACGATCCAATCAACTTCGATGGCGACTTCTACCGAGTTCACAAGCCGCGGGCGCTCGCAGCGCTGCCGGTGGAGCAGCAGCCCTCGTTCTTCGTTGCCGGGACCTCGACGGCGGGCCGGGAGGCCGCCGCCGCGCTGGGGGCTCGCGCGGTGGGCCAGCTCGGCCTCGACGAGGGTGGGGTCGAGTGCGTGCGCTTGGGAATCGTCGCTCGCGAGGACGAGGAGATCGCCTGGGAGACCGCCCGAGCTCGCTTCCCCGGGGGGCGGGGATCAGCTTTACAGCAGCGGCTCGAGGTGTCGCTCGGGGACTCGCGCTGGCAGCAGGACCTCGACGGCATGAGCCAGGAGGGAGGCCGGCGTCTCGCTCTGGATGCAGCCCTACCGCGTTCGGCGCGCGCCCTGTGCCTACCTGGTCGGCGACTACGGGGCGGTGGCTCGCCGCATCGTCACGCTGCTGGGCGCCGGTGCGCGGGCGTTCTTCCTTGACGCGCCGCCCAGCGCTGAGGAGCTGGCGCACATCGCGCGCGTTTTCGACCGGGCCTGGAGCCGCTTCACGACGCCGCTGGCGCTCAGCCTCTAGCCGGTCTGCTTAAGAGGCCTGCTGGGAAGCCTTGGCTTGCCAGCACACCGGCCATCCGGTTTCATGCACGACATGGATCCAAAGGTCAGAAGGCAAGTACTCCGCTCGCTGAGCAACGGCATATACGTGGTGACCTCACGCTCGGCCGAGGGCCATAGCGCGGCCACACTGACGTGGATGACCCAGACTTCGTTCGAGCCACCACTGCTCGTGGCGGGCGTGCAGCCGGACAGCGGCATCGCCGAATACCTGCAAGCCAGCCAGCGCGCCGTGATCCACGTGCTGGCAGCGGGACAGGAGTCGATCGCCAAGCGCTTCTTCTCGCGACCCGACCTCGACATGGCAAGCCAGCCGCCGACCCTGGGTGGCCTGCCGTTCACCGAGTCGGCCGATGGTCTGGCGATTCTCGAGGATGCCGCTGCCTATGCCGAGTGCCACGTTCTCGAGACCATCGACTGTGGCGGCGACCATCACCTGGTGGTCTTCGAGGTCACGGCGGTGGAGCATCGCGGCGACTTCGAGCCGCTGACCGTGCACCACTCGCCCTGGGAGTATGGCGGCTAGGCCAACGGCAACCGCTCGCCATACACCTCGCGCCCGAACGCCCTAGCGAGCCTCGTCGTACCGCCAGTTGAAGATCGCCCGAAGCGACCGCTCACCTTCGTCGGCGTCGCCCGCGAGCGCGATCAGAAACCGCCCCCCCTCTGCGGTCGGGTCGGCCAGGCGGGAGTTGGCCGTCGGCGGGATCTGCACCAGCGGACGCTCCGCCGAGAAGCCAATCTCGTCGCCCGAGCTCACATCGACCATGAGCATCTGCCGGCCGCGGAGAAAATAGAGCTCGCTCCCGTCCGAGTTCCACTCCGGGTCACCCCCGCCCTCGGCCGAAACGCGTGTCTCGCCGCCGCCGGGGAACGGTCGCACGTAGATTTGCCGATCCCCACTGTGGTCCGACACGTAGGCCACCCAGCGGCCGTCGGGAGAGATGCGCGCGTCCATCTCGTTGGCCGACGTTTGCAGCCACGGGGTCGGCTCGCCGCCGTCGAGCGACAGGACCCACAGGTCGTTGTCGGCCGACCGGACCCGGGTGGAGCTCTCGACGTACAGCAGGCTGCGGCCGTCGGGAGACCAGTCGAGCGGAATCGCGAAGCGGCCCTCGGCCGCCTCCAGGAGCAACTCCGGCTCCGTGCTGCGATCTACCGGGGCGCGGTAGATGCCCTGCGGCTCGGCGCCCACGGTCTGCAACATGACGATCTGCCGGCTGTCCGGCGACCAGACCGGGAAGGTGCTGCGCACTCCGGGGGTCAACGCTGTGCGAACGTCGCGTTGGACATCGTGAATCCAGACCGAGATATCGACATCCTCATCCTCCGACGAAGCACGCAGCTCCAGTGCCAGGAGCTGGCCATCGGGCGAGACGCGAGTGTCGACGTCGTGAATCCCTCGACGCTCGCTGAAGACCTCGATGGTCCCTGTGCGATCGAGCCACGCGAGTGCTTGGGCAGCCGCGGCCGGCGCCTCGCCGCCGACATAGACCAGCGTACCGTTGTCGGCAATGTCCCAGGCCGCCGAGCTCCCGGCGCTGTACGCGAGCTCCTCGACGCGAACCACCGGCGGTTCGATCACCTCGCCGGTCTCCGGATCCATGCGCAGCTGGGTCAGCCGACCGCGCGGATCGGCCGCGAGCACGACACCGTCGCCGAGGTGTCGGGGGCTGCGGTAGCCGGCGAGGCCAGTGCTCATGACACCGGCCTCACCGCCCACCACGATCATCTCGCCGATCTGCCCGACCCCGGTCCAGTTGTGACCCAGCCAGAGGCTGTCGGCGAGCTGACTGGTCAGGACCGCGAACCGCCCTCCGTGCTCACCCGTCCACGATTCGGTAAAGCCACCGTTGGGCTGGAGCCGCAGGACGCGCCCATTCTGACCCTGCGAGACTGCCGCGAACATGTCCCCGTCGAGGCCACGAAACAATCCCGTGACGTTGCCGGCCTCCAGGCTGGCCTCGACCACCGGGGAGGAGCCCTCCACACCGATGCTGAGCACCTCGCTCCCCCGGCTGAAGTAGATCCGTCTACCGTCGGCGGAAAAGGCTACTGCCTGCAGGCCGCCCTCCGTGTCGGGTAGGTAGCGCCCCTCCAACTCGCTCATCATGCGCAGCCGGATGCCGGCCCGGCGGCCGTTCTCGGCCACCATCAGGCCATCGGGCGAGATCGCCAGCGGCGTCGATCCGCCGGCGATGGCCTCCGGCGCCAGAAGCACCCGCAGCTCGGGCCCCATCGAGCTGCCGCCCCAGATCCCCCACCCCGCCAACGCGCCAGCCAATGCCGCAGCGAGGCCGAGAGGCAGCGCCAGCCGCCAGCTCGGGACGGCCGCCGCGGCGGCGCCAGCGCGGGCCCGCTCCTGGCGCGCCACCTCGAGCTCGATACGCACGTCGGCGACATCGCGCATGCGCCGGTTCGGGTCCTTGTCCAGACAGCGGTCGAGCACATGGCGCAGGCGCTCGGGAATCGGTGGCAGTGCGTCGGTGTCGGGTTGCTCCTTGAGGATCGCCGCCAGGACGTCCGAGACCGTCTCGCCTTCGAAGGCCTTGCGACCGGCCAGCATCTCGTAGAGCACACAGCCCAGTGCCCAGATGTCGGCGCGCTTGTCGACCGGCTTGCCGCGCGCCTGCTCCGGGCTCATGTATGCGGCGGTGCCAAGGATCATGCCGGTGCGGGTGGCCGCGGCCACGGTCGGCGAGGCACTCATCTCCAGCGACCCGCTGCCGGTGCCGTCCCCCTCGAAGGCCTTGGCCAGTCCGAAGTCGAGCACCTTGACGGTGTCGTCGGGCGCTAGGTGGACGTTGCCCGGCTTCAGATCACGATGAACGATGCCGCGCTCGTGCGCCGCCTCCAGCCCGGCGGCAATGCCGATCGCGATGTCGACCGCCTCGCGCCACGGCAAGGGCCCTCCGGCGATGCGCTCGTACAGGCTCGGACCATCGACCAGCTCCATGACCAGGAAGCTGACCTGGCGCGGCCCCGACTCCTCGGCGATCTCCTCGGTGCCGAAGCCGTGCACCGTAGCGACGTTGGCGTGGTTGAGCGACGCCAACAGCTGCGCCTCGCGCTCTAGCCGCGCCAGCCGCTCCTCGTCGAGCGACACCTCGGGCGGCAGTACCTTGATCGCGACCTGCCGCTTGAGCCGGGTGTCCTCGGCACGATAGACGGCACCCATGCCGCCCTCGCCCAGCTTGTCGACGATCTCGTAGTGCTCGAGGCGGGTTCCCGGTTCCATGCGTGAAGCTCCCATGCTGCTTGAACGTCGACGGAGGGTATCGGGCAAGACACCGTCTTTTCAACGGAGCCCGGCGGAGGCACCTGCCGCTACTGGGTGTCGTCCGGCGACTCCTGCACCCGCACGGCCCACAGTCCCGAGTTCCAATCGGAGAAAAAGACCAGGCCCTTGTAGAGCTGCGGGCCCCAGACCATGGGCGCGTTCGCCGAATAGCCTTGCGGGTCGTCGGGAATGAAGCGGCCGATCTCGCGCCCCTGCCGGTACAGGTCACCCATTAGCTCGCCCGACACGTCGACGATGCGCAGGCCGCCGTTGTAGTAGGCGACATACATGATGTCGTCCTCGACCCACAGGTTGTGGGTACCGGCCTCGGGAACCTCATAGCGCGCCACCTCGCGCGGGCTGCCCCAGTCGTCCCACTCGATAACGTGGACCCAGCCGGCGGCGCGGGTCGGCTCCGAGCCCGGCGCCGTGTTCATACCGTACGGGAACGCCTCGTCGCCGGCGAACACGTAGCGCTTCCCGGTCGAGTCGCTGGTATACGGAAAGGCCGCGTGGTTCCAGCCGCTCGGATACGCGTAGCTGCCGAGCATCACCGGGCTACGGGGCGAGCCGCCCTGTCCGCCGCCGCCGACATCCACGGCCACGACGCCGTCGGACCAGTTGGACGAGTAGGCGATGCCGCCCTCTACCGAGACGTCATGGATCGAGTGGCCCGGCGTATCGAGCTCGAAGCTGCCGACCCGATGTGGATTGGTCGGATGATCCCCTGCACCAGCTACACCCAGAACATCGGCATCATCGCGACGACGGGCGTGGCCAGCCGAGCCGTGGTCCGAGTGGCCGCTGTGATCCTTCTTCTGTACGGGCTCTGCCCCAAGTTCGGTGCCCTGCTGGTCGCCCTGCCGCGCTCGGTTCTGGGGGGCGTGTTTCTGCTGGTCTGTGGTCTGATCGTGGCCTCGGGGCTACGGCTGCTTGCGACCGCGAAGCGCACGGCGCCGAACGACCTGGTGGCCGGGTTCACGCTGGTGCTGAGCGTGGGGCTGCCGCTGTACGTGCGCTACGAGCTCGGCGACGCGTGGCTGTCGGAGGTGCCGGAGTTGCCCCGCCTGCTGGTGACCAACACCGTCGTTCTGGCGGTGGCGTTTTCCGTCTTCCTCAACCTGGCGCTGAACGGAGCCGGGAGCGCTCAGCAGGCCGGTGGCGGCAGCTCGACGAGCCGCTGAACGGCGTCGGCGAGTGCCAGGGCGCGCCCCTCGCCCTCGGGCCCGGCGACGATCTGCAGCCCTACCGGCAGCCCTCGAGTGTCGAGTCCCGCTGGCACCGATGCCACCGGTAAGCCGGCCAGGCTGAGGATGAACGTCGGCGCGACCCAGTCGATGTAGGTCTTCATCGGCTCGCCGGCGATGGTCTCGGGATAGTTCTGCTCGACCGGAAACGGTGGGACGGCCATCGTCGGGGTGAGCAGGTAGTCGAAGCGCGAAAAGAGTCGTCGGAAGACCTCCCACATGTCGCCGCGTGCCGTCTCGGCGGCGGCGAAATCGGTGGCGCCGAGCTTCAGCCCGGCCTCGACGTTGCCTCGCAGGTTGTCGCCAAACTCGTGCCGGCGCTCCAGCCGGCCGTGCTGCTGGGCAACCATCCAGTAGCCGCGCAGCGCCAGAAAAGGCTCGCGCGCCCAGGACAGGTCCATGGAGATCTCCTCCACACTCGCCCCCGCCCCCTCCAAGGCCTCGATCGCCGCCCGACAGACCACCTCGACCTGCGGATCGATACCGATGCCGGCGATGTCGGGGCAGTAGGCCAGCCGCATCCCCGGTGGCTCGAGCATGTCGAGTGTGTCGAGAAAGTCGACCATCGCCATCGCCTCGCCGATCGGCGCCAGCGGACTGCGGCCGGCGATCGCCTGCAGTGCGAGCGCGATGTCCTCGGCCCGGCGGGCCATCAGGCCGGTAACCTGCATGGTGTCCCACGGATACTCGGATGGCCACGTGGGCACCACGCCGGGGCTCGGTCGCAGTCCGACCACGCCGCAGAACGACGCCGGTATGCGAAGCGACCCCCCCAGGTCAGTACCTTCGGCCAGCGCGATCATCCCCGTGGCCAGCCCGGCCGCACCGCCGCCGGTCGAACCACCGGCCGAGAGCGCCGGATCGTAGGGATTCCGGGTGGGGCCGAACACCTCGTTGAAGGTGTTGCCGCCGGTGGCGAACTCGGGCGTGTTCGTCTTGCCCAGGATGATCGCCCCGGCGTCGCGTAACCGCTGGACCACCACGGCGTCGACCTCGGCAACCTGGTCGGCATACAGTGGCGAGCCGAATGTGTGACGCAGCCCGGCAACCGGCGTGACGTCCTTGATGCCGACCGGCAGCCCGCACAGCAGGCCGGGCTCCCCGCCCGCCTGGAGTCGGGCCTCGATATCGCGCGCCTGATCGAGCGCCGTGGGCGACAGGGTCACCAGCGCGTTGAGCTCCGGGTTCCGAGCGTCGACACGCGCCAAGCACGCCTCCACGAGCTGCACCGGAGACAGCTCGCGCGCGGCGATCCGGCGCTGTAGCTCGCGGGCGCCCAGCCGCGTGATCGCCTCGCTCACGTCATGCCGCCCGGCTCATTCCTCGACGAACGCGACGACCCTACAGAAGGCCGCCTCACCCCCCTTGAACAGCCACGGGAAGGCGCCGAGCGTCAGGCGACGATTCTGCAGATCGGGGTAGTTTATATGGCCGCCGAGGTTCTCGATGTGCATGCAGTCGGAGGGAAACAGCGCGTTGTGTGTCAGCTGGTAGTCGCCCTCGGGAAAGAGCTCGGCCACGCCTTCGGGACCGCCGAACTTCTCCTCACACAGAGCGCGCACCCGGTCGCAATGGCCGAACATGCCCTTGCCCAGGAAGCGACCGATCGGCAGATTCATCGGGTGATCGGTCGACACCGCGTCGACGCCCCAGACGTGGATCTTCTTGTCGAGCAGCCACGGCACCATGTCCCGGTGCGCGCCGGGGTGACGGTGGATGTACTTCTCCTCGTCGGGCTCCGAGGCGAACTGCGCGTGGCGCTCCCATCCCGTGTGCAGCAGCAGGATGTCCCCCTCCCTCACCTCGACCCGCGCCTCGATCATCTGGGGCGTGTAAACGCCGAGCTCGTCGAGCTCGTCCGACAGGTTGACGATCACCCCGTCGCCGTACAGCCACTCCAGCGGCACCTGATCGATGGTCTTGCCGTCGGTGACGAAGTGGCGCGGCGCGTCGATGTGGGTGCCCATGTGGTTCGAGGTCTGAATGTACTGCGCGTTGACCCCGTGCTCGGACTTGCGCTTGATGTACTTGACCTCGAAGGGCGGATAGTAGGGCCAGAAGGAGACCTCCTGGTTGAGCGGCTGGGACAGATCGTAGGGCTTCATCCAGTTCCTCCGGTTCGGGCCAGGGCATCGTAGCAGGGTTATCGGCTGCGCGGACCGAGCCGCATCAGCAAGGCGTAGGCCACGAAGCTAACGGTGGCGGCCGAGAACCAGGCGCCCTCGAAGAGCACGTGCAGCGCCGGCACGAGACGGCCGACGAGGGCCACGGCAATGCCCAGGCTCATCGCCGCCAGGGCGGCGGTGTTGATGCCGTTGCCGTAGGCGTACTCGCCGTTCGGGTCGTAGAGATCCCGCACCGACAGCTGCGTGCGCCGCAGCAGCACGTAGTCGCAGATCATCACGCCGCCGACGGCGCCGAGAAGACCCGAGTAGCTCATCAGCCAGCCTTGATACATGTCCAGCAGCCGCCACGGCATGATCAGGATGCCGATCAGGGCGGCGATCAGACCGCCCAGACGGAAGTCGATATGGCGCGGCGCCAGCGCCGAGAAGCTGTTGGCCGGGGCTACGACGTTGGCGGCGATATTGGTCGACAAGGTCGCCAGGGCCAGCACCAGCATGGCCACGACGCCGAACAGCGGGTTGCCGCTCTCGAGGGTCAGCCGGCTCACCAGGTCGACGGGGTTCCAGATCGCCTCGCCGTAGAGGATGACCGTGGCCGCAGTCACGGCGACCCCGATGAAAGCGAACAGCGGCATCGTGGTCAGCAGGCCGATCGCCTGGCCCCAGACCTGGTCCCGCTGGCTGGCGGCGTACCGCGTGAAGTCGGGGATGTTGAGCGACAGCGTCGCCCAGTAACCGACCATCGCCGTGAGCCACGGCATGAAGAAGCCGAAGAACCAGGCTGCCCGGGTGGTCGCCTCCCCCTCGGCCACCAGCGCGTCGGAGCGCTCGAGGATCGCGCCGATCCCGCCGACCTGGCTCGCAGCCCAAGTCAGGAGCACCAACCCCATCACGATCAGGAACGGCGCGGCGATCGTCTCGAGCCACTTGATTGACTCGGTGCCCGACCAGACGAAGTAGACGTTGACGGCCCAGAAGAGCAAGAACGCGAGGTATTCGGGCAGACCGTAGCCCATGAAGGACCAGCTCCCACCGAGACCGCCCCAGGTTGGCCACAGGGTCGCCAAGACCGCGTGCACCGCCGTGCCACCGATCCACGTCTGGATCCCG
This sequence comes from Acidobacteriota bacterium, assembly GCA_965248845.1. Classification (GTDB taxonomy): domain Bacteria; phylum Acidobacteriota; class UBA890; order UBA890; family WLXD01; genus CBDFKO01. The sequence continues at coordinate 3,672,869 of CBDFKO010000002.1, read as the reverse complement.
AACCAACCGCAAGCAACGGCGGCGCGCAGCAACGAAGGAACGTGCGCTCCGCGGATCCCGAACGCCGCCCGGGCAAAGGCAGGGAACGGCACGCCGTACTTGGTCCCGGCGTGGCCATTGAGCGCCAGCGGCACCAGCACGATGGCGTTGCCGAGCACGATAGTGAACAACGCCAGGCGCCACGACATCCCCGCCAGAATCATGCTCGAGGCCAGCATGTAGGTCGGGATGCAGACACTCATGCCCACCCAGAGCGCGGCGATGTGCCACCGACTCCAGGTGCGCGCCGACAACGGGGTGGGCGCGAGATCGTCGTTGAGCAGATCGGAGTCGGGCAGCGGCCCGCCTAGCTGTACTGGGGGCTCCTCCAGCAGGGTGCGAACCCAGCCCATCAGGCGTCACTTCGTCCCGCCGACGCGAAGGCTCGGTGTAGCGCCCGCCCCACCAGCACGCGGGTGAGGTGGCGGCGGAACGCGGCGGTCGCATGGATGTCGGCGGGCGGATCGATGGCCTCCGCAGCGGCCTCTGAGGCAGCCCGAATCGCCTCGGCGCTCGGACGCTCCCCGACCAGCACGTCGGCCGCGGCGATCGACAGGATCGGACCCTCGCCGACCGATAGCAGTGCCACGCGCGCCGCGCTGCAGCTTCCCGCCTCATCGACGTCGACCGTCGCGGCGACCCCCACCAGCGCATAGTCGCCGTGGCGTCGCGCCATCTCCTCGAATGCACTCCCCGACGTTGGTGCCGCCGCGGGAACGGCGACCTCGGCCAGTAGCTCTCCCGGCTCGAGCGCCGTCATGAGGAGGCCGAGAAAGAACTCCTCGGCATCGATCCAGCGCTCGCCGTGCTCGCCGACGGCACGAAAGCGGGCCTGCAGCGCCAGCGCCACGGCCGGCAGCTCGGCGGCAGGGTCGGCGTGCGCCATGCTGCCACCGACGGTGCCGCGGCTGCGGATCTGTGGGTGGGCGACGTGCGGAAGCGCCTGCGCCAGCAACGGGGCGACGGCCAGCGCAGGATCACGCTCCAGTTGCGACTGGCGCGTCATGGCGCCGACCCGCAGCTCGTCGTCGCCGAGGCGCACGTAGGACAGCTCGGGAATGCGGCCGAGGTCGACCAGAACCGCCGGCTGCGCCAGTCGGAAGTTCATCGCCGGGATAAGGCTCTGACCACCCGCCAGCGCCTTGGCGTCCCAGCCGTGCTCTGCCATCAGCTCGAGCGCCGCCTCGAGGCTTGTCGGGGCGTAGTACTCGAACGGTGCCGGCTTCATCGGCGCGCTTCCTGTACCAGCTCGAATAGCCGGCACGGGCTCAGCGGCATCTCCAGAATCTCGAAGCCCGGAATACCGAGGGCGTCCTCGAGTGCCTGCGCAAACGCCGCCGCCGTGGGGATGCAACCGGCCTCGCCGGCGCCCTTCACCCCGAGCGGCGCATCGGCGGCGGGGGTCTCGATGTGGTCGATCCGCACCCGCGGCACGTCGCAGGCTGTGGGTAGCAGGTAGTCCATGGAGCTGGCGTTCTGCAGTTGACCGTCGGCGTCGAAGACGAGCTGCTCGTAGAAGGCGTTGCCGACGCCGTGCGCCACACCGCCGTGGATCTGGCCATCGAGGATCAGCGGGTTGATTACCCGGCCGCAGTCGTGCACGACGACGTAGTCGAGGATGCGCACGTTATAGGTGTCGGGATCCACCTCGACCCGCATGGCGTGCACGCCGCTGGCGGTAGTGCCGCGCTCGGGGCCGAAGTAGGCGGTGGCCTCGAGGCCAGGCTCGCTGCCAGGCTTGACCGCTCCGCGCGGTGGATTGGCCAGCGCCGCCAGCTCTCCCAGGGACATGGCGCGCTCGGGCGCCGATCGGACACGCGCAGTGCCCTCGGCGAGCTCGATCTCGGCCGCCTCGACGCCGAGTCGATCCGCGGCCAGCCGCACCGCCTTGTCGCGAACCCGCTGCGCCGCCGCGTGCGTCGCGTTGCCGGCAACCACGGCGCCACGGCTCGCGAAGGTGCCCGTTCCCCAGTGGAACTCCCGAGTGTCGCCTGTCACCACCGAGACATCCTCGGCATCGCAGCCGAGAACCTCGGCGGCGATCTGAGCCAGGGCCGTGTAGTGACCCTGCCCCTGGGTGCCGACGCCGGTGGCCAGGTGCACCTTGCCGGTCGGGTCGATCGAGATCCGCGCCCCTTCGTACGGGCCGATCCCGGTGCCCTCGACGTAGGAGACGATGCCAACGCCCTGCCGCACGCCGCCCTTGACGGTGGCCTCGCCGCCGTATCCGATCAGCTCGGCGGCGCGGCGCATCGCCGGCTCGTAGTTGCCGCTGTCATAGGTCAGCGGAGAGAAGTCCTGGTAGACGATGCCGTGAACGTGCGGGAAATCCTCCGGCTGCAGGTAGTTCTGTAAACGAATCTCGACCCGGTCGAGGCGCAATTCCCGCGCCGCCAGATCGAGCAACCGCTCCATCACGAAGACGCCGTGTTGTCGGCCGGCACCTCGCACCGGCGTGACGATCGGCTTGTTCGTGAACACCACCCGGAACTCGCTGTGATAGTTGGGTACGTCGTAGCAGCCCAGCAGCGTGCACTGGCTGTTGATCGGGATGGTGAGACCGTACGTATCGTAGGCACCGGTATCGTGAAGGAACTCGTCCCGCACCCCCAGAATGCGCCCGTCGGTTGAGAGCGCCATCTGGGCGTCGTGGACTTGCAGCCGCTCCTGCGTGGTGGCCAGGAAGTTCTCGGCTCGATCCTCGATCCACTTCGCCGGCCGTCCGAGGTGCATCGCGATCCACGGGACCAGGATCTCCTCGGGGTAGAACATCATGATCTTGGGGCCGAACGCGCCGCCGATGAACGGCGCGATCACGTCGACCTGTCGCTCCTGGAGCCCGAACCACCGAGCCAACCCGTTGCGGATGGGAATCGGCGCCTGGGTCGTGTCCCACACCGTCAGCTTGCCGGCGCGCTCGTCCCAGACCGCCACCACGCCGCGGTTTTCGATCGCCGCCGCCGCACCGCGGTCATACACGAAGCGTCGAGCGACGATCACCTCCGCTGCCTCACGTGCGGCGTCCCAGTCGCCCTTCCTCTGCACACAGTGAGCCGCGAGGTTGGAGCCGATCTCCTCGTGCACGAGGCCCGATTCCGGATCGAGCGCCGACTCCAGGTCAACGACCGCCGGCAGGGGGTCGAGCTCGACGCGCAGCTCGGCGAGCGCGTCCTCGGCCAGATACCGGCTCTCGGCCGCGACAGCAACGATCGGCTCCCCGGCATAGCGGACCTTGCCGCGCGCCAGGGGCACCTGGGTCGCTTCGTGGAACACCAGCCCTTCGATCGGCGGCGGCGACACCAGGAGCGGCCCGTGCTGCCAGGCGTCGCCGAGATCGGCGGCCGTGTATACGCCCAGCACGCCGGGCATCGCGGTCGCCCGGGCCGTGTCGATCGGGCCCAGGCACGCGTGTGCGAAATCCGACCGATAGAACGCCACGTGCACGGTGCCCGCGGGCTCGACATCGTCGATGAACTCGGCCCTGCCCGTCAGCAAGCCTGGGTCCTCGTTGCGCCGCACGCGTTGGCCGAAGACGCGACCCTTCATTCCGAGCCGGCCTCCCCGTCCGCCACAGCCGCTGCGATCACGGCGTCAACGATGTGCTGATAACCCGTGCAGCGGCACAGATTGCCTCCCAGGGCCTTGCGGATCTCCTCCTCGCTCGGATCATCCGGGTTGGCTTGCATGAACGGCAGCAGCGACAGCAGGATCCCGGGTGTGCAGAAACCGCACTGGAGCGCGTGCGCTTCGTGGAACGCACTCTGCAGCGGGTGCATCGCGTCGATCGTCCCAATGCCCTCGACGGTGATGATCCGATGCCCCTCAGCCTGGACCGTGAACATCAGGCAGGAGCGCACCGGCTCTCCGTCGAGCAGTACGGTGCAGGCGCCGCAGACCCCGTGCTCACAGCCGACATGGGTGCCGGTCAGCCCGATCTCGTGGCGTAGCGCATCGCTCAACAGCAGCCGCGGCTCGACGCGCAGCTCGTGCGCGCGGTCGTTCACGGTCAGCCGAACGTCGATCAGATCACCCATCAGCCGCCCTTGATCCTCGAGCTGAACCGAGTTTTTCTGGATACTTGAACAAGACGGAACCTCCGCGCCGGCGAGTGTAGCAGGCTGCAGCGGTGCGGCAGATGGCGGGTACCGTCGGCTCGAAGATACAGTCTACATTGCATATCAAACAGACTACGATGTAGGCTCTCGACAACCCACCGCAACCCCGAGCGACTGGAGCTCACCATGGCCCCGAAGAGCTACCTCGGCGAGTTCGAGCAGATGGTTCTGCTCGCCATCCTGCGCACAGCCGATGCCGCCTACGGAGTCGAAGTAAGGCGTGAGCTCGAGGCTCGAACCGGGCGCGCCGTAACACGGGGAGCCTTCTACACCACGCTCGACCGCCTGCAGGCAAAGGGCTACCTGACATGGACGACGCGGTCGTTCGAGGGCTGGCGTGGCGGCCGGCCCCAACGCCATTTCGAGGTGACCGCAGCGGGCCTCGATCAGTTGCAGCGTTCGCACGAGGCCCTGACGGCACTGTGGCAGGGACTCGACCGCTTCAGGGTCGAGTCGTGAAGTCCTCGGTTCCGAGCCCGCCGCGCCGCGCCGACCGCCTGCTCGCGGCCACCCTGCCCGGTCGCCCTGCGCGCAGAATAGGCGGCCGGGTGCGCCGAGTCATGTTGTATGCTCGCGACCATTGCTCTGGAGTCGAAGCGAGGCGAGGCGATGGCCACGCGGCTGGTGTCACAGCCGATTCTCTACGCTGCCGGGGCGATCCTTGCCGTGCTCACAGTCATCGGCCTGTTGCTCGAGGACGACGGTGCGACACCGTCACTCACCGGGGTCTCGGACGCGGGCAGCGAGGTGACGCCCGCGCTCGTAGCACCATCGACCCAGGTGCGCTACACGCGCTGGAGCGATCCGTACGGGCTGATTGCCGCCGAGGTTCCTGCCGGCTGGCGCATCGACGGGCAGGTGGGCCAGGCGATGGACCTCGGCCAGTTCAAGCTTCAGGGGACGTCCCCCGAGGGCAGCGCGCTGTTCAGCCTGGCCCACAACTGGCTCTCGTTCATGGAGGTCCAATACGGTGTCTACCGGCCCGGGCACGCCACCATCGAGGCCTTCGTCCTGCCGCAGTTTCCTGCAGGAGCAGCCCGCCTACGCAGGAGGCATCGTCACCTACCGCTCGGCCAACTCGCGCGTCGCCTTCCCCGACCCCTTCACGGGCATCGCCATCCCCTTTGACTCGGGGACGATCGGCTTCCTGCTGCAGCGTAGTGACGGCGGCTTCGGCGCCGGTACCGCCCATGGCGAGACGCTCTACATCACCTCGCCTGGTACCCCCGGCCTATGGCGGTTGCGGATCTTCGCGGCTGCCCTGGGCCCGGCCGACGCCGGCTCGCAAGCGACCGTGCGCGACATCCTCGATCACGTCGTCTCCACTCTGGAGCTGTCCGCGGAGTTCTTCCAGCTGTGGAACCAGGCCCACGACCACACGGTGCAACAGATGCGCCAGTACAGCGCCACCATGGACCGCGTCTTCTCGCGCTACCTCGAGTCGGCTGGCCGCAGCACCTCACGCAACGGCGACGATCCACTCGAGGGATGGGCCGCGATGATGCGCGGCGGCGAGTACGCCGAGGACGAAACCACCGGCGAGCAGTACTGGGTCGGCAACGACCGCGACTACTGGTGGGTCAACGACCAGGGCACCGTGGTTGGAAACGACACCGGCGCGGTACCCACGAACAGTGGCAACTGGCGCGGGTTGCTACGCCGTCGCTGACCCCATCAGGGATCGGCGCTCCGCGTCGATAGCAGGCCCGGAGCCACGAGGCGAAGCCACAGTAGCGTGGCGCCCAAAAAGAGACCGGCAGCCCAACCCATCCAGCGGAAGCGCTCGGCAGAAGCCAGCTCCATGGCCATGCGGGCCACGATCGCGGAGCCGACCAGGGTCGTCACCCACAGCAGAGCGGGCGGATGACCGATCAGGATCTCGCGATAGCCCCCGTGGCCCAGGATCAGCTGGGCGCTGACCGCCAGTGCGAGCAACCCGAACCCGCCGATGAGGCTGATGTGCAGCGCCCCCATCGCGTAGTCAGGGAAGATCGCCCCGACCAGGTAGCCGGTCGGCAACAACCAGACGGCCACGAGAATCACCCGCACGTTCAGCCCTGGACGCCGTGGCGGACGCCAGATCTGGGGGTCGGTCAGCAAGACGGTGAGAACGGTTACGCCGCGCATCAGCAGACCCAGCCGGATCGAACCGCTGACCTCCAGCCAGAACGACAAGACGAGAATCGCTGCCCCGACCAGGTGGCCGAGACGGATGAGCCGATCACGTTGCCCGGCCCCGGCGTCAGGGGGTTGCTCCCCGCGTGTCATCAGGGGCAGGGCCAGGCTCCCGACGCCCAGCACGAAGCCCAGCAGCATGCCCTGCTGCACCAGTTCCTCGCCCAGCTGCACCATGGTCAGCGCGGTCTCCCGGCCGTCCCCCACATAGGCCATTACCGAGCCCGCGATTCCCAACAGGAACGCCACCGGGATCCAGACGAACCCGGTGGGCGCGCCGCGGCGAGCCTGCACGCTGACGAATCGGGACACCACGAAGGCCACGGTCACGAGCGCCGTGACCAGCCAGCAGAACTGTGCCATCTGCCAATTCCGCTCCCAGGCACTGGCGGCCATGACGACCGGTCCGAGCGCACCAAGCAGCACCTGCCACGTGGCTGGCGGCCCGGTTCCCGTACGCCGCGGGATCATGGTGAACAGAAAGCCCACGATAAGGCAGGTCATGAAGCCCTGGGTCTGCACCATGGCGTGGAAGCGCGGCCGGGACTCTCCGTGGCCAGGCCGGCCGCCAGCAGCGCCCAGTGCAGCACCCCGGACCAGCAAAGCGCGACTCCGAGCGAGAATAGCAAGACATAGGGCTCACGGCGCAGACGGGGCGCCCGCCGCAGCGCCTCCGACTCCAAGACCGTGCCGGGCGGTCCCAGTCCGCGGTCGCCGCTCAACGGTCCAACAGCCTCTGGAGTCGGTCACGCACGTTGGGCCATCAGGCCGGCCGCAGCCATGGACAACGACTGCTGGACCATGTGCTCGAAGCGCTCGCGGGTATCGACCGGGAACGGCATGTAGCGCCACAGCTCGGGGTGCTGCGCGACCGTCCACAGCTCTTCAGCGTGACCGGAACTCTGTGGCTCCAGGCGTACGTGTGCGCCCTCCAGGATCTCGTTTCGGAGCTGCATCCGCCCAGCCTTACCCTTAACCGAACCAGCTCTCGGCCTGGCAGCCTGGCAGGCGATCGAAGTGGCGCAGGTTGCGCGTCACGACGACCAGCTCGCGGCTCTTGGCCGTGGCACCGATGAGCACGTCCTGCAGGCCGATCGGGGTGCCGGACGCCTCCAGGTACGCTAGGAGATCTCCCGCCGTCACCGCAACGCGGGCGCTGACCGGCAGCACCCGGACGAGAGGTAGAAGCCGTGTGGCGATCGAGTGCCACAGCCCCTCGCTGCGAGGGTGCCGCTGCGCGCCCTTGCGGAGTTCCATGACGCAGATGCTCGAGGTGAACAGGCGATCGACAGGACACACACGCAGACGCTCGATGAGCGTTGCGCTCGGACGCCGCTTCATCGGCTCCGAGAGGACGGTGGTGTCGAGCAGATAGCCCGTCATTCGGTGTCCGGGGCTCGGAGCGAGCGTGGCGCGTGACGGTCGCGATGCTCTTCGACCTCCTCGAGAAGCCCGAAGAAAGGGTCGTCGTCCTCGAGCCACCCGCCGAGGTCGGCGAGGTGCACCGCGTCCGCGGCATCGACCGGAACGAGACGGGCCATGGGCTTGCCGCGACGAGTGATCAGGATGCTCTGGCCGCCGAAGGCCACCCGGCCCACGAGCTCGGAAAACGCCCGCTTGGCCTCGGCAATGTTCATCGAAATCGACATTCCCCCTCCAAGATGATCAAGTTGACCATCTTGACCATCTTAGCCGACTCGCGCCGTCAAGACAGCACCCTTGCAAAACAGGGACGGGCACCGTCACTCCCATTCCGCCTGTCGCGGTTGCCTCCTACAACCCCTCGCGGGTCTCGGCGACGATCTGGTCGACCACCGGGATCGGTCCGTTCTGCGCCTTGAAGGTCGCCAGCTGGCGGTCGGCGCTGGTGCCGTGCTCCAGGATGGTATGCGCGTAGGAGACCTCCTCGCGGAGCTCGAGGGGGTCGAGCACGTCGTCAACCCACTCGAGCATCTCCTTGATCACCACGCGGGTGTCGACCTCCTCCCGCTTGCCGAGGTCGATGAGCTTGCCGTCGAGACCCCAGCGCACCGCGCGCCACTTGTTTTCCTCGATCAGGTGGTGGCGATACGAGCGCCAGGACTGGTTGCTCAGGCGCAGCTGCGTGAGCTTGGCGACGATGGCCATGATCAGCGCCGCGATGCAGATGGCCTCGTCGACCCGAGTGCAGATATCGCTCTGCCGGAACTCCAGCGTCGGGAACTTGGGGTGCGGCCGAATATCCCACCAGATCTGCGTCGGCTCCTCGATACAGTTGGTCTGCACGATCGTGCCGATGAAACCCTCGTAATTGGACCAGGTCTCGAACACCGGCGGAATGCCGGTGCGCGGCATGTTTTCGAAGACGATCGACCGGTAGGACTTCAGCCCGGTCTCGCGCCCACGCCACAGCGGCGAGCTGGTCGACAGGGCAAGCAGATGCGGCAGGAAGTACCGCGCTTGGTTCATCACGTCGATCATCAGGTTCTTGTCGTCGATCCCTATGTGCACGTGCATGCCGAAAATCAGCAACCTGCGGGCTACGTCGCGCAGACGCTCCTCGTGCTTCACGTAGCGATCGGCAACGGTGATCTGCTGGTTCTCCCACCTGGAGAACGGATGGGTGCTGGCCGCCGCGACCCAGAGGTCGTGCTTGTCGGCGATCTCGCAGATCGTGCCCCGAAGGCGCACGAGCTCGGCCCGCGCCTGCCGCATGTCATGGCAGACGCTGCTGCCCACCTCGACCTGCGACTGCATGAACTCGGGCTTGATCTGATCGCCGAGGATCGCGGCGCCTTCCTCGAGGATGCTCTTCACCTCCGCCGTTAGCTCGCGGGTGCCGGGCTCGATGACCTGGTACTCCTCCTCGATCCCGACGGTGAACTTCGGAAGCTCGATCACTGCCGCCTCGCACGGGTCGGGTAGGCCGGTCGCACTGGCCGGTAGGGTGGATTCGCCTCGAGCTGTTGCAGGGCGATCTCGATCGCCTTCTCGAGCTGCGGATCGCGCCCGGCAATGACCTCGGCCGGCACCTGCTCGACCTCGACGTCGGGCGGAACGCCGACGTTCTCGACCACGAACCCGTCTTCCGTCCAGATCGCCAGGTTGGGCGCCGTGATCACGCCGCCGTCCATCAGCACAGGGAAGCCGAGGACGCCCACGAGTCCGCCCCACGTCGCCTTGCCGACGAGCGTGCCGAGCCCGAGCTTGCGGAACATCCACGGCAAGAGGTCGCCCCCGGAGCCCGCGGTCTCGTCGATCAGCATCACCTTGGGACCCTGGATCGAGTGGAAGGGCGTCTTGATGTCCCGTCCATACCGCGTCGCCCAGTGGCTGATGTACGGACGACGCAAGATGTCGATGTAGTAGTCGGCCACCTGGCCGCCCCCGTTGTGGCGCTCGTCGATGATGATCGCGTCCTTGTGGGCCTGCGGAAAGAAATAGCGCTTGAAGTAGACGTGGCCGGCGCCGGTGGTATTGGGAACGTACACGTAGGCGACTCGACCGCCGCTCGCGGCGTCGACCGTGGCGATATTGCCCTCTACCCAGTCGCGGTTGCGCAGGTTGGCCTCATTGGCGATCGGCACGACCTGAACCGTGCGGGCTCCCTCGTACTCGGGTTCGGGACCGAGCGTGACCTCGACGATCTGGTCGGCCATGTTCTCGAAGCGGGCGAAGAGGTTGTCCGGCGGCGCCAGATCCTCTCCGTTCACCGCGAGTAGGTACTCGCCGGCGACGGCGTCGACACCCGGCTCGGTCAGTGGCGAGCGCATGTCCGGATTCCAGTTCAACCCGCCGTAGACCTTGCGGAGACGATAGCGGCCGTTGCCCACCTCGAAGTCAGCACCCAGAAGGCCACCGGGAATAGATTCCGACTCCAAGAGATCGTCGCCGCCACCCCCACGGTGATGCCCGACGGCGAGCTCCGAGGACATCCACTGAATGACACGATTGAGGTCGTTCCGCGTGGCCAGGTGGTCGAGGAACTCCGAGTAACGCTCCCCCATCGCCTCCCAATCGGCGCCGTGAAAGCCGGGGTCGTAGAAATAGTCGCGATTGATCCGCCAGGCCTCACGATAGATCTGTCTCCACTCGGCGGGCGGGTCGATCTTGACGCGGATGGCGTCTACGGCGAGCCGTCCCGTGTCAGGATCGAGCGCCTGGCCGGCGTCGCCGATCAGGAACCGTGGCCCCGGCACCATCACCATCATCTTCTTGCCGTCGGCCGACAACGTGTACTGCAGTGCGGCCCCGAGTGTCGTCTCCTCGCGGGCGCTCAAGTCGTACTTGCGCAGGCTGGCTGGCGTACCGAACGGACCGAAGCCTGATGCGCCGGCCTCCCGCCTCAGGTAGTAGAGGCCACCGTTCGGACCGGCCTGCAGGTCCGAGTAACTCGCCGAGCCGGTCGGCATGGCGACGATGCGCTGGTCGAGCCCTGTGAACTCGATCGTCGCCTCCGTCGCGTCGGGCTCCCCGCCCGAGCCGCCGGTGCCTTCGTCTGCGGCGGTGGCGTCCGAAGCCGCGCTCGCCACGGGCTCCTCGTCGCTCTGGGCCTTGAAGGGCGACGGGACCCCCCTTTGCAGCACCGCGACGTAGATGCTGTTGCTGGCATCCATGTCGGCGTTCGACATGGCGAACCACTGGCGCACCGGCCCGGCATCGGTCGAGGACAGGAAGAACAGGAAGCGGCCATCGCCCGAGAAAACGGGCGAGAAGGCGTCGGACAGCCCATCGGTCACGGGATGGGCACTGCGACTCTCCAGCGAGTAGACCCACACCCGTCGAAAGTCGGCCTCGGTCGCCTTCGTGTAGGTCAGCCAACGCGAGTCCGGTGACCAGTTCGAGCTGATCGTCTTGAACGGCCCGTAGAACGGATCGGCAGCTATGGTCGTTGTTTGCCCGCTCTCCAGATCGAGAACGTAGAGGCTCCAGGAGTTGTCCGTGTAAGCGATCTTGCTCGAGTCCGGCGACCAGCGAATGTCCTCGTAGAAGCCGTTGCCTACCACCGGGATCACCCGCTTGTTGTCGCCATTCTGGTCGGCCAGGTGGAGCTGATACTCTCCACCGTCGTCGGCGAACCAGGCGATCCACGCACCGTCCGGCGACCAGGCGGGTGAACGGTCGTGCACATCGACCGAGTTGGTGATGTTGCGGGGATTGCCCTTGTCTGCCGGGACCGTGACGATCTCGCCGCGAAACTCGAGCGCCGCTCGGGCCCCCGACGGAGACAGCGTCGCCGAGCGTACATACTGCGCGCCGTGGACCCACCGGGGCCGCCGCTCGATGACATCGGCAGCAACTCCGATGTGCAGCCGCTCGCCCGGGCCAGCTCCCGACGCCGGGTCATACAGGTGCAGCCAGCCGGCCTGCTCATAGACAATCCTACCCCCACCTGCCGAGGCGCTCAGCACCGGGAAATCCTCGTGCTGGGTGAGCTGGACGACCTGTCCCGTCTGCCCGCCGTAGCGAAACAGATTGAACTCCCCGGCGCGGTCGGAACGGAAGTGGACGTCGCCGCCGATCCACATCGGATCGGTGTCGTTGCTACGCCCCGGCGGCTGCGGCACCTGTACTACCGAGTGATCGGAACGATCGTAGATCCAGATACGACTGACGGTTCCGCCCCGGTAATTCTTCCACTGGTTCATGCGCTCGGTTAGCGGCGTGTAGGCGATCTTGGTGCCGTCCGGGGAAATCGCGGCGCGCCAACCGTTGGGGATCGGCAGCTGCTCCGGCATGCCGCCATCGAGCGAAGCCAGGAACAACTGGGAGTAGCGATTGGTGTAGGCGGAACGCCGTGAGGCAAAAAGCACGGCAGAGCCGTCGGGTGCGAAGTCGCGCACGAGGTCGACGCCGGGGTGCCAGGTCAGGCGCCGGGGCTCCCCTCCGCCTACCGGGACCACGAACACGTCGGTGTTGCCGTCGTACTGGCCGGTGAACGCCACCCACTGTCCGTCGGGCGAGAAGCGCGGCGAGCCTTCGGTACCGGTGTGGGTCGTCAGGCGGCGCACCTCGGTGCCGTCCAAGCGGGCGCTCCACAGGTCGTTGGCGTATACGAAGGCCACGTGGGTTGCGCTCACCGCCGGCTGACTCAGCAACCGAGTGTCGGTCGCGTCGGGGCTGGCCGAGCCCTGCGCGGCAGACCCGAACACCAGACCCAGTAGCGCGATTGCGAGGGTTTGCGGCAAGCGTTGCATAATCAGCCTCCGAGTTGCCCGGGCTCGCCGGGTGGCGTTGCCCACAGGCGCAGCGGAAGGATAGATGTTCGAGACGAACCTGACGACCGCTCCGCATCAGGCGGCCGCATGAGACGCGAGCTCTATGACGCTGTTCGCGCGTTGACCCGCGCACCGGTCCACACGGCTTTGGTCGTGGTGACCCTGGCGCTCGGCATGGGTGCCGCGACTAGCATCTACAGCGTCGTCAACGGGGTGCTGCTGCGACCTTTGCCCTTTCCCGATCAGGACCGCCTGCTGATGCTGTGGCAGCGGGCACCGGGCGTCGGGGTAGCCGAGGACTGGTTCTCACCGGCGCAGTACTTCGATCTCGTCGGGGGCGTGAGCTCCTTCGACGGCGTCGCGATCGCCTTCGGCACCAACCAGACGCTCGGCGGCCCCGGGTTCCGGTCTTCGACCTGATCACATCCCTGCCACTCGAAGACACGAACAAGACCACGCACGGTTCGGAGAACTTCAACGTGCTGGCTCGGGTGCGGACCGATGCGAGCCGAGCCGAAGTCGAGGCGGACCTGCTCGTGATGGCCGACCTGTTCCGCCAGGACCCGGACAGCCTGGCTGCAGGGCTCGACCCCGGCGCCGGCTTCCGGATCGGCGCCGTCCCGCTCATTGACCAGGCGGCGGGCGCCGTCCGCGCGCCCCTGCTCGTGCTCCTCACCGCGACCGGACTGCTACTCCTGGCCGCCTGCGCCAACGTGGCCAACCTGCTGCTGACCCGGGCCTCCATGCGCGAGCACGAGACCGGGGTCCGGATCGCCTTGGGCGCCCCAGGCCGACGGCTGGTAGCCCAGTCACTGACCCAGAGCGGCCTGCTCGCGACCCTGGGGGGAGGGTGTGGGGTCGCGATCGCCGCCACTTCGATTGCGGCGCTCCATCGTCTGGCGCCCCCGGACCTCCCGCGTCTGCACGAGGTTCGGCTCGACCCGGCCGTGGTCCTGTTCGCGGCGGCGGCGTAGTCGATGCGCGGGCGTAGCGCGCCGAAGGCGAAGCCAGCCCGGAGCTGATGCTGGGGTAGCATAGGGACGCTTGCGGAACGAGTAGGTCTCCCAGACGCGGCCGGTGCCGAGGAGCAGACCGACGTCCGGGCCGAAGCCGACGAGGGGCAATCCGAAGCTGGTGCTACCCCAGTCACGCCGCGCGTTCAGCGCCGTCCCCTGCGAGTTCTCCGGTGTTCCGGCTTCAGCCAGGGTCTCGGCGGCCGGAATATACAGGCCGCGCGAGACCTCGACCCCCCGGCCGGACTCGTCAGCGTTGGAGCCGTCGAAGGCGAAGTTGCGCCCACTCTCTTGGTCGCACAGGAGACTCGAGCCACCGCCCCCGATGACGCGCACCTTGATGGCACCGCTGTGCGGCCCCGTCAACAGAACGCGATCATCGCCGTCGCCGATGTACAGGCGAACGCTGTCGACCTCGTCGTGAACGAAGCGGCGCCGGAAGTACGTCTCGCCGATCGCCTGGTTGGCCCCGCAGCCCGGACCGCCGTCCGTACTCCGGCGAGTGATGCTGATCGTCACCGAGCCGTCGAGCTCGCGGGCGATCTGCACGAGCTCAGCCACGTCGGTTCCAAAAACGTTGACCTGCGAGGTGATGAAGTCGTAGAAGAGCTCGGCCTCGTCGTCCAGATGGTCGCGGCGCGCCAGAAGCGCCTCGACCAGGCCCTGCCCGGCGGCGGCGTGGTAGGGGCCCGGCAGGAGCGCGACCGCGGCCTCGATCGTGGCGTCGGTCAGCGTGGACTGGATCTCACGCGCGACCTCGAGCCAGGCGGCCCGATCCAGTCCACTGAGCAAGCGGCGATCGACGGAGCGCGCGTTCCAGGTCAGCCCCTCGAGGCTCTGGTACTGGCTGCGGAAGCGGTCGAACTTGGGCTCCCGATCGCGGGTGAAGCCCATCGCCACTCCCTCGTAGCGTGAGAAGGCCTGGTCGCGGTCCTCGGAGATCGGTTGTAGCTTGTCTTCGCCCTCGATGCGGGCGAACCGCCACTGGCCGATATGGCGATCCCAGTCGCCCAGCAGCACGTCCATGAGGCGCACCTTGACCAGGGCACGATCGTCGATCTGAGTGTCGGGCGAGGCGGCGATCAACTCGATGGCCTCGAAGCCGTCGTAGATCTCTGTCGCGCCATAGGTGCCGGGGGCACCGTCCGGCCTGGGCAGGGGAAATTCGGCAAAGGTGCCGAGCAGGCCCGCGAAGCGCTCGCGGAACGGGCCGAGCACGGGATCGTCGGGCATCACCACGAGCCGCGGGGCGGGTTGCAGCGCACCCACCGCGTTGAGCAGCGTAACCGCGACTACCTCCCCGCCCGGCAGCGACGCGATGAGCTGGTCCTGTGCCATGTCGGCCAGGACGGTGTCGCGCAGCTCCTCCGGCAAGGCGCGCATCAGGTCCTTGTGAACACCGCGGAAGGGTTAGCTGCGACCATCGGCGCCGCGTAGAGCCAACCCCGCCGTCTGCAACCCGCCGACTTCATCCACGGGCGTCAGCCCGCCGGCCTCGTTCTGAAGATCCAGGAGCGGCACCTCGACCGGCATACCCCAGAGGTCACGATAGGCCTCACCGAAGATCGTCCGGTGCAAACCGCCGGCCTGGTAGCCCTCGCCGGCTACCACGGTTGCGGTCTCCTGAGCCTGCGCACCGAGTGACGAGACCGGAGCCAGGATCACCAATGCTACGAGCGACCAGCGAAGCGCGCTTCTGAACACCGGGTGCCTCGTCATCTGAAGACCAGAGCAGGGCTCTAGCTTACACGCACGGACGGGGCGCCCCGCCTCGCTTGCCGGTACCCCCAGACCCGAGCTAGTAGCGGTGAATCAACCCGATCAGGATCGTATGGGTGTTGATTCCCGGATTGCGGTTGCCGGTCTTGGCGTTCGAAACGTGGTGCAGGCGATACTCCAGGCTCAGCGCTATCCTGTCGCCGAGAGCGGCCTCGATACCCATGCCGGCGAACAGCGAGAAGTTGTGATGGGTCTCGCCCACCGGCACCGCTCGGTCGGTGTACATCATGCCCACGCCCGCCCGCAGCACCGGTCGGAACGAGCGTTCAGGCCGCCAGCGCTGCTCGTAGACGAAGCGTCCACCGAAGCCATACGCCCTCGGGTCTTGGTCGACGGTCAGGAACGGTGCCACCTCGAACCCGTAGGCCGGCTGCGCGCCCAGAACGCGTTCTTCGGTCATGCGGGTCCAGCGAATCCAGACGCCGCCAATGTCGGTTCGGACCGAGCCGTTGATCTCGATTGCGTTTCCGTACGAGGCGCTGACCGCCAACAGGTTGCGGCCCGGAGATTCTGTCGGTGACGACCCCGGCTCGGGGCTCGTGTCCTGCTGTGCCAGAGCCGGCTGGGCGCAGGCGAATGAAAGCAACAGGATCGAAGCCCAGAGCCGCACCGGACACCCTCATTCGATAGAACGGTAACAAGGTGGCGAAAGAGTACCGCAGGCTCGACAGGCATGCGCCGAGATTCGTGATAGCTTGGTACCTAGGTACCAATTCAACGGAGCTCCCATGACCGACTCAGAGCTAATCGAGGCGTTCGAGGGCTGCACGATTCCCGCCGCCCAGTTCCATCACACCGACCACATCCGCCTGGCGTGGTCCTATCTCGCGCGCCTGCCGCTGCTCGAGGCCGGTGCGCGCCTGACCCTCTCGATCCGGCGTTTCGCCTTTTGCGAAGCTCATCCTGCAGAAAGAGCCGAAAGCCACCGTCGCTGCCCGGCACCAGCATCGTCTCGCGACTCCGGCCTCCGACCGTGGCGATCACGGGCGGATTGGTCCAGTCGCGGAAGGCGGCGGCAACGCCCTCGGGCACGTCGACCACGCGCAGGATGCCCCGCCGGTAGATGCGGGCCGTGAACCGGCCGGATGTATCAGCGGTCACGGCGCGGCGCGGGCCGGCGCAGGACTCGGCCGGCCAGCTCACCCGTGGGCTCGCCGTTGGCAATGGCCACACGGCCACTGACGATCACGAAGTCCATACCCTCGGACAGGTGCCAGGGATCGTCGAACGTCGCGACGTCCGTCACCCGGTCGGGGTCGAAAACGAGCAGATCGGCGTGCGCCCCCTCGAGGAGCCGCCCGCGTCCGGCAATCCGGTACGCCTGGGCCGGCAGGCCCGTCATGCTGCGCACCGCATGCTCCAACGTGGTCACCGGCTCCTCCACGACGTACTCCCGCAGGCGCCGCGGGAAAGTGCCGAGGCTCCGCGGGTGGGGCACGCCACGACCCCAAGGCGGGTAGGAGCCGTCCGAGGCGGTCATGGTCCACGGCTGGCGCATGAAGTGGCGAACGTCCTCCTCGGACATGCTGAAGGAGATGATCCCTGCGCGGCCCTCAGCCATCAGCCCCAGTGCGGCCTGCACTGGATCGCGGCCGTGCTCCGCCGCGACTGCCGCCAGCGTGCGCCCCTGAATCGTCGGGTCGGGCTCGTAGTAGCGGAAGCGGATGCACTCCGCGCCGCCCCGCCGCTCCAGATTGGCCACGACCGCCGCAGCGATGCGCTGGCGCGCTGCCGCGTCGCTCAGCCGGGCGCGCAATGCCGCCGAGCTCCCCTCCTGGGCCCATCGTGGCAACAGCGCGGCATCCAGCCCGGTCGCCGAGGCGACGTACGGATACTGATCGGCGTAGATCTCGAGCCCTGCGGCCCGGGCCGCGCTGATCAACACCACGACCTGCTCCGACTGACCCTGCACCGGCGACCCGAGCGCCTTGATGTGCGACACGATGACAGGTAGCGCGGCCACTCGACCGACCTCGATGACCTCTTCGATCGCCGCGACCAGGCCGATCGTGTAGTCGGACTCGTCGCGCACGTGGCTCACGTAGACGCCGCCGTGGGCGGCGCTGACCGCGGCGAGGGCCTCGATCTCACTAGGCTCGGCGGGGCATAGAACGTGCCGCTCGACAGCCCGAAGGCGCCGGCCACCATGCCAGACTCTACGAGACCCCGCATGCGCGACAGCTCGGCGTCGTCCGGCGCTCGGTCCGCGAGCCCCAGAACCTCGGTCCGGATCGTCCCGTGGGGCACAGTTGGGCGACGTTGACGCCGAGGCCGTGCGTCTCGAGCGCCGCCCGCTGGGCGGCGAGGTCGATCGGCCCGGTGCCATCGGCATTGACCACCACCGTTGTGATGCCCTGGGTCAGCAGCGGCAGCGCGCCGCTGCGATCCTCGGACGACAACCCGCCGGCAGTGTGGGAGTGGGTATCGATGAATCCCGGCGTCACGTACCGCTCGGCCGCGTTGATGACTCGAGCGGCCCCCGACGCCTCCAGCTGGCCGAGCGCGACGATGCGGCCATCGCGAACCCCCACATCGGCCCGGAACCAGGGATTCCCGGAGCCGTCGAGGACCCGTCCCCCCCGAATCAGCAAGTCATAATCACCCGTCTGCGCCTCAGCGCCGGCCGCCAGGCCGGGCATCCCGAAGATCGAGGCTTCGACCTTCACGAGGAACGCGAAGAGCGCCGCCAGCAAGATACCCGCGCCGACCCAGAAGAGGGTCACCAGCACCCCTGGGAGGATGACCGGGCCGCGATCCGGCCGCTGCCTCTCGAACCGGCGGCGCAGACCGGTCGGACTCACTCTTCGGCGGCGTGGGCCAGCCGTCCACCGAAGCGAGCGCGGAACTTAGCCAGTTTCGGAGCAACCACGATCTGACAGTAGGGCTGCCCGGAGTTTCGCTCGTAGTAGGCCCGGTGGTAGTCCTCCGCCGGCCAGAACCGGTCCAGCTCGGTGAGCTCGGTGACGATCAGTGAATCCCACACGTCGGCGTCCTCGAGCTCCTCCATGAGGCTCATGGCAACCCCTTGCTGGGCGGCGTCGTGCCAGAAGATGGCCGACCGGTACTGGGTACCGACATCGTTGCCCTGCCGGTTCAGTGTGGTCGGGTCGTGGATCGTGAAGAAGATCTCGAGGATCTCCCGAAGGGTGACTCTCGCCGGGTCGAACTCCACCTGCACCACCTCAGCGTGGCCCGTCGTACCGCTGCACACCGACTCGTATTCGGGATCCTCCACGTCGCCGCCCGCATACCCCGACTCGGCCCTCACAACACCTTCGGCCTGCAGGTACACCGCTTCCAGACACCAGAAGCAGCCCCCTCCGAGCGTGATCGTCTCCGTGGCCATGGCTTCCTCCTTGCCCCGGTCATCTTCGTCGAGTACTCCAGTCCAACCGTAGTCAAGGGATTGGAGTACCAAGCGGCGATTCTGTCGAAGCGGCCGTCCTGCCACAAGGCGGGCTAGCGGGGGTCAGGAATCGCCGAGCCGAGCCGAAGCGAGCTGCGAGAGACGCCTCGCCACCGGCCGCGAGCCACGACTGACGTTGGCCATCACCACCGCGACCCAGCCCTCATCGATCCAGAACGCGAGGTTCGAGCTTATGCCAGGGAGGCCCCCACTGTGGCCCACGCTGCCGTCCGGCTGAATACCGAAACCGTAGCCGTAGCGGTCGGAGTTGAGCGCCGGTTTGGGTGTGGTCATCAGGGTCAGGGTCTCGCGGCTGACCAGGGTCTCGTCGCGTACCGATGCCCATCCGGTTCCTCCTGCCCTTCGCCTGTTCAGAGCCCCCAGGACGGCAGGGCGGTCGCAGTCCGCTCCGGGCGTAGTATTCGGGTCCGCTGTCGTGCAATGTTACTTCTTCTCTTCGGTATGCTCTTGAGGTGCCCCCTACAGATCCAGAGCGAGTCGCAGCGCCTTTTGCCCGGCGACTACCCAGGGGGAGTGTCTCTGGCTCAGGCCGAGCGTGATGTTGTGGACCGCCATACAGATCGCCAGGAAACGAACCCGGGACAGGAACCCGGCATCCACAGGCGGGTAGCTCGTGAGGATCTCGGCCACCCAAGCCTTGCCGAACCAGGCATACAGTCCCGCGAAATCGACTGCAGGCTCACCGATAACTGCGTCTCCCCAATCGATAATCCCAGCGACCGATCCACTTTCGGAATCGATCAACACATGCTCTGCCCACAGATCGTTGTGAACGAGGCATCGCTCGCCAATCGGCCTATTGGTATTCGTGGCATCGAGCGCGTCGAGAATCTGCTCGGGCCGTAGGTCACCGCCACACCCGAGCTCGAGCGGCTGCTTGAGTTGCTCGACTGTGCGACGCTTCATCCGCGTTACAGGATCTGGATCCTCCGGTACGCCTGCAGCCAGCGCCCGATCGACGGGATACTCGTGGAGCTTTGCCAAGAACGCGCCCAGCTGACCTCCGGTCACCGCGCGGTCAACCGCCCGGACGGTGTCCCCGGGAACACCCGCCAGTCTCCGGAAACCGGCGAACGGCCAACACGGCTCCCGGAACGCCCTGGCATAGAGCTCGTGATCGGGTATCGGCAGGGTCAACCACCCGGCCAGGTGAGGAAGCAGGTTGCGCTCGACGTCAAGACTTGCCGCACCGGCACCGTGCTTGGGAAAGCGGAAGACCCAGGCGTCCCCCACTGCAAAGACGCGAAAGTCCCAGCCCTCTCCAAGGAGCTCGAGCGGCTGGCCTCGGAAGCGCGGATAGACCTTTACGATGCATTCCCCGGCCAGCTCTAGAGTCATGGGAGGCGGAGAGGTCAAGCTGGTCCAGGGTTCGAGGGCGCCTCAGCCGGGTTGTAGCCGATGATCAGAGTGTCGCGGATCGCCGGCTGTCCAAGCGCCTTGGGTCGGATCGGCGACACGCCGTGCATCACGTGCGGATCCCAGACGATAAGCGAATCCATGGACTCCCGAAGGGTGAGGCTCTTGAGCGGACATTGGTCGTTGTCGTAGACGCAGCTCACACCACCGGCTACGTTCTGCCGCTGGACGAGGTGGATCGCGTTGAACTCGTCTCCATCGTGGTGGACGCCTTCCGGTGTCGGTTCGCCGGCCTCGTCCGGGCACCCGATGATCCTGAACAGATGGACATCGACGGTCCACGGACGGCCGACCTTCCAGCCTTCGACCGGGAACTGGCTGAAGTCGAATCGGATGAGCTCCCGGAGAAACCGGTTGGTCACGGTCGAGTCTCTCAGGGGAGCGAACTGTCGATCGATCCCGCCGGCGTACCAGTTGGTGTCTCGGCACTGGTAGTAGGAAGTACGGCTCAGAGAGCGAAGGCCCCCGGTGGCGGGCCTCAACTCGAAGTAACCCAGACGACGCATCCGGAAGCTCCCGCCGTTCTTGAGATAGCGGTCCGGCTGGAGGTGGTCCCACTCGCCCCAGAGCCGTTTCCGTTCCTCTGACAGGCTTGGCGCGATCGAGAATCGACTCGCCGGGATCCATGCGTACATGTTGTCGCGTAGGTCGCGGCGAATCTCGGAGTCGCAGCGGATCAGGTCGGTCAAGGAGGATCCTATCTAGGGCTCGACCACGATGTCCGTGTGCTCTTTCTCGGAGCACCGAACCCATTGAGGAGAAGAGCGAGCGGCGGCGGTGAAAAAGAACTGGGCACTTCCTGGCTGCCCAGGGGCCTACGCGCGGCGGTAAGGGAGCCCTGCCTACATTCGAGCGTGTGTCGCAGGCTCTTGTTCAGAGTCTAGCCTGTTGAGCGCCGGAGCCGTCGCGAATCGTGGCATAGGCGTGGCATTTTCCCCTGGTCAACAGAAAAAGGGACTCAGCCAAATCGACTGAATCCCTGCGCCAGTAGCGGGGGCCAGATTTGAACTGGCGACCTTCGGGTTATGAGCCCGACGGGCCCCGGTGGCCGGTCCGGCGATCGCGGGAACGTGGCCGCCGCGGCCTCAGGAACGGTACGAGGTCTTTTGTAGCCGGATTTGTACTCGCGGGCCCGCGACCGGCTGAAAATAAATGGCGGAAGCGCCTGGGAATCGAACCCAGCGAGGCTGCCTTCCGACAACCCCCATCGGATTTGAAGAACGAGAGGGGTCCCGATTCCTTGGCACCTTTCTTGGCACCACGCAGCCCGGATTGATCGCGCCTGAGGCGGAGAATCGCGCACCATCGGCGCGATCTTCCTCCCGGTAGCGGTGCTCGCCTGCTGGATCCCGGCGCGCCGTGCCACGCGCGTGGACCCGCTGGAGGCGCTCCGCAGCGAGTAGCCGTGGCCCCTTGTGCGGCACCGGACCACGGTGGTACCAGTTCGGGCCCATGGGACCACGGGAACAGCCTTCGCACGCCATGCTGCCCACCCCACCCGGCCGGTTCCGCGGGCTCCGGCTGGCTGGGGCCGCTCTAGCGGTACTGCTGACGGCCGGCGGGCCGGCGGCGGGCCAGGCCGTACCCTCGAGCTTTGGTGCTGCGCGCCGTGCCGCGCAGCAGGCTCACCTGGCCCACGACATCCCTCGCGCGCACGAGCTACTCGTGCGCGCTGCGACCCTGGAGGGGTCCCCCGAGCAAGAGGCCTCGGTGCAGCGGCGCCTGGCGCTGCTCGAGTGGCGCTATCAGGCCGAGTTCGACGCCGCTCGTGAGCGGCTGCGCCGCGCCACGGCCGGACCGTTCGGTGGAGAAGCGTGGCTGGCTCTTGCTCGGCTGGAGCTCGCCGCGGGACAGTTCGTCGCCTCGCAAACCACCGCCGACCGCGCGCTGTTCGCCGCCGATACCCTCGCTCTGCAGACCGAGGCACAGCTTGCGCGGGCCCGCGCACTCGTGGAGCAGGCCAAAGCGGCACGTCGTGCGGGACAGCTCGGTCAGATCGACGGGCTAGAGTCGAGCCTGTCGAGACTCGAAGTCGTGGCGGCCGCCCGGCCCGGCAGCCTCGACGAGGCCCGGCTGCTCATGCAAGCCGCATTGCTACTGGACCGCGGCGAGCTCGCCCGGGCGGCGTTTCGCTCCTACTACCACCTCGCGCCAGGCCAACCTTCGCCGCCGGCGATCGCCGAGGCTCTCGAGAGGGTCGACATCCTTCTTCCGGGTCTGGTCGGCGCCGAGCCGGCGCCGCTGGTGGAGGCCCTCGCCGAGGCCCGGCTGATCGACGAGGCGGAGCTGGTGGCACGAGACCCACGCCACGATGCTGCGCTCCGCGAGGACCGGCAGATCCGCGAGCTGCTGACCTATGCAGAGGCCATCCGCACCCTTCGTGGACAGGTCGCGGAGTACTACCGCCGTATGTCTCTAGGCCCTATGGACATGACCCCGCTGACCGAGGCGACACGGTCCGCGGCGCGCCGGGCGTGGGACGTGGTGCAGGGCCCGAACGCGGTGCCTCCTGCCGACGACGAGTCGCTTTGGCGGCTCCTGCAGGAGCGTTTCGGCGTCTTCGTTCGGCTCGCCCGCACGCCTCCCCGCTACGACCTGCACATGGGCTACAGCCTCATCGACGAGACCCGGACCGTCGAGCAGTACGGACGCACCGCCGAGCTGCGGTTCGTTCTGGTCGACAACATGGTTTCTCAGGGATTCACCGATTGGGCTTGGGAAGGGCGTACAGGCACTCGCAGCTACGCTTCGCCCACGACGATCTACCAGATCCGCTCCGCACAGGTTCCCGACACCTTGTTCGCCTGGCGCTTGGTGAGCGACCCTCAGGAGCGCGGTGCCTTCGAGCGGCGATTGCGGAGTGAATCAGGCCGCGATGACCAGCGGGCCCTCGCCAATCCGGTGGGCTATCTACGCGGGCTCGCCATGCGCCTGCGCCAACAAGGGCGGGTCGCCTTGTACGACGAGATCCGCGCCCGCGGTCTCGAGGGAGAGGCGCTGCGCGCCACCTTCATGCGCGAGTACGACGAGGCCATCCGAGAGGCCTCAGTGGTGGCCCACGAAGGGCGTCACGCCATGGATCTGCGCGACAACGCCCAGTATCGGCGTGAGCACGCGGCCAAGCTCTCCGAGGTGGCCTTCGCCTCGCGGCCGCGACTGGCTCTGACGGCGATCTTCGACTCGACGATCGGCACGCCCACGCCCCACGGACGCGCCAACAGCTCGATCATGGATGGGCTGTACGCATGGATCGACACCTACCGCGCCGAGATCGAGGGCTTCGACCCGGCCCGGCCGTTGCTGCCGCAGTTCGACCTGCTCACCGACGAACAGATCCGCGAGGCCTTCCGCTCGCTCGATCCGTACCTAGCGATGCAACGTGTGCGTCCCGGCACGCGCCGACTCCGCTGAGACCATGTCGAGGCTCGCATGCGCTGTCCGCCCGTACGTCCCGGAAACTCCGTGCAGCGAATGACCCCATCAATGCCGAGGATACTCATCACACAAGCCCAAGCGACAGTGCCTTAGCTACTGGTTTCGCAGCGCGATGATCGGATCGGTCCTCGAGGCACGGCCGGCCGGTATGAGGCTGGCGGTCAGCCCGGTCAGGGCCAAGACGACGAGCACGAACGCGTAGACGCCGACATCCTTCGGGTTGACCTGGAACAGCACCATCTCCAGGCCGCCCGACAGCAGCATCGCCAAACCCACTCCGAGCCCGAGCCCGACACCGATTTGCCACAGGCCGCCCTTCAAGACCATGCCCATGACTTTGGCGGGCTGGGCGCCGAGCGCCATGCGGATACCGACCTCCTGAGTGCGCCGCCTCACGGCGAACGACATGACACCGTACAGACCGATCCTCGCCAGGAACAGGGCCGCGGCACCGAACACCGCGAACAGGTTCCCGAACACGTTGTAGAACCACGTGTTCTCGTCGATCATCGACTGTAGCGGCCGCACCCAGTAGATCGGCAAGTCCGCGTTGACGGCGGCGACGGCCTGGCGCACCGGCCCGGCGAAGGCCATCTGGTCGCCGTTGCCGCGCACAATCATGCTCATGAAGCGACGATCTTGCTGCGCCAGAGGCAGGTAGATCCCTTGCGGGTCACGCTGGCCGATCGCGTTGACCCCCTCCATGTGCATGTCGGGCACGACACCGACGATCGTGAGCCACGGGTTGGCGCAGTCGTCGTCGACGCCGATGAACAGGCGACGCCCGATCGGGTTCTGCCCCGGAAAGAAGCGCTCGACGAAGCTCGTGTTGACGACGGTCACGAGCTCCGAGTCCGTGGTGTCGAGCGTGTTGAAGTCGCGTCCCTGTAGCAGGCCGATCTCGAAGGTCTCGAAGAAGCCCGGGGTCACCACGGCGAAGTTGGCCAGCGGGTGATCCTCGCGCGTGGGGTAGGCCTCACCCTCGATGCTCATGCGCGACATCGAGGCCATCTGCGTGCCCGGGGGGGCGTCCGCCAGCGCCGTCGACAGGGCGCCGGGAATCGCCGACATCTCCTGGTGCAGGTGCTTGAAGAACTCGACGCGCTGCGCCGGCGTCGGGTACTCCGACTCGAACAGGCCGATGCGCGCGGTGAACACGTCGGTCGGGTAGCCGTAGTCGAAGTTGTTGAGCTGCGTGACGCTCTTGATCATCAGCCCGGCAGCCACCAGCAGCCCGCACGAGAGGGCCATCTCGGCCACCACCAGCCCCTTGGTGATCCGACCCATACGGAAGCCCGAGGAGCCGCGGGACTCGTCCTTGAGCACGTCGGCGAGGTTGGAGCCCGAGACCTTGAGCGCCGGAACCAGCCCCGCCACCAGGCTGGCCGCCACGACCACCAAGGTCGTAAAGGCGAGGATCGCCCAGTCGATCTGTATGAAGATCCAGAACGGCACCTGGATGTCGGCCAGCGCGCCGTTGAACAAGGTCACGCCGACCTGGGTGATGGCGAGCCCGATCGTCCCGCCGATGGCGGCGAGCACGAAGACCTCGGTGAGGAACTGGTTGATGATCTTCCAGCGTCCGGCCCCCAGCGCCGTGCGAACGGCGAC
This sequence comes from Acidobacteriota bacterium, assembly GCA_965248845.1. GTDB lineage: Bacteria > Acidobacteriota > UBA890 > UBA890 > WLXD01 > CBDFKO01. Next base: position 3,647,662 of record CBDFKO010000002.1, on the reverse strand, counting down.
CTCTTTGGAGCGATCGAAGGCGCGCGACAGCAGCAGGTTGGCGACGTTGGCGCAGGCGATCAGCAGCACCATGAACACCGCGCCCTGCATCGTCCACAGCATCGCCATGGCGTCGCGATCCATGTACTCGTGGGTGAAGGGCTCACCGATGACGCGCACCCCCTCGTTCAGGTCCGGGTAGTCGGCCTCGATGCGCGCCGCGATGGTGTTCATCTCCTCGAGTGCGCCATCGAGGGTCACCCCGTCGCGCAGCCGGCCGAAGACGTTGAGCTGCGTGCCGTCGCCGCGCTCCAGCCTGCTGGTGTCGGTGATCAACGGCACCCAGGCGTACTCGTCGAGCGGGAAGCGGAAGCCCTCCGGCATGACTCCGATGATGGTCCCCGGCTGGCTGTTGATGCGCACGTCGTCGCCGACGATCCCGGCGTCGCCACGGAAGTCGTTCTGCCAGGTGGAGTAGCCGAGAATGATTACCGGCGCCGCGCCGGGCTCGGCGTCGGCCGCGTTGAACAGGCGGCCGAGCAGGGGCCGGGCGCCGATCAGCTCGAACACCGACGGCGACATGAAAGCACCGTCGTAACGCATGGGCTTCTCGGTACCGGAGATCGTCACCGTCCCCTGGAAGAAGCCGCCGAGGTCCTCGAAGCTGTTGCGCTGTTGCGCGCGCCAATCGAGGAGCTCGTGCTGCGTGACCGACATCTCGTCGATGCCCTGCGACGGGTTGGCGCGCTCCAGCCCGATCAGCTCCCAGGGCTCATCGAATGGAAGCTGGCGGCTGGCCCCGTGCACGATCGAGTACATCGTCGTGGTCAGACCGATTCCCAGCGCCAGCGCCAGTATCGAGATCCCCGACACCAGCGGCTGCTTCACCAGCATCCGCAAACCGAACTTGAGGTTCTGCACGAGGTCAGACATCAGACGCATTCCGGGCACACGGGTTTCACGATTGGCGCAAGGGGGTCGGCCAGCGGTGGGGAGTACCGCCACGATTTTCGGCTTCAGGGTCTTAGCAGGCTGCTGAAAAACGGCTTGGGCGCGCCATTTTGGACTGGATCGTCTCGATCACGGTGAGTTAGCGGGGCGCCGAGTGCGGGTACGAGGCCGGCGCTGCTGGCAGCGCCGGCATTTCTTGGGGATTGGTGCCCTCATCGTCACGTCGCCCCCTGGAGGTTGCGCATTCTGACCAGGTTGAAGGCCGCGGCGGTGAAGATGAACATCCAATCGACACGTTGCGTGCCTCGGTGTCTGGTCTTGCGCATCAGCCCGACCGTCTTGGCCCATCCGAACATCTGCTCGACGAGCTTGCGTTTCTTCTGACTGACCGTGTAGCCCGGGTGCCGGGTCGTGCGGCGGTCGATGGCGCTGCGCCGGTTCGTGTCGTTCTGTGCGACGTGCGGGGTGATGTTGCGATCTCGAAGCTTTCGGATGCAGTCTCGCGTGTCGTAGCCCTTGTCGGCCGCCAAGGTTACCCGGCCCCTTCCGGGAATCTCGCCCGCCATCTGCACGGCGGCCTCTCGTTCTGCTGTTCCCGAAGCGATCGTTACGCAGGCGTTGGTTGCTAACCCGTGGCGGTTGTCGATCATCAGGTGACCCATGTAGCAGAGCCTCGACTCGGCTCCCTTACTCTTCTTGTATAGGCGTGCCTCCGGGTCGGTCCTGGAGGCGTGAGTATCGTTCGTGCGCCGTTGCCGGCGAAAATCGACGCTCGGGTTGCTGCCGCCCTCATCGGAGTCGCTCTGATCCTTCGGCTTGAAGCTCTTGTGCGAGGCCCACGCCTCGATCAGCGTGCCGTCCACCGTGAAGTGTTCATCCGACAGCAGGCTGCGGCGCCGCGCCTCCGCCAGCACTTCCTGGAAGAACACCTTGGCGACCTCGCCTCCCAACACTCGATCTCGGTTCTTCGTGAACACCGTCGCATCCCACACCAGATCGTCCATGTTCAGGCCCACAAACCACCGGAACAGCAGGTTGTAGTCGAGCTGCTCCATCAGCATGCGCTCGGAGCGAATCGTGTACAGCACCTGCAGCAGCAGCGCCCGCAGCAGCTTCTCCGGCGGGATAGACGGACGGCCCGTGTGCGAGTACAGCTTCTCGAACAGCGGCGACATCCGCCCCAGCACATCGTTGACGATCTTCAGCAGCGGCCGCAGCGGATGCTCCTTCGGTACTCGCTGCTCTGGAGATACGTAACTAAAAACCGCCACCTGTCCCGCGTCCTCACCACGCATCTGCTCACCTCGTTGATGCTTCGGTTCTTGCCGCGGGCTGCGTGGTTCAAAATCTACTCGAACAAGGGGAGTTTTTCAGCAGCCTGTTAGAGACGCGAGCAGGCCCCGATTGGTTTCAGAAACGCCCCACACTATGCCCGATGCCCGGCCGGCAGCGATGACTCTGCGGTCCGGACGTGGTCTCCGAGACGGGCATTGCTAGGCGGCGTCGGGATCGACCGGCATACTGACAGGGTCGACCCCATTCGCCCCCGAGCACGGAGGAAGGTAGATGAGCAGCGACCGGTTTCGGTTGACCAGCTTGGCCACCTCCGGGGGCTGAGCCGCAAAGGTGGGTCCGGCGGACCTATCGGAGCTGTTGACGCCGCTGCTGGCCGGCGCGCCGCCCAACGAGGCGGTGCTCGTCGGGCCTGCGACGGCGGACGACGCCGGCGTGTACCGGCTCGGTGACGTCGGTGTCGTGGCGACTGCCGACTTCATTACGCCGGTCTGCGACGATCCGCGCCGTTTCGGCCGCGTTGCGGCGGCTAACGCGCTGTCCGACGTGTACGCGATGGGCGGGTCGGTGCTGTTCGCCCTCAACCTGTGCTGCTTCCCCGAGGGAGATGTGCCAGCCGGGACCTTCAGCGAGGTCCTCGAGGGGGGGCTCGAGAAGCTCACCGAGGCCGGCGGCGCGCTCCTGGGCGGGCACTCGGTCCGAGACCCGGAGCTCAAGTTCGGCCTCGTGGTGGTGGGCCGCGTCGATCCCGACCGCATGCTCACCAACGCCGGCGCCCGCCCCGGACAGCAGCTCGTTCTCACCAAGCCACTGGGCACCGGCGCCATCATCAATGGGTATCGCGCCGAGCACCTCGACGACGCCGGTATCGAGCCGGCGATGCTGGAAATGGAGCGCCTCAACGAGCTGGCATCGCGACTCCTGCAGCAGCACGGCGCCACAGCCTGCACCGATGTCACCGGCTACGGGCTGGCCGGCCATGCCCTGGAGATGGCACGTGCCTCCGAGGTAGCGATGCGCATCCAGATCCGCGAATTGCCCGTACACGAGGCCTTCGAGAAGATGTCCCGGCTCGGCGTAGCACCGCGCGGCACGCATGAGAACGCGGCCGCATATGCCAACGAGCTGACTGGCGCCTCCGAGCTGGACGAAGGGGATCGTCAGCTTCTCTTCGACCCCCAGACGTCGGGCGGCCTGCTCGCGAGCCTTCCCGCCGAGGCGGTCGAAGAGCTGCTGTCGGCGCTCGAGGCGTCGGGGCATCGCGCCGCCCGCATCGGCGAGGTGATCGCCCCGCCGGCTCGCCTGGAGATCGCCTAGTAGGGCTCCGGGACGCCGACCTCCTCATGCCCGATGACCTCGCTCTCGGCGCGTGCCAGCTCGAGCCAGCGCTGCATGGCCGGGTGCGACAGCACCGTGCTCATGTAGCCGCGCTCCACCTCGCCGACCTCGACCCCGTAGGTGGCGAAGCGCGACACCACGGGCGCGTAGTAGGCATCGGCAATGCCGAAGGTGCCGAACTGCCACGGCCCCTGCTCGGCGTGGGCCGTGCGGTTGTCGCGCCAGAGCTCACAGACGCGGTCGATGTCGCCCCGCACCGCCTCGCTCAGCTCTACGCGGCGTCCGGTGGCACGACAGTTCATCGGCAGCGCCGCGCGTAGCGCCGGGAATCCCGAGTGCATCTCCGCGACGGTGCTGCGCGCGCGGGCGCGCGAGCACGGGTCGCTCGGATAGCCGTGCCGCGGCGCGCATCGATCGGCCATCTCCTGGCAGATCGCCAGGCTGTCCCAAATGACCTCGTCACCGATGTAAAGAACCGGCACGCGGCCCGACGGTGACAGCTCGCCGATCTGGTCCGCGTGCTCCTGGGTATCGAGCGCCAGGCGCTCGAGGTCGAACTCCAGCCCGATGGCGCTCAGGAAGAGCCAGGCGCGCAGGCTCCACGAGCTGTAGTTGTGGTTGCCGATCACCAGCAGTGGACGCTCGCGTCGCATAGAGATGTAGCTCCGTTGCCTAGCGGCGGGCACCACTGAGGTCTCGGCGCAGGCTGCCGAGGAAGCTGCGGCCCGTGTCTTCCAGGCGTTCCTCGAGCCGCTCCGTGCAGTCGCAGCTGCTGCAGGCCCAGGGCTCGCTACCGTCGAGATCGCGGCACCGACGCCGATCGTGCCCGTCCTGGATCCGCTCCAGCTCGAAATACTCCTCCCAGTAGGGGCGTTCCTCCTGGAGCGGCGTCGGGCAGTAGCAGACCTCGACCCATCGCACCTGCTCGTCCCTCAGCTGGCGGGCGGCGACCATGTTGCGCCGATACTCCGAGCCGGCGACCGACCCGGCCCCCAGCGTGCGCCTATCGATGGCTTCGAGCAGCGCGCGTGCGCGCCCCGGCTTCACCCTGGCGCGCACGAGGTACCGCATCGCGGCCGCCTACTGCGCCGTCGGCGCCTGGGTGAACTGACCGGCGGTCAGGATCAGATCGGGTTCGTACGGATCGTTGATCCACGGGTCCGGCGGGGCCGGCCCGTCGGCGCCGTCCGCTCCGTTCGACTCGAGCGTGTAGGTGTCGTTGGCGGAATCGACCGTGTAGGTAAAGGCGTTGCCCCAGGCGTCGTTGGTGGGCACGACCTGCATGTAGCCGTCGGTCTGCAGCGTCGCCAGATCCGCGGCGTAGTCGCCGGTGTCGACGTAATAGATGCCGTTGGCGGTGGCGACGTTGCGCATGTCGGCCATGGTCCGGCGCTGGCGACCTCGGTCGATGGCTTCGAGCAGCTGCGGCACCGCGATGGTGGCGATGATCCCGATGATCGCGACCACGATCAGGAGCTCGATCAAGGAGAAACCTTGCTGGTGTCGCGCCATCGCTTCCTCCCTCCCGGACTTGGCGCGTGCGAGCCGCGCCAAGGACCAGAAGAGGCCGGCTCCACGATCGTCCTAGACCAGTGTAGCCGAGACCGAGGCTCAATTTGCAGTCGAGGACCACCGATCGCGGCCCCCGTGGGTCAGGAACGGCCAGCACCGGCTCGCGGATTGACGTGTGGCTGGCAAGCTTGCCGGCCCCCCCGGTCAGGCCCGCGCGCTGGCCGCCGTCGACCGGCTGTGCCAAGATCCGCCGTCGATGAGGAGCCGAGCACCAGTGGAGGCGCGTGTGGGCGCAATCGAGATCGGACGGGCGGCACTGGTAGCACTGGCGCTGGTGGCTCTGGGCTGCTCGGAGCCATCGACCGGCGTGATCGCCGGAGCCGAGGGCGGGATGCCCATGTCGCAAACGACGGCCGACGAACACGGGGCTCGGGTGGACAGGACGCCGCGAATCCTCGTCATGACCGCCATGCGCTCCGAGATTCAGCCGCTACTGGCGGCCACAACGGTGACCCGTGAGGTCGCCATCGGCGGGCGAACACACTACGTAGGTCAGCTCGGCGACACCGACGTCGTGATCGTGGCTGGGGGTGTCAGCATGCTGAACGGAGCCTTGAGCGCGCTCGAGGCGATTCACCATTTCGACGTCACCGGCATCGTCTTCTCGGGCATCGCCGGCGGCGCCAACCCGGGGCTCGGGATCGGTCACGTCACGGTGCCGGGACGCTGGGCCGAGTATCAGGAACAATGGTTCACCGACGATCCCGAGGAGATCGCCGAGCGCGAGTTGGGCGGCTTCGGGATGATGTACCCCGGTCCGGTCCGCGTGGCGCGTCACGGAGGCGCAGCCGACGCGACCGATGCCATTTTGTGGTTCCCGGTGGATGAAGCGTTGCTGGCGGCCGCGCGCCGGGCCGCCGCGACCGATCTCACGCTCGAGAGGTGCAACCGCGACGGCCACTGCGTCGAGCAGGCCCCCGGAATCGAGATCGGCGGTGGTGGAGTCAGTGGGCCGACCTACGTCAACCACGGCGAGTATCGCGATTGGGTCTGGGCTACGTTTCGGCCGCACGTTCTCGACATGGAGACCGCCGCGGTCGCCCAAGTCGCCTACGCCAACGACGTGCCCTACATCGCAGTGCGGGGAATCTCCGACCTGGCCGGAGGCCACGACGAGCGCAACCGCATGACCACGTTCACGCCGATGGCGGCTCGCAACGCCGCGGCTCTGACCATCGCCCTCCTTCACGAACTACCGGGACCCTAGGAGTCATGCAGGACTTCCTCGCTCGTACGTTCTATGCCAACACGGTCTCGGAGTGGGCCATCGCCTTGGCGGTCACCGTGGGGGCCGTGCTGATCGGCAAGATCGCCTACTGGATCGGCCGTGGCACGCTGCGGCGGCTCACGCGCCGCAGCGCCACCCGCCTCGACGACATTCTGCTCGACACGATCGACGGCCCAGCAGTGGTGATCGTCACCGTCATGGGGTTCCGCATCGGGCTCGGCATGCTAACGCTGCCGGGCGGCATCGAGCGCTTCCTGGCCAACGCGATGCAGGCGGCGATCGTGCTAGCGATCACCTGGATGGCAGCGCGGCTGTTCGGCGCCATCGTTCGCCACGCGCTGGCGCCCCTGGCCGAGGCCAGCGAGAGCGACCTCGATGACCAGCTGCTGCCCATCGTGGCCAAAGGCGGCAACGGCGCCATCTGGGCCCTCGGCGCCATCGTCGCCCTCAACAACGCCGGCTACGACGTGGCCGCCCTGATCGCCGGGCTCGGTATCGGTGGCCTGGCGCTCGCCATGGCGGCCCAGGACACGGTGAAGAACGTCTTTGGCGGCTTCACGATCTTCACCGACAAGCCGTTCGGCCTCACCGACCGCATCCGCGTGGGCGGGTTCGATGGCAGCGTGCGCGAGATCGGCGTGCGCAGCACCCGCATCAAGACCCTGGCCGGGACCGAGGTCACCATCCCCAACTCGACGATCGCCAACACGCCGGTCGAAAACGTCACGCGCGAGCCGTCGCGCAAGGTCGTGCTCAACCTCGGGCTCACCTACGACACCTCGCCCGACGGCATGCGGCGCGCCATGGCAATCCTGCGCGAGATCCACGCGTCGCATGGCGAGCAGCTGACCGACGACCCGGTCGTCGGCTTCAGCGCCTTCGGGGACTTCGCCATGAACGTGCTGTTCATCTACTACATCGCCAAGGGCGCCGATACTGTTGCCACCCAGACCTCGGTGAACCTGATGATCCTCGACCGCTTCAACGCCGAGGGGTTGGAACTCGCCTTCCCGACGCAGACGATCATTACCCAAGGTGCCGATGAGATCGGGTAACCCGGAGCAGCGATGATCGGTAAGAGACTCGGCCCTTACACGCTGACCGAAGCGCTCGGCGCTGGCGGGATGGGAGAGGTCTACAAGGCACACGACGAGCGTCTCGACCGGGAGGTGGCGGTCAAGGTATTGCCGGATGACATGGCCGGCGACGCCCGCGCGATGGCCCGTTTCGAAGCCGAGGCCAAGGCTGTGGCAGCGCTGTCGCACCCCAACATCGTCGGGATCTTCGATGTCGGGAGGGCGGACGACATCGCCTATGTCGTTACCGAGCTACTCGAGGGCGACACGCTGGGGGACCTGCTGATCGACGGTCCGCTGCCCTTCCGCAAGGCCGGCGAGTACGGTCGCGAGCTCGCCCTCGGGCTGGCCGCTGCGCACGATAAGGGCATCGTTCATCGCGACGTGAAGCCGGCCAACGTCTTTGTAACGCGTGACGGTCGGGTAAAGCTGCTCGACTTCGGACTGGCCAAGTCTACGGCGCACAGCTCGGGCGATGCCGACGCAACGCTGCAGGCAGTAGTGGCGGGGACGGAGCCCGGCATGGTCCTTGGCACCGTCGGGTACATGTCGCCCGAGCAGGTGCGTGGCGAGGTTGCCGACGCGCGCAGTGACATTTTCTCCCTCGGCGGCGTGCTGTTCGAGATGCTCGTCGGCAGGGCGGCGTTCAAGCGCGATACGAGCGCCGAAACGATGACCGCCATCCTGCGCGAGGAACCGCCGCTGCCCAGCTCCGGTGACGAACCGCTGCCGCGCTCCCTCGAGCGGGTCGTTCGCCACTGCCTCGAGAAACGCCCCGAGGACCGATTCCAGACTGCCCGCGATCTCGCCTTCGCGATCGATAACGCCTCCGTAGCCTCGGCCAGCGATCTCCGACCGCCGGACCTCGCGGTGAACGGCACCGGTGCCTCCCGACGAGCGGCCTGGCCGGCAGCGGTCGGCCTCGCGGCCTTGGCGGCGGTGGGCGGGCTGCTCGCGGGACGCGCTGTCCAGCCGCCTCCCGAGCCCCCGGCAGAGCCGAGCCGACTCCGCCAGATCACCTTCTCGGGCGCCGACTCCGACCCCGCCGCCTCTCCCGACGGTCGCACTCTCGCCTTCCGCTCCGAGCGGGAGGGCGCCGGCGGTATCTGGCTCAAGCTGCTCAGCACCGGTGGAGAGCGTCGACTCACCGACGGCGACGACTCCAACCCGCGCTTCACCCCCGACGGGACCGGTATTCTGTTCACGCGCCTCGCCAACGACCGGGTCGACCTGCACCGCATCGCCCTCGTGGGCGGACAGCCCCGCCGACTCGTCGAGAACGCCTCGGAGGGCGATTGGTCGCCTGACGGCAGGCAGATCGTGTTCGTCCGCAACGCGCCGCCGGAAACGACGCTCTGGGTTCTCGACCTCGATTCAGGCGAAGAGTTGCGGATCGCCCGCGACCCTGGCGTCGTGTACGACACACCGCGATTCTCGCCGGACGGTGCTCGGATCGTGGTCTCGCGATTGCCCATCACCAACGCGGCGGGCGGCCATCGTCAGCTCATGGTCCACCTGTCGTCCGGCGAGGTCACGGAGCTGCCAACCCCCAACGACTCCGGCGCCCTCACCGGAGCCACATGGACCGCCGCGGGAGATGCCCTGATCTACGGCGTGTCCGACACCACGACGGGCGACCGCACCGGCGTACCCGGGCGCGTCGTGCGGCACGACCTGGCAAGCGGTGATGTCCGAACGCTCTTCTGGATCGATGGCCTGTTCCCCCAGCAGGACTCGACGGGGTTCGGGATCGTCGATCGAGGCGGGTCAGACAGCCTCGTACTCGGCATCACGCGAGTTACTCAACGCTTGCACGAAGTAGAGCTCGATCGCGACGGACCGGGGGTCCGGGGCCGTCTGCTATCGGCCGGTGAGGCACAGGACCGACAGCCAACCTACTCCCCGGACGGACGGCGGATCCTGTTCTCCTCGAACCGGTCTGGCAACCTCGACCTCTGGGCCGTGGATCGGCAGACCCTGGCGCTCACCCAGATTACAGACGACACCGCCCAGGACTGGGATCGATCCGGCCTTCTCGCCCGACGGGCAAAGCATCCTGTGGAGCTCGGACCGATCTGGAACCCTCCAGGTCTGGATTTCCGACGCCGAGGGCAACGCCGCGCGGCAGGTGAGCGGGCAAATCGCCGACGCACAGAACCCGACGATGACCGCTGATGGTCGCTGGATCGTCTACGCCAGCGTTGACCCGCAAGCCCTCGGCGTCCATCGAATCCGGCCGGATGGAAGCGACGACGAGCTCCTCGTGGAAGGGGCCGTCACCCTTCCCGACGTTGCCCCTGTCGGCTCCTGGCTGGTCCTCAGCGGCGTGACGGTGGCGGGATCGCTCGGCACCCAGGTCCGAGTCATCGACATCGAGACGGGCGGCGGTGTGGACCTGGGTGAGCCCATCGTGATTTCGGCGCCTCCTGCACGCACCAGCGGGGTCACCATGGGGCGCCCGCGCTGGCTACCGGGCGCCGCCGGGATCGCGTTCGTCGGGCTCGACGGCGTCGGCCTGACCGGCATCTACATACAGGATGTCCGTCCCGGAACCGACACGAGCGCCACGCTTCGGCTCGCCGCCGGGGCGATACGCGGCGAGCTGTCGGAGTCGTTCGACGTCTCGCCCGACGGGCGTTTCATAACGATCGCCCTGCAACGCAACGCACGCACGATCGTTCTTGCCGATCGAGTCCCGGGGCTCGAGTAGATCCTACGGAGTTATCGGTTGGCAGCAGGCGGCTGACGATCGCCGACCCGACGCCTCAGGTAATCCTCCACGCTGCGGGCCGGCGCCAGCTGGTGTGGGCTGAGCGGGTAGGAGGTTTCCACGAACGGTGCCGGGTTCTGCGGGATATGTCGTGCCATCTCGGCCTTGACCCGAGCGTGGTCGCGATCGGCGGCGAGATTGTGCCACTCCTGAGGGTCCGCCTGGTGGTCGTACAGCTCCTCGCTGCCGTCGATGTAGCGGATATAGCGCCAGCGCTCGTCGCGGATCGAGTACTCGTTGACGAAGTAGGTGGTGATCGCCGGATGCTCCCATCCCGCCTCCGGGTCGCTCAGCAAGGGCAGCAGGCTGCGGCCGTCGAGGTCGCTCCTGCTCGGCAGCCCGGCAAGCTCGACCAACGTCGGTTACAGATCGAGCAACGACACCACCCTGGGAGAGCGGCTACCGCCACGCGAGCCCTCTGGCAACCCGGGGGCTCCTGGCGGCACGCGGAGCATGAGCACGACCCGGGCGAGGTTTTCCCAGAGTGCGAACTTGCGCCAATGCTCCTTTTGCCCGAGCTGCCAGCCATGGTCCGACCACAGAACCACGATCGTGTCGTCGGCGTGGGAGCTCGCCTCGAGGGCATCGAGGAGCCTGCCGACGAGCATGTCCGCGTAGGCGATCGAGGCCAGGTAGCCCTGCACGGCTTGCCGCCACTGCCCCGCTTGGAGCACGTGCCGGTGATAGTCGCCGCCCCGGTGCGCCAGCTCCACGCCGCGGCGCGGGATGTCCTCCAGGTCGCCCTCGAGCCGCTCCGGCAGCTCGATCTGCTCGAGCGGGAACATTTCGAAGTAGCGCTCGGGGACGTACCAGGGAAGGTGGGGTCGGTAGATTCCGGCGGCCAGGAAGAACGGGCGATCGTGTTGGCGCTGCAGCTGCGCGATCACCCAGTCGACGGAGCGATAGTCACCGGTTTCCTCGTCAGGAATGTCGAGGGGCGCCCAGTCGAAGTCGCCGTACATGGTCTCGAACGCCGGCATGTTGACCGTGGAGCCCGGCTGTGGGTACTGGTAGTCAGGCATGTGCCGATCGAGCGCCGGGAAGTAATCGTCCCAGGACCTCGGGTCCGGCATGTTGTTATGGAAGATCTTGCCGGCACCGGCGGCCCAGTAGCCGTGCTCGCCGAAGTAGCGCGGCAGCGTCACGGCGTCGGGCAGGACGTCGCGCCAGTACTGATAGTTGGAGTACATGCCCGAGGTGTAGGTCGCGAGGCCGGTCAGCAGCGCCGTGCGCGCCGGGTTGCAGGAGGGTGAGGGGGTGTAGGCGCGCTCGAACAGCACGCTGTCGCCGGCGAGGCGCTGCAGGTTGGGCGTCCGGGCCTGCGGGTGGCCGCCGAGCGGCTCGATCCAGTCGTTGAGATCGTCGATCGCGATGAACAGGACGTTGGGGGCCGCAGATCGCGGTTGCTCCGACCGTGAGGCTCCGGGCTCCGAGCCAATACAGGCTCCAACAAGCAGCAGCAGGCCGAGGGCTACGGTCCGGCGCATCAGCCGGCCAGGCCTCGGTGCCGGTTCCACGTATCGAGCACCCAGCGGCCGGTCTCGCGGGCGAGGAACTCGTCCCGGAACTCGGCGAGCGGCGGCGGCGGGTAGCCGTCCTCGAGTGCCTGCGCGGCGGCGTGCGCGGTGGCCCACGGCGAGCCCGGGGGCTGCGCCAAGGGGCCCAAGAGGCAGACCGCGGTCAGGTCGGCGGCGCCGAACGAATCGCCGTGAAGATAGCCGCTGCCGGTCTCCTCGAGCCAACGCTCGAGTCGATCACAGATACGCCGGATCTTGTCGGCGAGGCGGATCGTGTTGTCCGGGGTCAGCGAGTAGCCGCGTCGCAGGGCGCGACGTACCAGCGGAAAGGTCATGACCAGCAGCAGGTGCTGACCACGCGACAGCTGCGGCTCCCACCGGGCCCTCAGCGCCCGCGGGAAGTCGACCAGATGCCCGTATGAGAAGGCACGCACAGCGGTGCCGGCATGGCGATCCAGATACGACTCCAGCTCCAGGACACGTGCCCGTCCCTCGGGATCGTCCGGGTACAGGCGGGGCTCCGGAAAGTGCTTGTCGAGGTACTGGAGGATCGGCGACGACTCTCCGAGCCGCGTGTCGGTGCCGGTGTCGACCAGGCCTGGGAGCGTTCGCTCACCGGCGATACGCGGCGCCGGGATTCGATGAATCCCCGGCACCATCGCGCGGCGCTCGTGGGGCACGCCTTTTAGCTCGAGCGCCCACCGCGCCTTCTCGTTGTAGTGCGAGATCGCCAGGTGATAGAGCGTGATCATGGCCTGCTACGAGGCCGTGGTGAAAGTGTGGTGGGGCCTGCTAGCTGCTCTCACCCTTCTCCTCATCCTCGTCCTCGCCGTTGTCCTCACCGGTCTCCGGCTCATCGATAATCACACCGAGGCCGATGAGCTCGTCGCGGGTCGCGACCTTCGTCCCGGGAGGCTTGCCGTGCTTGCGCTCCAGCTTGGCGGCCCGCTTCTCTTGCTTGCGGCGCTCTCGCGCCCGCTTGGCGGCCTCACGTTGCCGCTTCAGGACGGACGTCCTACTTCGTCTCGCCATGGGTACTCCTCTCTGACCGCGAAACAGAAACGCGCCATCGGGCACGAAGCCAGACGGCGCGCCAGACTCTCCGTTCGCGTTGGTCCTACAAGGGTATCAACCCCGCGCGTTTGGCGCGGCCGGTCGAGTTGCCGGGACGGTCGCGGTGGCGCAAGGTACTGGGCACGGTGAGGGTGCCGCGCCTCGGAGCGACCCGACCAGCGAGGGGAACGATGCGAGATCTGATCGGGCGCTATCTCGACGAGCAGGGACGCAGCACCACCTATCTGCTGGCCGGCAGCACCCTGCTGTTCGGGGTCCTGGTGATCGCCTGGGGCATTTACGCCGCGGTTCGCACAGGCTGGTTTCTGCTCTCGGCGACGTGGACGGCCTGGCTGCTGCGCACACCGGTACCGATCGCGATCGCCGTCGTTGCCTGGGTGATTGCTCTTCTGTGGCTCATGTTGATGGTCGCAGCGCGCGACCTGTACCTGCAGTGGCGAGCCCGCCGCTGGGGGGCCGAGCGAGCGCTCGATCAGATCGAGGAGCGCCTGTTCCCGGGTGACTCGAGCAGGTATCTGCAGCGGACACGCGACCGGCTGGCACTGCGCGGGCTGGAGTCGATCGAGCGGCAACTCACCGGCATTCCCGACAGCGGCAAGGCCACCGCCTCCAAGGATGCGGCGCTCGAGGAGCGCACGATAGAGCTCGGCGAAGCGGCGGCCGCCGCCAACCCCCCGGCGGAGCCGACCTGAGCGCGGCCCGGCTGTCCACCACGGCGTGCAGGACGGCACAGCATCGTCAGCCTGCCGGCATTTCGACGATCACGTTCGGACTCGTGAAGTGGAGTCGGACGGAGGCCGGCCCGCGAACGCCGGCGGCCGCCCGGTAGATCTGAGCCTGAATCTCGTAGTGGCGCGCCGCCTCCGCGGTCTCGGCCGCGTCGATCTCGTGTGTCTTGAAGTCGATGATCAAGGCCTCGTCGCCCTCGTCCGGAGACGAGAACAACCCCAGCTGCTGCTCACCCGCGGCCACTGGCGCCGTGCTCCCCGGGCTCCCCTGGCTACGGCCCGGCCGGTACAGGTCGAACGCCCCGATCCGCCACTCTCGCGCCCCGGCGAGATGAGCGAACTGCAGCTCGCGGTGGTGTTGACCGCGTACGTACCAGGCCCACTCCTGGCTGCCCACCACCCGCGCGATCTCCTGTTCCAGCTTGGTCCGATGCTCCGACCCAACAGCGAGAAGCTGCTCGAGCTCCGGGTCGTCGAGACCTCCGATGGTCTCCTCGAGGATCATCGACAGCTCCTGCGCCGCCTCGATCCGTTCGAGTACGGAGTGGATCAACGTGCCCCGAACGGTTGCCGGCAACCTCCGCGCCCCCGTGGGTGTGCGCCGGGGCAAGAACTCCCAACTCGCCAGCACGCCGTGGACGAAACGGCGCGCGTGCGCCTCGGGATCGTTCGCGTTGGCCATGAGCTCGGTAGCCGATACGACGAAGCGCGCCGGCGGTGACGCGATCGGCGATACCAGGTCGGTGACCGGCTTCGTTTCGACCCGGTCGAGCCAGTGCAGATCGGGCGGTGAACTCGCGCGGCACCCACGACCTTCACGGCCACCGTCGCCCCGGATGACACGGACCCCCCCTGGCTCGAGCCCGGCCTCGAGCCACTCGCCGTAGGTGTTGTCCTTGCCGCGTGGCCCGGCGAGGATCAGGCGGTCCCGCGCCCGCGTGGTTGCGACGTACATCAGGCGCGCTTCCTCGGCGTCGGCCTCGAGTCGATCGCGCCCGACGATTCGCTGGTTGCGCGCCCCACGGTCGGCTTTGGCGGCGCACAACACGGGGCCGAGATCACGGTCGGCCAAGAAGCGGCCCGAGGGGTCACGCCATCGGTTCTTTTCCAGACCGATCAGGAAGACAACCGGCCACTCGAGCCCCTTGGCGGCGTGGACCGTGGTCAGCGTGACGACCTCATCCTGCTTCGAGTACAGGGGGGCCTGCGGGATCCCCAGGTCCTGGCTCGTCCAGCGCTCCCAGATCTGCAGGAACGCGCCGATATCCAGATCGCGGTACCCCTCGGCGAAATGAACGAAGCTCTGGATGTTGGCGAGCGCTTCTTCGGGACGATCGGCCAGCAACAGGTGCAACCGGTAGCCGGTTCGCTCCAGCAGCTCCTCGAGCAGTTCGTCGAGGGCCAGGCGAGGTGCGAGCTCGCGGAGCGTCTCGATCGTGACCAGCCCACGGCTCAGCGCGGCCCGTTCGATCGGTTCGATCCGCGCATGCTCCGGCGCCGGGAACCAGTCGGAGTCCAGGGCACGACGCGCGGCAGACAACAACGGGATCCCCCGTGCCGCCATGCGCAATCCCGCGACCACCTCGTCGCGCAGGCAGACGAAGGGCGAGCGCAGAAAACCGAGCGCCCGGAGATCGTCCCGCGGGTTGCGCAGCAAGCGCAGCACGTTCACCAGATCGAGGATCTCCTGGCGCCGGCTCAGGTGGGGAGTGCCCGCGAGCCAGTACGGGATCCCAGCGGCTCCGAGCTCGGACTCGAACCTCTCGAGCCCCGTTCGGTTTCGGTACAGCACCGCGATATCACTGGCACGACAGGGCCGCGCGCTGCCGCTCTCGGGGTCGGTCACCAACTCCTGGCCATCCAGCAGGGCGGCGATGCGCTCCACGACGAGCCGCGCCTCTGAGGCCCGGAGCTCGTCGGCCTTCCCCGCGGCCGGCTCCAGCCACTCGATCGAGGCGTATGCCGACGCGGCCCGACCGGCCTCGAGCGGTGCGTACTCGACGCTGCTGGAAGAGGACTCCTGCAGGAGCGCAGCAGCAGTTCGGCCGAGCGCGGCGCTCCCGGCCGCGTTCACGAAGCCGACGATGGCTGGATCGCAGCGGAAGTTGGTCGTGAGCCGCAGTACCCTCCCCTCCGCCCCGAGCACGTCCTGCACGCTGTTCCACACCGCGACGTCGGCGCCACGAAACCTGTAGATGCTCTGTTTCGGGTCGCCCACCAGGAACAGTTGCGGCCTCGGAACCTGGCGCCCGATGGCGAAGGCGATGTCGCGTTGCGCGAAGTCGGTGTCCTGGAACTCGTCGATGATCAGAACCCGGTAGCGACGCCTGATGCTCTCCAGGGCGGCGCGCGCGCTCGCGGCGTCGGAGCTCCCCTGACCTTGTAGCAGCTGGACAACATCGAGGATCAACGAGTCGAAATCGCGCGCGTTGTCCTCGAGCAGCAAGGTCTCCCACTCCGCGGCCGCCTCCAGGCCGAGGCCGACCAGGGTCTCGGTGGCCTGCATCGCGGCGTCGTCGCCTTCGTCCCACGTTCCCGCGAGTCGCCGCAGCTGCTCCCGGTCGAGTCCGGACTCCCCCTGCCAGCCCGCGTACCGGACGGGTCGCCAGCGTACGTCACGCATGACGTCGCGAACGTGGTCGACGAGCCCCGAGGAATAGTCCGATCCGGCAAGCTTCATACGCTGCAGCAGCGCCTGGACCGAGACATCGTCGGTGGCCAATCGTCGCATGACCAGCTCCCGAATCAGATCGTCCTGGGCGGCCCACGACTCGTTCTGATCGAGCACTCGGAATGTCGGGTCGATGTCGAGGCGGAGCGCGTGCTCGCGCAGGAGCGTGCCGCAGAACGAGTGAATCGTGCCGATCGCGGCTCGATCCAGCTGCCAGCGCAGCTCGGCCGCTCGGGCCGATCCCTCGATGGCCTCGCGGAGCTTGCGCTTGAGGTCGTAGGCGGCCTTCTCGGTGAAGGTGATCGCGGCGATCTCCGAAAGCCCACAGGGCTCCGAGCAGGGCGCCAGCGGCTGCCCGGTAGCGGGATCGAGCCCATACTCGAGCCCGAGGAGCCAGAGCACCTTGCCCACGACCGTGGTGGTCTTGCCAGTCCCGGCATTGGCAACCAGCAGGGTGTTGTCCTGCGCGCGGATCGCCGCTACCTGCTGCTCGGTCCAACCAAGCTCACCCATCGAAGCGGCTCCGGCCCTTGGACAGTTGTGCACGGCCGCGGGTGATCTCGGCACCGACGTCCCACGGCTGCCAGCCACCGCTCCAGTAAGACTTCACCGGCTCGAATAGCCCCGCCCGCGCGCGAGCCGGGATCGAGAAAGCACACGCTAGCGCCGACTCGTACTCGGGCTTGCCGACTCGAATCTCGGCCGAGTTGGCGGTCTTGCCGGCACCCTTGATCGACCGATAGCGGGCTTTACGGGCCGGGTTCCCGAGACTCTCCCAGACGCGCAGGTAGAGCGCCGCTTGGAGGGTCGAGCCGTCGGCGTAGCCACCCTTGCTCGGCGTACCGCCGCTCTTGTAGTCGAGGATGTCGTGCACCGTCTTGCGGGTCCCGGCACGGTCGACGCGATCGATCCTGCCAACCACGGCCATGCGCACCGAGATACCCTGAAGGTCCGGACCCTCGAGCAGATGAGGCTCGGCGCCGCGGCCGAACTTCTGTTCGACCTCGATCGGCCGCTCCTCCTGGTCGGCCAGGTAGGGCAACTCCCACCGCAGGTAGTCGCGCACGGCTCGGTGGATCTGCTCGCGGGAGCTGGCCCAGAGCAGCGGCAGGCCGAGCCACTCCCCCGCGTCCTCGTGTCGGGTGAACACCTCCTCGGCGACCCGCTCGAACTCCTCCTCGGCACCTCCCGCTAGCGCCGCCGGCACGTGCTCCACCATGCCGGCATAGAAGCGCTCGAGGATGTGGTGGGCGACCGCGCCGAAGGTCAGCGCGCTGGTTTCTTCGTCGGCCTCGGCCGGGTCACGGATGTAGAGAACACGCTCGAGCAGGAACCCGAACGGGCAACGGGCGTAGGCCTCGAGCGCGCTCGCCGACCAGCGGTGCTCCGGCCCGAAGCTCTCGGCCAGCTTCGCCAGCACGGCGGGATCTCGCAGTTGTCCGTTCCAGGGGTTGGGGTCCAGGGCGGGGTGCTGGTCGGGCAGCACCGTTCCCGCCTGGTGCCGATGTGCCTCAGCCACGCCAGCGAGCAGCGCCTGCTCCACCCGGTGCGGGCGGGCGCACTCGAGAGCCACGGAGCCCGGCCCACTGCCGTCGGTGGCCGCGGCTCGTGTGGCCTCGGCGATTCGCTGCACGGCCAGCTGGTCGGCCTGCGCCGGTGTGACCGGCGCACTTTCGGCGCCCTCGACAAGACGCGGAACCCGGGTCCGCGGCAGCTCGCTGTCCGGATCATGGCGCGGCACGAGCATCGACGGCAGCAGCGGCGTGCCCCCGGCACTGGTGGTGCGGTAGGTAATCGCGACTGCCGCGCGCTGGCGGACAACGGCTCCCCAGAGGGCTCGCTCGCGACGCAACCGCTGCTCCCGGTCGGGCAGGTTCACACCGTACGCCCGGAGCCTCCGACTCTCCTCGTCGGAGACGACGGTGGAGGCCGAGGGGGCGCGTGGAAACTCGCCGTCGTTGGCGTGAATCACGAAGAGGCGCCTGAAGGGGACGAGCGCGGCGTCGTGGGCCTCGAGCACCTGCACGCCCTTGTGCGTCGGGGTGGTCAACACGAGCTCGTTCGCCGCCAGCAATCGCGTCAGCAGGACGTGCCACCGGTCGGCATCGAGCAGCTCTTTCCGGTGGTCGAGCTGCAACCATTCGTGGAGTAGGCGCTCGAGCTGCAGCAGGCCGCGCTGATCGAGACGCACTACGTCCCAGCGATCGCCCACCGGCTCGCAGACGCGGCGCCGCATGTGAAGAAAGTCGTTGCGAAGCAGCTGCAGGCTGAACTCGAGCCACTCGGCCTCGGTCCGCGCCACACCCAATGACTCCAGCTGCGGCCGCAGCCAGGCGAAGGCCTCGATGTCCTTGGCAACCCGATCGGGATAAAGACCGGCCCCACGGAACCTGCGGGCCAGCGATTCGTCCTCGAGACGTACCAGCAATCGACGCAGGCTCTCCTGCCAGGCCGCGAGCCCCTCGACGCGGCGCACGGTGGCGATGTGGTCCACCGAGCGTAGGTCGAGCCCAGTATCGAAGTAGGGGTGGGCGAGCAGCTCGCGGAGGCTACGATAGGTCCAACCGGCCGCCGCTCCGCGAAACAGCATCCGCAGGGCCTGCAGCGCCGCGATGTTGCTCAGGGGCGTGCGAACACGCGCTGTCGCGGGCACGCCGGCGCGGCGCAGGGCGCGGTAAACCCGGCGCGTATCCTGCTGTCCGCTACGCGCGACGATGGCCACCTGCCATGGCGCGCATTCCTGCCGGTGCAGCGCACCTTTCACCCGACGAACCACCCAGTCGATCTCCCGGGCCGCGTCGGGGGCGGGCTGAACCCGAATCGACTCGGCCACCTCCCTGGTAGCCTGATTGGCCGACGGCCCCAGGGCATCGAACTCACCCGGCTCGTCCTCGCTGAGAACGTAGAGAACGACGTCGACCTCGCTTTGATCGGCCAGTGAACGGAAGAGGCGCTCCCGGTGGCGCCGCGTGTAGAGCCCGTACACATGTAGCGCGCGCGCACCGCCGATCGCCTTGCTCAGCCGACCCGCGTCGATAGCCGCCGAGATCATGGCGTGGATCGAGCGATCGTCGTACTCGCCGCGACGCTCGAGCTCGGCCAGATACTGCGCGTAGACCGCAACCAGCCACCGGTTCCGGTGTCGCGCGAACTCGTCCCCCCCGACCTGGTCGAGCCCAGCCCGGAGCTGCTCGGGAGTAACGCCCCCTGGGAGCAGCTCCGAGAGCAGTGAGTCGAGCATGTGGCCACGAATGACGCCGTCGGCGCGGCCCGGCTCCCGTTGCATCACCTCCTTGCCGAGGCGCGCCGCCAACCGACTCAACAGGCGCCGTCGAGTCAGGAGGCCCACCGGACGGTGGCGGATCTCGAAGCGCGCGGGCAGCTGCGAAAAAAAGGCGAATGGGAGCCCGAGCCAGCCTTCGATGCCGCGCGCACCAGCATGCTCGAACAGCAGATCACGTAGGTTCCGGTGGGTTAGCCAGAGATGCGATTCGAACCCATCGGGGCCGGAACGGCCGTGCAGCTCATCGAGAAAGCTCTCGAGGCACTCCTCCCACAGCGACTGGACGTCGGGCGCCCTTACGATCCTGAGCGGCACCGCCCTCTACCCGAGCGCTTCGAGGAGGCGAGCGACATCGGCACGACGCGTGTAGAAGTGCGTGGAGAGCCGCAGCCCGGCGCCGCGGTGGGACACCAGAACGCCGGCCCGATCGAGCGCCTGCTTGCGCTCGGCGGCATCCGACATCGGCAAGTAGACGATGCCCGACCGGTTGCTGGGCGAAGCGGCGACCACCGGGTCGTAGCCAGCGTCGCGAAGTTGCCCGACCATGGTTGCGTTGAGGTCCAGGACCCGCTTCTCGATCGCCGAGGGTCCGATCTCCAGCAGCAGCTCCAAGGCCGCACCGAGCGAGAAGACGCCCGCGAACGGCGGGTGGCCCAGCTCGAGGGCGGCGGCCGCTGCGCGCAACCGCAAGCGGTCGGCGATGAGCGCGTACGGATCCTCGGCGCTGCGCCAGCCTGCCGCCGGGTAGCGCTCGGGCGTCAGGTGCCGCTCGTTGATGTAGAGCAGTCCCACACCATAGCCGGCGGTCAGCCACTTGTAGCCGGAGGCGACCATGAAGTCGACGTCGCCTTGCGACAGGTCGACGGCAAGCGCTCCCAACCCCTGGGTCGCGTCGATTGCCAGCCGGAGATCGTGCTCGCGGGCGAAGCGGCCCAGCTGCCCCAGGTCGTAGCGAAACCCGGAACGGTAGTGAACGAGCCCGAGCGCCAGAATCCTGGTATCCGGCGTCAGGGCATCGGCCAGTCGATCGAGCGGAACCCCGCCATCGGCCTCGGGCGCGACGAAGCGAACCGGGTACCCGAGCTGCAGCCAGGGCAGCGTTACCGACGGGAACTCCTCTTGCACCACGACAACCTCGCCACTGCCGCGCAGCATGCCGGCCACGAAGCTCATGCCGATCGAGGCGTTGGCGATGAAGCCGAGCTCGAGGGGCTGCGCCCGCAGCAGCTGGGCTGCGGCCACGCGCACCTCCTCGACCCGTTCGAGCCAGCCATCCCAGTGAACGTCGCCGTCGCGACAGGTGGCCTCGTAGTACTCGCGACCCGCAGCGGCCGAGGCGGTCGAGATCGGCCCGCCGGCCGCGGTGTTCAGGTAGGAGACCTCCTCCACGGCAGGGAAGCGGCCCCGTATCTCCGACCAGTCGATCACTCCTGAGCCTCGCCCAACCCGTGAACATTGGCACGGGGGCTCGTGTCGACGTCGAGGCGGAACACGTCGGGTCGCGAATAGTGGCCATCGGTATCGAGGTACATCCGGCCCTCGTCGAGGCGCCCCGGATCGCATTCGCCGATCACGAAGCCCTCCTCGCCGTAGAGCGCGGTGTAGGTCGGCACCAGCTTGCGGTGCAGCGCGTGTCGAGAGCTATAGCCGACCAGCCAGGTCTCCGGGAACACCAGCACGTCGACATCGCGCTCGCGCGCCGCGGCGATGAGCCCGACCGCCTTCTCGAGTGTGGCCTGCAGATTGAGGAAGACCGGCGCGTGCTGGGCCAGCGCCACGGTGAAGGTTTGGCTGCTCATGCCCTGTTCAGGCCGTGCTGAGACCCTGATGGGTCTGGTTGCGCCGGGCCATCAGGGGCTCACCGCGGCCTGCTCGCACACCACCTGAGCATAGATCTCCGGATCGGTCGCCCCCTCGGTAGAGAACACAAGCACACGTGAGGTCGCGTCGAGGTGGAGCTGGGCCCGGAGATGCTCGTCGCGGGGCCAGGCGCTGGCCGCCAGAACGCCTATCGTGACGGCGCCCGATTCGCCGGAGACGATACGAAGGTCACTGCTCATTGGCTTGGCCAGGGTGCGCATGCCGACCTTGGCGACATGGTCCGGGCAGGCCAGGAAGACATCGGCGTGGGCGCGCAGGATCGGCCAGGCCAGGGAGCTCAGTTGCCCACACGCGAGACCGGCCATGAACGTGTCCGGATCCTGGGCCAGCGCCGCCGGTCCCTCGCCATCGGCCTCGATGGCCGCGACACCGCAGGCCGCACCCTCGGGCTCGACGAGAACCACACGCGGACGCTCCCTACCGAACCTCTCCACGAGCCAGCCGGTCAGGGCGGCGGCAAACGAGCCCACGCCACACTGCAGCAGGACGTGCGTGGGAACCTCGCCGGCAAGCTGCTCGAAGGCCTCGTCGATCATGGTCAGGTAGCCCTGCATGATCCAACCGGGGATCTCCTCGTACCCCGGCCAGGCAGTGTCTTGCAGCAGCAGCCAACCGTTGTCCTCGGCGTCGCGCGCGGCGTGCACGCAGGCCGTGTCGTAGCTCACCGGCAGGCGCCGGGCCTCGGCACCGAGCGCCGCGATCGCCTCGACACGGGCGTCGGAGGCGTGTTGCGGCAGATACACGACGGCGTGGTGGCCGAGACTCCGGGCCGCCCACGCGGTGGCACGCCCGTGGTTTCCATCGGTCGCGGTAATCACGGTGATCGGTGCGTCGGAGCTCGGGTCCTGCGCCTCCAGAAAGCGGTGCAGCGCGTAGCTGGCGCCCAGGGCCTTGAACGCCTGGAGACCGAAGCGGTGCGACTCGTCCTTGAGCCAGATCGCTCCCAGATCGAGATCTGCCGCCAGCGCCCCCAGATGCGCCAGCGGGGTCGGCGCATACCCCGGCAGGCCAGCGTGGAACCCACGCACGGCCTTTGCCACCTCGGGACCCAGCCAGGCCACATCGACCTCGATGTCGCCTGCCTCACCGTGCGGGTTGATCACCAGATACACGCAAAGCCTCGCCGCCGCCTGTCCACGGACTGTCGCTGTTCAAGCATAGCCGTGCCGCGCCGAAGATGCCGCAACGGTGTGCAGGTGGTGGCACGAAGTCTTATACTAACGTATAGTTGTATACACTATAGTGTCCTGCAAGAAACCGACCCGACTCCCTGAGCAACCGGAGCTCCCATGGCCCAACCGGTCAATCCAAGCGACTTGCTGCCGCTGAGCCCCCCTGTCTTCCACGTCCTTCTGGCCCTGGGCACACACGCCATGCACGGCTACGCCATCATGCAGGCGTTCGAGCACAAGACCGGCGGGCAAGAGGTCATCCTGCCCGGTACGCTCTACGCCACCATCAGCCGGATGGTCGACGCGGATCTGCTCGAGGAGCTCGTGGAGCCGCCGCCCGGATCGACGGACCGGCGCCGACGCTACTATGGGGTCACGGAGCTCGGACGCGCGGTCGCCGAGGCCGAGACCAACCGCATGGCTCGCCTCCTCAGGGTCGCGCGCGGCGAGAACCTCGTAACCGTGGAGCCCCACCGTGCTCGCTGAGCGAGCGCTGAGCACGGTGGGGGGGTCGGTCGCGAGCCGCCTCTACCGATTGGTGTTGCTGGCGTTTCCGCGTCGCATGCGTGCACCATACGGTGACGAGATGTCGGCTGCGTTCTGGCGGCCGGGTGGTGTCGCCAGCCTGCCGCCACGGGGTCCGCTGGGGCGCGCCCTGCAGCGCGGCCGAGATGCCTGCGGCAACGAGATCGGCTTCGACCTGCGTCTGGCCTGGCGGTCACTGCGATCGACCCCGGTTTTCAGTGTCACGGTGATCCTGATCCTGGGGCTCGGGGTCGGACTCAACGCGGCGCTTTCCACGGCGGTCAAGGCGGCGCTGCTGCAATCGGCACCCTTTCCCGAGCCCGACCGGTTGATGCTCCTGGTTCTCGAGACGGTGAGCACCGAAAACCCGGGCCCGGGCCGTGCCTTCCCCTGGTCCTACCCCAAGTACGAGGTTCTCGCAGCAACCGAGGCGCTCCGGGCCGAGTGAGATCAGCGATCGGGCACCGGGATCCGCACCGGTGCGCCACCATGGCCGCGAGCCAACCGACACGGTCGAGCCCGCCGTCGGCCAGGTCGAGCTCGAGCGACACGCCCTCGGGACGACGGTTGCCGGGAACGTCTAGAATTCAGAGCGCCTGACCAAGTCCCATCGGCTTTCCTCGACGACCTCGGAGATCCCACCCATGCGACGCGTCGTGCCCTCGCTGCTGGTGTGTCTGACCCTGCTCGCCGGTACGGCTCACGCCCAGCAGGTCACACCGATCGTGCACGTTCTCGAGAACGGCATGAAGTTCCTGCTCCTGCCGCGGACCGGCGACCCCAACATCGCGGCCGGCTGGGTCGCCAAGGTGGGCTCGGTGCACGAGCGCCCGGGCATCACCGGCGTGGCGCACCTGTTCGAGCACATGATGTTCAAGGGGACGCGCACCATCGGCACTCGTGACATCGACGAGGACCTCCGCGTCATCGCCTACCTCGACGAGCTCAAGGCGAAGATTCGCAAGTACGACGAGGAGCTGATCCACAGGCAACGTCAAGGGCTCCTCGACGACTGGAAGAACCCCGAGCATCGGAGCGAGGAACACGCGCGCCTGATGGACGACTTCACCACGGCGCTCGCCGAGCAGAAGTCGCTGCTGGTCAAGGACGAGTTCGACCGCATCTACACGCAGGCGGGCGGCTCGAGCATGAACGCGACGACCTCCTACGACTTCACGATGTACTTCATCAACGTTCCGGCCAACAAGCTCGAGCTGTGGTTCTGGATGGAGTCGGACCGGCTCGCCAACCCGGTGTTCCGCGAGTTCTACAGCGAACGGGACGTGGTCCACGAGGAACGCCGTCTACGAATTGACTCCACGCCTACCGGGCTGCTCAACGAGCAATTCAACGCCCTGTTCTGGGAATCCTCGCCCTACTCATGGCCGGTTGTCGGCTGGACCAGCGATCTCGAGGGACTGACGCGCCAGGAAGCGCTCGATTTCTTCGACGTCTATTACGCGCCCAATAACCTGACCGCGGCGATCGTCGGCGACTTCGATCCCGACGAGGCCATCCGGCTGGCCGAGCTCTACTTCGAGCGTCTCGAGCGCAACGACCCGCCGGATCCGGTGCGCACCTCGGAGGTCGAACAACAGGCCGAGAAGCGCATGACCGGCTACGCGGAGACGACGCCGCAGGTCTCAATCCGCTTCCACACGGTGGCCGACGGCCACCAGGACGAGCCCGCGTTGCTCGTACTCGGCCAGATACTCAGCGGCCGCACGGGGCGGCTGTTCAAGTCGCTGGTGGAGGGACAAGAGGTCGCCACCCAGGCGGCAGGAGGTCAGAGCGGCCTGCTGTACGACGGCTACTTCCAGCTAGCCGGCGTCGCCCGCGACGAGCACACGCCGGAGGAGGTCGAGGCGGCGCTCTACGCCGAGATCGACAAGCTCAAGGAGGAGCCCGTCGGCCAGCAGGAGCTGCAGAAGGTAAAGAACCAAAACGCCGCGAGCGCGTTCCGGCAGCTGCAGAGCAGCTTCGGGCTGATGTTCCGTTTGCTGGCGTTCGAGTCCAACAACGGCTGGGAGTCGATCAACACCGGCAACGCCAAGATGGCCGCCGTGACCGCCGACGACATCCAGCGGGTCGCCAACAAGTACTTCGACCCGGGGAATCGCTCGGCCGCCATCTACTACCGCAAGCAGGGCGACGAGCCCGAGGATCCGCGGCTTGCCGGGCTCGACCCGCAGGAGAAACAACAGATCCAGGGGATCCAGCAGCGGCTCGCCCAGGCGAGCGAAGATCAGATCGGCATGCTGCAGCAGCAGCTCGCCCAGTTCGAGTCCATGGCGGCGCAGGTGCCCGAGGAAAACCAGGACATGTTCCAGCTCATGATCGAGCTGGTGCGCGAGAGAATCGCCGAGCTCGAAGAAGGAGGCCAACAGTGAACGGTCGCAACAGAATCGACGAATCGAGCGCCCTGGCGATTCTGATCGCCGCCGCCATCATCGGGGGTCCCGCACTGGCCCAGCAGCAGATTCCCGCCCATCCGAACGACCTCGTCTTCGGCTCCATCGACTTCGACCCGCCCGACCCGGAGCCGTTGCGCCACGAGCTGGCAGGCGGCATCCCGGCGTACGTGGTCGAGGATCACGAGCTACCGCTGGTCAACGTGTCGGTGCTCATGCGCACAGGTGCCTACACCGGGATGGCCCAGGTTACCCCCGGGCTGGCCGGGCTCACCGGCTCGCAGATGCGCAACGGTGGTACCGGGTCGCTGCCGCCCGGCGAGCTCGACGAGACACTCGACTTTCTCGCCGCGCAGATGGGCGGCGGCATCGGGGCGACGAGCGGCAACTTCAACATGAACTGCCTCACCAAGGACCTCGACCGATGCCTGGAGCTGTTCTTCGAGATGCTGCGTCACCCAGGCTTCGACGAGGAGCGGCTGGCCCTGGCCAAGAGCCAGCTCGTGCAGGGGATGCAGCGCCGCAACGACTCCACGACCTCGATCGAGCGGCGTGAGTGGGGTCGCCTTCTGCGCGGTACCGAGCACTACTCGACTGCGCCGAGTACCGAGGAGGGTATCAACGCCATCACCTCCGATGATCTCCAGGCATTTCACCAGTACTCCGTGCACCCGGGGAACTTCATCTTCGCGATCTCGGGCGACGTCGAGACCGAGGCGATCCTCGGCAAGATCGGCGATTACCTGGCGGATTGGCCGGCGGGCGAAGTCTCGGGTGACGTGCCCGCCCCCGATCACGAGCCCCAGCCGGGCCTCTACCTGGTCAACAAGGAAGACGTCAACCAGGCCCGAGTCGTGCTCGGGCACCTGGGTACGACACGCGACAATCCGGATCGCTACGCCATCATGGTGATGAACCACGTCCTGGGCGGCGGTGGGTTCACCTCACGCGTCATGTCACGGGTGCGGTCCGACGAGGGTCTCGCCTACTCGGCCGGCTGCTCGTATGCCTTCGGCACCTACTACGAGGGCTCCTTCCGGTGCTCTTTCCAGTCCCGTAGCGAGGCCGTCGCGCGCGCCACCGCGATCGTCCTCGAGGAGATCGAGCGGATACGCAACGAGCCCGTCACCGAGGAGGAGATCGCCACCGCCAAGGCGTCCTACATCGACACCTTCACGCGCAACTTCGCCTCGGCGCGTCAGGTCGCAGGTATGTTCGCGAACCTGGAGCTGACGGGGCGGGATCCGGACTATCTGAAGACGTACCGAGACAATGTCGCGGCGGTGACCACCGACGACGTCATGCGTGTCGCCAGGGAGTACATGCACCCTGACCGGCTGGTCCTGCTCGCTGTGGGCAACGTCGGCGACATCCTTGCCGGCGACCCGGACAACCCCGATTCTACGCTCGAGGGCCTGGCTCCGGGGGGCAACGTCGTGCGCATCCCGCTGCCGGATCCCATGACTATGCTCTACCCGATCGAATCGTGAAGGCGATCCAGCTCCCACGCTACGGGCCGCCCGACGTCTTCAAGGAGATCGACTCCCCAACGCCGAGTGCGGCGGCGGGCGAGATCGTCGTGCGCACGGTTGCCTCGGGAATCAACTTTGCCGACCTGATGCAGCGGCTCGGCCTGTACGGCAACGCGCCCAAGCCGCCGTACGTGCCGGGCTTCGAGGTGGCCGGCGACGTGATCGCCGTCGGCGAGGGGGTGGGGCACCTGCGGATAGGCGATCGTGTCGTGCTGATGACGCAGGCCGGCGGCTACGCCGAGGAGCTGGCTGTCGCCGTCGACCGGGTCCTGCCGATCCCGGCCTCGATCGACTACGTGGAGGCCGCGGCTCTGCCGGTCAACTATCTCACCGCGTGGATGTGCCTGTTCACCATGGGCAATCTGCGACCCGATGAGACCGTCCTGATTCACGGTGGCGCCGGAGGAGTCGGGACGGCCGCGGTCCAGCTGGCCCGGCGACACGGAGCCACGGTCATCGCCACGGCAGGGAGCCGGCCCAAGATCGACTACCTGCAGCAGGCCGGCGTCGGTTTGGCCGTCAACTACCGCGACGACGACTGGGACCGGCAGATCCGGGATCGCTTCGGCAAGCGCAGCGTGGATCTGGTTCTCGATCCGGTCGGTGGCGAGCCCATGCAACGCAGCTACGCGCTGCTCGCGCCGCTCGGCCGCCTGGTCGCGTACGGCCTGTCCCAGGCCGTCGCCGGCAGCCGTCGCAACCTGTGGCACGCCTGGCGCGCCCTGCGGCGCACTCCGCGCTTCAACCCGATCGACATGACGCAGCGCAACACCGGCGTTTTCGGGTTCCACCTGGGCCTGCTACGCGGCAAGGAGGCGCGCGTGATGGAAGCGCTGCAGCAGATCCTCGAGCTCGTGAGCAGCGGCGAGATCACGCCGGTGATCGCAGAGACCTTCCCGCTCACGGCTCGCGGCGTGGCAGACGCCCACCAGTACCTCCACGCTCGAAAGAACATCGGGAAGGTACTGTTAGTGGCCTAGTCGCTACTCGAGCGTCAGCAGGCCATGGCCTGCCCGACCGGAGTCCCGGATGTCGGATCGCAAGACCATCGCCGTAGTTGGCGGCGGCTCGGCTGGCTTCACAGCCGCACGCACCGCCGCCAAGCTCGGCGCTCGCGTGGTGCTGTTTCTCGGCGACAACGCCGACCTGGCTTCGCTGTGCGTGAACCGCGGCTGCATGCCATCCAAGGCAATGTTCGCGCCGATCGACGCCATGCACCATGCTCGCCAGCAGGGGCTGCTGGAGGTCCAACCGATCCGGCCAGAGGCCTACCTGAGCCAGATCGTCGAGTGGAAGGACCGTGAGATCGCACGCTTCCGGGCCTTTCGCCAGCACGCCATCTCGGCTCACGAGGGCGAGGACTTCGTCCTTGTACGCGCCAGCGCCCATTTCGTCGACCCCAACACGCTCGAGTCGGAGGGAGCTCGGTTCCACTTCGACGCGGCGATCCTGGCCACCGGATCGGTGCCCACGCTGCCGCCGATCGGCGGGCTACCGGAGCTCCGCGGTGAGCTCTGGGACAGCAACGGGATTCTGGCCAATATGCGGCTACCGGAGTCACTCGTCCTGATCGGCGCTGGTGCCATCGGACTGGAGTTCGGGCTCCGGTACGCGCGGCTGGGCTGCCGGGTCACCGTGATCGCACGCTCCCGACCCCTGTCCCAGTACCCGGCCGCGTTCGGCGAGCGGTTGGCACAGATCTACGAGCACGAGGGCGTGCGTATGCTGTCGGACACCGACGCCCTCGGGGTACGGCGCGACGTCGAGGGGTGGTTCGTGGTCGACACCGAGGGTCCCGGCGGATTCGAGCCGATTCCGGCTCGGCGCGTCATGCTGGCGACGGGACGTCGCCCGGCCCTCGACTCGCTGAATCTGGAGGCCGCCGGGGTCGAGCTCGATGAACACGGCCGACTCCACGCCGGCGAGGACCTGCGCATCCGGGGCTCCGATCACCTGTTCGGAGCGGGCGACGTCCTGGGCCGTAGGATGGTCGTTCACCAGGCCCACATCGAGGCCGGGTTCGCGGCCACGAACGCCACCGCCGACGGCCACGAGCTCTGGCGACCGCGCGCCAATCTGCAGGTCGTCTACTCCGATCCGGAGTTCGCCTATGCGGGGCTGACCCCGGCGCAGGCCGAAGCCGCGGGCCACACGCTCGTGACCGCCAGCAAGGAGTCGCGACTCGTCGGCAAGCTGCACCTCGTGGGCGACGACACGGGGTTCGGGCAATTCTGGGCCGACACCGACACCCACCGCCTGGTGGGCGCAGGCCTGCTCTGCGACGGCGCCGCGGATCTGATCCATCTTCCCGGTTACTTGATCGATCACGAGCACACCGTTCACGACGGCGCCTCGGCCGAGTACTACCATCCGACCCGCATCGAAATCGTCTCCGGGATCCTGGACCGTCTCTGCGACCAACTCGGCGAACGGACGCCGCGGCGGGCCGACGAGTCGAGCGGATGAGCGGGGCTCCGAAACCGCCGGACCTGGGCGAGCCGCGCGGAGGGCTGCTGCCGGAGGAGTACCGCGGCGACGGCCCGGAGCTGTACCACTTCCCTCACCCGCAGTGGACCGTAGGGGTGGTGCTGGTGCTTGCGGTAATGATGATCTTCCTCGGGCTGTTCGGCCATCCGGTTTGGTTTCTCATCGGGTCGCCCTTCATCCTGACTCTGGGGGTCTGGCTGTACGTGCGAATGACAGGACGAGCGGACGCGACGTGATCCTCGGAAGATGACCCGGGCGATGCGACTCGGTAGAATCTCTCAGTAGGCCTGGCAGCGGGGCGAGATCTGCGGGAGGCCGGAACCATAGCAGGGCCCGAAACCACAGGGGGAACCGTGCACCGACCGTTCGTCACTCACATCGCCGCTCTGAGCTGCTCGCTCGCATTGCTCGCCGCACCCGTTCTCGCGGCTCAGGACCGGGTCCCGCCCGGAACCCGGGCAACGCTCGTCCTGAAGGGATGGTTGAGCTCCGAAGACGCCCACGTGGGTGACATCTTCGAGGCCTACGCCTCCGAGGACATCACCGTCGAAGGCCAGCTCGTGGTGCCGGCAGGCGCCACCTTCGTGGGCCGCGTCGCTGGCGTGGAGCAGGCTCGCTCTTTAAGCCGAGGTGGCAAGCTCACACTGGTCATCGACAAGCTCGTCAGCGGCGACGGCCGCTCGGCCGCAGCGCCCGGCACCGTCACGGGGCTGGAGGAAGACGGCGGGCTGGAGGGCGAGGAGAAGAAGGGTGAGAAGGCGGCGCTCGGTGGCGGCATCGGTGGCGTCGTCGGCGCCATCGTCGGCGGCACGGCCGGCCTGATCGTCGGGCTCGTCGTCGGTGCGGGCGGCGCGATCGCCGCCGGCAAGGGCCAGAACGTCACTCTCCCCGAGGGAACCCGCCTGCAGGTGAAGTTCGACCAGGAGGTCAACGTCACCTGGGGCTGGCGCGCGCAATAGCCTGCGAGCCGGGCGCGGACGGTGCTACTGGATCTGTGCCTTGAGGGCCTCGATCATGCCCTCGACGTCCGCGCGGTCGGCAGCGTCAGGTGAGAGCTCGAGGTACTTCTCCAATGCCGCGACCGACTTGGCGTACTCCTGGGTACGCAGGTAGGCATAGCCCAGGTTCTTGAGCGCCAGCGAAAACTCGGGGCGTAGGACAATCGCGCGCTCCATCGCCGCGATGCCACTCTCGACATCGCCGACCTGAACCATGATCGCCCCAGCGTTGTATTGGATGGAGGCGTCGTCGGGCGAGAGCTCGGCGGCCCGCTTCAGGTAGGAGGCCGCGGTCTCGAACTCCTGCCGGCGCGTGTACAGATCGCCCAGCCAGCTGTTCGCGGTCAGGCTGTCGGAATCCAATTCCGCCAGACGCTTGTAGGACTCGATCGCCTCGTCCTCCTGGCCCTGCTGCACCTGCGCCTGCGCCAGGATCTCGTGTGCGCTGCGACGCATGGTCATCGCCTCCTCCGAATCGAGACCTTCCATGCCGCCGAGAAGCTCGGTCATCAGGCTCGCGGCACGCGGCCACTCCTCATCCTGGTAGGCCGACAAACCGTCCTGGTAGAGCTTGTTGAGCCCCTCGTAGTCGGCCTCTGGCTGGGCCGTCGCAAGCGTCACGTCGACCGTGTTCATGCCGAGGTTCGTCTTGAGCTCCTGCTCCTTGCCCTGATAGCCATCGGCTAGCACGCGAATCACGTAGACCTCGATCCAAAACCCGCGGCCGATGTACTCGCCGTTGTTGTTGGTGCGAAGCTCTCGGCTGTCTCCACGATCCGGCGAGATGATCTGCACGGTCGCGTTGGCAATGGGATCGCCGGCTCGATCGACGACCTTACCGGCAATGACGGCGTCCCGCTGGGCGCTGGCATCGGGAGCGAACAGGAGCAGCCCGGCCACGGCAACGAAGCACGCCGCGAGCTGTCGTGGAATCGAGCGGGATATTCGCATCTCGAGCTCTCGTTGATCAGCGCGGCGGCGTCGGCTCGTGCTGCCGGACGGCGCCGCTGGCGTCGACGCCCTTACTGTACCGCTTGCTCGCAGGGGCGACCGGTAAGAACGGCGGCCACCTGCACCGTACCGGCGTGAATCTCGACGATGTCATCGACGCTGAGGTACTCGGCATCCCCAGCACCGTCATCGAGCGGCGGATCCAGGTCGCTCGCTTCCTTGCGGAACGGGAAGTTTGAGCGGCCGTGGATCGAAAGTCGTCGCCGGCGGCCAGAAGACGGCTCAGCGGCGGTAGGCGGCTATCGCCCGATCTCCAGGAGCTCGGGCACGGTCACAAGTCGGAAGCCGCGACGGCTCAGGTTGCCCACGACCCAACGAGTCGCCGTAACGACGTGCGAGCGGTCACCGCCGCCGTCGTGCAACAGCAACACGTCTCCGGCGGAGACGTCGCGCAGGGTGCGCACGGCAACGCTCTTTGGCGACGAGGTGCTCCAATCGGCTGCCTCTACCGACCACATCACCGCCAGCGAGCGGGTGTCGGCCAAGATGCCGGCGCGGCCTGTCAGGCCCTCGCCGATGGCCCCATAAGGCGGCCGCAGCAACCAGGGGCGATGACCGGTGATGCGCTGAATCGCATCCTGGCCCCGCCGGATCTCGTCGTAGGCGTCCCTGGCCGAGAGCTCGGCGAACGAACGGTGCGACCAGGTGTGGTTACCGATGGCGTGACCCTCGCGTTCGATCCGACGCACGATCCACGGGTAGCGCTGGGCGTTGCGACCGATCAGGAAGAAGGTGGCCCGCACCCCCTGATCGCGTAGCACGTCGAGGATCTGCGCCGTGTACGGGTCACGGGGTCCGTCGTCGAAGGTCAGCGCGATCACGGGTTCGCGCGTGCGCACGCGGCTGACGAGGTCGCCCCAGCGGGAGTCGTCGGCGCCCGCGCTCGGAACGCACAACACCACCAGAAGGGCGAGCAGGAAGAAGGTCGGGGCGCGCGCAGCGGAGAACATCCTGTTCATCGACTCCGGCCCAGGCTCGCACAGTATAGCCGATTCCTGCGGCTCAGAGCTCGGACAGGAACGCCTCTAGCGCTGCGACGAAACGCCCGGGCTCCTCGGCCCAGGGGTTGTGGCCGCTGTTCTCGAGCACCACGAGCCGGGACCCGGGGATGAGCTCGTGAATACGCTCCCCCTCGGCCGGAGGCGTGGCGAGGTCGTGGCGGCCTGCGATCACGAGCGTCGGTACCTCTAGGTCGCGCAAACCCTCGGCCACCCAGCCGGGCCGGACGGACGGCATCCCCCGGAGCGCATCGATCGAGGGCAGCGGACTGGCAATCAGCCGCCCCTGGAAGCGTCGCATCGCCTCCAGGTCGTGGAAGTTCAGTGCCATGCGTCGCCGGACCCAGCGGGCAAGATCACGGTCGGTCCGCAGATGGGACAGGTCTCGCGGGTTGTCGCGATACCAACGCACGGCCTCGGTTCGGAGAGGGTCCTGGGCATAGCGTTGGAGTAGGGACTCGCACGCTGGGTGCGTGCCCGGCTCATCGAGGCTCGGCGTCAGAAGCACGAGGCCGCGCAGCAACCCCGGATGACGAACGGCGTAGCCCATCGCGACAAAGCCGCCGTGCGAGTGACCGAACAGAACGAACTCATCGAACGAGTGGGCTGAACGCACGCGCTCAAGATCCTGCACGAGGGTCTCCGTCGCCTGCGAGTTCGGAGCCGGGTGGCGAGGGGCGTGCCCCGTGTTGCGCACGTCGTAGGTCAGGACTCGAAGTCCGTTGAGCAACGGCGCGAGTGTGATGCGCAGGTAGTCGCTTGCCGGCCCCCAGCCGGGACCCTGAACGATCGCGGGCGATCCATACCCTTGGACCTGGGCGGGGAGCTCCGAGATCAACAATAGACGTGGCCTTCGTGGCCCGTGCGCGGGTCGGCGTGCAGTCGCGAGTGATCGTGGGTTCGATAGCCCCGCCAAGCGGCCACCGCGGCAAGAACCGCATCGAAGGCCCGTCCGCCGTCCGACTCGACGATCTGGGCGCGCAGCTTCCGCGCCATCGGGCGAATTTGACCCCCCGAATGCAGGAGGCGCAGCAGCGTCTCGCGACCCTCCGGCGCGCGCGAGCTACCGTTCACCGGGCCGCCGGTTTCCCTCTCGAGAACCTCGAGGAGTCGCGACGGCAGGACCTCGAGCACGTAGATGCTGGGGGCACGCGCGAGCATCGCCGGCGGGGTTCCCGCCGGCAGCAGCGGCAGCGGATCGAAGGGCAGCACCGCGACCGGCCCCTGCGCACGAGCCGGCGCAAGGACACCACGGGCGACGCGGTACAGACGCTCGAGCCGACCGCGGTCGCCGGCTCGATCGGCGACAACAGAGCTGGCCAGGAACTCGTCGAGACTGTCGGCCTCCATGGCTGCCGACAGCAGGGTGAGCCAGTGCTCGGAGATCCCCGTCGCGACCGGCGCCTCCCGCGGCTTGCGGAGCGGGCTCGAGAACGGCGCGTCGATTCCCCAGGCCGAGCGCGGCACCTCCAACAGCTTGGCCGTCAGCACGCGGTAGGCGTCGTCCCGCCGCGTCGCACCGCCCGGCATGGTGGCGATCGAGGCGACCGACTCGATTCGAATCCCGTCGGCCCCAGGCGTCGCACGGCAGACCCAGCTGTCTCGCCCTGCCTCCTCGCCAAAGCCGAGTGAGACGCCGTATACCCGCCGCGGCAGTACCGAAACACCGAGCATCGGCTTCGGGTCAGCGCGCGTAGATGATGATCAGTTCGCCGAACAACGCCCGAACCGCGGGGTCGTCGGCCTGGATCTTGTCGAGCAGCGGCAGGTCGCCAATCAGGTGAAGCTTGCGGGGAATCGGTACCGCGTTCTTGATCAGCTCATCGAGCTCCGCCTGCGCCGCGCGCAGCTTCGACGCGGCACGCATCCCCTTATAGAGCACCATGAAGCTGAATTCGCGATGGAAGGCTGCGGAGCGCAGCGTCGAGCCGTACAGCACGAGGCCCTGGAGCCACGCGACGTCGGCCCACTTTCCCTCGAGCGTGGACAGCGAGATCAGTGCCTCCTCGACTGTCATCTTGGTGATGCGGCCGCGGCGCTTCTGTTTGGCGGTCGGGGGGGGCAACGGTGCCTTGGGCTCGGCCGTCGCCTTCTTCGCTGGAGCTTTCTTCCCGGCCACGACCTCCTTCTTGGCAACAGGTCTCTTCTTGGCGACCGGCTTCTTGGTGACCGGCTTCCTCGCAGCGACCTTCTTGGCCGGAGCCTTCTTCTTGGCCAGGGCCTTGCTCTTCACGGCGGGTTTCTGCTTGGCCGCGACCTTCCTGCTCGCGAGCTTCTTCGTCGCCGCAGGCTTCGAGGTCTTTTTCTTGGTGGCGTTCTTCTTTGCCAAGTTCTCGTATCCGGATCGCGGAGCGGAGCACGAGCGGCCGCGGAATCAGCCGCCCGACGCGTCTATCTTCGTCTTTTTTACGCTCCGCAGCCTCCCAGAGGCGGACAAAAGGCGAAGGGTCGGCTTGGAAACCCCACTCTCAAGTGTGTATATCACCTCTCGGCGGGCGCAGGTCAATGGTGTGAGGACGGTCCGTGGAGAGCACGAGCACATGACGTACCGCTCGCGGCAGCACGGTGGGCTACTCTGCTGCCCGTGAGCTGGAGTGAGCGAGTCGATTTCCTGCGTCAGTATCGGCGCCAAGCGCGGACGACGGGTGCAGTGCAGCCCTCGTCTCGCCACCTGGCTCGGGCCATGACGGAGCCACTGCGCGCCGCCACGCCGCCTCGCGTGATCGTCGAGATGGGGTCGGGGACGGGCGCCGTCACGCGAGCAATCGCTGCGGCCATGACCCCGACCGACCGGCTCGACTGCTACGAGATCAACCCGCGATTCGCGGAGTACTTGCAACGAACGATCGCGGAACGGCCCGAGTACGCTCATGTTGCCCAGCAGATCCGGGTGCATTGCGCAGCCGGCCAGGCGGCATCCGCCGAGGTTCCTGCAGACTTCGTGATCTGCAGCGTGCCGCTGAACAACCTTCCCGGAAAGGTAGCAGCCCAGATCATGGATCACTCGTTGGCGATCCTGGCCGCCGGTGGGTGTTTCACCTACTTCGAGTATCCCCTGCTTCCGCGTATGCTCCGTCTGTTCTCCAGAGCCGACGAGCGTCGACGCATCGATTCGGTCCGTGGCGAGAAGCGAGCCCGCGGCACCAACGCGGCCACCCGACTCGTGATGCGCAACCTCCCGCCGGCACGCGCGGTCCATTTGACCAGGCCCGGCTGCTAGCCCTCCGCGAGCACCTCGAGAAAACGGTCGGTGTGTGCCGGTGTGTTCCAGATCCCCGGCGCCACCCGCAGACCCGACTCCCGCAGGCTCACGGCGACACCGGCACGGCGCAGCCGGCCGTGGGCGGCTCGGGTGTGCTTCGGGTCCTGCCCCACGACCCTGAGAATCGTCGATCGCTGCTCAGGACACATCGGGCTGTCGGCGCGGAACTCGCCCGGCAACCCGGCCACGATGCGGTCGATCAGCGCCGACACGTGCGCCAGGACGCGGTCGGCCCCGACCTCGACCAGCAGCCCCAGGGATTCCGCCATCGCGGACCCGTGGATGAAAGCCGCCGTCTCGGGAACGTCGAAGCGAGCCGTACCGGGTCGATACCGCGGCTCCAGGTCGATCAGCCGGTTGAAGTCGTCGGCTCCCTCGATCGACGACCAGTTGACCAGCGGCACGCGCAGCCGCTCCACCAGCTCGGGCCGAACGTAGGTGAGGCCGGTTCCGTAGGGGCTCATCAGCCACTTGTACCCAGCAACCGCAACAACATCCGCACTGCACTGTTTGACGTCGAAGGGTACGGCGCCAAGCGACTGCGCCGCATCGACGACGAACAGCGTGCCACGCTGGCGGCAGGCGGCACCGATCTTCTCGATCGGCAACCGGCGCCCCGTGGCGAAGTTCACGTGCCCGACACTGGCGACACGCGTCTCGTCGCGGAGCGATGCCAGCAGCTCGTCTGGCTCGACGACGTCGACCACGACGCCCTGCTCGCGAAGCATCCGCCACGGGAGGTCGTTGGCCGGGAACTCGCCATGCGGAATGACCACGCGATCGCCCGGTCGCCAGTCGAGACCGCAGGCGACCAGGCCGATTCCGTGCGAGGCGCCTGTCGCCACGGCCACGTCACTCGGCTCGGCGCCTAGCAGCTCGGCCGCCGCACGTCGAATGCGGTCGGGCAGCGCGAAGTAATCGGCGTCGTCCAGGGTAGCGGGGTCACGCTTGCAGTCGAGTGCCCGCTCGGCGGCTGTCCGCGAGCGACGCGGCAAGGGGCCGTGATTCGCCCCATCGAGGTAGGCGCGGTCACCGAGATCGAACTCGTTCTCGAGATCAAGAAAGGGCGCCGTCATGCCTCTTCATCATCGGCCTTGGCGCCCCAGTAATCGCGGATGATCTGCCAGGCCTCCGCCGCCGTGTCGGCCCAGTGGACCAGGTCGGGATCACCGGGGCCGATCGTCCCTGCCTCGACCATGACCTGCAGGTTCAGCACGCGACCCCAGTACTCCTTGCCGAACACCACGATGGGCATGGGATCGACCTTGCCGGTCTGCACCAGCGTCAGCGCCTCGAACAGCTCGTCGAGGGTGCCGAAGCCACCGGGGAAAATGACCAGCGCCTTGGCACGCAAGAGCAGGT
The DNA here is from genome assembly GCA_965248845.1 of Acidobacteriota bacterium. Taxonomy (GTDB): domain Bacteria; phylum Acidobacteriota; class UBA890; order UBA890; family WLXD01; genus CBDFKO01. Next base: position 3,610,543 of record CBDFKO010000002.1, on the reverse strand, counting down.
GCATCTTGCGGATGGCGAAGTAGTGGAAGTTGAAGCACAGCTCCGGGCTGATGTACGGGTTCGGCTCCTGCTCGTGCTCCAGCTCGATGTTCAAGCCCATGGTTCGCACGCCGAGCTCGCTGGCGCCTCGATTGGCCGCCTCCATGATTCCCGGCCCGCCACCGGTCGTGATCACGAAGTCGTACTGATCGGCGGTCCGCGAATACTCCGAGACCAACGCTGCGAAGCGCCGCGCCTCCTCGTAGTACGGCACCATGGCGCAACGGGCTCGTACACGCTCGAGCTCGCAACGAGCAACCGCGCTGCTCGGCGCCTCCGCGGCAACACGCTCGGCCCGCTCCAAGAGCCGCGCGGCGTCCTCAGGTGACGGCACGCGGGCACTCCCGAAAACGACGATGGTGGACCGCACGCCCATCTCGCGCTGCAGCAGCTGCGGCTTGGCATACTCGAGGGCAAGGCGATAGCTGCGAACCTCGGGCCGGCGGAGAAAATCGCGATCGTCGAACGCCAGCCGATGACTGAGGTTGTCGCTGCGGTCCTCAGCAGTCGTGTCGTCGCTCATCTGACCTCCTTGCGCGCCGGGGTGCCCAGTGCACCGCGAGCGGCCTCGAGCAAGGCAGCCAGGCCCGACTCCACGTGCTTCCGAAGATGTACCCGCAGGACCGGCCGGCCGCGATCTTGCAGAGCTGTCAGGTCGCCGAGCGCCTGGGCGCGCACCAACACGCCGAACGAGTAGCTGCGGCCGGGAATCGGAAGATCTCCGGTGTCGTCGGCGGTCAGCTGGACGAAGACCCCGGTGTCCGGGCCTCCCTTGTGCAGCTGGCCGGTGGAATGCAGGAAGCGTGGCCCCCAACCCATGGTGGTCGCCACTCCGAGCCGGTCACGCAACAGCGCTCGCAGGCCCTGCAACGCATGCCAGGTGTCCAGGTCTGGAGCCAGGAATGCCTGCAGCCCCACGTAGTCGGGTACCCGCACCTCCGCCAGGTAGCGCTCGAGCCATTCCTGCAGGCTCCAATCCGCCGAGTTGGCCAGATCCGGAGCGAACTCGGCGCTGCCGTACAGCGCCAGCAGCTCGTCCTCGTACAGCGGCACGGGATCCGGAAGCGCGCCCTCGGACTCGAAGTGCGCGAGCAGTTCCCCGGTGCGCTCCTTGGCCTGGCTAACGTTCGGCTCGTCGAACGGGTTGATCCCCATCAAGGCGCCCGCGACCGCAACGGCAAGCTCCCATCGCAGGAACTCGGCCCCCAGGTCGTGCGGATCGGCGAGGGTGATCTCGATCATCGGGTGCCCCGCCGCGCACAGATGTTCGAGCAGCGAGGCGGGCTCGGCGTCGAGGTCGTCGGAGGCAAACCGCATGTGCACGAACAGGCGGTCGGCACCGTAGTCTCCGGGCGAGCCGTGGGGCTCGCCACTCACCGGAACCGGCCCGCCGCCTTGCTTGCCCAGGCTCTCGGCGATGAGCTGCTCTGCCCAGTCCGCGAAGGCCGAGAGCCGGGGCCGCGTCAGGAAGGTGATCTTGTCGAGGCCGCCCGCCGCGGCCTCGGCCAGCGTGGCCCCGAGCAGGAGAGCCGGGTTGGTCTCGTTCTTGACCTCGGGCGCACACAGCGCCGCGAATCGCGCGGCACGTCCCAGAAGCGCCGGGACGTCGATGCCCATGAGGGCCATGGGAACGAGGCCGAAATACGACAGCACCGAGAAGCGGCCGCCGACGTCCGGCGGGTTGAGCCAGACGCGGGCGTAGCCCAGATTCCTGGCCTGCTCGTGCAACGGAGTCCCTGGGTCGGTGATCGCGATGAATCGCTCCCCGGGCAACTCGCTGCCTCCCGCGACGCGGTCGTGGAAGTAATCCGCCAGACATGCAGTCTCGATCGTGGAGCCGGACTTGCTGCCCACGACGAAGACCGACGACTCGAGGTCCCTGCCGGCGGCGACCGCAGCGACTCCGCGCGGCACCGTGGTGTCGAGCACGGTGAAGGAGTCGATCTCGTAGGCGATCCGGCAGGCCTCGGCCCCGAGGCTGCTGCCTCCCATGCCGAGCAGGACTACCGACGTATCCTTGCCCACGGTGGGGCCGAGCCCGACGATCGGCAGCGCCTCCTCGCGCATCGACTCGGGGAGAAAGAGCCAGCCGAGTCGATTGCGCACCGCCGCTTGGGTCTCGGGATCCGTCGCCCAGAGCGTAGGATCCGCAGCCCAGAGACGCTCGACGAAACTGTCGGACATGCCCTCGACACGCGTGCTCACCGGCTCCGCCAACGCCGCCAGACTCATCCGCGCCGCCTGGAACGGCGCTCCCCCGCCGCTCTCCCGTCTGGCCTCGAGCAGGTTGCAGAGCGCCGCGACGCGCTGGCGCTCCTGTTTGACGGCCGCCGCCTGCAGCCCGGCAGCCAGTTCCTCCAGCTCGACCCCGGCCGTGGCCAGGTCGTCGACGATCTCGCCGGCCTCGTCGAGATGTCGCGCCAGACGCGGCGATACGACGCCGTGCTCCCGGAAAGCGGCCAGTACCGAAGGGGACATTTGGGTGACCGTGTCCGGCCCGATGAGCTCCTCCACGAGCTCGTTCGGCCGACGGCGTGGGTCACTCGTGCGGGTGGCATGCCAGGCGAGACGAGGACGTCGTGCGCCGGCGGCGACAAGGTCGGCCCACCGCGGCGCAGCCATGGCCTCGCGAACCGTGCCCCAGGCAATCTTGGCGACGGCAATACTGGCACGTCCGATCAGCGACTCGGCCAGATCGCCGGCATCCGGCTCGCGGCGCGCCAGATCGCGCAGCGCCTCGTTAACAGCGACGTCGACGCGCAGCAGCGGCATCGACATGAGCCCGGGAATCCGCCCCAGATCATGGCCGGCGGTCCGAGCCAGCCGCAATCCCCGGGCCAGGGAATTGAGCGCATTGAGTACCTGCGCCGGTGACAGAACATGCGTGAAGCAGACCCCGTAGCCACGTGCGAGCATCGACTCGCCGAGCGACAGCCCGGTGGCGTTCGCCGGCAGCTTGAGCATCACGTTGGGCGCGTCTTCCACCTGGTGCGCGAACCAGCTCCCGACGGCGTCGATGCTCGGCTCCACGTAACCGGGCACGTCGAGCGCAAGCCAGCCGCCCCGGCCATCGCTGCGCTCGTATACCGGCGTGAGCACGCCCGCAGCGCTTTCGACATCACGCCGCAGTAACTCGTCGATGATGGCGGCTGCGTCGAGCCCTTGCCCGAGCAGTGCATCGAGCTCCTCGGCGTACTCGGCGCCGCAGCTCAGCAGATCAGCGAATAGCTCGAGGTCGAACGAGACGCCGGCCACGCCGTCCCGCTCCAACATCCGGCCCAGGTGTCCGCTGTCCACGAGTCGACGCCGGAACTGGCTCAGCCAGACGGACTGCCCATGACGCTCCAGCTGGCGGATCGGGGTCGAACTGGCTACGAGCGCTCGTCTGAGCCATCGTCGTTCCCTGTTAGGAGGCCTAGCGGGGATTCCCGCCCGGCTCAGCCGGACTCGGCCACGTCCGCTGAACGAGCGGGCGACGTGACCTGCTGCTCCTCCAGCTGCTCCAGCTTCTGCGCCAGGCGCTCGGGTTGCTGCCCGCCCTCGAAGGGGGTCTCGACCTACATGCGTGCGATCTCGGTGGCGAGCTCGTCGCCGACCACGCGGGCGCCCAGACATAGCACGTTGGCGTCGAGCTGGCGGCTCTGTCGGGCGCTGACTGTGTCCGTGCAGTAGGCAGCTCGCATCCCCGCGACTTTGTTCGCCATCAGACTGGCGCCTGGGCCCGAGCCGCTGACCACGATCCCGAGATCGGCTTCGCCGGCGAGCAGAGTCCTGACGACTAACAGGACCGCCTCCATGAAGTCGCTCGTGTCGTTGACGCCGTGCACACCTTGGTCCTTGACGGCGTGCCGGTCTTCACGCAGCGACAACGCCAGCTTCTCCTTGATGCGAAAGCCCTCGTGATCACTCGCGACGACGACTCGCAACCTGCCGCCGTCATCGCCCGATCTGGCTTGGTCCTTGCTCATGACATCCTCGTTGCGACGCGCATCAGCCGTTCACTAGCGCCCTGGCCCGGGCTTCGACATTGTCCACGGAAAAACCAAACCTCTGCAAATTCTCGCCGCCCGGGGCGGAGGCACCGAACCTGTCGATGCCGAGTACCTCTCCGCGCTCACCGACATAACGCTCCCAACCGAACTTGGTCCCGGCCTCGACGGCGAGCCGGCACCGCACTGCGGCCGGGAGCACCGACTCACGGTAGCCTGTGTCCTGCCGATCGAACAGCTCCCACGACGGCAAACTCACGACACGTGCGCCGATTCCATCGCCGGCCAGCCGCCGAGCGGCCTCGAGAACCAGATGTACCTCCGAGCCCGACGCCAGCAGGATGATCTGAAGACTCTCGGCCGTGTCCAGCAGGACGTAGCCCCCGCTTGCCAGGGCGGCCGCATCGGCGACCCCCTCGAGCACCGGCAGCTTCTGGCGCGTCAACGCTAGCGCCACCGGACCGGGTTCCGCGATAGCCGCCCGCCAGGCCTCGCGCGTCTCGTTGGCGTCGGCCGGCCGGATCATCACCAGGTTGGGGACGACGCGTAGCGAGGCCAGCTGCTCGATCGGCTGGTGCGTGGGGCCGTCCTCGCCGAGAGCGATGCTGTCGTGCGTATAGACGTACACGGTCGGCAAACCCATCAGTGCGGCAAGGCGTACCGACGGGCGCATGTAGTCGTGGAAGATCAGGAACGTCCCGCCGTAGGCCCGCAGGCCACCGTGCAGCGCAATGCCGTTCATCACAGCCCCCATGGCGTGCTCGCGGACGCCGAACCGGAGGTTGCTCGCGTTTCGATGTGCGCGAGAGAAGTCGGGGCTGGATTCGATGACGGTCTTGTTCGAGGGCGACAGATCGGCCGACCCGCCGATAAGCTCAGGCAGCCGGTCGGCCAGCGCGTTGAGCACCTTGCCCGAGGCCGCGCGGGTCGCGAGCGGACCGTCCTGGGGACCGAAGACCGGAAGGTCCTGCCCCCAACCCTCGGGCAGCGAGCCGTCCAGACGACGGGCCAGCTCGGCTGCCAGTTTCGGGTGTTCGTCGCGATACGCGGTGATTCCGGCCTGCCAACTCGCCTCGAGCACGGTGCCACGATCGACCGCAGTCCGGAAATGAGCCAACGCCTCGCTCGGCACCGCGAACGGCTCGGCCTCGGGCCAGCCGAGATTCACCTTGGTCGCCGCCAGCTCGTCGACGCCCAGGGGCTCGCCGTGGGCCGACGAGGTGTTTTCCTTGGCCGGGCTACCAAAGCCGATGCGCGTTTGTACCGCAATCAGCGAGGGTCGATCCGAGGTCGCCCGGGCTGCGGCGATGGCGGCATCGATCGCTTCGATATCGTTACCGTTCTCGACGACCTGCGTGTGCCAGCCGTAGCCACGGAACCGGGCCGGCACGTCCTCGCTGAACGCCAAGTCGGTCGGACCGTCGATCGTCACCTGGTTGTCGTCGTAGAGCACGACGAGCTTGCCCAGCCCGAGATGCCCCGCCAACGACGCCGCCTCCGACTGCACGCCTTCCATCATGTCGCCGTCGCTGGCCATTACGTAGGTGTAGTGGTCGACCGGTGTGTGCTGGCCTCTGGTGAACTCCGCCGCCAGCTTCGCCTCGGCGATCGCCATGCCGACGGCGTTGCCGAAGCCCTGGCCCAGCGGGCCGGTGGTTGTTTCGACACCCGGTGTCTCGCCGTATTCGGGGTGACCGGGGGTCGAGCTGCCCCACTGACGAAACTGCCGAAGATCCTCCACCGCCACGTCGAAGCCGGTGAGATACAGCAGCGAGTACAGGAGCATCGAGGCGTGCCCTGCCGAGAGCACGAAGCGATCCCGGTCGGGCCAGTGCGGGTGCTGGGGGCTGACGCGCAGATGGCGCGTCCAGAGGGTGTAGGCCATGGGCGCGGCGCCCATCGGCATACCCGGGTGCCCGGAGTTGGCCGCCTGGACTGCCTCGGCGGCCAACACGCGAATGGCGTTGATCGCGATGGTGTCGAGATCGAGGTCGGTCCACGTCTGCGGTCCCATGGTCCTCTTACCGGCAGGGTTCTCGGCGATACGGGAAAGCTGCCCTCGAAGGAAATCTCGCCGGCCGCCGACCGGGCAGCAGCGGCCACAGTGTAGCAGGGTCAACCCGCATCGCTCACCCGTGTGAGCCGCGCCGCACGGGGCAAGAATGGTGTTCGGCGAAGGGCCCGCGCTTGCTACGATTCCTACCATAGGTCGGGTTCTACTCCTTTTCCGCACGGGTTTCTATGCGCCGCGGTTGTCTCGCTCTGCTCCTGGTACTTCTGGCGTTCGGCGCAGCTGCATGCGCTGGGCCGCCGGCGCCTATCGAGCTCGCCTACAGCGTCTTCCCCACTGCCGAAGGAGCCGACATCCTCGTCGAGGTCCACGGTGGGTCAATCGGCGATGCTTGGTTCGGATTCGGATCGGGCCCCGGCGCGCCGCCGGCTGTGGTGGATCGCGTCCACTCGGTGGAGGCGCGCACTGTCGAGGGCGACCGTCTGCGGATCGAGCCGTTCGGCACGTCCGGGTACCGCGTCGAACGACCCGGGGGCGGCTGGAAGATCAGCTACAGCCTGGATCTCAGCCCGACCGGGGGCGATGACATCTTCTACCGATCCAGCACACGCGGCAACGACTACCTCGTGCTGGTGGGCTCGGATGCCTGGGTCCGTGTCTACGAGTCCTCGCAGCCGCTGATCTACTCGCCCGAGAACCGACCCGCCGGCTTCGTCGCCGACGCACGGGTAAGTTTCAGCCTGCCCGAGCTGCCGGTACCGTGGCGCGTCGCTACGACCGCCCGCGAAGTGACGCCGCGCACCTTCCACCTCGACGAGCATCCCCTTGGCAGTGTCTTCGCGCTCGGCCCGTTCGCGCTCGAGGACGCACCGGACGGACGGGTTCGCGTCGCGCGGCATCGAGATTGGGACGTGCTGCCGGGTGAGGTCACACGGATGGTCGGAAAGCTATCGGAGGCACTCCGTAACCGCGTCGGACCTCAAGGTCCGAACAGGCCCCTGGCACTGCTGAGCCCGATGCCGGCGCCTCTGCGGCCGAGCGGCGGGCTGCGTACCGCAGGCATGGTCCGCGGCAACACGATGATCCTGTACGCTGCGCTTGCGGATCAGACAATCGCCGACGAGGCCAGACTCTCCGAAGCGATGGCCGTCTTCCTAGGGCATGAGCTGTTTCACCTGTACCTCCCCTCCGCGGTACCCGTAACGCGAGATCTGTCGTGGCTTTCCGAGGGTTGGGCGATGCACATGGGCCGCTTGGCGGCGAGCGATGCAGGCTGGTTGACCGCCGACGCGAGCCAGCGTCGCCTGCGCCAGGCTTATCGCCGCTACCTCGAGATCGGCGGTTATCGTGCGGGGAGCCTCCCGGAGGCCTCGATGGGAAGCGAGAGCCAGCGCGACCTCCTCTACTTGCGGGGCGAACTGGTCTTCCGACTGTTGGAGGCGGAGTGGCAGCGAACGCACTCCGATGTCGACTTCGAGCAGGCGCTCTGGTCGAGCCTGTTGCAGGCGTACGGCGGGGTCAATCCGCTGGGCAGCGAGCAGGTACGCCTGTATTCTGGCGGATCTGGTCGACCCCAGCACGGTTCGCCGCTACGTCGAAGGGCGCGCTCCGCTGACCCAGGCGGCACTGGGTCTGTCTCGAAACTGAGACGACTGAGCAGCCCGCTCTTCGGCCTACTCGCAGCGCTCCTGCCAACGCCGGGCTGCACCAGGATCCCGGCCCCCCCGACACCGGTCTCGGACGCGGAAGAGCTCGCCGAGACTCTCGCCGAGATCGGCACGCCCGTGCCGATCGTGCGGCTTCGGACCGATGAGCCGGGGATCGAGATCGATCCGTCGACGCTGCGCCAGCAGGCGCTGGTGCTGACCTTCGTTGCTCCGACAGCAGCGCCACGCCTCAGCAACGAGCTGATCGACCGGCTGGCGGAGCTCGACACGCGCCTCCAGCCGGCCAACCGCGACCGCACGCGGGTAATCCTCGTCACGCTCGAGCAAGAGGGCGAGCCGTGGGTCGTTACCCGGGCGGCCATGGCTCGCCGCGGGATTCGCGACCGCGGGCGCTCAACTTCGCAGCCCGCTTCGGCGTCGCGACGTGGCGTGATACCGACGGTGAGCTGGGCCACACGATTACGGTGGCCGTGCTGCGCGACGGTCTGGTGACCGCCCTGTTCCATGGCCTGGATACCTGGGGCATCGCCGACCTGCTTGCCGCGACGGCCGCGGCCGCACGCTAGCAAGCCGTGGTGTTAGGCGCTCTCCACCTCGAGCCCGCTCTCGTATTGCATGCGATATAGGCAGGCGTAGATCCCGTCCTGCTCGATGAGCTGGGCATGCGTGCCCTCCTCGCGGATCTCGCCGTGATGCAGGACGAGAATGCGATCGACCTCCCGAATGGTCGAGAGGCGGTGCGCGATGATCAGCGCGGTGCGGTCGCTCACCAGGCGGCGCATGGCGCGTTGAATCCGCGCCTCGGTCTCCGAGTCGACGCTCGAGGTCGCCTCGTCGAGGATCAGCACGGGAGGATCCGCGGCAAGGGCGCGCGCGAATGCCAGCAGTTGGCGCTCGCCGAAAGACAGGTTCGAGCCGCGCTCGCCGAGGCGTGTGTCGTAGCCGGAGGGCAGCTCGCGGATGAACTCCACGGCTTCGACGAGACTCGCCGCCTCCTCGATCGCATCCCGGCCGACGCGCTCGTCATCCAAGCCGATGTTGGAGGCGATCGTGTCGGTGAACAGGAAGACTTCCTGCGGCACGGTGCCGAAGAACCGCCGCAGTGATCCGAGCTCGAGCTGGCGCGTGTCGACACCGTCGATCGTCACCGACCCGGTCTGCAGGTCGTAGAGACGCTGGAGCACCTTGACGATCGATGACTTGCCCGAGCCGGTGGATCCGACCAGCGCGACCTTCTCGCCGCGAGCCAGCCGCAGCGACAGGTTCTTGAGCACAGGCGGCTCGCCTCCCACGCCTTGGTCTCGGCCCGCCGTCTGATACGAGAAGGTGACGTTGTCGAAGCGGATTTCCCGGTCCAGGCCCAGCACCTTGGCCGCACCGTCGGGCGCTACCACCTCGGGCGACTCCTCCAGTAGACCGAAGATCTTCCTGCTCGCCGCCGCCGCCCGCTGCAGCGTATCGAACTTGTCGGACAGATCCTCGATCGGCATGTAGAAGCGGCGCAGGTACTCGAGGAACTGCACGAGAATGCCGATGGTGACCGTTCCATCGAGGATGCCCCGGCCGCCGTACACCAGAACTACCGCGGTCGCGATCGTCGTGGCCGCCTGGACCGATGCCGAGAGCGCCGACGAGAGGCGGACCCCGCGCAGATCGATCGCCAGCAAATCGTCGCGCTGAGCGGTGAACTCGCGTCGATTCCGCTCCTCCTGCCCGAAGGCCTGGATGACCTCGATCCCGGTGATCGACTCCTGAAGGAAAGCGTTGAGACGGGCCACCAGGGTCCTAGAGCGGTCGTAGGTCTCGCGCAGTCGGGAACGCAGGAGCGCCAGGATTCCGACCAGAACGGGAAAGATGACGAACGAGGCGACGGTCAGTCGCCAGTCGATCCACGTCATCACGCCGATGATCCCGACGAGGGTCACGACGTCGCGCGACATGGCGACGATGCCCTGCGACATGAGCTCGTTCAGGGTCTCCACGTCGCTGGTGACCCGGGTCATGATGCGACCGATCGGGTTGGCGTCGAAGAACGACATCGAGAGCTTTTGGATGTGCTCGAAGACCGCCATCCGCAGGTCGTGCATGATGCGCTGCCCGGCCAGCTGCATCAGGTAGATCTGCACGAAGCGCAGGACCATCTCGCCGACCTGGATGCCGAGGAAAAGCAACCCGAGGACCCACAAACCGTCGAGCGCGCCGCTGTCGCCGCCGCCAGCCGGTGCGATGTGGCTGTCGATTGCTACACGCAGTACCCAGGGACCGGCGAGCTGAGCCGCCGCCAGTAAAGGCAGCGTGACGCCCGAGAGCACGAGCAGGCGTGCGTGGCGCCTGACGAACGGGCTCAGACGCGTGAGGATGCGCAGCTCGTTGCCGCGACGGGGCTCACGGCTCATCTCAGTATCGCTCCAGCCGGGCCGAGAGCCGCTGTTGCTCGTCCATCATCGAGTACAGGCCGCCCCTGCCGACGAGCTCGGTGTGAGTGCCGACATCCACGATCCGCCCGCCATCGAACACGACGATACGGACGGCATCGCGGATCGCCGTGATCCGATTGCTCGCCGCCACCACGGTCCGGCCGCGCCGGGCCGAAGCGAGACCGCGGAGAATCTGCCGTTCGGTGTCGGTGTCGACGTTCGAAAGCGCGTTGTCGAGCAGCAGAATGGGCGCGTTACGAAGCAGCGCCCGCGCCAGTGCCACCCGCTGGCGCTGGCCACCCGAGAGGTTCGCGCCGCGCTCCCCCACCTCGGCCTCCATGGCGAGCCCGGTGGCCTCGGGATCGAGCCCTGCCACCCGCGCGGCCTCGAGCACCTGATCGGGGGCTGCAGCCGGACTCCCGAACGCAATGTTGTTGCCGACGGTGTCCGCGAACAGGAAGTCATCCTGCGGCACGTAGGCTATCTGCCGGCGCAACCAGTCCAGATCAAGCGACGTGACGTCGACACCGTCGAGCCGCACCGAACCGACCGGTACCTCGATCAGTCGAACGAATGCCTTGAGCAAGGTGCTCTTGCCCGAGCCGACGCGCCCGACCAGCACCACGAACTCGCCCGCCCCGACATCGAGCTCGACCGCAGCCAGCGCCGCCCGACGCTTGGGACCGCCCTCGGCAACCCCCAGCCCCCCATACGCGTCCAAGGCATCGTCGTAGCGGAAGGTCAGACCGCGGATCTGAATCTCGCCCCGGGCCGAGGAGCGGTTCGAACCGACGCCTCCGGTGACTGGCCCCGAGACGATGGTTATGGGAGCCGCGAGTACCTCGTCGAGACGCTCGAGGGCCGCGGCGCCGCGCTGCATGAGGCTGAGAATCCACCCGAGGGCGACCGTGGGGAAGATCATCATCGCCACGTAGCTGAGGAAGGCCACCAGATCGCCCAGGCTGACCGTTCCTGAGGCTACCAGCGGAGCGCCCAGCCCCAGTACTCCCACGTAGGCGAGCCCGCCCGATAGCCCGATCAGCGGGATCATCTGTGCGCGGGCCCAGGACTCCTTCAGCGCCCATCCGACGTAGTCCTGGGAACCCTCAGCAAACAGCCGCGATTGGGCACGCTCCAGCGCGAAAGAGCGCACCACGTGGGCGCCCGTCAGGTTCTCCTGCACCACGGTGTTGACGGCGCTGAGAGCCTGGCGCGACGCTAGGGCGTAGGCACGGACTCGATGAACCATACCGCGGACCACCCACGCCATGACCGGTAGCGGCGCCAGCACCACGAGCGTCAACTGCCAGCTCAGCGAGACCATGAAGAAAACGCCGACGACGTACACGAGCACGGCGTTGGCAAAGTACAGAACACCGGGCCCCCCGAGCGCTCGGACCAGCATCACATCGTTGGTCAAGCGCGACATCAGGTCGCCGGTGCTGAGCGCTTCGTAGAAGCTCGGCGCCAGCCGTACCAGCCGGTCGTGCAGCATGCCCTTGAGGTCGTACTCGACTCGACGCGAGACACTCAAGACCAAGATCCGCGACGCAACGCGGGCAACCGCCTGCACGACCGCCAACCCGGCGATGACCCCGGAGAAGATCAGAACGGAGCTCTGTGTCGCGCCGCCCTCGAGGGCGTCGACTGCCAGCCCGATCACCCGCGGGATTGCCAGGTAGACCACGTTGGTCGCCAGCAGTGCCATCAGGCCGACCATGTAGCGCCAGCGATAGCGGCTGAAGAGATGGGAATAGGCCCGAAGTATGTTCATCGCGACGAAGCGCTAGGCGCTCGGTGAAAGCGTGATGGGATCAGGAGTCGTCGCGAGGCTGAAGCAGAAACGCCCGCAGCGAGAAGAGGTACGGGCGCCAGGCCTGGAGTTGAGCCTCCAACTCGACAGTTCCCTCGAAACCGGTGTGCTCGAGCGTAAGCTGGGTGCCGCCGTCCTCGGTCGCCTCGAACGTGAGCGTTACCCGCGTCTCGTAGGCGCCCGCCGGGAAGATGGCCTCAGGCGGCAACCACGTGAATACGAGGCGCTCAGGCCTCTCGATCTCTAGGTAGCGGCCCTGCCAGATCCCGTCGTACCCCTCCCACCCGATCTGGAATCCTTGGCCGACCGCCACCGTCATCTCGGCCCAGTGCGACAACCACTCCACGAGCTGGGTCTCGTCGGTCCAGGCGTCGAACGCGACCGACGGCTCGACCGGGAGCTGAACCTGAAAGCGAACGAGCCGTTCGGCCTGCACAATCGCCGCCGCGGTTCCCACCGCCTGCGGCCGCAGGATCTGCGGCTGCCCGGATGCGACGGCGACCGCCGCAGGCCGGGCTGCAACGACAACGACCAACACCAGGAGTTTGGCGACCGAGCGCATCTGCATTCGTTCCGTGGGACCTCCCGCGAGGCACGGCGACAATATCGACCCAACCACGAGGTTACTGAAAATGCATGGGCGCCGCTATCAGCCGCGCTGAAACGTCAGACCGCGCCCGACGCCGCGATCCGGTCAACCTGGCCCTCGTCGTACCCGAGCTCCAGAAGGACCTCGCGAGTATGCTCGCCTAGCGTCGGCGGGGCGAGCCGCACCGGGCACGTCGCGCCGTCGAGCCGGATCGGCTGCCCGACCATCGGGTAGTTCATCCCCGGCCCGGTGACGATGAGCTTGCGGGCTTCTGCCTCCGGGCCGTCGAGTGCCTCGGCCACGGTCCGCACGCGACCACTGGGCACGCTCGCTTCGCGAAGACGTACGAGCCAGTGCTCGACACTGCCTGTGGCGAGGTGATCGCTCAGAACCCTCTCCACGGCCTCGCGATGGACCACCCGGCCGGCGTTGGAGGCGAAGCGCGGGTCGCTGGCCAGTTCCCGCAGACCCAGGGCACCGCAGAATCTGACCCACTGCTGTTCGCTCGCGACCCCGACCACGATCTCGCCGTCCGCTGCAGTGAACGGACGGTAGGGAACCAGGCTGGGATGGGAGTTGCCCAACCGGCGCGGCTTGGACCCGGTGGTGAGATAGCCTTGTGCCTGGTGGGTGAACGCCGACAGCACCGCGTCGTGCAGGGCGATCTCGACCTTCTGGCCCCGACCGTCCCTGTGTCGAGCCAGGAGGGCTGTCAGGATCCCCTGCACCAGCAACATGCCTGCGACCTCGTCGGCGATCGATACGCCGACCTTGGTCGCCGGGCCGCTCGGCCAGCCGGTCAGGTCCATCAGGCCGCTCTCGGCCTGGATCACCAGATCGAACGCGGCGCGCCCCGCGAAGGGGCCGTCCTCGCCGTACCCGTTGAGCAGCGCGTACACCAGATCCGGGCACCGGCGTGCCACCGTCTCATGGCCGAGCCCCAACCGCACCATGACCCCTGGACGAAAGTTGGACACCAGAACGTCGGCGCTCTCCAGCAGTCGCCACAGGATCTCCTTGCCACGGCCATGCTTCAGATCGAGTGCCATGCCGCGCTTGTTGCGGTTGACCGAGAGAAAGTACGTCGCGACTCCCTCGTGGAACGGAGGCCCCCAGTGGCGGGTCTCGTCGCCCGTCCCCGGTCGTTCCACTTTGATGACGTCGGCCCCGAGATCGGCCAAGGTCATGGTGGCAAACGGACCTGCGAGGATTCGGGTCAGGTCGACGACTCGGATGCCGTCAAGCGGTGGTCGAGGCACGAAATGAGGTCTCCAGGGGAGCGGTCAGCCAAGTTGGCCGCCTTTTGCGTCCGCTTCTATAGACAGCCCGAGAGGCCGTCGATATCATGGCGGCCCTAGCCAACAGGCGGGAGGCAACTTGGCACGCGATTCGTCCGGACCGGGGGGCATTGTCTATGCGCGCGAGGAATTTGTCGAAGGGAAGGACCGGGATGACGATGCGTGCAGGAGCCTTTGGGTCGCGGTGATCCAGAAGGCCATGAAGGACATGGCCTACGCCAGCGCCAAGGAGACTCAACCGGCGCTCACCCCCAGCGAGCGTGAGAAGCTCCAGCGCATCTACGAGCTCGACACGCCCGAGAGCTTCTTCCGCAGCTATTGGTTCGAGGAGATCTGCCGCAACCTCGAGCTCTCGGCCTCACGGATCCGCAACGAGATCCTCGAGCGCTACGCCCTCCAGGGCGAGTTTCCATCGCTCTTCCTGCGCTGAGCGCCATCGCCGCTCAGTCGCGACGGCGCGGATCGCGACCGGTTCGATACCCCTGGTCGTGCCGTCGTACGCGGTACGGCAACTGCACCCCGTGCGCGGCAGGATCCAGCGCAGCCCGGTAGCAGTCGGCAAGCCTGAGCCTCTCCGCTCCCTCCGGCTCCTCGTCCCGCTCGAGCTGCTCGAGAAGGACTCCGAAATGCGCCCGAACGCTCTCCAGGTCGAGCTGCTGAAGTTGCGGCGGCGACTCGACCAGGTACCCGAGTCCGGTGCGCAGCTTCGTCGCAGCGCCGGCACGGTTTCCACGCTGCAAGTGAAGCAGCGCCGCCGCGAGGTGGATCAGACCCTTGTAGCCGACGACCCTCTCGGAGAGCCAGAGCTCCTCGAGCTCCTCGTGGGCCAACCAGTACTCGCCGCGATCGAAGCGCTGGACGAAGCGCCCCAGCGCCGCGCCCCGATCCGTCGACGAGACGCCCGTCACGGAGCGCTGCGCCGGCGGGGTTTGGTGCCGAGAGCCTCGCGCGCCCCGTGCCGCATCACCGTCAGGCGGGTCGGCTTCAGGTTAGCGAACAGAAGCTCGATCTCACGGGTCGGAACGGCCCGATTCTCCAGATCGCGCGGCGACGGCTCCAGCCTCAGCGTACGCTCGTTGACGATGCGGTAGCGCTGGCACGGCGGAACGTTGCGCCCGTCGCCGTCGAAGACAGCAAAGATCATGCCACCCGGGACAAGGAGCCGCTCCAGCCCCGAGACGAGGCTTGCGGCCGATTCGCGGGAAACGAAGCTCAGCACGTTCCAGCAGCAGATCCCAGCGAACCGGCGATCGGCCAGCCCCAGGCCGGCGATGTCGGAAACGTCTTTGGAGAGGACGTCGACCAAACCGACTCGGTGGCCGCGGTGGACCCAGTAATAGATGTTGGAGGGCATGGTCGAGCCGAGATCCAGGACTTCGGCTTCGGGTCCCAGACGCTCGACGCCGGCGGAGAACTGGGTGAAGAGTGCCGAGGTGAATTCGCCCTCGTTGGCCCGGCGTGCCTCGTCGAAGTCAACGCCCCCGCCGGTCCACGCCATCACCCTACTCCGAGTATCAGCGGATCAGCCGCGGGATGCTGGGGCGGGGCCGGGCGCAGGCGCCGCTTCTTTACCACCACCCGATGCCTTGGGGGCGGTGTCCGATGTCGAGGCCGGCTCGACTCCCGGCTTGGCAGCCTTCGCAGCGGCAGGTCGGCCGGGCGCCTCCGATTCGGCCGGCTTCCCCGCCGTCGGTTTCGCCTGAGCCGGCTCGGCTTTCTCGGCTGGCGCCTCGGGCCGGGGCATCTCCACGCTACCCTTGACGAACGCACCCTCCTTGACCTCCAGCGACGGCGCCTTGATGTTGCCGGCCAGGGTAGCCGTGGCTCCAAGGACTGCGAGCTCACCGGCGTGGAGATCGCCTTCCAAGCGGCCCTCGAGCAGCACCTTGGTACCCCTGACTACAGCCTTGACCTCCGCGCCCTCGGCGATTCGGAGCGCCCCGCGCGCGCGGATGTTCCCCTCGACCTTGCCGTAGATCACTAGCTCGTCGTCGGCAACGATGGTGCCCGTGATCTGCACACGCTCGCCGATCGTCGATCCCCCCTTGTCTGCGGCAGGAGTCGCTACCCGTGATGGCGTAACCCGTGATGGCGTAGCCGCCGGCGTTGGGGCTGTAGCCGATTGCGGCGTTTCCTTGGCGTCGTTGTCGAACCAGCCCATGGGTGCTCCTAGCTCGGCTTCGAGCGGCTTACAGGTGCGGTCTCAAGCTTGACTCCATAGCTTAGCGGCGTCGACGGATCAGGAATAGTTCGGCGGCCTTTCCGCTTAGTTTTCGTCTACGGAGTGGCGATACGAGCACCAGCCTGGGACACAACCTCCGTATTATCAGTTACTTGCCACGATTAATCGTTATTAATCACTGATACACAGTATAATATAATTAAGAACCATCTATTGACATCTAAACATTCTTAAACTACATCTTTGATCATCGTTGACCCATAAAAATTTGAAAGGATCATTAATGGCTTCGCAAAATCATCCGATCGCGCGACGCACTCGCCCACGTCTCGAACGTGAGACCGCCCCGACCGGCTCGATCCATGCGGCTCAGTACCTCACGGGCACGCCGGAATCCGTGCTCTGGGGTGAGGTGCTGCTCCGCGCTATCGACGGAGTTATTTGCAAATGTTGTGTATTGAGAGATCCGATCAGGCAGCGTCTTCGCTGGCGATAAGGTGAACTCCGTCTACGAAGTTAGTGTAACGCGTCGTAATTAGCTTGACTTATATGGCATATTATGACTTCCTTGTCTCGACAGTAAACTTGTCGGGACAGGAGGCCACGATGCCCAGGGTAGCACCGGAGATTTCGTTGACCGGGCAGCAGCGGGCGCGGCTCCAGGGAGTAATCGACGCGCCGAGCTCACAGCAGCGGCAGGTGTTCCGAGCCCACATCATCCTGCTTGCCGAGCAGGGGCTGCAGAACCAGCAGATCGCCGAGCGCCTCGAGACCTCCCGACAGACCGTGGGCATGTGGCGCGCTCGCGCAGCCAAGCAGGGCATCGAGGATCTCGGTGACGAGCCGCGCTCTGGTCGTGCGCGCACCTACGACGCCGTGCGGGAAGCCAAGATCATCGCCGCAACCCTGGAGAGGCCTCCGAGCCGAACCCATTGGAGCGCACAGCGGCTCGCCAAACAGGTCGATGCGAGCCCTTCGACGATCCTGCGGATCTGGCGGCGCAACGGCCTGCAGCCCCATCGCACCGAGACCTTCAAGTACTCCGCCGATCCACTCCTGCAGGACAAGGTCACCGACATCGTGGGGCTGTACCTGCACCCGCCCCAGGGGGCGCTGGTGCTGTGCGTGGACGAGAAGAGCCAGATCCAGGCTCTGGACCGGACTCAGCCGATGTTGCCCATGCGCCGCGGCGATCCAGAGCGCTGCACCCACGATTACAGACGCCACGGCACCACGACGCTGTTCGCGGCGTTGAACCTAGCCACCGCCGAGATCCTGGGCACCTGCATGCAGCGGCACCGCCACCAGGAGTTTCTTCGCTTCCTACGCTTGATCGACCGCACCTACCCCGAGGGCGAGATCCACCTGGTGCTGGACAACTACGGCACCCACACCCAGCCCAAGGTCGAGGCCTGGTTCGAGCAACACCCGCGGTTCACGCGTCACTTCACGCCCACTTCCGCTTCCTGGATGAATCAGGTGGAGACCTGGTTCGGCATCCTCACCTCGCAGGCCGTCCGGCGCGGCAGCTTCAGCAGCGTCGATGTCCTGATCAAGGCCATCCACCGCTTCATCCGAGCCTGGAACGACGGCGCTCCGAGCCCTTCCTTTGGTTCAAGTCCGCCGACCAGATCCTCGCCAAAGCCATAAGACAAGACAACTCCGACGCGTCACACTAGCTCCCTGGAGGACGAGGGCAGTGAGATGGGGAGCGTTGATGCGGCGCCAGCGTTGCTGGGCCATCTCCAGCAGCTTGAACGCCATGGTCAGCGCCTTGGTGCGCGAGCCGGCGCCCTTGGTGACCCGTTGTCTCAGGCGCACGGTGGCGAACGCCGACTCGATCGGGTTGACGGTGCGCAGATGAACCCAGTGTTGGGCGGGAAAGTCGTAGAACGTCAGCAGCTTGTCGGCGTCGCGCAGCAACGACGCCACGGCCTTGGGGTACTTGGCGCCGTAGTCGGCTTCGAACCGCGCCACGCCGTCCTGGGCATCCTCACGCGTTGGCGCCTCCATGATCTCGTGCAGCGCGCGCTTGGCCCTGGCCTGTAGGCGCTTGGGTAGCTTGTCGAGCACGGCGGCGATCCGATGCACCCAGCATCGTTGCTCCCGGGTCTGGGGCCATGCATCCTGCACCGCGGCCCAGAACCCGAGGGCGCCGTCACCCACCGCCACGAGCGGCGCCTGCATCCCTCGACGCTTCAGTTCACGCAGCACGAACGCCCAGCTCTCGGTGCTCTCCCGATACCCGTCCTCGACCGCGATGAGTTCCTTGGTCCCATCCGGCAAGACACCCATAATCACCAACGTACACAGCCGATCTTCCTCGAGCCGAACGTTGAAGTGCACCCCGTCGGCCCACACGTACACGTACCGCTTGCTCGACAGATCCGTCTTGCGGAACGCCTCGTACTCGGTGCTCCAGACGTTCGTCAGCCGGCAGATCGCCGAGGGCGACAGGCCGCTGGCCTCCTTGCCCAGCAGGATCGGGCGCGCCTCTCTGAAGTCGCCCGTCGAGAGGCCCCGCAGGTACAGCACCGGCAAGACCTCGGCAACCTTCGGCGAGCGCCGCATGTACGGCGGCAGGATCCGACTGCTGAAGCGTTGCCGAGCTCCGTGCTCGTCGAGCCGCTTGTCGTTGACCCGCGGCGCCGACACCTGCACCGTCCCGCATCCCAAGGTGATCTTGCGTCCTCGGGCTGTACCGTTGCGCACGACCTGCCGATGCCCGGCCTCGTCGAGCTGCTCGGCGTGCCGGCCAACGTACTCGCTGACCTCCCACTCGAGCGCCGTGCTCAGCATCCTGAGGGCGCCCTGTCGGGCGAGCTCATCGATGTCCAGTGTCAGCGGCGCTTCCTCCTGGTCAGCCGCAGCGATAATCTTGAGCATGGGTGGCGTCTCCTTCTCCGGCCTCCATGGCCGGTGCTGGTTGTTGAGAACTCCAGCGAAGGTTACGCCGCCTTTTCTTTGCCCTCCATCCACAACATCCGGTAATAACTCCTATCGACGACTTCAAGACCTACACGGCCCATCGTAAGGACCCTGAAGCAAACCCGGTCTCGGCCAAGACACTCCGCTCGATCCTTGCCGACGGGTGTGACCCGGAGTACTGGTTCTTCGGCGACAACACAGGCTTCGACGCCGTTTGCATGGTGCTCAACATCGAGCCCGACGTGATTCGTCGCCATCTGCGCGCTTGGATGGATGAGATCGAGGACGAGCTGCGCTACTGAGTACTGAGCCGTCGCCAGTCGGTATAATCCGCACCTGCTGAGGCATTGACGAGGAAGGAGCCACGTGATGCGGATCTCGCTGACCTACTGCGCCGCTTGAAACTATGAGCCTCAGGCCGTCAGTCTGGCGGCCAAGATCCTCGGGCGGTACAAACAGCAGCTTGGCAGCCTGACGCTGATTCCCTCGGACGGCGGACGTTTCGAGCTGGAGATCGACGGTGAGCTGGTCTATTCGAAGCTCGAGACGGGGAGCTTCCCGGACGAAGGCAAGATGGTCGAGCGAGTTGCCGAGCGTCTGAGTTAGTTCTGACAGCCGGCACAGTAGAAGGTCGAGCGGCCCGCCTGCACGACCCGCCGGATAGTCGCACCGCAACGTGAGCAGCTCGCGCCCTCCCGTCCGTAGACCTGGAGCTCGACCTCGAAGTATCCGGGTTGTCCCCGGCTGTCGCGAAAGTCGTTGAGCGTCGTGCCGCCCTGTTCGATTGCACGCTGCAGGACGCTGACGCACGCCCCTTGAAGCCGCTCCCAGCGTGATGCGCCGATCCGACCGGCGGCCACTCGAGGGTTGACGCGGGCCCACCAGAGCGCCTCGCTAGCGTAAATGTTGCCGATGCCGACCACGACGCGGGAATCCATGAGGAAGTTCTTGATCGGACGTCGTGAGGAACGCGAGCGCGCGTGGAGTTCACCGCGCGCCAGGTCGCGAGTCGGATCCGGTCCGAGGTCGCGGATCAGGCGGTGTTGCCTGATTCTCGAGCGGGAGACCGGTAGGACCAGACCGAATCTGCGGGGATCGCGATAGCGCAGGTCGGCGGGCGCCTCCAGGACGCCGCCGCACAGGCGCCAGACCACGTGATCGTGCCGGTGGGGACGCCTTTCGGGCTCGGCCAGGCGCAGGGTCCCCGTCATGCCCAGGTGCACGAGCACAGCGGCGTCGGTATCCGTTCCGATCAGCAGGTACTTGCCAATGCGGCGGAAGCTCCGGAGCTCGCGCCCTCGGTAGGCAATCAGGGCCTCGGTGTCGACCGGCAACCGGAGCCTCGACTCGAATACCTCGATCCGCTCGATCCGCGCACCGGCGAGCGTGCTCTCGAGGCCACGTCGGACGGTCTCGACTTCCGGTAGCTCTGGCATAGACTGCGCCGTCGACCACGCGACGTTTTGGCTTACGGGCCCCGCGGTAACGCGGTATTTTTCTAAGGGTCCTTGGCCAGCGCTCGCTGGCCAGCCCCTCCCGCCAAGTTCGAAACTAAGTGCGCCTGCCGCACGTAATGATAAGCGAGCCAGGTGTAGCGCAGGCGATATCCCGACCGGCGCTCCGCGCGCCCGTACAGGAAGCTCCCAAGACAATGATTAGGCGAAGAGAAACCCTGACCCTCGGTCTCCTGCTGGCAAGCGTCGCAGCCGGGGTGGCCATCGCTGGCTGCGGCCCTGTCGATCGCTCTGTCGGCGCAAGCTCGCTCGACGCTACGACGGCGCGGCCGGCACCGCCTGTGGTCGAGGACGCCGTACCCGTGGTCATAGCGGAGCTGCGCCCTGGCGCCCTGAGCTCCTGGATCCAGACCTCGGGCAACCTCGAAGCCGTCGATGTCGTCGACGTGCTCGCCAAGGTACCGGGGCAAATCGACAAGCTGCTGGTGGAGGAGGGAACACGCGTCACCGCCGGCGATGCGCTGCTGCAGCTCGATCCCAATGAATACCGCCTGGCCGCAGCTCGGGCCCAAGCCGAGCTCGACAAGAAGAACTCGGATCTCGAACGCTACCGCCGGATGCTCGATGAGGGTGTGCTCTCGAAGGTCGACTTCTCGCAGGCCGAGTATGACCTGCGCCAAGCCGAGCTCGCTCTGGAGCAGGAACAGATCGACCTGCGCGAAGCCACCGTCCGCGCACCGATCGACGGCGTCATCAGCTCCCGCCAGGTTCACCGCGGTGCCCGCGTTACGTCCAACCAGCACCTGTTCACGATCGTCGACCCCGACCGCCTGTGGGTCCACGTTCATGTCCCGGAGGCCGACCTACCAGGCCTCGGCGCCGGACAGCCTGCCGTTGTCAGCACGAATGTCGTCGAAGGTACCGAGTTCAGCAGCGAGGTCGCGCGCGTGTCGCCGGTCGTCGATCCGCAGTCCGGAACCGCCAAGGTGACCATCGCGCTCGACGCCAGCGGGCCGCTGCGACCGGGGATGTTCGTCAACGTGAAGATCGTCACCGCAAGGCGCTCCGACGCGCTTCTGCTGCCCAAGCGTGCGGTCGTGTACGCTGGCGACCAGACGACCGTCTACCGTATTGACGATCAAGACGGTGGGCTCGTGGCCAACCAGGTCTCCGTTCGTCTCGGCAGCGGCAACGTCGACTTCGTAGAGGTCCTCGGCGGCCTCGAGAACGGGGCACGCGTCGTCGTCCTGGGCCAGGACGCCTTGCGCACGGGGCACCCCGTCCGCATCGTGCAGGCCGATACTGTAGGCCTCCCGCAGGCCCGCTGATCTGCTCCGGCGCACCTGCCATCGATCCAGCGACCGGATGAGCTGCATCCGATGAGCGACCGCTCAGCATCCAGACAACGGCAAGCCTCGGCGTTCGCCTTCACGACGCAGCGCCCGGTAGCGATCCTGATGACCTTCCTGGCCGTCGGGGTGTTTGGGGGCGTCTCGTACAACTTGCTGCCGCTGAACCTGATGCCGGATCTCACGTATCCGAGCCTCACGGTCCGTACCGAGTACCCGGGCAGCGCCCCCGAGGAGGTCGAGACGGCCGTCTCGCGCCAGATCGAGCAGGAGCTCGGTGTGGTGGCCAACCTGGTGCGGATATCGTCGGTTTCCCGCGCCGGTGTGTCGGATGTGGTCCTCGACTTCACCTGGGGCACCAGCATGAGCGAGGCGACCCAGGAGGTGAGGGAGAAGCTCGATCAAGTCTTTCTGCCGGACGCCGCTTCGCGCCCCCTGATTCTGCGCTACGACCCTCAGCTCGACCCCGTTATCCGGCTCGGCCTGCACGGCGACCGTGATCTCTACTTCCTGCGGGAATACGGCGAAGAGGAGCTGCGGCGCGAGCTCGAGGCACTTCCGGGAGTGGCGGCGGTCAAGGTCAAGGGGGGACTCGAGGAGGAGATCCGCGTCGAGCTCGATGAGCGACGGCTCGCCACCTATCGCTTGAGCATCGCCGATGTCGGGAACCGGCTGGCCGCTGCCAACGTCAACCTGGCCGGTGGCAACCTCGAAGAAGGTCAGACCGAGTACGTGGTCCGAACCCTGAACGAGTTCCGTGGCATCGAGGAGATCGCTGAGATCGCGGTGGCGACCCGCGACGCCGCAACGGTTCGCATCCGCGACATCGGGCGTGTGTACCGCGATCACGTCGAGCGCGACGTCATCACCCGGGTCAACGGTGAGGAAAGCATCGAGATCGGGATCTTCAAGGAGGCCGACGCCAACATCGTCGAGGTCGCCAAGACAGTCCGCGACCGGATCTTCGGCACCACCGAGCAGCAGGCGTTCGCGGCGGTGCGCACGGAGAGCTCCCGCACGGCCCGCGACGCTGGCGATGCCGACCGCCTGCGGCGCCAGATGACCTCGTTCCTGGTTCACCAGCTGCCCGCCGGTACGTCGCTGACCCTGCTTTCGGATCAGTCGACGTTCATCGAGAACGCGCTGGCCGAGGTCCGCTCGACCGCAATCTGGGGAGGCTTGCTCGCGATCATCGTACTGTATCTGTTCCTTCGCCGGCTGGTGCCCACGCTGATCATCGCAATTGCCATCCCGGTCTCGATCGTCGCCACGTTCGCACCGATGTTCTGGTTCGGCGTCAGCCTGAACATCATGAGCCTGGGCGGGCTGGCTCTCGGCATCGGCATGCTCGTCGACAACTCGGTGGTCGTGCTCGAGAGCATCACGCGCTGCCGCGAGGAAGGCGACGAGCTGGTACCGGCCGTCATCCGTGGCACCAGCGAGGTGGGCACGGCCGTGGTCGCATCGACCCTCACAACCGTTGCGGTCTTCGCCCCGATCGTTTTCGTGGAGGGCGTCGCCGGCCAGGTGTTCGGAGACCTGTCGCTGACGGTCGTCTTCTCGCTGCTCACCTCACTCGTGGTCGCCCTGCTCCTGGTCCCGATGCTCGCCTCGCGCCCCTTCCTCGCCGGGTCGGGGGAGGCCGCCAGGGTGGCGGGCGCACCGATGCGACGGCTCGAGCGGCTCGCCAGATCGCCCCTCGCGGCCGTGCCGCGACGGGCGCTGTCTGCCGCGGTCGGCGTCGTCGTCGCCTTCCTCAAGGCCATCCTGCTGCTCGGCGCCTTCCTGCTGACTCCGCTCTGGATCTGGAAGCTGGAGTGGGCCGGATTCGTGGGCATGGCGACAAGCCGGACGATCGGTGGTCGCGACGTGGTCGCCGACATCTGGCCGGATCTGTTGAGCTTCGGTGGCGTAGGCGACGCGGGCCACGACCTGAGCGCGCTGGTCGCCCGTGCGCGAGCCACCCCCTGGAGCTGGCCGCCGCGCCTCGTCGTGGCAGCCTACATCGCCCTGGTCCGAGCACCGTTGCAGCTGATTCTGACGGCCGTGGCCAAGCTCGGCCTGGCTGCGGCGATTCTCGCAGTGTTGATCCTCGGCGGGATCGGGGCGCTCCTGATCGGGTTGCTGGTTACGCTCGCCGCACCGCTACTGCGTGGCTTCGACGTGTTCATCGGGGGCATCCGGCGGGTCTATCCACCCGTGCTCCGAGCGGCGCTGCAGCAACCGGGCACCGTCGCTCTGGCCCTGATGCTTCTGACTGCGGCGTCGCTAGCCTGGGTCTTCCCGAGGCTCGGGCGCGAGCTGATCCCGGAGGTACGGCAGGGCATCTTCGACGTACAAGCGCGCCTACCGGTGGGCACACCGCTCGAGACGACCGATGCAACGTTGCAACCGCTCGAGGAGCTCGTTCGCGGCACGACGGGCGTCGAGGCAGTCGCGACTTCGATCGGAGTCGACCGTGAAGAGTTCGACTCCGACCCGGAGGCGGGCGAGCATTCGGGGCGCTTTACCGTGCGGCTCGATGCCGTCTCGCGTGATGCCGGCCACGAGGATCCGATCATCGACACGATCCGAGCGCGGCTTGCCGGCATGCCCAACGTCGTCACCAAGGTCTCCAGGCCAGCGCTCTTCTCCACCAAGACCCCGATCGAGGTCGAGGTCCGGGCCCAGGACCTCGACACGCTGCGCCGCGTGGCCGACGCGGTGGCCGAGGAGCTGCGTCGCGTCGACGCGCTCACCGACGTGAAGTCCACGCTGCAGCGGGGGCATCCGGAGGTCCAGATCCAGTACGACCGTGAGCGACTGGCACGCTACGGGTTCCAGATCGCCCAGGTGGCGAGCCTGGTGCGCAACAAGATCCAGGGCGAGGTCGCAAGTCGCTTCCGCCGCGGAGACCGACGAATCGATATCCGCGTCCGAGTACGCCCCGAGGACCGGGCGACGATCGCCGACCTGCACCGCTTGGTGGTGAACCCGGGCCAGCAAAACCCGATCCGCCTCGACACGGTGGCAGAGCTTCGGCTCACGGAAGGTCCCAGCGAGGTACGACGAATCGACCAGCGTCGCGCGGCGGTCATCTCCGCCAATACGAACACCGACCTGGTGGCCGCCACGACCGCGATCGAAGCGGCGCTCGCCCGCATCGACGAGGCCGGCGCCTACACGTTCGCCATCACCGGGCAGCGCCAGGAGATGGAGCGCTCGACCCGATCGCTGGCGTTCGCCCTGTCACTGGCGGTGTTCCTGGTCTACGTCGTTATGGCGTCCCAGTTCGAGTCGCTGGTGCACCCCTTCGTGATCCTGTTCTCGATCCCCATGGCGGCCGTGGGCGTCGGCTTCACCCTGTGGCTGCTGGCGATGCCGCTGAGCGTCGTCGTTCTTCTCGGCTGCATCATGCTGGCCGGCATCGTGGTCAACAACGCCATCGTGCTGGTCGACTACGTCAACCACCTGCGGCGCGCCGGCATGGCCAAGATCGACGCCATCGTCGAGGCGGGCAGCGTCAGGCTGCGCCCGATCCTGATGACCACCTTCACCACGGTGATCGGCCTGGCGCCGATGGCCCTCGGCCTTGGCGACGGGGCCGAGATCCGTGCTCCGATGGCCATCACGGTGATCGCCGGGTTAGTCACATCGACACTTCTGACGCTCGTGGTCGTACCGGTCGTATATGCCGTGCTCGACCGTAAGGAGTAACCCGGTATGAGCGAGCAACGACACCGCACGGCTTCGCCGCTACCCCGGCTAGCGGTACGACGCCCGGTGACCATGCTGATGGTTTACGCGGCGATGCTCGTGCTCGGAGCGATCGCCTACGGGCGCCTCCCGGTCGACCTGATGCCGGCGGGTTTCACGGCGCCGTTCCTCGGGGTCTGGATTCCCTATCCCAACAGCACACCGGCCGAGGTGGAGCAGACCATCGCCCGTCCCGTCGAAGGCATGCTCGGCACGATCTCCGGGGTGCGCTCCATGTCGAGCAACAGCTCTTCCGGTGGCTGCTGGGTCTTCCTGCGCTTCTACCAGAAGACCGAGATGGACGTCGCCTATTCGGACGTGCGCGATCGCATGGACAGGGTGATGGCGGAGCTACCCGACGAGATCGAGCGTGTCTTCGTACGCAAGTTCGCCGAGGACGACCAGCCCGTGCTCTGGGCAGGGCTCGAGATCGAACGCCCGATGAGCGAGCCCTATCGAGTCCTCGACGAGCTGGTCGTTCGAGACCTTCTGCGCATCGACGGCGTGGCCAACGTCGAGCTGTTCGGGATCCCGCAGCGCTCGATCCAGGTGATGCTCGTTCAGGAGCGGATCAAGGCCCACGGGGTCGACCTCGGTGCGCTGGTGGCGCGGCTCCAAAGCGACAACTTCAGTCTCTCGTCCGGCTTCATCGTCGAGGGACAGCGCAAGATGTACGTGCGCTCGGTCGGACGCTACGAATCGCCAGAGCAGGTGGCGGCAATCCGCATCAACGCCACGGGGGTAACGATCGGCGATATCGCCCGGGTCAGCTTCGAGGAGCCGGAGCGGCGCCAGGTTTCGCGCATCGGGCGGCGGCGCGGTGCCACGATCTCGGTGGTCAAGGAGTCGACCGCGAACACCGCCGAGGTCGGGGCCCGGGTGCGCCAGCGAATGGAGACGCTGTTCGCCACCACGCCGGCGCTAGAGGGGATCACCTATCGGCCGTTGTTCGACCAGGCGCAGTTCATCAACGAGTCGATGTCACAGCTGCAGGAATCGATGCTCTGGGGCGCCGGCTTCGCCGTCCTCGTGCTGTTCCTGTTCCTGCGTCGCGTACGCATGACGCTGGCCGTGATGCTGGCGATGCCCTTCTCGATCATGATGGCGATCATTGCCCTGTACTTCGTCGGCTGGTCGCTCAATGTCATCACGATGATGGGCATCATGATCTGTGTGGGCCTGGTCGTCGACAACTCGATCGTCGTGGTCGAGAGCATCTACCGCCGCGCCCAGCAGGGCGATGACCCGCGCGCCGCGGCCGAGCAAGGGGCCTCCCAGGTAGTTCTGGCGATCACCATCGCGACGCTGACCACCGTCGTGGTCATCGTGCCGCTCGTTCTGATGAACGAAGACGCGGGTTTCTCTTTCTACATGCTCCGGCTCGGCATGCCGATGGTGGTCGGCGTTCTCGCATCTCTGATCATCGCGCTGACCCTGATCCCGCTGCTCACCCAGCAGCTAACTAGCTCGCGTGCGGCGTGTGAGCCGAGGCTGATCAGCGCGGTAACCGTACTCTACGGCCGAGCCACCGGATGGGTGCTCGATCACCGGCTCGACGCCACTCTGTTGATGCTTCTCGTGATCGGCAGCACGGCCTTCCCGATGGGGCGCATCACCGTCTCGGACGAAGCGCGGGGCAACATCGGCAACGTCAGAATCGAGATGGACCTGCCGCGCAACCTGGCTCTGGACGAGGTCGAGATCCTCGTGGACCGCATCGAAGAGGCCGTGTATGCCCACGAGCAGGAGTGGCGAATCCGCACGGTGACGACCCGTTTCGGCCCGGGCAGCGGCAGTCTGCAGATTTTTCTGGACGCCTCGGAGCGACTCTCCTGGTGGCGCTACGCCGGGCAGCAGTTCGGAATCCGCTACCTCGGCTTCGACCCCGGACCGCCGTCGCGCGAGGACGTGCTGGATGCGCTGCCCGGGGTGCTTCCCGAGCTGCCGGGGGTGGAATACGAGATCCGTGAAGCCGGCGACAACGAGTCGAGTGACCGGCTGGTACGCCTCATGCTCTACGGCGACGACACCGATCAGTTGATCGAGCTGGCCACTCGAGTATCAGGGCGCCTGCGCGGCCGACGCGGGGTGCTGACGGTGAGCTCGGCGCTCGAGCGCGGGCAGGACGAGCTCCAGGTCAAGATCGACCGGAAGCTCGCCGAGCAGGCGGGGGTGACCCCCCGGTCGGCCGCCCAGGTGATCAGCTTCTCGTTGCGCGGGATCGAGCTGCGCGAGCTGCAGCTCGGCGAGCGCGAGGTCGACATCCGTGTTCAGCTCCAGAAGGAGGATCGCGAGACGCTCCAGCAACTGCGCGACCTACAGCTGGTCACCGATCTGGGAACCACGGTGCCGCTGGCCGCGATTGCCCGCTTCGAGGTCGCCCGTACACCTGGCCAGATCAGCCGGCGCGACGGCAAGACGTCGATGACGATCCGAGTGCTCACCAGCGACGACGACCTCGACGCGGTCTACGAGTCGATCGAGGCCGTGATGGCGACGACACCGCTTCCTGCCGGTGTGTCCTGGGACAAAGGCGAGCGCTTCGCTCGGATCCAGGAGTCGAACCGCGCCCAGGCGATGGGGCTGCTGCTCGTGGTCGTGCTCGTCTTCATCCTGATGGCCATTTTGTTCGAGTCGCTGCTACTGCCCTTTTCCGTCATCCTCACCCTCCCGTTCGCCATCGTCGGGTTGTTCTGGGCGCTCTACCTGACTGGAACTCCGAACGACCTGTTCACCGGTATCGGCATGCTGGTACTCGTGGGGATCGTGGTGAACAACGCGATCGTCCTGGTCGATCTCGCGAACCGGCTGAGAGCGGACGGCGCGAGCCGACACGATGCCCTGACGAGCGCGGTCGAACAACGGCTGCGCCCGATCGCGATGACCGCCATGACGACGATCTTCGGGCTGCTGCCGATGGCTATCGGCAACGTCGACATGATCGGCATCTCCTATGCCGGCATGGGGCGCGGCATGGCAGGAGGGCTCCTCTTGCACACGCTGGTGACACCGCTGGCGGTACCGCTGCTGTACACGCTGTTGGATGACCTGCGAGACGTCGGCGCGCGGACCGCCGCGGCGCTGGCGCGCCGCCCTCCGGAGCGTCGGCCGGCCTAGTGCTCCTGTACACAAGTACGGCCGCCGTACTTGTGTACAGGAGCACTATCGCCCCAACCGGTCGCGCAGAAAGCTGCGGCAGGTGCGCTTGGCACGGCGCGACCAGAGAATGCTGATGTGGCCGTGCTCGAACCAATCGCAAGGGCTTCCCCACTGCTCGGACAGAGCCTCCAGCGAGGCTGGCGGAACGACGTTGTCGTAGCGCGCACCGAGCATGAGCACGGCGTCGGACGGGCTCCTGAGCTTTCGACCTACCGGGGCGAACGGGGCGAACATGCGCTCGGCCGCGCGCCGCTCCACCCCACCCTGCTGCAACGCCTTTCGGATTGGATCGGCAAGCGGCGAGGTCCAGAGGGTCGGAACCGGATCGGCTACCGGGGTCCAGAGCGCTGCAGCGTCCCAGGGCCCGGCCGAGCTGGCCGTCAGCGCCGCAACCCAGCCGCCGAGGCTGATCCCCCAAAGCCCGATGCGCGACCGCCCCTGTCGACGCAGCCAGCGGCCCAGAGCCCGGGTCTCGGCCACGGCCAAGCGCAGGGCTTCCCCGGTCGCCACGAGGTCGGCCGACAGGCAGCGCTCACCTGAGACGGCCCCGGACGGAGTTCTCTCGATGTGAGCCGGCAGCCGGGGGATCCAGATCTCAATGCCGGCCGACAGGAGCGGCGTCGAGGCGAGCCGCATCAGATGCACGTGCCCCGGCGTGGCGAGCCAGCCGTGCAGAAACACCAGCGCCGCCCGAGGCGGGCCACCGTGGCGCGGCACGATGCGGGTGGCGACCCAATCGCTGTCTCGGGCGCGCCACTGCTGCACACGGCCGGTTGACTCGGCTGCCGGCTCCAGACCCTCCACGACGGCCGGCTCGAAGGGATCGTCGGGGAGCGAGGAGACGTATCGATCGAGCCTGGCCGGGTCTGGCACCGGCTGCCGAGCGCCCACCCGGAGCCGCACTACACCCCCGTTCAGACGATCGAGAACCCGTGCCTCGAAGTAGGACATCGCCTCTAGGTACTAACGTGTGATCGGTCGCGTTGCGCCTCAGATTACGACGATTGGCAAACCTTGACAGAGCGTTGACACATCGATCCGAGGAAGCGTGGAAACTTTTGCGCAGTTGGCCGCGTCTAACAGGCTGCTGAAAAACTCCCCTTGTTCGAGTAGATTTTGAACCACGCAGCCCGCGGCAAGAACCGAAGCATCAACGAGGTGAGCAGATGCGTGGTGAGGACGCGGGACAGGTGGCGGTTTTTAGTTACGTATCTCCAGAGCAGCGAGTACCGAAGGAGCATCCGCTGCGGCCGCTGCTGAGGATCGTCAACGATGTGCTGGGGCGGATGTCGCCGCTGTTCGAGAAGCTGTACTCGCACACGGGCCGTCCGTCGATCCCGCCGGAGAAGCTGCTGCGGGCGCTGCTGCTGCAGGTACTGTACACGATTCGCTCCGAGCGCATGCTGATGGAGCAGCTCGACTACAACCTGCTGTTCCGGTGGTTTGTGGGCCTGAACATGGACGATCTGGTGTGGGATGCGACGGTGTTCACGAAGAACCGGGATCGAGTGTTGGGAGGCGAGGTCGCCGAGGTGTTCTTCCAGGAAGTGCTGGCGGAGGCACGGCGCCGCAGCCTGCTATCGGATGAGCACTTCACGGTGGACGGCACGCTGATCGAGGCGTGGGCCTCACACAAGAGCTTCAAGCCGAAGGATCAGAGCGACTCCGATGAGGGAGGCAGCAACCCGAGCGTCGATTTTCGCAAACAACGGCGCACAAACGATACTCACGCCTCCAGGACCGATCCGGACGCACGCCTGTACAAGAAAAGTAGGGGGGCCGAGTCGAAGCTCTGCTACATGGGGCACCTGATGATCGACAACCGCCACGGGTTAGCAACCAAGGCATGCGTAACGATCGCTTCCGGGACAGCGGAACGAGAGGCGGCGGTGCAAATGGCGGACAAGATTTCCGGTAACCGCAGGGTGACCTTGGCGGCCGACAAGGGCTACGACACACGCGAGTGCGTCCGTAAGCTTCGAGATCGGAACATCACCCCGCACGTTGCACAGAACGACACCAATCGGCGCAGCGCCATCGACCGGCGCACAACCCGCCACCCCGGCTACCAGGTCAGTCAAAGGAAACGCAAGCTCGTCGAGCAGATGTTCGGATGGGCCAAGACGGTCGGGCTGATGCGCAAGACGCGGCACCGAGGCACCGAACGCGTCGATTGGATGTTCACCTTCACCGCCGCTGCCTTCAACCTGGTCAGAATGCGCAACCTCCAGGGGGCGACGTGACGATATCGGGACTAACCGCCCAAGAAATACCGGCGCGGCCGGCAACCAGAGCCTCGCACTCGCACACGGCGGCCGGGCAACTCACCTTGATCGAGACGATCCAGCCCAAAATGGCGCGCTCGAGCCGTTTTTCAGCAGCCTGCTACTAAGCGGAGGGAAGCGGTCAAGAGCGCGCTGGCCCTGTCCCAATGATGGACGTAAAGGGGAGCGACCTGGGGCTAGGCTAGCGCGCTGTTGGCCGCTCTTGCCGTTTCCGGATCCTCCCTGTGGGGGGCGCCCGAAAGGTCGCCGCATCCTGGCACGGCACTTGCACGAGTGGTTGAACACGACGGAACCAGTCGCTACCCCCTGGGCGACGTCGCAGGCACGACACCAACCAGAGGATTCGACGATGCAGGCAACGCAATCCGAACTCTTCGCCAAAGGGCAACTCGACGCGATCTTCGAGGCGGAGCGCCGGCAACTGGCGCACGACCACAAAGACGACCACGCATGCAAGAATCTGTGGCGCACCGTCCTGCAGCGCACCGTTGACGACATTCAGTTCCTCGACCGGTATCGCCACCGCACGAGCCTCAAGAAGCACGAAGAGGAGCGTCTGCGCCGGATCCGTGAGAACCCTCCCGCCGAGTTCGTTCAGGGCGCCTGGTTCGAGCAGATCTGCGACTACCTCCAGGTGAACCCGAACCGGATTCGGCGCGCCATCCAAGAGCTCGACGCCGCCGCCTGACACGGCTACCGGTAGCACGGCCTGCTCGAGATCGCGTTACGACTCGACTCGAACTCCCGTGGGGGAGCGCCCTGGGGCGCTCCCCCATTTGCGTTCGGAAGCGGCGTCGCATTCAATGACGCGTCTCGCAGGCGGACACCTCGGCCGTCGTTGTGTCGACATACGGTCAACGTCGACCCGGGGTCGCCTTGAAACGGACAGGGGGCGGCTGCCGTCGCGCTCGGACGCGGGTCGGCGGCGCGGCGCGTACGCGAGCACGGGCGGGGAGAGGCTTTGAAGGTCGCATTCATCGGTACCCACGGCGTCGGCAAGACGACCTTGGCCTACGGGCTAGCCATGCGCCTCAAGGAGCTAGGGGCCAACGTGGGCTTTCTCGAGGAGGTGGCGCGACGCTGCCCCTTCCCGATCAACGAGGACACCAGCCTCGAGGCCCAGACCTGGATCCTGATGGACACGATTCGCCGCGAGATCGAGCTATCGAAGATCTACGGCGAGGTCGTCTGCGACCGTTCCGTGGTCGACAATTACTGCTACCTGGAGCTCGCCCTCGGCCGCCGCGAGGCCCTCTACGAGCTCGTCCGTTACTGGGCCAGCAGTTACGATCTGCTCTTCAAGGTACCGATCCGGCCCGAGTTGCTGCAGGACGACGGCACCCGCTCGACCGACCGCGCCTTCCAAGCCGCCATCGACACCATGCTCGACGCGCTCGTCATCGAGGCAGGCATCGAGACCGTTCGCTTCGAGACGCTCGAGGATGCAGTCGAGCACGCCCGGCTGGTGTCGGGGCGGCTGCCGATTGCCTAGGAGGCCGTGGCCTCCTGCGAGGCTCTACGGCTTATCGACCCGCGGCGGGAACACCGCGTTGAAGATCAGCTTGAAGGTGGCGTGCGCCTGAGCCCTGTACTCCGGCGAGAAACCGACCATGACGAAGCTGCCGTCGCCCACCCGGAGTTCGATCATTGCGGCGGCGCCCGCCACCAACTCCTCGCCTTGAATCCATCCGCTGTGCAGCAACCCCTCGTGCGCATAGCGCGCGACGACCGTGGCCTCGGAATCGGCGGCCCAGAAGGGACTGCGCCAGAAAAAGACAGGTGCCTGCTCCTGCATGCCGTAGGCGAGCCAGTGCTCGGGGTCGAACTCCACGTTCAGGAGTGACCCCGGGATGTTCAGCTCGGTGCGCGAGTAGCGCTGCGCCAGATTCTCGGGTCCAGCGAGGTAGCGCGTGCCGAGCTCCGTGGAGCCCGACCAGGTGAACACCGTTCCACCCGCCTGCAGATAGGCGCGCAGCGCTTCCACCCCCTGCTCACCGATGCCACCGGCAAAGGCCGGGGGCATGGGCGGAGAGGATCGCCCGTCGACGATGCTCGCCGCATCACCGGGAGGCACTACGATGACCCCGTAGAGCGCCAGGTCGCCGGCACGGATGTCGCGGTTGCGCACAATATCGTAGCCAATCCCGTATTGATCGAGCACGAAGCGAAGCCAGCCGCCAGCCATGCTCGGCACGTAGCTGTCGTACAGCGCCACGCGCGGCGCCGCTATCCAGCCGGAGCTCACCTGCGGCACCTCGTCGACACCGACCGCGGCAACGCCGTGTCGCGCCACCGAGTCTGCGAGCTGCTGCGCCGCGGCAACCGCCTCGGCGCCCCGAGGCAAGGCGTAGATCCAGGTACCCGCTGGCCACCAGCGACCTGCCGCCTGGAACGCTTCGGTCGAGCGCTGCAGACCCCGCCCGGCCAGGCCGGCTGCCACCGCGAACGAGCGATTGACCACCGGATCCATCAGAAAGGCGACGGCGGTGCCGGCAGGATCGACCAGCCCGCCCGCCGGTGCCACCGGAGCTGCAAGGCGATCCAGGGCCGCGGTGATCGGAGCATCCACCGTGTCGACACGGACGTTCATCAACGCGGGCAGAGTGTGGGCGGTAACATCGTACGGCGGGTCGATCGGACCACCCTCGTACAAGAACATCTGCGGGTATTGCTGGCGCTCCAGGACACTCTTGGCGAAGCGCCCAGCCGGCTGGGCGAAGCGGATCACGTGCGAGCCGGCACCGTATTGGACCCCACCCACCGAGAACGTCTCGATGGCCTGCTCGATCTCGACGTCGGCCAGATGCAGGACCTGGAGCAGCTCCACCGCCGTCGGTGGGTCCGACTGCTCCGCAGGCACCACGAAGCCCCAGGGCGAGCCGCTTGGCGGCTCTACCGATCGCCGCTGCGCCGCCAGCATGCCGCGCAGCAGGTGGGGACGCAGATCGGCGGCCGCCCGCAGCGCCCCCATCGCCCCTGCGTAGCTGTAGTCGACCACCTCCTTGAAGCTCCAGGTGCCCCCGGGCCACGGGAACGGGAAGTACCAGTGGTGCTCCTGATGCGTCGGGTTGAGGCTCTCGAAGGGCACCTCGACATCGTCGGCGTAGGTGGCGCTGGCTACCTCGCTGAGGATCCGCACGCCTCCGTGCGTGTGGTAGTAGGCACGCGCCGGAGTCCAGGCGTCGTAGCGCTGCTTCCACTCCACCCCGCGGTAGCCGCGCGACACCAGGTAGTTGCCCATGAAGGTGCCGATCATGTTGTTGGCCGCGATCAACGCCGGGTCGACGTTCGGTTCCCAGGGATCCTCGAAGGGAGGCACGAAGATGCGCGAACCCCGCGACCCCTGCTGATGCTGGTCGAGCGTGAACTGCGGGTGGAAGCGGTTCTGCATCTGCACCGACAGACGGGTCTCGGCCTGGGTAAACATGTACCAGTCGCGGTTGTTGTCGTGACCGACGTACTCGTGGTACAGGAACGGCGGCGGAGCATTCTGATACTCGGTGCCCCGCTGCTCGTCGAGCCACTTGGCGACCATCTCCTGACCGTCAGGGTTGTGCACCGGCACGTGCACTACGACCACGTTGCGCAGGATGCCGGCGACCTCGGCGTCCTCGCCCGCAGCTAGCCGGTGCGCCAGCAGCACGCCGCCCTGAGAGACCCCGACCTCCGTCGAGTGGATCTGCTGGTTGACGATGACAAAGCTCTTGCCTTCGCGGATGATGCGCTCGGCTCCCTGGTCGCTCAGGCCGCGCGGATCGTACAGGCGGTCGTTGTCGGCGATCAGCTCGTGCAACCGGGCATGGTTTTCGGGCGCCGTGACGATGGCGTAATAGAATGGACGACCCTGCGTCGTCTCGCCGATCTCGTGCAGCGTGACCCGATCGGAGCGCTCGGCCAGCAGGCGATAGTATTCGAGGATCTCCGAGTGACGTACGAGCACCCCGGGTGCGCCGATCTTGCGTCCGAAGAACTCGTCAGGGTCGGGGATGTCGTTGGCCGCGCCTCGCAACGGCGCTACCATGAGGGCAACCACTGCACCGGCAGCCAAGGCAATCAACCGGACGCGGGATATGGGCGAGCGCATAGAGCCTCCCGAAAAGCAGTCGGAGATCGGTATGTCCGAGTCCTTCTACACGGCCCGTGCCCACATCGACAAGGTCGAGGGGGTGCATCGTCGCGCCACGCTGCAACCTGGCACGACCGTCGAGTTCGGGGTGCACGGCCCCATCAAGGAGCATTTCGGACTGCGCGAGGAGCCGGATCTACCTCTGCCGGTCGACTACGTGGCGGCGGCGGTCGGCACCTGAATGCTCGGCACCCTCAACGGCGCACTGGAGGTGCGTCAAGTCTCACTGCCGCCGGGCGACATTCAGGCTGAGGTCGAGGGCTTCAACGAGGTCGTCGACGGCATCCCGTTGCTCACGCGCCTGCAGGTCCACTACAGGCTGCGCATCCCCGCCGGCACGCGAGAGGTCGTGGAACGTGCCCTCTCGCGGCACCAGAGCAAGTGCCCGTCGGCGCAGAGCTTCAAAGACAGCGTCGAGATCACCTGGACCGCCCACATCGAACAGGCCGCCTGAGCAAACCACTTCGAAAGGTCACCCGGCCGGGTAGGCTCGCTCCTCGGCCTCCTCTTCCTCCTCCGGCTCCGGCGGCGCCGTCCAGAACTCGGCATTGTCGGGGGCCGCCACTGCCACGTCGCGCGTGTACAGGAGCGCGTTGAACAGCACCTTGAAGGTACCGAACGGCTGGCCGCGCCACTGAGGGCGAAAGCCGAGAAGCACGACACGGCCATCGCCGTGCTGGACCTCGAGGGCCGCGGCATAACCTTGCAGGTGCTCCTCGCCGAGCAGATACCCCGACAACAGCGGCGAGCCACTCTCCGCATAGCGTGCCAGAACCCGGCCCTCGAAGCCCTCCTCGGTCGTGAACACCGGGCTGCGACCGACGAACAGCTTGGCGTCTGCCGGCATGCCCGACATCACCGGCTGCGACGGATCCACCTGCGCGGCCAGGATCGAGCCACTCGCGAAGAACTCGTCGCTCTTCGCATCGGCGACAACGTTGCGAACCGGCAAGTGAAGCTGCTCGAGAGCGAATATCGAGGCGGAATTGAGCGTCACCAAGGTGCCGCCGGAGCGCACGAACGCATCGAGCGCACGCACTCCCTCGCGACCGATCCCGCCGGCGTACCGGGCCGGAACGCTGCCCGGCGGGTTGCCCTGCAGGATCGATTCGCCTCGCATGTCGGCGATCAGCAGCACGTCGTAGCGATCCCCGAGCTTGCCGGCCACCACCTCCGCATTGGCGACCGTCTGGTAGTCGAACTCGTAGGCGTCGAGAAGCCAGCGGGTCCAGCCCTCGTCCATGCTGGCGGCCCACGGGTGATAGACGCCGACCCGAGGCCGCCTGATCTCCACGCCCCCACTCGGGGCTCGCTCAGCGCGCAGCGCCAGCGTCGAGATCAGCTCCTGGGTCGTGTCGGCGGACAGGCCGGTGACCAGGTAGCTGGCCGATGACCCGGCGGCCCCGCCTGCACCCGCACTGCCGGGAAGAAAGCGGACGGTAGCCCCCTGATCCCAGGCTCGGTTCAGCAACTTGAAGGAGTTATTCTGGGCCGGGTCGAGCGCCAGCGCGGCGCCGCTCCCGCTGACCCTGCCGGCCGGGGGGAGGATCCCAGCCGCGACCGGATGGGTGTCGAAGCCCGCATCCTGCGGCGAGTCGAAGTCGGCCCCGGTACCGTCCCAGGCCACGGTCGGGCCGCTGGCCAGGCTCATGGCGTCGCGCAGCTCCGGCTGCAACGGACTGCGGCCCTCCACGACGTGAACGTCCATCTGGTAGGGCAGCGTCCAGCCGGCGACGTCGTACGGCTGCTCAGGAGGACCCTCCGGGTAGAGCCGCAGGTCGGGGTACTCCTGCACCGCGAACAGCTGCCGCACGAAGTTGGCGAACTCCTGGTCCATCGGGATCACCCAGGTCCCCGCCGGAAACGTCTGCTGCTCGTAGGTCGCATCGCGGTCGAGCCGGTAGATCTCGACACCGTTGTAGGCGAGGCGCCGTAGCATCTCGACCGCTGCCACCGGATCGCGCTGATCCTGCCGAATGAGGAAGGCGAAGGGCGGCTCCTCCCGATGCGTCGCGATGACGTCGCGCCCCGCCTGGTACCGGTTGTACAGCAGGTCGTCCTTGTACTTGGCGGCGAAGTCGAGCACCGACCTGGAAGCGACCAGCATGTACTCGACCGAATCGCGCAGGCGCCACCAGCCACCCTGCCAGGGACTCGCGTACATCGATTGTGGCCGCATGGCGCGGGCCCGCGGCGGAAAGTCCCGTAGCGTGTAGAAGCGCGGTGTGGCGAAGGGGTGCTGTCCGGTCTCGGTAAGAAAGGCCGCAACGTTGTGGAAATTGTTGGCATGGTCCATGAAGCCTGGGTACCAGTCGTCGAAGCTGGTTCCCATGTGGGTCGCCCCGCGCAGCCCGCGCTCCTCCAGCGCCTGCGCCATCGCCATGCCCATCAGGTTCACCGTCCGCCACATGAGCGGATGAACGAAGGGCGAGATCGGCTCGGCGAACGGCGGGATCCAGATCGTGGCCGGGCGGGGGGCGCTCTGGTGGTGGTTGTACAGGACCTGCGGCTCCCAGTGTCGATCGACCCGGGTTATTACTCGCGACTCGACCATGTTGATCATGTAGCCGTCGCGGTTGTTGTCGTGACCGACGTACTTCTGATACAGCCGGGGCATGCTCGAGATCTCGAACGGTGTACCGACATTGCCCGAGTACCACTCGGCGACCATGTTCTGCCCGTCCGGATTCACCGAGGGCCACAGCAGCAGGATCACGTTCTCGAGGATGGCTTCGAGCTCCGGGTCGTCATCGCCGGTTACCAGGTCGTAGGCCAACTGGATGGTGTGCTGTGCGTGCGCCGTCTCGGTGGCGTGTAGCCCCCCGTCGATATGCACGATCGCCTTGCCCTCGTGCGCCAACGCGCGGGCCTCCGCGTCGTCGAGGTCGCGCGGATGCGCGAGTCGCTGGGCGATCTCGCGATGGCGCTCGGAAGCCGCGAGGTTCTCGGGCGAGGAGATGAGCGCCGCGTACCAGGCCTGACCGTAGGAGGTCCGCCCGACCTCGATGAGCCGGATGCGATCGGAGGCGGCCGCAAGGCGCTGGAAGTAGTCGAGCGACTGATCGTAGCTGGCCAGATGAAAGTCGGCGCCAACCGCGAAGCCGAGCACCGATTCCGGGGTCGGGACCGACGACTGGGGAGCGGCGGTCGTGGGCCCGGCAGCAAGCGCCGCGGTGACCAGAAGAAGCGTGAACCGTCGTCGTGCAAACATGCGGAACTCTCCGGGTTGGTTCGATGCGGTAGGCGGCGGCGGTATGATCGTGAACGGATCGACGCCCTGCAACCACCCGACCGCGACAAGGAGCCGAGACGGTGCACTGCCCCGCCTGCAACGCCGAGTATCGCGAGGGGTTCGACACCTGCGCCGACTGTAGCGTACCGCTACTCCACGGTCCCCCGCCGCGCCTGGCAGAACCGAGCCACGAGATGGCCTGGGCGCCCCTGTGCACGATCTCCTTGGAGACCGAGGCTCAGCTGATCCAGGGCATGCTCGAGACCGCCGGCGTCCCCTGCGAGATCGAGTCGCTCAAGTTCCACGCGGAGCCGGTGAACTTCGGGGGGCTATCACGTGTCCGGATTCACGTCCCGGAAGGCAAGCTCGGCGAGGCCAGGAAGCTGCTGGCCGACCACGACAGCGACTTCGCCTAGCCGGCCGTCAATCGGCGCTGCCGTCCTCCAGCGTCACCGCGGTCCCGTAAACGAGGATCTCGGCCACGTTCGACATGATGTAGGCGGTCGAGAAGCGCAGGGCGACGACGCCGTTGGCTCCGAGCCCACGCGCCTCCTCGACCAAACGGTCGAGTGCTTGCTCGCGGGCCTCGGCCAGCATCTTCGTATAGTCGGTGATCTCGCCGCCCACCAGGCTCCGCAGCCCGGCACTGATATCACGACCGATGTGGCGGGCGCGCAGCGTGTTGCCGCGCACCAGCCCATGGGTCGCCAGGATCCGCCTGCCAGGAACGTCGTTCGTTGTCGTGATGATCATCGCTCCACCTCTCGGTAGCGCTCGGTGCGATCCCGATAGAGGCGCTCCCGAAGGAAGGACACCAGCAGCACCACAGACCCGACGACGAGGGTGCCGACACCGAGCCGGGCAACCAACGGCACGTCGGGCTCGAGCAGGAACTCCTGCAGCAGCTCCCAGGCGCCGAACAGGGTCAGGACGGTCAGCCCGACCGACATCAGAATCCAGCCGACGCGGCGCTCGAGACGCGAGTAGATCCCGGCCCAGGCCTCGTCGAGAGCGACGTTAGGTGCACTGCGCACGATCATCTCCTCGGTAACCTCCCCGAGCCGCCGGTAGGCACGCTCCTCTCCCCGACACTCGACGCACAGCGCCAGATGATCCTCCACCTTCTGCACCATGGAAGGTGACAGCTCGCCGTCGATATATCCCATCAGCAGAACCCGCGTCTCCTCGCACCGAAGCACGCGCCGCAAGCCGGGGTCGTGCTGTCGCTCGCGGCTGTCCATCAGTCCTTCTCCTCGCCCCCGCGGGCGTGTCTCTCGACCAGTTCGGGATCCAGCTTCTCGAGCGCTGCACGCAGGCGCCCGCGCGCCCGGTACAGGCGTGACATCACCGTGCCGCGCGGGATCCCCAGAGCAGCCGCCAGCTCGTCGTAGGTATAGCCCTCGACGTGCTTGAGAACCAGCAGGCTCCGATCGCCCTCGTCAACCTGAGCCAGCGCGGTATGGATCAGCTCGGCCTGCTCGTCGGCGGCCCGCTGGGCGCGCGGCGCGGCCCAGTGACCAGGTCGCTCGGCGGCGGCCTCGCGGCGGGCCCGAGCCCGGTTGCGCGTTCGAATGAAGACCTTGGCCCGGTTGACGACAATGCCCCGCAGCCACGGATAGAAGGGGCGCCCGGCAATGTGCTGCGGCAGCGCCCGGTAGGCCGCGACGAACGCCTCTTGGGCGATGTCGCGCGCATCCTCAGCGTTACCCACGAGACCGTGCGCCAAACGAACCGAACGCGAGTAGTAGGCATCTACCAGCGGCCGGTAGGCGCCGGCACGGCCGGCACGGCACAGGTCGATGCAGTCCTGTTCGGCAGCAATGTCCATGGCTCTTCGGCACCTCCGAAGCGGCGGTCAGTCTCGTGCTCAGTGTGCCGCCACTACTACCAGTATTCGTCGCAGCGATCGCTTTCGCGACGGTTTCCGTCGCCGGAGCAGATCGACGGCCAACAGATGCCGGGCCCGGCCCCCCAGTCTGTGAGTCGGAAGCTGGCTCGATCCACTGTGCCGCTCCAGGCTACTATCAGTCAAGAAAGACCTTGAAAGCACAACCTTAGTCATCTATCTATGGGGTGACACCTCCTCGGGCAGTGAGACGCTCACCCCATGTGGAACAGGCTCTTGGCCAAGGTAGAACGGCGACGATTCCGCCGACTCGAGGCCAGTATCGAGGTGGCGATTTCCGTCGAGCTCTACGGCTTCGAGGGCGCGGCTAACCCCTTCTTCTCGAGCGGCGTGACCCTCGACATGAGCCGCGGCGGCGTCCTCGCCCGTCTCGACGCGCCGATCCATGCCGGTGCCGTGTGCAACGTCTTCTTCCGTGACTGTGGCGACCAGGTTCGCCCCTGTTACGTCGCCGGCCGGGTGATCCGATGCGAGGAGATCGACGGCGCCTTTCGGATTGCGGTGACCTTCGAAGAGCCGCTGCTGGCGCTGCCCGGCGATACCGAAACGGTGGCAGACCAACCGGTGGAGGCGCTGCTTGCTGGCTGACCCAGGCAGGTGTCTTACAATCGCCTGACCTTCCTTCCAGCCTGGCAGCCAATGAGCGACGGCCTCGACCCTCTCGGCGATCTGGACCCCACGGCGCTCCGCTCGCAAGGGCGCGACGCACTCGAGTGGGTCGCTCGCTATCTCGAATCCTGCCGCGACCTCCCGGTCTTGGCCAGATCGCGGCCCGGCGAGCTGCTCGCGGCCCTACCCGCAGAGGCGCCGGACGAGCCGTGCGACTGGGAGGAAACACTCGCCGAGCTCGATCGGCTGATCCTCCCGGGCATGACGCACTGGAACCATCCGCGCTTCTTCGCCTACTTCTCGATCACCGGCTCGGTCCCGGGGATCGTGGCCTCGACGATCAGCGCGGGTCTGAACCCCAACGGCATGATGTGGCGAACCTCGCCGGCCGCCACCGAGCTCGAGCAGCGGGTGCTCGAGTGGCTCGCCATCTGGCTGGGCCTGGTCCCCCCACCGTTCGGCATCATCAACGACACCGCCTCGGTGTCGAGCCTGGTCGCGATCGCTGCGGCGCGTCAGGCCGTCCCCGGCTACGACAGCGAGCGTGGCCTCAGCTCGCTGCCGCGACCGCTGCGCCTGTATCAGTCCGAGCAAGCCCACTCGTCGATCGACAAGGCGGCGTTGCTCACCGGGCTGGGGCTGCAGGCCGTCCGCAAGATCGCGACGCGTGCCGACTACAGCATGGACCCGCGGGCCCTGGCCGCGGCGATCAACGACGACCGTGCGGCCGGCTGGCTTCCTTTTTGCGTGGTGGCGACCGCCGGCACCACCTCGGCAACCGCCATCGATCCCCTCGACGAGGTGGCGGATCTGTGCGCGCAGGAGAAGCTCTGGCTGCATGTCGACGCGGCCTACGGTGGCCTCGCCGCAATCCTTCCGGAGCTGCGCCCCCGATTCCGCGGCTGGGAGCGCGCCGACAGCATCGTCGTCAACCCGCACAAGTGGTTGTTCACCCCGATGTGCTGCAGCGTCCTGTACGCTCGGCGACCCGACACGCTCGAGGCGGCGTTCAGCCTCGTGCCGGAGTACCTCCGGAGCGATGTCGGTGACGACCGAAGCGCAACCAACGAGCCGATCGACTTCATGAACTACGGCGTACAGCTGGGCCACCCGTTCCGCTCGCTCAAGCTCTGGATGGTGATGCGCGCCTACGGACGTCGCGGTGTCGAGAGCAGGCTTCGGCATCACGTGGAGCTGGCCGCCTATCTCGCCGCGTGCATCGATCAACACCCCGATTTCGAACGGCTGGCACCGACGCCCCTGTCGAACGTCTGCTTCCGCTACCGAAAGGACGCCGGCCTCGGGAGTGGCGACGGTACCGAGCTCGGGCCGGTCTCGACCGATCGCTGGGCCGAGGCCAACGAGCGCATCCTGGGCGCTGTCAATCGGGACGGTCGGATCTTCCTGTCGCACACGCGGCTGCGCGGACGACTGGCCCTGCGGCTGGCGATCGGTAATCTGCGCACCACGCGTGACGACATCGATGTGGCCTGGCAAGTCCTGCAGGAGGCCGCCGAGGGTCTCGTCTAGTCGCCGTCGTCGCCACCCTTCGCGGAATGTCGCGCCTTGTCCTCGTCGGCCAACCGCCGGGCTTCCTCGAGTAGCTGCCGAACCTGGCGCGACTGATCGCGCAGGACGCGACGCTGCATCACGGCGTACAGGACCATCAGCACCAGGAACAGCACCGCCATCCCGAAGAAGAACAGCAGCAACGGGTTACCCCGCATTCGGGCTGCTCAGCAGCCCGTGGGGACACCCTCACCGCTCAGGACGGCTCGAATGTCGGGCAGCACGCCCTCGAGGATCTCGCGGTCCACCACCAGCGGCGGGGCAAAGCGGATGACCTGCTCGTGCGTCTCCTTGGCCAGAATTCCCCGCTTGGCCAGTGCTTTGCAGAACAGCTTGGCCGGCCCCGACGCCTCGGCGATCACCACGCCGATCATCAGGCCGCGGCCGCGTACCAGCTCGATATGCGGCGACTCGATCGCCCGCAGATGCTCCATGAACCAGGGGCCGAGCTCCGCGGCCCGCTCCACCAACCCCTCATCGACAAGGACGTCCAGGGCCGCCATCGCGACTGCACAGGCCAGCGGGTTGCCGCCGAAGGTCGAGCCGTGGTCGCCGGGGGTGAAAACACCCAGAATCTCTGCGTCGGCCAGCACGGCGGAGACCGGGAGCATGCCGCCACCGAGGGCTTTGCCGAGGATGACCACGTCCGCCCGCACATCCTCCCAGTGCGAGGCCAGCATCTTGCCCGTACGACCGAGCCCGGTCTGGACCTCGTCGGCCATGAACAGCACCTGGTGGTCGCGGCAAAGGCCGGCCGTCCGAGCCAGGTATCCGTCGGGCGGCATCACCACGCCTCCCTCGCCCTGGATGGGCTCGAGCATGACCGCCACCGTGTGGGGACCGATGGCCGCCTGGATGGCATCCAGATCACCATACGGGACGATGCGGAAGCCGGGTGTGTAGGGCCCGAAGCCATCCCGTGCTTGTGGGTCGGTGGAGAAACTCACGATCGTCGTCGTGCGGCCGTGGAAGTTCCCGGCGGCCACGACGATCTCGGCGGCGCCCTGCGGCACGCCCTTGACCTGATAGCCCCACTTACGCGCCGTCTTGATCGCGGTCTCGACCCCCTCGGCGCCAGTGTTCATCGGCAGGGCCTTGTCGTATCCGAACAAGCGGCAGAGCCGCTCGAGGAAGGGGCCCATGCGGTCGTTGTGGAAGGCTCGCGAGGTCAGCGTGATCTGGTCAGCCTGCTCCTTGAGAGCCGCCACGATTCGCGGATGGCAGTGTCCCTGGTTCACCGCCGAATAGGCCGCGAGGCAGTCGAGGTATCGCTTACCGTCGACGTCCCACACCCACGGCCCCTCGCCTCGCGTCAGAACGACGCCAAGCGGGGCGTAGTTACGAGCCCCCCAGCGGTCGGCTTGATCGATGTGTGCCTGGGTGTGCGAGACCGGCGAATCGTGCGTTTCGAGCATGACGTACCCGTACCAGGAGGTCGTGGTGACACCTCGACCTCCTCTGGTTCGAAGCGAAGAGGTGAACGCCGGCAAGCCGATGGAGGCCACGTCAGGTCACCAATAGCTGCGGCGGGACTTTCGGCAGGCTACCATGGGGGATATGGTCGGGTGATTCGGTGCAGCCTACCAAGACCCCGGCGGGGCGGGCTGGGGCGCAGGCTCCCCAGCCCCCGAACACAACGAGTCCGCTCGCCTACCAGGAGTACAACCACCATGGCACGTCGCACCCGACTCTTCATGCTGATGGCGGTGCTCGTCGTCGCGCCGTTCGCCATCGCATGCGGTGCCGCCGAGGAGCCGGCCGCCGAGCCCAACGAGCCCGTCGCCCAGGATCCGGCGCCCGAGCCCGACCCGGCGCCGCAGGAGCCCGCAGCCGATCCGGAGCCGACCGCCCCCCAGGAGCCCGAGTTGGTCGGGGAGATTCGCGTTTCTGGCGAGAACTTCGACTGGGGCGAAACCAACCCCGAGTCGGCCGCCTACACCTGGACTGCCCGGGTAACCAACGACACCACAGCCACCCTCAATATCATCGTTCGCTTCGAGTTTCTCGACGAGCAGGACCAGGTCGTAAAAACCGAGACCACGACCGTTCGCCTGGATCCGGCGCAGACCCGCACGATCCGCCGGGCCGGGACGATGGACTACGACCAGGCCAACCGCGTCTACTCTTTCCGCGCGGTGACCGACTTCGAGATCGTCACCGACTGAAGGCTCGCGGGGCGCGCACAGCGAGCCGACGAAGTCCAGGCGCCGGCTCGGGGCTACTCG
Source organism: Acidobacteriota bacterium (assembly GCA_965248845.1). GTDB lineage: Bacteria > Acidobacteriota > UBA890 > UBA890 > WLXD01 > CBDFKO01. The sequence continues at coordinate 3,565,961 of CBDFKO010000002.1, read as the reverse complement.
ACGCCGGCGCTTTCCTCTTTGAGGGTCCCGCCGCCGAGCCGCAGCGCCTCGTCGATGGCCGCGAGCAGCAGATCGGTCTCGCCCTCCTCGATCGCTGACCCCATGTGCCCGATGCGAAAGATCTTGTGGCGCAGGGCACCGAGCCCCGCCGAGATGTAGATGCCGTGACGTTGCTCGAGGCCGCTGATCAGCTCGGCCACCGGCAGGTCGGCTCGCGCGTGGACCGCGGTGGTCAACGGCGATGCGTACTCGTCGGGCACGAACATCGAGAAGCCCATCTCACGCAGCGCGGCGCGCACCTTGTCGGCCGACCGGCGCGTGCGCTCGATACGGCCCTGCACTCCCTCCTCGAGGATCTTCCCGAGCGCCACGTTGAGGGCGTCGAGCACACCAGTCGGGATCGTCGTCGGGTACGGGTGCCAATCGGCCCACTCGAGGTCGTAGCGACGCCAGGTGCGCAGGTCGAAGTACCAGCCGCGGGTATCCGGGTTGGCGTCGATGGCGGCCCAGGCCTGCCGGCTGACCGAGACCGAGGCGAGCCCCGGCTCGGCGGCCAAGATCTTGTTGGGGACCGCCACGCAGAAGTCGATCCCCCACGCGTCGACCTCGAGCTCGACCCCGCCGGCCGAGGAGATCGCATCGACGAACGAGAGCACACCGGCCTCGCGGGCTGCCCGAGTGACCGGCCCGATGGGGTTGAGCACCCCCGTCGAGGTCTCGTGCTGCACCAGGGTGATGGCGTCGTAGCCCGGCCCGGCACGCAGGCGCCCGATCACCTGATCGGGGTCGATCGGCTCGCCGGGCGCGTACTCGATGACATCGATCTCGGCCCGATGCGCCTTCGCCATCTGCCCAAGCCGCTGGCTGAACAGGCCGTTGACCACCACCAGTACCCGCGAGCCATCGGGCAGCGCGCTCGCCATGGCGGCGTCCAGGGCGGCTGTGCCCGGACCGACGAACAGGAAGAGATCGCCGTCCGTCCGGAACAGACGCTTCGTGCGCTCGCGGGCGAGATTGTACGCGGCGACGAACTCGGGTCCGTAGTGGGGGCGGATCGGGGCGCTCAGGGCTTCCAGCACCTCCGGGTCGGCGCCGGCAGGCCCGGGGATGAACAGATGGACGTCCCGTTGCGTCAACACTACCTCCTGTTGGACTGGCCACTAGAGCATAGCAGCCGCAACGGCGGCCCTTTGCGGCTGCCGGCAGTCGTCCGATATTGGGACGCCCACATCCCACAAGCGAACAAGAGCGCTGCTTGTAGAACCGAGCTGGGGCTGTCAAACTACTGGAATAAAAGGGTTTGTGGAGGCGCTCCCCGGTGGCACGCAGCTTGCGAAGCCCTGGGACGAGTCTTTGCCCTTCTTTGCTCTCCTTCCTCCCTGACGGTCTGGAACCATGGTCGACATAAAGCGGGATCCACCCAAGAAGACCAAGCAGTACATCTACTCGGCGCTCGGGGTGATCGCGCTGGCCGCAGTCACGGTCTGGGTCTCCACACTGGAGGCGGCGCCACCGTCGGTCGAGGCCGCCACGATCTGGGACGGACGCGTCGAACGCGGTGAGTTGCTGCGGCAGGTACGCGGCCCCGGGACCCTCGTTCCCGAGGACGTTCTGTTCGTCAGCGCCCGTACTCAGGGACGCATCGAACGGGTCCTGCTGGAGCCGGGCGCACTGGTCGATCCCGACACCGTGATCATGGAGCTTCGCAACCCGGATCTCACCCTCGCGGTGCAGAACGCCGAATGGGAGTGGCGGCGCGCCGAGGCCAGCTTCACGCAGCTTCGCGTGCAACTGGAGCAGCAGCGATTGGCCCAGCAGTCGGCCGTGGCGCAGGTGCAGTCGCAATTCCATCAGGCCCGTATGCGGGCCGAGCGCGACCAGCAGCTCTACGACGAGCAGCTGGCCTCGCAGATCACCATGCTGATGTCGACGTCGCAGGCCGAGGAGCTCGAGGCCCGCTTCGAGATCGAGAAGACGCGGCTCGAGAACCTGACCGAGTCGAACGAGGCCCAGCTCGCGTCGCAGCGTGTGCAGGTCGAGCAGCGCCAGGCTGAGTACGTGCTGCGCGCCGAGGACCTCGACGCCCTGAAGGTGCGGCCCACGATCACCGGCGTGCTGCAGGCGGTCCCGGTCGACGAGGGGCAGCAGGTTGCGCTGGGCACGGTGTTGGCCCGCGTTGCCGATCCCGGACGACTCAAGGCCGAGCTGCGCATCGCGCAGACCCAGGCCGGCGAGGTGCGACTCGGCCAGGATGCCATCGTCGATACGCGCAACGGGATCGTGCCCGGTCGCGTGATCCGCATCGACCCCGCCGTGGTGCAGGGCACCGTCACGGTCGACGTACAGCTGCTGGCCGACAAGCTTCCCCCCAACGCCCGACCCGACCTGAGCGTCGACGGGCGCATCGAGATCGAGCGCCTCCCCGACGTGCTGTATGTCGACCGGCCCGCGTTCGGTCAGGCCAACCAATCGGTCGGTCTGTTCAAGATGATCAATGACGGCGCCGAGGCCATCCGCACGACGGTCCGCTTCGGGGCCAGCTCGGTCGACAAGATCGTGGTCCTCCAGGGGCTCGAGGTCGGCGACCAGATCATTCTCTCGGACATGTCGCGGTACGACGCCGTCGACAAGGTCCGTATCCGCTGATACCAACCACCAGGGAATCCTGAGGCGACCAGGAGGAGACAACATGAGTGACGCGCTGATTCAGATGACAGGCATTAGCAAGGTCTTTCTGACCGAGGAGGTCGAGACCCATGCCTTGTCCGAGGTCGAGCTGGCGATCCAGCCATCCGAGTTCGTGTCGATCGCCGGTCCTTCGGGATCGGGCAAGACGACGCTGCTATCGATTTTGGGGCTGCTCGACACGCCTACGGGCGGTGAGTACTTCCTGAACGGCAACTCGGCAGCCAACCTGACCGCCTCGGAGCGTGCTCGCGTGCGCAACCGGGAGATCGGCTTCATCTTCCAGAGCTTCAACCTGATCGGCGACCTGAACGTCTACGAGAACGTCGAGCTGCCGCTCACCTATCGCGGCATGTCCTCCTCGGAGCGGCGTGAGCGGGTCAACGCGGCGCTCGACCGGGTCGGCATGACCCATCGCGCCAAGCACATGCCGAGCCAGCTCTCGGGTGGTCAGCAGCAGCGTGTGGCGGTTGCCCGCGCCGTGTGCGGCGATCCCTCGATCCTGCTGGCAGACGAGCCCACGGGTAACCTCGACTCGGGTAACGCCGCCGCGGTCATGGACCTGATGTCGGAGCTGCACCAGGGGGGCGCCACGATCTGCATGGTGACGCACGACCCGCGCTGGGCCGAGCACGCCGACCGCACGATCCACCTATTCGACGGCCAGGTGGTCGACGAGAACGTGGCCGTCGTCTGAGGCTGTATTCTCGAACCGGGCGGCGCCACCGGCTGCCGCCCGGTTCGACGTTCGAGACAGCCTTTGTAGAGAGAATGATCAACGACGACTCCCCACGCGTCCTCGTCGCCGACGACCAAAAAGACGTCCTCGAAGCCCTGCGGCTGCTCCTCAAGGGGGAGGGTTTCGGCATCGAGACCGCCTCGTCGCCTGCCGGCATTCTCGCGGCTCTCGACGCGCGCGAGTACGACGCGCTCCTGATGGACCTCAACTACACCCGCGACACCACGTCCGGGCGTGAGGGACTGGATCTGCTGCCGCGTCTGCGCGAGATCGACGGCACCTTGCCCGTGATCGTGATGACCGCGTGGGGCGGCGTCGACAGCGCTGTCGAGGCCATGCGACTGGGCGCCCGGGACTACATCGAGAAGCCTTGGGACAACGCCAGGCTGCTGGCAACCATCAGCACCCAGGTCGAGCTCGGCCGTGCCATCCGGCGCAGCCGCCAGCTGGAGCACGAGAATCGCCTCCTGCGCAAAGACGGCCTGCCCGAGCTGATCGCCGAGTCGCGGGCCATGCAGCCGGCACTCGAGCTCATGGAGCGAATCGCCCCGTCGGACGCCAACGTGCTCATCACCGGCGAGCACGGCACCGGTAAGGAAGTGGTCTCCCGCTGGCTTCACGCCGCGTCGACTCGGGCCGACAAGTCGCTGGTGACCGTCGATGTCGGTGCCATGTCCGAAGGGGTCTTCGAGAGCGAGCTGTTCGGGCACGTCAAGGGGTCGTTCACCGATGCCCGCGTCGACCGTGCAGGGTACTTCGAACTCGCCGACCGCGGAACCCTCTTTCTCGACGAGATCGCCAATATCCCGACCAAGCAACAGGCAAAGTTCCTGCGCGTTCTCGAAACCGGCGAGATGCAGCGGGTCGGCTCGTCGCGGACCCGCCGGGTGGACGTCCGCGTCCTGTCGGCGACCAACGTCGACCTGAGCAAGGATATCGGTGAGGGGAACTTTCGCGAGGATCTCCTGTACCGGCTCAACACGGTCGAGATCCGACTACCACCCCTGCGCGACCGACGCGAAGACGTGCCACTGCTCGCGGCCCACTTCCTCGAGAGCCAGGCGCGCAAGTATCGGCGGCATCTCGACGGGTTCGAGCGCGACGCCATGCAAGCGCTGCTGAACCACCCATGGCCCGGCAACGTCCGAGAGCTGCAGCACGTCATCGAGCGCGCCGTCTTGATGGCGGCCGGAACCCGGATCGGCCGCCTCGATCTGGGGCTGGAGGGCCGACACAAGAGTGGCCTGCAGCTAGAGAACATGTCGCTCGAGGAGGCAGAGCGCACCTTGATCCAGTCGGCATTGGCGCGTAACGACGGCAATGTCTCGCGCGCGGCGGAGACCCTGGGGCTCAGCCGCAGCGCCTTGTATCGACGACTGAGCCGCTACGGTCTATGAACCCTCCCTTGTCCGGGAGTAGACGGTGGGTTGGCTTCGACCGCCGTATTCTCCTGCTGGCGCTGGCGGCCGGCCTTCCGGGATCGGCCGTAGCCCTGTGGCTGCTGTGGGGCGGCGACCATACCCCCAAGGTCCAATGGACGTTGTCGGTCGGGATCCTGGCCGGCTGGTTCGGGTTTGCCTACGCTTTGCGCGAGCAAATTATCCGACCGCTCCAGACACTGGCCAACCTGCTTTCGGCTCTGCGCGAGGGTGACTTCTCGATCCGCGGCCGTGAGGCCCAAATCGACGAGCCGCTCGGGCTGGCGATGGTCGAGGTCAACGAGCTGGCGCAGATCCTGCGGCAGCAACGACTCGGCGCGGTCGAGGCCACCAACCTGCTCGGTAAGGTCATGGACGAGATCGATGTCGCCGTGCTGGCTTTCGACGGGCGCGGCCGCGTCCAGATCGCCAACCGGGGCGCCGAGCGGCTGCTGGCCCGGGAGGCCAACGGGCTCGTCGATGTCCCCGCCGCTGACCTCGGGCTCGAGGATTGCCTGAGCGGAAGCCCCTCGCGTATCCTCGATCTCAACCTGCCCGGCGGTGCCGGACGCTGGGAGTTACGGCGCGGACGGTTTCGTCAGGGCGGACGCCCGCACCACCTGGTGGTCCTTTCCGACCTGACCCGAACCCTGCGCCGCGAGGAGCGACAGGCATGGCTCCGGCTCGTGCAGGTACTGCGCCACGAGATCAACAACTCGCTCGCACCGATCAAGTCGCTGACCGACAGCATGCGGGTCCTGCTGCATCGGGATCCGCTACCGCACGACTGGCACGAGGACGTCCAGACCGGCCTGCGTGTGATTGGCGACCGGTCGGCAGCGCTGAGCCGCTTCATGTCGTCGTACGCACGGTTGACTCAGCTCCCGGCGCCCGATCCGGCGCCCCTGGAGGTGACCGACTGGATCTCGCGGGTCGTGGCGCTCGAGGGACGCCTACCGGTCGCCATCGAGACCGGCCCCGACATCAGCATCGTGGCCGACGGCGATCAGCTCGACCAATTGCTGATCAATTTGCTTTCCAACGCCGTCGAAGCGGCGCTCGACACGGGCGGCGGCGTTCGCATCCGCTGGCAGGCGGCCAACGGCACCGGCCATCGCCTGGAGGTCGAGGTGGAGGACGACGGGCCCGGTTTACCCAAGACCCAGAACCTCTTCGTCCCGTTCTTCACCACCAAGCCCACGGGGTCGGGCATCGGGCTCGTGCTCAGCCGGCAGATTGCCGAGGCGCACGGCGGCACCTTGACGCTCGAGAACCGCACCGAGGCATCCGGCTGCCGCGCACGGCTGCGACTACCGCTGGCCTAGCAGACTGTGCTGGAAGTGCGATGGGTCGGGCAAGTCGACGCACTCGAGCATGCGTCCTTTGGGCACACAGGACTCGCCCTGGCCATGGCGCCACTCGACGCAGGCGACCGGAACTCCGCGCCAGCGGGCGATCACGAAGCCGCGTAGCGCCGCGGCTGCCGCCGCGCCGGGCTCCGGCCAAATCCCACGCCGGGCCAGCAAGTCGGCCGCCTGCTCGGCACTCACCTCGATGATGTTGCGCCGCGCGGCGGCGCCGATCTCGGCTTCCAGAACCGTCGACCAATCCGAACGAAGGGAAGGCCGACGCCGTCGCACGGTTCGAGCCCGGTCACCTCGGTGCCCGCATCGGCGATCCAGACGTTGCTGCGGCCTCGCTGGAAGAAGGCGAAGCCGTCGAAGATCTCGCCGCCGGTGGCGTAGCAGGCGTCCCACCACTCCACATAGGGGCGGCGGTCGACAGCCACGAAGCCGCGCTCATGGAGCGGCCGCCTTCCGAATCCGCGCCACCGTGAAGCCCCCCGTATCGTTCAGATGCGGCCAAAAGCGTGCCAGATTACTGCAGTCGGGACGCAGCCTACGTCCCTGCCACCGATCGACGCCGGGCGCGAACTCCAGTGCCGGAAGACCGATTGGCTCGATGACCGCGTCGTCGCCGAGTACGTAGTCGAGCACGACCTCGTTTTCCTCGGGAGCGAACGTGCACGTCGCGTAGACCAGCGCGCCGGCGGGTGCCAGGAGCTTCCAGGCGCGGCCGAGAAGCGTTGCCTGCAGTCCGGATCGACCCGCCACCATCGGCACCGCCGGCCGACCGGCAACACCCGGCGTAGCCCTGAGGTTCCCCTCGCAGGAACAGGGAACGTCCAGAAGGATGCGGTCGAACCCACTGGACTCGACGGGGAAGCGGGTTCCGTCGATCAGCGTGATCAGCACGTTGGTGACCCCGAGGCGCTCACAATTGGCGCGCAGAGCGCGCAGCCGTGCCGATCGCACGTCGTTGGCGACGAGCGTGCCGTGGTTCTGCATGTGGACGGCGATGCGCGCCGTCTTGCCGCCGGGCGCGGCGCACAGATCAAGCACTCGCTCGCCGGGCCGCGCACCGAGAACCTCCGGAGGAACCAGCGACACCTCCTCCTGAACGTGCAGCAGCCCGAGATAGTGCTCCAGCGTGTGTCCGGGCTTGTCGAGACCCCGGAGGCGGTAGACGCCGGTGAGCCACCCGACGGGCTCGACCCCGACCCCTCGGCTGCCGAGGAGAATCGCCAAGGGCTCCTCCCGCCCCTGGTCTGAGAGTCCGGCCAGGCGCGCCGCCGAGGCCTGGCGAAGAGGGTTCGCCCAGACGACCAGTGGAAGCGGCCGGCGGCAGGCGTCCAGAAACGCTTCCCAGTCGTCTACCAGCTCTCGATAGCGCCCCAGTCGATCCGCAAATCCACCCATGGCGGCGCAGGATAGCAGCCTGACGATTCCGGGCGGCCCGTCCGTGCATTCCTCCGAGCCGACAGGTTAGCCTTGGTGAACCCGGCGCGAGGCCCGCCGAACGCGTCTGCAGATCGAGCCCCAACACCATCGGACAACCCGACGTTGAAGCTGTCGAAACGACTCGCACGCCCGCCGCAATCCTGGTCGCCATGGCTTCACTGGTATCCGCGGCGACGGCAAGCCTCGCAGCCGAGGTCGCGGAGAGCCTGGAGCCGCGCTAGCGCGTGCTGAAAGTCTGATGGGGCTGTCACGCCGCCAAGAGCTGCTGGCGCCCCGTGACTCAGATCACCGGCCGTCCCGAGCGACTCGTGGCGCCCAGGAACCTCTGGATCGACTCCGGGGACACGCCCTCTTCACGCAGGTGCCAGGCGCGTGAGAGTCGCAGCGTGTTCGGATTCACGTGGCCCTGGATGCCCGCGCCCTTGACGTTGGCTCCCAGGATCTGGCGCACGTCCTGCACCCGGATCCGCTGCGGACGATTGCCCAGGAACACGGCCTGAGTCCCCTGCTCGCCGCCGCCGCTCTGGACCAGGACCAGGCGGCGCGACTCGCTCTGGTAGCGGCGCAGTAGGCTCGCGAGCGGCTCATCCAGGGATACCCAGCGGCGGGCCGCGTCCTCGCCACGCAGCAGTAGTTGCGAGCGCCGCAGCTGTACGTCGCCGAGATTCATGCTCGCGACCTCGACCGCCGTCGCGCCCGCGTAGTACAGCGTGGCCAGCAGGGCCGCGTCACGGAGGCCGACGATGTCCTCTCGATCCGGGTGCCCGAGCAGACGCTCGACGTCCTCCTTGCTCAGAACCTCGACAGGAACCTGCATGGGACGGGCTTTCCAAACGAGCGGCGAACGCCAGCGGATCGGCAATTCTAGCATGGGTGCAGCGAGACTCACGGCACCGGGGTATCCTTCCCTATTGCAGCCGATTTGGAGCCTACGAGTGTCCTCAGATCCCGTTCCCGAGCGTCTCTTCGACGAACCCGGGCTCAGCCGCCAGTGGGTCTTGCGCCGCCTGCAACGAGCTTTGACGCTCGATCTCGCGGCAGCCGCCTTGCAGCGCGGAATCGCCGCCACGACGCGACGCGACGCGACGGTGGCAAGCCAGCTCGCCCAGGCGGCTCAGGAGCGCGCCGATACCGTGCGGCAACTCGTCGAGTCGCTGGGCAGCGCCCCCTACTCGTCGCTGGGGCTGGCACGCGCTGCCGCGGCGACAGGAGGCCGCCTGATGGGGCTGCTGGGGAGCTGGAGCTGGCGACGGGCCGTGGAGCGCCTCGCCGAGCACACCCTGTCGGAATACGACCTGCTGCGGGTGTTGGTCGATGGTGCGCCCGGCGTCGATCCCGGGCTCGTGGACCGAGTTCCCCCCTTGCTGGCATCGGCCGGGACGAGCCACCGCAGCCTCACCGGTGAGCAGGCCGTATGACTCGTAGGGATGACTCGCGGGGCGCGCGCCGTACCGGGCCGGCGAGCGGCTCGAGCGCGCTCGCCGAGCAGACCGCGGCCGACTCCGACCCTGGCCGCATTCAGGTCGAGGAGCGGGCGGCGACGGTGGTGCTACTGTCGGGAGGGCTGGACTCGGCCACGGCGCTGGCGATGACCCAGGCCCAGGGGTTCGACTGTCATGCCCTGACTATCGACTACGGGCAGCGCCACCGGGTCGAGCTGGAGCGCGCCAGCGCCATCGCGCTGTATCTGGGCATTGCGCACAAGATCGTGCGGGTCGGCCTGAGGGCCTTCGGCGGCTCGGCTCTGACCGACGACATCCCGGTTCCCGAGGCACCGGCAACCGACCGGATCGGACGCGAGATCCCCGCGACCTACGTCCCGGCGCGCAACACCATCTTCCTTTCGCTGGCGCTGGCGTGGGCCGAGACTCTCGGAGCACGCAACCTGTGCATCGGGGCCAACGTTCGCGACTACTCGGGCTACCCGGACTGTCGCCCCGAGTTCCTCGAGGCCTTCGAGCGAGTCGCCAACCTGGGGACGCGGGCCGGCACCGACGGCGGGCCTGAGTTTCGCGTGCACGCGCCCCTGCTGCACATGACGAAGGCCGAGATCATCATCGAGGGGGCCGAGCTCGGAGTGCCTTTCCAGCTGACGCACTCCTGCTACGATCCCGACGAGATGGGTCGCGCATGCGGCCTGTGTGACGCCTGCATCCTCAGGCGTCAGGGCTTCGCCGAGGCAAGCGTAGATGATCCCACCCCGTATGCCGATTGAACCAACAAAGCCTACCCGCGTCGCGCCGCCCGACGGTGCTACAGGTACGGTCACGATCAACGAGATCTTCCTGTCGGTGCAGGGGGAGTCGACCTATGCAGGGCTGCCCTGCCTGTTCTTTCGCACGACGGGGTGTCCGCTGCGCTGTCGCTGGTGTGACACGGAGTACGCCTTCCACGAGGGTGAGCGTCGGAGCGTCGCCGAGCTGATCGAGCTGGCATGCAGCTACGACGTGGATCTCGTGGAGATCACCGGCGGTGAGCCACTGGCGCAGGCGGGCGTGCCCGAGATGGCGGCCGAGCTGCTCGGACGGGGAAAGACGGTCCTGGTCGAGACCTCGGGCGCCATCGACATCTCGGTCCTGCCGGAGGGAGTTGTCCGCATCGTCGACATCAAGTGTCCCGGGTCCGGCGAGTCGGAGGCCAACGACTACGACAACCTCGACCGGCTGACCGATGGCGACGAGGTGAAGTTCGTCATCGCCGACCGCGCCGACTACGAGTGGGCCCGGTCGCTGATTCGCGCGCGGAGCCTGACCGATCGAGTACCGGTTCTTCTGTCACCCGTCGGGGGCGAGCTACCGGCGGCCGAGCTGGCAGCTTGGATTCTGCACGACCGGCTCGGCGCACGGCTGCAACTGCAACTGCACAAGATCCTCTGGCCCGACATCGAGCGCGGCGTCTGATGGGCGGACCCCACTACGTCGAGCTGGAGGTCACCTTCCGCCTCGAGGCCTCGCACCAGCTTCCCCAAGCGCCTGAGGCCAGCGTCTGTCGCCGGCTCCACGGACACTCCTGGCGCATCGAGGTCGCCGTGGCGGGACCACTCGACCCGGAGACCGGCTGGCTGCTCGACTACCACGCGATCGAGACCGCCTGGGAACCGATTCACGACACCTTGGACCACCGGCACCTGAACGAGATCGACGGGCTCGCCAACCCCACCAGCGAGAACCTCGCCCTATGGATCTGGACGCGGCTGGCCGAGCCTCTGGAAGGGCTGCTGTTGCGCATCACCGTGCACGAGACGTGCACGGCGCGTTGTTCCTACTTCGGACCCGGCGAGACCGCACCGTGAGCGACCCGACCGAGGCCAGCGGCTACACCGACGAGCATGCAGCCGCCGGGCTCGACACCGACCTATCGGCGCTAGACACCTTTCCCAACCAGTTCCCCGGGTACACGATCCGCATCGATCATCCCGAGTTCACGTCGATCTGCCCGAAGACCGGGCTGCCCGACTTCGGGAAGCTGAGGATCGAGTACGAGCCCGATGCTGCCTGCCTCGAGCTCAAGGCGCTCAAGCTCTACCTGAACGGCTACCGCAACCTCGGGATCTTCCAGGAGAATGTGGTCAATCGAGTCTTACGCGACGTGGTCGAGGCCGCCGACCCGGTCTGGTGCGAGGTGCGCGGCGAGTTTGCGCCCCGCGGTGGCATCAGCACCACGGTGACCGCGCGCCACGCGCGCGACTAGCAAGCAGGCCGTGGTGCACGGGCTCAACGCCGCAGCCGCGCGGCGATCGCCGGCAGCGCAGTCAGCACCGTCTCGCCGACGATCTGAAATGAACCGGCGCCGAGCTTGTCGGCGGTGTCGAAGGGCGCGTGCCAGTAGCGGTTACCCGGGCCGTAGTTGAAGTCGATCAGGTCGACGGCGTCTACGCCCGCCGCCAGAAACGGCAGGTGATCGTCGAGGATCGCCTGGACATCGTCTGGGAACTGCTCGCCGTGGCCCGCTTGCCGCGCCGCGCTCCAGATGACCTCGGTAAGCCACGCTGTCGAGTTGACCTCCTTGGGAACGCGCAGGTCAGCATCGCCGATCATGTCGAAGAGCACCAGGGCGCCGATCTCGTCGAGCTTGCCCTCGTCGAGCCAACGGCTCACGAGATGGCGCGACCCGTAGGTGCTGTCGCTGTCGGTCCATTGGACCACTGCCTCCTCGCCGTCGAAAAAGACCAGCCGGACCGGAAGCGGGGGGGGATGCACAACCAGCACCCGCGCCAGCTCCAACAGGATCGCTGCGCTCGAGGCACCGTCGTTGGCGCCGACAAACTCGACTCCCTCGAACAGCTTGGTGTCGAAGTGGCCCGCGAGAAGCAGGATACGGGCATCGGCCGATCCCGCGGCGGCGGGCACGTCGGCGAGGATGTTGGCCATCTCGACCGGACCGAGGGGCGTGTCGGCGATGAAGGCATCCCGGATCGCCTCCAGTCCGAGCGCCCGGAGATCCTCCTCGATGTAGACGCGGTTACGCTCGAGCGCCTCGCTGCCGAGCGCTCGAGGTCCCATCGCGACCATAGCCTCGGCGTGGGCCAAGGCGCGGCCGCCGTCGAAGGTCTGCACGGCGTCCTGCCGGCTCGCCCCCGCGGCGCTCGACAGGCCTGCGATGAGGGTGGCGGCCAAGATCGTCGAGCATCGCGTAGGCATCACTTTTGCACGCACCTGGCAGGCTCCTTCACGGGTCCTGGGAGGCCGGGCGGCCGGCGCCCGATACTGTAACCTGCCCCCGTGGATCGATTCGTCTCTCGCTTCCAGCCACCTCGCTGGCTCCGTGGCCGTCACCGACAGACGCTGTGGGCAAATTATGCGCCCCGCTCGCTCTCGCGGCCGCAACGCGTTGAGCGGGCGGAGTGCTTGGTCCTCCCTACACCCGACGGCGACCGCCTACGAGCCCACTGGTGGTGGCTCGACGCCTCCGCCCCCGTCCTGCTGATCCTGCATGGGCTCACCGGATGTGCCGAGGCCCCGCAGGTGCTCGGCGTGGCGATCAAGGCAGTGCGGTGCGGGTTCAACGTCGTGCGCGCCGACCTGCGCAACGCGTCAGGCGATTCCCCGAGCGTCGGCGTGGGACACGCCGGGCGCTCCGAGGATGTGCAGACCCTCCTAGCGCACATCGCCGCCGCGGCGCCGGGGGCGGCGGTCGCCATCGTCGGCTACTCGCTCGGCGGCAACGTGGCGCTCAAGAGCGCCGGCGAGCTCGGCGCCGACGCACCGGCGTCACTCGCAGCGATCGCCGTGGTATCGGTCCCCATCGACCTGGCCCTCTCGTGCCGTTCGATCGACGAGCCTGCCAATTGGTTCTACCGGCATTACTTCGTCCGACGGCTCGCCGGAACCGCAGAGCGCCGGCGCCAACGGCATCCGGGCACCTATCCCGACGTTGATCTGAGGCCGATCCGTACGATCCGCGACTTCGACGACGCGATCGTCGCCCCGGCCTGTGGCTTCGCCGACGCCGCCGACTACTACCGGCGCTCGAGCTCACTGGCGGTGGCCGAGGGAATCCGGGTGAGAACACTCCTGATCCAGTCGCGCGACGACCCGTTCATCCCCTTCGCCTCGTTCGAGGATGCCCGCCTGAGTGCCAACCCGGCGATCTGCCTCCTGGCGACCGATCGGGGTGGCCACGTCGGGTTCTACGCGGCCGCCGCCAACGGCGACGCGGACCGCTATTGGGCCGAGAACCGGGTCGTCGAGCACTGCGCTCGCCACGTCGGGCTCATCTGATACTGGAGCGACGCCGCTAGGAGGCCGTGGTGAAAGTGTGGTGGGTCTGGCAAGTAGGTCTTACGGGTGAGGGCAAGGAGCGCCGACGAGGCGATGCTACAACATCGTTGAGGAGGTGCGACACGGCCATCGCCCGTAACCCCTACTTGCCCGGAGGGTTACGCCGCCAAGGGCGCATCTGCTACGTTGGCGCTCCTTGACGATGCGCAAACATCGCCGACGTCGCACCGCCTTGCATCTGCGCCCTTGGCGGCGTAACCAGACCCATCACACTTTCACCACGGTCTCCTAGTGGCCTCATCGTGTGCGCATGATCCCTCGAACGCCCGGTCTCCTGCTTGCCGCCATGGTCATCCTCGCTCCCCGGGTCGGTGAGCCCGAGACCACCGCGCCGCACTACTCGGAGCTGCAGGCGGCCGAGCTGCGCCACGTGGGGCCGTTGGCCGGACACGAGCTACGGGTCGATCGTGCCCTCTTCCGCTTCGAGCGTGGCGAGCTGTATCTGCTCGACCCGGTCGCCGACCTGGGGACCGGCGCAGTGTTCATCGGTAAGGGGCGCTTCGAGCTCGTGCCTCCCGACCGCGTCGAGCGCCAGCAGGTCGACAAGTACTTCGACCAGGAAACCGTAGACACCGAGTTCAAGGAGCTGACGCTCCGCTTCACCGACGACACCGCCGAGCGGCTGCGGGCGCTGGCCGGGACCGGTGGGCGGGCCGACGTGCGCAAGGCACGCAAGATCTGGAGGGATCGCCACAAAGCCGTCCTCAACGATCGGCTGGTCGACCTGGACGCCCGAGTGGCCATGGACCTGGCCGAGATCAGAGCAGGCACTGCGCGCCCGGACAGCCCGTTCTTCTTCGCCGAGATCGAGGCCAAGGGCGGGCTGACCCTGGAGATCGACTCGTTCAACACCGAGGAGATCCGCCTCTACAAGTCGCACGGCGCCGACCGTGCCTGGGACAACTGGACGTCGTTTCACCGCGAGCGCGACTACGCACCGCTCGCCCCTGGCGACGAAACGCTGGCGCGGCTGCCGGTGCGGGAACAATGGCAACCGGCGGCCGAGGTGCCCGAGATCGCCATCGATATGGCCCTCGACGCGCGGCAGATCGATGCAACCGCCGAGCTTTGGGTGCGCGCCAACCGACCGATCGCCACCCTCCGACTGAGCATCTCGCCGATCCTGACCGTACGCGAGGTGCGCTGGAGGCCGGGTGCACCGCCGGATCCGTGGCCCGACCAAGCCTGGATGGACGCCGGAGACGCCCGCGCCCCCCACGATCCCGACGGCGCTTCGCTCCCGTTCTTGCAGACGAGGATCGGGCGCGGGCTCGACGAGGACCGCACCGAGCCGCGCGTCACGGTCTTCCTGCCACAGCCCCTGCAGGCCGGAGAGGAGATCCTCCTGCAGGTCCGCTACGACGGAAAGCTGTTCGACGAGCTGGCTACCCGCGACTACTTCAACCGCGACACCACCGGCTGGTTCCCGCGCCACGTGCATGCGCGCCGCTCCCGCTTCCACACCCTGTTCCGCATGCCCACCAACCGGCGGGTGGCCACTGCCGGCACGCTGCAGCGCGAGATCGAGCGCGATGGCCGTCGCATCGAGCTGCGTAGCGTAGGGCGTGCCGAGGCCAACCTGTCGTTTCACTACGGTGATCTGAAAGTCCAGGAGTACACCCCCGAGGGACACGCGCCGGTCACGATCTACTCCTCCCCCAACATGATCGGGCTCTCGGCCGGCAAGCGAGACGAGGTGCTCGACGACCTCACCAGTGCCACAAGGCTCTACTCCGAGTACTTCGGACCGCCGCCCTTCGACCGGTTGGTAATCACCGAGACCCCCGCCCGCGGCGGCCAGTCCTTCGCCGGGTTTCTCATGTTGAGCTTCAACGCCTTCGGCAGCATGCACAGCGGCGAGGCCGACCTGTTTCGCACCCACGAGCTGGCGCACCAGTGGTGGGGCAACGCGGTGCGCTGGAGCAGCTACCGGGACCAGTGGCTCTCCGAGGGGTTCGCCCAGTACACGGCAGCGCTGCACACACTGCTGGCGCTCGAGGACGCGGACCAATTCGACGACATGATGAAGGCATGGGGCAAGGACGCGCTTGCCAAGATGGACGTCGGCCAGCGCTTCGGGATGCGCCACTTCGGGTTCACGCCGGCGGCGCTGCGCGACAGCGATGGCGCCGAGACCGGGCCCATCTGGGTCGGCTACCGCCTATCGTCCGACAAGACCCCGCTCGACTACCGCCTACAGGTCTACGAGAAGGGCGCCTACGTCGTGCACATGCTGCGCATGATGCTGATCGACTGGGACAGCGGCGATGACTCGCGTTTCCGCGAGCTGATGCGAGGCTTCTACCACGACCACCGGGATACCCATGCCTCGACCGAGGACTTCCTGGCCGCGGTGAGCGAGGCCTTCGACGAGCCTATGGATTGGTTCTTCGATCAGTGGGTCTACGGCATCGGTATCCCCAAGTACGACGCCGATCTGGAGCCGCATCGAGTCGGCGGAAGCTGGCGCCTGCAAGGCCGGATCCGCCAGCGTGACGTGCCGGCCGGCTTCCGCATGCCCGTGCCGATCCGCGTGACCTACCGGGACGAATCCTCCGAGGTCTTCAGAGTTCAGGTTGACGCCTCCCAGGTCGACGTCGATCTGCCGCTGGCAGGCCGCCCGGACGAGGTGGAGCTCAACCCGATGTGGTCGGTGCTCGCACGCCGCTGAGGGTCCCTTCCCTACTCGCCGTTACCAGCCCGTCCGCCGTCACGGCGCCCCGCCGGGCCTTGAGGTCCTTGTAGACCTTCCAGTTCAGGGTCCACTTACCGCAGCTACTGCACACGGGAAGGTACCTCTCCCGCCGCATGAGATTCCGATAGGCACCCTGGCGCGCGTAGTCAAACCAGATTTCCGAGAAGGGACGCTCACCGACGTTGCCCACCTTGAGCGGCGCACAGCAGAAGCGCACGTCGCCCTCGCAAGTCACGCGAGCATAGTAGTAGCCCGAATAACATCCGATCTCCTCGATAGGAAACTGCCGGGTCGACTTGCCGTCGAGCTGTCTCGCGAAGGCATCCCAGTTCACCTCCACACCGTGTCGCTCCGAATCCTCCCGCAGCCGAGGCAGATCGCGTTGAATTGTCCGACGCTGATCATCGGTGATGGCGAACTGTTCCGTGCCTGCCGCGCTCAGATTCGCCAGCTTCAACTGCAACTTGGCGGGCCTGTACCGATGCGCAACCTCGATCATGGATCCCAAGAGATTCCAATTGGTCGAGCACACCACCTGCACGAGCTTCAGGCCCTTGACGTGGCGGAGGATCTCCAGCCGCTCGCATAGCCGAGCGAACGCACCGGGCCGCTCATTGGGGTGAAACGCCGCGTAGCTGGCTTCGTCGGCGGCCGAGACGTTTGCCAATATGGTCTCTACCCCCAACTCCACCAGCTCGTTCGCCTGAGAAAGCGTGGTCGCGAGCAGGTTCGTGATCAGGGTCAGCTTGAGACCGCGAGCTTTCGCCGTGCGGATGATGTCCATGAGATCTGCGTGGAGAAAGATCTCCCCTCCGCCCGAGAGGATTACCCGGCGCACTCCGAGGGACGATAGGTCCTCGAGCAGCGAGACGGCCATCGTGCGCGACATTCGACCCCGCTTCCACGACACGGGCTTGGGGGCCTCCAGGTAGGGGGAGTAATTCCAGCATGTGACGCAGTCCAGCTGGCAGGCGTTGATGAGATCCAGATGCACGGACTTGGGCCCGGTGGTCACGATGCCGGTCTCGCAGGCATCGCGACGCGCCTGCGACGGCGTGCGCCCTCTGGCGGGAGCGCTGCCTGGGTGCACTCGCCATTCGTCGCCTGCGATTTCGGTGTTGCCGAACGTCTCCTGAATCTCATCGAAGTTGGCGATCGCCTCGTGCAGGGATCTGTCCTCCTGGATCTTCATCTTGGACCGGCGCAGACCAACGGTCGGCAGATCGAGGAACGCGAAGATCCGGTCCACCGACCGCTGCGGATCAGCAGCGAGATCCTCATACTGGAGTCCGGTCGTCTGGTGGCTCGCGAAGCGACGCTTGATCTGCGCCCAGTCTCGCTCGGATTCATCGATGAAGGACAGCAGCTCCTGGATCTCGATGCGAACGGGTTCGGGGTCCAGCCCCTTGTCCGATCTCGACGTCGCACAGGTATACGCGTTGACACCGTTGCCATGACTGCGTCGGGCGATGTTCTGCGAAAGCAGCTGCTTGAGCAGATCCCTTCGCCTGAGGAGAATCACGCGCACGTCCTTGTCAGCCTCCAGGAGGTCCCAGACATCGCTCCAATGCCGACGCAGGCCGCTGAGCTCACGACGGCCCTGGCTGGTCATCAGCTTGAATCCCACGGCCTCGAAAGCGGGGTCCGATTCGAAGACGTGCCGTTCCAGGATTTCCTTGGCGGAGGTGTCGATCGAGTACGGCCGATTCCCCTCGACCGCTTGATACGGATTGAACGCTTCCCAATGGAAGCGGATCGCCGGGTGCTGGGAGAACAGGTCGCACAGGTACTGGGAGCCCGACCGCGTCGGGCAAATCAGGAGGAATCGCCGGGCGCTAGCGTGACGCGTCGGAGTTGTCTTGTCTTATGGCTTTGGCGAGGATCTGGTCGGCGGACTTGAGCCAAAGGAAGGGCTCGGAGCCGTCGTTCCAGGCTCGGATGAAGCGGTGGATGGCCTTGATCAGGACATCGACGCTGCTGAAGCTGCCGCGCCGGACGGCCTGCGAGGTGAGGATGCCGAACCAGGTCTCCACCTGATTCATCCAGGAAGCGGAAGTGGGCGTGAAGTGACGCGTGAACCGCGGGTGTTGCTCGAACCAGGCCTCGACCTTGGGCTGGGTGTGGGTGCAGAGGTGGACCCCGAAATTCGGACAGGTTGCTAAGGTGGGATCCAGACCAAGAAGAAGGAGTCTGGAATGCCACGGAAGAGACGGAGTTATCCTGCTGAGCTGAAGGCGAAGGTCGCTTTGGAGGCGCTTCGCGAGGAAGCGACGATGGCGGAGCTGGCAGCCCGGCTACGATGTGCATCCGAATCTGATCGCCAACTGGAAGAAGAAGGCTCGGCAGAAGGTGCTGGCTGGCTTCTCGGGGAAACAGGAGCGCAACGAGGTTCTCTCGGGAGGCCGAGATCAAGGAGCTGCGGGCGAAGATCGGGGAGCTCGTCATCGAGCGGGATTTCTTGTCCAAGGCCTTCGGTCGTTGAGCCACGGCCGGAGGGTGGCGATGGTCGATCCGGAGCACGGCCCCCTGAGCATCACGCGGCAGTGCCGCCTGGTGTCGATCGCGAGGTCTTCGTTCTATTACGAGGGCCACGGCGAGAGTCCGCTGAACCTGCGCCTGATGCGGCTGATCGACGAGCAGTTTCTTCAGACGCCGTTTTACGGCTCACGTCAGATGCGACGATGGCTGCGCCGTCAGGGCTACACGGTCTCTCGCAAGCGGGTGCGCCGCCTGATGCGGCTGCTCGGGTTGCAGGCGATCTTCCAGCGGCCCAGGACGTCTCAGCCGCACCCGGAGCACCGGATCTACCCCTACCTGCTGCGTGATCTGGAGATCACGCGACCCAACCACGTTTGGTGCGCGGATGTGACCTACATCCCGCTGCAGCGGGGCTTTCTGTACCTGGTTGCGGTGATGGACTGGGCGAGCCGCAAGGTGCTGTCCTGGCGTCTGTCCAACACGCTCGATACGAGCTTCTGCGTCGAGGCCTTGCAAGAGGCGCTCGAGCGCTACGGTCCTCCCGAGATCTTCAACACGGATCAGGGTAGCCAATTCACCAGCGTCGACTTCACCGACGCGCTCAAGGAGGCCGGCATTCGGATCTCGATGGACGGCAAGGGCCGCTGGATGGACAACGTCTTCATCGAGCGACTGTGGCGATCGCTCAAGTACGAGCAGGTCTATCTGTCAGAGTACGCGACTGGCTCCGAGGCTCGGGCCGGGATCGGCTGGTGGATGGACTTCTACAACGAGTGCCGACCGCACTCGTCGCTCCAGGACCGGACGCCCGAGGAGGCGTACATTGACGACGGGGCTGAAGACAGGAGCCCGGGGCTTCGCCCCGTGTCTCGCAAGCCCAAGGCAGCCTGAATCATGAACCCGGATTCCACCTTAGCTGCGACGCAAACCTGTCCAAAGGATGGGGTCCACCTCTGTAGTCGAGCTGCTCCATCAGCATGCGCTCGGAGCGAATCGTGTACAGCACCTGCAGCAGCAGCGCCCGCAGCAGCTTCTCCGGCGGGATAGACGGACGGCCCGTGTGCGAGTACAGCTTCTCGAACAGCGGCGACATCCGCCCCAGCACATCGTTGACGATCTTCAGCAGCGGCCGCAGCGGATGCTCCTTCGGTACTCGCTGCTCTGGAGATACGTAACTAAAAACCGCCACCTGTCCCGCGTCCTCACCACGCATCTGCTCACCTCGTTGATGCTTCGGTTCTTGCCGCGGGCTGCGTGGTTCAAAATCTACTCGAAAAAGAGGAGTTTTTCAGCAGCCTGCTAGAGTTCCCATCAGGAGCAGACCCTCTTTTCGCCACAACTCGATCGACAGATACGAGAGGAACTGGATCACCATCACCGTGGCGACGAGAAGAATCAGCAACCTCGGAGACACAAGCCCCCACGGGTCTATGGTGGTCTCCGGGAGAGTCATTACGAGGAGAATGCTGACCGAGAGGAACGCGGCGAACTTGGTCACGTTGTCCTTCAGCTCCGCTCTTGTCTCGGTGTTTCCCCCCAGTTCCGCGAGGTCGTGCATGCGCACGGCAATCGACATCCGAAGCTCCTTGGGGAGACTGGCAAGTGGATTAGCCGCGAGGCTGACAAGAAGATTAGCATTGGGCAAGGGCCCCAAGCCACGGTCCCAAAAGCCTGCGGACAGAACTGTTGAGCAGTGGCGATCAGGCGCTTCGTGAGCCTCCGAAGCGGCCTGACTCGATCCCTCACGGCTGCTCGAGAGGCCTGCCGACGAGACCATGCAGCTCGATCTCGACTTCAAGGACAGCGGCCAGGACGACCTATCGAGGTGGCGACACGCTAGCGTGCCGGAATCTCCTCGCCCAGCAGCTCGGCGCGGATGAGGGCGGGAGGGATTCCGCCGGCGGTCAGGAAAGCGTCCCAAAGCTCCGCCGGCGGCTCGGGCTCGCCGTTGTCGGCGATCCAGTCGTGGCGCAACCGATCGATCTCCTGCATGCCGATCAGGTAGCCGAGCACGTACGTGGGGCGCTGCGGAATCATGCCGACCTCGAGCTCGGCGGCGTAACGCTCGAAGCGAACGCGCTCGGACAGAAAGTCGACCGCGTCCTCGATGCTCATGCGGCCGGTATGCAGGCTGCTGTCGAGGATCACCCGCGCGGCGCGCCACAGACGATTGCGCAGCATGGTCAGCTCGACGTCGTCGCCCTGCAAGAAGCCCTCCTCGAACAACAACCGCTCGGTGAACAGGCCCCAGCCCTCGAAGGTGATGGGCTCGTGCATGACACGGCGCAGCAGGCGCGGGTTCTCGCGCACCTTCAGGGCGTGGACGTGGTGGCCGGGGTAGGCCTCGTGCACAGCGATGATCGGCAGCCAGGCGGTGTGGTGCGAGCGCAGTCGCTCGCGCTTCTGCTCCTCGGGCCAGTCCTCCTCGATCGGGGTGAGCACGAGGCGCCCCTGCAGCTCGGTGCCGAACGGATCGACGCTGTCGAAGGTGCCGAAGGGCGAGGAGCGCCGCATGGCCGGCGGGGTATCCACGGTGATCACCTGCTCCCCGGCCGGCAGGGTGACGAGCGCGTGGTCGATGACGAACACTTGGGCGGCGTCCATCTGTGATTGATAGCCTTGCTTCACCGCGTCCGGATCGGGGTGCTCGTCCTTGAGCCGCTCGTAGACCTCGACCCAGGAATCGGCGTCCGGATCGATGCGGCGAGCGACCTCCAGGGCCTGCGTCTCGATCTGCTCGAACGCGTCGAGCCCGCGCTGGCGGATCGAGTCGGCGTCCTCCTGCAGGAACCAGCGGTGCTGCAGGACGTAGTCGTAGCTCGCCTTTCCCAAGGTCCAGTCGCCGTCGGCGCGCGGCATCACCTCGTCGCGCAGGTGCTGCTCGTAGCGTTCGAGCGCCGCCACCGCCTGGTCGCGCGCCGCCGCTGGCCCTGCGCCAGCCGCAGCGATCAGCTCGGCGTCGTCCCGCAGGGACGTCAGCGTCGCCTCGAGCTGGTAGAGCGCGGCCTCGGCGAAGCGGCGTGGCGGGCGCCCGAGATTGACGATGCCCGCCGCGATCCCTGCGGGCACCGACTCGAGCGCGGTCGCGACTCGGTCCGCGGCCCCGTCCTCGTTCAGCCGCAAGCGCTCGAGCGCCCGGCCGATGCGGCCGGCTGGCACGTACAGTCCGGGATCGTTCTCCCAGATCCGGCGGGTCTCCGCCAGGCGCACCTCCGACTCGAGAACACCGATGAGCGCCACCCGATCGATCTGCTCCGGCCGCGACAACGCGAACGGCTCGACGGCGCGGGTCCGATCCAGGAGATCCCGATCCTCCTGGATGCGAGTCTCGAAAGCGTCGGCCGATAGATCCCGCCCGCCACGGCCGGCACGCTGCCGCGCGACGTATTCGTCGATCACTGCCTGCAGCGACTGCGAGTCGGCCGCTGCGGGCGCAGGGTCACTGCCGGGCACCCCGGCGCAGGCGGTGACTACCAGGCCGACCGCGAGGAGGCGCAACCAGGTCACGAACACGGCTACCTGCTGATCGTGATCGATTCCTCGGCCGTGGCGTCGTCGGTCGAGGCGTTGATCGTGTATGTGCCGGGCCGCACGTACGAGGGGATCTGGCGTCCAAAACGCTGCTGCGGCGGGTCGGTGTTGCTCAAATCCCAGCTCACGACGTTGAGGCCGGCGTCCCCGGTGCCCTCGAGCGTCTTGACGAGCTCGCCGTTGGAGTTGGAGATCGTCAGCTCCACGTCGCCCGGCTCGGCGAGCCAGTAGGCGATGGATGCGGTCGGACGGCCGACTCCGAAGAAGCCTCCGAAGCCCCCGCCGCCGCGCGGCATGGTCACCGACTCGACGTCGAACAGGTGCAGCGCCTTGGCCTGGACCTCCTGGGTGAGCTGCTGGATCGGCCGCACGTCCAGGGCCCACATACCACGGCCGTGGGTGGCTGCCACCAGGATGTCGTCGCGCGGATGGATCTTCATGTCGTGCACGAAGGTGCTGGGCAACCCGCTCGACAGGGCATGCCAGGTAGCGCCGCCGTCGACCGTCACGTAGGCGCTGACGTCGGTGCCGACGTAGAGCACGTCGGGGTTCTTGGGATCCTCCCGGACCACGTTGATCGGCCCCGAGGGGATGCCGGTGCCGATGTCCTGCCAGGTCTGGCCGTAGTCGGTCGACTTCCACAGATACGGCGTGGCGTCGTCGTCGCGCTTGCCGTTCTGCGCCGCGTAGACCGTCGCCAGATCCCATTTGGAGGCCACCAGCTCGGCGATCACCTTGCCCTGCGGCAGCTCCCCGGTGATCTCCCCCCAGCCACCAGGATCCGTGCCCTCGGTGGCCCAAACGCGGCCGTCGTCGGTGCCGACGTACAGCAAGCCGAACTGCAACGGCGACTCGGAGATCGAGTAGATGGTCTGGTACGGGATGTCACCGATCTTTTCGAGCTCGTTGTAGGACAGGTCGTCGCTGATGCGCTCCCACGAATCGCCCCGGTCCATGGAGCGGAACAACATGTTCATGCCGTGATAGATCACCCGCGGGTTGTGGGGCGAGATGATGAACGGGGCGATCCACTGGCCGCGCAGCGGCGGCTCGCCCTCCTCGGCCTGCGGAACGATCTGGAAGACCTCCTGCTCGGGGGTGCGCGGATTGTGGGTGCGGCTGATACGGCCGTAAAAGCCGGCGGAATACACGACGCTCGGGTCGGTCGGGTCGATGGCGTGGCTCGAGCCCTCGCCGCCCGGCGCGTCCTCCCACTCGAGAGCCGGGATGCTGTTGCGTCCCCGGCTCAGGTCGACGACGCCTCGGCGACTGCCGTGATCCTGGATCGAGCCATAGGCCCGGAAGGGATCGTCCATGTCGAGGCTGACGTTGAAGAATTGCACCAGCGGCGCGTTGTCGTAGAAGGTGCGCCAGTTATCGCCGCCGTCGTAGGAGACCGCTACGCCGCCGTCGTTGACGTTGGCCAGAAAGTCGGGATTGTCGGGATCGATCCACAGCCCGTGGTGGTCGCCGTGCATGCCGCGCAACCGGCGGAAGCTCTTGCCTGCGTCGTCCGAGACATTGAGGGCCAGACCCATGACGTAGATCCTGTCCTCGTTTGTCGGATCCACGCGGATCTGGCCGAAGACCCAGCCGTAGGTGCCGCCCAGACCCTGCATGTAGTCGTTTTCTTCCGAGGTTTGCCGCCAGGACTCGCCGCGGTCGTCGGAGCGCCAGACCGAGGCCCCCTTGATCACCGGTGCCCGCGGACGCCCGTAGGCGTCGGTCTCGTCCTCGTCGGGCATGCGCGCGACCTCGTAGTTGTCGATGAAGGCGTAGATCACCTCGGGGTTGGAGCGCGCGACGTCGATGCCGATGCGGCCGCGGCGCTCGGCATCGGGCAGCCCGTTGTTGACCGGGCGCCAGTTGGCTCCCCCGTCGGTGGTCTTCCAAACGCCCGAGCCCGAGAAGCCGGCCTCGTTGCGGGGGTCATTCCACTTCTTGCGGGTGCGCTCCCAGGTGGCGGCGAAGAGCGTGTCGGGATCCCGCGGGTCCATCACCAGGTCGATGGCCGAGGTGCGCTCGTTGACGTAGAGCGTCTTTCCCCAGGAGTCGCCCCCGTCGGTGCTCTTGTAGACGCCGCGCTCCGGGTTTGGCGTCCACTCGTTGCCCGAGGCCGCCACGTAGACGATGTCCGGGTCCTTCGGATGCACGACGATGCGAGGGATCGTGTTGGTGTCGGTCAGGCCTTTGTGCTCCCAGGTGTCACCCCCGTCGGTCGACTTCCAGACGCCGGCGCCGGACATCGAACTGCGAAAGATGTTGCCCTCGCCGGTGCCCACCCAGACGATGCTCTGGTCCGAGGGCGCCAGGGTTACGTCGCCGATCGAGGTGGTGGGCGCGTGCTCGAAGATCGGCTCCCAGGTGATGCCGTCGTTGCGCGTGCGCCAGACGCCGCCCGAAGCCCCGGCCACGTAGATCGTGTAGTTGTCGCCGCGCGGCGTGACCACGTCGACGTCGGTCATGCGGCCGCTGGTGTTCAGCGGCCCGAGGAACTGCCAGCGCGGTCCCTTGAAGTGCGACGCATCGATCATCTGCAGATGGTTCTCGTACCACTGCAGGCGAGCCGCGCCCGGGGTCGGGGGCGAAGTCTGTTGCGCGAGCACCGTCGGCGCGATCGCCACAGCTGCGGTCAGCAGAACTACGGAGCGGGCGCGGCAGCGTTGCCTCATGGGTGGACAGAGGTGGACCCCATCCTTTGGACAGGTTTGCGTCGCAGCTAAGGTGGAATCCGGGTTCATGATTCAGGCTGCCTTGGGCTTGCGAGACACGGGGCGAAGCCCCGGGCTCCTGTCTTCAGCCCCGTCGTCAATGTACGCCTCCTCGGGCGTCCGGTCCTGGAGCGACGAGTGCGGTCGGCACTCGTTGTAGAAGTCCATCCACCAGCCGATCCCGGCCCGAGCCTCGGAGCCAGTCGCGTACTCTGACAGATAGACCTGCTCGTACTTGAGCGATCGCCACAGTCGCTCGATGAAGACGTTGTCCATCCAGCGGCCCTTGCCGTCCATCGAGATCCGAATGCCGGCCTCCTTGAGCGCGTCGGTGAAGTCGACGCTGGTGAATTGGCTACCCTGATCCGTGTTGAAGATCTCGGGAGGACCGTAGCGCTCGAGCGCCTCTTGCAAGGCCTCGACGCAGAAGCTCGTATCGAGCGTGTTGGACAGACGCCAGGACAGCACCTTGCGGCTCGCCCAGTCCATCACCGCAACCAGGTACAGAAAGCCCCGCTGCAGCGGGATGTAGGTCACATCCGCGCACCAAACGTGGTTGGGTCGCGTGATCTCCAGATCACGCAGCAGGTAGGGGTAGATCCGGTGCTCCGGGTGCGGCTGAGACGTCCTGGGCCGCTGCAAGATCGCCTGCAACCCGAGCAGCCGCATCAGGCGGCGCACCCGCTTGCGAGAGACCGTGTAGCCCTGACGGCGCAGCCATCGTCGCATCTGACGTGAGCCGTAAAACGGCGTCTGAAGAAACTGCTCGTCGATCAGCCGCATCAGGCGCAGGTTCAGCGGACTCTCGCCGTGGCCCTCGTAATAGAACGAAGACCTCGCGATCGACACCAGGCGGCACTGCCGCGTGATGCTCAGGGGGCCGTGCTCCGGATCGACCATCGCCACCCTCCGGCCGTGGCTCAACGACCGAAGGCCTTGGACAAGAAATCCCGCTCGATGACGAGCTCCCCGATCTTCGCCCGCAGCTCCTTGATCTCGGCCTCCCGAGAGACCTCGTTGCGCTCCTGTTTCCCCGAGAAGCCAGCCAGCACCTTCTGCCGAGCCTTCTTCTTCCAGTTGGCGATCAGATTCGGATGCACATCGTAGCGGGCTGCCAGCTCCGCCATCGTCGCTTCCTCGCGAAGCGCCTCCAAAGCGACCTTCGCCTTCAGCTCAGCAGGATAACTCCGTCTCTTCCGTGGCATTCCAGACTCCTTCTTCTTGGTCTGGATCCCACCTTAGCAACCTGTCCGAATTTCGGGGTCCACCTCTCTCAGTGCAGCTCGTCCGGTAGTGAGATCGTGATTCGACTCACCGGTTCCTCCCGTCGCAACGTTCATGGGTCGAGGTCGACAACGTTATTGCATAGGGTACATAAAGGCATTCATGCATCAACCCAGACGGCGGGTGCTGTAATCCGTTGGCACTGACCGCGCGGATCCTCGGCCCCTCGCGCATCAAGACGAATAGCTCGCGACGGCTGATTGTCAGTCAGGCTCGGGAATCACCTGTGTTCGCTGCTCGAGGAACGTCTCCAGTACGATGGTGGTCTGCAAGGCCGCGACCGATTCGAGCTCATTGATCCGGTCAAGGACCTTTGTCAGTGCGGGTGTGTCGGTCGTCCGCACCTTCAAAAGGAAGCAATCCTTCCCCGTCACGCGATGAACCTCCTCGACCTGCGGTAGCTCTGCGAGCCGGGCACCCGTGCCACCGGTCGTGACGGGCTTGATCTCCGACACGAAGACGAACGCCAACAGATCGAGGCCGAGCGTGTGCGGATCGAGCCTCGCCGCGTAGCCCCTGATCACCCCGCGCTCCTCGAGTTTCCGTAGACGCTCGAAGACCGCAGTCGGAGTCAGGCCAACAGACCGGGCGATCGCTGCTTTCGACGTGCTCGCATCGTCGAGGAGGATGCCGAGGATCTCACGGTCCTTGTCGTCGAGACGGACCGGCGCCATCACGCACTCCCATCCGCGCCGGCGAGGCACGTCGGCACTTGCACCACGGGCTGCTGGGGGAGCCCGTGGATGAAGTTGGAGATCGCACCGTAGTAGTAGCTCGGGTTCGTCAGGGCCGGAAAATGATCGCTGTCCGGGACGCTCACCACCGGAGCGCCGACCTCGGCGAGCCGCCCCAGGTGTGGCAAGTGAGAGTTGGCACTGCCGTGGACGTACAGCTTCGGCATCGGTAGCCCGATGAATTGCTCGAGCAACGGGCTGCCGTCGGAATAGTCGACAATGGACCGGCAGTAGTCGAAGTACGCTCGATCGACGATGTTCCGCCTGAGGTCGGCGACGAAGTCTTCGAAGCCGGGTTTGTCGGGGTCATTCAGGCGCTCCTGAACCGTGCTGAAGAAGGCCTCCTCGTCGCCCAGGAACCGATGCCGGAAGACATCGCGGCTCTGAATATCGCAATCCGCGGGTGTCAGGTTGCCCTCCACATTGACGAATCGCGCCACCTGCTCGGGGTGTGTACGGGCGAACTGCAGCCCTGTCAGACCACCGAGGCTCTGGCCGATGACCGTGACCTCCTCGAGCGCGAGTGCACACACGAGCTGGTGAGCGACGGCGACGAGGTCGTCGATTCCAAGCGGGATCTCCGGGTAGTAGTTGGCGCTCTCCCCGCATCCCGGAAAGTCGAAGCCCACCAGGGTGTAGTCGCTCAGCTCATCCACGAGCAGTGCGCCCTCGAAGTCTTGCTTGGTCGAACCCAAGCCGTGCAAGTAGAGGATCGCCGAGGATCCTCCTGGCCGGATCGAATACGCGATCTCGTAATTCCTCTGACGGTGTTAGATGGTGATCGTGCGCTGTTGTAGGTCCGACATCGTTTCTTCTCCTGGGCTATCGGTGCACCAGTCGCCGATGCGGCACGTTGCTCGGCGTGTGCCAGAAATCCCCGACCTTGACGGCGACCTCGGCCCCGCCTTGAACGCGAGCGCACTCCCGCCTTGGGCTAGCTGACGCGCGATTCCCTTCCCTTCCTCGTCGCGGTTGAACAACCAATCTGGATTCGACATCGTAAGCTTCCGGGGACGGTCCAAACGCTCAGGGAAAGACGATTTTCCACTGGACGAGGGCTGTTTCGTATTCGAATCAGCAATCTCATATATTTATATGAGAAGTTTCAACCATAGTGTATAGATTTCCTTGTTGATTCGCCTATCACATCGTGGCGACTGGCCGCGCTTTCACGCTGGGAGCCGCGATCGGATCGCCTCCGGGAGGCATGCCGTGAAGCACCGTCTTGTTTGGGCCCTGATCATCCTCTCGCTAGTCCCGTTGGCGGCCAGTGCGCAGGAACCCTTCGATGTGAATGCCGCCACCGATGCCTACCTGTCACAAATGACGCCCGAACAGAAGGCGCGATCCGATGCCTACTTCGAGGGCGGCTACTGGCTGCTGTTTTGGGGCTTCCTGTACGGCGCCGTCGAGATGTGGCTGCTACTGGGGCTGGGATTCTCGGCCCGCATGCGCGACCTGGCCGAGCGGATCAGCACGAGGGTGCCCCTGCAGACTGCGCTCTACGCGGTCCAGTTCGTGCTGCTCACCGCCGTGCTCGAGTTTCCCCTGACCTGGTACACGGGGTTCTTCCGCGAGCATCAGTACGAGCTTGCCAACCAGACCTTCGGCCCCTGGTTCGGGGAGCAGCTCATCGGCTTGGCGCTCGGCCTGGTGATCACCTCGCTGCTGCTGATGGCGCTGTACACGGTGTTCCGCCGCGCGCCGCGCACCTGGTGGCTGTGGGGAGCCGGCGTCACCCTCGTGTTCATGGTCATAGGCATGTTGCTGGCCCCCGTGTACATTGCTCCGCTGTTCAACACCTACACCCCGGTCGATCGCCCCGAGGTCCGCGACCCCATCCTGGCGATGGCTCGAGCCAACGGCGTGCCGGTCGACAACGTCTACGTCTTCGATGCCTCGCGCCAGAGCACGCGCATCAGCGCCAACGTCAGCGGCATCCTCAACACCATGCGGGTGAGCCTCAACGACAACCTCCTGAATCGCACCTCGGTGCCGGAGATCAAGGCGGTCATGGGCCACGAGCTGGGCCACTACGTGCTCAACCATGCCTACGAGGGCCTGATGTTCTTCACGCTCGTGGTGCTCGGCGCCTTTGGCTTCCTGAGATTCGCCTACGAGCGGGCGTTGGCCCGCTGGGGCGCCGGCTGGGGCGTGCGCGGGATCGCCGACCCCGCCGGCCTACCGCTGCTGATTCTGCTCGGGTCGCTCTACGCACTCCTGCTCACGCCGGTCGGCAATACCTACATCCGCGTCAACGAGGCCGAGGCCGACATGTTCGGACTCAACGCCGCGCGCCAGCCCGACGGATTCGCCACCACGGCGCTGAAGCTGAGCGAATACCGCAAGCTCGACCCCGGCCCCCTCGAGGAGTTCCTCTTCTTCGACCACCCGAGCGGCCGGGCGCGCATCCACATGGCCATGCAATGGAAGGCCGAGCATATCAAAGAGTGACTAGCCGGTTGCCTGCAGATCGAGTGCCAGTCAGAGCCCCGCGTTGATCTCGGCCAGAGTCGTGCCGGAGAGGCGACTCACGCGATCGCGCAGGAAGCTCTTGTCCAGCGTCAGCACCTGCGAGACGTTGACCACCGAGTCCCTCGGTAGACCGCTCTGGCTGCGCGAGAGCTGCACATTGCCCGGCGCCGCTGCCAGTCGCGTGTTCGAGGTGATCGCGGCCACCAGCACGGTAGCGAGGCTCCGGTTGAAGGCATCAGCCTGGATCACCAGCACCAGCCTGGATCACCAGCACCGGGCGCCGGAAGCCCGGTTCCGAGCCGCGTGGAACCCGGAGACTTGCGCACCAGATATCGCCGCGCTGAATCACCCGAGGCCTCTGGCTCGACGCGTAGACGAACTACGCGCTCGACGTAGTCGGCGTCGAGGTGAATCCTCCACATCTGGTTTCCACGCCAGACGAGCACGCGAACGTCCTGCGGTAGTACGACTGTGCCCAGGAACACGCCCGTGGGCTCGAAGACGTCGAAGGTCACCGGTTCGCGCCAGTTCAACGGGGGCGTGCCGGGGGTGCGCGGCGGCACCTCGCGACGGGTCGCCTCCACGTGGTGGTGCACCCAGATCCGGCCATCCTCGCCGACATAGAGTCCCTGGAATACTGGCTTCACCTCGGGGAGGGGTCGCATGGCCGACTCGACGCCCTGCTCGCGGTATTGACGCCCGACGTAGGCGCTGATGGCCTGCCAATCCCGTCGCTCTTCCTGGCTGAGGGGTACTCGCTGGACATCGCGCGAGAGCGCGACCGCTGCGTCATCGCCGCCCAGGCTGATCTCGTATCGATCGTTGCGGCCCCTGACGAGATACCCGAGCGGGCTCCAATCGTAAAGCGTCGCCGTGGAGAAGCCCCTCAAGACCCCCTGCGATGTCTGGAGAACGAACCAGCGACCCGACGGCGCCTCGTCCGGGGCCGGCAGCGGGATGTCCTCCAGCCGTTCACCGCCTGGCGAGTACGCCTGCAGCACGGCCCGCCATTCGTTCTCGGGCGCGTCGCGATCTCGGACTCCCCGTACATAGACGTTTCCGGCGATGTCGTACTCGAGACTGTTGGAGCCCCAGCTGCTGCTGTCGACGCGTATCTCGCCCAGATTCTTGCCGTCCCCGGAGAACAACGCGATGCGGGCGTTGCCCACGTCGCGAATCGCGAGGCGTCCGTCGGAAAGCACCTTCATGCCGACAATTCGCGAGTATTCACCGGGGCCCTGACCGGCCCGTCCGACATCGCGGAGGAACTCGCCCGCTGCATCGAACATGCGAACGACGTTGACCTGTTCGTCGGCCACAAAGACCGCTCCGTCCAGCCCAACCGCGATGTGACGAATCCGACCGAACATGTAGGGCCGTGCGCGGAGCGTCCGTTCCTCGCCGGCTATCTGACGATCCTGCCCTCGGCACTTACCTTGACCACGAGATGGCTTCCGGCGTGGTGCTTTGGATCGATATTCCGCAGCAAGATGGTCTTGCGACCATCCTTCGTCATCAGAGCGATCTCGACGTCGACGTTCGGAGCTCCGGTAGCCCGAAGTGCGCGGGCAACACGCTCTGGGCGTTGTAGCCCGAGCCTGTTTCGATCAGCCGCGTACCGATCAGCTGCTGCGTGCCCGTCGCGTACAGCCTCACCTCGGTCCCGGCCCGCGTGTGGATGCCGTTCTCGTTGAGCACCATGACTTTCAGGGATCTGGCGGCCTGGCCGGCGGCAAGCCGGTTGCGGATCACGTAGTGGTTGCGGCTCGAGAGGGCCAGATCCATCGCTCCGTCGTTGTCGAAGTCGGCCCAGATGGATCCGTAGCCGCCGACGTTCTCCGCGATCACGTCGGGCGTGACATCGACGAACTCGCCGTGGTCGTTCCTGTACAGGGTCCCGGAGGAGTACAAGTCGATCCAACCGTCGTTGTCGAAGTCCGCCCACGCCGCGGTTCCCCGGTACGCCTCGTGTGCCAGGCCGAAGTCGGCAGCGACGCTGACGAACGTGCCGTCGTCGTTACGATAGAAACCGTCGGCGCCACCCAGCGTCGTGACGAAGATGTCGAAGTCGCCGTCGTTGTCGAAATCGGCGATGTCGGGCCGGATGGTGCCTGCCATGTCATGGTCGCCGGGGTTCGGGTTGATGGCCCTTCCTCCCGAATCGAGCCCCAGCTGCGGGGCGACGTCCACGAACCTTGTCCAGTCGTTGCGGTACATCCGGTTCGCATGGCCATCCATGTTGCCGAGGTACAGGTCGAGGTCGCCGTCCAGATCGAAATCGAACCACACGCCGCCCATTGTCGCCCGCGAGCCGGTGATCCCCATGGTCTCGGCGACATCGACGAACTCGCCGTCGTCGTTGCGGAACAGCATGTTCGGGATGTCACGGACCCCGACGAAGAGATCGACGTCGCCGTCGTTGTCGAAGTCGACCCAACTGAGTTGGCGTGCGTGTCCCAGCGGAAGCTCGAGCCCGAGCTCCTGGGTCACCTCGGTGAAGCGGACTCCGTCGTTACGGTAGATCCGGTTGGCGATCTTGGCGAGGTCCTCCTGTGCTCCCGAGGTATAGCCGACGTACAGGTCGAGGCGCCCGTCCGCGTTGTAATCTCCCCATGCGACCGCCCGCGTTCCTTCGATGTCGGCGACTCCGAGCTCGGCGGCAACCTCCGTGAGACGCCCGTTGTCGTTTCGGTACAGGCGATTCGGCTGCCCGGGCCTGAACCCGACGTACAGGTCCAGATCGCCATCGTTGTCGAAGTCGGCCCAGGCATGGGTCATCGACCCTCTCTCCGCCAGGAGATCGGCTTGGACCAATTCGAAGTCGACGCGCTGGGCCAGGCCGGGAGCGGAAGCCAAGACCAGTGGTAGTAGGAGGGGAACGAGTGCGCCGCGAGCGGTGACCAGGTTGCTTCCGATAGCTACGGACGTGCAGCGAGCGGCGAACATGGCAGCTCTCCGAGCCTGGGAGTGTGACGGTGAGACGCGCCATGCTACCTTGCAACACGACATGATCGACAGGCGACGGGCACGGGTTCTAGTCAGCTTCGCGGTCCTGGTGCTTCTGCTGCTCAGCGGCGGCATGCTCCATGACCAGGACGTTGTCCCGGTCTTGCTGTCAGAAATGCCCGTCGGCGAGCTCGCACTCGCCGATCCCGGCAATCCGATTGTCGATCACCCGGAGCCGGTAGTGGCTTCGGTGCTTGTTCGCCGCCCGGTCTCGCGCGGCCCTCCGGCCTAGTCGCGCCCGGATCGATACCGAAGAACCTCACTGCAGTCGTTGCGAACATCCGCGTCATGCGGACGCGCGGACAGGTCACCCCGCTTGCCTGCGCCGCGGCGTCCCGCTGCGCGACGCGACGACTTCGGGACAGACCTCGAAACACCTGGAGACTCGCTCCATGAACGAGCAACAACGACCTGCATTCAAGACTTCGCCCGCCCGGATCGCGGCCGCAGTGCTGGCTACCCTGACGATCATGTTCATCGTGCCGGCACCGGTGTACGGGGTGTTCACGGCGGCCGGCGCCTCGGTGCTGCCCGACCAGAGCGTCAACCCCAATATCCTGACCAGCATCCTGGTGATCAAGATCGGCTTTGCTCTCGCCTTCGTGCTGCTGTTCCGGCTCTGCGCGCCGGCTCTCGACGGTCGGTGGGGGAGCTATGCCTCGACCTGGTGGCTGATGTTCGCTCTGCTGGAGATCGGCAAAGCGATCGGGCCGGGGTACTCGGCGATGGAGGCCTTTGCCGGCGTCGTATCCGAGGCGCTCTACTGCCCGCTGTCGGCCATGGCCGTGGGGCGGCTCCTGACTCGTCGCTAATGGTTGCGAGGTAGCAGGCTAGCGCGACCCCGCCAGCTCGGTCGACGAGTCCGCCGGATGGTACTCGCCGTCGAACGCTGTGCTCCACGTCGTGCCGCCGTCGGAGGTGACCTCCCAGTGCTGGCGGACGTAGCCGTTGTCCAGCGGCGTCCAGGTCATGCGATTGGTGCCATCGGTGAGCGACAGGCTCACCACGTGGTCATGACGCCTGTCGTCTCGCCCGTCTGCAACCGCCACAGCGAAGCATACAGTCCAGCTCGGCCGACGAGCTCCTCGTGGGTCCCACTTTCCACGATGCGGCCCTGATCCAGGACGTGGATGGCGTCGGCGTGACGCACGGTCGATAGGCGGTGGGCCACGACGAGCGTCGTCCGGCCGCGCGCGGCGTGGGCCAGGGAATGCTGGATCGCTGCCTCGGTCTCGTTGTCCACGGCCGAGGTCGCCTCGTCGAGTACCAGGACCGCCGGGTCGCGGTAGAAGGCGCGTGCCAGGGCGATGCGCTGCCGCTGGCCGCCGGATAGCCGGGTGCCGCGCTCGCCGACCAGGCTGCAGTAGCCGTGCGGCAGCGTGTCGATGAAGTCGTGCACCTCGGCGGCTCGGGCGACGGCCTCGACGGCGGCCATGTCGGGAACGGCCTCGCCATAGGCGATGTTCTCGGCCACGGTACCGTCGGTGAGGAACGGATCCTGCGCGACGTAGCCGATCACGCCCCGCAGCGACCGGGGGTCGAAGGTCGTGATGTCGATGCCGTCGAGCAGAATGCGGCCACGATCGGCGTCGACGAAGCGCATCAGCAGCTTGAGCACGGTGCTCTTGCCGGCGCCGGTGGCTCCGACAAGGGCCACGGTGGTGCCGTCGGGAACATCGAACTCGACTCCCGTGATGGTCGGCTTGCCTTCGTAGGCGAAGTGCAGATCCTCGAAGCTCAGGGCAGCCACGGCCTCGGCGGGCACGGATGCGTCGGGGTGGGCCGGCGCCGGTGTTTCCAGGAGGCTCATGACGCGATTCATCGAGGCCATGGCGCGGTTGTACAGGTCGGTCAGCTCGGCCAGCCGAGTGAGCGGCCAGAGCAGCCGCTGCGTCAGGTAGACCAGGGCCGAGTAGCTGCCCACGCCGATGTCGCCGCGCAGGGCCAGCATGCCGCCGTACAGCAGGGTGGAGACGAAGCCCGCGAGCACGCCCATGCGAATCACCGGCGTGATGGCGGCGGCAAAGCGGATGGCCTCGGCATTGCGGGCACGGTAACGATCCGACGCCGACTGCAGGTGCGCCGCCTCGAACTCCTCGGCGGTATAGGCCTGGATCGTCGCCATGCCGAGCAAGTTGTTGTTGAGCCGCGCCGACAGCGTGGCCGCCGCCTCCCGGGCAGCGCCATAGCGCGGCGCCAGACGGCGTTGGAACCAAAAGGCGCCGAAGATGATCAGTGGAATCGGTATCAGGGCCAGCATCGCCAGGTTGGCTGTGACGGCGAAGAACACCGCACCCACCATGAGCGAGGAGGCGAAGACGCGGATCAGCTCGCTGGCGCCGGTGTTCAGAAAGCGCTCGATCTGGTTGACGTCCTCGTTGAGCAGTGCCATCAGTCGCCCGCTGCGCTCGCGCTCGATGAAGCCGGGAGGCAGCTCCTGGATATGCGCGTAGGCGGCCTGGCGCAGCTCGTGCTGCAGGTCCTGGGCCAGCCGCCGCCATTTGAGTGAGTACAGGTACTCGAAGAACGACTCGCAGCCCCAGACCACGACCGTGAGCGCGACCAACAGCCACAGCTGCCGCGTCGGATCGACGATTCCCCGCTGCGCCAGAAAGGAATCCCGCTGGTTGACCACGACGTCGACGGCGACTCCGATGAGCAGCTCGGGCAGCACATCGAAGAGCTTGTTGATCACCGAGTAGATCGTCGCCAGCACGGCATCGCGACGGTACGGCCGGGCGTACCTGAAGAGACGGCGAAGGGGACTGACGTCGGGTATGTGCGATGGGGACATTCGGGGTCGCGCTCAGGTGCGTTTATGACGAGCACCGTGGCCCGGCAGCTCGAGATGACCGGCGAGTCTACAGACCCCTCCGTCAATCCGCCTGTCGTCGAGTCTCGGAGCCGCTCAGCGCTTGGTAGAGCCAGCCACCCACGAACAGGCTCACACCGAGGGCGACGAGGCTGCCGATTCGCACCAGGGGTGCGGCGTCGGCCAGGTCATACAGCAGCACTTTCAGCCCGGACACTGCGAAAACCAGGAACGAGGACTGGCCCAGGGTTCTGTCGCGCAGCTGCAACGCCACGACCAGGCCGGCGACTGCGATGACCCCCCACAGAACCGAGGTCATGAAGCTCGTGTCCACGAACTGCGCAACGGCGACCATCGCCGCGACATGTGCGGCGTACAGAAGCGGCATGCGTATGCCGAGCCTGCTTGCCTCCGGCCGTGTGAGCCCATAGCCGACGTACAAAACGATGGGATACAGCCAGCGCAGCAACCCGCCGGCGGGGACCTGGGTCATGCCGATCTCGCTGAGAACGCGCAGGTAGTTGAGGGCGAACACACCGCCCATTCCCACCCGCGCAATAGCTCCTCCCAGGTCCGAGCCGAGCCAGCGGCGGCCGAGCACGAACAGCGGCAGTATGGCGATCCCGATCCATGGCGTTAGCCGGTCCGGGAGCAGCTCCACGTAGCCGGCATGCAACACCACCAGCACGGCGTAGGCGCCGAGGATGCTGCGGCTGCCGGCGGGGCTTTCGCGCATCATGCGCTTGGCGAGCAGCAGGTGCCCGCCGAGCAGAAACACGAGGCTGGCGAATGCGATCCACGGCGCCCAGCCCGGCAGGTGCTCGCGAAGGATCGAGTACTCGAGCGCGTAGAAGATCAGCAGCGCCGGGAGATGCGTGTAGGCCTCGGCCTGGCTCATCGGCGTGCGACGGCGGACTGAGTAGACCATCGCGGTGACCGAGAAGATCAGGAACTGCAGGGCCTGGTAGATTGCCGCCGTCGCCCAGGCAGGCTGTCCTGCATCGCGCCAGATCAGATCGAAACCGACCACGGCCAGGTACATGGCCACCAGGTAGGCGCTGCGCGAGGCGGTCCATACGGCCTGAACGCAGAACAGCACGCTCCAGGCGGAAAAATAAATCAGCAGATCCTCGAGATCCGGCCTCTCTGCGGGCGACAGCAAGAACGGCGTCGAGTATGCGCCCACGACCGCGAACAGCACGTACATGTCGTTGCTGAACACATGACCGAGCCACAGCGACACGAGACACACCACGGCCACGCCCGCCGTGGCCAGCGGAGCGCTGATGAGACCGTGGTAGATGTGCGCACCGAAGACGGTGAGGAAAAGGACCACGACCCCGGCGCCGGGCAATAACGCGGCGTAGCTGCGGTTCAGGCGGGCAAGGGCCAGACCCGCGCCGATCAGCGCTATTCCACCCAACGCCGCCAGCGCTATCTGGCGCTCCGGTGTCAGCCAGCCGGAATCGATCGCCAGCTGGATCAGGTACATGGCCGCAATCACGAGGGCGGTGGCGCCGCCGAGTCCGAGAACGCTGGTGGCGAGCGTCAGACGTGGCTCCTCCGGCCCCGATGGCGTCGGAGGTGTCGTGGCTGGAGTCGCTCCGGCGTCGGGCCGTGCGGGGTCGGGCGGCACGACGGGACGCGGCGGCTGCGGCGGTGGCGCGGCGCTGGCCGTAGGGGTGGGCGCGGCCTGCCGGTCTGTGCCCGCGTCGCGGCCGCGTCGCAGAGCCTCCTCCAGCGAGCGAACGCGCTCCTCCAGGGAAGCGAGCCGATGGGCGAGATCGTTCACGGCTGCGATCCTAGCGGCGGCGCGAACCCGTCTCAACCGGTGGAACGGCTCGAGAAGCATGGGCAACCATCGTCTCAGAGCCGGTTGCCCCTCGGCGGCGGCACGCAGTCATCGTGTGGTCGAAGGCGCTGTTGTTGAACCGCACGTCGGTGCCCGAGATCAAGGCGGTCACGGGCCACGAGCTCGGCCACTACGTGCTCAACCATGCCTACGAGGGTCTGATGTTCGCGACCGGCGCACGTCGTGTCGCTAGCCGGTTGTTTGCAGATCGAGCACTAGGCGCAGCCCGTCGTTGATCTCGGCCAGAGTTTTGCCGGAAAGGCGACTCACGCGATCGCGCAGGAAGCTCTTGTCGAGGGTCAGCATCTGCGAAACGTTGACCACCGAGTCCCTCGGCAAACCGCTCTGGCTGCGGAAGAGCTGAACATTGCCGGGCGCCGCCGCCAGTCGCGTGTTCGAGGTGATCGCAGCCACCAGCACGGTACGGATGTTGCTCCGGTTGAAGGCGTCTGCCTGGATCACCAGCACCGGGCGCCGGAAGCCCGGCTCCGAGCCGCGCGGATGCCCAAGGCTTGCCCACCAGATCTCGCCGCGCCGAATCACCAATCTTCCTCGCGGAGGCTCTCAACCTGTAGCCGTTCGAGCTCGGAATCCAGGCGCGACGCGTCCGGATCCGCCGAATAGAGCTCGTCGAGGGCCTCCCGAACGACGAGCTCGTCGTGGTCCTCGAGGAACCCTCGCAGGGCGCGCCGGTACAACTCGCTACGGCTCATCCCAAGGCGCTTCGCGGTTCGTTCTGCCGCCATGAAGAGATTGTCGGGAATCGAGATCGCCGTCTTCATGCGGCTGAGTATAACACTGGTCATACCCAGCCTGTATCCATCATGGCACAAGCGGCACAATACCGGCGCCATTCTCTCGACACTGGCGCCACCGACGCCGACGCAGTCTTCGGGATGATCTACACCCAGGCCGAGGACGACTTCCATCGCATCGAAGTCAACGCCACCAAGAGAAAGCGACGGCTTCTGGCTCGTCGGTAGCGGAGGCGACGCGTCGGCCCCTGCGGAGTCGTGTTCAGGTCTGGATCGCGGCTACGGCTCGTCCGGGTAGGAGGTCTTCAACCAAGCACGCCAGCTCGCGATCGCCTCGCGTTGCTGGTCGCGTGTTCCGGTCGGATCGAAGTCTAAGCTCTGAGCACTGATCTCGCGCAGGGTGCCCGAAGCTTCGAACTTGATCATCAGCGGCACATCGGCCGCGAGCAGGTCGATCAACGCGTCGGCCGCCACAACGCCGTCCATCTCGACCATCGCCTGCGCGGCCCGCAGCCGTACCCACGGGTCGGGGGCATGATGCGCCAGCTCCTCGAAGATCTCGTGAGCCATACCTTCGGGCAGGCTCGCGGCAAGCAGCGCCACATCATCCTCGAGGAACTGCACCTGATCGGTGATCAACAGCGAGTGCATGTGCACATCGGTGTTGCCCAGCACTCTCGCCAGGTCGGCCGGCGGGGAGCCCGGATCCAGTCGCAGGGACTCGAGGGCAGCGTTGATCTGCTCGGCGGGTAGCCCCGCCGCGACGGCCTCCGAGGGCGCCCGAGCCTCGAGAACCACAGCATTCGTCGCGGCGTTGGTGAAGGCCAAGCGCAGCCCCAGTGACACCAGCACGATGGTGGTCACGACGCGGGCCAGCGCCATGCCGCGGCGTTCGGCGTGCAGCAGATAGCGGACCGTGGCTGCGATCACCAGCGTCATCCCGAACGTCACGACGACAGCCGGGCCACTGGGAAAGTCGTAGGCGTAGGACAGTGCCAGCCCCGCCATGCTCACCGCGGTTCCCACGCACCAGCCGATCGCCAGCCGCGCACGGATATCGGTGGCAAAGAGCATGGCGATGACCGAGGGAATCACCAGGAAAGAGAAGACGAGCAGGACCCCGGCGATCGCGACGCTCGAGGTAATCACGAACCCGAACGACATGTAGAAGAGAAAGTCCCACCAGCGCACCGAGAACCCGGCGTTGTCGGCCCCTTCCGAGTCGAGCGACATCATCAGAAAGCGTTTGCGGAAGATCCAGTGAAACAACCCGATGAGCGTGTAGATGACGCCGGTCTTGAGAATCGTGGTCCATGATACCCAGAGCAGGGCGCCGGTCAGCATTGCCTGGACGAACTCAGACCCCTCCGGCGAGCGATCGGCGATCAGGATCGTCGCCGCGCTGGCGACGGCGAAGGTGATCCCGATGAACGCCTCCTGCGGCACACGTCTGTCTCGGAAGTGAGAGATCGAGAAGATCGCCGCTCCGGCGAAGGCGAACAGCAGCGAGTACAGGTAGCTCACCGTTCCGTTGGCCGCGAAGCCCAGCAGGAAGGCGAAGGTGGCGCCCAGCGCCGCGATCTGCGCCAGGGCCAGATCGACGAAGATGACGCCGCGGGAAACCACGTGCAGGCCCAGATAGGTGTGGATCCCGGTCAGGATCAAGCACGCAACGAACGGAGCCAGGAGGATCTCGAGCGCCTGCTGCATGAGACGCTAGCTCCTTGCCTCGGGCGCCGACGAGGAGCCCTTCATGGCGCCATGCACGCCGGCGTTGCCGCCCGTAGTGTCTCGATCCACAGATCGTACAGGTCGAATATGTCCTTCGCCTCGCCGGTCCCCGACGGATCAGGGCTCATTGGGACGTAGGCAAGGGTTGCGCCGGTCCTTTCGGCGATGAGCTGCGGCACCCGCCGGTCGAAGTAGTTCGCCACCCACAGAATACGGACGTCGTCGCGTCCCATCAGCTCCACCAGCTCGGCCACATGCGAAGCCGAAGGCGGAATCCCTGGGCGCCGCTCCACGTAGCCCGCCGCCTCGATGCCGAAGCGGTCGAGTAGGTAGATCCAGTTCAGATGGTACGGAACGATCCTCGTACCGCGCAGACAGGCAGCGCGCTGCATCCAGCCCCCGAGCCGATCGCTCAAAGGAGTGCCACCGAGCTCGGTAGCCTGCAGGAAGGGCAGCAGCCTGCCGGCCATCTCGAGCTGCGCCAGCTTGTTGCCACCGATCAGATCCACCAACTCGTTGCCGAACAGGCGCCGGTGGATGCGCTCCTTGAAGCCGTCGAAGCGCTGCTGGTAGGCGGTTGCGCCCTGCGGATCGACGCGCTGCAGACCGACACGAATGTTGTCGGCGATGAGCACGGCGCGCAGCGGATCGGTATGCACGTGCGGGTTGCCGTACAGATGGATGTCACCCGCGGCCCGGCTCGGGTTGTCGGGTACCTCGAGCATCGGCACCCCCTGGGCGGCGCCGACGAAGCCCGGCTCACCGGGTCGGATACGCCGGTTGCGCGACTTGTCGACCACCGCCGGCAGCCACACCTCCAGATCCAGCCCCGTACCGATGAGCAGATCGGCGTTGCTGAGCATGATCGAGTAGCTCGGCTTGGCGCTCACGAAGTGGGCGTCCTGGCGCGCCACGGCGATCGATTCAACATCGCTGCCGGCGTCGACCAGCTCCCTGGCGATCGCCTGCAACGAGGTCAGGGTGGTGACCACGTTCAGGGGGCGAAAGGCCATCGACGTCGCGGCCGTCGCGAGGAGCCCCACGGACACGAGCATCAGGTTGGCCACAGGTCCTCGTCGCATCAGTAGCTCTCGTGCTTGTGCGGCCCGATGGTCCACGTGACCTGGAAGAAGAAGCGATTGTCGGTGCGGTTCTCCTCGATCAGGCGTGAGTTGTGCGAGTACTGGAAGCGCAGCCGAGCCCATTCACTCTGCCAGAACTCGAGATACGGTGAAATGCCCCAGATCTCCTGTCCGGGCTCCTCGGGAAGCTCGGTCCAGTCGAGGCGCATGCCGGCGCTCCACTGCTGGCCGAGCTTGCCGGTACCGTAGAGATAAGCGCCCCAGTTGCCCCGGGTCCCGACCTCCGAGCCGCGGCGTGCGTACAGCATCTCACCACGGAGCTCGAAGGCCTTGTACAGAGCCTCGGCGGGTGGCGACCAGCTGTAGTTGAGATCGACACCGAAGAGCGTCGTGCGGTGCTGTCCGAGCTCGTCGTTGACCCCGGTGGAGGCCGACAGCCCGAGCTCGAAGTAGCTCGCCGGCGACAGGTCCCAGTAGTTGGTCTCGTGCACTGTGACGATGGGCGTGTCGAAGCCGCGGCCCGAGAAGGCGACGTCGTTGTCGTCGTTGGTGACCTGGACCCAGAGCTCGTTGTAGTCACCGAGAAAGGGCCCCGGCAGCCAGGACAGCGAGACACCGAGCCCACGGAGCCCCTCGTCGCCGAACAGGGCTCGGTGCACCAGAGGGCGATCGGTCTGCTGCAGGGCGTGCTGGTGCCAGCGGTTGATCTTGCCGAAATCGTTACGGAAGGCGCCCACCTTCAGGCCCAGACCCGCTGGCAGCGTCGTCCAGTCGACGTACATCTCCTCGAGGTCGAACTGGCCGTCCTCGAAGACGACGAATGCCCTGGCCCCCGAGAACGGATCGAGCGCCGATTGGAAAGACATCTCGAACGACGTGATCTGGAACCCATTCGTCGTCGGGTCGCCAGAGCGGTCAGAAACCGAGCCGAACATATCGCCGGTCACCGAGATCTCGGGGTTCATGCCGCTGAGGTTCCTGGCCCGGTCCTCGAACTTGCGATCGTCGGGCGACGTGGCCGCGGTACCAGCTCCGGCACCCGCGGCGGGTTCCTCGGCCTCGATCCCGGCGAGCGCCCGCGCCACCGCGGCCTCCAGATCGGTCTGTTCCGGGGCGGCCGGTTGGGCCTCGTGGGCCGGCGCGGCCTCGGCCAGGGCCGCCTGTGCGGCCAGGTCTGCCTGCAGGCTGACGACCTGTTTCTCGAGCGCTGCCAGCCGGTTCGTATACCCGGCGCGCAGCTCGGCGAAGGCCTCCTCCAGCGCGGCGACGCGGGCCTGCAGCTGCACCATCTGATGATCGCCGGTCTGCTGCCCGTCGGCGACGGCCGGGCTTGCAGCCGCGACAACCGTGGCCACGAGGGCAACTACCCCAAACCGAAACAAGCCGGCTCCCACGGCGCTGTCGGCTCCACGCAGACACGACGCGGCATCTCGCTTCGACATCCCCGACCTCCAGTTCCGGCGCCCCCGAGGGCGGGGACACAATCCGCTGTCCAAGCGTTCATTGTGCGCCCCGTTGCTGCGTCTGCAAAGTCTTGCGGTCCGGCGGCCATGCGGCGCGGCGCACGGTTCTAGCGCGCCGATGGCAGGTAGCGCTTCGGGCAGTTGGCCGCCTTATCAAGGTAGTTGATCGTCTCGTACAATCCGCCCACTTCTCAAAACGTCTCGACTCTACCTTTCACCACGGCCTGCCAGGGGGCGGCTAGCGCGTGGCGCTCAGCACCGTGAGCTCGACGCCGGCGTCCGTGCTGTTGCCGGTGGCCAGGTCGGTTGCCTGGACGACCAGCTCCCAGGCGCCACTGGGTAGGTCATCCGGTAGCCACAGCTGAACTCCGAGACGCATCGCACCGTCTTGTGGGCTGCGCTCCCAGATGACGCCGCCGAACCGTTCGATAAACACGAAG
Organism: Acidobacteriota bacterium; assembly: GCA_965248845.1. Lineage (GTDB taxonomy): Bacteria > Acidobacteriota > UBA890 > UBA890 > WLXD01 > CBDFKO01. The sequence goes on along the minus strand of CBDFKO010000002.1, from coordinate 3,523,489 downwards.
TCGCCGGAGCTGTTGCGCAACGCGACGTCGAGTCCGGCCTGTGGGTCGTCCTCCGGCGCGGGCGCCGTGAGCTCGTAAACCAGCGCGAAAAGCTCGACGCGCTGGCCGGCGGCGAGCACCGATGTGAGGTCTGGGGTCAGATCGTGGCCGCCGATCTGGAAGGGGTAGCTGACCGGTCGATTGGCGCGATGTGCCGGCTGCTCGCCGAACCTCAGACCGTTGAGGATCCCGCCCCCGCCCTTGACGATGACCGGCCCGCTCATGCGCAGTGCGAGGTCGGGCGACTCGGGCACGTCGAATTGCAATCGACGCGAGGCAATCCGTCCGGTGCCGATCTCCTGCACGACCACCCGAATGTCGTAGCGGCCGGGCGGCACGACGACGAGATTGTAGTAGCGGAACGGTGCGCTGCCCCCGCCCGGCGCTGCCTCGATGTTGGAGTCGGCACGCGTCCGGAAGAAGTCACGCACCTCGCCGCGGGAATCGATTGCCTGACCCAACACCTCGAACTCGACCGTGCTGTCGCCACGCTGCGCGCGTAGCCGCGCCAGCTCGCGCGGATCGACCTGCACCACGATCGCCGTACGTCCGAAGCCGTTCCGTACCGAGATCGGCAACGCCCGCAGGTCCATACACATGTCGGCACGATCGGCCGGCGATTCGAGCGCGCTCGCCAGCTCCAGGCGACTCTGCAGCGGGGTCCGCTGATCCCTCGAGCCCATGAGCTCGAGCTGGCTCGGTGCCCAGACCACCTGAACACCCGGGCGCCGGGCGTGCACCTCGAGGTCGACCCGAGCCTCGTCCCCATCCGACATGCGAAACGCCAGCACGTAGAAGGAGCGCGTCGTGGCTTCGACCTGGGCGAGCCCTGAATCGAGGTTAGCAGGCTGCTGAAAAACTCCCCTTGTTCGAGTAGATTTTGAACCACGCAGCCCGCGGCAAGAACCGAAGCATCAACGAGGTGAGCAGATGCGTGGTGAGGACGCGGGACAGGTGGCGGTTTTTAGTTACGTATCTCCAGAGCAGCGAGTACCGAAGGAGCATCCGCTGCGGCCGCTGCTGAAGATCGTCAACGATGTGCTGGGGCGGATGTCGCCGCTGTTCGAGAAGCTGTACTCGCACACGGGCCGTCCGTCTATCCCGCCGGAGAAGCTGCTGCGGGCGCTGCTGCTGCAGGTGCTGTACACGATTCGCTCCGAGCGCATGCTGATGGAGCAGCTCGACTACAACCTGCTGTTCCGGTGGTTTGTGGGCCTGAACATGGACGATCTGGTGTGGGATGCGACGGTGTTCACGAAGGACCGAGATCGAGTGTTGGGAGGCGAGGTCGCCAAGGTGTTCTTCCAGGAAGTGCTGGCGGAGGCGCGGCGCCGCAGCCTGCTGTCGGATGAACACTTCACGGTGGACGGCACGCTGATCGAGGCGTGGGCCTCGCACAAGAGCTTCAAGCCGAAGGATCAGAGCGACTCCGATGAGGGCGGCAGCAACCCGAGCGTCGATTTTCGCCGGCAACGGCGCACGAACGATACTCACGCCTCCAGGACCGACCCGGAGGCACGCCTATACAAGAAGAGTAAGGGAGCCGAGTCGAGGCTCTGCTACATGGGGCACCTGATGATCGACAACCGCCACGGGTTAGCAACCAACGCCTGCGTAACGATCGCTTCGGGAACAGCAGAACGAGAGGCCGCCGTGCAGATGGCGGGCGAGATTCCCGGAAGGGGCCGGGTAACCTTGGCGGCCGACAAGGGCTACGACACGCGAGACTGCATCCGAAAGCTTCGAGATCGCAACATCACCCCGCACGTCGCACAGAACGACACGAACCGGCGCAGCGCCATCGACCGCCGCACGACCCGGCACCCGGGCTACACGGTCAGTCAGAAGAAACGCAAGCTCGTCGAGCAGATGTTCGGATGGGCCAAGACGGTCGGGCTGATGCGCAAGACCAGACACCGAGGCACGCAACGTGTCGATTGGATGTTCATCTTCACCGCCGCGGCCTTCAACCTGGTCAGAATGCGCAACCTCCAGGGGGCGACGTGACGATGAGGGCACCAATCCCCAAGAAATGCCGGCGCTGCCAGCAGCGCCGGCCTCGTACCCGCACTCGGCGCCCCGCTAACTCACCGTGATCGAGACGATCCAGCCCAAAATGGCGCGCTCGAGCCGTTTTTCAGCAGCCTGCTAGAGAGGTGGACCCCGAAATTCGGACAGGTTGCTAAGGTGGGATCCAGACCAAGAAGAAGGAGTCTGGAATGCCACGGAAGAGACGGAGTTATCCTGCTGAGCTGAAGGCGAAGGTCGCTTTGGAGGCGCTTCGCGAGGAAGCGACGATGGCGGAGCTGGCAGCCCGCTACGATGTGCATCCGAATCTGATCGCCAACTGGAAGAAGAAGGCTCGGCAGAAGGTGCTGGCTGGCTTCTCGGGGAAACAGGAGCGCAACGAGGTCTCTCGGGAGGCCGAGATCAAGGAGCTGCGGGCGAAGATCGGGGAGCTCGTCATCGAGCGGGATTTCTTGTCCAAGGCCTTCGGTCGTTGAGCCACGGCCGGAGGGTGGCGATGGTCGATCCGGAGCACGGCCCCCTGAGCATCACGCGGCAGTGCCGCCTGGTGTCGATCGCGAGGTCTTCGTTCTATTACGAGGGCCACGGCGAGAGTCCGCTGAACCTGCGCCTGATGCGGCTGATCGACGAGCAGTTTCTTCAGACGCCGTTTTACGGCTCACGTCAGATGCGACGATGGCTGCGCCGTCAGGGCTACACGGTCTCTCGCAAGCGGGTGCGCCGCCTGATGCGGCTGCTCGGGTTGCAGGCGATCTTGCAGCGGCCCAGGACGTCTCAGCCGCACCCGGAGCACCGGATCTACCCCTACCTGCTGCGTGATCTGGAGATCACGCGACCCAACCACGTTTGGTGCGCGGATGTGACCTACATCCCGCTGCAGCGGGGCTTTCTGTACCTGGTTGCGGTGATGGACTGGGCGAGCCGCAAGGTGCTGTCCTGGCGTCTATCCAACACGCTCGATACGAGCTTCTGCGTCGAGGCCTTGCAAGAGGCGCTCGAGCGCTACGGTCCTCCCGAGATCTTCAACACGGATCAGGGTAGCCAATTCACCAGCGTCGACTTCACCGACGCGCTCAAGGAGGCCGGCATTCGGATCTCGATGGACGGCAAGGGCCGCTGGATGGACAACGTCTTCATCGAGCGACTGTGGCGATCGCTCAAGTACGAGCAGGTCTATCTGTCAGAGTACGCGACTGGCTCCGAGGCTCGGGCCGGGATCGGCTGGTGGATGGACTTCTACAACGAGTGCCGACCGCACTCGTCGCTCCAGGACCGGACGCCCGAGGAGGCGTACATTGACGACGGGGCTGAAGACAGGAGCCCGGGGCTTCGCCCCGTGTCTCGCAAGCCCAAGGCAGCCTGAATCATGAACCCGGATTCCACCTTAGCTGCGACGCAAACCTGTCCAAAGGATGGGGTCCACCTCTGTTAGCCCGGTAGAACATCGCGGTGCCGCCGGTCTCGTTGGGCAGAAAATGCAGCACGGCACGCGCGTCGAAGGCGCTCCGCCGCCCCGACAGCGGATCGAATTCGCGGGCGTCGTCGAGGACCACGCGGAGACAAAGGCGCCGTCGGCGTCGGCCACGCCCACATGGATGCGCATGACGTCGATCGCCGACTCGAACTGGACCGGAATGGGCTCCTGCCCACCGTGCGCCGGCGCCGCGAGCGCCATGGCTAGCGCCACTGCGACCGGCATGCTCATGATTGGGCGCGACCCCCTCTTCATGGGTGCCGAGACTAGCAGCCCGTGGTGGAAAACTCACGGGTCTGGTCACGCCGCCTACGATACGGGTGCGAAGCCGTTCGGCGGGGATTGACATGCTCGGTCACCCTTCGTACGGTACCGGCGTTTTCCAGGCGGACGTTTTCCCAGCGGTCGATCAGGGGGAGGGTGCGATGTCGTCGGTGGCCGATCCGGCCGCGCGGGGCTTCGGTGCGACGACCCGAAGCGACGCCTGGTGGCGAGTGCCTCTGGCGACGTTCCTGGGGTTGTCTGCGTTCATCGTCTATTCGACGTGGGCGGCGTTTCAGGGCGATTTCTACAGCCATGGCAGCTACCTGTCGCCGTTCTACTCGCCCGAGCTGTTTGGCGACACGCACCATGCGTGGTTCGGTCCCAAGCCTCAGTGGTGGCCCGGCGTGCTGCCGTGGTCCCCGGCCCTTCTGATTCTCTGGGCGCCAGGCGGGTTCCGGCTCACCTGCTACTACTACCGCGGCGCCTACTACAAGGCGTTCTGGGCCGATCCACCGGCGTGCGCGGTCGGCGAGCCGCGCACCAGCTACCGCGGTGAGCGGTCGTTTCCACTGATCATCCAGAACGTCCACCGCTACTTTCTATATCTGGCGCTCGTGTTCTTGTTTGTCCTCGCCTACGACGCGTACAAAGCGATGTGGTTCGTCGATCCGATCGGTGGAACCGAGAGCTTCGGGATCGGGGTCGGGACGATCGTGCTGAGTGTCAACGTGGTGCTGCTGGGTGGCTATACGCTCGGCTGCCACTCGTTGCGTCACCTCATCGGCGGCTTCAAGGATCGACTGTCGGCCTCGCCGACGCGTTACCTCGGGTACCGCTGCTCGAGCTGTCTGAACCGCCGCCACATGAACTGGGCCTGGGCCAGCCTGTTCTGGGTCGGTTTCTCGGACCTGTACGTTCGCATGTGCGCGATGGGCGTGTGGTCGGACCTGAGGCTGCTGTAATGGGCGATCACGAGACCCACGCCTACGACGTCCTGGTTATCGGCGCCGGCGGGGCGGGGCTTCGGGCTGCCATCGAAGCGTCCGCCCAGGGCGCCGTGGTCGGCCTGGTCTGCAAGTCATTGCTCGGCAAGGCGCACACCGTAATGGCAGAGGGTGGCGTCGCGGCCGCGCTGGCCAACGTCGATGAGCGCGACGACTGGAAGGTGCACTTCGCCGACACCATGCGCGGCGGCCAGTATGTCAACGACTGGCGGATGGCCGAGCTGCACGCCCGTGAGGCTCCGGATCGCGTCCGCGAGCTCGAGGCCTGGGGAGCCGTCTTCGACCGCACGAACGACGGCCGCATCCTGCAGCGCAACTTCGGCGGACATAAGTATCCACGCCTCGCTCACGTGGGCGACAGGACGGGCCTGGAGATGATCCGCACGCTGCAGGATCACGGCATCCACCAGGGCATCGAGGTGCACATGGAGTGCACGATTACCCGCTTGCTGACCGACGCCGGCCGAGTCTCGGGGGCGTTCGGCTACGAGCGAGAGCATGGCCGCTTCCGGGTATTCAGCGCCAAGGCGGTCGTCATCGCCACCGGCGGCTTCGGGCGTGCGTACGGCGTTACGAGCAACAGCTGGGAGTACACCGGCGACGGCGCCTTCCTGGCGCTCGAGGCCGGTGCCGACCTACTGGACATGGAGTACGTGCAGTTCCATCCGACCGGCATGGTCTGGCCACCGAGCGTTCGTGGAATCCTGGTGACCGAGGGAGTTCGTGGCGAGGGTGGGGTGCTGCGCAACAGCGAGGGTCGTCGATTCATGTTCGACGACATTCCGGAGCCGTACCGGACGCAGACCGCGGACAACGAGGAGGAGGGCTGGCGGTACACGCAAGGCGACAGGGAGGCACGCCGTCCGCCCGAGTTGCTGACGCGCGACCACGTCGCCCGGTGCATCCTGCGCGAGGTGCGCGAGGGTCGCGGTAGCCCGCACGGTGGCGTTTTCCTCGACATTGCCTGGATCAAGGACCGTGTTCCCGGTGGCGCCGACCACATCAAGCGCAAGCTGCCCAGCATGTACCATCAGTTCAAGCAGCTCGCCGGGCTCGATATCACCGAGGAGTCGATGGAAGTCGGCCCGACGACGCACTACGCCATGGGCGGGATCCGCGTCGATGCGGACACCCAATCCTCGACCGTGCCGGGACTGTACGCGGCCGGTGAGGCCGCGGCCGGGCTGCACGGTGCGAACCGGCTCGGCGGCAACTCGCTGTCCGACCTGCTCGTGTTCGGCAAGCGCGCCGGGGAGTACGCGGCGAAGTTCGCGGCCGACCACGGACAGGCGTCGCTCGACCCAGGGCAGGTGGCCGAGGCCGTGGCCGAGGCTCTCGAGCCCTTTGAGCGGCACCAAGCCGATGGCTCGGGTCGGGAGGGGCCGTACCAGATCCAGTTCGATCTGCAAGAGACCATGCAGGATCTCGTGGGGATCGTGCGACAGGAGTCAGGACTGCAGGAGTCGATCGAGCGGATCCGGGTGTTGCAGGAGCGCGCCGCCGTGGTCGGGGCGAGCGGCAACCGTGAGTACAACCCCGGGTGGCACACAGCACTGGATCTACGTGGCCTGCTCGCGGTCTCCGAGGCGGTGGCCCGGACCGCGCTTCTGCGGCGTGAGAGCCGCGGCGCTCAGTTCCGCGAGGATCACGCCGGCAAGGATCCCGAGCTCGGGCAGACGCGACACCTCGTGCGCCGTGCCCCGGAGGGCGGCCCCCTCGAGGTCGAGCGCTCTCCAGTGCCGGAAGTTCCGCAGCGCCTCCAGGAAGTGATCGAGGCGAACCGCTGATGGCTGCCGGCAAGCAGGTCACGTTCAGGATCTGGCGAGGCGACTCGAGTGGCGGCAGCCTGGTCGACTATGCGACCGAAGTGTCCGAAGGGATGGTCGTGCTCGATGTCGTGCACAAGATCCAGGCGGAAGCCGCCAACGACCTCGCCGTTCGCTGGAACTGCAAGGCCGGCAAGTGTGGCTCCTGCTCCGCCGAGGTGAACGGCATGCCGCGGCTCATGTGCATGACGCGGCTCGACGAGCTGCCGTTGGAGGCGCCGATCACGCTCCATCCGATGAAGGCATTTCCCGTACTGCGGGATCTCGTAACCGATGTCTCGTGGAACTATCAGGTCAAGAAGACGATCAAGCCGTTCAAGCCGCGGGCTCCAGACGCCGAGGATGGCACCTGGAGGATGGCGCAGGCCGACATCGATCGGGTGCAGGAGTTCCGCAAGTGCATCGAGTGCTTCCTGTGCCAGGATGTTTGTCACGTACTGCGCGAGCACGACAAGCACTCCGAGTTCATCGGGCCGCGTTTCCTCGTATACGTCGGGGCCCTCGAGATGCACCCGCTCGACACCGAAGACCGGCGTGCCGAGCTCAAGGACGAGTTCGGGATCGGCTACTGCAACATCACCAAGTGCTGTACGAACGTCTGTCCCGAGGAGATCAAGATCACCGACAACGCGATCATTCCGCTCAAGGAGCGCGTAGTGGACGCCTTCTATGATCCGCTCGCCCGCCTCCGCGCCATGCTGCTCGGTCCTCGCCATGGCTGATCAGCGCGACGACCGCTTCTGGATCAAGCAGCTGTCCGCGGACGGCATCGCGGCAGCGCAGGAGAAGGCCGAGCAGTACCGGAGGCTGAACGAGGCCCGCGAGGCCGAGAGCATCTCGCGCGACATCCTGCGGGTGGAGCCCGACAACCAAAAGGCGCTCGTCACCCTGCTGCTCGCCCTCACCGACCGGTTTCCCCGGAATCTCGCTCACAAGTACGAACAGGCGCGCGAGCTGATCCCGCGCTTGTCGGGCGAGTACGAGCGCGCCTACTACTCCGGCATCATCTGCGAGCGTCGCGCCAAGGCCCACCACCTCGGTGGTGCCCCCGGGTGCGGTCCGGTCGCCTACGAGTGGCTGCGCGACGCCATGGACTGGTTTGAGAAGGCAGAGGAGCATCGCCCCCCCGGCAACGACGATGCCGTCCTGCGCTGGAATACCTGCGTACGGATGATCCGCACACATCCAGGCACCGCGCCGGCCCCCGAGGACACCGAAGCGCCGCTGATGCTGGAGTAGCGCCCGCGCCGATCGCCTAGCAGGCTGCTGAAAAACTCCCCTTGTTCGAGTAGATTTTGAACCACGCAGCCCGCGGCAAGAACCGAAGCATCAACGAGGTGAGCAGATGCGTGGTGAGGACGCGGGACAGGTGGCGGTTTTTAGTTACGTATCTCCAGAGCAGCGAGTACCGAAGGAGCATCCGCTGCGGCCGCTGCTGAGGATCGTCAACGATGTGCTGGGGCGGATGTCGCCGCTGTTCGAGAAGCTGTACTCGCACACGGGCCGTCCGTCGATCCCGCCGGAGAAGCTGCTGCGGGCGCTGCTGCTGCAGGTGCTGTACACGATTCGCTCCGAGCGCATGCTGATGGAGCAGCTCGACTACAACCTGCTGTTCCGGTGGTTTGTGGGCCTGAACATGGACGATCTGGTGTGGGATGCGACGGTGTTCACGAAGAACCGGGATCGAGTGTTGGGAGGCGAGGTCGCCGAGGTGTTCTTCCAGGAAGTGCTGGCGGAGGCACGGCGCCGCAGGCTGCTATCGGATGAGCACTTCACGGTGGACGGCACGCTGATCGAGGCGTGGGCCTCGCACAAGAGCTTCAAGCCGAAGGATCAGAGCGACTCCGATGAGGGAGGCAGCAACCCGAGCGTCGATTTTCGCAAACAACGGCGCACAAACGATACTCACGCCTCCAGGACCGATCCGGACGCACGCCTGTACAAGAAAAGTAGGGGAGCCGAGTCGAAGCTCTGCTACATGGGGCACCTGATGATCGACAACCGCCACGGGTTAGCAACCAAGGCATGCGTAACGATCGCTTCCGGGACGGCAGTCTGTCCATGGAGCGCTTGCTGGCGACGGTCGAGCGTGCGCCGCAGATCAAGTTGATCGAGATCAAGCTCAGCCAGGGTGCCAAGCCGGGCAAGGGCGGCGTATTGCCGGGCGCCAAGGTCACAGCCGAGATCGCCGCGGCGCGCGGGGTGCCGATCGGCAAGGACGTGATCAGCCCGAGCACGCACAGTGCCTTCAGCAACGTCGACGAGCTGATCGATCTCGTGGAGCGCATCGCCGCCGAAACCGGGCTGCCGGTCGGTATCAAGTCTGCGGTCGGGCAACTCGACTTCTTCTTCGAGCTCGCCGCGAGGATGTCGGCTACCGACCGGGGCCCCGACTTCATCACCATCGACGGTGGCGAGGGAGGCACCGGAGCCGCGCCGCTGACGTTCACCGATCACGTGGCGCTGCCGTACAAGATCGGCTTCACCCGTGTGTACAAGGTCTTCGTCGAGGCCGGCATTGCCGACCAGCTGGTATGGATCGGCTCGGGCAAGCTCGGCTTCCCCGACCGCGCCATCGTGGCCATTGCCCTCGGTGCCGACCTGATCAATGTCGCGCGCGAGGCGATGCTGTCGATCGGCTGTATCCAGGCACAGAAATGCCACACTGGCGCCTGCCCCACCGGGGTCACCACCCACAGCCGCTGGCTGCAGCGCGGCCTGGTCCCAGGGGTGAACGCGGAGCGCTTCGCAGCCTATATGGACGCTCTACGCGGCGAGCTGCTGGCGGTTACCCACGCCTGTGGCTACTCGCACCCGGGTCAGTTCACCCCGCACGACTGCGAGGTATCGGCAGGACCGAACCTGTTCAAGACCCTGTACGAGGTCTTCGGCTACGACAAGAAGCAGTTCGTGCCCGGTGAGACGCCGCGCTTCAAGCGACGGGAAACACCGTCCGCTTCGGCGCCCGCCGGGATGCAGTAGGGAGGCCCGACGATCTCCCCGCTCGCCGCGAGCATTCGATAGCATTCGTAGCGACGGGTTGGTTTTGGATTCCCGCGGCGTAGGCGATAGGGAGCCGAGGTAGTGCGATGAAGGAGGAGGTGGCTCCCGGGGTGTGGCGCATCCCGGTCATGCCGCGCGGCATGATCAACTGCTACGTGCTCGACGATGTGCTCGTCGACGCCGGCGTGCGCTCCTCGGGCGCCAAGATCCTCGCTGCGGTCAAGGGGATGAGGTTGAGCGCCCACGCGCTGACCCACGCGCATCCGGATCACCAGGGCGCGAGCGCCCAGTTGTGCCAGAAGCGCGATATCCCGCTGTGGTGCGGCGAGGGTGACCGCGAGGTCGTCGAGAGCGGCAACATGCGGGCGCAGTACCGGAACCCGAACGGCTGGATCGCCCGGGCACAGAACCGGCTGCTTTCGGGCCCCGGTCACCCGGTCGATCGCGGGCTCGAGGAGGGCGACCGGATCGGCGACTTCGTCGTCCTCGAAACCCCCGGCCACACCCGCGGGCACCTGGCGTTTTGGCGGGCCCGTGACCGTGTACTGGTGCTCGGCGACGTGGCGCTGGCCATGAATCCGTTCACCGGAATGCCGGGTCTGCGCCTGCCCCCTGCACTGGCCACGCCCGATCCCGAGCGCAACAAGGCGTCGCTGCGCAAGCTGGCGGTGCTCGGCCCGGAGATCGTCTGTTTCGGTCACGGGCTGCCGTGTCGGGATGCCGAGTCCTTCCAGAGGTTCGTGGTCCGCGTTGCGGGGCCGTGATGGCTAGCCGTTCAGCGTTCACCGAGCACGTCGTCAGCGAGCTCGAGTCCGACTCAGGCCTCGGCCTCGGCGGTCTGCTGAGCCGTGCTGTGCAACGCGAACATGCCGCCCTGGGGGTCCATTGCCTGGACGATCCTGTCGCCACCCGGAACGTCCATGGGACCGTTGACGATGTTGCCGCCGAGCTCGGCGATGCGGGTCGCCGCCTCATCACACGATGCCACCCTGGCGTAGTAGAGCCAGGCGGACGCTGGCATCTCGGGCAGCTTGTTGAACATGCCGCCCATCTGCTCGCCGTTGCGGCCGAAGACGCGGTAGATGCCGTACTCGCCCATGTCCATGTCGTTGATCATCTCCCACCCGAACAGGGCCGAGTAGAACTCCCACGCCGCCTCGTAGTCCGAGGTGACCAGCTCGTGCCAAGAGAAGCGTCCCTCCTGCGGGCCCGTTTCCGCACCGGGCGTGTTGACGGGCTGGAAGAAGCAGATCACCGTCGATTGGGGATCCTGGACGATGGCGATCTTGCCGACGTCAGGCAGATCCATCTCGTTCAGGATCGTAGCCCCGAGCTCGCGTGCCTGGGCGACCATCGCGCCGACATCGTCAGCGTGCACGTATCCGAGCCAGTGCGTCGGTGCACCCATCTCCTGCGCTTCGGCCGGTAGCTGCATGCAACCGGCGACCAGCTCCTCGCCCCGGGTGAACAGGTCGTAGGGCATCTCACCCGGCCACGATTGGTGGCCCCAACCGACCAGCTTCGTATAGAAGTCGATGCCCCCCTGCGGGTCGGTGGACAGTAGCTCGTACCAGGTAAATCTGCCGACATCGGACACCGGTAACCTCCTTGAGACAGTGCAGTGCGATTTGCCTCGAGGGGAGCCGAGGGCTGCGGCCATTGTCTCCAGTTCCCGCCGACGGTTCCAGGACGGAACATCAAGTTCTCGAGAACACATCCTCGCGCAGGATTCCCTCGAGCGTCTCGACAAGCCGGTCGGCGTCGTGCTCGTCGAAGCACAACGGCGGCTTGATCTTGATCACGTTGTGCAGCGGACCGTCGGTGCTCACCAGGATGCCGTGATCGCGCATGCGGTTGATCACGTAGCTGGCCTCCTCGGTCGCCGGCTCCAGTGTCTCCGGATTCCGCACCAGCTCGGCGCCCAGGTACAGGCCGAGACCGCGGGTGTTGCCGACGATCGTGTGCTCGCTCTCGAGCTGCCGCAGCCCGGCGAGGAGCCGCTCGCCGACGAGGCGAGCGTTCTCCTGCAGCCCCTCCTGCTCGATCACATCGAGCACCGCCAGACCGACGGCACACGCCACCGGGTTGCCACCGAAGGTATTGAAGTACTCCATGCCGTTGGCGAAGGCGTCGGCGATCTCACGCGTGGTGACTACGACTGCCAGCGGGAAGCCATTACCGATCGGCTTGCCCAGGGTGACGACATCGGGCACGGCGCCCTGGCTCTCGAAGGCCCAGAAGTGGGTGCCGGCCCGGCCGAAGCCGATCTGCACCTCGTCGGCGATGCAGATGCCTCCGGCCGTCCGAGTGTGCTCGAACGCGGCCGCCAGGTAGCCCGGCGGCGGGATCACCTGGCCGCCGCAACCGAGCAAGGGCTCGGCCATGAAGCCCGCCACGCCGCGCTCGCCGGCCGCCTCGCAGGCCTCGCGCACGTGCTCCGCCAGGTTGGCGCCGCACTCCTCGTCGTCGGCGCGGCAGCGGCCTCGATACGGGTCGGGCATTGTCGCGACGTGCACCCAGTCGGGCGCGCCGGCACCGCCCGGCCCGTCGTGCTTGTAGGGGCTCATCTCGATCAGCAGCGAGGTGTTGCCGTGGTAGGCGCCATCGAGCACCACCATGTCACGACGACCCGTTGCCGTGCGGGCCAGCCGTACCGCCAACTCGTTGGCCTCGCTACCGGAGCACACGAAGTAGCAGACCTCGAGCGGGTCCGGCAGCGTCGCGACCAGCCGTTCGGCGTAGCGCACCAGCAGCTTGTGCCAGTAGCGCGTGTTGGTGTTGAGCACCGCGTTCTGGGCGGCGGCGGCGGCGACCACCTTCGGATGACTGTGCCCGACGTGTGGCACGTTGTTGACGGCGTCCAGGAACGGCTGTCCTTCGGCGTCGTAGAGGAACTGACGGAAGCCGCGCACCACGTGGATAGGCCGCTGGTAGGAGATGCTCAGCGACGGGCCGATGTGGCGTGCGCGCAGCTCGGCGATCGCCGCGGTATCGAGCGCCGTGTCGCGTAGCCGGTCGGGGTCGATGCCCAAGAGCAGGTTCGGGTCGGGCGACAGGCTCAACCAGACCGCCTTCTCGTCGGGAGCCGCCACCCCTGGGAAATCGGTCGCGAAGCCCAGCCGATCGACGATCAGTTGTAGATGCAGGTGGGGCGCCCAGTTGCCGTTCTCCGGGTAGGGCCCGATGGTTGCGAAGGACTCGGCCGCCGCGATCTGCTGCCCCGGGACGAGCGCCGCGATCGAGCCCGCTGTCAAATGGCCGTAGAGCGTGAAGAAGCGGGGTCCGCCCTCGGGCTGGTGCTCGAGGATCACGGTCGGGCCATAGTCGAGCTCGCCGGCGTTGACCGCCGCGCTCACCACGGTGCCGGCCAGCGGTGCGTGCACCGCCGCACCGGCCGCCAGGAACAGATCGATGCCCAGGTGCACGGTCCGACGCCGCGGTGCCTCGTCGGCAGGCGCCGCAAACAACTCCCCGCCGTACCAACAGCGGGCCTCGTCGTAACGTCCGATTCCCACCGTGGTGCCGGCCTGCTTCATGAGCCCGAAGACGCGCTTCTCGGTATCGGTGGCGGTAAAGCTACCGGGGGCGCCGTTGCCCATGTCGGTCCCGCCGACGCTGAGGTCGAGGACGAGTGCGCCGTCTAGGGCTGGCTCGACTACCGGGGCGAAGCTGTCGGCATGCCCTTCGAGCCAGGCGCGAAGCGTGGCAGCCGGGCCGCACGGCTCCAGCCCGCACGCGGCGCGCATACGGTACGAGGCGATGCGCCCCGGGAGCGCGGCAATGCGGTCGAGGGCCTCCCAGGCCGGGATCTCGCTGATCGAGAGGTACTCGTTGTCCGGTTCGTCGAGGCGATGCCGGGCCGTGTTGGCGACACTCAGACATAGCCGCAACGTGGCCAGATCGAACAGCGCCTCGATCTCCGCTTCCAGCAGCGGGAACTCGGCGTGGTGGTTGCTAGCGATGATCGCCGCGACCGCCAGCAGGTCGAGCTTGCCGAGCATGGCGTAGGCGATCGCTACGGCGGGTTCGGCCACCAGCCAGGAGTCGAGGGCGTCGCCGACGTCGATGAGGCCACGGACCCTGGACTCGGTGCCGACGCCGGCAGCCGGATCGACCAAGACGTTGTAGTCGTTGGCGTCGTTGTGGATCAGGCCGACGCGCAGATCAGGCGCGAGGGCTCGCAGGCGCTGCTCGATGGCATCGATCAGCTTCGCCACCTGGTGGCGCCGCTCACGATCGTCGATGTGCGACAGGTTGGCGCGCACGGTGGGCAGGGCGGTTCGCAGGTCCCACTTCAGCGTCCGCGCCGCGGCCGGGTGGCTGACCTCAGCCAGCGCGCGGCTCACCGTGCCCGTCAGGCGTCCGAGCTGAGCCAGCAGCGATGGGGAGTGCGGGCGTGCCAGCGCCAGGGGACGTCCGGGCACCCAGCCGAGTAGTCGGACGAGGTGGCGGGTGCCGTCGACTCCGTCGATCCCGGCGATCAGCTCGCCGCCGGCGGTAGGTTGCACGGATGGGAACTTGTAATTGCCGCCGGCGCCCTCGAGACACTCGAGGATGAGGTGCTGCATCTCGAGCAGGGCGGGCTCGTCCTTGCCGTTGGAGATCTTCAATACCCAGTGGGCGCCGCCGCCGTCGGTGAGCCGGAAGTTCTGGTCGCGCTCCGAGGGCAGGGCTCGTGCCTGGGTGTCGATGCCGAACAGGCGCGAGGCCGTGGCCGCGGCCTGCTCGGGCGTCAGCTGGGGTCGCTGGGCCGCGAACATGGCCCGGAGTTTACCCGCGGGATCGACCGTCCATGCCCATCAGGGCTTCACTACAGTCTGCTACGGTTGCGGCGTCGGCTCGGGCCGCGCCAGGCTCCCCAGCAACGGCGGCACGCCCAGGCCAACGATCGCCAGCGTTACGATCCACGTCGACCAGCGACCCGATGCCAGCCCGATCATCGCCGCCACGTTGAACGCTGCACCCGACCAGAGAACGACCCGCAACGCCGGAAGCGCCCGCCGGATCCCGGCCCTGCCGCGGAACACGCCGATGTAGGTGGCTGCGATAATCCCGACCACGACGAGAAACTCGCCCGTCATGTGGTGGAATACGGCGTCGAGAAGCGCCCGGTCCACGCCCTCGAGGCTGGCGGTCGTGAAGAACTGGACGAGGAGCTCGAAGCCCATCCAGCCGAGGAAGCCGATCAGCACGATGCCGACGATCACGCCCCAGCAACCGACCAACGGATTGTTCGCCATGGCTGTTCTCCTCGTTGTGGAGATACGCAACGGGTCGGAAACGGGTTTCACTACGGCCTGCTAACCATAACCGACAGGGACAGCCCATGGATTTCAACGGCAAGAACGCACTGGTGACCGGCGCTTCACGGGGGATCGGGCGGGCCGTGGCGGAGCAGCTGGCGGCCTGCGGTGCGCGGGTCGCGGTCCACTTCCACGCCAACCGCGCGGCGGCGGATGCCACCTGCGCCAGCCTGCCCGGCGGCGGACACCAGGTCTTCCAGGCCGATGTCGGCGATAGCGCCGCCTGCATCCGGCTGGTCGAGGATGTCGTGGAACATCTCGGCGCACTCGACATCCTGGTAAACAACGCCGGGATCTACCAGAAGCACGCGCCGCTGACGGTCGACTTTGCGACCTGGGCCGATGCTTGGGACCGGACGCTAGCCACCAATCTCCTGGGCCCGGCCCACCTCATGTTCGCCGCGGCGCGTCACATGGCGGGGCGGGGGGGCGGTCGCATCGTCAACGTCTCGTCGCGGGGCGCCTTTCGTGGCGAGCCCGACGCGCCGGCGTACGGTGCCAGCAAGGCCGGACTCAACGCCACCAGCCAATCCCTGGCCCTGGCCCTCGCGCCCCACGGCATCTTCGTCGGGGTCGTGGCACCGGGCTGGGTCGACACCGACATGGCGGCCGATCATCTGCGAGGGGCGGCGGGCGACGAGGTCAGAGCTCAGAGTCCGCTCAACCGGGTCGCGGAGCCCGCCGAGATCGCCCGTGCAGTCGCTTTCCTGGCTTCCGACGGCGTCGAGTTCCTCACCGGCTGCATCGTCGACGCCAACGGTGCCTCATATCTGCGAACTTGATCCGGGTCCGGGTCCTGCGCCCTGAAGGCCACGACGCGAGCGCCTTCGGTTCGGCGAGCCGACTCTGGATACCAGCGATCGACGATCGACGACGACACGGTCGGCAAGGCGGTTGAACCAGTGCTCGGTCGCGGTGCCGACGCCGCCCCAGATCGGCACCTTGCGGCCGAAGGAGGTGAGCACGTCGTAGAGGATCAGGCCGGCGAGCTTGCCGTCGGGACCGCGGCTCGAGCCCGCGATCTGCACCGGAAAGGCGGCGGTGCCGACGATCGGGAGGAGACCCACCGCCAGCGCGGCCCAGGGCGCGGGTCGCGAGTGCAAGCGATTGTGCACGACTCGGGCCGCGGTGTAGAGGCTGCGGCAGGTCGGCCCTGCCAGCAGCAGCCCGAGGGCGACGCCCCAGAGGGGAATCATGCCCGCCTGCGCCAGCAGCGGCAGTCCGAGCACGGCGCCGCCCTTGTACAAGGGCTTGATCGCCAGGTGCACCGCCAAGTCCGACAGGTAGGCCGCCTGGTCGTCGCGACGGGCCACTCGGCGTAACCAGCCCGCCTCCAGTGGCGTGATCTGGCGGCGCCGGCGCCAATGACGGATACGGCCCAGGACATACAGCCTTGCGACGCGCGACCGGTGGCTCTGCGATAGCACGAAGCGGACGGCCGACCGAGCCAGCCACGGCGTCAGGAGGCGCCGCACACGGCGCCACACCGCTGCCGGTAGGGCCGCGAACGCGCCCACGCCGGTCCGAGCCAACTCCCGCGCCTGGTGTAGCTGCCAGCGCGCCGGGTGGCGCAGATAGTGATCGGCCTGTTGCGGGTCGATCGTGCCGAGGGCGAGTGCCGCCTCGACGCCGGCTCGAGTGCGCCCGCGAGCGTGCCAGCGCTCCTGGTGGCGAGCAAGATGGGTCACGGCCCGCTGCAGGCGTTCGGGAGCCTCCGCACCGAGGCGCTCGGCGAGGTCGGCGCGGTGCCGCTCGAGGTAGCGCTCGAGCTGAGCCAGGTCGACATCGTCGAACAGCGGCCGGCGGTGGGGCCAGGAGCGGGGCACGTAGAAGGCAAGAAGGGGACGAGGGTCGAGCGGGAACAGCGCCGGGACTCCCGACTCGAGATCGATCCACGTCCAGCGCGGCCCGGGTTCCGTGCGGCCGTGCCTGCGCCGCTCGTTGACCAGGAAGTTGTTGGCCGCCACAGGGTTGCCCAGACCGGCCTGCCACAAGAGCCCGTCGAAACCGGCTTCGCGCAGGTGCCGTTGCAACGGCTGCATGACCTCGTTCTGCAGCGCCCGCTGCTCGCCGTCGCGCGCCGCGGAGAAGGGGTGGTGCAGCGCGGTCGCGTAGGCCTCGGCGAAACGGGCGTGAAGCTCCCAGGCGCGCAGCTCGGAGTTCCAGACGACGCCGAGCGGCTCGGCCACCTCGAGCTGGTCGGGCAGCCAGTAACGCACCAGATCGGCGACGATGCGGCGTCGCCAGAACGCCGCCCACACGGCGTCCTCGCACCAGCGATAGGGATTGGGTGCTCCGCCCAGGATCAGGTGGACGAGGTCGGCGAGGCGATCGCCGGTGAACGCCTTGGCGGCCGCCGGCAGCGGGTAGGTGGAGGTATCGAGGAACACTTCGCCCGATCGCCCTCGCCCGATGCGCCGGCGGTCGGCCGGTACCACGCCCGGCGCCGGGCTGATCTGTACTACAGCACGCGGATTCCGCACCCCTGCCTCCTGCGGTAATTGTAGGAACTGCCGGGGCGCGTTCTGAAGCCGAATCGCTAGTGTAACGCGTCGTAATTAGCTTGACTTATATGGCATATTATGACTTCCTTGTCTCGACAGTAAACTTGTCGGGACAGGAGGCCACGATGCCCAGGGTAGCACCGGAGATTTCGTTGACCGGGCAGCAGCGGGCGCGGCTCCAGGGAGTAATCGACGCGCCGAGCTCACAGCAGCGGCAGGTGTTCCGAGCCCACATCATCCTGCTTGCCGAGCAGGGGCTGCAGAACCAGCAGATCGCCGAGCGCCTCGAGACCTCCCGACAGACCGTGGGCATGTGGCGCGCTCGCGCAGCCAAGCAGGGCATCGAGGATCTCGGTGACGAGCCGCGCTCTGGTCGTGCGCGCACCTACGACGCCGTGCGGGAAGCCAAGATCATCGCCGCAACCCTGGAGAGGCCTCCGAGCCGAACCCATTGGAGCGCACAGCGGCTCGCCAAACAGGTCGATGCGAGCCCTTCGACGATCCTGCGGATCTGGCGGCGCAACGGCCTGCAGCCCCATCGCACCGAGACCTTCAAGTACTCCGCCGATCCACTCCTGCAGGACAAGGTCACCGACATCGTGGGGCTGTACCTGCACCCGCCCCAGGGGGCGCTGGTGCTGTGCGTGGACGAGAAGAGCCAGATCCAGGCTCTGGACCGGACTCAGCCGATGTTGCCCATGCGCCGCGGCGATCCAGAGCGCTGCACCCACGATTACAGACGCCACGGCACCACGACGCTGTTCGCGGCGTTGAACCTAGCCACCGCCGAGATCCTGGGCACCTGCATGCAGCGGCACCGCCACCAGGAGTTTCTTCGCTTCCTACGCTTGATCGACCGCACCTACCCCGAGGGCGAGATCCACCTGGTGCTGGACAACTACGGCACCCACACCCAGCCCAAGGTCGAGGCCTGGTTCGAGCAACACCCGCGGTTTACGCGTCACTTCACGCCCACTTCCGCTTCCTGGATGAATCAGGTGGAGACCTGGTTCGGCATCCTCACCTCGCAGGCCGTCCGGCGCGGCAGCTTCAGCAGCGTCGATGTCCTGATCAAGGCCATCCACCGCTTCATCCGAGCCTGGAACGACGGCTCCGAGCCCTTCCTTTGGCTCAAGTCCGCCGACCAGATCCTCGCCAAAGCCATAAGACAAGACAACTCCGACGCGTCACACTAGCGAGTCTCACCGCGCGAGGCTGGACCGCCTCAGGGAGCTCGGAGTGGGATGTTCGCGGCGTTCTGGGCGGTCAGCTCCAGCTCCGGGACGGCAAAGCCATACTCGACGAGCAGGTAGGCGGTGATGTCCCAGTACTCCTGCTCGAGCAGGCTGCCTTCGGCCCGGTAGGGCATGTACTGCTGGTTGTAGCGCTGTAGAAAGGCGGCGTCACGGTAGCTGGCCAGACCACGCCGTGTCAGCTTGGCGCCGATTCCCTGCGCCGCGACGTGGCACTGGGCGCAGTACCTGCCGTACAGCGCCTCCCCACGGACCACCTGGGCGCGGCCGTTCGGGTCTTGGGCGCGCTCGGGGCCACCGCAGCTGGCGAGCAGGCTCGCCAGCACGACGATCGTCGCGCCGCCGCGCCGCTTGCTCACCCGACGCTGATCGGATGAGGCAGGGGCAGGTTGAACAGATACCCCTTCTCGTTGAACGGCAGGGTCTGCGGCTGTGAGTTGCCGGCGGCGTCGATAGCGCGGGTGATCAGTGTGTGCACACCGGCCGGCGCGTCCCAGTCGATCTCGAAGCGCGCCCAGGCGTAGCGCATGAGCGGCTCGATCAAGCGCGCCGGCGACCAGGTGGCGCCATCGTCGATGCTCCATTGTACGCGTGCGATCGCGGCGCTCGGCGACTGGGCATAGCCGCGGATCAGCTGAGGGCCGGGTCGCAGGCGCGCCGGCCACGGCAGGGCGAGCGCGCTCTTGATCGACTGCTCCCTCGCCACCTGTCCCTCGGCCTCCCCTTCGAGCGGATAATCGTCGCCGATCAGAACGTAGGAGGTGGTCACGTTGCGGCTCCAAATTCGCTGGGAGCTGATCTCGATACTGCCGAGCCACTTGACGCTCGAGCTGCCTACCCAGCCCGGTACCACGGCGCGCAACGGGAAGCCGTGATCCGGCGGTAGTTCGGCCCCGTTCATGCGGTAGGCCAGGATGGTGTCGGGATCGAGGGCCTTGGCCAGCGGCAGCGGCCGGCGCCATCCCTGCTCGGGCGAGTCCGTGTCGAGTCCGACGAGCTGCACGTCGAGAGCGGTGGCGGCCAGGCCAGCGCGCAGTAGCACTTCCGCCAGGGGTACTCCGGTCCACTCCGCCATGCTGATACCTCCGGTCTGCCACTGCGTCCCATGACCAGATCGAAGAAGGCGCGATGGTTGCCGCCGCACTCGACGGTGCACAGGACGGTGCGGCTGGGCATGCCGAGCAGGTCGTCCAGCTCGAGCTCGAGCTCGGCCTGCGCCGCGTCGCCGCCGACCCGGAGTCGGTACGTGTCCGGGTCGATTGCCTGGCTGGAGGAGTTATTGCGTACGAAGAAGAGCTCCTCGGGCGTGAGCAAGCCCCGCTGCTGGGCAAGGCGCGTTTCAAGGTTGCGAGCCCCGTGCGGGATCAGGCGCGTCGGGTCCTTGAAGTAGGCGGGAGCCGGGACCTCCTGGGTTGAGTCGGCGGGGGTCGTGGTCCCGCCTGCGCAGGCCGCCAGGAACGAGCCCGCGGCGCCGGCCGAGACGGCGCGCAGGAAGGCTCGTCGATCCACACCATAACCGCGGCACGATCGCCAAAAACGATCTAGTAGATCGGCCCCAGCAGGGCTGTCGGCGGCCGGTAGGCTGGGCAGGGTGTCGTCGGTCATCGGGTCCTCCCGGAGCCGAGGCGAGTGGCGGCGGTGCGCATTCGGCGGGCCACCAGTCATGGTCAGTCGCAGGTGGCGAACACCTCGTTGAACGCCACGCGCGGGGGGCGGTCACGACCAGCGGGCGCCAGAAAGCTTTTCCGTTGTCGGGCGTAGAGGTCGCGGATGCCGACGCGGAATTCCACATTCCCCTCGACTCGGTACTCGAGCCCGAAATGGCCGTTGCGGCCACACAGATCCAGAATCCTGATGTGCACCGAGGTCGGCGTCTGGGAGTGCGCGAACCGGAAGTGTCGACTGGCGTTGTCGTCCAGGTCGGGAAGCTCGGGGGAGGCGTCGATCTCGTGCCCATCGACCAGACGGTAGACACGGACCGCGAAACGGTTTCCGAACAGGCAGACGACACCGGCCTCTTGTGGGCACGGAGCGGGTTCCGTCGTCCGCGCCGCCGGCGATTCGAGGCTCACGGTACAGTCGGTTTCCTGCCAGGGTCCCGGAGCACCGTCGAGAGCCAGCGCACGCACACGGACACGGCACGCGCCGGCGCGGAGCTCCAGAACCGGGAGTCGCGTTTCGGGCCCGCTGTGCACCGTTCGCCAGGGGCCGACGCCACGATCCTCGATCTCGTATCGCAGCTCGTGGGCCTGCTCGGCAGGGAGGTCGGCCGGGGGGCGCCAGCGAATGATCAGCCCACGACCGTCGGCCGCGGGCTCGAAGGTCAGCTCGCGTACGGGGCCGGGCGGTCCGACCTGCAGGCCCAGCACCATCAGCACCAGCACCACGGAGATGCCGGCACTCGGTTGACCTACTTGCCAGACCCACAACATTTTCACCACGGCCTCCTACTGGCTCCCATCCGCAAGCATGATACTGGCGGACGGTATAAAAGAGGGCGTGGTCCGTACGGCCCTACGACCCTTCGAAGAGACAACTGCATCCCGGAGAACGACCATGGCCCAGATCACGCTCAAGGGAAACCCGATCCATACCTCCGGCGACATGCCCGCCGTCGGTTCCGCCGCCCCGGGCTTCAGCCTCGTGGGGGCCGACCTGGGCGCAGTGAGTTTGGCCGACTACGCCGGCAGGAGCGTCGTGCTGAACATCTTCCCGAGCCTCGACACTCCGGTCTGTGCCCAGTCGGTCCGACGCTTCAACGAGCTGGCGGCCGATCGCGACGGCGCCGTGGTGCTCTGTATCTCCGCCGATCTGCCCTTCGCGCAGAGCCGCTTTTGCGGCGCCGAGGGCATCGAGAGCGTGGTTACCCTGTCGAGCTTTCGCGCCCCAGGCTTTGGCAACGACTACGGGGTCAGCATTCTCGACGGTCCGCTGGCGGGGGTGCTGGGTCGAGCCATCGTGGTGGTCAACGGCGACGGCAAGGTCACCTACACCGAGCTGGTGCCCGAGATCGTCCAGGAGCCGGACTACGCCGCAGCGCTGGCGGCGTTGTAGAGCTCGCCGCTACTCGCGCCGGAGCAGGCGACCGAGCATCTCGGCCGCCCAGGCCCGCACCGTGTCATCGACGGGGTGCCGCTCTCCGGCGATCGTCCAGGTGAGCATCAGTCCGTCGGGCCCGGGTTCGGCCGCGAGCGATCGGACCCCACCGTCGGGAGTCCGCTCGATCATGAGGATCTCGGCATCCTGCGGCAGCTTCAGGGCGTCCAGGCTGTCGGCCCAGTCGAATTCGCCCCGATAGCCGATTTCGAGCCGCGTTCCGTCCGCCGCGTGTGACCCGATCCACTTCCAGCCCGGGCCCCACCGGCGGGCGCTCGTCCCGACGGTGACTCTCGCCAAGGAGACGGCCTCTGGCGTGACGATCGGTACGACGGTGACGCGCGAGAGGACCGGCAGCTGGGCGGCCACGATCGCCTCGGTGTCCGGCTGGATCTCGGGAAGTACCTTCACCTCGGGGATCATCTTCACCCGGACCTCGGGAAGCACCTGCACTCTCCTGGGAGCGGAGCTACTCCCGACCTCGACCTGCTCTAACTCCAGACGTGCACGGCGCTCCATTTGGGCTGCCTCGATATCCCGCTGGCGCTCCTCGAGCTCCTGGGTCCGGTCGCGTTGGCGCTCGGCCTGGGAGCGTTCGACGTCCCGCCGCCGATCATGCTCTTGCAGATGCGCAACCGCGGCCACGACCCAAGCGCGCGCTTCGGCATCGAGGCTCTGCTCAACCCCGGCGATGAGCCAGCGCACCGTGGTGTGTCCGGATTCGTCGGCCCGTGCCTCGAACTGCAGATCGCTCGGTTGGCTCCGATCGCCGTCGGCTCCGTTGGCATCACGCCAGCCGCGGATACGCAGCGTGCCGCCCGGTGACAGCCGCAGATCCTCGAGCTCCGATCCCAGCAACAGCTCACCACTGCGCTCGACGACGATCTGCATGTCGGGGGCGTCCCAGCTGATGTAGGAGCGTTCCGGCTGGCCCACCTCGTGTCGCTGTTGCTGGGCCTCGCCTGCTGCTTCCGGCTGGTGTCGCGCCTGGGCAGCCCGGGTCGGGCTCAGGGCAGCGAGCGGGAGTGTCAGCGCGGCCAAGGCCAGCAGGAGGATCGTGCTACGTGTCGTCGTCATGGTTGCGGTGCCTGAGAGGGGATGGATGATTGCCTGGAGCCGACGCTCGATGCTCGAAGGACGGGCCATCGCCAGCGCCGCCGGTGCGACCCGCCGGGTCCGGTGCTCGCGGGCGATCGCCAGCAGCTCCCGGGCGTAGTCGTGTCGGTCGGTGCCGACGGCTACGACCATGGCGTCGCACGCCAGCTCCTGATCCAGGCGCAGGCGCCGCGCCGCCATCCAGCTCAGTGGCTGAAACCACAGCAGGGCGCAACAGGCTTCGGCAAGGCCGCGGAACAGCGCGTCGTGTCGTGCTACGTGGGCGAGCTCGTGCCGCAGCACGGTCTGCAGTCGGTGTGAAGACCAACCGGCCGCAGCTGCGGGGAGCACGACTCGAGGGCGCACCGAACCCCAGGTCGCGGGCAGCATTTCCTCGCGTGCTGCGAGCAGGCGAACCTCGTGGCGAATCCCCAGCTCCTTGCCCACCAGCCGCGCAACTCGGCGGGCTCTGCCACGCGACAGCGGCAGAGCTGTCCGCACCAGCCGCGTTCGCCGGAGCCGGCCGGCGATCGACGGCACGAGCGCCAGCCCGACGCCGATCATCCAGAGGGTCCAGGTAGGCGGCAGGCGGAGCCCGGCGAGCAGCTGGCTCCCCGTCGTGGGTGTGACATCGAGCGCCGCCCGAGGCCCGATGGGTGCCCCGACCGAGGCCATCGCCGATGCGTCGAGATCGTCACCGGCCTCGGTCTTCCACGAGGCCTGGAGCAGTCCGGGTGGGCTCCAAGCCGGCAGCAGCGCGATAGCGGCGGGAAGTGCCAGCGCCCCAGTCAGGACTGTTGCCAAGGTCATGTGTCGTAGCGCCGGCCGCCGCCAGGCGAGCCGCAATAGCAAACCAGTGCCCAGCAGGACCGAGCTCTTGAGCAGTGATTCGAGGAGCAATGCGGTCATGGCTTGTCTGCCTTTCGCCGTGCCTGCTCGACCTTGTGCTCGAGTCGATCGAGCTCCCCGGGCGGAACCTCCGTGTCCGACATCTCGAGCAGCGCGTCGACGGTGCGCGCATAGGAGCCCGCGAAGAAAGTACTGACCAGGTGCTCGAGCGCCGACTCACGCGCCTCCTGGCGTGAGATGGTGGGCCGGTAGACATAGCGCTTGCCGTCGTGCTCGTAGCCCAGGATTCCCTTCTCGTGCAGCAGCCGCAGCGCCGAGCGGACCGCGGAGTAGCTGGGCGAGTCGGGGAGCTCCTGCATGACTTCGGAGACCGTGGCCCGACCGTGCCGATGGATCACGTCCATGATCTGGCGCTCGCGGCGCGACAGGTCGGAGTGGGGCGGGATGCTCACAACGTAGCTCCGGTTCGGGCATGGTGAAAAATCAGCATGTGGTGAAATATCAGCACATCGACGAGCTCGCCGAAAGGGGGAAACCGTTGATCGTCAGTCTGACCCCGTTCACGTGGCTTCGGGGACCGTCGGGGGAGCGATCGTTGGCGGCCAGCGGAGCGGGCTGGATAATCGATGCCGACACGTCAGGGAGTGGCGCCCGGGTGATGCAGCCGTTGCGGTGTGCGTGCCCGGGCGTCGTCCTGTCTCTCCCCAGCAGAGGCCCCGCATGACCCGTCCGATCGCAAGCCGCGACCGCACCCTGGTCCGTCTGACCGTGGCGCTCCTCGTCCTTGTCGCCGGGGTGGCGCTCGTCGATGTGGCGCGCGGCACCGGCGGCCGCGCCTGGATCAGCGGCGTCGATGACTCCGACCCGGTCGCTACGCCGGCACCGGCCGACGACCCCTCCAGCACGCTGTTCCTCAACGTGCGCTTGTTCGACGGCGAACAAGCTCACGAGCAAACACACGTTCTCGTTACCAATGGTCGCATCGCCGCCGTCGGGATGGACCTGGATGCCCCCGCCAGCGCGACCGTGATCAACGGTGAAGGCCACACGTTGATGCCGGGCTTGATCGACTCCCACGTGCACGCCTTCGGACCGGTGCTGCGTAGTGCCCTGGTTCTGGGCGTTACTACCGAGCTCGACATGTTCACCTTGCCGGAGGGTACGGCGCAGGTGAAGGCCGAGCAGGAGCGCGGCGAGGGGCTCGGGCGGGCGGACCTGTTCTCGGCCGGCTACCTGGTGACCGCGCCCGGAGGGCACGGGACCGAATACGGCATGGAGATCCCGACCCTGAGCACGCCGGATGAGGCTGCGGAGTTCGTTCGTGCCCGGGTCGCAGAGGGCTCCGACTACATCAAGATCGTGGTCGATGGCGGCTCGATCGGCCGTAAGTTCAACACCCTCGACCGGCCGACCACCAAGGCCGTGATCGACGCCGCCCACGACAACGAGCGCCTGGCGGTGGTTCATGTCGGTCGCATCGAGGATGCCCGCTCCGTCGTCGAGGATGGCGCCGACGGCATCGTCCACGTCTTCTACGACCAGCCGGCCGACGCAACGATCGTCGAGCTGTTCGGCGAGCGGGACGCCTTCGTGGTGCCCACATTGACGGTGCTCGAGAGCGTCAGCGGTGGCGACGGGCCGGCCGAGCTGGCCGAGGACCGACGCCTGCTGCCCTACCTGGGGGCCATGGACCTGCAGAACCTCACCACCGGATTCCCGGGCGGCGGTGCCGGGCGGGAGCACATCCTGCGCAACGGGCTCGCTTCGGTCGGGGCACTGCACGCTGCCGGCGTACGCATCCTGGCCGGCACCGACTCGCCCAACCCCGGCACGGCCCACGGTGTGAGTATGCATCGCGAGCTCGAGCTGCTGGTGCACGCCGGGCTGAGCACCGCCGAGGCGCTCGCCGCCGCGACCTCCGTCCCTGCGGCTGCCTTCGCGCTGCAGGATCGTGGCCGCGTCCTGACTGGCTACCGCGCCGACCTGGTTCTGGTGCGCGGCAACCCGCTCGAAGACATCACGGCGACGCGTGACATCGCCGGCGTGTGGAAGCTCGGTGCGCCCGCCGATCGCGACGCCTACCGTGACGCGCTGTCTCAGAGCCCGGAGGCCCCGAGCCTCGATGACTCCGTACTGGTCAGTGACTTCGAGGACGGCGAGATCAGCGCCGAGTTCGGTTCCGGATGGGCCGAGTCGACCGATTCGATGATCGGTGGCACCTCGACGACGCAATACTCCGTAGTCGAGGGGGGCGCCGACGGCACGGCGCGCGCATTGCGTGTCACCGGCAACATCGTGGCAGGCGGCATGGCCTCGTGGGCTGGCCCAATGTTTCACGCGGGTGCGCAACCGTTCGCGCCCGCCGACCTATCGGCCTGGTCGGGGTTCTCGTTCTGGGCCCGCGGCGACAGGGGGACCCACGTGGTCATGCTGTTCGCCCAGAGCCTGGGGCAGATCCCGGCCGTGCAGACTTTCGTGGCCGGTGACGAATGGCAGCTCCACTCCTTCGCGTTCGAGGATTTCCCCGGAGTCGACGCTAGCGGTCTACTGGCGCTGCTGATCTCGGGCGCCGGCGAGGGTGAGTTCGAATTCCAGGTCGACGAGGTCCGCTTCCGCTAGAAGGTCCAGCAGCCCCCCGGGGGGGGTCCGCTCCTGGCCGTGAATCCTGGTGGCCGACCCGGCACAATGGCCGGGTCGGCATCTCGGCACCTCGGCCTAGGAACTCTCAGGGTAGCGAGAGCGATTTGATCTGCGTCGAGGTTGCCACCGGCCGCGAGATCTGGCGGCGCAACCTGGCGACCGACTTCGACGCGCGCGTGCACCCGCACGGGGTGGCGGTAACTGGAAGTTCGCCGAGTCGCCGCTCGTCGATGGGCCCAGGGTGGTGGTGACCCCCGGCGCACCGGACGCCATGATGGTGGCGCTCGACAAGCGCACCGGCGAGGAGATCTGGCGCACCACGATGCCGGAGCTCGGCGATCTCGGCACGATGGTGCCGGCTACTCCTCGGCGATCTCGGAAGCGATGGTGCCGGCTACTCCTCGGCGATCTGGTCGGATGCCGGCGGCGCGGTCCAATACATCCAGCTGGTCGGCCGCGGGGTCATCGGCGTCGATGCCAACACCGGGGAGTTCCTCTGGGGCTACAACCGCATCGCCAACGATGTCGCCAACATTCCGACGCCCCTGTCGGTCGGCGATTACGTGCTCTCGGCGACGGGATACGGCGCCGGGGCGGCCCTGCTGCTGATCGTGCCGCGTCTCGGTGGCGTCGCTGTAGAGGAGGTCTGGTTTCACGCCGGCAGCACTATGCAGAACCACCACGGCGGCATGGTGATGCACGAGGGGACGGTGTACCTCGGCCACGGCCATAACCGCGGCTTCCCGATGGCCGTCGACATGCTCAGCGGTGAGGCCTACTGGGGGCCGATCCGTAACGACGGCATGGGGTCGGCAGCGGTGCTGTATGCCGACGGTCACCTCTATTACCGCTATCAGAACGGCCTGATGGTGTTGGTCGAGGCGAGTACCGAGGAATACCGCGAGAAGGGGTCGTTCTGGATCCCGGATGCGGCCCAGTTCTCGTGGCCCCACCCCGTGATCGCCGGCGGTCGCCTCTATCTGCGCGAGCAAGATCGCATC
This sequence comes from Acidobacteriota bacterium, assembly GCA_965248845.1. GTDB lineage: Bacteria > Acidobacteriota > UBA890 > UBA890 > WLXD01 > CBDFKO01. The sequence continues at coordinate 3,496,110 of CBDFKO010000002.1, read as the reverse complement.
CTCGCCTACGACATCGCCGAGGCCACTACTGACGATTGAGCCGTTGGGCGAAACCGACGATCACCCCGTTGCAGTCGCGCAGGTGAAACTCGCGGGATCCGTAGAAGGTCTCACTCATCTCGACGATGACCTCGACGTCGTCGGGGATTTGTGCGCGGAGTGAGTCGACGTCGTCGACGTCGTAGTAAAGGGCAACGACATCGCCGCTACCGGGGCGGTAGTCGCCCAAGTCCTCGGCGACGCTGTCGGCAGACTGCAGCATCAGCTCGACCTGGTCGCGTTGGATGATCGCGAAGGCCAGCGGCTGGCCGGTGTACTCGAAGGCGGCGTCGGCGGTGCCCTCGAGCACCCCGAGGGAGAACTCGAAGCCGAGCAGGTCGCGGTAGTAGTCGACGGTTCGCGCCACGTCGGGGACGATCAGGTTGGGGGTCAAGGACTTCACGGCCATCTCGGCTGCCTCCTGTCGGCTTTGGATCAACGGGTTGGTTGACCGTACCGGGCCGCCCAGCTGCCGTCTTGTACGGATGCCGACCACCTGGGCGGCGGCGCTGATCGCCTCGACGATGATGCCGGCGCTGTCGGCAGGGGGCGAACTCTCGATAATCGCCCGTCATGGGCGGGCGGCCTGCCACCAGCGTCGGGCGGGGACCCGCGCGCCGTGCCCGATGAGTGCGTCCAGCCGGAGCAGGAGGCCTCGCGCCGGAGTCCTCGAAAACCAGCGCCAGAGGCGGTTCAGCGGGCGGCCGAAGTCACGGTTGTAGGGGCACACCCGAATGCAGATCGAGCAGTCGCTGTTCTGCTTCGTCCAGAAGGAGAAGCAGCGCTCGGCATCGGTCGTCCACTTCTCGACCCCCCGGATGTTGGAGATGTTGTAGAGGCGGGTGCTGGGCGCCCCGTCGGTGATGGCATCGACGGGACAGCCATCGGAGCATCGCCGGCACACCTCGCACATCTGCTGAACGCCGAAGCTGTCCGGCGAGTCCTCCGCCAGCGGCAGGTCGGTGAAGACTTTGCCGAGCCGCACGCGTGGGCCGAAGTCGCGCGTGATCAGCAACCCGTGGCGACCGTACTCGCCGAGGCCAGCGGCGATGGCCTGCGGGATCGCCAGGGCGGTGTCGTTGAGCGACGGGACAGCCTGGTAGCCGAGGTTGCGGATGTACTGAGCCAGCGCCAGCAGAGCCAGGGTGTCCTGCGAGTAGCCCCACCCCGTCGCTGCGCCGCTGAGCGCCGAGGGTACGGTATCGATCAGCTCCCGGTCCATCTCCTTGGCGAAGACGATGGTGTGGCGCAGGCCGTCGGGTAGCTCGATCGGCTTTTCGTTCTCGATCTGACGGCTGTACTTGTGCGTGTAGATCCAGCGCTCGTCGTAGCCGGTGACCCCGACGAGATCGGCGCCGAATCCGAGTGCCACCCGCTTGATCTCGGCGGTGGTCTCGGTCGGCGAGCCGAGCGGCGCCTGGGTGGCGGCGGGATCACGTAGAACGGTCAGCTCGTCGAGGTAGCCCTCGCGCCGGTCCTCGTTCTCCTTGAGCTCGGCGAAGATATCGGCGACATGCCAGGCGGCGTTGCGCAAGGCGTAGTCGCGTTGGGTGTAGCCGTCGGTCTTGCGCCAGTTGGCTAGCGGCTTGCGATAGGTGTCGTAGAACAGGTCGCTGGCGTCGGAGCGCACCTGTGGATCCCAGAACGAACGACTGAAGATGTCGTAGCGCTGGTTGAAGCGCTCGAAGTCCTCGTGCACAGGGTGGGGTAGCTGGGGCATGGTCGCCGATCTCGGCAGCCTCCGGGGAGCCGTATACTGTCGCCGCACATTATTCCCCGAGATGGGCGCGATGAGCGACCGCCAGCAGGCATTGATCCAGTTCACCCGCGACCTGGTGCAGATCCCCAGTGTTCTGGGCGACGAGAACAGGGTCGCCGAGCGCGTCGTTGCCGAGATGAAGTTCCTGGGCTTCGACACGGTCGAGGTCGACTCGGCCGGCAGCGTCGTCGGCGTCATCGAGTGCGGCTCCGAGGAGCCGGTCGTGCTGCTCGACGCCCATATGGACACGGTCGATGTCTATCCGCGCGACGCCTGGGCGCGCGATCCCTTCGGCGGCGATCTCGAGGACGGCTGTATCTGGGGCCGCGGCAGCTCCGACATGAAGGGCGCGCTGGCCGCGATGCAGTATGGAGCCTCTCAGATCGACCGCGAGCGCCTCGACGGACGCGTTGTGGTATCGGCCTCCGTAGGTGAGGAGCTCATCGAAGGGGCGGCGATGCGCACGGTCATGCAGCGGTTCGGCGGTGACTTCGTGATCATCGGCGAGGCGTCGCAGCTCGATCTCGTACGCGCCGGGCGAGGTCGCGCCGAGTTCGTGATCTCGACCCACGGCCGCCCGGCCCACGCGGCCTCACCGGAGCTCGGCGACAACGCGGTGCACCGGATGCGCGCGGTCATCGAGGAGATCGAGCGCCTCCCCATGCCGCGCGACGAGTTCGTGGGCCCCGGGATCATGTGCCTCACCGACATCATCTCGATTCCGCATCCGGCGCACTCGGTAGTGCCGAGCGGGTGCCGAGCCACCTACGAGCGCCGGACCGTGCCGGGCGAGACCCAGGAACAGCTCGTGCAGGAGCTCCGCGAGGCCTGCGAGCGTGCCGGCGAGCCCGATAGCGACGTCGATTTCGCCCTCACCGATTACACCTCGTATACGGGCGTGCACTGGGAGCGGCCCAAGTGGTTCGCGCCGTGGCAGTTGCAGGAGGATCACCCGGTCGTTCAAGCCGCGGCGCGGGGGTTGCGAAGCGTCGGACTAGAGCCCGCGATGAAGTCCTACCAGTTCTGCACCAACGCGGCCTACAGCGCTGGCTACGCCGGCATTCCCACCGTCGGCTTCGGTCCGGGCCGCGAGGATCAGGCGCACGTGATCGACGAGCATCTGGAAGTTTCCCAGCTGCTCGCTGCCGCGCACGGCTACCGCGGCATTATCGAGGAGCTGCTGCGCGCCTAGCACGGGTCGACAATACTCGGCGCCGCACTAGAATCACTGCCGACCGATCCAGTCGAAGGAGACACCCCCATGCGCCGTATGCTCGCTCTCGCACTCTTGTTGCTCGTCGCCACCGCCGGAGGCTCCGTGGCCATGCCGGTGCAGGACGACGGTGCGGCCGTCCCCGCAGAGCTCTTTGCCGGCCTCGAGTACCACTACGTCGGACCGTCGCGTGGTGGCAGGGTCACGGCAGTCGCCGGTCACCGGAGTCAGCCAGGAACCTTCTACATGGGTGGCACCGGCGGCGGGGTCTTCAAGACCACCGACTACGGCCAGAGCTGGCTGCCGATCTCCGACGGCCAGTTCGCCACCGGGTCCATCGGTGCCATCGCGGTGGCCGAGTCGGACCCGAACATCGTTTATGTATCGACCGGGTCCGACGGGCTGCGAAGCAACGTCATCATCGGTAGGGGCGTCTACAAGTCGACCGACGCGGGCGAGACCTGGAGCCAAGTCGGCCTCGAGAAGACCGGCAACTCGGGTGCCGTGCTGATCCACCCGAACAACCCCGACCTCGTCTACGTGGCGGCGATCGGCAACCCCTTCATTGGCAACCCGGAGCGGGGCGTCTATCGGACCCGCGATGGGGCGGTGAGCTGGGAGCTGGTGCTCCACGTCTCCGGGAGGACCGGAGCGGTGGACCTCGAGTTCGCTCCCGACGACCCGAGTCTCATCTACGCCACCATGTGGGAGGCGGAACGCAAGCCCTGGACGATCCAGTCGGGCGGGATGGAGGGTGGGGTGTGGAAGTCGGCCGACGGTGGCGACACCTGGCGGCAGCTCACCGAAGGCCTGCCAACCGGCCTGCGCGGCAAGGCCGACCTGGCGGTCTCGGCTGGCGATCCCGATCGTGTCTATGTGTTGATCGAAGCACCCAAGGACCGCGGCGGCGTGTATCGCTCCGACGATCGCGGCGAGACCTGGCGCCAGATCACCGACTTCCAGCCGATCCGCAATCGCCCCTTCTACTACACGAACCTCAACGCCCACCCGACCGATCCCGACGTGCTGTGGGGGATGGCCGAGGGCTTCTACAAGTCCGAGGACGGCGGCGAGAGCTGGGACGCTCGGCGCGTGCCGCACGGCGACAACCACGATCTGTGGGTCAACCCGGACCACCCCGAGATCATGATCCAGAGCAACGACGGCGGCGCCAATGTCTCGCGCGACGGCGGCGCCACCTGGTCGACGCAGCAGAACCAACCGACCGCGGAGCTGTACCAGGTCGACGTCTCCGACGAGTATCCATATCGGCTGTTCGCCGGCCAGCAGGACAACTCGACGATCTCGGTCCCGAGCCGCGCCGTGAGCGGTCGTCCCGGCGGCGCGAGCGCCTACTGGGAGTCGCACGGTGGTTGCGAGACCGGCCCGGCGGTGCCCAAGCCCGGCGACCCCGACATCGTCTACGCCAACTGCAAGGGCCGTTTCGGCTACTACAACCGGCGCACCGGCCAGGAGCAGCAGTACTACGTCGGCTTCTGGAACCTCTACGGCCGCAACCCCAAGGACCTGGCCTACCGTTTCCAGCGCGTCGCGCCGATCGCTGTGTCACCGCACGACCCCGATCGCGTCTACCACACCTCCCAGTACGTCCACGTCACCGAGGACGGCGGCCGCACGTGGAAGACGATCTCGCCCGACCTGACGGCCTTCGACCCTGAGACCCAGGTCGTGTCGGGCTCTCCCATCACGATCGACGTGACCGGCGAGGAGCACTTCAGCGTGCTGTACGACCTGCAGGAGTCGCCGCACGAGCCGGGCGTGATCTGGGTCGGCGCCAACGACGGCCCGATCCACGTCACTCGCGACGGGGGTGAGAGCTGGGTGAACGTGACGCCGGGCGATCTGGGTCCCCACGGGCGCGTGCAGAACATCGAGGTGTCGCCACACGCACCCGGCCGAGCCTACGCCACCGTGCTGCGCTACCAGCTCGGCGACTTCGCGCCCCATATCTACAAGACCGAGGACTACGGCGTCTCCTGGGCGCAGATCGTCAACGGCATTCCGATGGATACGCCGGTGCGTGTCGTGCGCGAGGACCCCGCGCGCGAGGGGCTCCTGTACGCCGGCACCGAGTTCGGCATGTACGTGTCGTTCGACGGCGGTGCCAATTGGCAGTCGTTTCAGCTCAACCTGCCGGTGACGCCGGTCACCGACATCAAGCTGGTACAGGGAGATCTGGCGCTCTCGACCATGGGCCGCAGCTTCTGGATTCTGTACGATCTGTCGCCGATGCACGAGATCTCGGCGGCGATGCTCGAGGCGCCGTCGCACCTGTACGCAGTGCAGCCTGCCGTTCGGGCGCGCGGACGCGGCTTCTCCTTCCGCACGCCGGCACCCCACGAGCCCAACTACCCGGCCGGGGGCGCCAACCTCGACTACTGGCTCGGTGCGGAGCCCGAGGGGCCGGTGACGCTGGAGATCCGCGACGCCGATGGCGGCCTGGTGCGGGCCTTCACGAGCGCGGAGCCGGGCGAGCGGACGATCGACGCCGAGCTCGGCATGCGCGAGTGGCAAATGGCGGTGATCGGTACCCCACGCCTACCCGACACCAGGGGGCTGCACCGGTTTACGTGGGACATGCGCTACCCCGGGCCCTGGGCCACCGACGCCGGCGCGTCTGGACCCATGGTCCCGCCGGGGAGCTACGTCGCTACCTTGATCGCGGGGGCTCGCAGTACGCCGGCGGAGTTCGATGTCGTCATGGATCCGCGAGTCGCGGCCGAGGGCGTCACACTCGAGGACGTGACCGCGCAGGCCGAGCTGGCCCTGCGGGTGCGCGACGCCTACAGCCAGGCGGCGCGCGCGGTGCAGCGACTCGAGCAGGCGCGCGAGGCGGCCGACGGCGCGCTGTCGGCCGATCTCCAGGCGGTGTGGGATGCCATGGTCGCCGCGCCACGGCGCTATTCGCCGCCCATGTTGGTGGATCAGCTGCAGTACCTGTACGGCAACCTGAACAGTGCCGACCAGGTGCCCGGCGCCGACGCCTACGCCCGCTTCGAGGAGCTCAACGCCGAGCTGCAGTCGTACCTGGCCAGCATCGATGGCGCGTTGCAGGACTGAGACAGCGGCAGCCTGAAACTCGACGGCCACGGCCGTCTACATCAGGTAGGTGGCGCAACGCTGCCAGGTCATGTCTGCCGGGAATGGGTCCGCGTGGTACGCGGCTGCCGACCGGGGTGACGCTTCGCACCAGCGGGCGATCGCGCGCCTGGGCTCGGGTGACCGGCTGCTGACGTCGGACCATGTTCTCGTCGAGACCTGGACCCTATTGCGCTACCGACTCGGACGACCTGTCGCAGAACGTTTCTGGGCGGGGCTCGCACAAGGTGTCGCCACGATCGAGCCGGTGGGCGATGCTGATCTCCAGGTCGCGCTGCAGATCGGTGAGGCCTGGCCGGACCAGGACTTCTCGATCGTCGACCGCACCAGCTTCGCGGTAATGCAGCGCCTGGGCATCACGCGTGTCGCCAGCTACGACGACGACTTCTCGGTCTTCCGATTCGGTCCCGGCCGCAAGCTGGCTTTCGAAGTTCTACGGTAGCAGGCCCCTCATCGTTCGTGATGGTGCTGGCGACCAGCGTGTCGCCGATGGCACCGATCCTCTTGCTCTCGGGGCACTGCACGACGCTGACCAAGGGGAACATGTATTCCTTGCCCGATATCGGCACCTCGGGCGAGTCGCAGTGCACCACCGTCGGGAGAAGGTAGTCGCAGCGCTCCTGCTCGACGAGGCGGCTGCCGCTGCGGTATGTCGCAGTGATGTCCTCGGCACCCGGCGCCTCGGCCGCGCCCGGGTATAACGTCGTGCTCAACTGGTTCGGGGGCCTCGAGCGTCTGGTGCCGACGGACCGCTAGGTGTCAGCCTTCGTCGCGTGCCCGTTGAACCTCTAATGCGAGCGGTTCCTCGAGATAGGAGGGTAGTTCGCCTCGGCGCTGGGCCGCCTGGAGCGTGGCGATCCCCTGGGCGTAGCGCTCTCGGGCGCCGTCGAGAAGCTCCTGGAACGCGGGTCCGTCACGCAGTGGATCGAACCGAGGTGAATCGCTCAGTGCGTCGAAGGGGGCATCCAGCCCGGGTGATCTCCGCGGTCAGCGTGCTCGGGATCGCGTCTGCTAGGTACGGTTGTTCTCGCGCCCATCTTGATCGCGCCAAGGGCCTCAAGGGCAGTGCCGCGCCGAACGCGGGCCGCGCAGGTACAATCTCGAGCACGAGTCTGCAAGAGGTCGTTTCCGTCCAGACCAACGTGACGCATGGCACGCCAGTGTTCTCGGGGACCACATGTGCCCATCCAGGCCTTCCTTGATTATCTCGAAGCGGGATTTGCCATGACGCGCTGCCACCTGTTCCGCCGTTGCTTGCCCATGCTCCTGGCGCTCGTCGTGATCGTCGGATCACCCGCGCCAGCTCTTGCACAGCAGAGCACCGCTATCGTCGGGGCGACCCTGATCGATGGCAGCGGCGGTGCGCCGATCGTGGACGGCACGCTCGTCGTGACCGGCAACCGCATCACTGCGCTGGGGCCGCGCGCGGACATCGAAGTTCCCGTGGGTGCGCTCGTCATCGACGGGACCGGCAAGTACGTCACGCCGGGCTTCATCGATAGCAATGTGCACTTGTCGTTGTACGGCGCCGGCGAAACGATCGTCCGCTACGAGCACCGCAACGCCGACCTGACCCTCGAGTCGGCGCAGCTGCAGCTCAAGCACGGCTTCACCACGGTCCGCGACAGCTACGGATCGCTGCTGCCCCTGATGGAGGTGCGCGACGCGATTGCCCGGGGCGAGGTGGTCGGGCCGCGCATGTTGGTCGCCGGCAACATCGTCGGCTGGGGAGGGCCCTACTCGATCTCGTTCTCGCTGCGCCGCGAGTCGGGGCTGACTCTTTTTCAGGAGCAGTTCAACGACTTCATCACGCAGGGCTCCGGCGAGGAGTGGATGCACATGGAGCCAGAAGAGCTACGCGTGGCGGTCAACAAGTACCTCGATCTCGGCCCCGACTTCATCAAGTACGGCGGCACCAGTCACTTCTCGAACCCGATCATGATCGGCTTCTCGCCGCGCGCCCAGCAGGTCATCGTCGAGGAGACGCACAGGCGCAACCTGGTGGCCGAGACCCACTCGACCAGCCCCGAGGGCCTGCGGTTATCGGTGGAGGCGGGCCTCGATCTGATCCAGCACCCTGAGGTGTTGCCCAGCGTGATGTCCGACGCGCTGGTCGCCGAGATCGTCGACCGGGGCATCGTCTGCGCCATGCTGTCTAACACGATCACGGGGGAGCCATGGGAACGTCATCTGAAGCAGCAGGAGGAACGCAAGAAAGAAGAAGCAGAGGCCGAGGCAGAGAAGGAGTCGGAGGACGAAGCCGAGCAGGCGCGAAAGACGCCTGAGCGCAAGAAGACCTCGGCCGAGCTGCGCGCCGAGGCGCGGGCGCGTGGCGAGGGGATCGAGATCCGGCGCAAGAATGCCGTGAAGCTGATCGCCTCCGGCTGCATCACGACGATCGGGACCGACAACTACCTCGGCACGGCGCGCGAGTTCCGGCGCACACCCAAAGCGCTGGACCAGCAGTTCGGCACCGGTAGCGTGCTCGCCACCGAGGGCCCGGTGGAGCTGGGCATGACCCCGATGGAAGCGATCGTCGCCGTCACCAGGAACGGCGCCATCGCCTCCCGCATGCGCGACGATCTGGGCGCACTGGAGGTCGGCAAGCTCGCCGACATCGTCATTCTGGCGGCCGATCCGCTCGCGGACATCCGCAACATCCGCCGGCTCGACACGGTCATCCACGACGGTGCGATCGTCGATCTGGAGGCCCTGCCCAACGAGCGCATCTTCTCGGACCCGTCAGAGACCCTGCCCGAGGTGATCACGCACTGAGCGGCAGTCAGCCGCGTCGCGCTCGGGCCTGAAAGGTCGGGCGGATGTGTCCCCGGTCCTCTAGCATCCTGGGCATCTCCCTCCTCAACCTCGAGCACAAACCGTACCTATGAGAGCTTCAGCCGCCTGCCCTTTTAGAATAGGAAGCTGCTTCTTCAGCGTCGGCGGGCAGAGAGCATTTCGGAAGTGTCTGGGGCGCTCGTGGGAGGTTGCGGCAGCGGGTCAGGTCAAGATGTGCTGCAGTACGTGTACGGCAACCTGAACACCGCCGACCAGGGGCCGGGGCCGACGCCCACACCCGCGTCGAGGAGCTCAACACGGAGCTGCAGGCGTCCCTGGTGCCCCGCCGGCTCAGGCTGTCTGGAATGCGCGGGCCCGGTAGAGGAAGTCGACGATGCTGCCCTCGTGCGGCTGCAGCCAGTTGAGCTGGATCGTCGGGATGGGGCCGAAGTTCAGCCGGTCGATGTTGTGGGCATCCAGCAGGCGCCGGCGGAGGCCCTCGCCGTTCGTGATGGCGCTGGCGACCAACGTGTCACCGATGGCGCCGATCATCTCGTCCTGGGGGCACTGCACCACGGTGACGAAGGGGAACATGTACTCCTTGCCGGCCATCGCGACCTCGGGTGAGTCGCAGTGCACCACCGTTGGCAGAAGGTAGTCACAGCGCTCCTGCTCGACCAGTCGGCCGGCCGCCCGGTATGCCGCGGTCACGTCCTCGGTGCCCGGGATCTCCAGGTTGGCGTCGATGTCGTCGCAGATCGCCTTGGCCTGCCCCTTTACGGTGAACGCGGCCAACTCGGCGTCGGGATCGTCGGGAGGTTTCGCCTGCACCGAGGCGAGGCGCCCGGCGAGCGCGTCGGCGATCTCGCGCGTGTTGCGCGAGGCCCAGATGCCGGAGCAATTGACGCACGAGCGCCCCGAGTTCACCAGCACCGAGTCGACCATCAGGTCGAGGTGCTGCTCCCACTCGTCGATCATGTCGTCGCCGATCAGGATCTTGCTGAAGCCCGGTCCGTGCACCTGCACGGCCGGGTTGGCCTTGTACATCTCGACGGTAGACAGACCCCCGAAGATCAGGCTGCGCGGCGTGTTGTTGAGCACCGCGGCGCCGACCTCGGCCCCGCCCGGGTATACGGCGATGGACTCGCGCGGCACCCCAGCCTGGAAGAAGGCCTGGGCCATGCGCCAGGGAGTCCACGGCTCCTGTGGACCCGGTTTGAGCACCAGTCCGATCTGCAGCGGGATCACCGGCAGCCAGAGCGTGTGCACGCCCGGCGAGTTGGATGGCAGCACCATGCCCAGCGCCGGCGTGGTGGCCTGGTAGCTGCGCATCACGTTGCTTTCCTCCCCGTACCCGCGCGCCAAGATATCGAGGTCGAGCCCGCGGGTCAGCGAGTCGAGGATCTCGTCGAGGTGATCGAGCACGAAGCGGAGCTTGTCCATGTTGAGGCGGCACATCTGCTCGGACAGACCGGTGGTCGCCGACTGTTGCCGCACGAACTCCTCCGGCGACTGGGTACCGTCGCCCAGCGGTAGCTCGGCCGTCATGAACAACTCGCCCGCCTCGCCGACCATGCGCAACAGCTCCCTGGCCGGGATTGCGCGGAGCGCGTCTCGGGCGCGCTGCGCCTTGCGCAGGTCGCGGGCGACGATGCCCGGATTGGACTGGCTGACCTCGGCGATCGGCTCGCCGGTGGCGAAGTGCACCACCTGCTCGGTCTCCAGGCTCTCGTAAGGCTCACCCCACCTGAGGACAGGAAAGTGGATCACCGCGTCTTCTCCGGGCCGGGCGGACGCATCAGTAGACGCCCACGGTGGTCGACTTGGCCATGCGCTCAAAGGGTCGCACCCCGCTCACTCCGTCCCAGGGATAGGCCTCGTAGGGCGGCTCGCGCTCGCCCTCGTCGCGCTCCAGGAAGCGCGGCATGAAGAACTCCCTGGTGAGCGTCGTGAGCATTACCCGCCCGGTGGCGCCGTAGTCGACGACGGTGTCGGGATCGTCCGGGTCGACGACCTGCACGACGGCGCGCGGCTGAGGTGCGTAGTAGGTGATCTTGTAGCCGTTCTCGGGCGTGCTCGGCGAGCTGGCGGCCAGCCCCATGAGCGTGTTGCCATAGGTCGGCGTCATGTAGGCGCCGTCGAGCAGCTCCTCGTGGGCGAAGCGGTTCCACTGGGGAGTGAACTCGGTGCCGCCGGAGAAGATGCCGCTGATTCCTGCCTCGCCGATCGTCGTGCCCTTGTCCTCCAGGCGCAGCGCCAGCGCCTCCAGCAGCTTCGGCGTGGTGAACAAGCAGCGGATGTCGTGTCCTGTCGACAGAAGCGTCACGGCCTGGTCGATGACGTGCTCCTGGTAGGCCCTCAGGTGCTCGTGCCAGCCTCTCCTGATGAGCTTGATCACCCAACGCGGATCGAGATCGACGCAGAAGCAAATGCCACCGCGGTAGTGCGCCAGATGCTCGACAGCCAGGCGCAGGCGGCGCGGTCCGCTGGGGCCGAGCATCAGCCAGTCGGACCCTGGGGGAAAATGCTGGTCCGGCAGCGTGTGGGAGAACAACTCGTAGTCGGTACGGAAGTCGTCGATGCTGATGCGCGACTTCGGGGTCCCGGTCGTGCCCCCAGTCTCGAACACGTAGACAGGCTTTTCTGCGTAGGACTTCGGGACCCAGCGACGCACCGGTCCGCCGCGCAGCGCCTCGTCCTGGAAGTGGCCGAACCTCACCAGGTCGGCGAAGCCGTGCACCTCCTCGCGCGGGTCCCAGTCCTGCCGTGCCGCCCAGTCGAGCCAGTAGGAGCAGCCGGTCTCTGGATCGAAATGCCAGGCGACCATCTCGCGGACGTGGGTGTCGAGCGCCTCACGCGCGGTAGCGGCTCGGTCCTCGAGGTCGGGGTCGACGGGCGTGGCGGTCATGCGTATCAGCTCGCTGGATCACGGGTTCAAGAGAGGCAATGGGGCGAGGAGCCCCCTCATCCTACTGCGTACCAGCGCGCCGTGGTGAAGCCCCGAACCCGTCTTGTTGCGCCTCCGGCGCGACCGCCAGGGGCGTGACCAGCCGAGGGGTGTCGCCCAGGGGTCAGGGGCGCTGGCCGGCCGTCGTAGCTGTGGCGGCGTCGAGCATCTCGGCGTAGGGCTCGTAGTAGTGGATCGCGAAGCCGCCGAAGCCCGAGACCCGCTCGAGAGCGGCAGCCGTCTCGCGCATGACCTGGTGCATTGCATCGGCGCCCAGATCCGCGAACGTCAGACGGGTGGACGGAAGCGCCTGGGTCCGCTTGATCTCCCAGTGCCGTACGGTGTCGAGATCGAGGTCGTACTGCTCGAGGGCGGCCTCGACATCGGCGCGGTGCTCCGAGTGCAGCACCACGAACATGAGCTCCTCGTCCTGCTGCCCGGCAACGATCCAGCCGTGCTCGGTGCGCCCGTCTGGCAGGCCGGGCAGGCCTCTGCCGTAGAAGTGGAGCAGCTCCGCGTCAGGCAGGTCGGTGGTCTCGAGGCCCACCAGCACGAGCTTGCCGACCTCGGAGGCATAGACCAGCTCGTGCTCCGCCAGCGCCACGGTGCCGTTGGAGCCCTCGGAGTGCGTGCGGTAGTCCATGATCGCCACACGGTCCGACCGGTCGATGATGAGCTCCGCGAGCGGCCGGATTCCGCCGTCGGCGTCGATCACCGGCACTCCGTCGAACCAAAAGGGGATGGCCACCTCTAGCTCCATGTCCGCCTCGCCGGTCGCTGCGGACAGCCCGTCCAGGAGGGCCAGGTACTCGTTGACCAACTCGGCGCGCCCGTCGCCGCCGAACTCTGGGAGCAAGTAGGGCTCGATATCGTAGTGGACCCCGCTGAAGCGAGACTCCGAAGCGGCCCGGGTGTTGTACTCGTGGATGTTGGCAATAGCCCCTAGCACGGCCGAGTGATATCGACGCTGGGCGTACTGAGGTGCGCCGTCGAGCGCGAAGACACGCGCGCCGGCAGCCGTGATGCGTCGCGTGAGCATCGCCAGCTTCTCCACCGCCCCGTCGATGTCGGGCTGGCTTCGAACGAGCTCGCCCGGCAGCTGCAGATAGACGACCCCGATGCCGACGCGCTCGATGAGCGCGGCCAGACGCGACGCCTCGATCTCCGATGCCGCCAGATCGTTGGTGTGCCAGACCCAGAGGCTAGGTGCCTGTGGTTCGATCTTGCTGCGGCCCCAGTGGGGCGTCAGTGGCGGTGGCTCCTGCCCCGCCCGGCAGAGTGCCGGGCGCTCGATGTCGATCGTGCCCGAAGTCCCGGGCTCGGCCGTCAGCACCAGCGTCGCCAGGCGGGAGCGATCGAGATTCTTCGGAAGGGAGTTGAAGGGGATCCGCACGAGCTGCCAAGCGCCGGTGAGCTCCCCGTCGGTCAGATACTCGGAGAGGGCGCCGAGCGGCACGGAGTCGCCCTCGTCCGCGGCCTCACGGTCAGCGAGCTCGACCCGCACTCGAGGCTGGCCGGCATGGGCGCGTACCCAGAAGGAAAGAAACCCCAACTCGCTGGCGTCGAGGTAGTAGCGCGTCTGCTCTACGGGGCCGGGGTCGTGTAGCCCGAGTGTCACAGTGCGCCGTGGAAAGGCGGCGTATTCCCAGTGGGTGCAAGACCCACCCGGCAACTGGTCGCTCCAGCCGGAAGCAACCGGAGCGGTGGTGGAGGCAACGAAGCCGCCGAAGCCTTCGGTGTAGAGGGTCGCCATGGGCGACTTGGGGAGAATGCAGGCCGGAACGCGAGTGAACGCTGAGCAGGCCTCGAAACGGGTGATGTGGGAGCCGACCCGTCTGTGATACGGGGAAGGCCGGAGTTCCTGGGTGAGAAGAGCGACAGCGTCCAGGGGTCCCACCGGGGTAGTGGCGCCGGCATGCATGAGAAGGGGAAGCGCAAGCAACACGGGAAGCCCCGTGCGGTGGCGGTGAGTGGCCGCCAACTGGAAGCCCGCGAGGGACAGGCCAGGCTGCACGGGGTGGCGGATAGGCCCGTAGTACCGAGGAGGCCGGGTAATGCCGGAGCAGGGAAGGGGCCTTGGTTCAAGGTCAGCGTAGGAAGCGGCGAGAGCCGGGAGATTGGCAATGAGCCTACGACCTCCAGGTAAGGTTCGGAATCTGCAGGAGACGCTGCACGCCAAAGCGAAGGGATCACCTGGGTACCGGTTTTACGCGCTGTACGACAAGGTGTACCGAGCGGACGTGCTGGAGTACGCGTACCGATGTTGCCGCCACAAGGGTGGAGCAGCGGGAGTCGACTCTGAGCGGTTCGCGGACATCGAAGCGTACGGAACGCAGCGGTGGCTAGGGGAACTGGCGGAACAACTCAGGGACAAGAGCTACAGGCCCGAAGCCGTGCGGCGGGTATGGATACCGAAGCCCGACGGGTGCAAGCGCCCGTTGGGCATTCCGACGGTGAGGGACCGGGGCGTGCAGATGGCAGCAGTGATGGTCTTGGGGCCGATCTTCGAGGCCGATCTGCAGCCGGAGCAATACGCCTACCGACCGGGTCGCAGCGCACTGGATGCGGTAAGAAGCGTCCACAAGCTGCTGAGAACGGGGCATACGGAGGTAGTCGATGCGGACCTGAGCGGATACTTCGACGAGATCCCCCACGCCGAGCTAACCAAGTCGGTGGCCCGTCGCGTTAGCGACGGACGTATGCTGCGTCTGATCAAGATGTGGCTACAGGCACCGGTAGAAGAGATCGACGATCGGGGAAACAAGCATCGAACGACCCGCAACAGGGACCGAGGTCGGGGCTGCCCGCAAGGGGCTCCGATTTCACCGCTGCTGGCGAACCTGTACATGCGCCGGTTCGTGCTCGGCTGGAAGGTGCTGGGACACGAGCAGCGTCTTGAAGCACGCATCGTGAACTACGCCGACGATATCGTCATCTGCTGTCGCGGCACGGGCCAACAAGCCATGGCCGCCATGCGGGAGATGATGGATAGGTTGCGGCTGCCGGTGAACGAAGCAAAGACGCGGCTGTGTCATGTTGCCGGACGACTCGGTTCAGTTCCTGGGATACACCATCGGTCGGTGCTATTCGGCACGGACGGGACGCGCGTATATCGGCACCCGCCCGTCGCCCAAGGCGCTCCGGCGGCTGTGCCGCCAGATCAGCGGGATGACCGCCCGAGGGTGGACGTTCGCCGAGGCCGAAGATCGGGTCGCTCGGCTCAACCGGCTGCTGGTTGGTTGGTCGAACTACTTCCGACTCGGACCGGTGAGCAAGGCCTATCGGAGCGTGGACAACCACACGCGCCGTCGGCTCCGACAGTGGCTGTGCGCCAAGCACAAGGTGCAGGGTCGGGGAACTTCACGCTTTCCCGAGCAGTACTTGTACCGCAAGCTGGGCCTGGTCCGGCTCACGGTGCGGACACGCAGCTTTCCGTGGGCGAACGCGTGAGTCCTTGTCCGAAAGCCGGATGCGGGAAATCCGCACGTCCGGTTTGATGAGCGGGACGTGGAAACGGAGCACGGAGTGGCGAGTGAGGCACCGACAACCGAAAGGGTCGGCAACAGATGGGCCACACCTACACCACCGCGCCACGTCTCGACTCTACCTTTCACCACGGCCTGTTAGCAGGCCATGGTCAAATGTGGTCGCTCGTGTCAGCAGCTCGGTCGGGGCGCTCTTCGAGGAAGGGGCCGGTATAATTCGACGAATGAGGAACTCGCAACTGCTCAGGCGTCAAGGCAACCTCGTGCTCGGCTTGGCAGCCCTGGCGGCTTGCGGCGCCAGCGTCTTGGACGCCGCCGGCGGCCAGCAGGTCAGGCTGGACGATTACGTGCGTCTGAAGATCGAGAACCTCCCCGGACCTCACCGCGACTGGATCGACGAGGAGGTGCGCTGGATTATCACCGACGCCGAGCGCGAGGTGTTTCTGCGACTCGATTCTGAGGCCAGGCGCGATCGCTTCATCCGCGCCTTCTGGGGCCAGCGGGACCCGAGCCCGGGTACCGAGCAGAACGAGTATCGCGACCTGCACTACGAGCGCTACCAGTACGTCAACCAGAATTTCGGGCGCCAGCAACCGCGGCCCGGGTGGGACACCGACCGCGGCAGGATCTGGATCCTGCTCGGTCGACCGCAGTCGATCAATCGGCTGCCGAACACCAACCTGGCCGTTCCGGTGGAGATCTGGTTCTACAGCGTCGATCCGGCGCTCGGCGTGCCACCTTTCTTCTATCTGATCTTCTTCCGGGACCGCGGTGTTGGCGGTTACCGGTTGTGGAGCCCGACCATGGACGGAGTCAGGGGGTTGCTGAACCCCGCCGGAAAGCAGTCCCTGGCTCGCGCGGCGGGCCCAGACTCGGCACTCGGTTCCTTAGGGTTGGGAGCGACCGAGGAGGATCGGGCTGTCGCGATGCTCCGTCAGGTGGACCTAGAGCTGGCCACCGCGGCGGCCAGCCTGGTGCCTGGCGAGAGTGGCTTTGGTGGCGTGTCGCCGCTGCGCTCCGAGATCGTGCTGAACCGCGTGCTCGCCCTGCCGACCCGGTTGATGCCGCGGGCCGACTGGGCCTACAACGTGCTCACCGGGGTCACTGAGTCGGAGGTGCGGTTCGAGACATTGCCGATGGAGTCGGCGGTCGTCGCGCTCCTGGATCCATCTGGGGACCCATTCCTCCACACGGTCACCAGGACGCAGGGCGATCGTCTCAATCTGAACAACTACGAGGACCGCTACTACGTCACCTTCGAGTTCAGCAGCAGCGTGCGCGACGAGGAGCTCCGCTTCCTGCAACAGGCCGAGCCGGTCACCCTGCAAGCCGACCTCGACGAGGAGACAGCCCGCCGATTGCGCGGTGGTCCGGTCCAGTACATGGATCGTAGTCCGGCCGTACCCGGCGTCTATACGGTCGACGTGGTGCTGGAGAACAACCTGACCCGCGAGTACGCACGTGCCGAGCACCGCGTCCGCGTGCCGGCTCCCGACCCCGACGCGGTCGGCTCGGCGTACCCGTTTCTGATCATCGAGTCGGAGGATCTCGGCGCCGATCTCTACGACCCCTTCGCCGACCACTACCCGTTCCAGATCGGTTCGCGCTTCCTGGTGCCGGCGCTCGGCGGGCCATTTCTCCAGGACGGCACGGCGGCCTTATTCTGGCAACTCTACGTCCCGGCAGGTCGCTTCGAACCGCTCGAGCTGGTGGTCTCGCTGCTGGATGCCCAGCAGCGTGTTCTGCTTCGCAAGCAGATTAGGGTGCCGACCAGCGAGCGCGACGCCTACGGCGTGATCAACCGGCTGATCGAGCTCGATCTGACCGGAGTCCCGTCGGGGGAGTACCGGCTCGAATGCGACCTCGTGCAGGACGAGCGACCGGCGTTCAGCCTGTCGCTGAGAGTCGATCCGCCGGGGTCCTACACGCGTCCGTTCCTGCACGCGCCGCGCAAGCCACCGGCCGCAGCCAGCCAGGTGCGCCTGGCGCGAGCCCGCCAGCTGCGGACGATCGGCCAAACCGAGGCGGCGATCGAGCAGATCGCCGAGGTCTTGCGTCGCGAGCCAAACCTCGCCGCCGCGCTGCCGCTGCAGATCGAGCTGCTCACCGATGCCGGGCGCCACGAGGAGGTCGGGCGGTTGCTGGCGCCGCTGCTGATCGAGTCGCCCAACGACGTGGCGTTGCTGCTCCAGATGGCCGCGGTGCGGGCCGAGCTCGCCGACCACTACGACGCCATCCGCTTCTACGAGCGAGCGCGGCTTGCCGGCGCCGAGACGACGCCCGAGCTGCTCAACGCGCTGGCCTCCGAGTACTACGCCGAGGGTCGAAACGACCGCGTGATCGAGCTGCTTCGACGCTCGCTGGAGCTGCGGCCGGAGCAGTTGCAGATTCGACGCCTGCTCGAAGAGCTGGAGTCGGGCGAGCAGCTGCCGACGTAGCCCGTCGGCGGCTCGCCATCACCCCGGTCAGGATTCTCGTGCCGCGCGGCTCGCCACCACGCCGCGCGCTTCGTGCACCACGTGCAGGTGGTTGGTCGGCACATCCTGCAGCATTACGACCCCGCCGCCAGGCCAGCGGATCTCGACGTTGGCCCGAGAAGCGTCGCCCAGGCCGAAGTGGAGTCGCGGGTCGCTCGAGGAGGCGTAGGAGGACCCGGCACGCACCTCACGAATCTGCCAACCCCCGTCGCCGGCCTGAACTCGCACCCGCGTACCTACGGCGTAGCGGTTGGCCAATCGGCCCACCAGGCGTAGCTGCAGCCAGGCGCCGGCGTCCGAGCCGCCGTCGTTGCGCAAATAGTCGGCGGCCTGCCCGCTGTTGCTTACCATCAAGTCCAGGTCCCCATCGTCGTCGAGGTCGCCGCTTGCCGAGCCCCGCGAGACCTTGACCAGCTGCAGGCCACGTCCGAGCCTGACGTGGGACTCGGTGAGCTGTCCGGCGTCGTTGACAAACATGTGGTTGGCCTGGGGATAGACGATGTTGTCGCGGAACCGTGCGATGTTGTCGATGATGTGGCCGTTGGCGACGAACAGGTCGAGGTCGCCGTCGTTGTCGATGTCCATCCAGTTGGTACCGAAGGCTACTTGGAGCAAGCTCGGCTCGCCGATCCCGGCGGCGAAGCTGACCTCCGCGAAGAAGCCCGCACCCAGATTGCGGTAAAGCGAATTCGTCTCGAAGTCGAGGTTGGTGACGACGACGTCGAGCTGGCCGTCACCATCGAAGTCGCCCCAGTCGGCGCCCATGCCTGCCTCGGCCTGTCCGTCCGCCGAGAAGGCGACTCCGGCAAGCAGCCCGTCCTCCAGGAAGGTACCGTCGCCCTGGTTGGTGTAGAGGAAGTTGCGGGTGGAGTCGTTGGCCACGTAGATGTCCGTGTCGCCGTCGTCGTCGTAGTCGGCCAGGACGACACCCAGCCCCTTGCCGTCGAGCGTGTCGGCGATGCCGGTATTAGCGCCATGCTCCACGAAAGTGCCGTCTCCGTTCGACAGGTAGAGGCGATCGGGGGCCGCGTTGTAGACGTCGGGGTGACAGTAGGCGCGCAGGTCGCGGCGCGGGTCGCCGCAGAACTTGTGGTTGTCCCAGTCGAAGTCGACGTAGTTGGCGACGTACAGGTCGAGTGCCCGGTCTCGGTTGAGATCGCCCCACGCCGCGGAGCTGCCCCAGGCCGTGTCATCGACCCCGGAGGAGGCCCGCGAAAGGGTGCCGTCGCCGTTGTTTCGGTACAGCGCGTTGGCGCCGTAGTTGGTCACGTACACATCGGGGTAGCCGTCGTCGTCGTAGTCGGCTACCGCCACACCCATCGACCAGCTTGCGTCGTCAGCTCCGGCATGGGGCGGCGCCGCGATCATGCGTCCGATCGGTGACCCACGGTACCAACGATTCACTAGGGGCTGCTGCGGTCCGCCTGGGGTCGATGCCCCCTGGGCGAAGTAGGCGTCGAGCCGCCCGTCAACGTCGAGGTCGGCCAGCGCCACGCCCGATCCCATGGTCTCGACCATGTAGCGTTCCCCGTGACCGCCGTGCTGGTGGACGAAGTCGAGACCGATCTCGGCCGCGGCGTCGGCCATCTGCACCGCAGGCGACTGGCGTGTCGAGTGCGCTGTTGCTGCCGTGAGCACAGCGGCCAGCAGGACGGCGAGACCCACCACGATCTCGCCACGGGCTGTTGCCGACGCAGCGCGGCGCTTCACGAACCGGCCAGGGCACGCGTGATGGGAGCGTCGATTCCCTCGCGGACCAGCACCATTTGACCCGCCGGCACTTCGAGTTGCTGCTGCGTGCCGTCGAGCCAGCGGATCGAGATCAGAGCGCGCGGGCTGGTTCCGAGCCCGAACATCAGATCGCTGCTGTCCTGGGAGCAGTAGGAGGAGGCGCTGCGCACCTCCGCCACCTGTGCGAACCCGGTGGCGCCGTCGTCGTGGGCGCCGCCGGTCGGCGTCACGACCACCCGAGCGCCGTAGGCGTCGCGGCTTCCGGCCCGACCGCGAAGCCGGAGCACGAGGCGTTGCCGGCCTGCCGCTCCGTCGTTGTGCAGGAGCCGGGCCGGGCCCGCCGAGTTCGTGAAGACGAGGTCGGGCCGGCCATCCCCCTCGATGTCACCGACGGCGAGCCCGCGCGACACCTCGACCGGCGTGAAGCCACTTCCGGCGCGGTCCGAGAGCTCCTCGAACAGTCGTCCCGGCACGCGCCAGGCAGTGTCGCCGGGAGCGAGTCGGCCGCCCGCCACGGCCACGGCGCGCTGCTGGGCCAGGCTGCTGACGAACAGATGGTTCGCCTGCGCGTAGGTCGTACCGTCGAAGACCTCCTCGGCGTTGTCGAGAATGTGACCGTTGGCCACCGCGACCTCGCGATCGCCATCGCCATCGGCGTCGAGCGCGACGATGCCGAACGCGAGGGATACCAGGCCCCGTTCGCCGAAGCCTAGGGCGTAGGTCTCGTCGAGGTACATGCCGGGGGCTACCTGCCGGTAGACGTTGTTGGCCTCGAAGGCGAAGTTGGTAACCAGGATCTCCGTCGTACCGTCGCCGTCCAGATCGGCTGCGGCCGTGCCCATGCCTGCCTGTGCGTCGCCGTCCGGGCTGTAGCCCGTGCCGGAGATCAGCCCGTCGTCGAGGAAGCGCATGCCGCCCTGGTTGAGATAGAAGAAGTTCTGCTGGGTGTCGTTGGCGACGTAGATGTCGGTCTGTCCGTCGATGTCGAGGTCGGCCATGACGACCCCGAGCCCTTTGCCGTCGTGGGCGTTGGCGACGCCGGCCGCGACCGCAATGTCGGTGAAGGTGCCGTTGCCTTCGTTTCGGTACAGCGAGTCCTCACGACCGTCGAACAGATCGATGTGGCAGTACGACACGATCGACTTGACCTGCTCGCCGCAGCGAACTGCCTCGGCGACGTCGTAGGCCACATAGTTGGTGACGAACAAGTCGAGATCGCCGTCGCCGTCGAGATCTCCCCAGGCTGCGCTGACCGACCACCGCTCGTCCTCGACGCCGGCCTCGACCCGGGAGAAGGTGCCGTCGCCGTTGTTGCGGTACAGCGCGTTGGCGCCGAAGTTGGTGACGAACAGGTCGACCCTGCCGTCGTTGTCGTAGTCACCGGCCGTGACGCCCATTCCGTAGCCCTGGTCCGCGGCGATGCCCGCCACCGGCGCGAAGCCGGCCCTCCCGTTGCGGTACATGACGTTGCCCGGCTGCCGCGCGGCTTCGAACGAGCTCGTCCCGGGGAGGCCCCCGCTCTGGACGAAGTAGAGGTCGGACCGGCCATCGTTGTCGTAGTCGATCCAGGCGACGCCGGCTCCCATCGTCTCTGGCAGGTGTTTGTCTCGGGCGCCGCCGTTGTCGTGACGGAAGGCGATCCCCAGCTCCGCCCCGACATCGCTGAAGCGCACGGGGGTCTGGCCCCGCGCTGCGATCGGCAGCAGACAGGTCAACGACGCGGCCAGGGCGATGTGGGTGGCTAGGAAACGCATGAAATATACTCGATGGAAAGCGCCCACCGGTGGGCGCCTCAGCTCGATTCTATCTCCGCAACGACGGGTCTTCACGAATGCGGTCGTGCTTGCGGTTCCTGATCATCATGATTGCCGTCGGTCCGCTGGCCGCCCAGGCGCAGCAGGGCGAGGAGTTCGCACCACCGCCGCTCGAGCGGTTCGATGAGCTTATTGGCGTCCTCATGACCCTCGAGGAGCGAACCGCGTGGGCTCGCCTGCGCAGCGCCGGGCCGCGGCGCGCCTTCATCGACCGGTTCTGGGAGATTCGCGACCCTACACCGGGCACCGAGGTCAACGAGGTGCGCGACATCTTCATGTGGCGTGCCCGGCGCGCCACCGCGCTCTACGGCGAGGGCGCGGTGGCCGGTTACGCGACCGATCGTGGCAAGGTCCTGATCGTCTATGGCCTACCTGACGAGCAGGAGTATCGGGCGCTGCCGCGTGACACCGACAGCGCGCAGCTCGCGTGGACGTTCAGCGAGCTGGAGGAGCCGGTCCGATTCACCCAGCAGGGCGACCAGTTTCTGCTCGGCGTGGAGGTCGCGCTCGACAACCGGGCGTTCGTCAAGAGCGCCGAGTCCGAGCTGCGGCTGCCGCTGGCCGCCGCCATGGGCTCCCGACGACTCCCGCCCGTGCTCGTCGAGGTCGCGGAGGACGCCACCGACGACGAGAGCTCGACCTCCCCTGCGCCAGAGCCCACCGTCGATGTTGCCCCGGAGGTGCGTATCTGGATGCGGATGGTGTTCGCCGGCACGATGCGCGATCAGATCGAGCTGCGCCACCGAGTGCACTTCTTCCCGGCCACCGAGGGGGCCTACACGGTGCTGGCCTTCGAGCTCGACGGCGAAGATCTCGGCTACGCCGTGCCGCCGGTAAAGATTGTCGCAAAGGCCGCGGCAGAGGCCGCGGAAGAGGACGACTGGGCCCTGCTGCCCCCGACTCACGGTCCCCACGGCAATCTCATGTCGGCGCTGGTGCGGCGCTGCACGAAGTCGCGCCTGGTCGAGGAGGGTCTGCTTCCGATCGCGGCGCTTCCGGTCGCGGCGCTTCCGGCCACGGCGCTTGGGCTCCCGGAGCTGCCGCTCCCGGGAGACCGAACCGTCAGCCCGGACATCATCGCCGCCGGCGAGGCCGCGAAGGGGGCCGTCGCGCCCATCCCGACGGCAGCGCTGAAGCTGTTCGGGGCGGTCCTGCAGGGTGAGCCGGGGCGCGAGAACACGTTGCATCAGTTCATCATTCCCTTCTGTGTTCCGGCCAGCGGGACGAGAGTCGCAGCGGGCCCACCGGACCAGGACCCGATCGAGGCGCTCCAGGGGCTGTTCCGCTCGGTGGCAGTGACCCTGGTGCCCGGAACCTACCGCCTGGCATGGGGTGTGTACGACGAGGCTACCGGCAGAGCCACAACGCGCGACGAGGTGATCGAGGTGCCCGACTTCGCCGCCCCGGAGCTCGCTATGTCCTCGGTGCTCGTGGCCCGGCCGCCCCATCGCGACGACCCCGTGGCGGTTCGCACCGACCGGGTCTACCCGGGGATTCGTCTGGGAAACGTGCTGCTGTCTGATGACATCGAGCGCGTCGTCGACCGCAACGAGACCATCGAGATCGTGGTTATCGTCACCGGGTGGCGAAGCGATCCGGGCGCCCCCGGCAAGCCGCGGCTGCAGGTCGGGTATCGGATCCTGCATGGGGAAAACGAGCGCGCAGCGAGGGTCCAGGCGCAGATCCTCGACTTCCACGTGCTCGGACAGCAGATCCCACTGCGCCAGGTCGACATGCTCGAGCCTGGCGGCCGTTACGACGTCGAGATCCGGGTTCTCGATCTGATCGCAGGAGTCGAGATCCGGCGTGTCGTGCCGATCCGGATCGACGCCACGGTCGCTGAGGAGACGACCGGCCCGCGCCAGCAGTAGAGCGTGTTCCGCAACTCGTACGAATTGTCATGGAACCACTCGGGCGAATGGGCTACTCTGGCTTTACAAATCTTTACAGACCTTGCAGCGGGCCCGGGAGGAGTGATGGGGCTCGCGCGGGTATCCCCACCTCCGGTGCCGAATGCGTCCTGTCGTACTTCGCGGTCTGATCTCCCCTCGTGCTTCGACGCCCCTGCTGTTGGTCGGGCTTGCGTTACTCGTCGCGTCGTCGGCTTGCTCGGTGCGTGAGCAGATTGCCTACTCGCCGCACGAGCTGCGCGCCAAGGTGGCGACCGATCTGCCGGTGAGGACTGCCGGTGCGCTGGTGGTGCCGTACGAGGTCTCCCCGGCGCTCGTCGGCCGCGCCCTCAGGTACACCGACGGGCCCGCCACGCGCCACTCCAAGGCGAGTCTTCTGACTCGCGCCATCTCCAACCACCAACAGTTCGGTTTGCGGTGGGAGCGCGTCACCACCACCGTGGCGCGCGATGCGGTGGCAAACGGGTACGGCAATTGCCTCTCGCTGACATCGGTGTTTGTGGGTCTGGCGCGCGGAATCGGCCTGGAGGCCTATTACGTAGATGCCTCCGACCGGGTCAACACGCTGGAGCGCGAGAACGAGCTGCTCATCCGGACCGGCCATATCATCGCAACCGTCAAGACGGAGCGGGGCTGGTCGATGGTCGATTTCACCGGAGAGGTGGCCAACTACCGTACCTTCCGGGTCATCAGCGACGTCGAGGCCGTGGCCCATTTCTACAACAACCGGGGCTTCGAGCTGCTCATCACCAGCCAGGCGAAGGATGACGAGATCCCCTGGGACGAGGCGATCGACGACTTCAAGATGGCGACTCACGTCCAGCCCGACTTCGCGAGGGCCCACAACAACCTCGGCGTGGCCTTTGCGCGTACCGGCGATGTCGAGGCGGCGCGCTCCGAGTACCTCGCCGCGATTCAGGCCGACAGCAGCTTTTCCGAGCCGCGCCACAATCTCGGCAACCTGCATCTGCGCACCGGCGACTACGTCGGGGCGATTCGCTGGTACGGGGTTGCAATCAAGCTCGAGGCCAAGAATCCTTACCTGCACTTTCACCTAGGGCTGGCGCAGTACCAGTCGGGTGATGTCGAGGCGTCGATAGAGTCGTTCCAGCGCGCCATAGCGCTCAAGCACGACTACATCGAGCCACGTAACGTGTTGGCCCAGGCCTATCGTCAGCAGGGCCGTCACGAGGAGGCAGACGCAGTTCAACGTGCCGCACAGCAGCAGCGGCGCGAGGGCTGAAGACGATCGAATCGACAGTGCGACGGCCGCTCCACACACCGTGCCCGCGGGCCGTCGCGGGAGGTGTCTGGGTTGCCCTGTTGGCCGCGGTCATGCCTGCTCGCTCTGGCCGGCGCGCTCGCCAGTGTGCCGGCCGGCCCCGCTACCGCCCAACGGGAGCTGCGCCCGCTGAGGAACTTCTCGGTTCACGTCACTCAGCCCACCGAACAGGACTTCGCCGGGGGACGGGTAGAGATCCGCGCCGAGGTTCGCGCCGATCGCCCCGAGGATGTGCTGTTCGTCGAGTTTCTCGTCGACGACCGCATGCTGTTCGCCGACTCGGAGGCGCCGTACGAGGTGGTCTGGAACACGCGCTTGACGGCTGCCCACCGGATCACGGCTCGCGCCTACGGACCGACCGGTCTGGTGGTCGAAGATTCGATCGACACCCAGGCGCCGCCGGCAGGGCCCGGCCAGGCGTCGTTCACCAGCCGGGTGGATCGTGTCGAGGTGTATGTACGGGTGGAGGACCGCAAGCACCGTCGCCTCGAGCTCGGCATCGACGACTTCGCGCTGCTCGAGGACGAGGTCGAGCAGCCGATCATCGCACTCGAGCGCAGCACGGAGCTGCCGCTGGCCGTCGGTTTCATGGTCGATTGCAGTGGCTCGATGCTGGCGCGGCTTGGCTTGGCGCTGGAGACCGCGGGCGCGTTCATCGATGGCCTCGTGACCCGGGGCGACGACAAGGCCTTCGTCATGTCGTTCTCCGACCTGCCATCGATGTTGCAGGAGTTCACCGACGACACCGACCGGCTCACGGAGGCGCTCGACCTGATCGCGATGGGGCGGTTCACGCGCCTGTTCGACTCGTTGATTGCGGCGAGCAACGAGTTCGCCGGTCACGATGGTCGTCGCGCTATGGTCGTCCTGACCGATGGGCACGATGCAGCGAGCGATGCCGGTCTCACGGAGGCGATCGCCGCGGCGCAGCGCAACGACGTGGCGATCTACCCGGTTGCGGTGGGCGTGACGACGCGCTTCTTCCGCGAGCGCTGGGTGCTCGAGCGGCTGGCCGAGCGCACCGGTGGGCAGATCTTCTACCTGAGCACCCTGGACGACCCGACGAGGATCTACGAGAGGATTGCCGAGGATCTGCGTACCCAGTACCGGATCACGTACGAGCCCCGGACACCGGCAGGAAGCGGCGAGTGGCGGGCGATCCAGGTGGCCCTCCACGAGGCCAGCGAGCATCGCCACGCCCGCATCCGCGCCCGATCCGGCTACTACGCCCAGTAGCACTGGAGGTGATGCACGCCGTATAATCCACCCCCTTCGCCGGGAAGCGTTCGTGGCAGTGTTGACAGCGTTTTTGACGCCGTGCTACAAGCTCCGGGCTACTTCGAACTTTTTGGTGTACGCACTCTCCGCCCGGGAGGCAGTCAGACGCGGATCATGCGTAGCTCGGGGCGATCCAACAGAATCCGTAGGCTGGGCCGGGCCTACCCCTCGGATGATCTAACGGGAGGAACCTGACGTGAGTTTCCTTAACGGATCCGTGTTCCGTCTTTATAACCAAGGCGGACCGTTCATGCACCCGCTGCTGATCTTCTCGCTGATCGCGCTGGTCGTGATCATCGAGCGCTTCTACGCGCTGTGGAAGTCGAAGATCAACACGCAGGAATTCATTGGCCGGGTCCGCACGGCCCTGCTGAAGCGCCGCAATGTCAAGGAAGCGGTCACCGTTTGCGAGGAGTATCAGGGTCCGATCGCCAACATCATGAAGGCCGGCCTGATCAAGCATGGTCGTCCACAGGATGAGATCGAGCGCACCATCGAGGCTGCCTCGGGGCACGAGCTCGCTCGTCTGGAGCGCGGCCTCGGCGTCCTGGCCACGGTGGCCAACGTTGCGCCGCTGGTCGGCTTCCTCGGCACCGTGTCCGGCATGATCAACTCGTTCGACGCTCTGGCCCGCGCAGGTCTCTCGAACCCGGGTCTGGTTGCCAAGGGCATCTCGGAAGCCCTGATCACCACTGCTGGTGGCCTGGTCGTGGCAGTGCCGACGCTGATCATGTTCAACTACTTCACCTCGCAGGTCGGCAAGTACGTCCTGGAGATGGAGACCGCGGCTAACGTACTCTTGGAGACCTACTCCGAGATGGACCCGGACTAGGGTCGAGGATCCCGGCGACGGGCAACCTCTAGCGAGGTGGTGGCATGCAGATACGCAAGCCTGGAAGAGCCGAGTCGTACATTCCGACGGCCTCCATGGCGGACATCGCCTTCCTGTTGATCGTGTTCTTCATGGTCACGACCAATATCACGGTCGACCGAACCCGCGTGTCGATGCCGACGAGCGTGGAGCGGACGGAGGTGCCGAAGGATGCAGCGGTTATCGCCATCGAGGTGAACGGCGTCGTGCACTTCTCCGACGGAGAGGAGCAGAGCCACGTCATCAACATGGCCGACGTGCTGCCCGCGGCCGCCTTCGTGATGGAGAAGAACCCGCTGAAGTTCTTCATTATCAAAGCCGACGGTGATGCGGAGTACCACTTCATCGACCAGGTGATGGAACAACTCCGCCAGGCCAACGTCCGAAACATCGCGATGCTGACGCAGCAGGAAGGCGTCAGCTAGGAGGACCCGTGAAACTCAAGAAAGACGAGAAGAAGACCGAGATTCCCACAGCATCGATGGCGGATATCGCTTTCCTTCTGATTGTTTTCTTCATGGTGACCTCGGTGTTCTCGGTGACGCGCGGTCTGGAGTTCCAGCTGCCCAAGCAGGACAACAGCCCGCCGGACCAGAACCAGGAGGAGGCGATCCACATTCACATCATTCCGGCCGGGGGCGATTGTGTGTTCGAGGTCGACCAGCAGCAGATGCCGATCACCGATGTGCAGCTGTACATCGAGCCCAAGCTGGCGCGGAACCCGAACAAGTTCGTCATCATCGATCCGGACCCGGACGCACCCTACCGTTGCATGGTGGATGCCTTCGATGAGCTCAAGCAGGCTCAGGTGAAGAACATCTCCATCCCGACGGATGCGGAGAAGCAGTCCTGGGGCAACATCCTCTGATCCCGGAGGCGCCCGATGGCTAATGAAGCCAACAAGACGGAACGGCAGCCCGGGGGCGAAGGGCTTCGCTCGCTGGCCCTGGCCTCTGCACTCGAGCAAGAGGACAACAAGTCCTTCAAGGTCGCCTGGATGGCCGCCATACTCATCCACTTCGCCCTGTTCCTCGTCGTGTTCCCGAATCTCGGGGGCAGCGAGGCGGAGGAAGAGCGGCGGGATGCGGTGGTTATCAAGCGTTACAAGCCACCCGAGCCGCCTAAGCAGCAGCCCGAGAAGAAGATCGTCAAGAAGAAGACCGCGCGGGTGCCGATCCCGGATCCCACACCCGACGATCCGGAGCCGATCGTCGAGGAGGAGGTTGATTACATCGAGACCGACGACGAAATCGCCGACACCGAGTTCATGGTCGGTGGCCCCGTGGGTGGTCCGCCGGTAATCGACCAAGGCCCGATGCGCGTCGGTGGTGATATCCAGTCGCCCGAGCGGATCCACAACGTGGCTCCTCAATACCCGGAGCTTGCGCGTCGCGCCCGACTGGCCGGCGTTGTGATCCTCGAGGCGACGATCGATCGAGAGGGCGCGGTAACCAACGTCAACGTCCTGCGCGGACTCGGCCTTGGCCTCGACGAGGCCGCCGTGAGCGCTGTGTCGCAGTGGATCTACACCCCGACCTTCTACAACGGTCGCCCGGTGGAGATTCTGCTGACCGTCACCGTGATGTTCCAGCTCCAATAGGTCGCGGCGAGCGACTCCTGGTTGTGGCAACGGGCTCCCGGCTACAATGGAGGTAGCAACGGGAGCCTTTTGCATGGGCGCAGGGAAACCATGATGAATACCCGGAAGATCCTCACAGTCCTACCCGCCGTCTTAGTGGCGGCGACCCTTGTTTGGCCCTCGGCCGCGATGGCCCAGGATGCCGCAGATACCGCCTGGCGTGCCGGTTTCAAGGCCTTCCAGGACGGCAATCCGCGTAACTGTGTCACGCAGATGCAGGCCGCGCTGCGTGAGGGCGGCGAGGCCTACGAGCGCTGGGGGTGGCTGCACAAGGTCCTGGGCATTTGCCTGGCGCAACGCGGCCAGCGCGACGAGGCAATCTCAGAGTTGCAGATGGCCAAGGAGCTCGTAGACGGGGACGGCGATCGTTTCGAGGTCAACCATGGCCTGGCGCAGGTATACGTGGCGCGCGCAAATGCGGGCGACTACGATCGCGCGATCGCGGCCGAGAACGAAGCCTCCAAGTACGCCGGCAACGGAGCGCAGCGCGCCCTGGTAGCCAAGACGCTCGGGCAGTCGTACTACTTCAAGGAGAACTGGGGCAACGCCATCACGCACCTCAACAGGGCTGCCGAGGCGCGTCCGACCGATGCCGACGTAGCCCAGAAGCTGGGGCGTGCGTACCTGGAGAACGGCAACGTCGATCAGGCCATGCAGTGGTTCCAGGAGACGTTGTCGCTGGACCGCAATAACGCGGCCGCGGTGACCAACATGGGGCGGCTATATCTGAACGAGGGCGACTGGGCACAGTCCGCCCGGTATCTCGAGCAGGCCGTCCGTCTCGATGCGCAGAACATGCAGGTGCGCAACATGCTCGGTCGCGCCTACTTGGGCCTGAGCCGCTACGAGGATGCGATCCAGCAGCTCGAGCAGGTTGCGGCAGCCCAGAGCAACAATGGCAACGCCCACTACAACCTCGGGCAGGCGCACCAGGCTGACGGCAACGATGCGGCCGCGATCGACTCCTACAGCAGCGCGTTACGCTACCTCGCCGCGGGCACGGCGTTGCGCGCCGACGCCCTGTACGACGTCGGCTTCGTCTACGAGAAGGTCGGGCGCTACGACGACGCGCTAGCGGCGCTCGAGGACTCAGCCGCAATCAATGCGGCGCCCAAGACCACGGCAGCGATCGAGCGGGTCAAGGAGCGCATACGCCGCCAGAAATCCGGTTCCCTGATGCCCTGAGTGGTCCTGACACCCGGGAGCGGCGTCAGGCCGGCCTTGGAGTAGACGACTACGCCTGCGGCCGGCCTTCCTTGTTTGCGGTCGCCAGTCCTCACTCAGGGCCGAGTCTCTGCGTGCGACCCTGGTAGGCGATGGTGTGAGTCTGGCTACGCCGCCAAGGCCGCGGTTGCACGGGGGGTGCAACGTCTGCTACGTGATGTGCGGCGTCGTTCTCGGGTCCGATCAGATCCCGCCCGCAACGTCCTGCAGCCGGACGCGGCGATTGCGGGACGCGGAGTACGATCTCGCAATCCTCGACCCCGCGCGCAACGCGTCGAGGACGGGGGCGGCGCGTGATGCGGGAGCATCTGTTTCGGAAACGGGCGCCGGCAGAGCCGATGTTCCGCTGGCGTGGTGGAGAGACCTCGCGGCTCGAAGGGCTGATTGCGTGGCCGTACCGCTGTCAATTCTCCCGAGGCTAGCCGGCGGACTACGGCAGCGCTGTCAGGAATTCGTCGTAGGCGTCGACCACCGCCGCCCAGGAGTAGTGCCGACGAACGTAGGCGGCGCCGGCCTGGGCCATGGCGGAGCGCAGCCTCGCGTCGCCCTCGAGGATCCCGAGCGCTTCACGAAACTCTGTGTAGTCGCGGTAATAGAGGCCGCCGTTGCTGCCGACGCAATGCTCCACGTACGCTTGACTGTTGGCGTTGGCCAGGGCCGGTGTGCCGGCGGCCAGGGCTTCGAGCAGCACGATCCCGAAGCTCTCGAGCGCTGATGGCGCCACGAGCACAGTCGCGGCAGCGAGGCGCTTGGCCTTCTCGTGCTGCGAGACGAAGCCGAGCGGCTCGATCCACGCCTCCTCGGGCAGCTCCATGGCCGGCTCGCCCATGAGCCACAGACGTGTGTCGGCGCCGGTGTCCTGGCGGTAAGCCCGTACGTGCTCGATCAGCTCGCCGACCCCCTTGCCTTCCTCGATGCGGCCTGCGTACAAGAGACTCGTTGTTGCTGTCTCGGGGCTCGCACGCCGTCCGGCTGCCTCGAGCATCGACAGCCCCTCGATCCCGACACCGATGACCCGTTGGGGTTGCCGCGCCTCCGGGAAGCGCCGCGCCACCAGCTCCTGCTCGGCCTGGGTGTTGAAGATCAACGCGGCCGGGAGCGTAAACACGGCCCGGTATGTGTCCAGGTACAACGGGGCCTCATCGTGCGCTGTCGGCACGAGCACGCTGCGGTTGGGCGCGGCATGAATGCCGTGCACCGTCGGATGGTACAGGTAGGTGAAGAAGACCAGCAGATCGCGGTCCTGCGCCACGGTATGCAGGTGATCCACGAGCTGCGGCGCGTACGGGCCCTGCTGCTCGATCCAGTCGAGCTCGGCCTCCGGGGCTCGGACGCCGGCGAACAACCTCTGGGACAGAGCGTTGAAGGCGTCGATGTCGCGCTCCCGCAGGGTACGGAAGCGCTTGACCCGAACCCCGGCCACGGACTGGCTACCCTCCGGGTAGTCGTTGGCCCAGGTCCGGTAGGAGCTGGCGCAGGTGGTCAGCACCTCGACGTCATGACGCTCGGCGAGACCCTCGGCGACCCCACGGCACAGCCGCTCGGCGCCTCCGACGATATCGGTCCCGTATCGTTGCACCACCAGGCTCAGCTTCACCGGGGGGCCTCCGCGAGCTTGCCGAGGGCCTCGACCCAGCTACCGACCAGACGTTCGGGTTCGAGCTCGGCGAGACGCCGGGCGCCGCGCTCGCGCAGCTGCTGGCGCAGAACCGTGTCCGTGCTCAACAGGTGCAACAGCTCGCCGGTGCGCGCCGGATCCGGCTCGTCGTACAGCACGCCGGCGTTGCCCAGGGTTTCCGGGACCGCGGCACAGGCACGTGCCAGGATCGGCAGGCCGAAGTGCATGGCCTCGAGCAGAGGGGCGCAGAAGCCCTCGTGCTCGCTGGTACAGATGTAGACGTCGGCATGCCGGTACCAGGCCACGAGGTCCGCGTGGGTGACTCGGCCCACGAAGCGCACGCGCTCGTCGAGGCCGAGCTCGGCGTGCAACTCCATGAGAGCGTCATAGTAGCTCTCCAGGCCCCGATGCCCGCCGACCGCCACGAACCAGGCGTCTGGATCGACGTAGCGCAGGTAGTAGGCGGCTGCCCGCAGGAACTCCTCCAACCGCTTGTTGGGTGCGAGCCGGCCGACCGTCAGGAACAGGCGCGGTGCGGCGCCGAGAGCCTCGTCGAGTACTGGGTCGGGTTCGATGTCGTAGCGCTGCAGGTCGATAGGCAGGGGCAGTGTCCGGGTCTTGCCGAAGCCGACTCGCTTCAGCTCGGCGGTGTTGTACTCAGAAACTCCGAGCGCCAGGTCGACCTTCCCCGAGGAGGAAAGCGCGGCCAGCTCGCGTCTCCCGGCGGCGGTCAGGCGCGCGATATCCGGGGCATGCGGGGCAAGCATCTCGGGCGGCGTCAGGTTGTGGTAGACGATGGCGCGCCGGCCCTCGAGCTGCATCAGCGCATCGGTCAGCGGCGACGGCAGCGCGAAGTGCAATACGGTGACATCGGCGGCCGACGTTGCCGGCATCGACTCGAAGGAGCGCACTTGACCCAAGAGCGGCTCGTCGATGGTCAGGGCGTAGATTGCGGCGTCGTACCCGGCATCGCGCAACGCTTGGGCCAGGTGGCGGCTGGCGTCGCCCGTGGCGTCGCCCCAGTGCGCCGCTGGCAGCAGCTGGTCGATACGCGTTCGACTCATGCCGTGCCGAGCCCAGCGAGGTGCCGCAGCAGGATCTCCTGCACACGATCGAGCCGTACGAGCTCCAGGGTTCGCCGCTGACGCCGCAGCAGGCTGGTTCGCAGCACCTCGTCCTGCAGGGTCAGACCGACACTCTCCGCCACCAGGGCCGGGTCCTTGTCGGCGAACAGCATGACGCCGTGATCCGTCGAATAGGGCACTGCTGTTGCCTCCAGGGCGAAGACCGGAATGTCCCGGTACAGGGCCTCGAACAACGGCACGCAGAAGCCCTCGTGCTCGGACATGCAAACGAAGGCGTCGGCTGTGCGGTAGTAAGCGTTGAGCTCGGCCGCGGTCACGTGGCCGGTGAAATGGACCTCGCGCACCCCGAGCTCGTCGGCCAAGGATCGCAGTGCGAAGTAGTAGGGCAGGAACGTGCCGTACTCTCCGACGAGAATGAGGCGCGCCCGATGGTCGATATGGCGCTGGTAGTAGGCGAAGGCGCGGAGGATCGACTCGAAGCGCTTGTTGGGGACCACCCGGCCGACGAACAGCCAGTTACAGCGGTCGTCGTCGAACCGCTCGAGTACGACCGGATCGACGGGGCCATCGAGACTCGTCAGGTCGAGCATCAACGGCAGCACGTCGGTCGGCGCAAAGCCGAGCTGCTCCAGCTCCATGCGGTTGTACTCGGAGTCTCCGAGCGCCAGTGCGCAGCGGTCGCGAAGCCGAGCCAGCTCGAGCCGGCCCATGGCGCAGTCGCGTGCCAGGCCGAGGTTGTAAGGAGCGAAGAAGCTGGCGGGCGTGATGTTGTGGTAGATCAGCACAAGAGTATCGGGGATCTCCCGGGCCAGCGACGAGACTTTGGACCCCAGCGAGTAGTGCAGCAGCACCACGTTGTCGGGTGAGCTCACCTCGCGGTATTCGAGGTAGGGTCGCACCTGGGCGGCCATACGGGGATCGACCAGCTCGACGAATACATCGGAGGCATGGCCGACGGCGCGCAGCGCATCACGGATCTCCAGTACCTCGTTGCCGATAGCGTCGCCGTAGCCGGCCGAGACGGACAGCTGGTGCACGGCCCTCACGAAACGCCCGCCCCAGCCGCCAACCGTTCCAGTACGCCGTCGTACTTGTTCTCGATCACGGGCCAACTGTAGTTGGCCTCGTAGTAGGCATGGCCGTTGATGCCGAGCCGCTCGTTCAGAAGACCGTCGTCGCCCAGCAGCCCGACGCACTCGGCGAACTCGGCGGTGTTGCGATAGAAGAGCCCACCGTTGCTCCGTGCGACCTGTCCTTCGAGCACGGCGCAGTGCGCGTTGACCAGTACCGGTCGCGACAGGGACCATGCTTCGAGCAGCACCATCGACAGGCTCTCGTAGAACGACGGCATGATCAGGGCGGCGCATGCCGCAACGGCGTCGTATTTTTCCTGTTCGGATACCCGGCCGAGGTAAAGGATGTCCGGGTGGTCAGGGATCTCGAGGATGGCGCTGCCGCCGAGCACGAGCTTGGGCGGGATGCCACCCTGCGAACGGATCTGCTCGTTGGCGCCCAGGTAGCAGTCGAACATCTGGGCGCATCCCTTGTTGGCGTCGATGCGACCGATGTACAGGAGGAACGGACCGTCGAGACCGCGCTCGGCGCGAATGCGATTGGCGTCGACGGAGGGTGGCTCCACGATACCGACACCTACCACGACCCCGGGGGTCTCCTCGTTGCCTGTCTGCTCGACGATCATCGCGCGCTCTTCGGGCGAGTTGTACATGATGGCGCGCGCCGATCGGAATACCGGCGCGAACATCGGCATTTCGATCGTAGGATCGGGCTCCGCGGTGGGGACCAGGATGCCGCGGCTGCTGACCGCCTGCATGGCCCGGTAGGTGGTCCAGTAGCGATACGAGAAGCAGATGAACAAGTCGAAGTTCTCCCGGTTGTAGCGGATCCAGCGAAGCATGCGCGGGGTGTAGGGCCCCTGGGCATCCATCCACGCCTCGGCGTCGCGCCTCGAGTGCTTACGGTGGAAGACCCGCTGCTGCAGGCGGCCGAACCGATCGGGATCCCGCGGCCGGCGCACCGGGAAGCGGTAGACGGCCACGCCGTTGAGGCTCGAGAGTCCCCGCGGGTACTCGTTACGCCAGGTAACGTAATCCCGGGCGCAGGTCGTCAGGACGGTGACCTCGTGGCGCCGTGCGAGCCGCTCGGCGATGAGCCGTGCGTGCAACTCGGCCCCGCCGGCAATCTCCAGGCCGTACCGCTGCACGACCACGGCGAGTCGCAGCACGTTCACCACGGCCTCCTAGCAGGCTGCTGAAAAACGGCTCGAGCGCGCCATTTTGGGCTGGATCGTCTCGATCACGGTGAGTTAGCGGGGCGGCGAGTGCGAGTGCGAGGCTCTGGTTGCCGGCCGCGCCGGTATTTCTTGGGCGGTTAGTCCCGATATCGTCACGTCGCCCCCTGGAGGTTGCGCATTCTGACCAGGTTGAAGGCAGCGGCGGTGAAGGTGAACATCCAATCGACGCGTTCGGTGCCTCGGTGCCGCGTCTTGCGCATCAGCCCGACCGTCTTGGCCCATCCGAACATCTGCTCGACGAGCTTGCGTTTCCTTTGACTGACCTGGTAGCCGGGGTGGCGGGTTGTGCGCCGGTCGATGGCGCTGCGCCGATTGGTGTCGTTCTGTGCGACGTGCGGGGTGATGTTCCGATCTCGAAGCTTACGGACGCACTCGCGTGTGTCGTAGCCCTTGTCGGCCGCCAAGGTCACCCTGCGGTTACCGGAAATCTTGTCCGCCATTTGCACCGCCGCCTCGCGTTCCGCTGTCCCGGAAGCGATCGTTACGCATGCCTTGGTTGCTAACCCGTGGCGGTTGTCGATCATCAGGTGCCCCATGTAGCAGAGCTTCGACTCGGCTCCCCTACTTTTCTTGTACAGGCGTGCGTCCGGATCGGTCCTGGAGGCGTGAGTATCGTTTGTGCGCCGTTGTTTGCGAAAATCGACGCTCGGGTTGCTGCCTCCCTCATCGGAGTCGCTCTGATCCTTCGGCTTGAAGCTCTTGTGTGAGGCCCACGCCTCGATCAGCGTGCCGTCCACCGTGAAGTGCTCATCCGATAGCAGGCTGCGGCGCCGTGCCTCCGCCAGCACTTCCTGGAAGAACACCTCGGCGACCTCGCCTCCCAACACTCGATCCCGGTTCTTCGTGAACACCGTCGCATCCCACACCAGATCGTCCATGTTCAGGCCCACAAACCACCGGAACAGCAGGTTGTAGTCGAGCTGCTCCATCAGCATGCGCTCGGAGCGAATCGTGTA
Organism: Acidobacteriota bacterium; assembly: GCA_965248845.1. Lineage (GTDB taxonomy): Bacteria > Acidobacteriota > UBA890 > UBA890 > WLXD01 > CBDFKO01. The sequence goes on along the minus strand of CBDFKO010000002.1, from coordinate 3,460,576 downwards.
CAGCACCTGCAGCAGCAGCGCCCGCAGCAGTTTCTCCGGCGGGATCGACGGTCGCCCCGTGTGCGAGTACAGCTTCTCGAACAGCGGCGACATCCGCCCCAGCACATCGTTGACGATCCTCAGCAGCGGCCGCAGCGGATGCTCTTTCGGTACTCGCTGCTCCGGAGATACGTAACTAAAGGCGGCCACCTGTCCCGCGTCCTCACCACGCATCTGCTCACCTCGTTGATGCTTCGGTTTTTGCCGCGGGCTGCGTGGTTCAGAATCTACTCGAAAAAGAGGAGTTTTTCAGCAGCCTGTTAGATCCTGTGACCGCTCGCACCTGGCCCCCACCACCGTTCGGCAGTACGGCTTTGCGTTGGCGAAGGTGTTCCTGCCGTTCACGCGGAGCATCGGCGTTGATTACATGGACCAGGTGACGCCGGGGGCGATCGAGGAGTATCGCCAGTACCTCGTCACGAGGTACGCACCGAACACGGCGCATAACTACATGACAGCTCTCAAGAGCGCATTCAGCTGGGGCTTAAAGCTGCGGCTGTTCGACTCCAATCCAGTCCAAGGCCTCGTGCCACCGGCACCGTCAAGCAAGCGCCGGTCGCTAACCGACCAGGAGCGCCACAGGGTGCTCCATGAAGCACGCTACCGTGATGTGTGGTTCACGTACTTGCTCACCGGGCTTCGGGCTTCCGAGCTCGCCGAGCTGCCGACCGACAGCGTGAAGCTCGACACTCCGACGCCGCATCTGGTCGTCGTGGGCAAGGGGTCCAAGGAGCGCATCGTGCCAATCCACGGTCACGATGCGGTGTCACACTTTCGGAAGCTCGTGGCCGACGCGAGGGCTCGGGGCGATTCCCGGTTGATGCCGTGGAGGACGCGAAGGGTGCAGGGGCTTTGGCAGCAGGATCGAGAACGTCTGGGCTTGCCCGAGGACATTACGATCCACACGTTCCGGCACACGTACGGGACGTTCATGGCGTACCGAGACCTCGTGGGAACGCAGCGTGCGATGGGGCACTCGGACATCAAGACGACGATGCTGTACGTGCACGATGACGACCGCCTGATCCGGGAATCGTCGGCGCAATGGGGAGCTGTTTTGCATGGCGATGATGCCCGAAATGGTACAAAATCGGTACTACATTCAGAATATCCCAAGTAGAGCAAGCGCTCGCGGTGTTGGACGAACACCGATACCCAGCACATGGCCTACGTGTTGCGCGATGGCGAGTACGACGCTCCCGAGGGGCTCAAGGTGGCCCTGGCCAACGCCAACCGACTGCAGGATCTGCTGCTGGAGGAGATGGAGCCCGGGCGTACAGGGAACGAGGTCCTCTACAGCGTGCTGGAGCGCATGCGCGGCGAGGGGCTCAACGGCACCATGTACACCCACCCGATCGGTGACCACGGCCACGCCGCTGGTCCGTTGATCGGGCTGTGGGATCGGCAGGAAGGCGTTCCCGGCCGCGGCGACGTTCCGGTGCTTGCCAACATGTGGTTCTCCACCGAGCTGCAGGTTACGACGGAGGTTCCTGAGTGGGGCGGGCAGCCAGTGCGCATGGCCCTCGAGGAAGAGGCCGAGGTGGCGCCCGACAGCTCGCGCCGCTGGTCGATCCGTCGGCAGACCGAGCTGCACCTGGTGCACTGAGCGGACCAGCCGCGGTGATCGTGGATCTTCGGAGCCGACAGCGCTCGGTGTGCGCTCCGCTACACGCACCATCCGGACGATCTCGGGCCGAGCCTTGCCTTCCGAGTGCTTCGCGAGGTCCCTTCCTGACCGGAGACTCATCCCTGACCCTGTTCAGACCCGCTTCCCTGCCGGACAGGTGCGGTAGGGTGGCGCGATGAGGGATCCGGCCCGAGTCTTGTGGAAATAGAGATGGCGTAACCTCCCGAGTAGGAAAAACTCAACGCCGCCACGAGCGGCAGGAGGCTACGCCGTGAAGCAGGTTAGCACGCAGGCAGCCGGGGTCATCGAGTTCCGGCAGGACATACAGGGATTGCTGCGTTCCAGGATCCGCGAGGCGATCCAGATCACGCTGCAGGAAGAGCTCAGCGAGGCGCTGGGCTGCGACCGATACGAGCGCAACGGGCAGCGTCGAGGCTACCGCAATGGCAGCCAGCGACGACGGGTGACGACGGCGCAGGGGCTACAGGAGCTGGAGATCCCGCGCGGACGGATCGTGGACCAGGACGGGGACGCGCGTGAGTTCCGCAGCGCGATCCTGCCCCGGTACGCGCGGCGAGCCCGGCAGGTGGACGAGGCGATTCTGGGGGCCTATCTGGCGGGCGCCAACACCCGGCGGATCCGCAAGGCGCTCTCTCCGCTGCTGGGCAAGGAGCACCTGTCCAAGAGCACGGTCTCCAGAGTGGTGGGGCGCCTGAAGGCGAGCTTCGAGCGCTGGCGCGAGCGAGATCTGTCCGGCGAGCGGTACTCGATTCTGTACTTGGACGGGTTTCATCTGAAGGTCAGGCTAGCCAGGAGGGTCGTGTCGGTGCCGGTATTGGCGGTGCTCGGTGTCAGGCCGGACGGCCAGAAGGTGTTGGTGGCGTTGCGGTTAGCGGTCTCGGAGGCGGCCGTCCACTGGCAAGGGTTGATCGAGTCGCTGGTGGAGCGTGGACTGCAGGCACCGGAGTTGTTGATCTCCGACGGGCACAAGGGGCTGGCCAAAGCGATTCAAGTCTGGCCGAACGTGCCGGTGCAGCGGTGCACCCAGCATAAGTGGAACAACCTGCGTGACCACTGCCCGGTTCATGCACGTACCGAGATGAAGCGCGACAAGAGCCTGCAGGAGGCGGGCTTGAGCCTGCTGACCTTCTATGAGTTCCCCAGGCCGATGTGGAAGACGTTGCGCACCACCAACCCGCTCGAGAACCTGAACCGCGAGTTCCGTCGCCGCACCAAGACACAGGGCTCATTCTCGACCGAGGCTGCCGGGGTGACGTTGCTGTGGGGCCTGGTCGCCTTCGGCCAGATCCGCATGCGCCGCATCGATGGCTACCGGTTCTTGGCTGAGATCACCCGCGGCCCGAACCAGCAGGCCGCCTAGCAGATAGGATCAACCGTGGTCGCGGAGGAAACGCTCATCCAATTTCCACATCATTCGGGGCACATCCGCGATGAGCGACGTCAAGGGATTCAAGGCGACTCTGATCGGTACTCTCGTCATGGCCGCGACCAGTACCTTTGCCGACGCCTTTTGGGCCGCGGCGCTGCCCGAGCACCGTACGATCTACGGCCTCGTGCACGGCGGCCTGGTGCTCGGCGTGCTCGGGTTGACGCTCGGTCGTCTGGCCGGGGCACGAAAGGCGTGGCTGGCCGCGGTAGGGGGCTTGCTGATCGGCGTCCTGGCGGCGGCGCTGTTCTACGTGCTGTACCCCGTCGTCGGTATCCCCGCGATGCTGATCGCCTGGATGACCCTGTGGCTGGCCTTTGCCTTTCTTTCCAACGCGGTCGGCCGGTTGCAGGAGGCCACCTCCAGGACCGTCGTGCGTGGCTTGGCCGCGGCGATGTTCGCCGGTGTCGGGTTCTGGGCGATCTCGGACATCTGGCTCGGCCCGCACGATCCGGGGCTGCTCTACTGGCGCAATCTCCTCGCCTGGTGCATCGCGTTTCTGCCCGGATTCGCCTCGTTGCTGATCGGACGACCGGGCAGGGCGTAGTCGCCGAGGGTCGGACTGGACGCGACCGGTCGCGGATGGTCTGATTGCCCCGTTCGAGAACCCGTCTCGGGCTGCTCGGCCCGAGGTCGAACGGAGGTTTCCATGCCGTCTCGCCGATGCCCGGCCCTTGTACTGGCCAGCCTGTCGCTCGCCCTGCTGGTAGCGGCGCCCGGCCCGAGCTCCGCTGCACCGCAGCAGGAGCTCGACCCGGATAGCTACCTGTCGGTGATGCGCTGGCGCAACATCGGCCCGACGCGTGGCGGTCGCTCGGTCGCGGTGGCGGGCGTGGTCTCCGATCCACGCACCTACTACTTCGGCGGTACCGGCGGGGGTGTCTGGAAAACCACCGACGCGGGCACGACGTGGGCCAACGTCTCGGACGACCAGTTCGGCACTGGCTCGGTCGGCGCCATCGCGGTCGCCGACTCGGACCCGAACGTCGTCTACGTCGGCATGGGCGAGCACGCCGTGCGCGGCGTCATGACGAGCCACGGCGACGGCGTCTACAAGTCCACGGACGGCGGCAAGACCTGGACCCATATGGGGCTCGAAGAAACCCGGGTGATCTCGCGGATTCGCGTCCATCCCCGGGATCCCGACCTGGTCTACGTCGCGGCACAGGGGGCGACCCACGGCTGGACCGAGGATCGCGGCATCTATCGATCGGGCGACGGCGGCAAGACCTGGGCGAGGGTGCACTTCGTGTCGGAGCGCGCCGGTGCCAGCGACCTGTCCATGGACACGACCAACCCCCGCATTCTCTACGCCGCCTACTGGGAGCACATCCGCCGTCCGTGGATCGTCGAGTCGGGCGGAGAGAGCAGCGGCATCTGGAAGTCTGCCGACGGCGGCGACACCTGGACCCGCCTGACGACCGGTCTGCCCGACACCATGGGGAAGGTCGGCGTCGACGTCTCGCGCGCCAATCCGGATCGGATCTTTGCCATCGTCGAGGCGGAGTACGGGTCAGGCGGCCTGTATCGGTCGGACGACGCGGGCTCCTCGTGGAGTCACCTGAGCGACGACCGCTTCATCCAGACGCGCTCCTGGTACTACATGGAGGTCTTCGCCGATCCTCTGGACGAGAACACCGTCTACGTGATGAACGCCCCGTTCATGAAGTCGATCGACGGGGGCCGCACCTTCTCGACGGTCGCCGTACCGCACGGCGACAACCACGACCTGTGGATCAACCCCGAGCGCAACGAGGTGATGATCAACGCCAACGACGGGGGCGCCAACGTCAGCTTCAACGGTGGCCTGAGCTGGTCGACGCAGCGGAACCAGCCGACGGCGCAGTTCTACCGGGTCACCGCGGACGAGCAGTTTCCCTATCACGTGTACGGCGGGCAGCAGGACAACTCGGCAATCGGCATCGCCAGCGCCGCCCCCGGCATCATCGGCTGGGACGATTTCTACGATGTTTCGGGCTGCGAGAGCGCCTACATCGCGTTCGACGACCCCAAGGCGCCGCGCTACGTCTACGGCACCTGTATCGAGGGAGATCTCGATGTGTGGGACCGGCAAAGCGGGGAGCGCAAGCCGATTCGTGCCTACCCGGAGCTCAACCTGGGCGTGAACCCCGTCAACCACAAGTTTCGCTTCAACTGGAACAACCCCGTGGTCGGCTCGCCCCACGAGGTCGGCGTCATCTACCACGCCGGCAACGTGCTGTTCCGTACCGAGGATCGCGGCCAGTCCTGGACCGAGATCTCGCCCGACCTGACGCGCGACGACGTGGAGAAGCAACAGATCGGTGGCGGCCCCTTCACCAACGAGAACGCCGGTGGCGAAGTCTACAACACGATCTTCTATGTTGCCGAATCGGCCGCCCAGGCCGGTGTGCTCTGGGTCGGAACCGACGACGGGCGGATCCAGCTGTCGCGCGACGCGGGGTCGACGTGGGTCGACGTAACCCCGGAAGTCGTGACCCAGATGGGGCGCGGCGGGGAGGCGCCGGGAGAGGCGCTGGTGAACTCGATCGAGGCCTCGCCGCACGATCCGGGCACGGCCTACGCCGCGGTGAGCCGCTACAAGTTCAACGACCTGACGCCGTACGTATTCAGGACGACCGACTTCGGGGCCACCTGGACGCGCATCGTCGAGGGTATCCACGACGAGCACTGGGCACGCGTGGTGCGCGAGGATCCGACCCGCTCGGGATTGCTATATCTGGGCACCGAGAACGGGATCTATCTTTCGTTCGACGCCGGCGACCGCTGGCACACCTGGCAGCTCAACATGCCCCGCGTACCGATCACCGACCTGATGGTGCATCCCAGTGGCGACCTGATCGCGGCGACCCAGGGGCGGGCCTTCTGGATCCTCGACGATTTGTCGCCCGTCCGGGGGATGAGCGCCGACGGGGTGGCGGATGCGACGGTGCTGCTACAGCCCCGGGACACGGTGATGGTGACCTGGAGCGGTGGCTTCGGCTTCGGCGCTCCGGCACCCGCCGGGCAGAATCCACCGGCAGGCGTGCAGGCCTACTTCCACCTCGACGAGGAGACGGCAACTAATCTGGTCCGCCTGCGGGTGCGCGACAGCGCTGGCGATCTGGTCCGCACCTACACCAGCGACCCGGACGCCCCGGCGTCGGCCGCTGGCGGTGGCCCTCCCGGGTTTCCGTTCGGCGTCCCTGCCGGGCCGAGCACCTTCCAAGCGCAAGCGGGGTTGAACCGTCTCGCATGGGACTTCCGTCACGAGAGCGTCGAGCAAGTCGACGACATCGCTGTGTTCGGCTCGTTCGCAGGCCGCCAGGTCCCGCCCGGACCCTACACCCTCGAGCTCGAGGCAGGCGACGAGGTCCTCAGCACAAACGTCGAGTTGACCCAGCCACCCTGGCGGCTCGCCACGGCGGCACAGTACGCCGCGCAGGACGAGTTCCTGAGCGAGGCGCAGGGTCTCCTCGGCGCGATGAGCTCGGCCGCCAATCGCATGGCGGGCGTGCGCGAGCAGCTCACGGCCCTGGCCGGGCGTGTGGCATCGCACGAGGGCGCGGCGGCCATCGCCGAGGCCTGCCAGCAGCTGGCCAGCCGTCTCGAGGAGTGGGACGGCGAGATCGTGCAGCGCCGCACACAGAACTTCCAGGACATCATCAACTTCGAGAACAAGCTGTTGGCGCAGGCGGTGGCCGTGGTCGGCTCGGTCGATGGTACTGAGCCGCCCGTAACCGCTGGCGCCCGCCAGCGGCTCACCGACTTGCAGGCGCAGTGGGCCGAGCACGCCGAGCGACTGGCTGCGTTCGAGGCCGATATCGAGTCGATCAACAGCATGGTCCGCGACGCCGGGATCGGCGGCGTGCTTCTACCCAATGAGGGCGGGAAATGAAGAGAGCAATGATCGCAATTGGGCTGTTGGCGCTAGCAACCACGGCCCCCGGGATTGCACCTGCGGCGCAGGAATACGATCCGGAGGGCCGCCTGCGCGCGCTGGGTATCGAGTTGTACGAGCCGCCGCCCCCCGTCGCCAACTACGTCAAGACGGTGCGTACGGGTAACCTCGTGTTTGTCGCGGGGCACGGGCCGACGAAGCTCGACGGTAGCGGCTATGTGACCGGGCAGGTAAGCGCGGATCTGACCATCGAGGAGGGCTACGAGGCGGCTCGCTTGGTCGCCATCGCTCTGCTCTCGTCGCTCAAGCAAGAGATCGGCGACCTGCGCAGGGTGCGACGGATCGTGCGGGTGTTCGGAATGGTCAATGCGCCAGCGGGTTTCGGTGAACAGCCCGAGGTGATCAACGGCTGCTCGGATCTGCTCGTCGAGGTCTTCGGCGACCGTGGCAAGCACGCACGCGCTGCGGTCGGAATGGGGTCACTGCCGCGTAACATCGCGGTCGAGATCGAGATGGTCGTGGAGGTCGATCCGGAGTGAGCGAGAGCCGCCGCCCGGCGCCGAGCCTGCGCGGCCTGGCGGTGCATCTCGGAGTCATGGCCAGCTACCTGGCTATCGCGCTGCTGCACCTACGCCCGCTGGCCGCCAGCCTGAGCACTGCGATCCCGCGGGGTAACCGCGAGGACGCCCTGCTGCACGGCTGGATCCTGAACTGGACGGCAAGACAGCTGGGGCGCGATCCGCTCGCGCTGTTCGACTCCAACAGCTTCTTTCCGTACCCGCGCTCGCTTGCCTACACGGAGCACTTCGTGCCCGAAGCGCTGCCCGTGATGCCGCTGGCCGCATGGGTGGAAAACCCGATCCTGCTCTACAACCTGGCCTTCCTATTCACCTTTGTGGCGGCGGGCTGGGGCACGTTCCTGCTCGTCCGCCGCCTCACCGGTGACCCTGCCGCCGCCTGGGTAGCCGGCGCCTTCGCCTGCTGGTTTCCGGCCAAGCGCTGGACCCTGGCCCACCTGAACACGATCTCGGTGCACTGGGTGCCCTTCGCCCTTCTGGCTCTGGTGGGCATGCTGCGCCGACCGGGGCTGGCGCGGGCGCTGATCGCCGGCGCCTTCGTGGCGCTGGCTTCGCTCTCGAGCCTGTACTACTCCTTCTATTTTCCGTTGCTGCTGGTGCCGACGACCCTGCTCCTGGTCTGGGGCGATGAGCTGAGGCTCGATCGCCGCCGCTTCGGGGCGCTCTGTCTGGCCACCCTGACGGCGGCGCTGCTGGTCGCTCCCGTGCTTGCTCCTTACGCCGATCTGTACCCTCGCGAGCGCGGCGAATACGAGTACCAGGCGTGGCCTGCCAGCGGATCCGATGCGGCCGAGTTCCTCATCCTCGATAGCTGGCTGTGGAGTTGGACCGTGCCTGCGGCGGGGGCGAAGCTGGCCGCCCCGTGGCTGCCGGGGCTCGTTGCCCTGTGGCTCTGCTGGCTGGCGCTGCGGGGTCCGAGGCATGCGGCCGAGCCTCGTTCGGGGCCGGGGCGGCGTACCGGCCGGTGGGGAGCGATGCTGGCGTTCGGCGTGGCGGCGATCGTCGCACTGCGTTTCCTGCTGGAGCACCATCGAGCCTGGCAGCTCGACCAGCAGGCGCCAGACCGGCCATGAGGATTGACGATCGGCGCGCTGCTCGCATCCCTCGGGGCACTCTGGGCTCTCGAGGGGCGGAGCTTTCCGTGGCTGATCCGCCGGGCGTCGCGTCGGGTCCGCCAGGCTCCCCGCATGGCCCAAGCCTTCGCGGCGGCGACCGGGCTGGCCCTCCTGCTGGCACTCGGCCAGCAGATCCAGTTCTTTGGCTACCTCGGTCCGATGACGCCGCTATCTTGGCTGTATCGGGCGGTGCCGACGCTCGCCAACCTGCGCGCGCCCTACCGGGTCGGCTACCTCGGGATGGCGCTACTGGCAGTGCTGATCGGCTTCGGGGCGAGTCGTGCAATCGGAGCGGCCCGGAGTCGTTGGGGCACGGCGCCGTGGCTGGCGGCCGGAGCCCTGATCCTGGCCATGCAGATCGAGTATCTCGGGCCGGCCCTGCCGCCGCGCGCGCCGCCGTCGCCGCGCCCGGTGGAGGCCTGGCTGGCCGCGCAGCCGGGCGACTTCGCAATCATCGAGTTGACCGCAGCCCGAGCGCATGTTCCAGACGGCCCGTGGCCAGTGGCGCTCGCTGTATCACTGGAAGCGCCGCGTCACCGGTCACAACGGCTTCGTTCCCGAGCCGATCGCGCGGCTGCACCGTCTCGCCAGCCCCGTGCTGGGCGACCAGTTCATCGAGCGCCTCGTACGGGAGTTCCCCGTACGCTACCTGCTCCTGGACCTGGAGGCCCTGTCCGAGGAGCGCCGCGAGTGGGCGCTCCAGGAGCGGCTGCCGGAGCTGTCTCGGTGGCTGCTGCCAGTCGAGCGCGTCGCAGGCGTGCTGGTGCTGCGTGTGCTCAACGGAGGCGACGCGGGCGTCGTTCGGCGCACATTCCCTCGCCGTATGGTAGCCGGAACGATGAGGATCTCACTCGACCGGGAGTCGCTGCTCGGCTCGACGGTGAGGCGCCTGATGGTTCGAATCGACGGCGTCGATCTCGAGCCGATCCGCGTCGGTCGACGTGGGGCGCTCGATCTCGAGGTACCACCGGCCGATCGGGCCGAGTTGGTCGAGATCGTCATACGGGCCTCGCCGCGGGAGGCGGCCCCGCTGCGGATTCGTACGATTCGTTTCCTGCACGACGACGGCTCGATTTATCCTTGAGGCTCACCACGGCCTGCTCTCCGGATCCGGCGCACCGCGATCTGCGGGCGGTTCGCCTCGGCCGGGCCCACACGAACCCAGGCACGCGCGGAACCTCCGTGCTCGAGTGCCGAGCCCGGGGGCGCTCCGACGCGGCCGAGCGCGACGTAGAGGCGCGACTCGACACGTTCGGTTGAGGCACCGATCACGCGCAACGCGTCGCGGAACTCGGTCGGCACGGGGGCGGTGGCCTCCGCACTGCGATCGAACAGCACCGCCACGATCTGGCCTGGGGAGAGCGAGCGCAGGAGCGCGGCAGCGCCCTGGAAGCCGCCGCGGCGAAAGACGTGCTCCGAGTATCCGGTGATCGAACGCCCCTCCGCGTCCAGGAGCCCGACGAGCACGCCCGGCTCGGAAGTAACCAGTTCCCATGCGTCGTTTACCGCCAGTGCAAGCCGCAGCCGTTGCGCCTCAACCAGCAGGTCGTTGTGGATCAGGCTCCCGGAGCTGCCCAGCGGCTGCGGGACTGTCGGGCCCGTGGCCGCCCAGGTCAGGCGGTAGCTCCCGTCGGCCAAGGCATCGTTCGGCGTGGGCGGCGGCGTCTCGATGTCGCTCCACCGGGCGCCGATCTCGAGACGCTGGACCACACGGCTCCCCCACGCCACCTCGAGTGTCGCCGTGCCAGGGCTCAGAAGCCGCGCCTGGAAGGCCACGTGGCTCTTGCCCGTCAACTGCTTGTTGGAGTAGCGGCGTGTGACCACGCCGCCCCGATCCTGGTCGGTGCGTAGCCGCGCGACCAAGGTGTCGCCGACCGACGCCACCTCGAGCACGTTCCGTGGGTCGGATCGCAGCTTGTCCTCGAGGCCCGCATAGAGCCCATCTCCGAGGTAGCGGCGATGCACGACCATCGTGTCGGCCGCGAACTGCTCACGGAGGTAACGGTAGAAGGCGCCGGTGAACGGGGTCATGCCGACAAGGGGTCGGACTTCGAGGGGGGTGAATCCGCTATAGCCGTTTACCAGGGGACGCCAGTGGCGGGTCGAGCCCAGCATGTAGATCGTAGCGTCGGCCGCGAACGAACCGGGCACGAAAGGAACGTGGATGACTGCCTCGACGCCGTCCAATCCCGCGATGTGCTCGTAGGTGGCGGCGTCGGGAGACGATACGTCGTGGTGCGGAAGCGGTGCCGACCAGTATTCGAGGCTCAGCAGGGCCAAGCCGACCCCGGCGGCGACTCGGATCCGCCCTGGTCGCAAGCCGCGGGCGCGGGCTGTTTCGAGCAGGGCCGCTGTCCCGATCCCGGCTCCGGCGGCGACCCAGAGCAGCATCGCGAGACCGAACCTCCCGACGGCCCGGATGCTCCGGAATGGCAGCACCGCCTCATATAGAAAGCGATGCGGGCCCGGGCCGAGCATCCCGCCGAAGGCCTTTACCACGGGACCGAGGGCGAGCAGGAACGCGACCAACGCCAGGCACCCACAGAGCGCGGCAAGGAGCTGGCGATCGCGGGCGTCGCGGTCCCCCGGCAACGTGAGGAGTGCCACCGGGGTCGCGACGGCGAGGAGCACTGCCGGTGCGAGGGTGGCCGTGAACTGGAACAGCAGGGTCACCGCGGTGACCCTGTGCCCCAACGGCGACAGCAGTCCGCAGGCAAGGACGAGTAGCCCGGCGACCACGGCCACCACAACGGCGCTTCGATGCAGGCCTCGCCGAATCGGAGTCGGCGGGCCGGGCCGGGCGTGCCGGACGCCACCAGCGCGCCAGGCAACAACCATCGACCAGCCAAACAGCGCCGAGGCGAGGACGCCCGGAAAGAGATTCGCCTCGGTGAGGCGAAATCGCTGGTGAAGCGCGACCAGGTGCGGGGCGCGATTGACCCAGGTCGGCGCCAGCAAGCTGCGCGGCCGGGCGGCGTACTCCAGCGTCGCCTCCAGCGTCCGCCGAAAGCCCTCCTGGCCAAGCTCCAGGTAGGGGAGGCGCGCGGGGACGACGAACGCCATGCCGACGAGGCCGGCCAACGCCACGTCCGCCATGAGCCGCTTCCGGTCGCGCCACAACAGGCTGCTGGAGCGAAGCCAGAGTAGTGCGACGAAGTAGAGGGCCACCGTTGGCAGCGCCAGGAGCGTCAGATGGATTCCGCTCAGGTACTGCCATCCGAGCAGTGCAGCGGCGCCGATCAGGTAGCGTCGTTTTCCACGATCCACATACAGCGTGGCCAGCCACAACCCGAAGGCCAGCCCTTGCCCCGTCAGCAACTGGATCTGCGGCAGGTGGTCGAGCTTGGGGGGCGCGAATGCCCAGACGATGCCCGCGACGAGCCCCGCCGTCGTCGAACCCGTCAGCTGACGGACCCAGAGCGTTACCCCGATGCCGCTGAGCGCGAGCCCCAGCAGCAGCGCCACGTTGTAGGCCAGAACCGGTTGTCCAAGCCAGTTGAGGGGCGCCACCGGGATGGCGCTGCCGAGCAGGTTCTCCGACAGGGCCAGCGTCCGCCGTCGCGGATGAAAGATGTCGGCGTCGAACAGCTCGATTCGGGATCGACGATCGCGTGCGCGTCCCAGGCCATGATCCACGCGTCGCCCAGGTCGTTGATCAGACGGGTCGGCGCCGTCCACAGCGGATAGGTGTAGAACAGCGTCAGGCCGGCGAAGATCACTACGATGACGAGAGTGCGTTGCCGCGTGTGAATTGGTTCCGGCGCGCCGAAGTGGATAGCCAGGGAATCGTACCGATGTCCGGCGACTGCCGTCTCCCCTCGACGCTTTTGGTAGGCTCCACGGCGATCCATAACCGCTCTTGCCGGAGACATGGTCCCATGCGAACGCCAGGTAACCTCACCAGCCTGATTCTCTGCTTTGCCCTCATTGGCGGCGCGGCGGCCTCCGCGCAGCGCACCGTCAAGCCGATCCTTCACGGCCGCCACTGGGTGGCGATCACCGGCAAGCCGCTCGGGGCCACCGCCGGGGCGATGATCTTCCAGCAGGGCGGCAACGCCGTCGACGCCGCCTGCGCCATGCTGGCTGCTACCTCGACCATGTGGGACGTGCTGTCCTGGGGCGGCGAGACCCAGGCGCTGATCTTCGACCCGCGCCAGCAGAAGGTGGTGGGGATCAATGCGCTCGGCGTGGCACCGAGCGGCGCCACGCCCGACCAGTTCAAGGCGCAGGATCTGGACTACCCGCCCGCCTACGGCCCACAGGCGGCGGTGACGCCGGGCACACCGGGCGGGCTCATGGTAATGCTGGAGCGCTACGGGACCATGAGCCTGGAGCAGGTGCTGGCGCCGGCGATACAGATGGCCGAGGGCTACCCGATCGAGGCCCAGGCCGCCGACGGCATCGAACGGGAGAAGGAGCGCATCAAGGAGTGGCCCTACTCGCGCGACGTCTACCTGCCACACCTCGGCGAGGAGCGCGAGGCGCCGTACCCTGGTGAGATCTTCCGCCAGCCCGATCTGCACACGACCCTCACCAAGCTCCTCGACGCCGAGAAGGAGGCCCTGCTGGGCGGCGCTTCACGGGAGCAGGCCATCCGGGCCGCCTACGACCGCTTCTACGGCGGTGACATCGCGGCCGAGTTCGTTCGTGGGTCGCAGGAGATGGGCGGCCTGCACACCCTCGAGGATCTGGCCAACTGGCAGGTCTACATCGAGGAGCCCGTGATGACGACGTACAAGGGCGTCGAGGTCTACAAGCTGACGACCTGGGTCCAGGGGCCGGTCATGCTGCAGGCCCTGAACATGCTCGAGGATCTCGATCTGATCGCCATGGGTTACAACAGCAGCCGCTATGTCCACACGCTCTACCAGGTGATGAACCTGGCCTACGCGGATCGGGACTTCTACTACGGCGATCCTTACTTCCCGCCGGCCGAGCCGATCGAAGGACTGCTGTCGAAAGCGTACGCTCGCGACCGAGTCGGCTCGATCGAATGGGGACGCAACGACCCCGACGCGGGCCCCGGAGATCCCTATCCGTATCAAGGTGATGAGAATCCGTTCCTCGACTACCTGGAGCGCTGGGGGCACAAGGCCGTCGATCCGGAGGCGGGCTCGGCCGCGATGGCCGACTTCGACCGTGACTTCTACGCCGGCACCACATCGATCCAGGCCGCCGACGCCGACGGCTGGGTCGTGTCGATCACGCCGAGCGGCGGCTGGGTGCCAGCGGCGGTGGCCGGTCGTACGGGTATCGGCATGAGCCAGCGCATGCAGAGCTTCGTCTTGGATCCGGCGGACAACCCTTACAACGTCGTGGAACCCGGCAAGCGGCCCCGCGCGACGCTGACCCCGGGTCTGGCGCTCAAGGACGGCAAGCCCTACCTGTCGTTCGCGGTGCAGGGAGGCGACGGTCAGGATCAGAACCTGCTGCAGTTCTTCCTGAACATGGTCGAGTGGGGCATGGACGTGCAGCAGGCTGTCGAGGCGCCGAACATCAACAGCTACCAGATGCGCAACTCCTTCGGCCAGCACGAGTCGATCCCCGGCCGCCTGCTCGTGCAGTCGGCGACCCCGCCTTGGGTGCGGGCGGAGTTGGAGCGCTTGGGATACACGCTGACCGACAGCCAGCGAACCTCGGGTCCCATCAACGCCATCTTCTTCGACTGGGACAACGGCAGCTTCTGGGGCGGCTCGAGCCATCACGGAGAGGACTACGGAATCGCCTGGTAGTCGTCGGACACCGGCTTGACAGGATCGTCGCGTCGGGCCTCTGCGGCGATCCTGGCGCACGACCGCGATGTCGGGGCGGGATTGCCAATCCGGCGCGCAGAAAGAGGCTAGCGCGTACGGATGATGCGCGTTAAGAAAGGTAGGAAAGGTCTCATCCGAGCGCGCCATCCGGTACGCACGGGCGCAGGCGCGTTCTCACCACGCCTCCTAGTCCACACTTTCACCACGGTCTCCTAGACCCTTGGCCCAGATCTTCCACCCCAGCACCAACACGCTTGCAAGGCTGAGCATCTTCGGAGCGGCCTTGTTCCTCGCCGTGCTCGCTTGGGGGCTCGGAATCTACTCCCGCTCGTCGTATGCGACGGGCGTCGGCGTGGCCCGGAGCCAGCCGGTCCCGTTCAGCCACAAGCACCATGTTGACGGGCTCGGCCTCGATTGTCGCTACTGCCACACGAGCGTCGAGCAATCGTCGTTCGCAGGCATCCCGCCGACCGCGACGTGCATGAGCTGCCACTCGCAGATCTGGTCGAACAGCCCGATGCTCGAGCCGGTGCGCGAGAGCTTCCGGACGGGCGAGTCGCTCACTTGGATCAGGGTTCACGACCTGGCCGACTTCGTCTACTTCAACCACGGCGTGCATGTTGCCAAGGGCGTCGGTTGCAGCACCTGTCACGGTCGGGTCGACCAGATGCCCCTGATGAGGAAGGACAACTCCCTCTACATGGATTGGTGTCTCGACTGTCACCGGCAGCCCGAGAAGTACGTCCGGCCACGCGATCGAGTCTTCGACATGACCTGGGAGCCCACGGCTGACCAGCTGGAGCTCGGCCGCGCCCTCGTGCAGGAGTATGAGATCGATAGGCTCCTGAGCTGCTCGACGTGCCACCGATGAGTACCTCGACGAGCCGCAACCGATCTCCCGAGCTGGCCCAGTTGCGCCGCAAGTTGGCGAGCGCGCGGGGCAAGCGATACTGGCGCAGCCTCGAGGAGATCGCCGAGACCCCGGAGTTCCTGGACTACCTGCACCGTGAGTTCCCGGAGCAGGCCTCCGAGATGACGGATCCGGTGAGCCGCCGGCGCTTCCTGCAGCTCATGGGGGCTTCGTTGGGGTTGGCGGGCGCCACCGCCTGCACCGGCCAGGCCCCGGAGCTCATCGTGCCCTTCGTCCGGCAGCCCGAAGATCTGGTTCCGGGCAAGCCGCTGTACTACGCCAGCTCGATGACGCTGGGGGGGTACGCCACCGGGCTGCTCGTAGAGACGCACATGGGGCGCCCGACCAAGATCGAAGGCAACCCAGAGCATCCAGCCAGCCTCGGATCGACGGACTCCTTTGCCCAGGCCGAGGTGCTGAACCTCTACGATCCGGATCGCTCTCAGGTGGTGCTCCGAAACGGTCGCATCACCACCTGGGAGGCCTTCCTCGCCGCCTTCACGACCTCGGCGAGCACCATGGCCGCCTCCGGCGGAGCAGGGCTTCGGATTCTCACCGAGACCATCACCTCACCGACGCTCGCCGACCAGATCGAGCGTGTGCTGACGCGTTTCCCCGGCGCCCAGTGGCATCAGTTCGAGCCGGCCGTCCGGGACAGCGCCTACCTGGGTTCGATGCAGGCCTTCGGCGAGCCGGTCGAGACGGTCTACGGCTTCGGCGCGGCCGAGCGGGTCGTGACCCTCGATGCCGAGATCTTCGCCGGCCTACCGGGATGCATTCGGTACACGCGTGAGTTCTCGGCTCGGCGCCGCGTTCGTGGCGACGGCCAGGGAATGTCACGCCTCTACGCCCTGGAGAGCAGCCCGACGCTCACCGGCGTCCGGGCCGATCACTGCTGGCGTCTGCGCTCCTCGAGCATCGAGGTCTTGGCGCGAGCGCTCGCGGCGATGCTCGGAGTGTCGGGATTGGACCAGGCCGATGCCGCCGTTGCCGCCTTCGAGGCTCTCGACTCGGGCGTCGATCGGCAGTGGCTGGAGGCGCTGGCGGCCGATCTGACTGCCCACAGTGGCCGCTCCGTGGTAGTTCCCGGCGAGAGCCAGCCTCCTGTGCTGCACGCGCTGGCGCACGCGATCAACCGTCACCTCGACAACGTCGGCACGACGGTGCGGTACACGGACCCGGTCGCCGCGCGTTCGGTCGATCAGGTTGCCTCGATTCGCGAGCTGGCTCAGGAGATGAACGCGGGCGATGTCGAGTTGCTCGTCATCGTCGGAGGCAACCCCGTTTTCAACGCCCCGGCCGATCTCGATTTCCTTGCAGCAATGCAGCGCGTCCCGCGGCGCGTGCACCTCGGGCCCTACGAGGACGAGACGAGCGAGCAGTGTCACTGGCACGTGCCGGAGGCCCACTTCCTGGAGTCCTGGGGCGACGCGCGCGCGTACGACGGTACCGTGACGCTCGCGCAGCCAACCATCGAGCCGCTCTACGGTGGCCGATCGGCCACCGAGCTGATGGCCATTCTGATCGATCAGCCGGAGCGCGACAGTCGGGAGATCGTGCGTGCCTACTGGGGCGCACGCTGGGAGGCGGGAGAGGCCGACCGGGGCCTCGGCTTGACGTTCGACACGTTCTGGCAGCGAGTGCTGCATGACGGCCTGATTGCAGGCACCGCCTTCGAGACGCGCGAGGTGACACTCGCTGCCAGTTGGGACCCGGGCGTGAGCGGCTCGCCGGCGCGGGGTCTCGAGGTGCTCTTCCGCCTCGACGCGACCGTGTACGACGGCCGCTTTGCCAACAACGGTTGGCTGCAGGAAACCCCGAAGCCGATTACCAAGCTCACCTGGGACAATGCCGCGCTCGTAAGCCCGACGACGGCCGAGCACGAAGGGCTCTCGAGTGGCGACATCGTCGAGCTGAGCGCGGACGGCCGATCGGTGCAATTGCCGGTCTGGATCACCCCGGGACATGTCGACGACGCCGTGACCGTCACCCTGGGGTACGGCCGGCGGCGTACGGGCCGCGTCGGTACGGAGACCGGCTTCGACGTGTACCCGCTGCGTACCGGCGATGCCATGTGGACGCTGCCCGGAGCCACGATCGATCCGACCGGAGCCCACTATCCGCTGGCCTCCACACAGCTACACCACTCGATGGAGGGTCGCGACCTGGTTCGGGTAGGGACCTACCAGCAGTACCGGGATAGCGGTGAGATACCCCATCCTCATACGCATGTGCCGGGTCCCCAGGAGAGCCTCTTCCCGCCCTTCGCCTACGAGGGGTTGTCCTGGGGCATGGCCATCGATCTCAACCTGTGCATCGGCTGCAACGGCTGCATGACCGCCTGCCAGGCGGAGAACAACATCCCGGTGGTCGGCAAGCGTCAGGTCCTGGTTGGTCGCGAGATGCACTGGATCCGCGTCGACCGCTACTACGCCGGTGAGCTCGACGATCCTGAGACCGTCTTCCAGCCGGTGACCTGCATGCATTGCGAGAACGCGCCGTGCGAGCTCGTTTGCCCGGTGGCCGCCACCGTCCACGGCAGCGAGGGCCTCAACGAGATGATCTACAACCGCTGCGTGGGCACCCGCTATTGCGCCAACAACTGCCCGTACAAGGTGCGCCGCTTCAACTTCTTCGACTACACCGACACCAGCGCCGATCCGGTCCTGGCCATGGTTCACAACCCGGATGTGACGGTTCGCTCGCGCGGTGTCATGGAGAAGTGCACCTACTGTGTTCAGCGCATCAACCGCGTTCGCCAGGACGCCAAGGTCGAGGGACGCGAGATCCAAGACGGCGATGTGGTGACCGCGTGCCAGCAGGCCTGTCCCGCCGAGGCGATCACTTTCGGGAACATCAACGACCCGGACAGCGCCATCAGTGCGGCGCGGCAAGACCCCTTGCACTACGGGATCCTGGTCGAGACCGGAACCCGGCCGCGCACCAACTACCTGGCGCGACTCGACAACCCGAACCCGGCGATCGCCGATCGCCCCGATCACGGGGTCACGGAGTCCAGCGATGGACACTGATTTGACCCGGACCGATCCGGTCATCGCGCCCGGCCACACCTACCGGTCGGTTACCGACAAGATCAGCTCGATCGTCCTGTCGGGGCGCCAGCCGAAGCTCTGGTGGGTCGGCTTCGGCATCGGCTTCCTGCTGCTGCAGGCGTTGCTCCTGTCGGTGGGTTATCTGTTGTTCGCGGGTGTCGGTATCTGGGGTATCAACAACCCGGTCGGTTGGGGCTTCGCGATCATCAACTTCGTCTGGTGGATCGGAATCGGGCACGCCGGCACGCTGATCTCGGCCATCCTGCTGCTGCTACGCCAGGACTGGCGCACGTCCATCAATCGATTCGCCGAGGCCATGACGCTGTTCGCCGTGGCCTGTGCCGGCATGTTCCCGCTGCTGCACATGGGCCGGCCCTGGTTCTTCTACTGGTTGGTGCCGTACCCCAACACTCTCGACCTGTGGCCGCAGTGGCGCAGCCCGCTGGTGTGGGATGTCTTCGCCGTCACCACCTACGCGATCGCCTCGGGGCTGTTCTGGTACGTCGGCCTGATCCCCGATCTGGCGACGCTGCGCGACCGGGCCACGACACGCTTCGCGCGCTTCGCTTACGGCATGGGCGCCATGGGGTGGCGGGGCTCCGCGATTCACTGGTACCGGTACGAGGTCGCCTACCTGCTGCTCGCCGGTTTGGCCACCCCGCTGGTCATCTCGGTGCACACGATCGTCAGCTTCGATTTCTCGATCGGCATCGTCCCCGGCTGGCACGCAACCCTGTTCCCGCCCTATTTCGTGGCGGGGGCTGTTTACGCCGGCTTTGCGATGGTGCTGACGCTGGCCATCCCGGTGCGCAAGCTCTACGGCCTCGAGGACTTCATCACCATGCGCCACCTGAGCAACATGGCCAAGGTGATGTTGGCCACCGGGCTGATCGTCGCCTACGGGTACGCCATAGAGGCCTTCATGGCCTGGTACAGCGGTGCCGAGTACGAGCTGGCGATGATCGAGCACCGCGTGTTCGGCGATTTCGCACACATCTATTGGGCGCTGGTGCTGTTCAACGTGATCATCGCGCAGCTCCTCTGGTTGCCTAGGATCCGGCGCAGCCCGATGGCGCTGTTCGGCGTTGCCATGTCGGTGAATATCGGCATGTGGTTGGAGCGCTACGTCATCGTCGTAACCAGCCTGTCACGGGACTTCCTGCCGTCCTCGTGGGGCGATTACGTACCGACGATCTGGGACTGGGGCACGTTCGTCGGCACGATCGGCCTCTTCCTGACGCTGCTGTTCGTGTTCATCCGCCTGCTGCCGATGATCTCCATCTTCGAGATGCGAACGCTGGTACCGGATGCCGGCGAGGGGGAGAGTCGATGAAGGGCCACCCGCGCCTGTTCGGGCTCATGGTCGAGTTCGCCACGACCCACGACCTGCTCGCCGGCTGCCGTCAGACTCGCGATTCGGGCTTCGACAACATCGACGCCTTCGCGCCGGCGCCGATCCACGGACTGACCGAGGCGATCGGCTACGAGGGCAAGGGCTGGATCACCAAGACCGTCTTGTTCGCCGGCCTTCTCGGCGGCATCGGCGCCTTCGCGCTGCAGTGGTGGAGCGCCACCATCGCCTACCCGTTCAACGTCGGTGGTCGCCCCTATTTCAGCTGGCAGGCGTTCATCCCGGTGGTATTCGAGTCGACCATCCTGATCGCCACGCTGGCTTGTGTGCTTGGCATGTTGGGCTGGAACAAGCTGCCACAGCCCTACCACCCGGTCTTCAACGTGGAGCGCTTCAAGCTGGCGAGCAGCGACCGGTTCTTCCTGTGCGTGGAGTCGACGGACGCCCAGTTCGACGACGTCGCCACCCGTGCGTTTCTGGAGGGCCTCGACAACGCCGTCGGGGTTTACGACGTTGAGTACTGATGGCTCCGGGCGGGGGCGAGCCCTCGGGATCTTGGTCGCCCTATCGGCGATGGCGGCATCGGGGTGCGCCCAGCAGATGGCCGATCAGCAGCGGCTCGATCCGCTGGAGGCGAGCGATCTGTTCGAGGACGGCCGGGCCTCCCGGGCTCCGGTCGAGGGCACCGTGGCGCGCGGTCGACTGCGGGTCGACGATCACCTGTACCGGGGCATGGTCGAGGGCCAGCCCGCCGGAATCTACCCGTACGAGGTGACCCTGGAGATGCTGGCGCGGGGTCGGGAGCGCTACGACATCTTCTGCAGCCCGTGCCACGACCGGGTCGGTAACGGCAATGGCGTGATCGTGCAGCGCGGCTTCCGACGTCCGAGCTCGTTGCATGTCGATCGGCTTCGCGAGGCGCCCCCGGGCTACTTTTTCGACGTGATGACCAACGGCTTCGGGGCGATGTCGACCTATGCCGCGCAGGTTCCGGTGCGCGATCGGTGGGCCATCGCGGCCTACATCGAGGCCCTGCAGCTGTCGCAAAGCGTGACCGAGGCCGAGCTCGAGCCCGTGGACCTCGAACGGCTGGGGCGGCGGCGATGAGCGCGCGGCCGCTCTCGGAGCGTCTTGGGGCCCTGCAGCGGCTGGGCCTGTCGGTCGGCGGTGCGGCGCTGGCCGCCTCGGCCGTGGGCTTCGCGATGAATCCGGAGCAGTTCTTCCGCTCCTACCTGGTGGCCTACCTGTTCTGGCTGGCCCTGCCCTTGGGCTCGTTCGGCCTCGTGTGCCTGCACAACATGACCGGTGGCGGGTGGGGCTTCGTGATCCGGCGGATCCTCGAGTCGGCCGCCGCCACGATGCCGCTGATGGCGGTGCTGTTCCTGCCGGTTCTGTTCGGCATGAGCAGCCTGTACCCGTGGGCTCGGCCCGAGCTGGTGGCGAGCAGTGAGCTGCTGCAGCACAAAGCACCCTTTCTGAACGTACCGTTCTTCGTCGCGCGCGCGGTGCTCTACTTCGCGATTTGGATCGCCGTGACCTACCTGGTGACACGTTGGTCCTCGCAACAGGACCAAGGCGACGAGCCCCGCCCGCGGTTGACGCGCCGTCTGCAGCTGCTTTCGGGCGCCGGGTTGCCGATCTACGCGCTCACCGTGAGCTTCGCCATGATCGACTGGGGCATGAGCCTCGAGCCGGAGTGGTTCTCGACCATCTACGGGATGCTCTTCGTGGCCGGCCAGGGCCTCACCACACTGGCCTTCGCGATCCTGGTGCTCGGCTGGCTTCGCGACTCGGAGCCGCTCGCGAGTGTCGTGCGCCCCGGGCACTTCCACGACCTGGGCAACCTGACCCTGGCCTTCACGATGCTCTGGGCCTACCTGTCCTACTCGCAGTACCTGATCATCTGGGCCGGCAACCTGCCCGAGGAGATCTCCTGGTACCTGCACCGCTCCGCGGGCGGCTGGGAGCTGTTCGCGCCGATCCTCATGGGATTCCACTTCGCGCTGCCGTTCTTGCTGCTGCTTGCTCGCCGTCGCAAGCAGTCGATCACGCGGCTGGCACGCGTGGCGGCGGTGATCCTGCTGATGCGCTGGCTCGACCTGTACTGGCTCATCACGCCGGCCTTTTCCCCCGGCGAGCTCCACGTGCACTGGCTCGACCTGACGTTGCTGGCGGGCATTGGCGGGGTCTGGGCCTATCTGTTCGCTCGTCGCCTTGGCTCCTGCTCCTTGTTGCCACTCAACGACCCGCGCATCCATGAAGCGCTCGATGCCGCACAGGCCCACTGATGAGCCGCCAACCCGATAATCGTCCACCGGCCGATTCGGTACAGCGGCAGCACGAGCTGCGCGATCTGAGTACTCGCAGCCTGATGATGGGGCTGGTGGCGCTCGCGACGCTGATCGGGGTGGCCATGTGGCTCATGATCGTGCTCTTCGATGTGCTCGAGACTCGCAGTGTCGTCAACGACGAGCAGTCGCCGCTGGTCGAGACCGGCGTGTTGCCACCGCAGCCGCGCTTGGAGACCACCCGGGGCAGCGTGCGGTCCCAGCTCGACGCGCTAGAGGCGGTACAGCTCACGACCTACCGCTGGGTCGACCGCCAGGAGGGGATCGCGCGCGTCCCGGTCGAGCGTGCCATGGAGCTGTTGGCGGCGCGCGGATTGCCGTATCGAGGCGCCGAGCCGTCGGTAAGCGCCGCGAAGGCGGAGAGTCGCTGATGCCACGCATGCGCGCTTGCAGCCCGCTCGTTGCCCTGTTGTCGCTCCTGGCGGCGGCGTCGCCGGCTGGAGCCCAGCAGCTCCGCCCGGAGGAGCTAGCGGCTCGAGTCGGGATCGACCAGCGCCTCGGTGTGACCCTACCGGGCGACCTAGAGCTCCTTGACGAGAACGGAGCCTCTGTGGCGCTCGGAGAATTGGTCAACAAGCGGCCGGTGGTGCTCGCGCTGGTCTACTACGAATGCCCGATGCTTTGCGGCCTGGTGCTCGACGGCCTGCTGTCAAACCTGAAACTGCTGGAGCTCGAGCCCGGAACCGACTTCGACATCGTGACGGTGAGCATCGACCCGGAGGAAACGCCGGCGGCGGCGATCGCCAAGAAAGCCGAGCTCACCGGCAAGTACGGCTTTCAGAGCGCCGGATTGAACAGCGGCTGGCACGCGCTGACGGGGTCGGCCGAGTCGATCGAGCGGCTCGCCGAAACGGTCGGCTTCCGCTACGTCTACGATCCGGCCACCGACGAGTATGCCCACGGCGCGGCGATCATGGTGGTCACTCCGGAGCGCGTCGTGTCGCGTTACTTCTACGGCATCGAGTACCCGCCGCAGGACCTGCGCCTGGGCCTCGTCGAGGCCTCGGCAAACCAGATCGGGACGCTGGCCGACCAGCTCTTCCTGCTGTGCTATCGCTACGACGCCACGACGGGCAAATACACCTTCGCGATCTGGGCTGCCATCCGCATCGCAGGCATGGCGACCTTCGCGGCCCTGGCCGGCTTCATCGTCTTGAGCCTGCGCCGCGAGCGCACCGAGCTGGGCGCCGCCACACCGGTGGGAGGCGGGCATGAGCCAAGCTGACGTGCCGCTGCTGCCGCCGAGCGCCTCCAGCATTTCCGGTGAGGTCGACCTTCTGTTCGCCTATATCACGGCGGTCGCGCTGTTCTTTTCCGTGCTCATCGTCATCCTGGTGAGCACCTTTGCGTTCCGCTACCGGCGCCGCTCGCGCCACCAGGTGGTGGAGCAGACCCACGGAAACACGCTTCTCGAGCTGGCCTGGACCGGCATCCCGCTGCTGTTCGTGATGAGCTTCTTCCTGTGGGGCGCCGATCTGTTCTTCCGCATGAAACGGCCGCCGTCGGAGCCGCTCGAGATCTATGTCGTCGCCAAGCAGTGGATGTGGAAGATCCAGCACCAGGAGGGGCCGCGCGAGATCAACGAGCTGCACGTGCCGGTCGGTCAGCCCATCAAGCTGACCATGACCTCGGAGGACGTGATTCACAGCTTCTTCGTACCGGCCTTCCGAGTGAAGCAGGACGTGCTACCCGGCCGCTACACCACACTCTGGTTCGAGGCCACCAAGACGGGTGCCTACCACCTCTTCTGCACCGAGTACTGCGGCACTAAGCACGCAGGCATGACCGGCCGGGTCGTGGTCATGGATCCGATCGCGTACCAGCGCTGGCTCGGAGGCGGGGGCTCTGGCGAGTCGTTGGCGGTGGTGGGCGAGCGCCTGTTCGGCCAGCTCGGCTGCCAGACCTGCCACGGCGAGCAGCCAGGCGCCCGCGGCCCTGCCCTGACCGGGCTGTACGGCGGCACGGTCGAGCTGGCGATCGGGGAGTTCGTACAGGCGGACGAGGGCTACATTCGCGAGTCGATCATGAATCCCGGTGCCAAGGCCGTGGCCGGCTACGACCTGATCATGCCGATGTACCAGGGTCAGATCAGCGAGGAGGGGCTCCTACAGCTGATCGCGTACATCCGGTCGCTGGGGACCCCGGCAACGGAACGAGCCGCGGAGGCAGGACAGTGAGCGCCGTGGCAAGACAGCGCGATCGCTACGAGGGCGAGGTCCCGCGCGAGCATTACCTGAACGTCGCCTACGGCCTCAAATCGTGGCTGTTCACCATCGATCACAAGCGCATCGCGCTGCTGTACCTCGGATCGATCACCTTCTTCTTCGCGCTCGGTGGGATCTTCGCGGCACTCATCCGTCTCGAGCTGCTGACCCCGCCGGGCGACCTGATGTCTTCGGAGACCTACAACCGTGTGTTCACCACGCACGGCATCATCATGGTCTTTTTCTTCCTGATCCCGTCGATCCCTGCGGTTTTCGGCAACTTCCTGATTCCCATCATGATCGGGGCGAAGGACCTGGCGTTTCCGCGGTTGAACCTGGCGAGCTGGTACATCTTCTCGGTCGGTGGCTTGTTCACGCTCGCCGCGCTGATCGTCGGGGGTGTCGACACCGGTTGGACCTTCTACACGCCATACAGCAGCACCTACAGCAACTCGGCGGTGGCTCTTACCGCGATCGGCGTGTTCGTCACCGGATTCTCGTCGATCTTGACCGGCCTCAACTTCATCGTGACGATCCACAAGATGCGGGCCCCGGGGCTGACCTGGTTCCGATTGCCGCTGTTCATCTGGGCCCACTACGCCACCAGTCTGATCATGATCCTGGGCACGCCGGTGGTGACGATCGCCATCTTTCTGGTGGCCATCGAGCGGCTGCTGGGCGTCGGCATCTTCGACCCGGCGCTGGGCGGCGACCCGATCCTGTACCAGCACCTGTTTTGGTTCTACTCGCACCCCGCCGTCTACATCATGATCCTGCCCTCGATGGGGGTCATGAGCGAGGTCATTGCCTGCTTCTCGCGCAAGCGGGTATTCGGCTACAGCTTCATCGCCTTCTCGAGCCTGGCGATCGCGATCCTCGGCTTTCTGGTCTGGGGTCACCACATGTTCGTCTCGGGGCAGTCGGTCTATGCCGGCTTCGTCTTCTCGTTCCTGACCATGCTGGTGGCGATCCCGTCGGCCGTGAAGGTGTTCAACTGGACCGCCACCTTGTACGGCGGTGCGGTGTCGTTCGAGACGCCTATGCTCTATGCCTTCGGCTTCCTGGGCCTGTTCACGATCGGCGGGCTCACCGGGATGTACCTGGGGACCCTGGCGATCGACGTGCATGTGCACGACACCTATTTCGTCGTCGCCCACTTCCACTACATCATGGTCGGCGGCGCGGTCATGGGATACCTGGCGGCGATCCACTTCTGGTGGCCCAAGATGACGGGGCGGATGTACCCGGAGTTCTGGAGCAAGCTGTCGGCCGGGCTGCTGTTCGTCGGCTTCAACCTGACCTTCTTCCCGCAGTTCATCGTCGGCTACGTCGGCATGCCGCGGCGCTACCACTTCTACCCGGAGGAGTTCCAGGTCTTGAACGTCCTGTCGACGGCCGGGGCCTCGGTCCTCGGGATCGCCTATCTGATCCCGATCGTCTATCTCATCTGGTCGCTGCGCTACGGCGAGGTGGCGGGCTCGAATCCGTGGGGTGCCACCGGCCTCGAGTGGAGGATCCAGTCGCCGCCGGCGCCCCACAACTTCGAGGAGATCCCGACTCTCGATGAGGATCCCTACGACTACTCCAAGCCGATTCCGGCCACCTTCCCGCCGGTGCGGCCGGATGGCGACGATGACTCCGGCCGAGGCGATGGCCCGGGGTGGATCCCGGCGCCTGCCGGCGCGCAGGAGGTTGACCGATGAGCCCTGCGCCAGGACCCGCGACGGCAGCCGTTGTGAGCGGCTCGATCGAGACCCGCGAGGAGCGCGGCCCGCTCCAGCATCACTTCCACGACATGGCCCAGCAGTACGAGTCGGCCGGGCTCGGAATGTGGCTGTTCCTGCTCACCGAGGTGATGTTCTTCGGCGGTGTCTTCACCGGCTATGCGGTGTATCGCAAGCTCCACTTCGAGGCCTTCGCCGAGGGTGCCCGCCACCTCGACGTGGTCATGGGGAGCATCAATACGGTCGTGCTGATCCTGAGCAGCCTGACTATGGCGCTGGCGGTGCACTACGCCCAGCTCGGCAGGAAGAACCTGATCGTCGTGTTCCTGATCGCGACCATGCTTTTTGGCGGTGTCTTCCTGGGAATCAAGGGAGTCGAGTATTCCCAGAAATGGGAGGAGGGGCACGTTCCCGGGCCCTACTTCCGCTACGACGGGCCACTCGCCAACCAGGTGCACCTGTTCTTTTCCTTCTACTTCACGATGACCGGCATCCATGCGCTGCACATGGTGATCGGGCTCTTGCTGATGGTCTGGCTGGTCATCAAGGCGTCGAGAGGCACCTTCAGCGCCGACTACTTCGCGCCCATCGAGATGTTCGGTTTGTACTGGCATTTCGTCGACATCGTGTGGATCTTCCTGTTCCCGCTGCTGTATCTGTTCGGCGCTGGCGCCGGAGGACATTGAATGCGCGGCGATTCCCACTCGAGCCATCACGTTGTCCCGCTGTCGGTCTACATCGCGGTCTTCGTTACCCTACTGGCCCTGACCGCGCTGACCATCTGGGTGGCCGTGCTCGATCTCGGCGCATATTCCTGGCTGCACACGCCGCTGGCGTTGCTGATCGCCGGCATCAAGGCGGCCGCCGTCGTTGTCTGGTTCATGCATGTGAGATACAGCGTGCGCTTGACCTGGGTCTTCGTCGCGGCGGGAGTGCTCTGGCTTGCTATCCTGTTAGCGATCACCTTCGCCGACTACGTGGCCCGCGACTGGGAGATGGCGCCGCAGGGCTGGCGAGCCGAACGTGCCTGTGCGCTGGAGGCTCGCGAGCTGGCCTGATTCCCGCCGGGTGGTTCAAGCCGGAGTCTCATGAGCAAGCGCAAGCCGATCGCACCGAAGCTCTCACCTCTGCAACGCTGGGGCCCCGTGGTGCTCGGCACCCTGTTCGTGGTAGCCGGCGGCAGCAAGCTGCTCGACCCTTGGACCTTCTACACGGCGCTCCCGGGCTATGGCATCAGCGGCCCGATCCGGTCGCTGGTGGCGGCTCTCGTGCCGGCGATCGAGGTGGTGCTCGGGGTTGCCTTGATGGCCCGCTGGGGTGTTCGTCAGACGAGCATGGTCGCCGGGGGGTTCCTGACTCTCTTCATGGTGGCCATCGCGGCTGGATGGTCGATGGGAACGCTCGACGAGTGCGGCTGCTTCGGCGCGCTGCTCGAGCGCTCGCCGGGCGAGGCGCTGGCGATCGACGCGCTCTTCCTGGCGCTGGCAGTGGCCGTGTGGCGCGGTGTCGGTGCCGACGGCGGACCGCTCGAAGGTTGGCACAAGGCACTGATGGGTGCGATGGCGGTGGTGGGGGTAGGGATCACCCTGTCGCTCCTGCAGACCGGGCCGAGCGGTGTGCGCGCTGCGATGGCGGCCGCCCCGAGCCCTGAGATGCGGTCGGTAGACCTGAGCACCGGCGAGCACCTGCTGTACCTGTTCCATCACGAGTGCCCGCATTGTGCCGAGATGAGCCCCCGGGTGGCCGAGTACACGCGCGACGCAGCGCTACCGCCGGTCGTTGGCTTTACCTTCCTGACGAGTCAGCGCCAGATCGACGCCTACCGCGACAAGTATGACCTCCGGATCCCCGTCCAGAACTTGCAGGGGAACCAGTTCACCCGTATCACCGGTGAGGGCTCAGTGCCCCAGCTCGTGTTCGTGCGGGATGGCGAGATCGTGACCCATTGGTTGGGCCTGCTGCCCGCGGCCACCGAGCTGTCGGGGCTGCTCGGCTCCTCGCCCTGACGCTGGTGCGCCGTCAGCGGGCGCAGCCGGGAACCGGATCTGGCATCCGATGACCCCGTTCACGCGCGGGCTGCTGCGTCAGCCGACGCCTGTGTTGGCCTGGGTGATCGTGCTGGCGGGCACCAACATGCTCGCTGTGCTGTTCATCGACCGCACCGAGGCGAAGGTCGTTCTGGGCACGCTGCTCGTGGGTGCGGTGGCTATGGAGATCATCACGGCCACCGTCGGGTTTACCCGGCTTCTGGGATTGGGGCATCTCCTCTGGTACCCGATGCTCGTGTATCTGTGGGGTCGACTGGACCTGTCTCCGGCCGACGAGCCGTTCGGGCTCTGGCTGCGCGCCTTGCTGCTGGTAAACGGGATCTCCCTGGTTCTCGACACACTCGACGTCGTTCGCTACGTGCGCGGCGAGCGGGCCGAGACCGTCCGATGGGACTGACGCCCCGCGCGGCGGGGTAACTCAGCCCGGGGCTGCGGGGTTCAGGCGCGATGGTTGCGCAGCCGCCGGCGGCGCGCGATGATCCGCGCCCACCGGCAACCCTCAACGTCCAAGCACGGTCCCATGCTCGCGAGCCCCAAGTCCATGTTCGTATTGGTGCTCTTTGCCGCGATGATCACCGCGTGCGGCGAGACGGCGACCTCGGTCTTGCCCGGCTCGCGCCAACCGGCGGTCGACGCGATCTTCGCCGAGTATGACTCCCCGTCGTCGCCGGGCTGCGCCCTGGGGGTGATTCAGGATGGGGAGCTCATCTACGGTCGCGGCTACGGAATGGCCGACCTGGAGCGCGGGGCGGCGCTCGATGCGGACTCGGTCTTTCGTATTGCCTCGGTCTCGAAGCAGTTCACGGCGATGACCGTGTTGTTGCTCGATGAGGCCGGGACGCTGAGCCTCGACGACGACATCCGCGATTGGCTACCTGAGATCCCCGACTTCGGCGACGTGATTACCATCCGCCATCTGCTGCACCACACCAGCGGGCTCCGCGACTACCTCGCGCTCACGGCGCTTGCCGGCTACCGCGACGAGGACTACTACGACGCCTCCGAGTTGCTGGGCCTGCTGGCGCGGCAGCGCGACCTGAACTTCCGGCCGGGTGCCGAGTTCCTGTACAGCAACAGCGGTTACTTCCTGCTCGGCCAGATCGTCGAGCGTGCGAGCGAAAGGAGCCTCGGTGACGCCGCCGACGAGCTCATCTTCGGGCCACTCGGCATGCGCTCCACTCACTTCCACGACGACGCGGCGCACCTGGTGCCGCGTCGTGCGCTGGGGTTCGCTCCCGAGGACGGGGGCGGCTTCGTTCTGAGCATGACGACGCTGCCGATCACGGGCGATGGCTCCGTGTTCACGAGCGTCAACGATCTGTTGGCGTGGGACCGCAACTTCTACGACAACCGGCTCGGCAACGGCGATCCGCGGCTGATTCAACGGTGGTTGGCCGGTGGCGTGCTCAACGACGGCACGGTGATCCCGTACGGCTCCGGGATCGTAACCCGGGAGTATCGCGGCCTGCCGATGGTGGGTCACGGCGGGGCCTTCGTGGGCTTCCGCGCAGACATGATTCGCTTCCCGGCGCAGCGGTTCGGCGTAATCACGCTGTGCAACCTGTCGACGGCAGGTCCTGCGGCGCTGGCTCGGCGCGTCGCGGATCGCTATCTCGGGGATGTCATGGGGCCGGCCCCTGACCCCGACGCGCGCGGCTCCGACGCCACCGGGGAAGACCCGGGGAAGGAGTCGCTGCTACCCGTCGCCGAGCTGCGCGGCTTTGCTGGTCGTTATCGGAGTGCCGAGCTCGACGTGATCTACGAGATCGCCGTGCGTGAGGGGCGTCTGGTGGCGTCGATTCCCTACCGGCTCGAATGGGAGCTGCGCCCGGCAGAGAGCGACCGGTTCGTGGCCGGGGAGCGAGGCCGGCAGATGGTTTTTCGCTTCGCCAGGAACTCCCGCGGCGCCATGACCGGGCTGATGGTCGATGCCGGTCGCGTCGTCAATCTGTGGTTCGATCGGATCGATTGACCCGTGGTGCTGTCGGGCATCGATCTGCTCGCTTTCGCCCTGTTCGTCGCCTTCATCGTCGGTGTCTCCCTGTACGCGTCGAGACACGAGGAGACCTCGGAGGACTATTTCCTCGCCGGGCGCAACCTGTCCTGGTGGCTCATCGGTCTGTCGCTGATTGCCTCGAACATCTCGACCGAGCACTTCGTCGGCATGGCCGGGCGCGGCTTCGAGCTGGGACTGGCTATCGCCAGCTACGAGTGGATGGCGGCGGTGACCCTCGTGCTCGTCAGTTGGGTCTTTCTGCCTCGGTTCCTGCGGTCGGGGATCTTCACAGTGCCGGAATATCTGGAATACCGGTACGGTGCGGCGCCGCAAACCCTCATGGCCAGCTACATGCTGGTGGCCTATATCGTCGTCGCCCTGGCAACGGTCCTGTACTCGGGCGCGCTGGCGCTGCAGGCGGTCTTCGGTGTCGATACGACGCTGGGGATCTGGATGATCGGCATTCTCGCCGGCGTGTATACGGTCTACGGCGGCCTCAAGGCGGTCGTCTGGTCCGATCTGATCCAGGGGACGGCACTGCTAGCGGGCGGCGTGCTCGTGACAGTGCTCGGGTTGCGCGCGGTCGGCGGCCTGGAGGCATTCCTGGCCGCGAACGCGAGCCGGCTGCACACGGTCCTGCCGTGGGATCACCCGGAGATGCCCTGGGTAGCGGTCTTTGTGGGCGGGCTGTGGATCCCGAACCTCTACTA
The DNA here is from genome assembly GCA_965248845.1 of Acidobacteriota bacterium. Classification (GTDB taxonomy): domain Bacteria; phylum Acidobacteriota; class UBA890; order UBA890; family WLXD01; genus CBDFKO01. The sequence continues at coordinate 3,429,793 of CBDFKO010000002.1, read as the reverse complement.
CTGGGGCCTGAACCAGTTCATCACCCAGCGCACGCTCGCCGCCCGAAGTCTCGCCGACGGGCAGAAGGGCATCCTGTTTGCCGCCGCGCTCAAGCTGCTGATCCCGTTCATCATCGTCTTCCCAGGCATCATGGCGTACCAGCTTTACGGCGACACGATCCCGAACCCCGACCTGGCCTACCCGACGATGATCGCGCGCATCCTGCCTGCCGGGCTTCGGGGGGTGATGTTCGCGGCGCTCTTCGGCGCCGTCATGAGCACGCTCGACTCGATGATCAACTCGGCCTCGACGATCTTCACCATGGACCTGTACCGGCGGTGGTGGCGGCCAGCGGCCAGCGCCAGTGACCTGGTTCGTACCGGGCGCATCGCCACGGCGGTGGTGGTGTTGGTCGGCTGCCTCTGGGCTCCCGCGGTCGGCTCGTTCGGCAGCATCTTCAACTACATCCAGATGTTCTGGGGCTTCATCAGCCCCGGGATCGTCGCGGTCTTCGTGTGGGGCATCCTCTGGTGGCGGGTGCCGGCTGCGGCGGCCATGACCGCCATGCTGCTTGGCGTTCCGACGTACGGGTTCCTGCTGTGGCGCTATCCGACCGTGGCCTTCCTGCACCACATGGCCATTACGTTCGTGGTGCTGAGCGCGGTTATCGTGACCATCACGCTCCTGCGGGGCAGGGAGGATGTCGCGGTCATGCCGGCCCGCACCGAGATCGACCTGACGACCTCGCCTGCCGTTCGCTGGGGCGGATGGGCCGTAATCGGCGCTGTGGGCGTCCTCTACGGCTTGTTCTGGTGATAGCGTCTCATTCGAGCCTTCGCACTTCCACGACAAGCGTGCGAGCGATGAGCATCCCGACGACCTCCCGCGACCGCATCGACGCAGCGCTCGAGCGCCTTGCCCGGCACTCGAGCGACTGGGTTGGCGTTGGCCTGCCCGAGCGTGCGGTTCTCCTGAGGGCGTGCCTGGCCGGTGTCGAGCGCCTGGCGGGCGACTGGGTGCGCCAGGCCTGCCTGGCGCAGCGTATCGATCCGAGCACGCAGCTTGCGGGCGAGAAGTGGTTCGCCGGCCCCATGGTCGCGACGCGGGCGCTGCGGCTGATGGCGCAGGCCATGGAGCAAGGGGCCAGCCCGCCCACGGCCGCCGAGCGCCAGCGTCAGGGGCAGGGGCAGACGATCCTGACCGTGACGCCGGCGACCAGGCTCGAGAGCTTGGTATTCCGGGGCATCGATGCAGAGATCTGGCTGCAGCCGGGCCACGATGCCACGCAGGGCGGTATCTACCGGGCCAAGGAGCGGGGCGAGCCGGGGCGCGGCGGGGTGGCGCTGGTGCTCGGCGCCGGGAACGTCTCGGTAATCGCGCCGACCGACGTGATCCACAAGCTGTTCGTACAGGACGAGGTGGTGCTGCTCAAGATGCACCCGGTGAACGAGTACCTGGGTCCGATCTTCGAGCAGGCCTTCGCGTCACTGATTGATGCCGGCTACCTGGCCATCGTCTACGGCGGCGCCGACGTGGGTGAGTACTGTTGCCGTCACCCAAAGGTCGACGCGGTTCATCTGACCGGGTCCCACCACACCCACGATGCCATCGTTTGGGGTGCCGACGAGGCCGAGCGCGCGCGGCGCAAGGCCGCCGCCGACCCGGTAATCGACAAGCGCGTCTCCTCGGAGCTCGGTTGCGTGACACCGGTGATCGTCGTTCCAGGCGAGTGGAACGAGGCCGATCTCGATTACCAGGCGCGCAACGTTGCCGGGATGGTGACCCACAATGCCAGCTTCAACTGCGTGGCGGCGAAGCTGCTGGTCCTGTCCGGCGATTGGCCCCAACGCGAGGCCTTTCTGCGGCGGCTGCGCAGTGCGCTTGCGGATGTTCCTCAGCGCTACGCTTACTACCCCGGAGCCGCGAGCAGGTACGACAGGTTCGTCGGCACCTATCCGCAGGCCGAGCCCTTGGGCCCAGCGGCCCGCGAGGGCTATTTGCCCTGGACGCTGATCCCCGGTCTGCAGCCCGACACGGGCTCCTACGCCTTCGACAACGAGGCCTTCTGCGGATTGCTGGCGCAGGTAGACCTCCCCGGGAGCGGCTCAGAGTTCCTGGAGGCCGCCACGCGCTTCGTCAACGACGAGGTCTGGGGCTCGCTATCGTGCGTGCTCCTGGTCGACCCGGCCACCGAGCTCGTTCTCGGAGATCGGCTCGAGCACGCAGTGGCGGCGCTGCGCTACGGCGGCGTCGCCGTCAACGCCTGGACCGCCTACCTGTTCGCCCTGTGCACCACCTCCTGGGGTGCCTTCCCAGGCAACCACCTCGACGACGTCGGCTCCGGCATCGGCAGCGTCGGCAACTACCTGTTGCTAGATCATCCGCAGAAGTCGGTGGTACGCGCCCCCTTCCGCGCCTGGCCCAAGCCCCTCTGGTTCCCCGGCCACCGGAGCCTCGGCACCCTCGGCCGCCGCATGGTCGGCTTCGAAGCCTCGCCGAGCTGGGGCAAGCTCCCGGCCGTCGCGCTCGCGGCGGCGTGCGGGTGAGCTGCTAGCGCCGCGGCTCCCAGCTCTTCATCGACGTGTTCACCCGGAACAGCCGCGCCATCACGTCGAAGGCTCGGGTGGGAAGCAGGCCGCCCATGACGCGGCCGAGATTCACCGTCCAGGGCGTGCGCACGAAGGGGCGGTCGCGTCGCACGGCGCGCACGACCTGCGTAGCCAGCTGCTCGGGCGTGAGAAAGGGCGTCCAGCGCGGTGACTCGACGCCGCGGAACATGCCGGTCTCGACGTACCCCGGGCACACGGTTGTGACCCGGACGTGTGGGGTGCCGGTCTCGCGCATCTCCAGGCGGATCGACTCGGACAAGCCGATAACGCCCCACTTGCTGCTGCCGTAGGCGGCGCCGAAGGGCAGCCCGATGTAGCCGGAAGCGCTGGCGATGTTGACGATGTGGGCCTCCGCCCGGCCGATCAGGTGAGGCAGGAACGCGTGCGTGACCCGCACGAGCCCGAGCAGGTTGACCTCGTAGGTTCGCAGATGCTGCTCGACGGCCACGTCGAGGAAGCGACCGCGCGCGACGATGCCGGCGTTGTTTACCAGCACGTCGATGCCGGGCATGGCGAGCTCGCTGACCGCGGCCTCGATGCTTGTCTGATTCGTGACGTCCAGGGACACGCCCTCAGCCTCGTGCCCCGAGGCTGTCAGCGCGCTCGCCGTCTCGGCGGCCGAATCGGGGTTCACGTCACTAGCGACGATTGCCGCGCCAGCATCGGCGAACGCGCCGGCCAGCGCCCGGCCGATACCGTGGCCGGCCCCCGTGATCAGAACGCGTTTCCCTTGCAGATGCTGCATCTCGCCAGCCTACCAGGCCGCCGCGAGGCTCCAAGACCCTGTCAGAGCTTCCCTCGGTCTGACACGCGCCACCGTCGAGACCGGTCGACGTGGGTTAGAATCCATACAGAACGGGTCGCAAGCCGGTCATCTGCCCTGGCCGTTTACCGAGGCGACTCGAAGCGCCCACCGGCGGCCTCGACAGGCGCACCTAGCCGCGGCTGCCCTCACCGATACGTGAGGTCAACCATGTCCGAAACTCGCGACCGCGCTCAGTCCGCGCGAGAAACCCTGAACACGCCCCTGGGCGAGCGCACCATCTGCCGCCTCGACGCCCTGGGCGATACCGTCGGGTTGCCCTACACCATCAAGGTCCTGCTCGAATCCTGCCTGCGGAGCTACGACCAACGGGTCGTGACCGACGAGCACCTGAACGCATTGCTCCGCTACGACGCCCGCAACGTTGCGCAAGTCGAGATCCCCTTCACGCCCGGTCGCGTCGTGCTACAGGACTTCACCGGTGTGCCGGCCGTAGTCGATCTGGCGGCCATGCGCTCAGCGGTGGTTCGCATGGGCGGCGACGCCGCCAAGGTGAATCCGTTAGTGGCGTGCGAGCTAGTGATCGACCATTCGGTCCAGGTCGACGCCTTCAACTCGGGAATGGCGCTGGCAATCAACGTGGAGAAGGAGTTCGAGCGCAACCGGGAGCGCTACGAGTTCCTCAAATGGGGGCAGCGGGCGTTCGACAACTTCCGCGTCGTGCCGCCAGCCACGGGCATCGTGCACCAGGTCAACCTCGAGTACCTGGCGCGGGTGGTCTGGGACGATGGCGAGCTGCTCTACCCGGACTCGCTCGTAGGAACCGACTCCCACACGACCATGATCAACGGGCTCGGGGTGCTCGGCTGGGGCGTCGGAGGCATCGAGGCCGAGGCGGTCATGCTCGGGCAGCCGATCTACATGCTCATGCCGGAGGTCGTCGGCTTCCGACTGCTGGGCGAACTGCCCGAAGGCAGCACGGCGACCGACATGGTCCTGCGGGTCACCGAGATGCTGCGTGAGCTCGGTGTCGTCGGCCGCTTCGTGGAGTTCTTCGGTCCCGGATTGGAGCGCATGCCGGTGGCCAACCGGGCCACCATCGCCAACATGGCGCCCGAGTACGGGGCGACCTGCGGTTTCTTCCCGGTCGACGAGCGCACCCTCGAGTACATGCATCTCACGGGCCGCTCGGCGGAGCTGATCGAGGCCGTGGAGCTCTACTACCGCGCCAACGGATTGTGGCGCGACGAGTCGCGCGACATCACCTACACGGAGACCCTCGAGCTCGATCTGGCGAGTGTCGAGCCGGCGCTGGCCGGTCCGAAGCGGCCGCAGGATCGCATCGCGCTCGGCGACATGCAGCCGCGCTGGAACGAGGCTCTGAGCGAGGTTTTCGGTCGGCACCCGGCGGCGGTCGCGGAGGTGGTGGGAGCCACCGCCGCGATGTCCGGAACGGCGGTTGCTGTGGCCGGCCGGCCGGTGGCACGCGTCGAGTACGAGGGCGAGACCTTCGAGCTCGGCGACGGAGCGGTGGTGATCGCCGCGATCACCAGCTGCACCAACACCTCCAACCCGAGGCTCATGGTCGGGGCGGGCCTGCTGGCGCGCAACGCGGCGCGGCGCGGTTTGCAGCGCAAGCCGTGGGTCAAGACCTCGCTTGCTCCGGGATCCCAGGTGGTCACCGACTACCTGGAGAAATCGGGATTGCTCGAGGAGCTCGAGACCATGGGCTTCTACGTAGTGGGGTATGGCTGCACCACCTGTATCGGCAACTCCGGGCCGCTGCCCGAGCCGGTCGGGCAGGCGATCCACGACCATGACCTGGTGGTGGCGGCGGTACTGTCGGGGAACCGCAACTTCGAGGGCCGCATCCACGCCGACATCAAGGCCAACTACCTGGCCTCGCCGCCGCTGGTCGTGGCCTACGCATTGGCGGGCACGGTCGACATCGATCTGGTCAACGACCCGCTCGGACAGGATCCCGAGGGCAAGGATGTGTTCCTGCGCGACCTGTGGCCGAGCCAGCTCGAGATCCAGGAGACGATCGCCTCGGCGCTCAGCCGCGAACAGTTCCTCGACAAGTACGGCAACGTCTTCGAGGGGAGTGCGGAGTGGAAGGCGATCGAGACAGTCGGCGGCGACCTCTACGCCTGGTCCCACGACAGCACCTACATCCAGGAGCCGACCTTCTTCATGGACATGGACACCGATCCCGCGCCCATCCAGCCGATCCGCGGCGCGCGCTGTCTGGTACGCGTCGGGGACTCGGTGACGACCGACCACATCTCGCCGGCCGGCGCGATCGGGCCCACGACCCCCGCCGGGCAGTACCTGCTGTCGCGTGGCGTGGAGCGATCCATGTTCAACAGCTACGGCTCCCGGCGCGGCAACCACGACGTCATGACCCGCGGTACCTTCGCCAACGTACGCGTGCGCAACGAGCTGGCCGCCGGCACGGAGGGTGGCTTCACCACGGACTTCACGGACGGGAGAGTGAAGTCGATCTACGAGGCTTCCCTATCGTATCGGGCGGCGGGGGTACCGTTGGTGGTCCTCGCGGGCACCGACTACGGCATGGGCTCCTCGCGCGACTGGGCTGCCAAGGGCACCTTGCTGCTCGGTGTCAAGGCGGTGATCGCGGCCTCCTACGAGCGTATCCACCGATCCAACCTCGTCGGGATGGGAGTGATGCCGCTCGACTTCCTCGAGGGACAGGACGCCAACAGCCTCGGCCTGGACGGTACCGAGACCTTCGACATCGACCTGCCCGAGAACCTGCAGCCACAGCAGCGGGTGGCGGTACGGGCTGCCCGGCTAGACGGAACGGTGATCGAATTCGAGGCGACCGCCCGGGTCGATACCCCGGTCGAGGTCGACTACTACCGCAACGGCGGCATCCTGCACACCGTGCTGCGGCGCATGGCTGCCGGCGGATGAGCTTGGCATTTTGGCCGTGACGTGGAGCCTCTCACCGGTCCTCTGAGTCGGGCGGGACGGATCGCGCGGCGGCCTGCGTCGAGGGCAGGATCTCGTAGACATCCGTATCGTCGAAGCTACGGACCAGGCGGAGGGAATCCGCCTGGTGCACGAGCGCGGCGCGCTGCGGGAACAGACGATCCTCCTTGACGAGGAGGTAGCGAACGTCGAGCTGGCGTAGCTGCGCGAGCGCCGGCTCCAGTGGCACCAACCGGGCCGGTCGCTGCATGCGTTCCTGGTAGTCGGGCGGCACGCTGCCGCTGTAGCTGATCAGCAGCTTCTTCCAGTGCCAGACGCTGCCGAGCATCTGGCGGGTCGCGGCTGTCGGGTTGGTGTCGATGGGCATCTCGAGCACGGCGAAATCGCCTTCCTGGGCGGCCAGCCACTCGTGTAGCGGCAGCCTAGAGTAAGGGCGTCGGGCCAGCTCGAGAGGTACGAAGGACGACTCGATCGCGAACAGGCCGAGGACGGCCACGGCGGCCAGCGGCCAGCGGCCGGCGAGCCGGGCGCGCAGCGAGTACAGTCCGTAGGCGGCCAGCACCGCGAGAGCGAAGCTGCCCGGCAGCACGAAGCGCCGGGGCACGCGGATCAGGCTGGAGCCCGGAATCGACTGAACGAGCCAGTACAGGCCCGCGGCCGGCCCCAGCATCAGCAGAAAGCAGACCGCGGCCGCGCCGATCCAGAGCAGCAGGTCGGGGTGCTCGCCCCGGCGCCTGCACAGCAGTCGCACGAGCTGGACGGCGGCATGCGGCGGTTCCGGGACCTTTGCCCACCTTGCCCACAGGAGGGGCAGGGCCAAGGCCGGCCACAGTAGCGTCGAGGGCAGATCGAGCCCGGGCACGGCCGAGGCCAGCGCCCGGAGCGCCGCCGCGGCGCAAACAAGCAGGCCTACATCGAGACCCGCGGCGGCGAGCCGGCGTGAGCCGCCCGGTGAGGCGCGCTCCGGCAGCAGCGCCAGCAGGGCCAGGATCAGGACCATGGCGCCAGGAAAGACCGGCCCCCGCAGGTCGCCGCCGACGAAGCGTTCCGGCCAGCCGGTTCGTTCCCCCAACCACTGATAGAAGCCCGACTCGGCCGACACCAGGTCGCGGGCGTTCGCCGCGCCCGCCTGCAGCACCAGGCGCTTGTCCTGTCCGGTCGAGACTCGCTGGGCGCTAAGCAGCTCGCGCTCGACGAAGTAGGGATAGAACGCCGATCCCAACACGAGCGCGCCGAGCACCAGAATGATCGCGGCTCCGGTCGCGAAGGGTCGCCAGTCGGGCTTGGGCCGGGCAACGAGAGCGTTGGCGACGAAGTAAGCGGTGGTTCCTCCGCAGAGCATGGCGCCGAAGACCGCGTTGTGCGATCCGGTTAGCGCCTGCAGGCAGAACAGAACTCCGATCCCCAGCGCCCACGCCCAGGCACGCCGCGGCGCGGGGCCGTCGCCCGCGGCCGCCGGCTCGCGCAGGCCGCACGCCTGCAACCACAGCAGCAGGCTCCAGATCAGCCACGGCAACCAGTGATCGGTGAAGTGCTGCGGCTGCCGGTAGCGCGAGAAGTGGGCGATGTTGAAGACGAACATCGCGGCGGCCGCCAACGCGATCGCGTGGTTCCCGATTAGCAGCCGCGCCAGGATCCAGAAACCGATCCCACCGATCACGATGCTCGACAGCAGCAGCAGGTTGTAGGTCAGCGTCGGGTCTTCGGACAGCCGGATCACTGGGTACATCAACACGCTGCTGGCGATCAGCATGTCGGCGTACGCGAAGGTGTATCGTGCCGGGTGGAACATGTTGGGGTGGTAGATGGCGCCCGGCGCCTGGGTCAGGGCGTGTGCACCCCAGAAGATCAGGTACTGGTTCAGAAAGACGTCGTTGTCGGCGGCGCCGGCGACCGACCAGCCGTTCAGGTCGGTCACCAGGGGCCAGGTCGCCAGGCAGCCGAGGACGAGAAACACGGCCGCGACGCCCGCGGAATGCGAGATCAGCGCGGTGGCTGTGCGGAGAACGGGGTTGTCGGCCGCCATGCGGGAGAAGGTAGGGGATGGCCGGTTCCGCGGCAATACCGAGCGTTGACCGCCCAGCGCGCGCGATCGCGCTGATCTGCGCGGTGATCGCCGTGCTGGCCGGCACCTCCGCGGCCTGGCGCTGGGAGCGCACGGTCGATCTTGCCGATGGAGTCCCCCTGCCGCGGCGGGCCGCGCTCCTGGAGGAGGAGACCGCTGTCGGGCGCCAGGGCGACACCTGCCGTTCGATCGCCCAGGTGCGGGGCAACCCCGACGAGGTCGTCGCGGCCTACGAGTCCATGCTGGCGGCACGAGGCTGGATTGCGGCCGTCGTCGATGGCTCGCGGCGCGACTACGCGCGCGATGGTCAGACGCTTGTCGCGGCAGTCGGCCAGCGCGCCCACGAGCCCGGCTGGTCGCGTTTGCGAATCCAGCTACATCCCTGCGCCAAGTAATGCCCCGGCTGAGCGCTGACGGATCTTCGCCCGCGCGCGACTCAGACGAACGGGTTGATGACCTCGATCCCGGGGAACCGCGTGAAGTCGCGGTGGCCCGTGATCAACTGCGTGGCCCCGTGCTCCACGCAGAGGGCGGCGATGTGGGCGTCGTGGACGATGTTCCCGGTCGCGCCCGATTCACGCATGACCTGCTCCATGGAGCTGGTGTGTCGTGAGCCCTGTCCCAGTAATCGCAACGACGGTGATGCCAACATGTCGGAAAGAACGGCGAGGGCTGTCACCTGAGTCATCGGTGGTGCCAGGATCCGCGGATGCGTGACGACCTTCAGGAACTCGTACACGCACGGCCAGGGAATCGCCCAAGGGGTGGGGGATCGGGCCATCGACACAAGGAGATCACGCGCCGTCTCGTGGTGGACGGTCGACTCGACGTGCGCATGGACCAGCACGTTCGTATCGACCGCACGCAAAATCAGCGCCCTTCCATCAGATCGAACAGCTTGTCCCGATCAAAGAGATCGACACCCGGCTGCAAGGAGGCTTTCCACGCCTTGATCTCGAGCCGGTAGGGTTCCTTCGCCTCGTCGCGGGTCATTGCGCCCCGGAGGAGTTCGTTGGTCAGCGCCTGCAGGGTGGTCCGCTCACGCGCGGCACGCTCCTTGAGCGCCTGGAGCAGGTCTTCATCAAGTGCCATCGTCGTCCGTTTCATACATTAAAGTGTACAAACTGAACATTAAAATGCCTACCCCTCTTGATTACCCCTCTGCTGTGGAAGACGGGCACGGAACGTGGTATTCCGGGCGCAATCTCTAGCCCGTTCTGGCCGCCCTGGGAGGTGCCCGATGAAGTCCCGCTCCGCGTTCGCGCTCCACTCGGCGATCGTTGCCGTCCTGCTCGTCAGCCTCGCCGGCGCCGGCGCCGCCAACGCCCAGACGGCCGACGGCGGTCGCCTGACGCTCGACATGTTCATGCAGCTGCAGAGCGCGCGGGGGCCGCAGATCTCGCCCGACGGCACCCGCATCGTCTACACGCGTGGCCGCGTCGACACGGTCAACGACTCGCGCGACTCCGAGCTGTGGATCATGAACGCCGACGGCAGCCATAAGCGCAAGCTGGTCGATGGCTCCTCGGCTACCTGGTCACCGGACGGCACGCGCATCGCCTACACGGCCTCGGGCGAGCCGCGCGGCTCCCAGGTCTGGGTGCGCTGGATGGACGCCGAGGGCGCCGCCTCCCAGATCACCAACCTGACCCGCTCGCCTAGCAGCATTGCCTGGTCGCCCGATGGAACCCGCATCGCATTCCGGCAACGCCTGCCGGCCGACGATGAATGGAGCATCCGGCTGCCCGAGCGTCCAGAGGGCGCCAAGTGGACGGCGACGCCGCGCATCATCGACCGGCCAAGCTTCCGGCGCGACCGGCAGGGCTTCGTCGACCCCGGCCACTTCCACATCTTCGTGGTCTCGGCCGACGGCGGCCCGGAGCGCCAGGTATCAGAGGGCGACTTCGACCACGGCTCACCCGTCTGGAGCCCGGACGGCGCCACCATGTACTTCTCCGGCCTGCTCGCCGAGGACGCCGCCTATCAGTGACGCGAGTCGGCCATCTACTCGATGGACGTCGCCACAGGTGCCACCACGCAGCTCACCGATCGCCAGGGCTCCGAATCCGGCCCGGTGGTCTCGCCCGACGGCACCAAGATCGCCTTCACTGGCACTCATCTAGTCGATCAGCCCTACATCGAGCGCCAGCTCTATGTGATGTCCTCCGCGGGCGGCGAGTTTCAGAGCATCACCCCAGAGCTCGACCGCTCGCCCTCGAACGTGCGCTGGCGTGCCGACTCCGCGGGCCTGCACTTCACCGTGCGCCAGCACGGCTCCAGTAACTTCTGGTTTGTGCCCGCCGACGGCGGCGAGCCGCCGGTGCAGGTGACCAGCGGCGAGCACATGCTCTCGGTCAGCAACATCAGCGAAACCGGCGTTGCGGCGGCCACCATGTCGAGCCCGCACGAGCCCGGCGACATCTATGTCTTCGATGCCGACAACCCGGCCGACATGCGTCGCCTGACCTCGGTCAACGCCAACCTGCTGGCCGAAGTGACGCTCGGCGAGGTCGAGGAGATCAGCTACAAGTCCACCGGCGACCTCGACATCCAAGGCTGGGTGATCACACTGCCCGACTTCGACCCGACGCAGAAGTACCCGCTGGTGCTGGCCATCCACGGCGGCCCGCACGGTATGTACAACGTCGGCTTCAACTTTGGCTGGCAGAACCACGCCGCCAACGGCTACGTGGTGCTCTACACCAACCCGCGCGGCTCCTCCGGCTACGGCACCGACTTCGGCAACGCGATCAACCGTGCCTATCCCGACAAGGACTTCGACGACCTGATGGCCGGCGTCGCCACCGTGATCGACAAGGGCTACGTGGACGAGCGCAACATGTACGTCTACGGCTGCTCCGGCGGCGGCGTGCTCACCGCCTGGGTCGTCGGCCACACCCACCGCTTCTCCGCGGCTTCGTCGAACTGCCCGGTGATCAACTGGTTGTCGTTCGTCGGCACCACCGACGGCATCTCCTGGTACCGCAACTTCGACAACTACCCCTGGGTCGACCCCACCGAGCACCTGCGCCGCTCGCCGCTCATGTACGTCGGCAACGTCACCACGCCGACCCTGCTGATGACCGGCGTCAACGACATGCGCACGCCGATCTCCCAGACCGAGGAGTTCTACACCGCCCTGCAGGTCCTCAAGGTCCCGTCCGCCATGATCCGCTTCAACGACGAATGGCACGGCACCTCGTCGAAGCCCTCCAACTTCCTGCGCACGCAGCTGTACCTGCGCCACTGGTTCGAGCGCTACATGACCGACGACGCGATGCCGAAGATGCTGCAGAAGGCGCAGGCGGGAGCGACGGAGACAACGGCCGGGAGGGAGTAGGCCACGCTGGGTTCTTGCGCGGCAACCTCATTCGTGTGATCTCGGCCCGCCGACGAGTTGCCAGGGTTTCGCAGCGAAGACGAAGAACGCGAGTTCTGGGCAAAGCACGGCGTGGTCGGCTACTTCGATTAGGACAAGTACAACTCCCGGCTACCGGAGACTTGGCTCGTTGCCAGAGGACTTGATCTCGGCTTGCTCGATCGGTCGGAGATCGCGGACGATCTGTGGGAGATGATCGAACCGGCTCTCGGCACCGTCCGAGAGCTAGCGGAGGGCCGCCCAACATGAGCCAGCAGCTGACGGAGCGCTCTTGTCACGGTCCTTGCTGAGCAACGCCCGCGCCAACCCGGCTTCGCCGGACGCGCCCGCAGCTGAGGCTCTGAACCGTTAGGCATACGAGACGATGGACGCACGCATCGAACTGCGATTCCTCAGCGAACTCCGGTCCTCTATCCAAACGGCGAGAAGACCGTTCCCGCACGCGCAATCAGAGCGAAGCGAATCCGGAACGCACTCGGTGTCGATACGACGCCGTTCCGCGATCGCAGATTGCGCAAGCGGCCCGAAGCTGAAGCGCAGAGCCGTTAGGCGGACCCTCGGTCGCGCGGATGATCCGCGGTAGAATCGTCGTCATGACCCTTCAAGAAATCGTCTCAGCCAGGCCGGACGTTCTGCACGGTACGCCCGTGTTCCCGGGCACTTGTGTGCCCATCCAGGCCTTGCTCGACCATTTCGAAGCCGGCGATTCACTCGACGAGTTCCTCGAGTAGTTCCCCACGGTATCGAGGGAGCAAGCCGTCCAATTCATCGATCTCGCCGGCAAGCAGGCCGTTGCCGACGTCGTTGCGCGTTCTGCTTGACGAGTCCGTGCCTCGCGGCCTGCGGCGGCTTCTTCCCGAAGCACGAGTTTCCACAGTTCAGGAGATGGGCTGGACTGGACTCGAGAACGGCGCCCTCTTGGCTCGGGCCTCCGAGTTCGCAGTCTTCGTGACGGCGGATCGGGGAATCGAGTGCAGCCAGGGGATGACATGCGTCACGTGACACAGTACAGTTGACGCGTGATCAAGACGTTCGCGGACAAGCAAACGCAAACGCTTTTCGCGGGTGGACGTGCGAAGCAGCTGCCGCCAGACGTCGCACACCGTGCGAGACGAAAACTCGAGTACGTCGACTTGGCCGTCCGTCTCGATGACCTGCGGGTTCCCCCGGGGAATCGGCTTCACAAGTTGGGGGGAGATCGGAGGGGACAGCACGCGATCGCCATCAACGACCAATGGCGCATCTGCTTTCGCTTTGTTGACGGTGATGCATACGACGTCGAGGTGACGGATTACCACTGAGGCGAGGTGAGGAATGAGCATTCGGAATACGGGGCAAAAGAGAGTCCGACCGATCCATCCGGGAGAGATGCTCCGTGAGGATTTTCTGCCGGACTATCAGCTCACGGTTTCGAGACTCGCCGAGGCCTTGGGCGTATCTCGTCAGACCGTGAACGAGCTCCTTCGTGAGCGTCGGGCGGTGAGCCCAGAAATGGCGCTTCGGCTCTCTCGTCTATTCGGCAACTCTGCCGAGTTCTGGCTTAACGCGCAGCGTGCTGTGGATCTTTGGGATGCAGCCCAAGAAATCGGGTCCGAGGTCAAGCAGATCAAACCCCTGGCCGTCGCATAACCTGAGCTAGCACCTGACGGTCGGCTCCGCTGTCCGCAGGTGAAACTCCGAGCCGTTAGCCAGACCGGGGCGGTTAGCTTCTCCAAATCCGGCTGCTCGCATGCGAGATGAGCCAGCAGCTAACGGATCGCTCTTGTCACGGTCGTTGCGTGCAAGTGGCTCGGCGCCTTTCTTACTGGTAAGATGTCGTCATGGCTGATGTTGCTACCACGAAACTCTCCTCGCGGGGCCAAGTCGTGATCCCAGAGGAGATCCGCGAGAGACTCGGGTTGGAGCCAGGGACCCAGTTCGTCGTCGTAGGTGCTGGCGATAGTGTTGTCTTGAAGACGCTGCGCGCTCCGAAGCTCGAAGAGTTCGATGACCTGCTAGCGGCCGCTCGCCGGGCAGCCCGCCGGGCGGGACTCAAGCGATCCGACATTGCCAAGACAATCGGGCGTGTCCGCGCGAACGTCTGAGCTTCGGGTCGTCCTGGACACGAACGTTCTCGTGTCCGGGATCTTCTTCACAGGACCACCCTTCGAGATCCTCCGGGCCTGGCGGGATGGACGCTTCCTCCTCTTCACAACCCAGGAGATCGTGGCGGAAGACGCGGCGGTGCTCGATCGACTGCGAGACGACTTTCCGGGTGCTGAAGCGCCGGGAGTTCTGCGCTCTTGCACCGAGCGGTGAATGACTGAGCAGTAGTAGTAGCGGACTCAGAACGGCTAATCCTGTCTCCTCCGCGGAACCTGTCAACGACTTTGAGACACCTGAGTTCTGGATTTAGTGAGCAATGCCTCCTGTCGTCGAGGTAGCGGGTGGGTTGATCCAGACCTCTTCGGGGAGAGGGCTGAGCTTCGGGATTCCGCGGACAAATCGTTCGGGGTGAGCCGCCCAAGCAGCGTCCAGGATGCGTTGCCGTTGCGCGAGCACCTGCGCGGCGCGTCCATGATGGACATCGTCGGGGGTCAGCATGGCGATGCCGCCATGACGGTGCTCGGTGTTGTACCAGGGCACGAACAAGCGACAGAAGCGCGTGGCGTCCGGCATGTCGGTGAAGCGCCCGGGGAAGCCGGGGTGGTACTTGAGGGTCTTGAACTGTGCCTCTGAGAATGGATTGTCATCGCAGACTTGGGGACGGCTCAGGGAACGCGTGATCCCGAGGTCGGCGAGAAGCTGAGCGGTGCACTTGCTCGTCATGGGCGCGCCACGATCGGAGTGCAGCGTCAGTACCTGCGGTTGGACTCCTTGCTTGTGGCACGTTTCCTGGATCAGGCGCCCGGCCAAGGCCGAGTTCTCCCGATCGGCCACCATCCAACCCACGACGTAGCGGCTGAAGATGTCCAGCAGGAGGTAGAGGTAGTAGTACGTCCACTTCTTCGGCCCCAGCAACTTCGTGATGTCCCACGACCAAATTTGATTCGGTTCCGTCGCCACGAGCTCAGGCTTCGCGTATTGCGGATGCTGGAGCTGGTTGCGGCGCTCTCGCACCGGCTGGTCCAGGGCCAGGATCCGGTACATGGTGCGCTCGGAGCAGAGGTATTTGCCCTCGTCAAGCAGCGTGGCGAACACCTCGCCCGGCGATCGGTCGACGAAGCGCGGCAAGGTGAGCACCTCAACGACGCGCTCACGCTCCGATTCGCACAGCGCCCGGGCAGGAGTAGGACGCGGCTGCTGGTGCTCGGGAGCAGGCCTCTTGCGCCGGTAGAACGTGGCCCGCGACACGCCAAGAGCCCGGCAGGCCGGCGCTACGCCGACCTGCTGGGCCAGTTGTTCGGCAGCCATCAGGAGTCCTTCTCGTCGTTGAGGCTGAATCCCAGCAGCCCGGCAACTTTTTTTTGCACGTCCAAGATCGTGTGTGCCTTATGCAGCTGCTTGTGCAGGCGAGCCACCTTCGCCTCGAGCTCTCGAACCTTCGGCTCCAGCGGGTTGCTCGCCTTCGACTTTGCACCGCGTGTCTTGGAACTGAGCCCGCGAAATGCCCCCTCGCGACGCGCCTTGCGCCAACTCGACAGATGAGAGCTGTACAGTCCCTCTCGGCGGAGCAGCCGGCCCACTTCGCCGCGCTGGCTGCAGCGGTCTGCCTCCTCCAGGATGCGGAGCCGGTACTGTGCCGTGAATCGCCGCCGTTTCGGCTTCGCCAACACCTCCGGGTCCGGGCGCGCCGGCGTGGCGATCGCCTCCGCGCTGGGTGCCTCGTCGCTCCGCTCCTCAGCCCCCAGCGCGGGACCAGCAAGCCCAGCCAAGATCATCGTGTCTATCCCCACTGCCATCGGTTCTCACCTGCCACCGCCCTACAGTAATTCCATGGGGTGCTGGTGTCTCACCTACGTTGGCAGAGAGGGCCGGGGCAGGTAGCCCTTGGATCAACTTGCTTGCGGAACGGGGTGACGATTGAGCGGAGGCCCGAGATGAAAAGGATCGTCGTCCGTGTGTTGGTGGGCGTCGTGGCTGTGCTGATCTTGGGAGCGGAGGGGGACGAACGGGGCGGCGACATTCCAGCACATCGCCGCGGTCGAGGCCTCTGGCTGCCGCTACGATGAGCTGGGGACAATCACAGCGCCCACTCTTGTCATCCACGGGCGAGCGGATCCAATTCTGCCGGTTGTCCACGCCGAGACGTATGCGCCCATGATTCCGAGAGCCGAGTTGCTGCTGATCGACGATATGGGGCACCTCCTGCCCGCTGCCCACACGCCCACGATGATCGAGGCGATGCTGCACCTCTTTTCCGCGGCAGAGACTGATGGATGACGGCGCGTTCAACCTGCCTAGTCGTTCGTCATTCGGGGTTCCCTGACAAACGATTGCTACTGAAGCGGAAGAGCGGCTCGGTACGCACTTCGTGCTTGTCATCGTCGGTGCCGCGCACCAGAATCGCGTGACGTTAGGCGTCCCTCTTGTCCCGCAGGCGAGATCATGGTGAGAGATAGCCCCGGCCTGAAGTTCCCTCGAGTCCGGTGGATGGCGGGGATTGTGGCGGCCGGCCTGGTGCTAGCCGGCCATGCCGTGCCGGCCGAAGCTCAGGATCCGACGGTCGAAAGCCTGCGTCGCAAGCCGGCGCAGTCATGGGACCAACTCGAGAGGGCATTTCGGGTTCGCACACTTCGATGAGGTCTTCGGTCGACGAAACGTGATCGAGGCTGGCGGGGCGCCGCGGGGTCTCGAGCGTGGCTCCCCCTTTTCGGAGTTCGCTGAAGGCACCGCGAGAAGCCGGGAACTCGAGCGATTCATCAGCGAACAAAAGGTCGCCGGGCTCCTAGCAGGCTGCTGAAAAACTCCCCTTGTTCGAGTAGATTCTGAACCACGCAGCCCGCGGCAAAAACCGAAGCATCAACGAGGTGAGCAGATGCGTGGTGAGGACGCGGGACAGGTGGCCGCCTTTAGCAGGCTGCTGAAAAACTCCCCTTGTTCGAGTAGATTTTGAACCACGCAGCCCGCGGCAAGAACCGAAGCATCAACGAGGTGAGCAGATGCGTGGTGAGGACGCGGGACAGGTGGCGGTTTTTAGTTACGTATCTCCAGAGCAGCGAGTACCGAAGGAGCATCCGCTGCGGCCGCTGCTGAGGATCGTCAACGATGTGCTGGGGCGGATGTCGCCGCTGTTCGAGAAGCTGTACTCGCACACGGGCCGTCCGTCTATCCCGCCGGAGAAGCTGCTGCGGGCGCTGCTGCTGCAGGTGCTGTACACGATTCGCTCCGAGCGCATGCTGATGGAGCAGCTCGACTACAACCTGCTGTTCCGGTGGTTTGTGGGCCTGAACATGGACGATCTGGTGTGGGATGCGACGGTGTTCACGAAGAACCGAGATCGAGTGTTGGGAGGCGAGGTCGCCAAGGTGTTCTTCCAGGAAGTGCTGGCGGAGGCGCGGCGCCGCAGCCTGCTGTCGGATGAACACTTCACGGTGGACGGCACGCTGATCGAGGCGTGGGCCTCGCACAAGAGCTTCAAGCCGAAGGATCAGAGCGACTCCGATGAGGGCGGCAGCAACCCGAGCGTCGATTTCCGCCGGCAACGGCGCACGAACGATACTCACGCCTCCAGGACCGACCCGGAGGCACGCCTATACAAGAAGAGTAAGGGAGCCGAGTCGAGGCTCTGCTACATGGGGCACCTGATGATCGACAACCGCCACGGGTTAGCAACCAACGCCTGCGTAACGATCGCTTCGGGAACAGCAGAACGAGAGGCCGCCGTGCAGATGGCGGGCGAGATTCCCGGAAGGGGCCGGGTAACCTTGGCGGCCGACAAGGGCTACGACACGCGAGACTGCATCCGAAAGCTTCGAGATCGCAACATCACCCCGCACGTCGCACAGAACGACACGAACCGGCGCAGCGCCATCGACCGCCGCACGACCCGGCACCCGGGCTACACGGTCAGTCAGAAGAAACGCAAGCTCGTCGAGCAGATGTTCGGATGGGCCAAGACGGTCGGGCTGATGCGCAAGACCAGACACCGAGGCACGCAACGTGTCGATTGGATGTTCATCTTCACCGCCGCGGCCTTCAACCTGGTCAGAATGCGCAACCTCCAGGGGGCGACGTGACGATGAGGGCACCAATCCCCAAGAAATGCCGGCGCTGCCAGCAGCGCCGGCCTCGTACCCGCACTCGGCGCCCCGCTAACTCACCGTGATCGAGACGATCCAGCCCAAAATGGCGCGCTCGAGCCGTTTTTCAGCAGCCTGCTAGTGCTACACGAGGGTCGGATTCGACTCGAGAGATATCGCCTCGGTCACTCTGTCGAAGGACGTTGGACCTCGCAGTCCGTCGGAAAATCCGTGACGAGCACCCTGGTCGGAGTGGCGCTGCGCGAGGGTCACATCGGGAGTCTAGAAGATCCGGTCACGGCATACCTCGACGGACTGAAGGGAAGTCCGTACGAACAGGTCACGGTCCGGCAACTCCTGACGATGACATCCGGCGTGCGCTGGACCGAGGACTACACCGATGAGCAGTCCGATTGGGCGCGGAGCAATAGGACCGAACCAGCCCAGGGAATGAGTCGTACTGCCACGTACATGCGAACCCTCGAGCGTGAGGCCGAGCCAGGGAACACGTGGGTTTACAAGACCGGTGAGACGCACCTGCTAGGGGACATTGTCCGAGCTGCGACAGGAAAACCGCCCGCCCCTCTCTGCCAACGTAGGTGAGACACCAGCACCCCATGGAATTACTGTAGGGCGGTGGCAGGTGAGAACCGATGGCAGTGGGGATAGACACGATGATCTTGGCTGGGCTTGCTGGTCCCGCGCTGGGGGCTGAGGAGCGGAGCGACGAGGCACCCAGCGCGGAGGCGATCGCCACGCCGGCGCGCCCGGACCCGGAGGTGTTGGCGAAGCCGAAACGGCGGCGATTCACGGCACAGTACCGGCTCCGCATCCTGGAGGAGGCAGACCGCTGCAGCCAGCGCGGCGAAGTGGGCCGGCTGCTCCGCCGAGAGGGACTGTACAGCTCTCATCTGTCGAGTTGGCGCAAGGCGCGTCGCGAGGGGGCATTTCGCGGGCTCAGTTCCAAGACACGCGGTGCAAAGTCGAAGGCGAGCAACCCGCTGGAGCCGAAGGTTCGAGAGCTCGAGGCGAAGGTGGCTCGCCTGCACAAGCAGCTGCATAAGGCACACACGATCTTGGACGTGCAAAAAAAAGTTGCCGGGCTGCTGGGATTCAGCCTCAACGACGAGAAGGACTCCTGATGGCTGCCGAACAACTGGCCCAGCAGGTCGGCGTAGCGCCGGCCTGCCGGGCTCTTGGCGTGTCGCGGGCCACGTTCTACCGGCGCAAGAGGCCTGCTCCCGAGCACCAGCAGCCGCGTCCTACTCCTGCCCGGGCGCTGTGCGAATCGGAGCGTGAGCGCGTCGTTGAGGTGCTCACCTTGCCGCGCTTCGTCGACCGATCGCCGGGCGAGGTGTTCGCCACGCTGCTTGACGAGGGCAAATACCTCTGCTCCGAGCGCACCATGTACCGGATCCTGGCCCTGGACCAGCCGGTGCGAGAGCGCCGCAACCAGCTCCAGCAGACGAGCAGTTTCTTCAGACGCCGTTTTACGGCTCACGTCAGATGCGACGATGGCTGCGCCGTCAGGGCTACACGGTCTCTCGCAAGCGGGTGCGCCGCCTGATGCGGCTGCTCGGGTTGCAGGCGATCTTGCAGCGGCCCAGGACGTCTCAGCCGCACCCGGAGCACCGGATCTACCCCTACCTGCTGCGTGATCTGGAGATCACGCGACCCAACCACGTTTGGTGCGCGGATGTGACCTACATCCCGCTGCAGCGGGGCTTTCTGTACCTGGTTGCGGTGATGGACTGGGCGAGCCGCAAGGTGCTGTCCTGGCGTCTGTCCAACACGCTCGATACGAGCTTCTGCGTCGAGGCCTTGCAAGAGGCGCTCGAGCGCTACGGTCCTCCCGAGATCTTCAACACGGATCAGGGTAGCCAATTCACCAGCGTCGACTTCACCGACGCGCTCAAGGAGGCCGGCATTCGGATCTCGATGGACGGCAAGGGCCGCTGGATGGACAACGTCTTCATCGAGCGACTGTGGCGATCGCTCAAGTACGAGCAGGTCTATCTGTCAGAGTACGCGACTGGCTCCGAGGCTCGGGCCGGGATCGGCTGGTGGATGGACTTCTACAACGAGTGCCGGCCGCGCTCGACGCTCCAGGACCGGACGCCCGAGGAGGCGTACATTGACGACGGGGCTGAAGACAGGAGCCCGGGGCTTCGCCCCGTGTCTCGCAAGCCCAAGGCAGCCTGAATCATGAACCCGGATTCCACCTTAGCTGCGACGCAAACCTGTCCAAAGGATGGGGTCCACCTCTGGAGACAACGTCGTCGCGCTAGGCCGGTACAAGGCGCGGCACTCGGAGAGCGGGAAGGACCTGGACGCGCAGTTCGCACACATTTGGTGGCTCGAGGGCGGAAAGATCACCCGATTCCAGCAATATGCGGACACTGCTCAGGCAATTGGTGCGACCACACAATCCTAGCCCGAAACGTTCCCAGCGCGCCGCCACCTATCAAGCGATTGCTGCGGTCGCGGTAGGCATCTAGCTCGCGCGCTACGCCTGCGGTCACCATCTTAGCCGCGCAGCAGACTCGCAAGTCCGTTAGCTGGACTCGGCAAGGCGGGGCCTGGTACCATTACTTGTACATACGTACAAGCGAGCTATGACCCGAATCGTAGTCGATGCCTCTGCCGTTATCGCGGTGGTCGTGAACGAGCCGCACCGCGAGGCCCTCATCGCCGCAACTCGCGGCGTGACCTTGATCTCGCCGGCTTCGCTGCCATGGGAGATCGGGAACGCCTTCTCGGCGATGTTCAGGCAAGGCCGGATATCTCTGGAGCATGCCCAAACCGCGCTCGCCGAAGCCGAGCGGATCCCGATTCAGCTGGTCGAGCCCGCCTTGGCGGAGGCACTCCAACTGGCCCACGAGCTCACGATCTATGCCTACGACGCGTACATGATCATCTCGGCACGGCAATATCGTTGCCCGCTGTTGACTCTGGACCGAGGGTTGCAGACGGCTGCCCTGGCAGCCGACGTCCAGGTGATGGAGGTGCCCAAATGAGGACGTACACCTACACGGAAGCCCGCCAGCAGCTGGCGGCCTTGCTGGACAGGGCTGCGCGCGAAGGCGAAGTGCGGATCAAGCGTAAGGACGGCTCGGAATTCACGCTGCGGCCTGCACCACGCTCAGCTTCACCTCTCGAGGTCGGTGCCGTGGATTCAGATCTCACCGCCGCGGAGATCGTCGCGGCCGTGCGCGAAGGCCGCGAGCGCAGCAACTCAAGTGACACCAGCTAACAAGCGCTCGCAGCTGACCGCGCTCCGTAACGCCGATAAGCGTCGGAACTTCCGAGGCAAAGCCCTATCAGGTTCGGTTCCGGCGAGGCTCAGGATTCTCTTCGCCGATGGCTCGAGTCTCGGCGCAAGGCTGGCTAACAAATGCTCGCGGCTGCTGACGATCCCCTTTGGTGCTCGCAGCTAAGCCGCTGAACCGTTAGCGCGGGCCAGACAGAGGGCGAGATTGAAGGTCCTGAGAGACGCTGAGCGTGATCTTATCGGCACCTGGCGCATCATCGAGACAGAGTTGTGGGAGCCGGGCCTACCCTCCGCTGGTCGCGGTGTCCGAGTGGCCGGTGGATGGAGCACGTGCCGATCTGGCCTGGAACAAGAAGCCCGCCGAAGATCTTCTTCCGGGCCCGGGAAAACGGAAGAGCGGGCTCGAAGGCGACCTCGCAAAGTGGTCTGCTCGGAGCACGCCCTGTCCACTGGGCCCGGAGACGCCGGATCCGGCGCGCGACGACGCGGATTGATGACGGCGGGGAGGGAGTAGACCTCCGGCTAGCCGAGCAAGTCGACGAGAGTCAGCGCCAGGACCTTGGTGGCGTCGACCAGGTCGTCGATGCTGCACCACTCGTCGGGCTGGTGTGCCTGCTCGAGACGTCCGGGGCCGTAGGCGACGCAATGCTCCACCCCGGCGATTCGGGCCACGTGCTTGTGGTCGTAGGTACCCGGACTCGCGACGAGGGTGGCGTCACGATCCAGTACCCCGCGAATCGACGTCTGCAGCGAGCGGATCAAGGGCGAGTCGGCCGGCGTCAGGGTCGGGTGTACGACCAGCAGGTCCTCCAGCTCGAGGCTGCACCTCGGCTCCTCGGCTTCGACGGCGTCGACGAGGGCGCGGATCTGCGCGCGCGGCGCCGCGAGGCCTTCCTCGATCAGGAAGCGGCGGTCGAAGATGGCCTCGCAACGGTCGGCCACGCAGGGCGTCTGGGGCCACTCTCCTGCCTGGCCGCCGTGGATGGCGTTGACGTTCAGGGTGCCGCGACGAGCCTCCACGGGGACCACGGGCATCGCCGTTAGGCTCTCCTCCAGGCTCGGCCCGAGCTCGTTGCGCAGGCGCTCCTGCAGGGCCGCCATGCGGTCGATGGCGCTCACCCCGGCGAAGGGCATGCTGCCGTGCGCGGTGCGGCCGCGCGCCGTGACCCGAAACCAGTAGACGCCGCGGTGGCCGACGCAGATGCGGTCGACGTCCAGCGGCTCGGGGATGATCACGTAGTCGGTGCGATCGGCCGAGATGCGGCCGCTCTCGGCCAGGTGGGCGACGCCGGCGAAGCCGCCGCTCTCTTCGTCGACGGTGCCGCTGATCTCGACGCTCCCCGCGAGCTTCACGCCGGCCCGGCGGATCGCTTCGGCCGCATAGATCGCTGCCGCCAGCCCGGCCTTCATGTCGGCGCTGCCGCGGCCGTATAGGCGGCCGTCGCGCACCTCGCCGCAGAAAGGGTCGACCGTCCAGCCGTCGCCCGGGGGTACGACGTCGAAGTGGCCGTTGAGGTGGAGCCGCGGGCGTTCAGCAGCTCCTTGCCGCCGGCCCACGACGTTCACACGCGGGTAGCGCTCGCTGTGCTCCGCGCTGTCCTCGGCGACGGGATAGTCGACCTCGAAGTCGAGCTCACGCAGCCGCGTGCCGATCAGCTCGGCGGCGTCGCGGTAGTTGTCGCCCGGCGGGTTCACAGTCGGGATACGCACCAGCGCGGCGGCGAAGTCGACGAGCTCGTCGGCGAGGGCTTCGACCTCGCGCAGGACGCGGTCACTCGGGTTCGGCATCGCGGCACCTTAGCACCGTATCCGCCTCTGGGCCGCTAAACTGACGCCGGGCCGTCCGTAGCTCCGGCGACGCCCGGGCGACGGGCTTGCCGCGGGTCGCGACCCAACGAGGCGACGATGCTCGACTCCCACCTGGGACTACTGATCGGCTACTCCGTGCTGCTGATTGGGATCGGCCTGTGGATCGGCCGGCGCGTTCAGGGCACGGGGGATTTCTTCGTCGCCGGACGGCGGCTCGGACCGGGCCTGATCTTCGCTACGATCCTGGCGGCCAACATCGGCGCCGGATCGACGGTGGGTGCCGCCGGGCTCGGCTATGGCGACGGTCTGGCTGCCTGGTGGTGGGTCGGCTCGGCGGGGATCGGTACGCTGCTGCTCGCCTTCTGGGTCGGTCCGCGTATCTGGCGCATTGCCCAGCAGCACGACCTCAAGACGGTCGGCGACTATCTCGAGCTTCGCTACGGCACCCCGGTACGCGCGACCGTCGCCCTGCTGTTGTGGGTCTGCAGCTTGGCGATCCTCGCCGGTCAGCTCATCGCCGCCGCCTGGATCCTCGAGGTGGTGGCGGGGATCCCCAAGTTGACCGGTTGCCTGCTGGCCGGCGTCGTGATGACGGCCTACTTCGCCGCCGGTGGCCTGCTCACCTCCGCCTGGGTCAACATGGTGCAGCTCGTCGTGCTGGTTGCCGGCTTCGGCATCGCCCTGCCCTGGATCTGGGCCGACGCCGGTGGCTGGGAGGGCCTCCGCGCTGCCGGCGCCGGTGCCGGCCTCGACTGGTTCGACTTCTGGCGCGGCGGCGGTTCCGGCTGGCCCTATCTGGCCATGTTGGTACCGGCCTTCATCGTCTCACCCGGCCTGTTGCAGAAGGTCTACGGAGCCCGCAGCGTCCGTGCGGTGAGGCTCGGCGTCTGCGCCGCCGGCCTTGCCCTGATGGTTTTCGCGGCCGTCCCGCCCCTGCTGGGAATGCTGGCGCGGATCTACGCGCCCGACCTGGTGAACCACGAGCTGGCGTTGCCGACCGTGTTGACGCTGGGCCTGCCACCCCTGCTGGGCAGTCTCGGTCTCGCCGCGGTCTTCTCCGCCGAGCTCAGCTCGGCCGACGCGATCCTCTTCATGCTCTCTACCTCGCTGTCGGAAGACCTGTACAAGCGGCACGTGCGCCCGGACGCCGACGACCGGCAGGTTCTCCGGGTGGCACGGGCTGCGGCCGTCGCGGGCGGCGCCCTCGGCGTCTTCCTGGCGGTGGTGCTGCCTTCGGTCATCGATTCCCTCAGCATCTTCTACTCGCTCCTGAGCGTGACCCTCTTCGTGCCGGTGGTGGCCGGCCTGTACTCGCGCCGCCCGGGCGTTCCCGAGGCACTGGCGGCGATCGCCGGCGGCATCGGAGCGTTGACCGCAGCGCGGCTCTGGGGGGGCGATCTCCCGGATCTCCTGAACCCGAACACCCTGGGCCTGCTCGGATCGGCGCTGCTGTTCGCAGCGGTGGTGTGGATCCGGCGCAGGCGCTGAAGACCCGGAGACGACGATGTTTCGACTCGACGACAAGACCGTGGCCGTGATCGGCGCCGGCGCCGGGATCGGAGCAGCCGTCGCCCGCGCCTGTGCGGTGCAGGGCGCCGGGATCGCCTGCCTCGACATCGACCCGACCGCTGCCGCCGCCACCGCGACCTCGATCGTCGAGGTCGGAGGGTCGGCCTCCTCGTTCGCTGTCGACGTGCGCAACGGCGAGCAGGTCCGCGATGCTCTCGAGAGCGTTGATCAGGAGCGCGGCAGTCTCGACGTGGTCGCCTGCACACCCGGCATCAACGTGCGCAAGCCGCTGCTGCAGTACACGGACGAGGAGTTCGACCGGGTGGTCGAGGTCAACCTCAAGGGGGCGCTGCACGTCCTGCAGGCGGCGGGCCGCGTCATGGCGGACGCGGGGCGGGGGAGCATCATCCTGTTCTCGTCGATCCGATCCCAGGTTGTGGAGCCGGGGCAGGGCGTCTATGCCGCAACCAAGGCCGGGATCGTGCAGATGGCCCGCACGGCGGCGGCGGAGCTCGGGCCGCGCGGCGTTCGCGTCAACGCGATCGCACCGGGCGTCGTTGACACGCCGCTCACCGCGCCGATCAAGGCCGACGAGGCCTGGTACTCTGCCTACGCCGACAAGTCGATCCTGAAGCGGTGGGCGAGGCCCGAGGAGATCGCGGGAGCGGCCGTCTATCTCGCTTCGGAAGCCGCCAGCTACGTCACCGGATCGCTGCTCGTCGTCGACGGCGGGTGGACCGCGGCGGACGGACGCTTCCAGCCGCCCGGCATGTGAGCGAGCGAGAGCCCGCGTCGCTGCCCGATCGGGAGCGAGTCCACCGCACCGCCCGCATCCCCGGCGACGGCATCGGCCCGGAGGTGCTGACTCCGGCCTGGCGGATTCTCGAGGTCGTCGGAGCCCGCCACGGCTTCCGGCTCGGCGGCGAGAAGCTGCCGTGGGGCTGCGACCACTACCGAGCGGCCGGGTGCGTGATGCCCGAGGGTGCGCTTGACCGGCTGCGCGAGTTCGACGCCATCTTCCTCGGTGCCGTCGGGTCGCCCGAGGTGGCCGAGGAGACCCCGATCAGAGGGCTCATCCTGCCCATTCGACAGACCTTCGATCAGTTCGTGAACCTGCGCCCGATGCGCCTGCTGCCCGGCGTCGCTTCGCCTCTGGTCGGTCGGACCCCAGCCGATATCGACATGCTGTGCATCCGCGAGAACTCCGAGGGCGAGTACGTGGGCGTCGGACAGCGGCACCACCGCGGCGAGCCGGAAGAGCAAGCGGAGCAGACCGGGATCTTCACCCGACGCGGAATCGAGCGGGTCGTCCGCTTTGCCTTCGAGGCAGCCAGGGGGCGGCCCGCGAAGAGACTCGCCTCGGCCACCAAATCAAACGTCCTGCAGCACTCGATGACCCTGTGGGGCGACGTCGTCGACGAGGTCGCCGGCGACTACCCCGACGTCGAGGTGCGCCGCTACCACGTCGACGCCCTCGCGGCCCGCATGGTCACCGCGCCGGAGAGCCTCGACACCATCGTCGCCTCCAACCTGTTCGGCGACATCCTCACCGACCTCGGCGCCGCCGTCGCTGGCAGCCTCGGCCTGGCGCCGAGCGCCAACCTCGATCCGACCGGCCGTTACCCGTCGATGTTCGAGCCCGTACACGGCTCGGCTCCCGACATTGCCGGGCGAGGCAACGCCAACCCGATCGGCGCCATCTGGGCCGGCTCCCTGATGCTCGAGCATCTCGGCGAGGCCGCAGCCCACCGGGATATCATGTCCGCCATCGAGGCCACGCTGCGCGAGACCCAGGTCCGGACCCCGGATCTCGGCGGTACGGCCTCCACTGCCGAGATGACGGAAGCCGTTCTCGAGCACCTCCCGGGACGAACATGAAAGTCCTGCGCGTCGCAACATGGACGGGCATTTTGGGGGCTTGCCTCGGTCTGTTGTCCGGCGTGCTCTACTCGGTCGGTGGGTTCTTCGTCGACCTGTTCACGATCGGCCTGAACTGGGGCACGGTGCTGGCGTTCGGGGCGCTCATCGGCATGCCGGTCGTCTTCGGAGCCTTCGGGTTCGTCGCCGGAGCGCTGGTCGCGCTCATCCTCGGGGGCGTGGTCGCCGTGCGCACCCGTTTCTAACGATGAGGCGCAGGTCCGCAGAGGTGGACCCCGAAATTCGGACAGGTTGCTAAGGTGGGATCCAGACCAAGAAGAAGGAGTCTGGAATGCCACGGAAGAGACGGAGTTATCCTGCTGAGCTGAAGGCGAAGGTCGCTTTGGAGGCGCTTCGCGAGGAAGCGACGATGGCGGAGCTGGCAGCCCGCTACGATGTGCATCCGAATCTGATCGCCAACTGGAAGAAGAAGGCTCGGCAGAAGGTGCTGGCTGGCTTCTCGGGGAAACAGGAGCGCAACGAGGTCTCTCGGGAGGCCGAGATCAAGGAGCTGCGGGCGAAGATCGGGGAGCTCGTCATCGAGCGGGATTTCTTGTCCAAGGCCTTCGGTCGTTGAGCCACGGCCGGAGGGTGGCGATGGTCGATCCGGAGCACGGCCCCCTGAGCATCACGCGGCAGTGCCGCCTGGTGTCGATCGCGAGGTCTTCGTTCTATTACGAGGGCCACGGCGAGAGTCCGCTGAACCTGCGCCTGATGCGGCTGATCGACGAGCAGTTTCTTCAGACGCCGTTTTACGGCTCACGTCAGATGCGACGATGGCTGCGCCGTCAGGGCTACACGGTCTCTCGCAAGCGGGTGCGCCGCCTGATGCGGCTGCTCGGGTTGCAGGCGATCTTGCAGCGGCCCAGGACGTCTCAGCCGCACCCGGAGCACCGGATCTACCCCTACCTGCTGCGTGATCTGGAGATCACGCGACCCAACCACGTTTGGTGCGCGGATGTGACCTACATCCCGCTGCAGCGGGGCTTTCTGTACCTGGTTGCGGTGATGGACTGGGCGAGCCGCAAGGTGCTGTCCTGGCGTCTGTCCAACACGCTCGATACGAGCTTCTGCGTCGAGGCCTTGCAAGAGGCGCTCGAGCGCTACGGTCCTCCCGAGATCTTCAACACGGATCAGGGTAGCCAATTCACCAGCGTCGACTTCACCGACGCGCTCAAGGAGGCCGGCATTCGGATCTCGATGGACGGCAAGGGCCGCTGGATGGACAACGTCTTCATCGAGCGACTGTGGCGATCGCTCAAGTACGAGCAGGTCTATCTGTCAGAGTACGCGACTGGCTCCGAGGCTCGGGCCGGGATCGGCTGGTGGATGGACTTCTACAACGAGTGCCGACCGCACTCGTCGCTCCAGGACCGGACGCCCGAGGAGGCGTACATTGACGACGGGGCTGAAGACAGGAGCCCGGGGCTTCGCTCCGTGTCTCGCAAGCCCAAGGCAGCCTGAATCATGAACCCGGATTCCACCTTAAATGCGACGCAAACCTGTCCAAAGGATGGGGTCCACCTCTCGCCTCCTCGCCGACGCCGGCGCCAGGGGGATAGGAGGAAACGATCAAGCTACGGGCAGGCGCTCAGGCTGAAAGAGCATATGACACACGGATCTTGACACAGATGTCACGACATCCTAGCATCGGCGCATGCCCAAAACGCGCAAGGTGCAGGTAACGCTCGATCTTGGCCAGTACGAGCAGCTTCAGGAGATCGCGGAGCGGGAGGAGCGATCTTTGGCCTCCGTCGTCCGGGAGTCGATCGTGCGCTACTGCATCGAGCCCGGCGCGCGTCGTGCCCGCGCGCGCGCGCTCGAGCGACTCGACCGTGTCGACGCGCCAGTTCCGACGGATTACGGGGAGTGGGAACGCGAGTATTCGCGCCACAAGCAAGGCGGCGGTCGATCGGACCCTCCCGGTCCCGGCTCGTGACGCGCCGGGACCGAGAATCGCTCTTCCTCGACGCCAACGTGGTCATGTACGCGGCCGGCACCGAGCACGAGCTGCGCGGCCCGTGCCGTCGGGCCCTGCGGCGAATCGTCGACGACGACGTGCCTCTGGTCACGAGCTCCGAGGTCTTGCAGGAGATCCTGCATCGCTACTTCTCGATCGGCCGTCCCGATGCCGCGGAGGAGGTGTTCGAGGCAACGCGTGCGCTGTGCTCGGAGGTCTTCGGCGTCGAGGAGTTGGACGCAGTCCGGGCGCTAGCACTGCTGCGCGAGCACCGCGGGCTCTCGCCCCGGGACGCGATCCACGCCGCTGTGGCCGAGCGCATGGGCGTCGGCAGCATCCTGTCGACCGACACCGACTTCGATGTTCTGGCGACGATCCGGCGGGTGGATCCCCGAGACTGAGCATCCGGATAGAAGTCGACGCAGTCAGCCGCTGCAGCCGAAACGCAGGACGTTAGCTGGCCAGTACGCCGGTAGCAGAGTCTTCCCTCAACCTGACCCGATCATGACCAAGCCGTTATCCGATAGCTCATTCACAACCGACGTGGCGAAATTGTATGAATCGGCCCTCGTTCCGCTTATCTTCCGCCCCTACGCGCGCGATCTCGCAGAACGGGCGAAGGCCCTCGAGCCTGGCTCGGTTCTCGAGGTCGCATGCGGAACGGGTGTGGTTACGCGCGCCTTGGCCAGCGCATTGCCAGAAGAATGCTCGATCGTTGCGACCGACCTGAACGATGCGATGGTTCAACACGGGCAGCGGATGGGCACCAGCCGACGCGTGACGTGGCGTCAGGCCGGGGCGAGCTCGGCGTTCTCGACGCTGTGGCCTGTTTGTCTCTCACCGAGGGCGACTGACGTGGCAGGATCTTCCCGAAACCATGTGCTGGCAGCGAACTGGCTTGGCCCGCAGCTGACGGCCCGACTGTCGGGCGGCGAACAGGGACGATGTCGAAACTCGCGATGGTCATCGGATTTGCTTACGTAGGCTTGGGTGTGTCGGTTGCCGTCTCTCCGGAGTGGCTACTTTCGGTGGTGGACTGGGAGTCGCGGCAGAGGCTCTACATCGCGGCAGCGATCCGCCTCGGCGTCGGGCTTGTTCTGATTCTGTCGGCCCCAGCCTCCAAGTACCCCATGGTGTTTCGAGTGATCGGAGCCATCGCCCTGATCGCGGGCCTGGTGCTGCCGTTCGTTCCCCTCGATGTCTGGGCCGAGTTCATGCGCTGGTGGACCGTGGAAAACCCTGCCCTTTTTCGCGCGATCTCCGCGACGGCGGCGATACTAGGCGGCGCATTCATTGCCTACGCAGCTTCGTCGAGGCGATGGAGCTACTGATCCAGACCGAGATGCGAGTCGAATCGACATGAAGCAATTGGCTGCGCTGGGAGTCATCTGCCTGCTGGCGTTGGAGTCAGCCCCGGCATCTGGCGCGGCCCAGACGGAGGATTGGGCGTCGCTGGGTCGATACGGCGAGGCCAACACAAAGCTGGGACCACCAGGGCCCGACGAGCAGCGGGTCGTGTTCTACGGCGATTCGATCACCGACGCGTGGGCTGCGTACTTCGAGAGGATGTTCCCGGGCAAGCCGTATGTAGGAAGAGGGATCAGCGGGCAGACCACTCCGCAGATGCTCGTGCGGTTTCGTCAGGATGTGATGGACCTGGAGCCGGCAGCTGTCGTGATTCTCGCCGGGACGAACGACATCGCCGGCAACACGGGACCATCGACGCAGGCCATGATCGCGGACAACCTCGTTTCCATGGTCGAGCTCGCGAAGGCGAATGGCATTCGCGTCGTGCTCTCATCCGTGCTGCCGGCATCTGACTATCCATGGCGGCCGAGACTTGACCCCGGACCCAAGATCGTCGGCCTGAACGCATGGATGAAGATCTATTCCGCTGCGAACGACGTCGTGTACCTGGACTACCACTCAGCGATGACGGACGAGCATCAAGGACTTCCAGCCGAGCTGTCCGAGGACGGCGTGCATCGCAACGAAGCCGGCTACCGATTGATGGCCCCGCTGGTGGACAGAGCGCTCGCCGAAGCGCTGCGCGAACAATGACTCGAGACGCGAGCCCCAGTCGACATGAAGCAACTGGCTAAAGCGGTGGGCGTAGTCGTGACCATACTGGAGCCGACGCTCGCCGCGTGACTCCTCGAGTCGACGGACGATGACGGTGCGCCGGGGCACGAGCCCGTGGGCTACGAGCGGATCTCCGCTTCGCTTGCTTCAGGGAAACAGGCGTGGGTGTACGCTGACACGCGTTCCTGACGCGGGACGTCGCGCCGGAACCCGCCCATATCGCTTTCCTGAGGAGCAACCCATGGAGCTCGGCACGTTTTCGATCAGCTTGACGGTCAAGGATCTTCAGGCGTCGAAGGCCTTCTACGAGAAATTCGGCTTCACGGTCTTTGGAGGAGATGCCTCCCAAAACTGGCTGATCTTGAAGAACGGCGATCACGCGATCGGTTTGTTTCAGGGCATGTTCGAGAAGAACATCCTGACCTTCAATCCGGGCTGGGACAGCAACGCTGGCGAGCTGGAGACGTTCACCGACGTGCGCGAGCTTCAGCGCCAGCTGAAGGCGGAAGGTGTGGAACTGATGAGTGAAGCTGACGAGGCGACGACGGGCCCGGCCAGCTTTGCCGCGGTCGACCCGGACGGCAACCCGATCCTCGTTGACCAGCACGTTTGAAAGCGACTCAGCAGCGTAGACGGAGATCCACATGACGTCGGACGAGCGATTGGTCTCCGAGCGGTTTCCTCGTTCGTCGAAGTACAACCCCGAATGGGTCATCGCCAGTGCCAGCGGCGGGGCCAACGCGATGTGGCTCGCCGAGTGGCTCGCCGAGGCCACTCGACCTGCGGTCCGGTATGCGGGTGTTGGACCTCGGCTGCGGGCTGGCCATGTCGTCGGTGTTCCTGCGCCGCGAGTTCGGCGCGCAGGTCTGGGCCACCGACTTGTGGTTCAGCGCCGCGGACAACCCTCAGCGGGTACGGGATGCCGGCCTCGATGCCGGCGTGTTTCCGATCCACGCGGACGCGCGGTCGCTACCGTTCGCCCCCGAATTCTTCGACGCCATCGTGTCCATCGATTCGTTCTACTACTACGGGCACGGATGACCTGTATCTGAACTATCTTGCTCGCTTCCTGAAGCCGGGCGGCTGGCTGGGCATCAGCGGGACGGGATTGATGCAGGAGATCGAAGGCCCGGTCCCGGACCATCTGCAAGCGTGGTGGGAGCCGGGCATGTGCTGCCTGCATTCGGCGGCGTGGTGGCGACGACACTGGGAGCGCGCCGGCATCCTCGACATCGACCTGGCCGACACCCTTCCCGATGGCTGGCGATTGTGGCGCGAGTGGCAAACGGTGATCGCGCCCGACAATGCCACTGAGATCCAGGCGCTGGAGGCCGATCGGGGCAGCCATCTCGGCTACGTTCGTATCGTCGGCCGTCGCCGCGCCGAGGCACGCTTGGAGGAGCCGATCGCGTCCGTTCCCAGTGAATATGCGAAGAAGCCCTTGCTCCGCAGCTCGGAGTAGGCACCGAGAGGCCGGCTCCACTTCACGGCCCGCATCGTCGGATCAACTCTTCTTCTTCTTCTTCCGCTTCTTGGGTTTCGGAGCCGGTAGCTCACGGGCGGTGATCCTCACCAGCTCACTCAGCCACGCCCGGTCCTCGAGCTGCTCCTCGATCAACAGGCTCGGTTTGGCTCCGGGATAGGGTGGCGCTTCGACCACGTTGTCGATGGACGTGCGACCGCCCTCGGTGGGCTTTACGAAGAACCGGTTGTCGCAGATCACCGCGAAGAACTTCCCGTCGCTGTAGAGGCCGAATTCACCGAACATGTGCTTGTAGGTGACGGAGCAGTCCTCATCGAGTTGGTCCACCACATACTCGACGAAACTCAGATCAGACCCCATTTCGACGCCGCTCCGTTGTCCCGATGTTGATCCCGCGTCACCCTGCACAGACTACGACACCTCGCATCGACCGCCGAATCTTCGCTTGCGCGTTCCTCCAGTGTGCCGCCACGGCGGCCAGAGTTAGCAGGACCGGGTCGTTTGCCCCAGCCGAGTGGGGCACCCTATGCGACGGATAGGCTCTGCCGGCAGTGGAACGGCAGACCGTCGAGCACCCAGCAGTGACGAGCCCGATGAGCCCGAGAGACCCGGTCAGATGGCTCCCGTAGCGAGCGGCACAAGCCCCGAGAGTGGGCCTCATAGCCGCCTGCGGGGAGCGTCCGTTGGCGGCGGTGGTTGGAGTCGTCGGGGGCTGCCTGTGAGAGTGGCCGCGTATCAAGCTCCATGCCAACCATGACGCACCGCATCGCACTGCTCCGTGGCATCAATGTGGGTCGCGCGAAGCGCATCGCCATGGCCGATCTTCGAAGCCTCATCGAGAAGCTCGGCTTTTGCAGCCCCCGCACCTTGCTGAACAGCGGAAACGCCGTGTTCCAAGCCACCGGGCCGAGCAACGGCGAAGTCACCTCCGCCCTCGAAGCAGCCATCAGCAGCCGGTTCGGGTTCACGGTTCCAGTCGTGGTTGTCTCCGGCAGCCAGCTGAACGTGATCGTCGCAGAGAATTCGCTGCCCCAGGCTGAGAGTGATCCGTCGAAACTCCTCGTGGCCTTCGTGGACAGCACCGCCGTGCTAAGCAAGGCCAAGGCGCTGCTCGAGCAACAGTGGGAGCCGGAGGCGTTGGTGGTGGGAAGCCAGGCCGCCTACCTTTGGTGCCCCGACGGAATCATCCAGTCAAGGCTTGCGAAGGCGTTCTCGCGCGCCACCGGCGAGGCTGCGACGACGCGTAATTGGGCCACCGTGCTCAAGCTACAGAAAGCAGTCGGGGCGGCCCAAGATGCCGCCTGACACTTCCCCCTCACGGCAGGACAACGTCGATCCAGTGGCTGCGCCCGCGGCTGGCGAGGCCAATCCGGTGGACCTCTCGATCGTGATCCCGGCGTGGAACGAAGCGGAGTCTCTGGAGGAGACGATCGGCCGCACCGCCGAGGCACTCCGCGCCAACGAGGCCGACGGGTTCATCTGGGAAATCATCGTCTGCGACAACGCTTCGACCGACGGCACCTCTGAGATCGCTCGGCGCGCGGGTGCGCGCGTCGTGTTCGAGCCGGAGCGGGGGATAGCCCACGCCCGCAACGCGGGCGCGCGGGCCGCCCGGGGAGAGTGGTTGCTTTTCATCGACGCCGACTCCTATCCGACTCCAGAGCTCCTGACCGACGTGCGGATGCTGCTTGGCGACGAGCGCATCGTCGGTTGCGGGGCAACGATGTGGCCCGTCGGCGGCAAGTGGTGGATGCGGCTCAAGATTCACAGGGACAGTTTCTTGATGTGGTGCCTGGGAATGGGCACAGGTGTGTTCATCCTCTGTCGGCACGGGGCTTTCCGGGCAATCGGCGGCTTCAGCGCCGACCTGTATGCGCTCGAGGAGCTCGACTTCGTGTTTCGCCTGCGGTGCTTCGGCTGGCTTCGCGGGCTGCGCTACCGGATTCTGCACCGGCACCCGGTCGTGACGTCCGCACGAACGAAGGCCGGGTTTCTGACCATGTTCGTCTCCTACGTCGTGGCGTTCGCGCTCCTGCTGCTTCACATTCTGCTGCCGAAGCGGCTGCGCATCCGCATCGGCAGGAAGCTCCTCGGCTTCTGGTATTCACCCCGGAGCTAGAGCAATGCTCCGAACCACGATCTACGAGGAGAACAGGGCCTCCTAGCGCTATATCACCGAGTACACGGGTGGAAGCACAGGCGTGTCACTCGCCTTCGTGTGCGCCGCGAAGCGCATCCCACTGCAGATCGTTACCTGGAAGGCGTTCAGCAAGGAGAAGTTGGACCACATGGCGGCGTTGGGTGCCCGACTCACACTTGTGGGCAGCCCAGACGGCGGCACGACCAAGGCTCTGACTCTCGAGATGATCGAGACGGCGAGAGGACTCGCATCCGCTCCCGGGAGCTGCCTGACAGATCAACTGAACAAGGCTCGTTCAGCTACCACTATGCCTAGACATCCTTCCTATTAATAGGTAGAATGCCTAGGCATGGGCAAGCGAACCGGTCGTGCCGACATCCTCCAGGGCATGCTCGATATGCTGCTGCTGCGTATCTTGTCGCAGGAATCGATGCACGGGTATGCGATCGGCAAGCGACTGAGCGAGGTGTCGGGCGATCGACTGCAGATACCGCAGGGCTCGCTTTATCCGGCTCTCCACCGACTCGAGAATCGGGCCTTGCTCTCGAGCGAGTGGAGCACGCTGCGCGGCCGTCAGGCCAAGGTCTACTCGATCACGGCGAAGGGTCGACGCCACCTGCGCGACGAGGTCTCGGGATGGGAAGAGCTGTCGGCGGCAATTTCCCTGGTCCTGGAAGGCACCTGATTCAGCGAGAGAGATGCACATGCGCTGGCTGTCACGCCTGATTCGACGTCGGTCTCTGGAGCAGCAGCTCGACGCCGAGCTCCGCTTTCACTTCGACGAGCACGTCGGTGAGCTAGTGGCGCGGGGCCGATCGCCGCAGGCGGCGCGGCGCGAAGCGCGCGGGCAGCTCGACGGAATCGAGCAGGTCAAGGAGCTCGTGCGCGATGGACGCGGCACACGCTGGATCGAGGACTGGTGGCAGGACACGCGCTTCGCAGTACGCGGCCTGCGGCGCGAGCCGGGGTTCGCGGCGGTGGCCGTGCTCACGTTGGGCCTGGGAGTCGGAGTCGCCACGGCGATCTTCGGGGCGGTGAGCCCCGTGCTGTTCGAGCCGCTGGCTTACCCGCAGGCCGAGCGCCTCATGGCGATCTCCGACCGCTCGGCCGACGGCACGGCGATCGCGATGGCGTTTGGTACCTACCAGAAGCTGGCTGCGCGGAGCCGCTCGTTCGAGGTGCTGGCGGTGTTCAAGCCGTGGCAGCCGACAGCGACCGGCGAAGGGGAGCCGGAGCGGCTCGAGGGTCAGCAGGTGAGCGCGAGCTACTTCCAAGTGTTGGGCGTCGCACCGGCTCTGGGGCCGGGGTTCGAAGCGGCGGACGACCGTGTGGGCGGCTCCCGTGTCGTGGTTCTGAGCGACGGGCTGTGGCGACGCCGGTTCGGCGGCGACGGCGAGATCGTAGGACGCCCGGTGCGGCTCGACGGGGAAGCCTTCACCGTAGCCGGTGTCATGCCGCGGGAGTTCGAGAACATCCCAGGTCACCCGGCTCAGGCCTGGTCGCTGCTGCAGTACGACGCGTCACTCCCGAGCTTCGAAGGACGCGAGTGGGGGCACCACTTGAGCATGGTGGGGCGGCTACGAGCGGGCGTGCAGCCGGACGCCGTCCGCCGCGAGCTGGACGACATCGCGTCGCGCCCGCTAGCGGACCTCGTGCGGCCGGCGTGGGCATCGATGCAGCAGGGACTCTCCGTGCGGCCGTTGAAGCAGGCGGCGACGGCGGCGGCCCGGCCGGCGCTGGTCGCGCTGTTCGGGGCGGTGGTGTTGCTGCTCGGGATCGCCTGCGTCAACGTGACGAACCTCTTGTTGGCGCGCGGTGCCCGCCGTCGTGGTGAGCTGGCGATGCGTGCCGCGCTCGGGGCGTCGCGCAGCCGTTTGGTGCGACAGCTCCTCACGGAGAGCCTCGTCCTCGCGGGCTTGGGAGGCGCCCTGGGAATCGTGGTGGCTCGCCTCGGGATCGGTGCGCTGGTGGCGCTGACCCCACCCGGACTGCCCCGCGCGGGGGCCATCGGCGTGGACGCCGGTGCCTTCGCGTTCGGCCTCGGCATCACGACGCTGATCGGATTCGCGGTCAGGGCTGACTCCCGCGCTCGGTCTGGTCCGCGGGAGCTTGCGACAGCCGGTGGGGTCCGTTTCGCGGCGTGCTCGGGGCGGCGACCTGGGCACGCGCCGGATCCTCGTGGTGGCGGAGGTGGCGCTGGCGCTGGTACTCCTGGTGGGTGCAGGCTTGATGTTGCGGAGCCTGCAACGCCTGTTCGATGTCGCTCCGGGGTTTGACCCATCCCACGTGGTGGTGATGCAGGTCCAGACCTCGGGCCCGCAGTTCGACGACGACCAGGCTACGCACCGTTTCTTCGCACAGGCCCTGGAGACCGTCCGCGGAGTGCCGGGCATCGTGTCGGCGGCCCTGAGCGCGACGACTCCGCGGCCCCCGGGGGCGTGGTGGTCAGCGATTCACTCGCCCGGCGGTACTTCGCCGGGAGCGACCCGATTGGTCAGCGTTTGCACGTTGGCCGTACCGACTTCCCCTTCTACACGGTCGTGGGCGTGGTCGGGGACGTGAAGCAGGCCTCCCTGGAAGCGGAGCCGGCGGACGCGGTCTACGTGGCTCCGGAGCAGGGGTACTTCGCCGACGGTGCCCGTTGCCTCGTGGCACGCGCCGAGCGCGACGCGGCGGCGCTAGTGCCTGCCATCACGGAGGCGATCTGGTCGGTCGACCGCGACCAGCCGATCGTCCGCATTTCGACCATGAGCGATCTGGTTGCTCGGTCCGAGGCCCAGCGCCGCTTTGCCCTGATCCTCCTCGAGGCATTCGCGCTGGTGGCCCTGGTTCTCGCTGGTGTCGGGCTCTACGGCGTGCTCGCTGGCAGCGTCGCCGAGCGGACGCACGAGATCGGAGTGCGCTCTGCGCTGGGCGCATCGCGTCGGAGCATCGTGAAGCTGGTCGTGCGACAGGGCATGAGCCTGACCGGGCTCGGCGTCGCCATCGGCCTGGTTGGCGCGGCGGTCGCGAGCGAGGCCCTCGCCACCATGCTGTTCGGCGTGTCGCGCCTCGACCCGGTCACCTACCTCGCAGTCGTCGCGGCGCTGTCGGCCGCGTCGGCCATCGCCTGCTGGACCCCCGCGTGGCGCGCGGCCCGGGTCGATCCGGCACGCACGCTGCGGGCGGAGTGAGGCCCTGAACGGCGCAAGCTGCCGGCGGTGGCGCCGGCTGACAAGCCGCCGCAGGGGACGGCCTTCGGCCGCGGCTGACCCAGAGCCCTTAGCAGGCTGCTGGAAAACGGCTCGAGCGCGCCATTTTGGGCTGGATCGTCTCGATCAAGGTGAGTTGCCCGGCCGCCGTGTGCGAGTGCGAGGCTCTGGTTGCCGGCCGCGCCGGTATTTCTTGGGCGGTTAGTCCCGATATCGTCACGTCGCCCCCTGGAGGTTGCGCATTCTGACCAGGTTGAAGGCAGCGGCGGTGAAGGTGAACATCCAATCGACGCGTTCGGTGCCTCGGTGCCGCGTCTTGCGCATCAGCCCGACCGTCTTGGCCCATCCGAACATCTGCTCGACGAGCTTGCGTTTCCTTTGACTGACCTGGTAGCCGGGGTGGCGGGTTGTGCGCCGGTCGATGGCGCTGCGCCGATTGGTGTCGTTCTGTGCAACGTGCGGGGTGATGTTCCGATCTCGAAGCTTACGGACGCACTCGCGTGTGTCGTAGCCCTTGTCGGCCGCCAAGGTCACCCTGCGGTTACCGGAAATCTTGTCCGCCATTTGCACCGCCGCCTCTCGTTCCGCTGTCCCGGAAGCGATCGTTACGCATGCCTTGGTTGCTAACCCGTGGCGGTTGTCGATCATCAGGTGCCCCATGTAGCAGAGCTTCGACTCGGCTCCCCTACTTTTCTTGTACAGGCGTGCGTCCGGATCGGTCCTGGAGGCGTGAGTATCGTTTGTGCGCCGTTGTTTGCGAAAATCGACGCTCGGGTTGCTGCCTCCCTCATCGGAGTCGCTCTGATCCTTCGGCTTGAAGCTCTTGTGTGAGGCCCACGCCTCGATCAGCGTGCCGTCCACCGTGAAGTGCTCATCCGATAGCAGACCGCGGCGCCGTGCCTCCGCCAGCACTTCCTGGAAGAACACCTCGGCGACCTCGCCTCCCAACACTCGATCCCGGTTCTTCGTGAACACCGTCGCATCCCACACCAGATCGTCCATGTTCAGGCCCACAAACCACCGGAACAGCAGGTTGTAGTCGAGTTGCTCCATCAGCATGCGCTCGGAGCGAATCGTGTACAGCACCTGCAGCAGCAGCGCCCGCAGCAGTTTCTCCGGCGGGATCGACGGTCGCCCCGTGTGCGAGTACAGCTCCTCGAACAGCGGCGACATCCGCCCCAGCACGTCGTTGACGATCCTCAGCAGCGGCCGCAGCGGATGGTCCTTCGGTACTCGCTGCTCTGGAGATACGTAACTAAAAACCGCCACCTGTCCCGCGTCCTCACCACGCATCTGCTCACCTCGTTGATGCTTCGGTTTTTGCCGCGGGCTGCGTGGTTCAGAATCTACTCGAACAAGGGGAGTTTTTCAGCAGCCTGTTAGACGGACAATCTACGCCGCAACAGCTCGTTTGAAGGCCAGGCCTTCAGAGCCGAGCATGTCGAACCGCTCATGCGTCTCGGTCCGCAGGTCGTTTCCTACCAGCCGGAGATCCCGCGGGACGTCGATGAGCACAGCTCACGACTGCCGGTCGGCGGGTGGCTCCAAGGTGCCGCCGACGCCGCAGATCTTTCAAACACCGTTGCCAGCCGGATTCGCCCTGGCCTCGATGAACTTCCTGGTCACGCCGGATGGGGCGGGTGGTTCGATCGTATCGACCGAAACACGCGTGTACGCCAACAGTCCGGCGGTGCGCCGACGTTTCGCCGCGTACTGGCGCCTGATCTATCCCGGGAGCGCGATCATTCGTAGGATGTGGCTGTGTGCCATCCAACGACGCGCTACAGGTCTGGATGGGATGTGACTGCCGCTAGCGAGCACGTGAACCGAACGTCCTCGTCCTGTGCTTCGCCCTGATCCCTGCCGGACGGCCATCGCGAATGGAGCCGAGTGATGCGTGTGCCTACCTCTTCTCGAATCGCGGCCCTTGCCGGGCTCGTGCTCAGTATCTTGGTCGTACCGCGAGCCGCTGGCAGTATCAGGCCGCCGGCGCCGGAGCAGACTGCATATGGATCGCTGGTGGGTCTGTTCCAGGAGTGGCGGGCCTATCAGGCGCCGCCGTCGCTCGAGGGCGTGCCCGACTACGGGCCGCGAGCCATGGCCGCGCAGCGGGCGGGGCTGGCGGGGTACCGTGACCGGCTCGAGGCGCTGCGTAGCGACGAGTGGCCGGTGGCGCAGCAGATCGACTGGCACCTGGTACGGGCGGAGATGAACGGGCTCGATTTCGACCAGCGAGTCCGGCGTCCCTGGGCCAACGATCCGGCCTTCTACGTGATGATCTTCCCCGGCCAATCCGACGTGCCGGCGCACGAAGGGCCGGTGATCCACGGGTGGATCGACCTGTGGACCTACGAGTACCCGCTGTCGCAGGGCGATGCCCGCGAGTTGGCGCGGCAGATCGGCGCGATTCCAGCCGTCCTGGAGCAGGCACGGGGCAACCTTGTGGGCGAGAGCCGCGATCTGTGGCACCGCGCGGTCGGATCCCTACGGCGGCAGAGCGCGGATCTGGTGGGGTTCGGCGAGGGCGTGGCGGGCACTCGGGACGACCTCGACACGGCCGTGGGGCGCGCCATCGCGGCGACCGACTCCTTCGTGCAATGGCTCGAGAGCCGGGCGACGACCAAGACGGGGCCTTCCGGGGTCGGCAAGGACAACTACACCTGGCTGCTCCAAAATGTCCACTACCTGCCCTATACCTGGGAGCAGCTCGTCACCCTGATGCGGCGCGAGCTGTGGCGCTCGCACGCCGCGCTGCGACTGGAAGAGAATCGCAACCGCGACCTGCCGGGCCTGACGCGCTACGAAACCGCACAGGAATACGATGCGGCGCTCAACCGTGCCGTGACCGAGTACATGGAGTTTCTCGGGGAGGAGGAGATCCTCTCGATCCGGCCCTACATGGACGGGGCCCTCCGTGAGCGCATCGAGCGCTTTAGCCCGGTATCGCCGCCCGATTCTCTGCGCGGGTTCTTCTCGGAGGTGCAGTACCGCGATGGCGAGGTGATGCGCACCCACGGTCACCACTGGTTCGATCTGGCCCGCATGCGATTCGAGCCGCACGCCAGTGCGATCCGCCGCGTGCCGCTCCTGTACAACCTCTGGGACGCGCGCTCCGAGGGCCTGGCGACTAGCGTCGAGGAGATGATGCTGCACGCCGGGTTCCTCGATGACCGGCCTCGCGCCCGCGAGCTGATCTGGATTCTGCTGGCGCAACGTGCCGCTCGCGCCCTCGGCGGCCTGATGATGCACGCCAACGAGTGGAGCATGCAGGAGGCGGTTGAGTTCGCCTCCGAGTGGACACCACGGGGGTGGATGCCGCCCGACAGCGCCACCGTCTGGGGCGAGCAGCACCTGTACCTGCAGCAACCGGTCTACGGCGTCAGCTACCTGATCGGCAAGATCGAGATCGAGAAGCTGCTGGCCGAGCGTGCCATTCAGCTCGGCGACGAGTTCTCGATCGGGCGGTTCTTCGACGAGTTCCATGCCGTCGGGGTGATTCCCGTCTCGCTGGTGCGCTGGGAGTTGACCGGTCAGGGCGAGGAGATCTCGGCCATGACTGCGGGAATCATCGCGGAGCGAGTTGGTTCCGCCTCCCACCCGAACCGCGCTGACGATGGCCGACTCGCTTTCTGACACCCTGACGTCGCTACTCAACACACGGCGGATTCGGCGCACGCTGTCGTTCGCCGAGGGCTTTCGCTCGCGCTTCGGCTTCCGGTGGTGGTATCTGCTGGCAGGGGTCGTAGTGCTGGTCGGCGTGGGGTGGGGGGCCCATACCTATCTCGAGAGCGCGATCAAGCGGCAGAAGGCAGTCGAGCTCGAAACCTTGCTCGAGGCCGATGTCACCGCGATGCGCGTCTGGCTGGACTCCGAGAAGGGACTTGCCGCGGTTCTCGCCGGCGACCCGGTCGTGCGGCAACTGGTCGGCGATCTGCTGGCTGCCGCGACGCCGCGCGACGGGGCTCGCGAGCGGCTTCTGGCCTCGGCCAGCCTAACCGGCTTGCGCGACTATCTGCGACCGATCGCCCGCGCCCACGGCTACATCGACTTCGTCATCACTAGTCCTCGCGGCCTGATGCTGGCCGCGGCGCGCGACCACGCCGTCGGCAACGCTTCGCTCGTGCGTCACGCGCAGTTCCTGGCCCCAGCCATCGGTGGACTTTCGATGGTCAGCCGACCGTTCCGCGCCGAGGTACCACTGCCCGACGACACCGGCGAGTTGGCCTGGGGTCGGCCCACGATGTTCGTCGCCGCTCCGATCATCGACGAAGCGGGCGCCATCCTGGCGGCGCTCGGACTTCGTATCCGCCCTGAGATCGACTTCACTCGCATCTTGCATGTGGCGCGTCCCGGCGAGAGCGGCGAGACCTACGCGTTCGACGTCGACGGGCTGATGGTCTCGCAAAGCCGCTTCGACGACGACCTGCGCGCCATCGGCCTGCTGCCGGGCGAGACGGCGGTGCGTGCCATCTTCAACGTCGAGATCAAGGACCCGGGCGGCAACATGGTGAGCGGTTACCAGCCCACGGTGCCGCGTGTAAAGCAGCCGCTGACCCGGATGGCCGAGTCGGCCATCCGGGGTGAGACGGCCGTCGACGTCGACGGATACCGCGACTACCGTGGTGTCCCGGTAGTCGGCGCTTGGACCTGGCTACAGGAGTACGGCTTCGGCGTTGCCACCGAGGTCGATGTCGAGGAGGCCTTCCGCGTCCTGCACCGTATCCGCACCCTGTTTCGCGGTCTCTTCGCCCTGCTCGTGCTGGCCTCGACCGGCATGATCCTCTCGAGTGTGGTCGTGTCGCGAGTCGGGGATCGTGCCAGGCAGGCGCTGGCGCGGGCCCAGCGGCTCGGTCAGTACACGCTGGAGAACAAGATCGGGGCCGGTGGAATGGGCGAGGTGTTCCGCGCCCGCCACGCGATGCTGCGTCGGCCCACCGCGATCAAGCTCCTCGGCTCCGGGAGCGACGCCGACTTGGCTCGCTTCGAGCGCGAGGTCCAAATCACAAGCCAGCTCACGCACCCGAACACCGTGGCGATCTACGATTTTGGGCGCACGCCAGAGGGTCTCTTCTACTACGCCATGGAGTACTTGCCGGGGCTGTCGCTCGACCGGTTGGTCGGGCTCGCCGGTCCGCTGCCGGCCGGCCGGGTGATCCACCTGCTGGCCCAGGCCTGCGGCTCCCTCGCCGAGGCCCACGAGGCCGGCCTCGTTCACCGCGATATCAAGCCCCCCAACCTGATGGTCTGCGAGCGTGGCGGCGTACACGATGTGATCAAGGTGCTCGACTTCGGCATCGTCTTCGACCGCTTCGACCCGCGGCGCGACAAGCAGGAGGGCTTCGTCGGCACGCCGCTGTACATGTCGCCTGAGGCCATCCGCCGGAGCGCCATGGTGGACGCTCGCAGTGATCTGTACTCGCTAGGCGCGGTGGCCTACTTCATGCTCACCGGCCGACCGGTTTTCGACGGCGCGCGGGCGGTCGAGATCTGCAACCGGCATTTGCAGGAGGAGCCGGTCCCGCCGTCGCGGCTGGTGCCGGTGGCCTCGGACCAGGAAGCGGTGATCCTGCGATGTCTGGCCAAGGCGCCCGAGGATCGACCTGCCGACACTCGGGAGCTGGCCAATGCCCTGAGTCGCTGCGCCGCCGTCGATGATTGGTCAGCTCAGGCCGCGAACGACTGGTGGCGGCAGCACGTTGAGGAAGTCTCGAAGCTGCAACAGCAGGCGCAGCGGAAGGGAGGGGTCCTCGACGTGGAGCTGGCCACCCGTCCCGGCTAGCTTAGCTATAGCTAAGCTAGGCCGCCGCCCGCTCGTCCTGCCGATCGGGTAGGTGGATATCCCGCGCCAGCCCGACCCACGACAGGGCCTTGATCGTCATGTAGGTGGGGTCGATCTCGAAGCGGCGCAGGCCGTGGGCCGCCGAGCGCGGGAATTGGTGGTGGTTGTTATGCCAGCCCTCGCCGAAGGCCAGCACCGACACCCACCAGAGATTGCGCGAGAGCTCGCGCGTCTCGTAGGTCCGGTAGCCCCAGGTATGGCTGGCGGAGTTGACGAACCAGGTGGCGTGGTAGGTGAAGACAGTGCGGACCGCGATGCCCCAGACCACCCACGACCAGCCGCCTCCCAAATACAGCAGGAACCCCAGCCCCACCTGCGGGACCCAGAAGTAACTGTCGAGCCAAACCATGACTCGGTCGCGCTGCAGGTCGGGGGCAAAGTCGCACAGGTTGCGTCCGTGCGGGTCCTTGTGCAGGCACCAAAGCACGTGCCCCCAGTCGAAGCCGTGCTTTGGCGAGTGCGGATCGAGCTCGGTGTCCGACTCCTTGTGATGGATGCGGTGGGTGCCGACCCAGCGGATCGGCCCGCCCTGCAGATTCAGACAGCCCAGTGTCGTCAGGAAGTACTCGAACCAGCGCGGCGTCTTGAAGCTGCGGTGCGTCAGCAACCGGTGGTAGCACAGACAGATCCCGAGCCCGCCGGCCGCCCACCACAAGAAGACCGCGACGCCCAGGGCGCTCCAGCTGAAGGTGAACGGAGCGGCGAGGCAGGCCACGTGCAGGGCCGCGATGGCGAGGAACGGGACCCAAGAGACGTACTTCCAGGTAAGGCGGTGACCGAACATAGGTTCGGTGACGGGCTCGGACATCGGATTGGCCTCTGGCGGGATGGTGACGCCGCACGCGACCCCACCCCGGTCGCAGGTTCGGTGGCTTCGGTCGACTCAGTCGTAGCCTCAACAATACCGGCCTGCCGGGAAGGGGTCAAAAGCTGGTATTGTTTGCAAAGAAGGGCCCCGCACAGCCCAGCCCGGAAACGGCGAGGGGGCTGCAGGGGGGCTTTTCTTTTCTACGACGATCCCCGGTGGAGTGCCTGTGAGGACCCGTCGAGCTGCCAAGCTGGTAGGGTCGACGGTTCTGGCCGCCGTGCTCGCACTGGGCTCGATGGCCGTTGCCGCCGGGGCGCGCCACGTGGGTGAGGTCCAGCTTGCCGACGACATCCGTCGCGACCTGGCCGATGAGTCGGGGTGGACCCGAGCCCACCGCGGTCCGCGGGGCTTCTACTTCACGCGGGCGATCTACAGCGGCGTGCCGCGCTTCTATGGACGGGGCCCGGGAAGCTGGGCCGTCGATTGGCCGAAGGCCGACGTACAATTCGTCTTCGGGCTGCGTCGCCTGACCCGTGTCGATGCATACGAGCGCGACAACGCCGTGCCGCTCACCGACCCCGAGCTGTGGCGGTATCCGTTCTTGTACGCGTTGGAGGTCGGGTACATGCAGCTCACGGAGATCGAGGTGGAGTCGCTGCGTCGCTACCTGCTCGCCGGGGGCTTCCTGTTCATCGACGATTTCTGGGGTAGCTGGGAATGGCGCAACTTCGAGCGCGAGATCGGGCGCGTTCTGCCGGAGCGCCGGATCGTCGACCTGCCGATCGATCACCCCCTGTTTCACACCTTCTACGACATCGAACGGGTGATCCAGGTGCCGAGCGTGGCCATCGTCAACGGCCGTGGG
Source organism: Acidobacteriota bacterium (assembly GCA_965248845.1). Classification (GTDB taxonomy): domain Bacteria; phylum Acidobacteriota; class UBA890; order UBA890; family WLXD01; genus CBDFKO01. The sequence goes on along the minus strand of CBDFKO010000002.1, from coordinate 3,385,007 downwards.
CACACCTATGAGCAGGACGGCTACGTGCCCTACGTGCGCGGCATCTTCGACGACGACGGCCGTCTCCTGGTCCTGATCAACTGGAACACCGATCTGGGCGACGCTTGGGAGTGGGTCGACAACCCCTACTACCCGCTCGAGTACTCCAACTTCGCCTATCAACTCGCGGTCAACGCGATTCTCTACGCGATGAGCCATTGATCGAGCGAGCGTTCGAGTTCCTGTTCAAGTACAAGTCCTTCGTCTTCGCGAAGGGGAGCGTTGCGCTGGGCGCCTCGTGGGGCTCGCTTGCCGTGGCATTCGTGCTGGTCGCCGTCGCGGTGCCCTTGCTGCGTGGGTACCCGTCGGTCGGCGGCAAAAGCTCACCGCGCGACCGCGTGGTCCTGGCGCTGCTGCGCGTCGGGGTCTTGGCGCTGATCCTGCTGTGCGTGCTGCGCCCGTCGCTGGTCGTGGCCACCGCGGTTCCGCAGCAGAATTTCGTGGGGCTGCTGCTCGATGACTCCCGCAGCATGCGCATCGCCGATGTCGACGAGACCCCGCGCAGCGATTTTGCGACGCGCCAGCTGGAGCCGACCCCCGACAGCCTGCGGACCCGCCTGGAGGAGCGCTTCAAGCTCCGCCTCTTCCGCTTCTCCGACTCCGCCGGACGCCTCGATCAGGTCGAGGACCTGCGCTACGCGGGCTCCCGCACCGATCTGGGGAACGCCCTCGATCGCACCCGACAGGAGCTGGCTTCGCTGCCGCTGTCTGGCCTCGTCGTGATCACCGACGGCGCCGACAACGCCAGCGACGGGCTCGAGGAGACGCTTAGCTCGCTGCGGGATTCGGGGGTTCCGGTGTTCACGATCGGTGTGGGTGCCGAGGAGTTCGATCGCGATATCGAGATCTCCCGGATCGAAACCCCCGGCGAGGTGCTCGAGGGCTCCGCGGTCGGTGCCGACGTGGTGATCCGACAGCGTGGATTCGACGGCGAGACGGTCGAGCTGTTCGTCGAGGACGGCGGCCGCATCCTCAGCAGTCAAACGGTACGGCTACCGCGCTCCGGCGAAAGCACCGTAGTCCGAGCCACATTCCTCGCGCAGGAGCCCGGAGCACGGCTGGTGACTTTCAGGATCGCCGTGCAGGACAGCGAGATGGTACGCGAGAACAACGAGCAGGAGGCACTCGTCCGGGTTCGGGGCGAGGTCGAGCGCATTCTCTACTTCGAGGGTGAGCCCCGCCACGAGGTGGCCTTCATCCGGCGGGCCTTGCAAGACGACCAGAACCTTGCGGTCGTGAAGCTGGTCAATACGGCAGAGAACAAGTTCTGGCGTGAGATCGTCGACCCCGAAGAGCGCTACGGCGGCGAGGAAGAACTCTACTCCGGGTTTCCGCGCACGCGCGAGGAGCTGTATGCCTACGCCGGCCTGATCCTGGGAAGCGTCGGCGCCGACCAGTTCACCCCCGATCAGCAGCGCATGATCGCAGACTTCGTCTCGCAGCGCGGTGGCGGACTGTTGACCCTCGGCGGACGCAATAGCTTCGCGCGTGGCGGCTGGGCCGGCACTCCGGTCGAGGAGGTGTTGCCCGTGGTGCTCGCCACCCGGGTGCCGGAGCCTGACGAGTATCTCGAGGTCAAGATCACGCCGACGCTGTTCGGCCGTTCCCATCCCGTGGTCCAGCTCGAGGAGTCGGCCGAGGCGAGTCAGGCGCGCTGGCAAGAGCTGCCGCCGCTGGTCACCGTCAACCCCATGACCCAGACCCGCCCCGGGGCCGTGACCCTGCTCGAGGGCAGGTCCGACGGCGCTTCCGCCGCTCAGGTGATCCTCGCCTACCAGCGCTATGGCGCCGGCAGATCGATCGCGTTCAACGTCGTGGACTCGTGGCAGTGGCAGATGCACTACGACATCCCACTCGAGGACATGACCCACGAGACGCTCTGGCAGCAGCTGCTCCGCTGGCTGGTCAGCGATGTCGATGGGCAGGTGCAGGCGCAGCTGTCGCGGGACACGTTTGCGCCGGGAGAGCTCGTGGAGGTCGTTGCCGACGTGTTCGACGATACTTTTCTGGCGGTGAACAACGCTTCGGTCAGCGCCATCGTCGCGCCGCCGTCGGGCATGGAGCGCGAGGTGCCCATGGAGTGGAGCGTCGAGGTCGACGGCCGCTACCGGGCGTCCTTCCGCTCGCTGGAGGACGGCTTCCACACCGTCCGCGTGACCGCGAGCCGCGGTGAGGAGGACTTCGGCAGCGACGAGGTCATCGGCCGTGCTACCGAGCTGACCAGCGAGTTCATCGGTGCCGAGATGAACCGCGACCTGCTCGAGCGCGTCGCCGACGAGACCGGGGGCCTTTTTTACACACCGGACCGGACCTCCGAGCTGATCCAAGACATCCGCTTCACCGAGGGAGGCACGACCGTCACCCAGGTGCTCGACCTGTGGGACATGCCGATCGTCTTCCTGCTACTGGTCGGCCTGATCGGCGCCGAGTGGAGCTACCGCAAGATCAGGAGGCTGGCGTGATCGGCGCGCTGGCCTCTTTGTTGCTGGTCGCGAGCGCTCTGCTGGCTCCGACGGCCGCTACGTGGGTGATTGTTATCAGCGGCGTCGGGGGGGACGCCGAGCACCGGGAGGGGTTCGTCGAGGTTGCGCGCAGCTTCATCGACACGGCGCAGCAGCAGTACGGCGTGTCGCGGGAGCGGACCCGCTACCTGGCTGAGCGCGTCGACCTGGCGCCCGAAGGGATCGACGGTCTGTCGCGCCGCGAGGGGATCGAGCGAGTCTTCGAGGAGATCGCCTCTGCGGCGCAGCCGGGCGACCAGGTTCTGGTCTTGTTGATCGGGCACGGCAGCGACCAGGGGGGTCGCCCTCGCTTCAACATCCCCGGCCCCGATCTCGGCCCCATCGAGTTCGACGCGCTGCTCGACCAGCTGAGCGAGCAGCGAGTGGCTTTCGTCAACACGACGAGCTCGTCCGGGGCGTTCCTGGCTCCGATGTCGGCGGAGAGGCGCACCGTCGTGACCTCGACACGCGGTGGCCAGCAGCGGGATGAGCCGATCTTTCTGCGCCACTTCGTTGCCGCCTTCGTCGAGGGCGCTGGCGACACGGACAAGGACGAGCAGGTCTCGATCCTGGAGGCGTTCCAGTACGCCAGCCTCGAGGTACAGCGCGCCTACGAGACCGATGGGTTGATCCTGACCGAGCATGCGCTGCTCGATGACAACGGCGACGGCGAAGGCTCTCGCGAGCCCAGCGCCGACGGCGCCGACGGCCGCCTGGCACACGCCTTCGTTCTGGGAACGCCGTTGGCCGGCAACGTTGCGCTTCCCGACGACCTCGACGACCCGGAGCTTGCCCAACTGCTCGAGCGTCGCGCCCAGCTCACCGTCCGCCTCGAGGCTCTGCGCCGCCGTAAGGAGACCCTTGCCGAGGAGGAGTACCTCGAGCAACTCGAAGATCTGTTGATTCAGGTGGCCGAGATCGACGCCGAGATCCGTGCCAGGGGGGCGCAGCGATGAAGCCTGTGCGCCTGATCGCTGTCGCCCTCGGCCTGCTGGTGGCGAGCCCGGGCTCGGGCTCGGCCACAGGCCAGCAGCGAGCCTCGCTGCAGACAATCAGGAGCGGCGATTATCAGCCGGCGATCGATTACCTGGACGGGGAGCTGCGCCTCGGTCGGGCAACGGCACAACAGACCCGCTGGCTCGGCGACGCGTTGATCGAGGTCGGCCGCTACGACGACGCCATCGAGGCGATGGACCGCTTCGGCGCCGTCGGCCCGGCCTACGAGACGGCCAACCGCAGGGGTGAGGCGCTGCGCGGCCGGGGCCGCCTCGAGGAGGCAGCCAGCGCCTTCCGACTAGCGGTCTCCGAAGGGGCCGCCGACGCGGTCGTCGCGCGCCTGAACCTGGCGGTCCTGGATTTCGAGGCCGGCCGACGCGCCGAGGCGATGGTCGGATTCGACTGGTTCATCGACTTCTACAACTCCGCAGCCAGCGCCGACTCCGAGCAGCTGACGGCGGTAGGCGTGGCGTGCTCCTACCTCGGTATCGACGAGCCACAGCTGTTCCACGACGCCGTGCGCGCTTTTGAGGAGGCCATCGCGGCCGACCCTGGCAACCCCGAGCCGCGCCTGCTCCTCGGCGAGTTGTTCCTGGACAAGTACAACAGCGGTGAGGCCAGGGGGCTGATCCAGGACGTCCTGAAGATCAACTCAGGGCACCCGCGCGCGCTGCTCGCCGAGGCTCGCCGGCTCCACTTCGACGGCTCTCCCGAGGCTACGGAGAGGGCTCGCCAAGCGCTCATCGAAAATCCGAACCTGGTGTCGGCGCGCGCCTTCATGGCCAAGCTGCTGCTTGCCGGGGAGCAGTGGGAGGCCGCCGTAGCCGAGGCCGAGCATGGCCTCGCCGTCAATCCGGCCTCGTTGCCGGTGCTCTCGATGTTGGCCGCCGCCCGCTACCTGCAGCGCGATATGGCGGAGTTCGATCGCCTCGCCGAGCGCGCCCTGTCGCTCAACCCGCGCTACGGCGAGCTGTATCGTCAGGTTGCCGAGATGGCCGTGCAGAATCGGCTCTATGTCGAGGCGGTCGAGCTTGCCACGAGGGCGGTCGAGCTGGATCCGAGCAACTGGGCCAGCCATGGAACGCTGGGAATCAACCAGCTCCGGATCGGACAGATCGAAGCGGGTCGCGTTAGCCTCGAGCGCGCCTTCGGCGGCGACCCGTTCAACGTCTGGTTCAAGAACACCCTCGATCTGATCGACACGTACGCCGACTACGAGACCGTACCGTCGCAGCGCACGGACCTGTTCATCGAGTCGGAGATCGCCGACCTGCTGGCCCTGTACATGGGGCCCCTCGCCGACGAGGCGATCGAGACCTTGTCGGCGCGCTACTCGACGCAGCCGGAATCACGTGTTCGAGTCGAGGTCTATCGCCGCCACGCGGACTTCTCGGTGCGCAACGTCGGGCTGGCCGGCCTGGGCGCCCTCGGAGTCGCCTTCGGCCCGGTCATCGCCGTCGACGCGCCGATGGCACCGGGAATGGGTGAGTTCAACTGGGGCGCCACGCTGTGGCACGAGATCGCCCACGTCATCACGCTCGGCGCCACCGACAATCGCGTACCGCGATGGCTCACCGAAGGGTTGTCCGTGTTCGAGGAGCGGCGGGCGCGGCCCGGCTGGGGCGACGAGGTCACGCCCGACTTCCTGATGGCGTGGCTCGAAGACAAGCTCCACCCGGTGAGCAAGATCAACGACGGCTTCGTGCGCCCCTCCTACCCACAGCACGTGAGCCACTCCTACCTGCAGGCGTCGCTGGTGTGTGAGCTGATCGAGCAGGAGCACGGCTTTGAAGCGATCCGCCGCATTCTTCGTGGCTACCGGGCCGGCCATAGCACCCCCGAAATCGTGCGGCAGGTGCTGGGTCTCTCGGAGTCCGAGCTCGATGCTCGCTTCGTCGGGTGGCTGGAGGCGCGCTACGCCGGGCAGCTCAATTCCCTGCGCCCGGCTCTGGCACGCCGTGTCGAGGTGGGGCCGGCCGCTGGCAGCGAGGTGCCGACCGAGAGCCTCGAGGCGCTCGTCGAGCAGGATCCCGACGACTTCATGGCGCTGCTGCAGCTGGGTGCGCGTTACTACGAGCTCGGGCGTGACGTGGCGGCGGTCCCGCACCTGGAACGCGCCAAGGCACTGTTCCCGGAGCACGTAGGCGGGGGCAGTGCCTACGGTTTCCTGGCCCGGATTCACCAGCAGCAGGGAAACGCCACGGCCGCTGTTGCCGAGCTGCGCGAGCTGACCGCGCGCGACGGCAGCAGCTACAACGGCAACGTGAAGTTGGCGGAGATGCTCGAGGCCGCCGGTGAGCCGCGCGGCGCAGCCGAGGCCCTGACCCGCGCCCTCTTCGTGAATCCGTTCGATCCCGGTCTGCACGGCCACCTGGCCGACCTGTGGGCAGGTCTGGAGCGGTGGGACGCGGAGGTCGTGGAGCGGCGTGCCGTGGTGGCGCTCAATCCTGTGGCTCGGGCCGAAGCGCTCTACCTGCTGGCGCGGGCGCAGCTTCGGGCGGGCGACGCGAGGGGTGCCCGCAGGTCGATCCTCGGGTCGCTCGAGATCGCCCCGGCGTACCCGGCCGCCCAGGAGCTGCTCCTGGAGCTGCGACGTACGCGTGAGGGAACATCATGACGCGGTGCCTGCGTGGCATTTGCCGTTGGTTCGGTCCGTTAGCGCTGGTTGCCGCTCTGACCAGCGGCTCGTTCGCAGCGGCGGCTGCCGGCCAATGGGTCGATCCGCCCGAGGTCCAGTACCACAACCTGCCCTACAACGGCCAGTTCACCTTCGCGCGGATCCGCTTCACTCCCACGAACTGGCGGCCGACCGGCGCGCAGGCGTGGGGGCTCGACCTGTCGTGGAACCACGACTACCCACGCGCCGACCAACGGTTGCCGGAGATCCTCGAATTGGTTACCGGCGTGCAGCCGAACCTGGGCGGCAGCACGATCGTCAGCCTCACCGACCCCGAGCTGTTCCAGTATCCGTGGGCTTACCTGTGCGAGGTGGGCGCCCTGACCCTGACCGAGGAGGAGGTCGCGAACCTGCGTGCCTACCTGCTCAAGGGTGGCTTCGTGGTCGTCGACGACTTCACTGGCTACCACTGGTACAACTTTGAGGAGCAGATGCAGCGGGTGATCCCCGGTGCCCAATGGGTCGAGATCGACCAGCTCCACCCGATCTTCAACGTCTTCTTCGAGATCGACGATCTGAGCTTCGGCGTGCGCCAGTACGGGTTCCGCCGCGGGTTCCGAGGCTACGACTATCCCCGGTATCTGGCGCTGTTCGAGGACAACGATCCGACCCAGCGCATCTTGATGATCGCCAACTACGACAACGACATCGGAGAGTACTGGGAGTGGGCCGAGAGCGGCTACATCTCCATCGACCTGACCAACCAGGCATACAAGCTGGGCGTCAACTACGTTATCTACTCGATGACCCACTGAGTACCGAGGATGACTGCAGAATGAACGATCAAGACCAGACCGGCGCTTCTGCGGCCGAGTCGACCGAGGTCGAGGTCGCCGAGGTCGAGGAAGTCAGCGGCCCCGCCTTGCCCGAAGCCGACGCGGCCGGGGAGGCCGCCGCCCTCGAGGAAGCTGACGACATCGAGCTCGCCGACCGCTTGCGCGCCGCGCGCGAGGCGATCCTGAGCGAGCTGCGCAAGATCATCATTGGACAGGAAGACGTGGTGGAACAGGTTCTCCTGTCGCTGGTGGTTGGCGGTAACAGCCTGGTCACGGGGGTGCCCGGCCTGGCCAAGACTCTGCTGATCCAGACCATGGCGCAGGTGCTGGACCTGGACTTTTCACGGATCCAGTTCACACCTGACCTCATGCCTTCCGATATCACCGGCACCGACCTGGTGCAGGAGGATCCCAAGACCGGACGTCGCGAGCTGGTCTTCGCGCCCGGGCCGATCTTCGCCAACATCGTGCTTGCCGACGAGATCAACCGGACGCCCCCCAAGACGCAGGCGGCATTGCTCGAGGCGATGCAGGAGCATCGGGTCACCGTGCAGGGCACCACCTACGAGCTGCAGGAGCCCTTCTTCGTTTTCGCCACCCAGAACCCGATCGAGCTCGAGGGCACCTACCCGTTGCCCGAAGCACAGCTCGACCGCTTCATGTTCGACATTATCATTGAGCACATGCCTCGCGACGAGGAGCTCGAGGTGGTCCGCGCCACCACTACGGAGCAGGAAACGATCCTCGAGCCGGTGGTCGGAGGAAACGACATCATCGCCTTCCAGCAGCTCGTGCGCCGGGTGCCGGTGTCGGAGCCGGTGATGCAGTACGCCGTCGATCTGGTGCGCACGAGCCGTCCGGGCGGGCAAGACACCCCCGAGTTCGTCGACAAGTGGATCGAGTACGGGGCCAGCGTGCGCGCGGCCCAGTACATGATGCTGGGAGCCAAGGCGAAGGCGTTGATGGCCGGACGCTACGCGGTCGGGTTCGAGGACATCCGTGCCGTGGCGCACCCGGTCCTGCGCCACCGCATCCTCACCAACTTCCACGCCGAGTCCGAGCGCATCGGCACCGGCCAGATCGTCGACAGGCTCCTCGAGGTTGTCCCCACTCCGCCGTCGGCGATGTGAGGTAGGTGCCGGTGCAGACCCGTAACCACGGCCCGGCGCGCCGCGGCGCGCGCTTCATCGACCCGTTGGCGCTGGCCCGGATCGGCAGCCTCGATCTGCTCGCCCGCACGGTGGTCGAGGGCTTCATCGGCGGGCTGCACCGCCCACCCTATCGCGGCCTTTCGGTCAACTTTGCCGAGCACCGGCAGTACATGCCCGGCGACGATATCCGTATGATCGACTGGCGGGTATACGGGCGCACCGATCGCTTCTACATCAAGCAGTTCGAAGCCGACTCGAACACCAACTTCACAGTCCTGCTCGATGTCTCACGCTCGATGGGGTTCGCCCATTCGGGCATCTCCAAGCTGGACTACGGCCGTTACCTGACCGCCTGTCTGATCTACTTTGCCGCCACGCAGCGCGACCGGGTCGGCTTCGTCAGCTTCAACGACGATGTCGTGGACTACGTGCCTCCCTCGGCCAAGCACGTCGATTTGATCATGCATACGATCGACACGCTCGAGCCTTCCGGTCACAGCCAGCTGGATCGGCCGTTGTGGAAGCTGGCGGAGTCGACACGCCGGCGCGGCATCGTGCTGCTGATCTCCGACTTGTACGAGGAGCCAGGGGCGGTTCTCAGCGCCGTCCAGCGGCTGGGCTTCAAGGGCAACGACCTGATCGTGTTCCAGGTCCTCGACCGCGCCGAGATCGATTTCCCCTTCGAGGGCAGCGCCAACTATCGCGACATGGAAAGCGATGAGGCGATCCCGGTGATCCCCGACAGGCTCCGCGAGCGCTACCGCGAGATGGTGGCGGAACACCTGGATCGTCTCGGCCGACTCCTGGGCCAGAACCGCGTCGACTACGCGCTGTTCGACACTTCCGAGCCGATCGACCGGGCGCTGTTCGCCTATCTGTCGATGCGGCAGCGGCTCGCACGGGTGCGCTAGCTGTGTATTCCGAGGACGTTGTTCACATCGGGGCTCACTTCTGAGAACAATGGGGTTACCACACACCCACAGCTCAGAAGGAGCGCCCGATGCAGCTGCATGGTAACGTCCGAACGACCCCGTACATACGCCGCGAGATGGTCCGCCGTGTCCTGGAGCAGGCGGAGCCTGTGAAGGACACGGCCGCGGCGCTGGGTGTATCCCCTCGAACGCTCTACAAGTGGCTGCGTAGGTATCGGCAGGAGGGCGAGTCGGGACTGCTGGATCGAACCAGTCGGCCACACCGGAGCCCCGGTCAGACGAGCGCTCGTACGGTGCGTCGGATCCAGCGGCTGCGACGCCGTCGGTTGACGGCTTGGCAAATCAGCCGGCGCGTTGGGGTCCCGCGCTCCACGGTCTCGGACTGGTTGAAGCGATCGGGCCTAGGCCGGCTGCTGTACCTGGAACCGAAGGCAGTCATCCGGCGTTACGAGCGGGAGCGACCAGGCGAGCTGTTGCACATGGACACCAAGAAGCTCGCCCGCATCGTGCGGCCGGGTCACCGCATCCACCGCGACCGCTCTAGCAGGCTGCTGAAAAACGGCTTGGGCGCGCCATTTTGGGCTGGATCGTCTCGATCACGGTGAGTTAGCGGGGCGGCGAGTGCGGGTACGAGGCCGGCGCTGCTGGCAGCGCCGGCATTTCTTGGGGATTGGTGCCCTCATCGTCACGTCGCCCCCTGGAGGTTGCGCATTCTGACCAGGTTGAAGGCCGCGGCGGTGAAGATGAACATCCAATCGACACGTTGCGTGCCTCGGTGTCTGGTCTTGCGCATCAGCCCGACCGTCTTGGCCCATCCGAACATCTGCTCGACGAGCTTGCGTTTCTTCTGACTGACCGTGTAGCCCGGGTGCCGGGTCGTGCGGCGGTCGATGGCGCTGCGCCGGTTCGTGTCGTTCTGTGCGACGTGCGGGGTGATGTTGCGATCTCGAAGCTTTCGGATGCAGTCTCGCGTGTCGTAGCCCTTGTCGGCCGCCAAGGTTACCCGGCCCCTTCCGGGAATCTCGCCCGCCATCTGCACGGCGGCCTCTCGTTCTGCTGTTCCCGAAGCGATCGTTACGCAGGCGTTGGTTGCTAACCCGTGGCGGTTGTCGATCATCAGGTGACCCATGTAGCAGAGCCTCGACTCGGCTCCCTTACTCTTCTTGTATAGGCGTGCCTCCGGGTCGGTCCTGGAGGCGTGAGTATCGTTCGTGCGCCGTTGCCGGCGAAAATCGACGCTCGGGTTGCTGCCGCCCTCATCGGAGTCGCTCTGATCCTTCGGCTTGAAGCTCTTGTGCGAGGCCCACGCCTCGATCAGCGTGCCGTCCACCGTGAAGTGTTCATCCGACAGCAGGCTGCGGCGCCGCGCCTCCGCCAGCACTTCCTGGAAGAACACCTTGGCGACCTCGCCTCCCAACACTCGATCTCGGTTCTTCGTGAACACCGTCGCATCCCACACCAGATCGTCCATGTTCAGGCCCACAAACCACCGGAACAGCAGGTTGTAGTCGAGCTGCTCCATCAGCATGCGCTCGGAGCGAATCGTGTACAGCACCTGCAGCAGCAGCGCCCGCAGCAGCTTCTCCGGCGGGATAGACGGACGCCCCGTGTGCGAGTACAGCTTCTCGAACAGCGGCGACATCCGCCCCAGCACATCGTTGACGATCTTCAGCAGCGGCCGCAGCGGATGCTCCTTCGGTACTCGCTGCTCTGGAGATACGTAACTAAGGGGATTATCCCTTGGCGGTAGGTAGCATTCATCGTATGATCCTTTCAGTGATCCCCGAGAGGTAGGTAGAGAATGGACTATCAGACCAAGAGCCCGATGCGGCGTTACACGATCCGTGACCTGCGCAGCGACTTCCCCGACGATGAGTCCTGCCTCGAATGGCTGAAGGAGTACCGCTGGCCCAACGGCGTCCACTGCGAGACGTGCGACAAGGTGACGCCGCACCATCGGATGACCACTCGCCGCTCCTACTCATGCCAGGAGTGCGGCAACCATGTTCACCCCACCGCTGGGACCATCTTTCACAAGAGCATCACGCCGCTCACGCTCTGGTTCCATGCCATCTACCTCATGGCCTCGACCCGCCAGGGAATCGCCGCAAAGCAGGTCGAGCGCGAGATCGGCGTCACCTACAAGACGGCATGGCGGATGTGCCGCCTCATCCGCCAGCAGCTCGAAGAGAACCTGAGCCCTTTCGCGGGTCCGGTGGAGGTTGACGAGACGTACATGGGCGGGAAGGCCAAGAATATGCACGACTCCGACCGACGCCGGAAGGTCACCGCAAGAGGAACCAAGGACAAGACGCCGGTCGTTGGTATCGTCGAGCGTGGCGGCAAGATCAAGACCTTCGTCGTGCCGAACGTCCAACGCCAGACCATCGAGCCCTTGATCGGTGAGCACGTGGCAGAGGGGGCGACGGTCTACACCGATGAGCACAGCGTCTACGACCGGCTTCCTGGCTTCGGATACGACCATGCCCGCGTTGTTCACTCTCACCGGGTCTACGTAGACGGTAGGGCTCATACTCAGACCATCGAGGGGTTCTGGGGCAACGCCAAGTCAGGCATCATCGGCGTTTACCGACACGTCAGCGACAAGTTCCTTCCCGAGTACATGGGCGAGTACGGCTTCCGGTACAACCACCGCCAGGATGAGACGCCGATGTTCAAGAGCTTCCTTTATCGGGTTGGCTTTCTGAGTGATCATCTTGCCGAGGCGAGCTAGCCGCTTCGAGATAGTGGAAGAAGTCGTCGCGGGTCACGTCTCCTTCGGTTCCCGTTTCCGGTTCTTCGCTGGAAGCCGGTAGCGAATCCAGTACGCCATCGCGCAACTCCTTCACCATTTCCACCATCGCCTCCTGTTGTCTGCGCAGACGGTCGGCCTCGCCCAGGAGGCTGACTACCGTCGCCAAGTCCTTCCTGGACCGTGGAACCGGGATCTCCAAGTCGAGAAAGAGCTTCTGGTTGAATCGGTTTCGGCTCGTCTTCGTCGAGCCGGTAGATTGCGCGTCGATAGCCGCCAAGCATCGCGGACTGTTGACGCGCTGGACAATGTACTGTGCTAGGAGTGCCGCGTCCGGCACACCGTCCTTTACTCGGAAGGTCGGGAACTCTCCTGACATATAGCAGCCGTCATGCTCCTGTCCCAGCACCCCGAAGGACCCCCGGAAAGCAAACAGTCTGTTGTAGACAACATCGCCTGCTGATGCTTTGAACAAGCTGCCCGCCTTAATGTCCTTGCCGAGCTTTTCCTCTCGGACAAACGGGCCTCCGCCCCACCACCGAACACCGAGGAGCCGGTAGATCTCATTCGGTTCTACCTTGTGTCGGTCACGTACCTCCTCTAAGAGATCGCCAATCCGCGCCGAAACCATCGATATGCTGGTCAGTTGTTGGCCGATATCAGCCAGAGTGCCGAGAGACTCCTGAGCACTCTGTAGGCCGTCACCGATGCGCTCCTGTAGGAGTGGAAGATCGGTGTAGCGCACCTCACGATACGCCGAGTAGAACTCGGCATCCAGACGGTCCGTGACGTGGCACACCCATGCCTTGGAGTGCGGCTCTAGGTCTTCTCCCTTTTGAAACGCTCGATAGTCAAGCAGCACGTCGGGTAGCTCGTTACCCGGCATCTCGTCTCCGTTAGGCGCAAGGCCGGTGTTAGATGCCACTGCCATGAACGCCGGACCCTGCTCTCCGTCTCCTGGTTTCTCCTTGCGCTCTAGGAACAGAACGCTCGTCTTGGCCCGAGATCCGTAGCCCTCGAAGGTCTCCTTCGGAAGACTGACGACACCACGCACCCAAGCATGACGCCGAATGTAGTCTCGGACGTAGCGGGTTGAATCGTTGTTGAGAACGCCATCGATCACGACGATTCCGATGTAGCCGCCAGGACGCACGAGCCGCAGAGAACGTTCCACCGCGAGGATGACTCGGTCCTGAGAGTTGCGGCCCGACCCGACCTCGAAACGGTTGAGCACTTCTGAGTCACTCTCTATCGAACCAAAGGGAGGATTCGTGATGCAAAGGTCGAAGGCATCTTCCTCGATCTTGCCGTCCACATTGGTGAGCCCGTCGTGCATGAAGATCCCGAAACTGCCGTCGCCGTGGACCATCATGTTCATCTTGCACGCCTGCGAGGTGCGTTCCTTCCAGTCGGTGCCGAACAGCGATCGGTTTGAGAGTTCGATCCGCCACCGGTTCTTCTCGGTCTTCGAGAACTCTTGCAACCTGATCTTCTCGGACACGACCTCAAAAGCGTAGATGAGAAAACCCCCGGTGCCACAGAACGGGTCGATGATCTTGTCGCCGATCTTTGGGTTTAGGGCCTCCACCATGAATTCGACGACGGAACTATCCGGTTGACAAACCACGGCTACGAGATCCTCTTTGTGGCGTGAATCCAGTCCACCATCGCTTGTAGATCGTGCGCCCAGAAGACCGTCAGGCCGCGATGTTGGGCGTTTTCGAGGTTGCGCACCTTGTAGACCCCACTCAGAACCGCTGCGCACACTACCTGCGTTGTCCCGAAGTCCTGTCGCCAGGATTCGGCTTTGACCGCAGCGTCGTTGTTGAGTCTCTTGACGGAGTTCGTCGACGAGTTCGAGACCTTGCACTCAAGTCCCATTGTGCGCCCGTCCCACATACCGATCACGAAGTCTGCTTTCCGGTCCCCTAAGAGAGTTTCTCGGCAAAACTCACCGGCCTTTGGCGCATCCCGAAGCGTGCGTATTCGCCGCGTAACGACTTTCTTGTAGCCGGTGCGGATGAGCTGCTGCTCGACGCGCCGCTCCTGAATCTTCTTTCCCTCATGGCGTCGCAGAGTCTCAACGCGCCGCATGGCCAGGAGCGCCGTGGTGGCAAGTATCGCAGCGTTCCGGTCATGCTCTTGCGGCTCCCACTCGTGCGTGACCCACGGGAAGCGCCTGCGGTCGTGCCAGTCGCGCATGAACGCAACGACACGGGCTAGGAGTTCCGGGTCAGTGCGCAGCGTCTTGGGAGCGAGCGAACGCGCCTGCATGAGCACCTTGAGATCGTCTTCGGAGACTGGCGGCCCGGACAGGTAGCGAAACACCTCACGCTTGCGTTTGTCCGACATCATGTCGAGGGCACACTCTTCGAGCCGCGTCAGGTCGACCGTCTCTTCCATGACCTCTTCGACGATGCCTTGGTACTCGTCGAAGAGTTCGAGGTAGACCTCAAGGGGCTCGGTATGACGGGACTCGCGGAAGTGGTCTTCTGCCCGTTGGCGCGCCCCGTCTAGCGCGTCCTCGCTCCAAACTGGAGGGGTTCTCACGCGGTGATTTCCAAGAGCGTACCGGGCTCGGGAACGGGTATCCTCTCCATCTCGCGGGGCTCGAACTTTGTCAGCCCGCCAGCGTACACGCGCCCGCCCCTCATCGTCGCGGCGTCGCGGAGAAACTTCACAAGCGCCGTGATCACGGTCGATGTCATGGACTCCCGTGGGTACAGACCGTGCGCGATATTCAAATGCCGTGCCTCAGCCTGATTCAGTACGAATGCCGGCGGCCGGCGTGCCATGTACGTGGCGAGCACCGGCGCGGGCTCGCGGAGGCCCACAGACCACCATGCCTTACGATGCTGCGCCGTGTAGTTGTCCTTCCCGCCCATCATTTCGGCCCGTGTGAGAAACTTGTCGATAGCATCTCGCTTGCGCCCGGAGAACTCTGCTAGGTCTACTGGCAAGTCGATGACACACCGCAACATCGCGGCGTCTGCCAGGATGAGCCCGGCGCGGATCAACTCGACGGCGCGGGTGACGGTCGGAAAGAGAACGTCCTCGGGCAACCCCTCACTGTGCTCGCCAGCGATCCACACGCGATTTGCCCCCGTCACCTGCCCACGATGCACCCTGCATAGCTCGCCCAACTCCACGTAACCCTCGGGGACCTCCTGCGCCTTACGGGTAAAGTGCGACCATCGCGGCTCAGCTATCAGCCGTTCGCGGCGGACGCGCCGCCCGCCCGACAGGTGGTCAAGGTCGTCGAGCTTGTCGATACGGGCGAAGCGCGCCGACGTCGGCTGGCCGTTGACCGTGAACGTCGTTACGGCCCCTGTCGCCTGTGTGCCGGGGAACGGTTCGGCTTCGGGCTCGATTACGTAGACGCTCTGACCGCCCAGGCGGTCCAAAAAGAGGTCTCGGACCAGTTGCCCGTAGTTCACATCAAGCCATTCGGCGGCGGTGATGAGAGCGCCGTAGTCGCCCGCCTTGGCCCACCGCGCTATCGCCAGAAAGAAGTAGACGTGGAGACCGGCTAGCGTGCTGGCCTTCAGGTCGAGAGCGTATGCCTCTCTCTTAAGCCACTTCTTCCACTTCGAGCTGATCTTGTGGTGGCGCACGTAGGGCGGGTTCCCGATGTAGAGCGTTCGACCGTCGATTTTGCCGAACCTTGCTGAACGGAAGTCTCGGAGCATGATGCTGGCGCGGTCTCCGAATCCGTTGACAGCGAGATTCGCTCGCGCCAGCAATGCAGCCAGCGGGTCTGTCTCGACGGCCACGAGTGCCGCGTCGGGGAATCTCCGTCCTGACTCCAATAGGAACCGGGACGATCCCGCCCCAGGCTCCACAACACGATCAGGAACGGCGATGGTCTCGGCCCAATCCAGCATCGCGCCAACGATGGGAAACGGCGTGTACACCGCTCCCTGCTCTCGACGAGCCTTAGCGGTGCGAACATCGCAGAATGCCTCGCCCAAAGGATCTTCGCCCTTGCAGATCCTCGTGCGCAGATCAGTTACGACAGTCTTGTCAACGTAGGGCGGTTCAGCCAAGAGCGCCGTCTCGGCTTTGGTCAACTCGCCTACAGAGTCAGCCCCAAGCTCCATTGCCATCGCGGCAAGGGCGAGCTCCGAAGCTCTGTCGGTCGTTCCAGGTTCGTCCTGCTGATCGCTCGGAGGAGGCCACGGCGCGTTGAGCAGCCTTCGTACCGCTTCCTCGAACGAATGCGGGTATAGCGAGATCGGCTCGGAGCTTACGGGATCGTCCTTAGCGGCCATGAGCTATTACGCCCTCCCGATGGCACGTCGATAGGTCAGCGTCTTACCTCCCGACTGCGCCAGTGCCGCCATCGTCCTGGCGTGATCACTGACCTTCCGATGATTCCAGCGGAACTCAAACTCGTCAGCGTAGCGCCACAGGTGCTTCTTGCTGACGTGGTGGAACGCTCCGATAATGCCACGCTTGAGCAGGGCGAAGAAGGATTCGGCGGTGTTCGTGTGCACATCGCCCCGCACGTACTCACTCCTCGAGTGAGTCACGGTTTCGTGGCCGCCTTCAAAATCCCTGGCGACACCGTAGTAGCCAGGCCATTCGTCGGTCAGGATGCGAGCTGAACGATGAACGCCCTCGCGGATCGCGGTTCTAAGCGTTACGCCAGAGACATCCGGGACGACGCGAGTCTTGGCGCGCCCGTTGCGCTCCACGAGGGCCACAACCGGCTGCTTGCGCGTACCACGACCGCGCTTCGACTCTACCTTGGAGCCCTTGCGCGGCTTGCCGCCGACGTAGGTTTCATCAACCTCGACATCGCCGGTCAACGGAGCGGACAGGCCGCCAGCAGTCATCGCATAGCGGACGCGGTGCGCCATGTGCCAGGCCGTCTGGTAGGCACCGAGTCCCAGCTCGCGTTGCAACTGTAGGGCGCTGATACCTTTCTTCGACGAGCACATCAGGTGAAAAGCCATGAGCCACTTCGACAGGGGGATCTTCGAGCGGTGCATGATCGTGTTGACCGTGACGGTATACTGCTTGCGGCAGTCTCGGCACTTGAGAACACCGGGGCGTGTCGCTTTTCCACGTAGGCGAACTGAGTTTCCTAGCACCCCACAATGCGGGCAGATCGGCCCCTCCGGCCAGCGTATCTGTTCTATCAGCGTTCGCGATTCGTCTTCGGTCATCCGGGCAAGTTCGAGCAGCGTCATCGTGTAGGACCTCCGTGTCATGGTCTTAACGATACAACCGTCGACTTGGTTTGTCAATCGGATAGTTCCGTTCGACGATATTCCGAGGCGTAAAATACTCGCCGAGTCCCCCGGTGAACGTCTCACCGAGGAAGAACTCGAACGCTTCTCCCTTCACATCAAAGGCTGTGAGGCCCAGGTCGTAGCTCTCCAGTAGCTTGACGATCTTGCGCACCGTCCGATCCTTGAGTTGGATCGCCGCATCGCTGGAGAATATCTCTCTATAGCCCGCGGCCTCCTTGGCCTCTTCGAGAATCTTCGACACTACATTGAAGTTGAGGCGTTCCAGGCTGTCATCGAAGACGCTCAGTCTGAACCGGTTGCCCTTTGGGTTCTCCTTCTCCTCATAGAGCTTGCAGAACAGAACCTTAGACATTTCGTCAAAGGCGGCTGTCGGATCGAGTCCTTCGTTGTTTCTGATCTCGTTGTGGCAGGAGCGAAGGATGCTCTTGAAGGTCCGTACATCGTCGATGATGAACAGCTCGTGCTTGGCTTCTTCGCGCAGGGCTTCCTGGCGTTCCGGGCTGATTGCGAATCCAACCAGATCGGCAGCGAGGCTCTCCCTGTCGGGCAGGGCCTCTACGCGAGACTTATCGAGAGAGCGGTAGACCTGAACCTGCGATCCGTTCGTGAGCAGAACGAGCGGAGCAATGCGCGGGAGCAGCCGGGCGTAAGAGATCGCCTGCTCTCTCGCACTGCGGTTCAACGCTTCAGTGGGAGCCTTCGTCTCGCAGACCAGTAGGGGCGTCTGCTTGCTGGCGTCGGTATAGACCACCACGTCCGCAAAGATCGTCTTGCGTTTGCGACCCTCGTGAATCTCGATTGCGACATCGAAGTCAATCGCCTCGGTAGTGTAGCCTCGCTCTTCGAGGAGAGGGGATCAGAAACTTGATCTTGACGTCTTCCTCAGAGTGCAGCTCATCAGACACAACCATCCTCCTCGGGACGACTGCCACATGCGGGCTTTCAGCAGTTTCGAGGGCGATCATAGCAGCGGTGTACCTACCGTCAAGGGATAATCCCCCTTAATTTGAACCAGGAGGCCCGAGGAATCGGCGCAACCGGCGCAACACCGCTCCGGCATCCCGGACCTCACATTCCCATAGCACGAAAACGGACCATCCCCCGTCTTTCAGCGCCGCTATGTGCTCGGCATCGCGCCGCTGGTTACGTTCGATCTTATCGCGCCAATATTCGGCGTTGCGCTTCGGCTGGCGGTCGCCTCGCTTGCAGTCATGTCTATGCCGCGGCGTGGTGAAGGGGTTCGAGCTACGGGTCAAGGCGCTGCAGCAGAGCGTCGAGACGCGCGACCGGCTGATCGTGAACCTGGGGGAACAGCTCGACGCCACCCGCCGGCTGTACGAGACAACGCAAATCGCGGCTCGACCTAGCAGAGGCGCGGCGTAAGAGCCTCGAAGGCCGGCGCGTGCGGCTCGCCCCGGCGCTACTGATCGGTGGGATACGCGACCTGAGCGGGCACAGGCGGCTGGAGGGCGGGAGTCGCCGTTGGGGTAGCGGTTACGTAGCCCGCCGAAGGTGGCCAAAGCGGAAGGCCGCCAAGAAGAAGGCGAAGCGGAAGCGCTGATTTCCCCTTTCTTCCGCGAAATCGCGGTGTTCTACTCCTCGTTCTCTATGTCTGGCTTGATTTTTCGCCCGGTTTTCGTTAGAAACAACGTTTTCGTTGATTTCTAACGAATACGGGTTTTTCCTGCGTTGACACGGGTCCGCGGGACTCGCTAAAGTGCTTTTAGAAGTTGCTATAAAACCTCACGTTCCAGCGATGGACCGTGGGCGAAGGCCCCGCCGCTTGCGGCGGGGTTCTTTCTTTTTGGGGAGGCTCCGATGGCAGCAACGCAACGAGGGATGGTCTTCGTTGACAGTTCGAATCTCTATCACGGCCTCAAGCGCATCGGCTTCAAGATGTACCACCTTGATTTCGTGAAGTTCGCCGATCAACTCCTTCTCGGACGGGATCTCGTCAGTGTCCGCTACTACGCGGCCCCGGTAGACCGAACTGCCGTGCCCGACCTGTATCGTGGGCAGCAGCGCTTTTGGGCAGATCTCAAGAAAGAAGGCATCGAGATGAAGCTTGGCTATCTACAGAAGCGGTTCTTTAGGTGCCCGGAATGCAGGCACGAACGTCAGGGTGTGAAGTGCGAGCAATGCGGCAAGGAGTTTGCGCTGGTCGAGGAGAAAGGCGTCGACGTGCACATAGCGGCCGACATCGTTTACTACGCTGCCATTGACGAATACGACTGGGCCTACCTGGTGAGTTCGGACGGCGATCTGGCTGGGGCCTGTGAGAGAGCTCGCATGCTTGGCAAGAAGGTGATGTACGTCTGCGTCCCACCTATTGAGAGCACCGCTCTCAAGACGGCTTGCAACTATACGGTCAAGAAGAAGGTGGCCGACTTCACCGCCTGTCACCGAGCTGGTCCCGGGTAGGCGGAGGCGCGGCGAAAGAGCCTCGAAGGGCGGCGCGTGCGGCTCGCTTGGCCTGCCGTGCTGATCGGTGGGATACGCGACCTGAGCGGTACAGATGGTTGGAGGGCTGGTGTGGCGGTAGGGATTGCCGTGACCTGGTAGGTGGCGTGTGATTTACCCCAACACCACTAGAGTATCGATCGTAGTCCCTAGAGCTTTAGCAATGCGGGACATCGCGGCTGTAGAGCCGGGCTTGAGCCCACGTTCGATCTCAGACAGATATCCTGTAGCGATGCCCGTCTTGGCGGTGAGGTCGCGCACTGTGATGCCGTAGTGGGCGCGGAATGCAACGATTGGGCGTTCACCCTCCATAATGGCAAGTGCCACCTCGTGCGGGATACGGCTCCCATCATCTGCCTCGAGTGCGGCTAACCGATCCTCAAGTTCTTCCTTGCTGGCAACAAGGGCATCGTACTGCGCTCGGTTTAGAGTAATCGTTTCGGATTCAGTCATAGGCTTTACTCCGGTGTCGAACTCTCAAGACGACCAAAGTTGCGTCGTGTTCAACCCTGAACAAGACCCGATAGTCGCCTACTCGTAATCGCCGATACGTACTGCCGGTCAACTGGGCCACGTTGTTGGCCAGCGATGTCGCGTCTGTAGCATATTGTTCGATCTTGGCGAGAATGCGTGTGCGATTTGGAGCGGCGAGGCGCCGCATGTCTTTTACTGCCTTGGTCGTCCATTCGATGTGCACAAGTCGACGTTCTCATATAGAGAACAAGATGTCAAGGCAGGGTACGTGATCTTGAGCCCCGGGCGCGGCTGGGAGCCGGGCGTCGCCGTCGGGATTGCGATCACCTGGTAGGAACCTCGAAGCTGCGCCTGACCAATCCGGTGCCGAGACGATGAGGATGCAGCTAGCTGGAGTTGAACCGAACCTCTAGCTCCTTGACAACATCCAGCAGGGTTGCTGTCGACGCCGGTAACAATACGTAGTACAGCGGCTCTCCGTCTCCAGCACCGGCCCGCGGTTCGATAACAAAAACCTTTTCGGCGAGAGTTGCCGCAAATGACGTGACGCTGTCTTTGGCCTCGTAGGTCACGCGGTACCCGATGCGCAACGGGAGCAAATGGTGTTCGTCAGCGTAGGGGCTCACGGTTGCCGGTTCGAGGGTCTGCTCGACGAACTCCTGGAACGCAGAGGAGAACATCCGTCGAAAGTCGATGTCGAGGGTGCAGATGCAGAAACTGTCCTGTGTCTCTGCGATGGGGACCATCGCGTCAACGTCGCACAGGCCGGACTCGACGAAACACTGCATGAGCTGGGCGTGGAACTCGTCCGCGTTTTCCGATGTGCCGAGCACCGTCGAGGAGACCCCCGGAAAGCAAACAGTCTGTTGTAGACAACATCGCCTGCTGATGCTTTGAACAAGCTGCCCGCCTTAATGTCCTTGCCGAGCTTTTCCTCTCGGACAAACGGGCCTCCGCCCCACCACCGAACACCGAGGAGCCGGTAGATCTCATTCGGTTCTACCTTGTGTCGGTCACGTACCTCCTCTAAGAGATCGCCAATCCGCGCCGAAACCATCGATATGCTGGTCAGTTGTTGGCCGATATCAGCCAGAGTGCCGAGAGACTCCTGAGCACTCTGTAGGCCGTCACCGATGCGCTCCTGTAGGAGTGGAAGATCGGTGTAGCGCACCTCACGATACGCCGAGTAGAACTCGGCATCCAGACGGTCCGTGACGTGGCACACCCATGCCTTGGAGTGCGGCTCTAGGTCTTCTCCCTTTTGAAACGCTCGATAGTCAAGCAGCACGTCGGGTAGCTCGTTACCCGGCATCTCGTCTCCGTTAGGCGCAAGGCCGGTGTTAGATGCCACTGCCATGAACGCCGGACCCTGCTCTCCGTCTCCTGGTTTCTCCTTGCGCTCTAGGAACAGAACGCTCGTCTTGGCCCGAGATCCGTAGCCCTCGAAGGTCTCCTTCGGAAGACTGACGACACCACGCACCCAAGCATGACGCCGAATGTAGTCTCGGACGTAGCGGGTTGAATCGTTGTTGAGAACGCCATCGATCACGACGATTCCGATGTAGCCGCCAGGACGCACGAGCCGCAGAGAACGTTCCACCGCGAGGATGACTCGGTCCTGAGAGTTGCGGCCCGACCCGACCTCGAAACGGTTGAGCACTTCTGAGTCACTCTCTATCGAACCAAAGGGAGGATTCGTGATGCAAAGGTCGAAGGCATCTTCCTCGATCTTGCCGTCCACATTGGTGAGCCCGTCGTGCATGAAGATCCCGAAACTGCCGTCGCCGTGGACCATCATGTTCATCTTGCACGCCTGCGAGGTGCGTTCCTTCCAGTCGGTGCCGAACAGCGATCGGTTTGAGAGTTCGATCCGCCACCGGTTCTTCTCGGTCTTCGAGAACTCTTGCAACCTGATCTTCTCGGACACGACCTCAAAAGCGTAGATGAGAAAACCCCCGGTGCCACAGAACGGGTCGATGATCTTGTCGCCGATCTTTGGGTTTAGGGCCTCCACCATGAATTCGACGATATTCCGAGGCGTAAAATACTCGCCGAGTCCCCCGGTGAACGTCTCACCGAGGAAGAACTCGAACGCTTCTCCCTTCACATCAAAGGCTGTGAGGCCCAGGTCGTAGCTCTCCAGTAGCTTGACGATCTTGCGCACCGTCCGATCCTTGAGTTGGATCGCCGCATCGCTGGAGAATATCTCTCTATAGCCCGCGGCCTCCTTGGCCTCTTCGAGAATCTTCGACACTACATTGAAGTTGAGGCGTTCCAGGCTGTCATCGAAGACGCTCAGTCTGAACCGGTTGCCCTTTGGGTTCTCCTTCTCCTCATAGAGCTTGCAGAACAGAACCTTAGACATTTCGTCAAAGGCGGCTGTCGGATCGAGTCCTTCGTTGTTTCTGATCTCGTTGTGGCAGGAGCGAAGGATGCTCTTGAAGGTCCGTACATCGTCGATGATGAACAGCTCGTGCTTGGCTTCTTCGCGCAGGGCTTCCTGGCGTTCCGGGCTGATTGCGAATCCAACCAGATCGGCAGCGAGGCTCTCCCTGTCGGGCAGGGCCTCTACGCGAGACTTATCGAGAGAGCGGTAGACCTGAACCTGCGATCCGTTCGTGAGCAGAACGAGCGGAGCAATGCGCGGGAGCAGCCGGGCGTAAGAGATCGCCTGCTCTCTCGCACTGCGGTTCAACGCTTCAGTGGGAGCCTTCGTCTCGCAGACCAGTAGGGGCGTCTGCTTGCTGGCGTCGGTATAGACCACCACGTCCGCAAAGATCGTCTTGCGTTTGCGACCCTCGTGAATCTCGATTGCGACATCGAAGTCAATCGCCTCGGTAGTGTAGCCTCGCTCTTCGAGGAGAGGGATCAGAAACTTGATCTTGACGTCTTCCTCAGAGTGCAGCTCATCAGACACAACCATCCTCCTCGGGACGACTGCCACATGCGGGCTTTCAGCAGTTTCGAGGGCGATCATAGCAGCGTTTTACCTACCGTCAAGGGATAATCCCCAAACTAAAAACCGCCACCTGTCCCGCGTCCTCACCACGCATCTGCTCACCTCGTTGATGCTTCGGTTCTTGCCGCGGGCTGCGTGGTTCAAAATCTACTCGAAAAAGGGGAGTTTTTCAGCAGCCTGCTAGGACCGTTGAGGGAGCCGGCTGGGAACATGCCCACGTTGCCGTCGAGGACCACAGCCGCATCGCCTACGTCCAGGTGCTACACAACGAGGGCCAGTTCACCTGTACCGAGTTCCTGATACGAGCAGTCCAGTTCTACCGAAAACTTGGCCTCGTCATCGAGTGTGTGATGACCGATAACGGGCCCGGCTATCGTTCCAAACGCTTCAATCGAACCTGTCGGCGACTCAACATCCGCCACCTCTACACCAGGCCCTACACGCCCCGGACCAACGGCAAGGCCGAGCGCTTCATACGCACGCTCAAGGAACAATGGGCCTACGGAGCCTGCTACCAGACCTCCGCTCACCGAACTCGAGCTCTCGGACCCTGGACCAACCACTACAATCGTCACCGACCCCATGCGGGCATCGGCATGCAGACTCCGATGTCCAGGCTCCAGGTGAGTCCGTGAACAACCTACCCAGAACTCACACCTAGATGGGGCTTTCGCTGCTCGTTCCGGCTTTCCTGGCGGGCCTGCTGGCTATCGCGGTACCGATCTGGGTGCATCTGCGCAACCGCACCAAGAGCGAGACCATCGAGTTCCCGTCGCTCATGTTCTTGGAGCGGATCCCGTACCGCTCCGTGCAACGCCAAACCCTGCGTCACCGCATGCTTTTCGCGCTGCGGGTGCTGGCTCTCGGACTGCTCGCCTTGGCGTTCGCCCGTCCGTTTCTCGGCGCCGCGCCACCTGGTCTTGCTGGCCCGAGCGGAACGCGGGAGGTCGTCGTACTGCTCGACCGCTCGTGGAGCATGGGGTACGAGGGTCACTGGGACGAGGCGGTCGCGGCCGTGAGCGAGGTGGTGAGCGATGTGGCCGCAGGGGATCTGGTGTCACTCGTGCTGTTCGACGAGGAGGCGACTGTGGCGCTCGAGAGCTCCGTTGATCGCACGGCGCTGCAGGCGGCGCTGGGCGCCGCATCGCCGGGCTTCGGAGCCACCAGCTACGCGGCCGCCTTTCGCGCCGCGCAGCGCATCCTCGCCGAGTCGACGCTGCCGCGCCGTGAGGCAGTCATCGTGAGTGACTTCCAGCGCACCGGCTGGGATCCGGAGGCGGAGGTCGAGTTGCCCCAGGGCACAGTCGTGCGCCCGGTCGCGGTGGGCGACAGCGGCGAGAATATCTCGGTGGTCGACGTGACGCTGCGCCGAGTCGCCGGACTCGCCGCGGACGCACCGGAGCAGGTCGTGGTTCTCGCCCGCATCACGCGCCAGGGCGGTACCGGCGAGCTGCGGGTCCCTGTGCGCCTCGAGGTCGACGGGCACCCGGCACTCGAGCAGGGTACGAGCTTGCCGGAGAGCGGGGCGGTCCGAGTCGAGTTCGACGCCCTTCCGGTAGGGGAGCAGCCGTTGCGCGGCACGATTCGCGCAGGCGATGACGACCTGCCCGGGGACAACGCGTTCTATTTCGTGATCGCGCCGGGCCAGGCGGTTCCGGTGCTGATCCTCGAGAACCCGTCGGCCAGTGGCTCGGACTCCCTGTTCATCGAGCGGGCTCTGCGCATCGGCTCCGACCCGACATTCCGAGTCGAGCGTGAGGTGCTGAGCGATCTGGGTCCGCGCGACCTGGTCGGGCGATCTCTCGTCATCCTCAACGACGTCGGTGTGATCGATGCGGCCACGGCGGCCACCTTGCGTGACTTCCTGGAGGGCGGCGGTGGGGTTCTGGTGGCGTTTGCCGAGTTGTCGCCCGATCGCGACGCCGATGACCTGCTGCCGTTCGCCGTCGGCTCGATGTCCGACCGGACGGCTGAGCTCGGCGCCAGCTTGGCCTATCTGGACACCAGCCACCCCGCGCTGCAGCTGTTTGGCGATGCCGACGGGGGCGACTTCGCCACCGCTCGTTTCTATCGATACCGCAGCCTGCTGCCGGTCCCGCAGCGGGGTGTGCTGGCCCGCTTCGACGACGGCTCCCCCGCGCTTCTCGAGGTTCCGGTCGGTGGCGGTCGTCTGCTCGTCTGGACCAGCTCACTCGACAATTTCTGGTCTGACTTTCCGGTGCAGCCGGTCTTCCTCCCGTTTCTGCACCAGGTGTCCAAGCACGCTGCCAACTACCGGGAGCAGCCGCCGGCCTGGCTGACGGCAGGGCCCAGGCCGGCGCCGCGCCAGCTGGTCCTGGCGGCGAGCGCCGGTAGTTTCGGGGAGGCGGCAACGGCAAGCGTCGACGGGCGCGTAGCGGGCAACGGGCCGCGCGAGCTTTCGCCCGGCTTTCACGAGGTCGAATGGGTCGACCCGCAAGGAAGGCCACAGAGCTCCGGCATTGCGCTCAACCTCGCCCGGTCGGAGGCCGACCTGTCGCGCACCGACCCGGAGGAGATTGCCGCTTCGGCGGTCTGGCGGGCAGGTGGCAGCGTCGAGAGTGACGAGGAGCCGGTTGCCACCCCGGAGCAGATCGAGGGCGGTCAGTCGGTCTGGTGGTACCTGCTGATCCTGGCGTTCTTGTTGCTGGTCGTCGAGACAGGCCTTTCCAACCGACTGTCGCCTCGTGCAAGCTGAAGCGTGTGGTGCCGAATCAACTCCCTTCCCTGAGCAGGGTCGATGAAGCGTAGACCCAGTTTGAAGCTCTCGACTTTCGAGACCATCGAGTACAAGCGCCTGCTCGGCATTGTCCGGCGCGTCCGCAACCGCTGGCGGTTGAAGATGCTCGGGCGCGGGCTGGCGATGCTCCTGCTGGTCGGGCTGGTTACCGTGGCGATCGCCTCCTGGGGCCTGGACGCGTCGCGGTTCCGTCCCTGGGCCGTGCTCGGTCTGAGCCTGTTGACCTACGCTGCCCTTGCCGCCACCTCGTACCGCTTTGTAGTGCGCCCCCTGCTGCGCCGTGTGTCGGACCGAGAGGTCGCCCTGTACATCGAGGAGAACGCCGGGCTCGACGGTGCCATGCTGTCGGCGGTCGAGTTCGGCTCTCCCTCCGACAAGGCCGCCCACGACGAGGTATCGGCCCAGTTCATCGAGAAGATCGTCGAGTGCGCCGTCAGCGACGGCGCGCGAATCGACTACGGCAGTGGGGTCGACCGGGCCGAGCTGCGCAGAGTCTCCGGCTTGCTAGGCGCTGCTTCCATGGCAGTGGTCGCGGTCCTGCTGGTGAACCCGGCTTTCCTGCGCCAGGGGGTGCCACTGCTGCTGTCGCCGTGGGGCTTCGATGCAGCCGACAACCCTTACGCCGTGCTGGTCTCGCCGGGATCCGCGGAAGTGGCCCGGGGCGGTGACCAGCTCGTCAGCGCGCAGCTGTCCGGCTTCGACTCCGACCAGGTCGACATCTCGTACAAGACGGGGAACGGCGACTGGGAACGCGCCCCGATGACGGCGGACCTGGAGTCGGGCGCCTTCACGTTCATCTTCTTCGAGCTGAGCGCCGTGACCGAGTACTTCGTCGAGGCCAGCGGCGTACGTACCGAGATCTACCGCCTCGACGTGGTGGACCTTCCCTACGTCGATCGCATCGAGCTAGAGCTCCTCTTCCCGGCCTACAGCGGTCTGTCGCCGCAGACGATCGAGGACGGCGGCGACCTCGCCGTGCTCGCCGGCACTCGCGTGCGGATGCGTATCCTACCGACGGTCGAGGTCCCCGGTGGGCGGCTGCGCGTCGAGCGCTTCGTCGAAGCGGCTCAGGAGCGCCAAGATGACCCCGCCGGCGAGGTGGAGTCGGTGCCGCTGGAGCTCGTCGACGGCAGCCTCCGGGCGGAGCTCGTGGTCGATGCCCGCGGCTACTATCGAGTCGATCTGGAGGGCTACGACGGAGAGCTCAGAGAGGCGTCACCGGAGTACATCATCGAGCTGCTCCACGATCAGCCGCCGGTGTTGAAGCTGGACGCTCCCGGGCGCGACATCACCGTCAACGCGGTCGATGAGGTGTTCACCGAGGTCAGTGCCGAGGACGACTACGGCCTGCGACAGGTCGAGATCGTCTGGTCGGTCAACGGAGGCGCGGAGCGCAGCGTCGCGCTGCTCTCCGCCGCGTCGGGGCGGCGGCCCAAGCAAACGAGCGGCTCGCACACGTTCTATCTGGAAGAGGAGGAGCTGGAGCCCGGGGACTTCATCTCCTACTACGCGCGGGCCACCGACGACCGGAATGCCGCCGAGCCGCAGGAGACGGCCACCGACATCTTCTTCATGCAGATCATGCCCTTCCGGCGGGACTACAGTCAGGCGCCGTCCGGCGGTGGCGGTGGCGGTGGCGGTCCTCAGGTGCAGCTCGCCGAGCGTCAGCGTCAGATCGTCACGGCCACCTTCAAGATTGCCCGCGACCAGGATGACATGCGGCCGTCCCAGGTGGCCGAGGACCTCGAGATGCTCGCCATGATGCAGAGCGAGCTGCGTCAACAAACGATGGGTGCCGCCGCGCAGATGGGCTCGGCAGGCCAGGGAGACATGCTGCTGGCCGTAGAGTACCTGCGCACGGCAGCCGGTGAGATGGAGCGGGCCGAGGCCAGGCTCGGCGAGCAGGATGCCAAGCAGGCGCTCGAGCCCGAGCAGCGTGCTCTTCAGCAGCTGCAGCGGCTGCAGGCCATGATGCGCGAGATGCAGATTGCCCTGGGCCAGGCGGGTGGCGGCGGTGGTGGCGGCGACCTGCAGCAGATCGCCGAGGCCCTCGACTTTGACACCGACGAGCTGCAGAACCAGTACGAGAGCGTGCAGCGCCAACGCCAGGAAACCGCCGACAACCAGGTCGACGAGGCCCTGCAGCGCCTGACCGAGCTGGCGCGCCGGCAACAGCAGGAGATCGAGCGTCAGCGGGCCCAGGCTTCGCGGCAGCAACAGGGCCAGGGTGGAGGCGGCAACCAGCGACAGATCGCCGAGCAGGCCGAGGAGTTGGCGCGACAGCTCGAGCGCCTGGCTCGGGAGCAGTCGCGCGATGATCTTCGGGACACGGCGAACCAGCTGCGCAATGCGGTCGACTCGATGCGGCGCGCCACCGCCAGCGGTGAGGAAGGCCGGTTGGCCGAGAGCGCTCGGGCCCTGAGTGAGCTACAGAAGGCCCGGCGCCTGCTCGACAAGAACCGCGAAGGCCGCCTCGAGCGTGATCTCGCGGAAATCCAGCGCCGGGTCGAACAGATGCGTTCGGCTCAGGAAGGCATCGAGCGCGAGGTTGAGCGCATGGGTCAACCAGGCGGCCGCACCGGCGAGCGTCTGGATCGACTGATGGACGCCAAGGACGGCCTGTCCTCCGAGCTCAACGATCTCGAGGCCAAGATGGATCGCATGGCGCGTTCCTCCCGCGGCGAGCAGATGGAAACCTCACGGAGCCTGCAGGAGGCGGCCGAGTGGATCCGCGACTCCAGGCTCTCGGACAAGGTGCGCTACTCGAAGGGAGTCGTTCAGGAGCGCGACCCCCGCTACGCCAGCAGCTTCGAGGAAGGAATCGGGGAGGACCTGGCGGATCTCGAGCGCCGGATCGATGAGGCCGCCGGTGCGCTGAAGCCGTCGTCCGGCGATCGGCTCGCCGAGGCACTCGACGATACGCGCGATCTGGTCCGCAAGCTCGAGTCCTTCGAGGACCGTGCTCGCGAGGCGAACGAGAGCGAAGGCGATCGGCGGTTGGGCGAGCGACCCGGTGACTCGGATCGCGGCGAGACGAGTCAGGAATCTCAGCGGGGGCAGGGGGGACAAGAGGGGTCCGAGGCACAGGGGGACGCGAGCACCGAGCAGGGCTCCGACGGCGGCGGACAGGGCGTCGCGGGTGGACGATTGCAGGAGGGCCTCGTCGGCGGTTCCGCGAACGGACGCCCCGGACTTCGCCAGCTCGGCCGCGAGTTCGACGAGCGCATCCGTGACGCCGAGGCGCTGCGCGAGAGCCTGCGCGAGCAGGGCATCCAGACGACCGAGCTGGATGACGTGATCGCGTCACTGCGGGAGTTCGATCAGCAGTGGGAGGGGACCAATCGCGGACTCGACGAGCTCCGGGACGATGCGATCGACAACCTCAAGCTGTTCGAGTTCTGGCTGCGCCGCGTTGCCGACGCCGAGGAGGGTCGTTCCCTCCAGCTAGCCGGCAGCGATCGGGTGCCGGAGGAGTACCGGCGCCTCGTGGACGAGTACTTCCGCGCCCTTGCCGAGCGCGCCCCGGGTCAGCGCTGACGTCGCGGCGGCCGGCTAGACGCTGCGGTCGTCGGTGTCCCAGCCGCGCCCCGCGATCAGCTGCCGGTACACCTTGAGGTGCTTCACGGCGCGGTCCTCCTGACCGGTGCGCTCCAACACGCCCGCGAGGTTGAAGTGGGCGTCGGCGTGGTCGGGATCCGCGACCACCGCTTCACGGTAGGCCAGGAGCGCCTCGCGCAGCTGGCCCAGATCCTCGAGCGCCACCCCGAGGTTGAACAGTGCCGTGATATCCGTCGGTCGCACACGAAGTGCGCTCCGATAGTGGCGCTCGGCGGCCTCGACATCGCCGACCTCGTGCAGGAGCCTGCCGAGGTTGACGTGGGAACCGGCGTGATCGGCATCCAGACGGAGAGCGCGTCGGTAGGCTGCGCGTGCTTGCTCCGGATCCGCCAGCTCGAGGTCGCAGGCGACCTCGAACCAGTCGACAGAGCTCAGCGTCAGCTCGTCGTTGTCGGCTTGCCGGGCGATCTCGCGCGCCAGCGGCGCAACCTGCTCCGCGAGATCGGCGACGCGGAAATCCAGCAGCGCCTGATTCGACTCGGCGTCCCAGACGGCGTCCTTGTCCTCGACGATGACGCGCTTGCCATCGGCCACGATCCGCACCGCGGTCAGCGGACGGCCCGACGGGAGCTTGGCGCGCAGGTTGGTGAGCGAGGCGCAGAGCCGACGAAACGGGATGCCGCTGCGCAGCAGGTCGCGCGCCGTGCGCAACACGACCAGATCCCCGAAGTCGAAGCGATAGTGGCCCCGTGGGTTGCGGCCCGGCGATAGGAATCCGGCGCGGGCCAGATCCCGGACGCGGCGCGGCGGTAGCTCCAGCATCGAGGCCACGTTTGCCGTCGCATAGCCGCTCATGCGAACCTGCCCGCGGGCTATTTTTTCGCCCGCTTGGTTGCCGCCTTGCGCCTGGCGGAAGTCTTGCGCTTGGCTGCCTTGCGCGCCACCTTGGCGGCCGGGCCGTCGTCGTCGGCCGCCAGGCTGCTCTTGAGAGCCTCCATCAGGTCGATGATCTGCGCCTGGGGTTCCTCTTCGGGAGTGGCGGTGATCTCCTTGCCCTCGATCTTCTGCGCGATGATGCCCTCGAGCCGCTCCTTTTGAGCGTCGACGTACTGCTCGGGGCGAAACTCGTCGGCGGAGATCTGATCGACGATCTGCTTGGCGAGCTCGAGCTCCGCGTCGTTGATCTCCGCCTCGCCGACCGGCACCTCGTCGAAGCTGCGAATCTCCGCACTATAACGCAGCTGCTGCATGATCAGCCCGTTCTGGAAGGGGCGCAGCAGCACCAGGTGGTTCTTGCCGCGGGCCGCGTAGGTCGCCAGGGCGGCCCGGCTCTTCTCACGCATGACCTCCGCGAGCAGTTTGTACGGTCGCTCGCCGCCGACGTTGGAGCCGAGGTAGTAGGCCTTCTCGAAGTGCACCGGGTCGACCTGGTCGAGCGGCACGAACTCGTTGATCTCGATCGCGTGCGTTGACTTGTAGACGATCTCCTCGAGCTCCTCCTCGGAAAAGAGCACGTACTGGCCCTTGGCGAACTCGTAGCCCTTGATCAAGTCGTCGCGCTCGACCAGCTCGTCGGTGGTCGGATCCCAGTAACGCATGCGGACGCGCGAGCCAGTCTTCGAGTTGATCCAATTGAGGTGGATCTTGGAACCCGTCAAACTGGTCGAGTACATCTTGACCGGGATCGACACGAGGCCGAATGAGATGGTCCCGGCGGCCATCGCCCTTGCAGCCATGCGCCCAATATATAGCATTCGATAGCCTATGTCAGTCAATGATAAGGATGCGCATTCTCGCCTAGCCGACTACAGGGCGAAACGACGGCGAGAAGGCACCCCAGAGCCGTTCGACACCGGCGGCCTGCGTCCCGGTCACTTCGTCGTGCACCAGCACGCCGCGACCCGCATGCACTACGACCTGCGCCTCGAGGTCGACGGAGTATTGCGCAGTTGGGCGGTACCGAACGGCCCCTCGCTCGATCCCGCCGACAAACGACTGGCGATCCAGACCGAGGACCATCCAATCGAGTATCTCGACTTCGAGGACGTGATCCCGGAGGGCAACTACGGCGCCGGCGCCATGATCGTCTGGGATCGCGGCCGCTGGATCGAGCGGCACGACGACCAGACGGGCGACGACAAGCTGCTGTTCGACCTGTTCGGTCACAAGCTCCGGGGCCGCTGGACGCTGGTGCGGACGAAGCGCAACCCCAAGGAGTGGCTGCTGATCAAGAAGGTCGACGGCTTTGCCAGAAGCGGCGAGGAGGCGGAGCTGTCGCCCGAGTCGGTCTACTCGGGGCTGCGGGTCGAGGAGCTCGGCGCCGGGGTGACTCCGGCGCCCGAGGTGCACGCGGCGATCGAGGCGGCCGGCGCGGTTTCGGGCAAGGTCAACGCCTCGAGCCTCGACCTGATGCTTGCCAAGACGGCCGACGCCCCGTTCTCGCGCCAGGGTTGGCTGTTCGAGCTCAAGTACGACGGCTATCGGCTGGTGGCCGGACTCGACTCGCGCCAGGTGTTCCTGCGCTACCGCAATGGTGGCGATGCCACGGACCTGTACCCGGAGTTGGTTCCGGCGCTTCGCGCGTTGCCCTACGAGTCGCTGGTTCTCGACGGCGAGGTGGTTGTTCTCGCCGACGACGGCAAGCCCAACTTCAGCCGCCTGGCCAAGCGCGCCCGACTGAGCCGCGCCCCCGACGTGCAGGTGGCAGCGGTGGAGCATCCGGCGACCTACTTCGCCTTCGACCTGCTGGAGTTCGAGGGCCGGGATCTGCGCCTCTTGCCGTTGGACGTGCGCAAGAAAGCCCTCGACAAGCTGATCCCTCGTCGCGGTCCGGTTCGCTACTCCGAACACATCGAGCAGCAGGGCGTCCGCCTGTTCGAGCAGGTGCGCAAGCTGGGGCTCGAAGGCCTGATCGCCAAGCGCGGCGATTCGCGCTACCGAGCCGGACGGTCCGACCACTGGCTCAAGATCCGCGCCAACCGGACTGCAGACTTCGTGCTCGTCGGCTACGCGTACGGCAAGGGCTCGCGCTTCGACATCGGGGCGCTTCTGCTCGCCGTCCAGGACGGCAACGATCTGGTATATGTCGGTCGTGTCGGCACCGGATTCGGCGAACGGGAGCTAACTCGGCTCAAGGAGCAGCTCGATGCGTTGGCGCTGCCCGACGGCGGCGTCAGCCCGCCGTTGGAGCTGCCCGAGACGGGCAGTCGGCGCAACGCCAACATCCCCAAGCCCGAGGAGACCGTCTGGGTGCGCCCGGAGATGGTCGCCGAGGTGCGCTTCAAGGAGGTCACGGACGACGGCCTGTTGCGCCACCCCGTCTTCGTGCGGCAGCGCACCGACAAACTGCCGCGGGAGTGTGACTCGGAGCAGGCGGGGCTGCTGCATTCCGCTGCCTTCGAGCGCCCCGCCCGGGCAGCCGAGGCCCCGCCACCGCCGGCGCAGGCTGACACTCGACAGGCCCTGATCACGCGGCCCGAGAAAGTCTTTTGGCCGGAAACGGGATACACCAAGGGCGATCTCATCGACTACTACCGGGCGGTGGCCGACTGGATCCTGCCCTACCTCGAGGATCGGCCGCTGGTGCTCGACCGGTACCCCGATGGGATCCACGGCAAGTCGTTCTTCCAGAAGCACGCGCCTCACTTCACTCCGGACTGGGTGCGGACGGTGACGATTCACTCCGACTCCGGCGAGCGCGACATCGACTACTTCGTGGTCGAGGATGCCGAGGCGCTGGTCTACATGGCCAACGCGGCCGCGATTCCGCTCCACGTATGGTCGAGCCGAATCCAGACCCTCGACCGCCCCGACTGGACGATCCTCGACCTGGATCCCAAGCAGGCCCCGTTTACCGACGTGGTGAAGGTCGCGTGCGGGATCAAGAAACTGTGCGATCAGATCGGGCTGCCCTGCTACCCGAAGACATCGGGTAAGACCGGAATGCACGTCCTTGTTCCTTTGGGCCGGCAGGTCTCATACCAGCACGGCCGCATGCTGGCCGACCTGCTCGCTCTGGTGGTCGCGCGTCGCTATTCGCAGGTCGCGACGGTGAATCGGTCGCTCCACACCCGCGGCGACAAGGTCTACATCGACGCCGTGCAAAACGGGGCCGGGCGGCTACTGGTGGCGCCGCTGTGCGTGCGCCCGTTCCCGGGAGCGACCGTGTCCACACCGCTGCGCTGGCGCGAGGTCACGGGCAAACTCGACATGCACCGGTTCACCATCAAGACGGTCCCGGCGCGCCTTCGGCGGATGAAGAACGAGCCCATGCTCGATCTTCTGGGCGACGAACCCGACCTGCTCGGGGCGCTGAACGCGCTGGCCGAGATCGAGCGGGGCGACTAGGTCTCAGCGCTGTGCGGCGATGAACTCCGCGGTGGCGTCCATCGCCTCGGCGAGATTCTGCGCCAGGGTTCGGCCCGATTTGACTCGCGGCTTGAGGGAGTGATCCCCGTCCTCGAGCCACTGCACCCGGATGGCGAGCGACAGCTCGTAACCCCCGACCTGTTCGGGGGTTCCGAAGGGGTCGCGGGTTCCCTGCAGGATCAGCGTCGGCGTAACCAGCGGCGCCAGATGTTCGGTCCGTAGCTTCTCGGGCCAGCCGGGCGGGTGAAACGGGTACCCGACACAGACGAGGCCGGCGACCCCGGCCGCGTCGGCGATCATGCTGGCGATGCGCCCTCCCATCGACTTTCCGCCCACGAAGGGCTTGGCTCCGCGGGACCAGTGGTCTACGGCCTCCCGCCAGGTTGCGGCCAGGACGTGCGGCTGGTCGGGTCCGCGCCGTTTGCCGCTCTGTCGCTGCCGGTGCATGTAGGGGAACTCGAAGCGGACTACCGGCACACCCCTCTCGGCGACCCCGGCCGCGAACCGGTCCATCCACTCCGAGTCCATGGGCGCACCAGCCCCGTGTGCCAGCAGCAAGCACGGGCCTCGCCCGGGGCTACCATCGACCAGATAACGATCGGCTTGCATCGGCCCACTGTAACCGGCGGGTCGGTCCGCGCAAAAGAACCGACGGCCGCGACGTGGTCGGGCCGGCCGCGGTGGCTCCCGATAACTGATAACGTACGCTAGTGTAACGCGTCGTAATTAGCTTGACTTATATGGCATATTATGACTTCCTTGTCTCGACAGTAAACTTGTCGGGACAGGAGGCCACGATGCCCAGGGTAGCATCGGAGATTTCGTTGACCGGGCAGCAGCGGGCGCGGCTCCAGGGAGTAATCGACGCGCCGAGCTCACAGCAGCGGCAGGTGTTCCGAGCCCACATCATCCTGCTTGCCGAGCAGGGGCTGCAGAACCAGCAGATCGCCGAGCGCCTCGAGACCTCCCGACAGACCGTGGGCATGTGGCGCGCTCGCGCAGCCAAGCAGGGCATCGAGGATCTCGGTGACGAGCCGCGTTCTGGTCGTGCGCGCACCTACGACGCCGTGCGGGAAGCCAAGATCATCGCCGCAACCCTGGAGAGGCCTCCGAGCCGAACCCATTGGAGCGCACAGCGGCTCGCCAAACAGGTCGATGCGAGCCCTTCGACGATCCTGCGGATCTGGCGGCGCAACGGCCTGCAGCCCCATCGCACCGAGACCTTCAAGTACTCCGCCGATCCACTCCTGCAGGACAAGGTCACCGACATCGTGGGGCTGTACCTGCACCCGCCCCAGGGGGCGCTGGTGCTGTGCGTGGACGAGAAGAGCCAGATCCAGGCTCTGGACCGGACTCAGCCGATGTTGCCCATGCGCCGCGGCGATCCAGAGCGCTGCACCCACGATTACAGACGCCACGGCACCACGACGCTGTTCGCGGCGTTGAACCTAGCCACCGCCGAGATCCTGGGCACCTGCATGCAGCGGCACCGCCACCAGGAGTTTCTTCGCTTCCTACGCTTGATCGACCGCACCTACCCCGAGGGCGAGATCCACCTGGTGCTGGACAACTACGGCACCCACACCCAGCCCAAGGTCGAGGCCTGGTTCGAGCAACACCCGCGGTTCACGCGTCACTTCACGCCCACTTCCGCTTCCTGGATGAATCAGGTGGAGACCTGGTTCGGCATCCTCACCTCGCAGGCCGTCCGGCGCGGCAGCTTCAGCAGCGTCGATGTCCTGATCAAGGCCATCCACCGCTTCATCCGAGCCTGGAACGACGGCTCCGAGCCCTTCCTTTGGCTCAAGTCCGCCGACCAGATCCTCGCCAAAGCCATAAGACAAGACAACTCCGCCGCGTCACACTAGGACCATGCAGGAGAAGACGGTGTCGCTTCCCGATTCGGAACTGGCAACGTCAGGCTCGAGTAGTTGGCCGCGCCTGGCGATCGCGGCGATCGTGTTGGTCGTTCTCTTCTCGGCCGGTCGCGAAGCCGGGGCCTACGTCCCCAGGTTCGCAGCGTGGGTCGACGGGCTTGGCATCTGGGGCCCGGTCGTGTTCATGCTCGGCTACATCGTGGCGACGGTCGGCTTCGTCCCCGGGTCGCTGCTGACGCTGTCGGCCGGCGCTATCTTCGGGTTGGCGCGGGGCGTCGCCATCGTGTTCGTGGCGGCGTCGATCGGTGCCATCGCGGCCTTCCTGGTGTCGCGGTATGTAGCCCGGGGGGCCGTCGAGGCCCGACTCGAAGACAACGACAGATTCGCCGCCATCGATCGCGCCGTAGCCCAGCAAGGGCTCAAGATCGTCACGCTGCTGCGGTTGTCTCCGGTATTCCCGTTCAACTTGCTCAACTACGCGCTCGGTCTTACCCAGGTGAGCCTCCGCGACTACGCCCTGGCTTGCTTCGGCATGCTCCCGGGAACGCTCCTGTACGTCTACTACGGCAAGCTCGCAGGGGACGTGGCGGCGCTCGCGAGTGGCATGGCGCCGGAGCGCGCCTCGGGCTACTACGTCGTGCTCGGTGTAGGACTCGTCGCTACGGTTCTCGTCACCACGCTCGTCACGCGCCTGGCGCGCAAGGTGCTGCGCGAGCTGGCCGATGTTTGAGGCGCGCCAACACAATGACGGCGGGCAGCGATGAGGCCCGTGGGTAGGTACGACCGCGAGCTGCTCGACAACGTCAATCCGACCGATTGGGAGAATCCGACCCCGTCCGGTCGCTATCATCTCGTTGCGATCGGTGGCGGCACTGCCGGACTGGTCTCGGCTGCCGGCGCCGCCGGGTTGGGGGCACGCGCAGCGCTGATCGAGCGAAACATGTTGGGCGGCGACTGCCTCAATGTCGGCTGTGTGCCCTCCAAGGGAGTAATCAGCGCGGCGCGGGCCTGGACCGCGGCCCGCACGGCCCGCGAGCGCTTCGCCGGGCCGGGCGTGGAGCAGGATGGCGACTTCGGTGCCGCAATGGAGCGCATGCGTCGGCTGCGCGCGGGAATCAGCCGCCACGACAGCGCCCGACGCTTCAGAGATCTCGGGGTCGACGTGTACCTCGGGCATGCCCGGTTCGTCGGGCCGGACGCCATCGAAGTCGACGGCCAGCGTCTGCGGTTCCGTCGTGCCGTTGTTGCCACGGGAGGGCGCGCCGCGGCGCCGCCGATCGCCGGTCTCGATCAGGTCGATTACCTGACCAACGAGTCGATCTTCTCGCTCACCGAGTTGCCGTCCCGGTTGGGGATTATCGGTGCCGGCCCGATCGGTTGTGAGATGGCGCAATCGTTCGCGCGCTTCGGGAGCCAGGTGACGCTGCTGGAGATCGCCCCCCGCATCCTGCCGCGCGAGGACGGCGATGCCGCCGAGGTGGTTCAGGGGGCGCTGGCGCGCGATGGGGTCGATCTGCAGCTCGGCGTCCAGATCGTGGGCGTCGAGGCTCGAGGCGACGCCGTTGCCGTGGTGCTCGAGGGTCATGGGAGCGGCGAGATGATCGAGGTCGACCAGCTACTGGTGGCGGTGGGGCGCAGCCCGAACGTCGAGGGGTTGGGTCTGGACACGGCAGGCATCCAGTACGACCGCAGGGGTGTTCTCGTTGACGACCGGCTTCGGACCTCCAACAAGCGAGTCTTCGCCTGCGGCGCCGTGGCATCGAAGTATCAGTTCACCCACACAGCCGACGCCCAGGCGCGGATCGTCACCCAGAACGCCCTCTTCCTCCCCACGGCCAAGGCGAGCAAGTTGGTCGTTCCGTGGTGCACCTACACCAGCCCGGAGGTCGCCCACGTGGGCCTCCATGCCGCCGAGGCCGAGGAGCGCGGGCACGCGGTCCAGAGCATCACGATCCCGCTCGAGCAGGTCGATCGCGCAGTTCTGGATGGCGAGGGTGAGGGTTTTCTGAGGGTGCACCACGACAAGGGGAAGATTCTCGGGGCGACCCTGGTAGCGGCTCACGCCGGCGAGATGATCGGCGAGCTGGTGTTGGCGATGACCGCCGGCGTGACTCTCGGTCAGATCTCCGGAACGATCCACCCATATCCGACGCAGGGGGAGGTCGTGCGCAAGGCCGGGGACGCGTTTCGACGGGGTGGCCTCACGCCGACGGTGACACGCGCCTTGGCGGCCTGGTTCCGCCTGACGTCGTAGGGTCAGCTTGCCCGGCGGATGTCGGTCGACAAGACGTCTTGACACAACATGTGCTCGGCGGCTTCCTGGACGACCGGCCTGGAGAAGAGGTAGCCCTGCGCGATGGTGCATCCGAGCTTACGCAGGTTGTTGGCCTGATCACGCGTCTCCACCCCTTCGCCGATCACCAACAGATCGAGGTCCCTGGCCAGCGTCGTGATAGCGCGCACGATGGCGGCATTCTGCCGGTCGCCGTCGAGGCTCGAGACAAACGAGCGGTCGATCTTGAGCACGTCGATGGGGAACTCGCGCAGATACGACAGCGACGAGTAGCCGGTGCCGAAGTCGTCGACGGCCAGGCGAACGCCGAGCGCCTTGAGCGAACGCAGTAGCCCCACGACACGCCCCCCGAGGTCGGTGACGACGGACTCGGTGATCTCCAGGCACAGTCGGGTCCGCTCGAAGTCGTGGCGGTCCAGAATCTCCTGGAGCCGGGCGACGAAGTCGTGCTCGTGCAGTTGTCGCGTCGAAACGTTGACGCTCACCGTCAGCTCGGCGTCGCTTCCCACCAGCGCCACCCACTTCTCCAGCCGCCGACACGCCTCCTCGATCACCCACCAGCCGATCGGGACGATCAGGCCGACGTCCTCCGCCAGGGGGATGAACTCCAACGGCGCGACCATGCCCATCTCCGGGTGGTTCCAACGGATCAGAGCCTCGAAGCCGACAACGCCGCCGTTGGTGAGGGAGACGTAGGGCTGGTAATGGAGCACGAGCTCGCCCCGCTCGACGGCGTGACGCAGGCTGTTCTCCAGGCTCAGCGCCTTGACCGCCGCGTCGTGCATCCGCTGGTCGAAGACCTCGAACGCGCCATCGCCTTGGGCCTTGGCCCGGTACATGGCGATGTCGGCGTCCCGCAGGTAATCCTCCGGCTGTTGACGCGTCCCGTCGTTCATGGCGACACCGATGCAAGCCGACGTGACGATCTCTTGGCCGTCCAGGATCAGGGGTCTACTCAGTTCCTTCTGGATGCGCGAGGCGGCCCGTGTCGCGGTGGCCACGCCCTTGATGTCATCGATGATGACGACGAACTCGTCGCCTCCGAAGCGGCCGACCACGTCGTTCTTGCGCAGGCAGTTGCTTAGCCGTTTACTGATCTCCACCAGGAAGCGGTCGCCCGCCAGGTGACCGAGGCTGTCGTTGACCAGCTTGAACCGGTTCAGATCCAGGAACAGAAGCGCGAAGCGGTACTTGGCGTCACGTCGCGCCCGCTCGATCGACCGGGAGAGGATCTCCATCACCAGGCTGCGGTTCGGCAGGCCGGTCAGGGTGTCGTGCAGGGCGTCGTGCTTGAGCTTGCCCTCCGCTCGCTTGCGGTCGGTGATGTCCATCACGTAGACGAAGACGTCGTCGCCGCTCGAGTTGGCGTAATAGCCGAAGGAGAAGATGCGGTCCTGTACCGTGACCTCGATATCGCGATAGCCGCTGCGCGTCATCGAACAATCGCTGACGAGCTCCTGGTGCTTGGCCGGCAGGAACTCCTCGAACGACTCGAGGCCGAGCTCCTGGACGACTCGACTTGCGGCGGGATTGACGTACTTGAGCTCGCCGGCGCCACTGAAGGTGAGAAACGGGTTGGGGTTCTTGATCGGGAACGCGGCCAGGCGCTTGTTCTCCTCCTCCGTGCGGCGCCGGTGCCGGTCGATCAGCTTCTCGTTGAGCAAGGCGAGCGATCCGAGCAGAAGCAGGCCGAAGAACACGCAGATCTCTCGCGCGCTCCGCGTGGTCGGCTGGAGGGCACCGACTGCGGAGAGTCCGAAGTGGATCAGGGGCAGCGACGTCGTGGACACGACCAGCGGCCCGAACAGGTAGCGAACGCGCCGCGACGCTCGCGGAGCCCGGAGCGGCTGCTCGAGGGCGTTGTCGTCGAGTCGCCCGATGCGGGCAGCCGTGACCGCCAACAGGAAGGGCGCCCAACAGAGGAAGTCGTAGACGGTGCCGTAGGGGATCACGTCGATGATGCCCATGGCACCGAGATTCTCGACCGCGTCGGCGGTCAGCCAGCACAGCCAGGCAGAGCCGAGAAGGCGGTAGATGGCTCGCCAGCGCCGCGAGGACGCGGCGGACGCAGCGTAGAAGAACGCGAAGGCCAGCATCGGGTCGACCGCGAGGAGCATCATCCGCAGAGCCGCGGCGCCCGACTCGCCGTAGTAGGCGGGTATGAACCCGAAATAGCAGGCAAGAATCGTGGCGAAGCTCAGCGTGCCGATGGATTCGAGCCGGAACCTGAGGCTGGGCAACGACCCGCTCGAACCCCGAACATGCGGGTTGAGCGAGATGGCCAGGAACGTGCAGACGAACTGGAGCAGGAAGAACCCCTCCTGCAGCAGCCAGTCGCTCTGCGGACCGATCTCCACGAACATGTGGAGCCAGGCGCCACCCGAGTACAGGACGAACGCCACGGTCATCAGGTCCCAGAACTGGCGCTCTTCGGTCTCGAGCGAGCGCTTGCCGATCTGGAAGGCCAGCACCGCGAGCGTGATGAGTATGGGATCGGCCCAGGTTGCGATGAAGTTCGCCAATGTGGCGTGGGACACGATCGGCAGCAGGTACAGCGCCAGGAATCCGAGGAGCACTGCGGCGACGATCCCGAACAGTGGATCCTGACGCACCGCGCCCCAGGCCCGACGGGCTTGGGGTGCGGCGGCCGTGCTCGGCCGGCTCTCGACGACTTCTCCCTGCATGAGCTCATGGGTTGGGCCGACGCGACAGGCGTCACCTCCGGCCTAGGCACACTCAAGTGAGTCTATTAGTATG
This sequence comes from Acidobacteriota bacterium, assembly GCA_965248845.1. GTDB lineage: Bacteria > Acidobacteriota > UBA890 > UBA890 > WLXD01 > CBDFKO01. The sequence continues at coordinate 3,344,421 of CBDFKO010000002.1, read as the reverse complement.
CTAAAGATACTCAGAATCAGAAACAATCCCTATTTCATCTAAAACAATATTTTTAGATATGCTTACCCATTGGAAGACAGGTCCAACGCGGCCGGATCGGAGTGCTCAGCGTTAGTCTGGAGGTAGCGTTATTCGTATACTGGGGTCCCCTTTCGCGGAGGAGGTGCCAGGATGCTGAAGTCCAGGGGATGGTCGCGACTCTCCGAGGTCGGTGCTCGCCTACTCGCGGCGCGCTTCGAGCTGCTGCGGCCGCTCGTCTTTTTCGACTTGGAGACGACAGGGCTCGATCCGGCGGAGGATCGGATCGTCGAGCTCGCTGCGGTACGGATGCGGCCGGACGGCAGGATGGACCTGTTCGATACCCTTGTCGACCCGCGCGTCCCTATCCCGCGCGAAGCCACTCGCGTGCACGGCATCGACGCTGCGGCGGTGCACGGTGCCCCCTGCTTCGGCGATCTGGTGCCGCGTGTGAGCGAGCTCCTCGAGGGCGCCGACCTCGCCGGCTACAACGTCCTACGCTTCGACGTGCCCTTGTTACAGGCCGAGCTCGACCGTGCGGGGGTCGAGCTGGATCTCTCGACGGCGGCCGTGGTGGACGTCTGCGCCCTATTCAAGATCAAAGAGCGGCGTGATCTGAGCACCGCCTACCGTTTCTACTGCGATGCCGAGCGGCACGGAGGGCACGCTGCCGCCGCCGACGTTCAGGCCACTATCGAGGTGCTGGCAGGACAGCTCGATCGGTACTCGGATCTGGAGCCGGACGTCGAAGAGTTCGACCTACTGATCCGCCCACAGCGCCCGAATGGGTTCAGAGGATCTTGAGCATTCTCTGAACGACCTCGAGAGTGTGCAGCGCTTTTTGAAGACTTTCTGAAGTTTCTTATTGCTCCACGTGCCTCTGAGTACTTACCATGCTGCTTATTAATGACCAGGACAATCTTCTATAAGTCTGAAACAATCAGTATAAGTTGTCTAAAACTATGGACAGCTAGGAAAATCGCATGAAAAGTCATGATGAGGCAGAGACGGTTCTCGAGACGACCGTGATCGACCGACTCACCGAGTTGGGCGGCGGCAAGCTGCTGCGCCAGCTAGTCGAGTTGTTCGAGGCGGCCGCCCCACCTCGCGTCGAGGCGATCCTCGAGGCGCACCGCAAAGGCGACGCCGAGCAGATGGAGCGCCAGGCGCACGCGCTCAAGGCGAGCGCCGGGAATCTCGGGGCGGTCAGGCTCGAGCTGCTGTGCCAGCACATCGAGACCCAGGGGAACGGAGGCAACGTCGCGGGTCTGGGCCCGGTCGCGGCGCTGCTTGAAGAGGAGCTCGGGCTCGTGCTGCCGAGGTTGCGGTGGCAGGTGGAGGCCTTGGACGCATGAAGCGAATCACGGTAATCGAAGACAACGCAGACAACCGCTTGCTGGTCGAGGCCTTGCTCGAGGATGAGTACGACCTGACCCAATACGACAACGGTGCCGAGGCGCAGGCTGCGATGCCCAGCGACCCCCCGGACCTGGTACTCCTCGACATCTCGCTCCCGGAGATGGACGGAGTCGAGGTCCTGCAGCGAATGCGCGCCGATGCGCGCCTGGCGCACGTGCCGACGATAGCCCTCACAGCCCATGCCATGGCCGGCGATCGTGAGCGCTTCTTCGAGGCCGGCTTCGACGGCTACGTCACCAAGCCGATCCTCGATGATGTGGTCCTGTTCGATGCGATCGAGGCCCTGCTCTCCAGCGACATGCGTCGGAGCGCATAGCGGAGCCGACATGGGACTGCCGACCGTCATCGCTCGCCGGAATCTGATCCTGGCCCTCACCTTGGTGGGCCTGGTGATGCTGATGGCGGCGGTGCGTACCGCCGACTGGACCAGCGGTGCCGCGCTGCACACGACGCTGGAGGCTTGCGCCACCATGCTTGCCGTCTGGGTCGGCACCCTGTCCCTGGTCCGCTACTACAGTAGAAAGCTATCGCCCTATCTCTTTCTCGGTGCGGGCTTTCTCGGTACCGCGGCGCTCGACGCACACATCTCCTCGCCACGACCGAGTGGTTCGCGGCCAGCCTGCCCTCGGCCCCGGTCTCGGTGATCGGTTGGAGCTGGACCGCCGGCCCGGATCTTTGTCGGCGGCGTGGTCTGCCTGGCCTATTGGGCCTGGAGGCGGGAGCACGAGTGGGGCACGGCCGGCAAGATCGCCGAAAAGAACGTCTACTGGCTGGTAATGCTCTCGGTACTGGGTGTGTTCTTGCTGATCGCGACCGTGCCGATGCCGCCCGCCTATGTCGCCGGGGTCTTCACGCGTCCCTTCGAGTTCATTCCGGCCCTGCTGTTCCTGGCTGCCTTCGCTGGCCACTACCGCAAGCAGTTTCAGAAGCTCAACGGCTTCGACTTCTGGCTGATGACCTCGTTGCTGCTGAGCATCGGGTGCCACGGGCTGTTCATGTCGCTGTCGGTACGTCCTTTCGACGCCATGTTCGACATGGCGCACGTACTCAAAGTCGGAAGCTACGCGGTCGTGCTCTGGGGCCTGCTGGCGAGTGTCTATTCGACCTACCGCCGCGTCGACCTCGCAGCGGGTACCCTGCGCAGCCTCAACGTGCAGCTGCAGGAAGAGGTGGCGCAGCGCGCCAAGCGCGAGGACGACCTGCGAGTGGCTCGCGATGAGGCGCAGGCCTCGAACAAGGCCAAGAGCCAGTTCCTGGCGAACATGAGTCACGAGCTGCGCACACCGCTCAACTCGGTGATCGGCTTTACCAACATCCTGCACAAGAACAAGGCCGGGAACCTCTCCGACAAGGAGGTGTACTACCTGGCCCGGATCCTGGACAACGGGCGCCATCTGCTCGGTCTGATCAACGACGTGCTGGATCTCTCCAAGATCGAGGCGGGGAAGCTGGAGGTAGAGCTCACCTCGGTCAACACCGCTGACCTGATCACGCAGGTTCTCTGCCAGTTCGAGTCGATGGTCAAGGACTCGGGCATCGATTTGCGCACTGACATCCCGCGGCGCGTGCGGCCGGTCCAGACCGACGAGACCAAGCTGAAGCAGATCCTCGTCAACCTGGTCGGCAACGCCGTGAAGTTCACGCACGAGGGCAGTGTCACGGTGGCACTGGTTGTCGATCCGGAGACCCACGAGCCTCTGCGCATCGATGTGGTGGACACGGGCACCGGTATTCCGGCCGACCGGGTCGACGCGGTCTTCGACACCTTCACGCAGGCCGAGGGCGGCACCGACCGGAAGTACGAAGGGACCGGGCTCGGGCTGTCGATCTCACGCTCGTTGGCGCGACTCCTGGGGCACGAGTTGGTGGCAGACAGCGTGCTGGACCACGGCTCGACCTTCAGTGTTCTGCTGGACCCCGACGTCGCCCGCGCACGCCACACCCTAGGTAACCGTCCGGCCGAGGTGTTCTCCCTGGATCCCGATCCCGCCGGCGACGGTGTGCTGTATGGCGGAGGCGACGGCACGCTGAGGGGTCGTCTGGTGCTGATCATCGATGACAACCGGGACTGCCAAACCCTGATTCGGCACTACGCCGAGGAAACTGGGTGCCGCGTCATGATCAGTGACTCGGGGCGCGAGGGCTTGGCGCTGACACGGCGGCATCAGCCCGATCTGATCATGCTCGACCTGATGATGCCCGAGATGGACGGGTGGGAGGTCCTGCGGCGCTGCAAGGCGGATCCCGAGATCGCCGACATCCCGGTCGTCATCGTCAGCATCGTGGGCACCGACAACAGGTACCAGCTTACGGACGCCGCGGACGTGTTCAACAAGCCACTGGAACGCGAGGAGCTGTTTGCGGCTCTGAACCGTCAGCTGGCCGACGAGGAATCCGGCGCTGACGCCGCCCCAATCCACCTGGACGAGGCAGTCGGCGGGGGAGCAGGACGATGAAGAAGGTCCTTCTGATCGACGACGACTCGGCGATCCACCTGATCGCGAGCGCCGCCCTGAAGGAGGCGGGGGTGTTCCATCTGGACTTCGCCCGTACCGGGCGCCAGGGGCTCGAGCGCGCCAGGGCCAACAACCCGGATCTGATCCTGCTCGACTACATGCTGCCCGACCTCGACGGCGACCAGGTGATCAGGCCGCTGCGGGAAGACGAGAAGCTCGAGGACACGCCGGTGCTGTTCCTCACGGCCAAGGGGGAGCAGGGCCTCGACTACAAGGCGCTCGGGGCCCAGGGACTGATCACCAAGCCGTTCGATCTCGACACGCTAGCCGATCAGATTCGCAGCATCCTGCAGCTTCCCGACGAGCCGGCTGCCGCGCCCACTGCAAGCGGCGACGCGGAGGCACTCCTGTCGGGCGAACCCTTCGATCATCTGAGCCGCTCGTTCGTCGAGGACGGCCTCCGGGAGATCGCCCATCTGGTGGAGTCGGTCGGGCCGAAGTTCGACATCGACGCGGCCCGATGGATGGCCCACCGGTGGATCGGTAGTGGCGGCACCCTGGGACACCCGCGGATCACACTGGTGGCCCGGCTGCTCGAGCTACGCCTTGCCGAGGGCTGTGCGCCGGAGAATCGCGGGCGGCTGCAAAGCGACCTGCGGGAGGTGCAGCAGGCGTTCCAGGAGGCTTGGGGCCAGTTTGACTCGCCTCGCCAGGAGCCGACTGCCGATGCCGCAGCGGTAGCCGCGGTGCCGCACGCCGACGGCGAACCGCCCCGGACGGTCGATCTGCCGGACGACGTGCGCCAGGTCATGGGCGATCGCGGCGTCGGAGTGTTCGGCTTCGACGACCGTGCGACCGAGGCGACCCGCGAGATGCTGCACACGGCAAATGCCACGGTCAAGCCGGGGGTCGAGCTGTCGGCTCGCCTCGAGAGGTACGACGAGTTCGGCATCGATGCAGCGGTGGTCAGAGTGGCCGATGATCACCCCGAGGCGTCATGGTCGCTGGTCGGGGAGCTGCTGCGGCGCGACATCGCGACGCTCATCGTCGGCAGCGGCACCCGGCTGCTCGCGACGGCGCCGCCGGGTGCGGGCTGTGATGTCCTGCTGGCGCCCTGGTCGGCCGAGGAGATCATGCTGCGGACCTATCGCCTTATCGCTCACGCCTCGGCGCGCATGCTGCTGATGCAGGTGGCCGAGGACCCGGACGAGCAGCAGGCTCCCTCTGGCACCGAAGTCGTCGTCGCCGCCGACGACCCGACCATCACTGCGCTCGTCGAGATGACACTGCGCGATGTCGGGCTCACCTGCCACATCGCAGGCGGGGGCCAGGACGCGCTCGACCTGGTCGAACAGGTGCGGCCGGCCGCGGTCGTTCTCGACATCAACATGCCACAGATGAACGGCTTCGAGGTGCTGGCGGCGCTGCGCAACGAGGAGTCGACGCGCTCGCTGCCGATCGTGATGCTGACGGCGCGGCGGCAGGAAACCGACGTGATCCGCGGCTTTCGGCTCGGAGCCGACGACTACGTCATCAAGCCTTTCAACCGCATGGAGCTTGGCGCGCGCGTCGAGCGTCTGATTCGCCGCGCCTCCTGAGGCAGGCCAAGACCGTGGCCGCGGGCGGCATCATCCGGGCCCGACGGGCCGGCTACCCGCTCAGCGCGCGGTGCCACCGATCAGCCCTAGCCCGGCCGCCTCGAGCATGCCGTTGAGCGCCTCGACCCGTCCGCGGAGGATGTCCATCGTCGCCTGGTGTTCGGCCAGGAGACCTCGATACCGCTCGTAGACCTCCAATTGCTGCGCGGTGGGCGCGAAGTCCGTGCCGCCGGCGTAGCCAGCCAGGCTGGTAAGCTTCGCATACAGTCGTCGCGGCCAGCGCAAGGTGTCCTGGAACGCACTGCCGCCGGTGAGGCGCAGGTTGAACAGCTGCATCTCCAGCTCGATCAGTTCGTCGTCGAGCGAGTCGGCCGTCTCCAGCGCTTCGTCGAGCCCTCCCAGCTCCTGCTGTTGATGGCGCGATTGCACCGCGTCGATCTGCGTGCGGATCCACTCGATCTCGTCGATCAGATCCACCACCGTGTTGACGTCGTCGCGCAGCCGCAGCAAGAGCTCCGTCTGAGCCGCGATGCTCTCGGCGTCGCCTGCAGAGTTGGGGTCCTGGCGAACCTCGAGCCGGGCATCCATGACTTCATCGCCGATCGTCAGGCGGACGGTGTAGCTTCCCGGGACGACCAGCGGAGCGACCCGCCCTCCCTCGACCAACGGGCGCCACCCGGCGTCGTTGAGCTCGGCGTGCTCGTGCTCGAGGGGCTGGGTGCGCAGGCGCGGGGTGCGCGACCCCTCCATGCGCAGGTCCCATACCACGCGGTTGATTCCTGGCTGCCGGGGCAGGCTTCCGAGCTGTCTGACCGTGGTGCCTTCGGCGTTGATCACCTCCAGCGAGAGCGCCGCGCTGGTCTCCGGTGCTAGCCAGTAGTGGAGCGTCGCGCCGTAGGGCGGGTTGCTGCCGGCCGCGGAGTCGTCGCGGAACGAGACCGGCGACTCGACCGACAGGAAGCGGTATGCGGCTCGGGGCTCGAACAGATACGCTCCGCGCGCTCGGGCCTCATCGGTGAGCTGTTGCAGCGGCGTAATGTCGTCGAGAATCCAGAACCCGCGCCCGTAAGTCGACACGACCAGATCGTTGAACTGCTCCTGCACGGTGAGCCAGTGAACCGGCGCGTGGGGCAAGTTGTTCTGTAGCGGCTGCCACCAGGCTCCATCGTCGAGGGAGATGTACAGGGCGTTCGCGGTACCTGCGTACAGAAGCCCAGGCCGCACGGGATCCTCTCGCAACACATGCGTGTAGCTCAGCGGACCACTCGGGATGCCGTCGGTGATGCGTGACCAGGTCGCGCCGTAGTCCTCGGTGCGGAACAGCTGCGGCTCGGTCGAATCGACTTGGTGAAGGTCGACGGCGAGATAGGCCTTGCCGGCCGTGTAGCGTGACGGTTCGACGCTGCTAATGGTCCCGAGCGGTGGCAGCTCCGGGATGTTGGCGGTGACGTCGTTCCAGGTCCCGCCGCCATCGCGGCTCATGTGTAGCTTGCCGTCGTTGGAACCGGCCCAGATGACGCCGGGCTCGAGGCGCGACTCGGCGATCGCGAACAGCACCGCGGCGTATGTCGGACTCGAGTCATCCGGTGTCAGCCCACCGGTCTTTTGCTGCAGCTCCTTGTTGTTGGTGGTCAGGTCGGGAGAAATCACCTCCCAGCTGTGCCCGCCATCGTCGCTGCGGTGCACGTGCTGCGAGCCAACGTAGACGACCCCGGGGTCGTGGGGCGACAGGGCTATCGGGAAGGTCCACTGGAACCGGTATCGCAGCTCGCCGGCGGGCCAGCCTTCGGGATTGTCCGGCCACACGCTGACGTTCTGGGCGTGCCCGGTGCGATGGTCGTAGCGATCGAGGATGCCTTCGTAGCAGCCCGACCAGACGATGTTGTTGTCGTGCGGGTCGGGGATCGCCCAGCCCGACTCGCAGCCGCCGACCGAGTGCCAGGCAGAGATCGGTATCGAGCCGCGCGTCAGGGTGTTGCTCGGGCCACGGAAGGAGGGGCCGTCCTGCCGGTTGCCATACAGGAAGTAGGGGATCTGATCGTCCGTAGCGACGTGGTACACCTGCGCCACCGGCAGCGGCGGGTGGGCCCAGCTCTCGCCTCGGTTGGTGGAGATCGCAACGCCGCCGTCGTGGCCGATGATCATACGGTCGGGCATCAACGGGTCGATCCACATGTCGTGGTTGTCGCCGCCGGAGCCGCGCACGAACTGGATGCTGCGACCGCCGTCGAGCGACTTGGTGTGCGCCACGGCCATGAAGTGGATCTCGTCGGCGTCGTCAGGCGCCACCGCGGCGCGCGTGTAGTACAAGGGCCGCTGCGTCAGGGTGTGGTCGCGGCTGACGAGTTGCCAGGTGTCGCCGCGGTCGTCGCTGCGCCAGAGCACACCGATCTCGTCGATCGGGGCGAACTCGTCGAAGCTGCTGGTCTCGATCAATGCATACAGCCGCGCGGGCTTGGCCGCCGACGTTGCCAGGCCGATCTTGCCGAGCGGCCCGCCCGGCAGGCCGCGCCCGGGACCACCGCTTCCCGGGCTGATCACGCCGGCGTCACTGCGCACCGTGCCGCGCCCGAGGTGATCGTCGGGGCGGGCCTCACCACGGGGGTAGCCGCCCTCGGTCAGTTGTACCCAGGTCTCGCCACCATCGTCGGAGCGGTGGATGCCGCCACCGGGCCCTCCGCTCTGGCGGCCCCAGGTCCAGATCTGCATCTGCCACATTGCCGCGTACAGCACGCGCGGGTTGCCCGGATCGATGGCCAGGTCGACGGCGCCGGCGTCGTCGCTGACGAACAGCACCCGACGCCAGTTCTGTCCTCCGTCGCTAGTCTTGTACACCCCCCGTTCCTGCTGCGGGCCATACAGATGCCCCAACGCGGCGACCCACGCGGTGTCTGGGTCCGCGGGATGGACGATGATGCGACCGATACGTCCCGACTGCGCGAGCCCGGCGTGCTCCCAGGAGTCGCCGCCGTCGGTGGATCGATACACCCCGTTGCCGACGACGACGTTGCTGCGGATGAACGACTCGCCGGTACCCGCCCACACGACGTTGGGGTCCGACGTCGCGATGGCGAGCGAGCCGATCGACTGGACCGGTTGGTCGTCGAACACCGGCCGCCAGTGCACACCCCCGTCGGTGCTCTTCCACACTCCGCCGCTGGCAGCGCCGACCAGATAGACGTTGGCATCGCCCGGAACCCCGGCCACAGCGCTGATTCGGTTGCCGATCGGACCCACGTGCCGATAGGGCAGGGAGCTCCACGCCGACCCGTCGTCCAGGGTCTGGGCGGTGGCCAGGGTGCCCACCGAAACGAGCGCGGCGGCCAGGAGCATCAGAGGGCAGAAAGTTCGGGCTCGAGTCATGCGGTCGTCCTCCGGGGTTGAGCTCAGCGGCTGACTCTACTCCCCGCCAGCGCCGCGCGCGATCCAGGAGTAACCAGACGCATCAGGGTTCACCACGGCCTGCTGGTTCGTCGTCGTCGACCTCGGCGATTCCCTCGCACAGCACGATACCGCCCCCGACGGGCCGGCCGCGGCCCAAGCGAGCCGCCCCTGCCGCCGAGATCACCGGAATTGTCCCCCGGTGAGTGCCTCCGGGGCGGCGCACCAGTATCCTAGCAGGCTGCTGAAAAACTCCCCTTGTTCGAGTAGATTTTGAACCACGCAGCCCGCGGCAAGAACCGAAGCATCAACGAGGTGAGCAGATGCGTGGTGAGGACGCGGGACAGGTGGCGGTTTTTAGTTACGTATCTCCAGAGCAGCGAGTACCGAAGGAGCATCCGCTGCGGCCGCTGCTGAAGATCGTCAACGATGTGCTGGGGCGGATGTCGCCGCTGTTCGAGAAGCTGTACTCGCACACGGGCCGTCCGTCTATCCCGCCGGAGAAGCTGCTGCGGGCGCTGCTGCTGCAGGTGCTGTACACGATTCGCTCCGAGCGCATGCTGATGGAGCAGCTCGACTACAACCTGCTGTTCCGGTGGTTTGTCGGCCTGAACATGGACGATCTGGTGTGGGATGCGACGGTGTTCACGAAGGACCGAGATCGAGTGTTGGGAGGCGAGGTCGCCAAGGTGTTCTTCCAGGAAGTGCTGGCGGAGGCGCGGCGCCGCAGCCTGCTGTCGGATGAACACTTCACGGTGGACGGCACGCTGATCGAGGCGTGGGCCTCGCACAAGAGCTTCAAGCCGAAGGATCAGAGCGACTCCGATGAGGGCGGCAGCAACCCGAGCGTCGATTTCCGCCGGCAACGGCGCACGAACGATACTCACGCCTCCAGGACCGACCCGGAGGCACGCCTATACAAGAAGAGTAAGGGAGCCGAGTCGAGGCTCTGCTACATGGGGCACCTGATGATCGACAACCGCCACGGGTTAGCAACCAACGCCTGCGTAACGATCGCTTCGGGAACAGCAGAACGAGAGGCCGCCGTGCAGATGGCGGGCGAGATTCCCGGAAGGGGCCGGGTAACCTTGGCGGCCGACAAGGGCTACGACACGCGAGACTGCATCCGAAAGCTTCGAGATCGCAACATCACCCCGCACGTCGCACAGAACGACACGAACCGGCGCAGAGAGGTGGACCCCATCCTTTGGACAGGTTTGCGTCGCAGCTAAGGTGGAATCCGGGTTCATGATTCAGGCTGCCTTGGGCTTGCGAGACACGGGGCGAAGCCCCGGGCTCCTGTCTTCAGCCCCGTCGTCAATGTACGCCTCCTCGGGCGTCCGGTCCTGGAGCGACGAGTGCGGTCGGCACTCGTTGTAGAAGTCCATCCACCAGCCGATCCCGGCCCGAGCCTCGGAGCCAGTCGCGTACTCTGACAGATAGACCTGCTCGTACTTGAGCGATCGCCACAGTCGCTCGATGAAGACGTTGTCCATCCAGCGGCCCTTGCCGTCCATCGAGATCCGAATGCCGGCCTCCTTGAGCGCGTCGGTGAAGTCGACGCTGGTGAATTGGCTACCCTGATCCGTGTTGAAGATCTCGGGAGGACCGTAGCGCTCGAGCGCCTCTTGCAAGGCCTCGACGCAGAAGCTCGTATCGAGCGTGTTGGACAGACGCCAGGACAGCACCTTGCGGCTCGCCCAGTCCATCACCGCAACCAGGTACAGAAAGCCCCGCTGCAGCGGGATGTAGGTCACATCCGCGCACCAAACGTGGTTGGGTCGCGTGATCTCCAGATCACGCAGCAGGTAGGGGTAGATCCGGTGCTCCGGGTGCGGCTGAGACGTCCTGGACCGCTGCAAGATCGCCTGCAACCCGAGCAGCCGCATCAGGCGGCGCACCCGCTTGCGAGAGACCGTGTAGCCCTGACGGCGCAGCCATCGTCGCATCTGACGTGAGCCGTAAAACGGCGTCTGAAGAAACTGCTCGTCGATCAGCCGCATCAGGCGCAGGTTCAGCGGACTCTCGCCGTGGCCCTCGTAATAGAACGAAGACCTCGCGATCGACACCAGGCGGCACTGCCGCGTGATGCTCAGGGGGCCGTGCTCCGGATCGACCATCGCCACCCTCCGGCCGTGGCTCAACGACCGAAGGCCTTGGACAAGAAATCCCGCTCGATGACGAGCTCCCCGATCTTCGCCCGCAGCTCCTTGATCTCGGCCTCCCGAGAGACCTCGTTGCGCTCCTGTTTCCCCGAGAAGCCAGCCAGCACCTTCTGCCGAGCCTTCTTCTTCCAGTTGGCGATCAGATTCGGATGCACATCGTAGCGGGCTGCCAGCTCCGCCATCGTCGCTTCCTCGCGAAGCGCCTCCAAAGCGACCTTCGCCTTCAGCTCAGCAGGATAACTCCGTCTCTTCCGTGGCATTCCAGACTCCTTCTTCTTGGTCTGGATCCCACCTTAGCAACCTGTCCGAATTTCGGGGTCCACCTCTGGGTTGATGATGTTCGGGTTGATGATGTTCGGGTTCGTTGGGTCCGGGTTCAGCAACACGGAGGCCGTGGCGCCGTCCGGCGCGAGGAGAACGGCCTGATCGTTGAGCGGCAAGCTCGGGTCGTACACCAGCTCTTGGATCACCACCTCGACCGTCGCGTTCGGGTCGGTCGACTCGACGAAGACGGTGCGCGAGATCGACGACTGCGGCGCGATCAGCACCTCGAACTCGTCGATCTGCGAGAACTGCCCGAACGAAGCCGTCAGCCCCAGGTTCGGGGCCACGATCGTCAGGCGGTAGCGCTTGATCTCGTACGTCGTGTTCTGCGCAAAGACGACGAAGCCGCGCTGGATGTCGCCGAGCGGCTTGGCATTGCCCGGCGCCGTGAAGTACAGGCCGCCCGGCGCGATGCGCGCGGTGTAGACGTCCTGGTTGCGCATCCCGGTGCGGTCGGCGAGGGTGCAGGTCGTCGGCGAAAGGAAGCCCGGCGGCTGCTGCGAGTTCGGCGGCGTGTACTGGTTCCAGTCGAGGTCGGGAGGCGGCTTGACGTTGCGGTTGTCGGTCCAGACTGCGTGGAAGACGGTGCTCGGAGCCTCACCGCCCGCCAGCGGCGAGCCGTCGTTGAAGCGCCAGCCACCGTTGCCATCGGGCACGATGGTCGGGGAGGCGGCGATGTCGATGTAGTCGCCGATGAACGGCAGCGTGCCCCGACCGAACAGCGGGTAGCCCGTCGGATTGAACTTCGTCTGCACCGGAAAGGGATCGGTGGGCGTCAGGGTGTGCAGGTAGCGCGACACCAGCACCGAGGGCTCGAACGGCCCGACCGCACCGGTGACACCGATGCTCGCCTCCGCCACGCGGACATCGAGCGTGTGGCGCGGGGCGGTGGGCTGGAACGCGTCGATGATGAAGTCACCGAGCGTCGCGAACTGGTGCAAGGCTTCGTTGGGCGAGTTGGCCCAGTCATAGAGGGTCCGGAACAGGTCGAGGCGCTGGTCGAGGAACAACACCATGAGCCGCCCGCCCGCGGCCGCGATCGCCGGCATGAACTGGTGGCCCTCGACATTGGCCGGATCGATGGCCTTGGGGGGGGCTGACCAGCTCAATCCAAGGTCGAAGCTGCTCGACAGGACGATGCGCGAGGAGTTGGGAGCGATCACGGGGCCGAGGTTACGCTGCGACCAGGCGATGTAGGCAATGCCGTTGGCGGCGGCCAGCGCCGGGTACCCGTTGCTGCGGAAGGTGTCCCCAGTGCTGCCCTGCTCGAACGGATCGATGTCGGCGACCTTGCGGGCTGCCCCGAAGTTCGTGCCGCCGCGCGGCGAGCGGGCCGCGTAGATGGCGTTGCCGAAGACGGCGTCGGCACTGGCGAACTGCCGCCAGGCAACCCACACGTCGCCGTTCGCTGGATCGATGGCCATGGCGCCGCCCTGCGCAATGGTCCCCTGGGGATTGAGCTGTCCCTCGTTGCGCCAGGAACGGCCGCAGTCGGCAGAGCGCCTGACCACCAGCCGGCTCTCCGAGGCATCGGTGTCGATGCCGCTGCTGAACTCCGTGTAGACCAGGATCGCCACGCCGCACTGGATCCGCTGCTGATCGTCACCCGGCGATGACGTCGTGCCGCCGCCCTTGCCCCCGGAGTCCTCGGAGTCATCATCGGAGTCGTCGTCCGAGTCATCGTCCGAGTCGTCGTCGGAGTCGTCATCATCCGTGCAGACCCCTGAGGTGTCGCCGTGAGCCAGATGGGCCGGCAGAGCGTCGCGCGCGATGGTCAGCGTGATCCGGCGCACCTCGTCATCGTCGTCTTTGCGCCCCTTCTTCTTGTTCTTCTTGGCGCCGGTCACGTGGCAGACCTGCACCTTATCGCTGAGCCCGTCTCCGGTGCCATCGCCGACGGGCAACGTCACGGTCCGCGCATCGGCCCTCGGCGCGTCGACGGTCATCCACGGCTTGTCGAGGAACTGGTTGCCCCCGGAGGACGCGACGATGTTGATATCGAGCAGCTGGAACGGGTCGCCGTTCTCCGTGTTGTTGTCGTCGATGAAGCGCGCCACGAACACCGCGCTGCGGCCTCTCTCGCCGGTCACCGCGTCGCGGTCGAAGACGATGCCGCTGTAGTAGAAGAGTCCGTTGGCACCGGCCCGCACCACGGGATCGGCCCCGGCGTCGTAACCCTTGAGCGGCGAGGCGAGGCCTTCTGGTGAGATGTCCTGGGCGTAACCCGGCAACAGCGTGCTGTTCCAGGACTCGCCGCCGTCGGTCGATTTGAACACCGACAACCAGGCGTCGCCGACGGGCTCCTCGCCCGCGGGGGTCTTGACGACGAACGGCACATCGACGGTCCGGTAGTCGTTGGTACCGGCCAGTAGGTGCATCGGGTTACGCGAGGAGACGGCGATCGATGGCTCATTCTGCCGCTGTAGGTAGGGGTCGCCGGTGGGCAGAGTCAGCCCGTTGACCATGTTCACGTTGCGCCCGACGGTCTGCGCCATCAGCGGGGCGACCAGGGCGAAGCTCAACACCAGGGCGAAGAGACCCCGCCGGGGGAGCGTCGATCGGAACATGGCAACTCCTACCATGGAACTGGTCGCGTCGGCCGGCGCCGCGATGCAAGGCCGGCGACGCGCCCTGTCCCGCGACGAGCGTCGACTCGACCGCAACCACTGGCTACGTGTCGGTGGCCGAAGGTGTCCGCTCCAGGGGGGGCTCGTCATGGCGTGCTGGACGAGGGATTCAGTGCGCTCGTTACTTTATCCCTCCTCGACCGAGTGCAGGGAGGCCATTGGGGGATGGTTGAACGCTACTAGAAAGATAATTCGGATTAGATATCCGAATTTTCATGCTAATATCCAAGCATGATTCCACGTCCCAGGCCCCTTGCAGCGCTTCGGCTTGGCCTCGATCGGCTGCCCATCGTAGCGCTTCTTGGCCCTCGCCAGTGCGGCAAGACGACGCTGGCTCGTCTGATCGCGTCCGATGAGAAATGCCTCTATCTCGACCTGGAGAAGCCTGCCGATCGACGCCGCTTGGAGTCGCCCATGCAGGCTCTGGAGGGGCGAGACGGTCTCGTTGTGCTGGACGAGATCCAGCGCCTGCCGGGGATGTTCGAGATCCTCAGGGTCCTCGCCGACGATGCGCGCACGCCGGCGCGGTTCCTGATTCTCGGCAGCGCCTCGCCGGACCTGGTGCGCGGCGTCTCCGAGTCGCTCGCGGGCCGCGTGGCCTTCGTCGATCTGGCCGGCCTCAGCGCCGACGAGGTGGGACCAGCCGCGGTTTCCCGGCTTTGGCTGCGTGGGGGCTTCCCACGCTCGTTCCTGGCTGTAGACGACGAAGCCAGTCTGGACTGGCGGGAGGGTTTCGCACGCACCTTCCTCGAAAGAGATATCCCTGGCCTCGGGCTGTCGATTCCGGCCGAGACCCTGCGTCGTTTCTGGATGATGCTGGCTCATCTTCACGCCGAGCTCTGGAACGGCTCGGCCATCGGCCGATCGTTGGGTATTACGGACAAGACTGCTCGGGGCTACCTCGACATCCTTGTCGGCGCCTACATGGTGCGCGCGCTGCCGCCGTGGTTCGAGAACCTCAAGAAGCGCCAGGTCAAGTCGCCGAAGATCTTCTTGCGGGACAGCGGTCTGGTCCATTCACTTCTCGGCATCTCCGGCCGTGATCAGCTCCTCGGCCACCCTAAGCTCGGTGCGAGCTGGGAAGGCTTCGTGATCGAACAGATCCTGAACCGGCTGGGCGGCAGCAAGGCCTACTTCTGGGCAAGCCATCAAGGCGCGGAGCTCGATCTTCTGGTCTTCCGCCGCGGCCGCCGCCTCGGATTCGAGGTGAAGTTCTCCGACGCTCCCCGACTCACCAAATCCATGCGTATTGCCCGCGACGACCTCAGGCTCGACTCGCTGTGGATCGTCCATCCCGGCGACAGTTCCTGGCCCATGGCAGAAGGCATCGAGGTTGTGGCGTTCGCCGATCTCCTGGCCAGGATCGAGGAGATGTGACACTCCGAGATCTCGGTCTCAACCCGAGGCTCACGATGCCGAACCCGGGTCTTTCCTGGCTGGACGTGAAGCTCGGGGTGCGGATGCTCGTGGGCGGCCCCGCCGGCACAACGATCGCTGCAACAAATCCTGCGACCTCAGCGGGCTGGCCAACAGTCGGGCTTGCGGCGGGGGTGCCCGGACTTCAAACGAGCGGCACGCCCCAGACCACCCACATGGCCCACCCGACAGGGAGCACCATCACTCGCCCCAGGGACTCACGAAACCTGGGTAGCCAATCGTCGGACTGGGCCGACCATGACCTCGCCAGCATGAATGCGAGCATGAGCAGCGTCACGATGTTCCAACCCAGTACCGCGTGGCGATTTGGCGAGAGTCCGTACTCGAGCGTCCTGCTGACAATGGCCGCCAGCGCGTACACGTTGAGCAGCAGCGTCAGCACGCTCAACGAAAGAACTGCGGAGCGCAGGAGGTGCCATTTTCCGCGCTCTGGACGGCCGGCAGCGGCTGACACCGCGGCAGCGAGCAACATCAGGATCGCGATGATCGTGGCGTTGTAAACGATCAGGGCCGTGCGCTCGTTGAATGGCCGCCAGAAGTAGGCCGGGATGAACCAGAGCACATAGAGAGCCAGCACGCTGAGAGCCGCGGGCAACAGCAGCCACGTCATGATGCGCAGGATGCGTGCAAGTCCCGTCGGGCACTGCTGTGCGGGCGACAAGATCGGGTCGTACACGCTCGCGATCGCCAGCACCGGGATGACGCCAATGCCGAAGGCCGCCGCGGCGCGAAGCACATCCTGAGGAAATCCGAGCCCAAACACCGCGAATATCCCGAACGTCAGTCCGCCGAAAATGCCGCCGGCAGCAAGGAAGATTCCACCCGCGACCAGGGCCTCCATGGATCGCACGATGTAGGCGTAGACGTGCCTGGCGCGATCGGTCCGGCCCAGCGTCACGCCCCCGCCGATTACCGCCCACGCTACGAAAGGAAGGTGCAGGGCGACCAGGTTCGCCGCATGGTCGGTTCTGCCCCACACCACGAAGGCACTCGCGAGCCCCGCGAGGATCGCCACCACAGCGGCCCCTGCGTACCATCGAAGCCGTTCCCGCTGCGGCGCGACGAGGGCAATAAAAGCCACGATAGCGACCGCCGCCAGAGGCGCCCATCCGATCCAAAACAGCGGGTTGGATTCGTTCGGAACAGGGACCGGCGGCTTGTCGCCGGCGAACAACGCAAAGAGCGCCCCGCAGCCGATGCTGGTGCCCAGCGCCGTTCCCCAGTGTCGCCGCCTGCTGGTGTCACCTGCCCCCGCTGCCGGAGCGCCGGCAGATGCCGCGTCCAGGTCGAGTCGGCATCGCCAAGCGCGAAGCAGAACGTTCTCTGGAGCCTCCTCGGAGCACTGCGCAATTGCCTCTGCGAAGGCGCGCTCCTGTCCCCTCTGCACTGCAAGCCGGTAGAGGCTTTCCAGCGCCTCGGGGGCTTCGCTGCTGGTTTCGACCTGTTCTTTCACATGCATGCAGGGGGTTGTGTGGCCGAGTCGATCCCGACTCGGATCGGGATTCTCGCACTCTATCAAGAGGTCCTTTGTATTGCACAGTGCCTGCGATCGCAAGCCGCGCACGAAACTATTCGAAATGCACTATAGTCTGTATCGAATAGTCGCCGACCAAGATCTCCGGCCTCAGGAATGCAGCATGCCACCCAGAACGCATGATCCCGACGCGCTGATCCCGCTCAAGCACTCGACCTACCGCGTGCTGCTGGCTCTGGCTGAGGACGAGCTCCACGGCTACGCGATCATGCAGGCGCTCTCCAATATGACCGAGGGCCGCGAGACGATCCTCCCCGGGACGCTCTATGCGGCGCTCGCCCGGATGGTGGACGACGGGCTGATCGCGACGGTGCACGGACCCGCCGACGAAACCAGTGGCGGACCCAAGCGCCGCTACTACCGACGAACCAGTTTCGGCTGCGCCGTGGCGCGCGCCGAGTCCGAACGCATCCGCGCGCTGCTCGACATCGCGCAGGCACAGGATATCTTCGCCGGAGGAGCGGAATGAGCGTGGTCCGACGCGCAATCACCAGCGGCTATGCCGTGGCGCTGCGCGCGTTTCCCCCCGCTCATCGGGCCGAATACCAGGCCGAGATGATCGAGAGCTTCGATCGCACCCTCGCCGTCCACGTTCGCGAGCGCGGACGCTGGAGGGCAATGGGCTTCGCCGTTGCCGCCTGCCTCGACGTGGTGCGCGCCGGCCTCGGCGAGCGACGCCGACATCGGCGCGATCGCCAGATCCGAACCCTGGGCGACATCTTTGCCGGCTTCGGGCGTGACCTGAAATACGCGGTCCGGGCCCTCACGAAGGCCCGGACCTTCAGTATCGTTTGCGTCGTTTCCTTGGGCCTGGGCCTGGGTGTGGTCTTTTCGATGTCCATGTTCCTGCGCCTGCTGACGGCTAGGCCCCCAGGCGTCGACACCGACGGTCTTGTCGAACTGGTGGTCAAGCCACTCGGCCCGCTGCGAGCCAAGGTTGGCAACTGGGCGATCGAGACTTGGTCCTATCCGGATTTCGAGGACCTGAGAAGCACCGGCACCGGAATGACGGTCACGGGCTGGAGAATCGACGACGGAATTTTGAGCTCGCCCAGTCTCGCGCCGCAGCCCGTTTCCACAATGTACGTGTCGGCCAACTACTTCTCAGCCGTTGGCGTGGCGCCCGAACAGGGGCGAGGCTTCGACGCAGCCGACGCGAACGCGCAGCCCGGGCTCGTCGTGAGCCACCGCCTGTGGGAGAGTCGCCTGGGCGCCGACCCCGACGTCATCGGAAGCACGCTCACGCTCAATCGCGTGGAATACGTGGTGCTCGGCGTCGTACCGGAAGGGTTCCGAGGTCACATCAACCGCCGAGGGGCCCGCCCCGCCGACGTCTGGGTCACGCTGCGCGAGCATTCCTTGCTCACCGACGAGAACGGACTTCGGCACGACCGGGACGTCGACTGGCTACGAGCCCTCGGGCGCCTGTCTCCGGGCACGAGCCTCGTCGACGCCAACGGTGCGGTGTCGTCAGTCATGTCCGGTCTGACTGAGCAGTATCCGGCGAGCAACGAACACAAGGCGGCCTCGGTTGAGCCCTACTCCAGCACCGGCGTCAACCAGCAGCTGGAGAACGGCATCGTCACCGCGATGTTCCTCGGCATGTCCGGGATGGTTCTGATCGTCGTCTGCTTGAACGTGGCAGGCATGCTGCTGGTACGCAGCGCCACACGCGAACAAGAACTGGCAATACGCCAGGCCATGGGCGCTAGCCGAGGCCGGCTCCTGGGAACCCTCATGTCCGAGGCAATCGTCCTGGCGCTCGCTGGGGGCGCTCTGAGTGCTGTGGCCGTCTACGGCGGAACTGCGACCCTGGCATGGTGGCTCGGCGGCCCCGTCCCCGACGCGTTGAGGTTGAACGGGTTGAGAGTGCTCGGTTGCATCGCGCTTTCTCTCGCCACGACTCTCGTGTTCGGGCTGCTGCCGTCGCTCCGCTTCAGTCGTTCCAAGATGGGTGCGGCGATCAAGGATGCCGGCGGCGGCGGCAGCTGGCGAGTCGGTCGCGTCCATCCGGCTGGCGGCGGCCCTTCAGGTCGGTATCGCGCTGCCGTTCCTCGTGCTGGGTGGCCTGCTTTTCGATAGCGCCCGTCTCACCGCTACGACCGACCTCGGGTTCGAGCCCGATGGGTTGTTCGCGGCGGCAATGAGCGTCTCGGCAGCCGGATACGCGGGCGAGGACGCCGGGTTCTTCCTCCGCAGCGTCCAGGACAATCTCCAGCAGGCCAGCGGCGTGGCCTCGGTGAGTATGGCCGACGGCTTGCCCCTCGACTACAACCTGCGGCGCAGTCGCGTGTCTCTGGTCGGCGACGAAGGTCGGGTGGTGGCCCAAACGACGCGCGTCGGCGAGGGCTATCTGGCGACGCTAGGCACGCCGCTGCTACGCGGCCGCGGTGTCACCCGCGAGGACCATGCCGGAGCCGAGCTCGTGGCAGTCATCTCCGAATCACTCGCGATCCGGCTGTTCCCGGACGGCGGGGCGATGGGCCAACGTATCGAGTCCGCCTTGGCAGGGGAATGCGAAGATGGGGCTCACGGTCGTGGGCGTCACCTCCGATGTCGTCACGTCACAAATGCAAACGCGGCGACCCCAGATCTTCGTGCCGTTGGCGCAACACCCTGCGCCGCGGGTGTTCCTGATCGCGCGTGCCCCCGCGGATTTCCAGTCGATGACGACGGCCTTCGAGGAGGTCATCGCCGACCTCGATCCCGACTTCAGCCGGCCCAACGTCGTGACGGGTCCGACGCTGGTTCGCGACAACATCGGCGACCTGCTCGAGCAGTCGACCCTAGCCATCGTTGTCGCCGGCGTCGCGCTGACCTTGTCGGCCTTGGGCATCTACGGCGTCGTGGCGTTCATGGTTGCCTCGCGCACCCGCGAGATGGGCGTGCGGATCGCGCTGGGCGCGTCTCGCCGACACGTCGTGAACGCGGTCCTGATCGACACCTGCAAGCTCACCGTGCCTGGCCTGGCTGTCGGCTTGCTCCTGGCGATCATCTCGGTCCGGGAGACGGACCTGTTGTGGTACTCACTCGGTGCCGTCGAGCCTGCCGCCTACGCCCTCGCGGTCGCCGCGGCGCTGGCCGTTGCGCTCCTCGCGAGCCTCCCATCCGCCCAGCGTGCGGCGGCGGTCGAACCCATCGACGCCATCCGGTCGGACTGATATCACTCCGTTCTCAACGTGCCTGAATGCCAATGGGCAGCCTCGGCATCGTAGGGAAGGATCACCATACTGCCGCCAATCACGTCCTCCAGATAGCGCTCGATCACATCACGCCGGCGAGAACGCGGGAGTCGGCGGCAGCCAAACCACAGTTCGTGCCAAACCATCCGGTGGCAGAGCGCGTCGGGAGCCGGACGTTGAGGCAATCCACGACTCCCTCGTGTCTGTGTAGCGTGATCTCTGGCGGAATCGCTGACCTGGCGGGCTGACTCCCGATTTCAGCGGATGAGCCGTATTCCCGGGTCCGGCGGATAAGGGAACTCGACGCCGGCCTCGGTCACCACCGCACCGTCGTGGAAGGCGATGTAGATGTGCTTGCCCCTCCCCCACGCGGGCACGGGCATGTGGATCAATGTACTCGAACGTGAAGGTGTGCAGCACCGGGATCGTCATCTCGCGCTCCCAGTCGGAGCCGAGCGGCGAGATTCTGGGCGCTACCAGCCCGCTCCTGCTGACAGCGTGCACGTCGGTCGAGGTGGACCTGCGTTTTGTAGGGGTCGGCGCTGGGGTCGTACTGGTCGACCGGGTTGTAGTAGTAGCCGGCCGCTTCGATCTTGCGGATCAGTAGATCGAGCGTCTCCCCCGCCGTGCGCCCGGCGACGATGTTCTCGAGCAGTATCTGGCGGGTCTCGAGCGCCGCCTGCCAGACCTGTTGGATCTCCGGCGGCGCTTCGGTCTCGCCCTCGCGCAGTACGTAGGCGTTGCCCCCGAGGTCCGACGAGAAGATCCGGTTGCCGGCGCCGTGCAGAATCGTGAAGACGTCGCCCGGCCGCAGGACATAGGGTTGCGGATCTTGAGCGTGGAACTCGACGCCGTCGGGATCGCGGCGAAACACGTTGCCCTCCAGGTCGCTGAGCTCGGTCACACCCGGCACCACTTTGCCAAACTCGCGGTCGAGGTTGTCGGCGGCGATCAGCCCGAACTGGTGATAGAGTTCGATCTCCTCGTCAACGCGGCCCGCCAGGTAGTCGAGGATCAGGTGCTCGGCCGAGACGACGCGCGCGGCGTAGGTGTCGCCGATCGCGTCCATCAGAAGGCCGTAGTCGGTGTGGGAGAGCCCGTCGGTCAGCGGGGCGCGTTCCGAGGCGGCGGAGAGTCCGAGGGCTTCCGCGTAGTTGACCCCGATGCGGCGGGGATCGCGTTCGGCCACGAACTCGCCGACGCCGTCGAAGCGAAACTCCAGATAGTCGGTCTCGTTACCGCCGGGCTGCTCGGTGATGACGCCGTCGACGAACGTCGGCAACTCGACGAGCGGCGTAGCGACGAGGTCGTAAGCGTCCACGTCGCCGACGGCTCCCGCGAAGACCGCCCGCTCGATCCGATCGGCCCCACGGTCGGTGAAGATGAAGATCCCGGCATCGGAGCCGAACTCGAAGCGCAGAGGGTCGGGAGTCCACGGCCGCATGACATGAATCCACATGTCGATCTCGTTGTCCCGCATGACACGCGGCAGAACCTGATCGAACTTGCTGTGGCGGACCTGGTTCTCCAGTGCCACCGAGTCATCGGGTAGCACGATGCCGGGATCTACCGTCTCGGGATTCTGCGCCCGTGCCGGCAGTGCGAGAAGAACGAAACAGCAAGCGGCGAGCTTCGAGAGTACGGTCATGGACATGTTCCGGGCCGGGATCCTCAACACGACGATCCTATTGCAAAGGACGCGGTCCCCGTCGGTACAGCATGTTGGGGCCGTCGGAGTTCGCGGTTGCGATTTCCGCAACACCGTCGCCATCAATGTCGGCCAGCGCGATGCCGTAGGTCACGAGCTCCGGATCACCGAGCGTGACGGCCTCGAAGCGCCGCCCCTGGTCGCGATTCAGGAACATCGTGTTGGCTTGCCCGGCATTGCCGACCACGATATGGAGCGCGCCGTCGCGATCCATGTCGGCCACCGCCAGCGTGTAGGTACGGCCGTCGTCGCGCCCGAACGTCACGCGACGCTCGAAGCTCCCGTCGTTCCGGGGTCCCAACGCCTCGGGGATCGCCGACGGCCAGGCGCCGCCGATTCGCTGGAATGCCGCCACGCAGCAAAACGTCGCCTGGAAGATGCCGATCCCGGGTCTCGGCCATTCGAGTCCGGTGGTGTGGAACGAGCGCGTGTTCCTCACCAGCGCCATCAGCTCGGATCCGAATTCGGTGTTCAAGTTCGGCCGTGATGGCAGCATCGACCGGCGCACCGACATCTCCGAGCACGTCTGGACGGTGTATGCGCTGGATCGGAACAGCGGCGCCGTCGTGTGGCAACCCGATGCCTTCCGGGGCGTGCCGCGGATCCAGCGGCATCCTAAAAACAGCTACGCCTCGGCGACACCGGCCACCGACGGCGAGCATCTGGTCGTGATGTTCGGGTCGGAGGGGCTGTACTGCTACGACCTGGAGGGCGAGTTGCTGTGGAGCCGCGATCTGGGACCCATTGATTCAGGTGCCTCTTACGACGACACCTACCGCTGGGGCTCGGCGAGCTCGCCGATCATCTACCGGGGCCAGGTCATCGTGCAGGCCGATCAGCAGCAGGGTTCGTTCATCGCCGCCTACGACGTAGCGAGCGGTGACGAGGTGTGGCGAACACCGCGCGATGTGATCTCGTCGTTCGCCACGCCGACGGTATACGAGGGTGACACCCGGGCCGAGCTGATCGTCAACGGTCCCGAGAGGATCTACGGCTACGATCCGCTCAGCGGCGAGCCCCTCTGGATGCTGCGCGGCAGCTCGTTCAACACCACACCGACGCCGGTTATCGGCAACGGCCTGATTCTTTGTGGCGAGTGGCTATCGGATCCGGCCAATTTTCGCGATCCGCCCCGGTGCCAACGGCGACATCTCGCTGCCACAGGACGAAACGGCCAACGAGTTCGTCGCCTGGAGCTCGCCGCGCTTCGGCCCCTACATGACCACGCCGCTGGTGTATCGCGACCATCTGTACGTGCTCTCGAACCGGGGCGTGGTGACCGCGTTTCAGGCCGCAAGCGGTGAACGCGTGTATCAGGTGCGTCTCGGCAACGTCGGCGGCACCTACAGCGCCTCGCCGATTGCCGCCGAGGGTCGCATCTATGCCGCCAGTGAGGATGGCGACGTGTTCGTGTTCACGGCCGGCGAGGAGCACGAGCTACTGGCGACCAACCCGGTCGGCGAGGTGATCCTGGCAACGCCTGCCATCTCGGAGGGGCAGGTCTTCGTGCGCACGACGCGGCACCTGTTCGCCTTTGCAGGCAGCGCATCGGGGGCGCCGCAGGCCGGCCAATCCGAGGAACCGCCGACCTATCGCGTCTACGATCAACTAGGTATCCACGAGGAGCGCTCGGCGTCGCTCAGCTTCGGCGACATCGACGGCGATGGAGATCGCGACATCGTGGTTGCCAACGGCCGCCACTGGCCGGGCCGCAACCGCATCTTCGTGAACAACGGCAGCGGCGGCTTCACCCTGGAGCGCCCGCTCGGTGAGGATGCCGCCACCAGCTACGCGACGGCGCTCGCCGATCTCGACTACGACGGTGATCTCGACGTGGCCGTCGGCAACGACCGGGCTCCGAACCTCGTGTACTGGAACAACGGCGCCGGCCGCTTCACGCCGGGCCCGTCCTTCGGTGGGATCGACACCACGCGCAGCCTCTTGCTGGCCGATCTCGATGGCGATGGGCGCACCGATATTGTGGTGAACAACCGGCGCATGGAAAACGGCATCTACTTCAACGATCGGGGTCTGATCTTCGACCGGCGCGGATCGTTCGGTAACCAGGCCGACGCCACGATCGACGTTGCCGCCGCCGACCTGAACGGCGACGGCTATCTGGACCTGGCGCTGGCCAATCGCGACGGCCAGCCCAACGTCGTGTATTTCAACGCCGGTGACGGCTCCTTTCCGACCTCACGACCGTACGGCACCGGCAGCGACGAGACCCGCGCCGTAGAGATCGCCGATCTCGACGGCGACGGCCACCTCGACCTCATCAACGGCAACATCGATGCGGTCAACGCGGTGTATTTCGGCGACGGGACAGGGCCAGTTGAAACGGCCGCCGGACTGATTCGTGGAAGCCCTGGGTTCGCCGGCTGCGGCCGGAACCTCAAAGCCCTCGATGATGGCGGCGTCGAGGGGGTCTTCCAGACGAAGCGAAACCTCTGCCGTTAGGGGAGCAAGGCTACGATCACCGCCCCAACAGCTCGGGAGCAGCAACAACGCGAACAGCGATGCTGCACGCCAGCTGCAGCGCACGCTGTGCACCCGATACACCCCGCCCATGCCGCCAGTGCCGAGCGGTTCGAGAATCTCGTAGTGGCCGAGACGGTTTCCCGATTCCATGGGGCGGAAGGCTAAGTCGAGTCACCGACCAGCCACAACCCGAGCGCTCGAGAGCCGAGTGCACTCGGAGTGCGCGGAGCGTGACGCCACGATGCTGACCCGGCTGTAATCGTGTCGCTGTCTGTTCCGCTACTGCTGAGAGACCACGAGCGTGACCGGGCCGCTGCCGCCGGCAAGCTCAGCCGCGCCCACTCCTGATTTCCGAGCGGCTACGGGTTCGGAGACGCGCTTCGCACGATCACCGCCCGCCCGTCGGCACGAGCTGCTTCAACTCCTCGAACCAGTTGAGCACCACGTTGAGTCGTGCTCCAGGTGCCGTGCCCCCAGTCTCGTCGGTACCAGCGGGCGCCGTCACCAGGAACTTCCGGCCGTCGGCGGTGACATCGAAGTTGGAGATAGTACGCAGGACGATGTCCGAGAGTTCGACAGGGGCGGAGGCGGAAAACGACTCCAAATCCACTTCCGCAACGAGGATGCCTGGGCTCGTGAAGGAGAGGTAGTAAATCTCCCTTCCATCCCGCGACCAGACAGAGATCCAACCACCACGGGTACTCGTAGAGACCGGAAACGTGCGGCCGCTCGATACCTCCCGCACATACACCTCGTATTGCCCGGTCTCGTTCGAACTGAAGGCGAAGAAGCGACCGTCGGGCGAGAAACCGGGCACAGTCTCATTGGCGGCGGTATCGAGGAGCGTTTCCGTATCACCTGTATCGAGAGCCAGTATCCCCACGTCGAGCGTCCCGAGGAGCCCGCTTGTAAAAAGCAGCATCTCACCGTCGTCCGAGATCGACGTCGGGTACACGTCAAGCTCCTTATCCAACACCAGCTCGGCGTCGAGACTCCGGTCGGCCCGGCGCTTCCAGATGTCGCTGTTGCCGCCCCGAGTCGACGCGAAGAAAACCCACTCTCCATCGGGCGACCAAACCGGCCATCGGTTGCTGCCCTCCGTGGTCAACCGAACCTGGCTGCCGCCTCGTTCGATTTCGTAGATCCAGATGTCCGACTCCCCTTCATCTCCCTGGATGTCGAGCGCGATCCGCTGGTCATCCGGCGAGAGGTCCAACCACCAAGACGAACGCGGCTCGAAGGGCAGCGGCTCGACTTGGTCGTTACCGTCCAGCCAGGCAAGTTGGTAAATGTCCGTACCGCCACCACCCGGCCTGTAGACCAACGCACCGCTATCCGAAAAGGCGTACTGGCTCGCTCCCGAGAGGCCGCCAAACGTTCGTTGGACCCCTTCGACGACGAACACAGATCCTCCGGTAACCTCTATGTTCCCCGCATCGAAGGGCACCGCAAGAAGGTTGTCTTCGAGGGAATAGACGATGTGGCCGGTGGGTACGTACCGACCATCGGTCCCTCCGGTCACCAGCAGCTTGCGCTCGCCGCCGGAGACCGGCTGCGCCACGATGCTCGCATGGTCCCACGTGCCGGAGCCGCTCAGCAGCGTAAACAGCAACCACTCGCCCCCAGGAAGAAGTTGCGGGCCGTAGGCTTGCTCGCCGGCTTCCATTTCAACGACTACCTGGGGTTCACCGCCGCTGTCAGAGACACGCAGGATCCCTCCGTAAGCCTGCCCGAAGTAGATGTAGCCATCATCTGCCCAGCTCGCCCCATAGACTCGGCGAGGCGCTCGCCCCAGCGGCACCGGGGCACCACCGGTGATCGGAACGCTCTTGATCTGGCCGTCACCTCCCCAAAAGCCGAGATGTTGGCCGTCGGGGGAAAAGAACGGCACTGTGGCTCCCTGCGTGCCACGGATGGGTGTGGCTACCAGATCGTCAATCGCTCGGAGCCAAAGCTGCCGGTTGGCGTTGGATACCACCGACTTGCCACCCCGTGAGATCGCAACGTTGAGGTCGGGGTCGGCAGCGCCCCGGGAGGTAGTCTCCGGTGGATAGTCGATGTAGAAGCGCGTGATGATGGACTCGGGCGGCGACGGGATCGTGATCCAGACTCCGAAGGCTGCCAGGAGGGCGCTGGCCACGGCTATCGGGGTTACCAGCTTCCAGGGGATGCCGCGAGTCGTTCCCACGGCGGCCGGAGCGGCACCCGGCTGGCCACCTGCCGGCAAAGCCACACCCGCTGTGATGTCATCCCGCAACTGGAGGAGATCGACCGACACGTCGTCGGCATCCTGATAGCGGCGTGCGGGATCCTTGGCCAGGCACTTGCGGATGATCCGCTCTATTTCAGCGGGCGACATTGCCACGATCTGGGATACAGGCTCAGGCTCGTCGTGGGCGATCTTGCTGAGCGTCTGTAGTGCAGCAGCTGATGGAGAGTTGCATACAGTATACGATGATGCGGCAACCGCCTGGACACTATCTTCGCCTGGGAGTCGCTGAGGTTCACCCTCGAGGTCCGAACGATGGTGGCCCCGGCGACCGGCATGTCCATGGCGGTCCCGTACTCTTCGGCCTTCGTCGGCAGCCTGCTGATGCTCTACTACGTGGTGCTGCAGGCGTGGCGTGGCGATCCGCCCGACCCGGCTCCCGATCCGGCGTCCCGGGCGGGGCACTGAGGCGCCGGGATGGGAGTGCTCGTCGGCGTCGTCTTCGGGATGTGCCCCGAATGTCGTGGAAATTGGATGAGCGCAGCCTCCTGGGCAACGGCTGATCGTATCGGTTAGGCGGCCTGCTCGTCCGGGCCGCGAGTGATCTGGGCAAGGTGACGATAGCCGTCGACGCGGCGCATGCGGATCTGGCCGAAGGCGACCAAGCCCCACAGCAACGTCACGCCAGCTGCCTCGGTGCAGAACGAACCCTGGGTCTTGGTACGGCGCCGGAACTCCCGGTTCAGGTTCTCGAGCGGGTTGGTCGTTCGCAACGTCTTCCACATCGGCCTGGGGAACTCGTAGAACGTCAGCAGGCTCAGGCCCGCTTCCTCCAGGCTTCGGGCAACGGCCGGCACGAGCCTGGACCATTTGCGCACGAAGGCGCTGTACGCGGCCCGAGCCTCGTTGCCGTTGTCGGCGCGGACGATGGCATGCCAATCGCGCCTCATTTCATCGCGCGCATGCACGGGGCAGTGATCGCGAAGGTTGCTCCACTTGTGCTGGATGCATCGCTGCACCTGCGACCGCGGCCATGCCTCGGTCGCCTTCGCCAGCCCCTTGTGACCGTCGGCGATCAGCAGCTGAGGCGATCGCAGCCCCCGGTGCACGAGCGAGTCGATCAACCCTCGCCAGTGAACTTCCGCTTCCGAGGCCGCCAACCGCAACGCCACCAACACCTTCTGGCCGTCGGCTTTGACTCCGAGCACCGCCAACACCGGCACCGAGACCACGCGCCGCGCCAACCTGACCTTCAGGTGAAACCCGTCCAGATACAGAATCGGATACCGCTCACCGGACAGCTCTCGCTCGCTCCAGCTCGCGAAGTACGTCTTGAGCCGCCCCACCACCCGCGAGACCGTGCTCTTGGACAGGTGCGCTCTCCCGAGCAACGGAGACAACGCCTTGCGGATCCGCCGCGTGTTGGCGCCCGCCAGGTACGCTCCCAGGATCGCCTCGTCCACCTGTCGTGCTCGCCGCGCGTACCGTGGCAGGATCGCGCTCCGGAACTCCCGGGTGCCGCCGTCTTCGTCCACGACGCGACCGCGCGGCACGTCCAACTCCTGGAGTCCCTGCGCCGTCGTCACCCGCCGGCTCTGGGTGCCGTTGCGGTAGCCTCGGCGCGGCCGACCGTTGCGCTCGTATCGCGCGCTCCCCAGAGCCTCCGTGAGCTCCTCCTGGAGCGTGATCTGGATCGCCTCACGGATCCTCGTCCGCAGCAACATCTGTACGTCCCGTCGAAACTCCACGACCTCGTTGTCGTGCGTGCTAACCTGCTTCACGGCGTAACCTCCTGCCGCTCGTGGCGGCTCTGAGTTTTGCTACTCGGAGGTTACGCCTTTCTAATTTCCACAGGACTCGGGACGGATCCAAGTCTTCGTGGTCGCTGTTCTGTTGGCGGTGCCAGTGGGAATGTCGCTGGCGTTGGCGGCAATGGCGGGGCTGTTGTACAGCTCGCCCGAGTTCCTCATCGTAATGCCACAGAAGTACCTCGCCGGCCTCGACTCCTTCCCGCTGCTGGCGATCCCGCTGTTCGTGCTTGCCGGCACGCTCCTGTCGCAAGGTGGCATGGCGCGGCGGATCGTCGACCTGGCGCTGGTGTTCGTGGGCCGCATCCCTGGTGGCCTCGGTATGGTAGTGGTCCTGTCGGCGATGCTGTTCTCTGGGATCTCCGGGTCGCCGAGCGCCAACACGGCGGCGGTGGGTTCGGTGGCCCTGCCGGCGATGCAGCGCAAGCGTTACCCGGCTGACTTCGCCACCGCGATCTTCGCCGCTGCCGGCGGCGTTTCGACGCTGATCCCCCCGGCGATCGATCTGATCATCATCGGCGTGGTCGGCGGCATGTCGATCGGGGCGCTCTTCGCGGCGGGGGTACTCCCCGGCGTGGTCCTGGGCCGGGCAGTAATGGCGCTCACCTACTGGAACGCTACCAAGCTGGAGCTGCCTCTCGAGGAGCCCATGCCCTGGCGCGACAAACTACGCATCATCCGCGCCGGCCTGCTACCGATGGGGATGATCGTGATCATTCTCGGGGGCATCTATGGCGGCGTCTTCACGCCCACGGAGGCCTCCGCGGTAGCGGTCGTATACGGCTTCCTGGTCTCCTTTTTCGTCTATCGCGAGCTGCAGCTGAAGGACGTGCCCGCCGTCCTGCTGCGGACCGCGTCGCTGACCGGCGTGGTGATGCTGGTGCTGGCCTCGGCCTCGGTCTTCTCGTTCGTGCTCACTTTCGAGCGCATTCCGCACCAGCTCGCCGGCTGGATCACCGCTACGGCGCCGAACTGGCTGGTCTTCATGATCTTCGTGCACGCGGTTTTCCTGGTGCTCGGAATGGTCATGGACGCCTTACCGCCGATCATCATCCTCATCCCGATCCTGGTGCCGGTGGCCGAGAGCCTCGGAATGGATCCGATCCATTTCGCCATCCTCGTGGCGGCGAACGTCGGAATCGGCATGGTTTCACCGCCGGTAGGCATCTGCCTGTATGTGGCATGCGGCATCAGTGGCGCTTCCATCGAGGAGGTGACGCCCAGGCTCGTGCCCTACCTGGTGGTGCTGCTGGCGATGCTTGTGCTGATCACCCTGTTCCCGTCCATCACCCTGCTGATACCGCGGCTGCTCGGCTATGCGTGACCCCGGCGCGCTGCCGCGAAGCCCGAGTTCGCTTCCTTGTGCGCAGGAGCACTAGCTACTTGCCCCGGAAAAACTCCGATCAGAGGTAACTGAAGTCGCGGCGATCACCCAGGAAGAGGATGGCGGCGGGGCGCGGGTCAGCCCAGCGGGGTTGGGGACGATTACGTCTCCATAAGTGCGACGGTATCCAGGTCGTAGGCGAACACGGCCCAGCTTTCCCAGATCCGAGCGCCTTGGATACCCCGTAGTCGTGAGCGCCCGGCGTGGTAGGAACGTTTCAGGTGGGAGATTCGTCCCTCGTTGCCGACCCGGTAGCGGGCCCGGCGACGCCAGGTGTGTCGGGATGCGCAGCGGGTGACACCGGCGATGAACACCTCGCAGCCCAGCTCGGCGAGGGTTTCGGTAGTGGCCTTGCGGGAAAAACCAGCGTCGAAGACAGCTTCGCGGGGCCGCAGACCCAGGGCGGTTACCTCGGCCACGTTGTGTGGCAACAGCGTGTCGTCGTGGGTCGAGCCGGCACGTAGCTTCGGAGGCATCAGCAAGCCTCGGGCACCGCGGCGCGTATGGGCGTTGAGCTCGGCGAACTGCACGATGTAGCCGAACTCGTTGGGCTTGCCCCGCTTGCCACGGCGGATGGGACGGGCGTCCGGATCCGCCAAGGACACCAGCCGGTCCTTGATCCGTTCGCCGCGGAAGCGTTGCTGTACCTGCTGGACAACCCGCTGCGCCCGTTCGATCTCCTCGTTCAGTCGTGCCAGCGCCCGCTGCCGTCCTTGCGCTGAACTACCAGCTGCTCGAGCACGCCGTCGCTGGGCCTCACGCACCAGCCGCTGTGCCTCCCGAAGGCTCGCCCGCACGTGGGTGGCAGCCTCCTTGGTGTATCGCTCGACGGCAGCTTGCCCCTCGCCCCGTCGTTGCCGGAGTCGCTGGCTCATCGTTCGGAGCCGCTTGCCGACCGCTCGGGAGCGATCCCGCACCGTCGCGCCGATACTCGGGATTATCTTGCGCACCGCTCGTGCGACGTACGCCAGGCGTCGCACGGCATCGGCGCATAGCCCCGCATCGGTGGGATAGCGGATGTCGGCTTGCACCACTGTGGAGTCCACCCGCATCGCCCGCGGCCGAAAGTGCCGCTCATGGCACGCCTTGCTGATCAGGGCTCGGATCATCTCCTGTACCAGCTCGGCGTCCAGCCGCCGGGTCAGCTTGCGCACCGTCGATTCATGCGGCACCCGCTCATCCAGGCGCAGCAGACAGAAGCGCCGCAAGTGCAGCGAGTCCGATACCTCCCGCATCAGCGTCTCGTAGCCCCAGCCGCTACGTTGCTTGATCAGCATCAGCCGCACGTACATGGCCATCGGGATCGTCGGCCGGCCCATGCCC
Source organism: Acidobacteriota bacterium (assembly GCA_965248845.1). Taxonomy (GTDB): domain Bacteria; phylum Acidobacteriota; class UBA890; order UBA890; family WLXD01; genus CBDFKO01. Next base: position 3,313,367 of record CBDFKO010000002.1, on the reverse strand, counting down.
CGGGCGCCATCATCCCAGGCCCTGTGAAACGGCTCCAGCAGCGCCGCATCCGAAAGCAGCGTATCGATGATCGCCAGATCCTTGGGCAGGATCTGCACCTCCGGTGGCAATAGCATCTCCCACAGCGTCGTGACCGGACGATCGGGCGTCAGCCGCAGCATATCGACCTCTCCTGGGCGGGCGAGGTTCCCCGGAAGTATATATGCTTGCGGGCATCGTCGCGAGGTATCCTTCCCCACACCATGCCTGCTTCTGCCTCCAAACAGCTCGAGCGCCTACAGCACCGCTACCACCAGCTCGCCCTCCAGATCCCCGAGATCGGCTTCATCCTCAAGGGCTCTGTGGCGCAGCGCTCCAGCCGCTGCGGCAAGTCCAACTGCCACTGCCACGCCGACCCCCCTCAGCTGCACGGGCCCTACTGGCACTGGAGCACCGCGGTCGCGGGCAAGACTGTCAACCGCCACCTCAGCCCCCAGCAGGCGGTACGGTTTCTTCAGGGAATCGACAACCGCAAGCGCCTCGAGGCCATCCTTGCCCAGATGCACGAGCTGTCCCAGCGAGCCATCGATTTGCTTGACGCTCACCCCGCCCTTGCCGCCGATACCCCTGCCCCCGCTACGCGGCGCCCGTCCCCGAAACCGTCATCCAAGCCGTGAGTTTTTCCGGGGCAAGTAGCTAGTTCTTGTCCAGAAACGGCACGATTCTGAGCCTCGAGAGCTGATGTTGCAACGTCGCGGGCGGTGAACTCGAGGCTCCGGACGGTGGACGCGGCTGTTGTGAGGACGATCGGGGTCGGTAGGGCGCCGCCGGACAGACCGAGGGCCTGAAGGCAGATCGCGGCGGCGCTGGCGGTGGCTACGCCAAGAGGTGTGGAGCCATGACCAAGAGGTTGCAGGTGAGGATCGAGCTCCACACGTAGGAGTGGAACGACGGCAGCGACCTCCAAGTACAAAGGTCCAGGCCGAACACTCGTTTCAGAAACGAGATGATCCCCTCGATGCCGGCGCGGAAGTTGCGCAGGCGTCGGTACACCCAGGAGCTGGTGGCCATCTCGGAGATGGCCAGCTCTTTGCGCTTGCAGAAAACGACGTCCTGGACGCCGAGACCCTTGAGGGTGGCGAGGTTGTTGGCAGAGCCGAAGGCACCGTCGAAGGCAGCCTGTCTTGGAAGCTGGCCGTACAGCTGCCGCTGACGCTGGATCATTGCCGAGGTCAGCGTCGAGTCGGCAGGGTTGCCTTGCAGCACAACGCAGTCCAGCACCATGGAGGAGCGACCCGGCGTCAGACAGATCTTGTGGCCGTAGAAGGTGTCGCGACCGCCTTTGTTGATGATGTCGGTGTGCGGCTCGAAGATGGAGACGACCTTGTCGGCCGCGGGCACCGTCTCAGACTGCAGTACCCGGCGGCGGGTCTGCTCGATCACGCGCGCCATCAGTGGCAGGTAGTGCTCGAGCTTGTCAGCCACCGCACCGAGCATGCCGGCGTGCACCGCATCGACCTGATGGGGTTGTGCAAGCACCTGCCGCGCCCGGACACCAAACGCGTAGGTCTCCTCGGCAGCCTTGAGCAGATCCCGGTAGGCTGGCTCGCGTTGACGCTGTCGGTGGGCGTTGTTGATGCTGTAGCGCCGACGCTTCGCCCGCCGGGTCCGGTCACAAAAGACGATCACCTCAGGCCCCAGCACCTCCCGGGCCTGCTTCATCAGCCGTACCACAACCCGCACGCTATCCCACAGCAGTCCCGAGTCGGTCGGATGGTGGATGTTGGCCGGCACCACCGTGGAGTCGACCCGGACCTTGTGGCCGGACTCGATTCCTGCACCGGTAGCTGCCCGCACCAGGATCCGATTGATCTGCTCGAGGGTCTCAGCGCGCAGCGCCTTGATGGTTGCATGCAGCGCCGACTTGGACGGCGGCTTGTCCGTTATGCCGATCCGACAGAACCTCTGGTAGGTGCGGGAGTCCGCCAAGTGAAACGCCAACTCCCGATACGAGGAGCCGTTGATCTGCTTGACGATCAGCGCTCGCAGCACTTGCTCGGCGCTCAGACCACCGGAGCCGGTTTGCTCGCGGCTCCCCGCACCCCGCTGCAGATCCTGTAGGATCAGGGCGTTGATCTGCGGGTGCTCCTGTAGGATCCGCGAGATCGCCTGTAGCTCTTTGGCATGATCCAGATCCAGCCACGGCTCCATCAGGCTGGGCTGATGATGGTGGGTTTTGCGCATCTGGGCTGGCCTCTTTTCTGGCTAAGTCGTTTAGAATCAGGTCTTTGTATCATCTGACTCTACTCGACCAAGCCCGAAAATGTCAGCCCTAAGCGCTCTATATCCCCTTTATTGTCAAAGAGTTACGGGCTTCTGGACAAGAACTAGCCGCTGCCGCCAACCCTACGTCCGCCTGGCTCCACTCCTCGTCGAGAAGGCGCCACATCGAGCCGGTCGGGTTCGCATCGCGCAGCTCGATCGGCAGTCGCTCCTGGCGTACGTTGTCGTAGCACTCGAGCATCCCGAACCGGCGCAGCGCGGCCGGAATCCCGACCGCGGTGAAACCCGGATGTCCAGTAGCGGGGTAGGGTCCACCGTGGTTCATCGCCGCGGTGACGGCCACTCCGGTGGGCATCTTGTCGTTGAGCAGGCGGCCGACCCGACGGCGGAGGGGCTTGGCCACGCGTTCATAGAGCGCCTCGTCCTCGTCGCCCGAGTGAGTGTAGATACAGCCCGTGAGATTGCCCTCGAAGGCCGCGGCGATGCTCACCATCTCGTCCTCGTCGGTGGCCGTGAGGATCAGGTTGCCGTTGCCGAATGCCTCGGTCTGCAGCCCCTCAGGGTCGGCGAGGAACGCCGCGCCACTGGCGCGCAGCAGCGTGTTCTGGAAGCGGCAGCCCTGTCCCTCGAGCGCCTGGCCGCCGGTAAGCAGCTGGGCGCCAGCGTCTGTGAGCGTGTCGACGGCGTAGGCCATGCCCTCGAGGCCGCCGCCGCCGAGCAAAGCGCCGACCGGGGCATCGGCGAAGCGTGACTGGACGTCGGCGATGAAGGTCTCAGCCGCCTCGCCGGCGGCCATCACGACGATGCCCGGGTTGGTGCAGAACTGACCGACGCCGAGCAGTGCCGATCCATGGAACTCCTCCGCCAGCGCTGTGCCGCGCTCGCGCAGCGCCCCCGGAAGCAAGAACACCGGGTTGACGCTGCTGAGCTCCAGGTAGATCGGCTTGCCTGCCTTGTCGGCGGCCTCCTTGAGCACCAGGCCCGCCGAGCGCGATCCAGTGTAGCCGGTGGCCGCGGCCACCGGATGCGAGACCATCCAGGCGCCGTCGGCGTGCGAGGTGCGATAGATCATCTGTACGGTGGCCGGCGGCAGGCCCGCCGCGACGACGGCCTCGGCCGCGGCCTCGGCCAACAGCTGAGTGGTGCGCGGATGGCTCGAGTGCGCCTTGGCGATGATCGGGTTGCCGGCAGCGATGGCGGCGGCGAAGTCGCCGCCGCAGATGCCGTTGAAGGCGAGCGGGAAGTTGTTGGGGCCGAAGACGATCACCGGCCCGCCGAGCGGTCCGAAGCGCGAGCGGATATTGAGCGCCGTATCGATGGTCGGCTGACACCAACCACCGTCTCGGCACGCCGCCGCCGCCCGGCGCAGCTGATTGGTGGTGCGCGGCAGCTCGACGTCGGCCAGGCGCGGCGACACCGGCAGCGCAGTCTCCAGGCTTGCCATGGCGGCGAGGCCGGCGGCGGCGGCGGCGATGCTATCGGCATATCCGTCCAGGAACCGGGCGATCTGCTCGCGATCGATGTTCTCGAGCGCCGTGGCGGCGTCGGCACCCGCCTGCATAGCCGCTTCGATGTCGACCCGGCTGCAGACCGGATAGACATGCCCGAGCGCCTCGCCGGTGCCGGGGTTGATGGCGTGGAAGGTGCCCGTGGCATCGGAATCGCGCCAGGATCCACCGATGAGGACCTTTTGTGTCAGCGTATCCACCAGCAGGTACTCCTATGGTCGCGTCGATAGAGTAGGCCAAGAAGCGGCCTCGTACAGAAGCTACAACTCCACGGCGAGGAGCGTTTTCGGGCCGCCGAATGGCGACCGTGGGCAACCCGGCTTCCCGGCGGTAGCTGAGCGGGCTCAGTCGTGTCGCAAGGCCTGGACGGGATCGACACTCGCCGCGCGCCGCGCCGGGAGCCACGCGGCCAGCGCCCCAGTAGCGGTCAGGATAGCCGCCGTACCTAGCAGCGTCAGCGGGTCGGCGGCCGAGACCCGATACAGGCTCGAGGCGACGCCTGGAACTGCAAACCAGGTGATCACGAGCCCCAGGACGACGGCGGCGCCGATGATCATCATCACCTCGCCCACCACCAGGCGCACGACGCTTGCCCGCCCGGCACCGAGGGCCATGCGAATGCCCAGCTCCGTGGTGCGGCGTTCGACTGCAAAGGCAACGACCGCGTAGAGCCCCAGGCTGGCGAGCGCCAGGCCGAGAAGCCCGAAGCCCGATAGCAGGCGGGCCCCCAGGCGCGAGGTCGCGAGCGCGTCGGAGAGGTGCTGGTCGAAGGTCTGCAGCTGCGACACGGTCAGCAACGGGTCGACCTGCTGCAGCTCGGCGCGCATCGGCTGCAACAGGCTGTCGGGGCTGCCCGACGTGCGGGCGACGACGTGCGCGAAGGTACCGCCACCGAAGACGTAGTAGAACAGCGGCGTTGGCTCCTCGGTCAGGTCGCGAACCTGCACGTCGGCCGCAACGCCGACGATATCGATCCAAGTCTGCGATCCCTGGCTGCGGAAGCGTCGCCCGGCCGCGTCCGAGGTTCCGTAGTAGGCCCGCGCGAAGGCCTCGGAGACGATGGCCACGTTGGCGTTGGTCTCGATGTCGTCCTGGGTGAACGGGCGGCCGTGCAAGATCGGTACGCCGATGGTCTCGAAGTAGTGGGGACCCACGACCGAACGCAGCACCTCGACCGAGTCGGTGCCGCTCGGCGGCGAGTAGCCCTCGACGACCAGCGTGCTCGAGCCTCCGGTGCCGCGCACCGGGAGCTGCACGGTCAGAGCGGCCGCCTCGACCCCGGGCAACCCGGCGATCCTCTCACGCAGCTGTGCGAGCAACGGGCCCGCCTCGGCCGAGGAGTAGCCGGCGTAGGCCGCGTTGGTGGAGATCGAGGCCAGACGATCCGCGTCGAACCCGAGCGGCACCTGCTGGGAGTTGGAGAGGCTGCGGACGAAAAGGCCGGCCACCACCAGAATCAGGAAGGAGACCGCGACCTGGCCGACTACCAGCACGTTGCTGAGGTTGAAGCGGCCGCCGCGTAACGACATTGTCGCCACGTCATCGCGCAGGCTGGCTACCACGTCGGAGCGCGCGATGCGCAGGCCGGGGATAAGACCGAACAGGATGCCCGTGGCCACCGACAGCAGGAGCGTGAAGCCGAAAACACGCCAGTCGAGGCGCAGGTCCACCGGCGCCGGGAAGGGCAGCGGCAGGTTGGCGGCCGCGAAGGCGCGTATGGCCCACAACGCCAGCACCAGCCCGACGAGCCCGCCGGTCACGGCCAGCACGACGCTCTCGGTCAGCACGTGCCACACGACCCGGGCCCGCGAGGCGCCGAGCGCCAGCCGGATCGAGACGTCGCGCGATCGCGCCGAGCCGCGCACCAGCAGCAGGTTGGCGAGATTGGAGCAGGCGATCAGTAGGATCAGGCCCACGACCGTCATCAGACCGGCCGACAAGGGCAGCAACTGGCCGTCGATGCTCGGGTGGAAGCGCACGTCGGCGGCGGAGAAGACCGTGATCCCCCGGCCGTCGTTGTATTCCGGGAACTCGGCGGCCAGGCGGGCAGCGAGCTGATCCATGGCGGCCTGCGCCTGCTCGAGGCTGACGCCGGGAGCGAGCCGTGTCTTGACCTGGAACCAGTGGTCGGCGCGCCGCTCCAGAGTGCCGCCCGCATAGTTGCCCATGGCCGGGCGGATGGCCGAGTGCGACAGCCAGAGGTCGAGCTTGAAGCCGGGCGCGATACCGCCGTAGCCCTGCGGTCCGACGCCGACCACGGTGACCGGGGCGCCGTTGATGCGCAGCCGCTCACCGAGCACGCCCGGATCGCTGCCGTAACGCTCCTGCCACATGGCGTAGCTGAGAATCGCCACCGGCTCACCACCGTCGAGGTCGTCGGCCGGCTCGAAGTCGCGGCCAAGCGTCGGCTGCAGGCCGAGGAAGGAGAAGTAGCTCGAGGTCACCCACTCGGCGGCCAGGCGCTCGACGCCGTCGTCCCGCACCAAGGTGGCTCCGAAGGGCATCAGGGCCATGGTCTCAGCGAAGATGTCTTCGTAGGCCTGCATGTCGCGGTAGGCCGGAAACGAGCTCGAGTTGGGCTCGCCGTCGTCGGAGTCCTCGTAGACGCTCACGACCTCGTCCGGCCGCTCGAATGCGGCAGGCCGCAGCAGCGTAGCGTCTTCAAACGTGAAGATCGCCGAGTTGGCCCCGATACCGAGGGCAGTGATCAGCACCACGGTGGCCGTGAACATCGGAGCCAGCGCCAGGCGGCGCAAGGCGTGGCGGATCTCGGCAAGCAGGGTCTGCATCATGTCGAATCGGTCCGGGGGGATTGGGCCGCGGCCCGGTGTGCGGGCGATCAGCGGTCGGGATGTACGGGTGAGCCGGGAGCCGTGCTCGGCGCCAGCGTTGCGAACCAGGTCATCGAGGGCCAAGAGCCAAAAGCGAGCGCCGCTCAAAGCTCGCGGGTCGCGCGCGGCACGTCGACGCTGGACGCGGAACATGTCCAGAATCACCACGCCATACTCGACACGGAAGCGCCGGGGATAGGCGACCAAGAGCGCCCGGTACAGGAGCTCCATCAGGCCTGGTTCCCGATGACGCGCCGGTGGCGCGCGATCTCGACGATGCGCGCCAGGCGGCTTGCCTCGGCCTCGAGCAGCCGACTGCCCACGGGGGTCAGCGCGTAATACTTGCGGCGCGGATCGTCGCCGGCCGGATCGGCGGCAGGGCCCACGATGCCGGCCTCCGTCATCTCCTTGAGCGACCGATAGAGCGTGCCGGGCCCGAGCCGGATCTCGCCGCCGGTCTCCGACTCGACTGCGTCTGCGATACCGAGTCCATGCATCTCCCCCCGGCTGAGCGCCAGCAGGATGTGGAACACCGCCGGCTTCAGCGGCGTCTCGGTGATCGGCTTGCCGTACGGCATCGGGAACCTCGAGGGGTGGAGGAACGAACTCTTATCCGAATTAGATATATCCAAATTGAATAAATTGCAAGTTCGGACCGTCGATTCTCGTGTCCGTCTCCTGAGAACGACCCTTGCAAACGGTGGACCTGTTGATGCAGACTCTGATGCAGATAATTCGACTAGAGAATACAGATCAGAGACCCTGTCCATGAGAACAACGCTCAACCTCGACGACCAGGCGATCACCGAGGCGCAGGCGGTTTCGCCGGGCATGACCAAGACAGGGATCATCAACGAAGCCCTGCGCCAGTACGCCCGCAGGCGGCGGGTACGTCGGTTGTCCCGTTTTCGAGGCCGGGTTCGCTGGCAGGGGAATCTGGACGAGCTACGCCGGCGAACGGACGCTTGAGGGTCCTCGTCGATTCTTCCGTCTGGGCGGATTACCTCAACGGATCGGCCACCCACGAGACAGACGCGTTGCACGAGCTCCTGGCGGGGGACGACGACGTCTGCACCTGCGGCATCGTCGTTGCTGAGGTCATGCAGGGACTGCGCCGCTCCACGAGCCGCGCCGAGATCGAATCCGGCTTCCGCGATCTGACCTTCCTCGATCCGTTCGAGATCGAGACCTACCTACGAGCAGCAGCGCTGTTTCGTGACCTGCGTGCCGCTGGAGTCACGATTCGATCCACAATCGACTGCATTCTCGTGGCGATCGCCGCCGAGGCCGACTGCTATGTGCTGGCCGCCGACCGCGATTTCAGGAACATCGCGGCCAGTGGCGCGGTCAGACTACGGCTGTGGCCTGCCGGCGGATAGACCATCGCACGGGCTGCTAGCATGACCTCATGTCTGACGAGCGTCGCTCACAGATCCCGGATCGCCTGCAAGAGGCGGGTGGCCTGACCGAGGGTGTGGCGCGCCAGATCGCCGAGGATCTGGGCGTGCCTGAGGCCGATGTCTGGGGTGTCGGCAGCTTCTATCACCTGCTGGCGCGGCCGCATCAGAAGGTGCGGGTGTGCACCGGGCTGTCGTGCCGCATGGCGGGCGCCGACGATGTCCTGAAGGCCTGCGAGCTCAACGGGTTCCCGGTGGAAGCGACATCCTGCCTGGCCGGCTGTGACGTGCCCCCGGCGGTGCTGCGCGATCGCCGGGTCCTGCCCGCCGTGACCGTCGAGGATGTGCACGAGGCACGGGGAGACTGGAAGAGTCTCCGGTCGTCCGGCGCCCCCGGCGACGAGCCCTGGTACGGGCGCGTAGGACCGGATCGTGACGATCCGGAGACGCTGCCGCTCAACATGTTGGGCGCGATGAATACCTCGGGCTCGGCCTTCGCCCGTGCAGCGGAGATAGGGCCCGAGGCGGTGATCGATGCCATCGAGGCATCGGGGCTGCAGGGGCGCGGCGGCGCCGGCTTCCCGGCCCACATCAAGTGGCGGGGAACGCGCAACCAGGCCGAGACGACGCGGTACATGGTGCTCAATGCCGACGAGGGCGAGCCGGGGACGTTCAAGGACCGCGAGGTCATGATGCGGCGCCCCGACCTGATGGTCGAGGGGCTGGCGATCGCCGCCCACGCCGTCGGTGCCACCGAGGTCTACCTGTACCTGCGCGGCGAGTTCGAAGTTCCATGGGGCCAGGTGCAGGGGGCAATCGATCAATTCGAGGGCAAGCTCGGCGACATCCGCTTCCACATGCACGCCGGCCAGGGCGCCTACATTTGCGGCGAGGAGACCGCCCTGCTCGAGGCGATCGAGGGCAAGCGCGGCATGCCCCGGCTCAAGCCCCCGTTTCCGGTCGAGGTCGGGCTCTGGGGCAAGCCGACGCTGATCCACAACGTCGAGACCATCGCCTGCGTGCCGGCGATCATCCAGCGGGGCGGGGCGTGGTTCAAGGCGCTCGGCAGGACCGAGGCCGGCTCCAAGCTCTACTGCATCTCGGGTGACGTGAAGGCGCCCGGAACCTATGAGCTGCCGCTCGGCGTAAGCCTCGACGAGCTGGTCGAGGCAGCCGGCGGCTACCAGGGCGAGCTCAAGGCCTTCAGCCCTGGCGGGGCGAGCTCCGGGTTCCTGCCGCCGAGCGAGCGCGGCACGCCACTTTCCTTCAAGGCCCTCGGCGAGGTCGGCTCGATGCTGGGCTCCGCTGGGGTCGTGGTGCTCAACGAGACGCGGGATCTACGCGCGGCGGTACGGGCTCAGTTAGAATTCTTCGAGGTGGAGAGTTGTGGCCAGTGCGCCCCGTGTCGCATCGGCACGCGTTACCTGCGCGTTGCGCTCGACAGGAACATGGACGAAAACGGAACCTCGGCCGACGCGCTGGCACACGTAGCCGACGCGGCCTGGCAAATGAACGAGGGGTCGATCTGCGGGCTGGGGCAGGCGGCGCCGTTGCCGCTGACCCTGGCGTTGAAGCATTTCCCGGAGGAGTTCGAGGCATGAGCGATCGACCGAAGATCACGCTCAACGGCCGCGAGTACGCCTTCGAGCCCGAGCAGACCGTGCTCGATGTCGCCGCCCGCCACGACATCTACATCCCGATCCTGTGCCACGATCCACGGCTCGATCCCGCCGGTGCCTGTCGTACCTGCCTGGTAGAAATCGACGGCTGGCGCCGGCTGGCGCCGGCATGCGCCACCAAGGCCGAGGACGGCATGGTGGTCGCCTCGGAGAACGCGCGCATCGATCGGCACCGCAAGACGCTGCTGGCGCTCTACATGAGCGATCACCCGGGCACCCGCGCCCAGGCCGAGGTCGGGCAGCCGAACGAGCTGTTCGACATGGCCGAGCAGTACGACGCACCCTTCGACTGGGGCTACATGGAGTCGCTGCGCGGCGCCCGGCCCGGCGACGAGAACCCTTACATCCACTTCGATCCCAAGCTCTGTATCCTGTGCGCGCGCTGCACCCGTTACTGCGACGAGATCGAAGGGGTGACCGCCATCACGCTCGCTAATCGGGCCTCCGAGACGACGATCTCCACCGTCGAGGAGCTGGGCCTGCTCGATACGACCTGCGAGATGTGCGGCGGGTGCATCGACGTTTGCCCGACGGGCGCCATGACCGAGAAGATGCCGCTGCGGCGCGGCGACAAGATCGAGCGACAGCTCGAGAAGGTGCGCAGCACCTGCAACTTCTGCGGCGTCGGCTGCCAGGTCGAGCTCAACGTCGACCGCGAGGCCAACGACGGCGCCGGCCGAGTGGTCAAGGTCTCGAGCCCGCCGGTGGACACCACGACCAACGACGGTAACCTCTGCGTCAAGGGGCGATTCGCCTACGAGTTTATCGAGCACGAGGATCGTCTGAGAACGCCGATGATCCGTGGCGACGACGGCGAGTTGCACGAAGCGACATGGGACCTGGCGCTGGAGGCGGCGGCGGCCGGCCTGCTCGGGGTCAAGGAGCGCCACGGTGCCGACTCGCTCGGCTTCGTCTCCTCGTCGCGCTGCACCATGGAGGAGAACTTCCTGGTGCAGAAGATGGCACGCGTGGCGTTCGGAACGAACAACGTGCATCAATGCGCCGCCACCTGACACGCCCCCACGGTGGCCGGACTGGTCACCACGTTCGGGGCGGGGGCCATGACCAACTCGATCGGCGAGATCCGCGACGCCGACTTCCTGTTCGTCATCGGTAGCAACACCTCCGAGGCGCATCCGATCATCGCCATGGAGATGAAGCGCGCCGTGAAGTCCGGCGCCACCATGGTGGTGGCCGACCCGCGCGCGATCTGGATGACCCAGATCGCCGAGAAGCACTTGCAGCTGCGTCCCGGTACCGACGTCTGGCTGCTCAACGCCATGGCCCACGTCATCGTCACCGAGGGGCTCGTGGATCAGGCGTTCATCGACGCCAACACCGAGGATTTCGAGCAGGTCCGCGAGTCGGTGTTGAAGTACACCCCGGAGGAGGCCGAGACAGTGACCGGCGTGCCTGCCGAGGACATCCGCTGGACGGCACGGCGCTACGCCACCACCGACAAGGCGGGGATCTACTACACCCTCGGCATCACCGAGCACTCGCACGGCACCGACAACGTCTACTGCCTGGCCAACCTGGTGCTCATGACCGGCCATCTGGGCAAGCCGTCGACGGGAATGAACCCGCTGCGCGGCCAGAACAACGTGCAGGGCGCCAACGATGCCGGCGCCACCCCGATGTATTACCCCGGCTATCAGCGCGTCGACGATCCGCAGGTACGCGCCAAGTACGAGGCTTCGTGGGGTGTCGAGCTGTCGCCCGATCCCGGCATGAACCTCAACGTCATGATGAAGACGGTAGGCGACCGTATCAAAGGCCTCTTCGTCATGGGCGAGGACATTATCTTGTCCGAGCCCAACGTCCTGAAGCTCGAGAAGGGGATGAACGATCTGGAGTTCCTCGTGTACCAGGACGCCTTCCCGAACGAGACCATGCGCTTCGCCGACGTGGTTTTCCCGGCGGCCGTGTTTGCCGAGAAGGAGGGCACCTTCACCAACTCGGAGCGGCGCGTGCAGCGGGTCCGCAAGGCGGTCGAGCCGCCGGGACAGGCGCGAGCCGACTGGCGCATCATCAGGGATCTGGCCAATGCCTCCGGGACGTCGTGGAGCTATACGAGCGCTGCCGAGGTCTACGACGAGCTGGCGCGCGACTCCGACAAGTTCTCGGGCATCAGCCACGCTCGCATCGACTCCGAGGTGCACGGCAACAAGACCGGCCTGCAGTGGCCGTGCCCGACACCCGACCACCCGGGGACCGAGTTCCTCCATGAGGGCGGCGTGCTACGCGGCAAGGGCCTGTTCATGCCGGCCGAGTACCGCCCCTCGATGGAGCTCGAGGACGAGGAGTACGGGCTGCTGCTCTCGACCGGGCGGACGCTGTACCACTACAACTGCGCCACCCAGACGCGCCGCGAGCCCGGGCTGCACACCAAGCAGCCCGAGCCTTTCGTCGAGATCCACCCGCGCGACGCGCGCAAGCGCCAGATCTCCGACGGCGACATCGTCGAGGTTTGGACGCGCCGCGGCTCCCTGAGCCTTCGCGCCGTGGTGTCGCGACAGGTTCGCCCCGGCTGCATCTGGATGCCGCTGCACTTCGCCGAGGCGCGCGCCAACGTGCTCACCAACGACGCAGGCGATCCCGTCACCGGCACCGCCGAGTACAAGGTGTGCGCCGCCGAGGTGAAGCTGATCGAGGCCCGCCATGACCCGCTCATGCCGGGCAGCTACTACAAGATCGGCGGGCCGGGCGTCACCTACTCGCAGATCCGACTGAGCCCAGGACGCGGCGACTGACTCCCGCAACCTTCCCCGGAACCGATCCGATGTCCGGACCTCACGAGCCCAGGAACCCGGACTTCGCCGCGCGCGCGGCCAAGCAGTTCGCGCTGCAGCCGATGATGGGGCACCCCGATCACGGCTCGTAGAGGGTCAGATCCGCCAGCGGATAGTGCCCGGGGGGCGACGGGGGTCAGGGCTGCATGATCTCCGCTGACACCTGCGGAACGTGCGCGAAGTGGTGATCGGTAGTGATCAGCCGGTGGCCATGCCGCATGGCGGAGGCCGCGATCCAGATGTCGTTTGCCGGTATCGGCGTGCCGGCTGTCCGAAGCCAATCGCGGATCTCGGCGTAACGGAGTGCCGTCTCCGCATCGATGTCGACGATTCCTACTGCTCCGTGGGCGAGGAACTTCTCCAGCAGACTCAGATTCTGGGCCCGGTCTCTACAACGCCGGAAGCCGTAGTGCAGCTCCCCGAGAACGATCGTACTGAAGCGAATCGCACTGGCGTGACGAATCCACTCCGTGATCGCTTCGTGATCTCGCATGAAGGCGGAGTAGGCGGAGGAGTCGAGCGCAATGGCGCCACCGTCGATCATTCCCACATCGCCGGATCTACCTGCCGCTGTTCCGCCAGGGCCGCGTCGAACCGCTCCGCCTCCTCGGCACTCCACGAGCCGCCGAGGCACGCCAGTTCCTGGTTGCTCGTGCCCCCGGGTGCGAGACCAGCGGCGCGCCGGAGCATGCCGATGACCGTACGGTTGAGGCTCAGCCCGGTTTTTCGTGCCTCGTTCCGGATGTGCTCGGCAAGATCGGCCGGGATGTTGCGCAACGTGATGGGTTTCATGGTCGCACCATTAGATGCATCGGAACAATGCACCAATGATGCACTCTGGGACCGGCTCACCTCAACTCTCCCTCCATGGCGCGCAAGAAGCGGGCGGAACACTTGCCGGGCCCCGTGTACTGTTCGACTTGCTTCGCTATGGTTAGACGGCCATCGAGCGGGAGTGTCGCGTGCGAATCGGTGATCAGATCGGGCCCTACGAGCTTTGTCGCCGTATCGGCGAGGGAGGCATGGGCGTGGTTTGGGAGGCGCGCGACTCGCGGCTCGGCCGTGGAGTGGCGCTCAAGTTCTTGCCGGCGTCGGTGGCCGACGACCCCGAGAGCCGGGCGCGCTTCGAGCGCGAGGCGCGCGCAGCCTCGGCGCTGATGCATCGGAATATGTGCGTCCTGTACGACATCGGGGAGCGCCAGGGGCGCCCCTACTTGGTGATGGAGCTGCTGGCGGGGCAGACGCTTGCCGAGCGGTTGGCCGAGAGGCCGCTCGAGGAGACCGACCTCGTGCGCCTGGCGCGACACCTGGCCGCGGCGCTTCGGGCAGCGCACGACCAGGGCATCCTGCACCGCGGGCACGCTGCTCGGCACGGTGAAGTACATGTCGCCCGAGCAGGCGCTGGGCCGCGACCTCGACGGCCGCAGCGACCTGTTCTCGCTCGGTGCCGTGCTGTACGAGGCGGCAACCGGTGCGGCACCGTTCGCGCAGTCATCGGCGGGGGCGCCGCTGAACGCCGTGATCAACTCGGAGCCGGTGGCGCTACGAACCGCCGCGCCGGCGCTCCCGGCCGACCTGGTCGAGGTGATCGAGCGGCTTCTGCGCAAGAAGCCGGAGGAGCGCTTCGCCACGGCGGCACATCTGGCCGAGGTGCTGGAGCGCCTGCGAATGCTGGCGGCGGCCGGCGGGACAGCCTCGCGGATTACCCCTGGCGCTGCGGCCACCACCGGCGATCCCGGCACCCCGTCGATCGCCGTGCTGCCGTTCGCCAACTTGAGCGCCGACCCGGACAACGCGTTCTTCAGCGACGGGCTGGCCGAGGAGCTGATCACCAGCCTGAGTCGCCTGTCGGGGCTCCGGGGCGCGGCTCGCAGCTCCTCCTTCCAGTTCAAGGGGCAGGCGCTCGATGCCTGTGCTGCGGGCCGCAAGCTCGGCGTCGCCGCGGTGCTCGAAGGCAGTGTGCGGCGTGCCGGCGAGCGCGTGCGTGTGACCGTGCAGTTGGTCGACGTCGAATCGGCCTATCAGAGATGGTCGGAGCGCTTCGACGGCACGCTCGAGGACATCTTCCAGATCCAGGAAGACACCGCCAACGCCATCGTCAGAGGCCTACAGGTGCAGCTCGGCTCCTCGGGGCCGCAGGAGGTGATGCGCAATCACACCGCCAACCACGAGGCCTATGAGCTGTACCTCAAGGGTCGCTACCAGTGGGCGCGCCGGCACAAGGGCGGAATACAGCAGGCGCTCGACTGCTTCCAGCGGGCTGTGGCGCTCGACCCCGAGTACGCGCTGGCCTGGGTCGGGGTGGCCGACGCGTACTGGTCGATGATCATATACGGCGTTGTTGCCTATGCCGAGGCGTTCGAGCGCGCCGAGCGTGCCGTCGCCCGCGCGCTGGCGCTCGACTCGGAGCTGGCGGAAGCGCATGCCGCCAAGGGGACGATTCTCTTCTGCCGGCGGCAGTGGGCCGATGCGCAGGAGTGCTATCGGCGTGCCATCGACCTGGATCCCAACTACTGGTTCTCCCCCGCCTATCTGGCGCTGCTTCGGTCGCTGCATCTGCAGGCCGATGAGGCCATGCCGTTGGTGCATCGTGCCGTGTTCCTGGAGCCCGACTACCACTACGCCTGGGGCATCTGCAGCATGGTCTGCTACTTTGCCAACGACCACGAGACGGCGATCGAGTTCGCTACCTCGGGGCTCGATCTCGATGCCGACTCGCAGTTGAACCTCATGGGCCGCGGCCTAGCGCGGTGCGAGATCGGCGACCACGAGGCGGCGATCGAGGATCTGCAGCGCGCCGTCGACCTCGGCAACCGTACGGTGTTTATCGTCGGCTGCCTGGCGTACGCCATGGGGGCCGCCGGCCGAACAGACGAGGCGCGGCGGCTGATCGCGGAGCTGGAACGCCGGCGCGAGATCGAGCACGTCTCCGATGTGTGCTTCTTCCTCGCCTGGATGGGGGTGGACCGCGCGCGCGGCCTTGGTTGCAGAGATCGAGGCCGGCGGTCCGGCGTGGCAGGCTGCCTGCATGGGGCGTCCTTTCCCCGACCTTCTCGAACGCATCGGTCTTCCTGCTCCGGAGCACTAGCCGGCCGTGATGCCCAACGCCTACGATGCGGCGGTGCAGATGCCTCCCGTCGCCCGAACCATCACCGTGTCATGCGTGCTCGCCGCCGCGGGAGCTCTGCTTCCGGCGGCGCCGCTGCGGGCGCAGGAGCCGCCGCCACCGCCGCCGGCGGAGGGGGTCGAGTTGGCCCCCGTCAAGGGCGCCGAGGACGGGCGCCGCACACTGAAAGGACTTCCGGCGAGCTTCGGTCGCGCAATCACCGGGGTGTTTGCGCGCCCGAGCCTCGTGCCGCTGTTGATCGGCGGCACAGGAATGGCGCTGACGCACAACTTCGAGGAGGGGGTCGTGCCCTCAGACGGCTCCAACAGCTCCTTCGGCAAGGCGGGCGCAGGATTCGGGAATCTTCTCTATGTCGGCGGTGTTGCCGTGGCGATGTTCGTCGGCGGGCGCCTGGCCACTGGCCAACGTTTTCGCGACGTCTCCTACGACCTTCTCGTGGCCTCGGGGGTGAACTTTCTCTACACCGAGGCGCTCAAGCAGACCTTGCCTCGCGAGCGTCCCAACAAAGAGAACGATAAGTCCTTCCCGTCGGGCCACACCTCCAATGCCTTCGCCTGGGCGACGGTTCTCGACCGCCACTTCGGCATCGGCCTCGGAGCGCCGATGTACATGGTCGCCTCCACGATCGCGGCGTCGCGCGGCGACCGCCGGCAAGCACTACGTGAGCGATGTCATCGCGGGCGCGGCGATCGGATTCATCGTTGGCAGGGCGGTTGTTCGTCGTAACGGTGCGCCCCTCGACACATCCGGCTGGACCGTGGCCCCGACGACCGGACCTCGAGGCCAGCCCGGGCTCCTGGTCGTCATTCGGTTCTGAGCCTGGGTACGTCCACCCGACGGTCTGCCGATGGCCCTGCTGCGGATGCTGCTACCGCCGATCGCGGGCGTCCGTGTCGAGCAACTCGAGTCCGAGCGTCGTGCCCTTCTCGATCGCCGGGATCCCCTCGGCAAGCCAGCGCGGCGCCGGCTCGCCCTTGAGGAAGTGGTCGAAGAACTGCTGCATGCGGATGTTCCAGTCGACCTTGTTGGCGTGGGTCGTCGGCCAGTGAGGCTCGTCGTTGTAGTTGATCAGCCAGGCCGGCTTGCCGAGCCGCCGTAGCGCCACGAACATCTCGATTCCCTGGTACCAGGGCACGGCGCCGTCGTGGTCGTTGTGCATCATCATCAGCGGCGTGTCGACCTTGTCGGCCCAGAAGATGGGCGAGTTCTCGAGATACCGCAACGGCATCTCCCACAGCGTGCCGCCCAGCCGGCTCTGGGTGCGCTCGTACTGGAACATGCGGCTCATGCCGGAGCCCCAGCGGATGCCGCCGTAGGCCGAGGTCATGTTCGACACCGGTGCGCCCCCGGCAGCGGCCTTGAAGATGTCGGTCTTGGTGACCATGTAGGCGATCTGGTAGCCGCCCCAGGAGTGGCCCTGGGCGCCGATATTGCGCGCATCGACGTAGCCCTGGCCGATCATGTGCAGGACCCCCGACACCACGTCCTCGAGGGCGCTCTCACCCGGGTAGCCCACCTCGTAGGTGATATCGGGCGTGAACACGACGTAGCCCCGTGAGGCGTAGAAGGTCTGGCGGATCACCGAGCGGTGCGGGGTGGGGGGGTGGTGCAGGTGCAGGTTGTCGGAGTTGCGCTCGTAGAAGGTGACCATCATCGGGTACCTGCGCGACGGGTCGAAGTCGGCCGGCTTGTGGATCAGCCCCTGCAGCAGCTCGCCGTCGGTGGAGCGCCAGCGGGTCAGCTCGGCGGTCGTCCACAGATAGTCCGCCTGCTGCGAGTTGGCCTCGCTGATGCGCCGGGCATCGGCGATGTCCGGACCGCTGACCCAGAGGTCCGGGAAGTCGGTGACGCTCTCGCGCGTGAACAGCAACACATCCGCCGCGTCGGCCTTGGTCCGGCGGCCGAAGCGGTAGGGCGCCTGGAACAGGATTCTCGGCGGCAGCGGGTCGAAGCGCCCGACGCGCCAGAATCCGGCGTCCTTGGTCGTCTCGGCGAAGGAGCTCAGTAGAATCTCCGACTCCTCCACCCACTCGGCCTCGTCGTCGAGGTCGATGCGGCGAAGCCGGGTGCGAGCATCGCGCCCGGCGCCGGAGGTGACGTGGCGTGGGGCGGCCTCACCCGACGGGTCCAGGGCCCACAGGTCGTAACGGTCGTACACCAGTGCCTCGACCCCCGAGCCGACCGAGCCCTCCGGGGTTCGTGCCCAGCCGGCAAGACCGTAGGGCTGCGGGTCGTACGGCCAGTCGTGATCTTCGCGATGGACCGGGTGGCGCAGCGTCGCGCTCACATTGGTGGCGATCCCACCATCGGTCGCCTTGGCGTACCAGGCCAGCTCCTGTCCGCTCCACCAGATGATCCAGCGGCCGTCGGGCGACAGGTGTGCCTGCCCCGGCTGCTTTTCACGCAGGGGTTGGCGCCCGCCGCTGGCCAGATCCACGAGGTAGTGGTCGGCAAAACCGGGGAATTCCCAGGAGATCTCTTTGCGGTACCGCAGCGCAGACCTGCCGTGGGCCAAGTCGCCGTCGCCGTCATCGAGGATCGTGACGTCCGGCAGGTGATCATCGGCGAGCTGAACGACAGCCCCGATGTCGGTGTGCACGACGGCCAGGTAGGTGCGGTCGCGCTCGTCGTCGGCCTGTAGCAGCTGCATGGGCTGCAGGAGCGGATCCTGCCAGTGCCAGATGTCGAGCTTGACCTTCTCCTCGTCGAGAAGCTCGGGCTCCTCCGGCTCGGGGGCCGGGCGCGGCGCGGTGCCGAAGTAGAGCCGCGACCCGCTCGTGGAGAAGCTGATCTCGGCGTTGGTGCTCACCCACCAGTCGGCGGGTACCCCCGGCGTCGTGGAGTCGACGACCAGATCGGCGGTGCCGCCGGCCCGCCACAGATAGAGCGCGTGCTCCGGCGCCTCTGCCTCGAAGTCGTCGCGGTCGGTGAGGAAGGCCAGACGCTCACCGGTATCGTCGAAGGTCAGACCCTCGTAGCGGCCACGGCCTTCGATCACTGCCGTCGGCGTCTTCTCGTCGTTGGCCAGCACCTTGACGCCGGGCTCGGGCAGGGTCGTCGCGAAGGCCAGCCGGCTGCCCGATTCGGCCACCGTGTACGAGGTGACCGCGGCGAAGCGAAACTCCTCGCCGCTGCCCAGGTCCCGCACCACGAGCTCGGTGCCCTCGGGCATGCTGTCGTCGGCAGCATCGGTCTGCTGCGCATCCTCCTGCTCGGCTTGCGCTTCGGCGGTCTCCTCGCCGTCGGCCTCGGCGGCGGCCAGCGGCTTCTCGAGCCTGTAGGCGACCCGGTCGCCTCCCTTGGCGCCGATGCGGAAGGAGCTCACCCGCTCGAGCTCGGTCAACTCGCCCGTAACCAGATCGAGTATCCCCAGCGCCGCCTTGGGGCGCTCGTCGGGCTCGATGTCGTCGAGACGCGCCCGGCGCGTCTCGCCCATGGGCGGGCGGATCAGCATGACGACGTGGGTTCCGGCTGCGTCGAAGCGGGCGCCGGAGCCACGTGCGATGCGGTGCTCCGTATCGTCGCTCAGGCTGCGCACCACGAGCTCGGGGTCGCCGTTCTCCAGGCTCAGCGAGTACAGCAGCCAGCGGCCGTCGGGCGACAAGGCTTCATCCTCGATGCCGCGCCAGATCTCGTAGGCCTCGTGACCCAGCGGTTTGGCCTGGGCCCCGGTTGCCAGACCCGGCCCTGAGACGAGCATGCCGACGAGGAGGAGGGCTGCTAGCAGGCCGTGGTGGTGGAGGGGTGGGCGTGCTAGGCCGATCGAGATTCTCCGCATGACTCACTCCGATTTGCCCGAGCAACGCCCGGATAGGCTGGCCGGATCCACCGCGGCATTGTCGTCTCGCTAACGCAGGAAGCACAAGCGACAGCCGCGCCCAGGCTGCTGTGGTAGAAACAACTCGGTCTTCTGCCGCGCCGAGCGCGGTCTTCATCGAATCGGAGCGTGCCCGTGCTCTGCAGGGCCCCCCACAGGAGTCACGTCAATGGGTTCCTTCGTCGACCAGGTCCTCGCGGACGTCAAGGCCAAGAATCCTGCCGAGCCCGAGTTCCACCAGGCCGTAAACGAAGTCGTCGAGTCACTCGAGGTCGTTCTGGACCGGCGTCCCGAGTACCGCATCCACAAGATCGTCGAGCGGATGGTCGAGCCCGAGCGCGTCATCATGTTCCGGGTGCCGTGGGTCGATGATGACGGCACCGTGCAGGTCAACCGAGGCTTTCGCATCGAGATGAACAGCGCCATCGGGCCGTACAAGGGTGGTCTGCGCTTCCACCCTTCGGTGACCCTGGGGATCCTCAAGTTCCTGGCCTTCGAGCAGGTCTTCAAGAACTCGCTCACCACGTTGCCGATGGGCGGCGGCAAGGGCGGCTCCGATTTCGACCCCAAGGGCAAGAGCGACACCGAGGTCATGCGCTTCTGCCAGAGCTTCATGTCGGAGCTGTTTCGCCACATCGGGCCGGACACCGACGTGCCGGCCGGCGACATCGGCGTCGGCGGTCGCGAGATCGGTTTTCTGTTCGGCCAGTACAAGCGGCTGCGCAACGAGTTCACCGGCGTTCTTACCGGCAAGGGCCTCAACTGGGGTGGCTCGTTGATCCGACCCGAGGCCACCGGCTTTGGCTCGGTCTACTTCGCGGCAGAGATGGCAGCTTCGCGCGGCGAGATGCTGGAGGGCAAGTCTTGCCTGGTGTCCGGATCGGGTAACGTCGCCCAGTTCACCACCGCGAAGCTCCTCGATCTCGGTGCCAGGATCGTCACGCTGTCCGATTCGAGTGGCTCCATCTACGACGAGCAGGGTATCGATCGTGACAAGCTCACCTTCGTGATGGAGCTCAAGAACGAGCGCCGCGGTCGCCTCAGCGAGTACGCCGACCGGTATCCTGCCGCTGTCTACACGCCGGTGGGTCCGGAGAGCGACCACAACGCGGTGTGGGACCACAAGGCCGACTGTGCCTTCCCGAGCGCCACGCAGAACGAGATCAACGCGATCGACGCCGCCAACTTGCTGGCAAATGGTGTCTGGTTGGTCTCGGAGGGCGCCAACATGCCCACCACCGAGGAGGGCGTCAATCAGTTCATCGACGCCGGCATCCTCTACGGTCCGGGGAAGGCGGCCAACGCGGGCGGTGTGGCTACCTCCGGTCTGGAGATGTCGCAGAATAGCCAGCGCTTCAGCTGGACGCGCGATGAGGTGGACGCCAAGCTGCAAGGCATCATGAAGGCGATCCACGCCGCCTGCGTCGAGACCGCGGAGCAGTTCGGTACCCCCGGCAACTACGTGAACGGGGCCAACATCGCCGGCTTCATCAAGGTGGCCGACTCGATGATCGACCAGGGGGTCGTGTAACCCGCCGACCCGCGGGGAGTGATGAGGCAGATCTACATAGAGCGCCACAGCCGCACGCGTCCCGTCGACGCCCGCGGCGGCTTCCACGACCTGATGCAGTGGCGGGTCGGCAAGGTCCTCCTGGTCTCGAGCCTCTACGACTCGTTCATGCTGGCCGAGGATCGGCTCGCCGAGGAGCTGGTGCGCGGCGATTTCCTCGGGGTCGAGCTGTCTGCGATCCCCGATATCACCCGGGTCTCGACGGGGGCCGAGGCTCTCGAGGCGGTGCAGCAGCTGCCCGGCTACGACCTGGTCATCAGCTCCCCCAACGTTGGCGACATGGACGCCGGCGAGCTCGCCCGCAGCCTACGCCACGCGGGGCTCGAAACGCCGGTCATCATGCTGGCGTACCACGAGCGCGAGCTGCAGGACACGCTCCGTAACTGTGACCTGCGCGGCGTCGACCGCTCCTTCCTGTTCCAAGGCAACATCGAGCTGTTCCTGGCGATCGTCAAGTACGCCGAGGACAGGATGAATGTCCAGCACGACGTCGAGGCGATGGGCGTGCAGGTGATCCTCGTGATCGAGGACAACATCCGCTACTACTCCAACTTCCTGCCGGTGATCTACACCGTGTTGTTGCGCAACACGGCGAGCCTGCTTCCGGACGGGCTCAACCTGGCGCACAAGCTGCTGCGTGCCAGGGCGCGCCCCAAGATCCTGCTGGCCAGCACCTATGAGGAGGCCTGCGACTACTTCGACACCTACCAGAAGAACATCCTCGGGGTGATCTCGGACGTCGAGTTCCCCAAGAACGGCGAGCTGTGCGCCGACGCTGGGGTGCAGTTCGCGCGCAAGGTGCTCGAGACTCAATCCGACGTACCTGTGGTGCTCGACTCCGGTCAGACGAAGACCGCCGACCTGGCGGCGGAGATCGGTACATCGTTCCTGCACAAGTTCTCGCCGACCCTGCTGCAGGACTTGCGCATGTTCATGCTGCGCAACTTCGGCTTCGGCTACTTCGTCTTCCGTCTCCCTGACGGCACCAAGGTGGGGAAGGCGAAGGACCTGCGCGAGCTCGAGCGCGTGCTGCACGAGGTGCCGGCCGAGAGCATCGTCCACCATGCCCGGCACAACCACTTCTCCACCTGGCTCAAGGCCCACACCGAGTTCGACATCGCCCACCGGTTGCGTCCACGGCGCCTGTCCGACTTCTCGGGCCCTGAGGATCTTCGCAAGTACCTGATCGAGGCGATCCGGAGCCATCGCGAGGCACGGCAACGGGCCGTGGTGATGGACTTCGACCCCGAGCGCTTCGACCCGGACAACGCTTTCGCCAAGATCGGCGATGGCTCCATGGGGGGGAAGGCGCGTGGCCTCGCCTTCGCCAACCGGCTGCTCAACGACTTCGACCTGCGCGACCGGTTTCCGGGTGCGCGGGTCACGGTGCCGCCGAGCGTGGTCGTCGCCACCGACGTCTTCGATGAGTTCCTCGATGTCAACGAGGTGCGCCACGCTGCGATCAAGGCGTCCGACGACGACACCGTGATGCAGACCTTCGCGCGCGCACCGTTCCCGGACAAGATCCGGGAGGAGCTGCACTCCTACCTGGAGCTGGTCCGCTACCCGCTGGCGGTCCGCTCGTCGAGCCTGCTGGAGGACGCCAAGTACCAGCCGTTCTCCGGCGTCTACGACACGGTCATGATTCCGAACGACCACGACGATATCGAGGTTCGGCTCGACCATCTCATCGCCGCGGTCAAGCATGTCTACGCGTCGACCTTTTCGCAGCGCGCCAAACGCTACATTGCCTCCACCTCCTATCGGCTCGACGCCGAGAAGATGGCGGTCATCGTGCAGCGGATCGTAGGGGCGGCGCACGGCGACCGCTTTTATCCGGAGATCGCCGGTGTGGCGCTGTCGCAGAATTTCTACCCGGTCGACCCAGTGCGGTCGGAGGACGGGTTGGCCGCGGCCGGGCTCGGCATGGGCACCGAGGTGGTGGGTGGCGAGCGCTGCCTCCACTTCTCGCCCAGGCACCCGTCGCGCCTGCTGCAGATGTCGTCGGTCAGGGACGCACTACGCAACTCGCAGCGGGAGTTCTATGCCCTGCGCCTGGGCACTCAGGTGCGGGGCGGCCCGATCCGGGCCGAGCTCGACCGCTATCCCCTGAAGACCGCCGAGGAAGACGGCACGCTCGCCATGATCGGCTCGACCTACTCGCGCGAGAACGACGTGATCTACGACGGGGTGTCCCGCCCGGGTGTGCGGCTCGTGAGCTTTGCGCCGATGCTCAAGCATCAGCTCTTTCCGCTCGCCGAGATCCTCTCCGAGCTGCTCGACATCGGTCGGCAGAGTGCCGGCGGGCACGTCGAGGTCGAGTTTGCCGTCAACCTGTCGACCGCGCCCGGGCAACCCAAGGAGTTCGGCTTTCTGCAGCTCCGACCGGTCGTGCATACACACGATCCGCGGTCGATCCGCATCGATGCCGGAGCCCACCGGCGCGCCTTCTGCACCAGCGACAGTGTGCTCGGGACCGGACGCCTGGAGGACCTGTTCGACGTCGTGGTTGTCAACTACCGGACATTCGACCGCAACCGCAGCCAGCTAGCCGCGCAGCAGGTGGCGGCGATCAATGCACGACTGGTGGCGGCCGGGACCTCCTATGTATTGATCGGCGTGGGCCGCTGGGGCTCGAGCGACCGCTTTCTCGGAATCCCGGTTACCTGGGATCAGATCGCCGGCGCCCGCGTGATCGTCGAGGCCGGGCTGCGGGATCTACACGTTACCCCGTCGCAGGGCACCCACTTCTTCCAGAACCTGGTTGCCAACAACATCGGCTACTTCACTACCAACCCCGAGGCCGGCGACGGCCGCGTCGACTGGGACTGGCTGGCGGCTCAGCCGGCGGTGAGCGAGACGGAGTTCGTGCGCCACCTACGGTTCGAGAACCCGTGCGTCGCGTTGATGAACGGCAACGAGAATCAGGGCGTGATTCTCAAGCCCGAGGGCCTCGATTGACGCTCGCACCGGTCGACGGCAATAGGGCAGGCGTGGCCAGGCGCGGCCAGGATAGGGGTCTGCTTGCTGTGGCCATCGAGGACCGTCGCGACCACAGGCCCGTCCTGTGTGCTCTCGGCGGAGCCGGGCCCCAGACCTGACTGCGCAGTCTCCCGGCGCCCGCCCTCGAGTCTGTCGGCCCCTTACACTCGAGAGAGCGCGAATCGGACCGAGAGAGGCCCATGACCGTAGAGTCGCGATCACTGGTGTCGGTAGTCATCCCGGCATACAACGCTCAGTCGACCCTCGCGGCGGCGGTGGGCAGCGCGTTGGCGCAGTCGCACGAGCCCATCGAGGTGATCGTGGTCGACGATGGCTCGACCGACGCCACCGCAAGCGTCGCCCTGGGGCTCGGCGGGCGTATCAGACTGGAGCGTCAAGAGAATCGCGGCGTATCCTCCGCCCGCAACCGTGGAGTCGATGTCGCTCGTGGCGAGTTTGTGGCGTTCCTCGACGCCGACGATACCTGGAGGCGCGACAAGCTCCTCCCGCAGATGGAGGCACTGGCGGAGCCTCGTATCGGTGCGGCGATCTGTGAGATCGAGCATGTGGACGCACGTGGCCTTTCTCTGGGTATCTCCAATGTTGCGAACGTTCTCGGCCTCGAGTTCGGTCTGCGCAGGGCGGTGGAGCTGCTGCAATTCTCGGCGTCCTGCCTCGTCGTACGCCGCCAGCTGTTGGAGAACCTCGGCGGCTTCGACGAGTCGCTGACCACGGCCGAGGACATCGACATCGTCCTGCGCATCGCGGCGGTCTCGCGCCTTCGCGTCGTCGATCGTCCCCTGATGCGTTACCGCGTCTCGGATTCGTCGCTGTCGCGCTCGGTGTTCACCGGCAACCGGCTTCGCGTCCTCGCCAAGCTGCGCGACAGCGGGCTGCGCCGCCGGCTCGCGCCGGGGACCTTGCGCCGGGCCGAGGCCCGAGTCCACACGAGCTACGGACGAGACCTTCTCTGGCACGGGCGGATGCCTGAAGCACGCAGGCAGCTATTCGCTGCTTTCCAGTCGCAACCCGACTGGGCGGCGCTCTGCCGGTTTCTCAAGAGCTTGGTTCCGCGGCAAGGAATCGCGCTGGCTCGTCGTCTGGTGGCCCATCGACCGTGACGCTCTACGAGGCCGAACGGGAACCCTTGGGCGAGTTTATCGTCTCAAGGACAGTAGAGGCTCCGCAAAACCCCGGGAGGTAGCCTATGATGCCGCGCCGCGACCCCATCGTCACGGGGGTCTTCCTCATTCTCCTCGGCCTCGGCCTGTTCGCGCTGCAGAACTCGGTGATCGACGAGCGCATCGTCTTCTTCGTGATCGGCGGCGCCTTCGTCGCTGCCTATCTGTATCAGCGCAACTACGGCTTCCTGATCCCTGGCTGCGTCATGATGGGCCTCGGGCTCGGCATGTTGGCAGAGAGCGGCGACTGGCCGGTATCGAACTCGCTTCCCTTCGGGCTCGGCGTCGGGTTTCTCGGCATCTACGTGATCGACAGGCTCTACACACGCAGCAGCAACTGGTGGCCGCTGTTTCCGGCCGGCTTCCTGCTGCTGGTCGGCCTGGCCCCGGATGCCGACGTGGTCGAGTGGTTCTTCCGTCGCGGCTGGCCGCTCGCCATCGTCATACTCGGCGTGCTCGTGATCCTTCGCAGCACGTTCGGTCGCGCGCAGCCGGAACCCGACGCCTGAGCCACGCTCAGTCGGCACACTCCAGCAGCCGTGGGGGCAGGAACCAGACCAGCTGGCCGTCGCCCGGGCGGACATCCGACCACCGATCCACGAGCAGGTCGACACGCGCGATCGCCGCGGTGGGGAAGCGCAGCGGCGCGTCGCCCAGTAGGCAGGAGAGGGTCAAGGGCATGCCCGGCTCATGGCCCGCAACCATGACGCGCTCGTAGGATTCGTCGGCGCCGCACACCACCTCGAGCACGGTTCGCGGATCGGCCCCATAGAGGGCGCGCTCTGCAGTGATCCGGCAAGTCCACGGGCGCGCATGTGCGGCCGTCTCTACCGTCGTGCGGGCGCGGACGGCCGTCGACGTGATCACGGCCTCGGGCACCTGGTCGATCCTGGCCAACCAACGACCCATGGCGCTAGCCGCTCGCCGGCCCCTGGCGTTGATCGGCCGTTCGTGATCGTGCGTATTGGCGGCACCCCAATCGGACTTGGCGTGCCGCATCAGCAGGAGCGTCTTCATTTAGCCGGCCAGATCTCTCCGGGGTGATTTGCGCACCTGGCACCGCTGCTGGATGATGCGACTAACCCGGCCGTCGTAGGTGAGCTCGTCGGGCGGGCCGGTTCTCGAGGCGAGCCCCGACGATATTCTAGCGGTCTGCGCTTCGGTTGGGGAGCTATTGAAAATAGCGGTCCGGGGCAGCCTGCCGAGCCCTCCGCCAGGGTCCGCGGCCGCCTCTTAGGCCGCGAAGAAAGTCGCTTGAGAACCCCCCCGTACTCGTCGATAATCGCTCGAAACGGGTCGAGAACCACCTAGGACTACCGTGGCTTTGCACAGGAATCGCAAGGGCCTCGATCTGCCCATTAGCGGCAGTCCCGAGACCACCGTGGAAACTGCTGGGCAGCCGCGGCGAGTGGCGCTGTTGGGTGCTGACTATGTCGGTATGAAGCCGACCATGCACGTTCGCGCCGGCGATGTGGTGTCTCGCGGCCAGCTCGTGTTCGAGGACAAGAGGACCCCCGGCGTGCGCTTCACGGCGCCGGCCGAGGGCAAGGTTGTCGCCGTCAACCGTGGCGACAAGCGCATCTTCCAATCGTTGGTCATCGAGCTATCGTCCACCGAGCTCGCGGGTGGGGCCGGCGCCGAAGCGTCGTTCTCGACCTACAAGGGCCAGCCGCCGGGTGCTCTGACCGCGGAGGGCGTGCAGGAGCTGCTGCTCGAGTCGGGGGAATGGACTGTGCTCCGGGCGCGCCCCTTCGGCGGGGTGGCCGATCCGGCGACACGACCGAGCTCGATCTTCGTCACCGCCCTCGACTCCAACCCGCTGGCGCCCCCGCCCATGATCGAGGGCCGTCTCCAGGAGCTCCGGGCGGGGATCGAGGCCCTGGCCAAGCTGACCGACGGCAATGTCTGGGTCTGCGTCGGCCCCGAAGATCGGCTCGAGGTCCCGGAGGACCCGCGCGTCGTCGTCGAGCGCTTCCGCGGTCCCCATCCGTCGGGAACCGCCGGCTGGCACATCCACCGGCTCGATCCGGTCGACCGCAACAAGACGGCCTGGCATGTCGGTGTGCAGGACGTCATCGCCATCGGGCACCTCTTCCTGACGGGCCGGCTATCGGTCGATCGCGTCGTCGCGCTAGTCGGGCCCGGTGTGCGCCGCCCGCGCCTTGTCAGGACGCGAATCGGAGCCGCGCTCGACGATCTGGTGGCCGGTGAGCTGCACGACGGCGAGATGCGCCGGATCTCGGGATCGGTGCTCTCGGGGCGTCAAGCGGCCGGCGAAGTGCACGGATTCCTCGGCCGCTATCACCAGCAGCTGTCGGTGCTCGCCGAAGCGCGCAAGCGCGAGTTTCTCGGCTGGATGCGACCGGGGCTCAATCGCTTCTCGGTGGTCAATACCTTCGTGTCGAGGCTAATCCCAGGCAAGCGCTTCGACTTGGATACCTCCACCAACGGTTCGCCTCGCGCCATCGTGCCGATCGGCGTGTTCGACAGGGTTTTCCCGTTCGATATCCCGGCCACGTTCCTGCTCCGATCCCTCGCCGTGCACGACTTCGAGAAGGCCGAGGAGCTCGGCTGTCTCGAGCTCGACGAGGAGGACCTGGCCTTGTGCACTTTCGTCGATCCCGGCAAGAGCGAGTTTGGACCGTTTCTGCGTGAGGTCCTGACGACGCTGCAGAAGGAAGGCTGATGAAGGTCCTCCGGCGCATGCTCGATAAGCAGGAGAGGCTCTTCACCGAAGGGCCGCTGCGGCGCTTCTACGCCCTGTTCGAGGCCGGCGACACGTTTCTGTACAGCCCCGGCCAGGTGACCACGGGCGCGGCGCACGTGCGCGACGGCATCGACCTCAAGCGGCTGATGAGTACCGTTGTGGTGGCGCTTCTCGGATGCGTCTTCATGGCGATGTACAACACCGGCTACCAGGCCCACCTGGCGATCTCGCAGGGGGCGCCCGCTCTGGATACCTGGCAGACCGGCGTCATGCAGTCGATGGGCTATGCCTTCGACCCGGCCGACCCGTGGGCCAACATCTTCCACGGCGCCCTCTACTATCTGCCGATCCTGATCGTCACGCTGGCGGTCGGCGGTCTGTGGGAAGCTGTCTTCGCCGTGATCCGCGGTCACGAGATCAACGAGGGCTTTCTCGTCACCTGGATGCTCTTTCCGTTGATCCTGCCGGCCACAACGCCGCTCTGGCAGGTGGCGCTTGGCATCAGCTTTGGCGTTGTCGTGGGCAAGGAGATCTTCGGCGGCACCGGCAAGAACATCTTCAACCCGGCGCTCATGGCACGGGCGTTCCTGTTCTTCGCCTATC
This sequence comes from Acidobacteriota bacterium, assembly GCA_965248845.1. Taxonomy (GTDB): domain Bacteria; phylum Acidobacteriota; class UBA890; order UBA890; family WLXD01; genus CBDFKO01. Next base: position 3,284,911 of record CBDFKO010000002.1, on the reverse strand, counting down.
CCGTGCAGCTGTCAGGCGACCGCGTGTGGATCGCGGCGCAGACCAGCAGCGATGGCATCTCGGGCGCTACCTGGCTGGCCCGCGCGGCCGAGGGCGGGGAGGTGGCCCTAGCCCCCGCCGTTTCCTGGTGGGACGCCTTCCTCGGCTTCATCCCGGGTTCGATGGGCGAGACCTCGACGCTTGCCTGCCTGCTCGGCGCCGCCATCCTGATCGGCTCGGGCATCGGCTCCTGGCGCATCATGGCCGGGGTGGCGCTCGGATCCGTCGCCATCTCCCTGTTGCTCAACGCCGTGGGCTCCGCCACGAACCCGCTCTTGGGCGTGCCGTTCTGGTGGCACTTCGTGCTCGGTGGCTGGGCCTTCGGGGCCGTCTACATGGCTACCGACCCGGTCTCGGCCGCACACACCAACACCGGGCGGTGGATCTACGGCCTCCTGATCGGCGTGTTCGCGATTCTGATCCGCGTCGTCAACCCCGCCTACCCCGAAGGCATGATGCTGGCGATTCTGTTGATGAACGTGTTCGCGGCGACGATCGACTTCTACGTCGTGCGCGCCAACATCAAGCGACGGAGGGCTCGCTATGCGGTATAGCGCCAGCTACGTGCTCGGATTCTGCGCCGTAGTCTGCGTCGTCTGCGCTGTGCTGGTGTCGGGTGCCGCCGTGTCGCTGCGAGAAGCGCAGGAGATCAACGCCAGCGCCTTTCGCCAGCAGAACGTGCTGGCGGCGGCGGGCCGGCTCGAGCCCGGCGAGAGGATCGACCAGGCCGAGCTGGAGCGACGCTTCGACGGGGTCGTCCCGGTCGTGATCGACCTGGCGACGGGCGATGCGCTCCCGGACATCGACCCCACTGGCTTCGACCAGCGCAAGGCAACTACCGATCCGAGTACCAGCCGTCTGGCTCCGTCGAACAACGCCCAGATCCAGCGCCTGCCCAACCAGGTGCTGGTCTACGAGGTTCGTGACGCAAGCGGCGCGATCGAGATGGTCATTTTGCCGATCGAGGGCAAGGGGCTCTGGTCGACGCTCTACGGCTTTCTGGCGCTCGAGGGTGATCTGCGGACGATCGCCGGCATCACTTTCTACGACCACAAGGAGACCGCCGGACTCGGCGGCGAGGTCGACAATCCGCGCTGGAAGGCGCTGTGGCCGGGTCGCAAGGCCTTTGACGATTCTGGCGAACCGGCGATCACCGTGATCAAAGGCCCGACCGGCCCGCCCAGCGAAGCCCCTTATCGAATCGATGGGCTGTCCGGCGCGACGATGACGAGCCGTGGCGTGTCCAACCTGGTGCAGTTCTGGTTGGGCAGCGACGGCGTCGGTCCCTATCTCGATCGTTTGCGGGAGGAGCGCTGATGGCCACCCAGACCAAGGATGTGCTCCTCGACCCACTGATCCACAACAACCCCATCGCGCTCCAGGTGCTTGGGATTTGCTCGGCCCTGGCGGTAACCACCAAGGTCGAGGTGGCGCTCGTGATGAGCCTCGCCGTGATCGTGGTGGTGTCGTTGTCGAACTTCTCCATCAGCCTGATCCGCAACTTCATCCCACCGAGCATCCGCATCATCGTGCAGCTGACGATCATCGCCTCGTTGGTGATCGTCACCGACCAGGTGCTGCGCGCCTACCTGTACGAGGTCTCGAGGCAGCTTTCGGTCTTCGTCGGGTTGATCATCACCAACTGCATCATCATGGGTCGCGCCGAGGCCTTCGCGATGCAGAACCCGCCGATGCGGAGCCTGATCGACGGCATCGGCAACGGCCTCGGCTACTCGGTGGTCCTGCTGATCACCGGGCTGATCCGTGAGCTGTTCGGCTCGGGCCGCGTGCTCGGCTACCCGGTGCTGCCGCTGTACACCGAGGGGGGCTGGTACGTACCCAACGGTTTGCTGCTGCTGTCGCCGGGAGCGTTCTTCATCATCGGTCTCCTGATCTGGCTGCTTCGTACCTGGCAGCCCGCGCAGCAGGAGGCTGAGTGACATGCTCGAGCACTACCTGAGTCTCGGCATCAAGGCGATCTTCATCGAGAACCTGGCGCTCGCCTTTTTCCTCGGCATGTGCTCGTTCCTGGCGGTGTCGCGCAAGGTCGATACCGCGGTCGGGCTCGGTGCCGCGGTCGTCTTCGTTCTCGGGATCACCGTTCCGATGAACAACCTGATCTACAACTACCTGCTGCGCGACGGCGCTCTCGGGTGGCTCTCCGAGGGGCTCGGTGGCTACGACCTCACCTTCCTCGGCTTTCTCGCCTACATCGGCACGATCGCGGCGCTCGTACAGATCGTCGAGATGGCGCTCGACAAGTACCTGCCGGCCCTCCATGCCGCACTCGGCATCTTCCTGCCGCTGATCGCGGTCAACTGCGCCATTCTCGGTGCCTCGTTGTTCATGGTCGAGCGTGACTACACCTTCAGCGAGAGCGTTGTGTACGGGCTCGGCTCCGGCATCGGCTGGGCCCTGGCGATCGTGGCGTTGGCCTCGGTGCGCGAGCGGATGCGCTACAGCGACGTGCCCGCGGGCCTGCGCGGCCTCGGCATGGCGTTCATCCTGACCGGGTTGCTGGCCATCGGCTTCATGGCCTTCGGGGGAATCCAGCTATGACGACTGTCTTGCTGGGCGTCGGGATGTTCTCGTTCGTCATCCTGTCACTCGTGGCCGTCCTGCTGGTGGCGCGCTCGAAGCTGGTCGCGATGGGCCAGGTGCGGATCCTGGTCAACGACGATCCGGACAAGGCCCTCGAGACCCAGGCGGGCGGCACGCTGCTGGGGACGCTGGCGGCTAGCCAGATCTTCATCCCATCGGCGTGTGGCGGGAAGGGGAGCTGCGGCGTGTGCACCGTGAAGGTGCTCGAAGGAGGCGGCGTGTTGCTGCCGACCGAGGCGAGCCACATCAGCCGCGGTGAGGCCCGCGAAGGCATGCGCCTGTCCTGTCAGGTCAAGGTCAAGCAGGACATGCGTATCGAGCTGCCGCCCGAGGTCTTCGACGTGCGGCGCTGGGAGTGCGAGGTGGTAACGAACAAGAACGTCGCTACCTTCATCAAAGAGCTGGTGCTCAAGCTGCCCGAGGGCGAGTCGGTCCCCTTCCGCGCCGGCGGCTACATCCAGATCGAGGCACCGCCGCACGAGGCACGCTACGCCGACTTCGAGGTCGAGGACGAGTATCGGGCCGACTGGGACAAGTTCAACATGTGGCGCTACGTGTCGAAGGTACAGGAGCCGGTCACGCGGGCCTATTCGATGGCGAGCTACCCGGAGGAGGAGGGCATCATCATGCTCAACGTCCGGATCGCCACGCCGCCGCCGCGCATCCCGGACGTCCCGCCGGGCAAGATGTCCTCGTACATCTTCTCGCTCAAGGGGGGCGACAAGGTCACGATCTCCGGCCCGTTCGGCGAGTTTTTCGCCAAGGACACGGATAGCGAGATGTGCTTCCTGGGCGGTGGCGCCGGCATGGCCCCGATGCGCTCGCACATCTTCGATCAGCTCAGGCGGCTCCACGCTGACCGCAAGATGACCTTCTGGTACGGTGCCCGCAGCCTGACCGAGGGGTTCTACGGCGAGGACTTCGACCAGCTCGAGCAGCAGCACGAGAACTTCGACTGGCACCTGGCCCTGTCGGATCCGCTCCCACAGGACGACTGGAACGGGCTCACGGGGTTCATCCACCAGGTGTGCTACCACAAGTACCTGAAGGACCACCCGGCTCCGGAGGATATCGAGTACTACATCTGCGGCCCGCCCTTGATGTTGCAGGCTTGCCGCAGGATGCTGGATGACCTGGGAGTCGAGTCGGAAAACGTCCTGTTCGACGATTTCGGCGGCTGATCCGATGCCGGGTCCGAAACGAGGAGGAGGAGCCATGCAGCTCGTGCTAAGCCGCGGTGCGGCACTGCTCGTGGGGTTGCCCGTGATCGCCGTGCTTGCCGGCTGCACCGGGGAGGAGCCCTCTCCCTATGCGTACACGGTGCAGGGCACCACCATGGGGACCACCTACACGGTGCGCATCGTCGACCGCGATCAGCCCGATCGCGAGCGGGAGATCCGCGAGCTCATCCAGTCGACGCTCGACGACCTCAACGCTCGCATGTCGACCTTCGAGTCGGACTCGGAGGTCTCGCTCCTGAATCGGGCCGAGGTGGAACAGGCGACCGAGCTGTCGGCAGACACTTTCGCCATCCTGGCGGCGGCGCTGGCACTGAGCACCGATTCGGGTGGCGCCTTCGATCCAACGGTCGGCGCGCTGGTCAACGCCTGGGGCTTCGGGCCGGTGAACCCCGCCACCGCACCCTCGCGCGCCGAGATCGAGGCCCTCAAGGAGCACATGGGGGTCGGCAAGATCCGGCTCGACATCGATACCCACACGGCCAGCCGCCTGGATGCGGCGCTGCGAGTCGATCTGTCGGCGATCGCCAAGGGGTACGCGGTCGACACGGTCGCGGTGGTGCTCGAACGTGCCGGCTTCGAGAACATGATGGTCGAGATCGGCGGCGAAGTGGCTACGCGCGGTACCCGTGGCGGCGAGCCCTGGCGCATCGGTATCGAGCGTCCCGACGTGGGTGCCCAGCACATCCAGCGCCTGGTACCGCTGACCGACCAGGCCCTTGCCACCTCCGGCAACTACCGGAACTTCTACGTAATGAACGGCCGTACGCTGGGTCACACGATCGACCCACGCACCGGCGAGCCGGTCGACCACAACGGCGCGTCGGTCTCCGTAGTGCACGAGGAGTGCATGATGGCCGACGCCTTGGCCACCACCCTGATGGTCATGGGACCCGAGGAGGGGCTGGCCTGGGCCAGGGAACGTGGCATTGCCGCCCTGTTCATCGTTTTCGAGAACGACACCTTCGTCGAGCGCTCCACCCCCGAGTTCGACGAGGTGGCCGGCAGCGCCGTGGCGGCGCTAGCAGGCTAGAGTAGAGTCATGGAGATCTTCCTGCTGTCGCTGGTTCTGATCGCGCTGCTGATGGCCGCAATGGCGGTCGGGGTGCTGATTTCGGGCAGGCCACTGCGTGGCTCGTGTGGCGGCCCGCCTGTTCTGGGCCCCGATGGCGAGGCGCTGACGTGCCCCGACTGCAATTGCCAGTCGGGCGACGGACTCGAGATCGACATCGAGGCCCGCCGCTAGCCGTAGCGGGCCGCGGGCGTGCGAGCTCGCGGCGAGGTGTGCAACTTCCCGCTGCTCGTGCCTCTTGAGGACAGGATGCAATCTCGATGAGAACCCGGAGGAATCCGATGCGCACCGCTGCCATGATCTGTCTCCCCGGCCTGCTGCTGCCCGCTCCCATCGCCGCCCAGGAGTCGGTCCCATCCGGCCACATCGTCGTGCGTGGCAACGGCGAGGCGAGCGCTCCACCCGACCGGGCCCGGGTCGTCTTCTCGGTCGTGTCGCGGGCAACCCTGGCGGCAGCCGTCGGAGCCGACAACGCCGAGCGGCAAGGGGTCGTGATGGCGGCTCTACGGCCTCCGGAGCTCGGGGTCGACGAGCTCACCACTGGCGCCTACTCGGTGCAGCCACGGACCCGCCGCGACGACAACGGGAACCGCAACGTGGTGGGCTACGAGGCGCGAATCTCGATCTCGGCAACGACCGCCGACCTGGGTAGCGTCGGAGCGATCATCGATGCGGCGTTGGCCGCGGGGGTAGACCAGGTCGACCGCGTCGGGTTCGAGGTCGCCGACGCTGCCGGCTTGCGGCGCCAGGCGCTCGCCAACGCCGTCGCCGAGGCCCGGGCCTCGGCCGAGACCATGGCCCGCGCTGCAGGAGGCCGCCTCGGGCGGCTCGTCGAGCTGAGCACCGAGAATCTCTCCTCACGGCCTGTGCCGGTGGCCGAGATGGGGGCGTTCTCCCCGGCGTCCGCGGCGCGCGGCGCGGCGGTGCCTCCAGAGCTCACTCCTGGTGAGGAGACCGCTCATGCGACCGTGATCGGTCGCTGGGAATTCATTCCGGCATCCTAGGGGAGGGGCGTCGCGTATCTTACTAGACAACTACTAGTACTTTAGTAGTAATATCACCGCGGGTTGCTTGAATAGGAAGCCCATTTGTAGGTAGTGGGTCAGTTCAAACTGACCCACTGACGCCAGGCGAGGACCCTACTTGCCGTCGGTCATGGCGGCGCCGTCGAGGAGAATCGGCTCGGACGTGCCCTGAACGACGCGATAGCGGTGCCCGATCGGCAACCCCTCGAACACCTGCGGGCTCTCCGCCCCGGGCCAGTGAACCTCCAGCCGATCGACACGCGTGGCGCGCTCCAGGCCGAGGTGTACGCGGTGGGGCGCGGCCCCGAAGCTGCCGCCGGTCCCGACCACGCGGTGAACCGTGCGCCGTGTCCCTTCGGAGACGAACGCGGCGCTGACCCGCGCACCGACCCCGAACCGATTGGCGTTCGTGCCGCGCAGCTCCACCGAGATCCACTGCTGATCGGCCCCCGGGTTCAGATACAGGCCGTCGGTGTAGTCGTCGCCTGGCGTGAGTCCGCCGCGCTGCTGGAAGACATCCTGATCGCCGTCGTTGTCCCAGTCGCCGAAGGCGGTGGCGTTGCCCTCGGCGATATGACCGAAGCCTCCGGCCCAGGTCGCGTCGGTGAACCGTTGTCCCCCGACGTTGCGGAACATGAAGCTCGGGATCAGCGACTCGTACCCGGCAAAGCCGGTGCCCAGGTAGAAGTCGAGGAAGCCGTCGTTGTCGAGATCGCCGTGATTGCCACCCATCGTGAAGGTCACCCGGGCGATGCCCCACGCCTCTGCCGCGTCGACGAAGCCCTCCGTGCCCTCGTTCAAGTACAAGCTCGGCACCTCGGCGGTGTGAGGTGCGCCGGCGAGATCAGCGGCGACGTACCAGATGTCGGTCACGCCAGACGGTGGCGGGTTGGTGCTGTTCACCAGCAGGTCCTGATCACCGTCGTTGTCGATGTCCCAGGCCCATACCGCATAGGCGCTGTCGGGGCGGGTGACGCCCAGCTCCTCGGCCACATCCACGAAGGTGCCGTCGCGCTGGTTACGGTACATGCGGTTGGCACCGCGGTCGTTGGCGACGTACAGGTCCGGATAGCCGTCGCCGTCGAAGTCGGCCCAGATCACACCACGTGCCTTGAGGTCGTTGGTGACGCCGGCGGCCGCGGCGACCTCGGTGAAGCGGGTGTTGCCGTCGTTGCGGAACAGCTCCGCCGGGTACTCCCCTTCACCCCTGCTCTCGTTGCCGACGAACAGGTCGAGATCGCCGTCGAGGTCGTAGTCGGCCCACGCCGCGGTTTGCGTCGGGTAGCGTTTCGTGCCGAGCCCGGACCCGAAAGTCACATCGGTGAAGTGCATGCCACCGTCGTTGCGCAGCAACGAGTTGGGGTGCTCGCCGTGGGCGCCCCAGCCACCGCCTCGCAGGACCAGCAGGTCGAGGTCCCCGTCGTTGTCGTAGTCGGCGTGCACGAGGTTCTTGCCCCCGGTGATTCCTTCCAGGCCGGCGGCCTTGCTGATGTCGTCGAACCCGCCGCCCTGGCGGTTGCGGTACAGCCGCAGCGATACGCGCGGGTCGATGCTCGAAACGAACAGGTCGAGCCAACCGTCGCCGTCGAAGTCGTCGAGCGCCAGCCCGCCCGCCAGCGAGCTCTCCGTCAGCCCGACCCGTAGCGCGGCGTCGTCGAAGCGGGCAACGGGGTCGGGGTCACGCGTATACCGCGCCGGATCGAGACGATCGCTATCGGTCACCGCGTCGGGATAGGAGCCGATCGTCATGTAGGCCACGTTGAGCAGCCAGCGCGCGGCATGGTACATGGGCGATCCGGGCCGCGCCAGATCCATGGCGAAGCCAAGCTGCTCGATGGCGTCGATGGCGTTGTTGAGGCCGCCGCTCTCGTTGGCCGAGCTCATCGGAACGGTGCAGGCGCTCGGCTCCTTCGAGCGGGAGCACTTGTCGATCTCGGTGATGCGCAGGTATGCGACGCCGAGCCAGAAATAGGCCGCCACGGAGAGGCGCAGCTGCGCCGAACGCCGGATGTGGCGCATGTTCTGGAAGGTCTCCTCGAAGTGGCCGACGGCCTCCCAAATGTTGCCGGCGCGCAGCTCGCTCTCACCCATGGCGCGGTAGGCGGTCGCATAGGCCGCCATGCCCACATTGCTCGGAAGATTCTCGAAGCGACGCTTGGCGTTGGCGACGGCGGTCTCGTAGGGGCCGCGGAACGGCGCCTCCGCGGCGATCTTGGCGAGCGCCTCGACCATGCGGGCATGGTCGGCAGAGCCGTCCTGTGGCGGCGATCCGGCCGCGAGCAAAGTGATCGCTAGTAAGGGTACGAGAGTCTTTTTCATGGGGTCGGAGCCTCTATTGTGGGGAATCGCCTACCCCGGAAGCAAATACAGGTTCGTGTTTCTGGCGAGGACCCGGGCGCCGGCGTATTGTTCGGTGTCTCCAACTCCGAACCGACTGGTCCGCAAAGGTTGTCCATGTCCGTCCGTCGCTCCCTGCTTGCCTGCCTTGCGCTTGCCCTCCTGGTTGTTTCCGCCGTCCTGCCGGCCCGCGCATCGGGCGGCCTGCAGTCGGGTCGCATCACTCTGGAGTCGCTCTACAGCCCTGATCCGCAACAGCGGGTGGACTACTCGGGCTCGGCGCCAACTGCTCTGTCCTGGGTCGACGATTCTCACTACCTGGAGCGTGCCGACGGTGACTGGATTCGGGTCGAGGCACTGACCGGCGACTCGGAGGCTGCGGTCGATACGGCCGCCCTTCGAGCGACGCTCGCGGCGTTGCCGGGTCTGACCGAGCGTGACGCGGCGACCATGGCGACCATGGCGGCCTCGGCGTCGGCCGGCCTCGCACGCGGCAGGGACGCCGAGCTGATCAACCACGCCAACGACCTGTTCGTGGTCTTGTCCGACGGTAGCGCCAAGCGGCTGACCTTCGACGCCGCTCCAGAGGTCGGCGAGGAACTGTCACCCGACGGGCGCTTCGTCTCGTTCGTGCGCGACTACAACCTGCACCTGATCGAGGTAGAAACCGGACGCGAGCGCTCCCTGACCGTGGACGGCAATCCCGAGCTGTTCTACGGCCGCCTCGACTGGGTCTACCAGGAGGAGGTCTATGGCCGCGGCAACTTCAAGGGCTACTGGTGGAGCCCCGACTCGAGCGCCATCGTTTACCTGAAGCTCGACGAATCACCGGTGAACGAGTTCACCGTGATCGATCACATGCCGAGCACGCTGGATACGGAGATCACCAACTACCCGAAGGCCGGCGATCCGAACCCGAGGGTCTGGCTCGGCGTGGTCCGCGCCGCCGGCGGCGATACGGTGTGGATCGATACCAAGCAGTACGAGCCGATCGAGCATCTGATCGTCAGCGTGGGCTGGCATCCCACCGGCGACCGCATCGTCTACCAGGTACAGGACCGGGAGCAGACCTGGCTCGACCTGAACATGGCCAACCCCGCCACCGGCGCCACCACCCGGCTGCTGCGCGAGCGCACCGAGGCGTTCGTCCAGGAAATGGGCCCGCCGCGCTGGCTCCCCGACGGAACCTTCCTGTGGTTTTCCGAGCGCAGCGGATACAAGCACCTGTACCACTATGGTTTCCGCGGCAGCGACATGCCGGAGCTATTGCACCAGGTGACCGACGGACCGTGGGAGGCGCGCACCCTGCACGGCGTCAGCGATGACGGCTGGGTCTTTCTCTCGGGCACCGAGCATAGTCCGATCCAGACGCAGGTGTATCGGGTTCGCCTCGACGGCACCGCCATGGAGCGGCTCTCGTCGCGCGACGGCACGCACCGAGCGAGCTTCAACCCGAGCTTCAGCCACTACGTCGACACCTGGAGCGACGTGAGCACGCCGGCCCAGGTGCGACTGCACAATGCCGACGGCTCCGAGGTGCGGACCCTCTACGCCGAGACCCCTGTGGCGCTCGCCGAGCTCGATCTCGGCGCGGTCGAGTTTCTGCAGGTACCGACGCGCGACGGCTTCCCGATGGAGGCGATGATCATCCGCCCTCCCGACTTCGATCCCAGCAGGCGCTACCCGGTTCTGCAGTACAACTACGGTGGTCCGCATGCTCCCGTGGTGCGCAACGGCTGGGGCGGCAGGCGCTATCTCTGGCACCAGATGCTGGCGCAGCAGGGCTACATCATCTGGTATTGCGACAACCGCTCGGCCTCGGGCAAGGGCATCAAACCCACCTGGGAGGCCTACCAGCAGCTGGGCGTCGTCGAGATGCGCGACATCGAGGACGGCGTTACCTGGCTCAAGCAGCAGCCCTGGGTCGACGCCGACCGCATCGGCATCTGGGGCTGGAGCTACGGCGGCTTCATGGCCTCCTACGCCCTGACTCACTCCAAATCCTTCAAGGCCGGCATCGCCGGCGCTCCGGTCACCGACTGGCGCCTGTAGGACACCATCTACACCGAGCGCTACATGCGCATGCCGCAGAACAACGCCGAGGGGTACGATTCCACCTCGGTGCTAAAGGCGGCGGCCAACCTGCACGGGCAGCTGTTGATCCTGCACGGCACCATGGACGACAACGTGCACATGCAGAACACGGTGCAGCTGATCTACGAGCTGCAGCAGGCCGGCAAAGACAACTTCCAGCTCATGATCTACCCGCGCTCCCGCCACGGCGTGCGCGATGCCGAGCTCAACTGGCACCTACAGCGCACCATGACCGAGTTCCTGCTGGAGAACCTCTAGCGGCCTGTCTACGGGAAGAGCATTTCCCGGGTCCAAACGCTCTTTTCCACGTGCGTGTAGAGGATCCGGTCGTGGAGTCGGCCGAGGCGTGATAGCCAGAACTCGATGCGGTCCGGATGCAGCCGGTAACCACCCCAGAACGGGGGACGGGGTATCTCGCGGCCGAAGTATGCGGCCTTCTTCTGCAGGTAGCCCGCGATCAGCTCGCGCCGCCCGGAGAGGGGTCGCGATTGGCTCGAGGCCCAGGCGCCGAGCTGGCTCTGACGGGATCGGGAGGCGAAGTAGGTGTCGGCCTCCTCGTCGCTGACGCGTGTGATGCTGCCCTCGAGGCGGATCTGGACGTTGATGCTCGGCCAGTAGAAAGCCAACGCCGCCCAGAGGTTGGCGTCGAGCTCGGCCGCCTTGCGCGAGCCGAAGTTGGTGTAGAAGGTCGCGCCGCCCTGGTCGATCGTCTTGAGCAGCACCATACGGGCAGACGGCCGACCCTCGGGGGTGCAGGTGGCCAGCGTCATGGCGGTAGCCCACTGGGCTTCGCCCGCCTCGCGGGCTCGCTTCTGCAGTCGCAGGAAGCGCGCGATCGGATCTTCGTCGCTCATCGTCGGGCTCGGGTAGGCGCTGCGGCGGCCAGGTCAGGTGGCCGGCGACATAGTAGCGCCGGCGGCCGTTCGGTGTTCACCTACGCCGAGACCTGTCGACAGGATCTTTACAAAGCGTTGAGCAATTGGAAGTTATGAAATAGTTCTCGTGGCGAGGTGATTTCTTGCGCCGGCTCCATTGTGGGCGAGACTCGATCGCGTTTTGATAGCGTCTGTCCGGATGATTTCCCCGGCCGAACGGCGGAGATACCGGCACCCGTTGATGTCACGGTTGGCCCCGTGATCGAAGACGGCCAGCGGAGAGGGAAGGGAACCCGCAAGGGGGAACGGAACGATTCGTTAGAGGCAAACGGAAGGCCGCAAGGTCGGAAGGGAACCTCGGCGGTTGTCGAGCCTGGCAGCTCGGAGGGAAGCCCGCAAGGGTGGAACGAAGAGTGAAAGGGTGAGACCCGAAGGAGTGGAAACGGCGCGCCGAAAGGTGCGACGAGGAAGCACCGAAGGCTCGGAGGGAAGCCCGCAAGGGTGGAACGAAGAGGACCGGGAGTGAACAAGGGACACTATTCGTCAGAAAAGTACCCGAGTTCACGCCAGCGACGGAACGAAGCCCGCAAGGGTGGAGGGAAGGAGCTGGTTGGCCGTTGGAGAGATCGTCAGGCTGCCGAGGCGGAGGGGGTCGGAGGAACCACTAGGGAGGCCGTCGCGGTAATCGTCCGGACACTTTTTTGAGGCCCGGAAGTCCCTTGCAGCCCTGGACTTCCGGGCTTTTCATGGCAGACGCCGCGGCAATGGTAAGGGCTTACCAGTTCAACCAGGTCGCATCATCGGCCTCGACGGCTGGTGCTCCACGGTACTCGCTGCGGGTGCCGCTGCCGTTGCCGATCGCGCAGGTGGTTGTGGGCTGGTCAGCGGGCTTCTTGTTGGTGAACTCCGTCCTCGTGTAGCTCCACGCAGAAACGTCACCGGACTCGAAGCCGTCGGCGAAGATCGGGGCCGGGATCTCGAAGTCGAGATCGGCAACCCCGGACTGGTCGGTCCTGAACTTGCCGCTGTCAAGCGAAAAGACCTCGAGCATCCCGGTGTCGTTATCGCGCACGATGAGTTCAGACGTGTACCGCCCCTTCACCTTCTGGACACCCTTGCCGTCCTTGCCCACGAAGACGGTGCAGAAGACCGGGATGAAATCCTCCTCGAACGGATCGATTATCGCCGGGACCGGTGCCAGATTCTCCAAGGGGGGAAAGTCTCTTGCCGGGCAGGGCGCAGAGGTGGACCCCATCCTTTGGACAGGTTTGCGTCGCAGCTAAGGTGGAATCCGGGTTCATGATTCAGGCTGCCTTGGGCTTGCGAGACACGGGGCGAAGCCCCGGGCTCCTGTCTTCAGCCCCGTCGTCAATGTACGCCTCCTCGGGCGTCCGGTCCTGGAGCGACGAGTGCGGTCGGCACTCGTTGTAGAAGTCCATCCACCAGCCGATCCCGGCCCGAGCCTCGGAGCCAGTCGCGTACTCTGACAGATAGACCTGCTCGTACTTGAGCGATCGCCACAGTCGCTCGATGAAGACGTTGTCCATCCAGCGGCCCTTGCCGTCCATCGAGATCCGAATGCCGGCCTCCTTGAGCGCGTCGGTGAAGTCGACGCTGGTGAATTGGCTACCCTGATCCGTGTTGAAGATCTCGGGAGGACCGTAGCGCTCGAGCGCCTCTTGCAAGGCCTCGACGCAGAAGCTCGTATCGAGCGTGTTGGACAGACGCCAGGACAGCACCTTGCGGCTCGCCCAGTCCATCACCGCAACCAGGTACAGAAAGCCCCGCTGCAGCGGGATGTAGGTCACATCCGCGCACCAAACGTGGTTGGGTCGCGTGATCTCCAGATCACGCAGCAGGTAGGGGTAGATCCGGTGCTCCGGGTGCGGCTGAGACGTCCTGGGCCGCTGCAAGATCGCCTGCAACCCGAGCAGCCGCATGCATCAGGCGGCGCACCCGCTTGCGAGAGACCGTGTAGCCCTGACGGCGCAGCCATCGTCGCATCTGACGTGAGCCGTAAAACGGCGTCTGAAGAAACTGCTCGTCGATCAGCCGCATCAGGCGCAGGTTCAGCGGACTCTCGCCGTGGCCCTCGTAATAGAACGAAGACCTCGCGATCGACACCAGGCGGCACTGCCGCGTGATGCTCAGGGGGCCGTGCTCCGGATCGACCATCGCCACCCTCCGGCCGTGGCTCAACGACCGAAGGCCTTGGACAAGAAATCCCGCTCGATGACGAGCTCCCCGATCTTCGCCCGCAGCTCCTTGATCTCGGCCTCCCGAGAGAACCTCGTTGCGCTCCTGTTTCCCCGAGAAGCCAGCCAGCACCTTCTGCCGAGCCTTCTTCTTCCAGTTGGCGATCAGATTCGGATGCACATCGTAGCGGGCTGCCAGCTCCGCCATCGTCGCTTCCTCGCGAAGCGCCTCCAAAGCGACCTTCGCCTTCAGCTCAGCAGGATAACTCCGTCTCTTCCGTGGCATTCCAGACTCCTTCTTCTTGGTCTGGATCGATCCCACCTTAGCAACCTGTCCGAATTTCGGGGTCGATTGCACCGCGGACGCCACCAGGTGGTATCGCCGGCCTTCACGAGAAGCGAGTCTCGGCAGCTCGGCGGCGTTACTCGCGGCTCTCGAAGGTCACCGTATCCAAGTGTCCGGCGTAGGCAAGCGCGGCGGTCGTATCCAGGTCTTCGATGCGATCGGTGAAGGCGACTACGAGAAGCTGGTCTCCGTACTCGAGAAACCGGCGCAGCCCGCGGAAGCCCGCCCAGCAGGCTGCTCCACGAAGCGTCGATGAACAGCGCGGCGCGGCTCGAGATCGTACGCGTCTGCTGGTCCCGTACAGTTGCCTCTGACGGCAGGGCAAGCCAGCCGTCACGCAGCTGATCCAGGGTACGGCCGCCGCGGTCCTCTATCGTGACACTGAGCCCGGGATACAGACTTGATCCGGCGCTGTAGTAGGCCAGCACCGATTCCCCGGAGACGCCTCCCGGCTGCCAACCGGCGGGCACGGTCATGCGGAGGCCCACCTCAGAGATCTCCAGTGTGTGAGCGGTTTCCGAGGCCTCGGCCCCCGCCGGCGAAGTCGTGACCTCTACCGTCAAGGTACCGCTGTTTTCCTCGAGAATGTCGTCGTTGACCATCAGGTAGAGCTCGCCTGTCTGGGGGGCGACGATCTCGGCCCGCGCGCCGGCCAGGAACGGCACGCCCTCATCGCCGATCTTGCCGATCAGGGCCAGCCCCGTCAGTTCGTTTGCTGGCCAGGCGCCGAGGAAAGGAACCGCGTCCGGCATACCCTCTGGCCCGATCTCGTAGCCCTCGGCATGGAAGACGTACTTGCCCGAGGCCTCGAGAGTGAGCTTCTCGCCCGCCACCACTTGGATTCCAGACGCCTGCCACGGGATCTCCACCCGAACGGCAACCCGCTGTACATTCCTCGTCGTCGTATCCGGTTGTGCTCCAGGCAACGCTCGGTTGACGGCGTCTCCGGTTCGCCGGTGGCGCACGCCGGACTGATCGCCGCGTGGACGAGCAGCGCCAGCACCGCGAAGGGACGGAGGCGATCTCCTCGGGCCGTGAGTTGTCGGTTCATCATCGGACAGGCTCCTGCTAGGCGTCCCCTCTCACAGCCTTCACTTGCGGCCGATCTATTGCCCGGGGGACCCAGTCTAGCTGGCGCCCTCGGTCTCCGGGCCGACGATGATGTTGCGCCAGATGCAGGCCGGGCCGATCGGGATACGGAAGCGCCACAGACCACTGGGGGCGACGCCGTCGCCGGTGAGACGGATCTCGTAGCGGCCTGGCCGGAGATCCTGCATCTCGTACCAACCCTCGCTGTCGCTCACGGTCGACGCCGCCAGGCCGTTGCCGGCAGTGTTCAGCTCCCGCAGGTCGACCTGGATCCCGGCCACGGTTCCGCCGGGGTCGAGGTCCCGGTCGGGATCGGTGCCGGGCGCCAATCGCTCGCGCTCACGGTAGATCATGCCGTACATCGAGACTACCTCGTCGGCGGTCTCGAGTGAGCGCAGGTAGGCCAGGTCTTGCTCCGCCTCGGCGATCTTCGCGGTGCGCGTGCAGATACCGGTCTCGAGCCGCCCGGTAATTGGCGACTGGCCGGCGTACACGACGTACGCTTCGCCCTGCTCGAACTCGAAGCCACAATCGCCGCCTCCGGCGCCGGTACCGATCTCGACGTCGCGCAATCCCTGCACGCCCTGCCAGCGCTCGTCGATGCGGAGGTTGACCAACTGGGAGACCTTCCTGCCATCCGATGTCTCTTCACTGACGGTACGGATGCGTGTCACCCGGCCCAGGAAGATCGCCGAGGTCTGCCACCAGACCTCGCAGGTCGGGCGCTTGGGCGACATACAGGTGCAGGTCGAGCCGGAGGTCGTGGCGGCCCAGGCATTGCTGGGCGGGGACGCCGTGATGGCGAGGGCGGCGACGAGGACGGCGGCGGCGAGCTGGTTCATGGTTGGGCCGGTAGAGGGGGTCGAGTACCAGGGCCCAAGAATACACTTCGTCGTCGGCGGCTTGCCGGACTCATCCGGCACGGCTGGCTCGCGGCGGGCGCTCGAGGCCGCAATCCGTTATTCTGAGAGTTCGTCTTCGAGCCGCTGGAGCGCGTCCCAGAGTCATTGGCACCGCGACGTGCCGGCGGATCCGTGATCAGCGCGGCGAGCCGGCGTGGCCCCGCAAGCAACCCCCCGGAGAGTTCCCATGAAGGTCCGTACAGGTCTGTTCCAGATCGGCATGATCGCTGTCGCGCTCGTCGTCGGCGCCAGCTTCCCGCTGTCGGCCCAGAACGCCCCGGGCCGCACGATCGTTCTGATCGACGGCGAACGGGTTACCAGCGAGACCAGCGTTGGCCGCCAGGTCCGTGACCGTCTCACCGCCGAGGCCGATGGTTGGCAGAGTCGCATCAATGCCGCCCAAACCGAGCTGCAGACGATGGCGCAGAACCGGCAGCAGCAGCAGCTGACGCTGAGCGCCGAGGCGCTGGCGCGCCTGAACCAGCAGATCGAGGAGAAGCAGGTCGAGCTGCAGCGCATGCAGGACGACGCGCGCCGTTCCATCGAGCGGTTGCAGGCCGACGGAGTGACTCAGGTCAACGAGGTGTTGATTCCGGCCCTCGAGGCGATGTCGAACGAGCGTGGCTACGAGCTCGTGTTTGACTCCCGCATGACGCAGACGGGGAGCCTGCTCTACTTCTCCAACGCCCTGGACGTCACGGACGATTTCATCGCCCGCGTCAACACGGCCTCGGGAGCCCAGTAGCGACGACGGACTGCTGACCCCGCTACCGAGGGTTGGCAAGGCGGGCGATCAGCTCGGCGGCCAGCGCGGCCGGTACCCCGAGATTGGAGCCCCCGAACTCAGGCAGGATCGCGGCGTTGACCGCCAGCACGCCGCCGTCGAGCGAGAGCACCGGGCCGCCGCTGCCCCCGTGCGTCGTCTCGGCGTCGTAGACGACCGACCCGGGCGTCGCCTGTCCGACGACCCCGGCGGTCGCCAGCGGCTCGATATGCCCGTCGGCTGCCAGGCGCGCGGCCAGCTCCCAGAAGTCGATGGGTCCATCGGCCATGATCCCGTCAACGAGCTCGGGACCGACGCGGGCGAGCAGGGCACGCATGCCAGCCGGGTAACCGAGCACGATTACATCTTCTCCCAGGGCAGGCTCCCGCCCGGCCAGCTCCAGGCCGTCGATCTCGGCGGTGGCGCCGCCGCAGCGCAGCACCGCCACGTCGGCCTGGTCGTGCGTCAGCAGGCTCTCGACCTCGAAGGGCTCGGCAATCTCGGGAAGGTAGCCGACGAAGCGGAGCATTACGGGCGTGTAGCCTCGGGCTATCAAGGCGCGGGCCGCAGGGTCGAACTCCCAGGGCGCCGCTACGTGTCGGTTGGTCAGCACCAGGCCGTCCTCGCCGACGACGAAGCCAGTACCGGTGTAGCGCAGCTCCAGCGGCGGCCCGTCGCCGGCGAGCGTTACCGGGCCCAGGCCCGGCGGCGCGCCCGCCAGCTGCCGCAGGGGCCTGCCGGAGTCTGGATCGACAAAGCCGTAGGCCCCCTGCAGGAAGATGACCGCTCGAGCCGCCTCGGTGATCACCCGGCCGCGGGCGCCGGCTCGGTTCTCTAGCGCCTCGATACGCGCCAACGTGTCCTTGATCCTGAAGTCGAGCTCGCTGCGCGCGGACTCAAAGTCCTGGCGCGTGAACGCCGCGTTCTCCGAGCCGGCCAGAAGGCGCTCGAGCCCTTCGAAGCGCTCGGTCTGTGCCGCTAGTGCGCGCTCCAGGCGAGCGTTCTGACGCCACAGCCCGACGATGCTGGCGATCACGACCACCATGCCGAGAATCGTAGCGAGACGGACTGCGGGAGCCGCCTGGGTGCCGATCTCCCATACCGGGCCGAAGACCATTATCGCCAACCGGTCGAGGGTGCTCCGCCCACCGTAGCGCGCGCAGTCGACGCAGTCGCCGAGCGCCTGACCGACACTCTTGTAGCCACGGGCGTCGTCGGCCACCCGATAGCGCAACACGGGGCCGCCGTTGCCTACTTCGATCAGGTCGCCGCTGGCAAGGCGCAAGGCCCGCGCCCGCGCCCCGTTCACCCATGCGGGCCTACCAGGCGCCTCGTCGATCTCGTGTCCCTGCTCGGTACGATGCAGCGTGAAGAGCAGCTCGCCATCGCCGGACTGGGCGCGCGTGGCGTAGGGCAGCAGGCCGTCGCCACCCGACACCACGTGCACGGTGGCGCCGGTCAGCGGCCAGGTCGTGCCTCGCGCCGGGCCGGACAGATGGACAAGGGTGTAGGCCGACATGGGTGCTGGTAGGCTGTGGAATGAGCGTACGGCGCGAGCCTAGCAGGAGCCCCTCGGACAACAAAGCGCCCCCGGGCGCTGTGCCCGGGGGCGCCAGTCCACGAGCGGCCCAAACAGCCGCGTACGCCCCCGTACGTGCGCAGAGCCCAGACCGCTCGATTCGAGTCTCACGCTCTGAGTTTGCTGCGTTGGGGCGATCGGTTTCGTAGGGACTGTCAGGTGGCTGACGATGGCTTCAGGAGTGCTGCTCGAAGTGCTGCTTGAGGGCCTGCCACGCCTCGCTCGAGTAGATCGTGGGTGCCACCTCGATCAGCCGCGGGAGCATATGGAAGACCGCGGTCTGTTTCCACTCCGTACCCAGGCGCGTGCGATAGCCCGCATGGTTCAGCGCGTCGGCGATCGAGGAGAGGGACTTTTCCTCGACGACGCCCCTGAGCATGTGGACCATGGCGTCGATCTCGCCGGCGTCGGGCTCGAGGCTCGAGCAGTCGGAGGCCACGCGCAGCCCATAGGGAACGGCCTCCGTGGAGGTGTCGGGCTCGACGCCCTCCACCGTTCGTTCCCAAACAACGCCCACTGGGCGCCAGCCCTCGCTGGCCTTGAGCTGAAGAAGCTGTTCGGTGAGCGGCTCGGAGAGAACCTGGTGCTTGCGCTCGATCCTGGCCATGACTTCTCCTCGGCTGGTTCCGGCTCATCCCGGCCCGAACCAGACCTGTACGGGGACAGAAAGAGGAGAGGCAATGCGAAGGAGTATCCAGAAGATCAGGCTGAATTGGAAGGTGCTGTCCCGGAACCGAACACCTGCGATGTGCTAGGCCCGTGATCTTGCCACCACTGCTGGGCATCCCCGGGCGACCAGGTCCCGTAATCCTCGCACTGGCGCAAGAGATCGGCGAGCTCCTCGGCGCTGGCCGGCCGGTCGTCGGGCTCCTTGGCCAGACAGCGCAGCACGATGCGCTCGAAGTCGGCCGCGATGGGTATTTCGGTGCGACGCGACGGGGGCATCGGCTTGGCCTTGACGTGGGCTACGGCCACGGCCATCGGCCGGTCGATGTCGAAGACGGTGTGCCCGGTGAGCAACCAGTAGGCAACGCAGCCGAGCGCGTAGACATCGACGCGGTGGTCGATACTCGTCACGGCCAGCACCTGCTCGGGGGCCATGTAGGCGGGCGTTCCGGCCATCTCCTCGTCCTCGGCCAGGCGCATGTCACGTGTTGCCTCGGAGCCGGCGCGGGTGACGAGCCCGAAGTCCAGCACTTTGATCACATCGAATGAGCGTCCGACGATGCAAACGAACAGGTTCGACGGCTTGATGTCCCGGTGCACCTGGCCGTGTGCGTGGGCTTCCGCCAGCGAGTCACACGCCTGCAACAGGAAGTGGATCGCCCGGGTTGATCCGACGGGCCCGTGCTTCTTGACCAGCGACTCGAGATCCAACCCCTGTAGCAGCTCCATCGCGTAGTAGAAGTCGCCGGTGTCCGTGCGCCCGAAGTCGTAGATGCGTACCGTGTGAAGCGACTCGAGCATGGCGGTCGCCTGGGCTTCCTGCTCGAATCGCTGCAGGACCATGCTGGCAGCCTCCGGGTTCGACGGGTCGATCCTCTCCGGGTGGATAACCTTGATGGCCGCGGGCCGCGCCAGGAAGCGATGGCTGGCGCGCCAGATCTCACCCATGCCGCCCGTCGCGATGCGCTCCTCGAGGAGATACTGCCCGAGCTCGCGCACCTGGGCCGCCGCGCGCCGCAGCGAGTAGATGATCTGGGTGCCGCAGGCCGCCAGGGCGATCGACACGGTCATGATCAGGGTCAGGTCGGTAAGGGTCTCCACCGGGTAGCTGGCGAGCATGGCGAACGCCCCGGGGGCGAGCCAGCGCAAGGCGAAGATCTCGAGCAGCGGTGCGGCAGCCAGGGGGATCATCACGGCGAGCGCCCGCTGCCAGGTGTTGGGAACCAGCATGCCGTAGACCACGAGGAGCGCCCCGGCCGCGATCACCGTGTTGTAGAGCTCGGCCAACGCCAGCATCTCGTGCCCGGCGCCGGCCCGGTCGCGAATCAGCAGGAAGCTGAGCACCACGAGACGCAGCATGGTGGCGCCGAAGATCATGCCCTCGACGAGTCGCAGCTGTAGCGTGCCCAGCACTACTGTGCTCGATAGCAGCAGCGCGATGGTGCCGAGCAGCAGTATCACCGTGACCTGGAGGCCCTCGTAGGCCGGAGGCTCGACGAAGGGCGACCGAACCAGCCACACCGCCAGCAGCGTCAAGATCATGAAGACGACGCTGCGCAGCCTGGTCCGTAACAGGCGGGCGGTCCGATCGTCCCGGCGCCGTCGTGAGGAGTGCACTGCGGTGACCAACGTCTGCAGGACGCTCGAGTTGTCGCTACCGGTCATGGGCGCGCTCGACGGGAGGCCATGGGCTCAGCATGGGCACAGGGTAGTCGGCTCTGCGCCCGCCGGCAAAGCCGGGCGCGCTCGGCTACCCTACCCGAGCTTCGTGGGCAGATTCCGGGAGCGATCGAGATGCAAGCGCGCGACGACGGCGGTGGACTCCTGCGGACACTCGGCGTGTTCGGAGCGGGTGCCTTCGTCGTCACCAACATGGTGGGGAATGGGATCTTCACCACGCCGGCCTTCGTGCGCGTGGCTACGGGCGGTGCGCTCGCGGCACTGAGCGTCTGGGCGGCCGCCGGTCTGCTGGCCCTGTGCGGCGCCCTTTGCTACGCGGAGCTGGCCACCTACATGCCCGGTGCCGGGGGGGAGTACCGCTACCTGAGCCGCGTCTTCGGCCCGGTCTGGGGCTTCTTGAGCGGCTGGACCTCGTTCGTCGTCGGGTTCTCAGCGGCCGTTGCCGCCTCGGCTCTCGGCGCGGCCGCCTACCTGGCGCCGTTGATTCCCGGCTGGAACGCCGAGGCACCCGTGAGCGCCGGTGTGCCGATTAGCCAGGGCGCGGCGGCGGCCGCGCTCATGGTTCTGAGTCTGACCGCCATCCACGGTTTCGGTGTGCGCTCGAGCGGACGCTGGCAGACCTTCCTCGCCTCGCTCGTGCTGGGTTCGGTCTGTCTCCTCGTGCTGCTGGGCTTTGCCAGCGGATGATCCGGCTCCTGGAGCGGCGTGGTGGCGTCGGCGCCGGGCCGCGGTAGCTGGTGGGTTGCGCTGCTTCAGGTGAGCTATGCCTACGCGGGTTGGAACGCGGCCGCCTACATGGCGGGCGAGGTCCGCAACCCCGGCCGCACGTTGCCTCGGGCGCTCCTGGGCGGCACGCTCTTCGTGCTGACGATCTACCTGCTGCTCAATTCACTCTTTTTCTACGCCCTCCCGGAGGCGCAGTGGGAGGCGGAGATCGCCGTTGGCCAGCGCGCCGCGGCGGGGCTGTTCGGCGCGGGCGGCGCGCTGATCGTCAGCGGCATCATCGCGCTGGCGATGTTCGGCTCGGTAAGCGCCATGACCGCCGTTGGCCCGCGGATCTACTTCGCCATGGCCGGCGACAAGCTGGCCCCTGCCTTCATGGCCCGGCTTTCGGGACGTGGCCGCGTGCCGGTGGTGGCCATCGTGGCCCAGGGGCTGCTTGCCTCGTTGCTCGCCCTCACGGGTGCCTTCGAGATGCTGCTCATCTACATCGGCTCGTCGCTGTTGCTGTTCAACGGACTGACCATCGGTACGCTGTTGCGACTCCGCGACCAGCGCGGTGCTCCCAGGGCCGGGGTGTTTCGCACGCCCCTGTACCCCGTGCCGGCCCTCGTGTTCCTCGCGATTACTGTAGCCGCCTGGGTCAACGGGCTCATCGACGCGCCGGTGCCTACCGGAGCCGCGCTTGTGACGTTGGCGCTCGGCGCACTCGTGTACGGGGTGGGTAGAAACCGGGGCTGGATCCGTCCCGGACTTGATTCCACAATGTAGGGGATATGTAAGTTCTACATTGTGGTAGATAAACCGAGGCGGAGGATCTGGCTGGTAGGTGTCGGGGTGGCGATTGGCCTGGCCGGATCGCGGGTCGCTCGGTACCGTCGACCTCGACGATGAAGTCAGCCGGCCCCAGGCCCGAGACGAACTCCTCATCCTCGAGCACGACCACATGCGGGCGCACAAGCTCGACGCGGTTGCGGAACCGGGGGGTCTGGCCCCGCGCCAGCGTCGCGCCGGTGCCACAGCGGCGCGTCGGAGAGGGCCGCAAACCCGCGGCACGTGTGGCGCTTGTTACGCGCTCAGGCCGCTTCCTGGCTGGGATCGGCGCTACCGCCGGCGGCAACCGTGACGGCGGCGCGTAGAGCATTCAGCCCTGCCGAGCGGTCGACGAAGTGGAAGCCGTGCTCGTGCTGCAGCTCGCGGAATCGCTCGTTGGGTGCATGCGTCGAGTAGAACAGCAGCCGATGCCGCAGGTCGGGGCGCGTCTTGGCCAGGGCAGCGACGAGCTCGGCAGTATCGTCGACCGCAGCGCCGGCGTCGGCCAGTACGGCCGAGTAGTTGCGCATCGTGCCGAGCATGACCTCGGCCTCCTCGTTGCTGGCGACGACATCGACGTCGAACCCGGTGCTCTGCAGGAACCGAACCATGACATCGCGCACTAGCTCGTTGCCCTCCACCAGAAGGTAGCGGCCGCCGGAGGGCTCGACCTCTTGCGGCTGGGCGCCACGGCCGTCGGTGGCCGCGGGCTCCTCGCTCGGCGGGAGGCTCAGCGTGAACCTCGTCCCGACGCCCTCCTCGCTGTGCACCGCGATCTCGCCGTCGTGTCGCTGCACCACCGAGCGGGCCACCGACAGTCCGAGGCCCGTGCCGGCGGCGCCCTTGGTCGAGAAAACGGGCTCGAAGATGCGCTCGAGATCGTCGGCAGGGATGCCGACGCCGGTATCCTCGATCGCGAAGCGTACGCCCTGCTGTCCGCCCTCGACGCCGAGGGTCAACGTGCCACCACGCGGCATCGCGTCGATCGCGTTGACGATCAGGTTGAGGAGGACCTCGCGCAACTCGGCCCGGTTGCCCTCGATCAGCGGAGCGGGATGCACGTTCCAGGCAAGCTCCAGGTCACGGGTTGCGCCGCAGCGTACCCACTGGGGCTGTGCATAGCTCCAGGCCTCACGCAGCAGCTCTTCCGGGTCGACGAGGGTCAGCGACACATCATCTCCGGCGGCCTCCTGGCGCAGCCGCGTCCAGGCGTTGAGACGCTCGACGATCGTCAAACCCTCCTTGATGGCCAGCTCGATGCTCTCGAACCGCTGCATCGAGGAATCGTCGCACGGGCTCGTGCCGCACCCGCTGGCCTGCTTGTGAAGGGCTGCCTGCTTGCGCATGTGCTCGGACGACAGCAGCACCGTCGACAGGATGCCATTGAAGCTGTGGGCGACGCTGTTCGTCACCTGCGACACCATTGCCATCTTCTGCGAGCGCTCCAGCGCTTCGCGCAGCTTGCCCTGCCGGAAGATCACGCCGATGGCCTTGGCCAGGTGCTCCGTGGTGCCGACCATGGCGGGCGTGAACGCGCCGCGCTTGCGGGCGATGCGCAGGACCACATGCCCGATCGACTCGTCCTCCAGATCGACGGGGTGTAGCAGTAGGGAGGTAAAGGGCAGGTTTCCGACCCGCTCCCGGACCGACTCCGTCACCTTGCTGGTACGGATGTCGTTGATCACCACGGGCTCGCGCGTTCGGATCACCTGCTGCAGCTCGGGGTAGCGCTCGGCGGAGAGCACCCTTTCTCGAATCTCCCGGTCGTCGCCCGACGCGATGACCCGCACGGCGTCGCCCTGGACCTGCACCAGAGAGACCCGGGTGCTGCCCGGATGGACCCTCTGGATATCCACCAGGACCTCGCGGATCACGTCGACGACGTCGAAATCGTCAGAGAAGGCGATGCTGAGCCGCTCGACCCACACCGCGAGCTGGTCCTGGAGCGCCGACTCGCGCAGGCGGGCACGACTGGTCGCCAGCAGGCCGGCGTAGCTGACGCCGACGCTGAACAGGAAGCCGAGCCGCCCGAGCAGGTCGACATCCTGGAAGATCGCCATGCCGATCGGCAGGCCCAGATAGACGCCGTATGCGGCCACGACAAGGGCGGCGCCGAGCGCGCTCAGGCGCAGCCCGTTCCCGAGGGCAACCACCGCCAGCAGCAGGAAGTAGGCGAAGAAGAAGTCGCGCTCGAACCCCTGGCCCCGGAGCATGATCGCGACCAGAATCCCGACGTCGAGCAACGCCACGAGTGGCAGGAGAATCGGATGCTCCCAGAGCGCCGCGGGAAGCCGCGCCAAGACGATGTTGGACACCACCACCACCACCAGCAGCCCGCTCTGCCAGGCGCTGATGCTCTCGCCGACGCTTAATGTCAGGTAGGCCAGAGCGAGGAACATGACCCAGCGGAGCAGGGTCACGATGCGGCGGTGATTCTGCATACTGAACCTGTAGCGAAGTGGACTCGACGCGATCCAAATAGACCTTAAGAATAACGAAACACATCAAAACATAGAAGAACACAATTATAGATGCTACAGATATCTTGTGAACAATATTGAACAGGCCCGGGCGCTACAGGGCCAGTGCGGCCCCGAGCCCGGGGCTGGGCGCCGGCCGCAGCGAACCGGCCTCCAGGCATACTGCTCCCGCGGACGGGTCATCGATCAGATCCAGGTGTCCGTCAAGATCGATCCAGCGGACCGTGGGGCTCGCCAGTGTCAGGTGGAGGGCGGCGGCAATGCTCACCGCGCCCTCGTCCATGCAGCTCAGCATGATCGGGATGCCCGCAGATTGGGCGATTTCTGCGATCTCGAGGGCCGCCGCAATGCCTCCACATTTCATCAGCTTGACGTTGAACGCTTGCACCGCCGACCCTGCAGCGAGCCGCCGTGCGTCGCTCGGGCCGAGCAGGCTCTCGTCGGCCATCAGGAGCGGCACGGGTGCTGGGACCTCGCTCGCCAGCCGGCGGGACAGTTCGAGCCATCGATCGTTCGCAGGCCCTCGAACCGGCTGTTCGATCATGCTGAGACCAGCGTCTGCGGTCGCACCGGCGAACCGCACGGTGTCCTCGATCGAGTAGCCTTGGTTGGCGTCGAAGCGAAGCTCGATGTCCGGCCCCAACTCCCGGCGCAGCGCCAGAGTCCGGCCGATGTCCTCCTCGAGAGCGGCGCCGCCCTTGAGCTTGAGCGCCTGGAAGCCCGCTCTGGCGTGCGCGTGAGCCTGCTCGAGAACCTCCTCGAGCGGTGCGATGCCCAGCGTGATCGAGGTAGGCAGGGGCCGCCGTGTGCCGCCCAGGCAGCTCCAGACGGGCTCCCCTCGGGCTCGCGCGGCGAGATCGTAGGCGGCCATCTCGATCGCCGCCCGGGCGGCGGGATGGTGCGCAGCCGGGGTGGCCGGGAGCGTCGGAGGGAAGAGGTCGAAGGAGGGAGGATCGCGTATCAGCTCGGCGGCGGCCATTCGCAGGGCCTCGTGCGACTCCTCCGCAGTCTCGCCGGTGACCTCCGGCGCCGGCGCGGCGCACCCCACGCCGCCGAGCCCCTGGCTGTCGGTCAGGCGAACGAACAGGTTCACCGCGCCATCGAACGTCTCGTACGCGATCGTGTAGGGCTGGCGGAGCGGCATCTCGACCCGCCAGGTCTCGATCTTGACGAGCGTCACGTACTGGCGCGACCCAGGTGCTCGGCCACGGCCTGGACCACTGGCCCGATGTCGTCCCGAACCGGGTCCACGGCCGGCCGGCCGTGGACCCGGCGGATGGTCTTGGCAGCCTGCGCCGCCGCCGCCGGCGTCAACCCGGTGGCGTTGATGGTAACGGCCACGACCGGGACCCCTGAAACGATCTCGATCGCCTGGATCTGGCGTTCGAGCGGATGGAGCGGGAACGCCTCAAACCCGTCGTAGGTTCGGCGGGCCGGCGCGTGCTGCACGACGATGGCCTGCGGCCGTGCGGCGGCGATGATCTCCAGGCCACCGGGGTAGGCGGGGTGAAGGAGGCTGCCCTGACCCTCGATGACGATCACCTCCGGCCGACTGCCCTCCCACGTCGACCAGACCGCGTGCTCGATCTCACCGGCCACGAAGTCGTTGACCAACGAGTCGATGCAGAGACCGGAGTCGGCACCTTGCAACCAGGCAGTCTGACCGGTGCCCACCATTGTTGCTCGAGTGGCCTGCCGCGCTCAGGCCTTCGACGAGCAGCCAGGCCGTCGTGCGCTTTCCCACGGCCGAGTCGGTGCCCAGCACCGCGACCACCAGCGCCTCGACCTCGGAGATCTTGCCGGAGAAGAAATGCAACCGGTCGCGCGGCGGCGGGCGACGAACGTCGAGGAGGTGAGTTCCGCAGGTGAACGCAGCTGCCTGGATCTCCTGGTCATCGCTCAGGAAGTCGTGCAGCCCGGAAACGACGTGCAGACCGTGATCGATCGCTTCGAGCACCGCCGCCCGTATGTTGCCATCGAGCGACCCACCGTCGGGGGCTACACCGATCACCAGGTGGGTCGCCGGCTCACCGGCGGCGTCCGCAGCACGCAGGGCGACGGCAAGGCTCTCGACGATCGGGATCCCACGTTCCCGACCGTCGAGCTGTGTGCCGGCGTCGGAGCCGGCAAGCTCGGAGTCGACTACGGCGGCCACCTGGTAGCGGCGTGTGAAACGCACCAGCCCATGCGCAGTCTTGCCGTAGGGCGTCGCGTAGGCGCCCTCGCAATAGACGATCGCGTTGCCCTCGGGGAACTGCGAGCTCATCGCCGCCGGCTCCAGCAGGCCATGGTGAACAATTCGTACAGCGTCGATCATAGCCTGTGCCGCGGCGCGCTACCCTCCCCGAATGATCCGCATCAATGCACGACTCGAGATCCCGAGGAGCGAGCTCCGCTTCACGGCCTCCCGCGGGGGGGGACCGGGTGGACAGCACGTCAACAAGGTGGCGTCACGTATGACGCTGACCTTCGAGGTACGTGACTCGCCCAGCCTGAGCGAGTCGGATCGAGAGCGCATCGAGCGCAAGCTGGGGAACCGGATCTCGAACCAGGGCGTGCTCAGCATCTCCTCGCATGCCAGCCGATCGCAGGCAGCCAACAAGGCGGAGCTGATCGAGCGCTTCGCGAGGCTGTTGCGCGAGGCCCTGCGACGTCCTCGACCGCGCCGCAAAACGCGCCCGACGGCGGGCTCGAGGACGCGACGGCTCGAGGGCAAGCGTCGGCAGAGCGATCTCAAGCGGCGCCGCGCCAAGATCCCCCCCCGACTCGGACTAGCCTGCTAGTCTCGGAGACCATCATGCCCCGGCTGCCACGATTCTTCGCCAGCGAGATGCCGCGCCGCCATCGCAACATCTATGCCGCGGTCACCGGCTGGTACCTGGCCATCTCGGTGGCCATGCTGTGGCCGGTGTATGCGGTGTTCAGCCGCGTGCGCCCCCTACTGCTCGGCATGCCGTTCGCGCTGTTTTACCTCGCTGCCATCACGGTGCTGTCGTTCGCCGTGGGCTTGGGACTCTATCTCTGGGAGGATCGGCGCGGCGTGTTCGCCGCCGAGGACCGCGAGGCTGAGCGCCGCTGATGCAGCCTTGGGTCGTCGTATTCGCCGTGACCGTCGGCTACCTAGTGTTGTCGCTCCTTGTCGGGCTCGCCTCGGGCCGCAACGCATCAAAGGGCACCGAGGGGTTCGTCGCCGGCGACCGCGCGCTTGGATTCCTGGTCCTGTACTTCATCATGGGCGCGTCGATTTTCTCGGCGTTCGCCTTCCTGGGCGGTCCGGGGTGGGCCTACTCACGCGGGGCGGCAGCCTTCTACATCCTCTCGTACGCCGCCATCGGCCTGATGCCCTGGTACTTCTTCGGCCCCCGGGTGGCGGCCCTCGGCCGGCGTTTCGGTTACGTCACTCAGGCCGAGCTGTTCGCCCACCGGTTTCGCAGCCCGGCGCTCTCGGCGGTACTGGCGATCATCAGTCTCGCCGCCTTCGTGCCCTATCTGACCTTGCAGATGGAGGGCGCCGGCTACGTGTTCAGTGTTGTCACCGAGGGGCGCATCGCGCCCTGGCTCGGCGCGGCGATCGCCTACGGGGTCGTATTGATCTACGTCTACGCCAGCGGCGTCATGGGCGTTGGCTGGACCAACACCTTCCAGGGCGTTTTCATGATGGTGCTTGCCTGGGGGCTCGGACTCTACCTGCCCTACCGGCTCTACGGCGGCGTCGGAGCCATGTTCGAGGAGCTGGCGGCCTCGGTGCCCGAGATGCTGACCGCCCCCGGGCTCGATGGCGCCGGCCATTCCTGGAGCTGGGGCGCCTACTCGAGCGCAATCGCGATCTCGGCCATCGGTTTCTCGCTCTGGCCCCATTACTTCATGAAGATCTACACGGCGCGCAGCGAGCGCATCCTCAAGAAGACGGTGATCTTCTACCCGACCTTCGGGATCTTCCTGATTCCCATCATGTTCATCGGCTTTTCTGGGATCCTGCGCTATCCGGGGGTCACGCCGACCGACGCGATCCTGCCGACCATCCTCATGTCGATGGATCTGCCGCCGGTGATCGTCGGGCTGTTCTGCGCCGGGGCGCTGGCGGCCTCGATGTCGACCGGCGACGCCCTGCTGCACGCTGCCGGCTCGGTGATGGTGCGCGACTTCGTCTGTGTGCTCTTTCCGGGGCGGCTGGCCGACCGGCAGCAGAAGCAACTCATCCGCTTCCTGCTGTTGGTGATCAGCGGCGTCGCCTACTACTTCGCCGTGGCCTCGGACCTGTCGCTGGTGGCGCTGTTGCTGCTGTCCTACGGCTTCATCGCGCAGGTGGCGCCGGTGCTGCTGGCGACCTTCTTCTGGCCGCGGGCGACCGCCCAGGGCACGGTGGCCGGCCTGCTCGCCGGCTGCTCCGTCGTAATTCTGTTCAACCAGGTGCCGGCGCTACAGTGGCAGGGAATCCACCCCGGCATCTGGGGCCTGGCCGCCAACTTCCTCATGCTGGTGGCCGTGTCGCTCGCAACGCCACCCATGGATGAGGAGCACGTCGCCCAGTTCGTCGTCGCCTGAGCTGCCGAGCGCGACCCGATCCGCTCCGATCACTGCGACCGCGCGGCGGCCTGCCAGCCGACGCTGATCGAGTCGCAACAAGCCTGCAGCTTCAGGGGGCCGACTATTTTCGGCAGATCCCGAAGAGGCTGCTCAAGTAGTGATAGAAGGCGGTCGCCTCGCGGAGATTCATGCAGACCGTGCCATCCTCGAGGTAGGTGACGAGTCCTGTCGCGTCCAGCTTCTCGATTGAAGAGATCCCCTCCATTGTGCGAGAGAGAAAGACCGCAATCCGCCCGATCTCTAACGCCGTGTAGATGACGGTGTCTCCCTCGCGTCCGTCGCGCGACCCATACACCTTCAGGAAGAGCTGGATCGAGTTCTTGTCCAGGCAGCATCGGAAGATCTGCTCCGCCCTGTCTGCGCCGATTCGCTCCTCCAGCTCGTGTACGGCGTTGACTGCTTCCTGGCCCGAACTCGTGTGCCGATACCCCTTCTGTTCCCGAGTCGCGACGACCTCGATCAGACGATGCTCGAGAAACTTCTGCAGGTGCGGTTCGGCTTCCGTCACCCCCACCTGCCTGCGGAGACTCTCTACCTCCCCCACGGCGACAGTGCCGGTGACAAGATTCAGCAGCCGATGCGGGAAGAATTGGCCGCGGCGTGAAGTCAGCGTCAAGTGGAGGCTGGCTACCTTCTCGGCTGATTGAAGGACCGCTTTGAGCCTCCGCTGGCGTTCCTTCGCGCCCGCGTGATTCCACAGGGCAGGAGCCATCGGTTGTTTCTCGAGTCTCACGTCCATCAGCAGTACAGACGGACAGAGCCTATCGCGTCCCCACCCTCGGTCTTGCCGGTAGCTGGAGGCTCGCTCGGGTCGTACAAGCCCGGGAGGCCCGGTAGCACGGGTCTCCTACCTTTGCCGGGCCGGAACCACGAGCTCTGCCGCGGACGCGCCCACGGGAACCGCCGCCGGAGCGACGCTCTCGTCGGCCAGGTACCTCTCTTCATACACCCGATTCATCAAGATGACCGAGATATGGTCGTCCGTGCTGTTGTTCCCCGTGCGGAAAGAATCGGGCAACCCGATCTGAATACCGATGTAGACCGCCAGAAAGACGGGAACGATATCCGCTGGAAGATTCATGAGCACGGCTATGGGGCCCGCAAAGAGCACCAACTCTCCGGGAATGCCAGGAACTCCATAGCTGATCAGGAACACGACGGGGATCACGAGCAAGAGCTCAACGACCGACACCTGGATTCCGAGGATCGAGAGGACGATTGCTCCAAGGACGAAGACATTGATCAAGGTGCCGTTGATGTTCATGTAGCTTCCGATGCCGATGATGAATCTGCGCACATCATCGCGCACCCAGGGAGCGTAGCGCTTGACCAGGTAAAGGTTCAGGGGGGTGGCGATGGCCTCTGAGCTTGTCGCCCAGAGCAACGGATACACCCTCACCCAGTAGCTGATGCTGCTTCTGCTGCTCGGCGCGGCAGGGGCGGGCGCCGCGATGCACGAGCGCAAGGAAGTCGCTGGAATGATGGTGGTCTTCGGTGCCGAGCCCGAACCGGCCATAACCGAAGAGCGGCAAGAGCTCGTCTGGCGCTTTCGCTCGCTGGAATCGGAGGAACCCGTTGACGATCTGGAGAATCTGGAGGCGGTGGTCGTCCATGGGAACGCCGAGCACGGCCCGTTTCGGGTCTTCGGCTCGCGGCGTGAGCCGGGTACCTATCGGACGATGCGTATCTTCACCGCGGCGGCCGACTACTCGGTGCTGCTGAGATTCAGCAAGGCCGGGGAGACCGAGCGTCACAGCGTCGACTTCGACTTCCGCATCGGCGACCGGCAGCAGTTGGCGATCCCGGGTGAGAGCGCGCCCGATTCGGGTGCCGAGGCAATCGGGGTGGTCGACGCCTTCCACGCGGCGCTCGCGACCGGCGACGGGGATGGGGCGCTGGCGAACATGGCACCGGAGGTGGTCATTTTCGAGTCCGGCGGCGCCGAGTTGTCGCGCGACGAGTACGAATCGCACCATCTCGGCGGCGACATGCGCTTCGCCGGCGCGACCCAACGCGAGACCATCGACCAGCGCCACGAGATCTTCGGCGACACGGCCCTCGTGCTAACGCGCTCACGCACCACCGGGAGCGTCGGTGATCGTCAGATCGACTCGAGCGGGGTGGAGACCATGATGCTGCGTCGCGTGGGCGGTCGCTGGCTCATCGTCCACGTCCACTGGTCCTCGCGGCGCAACCAGCGGTAGAGCATCCCCAACCCGGGTTCCAGGAGACCGCGGATGCTGGCGAAGGTACGGCTTTCCGGCGCCCCGCCAGGCCTCCTGCACACGCTGATGCTCTGGCACGCAGTGGCCTCCTTGCCCCACCTCTCGTCCTCCGGATACGATCCAGGAATGAGGGCTTGGAGTCGGATGCAGCCTGCCGCCTCGCGTAGCGGGCGGTGGCCACGGTCATACGCCGCGGGCTGGATGATGCTGTTCGCATTAGGGGCTGGCGTGTGCCCGACCCTGGTCCAGGCGGAGCCGCCACCGACGACCGACGGCGCAATGATTGGGGCCGCGCGCCGCTCACACCAGGGCCATGAGCAGGGGGTGTGCCACGTTGCGGACTGCTGCGGAGCAGCGCTACGAGCGTCCGGCAAGCTAGCGCGCACGCCCGTTGTCCTGCCCAAGTGCTCGACGGCGTCCGTCTGCTCCATGGTGTCGCGAACGGCATCCGTAGAGGCCGGAAGCTCCGAGGTGTTGCCGGCCCCGGCGCTCGGATCGGCGTTGCCGCTGATCTGCTGATCGGCACCGCGGACGACGCTACCCCGCGTCCGACCGAATTCGCCCTCCTCGTCTTGCAGGACCCTCTTTCCACAATCGTGGGCCCGCGTGTCCTCAATCTCACTCAGCAACCGCACCGTCTCGCTCCCACACAGGTGGGCCGCCACCCGTGCGCTGAAATCCGCTCGCGAGATTGTTCCAAACCAGGAGGGCCCGGCAGATGCTCCCTGACTACCTTCCGGGGGTCCACCCGCTGCTGGTGCATTTCCCCGTCGCCTTGCTGGTATCGGCCCTGATCGTCGATCTCGTCGCGATCGTCGCACGGCATGATTTCGCCCGGCGTGCAGCCACCTGGCTGCTGGCCGGCGGCACGGCGTTCCTGCCCTTCACCTATTGGACGGGGCGGCAGGCTTCGGACCGGGTGATCAACCCGTTCCCGCAGGCCCAGGCCGTCATGGCCGAACACTCGGACCTGGCCTGGTGGACCCTCTGGGTCTTCGTCGCGGTGGCGGCCCTGCGGCTCGCCCTGGTCAGCCGTCAGCGGCTGCACGGTGCACTGCACGTGGTGTCCGCGGTGCTGCTGGTCGGCGCCACGATCCTACTGGGAGTGACCGCTGAGCACGGCGGCCGGCTGGTCTTCGATCTAGGCGTAGGTGTGCGACCGGTACGTCAGGCGCCGGACGGGGCGTTCGACCCGGAGCCGGAGCCGGACCTGGACGCGTTGGGTCCGAGCGTCGATGCGGACGGCGCGTTTCGCTGGCGCTTTCGAGAGGGCGCTGCGGCGATACTCGGCGAGTTCGTGACGCCCGCCGAGGGCGCGCTGCCCGAGGCTACGGTAGAGAGCCGGGAGGCCGCGCTGGTGCTCACCAAGGTCGCGCCGGAACGGACTGTTCTTCGGCTCGGGGCCGCCGTGGACAAGGCGAGCATGAAGATCCGGTTTCACCGCGACGAGTTCGTCGGCACGATCGGTCTCCTTCTTCACGTGGACGACTCCGGCACCCTCGAGTTCCTGACCTGGAACGGCTCGATGATCGTGCTCGGCGTGCGTCGCGCCGCCCTGGACGAGGAGCTGGCGAGTGCGCCGGCTGCCGTCGGCCCAGGCTGGCATGAGATCGAGCTGGTCGCGGCGGGCACCCACTTCAGGGGCTACCTCGATGGCGAGCTGCTCGTCCACGGACACGCGGCGGCGGCCTCGGTCGGGCCCGCCGCAATCCTGCTCGAGGGGACGGGCAAGATCCGACTCGACGACATCCGCATCACGCCGATCGACGAATGAAGGAGAGATGGGATGACTGAAGCGCTCGGCGCACTGACCCGGCGGCGGTTCGTCGGGCGCCTGGGATCCGGTGCACTCGCAGTGGCAGCTTCCGGGCTCTTGCCGCCATGGGCACGCGCGGCGGCGGGGGTCGTTCCTTGCCGCCGGAGCGGACAGCTCGACACCCAGATCGATCTGCACATCCGCAAGCAGCGCTTCACTTTCGGCGGTGAACAGGGCGCGGCGTTGACGATCAATGGCTCGGTGCCGGGCCCCTTGGTGCGCCTGTGCGAGGGAGGCACGGCGACCCTACGGGTCACCAACGAGCTGGACGAGCCGACGTCGATTCACTGGCACGGAATCCTTCTGCCGCCAGCGATGGACGGCGTTCCCGGTGTCAGCTTCGCGGGGATCCCGGCGGGCGAGACGTTCGTGTACCGATACCCGGTCCGCCAGAACGGGACCTACTGGTACCACAGCCACTCGGGGCTGCAGGAGCAACTCGGTCACTACGGGCCGTTGATCATCGACCCCGCCGAGCCCGATCCCTTCGAGTACGACCGCGACCACACGGTCGTTCTCGCCGACTGGACGTTTGAAAACCCCTACAAGGTTCTCGCAAAGCTCAAGAAGGTGTCCAACTACTACAACTACCAGCGCCGCACTGTCCCCGGGTTGTCGCGCGAAGCGGCGCGTATGGGTGGACTCGGTCGTGCTCTTGCCGACCGGCTGAGATGGGGCCGGATGCGCATGGACTCGACGGACCTCGCCGACGTGACCGGCGCGACGTACCGCTACCTGATGAACGGGCTGGCGCCAGAAGACAACTGGACCGCGTTGTTCCAGCCCGGCGAGCGGGTACGGCTGCGGCTGATCAATGCCGCTGCGGCCAGCTTCTTCGACGTCCGAATTCCAGGGCTACGGATGACGTTGGTCCAGGTCGATGGTCAGAACGTCGAGCCCGTCACCGTCGACGAGATCCGCGTGGCGATCGCCGAGACCTACGACGTGATCGTGCAGCCGACCGAGGACCGTGCCTACACGATCTTTGCCGAGTCCATGGATCGCAGCGGCTACGCGCGAGGTTCTCTCGCTCCTCGCCTGGGGATGTCGGCCGCGATCCCCGATCGCCGTGGGCGACCGTTGCGGAGCATGGCGGACATGGGTATGGGCGATATGGCAGCGCCGGAGCCGGGCGCCGATGCGCCTGCCATGCACGGTCCGGGCACCCATGGCCCGGGGAACGCGATGGTCGCGATGATGCCCACGAGCCGGCTGCACGAACCCGGTATCGGGCTCGGCACCGACGGCTGGCGGGTGCTGCTGTACAGCGACCTGCGGGCGCTGGAACCGCTCTACGAGCACCGGCCGCCCGACCGTGAGATTCAGCTGCACGCAACCGGCAACATGGAGCGTTACATGTGGTCCTTCGACGGCAAGAAATCCTCGCAGGTGGACCGGCCGATCCCGTTTGTCAACGGCGAGCGCCTGCGCATCAACTTCGTCAACGACACCATGATGGACCACCCGTTGCATCTGCACGGGATGTGGATGCATCTGGACACCGGCAACGGGGCCTACAATCCGCGCAAGCACACGGTGAACCTCAAACCCGGAGAGCGCATGTTCCTCGAGGTCGAGGTGGATGCGCCGGGGCGGTGGGCCTTCCACTGCCACATCCTCTACCACATGGAAGCCGGCATGTTCCGGGTCGTCGACGTTGGCGATCACGTCCTGGATCATGGGCAGGTGAGCTCCGGGAATCACCGGATGCAGCGCCACGAGATGGCGCCATGAGTCGCAGGCTCACGGCGTGCAAGTCGTTGGCGGGCCTTCTCGTCGGCCTGGTCGCAATCCTGGCTCCGGTGCAGGCACTCGCCCAGCAGGAGGGCTGGCCGAGCCCCGTCCACGACGACCAGCTCTTCTGGTTCGTCATCTTCGAGCAGCTCGAGGTCGCCGCGCTGAGCGGTACCGAGCCTGTGGTCTGGGACCTCGAAGGCTGGATCGGAGGCGACTACGACCGGATCTGGATGAAGTCGGAGGGTGAGCGGCCCACCCGTGGCGGCGGCGGCGAGCTCGAGGTGCAGGGACTCTACAGTCGGCTGATCGCGCCGTTCTGGGACCTGCAAGCCGGCCTTCGCTACGACCTGAAGCTCGGGTCCGGGTTCGGGCCCGCGCTCTCGCGCGTGCATCTCGTGCTCGGGCTCCAGGGGCTCGCGCCCTACTGGTTCGAGATCGAGCCGGCCTTGTTCATCAGCCAGGACGGCGACCTGTCGGCCCGAGTGACTGCCTCGTACGACATGCTCCTGACCCAGCGCCTGATCCTGCAGCCGCGGGTCGAGGTCAATCTCGCGGCTCAGAGTGTGCAGGAGTGGGGCGTGGGAAGCGGGCTGACCGATATCTCCGCCGAGCTGCGACTCCGTTACGAGCTCCGCCGGGAGCTCGCGCCCTACCTCGGGGTCAGCTGGTTCGAGCGCGTCGGCCGCACGGCAGACCTCGCCAGGAGCGCGGGCGAGCCCGTCGCGGAGCTGGCCGTGCTCGCAGGATTCCGTATCTGGTTCTGAGACACGTACGCCGCGCCGCCGGCCGAGGCAGACTCGTCAGGACCCCCTGACGAACCGTTGCACCCGGGAGGCGGCGAAGTCGGCGACGTAGAGGCGGCCGTCGGAATCGACGGCGATATCGCTCGGCGAGTAGATGCGCCGCGTGCTCTGGTACCAGCGTTCATCGGCCCGGGATACGAGAAAGACCTGGCCGGACGGGTCGAGTCCCTGGACTCGAAAGTTGGCGCTGTCGGCGACGAAAAGGTTACCGCGCACGTCGATAGCGAGCCCTACTGGAACCTCCCACTCGCCTGCCCCCGAGCCCTTGCGTCCCCATGCCGCGCGTAGGCTGCCGTCGGGCTCGAATACCAGGATCTCGTAGCCGTGCGTATTGCTGACATAGAGGGTGCCGTCGGACCCGACGGCGGCGTCTGTGGGGAAGGCGAACAGGTCGTGGGGATCGTCCGGTGTGGCCGCCATCGGCATGGGCATCTTCATCGTCTCCATGCCCGGGACCGGTGGGCGATTCTCGGCGTAGACCCGCGCCGGCTCTCCACCATCGATGAAGCGTACGAAAGCGCCGTTGGCGTCGAGCTCCTGGACACGCTGCCCCATGAACTCCACGACGACAACGTTGCCCCAAGGGGTGACCGCCACGCCACTGGGAGCCTGGAACTGACCCGCACCGGTTCCGGTCTCCCCCCACAACCGGCGATCGCCTGCTGCTGCTCGACGGCGCCGGCGAGCTGCTCGAGGTTCCATGGCGCTAGGGATACGGTCGGTGCCGGCCCACTTGCCGCTTGTTGCCCACGGTATCCCCCAATCGCGCGCCCGAGCCCATGTCGAGCGCGACTGTTGCCCAGATATGATGCGAGTCTAAACCCCGGACCCTACTACAGAGTCAAGGTGTCAACGCGGCTGACTTCCGATGCAGGCGACCTCGACGAGAATGTGGCATGCTTTCTGTGGCCATCCCACAGGAGCCGACGCATGAACAAGATCGACCTGTTACCCGGAACTCTCGACCTCATGGTGCTGCGTACCCTCGACACTCTGGGCCCACAGCACGGTTACGGCATCGCTCGACGCATCGAGCAGGTCAGCGGCGACCAGGTGCTGCTGAACCAGGGGACGATCTACGCCTCCCTGGTACGGCTACAACAGCGCGGCTGGATCGCGGCCGAGTGGGGTGTCTCCGACAACAACCGTCGTGCCAAGTTCTACGAGCTCACCGGCGCGGGTCGGAAGCAGCTCGTCGAGGAGTCCGAGGCTTGGTGGCGCCTGGCCGGCGTCATCGAGACCCTGCTGGGACCCCAGGAGTCGGGCCGATGAGGTGGTTGCGCAAGCTCGCGGCGGTGTTCCGCAAGCGACAGATCGACGATGACCTGGGCGAGGAGCTGGGGGCGCACATCGACATGCTTGCCGACGACAACGTGAAGCTCGGCATGAGCGAAACCGAGGCGCGTCGAGCGGCACGCATCACCGTGGGCAACCTGGGTGTGGCGCACGAGCTGCATCGGGATGCCCGCGGCCTGCCGGCGCTGGAGAGCGTCCTGCAGGACCTCAGGTACGCCTTCCGCACCCTGCGGCGCGACTACGGCTTCACGATCGTCGCCGTGTTGATTCTGGGGCTCGGCATCGGCGCCAACGCCACCGTGTTCAGCCTGGTCAAGGGATTGCTGCTGCTGCCGCTCCCCTTCCCCGAGGCGGATCGCCTCGTGTGGATCGAGAACGGCGACCCGGAAAACCCTGGCGACACGAACCCGTCGGCTCTGGCCTCGCGCGTGGCGATCTACGAGCAGTGGCTGGAGTTCAACAACAGCTTCGAGGATCTTGCCGCGTACAACCCGTTCTTCGTGCGCGGCAGCTTCACCCTCACCGGTGGCGGGGAGCCCGAGCGTCTCATGGGCGTTCGAGTCACGGGCAACTTGTTCCCGCTGCTCGGCGTGGAACCGCACATGGGGCGGTACTTCACGCACGAAGAGACGTTGGCCGAGGGCCCGCCCGCGGCCATCCTGAGCCACGGTTTGTGGCAGCGCCGCTTTGGGGGCGACGCCGGCGTCGTGGGGCACACCATCGAGCTCAACGACCGGCCCGTAACCGTGGTCGCTGTGTTGCCAGCGGACTTCGACTTCGGCTCGCTATTCACTCCGGGTCTCAACGTGGAGGTGTTCATCCCCGCCGTCCTGTCGATCATGACCAACTGGGGCAACACCATCGCCGTGGTCGGCCGACTGCAGCCGGAGGTGGAGCTGGCCGCGGCGCAGGCCGAGCTCGACGCGATCAACGAACGCCTGATCGAGGAGCGGGCCGATCAGGGCACGGGCTACATAGCGCGGGTGAGCTCGCTTCAGGGACACGTCAGCAAGTCGGTGCGCAACGCCCTGTGGGTGCTGTGGGGCGCGGTCGGGATGGTGCTGCTGATCGTCTGCGCCAACCTCTCGAACCTGCTCTTGGTGCGCGGCGTTTCGCGGCGCGGGGAGCTCGCCGTGCGTGGCGCGCTCGGCGCCGGCAAGGGTCGCCTGGTGCGGCAATTCCTTACCGAGAGCCTGGTGCTGTCGGGCCTCGGCGCCATATTGGGCATCGGGCTGGCCTGGTTGGCAGTCCGTCTCATCGTGAGCTCGCAAGCGGTCGTCATGCCGATGCTGGAACGCGTGCAGCTCGATGCGGTCGGGCTCGGCTTCGCACTTCTGGTCACTGTGGTAATCGGCGTGGTCGTTGGCACCGCGCCGGCCTTGCAGGTATCGCGCCGTGATCCGGCTGCCGCGATGAGCCTCTCGGGCCGCGGTGCACTCGGCGATCAGGCACATTCGTGGACGCGCTCCTCGCTGGTCGTAGCCGAGATCGCGCTCGCCTGCGTGCTCCTGGTGGGCGCCGGGCTGCTGGCACGCAGCTTCATGCAGATCCTCGATGTCGAGCTCGGCTTCCGGCCGGAGCACACGGC
The DNA here is from genome assembly GCA_965248845.1 of Acidobacteriota bacterium. GTDB lineage: Bacteria > Acidobacteriota > UBA890 > UBA890 > WLXD01 > CBDFKO01. The sequence continues at coordinate 3,246,345 of CBDFKO010000002.1, read as the reverse complement.
GATGCTGCGGGTCGAGGTGGCTCGCGCTACGACAGCACCGAGAAAATCGTCGCCTTCTACGGCCAGATCACCTCGGCGGCGCGCGCCGTGACCGGCGTCGAGGCCGCCGCGTTGACCGATGCGCTGCCGCTCGACAGCAACCGCACCTGGGGCATCCGGCGGGTCGACAGCGACGACTCCCCGGACGCGTTCCAGGGTGCCTTCATCCGGCTCATCGGCGACGGCTATTTCGGCACCATGGGCGTGCCGGTTCTGGCCGGCCGGGAGTTTGTCACCGATGACACCACCGACAGCGAGCCGGTGATCGTCGTCAACCGGACTCTGGCGGAAACCCTGTTCCCCGGCCGCAGCGCGCTCGGCCAGTCGGTGCTGACCTCGGGCGGTACCCGCCGCATCGTCGGCGTGGTCGGCGACGTGCGCCACAATCGCCTCGACGAAGATGCCGGCAACGAGATGTACCTGCCGCTGCCGCAGATGCGGACGCGGTCGTTGAACATGGTCGTGCGGGGCGAGCGCGATCCGCTGGCGCTGGCCGGCCAGCTGCGCACCGCGCTGCGCGACGCCGATCCGTTGTTCCCCTTCACCGACTTCCTGCCGCTCGGCTACCTGGTAGAGCGCGCCGTGTCGCCGCGTCGTTTCTTCATGGCCATGCTCGTGGGCTTCGCCGGGATCGCATTGATCCTCGCCGCCCTGGGGGTCTACGGGGTCATCTCGTACTCGGTCGGCCAGCGACGTGCCGAGATCGGGGTCCGCCTGGCCCTGGGCGCGATGCCGACCGCCGTGCTGCTCGAGGAGATCCGCCGTGGGATGGGGATGGCACTGGCCGGCCTCGGCGTCGGACTGGTCGGCTCGTTTCTTCTGGCCCGGCTCATGGCGTCGCTGCTGTACGAAGTCGGTACCGGCGACCCCATCACGTACGCGGCGATGGTGACGACGCTGCTGGCCGTGGCGTTGCTCGCCGGCTACCTGCCGGCGCGGCGCGCATCGCGAACCGATCCCGGTCACGGCGCTGCGCGACGCCTGAGCAGCGTCGCAAGCCAGCCGCGGTGCACCGAATCCGAAGAACTGACCGCGAGTCGTATCGGACACCAACGCCTCCCTCCGGTACTGTGGTGCGGCCCACCCTGTCGCAGAGTGCTCGAAGTTCAACCCAGGCCCCGCCGGAGCTTTCATGTCGGAGCGCCACGCCGTCGACACGACGCGACCCCTGGCGGCTCCGGGCGAGTTCCTCGGCGCCGCCGACCACGCCTATCTCGATACGGCGAACATCGCCCTGACCTACAGCGGAGCGGTCGACACGGTGGCCGACTGGTACCGTGCCGCCGGGCGCGGCGGCAGCCTCTACTTCGACGCCGAGGCGGAACGTGCCGTTTTTCTGCCCCTGCGCCGGGCAGCGGCGCGCCTGCTCGGCGTCAGCGCCGACGACATCGCGGCCGGCTCGAGCAGCACCGAGCTTCTGGGCTCGCTGGCCTGGGCGCTCGCACCTGCCGCGGAGTGCAACGTGGTCAGCACCCAGGCCTCTTTCCCGAGCACGGTGTATCCGTGGCGCCGGGTTGCGGATCACACCGGCTGCGATGTCCGTCTCGCCCCGGTGCACGACGGGCTGGTCGACGAGGAGGAGATCATCCGCCTGATCGACGAGCGCACCGCGATCGTCTGCCTGTCCCACGCCGAGTACGCGACCGGGCAGCTCTACGATCTGGTACGCATCGCGGCCGCGTCACACGCGCACGGGGCGCTGCTGGTCGTGGATGCGATGCAGACGGCCGGTGCGCTGCAGATCCACGCCCCGTCACTCGGTATCGATGCCCTGGTATGCGGGGCCTACAAGTGGCTCTGCGGTCCGTTCGGTGCGGCGTTTCTGTACCTGACACCCGAGCTCCAGGCCTCGAATCCCGGCCTGGTCGGCTTCCGGAGCCACCATCGGATGTGGGATCTGCGCGCCGACCGGCTGACGCTGCCGTCCGATGCGAGTCGTTTCGAGGCCAGCACCACCGCCTTCGGTGCGGCGCTCGGCCTAGCGGCCTCGATCGACTATCTGGTGCAGATCGGGGTCGAGCGCATCGAGGCGCACAACCGAGCCCTCGCCGAGAAGCTGCGCGCCGGCCTACAGGAGCGCGGAATCGCGATCTGCAGCCCGGGTCGGCGGGCCCGAACATCGATCGTGCTGATGGGGCTCGAGCGCGCCAATCCTCAGGAGCTGGTCGATGCCCTCGCGGCATCGAGGATCCAAATCTCTCCCCGCGAAACCGGTGTGCGAGTGTCGCCGCACCTGTACAACGACTCGGCGGACATCGATCGACTCCTGGACCGGCTCGACCGGCACGCCGGGATTTGAGGCCTGATCCGTTGCCCGACATGCCGTTAGAGCTTGCAGGGGCTCGAGTGGGCTCGTGTATCATTGGACCTTGCAGTCGGTTGCTGGCGCGGACAATGGGCACGATTCCATGAGTCGGAACTCCATCCTGAGTACTTGCATCACTCGGTGTTGCTCGCGGTATTCGCGACTCCACTGGTTACCTCATCGCGGGATGAGTGCGGCCCGATGCCGGACGACGAGATGAAGCCGGACGCACCTGACCGTTGCCCTGGCCTGTGGGCGTCCTGCTGCGATTTCGGTCCGCCGTCGTCGAGAACCGACGGCGACGCCCAGGGGAAAGCCCGAACGGAATCCTCTCTTGCCAACGCCGCGCCGGCTGCCGTTGCCGTGACTGCCCTCCTGGCAGGACCCCCGGGAGGTGGGGCCACGCCGGTGGACGGGAACACGACCGAACGTCACCGGTCATCGCCGCTGGATCGCCTCACGGTTCTACGGCTCTGATCCGTACCCCCTTCTAGGTACAGATCAGCTCCGACACGCCCGTCCTCGCCGCCCCTGTGTGGAGGCGGAGGCACTCCTGACCGAGCGCGTGTCAGATTCCGCTCTGCTCCCACACCAAAGGTGGGGCCCTGACGCGAACCGTGTTCCTGTCGGCCTTTCTGGTGCTCTTCGTGACCACACCGGAAAGCGCCGTCGCGCAAGAACCCTCGAGCCCGAAGTCGGGTTCGGGCGGCCAGACCTCCATATCACCTCTCGTGCTCGACGATGTTGTCGAGCGCGTGCTCAGCGCAAACCCGAATCTCCACGCGGCACGCCAGCGTCTCGAAGCGGCCAACGCGGCCGCCGTCGAGATCGATGCACTGCCCGATCCACGACTTCGGGGCGGCTTCTACGCCGTCCCGTTTCCATCCGTGGATGTGCTCGGCGGTCAGCTTCGACTGCAGCTGTCGCAGGAGTTCCCGTACCCCGGCACGCTCGAGCCGGCGCGTCGCTGTAGCGCAGCGAGAATCGGACCGGCGGGCGCATATCGTCGAGAACACCCGCGTACAACTCGCCGCCGCCGCCCGCCGCACCTACTACGATCTGTACTTCGCGGAGCGTGCGCGTGAAGTCCATCACCAGCACCTGGCGCTCGTTCGCGAGCTGTCATCGTCGGCGGAAACGCGCTACGCCACCGGCTCGGCGCCACAGGAAAACGTGCTGCGCGCCCTCCAGGAACTGACTGGACTCTTCATCCAACTCGCAGATGTAGACGCCCGCCTGGCCGGCGCGCGGGCGGCGCTCAATGCGCTGCTGCGGCGGGATGCGAACGCACCGATGGGCCGATCGAGCGCTCGCCGGGCGACGCTCTCAGGCCTGCAGTTGGAGGAGGCGCTAGCGGCGGCCAAGGAGAATCCGGGGCTCGCGGCCGCCAGCGTGGCCATCCAGCGCGAGGAAGCGCGGGTGGCCGCTGAGTGGCACGAAGCGAAGCCGGATTTCGGTGTCGCGGCGGAGTGGTGGACAGCATCCGACGGGTTGGGTGGCCGGTTCGAACGCTACGCCCTGTTGGCGACCATCACGCTGCCCTGGGCCAATGGCGGCAAGTACGAGGCTGCGGTCATCAGAGCGACCGCAGACCAGCGCGCTGCCGTTGCCGACCGACAGGCTCGAGAAGACGAGGTGCGTCGCGACGTGGTCGCCGCGTGGCATCGGGTCACGGCCAGTGCTCGGATCGTCGAGCTGTACATGACGACGTTGCTGCCCCAGTCGGAAACGACGCTGGAAGCCGCCAGATCGGCCTACGAAACGGCCGCTACGCCCTTCGTTACCGTCATCGATACCGAGCGCGCTCTTCTCTTCAATCGGCTCGGACTTGCCCGCGCCGAGGCCGACTACGGCATCTCCGTGGCCGACCTGGCCGAAGCGATCGGCGTCGTCTACCTGCCGAATGAGGAGCCTCTGCCATGACGAGGCGCCTAGCACTTCGCCGGACTCTTGTTGTGATACTCGTCGTCGCGGTCGGCCTCACTGCCGGCGCCGTGGTGCGCTACCCGGCCGCCGCCGTCCGCCTGGTCGCGCACATCCCGGTACTGGGACCGCCCACACAGGCGTTCCTGGCGAATCGATTCGGCGCCGGGCAGCTCGTCGAGCACGAACACGAGGGCATCGTTGACTACTGGACCTGTTCGATGCACCCGTCGGTCCGACATCTGGAGCCGGGCACCTGCCCCATCTGCAGCATGGACCTGGTGCCGGTATACAAGCCTGGCATGGACCCGGCAGCTGCCGACGCCGTGACCGGCGAGATGTCCGAGATGCACATGGACGACATGCCCGGGATGGGAAGCTCCCCGACGGCACCGGGTGGGACACCTGGAGAGCGTGCGACGTTCCAGATCGACCCAACGTGGCAACAAGCGATCGGTGTCACCACGGAAACGGTACGACGCCGATCCCTGCGAGAAAGCCTCCGGACCGTTGGTCGCGTCACCTATGACGAGAGCCGACTCGTTGACGTGAACCTGCGCGTTTCGGGTTGGATCGAGAAGCTGCTCGTTGCCGAAACCGGGCAGCTCGTGGGCGCCGGTGACCCTCTGTTCGAGCTCTACAGCCCCGAGCTCGTCAGTACCCAAGGCGAGTACCTGCTGGCGCGAGACAACGCGGCGCGCCTCGCCGCGAGCCCCGAGAGCGAGCTGCGACAACGCGCAGAGTCTCTGCTGCAGACGACTCGGCGACGACTGGAGCTGTGGGGGCTCACGCCGCTACAGATCCAGCAGCTTGACGCAGCGGGTGAGGTCGTCGACTCCATGCCGATTCTTTCCCCCGCCGCCGGCTACGTGGTTGAGAAGAACGCCGTGCAGGGCATGCGTGTCGATCCCGGCATGCGGCTGTACCGAATCGCCGACCTGAGCACGGTATGGGTGATCGCCGATGTCTACGCGAGCGAGCTGTCGTTCGTTGGCGAGGGCATGCGCGCCACGATGAGCCTGGCCTATGCGACCGGGCGAAGCTGGGCGGGCCGCATCGACTATGTGTATCCGACAATCGAGCGCGACACCCGTACCGTCCAGGTTCGGCTGGTGTTCGCGAACACTGATCTGGCCCTGCGCCCGAACATGTACGGGGAGGTCGTGCTCGACGCTGTGTCGGGACCGGTGGTGACCGTGGCCTCGCGCAGCCATCATCGACCTCGGGTCGCGGCGCGTGCTCTTCGTGGATCTGGGTGGCGGCAAGCTGCAGGCCCGCGAGGTCCGCATCGGGCCCGAGGTCGACGGCATGGTGCCGATCCACGAAGGGGTGGAAGAAGGCGAGTCGGTCGTCACGTCGGGCAACTTCCTGGTCGACGCCGAGAGCAAGATCCGGGGCATCGTGCCGCTGCCGGTCGGCTCCGAGGGGATGCGATGATCGAGCGGTTGATCGAAGCCAGCGTCCGCAACCGTCTATTGACCGTCCTGCTGATCGCCTTCGCGGCCGGTTGGGGTGCGTGGGCTCTAGACAACACCCCGCTCGCCGCGATCCCGGACGTCTCGGACGTCCAGGTGATCATCCATACCTCGTGGCCGGGGCGCAGCCCAGATCTGATCGAGGACCAGATCACCTACCCCGTCGTCAACGCACTGCTGTCGGCTCCGCGGGTTCGCGTGGTGCGTGGGCAGTCGATGTTCGGCGACTCCTTCGTTTACGTGATCTTCGAGGATGGCACCAACATGTACTGGGCTCGTTCGCGAGTTCTCGAGTACATGAACGAGGTGACCAGCCAGCTCCCCGAGGGCGTGACGCCGAAGCTCGGGCCAGATGCCACCGCCATCGGCTGGGTTTTCGAGTACGCCCTGGTGGACCGGAGCGGCAAACAGAATCTCGCCGATCTGCGGTCATTTCAGGATTGGCACCTGCGCTACTGGCTCGAGAGCGTGCCGGGAGTGGCGGAGGTGGCAGCGGTGGGCGGTTTCGTTCGCCAGTACCAGGTCGACGTCGACCCGAACAAGCTGCTGGCGTACGGACTTCCGCTGGGCGATGTCATCCAGAAGATTCGTGACAGCAACAACGACGTCGGCGGCAAGGTCATCGAATACTCCGGATTCGAGTACTTCGTCCGCGGTCGCGGCTACATCCACTCCGTCGGCGATATCGAGAAGATCGCCATCGGCGTCGATGCCGACGGCACTCCCGTGCGGCTATCCGACGTCGCTACGGTACAGATCGGCGGCGATCTGAGACGCGGTGTCGCCGAGCTCGATGGCCAGGGCGAGGTCGTCGGGGGAATCGTGATGGCGCGCTACGGGGCCAACGCCCTTGATGTGATCGACGCCGTCAAGGAACGGATCCGCGAGGTTCAGCCAGGCTTCCCGGAAGGCGTCGAGCTGGTCGTGACCTACGACCGATCCGACCTGATCCACAACGCCATCGAGTCGCTCCGAGACACGCTGCTGGAGGAAGGCCTGATCGTCACCGGTGTTGTCCTGCTTTTCCTCCTGCACGTGCGCAGTGCCCTGGTTCCTATCCTCATCCTGCCGATCGCCGCGCTGATCGCATTCATTCCCATGTACTTCATGGGCCTGACGGCGAACATCATGTCGCTCGGGGGCATCGCCGTAGCGCTCGGAGCGATGGTCGATGCCGCCATCGTCATGATCGAGAACGGTCACAAACATGTCGAGCGCGCCGATAGATTGCCCGCGGAGCGCCGACCGCCGCGTACGGAGATCATCATCGCCGCGTGTCGGGAGGTCGGGCCAGCGCTGTTCTTCTCGCTCTTGGTGATCACGGTCTCGTTCCTCCCGGTGTTCGCGCTCGAGGCGCAGGAGGGGCGGCTGTTCCGGCCGCTTGCCTACACCAAGACATTCTCGATGTTCTTCGCCGCGGTGCTCTCGGTAACGCTCGCTCCGGTCTTGATGGCGTCGTTCCTGCGCGGACGCGCGCGGCCGGAGAGTCGCCACCCGATCAGCCGGCTCCTCATCGCCACATATGAGCCCATCGTTCGTGGCGCGCTTCGCTGGCGCAAGACCACGGTCATCAGCGCGCTCTTGCTGGTCATGGCCACGGTCCCGATTTATCGCGCGCTCGGCAACGAGTTCATGCCCCCTCTCAACGAGGGGACCATTCTGTACATGCCGACTGCCGTGCCGGGCATGGCGATCGCCGAGGCGCGGCAGGTCGTGCAGACCATGAACCGCATCCTGGTACAGGTCCCCGAGGTAGAGCGCGCCTTCGGCAAGATGGGCCGTGCCGACACCGCAACGGACCCGGCTCCCCTATCGATGAACGAGACCGTGGTCATGCTGAAGCCGAAAGAGCAGTGGCGGCCGGGCATGACCTGGGAGCGGCTGATCAACGAGGAGCTGGATCCGCGGCTGCGCTTTCCCGGAATGCCGAATATCTGGTGGATGCCGATCCAGACGCGCGTAATGATGCTGACGACGGGCATCAGGTCGAATCTCGCAATCAAGGTGTTCGGCGATGACCTCGAGACGATCGAACAGGTCGCCGTCGCCATCGAGGAGACCCTGAACGGTTAACCCGGGCGTCGCTTCGGCGTTCGCGGATCGAGTCACAGGAGGCTACTTCATCGACTTCTATATCGACCGTGATGCGATCGCCCGAGTCGGCCTCACGATCAAGGACGTCGAGTCGATCCTGGAGAGCGCCATCGGCGGCAAGACCGTGACCACGACCGTCGAGGGCCGCGAACGATACCCGGTCACCGTGCGTTACGCACGCGACCTTCGGAACAACCTCGCGGCCTTGCGGCGCGTACTCGTCCCGACGCCAACCGGCGCGCAGGTTCCGATCGGTCAGCTAGCTCGTATCGAGACCCGGACGGGAGCGCCGATGATCAAGAACGAGAACGGAGCACTCGTGGCTGTCGTTACCATCGACGTGCGCGGGGTTTCGATTGGTGAGTTCGTGCAACAGGCGCGCCCGTACCTTCTCGAGCACGTCGAGATCCCCAGCGGCACCTTCATCACGTGGGCCGGGCAGTACGAGTCACTGGAGCGCGTCCGCGCGCGCATGTCAGTGATGATCCCGCTCACAGTAGCTTTGGTCTTCTTCCTGCTGTACTTCCACTTCCGCTCGCTGGCGCGCACCCTGATCGTTCTCGCTTCGGTGCCCTTCTCTCTCGTCGGCGCCTTCTGGATTCTCTGGTTCCTGGGCTACAACCTGAGTGTTGCCGCGTGGGTTGGCATGATCGCTCTCGCCGGCGTCGCCGCCGAGACCGGCGTCCTGATGATCGTCTACCTTGACGATGCGTGGTCACGTCGGCTGCGCGAACTGGACGAAGCCGGCCACCACCGCCGGGACGAGCCATCTTCTCGCTGCCGTGGTCGAGGGCGCCGTGCAGCGCGTTCGTCCCAAGGTCATGACCGTCGCGACCACGATTCTCGGCCTGTTGCCCATCATGTGGGCGCCCACCATGGGCACCGGGGCGAGCGTCACCAAGCGAATCGCGGCTCCGATGATCGGTGGTCTTCTGACCTCGGTGATTCTGACTCTCGTGGTCGTGCCGACGCTCTACTACCTGTGGCAGAGGGCAGGACTGGCGAGAAGCAAAGAGTCTCCGTAGGGCGTTGCCGCAGGCCAGCAGGCTTCGGTATCGCTCATGTTCGCCGTCCGTCTCGCGGGTTCGTTAGGGGGTTTCCCAGATAGCCACTGTCGAGTGACGCTACTTCCCTCGGTAAAGGTGAAGACGCTTGTATGCAACCATGGGTGCACTGCTTTCTCCAGGGAACCGCCGCCCAATCGACGGTTCTGACCGGACAACGGCCTCGTGCCCGGTGCGGGCAACAAGAAGCTGCCGGTCGTGAAGCCACTCAAGCGGCTGCTCGGCGGGGCGACGGTGACGATGCTGATCTGCGCCACCGCGTTCCTGGCTCGAGACGTCGCCCTCGGAAGCGGGTACGCCACGCTCGGGCTGGCGCTCCTGGTCGGGGGCCTGGGGGTGGCCGCTACGGTGCTTCTCATGGCCAAGGACCTTTCGCTGCTGCAGCTGCGGATCGTGGAACTGGCCACCTTCGGGGCGGTGGCAGGCTATCTGGCGACCTCGAGCTACTTGGCGATCTCCGAGCAGCTGGCGCAGGGCGAGGCGGCCTTGGCACTGTCGCGGTGGCACCTGGCACTGTCGCTCTTCGTGCTGCTCATGGTCGCCTATGGCACGGTCGTACCGAACGCCCCGACAAGAGCAGCTACCGTGATCGGAGCCATGGCGCTGACGCCGCTGGGGCTCGGCATGGCGCTCCGCGCACTGAACCCTGACTACTCCGCTGTGATCCAAGTGCTCATCACGCCGGGACGGATCATCGATTCGTTTGCCATCGTCGTGGCCGGGGCCGGCGTCGCGATCCTCGGCGCCTACCTGATGGACCAGTACTTCAGCGCCGCCCACGAGGCCAAGAAGACGTCGATCTACACGCTCAAAGAGAGGATCGGCGAGGGCGGCATGGGAGAGGTCTGGCTGGCCGAGCACACTGCACTGGCGCGACCCGCTGCCGTCAAGCTCATCAAGCGAGGAGCGGTCGGCGACGGTGATGAACACAAGTCGATGATCCCGATCCGGCGGTTCGAGCGAGAGGCCAGGGCAACGGCCAAGCTCCGTTCCCCCCATACGATCGAGATCTACGACTTCGGCGTAACCGGCGACGGAACCTTCTACTACGCCATGGAGCACCTCAACGGCATGGACCTCGGCGAATTGGTCGAGCGCCACGGGCCACTTCCGCCCGGCAGGGTCACCTACTTGCTGATGCAAGCCTGCGAGTCACTCGCCGACGCGCACAACAACAGCATGACTCATCGCGACATCAAGCCCGCCAACATCTATACCTGTCGCATGGGTGGCGCCCACGACTTCGTCAAGGTGCTGGATTTCGGCCTCGTCAAGACGGAGCCGCGGACGGACTCCGCCACAAAGCTCACGGTGGAGGGCGTGACCAGCGGAACGCCGGCGTACATGGCTCCAGAGATGGCAATCGCTCAGAACGAGGTCGATGGCAGGGTCGACATCTACGCCCTGGGGTGCGTCGGCTACTTCTTGCTCACGGGTCAGCAAGTCTTCGACGGCGAGACTGCCGTCAGCATCATCCTCGAACACGTCAGGACGCAGCCGGTGCCGCCGTCACAGCGGGTCGAGTGCGAGATCCCCGCGTCGCTGGAGCGCAGCATCATGAAGTGCCTGGAGAAGGACCCGGCCGACCGTTTCCAGACCGCCAAGGAGCTCGGCGCTGAACTGGCGGCTGGCTCCTTGCGAACGGCTGGGGTGCCCGCCGTGCCGAGGAATGGTGGACGCTCCACATCCCGCAACGAGCCGCCTGAGGCGCCAAGGAACCAGGTTCCGCCCCCGTGGCGCAGCACGTCATCGGCTGGCTCGATGGTCTATTTTTTGGCCTTGCGTACATCCGGGTCGAGCCCGGAATCGCTGCACGGTCTATCAAGATGATCGTTCGCTTGGAGGATAAGGCTACGCTAGACTCCCATTTACCATGGATGCCGGGGGGAAAGAGTCGCGGTCCTTGCTCGTCAGCAGCCGCCTGCGGGCTGTCTGCGTCCTGTCGATCCTCCTCGCGTTGCTCACCCCGGCCACCGCGGTTACCGCTCAGGAGCCCGGCAAGCCGGCGAGCGAGAGTGCTCCGGTGGTGCGAGCTACGGCCCAGGACGACCCGGTCGATCTCGCAGAAGCGCTGAGCTCGGGTCGGGTCGGGGTCACCCTTCGCTACCGGTACGAGACCCTCGACCAGGCGGGCTTCAATCGGAACGCGTTCGCCTCGACGCTGCGAACGACGCTGGGCTACACCACCAAGCCCTTCAACGGGTTCAGCATCGGTCTGCAGGCGGAGAGCGTCACCGACATCCGTGCCTCCGATCTGCACAACAACATCGGCTTCGGCGATCGGGGCAACGGCATCGCTGATCGGCCGGTGATCGCCGACCCGCCGGGCACCGAGATGCTACAGGCCTACGCTCAATACGAGGCCGGCGAGACCCTGATCAAGCTCGGCCGCCAGGAGATCACGCTCGACGATCATCGCTTCGTGGGCAACGTGGGCTTCCGCCAGCACCACCAGTCGTATCGGGCGTTGTGGCTAGGTAACGACTCGCTCGACGATTTCAGCGGTCACTACGCCTACGTCGACCGCATCTACCGCATCACGGGGGCGCGCCAAGATACCGGTCACCACCTGATCAACATCCAGTACGGGCTCACCGACTTTGGCAACCTGACCGGCTATGCCTATCTGCTTCGATACGACGATGCGGGCCGGGTCGCGTTGAGCACCGACACCTTCGGCGGCGAGCTCAAGGGTCGCCGTGCGGTAGGCGAGGATGGACACGTACTGTACGAGCTCGAATACGCCCACCAGGGCGACGCAGGCAACAACCCCGGTCGGGTGGGTCAGGACTACCTACACCTCATGGCGGGCGGCGGCTACAAGCAGTTCCTCTTCCGGGTCGGCTGGGAGAAGCTGGGCGGTAGCGAGGAGAACGGGCAGTTCGAGACGCCGCTGGCAACCCTGCATGCCTTCAACGGCTGGGCCGACAAGTTCCTCGACACTCCCACCAACGGGTTGCGGGACTTGTACCTACGCGCCGACGGCCCGGCCGGACCGCTCGACTGGACCCTGGCTTACCACTGGTTCGGTGCTGCCACCGGCGCCGCGGACTATGGGAAGGAGCTCGATTTTCAAGTAACCTACCGAGCGCCGTGGCGCCAGCTGTTCCGGTTCCGCGGTGCCGTCTACGAGGCCGAGGAGCTCGCCACCGACACAACGAAGATCTGGCTATCCAGCACATACTCGTTCTGAGTTGGAGCCGCAGGCGGCCCGCAGCAGATTCTGACTTCGCCCCGGGGAGACAGGGGATGTCAGACGCCGATGGCAAGACGGAGGCGAAGGCTCCCGAGTCCGAGCGCCGCGAGTTCTTGCTGGGTGCGCCACTCCGAGTTGCCGAACACGCCCTCGCGCTCGACCCAGGCCGCCGAAGGCGCGGATGGAGACCATCCTCGAGCGCGCCGCCGAGGCCTTCAGCGAGCAGGGTTTCGCCGCCGCATCGATGCCTCAAATCGCCCGTCGCGCCGGCACCAGCCCGGGCACGATCTCAGTAGCCGCAGCTGCCAGTTAGCACCGCGATGTTATCCGATACTAATACATAAATATCCTAGATTCGACTAAGGGTGTCCCCTCTATTAGGTGTCAGGTTGCGGCGAGAGTCAGCCGGCCCTCGTCGGAGCGCCGCGCTTGCGTGCCAGCTCGACGACGAGATCGGCAAGCGTCAGCTCCGACAGGTTGCTCAGCAGCGTCTCGCGGAAGTTCTTCCAGGTGCTGTGCAGGGAGCACGGCACCTCGTCGTTGCACTGGTCCAACCCGAGTACGCACTCGGTGGTCAGGCGCCTGACGTTTTCGACCGGTCCGAGAATCTCGAGAACGCCAATCTCGTCGGCCGGCCGCTTGAGCATGAATCCGCCCCCACGCCCCCTGACGGATCGCAACAGGCCGGCCCGGGCCAAGTCTTGCATCACCTTCGCCAGGTAGTAGGGCGGAATGTCCTCCGACTCGGCGATTTCGGTGGCCGACACCGGTAGTTCCTCATCGGACCTGCCCGCCAGGTGCACCAGAGCGCGAATCGCATACCTCCCGGAATCGGTATAGATCATCTCGGTGCTGGTCACTCCTCGTCCGCCAGGCGCCTCGATGCAACAGCCTGTCGTACCCGCGGATCGCAACTAATTTGGACGGAAGCCTAGTACAAAATCCGTAAGAAGATAGTGAATTCCGGTTTTGCCGGAGAAACCTGCTGACAATTCTTTGCCAGCCCGAAGATAAATCCCTCGGTTCAAGCGGCGGCGCTACGCTAACCGCGGCCTGCGTACAGCCTTGACTCGGCACCGTTAAGCAGATAAGAATATCTGCAACTCTCGTTATCGATGCCCCGCCGTCAACGGAAGAATCTGAACTGCCCCACTACCGGGGCGCGGCAAGCGTCCCCAGCGACGCGTGCTGGCCTAGCGAGGAATCGACGTCGCCGAGGCGCGCTACGCCGTCGGCGAGGGAATCCAGCAGGACGTTCGTCGCAGTCCTCCCTTGGGTACTGTCAAGTTAACCGGCAGCGGGCATCGGTCCCCTGTTATCGAGCCTTGAACAAAGGCAAAGCTCGCGGTGATAATCGGGGCCTCGTGGGATCGATCCGGACCCACTTCGACGGAGGTGGCAGCTGAGGCGAGCCGTAGTGTCGGCGGCGTTGGGACTGCCGCTCTGTCTCGTTCTGTTCGGTTGGGCGGCGGGCGTGGCAGTCGAGCTCTCCGACCCGGTGGTTGCCCAACCGCCCGAGTACGTTGGCTCCCGTGACGGCTGCCGCAAGTGCCATCTGCGGGAGTACCGCAGCTGGGAGCGCACCCCCCACGCCAAGGCACTCGAGGCCTTGCCCGAGGAGGATCATGGCAAGCCCGAATGCATGCGTTGCCACGTCACCGGCTGGGAGGGGCCGGCGGGGTTTAGCTCGATGGACGAAACGCCGCAGCTCGCGGGTATCGGCTGCGAGGTTTGCCATGGTCCAGGGAGCATCTACATGGACAAGGAGACCATGAAGGATCGTGACGCTTCCGTCGCCGCCGGCTTGGTGCTACCCGATGAGCAGACCTGCCTCGGCTGCCACAACTCCGAAAGTCCCACCTTCCCCGGCAGCTTCGACTTCGAGGCGATGAAAGCCGAGGGTGTGCACCAAATTCGTCGATGACACCCGCGAGCCGGGTACCGAAGAAGGGAGGCAGGGTGAAGTTCCGAGCTCCCGCCAACCTGGCCGGCGTGCTCGGTCTGGCGCTGTTCGGCGCCGCGATCGTCAGCTTTGCCTTTCTGCTGCTCGTCGAGCTTGCTCAGGGGCGGTCCGATCCCTACGTCGGCCTGGTGCACTATTTGGTGCTGCCGATCGTGGGCACCGGCGGGCTGGCATTGTGGGTGCTCGGGATCTGGCTCGAACGTCAGGCTCTAGCCCCTGCCGAGGTGGCCGCGGGCAGCACCTGGCTTGATCTGTCGCAGGTAAAGAACCAGCAGTCGCTTTTGCTGATCACCGGCGGCGTCGGAGCCGGGCTCGTATTCATGATGGCTGCGGTGGGCATCGGAGCGATCGAATACACCGAGTCAGAAGCATTTTGCGGCGAAGTCTGCCACACGGTCATGGAGCCCGAGTACGTCGCCTACCAAAACTCGCCCCACGCCAGGATCGCCTGCGTCGATTGTCACGTCGGCTCCGGCGTCGCCTCCTATGTCGAGGCCAAGGTGCAAGGGATCCGGCAAGTGGTCTCGGTCGTGACCGGCTCCTACCCCCGGCCGATTCCGACGCCGATCCACATGCGCACCCCGGCAGAGACCTGCGAGACCTGCCACTGGGCCTCCTACAACGTTGGCAGCAAGCCCAAGACCTACCGCTATTACCTCACGGAGGGTTTCGAGACCCCGTGGGTGCTGGAGATGTCACTCAAGGTCGGCGGTGGCGATCGAGATTCCGGTTTCACTCAGGGCGCGCACTGGCACATGGGGCTCGACAACGAGGTAGAGTACGCGGTACGCGATGCGCGGCGGCAGGAGATCGCCTGGGTGCGTTTCACCGGCAGCGACGGGCGCCAGGTGACCTACGAGAACCAGGCGCTCGAGCCCCTCGAGGAGGGGGCGGATCATCCAGGTACCGAGCAGATCTTGCCGGTCGACTGCTTGACCTGCCACACGCGGCCTGCCCACCGCTTCGCCTCGCCGGTTCAGGCGCTCAATCGCGAGTTCGGGATGGGCACCGCCGATCCCGACATCCCCGGGCTGCGCTGGCAGGCGCTCGAGCTCCTCGCCGCGAGCTACGAGACCTCCGACGAAGCCGCCGAGGCCATCGACACCGGGTTGCGCGAGGGCCTCGAAGACGAGGACCCAGACTACTTTGCCGCCAATCGCGACAAGATCCAGCAGGCGATCGGTGTAGTACAGCGAGTCTTCGCCACCAATCGGTTTCCGGAGATGAGGGTTCGCTGGGACGCGTATCCGGACAACATCCGACACTGCGATACGCTTGGATGCTTCCGCTGCCATGCCGGCAACATGGTCGCCGACGACGGCAGCACGGTCTCCTCCTCCTGCGACACCTGCCACCTGGTCAAGGGGCAGGGGAGGCCGGGTGAATCTTGGGAGTTCGACCCCGGTGGCCTGGCATTCGTGCATCCCGGCGACGAGGATGTGATGGACAGCCCGACCCTCTGCATCGACTGCCACGACGGCAGCCTCGGGTGGTAAGCGAGGAGGAGCCGTTGCGCGCAACGTCTAGCAGGCTGCTGAAAAACTCCTCTTTTTCGAGTAGATTCTGAACCACGCAGCCCGCGGCAAAAACCGAAGCATCAACGAGGTGAGCAGATGCGTGGTGAGGACGCGGGACAGGTGGCGGTTTTTAGTTACGTATCTCCAGAGCAGCGAGTACCGAAGGAGCATCCGCTGCGGCCGCTGCTGAAGATCGTCAACGATGTGCTGGGGCGGATGTCGCCGCTGTTCGAGAAGCTGTACTCGCACACGGGGCGTCCGTCTATCCCGCCGGAGAAGCTGCTGCGGCCGCTGCTGCTGCAGGTGCTGTACACGATTCGCTCCGAGCGCATGCTGATGGAGCAGCTCGACTACAACCTGCTGTTCCGGTGGTTTGTGGGCCTGAACATGGACGATCTGGTGTGGGATGCGACGGTGTTCACGAAGAACCGAGATCGAGTGTTGGGAGGCGAGGTCGCCAAGGTGTTCTTCGAGGAAGTGCTGACGGAGGCGCGGCGCCGCAGCCTGCTGTCGGATGAACACTTCACGGTGGACGGCACGCTGATCGAGGCGTGGGCCTCGCACAAGAGCTTCAAGCCGAAGGATCAGAGCGACTCCGATGAGGGCGGCAGCAACCCGAGCGTCGATTTCCGCCGGCAACGGCGCACGAACGATACTCACGCCTCCAGGACCGACCCGGAGGCACGCCTATACAAGAAGAGTAAGGGAGCCGAGTCGAGGCTCTGCTACATGGGTCACCTGATGATCGACAACCGCCACGGGTTAGCAACCAACGCCTGCGTAACGATCGCTTCGGGAACAGCAGAACGAGAGGCGGCGGTGCAAATGGCGGACAAGATTTCCGGTAACCGCAGGGTGACCTTGGCGGCCGACAAGGGCTACGACACACGCGAGTGCGTCCGTAAGCTTCGAGATCGGAACATCACCCCGCACGTCGCACAGAACGACACCAATCGGCGCAGCGCCATCGACCGGCGCACAACCCGCCACCCCGGCTACCAGGTCAGTCAAAGGAAACGCAAGCTCGTCGAGCAGATGTTCGGATGGGCCAAGACGGTCGGGCTGATGCGCAAGACGCGGCACCGAGGCACCGAACGCGTCGATTGGATGTTCACCTTCACCGCCGCTGCCTTCAACCTGGTCAGAATGCGCAACCTCCAGGGGGCGACGTGACGATATCGGGACTAACCGCCCAAGAAATACCGGCGCGGCCGGCAACCAGAGCCTCGCACTCGCACTCGCCGCCCCGCTAACTCACCGTGATCGAGACGATCCAGCCCAAAATGGCGAGCTCGAGCCGTTTTTCAGCAGCCTGCTAGGGCGGTGACGGCGGCGGCCGGGCTCGCGACGACGACTTCACCGCCGCGGACATACGACTGCTCAAGCGGCTGCACCCATTCGCCTTCCTCATGGCGTGGCGTTTTCCTCATGGCGTGGCGTTTGAACCACTTCTTGACACCAGCGTCAAGGCCACGATACGGCGGCTCAATCAGAACCCAGAAGCACAGAGAGCCTTGGCCAACGACGACCGGCTACTGGCGCCTCAGCGTCGCCACAGGATCGACACGGGAGGCCCGGCGGGCCGGTACTGCGGCGGCCGCCACACCGACGCCGAGCAGCGTCGCTGCGACCACGAGGATTGTCGCCGCGTCGGTCGGGCTGACGCCATAGATGAGTCCTGCCACCAACCGCCCGGCACCTAGCGCGCCCAGGAACCCCACACCGATCCCGATCATCACGAATGCCATCGACTGCGCCACCACCAACCTCACGGTCGAGGCAGCATCGGCACCCATCGCCATGCGGATGCCAATCTCCGCCCGGCGCTGAACGACCGAGTAGGAGATCACGCCGTAGATACCGACGGCAGCCAGGATCAACGCGCAGCCGGCCAGCGCTCCGAGCAAAAGCATGTTGAAGCGCGGCTGTGCCAGAGACTCTCCGACCAGCTCCCTGAGCGCCGCGGCGCGGCGGATCGGCAGGCGCGGATCCAGCTCGCGAACCTGCTGCTGGACTGCGGCGATTGCCTGCGCGGCTGCGCCGGGGCTCCGCACCACCAGGTGCATGTCTCGGAGCGCGAATTGCTGGTAGGACACGAACATCTCTGGCCGTGGCTCCGAGCCGAGCCCACGGTGACGAACGTCGCCCACCACCCCCACGATCTCGATGCGGCCCGCCATCGGCACTCCGAGGAACTGGCCGATCGGGTCGATCCCGGGAAAGTGCGTCCGCGCCATCGTCTCGTTGATCACCATGACCGGGCGAGACTCCTGCCGATCGACCCCATCGATGAGCCTGCCGCGCTGCAGCGGAATGCCCAGAGCGTCGAAGTAGCCAGGAATCACGGCCCGGTACTCGGCCCGTGGCCGGTCCGTTTGCGGCACCACCGCCGCTCCTTCGATCTGGAAGGGCAAATCGAAGTCCATGCCCACAGTGCTCATGGGCAGCGCTGTTACCGCACCGGCTGCCTGTACCCCGGGCAACGCCGCCACCCGATCCACGAGATCGTGGTAGGCCTGGACCTGGCTGCCTCGATCCGGATACAGGGACTCCGGTAGCGATAGCGCCATCGAGACGACGCCGTCGATGCGGAAGCCCGGGTCGACTTCGTTGAGGTTGCGGTAGCTGCGAATCAGCAGTCCGGCCGCGACGAGCAGTACGAGCGCCAGGGCCACCTCTGCCGTCACCATCAGGTTTAACACCCGCCGTGCGCCACGCCCTCCGGAGTGGCTCTGCCCACTCTCCTGCAGCACATCGGCCAGCCGCGGACGTATGGCCCGAAAGCCCGGAATCAGCCCGACGAGCAGCCCGGAGCCGATCGAGGCAACGGCACTGAAGATGAGCACGCTGAGGTCGACCCCCATCTCGCGCAGCCGCGGCAGCTCGGCCGGCATCGAAGCCCGCAGGAAGTCCATGCTCCAGGCCGCCAGCACCAAGCCCGTGACGCCACCGACGAGTGCGAGCACCAAGCCGTCGGTCAGCGACCGGCGCAACAGCGCTCCCTTGCCGGCGCCCAGCGCCCCTCGAATGGCGAGCTCGCGTTGTTGATCGAGCGAGCGGGCCAGCATCAGGCTGGCGACGTTCACACAAGCGATCAGCAGCACGAGTGCAGCCGCCCCCCCTAGCAGCATCAGCGTCGGCGCTATGTCGCCCACCAGCTGCTCCTGCGCCGATACGATTTGGGCGCCCCAGCCGCGGTTGGTATCGGGAAAGCGAGTGGCGATTTCCGCGGCGATCGTGTCGAGCTCCTGTGTCGCCTGCTCGGGCGTGATGCCCGGAGCCAGCCGGCCGACGATGTTGTAGACGCGCATGCCACGTACGTTGATCAATCGCGGCGGTATCGTCAGGGGCGTCCACGCCTCGACTTCTTCCTCGTCGGGCGGAAACTCGAACCCCCGGGGCATCACGCCCACGACGGAATAGCCCTCGCCGTCGAGACGGATGGTCTGCTCCACGATTCTCGGGTCCGAGCCGAAATGACGCGCCCACAGACGATGACTCAGGAGGATCCTGCGCTCACTTCCCTCCTGCTCATCGTCGGCCCCGAAGAGGCGGCCGGCCATCGGCGTCGCGCCGAGCACTCCGAACAACTCGGGCGTCACCTGCAGCGTCGTGATGCGCTCGGGCTCGTCCAGCTCGGTAAGCACGTGGCCGCCATAGCGATAGGCGGCCATCGCCTGGAAGCTGCGGGAGCCTTGCTGCCAATCGACGAAGTTCCCGGCCGAGGCCTGGTCCTGATCGATGCCGATGCCCGGGTTGCTCTCCCAGACCGTCATCACGCGATCGGGCTCGGGATACGGAAGGGGCCGCAGCAGTACCGCGTTCAGCACGCTGAACAGCGCCGTATTGACGCCGATTCCCAGCGCCAGGGTCGCCACAACGATCAGACTGGAGCCCGGTCTGCTGGCGAGCGATCTCAGGGCAACGCGTACGTCACGGAGCAAAGTCAGGTTCCTCCCCGCGCCAGAGCCACATCCACGCGATCCGGCGGCGTGGCGATGCGAATCCTACGACGCTCGACATCTACAATCCAGATCATTCCCTGCCGAGCAACCGATACGCCGCCGGCAGGAGCAGCAACGTGAGAACGGTGGAGGTCAAGAGGCCACCCAGGACGACTTGCGCCAGCGGCGCCTGGATCTCGTTTCCCGGCTCCCCCGCCTCGAGTGCCAGTGGGATCAGGGCAAGACCGGTCGTCAGCGCGGTCATGAGGATCGGGGCGAGACGATCGACGGATCCGCGCGCCACGGCCTCCGCCATCGACAGCCCTCGCGCCGTCAGGTCGCGGTAGCGCGCCACGAGCAGGATCCCGTTGCGTGTCGCGATTCCGAACAGAGTAATGAACCCGACGAGCGCGGCAATGCTGACGACTCCGCCCGTGGCCAAGACAGTCGCGACCCCTCCGATCAGGGCAAGCGGCACCGACAGCAGCACGATGCCGGCCGCACGCCACTCGCCAAACGCCACGAACAGCAACAGGGCGATGACGCAGATCGACAACACACTAGTGATCGAAATCTGCCGGGCGGCCCGTCGCTGGCTCTCGAACTGGCCGCCGAACTGGACGAAGTAGTCGGGCGGAAGCTCCACGCCTGCGGCCACCGCGGCTTGCATGTCGTCTACGACCGAGCCGACGTCACGCCCGGCGACGTTGGCCGATACGACGATCTTGCGCTGCCCGTTCTCGCGGCTGATCAGGTTCGGTCCACGGTCCTCGCGGATCGTGGCGAGTTGCCCGAGCGGAATGACGCCGCGATCGACCCGCACCGGAATCGCGCCCAGAAGCGAAGGCCGCTCCCGAAACCGGGGATCGAGCCGCACGACCAGATCGAACACGCGCTCGCCCTCGCGGATCTGTCCGACGACACGGCCACCGATGGCCGCCTCGACCTGATGAAGCAGATCACGCGCGCGGGCGCCATGTACCGCCATGCCCTGGCGATCGAGATCGACCTGCAGCTGCGGCACGTTGGACTGCTGTTCCACCTGCAGGTCGACGAGACCCGTCACGCCTTCGATCGCGGCTTCGATCTGCCCGGCGAGTTGGCGCAAGCGAGACAGCTCCGGCCCGAACAGCTTGACGGCAATTGCCGCCTGGGTCCCAGAGATCATGTGGTCGATGCGGTGCCCGATGGGCTGGCCGATCGAGATATTCGTCCCCGGAACGAGGAGCAGATCAGTACGTAGAGCGTTGAGGAACTCGTCGCGCTCGCGGTCGACGAGCCCGTACACCACGTCGATCTCGGACTCGTTCGCCCCCTGGGCATGCTCCGACATCTCGGCCCGGCCCGTGCGCCGCGAGGTAGCCACGACCTCGGGATGTGAGAGCGCAATCTGCTCGATCATTGTCCCCAGCACGTCGGCCTCATCGAGGCTGGTGCCGGGAAGCGCGACTGCATTGATCACCAGGTTTCCTTCGTTGAACTCCGGCAGAAAGGTGCGCCCCAGGAGCGGTACGCTCGCCGCCGCCACCACGAACGCGATCGCCCCCACGCCGACGACGCTCCGAGGCCATCGCAGAACCGCCGCCAGGGCCGGGCGATAGGCTGCCTGCATCCATCGAATGACAGGAGGCTCGGTAGCCCGCCGGCGCGCGGCACGGGGCAGCAGCAGGAGGCTGAGCGCCGGAGTGATGGTCAAGGAAACGACCAGCGACGCCAGAATCGCGACCACGTAGGCGAAGCCCAGGGGGCGCAGCAGCCGCCCCTCCACACCCGACAAGAAGAAGAGCGGCACAAACACGACGATCACGACGATCGTCGCGAAAACGATCGGGACCACCACTTCCTGTGAGGCGTCGATGACGGTCGCGGCGGCAGTTGACCGATCGCTGCGGTCGCCGGCGACGGCGTGCCGTAAACGCTTGTAGATGTTCTCAACCCCGATGACCGCATCGTCCACGAGCGCCCCGATGGCGATGGCCATGCCGCCGAGGGTCATCGTGTTGATCGAGATTCCGGCCATCCACATCACGACCACGGTCGCCATCAGCGACACCGGGATCGCCAGCGCCGAGATCAGCGTCGTTCGCCAGGACATCAGGAAGACGGCGAGCACGATGATCGCCAGCACTCCCCCATCCCGCAGGGCCGCCATGACGTTGTCCACGGCAACGGTGATGAAGTCCGACTGCCGGAATATCTGGCGCTCGAACACGACGCTCGCACCGAGGCTCTGCTGCAGGCGATCGAGCTCCGCGTCGATCCGCTCCGTCAACGCCAGCGTGTCGGCGCCCGGTTGTTTCTGGACGGACAGCACGATCGCTGACTCCCCGTTGACGGATCCGGCGCCGATGCGCGGTGCCGGCGCGATGATCGCCTTGCCGACATCACGAACGAGAATCGTCCCCGCCTCGCGTCGCTCTACTACGCTGTCGGCTAGTGCAGCGACCGAGTGGACCCTTCCGAGAGCCCGTACGGGCAGCTCCTGACTGCGGTACACGAGGAACGAGCCGCTACCCGAGTCGTTGGCAGCGCCGACGGCGTCCGCCACTTGCTCGATATCGAGACCGTAGGCCCGCAGTCGATCGGGATCGAGCTGCACCTGGTATTGCTTCACCTCGCCGCCCAGCGGCACCACCTGGGCAACCCCGGGAATCGACATGAGCCGCCGGCGCACCGTCCAATCGGCCAGGGCCCGGAGCTCCATGGCATCGAGCTGTTCGCTGCGCATGCCGAGCAGGAGGATCTCTCCCATGATGGAAGTGATCGGGCCCATCACCGGCGGCTCCGCGGCATCGGCGAGGCCGGCCGCCGCAAGCTGGAGCTTCTCGTTGACGATCTGGCGCGCCTGGTAGATGTCGGTACCCCAGTCGAACTCGACCCAGACGATGGAGATGCCCATGGCCGATGAGGACCGCACGCGGCGCACGTCGGTGGCACCCGTAACTGCTGTTTCGATCGGCAACGTGACGAGCCGCTCGACCTCTTCGGCGGCAAGCCCGTGGGCCTCGGTGAGGACCGTCACGGTAGGCGCCGTAAGGTCAGGAAACACGTCGACCGGCATCGTCGTCATGGTGTAGCCGCCAGCCCCCAGGAGCAGGACGCCGGCGGCGAGTACGACGATGTTGTTGCGGACCGACCATTCGATGAGATTCGAGAACATCGTGGCCTCCGGTCAGTGCGAGTGCGCCGGAGCGGCGTCTGGAGAAAGGGCGGCCAGCCGGACCTGGTAGGCACCGACCGTGACCACGCGGTCGCCGGGGCGGAGGCCCGAGACGATCTCGATGACATCGCCGTCGAGGACGCCGGTGCGCACCACACGCTCCTCGAAGGTCTCGCCGCCGAGCTGCACGTAGAGAACCGAGACGCCGGCCAGATCGATGAGTGCCTGGGCAGGCACGGTGAGGGCCTGCCTGGTGTCCCCTACCTGCAACTGGGCCTCGGCACTCATGCCGGGACGCAGCCGGTCACCGGCTCCCCGTAACTCGTAGCGAAGCGGTGCGGTTCGTGTCGTCGGATCGACCTCGGTGCCCAAGTCGAGCAAGCGGCCCGCGGTAATCCAATCGTCACGCCCCGAGCCGGCGCCGCGCGCGCCACCGGGTCGCACCAGAGCCTGCAACGAGCTGCCCTCCGAGAAGGCTGCCAGCAGACGCACCAGCGCGGGTTCGGGCACCTCGACGCGAGCCACGAGTCGATCCAAATCGAGGATACGAAACAGCGCGTGCTCGGCATCAACGGGCTCTCCGTCGGTAACCGCCACCCGCGCGACGACGCCCGACATCGGAGCGACGAGCGGGAGCGCGACAGAATCCGACGGGCCAACACCGAGGCCCTCGAGCACTGCCACCCGCGCCGCTACCGATTGGAGTCGCGCCTGGGCGTCCTCCAATGCAGTCCGAGCCTCGACCAACCGTCGGCCTGGTATCGCTCCGGCAGCGACGAGACGCTCGGCACGGTCGTGCTCGTGCGCCGCTTCGGTCGCGTCGTTGCGTGCACGCACAAACTCTGACCCCAGCGATGACCAATCGTCGGCCACACCCGGCGCCGGCCACAGGTGCCCGAGCACCTGGCCGGAGCGCACGCTCGTTCCAGGCCCGGGCAGGCCCGTGTCTGGCGCTCGGAAGATCCCTGGACCGGGAGGGACGACCGCGGCGGTGAACCGTTCGTGGCTCTCTATCGTCGCGGGCAGCACGATGGTGTCACGAATCGTGCTCGAACCGGCAGCCAGCGTCGCAAACGGAATGCGCCACTGCTGCTCCTTGAGGAAGCCGATCCCCTCGGGCTCGGGCGGCGGCACGCCGAGATCTGCGGGAATGCCCGCCACGCGCACATCCCAAGCGACCTGATCGGTCGCACCGGTGGGAGCCCGGTAGGTAAGCACGAGCCTACCGTTACCCGACCAATCCGGCATGATCTGCGGCAGGAAGATGCCCGGGCGGGCCACGGTTTCGGCAACGACCTGTTGGCGTTGCGCTCCAAGCGAGTCCAGGAGCGTGACCTCCAAGCTGCCGAGCTCGATAGCCCGGAAGTCCTCCAGGGACGTCAGGTGGGCGGCAAACTCGGCCGACTCGCCCTGCACCAGCAGCGGATGCTCTACGAACCACTCGTGCGACTCGGTCCAGACGGTCTCGACCCGTGTCGGGCGCTCGTCTTCAGCCGCCACGAGCACGGGCGGCTCGGACGACTGGCATGCCATCGCCGTGATCATGCCCACAACCAAGCCCCATGCTTGCACTGAGATCCGCCGTCGATTCATTGCGACTCTCCTTGACGCCCTTCGCCCCTCGCCCATCGCCAGGTGAACCACTGCACGGCTCGTCGCTCCCCCAGCTCGATGCGCCGTGTGTGCGCCCCCAGGTCGGCTCGCAGCGCGTCGACGAACTCCATGACGTTCATCGCTCCCTCCTCGTAGGCGACGCGGGCGATCGGAACCAGGTCGGTCGGCGCGCCGACATCGATTTGCAGGAGCGCTGCGGTCGCATCTCGATAGCCTTGCAGGGCCTGCTCGCGCTGCGACCGTGCCTCGGTCTGCAAGACGGCGACCTCCCGATCTCGTCGGGCCTGCTCGAGCGTCAATGCCGCTGCCTCATCGCGATTCCGGTCGAACAAGGGCAACGTGGCACCTACGCTCCAGACGAAGCCGTCGAAGCCAGGATCGAGTCGGCTGTAGCCTGCGGTGACAACGAGGTCGGGCACGGCCTGCCGGCGCGCCCGTCGCTCGGCCAGTCCAGCCGCTCGCCGTCGCTGCATGGCGGCCGCCACGTCGGGCCGGCTGGCCATGGCGCCACCACCCGCGGCCGCGTCATCGACTCCCTCTCCGAGGTCGGGTCGGGCTACGAGATCCCGGGGGGTGACCTCGCCCAGAGTCGGCGGTCCCCCAGGCTGCCCGTCGGGCGCCGCGAACCTCCAACCATCAGCAGGTGCGGCGATCCCCGTGAGAGCGGCCAAACGGATTTCTACGGCGCGGGCTTCTGAGCACAGGGCTCGCGAGCGCGTGTCCAACGCTTCGACCTCGCGGCGCAGTCGACGGACGCTGTACTCGCTGACATCTTCCTCCGCCAACCGAGCCTCCATGTCCCGCAGGAGCGATCGCGCGGCTGCCGCCGCGTCGGCAACGGCATCGAGTTGCTGCTGCCCGACATAGCCTGCGACGTACTCGCGCTGCACCCGCAAGCCGATCCGCCAGCGCACCGCCTGGGCGTCTTGGGCCAGCGCCCTCTGGTTCGCCATAGCCACCTCGGTGGACAGCCCGAGCTGGCCGCCGATGCGTACGCGTTGAGAAACGCTGACGATCCACTGGCTCGCACCGGGCACCGAGCCCGGGAAGCTCTCCTGATAGATGCTCAACTGCGGATTGGCCCACTTCCCCGCCTGGGCGGCTCGATGTTCGGCGCCCTCGGCAGCGAGAAATGCCGCGGCGATTGCCGGGTTGCGTGCCTGGGCGGCCGCCACCGCTGTGGCGAGCGTGAGCTCGGTGGGCTCCTGAGACTGACTGGCGTTGGGCGTCAACAGGAGCAAGACGATTGCCCCCGCGATGCCCCGAACGATGGGCATGCAGACCCTCCGTGGAGCGAGCAGATCGCTGAGCGCGAGGTCGATGACTGGGTCCGGCGAGCGCCGGACGGGCTCAGACGGAGAGCGGTGGCGGACCGCGGTGTGGCGCGGTAACGCGGACCAGTAGCAGATCTCGAATGGACCGCGGCGGGTCGGTACCGCCCAAGAAGCGATCGGCCCAGGCTAACGGTCGATCCCGCCACACCTCGTCGGCACCCCCCCACCACTGGGTTCCCGCGGCAACCCTCAGAGAACCCCGCAGAGAAGTTAGCGCCCTGATTCCTGGACGCTCGACGATGACGAGCCCAGCGGCGTCGAGGTTGTGGGTAGCGGACGGAGCTTCAGCGTCGGGGTGGCGCGCATGCGGCGCGTCGTGGTGATGGTCCAGGCCAATGCCGTGAGCGTGCTGCACAGCAACGACGGAATCGGTCGGCGCATGCTCCATCTCTGCCGCGTGCGCATGCGGTGTCCCCAGCGTCGGGAGGACACCGGTGGCGAGCATCAGGAGGCAAGCAAGTGCCGGTCGCATCGACATCCAACTATCATAATCTGCAAACATGCTCGCCGTGGAGTTGCTCGCAGACATCGATCTGTTTCACGCCTTGGAGCGGTCTGCGTGCGACGAGCTGACGGCCGGCGGAGTGACGCGCGACTTCCCCGCGAGATCGTGGCCCGGGAGCTGCGCTGGCTGCGCCATCAGGGGATCCTTCGGCACGACGCACGAGGGCACTTCGAGCTCCTGGACGAGACCAAGCTCGAGGAGCTGGCAGAGCTGCCGCGGGGTGATGCCTGAGGCCAGTGCGCAGGAATGCCGGCTGGTACAATCCGCGCGCCCTGCTCTCGAGCCCCCGAGCGACGCGATGTCGACACAACAACCCGGCGACGACCTGATCCTCAGCGAGCTGGCCGACGATGAGCTCGTCGACCAGATGCACGACGATCTGTACGACGGGCTTGCCGAGGAGATCGCCGAAGCGACGCAGATCCTGCTACAGCGCGACTGGGACGCGAAGCGGGTTCTCGACGACGCGTTGGTCTCGGCGATGAACGTGGTCGGCGAGGACTTCCGCGACGGCATTCTCTTCGTGCCCGAGGTACTCATGGCGGCCAACGCCATGAAGGCGGGGATGGTGATCCTGGGCCCGATCCTCACCGACACCGGTGCCGAGCCGGTGGGCAAGATGGTCATCGGGACGGTCAAGGGCGACATCCACGACATCGGCAAGAACCTGGTGGGCATGATGATGGAGGGTGCCGGTTTCGAGGTCATCGACGTGGGCATCAACACCGACGCCGACTCCTACCTCGAGGCACTGCGCACCCACCGGCCCGACATTCTCGGCATGTCGGCGCTGCTGACCACGACCATGCCGTATATGAAGGTGGTCATCGACTCGCTGTGCCGCGAGGGGTTGCGCGACCAGTTCATCGTCATGGTGGGCGGTGCGCCGCTCAACGAGGAGTTCGGGCGGGCAATCGGCGCCGATGCTTACTGCCACGACGCGGCCACTGCCGTGCAGGTCGCCAAGACGCTGGTGGCGACGCGGCGCGCCTCCTGAGGGCCCCGTGGCCGCCACCACGCTCGTCATCGCGTGCGGCGCGCTGGCGCGGGAGCTCGAACATCTTCGCGAGCTCAACGGCCTGGCCTGCTGGGCGATCCGCTATTTGCCCGCCGAGCTGCACAACACGCCGCACGAGATTCCCGAGCGCGTCCGAGAGCTGCTGCGACGGTACCGCGCCGAATTCGACCAGGTACTGGTTGCTTATGCCGACTGTGGAACCGGCGGGCAGCTCGATCGGGTCATCCGCGAGTACGGTGCGCAACGCCTGCCGGGGGCGCACTGCTACGAGGTGTTCGCCGGGCGGCAGCGCTTCGCCGAGCTCACCGACGAGGAGCCCGGCACCTTCTACCTCACCGATTTCCTGGTGCGGAACTTCGAGCGCCTGGTGATTGTCGGGCTCGGGCTCGATCGTCACCCGGAGCTGCTGTCGGCCTACTTCGGCAACTACCGCCGGGTCGTCTACCTGGCGCAGCGCGACGATGCGACCTTGACCGCCCGGGCTCGCGAGCAGGCCGAGCGCCTCGGTCTGACGTTCCACGCGCAGCCGACGGGTCTCGATCCACTGGCCCAGGCTCTGGCGCTGCCGCAGGCGCCGAGGTCGTCATGGCCAAGCTGATCACCGTGTACTGGCGCGACATCCCCGCTCAGGTGATCGGACGCGGCGGGGGCACTCGGGTGCGCCGAGAGCTAGCGCCGCGATTTGCCGAGGCCATCGACACCGCGGCGCTGCGTGCCGGGCGCGGCGGCAGCGAGGCCTACCTGGCCGACTGGCGCCGCCACGCCCAACCGTGCCAGGGCGACCTGCAAGCGGCGGTCGAGGCCGAGGCCGAACGCCTGGAGCGCACCTTCGACGCGGCGGCGCTGCGCCGCCTCGCTCGGGCCGGTGGGATCGACGCACCATGACCGAGACGCGGGTCAGCTCGGCCGGCCGCGAGGTGGTGATCGGCTTCGATCGTCCCTTCGTGATCATCGGCGAGCGCATCAACCCCACCGGACGCAAGCTGCTCGCGGAGGAGCTCCGCGCGGGCAACTACGCGCGGGTCGAGGCCGACGCCGTGGCACAGGTGGCCGCCGGGGCGCAGATGCTCGACATCAACGCCGGCATTCCGCTGGCCGACGAGCCGGCGATTCTGGCCGAGTGCATCCGCCGGGTGCAGCGCCGGACCGACGTACCCCTTTCGATCGACTCCTCGGTGGTGGAGGCGCTGGCGGCCGGACTTGCCGCCTACCAGGGCAAGCCGCTGCTCAACTCCGTGACCGGGGAAGAGGAGCGCCTCGAGCGCGTCCTGCCGCTGGTCAAGAAGCACGGCGCCGCGGTGGTGGCCATCTCCAACGACGACAGCGGGATCTCCCCCGATGTCGGCGTCCGCTTCGCCGTGGCCAAGAAGATCGTCGAGCGCGCGCAGCAGCACGGCATCCCGGCGCACAACGTCATCGTGGACCCACTGGTCATGCCCGCGGGGGCGGTGAGCGACGGCGGCGCACAGGTACTCGAGTTGATTCGCCGCCTGCGCGACGAGCTCGGCGTCAACACTACCTGTGGGGCCTCCAACTTCAGCTTCGGACTGCCGAACCGCGCCGGGCTCAACGCGGCGTTCCTGCCCGCGGCGATCTGCGCCGGGCTGACCTCGGCGATCACCAACCCGCTGGAGCCGAGTATCGTTCAGGCGGCGCGAGCCGCCGACGTGATTCGCGGTGCCGATCCCGACTGCGGCCGCTGGCTCGCCGCGTACCGCGCCGGCGAGACCGGCGGCCGACGCCGCCGGGAGCGGCGCGGGCGACGACGCCGTCCAGGCTCGTGAGCTCGAGCGAAGCCGACGCCACCGCGCGTACCGGCGAGGGCCGGGAACCGCCGGCGGAGGTCACCGTCGTTTTCGCGCCCTCCGGACAGCGGGGCCGCTTTTCGCTGCAAACGAGCGTGCTCGACGCCGCCCGGAGTCTCGGGGTCGATCTCGACTCCGTCTGCGGGGGACGCGGGATCTGCGGCCGCTGCCAGGTGCGCGTGTCGGAGGGCGAGTTCGCGCGCGAGGGCATCCGCTCGCGAGCCTCGAGCCTGTCGCCTCGCGGTGAGCCGGAGGCACGCTACGACGCTCGGGCCGGCCTGCAGCAGGGGCGTCGCCTCGGCTGCCATGCTCGTCTGCTCGGCGACGTGGTCATCGACGTCCCGCCCGACAGCCAGGTTCACCAGCAGGTGGTCCGCAAGTCATTCGACACCTGTGACATCGAGCTGGACCCGGTGATCCGGCTCTGCATGCTCGAGCTGGAGCCAGGGGCGGGCTCCGCAGCCCTGACCGTTGCACTGGAGCGCGACTGGGGGCTGTCACGTTTGCTCGTGGCGCCCGCGGTGACAGCCGACCTGGCGGCGGCCGTGCACGTCGGTGGCGGGCGCGTCACCGTGGCGGTTCGCGACGGCGGCGCCGTCGTGGCCGTATGGCCGGGGCTACGCGAGCGCGTTCTGGGACTGGCTCTCGACATCGGCTCGACGACGATCGCCGCGCAACTGTGCGAGCTGGGTACTGGCGAGGCACTCGCCGACGCAGGCTGCATGAACCCGCAGATCCGCTTCGGCGAGGATCTGATGAGCCGAGTCTCGTACGCCATGCTGCACGCGGATGGCGCCGAGCAGATGACCATCGCCGTGCGCCAAACACTCGACGAGCTGGCCGGCCGCCTGACCGGTGAGGCCGGCGCAACACCGGAGGAGATCCTCGAGATCGTGGTCGTGGGCAACCCGGTGATGCATCACCTGTTCTTGGGCGCCGACCCGACCCCCCTGGGCACCGCGCCTTTCGCGCTGGCGATCGAGGGGCCGGTCTCGGAGTCGGCTCGCCAGCTGGGTGTGGGCGCCCACGCCAGCGCCCGGGTCTACGTGCCCCCCTGTGTCGCCGGCCATATCGGCGCCGACACCGCCGCCGTTCTGTTGGCGGAGGCGCCTCACCGGCGCGACGAGGTGAGCCTGATCGTGGACGTCGGCACCAACGCAGAGATCGTGCTCGGCAACCGCGAGCGCCTGCTCGCGTGCTCGAGTCCCACCGGCCCAGCCTTCGAGGGCGGGCAGATCTCCAGCGGACAGCGCGCCGCAGCAGGCGCAATAGAGCGCGTGCGCATCGATCGCGAGACGCTCGAGCCGCGCCTCAAGGTAGTCGGCTGTGAGCTCTGGTCCGACGACCCGGGATTCGAGCAGGCGGTGTCGAGCGCCGGGGTCACGGGGATCTGTGGCTCTGGCATCATCGAGGCGCTCGCCGAGATGTTCCTGGCCGGGATCCTGGCGGCCGACGGCACCATCCGCGGCGACCTCGCCGGGCGCACCAAGCGCCTGCGACCCGACTCTCGTACGCACTGCTACGACCTGTGGGACGGCGAACGGTGCATCACCGTGACCCAAAACGACGTCCGCGCCATCCAGCTCGCCAAGGGCGCGCTCCACGCCGGCGCGCGGCTGCTCATGCACGAGATGGGAGTCGACCGGGTCGATCGCATCCGCCTGGCCGGCGCCTTCGGGGCTCACATCGACCCGCTGCGCGCCATGGTCCTGGGGATGATCCCCGACTGCGCTCCCGAGCGCGTCTCGGCCGCCGGCAACGCTGCCGGCACCGGTGCGCGCATCGCCCTGCTGAGCGGTCGCGCACGCACCGAGGTCGAGGCACTGGTGGCCCGCATCGAGCGTATCGAGACCGCCACAGCGACCCGATTCCAGGAGGAGTTCGTCAACGCCATGACGATCCCGCACGCGCTCGACCCGTTTGTGCGACTGCGAGAGGCGACCGAATTGCCCGAAGCCGCCGGAGCGCCGACCAATCAGGCGTCGCGGCGGCGGCGGCGGCCGCGACGGCGGCGCTGAGCTCCGCCCGCGGCCACCGGCTCGGGCAGCGGAGGCAACTCCGGAAGAGCTTGCTGGCTCTCGAGACCCGACTCGATCAGGCGCCGTAGCTCGCGGCCGACGGCAGCATCGGTCGGTAACGGTTGATAGCCTGCCAGGCGGCGCTCGACCTGGGCGGCGGCCCGCTCGGGCAGCTCCACGGCTCCCTGCTCCACCCAGTTCTCGCGGTTCTCGCGATCCACGGTCGAGCCGGTCAAGTAGAGCTGCTGTGGCCAGTGCTCGAGAGTGTGCGGCGAGGTGATCAGATGGTTCTCGGCCATCAACTCGCGAATCAGCTGCTCGGCGGGCAGGTCGTCGAGCACGCGCATCTCGCGCACGAAGTGCAGCGCTTGGCCGCACATCTCGTCGTCGAAGACCAGCTTGGCGAGCGAGAAGACGAGCACGAAGTCCAACATCCCGGGGCCGGAGACCGAGTTGACGCCGGCCAGGGCCGCCAGCAGGGCAGAGCCGAAGGTCTCGGCGCCGGCCTGGGCATCGAGCAGCTTGCCGTCCGACAGGGCCATGTAGGCCTGGGTCGGCAGATCGAGCGACTTGGCCACCGCGACGTAGGCCACGTCCAGGTGGAGCGCTTCGATGGCGGCCATCGGTGAGCTGGCCGCCTTCATGTGGAAGGTCGCCGGCGCACCGCCGAACACGACCGGCGTACCCGGCTTGACGATCTGCGCCATCGTCAGGCCCGCCAGCACGTCGACTGTGTGGAAGACGGTCGCCCCCACCAGCGTCACCGGCGCAATCAGCCCCATCAGCGTTACCGGTACGATCTCGACCGGGATCCCCCACTCGATGCAGTCGAGGAGGTTCTGGCAGGAATCCTCCCCGTAGCGGAAGTTACCCGTCGCGGTAATCGTGAACATCGACAGCGGCCGCGCGATCAGGTCGGCGCGGTCGCTGCGGAACAGCTGCAGCATCGCGGCCATGCGCGGCACGCCGTGCTCGGTGAAGGAGCCCGACACGATCGGCTTGCGCGACGTCGTCAGACACATGTAGAGGCGCCAGGCGTCGGATACCTGCGCCTCGATGTCGTCGTTGGTCGAGAACGCCGTGGCCAGGTAGGCGATGTTCTCGAGCCCGTCGCACAGGCGGGCGTACTCGACGAAGTCGGTGGAGTCGGCCAGGTGCGTCTCCCCGGTACGGTGATCGAGCACCTTGAGGCCGCTGGATCCGGGGACGAAGTGCACGCGGTCGCCGCCGAGCTCGGCATGGGGCGTGCCGTCCCGATCGAACAGCGTGAACGAGCTCGGGGTCGTCTCGATGGCCTTCTCGACCACCTCGGCAGGGAACAACACGCGCCCATCGGCGTCGGTCTTCAAGCCCGCATCGAGCAGCCGTTGGCGCATCGCGACGCCCCGCACCTCGATCCCGACCTCGGCGAGGACGCGCTTCGCCTCCGCCAGGATGCTCGCGATCATCTCCTGGCTGAGGACTTCCAGCCGGGGCCTCATACGCTTGTCCTCTCCATCGTCACTCGAGCGCCGTGCCGTACGGCCGCCCGGCTATTCCTCGACTTTCTTCATCAGCACCGTCATTCCCTGCTGGCCCACCAGCTCGTTGAAGCCTGCCAGATCCTCGGCGTAGATGGCCTGGATCTGCTCGAGCAGCGGCGGCAGCATGGGCCCCAGATCGGCCCAGCGATCCTTGATGCCGCTGCCCATCGGCGGGTTCCCCGCAGCGATGGCACCGTAGAGGCTGTTGAACTGCTGGTCGAGGCGGCCCGGGAAGTTGAGCGCGTCCTGGCCACCCTCACCTTCGAGCTGCGTGAGCTCGCCCTCGACGGACGCGAGCTTCTCGTTGAGCGCCCGGGCGGCATCCGCGGCCTCGTCGCCGTAGCCGTTGTCGGCCAGCTGCTTGCCGATGT
This sequence comes from Acidobacteriota bacterium, assembly GCA_965248845.1. GTDB lineage: Bacteria > Acidobacteriota > UBA890 > UBA890 > WLXD01 > CBDFKO01. The sequence continues at coordinate 3,213,477 of CBDFKO010000002.1, read as the reverse complement.
TGCTCGCTTGCTCCTTGACCGAGCGCAGCTGTGCCAGTCCGTCGTACAGCCGCTTGGTGGCCTCACCCACCTCCATGGCCAGGCGTAGCTGCTCCTCGTAGTCGGCCTGCGTAGCCTCGATGTGCGGGTGGGGTGCGTACTCGAACTCGTGGCTGGCGCTCCACTCCCCCATCGACAACCTGGCCGTATACGTGCCCGGTACTGCTGCCGGACCGATGCCGCCGCCAAAGCCCCACTGGATGATGCCGTCGGGCATCGTGTACGGAGCGTCCCAACGGCCGCTCCAGCTGGTCTTGTTCAGGCCCGGTCGCACGGAGAGCCGATCCGGGCTGCCGCGGAAGACCGACAGGTCGAAGCCCTGCACCGTGGCGCCCTGCTTGACCAACTCGATGAACTGGGCCCGGAACTCCGGTGGCACGAAGGAGGGCACGATGATGTTCTCCTCGGTCTCCTCCTCGCTGACGAAGCCCTTCTTCTCCAGCAGCGTGATGCCGTCGGGTGCGATGACCTCGAGCATTACCTCGTCGCGGGAGACCTGGTTGACGAGGAAGGCGATCTCGGCACTACCGCCGACCCCACGGGTCGCGCCCTGCGGCTCGAACAAATGTACCGACGCGGCGATGGCCTCGGCGGTGAGCTGCGACAGCAACGAGAAGTCGTCGAGAACCCAGAAGGCGCGGCCCTGGGTCGAGAGCACCAGGTCGCTGTCCTTGATCACGATGTCGGTCACCGGCGTGATCGGCAGGTCGAGCTGGAAGCTCTGCCAGTGGGCGCCGTCGTCGAACGAGATGTACATGCCGAACTCGGTGCCAGCGAACAGCAGGCCGCGCCGGTTCGGATCCTCGCGCACGACGCGCACGAAATGATTGTCGGGGATGCCGTTGGTCCCGTCGGTGAGCAGGCTCCAGCTGGCGCCGTAGTCGTTGGTTTGGAAGATGTAAGGCTGGTAGTCCTGCTCGCGGTACTTGTAGACAGCGATGTGGGCGCGGCCGGGATCGTGCCCCGACATGTCGATCGTGTTGACCGTGGCGCCTTCCGGCATGTTCGGTGGCGTGATGTCGGTCCAGCTCTCGCCGTCGTCGCGCGAGACGTGGACCAGCCCGTCGTCGCTACCGGCCCACAGCAATCCCGCGGTGTGAGGGGACTCCTCGAAGGCGAAGATGGTTGTGTAGACCTCCACACCGGTGTTGTCCTGGGTGATACCCGTGGAGCCCGAATAGCCCTGCATCTCGACGTTGTTTGTCGTCAGGTCCGGGCTGATGACCTCCCAGTCGATGCCTGCGTTGCGCGTCCGGTGGACGTACTGGGAGGCATGGTAGACGACGTCCGGATCGTGCGGCGAGATGCGGATCGGGGCGTTCCACTGGAAGCGGTACTTCATGTCGGAGGCTTGCTGGCCCGTCGGCGCGTCCTCGTACGCGCGCACGTTGCGCGTCATCCCGGTATTGCGGTCCATGCGCGTGATGGAGCCGCCGTAGCTACCGGCCCAGATGACGTTGGGGTCGCGCGGATCGACGGCGATATGACCACTCTCGCCGCCACCGACGGCCCAGAAGTTACTGCCGGTCGCGAAGAAGCCGCCGCCACCCGAGGCGGCCATCGCGGCGGTGCTGTTGTCCTGCTGGGCGCCGTAGACGTTGTAGGGCACCGCGGTGTCGACGGTCACCCGGTAGAACTCGGCGGTCGACTGGTTGAGCTGGGCCGAGAAGCTGGCGCCGCCGTTGAGCGAGACGTTGGCGCCGCCGTCGTTGCTGTTGATCAGGTACTGCGGGTTGTCCGGGTTGAGCCACAGGTCGTGGTTGTCGCCGTGGCGTGGCTGCAGAGCGGTCGGGAAGGTGCGGCCTCCGTCGGTCGACTTGTACAAGCCGGTGTTGAGGGCGTAGACCGTCTCGGGATCGACCGGATCGGCGAAGATGTGAATGTAGTACCAGGCGCGCTGCAGCAGCTTGCGCTCGCTGTTGACCGGCACCCATGTGTCGCCGCCGTTGTCGGAGCGGTAGACGCCACCGAGGCTTCCGGGCGCCTCGACCAACGCCCAAACGCGGTCCGGGTTCGGCGGTGAGATCGTCACGTCGATCTTGCCGAGCACGCCTCCGGGCAGGCCGCCCTCGAGCTTGTCCCAGGTCTCGCCGGCGTCCTTGCTGCGCCAGACCCCGCCCTCCTCGCTGCCGCTGTGGATGCTCCAGGGGCTGCGATAGACCGTCCACGAGGTCGCGTACAGGATGCGCGAGTTGGAGGGGTCCATCTCGATGTCGTTGAAGCCAGTCTGGTTCGAGACGAAGAGAATACGCTCCCAGGTTTGCCCACCGTCTATGGTCTTGTAGAGGCCGCGCTCCGCGTTCGGTCCGAAGATGTCGCCCAGCACCGCGGCGTAGGCGATGTCGGGGTTGTCGGGATGGACCACCATCTCCGGGATCTGCACGAAGCTCGGCTGCCAGACATGAGCCCAGGTCTTGCCGCCGTCAGTCGACTTGTAGATGCCGTCGCCGGTCGAGATGTTGCCGCGCGGGCAGCCCGATCCGGTTCCGACGTAGACGATGTTCGGATCCGACGGGGCTACCTCGATGACGCCGATCGAGCCGACGTTGAAGAAGCCGTCAGAGACATTGTTCCAGCTGATGCCGGCGTCCTGGGTCTTCCACACCCCGCCGCCGCTATAGCCGGCGAAGTAGGTCAGGTGATCGTGCGGCAGCCCGGTGACCGCGGTGGCGCGTCCGCCGCGACCGAACCCGGTGGAGCGATACGACAGGTCCTCGAACAAGACCGGGTCGACGGCGACGTTCGGGTTGGCCGGCTCGGCCGGCTCCTCCTGGGCCGCAGCCGGCGCGGCGGACAGGGCGAGCACGCCCATGAAGATCGTCAAGGAAAGACCTACCAGCTTGCTCTTGCTCATGGGGAGCCTCCCGGTACGACAGCGGGGTCGGGGTCCAAAGCCGGCGGCGGGACGCCGGAGCAGATCGAAACCCTATCAAGCGAGCGCAGATCGCGCCGCAAGCTCCGTCCAGTTGCCCGACGAGCCAGCGGCCGGCGCATGCGCAATGGCACGGGGCCCGACACCACTCGTGTCTGACGGGAGCCGAACCCTTGGCGCTCCGGTGTGATCGTATATAGGCTGACGGCCATCGCTCCTCGTCTTCCGTGCCGTGGCGACTTCGACGGGGAGCCGAACGCTCCGCGGAGCGCAACCCAGCCAGAGGTCTTCGATGCCCAGGAACCCGCTCGCCGTCGGACTGCTCGTGATTCTCTTTCTCGCCGCCTCCCCGGCCCAGGCCTCGCAGCGCACCGCCGAGGCTCCGGCGGCGCCCCAGGAGATGAAGCCTGTCCCCGAGGAGCAGTCCTCGATCACCGAGCACGCGATCGTCATCGATGGCCAGGAGATCCCCTACCGGGCGACCGCCGCCACCATGCACCTGGTCAACGACGACAACGAGCCGATCGGCAGCCTCTACTACACCGCCTACACGCGCACCGACGTCGACTCCGCGACGCAGCCGATCGCGTTCATCTACAACGGCGGCCCCGGCTCGGCCTCGATGTGGCTGCACATGGGTGCCTTCGGCCCCAAGCGCGTACCGGTCAACGACTCGGGCCCCACTCCCCCGCCACCGTACGATCTGGTCGACAACCCCGGCAGCCTCATCGACGTCACGGACATGGTGTTCATCGACCCGATCGGCACCGGCTTCAGCCGCGTCATCGGCAAGGGCGAAGGGACCGACTTCTGGGGAATCGACGAGGACGCCGCGTCGTTGACCCAGTTCATCTCCCAGTACATCACCCGCAACCAGCGCTGGAACTCGCCCAAGTTTCTCCTCGGCGAGAGCTACGGAACGACGCGCTCGGCCGTGCTGGTAAACATGCTGCAGAGCCGCGCCGGCATGGACTTCAGCGGCGTGTCCCTGATCTCGGCCGTGCTCGACTTCGAGACCCTGCTGTTCGCTCCGGGCCACGACACCTCGTACGTGACCTATCTTCCGACCTACGCCATCACCGCCGCCTACCACCGGGCGATCGCTTGGCCCGAGAGCCTCGAGACCTGGCTCGACGAGGTGCGCGAGTTCGCCACCGGTGACTACGCCCACGTGCTGGCCATGGGCGCCTCTGCGCCGGCCGACGAGCGCACCGTGGTTCGCGCCCGGCTCGCTGCTTACACCGGCCTGTCCGAGGACTATCTCGACAAGGCCGACCTTCGTGTCACGGCATCCCAGTTCCGCGCCGAACTGCAGCGCACGGCGGGCATGGTCACCTCGCGCCTCGACGCCCGCTACGACGGCTTCACCAACGACCTGCTGAGCGAGAACGCCGGCTACGATCCGCAGTCCTCGGCCATCTCCGGCGCCTACACTGCCGCGATCAATCGCTACCTGCGCGACGAGCTCGGCTTCGAGACCACCGAGCGCTACGTCACCGGCGGCGGCGCCCGTGGCTGGAACTGGGATCGTGCCGGCGGCGGCCGTGGCTGGCAGGGCGCCACCTACGTCGCCGCCGATCTGGAACAGGCGATGATCCGCAACCCGGCGCTGCAAGTGCAGATCGAGAACGGTTACTACGACCTGGCTACGCCTTTCTTCGCCATGGAGTGGACCACCGACCACATGCGAATCCCGGCCGAGCTACGCGGCAACATCCAGCACAACTTCTACGAGGCCGGCCACATGATGTACGTGCACGAGGAGGAGCTGATGAACCTCAAGCGCAACATCGTGGAGCTGATCGATCGCGCCGCCGCCGTGACCGCCCGATAGACGGGGCACGCACGCGATCCTGGCCCGCTAGCGGCGACGCACGCCCCGCCCTCATGCGCGCCACATTCGAGTCGGTGCGGTTTATCACCGACGGGCCGTTCGGCAACGTCGATTTCGACTCGGCGGACCCGCCCGATCCAGTCCCGTTGACGGCACGTGCCCCCGCCGCGTTGGTTGGTCTGAGCCTCACCATGCGCATGCGCTACGACCTGTCGGGCGGGCAGGACGGGACTCTCGAGATCGACGAGTCCACCGGATGGCTGTTGAGCTCGCGCCTCGAGGGCACCTTCGCCGGAACGATGACGATGGAAGGGATGCCCGGGATGCCGGAGGGCATGTCGACGCCCTTGTCGGTGCGAAGCGTCGTTACGATCGAATCGATCGAGGGTCACCCGCGTACGCCCTAGCAGCCAGACTGACTGCCTGGGCAGATCCCCCGGCGCCAGGTCTAGCGCATTTGCGTGCTCGTCCCGGTCGGATACAGTTGGCCGATGCTACGTTTTCTCTCGGTTATAGGCGCCGCGCTACTCTTGGCCCTGACGCCGCTACCTGCCTTGGCGCAAGGGAACCCGGCTGCCTGTACGCCTCCAACGATCGCCGCCGTGGACGTTGTGCGGCAGGAGCTCTTCCCCGAGCGCAGCGGCGCTCTCGGCTGGGCGTACCGCACTGGCAACAACCTGCACGTCGACACCAAGCCGTCGGTGGTGCGGAACGAGTTGCTGTTCCAGGAGGGGGACCCGCTCGACCCCGAGGCGCTGGCGCAGAGCGAGCGCAACCTGCGGGGCAGGCGCTACATCGCCGAGGCTCGTGTCGAGGTGGTCTTCGCCGATGGCAGGGTCGTTCACGCCGAGCAGCTCGACCCACAGCTGTGCGCCGAGCCAGGGTCGGAGCAGGTGAGCATTCGGGTCACCGCGCGTGACTCCTGGTCGCTGTCGCTCGACGGTAAGGTCAGCAAGACGGGCAACCGGCTGTTGTGGGAGGTGGGCATCGACGAGTCGAACCTGCTCGGTTTCGGCAAGAGCGTCGGTTTCGGCTTCCAGCGTCAGATCGACCGGGACAGCTTTCGCATCGGCTTCCACGACCCGCATATCGCCGGCTCTGTCCACGAGATGCGCGGGGAATATCGGGATCAGTCCGACGGCGCCAGCTTTCGCGTCAACGGCGGCCGCTTCGTCAAGTCGCTCGAGGATGTCTGGTCGTACGACGCTCGCGTCGAGCGCTTCGACCAGACCCAGCCGCTGTACGCCAACGGGGAGCGGGTCGGCGGCCTGAGCCACAGCCGACGACACTATGCGGTGCAGGGTGGCCGTTCGGTTTACCGCGGACGCACCTCGACGATGCGCGTCTACTTCGGCTACCGCCACGAGTTCGATGACATCGAGGTGGAGCGCCGCGACTACGGCATCCTCCAGGTCGGCACTACCCTCGTTCACCATCGCTATCGCCAGCTTCGCTGGATCGATCACGAGCGTCCCGTCGACGTAAACCTGGGCGCAAGCTCCGGCATCTGGTTCGGCTATGCGGTGCGCAACGAGGGCACGCGTCATGGCGATACCTTCTTCGTCGCCGCTAACCACGGCCAGGGACTGTCGCTCGGGGACAACCGCTTTGTCCTCGGCAGCGTCTCCTGGGCGAGCCGGGTACACCGCGGCAGGGCGGAGAATGGGACGCTACGCGGCCGTCTTCTGTTCGTCGACTATGCCGGAAGGCGGCAGGTGCTGCTGGTGCAGGGCCGCATCGTCTGGGGCGTGAATCTCGACCCGGACGTACAGGTGAAGCTCGGCGTCGAGTCGGGCCTGCGCGGCTATCGCGTCAACGAGTTCGTCGGCGACCGCTCCCTGCTGCTCAGTGCCGAGCACCGCTGGTTCTTTGCCGACGACGTGCTCGGCATCGTCTCGCTGGGGCTGGCCGGATTCGTGGACTCCGGCTACGCCTGGCCTCGTGGCATTCCGGTCAGCATCGAAGACCTGCGCTCCAACGTCGGCGTCGCCCTGCTGATCGGTCGCAAGCACGTATCGACGGGGGACGCCGGCATGCGCATCGACATGGCCTACGCGCTCGATCCGATCCCGGGTCAGGGCCGCTGGGTACTGTCGTTCGGCACCTCGCACGGGTTCTGAGCACCGCGGCTACGGCGCGGTGGGCACCCCGAGCTGGCGCGCAGCGCGTGAGAGTCTTCCGTCGAGCGTGACGAGCGTCGCATCGAGCGATCGTGCCAGCACGACGTACGCGGCGTCGTAGGGCGTGAAGTTATCCCTGAGTTCGAGCATCGAGTGCAGCCAAAGAGCGTGCCCGTGCCGCCACACGAGGGCCTCGAGGTAATCGTCGAGCAAGCGTTCCGCATCGGCGGGTTCGATCGTCCCTGCCTGCGTGAGCTTTCGCAGGCCCGCCACCACCTCGACGTCGCACAGCGCTGGGATGTGGATGTCGGCGTCGTCGCGCAGGAGCTCGTGCAGGACCGGCCAGCTCTCCGCGCCGATGACAAGCTCGATCCAGGCGCAGGCATCTACTACGAGCCGTCGCACAGAGGCCCTCGAAGCTCACGGATGATCTCCGCGGCGGACGGATCGAGCTTGAGCCGGGGCCGACGCCCGATGCGCTCCAACCACTCGTCCCAGTCCGGCCGACCGACCTCGCGCTCGAGGATCATCCTCGACTTCGACGAGTTGTTCCTCCTCATGGGTAGGATGACCAGGGCGATCACCAACGTGGCGGCTGTTGCCTTCGGATTCTCCCTTCTTCTGGCGATCTCCGGCATCTACGGGCTGACTGCACGCTCGGTGGTGCTGCGCACCCAGGAGATCGGAATCCGACGTGCCATGGGCGCTACCGAAGCCCGGATCATCGGGCTGTTCCTCCGCCACGGGGGGCGACAGCTCGTCTTCGGCCTTGGTATCGCCCTACTGGTCGGCAGCGCTACGAGCTACGCCTTCTCCCGGCTTCTGCAGGTCGACCCGCTGATCTGGGTCGTCAGTGGCATCGGGGTCCCGTCCCTGATCACCGCGATCGTCCTCGCGGCCATCTACCTGCCGACACGGCGGGCGGTGGCCATGGAGCCGAGCGTCGCGCTCTGGCAGGAGTGAAACCTCGTGGACCCGACCAGTGGCCGTCGTCAGTAGGCTACTGCGGCGCCGTTGCTGCGATTGTGTGAGGCGGCGCGTAGCTCGCCGGTCTCGGGATCGCGGCTGATGGCGATCCATATGCCCTCACCGCCGAACCGAGCCACCGTCGGATCGATCTCCTGATAGCCGTAGCCGGTCCCGTCGAGGACCTCGGTGCGGAAACCTCCCGCGATGACCCGGAGGGTCTGCTGGAAGGTGGCAGGGTCCGTCAGTGGCAGGAAAAAGTCGGGGGTGTTGACGGCCTCCTCGACGGTCATGCCGTACTGCGTCACGTTCATCAGTCCCTGGAAGGTGCGCTGGTGCAGGCCCGAGCCCATCGAGGCGAAGCCAAGCACGGCCTCACTGTCGTGGAACACCACGCCGGTCTCGGTGGGTGCGGGAAGCCGTCCACCAGGCTCGACCCGAGCTATCTGTGCCTGCTGGAAGGAGGCCGGGTCGCCGATCGTGATGCCGTCGATGACAATCGCCGTCTTGCCCCAGAGCACGCAGTTGATGCTCTGAGTGATGGCGGCAATGTTGCCGTACCTGTCGATCACCACCACGTCGTCAGAGTGCTTGGGGCCCTGCGGCGCCCACTGGGCGATGCGCGCGCCGGCTTCGAGGCGAGCCCACATCTCGGTGGCATATTCCGGAGTGACGCGCGATTCGGCGGTAATCTCGATGCCCGGATACACCTGCTCGAGCACCGCCGGCGAGAGGAAGTCGAGGAAGCTCATCTGCGTGGCGTCGAGGGCCTTGCGCAGCGCGTCGGCAGACTCGGTCCAGTGGCCGTCCGCGACCATTCCTGAGGCTATGGCCAGGTTGTAGGCCTCGACCATGGCTACGCCGCCGCTGTTCGGAGGCCGGTTGGTGTAGAGCGCGTACTCGCCGAGCGGGGCCACCAACGGCTCGTCCCAGATCACCTCGTACGCGGCCAGGTCCTTCAACGTCATCTTGCCGCCGTCGGCCTGGATCGCGCCAACGGCGCGCTCGGCCCAGGCCCCCTTGTACATATGGTCGGTGCCCTGCTCGGCGACGGCCCGCAGCGTGGCGGCCAAGGCCGGCTGCCGCAGCACGTCGCCTTCCGCATAGGCCGAGCCGTCTTGCTTGACCAAGGTGGCCCGTGTCTCTGGCAGGCGGCTGAGATCCTCGTGGCGCGCCGCGAAGTAGCCGGCCGTTTTTGTCGAGATCGGCATGCCCTGCTCGGCGATGTGGATCGCCGGCTGGAAGATCTGCTCGAACGGCAGGTCGCCGAAGCGCTCATGCGCCGCGCCCACGCCCTTCATGAAACCACCGACCAGCGCCGTGCGGCCGCTCACGGCGGTGCCGTAGATGCCGTCGGCCGATGACATGTCGATGCCGCCCGGGATCGACACGGGATCGTCCTCGCCCAGCACAGTGTTCCACTCGGCGTTCATGGTGTGGACCTGGCCGCTCTCGGCATCGTAGTAGACGAGCGACATGATGCCGAAGTAGCTGATCGGCGCGCCGGCGGTGAGCGCGACCTGGGCCAGCGCACTCGTCATGGCCGCGTCGATGGCGTTGCCACCTTGCTCGAGCGCCTCGAGCCCAGCGCGCGCGGCGAGGCCGTTGTAGGCAACGGTGACAGCACCGCTCATCCCCGTCGCCACGCCGGCCGATGTGCGGTCGACGAGTTGCGCCTGCATGTAGCGGTCGTAGTCGGCCTGCCACGTCGTGGGTACGAGATCGACGACCGGCGCAGACGGGGCCATGGCGGCACCCGTGCACCCGATCAGCAGCGCTGCGGACAGAAGCAGGGCGCGCTTCACGATCACGTCAGATTCCCTCCGCCATGGCGCAGCGGCGCGGGTCGCCGCAGGCCGAGCGACGGCCGGAATCCGGGTCGATCCAGATGCCCTCGAACGAGCCCATGCCCCAGTTCCACTGGTTCACCGGCTGCACCGGCAGGCCGCGGGCGATGGCCTCGTCGCGCACGTCCTCGCTCAGATCCACTTCGACCGCCGGGAAGCTGCCGGCGCCGGCGGCGTAGGCGTTGCCGAAGCGTGGCCGGTTGACCGACTCATGGATGGGGATGCCGAAGTCGATCAGGTTAGTGGTGTTCTGCACGATGTTCTGCAGCAGGCTGACGCTCGGCGAGCCGGAGGCCAGCACCGGTCTGCCGTCCTTGAGCACCATGTTCGGCGCCACGTAGACCGAGGCTCGGTGGCCGGGCTTCGGCATGATGCGGAAGAAATGGGCGCCGGAGGCGACGATCGTGCAGCCCTCCACGAACAGGCCGTTGCTCCAGGGCAGCGACATGCAGGAGTGCAGGATCGTGGCGACGTTGCCCGAGGCATCGACCGCGCTGACGTGGCAGCTGCCCGGCGGCGGCATCGCGCCCCCGGTCTCGATCGGCTTGCCCATCTGCAGCAAGTCGAAGCGCATCTTGGCGTACTCCTTCGAGGTGATCAGATCCAGCGGCAAGGGATGGCTCGCCGGGTCCGGCTGACGGCCACCGTCCTCGAACACCTGAGTGCAGATTCGGGCCATCTGCCAGAGCGTCTCGGCCGAGTCGGTAGGTGGGCCGAGCTTTTCCATGTCGAGCAACTCGACCATCTGCAGGATCTCGATGATGTGGGTGCCGCCGTTGTCGGGCGGCGGCGAGCCTACCAGCTCGTAGCCGCGGTAGCTGCCGCGCGCCGGCTCCTCGTAGCGCACGTCGCAGCGCGCGAAGTCCTCGGGCGTGATCACTCCGCCAGTGGCCTGCACCACCTCGCTGTACCTCTGGGCGAATTGTCCGAAGTAGAAGTAGTCGTTACCTTCCTCGGCCAGACGCTCGAGCGTGTCAGCGGCGCGCTTCTGGTAGAGCATTTCGCCGGGGTTGGCGAGGCCCCCGTTCGGAAAGAAGATCTCGCGCCCTTGCGGTGTGAGGCCGAGCGTCGAGCTCTGGCTGAACATCTCTCCCCAGAGGAAGGGGTGGATCTCGAAGCCATCGCGGGCGTAGGCAATGGCTGCGGCGCACAATTCCTTGGACGACTTGGTGCCGTGGCGCTCGCGCGAGGCCTCGTAGCCCGCCCAGAAGCCGGGCACTGCGGCCCCGAGGCCGGTCGACAGGGCCGCCGCACCCCAACCCGTCAGCGGTGCCATCGGAGCGTTCATACCGCCGTTGACATAGTGGGTCTGACCCGTGGCAGCGTCGTAGTAGAGCATGCTCAGCACGCCCGTGATACCCGTCATATGTGGTTCCACCACGCACTGGGTGACCGAGGCGCAGAGCACGGCATCGGCGGCATTGCCGCCGGCGCGGAGGATGTCGGCGGCGGCGCGAGTCGCCAGTGGATGGGCACAGACCACCATGCCGCTGTCGCTCGCGGCCGGTTCCTTGGCGCCGAAGATCGCTCTGCCGATGAGACGGCGGCGCTCATCGTCGTCGACCGAGCCGGGCGTCCCGCCCGTCACTCCCGGTGCAGTTACGATCGGGGGCCGGGCTTGCCTGGCGACGGCGGGCACCGCGCTCCAGCCCAAGGCCCCGGCCGCAACGGCGCCGGAGCCGGCCAGCTTGAGGAAGTCGCGTCGATCGGTCGCCATGGTCATTCTCCGGGCTCGAACGCTCAGACGCGCTCGGCGTAGGGCAACAAGAAGTCGGGCACGCGGCGTAGCCGCGACCGGCCACTCTCGCGCTCCCAGATGCGTTCCAGGAAACTCATGTGCTCATCCATCGCAACGTCCACCTGCTCGGGGTCGCCGCTGAGGATTGCGGCCAGGGTTCGCTCGTGGATGGCGATCGCCTGGCCGGGCTCGAACTCGTCGCGCAACGCCATGTCGCGCGCAATTTCGAGTTGCCCGAGCAGGTAGCGCATCATCTCGACCAGGGTAGCGTTCTGTGTGGCGCGCGCGATGCGCAGGTGAAAGCGGAGGTCGAGCTGCAGGGCCAGCTCGCGATCGTCGCCTGCCTGGCGCTGCTGTTCGATGGTCTCGCGCAACGCCTCGAAGTCCTCGTCGGTGCCACGTAGCGCGGCGAGCTGTGCGACGCGCGGCTCGAACAGCCGGCGTGTTTCGAGAACCCCGGCCACCTCGGCGATACGTAGCCCCGATCGCTCCCGGAGCAGGTTTCTCGGGACCACGTCGGAGGCGACGAAGGTCCCGCCCTGCTTGCCGGGGCGCGCCTCGACCACCCCGGAGTCCACCAGCAACTTGAGCGCCTCACGAACCGTCGGCCGGCTGATCTGCATGAGCGCTGCCAGATCACGCTCCGAGGGCAGCTTGTCGCCGACCGTCAAGTCGCCTGCGAGGATGGCGTGAGCGACCTGATCCACCGCCTCCTCGAACGAGCGGCGTGTCTTGATTTTGGTAAACATTGATTGACACTTTTGGTAAGTCCACTTAGCCTATAGCGGCCAAGGAAGCTTGGCAAGGACAGCCAACACCCTGACGCCACCATGACCATCGGTGCGTGGCTGCTACGAACCAAGGAAGCCCTTTCACAGAAGCGAGGCGAGCCGTGGCCCTCAGGGTTCCCTGCCCACATTGTGGTGATCGCCCATTCACCGAGTTCTGGTGCTCCGGCGAGGTGCAGCCCGTGCCAGTGGAGCCCGAGGACATCGAGGCCAACTTCGATCGGGTCTGGATGCGGAATAACAGCCCCGGGGTGCAGCTGGAGCGCTGGTTCCACGCCGCTGGTTGCCGCCGGTGGCTGACCCTCGAGCGCGACACGCGCACCAACCGGTTCGTGCGCCTGATCGAGGACCACCTCGAATGAGGCTGAGCTTCGAGGGAAAGGGCGTGCAGTTGTGTCCGGGGGACACCATCGCATCGGCCCTGCACCGGGCCGGGGTACGCACCTTCTCACGCTCGTTCAAGTACCACCGACGGCGTGGCCTCTATTGCCTGACCGGTGATTGCCCCAACTGCCTGTGCACTCTCAACGGTGAGCCGGCGGTGCGCGCCTGCACGACGCCGGCGCTCGACGGCCAGCGGGTGAAGCGCGACAACGCCTGGCCGTCGGCCGACCTCGACCTGTTGAAGGTTGCCTGGCACTTGCGGCGCCTGATGCCGGTCGGCTGGTACTACAAGGTCATGACCCGCCCGGCGGTGTGGAGGTTCTGCGAGCCGTTCATCCGCAAGGTCGCGGGGCTGGGCAAGGTGCGGCTCGATCTGCCCGCCGAGGATCGCGTCGCCGCCCACGTCCACCCCGACCTGTGTGTCGTCGGCGGCGGAGCGGCCGGCTTGTCGGCGGCGCTGGCGGCCGCCCGGGCCGGACAGACCGTCCTGCTCGCCGACGAGGGAGCCTTCGGCGACAAGATCCCGCCGGGACGGGTATCCACGAAGGTCGCACAGCTGGTCGCGGCGTTGCGTCAGCAGCCTGGCGTGACCTTGCTGGAGCGCGCCACCGCCATCGGGCTCTACGAGGGTCCCCTGGTACCGATCGCCGCCAGGGAGCGTACCTGGCTCGTGCATCCGCAGCGCGTGGTGGTCGCCACCGGCGCCGTGGAGGAGCACGCCGTGTTCCCCGGCAGCGATCTTCCCGGAGTCTGGCTGGGCCGTGGCGCGGCGCGCATGGCCGGTGTGCACGGCGAGAGGCCCGGACATCTGGCGGTGGTGGCGTGTCGCACCCACGAGGGGCCGGCGCACGTCGAGGCGCTGCTGGTGGCGGGCACCGCCATCGCGGCGGTCGTGACGCCAGGCGATCTCGCCAACGGCTACCCCAGCGGGATCCGGACCATCAAGGACGGTGCGCTGCTCGGTGCCGAAGGCACCAAGCAGGTCGAGGCGGCCGTGGTCGACACCGGCCGCGGTAGGGAGGCGATTGCTTGCGACGCCCTGGTCATCTCGCTGGGGTTCCAGCCGCGGGCGGGGCTGCTGCGTCAGGCGGTGAGCGAGCCGGTCGTCGGCGCCGGCGAGGTGGTCGCTCCCGGTTGCTCGCTCGAGGCGGCCGTGGCCAGTGGCGAAGCAGCTGCCCGTGGCTCCACCGACGAGCTCAACTACGACGACGGCCCGCTGACGGTCGACTCGACCGCGGCGCAGAAATCCGACGCTGGGGTGCTGCCTGTGGCCTGCGCCGACGGCTTCGTCTGCCTGTGCGAGGACGTAACTACCACGGAGCTCCAAGCCGCCTGGGCCGAGGGCTACCAATCGACGGAGCTGCTCAAGCGGTACACGACGGCGACCATGGGGCCCTGCCAGGGCGCCATGTGTCACGCCCATCTGCGTGCTTTCGTCAACGCTCGCCTGCCAAAGCAACCCTTCGCCAAGCCGACCACGGCCCGACCCCCGGCACGCCCCGTGCGCGTACAGGACGCGGCCGCGGGCCTGCGCTACGTTGTCGAGCACCGCACCGCGTTGCACCAGCGCCACCTCGAGATGGGCGCCGAGATGGGCTGGTTCGGGGCCTGGAAGCGTCCGGTTCATTACGGCGACGAGCGCGACGAATACGACGCCGTGCGCCACGGGGTCAGCATCATGGACGTCGGCACCCTCGGCAAGTTCCTGGTCACCGGCCCCGACGCCACCGAGTTCCTGGAGCGCCTCTATCCCTGTCACGTCGGGACCATCGCTCAGGGCCGGCTACGCTACGCGATCCTGCTCAACGAGGCCGGCTACATCTTCGACGATGGCCTCATCTGCCCGGTCGGACCCGACCGCTACTGCATCACCTTCACCACGGCCGGGGCCGAGCAGGGCGAGGGCTGGCTCAAGGACTGGGCCGAGACCTGGGGCCTGCGGGTCCATATCGTCAACCGAACCGCGGCCTTCGGTGCCATCAACCTGACGGGGCCGAAGTCGCGCCAGCTGTTGGCCCAGCTCTGTAGCGATCCGATCGGCGCCGCGCAGCTCCCCTTCGCAACCCACCGGAAGATTCGAGTCGCCGGGATCGAGTGTCGCGCCCTGCGCCTCGGCTTCGTCGGGGAGCTGGGCTTCGAGCTCCACCATCCGAGCGGCCGGAGTGTCGAGCTCTGGGAGGCGCTACTCGCAGCGGGCGAGCCGATGGGTCTGGTGCCGCATGGCGTCGATCCGCTGCTGCTGCTACGGCTCGAGAAGGGGCACATCGTCATCGGCATGGATACCGACTTCGACTCGACCCCGGCCAAGGTGGGCATGGGCTGGGCGGTGAACATGGACAAGGACTACTTCGTAGGCAAGACGGCGCTCGAGCGCCTGGCCGACATCGAGCTCGACAAGAAGCTGGTTGGGGTCGTGTTCGACGGCAACTCCGCCCCACGCCAGGGGACAGCCCTCACCTGCGGCGGTGAGTACGCGGGCTACCTCAGCTCGAGCGGCTACTCGCCGGTGCTGGCCCAGGGCATCGGGCTCGCCTGGTTGCGGCGGCGCGACGGCGAGTTCCCGCGGGCCGTAGCCGCCGAGGGGCGGCCCGGTCGCGTCACCTCCTTACCCTTCTACGATCCACAGGGAGCCCGCGTCCGTGGCTGAGTGCACTCTTCGGCTGCGTCCCGTCGATGCGTCCGTCGTCCTTTGTCTGGCGCGACCCGACGCGGTTGCCGGACTCGATGTGCCGGGCGCTTTCGTCGGGACGATCGCGCCGGGCGAAGCTCTGCTGATCGCTGGCCCCGGCGAGGCGACTGCGATCGCGGCGCGAGCTCGCGCGCAGCTTCATGCCTCCGACCCGCTGGCCCTCGTGGAGCCCATGACCGATGCCTGGGCACTCTGGTCACTCGGCGCCGTCGGGGCCGAAGAGGCCTTCTCGCGCCTGTCGGCGATACCGCTGCCTGGCGCCAGGCCCGGGTTCGTCCAGGGCGCCGTGTGCGGCGTGGGGGCCAAGGTGCTGGTTCTGCCCGATCGGCTCTGCGTCATGGTCAGCTCGCTCGTTGGCCACGAGGTGCAACGTCGCGTCGAGCAGATGTGCGCCGACATGGCACCGAGCATCGGAATGACCTGGCGCTTCGGAGGGGTGGCCTCGGAGCGTGAGACATGAGCGGCTGGCTGCGCAAGCAGGTCTACCTCGGCTCCGAGCCGGTCCGGGACCGCTACGACGTGGTGATCATCGGGGGCGGTGGCCACGGTCTCGGCACCGCCTACTACCTGGCAGCGCACCACGGCATCACCAACGTCGCGGTCTTCGAGCGCGGCTATATCGGCGGGGGCGGCACGGGCCGCAACACGACGGTGATCCGCTCCAACTACATCGCGCCTGAGACCGTGCCGCTGTACCAGCGCAGCCTCGAGATGTACGAGGAGCTGTCGCGCGACCTCGGCTTCAACCTGATGGTCTCGCAGCGCGGGCTACTTTGGCTGGCCCACTCCGAGCACACGCTCAACAGCCAAGTCGAGCGGGCTTCGATCAACCAGCAGTTCGGCGTCGACACGCAGCTGCTGACCCCGGAGGAGATCCGCCAAGTCTGCCCGGTGATCGACATGCAGTGCGGTGCGCGACCGATCCTGGGCGGCGCCTACCACCCGCGCGGCAAGGCCAGCCGCCACGACGGGGTGGCCTGGGGCTACGCGGCGCGCGCCTGGCAGGCCGGCGTGCACATCCACCAGGGCGTCGGCGTGATCGACGTGATCGTGGAAGGCGGCAGGGCGGTGGGGGTCGAGACCACCGAGGGCCGCGTCACGGCCGGCGCGGTCCACGCCGCCGTCGGCGGGTTCGTATCGACGATCACGCGCAAGCTCGGCATCCGGCTGCCGATCACCTCGCACCCGCTGCAGGCCTTCGTGACCGAGTCCTACAAGCCAATCCTCGATCGCGTCGTGGCCTCAGACGATCTGCACTTCTATGTCTCGCAAACGTCGCGCGGCGAGATTCTGGTCGGGGCCGAGATCGACCCCTACCCCAGCTACTCGACGCGCTCCACGTGGCCGTTCCTGGCGTCGGCCTCCAACCGGCTGATCGACTTGTTCCCCTGGACCGCGAAGCTCCGTATCCTGCGTCAGTGGACCGGCATCTGCGACATGACTCCCGACTACTCGCCGATCATGGGACGTACGCCGGTCGAGGGCTTCACCATCGACACGGGTCTGGGTACCTGGGGATTCAAGCTCACCCCGGTCAACGCCTACATGCTCGCCGAGCTCATCGCCACCGGGACTCTCAACGAGCTGATCGCACCCTTCTCGATGCACCGCTTCCGCGCCGACCGGGCGGTGTCGGAGCGCAAGTCTGCGGGCACCCACTGACAGGAGCCGCGGCGCGACGCGATCCGAGGTCATGAAGCCGAACAGGTAGGCTAGGAGCATGTGGAGATCCCGCCTCGTCGTACTGTTCTCGCTGCTGGCCGCCCTCGCCGGTTGCGCCAGCGCTCCGGTCACCAGCCAGGTCGAGCTGACGATCCTGCACCTGAACGATCTGCACGCGCGGCTGCTCCCGGACGACCGCGGGCACGGTGGCTACGCCTACGTGGCGGCGGTGCTGCAGAGGGAGCGTGCGGCGGCGGCGGCTCATCTCACGCTGCACGGCGGTGACCTGGTCCAAGGAACTCCGGTATCGACGCTGTTTCGGGGCCTTCCGGCCGTCGAGCTGGCCAACGGCCTCGGGCTCGACGTCCACTGTCTCGGCAACCACGAGTTCGACTACGGCTGGGAGCGCATCCGCGACTTCATCGACGTGGCGGAGTTCGACACCGTCTCGGCGACCGTACTCGATGAATGGGACGAGACGCTTGCCAAGCCGTACGTCATCCGCGAGGCGGGCGGGATTCGGATCGCCGTGGTCGGAGCCCTGACCGTGAACCTGCCTGGCCTCACGATCTCGAGCTTGCTAGGGCCGTGGCGTGCTGCACCGCTGGTGGCGACGTTGCGGCCCGTCGTCGCGCAGGCCGCCGCACGTGCCGACCTGGTGATCGTGCTCGGCCACCTGGGCTCTGGAGAGGCCGAGGAGATTCTCCGCGGGCTCCCGCAGGTCGCGGTTGTGGTGCAAGGGCATGGGCATCGAGGCTGGGACGAGCCGCTCGATGTCGATGGCCGCGTCGCGGTGGAAGCGTCGGGCTATGGACGCAACGTCGGCCGGCTGCGGCTCCGATACGACGTCGGTGAGCGTCGCGTCGTCGCCTACGACTGGACCCTGCTCCCGGTGCTGACGGCCGATCTGACTCCGGATGCCGAGCTCCAGAGCCGCGTGCAGGAGTGGGAGGGACGCGTCGCCGAGATCGTCGACGTGCCGATCGGCCGGGCCGCCCGCCAGCTCGCGGGCCGCGAGATTCGTACGCTGATCGAGGACGCCATGCTCGAGCTCGTCGACGCCGACCTGGCCTACATGAACAACGGCGGCGTGCGCGACATCATGCCCGCGGGTGCTCTGCGCGCCCGACACGTGTGGAACGTGATGCCGTTCGACAACCACGTCGTCACGCTGGAGCTCAGCGGCAGCGACCTGCTGCGACTACCGGAGCTGAGCAACAACGAGATGATGCTGGATTCGGCCTCCATCGACCCGGCGGGCCGCTACCGCGTGGTGACCAGCGACTTCTCCGCGCTGAGCTGGCGAGACCGCGGCCTCCAGGTCGAGTTCACCGATACCGGGCGGCTGTTACGCGACGTCATCATCGACCACGTCCGGCGCCGGCAAGTCATCGACTGAGCTCCGTTGGGTCGGCTGCGGCCCTTCGAGACGTCACCGGCTCTCGGGGAGTGGGGTAGCAGCCGAGGATCACGCGGACGGGGTGCCCCTGGCGGGCTCGCCGGGCAGGGCTCTCGCCGGGGTTGGAGAATCGGCCGACCACACCGGCGACCGCGTCGCGGAGCGCCTCGGCGAAGCGGGCACCCTCCTGCGCGCTCGCGAAGGGGAGGTCGGCGGCGATCGACAGCGCGGCGACCCCCGTGCCCTCGCTCGCAGCCTGCGCCGTCACCCGGGCCAGGTCGTGCTGGGCCCGTGAAGCCAAGGCGATGAGCCGGGCGACGCTGGCCTCGTCGTGCAGGCGGGCGAGGTCGGCAGTAAGAGGTCCCAGCAGCGCCGGGTCGATCACGTAGGCCCTCGAGGTCGCCAGGTACCGCTGCTCCACCATGTTGCGTTTGCGGACGCGGCCGGCGCGGATCAGCAGCCTGGCCGCCGCCAGCTTCTTGACGTGGTAGTTGACCCGCTGGCGGGGTAGCTCGAGCCTGTCAGCGATCCGGGCGGCCGAGGCGGGCTCGCGGGCCTCCTCGAGAATGCGCAGGCGCAGGGGATCGAGCAGCGCGCTGGCCTGGGACAGCTCGTAAACGTACGCGATCTCTGGGAGATTGACCCGCATAGACAATAATATTTGTACAGGACACTATTCCTGTCAATAGAGCCGTCGAGGCGCCCCGATGCACCCCGGGTCGGTTCCCTGCCCCCGCACTGGGCGCAGCGTCTGGGTTGGCCGGAGTAAGACTCGCTTGCCGCCAGTTCCTGACCCGTGGCACCATGCGAGCCTGCCCCGCGAGTCAGCCCCCGGATGGGTTCGTGGAGCGGTCGCGTATTCTCTCGCGGCGGCCGGTTGGGCCGCTTCGGAGTCGAGACGGCGCCGGGCCCTGTGCGGCGCAGACCTGTGAACCGCGTCAGGCCCGGAAGGGAGCAGCGCTAAGCGGGACCCTGCGGGTGCCGCAGGATCACCCGGCGTCGGTCTCATTTTCTCGGCGGCACGAGCGGGTGTCGTTATCTTCCGATAATTTCCGATATGTTCCCATAACGATGGAAAACGTTACCTATCAGGTCCTGGCTCGCAAATGGCGCCCGCAGGGCTTCGACGAGGTCGTGGGCCAGCAGCCGATCGTGCGGACTCTGGCCAACGCGCTGGATCAGGGGCGCATCGCGCACGCCTACTGCTTCTCGGGGATTCGCGGCGTCGGCAAGACCACGATTGCGCGTCTCCTGGCCAAGGGGCTCAACTGCCGCACTCACAACGCCCCAACCTCGAAACCCTGTGGCCAGTGCGAGTCCTGCACCGAGGTGGTGGGCTCACGCTCGATGGATGTGTTGGAGCGCGATGCCGCCTCCGACCGCGGCATCAACGAGATGAAGGAGCTCATCGAGATCGCCCGCTACGCGCCGGCCCGCGATCGCTACAAGGTGATGATCCTCGACGAGGCCCACATGCTCACGCCAGAGGCTTCCAATGCCCTGCTCAAGGTCCTCGAGGAGCCGCCTGGCTATATCGTCTTCATGCTGGCGACGACCGAGCCCAACAAGATCCTGCCGACGATCCTGTCGCGCTGCCAGCACTACCAGCTCCGCCGCATCAGCCTGCGGCAGATCACCGAGCACCTGAACAAGATCGCTGGCGCCGAGGGGGTGACGATCACCGAGGATGCACTGGCGCTGGTGGCCACCGCCGCCGATGGCAGCCTGCGCGATGCTCAATCGCTACTCGACAAGCTCATCGCCTTCGCGGGCAACCAGGTCGACGAGGAGACCGTGGTCGAGTTGCTCGGCCTGGTCGATCGCGTTCTGCTGTTGCGCGCCACCGAGTTGGTAGCGTCGCGCGACCTGCCGGGGGTGCTCGGCTTCGTCAACGAGATGGTCGAGAGCGGTATCGACCTGCATCAGTTCGCCATCGACCTGCTGGGCCATGTCCGCAATCTGCTTGTGGTCCGTACCGTCCCCGACCCCGGCGACATCCTCCACCTGCCCGAGGGCGACGTCACTCGCCTGCGCCAGCAGGCAGAGCAGTTCAGCATCGAGGATCTCGATCGTGCCTTCGCGCTGATTGCCGCCAACGAGTATCGCATCAAGGTGGCCGAGCAGCCGCGGTACCACCTCGAGATCGTCCTGTCGCGTCTGGCGCGCATGCCAAACCTGGAGCCCATCGAGGATCTGGTGGCCGCACTTCGCGGCGAGCCGGGAGCCGGCGGCAACGCCCCGGCTAGCCGAAGCTCCTCGAGCGGCGGCGACAGATCTCGCAGTGGGCCTGCTGCGCAGCGCACCGCGCCCGGGACCCCGCTTGTGCCGGGCCCGGCAACTGCTCCCGGACTACACGAGCCGCTCGGCGCGCCGGGCCGCGCGTCGGGGCCGCCGCCGACCGAGGCGGGAGATCCGGGGCCGCTTCCGCTCGACGCGGTGCCCAGCCCCGGCACGCGGGCGTCACCGACCTCGCCGCCGCCGACCGCGCCACGAGCCGAGCCGCCCATCCCAGCCACCCCGACCCCGGCGCCCGATCCGCCCCCGGAGCACGAGCTGACACAAGGCTCCACCTTGCTGCGCCGCATTCAGGAACGCGTCAACGAGGCCAACCCATTGATCGGTACCGTGCTCGGTCGTACGAGCGGCCTCGGGCTCGCTGGCGAGATCCTCGTATTCAGGTTTCCCGCCAGCGCGGGGATCTTCGCCGCGCGCGTGCGCGAGCCACAGGCGCTGGCGCTGCTGTCAGCGGCGGCTCGCGAGGTCCTGGGTCGCGACGTGATCGCGCGGGTCGAGACCGACGCCGGCGCCGATCCGGCAACGATGCCCGCTACTACCGACCCATCGCCGGTGCAGGAGTCGTCCGGCCCCGCCGTCGAGGTGGCAAGCCCGCGATCTGACGATCCATCCCTCCGTGCCCGTGTCGAGAGCGACGAACAAGTGCAGGAGTTCCTGCGCGCCCTCAAAGGCACGATCACCACGGTGCAGGAGCCACGCCAGTGAACATGAAGAAGATGATGCAGCAGGCCGCGCAGATGCAGGAGCAGATGCAGCGTGAGCTCGGTGAGCTCCGGGTGTCGGCCTCGGCAGGAGGCGGCGTCGTCACGGCCACGCTCAACGGCCAGAAGGAGCTTCTGGAGCTCAAGCTCGATCCGGCCGCGGTCGATCCGGAGGATGTCGAGATGCTCCAGGATCTCGTCGTGGCGGCTGTCAACGAGGCGGCTCGCCGGGTCGATGAGAACGTCCAGCAGAAGCTCGGCGGCATGCTTCCGGGCGGCCTCGGCGGCCTGCTCGGGTAGCCGCGAATGAGCTACATCGACTCAGGCCCGGTCGCCGACCTGATCGAGCGACTGCAGCGACTCCCGACCATCGGTCGAAAGACCGCCCAGCGACTCGCCTTCTACCTACTCAAGGCGCCGCCGGACGAGGCCGAGCAGCTCGCCACGGCGATCCGTGAGGTGCGCGCGCACGTCAAGCCATGCAGCCAGTGCAACCTGCTCACCGACCGTGACCCGTGCGAGCTGTGCGCGGCGCCGGAGCGGGACGATGCGCTGCTGTGCGTCGTCGAGGAGGGTCACGACGTGGCGGCCATCGAGCGCACGAACCACTATCGCGGCCGCTATCACGTTCTCGGCGCCGCGCTCTCGCCCCTCGACGGCATCGGCCCCGACGAGCTGCACCTGGACCAGCTGGTGCGGCGTGTACGGGAGGCCGGCGTGCGAGAGATCATCGTGGCCACCAACCCCACCGTGGAGGGCGAGGCCACGGCCGCCTACCTGGGCCGCCTGCTCAAGCCCACGGGGGCGACAGTGAGCCGTATCGCATTCGGCATCCCGGTCGGTGGTGATATCGAGTACGCCGACGAGGTGACCATGTCACGCGCGCTCGAGGGTCGCCGCGAGCTGTAGCCGATCGAATCTGCCGGTCCAGATCTGGCTGCAGCAGCCCGTGCTGCTAGCGAAGCAGGGCCTCGAGCGTCCTGTGGTTGGCGGTCACCCGATCGGCCAGGAGCCTGGCGATGAAACGGTGGAAGGCGACGGCGATCTGCGGCTCCTCGACCTCCTTCCGCGCCAACGCTTCCGACGTCAGCCGGTACACGCGACTCGGCTTCTCGGTGATCACTGAGGCAGCGCGCGGCCGCTGCAGGTACATCTCCATCTCACCGACGACGGTGCCGGCACCCATGGTCAGCAATCGCACGACGTGATCCCCGTCGAGCTCGAGCTGGGCCGTGACCTGACCACTCTCGACGAAGTAGAGGGCATCGGGTGCGTCGCCCTGGCGCATCAGGTACTGGCGTGCCGCCGTATCCATCGGCTCCAGGTAGCCCAGCAGACGGTCGGGATCGATCGAGTCCGGCAGCATCTGCAGCAGCTGCTTGCGCAACGGCTGATCGCCACCGTCGAGCCGCTTGCCGTGAGCCAGGAGAATCTCGTCCTCGCACCACTCGACGGCACGATCCATCTCGGTGAACCAGCGGATCTCGGCGCCCTCGCCCTCGCGCAGCTCACTGCGGCCGAGCTGGCTCTGGATCTCCGTGGAGGCGTCGGCAAAGATCAGCGTCAGGCTCGAGCGGTCGGCGATTTGCCGCATTTTCACGAAGCTGAGCACGGCAGACGAGTCGATGCCGCTGACCAGACGGAAGTCGAGCACGACGTATCGCAGCGCCGTCAGCTCGGGGTCGTCGAGCCGCGCCCGCACCCGCTGCAGCAGGTTGTTGGCGGTGCCGAAGAAGACGAAGCCCTGAAGCTGCAGGATGAACAGTTGCCGCCCCTGCTCGGCGAGCAAGCGCGTATGGCGGCAGGGACGCTCTACGTTGCTACGATGGGTGGCACCCGACAGCGCGTGCTTGACCACGTCGATGCGACTGTAGTTGACCACGAAGACGATTGCGGCGATGACGATCCCCACACCGACACTCTCGAGGAAGCCCACGGTCGCGATGACCAGCAGGATCAGCAGTACCACCAGGTAGTCGCTGCGCGGCGGCTCCGAGAAGGCGTCGTAGAGCCACTCCAGGAGAAACGCCAGCCCGAGGTACATCAAGAGGCCCCCGAGCACCGGTAGTGGAAACAGCGACAGCAACGAGGAGCCGAACAGGAGGCTCGCGGCACAGACGGCCGATGCCGTGAGTCCCACGACCCGGCTCGCCGGCAGCAGCCGGTGGCTGAGTGCCGAGATCGACAGTGTCTGGAACCCCACCAGGCCACCGCCCAACCCAGCAACGAAGTTCGCCAACCCGGCGCTCCGCAGCTCGCGGTCCAGATCGACGTCGCGCTTCACCACCAGCTCCAGCGCGCTGGCGTTGAGAAGCAGGGCAACGACGCTGACTACCGGCACCGCGACCATGCCGCGCAGCTGACCGAGAATCGTCGCCCAGTCGACATCGGTGAACGTGGAGAGTCGTGGTGGCCGCCACAGCTCCGCGCTGGGGAAGGCGCCCATCAGCCAGCCGCGCGCGGTGGCGTCGGCCAGTGACGTGCCCGAGGCCAGCAGCAGCCCGTAGAAGACCACGATGCCGCCGAACAGCATTCCGGGCAGCACCAGAAGGTGGCGGGCGCGTCGCATCGTGCCCACCAAGAGGGTTCCGAACACCAATCCCGGCAGCCAGCGGATCACACTGTCCCACTGGAGCAGGAAGCCGAGGTTGCTCCACGACAGCGGGCGTTCGGCCAGGACCGCGAAGGAGCCGCTCACCAGCAGCCAGCCCGTGCCGGCCAGAAATCCACCGATCACCGGGTAGGGGATGAAGCGAATGAGGCCGCCGAGCTTGAAGAAGCCCAGGCCCAGGAAGAGCAGGCCGGTGAACATGCCGGTCACGGCTATGGCCCCGACCACCGCAGCGAAGACCGCGTCGGATCCCGCGGCTGCCGGTACGGCCGCGGCGATCAGCGCGGTGATTGCCGCCGGGACCTCCTGCGGGGTAGCGATCGAGCCGGGGAACGAGCTCGTCAGCGCAATCAGCCCCGTCAGTACGACGGCGCTGAACAGCGCCAGGCCGATGCCGTTGGCGGCAAGCGACGACAGCTCCCCGGAGAACACCAGCACGGCGAAGGAGATCGACAGGATCACCACCAGCACCCCGACCACCGCGCCGCCGAGCAGACCCGGCAGCAGGCGAGACGGATGTAGCTCCTCCCGAATCCACGCGTGCATGGTGGCCGATGCTAACCCGGCGAGGCGGCCGTGCGGCAGGGCCGGGGCCTGACTGCCTGCGCCTGCGGTCGTTGACAGCCCGCCCGACGTCACGCCAGACTCCGGCGATTCCACCTCGAGCTCACACCGGTTCTCGACCGCCAATGGAGCCGTCATGGCCAGTCGTATCGCTGTCGTCGGAAGCCTCAACATCGATCTCGTGGTGGAGTCGCCAGGCATCCCACGACCCGGCGAGACGATCGTAGGAGCCGGCCCCCTGCAGCGCTTCCCGGGTGGCAAGGGCGCCAACCAGGCCTACGCCGCCGCACAGCTGGGCGCCGCTGTCGACATGATCGGCCACGTCGGCCTCGATGACTTCGGCGACCAGGTGATCACGTCGCTGGATCGTGCCGGCGTCACCACCGAGCACGTGTCCCGCGACCCGGAGATGGCGACCGGGGTCGGGGTGATCTTCGTCGATCGGCAGGGTGAAAACGCCATCGTGGTGTCGTCGGGCGCCAACATGTGCGTGACGGCCGACGATGTCGTTGCGGCGGAGGGCGCGATCGCGGGCGCAGAACTGCTGCTGCTGCAGCTCGAGATCCCCATGGCGGCCATCGTCGCCGCGGCGGCACTGGCGCGCCGGCACGGGGTACGGACGATCCTCAACCCGGCGCCGGCACAGGGGTTGCCGGTCGAGCTTCTCGAGGTGACCGACGTCCTGATCCCCAACGAGGTCGAGGCCGCCATGCTGACCGGAGCCACGATCGATGCCGATGAGGATGTCGCGGCAGCAGCGGAGCCGCTTCGCGCGAGCGGGGTCGAGACGATCATCGTCACCCGAGGTAGCCGTGGGTGCGCTCTCATCACCGACGACGCCATCAGCCACTTCCCGGCGTTCCCGATCGACGCTGTCGACACGACCGCCGCCGGCGACGCCTTCGTGGGCGGTCTCGCTGCCGCGCTGGCCGAAGGGCGACCGCTGCCCGAGGCAATCCGTTACGGCTGCGCCGCTGGAGCCCTGGCCTCGACACGGCTCGGCGCCCAGTCGTCGCTACCGGACCGCGCCGCCCTCGACGCCATGCTGCGCGGGACAGCTACCTTGCCATGACCAGCAACCCTCCGCGCCGCTTCGTCATCGACACCGACACCGCCTCCGACGACGCCGTGGCCCTGGTCATGGCCCTGCGTCACCCCGACGTACGGGTCGAGGCCATCACCGTGGTAGCTGGCAACGTCGGCCTCGAGCAGGCGGTGCAGAACGCGCTCTACACCGTCGAGATCTGTGGCGGCGACGTGCCCGTCTACGCAGGAGCCGAAGCCCCCGTGGCGCGCCAGCTACGCACCGCACACCACATTCACGGCACCGACGGTTTCGGGGACATCGGGCTCTCGTTGACGGGTCGCGAGCCTGCTGGCAACGATGGGGCCCTCGCCCTGGCGCAGACCATCGATCGCCACGCGGGCGAGATCACGATGGTAACGCTCGGGCCACTGACTAACGTCGCCCACGCGCTGCGGCTCGACCCGGAGCTTCCAGACAAGGTGAGCGCCTGCTACCTCATGGGAGGCGTCGGGCAGGGCCCGGGGAACATCACTCTGGTGGCCGAGTTCAACATCTGGGTCGACCCCGAGGCAGCGCGCGCGGTCTTCGAGTCGGGGCTGCCGATCCATATGATCGGCTGGGACATCGCCAACGGGTTTGCTCATTTCGAGCCCTCGGAAGCCGAGGCGTTACGAGCCCTCGGCACACCATTGGCCGAGTTCTGTGTCGACATCCAGCGCTCCCAGGCGAGCAGCCGCGCCGGCGGCTTCACTCTCCCGGACCCGACCACGATGGCGGTGGCGATCGATCCGGCAGTTGCTACCGAGGTGCGACGCCTCCATGTCGCGATCGAAACCGAAAGCGACCTGTGTCGCGGCCAAACAGTCGTCGACCACGTGGGCGTGACCAAACAGGAGCCCAACGTCGACGTCGTGCTCGAGATCGATCGCGATCGCTTCCTGGAGCTGTTGCGTCGCAGCGTACGCTGAGCTGGCAGGCCTGCTGAGGCCGGCTCTGTCCCCCTGCAGTGCGAACCCCTTCGGACCCCCGGAACGGGTTCTTGTGGGGCCTGAGGGGCGGTGCTACCTTTCTAATGTCGCGCGGGCCGGCTATGCAAGGCGACGCGACATCTGGTTCCTGAGTAGCTCAATTGGCAGAGCATCCGGCTGTTAACCGGAGGGTTGCAGGTTCAAGTCCTGCCTCAGGAGCCTTTTTTGTGCCCGGCAGCGTGACGACATGTACTGTGAATCTGCCGCGCGTCGACTCTCTCATGGCGACTGATACCATATAGTGCTACCATGATATGGAATCAGTCGGCTCTGGAGAAACTGCCATGCCTCACGCCCTCACAGTACGGATGCCTGACCAGGTCTACCGCGCCGCCAAGAGCATGGCCCGTCGGCGCGGGATCAGCATGAACAAACTCGTTCAGGAAGCACTCGCAGAGAAGGCCGAACGCGCCAGTCAAGATCGCCTGAAGCGGGCGTACGATCTGCTCGCAGAGGACGCTGAGGAGGCAGACGTCGAGCAGTTCGTCGCCGTGCAGGCCGAAGCGCTCCTCGATGGCTAAAGCGAAAGCTCCCTCTCCGCAACGCGGCCAGATCTGGGTGCTCGACTTTTCGCCAGGACGCGGCTCTGAACAAGTCGGGCGCCGACCGGCGCTGGTACTCCAGAACGATTTCGGCAACCGGAACCGACGCTATCCAAACACGGTCGTGCTCGCGATGAGCACAGTGGGCAAGCCGGTCCCCTTTCATGTAGAGATCACACCGAACCGCCGAAACGGCCTGAGGGCCGTGACGTACATAAAGTGCGAACAGATCCTGACCGTTTCGAAGGGGCGGCTGTTGGGCCACAAAGCAATGGGGCGGATCTCGGCGGATGAAATGAGGCAGGTCGAAGCCGCCGTCAAACTCTCGCTGGCTCTCCCGTAGATCGGAAACTGCGCTCTAGCCCCCTCAGCGCTCGGATCCGAACCCTGGCAGGAAGTTCTCCATGACCCACAGCTCGGACCCGTAGCTACTCAAGGTATAGGCGATACGCCGGATCTGGCGGGTTCGCATGATAGGATTACACGTGTACAATACGTATATTCCGTCATGCACAAGAAGCTGACCATCACACTCGACGAAGAAATCTATGAGGGACTCCACCGCGTGATCGGGCGTGGAGCGATCAGCCAGTTCATTGCCGAGTTGGTGCGACCGCATGTCGTCGGTGGCGAGCTCGAGGTCGCGTACGCCGAGATGGCCGACGACGAGGTGCGCGAGCGCGAGGCGCTGGAATGGGCCGAAGAGCTCACACCCGACGTGCTCGGCAATGATGCCCCGGCTGCCTGATGCGGCGGGGGGAGATCTGGTGGGTCGCAGCCGGGCCGGGCACCGGTGGCGAAGTCCGTAAGAAGCGGCCCGCGGTCATCGTCAGCAACGACGCCGCCAACAAGCACCTGAACCGCGTGCAGGTCGTCCCGCTCACGAGCAGCATCGAGCGGCTCTACCCCAGCGAGGCGTACGTCACCCTGCGCCGCACGAGGAACAAGGCGATGGCCGACCAGGTCATGACGGTCGCCAAGCAGCGCCTCGTCAACCGGACAGGCAGCGTGTCCGCCGGTGAGATGCGGCAACTCGAAAGAGCACTGAAGGTGCAGCTCGGGCTCGACTGAGCACAGTCGGTACGATCACGCGGGCCCACGCTGCATCCGGCTGTTAACCGGAGGGTCGGGTCGCAGGTCCGAGTCCTGCCGCAGCAGCTTTTCTTGCGCGCTGATCAACTCGAGCTTGGCCTATTCGAACAGCCACTCGCGCCTGCGGTCGGGACACTGCGCCGGCCGAGGGACCTGGCCACGGGAGTTCGTTCTCCAACTCATGACCGTCTGCACGCCGGGACCTCGAGTCTCAGAACACGAACGTCATATCGGCGCGCAGACGCCACACTCGAGGATTTGCGTCGTCCTCGCCGGCGCGCAGTCGTCGCGACCCTAAGGCCCAAAGGTTCAGATCGGCGCGTGGCAGCACGCGGTGCGCAGCGCCGATAACGTGCCCGTCGTAATCCGTCGCGTGTACGAAGTCATCCTGCACGAACGGCGAAAACAGCGAGTCCTGCTCGACCCGCTGGAACTGGCAGTAGAGGCGCCAGTCGCCCTTCGCCCCGAGCGCCCCGTAGGAGCCACCCAGGGGCCAGCCGGTGTCCTTGTCGATCTCGGCACCGAAGTTGTGCCAGTACTGGCCGCCGATCTGCAGCGGCCGGGGGGTTGCCGTGAAGCGAAGGTGAAACATCGTGTCCAGGACCACAAACTCGGAGGCGAACGCATCCGGCTCCCCGTCGCCATCAGAATCCAGGACCGCGTTGCCGCGGTTCTTCAGCAATACGTCGATGGCACCGTCCGGTGCCAGATCACGGTACCCGTAGTAACCGACCGCACCCCGGACAACGAGCCCGTCGGTCACCGTCAGGTTGCCCCCGGCCTGCGCAACCGTGGCGTACGAGTTGGACGATCGCGATTGCTCTAGCAGGATGTACTGGCCGACAGCCACGGCGCCGAATGCGGCGCCTCCCGGCGGCCGGCCCAGATAGCGCAACACCAGTCCTTCGGGCTGAACGTCCGCGTCCCAGAGGAGCTCTCCATAGATCGGGTTCGACAGGAACGGATGTGCGAACTTTCCGGCCGTCACTTGGAGCTGGCGCACGGGCATCCAGCTCAGGAACAGGCGATCCACGCTCAGAGGAAAGCGCTCGAACATCTCGCCGAGATCCTGGTAGGGGGAGTTAGGGTCCTCGGGATCGCCGCTTGTCACACGGCCGCCGACACGCAGGCTCGGCGTTACGTCGTAGATCGCCTCCAGGCGGTAGCGCAGCCGGCCACGGAACCTGCCGGGGCGCTCGCCGGCCTCGAGCGTGTCCTCGAGCCGAAAACGAACGTCGGCAGATATCGCCAGCTTGTCGTCCTCGCCCACCTCCTGCGCCGCCTGGACCGTGGCCGCTGAGGCAACGACCAGCAGGGCCGCCGCCGCGGCGCTGCGTGCCCAGAGACGACCGACTGGACCCGCCAGAAAGCCACGACACATCTTTGATCTCCTCGCTATGTTCGGAGCCTTATACAAGATAGTCAGGTCTCAATATACTCTTCTTTGCTGTTTTCTCCACCAGCTCGAGTCAGGGTGACGGGTCAGGGTCGCCGAGTCCGCCGCCTCGCCACGGAGGATCGATGTCCGAGCAAGGGCGCCACCGCCTGGTTTTCGGGATTCTCGTCATCATCGTTGCGGTGGACGCTGGCAGGCAGGGGGCAGTCGCGGAAGATGTGCCGCCCCTGGGTCCACTGCCATCGCTGGCCCAACGCCACCAGCCTCACCAGGTCGAGCTCGGCAAGCTCCTCTTTTTCGATCAGCGACTCGGTGGCGACGCGACCATCGGCTGTGTCAGCTGTCACATTCCCGATCAGGGATGGGCCGATGGCCTTCCGCTGTCGAAGGGGTATCCCGGGTCCCTCTACTTCCGCAACACGCCAACCGTGCTCAACGCGGTACACGGCGAGTACTTGTATTGGGACGGTCGTCTTCCGGCCTCTGACCTACCGACGGTCGTCCGCGACCACATCTCGGAAGCGCATTTCCTGCAGGCCGACGGGCGCTTGCTCATCGAGCGACTGCGCCACATCCCGGGATACGTCGAACGCTTCGAGCGCGCCTTCGGCGGCGAGCCCTCCTACGGTCGGATGATCCTCAACGCGGTGAGTGCGTTTCTCAGCACGCTGCGCTCGCGCGACGTGCCATTCGACCGCTTCTTGCGCGGTGAGACGGACGCGTTGTCGAGCGCGGCGCGCGGGGGCATGACGCTGTTCCAGGGGAAGGCGGGGTGCACGCAGTGCCATAACGGGCCGATGCTGTCGGACGGTAGCTTCCACGGGATCGGCGTCGACGACAACGACGAGATCTTCCTGACGCCGGAGCGCCACATCACTTTCCGTCGCTTCTTCAAGACGCTCGGTGTATCCGAGTACGCGCAGCTACGCACCGACCCGGGGCGCTACGCGATCAGCAAACGCGACGAGGACCGCGGCAAGTTCAGGACGCCCACCCTCCGGGAGTTGACCCGAACCGCCCCGTACATGCACAACGGCTCGCTGGCGAGCCTCGAGGAGGTGGTCGAGTTCTACAATGCCGGCGGAGGGCCGGCCGTAGGCAAGGACCCCGCGCTGCAGCCGCTCGGGCTCACGGACGCCGACAAGCAACAGTTGGTGGCCTTCCTGCAATCGCTGTCCGGCGCAGCGGTCAGCGTCGAGCCACCTGATCTCCCGCGCTATGAGCTACGACCCCTGCGCCAGGAGGATCGATGATGACGGGCTTGCCGAAGCGAGCCTCGCTGACGGTCGCCACAACCCTGGTCGTAGTCACGATCGCTTGCGGGCCCGCCGTTCCTGAACCGCCGGATCACGGCTTCGCGCCGCTGGCGGCCCTGCCAGCGGTACCGGTCCCCCCGGACAACCTGATCACGCCCGCCAAGGTCGAGCTCGGCAGGCTGCTCTACTTCGATCACCGGCTGTCGGGGGACACGGCAATTTCCTGCGCCACGTGTCACATGCCCGAGCTCGGATGGGGCGACGGCAACGGGATCTCGGTCGGTTATCCCGGGGCGCGCCACTGGCGCAACAGCCAGACCGTGATCAACAGTGCTTACTACACCAAGTACTTCTGGGCCGGCGAGTCGCCGTCGCTGGAGAAGCAGGCCAACAGCGCCATCACCGGCAACCTCGCCGGCAACGGCGATCCGATCATGATCGAGGAGCGCCTGGCACAGATCCCCGAATACGTCGCCCTGTTCAAGGAGGCGTTCGGGGTCGAACGCCCGAGCTACCCGCTGGCCCTCAAGGCGATCGCCACCTTCGAGCGCGCCGAGGTGATCTCGGACGACAGTCTCTTCGACCGTGCGATGCGCGGCGAACGCGGCGCTATGAGCGATCAGGCGTTGCGCGGGCTGGAGCTGTTCCAGGGCAAGGCCGCTTGTATCCAGTGTCACAACGGCTCGCTCTTGAGCGACGAGGCCATGCACGCGCTCGGCGTACCCGACAACCCTTTCTTCGAGCAGAACATTCTGGCTCAGGTCGCCCTGAGCTATCAGCATTACTCGCGTGGCGTACCGGAACCCACCTACCGCGATGCTCATACCGACTATGGCCTCTACTACACGAGCAAGCGCGAAGTCGACAAGGGGAAGTTCCGCACGCCCCAGCTCCGCTACCTGGTCTACAGCGCGCCGTGCATGCACAACGGCGCCTTCGGCACCCTCGAGGAGGTAGTCGACTTCTACGACCGGGGCGGCGAAGAAACACCGAACAAGAGCCCACTTCTGCGACCGCTCGGCCTGACCGACGATGAGAAAGAGGCGCTGGTCGCCTTCCTGCAGAGCCTCAGCGGCAGCGAGCTGTTGATGGAGCCCCCCGAGCTGCCGGAGTACGCAGTCCTGGACGAGGAAACGGAGGCTGACGATGACTGAGTTGCCGAAGCTCGGGGCCCGCCCGCAATCGCCCACCCTGAGCACGTGCCTGACGCGACGGGGCTTTATCGTCGCGGGCGCCGGAGCCACGACGGTATTGCTCGGCGAGCTGTTCCCGGGGAGCGTGCTATCGCAGGATGCCGAGACTCCGGTTCGCTTTGCGTCGTATCCCCGCAGCCTGGTCGGACGGCTCTCTGACCTGCGCGTGGATGAGCCCGTGGACTTCCAGTACCCGGACGACGGCCCGCATTCGATGTCGATGCTCGTGAAGCTCGGTCGTCCGGCTGGCGGCGGCGCTGGTCCCGACCAGGACATCGTCGCCTTCAACCTGCTGTGCACCCATCAAGGCGGCCTGCTGCGCGGCAACTACAGCCCCCAGCACAAGGTTGCTGGGCCCTGCCCGCTTCACCTGAGCACGTTCGATCTGACGCGACACGGGATGATCGTCGCCGGCCACGCCACCGCGCATCTGCCGCAGATCGTGCTCGAGCTCGAGGGTGACGAGATCTACGCCGTCGGCGTGGTGGGCTTGATCTACGGATACCAGGATTCCAGCGCCTACGTCAGGGAGGCGTAACGATGGCCGAGTACAAGATCGTCGACCGAGTCCCGATCCCTCCTGCCGACGCCGAGGTGCACACGACGGGATGTGACTACTGCATCGTTGGCTGCGGGTACAAGGCCTACGTCTGGCCTGAGGGCCACGAGGGCGGCTACCGCGCCGCGGAGAACGCCTTTGGGATCGACTACCCGGCGCCTGCGCTCTCGGGCCGGTGGGTGAGTCAGAACCAGCACAACTACTGTCTGGTGGACGGCCGCAAGCACCACCTCGTCGTCGTAGCCGACCCCGACGCAACGGTCGTGAACCGCGGTGGCAACCACTCCATCCGTGGCGGCTGCCTGGCGCAGAAAGTCTACAACCCTGACGGCCCGACCGCCGACCGGCTCAAGACGCCGCTGCTGCGAGTCAACGGCGAGCTGACTCCCATCTCCTGGGATCTGGCGTTCGACATCATGGCCGACGTATCGCGGCACGTCATCGATCGCTACGGGGAGTCGGCCTGGGCGATGAAGACCTTCTCGTACCAGTATTTCGAGAATACTTACGCGATCTCCAAGCTGGCTTTCGAGGCCGTGAAGACTCCGGCCTACTCACAGCACGACAAGCCAGGTCCCGGCGCCGACACGGCCGGGGTGGACGATTCGGGGATCGTCACCTTCAGCGCCAGCTACGACGACTGGGCCCAGGCGGACAACATCTTCATCTCCGGAACGGACCCGTTCGAGACCAAGTCGGTCATGTTCACCGAATGGATGCTCAAGGGCCACCCGAGCAAGCTGATCATGGTCCTGCCGCGCAAGTCGACGGGCGCAGCGTACGCGGAGAAGACGGGTGGGCTGTCCCTGCAGATCACGCCGGGTACCGACACGCTGCTGCACCTGGCCATGATCCGGCTTATCCTGCAGAACGGCTGGCAGGATCAGGAGTTCATCGACCGCTGGATCGCAAATCGCTGGGAGATCGACTCCGGCTTCGGACGCGGCACGCGCAACACGCCGTGGCAATGGCGTACGACCTGGGGGCAGCTCGGCGCGTCGTACGCGCAGTATCGCGACTGGGTTCTCACCGCGCCCGAGTCGGAGCTGTCCAACGCCGCCGAGGTCACCGGCATCCCGGCCGATCAGATTCGGGCCGCCGCGGAGATGATCGCCAAGCCGATCGACGGGCGGCAGCCGCGCACATCGTTCGGCTTCGAGAAAGGCCTCTACTGGAGCAACAACTACCTGAACACCGCCTCGTTTGCGGCCCTTGGGCTGGTTTGTGGAGCCGGTAACAGGGAGGGGCGAGTGCTCTCGAGGCTCGGCGGCCATCAGCGTGGCTGGATTGGCGGCGGGGAATACCCGCGCGTCCAGTCGCCAGAGAAGTACGGCGGCCGCCGCAAGAAGGAGATCGACCTGGACCGGTGGGTGACCGCAGGCCACGTGCGCTTCGCCTATGTAATCGGTACCACCTGGTGCCAGGCGATGGCGGCCAGCAACCAGCTTGCCGAGACCTTCCGCAAGGCGACGCGCGGTAGCGATCACCAGATCGGCGAGGCCACGCGCGAAGCGGCTAAGGCGGCGCTCGAGGCACGCGTCGATGCCGGCGAGATGGTGGTCGTGCACCAGGACATCTACCTGCGCGAGGAGATGGGCACCGTCTTCGCCGACCTGGTCTTGCCGGCGGCGACGTGGGGTGAATCGGACTTCACGCGCTGCAACGGCGAGCGCCGGCTGAAGATGTACTCCAAGTTCTGCGATGCGCCAGGCGAGGCCAGGCCCGACTGGTGGATCATCTCGCGATTCGCCCAACGCATGGGGTTCAAGGACTTCGACTGGGAGACGCCGAACGATGTCTTCGAACAGGCGGCACGGTTTGGCCGAACGGGCGTGCTCAACTACCACCCCCTCGTCGTTTACGCGCGCCAGATGGGGATCCCGGCGCACGAGCTGCTACGCAGGATGGGCACGCACGGTATCCAGACCCCCGTGCGCTGGCGGCGCGCGCCGACGGAAAGCCCCGACTATCTGGAATGCGTCGGCTACTACGACGATCCCACCGTCCCGGGCACGCTCGTCGGCACCAAGCGGCTGCACGACCACGACACCGACTTCGGCGTTCCCGAGGGTCCGACTGTGCATCAGAAGTGGCTCTCGGCGTTCAAGACGCACAGTGGCAAGGCGCTGTTCAACAAGACCCCTTGGGACTTCTTCTCGGATTTCTTTGAGCGCGTGAAGCCTCGCGAGGGCGAGTTCTGGGTGACCAACGGTCGCATCAATGAGATCTGGCAGAGTGCTTTCGACGACCGTCGGCGCCCGTACATCATGCAGCGCTGGCCGGAATCGTGGGTCGAGATTCACCCAGAGGACGCAGAACACTACGGCGTCAAGAGCGGTGACCGCGTCCGGATCGTCAGCGACGATGTGCTCATTCAAACCGGTGGCTTCGTGGGAGTCGATGGCGACGAGCTCTCGTACACGAAGCTCGAGGAGGCCGGCCTAATCGAAATCGGCAACGGCGAGACGGAGGGCGTGGCGATCGTCACGGACGCGGTAAGGCCGGGGCTGTTGTTCACCAACTTCCTGGAAACGGGATCGCCATCCAACAGCTTCGTGCACCGGGTCCCCGATCCGATCACCAACCGGTACCGGTTCAAGCTCGGCAAGGGCCGACTGGAGCGCCTCGGTGAGTCCGAGTACAAGTCATCGTTTGAGAAGATGACCTTCGCCCCCCGCACGGTGATCTGAGATGAAGTTGATGAAGAGACTATCCGCGGGAGTCTTGATCTCGGCGCTGGCTCTCGCCGGTTGTGCTCCCGCGCCCGTCGGCGATGCCAGGCCGCCCGGGATGGTCCTTTGGAAGGCCGCCAGCCCCGCCACGATGCTCGAGGCGACCCCGGACCTGATCGCCAGGGGTCGACGCGTGTACCAGCAGCGCTGTGCGCTGTGCCACGGTCA
Organism: Acidobacteriota bacterium; assembly: GCA_965248845.1. Lineage (GTDB taxonomy): Bacteria > Acidobacteriota > UBA890 > UBA890 > WLXD01 > CBDFKO01. The sequence continues at coordinate 3,177,975 of CBDFKO010000002.1, read as the reverse complement.
GGAGGGCGATGGTCAGGGGGTTGCCTCGCTATACCTCGACACGCTGCCGCGTGATTTCACCCGTGGGGTGTACAAGCTGCGCAGCTCGGAGCTGCCGCAACCCGGCGACGAGGACCTGTTCCGCTCGATCTCGGCCGGCTTCCCAGCCTACGGCATGCCGTCCTTCGCCTACCTGGACGAGGAGACACGCTGGGCTCTGGTGCACTACGTCAAGAGCTTCTACGAGGGCTGGCGTCCGCAGGACACCACGCCGTTCGACCCCGGCCAGGAGCCGCCCTTGACAGCCGAATCGATCGAGCGTGGCCGCGACCTGTACGAAAACAACTACAAGTGCATCGATTGCCACGGGCCGCAGGGCAAGGGCAACGGTCGACTGGCCGAAGGCCTCGTTGACAACTGGGGCCGACCGATCCGGCCACGCGATTACACGCGCGGGCCCGCCTACCGCAAGGGCGGTTGGCGTCGCTCCGACACCGTGCGCATCATGGCTACCGGCGTCGGCGGGACGCCGATGATCGCGTACCGCTCCATGTTGAGCGATCCCGACGACCTCACGGAGTTCTGGGACATCGCCGCCTACGTCGAGGACATGATCCGTCGCGCGCGGGAGCGCCGCGCAGATTGAGGCCTTCCCCGCTACGCGCCCCCCGAGGCAATGATCTGTTCGCGCACCTCGTCGAGCCACGGCCGTGGACGGCGGCTGGCGGTTTGGGCGCAGGCCGGCGAGCGCGGGCAGGAGGTACTGCGCGGGCAAATGATGCTCGCCGGCGATTCCAGACCCTGTTGCAGCCATCCGATGTTGAGGATCTTGGCGATCCGCGCGATCTCCTTTCGCGCTGCGACGGGGATCTCGGCTGAGCCGCCCCCGCGTCGGCATGCCGCGCTGATCGCATCGACGATGCCGTCTGCCTCGATTTCCTGCTCACGCAGCGCAGGTGACAAGTCGATCCCGGTGCACAAGACGTGTGGGTTCCCGGCGGCATTGCGGGTGCGCAGCGACTCGCAACAGTACAGCCGGGACTCGTTCCGGGACTGCAGGACCGAGATCTGCGACAGGTGGCCTCTCACGCGTGTCTTGAGCATTCGAAACACCGCCCACTGTCGACACGGGTCCGACACCAGGCGCATGTTGCCCCAGGGCAGCGGAATGCCGTTGGCACGGTAGACGGCGCGCAGCTGGCCCGGCGGATAGGCGTCGAAGTAGTGCCAGTGGCGGTAGGGGGACACGGCGGTCATCCGCCGCATGACCACCGATGGCGTCAACTCGATGCCCTTGCCGGCGGTGATCGAGTGGGCAGTTCGGATCAGGAACTGCCGGAACGGACGCGACGGGCACAGCAGCGCGCCCGCGAAGAAGCTGCACTCGAAGTCGCGCCAGGCCAAGAGGACGTCCCGCGAGTCGATCTGGCGCGGATCGGTCTCGGCCGATGTCGGTCCGCTGACCTGGCCACCAGTAACGCTGCTGGATCGGAGGCCGTCGCCGCCGTGCAGCACCTTGTGGGCTAGCTGGGTGGCGAGGTCGTATCGCAGCCGCGCTGGGTCCTGCTGCAGTCGTCGATTCAGGTAGACCGTGCCGGGCGCCTCGAAGAACGACCGCACCATGGTCTTGATCTCGAGGCCGGTGTCATCGGTCGTGGTGAACGATCGCCGCTCGAACCACCTGATCTCGAGGTCGTGCTTCCCGTACAGGGCCAGCAGGTCGTCGACCCGCAGCGGGAACCGCTTCGAGCCCACCTGGTCGGCGGCGCGCTCCAGGTCCGGGAACCGGTTCTGGTGCTTCTCCTGATAGGAACGGATCAGCAAGTGCGCGAACTGGCGACCTGACGTGCCGGTCTGCGAGAGCAGCTCCGGAATCGCCCGCCCCAACAGCTCCTTGGAGAAAAGGACTCCTGGTTCCAGCGGCATGCCCTCGATACCGCCGGCACTCGAGCCGTCAGGTCGCTCCTCGGGCTGCGGGCTCTCGTCGAGAAACCAATCGACCTGGCGCTGAAAGACCGTAGCCAGCAACTGCAGCAACGCCGCCGACGGCACCCGCTTGCCGGTCTCGATCATGCTGAGGTAGGACACCGACGGCGCGGTCCTGCGATCGACCTGCATGCAACGCAGCGACAGATCTTCCAGCGTCATGTGGCTACGCTTGCGCAACGAGCGGATCTTTACACCGAGGAAGTGTGCCTTCCGGGTCAATCCTGGACCGGTGCTCACCGCTAGTGTCCTGTGAAATTCACAGTGTGAAATTTCTAATGTGAAATTTGTCTTTAGCCTATCCCGGCCGCGCGTATGATGGAAGGCCATGGTGACATCGACCGGACCTCCCGAGACCCACCCCGGCGTCGAGATCTGCGCGCCCGTGCCGCCGGCGTTCGAGGAGGTCCTCACCGACCGTGCGCTCGAGCTCGTTGCCACGCTCCATCGAAGCTTCGATGGCCGGCGCCTCGAGCTTCTCGAGCGCCGCCGGCGTCGGCAGGCCGAGTTCGACGCCGGTCGGCTCCCGGCGTTCCTCTCCGACACCCGCGAGATACGCCAGAGCGAGTGGCAGGCCGCCCCGGTGCCTGGCGACCTGGTCGATCGCCGTGTCGAGATCACCGGGCCGGTCGATCGCAAGATGATCATCAACGCCCTCAACGCGCCCGTTCGCTGTTTCATGGCGGATTTCGAGGACTCCTGCAGTCCGACCTGGCGCAACATCGTCGAGGGCCAGATCAACCTGCGCGACGCCGTGCGGCGAACGATCGAGCTCACCCACCCGGTCAGCGGCAAGCGCTACGCGCTCAACGAGCGCATCGCGACGCTGATCGTGCGCCCCAGGGGCTGGCACCTGGTCGAGAAACACGTGCTCATCGATGGCCAGCCGGTGTCGGGGGCGCTCTTCGATTTCGCGTTGTACCTGTTTCACAACGCCGAGACGCTGATCGAGCGCGGCTCAGGACCCTATTACTACCTGCCCAAGCTCGAGAGCCATCTCGAGGCCCGGCTGTGGAACGACGTTTTCGTCAAGGCGCAGGAGGAGCTGGGGCTGCCACACGGGAGCATCAAGGCGACGGTGTTGATCGAGACCATCCTGGCGGCGTTCGAGATGGACGAGATCCTGTACGAGCTGCGTGAGCACTCGGCAGGCCTCAACTGCGGTCGCTGGGACTACATCTTCAGCTTCATCAAGCGCTTCAGAAACCGGCCGGAGTTCGTGCTTCCCGACCGTGCTCAGGTAACGATGGATCGGCATTTCCTGCGAGCCTACGTCGAGCTGCTCATCCAGACCTGCCACCGCCGCGGTGCGCATGCCATGGGCGGGATGGCGGCACAGATCCCGATCAAGGACGACGCGGCGGCGAACCGAGCGGCGATCGGCAAGGTCCGCGACGACAAGCTGCGTGAGGCACGAGCGGGCCATGACGGGACCTGGATAGCGCATCCGGGGTTGGCGCCTGTCGCCATGGAGGCCTTCGGCGGTTTCGCCGGTCCCAATCAGCTCGATGTGCTGCGCCAGGATGTGCGCGTCGGTACCGACGATCTACTGGTGGTTCCCGACGGAACGATCACCGAGGCCGGGTTCCGGCACAACATCAGCGTCGGTATCCAGTATCTCGAAGCCTGGCTGGGTGGCAACGGCTGCGTGCCGCTTTACCACCTGATGGAGGACGCGGCGACGGCGGAGATCTGCCGGATGCAGCTGTGGCAATGGCTGCAGCATGGCGCCTCGCTCGAGAGCGGCGCCGAGGTGACTCCGAGGCTCTTCGATGACGACCTGGCCCGGACCCTCGACAGCATCAGCAGCGAGGTCGATGCCTCGCGCTTCCAGACCGGCCGTTACGAGCGGGCAGCAAACTTGCTCGCGGACATGGTCCGCAGCGCCGAACCGGCTGAGTTTCTCACCCTGGTTGCCTACGACGAACTCGAATAGAAGGAGACGAACCATGCGCAAGACGGAGCAGATCCGAGAACTCGAGCAGGACTGGGTCGAGAATCCGCGCTGGCAGGGCGTTGAGCGCCCCTACAGCGCCGAGGAAGTCGTCACGCTGCGCGGCACCGTCATGGTGGAACATACCCTGGCCCGGCTGGGGGCGGAGAAGCTGTGGCAGGGGTTGCGCGAGGAGGAACCGGTCTGTGCACTGGGGGCGGTCACCGGCAACCAGGCCGTGCAGGAAGTACAGGCCGGTCTCAAGGCGATCTATTGCTCGGGGTGGCAGGTCGCCGGCGACGGCAACAGCGCCGGTGAGATGTACCCCGACCAGAGCCTCTATCCCGTCGACTCGGTTCCGAAGATGGTCGAGCGCATCAACAACGCCCTGCTGCGCACCGACGAGATTCACGGGCTCAGCGGCGACAGCCAGATCGAGTGGCTGGTGCCGATCGTGGCGGATGCCGAGGCGGGATTCGGCGGCAACCTGAACGCCTTCGAGCTCATGAAGCACATGATTCGTGCGGGTGCGGCCGGCGTGCATTTCGAGGACCAGCTCTCGTCGGCGAAGAAATGCGGCCACATGGGTGGAAAGGTGCTGGTACCCACGCGCGAGGCCGTCGGCAAACTGGTCGCGGCGCGGCTGGCGGCCGATGTAATGAACGTGCCGGCGCTGGTCATCGCGCGAACGGATGCCAACGCCGCCGGCCTGTTGACCGCCGATTCGGACGAGCGGGATGCGGCCTTCCTCACCGGCGAGCGGTCGGCCGAAGGCTTCTACCACGTCACGGCGGGCCTGGCGCAGGCGATCGACCGGGGCCTGTCCTACGCGCCGTATGCCGACCTTGTCTGGTGCGAGACCTCAAAGCCGGATCTTGCCGAGGCCAAGCGCTTCGCCGATGCCATCCACGCGCGCTATCCGGACCAGTTGCTGGCCTATAACTGCTCGCCTTCGTTCAACTGGCAGGCCAATCTCGATGAGGCCACCATGCGGAGCTTTCGCGAGCAGCTGGCCGCGATGGGGTATCGCTTCCAGTTCGTCACCCTGGCCGGCTGGCATTCCCTCAACCTGGGTATGTTCGAGCTCAGCCGTGCGTATCGGGACAACGGCATGTACGCCTACTCGCAGCACCAGGAGCGAGAATTCCACAACGAACAGTACGGGTTTCGCGCCACCAAGCACCAGTCATTCGTAGGAGCCGGCTACTTCGACGCGGTACAGAACACCATCGCCGGCGGCGTTACCGAGACCACCGCCATGCACGGCAGCACCGAGCAGCAACAGTTTGCGCCGGCAGCGCCGATGCCTGACTACGATGACGGTCAGCCGGTATCTCCCTTCTGATGTGGCTGAGGACGACAGTCCTCACTCGGCGCGGAGCACGGTCGCCGGGTCGATTGCAGCGGCCCGGCGCGCCGGCAAGTAGCTTGCCAGCGCGCTGAGTACGAGCAGCACGCCGCCCAGGGCCAGGAACGGAACCTCACTCGCAGCGATGCCGTTCGGCCCGAAGCGGCCCATGGCTCGCACCAGCAGGGTCGCCATCAGGTAGCCGGCCGGCAAACCGATCAGCAGCCCGACGCCGCCAAGCCTGACTCCTCGTCCCACGAACAGCCGTAGGACGGCGCTGCGGTCGGCACCGATCGCCATGTGCACCCCGACCTCGCGGACACGAAGGCTCGCCAGGTAGCCGACCAGCGCGTGGATTCCACCGAGGCAGATCAACAGGGCGATCCCGGCAAACGCACTCATCAATTCGCTCGCCATGCGTATCGGCGCCGCTAACTCGGCGATCGTCTCCTCGATGCTCCGCGAGGCCGGCAGCGGCACATCGGGGTAGCGCTCCCAGACTCGCTCGCGGGCCAGCTCGACAGCGCCGGGGGGCCCCTGCATGAGAAACACCATACGCGCCGGCGGTCGCTGCGGGGCCGGCACGTAGACGGCGTACAACGGGCTGAGATCGTTCCACGCTCCCGCCACGTTGGCCGCTACACCCACCACGATGAGCCAGTCCTCCTCGCCTTCCAGGCGCACCCGCCTGCCGACCGCGCTGCCCCCCGGCCATAGCCTGTCGGCGACGACTTGGCTCAAGACCGCCACCGGTGCGGCCCCGGCTCTGTCGCTGCCGGTGAACTCGCGGCCGGCAATCAGTGGGATGCCAAGTGTCGCGAAAAAGGCGTCGCTGACTACGCGCACGCTCACTTCTGCGAGGCCACCGGCGTTCTCGTCCACCGCCCGCAGCGCGATCCCGCGCCCCGGCGAGATTCCCGGCATTTGGCTACTGGTCGCGGCAACTGCGATGCCGGGGGTAGCTCGCACGCGCTCCCGCGTGTCGCCGATTAGCTGGCGCAACGCGACGGGGTCCCGGTAGGCAGTGCTGCGGGTCCGCACCGCGAAGCTGGCGACGTCCTCGTTGAACCCGAGGTCGGAGATGCCGACCGATACCCCGGCCTGTGCCATCAGCCACGCGCCCGTGACGATGACCAGCGACAGCACCACCTCGACCACCACCAGCGCACCGCGCGGCCCGCGGCCGGGTGCCGCATCCCGCCCCTGCTTGAGCTCGGTGGTCAGGTCGACCCGCGAGGCACGAAGCGCCGGCAGCAGCCCGAACACGAAGACGGACGCCAAGCTGACCACCAGGCCGAACAGCAGCACCTCGGCGTTGACCCCTATCCTGTCGACTCCTACGAAGAAGAACCGCCACCAATCACCCGAAAGCGCGACCCGCAGGAAGCCGGTGCCCCAGCCCGCAACCACGGCCGCGAGCACTCCGCTGACCAATGCCAAGATCAGGCTCTCCGCCAGCAGTTGCCGCACCAGCCGCCCGCGGCTAGCACCGAGCGCGGAGCGCAGCGCCATCTCCCGGCGACACGCGGCGCCGTGCATCAGCTGCAGGTTGGCGACGTTGGCGCACACCAGCAGCAGCAGGAAACCGGCCGCGCCCATGAGGAACGTCATCAGGGGTCCGGTTCCGTAGGTGACCGCGCTGTGGATGGGCTCGAGGATCACCGTCAGGTCGGCGTGTCGCGCGGGTTCGATGCTGGCGATGCGCTGGGCCACCACCCGCATGGCGGCGCGAGCCCGCTGCAAGGTCACACCCGGTGCCAGACGCCCGAGCACACGGATGTTGGCACGCTCGAACGATTCGGACGCACTCAGCTCCTCGGTCGGTGAGGCCCAGACATCGGTTCCCATCGGGAAACTGGCCGCGTCGGGCATGACCCCGACGATCACGTGCTCGCGATCCTCGAAACGCACCCTCCGGCCGACGACGCTGGGGTCTGCGCCCAGCTGAGCCCGCCAGAAACGGTGCGACAGCACAACCTCGGGCTCGCCCCCGAGGTCGGCATCGGTGGCTAGCGTCCTTCCGACCGCGGCGTCGACGCCCAGAAGCGGGAAGTAGTCACCGAAGACCTGGTAGCCGAAGACTTCCGCGGGCTCCTCGGTGCGCGTCATAGTGACGAACCAGGGACGAACGCCGCCCACCTTCGTAAAGACCGGCTCGCGACGCCAGGCGGTGTAGTCGGCAGGGTGAGCCCAGCCTTCGCCCCGCCACCCCGCACCGCCGGGCGCTTCTCCGAGAACCATGACCTCGTCGATCGCGGGGATCTGCAGCGGCTCGAACACCAGCGCTACCACGGCGCCGTAGATTGTCGTCACCGAGCCGATGCCCACCGCGAGCGTCAACACGGCGGCGGCGCTGATCCACGGCCGTGCTAGCAGGCGGCGGGCGCCGTAGCCGATATCCTGGCGCAGCTCGTCAGCCCAGCGCAGTCCCCGGGCGTCCCGGTGCTCCTCCTGGATCTGTCCCACGTTGCCGAGCGCCTGCCGCGCCTGGCGCTCGGCCTGGGCGCGCGACATACCGGATCGCTTGTTCTTGCTGACCTGCTGCTCGACGTGGAAGCGCATCTTCTCCTGCAGGTCGCGGTCGAGCCGACGCGGGTGCAACAGCGCGTCGAGGCGTGCGCCCACGCCACGGAACAAACCTCCGATGCGAGCCAGCATCTAGCCCTCCTCCGCAACGTGGGCCAGGATGCGGTTGATCGCCGAGGAGCTGCGCGACCACGACTCGATCTCCACCCGCAACCGCTGTCGACCGGCTTCCGTCAGCGCGTAGTACCGCGCCCTCCGGTTGTTGGCCGTGGTGCGCCACTCCGACGTGATCAGACCGCGCCCCGTCAGTCGCTGCAATGCCGGGTAGAGCGACCCCTGGTTGACCTCGAACACCTCGTCGGAGATCTGCTGGATGCGCTCGCAGATCCCCCAGCCGTGCATATCCTCGATCGCCAGCGTCTTGAGCACCAGCATGTCGAGCGTTCCGCGCAACAGATCACTTCCCGACCGGGACATCGTGCCTCCTCTTCTGTAGTTTTCCTAGAGAAGATACGCCAGGCTTCTCCAGATAATCAAGAGGAATGGTCTCGGGCTTCACGAGCGGCGTGCCACCATCCCGCGGAACAGTAGTCGCCAACCGGTATACTGCGTCGCCGTCTGAGCCTTCCCCCTCGAACACGGTAGAGACTCGATGCTCGACTCCCGTCGCCGCGCGCGATTTCGCACCCTGATCACGTTGACAGCACTCGTGACTGCCGCCCCGGTTGCGGCAACGCAACAGCCAGCCGAGCAGGTCGATGCGGCCGTCGATCGCTTTGCCACCGAGACCATCGAGCTGCGCCACCAGATCCACCAGAACCCCGAGCTCGGGAACCGGGAGTTCAAAACCGCGGCGCTGGTTGCCGAGCACCTCCGAGCCCTTGGCATGGACGTCACCACCGGGATCGCCCATACCGGGGTGGTCGGCGTGCTCGAAGGGGGCAGGCCCGGTCCGGTGATCGCCGTGCGCGCCGACATGGACGCGCTCCCGGTGACCGAGGACACGCCCTACGAGTTCAAGTCGACGGTGCGCACCGAGTACCTCGGCCAGGACGTCGGCGTCATGCACGCCTGCGGCCACGACATCCACACCGCGGTCCAGCTCGGCGTGGCGTCGGTGCTGGCCTCGATGCGCGAGGAGCTTCCGGGCACCGTCAAGTTCATCTTCCAGCCGGCCGAGGAGGGTGCCCCGCCCGGCGAGGAGGGCGGTGCCGAGCTGATGTTCGCCGAAGGCGTGCTCGAGAGCCCGCGACCGGTGGCCGTCTTCGGACTGCACTCCTTTGCGGAGATGGAGGTCGGCAAGGTCGGGTATACACCGGGGCCGGCACTGGCCGCGGTCGATCACTTCCAGATCGATATCAAGGGCAAGCAGGCTCACGGTGCGTACCCTAATCTCTCGATCGACCCGGTGGTCATCGCCTCCGAGGTCGTGCTGGCGCTGCAGACGATCCGCTCGCGGACGCTGCACCCGCTACAGCCCAGCGTCGTCACGGTCGGGATCATCCGGGGCGGGCAACGCTTCAACATCATCCCTGCCGAGGTGCACCTGGAGGGAACGGTCCGCACCTACGATCCCGAGGTCCGCGACACCGTCGAGCGCCGAATGGATGAGATCACCCGAGGCATCAGCAGCGCCTACGGGGCCGACTACACCCTGGTCTACGACCGGGGCACGCCTGCAACGATCAACGATCGCGAGCTCACGGCGATGATGGTGCCCACCATCGAGCGCGTGCTGGGCTCCGAGAACGTCGTCGAGCTGCCACCCGTCATGGGGGGTGAGGATTTCGCCATCTTCATCAACGAGGTGCCCGGCTTCTTCTACCGGCTCGGCCAGGTGAAGCCCGGCACGACGTCGGGCGGGCACCACACGCCCACCTTCTTGGCCGACGATGCCGCCGTGCCCGTGGGCATGCGCGTCATGTCGAGCGTGCTGCTCGACTTCCTCGGGGCGGCGGCGGAACGCTGATGGGTGGGGTCAGGCTAGCCGCAGCCCTCGGCGCCCTGCTCCTGGGCGCTGGGCAGCCGAGTATGGCTGCACCGAGCACGCTTCGGCCGCTCCAGGAGCCCTTCTTTGCCTGGTCGGAGCTGTAGTTCCCCGTGACCGAGTACGCCCAGCGCCGGGCGCGGCTGATTGAGCGGCTCGGCCCGTCGGGCGGTGGCATCTTCCTGGCACCGGCGCGGCCCAGCCGCTCGGGGGGCGGCACCTTCCGCCAGCTCGACGACTTCCTTTACTTCACGGGCCTGGAGCTCCCGGACTCTGTTCTGGTGATCGACGCCGACACCCGCGAGACACTGCTGTTCGTCCCCGAGCACGACACGCGCTTCGTCAGCGCCGACCGACCCAACGACTTTCCCGGCAGGCCGCTGCTGGGCGACCCGGAGATCGAGCGCCGCGCCGGCGGTGCCTTCGTGCGCCGTATCACCGATCTCCCCGCGCTGCTGGCCGAGTGGGCCCGCGACCGCCAGCTCTGGTTCAACCCGGGCTGGCCGGGGCCACTCGTACGGCGACCGCTGCTCCCCGTGGCCAGCACGGTCCCGGAGGAGAACCTGATCGAGTACGTCCGCAGCCGCCACCCGCTGGCGCGCCTGCTCAACGCCTACCCGGAGATCGCCCAGCTCCGCATGATCAAGTCGCCGAAGGAGATCGAGGCGATCTGGGATGCGGTGCAGGCCACCGCGGTGAGCATCCGGCGCGCTGTCGGTGCGCTGCGCCCGGGAATCGACGAGCGCAGCCTGCAGGGCGAGTTCGAGGCCGGCTGCCGAATCAACGGGGCCCAACGCATTCCCTTCACCCCGATCGTCAAGTCGGGCCCTAACTCGCTGTGGCCGTGGCGCGTGCTGGCTTCCCACTATGACCGGCGCAACCGCCGCATGCGGGCGGGCGAGCTGGTGATCTTCGACGTCGGTTGCGAGCGCGACTACTACGTGGCCGATGTCGGCCGGACCTTCCCCGTCTCCGGCAGCTTCACGACCCACCAGGCAGCGATCCTCGAGATGGAGCTTCGCGTCGCCGACACCATCATCGCCGCGGTCGCGCCGGGTACGACCCTGGCGCGGCTGCAGGCCATCGGCGAGATGGCGATCCCGGCCGAGCACCGCGCCTACATGCAGGCCGGGCTCTTCTTTGGGCACCACATCGGGCTATCGACCGGCGACCCATCGATGACCGAGACGCCCCTCCGACGGGTCCGCTGTCGCGAGTCCCTATACAGTTCAGACGGCCACAGGCCCCTGAAACCCGGTTGTCGTTCGGAGATGTCCATGCCTAAAGAGCCCTTCCCGCGCCGATCCCTGGCCTTCGTCATGGCGACGACCCTGGCCGCGTTCCCCGTCACCGGCACGGCCGACACCTACCCCAAGAAACCCGGGATCGATGTGCTCGAGTACGTCTTTCGGGTGACGCTGAGCGACTCGACCGACGAGATCGTCGGGGTGACGACGGCCGATGTGCGGTTCCACGACGAGGGTGTCGCGCAGATCGAGCTCGATCTGATCGCCCGGGCGGACGTCGGCGCCGAGCACGGCATGACGGTGGATGAAGTTTGGATCGCCGACTGGGACGGCGCCGCTGCCGCCATGGGCCCGACCGTCGGCGAGGGCGAGGGGGGAGCGCCAGCGGCGTTCGCGCATGACCGCGACCGTTTGCGTATCCGGCTTCCCGAGACATCGCGTGCCGGCCAACGCCTCTTCGTGACGGTGGCATACCACGGCCAACCGGCCACCGGGCTGATTATCGGCCCCAACAAGCACGGCGACCGCACCTTCTTCTCCGACGACTGGCCGAACAAGGCGCGCAACTGGCTGCCAACCGTCGATCACGTCTACGACAAGGCGCGCAGCCAGATGGTGGTCACGGCCCCCGCTCACTACCAGGTCGTCTCCAACGGCCTGGTGCAGGAGGAGACCGACCTGGGCGACGGCACCCGACGCACGCACTGGCGCAACTCGGTTCCCATCGCCCCGTGGCTCTTCGTGCTCGGGGCTGCGCCGTTCGCGGTCCAGCACCTGGCCGACTTTCGCGGCAAGCCGGTGCAGACCTGGGTCTACGCCCAGGACCGCGATGCCGGCTTCTACGACTTCGCCGTGCCGACGCACGACGTACTGCGCTTCTACGAGGACAACATCGGTCCCTACGCCTACGAGAAGCTGGCCAACATTCAAAGCAACAGCGTCGGCGGCGGCATGGAGGCGGCGTCGGCGATCTTGTACGGCGACGACTCGGTCACCGGGAACCGCAGCGTGCGATGGCGCAACGTCGTCATCCACGAGATCGCACACCAATGGTTCGGCAACGCGGTCACCGAATACGACTGGGACGACGTCTGGCTCAGCGAGGGCTTCGCCACCTACTTCACGCTGCTGTACCGGGAGCACGCCTACGGCCGCGACGACTTCGTCGAGGGCCTACGTGGTGCCCGCGGGCGGGTGCTGTCCTTCTACGACGAGCGGCCCGACTACCGGGTCGTGCACGACAACCTCGATGACATGTCGCAAGTGACCACGGGCATGCAATACCAGAAAGGCGCCTGGGTGCTGCACATGCTGCGGCGCCAGGTCGGTACCGAGATCTTCTGGGAGGGCATCCGAAGCTACTACCGGCAGCATCGCAACGGCCACGCCACCACGGCCGACTTCCGCCGCGCCATGGAGGAGGTCTCGGGCCAGGGGCTCGACTGGTTCTTCCATCAGTGGCTGTACCAGGGCGGCGTGCCCCAACTGCGTGCGAGCTGGCGCTACGTGCCGGCCGCCGGAGCCGTCGAGCTCGAGCTGATCCAGGGCCCGACGCCACCTCGCTACCGGCTTCCGATCGAGGTCGAGCTGCACCTCCACGATGGCTCCACGCGGCGCGAGCGCGTCGAGCTCATGGACGACAGCGAACGGTTCATGCTCGCTGTCGAGAGCGCCCCGGCTGGCCTCGACCTCGACCCCGATGTCTGGCTGCTGGCCCGAGTCGAGCTCACGCCCCGGTGACGCGCTAGGGCTTCCATCGCCCGGTTCGCACGGCGCACTCTCGACCATCACGCCTCGTGACTTATGCTGCGAACCACTGTTACAGGAGACTAGCGCAACCCGCGCAACACGCGCCAGGCAACGCGGCCGGCATGCACCAGCACGCCCAGCACGATCAGGTCGAGGATCACGGCCCCGATGCCAAAGGCTATGCGACCTTCGGTTTCCGACCCTGTGATGCCTCCCTCGAACTGGCGCGGGCCCGGTCCGAAAGCAACCCAGTGCGATGTGGCCGTGAGCGCGAGCAGCACCGTGACACCGACGATCCACGACAGCGCCGGGGCGGGCGGCGCTCGCTGGTCGGGCGGGATCTCGCGGTAGTGGACCCCGGCCCACAGAACGTACAGCCCGGTGACGGTGAAGGCGACGCCGATGGCCGCCCCGATCCACGCCGGGACGTGCATCGAGCTTTCCTCGATCGGCACGATCCCGTAGGCCATCAGGACGATGAGCGTTCCGGCGCCGGCAGTGCCACCGCCGAAGATCAGTCCCTCCCACAGGCTCACGTCGCGAACGTCCCGCGCCATGGGCGCTACGGTACCGCCCCGGGTCAGAAGTGTCAGCTTTGACCGCGCGGCGCACGGCGACATAGCATGCCCCGCCGCGCCGCCGCGCCGCAGCTATTGCCTACGGGACAGGGAACATCGATGCGCGAATCCTGGTCCAGCCGTTTTGGCTTCATCATGGCAACCGCCGGGTTCGCCGTGGGCCTGGGCAACATCTGGCGCTTTCCCTACTTGACCGGGATGAACGGCGGCGGCGCCTTCCTGGTGGTCTATGTGGCGTTCGCGATCCTCATCGGCGTGCCGATGATGACCATCGAGGTCGGCCTCGGGCGCCGGCTGCAACTGACCCCGCTCGCCGGGATGGCCAAGGCGACCGGCAGCTACACGAGCCCGTGGAACCTGATCGCCTGGCTCGGCGTGCTGGCCGCGACGCTGGTGAACGGTTACTACGTCATGCTCATCGGCTGGATCGTCGGATATCTGTGGATGGTGGCGACCGGACAGTTCGCCGGCGCCTCCGCCGATCAGATCCAGACCGCCTACACGACCTTCACCGCTACTCCCGGCCCCGTGCTGGCGTGCACGTGGGGCGTGCTGGTCGTCATGACGTTGATCGTGCGGCGAGGCCTGCGCGACGGTCTCGAGCGTGTTGCCCGCTTCGCCATGCCGCTTCTGTTCGTGATGGTCGTGCTGCTGGCGGCGCGCTCGTTGACCCTCCCTGGTGCCGGGCGCGGCCTGGCCTGGTACCTGACCCCTGATTTTTCCCAGATCGACGGCGCCTCGGCGCTGGCGGCGCTGGGACAAGCCTTCTACTCGATCGGCATCGGCATGGCCGCCGCCTTCGGGCTCGGGAGCTACCTGCACCGGCAGCAAAGCGACGTTCCCGGCAGTACCGTGATCGTGGTGGTGTGCGACACCCTGGTCGCCGTGCTCGCGGGCCTGGTGATCTTCCCGGCGCTGTTCGCCTTCAACCTGGAGCCCGACACAGGGCCCGGGCTCCTGTTCGTTACCATGACGAACCTGTTTGCCCAGATGCCGGCCGGGCAGTTGTTCGGCGCTGCCTTCTTCTTCCTGCTTATCCTCGCCGGCCTGACCTCGGCCATGGCGCTGTTCGAGGTCGTGGTCACGACGCTGATGGACGTGACCCCCCTGGTGCGTGGCCGCGCCACGCTCCTGGTCGCTGGCTTCTGGACCCTGCTCGCGACCCTGGTGATCCTGTTCGAGGGACCCTGGTCGGAGCTCGGCCCCTGGGGGCCCAGCCTCTTTGTGGCCCTCGACTCGCTCGCCGGGAACTACCTGCTGCCGGCCTGCGGCCTCGTGCTGGTGCTCTACACGGTGTTCGTCTGGGGCTTCGATGCGTTTCGTGGCGACGTCAACACGGGCGCCGGCAAGGTGCGCGTGACCGCTGCCTGGAGGCCACTGGTGATGGTGATCATTCCGGTTGCCGTGGCGGTCGTTCTGCTGGCCGGCCTCGGCATCCTCGGCTGAGGCAGGAGGGGTCCCGAGATGGTGGGCGAGGCCAGGAATCAGGGGCGACGAGACCGCGAGCTCGGACTCGACCGGGACATCACCCGGCGTGACTTCGTCGGCTCCACGTTGGTGGGCAGTGGCATGGCCCTGCTCGGGTTTGCTGCGCCCGGGTGTCGCGGCACCGCCGAGGATACTTCCGAGGAGCTATTGGGAATGGACGTACCCGACTGGGGCTCCTACGGCGGCATCGGCGACTACGCCGAGTCGTACGGCAACACGGAGGCCGTGGTTGCCGCCGCGCACCCGGTGCGCACCGGGCAGTACCGCGAGCTCGACATCGCCGCCCTCGACACCGGCGAGGTGTACGACCTCGTGGTGGTGGGTGGCGGGTTCGCGGGCCTCTCGGCGGCGCTCGAGTTCAAGCGCACGGCCGCTGACGGGCAAACCTGTCTCCTGCTCGACAACCATCCGATCTTCGGGGGTGAGGCGAAGCGCAACGAGATGCTGGTCGACGGTGTCCGGCTCATGGGACCCCAGGGATGGGACCAGTACCCGTTCTTCCTGGACGGAGGGGACCGGATCGGTTTCACCTCGGAGCGACTCGGGGCGGGAGATGTCTTCGTGCGCCCGGCCGACGGCACCGGAGAAGACGCGCCTCTGGTCGTCGATCGGCACTACAAGAGCAACCCCAGCTGGTCTCCTGGCGGGCAGATCGCCGTCTGGCGGGAAGGAGTCGGCGGTGAGGACATCTGGGTCTACTCGCTCGAGGATCCGGTGCCGCCCCGCCCGCGCGTGGTCCTCAACTGGTTCAAGGAGCTGCAGCGGCTCGTCCCCACGCGGTAACCGTCGCGCCCCGTTGTGGCGCCTTCCGTCGCGGGTGCATCCTGCACCGAACCTTTGTGTCTCCGGGCCCGTTAGTGCCCATTGAGACATGACTTTCCGGCCCGGGCGATGCGCCGCGGGCCCGAGACGAGGAAGCCGAGCGTGGAGCTCGACACCCTGGTAGCGCACTGCAGGGAGGGCGACGAGGTCGCCTGGGAGGCACTGGTGCGCCGCATCCAGGGCCGGGTCTTCGCCCTCTGCTACCACTACCTACACGACCACGAGGAGGCACGAGAAGTGGCCCAGGAGACCTTCATCTGCATCTACCGGGGGTTCGGCACCTTCGATGGCAGCGGCAACTTCCTGGCCTGGGCCGTGCGCATCGCGCGCAACTGTTGCTTCGATCGGCTGCGCAAGCTCAAGAACGTGCCGACCCACGGTGCCGCCGCGGTCGACGATCCCGAGACCGGCTACGAGATCCGCGAGGAGCGCGAGAGCTTCGTGGACACGCAGGTGCGCCACCAGTTGCTGCAGAAGGCGCTCGAGAGCATGAGCGTCATCAACCGGGAGCTGATCCTGCTCAAGGATATCCAGGGCCTCAAGCAGCAGGAGATTGCCGAGATGCTGTCGATTCCCCTCGGTACGGTCAAAGCGCGCTCCAACCGCGCCCGCCTCGAGCTTGCCGATCGCATCCTCGAGCTCGACCCCGCCTACGGAACCTGAGCCATGCAGTGCACTCGCTTCGAAGAGCTGCTGTTCGAGACTCTGGAGGGCCGGCTCGACGAACCCACGGTAGGGAGATTGCGTGCCCATGGCGCCGGTTGCGCACGGTGTGCCGAGCTCGAGGCCTTGCTGACCGGCGAGACCGCGCTCGAGCCGCCCGCCGATCTGACCGCGTCGATCCTGGCACAGACCATCGGTCCAGAGGCGCCGTTGCAGCGCGCCATGCGCCAGCTCGACCTCGACCTGCCGATGCTCGCCGAGATGGAACCCGATGAGCGGTTCCTCGAGGACGTGATGGCGGCCACCGTCGAGGCCGATCGCAACCGCTTCTGGGCCCGCGCCGCCGCTTTCTGGCAGACCCTTGTGCAACGGCCGCGCTTCGCCTTGGAAGGCGCCTATCTGGGCTCCATCGCCATGTTCCTGCTCGTCGGCCTACCCGGGTCGCCCCTGGCGGGTGTGCCCGAGCAGGTGCTCGTGCAGCTGCGCGACGAGAGCGGCACGGTGCGGACCACGGTCCGTGCCGGGGCCGAGCGCGTCAGCGACGTAGGCCAGGTGACCTGGTCGCGAGCCGGCGATGTCTTCGCCTACGTGTTACCCGCTGACTCGGACGGTACGGCCACCGCGTCGGCGGTGGTGCGGTCCTGGCGCGAGCGCACAGCCCGACTTCTACAGAACATCTGGCGGTACACCCTGGGGCCCGCCTTCGAATGGATTCGCGGCGCGTGGCTGAACACCTTCAGCCGCGCCACCGAGACCCCGCTCCCCGAAACAACCACGAACGATCGAAACAGCCACAGTGCTTGAGGAGACGAAGTGAGCGAAGAGTACGTCCCCACATCAGAGCCCGAGGCGGAGGCGCCGGCGTCACCGCCAGCACCCGAGCCACAACCCGCGGCCGCGCCGGCCAGCGCCCCGCGGGCGGGCTGGTACGGCGGGCAACAGCAACTGTTCGACCCGCGCCAGAAGTCGCCACGGATGGCGGCCGTGCTCGCGGCGTTCCCGGGACTCGGCCAGATCTACATCGGCTACTACGTGCGCGGGTTCATCACCGCGGCCACCTTCGTCCTGCTGATCTTGGCGGCCGACACTACTCAGGGTGACATCGCACCGCTGTTCGGCTTCTCGGCCTTCTTCCTGTGGATGTTCAACGTCGTCGATGCCGGTCGCATGGCGGCGCTGTACAACCACGCCGTGGCCGGCTCGCGTGTCATCGAACTGCCGGACGACTTCAAGATGCCGGCGATGGGCGGCTCGATCGCGGGCGGCGCGCTCCTGGTCGCATTCGGTCTGATCGCGCTGTCGAACACGGCCTTCGGCTACGAGCTCGAGTGGCTCGAGAACTGGTGGCCGATCTTCCCGGTCGCGCTCGGCGGCTATCTGCTGGCACGCGGTGTCATGGATCGGGTCGAGTAGTCGAGAGCCTCAGCTCCTTCCCGAGCGCTCGGACCACGCCCCGCAGGTCAGGGACCGGTTCGAGCGCTCGGGATCTTTCAGGCGCCCCGGTGTGCATCCTCAACCGGGGCCGCACGTCCCGGCTTGCTAGACGAGCATCATTCGGATCGCGGCTGCGATCAGCAGCACGCCCGTTGCTCGTGCCACCACGCGGCCCGCCGGCGCGATCTTCTCCAGAAGCACGAAGCCGGCGATCAGGGCAATCCAGAGCAGGTTCATGACCCCGCCGACGAACAGCAGCGCCATCAGCAACCAGCAGCAGCCGACGCAGTAGGCTCCGTGGTGCAACCCCATGACAAAGGCCCCGCCTACGCCAGGTCGCCAGTGCTGAGTAACGAACGCCAGCGGCGAGCGGCAGTGATGCAGGCACGCCTCCTTCAGTGGCGTGAGCTGGTACACGCCGGCCGTCACCAACACGGCCACGCCAAGCCAGCGGCTGGTGCTAGCCATCATGGGCGATCCGGTCCAGGCCGCTAGTGTGACGCGTCGGAGTTGTCTTGTCTTATGGCTTTGGCGAGGATCTGGTCGGCGGACTTGAGCCAAAGGAAGGGCTCGGAGCCGTCGTTCCAGGCTCGGATGAAGCGGTGGATGGCCTTGATCAGGACATCGACGCTGCTGAAGCTGCCGCGCCGGACGGCCTGCGAGGTGAGGATGCCGAACCAGGTCTCCACCTGATTCATCCAGGAAGCGGAAGTGGGCGTGAAGTGACGCGTGAACCGCGGGTGTTGCTCGAACCAGGCCTCGACCTTGGGCTGGGTGTGGGTGCCGTAGTTGTCCAGCACCAGGTGGATCTCGCCCTCGGGGTAGGTGCGGTCGATCAAGCGTAGGAAGCGAAGAAACTCCTGGTGGCGGTGCCGCTGCATGCAGGTGCCCAGGATCTCGGCGGTGGCTAGGTTCAACGCCGCGAACAGCGTCGTGGTGCCGTGGCGTCTGTAATCGTGGGTGCAGCGCTCTGGATCGCCGCGGCGCATGGGCAACATCGGCTGAGTCCGGTCCAGAGCCTGGATCTGGCTCTTCTCGTCCACGCACAGCACCAGCGCCCCCTGGGGCGGGTGCAGGTACAGCCCCACGATGTCGGTGACCTTGTCCTGCAGGAGTGGATCGGCGGAGTACTTGAAGGTCTCGGTGCGATGGGGCTGCAGGCCGTTGCGCCGCCAGATCCGCAGGATCGTCGAAGGGCTCGCATCGACCTGTTTGGCGAGCCGCTGTGCGCTCCAATGGGTTCGGCTCGGAGGCCTCTCCAGGGTTGCGGCGATGATCTTGGCTTCCCGCACGGCGTCGTAGGTGCGCGCACGACCAGAACGCGGCTCGTCACCGAGATCCTCGATGCCCTGCTTGGCTGCGCGAGCGCGCCACATGCCCACGGTCTGTCGGGAGGTCTCGAGGCGCTCGGCGATCTGCTGGTTCTGCAGCCCCTGCTCGGCAAGCAGGATGATGTGGGCTCGGAACACCTGCCGCTGCTGTGAGCTCGGCGCGTCGATTACTCCCTGGAGCCGCGCCCGCTGCTGCCCGGTCAACGAAATCTCCGATGCTACCCTGGGCATCGTGGCCTCCTGTCCCGACAAGTTTACTGTCGAGACAAGGAAGTCATAATATGCCATATACGTCAAGCTCATTACGACGCGTTGCACTAGGTAGCCCGCGGCAAACGCCCAGGTCGACCAACCAGGCCTCTCGACGTCACTCTGTCGGTGGACACGAGCGTGGAGCAGGATCATCGGCGACGCCGACGGCACCATCATCGCCACCATCATGATCGCCCACACGGCGAACATGGCCGTGAAATCCGCGGCGGTCCAGGCGACAAGCATGGGCTCCATGGCAACGCTGCCCCTGCCGCCACCCATCGCGTCCATGCCGGCCCCGAGCCAAGACAGGTAAGCCCACGCGACCGCGGCGAGCAGCGCCAGGCCGCCGCCGGTGACCCAGCGATCGCGACGAAGTGCGGCTTCGAGAAGCGAGGGCTGCTCGGTCAGCTCAGCGCACCTGGCAACTCGACGTAGGACATAGGTTCCCTCGTTGGTGCGTCATCGCTGGTTCGCTGAGCGGCGTCATCGTAGCAGTCGGAGTCGGGTTCAGTCCTCGGCGCCCTCGGCGAGCCGGCCGACGACGGCGCGCCCCGGGAACACTCCCTCGACGGTCTGGCCGTCGCGCACCACGAGCGTGCCGTTGACCAGCACGTAGCGCACGCCCTCCGACTTGCTCAGGTCATCCTCGAAGTTGGCCGTGTCGATGACACGGCCGGGATCGAAGACCGTGATGTCGGCGTCGGCCCCCGCCTGCACCCGCCCCTTGCGGGCCATCGCCGGCGCCACTCGCTCGAGTCGACGCGCCTGCATGAAACTCATGCGCGAGATCGCCTCCATCACCGGGATCAGCTCCCGCTCGCGGGCGTAGCGACCGAGGACTCGGGAGAAAGTCCCGGCGCTGCGCGGGTGGGCACCCGGAGCGTACGGCATGCCATCGGAGGCGATCATCACGAAGGGCGTCTTGATCGCCAGCTCGATCCACTCCGGCTTCATCATGTGGATGATGACCGTGCCGCCCTGCTCGCGGTAGCGGTCGAAGCTCTCCTCGGTGAGCCGCTCGCCGGTATCCTGCCACTGGATGTCGCCGTAGCTGATCTGCAACTTCTCCTGCCAGCCGGGATCGAAGATCGCCGACTGGATGCTGGTCGAGGCGGCAGTGTACGGATAGGCCTCGGTCGTGACATCGACCCCTTGCCGCCGCGCGCCCTCGATGAGATCGAGCACGGTCGGCAGGTTCCCCAGGCTCGAGCTGTTGACATGCACGATGTGCAGCGGTGCGCCGGTAGCGGCGGCGTTGGCGATCACCTCTTGGAACGCGTCGACGTTCATGTCGCGCACGTGCGTGTAGATCGGTACCTGCCACTCGGCAGCCATCTGGAAGACCCGGAAGATCTCGTCGCGTGTGGCTCCAGGGTAGTACTGGTGTGGCACGCCGATGCCCAGGCCCCCGGCCTCGAGGTTCCGCAGCAGCAGCGCCTTCATCTGCTCGTACCTGTCGGGATCGACCGGTTCGTAGCCGGCCCGGCCGAGCAGCTCGAAGGCCTCCCGCAGCGCGCCTTCTTCGCCGATGCCGCGCCCGTCGAGCTTCGCCAGCGCCTCGGCGTGCTGCGGCATGGCGCCAACGCGCAGCTGCCCGTGGGCCACGGATGCGCCGTAGTTGACCAGCGCGGTGCCCTCGCGAGCGGCAAGGAAGCCGGCGACATCGGCGACCCCGCCCTCGAGCTCGAGCGCCGTGGTGACCCCGTCGTGCGCCTGGAACACGTTGGCCTCGTAGGTCTGCCCATGGGCGTGCAGGTCGATGAAGCCCGGGGCCACGATCAGCCCGGTGACGTCGATCACCGACTCGCCGTTCAACGGCACCTCGGAGACCACGACGATGCGGCCATCGCGAATGCCGATGTTGCGCAGCGCGTTGAGGCCGCTCGCGGGATCCATGACCGTGCCGCCGCTAAGAACGATGTCGTAGGCCTCCTGGGCCGGGGTCATCCCCGCAGAGGCGACAAGCAGGACCGCCAGGGACAGGTGCACGAGCGGCCGGCGAGATCGAGGCGTGGTCATGGGCGTGGCTCCGAAGCAAGAGAATCCGTTGCTTCTACCCGATCCTGCCGAGGCACGCCACCCGGTTTGTCCGTGGCGTCGAACGGCGTCTCGCACCGCGGGTGATCTCGCGGGACCATGAGCCTCGACTAACTCGGAACCTGGACAACGAGCTCGGGGACCCGGCCGAAGTGCTGCGTGTTGCGCGTGATCAGTGAGCCTCCCGCCGCCAGCACGATGCCTGCGATGAGGCTGTTTGCCATGCCAACACCCCGGCCTCCCTGGCCGAGGTCCCTACGGATGGCCGCGGCTCGCTCCGCTGCGCGATCGTGAAGCGGCAACGAGACCAGCGCGTCCAAGAGAGCCTCGACCGTCTCGCGTTCCTGTGGTGTCCGAACCCCCGCCAGTAGCTCGAAGCGCGTGACCACCGTTGTGGCCAGCCCAGGCCCGGTTCGCAGGGCTTGCTCGACCCACTCGGCACCGGGATCTCGTCCGCGCAGGAAGTCGATCAGGATGTCGGTGTCAACGACGTTCATCGCCAGGTCCCGCGGAGCTCGTGGGTTCGGTGCTCGAGCGCGCCGGCCGCCATGCGGGTGAGCGAGCCCCGCAGCGCCAGCGCCCGATCCCGCGTCTCCTGGCCCTCCTCGATCTGCTTCAGGTAGGCGTCGAGCGCCTCCTCCACGAGGCCGGAGAACCCTTTCTCACCACGTTCGGCGGCCAGCCCCAGCAGCTTTGCTCGATGCTCGTCCTTCATCTCGATCGTCGTCCGCATTCGCCTAGGATAGTCGATGCATGCATGTGCATGCATCATCGAAACGCGCGATCTCCGTCACGCGCGGGTCGCCAGGCCGCTCCACCACCAGCAAACGCAATCCGTTGTCGAACACGTGCTCGCGGACGCCGAGGTCGTAGCGGCTCGTACGCGCGGTCTGCGCCGCTGTCGGCGCCGACGCGGCGATCAACAGGAGCGCGCTCAGCAGGGCACTGAACGTCGGGAATCTGTTCATGGGCAGCCTCCAACACCAGGTCGGTGGAACTCGCAACGGCGCGGCCGTCAGAGAGTAGATGAATGGTATGGGATCATTCAACGCGGGCGTGCAAGATCTTCACCGACATGGGCGGGCTCAACGAGGCGCCACGCCAGGCCGGAGCGGCCCACTTTCTCGAGCACCTGATGTTCAAGGGCACGCGCACGCTCGGTACCACCGACTGGGAGGCCGAGGCACCGCTGCGCGAGCACATCCGTGAGGCCGAGGCCGACTTGGTGGCAGCGCTCGACGCGGCGCGCAACGAGATTGCCGAGCGCGGCGTGTTCCACGATTACCGCCACGCCGAGACGACAGCGAAGATCGAGGCGGCGCGTTCCCGTGTCCGCGAGCTCGAGTCGGAGGCGCAGGCGTATCGTGACAACGGCGCCATGATGCGCTGGTATCAGGCGTATGGGGGCACCGGGCTGACCGCAACGACCGAGCAGGAATACATGAAGTTCGACATTAACCTGCCGGTGGAGCGGGTCGACCTGTTTCTGCGGGTCGAAGTCGATCGCATGCGCAACAGCGTGTTCCGGGAGTTCGACCAAGAACGCATGATCCTCGTCGAGCAGCGCCTCGGTGACCTCAACCGGACTACGACCCCATACTACGAACGCATGGCGGCACTCTCGGGCGAATCGAGCCCTGTCTTCTGGCCGGAGGGCCACTACCCGACCGACTTCGAGCAGTACACGCGCGCCGAGCAACGCCAGCTGTACGAGCGCTACTTCGTGGTCAACAACACCACGCTCGTGTTCATCGGCGGAGTGTCGCTCGAGGCGATGGTTCCGAAGGTCGAGCGTTGGTTCGGGACGCTGCCACGCCGCGCCGCGCCGCCACGATGGCGGGCTATCGAGCCGGTGCCGATCGCCGAGCGGCGACTGATCTACCGCAGCGATGAGTTGGCACCGCGCATCGAGGTACGTCACGCGATCCCCGGCATCGGCCACCCGGACCGCCCGGCGTTCGACATCATCGCCCGGGTCGCGGCGCCGGCGATCGAGCGACAACTGGCGGCCACCGAAATCACTGGCAGCGTGAACGTGAACATGCGGGTGATCCACACCAGCCGCTTCGGGGTGCCGAGCTGCCGGGCCGCTACTTCGTGCCGGAGACCCGTGTGGTCGGGATCGTGCGGCCGCACGATGCCGCGGCGGAGGGCAGCCAATGAGGCAAGTTGTTCTGACGATCGTCTTGCTCGCCGGCGTTCTTGCACTCGCACCCGTGCAAGGGCAGCAAGAGTACCGGGCTGCGCGGGCGATGGGGCTGCCCGACGCCGGGCTCACGGCACCCGATCCGCGACCACTGCGGTTCGAGATGAGCGGTGGGTTGACTGCCTACGTAATACCGGATCGGCTGGTTCCTCTGGTCCGCTTCAGCGCATTGATCGGCGCCGGGAGCGCCGATGCGGCCGGCGCCGCGCAGTTCGCTGCCGGGCTGCGCGCCGGCCCGGCAGCGATGGCCGAGCTCGAGCTCGAGCGCACGCTGCAGCGCCTGGCAGCCACCTTCCAGGTCGTGCAAACCCATACCGAGACGAGCCTGACGCTCGAGGTTCCCCGCGAGGACGCCGAGGCAGCGTTGGGGTTGTTCGCCGCCTTGCTCCGCGAGCCCCTGGCGGGGACCGGCGCCGGCGCGAATCCCGCCAGTGCCAGCGCCAGCGCGACCGGTGAGTCGGGTCCGGTTCTGTACGAGGGCTCACTCGAGACCGCTGTGCGGCTGCTCGAGCACGAGCTGTTCGCCGGGCATCCCTACGGCGGTGCCTACCCGCCGGACAGTCCGCTGACCGCCGATCAGTTCCGTGATCGCTACGTTGCCGCCGACAACGTCGTCCTGGCGGTCTCGGGGGACTTCGACGCCACGACGATGCGGCAGCGGCTGGCTCGGGTCTTCGCCGGCTGGGGCGGTGAGTCACCGTTACTGCCGAGCCACCCCTTGCCCGAGGCGCCTGTGAATCGTGGCCTCGTCACCTACGCCCTCGACAAGCTGCAGGGCTGGGTGGCCATCGGACACGAGTTGCCGCCCGTTCCACTCCAGGACGAGGCGCCGCTCCTGGTGATGAACTACGTCCTGGGGGGCGGCCATTTCGACACACGGCTGTTCCGCGCCACACGCGACCGGCGCGGCCTGACCAACGACGACTCCGGTTTCCCCGAGCTCGGATTCCGTGGCCCCGGCCTCTACACCTTCCGCACCTACGGCCGCCCGGAGGCCGTCCGGCTGTTGATCCATCTCACGCTCGCCGAGATCGAGCGTATGCGCGCCGAGCCGGTTACCGAGGAGGAACTGTTCGTCGCTCAGGGTGCGTTGGCCGACGGCGATTTCTCGCTCTGGTTCCGCAACGGCGCCGCCACCGCCTCGACCTACGCCCGCGAGTGGCTTCGCCACCGCGACCACGCGCGCACCGCCTCGTGGCAGCGTGCCGTGACCGCAGAGCAGGTCCTCGATGCGGCACGGCGCTACCTGCATCCTGAGCGCATGCAAATCGTAGTCGTCGGCCCGATCGATGCGATCCGCACGGCCCCGGCGCTCGAGGGCGAGCCGCGGCTCGAAACGTACCGATAGCACCCGACACCACCGCTGACTCGCGACTGACGCATCGAATCGCACCGTTCCTCCCCTGCGCTGCCGCCGCTGAGCGAACCCGCGGCCCGACGACCGTGTTGAGCGACGCGGTCCGGGTCGACTACCCTCTGACAGCCTCGTAGCCAAGGAGCCGGATGGAACCCGGAGCTCGTCTCGGCCGCTACCGGATGATCCTCGAGCCGCTCGGTGCCGGCGGCATGGGCGAGGTGTATCTGGCCGAGGACACCCAGCTCGGGCGCCGCGTCGCGGTCAAGGTGCTGCCGCCACAGTTCTCCGGCGATGCCGAACGCCTGGCCCGCTTCGAGCAGGAGGCCCGCGCCGCGGCGGCCCTGAACCACCCGCACATCGCCGCCGTGTTCGACGTCGGGGTCGAGGATGGCACTCACTTCATAGTGCAGGAGTATCTCGAGGGACAAACGCTCCGCGAGGCGTTGCACGAGGAACCCCCAGCGCTGAAGAACGCCCTGACCCTCGGGATCGAGATCGCCGAGGCGCTCGTCGCGGCACACACGGCAGGCATCGTCCACCGTGACCTGAAGCCCGAGAACGTCTTCGTGACCCCGGAAGGTCACGCGAAAGTGCTCGACTTCGGCCTAGCGAAGCTCGCCGAGGGAAGTGGCGGCGCTTCGGGAAGCGCCTCGTTGTCGCCGACGATGCTCGGTACGGTCATCGGCCAGGTCATGGGCACGGCCGGCTACATGGCGCCGGAGCAGGTCGAGGGCAAGCCCGACATCGATGGCCGCGCCGACCTGTTCGGGCTCGGCTGCGTGCTCTACGAGCTGCTCACCGGGACGCGCGCCTTCGCCGGCGGCAACGTTCACGAGACCCTGAGCCAGGTTCTCGGGAGCACCCCGAAGCTCGCCACCGACCTGCGCCCCGAGTTGCCAGCCAAGCTCGGCTGGGGATCCTCGAGAAGGCGCTGGCCAAAGACCCCGCCCTCCGCTACCAGACCGCCGGCGACGCCGTGGCCGACCTGCGCACGCTGCGCTCCGAGGTGGAGGCCGGCGTCGCCACCGTCCCGCTAGACACCGCCACCGGGGAGACACCCCGCGGTTGGCCACGTTGGCTGACCGCCGCGGCTGTGGTGCTCGCGCTGCTGGCCGGCGGACTGCTGGGCAGGGGGACCGCGCCGACGGCCATCACTGACAACGGCGGTGTGGTGCGCTTCGACATCCGGCCCGCGGGCTCCTTCCAATCGGTCTACAACCGCGTGGCGGCCATATCGCGCGATGGCATGGTCATCGTATTCGCGGCGGGGGAAGGCCTCTGGCTACGGCGCACCGACCGAGCGGAGGGCTGGCCTCTGCCGGGAACCGAGGAGGGCCGGGAGCCTTTCTTCTCGCCCGACGGTCACCAGGTAGGTTTTTGGGGCCAGGGACGGATGCGTTGGGCCGCGGTGGCGAACCGCGCCGACGACGACGTCGTCGTCGGGCCTCCTGTGCCACGTCCGGTGGGCGCCACCTGGGGGAACGACGGGATGGTCTACGTCGGGCAGGGAGACGGGGGCATCCTGAGAGTCGACCCCCGCAGCGCCGACACGGAGACGGTGATGACCGTGGAGCCGGGCGAGTTGGCGCACGGTCCTGAGCTTCTCCCCGGCGGCGAATGGCTCGTCTTCGCCATCGCCGATGGTGTGAGCGCCTGGGACGAGTCCCGTATCGTCGCCCAGTCACTGCGGACCGGGGAGCGGCGTGAGCTCATCGGCGGCGGCCGCGAGCCTCGCTATCTTCCGCCCGGGTACTTGCTGTTCGTCCGCGACGGCGTGCTACACGCCGCGCGCTTCGACTCTGAGGCGCTCGAGATTCGTGGAACGGCCCAGCGAATCGTGAGCGACATCGCGGTTTCCAATCGCGACTACACCGGCGCGGCGAACTACGACATCTCCGACACCGGAACTCTGATCTACCAGCCGCTCGGGGCGACGCTGCAGTACCAGGCACAGTGGCTGGATGGCGATGCCATCGAGCCGCTGCCCTTCGAGCGCCGCGCTTTCGCCAGCCCGAGCCTGTCGCCCGACGGTCAGCGTGTGGCCCTCGAGGTAGTGCGCCTCGGCGAGGGGACCTCCATCTGGGTCTATGGAGTGGAACGGGACGCCGGTACGCGGCTGGTCGAGGGGGGCGAGAATCGCTCTCCGAGATGGTCTCCCGACGGTGAGTGGATCTACTACTCGTCGGATCGTCAGGGAAGCTTCGACGTCTGGCGTCAGCGCGCCGATCTGAGCGGCGAGGCCGAGTTGGTCTACGAGGCACCGGGTGACCAGGTGCCCGCCGGCATCTCTCCCGACGGAGAGTGGCTCCTGTTCACTCAGATGCGCCCCAACAACTCCGACATCCTGCGCGTCCGGCTCGACGGCGAAGGTGAGCCCGAGGAGGTCGCCTCCACCGAGGACGACGAGCCCGACGCGAGCTTCTCTGCCGATGGTCGCTTCGTCGCCTACGCACGCCACGAGACCGACGGGTGGAAGGTTTACGCAGTGGAGATCGAGACCGGTCGACGTTGGGTCGTCGGTCCCGCCGGGTATCTCCCGCGCTGGTCTGCGGACGGCTCCCGCATCGTGTATCGAACCCCGGTAGGCATCACGGCCATCGACGTGCGCTGGGACAACGACCTGGTTCGGAGCCCCCCGGCCACGGTGCCGATGCGGCGCGAGGGAGAATACTCGATGGAGTTCGACGTCTCCGCCGACGGGCAGCGAGTGCTGGCGCTCAGCGGCGCAGGGCGCATGGGCGCTGCGGAGACGCTGCGCGTGGTGGTCAACTGGATCGAGGAGCTACGCCAGAGCCTGCCGGACCGCTGACGCGCTACGAGGCCGCGGTGAGAGCGTGCTGGGTCTGGTTTGCCTCCACACTTCCACCACGGTTTCCTACCCGATGAAGTAGAGGTAGGCGATCAGGATGGCCAGCAGCACCGCGACCGAGGCGAACACGTCGTTGCGGGTCCAGGAGCCGCGCGACTCCCGCCGCTGGTCATCGGTCACCGTGGCGTACGTCAATCCCTCGAGTTGCGCCTCCTGCGGCGGCTCGGTGGCGTAGCTGACACCGATCATCACAGCGGCCGAGACCAGGAAGATGAAGAGGCTGTAGTACTGGAAGTAGACGTTCTGGACGATCCATAGGAAGGAGCCCTCGGCGTAGGCGAAGCCGTCGATCACCTGCGGCGGGGTATCGACTCCGAGACGGAACAGGCCGAGTCCGAAGCCGACCAGGAGCGCCGCCAGGCAGCCCTTGGCGTTGAGGCGCTTCATGAACACACCGAAGAAGAAGACCACGAAGATCGGCGGCGCCAGATATCCCTGAACGCTCTGCAGGTAGAAGTAGAGACCCTGAGCGCCTTGGATCACCGGGATCCATAGCAGCCCGACCAGCACCATGGCGCCGGTGGCGACGCGGCCGATCCAGACCAGCTGGTGCTCGGAGGCCCCCGGCCGGAGCTTGCTGTAGAAGTCCATGGTGAAGAGCGTCGAGGAGGCGTTGAACACGCCGGCCAGCGAGCTCATGAGCGCCGCCAGTAGTCCCGCCACCACGATGCCGCGCACGCCCACCGGCAGGACGCTTTGCACCATCAACGGGAAGGCGCCCTGGCAGGTGTCGGCGATCACGGCGCCGGAGCCATCGGTGAGCGCGGCCTGGAGCTCGGCCGACTTGCCGCTGGTGGCCAGGGCGATCGCGATCATGCCCGGGATGATGAAGATGAAGACCGGCAATAGCTTCAGGCCTGCCGCGAAGATGCTGCCGCGCCGGGCCTCGCGTTCGTTCGGGGCGCCCAGGGCGCGCTGCACGATGTACTGGTCGGTGCACCAGTACCAGAGGCCGATGATCGGGGCGCAAAACAGCATGCCGAGCCACGGGAAGTTGCCGTTGAAGTACCAGGCCATACGCTCGGGCCCCAAAACCGGCGACCAGGTGCCCTGCATGCCCTCGGGAATGAGCGGCTTCCAGAGATCGAAGGCGTCCGATCCGAGTACCTCGCGCAGCTCGCCCCAGCCGCCGAGCGCCTGCAGGCCGAAGACGGTCACCAGCAGCGACCCCACCACGAGCACGACGGTCTGCATCGCCTCGGTGTAGGCCACAGCGCGCAGGCCACCGATCACCGTGTACGCACCGGTCATCACTACGGCGAGGAAAGAGCCGACCCAGAAGGAATCCAGCAGGACAAAGCCCAGATCGACGCGCAGCTCGGGCAACAGGGTGCGAAAGACGATGCCGCCGGCGAAGATCCCGACGGCGATCTTGGTGAGCACGTAGGCCACCAGCGAGATCACCGACAGAACCCAGCGGTTGGTGGCGGAGAAGCGCCGTTCGAGAAACTCGGGCATCGTGAAGACTCGTGAGCGCGCGTAGAACGGCACGAACACCCAGCCCAGCACCAGGAGGCACCAGGCGTGCAGCTCGTAGTGCGCCAGCGCCACACCGTCGGTACACCCGGACCCGGCCAGCCCCACCAGGTGCTCGGAGCCGATGTTGGAGGCGAAGATCGAGGCGCCGACGACGAACCAGCCGAGGTTGCGGCCGGCCAGGAAGTAGTCGTCGGTGGTGTCGCGATCCTGCTTGATCGCCCACCAGGCGATGCCACCGATGGCACCGAAGTAGAGCGCGATGACGACCCAGTCGAGCGTGGCCAAGGGGCGGCCTCCTGTACATCTGCAGCCGAATTCCGGTGCCGAGGTCCGTCGAATCTATTCGAAGGGTGCGTCTCGTGGAAGGGCGGGGGCCATGTGTACACTGTACACATGAAGAAGATCGGGGCCACCGAGGCGCGCAACAACTG
The DNA here is from genome assembly GCA_965248845.1 of Acidobacteriota bacterium. GTDB lineage: Bacteria > Acidobacteriota > UBA890 > UBA890 > WLXD01 > CBDFKO01. Next base: position 3,148,270 of record CBDFKO010000002.1, on the reverse strand, counting down.
GTTTCAGCTGCTCGATGAGGTGCTCGCCGGCGAAAGCGTCGTCATCGAAAGAAAGGGCGGCCGGGTTCTGCTGCAGCGCCAGACGGCGCCCACCGAGGCCCCTATTCCCGACTATTCGGATCTGATCGAGGCAGGCGACTTCGACGACATCGCCAACTGGGGCTGGGAGTGGGATCATCCGGACAAGGGAATGATCCCGCGCTGGGTGGAGACGATTGAGGATTGAGCGTCCTGCTCGACACCCACTTCATCGTCTGGCTGGCAACGGACCAGTGCCGCGCCGCCCGCTATCGCTGGCTGGACAAGCACGCCCCGTGGACCGTTTCGCCAGTCTCCCTCCTCGAGTTGCAGTATCTGTGCGAGTCGCAGAAACGGTCGGTGCGAACCTACGAGTTCGGCCGCACGCTGGGTGAGGATCCGCGCTTCGTGATCGATGAGCCATCTGCGCTACCGCTGTTCGAGCGCGCACTCAGGCTCAGCTGGACTCGCGACACCTTCGATCGACTGCTTTGCGCCCACTCCGAGATTCGGCGCCTGCCGCTGTGCACCCTCGACCGGCACATTCTCGAGCACCATCGGTACATCCCGCGCGAGCTTCGAGATTGATCCTATCTCGTGCGAGCATGCCAGGACTCGACCGGAACATCGGCCGGCTGGTCGGAGCGCTCGAGAGTCACGGTAAGCTCGATGACTTGCGTGGGCGCCACCGCCGGAACATAATCCATTTCCGATTATCGGTTTCCGATAATCGGGATACGAACATCGCGAGGAGCCGGATGCCCGCAGCCCACAATTTATCGCCTCTGCCCACCACCACCTTCCACATCTTGCTGTCTCTGGTCGACGGCGCCGCCCACGGCTACGGCATCAAGCACCTGGTCGAGGAACGCACCGACGGCCAGGTCCAGCTCGCCGCCGGGACGCTCTACGAGAGCATGCAGCGGCTGCTGCGCCAGCGACTGATCGAGCGCGCCGAGCGTCCGGATGGCGTCGGTGGCTCGGCCCGCTGGCGCTTCTACTGCATCACGAAGCTGGGCGGTGACGTGCTTGCGGCCGAGCTCGAACGCTTGGAACGCGACATCGCCTACGCGCGCACCAAGCTGCCCGCGGCCCAGCCGCAGCACGGATGAGCCGACTCGCGCGCGCCATGGACCTTGGGCTGCGGGGTCTGCTCGCCGCCTACCCGACGGTCTTTCGTCGTGAGTTCGGCGAGGAGATCCTCGCCTTCTGGCTGGCGCAGCGCCGCGAGCCCCGCTACGTGCGACCCCTCGGCGTGCTCCTGTTCTGGCGCGACGTGACCACACGCCTGGCCCCGGCTAGGTTCATCAACGCTCTAATACCAAGTCGCCGCGGAGGTATTGATCGTGCGCGCCCCCTTTGGTTCGAGGCTCACCGTCGTCGTCTCCATGTTCCTGCTGCTGGGTGCGACCACGCCCGAAGCGCGGGCTCCCACCGAGGTCGATAGCGCCGTGGCCCAGAAGGTCCGGGCCACGGCTCGCATCAACGGGTGTTCCGAGAAGGGAATCCGCGGCGCGGCCGTGCTGCGCGAGGAAGGGACCGCCGAGGGCGTGAAGCTCGTGACGGTCCGAATAAAGATGCGCGGACTGCCGCCAGGCCAGCACGCGGTACACATCCACGAGACGGCGAGCTGCGATCCGTGCAGCGCCGCGGGTGGCCACTTCGATCCCGGCCCGGAGTCCAACTCGAGCCCCGACGGCAACCACCCGTTTCATCTGGGCGATCTGATCAACATCGATATCCGCGGCAGTGGGCGCGGGGGGCTGACGGCGCAGACGAGTCGCGTCACCCTGAGCCCCGGCCCGCTGAGCATCTTCGAGCCTGACGGCACCCCTTCGAGCGCGTTCATCATCCACGTCGATCCGGACACCTACTGCCCGGACGGTGTGGCCGCAGGCTGCGCCGGAGGGGCCCGAGCCGCCTGCGGCATCATCAAGCTCGATCGATAGCTCCACGAAGTGCGGGATGGAGGCGAGCGACACCTTGGCGGCGTAGGCCAGCACGTTGCCACCGCGCGACGAGACTCTCGATCGGTAAAGTCCGAGATGCAAGCGCGTGCGTGACCCCAGTTACAGCCTACGGTGGCCTGCCCCGCCGCGACAACCTACGCTTTTCGGGTGCGCTCCCCGGCCATTCGGAGATCGATCGTGACCAACAGGAACCGAGCCTGGTTGATTCGTGGCCTGCTCGTCGCGCTTGTCGGGTTCGCCGCACCGCTCGGCCAGCAGGTGGATCTCCTCGACTCGAGGAGTCGATCGCCTGGTACACCGGTACCGGAGGAACCGTCGATGACCACCGAGCGCACGAGCTGCTGCTCGAGGCGTTGGGAACCCCTGACACGATCTCGCGGATGTGGCTGGCGCGAGTCCATTCGCGCGGCCGGATGGAGTTCGAGCGCGACGAGAAGCGCGCCAGGGAGATCGCCGCCGAGGTCATCGACGAGGTCCGGGAACTGGCCGAATCCGGTGTCGCCGAGGCAGCGTTCCTGATGGGCACGGCCTACGCCGAGGGGCTCGGGGTTGAGGCCGATCCCGCGCTCGCCGTTGCCTGGTACCACCGCGCGGCGGACGTCGGCAATGTGCTCGCCCAGCACAATCTGGGCAACGCCTACCGCGCCGCCGATGGGGTCCCCCAGAGCGATAGCCACGCCGTTTACTGGTGGCGACGGGCCGCCGAGCAGGGCGACGCGATCCCACAGTGGCTACTCGGCATTGCCTACGAGGAGGGGCGCGGTGTGGCCGCGGATCGGGACGAAGCGCTGCGCTGGTATCGCGACGCTGCCGGGCGCGGCAACCGCTCGGCCCAGGAGGCGCTCCGCCGACTCCGCGGGCAATGACGCGGCGAGCCAGAACCTACCGCTTGTTGGCGGCCGACGGCAGGACGTACGGAGACACCCGGCCGGGCGTCCTCGCGCTCGAGGCTGGGTATCGACCGTGCGGCCGCTGCATGTCCGAGCGCTACGCGACCTGGAAGTCGACTCAGGCCCCCGACTGGAAGAACTGAACGCCGAGCAGCACCGAGGCGATGATCGAGGCGGCGTTCAGCCCCAGGCAGACGAATGCGACCATCACGTGGTGGGGCGCCTCGTCCTCGAGCGGATCGAGGTATCGGGAAACCAGGTAGCCGCCGGCGAAGCCGCCGAGATGGGCCCAGTTGTCGATCACCGGGATCAGCAGGCCGATGACCACGAAAATCGTCACCCAGCGCCACACTTGCTGACCGAGGGCGCTGGCGCCGGCCCGGTTGCTGTAGACCACCAGCGCGCCGAACAGACCGAAAAGAGGAGCCGACGCCCCCACGGTGAAGCCGGCCCCGCTGAGCGGTCCGAGCCGGAACAGCCCCATCACCGAGGTCGCGGCGAACCCGGTGGCCGCCGACACCGTGTAGATGATCACCAGCCGGCTGGTGCCGTACATGTCGGCCACTGCCGGCATCAGCTGGCGCAACCACATCATGTTCATGCCGATGTGCAGCAGCCCGCCGTGCAGCCAGGCTGCACTGAGCACGGTCCACCAGCGGCCGAAACCGAACACCGGGATCGTGCCGCTGGCCCCGAACAGAAAGAGCGGACGCTGCCCGGGTGACAGCAGCGAGAGCAGCCCGCTGCCGCGGATTGCCGACGGGTCGCTCAGCAACGTGAGCACGTACATCGCTGCGCAGGCCGTGATCACGATCTGCGGGAATCCGAGCTCCAGGCCGAGCTTCTTGAGCATTGGCGCGAAGCCCCACAGGCCCGGGTTGCGGCGGCCGCACCGATAGCATGTCTCGTCGCGAACGCCCACCAGGCTGCCGCAGTTCGGGCACACCACGGAACCGCTTGTCGGTCGATTGAACATCTCGGCCAGTCTACATCGCACGGCCGCGGGCTTGGCGTGCACGCTGTCCGCATGAGGGCGGGACGGGAGCGAGCCTGGGTCGGGCAGCTCGGACCGGCCCGTCGGGGGTGGCCTGGCACAACGTTCGGTCCGGACCCTGTTACGCTCGGACCACACTGCGGCGCCAACCCTCCGAACGCCATGGATCACGACGCCATAGCCGTCATCGACTTCGGCGGGCAGTACGCCCACCTGATCGCCACCAAGGTCCGGCGCCACGGCGTGCTGGCCGAGATCCGTCAGCCCGAGGATCCGATCGGGGCGTACGCGCGCTATAAGGGGATCATCATCTCGGGTAGCCCGAGCTTCGCCTCGCAGGGGGAGGACTCCGACTACACCAAGGCGATCTACGACCTCGATATCCCGATCATCGGCTTCTGCTTCGGCCACCAGGAGATCGCCAAACACTATGGCGGGACCGTGGTTCATGGCGGTCGCGAGTGGGGCAAGGCCGACCTCCACCTGACCGCCGAACACCCGCTGTTTCGTGGGCTCGGGCCGGTCGAGCAGGTCTTCATGAGTCACTACGATTCGGTCACCGCGGTCGGCGAGGGGTTCCGCGAGCTCGGCTACAGCAAGCCTGCGGACGACGCGCCCGGACATCGCTTCGCCGCGATCGCCTCCGATTCCCTGCGACGCTACGGCTTTCAGTACCACGCCGAGGTCGACGACACGACCAACGGCAACCGCATGCTCGCCAACTTCGTGTTCGAGATCTGTGGCTGCGAGCCCAACTGGTCGATGGAGGGATATCTGGGGGAGGAGGCGGAGCGGCTGCGACGCCAGGTCGGCGACGATTCCGTCTTTCTCCTGGCCTCCGGGGGAGTCGACTCGACCGTAGCCGCCGTCGTCCTCGCACGCGCTCTCGGGCCCGCGCGCCTGCATCTGCTGCACATCGACAATGGCCTGATGCGCAAGGACGAGAGTCGCCAGGTGCTCGAGCTGTTCCGCGAGCTCGGGATCGACTCCCATGTCCACTTCGTAGATGCCAGCGAGCGGTTCCTGCAGGCGCTCGCGGGGGCGGTCGAGCCCGAGGCCAAGCGGCGCATCATCGGGGCCACCTTCATCGACGTCTTTCAGGACAAGGCGCGCGAGCTGGGCATCGAGGACCACTTACTCGGGCAGGGCACGATCTACCCCGACACCATCGAGACCGGCGGTACCAAGCGCTCCGACACCATCAAGACGCATCACAACCGGGTGCCGATCATCGAGGAGATGATCGCCCAAGGGAAGGTCGTCGAGCCGCTCGTGGAGCTGTACAAGGTCGAGGTCCGCGAGCTCGGTGAGCAGCTCGGCATTCCTCGCGAGATGATCTGGCGCCATCCGTTCCCCGGTCCCGGACTGGGGGTGCGTTGTCTGTGCAACACGGGACAGGACGACCGGACTGGCTTCGACACGCTCGAGGGATCGTTGAGAGCCGTGGCCGCCCGATTCGGGCTCGTGGCACTGGCGCTGCCGATCCGCAGCGTCGGCGTCAAGGCCGACCTCAGGGCTTACGAGCACCCCGTCCTGCTGAGTGGCGATGCCGCATGGGAACAGCTGCTCGAGGCCATGTCGGTGATCACCGCCGAGCTCCCGGGTATCAACCGCTGTGTCTGGAACCTCGGCACCGGGACCCCGGGCAGCGCCCGTGCGCTTGCAGCCACCATGACCCGAGAGCGACTCGACCTCCTGCGCCAGGCTGACGCGATCGTGATGGACGGGCTGCACCGTCACGGCCTCTACGATCAGGTCTGGCAGTGCCCGACGGTGCTCGTGCCGCTGGCTCTCGAAGGCTCCGAGGGGGAGCTTGTGGTGCTGCGACCCGTCCACTCGCAACGCGCCATGACGGCACGCCCGGTCGAGCTGCCGACCGAGCTGATCGCCGAGCTTCGCGAGTCGATCCTCGGGTTACCGGGCATTGGCGGCCTGGCCCTCGACCTGACCTCGAAGCCGCCCGGCACGATCGAGTGGGAGTGAGCCTCACTCGGCTCGCAATGCCTCCACCGGATCATCCAGCAACTCGACCCCGAACAGCGCCCCCTGCCTGCCGGATCAAGTCCTGGCCGCATCGTCCTGGCTCAGGAACCGGCCGCTTTCATTTGTGCTTCGGCGACCCTGGATGTGTTCTGGTGATTTTTGATGGCTTGACCTTTCGGTCGCGAATTTCGTATAATTTTCTGATTGTCGCTTTGAAGTCCCTGTCCGGGCGCTCGCCGGACGGGGTTTTTTTGTGCCTGAAGGCGATATACATGGAGCCCCGATGCCAACTCGGCGCATGACCCGTTCTCTGGCGCTGCTGGTCACCGGCACACCCATCGTCACGCTACAGGTCAGCTCGACCCACGAGGACGCGGCTTTCCTCGTCTACCTCGAAGACGTCGCACCCGACGGGCGCAGCCGATACATCACCGAGGGCGGTCTGCGCGCCGTGCACCGCAGTGGCGCCCGGCCCTCGTTCATCGAGCTCTCGATCGTCGCCGGCGACCGTTCGGGGGCCGGGGATCGCTAGCTGTGCGACAGCTCGCCACCGAGATCGAAATCGACGCGCCGGCCGAGCGTGTCTGGTTGGTGCTCACCGACCTCGACCGGTATCCGGACTGGAACCCGTTCATCCCGGAGATTTCCGGCGAGCTGTGCGAGGGCTCCCGGCTGCGTGTGCGCATCGCACCCCCGGGCGGCCGCGCCATGACTTTCCGGCCGCGCGTGACCAAGCTCGAGGCCGCGCGCGAGTTGCGCTGGCTCGGCCAGCTCGTGCTCCCGGGCCTGTTCGACGGGCTGCACGCGTTTCGGCTCCACCCTGTGCGTCCCGGGCGCGTGCGGTTGGTGCACGGCGAAGTATTCCGCGGGCTCCTGGTGCCGTTGTTCTGGGGTGGCATGGAGGAGCCGACGCGACGCGGCTTCGAGGCCATGAACCGCGCACTCAAGCGGCGCGCCGAGGCCGCCACCCTGGCCTGAGCCTCCTCGTGGGCACCGCACGGTCCCCACGCCGATCTCTCGCTACTCAAATTGGGTTTTGACGTTAAAAAGTGCTTTTAACTACGCTTAGCTGTTATTTACCATCAGAATTGCTTCGTTGGACCCAAATTGCAATCCCGGGTCCGCACATGGACCTACCTGACCGTGCGGGGTCGCGTGCCCCGGTGGCCGCTCCGCAGGAGCAGATCGATGTCGTCGGAAAGCAACCAGGAATTGATGGAGGTTCTGGGCCGCGCCCACAGCGGCGACGCCAGCCCCGAGGAGCTTGCTGCGGCGCTCGGCCCGCTGGAGCATCTGAGCGCCTGCGTGCCGCAGGGCGAGATGATTCGTTTCCTGGAGGACCTCGACACGGCAGTCGCCGAGAAGGGCTTCGGCAACGTCAAGACCCAGGATGCCGCCACCCCGCGGCTGCACGGGATCACGCTCCCGGACGGCGGCTTCCTGCCCTGCGTCTTTGTCGACGACGACGTTGCCCGGGAGCACGCCGTACTCGAGGGGCTCATCGAGCCCGACGCCACCGCGCCGTTCATGGCCAAGCCGGCCGCCTCTTGGTTCTGGGACGTACTCGCCGAGGGCCACGCGGGCATCGTTCTGGAGGCGGGGACTGAGCACGAGGTGCGGATCGACCGGGGCGCCTGCTCGCGGATCTTCGCCTTGCTGAACCTGGAGCACTTCGCCGGCCTCGAGGAGCTCTTCGTGCTGCAGAGCCATGGCAAGCTCGTGCTCATGAACAACGAGCAGCACGGCACCCTGGCGGCGGCGGTCTACACCGACGAGCCTGCCGCCACGTGGGCCGCGGAAAACGTCTCCTTCCCCGAGGTGACCGTACCGGCGATACCCACCCTGCGGGCGCTGCAGATGGTGCTGAGCACCGGAGTCACGCACCTGCTCCTCGACGACCGCTTCCGCACGGCGTGTCGCTACGAACGGCCCGAGCTCGAGCGCATGGTCACGCTGCTCGGTGGCACCGTGCCGCTGCCTGACGGGGTGGGCGAGGCCGGCACCGCCGACCCACACGGTGCCATCGCGGTAAGCAGCGCCGCGGCGCCAGAGCCGCCGGCCGCCACCGCGTCCTGCTTGTCCGATTTCCCGCCCATCGCGCCTCCAGGGCGTGATGACGACGCTTCGCTTAGTACGTTCCGGGAGTTGCGCACGCGTGCGGCCAACGAGGAGATCCCGATCTGGGAATACATCGACGCGCTCGCCTTCGATCTCGATCTGTACGTGCTCGGTCACCGCGCGCCGGTCGACGGCCACCGGTGGCCAGGGCTGTTTCGCCATCCGCAGCACGAGAACACGACGGTGGCGTTCACCTTCTGCCGCGAGGCGACGGCACGCGACGCGCTGGACTCGAGCGACGCGTACGACGGGTACCTGCACCTTTCGGGGATCGAAGCCATGCGATGGGCCTGGGCCGCGCCGGAGGAGATCGACGAGGTCGCCATCGAGCTATACCCCGATACCACGGCGTGGATCAGCTTCCTCACCAGCTGGGTCCTGAGCGCCATCTACCCCCACTTCTACCAGGCCGGAGACCTGTCGAGTGTCGCCCGCGCCCCACTGGCGCGACTCGGCCGCGGGCTCGCCGCCCGCGGCACACAGCCCGCCGTGGTTCGTGCGCTGCTCGAGGGGTGGAGCCGGCTGGTGCCGACGTCGACCGAAGCCGGGGCCGAGGCCGTGATCGAGCTTGCCGTCGGCCGCTACCTACCGGTGTTCACCAGTGCCGAATCCTTCTTCGAGCATAACTCCGCGGGCGCGGACACGCTACGGGCCGGAAGCCCGTTCGCCGAGGCTCCGTTCGATGGCTGGGCGCGAGCGTGCGGCCAACTCGACGGCGTGGTGATCGACCCCGGGAGCGACTGGCCGCTGACGTTGGACGCGACGGAGCTCGCCCTGCTGCACCTGTGGGAACGCGAGGGACAGCGGCGTCCAGAGGCCACGGCGCTCGCCCGCGAGGTCACCCGCCGGCTGGCAGAGCAGGAGTGGTCGCCGGCCTTGGCCGGTCGCGTCCTGGCCGACTGGCCGCGCTATTTCATTTGCCTACGGCGCGATCCGGAGGGCAACGTTACCGTCTTGACCCTTCCCGACTGCGACTGCTGCGCCGTCTTCAGCGCCGCCGATCGGGCCGATCTCTACCTCGAGGTCTACCGGCAGTCGGGTGTCATCGACGGCAGCTGGCAGTCCGTGCCCGTGCTGTCGCGCTGGCACCACTCGGTGTTCCACGACCTGGCCCGCCACTTCGACGAGGGTGGCGTCATCGACCCGATGCCGCCCGAGGCCGGCCTGAGCGTGTGGGCGAGCAACTTCCTGGGAGAGTCCAACTTCGACCTGGATCGATCCGACTCTCGTGATGGATGGCTACGAAGGCCCGCACGTCCACGGCGAGATGCTCGAGGCGGCACTCGCTCGCATCGACGAAAAGCTCCAGCCGCGGGTGCCGGGATGGGTCGCCGGCGAGTACCGCTCCGCCGCCTAGGAGGTAGCCGATGGCCGCTGACAGCATTGTCGAGACGCTGCTGCGCGACGGGATTGCGGCGTTCGAGGAGCGCAACTATCGGGAGGCCCGCAAGCAGTTCTCCCAGGCGGTCCTGCGACAGCCCGAGGACTTACAGTCTCGCTTCTGGCTCGGGGCGGCCCAGTACCACATGGGCAATCTGATCGAGGCCCGCAAGCACCTGGAACGCATCGAGACCGAGACGCCTCTGCTCGACCGCCCCGCGGCGGTGCACGAGTACCTGTGTCGCGCTTACCTGTCCACGGATCTCGACCGGGCCCTCGCCGTTGGGCACACAGGGGTCGAGCGTGCGCCGGCCGACCCGGGAATGCGGCTCGCGTTGGGCGACGTGTACCTTCGCCTGGAGAAGAACGTCGAGGCTCTGGGTCACTACGACGCTGCCTGGGAGGCCGAGAAAGGTCGCGACGGGAGCCCGGCGGATCGTGGGCGTCCGGGCCGCGTACCGTTCGCCCGCAGCAGCATCTTTGTTCGCCAGGGCCGGTGGTCGGAGGCTCTCGAGGCCATCGACGACGCCCTGGCCCGCGAACCCGACAACGCCGCGTACCACAACCGCCGCGGTGTGATCCTGTTCGACGGCCTCGACGACGTCGAGCAGGCCGTCGAGGCCGCCCGCCAGGCAGCCGAGCACGACCCGCGCTGCGTCTCCAGCGGCGGCGACGGGGTGTATTGGTTCAATCTCGCCAACTATCTGAGCACCGCCGGGCGCGCCCAAGAGGCGCTGGCGGCGATCGAGAGCGCGCTGTCGCTATCACCGCGTCGTCGATACAAGGCACTGCGCCAGACGCTCCTGAGCGAGGGCGGCGGCGAGCCGCGGACCCATGCGACTCCGCCGCAGAGCGGCGGCCTCGACTTCAGCAAGGTCGGTGGCATGACGGCTCTCAAAGAGCAGGTTCGCCGCATCATCGATGTGGTTCACACCCGCCATGAGGAGGCCGCGCGCTACGGAATCAACCGCAACGGCATTCTGCTGTATGGACCGCCAGGCTGTGGCAAGACCTTCTTCGCCGAGGCCATCGCCGGGGAGTTCGGGCTCCACTACCTGCGCGTCGACGTCGCCAGCGCCGTGAGCAAGTTCATCGGCGCTGCCGCCGAGCAACTCGGCAAGGTGTTCGAGGAGGCCCACCGCAATCGTCCCTGCCTGCTGTGCTTCGACGAGTTCGACGCGTTAGCGGCACGCCGCAGCGATCTCGGATCCCAGCACGAGCAGCAAGCGGTCAACGCGCTGCTCCAGCAGATCGATCGAGCCCGGGCAGTCCCGGGGTTGGTCATCGCCGCGGCCACCAACCGGCTGCGCGAGCTCGATCCCGCCGCCATCCGTGAGGGCCGCTTCGACTACAAGGTGGAGATCTACCGGCCGGACTTCGATGCTCGTCGGGAGATCCTCCTGGTGTTGCTGCGCGACCGCCCGCACGACGAAACCGTCGACGTGTCGGCGCTGGCCCACGCCACCGACGGTTTCTCGGCCGCGCAGGTGCGCGCCGTCGTCGACGCGGCCGCCATGGCTGCCATGGAGTCGGGCTCGACCATCTCCGACGGCCATCTCCGCCAGGCGCTGCAGGAGCGCATCCGCGAGCGTCGGTACGCGGGTCCGCACCTGGAGTGGAGCGATCTCGTGTTACCCGTCGAGGCCAAGCGCCGGCTGCAGTCCATCGAACGCTTCATCGAGAACCCTGGTTTGGTCCGCGAGCTGGGTATCGAACCGCCTACCGGCCTGTTACTGCACGGCCCGCCCGGTACGGGCAAGACCACGATCGCGCGCGTTCTGGCCTCCCAAACCGACGCGTCGTTCTTCGCCGTCAACGCCTCCGACGTCTTCTCGAAGTGGTTCGGCGAGTCGGAGAAACGGGTCAGCGAGCTGTTTGAGCAGGCACGGGAGAACGTGCCTGCCATCATCTTCATCGACGAGATCGACGCCATCCTCGGCCAGCGCTCCGAGGCTGCCGGCGGCGGCGCCCGTGCCGCAAACGGCGTGGTCAACGCCTTCCTCGCCCAGATGGACGGCATCGCCGAGAACCGGCGCGTGTTCGTCGTCGGGGCCACCAATCGACCGGAGCTGGTCGACGCGGCCGTCCTGCGCCCTGGGCGGTTGAGCGAGGTCGTCGAGATCGGCGTGCCCGATGCCAACGGGCGCCTGGCGCTGCTGCGGCTGTTCACGGCTCGCATGAAGCTCGGCGCCGCCGTCGATCTCGGTGGGCTCGCCGGCGAGACCGGAGGGGCCAGCGGCGCCGACCTGCGGGGGCTGTGCACCGCGGCGGGGCGCAATGCTTTGCTGCGCGAGCTCGACACGACCGGGTCGGAGCCCGCGGTAACCGCCGCCGACTTCGCTGGTGCCCTGGAGGAGCTGTTCCCGGACCGCCTCTCGGGAAGCAACGGTCAGATCGGTTTTCTCGCCGCCGGCGACTGACCCGACGCTGGGGCGCCGACAGGCGCGGGAATAGTGCGGTGCTGCGGCAGCATTTCTCACATGCCGACCCGCGCGGGTCGAGCACGAGGCGTTCAGCGGACGACGATCTCGGTCAGGCTGCTGGCCGCCGGCAGCGCGTGCTGGAGCACGATGCGAACTCGTTCGGTGTTCACCGGTTCGAACCGTTCGGTGTTCACCGCCATCGCCATCGGCGCGGAGGGTACACGCTCGAGCGTCGCGACATCCGCCCAGGCGTCGCCGCTCCAGTACTGGACGCGGTAGCCGCGGGGTGCCGCGGTGCCACGACTCTCCCAGGCCCAGAGGTAGAGCTCGACCTGCGACACCGTGCGCTCCTGCCCGAAGGCGATCTCGATCCAGTCGCTCGGGCTGGCAGAGCGGAGCGTGGTCCAGGCTTTGTCGGTGTAGTAGTTGAACGCGTGCTCGCCGTCGTTGAGGAGTGCCGCGTCCTGCGCCTCGGCCAGGTACGAGGTTCTCACCGTCGGGCCGGCCTCACCCGCGGCGCGGAAAGCGAGGTTCGTAGGCGTCGCCGTTGCCGCAGGCAGGCCCTCGGCCGCCGGGCCCCAGACCTCGAGCTCCGAGAGACCCGAGACCGTTCCCACGGCGTGCTCGAGGTGCACGCGCAGCCCCAGCGCCACGGTACGCGGCAGGGTTACCGTATTGGCTCGACGCCCCGTCGGCACCGCCGGGCTGCGGTATTGCCCTACGACGTCGGTCCAGCCTTCGGCGGTGCGAACCTCGAGCCGGTAGGCAGCCGGGGGCGCGACAACGGCCGCACCGTCGCTGCCGTCGAACTTGGCCACCACGCGCGCCGGCGCCTCCTCGGCGACAAAGTCGGGGACCTCGGCGGTGTCATCGAGCAAGTAGAGCTTAACCTCGTCGATCGGACGTGCGACCCCGAAGTCGAGCTCGATCCAGTCCTCGGTGCGGCTGGAATCGGGGACCCAGCGGTTCGGTGGTGACAGGTGATACCAGTACTGCCCGTCGACCGCCCAGGCGGGGGGCGCCTCGGGCCTGAACGTCGACGCCGTCACCGCCGGGTACCAGGCCGGCGCGTTGTTGACCGCCCAGTTCACGCTGCTGCGCGCCTCGAGGGGCCGTGCCTCGGGCAACGCCAACTCCAAGCGCCCCAAGGTCTGCGAGTGTGCCGCCACCTCACCGTCGACCAGCACCTGCAGGCCCGGCCCGCGACCGTAGCGCGAGCCGTTGCGATCCCAGACAACACTCAGCGTGTGGCCCCGGTAGGCCACCTCGTCGAGCGCGAACCAGTCCCAGTCGCCGGGCACCAGCGGGTTGAGCACCAGCCGATCGCCGTCTTGCGGCCGCAAGCCGATCAGCCCGGTGATCAAGACGTCGACGTAGGCCGAGTGCAGGTAGTGCTCCGAGTCGAAGAATTTGTCGTGGCCCGACCAGGAGCGCCCGTCACCGGGTCTGCCGCCTCCGCGACGTAGGGCCGCCCCCGCTTGCGATGCGTTCGGCTGTAGATGCGGAACAGCTCGACGAAGTCGTCACGGTCAACCAGCTCTTGCTCGTAGTCGTTGAGCAGCGTCGCCAGCGCCGTCAGGGTCTGGGTCGTCGCATAGGGCCAGGAGTTCCCACTCCATACGCAGCAGCGGGGCGCCACGTAGAACAGGGGGTCGTTCTGCTCCGTGACCACGGGACCGAACGGGGCGTAGAAGCGCTCCGGGTCCATGAGGAACTTCCACGCAGCCTCGTAGCCTGGATCGGGCAGGCCGAACTGCCAGGGCACAAAGCCGATCGCCTCGCGACCGTATGGGCTGCCGGCCCAAGGGCCGGTCTCGTAGGTCAGCGACTTGGCAGCGATCGGCGCGGTGTGCCCGTCGGCCCCGATCCGCGCGCCTGCCACTGCCGCGTCGCCGAAGCTTCGGTTGCCGGCCCCCGGCCACGGATCCGCCACGGTCTCCTCGTCGTAGGCGAACTGCTGGAAAAAGAACTCGCGATCCGGATCGATCCCACAGCTCCTGCTGCACCCGCGCCTTGAGCTGTGCGGCGCGGGCGGCGTACTCGTCGGCCTTGGCGGCATCGCCGGCCACCACCGCCGCCTTCGAGATCGCCGCGGCGTCGGCGTACAGGTACGCGTTCAGCGTCGGTCGGTAGCCCTCGGCGCCATCGAACCACTGTGGCGTCTGGCGTGAGTTGACGTTCGTCTCCATGCCGTCGTGCATGCCATCACAGCGAAACATTCGGTGCGCCTCGTCCCAGCGCTCCTCGACCCAGCCGGCGTACTGTCGCTCCATCAGCGGCAGCATCGACACGATCCAGTCGCGGTCGCCCAGCACTCGATAGGTCGCCCACACCGCATCGCCGTACGAGTTGGAATAGCTGCGGGGCTCAGCTCCCGGCACCTCGAGCCAGTAGCGTGCGAAGTCATCGATGATGCTCCGGTCCTTGAGCCAGCGGACCTCGTACATCTGGTGGCCGAGCGGACACGAGATCGAACCGTAACGGCCTGCCCAGAACGGCCGGTCGATGAACTCGCTGAAGGTGTAGCCGTGCTCCGGCGAGCCGTACACCAGGTGCTTGGTCAGCACCTCCCATCGGTAGTAGTAGGTGGCGTCGATCTCCCGGTCCGGGGTCTCGAGAAACGGGATCTTGTCCGCGTACCAGTCGAAGTCGCGGTTGTCCCACCAGTCGAAGCGGGCGAGCTGCGCATGTTTGTCGAGGAGCGGCCCGACCGTTGGTGAAGCGCATGAGCCCAGGCCCATGGCAAGCAGGATCGGGATCGACACTCCGGCGTGCTTCATCGCCACGTCCCTCCGGAATCGAGCGGCCGGTGGCCGTCGACTGTATAGGTAGATCGTTGCGCGCTTCAAACGATGCGGCTCCGGCCCCGGGCCTGTTGCGCTACGAGCTGGCCAACGTGGCCGCCCCGCGGTTGGTGGGGCATGCGACTCGTGCAGGAAGCTTGGTCAGCTTTGCCTCGCTCTACGCCGACCTACCGATCACCGAGCTACCGGCTGCTGACAGCGCCGTCCGCGCCGCTTATTGGACCGTAGAGAAGCGCCACACGGTGAGGCTGCGGTATGCCGCGTCCGGTCGCACGATGGTCGAGGGAAAGGTCGGTTGGTTGGGCGAGTCGGGGAAGTGCTGGGTCTCGAGGCAGAAACCGGAGCGATGCTCGTAGGTGGCGCCCTCCTTGCCAGTCAGCGTTCCGTCGAGGAGGTTGCCCGAGTACAACTGCATGCCCGGCTCGGTCGTGAAGACATCGAGGACGCGGCCGGAGTCAGCCTCGAGAACGCGCGCTGCATGCAGCAGCCCCAGCCGCCCCTCGCCCGGCGAGGTGACGCCCTCCACCAGCGGCGACAGGACGGCGTTGAGCACAAAGTTGTGGTCGTAGCCGCCGCCGAAGCCGAGCTGCTCGTCGTCGGCGTCGATGCGTGCGCCGATCGGCGTAGCGGTTCTGAAATCGAACGGCGTGCCCGCGACCGGGGCGCTCTCGCCGGTGGGGATGAGCGCCGCGTCCACCGGCGTGTAGCGATCGGCGTTGACCTGCAGCTCGTGGCCGAGAACGCCGCCCACGCCCGACAGGTTGAAGTAGGTGTGCTGTGTGAGGTTGACCGGCGTGGCGGCGTCGGTCGCTGCAACGTACGCGATCGCCAGCTCGTTCGCATCGTTGAGCGCATATTGCACGGTCACGAGCAGCGTTCCCGGATACCCCTCCTCGCCATCGATGCTGGTGTACCGAAACGCGACCGCGGCCGACTCGGGATCCGCGATCGCGTTGGCCTCCCACAGGACCTTGTCGAACCCGCGGACGCCACCGTGAAGGTGATTGGGCCCGTTGTTACGCGCCAACTCGTACGCCGTGCCGTCGAGTTCGAAGCGACCGGCGGCGATGCGGTTGCCGTAACGGCCCACGATGGCGCCGAAGTAGGGACTGTCGGCGAGGTATGCCTCCAGCTCGTCGAAGCCCAGGGTGATGTCGGCCATGTTCCCGTCACGATCCGGGGTCGTGATCGACAGGATGACGGCCCCGTAGCTCATCGCCCGGACCTCGAGCCCGTTGGCGTTGCGCAACGTGAAAACCTCTACCGTCTCCCCGCTCGGAAGCGTTCCGAAAGGCTCGACCGTCACCGTTGTACCCCTCTCCGTCGTCGTCTCGCTCGATGGCGGCCTCTCGGTTCCGGCACCGGCGCACCCGCTGAGCACCCCGGCGGCCAGGCCGACCATCATCATGCGTCGCACATCCACTGCCCACTCTCGTTTGTCGTGCCGCGGGAAAATCGCTAGTGTGACGCGTCGGAGTTGTCTTGTCTTATGGCTTTGGCGAGGATCTGGTCGGCGGACTTGAGCCAAAGGAAGGGCTCGGAGCCGTCGTTCCAGGCTCGGATGAAGCGGTGGATGGCCTTGATCAGGACATCGACGCTGCTGAAGCTGCCGCGCCGGACGGCCTGCGAGGTGAGGATGCCGAACCAGGTCTCCACCTGATTCATCCAGGAAGCGGAAGTGGGCGTGAAGTGACGCGTGAACCGCGGGTGTTGCTCGAACCAGGCCTCGACCTTGGGCTGGGTGTGGGTGCCGTAGTTGTCCAGCACCAGGTGGATCTCGCCCTCGGGGTAGGTGCGGTCGATCAAGCGTAGGAAGCGAAGAAACTCCTGGTGGCGGTGCCGCTGCATGCAGGTGCCCAGGATCTCGGCGGTGGCTAGGTTCAACGCCGCGAACAGCGTCGTGGTGCCGTGGCGTCTGTAATCGTGGGTGCAGCGCTCTGGATCGCCGCGGCGCATGGGCAACATCGGCTGAGTCCGGTCCAGAGCCTGGATCTGGCTCTTCTCGTCCACGCACAGCACCAGCGCCCCCTGGGGCGGGTGCAGGTACAGCCCCACGATGTCGGTGACCTTGTCCTGCAGGAGTGGATCGGCGGAGTACTTGAAGGTCTCGGTGCGATGGGGCTGCAGGCCGTTGCGCCGCCAGATCCGCAGGATCGTCGAAGGGCTCGCATCGACCTGTTTGGCGAGCCGCTGTGCGCTCCAATGGGTTCGGCTCGGAGGCCTCTCCAGGGTTGCGGCGATGATCTTGGCTTCCCGCACGGCGTCGTAGGTGCGCACACGACCAGAGCGCGGCTCGTCACCGAGATCCTCGATGCCCTGCTTGGCTGCGCGAGCGCGCCACATGCCCACGGTCTGTCGGGAGGTCTCGAGGCGCTCGGCGATCTGCTGGTTCTGCAGCCCCTGCTCGGCAAGCAGGATGATGTGGGCTCGGAACACCTGCCGCTGCTGTGAGCTCGGCGCGTCGATTACTCCCTGGAGCCGCTGCCCGCTGCTGCCCGGTCAACGAAATCTCCGGTGCTACCCTGGGCATCGTGGCCTCCTGTCCCGACAAGTTTACTGTCGAGACAAGGAAGTCATAATATGCCATATAAGTCAAGCTAATTACGACGCGTTACACTAGCGTGTTGTCGTCGGGTGCCGTCAGCCCGCCACAAGCTACCCGAAACGAGCCCGCTTCACGAGGTGCCCACGATGCCGAGCCGACGCCTGGCCACTGCGCTCTGGATCCCAGAGGCGGACTAGATGCGTCCCCGCTGGTGGCCGCTGGTGGTGATTCTGGCGGGCTGGATCCTGGCCCTCGGCTGGACCTGGGCGCGATCGGCACAGTTCCGTCAGGATCAGGTCGTGGCCACCATGGTCGCCACCTTCGTCGCCCTGCTGGCGGCCCTGATCTGGTTCCTGGCCGGCTCGGCGCTACCGTGGCGGACGCGAGCCATCGGTGGCGGGCTCATTGCCGCCTTGCTGCTCACCGGGCTGGCCACCCTGCGGTTCGCGGGCGTTACCGGCGATGTGCGTCCGATCTTCGCGTGGCGCTGGTCCCGCAGCGCCAGCGAGGTCCCGGCCATCGACCTCGATACGGTGCCGGCTCTCGACACACGCCCGACACTGGCCGACTCCCCGCAGTTCCTCGGGCCCCGCCGGATCGGGGTGATCGACGGCGTGCTGCTGGCACGTACCTGGGAGGGTGTCGCCCCGC
Organism: Acidobacteriota bacterium; assembly: GCA_965248845.1. Taxonomy (GTDB): domain Bacteria; phylum Acidobacteriota; class UBA890; order UBA890; family WLXD01; genus CBDFKO01. The sequence goes on along the minus strand of CBDFKO010000002.1, from coordinate 3,130,494 downwards.
GCGAGCTGTGGCGCCGATCCATCGGCGCCGGCTGGGGCTCCTTCGCAATACAAGGCGATATCGCGGTGACGCTGGAGCAGCGCGGCGAGCAGGAAGCCGTCGTGGCCTACGCCCTGCTCACCGGCGAGCCTGTCTGGTACTACGCCTACGACGCCCGGTATGACAACCCCGTCGCCGGCCTCGGCCCACGGTCGACCCCGACAATCGTCGGCGACCGCGTCTACTCGATGGGCGCGACCGGCCAGCTCACGGCCATCGACCTGGCGAGCGGACAGCTGCTGTGGGCGCGCGACGTGTTGCAGGACAACGACGCCCGCCCGCCGGGTTGGGGTAAGAGCTGTTCTCCTCTGGTGCTCGGTGGCCGCGTCGTGGTCAGCGCCGGGGGTCGTGCGGGGCGCTCGCTGGTGGCCTACGCGACCGTCTCGGGCGAGCCGCTCTGGTCGGGTGGTGACAGCGGTTCTGGCTACTCGTCGCCGCTGCTCGCCACCCTGGCGCGGGTGCCGCAGATCTTGATCCTGAACGCCGACAGCCTCGCGTCGCATGACCCCCTCAGTGGTGCCGAGCTCTGGAGCGTCCCTTGGCCCAGCGGGCAGCCGAACGTGGCTCAGCCGCTCGTCGTCGGACCCAACGCCGTGGTGGTCTCGAGCGGCTACGGCACCGGGGCCAAGCGCATCGAGTTGGCGCCCGACGACAACGGCGCCCTGGTACCGCGAATCGTCTGGGAGAGCATCCGTCTCAAAGCCAAGTTCGCCCACTTCGTGCTCCACGACGGCACCATCTACGGCCTCGACGACGGCATCCTGACCGCCATCGATCCGGTCACCGGCGCGCGGCTCTGGAAACGCGGTCGCTATGGCCACGGACAGCTCCTGCTGGTCGAGGACCTGCTCCTGGTGCAAGCCGAGCGCGGCGACCTGGTGCTCGTCAATCCCAACCCCATCGGCCTCAACGAGCTCGGCCGCGTGCCCGCGCTCGCCGGCAAGACCTGGAACGTACCCACCATGGCGGGCAACCGGTTACTGGTCCGCAACGATCGGGAAGCGGCGCTCTTCGAGCTGCCGATTCGCCGCTGACCGTTGCCGCGGCGCCGCGACGAAAGTAGGGTTGGCCCGCTCGCCCTTGTACCAACTCGAGGTTCCGAAGTGAATCTCCGCACAGCGGTCCCGTTCGCCCTGGCCTTGGTTCTGCTGCCCGCCGCGTGCGGCGCGCCCGCCGCGAGCCGCACGCCGGCGGCGGCGGCGGATGCCTCGGCTCCCGACGGAGAGGTCCGCATCTACGTGGCGGATCGCTACGAGAGCGTCCGGCAGCTGGCGCCCGATACGCTCGAGACGCTGGCCACGCTCGACGTCGGGTTGCGGCCCCACGGTCTGATCGTCTCCCCGGACCGACGCACGCTCTACATCAGCGTCGAGACGACCAACGAGCTGGTCAAGGTCGACCTGGCGACGCACGAGATCCTGGCGCGAGTCGGTGTCGGGCCGGTACCGAATGAGCCGACGATCACCCACGACGGCCGCTATGTGTTCGTCCCGAGCCGCGGTGGCGATCTGTGCGCCGTCGTTGATACCGAGACGATGCACGTGGTGCGGCAACTGCCGGCGGGGACGGCCCAGCACAATGCTTACACGTCGGCCGACGGCAGCCAGGTCTTCGTCACATCGATGGGCGAGAGCTTGATCACCGTCATCGATACCGAGACCCTCGAGATTGATCGGCAGATCGCCCTCGGGGGTGTGCCGCGCCCCGTGGCCCTGACCGCCGATCTGAGCACCGCATATGTGGCGCTGTCGGGGCTCACCGGGTTCATCACACTCGATCTACGGACCGACGCGATCGTGCACCGGCTGCAGATCCCGATTCCCGACGACACTCCGGTACCGCCGCTCGAGACCTACACGCACGGGCTGCTGCTGACGCCCGACGAGCGCGAGCTCTGGGTAGCGGCGTACGGTTCCGACCGCGTCCACGCCTTCACCCTTCCCGGTCGCGCGACGCTGGCTCAGATCGACGTACCCGGCCACCCCCACTGGTTCGCCCTGCACCCCGATGGCGAGCCCCTCTATGTGACCCTCGAGTCGACCGGCAAGGTTGCCGCAATCCACCGGGGGCTACGCGAGGTGATTCGTATCGCCGATGTCGGCCAAGGACCGACCCGCATCCTCGCCGTGAAGGTCCCGACGGATGGATGACGTGAAGCTCGACATTCCCGAGCGGATGAACGCCGCAGAGACCTTCGTCGACGCCAACGTCGAGGAGGGTCGTGGCGATCAGCTGGCGATCCACTACGTGGGCGACGGCAGCCGGCACACGTACAACGACGTGCTCGACGGCGTGAACCGCGCAGGCAACGGTCTGCGCCACCTCGGGATCGACCTGGAGCAGCGCGTCATGCTGCTCTTGCTCGACAGTCCCGAGTTCGTTCACTTCTTCTTCGGCGCCATCAAGATCGGCGCGATTCCGGTGCCGATCAACACGTTGCTGCGCCCGAGCGACTACGAGTACCTGCTCAACGACTCGCGCGCCCGCGCGCTGGTGGTGTCGGAACCACTGCTCGAGACGATCGAGCCGATTCGCGGACAGCTCCGCTACCTCCGGCACCTGATCGTCGCGTCCGGGCCCGGCGGCGGCGAGCCCGAGTTGCCACCTCCTGCAATCGGTCACGCCGTCCACGCCGCGCCCGAGCTCACCCAGGCGGTCTCCGGCCGGCTCGCCGCCGAGCAGCTGAGCAGCGACGACCCTTGCTTCTGGCTCTACTCCTCCAGGACTACCGGCTTCCCCAAGGGGACGGTCCACCTGCAGCACGACATGCAGGTGTGCGCCGATACCTACGCGCGCCACGTGCTCGAGATCAAGGAGGACGACGTCACCTTCTCGGTGGCCAAGCTCTTCTTTGCCTATGGGCTCGGTAACGCCCTCTATTCCCCCTTCCGCGTCGGCGCCAGCACCGTGCTGTACCCGGGGCGGCCCGAGGCCAGCGCGGTGTTCGACATATTGCAAACCTACCGGCCCTCGATCTTCTACTCGGTACCGACCGGCTTCACCGCCCTGCTGGCGTCGCTGGACCAGCCCGAGCCGGAGACGCTCTCGAGCGTGCGCCTCTGCGTCTCGGCGGGCGAGGAGCTGCCCCAGGCAATTTACGAGCGTTGGCTGGCCCGCTACGGTCTCGAGATCCTCGACGGCATCGGTTCCACCGAGGTTCTCCAGATGTTTATCGCCAATCGCCCGGGCGCCGTCAGGCCCGGATCGAGTGGACAGATCGTCCCCGGCTACGAGGCCCGGATCATCGACGAGCACGGCGCCCAGGTCCCGGTCGGCGAGATCGGCGACCTGCTCGTCAAGGGCGACTCCACCTGCGCCTTCTACTGGAACCGGCACGAGCAGACCAAGGCGACGATCGAGGGCGCGTGGGATCATCCGGACGGGCGACAAGTACCGGATCGACGATGACGGCTACTACTGGTACCAGGGGCGCACCGACGACATGCTGAAGGTCGGCGGCATCTGGGTCTCTCCGTTCGAGGTCGAGTCGGCGCCGCTGGAGCACCCCGACGTCCTCGAGGTCGCCGTGGTCGGGGCCGAGGACGGCGACGGGCTGACCAAGCCCAAGGCGTTGGTCGTGGTGCGCGACGGGATCGAGGCCGGGCCCTCGTTGGCCGAGGTGATCCAGCGGTTCGTCAAGAAGCGGATCGCGTCCTACAAGTACCCGCGGTGGATCGAGTTCCTTGCCGAGCTACCGAAGACTGCCACCGGCAAGATCCAGCGCTACAAGCTGCGCTGACGCCCGCCGTACTCCGCAGGCTCGGGCCGCCTCGACGCTCGCGGCTCGCCGCCTACACGACGGTTGCAGCGAGTCGCTCCGGACGCACCTCAGTCGAGCCACCCGCACGGGTCGAACAGCTGCGCGATCTTGAGCCGCAGGCCAGTCAGGTCGAACTCGACGCTCACCCTGCGCCGCGACCGCCCGCTGCCGATATCGATCGCCATGCGCTCCGCGGCAAGCATGCGCGCCACCAGTCCCTCGGCTCCCTCGAGGCGCGCGACACCGTCGTGGGGCGTGCTGTCGAAACCCGTGCGCTCGGGGTCTGAGCCGTCGAACGAGACCCCGACCCGATGCGTCCCGGGGTACAGCTCAATGACGGTGAGCCGAGCGCCCCCCGCGCCTCCGAGCTGTCCCTGCCGCGTATCGCGCTGAACCTGCGTGAAGGGCCCGACCAGCAGGTCCGTCGTCCCGTCCTTGCAGACGAGCTCCAGCTCCGGTGTGATCGCACCACCCACGCCGAGCGCTTCATAGCGAGCATCGTTGGCCGCGCTCCTGATCAGAATGACCGCCCCGTCGTCGCGCCGACCACCCTCCCAGCCCCCACCCGCAGCCTGCCTCTGTGCCCACGCGGCCGCCGGCGGCACCCATAGCATCATTAGCACCAAGGCAACGGTGCGACCACCATTCCGGGCGCCAGGATCGGCGGCTCGAATCTCCTGCAAACCTGTACTCTCCTGCCCGCAAGCGCTGACGCTGCTCGGCGACCCCACGCCGCCGCCCGAGCCCACGGTACTTCCGTCGCTGCGACCAAGCCAACCCCACGCGTCGGCCGTCGCAGGCGCGTGCTACCGTGCGCCGCATGACGAGGGAACTGGACGATCGGGTCGGAATCCGCGAGCTGCGCCAGAACCTCACCAAGTACTTGCGGCGCGTCGTAGCGGGCGAGACGCTGCGTGTCACCGACCGTGGCAAGCCGGTAGCCCTTCTGGCTCCATTACCCGAGCGAGCTTCGCCGATCGAGCGCCTGGTGGCGGAGGGGCGGCGGCTGCCGGGCCGTGGGGATCTCTCGACGCTCGGGCCACGGCTCCCGCCCGTCCCCGGACGTCCGCCGCTGAGCGGTCTGCTGGCCGAAGATCGCGAGACCTGGTAGATGGATGATCGACTGCTCTATCTCGATTCGTCGGCGATCGTGAAGCTGGCGGTCGAGGAGCCCGAGAGCCGTGCCCTGGCGCTGCTGATCACCGCCTGGCCCCACCGGGTGTCGAGTCAGCTGACCCTCCTGGAGGTGTCGCGTGCCATCCGGCGCTACTCGCCCGACGCCGCCTACCGGGCACGCTGCGAGCGCACGCTCGACCCGGTTGCCCTGGTACCGCTGGATGCCGCGATCATCGCGGCGGCAACCGAGCTCGAGCCCGCCGAGCTGCGATCGCCTGTGGCGATCCATCTGGCTTCGGCGCTCTCGCTCGGTGATCAGCTGGGGGCGGCGGTCGTCTACGACCGCCGCCTCGCGCAGGCCTTCGACGACGCTGGCACGCGCGTACTCCAACCTGGGCGTTAGCAGGCCGTGATCAGCGATCCGATCGCCCATCTCGTCGTCCTGGCCGCGGTTGTCTGGACGGCCCTGCGCCTGGAACGCTCCTACCGGGTCTTCCGTTCGCTCGGTGCGGGACTCGTAGGCATCCTCCTGGCGATGCTTCTGTCGAATACGGGCATCCTTCCAGGCACCTCCCCCACCTATCTGTGGTTGAGCAGCACCGGCGTGAGCCTGGCAGTAGCCTTTATCCTCCTGCGCGTCGATGTCGGGTCGGTCGTCAGCGCCGGACCTCGAATGCTGGCGGCCTTCTCGATCGGGGCGGTGGGTACTGCCCTGGGCGCCACCCTCGGGGCGCTCGCCTTCGCCAGCACCGTCGGCCCCGAGACCTGGAAGCTCGCCGGCCAGTTCACCGGCACCTACACCGGCGGCGGCATGAACTTCGCGGCCCTTGGACGGGCGCTCGGCACGAGCAGCGACATGTTCACCGCCGCCGTGGCTGCCGACGTCGTGCTGACCGCACTGTGGATGGCCGCCTGTCTCGGCGTACCTGTGCTGCTCGGCTCCAAGGGTGGCCGCACGCCGTCGCCCGCGGGCCCGGATGTCGCGGCGACCGACACTCTCGAGCGCGCGCTCGTGAGCAGCATCCGCCCCGTGGCTATCGCCGAGCTTGCTGCAGTCGTCGGTATCGCGGTCGGCGCCGTGTGGTTGGCGGGCGTCATCGGCGCCACGGTATCGATGATCCCGGAGGTGCTGTGGCTGACGACGATCGTCCTTCTCACCGCCCAGTTGCCCGCTGTCCGACGCCTCGCCGGCTCCGCTGTGATGGGCAACTACCTGTTGTTGCTGTTCCTTGCAGCCAACGGCGCCCAGTCGGTTATCGCCAACATCTTCCGGCTCGGCCCGGGCCTTTTCTGGCTTGCGCTCACAACCATCACCGTCCACGGGCTGCTGATCTTCGGCGTCGGCCGGCTGGTCGGCATCGACGCCGGCACGCTCGCCGTCGCGTCGCAGGCCAACGTCGGAGGCCCCGCCTCGGCGGTCGCGCTCGCTTCGGCGCGCGGCTACGGGGATCGGCTGCTCCCGGGCGTCGCCGTCGGCCTGCTCGGCTACGCGGTGGGAAACTACGCCGGCTTCGTCGTGGCCACGCTGGTGCGCGGCTGGGTCGGCGGATAGGTTGCTGCCATGGTTCCCAAGAAGACCGGGCCGCACGCGCTCGTCTTGGCGCTGGTGCTGGCGATCACGCCGTCGTGCGCTCGCGCCCCATCCGAGGACAGCACGGCGCCGCTCGTGCGCAACCTCGGCGGCGGCTCCTGGCGGCACGCCGAGCTCGTCCAGGAGGCGTCGATCGGAGCGCCCGAAGGGGCGATCGAGTACGAGTTCGGCCTCGTGCGTGCGCACGCGCTCGTCGATGACCGCATCGTCGTGCGCGACTGGCAGGTCGGCCACCCACGGGTCTACGACCTCGACGGCAACTACCTGCACGACATCGGTAGCGGCGGCGACGGGCCGCAACAGTTCCGCCGGCCGTTCGGTATGGCCGTATCGCCCGACGGACGCCTCTTCGTGCGCGATCCCGGGAAGGGGCGGGTCTTCGAGGTTACGGTCGACGGCCAGTTTCTCGGCGACCGAGTCGTGACCGGGGGGCTGCTGACCCCCGTCGAGGGTGGGCTGATCTGGATGCGCTCGCTGCTGCGAGAGGAGAGCGCTCCCGGCAAGCTCTTGTTCGCCTACCGCGCCTTCGACGAGGAGGGGACTACCGACGCCATGATCCGCGCCCCCACCTTTGAGACCGAGCCCGCCTGGCTGACGAGTGAGTGGCAACCAGCTCGAGCGCGTCGTCGCCTCCGGCGGAACCATCCAGCTGCGTGAGGTCCCCTTCGGGCACACGCGCGCCGAGGTTCATGAGCCCGTTCGGCGAGGTCGTCGCGGGCGTCTCCAACGAGTACCGCTACGAGGTACACCGGGCTGACGGAACGAGGATGGTGGTGGAGCGCGCGGTCGACCCGTTTCCCGTGCAGCGGGACGAGGCCGACTGGCACCGGCGGGTGCTCGTGGCCTGGGCCAGCAGCTCTCGGGCTCTCGCCAGCTCGCCCCGAGCCCGGCGGCGGTATACGCATGGAGGTGGTCGAGGTCGGCGTGACGACGGTCCGCGATCCCGGCGGGGACGCCGCGACCCTGGTGCAGCTGCGCGACGAGATCGCCTCCGGCACCCGCGCCGGTCCGCGCATGCGGGTGGCGGGCTCGGTGATCGATCGCACCGCGTTCGCTGGCCTGACGGTCCAGATCACCGACGAGGCCAGCCTGCGCGCCGAGGTCCGCCGGCAGGCCGAGGCCGGCGTCGACATGGTGAAGCTGTACGTCACGCTGACCCCCGATCTGATCGCCGCCGGCGTGGACGAGGCTCACCGACAGGGCATTCCTGCCGTGGCCCACACGCTGCTGACCACCTGGACCGACGCTGCCCGTGCGGGCCTTGATGGGATCGTTCACATCCTGCCCGGCTCGGCGGAGCTGTTGCCCGCCGAGCGACGGGCGCAGTTCGCGCAGGAGATGGCCGGCACCCAGTTCCTGTTCACGTGGTTCGAGCATGTGGACCTCGACTCGGCGGAGATTCGGGAGATGATCGACGCCCTGGTCAAGCACGAGGTCACCGTGGACCCGACGCTCGTCATGTGGGAGACGATCGTGCGTGGCGACGACGACGCGGTGATCCATAGCGCCGATCTGCGTCTAGCGGCCCCCAGCATGGTCGAGAACTGGCGCTCCTCGTTCACCATGAACCCGGGCTGGCAGGCCACCGACTTCGAGCGTGGGCGCGCCGCCTTCGGCCAGGCCCTGGCGTTCGCCCGGCTACTGCACGTGTCCGGCGTCGTGCTGACGGCAGGAACCGACGCCAACAACCCGTGGGTGGTCGCGGGGGCCAGCTTGCACCGCGAGCTCGAATTGCTCGTCCAGGCCGGGATCCCGCCGCTCGAGGTGATCAGTATCGCCACCCGCAACGGCGCGCAGGTGCTCGGCCTGCTCGACGAGGTCGGCACGATCGAGGTTGGCAAGGTGGCGGACGTTCTGCTGCTGGGCTCCGACCCGGCGCTCGACATCTCGGCGACACGTGACATCGTGACCGTGATTCAGGGCGGCCGGGTTCTCGACCATGCCGGGCTGCTAGCGGCCACGGCGCGCTAGCAGCCCGTGGTGAAAGCGTGATGGGTCTGGTTACGCCGCCAAGGGCGCAGATGCAAGGCCCCGCGACGTCGGCGCTACGGGCTGCGGTGCGCCACCGCGCCCGTCAGTCCTCGGGCGACTGGGGCCGCCCCTGCGGGTCGCGCCCGGCACCGCGCAGCGCTCTGCGCAGCAGATACTCGACCTGGGCATTGAGCGAGCGTAGCTCGTCGTCGGCCCAGCGACGCAACGCGTCGTGCAGCTTCGGATCGAGCCTGAAGAGAACCGCCTTGCGCTTCGTCATCTCGATTCACCGATCGTGCGGGCCCCGGGTCGCCCCGGGGCCCGCGTCGGTCGCTAAGTACCGAGGCTTGTCAGGACCGCCACAACCACACTCAGTAGATGCTGCCGGCGTTGATCACCGGGTGGGGTCGCGAGTCGCTGGTGAGCACCACCAGTAGGTTGCTCACCATCGACGCTTTGCGCTCGTCATCGAGCTCCACGATGCGCTGCGCCGAGAGCTGCGCGAGCGCGTCCTCGACCATGCCGACGGCGCCGTGGACGATCTTCTTGCGTGCCGCGATCGCGATCACCGCATCGGCCTGCTGGCGTTGCAGCATGGCGCTGGCGATCTCGGGCGAGTAGGCCAGGTGGCTGACCCGTGCCTCGATGATGTTGACTCCGGCCTGCTCCAGCCGCTCCTGGATTTCCCGCTCGAGCTGCTCGGATACCTCCGCGGTGTGCGAGACCAGTGACATCTCGCCTTCCTGGAATACATCGTACGGGTAGCCGGAGGCCAGGCTCCGCCCGGCGGCTTCGCTCTGCACGTGCACGTAGTGCTTGAAGTCGTCGACCATGAACACGGCCTCGGCCGTGTCCACGACCTTCCAGACAACCACCGCGGCGAACTCGATCGGGTTGCCGCGCTTGTCGTTGACCTTGAGCTTGCCGGTCTCGAAGTTGCGCACTCGCACCGACACCCGGTGCTTGGTGTAGAACGGGTTGGACCATCGCAGCCCCGGTTCGCTCACGGTTCCGACGTACTTGCCGAACAGCTGCAGGACCTTGCCCTCGTTCGGTGCCACCGTAAACAGCCCCGCCATCAGAAAGATGTCGGTGCCCCACAGCAGGATCACGATGACCAGCTGCCACAGCCGGAAGGCTGTCGCGCCCGAGTCGTTCAGATCGCGAATCGTCGCAAAGCACAACCAGCTGAGGAGCAACAAGGCGCCGATCAACACCAACACTGTGGCGATCCCGTTGTGCGTCTTCATCTTGATCTCGCGCTTCGCAAAGCTCCTCGTCTCGCCCCGGGGTCGTACCCCGGTGCCCTGACCCCGGAGGCGGCCTGTCCCTACCCGGAACTTGCCAGCCACCAGATATCTTAGTTCTATCATATTAATATCACTTTGTAAACCGCTGTTCGACGCGCCGGCAGCGGCAGGTAGAATCCTCGCCGCGTCCTGAGCGTCCGTAACTCGTGGTCGCAAACATCGTTCTCGTCATGGATCGGAGTTCTGGGGTGTCTGATACGAGTAGCCACGACATCACGATCCACTACGAGGTCGCGGGGCAGGGAGCTCCGGTGGTGCTGCTGCACAGCTTCCTGTGCAGCGGCGCGATGTGGGCCGAGCAGCTCGAACCGCTCGCCGCGCGCCATCGGGTGATCAATATCGACGCCCGGGGCCACGGACGCTCCGGCCCGGTTCCTGGCCCCTTTACGCTTGACGACGCGCTCGACGACGTGACCGCCGTTCTCGACGCTGAAGCGATCGAACGAGCCGTCTGGGTGGGTCTCTCCCTGGGCGGCTTCGTCGCGCTGCGCGCTGCCCTGCGCCGCCCGGAGCGCGTTGCCGGCCTGGCCCTGCTCGATACGGATGGCGGCGCCGAGCACTATGGGATGATCCGCTGTAAGTACCGGGCTCTCGCAATGATCGCGCGGACCGCGGGCCTCGGCCCCGTGATACCCAAGATCTGCCGGCAGATGTTCGGCACCACGACCCTGAGGGAACGTCCCGATCTGGTTCGCGAGTGGGCCGATCGCTTTCGCGCCCTTCACGTTCCCTCTACCGTCCGCACCCTCGACGCCTTCCTTCGGCGGCGCGACGTACGCCCGCAGTTGCGCCGCCTCGCGTTGCCTGCGATCGTGCTGGTCGGTAGTGAGGACGCCTCGTTGCCTCCGGCGCGATCGCGCGCACTGGCGGCCGCCTTGCCAGGAGCGCGGTTGCACGAGATTGCGGGCGCCGGCCACCTGACGGCGCTCGAGCAGCCCGCCGCCGTCAACCGGTTTCTGCTGCGCTTCCTCGACGCTGCCTACTAACGCTTGACCCCGACGATGTACGCGATCCAGGCGTCGTCGGGCGTTCCGCGCTGCTGCACGGTGTAGACGCCGTCGCCCGCCTCGGTCTCCTCGTCGACGCCTTCCCAGTAGGCGTCGCTGCCGGCGAAGCCGGCGTCGGCCAGCGCGTCACGGACCTCCGGGATCGTGTACATGCGCCAGTGGTAACTAAACGCCCGTTCGAGCCGGCTGCCGTCGGGAAACTCGAACTGCATGTAGCAGGTCGCCATGCGGCTGATCGGATCGAAGTCGTCCTGGTCCCACTCGTAGACGAAGTCTTCGTACTCGGTGGGCTCGATCATGCGCTTGACTGACTCGGGACCCCCATAGGCATCGAGAACCAGGATGCCCTCGGCGGCCAGGTTGTTGTGCGCGGCGCGGAAGTAGTGGACCAACTCGCGGCGCTCGCGCAGCAGGAAATAGGAGAAGTTCTGGGCCAGAGCCACGTCGACCGTCTCGTGGGTGGTGGTGCGCACATCGCCCTCGATCAGCTCAACCCGGCGGCGCTGCCCCTTGCTCAGCTGCGCGAGATTGTGCCGTCGACCCCAACTCAGGGGCTCCGGGTCGCGGTCGACGCCCCAGGCGCGATTACGCCTATCGGCCTGGACCCATTTGCTGCACACAGCCCCCGTACCACAGAAATCCTCGCGCAGGCGCCGCGGACTGCGGCCGAACTCGGCCCGAAAGACATCGACAGCGAAGTCGATGTCGGCTTCTGGCTCCTGCACGGCGCGCTGGTACAGCGCGTACTTGTCGGCCTGGGCCACCAGGTCGCGGTGCTGTCGCCCGGCCCGGTTCTTCTTCATGGCCGCCATAGTCGCACTCCCGTTCGGCCGCGCTCGCCGTTACGATCGTACGTCCTGGGCGCGCTGATTGGCGAGCCGAGCCCGAAGCAGACCGTGGTGCGACTCTGCCGGGTCTGGTGACCGCGCCGCCTGCTCTCCAGGAGCCGGGTCGGCGCCATGCGCAGCGGCGCGGGAACGCCTGCCGCGCCAGGTGTACAGTGTCCTGGCCTTGGCCGCGGCGCCGAGCCCGCGTGGCGGCGCGGCGGCGTTTCAACCGTGGAGGCTCTCGTATGAAGCAGCTCGTCCACTGCTTCACCGCTCTCGTCCTGCTACCACTGTGTGCAGCCTGCGGCGCGGCACCCGAAAGCTTCGATCTGATCATTCGCGACGGGAACGTGGTGGACGGGAGCGGCGGCGAGCCCTTCGTCGCCGACATCGCGATCCACGGGGATCGGATCATGGCAGTCGGGGCGCTGGGCGCTGCCGTCGGTCAGCGCGAGGTCGACGCCAGCGGGCTGGCGGTGGCCCCGGGCTTCATCAACATGCTCAGCTGGGCCACCGATTCACTGGTCGTCGACGGGCGGTCGCAGGGCGATATCCGGCAGGGCGTGACCCTCGAGGTCTTCGGGGAGGGTGTCTCGTACGGGCCGCTGAACGCCGCGATGAAGGCCGCAATGGTGGCTGACTGGATCGCCGACCTAGGGGGCGAGGACGCGGCCCGCTCGGCCCTGGCGTTGTCGCCCGACGCCCCCGTAGAGGTTCCCTGGACCACGCTCGGAGAGTACCTCGAGTTCCTCGAGCAGCGTGGGATCTCGACCAACGTTGCCTCGTTCGTGGGGGCCACCACCGTGCGGGTGCACGAGATCGGCTACGAGAACCGACCCCCGAGCGAGGCCGAGCTCGCCACCATGCAGGAGCTCGTCCGCCAGGCAATGCGCGAGGGTGCCATGGGCGTGGGCTCGAGCCTCATCTACGCTCCTGCCTTCTACGCCAGCACCGAGGAGCTGATCGCGTTGAACCGCGCCGCCGCCGAGTTCGGTGGCATGTATATCTCCCATATGCGCTCCGAGGGCAACCGCCTGCTCGAGGCTCTCGAGGAGCTCCTTCGCATCGCGCGCGAGGCGCAGGTCCCGGCCGAGATCTACCACCTGAAGGCCGGCGGTCAGGACAACTGGCCGAAGATGGACGCGGTCATTGCCAAGGTCGAGGCCGCCCGCGCCGTGGGGCTTCGTATCACGGCGGACATGTACACCTACACCGCAGGCTCGACCGGGCTCGACGCCGCGATGCCGCCGTGGGTGCAGGAGGGTGGCTACGACGCCTGGGCTCGCCGGCTTCAGGATCCCGAGATCCGCGCCCGTGTCCGGGCGGAGATGGCGGTGCCGACCGGCGCCTGGGAGAACCTGATGCTCGCGGGCGGCGCCGAGGGCACCCTGCTCGTCGGCTTCCGCAATGAGGATCTGCGGGCCCAGTACACCGGCCGCACTCTGGCCGAGGTAGCTGCCGCCCGCGGGACTGACATCGCAGACACCGCGATGGACCTCGTGGTCGAGGACGGCAGCCGGGTCCAGGTCGTCTACTTCCTGATGTCGGAGGACAACCTCGAGAAGCAACTGGCGCTGCCGTGGGTCTCTTTCTGCTCCGACGCCGGCTCGATGACCACCGCCGAGCCCTTCACCCTGACCAGCACGCACCCGCGGGCCTATGGCAATTTCGCGCGCCTGCTCGGCAAGTATGTGCGCGAGCGGCAGGTGATCTCCCTCCAGGAAGCGGTGCGCAAGCTCGCGGCCCTCCCGGCCGACAACCTCGGGATTGCCGACCGTGGTCGTCTACTGCCGGGCCACTACGCCGACGTGGTCGTCTTCGACCCTGCTGCCATTGCCGATCATGCCACCTACGAAGACCCGCACCGGTACGCCACCGGCGTGGTTCACGTGTTCGTCAACGGCGAGCAGGTGCTCCAGGACGGTGAGCACACCGGCGCCACGCCCGGTCGCTTCGTGCGCGGGCCGGGGTGGCGAGACCGTTAGCTGGCCGTGCTCCTGGGCGCACACGATCCGCGAGGCGTCGTAGTACCTTGCGCCCGTCATGAAGATCGGACTCGTAGGATTCCCGGGGAGCGGCAAGACCACCGTCTTCAACGCCCTCACGGGTCTGGCCGCGGAGACCGGATACGGCGCCGCTAAGGCTGGGACCACGAACCTTGGCGTGGTGCGAATTCCCGACGATCGCCTCGACCGGCTGGCGGCGCTGTACGAGCCCAAGAAGACGACCTGCGCCGAGGTGACCTTCTGTGACATCGCCGGCGGCACAGCGTCGCGCGGGCTCGACCGTGGGGTGCTCAACTCGATGCGCGAGATGGACGCGCTCTGCCAGGTCTTGCGCGCCTTCGAGGACGCGGCGCTCGCCGACGACCCCGATCCCACGCGCGAGCTGCGCGACCTACAGGCCGAGACCGTGCTCGCTGATCTCGAGATCGCCGAGAAACGACGCAAGCGGTTGCAGAAGGAACAGGGCAATCCCAACGAGATTCGGTTGATGGAGCGCATCATCGAGCATCTCGAACACGAGCAGGGTCTCCGCACCCTGGGCCTGGACGCGACCCACCGCCGCATGATCTCCGGGTACCAGTTCCTGACCCTGAAGCCACTTCTTCTCGTTTCCAACGTCTCCGAGGACGCCATCACCGACTCGGTGCCGACGGATCTAGCCGTGGCGGCAGCCGCCGCCGGCAGCGGAATCGTCGCGCTCTCGGCACAGGTCGAGATGGACATCGCCCAGATGCCCGAACAGGATCGCGGCGAGTTCTACGTCGCGATGGGGCTCGCCGAGCCAGCGCGCGATCGCTTCCTCGCGGCGGCCTTCGAGCTGCTCGACCTGATCACCATGCTGACCGTCGGGCCCGACGAGTGTCGGGCGTGGCCGGTTCGCGCCGGGAGCCCCGCGCCCCGGGCCGCGGGCAAGATCCACTCCGACATCGAGCGCGGCTTCATCCGCGCCGAAGTAACTGGCTGGGAGGACCTGCTCGAGCTTGGCTCCGAGGCCAGGTGTCGCGAGGCCGGCAAGTTACGAGTCGAGGGCAAGAATTACATCGTCCAGGACGGCGACGTGGTGCACTTCCGGTTCAACGTCTGAGTTGGCACCCCCGCGCCCCCGAGGAGAGGCTGGGATGAGCGTGTTCGCGAGCGACCTGCTGACTGGCAAGGTGGCCCTGATCACCGGGGGCGGGACCGGCCTCGGCTACGCCATGGCCGACATGTTCGCGGCCCACGGCGCCGACGTGGCCATTGCCTCCCGCAGCCCCGAGCATGTGGAGCCGGCCTCGGCGCGTCTGTGCGGCCACGGGCATCGAGCCTTCCCGGTCCTGTGTGACGTCCGGGACCCCGACTCGGTCGACGCCATGATGGCCAGCACGGTCGATGCGCTCGGCGGCCTCGACATCCTGGTGAACAACGCCGCCGGCAACTTTCTCGTGCAGGCCGAGAAGCTGTCCCCCAACGGATGGGCCGCCGTGCGCGGCATTGTCCTCGACGGCACGTTTCACTGTTCGCGGGCCGCGCACGGGCCAATGATCGCCCGCGGTGGCGGGGCCATTCTGAACGTCGTGGCGACTTATGCGGAGGGCGCCGCCCCCTACGTCGTGCATTCCGGGGCCGCCGAGGCCGGCGTGGTGTCGCTCACCCGCACGATGGCTGTCGAATGGGCCCAGACCGGTATCCGAGTGAATGCCATCTCGCCGGGCCCGGTACCGACTGACGGCGCTGGCGGGAAGCTCTGGGCGTCGCCCGAGGCCGCCGCGGCGATCAAGCGCTCGGTACCGATGGGTCGGTTCGGCACGCCCGAGGAAATCGCCACGCTCGCCACCTTTCTCGTCAGCGACGCGGCCTCCTACATCACCGGGTGCGTCTATCCGGTCGACGGTGGCTTGACGCTCGGTAACGGCCTGTTTGATTCGCGTTTCGCCGCGCTCATGCGGGACGGGTGAGCGCTGGGTCTCACGCGCGGCTCATGGATCGTGCTCGTGCCGCACCCGCAGCAGCACGAGCGGCAGCAGCCTCTCGAACACCTCTTCGGGCGTCCCCACGGCATTGATCCGGAGCACGCGGTCGCCGTCCACGAAGGCGATGTAGCCATCGCGAACCTGCTCGAGATACTCGGCACCCTCGAAGGTGTTGGTCGCGCCCCGCGACGAGCGGATGCGCCGACGCGCCTCCTTCACCCCGATGTCGAGAATCAGGGTCACGTCCGGGCGCGGTGCGATGGCCTCGTTAGCCCGCCGAACGTGCTCGAACCCTAGGCCGAGCACCCCCTGGTACACGACCGATGAAAGATAGTAACGATCCATCACGACGATCTTGCCCGTCGCCAGCGCCGGCAGGATGTTGTCGCGCACATCGATTCGGCGGTCCTCGAGGAACAGCCGCATCTCCTCTTCCGGGCGGACATCGCGACCCTCGACGAAGATTCGCCGCAGCTCGAGCCCGTACTCGGAGTCGCCGGGCTCGCGGAAGCTGACGGCCGGGTGGCCGAGGTCGTTCAGGCACTCGGTTAGCCACCGCGCCTGCGTCGACTTGCCGCACCCGTCGATTCCCTCCAGCGCGATCAGCAGGCCCTTGGCGTTGGTCATCGTTACCCCACGTCCTGCTTGATAAGATCGCCACACACGCGCGCATTCTGGCACACCTCGGAAAGGGTCGATGACGAACTCGAAGCCGGCTGTACCGTTCGGGGGCCGAGGGGCGCCGGCAGCCCTGACAAGCGCCGTGTTGGTGGCCGCGGTGGTTGCCACGGCCTGCGTCCGCAGCGAGATCAGCGTGCCGGCGAAGGGCTCGAACCCGGTTCCCGTAGCGACCTTCTCGCTCGTCGGCTACGACCCCGACACGGGTGATCTCGGGGTCGCGGTGCAATCCAAGTTCTTCGCGGTGGGCGCGGTCGTCCCCTGGGCCCGCGCCGGCGTGGGCGCGGTCGCCACGCAGGCGCTCGCCAACACGACCTACGGGCCGAGTGGCCTCGACATGCTCACCGGGGGCAGCAGTGCCGCCGAGGCGGTGGCGGCATTGACCGCAGCCGATGCCGGGCGCGACCAGCGCCAGCTCGGGATCGTCGACGCGGCGGGCAACGCCGCGAGCTTTACCGGTGAAGCCTGCCTGGCCTGGGCCGGTGGCCGCACCGGCAAGCACTACGCCGCCCAGGGCAATATCCTCGCGGGGCCCGGTGTAGTCGACGCCATGGCCGAGACCTTCGAGGCAACCGACGGGGATCTGGCCGACCGCCTCGTGGCCGCCCTGGCTGCGGGTCAGGCTGCCGGGGGTGACGCCCGGGGCCGTCAATCAGCCACGCTCTTGGTTGTGCGTGCGCGTGGTGGGTACGCGCGCCTCAACGACCGCTACGTCGACCTGCGGGTCGATGATCACCCGGCCCCGATTGCCGAGCTCCGGCGCCTGCTTGGCATGCGCCGGGCACAGCTCGAGACCGGGCTAGCGAGGAGGCTCCTGGAGGACGGCGAGCACGATGCCGCCCGCGCCGCTGCCACCCGCGCCACGCTGCTCAGTCCGGCCGACAGCTCGGGCTGGCTACTGCTCGCCGCCGCCGAGCTAGAGCGGGGCGCCATCGACGCGGCGATCAGCGCCGGGCGCGAGGCCGTTATTCGCGACCCGTGGCTCAAGCAATCGATGCTCGCCGGCACGGCGGTCGCCTCCGGCGGCGGCAGGATCATCGAACGCCTGCTCGAGCACGAGAGTTTTGCTCGCTTCTGGGCGACGATTCCGGCGCGCCGCTAGCAGGCCGTGGTGAAAGTGCGGAGGGTCCCCTAGGGCACCCTCCCGAACGCGCCGAGCCGCGTTACATCGATGCGTGTCGCGGTGCGTGGCTTCATCAGATCCGGGGTGACTACCAGCAGAACGGCGCGCACGTCGTGAACATCAGTGGCCGACAACGCCCGGTGGGCCGCATAACCGCCGCCGGGATCGATCGCGAGGAAGTCGGACCATCGCACGCCTACTCCGCGACTCGCCGGCTCCGCCGGCACGATCCGCTCCCACGTCTCCACGGCGTCACCGCGGCCGACCTGTAAGCGCAGCGCTACGCGCCACGCCTCGGTCGCTCGTAGCTGGACCGCGACGCCGGCCGCCGCGCTCCAATCGGCGCCACGCTCCGGGCGCCAGGCGACGGCGGCAAACGGCTCCGCAGCTCCCTGGGCCGGAACCCGCAGATCCCAGCGGAGGCCATCCGGCGCGAGCGCCAGCGCACTCATCGAGGACTCGTCGCTCTCGGCCGCCCAACCGGGCGCGACGAACAGGCTGGCGTCGGTCGGCGGCGCCGGTAAGCGGGGTGCCCGCTGCAGCCGACTCTCGACGATCGCCTCTGGCGGCCACAGATAGATCGGATTGCTGATGATCCACAGGGTTGCGCCAGGCTGACCTACGCCCACTGGGCCGTCGGTGCGATAGACCTCTACCCGGTACGTGGCGGCAGTCACCGCCGGGTACACAAGGTCCTCACCGCTGCCCTCGGCCACGACCTCGCCGTCCGCCAGGAGCACGATCCGGTACGGCCCGGGGCCGCCGAGCCCGGCCCGTATGCTCCAGCCTGTTTCCCACGGCGCGATCGCTCCGGGCAACAGTGACGGACGCGTCGCGTGGGTCGCCTGGAGCGTGAAGCCCGGGGCCGCCCCAACCGCATCCAGAATCACCGCGGCGCGCCCCGCGACAAGTGCCTCGATGACCGCGGCCGCCTGGCGGCGCGGAGCTTCACCGGGTCGCGGGCCTGCGTCCAGCCATACCATCGTGCTCAGGGCACGGAACGTCGCGGCGTAGTTGGGGATCCCGAGCACGCCGATCGGACCGTGCGCATCCACGGCGCCGAGGGCCGCGAGCCAGCGCGGCCGTGGGTTGCCCCGCAGCCGTGTCTGCAGGTCCCAGAGGTCGATCGCCGGGTCGCGCGTCCCGAAGACCGATACTGCAGCGGCGGCAGGAGACACCAGGTATCGCACCAGGCCCCCGGCGAACTCGACCCACGACAGGCGGTTCAACGCGCCGGCAAAGTTCACGACCTCGATCCCGGAGATCCCGGCCCAGCCATTGCTCCACGCCAACTCGCCTCCGACCGGGTGGGCTACGACAGCGCCACCCCCGAGCTCGTGGATATCGTCGATCGCTTGCCGCGGAGTGGGCCCCAACGCGTACCGGTGGGTCGCGCCCCCGAGCGCCAGCAGGTGTCCGGCGCTGGTCGAGATCTCCTCGCCGACAACCACCAGCACGTCGCCGTACCAGCCGTCGCGCGGCCGGGCTTCGGCCCCTCCGGCCCGCGTATGCTCGCTGATCAGCACGAAGTCGAGACCGGCCGTGGCCGCGGCCGCCGCGACCTCCTCGACCGTGCCACGGGCGTCGCCCGAGGACGAGGTGTGAACGTGGAGCGCTCCCCGCCAGCGGTGTCCTGGACCGGAGGCGGTAGGCGCCGCTACGACCGCTGGGCGATACCCAACCGCGTTGCCGACGAGCAGCCACACGAGTGCCACCAGCAGCACCAGCGCGACCACCAGGGAAGCTGCGATTCGAGAGTGGGACGCGCGCATCGGCGTCCGGTCGTTACTCGCCGGCGAACGCCGGGTCGCGGTCGAGAGTTCTGACGGTGATACGCGTCAGGTTACCGAACAGCTCGGGGTCGATGCTGTCGCCGATGATCCCGTAGTGCATCGGAACGACGACGCGCGGTGAGATGCAGTTGGCTGCCGCGGCCGCCTCCACCAGGTTCATCGTCTCGCCGCCAGAGATCGGCAGGCACGCGACGTCGGCCTTGATGGTACGCATCTCGGGAATGTAGTCGGTGTCGCCGGCGTGGTACCAGCGCACGCCGTCGACCTCCACCACGTATCCGAGCCAGCCGTTGTCGCGCGCGTGCATGCGGCTCTTGCGGGTGTAGGCGGGCACGGCCTCGATCCGCAGACCGCGCAGCGCAACCCTGCTACCCGGCTCCATCAGGCGCCGAGATCCCGGCAGCTCGCTCAGCGCGGTCAGACAGTCCGCCGGGCACAGAATATCGGTCTTCTCGCCGACGATCTTCGCCAAATCCCGCGGCGAGCAATGATCGTAGTGCGGGTGGGTGAGCAGTACGAGCTCGGCCTCGGGACCCCCCGCGATGCGGAACGGGTCGATGTAGGTCCGCGGTGGTCCGTGGAAGAAGAAGCCGGCGTGCCCGAGCCATGTGAGCCGATCGAGCATGCGCACCCCAGTCGCGATTCGCAAGAACCATGGAGCGCCGAGCGCACCGCCGCACGACGCCGGTCCGCACACTATCCACGCCTCCGACTGGTGTCAACTTTCTTGTGGTAGTCGCAGGGGCGCCCCTATAATCGACGGGTCCCAGGCCGATGCTCGGCGCCTTCCGCACCACACGCGCTATTTAGGACGAACTTTGCCCATGGCTCGAATCTGGTCCGACGACAACGAAGTCTTCATCCGCGAGAACTTCCGACACAAGACCTACGCAGAGCTCGCCGATCACTTCGGCGTCTCCCAGAAAGCGATGGAGTCGAAGATCCGTCGCATGGGACTGAAGAAGCAGGACTACAGGGACGAGGACCCCACGCCGGGCCTGCTGTCGCCGCCGAGGATCGAGCCCGAAGAGCTCGCGGTCGAAACAGGGCCGACACCGATCAAGAGCGCGTCGCTGCTGCCACGAAAAGCCGAGGTTTCGGTAGAAACCGACGCGGAACGGAAGGTGCGACTGGAAGCCGAGCGCGAAGCTGCCGCCACCCACAAGCAACACCGCGAAGAAGCGCGCGGCCACCAGCTCACGGCCAAGGCGCTCAAGGCATTCGAGATGGGCGTCAAGAAATTCCACGGCGGCGCCCCAGGCAAGGCGCTCGAGGCTTTCCGAAAGGTGCTCGAGCACAACCCGCCTGAAGGGGTCGTCAAGGCGCGGGCCCGCCAATACATCGCGGCCCTCGAGCGACAGGCACGCAGCGCCGCGTTCAACCCGCAAGACGCCGACGGGTACTACCTGCAGGGCGTCATCCTGCTCAACGACGGAGATCCCAGCGCCGGCATCCGGTCATTTGCCAAGGCGTTGGAGCTCGCTCCGGGCGACGATCGCATCCTCTACTGCCAGGCTGCGGCCTACGCCCAGCGCGGTGATATCGACGACGCTATCGAAGCACTGCGCGAAGCGGTCGATATCAACGACGCAAACCGTGTCTACGCGCTGAACGACCCCGATTTCGTGCCCTTGGTGGTACACGAGGATTTCCGCTCGATCGTCACAGCCGACCCCGTCGAGGTCTGATCGCGACGAGCACGCCGCGAGGAACCGACCGGGAGCCGCCGATGTCGTTGCACGTGGTCATACTCGCTGCGGGCGAGGGAACTCGAATGCGCTCGGCCACACCCAAGGTCGTGCACCCGCTGCTCGGCCGCCCGCTCGTCGGACACGTGGTCGAGGCAGCTCGGGCATGTGGGGCCGACACCGTCACCCTCGTGGTGTCCTCCGATGCCGATGCGCTACGCGCGGCGCTCGCGGACTCCGACGTGCGCTTCGCGATCCAGGATCCGCCGCGCGGCACCGGCGATGCCGCGGCCAAGGGGGTCGCTGCGCTGGGCGACGCTCCGCAGGGTCGGATCCTCGTCATCAATGGTGACTGCCCCGGGATCCGCCCAGAGACCCTGCGCAGCATGCTCCGGGCGCAGGGCGATGCCGACGGCACCTTCCTCTCGGTATGTCTCGGCGACCCGACCGGCTGCGGCCGTTTCATCCGCGACGAGCGCGGCGATCTTGTGCGCATCGTCGAGGAGCCAGATGCGACGCCCGAGCAACGGGCGATCCGTGAGGTCAACGCCGGCGCCTACCTGTTCGACGCCGGCGTGCTGGTGCGTGCCCTGGCGGCACTGCGCCCGGACAACGTCCAGGGCGAGCTCTACCTGACGGACACGCTCGAGGCGATCCGCGACCAAGGCGGCAGCGTGGCGGTCTACGAGCACGACGATCCCGAGGAGGTGCACGGCACCAACGATCGCGTGGAGTTGGCTCGCGCCGAAGCGTTGCTCGGTGAGCGCAAGCGAAACGAGCTCATGGTGTCGGGCGTTACGATACGGCATCCGGAGTCGGTGCGAATCGACGTCGATGTCGAGATCGGCAGCGACACAACACTGTATCCAGGGGTGGTTCTGGAGTCCGGAACCCGGATTGGCCCCGGCTGTACCCTCTACCCCAACGTGCGCATCGCCCGCAGCACGATCGGCACCAACGTGAGAGTTTTCGACGGCACGGTGATCGAGGACGCTGTCGTCGAGAGCTCCGTCGACCTGGGACCCTACGCCCGGCTACGTCCCGGCGCACACGTTTGCGAAGGCGCGCGGGTCGGTAACTTTGTCGAGATCAAGGCCACCCGCTTGGGCAAGGGGAGCAAGGCGAACCACCTCAGCTACCTGGGAAACGCCGAGATCGGTGAGGGCGTGAACGTTGGCGCTGGCACCATCACCTGTAATTACGACGGTGTGAACAAGCACGCCACGGTGATCGAGGACGGGGCCTTCATTGGCAGCAACACGGCGCTGGTGGCGCCGGTCCGCATCGGCAAGGGCGCCTACGTGGGGGCCGGATCCACGATTACCAAGGACGTCGCCGACGCCGCGCTCGGCGTGGCACGCGGCCGGCAGGTCGTCAAAGAAGGCTGGGCCGCGCGCAACAGCCCGGCCGCAAGGCGCGAGCGCGACTAGCAGGCTGCTGAAAAACTCCCCTTGTTCGAGTAGATTTTGAACCACGCAGCCCGCGGCAAGAACCGAAGCATCAACGAGGTGAGCAGATGCGTGGTGAGGACGCGGGACAGGTGGCGGTTTTTAGTTACGTATCTCCAGAGCAGCGAGTACCGAAGGACCATCCGCTGCGGCCGCTGCTGAGGATCGTCAACGATGTGCTGGGGCGGATGTCGCCGCTGTTCGAGAAGCTGTACTCGCACACGGGCCGTCCGTCGATCCCGCCGGAGAAGCTGCTGCGGGCGCTGCTGCTGCAGGTACTGTACACGATTCGCTCCGAGCGCATGCTGATGGAGCAGCTCGACTACAACCTGCTGTTCCGGTGGTTTGTGGGCCTGAACATGGACGATCTGGTGTGGGATGCGACGGTGTTCACGAAGAACCGGGATCGAGTGTTGGGAGGCGAGGTCGCCGAGGTGTTCTTCCAGGAAGTGCTGGCGGAGGCACGGCGCCGCAGCCTGCTATCGGATGAGCACTTCACGGTGGACGGCACGCTGATCGAGGCGTGGGCCTCACACAAGAGCTTCAAGCCGAAGGATCAGAGCGACTCCGATGAGGGAGGCAGCAACCCGAGCGTCGATTTTCGCAAACAACGGCGCACAAACGATACTCACGCCTCCAGGACCGATCCGGACGCACGCCTGTACAAGAAAAGTAGGGGGGCCGAGTCGAAGCTCTGCTACATGGGGCACCTGATGATCGACAACCGCCACGGGTTAGCAACCAAGGCATGCGTAACGATCGCTTCCGGGACAGCGGAACGAGAGGCGGCGGTGCAAATGGCGGACAAGATTTCCGGTAACCGCAGGGTGACCTTGGCGGCCGACAAGGGCTACGACACACGCGAGTGCGTCCGTAAGCTTCGAGATCGCAACATCACCCCGCACGTTGCACAGAACGACACCAATCGGCGCAGCGCCATCGACCGGCGCACAACCCGCCACCCCGGCTACCAGGTCAGTCAAAGGAAACGCAAGCTCGTCGAGCAGATGTTCGGATGGGCCAAGACGGTCGGGCTGATGCGCAAGACGCGGCACCGAGGCACCGAACGCGTCGATTGGATGTTCACCTTCACCGCCGCTGCCTTCAACCTGGTCAGAATGCGCAACCTCCAGGGGGCGACGTGACGATATCGGGACTAACCGCCCAAGAAATACCGGCGCGGCCGGCAACCAGAGCCTCGCACCCGCACACGGCGGCCGGGCAACTCACCTTGATCGAGACGATCCAGCCCAAAATGGCGCGCTCGAGCCGTTTTTCAGCAGCCTGCTAGTGCTCCTGTCCACAAGTCTTTTTCCGGTTGCACCGGTGTGTAACCCTGCGGTACACGGGTCATGATGGCTCACGTACGGCCTCGTCCCCGTGCGGCCCAAACTGAGGTTGGACTCCATGTGTGGGATTGTCGGCTACGTCGGTGAGCGAGAAACTGTTCCCGTTCTGCTCGACGGTCTGAAACGTCTCGAGTATCGCGGCTACGATTCCGCCGGCGTCGCGGTGGTCGGCGGCGACGGTTCGCTCCTGGTCCGTCGCGCCGCCGGCAAGCTCGGCAACCTCGTGAAGCAGCTCAACAGGGCTCCGCTGGCCGGCGACTACGGGATCGGCCACACACGCTGGGCGACCCACGGCAAACCGACCGAGGAGAATGCGCACCCGCACCGGGACGGTTCGGGCCGCATCGTTCTGGTGCACAACGGCATCATCGAGAACTTCCTCGAGCTGCGGGAGCGTCTGGCGAGCCAGGGCTGTGAGTTCGCGTCTGAAACGGACACCGAGACCGTGGTCCATCTGGTCTCGAGCTACTATGCAGGCAACCTCGAGGACGCGGTGCGTGCGGCCGTGCGTGACCTGGAAGGCATCTACGCACTGGTCGTGATCAGTGCCGACGAGCCCCAGAAAGTCGTCGCGGCTCGGCAGGGCCCTCCGATCGTCATCGGCATCGGCGAAGGCGAGAATTTCGTCGCCTCCGACGTTACGCCGGTCCTGCCGTACACGCGCGACGTGGTGTTTCTGGACGACGGCGAGCTCGCCGTGGTAACCCCCTCCGAAGTGCTCGTCACCGACTTCGACGGCAACCGAGTTGCGATGGAGCCGCAACGGATTCTTTGGGACCCGGTCACCGCGGAGAAGGGCGGCTTCCGCCACTTCATGCTCAAGGAGATCCACCAGCAGCCAGAAGCGGTGCGCGACAGCCTGATCGGCCGGGTACAGCGGACTACGGGTGAGGTTCACCTCGAGGAGCTAAACCTCGACGAGGAGCTGGCGCGCTCGATGTCGCAGCTCGCCCTCCTCGGATGCGGTACCTCGTGGCACGCGGCACTGGTGGGCAAGTATTGGATCGAGAAGCTGGCCAGGCTCCCGGTACTCGTCGATCACGCCAGCGAGTTCCGCTATCGCGACCCGCTGGTACCGGACGGGACGGTGGCCTGCGCCATCACGCAGTCGGGCGAGACCGCCGACACGTTGGCGGCGATGCGTGAGGCCCGCGATCGCGGCGCTCGATTGTGGACCATCTGCAACGTGATCGGGTCCATGGCGACGCGAATCGCCGACGGCGTGCTGCTGACCCAGGCGGGCCCCGAGATCGGCGTTGCCTCGACCAAGGCCTTCGTCACGCAACTCGCCTGCTTGTACTTGATCGCGCTGCGTCTCGGCGAGCTGCGGGGGACGCTATCGAGCGAAGCGCGCGAGTTGCGGTTGCATAGCTTGGCCCGAGTCCCCGGTCAGATCGAGCAGATCCTCAAGCGCGAGGAGCAAATCGCCGAGACCGCACGACGGGTTGCCCACTTCAAGCAATTCCTCTTCATAGGGCGCGGCTCGCTGTATCCGATCGCGCTGGAAGGCGCGCTCAAGCTCAAGGAGATCTCTTACATCCATGCGCACGGGTACCCGGCGGGCGAGATGAAGCACGGGCCGATCGCGCTCGTCGACCGGGACGTGCCCGTGGTCGCCCTGGCGCCCGAAACCGATCTCTACGACAAGACTGCGAGCAACATGCAGGAGGCCCGGGCGCGCAACGGCTTCGTCATCGGCGTCGCCACCGAGGGCAACGACGAGCTCTCCGAGTTCTGTGACGAGGTTCTGGTCGTGCCCGACTGCCTGCCCGAGTTCACGCCGCTGCTGACCACGATCCCCCTGCAGCTGCTCGCCTACCACGTCGCGGTGCTGCGGGGCTGCGATGTGGATCAGCCGCGCAATCTGGCCAAGTCGGTCACGGTCGAGTAGCTTCCTCTACTCGCAGCGCACGGCGCAGGGCCGATAGGCCGCCATCACGTCGCGGTCGTTGTTGAAGCTACGGGCGTTGTCCGACGGCTCGGCCGACCCGTCAGCCACCCCGGCCGCCACCCCCCCGAAGAGCACGTTCGGGTTGGAGAAGGTGTTGGCGAAAACACACAGGGACTCGCAATTGTAGGCCATGACCGTTTGGATCTCGCCTTCGACCTTGTGGCCGTACGAGTAGTCGTAGGCACCGGCGCTCGAGCTCACGGGGTCGAGCCGTGAGTGCTGGGCACCCATGTTGTGTCCGATCTCGTGCGCCAGGGTGTCGAACGGCAGGCACCGCCAAGTCGTGACGCTGAACGCGCCGCTCTCGTCAATGTCCTCGAGACCGCTACGCCCGCCGCCGATAAAGGCGATGCCGCAATAAGCGCTGTTGCGCTCGATGATCAGCGCCACGAAGTCCGCACCGAAGCGATCGCGCAGCCTGTGGGCCTTGTCCAAGTGACCGTCGCTGCTCCGCCTCAGGTCGGACAGTGCCCTCTCCGCAAACGCCGCGCTGGTGCCGGTCTTTGCGTACTTGACCCGCTTGATCTTGACCAGCCGGATCTCCATGTCGATCAGGCCATTCTCCAGGTCAGTGTTCATGTCGGCAACGGCGATACGAATCAGCGCCTTGAGCCCGCCGGCGATGGGTGGCTCCTGTTTCTTGGCCTCGGCCGTGAACATCACCATCACGTCGACGGTCGAGGTTGCCGTAACGGCCGCACCGCTGCGCCGCGCACCGGTACGCGCGATCGGCGGCACGAGGACCCGGTCCGGGCGGCGCGACGCATCGTCGAGCTCGTGCACGACCGCGCGGCCAGGCCCCGTAGAAACCAGGTGATAGCGCCCGTACGGGTGCCGAATCGTACCGCTGATGCGCCGACCCTGGCCGACGAGTGTGACGTCGCCGCCCAGGGGTCCCATGAGCTTCGCCTTCCATACCGGCCCGTAGCCGTCGTCGTCCTGGCGGTAGAAGCGGGCCCGGAAGCTCGTGTCCTCGAACAGGTCGAGGCTTACTTCCCGCCCGACGAGCCCGGCGTCGCGCAGCAGCTCGAGGTCGATGTCGAGCGTACCGCTGCGTCGAGTCATGCCCGCGAAGGGCCGCAGCGCCCCAGACCCCACAACGTCCGTCGCTCGCTGCACGAGCCTTGGCGTGATCTCCTGGCGGGGCGTGGGCACGGGCGCGAGGAGCGTCCCGGCGGCCAAGGCGACGAGCACGCGCTTGGACTGCATGGTGCTGCCTGTTCGGGGGTGGAGGACTGCGGCCGGCTACCCGTCTATGCTAGCAGGGCTGTGGTGAACGTCTCGTGGGTCTGGCGTCCATCACGGCTTGCTCGCCGCGCCTCACCAAGTCGGTAAGGCCGCATCCTCTGTGCGCTTCGCTCCGATGTCCGACCGCCAAGAAAGCCTGAACCCGCAGCAACGC
Organism: Acidobacteriota bacterium; assembly: GCA_965248845.1. Lineage (GTDB taxonomy): Bacteria > Acidobacteriota > UBA890 > UBA890 > WLXD01 > CBDFKO01. Next base: position 3,103,486 of record CBDFKO010000002.1, on the reverse strand, counting down.
GCCGCCGTTACGCACGCCGCCGGACCCTGTCTGGTGCTGGCGGGCGCGGGCTCGGGCAAGACGCGCGTCATCACCCATCGCATCGCCTGGCTACTGCAACAGCGACAGGCGTCGCCCGGTCGCGTCTGCGCCCTGACCTTCACCAACAAGGCGGCCGCGGAGATGCGCTCGCGCCTCGACGGCCTGCTCGGCGGCGCACCGCCCGGGCTCTGGCTCCTGACCTTCCACGCACTCGGGCTGCGGCTGCTACGCCTCGCTGCCGGCCAGCCAGGTGCCCCGGCTTCCGGATTCTCGATTGCCGGCCGCTCCGACTCGATCGCAGTCTGGCGGCGCTGTCAGGGCGACCTGGGGATCGACGCCGGCGAGCTTCCGCCCGCACAACTGTATGAATCGTGCAGCCGAGCGGTGAATCGCCTCGAGGATCCCGGGGCCTGGGACATCGACGGCCGGCCACGCGAGCAGCGCGCTGCGGCTCGTGTCTGGCGCGCCTACCGCCAGGCGATGAAACGCCGGAACGCGCTCGACTTCGACGATCTCCTGGTGCGCGCGTTGCGGCTCTTGTCTGAGCCCGACACCCGACGAACCTCGCTTCTACCGGATTTCGCGCACCTTCTGGTCGACGAGTATCAGGACACCAACCGCCTGCAGTACCGGTTGCTGCGCGTGCTCCTGGGCAAGGATTGCAGCCTCATGGTGGTCGGCGACGAGGATCAATCGATCTACCGGTGGCGTGGCGCCGACATCGCCAACGTCCTCCAGTTCCAGGCAGACTTCGCGGGCGCTACCGTCATCCGGCTGGAGCAGAACTACCGGTCGACGCAGCCCATCCTCTCGGCCGCAGGCTCACTCGTTGCGCACAATCATGAGCGCATCGGCAAGGAGCTCTGGACCGAGAACGGCGGCGGAGACGTTCCGGTGTTCTGCCTGTGTGGCAGCGAGCGCGACGAGGCTGTGTGGACGGCAAAGCAGATCGCCGCGGCGATCGGCAGGGGCCGCGCACCGAATCATTTCGCCGTCCTGTACCGTACCAACGCCCAGTCGCGCCCCTTCGAGGAGGAGTTGGCGGCGCGCAACATCCCCTTCCGGGTGGTCGGCGGACCGACCTTCTTTCGCCGTGCCGAGATCAAGGATCTTCTCGCCTACCTGCGTCTGGCGGTGTCGGACGATCCCGTGGCGCTCGGCCGCGCAGCTGCCACCCCACGGCGCGGCGTCGGTCCGGGCACCATCGCCGTGTTGGAGGCGGCGGGCGGCGGCGTTGGCGCCCTGCTCGGCGCCCTCGAGCAACCCGACCCCGAAGCTGCGCTGCGTGACCTCGGTTGCCCCGGGCGCGGCCTTGCCGGGCTCCTGCGGTTCGCGATCCTTATTGGCGAGCTCCGCGCCCGGCTCGGGCGGGACACGATCGTCGACCTCGTCGATCACGTCCTGCACCACGCCGGCTACGCCGCGTTTCTGCGCGCTCGCCCCGACGGTGAAGAGCGGCTAGCAAACCTCGAGGAGCTCACCGCCTCGGCGACAGAGTTCGGCGCTGACACGCCGGCGAGCGGCGACGTGCTCGAGGCTTTCCTCGATCGTGCGGCGCTCGTTTCCGACGCCGAGTCGGCAAAGGGGGCGGGCGGTGGCGTCAGCCTTCTAACCATCCACGCCGCCAAGGGGCTCGAGTTCGACAACGTCTTCGTCGCCGGGCTCGAGGAGGGCCTGTTCCCGCACGCCGCGGCCGTGCAGTCGGGCCAGGTGGAGGAGGAGCGTCGCCTGGCCTACGTCGCGATGACTCGCGCGCGCAGAAAGCTCTGGCTGAGCGCCGCGCGCCTGCGCCGCGTGCGCGGCCGGGAACGGCTCCAGCGAGAGTCTCGGTTCGTGCGCGAGATCGACCCGCGACACCTGAACCGCACGGAGGGCCCCGGTGTCGTGGTGGCCGCCGCGGAGATGCGCCGCCAGCGAACACGAGCCTCGCCGCTGCGGCGGCAACGCCCGGCGGGACCCGCCACGCCCGTCTCACCCAACGCGCGTGGCACCGGCACGCCCGCGCCTGCGGCGCGTTTGGGCCCGGGAGCCGGGGTGTTCCACCCGATGTTCGGGCCAGGCAGAGTCACCGAGTCGCAGGGCTCCGGCGACAAGCTGAAGCTCACGGTGGCGTTCCCCCGCGCCGGGACCAAGCAGTTGCTGGCGCGCTACGCGCGCCTCGAGCTCTTGGACGAGCGCTAGGAGGCCGTGGCGCCTGCCGGCCGGGACCCGCTACGCGCCGTCGCCGTCGCCGTCGTCGCTGTCGTCGCTGTCGTCGCCGCCCGACTCGGCCAGCCTCGAGAGTGCCACGACCCGGTCCTCGTCCCCGAGATCGATCACCTTGACGCCCTGCGTGTTGCGCCCCTGGATCTTGACCCCGTCGGTCGGGATACGGATCAGCTTGCCGGCCTGGCTGATGACCATCGCATCGTCGTCGCCGGTGACGACGCACGAGCCGACGACCGGTCCGTTGCGAGGTGACGTCTTGATGTCAATCAACCCCATGCCTCCGCGACGCTGCCTGCGGTACCGGCCCACCTCGGTGCGCTTGCCGTAGCCGTGCTCGGTCACGGTCAGAACGGTACCGAAGTCCTCGCGCACTGTGTCGAAGCCGATGACGATATCGCCTTCGGAGAGGCTGATTCCCTTGACGCCCCTCGTGGCGCGTCCCAGCGGCCGGGCCTCGTGTTCGCCGAAGCGGATGGCCTTCCCCTGATAGGTACTGAGGATCACGTCCTGTGCGCCGTCGGTGAGCTTGGCAGCAAGTAGTCGGTCGCCGTCCTGGATGCGGATGGCGATGATGCCCGTGACCTTCGGGCGGGAAAAAGCCGTCAATTGCGTCTTCTTGATGATTCCCTGCTCGGTCGCAAAGAGGATGTACTTGCCCTCGATGAACGCCTCGACCGGGAGAATCGCCGCGACCGAGTCGCCCGGCTCCAGTCGCGGCAGCAGGTTGACGATCGCCTTGCCGCGCGTCGCCGGGCCGCCCTGTGGCAACTCGTAGGTCTTGAGCCAGTAGGCGATGCCGAGCGCGGTGAAGACCATGATGTAGGAATGCGTCGAGGCCACGAATAGGTGCTCGACAAAGTCCCCTTCCTTGGTGATGGCTCCGATGCGCCCCTTGCCGCCGCGTCGCTGCTGCCGGTACAGCGATAGCGGCGTGCGCTTGATGTAGTCGGCGTGGCTGCAGGTAACGACCATGTCTTCTTCGGCAATCAGATCCTCGACCGTGAAATCTCGGGCATCGTTGACGATCTCCGTTCGCCGGGGGTCGGCGAACTCGTCGCGGACCTGCTCGAGCTCCTCGACGATGATGTCGAGCACTCGTCGCTCCGACGCCAGGATGTCCTCCAGGTTCTCGATCCGCGCCAGCGTTGCGGCGAGGTCGTCGAGGATCTTCTGGCGCTCGAGACCGGTCAGGCGCTGCAGCCGCATGTCGAGCACCGCCTGCGCCTGTGTTTCGGTCATGCCGAACCGGCGGGTCATCTCGACCCGGGCGACGTCGGGGCTCTCGGCGCCGCGGATTAGCTTGATGATCTGGTCGAGGTGATCGAGGGCGATCTTCAGGCCCTCGAGGATGTGGGCCTTGGCCTCCGCCTTCTTGAGGTCGAACAGCGTGCGGCGGGTGATCACCTCTCGGCGGTGTGCGATGACCGGGGTCAGCATCTCCTTCAGGCTCAGCACCTTCGGGGCACCGTCGACGATCGCCAACAAGATGATCCCGAACGATGAGGTCAGCTGCGTCTGCTTGTACAGGTTGTTCAGCACGACGTCGGGCTCGTCGCCGCGCTTCACCTCGACGACGACACGGATTCCCTCGCGGCTGCTCTCGTCGCGGATATCCGCGATCCGGTCGATCTTCTTGTTCTTTACCAGCGTGGCGATCTGCTCGATGAGCTTGGCCTTGTTGACCTGGTAGGGGATCTCCGTGATGACGACTTTGTCGCGATCGCGGCTGCTCGCCGCCCGCTCGATGTCGGCGCGCGCGCGGATCCGGATAATGCCGCGGCCTGTGGTGTAGGCGGCGTGAATCCCCGCGGCGCCGTAGATGATCCCGGCGGTCGGGAAATCGGGACCGCGGACGTGCTCCATCAGCCCCTTCACGTCGATGTCCGGGTCGTTGATCAGGGCGATCGTGGCCTCGACGATCTCGCCGAGGTTGTGGGGCGGGATATTGGTCGCCATGCCGACGGCGATGCCGGTGGACCCGTTGACGAGCAGATTCGGATAGCGCGCCGGCAGGACGGTCGGCTCCTCGAGGGAATCGTCGTAGTTGGGCTGGAAGTCGACCGTTTCCCTGTCGATATCGGCAAGAAGCTCCGCGGCCAGCTTGGTCATGCGTGCCTCGGTATAGCGCATGGCGGCCGGAGGGTCGCCGTCGAGCGATCCGTAGTTGCCCTGGCCGTCGACCAGCAGGTGGCGCATCGAGAAGTCCTGGGCCATGCGGACCAGGGTGTCGTACACCGCCTGGTCGCCATGCGGGTGGTACTTGCCGATGACGTCACCGACGATCCGCGCGCTCTTCTTGTACGGCTGGTTCCAGCCGTTGGAGAGTTGGTGCATGGCGTACAGCACGCGCCGGTGGACGGGCTTGAGGCCGTCCCGGACGTCCGGCAGCGCACGCCCGACGATCACGCTCATGGCGTAATCGAGATACGAGCGTCGTACCTCGTCCTCTATGGAAACCGGAATCTTGTGCTCGAAAACGTCCATCGGGCTCTCGTCTCGGAGTCGCCTGCCGCCCGCGGCGGCGCGGTGCTATACGTCGAGGTTGTCGACCTCGTGTGCGTGCGTTTGGATGAAGTCGCGCCGGGGCTCCACTTGGTTGCCCATGAGCACCGAGAAGATCTCGTCGGCGCCGACCTCGTCCTCGATGGTCACTTGGACCAGCCGGCGCGTCTCCGGGTTCATCGTCGTGTCCCAAAGCTGCTCCGCGTTCATCTCCCCCAGGCCCTTGTAACGCTGAAGTCGGATGCCTTTCTTGGCAGCGTTCAGGAGGTGGCTGAGCAGCTCTTCCTTGGTGCGAACCGTTGCCTCCTGGTCGCCACCATGGAAGACCTGAAAGGGCGGTTCGTGGAAATCCGCGAGCTCCTTGTACAGGGCCAGCAACTCGCGGTAGTCGGCACCGTCGACGAGTTCGTGGTTAACCAAAACGGCACCTTGCAGCGCGTCCCCGATACTGCTGACGCGAAGCTCCACGAGGTTGTGCTCCTCGTCGGTGGCGGTCTCCGGCCGGTATCCCTCGGCCGTGAGCGCCGCGACCGCCGCCGACAGCTCCTCCTCGTTCTCGAAGTGCTTCCGATAGCGCAGCCCCTGCTGCAGAAGCGTCTCTACCAGCTTCTGCTCGTAGCCGCGCCGGCGCAGCCGACCGACGAAGTGCTGATATCTGTGCAGCGCGTGGAGCTTCTTGCCGAGGTTCTGGCCACTGTGCCGTCGTCCGCCCGCGGCGCCAGCGACGCTACGGTTCTCCGAGGCGCGTTCGACCAGGAACGCTGTCATGGCGCGCTCGTCCGCCAGGTATTGGATCTTCTTGCCGCGCCGTACGCCGTAGAGCGGCGGTTGCGCGATGTAGAGGTGCCCGGCGTCGAGCAATGGCTTCATCTGGCGGTAGAAAAACGTCAACAGCAGCGTCCGAATGTGGCTGCCGTCGATGTCCGCATCTGCCATGAGGATGATCTTGTGGTAGCGCAATCGCTCCAGGGTGAAGTCCACGTCGATGCCGGTGCCCAGCGCGGTGATGATGGTGCGGATCTCGACGTTGTTGAGCATTTTGTCGAGGCGCGCTCGCTCGACGTTCAGGACCTTGCCGCGCAGCGGCAGCACCGCCTGGGTTCGCCGATCGCGGCCCTGCTTTGCCGTGCCCCCGGCGGAGTCTCCCTCGACCAGGAAGAGCTCCGAGCGCTCCGGGGAGCGCTCCTGGCAGTCGGCAAGCTTTCCGGGCAGCGAGGCACCATCGAGCGCACCCTTGCGCCGTGTCAACTCCCGTGCCTTGCGTGCTGCCTCGCGCGCCCGCGCAGCGTCTGTCGCCTTGGCGATGATCTTGTTGGCCTCCGCGGGGTTCTCTTCGAAGTACTCGCCGAGCTTCTCGTTGACAATCGAGGCGACGATGCCCTTGACCTCGCCGTTGCCCAGCTTGGTCTTGGTTTGCCCCTCGAACTGCGGCTCCGGGACGAGGCATGAGATCACCGCGACGAGGCCCTCCCGCACATCGTCACCCTGGAGCGCCTCCTTGCCTTTCCCGGCCGCCTGCATGTAGGCGTTGATCGTGCGGGTCAGGGCGGCCCGAAACCCGGTCAGGTGGGTACCCCCCTCGCGCGTATTGATGTTGTTGACGTACGAGAACACTTTCTCCGAGTAGCCGTCGTTGTACTGCAGGGCGACGTCCACGACGACGTCGTCACGCTCCTCACGAAAGGCCATCGGTTTCGCGTTGAGCGCCGCACGACTCCGGTTCATCGCCGCGACGAACTCCGCGATTCCCCCCTCGTAGCAGAAGTCGGTTACGCGCTCGTCCTCGTCGCGCTCGTCGACGAGACGGATCTTCAGCCCGCGATTCAGGAACGCTAGCTCGCGGAGCCGCGAGGCCAGCGTGTCGTACTGGTAGACCGTCTCCGTGAAGATCTCCGCGTCGGGCCAGAAGGTCACCTTGGTGCCGCTCTTGCGCGTCGTCCCTACAACCTCGAGCTCGCCTTCGGGCTTGCCGCGAGCAAAGCTTTGGGCGTGCGTGGCGCCATCACGCCAGATCTCGAGCCGTAGCCGCGCCGCCAGGGCATTGACCACCGAGACGCCAACGCCATGCAGCCCACCCGAAACCTTGTAACTATCGTGATCGAACTTGCCGCCGGAATGCAGCGTCGTCATCACGACTTCCGCTGCCGGGCGCTGCTCTTGCTTGTGCAGGTCGACCGGAATGCCGCGGCCGTTGTCTTCCACCGTGACCGAGTTGTCCGCGTGCACGATGACCACGACCTCGTCGCAAAAACCCGCTAGCGCCTCGTCGACGCTGTTGTCCACGACCTCGTAAACCAGGTGGTGGAGCCCGCCGATTCCCGTGCTCCCGATGTACATCGCGGGACGCTTCCGAACCGCTTCGAGGCCCTCGATCACCTTGATCTTGCTGGCGTCGTAATCGTGAGCCTTGGCGTTGTTGGCGCTCATCGTCTCGCTCGTTGCGTCCCGGTCCATGATCTCGGCGACCCCGGCCCCTCGGACCGGGCGTGGTCGCCCCCGTCGTCTCGGGCGCGTAGAGGCACTCACCGCGCGGCTACCCTCCGCTGGGGTCGAACCTGGCCCCCGCAGCCCCTGGATCATCCGCGTCGTCGATGGCGGCTGTTCCGTGCCGCGTCGCTACCTGGATTATATCTTTCCGGGCCCCCGGGCACCAGCCATTGGCAGGCCGTTTTATGCCGCGGAAAGAGTTGAAAACAAAGGGGTTATCAGTACTAGAGCCGCATCGGCATGATAACGTACTGGTAGGACATCTCGTCCGCCTCAGGGGCCGGTACGAGCATGCCCTGACTGGAGTCGTCCTTGAGGTGAAAATCAACGTCGTCACATACCGCGACCCCCAGAAAATCGAGCACGTATTGGGCATTGAAGCTGACCGTCAGCGCGGCGCCGTCGTACTCGACCGGCACGCTCTCGCGCGCCTCCCCCATCTCCGGATTGCTCGATGTGATCGTCGCGGTTCCGGCGCTGAACTCGAACTTCACGGCCCGTGATCGCTCGCTAGCCAGCAGGCTGACACGGCGCAGGGCCTCGGCCATGCGTGCACCGACGAATCGGACGCGCGCCGGATTGTCGGGAGGAATTACCTTCTCGTACGCGGGAAACTGCCCTTCGATCACACGCGTCGACAGGACCCGGTGCTCGGCCTTGAAGTAGAGGTGGTGCTCGTCCTGCGCGAAGGACATGGTCCCGGACTCGCCAAGGTCTCGGATCTCGGCAAGCGCCTTCTTGGGGATGATGGCGCGAACCTCGGCGCGGGTGCCAAGGTCGGCGTCGTCACGCTCGACGAACGCCAGCCTGTGCGCGTCGGTCGCGACCATGCGCACCTTTCCTCCGCCGATCTCCAGGAGCGCCCCGTTCAGCGAATACCGCACATCCTCCTTGGTCACCGCGAACAGCGTGCGGCGAATCATCTCCCGGAACAGGGCTTGGGGGATTTCGACGGCCGCGTCGAAGTCGTGCGACGGAACCTCCGGGAAGTCCGTTATCGGCAGGCCAACCAGCCGGAAGAACGCGTCCCCGGCACGCAATTCCAGCCACTCGCCGTTATCCGAGCGAATTTCGATCTCCCCGGTCGGCAATGAGCGCACGACCTCAAACAGTTTCTTGGAGCTGGCGGTGATACCGCCGGGCGTCTCCGTGCGGGCGGCACAACTGGTAGTCAGGCTCACCTCGAGATCAGTCGCCGCCAGGGAGAGCGTCTCTCCTGATGCCTGCAGGAGGATGTTCGACAGGATCGGGATGGTCTTTTTCTTCTCGGCGATACCCTGAACGAACTGGAGTTCGTTCTCGAGGTCGTCGCGCTGCACGAAGAACTTCATCTCCGGAGGCTCCTTGAAATTAGTCGTGAATCTATATCGTAGTAGTAGTAGGGGCTGTGAAACGTGTCGAAAACAGGAGGAAGTTCTTTACTTGCAGAAAGATAAGGAGCCGCTGGTGCCGGAGAACGCGAGGCGCGGGCGGCGGTGCAGCCTGGGGGTGAACGCGCGGGGCACAGAACGCTAACAGGTTGCGTGTCGGGATACGGTGGAAAACCCGAGAAGTCACTGGAACGACTCCAGCAGTGTGTGGATACCACGCTGCAAGTCATCGTCGTCGTCCATTCGCGTGCGGACCTTGCGCACGGAGTGGATAACCGTACTGTGGTGCTTGCCGCCGAAGGCGCGCCCGATCTCTGGAAGCGAGTGATGCGTCAGCTCCTTGCACAGATACATGGCCACCTGGCGGGGGCGCGTAATGCGCCGCGCGTTGCTTCGCGAGTTCAACTCGCTGGCGCGGAGGCCGTAGTAGTCGGCGACGCGCTGCTGGATGTTCTCGATGGTAATGAGACGGTCACCGCTCTTTAGCGTGTCGCGAAGAACACGTCGCGCCAGCGCGAGGTTTATCTGCTCGCCGGTTAGCGAGGCGTAGGCGAGCAGACGGATCAGAGCGCCCTCTAGCTCGCGAATATTGCTCTTGCTGCCGGTGGCGACGTAGAGCAACACGTCGTCCGGAAGATGGACCGCCTCGGCCTCCGCTTCGGCCTTCTTCTTGAGAATGGCCACCTTGGTCTCGAGGTCCGGCGGCTGGATGTCGGCAAGCAGGCCCCACTCGAAGCGTGACTGTAGGCGCTCCTCGAGCGTCGGGATGTCTTTGGGTGGCGCATCGCTGGTCACAACGATCTGCCGCTGGGCCTCGTGGAGGGCATTGAAGGTGTGGAAGAATTCCTCCTGCGTGCGTTCCTTGCCGGCGAGGAACTGGATGTCGTCCATGAGGAGAACATCGATGTTCCGGTAACGCTCGCGAAACTCCTGTGTCCGGTCATACCGGATCGAGTTGATCAGCTCATTCATGAAGCGCTCGGACGACAGATAGACAATCCGCACCGCGGGCAGGTTCTTGCGGATGTGGTGCCCGATGGCGAGCATGAGGTGGGTTTTTCCAAGCCCGACGCCCCCGTAGATGAACAGGGGGTTGTACGCCCGCGACGGGCTCTCGGCAACCGCCCGGGCAGCAGCGTTCGCGAACTGGTTCGACGCACCAACCACAAAGGTATCGAACGTGTACTTAGGGTTGAGCGGCGCCGTGGGCGAGAGCGGCCCGGGCAGCGCCGGCGAATCGGGCTGGGTGCGCGAAACAGTGATGGACGCCGCTGCCGGCGCGTCCGGGGCGCTCGAGCCGGGCACCAAGAAGCGCACTCGCGACGGCCCGTCGCCGATCTCCGCAAGCGCCTGCTCGATCAGATCGGCATAGCGCTGGGTCAGCCAATCGCGGAAAACCTCGTTGGGAACGGAGACGTCGAGGCAGTCGGCCCCGAGTTTTTGCTGAGAAGTCGGGCGAAACCAGGTGTCGAAGGTCTGCGGGTCGAGCTTGGTCTCTATACGAGAGAGAATTCGCGCCCAGATCTCCATCGTTTCCCCGGCCAGCGATCCCGTGTCTAGTACCTGCCGCGCCGCACCGTCGCACGACCGTGGGCTTTGCCACCGACGCCGTTTTTCACAGACTTATCCACACATGTGAAAAACAACAAAACCCGCCACGCTCAAGGGCACTTACGCCGCATGTGCATTGCGTCGCCGGCGAGGGAGGCGGCAATCGGCACCGCAAAGGCCGGGAATATAGCACAAGGCACGGAAAGCGTACAGCGTACCGCGGGCCGACGAAATCGGAGGAAAAAGAACCGCTGCCGGGGCGCGCGAGCGGCCAGGGGAAAGGCCTCAACGGAGTAACCTGGTGGGTAACAAGCGGTTACGGACGAGACGGCGGTATCGCACCGCCGTGCCGCGGCGCCGGGCTGACTGGGGACCGGGCCCGGCAGAGTTTCAGCACGTCCCGCCTGGGGGGGGCGGTTGACCGCCCGGGGCCGAGGAGTTACTTTCGACCCCTTGTAGGGAGAAGGGGTCACCTGAAAGCCCACCCCTAGGACCGCCGCGCGGCGAACCTCTCCGCCCAGAGCCTCGCGAGTACGAGCTGCGCGGCCCAGCCCCGAGAACCATGAAGCGCACATACCAGCCGAATCGCCGTCGCCGTCGCAAGGTTCACGGCTTTCGTGCCCGGATGCGGACGCGCGCCGGACGCGCGGTGATCCGTCGTCGTCGTCGCAAGGGTCGCAAGCGCATGGCCCCGGCCTGAGCCGCCAAGACGCCGCCCCGAGAGCAGGCGTGCACACCGGGTACAGCTATCCGCGCTCGGCGCGGGTGCGCAAACGGTCCGAGTTCCAGCGCACGTACGAGGAAGGGACGAAGGTGGTCCGAAGGCCCCTCGTGTTATTCGCGCGGCGCAACGACCTCGGCGAAACCCGCCTGGGCGTGACCGCAACGCGCAAGATCGGTAATGCCGTGGTGCGCAACCGCGCCAAGCGACTGGTGCGGCAGGCGTTCCGCCTGGTGCGCGGCGAGCTGGCCCCCGGGTGGGACCTCGTCGTAGTCGTGCGGCCCGGGTTGCTGGGACAGACCGCAAGCGAGCTCGAGCAAGTCCTCGTCGAGGCGGGTGCCTTCGCGATGGAGCCCGGAGCATGATCGCCGCCCTCGTCGACACGGTCCTGGCGGCATATCAACGGCTATTGTCGCCCCTACTCGGACCCCACTGCCGCTTCCACCCGACGTGCTCGCAGTACACGCGCGAAGCCGTCAGCGAGCACGGCGCGCTTCGCGGGCTGTTGCTCGGCGCACTACGCGTCCTACGGTGCCAGCCGTTCGCGGTGGGCGGCTATGACCCGGTACCTAACCGCGATGCATAACGACGACGGTCCGCGCATGGAGGTGCGAGCGCTGCTCGCCATCGTCCTGTCGATGCTGGTTCTGACCGTGTACCAGTACTTTTTCGTGCCAGCCGCAGAGCCGCTGCCAGCCGGCGCGACCGCCCCAGGGGCGGAGCTAGCGCCCGAGATACGCACAACCGAGTCGAGTTCGCCGGCGCAGGATGCAGCCCCCGACGAGGGGCAGACTCGAGCGCCCACGGCGCCCGCATCGGGCCGGCAGGCGGGTGCTACAGCGGTGGTGACTGTGAATGTTGCAGCCGACCGGTACGAAGCCCGGGTCACCAACGTCGGCGGTCGGCTCGAGAGCTTCGTGCTCGTGAACTACGAGGATTCGTGGGGTGAGCCGCTCGATTTGGTCAACCCCGGGGCGCGCGTCACCGGGCGACTACCGCTGGAACTCGAGACCCCGGCGTCGCCAGCCGCGGCGGAGGAGGCGAACAGCGCGCTATTCGAACTTGGGATTACGGGCGGCAGCGGGATCGGAACCCGTCGCCGCGCGACGCCGAGCTCCCCGGTCATCGTGACCCTGCGCTGGGCCGATGGGGCCGGTTGGGACGTCGAGAAGCGAATCGTCTTTCGGGCCGAGGGCAATACGATCGAGGTCGCCATACAGGCGACGGCCCCGGGTGGGCTCGGTGTGTTCCTCGGCTCGGGGCTGGGCCTGAATGCCGTGGACCGTAGTTCGCGGCGGGTGTTCTTGGCTGAGGACGCCGTTGTGCTCGGCGGCGAGGACCTGGTCCAGTGGGCCCCCGGCGACCTGGAGGGCACGGTGACGCTGACCGGGCCGACCACCTGGGCCGGGGTCGAGAGCTACTATTTTCTGGGCGCTTTCCTGCTGGAAGGTCCGGCGGAGCTGCAGCTGGCGCGCGGGGTGACGGCCGACTGGCCACAGAACGAGGCCGCCGAGGACATCGAGTTGGTGAGCCTGGCGGTGAGGATTCCGCCAGGCGGCCTGGACGTGCCGATTTACCTGGGCCCCAAGAAATACGACTACCTCGTGGCACAGGGGCACGAGCTGCAGCGGGCGGTGAACTTCGGCTGGCTGTCGATCATCGCGCGGCCGCTGCTGTTCTTCCTCAACGTGATTCAGGGCTTCGTGGGCAACTACGGCGTCGCCATCATTCTTCTGACGGTGTTGCTCCGCGTCGCGTTCTGGCCGCTGAACCAGAAGGCCATGGTGTCGATGCGCAAGACCCAGAGCCTGCAGCCGCAGATGACCGCCATCCGCGCCAAGTACCAGGGCGTCAAGGACGTAGAGAAGCGGCAGAAGATGAACGAGGAGGTCATGGCGCTGTACAAGCGGGAGGGGGTCTCGCCGCTTGGCGGGTGCCTGCCGATGCTGGCGCAGTTGCCGATCCTGTTCGCTTTCTATCGACTCCTGTCGATGGCCGTCGAGCTTCGCGGGGCGCCCTTCGTGCTGTGGATCCAAGACCTTTCCCAGTTCGACCCCTACCTGGTGCTGCCGCTAGTGATGGGCGGCAGCATGATTGTGCAACAGCGCATGACCCCGACCGCCGGCGTCAACCCGACGCAGGCGCGCATGATGCGGTTCATGCCGGTGATGTTCACGGTGATGTTCCTCTGGGTCCCCAGCGGGCTCGTGCTGTACTGGACGGCGAACAACATCCTGGGCATTGGCCAGCAGGTCCTCATCAACAAGCACATCGACAAGGAAACCCAGACCCGCAAGCGAACGCGCAAGCAGGCGCGCAAGCGGGGCAAGAAAGGCCAGCGAGACAAGAAATGAGCGAACAGATGTACGAGGGCAAGTCGGTGCAAGAGGCCCTGTCGCGAGCAGCCGCTGAGCTCGGAGTCGAGGTCGAGGGGCTCGAGCACGAGGTCGTTGAGGAGAAGACAGACGACTTTTGGGGGCTTGGCGAAACCGTCTTTCACGTGCGCGTCTGGGCCGCTGGGTCGGAGCCGGAGCCGGAACCGGAGCTGGCAGTCGAAGCAGAACCGGAACCAGAACGATGGTCGGCGCCAGAGCCGGAGCCGGCGGCGGAAGCAGCGGGCAGCGTCCACGCCGAGGGGGCTTGGGAGCCGGCGATGAGCGCGGAGCCCGCCCCGCCGGCCGCCGCCGAAGCCGTCGGGGAAGCGATCGACGCCGGCGACGCGTTTGGGCCGGTCGAGGAAGCCGAGGGGATGGAGGCCGCCGCCGTCAAGTTGCTCGACCGGATCTTCGAGACCATGAGCTTCGACTGCGCCGCCGAGGCCGAGGTCGATGGCGGAACCTTGCAAGTATCGATCAGCGGTGACGACAACCAGTATCTGCTGGACGGTCGCGGCAGGGGACTGTCGGCCCTGGAGTTGATCCTCAACCATGCGTTTCGGCACCGTCCGGAGATCGGCCAGAAGAAAATCCGCGTCGATGCGGGGGACTTCCGCTCGCAGCGGGACGACGAGATCCGCGATCTCGCGTACCAGGTTGCGCACCGGGCCAAGGAGACCGGGGAGGAGCAGCAGACCGAGCCGATGAACCCGTACGAGCGACGCATCGTGCACCTGACGGTGGCGGACGACCAGGAGGTAACGACGCGGAGCCTCGGCGCCGGCTTCATGAAGGCCGTCAACATAATTCCGCGCAGCGGCGGGCGGCGCTAGTAGGCTGTGGTGAAAGTGTGCCAGCAGCGTGGTTATGCCGCCAAGGGCGCATCTGCTGCGTTGGCGCTCGCCTGACGGTGAGCAAACATCGCCCAGAGCCCACCGCCTGGCATCTGCACCGATGGCGGCGTAACCAGACCCAGCACAATTTCGCCGCGGCCTCCTGGGCCTCCTAGCTACAGAACCCGCGACGGTGGACGGCTCCCCAGACTTCGCAACCTGCATTCAGCGCGCGGCCGCCGCCCATCGAGTGCGTGTGCCAGCGGAAGCGATCGAGCCACTGGCGGTATACCTCGGGGAGGTCGAGCGCTGGAACCGAGCCGTCAGCCTGACCTCGATCCGGGACCGCGAGACGCTGGCGCTTCGCTACGCCGTCGAGGCCGCGGCCGTGCTGCCAGCGCTCGCCGGCGCCGGACCGCGGATGCTGGACGCCGGGTCGGGCGGCGGCTGCCCGGGGATCCCGCTGAAGATTCTCGAGCCGGACCGCGAGCTCTTTCTGGTCGAGGCGAACGGCCGCAAGGCGACGTTTCTGCGGGAAGCGCTCGAGCACCTCGGGCTAGAGGGTGCCGAGGTGGTGGAAGGCCGGCTCGAGGAACTCGTCGATAGCGGCCGGGCGCCGGGCGGCATCCACCTGTTGACGTCGCGTGCCTGGACCAGCGGCTGGGGGCTTCTACTGGGACGCAGTGCCCGGATCATGGTTCCGGGTGGCCGGGCCGTGCTACTGGTCGGCGAGGATGCCTGGCGCGCCTTCCGGCGCCATCTCGCCAGTGGCGTCGAGGCGGCTCGCACGAGCGATCCGCAGTGGCGTGAGGCGACCGCCGCACAATGGCGAATCCGCAAGGCCAGCCGATTGCCGCACCTCGAGCGGGGCTACGCGGTGGCCCTGGAGCTACCGGCGTACTGACGACTCCAATCGTGGACTGCGTCGCCGCGCTGCGGACGGCCGGGATTCGCGGGTGTCCCGGCGGTGCACCGCGTCGTAGATGATTCCAGCACGGCCACCTCGGCGCGCCGGGAACACACGCGCAGACCCCTGGCCGCAAACATCATCGTCGTTCCGGAAAGAAGCACGGGCGGGGATACCCCTAGGCCGTTCCACGTGGAACAACCACGGGAGCTACGCCGGCGCGCGCCGATGTTCCACGTGGAACGGCGACCGTCGCCGGGGTGCGTCCGTGGTACCGTTGGCCGCCGCTCCAAAGCCCCATCCAGTGGGCCGGCACAGCCCGATCTGCCGGCCGTATCGCGCTCCCGAGGGTCCTCCCGAATGGCCCGTGTCATCGCCGTCGCCAACCAGAAAGGGGGCGTCGGCAAGACCACTACGGCAGTCAATCTGGCCGCCGCCCTGGCGGCCGCGGATCGACCGACGCTGCTCATCGACATGGATCCCCAGGCCAACGCCACCAGCGGTCTGGGCCTCTCGGTGCGGGAAACCGACCGCAGCATGTACGAGGTTCTGGTCGACCGGTTCAGTCTCGATCGCGTGGCGCAAGCAGCCGCGCTCAGCGGCCTCGAGGTCGCGCCATCGGTTCACGGGCTGGTCGGTGCCGAGATCGAGTTAGCGGCAGCGCCCGACCGGGCGCATCGGCTCGCCGCGGCCCTGCAAGCCCACGCTCGCCGGCTCGACTACATCCTCATCGATTGCCCGCCATCGCTCGGCATCCTGACCCTCAACGCGCTCGCGGCGGCAGAGAGCGTCATTGTCCCGATTCAGTGCGAGTACCTGGCACTGGAGGGGCTCAGCAGGATGCTCGAGACCATCGACCGGATCAGGGCGACGCTCAACCCCGGTCTCCGCGTCGAAGGCGTCCTTCTGACAATGGTCGACCCCCGCATGAATCTGACACGCCAGGTTATCAGCGAGGTCCGCCGTCATCTCGGGGCGGTAGTCTTCGAGACCGAGATTCCCCGCAACGTACGCCTCGGCGAGGCGCCCAGCTTCGGCAAACCCATCATCCTGTATGATCTGCGGTCCAGTGGTGCGCAGGCGTATTTGAAACTAATGCGAGAGGTCGTCAACCATGGCTAGTGGCCCCCGAAAGGCGCTGGGCCGCGGGCTCGATGCCCTGATTCCGGGCGGCGTTGCCGTTGCGGAGCCAGCGCGCCCGGGCCTCGACGAGATCCGAGTCGACGAGATCCGGCCGAACCCGCAGCAGCCGCGCGAGCGCTTCATTGACAGCGCCATCGACACGATGGCCGCCTCACTTCGCGAACACGGGGTGCTGCAACCGGTACTCGTGCGTCGTGTCGAGAAGGGCTACGAGCTCATCGCTGGGGAGCGTCGCTGGCGCGGGGCGCAACGGGCCGGGCTGGAGCGTATCCCCGCCGTGGTGCGTGACGCCACACCGCAGGAGTCGCTCGAGCTGGCGATCATCGAGAACGTGCAGCGGGAGGATCTCAACGCCATCGAAGAGGCGCAGGCGTATCGTTTGCTGATCGACGGGATGGGGCTGACCCAGGAGCAGGCCGCAAGCCGCGTCGGCAAGGAGCGCTCGACGGTTGCCAACTACTTGCGGCTTCTCGGTCTTCCCGATGCCGTCCAGCGTCTGCTCGTGGAGGGGCGGCTTACCATGGGTCACGCCCGGGCCCTGCTCGGTCTGGCCGACGCTGGAGAGCAACGGGCGGTGGCGCAGGAGGTGGTGGCCAAGGATCTCTCGGTGCGCCAAACCGAGGCCCGGGTTCGTTCCGTGGCGCGCGGCACCGGACGATCCGGCAAGAAACCAGACGATCCGGACGTCGCGGCGGCGGAGCAGAAGCTGTCCCGAGTCCTGGGAACAGCCGTTCGGTTGCACGGCCGGGAGCGTGGCAAGATCGAGATTCGGTTCACATCTTTCGACGAGCTCAATAGGCTGTACGACCTGCTGATGGAGCTGGGCAGGAGCTGACGATGAACGGAAGCAGCAATCTGGACGGACACCTCGGCGAAGGCATGGAGGTCAAGGGGACCCTGCGCTTCGAGGGCTCCGTGCGTATCGATGGGAAGTTCAACGGCAAGATCGTGTCGCCGGCGGCGCTGATTCTGGGGCCCAAGGCGCAAGTCGATGGCGAGCTCGACGTGTGCCAGTTGGCCGTGCACGGGTCGCTCAAGGGCTCGGTCAAGGCCAGCGATCGCATCACCATCCACGGGAGCGGCAAGGTCGAGGCCGATCTCGACACGGACAAGTTGGTGATCGAGCCCGGCGCGTTCTTCCAGGGGCGTTGCGAGATGCGCAGGGAGATGTCCGCCGAGGCTGGCGCCACACGGCCGCCGCCGCCAGCCGCCGCGCGACCGGGCGCTGCGAAGCCCGGCCAAGCGCCCGTGCGCCCCACCGAGAAGGGATAAGTTGTTGGTATAACGTGGCTCACGATCCCTGGCGGACGGCACGGCGCGGCGGTGGGCAAGCCGGGGAGATGGCGACGAGGCAACGAGGAGACACGGCGTGGAGCATGGGGGCATAACCGAGCTGGTGATGCAGTTCGTACTGCAAATCGGTGTCATCGTGATGGTCGCCAAGCTCTGTGGAGAGTTGGTCGAGCGCCTCTTCAAGCAACCGGGTGTGCTGGGCGAGTTAGCGGCCGGCATCATCATTGGGCCGTATGCGCTCGGCGGGATGATTCACCTCCCGGGGATAGAAGGCGCGCTCTTCGCGCTGCACGAGGGTCAGCTCCCCGTGTCCAACGAGCTGTGGGCGATCGCGCAGGTCGCCGCGGTGATGCTTCTGTTCATGGCGGGGCTCGAGACTGACCTGCCCAGCTTTCTCAAGTACGCTGCGCCGGCCAGCGTTATCGCGCTTGGCGGCGTGATCCTGCCGTTCCTCTTCGGCGTTATTGCCACCGTGCAATTCGGCTACGCCGACAGCTACATGAGCGGCACGGCGCTGTTCGTCGGGTCGATCATGGTGGCCACATCGGTCGGGATCACGGCGCGCGTGCTGTCGGACATCAAACGCCTGGACACCCCAGAGGGCGTGACGATCCTGGGGGCGGCGGTCGTCGACGACGTACTCGGCATCATGGTCCTCGCGGTGGTCGTCGGGATGGCGCGCACGGGCGTGGTCGACTGGGGCGGTGCGGGCATGACGTTCCTCAAGGCCGGCGGCTTCTATGTCGTGTTCATGGCCGTCGGGCTGGCGCTGTCCAAGCACATCGCGACGTTTCTCGACTGGTTCAAGGGGCGCGGAGCTACCGTGGGGGTCGCGGCAGCGCTGGCGTTCCTGGCCGCCGCGGTGGCCGAGATGTTCGGCCTGGCCATGATCATCGGTGCCTACACCATGGGCCTGGTGCTCTCGGACACGAAGCTAAAGCACTACCTGGAGGAGAGCCTCGCGGGCGTCTACTACGTGCTCGTGCCGATCTTCTTTTGCGTCCTGGGCATGTTGGTCGACATCGAGGCAATGGGCGCTGCCATCACGTTCGGCGTGGTCCTGAGCGCCCTGGCTATTCTTTCCAAGATCATCGGCTGTAGCCTGCCAGCGCTGGGCGTCGGCTTCAACAAGCGCGGGGCGTGGCGCATCGGCCTCGGCATGATGCCGCGCGGCGAGGTCGCGTTGATCATCGCCGGCGTCGGAATCGCCGAGGGCATTATCGACCAGGCGGTGTTCGGGGTATCGATCCTGATGACGATCGTCACCACGATGCTGGCGCCGATGATGCTCGTCCCGGCATTCCAGACAGGCGGCAGCGGCCTGAAGGAAGACGACGACGCAGCGCCGGGCTAGCCGGCTGAACGAAAGGACGCGGTAAACGATGCAGAAGAGCTACTCCTACATCGGCAACGAGCACTTCGTCGATCTGATTCGCGACGTCTTCGCCGCGGAACTCGAGGCCAGCGGATACCACCTCGAGGTCAGTGGCTCTGGGCCCGGCGGGCCGCACGTCTACGAGTATCGCCGAGACAACCGGGTGGTCGCCCTGACGGTCGATGAAACCGCCGGCGAGAAGTGGGAAGCCGAGCTCGCCCTGGAGACCGAGGAACATGACGACGAGCTCGCCGGGATCGTCACGCAAGCCCTCGGTAGGATGCTTGCTGACGTCTCGAAGCGGCTGTTAGAATCCGTGCTCGATCCGACGTGTCGCGCCGCCGTCGCCGACGAGCTCAAGCGCGTCGTCTCGACCCTGGAGTGACTCCCGACTGATTGCCCCCTCGGCGGTCAGGTCATCACATCGAACCGGTTCCGCGCGCACCTTTTCGCTCGATTCCTGCGACCTCCAGCCAGAACCCCGCTCGACAGGACTCCGGCATGGGCGCGGCCACGCGCGGCGATACTCATGGATAACTTCCCGCACCCGCCTACCATGTTGCTCGTGGCGGCCGCGGTGTTGGCCCTCGTGTTCGTTCTGAACAAGTGGCTCTTTGGGCCGCTCAATAGAACCCTCGCGGCGCGGCAGGCGGAGATCGAGTCGGCGCGTACCGCCTTCGAGGCCGCCAAGCACATCCAGGAGGAGCGCCTGGCCGCGATCGAGATCGAGCTCGCGGATGCACGCAGGGAGACTTTTGCGATCCGCGAGCAGGAGCAGGCCGCGGGGAAGGCGAAACGGGACGCGGTCCTGGCGGCGGCTCGAGCCGCCGCCACCCAGCAGATCGAGCAGGCCAAGACCGAGCTCGAAGCCGAGGTCGGCCGAGCCAAGCAGCAGCTCGACGAGCAGGCCGACGAACTGGCGCGGAACATTGCCGAGCGGCTCCTGGGCCGTGAGGTCGGAGCGAAGTCATGAGGATCGCGGCGCCCCGGCGTTTCTGCATCCTGGCGCTGCTCTTCGTGGCGCCGCTGCCGGGCTGGCCGGCCAGTGCCACGGTGTCGCTCCAAGAGCACGGCGAGCCCGCGCAAGAGACCGCGACCGGGCAGGAACAGCCGCCCGGGACGCAGGAGCCCGCGGCCGACCAGGAGCACGGCGTGGCAGGAGAGCATGGCGACGAGGAGACGGCCGGCCACGAGGAGAAACCGTGGTGGGATTTTCCGGCGCGGCTGATCAATTTCGGTATGCTCTTGGGCTTGCTCTATTGGCTGCTGGTCGTGCCACCGACCTTCGTTATCGACAATTTCGACTTTCCTGGGCTCAAGGTCGTGCTCGGTGAGCGAGTCGCGGGAATTCAGGTGGCGCGGCGGCTGGCGCAGGAGCAGACCAAGGCGGCCGCCAAGTACGAGGCAGAGTCGGCTGCACGGCTTGGGCGTGTACAGGAGGAAGCCTCGGCGCTGGTGACGCAGGCGCGTGCGGCCGCGGCGACGGACCGCCAGCGGATCGAGGCCGCCGCCGTCGATCACGCGGCGCAGATTCGCGATCGGGCGACCCGGGACCTGAACGTCGAGGCCGCCCGTTCGCGGCGACGGCTGCAGCTTCACGTGGCCGACCTTGCCGTGGGCATAGCGCGGCGCATCGTCAGGGACAACCTCACCGGCGAGGACCAGGACCGACTAGTCCTGGAGTACCTCGACCGTCTCGGGGAGTCCGTCACCACGGGCTCCTAGCACGGGCTCGACTGGCGTTACACACAGGGACGAGAGACGAAATGGTCAACGCGGCGGTGGCTCGACGATACGCCAAAGCGCTTCTGGGCGCGGTGCTCGAGACCGAGGGCAATCCAGAGACGGTGGCCGGCGAGCTCGAGGGGCTCGCGGCGGCCATCGCGCAATTCAACGGCCTGGAGTTGCTCTTGCTCAACCCGGCAGTCGAAACCGAGAAGAAGGCGGCGGTCCTTATCGACGTGGCGCAGCAGCTCGGTGCGAGCGAGGTGACCCGGCGCTTTGTCGGCGTGCTCGCCGAGCGCGAGCGCCTCGAGCACCTGCGGGCGGCGGCGGCCGAGTACCGGGTGCTGGTCGATGCCCACCTGGGTATCCTCAACGCCGAAGTGACATCGCCGACGGCGCTCGGCGAGCATGCAGTTGCCGACCTGCGCGACAAGCTGGTGCGCGCCACCGGCAGGAAGGTGCGACTTTCCACGAAGACCGACCCGGAGCTCCTCGGCGGGCTCGTCACGCGGATCGGAGACCTGGTTTACGACGGAAGCCTTCGCTATCAGCTGGAGCGCATGCGCGACCAGATGATGGACGGCTGAACCGAAGCGAGAATTCGAGATGGAAATCAAGGCCGAAGAGATTTCAAGCATTATCCAGCGGCAGATCGCCGGCTACGAAGCCGAGATCGAGGTCCAGGAGGTTGGCACGGTCATCGCGGTCGGCGACGGCATCGCGCGCGTATACGGGCTCGAGCGCTGCATGTCCCAGGAGCTCCTGGAGTTCCCCAACGGCGTCGCCGGCATCGCCCTCAACCTCGACGAGGACACTGTCGGCGCGGTGCTGTTGGGCGATACGACGCTAGTCAAGGAAGGCGACACGGTCAAGCGCACCGGCCGAATCGTCGAGGTGCCGGTAGGCGAGACACTGGTCGGCCGAGTCATCGATCCGCTGGGTGCGCCACTCGACGGCAAGGGCGCGATCAACGTGGAGCACACCGGGCCGATGGAGCGCATCGCTCCCGGCATTATCGACCGGCAGGGAGTCTCGGAGCCTCTGCAAACGGGTATCAAGTCGATCGACTCGATGATCCCGATCGGGCGCGGACAGCGTGAGCTGATCATCGGCGACCGCCAGACGGGCAAGACCGCGATTGGCGTCGACACGATCATCAACCAGAAGGGCAAAGACGTCATCTGCATCTACGTCGCCGTAGGCCAGAAGCAGTCGACCGTCGCGCAGGTGGTGAAGAGGCTCGAGGACAGTGGCGCGATGGACTACACGATCATCGTCGTTGCTTCGGCCTCGACGCCGGCCCCGATGCAATGGATGGCGCCATACTCCGGCTGCGCCATGGGCGAGTACTTCCGCGACAACGGCCAGCACGCCCTGGTGATCTACGACGATCTGTCGAAGCACGCCAACGCCTACCGCGAGATGTCCTTGTTACTGCGCCGCCCGCCGGGTCGCGAGGCCTTCCCAGGCGACGTCTTCTACTTGCACTCGCGGCTGCTCGAGCGCGCCGCGAAGCTGAGCGACGCGACCGGCGCCGGCAGTCTCACGGCGCTGCCGGTCATCGAAACGAAGGCGGGCGACGTGTCGGCCTACATCCCTACCAACGTCATCTCGATCACCGACGGGCAGATTTTCCTCGAGACCGATCTGTTCCACAAGAATATCCGCCCCGCGGTGAATGCCGGCCTATCGGTATCCCGAGTCGGCGGCGCGGCGCAGATCAAAGGCATGAAGCAGGTTGCCGGCTCCTTGCGCCTCGACCTGGCGCAGTACCGGGAGCTGGCGGCCTTCGCCCAGTTCGGCTCAGACCTGGATGTGGCCACGCAGCGGCAGTTGGCGCGCGGCGCGCGGCTGACCGAGATCCTCAAGCAGCATCAGTATCAGCCGCTTCGCGTGGCCCAGCAGATCGCCATCATCTGGGCCGGCAGCAACGGCTACCTCGATACGCTCGAGGTCGAGCAGGTGCGCCCGTTCGAGCTCGGCCTGTACGACTACATCGACGTCAACGACCCAGAGCTGTGGGAGGAAATCGAGGCTGCCGGCAAGCTCGACGACCCCCTCACGGCGCGTCTTCGCGGCAGCGCCGAGGCCTTCCTTGTGGACTTCCAGACGGAGAGCGCCGAGTAAGCCATGGCTACGCTGCTGGAGCTCCGCCGCCGGGTGCGGTCGGTCAAGAACATGCGGCAGATCACGCGCGCCATGAAGCTGGTGGCGGGGGCGAAATTGCGGCGCTCGCAGGACAGCATGCTAGCGGCGCGCCCCTACGCCAGCAAGATGTGGGACGTGCTGGGCGAGCTGCCGACCGATGACGCGGGGCAGCTCGACCACGCGCTCCTCGATACATCACGAGACGGCCACATCACGGCCGTAGTAATCACCTCGGACCGCGGCCTGTGCGGCGCCTTCAACAGCAACGTCATCAGGTACGCTCACCGGGCCCTCGGCGTGTGGGGGCAGCTCGACGTGAAGGTGATCGCTGTCGGCCGCAAGGGCTGGGACCACTTCCGGCGCCGCGGTGACATCGAGGTCGAGCGCGCCGACGAGGATCTACTCAAGAACTTGAGCTACCCGCGCGCCGCGGCGGCGGCCCAGTACCTGATCGACCAGTTCGTATCCGGCAACACCGATACCGTCTACCTGATCTACAACGAGTTCGTCTCGGCCTTGAGTCAGAACCTGGTGGTCGAGCCGCTGCTGCCGATCCGAGACCTCCCCTTCGGGACAGAGAGGGGGCTGTCGTTCCGCGAGGCCGCGCGCGCCTACGCCGAGGCGCAGACCGGCGGCCAGGCGCACGAGGGCTTCGGCGTCATCGGCGCGGTGGCCGGGGCGCTCGGCGAGACGCTGGAGGAGAACCGCTCCCGCGACCACGTTGCTCTGGTCGAGATGATTGACTACATCTTCGAGCCCGACGCCCGGGCGATCGTCGACACGCTGCTGCCCCGATTCGTCGAGGCGCAGGTCTACCAGGCGCTCCTGGAGTCGAGCGCGGCGGAGCACGCGGCGCGCATGGCGGCGATGGACGATGCCACCAAGAACGCCGAAGAAATGATCGACGATCTGACGTTGACCATGAACAAGCTTCGCCAGGAAGCGATCACAACCGAGATTCTCGAGGTGGTTGGCGGCGCCGAAGCGCTCGCCTGACGCCGCGGCCGATTTCGAGGAGGATTTGATGAGCGATTCGACGAGCGGTGCTGTCGGCAAGGTGATTAGCGTCGTCGGTCCCGCCGTGGACGTGGAGTTCGACGGCGGCAACCTGCCGCCGATCTACCAGGCCCTGCGCATCAAGGACGACGCCGAGCTCGGCAGCGTCAAGATCGACGTCATCGTCGAGGTGGCCCAGCACCTGGGCGAGAACCGGGTTCGCTGCGTATCGATGGCGACGACCGACGGCATGGTGCGGGGGATGCGCGCACACGACACCGGCGGGCCGATCACGACGCCCGTCGGCGACGGCACGCTCGGGCGCATCATCAACGTCACCGGCGATCCGATCGATCAGGCCGGCCCGGTAGAGGCTGCGGAGCGCTGGCCGATCCACCGGCACGCGCCGCCGTTCGACGAGCAGCTCACCGAGACGCAGCAGTTCGAGACCGGCATCAAGGTCATCGATCTGTTGGTGCCGTTCAAGCGCGGCGGCAAGATCGGCTTCTTCGGCGGCGCGGGTGTCGGCAAGACGGTCTTTATCCAGGAGTTGATCAACAACGTCGCCAAGCAACACGGCGGTTACTCGGTCTTCGCGGGGGTCGGCGAACGCACCCGTGAGGGCAACGATCTGTTCCGCGAGATGACCGACTCGGGCACCATCAAGAACACCGCCCTGATCTTCGGACAAATGACCGAGCCGCCGGGGGCGCGCCTGCGCGTCGGCCTCACCGGGGTCACGGTGGCGGAGTACTTCCGCGACCAGGGTCAAGACGTGCTCCTGTTCATCGACAACATCTTCCGCTTCACGCAGGCCGGGTCCGAGGTCTCGGCGCTGCTCGGCCGCATGCCCTCGGCGGTTGGCTACCAGCCCAACCTGGCCACCGAGCTGGGTGAGCTGCAGGAGCGAATCACGGCGACCAAGACCGGGTCGATCACCTCTGTTCAGGCGATCTACGTACCCGCCGACGACCTCACCGACCCGGCGCCGGCAACGACCTTCGCGCACCTAGATGCGAGCGTCACGCTGTCGCGAGCCCTGACCGAGATCGGAATCTATCCGGCGGTCGACCCGCTAGACTCCAACTCGCAGCTGGTTGATCCGCAAGTACTCGGCGACGAGCACTACCAGGTAGCCAGCGAGGTGAAGCTGACCCTGCAGCAGTATCGTGATCTGCAGGACATCATCGCGATCCTCGGCATGGACGAGCTGTCGGAGGAGCAGCGCGTGACGGTGTCGCGAGCCCGCCGCTTGCAGCGCTTCCTGTCGCAGCCGTTCTTCGTCGCCGAGATCTTCACCGGCAACGAGGGTGTCTACGTCAAGCTGGAGGACACGGTCCGCGGCTTCAAGGAGATCTTGGAGGGCAAGCACGACGATCTGCCCGAGGAGTCCTTCTACATGGTTGGTACCATCGAAGAGGCACGTGCGAAGGGCGATCGTCTGAAGTCGGAGCAGGAGGAGGCCGCCGCGGCGGCTGTTTGAAACCCATGGCTGAGAGTTTTCGACTGCACGTCGTGAGTCCGGCGGGAGAGGTGCTCGACCGCGAGGTGGTCGAGGTCACGGCGCCGGGGATTCAGGGCCAGTTCGGGATCCTGCCGCGCCACGCGCGCTACATGACGGCGCTCGGTGTCGGCGAGCTGCGCTACACGGGCTCGGACGGCAGCCAGGGGTTGCTGGCTGTCGCCGGAGGGTTCGCCGAGGTGGGGCCGGAGGGCGTCACCTTCCTGGCCCAGACCGCCGAGGACGCGGCCGAGATCGACGTGGCGCGCGCCGAGGCGGCGGTGCAGCGTGCCGAGGCTCGCATGGTGCAACCGGAGTCGGGCACCGACGTCGAGCGCGCCACGGGCGCCCTCGAAAGATCGACGCTCCGGTTGCAGGTTGCGAAGGCGCGCGGTATCAAGGCCACCCGCACCGGCATCAAGACGACCGAGATGCCGATCCCCGGCGATTCGCCGGGACACGATCAATGAGGGGAGATTCGGCCTCATGAGAGGAACCACCATCACGCTTGCCATCGTCGCCATCGCCGGTCCGACCCTCGCCTGTGGCGATACGAGCCCGGACGTCAGGTTCGGCGCCATCGTTTCGTTACAGGGGCCTGGGTCGGGCTATGGCATGTCGATCCGTAAAGGCATCGATTTGGCAGTCGAGGAGATCAACGCCGAGGGCGGCATCGAGGTCCACGAACAGGGATTCAAACCGATCGACATGCAGGTTCGCGACGCCCAGAGCACCTCGAGCCCGGCAGCCGCCGCGGCGCAGGAGCTGCTCGAGTGGGGCGTCGTCGCGGTCATCGGTTCGGATCTCTCGGATATCACGCTCGACATCGCCCCGATCTTCCAGGAGGCCGAGGTCATCCTGCTGTCGCCGTCTTCCTCGAGCCCGAAGCTCACCGACGCAGGGGATTTCATCTTCCGTAACTTTCCTAGCGACGAGCTCGAAGCGCTGAACACCGCCGACTACATCTACAACAAGCTCGGGATTCGTTGGGCAGTGGTGATCGCCAACCAGAACGAGTTCGGCATCGGTCAGAAGAACTCGTTCATCGAGCGCTTTCGTCAACTCGGTGGCCGGGTCGAGGGACAGACGAGCTACCCCCGCGATGCGACCGACTTCTCGGCGGCGGTCGCCGAGATCACGTCGCTCGACGTCGGTGCGATCTACATCGCTGGATACACGGGGGACACAGCGGGCGTCGCGCGGGCGCTCCGAGCGGCCGGCGTCGACACGCCGCTGTTCGCCACGGGCGCGGTGCAGGCAGCGGAGCTGCAGGCGGGCGATATGGAGGCGGTGGAGGGCTTGGTCTTCCCGCAGCCGTCGTTCGATCCGACCAGCAGCGAGGACCATGTGCGGTCGTTCGTGGCCGACTTCGCACAGAAATACGGGCACGAACCCGACGTATACGCCGCACACGGCTACGACGCCGTCCGCATCTTGGCCGAAGCAGTTCAGGAGTCGGGGCTGAATCCGCACGAGCTCCGCTTCTATCTCAACAGCATGAATCCGTATCCCGGCGTCAGCGGGGCCACCGATTTCAACGACAAGGGCGACGTGCGCAAGTTCCACCGGATGTACCGGATCGAGGGCGGCACGGCGACCCCGATCGCCGAGGCGGGGGCGGGCGGCGCGTAGCCCTGCCGAGCCGTTTCGGAGCCGGAGCCGGTGGCTCGGCGATCTCGCGTCGCACGCTCGGGTTTTCCACAGGCTGCGGCCGGCCTTTCGACAGGCGCCGCGGTGGTTTTCCGCGCGTTGCGCACAGAATTTCCACGGCCCGGGCCCCAACGTGCACACCTTCTACACAGGTAGCCACTGACATGTGGCATGCGCTGGCGCGTCTCTGGGGCCACCGGGTCCTGGTCCACACGCTGGTGGCGCGCGAGCTCAAGGCGCGCTACCGGGGATCGGTGCTCGGCTTCCTGTGGACGTTCGTGCACCCGCTGATGTTGCTCGGTGTCTACACGTTTGTCTTCACATACGTGTTCACGCCGATGCAAGAGGGACCCTCGACGAGCCCGTACGCGCTGTACCTGTTCTGCGGATTGCTGCCCTGGACGTGGTTCTCCTCGGCGCTCGCCGAGGGTGCCAACTCGCTGCTCGTGGGAGGCAATCTGATCAAGAAGATCATCTTCCCCGCCGAGGTGCTGCCGTTGGTCAGCGTCCTGCACAACGGCGTCAACTTCCTGCTCGGCCTGCCGATCTACTTCGCGTTCTGGATCTGGTTCAAGCCCGCAGGCCTGTCGCTGCATCTTCTGTGGCTGCCGCTCGTGGTGCTGGTGCAGCTGCTGTTCAGCCTTGGCCTGGCCCTCTTGCTCGCGTCGCTCACGGTGCACTACCGCGACGTGCGCGATCTTCTGGCGAACATCCTGACACTCTGGTTCTTCGGCTCGCCGATAATCTACAGCTTCACGTTTCTCGAGGAGCAGCGTCCGGGCACCTGGGGTCCGTTTCTGCTGCAGCTCAATCCGATGACGCACATCATCGAGGCCTACCACACGAGTATGTTCACCGGGGAGATGCTGCACTGGAAGCGATTCGGGGTGACCGGCCTGCTGGCACTGGTGATCTTTGCGGCCGGGTACATGTTCTTCGATCGTCTGCGCGACTCGTTCTCCGAGGAGGTCTGAGGTTGGCCATGGAGCAACCCGCCGCGATTCGGCTCGCCGGGATCACCAAGCGCTACCGGCGCTTCGCGGGGCAGCACCGATTCCTGACCCTCAAGAGTGCGTTTGTCGGCGGCAACCTGTTCAAGGCCCTGAAACCGGGCGAGATCTTCACGGCCCTCGACAGCGTCAGCTTCGATGTGGCACGGGGCGAGACGTTCGCGCTGATCGGGGCCAACGGCGCCGGCAAGAGCACGCTGATGAAGATCGTCGCCGGGACGACCAAACCCACCGAGGGCCAGGTCGCGGTCGACGGCAAGATCTCCGCGCTCATCGAGCTGGGTGCAGGATTTCACCCAGAGATCACCGGACGCGAGAACGTCTACATCAACGGCATCATGCTGGGGCTGACGCGGCGCCAGGTCCAGGCGCGCTTCGACCAAATCGTCGCCTTCGCCGAGCTCGAGGAGTTCATCGACGCGCCGGTGAAGAACTACTCCTCCGGCATGTACATGCGCCTCGGTTTTTCGGTTGCCATCCATGTCGACCCCGACGTGCTGGTAATCGACGAGGTGCTGGCGGTGGGCGACGAGGGCTTCGTGCATAAGTGCCTCGACAAGATTGGCGAGTTCAGGCGACGAGGCAAGACCATCCTCCTGGTGACCCACGGCATGGACACGGTGCGCCGTCTCTGCGACCGGGCCGCCTGGATCCAACAGGGCAAGGTGGCGGCGATCGGGGACCCGGTTCGCGTCGTCGACACCTACCTGAATTGGGTCGCCGAGAACGAGGAGGCGGAGCTCTCGCGGGTCGAGCGCGAGCGCGTCGAGGTGGCGCGGCAGGCGGCGAACGACGGGCGCGACGAGGCCACCCGAATCGGCACGCCCGTCGCCGAGGGGGATGCCTCCGTCGATAGTCCGTACGAGACAGGACGCTGGGGGAGCCAGGACGTGATGATCGACCGAGTGCGGCTACTCGACGACGCCGGCGAGGCGCGACACGTGTTCACGACGGGCGACGCGATGACGATCGAGATCCAGTTCGTGGCCCGTCGGACAATCGACGACTTCGTCTTCGGACTCGGCGTGTTCAACGCCAACGGGGTCTCCTGCTACGGCACCAACACCGACATCGAACGGTTCGAGCCAGCTTCCCTGCGTGGGCCGGGCACGGTGTGCCTACGCATCAGCGATCTCCACCTCGTGCAGGACACCTACTACCTCGACGTTGCCGTGCACCGGAAGGATGGCACGCCCTACGACTACCACCGCGGCCTGTACAGCTTCCGCGTCCACTCGCGGTACGGCGACGTGGGTGTCACGCGACTGCCGCACGACTGGGCCTTCGACGGGGGTGTGGAGTGGGAGCGCGTAGGCGGCATGGACGGCCAGGATCTGGATCGTGACCGACTCTGAGCAGTTCGATCCAGCGACGGTCATCGAGCGGGTCCGGGAGCGTCGCGCTCAGGGCCAGCGGGTGGTGTTCACCAACGGCTGCTTCGACTTGCTGCATCCCGGACATCTCCGCGGCCTGCAGCAGGCCCGGGGTCTTGGCGACTTCCTCGTCGTCGGGGTCAACAGCGACGCCTCGATTCGTGCGCTCAAGGGTCCGGGTCGACCGGTGATTCCTCTCGCCGAGCGCATGGAGCTGCTGGCGGCACTGCGCTGGGTCGACCACGTCATCCCGTTCGACTCAACGAGCCCGGCCGACCTGCTGCGCACGTTGCGCCCGGCATTTTATGCCAAGGGTGCCGACTGGAAGAGCCAGCAGCTGCCGGAGGAGCCGGTGGCGAACGAGGTCGGGAGCGAGATCGTCTTCCTCGACCTGGTCTCCGGTCATTCGACGACCAGCCTGGTCGAGCGTATCTGTGCGATACCGTTGGCACCAGGCCCTGACGCCGAGTGATGTCGGCGTCACCCACGCCCCGGCCACCGGAATGCTGAACGCCGTCCTGTCGACGCTGCGCGACCGTCCGTCGTTGCGGAAAGCGCTGCAACAGGTACGAATCGGGGGCCCCGTGCGCCTCGAGGGTCTCGCGGGAGCGCACCTCGCGGCGGCGCTGAGCGAGGTGCAGCTCACGGCCGCCCGCCCCCTCGCCGTGGTCTTGCCGGCCGACATCGACCTCGAGGTCACGCTCATCGACTTCCGTGGTTTTCACGAGGGGCGCGAGAGCGCCGGCGCAGTGGTCGCGTTCCCGCCCCTCGAGGTGAATCCGTACGGCACGGTGCCGGCGCACGACGACATTGTCCGGGAACGACTGCAAACGCTCGATCGATGTACCCGGGGCCGCGTCGACGTGCTGTTGGCCCCGATCCGCTGCTGGATGGAACGGGTGCAATCGCCGGAGCGCTTCCGTGAGCGGTCGATGGTGCTCGCACCCGGCGGCCAGCGCGACCCGAAGGAGCTGGCCGCGGTGCTCGTCGATTCGGGGTACCGGCGTGTTGCACTGGTCCAGGAGCTCGGGGAGTTCGCGGCGCGGGGTGGCATCCTCGACATCTTCCCGCCGACGCGCGAGCATCCGGTCCGGCTCGAGTTCTTCGGCGACGAGATCGAGTCGCTGCGCGAGTTCAACCCGCGGGACCAACGCTCGATGCGCCAGATCGACTCGATCGACCTGCCCCCGGCGATGTCACGCACCGCCGACGATCCGCACGAGGTGGCACGCGAGCACAAGGCCATGTCGGGGCTGCTGGCCGACTATCTGCACGGGCCCCTCTGGGTGGAGGTGGAGCCCGAGATCCTGGCGCGCAACGCCGAGAAGTGGAACGAGTACCTCGACGAGCACTACCACCAGGCACTGGCGAGCCAGGCCAAGGCGCCGGTGCCCGACGAGCTGGTCCACCCGCCCGACGTGGCTCTGTGTCGCGGCGTCGCGGAGCCACGGGTGGTGGTCGCGGAGTTGGTCAGCGGCCAGGCCGAGGCGACGGCGCTGTCGGCGCAGGCGGCTCCGGTGTACCGGGGCCGGCTGGCCGAACTGGCCCAGGAGCTCGATCGTGATCTGGCCTCGGGCGAGCGCGTGGCCTTTGTGCTGGGCCGGCCTGGTAAGGCGGAGCGGCTGGCCGAGATTCTCGATGGCTACGGCGTCGCCAGCGCGTTGCTCGTTGGCGACGACGCGGAGGTTCCGTCGAGCCTGGCGCCCGGCACGTGCAGCATCGGCACCGGCACTCTGTCGGCCGGGTTCCGGGTTCCCGAGCTCGGGCTGTGGGTCGCCACCGACGTCGAGATCTTCGGCCGGGCGCGGCCGCCGGCGCGACGACGACGCTTTCATGGCGACGCGTTCCAGGGCGACTTCCGCGACTTGCAGCCTGGCGATTACGTGATCCACGAGGAGCACGGCATCGGGCACTTCGTCGGCGTCAAGACGATCGAGGTGTCGGGCACCTCGAAGGAGTTCATGGAGCTCGAGTACAGGGGTGCGGATCGACTCTACTTACCACTCGAGCAGCTCTACCTGGCGCAGAGGTTCCGGGCCGGCGAGGAGGCCCGCCCGCGGATCAACAAGCTGGGCGGAGCCAGCTGGTCGAAGGTCAGGAGCCGCGTCAAGAGCTCGCTTCGCGATATGGCCGACGATCTGCTCGAGCTGTACGCCGCGCGCAAGGCAGCCACCGGGCGAGCCTGCGGACCAGACACACCCTGGCAGCGTGAGTTCGAGGACGCCTTCGAGTACGAGGAGACGCCCGACCAGGTCAACGTCATTGCCGAGGTCAAGCGGGACATGGAGTCACCCATCGTGATGGATCGGCTGCTGTGCGGCGATGTCGGGTACGGCAAGACCGAGGTGGCGCTGCGGGCCGCTTTCAAATCGGTCATGGAGGGTAGGCAGGTCGCGGTTCTGGCCCCGACCACGGTCCTGGCGCACCAGCACTGGCGGACGATGCAGCAGCGTTACGCGGGCTTTCCGATGCAGATCGAATTGCTGTCGCGCTTTCGCACGGACGCCGAGGTGCGCGTCGCCGCCAAGAGCATTGCCGACGGCCGCGCCGACATCGCGGTGGGCACCCACAGGTTGCTGTCGAACGATATTCGCTTCAAGGACCTGGGCCTGCTGGTAGTCGACGAGGAGCAGCGCTTTGGCGTGTCGCATAAGGAGAAGCTCAAGAAGCTGAAGCAGGAGGTCGACGTGCTGGCCATGACGGCGACGCCGATCCCACGCACGCTGCAGATGTCGCTGCTGGGCGTCCGCGATCTCAGCGTCATCGAGACTCCGCCCAAGGACCGGTACGCCATCGCCACCCACATCGTGGCCTGGGATCGCGAGATCATCGCCAACGCCATCCACGAGGAACTGTCGCGCGGCGGCCAGGTCTTCTTCGTTCACAACCGCATCGAATCGATCTACCGAGTCGCACGAGTGCTCCGGGACCTGGTCCCGGAAGGCGAGATTCGGGTCGCGCACGGGCAGCTCCCGAAGGCCGAGCTGGCGCGGGTCATGCTCGACTTCGTCGAGGGGACGGCCGACGTGCTGGTAACCACCGCGATCATCGAGAACGGTCTCGATATCCCGCTGGCCAACACGATCATCGTCAATCGGGCCGATCGGTTCGGGTTGGCGCAGTTGTACCAGCTGCGCGGTCGGGTCGGCCGATCAACCTGGCGAGCCTATGCTTACCTGATCGTGCCCCCGGTCGACACGTTGGCGCCGATCGCCAAGAAGCGGCTGCGGGCGATCCAGGAGTTCTCCGACCTGGGGTCCGGCTTTCGCTTGGCGGCCATGGATCTCGAGATCCGCGGAGCTGGCTCGCTGCTAGGCGGGCGGCAGCACGGCCACATCGCTGCCGTAGGCTTCGAGATGTACGCTCGACTGCTGGAGGAGGCGGTGCGCGAGATCAAGGGCGAGCCCGTACCGACCGGGGTGCGGTCGCAGATCAGCATCGGCCTCGACCTCCAGCTGCCGGGCTCCTACGTGGAGGATCCGGTGCAGCGCCTGATGGTGAGCAAGCGGTTGGCCTCAGCCAGCACGGAGCCGCAGCTCGATGCGCTGCAGTCGGAGCTACGCGATCGGTACGGTCCGCTTCCGGCGGAGGTCGAGCGATTGCTCGCATACGCCAGCCTGCGGTTGGCCGCGGAGGCGGCCGGAGTCACGGCTATCGAGCGCCAGGGTGACCGGGTCGGGTTGCGGATCAGCGAGGACGCCCCCATCGACATGGCGGGCATCTTGGCGCTGGTCGAATCGACACCGACCTGGAGCCTGACGCCACCCGACCGGCTCATTGTAGCGACCGGTTCTCGCCCGCCTGCCGAGCTGATCCAGCAGGTGCGCGAGGTCCTCGACTCGCTTCGCTGATGTCTTCGGGCCGCGCGTGGCATGGCCTGGCAACCGGCCCGCCAGGCGGTCCCTCCGCACGGCACGCAGAGGGTGCTCGAGGCACTTTGCCCGTGGTAGGCTGAAAGCCGGTCAGGACGACCGATCTCCCGAGAAAACGATACCTACCGGCGAGCCAGGTCCGCCTTCGAGCGGCAGCCGAGCGGTCGCTGCTCCGCCATCCAACAGACGTCACGATGACACGACTGCCTGCCTTCCGAGCCTGCTGCGCACTCGCTCTGAGCGGGCTCGTCGTGGCCCCCGCCGTCGCGATGCCGGCGCAGGAGCCGACGCGCCCGCAAGGTCAGACACTGGCCGGGGTAACGCACCCGGCGCGGCCGAGCAACGTCATCAACATGATTCTGGTCAAGGTCAACGGCGACCCCATCATGCTGACTGACCTCGAGACTGTCGAGCGCGATCGGATGGAGATGCTGCGCCAGCAGATTCCCGAGTCGGAGATCCAGGCGCAGCTGCTGCAGCTCCGCGAGAGGTTTCTGGCCGGGCTGATCGACGAGAAGATGATGGCGCAGCGAGCCGACGCGCTGGGCATTACCGCCGACGCCAACCTGGTGGACAGCCAGATCCGGCGGCTGCGGGACACCAACGACATCACCACCGACGAGGAGTTCGAGCAGGCCCTGGCCGAAGCCGGAATAACGTTCGACGCGCTCCGCGACCAGGTGCGGCGTACGCTGCGGCAGCAGCAGCTCGTCCAGCAGGAGGTCAACCGCAGCATCTTCGTCTCCGAGATCGAGGTCGCGCAGTACTACAACGATCACCCCGAACAGTTCGAGGCGCCAGCGCAGGTGCGGCTGCGACAGCTGATCTTCATCACCGGGGGCGGCGACCCGACCGCGCTGCGGCAGCAGGCCGAGGCGGCGTTGGTGGAGCTCCAGGGCGGCGCCGACTATTCCGGCATCGGCGCCAAGTACACCAACGGCACACCGATGACCGGTGAGGACACGTTCATAGCGATGGACGAGCTCAACGAGTCGCTCGCGACCACGGTGCCCGACATGGGAGTCGGTACGTACTCGCTGGTGGAGTCACAGTTCGGCTACCACCTCGTCAGTGTGCTCGAGCGACAGGAGCGGGCTACGATACCGTTGGCCGACGTGATGCAGAGCATTCTCCAGCGGATTACCGCGGAAAAGTCGCAGAAAGCGATCGGCGAGTATCTCGTGGGGCTGCGCGATGGAACCGAGCTGAAGATCCTCGACCAGACATACATCAACATCGCGGAGGCGTGGAAAGCGCCGCCCGAGGAATCGGTAGAAGGGCGGTAGCCACCGCTTCGAGACTATCCCATCCCGCCGCCAATGCGCAGGGAGGCGAGCCGGTAGAGTCCGGCGGCCAGGCGTCGGATCGACGGAGTAGACCATGCAGTTGAACAAGCTGATGCTCCTCGCGGCGCTTCCCTTCGCCGTGGGTTGCGGCGGCGCCGACAGCGCGACACCAGCCAAGCCTGCGGCCGACGGGGGCGGGACCGATCGCGAACCTGCGACCGCAGGAGCCCGGGCGACCTCGAGCGAGGCGCCGCAGAAGAACTTCCCGGGACTCGACTACCTGCAGCAGATCCCGTCGGCCTACCGGGTGGCCAACGACCACCCGGAGCTGCTGGCGCAGATCCCGTGCTATTGCCCGTGCGAGCTGTACGGCCACGGCGGCGTCATCGACTGTTACCGTTCGCAGCACGCCGCGGCCTGCGCGACCTGTCTCGAGGAGGGGATCCTGGCCGGGCAGCTGCTCGAGGCCAGCGGCGCCGCGCCGTCGCCGGAGCTGTACCGCGAGATCGCCGCGCAAGTGAAGAGCCGCTACCGCACGGCGCTGGTCCAGAGCTACGTGCAGCGCAACGAGCAACCCAGCCTCAACTCGGCGGGCGGACGTGCTTACCTCACCGTCTGCTCCGAGTGCCACCAGCCGCCTCACCCGGCCATGTATACCGTCGATGGGTGGCGCCAGTCGCTCTCACGCATGGAGTCGTGGGCCGCGCAGCGGGGGCAGGAGATCGATCCGGCTCAGTGGGCGGCGGCGGTCGACTACATCCGGACGAGCTCGGGCAGCTTCCCGCCCTCGGCTGGTGAGAACTACCGGCAGCAGCTCGCCAACGCGGTGGCCCACCTCAAGGCTGCCGAGGGCGAGTCGGTGTACTACCCGAGCTCGCAGGACCCGACGCTGCAGCCGGAGTGGTTCGAGCGCATGGTCGAGGCCTATCGCCTGGCGCGCGATATCCCGGCCGAGGTGCTCGTGGCCACCCAGATCGATGATCCGGCCTGCAGCAATCTGCTGGAGTGTCTCAACACCACCGCTGCGGTGACCTCCGAGGCGGCGGTCGAGGCCATCTTCCGGCTCGCCGAACGGGCGAACAACTAGCACGGCCTGCTAGTCGTTCAGGTGCCCCGTGGCAAGCGCTTCGATCTCGTCGGCCGTGTAGGGCAATCCGGAACTGAGAACCTCGTGCCTCGATTCGGTGATCAGGATCATGTCCTCCAGGTACAGGACGTTGTCTCCGACCGCCACCATCGGCTCGTAGGCAAGCACGGTGCCGGCGCGTAGCACGGGTAGCGCCTCCTCACCGCTCTCGATGCCTACGCCGTGCAGATGCCAGGCGGCGTTGGTATCGAGCGCGCCGGCGGCCTCGCGGGCTTGGGCGGTCTGCAGATCGGGTGCGAGCGCGCGGATGCGCGCGCGGCTGGCAGCCCGTACCTGGTCTACGGGCACATCGGCGCGCATGGCGTCCAGGCCGGCCTGGTAGCCGGCCACGAGCAGCTCCCAGATCTCGCGTTGTGGCGCGTCGAAGCGGCCGCCGACCGGAATCGTGCGGCCAACGTCGGCGCCGTATCCTCGGCCCCGGCAGCCGATATCGACCCGCACCAACTCGCCCGACAGTAGCTCGCGGTCGAGGTGCTCGTACGAGTAGAAGGCGTGCACCAGGTTGCTCATCTGTGTGTTGGGCCCCGACATCGTCCAGGGCCAGAACGAGGGTCCTTGGGCGCCTGCTCTCAGGCAAGCGTCGACAACCACGCCCTCGACCTGTCGCTGCGTCACGCCCGGCACGATCGCGACTACGGCGGGCCGGAGCGCCACGACGGTCGCCTGGGCGTTGGCACGCAACACCTCCACCTCGGCCTCGGACTTGGCCCATCGCATCGCGCGCAGCACTTCCCGCGCCGACGCAATCGTCGCCTCCGGAAAGGCGTCCTCCAAGGCCACGCGCCACAAGGTGATCGGGCCAGCCACCGGCCGCAGGCCCGGCGGGTTGCCGGTGGCCTCGGGCCGTCGCGGCTCGTCGACGTACAGGATCGGGGCGCTCTCGGCGAGGCGTGCCTCGATCCAGGTGGCAAACCCTTCCCAGCGCGAGACAGCGTTGAGCCGGAGCTGCGCCGCCGAGACCGGATCGGGCTCGGGGCCTAGGCCGAACACTCGCTGGCCGAACGACAGCGGAGCGGGCGGCACGAACAGGCGAGCCTCGCCGCGCTGCCCGTCGAGCGCCAGAATCGCGCCGGGTTGCTCGAGCAAACCGGTGAAGTAGAAGAAAGCGGCTTCCTGCACGAACCCGGGCTGATCCTCGGCCTTGGCCTCGGAGCGCGCGTGCAACAGCAGGATACCGTCGGGAAGACGGCGCATGAGATCGGCGCGCCGCCGCGCCACCTCGTCGACATCCTGGACCGTCACGTGTGCCCCGGGGACCAGAGCGAGCATCGCGAACGCGGCCACAAGCGTGCGGTTCATCGACTTGCCTTCGGTGTCGAGGGGAGCGCGGCCAGGACCTTATCTGGTGACGCGGCCGCCGGCAACGGTGGGCCGTTGGCTGCATCGAGGCAGCAGCTCGCTGCAAGGCCGTGGCGTAGCCAGACCCATGGGGTCTCATCACGGCTGCCGATGGTCGAGCCCGAGGATCACTGCTGGCGCCGGAACGTGAAGGTGCCGAGCCGCGGCATCTCGCCGTCGACGGCGAACGGCGCACCGCTGATGCGGGCGATCGGCTGCGGCGGATTGGTGTCGTCGTTTGACGAGTTGAAGCTCGGGCCGCTGTCGGAGCCGGCATCGTAGGTGAACAGGTCGACGCGTAGGGTGTCGATCCAATCGCCGTTCTGCATCAGGCTGAGCCCCGAGACGCCAACGAACCAGTCGGGGCTCGGTGCCAGCATCGAGACCAGGGTTACCAGAGGGAAGGTCGAGCTGATTTCGAACTGCAGGCTGCCGGCTGCCGGCGACACACCGATGCCGCCCCCGGAAAGCAGGTGCTCGGCGGTACCCGCAGCGATCGCCCCCCGGACCTCGTCGTCCAGGGGAGCCTTCGATCCGGTCTCCGCCATGTTCTCGATGCCATCGGAGGCGATCTCGCCTGCTTCCCAGAAGGCGACGTTGGCGGTGTGGGTGGCGCCGATCAGCCCCGAGAAGTGCGGGTTTCCCGGGAAGTTCGGGTCCGGGTGGGTGGCGGCACTCCAGGTGGCGTTGAAGGTGACGATGTAGGTTGCAGCCTCCTCCACGGGCTCCCGGCGCTCGATGATCCGCAGGATGATCCGGCCGCCGCTGCGGTCGGAGGCGTAGAGGTAGTCGTCGGGGCCGACGCGCAAGTCATGGACCGCGCCGAAATCCTCGTCCCAGAGGTTGATGACGCGCTCGCCGTCGGTGTCGGCCACTCGATCCCGCAGCGCGCCCGAGAGGTTCAGCCGATTGCGCCTGTTGCCGGCTCTGGGCGCGAAAAGGTAAAGGTTGCCTTCGGCGTCCCCGACTACCAGCTGGTTGTGCAGCGCCTTTCCGTAGGCCGACGTGTCGAGGAACGCGAGGCCGCCGATGCCGGGGGCCTCGGCCCGCGAGAACAGCGGATCGCGGTAGCTGGAGCCTTTCAGACGAACAAGGTCGGTCTTGTCGTGGGGCACGTTGCCATTGGCCGCGTAGGTGGCATCGCGCTTGTCTGGCCCGATGATCCTGACCCAGCCGCTGTTCGTGCCCGCGGAGGCACGGTTGAGCTCGTCGTAGATTCCCGGCCCCGACTCGGTGAACCACAGATCGTTGCTCACGGGATCGAACGCCAGGCCGTGGCCGTCGCGGAAGCCATAGACGAACCATGCGTGCAGGGAGGGGTCCGCGTCGGCCACGAACGGATTATCGGACGGCGAGTTGCCGTCGGTGTCGACCCGGAAGATGCCGCCGACGCCCGAGGCCAGAGCATCGTCGACGTTTTGCTCAACCCGGTCAGCGGCCGTAGCGCCGCGGCCGAGGCTGCCGACCTGACCATAGAGCGTGCCGTCGGGCGCGAAGCGCAGCGTCCCTCCGTTCTGCTTCGGATCGTTCTCCTGGCCCGGATCGCGCGGGAATTCGAGCAACGTCGTCAGCTTCACGATGCGGGTGCCGTTGAAGGTGCCCCGCACCAGCCGGTTGCCAACAAAGGCCCCGGAAGCGTCGGCGGCCGAGTAGAAGATGTAGACGTAGCCATTGGTTGCGAAGTCGGGATCGAGAGCGATACCGAGCGCCCCGCGGCTACCGTTTCCGTTGACCTCGAGCGTCAGGACCGTGCGCACACGCTTTCCGTCGCGGATCCATTCGACCCTTCCGGAAGTGCGCTCCAGGACGAACAGCTCGCCGGCGGCAAGAAAGTCGAAGCCCGTGGGCTTGTCCAACCCGTCGGCGAAGACTTCGACCTCGAAGCCGTCGAGGTCGACCGACTGTGCCGAGCTCGGCACCGCCCGGCCGAGCACGAGCAACAGCACGGCCACGAGGGCCAGGGCGAAGCGGGATGCGGAAGTCCGAGAAGCGAGCAGCCGCGGTCGGGGTCCAGACATGGCTCACCGTATGGCAAAAGGCCCGGTCAGCGCAGCCATGTCTCGGCACCGGGGCGGAGCAGCGCGCTGCGGGATGCAGTGCGCTGCCCGAGAGTACTCGGTTGTCTACTCGCGGATTTGCGTCTGCGGGAACTGTGGTTTCAGATCCGCGGTCGAACGGAATCGAGCTCGCGGAACTCAGGCCAGATATCTTCGCCCGGATTCGTCTCGATGAACAGGCGGACCCCCTCAACCCCCGGCTCCGCAACCGGGAGGGTGACGCCGAGGTTCTGTCCCAGGCCGGCGGTAAGCGCGGCAACATCGAGGGATACGCGATCCACGGCCAGGACGTTGTTGTCGGCGTCGAGCTGCTCGACCATCACTGTCAGGTAGCGCAGCGCCGTCTCGTTGTTGTTCACCACGAGAACCTCGAGATACAGGGCGCCGTCCGGCCGTACGATCCAGGACTGCAGTTCGGCGTCGTAGTTGTTTCGCGTCTGGATGACCTCGAGGACGAGGTCTGCTGCCGAGGGCGCGCTGCAGGCAAGGGTGGCCGCGGCGATGAGGACAGCAGCGGTGTGGCGGTTCATCGGTCGTCTTCTCCATCGTTCGGTAGTTCGAGCAGCAGACGGTAGACCTCACGGCGGCCCAGACTGGTCTCCCGGGCAAGCAGCCGCGTGGCTTCACGACGCTCGAGACCCTGTCCCAGCAGCTCTCGATAGCGAGCCGGCAGATCGGCAAGCGCGAGCTCCGGGGTCCGGGTTTCACCGGGCCCTACACAGAGCGTCACCTCGCCACGAATCTCCTGGTCGCGAAGTCGCTCTAGGATATCCGCAACCCGGCCACGCATGAATTCCTCGTGCGCCTTCGTCAGCTCGCGTGCGACCGCAGCCCGCCGGGCGTCGCCCAGCGTCTCGGCGATGCTTTCCAGGGTCCGTGTCAGACGCCGCGGTGACTCGAGAAAGATCAACGTCCCGGGCACCGTCTGGAGCCGCTCGAGGAAGCGTCGCCGCTCGCCGGCTTTGCGGGGGGGATAGCCAGCGAAGAAGAAGCAGTCGGTCGGGAGCCCCGAGGCGACCAGCGCGGCGATCGGCGCGCTCGGGCCGGGGATCGGAACGACGCGTCGCCCGGCGTCGATGCAGGCTCGGACCAGGCGGAAGCCGGGATCGGATACTCCGGGCGTGCCGGCGTCGGTCACGAGTGCCACACTCTCGCCGGCGGCGAGGCGGCCGAGAACGATGGGCGTCCGGGCGCGCTCGTTGTGCTCGTGGTAGGGCTCCAGTCGGCGGCGAACGCCGACGTGCGCCAGGAGCTTGCGAGTCCGGCGAGTGTCTTCGGCGAGCAGGCGATCCACGTGGCGCAGGATGGCGATTGCTCGCGTGCTGATGTCTCCGAGGTTGCCGATCGGGGTCGCCACCAGGTAGAGGGTCGACGTCTCGACCTCGCCGGATCCGGCGGTGGCTGAGGCTTTCGGG
Source organism: Acidobacteriota bacterium (assembly GCA_965248845.1). Lineage (GTDB taxonomy): Bacteria > Acidobacteriota > UBA890 > UBA890 > WLXD01 > CBDFKO01. Next base: position 3,063,182 of record CBDFKO010000002.1, on the reverse strand, counting down.
TCGTCGGGTGGTTTGCTAGATTGGATCGGTTACGCTCCTGCTGGTTGGGGAACCATAGCTCACCGTGGCCTGGCAGGGGATGTGGCAGCGGAGCGGGCCACCCTACCAGTTTGCCTCCGCTCGGCGCACACAGGATAAAATCAAGCTACTTACAGGAAAATACGGCAGTATTTTGGGCATTGATCGTATTGCCATCCGAGGCGCGCGACAGCACAACCTACGCGACCTGGATCTCGACCTACCCCGCTATGCAATGATCGTCGTGACCGGACCGTCCGGCTCCGGCAAGTCGTCGCTGGCCTTCGATACTCTCTACGCGGAGGGTCAGCGGCGCTACGTCGAGTCGCTGTCGACCTACGCGCGACAGTTTCTGGAACAGATGGAACGGCCCGAGGTCGATCTGATCGACGGCCTGTCACCGGCGATCGCTATCGACCAAAGGACCACGAGCCGTAACCCACGCTCGACCGTGGGTACCGTCACCGAGATCTACGACTTCTTGCGCTTGCTATACGCCCGGGCGGGAATCGCGCATTGCCCGAGCTGCGACCGGCCGGTGACGTCCCAGAGCACTCGACAGATTGTCGAGCAGGTCATGGGGATGGGGAAGGGCGCCCGGCTGCAGGTCCTGGGCCCGGTCGTCAAGGGTCGCAAGGGTGAGTACAAGAATGAGCTGGCGCGTCTGGCGGGCAGCGGCTTCGTCCGGGCCCGCATCGACGGCCGCGTCCGCGAGCTCGGCGAGCCGATCGATCTGGACCGCAACCAGTTGCACGACATCGAGGTGGTCGTCGATCGGCTCGTGCTGCGGCCCAAGATCGTGCGACGCCTACACGAGTCGGTCGACACGGCGCTCCATCTCGGGGATGGCGTCGTCATCATCAACGTCGTCGGGGACGGCGACCGCCTGTTCTCGAATCGCCTGGCCTGCCCACACTGCAGCATCAGCGTCCCGGACCTGGAGCCACGTTCCTTCTCGTTCAACAGCCCTCGCGGTGCCTGCGTCGTCTGCGGCGGCCTCGGAACCAACCGCGAGTTCGATCCGGCGCGCATCGTGCCCGACCCTCGCCTGCCGTTGCTCGATGGCGCGGTGGCGCCGTGGCGCGGCAGTGCTTATCCGGTCCGCTTTCTCAAGGCCCTCGGCCGCGCCACCGGCTTCGCGGTGGAGGGGCCCTATGAAGCGCTTGATGAGGAGTTCCGCGACCTGCTCATGCACGGGCCGTCGGATGGCAAGCCGATGAAGTTCCGCATCAAGGGCGACTATCTCGACAAGACCCTGGCCCGTGGCTTCCGGGGCACCCTACCGATGCTCGAACGGGCCATGCGCCTGGCGGACTCGCCGCGCGCCCTGCGCCGCCTCGAGCCTTATCTGCACGACGGTGCCTGCACTAGCTGCGGCGGCACGCGGCTGCGTCCGGAGAGCCTGGGGGTGCGGCTGAGCGGGCTGTCGATCGCCGAGCTGTCGGCGTTGACCATCGACGAGGCCGGCGGGGCCATCGCCGGGCTCGACATTCCAGCTCGCCTAGCGCCGGTGGCCGACCCCATCCTGAAGGAGGTTCGCGAGCGGCTCGGTTTCCTGCGCGAGGTCGGGCTCGGGTACTTGAGCCTCGACCGACCAGCCCGCAGCTTGGCGGGCGGCGAGAGCCAGAGGATCCGCCTGGCGACGCAGATCGGCACGCGGTTGCGGGGCGTCCTCTACGTGCTCGACGAGCCGAGCATCGGCTTGCACGCGCGCGATAACCGACGGCTGATCGGTGCTCTGAAAACCATCCGCGACCTGGGAAACACGGTCGTAGTGGTGGAGCACGACGAGGCGACGATCCGCAGCGCCGACTGGGTCGTGGATCTTGGCCCGGGGGCGGGGGAGCAGGGCGGTATCTTGGTTGCAGAAGGGCCCCCGGACGACGTGGAGCACAACCTCGACTCACCCACCGGGGCCTACCTGTCGGGCCGTCGGCGCATCGAGGTCCCGCAACACCGCCGGGTTCCGGCACCGCACTGCCACGGCGCTCCCTCGCACCTGGTAGTGCGAGGCGCGCGACACCACAATCTCCAAGGCATTGACGTACACATTCCGCTGGGCTGCTTCGTCGTGGTCACCGGAGTTTCGGGCTCCGGCAAGAGCAGCCTGATCGAGGAGACTCTGTACCGCGGCCTGGCCCGCGAGCTGCACGGCGCCACCGCGATCCCCGGTCGGCACGATGCAATCGAAGGCATCGAGGCCATCGACAAGGTCATCGACATCACGCAGGAACCGATCGGCCGGACGCCGCGTTCGAACCCGGCCACCTACTCGGGTGCTTTCACGACGATCCGGCAGCTGTTTGCCTCGCTACCGGAGAGCAAGGTGCGAGGCTACGGTCCGGGACGCTACTCGTTCAATGTCAGCGGTGGTCGCTGCGAGGGCTGCCGCGGCGCCGGAGTCAAGAAGATCGAGATGCACTTTCTGCCCGACGTCTACACGACATGCGACGAGTGCAACGGCCGCCGCTACAACGCCGAGACACTCGAGGTGAACTACCGCGGCCGGTCGATCGCCGAGGTGCTCGATCTGACCATCGACCACGCGCTGGCGCACTTCGGGCCGGTCCCGAGCGTCGCCCAGAAGCTGGCGACGCTGCAGCAGGTCGGTCTCGGCTATCTGCGGCTCGGCCAGCCGGCGACCACCCTCTCGGGTGGTGAGGCACAGCGTCTCAAGTTGGCCCGTGAGCTGGCCAAGCGAGCCACGGGACGCACGCTCTATCTGCTCGACGAGCCCACGACCGGCCTCCATTTCGACGACGTGCGGCGCCTCCTCCACGTGCTCGATGCCTTGGTCGCCCAGGGCAACACGGTGGTCGTGATCGAGCACAACCTCGAGGTCGTGAAGTGGGCCGACTGGATCATCGACCTCGGCCCCGACGGCGGCTCGCGCGGCGGCGACATCGTCGCCGAAGGGACGCCGGAACAGATCTGCGACGCTCCCGGCTCGGCCACCGGGGAGTACCTCGGCGCGCTGCTCGGCCGCCGGCCGGTGGGTATCGCATGAGCCCCGAGCACACCGGTTTGCGAGTCGCGATCTTCTCGCCGGTGCCGCCAGCGCCCTCCGGGATCGCCGACTATCTCGCCGACCTCCTGCCGCTACTGCCGGGCGGCTGGGACGTCGAGCTGTTTGCACCGGAGACCACCGGGGACTCGCCCGATCGCACGAGCCGGGCGACCTACCCGGTGGAGGGCTGGGCAGCTCGCGACCGCGAGCGACCCTTCGACCTCAACCTCTACCAGGTAGGCAACGCGCTCGAGCAGGATGCCATCATCGCGCAGGCGCTCGAGCACCCCGGCCTGCTGGTGCTGCACGACGCGGTACTGCACCCGGCGCGAGTCGCCACCAGGGTGGCCACGGCCGACCTCGCAGGCTACCGGGAGACCGCGGTAGCAGCGGCGGGAAGCCGCGGCCGGGCACTGGCGCATCTCGTCGGGGCCGGCCTCTCGAGCCCGGCGGTCTACTGGCGCTTCCCGCTGTGCGAAGACCTGGTGCGCGCGAGCCGCCTGACAGTCGTTCACGGGAAGCTGCTGGCGGCATGGTTGCGCGCCATGGTGCCGGACGCAGCGATCGACACAGTGGTCCACTGGCGTTCCGTGGCCACGGCCGAGCCAGCGGCAGTCGCGGCGTGGCGATCGCGGCTAGGCGCCGCGGACCGACCCCTGATTGGCTCGTTCGGACACCTCGGCCGAGCCCACGGTCTCGACACGCTCCTGGAGGCGCTTCAATCGTTGCCCGAGAACCTCGAGCACGCCGTGGCCCTGGTCGGCCGCGCCGACCCGGCACTGGAGCTGGAGGCGCGCCTCGAGGCGGCGGGGCTCGACGGCCGTGTGCACTGCACCGGCGCGCTGGAGGACTCGGAGTTCGCCGCGATCATGCATGCCGTGGATATCGGAGTGAACCTTCGCTACCCGACAGCGCGGGCCTCGTCGGGTACGTTGCAGCAGCTGATGCAGCTCGGTGTCCCGGTGGCGGTCACCGACCTGCTCCACCTGCGCGACCTGCCCGATGCCGCCGTCGTGCGGGTGCCCGCAAACGACGACGGAGCGAAGGTCCTGGCTGCCGGCTTGCGCCGCTGGCTGGCAGAGCCGGTGGCTCGTGCACGGGCCGGTCGGTCGGCTCGGCGCTGGGCGGCAGCGGAGATCACGCGCGAGGGCATGGCGGCAAGCTACCGGCGCGCCGTCGAGCGGGCCGCCGCGGCGCCGCCGAGCGCGAAGACAACCGGTTCGGAGGGGTGATACCGTCCGGCAGGCTCGTCGAGCGCGCTCGCGGCCCATCGCGCGTCGCGCGCTCCTACCACCGTTTAGGGGTTGCATGAACGTCACCATGATCGGCACGGGATACGTGGGCCTGGTGTCCGGTACCTGTTTCGCGGACTTCGGGCTCGATGTCACCTGCGCCGATATCGACCACGCCAAGATCGACAGGTTGCAGCAAGGCAAGGTGCCCTTCTACGAGCCCGGACTGGCCGAAAAGATCGAGCAGAACGTCGGGGCCGGAAGGCTGTTGTTCACCAGCGATGTCGCCGCCGCGATCCGCCAAGCCGACGTGGTTTTCATCGCCGTCGGCACTCCGGCGAACCGCGATGGCAGCACCAACCTGGAGCACATCGACGCGGTAGCCGAGGAGATCGGGCACAGCCTCCAGGGCTATACGGTGATCGCCACCAAGAGCACTGTGCCGCCGCGCACCGGCGAGCGCATCCGCACGATCGTCGAACGGGTAGCCCGCGGCGCCGAGTTCGACATCGTCAGCAACCCGGAGTTCCTTCGGGAGGGCTCCGCCGTGGAGGACTTCATGCGACCCGACCGAATCGTTATCGGTGCCGACTCCGGGCGCGCCGCCGAGGTCATGACGAAGCTCTATGAGCCGCTCTACCTGATCGAAACTCCGATCGTGGTCACCGACGTGCCCACGGCCGAGATGATCAAGTACGCCTCGAACACCTTCTTGGCGGTGAAGATCACCTTCATCAACGAGATCGCCAACCTGTGCGAGAGGGTGGGCGCCGACGTTCACCAGGTGGCCAAGGCGATGGGGCAGGACGGCCGCATCTCGTCGAAGTTTCTCCACCCCGGCCCGGGCTTCGGCGGCTCCTGCTTTCCCAAAGACATCAGCTCGCTGGTCGCGACTGCCGACGCAGACGGTTACGACTTCCTGATCGGTAGGGCGACGCTGGAAGCCAACGCTCGGCAACGTGCCCTCATGGTCGAAAAGATCGACGACGCAGCCGGCGGGGTGCGCGACAAGACCGTCGCCATCCTCGGCCTCGCGTTCAAGCCCAACACCGACGACATGCGCGAGAGCCCGACCATCGACATCGTCAACGGGCTCCTGGCCCGGGGGGCGCGCGTTCGCGCCTTCGACCCGGCAGCGATGGACAACGCGCGCGGCATCTTCGGCGACGACGTCGAGTACTGCGACGGGGCCTACGCAACCGCCGAAGGCGCCGACGTGCTCGTCATCGCCACGGAGTGGAACCAGTTCCGCAACCTGGACCTGGTGACGCTGCGGAGGATCCTGGCCAGGCCGATCGTGGTGGACCTGCGCAATGTCTACGACCCCGGCCGCATGCGAGAGCACGAGTTCGAATACACTTCGGTGGGCCGCTGACGAGCGCGCCACTGCCTGCTGGGCCGCACGGCGGCGATTGCCTCACGAGCCGCGAGCGCAACATGGATCAGAACGAGATCGTCCGCCGTTTAGACGAGGTTCGCGCGCGCATCCGCGAGCATCTGGCCGATGCGCCGACCCCGCGCCTCGGCGCTGCGCTGCCGGCGGACGACCCTCTCGAGCTCGGCGAGGCGCTACGTAACTACAGGCTTCCGTCGGAGCCAAACCTCAACACCACGCCGCATCTCGAGGCCGCCAATACCGGCGCGGTGATCACCGCACCGGTAACGCTCGACTCCAAGATACCCGTGGTCGGGCCGTTGCTGACGCTGCTGCGTCGCCTCGCCCGACCCTTCGTGCAACCGATCCTGGATCCGTACCTCGATCGCCAGGAACGCTTCAATGTCGACGTGGTACGCTACCTCAACGAGTTCGGTCAGCGGCTCGAGAAGCGACTCGAGAACCTCGGCGCCGAGCTGGGCCACTGGATCGCCGACCCCGGCTTCATCGAAGCACGCCTCGACGCCGCACTGACCGACTACGACGAAGCGCTCAAGGCGCGCCACACGGTTCTGTTCGACGCGCTCGAGGAGGAGATCTGGGCCCTACGCTCGCTGGTGCGCGATCTCCAGGTTGGATCGGGTGAGCAGCTGCACGAGTTCGAGGTTCGCTTCGTCGAGCGGGCGCAGGCGGTCGATGCACGCTTCGACGAGAAGGACCAGGCGTTGTCGGATGCCGTACGCGCCATGAGCGAGCGCACCCCTGCATCTTCGCTATCGGAGGTCGAGCTGCTCTCGACCCAGACGATGCTTCGCCGCGTCCTCGACAGGCTGGAACCCGGCCCTAGGCCCGGCGGCGAACAGGTTCAGCCTTCGGCGAGCGCCGGGCTCGGCGACTGGCTCGAGGATCAGCACTACCGTGCGTTCCAAGAGCGTTTCCGGGGTGACGAGCAGGTCATTGCCGAGCGCATGAAAGCGTACGTGGCGGAGTTCGACCGCGCGGCTGGGCCAGTAGCGGATCTGGGCTGCGGCCGTGGCGAGTTTCTCGAGCTTCTCCACTCCAGCGGATTCGACTGCATCGGGGTGGAGGTGAACGCGGCCGAAGTCGAAGAGGGCCAGCGCAGAGGCCTTCCCATCGAGCCAGGCGACTTGTTCGAATGGCTTGAAGATCGCGAGGCAGCCTCGCTGGGAGGGGTCGTCCTGACCGAGGTCATCGAACATTTGCCGCCGCGCAGCTGGTGGCGGCTCGTCGAGCTTGCCGCCACGCGGCTCGCTCCTGGCGGCACGCTGCTGATCGAGACCATCAACCCCGAGAGTCTCTATGCGCTCGCCCGCGCCTTCGTGATCGATCCGACCCATACGCGGCCGACCCACCCACAGCTGTTGGCATTCATGGCTCGGCGGGCGGGCTTTGCGTCGGTGGAGGTGCGCTTTCAGGCCGAAGTGCCGGCGTCGGATCGCGTCGCCAAGATCGAAAGCAACGCGCTTACTGACGATCCAGCTTCGCTGCGCCTGATCGAGACGATCAACACACGGATCGAGCAAGTCAATCGTCTCTGCTGTGCGCCGCAGGAATACATACTGCTGGCTCGCCATTCGCCAGCCAAGCCGTGAGACGCTACCGCATCTTGGTTGCGGCTCCGCAGGTGCCTTTCGTGAGCGGCGGCGCCGAGCTCCATGCACAACTCACGGTACGAGCCCTTGCGGACGCCGGGCACGAGGTCGAGTTGGTCTCCCTCCCATACACCTGGACGGGCTGCCAGTCGTCGCTGGTGCAGGCCATGGCCTGGCGCCTGGCCAACTTCGAGAACACGGCACCTGGGCCCGTCGATCTGCTGATTGCGACCAAGTACCCGTCCTACCTGGCGCGCCACCCGAAGAAGGTCGCCTGGGTGTTTCACCAGCAGCGGGAGCTCTACGATCTGCACCCGACCAACTTCGGCAACCTCGGCCTTGCGGAGGACGAAATGTCGCTGCGCCAGGCGCTCTTCGAGCTCGACCTGGAGGCACTTGGCGAGACGCAGGCACTGTTCACCAACAGCCGCAACACGGCGCGGCGCCTACAGCGCTACAGCGGCCTCGACGCGACCCCACTGTATGCCCCACCACCGCGCCACGAGCGATTGCAAGCCGGTCCCTACGGTGACTATCTGTTCTTCGTCGGCAGGCTGGACCCGATCAAGCGACTCGACATGACGATCCGGGCTCTCGCCCAGACACGCGCGCCGGTGCGGCTGAAGGTAGCGGGCAAGGGGCCGCAGCGCGACAAATTGAATGCGCTGGCTGATCGAGTGGGAGTCGCAGACCGCGTCGACTTTCTCGGCTTCGTCAGCGACCAGGAGATGATCGAGCTACTGGCCGGGTGCTTCGCCATGGTCCTAACGCCGCACGACGAGGACTACGGCTTTACCACGCTCGAGGCCTACTTCGCGGCCAAGCCCGTGGTGGCCTCCGACGACTCCGGAGGGGTGCTTGAGTTCGTCCGCGACGGCGAGACCGGCTTCGTCGTGAGCCCCGACCCGGGTGCTATCGCGGCGCGGATCGACACGCTCTTCGAGGATCGAGCCCTGTGCGAGACCCTCGGCACGGCCGGGCGCGAGCGGGTCCGCGAGACGGCTCGCTGGGACAGGGCGATCGCGGCGCTGACCGCGACCTTGGAGTGACGATGCGCGTCGCGGTGTCGCTCCCGAGCTTAGAACCTGGCTCGCTGCATCGCCGCGAGATCGATGCTGCGATCCACGCGCTCGCCGCGCAGGGAGTAGAGGTGGAGTGCTTCGCGGAGGCAACCCGCCTGTGCGAGGACGAAGCGGGCCCGCCGTGCTGGCACTACCTTCGAATGGGGGAGCGGCACGGCCGGGCGCCGTTCGATGCGGCGCTCTACCCGCTCGGCCGCGATTATCGCCCCTACGAGCCGAGCTGGATTCTCATGCACCAGTTTCCGGGCACTGTCTGGGTGCTCGACCCTGTGCTGCATCACCTGGCGGTGGGGGGCATGGTGCTGCGCGGCCGCTGGGACGCGTATCGCAGCATCGTGGCGGCGGCCTTCGGCGATGCGGCGCCGGTCCTCACCGATGTGCTCGCCTCCTGGTGGACGACTTCGAGCTTCTACGGCCGGCACGACCCGGTGCCGGCATGCCTGGCAGGTCAGCGCCGAGTGCTGGTCGGCGGCGACGCGATCGCCGCGAGCTGGTCCGGGTCCGCGCCGTCGTTCGCCGCCACGGTACCGCTGCCGCGCGTCGGCGGTAGCATCGAACCGGTCCCGCACGAAGGACTGCGACAGCTGGCGGTACTGAGCTCGAGCCTGACCCGCCCGGAGCCAGTCTTGCGAGGCCTGCGCGACGTGATCGAGCGACACCCGGAGCTGCACGTCGTCGTGGTCGCGCCCGAGCTCGTGCACGAGCATCGGCTGTTGCCAGCGAGCCGGCGGATCGGTGGATTGGACTCGATCGACTGGTTCGTCGGGGTCGATTGGGTGGGCATGCGAGAGCTCGTCGAGTCGAGCGACGTCACCGCCCTGCTGCGAGCCGACCTGAGTACGGCCGAGGAGGCCCTCCTGCACCACACGCTCAGGACCGGCGCGGCGGCGCTGGTTCTCGATACGCCGGCCTTCGAGCGCTATCCGCCGCATGCGGTCGCCAAGGGAAGCCCGGGGCAGGAGCTGCAGGCCTGGCTTCCGGCGGTGATCGACGCGCTCTGCGGGGATGCGGAGCTGGCAGCGGCCCTGCGTGCCAGCGGACAGGGCTTCTGGCAATCGCAACCGGACGCGGACGCCGTCGCCACCGTGCTGGCAGAAGAGCTGACCATCGCAGCGGCAGGCGGACCGCTGCAACGCATCGACTTGGCGGCGCCGGCCCGCGCCGAGCTGGCCGCCAACCTGCGACGATTGCTGGCGACCGGCGGCGATAGCAGCGGCAGCGCAGCGGCGACACGACGCGCGCTGACCGAGGGGCTCGGACCCACATGGTGGCCGGATGTCGATACCGTCAGCGATAGCGGATGAGCAGCGCGGTCGCCACGGTCCTGTCCCTGCTGCTGGCAACCGTGTTCGGCTGGCGGCTGGCGCCGCGGCTTGCCGAACCGGGCTCGAACGGGCCGCCCTTGCCCGAACGACTGTTCGTAGCGCTCGCCTGGGCCTACCTGCTGCTCGCCTGGCTCGGGATCGTGCTGGCCGAGGCGGGGTTGCTCGGTGGCGCCGCGTTAGCGCTCGGGTGCACCGTCGCGCTGGTGGTGTCGTGGTGTGCCGGGGGCTGGTACGCCCTCGAGGCGCGAGCCCGGGACCCGGTGTGGATCGCCTGGGTACTGGCCACGGGACTCACCCTGGGGCTTGCGACCCCTGTGGTGGAGGCGCGCTACGAGGCCAGCGACGCGGGTGTTTATCGTCTGACCGCGGCGCGGCTGCAGCAGGGCGGGAGCTGGGCCTACCACGACGAGTTCGTCGCCAGCCTGCCGGATGACCTGCGGGCCCGTGCGTTTCCGGCGCCTGACGGTCGCACCGCGAGTCGGGGTATGGGCTTCTACCTCGAGGAACCGGCCACGGGTCGAGTGGTGCCGCAATTTCAACCATTGGCCGCGGTGATAATGGCCATCGGCCGCCTGGTGGCCGGTCCGCGGGGGGCCGAAGCAGCGATCTTGGCCGTCGCCGTCCTGGGCCTGGTCGCGGTCTTCGTCCTCGCCCGTGACCTCGGGGGGCTCATGGCCGGCGTGCTCGCCGCTGTCTGGACCGGGGCCAACATCGTGATCTGGTGGTTCGTGCGCTACGGGACGGCGGAGGCCTTCGCCATGTTGCTGGTGGGCACCGCCATGTACGCCTTGCTGCGCGAGCGCCGCGATGACTCTGTGCCCGCGGGAGCGATGGCCGGCTGGGCGTTGGGGCTTCTCTGGCTATGCAAGCTCGAGATGCTGCTGCTCGGCCTGCCGCTCGGGGTGCTTTTCCTGTACGACGTAGGCACGGCGCGCATTCGGCAGCGCTCGACCCAGGTCCTCTGGGGGACGCTCTTCCTCGCGACCGCCCACTTCTTCGTGCACGCCTGGGGCTGGAGCTTCCCATACGTCCACGACGTTCTCCTGATCCCGCAGGTCACGCTGAGAACTGTCACCACGATGGCCGTAGTGCTCGTGGGTTTGGCGATGGCACTGTGGGGCTGGCGTGTAGCGCGCGACGGCCCGACTCCGGGGGTACTGGAGCGCTACGACGCCGGACGCGGTTCGGCGCCCGTGTGGGTGAACGGGATCGATCCTCGTGGCGTTGCTGGCAGTCCTCCTGGTCTACGGGTACGCCTTTCGAGCCCCCGGGTGGGACCAGTACAACCTTCGTGATCTCGGGTGGGTGGTCTCGGAGATCGGACTGCTGCTGGCACTCGCCGGCGCCGGCTGGCTGCTGCTCTCGCCGGCGCGGCCGAAGGGTAGCGGCGCGCCACTGGCGCTCATGCTGACTATGGCCACGCTGGTGCTCTACAACCGCCAGATCATCCCGGACCTGCTGTGGGCCTATCGACGCTTTGCTGTCTTCGCCGTTCCGGTGAGCGCAGTGCTGGCGGCAGTAGCCGTGGCCCGACTGGGCCGGTGGGGTACGACGCGCATGCGGCACGAGGGACTCGCCGCGGGCCGCGGACTGCCCCTGTTGGCTCTCGTGGCAGCCCTTGGCGGAGCGGCTGCCGTGAGCGCGCGTGAGGCGTCGCTCGTATCGCGCTATGGGAACGTTCGCGATCTGGAGGGGGCGACGGCGCTCATCGAGCGCCTGGGCGCGACCATCGAGCGGCGCGCCGTGGTGATCTTCGAGCCACGTACGCGACGGGGGCTACTGCGGCTGGAGGGCGTCCTGCAGCACGAGCTCGGCATCGATGTCCTCGTCGAACGGCTGCGCAGCTTAGCAGGCTGCTGAAAAACTCCCCTTGTTCGAGTAGATTTTGAACCACGCAGCCCGCGGCAAAAACCGAAGCATCAACGAGGTGAGCAGATGCGTGGTGAGGACGCGGGACAGGTGGCCGCCTTTAGTTACGTATCTCCGGAGCAGCGAGTACCGAAAGAGCATCCGCTGCGGCCGCTGCTGAGGATCGTCAACGACGTGCTGGGGCGGATGTCGCCGCTGTTCGAGAAGCTGTACTCGCACACGGGCCGTCCGTCTATCCCGCCGGAGAAACTGCTGCGGGCGCTGCTGCTGCAGGTGCTGTACACGATTCGCTCCGAGCGCATGCTGATGGAGCAGCTCGACTACAACCTGCTGTTCCGGTGGTTTGTGGGCCTGAACATGGACGATCTGGTGTGGGATGCGACGGTGTTCACGAAGAACCGGGATCGAGTGTTGGGAGGCGAGGTCGCCGAGGTGTTCTTCCAGGAAGTGCTGGCGGAGGCACGGCGCCGCGGTCTGCTATCGGATGAGCACTTCACGGTGGACGGCACGCTGATCGAGGCGTGGGCCTCACACAAGAGCTTCAAGCCGAAGGATCAGAGCGACTCCGATGAGGGAGGCAGCAACCCGAGCGTCGATTTTCGCAAACAACGGCGCACAAACGATACTCACGCCTCCAGGACCGATCCGGACGCACGCCTGTACAAGAAAAGTAGGGGAGCCGAGTCGAAGCTCTGCTACATGGGGCACCTGATGATCGACAACCGCCACGGGTTAGCAACCAAGGCATGCGTAACGATCGCTTCCGGGACAGCGGAACGAGAGGCGGCGGTGCAAATGGCGGACAAGATTTCCGGTAACCGCAGGGTGACCTTGGCGGCCGACAAGGGCTACGACACACGCGAGTGCGTCCGTAAGCTTCGAGATCGGAACATCACCCCGCACGTCGCACAGAACGACACCAATCGGCGCAGCGCCATCGACCGGCGCACAACCCGCCACCCCGGCTACCAGGTCAGTCAAAGGAAACGCAAGCTCGTCGAGCAGATGTTCGGATGGGCCAAGACGGTCGGGCTGATGCGCAAGACGCGGCACCGAGGCACCGAACGCGTCGATTGGATGTTCACCTTCACCGCCGCTGCCTTCAACCTGGTCAGAATGCGCAACCTCCAGGGGGCGACGTGACGATATCGGGACTAACCGCCCAAGAAATACCGGCGCGGCCGGCAACCAGAGCCTCGCACTCGCACTCGCCGCCCCGCTAACTCACCGTGATCGAGACGATCCAGCCCAAAATGGCGCGCTCGAGCCGTTTTTCAGCAGCCTGTTAGGAGTTAGCACGAACTCCTAGGGAATGGTCCTGCTAGTATCGGTCGGGTCGGGTTTCTCGCCCGACCCCCCCCCCCGCGCACGCCGCTTGCCGGCGCCCACCCACAACGCCGAATGCCGAAGCTACTCCGCATCTCGATCTCAGTGCTGGCACCCTGCCTGGCGCTCGTCGTCGGCTGCGTGTCGCGGAACGTCGAGCCCATCCCGGCCGACGAGGCCGCCGCCATGCCGCCGCCCGCGGAGCCGGTGTCGCCCGCGGACCGCGCCGGCTCGGTTGTCGAGCTGCAGGGCGTCGACGGCACGATCGGGCTGGCTGCCGAACTCGGTGGCAGTGCGCCCAGCGGGACGCTCTATGTGATCCTCCGGGTGTCCGGACGCGAGGGCGGTCCGCCCCTGGCGGTCAAGCGGCTGCCGGCCGAGCTACCGGCCACCTTCCGCATCACCGAGGCTGACTCGATGATCCCGGGTACGCCGCTGGTGGGCGATCTGGACGTGATCGCGCGGCTCGACCAGGACGGCGACGCGTTCTCTCGCCAGACCGGCGACCTCGAGGGTCGTGCGGGGCCCGTGCAGGTTGGCGGCAGCGTCGAGATCACGTTGCGGGCGCCGGCCGCCGGAGAGGGAAGCTGAGCGGCGGCGGGCGGGCCACCCTGATCGAGCTGCCCGGGCGCGGGGTCCTGTCGGTCCGCGGCGAGGACCGCATCGACTACCTGCACCGCCTGCTGACCTGCGCAATACGGGGGCGGGTCAGCGGCGAGCGGCTCCACGGCTTGTTGCTCGATACCAAGGGACACGTTCTCGCCGACCTCGACCTCTGGATGGTGGAGGATGAGATCCTCCTGCTGGGCGACCACGAGCCGCTCGAGGTCGCGGTCGATGTCCTGCGGCGCTACGTTCTGCGCTCCGAGGTGTCGATCACCGATGTGTCGAACGATAGCGGCGTGTTGCGCGTCTGCGAGGGCGGTGAGGCGATGCTCGGAATCGAGCCCCCGCGGGACGGAGTGTCTCGGCATCGCATCGCCGGCGCCGATGTGCTCGGGGCGCGCGGCGGCCGGCTCCCGGGAACCGACCTCTTGATCCGCGCGGCCGATGCCGAGCGCGTGGTGCAGTGGTTGCTCGGTCGCGGGGTGAGCCGCGGTGACCCGGCGAGCTGGGACCGACTCCGCGTGCAATTGGGGATTCCGGCGCCCGGCGCCGAGCTCACCGGTGCGGAGCTGCCGCAGGAGGCGCGGCTCGACGTGGCACTCGACTACGACAAGGGTTGCTACCCCGGGCAGGAGACGGTGGCGCGTATCCACTATCGTGGCCACGTGAACCGCCTCCTCTGCGGCCTTCTGAGCACGGCACCGCTACGGCCCCGGGATGTCCTGAGCCACGACGGGCGGCAGGTCGGTGCAGTAACCAGCGCAGTAGCGGGCAACGGCCAGACCGTCGCGCTCGGGTACGTCCGCCGCGAGCAGGCCGAGCGCGGCGCCACGCTGCAGGCCCCCGGTGGTGCCGCGGTCGAGATCCGAGACCTGCCACACGTACCCGCAGTCGGATAACCGCTCGGGCGCTCTGCCAGCGCGTACAATTCAGCGGATCGCAGCTGTGGATGTTCGAGGACGCGGAGAGACGACGATGTCTGACGAGACGGGCGTGCAGATCACCTGGCTTGGCCACGCGACCTTCCTGCTAGGGGGGTCCGAGGGCGAGACGGTTCTGGTGGACCCGTTTCTGGCCAGCAACCCGAACTGCCCCGAACCGATGCGGACCGTGGACCATCTTGACGTGATCGCGATCACGCACGGTCACTTCGACCATGTAGCCAACGTCAAGGCGGCGTACGAGGAGGGCCAGCCCGAGAGCGTGGTCGCGATCGTCGAGGTTGCCCACTGGCTGCGCTCCCAGGGAATCCCCGACGGCGCGGTTGTCGAGATGAACAAGGGCGGCACGGTGCAGGTGTCTGGCGTCGATATTTCGATGGTCGATGCCAAGCACTCGGCGGGCATCGTCGATGGCGATCGGCTCCTGTACGGCGGCGAGGCGGCCGGGCTTGTCTTCCGCTTCGCCGACGGCTCCTGCGTGTATCACGCCGGCGACACGTGTGCCTTTTCCGACATGGCCCTGATCGGCGAGCTGCACCGGCCCGACCTGGCGCTGCTACCGATCGGGGACCACTACACGATGGGGCCGCGCGAGGCCGCCATGGCCTGCGAGCTGATCGGCGCGCCGCGCGTGATCCCGATGCACTACGGCACCTTCCCGGTGTTGACCGGAACGCCCGAGGCGCTGCGCGCAGCGTGCGCCGAGCGCCAGGTCGACGTCGAGGTCCTGGCACTGGAGCCGGGCGAGTCCGTGAGCTGAGGTCGCTGCGTATGCGTACACTCGTCCCTCCAGCACTATGGGCCCTGCTGACCCTTGCCGCCGTCGGGAGCGCGCAGACCGTGGGGTCGCCGCCGGCAGATCCGGCTGCTCCCCCCGCTCCTCTGACTCGCCTGCGGGAGGTGCGGTACGCCGTTGCGCTCGAGAGCGGCCGGCTTGTAGACGGTACCGGGCCGCTGTCCAAGCAACGTGGTGAGCTCACCGCCGGCGACGTGTTCCTCTATTACGGCCGGACCACCGATTCCTTCGGCCGCGAGTGGAGCGTGGTCGGAGACCCCGCTGCATTGGCTCGCGTCGACCGGTGGTTCGCTATTCCAGCCGGCGGCTACGCCAAGGGCGAGCTCGACGGGCGGGTCTCGCTGATCAGTGGTTGGGGGGCCGGGGCACCGCTCGCCGCTGGCTTGGCCGGGGGCATGGACGCGACGGCGGCCCTTCTCGAGGCACAACAGCCGATCCGGGTGGGGCGGGAGTGGTGGCGCGACACTCTCGAGGTCGAGGCAGCCTACCTGCCGGAGATTGGCGATCTGGCGGCGGTGCGCGCCTATTGGGTGCCCGCCGAGATTGCCAGCGACGCGCTGTCGCTTCTCGGCGGTCGGGAGCTCCTGGGACCTTGGCCTGACCGCCCCGGATTCGGGCGACTGCACATCGCGCCGCGGCTGCCCCTTGTTTTCCGCTTCGACGGTGTGGCCTGGCGACTGGATGAGCGGCCGCTGGTGACCGCGCCGTTTCTCGGCCTGCTCGGGAATCAGGGGCTGGTTCTCGATCTGCAGGGCCCGACGGAGGATACGGGCCCATCGCTGACTTGTTGGGACCTGGTCGGCGGGCACGATCCCCTGGGCGCATCTGTCGGCCGGCTCGAGACGGCCCCAGCGTCGCCCGGGACGCTCGCGACGGCGGTCCGTCCCGAAAGCAACCGTTACCTCGGGCTCTTCGATCGCGCCTCGAGCCTGTGGCCGGTAGCGGCCCCCGCGATCACCGCGCCGCGCAAGGTCGAGCCGGAACTGCCGGCTGGCGGGGTAGTTCTCTCGGACCAGAGCCGCAGGCAGGCGGTGTACCTCGAGCAGCGCCTTTCCGGCCCCCTTGTGCAGCGGCTGCGGGGGCGCGACGTGCGGTTCACGGTCTGGGCGCGGGCCCAGCCGCAAGGCGCGGACACGGTCAGCATCACCGTCTCGATCGAGCTCGAAGCCGGTTCGATGCGCCAGGTCACCAGCGGCCCGGTAGGCGCCCTGCCGACGAGACTGGAGGTGCTGGCCACGATACCGGCCGACGTCGAGAGCATCGCCGTACGGCTCGTGCCCGTCGATCTGAGTGTAGCCGTCACCGAGGGCGGTAGCGCTGTTTTCGATCGCGCTGTGCTCGCACCGGCCTCCTGGCCGGTTCTTGCCGCGCCGGCGGCCCTGTACCTGTACCGGGTGCGCGCAACGTCCTATTCACCGGCACGTCGTTACACTCGGGCACGCCTGACGGTCAGCGAACGGTCCGCAGCCGAGCTCGAGGCAGCCTGGCTGGAGCTGGAGAACGGCGACTTTGACGACATGGCGCGCCCACGAATACTCGGCGGCATGCTGGAGCCGGGTATGGCCGAGCGGGAGGTTCGCATCGCCTGGGGGGAGCCGAGGACGCGCTCCACCGGCGGCACGTTGAGCCACTGGGAATGGGACGACCGGTCCGCAGCGTTTGGCGAGGACGGACGGCTGGTGGCCTGGCAACGCGAGGCGGAGCCCCTTCCGCCGGTGCTTCCGGTGTGCCACGGGGTCGGGCCATGAAGGATGCCGTGCGCCGCTCGCACTGGTGGCCGCGCACCTCGTCGGGCCGCGTCGCGCTGATCTGGTTCATGGGCTCGTTGCTACTAGCCCAGCCCCCCGTGGTCTATCGGGTAGCGAACCGGATCGAGCCGGTGATTCTGGGGCTTCCGTTTCTGTACGCGTGGCTGCTGGCCGCCTACTCGTCGATGATCGCGGCGCTGGTGTGGGCATACAGCCGCCGGTTATGAGGGTCTGAGTTGGAAGGCTGGGTCGTCGCTACCGGACTGATCTTCGTCTATCTGGTGGTGACGCTGATCATCGGCGTGGTCGCCAACCGTCGGCTGAGCGCGAACGCCGAGGATTTTCTCCTGTACGGGCGCAAGGCCGGACCGATTGTGCTCTATCTCACGGTGGTGGCGACCTACCACTCGGCGTTCGCGTTCCTCGGCTCGGGAGGGTTTTTCTATACCCACGGGATCGGTTTCTGGGTGGCCGGCAGCTGGACCGTCCTGGTGGGCGGCATCACGTACGTTCTGGGCACCCGAATCTGGGCCATCGGCAAGCGCTTCGGCTACGTCACCCCGGCCGACATGATCGCCGACTTCTACGAGAGCGAGGCCCTCCGCGTGGTCGTCGCCGTGGTCTCTGTGGTGTTTACCCTCCTGTACATTCAGGTGCAGGCGCAGGGACTCGGCTACATAATGTCGGCGGCGTCGGGTGATCGCATTCCGTTTGCCCTGGGCACCGCCGTCCTGCTCGTGGTCTCCGCCGGCTACCTGATGGCCGGTGGGCTGCGGGCGGTCTACTGGACCGATGTCGTCCAAGGCGTGTGGATGTACGTCGCGGTGTGGGTGGGTGCCTTGGTGCTTACCGTCAAGCTCTTCGGCAGCCCGTGGGCACTGTGGCAGCGACTCGTGCTCGAGCGCCCGGAGATGCTCACCCTGCCGGGGCCCCGGGGTTTCTTCACCCCGGGCATGTGGACCGGGATGACGATCGTCCTGAGCTTCGGGGTGATCTTCCAGCCCCACATGATGATCCGCTATTTCTCGGCCTCGTCGGCGCGCACCGTACGGTTGTTGGGCGCGACCACGCCGATTTACCTGATGACCCTCTACATCCCCACGGCCCTCGTCGGTCTCGGGGGCGCGTTGGTTCGACCGGGGCTCGAGGTCGCCGATCGCATCTTCCCGGAGCTGCTGATCGAGTTCGCGCCGGCCTGGCTCACCGGGCTGATCCTGGCGGGCGCCACGGCCGCCGCCATGTCGACGCTCGACTCGATCCTGCATTCGAACATGACCGTGCTGACGCGCGATGTTTACCAGCGCTACGTCAACCCGGGGGCTAGCGAGGGTCACATCGTCGCGGTCGGCAGGCTGATCGTCGTGGCCCTTCTGGCCATCGCCTTCGTGCTGTCGATCAGCTCCTCGGAGCTGCTGGTGGTCGTGGTCACCATGTCGGGGGCGGGCGCGTTGCAGCTGATGCCGGCCATCTGCGGGATTTGCCTGCCTGCCCGGCGACTGTTGACGCGCTCCGGTGTGTTGGTAGGGATCCTGGTCGGCCTGACGGTTCTGTACTGGGCAACCGTGCTGAGCCCCCACCCACTCGGCGTGCATGGCGGCATCTGGGGCCTGCTGGTCAACTGGACGGTGGCGGCGTTGGTGTCATGGCGTACCGCGGCGCCGAGTCAGGCGACGGTGGCCCGGGTGCACGGTTGTATCGAGGAGCTGGTCTACGGCGAGCCCGACGCGAGCCCTCCGTGATCCGCATCCGTGCCGGCAGCCGTGCCTACTGGGCGCTGGTCGCGCTCTACGTCACGGTGCTATTCTCGTTGCAGCCGCAGCTCGGTTTCTGGGTTGAGGCGTTCAAGGAGCGCTGGGGCGACGCCGCGCTCGATCGCACGGCGTGGGCGGCGGCTGCCGGCGCCGGTGTGCTCGTCGCCGCCCTGGTGGGGCTCGCCTGGCGCCGCGCGCGGCCGGCGGAGCGGGCGGTCTTCGTCATCGCGATGCTCCTGTATGGGCTCGGGGTGGCGATCCTCGACACGCCGCAGGAGCGACTCCACTACTTCGAGTACGGGATGCTGTCGGCACTGATCTACGGCGGGCTCTCGGCGCGTGAGCCGACGGCCAATGCCTGGCGCCATATCGTGGTGGCCGTGGTCGTGACCTCCGCAGCGGGCTATCTCGATGAGAAGCTGCAGGACTGGTTCTGGGAGCGGCGCTACTTCGACTGGCGGGACGTACGTCTCAACATCCAGGCAGCGCTGCTGGGCGTGGCAACCAGCGTGCCGTTCTTCAACGGGCGCCGGCGGATGCGCCGCGAGCCTCCCACGAGGCCGTGGTGAAAGTGTGACGGGTCTGGTTACGCCGCCAAGGGCGCAGATGCAAGGCGGTGCGACGTGGGCGATGTTTAGCGCAGGCGCAGCGCGTCGCGGAACGCAGTGGCCTCCATGACGTGTCGCGTGTCCCCTTCGACCGCGATCGTGGAGAACAGCATCGGGTTGTCTTCCGCGACCTTCGGCAGTTCCTGATCGAGCGGCTTTTCGGGTGGGCTCGCGGGGCTGAAGCGAACCGTCAGGACGCCACCGCGCGTAGCGCAGGCGACGGGCGACGTGACCCTGCCTGCCGCGGCCGCCGCCAAGGCTGCCGAGATACTGCCCGTACCGGAGCTCAAGGTCTCGTTCTCGACGCCGCGCTCGTAGACGCGGAAGTAGAGAGCCTGCTCGTCGTCGATACGGACGAAGGCGACATTGGCTCCGGCAGGTTGCAGGTCGCGGTGGGTGCGGACGGCCCGCCCAAGGTAACGAACCGGCAGCGCGTCGGGGTCGTCGTGGAGCAGAACGAAGAACGGCACTCCTACGAGGACGTATGTTCCCAGCAGGTCTTTGCCCTCGACCCGGATGCGGCGCTGCGGCCAGACACTGGCCGTGCCCGGTACCTCGACGCGTGCGGTACCACCTTCGACCCGCCCGCCCACCATCCCGATATCGGTCTCCAGCACCAGTTCCGGGCCCTCCGCGTGCCCTTTGTCGACCAAGTAGCGGATAGCGCAGCGGGCCGCATTACCGGAGAACGCGGCCTCCGAGCCGTCGGCGTTCCACAATCGCATGCGGGCGGTGGCTCCGCAGTCGGGTGTCACGTCGGAATAGGAAATGACCAGTAGGCCGTCGCCCCCGACGGAGATCCCACGCCGGCAGAGCGCCTTGGCGACGGTCGCGGCCTCGCCGAGGCTCTCCTCGCCGCGCTCGTCGAGAATGAGAAAATCGTTGCCCGCGCCGGAGTACTTGCTGAACGTGACGCTCCGTGGGCGCGCGCTCACTGGACGCTTTCCTTTCGCAACCCGACGCAGGCCAACAACCCTACGTTGCCGGTCTCGTCGGCGGCCTCGACCAGATAAACCCAGCTCGCGTCGCCCGTAGCCGTCGGGTCGATGAAACGCATGTCGGTGAGCGGGGTCGGGGTCACCAGCTCCCAACCCAGGCGGACGAGCACGTTGCTGCGTCGCCGCGGCCGAGCCGCTACGGCGTCCGGGGGGGCCCCGAGGAGTTGGGGTGGCGTGGGCGCGGGCACCGGGGGCAGGGGCATCGGTGGACACAGGGGCGGCAGCTCCTGCTCGTCGGGCTCCTCTTGCACCGGTTCCGGCTCCTGCTCGGGGGGCATCACCAGATCCCAAAGCGACTGGACCTCGCGGCCCGCGACCTGCCTGACAAGCTCGATGAGCTGGCGGCCGAGTCCGGCGGGAGGCAGCGTCGGGGGGTCGCGCGGGATTCGTGGCGTCGGTGCCTGGTGTCGATAGACACGATACCCGGCAACCGCGTCAGGTGCCGGTCCCACCCAGCGCAGGGTGATGCGGGTGGCGGCGCGCGTGGCCACGAGACCGCTCACCTTCGCCGGTGGGAACGTATCGACCACGTACACCGGCTCCGACACGACCCCGGTGCCTTCGCGGCGTGGCTTCGACAGGTCGATGGGTGGGGGCGCGACGGGCTGTCCGAACTGCGGCTCGCTCTGAAGCGAGGCGTTGAGTGGACGAACCTCGTAGACGTACCGCTGCCCCAAGGTCGGGGTCGCGTCGGTGAAGCCGCCTTGGGATAGCGGCGTCGGGTTCAGTGGCGCGATGGGAGTGGCCGCGCCCAACGGCCTACGATAGACATTGTACGCGACCATGTCGGGCCTCAGCCGTTCGCCCCAGACATCGCCCGCCGATGCGGTCCAGCGTATCTGCACCCCGGCTGGGACCACTGTGGCATCGATGGCGGCCGGCGACACCGGTACGCTGACCGGCGCCAGTGGCAGGACCATGTCGATCGCGCCGCCGTACTTGCCGTCGGTCACTGCCCGAACGGCGAAGTAGTAGCGCGTGCGGATCGTCCCGGGCGAGGGAATACCGACGCTGAAGGCAAAGCTGGCGCGGGTCCCGAGTAGCTCCTCGGTGAGCTCGGCGTAGCTCGCCGACGCCACCACGCTGGCCGTAGCCACGAACTCCTCGACCGCTAGCGTTCCCTCGTACGCGAGGGTTCGTGACACGCGCTGGGCACTTCGAATCACGCGCTCTGGATCGGGCAACGCGGGTGGCTCGCTGCGATCGACGATGGCCGTCGGCATATCGAGCTCATCCCAGAGCAAGTCGACGGCCGCGTCGAGTCGCCGCGCCGCCTCCAACAGGGTCGCCGGTTCGAGACCGGCGTTGCGCCACGAGCGCAAGTAGTCGGTGGGGACCCGGCGCAGCAGGATCTCTTCCTCAGACAGTGGCGCCTCGGGCTCCTCGCCGGCGGTATCGCCCGGCTCGATATCCCCGGCGTCCTCCGGTTGCCCAGACCCCAGCGACTCGAGCGTCGGGGGCTCCTCGCCGGCGGCGACGGCTCGCTCGGTGGCAATGCGTAGCTCTTCGGCCAGGCGCTGCTGCTGGCGTACTTCGGCCGCTGCCGCGGCTGCTACCCGGGCGCTACGCAGGCGCGTGCGGCGTTCGTCGTCGAGGGCGACGGCCAGCAGGTCCGGTGTCATCGCCGGGTAGCGGCCGGCCGTCATCAGGAGTTCGACGCCCTCGATCGGCACCTCGACGCCGTCGATGAAGACCGTGGGCGGGGGCACCAGGAACTGAATGATCGCCACCACGCCGCGCTGGTCGACGCGTACTTCGGGGATCGCCGGCGCCACCGGACGCAGCGGCGGCAGCGGGCCGCCACGCGAGCCGCACCCGGGCACCGTGGCCAGAAGCAGGAGCAGGATCGCAGGACAGCGGACAGGGCGGCTCACAGGATGTACTTCGACAGGTCCTCATCGCCGGCCACGTCATCGAGTGCCGCGCGAACATACTCTTCGTCGATCACGATATGGTCGCCGCCGCGCTCGGGCGCTTCGAACGACAGCTCCTCCAGCACACGCTCCATCATGGTGTGGAGGCGACGCGCGCCGATGTTCTCCGTCCGCTCGTTGACCAACTCGGCGATCTCGGCAATCGCAGCCACGGCGTCGTCGGCGAATTCCAGCGTTACCTCCTCGGTTGCCAGCAGGGCGCTGTACTGGCGCACCAGCGAGCTCTCTGGCTCCGTGAGGATGCGCACCAGATCCTGGCGCGTCAGCGCGTGCAGCTCCACACGCAGCGGGAAGCGACCCTGCAGCTCGGGGATCAAGTCGCTCGGCTTGGAAACGTGAAAAGCGCCGGCGGCAAGAAAGAGCACATGGTCGGTGCGGATCATGCCGTAGCGCGTCTTGACCACCGTTCCCTCGACGATCGGCAGGATGTCGCGCTGCACGCCCTCGCGCGAGACGTCGGGACCACGGGCGCTCTCACGCCCGGCGATCTTGTCGATCTCGTCGAGGAAGATGATCCCCGACTGCTCGGCCCGTTGCAGGGCCTCGCGCGCGATCTCGTCCTCGTCGACCAGGGAGTCGGCGGCCTCACGACCGAGGTGCTGGAGCGCGTCCTGCACACGCATCTTTCGTCGCTTGCGACCACCACCGAGCATCCCCGGGAGCATGTCCTTGAGGTTGACGTCCATCGTGTCGGCGCCTTGGCCGCTGAAAATCTGGAAGCTCGGGAGCTTGTTGTCGGGGACCTCGACCTCCACGGTTCGGCTATCGAGCGCACCGCTCCGGAGCTGCATGCGCAACTTCTCGCGGGTGGCTCGCCGCTTCTCGACAGGCGACTCGCCCTCTGGGCTCGCGTCGCCGTCAGGCACCGGGGGCGGGGCGGGCGGCGTCGGGGGCAGCAGCAGGTCGAGCAGCTGTTCCTCGGCGTGGTCGCGCGCCTTCACCTCGACCCGGACCAGATGCTCCTGTCGGACCAAGTTCACGGCGATGTCGGCCAGGTCACGCACCATCGACTCGACATCGCGCCCGACGTAGCCGACCTCGGTGAACTTGGTCGCCTCGACCTTCAGGAAGGGAGATCCGGTCAGACGCGACAGGCGTCTCGAAATCTCGGTCTTGCCGACACCGGTCGGCCCGATCATGAGGATATTCTTGGGCGCCACTTCATCGGCGAGCTCGGGGGGCAGGCGAAGGCGCCGGAAACGATTGCGAATGGCGATGGCCACCGCCCGCTTGGCGGCGTCCTGACCGACGATGAACTTGTCGAGCTCGGCGACGATCTGGCGCGGGGTCATGTCGCCCGGATCGATAGGGGCGGCGGACTCGCTGATTCGCTCCGGCAGGGTGATGGGCATCGGACTCGGCAGGTAGTAGCCTGGCAGGCTGTAAAGAAGACGTAACCCTTTGTATAAGTGGGAGTTACGGGCGAATAGCCGCATCGAAACTCCGCCGCGATGGCGCTAGGCATCGCCTCAGGTCCCGAGCACCTCCACCTCGATGTTGTCGTTCGTGTAGATGTCGATCTCGGCCACGGTGTGGAGGGCCTCGCGCACGATCGCCTCGGCGCCCATGTCTGTGTGCCTCAACAGCACGCGGGCGGCCGCGAGGGCCATGGATCCTCCGGAGCCGATTACCAGGACGCCGTCGTCGGGCTCGATGACGTCGCCGGTTCCGGACAGGAGGATCGACGTTTGCTCGTCGGCTAGCACCAGCAGGGCCTCGAGATGGCGCAGGCTCTTGTCGGTGCGCCACTCCTCGGCCAGTTGGACGGCTGCCCGGCGGAGGTTGCCGTTGAGCGACTCCAGCTTGCCTTCAAAACGGGTGAACAGAGCCAGTCCGTCGGCGGAGGAGCCGGCGAATCCTGCCAGTACGCGGTCGTGGTACATGCGGCGTATCTTGCGCGCGCCCGCCTTCATCACGGTGTGATCGAGCGTTACCTGACCGTCGCCGCCGAGGGCGACCTGGTCGCCGCGGCGCACACAGCAGATGGTCGTACCGTGAAATCGGTGTGTCATGCGCCGATTGTAGCAAGCGCGCAGGGTTGCCAACTGCCGTCGCCAACCTGGGCAGCGTAACCAGACCCACCACACTTTCGCCACGGACGGCTAGCGCTCGGGGCGTTTCCTGGCCCGGGGATGGGCCCGGCGGTATACCGTCTCGATTCGCCGCGTCGACAGGTGGGTGTAGCGTTCGGTCGTTGCCAACGAGGCGTGCCCGAGCAGCTCCTGGATGGCACGCAAGTCGGCCCCGGAGTCGAGCAGATGGGTCGCGAACGAGTGTCGCAGCGCGTGCGGCGTCGCGTGACGACCGATGCCGGCGGCACGCAGTCGGGTCGCGAGCAGGCGTCGCAGCCCGTCCGGCGACAGGCGCTGGCCGTTCGGGGTCACGAACAGCGGCCGATCCTCGGCGTTGGCAGGACGCCGAGCGATCGAATCGCGCACCGGCAGCCAGGCCACCAGCGCCGACCGGGCCGGTGCCCCGAACGGGACCAGGCGTTCCTTGTTGCCCTTGCCCACCGTGCGCACCAAGCGCTGCTCGAGGTCGACGTCGTCGAGATCGAGCCCGGTCAACTCGCTGGCTCGCAGTCCCGTGGCGTAGAGCAACTCGAGAACAGCACGGTCGCGAGCCCCGCCGGCCGAGGCATCGTCGAAGGCGAGAAGCTGCTCGACCTCACGCTCGCTCAGCACGTCCGGTAGATGGTGGCCGGTCTTGGGATTGGCCACGGCGCGGGCTGGGTTGCGCTCGAGGAGTCCCTCACGGCAGAGGAAGGCACCGAAGGTGCGCACTGCGGCCAGCTTGCGGCCTACAGTCACCGGTGACAGCCCGGCGTCGTGCATGCGCGCGGCCCAGGCGCGAACTGCCGGCGCGTTGATGGCCTCGGGTGCGAGAGTGGCGTTGCGTCCCGCGGTACGACCGCGCTGGCGGTTGCCGCGGTAGTCGGTCTCGTCGCCGGCGGTCCAGGCGGCGAGAAAGGCGGCGAACTGTCGTAGGTCGCTGCGGTAGGCGCGCAGGGTGTGCTCGGAAGCAGCCTCCTGGAGGCGCATGGCCTCGAGGAACTGCTCGGCACCGATCAGGTCAGGCACCGGCGCCGATCCTGTTCGGGAGAGCGCCTGGGAGTTTCAGCACGGCCTGCTAATCGTCGGTGCGCGCGTCGCGCTCCGCCAGCAGCTGGTCGATCAGCACGCGCAGCTGCTCGCTCTTGTCGGGTATGGCCCCCAGCCACTTCTTGCGGATCTTCCATTCGTGGTCGACCAGATAGGTCATGGGAAACCCGTAGATAGGACCCCAGGAGTACTCGATCTCGTCGTTGCCCATCGCCAGCGGATAGGCGAACTCGAACTCCTGCGTGCCGGATCGGATCGGCTGGCTCACCCACTCCCGAACCTGCTCTACACTGCCCGACTGCAGCGTGATGCCGAGCATCTGCACGTCATTCTGGGCGTAGTCGGCGTGCAGGGCGTTGTAGGGTGGGATCTCGGTGAGGCACGGTCCGCACCAGGTCGCCCAGAAATCCACCACCACGATCTTGCCCTTCAGGTCGGCGGAGCTGAGCGGCGTGCCGTCGAGCCACGCGACGTCGAAATCGGGTGCCGGAGCGCCTGGGTCCAGTGCCAGCTCCGCGTAGTCGTAGGCCGCGTGGCTCGCCTCGTCGTGCGGGAAGGCCAGATAACCGAGCGCGAAGGCCAGCGCGCCGACCGCCAGGATCAGGATGGAGGGGCGTAAGGCGTTCATCGAATTCCTCGTCAACGCTTCATGGTCGGTCGATGGCTAGTCGCGGCGGGCTGTCGTCGGCCTGCTCGATCCAACCGTCGAGATCGTCCAAGGCGCGTCGTGATCTGGCCTCGCGATATAGCTAGCGGCCAGGCGCCCCTTGTTTTGGCTCGGGCATGATCCCGAAGGTGATATTCGTCACGTGACAGTCTACCGCGCGGGCATTGCTCATGTAGAAGGCCAAAGACCCCCGAGCTGTCGTTCGGGGCACAGGGGTGACAACTCCGTCCAGCAGCAGCACTGCGCCGTGAAGAAAACGCGACGCTCGGGGACGGCGGGTCGCTCCGCCTACTTCTTCTTGCGCGTCTTGCGCCGAGGCCGTTTCTTGCGTGGCCCCTGGGCCCGTCGCTTCTCGAGCAGCTCGAGTGCCAGATCCAGCGAGATTGCGGCAGGCTCGGCGATGTCCTTCGGCAGCGAGGCGTTGGTCTGGCCATCGGTGACGTAGGGGCCGTAGCGCCCGTCCAACACCTGGATGCTGGCGCCCGCGAGCTTCTCGACCGACTCGAAGATGGCGATCTGCTTCGGCTTGCGGCGAAAGCTGGACCGCTTTTCCTGCGCCAGGAGCTCCAGGGCGCGCATGCGAGTCAACGTCAGCAGATCGTCGTCGGCCTCGAGGCTTCGGGTGTCGTCGCCCCGCTTGATGTAGGGGCCATAGCGCCCGTTGCTCGCGAGGATGTCGACGCCGTCATTGTCTTGCGCAACGATGCGCGGTAGCGCCAGCAGCTGCAGCGCCAGATCGAGCGAGACCTCGGCAGGGCTCATACCTTTGAGCAGCGACACCATCTTCGGCTTCTCCTTGGCTTCCTTGTCGGGGTCCCCGAGCTGTACGTACGGGCCGTATCGACCGACTTTCACGTAGACAGGTTCGCTGCTCTCGGGATGGGCGCCGATGGGCTCGTCGCCCTTCTCGCTGTCTTCGATAAGTTGGCTGGCGACCTCTACGGTGAGCTCGTCGGGACACGTACCGTCGGGGATATTCGCCGTCGAGTCGCCGCGCTGAATGAAGGGGCCGTAACGGCCGACCCGGACGATCACCGCGCGTCCCTCCTCGTCACTACCGATCGGGATCGAGCACACCTGGCGGGGGTCGATGTCCTCGGTCTTGTCTTCGACGATGCGCTTGAGCCCGGGCATGCCGTTGCCGAAATAGAACTCCCGCAGGTAGGGCAGCGGGTCGCGCTCGCCGCGCGAGATCTTGTCGAGCCGATCCTCCATGCGGGCCGTGAAATCGGCGTTGATCAGGTGACCGAGGTGGTTCTCCATCAGCTGCACCACCGCGAACGCCATGAAGGTCGGCACCAGGGCGTTGCCCTTGCGGAAGGTGTACTCCCGCCGCTCGATCGTGTCGATGATCGAGGCGTATGTGCTCGGCCGGCCGATCCCCGACTCCTCGAGCGCCTTGATCAAGCCGGCCTCGGTCAGCCGCGCCGGCGGGCTGGTGACATGGTCGCCCGGGGCCAGTGTCGCCAGGAGCTCCTCGTCAGTGGAGACGGCTGGCAGCAAGCGGTCGAGATCGGCAAGAGCCGCGGCCGGATCCGTACGCCCTTCGACGTAGGCGCGCAGGAAGCCGGGGAAGTCGATGACGCTGCCGCGCGCCTGGAACACAGCTGTACGCGCCGTGCCGGCGCTGCCAATCTGCAGGCGCATGCGCCTCCCACGCGCGTTCTTCATCTGGCAGGCTACGGTGCGGTTACGGATGAGCTCGTAGAGCCGCGCTTCGTCCGCGCCCAGCTCGGTGCGTACATCGTCGACGCTGGCGACCCGACTGCCGGCTGGGCGGATGGCCTCGTGCGCCTCCTGAGCGTTCTTTACCTTGTTCCGATAGTTGCGCGGCGACTCTGGCAGGTAGTCGGGTCCGTAACGCGCCTCGATCTCGGCGCGGGTCAGGGCGACGGCCTCGTCGGACAGCGAGACCGAATCGGTTCGCATGTAGGTGATGAAGCCGGTCTCGTAGAGCCGCTGCGCGGCACGCATCGTGCGGCGAGCGTGGAAGCGCAGCTTGCGGTTGGCTTCCTGTTGCAGCGTCGAAGTGGTGAAGGGGGGCGCGGGCGAGCGCGTGAACTCCGACTCTTCCACGTCGGTGACTCGAAAGGTGGCGCCTCCCAGTTCCTCCTTCAGTCCGGCGGCGTCGGCCGCGTCGAGGTGGCACAGCTTCGGGTCTTGCAGGAGTCCGGTATCCGCGTCGAAGTCCTTACCAGTGGCCACCTTGGCCCCGTCGACGCTGACGAGCCGCGCCTCGAATCTCTCGCTGGCACCGGTGGTGAACTCGGCCAGGAGGTCCCAGTACTCGGCGGCCGTGAAGCGAATGCGAGCGCGCTCCCGCTCAACCAGAATCCGTACGGCGACGCTCTGGACGCGGCCGGCCGAGAGCCGCGGCGCGACCTTGCGCCACAGGACCGGCGAGACCATGTAGCCGTACAGCCGATCGATGATGCGACGCGCCTCCTGTGCATCCACGAGGTTCCGATCGATCTCACGCGTGTGCTCCAGGGACTCCACGATGGCGCGGCGTGTGATCTCGTGAAAAACCATGCGGCGAACCGGGATCTTCGGCTTGAGGACCTCGAGCAGGTGCCAGCTGATTGCCTCGCCTTCACGGTCTTCATCCGTCGCCAGCAGGAGCTCGTCCGACTCCTTGAGCAATCGCTTGAGCTCGACAATCTTGCTCTTCTTCGCCGGCTGCACGACGTAGAGCGGCTTGAAGTCCGCGTCGACGTTGACGCCGATACGGGCCCACGGCTCGCTCTTGTGCTCCTTCGGGATCTCCGACGCATTGGCGGGCAGATCGCGGATATGCCCGATGCTCGACTCGACTACGAAGTCGGAGCCGAGATACTGACCGAGGGTTCGCGCTTTGGTGGGCGACTCGACGATTACCAGACGTTTAGGCATGGGTGTGCGGGAGCTCGATTCGCGAGATGCAGGCGGCCGGTGTTACCCGATACGGGGGCCTCGATTCAACCCATAGACCGGATTCTGGCCTCTAGGAGGCCGTGGTGAAAGTGCGCATCTGCCTCGTCGGTGCTCCTTGCCCTCACCTGGCTGACCTAGTTGCCAGACGCACCACACTTTCACCCCGCCCTCCTAGTGCCTTCTAGGAGGTACCACCGTCGCAAGCTCATCGCTAGCCGCGGACATGTTTTGTCAGCGTCGGGATCCGCTCCACCTGACCACTCGGGGACACCGCTACGAACCCTCGCAGCTCGAGCTCGGTCAGCGCTGAGAGCACGGACGCGGTGCTGCGTCCGAGGTCCGCCGCGAGTCCCTCGGCGTGGCGCGAACCGGTGGTTCCCAAGAGCTCGAGCAAGCGAGCGGCGTCGGCGCCGAGGCCCGGGATGGTCGACCTACCGGCGGTCTCCGTGGCTCGCGGAAGGGGCGCAGGAAGCAGGCGCAGGACGTCATCGACACAGGTGAACGGGGCTGCACCCTGTCCGAGCAGGTCGTTGCAGCCGGCGCTGGTCGGGGAGGTGATCGGTCCGGGGACCACCAGCACGTCGCGGCCGTAGTCGAGCGCAAGGTCGGCAGTAATGCGGGCCCCGCTGCGTAGCGCCGCCTCGACCACCACGGTGACGTCGGTGAGCCCGGCGATGAGCCGGTTCCGCCGAGGAAAGTGCCAGCGGGCCACACGGGCTCCCGGCTCGCCCTCCGCAAGGAGTGCGCCGCGCCCGAGGATGCGGGCGGCCAGGTTGTAGTGGCGACGGGGATAAACGGGCTCGATGCCTGCTGGCAGGACGGCCAGCGTGACGCCGTCGACCTCGAGCGCGCCGCGGTGCGCCGCCGCGTCGATTCCCCAGGCGAGCCCCGAGACCACAGCAATGCCACGGCCCGCGAGAGCGCTGCCGAGCTCGGTTGCCACGCGTCGACCGTATCCCGAGCATGCCCTCGAACCGACGATGGCGACTCGAGGGGTGCTGCCCAGGCTGCCCCGAATCCACAGTTGCGCGGGCGGATCGGCGATCTCCTCGAGCTCCGGCGGATATCCGGGATCGCCGCGCCGCACCCGCAGCGGGGGGTACATAGAACGTTCGGAATCGGCTGAGCGTGGTCGCATCGTCCTGAAGGGACGGCCACGGGCGCGGCGCGTACCGGTCAGCCCTTGCCATCCCGGTGAGACGCTACTTGGCAGGCCCACCGGAGTCTCACCACGGCCTCCCGAAACCAACGACCGATTCCGTCGCTTGCAGCCGCCATTCCGAGATCAGTAGACTCATCAACGACTGATGTCGCCAAACTCATCAGCCGGTCCCCTCAACCGTCTTCTCAGTCCGGCAAGGCAAGAGGCTGGATGTCCATCCGCCCACCGACCCAAGTCCTACCCCGATCCGAGCTCGTCGCACTGGCATGCCGTCGTCGCGTTGCTGTTGCCGGGCTCGGCCTGTGCGCGTTCGTCGTTCATGCCTGCTCGGCGGCGCCAGCCGTGGAGCAGGGGGCCAACCAGACGCAGGCCGGCGTGGTTGCCGCCGACCAGGGGTACTGGGAAGAGGCAGAGTTCCGCTGGCTCAAGGCGCTGGCGATCGCGAACCTCAACGCCAGGGCGTTGAACAATCTCGCGGTGCGCCAGGAGCGTCTGGGCGAGTTCGAGACGGCCAAGGAGTACTACGACGAGGCTCTGCTGCTGGCGTCCGCCGCCGAGCGCTTCTACATCGAGCGCAACCACCAGCAGTTCGTGCCGATCTGGGATCGCATCGTCAATCGCGAGATTGAAGCCGGGGAGGCAGGCGGCGAAACGGGCCCCTCCGATGCCGCGGTGGCTGCCGAGCAGGTCGATGACGACGGCAACGTCGTGCTGCCGGGCGACCAGTTCGACCAGGAGGCTGCGACCACGGTCGGCTCGGTCGAGATCCTCGTGTCGGTGCCCGACCAGGGACCCAACCTCGCCGGCTTCGATCGCGTCCTCGTAGGCAACTTCGTGTCGCAGCCCGACAGCGAGGCCAATCTGAACGACTTTGCGGTTCGTCACTTCCGGCGGCGCATCACCCAGCGGACCTTCTTCGAGACCCAGGACCGGTTGGAGGCGGCAGCCGAGCCCGAGTTGCGCGAGACGGACGTCTTGGAGAACGCGGCCTATTGGGTCCGAGCAGCGGCCGATGTCGAGGCCGACTTGATCCTGACCGGGTCAATGGGCCTCGCGACCGAGATGAAATCGGAGATGGTGCGCGAGCGCATCCGGTCGCCCACGGGCGAGATCCGCGAGGTCGCCCGGTTCCAGGACAGCGTCTTCTACACGATCACCTACAACTACGTGATTCTGCGCGGCGAGGACGGCGAGCGGTTGCTCGAGGGTTCGCTGTCGGCCGAGCAGTCGTTCCCCGCCGACGAGGGGATCGATAATCAGCAAGCAGTCTTCGAGACCCTGGAGACCCTGTTGCCGCAGGTGCTAGATATCATCACCCCGCGCCGATCGGAGCAGAGTCGCTATCTAGTCTACTGACCCCCCTGGAGACTCGCCGCAATGAGCAACGCAGCCCTCGCCCACATCTTCCGACCGACCGGCGCCCCCCAGGCCTGGCCGGTTCGGCGGCTTCCCCGGGCCGCGGCCATCGTGTCCCTCGCCCTCGGCGTGCTCGCGCTCGGCGTCCCCGAGGCCTCCGCGCAGTTCATCAACACGCCCTACAACACCTACTTCGGAAAGAACAAGGTCACCTACGAGTCGTTTGACTTCTGGAAATACACGGCGCCGCACTTCGACATCTACTACTACCCGGAGGAGGAGCAGCACCTCGACGAGGTGGTGGCGTTCGCGGAGGATGCCTACCAGCGCGTATCACGGCTGATGAACCATCAGCTCTCGGAGCGCATGCCGATCATCTTCTACCAGACACACTCCGAGTTTCAGCAGACCCACATCCTGCCCTTCTTCCTGCCGGAGGCAGTGGCCGCGTTCGCGGAGCCCACGGAGAATCGCCTCGTGCTCCCGGTCGACGATCCGCCGGACCAGCTCCACCTGCTGATGGTCCACGAGATCACGCACCTGTTCGAGTTCGACTACTACTCCGGCAACCGGCTCGGCAGCGCGCTGCGGGCGCAGCCGCCCGGGTGGGTCATGGAAGGGTTCGCCGAGTATGTCGCCGACAACCTGACCACCCTCGACGAGATGATGCTCCGCGACATCGTTCTCGCGGACGACATCCCGACGCTCATCCAGATGAGCTACGGCGGCGGCTTCTTCATCGATTACGTGCTGGGCGAGGTGATCTGGCACTACATCGAGGACGAGCACGGTATCGAGGGCGTCAGGATCTTCCTCTCCGAGGTTCGCCGCGATCTCGGCCAGGATATCGAGCGCGATCTCGAGCGGGCCTTCAATGTCACGCCGCAGGAGTTCAACAACGAGTTCCGCGGCTGGCTGCGCAAGCGCTACCTGCCGAACGTGCTCGACCGGCAGGAGGCTCCCGACTTCGCCCGCAACGTCATGGCCGGAATCCCCTTCGAGGACCGGCAAATGGCCTTCAGCCCGGTGGTGTCGCCCGACGGCACCAAGTTCGCTGCAGTCTCCTTCGACAAGAAAGCGCTTCAGGTCGACGTCTACACCTTCGATCTGACGAGCGGCGAGGCGATCCGCAACCTGACGCGCGGCCTTCACAATGACTTCGAGTACGTGGTCGCCCAAGGCGTTACCGTCGGCTTCCAAGCCGGCAACGACCTGTCCTGGTCGCCCGACGGCAGCACGATCGCCTTCTTCGGGCGCAAGCCACCGACCCGGACCCTGTGGCTAGTCGACGCTGCGACCGGCAAGGTCAAGAAGAAGTTCCGGACCGATCTGGACCAGGCACTTTCCCCCAGTATCGGGCCCGATGGCAGGGTCGTGTTCGGGGCGCACGCGAACGGCGTACGCGACATCTACCTGTACGATCCCACCTCCGACACGCTGTCCAACCTGACGCAGGACGAGTTCTACGACTACGCCCCGGTATGGTCGCCGGACGGGCGGAGCATCGTGTTCGCCTCGCACGTGCTCGGACACAAGAAGCTCTTCCGTATCGACCTGGCGCGCCCGCAGGAGCGGGTGCAACTGACCTTCGGCTTGGCGGACGACACTCAGCCGAGCTTCTCGGCCGACGGTGCCCACGTGACCTTCGTGTCAGATCGCACCGGCTCGCACGAGCTCTATTCCATGGAGCTGGCCACCGAAACGGTCTACCGGTACACGAACATCCTGCACGGCGCCTTCTACCCGCAGGCCATCCCGGGGCAGAACCGCGTCCTGTTCAGCTCCTACGGCGATGGCACCTACGACCTGTACACGATGGAGACACCACCGGCGCTCGAGCAGTTCGTCGCTGTCGACGAGGCCCTGCCCGATGACGAGATCGACCGCATCGAGTTGCAGGCGGCCGAGCTCGGCCAGGTCGAGCTGGCCGACGACAACAAGACACAGCAGGCGGGCGGCGGCTGGCACATTTCCGCGATCCAGATCGCCGGCGGGTACAGCACCACGGGGACGATCCTCGCCAACACGCTGGTGCAGTTCCAGGACCTTCTGGGGAACCATCAGATCACTGCGATCCTCGGCTCGATCGAGAGCCAGCGGAACTACACGATGGTTTACACGAACCAGAAGAGCCGCTGGAACTGGGGGGCGATGCTCACCAGCCAGCGTTCCTTCTTCTTCACCCCGGACCTCAACGGTGGCTTCGAACGCAGCTCGTCGTTCGAGCTGGACGGCGGGGAGTTCTTCGCCGACTACCCGTTCGGGCGCGACTGGCGAATGGAGACGTCGATTGGGTACTACGACCGCTTCTTCATTCCCTCGCTGTTTATCCTCGAGGGAACGGGGGGCGAGATCGACACCTTCGCCAATCGCTTCACGAGCGGCACCTTCATGCCGATCGACGTGAAGTTCATCGGCGACCGGGCACGCTTCAAGGAGTATGGTCCGTTTGCTGGTCGGCGGCTGAGCATCGGCTTCCGCATCGCGCCCCCCGGCGTGGCAGCGCTCCAGTTCTACAGCGCGACGCTCGACTTCCGGCAGTACCTGCAGATCACCAAGGACAGCCAGCTGGCCTTCCGGGTGTACGGTGCCGCCTCGTTCGGCGAGAACCCCGAGGTCTTCTTCATGGGTGGCCTCAACATGCTGCGCGGCTACGATTACCTGGCCTTTGCCGGGAGTCGCAACGCGATCGTCAACTTGGAGTATCGCTTCCCGCTGATCTGGGAGGCCCGCGCCGGCGACTTCGCGCTGCGCAACATCCGGGGCTTGCTGTTTGCCGATGTCGGGGCTGCATGGTTCGAGGACGAGAATTTCAAGATCTGGGAGAACGGGGCGCTCGTCGATCCGGTCGCCTCGATCGGGGCGGGGGTCGGCATCGATCTCGTCGGGTTACCCCTGTGGTTCTTCTGGTCGCAGCGAACCAACTTCAACGACTTTTTCGGCGGCGTCGACTTCAGCTTCTACATCGGACCGCTGTTCTAGCGGCTGGCCGGGAGGGCGCCTTGGCACGCATCCGGCTGGACGATCCAGCGATGGACGTCGAAGCGCTGGAGGCACGGGTGGAGCAGGCGATGGAGTCGCGCCGCGGCTCACGCTTCACCGATGCGGAGCTCGAGGAGCTGCGCAGCGCCAAGCTGAAGCCCCGGCTGAGGCGTGCCGATCTGCCCCGTGGCCTCCTCGACGAGCTCTCGGAGGTCGCGGCAAGCCTGCCGCCGGTGCCGGCCGGGCCGGCGCCCGAGTCGGTGCAGTTCGGACAGACTCGCGACGGGTCGCTCGACCGCGCGAAGCCGGCCGCGGATGGCCTGGCCGCTCGATTGCACGCGGTGCAACGCGGTGACCTGCGCGGGCGTCTCGTCGGCGTGCTGCGCCGGTTCATGCGACCGGCATACAAGGCGACGCTCAATCTGGACCACGTGGTCGAGGGGCTGGAGTCTCGCCTCGACGAGCTGGCCGGGCGCGACGATCGGTACCTCGACTACATCGAGTCCCGCCTGGAGCGCACCTTGGACCTGCTCAAGGACAACCAGGATCGACGAATGGATCGCACGCTGGACTGGGCCGGCGAGCACCTGTCGCACGTCGGTGGCCAGCTCGATGCGCGACGCGAGCGCGAGCTGCACCTGCTGCACAACCTGGTGTACGAACTGACCGACGCACGCCTCGAGCTCAGGGCGATGGAGGACCGGTTGCACGAGGCGATGCGACGGTTGGCGCAGATCGAGTCGCGCCAGCGTTCGCTCGAGCGCCTGACGCTGGAGCAGGCGTAGCGGCTTGCCTGTGGGGCCGGCCAGCCCCTACAATTGCTCGCTACGAGCCCTGTTGCCGCCCGCAAGTCGCAGCTCCCGCCGATCGTTGCGGGGGCCGGTGCGCGATGCGCCCCCAACGGATTTCGCAGCAGCCCATTCGAACCGGACAAGGAGACATGTACGCCGTCATAGAAACGGGTGGTAAGCAGTACCGCGTCAACCAGGGCGATGTCGTTCGCGTCGAGCTGCTGCCCGACGAGGTTGGAAGCAGCCTGTCGCTCGAAGCCGTCAACTTGGTAGCGACACAAGACATGGTTCACGTCGGTACCCCGACGGTGGAGGGCGCCGTGGTGCGCGCCACCGTACTGGAGCACGGTCGTGGATCCAAGGTGATCGCGTTCAAGAAGAAGCGCCGCAAGGGTTATCGCCGCAAGATCGGCCACCGGCAGCAGTTCACCGCCTTGAAGATCGACGAGATCGTCGCCCCGAAGCCGAAGAAG
The DNA here is from genome assembly GCA_965248845.1 of Acidobacteriota bacterium. Lineage (GTDB taxonomy): Bacteria > Acidobacteriota > UBA890 > UBA890 > WLXD01 > CBDFKO01. Next base: position 3,027,508 of record CBDFKO010000002.1, on the reverse strand, counting down.
TCGCGCCGCAAGGCCGAGAGCACGGCTGCCGACGAGGTTGCCGAGTAGGACAACGACACGCGGCGCCCACCCAGGTGCCGACGAGGAAACGACAATGGCACACAAGAAAGGCCAGGGCAGCAGCCGCAACGGCCGCGACAGCAACTCGCAGCGGTTGGGCGTCAAGCGCTTCGGCGGCGAGCCCGTCAGCGGAGGCTCGATCCTGGTCCGCCAGCGCGGCACCCGCTTCAAGGCGGGCACGAACGTTGGTCGCGGCGGCGACGACACCCTGTTCGCCAAGATCGACGGCGTCGTCAAGTTCGAGAACCGCGGCAGGCGCGGCAAGTTCATCTCCGTACTCCCGGAGGCCTGAGCCGACCGGCGCCAGTCGGCGCCGCTGAGAAATGTTCCGCGACACCGTCACCCTCCGCCTCGCCGCCGGCACCGGTGGGCAGGGGTGCGTGGCGTTCCGGCGCGAGAAGTATCGACCGCATGGTGGACCCAGCGGCGGTGACGGAGGCAACGGCGGCAGCGTCGTGCTCGTCTGCGACCCGGGCCTCAACCACTTGGGCCACCTGCGCGCCGGTCAGGAGTTTCGGGCACGCAACGGCGCTCCCGGTTCCGGCAATGACCGGCATGGTCGCGGCGCCGACGATATCGAAGTGGCGCTGCCGCCCGGCACGCTCGTGTACGCGGTCAAGACCAGCGAGCTACTGGTCGACTTGGCCGAGCCCGGAGCCCGCTTTGTCGCCGCGCGTGGTGGCCGGGGCGGGCGCGGCAATGCCCGCTTCGCGACCGCGACGCGACAGGCGCCTCGTTTCGCCCTTCCGGGTGGGGCGGGGCAGCAACGCCGCGTGCGTTTGGAGCTCAAACTGATCGCCGGCTTCGGCCTCGTGGGCCGACCGAACGCCGGCAAGACGACGTTGCTGCGCGCGCTCACCGGCTCTCGGGGCAAGGTGGGGGCCTACCCGTTCACGACGCTGGAGCCCAACTTGGGCGTCGTCGACCTGGGTGATCACCAGCGGGCCGTCGTCGCCGACGTTCCGGGGCTCATCGTCGGCGCGCACCGCGGCGAGGGCCTGGGGCTGGATTTCTTGCGCCACATCGAGCGGACACGCGCGCTCGTGGTGTTGGTCGATGCGGCCACCGAGGACGGAGAGCCCGAGGATCACTACCGGGAGGTTTGCCAGGAGATGGCTCTCTACCGGGCCGAGCTCCTGGAGCGTCCGCGAGTTCTCGTTGCCAACAAGGTCGATCTGGCGCCGGCTGCGGAACGTCTCGAGCGCCTCCGGCGGCTAGCGGCAGACGAAGGCAGTGCCTACTGTGAGTTATCCGCGGCCGAAGCGACGGGCCTTGGAACGCTGCTCGACTGGATCCGGGCGCAAAGCCGAGCCCCGGCGGCGGTATCCTAGGCTTCCTAGATCAGATTTTCACTGCCGCCTGCTGTGGGCCGGGATGCCGGTCCCGCGGTGGAGACAGAGGAGAAGGACTTGGCAACACGACGTGTTGGGATCTTCGGCGGGACCTTCGACCCGCCGCATCTCGGCCATCTGCTGCTGGCAGAGACCATTCGTGAGCAGTTCGCGCTCGACGAGGTGCTGTTCGTGCCGTGTCACCAGCCGCCCCACAAGGAGCGCGAGGACCTCACCTCGGCCGTGCGTCGGTACGCCCTCGTGGTCGCCGCGACATTGCACAACCGTGCCTTCACGCCGTCGGCGATCGAGGTCAACCGGCCAGGTCGGAGCTATAGCATCGACAGCGTCCGGCAGCTGCGTGAAGAGACCGGCGACTCGACCGAGCTCGTCTTCGTTGCCGGCCTCGACTCGTTCCTGGATATCAAGAAATGGAAGGACTACGCGGAGCTGCTGGATGCGTGCCATTTCATCGTGGTAGCGCGGCCCAACAACAGTTTTGATCGCGTCACCGAGGTGCTGCCCGAGCGCTTTCACGACCGTGTCGTCGATGTGCGGGGCCGCGAGGGCGGCGCCGAGCCCGTGGTCGAGGCTGGCCAGGCGGGCGTCGACGAGGCGCCGCGCATCTACCTGTCGGACGCAGTCTACCTCGACGTCTCGGCGACCGAGATCCGTGCCCGCGTGCGGGCCGGGCGCACCGTGCGTTACCGCGTGACCCCGGAGGTGGAGCGCTACGTTCAGACGCACGGCCTGTACCGTGAAGCAGCCGTCGCCGGCGAGGTGGCGACCTGATGGCCGAGACGGGCATGCGACGCGACGCGCCCCCGATCGGCGAGCTCCCCAAAGCGGTCAACGAAGTGCTCGAGGTGTTCGATGAGCACAAGGGCGAGCATCTCGTGGTGCTCGACATGCGCGAGATCAGCGGCTTCACGGACTTCATGGTGATCTGCGGCGGCCGCAACGAGCGACACGTGCGGGCGCTTGCCGACGCGGTCCTCGAGCGTCTCGGCGAGCGCAAGGTCCGCGCCGGGCGCGTGGAGGGGCGGGCGCGTGCGAGCTGGATCCTGCTCGATTACTTCGAATTGGTCGTCCATGTCTTCACGCCGGAGACCCGCCGCTTCTATCAGCTCGAAAAACTCTGGCGCGAGGCGCCGATGCTCGAGTGGGAGCGGGAGGAGTCCGGGCCGGACGCGTGAGGAGCGAGCTGCTGCTCGTCTGGGCCGGCAAGACCAGCGCGCAGTACGCCCGCATTGGGGTAGCCGAATACGTCGATCGTATCGCCCGGTACCGTCCATGCAGGGAGGTCAGGGTTCCCGAGGAACGTCACGACGGGCGGTACACGGCGGCGCATCGGGTCGAGCGTGAAGGCGCGGCACTCCTGCGCAAGCTCGACCAGGTAGGCAACCTGTTCGTGGTGGCGCTCGACCCGCGCGGCAAGGCGGTCTCGTCGCGTGAATTGGCCGACATGATCCGCCGCGAAGCGGTCGAGCCGGGCCGCAGCATGGCGTTTGTCGTCGGTGGCCCGGATGGATTATCCTCTGTGGTCCGAAATCGGGCAGACAGGCTGATCGGGTTGTCGCGGCTGACCCTTCCACACGACATGGCCCGGCTCCTGCTGGCCGAGCAGGTCTATCGCGCGATGACCATCATTCAGGGGCATCCGTATGACCGCTGATAGCAAGTTGATAAAAGGAAGATCCGATGAGAGCGGCTTTGAAGAAGAGGTACCGCAAGGAGCTGATGGCCCGACGCAAGGAGCTGGCGGCTTCGTTCAAGCGCAGCCAGGAGACGAACCGGCGCAACGACGACGGACCCCTGGATTTGGCCGATACGGCCACCGAGCTGTATACGCAAGAGTTCAACTACAGCCTCACCGAGAAGGACCGAGGTGTGCTCACGCTCATCGATGGGGCCCTCGACCGCTTGGAAGACGGCTACTACGGCGAGTGCGACGAGTGCGGCGAGAAGATCTCGGAGGCGCGCCTGAAAGCCATCCCGTGGGCGCCCTACTGTATTGACTGTCAGGAGCAGAAGGAGTTGATGGCGACGGTCGCCGAGTCCGACTGAGGCGCCGCGCCCCGAAAGCGCTCACCCGTGTCCGTCCCCACGGGGTATGGGGCTACGCGACCTTCTGGATAGCCTGCTTCCGCCGCGGTGCTTGAGTTGCGGGGCCGTGGCCTGCGGTGTCTGGCATCCGTGGCTGTGCCCGGAGTGCGCTGCCGAGGCGTCGGTCTGGGGGGGGCGGGTCGACAGTGTCGCCGGGCTCCAAGTTCACGCAGCGTTCCGCTTCGAGGGCCCCATTCGGGCGCTGCTTCTGGCCTACAAGTTCCAGGGCTACACGAGCCTCGGGCCGCGCCTGGCGCGCGAGCTGACTCCGGTGCTCATGCCGCTGCGGCTCGATGCTGTGGTGCCCGTTCCTTTGCATTGGCGCCGCCGCTGGCGACGCGGACACGACCAGGCCCTGGGGCTGGCCCGTGGGCTCCGCTTCGACCTGCCCCGGCTGACGCTGGTACAAGCCCTGCTGCGCGTGCGGGCCACTGCCCCGCAAGTGGGCAGCGGCGGCGCCGCGCGTCGCCGTAACGTCGCGGGCGCCTTCGCCGTGCGAGGCGGGTCGATGGCTCGGCTCGCCGGCCAGCGCGTGGTGCTGATCGACGACGTGGTCACGACCGGCGCGACCCTGCGTGCGGCAGCGGCGGCGCTGTGCGCGGCAGGCGCGCGCGCGCCGGTGGGCGTGGCGGTCGCCGTGTCACCGCGCTCGGTGGAACCCGTTTTGCCTCGCCCTGCTACTGAGCGCCGCGCAACGTGACGACGGTCGCGGTGCGGAGCGCTGTTGCCGCCTCGCCGAACCAGGACTCCAGGAACTTGTGGTCGAGGGCCGTGCGGGTCTGCTGGAAGCGCTCGGTGATCGGGGCAACGAGGCTCCCCTTCATGGCGGCGAACTCGCGCAACGACTTACCCAGGTCGGCGGCGACGGCGCATGCGGTATCGATCGCCTGCTCGGCGTCGTCGGCGACCTCGTCGAGCAGTCCTATCGCACACGCCGCCGCGGGGTCGTACAGCGCGCCACCGAGAATTACCGTGCGGGCATGTTCGGGCGAGAGCTTGCCGCGCAGGATCTCAGTCACGATCGCCGGCAGCGTCAGACCGATCGCCATCTCGTTCATGCCGATCTTGAACTCGCCCGTCGTCCCGACCCGATGGTCGCAGGCCATTGCCAGGACACACCCGCCGGCCACTGCGTGCCCGTTCACGGCGGCCACCAAGGGGTACCGGGTCGTGAGCGCCTGCACCATGAGCACCGACAAGCGCTCGACGAAGGCCGCCATCTCGTCACGACCGTACGGGTTGAGCTCGACAAGATTGAGCCCGGCGGAGAAGATCCGGCCCTCGCCGGTGAGAACAGTAGGCACCTCGTCGTCGTCGAGTGCCTCGATCAGCGCCTCGCCCACCGCCGGTCCGAGCGCGTTGGCGGCGCCGAATTCCATGCGCAGCACGCGCACGCCATCACGCTTCTCGACTCGAATCATGCCTGCCTCGCTACCCCGGCGGCCAGGACAGGGTCCGGCCGGCGAGCAGATGTAGGTGGATGTGGAACACGGTCTGCCCCGCTGCGGCGTTGCAGTTGAAAACGGTGCGGTAGCCGCCCGTGGCGTGGCCCCGCTCGGCGGCGACTCGGCTAGCGACCCGCACTAGATGGCCAATGAGCTCCTCGTCGGCCGGCTCGATGTCGTTGAGCGTGGCGATGTGCCTGCGAGGGACCACCAAGACGTGGGTCGGAGCCTGAGGGTTGACGTCCTCGAACGCCACCGCCCGGTCGTCCTCGTGGACGATCTTGGCGGGGATCTCGCCGCGAACGATCTTGCAGAACAGACAGCTCTCGCTCATTCGAGTCCTTTGGGGGTGTTTGCGGCGCTGCTCACTCGCGGAAGCGCTCGACCTGAGCGCCCGCCATGTCGAGCTTGGCCTCGAGATTCTCGTAACCGCGGTCTAGATGATAGAGGCGGTCGACCGTCGTCTCGCCGGTGGCCACCAAACCGGCGAGCACCAGCGACGCGGATGCCCTCAGGTCGGTGGCCATGACGCGAGCGGACGACAGATCGGTCGGCCCACGTACGACGGCGCTGCGCCCGTCGATAGCGATGTCCGCCCCCATCCGTAGCAGCTCGGGCACGTGCATGAAGCGGTTCTCGAAAATCGCCTCGCGGATTACCGATCGGCCGCGGGCTTGGGTCATGAGGACCATGAACTGCGCCTGCATGTCGGTAGGAAACCCGGGGTAGGGCTGCGTGTGAACATCCACCGAGCTCATCTGGAGCCCACGCGATACGCGCAGCCAGTCGTCTCCGTGCGTCACGTCGGCGCCAGCCGCCAGCACCTGGTCGATGACGGCGGCGAGATGATCCGGGCGGCATTCGCAGATCTCGAGCCCGTCGCCGGCCAACGCGCCGGCGATGAGATAGGTGCCGGTCTCGATTCGGTCGGGGATCACTCGGTGGGTGGCACCGTGCAGCTTTGCCACGCCATCGATACGGATGGTGTCGGAACCGGCGCCTTGGATTCGAGCGCCCATGGCGCGCAGCAGGTCGGCTAGGTCGGTGATCTCCGGCTCGCGAGCCGCATTGCACAGGACCGTCGTTCCCTCGGCAAGCGTGGCAGCCATCATACAGTTCTCGGTGCCGCCTACCGTGGGGACCTCGAAGACGATCTCGGCTCCCCTCAGTCGCTCGCAGCGGGCCTCGACGTAGCCGTTCTCGACGACCAACTCCGCCCCCATCTTGGCGAAGCCGCTCAGGTGCCGGTCGACCGGCCGGGCGCCGATGGCGCATCCCCCGGGCAGGGAGACGCGGCCGTGGCCCGTACGGGCGAGCAAGGGACCGAGCACGAGAAAGCTGGCGCGCATCGTCTTGACCAAGTCATACGCCGCGACCGACTCGGCCTCGCCGGCGCCAAGGGTCACGATCACACCGGTCTCGGGCCGCTCGATGTGGACGCCGAGCTGCTCGAGCAACTCGATGGCCGTAGTGACGTCCCGTACGGCAGGCACGTTCTCCAGCCGGACCGTCCGGTCGGTGAGGAGCGTCGCGGCGATTGCGGGCAGGGCGGCGTTCTTGGCGCCGCCGATCCTCACGGTGCCGCGCAGTGTCCGGCCGCCTCGGATGCGTAGCTTGCGCATCCGCAGATTGTAGTGTCCCGAGCCGGAAGGTCGTTGCCCTTCGGGTGGCGGCCGGCGTGGCGGCTCCTTGACGAGGCTCAGCGCGCGTCGCCCGACGGCCCTCAGGCCCGGTGCGTGGTCAGGACGCGCGGAATGTCCTGGAAATCGGGATCGATCTGGGCGGCGTCCCAATTGCCGTCGGCGCGCAGGAGACCGGGCACACGGACCTCCTGTCCGTACCCGAGCTCCAGGACCAGAGGGCAACCACGAGGCAGCAGGGCGGCTGCCTGAGGGATCAGCCGCCGGTATACCTCGACACCGCTCGGGCTGGCCTCCCAAGCCTCCCTGGGCTCATGATCACGAACCTCCGGCTGGACAATGTCCCCACTCGCCGCGTAGGGCGGATTGCAGACCAGGAGGCCCAGCTGTGCCAGCGCGGTATCCGGCCGCAGGGCGGCGAGCAGGTCGGCGCGCACGAACGAGACACGGTCCCCGACCCCCGTGTCCTCGGCGCACAAGCGTGCCGAAGCGATGGCGACAGGCGACACTTCGATGCCGATGATGTGGGCCGTGGGGCGCGCGCGAGCCAGCGCAATGGTGATGGCGCCGCTTCCGCTGCACAGATCGATGGCGAGCGAGCTATCCACCGCCCACACGGCCAACGCCTGCTCCACGAGCTGCTCGGTTTCCGGCCGCGGAATGAACACACCGGGGCCGACCTGTACCTCGAAGTCGAGAAAGCTGGCGCGCCCGAGCAAGTATTGGAGCGGCTCGTGGGCGGCACGTCGTGCGACGAGGGTGTCGAGCTGCTCGGCGACCCGAGCGGGTACGGAGTCCGAGAGGCGGGCGAGTAGCTGAGCACGCTCGAGTCCGAGGACGTGCCCTAGAAGGCTGCTCGCCTGGACCCGCGGAGCCTCGATCTCGGCGGTGCGCAGGCATTGCTCCGCCTGGCGCAGCACCGAGCCAACGGTCGGTGCCCTCGCGTCGGTCGGTGGCGTCAAGAGTCTGGAGCTCCCGTCTGCTGAAACTCCTGTTCGAGCCTTTCCGCTTCGAAGGCCTCGATGGTTTGGTCGAGCAGTTGGTCCAGGCTGCCGTCGAGGATCTCCTGGAGCTTGTGCACCGTCAGCTTGATGCGATGGTCGGTGACGCGATTCTGAGGGAAGTTGTAGGTGCGAATCTTCTCCGATCTGTCGCCGCTGCCGACCATGCCCCGTCGCTCCGCAGCACGCGCCTCCTGCTGCTGCGCCATCTTGAGGTCGTAGAGGCGGGAGCGTAGGACCCGAAGCGCCTTGGCCAGGTTCTTGTGCTGTGACTTCTCGTCCTGGCACGAGACCACTAGCCCCGAGGGCAGATGGGTGACCCGGATGGCCGAGTAGGTCGTGTTGACGCTTTGGCCGCCCGGGCCCGAGGAGCAGAACCGATCGATCCGCAGGTCCTTGTCGTCGATCTCGACCTCGACCGCTTGCGCCTCGGGCATGACCGCCACGGTCACCGCCGAGGTATGGATGCGACCGGACGACTCGGTCGCGGGCACCCGCTGCACCCGGTGGACGCCGCTCTCGTACTTGAGGCGGCTGTAGGCACCGCGGCCCTCGACGACAGCGATCACCTCCTTGAGGCCTCCGGTCCCGGTGGCGCTGTGATCGAGGACCTCGACCTTCCAGCGCCGCCCCTCGGCATAGCGCTCGTACATGCGAAAGATCTCGGCAGCGAACAGCGCTGCCTCCTCCCCACCGGTTCCCGCCCGGATCTCGAGCACGACGTTCTTGGCGTCGTTGGGGTCCTTGGGCAGAAGCATTCGGTGGAGCTGATCCTCCAGATCGCTGCGTTTGCTCTCGAGTGTCACGAGCTCGTCTTCGGCGAGCTCTCGAATCTCCGGATCGGATTCCTGGAGCAGCTCGCGACTCTCAACGATGCCGACGTCGATTGCTCGCAAGCGCTGGTAAGCATCGACAATCGACGCGAGGTCGGAGTGCTGCTTGACAAGCTCCGTGTAGCGGGCCGTGTCCTGAATCACCTCGGGACGAGCAATTTCGGAGTTCAACGACTCGAACCGCTGCTCGAGCTCGCGAAGGCGAGCCAGCACCTGTTCCTGCATCTCTCAACGACCTGCCGGAGACCGGCGGATGTGGCCTCTACGCGCCGTCGTCGCCGCTGTCGGTCTCGTCCTCGGCGGGGGCGGTCTCGGCGGAGGCGGCCGCCTGAGGCTTGGCGTTGTCGGCCTGCTGGTAGAACTTCTCGTACTTGCGCTGGAACTTCTCGACGCGGCCGGCGGTATCGACGAAACGCTGCTGGCCCGTGAAGAAGGGATGCGAAGCCGAGGAGATCTCGACGCGGATAACGAAGTGCTCGACGCCGTCGATCTCACGCGTCTCGTCACTCTTCTTGGTGGAATGAGTGACCAGCTCGAAATCGGCGGACGTGTCGACGAAGACCACCGGGTGGTACTCCGGGTGGATATCTGCCTTCATCGTCATGGTCCTTTCAGGTGCGACCACACGGGTGTCGTCTTTGAGTAGAAAGTGGGGGCGCCGTGGGATCGGCAGCGAGACAAGGTTACCGCATAAGCGCCGCGGCGGAGTGCCCACCTGCTAGCAGGCCGTGGTAAAAGTGTGATGGGTCTGGTTACGCCGCCAAGGGCGCAGATGCAAGGCGGTGCGACGTCGGCGATGTTTGCGCATCGTCAAGGAGCGCCAACGCAGCAGATGCGCCCTTGGCGGCGTAACCCTCCGGGCAAGTAGGGGTTACGGGCGATGGCAGTGTCGCACCTCCTCAACGATGTTCCTGCATCGCCTCGTCGCTGCTCCTTGCCCTCACCCGTAAGACCTACTTGCCAGACCCACCACACTTTTACCACGGTCTGCTAGGCTTCGATCAGTTTCATCGACTCCAGAAACTCCTGGTTGGTCCCGGTCTGACCGAGGCGCTGCACCAGCAGCTCGATGGCCTCGGCAGGCTCCAGCGGCTGCAGGAGATCCTGCGTAGCACCCAGATCTTCGACAGGATCTCCTCCGATACCAAGAGTTCCTCTTTCCGGGTGCCCGAACGATTGACGTCGATCGCTGGCCAGATGCGACGATCGGTAAGGCCGCGCTCGAGCACGATCTCGGCGTTTCCGGTGCCCTTGAACTCCTCGAAGATCACGTCGTCCATGCGACTTCCTGTTTCGATCAACGCGGTGGCGAGGATCGTCAGGCTGCCGCCCTCCTCGATGTTGCGTGCGGCCCCGAAGAAGCGCTTGGGCTTCTGTAGTGCCCTGGCGTCGAGGCCGCCCGAGAGCACCCTCCCCGAGGAGCGGGTCGTCGTGTTGTAGGCGCGGGCCAATCGCGTGATCGAGTCGAGCAAGATCACCACGTCCCGCCCCTGCTCAGCCATGCGCTGGGCCTTGGCGAGCATCGCGGCGGCGACCTTGGTGTGACGCGATGCGGGCTCGTCGAAGGTCGACGCCACCACCTCGCCGCCAACCGATCGGCGCATGTCCGTCACTTCCTCCGGGCGCTCGTCGATGAGCAGGACCAGGAGCTCGACCTCCGGGTGGCTGGCCGTGATGGCGTGGGCGATGTCCTGCAGCAGCACCGTCTTGCCGGCGCGCGGCGGAGAGACGATCAGGGCGCGCTGGCCCTTGCCCAGGGGGCAGAGCATGTCGAGCACCCGCGTGGCCAGGCTGCCGCCCGCGTGCTCGAGGCGAAAACCCGCGTCGGGGTGCAGCGGCGTCAAGTCGTCATAGAAAGAGCGCCGCACGACCTGCCCCGGGTCCGCGCCGTTGATGGTGTGGACCTCGGACATGGAGAAGTAGCGCTCGCCCCTCCGCGGCGCACGGACGAGACCGGTCAGCGTGTCGCCGCTGCGCAGCGCGTGCTGACTCACGAGGGCCGGTCCCACGTAGATGTCGTCAGGGCCTGACAGATAACTGGTCTCCGAGCCGCGCAAGAAACCGAAGCCGTCGCGTAGCACCTCGAGCACACCCTGGGTCGGCATCTGCTGCGACTGGGCACCGAGGATCTTGAGCATCAGCGTGCGCTTGGACTCCCCAGCGGGAATCTCGACGCCGATCTCGCGACCGATCTGAATCAGCTCTTTGAGTGGCACCGACTGCAGGTCACCGACCGAGAAGGTCGGGCCGTCGGGCACCTGCCGGAGTGGCGCGACGGCCAGATCGACTTCTGGTTCTTGGCTCATGGAAGGCGGGAGTCGATGGCGGCCCAGAGCAGGGGCTTGCCCTCACCACTGACCGCCGAATAGGGAATGGGCTGCCGCTCGTCGCGCCTCAGGTCGAGGGCGTCGGCGAAGCTCCGCACTGCACCCGCGCGACGGGAGCGCGACAGCTTGTCGGCCTTGGTGAGCACATAGGCTACCGGGAGATCGTTGGCTCGGATCCACTCGATCATGCGCATGTCCAGGTCAGTTGGACGCTGGCGTCGGATATCGAGAAGCTGGATCGCCAGCTCCAGGGGTCGTCTGGATCCGAGATAAGTCTCGATGAGCGCAGCCCACTCACCCTCCCGCACCTTCCGTGGGACGTTGGCGTAGCCGTAGCCAGGCAAGTCGACGAAGAAGCAGGAGGTCGCGCTTCCGGTGACGCGGTACCAGTGGATCGCCCGGGTGCGACCCGGTGTCTTGCTGGTTCGCGCAAGCTTCTTGCGGTTGACCAGCGAGTTGATCAGGCTCGACTTGCCGACGTTCGATCGGCCAAGGAAGGCGATTTCGGCCAATTCCTCGCCCGGATAGTCGCCCGGACGAGAGGTGATGTGGGTGACGTCGATTGCGCTGATCTTCACGGACCGCACCTCGCCTGCTTCCGTGCCTGGCACGGGGTCCGACGAGTTTTGTTTTCAGAGGTTCACCGGGCCATCAGGACGATGGTCCGTACCGGAACTGCGACGGCGCAGAGAAACCGGTTTCGTTAGTGCGTCATCGGGGGCTCGATCTCGTCGCCGGCCGACTGCTTCGGCGACAGACCCCCCTTCTTGTCGGGGAGAGGCGTGAGGGGCAACACCAGCGCGTGCTGGAGCACCTCGTCCATGGTCTCCACGAGATGAATCGTCAAGTCGGAGGCGATCTCCTCCGGGATGTCCTTCAGGTCCTTCTCGTTCTCGTACGGCAACAGGATGGTCTGCAGCCCGAGCCGGTGGGCCGCCAGCACCTTTTCCTTGACGCCGCCGATTGGCAGCACGTGGCCTCGCAGGGTGATCTCACCGGTCATGGCGATGTCGTCGCGCACCCGATTTCCGGTGAGCGCCGATACCATCGCGGTCGCCAGGGTGATGCCCGCCGACGGGCCGTCCTTGGGGATCGCTCCCTCGGGCACGTGCACATGGATGTCCTGGGTCGTGTAGAAGCCTTGGTTGATGCCGAGCCGCGCGGCGCGCGAGCGGATGTAGGAGAGTGCGGCACGGCCGGACTCCTGCATCACGTCGCCTAGCTGACCGGTGAGCTCGAGCTTGCCTTTGCCGGGCATCAACGTGGCCTCGATATCGAGCGTCTCACCTCCGCGCTCGGTCCAGGCGAGTCCCTTGGCGAGCCCGACCTGGGCTTCCTTCTCCTTCTTTCTGCGCTTGAACCGTGGCACGCCGAGATACTCCTCGACGAGATCCGCGTCGACGACGATCGTCGCCTCCCCGGGGATCGCCTCCGCCGCGAAGCTGCGCACCGGTAGCGCACGGACCATCGGATCGCCGGCCTCGACGAAGATGTCCTCTGCCGTGATCGGCTGGCTGTCGGCCGGCTCGGTGCCGCTCGCGTCCGACGGACCGCCGCTCTCGGCGTCGTCGACGGTTTCGTCGGTCTTTTCGTCCGTCCCCTCGGCCCGACGCTCCGCGAGCATCTCCTGCACCAAGACGGCCTGGCGGCTGGCCTCGTCCTGCGCTGCTTCGGCGATTTTCTCGTGGTAGCGCTTCACGAGATTGTGGGCGCCCTTGCGGCAGACCTTGGCGAGCTCTCGCTCGAGCGTGCGGACCCCGGCCTCACGCGTGTACTGCTCGATGAGTTTGTCGAGAGCCTCGTCGGTGATCTCCAGGTGATCGGGCAGCAGACCGTGGGAGGCGACCTGCTTGGTCCACAGGTGGCGCCGCGCGATCTCGACCTTCTCGTTCTGGGTGTAGCCGGACAGGTGGATCGTCTCCATTCGATCCTGCAAGGGGGCGGGGATCGTGTGGAGCACGTTGGCGGTGCAAATGAACATGACCTGCGACAGATCGTAGTCGGCGTCGAGGTAGTGGTCGACGAAGGTGTGGTTCTGCTCCGGGTCCAGAACCTCCATGAGCGCCGCCGACGGATCACCCCGGAAGTCGGTGCTCATCTTGTCGATCTCGTCGAGGAGGAAGATCGGGTTGACCACCCCGGCCGCCTTCATGCGTTGCATGAGCTGGCCTGGGAAGGCGCCGATGTAGGTGCGGCGGTGGCCACGGATCTCCGCCTCGTCGCGTACACCGCCCAACGACAGTCGGACGAACTCGCGAGCTGTGGCGCGGGCGATCGATTTGGCAAGCGACGACTTGCCGACGCCGGGCGGTCCTACGAAGCACAGAATCGAGCCCCGCGGGTTGTCGACTAGCTGGCGCACCGCCAGGAACTCGAGGATACGCTCCTTGACCTCGTCGAGACCGTAGTGGTCGTCGGCCAGAATCTGGGCGGCGTTCTCCAGGTCGCGGTTCTCGAGGTTGCGGCGGAACCAGGGTACCGACACCAGCCAGTCGACGTAATTGCGCGAGACGGTCGCCTCGGCGGACATGGGCGGCATGGCCTCGAGGCGCTCGAGCTCCTGTTCGGCCTTCACACGTACCGAATGCGGCATGAAGGCCCGCTCGATACGCTCGCGAAGCTGCTCGACCTCAGATTCCTTGCCGTCGCGCCCGAGTTCCTTCTGGATCGCCTTGATCTTCTCGTTCAGGTAGTACTCGCGCTGGGCCTGCTCCATCTGTTTCTTGACGCGACCCTGGATCTCCTTGTCCATCTTCACCTTTTCCATCTCGCTCGAGATGTACTCGGTGAGCCGATCCAGGCGGGCCTCGACGTCGACGATTTCCAGGATCTCCTGCTTGGCAGGGACGTCGAGCGGCAGGTGGGCGGCGATGGTGTCGGCGAGGCGGCCGGAGTTGTCCTTCTTGACCGCTGCCAGAACAGCCTCGTTCGGCAGATTCGACGACAGCTTGACGTACTTCTCGAACAGGCGAACGAGCAGCCGGGTCTTGGTGGACAGCTCCTCGTCGTCGTGGTCCTCCTTGAGGGGGCATACCACGGCCTCGAGGTACTCCTCCTCGTCGGTGCGCTCGACAAGCCGGGCGCGCCGGACGCCTTCGACGAGCACCTTTATGGTGCCGTCGGGTCGCTTGAGGCTCTGTACGATGGTGGAGACCGTGCCCAGGCTGTAGATCTGCGCCAGATCCGGATCCTCGACCTCAGGGTCGGTCTGCGCCGACAAGAAGAGACGCTTGGCTCCCTCCATGGCGCGCTCGAGGGCACGCACGGAGCGGCTCCGCCCGACGACGAACGGCATCATCATCCCGGGGAAGATCACGACATCGCGTAGGGGCAGGAGCGGTAGGGTCTGGTAGTCGCCTACGTTCTTGCTGGCCATGGGTACGGGAGGTCCTCGGCGGTCCGGGACGGTTCGCCACCGTGGTTGCGCCTACGGTGGCCGCAGGGTGGGACGAGGGAGGAAAGAGCCGTAGGAGGCCTCGGAGCGTCGCCCGCCCCGCTGCTCCCCCTAGGGATCAGGTTACACGCTGTTCAGAGGGACCCGCAAACCGTCTTTTCTCGGTCTGCTAGACAGCCTTCTTGAGAACGTTGATCGGATCGACCTGGTTTTCCACGACCTCGCGGGTGATCACGCACTCGTCCACGCCGATCTCGCTCGGCAGGCTGTACATGATCTCCAACATGAAGTCTTCCATGATCGCGCGCAGGCCGCGAGCGCCGATACCACGATCGATAGCCGCCTCCGCGATTGCCACCAGCGCATCGTCGGTGATGGTCAGGCTGACGCCCTCGAGCTCGAACAGCTTTTGGTACTGCTTGACGAGCGCGTTCTTGGGCCGCGTCAGAATCGTGACCAGATCGTCCAGGCACAGCGACTTGAGATTGCCCACCACGGGCAGGCGCCCAACGAACTCCGGGATCAACCCGTAGCGGATCAGGTCGTGTGGCTGGACCTCGGCGAACAGGTTCTCCTCGCTGCGGATCTCGTCGCGGACCTCGGCGGTGAAGCCCAGTGCCTGTCTGCCGAGTCGGTGGCTGACGATCTTGTCGAGCCCAACGAAGGCCCCACCAACGATGAACAGGACGTTGGTCGTATCGATCTGGAAGAACTCCTGGTGCGGGTGCTTGCGCCCTCCCTGCGGCGGGACGTTGGCCTGCACACCCTCGAGGATCTTCAGCAGCGCCTGCTGCACGCCCTCGCCCGAGACGTCGCGGGTGATCGACGGGTTCTCGTCCTTGCGGGCGATCTTGTCGATCTCGTCGATGTAGATGATGCCGCGCTCGGTCTTTTCCTTGTCATACCCCGAGGCCTGGAACAGCTTCAGGACGATGTTCTCGACGTCCTCACCCACGTAGCCGGCCTCGGTCAGTGTCGTGGCGTCGGCGATGGTGAACGGAACCTGGAGGAAGCGGGCCAGCGTCTGGGCCAGGAGCGTCTTGCCGGTGCCCGTCGGGCCGATCAAGAGAATGTTGCTCTTGGAGAGCTCGACGTCGTCGGTAGTACGTCGATCGAGCAAGTCGCTGCGCTTGTAGTGGTTGTAGACCGCGACCGCCAGCTTCTTCTTGGCGGCGCCCTGACCCACCACATACTGGTCCAGAAAGGACTTGATCTCCGCCGGTTTCGGCAGCTCGATGAGATCGCTGCGCTCTTCGAGATCACGCTCCTCGGCGATGATGTCGGTGCAGATCTCGATGCACTCGTCGCAGATATAGACGTTCGGTCCTGCGATGAGCTTGCGCACCTCGCTCTGGCTCTTGCTGCAAAAGGAGCAGCGGAGCGATGAGTTACCGGAGCTGCTTCGGCTCATGTCGTTCCCTTCTTACCCATCGAGCACGCCGTCCCAGAACGTGCGCGAAGCCAACGTGTCAAAGGTCGAAGCGTCAGCCCCCGGTCCGCTTCTCGATGACCTTGTCTAACAAACCATACTCGACCGCTTCATCGGCAGTCAGCACGAAGTCGCGGTCGGCGTCGGCGCTCACACGCTCCTCAGTCTGGCCAGTCCAGCCCGCCAGCATGTGGTTGAGCTGCTCGCGCAGCCGCAGGATCTCCTTGGCGTGGATCTCGATGTCCGCGGCGGTTCCCTGAAAGCCGCCCGAAGGCTGGTGGATCATGATCCGCGAGTTGGGGAGCGCGAAGCGCTTGCCCGGGGCGCCGGCCGCCAACAGGACCGCCGCCATGCTCATCGCTTGACCCAGGCAGATGGTGGAGACATCGGGGCGGATAAAGGTCATCGTGTCGAGGATCGCCAGGCCGTCGGTGACCGATCCCCCAGGGCTGTTGATGTACAGCGAGATGTCGCGCTCGGGATCCTCGGCCTCGAGGAACAGGAGCTGCGCGATGACCAGGTTGGCGATCGTGTCGTCGATCCCGGACCCGATGAAGATGATGTGATCCTTGAGAAGGCGCGAGTAGATGTCGTAGGCGCGCTCACCCCGTGCGGTCTGCTCGACGACCATGGGAACTAGCGCCATCCGTGGACTCCTCGCGCGTCATGTCGCGGGCCTTCGCCCGTAAGCTGCGGCTGTCCTCTCAAGACAAATAGCGGCGCTCGCTGCCAGCCCGGGTTAGTCGTCCCGCCCCGTGTCGCCGGCGTCGACATCGCCGCCATCGATCTGGATCGTAGCATGGTGCCTGAGGTGATCCAAAGCCAAACGTCGCCGCAACTCGAGTCGTAAGCTGTCGAAGGCCCCGTCCTTCCTCATCTGCTGAACGACGGACGCCAGAGGCCGCGCTTTTCCACCCTCGCTCGCTTCTAGTTGGCGCCGGATCTGCTCGGTAACGGCGTCGTCGTCTACGGTGATCCCCTGCTGCTGGGCCAGTGTGTCGAGCAGCATCTCTTCGGCGATCGCGTTCTCGGCATTGCCCGTGTTCTCGCTGCGGAAGGCGTTCCAGTCGAGCGCCTCGCCGGGGTCGATTCCCTGATGTGCCAGGTCGTGCGCAAATCGGCGCACCAGGTCGTCGAGACGCCGTTCGACGAGCGAGCGGGGCACGTCCACAGGGTTGCCGGACCGGAACTGCTCGAGGATCTGCTTATCGACGTTCTGGTCGGCCTTGGCCTCGAGGCTTCCGGTCAGGTCGGACTGGGCGTGCTGGCGCAGCGCCGCGAGGTCGTCGAAGCCCACATCCTTGGCGAACTCGTCGTCCAGATCCGGCAGGGCCCGGCGCTTGAGCTCTGCGACGCGAACCCGGCACTGCACCTCCTTGCCAACCAACAGCTCGTTCGGATACCCGCTCTCGACCAGGGTGATGAAGGTGCGCTCGTCTCCCACGGCGAGGCCGTCGAGCTGGGCATTGAGGCCCGGGAGGATCTTCTCCTCCCCCACCCGGACGAAGCGGTCCTCCTCCGCCAGACGCTTGCCCTTGCCGTCCTTGGCGAACAGGGCGATCTCGCAGCGTGCGTACGTGCCCGTGCCGGCGGTCTCGCCCCCCTCGAGCGGCACCAGGCGCGCGGCGCGCTCACGCAGGTTCTCCAGGGCCTCGTCGACCATCTCGCGGGTGACGTCGACCTCGGGCCGCCGCGCTGCAAAGGCCGTGTTGGTCACCGCGATCGCGGGTGCCGTGTCGAACTGCACCGAGAAGGTCAGGGGTCCGCCAGTGTCGAAGTCGACGCCAGCCAGGCGCGGCGAGTCCAATGGCGCGAGACCCCGGGCTTCCAGTTCCTTGCCCAGGTGCTCGGGAATGGCGTGATCCAGCATGCGCTGCCGGATCTCGTCGCTGAACTGCTGGCGGACCATGCTCAGTGGCGCCTTGCCGCGTCGGAAGCCAGGAAGGCGCATCCGACTGCGAAACGCGCGGGTCACGGTGTCGAGTTGCTCCGCCATGGCCTCGGCCGGCACGACGATCTCGAGCGTGTGTTGCACACCCTCTTGCGAATGGGTGGCCCGGTGGCTGAGGTCGGAGTTCGTCATTGGGATCTCGGACGTTGGGTCGGTCGCCAGGGCCCGCCAGCAGGCGTGCCAAGGTGCGAAAGGGGGGACTCGAACCCCCACGGGCGTAAGCCCACTGGCTCCTAAGGCCAGCGCGTCTGCCAATTCCGCCACTTTCGCGACGCCGAAAGGTTGCCGCAGTTCCGCCGCCCGCGGAGCTGGCAACGGTGACACACGGAACCGAGTGAGCCGCCAGGGACTCGAACCCCGAACCTACGGATTAAGAGTCCGTTGCTCTGCCAGTTGAGCTAGCGGCCCAGCAAAATCAAAAAGCCTTATCTATCAGTGATTTACAGCGACTTGCGAGGAGCTCCTGAATTGGGCCACTCGGCCAGATTGTCCAGATGGTCCCTTTTTTGTCCCTGTCACGTCGCCGAGCTTCCCGACCGCGTTCCTTAGATCGGCCTCGTCAACGATATCGTATCGATCGAACACCGACCGCGTCTTGTGGCCGGTGATCGTCATGGCGGTCTTTTCGGGGATGCCGGCACGGACCAGGTTACGAACCGCTGTCCGGCGAAAGTCATGGGGGAGTTTGCCCAGGCAGCCGGCAGCTTTGCAAGCCGGCTCCCACGCCCTGCGGAAGTCTCTTATCAGATTCCCGTTGCGATGAAACACGTAAGGACAGATCACGCCCTCGTCCGCTACCCGGAGCGCGGCGCATCCAGCGGGTCAGAGGGTCGACGCGCTCCCGGCCGGCGAGCGCTATTCGTCCCTGAGCGCCACCAAGGGGTCGACGCGCGATGCCCGCGCCGCCGGTATCAGGCTGGCGGTGATCGCCACCAGGCCCAGGAGCCCTGCCACCAGCGAGTAGGTGATCGGGTCGAGTGGATCGACGCCGTACAGTTCGCTGGCGATCAGCCGGCCCAAGGCCGCCGAGCCGGCGAAGCCGATGACCGCACCCAAGCCGGCGAGCAAGACCCCGTGCCGCAGCACCATTCCGAGAACGTCGCCGGCCGTGGCCCCCATCGCGATGCGAACGCCGATCTCATGCCTTCGCTGCGAGACGCTGTAAGAGACCAGGCCGTAGATGCCGGTGGCGGACAGCGTCAGGGCGACCCCACCGAAGATCCACAGGAGCATGCTGAAGAACCGGGCACCCCAAACCGATTCATGGACCGCCTGTCGCATGGTCATGACATCGTAGAGTGCCTGGTTCGGATCGAGATCGCGGATCTCGGCCTGCGCCGCTGCCATCAACCCCGACGCGGCGATACCGCTTCGGACCACCCACGTCATGCGGCCATAGAAATCCGACAAGCGCTCGTACGGGTAGAAGATCTCCGCCTCTGCCTCATCGATGACGGCCCGTTGTTTCGTGCTCTCTGTGACGCCGACGATCTCGATCCAGCTGTCCTCCATGTCGGGGAAGCGGAAGCGTTTGCCGATCGGGTCTTCGCCGGGCCAGAAACGATCGGCGAAGACGTCGTTGACGAGCGCCACCTCCGGTGTACCCTCCGCGCTGTCGCTGTCGACGAAGTCACGGCTACGCAACAGCGAGATGCCGGCCGCCTCGATGTGTCCGGGGGTGACGTGGTGCTTGAGGGCACCGGGGTTGGCACCGTCATCGTCGGGTTCGGTCCCTTCCACGACGAAGGCGCTGTACATCCAGCCGCTCCGCAACGGGGGTTGCGCGATGCCGCCGACGGCGAGCACTCCTGGGAGGGCAAGGAGCCGCTCCCGTGCGTCGTCGTAGAACGCCACACGCTCGGCTCCGTTGGCGTAGTTGGCGTCGGCGAACGCCGTCGTCAACATGAACGAGGAGTCGTCGTAACCGGTATCGACACCGGTTAGCTCGAGGAAGCTCCGAATTGTCAGCCCGGCGCCCACCAAGAGGATGATCGCGAGGGCGACCTCGGCGACGACGATGGCTGAGCGGGCGCGTTGCTTGCGGGCGGTCGCCGATCCCTGGGTGGCGGTCTCTTTCAGGGATTCGTTCAACTCCGTACGGCTCCCCCTGATCGCGGGAACCAGGCCGAAGACGAGAGTTGCGACGATCGATGGGCCGGCGGCATAGGTGACGACGCGCCAATCGACGGTGAACACGAGCCACTCGGGAAGCGGCGCCGGGCTCATCAACGCTAGCGAGCTCACCGCCCAGGTACCCAGGCCGAGGCCCAAGACGGCGCCGCCGAGCGAGAGCAAAGCGCTCTCGGTGAACAATTGGCGGACGAGGCGTCCCGCGCCGGCGCCCATCGCGGCCCGCACGGCCATCTCCCTCTCGCGCGACGCGGCGCGCGCCAACAGGAGGTTGGCCACGTTGGCGCAGACGATCAGCAACACGAAGCCAACGGAGCCGAGCAGCAGCATCACCCGAGCTTGGATGTCATCAGTACGCGATTCGTACAGCCCCACGAGCAGCACGCCGAACCCGGTGTTGGAATCGGGAAACTCTTCGGCAAGGGTCGCCGCGAGCGTCGATACCTCGTCCCGAGCCTGCCCGATGGTGGCCCCGGGGGCGAGCCGGGCGATGATGTTGGCCCAGCGGTTTCCGCGCTGTTGGGCCCCGGGATCGAGGCGCAGCGTCACCCAGAGGCTCGCTTCGTCCGGATAGCCGCCGCCCGAGGGCATCACCCCGATTACGGTGTACGGCTCGGCATCGATCGTCACCGTGCTGCCGACGATCTTGTTGTCGGCTGCGAAGTTGTTGCGCCACAGTGTTTCACTCAGAATCACGACGTTGTCGGCGCCCGGGAGGTCTTCGTCGGGAAGAAACGTGCGCCCGAAGAGCGGCCGCGTGCCGAGAACGTCGAACAACGTCGCGGTGACCTGGGCACCCTGCACGTAGACTGCCTCGGCGCCGCCGCCCAAGTTGTAAGCCTCCCGATCCACTGCGGCGAAGCCGTCGATGAGTTGGCTACCGCGCGCCAGGTCGACGTAGTCGGGAAACGACACCTGCGAGACGGTGCCGGAATTGAGGTCGAGACTGCGCAGCCGGATCAACTGCTCGGGTTCCGCGTAGGGGTACGGACGCAACAGATAGGCGTTGGCCAGGCTGAAGACGCCGATGTTGGCACCGATCCCGATGGCGAGGGTGAGCACCGCGATGGCCGTGAAGCTGGGTGTCTTCAGTAGCGACCGCAGGGCGAATCGGAGATCTTGCGCGAGCACGTCGCGTCTCCAATCCCTTCGCCGCAGCCAGACGGCATGCCGAACCGATCCCAAGGAGCGGCGCAGCAGGTCGGTGCGTTCTTCTCGGGTTCCAGGGCAGGCGGAGCTTTGGGTCCACTGTGCCACAGCTCGGATCTCCACTCGCGGCGCCACTCAGGGCGGCACGATCGCGGAACAATCCAACTCGACAGGCTGACGATCAGCAGGGAGAAGCGGTATTTCATGGCCGGCCTAGCCCTTGGCCTCCGCGCCGGCGCCTACGAGGTCGGCCGACGAGAACTCGGCGAGAACTCGGATCATCCGAGCGTAGGTATGCTACCTATAGTGTAATGCTATATAGATTGTTCCCCTACCACGGATTGAGTCGTCCTCGCTCCCCGGTAGAGGAGACAAGCCCATGTCGATTCTGATTCCTGCCCCAACCGTTGCCGACGCTTGGCGCTGGCACCTTGCCCTACCGGCCCTGGCAGCCCGCCGGCTCTCGGCTCTCGCGTTGCTGACCCAAGCCCTGGTCCTGGGTGCCTGCGATGGCAGTGTTGGCCACAACGGCCCCACGGGCCCCACGCCCCCCCCCCCCGGGGTATAGTCGTCGGCTCGGGTGTCGTCGTCACCGTGGATCGAGCGGTCAGCGGTCTCAGCGAGGTCTCGCTGCATCTGGTCAGTCGGCTCATCATCGAGCAGACCGGCGTCGAGTCGCTGACCATCACAGGCGATGACAACCTCGTGGCGCTGCTGGAATCTGACGTCATCGGAGGCCGGCTCGTCCTCAAGAGGCGCGACGACATCGGCGGGTTTGCCACGACCCACGGGATCGTGTTCCGGCTGACGGTCCGCACTCTTCACGAGATCGACACGACGGGCGGCATCTTCAACTTCTCGGGCCCGGTCGTGGTCAATGCCACGAGCCTCGACACCTCTTTCCTGAAGGTCATTCTCGATGGGCCGTCGAGCATGACGGTCGCCGGGAGGGTCGACGTGCAAGACCTCTCCATTCGTGGCCCTTCTAGCTACGATGCCGGAGCGCTGCCCAGTCGAGAAGCCATAGTCGATGCTGACGGCCCCAGCCGTGCAACGCTGAGGGTCAGCGAACGGTTGCGCGGAACCAGGACCCCGTCCGCCACGGTAGCGTACTGTGGCGACCCGACGGTGGCCGTGACCGGCGGCGGGTTCCCGCGTTCGTTGGGAGGCGATTGTTGAGAGCGCACCCAACCGAGACGGTGAGACAAACGACCACGCGGGCCGTCCCGCTAACCCTGGTTGCCCTCCTCCTGTCTGGCGGCGAGGCGTGGTCGATCCCCGCGAGCCAGCCGGGCACTCCGCCCACGCAGGCGGCCACCGCCGCGCCCGCCAAAACCCTACAGCGGCTGGCTGGTAACGTCTCCGCCGGCACCGACGGGCTTGCGCGTTGGCAGTGCGCTTCGGGAGGAGACACCAAGCACCCCAAGAATCTCGAGCTCGAACACACAGTGCGAGTCGATGACTTCCACGGCGGCAAGGTGAGGCTGCTGTTCCGCTACATCGCGGACTTTGCCGTCGCCAACCCCGAGGGCCAGATCACGGCGGCGGTGCGCCTGCGCAAGGCGGGCGCCAGCAAGTCGACCAAGATCGCCAGCTTCAAGGGACTGCAAGCCGCCGGCAGCGGCGAGGCGCGGGCGATCGCCGAGGCCGACGCTGTGGTTGAGGCAGGGGACACTCTCCTGTGGAGCTTCAAGTTCAAACGCTTCGCGACGTTGGTCGATGCCATGTGCTTCATCATGATCGCCGCGGTCACCAAACCCGACGACACTTGCCGCGGCTACGCGCCGTGGGCGATCTCCGAGTATGTGCTCCCCTACAAACCCGGCGAGCAATTCGTGATCACCCAGGGCAACTGCTACATCGGGCCGCATCGTGACAACGGCCGTTACGCCTACGACTTCGGCATGCCGGTCGGCACCGAGATCGTGGCCATCGCCCCGGGAGTGGTTCAGTTCGTCGACGATTCCCATCCGGACGGGACGGGCCTGTCGAACGACAGCAATATCGTTGGCATCGGCCACGATAACGGCACGCGTGCCAACTACGTACACATCATGCAGGGCGGCGCGCTGGTCAGCCCTGGTGACGTTGTGCAGCAGGGCCAGGTGATCGCGCGCAGCGGTAACTCCGGCGGCACCGGTGGCATCCCGCACCTACACCTTCAAGTAGGGCCGTGCCCGGACCGCAACGTCTGCGGCACCCTTCCGATAACCTTCCGCAACAGCAGCCCCAACCCCCAGGGACTACAGCTCGGTGCAGGTTACCGGGCGAAGGGCTAAGAGACATCAGCCGCGAGCCATCGACGAGCTGAAGCGGCTCGTGCCGACGGACCGAGTACCAGAGAAGAATGGGTAGCAGGTCGCGGTGAAACTCTGGTGAGTCTGATCGCCGCGACCTGCTTCAGTGCGCCCGGCAGGATTCGAACCTGCGGCTTTCAGATCCGGAATCTGACGCTCTATCCTGGCTGAGCTACGGGCGCGCGAGGGGTGACCGAGGGGACTTGAACCCCCAACCACCTGAGCCACAGTCAGGTGCTCTACCTGTTGAGCTACGGTCACCGTCGGGCAGAGGACATCGTACGCGGGCTTGCGGGGACGGTCAATCGAGCCTCGAGCGGGCTATAATCCGTGCTTTCCGCCGGCTCCCAGCCCCTCGACTCCGGCCGCACGGCGCGATCCCGCCCGGCTCCGTACAGGCGTCGAACATGAGCTCTCGATTCCGGTTCCTGGTCTGCGTCGTGACGCTGGCGGCAGCCGTCGTGCCGCACGATGGCGCCGCCCGGCCATCTGGCGCCTGGCAGGCGGGTACTGACAGCGCGGCGCTGGAGCGACTGCTGGCGCGGCGCGAGGAGGACCATGCCGCCCTTGAGCGGACACGTCGGCTACCGGCACCGGAGTGGCTGAGACGCCGCGCGATCCGCATCGAGCCTGGCGATCTTCTGCTTGCGACGTCGAAGCGCTGGTCGGCGTTGCGGCTCCAGATCGCTGACGAGAGTGTCAAGATAAAGCGCCACGAGCTGCCCGAGGAGTTCGTGCCCCGAGCGCTCGACTACGAGTCCACCGGGAGCTGGCTGGCAATCGCCGCGGTGTCGCGCGTGCTGCTGCTCGAGACCTCGACTGGCGTGGTGAGAGTGCTCGAGGCGCCCGGCGAGCTGGCCACCGAGTTCGGCTTCGTCAACGACGTCCTGTTCATCGATCCCGAGTCGCTCCTGATTGCCGACACCGGCCCGGCGACGGGCGGCCCGCTCCCCGCCGACGGTCACGTATGGCGCTACGATCTGACGAGCGCGACCTATACCGAGGTGGCCACATCGCGGGCGCTGAGTAACCCGCGCGAGCTGGCGCACGGCCCCGGGGACGAGATCTACATGGTCGACGGCGAGGCCGGCCAGCGGCTGGCCCAGAGCGTCGATTTCTTCTACGACGTCGTCTATCGGCTCGTCGGAAACAGGCTCCTCAAGGTACAGAAATTCTTCCTGGGACCTGGCCTGCAGGCGACCGCCTTCGACGTTGGGCCCGACGAGCGGCTCTGGTTCGCCAACGTGAACGAGCTGGCGCTGCTCCAAGACGGCGTCATATCGTTCCCGTGCGCGCTACCGGCGCCTTTCGAGTTGGTTACTGCGCTAGTGGCAACCGCCACCGCGAGCGCCTATCTGCTCGACGGTGCCGGCAGCCCGCCGGCACGGATCCTCTACCAGATCGACGATGCGTGTGTCCCGGCCGTGGTGAGCGACAAGGGGAGGTTGAAGGAGTCGCGCGGACTCGTCCAGGTGCCCGAGGTTAGCGAGTAATGGTGAGACTCTGGTGCCTCCCGCGGCCCGCTGACTGACCCCGTGCGAGCTCTCTTGCTGTCGCCTTATCACGGCGGCAGCCATGCGGCCTGGGCGGACGGCTGGTGCCGCCACTCCAAGCATCGTATCGGTGTCCTGTCGCTACCGGCCAGGTTCTGGAAGTGGCGCATGCGCGGCGCCGCGGTGACGCTGGCGCGGCAGGCCCTGGCCGGCGATGTGCCCGAGGCCATCGTGGCGACCGACATGCTCGACCTGGCGAGCTTTCTGGCGTTTACCCGGGGCCGCCTCGCCCGGGTGCCCGCACTGCTCTATATGCACGAGAACCAGCTCACCTATCCGCTGCGCTCGGAAGTGGCCGCGGGTTCGAGGGGTCGCCAGGCCAGCGAGCCCGATCGTCACTACGGCTTCATCAACTTGACCTCGATGCTGGCCGCCGATCGCGTAGCCTTCAACTCGGAGTTTCACCGGCGGTCTGTTCTCGAGGAGCTGCCACGCTTCCTGCGCCACTTCCCCGAACATCGTGAAGAGGCTTCGGTCCAGGCGCTCGCAGGCCGGGCCTGCGTGCTTCCCGTGGGGATCGCGGGTCGGGAGCTCGGTGCTCCATCATCGCCCCGCCGCGCGCCACCCCTGGTGATGTGGAACCAGCGCTGGGAGTACGACAAGAACCCGGCGGCCATGTTCGATGCGCTCCGGACCGTTGCATCGCGCGGCATCGACTTCCGGGTCGCGCTGTGCGGCCAGCGCTTCGCACGACAGCCGGCCGAGTTCGAAACCGGGATCGCCGATCTGGGGGAGCGGGTCGTGCACGCCGGCCACCTGCCGCGCGACCAGTACGTGGCGTTGCTTCGCGACTCCGACGTGGTGATCTCCACGAGCTACCACGAGTTCTTCGGCATCGCCGTGCTCGAGGCGATCGCGGCCGGGGCCGTCCCGCTCCTGCCGGCGCGCCTCAGCTACCCGGAACTACTGCCGACGCGGGTCCACGACACGTGCCTGTACCGCGACCCGGCGGACCTCGCCGACAGGCTTGCCGAGACGCTGGCCTTGCCCGAGCGGGCCCGGGCGGCCATCGGGAGGCTAGCCGAGGAGGTCATCGAGCGCTTCGACTGGAGCAGGGTCGCGCCGGCATACGATGCGGCCATCGAGGAGTTGGTCGAGCGAGGCGTTACCCACGGAATATATTCTTGATGCTGCGCCCAGGCTCGCTCTACCGCGCGGTGCACCGCCTGCTCGAGCAGGGGTTGGTCGCCGAGACCGACGGGCGTCGCCGCACCTACCGGCTCACGCCGATCGGCCGGGCGCTCGGCCGCGCCGCGGCACTCGAGTGGCTCGCCCTGGTCGCCGACGCACTCGCCTGCACGCTGCCGGCACTGCGCGCGACGCGTGTCGATCCGCTGGTGGCGTTGCAGGGGGAATGAGCGGCCTCAGCGCTGGCGCGAGATGACCGGCACCTGGAGCGCCTGGCCCAGATAGATGAGCGTGGAGCTCAGCTTGTTGGCGGCCTGAATCTGTTCCGGGGTGGTCCCGTGACGCCGGGCGATACGCCAGAGGGTGTCGTTGCGGGACACGGTGTAGGTCACCAGCTGGCTGAGGCCGGATTGGCGCGCCCCGGTGAGGCGCGCGACATAGGCCGCGTAGGGCTTGGGAAACAGCGCCACGTGGTAATGCGGCGGATTGCGCTCGAGGGTCACCTCGAGCACCTGCTTGCTCTCGAGCGACAGAAGCACGCGCTCGAGCCACACGCGACAGGCCGGGGTGTTGTGGCGACGAATGTCGAGCGCCATCCCGGTGGGGTGGACCGAGCGCAACGAAGCGTTGCGCGGCTGACTCGACTTCGGCCGTACCAGGCTCGTGACCACGAGTAGCTCGCCGCACGCCGCCCGGAACTGCGACGCGAGCCGTTCGGCGAACAGTCTCACCTCGGGTCGCGCATACGCGAACGACACCCCTTTGAGCCGGTAGTTGCCGTTGCCCGTCAGCGGCACCAGGAGGCCCGCCTCTACGAAGCCCTGCAGCTGGCGGCCGCTGGACAGGTAGCTGAAATCGTGCGATCGGGCCTGGCCGTTCTGTCGATCGAGCGAGGCCTTGGAACCCCGCAGGCTCTGAGCTCCGGCCGTGGCCGGAACGAGCAGCGAGGCGGCGAGCCCGAGGATCGCTGTAGCAAGCAGACGCCTAGTCATCGATGGGTGGGCGTTTCCAGAAGGGCAATAACGTTTTGTGGGATCGCTGTGAATACTTTCGCTCACTAGAGAGCAAAAAAACCCTATCAGAGCGATGGCCGCCATTGGAAGCCCAGTGTGTCCTATGGCAGCCAGATACGGCCACGCGGCGGATCCGGATCGGGCGACCGGGCTATTCTAGGAGGTCGTGGTGGAGGTGTGGTTGACCTACTTGCCCGGAGGCCTCCTGCTTGGCGGTAGGCTCGCGCCGGGCGACGGTTCGGAGCCGCGGCTTCCGGGAGGAAATCAGCTCGATGGTGCAAGGGCGGCGGGTCCTGGAAGGGGTGGCGCGTCGACGAGCCGAGATGACCGAGCTACTCGGCGCGATGGTCCGGCACGAGACGCCGTCGCTGGAGCCCTCGACGCTCGGTGGTCTGTTCGACCTCGTTCGCGACGCGCTCGAGCCGGCCGGCATGGTCAGCTTCCGCAGGCGCGGGCGCGCGACGGGCGGACTCATGCTGGCGCGGCCGCGGCAGCGAGCGCCGGCGGTGCCGGTGCAACTGCTGATTGGCCATCTGGACACCGTGTGGCCGATCGGGACGCTGGCGCAGATGCCCGTGGGCATCGAGGGCTCGCGCATGCGCGGCCCCGGCATCTACGACATGAAGGCCGGTGTCGTGCACACGATCTATGCCCTCCGCGTCCTGCGGGAGCTGGAGCTGGCTCCAGCGCTGACGCCCGTGCTGCTGCTCAGCTCGGATGAGGAGATCGGCAGTCAGGAAAGCCGGAAGTACATCCGGTGGCTGGCCAAGGCGGCCGACCGGACCTATGTCATGGAGCCGTCACTGTCGCCCACCGGTAAGCTCAAGACCAGCCGCAAGGGCGTGGTCCAGTATCGGGTCCGGGTGAAAGGGGTGGCGGCACACGCCGGCTTGAATCCCGACCAGGGAGTGTCGGCGATTCTGGAGCTGTCGCTGATCATCCAGCAGCTCTTCGCACTCAACGACCCGACCCAGGGCGTGTCGGTCAACGTCGGCACCATCGATGGCGGCATGCGACCGAACGTCATCGCCCCGGAGAGCGAGGCGAGCATCGACGTCAGAGTCCCGACGCGGGCCGACGCGCGGCGAATCGACGCCGCGATTCGCGGCCTGGGGCCGTCCCGTCCGGAGATCAGCCTCACGATCGACGAGGTCGAGAGCCGGGCGCCGATGGAGCCCACACCCGACAGCCGCAAGCTATGGGGCGCCGCGGTCCGCATCGCCGACGAGCTCGGGATCGAGCTCGACCAGGGGCGAGCGGGTGGCGGCTCCGACGGCAACATCACCTGCGAGTTCTGCCCGACGCTCGATGGGCTCGGGGCGGTTGGCGACGGCGCCCACGCCCTGCACGAGTACGTGGATCTCGATCGCATGATCGAGCGCACGGCGCTGCTGGCCATGCTACTGCTCGAGCCGCCGATGGCGCAGCTCCCGGAGGGGCCGCCGTGAGCATGCCGGCCGGGAAGTTCTTTTTTCCTTCGCTGACGCGCATCTCCGATCTGCGGACGCGCAACTTCGAGGTCGAGCGCATCGCCCGACCCGATTGGGCGTTCGCCGACTACGTCGTCGCCGAGGTCGAGAATCATTCAGGTCTGCCGCTGGAGCTCGACAGTGGCCGGCTGGCCGAGGTCTATCGCGGCGATCTCGTCGTCGGCGCGCTCGGAGCGCGCCATGCGACTCTGGAAGCCACCGGCTCGTGGGAAGCCGTCGGCGAGGACGGCGCGATGCACTCGCTCACCGGAGCTGGCCTGTGTGGCCGCCTGGTGTCGAAATCGATGGCGCTGCCTCCGCTCGTGCGATTGCGCTACCGCGGCCATGTGCACGTCGAGGGCCGGCGCGTGTCGATGAGCGACTACGTGGATACCGAGACCCACGGCAGCCTCACGCGACCGGTGGTCCTGATCGCCGGCACCTCAATGTCGGCCGGCAAGGCGGTGACGGCGCACGTGGTCATCCGCTTCCTCAAGTCGCGGGGCCTGAAGGTCGTCGGCGCCAAGCTCACCGGGGTCGGACGCTACCGCGACATCCTGGCGATGCGTGACGCCGGCGCCGACCAGGTCTTTGACTTCGTTGATGTCGGCCTGCCCTCGACCATCTGCCCGGCCGAGGTGTTCAAGACTCGGCTCGGCGCCTTGCTGGCGCGCATCCAGCAAGTCGCGGCCGACGTCGTGGTGGCGGAGGCCGGGGCATCGCCCATGGAGCCCTACAACGGCGGCGCAACGCTGGAAGTGCTCGGTGACCGCGTGGCGTGCCTGGCGTTGGCGGCCGCCGATCCCTCTGCGACCGTCGGGGTCCAGCGGGCCTTCGGTAGAACGCCCGACCTCATTACCGGAGTCGCAACCAGCACCGACGCGGGCTGCCAGCTGATCGACAAGCTCACCGGCATCCCCGCGATCAACGTACTGGACCGCCAGGAGTGCGAGCGACTCGAGCAGATCCTGGTGCGCACGCTCGAGCTGGCCCCATGAAGCTCATCGCACGACTCGTCAACTGCGGAGGTGACCGTTGAGCCTGTACGTTCCGGTCCTCGCCGGTAGCATTCGGCGCGGCCGCAACACGCCCCGACTTGCCCGGTTGGTAGCAACGGAGCTCGGCAGCAGAGACGGAGTCGAGACCGTCCTGCTGGAACTGGCCGACCTCGACCTGCCGCTGCTGCAGGAGCGGTTGCGCCTGCTGGAGGAGCCGCCGCCCGGCCTGGTCGAGCTGTCCCGTCAGATCGACCGCGCCGCCGCGATCGTCATCGCCACCCCGGAGTACAACAAGGGCTACCCGGCGGCGCTCAAGAACGCCATCGATGGGCTCGGGCCGGAGTGGCGGCGCAAGCCGGTCGGGATCGTTACCCACTCCGTGGGTGCGTTCGCCGGTACCCTCGTGCTGGAGCAGCTACGCATCGTGATGATGAATGTCGGGGCCCTGCCGATTCCGGCGGCGCTGACGGTGCCCCATATCGACAAGTCGATCGCCGAGGACGGCACACCGCTGGACGAGGCGTTCGCCGGCCGCGCCGCCCGCTTCGTCGACGAGTTGCTCTTCTACACGCGGGCGTTGAGCGCCGCGCGTGGGGCCGAGTGATGGCGGCACCGGAGCCCGCCTGCCCGTGGCCTGCGCCTTGCCGCGGGCGACTGGCGCCGCTGCGGAGCGTGTTGTAGCCTCCGGGCCGCTGGACCACTCTCGATCTCTGCTTTCGAGGCACGCATCGCCCATGAGCCTACCTGAGGACAAGCTCGTCGAGGAGCACGGGCGCGACGCCCACGAGCACCACGAGGAGAGCTTCATCCGCAAGTACGTCTTCTCGACCGACCACAAGTGGATCGGCATCCAGTACGGTGTCACGGCGCTCTTCTTTCTGCTGTTCGGCTTCAGCCTGATGATCCTGATGCGCTGGCAGCTCGCCAACCCCGGCCAGCCCATCCCGCTGATCGGCGGCTTGCTTGGTCAAGCCAACGCGCCGGGCGGCATCATGCTGCCGGAGTTCTACAACCAGCTCGGTGCGATGCACGGCACCATCATGGTCTTCATGGCCGTGGTGCCGATGATCGTCGGGGCCTTCGGCAACTATGTGGTGCCGCTGCAGATCGGTGCGCCCGACATGGCCTTCCCGAAGCTCAACGGGGCTAGCTACTGGGCCTACTTCGTCGGCGGCGTGATCATGGTGGCGAGCTTCTTCCTGCCGGGCGGTGCGGCGAACTCGGGCTGGACCTCGTACGCGCCCCTCTCGGTGATCGCAACCATAGGCCAGTCAGCCTGGCTGATCGGAATGATCTTCCTGATCACCTCGTCGCTGCTGGGCTCGATCAACATCATCACGACGATCTTTCAGCTGCGCGCCCCGGGGATGACCTGGATGCGGCTGCCGTTCTTCTGCTGGGCGCAGCTGGTGACCTCCTTCCTGCTGGTATTGGCGTTTCCGCCGCTCGAGGCGGCCGGTGTCATGCAGTTGATGGATCGCGTCGCCGGGACGAGCTTCTTCATGCCCGAAGGCCTCTACGTCTCGGGGCAGGCGCTCGAGTACGCGGGCGGCGGGGCGGTGCTCTTGTGGCAGCATCTGTTCTGGTTCCTGGCGCACCCGGAGGTCTACGTTCTGGTGCTGCCGGCGTTCGGCATCATCGCGGAGATCATCGCCAACAACACCCGCAAGCCGCTCTGGGGGTACAAGACGCTGGTGCTGTCCGTGGTGGTCCTGGGCTTCCTGTCGTTCGTCGTGTGGGCGCACCACATGTTCATGACCGGCATGGGCACGGTCATCAGCGCCTTCTTCCAGACCACCACGATGATCATCTCGATCCCCTCGGTGATCGTCCTCACGGCGCTGTTGCTGTCGCTCTGGGGCGGCTCGATCCGTTTCAACGTGCCGATGCTGTTCGCGCTTGCGTTCCTGCCGATGTTCGCGATCGGAGGGCTGACCGGGCTGCCGCTCGGGCTGGCACCGACCGACATCCATTTGCACGACACTTATTACGTGATCGGCCACTTCCACTACGTGGTGGCACCCGGAACGATCTTCGCGGTCTTCGCCGGGATCTATTTTTACTTCCCGAAGATCACCGGCCGGCAGATGAACCCGATACTCGGCAAGCTCCACTTCTGGGGCTCGTTCATCTTCATCAACGGGATCTTCTTCCCGATGTTCTTGCAGGGGCTCGCCGGTGTGTCACGGCGCCTTTACGACGGCGGCGCGCAGTACTCGCACGCGGCGCCGGTGCTGCACTGGAACGCCTTCATTTCCTGGTCGGCCTATCTTCTGTTTGCTACCCAGTTGCTGTTCATCGTCAACTTCTGCATGAGTATCTTCGTCGGCAAGAAGGTCGGGTCGAACCCGTGGCAGGCCACCACGCTCGATTGGGTGGCTACCACGTCGCCGCCCAAGGGGCACGGCAACTTCGAGGAGGTTCCGGTGGTCACCTGCGGCCCCTACGAGTACAGCGCCCCGGGCCACGAGGACGGCTTCATGCCGCAGAACGCAGCGGCGCAGGAGGGCTGAGGTGGAGATTCCCTACACCGTAGAGTCGCGGCCCGACACCGGCCTGTACAACGCCAAGCTCGGCATCTGGTTGTTCCTGGCCTCCGAGGTGATGCTGTTCGGCGCCCTGTTCTCGTCCTACGTGTTGCTGCGAACCGGCGATCCGAACTGGCACCAACACGAGATGAACGTGCCGCTGGCCACCCTCAACACGATGTTCCTGATCACCTCGTCGGTAACCGTGGTGATGGCCTGGGCTTCGTTGCGGCTGAACGACGTCAAGAAGTTCAGGATGTACTTCGTGTTCACCCTCTTGCTCGCCTTTGGTTTCATGGTGATCAAGGCGATCGAATACACCGCCGAGTTCAGCCAGGGCCTGTATCCGTGGACCGACAACCACATGGCGGTCTACTTCACCATGACCGGGTTGCACGGGCTGCACGTGGTGGGCGGCATTGTCGTGATCGCCTATCTGCTGTGGCCCGGCGCCAAGTTCCGGGACGACAACCCCGAGCAGTACACCAACCGGATCGAGACGCTAGGGCTGTACTGGCACTTCGTCGACCTGGTTTGGATCTTTCTGTTCCCGAGCCTCTACCTGCTGTAGGAGCCACGATGGGCGGACACACTCCGGAAGAGATTCGGCAGGAGACCCGCAAGTACGTCTTGGTGTTCGCGGCGCTCGCCGTGCTCACGATCGTGACCGTGGCGATCAGCTACCTGGAGCTGAGCACGGGCCCGGCGGTGTTTCTGGCCCTGCTGGTCGCCGTCATCAAGGGGTCGATGGTGGCGGCCTACTTCATGCACTTGATCGACGAGCAGAAGACCATCTACGCCATCTTGATCCTCACCGCGGTGTTCTTTGTGTTCTTGATGGGGCTGCCGGCTGGCACCATCGCCGATGGCATCGGCGAGCCAACGGCTGTGGCTACCGAGCACGCCGAGGCAGCGGAGCACTGATGTCTCTCAAGGCCGTTCACATATTCTTCATCGCCTGCTGCATCCTGCTGTCGTTCCTGGTCGGCGCGTGGGGCTTGCAGCAGTACCGGCTACAAGGCAGCGGCATCGGTCTGGCGCTGGCGGTGATCTTCTATACCTCGGGCCTGGTGCTGGTGGTGTATGGGATGCGCTTCGTGCAAAAGATGAAGGAGCTGGGGATTTGAGGGCGCGGGTCGTTGCGGCGGTGTTGGCAATCGCCGTGGTGCTGATTCCGGCTCGTGCCTGGGCTTGCCCGGTCTGTTTTGGACAAGTCGAGGGCCCGATGGCCGATGCCATCAACAACGGGATCTTGGTCATGCTCGGGCTCGTGGTGGTCGTGCAGGTCGGGTTCGTGGCGATGTTCGTCGGCTTTTGGCGTCGCTCCAAGCGGTTACGCGAGCAGGCGGAGCGATTCACGGTGATCAACGGGGGACTCCAGTAAATGCTCTCCTTCCTGCAGCGGTGGCTGCCGGTCAACGCATCCGAGCACGGCCCGGCGCTCGACGAGATGACGGCCCTGGTCCACTGGATGATGCTGGTCCTGTTTGTCGGCTGGGCCATCTACTTCCTCTACGTGTTGTTCCGTTTCCGCGCCGGCGCCAACCCACGCGCCAGCTACAGCGGGACCCAGAGCCATTTCTCCAGCTATATCGAGGTCGGGATCGCGGTCGTCGAGGTGGTGCTGCTGGTCTTTTTCGCGATTCCCGCGTGGGCCCGCTGGATCGATCCCGCGGACTCGGGTGGCGAACCGTTCGAGGTGCGCGTCGTCGCGCAGCAGTTCCAGTGGAATGTCCACTACGCAGGCCCGGATGGCGTGTTCGGCCGCACTGCAATCGATCTGATCACCATCACCAACCCGGTGGGGCTCGATCGCGACGATCCCTACGGGCGCGACGACGTACTGAGCCCGAACCAGCTTCATCTACCCGTGGACCGGCCGATCACGGTGTTGCTCTCCTCGCTGGACGTCATCCACAGCTTCGGCCTGACGCAGATGCGGGTGAAGCAGGACGTCGTCCCGGGCCTGCTCATCCCGGTGCGATTCAAGCCGGTAATGGTGACGCCGGAGGAGAGCCGGTTACCCGCATGCAACGGCACCAAGACCTGCTGGGAGATCACCTGTGCCCAGCTCTGCGGCCTCGGCCACTTCCGCATGCGGGGCTTCTATTTCATCGATACGCAGGAGGACTTCGACACCTGGATGGCTGCGCAGGTCGCCTTGGTGCTGCCTGCCGAGCCCGTGGAGCCGGCGGCGGCCGACGAGGTCGAGGCGCCGGTCCGGTAGGAGTAGTCCCATGCCGAGGTCCTTCTGTCGCCTGGTGGTGTCGCTGGCCCTGGTGTTGCCGTTTGCCGGGGCGGCGAGCCCGGCGGTCGAGTTCGGCAACGTGGCTTTCGTCGACGTCAACGTGTTGCCGATGCATCAGCGAGCCACGCTCGCCCATCAGACGGTGCTGGTACGGGGGACGCGGATCGTCGCGCTGGGGCCAGCCGGCGAGATCGAGGTTCCTGCCGACGCCGTTTCGATCGATGGCCGCGGCAGGTACCTGATGCCGGGCGTCGCCGAGATGCACGGCCACTATCCGCAGAACGTCGATAGCCAGCTAACCCACGACATGCTGTTCATGTACGTCGCCAACGGCGTTCTCATGGTGCGCGGCATGCAGGGCGGACCGCAGCATCTGCCGTTGCGCTACGCGATCGAACGACGCGAGGTGCTCGGCCCACGTCTTTGGGTGAGCGCGCCGATGATGGCGGGGATGGGCGGGCGGCGGTCACCACCGTGCAGGAGGCCGAGCGGCTGGTGCGCGAGGCCAAGACCGCCGGGTTCGACCACCTGAAGGTGCACGAGGGGCTCTCGGTCGAGGTCTACGATGCCATCGCCGAGACGGCGCACGCGGTGGGGCTGCCGTTCTCGGGCCACGTCAGCAACTACGTCGGTCTGTTCAACGCCATGGAGAAGGGGCAGCTGACGATCGACCATCTCGACGACTACCTCGAGGCCATGGTGCAGGATCGGGAGGCGGTAGCGGAGCTCGACCTGTTCGGCCTTGGCGCTCTGGCGGGGCAGATCGATGACGCGTGCATCGACGAGGTGATCGCGGCCACGGTGGCGTCCGGTTCGGGCGTCGTGCCGACGATGGCGCTGTGGGAGGCGCTGTTCGGCTCGCGGAGTGGGGCCGAGTGGCTAGAGCTTCGTCCGGAGACCAAGTACCTGCCCGAGCAGATGATCGATGGGTGGGTCCAGGGCACCGACCAGCGGGTGGAGAGGTTCGGCCAGGATTGATCCCGAGGCCGTTGCCAACATCCTGCGGCTGCGCCGGCGGGTGTTGAAAGCCCTCCACGACGCCGGCGTTCCCGTCCTGCTCGGCACCGACTCACCGCAGATCTTCAGTGTCCCCGGCTTCTCGATCCACCACGAGATGCAGGTGATGGTGGAGTCGGGCCTGACTCCCTATGCGGTGCTGTACGCCGGCACCCGTGCCGTGGCGGAGTTCAACGACGAGACCTGGGACTACGGCAGCGTCGCGGTGGGTCAGCGCGCCGACCTCGTGCTGCTCGAGTCGGACCCAACCGTGGACATCGCCAACTTCGCTGAGCGTGCGGGGGTCATGGTCAACGGCCAGTGGCTGACCGAGCAGGAGATCCAGGCGGAGCTGGCCGCCATCGAGGCCCGTTCTTCGGAGAGTTGACCCGGCGGCTCGAGAGTGCCCGCCGGGGGCAACCGACCGCGCGATACGGTCTGGCTTGGGCTAGTGGGGCGCCGACTCCAGGATCGCGAGAACCGCATCGATGTCGGCCTCGGTATGGTCCGCATTGACCTGGAAGCGGATCTCCTCGTCGCCCCGCGGTACGACCGGGAAGGCGAGCCCGGTCGCGAGGGCACCGTTGTCGTAGAGGTGCTTTACGGTGGCGTGGGTGCGCTCGGTGTCGCGTAGCACGAGCGGCACGACCGGGTGCTCGCCGGGAAGGGTCTCGAAGCCTCGGTCGACCAACCCCTGCTTGAAGCGCTGCGTCAGAGCGCGCAGGTTATCGAGCAGCGATCGACCGAGCTCGGAATCGAGAAGCTCGAGCGCCCGCAGCGCCGCCGTGGCCTCGCTCGGTGTGATCGGGTTGGAATAGATGTAGAAGGGTGCGCTCTCACGCAGGAAGCGGATCAGCGACTCGGAGCCGACAACGTAGCCGCCGTTGACCCCGAGAGCCTTGCCCAGGGTGGCGACCAGCACGTCGGCCGGCGGCGAGCCGCAGTACTCCTCGGTGCCGCGGCCGGAGGCGCCGAAGGCGCCGACGCCGTGCGAGTCGTCGACCACGACGACGCAGTTGTCCTGGAAGGCGTCGTCGTGGCGTGCGGCGATCGCCATGATTTGATCGACCTGGGCGTGGTCGCCGCGCATGCTGAAGATGCCGTCGGTGATCACCAGCACCCGCCTGGCCCGCCCCTTGGCCGCCTCGATCTGCTCCTCCAGAGCGCCGAAATCGAGGTGCGGGTAGATGGCCTTGTCGAGGGGGCGCGACAGGCGGATCGCGTTGATGATGCAGTTGTGGTTGAGCTCGTCGCTGACGACCACCGTTTCCTTGGTCACCAGCGGCGCGATCGTGCCCATGATGGTGGCGTAGGCGGCCGAGAAGATCATGCCGGCCTGGCGCCCGTGGAAGTCGGCGAGCCGGCGCTCCAACGCGACGTGCGGCTCGTAGGTGCCGCTGATGAAGCGCACCGCCCCCGGCCCGGCACCGAACCGGTCGGCAGCCTCCTCCTCCGCCTCGATGACCTCGGGACGCAGCGACATGCCGAGGTAGGAGTTGGAGTTCATGCGGATGAACTCGGTGTCTCCCTGGCCCTCGAGAAGAACCCGGGGGCCACGATCCACCTCGGGCGGCAGCACGGCGGTCACCACGGATTCCGCGCCCTTGGCGGTGCCGGCCTCGGCAAGCTGGGCGACGTGGGTTGCAAGTACGGCGTCGAGACGATCGTGTGGCATCGCGGCG
Organism: Acidobacteriota bacterium; assembly: GCA_965248845.1. Classification (GTDB taxonomy): domain Bacteria; phylum Acidobacteriota; class UBA890; order UBA890; family WLXD01; genus CBDFKO01. Next base: position 2,990,800 of record CBDFKO010000002.1, on the reverse strand, counting down.
TTCCGGTTCGTTGGAGTGGCGCCGCGGATTCTAACGCGGAAGGAGCCGGCCCCTTCGTATCACTCCGATCGAAGCGCCACGAGGGGGTCGATGCGCGTCGCGCGGCGTGCCGGGACGAAGCTCGCCACCAGCGAGGCGAGCCCGAGAACGAGGATGGCGATGCCGTAGGCTGCCGGGTCGGTCGGCGAGGCACCGTACAGGATGCTCGCAGCGGCACGCGACAGGAGGTAGCCGCCCACGATGCCGATGACAAGCCCGAGAATTACGAGCGTCATGCCCTGCCTGACGACGATGCGCACCACATCCGCGGCGCGGGCCCCCAGCGCCATGCGGACGCCGATCTCGCGGACGCCCTGCGACACCGAAAAAGAGATGACGCCGTAGAGCCCGATTGCCGCCAGCGCCAGCGCCAACAGCGCAAAGGCGCTGACGATCGCTGCGGCCATCTGCGCCGGCAGGAACGCCAGGCCGAGCGAGCCGTGCCCGGTGTTCAGGTCCGACACGGGGAGCGTCGGGTCAATCGCGGCAATCGTCCGGCGTACAGTCTCGAGATACTGCGCCGGTTCGCCGCTCGTGCGCACGTGTACGAAGGTGAGCTGGCCACGGAAGAGCTGTCGCCGGGCGCCGTAGTAGTAGGGCTTCGGGTCCTCGCCGAGGCTGAAGTACTTGCCTGTGGGGACCACACCGACGACTTCGCGGTCGCCGCCGCCGAACTGCAGCCGCTTGCCGAGGCCGCTCTCGCCGGGCCAGAAGCGATCGACAAAAGCCTGGTTGACGATCGCCACGAGCGCGCTGTCGGCATCGTCGGAGGCCTCGAAGGCGCGTCCGCGCAGGATCGGGGATCCCCATGGCGGCGAAGTAGCCCTGGTCGGCCTCGTTGTAGTCGATGCTCGGTCGGTCCTGTCCCTCCGGAACCTGGTAGCCCTCGGGCAACACGCCGCGCTGCGAGTTCATCAACGACAGCGGCATTGCCTGCCCATAGCCAACCGCCTCGATACCCGGCTGAGCGAGCAACTGGCGGCGTAGCTCATCGAAAAAGACCGGAAGCTCATCGACCTGGTAGCCCTGTAGCGCCGGGTCGATGCTGGCCGTGACCATGTTCCCGGGCTCGAAGCCGATGTCCAGGGCGCGCACCTGTTGCAGCGACCGCAGCACCATCCCGGCCGCGATCAGCAGCACCAGGCAGAGCGCGACCTGACCCACGACGAGTCCCTGGCGGAGTCGCGACGCCCTTGCGCCCGCCGCCGGGGTGCCTTCCTTGATGGTGCCGACCAGATCGTGCCGGCTGGCCATCAGGGCGGGCGCCAAGCCGAACAGTAGACCGGTAACCAGCGTGACCAGGAAGGTCGCGCCGAGCACACTCGAGTCCATGGCGATATTGATATCGAGCGGCAGCTCGGTGGGAGGCTGGAAAGCCTGCACGAGACCGATCAGGAACGTCCCCAGGAGCAGGCCCAGACCACCGCCGAGGGCGGCGAGCGCCAGACTCTCGGTCAAGAGCTGGCGTACCAGCCGTCCACGTCCCGCGCCGAGCGCCAGCCGGATGATCCCCATCTCCCGCTGGCGCGCACTCGAGCGCGCCACCAGCAGCCCCGCGACGTTGGCACAGGCGAGCAGCAGGACGAAGCCCACGACGGCGCTCAGCAGCGATAGCATGGCGACGAAACCGCCACGGATCGCGGGATGCAGCGCCGCCTCGGACTCCGAGTAGATGTCGATGGTGAGCCCGGTATTGGTGTCGGGATAGATCTCCTGAGTGCGCTCGTAGTATGCGTCCACCGCAGCCTTGGCCTGCTCCGGCGTGGCGCCGGGCCGCAATCGTCCGATCGCCGAGCTGATCCAATGGTTGCCCCGCCGCTCCAGGTTCGAGCCCGACGGGGTCAACGGCGGTTCCATGTTGAACGGAATCCAGAGCGCCGTGCCGATGGCAGTATCGGCGCCCCGGAAGGCGGCCGGTGCGACGCCGATGACGCTGATCTCCTGGCCGTTGAGCAGGAAGCTCTGGCCGACGATGTCCGGATCGGGGCCGAAGGAGTCCTGCCAGAACGAGTGGGCCAGGACGGCCACCGGGTGAGTGCCCTCGGTGACGTCCTCCTCCGGCAGAAACGCTCGCCCGAGCCAGGGCTGGATGCCGAGCGCCTCGAAGTAGTTCCCGGTGACGTAGCTGCCGAACAGGCGGCGGGCGGGGCCGCCGCCACCGCTGAAGCTGAACACACCGATAGCGTTGGCGGTGACGTGGCTGAACACCTCCCCGGTGGTCTCGGTCATGTCCACCAGGTCCGGGTAGGACCATGAGCCGAACCGCAGGCCGGTGTTATAGCTCAGGTACATGCGCACCAGGTTCTCCGGCTCGTGCACCGGGGCTGTCTGGAACAGCAGCGAGCGAACGAAGCTGAAGGCGGCCGAGTTGGCGCCAATGCCCAGGGCGAGACAGAGAGCTGCCGCCAGGGTGAACCCGGGGGTTCCTGGTTAGCTGGCGGATTCCGTACTTGAGATCGCGGCCGAGATCGCCCATGGCTTGTCTCCGATGTCGTTGTCGGTTTTCCGGTCGGGCGCGGGCCAGCGCAGGACGGTTTCCTTTATTTGACGACCGCCGCCGATGTCGCGGTTCAACTCCCCGAGTTGAGCTCACCGAGGCCGTGGCGCAGCGCCACAACCTGCTGCTCGACCTCGCTCCACGCCGTGCCGCCCAGCGAGGTCCGGCGCTCGGCGGCGGCAACGGGGTCGAGAAGATCCGCGAGCCCATCCGCCAGGGCGGGGTGCGCGGCCGCTGCTCGTTCCGGCGTGATCGCCGACAGGTCGGCTCCCTGCTCGTCGCACTCGCGCACCAACGTGCCGACGATGCCGTGGGCGCTGCGAAAGTCGAGACCGGCCACAACAAGATGGTCGGCCAGCTCGGTGGCGAGGCAGAAGTCGGCAGCGAGCTCGGTCTCGAAGCGGTCGGCGCGCAACTCGAGCGTGGCCCAGATCCCGGCCATGATCTCGAGCGTCTCTCGCGTTGTCTCGACGGCGTCGAACAGAGGCTCCCGGTCCTCCTGCAGGTCGCGGTTGTACGACAGCGGTTGCGAGCGAACCAGCGTCAGCAGCGTCTGTAGATCGCCGAGCACGCGCGCCGACTTGCCCCGCGCTAGCTCGGCGGCGTCCGGGTTGCGCTTCTGCGGCATGATGCTCGAGCCGGTAGCGTAGGCATCGCCCAGTCGCACGAAGTCGAACTCCGCGCTGCTCCACCAGACCAGCTCCTCGGCCATGCGTGACAGGTGGACCATGGCGATGGCGCACACCGCGGCAACCTCCTGCTGGTAGTCGCGTGCCGAGACCGCGTCCATGGCGTTGACCATGGGCCGGGCGAATCCCAGCAGCTCGGCGGTGCGGGTGCGGTCGATCGGGAAGGAGGTGCCGGCCATGGCGCAGGCGCCGAGCGGACATTCGTTGAGGCGGCCGAGGGCGTCGGCCAGCCGCGCCCGGTCGCGCGACAGAGCCCATGCGTGGGCCAGCAGGTGGTGCCCGAGCCAGATCGGCTGGCCACGCTGCAGGTGCGTGTAGCCGGGCATGAGCAGGCGGCCGTCCTGCTCGACGCGATCGAGCAGGGCTGCAATCAGGGCCATCAAGGCAGCGTCGAGACCGGCCAGATTCTCCTTGAGCCACAGCCGCACGTCGGTCGCCACCTGATCGTTGCGCGAGCGGGCGGTGTGGAGCTTGCCTCCGAGCTCGCCGAGCAGCTCGATGAGGCGCGCCTCCACCAGCATATGCACGTCCTCATAGCGGTCGTCGGGCTCGAGCTCCCCGGAGCGGATCTCCTCGCCGACGCGCGCCAGGCCGCCGCTCAGCGCGCTGACCTCCTCGGCGGTGAGAATGCCAACCTCACCCAGCATGCGCACGTGTGCCAGCGAACCCTGGATGTCGTGGTCGAGCATGTGCAGATCGACGGCGAGCGAGGAGGAGAAGCGCTGCATGTCGGAGCCGGTGCCGAAGTTGAAGCGGTCGCGCAGTAGAGCCATCACTCGCCCTCCGAGATACGTCGTGCCGCCAGCGTCCGCAGCCGCAGCGCCCGTAGCCGAATGAAGCCGGTGGCGTCCGACTGGTCGTAGACGTCGTCCGCCTCGAAGGTGGCGATGCCCTCGTCGTAGAGGGTGTGCGTAGTCGATCGGCGGCCCTCGATCATTGCGGAGCCCTTGTACAGGCGCAGCCGCGCCTCGCCGTTGACACGCTCCTGAACCGAGTCCATGAACTGCTGCAGCGCTTCGCGCTCGGGGCTGAACCAGAGGCCGTTGTAGACCATCTCGGCGTAGCGCGGCACCAGCTCGTCGCGTAGGTGCTGCACCTCTCGGTCGAGCGTCAGCGACTCCACCGCGCGATGGGCGTGCAGCAGCAGCGTGACACCGGGGGTCTCGTAGACGCCGCGGCTCTTCATGCCCAGGAAACGGTTCTCGACGATGTCGACGCGGCCGATCCCGTGCCGGCCGCCGATGGCGTTGAGCCGCTCCACCAGCGCCACGGCCGATAGCGGCTCCCCATCGACGGCAACCGGCGAGCCTTGCTCGAAGGCGATCGTTACGTGCTCCGGAGTGTCCGGGGCATCCTCGGGATCGGTGGTCATGCGGAACATCCCGGCCGGCGGCGGTGCCCAGGGATCCTCCAGAACGCCCCCCTCGTAGGAGACGTGCATCAGGTTGGCGTCCATCGAGTACTCGGGCTTGGGAGCGCCGGACAGGTCGATGTCGTGCTTGCGGGCGTAGTCGATCAGATCGGAGCGGCCGCGGAACTCCCATTCGCGCCAGGGGGCGATGATCTTGATGTCGGGCTTCAGGGCGTAGGCGGCCAGCTCGAAGCGGATCTGGTCGTTGCCCTTGCCGGTGGCGCCGTGGGCAATGGCCTCGGCCCCGTGGCGCTCCGCAGCTTCGACGAGCCCGCGAGCGATCACCGGGCGGGCCAGCGCCGTGCCCATGAGGTAGTACCACTCGTACACGGCGTTGGCTCGTACCGCCGGGAAGATGCACTCCCGGGTGAAGGCCTCGCGCAGGTCGTCGACCACGAGATCGACACCGCCGGCACTGGCGGCGGCCGCGCGCGCCTTGTCGATCTCGTCCTGTCCCTGGCCGACGTCGGCCGTGTAGGCGATGACCTCGGCGTCGTAGCGGTCCTGAATCCACTTCAGAATCACCGAGGTGTCGAGGCCACCGGAGTAGGCGAGGATTACTTTCATGGCCGCTCAGGCCTCCATCAGCCGCCGCAGGCGACGGGCAAGCGCGGCGCCGCCGCGGGCGGAGCGCGTCACAACGAGCAGGGTGTCGTCCCCGGCCACACAGCCGAGGATACTGGAGAGCCGGGAGCGCGCCGCATCGAGCGCGAAGCCGACCGAGTGCGCCGTCCCCGGCGGCGTGTGGATCACCACGAGGTTGAACGAGGCGGTGATGCCCACGGCGAACTGACGCAGCCGTTCGCCGAGGTTCTCGACGGGCGCGCTGGCGGGGGTTCCGGTGCCGTTGCTGCCGAGAACGTAGCGGCCGTCCTCCTTGTATGCCCCCAGTGCCTTGAGGTCGCGTGAGACGGTGGTCTGGGTCACTCGGTGACCCTGGCGCGCCAGGGAGCGGACCACTTCCTGCTGGGAGGCGATCGGCTGATGCTCGAGCAGATCGCGGATACGCAATCTGCGGCCTGCGGTACGGTCGGTCGAGGTGGGCATAGGCCTGGCTAGGGTTAGATGAGGTGGCCAGAATAGCATGCGCATATGCGCATAGACCAGTCGTCAGCACCAGCGAAGGACGAGCCCGGATCATCCGGAGTCGTACCTGCGGACGCATCGCATAGGATGGTGCCGACGATATTTGTGCGACGCGCGGCGGTGTCACCGCGGCGGCGCGTCGACCGGGGTCTTGGAGATCGAGCACGGCGGGCGCGATATCGCCGCGCACTTGAAGATGAATGAGCAGGAGCAACCCTTACTGCGAGGCGCTCGGAATCCAGGTGCCGCGGTTGGAAGTAGCCGCGGAGAGTCGCGAGGCGAACTACTACTCGTTGCTCATCGTCGCCTTGCTCGAGCGCGGCGAGCCGATCACGCTCGAGGAAGCGGCGAAGCGCTTCGAAGAGGCCGGGGTGGCCGCGGCCGACCGCGCGCTTGCCTCGCTCAAGCGCTGCCGCCCGGCAAGGTCTCCCCTCTACCGTGACGGCGACCTCTACGCTCTCGATCCCTACGACTACGAAGTCGACCTGTGGGCATTTCGGCTCGGCCTGAGGCCACCGAAGGCTGCGGCGTTGCAGGTCGTTCGGCCGGATCGATCCACGCCCTCTGCCGTCCTGTGACGCGGCGATAACCGTCGCCGACCTGGAAGAGGCCTGGCGCCATGGTGTGCTGAGTGACTGGTCGGCGCAGCGGATCGCAGTCTGCGTCCTCGACGCCCACGGGGCGGCGATGCACGGCGATGATGTCCTGGCCTTTGTGTCGTCGCGCAGCCGCTGGAGCTTGCTGTCGGCCGACTCGGCCAGATACTGGCGACGGGGCGCTCCAGTCCGCGTGCAAAACGACGGGCGATGGGAGCTGAACCGCGAACATGACGCCGTCCGATCGGCGAGGCAAGCGGTTCGACGACGCATCGAGACGGTGCGTCGTTGGGACCGCGCGCGACCGGACCCGGCGGTCAGCACGGCGCTTCGCAAACGCTTCGACAGAAAGCGTCAGACTAATGCCGATCGTCTGGCGCGGATGCGGCGGGTCCTGATCCACGCGTTTCCCGCCAGCAGGCCCGAAGGGGTCGTGCTCGTGGATGTGGGCCGGCGTGAGATCGACACGAACCTGGGTGCGGAGATCATCGAGGCCGGGCAGAAGCTCGCCGACTACGACGTGATCGCCGCGCTCCAGGTGCGGCCACTCCTGCGAGCCTTGGACTTCGAGCCCGGCGAGCGTCGTCTAGCGGAACTGGGGCCTCCGAAGAAGACCCGGCGGCTCAACAAGCGAGGCCGGACGCTCAAGATCACGACGAGCCTGCTCGTTCAGAGTTCCTGTGGCATCAGCCGTCCATGCGGCGACGAGAAGGTCTTACGCAGGTACCTGCGCGAGCGTACGCGAGCCCGGCTGCGCCGCAGGCTCGAGGCGGATGCCAAGGCTCTCCTTGCGCTCTACCAGTACGGACGCTTGCACGGAGCCGTCCGACTCCGCTGGGGTTTTCTCGACGAGATGAGCCCTGCTCCGTGGGTCCACCGCGATGAGCCGGTTCTCTACAACCTCATGTCGCGGGCCCACGAACTGGGCGTGCCGCTCGAGGTCGTCATCGGGCGCGCACCGGGATGGACCGATCCGTGGGCTCGGGCGGAGCGGGCCTACGTCGAGAAGGACGAGAGTGATTGGCGGTTGTGGCTCGTCGACGAGGAAGGCTTTCCCATCGACGAGATCAACGTCCAGCTCGCCCGACTGCCCGGGTAGCGGCCCGTCGCGTCTCCTGGCGCAGTCGGCACGAGCTGAAGGCTGGCTCGGGGTGACGACTAGACGGGCAGTGGCCAGCCCGATTCTGACAGGGTCGGAAACAGCATGCTGGCTATCTGGAGCAGCGATCTGGCCGCTACCGCTTCCATCCGGGGCCACGAACAATTCCTCCTGGCTTGGCCCCGGTGTGGTTGCCGTCGCGCACGACGGCCACCCCGTTGACAAAGACGTCGCGCACGCCGGCCGAGAGCTGGTGCGGTTCTTCGAAGGTGGCCCGGTCGATGATGGTCGCCGGGTCGAAGACCACCAGGTCGGCAGCCATGCCTTCGCGCAGCACGCCCCGGTCCTGGATGCCGAGCCGGGTGGCGACGGCGGAGCTCGCCTTGCGCACCGCCTCCTCGAGCGGCATGACGCCATCCTGGCGCACGTACTTGCCGAGGATGCGCGGGAAGGTGCCGTAGCTTCGAGGATGCACCAACCTGGTTACCGCGGCCGGGTTGATGCCGCCGGCATCGGTGCCGAACTTGATCCATGGCTGCCGCAGCTGCAGCCTGACGTTGTCCTCCGACATCATGAACAGCACCATACCGGCGCCGCCCTGCACGACGATCTCGGCCGCGGCATCGACCCAGTGCTTCTGCAGGGCCTGGGCGATCTCCGAAAGCCGCATGCCGCTGTATTGCTGCAAGGTCTCCCCACGAATGCCGCTGACCACGATGTTGCCCGGCCCTGTGGCGCCGCCCAGGTTCTCCCATTCCGTGTCGTCGGCGAGCACCTCGGGCTTGATGCGCGCGAACTGCTCGGCATCCTGGAGCCGTTCCGACAGCCCGCCACCCTCGCTGGCCCAGGGCGGGAAGAGCGCCGCCAGGCTCGTCCCGCCCGCGACGTAGGGGTACATGTTGGCCTGCACGTCGATGCCGGCGGCGCGCGCCGCATCGATCGCGTCGATCGCTGCCTGCGCCTTGTGCCAGTTGCGCTCCCCGGCCGCCTTGAGGTGGTAGATCTCGACCGCGACGCCGGCCTCGCGACCGATCGTGATGGCCTCCTCGATGGCCTCCAGATAGCGGTCCGCCTCCGAGCGCATGTGCGTGATGTAGACCCCGCCGTACGGGGCCATGGCCCGGCAGATCTCGATGAGCTCCTGCGTCGAGGCGTAGTTGCCCGGCGGGTAGATCAGAGCGGAGGCGATGCCGAACGCGCCGTCCTGCATGGCGCCGCGCACGGCTTCACGCATCAGCTCGAGGTCGTCACCCTCAGCCGCTCCCATGCGCATGCCCTTGCCATACATGCGGATGGTCGAGGCCCCGACGAAGGAGCCGAAGTTGGGCGTCGTACCGTGCGCCTGCATGGCGCGCAGCCAGGCGTCGAAGCCCCGAGGCCCCGAGAAGCGCTCCACCACCGCCCGCTGCACCGGATCCTCTGGCAGCCCTCCCAGCGGTCCACGGTTACGCTCGTTCACCGGGGCGTTCGTGGTTCCCTCGCCCATGATCTCGGTAGTGATTCCCTGGGTGATCTTGCTGATCGCGCGGCCGTCGCCAAACAGGAAGGCATACCGGGAGTGACTTTGGATGTCGATGAAACCAGGCGAGACTACGTGGCCGGATGCATCAAGGCGGAGCGTCGCCGCGACCCCGTCGAGGCCCCCCGGCGGCGTGACACGCGCGATGCGATCACCGGCGAGCGCGACATCGCCGTAGAACCACGCCGCTCCGGTGCCGTCGATGATGCGGCCGCCGTGGATCACCACGTCGTAGCGCTCGCTGGTCGCTTGCGGCGTGCCTTCCGGTGACCAGGCGACCAGGGCCAGAGCCAGAAGGAAGATCGAGCAGGGGCGTGAGCGTGGGGTATCAGACATCGCGATGGCTCCGGGAGGGATCGGGGGTTACGTGGTCGGTAGCTTATCCGGCTACCGCGCGGGCACAACGCACGATGGCCGCGACGCTGCGGTCGACGTCCTCGGTGGTGGTCGACCAGCCCGACACGCTGATGCGCATGCCGGCGCGGCCATTCCAGGTCGTGCCGCCGCACCAGCAGGTGCCCTCCGCTTGCACCTCCTGCACGACGCGCTGGGTGGTCGCATCGTCGCCGAAGCTCACCATCACCTGGTTGAGAACGACCTCGTTGAGCACCTCGAAGCCGGCCGACCGGAGCCCGTCGGCGAAGTGTCGCGCGTGCGCGCAGCAGCGCTCCACCAACTTTGCCAGACCCGATCGTCCGAGCGATCGGAGCGCTGCCCATGTATCGATCCCCCGGGCCCGGCGCGAGCCCTCCGGCGTGGTGTAGAGGGCGTCGCCGGCATCGCCGGGCGGCAGGTAGGCGGCGCTCATGGCCATGGCGGCCGCGAGCGCCAGAGCGTCGCGCACGAAGACCAGACCGCTGTCGTAGGGCACGTTGAGCCACTTGTGCCCGTCGGTCACCCACGAGTCCGCCGCCTCGAACCCGTGCGCCAGGTGCGCGGTGGCCGCAGCAGCCTTGGCCCAGAGGCCGAAGGCACCGTCGACATGGACCCAGGCGCCGGCGGCGTGGGCCGCCTCGATCGGCAGTTCGGCGGGATCAAAGGCACCGCTGTCGACGTTACCCGCCTGCAGGCAGAGGATCGTCGTCGATGTCATCTCGGGGAGTGTGTCAACTCGAATGCGTCCCTGCCCATCGACCGGTGCCCGTACGACTCGCTCACGGCCCATCCCGAGAAGGCCGAGCGCACGGTAGATCACCGCGTGCGCCTGCTCCCCGACGACCACATGCAGCGGCGGCGCCCCGTAGAGCCCCCGGCCCTCGATGTCGTGGCCGGCGCGGGTCAGCAAGGCGTGTCGCGCGGCCGCCAGGCCGACGAGGTTGCCCATCGTGGTACCGGTGACGAAATGGCCGCGGCACCCGGCCGGCAGGTCGAGAAGCTCCCGCACCCAGCCGAGGGCCACCTGCTCGAGCCGCACCGCGACCGGGGACATCACGCTCAGCGCACTGTTTTGGTCCCAGGCCGTGGCCAGCCAGTGGGCCGCCACCGTTGCCGGCAGCGCGCCGCCGGTCACGAAGCCGAAGTAGCGCGGGCCGGCTGAGGCGATGGTGGCCGGGGACCCCGCCCTATCCAGCAGCTCCAGCGTGTCACGCGGATCGTGGCCGCGCTCCGGTAGCGGCTCGTCGAAGGCTTGCAGCCCGGCGAGCGCCTGCGGCCCCGGGGCCACCCGCTGCTGGTCCAGCGCGCTCAAGAAAGCCGCACCACGGCGCGCCGCATCCTGTAGCAGCTCGTTCATCAGGTTTTCTCCGCTGGGGACTTGCGCTGCGGGCACCGGTAAACTATACCGGAAACCGTTATACCGGAAACCGTGAGACTTGCCATGCCTGACTCAGCGTACGACGACTGGCTGCCCCTGACGCCCCGCGTCTTCCATATCCTGCTCGCCCTCGTCGATGGCGCCCAGCACGGGTACGCCGTGATGCAGGAGGTCGATGAGCGCAGCCGGGGTCGCGTGCAGATCGGTCCGGGCACGCTCTACGAGGCAATCCACGGGCTGCGAGAAAAGGCCCTGGTGACCGAGGTGACGGCGCCGCGCGGCACCGACCGGCGGCGACGCTACTACGACCTGACGCCGATGGGGCGAGGCGTTCTCGAGGCCGAAACCGCGCGCCTGACCGACCTGGTGGACTTTGCCCGGGCCAAGCAAGCACTCGGCGAAACCCCATGACCGACTCGCTTCCCCGGCCGATCGCTGCCTCCTGGGGCGTGCGCCTGCTACTCACCGCGTACCCTCGCGCCTTCCGCGACAGCTACGGCTGCGATGGCTGGTCGGAAACCTCAAGCCGATCGGTCAGCCGCACCGCCCATCGAATCCCCGCTTGATGATCGAGGCCATGCTGCAAGACGCTCGCTATGCCATCCGCTCGCTGAGAAAAGCGCCGGCCTTCACGGCGCTGACCGTACTGCTTCTGACCGTCGGCATCGGGGCCAACAGCGCCCTCTTCACCCTGGTGCCGGCCCGTCGGGCGGCGAGCCTCGACCCGGTCACTGCCCTGCGCAAGGACTGACGTCGTGCCAGCGTCGGACCCGTATCGACCCGAACATCCTCCGCGGAGCTTCGTGCCAGGCGCCGGTCAATCTTCATACTGCTGGTGGCGGGGTCCGCCGTTGCGCGCCAGCGCTGGCGCAGGAGAGCGGACCGCCGCCGAGCGCCGCCACCTTGACCATGAAGCTGATCCCCAGCGTCAACCACGGCATGTGGGAGGTCGACGGGTATCGCGCCTCGAGCGAGGCGATCTACCGTCGCTCGCCGCTCTGGCGCACCACGATTCGCCAGTGGATCCTCGGGCTCGTCGGCCAGAGGCCCGGCCAGACGCCCGGCGAGCCGTTCTTCGGCCGCGAGCCGTAGGCGCCGAAGCCTGGAGCCGCGCGGCTGCCGCTGATAATCTGCGGCGTCGCTCATTATCGGAGGCTCCGAGCCAGCGTGGATCCCGTCCGCTTCGAGACCGATGCCCAGCAGCACGCGGCGCGACTGACGGCGCTTCTCGACATGGGCTTCGAGTGCATCGAGCAACCGGCGACCACCGAATCGGTGGCTCTCGAGTGCGGCCGCACCCAGCTGTCCCAGTCGCTCCCGGCGATGGGCACGATCGTCACGATCACCGTCGTGCACGCCTCGGCCGGGCTCGCCGAAGACGGCATGGGCGCAGCCTTCGATGCCATGCACTCGTTGATCGGCACGCTGAACCGGTTCGAAGCAGGCTCGGCGATGGCGACGCTAAACGATCGGGGTGGGCTCGCCGACGCGCCGGACGAGCTGATGCTGCTGCTGCACCGCGCCGCCGGCCTGCACCGGCTCAGCGGAGGGGCCTTCGACATCACGGTGCAACCGCTGGTCGACCTGCTGCGCGATCGGCGCGTGCAGGGGCTCGAGGGCGCCCCGCGACCCGATCAGGTCGAGGCGGCGCTGCAGCGCGTCGACGGTCGAGCCGTGAAGCTCGACGGTCGTGCAATCGAGCTGGTGAGGGATGGCATGGGCGTCACGCTCGACGGCATCGCCAAGGGGTACATCGTCGATCGGATGGCCGCCACGTTGCGGCGGCGTGGCATCCGCGACTTTTTGGTCAACGCCGGTGGCGACATTCGCACCGGTGGCACCAACGGCGACGGGATGCCCTGGCGCGTGGCGGTGCAGGATCCGGACAAGGGCGGCGAGTTTCCTGATGTCGTTGCGATGGACAACGGTGCCATCGCCACCTCCGGCAGCTACGAGATCTTCTTCAACCGGGAGCAGACCCTGCATCACCTGGTGCGCGCCGGTTGCGGCGGGCTGCTGGAGAGTCGCAGCGTTAGCGTACGCGCCCCGAGCGCCCTGCAGGCCGACGCCCTGGCCACGGCGGTCTTCGTCATGGGCCCGGCGCGAGGCCTGCGGCTGCTCGAATCGATACCCGGCTGCGAGTGCTTGATCGTGACCCGAGACGACGAACAGCTCCGCTCGCGCGGTTGGTCGCGTGCGGTACTACACCGGCAGGAGTCGTGATGTCCTATGCCCCCGAGCTGGCTCGTTACAGCAGCGCCCAGCTCAGCAGCCTGGTCGTTCTCCGCTGGCTGATCGGCTGGCACCTGATGTACGAGGGGATCGCCAAGCTGGTCAACCCGTACTGGACCTCGGCCGGGTTCCTGGCAGCCTCGGACGGGCCGCTAGCCGGCCTCTACGTCTGGCTTGCCAGCGCACCGGGTCGGCTCGCCGCGGTCGATGCGCTCAACCAATGGGGTCTCGTGTTGTTGGGCCTGGCACTAATCGTCGGCCTGTTCACCCGCTGGACGACGCTGGCCTCGATCCTGTTGCTGGCGCTGTACTACCTCGGCAACCCGCCCTTCGTCGGCAGCGAATCGCTGGCGCCAGTGGAGGGTAGCTATCTGATCGTCAACAAGACGCTGATCGAGCTGGCCGCGCTCGTCGTGCTGCTGTGGTTCCCCACGGCCCATATCGTCGGGCTCGATAGCTGGCTCTCGCGCAGGGGAGGGAACCGATGAGCGACACCCGCGACGAGCGCGACACCCGCGACGAGACCAACGACGCGCTCGGCGTGGACCGACGCAACCTGTTCAAGGGGCTGGCGTCGTTGCCCTTGCTGGGAGCGCTCGGCTGGGGAGCCGCCAAGAAGCGCGGCGGCGAGAACGCCAAGCGCCGCGAGATCCTCGAGAAGCTCGGCGTGTCGGGCGAGGCCCCGGCAATCATCGACCAGGCGCAGAGCCGGCCGCCCAGCGACCGTACCAATCTCGGCATTATCGGCAATGGGGGCGAGGGCGAGGCCCTGCTGCGCGGCGCCGGGTTCGCCCATCCCGAGGTCCTCGAGAGCTGGCGCCAGGCAGCCCGGGACAACCCACGCAACCAGAGGCTCGCCGATTTCATGGCTCAGGGCGACCTCAACCTCGAGCTCACGGCCGTGTGCGACGTCTTCGACGTGCGGGCCGAGCGCGGCATCGCCATCTCGATGCAGGAGACGCGACCGGGGGGCGGCCAGGATCGACCGGCGACGCGCTACCGCCACTACCAGGAGCTGCTCGATTCACCCGAGGTCGACGCCGTTGTCATCGCCACGCCCGACCACTGGCACTCGCAGATGACGATCGATGCCGCGACGGCCGGCAAGCACGTGTACTGCGAGAAGTGCATGACCCGGACGTTCGAGGAGGTCGGGCCGATGGTCGAGGCGGTCAAGAGCTCGGGCATCAAGTTCCAGCTCGGTCACCAGAACCGACAGCTCGAGAGCCACGAGAAGGCGCGCGAGGTCTACGACAAGGGGATCCTCGGCAACGTGACGCTGATCGAGACCACCACCAACCGCAACTCCCCTGGCGGCGCGTGGGTCTACGACATCCATCCGGAGGGCAGCCCCGAGACCATCGACTGGGAGCAGTTCCAGGGACCGACGCCGAACAAGGTGCCGTTCAGCAAGGAGCGCTTCTTCCGCTGGCGCTGCTGGTTCGACTACGGCACCGGCCTTTCGGGGGACCTGTTCTCGCACGAGTACGACGCGATCAACCAGATCATGGGGCTCGGGATCCCCCGCTCTGCGGTTGCCTCGGGCGGCATCTACCAGTTCCAGGATGGCCGCGACGTTCCCGACGTCTTCCAGGTGGCGATGGAGTATCCCGATCACGACCTGACGCTGCTGTACAGCGCCACGCTGGCCAGCGGCCGGAGCCGCGGCAAGGTGTTCATGGGGCACGACGCCACCATGGAGGTCGGTGGCAACCTGCGGGTCATCGCCGAGACCGAGTCGACCCGCTACCGGGACCTGATCGAGCGCCAGGTGATCGACACGAACCGGCCGATCCTGACGTATCGTCCCGGCTTCAAGGGCGTCGATGCGGTGACCACCGCCACCGAAGAATACTTCGCCAGTCGCGGCCTGCTCTTCACCTACCAGGGTGGACGCCGGGTCAGCACCCACTGGCTGCACATCGGCGAGTGGCTCGATTGCGTGCGCAACGGTGGTCAACCGTCATGCGACATCGACCGCGGTTTCGAGGAGGCGATCACGTGCCACATGGGGACCGAGTCCTACCTGCAAGGCCGCAGGGTTACCTGGGATCCGGTCACCAAGACGATCGTCTGAGAATCGAGTCTCGACGCGGGGAGCGGCGTGGGCAAGAAGATCCAGCTCGGCCTGATGATGTTCCTGCAGTACGCCATCTGGGGCGCCTGGTTCCCCGTGCTGTCGGCGTACCTGCTCAACGAGCGGTCCTTTTCGGGGACCCAGGTCGGGTTCCTCTACTCGCTGCTGCCCCTGGCCACGATCATTGCACCCTTTGTCGGAGGCCAGCTCGCCGACCGCTACTTTGCCTCGGAGCGCGTCATCGCGGTGTTGCAGCTGGCGGGCGGAGCGCTGCTGATCTACGCCTCGACGATCACCGAGTACAGCCAGCTCGTGGCGGTCATGTTCGTCTACTGCCTGCTGTACGCGCCGACCCTGGCATTGACCAACTCGATCGCCATGATGAACCTGGAGAGCTCCGAGGATCAGTTCGGTAAGATCCGCGTCTGGGGCACGATCGGCTGGATCGCGGCCGGGCTCGCGCTCACCGCCTGGCGCACGACGGGCTCGACGGGTGCCGGCGACATGTTGGTTCTCGGGGGGCTCTTCTCGCTGGTGATGGGGGTACAGTCGTTCCTGCTGCCCCACACGCCACCCCGCCGGGAGGGCGACAGTCCGTGGGCCTTCCTCGAGGCCCTGCGCATGCTCGGCGACAAGAACTTCGCCGTCTTCATCCTGATCTCGTTCGTCGTCGCCACCGAGCTGCAGTTCTACTATGTGCTCACCGGCCCCTACCTGGAATCGAGCCGTATCGGCATCGCTTCCGCCAACGTCCCCGCGGTCATGACGGTGGCGCAGTTCGCCGAGATCATCGTCATGGCGTTCGTGCTTTCCTGGTTCCTCAAGAAGTACGGCATGCGGGCGACCCTCGCGCTCGGCGTCATCGCGTGGCCGATCCGCTACGTGATCTTCGCCATCGGCACCCCGTGGTGGCTGGTGGTTGCTTCGCTGACGCTGCACGGCTTCTGCTACGTATTCTTCTTTGTGACGGCGTTCATCTACGTCGACTCGGTGGCCCCGAGCGACATCCGCGCCTCGGCACAGGGCCTCATCGCCATCGTCACCCTGGGGGTCAGCAGCTTCGTCGGCAGCAACTTCGCCGGCTGGATCCAGAACCGCTTCACGGCCGACGGGGTCACCGACTGGCCTGCGGTCTTCCTGGTACCGTGTGCCATCACGGTCGTGTGCGCCGTGGCCTATCTGTTGTTCTTCAAGGATGATCGCGTCCAGACCCCGGCCACCGCATAGCCGGACGGCGCGCCGCCGCGCCAGAGACTCCATGGGAGAGAAGCGACTCGGGATCGGCGTCATCGGTGGCGGCTTCGTGGGCCGCTTCCACATCCGCTCGTTCGTCGGCGTGCGCAATGCCGATGTGCTCGGTGTCGTCAGCCGCCGCGGCGAAACGGCCGCAGAGGCCGCCGCGCTGGCGAGCCAGATCGGCGTCGGCGACTGCAAGAGCTACGATTCGATCACCGATATGGTGGCCGACCCGGCGATCGACGCGCTGTGGATCTGCGCCCCGAACTTCACCCGCATCGCGGTGATGGAGGAGATCGTCGGCGCCATAGAATCGGGCCAGGGGCAGCTCGTCGGGGTGGCATGCGAGAAGCCGCTCGGGCGCAACGTGGCGGAAGCTTACCGGATGCGCGAGCTCGTACAACAGGCCGGCTTGCTCGACGGCTACCTCGAGAACCAGCTCTACACACCGTCGGTGGTGCGGGGCAAGGATGTCGTCTGGGCGCGCGGCGCCGCCCTCACGGGACCGCCGTACCTGGCGCGGTCGGCCGAGGAGCACAGCGGTCCGCACATGCCGTGGTTCTGGGAGGGTGAGCTGCAGGGCGGCGGCGTGCTCAACGACATGATGTGCCACTCGGTGGAGGTTGCCCGCCACCTGCTGACCCCACCGGGAGCGGCGCGCGAGCACCTGACCCCGGTGAGCGTCAACGCCTATACGAATTGCCTCAAGTGGCAGCGTCCGAAGTACGCCCAGGAGCTGGCACGGCGCAGCGGCGGCAGCAACGACTACGTCAACCGTCCGGCGGAGGATTTCGCGCGTTCCTTGATCGAATACCGCGATCCGGAGGGCAACCCGGTGATCGTCGAGACCACCACCTCGTGGGCCTTCGTGGGAGCCGGGTTGCGCCTGAGCATGGAGCTGCTCGGGCCCGAGTACTCGATGTCGATCAGCTCGCTGGACATGGGGCCGAAGGTCTTCTTTTCGCGGGCGGTGCAGGGTGACACCGGGGAGGACCTGGTGGAAAAGCAGAACGCCGAGATCGGCCAGATGCCCGTAGTTGCCGACGAGGAGAGCGAGTACGGCTACGTCGGCGAGAACCGCCACTTCACGGAGGCCTTCCGGGCCGGGCGGCGACCCGACGAGACGTTCGATGACGGAGTCAACGTCACCGAGCTGTTGATGACCGCGTACATGAGCGCCGAGCGCGGCGCGACGATCCCGTTCCCGCCACCCGACCTCGCCGAGTTCGTGCCCGCCGTGGCGCACGGCGAGTGGAATCCCCGCAAGGCCTAGCGGGCGCACTACGGAGACAACCATGAAGAGCCTGATCGTGACCTTGGCGCTGGCCGCCTGCGGCCTGACGATGCTCAGCGCGTCGGCGCCGGCCGGAGCTCAGGACGACGGCTTCGAGCCGTTGCTGATGATGGGGGATCGATACGGCAACGCGGGCTGGAGTCACCACGGGCCGGGACGCTTCGACTTCGACCCCGAGGCCGGGGTGCTCGAGTCGCACGGCGGCATGGGGCTGCACTGGTACAGTGCCCAGGAGTACTCGGACTTCGTTCTCGAGCTCGAGTTCAAGACCAGCAAATGGGAGTCCAACTCCGGGGTTTTCCTGCGCGTTCCCGGGCCGCTCGAGAACGACGACTACATCTATCACTCGCTCGAGATCCAGATCTACGACGCGGCCGAGGACGATCCGGTACACCTGACGGGAGCGGCCTACGACGCAGCGCCGGCCACCCACCTGGCGAGCAAGCCTACGGGCGAGTGGAACCACTACAGGATCAGCTTCATCGGCGAGCATCTGACGGTGATCCTCAACGGCGAGACGGTACTCGACTGGGACGCCGCACCCGGGGGCAAGGTGCGCGACTTCGCACGCTCGGGCTACATCGGTCTCCAGAACCACGACCGCGACTCGTCGGTCTGGTTCCGCAACGTCCGCATCAAGGACATGGCCGGCAGCACGGCGCCGTAGGATCGAACGGCCGGACTCAAAATCCGGTGCCCGTCACTGTGCCCGAATTGGGCCCAACGCGCCCTGATGCGAACGCTCTTGGAATGTGATCAGTGCTGCACAGGGAGCGGCGACCTGACGACCAGACGCCTTGGCGGTGCGGCGTGCGCGGGTACATGCCCCCGCGCATGGCTGCAGGCCAGTCGGGGGACTCGCAGGCTGCCTCGCAGCGCGGTAGGCCGGATGAGAACTTGCCAGCCTCCCTAAAGGTTACCCCTCAGATGTGCCGTCGAGCATCACCGCACAGAGAGTGCACGACTCGTTGCCTACGACTCGCCACCCGTGGCTCGTCCCTCGTTGTACGACGGTGTCTCCGGGTCGGAGTGTCGCTGCTCCCTCCTCTAGCAGCAGCTCGACTGACCCCGAGATGATGAACAGAAAGTCGAGGGTGTCCGAGCGGTGCATCGCCAGGGTGTGCCCGGGCTGCCACGTCATGACCCGGACGATCGCCCCGCCAGGGTTCGGCCACGTCTGGCGGCTGTAACCGGCGATGGGATCCGTCATGTCGGAAAGGTCGACGGGCACACGGTCCAGGACCCAGACATCGGCGCCGTCTGACCCCTCCCTCGCCCACGCAGCCGCGGGGGGTACGGCCCCATCGCTCGAAACGATCGACTTGCCGGCCGAGTTCACGCCCGTCACCACCCTGCGGTGCCGTGGTTGCCTCGTCGCCGTGCGAGCAGAAGCACGACCCGTAACCGCCGCCAGCGCGAACGAGGAGAGCGCGGCCAACAGACCACGACGACTGCCATATCCGGAGCGCATCACAACCTCCATTGCCCGGCTCTGCTATTAGCGCCAGGCTCTTGTACTGGTGGGCCGGAGCCCTACTCTCACTTGCTGTCCGGCTCGCTGAAACCCGGCCGCCACTGGGTGACAGCCGAGTTTGCGCATCAGGCGTTTTGGTCGCTGTTCGACCTCTTCAGACTCGATCTGACAGTCAGTGCTCGGGCGTCGGCTCAGGTGCACTCGCCTCGCGAAACTCGAACCCTTCCATCGATACGGTGTACTCGCCGGTCACCGCGTCGTGGCGAATGCAGCTTTCGGTCGGGTAGAACCCACTCCGCCCAACCGCGGCGGGTGACTTCACAGGGAAGCACACGTCCGGCTCGCTGAGTATGAACGCACGCGTCAACATCTCCTCATAGAAGGTGACTTCGCCGTCATACACGCCGAAGATCCAGCTGCGTTCCCACACCTGTCCGTTGAACTCGGGACCGGTCAAGTCAATGAGGTGATTCCCCATTGCCGGGACGACTGCATCGACATCTTGAAAATCGGGGTTCATGTAGTTGGCAGGAAGCGGCTTCTTCGCCAACTCGTACTGGTCACATCGCATGAACTCCAGACCACACGGTCCATCCTCGAGCGCAAGAACACTGGCGATCGGCACCATGTAGAAGTGAGCGTCAAAGTGCGGGACGTCGTAAATCCCAGGTGGGATATGCCCCGCAGGATTCCAGTTGAAGAGCACCCACTTGAAAGGAATGTCCGACCGCGTGGACACCGCATCAGGCAACGGTATGACGAACTCATGCGTAGGAATGCACTCGGTGGCCGCTTCCAGCTGGCCGTCACCGTTTCGATCGAAGCAGTGATGTCGATCGGAAGGTTCGGCCGGCAGCCCCTGCAAGGCGCCGGCCGGGTAGACGACACCGATTGCCGTCGGCACACCGCTGTCGTCGAACTCGGCATACGTCGAGACGGTCCCGTTGCCGATCTCGACAGTCTGGCCGTGAACACGTTGCGTGATCTCACCGGTCGGACTGCAGCCGATTACCACCGTTGATGTGACCGTGATGAACACGATCGATGCGGCGAGTGACAGACGCCTCATTGTCGTACCTCCGTCCAACGGTTCTCAGACTCGATCCGACAGACAGTTCCTCGCCGAACCCCTGTGATGCTTGGCTCCGCGCCTGTAGCTGACAGGGCTCAAAGTCCGACAATACCGCTCGGTTGGCTCAGTCGTTGGCCCCCGTGCCGTAGATCATGGCGATAGCCACGCCCATGAGTCCTTGCTCGATGATGTGCCAGGCGGAATCGATCAGCGCTACGTTCATCGGGTAGTGCCACACGCCCACGAAGATCAGCGACAGCGGCGCCGTGGCCACCAGGCCGATGAGGGCGCCGAAGCGGAAGCCCTCTGCCGCCGGCGAGCCGCCCTTGTAGCCGATCGGATACATGTAGGCCATCAGCAGCGCCAGCACCACGTGGGCCAGCACGATCGGCATCATGTCGGGCTGATCACGCTGTAGCTGCGGCAGCGAGTAAGTTTCGGCCAGCAGCACCTGGTGCCACAGGTAGCTGAGCACGTACATGACCACGAAACCCGCCGCGGCGGCGGTAAGGAGCTTCTTGACGTCCATCGGGGACTCCCGGACCTCGGGGCGAGCGCCGCGGGCTTCTCCAGCCGGGCGCTCGACCGCCTAACCCGGCGGCGGTGTAGAGGGACGCGCCGGAGGTTTAAACCGTGGATCTCGCCGGCACGCGGCCCGTCAGTCGGTGCCGGGCGGCAGCTCGCTCATGAAGGCCAGCGGATTGCCGTCGGGGTCGCGGAAGAACGCCATCCAGAGCTCGTACTCCTCGGTGCGGTGGATCACCTGCGGCCCCTCGATGAACTCAACCGCGCCGGCGAGCGCCGCGTGCGAGTCGCGGACGTCGTCGACGCGGAAGTAGATGATCGAAGAGGGATGATCGAACTCCGGGGACTCCGCAACGCTGAGCATCAGCCGAACGCCGCCGCAGTCGAAGAAGGCGAGCGGTCCGGCGCTGAACAGGTGAGTTAGCCCGAGGGTGTCCCGGTAGAACGCGGTGGCCCGCTCGATATCGTGTGTGTTGATGGCGATCTGGCCGATGGCGACAAGACCGGGGTCCGGTTGGTCAGGCATCGGGAGGGCTCTTTGCTCGGGGTGGCGGTTCCGGATAATATTTAGCTTAGCTAAGCAAATTACAATACGCAAGGAGCGCTGCGAATGTCGACCGCACGCACCGGGCGGCGCCCGTCGAGAGCCGATCGCGCCGCTGCCGACAGGCTGCACTCGGCCGCCATCCACCTGCTGCGCCGGCTCCGGGTGCTCGACGAGAGCACGGGCATCAGTGGTCCGCGGCTGTCGGCCCTGTCGGTGATCGTGTTTGGCGGACCGGTGACGATCACGCAGCTGGCGGCCGCCGAGCAGGTACGGCCCCCGACGATCTCGCGCATGGTCAAGGAGCTCGAATACGAGGGGCTCGTGAAGCGGAAAACCGACGCCAAGGACCGCCGGGTCCGGCGCATCAGTGCAACGTCCGCCGGGCGGCGTTTGCTCGAGAATGGCCGCCGCCGCCGCGTCGACGCGCTGGCCGAGATGCTCGCTGAGCTACCAGCCAGCGAGCGCGATCAGGTCAAGCGGGCCGCGACGATCATCGATCGGCTCGGCTGACACCGCCGCCCCACGTAGGCGACGAGCGCGCCTGCCGGCGCGGGTGCGCCACGAAAACAGACTCGGTGTGCAAGTTCGAGCCGCTCGGACGTCTTCCTGGTCGAGAGCGCGGCCGAAGACGCCGCCGTGAACCAACCGACCCGGGAGCGAACCGATGTTGCACACCAAGGAGCCGCGACGGCTGCACCGCCTACGTCTAATACCAGTCTGTCTCATGTGTCTGCTGGCAAGCCCCGCGATCGCGCAGATGGGCCGCGAGCGCGTGTCCCTGATCGATGCCGGTCTCCACAGGGTCCGCACGGAGGTCGCGATTGGGATCGACGGCGCGACGCGCGTTGCCCGCTTCGAGGTTCAGGAGGAGTTCCGCAACGCGTCCCACCGGGTCATGGAGGCGGATTTTCTCTACCCGGTCCCGCGCGGCGCGGTGTTCGAGAATCTGTCGTTGTTCGTCGGTGAGGTCGAGCTGCGGGGCGAGATGCTGCGCGGCGACGAGGCCCGCGGCATCTACGAGGAGATCGTCAGGCGTCGCCGCGACCCGGCGCTGGTACAGCTCGCTGGGCAAGATCTGATTCGTGCTCGCGTGTTCCCCATCGAGCCCGGCCAGACCCGCAAGATCATCCTGCGATACACGCAGGTTCTGCCGACCGACACCGGCATCACCCGGCTGCGCTACCCGGGCGCCGTCTCGGCGCTGGTACCCCGGGATGGAACTGCGGTGGTGCGCGAGCGCCTTGCGGCTCCGCAGCCCGACGACGTGCCGGTGCTCTTGTCGATCGTGCTCGATCGGGCGTCGCGATTCGGGACCCCGGTGTCGCCGACCCACGCTGTCGATGTTATCCGTCGCGGCGGCGATCGCGCCGAGATCATGGCGCGCTCCGATCCCGAGCACGGCGACTTCGTGCTCCTGCTGCCGCACGCCGGCAGTGAGGTGGCGGCCGGCCTGGTGGCCCACTCGCCCGATCCGGATCGCGAGGCCGGCTACTTCCTGCTCCTGGTGACGCCGCCCCCGGCTGCCGAGAGTGATCGGATCGCGCGCGACCTGACGCTGCTGCTCGACGTCTCGGGCTCGATGTCGGGGCGCAAGATCGAGCAGGCGCGTGTGGCGCTCGCGGGGATGCTACGCGGTCTGCAGCCCACCGACCGCTTCCGGCTGATCACCTTCTCGAGCGTCGTGCGCTCCTTCCGTGGCGAGCTCATCGACGCATCTGCAGCCAACGTGGACGAGGCCGTGCGCTACCTGCGCGCGGTGCCCGCCGACGGCAGCACCAACGTCGCCGAGGCGCTGGAGGTGGCGCTGGAGTCTCCCACGACCCGCGGTCGCACCGCGCAGGTGGTCCTGCTTACCGACGGTCGACCGACCGCGGGTGAGACCGACCCGTTGCGTATCAGCCAGATGGCGGCCGCCCATCGCTACGGTGAGCGGCTGTTCGCCTTCGGCGTTGGCGAGGACGTGAACACCTACCTGCTCGACCATCTGGCGGGTAGCGGCCGCGGCAGCGTCGCCTACGTGCAGCCACAGGAGGATGTCGAGGCGGCGGTCGCTACGTTGAACCGACGCATCGCGTCACCCGCCCTCACCGACCTGCGCATCGCCAGCGCTCCGGTCGGCCTCGAGGAGCTGTTCCCCGACCCGCTTCCCGATCTGTTCCACGGTGAGGAGCTGAGGCTGCTCGGGCGCTACCAGGGCTCCGGAGCCGGCGAGCTGGTGCTCGAGGGGCAGCGCGGCAACGCCACCGTGCGACTCTGCTACCCGCTCGAGTTCCCGCGCTGGCGACCCGACGACAATTTCGTCGCCAACCTGTGGGCCGCCCGCAAGGCCGGCGCCTTGACGGCGCGGATCCGCCTCGAGGGACCGGACCCGGAGCTGGTGAACGCGGTCCGCGATCTCGGGCTGCGCTACGGTGTGCTCACCGAGTACACCGCCTACCTGGTGACGGAGCCCGCGACCGTCGCTGGACGGCTGGACAGCGACACGGCCCTACTGCGGGCTCGACAGGAGGCGCGCGCCCCTGGTGAGCAGACGGGCGCAAAAGCCTTCCGCGACTCGCGCCGCAGCTCACTGCTCCGCGCCGCCGGTTCCATGGCCGAGGCCGAGGCGATGATCGTCGACGCGCTCGCGGCACCGAGCGCGGGCGCGCATGTTGTCCGGACGCGTCGAGCCGGCGGGCGCCGGTTCGTCCTGCGGGACCTGGTCTGGTCGGACATCGCCCATGACCCGCAGGCGCCCACGGTGCGCATTGCGCCCTTTGGGTCGGTTTGGCTCCGCCTGTCGCAAGAATCGGAGGCGCTGCGGTCAGCGCTGGCCCTGGGGGAGCGCGTTATCATCGCCGGCGAGGGCCTGACGCTGATCGTCGAGCCGGGAGGCGTCGGACAGCTCGAGCGTCGTGTGTGGCGACAGCTGCAGCTCGCCTTCCGCGAGCTGGATCGTTAGGCCGCGATCTCGGGCGGCCCTGGCATGGTCGCGCCAGGGCCAGCAAGGCGGAGTCGGAGCGTGGATCTAGAGAGGATCTACCGCGAGCAATACCACGGGCTGGTCGGCTTTCTCACCAAGCGGCTGGGAAACCGAGCCCGAGCGGAGGAGCTCGTCCAGGAGGCGTTCGTGCGAGCCATTCGACATCGGCCACAGCGGCCCCGTAGCTGGTTGTACGCCGTGGCGGCGAACCTGGCGCGCGACGAGGGGCGCCGCGAGTCGGTACGGCGACGCCACCTGCAGCTGGTGCACGAGGCGGCAGTTGCCTCCGTGGAGCCGACACCGCACGACGAGGTTGAGCAGGCCGAGCGCCGCGCCGCGGCACGCGGAGCGCTGGCAACACTCGGCGTGCGCGACCGACAGGCGCTGCTACTGCAGGAGGCGGGCTCTTCGTACCCGGAGATCGCCTCCAAGCTCGGGCTCTCCATAGGCTCCGTTGGCACGACCCTGTCGCGCGCCCGCGCCCGGCTGGTGCGCGCCTTCGAGGCAGCGCAAGGGAGACGAGACGATGTCGCACGTTGACCCCGGCCGGATCCAGGCCTATCTCGACGGCGAGCTCGGCGACTCCGACTGCCGGGCTCTCGAGAGCCACCTGGCCACCTGCGACCGGTGCGCCCTGCTCTTCGAGGAGGAATCCGGTGTCCACGCGCGCGCGGCGCGGATCGTCGCGGCGGCAGACGCTGCCGATGAGCCCGCCTGGGAGGAGCTGGTAGCTCGGGCAGCGACCGCGGAATCCTCGCCCCCGGATCGAGCGGCCCCCGCTGCGACGGCCCGCTGGCGTCGGATGCTCGCCTGGGCGGCGACATTGGTCATGGCGTTCACGCTCGGGTGGACCGCGAGCCGCGGGTTCCTGGATCCCGCGGCCACGCTTGATGCGCCGCCGCTGCAGCGGCCGGCGCAGGCACGGCCCGTACCGGCAGGGACCGAGGATCGGCGTGAGCTTGCGCCCCAGGAGCCCAGCGCCGCTCCCGTGCCGCGAGCGCGCGCCGATGCCGACGCAGCCAACGACGGGGTCGATCAGGAGATCGTGGCCCGCCAGGCGACCCCTGGCCCCGCAGCAGGTGATCCGGCTCCCGCTGCCCTGGAGGAGACCGCGGCAGGGGCCGAGAAGGCGGCGACTCCGGTGGCAGTGGTGCGCGAGGCGGCGGACGAGCCGGCGGCAAGGACGCGCCCGGCCGCGGAGCAAGAGGCGGCCGCACCGCCGGCGCGGGAACGGCTGGGTCGAGTGACCCCGCAGCCCGAGCGGCGCACCCAGGCTCTTGCCGGCCTGCCCGCGGCGCCGGCCGGGGAGCCGCAGGTCGTGGATGCAGCGGTTGCCCTGCCGATCGACTCGGTCGAGATGATCCGCTGGCTCGGGTCGACCCCGAAACTGCCCGACGCCGAGGTGCAGATCGAACAGGTGCGGCCAACTGGCCCGTTCGCACAGTGGTTCGCGGCGGGCGAGGCGCTGCGCATCGAGTTCCTCGACGCGGAAAGCGACGAGCGACTGGTGCTGTGGCAGGGTCGTCCGCCGGCGCCGGAAGCTTCGGGCAGGCCGCCGGCCACAGGCCTGGCCGCCGCGGTGCTGACGGTGAGACCGGACGGCACACGCCGGCTACGCTGGTACACCCAGGACGGACTGGTACTGGTTCTGGAGGGGACGGCGTCGGAGGCTGCCCTGCGTGCCGCAGCGGCACGGATCCGATAGTGCCGAACCCACCGGCGACGTTGCCGTGTCGCCGCGCAGATCAGTCCGCGTCGTAGAGACCCTCGGCCTTGCGGGCCGACAGCAAGATCCCCTTGATCATGGCGGAGCTGAACCCCTGGTGCTCCATCTCGTTGAGCCCGGCGATGGTGCAGCCGCGCGGCGTGGTGACGCGGTCGATCTCGGCCTCGGGATGGTTGCCCTCGCGAAGCAACAGCGTGGCAGCCTCCTTGGCCGTCTGGGCCGCGAGCAACATTGCCTCGCCGGGATGGAAGCCGATCTCGATGCCGCCCTGCGAGGCGGCGCGCACCGACCGCAGGAAAAAGGCGATGCCGCAGGCGCATAACGCCGTGGCGGGGATCATCATGTTTTCCGGAATTACCAGCGTGCGGCCCACCAGGTCGAATAGCTCGCGAGCCTCGGCGAGCGTCTCGGCGTCGTGCTCGGCGGCCGCCAAGCATGTCATCGACTCCCCGATGGATACTGCGGTGTTGGGCATGGCACGAACGATGGGCAACTCGACGCCGGCCAGCTCGCGCAGCCGCGCCAGCGACACCCCGGACACGACGGATACCAGCCGGTGCGCCTCGGGATCCAGGGCCCCCGTAATGGTCTCGAAGAGGGCCTCGATCTGCTGCGGTTGGACGGCCACGATCACCATGCCCGGTCGGGCCAGCGCCGCGCGGTTGTCGGAGGTGATCTGGAAGCCCTCACCCGCCAGATGATCGAGGCGGCCGACTTGGCGCCGCGTCAGGGTGACCTCGGCCGGGCCGAAACGGCGGGCCCCGACCCAGCCGCGCGCCAGCGCCTCGCCGAGATTGCCGCCGCCCAGGATCGTCACACGCGAGTCGCCCATCGGACCTCTCCCTGTCACGCGTCTGCGGCCAACTCGTCTCGCACCCGCTCGAGCAGCCGCTTCGTCGCCAGGATGCCCTCCGGCTCCGGCAACTCGGAGCCCTCGTACTCGATACCAACGAAACCCCGGTAGCCGGCCTCACGCACGATCTGGAGTAGCCGCCCGTAGTCCTTTGCGGTCTCATTGCCGGCCTCGTCGAAGTCGTGTGACTTGGCCGACACCGCCATGGCGAACGGCATCAGCTCCTCGACGCCTTGGTAGATGTCGTACCAGTCGTCGTCGGCGACGCGGAAGTTGCCGAAGTCGGGAAGCGTCCCCAGGCGCGCGTGGTCGCTGCGTCGGATGGTTTCGGCCAGCCAGGCCCCGTTGCTCGACAGGCCGCCGTGATTCTCCACCAACACGTTGATCTCGTGCTCCGCGGCGTATTCGGTGAGCCGGCGCAGGCCGTCGGCGGCGAGCTTGCTCTGCTCCTCCCAGCTACCCGCGCTGGCGGCGTTGACGCGAATCGAGTGGCAGCCGAGATGCACAGCCGCGCCGACCCATTTGTGGTGGTTCTCGATCGCCGTCGCGCGCGCCGCCGGGTCCGGATCGCCGAGTCGACCCTCACGGTCGCACATGATCAGCAGGCTGCGAAGGCCGGCGTCGTCGCAGCGCTGCTGCATCTGGTCGAGGTAGGCGGTGTCCGCGGCGCGATCGAAGAAGAAGACGTTGACGTACTCGACGGCCTCGATGCCGTAGACGCTGCGGGTCTGGGTGATGAAATCGAGGTGGTCCAGCTCACCGCCCAGCAGCGCCTCGTGCAGCGACCACTCGGCCAGCGAGATACGGAACCACGGCTCCTGTCGCGCCGATTCAAAGAGGCTGCTCGCGTCCGCTCTCGATGAGACCGTCAGCGCGGCTGCCCCTGCCGTCATGCCGCGCAGCACCTGCCGCCGGCTCCACTTGTCATCCATTCGATCCTCCTCCGAGCCGTGGACCCCTGGCGAGTCTGGGGCAAACGGGCTTCCAGGTCCATCCTGATTCCACTTGTCGCGGCGATGTTTGGGCGTCGTGGGATTGCTCCGTGCTCAGTGCGGTCCGGCCGGGAGGTTCTCGAGCAGATAGCGTGTCAGAAGCCCGTACAGGTGCCGCGTGGTGCCACTCCCCTCGGCGATGCCGTGCGACCGGTTCGGATAGGCCATCATCGTGAACTGCTTGCCGTGACGCACCAACTCGTTGATCAGGGCCTCGGTGCCCTGGTAGTGGACGTTGTCATCGCCGGTCCCGTGCACCAGCAGCAGGTTGCCCTCGAGGCGGCTGGCGTAGTTGATCGGTGAGCCACGCCGGTAGCCCTCGGGGTTGTCCTGCGGGGTTCCCATGTAGCGCTCCTGGTAGATCGAGTCGTAGTAGCGCTGGTCTGGAACCGGGGCCACCGACATGCCCGCCGCATAGCAGGCTGCTGAAAAACTCCCCTTTTTCGAGTAGATTTTGAACCACGCAGCCCGCGGCAAGAACCGAAGCATCAACGAGGTGAGCAGATGCGTGGTGAGGACGCGGGCCGGGTGGCGGTTTTTAGTTACGTATCTCCAGAGCAGCGAGTACCGAAGGAGCATCCGCTGCGGCCGCTGCTGAAGATCGTCAACGATGTGCTGGGGCGGATGTCGCCGCTGTTCGAGAAGCTGTACTCGCACACGGGGCGTCCGTCTATCCCGCCGGAGAAGCTGCTGCGGCCGCTGCTGCTGCAGGTGCTGTACACGATTCGCTCCGAGCGCATGCTGATGGAGCAGCTCGACTACAACCTGCTGTTCCGGTGGTTTGTGGGCCTGAACATGGACGATCTGGTGTGGGATGCGACGGTGTTCACGAAGAACCGAGATCGAGTGTTGGGAGGCGAGGTCGCCAAGGTGTTCTTCGAGGAAGTGCTGACGGAGGCGCGGCGCCGCAGCCTGCTGTCGGATGAACACTTCACGGTGGACGGCACGCTGATCGAGGCGTGGGCCTCGCACAAGAGCTTCAAGCCGAAGGATCAGAGCGACTCCGATGAGGGCGGCAGCAACCCGAGCGTCGATTTCCGCCGGCAACGGCGCACGAACGATACTCACGCCTCCAGGACCGACCCGGAGGCACGCCTATACAAGAAGAGTAAGGGAGCCGAGTCGAGGCTCTGCTACATGGGTCACCTGATGATCGACAACCGCCACGGGTTAGCAACCA
Organism: Acidobacteriota bacterium; assembly: GCA_965248845.1. Taxonomy (GTDB): domain Bacteria; phylum Acidobacteriota; class UBA890; order UBA890; family WLXD01; genus CBDFKO01. The sequence continues at coordinate 2,961,941 of CBDFKO010000002.1, read as the reverse complement.
ACGCCTGCGTAACGATCGCTTCGGGAACAGCAGAACGAGAGGCCGCCGTGCAGATGGCGGGCGAGATTCCCGGAAGGGGCCGGGTAACCTTGGCGGCCGACAAGGGCTACGACACGCGAGACTGCATCCGAAAGCTTCGAGATCGCAACATCACCCCGCACGTCGCACAGAACGACACGAACCGGCGCAGCGCCATCGACCGCCGCACGACCCGGCACCCGGGCTACACGGTCAGTCAGAAGAAACGCAAGCTCGTCGAGCAGATGTTCGGATGGGCCAAGACGGTCGGGCTGATGCGCAAGACCAGACACCGAGGCACGCAACGTGTCGATTGGATGTTCATCTTCACCGCCGCGGCCTTCAACCTGGTCAGAATGCGCAACCTCCAGGGGGCGACGTGACGATGAGGGCACCAATCCCCAAGAAATGCCGGCGCTGCCAGCAGCGCCGGCCTCGTACCCGCACTCGGCGCCCCGCTAACTCACCGTGATCGAGACGATCCAGCCCAAAATGGCGCGCCCAAGCCGTTTTTCAGCAGCCTGCTAGATCTCGGGATAGCGAAACAATGCGTTCAGGGTCATCGATCCGCCTCCGCTCCATCCCCAGATCCCGACCCGATCGGTATCGACCCAGGGGTGCTCCTGGGCGATACGACGCACCGCCGCCGCCTGATCGGCCGCGGCCAGCGTGCCGACCTCGCCGTAGACGATCTTGCGCCAGTCCCTCCCGCGCGGCGCCGGCGTTCCCCGGTTGTCGACGCTCATCACCGCGTACCCGAGTCTTCGCGTCAGGTAGCGGTGCCACAGCGCGCGATCACCGCCCCAGCGATCGAGCACGGTCTGTCCCCACGGCTCGCCGTAGACGAAGAAGAGGACGGGGTACTTGTGCTCCGGATCGAAGTCGGTGGGGCGCATGAGCCAGGCGTCGAGCTCGACTCCGGGCTCGACCTCGATGCGAAAGAACTCTGTCGGTGGCTGTCCGAGCGCGGCGAAGGTGCGGTGCAGCTCGGCGTTGTCGCGCAGGGATCGGAGCGCGGTGTGATCGGGAAGCGACACCAGGTCGATGCTGGGCGGCGTGTCGAATGCCGACCAGGTGTGGATGGCGAAGGCCGCTCCCGGAGCGAGCTGGTAGGCGTGGGTGCCGCCCGTGCGCAGCGGTGAGATCATCTCGACCCGGGTCGGGTCGGGCTGCAGCGGCACCCGGTAGAGGAACCGGCGGGTCGGGTCGGGGGTCGCGGTGAAGTAGAGCCAGCCACCGGCCTCGTCGACCAGATCGATCGAGAGGACGTCGGTGTGGGCCGGTGTCAGTGGCTCGATCGCCCCGCCGTCGCGGCTCACTCGGTAGGCGCGGCGCCAGCCGTCACGCTCGCTGGTCCAGGTGAACGCGCGGCCCGAGTCGAGCCATGCGAGATCGTCGACGATCTCGACCCAGGCCTCGTCGGTCTCGCGCAGGACGTGGCGCGGTCGCCCGCTACGGATATCGGCCAAGTAGACCCGGTTCACGTTCTGGCGTCGGTTCAGGTACTGGATGACGAGCTCGTTGGGACGTGCCGTCCAGCTCATACGCGCGATGTAGTTGTCGCGCGGCGATCCGGGAAGGCCGATCCAGCGCACCTCTCCGCCGCCCGCCGGCATGACGCCGAGCCGAGCCGCCGGGTTGGTTTCGCCCGCCTTCGGGTACGGGAAGCGTGTCAGCACCGGGTACAGCTGCGCGGTCGTGTTGACCAGGACGTAGTCTTTCACCAGCGAGCCATCGAGCTGCCAGAACGCGATGTGGCGGCCGTCGGGGCTCCAGCGGAAGCCGTCACGCAAGAACAGCTCCTCCTCGTAGACCCAGTCGAAGGTGCCGTTGACCACCGTGTCCGATCCGTCGTGCGTCAGCCGGGTCACGACCTCGGTGCGCAGATCCTCCATGTAGATGTCGTTGTCGCGTACGTAGGCGACGCGGGTGCCGTCGGGCGAGAACTTGGCGAACATCAGGGCGGCCTCGCGTGCCGTGCCACCGATCTTGCGGAGCCGACCCGACGCCAGCTCGAGCAGCCAGTCGTCGCCACGCGTGTTGGCCCGCCAGACACGCCGTGAGTTGGTGAACAGCAGCAGCTGAGTGCCGTCGGGCGATAAAGCGTAGTCCTCGATCGGCAAGGGCTCTCCGCGCCGGAACTGGGGCACCAGCCGAGTGGCTGCGACGATCACCGAGCGGGTGCCAGTGGCCGCGTCGTAGCGCACCAGGTCGTCGCCGCCGCTCGGTCCGGCCGCAGGCTCGACCGTGGCGTAGCTGGATCCGTCGAGCGAGCGTGCCGGTCCAAAGCGCTCGTTCGCAAACGCACCCTCGACGAAGATCGAGTCCAGACCGAGGACATCCGGTACGGTCGACTGGGCCACGCAGGTGAAAACGGCGACGGCGAGCGGCGCAGCGCGGCGCAGCCGGGTCAACGGAAGCCTCTGCATGCGCCTACGGTCGCGCATCCGGGAGCACGCGTCCAGCAGGGCGACGGGGGGCGATACACTCCGAGTATGCGATTGCACACCTTGCGCCACGTCCCGTACGAGGGCCTCGGCCACGTCGGGGCTTGGGCCCGGGCGGCGGGCTACGAGATCAGCGAGAGTCGCGGCTGGGAGAGCGTCGACTTCCCGGATCCGGCCGCGTACGACGTGCTGGTCGTTCTCGGGGGTCCGATGGGCGTCGCCGACACCGGCCGTCTGGCGTGGCTCGGGACCGAGCTCGAGTACGTCGGCCGCGCCATCGCCTCCGGGACCCCGACGCTCGGCATCTGCCTCGGGGCCCAGATGATCGCCGCGGCGCTGGGGGCACAGGTGCGACGAAACACGCATCCGGAGATCGGCTGGCACACGGTCGAGCCCACCTCAGGCGTTCGGGACTCGGTGCTGACCCCTTTTTTCACGGCGGGGCTTCGGGTCATGCAGTGGCACTACGACGCCTTCGACCTGCCGAGCGGAGCCGTGCACCTGGCGCGCAGCGAGGCCTGCGAGCACCAGGCCTTCTCCTGGGACGATCACGTGTTGGCGCTGCAGTTTCACCCGGAGATGACGCACGGCGAGGTGGCTACCGTAATCGAGCGCGACGGCCCGCTGCGGGAGGGGCCCTACACCCAGCCCGCCGAGGCCATCCTCGTGCCGCAGCGCTTCGAGACGCTCCGCGCGGCGACCGCCACCTTCCTGGACCGGCTTCAGACGCGCTGGGCGCCGCTCAGCGACGCGGTTTCCGTCCGCTGAAGCGAGTGCTCCATACCTTTCCCGCGAGGCTCGCCGCAGCGCCCTCGATCTGCTCGCGCGGCATGCCGCCGAGTGCGATGCCCGCCTCCGCGGAGGTGGCCAGCCCGCAGATCTGGTCGGGGGCGTAGAGGAGCCGGCCGGTCGCCTCGACCTCGACCAGGCCGACCTCGAACAGCCCCTGCAGGTAGATATCCCCGTCGATGGCGCCGGCCACGCAGCTGCTGTACAGCTCGGTACTCCGACGGACCCAGTCGGGAAGCTCCTCGACGACGATATCCGAGATCGAGAAGGCGCCGCCGGGTCGCAGGACCCGCGCAATCTCGGCGAACACACGTCGTTTGTCGGGCGACAGGTTGATCACACAATTGGAGATCACCCAGTCGATCGAGTCGCTTTCGACGGGCAGCTCCTCGATGATGCCCTTGCGGATCTCGGCGTTGGCGACGCCCGCCTTGGCGATGTTGGCGCGGGCGCGCTCGATCATGGCGTCGGTCATATCGACGCCGATGACATGGCCCGCAGCCCCGACCTTGCGGGCGGCGAGCAGAACGTCGATCGCCGCTCCGGAGCCGAGGTCGAGCACCGCATCCCCGGGCTGCGCACCGGCCAGCGCCAGCGGGTTGCCGCAACCGAACGAGTTGACGACGGCGTCGTCGGGCAGGGTGGCTGCTTCCTCGCCATATCCGGCCAGCCGCGGCGTGGCGCCCTTGGGCTGCGGCGTGCCGCAGCCGCTGTCAGGGCCGCAGCACGAGGCGCCGGGAGTGCTCATGGCCCGAGTGTAGGCGGCGCTGACGTCGTCGCGGATGGCGGTGTCGTTCAAGGCTCTCTCACCGGTCGTGTTCATGTCGTGTCTCCTTCCGGTTGGCATTGGGCGCAGCAGCTCTCGAGCGTGTCGGCAAGCTCGCGCAGTGCGCCGATGACTTCGGTGTAGCGAACGCGGTAGAGCACACGCCGGCCCTGCTTTTCCGCGTCCACGATCCCGGCCTCGCGCAGCTGGCCCAGATGGCGCGACACAACCGATAGATCGACGGGGCAGCACCCACCCAGCTCGCCGACCGTGCGGGGGCCGCCGGCAGCAGCGAGCTCGGCCAGGATGGCGACGCGTTGCGGCTCGCCGAGTGCCCTGAACAAGCGCGGAGACAGACAGCGGGACACGTCGTCACAGCAGTTCACGGCTTCCCTCCATTGCATAGTTGCACAATGATGCATATATCAGCACCTCCAACACCCGCCGTCAAGCCCCGAATCGCCGAGGGAGCCGTGGGGGCGGTCTTCGTATCGCGCTTCCTGTCGGAGCTGCTGTTCGAGGTGCAGCCCCTGGACGTCGCGACCTACGTGATCGTCGGCGCGACGCTGCTGCCGGGGGGCCGCAAGGCCCACGGCAAGTATCGCCAGGAACCCCTCGCGCAGAGGGTCGAGACTTCCACCCACCCCGCTATCCGCCCAGAGACGACCGCTCATATTTAGCGCAAGAGGCCGAGCCGGTGGGGCCTGCTCTCCCGCCGATGTCCCTCGTGGGTTAGACTGGCGACCCAGACGACTGGTCATATTTGACTCGAGGCGCCGATGGCGAAGGGGGAGGGTAACCGGGAGCGGCTCGTGCGCGCAGGACTCCAGTTGCTGCACGAGCAGGGCTATTGTGCCACCGGAGTCCAGCAGATTGCCGACGCGGCCGGGGTTCCCAAAGGTTCCTTCTACAACCACTTCGCCAGCAAGCAGGAGATGGCTCGTGCGGTGATCGCGCTCTACGCCGAGGAGCTGTGGGCGGAGCTGCAGGAGGCACTCCTGGACGCAGATGGCCGGCCCGTCGACCGCGTCAACCGGCTGCTGGCCAGTCAGCTGGAGAACGCCCGGCGTGACCGCTTCGCGCGCGGATGTCTGCTGGGCAACTTGTGTCAGGAGTTGGGCGGCTCCACCGACGGCATCCGACAGGAGATCGAGCAGGCCCTGCGGCGCGTCCAGGGCGTTTATGCCGAGGTGTTCTTCGAGGCCCAGCAAGCCGGCGAGCTGGTCGACGGGGGCGACGCCGACCAGCTGGCGGGCTTCCTCTACAACGCCTGGCAGGGTGCTCTGATGCGCTGCAAGGCGACGCGCAACGAGGTGCCGCTGCGCGAGCTCGAACGGCTGTTGCCGAGCTGGATTCGCTGAGGGGCGGCGAGTGGTCACCGACGGTCACATCGATGCCTTGCGCCGCCCTCGCGTCCAACGCCGGCCCCGGGGTAGCCGGGCGACAGCAGTGCATGGTTCGGGGCGCTGGTGTGCAGGGCGCATCGCAGCGACCTCGGATCGATCGCCACCGTCTGCAGCTGCGTTCGGCTGGCGACCCGCTTGGCCAGGGACGGACCGGGATCCCGGTCCGGCGACAGGCTAGCCGCAGGCCCCGGGGCAGGAGCGGTCAGCGTACCCGACTTGCCGCCACCCTTGTTCGGCCGCCAGACTTCTTCTAGCAGGCTGCTGAAAAACTCCCCTTGTTCGAGTAGATTCTGAACCACGCAGCCCGCGGCAAAAACCGAAGCATCAACGAGGTGAGCAGATGCGTGGTGAGGACGCGGGACAGGTGGCGGTTTTTAGTTACGTATCTCCAGAGCAGCGAGTACCGAAAGAGCATCCGCTGCGGCCGCTGCTGAAGATCGTCAACGATGTGCTGGGGCGGATGTCGCCGCTGTTCGAGAAGCTGTACTCGCACACGGGGCGTCCGTCTATCCCGCCGGAGAAGCTGCTGCGGCAGGTGCTGTACACGATTCGCTCCGAGCGCATGCTGATGGAGCAACTCGACTACAACCTGCTGTTCCGGTGGTTTGTGGGCCTGAACATGGACGATCTGGTGTGGGATGCGACGGTGTTCACGAAGAACCGAGATCGAGTGTTGGGAGGCGAGGTCGCCAAGGTGTTCTTCGAGGAAGTGCTGGCGGAGGCACGGCGCCGCGGTCTGCTATCGGATGAGCACTTCACGGTGGACGGCACGCTGATCGAGGCGTGGGCCTCACACAAGAGCTTCAAGCCGAAGGATCAGAGCGACTCCGATGAGGGAGGCAGCAACCCGAGCGTCGATTTTCGCAAACAACGGCGCACAAACGATACTCACGCCTCCAGGACCGATCCGGACGCACGCCTGTACAAGAAAAGTAGGGGAGCCGAGTCGAAGCTCTGCTACATGGGGCACCTGATGATCGACAACCGCCACGGGTTAGCAACCAAGGCATGCGTAACGATCGCTTCCGGGACAGCGGAACGAGAGGCGGCGGTGCAAATGGCGGACAAGATTTCCGGTAACCGCAGGGTGACCTTGGCGGCCGACAAGGGCTACGACACACGCGAGTGCGTCCGTAAGCTTCGAGATCGGAACATCACCCCGCACGTCGCACAGAACGACACCAATCGGCGCAGCGCCATCGACCGGCGCACAACCCGCCACCCCGGCTACCAGGTCAGTCAAAGGAAACGCAAGCTCGTCGAGCAGATGTTCGGATGGGCCAAGACGGTCAGGCTGATGCGCAAGACGCGGCACCGAGGCACCGAACGCGTCGATTGGATGTTCACCTTCACCGCCGCTGCCTTCAACCTGGTCAGAATGCGCAACCTCCAGGGGGCGACGTGACGATATCGGGACTAACCGCCCAAGAAATACCGGCGCGGCCGGCAACCAGAGCCTCGCACTCGCACACGGCGGCCGGGCAACTCACCTTGATCGAGACGATCCAGCCCAAAATGGCGCGCTCGAGCCGTTTTTCAGCAGCCTGTTAGAGTGCGCGCTTCCCCCCGCGCTGGAGAGCCCATGCCCGACCAACAGGGAGACTCGCCGCGTTCGGTTCACCTGGCACGACATCCCGATCGGACGACTCGGGCGATCGCCGAGCCAGTCGCCCAGAGCGCTGCCTTCGCCTTCCCGGACCTGGAGTCGTGGGCCGCTGCCGTTGAGTCGGGCCCGCCCGCCGACAGCTACAGCCGCAACACAAACCCGACAGTGCGGAGTTTCGAGGCGCGGGTCGCGGCCCTCGAGGGCGCAGCGGCCGCCGCCGCTTTTCCAACCGGCATGGCCGCGATCAGCACGACCCTGCTGGCGCTGCTGCGGCCCGGGAAGCGCGCCGTGGCGGTCCGCGATGCCTACGGCGCTTCGCACCTTCTGTTTACCGAGATTCTGCGGAGCTTCGGTGTGGACTGTGTCGTGGTCGACACCGATGACGGCGCCGTTGTCCGGGGCGTTGCCGAGGGCTGCGATCTGCTGTACCTGGAGACGCCCACGAACCCCACGCTCAAGATCATCGATATCGCGGCCGCCGCGGAGCGCACCCGCGCCGCCGGGGGTCTGGTGGTCGTCGACAACACCCTGGCGACGCCGATCAACCAGAGTCCGCTATCGCACGGCGCCGACCTGGTGCTGCACTCCGCCACCAAGTACCTATGCGGGCACGGCGACGCCATGGGTGGCGTCGTTTGCGGCGCCGAGCCGCTAATCGAACGCCTGTGCCGCTTTCGTGAGCTCACGGGACCGTCGCTGGACGCCCACTCGGCCTTCCTGCTCCTGCGCAGCCTGCTGACGCTCGGACTGCGCGTCGAGCGCCACAACGCCAACGGCCGCCGGGTTGCCGAGTTTCTCGCCGGCCACGGGCAGATCGAAGCGGTGTTCTATCCGGGACTCGAGTCGCACCCTGGCCACGACGTGGCCCGCCGACAGATGCGCGGTTTCGGTGGGGTGTTGAGCTTCACGTTGACCGGAGGTCTGGAGGCCGCTCGAGCCATGCTGCCCAAGTTGCGGCTGGCTCGGCTCGCGCCGAACCTCGGTCAGGTCGAGACCACCGTCGGCCCGGCATTTCTCACCAGTCACGTCGAGCTGAACGAGCAGGAGCGGGCGGCCTCTGGAGTGCCCGATTACCTGGTGCGGTACGCCACCGGCATCGAGGACGGCGATGATCTGATCGAGGATCTGCGAACCGCGCTCCAGGGACTCTGAGTTCCAGGACACTACTCTGCCGCCGACCCGAGGGCTGCGGAGACCCGCGCCGCCGCGCGAAGCACCAGCTTGCCGGCGCGTGCCGTGCGGGCGCGGTCGAGCCGAACCGTCGGCGCGTTGATCGAGAGCGCCGCGACCGGCTTCTCGAGCGCGTCGCGCACGACCGCAGAGACCGCGGAGAAGCCCTCCTCGAGCTCGTCGACGGCCACCGCGAAGCCGCGGTCCCGGATCTCGTTCAGCTCGGCCTCGAGGTCTGCCTTGCCGGTGATGGTACCGGGGGCGAAGCGTTGCAGCCGTCCCCGCAGCGGCTCGAGGCGCCGCACCGCAGCGCGCGCTGCCAGCACGGCCTTGCCGCTCGAGGTGGCGTGGAAAGCCCAGGAGGTTCCGACCTCAGGCGCCGACCCCATCAGATGTCGTCCGGCAACCTCGTCGATGATCAGCATCTGACCGTCGGCCACGATCTCCAGGGTCGCGGTCTCGTCGGCGTCGCGAGCCAGTGCCTCGAGGGCGGGCCGCGCCAGTCCGATCAGGTCGTACGAGGCGCGGGCACGCGCGCCCAGCGCGATCGCTAGCGGTCCGATCCGGTAGGCGCCACGCGCGCCGCGACTGACCAGACGCTCGCTCTCCAGGGCCGAGAGCAGCCGGTGGGTCGTCGTCCGCGCCAGGCCGGTGCGCCGCGTGAGCGCGGCGAGATCGACCGGCTCGTTGCTCGCCGCGATCTGCCTGAGGAGCCCAACGGCACGGATCAACGACTGGGTGCCCGCCGGCGCCTTCTTGCTCACCACGGCCTCATAGGCTCGCTCGAGGGCCATTCCCGCGGCTCATGACGGGATGCCGTTCTTCCAATCCTCGATGATCCGCTGGGCGGCGTTGTGACCCGGCCGCCCGGTGACCCCGCCTCCGGGGTGACAGCCCGGACCCGCCAGGTACAGCCCTGCCAGCGGTGTGGCGTAGTCGTACCAGCCGGGGATCGGCCGCATGTAGGTGGCCTGATCCAGCGCCAGCTCAGCGTGGTACAGGTGGCCACCCGCCAGACCCCAGCGACGTTCGATGTCGGCCGGGGACACCACGTCGGCAACCTCCACGAGGCTGGAGAAGCCGGGGGCGTGGGCCTCGATCTGCCGGGTGACGATGCCCAGGAGCTTGCTGCGCTCGGCGTCCCAGCTAGAGTCGCGCAGGGTGTGCGGCGTGTACTGCGCGCGGGCGTGCAGGAGCTGCTTGCCAGCCGGCGCCAGGCCCGGGTCCGCGAGGCTCGGCAGGGTCATCTCGATCATCGGCCGTTCGGGGACGCGGCCGTACTTGGCGTTGTCGAAGGCCTGCTCCAGCGCGGTGAGCGAGCTGCCGATGCGCAGCCGCCCGCCGAGCTCGTTGGTGGCGAGGCCGAAATCCGGCGTGCCGGCGAGCCCAAAGCGCACGTAGGAGGTGGTGCCGCGGCTGCGAACGCTTCGCGCCGCATCGAGCGTACCGGTGTCGAGCCAGCCGGGCTCCAGCAGCCGGGTCAGCGTCGTCTTGGGATCCGTCGCGGAGACCACGCACGCTGCGGTGATCTCCTCGTCATCCCCGACCAGGACGCCACGGACCCGGTCGGCCGCGACGAGAACGCGACCCACTGCCGCTGCCGTGCGGATCTCGGCGCCAGCAGCCCGCGCCGCTCCGGCCAGCGCCTCGCCGAGACGACCTGGGCCGCCGGCAACGAACACCGGTGAGTCGAAGAGGCTGGCGTGGCTCGCGGGGCGATGCATCAGCATCGACAGGGCGCCACCGGCGGAGTAGGGGCCGAGCCAGGAGTGGGCCAGACCGGAGAACGCCACCGCCGCCTGCAGCGTCGTGTCCTGGAAGCGCTCGCCGGCCACGTCGCGGAGCGCCATCGGTAGCAGGCGCATCGCCTCCGGCATGTCGCGCCTCCCGAGTCGACGAAGGCGCCATCCCATGCCCAGCAGGTCGATCAGATCGCCCATGCCGCGGGGCTCGATCGGCGGCAGCCTCGCGGTCAGCACGGGATCGAGCGCGCTGCTGATCCGTACCAGCAGCCTCTCGAAGTCGCGGTAGGCAGCCCCCTCCGCCGCGCTGACGGAATCGAACGTGCTCGCCGGATCGGCGGCCGGAATCGTCAACGGGGCGCCGTCGCGCAGCATCACCGTCGGCCCCGATCCGGGGAGGCAGCGCAGGCCGTGATGCGCCAGCCTCAGATCGGCGATTACGCGCGACGACAGCCGGCCGACAGTGCCGAAGGCAGCGGCAGCGCGGAAGCCGCCGCCGAGCTCGTCGGTTGCGACCGCGCCACCGACTCGCTCGGTGGCCTCGAGGACGAGCACGCGCCGACCGGCACGGGCGAGGTAGGCGGCGCACACCAAGCCGTTGTGGCCAGCGCCGATGACGATGACCTCGTAGCCTGCCACCGCCTCAGGCTCCCGCGCGCAGGATCTTCTGCGCTGCCAGCTGCCCCGGGGCGCCCATCACCCCACCGCCTGGGTGGCAGCCCGAGCCGCACATGTACAGGTTGCGCACCGGCGTCGTGAAGTCGGCATAGCCCGGGGCCGGACGCAGGAAGAAAAGCTGCTCGAGCGACATCTCGCCGTGGAAGATGTTGCCCTCGGTGAGGCCAATGAGCTGCTCCATGTCCCAGGGCGTCACCACTTGTCGGTGCAGGAGGATCTCCTTGAGGTTGGGCATGTACTCGGAGAGGGTGTCGATCACAGCGTCGCCGAACGGCTCGCGCTGCTGATCCCACGTGCCGTCGGAGAGCTCGTAAGGCGCGTAGGCGCAGAAGATCGACATGACGTGCTTGCCGGGGGGCGCCATGGTGGGATCGATGAGCGACGGAATCGTGATATCCATGTACGGGCGTCGCGAGAAGCGGCCGTACTTGGCGTCGTCGAAGGCGCGTTCCAGGTAGTCGATCGACGGGCTGATCGAGATGGCACCCGACAGATAGGCGAGCTGCTCGTCGCGCGACAGGTGCTGCAGACAGGTGAGCTCGGGCAGCGCGTCGAGCGACACGTTGACCTTCCCGGAGGAGCCGCGAATCTGGAAGCGGTCGATCATGGTGCGGAAATCGTCGGGCAGGTGGTCGGGCTCCAGAAAGCGCTGGAATGTCCGTTTCGGGTCGACGCTCGAGACCACCAGATCGGCGCGGATCTCGTCGCCGCCCTCCAGAACCACGCCCACGGCGCGCCGATTCTGCACCAGGATGCGCTCCACGCCGACCTCGCAGCGGATTTCGGCGCCGAGGCTGCGAGCTGCCGCGGCGATCGCCTCCGAGACACCGCCCATGCCGCCTCGCGGCAGACCCCACGCGCGGAACTCGCCGTCGATCTCGCCCATGTAGTGGTGCAGCATCACATAGGCGGAGCCCGGCGAGCGGGGCCCCAGGAAGCTGCCGATAATTCCGCTCGCGGACAGCGTCGCTTGCAGGGCGGGTGTCTCGAACCATTGCTCGACGTAGTCGGCCGAGCTCATGGTCATCAGCTTGGCCAGTTCGTACAGGGTGTCGGACTTCTTGCCGAACTCGCGCGCCACGTGGGCCATCTGCGACAGCGCGGCCGGCGACAGGGAGGTCGGGTCCGGCGGGGTGATCGACAGAATCGGCCGCACCGTCATGCACAGGTGGTACAACCGCATGGCGAAATGCTCGTAAGCTTCGGCGTCGGCCGCCGAGTGGCGCATCAACTCGAGACGGGTCTCGCCGGCGTCGTGCCAACGCATCAGATGATCACCGTCGGGCAGCGGCGTCAGGGTGCCGTCGAGCGGCAGGAGCTCGAAGCCGAAACGCGGCAGGTCCAGGTCGGCGATGATCTGCGGCCTCAGCAGGCTCACCACGTAGGAGCAAACGGTGTACTTGAAGCCCGGGTTGATCTCCTCGGTGACCGCGGCTCCGCCGACCAGGTGGCGGCGCTCGAGCACCAGAACCTTGCGGCCGGCGCGGGCCAGGTAGGCGGCGCAGATGAGGCCGTTGTGCCCCCCACCGATCACGATGGCGTTGTAGCGTGTGCTCATGGACTCTCGGCGACTGGATCGTGGAACGCGTTGGCGGAGGGGCAACCCAGGCGACGATTCTACATGTAAGCTAGGGGTACGCAATACCACATCGTGAACTAGCAAACCATGATACGGAACGACCGCTCGTAGCGGAGGGCCCGCCGGGCGTTGCTATCCGCGATAGGTCGAACGAGGCCACATGGCTACCGGAACCCCATTTCATCCGCGTACCGAGTCGCTGTGCCGCAGCTACGACTGGCGCCAGTGGTCGGGCTACCTGGCGGTCGGCTCCTACAACGACTTCGTGCAGCCCGAATACGCCGCCATTCGCAACGCGGCTGCGCTGATCGACATCTCGCCGCTGTACAAGTACTGGGTGAGTGGACGCGACGCCGTGGCGCTCATCGACCGCATCGTGACCCAGCACGCCGGCGCCATGAAACCGGGGCAGGTGACCTACGCTCCGTGGCTCGATGCCGACGGCAAGGTGCGCCAAGACGGCACGGTGTTCCGACTGGCCGACGACTGCTTCAAGATCGCGGCGGCCGAGCCGGCCTTCGACTGGATTCGCCGTAACGCGGTGGGGTTCGACGTCGAGATCCGTGACCGCTCCGCGGACTTCGCGGCCCTGTCGCTGCAGGGGCCCCACTCGCGCCCGATCCTTGTGGAGCTGTGCGGTGAGCGCTTGGCCGAGCTCGGTTTCTTCCGCAGCACCCAGGCCGAGATCGCCGGCGCCGAGGTGCTGATCTCACGCACTGGCTACACGGGCGATCTGGGCTACGAGATCTGGCTGCCGAGCGCGCGAGCGGTGGCGGTGTGGGACGCGCTGGCGACGGCCGGCGACCGCTGGCAGCTGACGCCCTGCGGCCTGGCCGCCATGGACGTGGCGCGGGTCGAGGCGGGGTTCATCCTGATCGGTGTCGACTACGTCAGCGCCGAGTTCGCGCACCTGGCGCAGGACAAGGTGTCGCCCTACGAGATCGGGCTCGGCTGGACGGTCAAGCTCGGCAAGGGCAACTTCATCGGACGCCAGGCGCTGCTGAAGGAGCGCGCGCGGGGCGGCCCGTCGCGTCGGCTCGTCGGGCTACAGATCGACTGGGAGACTCTCGAGCGAACCTACCTGGAGGCCGACCTGATGCCCGACCTGCCGATGACCGTCTGCCGCGAGCCGATACCGGTCTACTCGGACGAGGGGTTGCAGGTCGGCCGGGTCACCAGCCGGGTCTGGTCGAAGTTGCTGAAGAGCTACATCGCGCTGGCCACCGTAGATGCTGCCCACGCCGAGCTCGGCGGCCGCCTGCACATGGAAGTAACGGTGCACTATCGACGTCGACGGGTGCAGGCGACCGTGGTGACGCCGGCCTTCTTCCGTCCGCAGCGCATGCGCGCATAGCCGCCGCCACGGCCTCCTAAGTGCGAGCGTCCAGACAGCGAATGCGCCCCCGCCAGGCCAGGATCCCGCGATCCGCGGTCAGCAACTCGGCACCGTAGAACCGGGCCGTGGCCACGATAATGCGATCCGCGGGATCGCTGTGGAGTCCGGCCAGTGACGCGGCATCGATGCCGACTGGTCCGGTCACCGCGAGCTCCTCGAGGCCCTGGTCGAGGAGCTTTCGGCGCCATGTGTCCATGGGGACAGCGAGCTCGATACGACCGTGGTCGGCGAGCATCGCGATCTCCCAGAAGCTGATCGCCGACAGGCCGATCCGCCCCTTGGTGTGTTCCCGCTGCAGGCGTCGGCGAGTCCGCGCGCCGAGGGCCCTGTCCGCCTCCACGACCCAGAGCGCGACGTGGGTGTCGAGGAGAATCACCCCTGCGCGTTCCACTCGACGTCGATCGGCTCGATGATGTCACCGACGATCTTGATCGAACCCTCCAGGCACCCCAGCACATGGTCGGGCTTTGGCCGGAACGGAACCAGTCGCGCCACGGGAGCACCGTTCTTGGTAATCACGATCTCCTCGCCGGTTTCCTGCACCTCGTTCATCAGCTTCAGGCAGCGTGCCTTGAACTCCGAAGCCTTCATCCGCCGCTCCATTGCGTCGACCTCCCGTCAGTGGCGCCACGGTCTGATGACCATGGTACTGACCATGGTCATAACCATGCTACGGGCCGAAAGGCCGAGGGGAAAGAGCGAATCAACCCCACTGACATTGGGGGACGGTCACGGCGGCGGAGATTCCTGGGGTGTTGCTACGGCGCCATCGGCACGATCTGCGCGCGCAGCTCCCCACGCTCGTACTCGCTGCTGTGGATGACGATGTAGTAGCCCGCGGCGCGGAGGTTCTTTTTCTGCTTGCGGGTGAGTGGGCCGACACAGCGGAACCGCGGTGAGCCGAAGCGATCTGACAAATCCCACTCGAGCGGCGCGTCGCGGCTCGGGCCAGCCGGGCCGTGGATGTGCGCCTGAGTCTCCTCGCTGTCCGGCGGGTCGTAGCTGATCGAAAAACAGAAGCGGTCGTCGTCGGTGAGGTAACCGTAGGCGACGCCGATTCCCTTGCTCTCGGAAGCGGCAGGAACCTGCCCGGCGTTGAGCACAGCGATGAACTGCGTCGACTTTCTCGCGGCTCCGCCGCTCAGCAGTGCCGCGACGATCACCAGGCCGAGGGTCGCTCCGACGCCGGCGGCGAGCAGGCGGACGGGCAACGCTGCTACTCGAACGCCGAGACGATCTGGCCCCGCAACTCACCGCGCTCCCACTCCTCGGTATGGATCACGAAGTAGTAGAGGCCGGCACGCAGCTCTTTGATCTGCTTGGCGGTGAGCGGTCCCAGGCAGTCCTTGCGCGGTGAGCCCGGGTTGTCCTCCAGATCGAACTGGATGATGGCGTTGCCGCCGCCGGGATCGCCGGGTCCGTGGATGTGGGAGAAGAGCTCATCGGTCTGCGGCTCGATATAGCTGAGCGAGTAGCAGAATTCGTTGTCCGCGTTCAGATAGCCGTAGGCGACGCCGAAGGTCTTCGAGGTATCGGCGAAGGGTAGGGTCTGCCCCGGAGTTAGCACGGCGATGAAGTTGGTGGACTTGTTCTTGGCGAAGAACATCCCGCCCGTCGCCGCCAGGGCCAGCGCGCTGGTAAGGGCGACGCCACGGACGAAGCCGTTGTCAATCATCAGTTTCTCCCGAGGCAGTCCATGCTGACTCCGGTCGGGGCGCGGTCGGCCGGTGGATCGTCGGTCGACGCGAGGAAGCCTGTTACAGAAAGACTGCCTGGTCCAGGTACTACGTGTCTACGTCAACCACCGCAATGTGCAGCTTCGCGCGAAGCGAGGGTGTGCAGCTTGGTGCGAAGACAGGATGTGCAGCTTCGGCGAAGACATGTGCCGATTTCGGGACGATTATCGCGCAGCCTGGCGCAATCCGTTGCTGGAAAGCTGTTGTCGGGGTACCTTCGCGGCCGGACTGGAGGGTGACTTGGATAGTGGAACGCGTCTGGAACACTACGAGATCGTCGATAAGATCGGCGAGGGCGGCATGGGCGCGGTCTATCGCGCCAACGACACACGGCTCAAGCGGCCGGTAGCCATCAAGGTGCTGCCGCCCGAGGTGTCGGCCGACGCCGAACGCCTGGCGCGGCTGCAGCGCGAGGCGCAGCTGCTCGCCTCGCTGAACCACCCCAATGTCGCCACCGTGCACGGCTTCGGCGAAGCCGACGTCGAGGAAGCCGAGGGCTCCCGGCACGTCGCCTTCCTGGTGATGGAGCTGGTCGAGGGCGAGTCGCTCTACGACCGGGTGGGCAGCGGCGCTTTGCCCTGGCGTGACGCGGTGGGGATCGCGGCGGGCATCGCCGCCGGCCTCGATGCGGCGCACGAGCGCGGCATCGTGCACCGCGATCTGAAGCCGGCCAACGTCCACCTGACCGGCGACGGTAGCGTCAAGGTGCTCGACTTCGGTCTCGCCAAAGCCTACGAAGCCGACGGTGCCAGCGGCTCGCTGGAGATGTCGGCGTCGCCGACCGTCGCCGCCGCCACGCGCACCGGGATGATCCTCGGCACGGCCGCCTACATGTCGCCGGAGCAGGCGCGCGGCAAGCCGGTCGACAAGCGTGCCGATATCTGGGCCCTCGGCTGTGTGCTGTACGAGATGCTGGCCGGCCGCAAGGTGTTCGAAGGCGAGACGGTCTCCGATGTGCTGGCGGCGATTCTCAAGGAACAGCCTGATCTCAACGCACTACCGCCGTTGCCCGCGCGCGTGCACTCGCTGCTCGAGCGATTGCTGCAGAAGGACCCCAGCCAGCGCATGCGCGACGTCGGCGACGTGCGCCTCGAGCTCGAGGCGTCACTCGGCGAGCCGGTCCGCCCGGCT
Organism: Acidobacteriota bacterium; assembly: GCA_965248845.1. GTDB lineage: Bacteria > Acidobacteriota > UBA890 > UBA890 > WLXD01 > CBDFKO01. The sequence goes on along the minus strand of CBDFKO010000002.1, from coordinate 2,945,477 downwards.
GTCGGCGAGGCCGCCGGGTTGCCTGCGCGCACCGTCGCGCTCGCGGCAACGGTGGTGCTGCTCGCCGGGACCGCGCTCGGCTGGTTGGGGCGCGGCGGCTCGGAGCGGCCGCCGGAGCGGCGGGTCATCCTGGCCGCAGACTCGATCGCTGCGGGCATCGACGCGCTCGCCGTGTCGCCCGACGGATCGTTGGTGGCGGAGAACGGCATCGGCCTGGGCATTCGGCTGCGCTCGGTGGGTGATCTTAGCTGGCGTGCCTTGGCTGACACCGAGGGTGCGCGCTCCATCGCGTTCTCCGCGGACGGGCGGCGTATCTACTTCTCCCGACGCAACGAAGTTCTCAGCGTCGATACGGATGGCTCCTCGCCACTGGTGGAGGCGACGTTGGCCGAGGGCACCCAGATCTACGCCCTGTACCGCGGCCTCGACGGCGTGGTGCAGGCCTCGACCTGGAATCAGGAAACGGTGATCTTCCGTATCCCTCCGGGAGGCGGCGCGGAGGAGCTGTGGCGCGGGGTGGCGGAGGGCTCACGCCCGATTGCCACTACGGAGTTGGCCAGCGGCCGATGGGTCGCCTGGCTGGGCACGGGTGCGGGATCACGCGGCTTGGCTGTACTGCAGACCGACGGACCCGATCCGGAGATGATCCTCGAGGGCTATCGACACCCGTTGCACCTCGGGCAGGGCGAGATGATCGCCGTCGACGACCGCGGCCGGCTCGCGGCGTTGCGCATGGAGATCCAGCGACCGGGGAGGTCATCTCACCGCCAGTGGTCCGCGTCGAGGTGCTGGCGCTGGTCGGCAACGCACCGGCGTTCGACGTCGGCACGGACGGCACACTTGCCTACGTGGCCGGCGCCGTGACCGAGGCCGGTGAGACCCTCACCTGGCTTGATCGGGAAGGCCGCGAAACCGCCGCTTCGGTGCGCAAGGGTTCGCACGACATCGACTCGCGGCTGGCACCCGACGGCCAGTCGCTGGCGCTCGAGGTCACCGCCACCGAGACCTCGCCCATCACGGTGTGGATTCACGATCTCGAACGCGACGTGCGCACGGCACTCACCCCGGGGCTCCGCGCCACCTTCCCGGTCTGGTCGCCGGACAGTCGACAGGTGGCGCTGCGCCTCGCCGACGGGATCGAGCCCCAAGGCATCTACGTGCTGCCGGTAGATCGTTCCGAGCCGCCGCGATTGGTGCTGGCGGAACCGGAGGACCTCGCGTTGTTGCCGATGGACGGGTCCGTCGACGGCGAGCGACTGCTGTACGTTCAGAGTCCGACCACCTCACGGCAGCGGTCGCCGGAGAATGGACTCTGGAGTATCGAGATCGCCGGCGGCGACCCCGAGGTCTTCCTCGATTCACCCGGCGCCAGCGAGGTCGACGCGCGCTACTCACCCGACGGCCATTGGGTGGTCTACCGCTCGGATCAGAGCGGCCAGTACGAGATCTACCTGCGTCCGGCTGCAGGAGGCGGGGAGATCCGCGTCTCGGCCGATGGCGGCAGCAACCCGGAGTGGAACCCGGCTGGCGGCGAGCTCTTCTTCCTGCGTGGCCTGCGTGGCCGCGAGCTTCTTACCGTCGAGGTTCGCGACAGTGAGACTCGGCCGGTCGGCGCCGAGCAGATGCTGCTGCAACTGCCGCAACGGGCGCGGCAGCAGTTCCTGTTTCCCGCGGCAGACGGCCAGCGTTTCATCGCCTCCTTGTTCGGCGATACCGATCAGGTCCGCCAGGTCCACGCGATCTTCGACTGGCGCCGCGACCCCGAGCGCTGATTCCGGCAACGTCATGACCGCGAGCGAATCGGCGACTCCCACCGGCTACGACGCGCTCCGCAGCCAGCTACGCCATCGCGCCGTGCAGACCATGGGCATCGAGCTGTTCGCGGTCGAGGCCGGTCCACAAGACGGACCGCTCGTGATTCTGCTGCACGGCTTTCCGGAGTACTGGTATGGCTGGCGTCACCAGATCTGCCCGCTTGCCGACGCCGGCTATCGGGTGCTGGTCCCCGATCAGCGCGGCTACCACATCAGCGACAAGCCGAGGAAGATCCGCGATTACCGCGTCGACGTTCTGGCGCGCGACATCGTGGGCCTGATCGACGACGCCGATCGGGACACGGCGCACATCGTCGGACACGATTGGGGCGGAGCGGTGGCCTGGTGGCTGGCCCTGGCGCATCCCGACCGCGTCGAGCGGCTGGCGATCCTCAACGCGCCCCACCCGGTGGTCATGCGCCGGGCGTTGATCTCGAGCTCGGCGCAACGGCGGCGCAGCTGGTACTTCCTTTGGTTCCAGCCGCCGGGCCATCCGGAGCGGCGGCTCAGTGCCGACCGCTTCGCGCGACTGCGCCGCTTGTTGGCCGCGTCGAGCCGCGAGGGGACCTTCTCCGACGAAGACTTTGAGCGCTACGTCGAGGCCTGGGACGGTCCTGGCGCCATGACCGGGATGATCAATTGGTACCGGGCGCTCAGGTACCGACCGAAGCTGCCTCACGGGCCGCGTGTCGTGCCGCCGACCCTGGTGGCTTGGGGCACCCGGGATCGGTTTCTCGGCGCCGAGCTGGGGCAATCGAGCATCGAGCTGTGCGACGACGGACGCCTCGAGCCGGTCGAATCGGCGAGCCACTGGATTCAACACGAAGAGCCCGAGCTGGTGAACGAGCTCTTGCTCGATCACTTCGGCGGCACCGTCCGATGATTTGCGTCGATGGGCTGCACTATCGCTATTCCGGCGCCGAGGGCGAGGCAGTCCGTGGCATCGACTTCGCCGTCGAGTCCGGTGAGATCTTCGGCTTCCTGGGACCGAGCGGGGCGGGCAAGTCGACTACCCAGAAGGTGCTGATCGGCCTGTTGGTCGAGTACGGCGGCACCGCACAGGTGCAGGGCGCGAGGTCGCCGAGTGGGGCCCGGCATTGTACGAGCGTATCGGCGTGTCGTTCGAGCTACCGAATCACTTCTCCAAGCTCACCGGCATCGAGAATCTGGACTACTTCGCGCGACTGTACGAGCGGGAGACCCGTGCGCCGGCCGAATTGCTCGCGGCGGTCGGTCTGGCCGACGCTGTCGATGTACGCACGGGCGATTACTCGAAGGGCATGAAGAATCGCCTGGGGGTAGCGCGGGCTCTGCTGCATACGCCCGAGTTCCTGTTCCTCGACGAGCCCACGACGGGTCTCGACCCGGTGAGCGCGCGCGCCATCCGGCAGCTCATCGCCGCGCAGCGCGACGCCGGATGCACCGTGTTCCTGACGACCCACGACATGACCACGGCCGACGAATTGTGCGACCGCGTCGCACTGATCGTCGACGGTCGGCTGGCGGCGGTCGACACGCCGCGCGACCTGAAGCTGCGCTACGGCAAGCGGCTGGTTCGAGTCGAGATCGAGCGCCACGGGCAACGAAGCGCGGCCGAGTTCCCGCTCGATAGCATCGGCACCAACCCCGAGTTCCAGAAGTTGCTGGCGGCCGGGGGAGTGGAGACCATCCACTCGCTCGAGGCGACACTGAGCAGGCTTTCATCGATGCAACCGGGAGGGCGCTCGCGTGACCCGGTTGGCTGCGACGCTGCGCAACGACATTCGCTTGCAGCTGCGCAACGGTTTCTACTACGCCGCCGGGTTCGTAGCCGTGTTCGGCATCATCGCCATGTCCTACGTGCCGGCCGGGTTCCGTGTCTTGGTCTTCCCGCCGCTGGTCCTCGGCAACCTGCTCATGGGGACGTTCTACTTCGTGGCCGGGCTCGTGCTGCTGGAGAGAGGGGAGGGCACCATCGAGGCACTCGTGGTGACACCTCTACGTGACCGGGAGTACATCGGTTCCAAGATCCTCACGCTCGCCCTGCTCGGCGTCCTCGAGCACCTGGCGATCGTCGGCATCGTGCACGGCCTCGCATTCCGCGTGCCGGTGTTCATCGCGGGCATCGTGGTCGGAGCGGTCATCTATGTCCTGGCCGGGTTTCTCGCCGTGGCCCGCTACGATGCGATCAACGAGATGCTTTTCCCCTCGGTGGTCTGGGTGGTGGTGCTGTCGATACCGTTCCTGCAGTACGCCGTGACCGATCCGACCCTATTGCTGCTGTTCTGGTTGCACCCGCTGCAGCCTTCCCTGGTGCTCATGCGTGTTGCCTTCGAGCCCGTCGGGCCACTGACGATCGTCCTCGCGTCGGCCCTCGGCTTCGGCTGGGCCGTGGTGCTGTTCGCGGCCAGCCGTCGTGCCTTCGTGCGTTATCTCGTGCGGGGCGGGGTGGAGAGCTCGTGATCGTCGCGCGCCGACTCGGCGCCCTGGTCTCGGTCGATGTGCGCAACGTGCGGCGGGATCCGCTGCTGCGCTGGATGACGCTGGTCCCGCTCTTCGTGGCCCTGCTGATGCGCTGGGGCGTTCCGGAGCTCGACCAAGTGCTGCAAGCCAGGATCGGGCTCAGTCTGGTTCCGTACTATCCGCTGATCGCCAGCTTCTATCTCTTCCTGATGCCCGGCCTGGTTGGCCTGATCGCCGGCTTCCTGTTGCTCGATCAGCGCGACGACCGTACCTGGACCGCCATGCGAGTGACTCCGCTGCCGTTCACCGGCTACCTCGTCTACCTGCTCGGGGTGCCGACTTTGCTCGGCGGCCTCGCGGGGCTCCTTTTCATCGAGCTCACCGGCCTGGTCAGCCTGCCCACCGGGGCCGTGGTCGGCGCTGCGGTGGCCGCCGCCCCGATCGCACCGTTGTATGCGCTGTTCCTGGCCCGCTTCGCCACCAACAAGGTGGAGCGCTTCGCCCTGGCCAAGGCGGTGGGGGTGGTGCAGCTTCCGCCGGTTCTGGCATGGTGGGTGGACGAGCCCTGGCAGTGGCTCTTCGGCCTGGTGCCCTATTCCTTTCCGGCCAAGGTCGTCTGGTCGGCTGCAGCCGGCGGGCCGGTGGCGATCTATGTCGTCGCCGCGCTGGCCGGCCACGCGGTGCTCGCGTGGCTGCTGTTGCGGCGCGCCGAGCGCTGGTTGCCGACCTAGCGGCTGGCACCGGGAGGATCGCGATGCAGGTCTACGTGGTGGACGGGACATACGAGCTGTTCCGCCACTACTACGGAGCACCGCCGCGCCAAGACGTGGACGGGCACGAGGTGGGCGCGGTCCGCGGCGTTCTCACCTCGATGCTCCGCCTGCTGCGTGACGGCGCGACACACATCGGGATGGCCACCGACCATGTCATCGAATCGTTTCGCAACGACATGTACGAGGGCTACAAGCACGGTGAGGGCATCGACCCGCAGTTGCTGGCGCAGTTCCACCCGCTCGAGGAGGCGATCGAGGCACTCGGGATCACCGTCTGGCCGACCATCGAGTTCGAGGCCGACGATGCGATGGCGTCGGCCGCAACGCTCCTGGCGGGGTTTCCGCAGGTGGACAAGGTGTTCCTCTGTACTCCCGACAAGGACCTGGCCCAGTGCGTCGTCGGCGAGCGCATCGTGGTGTTCGATCGGCGGGCCGGCGTGGTGCGCGGTGACGCGGGCGTGCGCGAGAAGTTCGGCGTGGCTCCGGCCTCGATCCCCGACTACCTGGCGCTGGTCGGCGACGCCTCCGATGGCTACCCGGGGTTACGCGGGTGGGGTGCCAAGTCGACGGCGGCCGTGCTGTCGCGCTACGGGTACCTGGAGGCCATCCCGCATGACGAGGCGGCGTGGGATTTGCGCGTTCGCGGCGCCGCCCGGCTCGCCGAAGCGCTGCGCGAGGGATGGCAGGACGCCCTTCTGTTTCGCGACCTGGCGACGCTTCGGACCGAGGCGGTGCGGCTGTCCGACCCCGAGGAGCTGCGCTGGCGCGGGCCGACGGGCGAGTTCGCCCCACGGTGCGAGCAACTCGGCGACCCGGGGTTGGCCGGGCAGGCGGAGCGCCTGGCGACGGCGCGCCGGTAACGCTCGGGGCCGTTCTCGATGCAGCTTGCTGGCCAGGGGCGGCCCCATCGCGCAACCCGCGATCTAGTCGAGCTCTTCGCTGTACTTGTCGGCGTGAGCCTGACGCGCCACGATCGCCCACTCGTCGAGCCGGATGCGGCCTCTGAGCTGCGGTACCCGCTCGACCAGCCATTCGACGTCACCGCTATCCCAGCGCGCGATCTGGCGGAAGGTGGTTACGCCCGCCTCGTTGAGCAGGCGCTCGAGCGCTGGACCGATGCCGCGGATGGCCTTGAGGTCGTCCATGGCCTGGGGCTGCGTGCGGAGCAGACCACGCAAGTGCCGTAGCTGCTGCTCGCGATCGTGCAGCTCGCGCAAGAGCCGGTCGCGGAGGTCGCGAAAACGACCGATGTCCGCTTCGTGAGCTTCGATCCGGGCGTCGCGTCGATGCAGCCGCTCCATGGCTCTGAAGAGGTCTGAAGCGCCCTCCTCGAGGCGCTTGCTCGCTTGCTGCAGATCGGTATCGCGCGCCTGCAGCAAGCCCTCGAGGCGCTCGGTCTCGAGCTGGCGCTCGCGCAGTCGGCGCTCGTGGCTTGCCTCCCGCTCGTCGAGGTCGGCCTCGAGCATCTCCACGGCTAGCTGGTTCCTCTCGACGTCGCGCCGGAGCATCTCCATGTCGGTCTCGCGGGCTTGCTTCTGTAGCTCCAGCTCGGCGACCCTGGCCTCGTGATCGTCCGACCGCGCGGTTGCCGACACGGCGGCCTGGTCGGCGCCCTCGGCACGCTCGGCGACGATTCGCAGCTCACCGTCGCGTGCCTCGAGCAACTGCTCGAGACGGCCGATCTCCATTTCGCGCTCACGCTGCCTGTGACCGGCCGACTCCTGGCGCTCGCGCGCCTGCTCGAGCGACTCGAGCTGGCCTCGAAGCTCCGAGACCTCCGCGCGGGCGGCGTCCTCGGCCGTTCGAAGCTCAGCGATGGTTGCCTCGAGCTGCTTCTGCGCTTGCGCAGCTGAGTCCGACAGGGCCGCCTCATGACGTTCCAGCTCGGTGATTTCCGCGCTCAGCCCGGCGGTCTGCTCGAGAGCGTCCGACAGCGTCTCCTCACGGCGCCGCAACTCCTCGCGGAGCTCTTCGGCCTGCTCGTCGACATCACGCGCAGCGTCGTGCACGGCGGCGGCGGTCTGGTCGGCCGACTCCAATCGCGCCTCCAGCTCGGCGACCCGTGCGTCACGACTACGAATCTGCTCGGCGTAGCTACTCTCGAGCTCGCGGCTGGCCGCACGGGCGTGCTCGAGCGCCTCGGCCCGACTGGCCAGCTGTGCCTCGAGGTCGCTGGTCCGGACCTCGAGCAGATCCCGCCGGTCGTCGGCCTGAGCGCTGGCCGTACGTTCGTGCTCGAGGTCGGCGCGCAGCGCGCTGCGCTCATCCTCGGCCGCAGCCAACCGTGTGCGGATCGTGCTGCCGGACTCGGATACCTGCCTGAGCTCGACGCGGAGTCGCTCGACCTCCGCATCGCCGGCCTTCAGCTGAGCACCGTAGCGCTGCTCGAGCTCGTCGGCCTCGGCGCGCAGCGTCTCGAGAGCGCGTTCGTGCTCGCGCAGTGTTTCGGCACGGGCTTCTGCGGCGCTCTTGTGCTCGACGAGTGTCGCGCGCTGCTCGGCCACCGCCGATTGCAGCCGCTGGATCTCATCCCGCTGGGCCCGCCCTGCCTCGGTGGCGGTAGCGAGGGCCTCCTCGAGCTCGGCCACACGCGCTTCCCGGTCGCTGACTTGCTTGCCGTAGCGTGCCTCGAGCTCGGCGAGCTCGTGGAGAGCTCGATCCACGTTTTGCTGCCGTGCGGCCAGCGCCTGTCGCAGTGTTTCCTCGGCCCCGCGCGCCTCCTGGACTTGCAGCCCGAGCTGTTGCACCTGCGCCCGGGCGGTCTCAGCGCCATCGTCCCGCTGGCGCACCGAGTCGCGTAGCGCAGCGCGCTCGTCGTTTAGCTCGGCCAGCTCCTCCCGCCGCGCTTCGGACACGCGCCGCAGTCGTTCCGCCTCGGCCTCCCGCTGCTCGAGTTGCTCCTTCATGCGGGCCTGAACGCCGGCCATTTCCTGGCGCAGGCCGGCGGCTCCGTCAGGCCCCTGCAACTCGGCTTCCGAGGAGATCAGGCGCTCGCGCAATGCCTCGAGCTCGCTCTCTGCGACGGCTAGGGCGGCATCGCGCTCGTGCAAGCTCAGCTCCAGCGTCTCGACGTGCGTGCGCCGCGCCTGGAGATCGCGTTCGAGCTCTTCGATGCGCTCGGCCTCGAGCAGCCCCGTCGGCTCGGGGGCGATCACGGTCTGGCGCAGCTGGTCCCGCTCGCGACGCAGTCGAGCGGCGGTCGAGCGCTGCTTCTCGGCGGCGCCTAGCGCCGCCTGCAGCTCGGCACGCGCCGCTGCGAGCTGCAGGCGCGCCTCGTCAGCTTGCGCTGCCCCGGTCGCCGAGTCTTGCCGGTCGCGGCTCTTCGCAGCGTTGGCGTCGTCGAGCTGCGCCCGCAGACCTGCGATACTCGCCTCCTGCTGGGCGATCTCGCGCTCGAGGAACTCTTGGTGCAAGGTTCGGGCGCGGCGGGCGCGGATGGTGCCGGCGGCATAGCCGACGGCGGCCATCAAAACCAGGCTGACGGAGACGATCAGCGCCGTGGTCATCGCGATTCCAGGCTCGGCGTGGTGGACGGAGAACTGCTCGAAGGACTCAGTATAGGAACCTGTTCCGGCACCGTCTTGTGTGCGCGGGCAAGCCGGCGTGCCAGTCAGGGCCAGCAGCGGCCATGCGCGGGGTCTATCCGTCGCAGCTGGGCGCCGCCGACACGACGAATCGCCTCGATACTGTCGGAGGGGGTCGCTCCAGTTCGTATAGGGTTCTGCCGAAGCTCTATTCGCGAGCCGAGAGCCGAGAGGGGACCATGCGGATGCGACGCGCTGCGGCCGCGGTATCGGCGGCGGCGGTGGGCACGGCGCTGGGCGCGACCGCTGCGGTGGCGTGGGGGGACGACGGGCACTTCCTCGTCAACCGCTCGGCGGCGCTGTCTTTGCCAACGGCTGTTCCGGCCTTCTTCCGTGACGCCGTCGACCAACTCACCTGGCTCGGTGCCGATCCGGATCGCTGGCGCGAGGACACCGAGGCCGCGCTGCGCGCCGCCCAGGTTCCGGACCACTTCGTGAAGCTGGATCCGTTGGGGCCCGGCTTCGTTTTCCCGCCGGATCGGTTCGCTTTCTACGCACGGCTCGAGCAGATGCGCGCCGCGGCGCCGGACGCGGCCACCCGGACGACGCTACTCCCCGATCAGGTCGGCTCGCAGCCCTACATCGTCATCGAGCTCTACGATCGGTTGGTCGTCGCGTTCCGGCAGTACCGGCGGCTGGCTCGGGGAGGCCGCACCGACCTGGTCGAGGGATCGGCGATCACCTGGGCCGGGTGGATGGGCCACTACGTCGCCGATGCGGCGCAGCCCCACCACACGTCGAAGCATTACGATGGTTGGCTCGGGTCCGAGGCCAACGGTTACCGACGGGAGCCCGGGATCCACTGGTTCTTCGAGAACGACTTCGTCCAGGCGCACCTGGACCAGCTCCAGGTGCTCGACATGGTTCCCGAGGCCCGCAGCCTCGAGGACCCGTTCCAGGCCTATCTCGACTTCATCGCCGAGTCACACGGCTCCCTCGAGGATGTGTACCGCATCGAGGCGGCCGGGGGCTTCGACGTGGCGACTCGCGAGTCGCTCGACTTCACGCGCACGCGGCTGCTGGCGGCCAGCCGCATGCTCCGCGATCTCTGGTACACGGCCTGGGTCGAGAGCGGGCGCTGACCCGTCTGTTACAGGCCACCCAACGATGGTCCACACGTGCGTTACGGCGGCCGCGTCCAGATCCGCCGGATCGAGCCCACCTGAGGGCCGGGCCGGCCGCCCGGTCAGTTCAGAGTGCCACCCGGCGCGCGACGAGGCGCCGAGGAGATCCCGTGTCGAGTTTCGCCCAAGATCTTCGCTACGCGTATCGTGCCCTCCGCAATCAGCTCGGCTTCACGATCGTGGCGAGCACGACGCTGGCGCTAGGGATCGGCGCCCTTACCGCGATCTTCAGCGTCGTCAACGTCGTACTCGTCCGGCCCTTGCCCTACGAGGACCCGAACCAGCTTGCGATGCTCTGGAAAAGTAACGAATCGGAAGGCCTGGAGCGATCGCAGATCGCCCCGGGCAATCTGCGGGACTGGCGCGAGCAGAACCAGACGTTCGACGAGATCTCGGGGTTCTGGCCCAATAGCGTGACGATCCGCGCCCGCGACGACAATCCCGCCTGGGTGAAGTCGGCGCTGGTAACCGTGAACTTGTTCCCGGTGCTCGGTGTCGAGGCGGCGCTCGGGCGCACGTTTACCCTCGAGGGGGGTGAGGCCGGTGCGCCGAGCATGGCGATGCTGGGGCACGGACTGTGGCAGCGTCGCTTCGGTGGCGATCCGGCGATCCTCAGCCAGACGATCACCCATCGAGGAATTTCCGACCGCCGTGGTCGGCGTCATGCCCCCGGGATTCGCTTTCCCGGAGGAGGTCGATCTCTGGACCAACGTCAATTTCCCCCTCCAGGTGCGCTTCGGCCGTTGGCTCAACGCGATCGGTCGAGTGCGGCAGGGGACCATGCTCGAGGCGGCTGCTGCCGACGTCCGAACCCTCGCGACGCGCATGGCCAAGGAGTATCCGAACTCCAACCGCGGCTGGAGCTCGACGCTGGCGCCGCTGCACGAGGTGGTTGTCGGGGACGCTCGCCCGGCCCCGCTGATTCTGCTCGGGGCGACCGGGGCGGTGCTGCTGATCGCGTGTGCCAACGTGGCCAACCTGCTGCTGACCCAATCGGAGATGCGCCACACCGAGATCGCCGTGCGCGCAGCCCTAGCAGGCTGCTGAAAAACTCCCCTTGTTCGAGTAGATTTTGAACCACGCAGCCCGCGGCAAAAACCGAAGCATCAACGAGGTGAGCAGATGCGTGGTGAGGACGCGGGACAGGTGGCCGCCTTTAGTTACGTATCTCCGGAGCAGCGAGTACCGAAAGAGCATCCGCTGCGGCCGCTGCTGAGGATCGTCAACGACGTGCTGGGGCGGATGTCGCCGCTGTTCGAGAAGCTGTACTCGCACACGGGCCGTCCGTCTATCCCGCCGGAGAAACTGCTGCGGGCGCTGCTGCTGCAGGTGCTGTACACGATTCGCTCCGAGCGCATGCTGATGGAGCAGCTCGACTACAACCTGCTGTTCCGGTGGTTTGTGGGCCTGAACATGGACGATCTGGTGTGGGATGCGACGGTGTTCACGAAGAACCGGGATCGAGTGTTGGGAGGCGAGGTCGCCGAGGTGTTCTTCCAGGAAGTGCTGGCGGAGGCACGGCGCCGCGGTCTGCTATCGGATGAGCACTTCACGGTGGACGGCACGCTGATCGAGGCGTGGGCCTCGCACAAGAGCTTCAAGCCGAAGGATCAGAGCGACTCCGATGAGGGAGGCAGCAACCCGAGCGTCGATTTTCGCAAACAACGGCGCACAAACGATACTCACGCCTCCAGGACCGATCCGGACGCACGCCTGTACAAGAAAAGTAGGGGAGCCGAGTCGAAGCTCTGCTACATGGGGCACCTAATGATCGACAACCGCCACGGGTTAGCAACCAAGGCATGCGTAACGATCGCTTCCGGGACAGCGGAACGAGAGGCGGCGGTGCAAATGGCGGACAAGATTTCCGGTAACCGCAGGGTGACCTTGGCGGCCGACAAGGGCTACGACACACGCGAGTGCGTCCGTAAGCTTCGAGATCGGAACATCACCCCGCACGTCGCACAGAACGACACCAATCGGCGCAGCGCCATCGACCGGCGCACAACCCGCCACCCCGGCTACCAGGTCAGTCAAAGGAAACGCAAGCTCGTCGAGCAGATGTTCGGATGGGCCAAGACGGTCGGGCTGATGCGCAAGACGCGGCACCGAGGCACCGAACGCGTCGATTGGATGTTCACCTTCACCGCCGCTGCCTTCAACCTGGTCAGAATGCGCAACCTCCAGGGGGCGACGTGACGATATCGGGACTAACCGCCCAAGAAATACCGGCGCGGCCGGCAACCAGAGCCTCGCACTCGCACACGGCGGCCGGGCAACTCACCTTGATCGAGACGATCCAGCCCAAAATGGCGCGCTCGAGCCGTTTTTCAGCAGCCTGCTAGGCGCCGGACGCGGGCGCCTGGTCCGCCAGCTGTTGACCGAGAGCGTGCTGCTCGCCGCGCTGGGCTCGGTCCTCGGGGTGGGCCTTGCCTGGGCGGCGCTGCGCGGGCTCGTGGCCATCGGGCCGTCAGGACTGCCGCGGCTCGAGGAGATCGGCATGGATAGCACCGTGCTGCTGTTCGACATCTCGCTGGCCACCGACCGGTTCAGCATGTGGCTGGCCGGCCTGTTCGGGTTCATCGCGCTGGCACTCGCGTCGGTGGGTATCTATGGGGTGCTGGCCCACACCGTGGAGCACCGGGCCAAGGAGCTTGGCATCCGCATGGCGCTTGGAGCCGACGGCGGCGCTGTGCGCCAGCTGGTGTTGCGCCACGGCGCGGTCCTGACGGCGATCGGCCTGACCCTGGGCCTGGTCGGCGCGTTCTGGCTGACCCGATTCATGGCCAACCAGCTGTACGGCGCTACCGCCACCGATCCGATCACCTTCGGTGGCGTAGTGGCCTTGCTGGCCATCGTCGCGCTGCTGGCCAGCTATGTGCCGGTGCGACGTGTGACGTGCGTCGATCTTAGAGAAGAGTCGATGAAGAGGACCGGCGCCTGGCTCGCAGTACGAGCGCTGGAGAAGCTGGGAATCCGCTACACATTCGGTATTCCTGGGGTCCACACCACCGAGCTGTACGACGAGCTCGACAAGTCGGATTCGATCACGCCGATCCTCGTGACCCACGAGGGGGGCGGCGCCTTCATGGCCGACGCGCTGAGCCGCACGACAGACACGGTCGGCTGTCTGGCCATCGTCCCTGCCGCCGGCATGACGCACGCCATGAGCGGCATCGGAGAGGCGTTTCTCGACGGGGTGCCGCTGCTGGTGATCGCTGCTGGTGATCTCGGGCGGGGTGCGGCGCGATACCGGGCGTCACTACCAGCTCCACGACGTCGACCAGGTACGGATCCTGGATGGCATCACCAAGGCCGCGTTGCGCGTTGAGCGCCACGCCGACGTGGCTCCGACGATCTACGAGGCCTACGAGATCGCCACCCGCGGCGAGCCCGGCCCGGTTCTTGTCGAGCTCGCCGGTGACGTTCTGCTGTTCGCCGGCGCGGCCGACGACCCGGGGCCGTACACGCGGCGCTGGTCACCGCCCCGGGTGGACGAGGCGGCGATCGAGCGCGCTGCGAAGCTGCTGTCGTGCAGCCGTAAGCCAGGCCTGTATCTCGGCTGGGGCGCGCGCGGCGGCGCGGCCGCCGCGGCCCAGGTCGCCGAGCTGCTAGGCGCGCCGGTGGCGACCACGCTGCAGGGGCTCAGTGCCTTCCCTGCGGACCATCCGCTGCACACGGGCAAGGTGGGGGTGCGCTTCGCCGAGCTCGCCACGGGCAGCTACGGCATGGAGATTCCCGAGCTGCTAGTGCACATCGACATCAATCCCGAGGTGTTCGACAAGAACTATCCGGCCAGCGTCAGCCTCGAGGCTGACGCCGGTGAGGCACTGACGGCTCTGGCGGAGATCCTGGGCCGGTCGGGCACGCCGCGCGACGCCACGGCGCTGCAGGGGAGATCGCCAACGACAAGCGCGCTTTCACGCGCTCGTGGATCGACAAGCCGAGCCCGGAGCGCGTCAGCCCGGGGATCTTCTTCGTGGCTTTGCGGGCCCGCATGGCGCGCGACGCGTTTCTCGTCGTCGACGACGGCAACCACACCTTCCTGGCGGCCGAGCAGTTTCCGGTCTACACGCCTCGCCGCTTTCTGTCGCCGACCGACTTCAACTGCATGGGGTACTGCGTGCCTGCGGCGATCGGCACCAAGCTCGGCAACCCCGAGGCGCAGGTGGCGGCCGTGGTCGGCGACGGCGCGTTCCTGATGACCGGACTCGAGATCCTCACCGCCTCGACCCTCGGCCTGGGCGTGGCGTTCTTCGTGTTCAACGATGGCGAGCTGGCGCAGATCTCCCAGTTCCAGCAGATCCCGCTCAATCGCAAGACCTGCACGGTGCTCGGCCCGGGGCGCTTCGAGGGCATTGCACAGGCGACGGGTGCCCAGTACGTTCGCATCGAGCGCGACGCCGACGTCGAGGAAGGCATCGAGCGGGCGCTCAGCGTCGCCGAGCAGAGCCGGCCGGTCGTTGTCGACGTCAACATCGACTACTCGCGCAAGACCGAGTTCACCCGTGGCGTGGTGAAGACCAACCTCGGCCGTTTCACCTTGGGCCAGAAGCTCCGCTTCATCGGACGCGCGGCCAAGCGACATCTGATCGGATGACCGAGCGCTGGCGGGCGGCGTTCGTGCGGCAGAGCCGCGGCCGCGTACCGGCCGGCAGGGCGTATCGGCGCCTTGCTACTGGCCGGTTGCCGGGTCGGCTAACTCGTCCTGGTACTCCTGCAGCCGGCGTATGACGATGTCGTAGTTGCCCCGCTGCTCGGGGGGCACGAGGGCAGCATTCCTGCGGAGCGACAGATTCATCCAGCTGATGTTCGCGTCCAACAACTCGAGCGCCAGCTCCGGATCGGACTGACGGATCGAGCGAGCCGCCGACATCGACCACCTTGCCTCGCTCATGCCGGAGACCACCGAGTGATAGGTGAGCCCGCGGTACCAGCCGACGGAGTAGCCCCCCCAGGCTGTGGCAGCGGCAAGCGCCAGGTACGAGAGCGGTCGCAGTACTCGGGCCACAGCAGTTCCTTTCGGAAGCAATCGACCGACGGTTCGGTCTCCAGGACAGCGTCTACCTTAGGCGCCCGGGGGCGCGGACTGTAGCCCGCGTCCGCCGGTCGGTGGACCGACGCGGCCTCAGCGTTGCCACGCGATCCAAGGCCGCGACAGGTTGGCTTCTCGCACAGCCGGCCGCCGGGTAGCTACACTGGTCGCGGGTCCCCGTGGAGGTGAGATAGTGCGTCGACTAATCGGATGCGTCGCGGCCGCGAGCTGCCTGGCGGCCGCAGGCTCGATCGCGGCTGGGCCTCAGGACGCCGAGCGACCCGACCTGGACACCCTGCTCGGCATCATGGGGCGGGTCGCCAGCCTCTACCGCGACAGCGCCCTGAGCTTCACGTGCGTCGAGCGCGTCACCGACACCCACTACCGGTCGCAGGATCGGATCGGCAGCCGGCAGACGTACAACTTCGACTACTTCTACGTGTTCCACGGCGACGAAGAGGCAGCCGCCAGCGGCGGAACGGCGCGTGCCGGCCTCAACGATTATCGGACGTTCCGGGGGGACGATCCCTACGCCGAGCCCGTAAGGGTCGAGCCCGCGGAGCTCGGAGTCTCGGCCTACCAGACTCGAGCCTACTCCTCGGTGTTCGTCTTCCAGCCGGGGGTTCGGGATCTACACATGTTCATCCACGAGCCCGACGGCGAGGCGCTGGGCCGCGACGCCTATGTGGTGGCCTTCGAGCCGTTGCTGCCGTACCGGCCGGAGCTCAGCGATTGGCTGGGCCGGGTCTGGATCGACAAGCAGACCTACCAGCTCCTGCAGGTCGAGTCGGTGAAGTCCGACGAGTACCTACAAGCTCTAGCCCAGGGACCGGTCGAGGAGGGAAGCCGGTTCCTGTTCGCCTGGACGCGGGTCCAGTTCGACGAGGAGAAGAACGGACTGCGGTTTCCGAGCGAAGCCAGCCTGGTCGGAGTCGTGGTCGACTTGCCCGCTGCGGGCGAGGCGGGGTACCGGCGCACGGCGCGTCGGCTTCTCGACCGAGGGGTGCGCATGGGTCGCCTGTTCCGTGTGCAGCAGTCGTATCGCGACTATCGATTCTTCAGCGTGCGGACCGCAATCGAGGTGACCGAGCGCATTCGCGGGATCCGCCAGTAAGGCACCGCGGCGGCACGACGAACGGCCCGAAGGCCGGCGCAGCTGTGCTCGAGGCCGCGCCTGACCGGCCACTCGTCGAGAGCCGCTGGAGGAGCCCGCTCGCGGGAGCCTAGGTTGTAGGGATCAGGTCCGTGCGCCCTACCCCCCCCGACCCATGAGCTCACCCCGTTTCGAGGTCGTTGTCGCCCGATCGACCCAGGAGATCGAGGCGCATCTTCCCGCCTGGTGGGAGCTGCACGACCTGCGCCTCGAAGACAACATCTTCACGTCCCCGGCGTTCCTTCCGGAGATCTACCGCCACTACGGTGGCGAGATCAACGTCGGCTTCGCCTACCGCGTGACCACGAGCGGCCGGAACGCTGGTGGCCGTTGCGCCCTTCGGCGCCCCAAGGGGTCGGGGCGGGGTCACCATGCTTCCCTCGTGTGAGTCGAACCTCGTGTGCTCCTCGACGCCGTTGCTGCACTGCGACCTGGCCGCCGAGGCTGCGGCGGCGCTCTGGGAGTGGCTCGACCGATCTGCCTGGTCGATGGCCTGTTGGGAGAACCTGGAGCTCGACTCCCAAGCCTGGCGGCTACTACGGCAGCAAATCGACGATTGTGGTCGTCGCTGGTGGGTGCGGCATGAGTTCCTGCGCGCGACGATGGCCAGGGGGGTCGACGACGGCGACTGGTTGGCGGCGTTGTCGCGCCAGGGCAGGGACGAGTATCGGCGCAATCGCCACCAGCTCGAGGCGGTCGGCGAGCTGCAGGTGAAGCTGTATCGGAATCTCGAGGACTTCGACCTGGTGTCGCGCTTTCTCGAGCTCGAGGAGCGCGGCGGGAATGCGCGCCCGGGCAGGGTGGTGCTGGCCAGGCCTGGTCACGCTGCCTTCCTCGATGCCGTGATGCACGGCCTCGGGGAGCGCAACGAGCTCTTTTGCGTCGAGGTGAGGGTCGAAGACAGGCCGGTGTCCATAGCCGTGAACCTGGTCGACGGCACCACGGTCTTCGGCTTCAAGACCACCCACGACCCTGCGCTCGAGAAGGCATCTCCGGGCAAGTTCAACACCTTCGAGGTGTTGCGGCTGGTGCGACAGGATCTGGTGCTAGCCGCTCTCGACAGTGGCGCCGTGGCGGACGTCGACCTGCTGCGCCGCTGGCCCGACTCCCGTCCGGTGGGAACGGTCGTGGCGGCGACGCGCGGGTTCGCCGGGGCAGCGATCCTGTCGATGATGCCCGCGGCACGCTGGACCCGGCACGAAGCGCGCCGGCTGCTCGGACGGCTCCGCCCGGCACACGGGGCAGTTACCGCCTGACGGGCCCGGCCACCGTGCGGCCGCCGCGCTCGGCCGGCCTGCTCAGCCGGCCCGCAGGCTGGTGAGCGGATCGACCCGGCTGGCGCTGCGCGCCGGCAGATACGCGGCGAGCAGACCCGCTACACCGAGCGTCACCACGACCGCCATCAGCGTCAGGATTCGCTCTCACGCGCCAGCGCCTGCAGCCTGCCGATCTGATCGGCGGCCATGCCGCTGATCGCCGAGTACGAGCGGTTCAGAGCTTCGGCGCCCTGTGCCTGCAAACGGTAGTGGCGCTTGCGCTTGCCGCCCCGTTCCGGGGTCGGCTCACCGAACTCCGACGTCACGAGACCGCGGGCCTCGAGGCGTTCCAGGGTGGTGTAGATCGCCCCGGGCGAGACCGGCTCGCCGGTGCGCCGCTCGATCTCGCGACGCACCGAGACGCCGTAGGCATCGTCGCCGAGTCGCAGCAGCGCGAAGAGGATGATCTGTTCGAACTCGCCGAGCCTGCGCACCGTCACACGTCCCGGTTGAAGGTCCAACACTGGCAGACCGCGGTTCCACCGCCGTCTGCCAGATTGGACGGTCTCGCTACAGTGGAGGTTTCAATAATAACCACACTGTGGGTTTTATATGCAAGCATCCGTCGCGGCGACCGTCGGCATTGGCCGGGATACGGGCTTCGTGGCTCAGTGCGTGGCGGCGCGCGCTACTCCGCGCGGAGGGCTTCGACCGGGTTGATCCGGCTGGCACGGCGGGCCGGGATCCATGCCGCCAGCAAGGCGATGGCCCCCAACACCAGCGCTACGCCGATGAAAGTGGCGGGATCGGCGGTGCCGACTCCGAACAGTAAGCGCGAGAGGAGACGCGCGGCGGCGAGCGCGGCCAGCAGGCCGATGGCGCCGCCGATCATCACCAGCCTCATGCCGCTGGCGACCAGCATGCGGATCACCGAACCGGCGTCGGCCCCGAGCGACATTCGGATGCCGACCTCACGAGCGCGCTGCGCCTGGGCGTAGCTCACCAGCCCGTACAGCCCGATCGTGGCCAGCCCCAGCGCCAGGGCCGCGAACAAGCCGAACATGAAGGCGGTGATCTGCGCCGGGAAGCGGACCACGGCCAGGTGGTCGTCCATGGTCTTGTTCTCGAAGATGAGCAGGTCGGGAGCCAGTTGACGTACGACCGCGAGCATCTCGAGCACCACGGTGCGTGGGTTGCGCGAGGTGCGTGCGACAGCGGTGAAGCCGTCCCCAAAGCGCTGCGCTATGGGTCGGTAAACAAAGGGACGCGGCGGCTCGCCCAGGGTCCGCACCTTGGTGTCCGAGGCGACGCCAACGACGGTGAGCTCGGAGCCATCACGGTTGCGGATTGTCTTGCCGACCGCCGGCTCGTCCGGCCAGAACCGGCGCGCGAGCGTCTGGCTGACGATGACCACCGGGTCGCCGTCGGCGTTGTCCTGGGGCGCGAAGCCGCGGCCGTCGAGGACCGAGATACCGATGGTCTCGAAGAAGGCGTCGTCGGCGCTCGCCCAGTCGACAGTGTGAGCATCGCGGCCGGCCGGTGGCGGCACGCCATCGACGTTGAGATCGAAAAAGAGGGTATTCGTCTGGCTCAGGTGCAGGTTGTTAGTCGTGCCCGCCGATTCCACGCCGTGGATCGCGGCAAAGCGGTCGCGGAGCTCCTCGAGCAGGGCAAGCCCGCTGTCGGAGTCGTAACGGTCAGCGGGCAGGCTGAAGGTCAGGATCGCGGAGGGGTCGCGTCCGAATCCTGGGTCGAGGGCGTACACCTGCTGCAGGCTGCGCAGGAACAGGCCGGCGCTGATCAGCAACACCACCGAGACCGCGACCTGCGCCACCACCAGAACGTTGCGCAGGGTCAGACGGCCCCCGCCGCCCGAGCCCGCGGTCTCGTCGCGCAGGGTGCTGACGACGTCGGGTCGCGTTGCCTGGATTGCCGGCGCCAGGCCGAACAGCAGCCCGGCGGCGACCGAGACGGCCAGGCTGAACGTCAGCACCACCCCGTCGATCTCGAACTGCAGGCTCATCGGGATCGGGAAGGGAAGATTGGCGCCGCCGAGGGTGGCCAGCGTCCAGTAAGCCAGCACCAGGCCGGCGCCGCCTCCGATGAGGCTCAGGAGCACGGTCTCGACCAGGAGCTGGCGCACGACCGCGCTCCGCGGTGCCCCCAGTGCCAGGCGTAGCGCGATCTCCTTACGCCGGTCGATCGCCCGAGCCAGCAGGAAGCTGGCGAGGTTGGCGCAAGCGATCAGCAGCACCAGCCCGACGACTCCGAGCAGCAACCACGATCCCGCTGCCAGCGCCCCGTCGTACATGGGGAAGATGATCACGTCGCGCGTCGGGATCAGCAGGAAGCGGTCCTCGTCGTGCCAGACATCCGGGTAGGCCACTCGAAGATCGGCGGCGAGGTTGTCCGGCGCCTGTCTGGCCTGCTCGATCGTCACCCCGGGCCGCAGGCGCGCGCGCGGGAAGGTCCCGTAGTTGCCACGCCACTCGAGCGCGTTCTCGCTGTTGCCCTGCAGCTGGTTGATCATCATGATCGGCAAGAACAGCTGCGGATCGATGCCACGCAGCTGTCCCTTGAAGCTCTCGGGAGCGACGCCGATGACGGTGTAGGCGGCGTTGTTGAGCCGCAATGTTTCGCCGATCGCGTCGGCCGAGCCGCCGAAGGCGGTCTGCCAGAAGGCGTAGCCCAGAACCACGACAGAATGCCCGCCCGGCGTCGTACCGTCCTGGGGCCCGAACAAGCGCCCAGCGCCTGGCTCCAGGCCCAGCAGGCTGAAGTAGTTGCCGGAGACGAGCTCCGCGATGCGGGTCTGCACGCCGGCGTCGGTGTCTTGGCCAATCGGCTGCAACATCATTGCCGACACGTCCGAGAAGATCTCCGGGGTGGCATCACGAAAGTCGCGGTAGTCAGGGTACGAGAAGACGTTGTTCGGGAACTCGGGCGTGTACTCGTACAGGTTGATCAGCTGGTCGGGGTTGTCGAACGGCGGCTCCTGCAGCAGCAGTCCGTTGACGACGCTGAAGATCGCCGTGTTGGCGCCGATACCGAGGGCCAGGGACAGCACCGCCGGGAGCGTGAAACCGGGGCTCTGGTAGAGGCGTCGCAAGGCGTAGCGCGCATCGCGAACGAGCTGAAGCGGCAGCGAATCGCCTCTGCCCTTGTCGGGTGCCATGGCCCGCTTGCCGCGATCGATCAGACGGGCCGTGGCGGTGTCCTGACCGAACGCGGCCAGGAGTTCCTCGGCGCTGCGCCCGGCGGCGAGCCCGTCCTCGAAGTGGGCGACCAGCTCGCGGGCCACATCGAGACGCGCGCGCGCGCTGAGTCGGCCGCCGTCGAGCACGGCGCTGATGCGCTCCCCGATCGTCGCGGGCAGGCCGGAGCCCTCCACAAACCGTCGCGCGTCGTTACCAGCGGTTGTGCCGCTCATCGATTCAATCCTTGGTGCTCGTTACGAGGCCGAGCCCCTCCATGGCACCGAATAGCTCCTGCCACTCTCGAGTGTGAGCCCTGAGCCGGTCCACCCCGGCCGCAGTCAGCGAGTAGTACTTGCGGTGGCGTCCCGACTCAGCGGTCTTCCACTTGCCCTGGATCAGCTTCTTGGCCTCGAGGTTGTAGAGCAGCGGATACAGAGTCGACTGCCCCATGGCCAAGACTCCTTCGGTGCGACTCTCGAGTGCCTCGACCAGCTCGTACCCGTACATCTCGCGCTGCTCCAGCAGTCGCAGGACCGCTGC
The DNA here is from genome assembly GCA_965248845.1 of Acidobacteriota bacterium. GTDB lineage: Bacteria > Acidobacteriota > UBA890 > UBA890 > WLXD01 > CBDFKO01. The sequence continues at coordinate 2,924,559 of CBDFKO010000002.1, read as the reverse complement.
AGGGCCGGCGCCCCGCATCAGCTCGCGTTCGATACGCATCGTCGATCCACCTCTCAGGGGGGCGCCTGTGCTACCCCGGCGTCGTTTCCATGGTGAGACATACTATGTGACGCACAGCATGGCGCACGGGTTTCAACCGATGGGCTGCCCAGGGTGAAACTCTGTTGAGTCTGGTACCACCGCGTCACGGCTAACGGCTACCATCCGCGCCATGTCGAGCCCAGCCCTCATCGAGCAAGCGAGGCGACACCCTGACCGGGTTGCCCTGGTCGAGGCAGCGGGACCCGCCACCTACGCGCAGCTGCTCGATCGATCGGCCGCGATCGCCGCCGGTCTGCTCGGTACAGACGCCGATCTGGGTGAATCGCGAGTAGCCTTCCTGGTGGAACCGGGGCTCGACTGGGTGGCGACCTGCTGGGGCATCTGGCGCGCCGGCGGGATCGCCGTGCCGCTGGCGGTGTCCTATCCCGGCGCGGAGCTTGCCTCGTTGCTCGCGGACGCGCGGCCGGCCTGCGTGGTGGCATCCGCGGCGCTGCGCGATCGCGCCGATCGCGCCGCCGGGTCGAGGAGGCTCTACACCCCCGACGAGCTGCTCGGCGGGGGAACCGGCTCGTTGCCCCGGCTGGGCCCGGATCGGCGGGCTCTGATGGTCTACACCAGCGGCACCACGGGGCGTCCGAAAGGCGTGGTGACAACGCACGCCAACGTCGCTGCCCAGGTCGAGACCCTGGTGCGGGCCTGGGATTGGACATCCGACGACCGAATCCTGCACGTGCTGCCGCTGCACCACGTTCACGGCATTATCAACGCGCTCAGCTGCGCCCTCTGGTCGGGTGCGTGCTGCGAGTTTCTGACGCCCTTCGTGGCGCCCTCGGTCTGGGAGCGCTTGGCCGCCGGGCAGGCGAGCCTGTTCATGGCGGTTCCGACGGTCTACCGCCGCTTGATCAGCGCCTGGGACGAGGCCGACGCGGCCGTTCGCGACCGCTGGTCACGCGGTGTCGCCAGGCTGCGGCTGATGGTCTCGGGCTCGGCGGCGTTACCCGTAGGGACGCTGGCGCGCTGGGAGGCGATCACCGGCCATCGGTTACTGGAGCGCTACGGAATGACCGAGATCGGCATGGGGCTCGGCAATCCGCTGCACGGCGAGCGGCGGGCCAGCACCGTCGGGCAGCCCTTCCCCGGAGTCGAGGCCCGCATCGTCGATGCCGACGGGAGCGCCCGGGGGATCCGGGTGTAAGCGGGCAGATCGAGATCCGCGGGCCGCAGGTATTCCTGGAGTATTGGGATCGGCCGCAGGAGACCAGAGAGGCGTTCCACGACGGCTGGTTTTGTACCGGCGACGAGGGCGTGGTCGACGACGGTTACTGGCGCATCGTCGGGCGCCAGAGCGTCGATATCATCAAGACGGGCGGCTACAAGGTCTCGGCGCTCGAGATCGAAGAGGCGTTGCGGGGGCACTCGGCCGTGACCGACGCGGCCGTCGTGGGTGTCGCCGACGAGGAGTGGGGTGAGCGCGTCTGCGCGCTGGTCGTGGCGGCCCCGGACAGCCAGCTCGAGGGCGAGTCACTGCGCAGCTGGTGCAAGGAGCGCCTGGCACCCTACAAGGTACCCAAGCATGTTTGTTTGGTCGCCGTCGCCGAGCTGCCGCGCAACGCCATGGGCAAGGTGCTCAAGCCTCGGGTGCGCGAGATGCTGCTCGGGGCCGAGGGCAACGCGTGATCGACACCGTGCTCGATAGCCTGTGGACCTACTGGCCGGTCTATCTGCTGCTCGCCGCCTATGCCGCGATGCTCGCCTATCACGCCTGGCAAGGGAACCGTTCGACTCGGGGGCTCGCCGACTACTACGTGGGCGGCCGCTCGATGAGCGGTGTGACGCTGGGGCTTTCTTTCTTCGCCACCTACTCGAGCACCAACTCGTTCGTCGGCTTCGCCGGCCAGTCGTACGGCTGGGGGATCAGCTGGCTGCTGCTGCCGCCCATGGCGGTGCTCTTCTCCGTCGTCGCCTGGCGCTGGGTGGCGCCGCGCCTGCGCAGCTTCACCGAGGAGCTCGGCTCGCTGACCATCCCCGACTTCATCGGGTTCCGCTTCGCCAGCACGTCGGCCCGAGTACTGGCAGCGGTCATCGTGCTACTGGCCAGCCTCTTCTACATGACGGCGGTCTCCATAGGCATCGGCAACTTGGTGCAGGCGTTCTTGCAGATCCCGTACGAGGTGGCGATCCTGGTGGTGCTGCTGGTCGTCGTGGCCTACACGATGATCGGGGGCTTCATTTCGGTGGTGAAGACCGATGCGGTCCAGGGCGTGGTGATGGTGGTGGCTGCCTTCGTCCTGTTCGCCGGCACGGTTCGCGCCGCCGGCGGCCTGACCGCCATCGGAAGCCTCGGACAGGCCCCCGCTACCAGCCATCTGCTCGACTGGAACGGCGCCCACCCGCTCGTGTTCGTTCTCGGGGTGATCCTTGCCGGCACGGCCAAGCTGGTCGCCGAGCCGCGCCAGCTGTCGCGCTTCTACGCCTTGGAGAACGACCGCGCGATCCGTACCGGAATGTGGGTTTCCACCGCCTGCTTCGCGCTCGTGTACTCACTTCTCGTTCCCCTGGGTCTGTACGCGCGGCCGATCCTGGGCGACGGGATCACCGAAACCGACCAGATCATCCCCATGCTGTTGACGCGGGCCGACGTGTTCGCGCCCGGCGTCACGGCGTTCCTCATGCTGGCGATGGTTGCGGCGGCCATGTCGTCGCTCGATAGCGTCCTGCTGGTCATGGCGGCGACGACCGAGCGCGACTTGGTGGGCGTGGCACGGGGCACCGGTACCGAGCAGGCCGAGGTGCGGCGCACGCGCGTCTGGGTCGCCCTGTTCGCCTTGCTCACCGCACTCATGGCCCTGCGGCCGGCCGGCGGGATCGTGGCTCTGACGGTGCTGTCGGGCGCGGTGTATGCCGCCTGCTTCATCCCGGCGCTGTTGCTGGGTCTGTTCTGGCGCCGGGGTAACGGCGCCGCGGTGCTCACCTCCTTCGCATCGGGGTTGCTGGTGCTGCTGATCTGGCCACGTTTCGCCGTGGCGGCCACCATCCACCAGATCTTCCCGGCGCTGTTGCTGTCGCTGGCGACGTACGTGTTGGTCGCCCGCCGAGCGGCCCCGGTCCGTTCGGCCGCGCTCGACCGGCTCTTCGAATCCGGCTGATCGCGGCTCGAGTCGCCACGCTCCAAGGGCGTAACTAGTGCTCCTGTACACAAGTACGGTGACGTTTGTTGGAGCGGGATGGTGGCGGATGCCAGGCGCACCGACGAGGCGATGTGAGCGCATCGTCGAGCGAGGTGCAACGCCGCAGACGCCACCATCCCGCTCCAACCCTCCGGGCAGCCACCTGTTGCGCACGATCTCAGCGTCAGCGCTCCTGGACGATGGGAAAACATCGCCGTTGTCGCCCTTCCTCGAGCTCGCACCCAACAGACGGCTGCAAACGTCGCCGTACTTGTGTACAGGAGCACTAGTCCCACCACGGCCTGTTGGCACAACAAGCTTGCGACGCGGCTCGGCGCGGCGACCTGCCGCCCGGGCCCCGTCTGTTTGTGCAGTCGGGAGCTTCGTTCTAGATTTCGCCCCTCCTTGTCAACGTTGCCCCGGAGGGTCCCGATGCGCCGCACAGTCCGCCCCGTTGCCCTGATTCCGTCGCTCCTGGCGATCGTGCTTGTCCTCGGTATGAGTGGCGTCGCCGTAAGCGCCGCGCAGGAAGGCGAGACGCCGGCGGTCGACCCGGCGCTGTTCCAGGACCTGCAGTGGCGCCTGATCGGCCCCTTCCGCGGCGGCCGCTCGGGCGCGGTCGTGGGCGTGCCCGGGGACCCCCTGACCTACTACCAGGGCACCGCGGGCGGCGGCGTCTGGAAGACCAGCGACGCCGGCGTCAGCTGGAGCAACGTTTCCGACGGCTACGTCAACACGGCGTCGGTGGGCAGCATCGCCGTGGCGCCGTCGGACCCCAACGTCGTCTACGTGGGCATGGGTGAGGATTCGCCGCGTGGGGTGACGACCTCACACGGCGACGGGCTCTACAGGTCGAGCGACGCGGCACGTACCTGGACCCACCTCGGTCTGGTGAAGACTCGTTCGATCTCGCGCATCCGCGTGCATCCGACCAACCCGGACCTGGTGTATCTGGCGGCCCAGGGCTCGCCCTACATGCCAACCCCGGAGCGCGGTGTGTACCGCTCGAGCGATGGGGGCACCAGCTGGGAGCAGGTGCACTTCGTCTCCGAGTCGGCGGGCGCCTCCGACCTGGCGATGGATCCGAGCAATCCGCGCATCCTGTACGCGGCGTTCTGGGACCACCAGCGCATGCCGTGGCAGATGCGTTCCGGGGGTGAGGGCTCGGGGATCTGGAAGTCGACCGACGGGGGTGACACCTGGCAGGCGCTCTCCAACGGCTTGCCGGAGCTGATGGGCAAGATCGGCATCAGCGTCTCCGCCGCCAACCCGGAGCGGTTGTGGGCCATCATCGAGGCCGAGCCCGACGGGGGCGTGTTTCGATCCGACGACGCAGGTGCGAGCTGGCACAAGACCAGTGGTCTACGCGGCCTGCGCTCGCGACCCTGGTACTACATGGAGATCTACGCGGATCATCCGGTCGACGAGAACACCGTCTACGCCCTCAACGCGCCGCTGTACAAGTCGATCGACGGCGGGCAGACCTTCACGCGGCTGCGACAAGGCCACGGCGACAACCACGATCTGTGGATCAACCCGGACGACAACACCAACCTGATCTCCGGCAACGACGGTGGCGCTCAGGTGACCTTCAACGGCGGTTCTACTTGGTCGCGGCTGAACAATCAGCCGTCGGCGCAGATCTACCGGGTCAACACCGATAACCTGTTTCCCTACAACGTCTACGGCGGCCAGCAAGACAACAGCTCGGTGAAGATCGCCAGCCGCAGCTTCGGCTTCGGCATCACCGAGCGTGACTGGGAGCCATCGTCAGGGTGCGAAAGCGCCTACCTCGCCTTCGATCCCGACGATCCGCGCTATGTCTATGGCGGCTGCTATCTCGGCATGATCAGCGAGCTCGACACCACGACCGGCAATGGGCGCAACGTGCAGGCGCTACCGCAGCTGCCGGCCTCGATTCCGGCGCGCGACATGCTCTACCGCTTCAACTGGAACGCGCCAATCGTCGGCTCGCCGCACGACACGAGCACGATCTACCACGCTGCGCAGACGCTACTGCGCACCCTGGATCGTGGCGCCTCGTGGGAGGAGATCTCGCCCGATCTGACCCGCAACGACATCGAGAAGCAGGGGCCCGGAGGTGGGCCGATCACCAACGAGGGAGCCGGCGGCGAGGTCTACGGGACCATCTTCACTGTCTCGCCGTCACCGGGGAACGCCAACGTGATCTGGGCCGGCTCCGACGACGGGTTGGTCCACGTGACCCGCGACGGCGGGGACATCTGGGAGAACGTCACACCTGCCGACCTCCCCGAGGTCCAGATCAACGCCATCGACGCCTCGGCCCACGATCCGCGACGCGCGTATGTGGCCGCTACTCGCTACAAGTTCAACGACTTCACGCCACACATCTTCCGCACCGACAACTACGGCGCGACCTGGACGCGGCGGGTCGACGGGATCGACGATGACGACGCCTGGGTGCGGGTCGTACGCGAGGACCCCGAGCAGTCTGGGCTGCTGTATGCGGGCACCGAGACCGGCGCCTACGTCTCGTTCGACGACGGCACCCACTGGCAGAGCCTGCAGCTGAACCTGCCGCTGACCCCGATCACGGACCTGCAGGTGCGCAACGGCGATTTGGTCGCCGCGACCCAGGGGCGGGCGTTCTGGATCCTCGACAATCTAGCGCCCTTGCGGGCCATTGCTGCGGGTGTGGTGGCCCAGGGAGAGTGGGACCTGGTTGCCAGCGACGGCCTGCGGATCGGTGGTGGTGGTAGCTTCGGGGGCTTCGGCGGGGCCGCGGTCGGGCACAACCCACCCGGCCCGGTGCTGATCGATTTCTGGCTCTCCGAGCCCGAGGACGACGAGACGTTCGACCCGACGCTGGAGATCCTCGACGGCGACCAGGTGATCCGGAACTTCGAGGCGGATGACCTCGATGCCGGGACCGGTCACAACCGCTTCGCCTGGGACGTGCGTCACGACGCCGTAAAGGCAGTTCCGGGCCTGTTCGTGTTCGGCAGTCTCGCCGGGCGCCGAGTGCCGCCGGGGACCTATCGCGCGCGGCTGACGCTGGATGACGCGAATATCGCCGACCAGTTCGAAGTGGGGGCCGACCCCCGTATCGATGCGGCCGTCGACTGGGAGGCCCGGGAGGCGTTCTTGATCGAGGCCACCGACACGCTGACGGCCGTCCACGAGGCGGTCATCCGCCTCCAGGAGGTCAAGCTGCAGATCGATGGGCTGAGCCAGCGGCTCGCCGGCAGCGATGCGGCCGAGTCGATTCGCGACAAGGGCACCGCGATCGTCGAGAGGCTCGATGCCATCGATGCCGAGTTGGTGCAGCGCGAGTGGACCAGCGGGCAGGATCCGACGGTGTTTCCGACGCAGCTGAACCAGTTCCTGATGTTCGTACGCAGCTCGGCCGAGGGCTCCGAGGAGAATCCGACCCGGGGGGCGCGCGATCAGTTCGCGCGGCTCAATCAGGAGTGGGCCGGACATCGAGCCGAGCTCGATCGACTCCTGGGCGAGGAGCTCGGGGAGCTCAACGCCATGATCCGCGAGGCTGGCATCCCGGCGGTGGTCGTTCGACGCCGCGCCGTGCCGGGCCCGGGCGAGACAGCGGCTCCGGTCGAGGCGACAGATACGAGCTCCGCAGCTGCGTGGCAGGCGCCGCCGCCGCCGGCTCGGGTTCCCGAGAACCGGTGCCTGGCGCGAGCCGTCGTGAGCTCCGTTACGCCGGGCCCCGATCCGTCGACGCTGCGAGTCAGGCTGCCGGCAGCGGTCGAGGAGCTCAGCGAGCTCGAGCTCCGTATCCTCAGCGCCGACCGGGTCGATGAGAAGCTCGAGAGTCTCTGCGTCCCGGAGACCACGATCCGCGCCTACGCGGCAGGCCCCGGACCCGACGAGCTGGAGGGCAAGGCCGTCGAGGCCGAGCTCGAGCTTCTGGGGAGCACGGACGTGCGACGCTGGTGGATCCACCGCATCGGGGCGGAGTTCCAAGGGAGGCGATAATGGGAACAGGCAAGCTGATTCGTGGACTGGTGGCTCTGCTGCTGGGCTCTGCGGTATTTCTGGCTCAGCAGCCGAGCGCCTTTTCCCAGTCGGGGCCGCAGATTCCGCGGGCCCTGCGGGAGAGCAAGCCGTGGCAGCGCTTCGTCTGGTGGTACGAGGAGCGCGCCTCCCCCGGCGAGACCATCCCCCACGATGCTCTGTTGCGAGCCCACCGCGAGGTTCAGGCCTACCGGGCCGCCAACCCACAGCTGCGCAGCGCGGCGAAGTGGGAGAGCGTCGGGCCGACGCCTCTGGAGAACCGGACCGGTGACACCTTCACCGCCAAGACCGCGGTGAGCGGGCGCATCGCCTCGATCGGGGTGAATCCGAAGAAGAGGAAGCAGCTGTTCATCGGCGCCGCGCAGGGCGGGCTGCAGTTCTCCAAGAACGCCGGCAAATCGTGGAAGGCGGTTTCCGACGCGCTGCCGACGCTCGCCATCGGGGCGATTGCCTGGGCTCCGAGCAACAAGAAGGTCATCTACGCCGGCACCGGCGAGTCGGTTTTCAGCGGTGTCGCCTACGCCGGCGTGGGGGTGCTCAAGTCGACCAATGCCGGCAAGACCTTCAAGCTGGTCAGCCAAACCGATCTGAGCGCGATCAACGCCTCCGCCATCATCGTCGACCCCAAGGACGCCGACACGCTGTTGATGTCCACCGTCGGGTTCGGTCGCCGCCAGGTGGCGTTCCGCGAGGATGTGGGGGTGTACCGCAGCACCGACGGCGGCGTTACCTGGTCGCTGATGCTCCAGGGTCATGCCAATCACCTGGTGGCCGACCCCGACGATTTCAACACGCAGTACGCCGCCATCGGACAGCTCTTCGGCCAGACGCAGAACGGCCTGTATCGATCAACCGACGCCGGCGTGACCTGGTCGAAGCAGGCCGGGCCCTGGGACGGCAAGACGCCCGGTCGCATGGAGATCGCGATCTCGAAGTCGGACCCCGACACCCTGTACGTCGGGGTGCAGAGCACGACCTCGTTCGGGGATCTGCTGGGCCTGTGGCGCACCGACAACGCGTCGGCACGGACCGGCTCTCGGGCCCCGGACTGGGAGGAGATCGACATTCCCACCATGTCCGGCCGCGACGACTATTGCGAGCCGCAATGCTGGTACGACCACGTGCTGCTGGTCGACGAGAAAGACCCGGATGTGCTGTGGGCGGGTGGGGTCTTCCTGTGGAAGTACGACGGCAAGGACTGGGAGGTCCACCTGCCCGGTCACGTCGATATTCATGCGCTGGCCTGGGGCGGCAAGACGCTCTACGTCGGTAACGACGGCGGCATCTTCAGCACCAAGAACGGCGGCAAGAAGTGGACGTCACACAACTCGGGGCTGACGCTGACGCAGTTCTACCACGGCAGCGTGCACCCGGATCGAGCCGACTTCTTCATGGGCGGCACGCAGGACAACGGCACCAGCGTGCGCGACGCCGGGCTGGCACGCGCTGCGGGCGACGCGTGGACGCGGGTGCAGGGGGGCGACGGCGCCGACAACGAGGTTTCGCCGAGCAACCCCGATACGAACTGGGCCGTGTCGATTCAGAACGGCGACCTGCGACGCACGACCGACGGTGGCCAGACCTTCGACCGAAGCATGAGCGCCGGGGTCAACACCGACGAGGCACCGTTCATCGCCGTCTTCACCATGTGTCCATCGGACGAGAACGTCATGATCTTCGGCACCGATCGCGTGTGGCGCGCCAACGATTTCTTCACCGGTGGCACGCCGGCCTGGAAGGACCAGGGCCCGAAGCTCGGCAGCGATGACAACGTTCGCTCGATCGCCTTCGCCCCGTCGGACACCAAGTGCAACACCTACGCCATCGGCACCAACGACGGTGAGGTCCATGTTACGAGCAACGGCGGCCGCAAGTGGACCGACGCCAGCAGGGGTATCCCGGAACGACGGGTCACCGACCTGGCCTTCGACCCCGATGACGCCGATGTGCTTTGGCTGGTGCTCTCGGGCTTCGACGAGAACATCGAAGGGGCGCCCGGGCACGTGTTCATGACCTCGAACGCGACCAAGTCGCGCCCGAGTTGGGACAACGTGACCACGCCGCATAACCTGGCGCACAACGCGATCGTCATCCAGCCTGGCGGGGCGGTCTGGGTGGGGTCGGATCTCGGCGTCTGGGAGCTCGACTCGCTGGCGCGCGGCGCCATCTGGACACACCACGGCGCCCCGGAGAGGCTGCCCAACGTCGCCGTCTACGACTTGCAGGCGACGGCTGATCAGGTCGTAGCGTTCACTCACGGTCGAGGAGCGTGGGTGCTCGAGCAGTAGCCAACCCGTTGGCAGGAAACGAGGGGTCATGAGCGAAGCTGTCATCCTGAGCGCGGCACGCACGCCGATCGGCAAGATCCTCGGCGCCTTCGGCAACATGCCCGCCGGCGAGCTCGGTGCGGCAGCGGTAGGGGCGGCCGTCGAGCGCTCCGGCATCGAGGATCGGAGCCAGATCGACGAGGTCATCATGGGCAACGTCGTGTCGGCCGGCCTCGGCCAGAACGTGGCGCGCCAGTGTGCCATCGGCGGTGGGCTGCCCGACTCGGTGGGCGCGATGACCGTCAACAAGGTCTGCGGTGCCAGCCTCAAGGCAGCCATGCTGGCGGCTCAGGCTATCCGCGCCGGCGACGGCGACCTGTTCGTGACCGGCGGCGTCGAGAGCATGAGCGGTGCGCCCCACCTGGTGCGGGGGCGTACCGGCCGCTGGAAGTACGGCAGCGTCGAGATGATCGACGCGCTCTACCACGACGGTCTGCAGTGCGCCTTCGAGGGCTGGGCCATGGGCAACGCGGCCGAGTTCATCGCCGAGCAGTTCGATATCACACGCGAGGCCATGGACGAGCTCGCCCTCGGCAGCCACCGTAAGGCGATCGCCGCTATGGATGCCGGCAAGTTCGTTGCCGAGATCGCGCCGGTCACGGTCAAGAGTCGCCGGGGGGACGCACTCGTCGATGTCGACGAGAGCGCCCGGCGGGACGCGTCGATCGAGTCGCTGGCAGCCCTGCGGCCGGCTTTCGTCAAGGATGGACGGGTCACCGCCGGCAACGCCCCGGGACTCAACGACGCGGCCGCGGCCGTCGTGGTGGCCAGTGCCGCCAAGGCCGAGGAGCTCGGCGCCAAGCCGATGGCACGCATCGTCGGGTACGCGCAGGCAGCGGTCGAGCCCAAGTGGATCTTCGATGCTCCCGCCAAGGCGATGCTGAAGCTTCTGGACAAGATCGGCTGGGATCTGGCCGATGTCGACCTGATCGAGCTCAACGAGGCGTTCGCCGCGCAGGTACTGGCCAACGGCAAGGCCCTGGCCGACCGCGGTTGGGACTGGGACAAGGTCAACGTACACGGGGGTGCGATTGCCCTCGGCCATCCGCTGGGGGCCACCGGCGCGCGCCTGTTGACCACCCTCCTGTTCGCGTTGCAGGACCGCGACGCGCGGCGAGGCATCGCGTCGCTGTGCCTGGGTGGCGGCGAGGCCGTGGCGATGGCCATCGAGCGTTTGGACTGAGTACTACCGATCTGCTGATCATCGGGGCCGGGCCCTTCGGCCTGGCCATGGCGCGCTACGCCGCCGTGCACGGTCTCGACCACATCGTGGTCGGTCGGAGCATGGAGTTCTGGAAGCAACACATGCCGGCCAACATGTGGCTGCGCTCGGGACCCGACTGGCACCTCGATCCGATGGGCGAGCTCACGTTGCCGCGCTTCATGCGGGCTCGCGGATTGAGCGCCGAGGAGATGAGCCCGCTCACCATCGAGCGCTACCTCGAGTACGCCGATTGGTTCCGCCACGAGTCCGGCACCGAGGTGCGGGAGGGGCGTGTGGCCGGGCTGTCGCGCGCCGCCGACAGAACCTTCACCGCCCGGCTTTCGGAGGGCGACTCGATCACGGCGCGCCGCGTACTGCTGGCGTTGGGGTTTCACGCCTTCCAGCACTGTCCCGAGGAGCTCGTCGCCCGCCTGCCGGAGGGTCGCTGGAGCCACACGCGCGACTTCATCCACATGGATCGAGCGCGACACCGCCGCTGCCTGATCGTCGGCGGCCGACAGAGTGCCTTCGAGTGGGCCGCCCTGCTCGCCGAAGCGGGCGCTGCGGCGGTCCACGTCGTGCACCGGCACGCGACGCCGGAGTTCACCGAGTCCGATTGGAGCTGGGTGCCCGGGCTGCTACGACGACTCGAGAAGAGGCCGTCCTGGTTCCACTCGCTGAAGACGGTGGCGCGGCAAGAGATCGGCCGGCGTTTCTGGACCGAGGGGCGCTTGAAGCTGGAGCCGTGGTTGCCGCAACGCATGCCCGAGAAGATCGTTCGTGCATGGCCCGAGACCGAGGTGGAGACGTGCTCGGAGGGGGACGACGGCGAGCTCACGGTTCGACTCTCGGGCGGCCAGGAGCTGGCGGTCGACGAGCTGATCCTGGCCACTGGCTACCGGGTCGATACCGACCGGCTCGCTTTCCTCGACCCCCCGATCCTCGAGGCACTGCGTACCGACCACGGCTGCCCGGATCTCGACGACGACTTCCAGTCGGTGGTGCCCGGTCTCTACTTCACCAGGATGCTCGCGGCGCGCGACTTCGGCCCCTACATGGGGTTCACCGTCAGCGTGCGGTTCACCACACCGCATCATCGGCCGCGCTCTCGTCGACGATTCTCGTTGATGGGTCGGCTCCCTTGGGCGCCTGGGCAACATCGAGCGCCTCTACGAGGCCGGTGCGCGCTGGGATGTGCCCCGAATGATGTGGAAATTGGATGAGCGTTTCCTCCGCGACCACGGTTGATCCTATCTGCTAGGCGGCCTGCTGGTTCGGGCCGCGGGTGATCTCAGCCAAGAACCGGTAGCCATCGATGCGGCGCATGCGGATCTGGCCGAAGGCGACCAGGCCCCACAGCAACGTCACCCCGGCAGCCTCGGTCGAGAATGAGCCCTGTGTCTTGGTGCGGCGACGGAACTCGCGGTTCAGGTTCTCGAGCGGGTTGGTGGTGCGCAACGTCTTCCACATCGGCCTGGGGAACTCATAGAAGGTCAGCAGGCTCAAGCCCGCCTCCTGCAGGCTCTTGTCGCGCTTCATCTCGGTACGTGCATGAACCGGGCAGTGGTCACGCAGGTTGTTCCACTTATGCTGGGTGCACCGCTGCACCGGCACGTTCGGCCAGACTTGAATCGCTTTGGCCAGCCCCTTGTGCCCGTCGGAGATCAACAACTCCGGTGCCTGCAGTCCACGCTCCACCAGCGACTCGATCAACCCTTGCCAGTGGACGGCCGCCTCCGAGACCGCTAACCGCAACGCCACCAACACCTTCTGGCCGTCCGGCCTGACACCGAGCACCGCCAATACCGGCACCGACACGACCCTCCTGGCTAGCCTGACCTTCAGATGAAACCCGTCCAAGTACAGAATCGAGTACCGCTCGCCGGACAGATCTCGCTCGCGCCAGCGCTCGAAGCTCGCCTTCAGGCGCCCCACCACTCTGGAGACCGTGCTCTTGGACAGGTGCTCCTTGCCCAGCAGCGGAGAGAGCGCCTTGCGGATCCGCCGGGTGTTGGCGCCCGCCAGATAGGCCCCCAGAATCGCCTCGTCCACCTGCCGGGCTCGCCGCGCGTACCGGGGCAGGATCGCGCTGCGGAACTCACGCGCGTCCCCGTCCTGGTCCACGATCCGTCCGCGCGGGATCTCCAGCTCCTGTAGCCCCTGCGCCGTCGTCACCCGTCGTCGCTGGCTGCCATTGCGGTAGCCTCGACGCTGCCCGTTGCGCTCGTATCGGTCGCAGCCCAGCGCCTCGCTGAGCTCTTCCTGCAGCGTGATCTGGATCGCCTCGCGGATCCTGGAACGCAGCAATCCCTGTATGTCCTGCCGGAACTCGATGACCCCAGCTGCCTGCGTGCTAACCTGCTTCACGGCGTAGCCTCCTGCCGCTCGTGGCGGCGTTGAGTTTTTCCTACTCGGAGGTTACGCCATCTCTATTTCCACAAGACTCGGGCCGGATCCGCGCGCTGCGTGCAACTCACCTACAACACGCGCGACCGGCTCGGCGACGGGCTGCACTGAGCGGCTCACCACCGGCTTGTCGGACTTCGGTATCGCGTGCGTGCAGCGCATGAACGAGCTCGGCATGATCGTCGACCTGTCGCATTGCGGCGAGGGCACGAGCTCCGACGGCATCGCCTTCTCGAGCGTCCAGCCGCCCGCCTTCACCCACACCATGTGTCAGGCACTGCACTTCCACCCGCGCGCCAAGAGCGATGCGCTGCTCGGCGCCATGGCCGCACGCGGCGGTATGACCGGCATCGCCGCGCTGGGCTACTTCGTGGCCCCCACTCCCGAGGCCAGCCTCGACGACTATGTCGACCATGTCGAGCATGCCATCGAGATCTGCGGCCGCGACAATGTCGGGCTGTGCACCGACTTCCAGATCCGCGGCATCGAGCGCTCCGCGACACGTGACAACTGGTACGTGCCGCGGCTCTCGAGCTTCAAGCCGTCATACAACGTGCGCTGGCCACCTTGGATTCCCGCGCTCGACACCACCGACCGTTTCCGCCACGTTGCCCAGCTGCTGGCCGATCGCGGCCATCCCGACGAGCACATCCTGGCGATTCTGGGCGGCAACTGGCTGCGCCATTTTGGCGCCGTGTTTCGCGGCTAGCTATAGCTACGCGAGCAGCTAGACCTTCCGACTCAGAACGCGGGTCTGGGTGAACTGCCGGTGGCCATCGCGCGAGCCGTGGAACCCGTAGCCGCTCTCCTTGGCTCCGACCCACGGGGTGCCGCTGGTGCCGTATATTGCCTGATTAACCCCGATCATGCCGGCATCGAGCCGGCGCGCCACCCCGGCGGCGCGCTCATCGGAGCCGAAGACCACCGCGCCGAGGCCGTAGGGGCCCTGGTTCGCGCGGCGCACCGCCTCGTCCTCGTCACGGAAGGTGCTTACGCAGGCGACCGGGCCGAAGGTCTCGTGCCGCATGATCTCCATTTCCTCGGTTGTCTCGGCCAGCACAGTCGGCGGGATGTAGAGGCCCTCGCCGGCCTTGCCGCCGGTGAGCACGCGGGCACCCTTGCTAGCGGCGTCGTGGATCTGGCGCATCACGTGATCAAACTGCTGCTGGTTGACCAGCGGCCCCAGATCGGGATCCTCCGTCGGATCGCCGAGAACGGTTGCCTCGGCATGATCGGCCAACCGCGCCTCGAACTCGGCCGCGATCGACTCGTGCACGTAGATCCGTTCGGTGGAGACACACGCCTGACCGGCGTTGTCGAAGCTGTTGGCGGCCGCGAAGCGGGCGGCGCGAGCGACGTTGGCGTCGGCCAGCACGATCAGGGCGTCCTTACCGCCGAGCTCGAGGATCACCCGCTTCAGCCCGTCGGCTGCGGCGCGCAGGATGTGCTTGCCGGCCGAGCGCGAGCCGGTGAAGGCGATCAGATCGACGTCGGCGAGCACCAGCCGTTTGCCCTGCTCCTCGGCGCCGTGAACGACCTGTAGCACCCCCGCGGGCAGAACCGAGTTGAGGGCGTCGGCGTAGGCCTGGCCCGTCAGCGGCGTCTCCTCGGAGGGCTTGAGCACCACGGTGTTGCCGGCCACCAGGGCGGGGACCAGCATCCACTGCAGCATCGACATCGGGTAGTTCCACGGCATGATCGCGGCACAGACACCGAGCGGGTCGTGGTAGATAGTCGAGCGTCGAGTGCCCTCCGACAGCTCGTCAGGCCGGATGGCATCGATCACCTCGGCGACCTTGTGGCTCATCTCCGTGCCACACCGGCGCACCTCTGCGATGGCGGCGCCCACGGGCTTGCCCATCTCGTCGCTGAGCTGGCGCCCGAGCGTCTCGGCCCCCTCGGCCAGGCACTCGGCCGCCTCGATCAACAGACGCCCGCGCTCCTCGGCCTCGAGATCGTGCCAGGCGGGCAACGCCGCCCGAGCCCTGGCGACGATGCCGTCGATAGTCTCGACTGGAGTGATCTCGACGTAGCCGACCACCTCGCCGGTGGCCGGGTTGCGGGACTCGAGCCTCGGCAAGGGGACTCCTCAGTCGGTGGTGGCGCCGGCCGGCGGCACGATGCGGAATCGCTTTACGGTCACGGTGCCGAGCTCGTCCTGGAAGCCGGTCCAGAGCGCGTCGTGGTCGATGTACGGACTCATCAACTGTGTCCCGCTCGGGATCTCGAAGGAGCCGATGAACATGCCCTCGCCGTCGAACAGATCGCCCCAGGTGACGCCGTCGATGCAGCTGGATCCGGAGCCGGGCGAGGACTCGGCGTCGGGGGCCAGGCAGGCGGGGTCGACCGTGGCGGGTCCGGAGCGCACGGCCAGGATATGGCCGTCGCGGGTGGCGAACAGATTATCGTAGGCGGGCTTGGTGGTCGGCATCTCGACATCGCCCCAGTCGATCTCGGGGGTCGAGCCATTGATGACCACGCGTTGACCGCGCATCCTGATCTCGGCCTCACCGTCGCTGACCGGCACGGGCTCCCAGTACTTCTGGACCAGTGTCTGATGGCCGGCGGCGGCGTGGATGGTGAAGCGGTACTCGGTCGGCACGCCCGCGACGAACGTGCCGCTCGGGGTGAGGGTCCACTGATGCCGCGGCGCGAACGGTACCATCATCATGGCCACGTTGTCGCCCATCGCGACGCGCACGGTGGGCGCCTCGTAGTCGGTGGCCGGGGCTTCGATAATCTCGCCGGGGCCGTCGGGGCCGAGCGGCTTCATGCCCCAGCGCATGCTGCCGAAGCTCATGCGGCCACGCTGGAGGTTGTCCATGATCGGTGCACGGCGGTAGACAGTACCGTCGAGCCCTACGGTAACCGTCCCCGGCCCGAAGAACATCATCCCGGTCTGCTCTTCGGTCCACTGCTCCAGATAGGTACCCCCGCCGTCGTAGACGTGCACCTTGGAGCCCTCGACCACGACGATGTTGCCGTGGGGCAGCACCGCGGCCGCCATCGGGCGTTCGTACTCGCCGGGGCCCTGCCCCGGGCCGCCGACCTGGAACAGAAAGTTGCCGTCGTAGTCGAAGGCGCGAACGGCTGGGAGCCGGAAGTCGGACACCAGGATCATGTCGTCGGCCGGCCAGACCGAGCCGATCATGGCAAACATGTAGGGCTCGTCCCCTTCCTCGACACCGATCGACAGATCCTCGACCAGCGTTCCAGGAGCGCCCCAGCGAGAGCCAGCCGTCGTGCGCACGGTGGTCACATCGCCCTCGGTCGCAGTTTCGTACTCCCAGCCGTTCCCGGGCGCGACGCCGTCGCCGGTTGCGCAGGCGATCGGGGCGACGAGCAGGGTCAGGACGACGAGCAGGGGCGTCAAGCGCCAGCGGTTCCGCATCGGGGTCTCCGGACAGGGGAAGCGATCGGATGGATGATAGGCGAGGGATTGCTCTTGGACACGCACCGCCTCCGCCTGATATATTCGAATCGAATATATTCGGTTTGATTCAAAAAGAGGCACCGGCCATGTCGAAAGACACCCTCGATCCTTCAGACGTTCTTCCCCTGCGTCCGGTCGACTACCAAATGCTCCTGGTGCTCGGCGAGCGGGACCTGCACGGCTACGGCCTGATGAAGGAGGTCGAGCGCGAGTCGGCGGGGCGCGTGCGCCTCGAGGTTGGCTCGTTGTACCGGGTCATCAACCGGCTGCTCGATCTCTGCCTGATCGACGACGAAGGTGAGACGCCGCACGACGCCGACGCGCGCCGGCGACGCCACTACCGAATCACCGACTTTGGCCGCGCAGCCGCCCGCGCCGAGTCCCAACGCCTCGTCGACGCGATCGAAACGGCGCGGACCCGGGATCTCGCGGCGCCGGCCCGGAAAGCCTGAGATGGGCGACGTCGCGATTGGTGATGATCGGCGCGATCGTCATGGTCCACGCGGCCAACGGCTTCAACTCGATCGGCAACATGGGCATGGAGTTCCAGCTGCTGGTCTTCGCCACCTCGTTCTACTTCGCGACCAAGGGCGACGACGCCAAGTAAAGGGAATTATATACGTGTTTACCCTTGACGGGTGTGCCCTCTACGGGTAATATGTCTCCATAAATAGGAGATAGTCGAATGGCACAACGAGCACCTGGACAACACTACCGCAAAGGCCTCTCGATCATCGAGATCACCGACATGTTTCCCGACAATGCGGCCGCCGAGCGTTGGTTCGTCGAGACACGCTGGCCCGATGGTGTGCGCTGCCCACGATGCGACTCCGACAACGTGCAGGAGCGATCGACCCGCAAGCCGCAGCCGTACCGCTGCCGCGCCTGCCGCAAGGATTTCTCGGTGAAGGTCGGAACGCTAATGCAGGGCTCCAAGCTCGGTCTGCGCACCTGGGCCCTCGCCTACTACCTGCTGGCGACGAACATCAAAGGCATCTCCAGCATGAAGCTGCGCCGCGACCTCGGTGTGACGCAAAAGACCGCCTGGCACTTATCCATGCGCATCCGCGAAACCTGGGACGACGACACGGGCCGGTTCGCTGGCCCCGTCGAGGTGGACGAGGCGTACTTTGGCGGCAAGGAACGCAACAAACACGAGTCCAAGAAGCTCCGCGCTGGCCGTGGCCCCGTAGGGAAGATGGCTGTCGTCGGTGCCAAGGATCGCGCCACCGGCAAGGTGAGCGCCGCAGTCGTGGAGCGGACCGACGGGCCGACGCTCCGAGGCTTCGTTGCGGATCGCACTACCCGAGACGCGAAGGTCTACACCGACGAGCATGCCGCCTACCGTGGCCTGCCCAACCACGAGTCGGTGACGCACTCGGTAGGCGAGTACGTCAGGGACCAGGCGCACACGAACGGTGTGGAGAGCTTCTGGAGCCTCCTGAAGCGTGGCTACTACGGCACCTACCACCGGATGAGCGCCAAGCACCTGGGCCGCTACGTCAATGAGTTCGCAGGCCGCCACAACCAGAGGCCGAAAGACACAATCGCGCAGATGCGGTCGATGGTGCGAGGCATGTCGGGCAAGCGGCTGCGCTACAAGGACCTGATCAGGCCGACAGGCGCTTCAGCCTATGCCGGCGAGATGAAGGCGTGAGTACGCTACCGCCGATCAAGCCAGTCTTGACTACGCGCCTGGGACAACTCTACCAGGCGGACTGCATGGAGATTCTTCCCGGTCTCGATTCGGAATCGGCACATACGATTTTCGCCGATCCTCCGTTCAACCTCAACAAGCGATACGGCACCAAGAGTTGTGATGACCGACCCGATGGAGATTACCTCCAATGGTGCTACGAATGGCTGCAGGAGTGCATCCGCATACTCAAGCCTGGCGGCGCCATCTTCCTCTACAACCTACCCAAGTGGAATATCCACTTTGGAGGATTCCTGAGTGATCACGGCTTGGACTTTCGGCACTGGATAGCAGTCGAGCATAAGAGCTGCCTCCCGATACCGGGGCGACTCTACCCGGCACACTACTCGCTGCTGTATTTCACGAAGGGAAAGCCTGCGAGATTTCAGAAGATCCGTACCCCGATCGAGACGTGCCGCCATTGCGGTGGAGAGATCAAGGATTACGGTGGCCACCGGAACGCCATGAACCCCAACGGGGTCAACCTCAAAGACGTGTGGGCGGATATTCCTCCAGTGCGTCATGCCAGGTTCAAGCCAGCCGCCCGTGCAGCTAACGCGGTCAGTACCAAGCTGCTGGAGCGTGTCGTCGAAATGAGCACCTATCGAGGCGATCTTGTTGTCGACCCTTTCGGTGGCAGCGGGACGACCTATGCAGTGTGTGAGCAACGCGACCGGCGTTGGATTGGTGTGGAGATCGAATCCCCCGAACACATCATTACTCGCCTGAATGGAGACGTGTCGAACCATCGCAACGATGACCACGTCGAGGCTCAAGCGTGCCTATCATAACAGCTCGGCACGACTATAACGGGTTCAGGAACAAGGCGGATCGTCTGGACCTAAACGACCTGATTTTTCAGGCCGAAGCTACCCTCGGTCGATTCCGGCTCGTCATAGCGGAAGAAAAACATGCCAACGGCACGAGAGACCTCCGCCGTTGGATAGACGAAGGGTTTGAAGAATCCGGCGGGTGGACGAAAGTAACGGTTGGCGGCTTGGACTGGTCCAAGAGCAACGACAAACAGGCCAAGCTGGGCGTGGAGGTTCAGGTGTCTTCCCGAAGCGATCTGCTGGCGGTGGACCTCCTGCACTTGCGGGAGAGCGTTCAGGACGGGCTTATTGACGTCGGTCTCGTTATCGTTCCTGACGATGAGCTTTCCTACTTCTTGACCGACCGGACACCAAACCTACGAACGGCGATCAAACACGTTGAGCATCGGGCCAAAGACCTACCTCTGCGCATCGTCGCGTTTAGCCATGACGGAACAGGCGCCGCCCTCAATAAGATGCGCACCAATCTAGGACGCACGCCATGAAGAAAACCGACAAGCCGAAGCGCCCCCGCGGCCGTCCCGTCAAGAACGAGATGCCCGAGCCCATACCCGACACGCCCGAGAACATTGCTCGGTCATGCATGCAGGGACCTCCGAAGAAGGAGTGGCGTTATCTTGACAAGGACAAAGAATTTCGACCCTCAATATCGAGCGTCGATTAACTGGAGCACAAGCAACATGGCTAAGACATCTCCGTGACATTCTGTCCTTGCCAACGTCCATCACAACAACACCAATTGCAACACTGGGAACAACATCGAGAAAGAGAACCGCCGAGCGGGCACTGGGGGTAAGCCTTTGTGCCAAGAATGCAAGGGCCTCAGCTAACTATATTTCGGAACGTTAGCTCCCAATATGGCCCTGTTGGTTCACCGTCGAGGATCAGGTAGATACGACGCAGGGAACTGACCGCTAATCCGTTCTCTTGCGCCACGGCGAGCGCCCTGAAACCTTGTGGGCGCTCGCCGTGGAACCTGACAGTGGGCTCCAGGTAGGAATGCCCCTCGCCACCCTGGCAAGACTCGAACGTCTCGATTCCGGCACGGTTCAAAATATGAACGGCGCGGAAAATTCCTGGGTCGAGTGGCGGTTCGTATTCTCTCAGCGGCACCTCACCCATTCACAAACGACGTTCCCTTAACCGCCGGGTAAACACGTATATAATTCCCCAAGTAAACGGGACCCGACAGGCCTCCTAGGCGACGAGTTTCTTGGCGGCCCGCGGTAACCGGTAGTAGACGAGCTCGCCCCCGTTCCAGTCGATCTCGACCACGTCGCCGCTGACCACCTGTGTCGAGGCAATCAGTCGGGAGAGCGGGTCGACGATCAGACGCTCGATCGAGCGCCGCAGTGGGCGGGCACCCATCGTCGGGTCGGTGCCTTCTTCCAGGACGCTGGCCCGAGCCCTGTCCGTCACTTTGATCAGCAAGGGCAGGCCGGCGTGCTCCATGGCGCGCGCGCTCACCTCGCCGAGGAACTTGTCGAAGATGCGCTCCAGGTGAGCGGTCTCGAGCGGCTCGTACGTGAGGATCTCGTCGAAGCGGTTGATGAACTCGGCCGGGAAGACGCTCGTGGCGGCATTGCGGGCGATGTCTCCCAGGCGAGCGGGCTCGTCGTCGCCGAGGTCCATGAAGCCCATCGGGTTGCGGGCCAGCGCCGCGCTCATCTCCCGCGATCCCACGTTGGAGGTCATCAGGATGACCGACCGTGTGAGGTTCGATGTCTTGTTGTTCCCTAGCGTCACCGCGCCATCCTCGAGGATTCCGAGCAGCGCATTCCACAGCGTCGGGTGTGCCTTCTCGACGTCGTCGAACAGCAGGATCGAGTGCAGGCCTTCCTCGGGGTCGTGCACCTGCTCGATCAGCGGCTTTGACGCCTCGGGGTTGTCCTTGCGCGCCTGCCGTGCCTGCCAGTGGGCTCGATCGAGGCGGTGCTGGCTGAGCAGCGGCTCGATGTCGGAGCCCACGTACCCGGGCGGCGAGCCGAGCAGCTTGGCAACCTCGTGACCGTGTGAATACTCCTCGCAGTTGATGCGGGTGAGCGCCGCAGGTGTGCTGAACAGTGCCTCGGCGAGCGCCTTGGCCGTCTCGGTCTTGCCGACGCCCGTCGGGCCGAGCAGGAGCGCCGTGAGAAGCGGCCGGTCGGGGTCGCGCAGTCCCGAGAGCAGACGCGTCCAGGAGCGCACGAGGGCGTCGATAGCGTCATCCTGGCCGATCACGCGTTGGCGCAGGAAAGCCTCGAGCGGCTCACTGGCCGTTACAGGACGGCCTGGCTGCATGGGGGTCCGGCGTCGCGACGCCCGTGAGCGGCCCGCCGCCGCCAGGGTCCCGGGTTGCTTGGCACGGCTCGGCTTTCTGCGTCGCGCCGGCGCCTTGCCGGGGCCGGGTTGCAGCGCGCGATTGCTGCCGTTACCACCTACCGAAGCTGCCTTCTTGGTCGCCATGCCGCCCTTCCTTTCCAGGCGCGGTCACCAGGGGACCAGCACTCACTCTATATTTCAGTATGCCGTTTGGGCCCCTCGTGTTTCACCCTGAAAACGTCGGGCCTGTGAAAATGTTTCCGGCACCGGGCTCCAATGCGAATCGGCACAGGCTTCCGGGCCGAGCGAAACCGAGAGGTGTATCCGTATGTACGAGCGTTACTTGCGCGCTTCTCTGGGAGTGGCGATCGGGTCGTTTGCACTGTCGACGGGGGCGGCCCCGACGGTCGCCCAGAAACCGTCGGGCGCGCTACTGTTGCGAGCCGCGCGGCTGTTCGACGGTGAACGGCTCCTGACCGACCAGGCGGTCCTGGTGGCTGGGGACCGCATCGTCGCCGTCGGTGCCGCCGGTGAGCTGGTGACGAGCGCCGACGTGAGGGTGCTCGATCTAGCAGGCTGCTGAAAAACTCCCCTTGTTCGAGTAGATTTTGAACCACGCAGCCCGCGGCAAGAACCGAAGCATCAACGAGGTGAGCAGATGCGTGGTGAGGACGCGGGACAGGTGGCGGTTTTTAGTTACGTATCTCCAGAGCAGCGAGTACCGAAGGAGCATCCGCTGCGGCCGCTGCTGAGGATCGTCAACGATGTGCTGGGGCGGATGTCGCCGCTGTTCGAGAAGCTGTACTCGCACACGGGCCGTCCGTCGATCCCGCCGGAGAAGCTGCTGCGGGCGCTGCTGCTGCAGGTGCTGTACACGATTCGCTCCGAGCGCATGCTGATGGAGCAGCTCGACTACAACCTGCTGTTCCGGTGGTTTGTGGGCCTGAACATGGACGATCTGGTGTGGGATGCGACGGTGTTCACGAAGAACCGAGATCGAGTGTTGGGAGGCGAGGTCGCCAAGGTGTTCTTCCAGGAAGTGCTGGCGGAGGCGCGGCGCCGCAGCCTGCTGTCGGATGAACACTTCACGGTGGACGGCACGCTGATCGAGGCGTGGGCCTCGCACAAGAGCTTCAAGCCGAAGGATCAGAGCGACTCCGATGAGGGCGGCAGCAACCCGAGCGTCGATTTCCGCCGGCAACGGCGCACGAACGATACTCACGCCTCCAGGACCGACCCGGAGGCACGCCTATACAAGAAGAGTAAGGGAGCCGAGTCGAGGCTCTGCTACATGGGTCACCTGATGATCGACAACCGCCACGGGTTAGCAACCAACGCCTGCGTAACGATCGCTTCGGGAACAGCAGAACGAGAGGCCGCCGTGCAGATGGCGGGCGAGATTCCCGGAAGGGGCCGGGTAACCTTGGCGGCCGACAAGGGCTACGACACGCGAGACTGCATCCGAAAGCTTCGAGATCGCAACATCACCCCGCACGTCGCACAGAACGACACGAACCGGCGCAGCGCCATCGACCGCCGCACGACCCGGCACCCGGGCTACACGGTCAGTCAGAAGAAACGCAAGCTCGTCGAGCAGATGTTCGGATGGGCCAAGACGGTCGGGCTGATGCGCAAGACCAGACACCGAGGCACGCAACGTGTCGATTGGATGTTCATCTTCACCGCCGCGGCCTTCAACCTGGTCAGAATGCGCAACCTCCAGGGGGCGACGTGACGATGAGGGCACCAATCCCCAAGAAATGCCGGCGCTGCCAGCAGCGCCGGCCTCGTACCCGCACTCGGCGCCCCGCTAACTCACCGTGATCGAGACGATCCAGCCCAAAATGGCGCGCCCAAGCCGTTTTTCAGCAGCCTGCTAGGCGATCTGACCCTGATGCCCGGCCTGATCGAGGGGCACTCGCATCTGCTGCTGCATCCGTACGACGAGACGCCGTGGACCGAGCAGGTTCTGCAGGAGTCGCTCTCCGAGCGCACCGTGCGCGCCAGTGTGCACGCGCGGGACACGCTCATGGCCGGTGTCACCACGGTGCGCGACCTCGGCACCGAGGGCGCCGGCTACGCCGACGTCGGGCTGCGCGACGCCATCGACAAGGGCGTCGTGCCCGGTCCGCGCATGATCATCACGACGCGAGCGCTCGTTGCTACCGGGAGCTACAACCCGAAGGGCGCGCCCGAGCTGACGCTGCCAAAGGGAGCGGAGGTTGCCGATGGCCACGACGATCTGGTGCGGGTTGTGCGCGACCAGATCGGCCGCGGTGCCGACTGGATCAAGGTCTATGCCGACTACCGCTGGGGCCCCGACGGCACGGCGCGCCCGACGTTCACGCAGGAGGAGCTCGAGCTGATCGTCGAGGTCGCGGCGAGGTCGGGGCGCCCGGTCGTTGCCCACGCGGCCACCGACGAGGGCATGCGCAGTGCCGTACTCGCCGGCGTCCGCACCATCGAGCACGGCGACGGTGGCAGCGAGGCGACCTTCAGACTGATGGCGGAGCGGGGCGTCGCGCTGTGCCCGACCCTAGCCGCCGGGGACGCCATCTTGCAGTACGGCGGTTGGCGCAAGGGCGTCGATCCGGAGCCCGCGCGCATCGGCCGCAAGCGACTCAGCTTTGCCGCCGCGTTGGCGGCCGGGGTGCCCATCTGCTTCGGTGGCGATGTCGGTGTCTACGCACACGGTGACAACGTGCGCGAGCTCGAGCTCATGGCCGAGTACGGCATGCCTGTGGGAGCGGTGCTGCGCGCCGCCACCCAGGGTAACGCCCGGCTGTTCGCGTTCGCCGATCGTGGGGCGGTGCGGGAAGGGCTGCTGGCCGATCTGATCGCGGTCCGCGGCAATCCGCTCCACGAGATCGGGGCCCTACGGGAGGTCGTGTTCGTGCTCAAGGGCGGCGAGATCGTCAGAGACGAGCGATGACCCAGCTGAGCGGCAAGCAACGGAAGCGACTTCGCGGCCTGGCGCACGGGCTGCGCCCGGTCGTGTACGTCGGCGCGCGCGGCCTGACCGATGCGGTGATGCAGCAACTGGACGCGGTGCTGGAACGCCACGAGCTCATCAAGGTGCGCATCGAGATGGAGCGCTCCGAGCGCCAGGCGATCGTCACGCGCGTCGAGGAGTCGACCGGTGCCGCGAGCGCCGGCTTGGTCGGTAAGGTAGCGATCCTGTACCGCGCCCACCCGAATCAGGAAAGCTGGCGGGTGCGACTGAGCGATTAGTCGGGCATATGGCCACGAGCTCCTCAGTCGGTTCGATAGTGGCGGAACATCACCCCCGACTGGTGAATGAGATCCTGATAGGCCTCCTCGAGCTCGGCGCTGTGTTCATCGCCTGATCGAAGACGAGCTCCTGGATCCCAGCCTGCAGGGCTTCCTTGGCGCATCCGAAGCAGGGCCGCAGGGTGGAGTAGAGAATGCCGTTCGCCGTGTTGTTGCCGTGGCGCGCGGCGAGCAAGAAGGCGTTCTGCTCGGCATGCACACAGATACAGGTGTCGTAACCGGCGCCGGGCGGCGCGTTCGAGGCACAACGGGGACAGCCCCCCTCGGAGCAGTTGCGTACGCCCATCGGAGTGCCGTTGTACCCGGTGCTGATGATCGACTTGTCCACCACGACCAGTGCGCCCACCTTGCGGCGGACGCAGTTGGAACGCGCCTTTACCGCGTGCGCGATCCGCATGTAGTAGGCATCCCAGCCCGGTCGTTCCACCACGGTCCCCCTTCTCGGTTGCAGCCGAGATTGTAAGCTCGCCCCTGCGAATCGCCTGAATGTACCTCGGAGGCAACCCATGAGCGGCATGCGTCCCATCCGCTACCTCGCCCCGCTCCTCGGACTACTGGTCGCCTGTCAGGCATTGGCGCCCGAGCCGACGATCGACCTGCACGCCGAGAGGATCGCGCGGCTCGAGGGCGACCTGACCCCGGCGCTCGTGGTCCAGGGCGAGGATCGGGAGCCGGTCTCGCTCGAACAGCGCATGCGGGCCCTGGGGGTGCCGGGGGTCAGCGTGGCGTTCATCGACAACGGAGAAGTCGCCTGGACGCGTGCCTACGGTCTGGCCGATATCGGGGACGACGTTGCCGTTACCGAGTCGACGCTCTTCCAGGCGGCCTCGATCAGCAAGCCGGTGGCGGCGATGGCAGCCCTGTCGCTGGTCGAGGAAGGCCTTCTCGACCTCGCCGCCGGTGCCAACGACGTGCTGACCGGCTGGCGGGTGCCCGAGCACGACTGGTCGTCGAGCTCACCGGTGACGCTGCGCGGCCTGATCACTCATTCTGCCGGCCTGACGGTGCATGGCTTTCCGGGGTATGGCCCCGGGGAGATCGTGCCGGATACCGCCGGGGTTGTCGCCGGGCTGGGCAATACGCCTGCAGTCGTGGTCGATGTCGAGCCCCGGAGCCAGTGGCGTTACTCCGGCGGCGGCTACACGGTGATGCAGCTCCTGCTCGAGCAGGTCAGCGGTCGGGCCTTCCCCGAGCTGATGGCCGAGACCGTGCTGCAACCGCTCGGCATGACGCACAGCACCTACGAGCAACCGTTGCCAGAGTCTCGCCGAGCTCGAGCCGCTACCGGCTACCGAGATGGCGGGGCACCTGTCGAGGGCCGGTACCACACCTATCCGGAGATGGCGGCCGCCGGTCTCTGGATGACTCCCAGCGACCTGGCCCGCTTCGCGATCGCCATCCAGCAGGCGCGGGCCGGATCTGATCCGACCACCCGGTGCTGTCGCGCGGCATGATCGAACAGCTCCTGACACCCGACGATTTCGGGCACGGACTCGGTCCCGGCATCCAGGCCGATATCGGCTTCTTCGGCCACGGCGGTGCCAACGAGGGCTTCCGCTGCAACCTGACCGCTCAACTCGACGGCGGGCAAGGGCTGGTGGTCATGACCAACTCCGACAGCGGCGGGACGTTGGCCCGTGAGATCCTGCTGAGCGTCGCCCGCGAGTACGGGTGGGACGGGATCGGACCAACTGTGAAACAGGACCAACTGTGAAACCGGTCGAGTAACACCTGATCCCGCTCGCGCGGCGGTCGGAGCTTGTTCCCAGGGCTCGGATCTGCGCCCGGATTGTCCGTTCAAGCCACTGTAAAGAATCGAAAAGAATGGTCGCCGGGGCAGCGCGGCCCGCCAATCGGCTCAGCCCCTATGGGACAATGGCAGAGCCAGCCTCGGCCGTCCCCCCGTGCCACGCAGCCCCATGAAGCGCCTCATCGCTATTTTGTCCGCGGCCGCCTTTGCCGGCCTCATCGGATACCGCCTGTACCAGCAATGGCCGGGTGAGGAGCCCTCCGCGGCCGGGCGCTTCGGTGGTGGAGGCTTCGGCCGCTCCGTCAGCGCCGCCGTCGCCGAGCTGGGCCCGGTCAGCGAGGCGGTGACGCTCGTCGGTTCGCTGCGCGCCCAGGAGACGGTCGCCGTCAATCCCAAGGTCAACGGGCGAGTCGTCGAGATGCTCGTCGACATCGGTGACGCGGTCGACGCCGGCGACCTGATCGCGCGACTCGACGACGACGAGCTGCAGCAGCAGCTACAGCAGCGTGAGGCCGCCCTCGAGGTCAACAAGGCGGTGGTGCGTCAGCGCGAGCTCGAGCTCACGAACCAGGCCACGATGCTCAATCGGGCCAAGGGCCTGGCGCAGAGCGGCCTGATGTCGGCCGAGGAGCTCGGGCAGTCGCAGATCCGGTACGACGTGGCGCAGGCGCAGCTCAACGTAGCTAGTGCGCAGCTGGTGCAGGCCGAGGCCAGCGCCGCCGAGATGAGGATTCGGGTCGACCAGACCCGCATCTCGGCGCCGATCTCCGGGCTCGTGGGTCGCCGTCACGTCGATCCCGGCGCCCTGGTCAATGCCAACACCTCGATCGTGACCATCATCAAGCTCGACAGCGTCGAGCTCGTGGCAGCGGTTCCCGAGCGCGACGTGGCCAAGGTGCAGGTCGGCGCGCCCGGCACCGTGTACGTCGACGCCCTCCCCGGCCGCTCGTTCCGCGGGCAGGTGGCGCGTATCTCGCCGTTGCTCGATCCGCAGACGCGCACGGCCCAGGTCGAGGTGGTGGTCCCCAATCCGCAGCACGAGCTCAAGGCGGAGATGTTCGCCCGGGTGGAGCTGGACTTCGGCAGCAAGCGTGAGGCGCTCCGCATCCCGCGTCAGGCCCTGGTGGTGCGGGGCGAGCAGCAGGGCGTATTCGTGATCGCCGACGATGTAGTGCGCTTTCGCGAGATCCAGATCGGTCTGGCCGAGGACGACTGGCTCGAGGTGACCGGCGGCGTCGAGGTCGGTGAGACCGTCGCCACGATGGGCGCAAACCTACTGCGCGACGGCGATCCGGTGCGCGTGACCGGCAGACGCGGCCGCCAGGAGACCTCTGCATGAGCCTTCCGCACAAGGCGATCCACCGGCCCGTTACCGTGCTCATGGTCAGCATCGTCGTGGTGCTACTGGGCCTGGTGTCGTTCATGCGCCTGCCGGTCGATCTGATGCCCGACACCGAGTTCCCGAGCCTGACCGTTCGTACGGACTACGGTGGCGTCGGACCCGAGGAGATCGAGACGCTCATCACTCGGCCGATCGAGCGCTCGATGGCCTCGGTGCCGATGATCGAGCGCATCTCCGGCAGCTCCTCGGAAGGCAACAGCAACGTCACGCTCAACTTCGAGTGGGGCTCCAATCTCGACGAGGCCGCCGCCGAGGTGCGCACGCGGCTCGACCGCCTGCGCGGGGCGCTGCCCGAGGATGCGCAGCCGCCGACGCTGTTCAAGTTCGACCCATCGCAGTTCCCGATCCTGTACATGGCCGTCGCCGGCGATCGCGATCCGCGGGAGCTGCGCCAGTTCGTCGAGGATCAGATCCAGTACCGGCTGGAGCGGGTGCCGGGCGTGGCCGCGGCCGATATCCGTGGCGGCTTGCGGCGCCAGATCCACGTCGATCTCGATCTGCAGAAGCTCCTGTCGTACGACCTGTCGGTCGCCACCGTGGTCGACACGCTGCGGCGTGAGAACCTGAACGAGCCGGTCGGTCCGATACCCGAGGGTGACTTCGAGGTGCTGTTGCGGACCCAGGGCGAGTTCGAGTCGGTGGAGCCGATGCGCAGCGTCGTGATCGCGACGCGCGGTGGGATTCCTGTCTACCTGCGCGACGTCGCCGAGGTGAACGACTCCTTCGAGGAGATTCGCCAGATGATCCGTCTGGACGGCCACCCGGCCATCCGCCTGTCGATCCGCAAGCAGTCGGGCGCCAACACGGTGACGGTGGCTGCGGCGGTGAAGGAGGAGCTGGCACGCATCGGGCGCGACTACCCCGACCTGGCCGTGACGCCGATCTTCGATCAATCCGAGTACATCGAGGAGTCGATCGACAATGTACGCAGCGCCGCGCTCTACGGCTCGGTGCTGGCGATCCTGGTGCTGTTCCTGTTCCTGCGCAACATGCGCAGCACGCTGATCATCGCCGTGTCGATCCCGATCGCGGTGATCTCGACCTTCGCGCTGATGTACTACAACGGCTTCACGCTCAACACCATGTCCTTCGGCGGGCTGGCGCTGGGCGTCGGTATGCTGGTGGACAACGCCATCGTCGTGCTCGAGAACATCTTCCGCCACCGGGAATCGGGCGAGTCCAAGGAGCAGGCCGCGATCAAGGGCTCGACCGAGGTCTCGACCGCGATCGTCGCTTCGACGCTGACCACGCTGGCTGTCTTCGTGCCGTTGATCTTCATCACCGGCATGGCCGGTGTCATGTTCCAGCAGCTGTCGATGGTGGTCGCCTTCGCGCTGGCCGCCTCGCTGGTGGTGGCGCTGACCGTGATCCCGGTGCTGTGCCACCGCTTCCTGCGGGTGCGCCCTCCCGACGCCGAGCACCACCCCGTGATCAACAAGATGGTGGTCAGCAGCGGCGCCATGCTCGATAGCCTCGACCGAACGTACCAGGGGATGATCCACTGGGCGCTCGGTAACCGGTGGAAGGTGGTCAGCGGCGCCACGGCGCTTTTCTTCGGCAGCCTGCTGCTGATTCCGTTCATCGGCTTCGAGCTCATGCCGGAGACCGACGAGGGCGAGGTGCGGGTTGACGTCGAGATGCCCTCGGGTACGCGAGTCGAGGTCACCGACGCGGTGGTCCGCGAGATCGAGCAGGTTATCGCCGAGCAGGTTCCGGAGGCCACGCACGTACTTGCCGAGGTCGGGGGCGGCGGCTGGCGCCAGTCCTCGACCAACCGCGGCAACCTGCGCATATCGCTGGTCGAGCCGGGCGCGCGTGATCGCACCAGCCAGGTGGTGGCGGCGGCGTTGCGGCCCCATGTCGTGCGAACCCCCGGAATGGTCGCCTTCGCCCGTGCCGGCAACAACAACTGGATGTTCCGCGGTATGGGCGGCGAGGGCAGCCGCCTCAGCGTCGAGGTTCGCGGCCACGACCTGCAGGCCGGCATGGCGCTGGCCGAGCAGGTGAAAGACATGATGGCCGAGATCCCGGGTGTGCAGGATGCGCGCCTGAGCCGCAAGCCGGGCGTGCCCGAGCTGCGGGTCGTGCTCGATCGCGAGAAGGCCGCCACCATGGGGCTGAACCTGTCGGATACGGCGGCCACCTTGCGCACGGCGATCGGTGGCCGCGTGGCGACGCGCTTCCGCGAGTCCGGCAAGGAGTACGACGTGCTGGTTCGTCTCAAGGAGTCGGACCGTGAGCGCCTCACCCAGCTGGATCGCGTGCCGATCATCACGCCCACGGGGCAGCGCATCGCTGCCTCCAGCGTCATCAGGCTCGAGCGCCGCGAAGGGCCGGTGCAGATCCAGCGCAAGGACCAGGAGCGCATCATCACGGTGTCGGCGGACATCGCGAATCGCGACATGGGCTCGATCATGGGCGACATCCTGGCGGGCGTCCGCACGCTGGAGATGCCGCCCGAGTTCTCGGTTCTGCTGGGCGACGAGTATCAGGAGCAGCAGAAGGCGTTCAACGAGCTGATTCTGGTGCTCGTGCTCGCCGTCGTGCTGGTCTACGCGGTGATGGCCTCCCAGTTCGAGTCGCTGCGCGACCCGTTCCTGATCCTGTTCTCGATCCCGATGGCCGCGGTGGGCATCATCCTGATGCTCTTCCTCACGGGCACGACGTTCAACGTGCAGGCCTTCATCGGCATGATCATGCTGGCCGGGATCGTGGTGAACAACGCCATCGTCCTGGGCGACTACATCAACCTGCTGCGGCGCCGCGACGGCCTGCCGTTGTACGAGGCGGTCGAGGTTGCCGGCCGCCGGCGCCTGCGCCCGATTCTCATGACGACGCTGACCACGGTGCTCGCCATGGTTCCCATGGCGCTCGGGATCGGCGAGGGTGGCGAGCTGCAGGCGCCCATGGCACGCGTCGTCATCGCCGGGCTGCTGACCTCGACGCTGATCACGCTGATCTTCATCCCGACGGTCTACACGATGGTCGATGAGTGGTCGTGGCGCGGCAAGGAGAAGAAGGTCACCAGCACCGATCGCGGCGCCGAGCCGGCCGCGGCTCCCGGACACGTCGGCTAGGCTTCAGGCACCCATGACGCCCAGGAGTCTCAGCGCGTCCAGTTCTCGGTGTTCAACCCCTTCACACGGCGGAACTCACGAGTGTTCCGGGTCACTAGCGTATGGCCGTGCGCCAATACGGTGGCCGCAACGATCAGGTCGTTGGGGCCGATCCTGAGCCCGCGTGCCTCCAGATCGGCACGTATCTCGGCGTAGCGGTCGGCCGCCGCCGCGTCGAAGTCGAGCACCCGGAGCGGCAACAGGAAGGCGCCGACACGGTCGCCGGCCTTTCGGGGGTTCCCCGACTTCGCAGCCCCGAGCAGAAGCTCCGCCCGCACGATGCTCGGGACGGCCATCGACAACGGAGCCGTCTTCCGCATGCGCCTTGCGATCTGGGGGAACTCACCGCGCAGCGCGTAGATGCAGGTGTCGGTATCGAGGCAATAGGGTGCCGGCACCACGGTCTCCTAGGGCAGCTCCGCTAGAGGCGTGTCGTCATCGGAGTCGGGCTGAGGCGGCCGTTCGATGTTGCTCTCGGCAAGCGAGCCGAATAGCTCGAAATAGCCGTCTGGCCACTCATCATCCAGCGCGCGCCGGAGCCGCGACCCGATCCAGCCTGAGACCGAGGTGCCGCAGTCTCCTGCCGCCCGATCGATGCGTCGTCGCGTCTCGTCGTCGATGTAGAAGGTGATCTGTGCCACGGTGCCCGCCACGGGATGAGTACCAACTATATGTGTAATTATAAGTGTCACGGTCCAAGATGCCTACCCTTCGACGTCCGTTGTTGCGGTTCGCGCCCTTTGTTAGCTTGGACGGCCGCGCCCCACTGATTTCCGGAGCTGTCCTCGATGCAAAGACGATCCGCGGTGCTCCTCGTCCTGACCCTGACTCTCGGCATGGCCCTGGCCCGCGAGGTGCCAGCCCAGCAGGGGCTCACCACACCCGAGTTGGTCCGGGATCTGCGCTGGCGCAACATCGGTCCGGCCAACATGATGGGTCGCATCGCCTCGATCGACGCGCTCGGCACCGACCACCGCGTCGTGCTCGTGGGCTCGGCCTCCGGGGGCGTGTTCCTGAGCGACAACGCCGGGATCACCTGGGACCCGATCTTCGACAGCGCCGACGGGGCCGGATCGATCGGCGCGGCGGTCGTGTTCCAGGGCGACCCCGACATCATCTGGGTCGGCACCGGCGAGGCGGCCAACCGCAACTCCTCCGGCTGGGGGGACGGGGTCTGGCGCACCACCGATGGTGGCGCAACCTGGCAGCACGTGGGGCTCCAGGACACCGGGCACATCGCCGAGATCGCCACCCACCCGCGCGATCCGGAGATCGCCTACGTCGCCTCGCCCGGACATCTGTGGGGCTACTCGGGAGATCGCGGTCTCTACAAGACCACCGACGGCGGCGCCAGCTGGGACAAGCTGACCAACGGGCTGCCCGACGACGGCAAGACCGGCTGCACCGAGATCATCATGGATCCGGACGACCCGGAGATCCTGTATGCGGGCTTCTACCACCGCATCCGCCAGCCGGCGAGTATGGTCTCGGGCGGCGAGCAGGGCGGCCTGTTCAAGAGTACCGACGCGGGTCGCTCGTGGCGCAAGCTCACCGCGGGGCTGCCCGAGGTCACCGGCATGATCGACATCGCCATCCACCGCGCCGACCCGAGCATCGTGGTCGCGGCGGTCGAGGCCGAGGACGACATCCCGTTCCAGGAGGGCGAGGACGGCGAGGCCGCGCCGCGCGCCAACCCGGGCGGCGGGATCTACATCTCGCGCGACGCTGGGGAGAGCTGGGAATGGTCCCTGAAGACCGTAGTTCGGCCCTTCTATCACGGGCAGGTCGATATCGACCCGCTCGATGCGGATCGCATCTACTCGGTGGGCCGCGAGTTCAAGGTCAGCAAGGACGGTGGCGAGACCTGGATCAACCGCTGGTGGGGCGGCGGCGGCGACGACCACGACCTGTGGATCGCCCCCCGCGACGGCTCGATTCGCTACATGGCGACCGACCAGGGCGCCTACCTGACGCTCGACGACGGCGCCACGGTGCTCGGCTTCGAGAACATGGCGATCGGTCAGTACTACAAGGTCGGCGTCGACATGCGCGATCCGTACTGGGTCGTGGGTGGGCTACAGGACAACGCCATCTGGATCGGCCCCAGCAACAGCCGCGAGGTGCGCGGCATCCTCAACATGCACAACTCCTGGCTGGCGGAGGGCGACGGCTTCGCCTCGTGGGTCGATCCCACCGACTGGCGGACGGTCTACGCGGTGAATCACGTTGGCTTCGCGCTGCGCCTGAACATCGAGACGCGCGAGCCGACCTTCATCACGCCAACGCCCGAGACCACCACCAACTTCACCGAGCACGCCGAGATCGACTATCCGGAAACCCCGATCGACTACACCATCGACCCGGGCGAGCACTGGTTCCGCTACGGTCGTCCGGAGCGGCCGCTCCTGCCGCCGCAGTTCCGCTTCAACTGGAACGCACCGTTCTTGATCTCGCCGAGCAATCCGCAGACTCTCTACTTCGCGGGCAACCACGTGTTCAAGTCGGTCGATCGCGGCGACACCTGGCGCATCATCAGCCCCGACCTGACGACCAACGACCCCGAGTTGCGCAACCCGTCCGGCCAGGGCGGGTTGACGCGCTCGGTGACCGGCGGCGAGAACCACTTCACGATCTTCACCCTCGCCGAGTCACCGCTGAACCCGGAGCTGGTCTGGGCCGGAACCGACGATGGCAACGTTCAGATCACGCGCAACGGCGGCACCAGCTGGACCAACGTGCGCGACAATTTCTCCGACCTTCCCGACGACATCTGGGTGGGCAAGGTCGAGGCCTCCCGCTTCGCGGAGTGTCGTGCCTATCTAGCCTTCGACAACCACCGTCTCGACGACACACGCGCCTACCTCTACCGCACCGACGACTGCGGCGAGTCGTGGCGCGACATCTCCGGCAATCTGCCCGACGACGGCGGCAGCTACGTGATTGTCGAGGACCCGGTGAATCCCGAGCTCCTGTTCGTCGGCACCGAGTTCGGAGCGTGGGTCACGGTCGACGGCGGGGGCGGCTGGGCTCGGCTCGCGAACAACCTGCCGAAGGTCGCCGTTCGCGACCTGGTAATTCATGCTCGCGAGGGCGACCTGGTCGCCGGTACCCACGGTCGCAGCATCTGGATCCTCGACAATCTGTCGCCGCTGCGTCAGAGCAGCGCCGAGACCCTGCGGCAGGACTCCTGGCTGTTTGAGCCCGAGCTGGCTACCCGCTGGGTCCGCATCAACCTGGGGCGCAAGCAGCAGGACTTCCTGTTCGTCGGCGAGAACCCGCCCTTCGGCGCGCTTCTGGACTTCTGGCTGAGTGACTCTCAGCAGCAGGCGACGCTGTGGATCGAGGAGATCTTCGGCGATCGGCGGGCCGAGATCCGCACCGACCCGCGGCCGGGGCTCAATCGGGCCCGGTGGGATCTGAGCTTCCCCCCGAGCCGGTCCGAGCTCCAGGGCTTCGCGGCGCACCTGGAATCGGTGATCGGCCGGCTGTCGCTGCGCGTCGCGCGGGCCGATCTGCTGCGGCGTCTCGAGGAGCTCAACGGCGAGCTCGGCCAGATCGACATGCAAGGCGAGCGGGTCGCGCGCGCGCTCAACCGAGTGCGCAGCGCGCTGGTCGGTGAGTTCGCCACATACGCGGCGGGGCGGGAGCTGTTCGGCCCGCGCCTCGGTCCGACACAGGCCGCGGCGGGCACCTACCGGGTCGTGCTCGAGGTCAACGGTCAGCGGCAGGATCGAGAGCTCATGGTGCGTGAGGATCCCCTGCGCGAGGCCGCGAAGCGCGAAGACTCGTAGGTGCTTGGGCGAACTACTGGATCCGTGGTGGGTCGAACACCACGTGCCTGATCCCCTGTCGCTGCCACGTATAGGTCACGTGGACCAAGCCGTCGGCAGCCTGGATCATCGCCGGGTAGGAGAACTCCCCGCTCGGCGCGTTCTCGAGAACGACCCCATGTCGCCAGCTCCGGCCATCGTCAGAAACCACCACCGCCAGTCGCCGGCGTCCGCGCGTCGTCGGGTTGTAGACGAGCAGGAACCGGCCATCCCTCAGCCGCAGCGCATCGATGCCGGCGCTCGGGTTCGGTAGCTCGGTCGGCGACATCGGATCCCAGGTCACTCCGCCATCGCTCGACCAGGCCTGTGTTATCAGCCCTTGCCGGCTGCGGCACAGGATCTGTAGCTCGGTGGTCGAGTGCACCAGGATCGTAGGCTGAATCGCCGAGTACTGAGCCGGGTCGTTCAGTGGACTACTCCGTTGCCAGGCGTCCGACGACGCGAGCGCGCGCTGCCACCCGTTCTCGGTCTGGGCCTCTGTGCTGAAACGCTCCATGTGTACGACCCACCCGTCGTGCTCGGTGCTCGAGCCGGCGAGCAGCGTGCCCGGGCTCAGCTCAACCGGTTTGGCTCGGATCGGGCCGAGCACCCCATCGGGCAGCCGGATCGCGTCGGACCAGGTCCGACCCTGGTCCGAGGAGGTTCGGACAAGCCCCCACCATTCACGGGGGCTGGGACCGATCTTGTAGAACAGCAGGAGCGGTCCACGCGACGGCTGGAACAGTACCGGGTTCCAGCAGGGATAGCGGCCGTCCTCATGGATCCCGTTGGCTACCTCGACCGGCGGCGACCAGCTGGTACCGTCGTGTCGAGACAACCAGATGCCAACGTCGGGATTCCGCTCCGCGGTCCCGGCGAACCATGCCGCGGCCAGCCCGTCGGCCGTTTCCACGATCGTCGAGGCATGGGCGGACGGAAAAGGTGCCGCCTCGTAGACAAAGTCGGCCTCGACGGTGACCGCCGTCTGCTGCGCCGCCGCCGATACGGATACGGCGGTCAGCAAGACGGCTCGGAGGCTCCATCGGGCGAAGGACATCACGTATGGTGAGTAGTCTGCCACGCTGACGACCCGGACCGCTTCTTGTCCACCGCCGCCTCCGCCGGTTGAAACCGTCGCAGCGAACGCGAGAGGCGTCCCGGTCCGCGCGCGGGCGCACCTTCACTTTGCCGGCGTGGTAGTCGACAATCAGCCTCCTGATTCGCACAACAGCACCTTCAGCGGGGGAATGGCCGGCCCGCGCCTCGGTCCGACACAGGCCGCGGCGGGCACCTACCGGGTCGTGCTCGAGATCAACGGTCAGCGGCGCGAGCGGCAGCTCACGGTGCGCGAGGATCCCCTGCGCCGGGAGCGATAGCAGGCCCGCACGATGGCACGCATCGAGTCGATCGCGGATATCGAGGCTCTCGAAGCCACACCGCTCGGGGCGCGCGAGCTGCCGCCAAGCACCTACGCATGGCTGGAGCGTGGTGCGGCCGCAGCGGGGGCCGACAAGGTGGCGCTGCGCTTCTTCGTCAGCGGCACCCGCTACGGGCGCTCGATCGATCTGACCTACGGCGAGCTGCTAGCCGCGATCCGCCAGTCAGCGAACACGCTGCGCGCCTGCGGCATCGGGGCAGGCGATGTCGTGTCGATCCTGCTGCCCAACCTGCCGGAGACCTTCAGCGTGCTGTTTGGCGCCGAGGCGGCGGGCATCGCCAACCCGATCAACCCGATGCTCGAGCCCGAGGTGATTGCCGAGATCATGAACCCGGCGAGCGCCAAGGTGCTGGTGACCCTGGCCCCGATTCCAAAGGCCGAGATCTGGGAGAAGGTCGAGCTCGTCCGGCGCCAGGTGCCGACGCTCGAAACGGTCATCCGGGTAGATCTGGCGCGTTACCTGCCGCAGCCGCAACGAGCCCTGGTCTGGATGCTGCGGCGGGGCAAGATGAGGCCGCAGGCGGTGGCCGGGCAGACCGTGCTCGATCTCCACGAAGCGGCCGCCGACCACCCCGCCGACCGCCTCGCCTTTACGCGCAGGATCATCCCCGACGACATCGCTTCGCTTTTCCATACCGGCGGCACCACCGGCACCCCGAAGTTGGCTCAGCACACCCACGGCAACGAGGTCTACAACGCCTGGGCGCTCACTAAGGTGCTCGATTCCCGCGCCGAGCAGGTGGTCCTGTGCGGGCTGCCGCTCTTCCACGTCAACGGTGTCGTGGTCACCGGGCTCGGGCCGTTCGGCGTTGGGCAAACGGTCGTGCTCGCCTCACCGCAGGGCTACCGCGGCGCCGGTGTGTTGCCGAACTTCTGGCGCATCGTCGAGCGCTACCGGGTGACCACGTTCAGTGGCGTCCCCACGGTCTACGCGGTCCTGTCGCAAACCCCACGCGAGAACGCCGACATCAGCTCGCTCGAGTATGCGGGCTGCGGCGCCGCCCCCATGCCGCCGGCCCTCTTCGAGCAGTCCCAGGAGCACACCGGGGTGCGCATCCTCGAGGGATACGGGCTCACCGAGGGCACCTGCGTCAGCTCCCTGAACCCGCGGTACGGGGAGCGCCGCGTGGGCTCCATCGGCCTGCGCCTGCCGTACCAGCAGCTCCAGGCCATGCGACTCGACGAGCAGGGCCGCTACCGCGGCGACTGCGATCCCGACGAGGTCGGCGCCATCGTCATCCGTGGCCCCAACGTCATGCCCGGCTACCGACAGCAGGAGCACGACACGGGCGTGTGGGTCGACACCGGCGACGGCGCCGCCTGGATGAACACCGGCGACCTCGGCCGCCTCGATGCCGACGGCTACGCGTGGCTTACCGGCCGCCGTAAGGAGCTGATCATCCGGGGCGGCCACAACATCGATCCCGCCCTCATCGAGCAACCCCTCGTGCAGCACCCCGCGGTGACGCTGGCCGCGACCGTCGGCCGCCCCGATCCCGTGGCCGGAGAGCTTCCCGTCGCCTACGTCCAGCTCCGCCACGACATGCCCGTCGACGAGGCCGAGCTCCTGGAGCACGCCCGCGCCCACATCGGCGAGCGCGCCGCCGTGCCCAAGCACATCCGCATCGTCGAGGAGCTGCCGCTGACCACCGTCGGCAAGGTCTTCAAACCCGCTCTTCGCCGTGCCGAGATCGAGAGCGTCGTGCGCGAGGTCATCGAGGGCCTCGATGGGGTTGCCAAGGTCAGAGTCGAGGTCCACAACGACAGCCGTCATGGCGATGTTGCCCGCGTAAGGCTCACGCCCGCCACCGGAGTCGAGAGGAGCCAGGTTCGGGCCACGGCCGAGGCGAAGCTCGCCAAGTTCGCCTTCGCGAGCGAGATACGTTGACACCGTGCATGTTCGTCGCCCGTCTAGCTACTTGCCCCGGAAAAACTCACGGCTTGGATGACGGTTTCGGGGACGGGCGCCGCGTAGCGGGGGCAGGGGTATCGGCGGCAAGGGCGGGGTGAGCGTCAAGCAAATCGATGGCTCGCTGGGACAGCTCGTGCATCTGGGCAAGGATGGCCTCGAGGCGCTTGCGGTTGTCGATTCCCTGAAGAAACCGTACCGCCTGCTGGGGGCTGAGGTGGCGGTTGACAGTCTTGCCCGCGACCGCGGTGCTCCAGTGCCAGTAGGGCCCGTGCAGCTGAGGGGGGTCGGCGTGGCAGTGGCAGTTGGACTTGCCGCAGCGGCTGGAGCGCTGCGCCACAGAGCCCTTGAAGATGAAGCCGATCTCGGGGATCTGGAGGGCGAGCTGGTGGTAGCGGTGCTGTAGGCGCTCGAGCTGTTTGGAGGCAGAAGCAGGCATGGTGTGGGGAAGGATACCTCGCGACGATGCCCGCAAGCATATATACTTCCGGGGAACCTCGCCCGCCCAGGAGAGGTCGATATGCTGCGGCTGACGCCCGATCGTCCGATCACGACGCTGTGGGAGATGCTATTGCCACCGGAGGTGCAGA
Organism: Acidobacteriota bacterium; assembly: GCA_965248845.1. Taxonomy (GTDB): domain Bacteria; phylum Acidobacteriota; class UBA890; order UBA890; family WLXD01; genus CBDFKO01. Next base: position 2,885,828 of record CBDFKO010000002.1, on the reverse strand, counting down.
TCCTGCCCAAGGATCTGGCGATCATCGATACGCTGCTTTCGGATGCGGCGCTGCTGGAGCCGTTTCACAGGGCCTGGGATGATGGCGCCCGGGGCATGGGCCGGCCGACGATCCCGATGGCCATGTACGTGCGGCTGATGCTGATCAAGCAACGTAGCGGCTGGGGCTACGAGACGCTGATGCGGGAGGTATCGGACTCGCTGCACTTGCGGCGCTTCTGTCTGCTGCGCCTGGATGAGCGGGTGCCGCATGAATCGACGGTGCGCAAGCTGACCCGGCGGCTGGACGCCGAGCTGGTACAGGAGATGATCCGAGCCCTGATCAGCAAGGCGTGCCATGAGCGGCACTTTCGGCCGCGGGCGATGCGGGTGGACTCCACAGTGGTGCAAGCCGACATCCGCTATCCCACCGATGCGGGGCTATGCGCCGATGCCGTGCGACGCCTGGCGTACGTCGCACGAGCGGTGCGCAAGGTAATCCCGAGTATCGGCGCGACGGTGCGGGATCGCTCCCGAGCGGTCGGCAAGCGGCTCCGAACGATGAGCCAGCGACTCCGGCAACGACGGGGCGAGGGGCAAGCTGCCGTCGAGCGATACACCAAGGAGGCTGCCACCCACGTGCGGGCGAGCCTTCGGGAGGCACAGCGGCTGGTGCGTGAGGCCCAGCGACGGCGTGCTCGAGCAGCTGGTAGTTCAGCGCAAGGACGGCAGCGGGCGCTGGCACGACTGAACGAGGAGATCGAACGGGCGCAGCGGGTTGTCCAGCAGGTACAGCAACGCTTCCGCGGCGAACGGATCAAGGACCGGCTGGTGTCCTTGGCGGATCCGGACGCCCGTCCCATCCGCCGTGGCAAGCGGGGCAAGCCCAACGAGTTCGGCTACATCGTGCAGTTCGCCGAGCTCAACGCCCATACGCGCCGCGGTGCCCGAGGCTTGCTGATGCCTCCGAAGCTACGTGCCGGCTCGACCCACGACGACACGCTGTTGCCACACAACGTGGCCGAGGTAACCGCCCTGGGTCAGAGGCCCCGCGAAGCTGTCTTCGACGCTGGTTTTTCCCGCAAGGCCACTACCAAAACCCTCGCCGAGCTGGGCTGCGAGGTGTTCATCGCCGGTGTCACCCGCTGCGCATCCCGACACACCTGGCGTCGCCGGGCCCGCTACCGGGTCGGCAACGAGGGACGAATCTCCCACCTGAAACGTTCCTACCACGCCGGGCGCTCACGACTACGGGGTATCCAAGGCGCTCGGATCTGGGAAAGCTGGGCCGTGTTCGCCTACGACCTGGATACCGTCGCACTTATGGAGACGTAATCGTCCCCAACCCCGCTGGGCTGACCCGCGCCCCGCCGCCATCCTCTTCCTGGGTGATCGCCGCGACTTCAGTTACCTCTGATCGGAGTTTTTCCGGGGCAAGTAGCTAGTCCGGTCCGCAGGCTCTCACGTCCCCATCCCTGGCAGCGTAGGCGCGGCCTTTCTTGCGAGAGTCCCCTCGTCGAACGGATCGTCGATGATCTTGTCGAAACGTGTCCTCTGGAATACCCCCCTGAGGCGGCTGGAAGCGATATAGAAGCGCCCGCGCTTCTCGCCATGGGGTTCCAGCAGGTCCTGCGCCACCAGTTTCAGTAGGTCCTTGGTCGCGACCGCTACGGAAATGTCTGCCGGCTTCCGATAGGTGGCGTTGCGAACGCGCAATCCGTGAGCCGCGTCGCTCAGCGCATACATCATCCTGTTGCGTAGCCCCTCGGCCGCCACGAGTCGCTCGAGCTCGTCCCAGAGTCGGGCTAGTTGTTGAGCCCTTCGCAGCCACGTCTCTGCCTGGAAGTAGTGCGCTTTCAAGCAAAAGCGAACCCACGGGCGGCACTCATTGTCAGGCTGCCACGAGCCTTGACCAACCTCCGCAAGGACGTCGTAATAGGCACGGCGGTCCTTGGCCAGGTGCTCCTCGATGCTTGCGAACGTGGGCGTCAACACCCCGACGGCTCGAGCCATCACCAAAGTCTGTAGGCAGCGTGCCATCCGCCCGTTGCCGTCCGAGAACGGATGCACCATGACGAGGTTCAGGTGTGCAAGTGCCGCCTTGACCACCGGTGGCTCTGGCGTGCTCTCGTCGTTCAAGTACGCGACGAGCTCTTCCATCAGCGCCGGCACCGACTCGGCGTCGGGTCCTTCGTAGACGATCTCGCCGGTCGCGGCGTCGTGAACCCCGATCCAGCCAGGCCGCCACGTGCCAGGGTTCTTGTCGGGGTCGTATTTCATCATCATGAAGTGGAGACTGCGGATCAGATCGGCCGAATGCCGGAAGTGGGGATCCGATGCGAGCCGGAAGACGTATGCGAGAGCTTCGCAGTTGCCAACGAAGGCACGGAACGAGACGTCTTCGGCGTCCATCGGGTCTTCGTTCTCGACGCCGGCAATCGCGTCCTCGACGCTGACGTCGTACCCCTCGATGCTGTTTGAAGCCCTTATGGCTCGCGCCCTGGAGTTCCTCTCCAGGAGTCGATACCAAGCCGCGTGAGGACTTGCTTGATGCCGTAGCCGTTGGCGCAGATCTTGGATATCGGCGATGACCTCGAGCTCGTCCTGATCGAGTTGTGGACATCGAAAAAGCACGGCTAATAACCTCTTGTTAACGAGCGAGTATTTCGATAATAACGGGATCATGGGCGGTTTTCAACGAGATATTGTCTGCGTTGCGCTCAGCGCAGCGACGCCAATCCTCTGCAGAGGTGGTCCTCGCGTCACCTTCGCGAGACTCTGAGTCGACTCGATCGTTCGTCCTAGAAAGGAGCAGATAGGTGAAAAAGGTGAATCTCGCACCTGGCGGGCTGGTCGTGCTTTGGGTCCTGCTTGGCAGCCATCCAGTCGGCGTGGGTGGGCCTGGACGACTTGGCGGAGCTCGCGCCGTCTCTGGTCGGCAACGCCGTGGGCTTGCTCGTCTTCTACGGAGTCCTACTGATCTCCGGCCGGGCTACAACGACATCGCGGTGAGCGGAAACGACTCCGGCGACGATTCGGGTCTGGGATCGCACCCCGATGCCGAAGAGACACGCACGCTCTCGCAGCTCGCCGACCACCCGAGACACGAGCGCTGGTCCGGCGGTCACCTGAGCCCCGGTCAGAGCTTCGGTCACTTCGAGATCCAGCGCCTCTTGGGTGCGGGCGGCATGGGCGAGGTCTACGAGGCCTTCGACCACGACACCGGCCGCTACGTCGCCCTCAAGATCCTCAGCGAGACCCTCGGTGACCCGGAGGATCGCAAGCGCTTTCTGCGCGAGGGGCAGCTCGCCGCCCGGGTCAGCCACCCCAACAGCATCTACGTGTACGGGACCGAGGAGATCGACGGGAACCCGGTCATCATCATGGAGCTGGCCGCGCTCTCGATGTGGGCGCCGACATCTACTCGGTGGGCGCCACGCTGTTCTATCTTCTGACGGGCCGCCCGCCGTTCGAGGCGGACCGACCGGTCGAGCTGATCGCGCGCGTGATGTCCGAGCCCGCACCCTCGGTTCGGAAGCTGCAACGGAAGGTGCCGCGGGCGCTCGCCCGAACGGTCGCCCGTTGCCTGGCCAAGGATCCGCAGGCGCGTTTTCCCGACCACACCGCTCTGCGACACGCTCTGACGCCGCACGGCTCGGAGTTTCTGAACTTGGCCTCTATGCGTCTCCGGTTCGTCGCAGCCGGCCAAGACTACGGCCTGATCGCCCTGGTTTTCGTGATCTCCATGTTGGCTCTCGGCGTGGATTCGGCTCCTGGCAGGCGTTAGACCATCCTCCTGGTGGCATTGGTGCGGACACTCGGTGAGCGTCTTTGGGGAACAACCCCGGGCAAAGCGCTGGTGGGAGTTCGCGTTGTCGGCATCGGTCGCCCCCGTCCGGGTCTTGTGCGTGCGCTGGCTCGAAACGCGATTCTGATCTGGCCGGTTCTGCTAGGCATCATCCTACGCAGCTACAACCCTGGCTTGATGCCGAACGACCTCGTATCGTTCTGGGTCGTGGTTGGGTGGCTCGTGCTCCTGGCCGCGCTGGGTTGGCTTGCAGACGACATCGGCGTCGCGCCCCACGACTGGCTTGCCGGTACCCGGGTCATCTACGATCCCAGCAGGCGGCGGCAACAGTATCGCGCTCCGGACCTGGCGCCGCCGCTGGCCCCTACTGCCGGCGACTCCCACATCGGACCGTACCGGATCCTCGAGCGGCGAGCATCCGATACGGCCGGAGAAACTTATCTCGCGTTCGACGACACGCTGGAGCGCCGACTCTGGGTGCGCGTCTACAAGACGCAACTCCCCCCGGCGCCGGCCGCCGAGCGCGATCTCCATCGCCGGAGTCGCTTGCGCTGGATCAACGGCCGGCGGACGGCTCACGAGAACTGGGACGCGTGGGAGCACGTCCCCGGGGAAACTCCGCAGTCGGCAGGCCGCAAGAAGCTACCCTGGCGTGATGTGCGCGGGTGGCTGCACTCGCTGGCTTACGAGCTGGGCCGGTCGGCGCGTGATCGCACCGAGGGGTCGGTCGGTTCGGCCGACCTGTGGCTGGCGGAGGACGGGCGTGCCATCGTGGCCGACTTCCCGTTCGAGGACCCGGCGCACGGGAGCGTCCCGATCGGGAGGCGGCGCGGTTCCGATCAGCGCCGGGGCGCCGCAGCAGCGGGTGCCGGTAGGTGTAGACGAACCCGAGGAGGCCGAGCCAGATCATCGTGCCGGGCGACAGCACCGGGAAGGCGCCCCCCAGCGATTCTCGGAACAGCTCCCAGCCAGCGAGCGACTCGCGCATCTCGAGCTCGAACTCCATGTTGCCGCTGTAGTGCTGCCAAATGCCGAGGAAGCCGCTGACCACACAGGCGACCATGACCAGTTGCAGGGCGCGGATCGTCGCGGGCCGCGGGGAGACGAATCGGGCGAGCGCGCCCACGAGCACTACAGTCAGCAGGATGAGGGGTATCCACTGGAACCGATCCTCGGTGTGCTCCAGGAGCCAGAGCTCCAGTAACGTGCCGGCGCTGCCGACAACGAGGACGCCCAGCAGCAGGCCGCGGACCACACGTAGCGTGGCATGCTGGCCTCCTGGGTCCGGGTCCGCCCCGGGCTCGTGATCGCTCGCCCGCGCAACGCCCCCGCGGCGCGTCTTACTGGTCCCCGAGAGTCATGTAGCGCTCGAAGCGGGCGACCTCGCCATCATCGACGTACTTGCCGATCTCACGGCGGAACTGCGCCATGCTCTGATACGGCCGGTACTCGAGAAACTCGTGGACCATGCGATTGCCGGCGCCGGGAATCGTGTGGAAGTCCTCTTCGGAGGCCGTGTTGAGATCCAACGGCACGAAAACATACTGCTCGAGGCGGGCCAACTCGTCATCGTCGACATACTTGGCGATCTCGCGGCGGAACTGCGCCATCGCGCGGTAGGGACGGTACTCCTCGAACTCGTGCGTCATGCGCCGGCCGACTCCCGGGATCAGCCCGATCACGGCGTCGGTGGCGCTATTCAGATTGATCGGCAGCCAAAGCGCCGCGTAGACATCGGCCAGCTGCTCGCCTGAGAGTCCGGCACCGACCACCTCGTGAAGGGCCTCCATCGACAGGTAGGGACGCCCCGCGACGAGGGCCTCGGCTTTGGCGCTATCGACGTGGGCACGCCGGCGAGCTCCTCGAGGGCGGCAAGGTTGGGATTGAGCAGATTCTGGTTGCTGCCGACCTGGGCGAGGCCACTGCCGGTGACGGCGAGGGACAGCAGGGCGGCGATTACGAGACGCTTTCGGGCCACGGCAAGGACTCCTGAATTAGGCTGATGGATCCTGTAGTGCTAGTCGACTGTAATCCACGTCGACGAGCGGCCACAGACGGCACGCCTGCTGCTGACGGCGAACCCTGTAGTCGCCCATGAACGTACCCTCGGTCGCGGGGCCGCTCTCGCTCTCCTGGATGAAGCGTACGAACTCGGAACAGGTCACCGTCAGGAACATCCCCTGGCTCAGGCCGCGCGACCATCTGATCGCGTCGGCAAGCTCCTCACGCCCGAAGACGCCGAAGTCACCCTGGGCGGCCGCATGCGCAATCACGGGCAGCCGCCAGGCCCGCTGGATGGTGTAAAAGCGCGGCGCCAGTCGCCAGCCAGGTCGGGGAACGCCGCATGGCAGCCAGGCTGCGCAGCGCATGCTGCCACGACCCCGGCGACTCCGGTCTCGGCAGCCCGCGCGAAGGGAATCGGGTTGTTGGCGCTGGTCGGCGAGACCCCTTTGAGCACGGCGAAGCTGCCGCACCAGGCACGCACGGGCACCTCCGGCACCGAGCAGTCGGAGAGCCAGCCGACCGATGGCTGCCGCTCCCCCTACGGTTGTTGCCACCCAAGGGCCGTGACAAGGGCCATGGCCGCGAGCAAGAATCGCATCGTCCGTTCTCCGTTAGCGGCAACGCGGAGCTGGTAGCTGCGCCAAACAGTCTGCCAGATCCGGCTCCGGCACCCTATATGAGGATTCCCCGTCTCCGCTGTCCCGTTGCGCTCGTCGTCCTGTTGGCAGCCAGCTGCGCGGACCCGGTTTCCGACCCCTCGACCGTGCTCCCGACGCCGCTGCTGGTTCGCGACGTCACGGTGATTGATGCCGCGCAGGGACTTCGGTCCGGGCTCGATGTCCTGGTAACCGGGGATCGGATCACTGCGGTGGGAGCAAATCTCACGGCTCCCGCGGGCACCACGGCGATCGACGGCAGCAACAAGTACCTGATCCCCGGGCTCTGGGATGCGCACGTGCATCTGACCTTCACCCCGGAGATCAGCCCGGCGATGTTCGCGCTGTTCATCGCCAACGGGATCACCAGCGTACGCGATACCGGGGGGCAGCTCGCCGAGGTGATGCCGCGGCGTGAACGCGCGCGCTCGGGCACGGCGCCCGCTCCCCGCGTCTTTATCGCCGGGCCGTTGATCGATGGGGTGCCACGGGTCTACGACGGCAGCGACCCGTTTCGACCCGACATCTCGATCGGCGTCGCGACCCCCCGGGAAGCCGTCGAGGCCGTAGACGCACTGGCTCGCGCCGGCGTCGATCTGATCAAGGCCTACGAGTTGCTGTCACCTGATGTGTTCGACGCGTTGATCGAGCGCGCCGTCGAGTACGGCCTACCGGTGACCGGGCACGCGCCGCTGAGCATGGACGCGAGCCGGGCCTCGGCAATGGGCATGCGTAGCATGGAGCACATGCGCAACCTGGAGCTCGCCTGCTCGAGCGAGGCCGACGAGCTGCTGCGACAGCGGCGCGCCACGATCGCCGCGCGGCGGCACGAGCCGGGTGCGACGGTTCGGTCGGCCATCCACTCGGCGCAGCGACCGCGAGCCGTCGCCACGCACGACGAGCCCCGCTGCCCGGCACTGGTGCGAACGCTGGCGGGCAACGCGACCTGGCAGGTGCCGACACTGACCATGGTCACGCCGCGCGTGACGCGCTTGTACGCCCGTCCCGAGTGGCGCCAGACGTACCGGTACGTGCCCGAGCCGGTGCGTTCGCAATGGAACCAGGCCTCCGAGGCAATGGCCTCAGACGAGCCTGACGAGCCCACGCGGGCTCACGCCGAATGGGCCCGCGGCATGGTCGCCCGCCTTGCCGCGGGCGGCGTACCGATCATGGCCGGAACCGACACCCCGATCTTCTTCCTGACTCCCGGCTTCAGCCTCCACCAGGAGCTCGTGCTGCTCGTAGAGGCCGGGCTGACCCCCGCGCAGGCGCTCGAGGCGGCGACCCTGGCGCCGGCCCGCTACTTCGACCTGGATGAGGAGCTAGGCACGATCGGGCCCAGCAAGCTGGCCGATCTCGTTCTTCTCGACGCCAACCCGCTGGAGGACATCGCCAACACCCAGCGGGTCGGGGCCGTGATCAGCAACGGCGAGCTGTACGACCGCGCGGCCCTCGACGAGTTGCTCGAGCAGCTGGCGCGTTAGCTGCGCGCCAGGGCGCTCGAATTTCGGGCACGTGACGCGCTGGGCATCCTCACCGCTCCTCCTTGCCGCGACTCCAGTCCTGGGCGCTGGAGATGTCGGGCAGGCCCCAGTCGGCTCCGTTCCAACCCTGGAACCCGTCCATGCGGAAGGCCCAGAAGCCGGTGGTCATGTCGCTGACGACGATCAACCCGTCGGCGTTGCGCACGTCCACACCCCAGACACCGTTGAACATGGTGCCGGTCCCGGTCCCCGGGTTGGGCGGGCCGAGATAGGTGTCGTAGTAGGCGACCGTCACCGGGTTGTGCGGGTCCATGAGGCTGAACACCTGCAGCCCGTCCAGGTATCCGGAGACGAACACGTAGGGCCAGCGCACCTCGTGGTTGTGCACCAGGTGGCGCCAGTCGGCCGTCCAGGCGCTGATCGGCGTACGGATATTCTCCACCTCGCCGTCGAGGGCCGGCTTCAGATCGAAGATGCGCAAGGGCGCGTACTGGTACTCGGTCTCGGCGACCACGAAGCGCACCGTCGGGCGACGGCGTGAAGGTGTGCCCGTACTGCACGCCCGAGATACCTGTCAGCGAGACGATCAGCTGGGGGTTTTCCAGGTCGGTAACGTCGTAGACGTAGTAGCCGTCCGTGCCGCCGCCGTAGAAGCGGTCGGTCTCGGTGCCCTCGTGCCAGCCGGCGTACATGTCGTGATAGCCGCGGTATCCTCGCTGTCCTTCCGGACCCTGACCGACGGGAATCTGCGAGACCAGCGCGTCCTCCATGTGCCCCTCGAGAACATGGGCCAGGTCGTAGACGTGGGCGCCGGGCCCACGCACCGTCGTCAACAACAGCGGCCGGCCATTGCTGTGCTGGTAGATGAAGATGTTGTGGAAGCCGCCCGGAAGGTCGGGCTCGTAGATGCGCGCTACCTCCTCGAAGCGGTCGGGCAGATCGGTGGCATCGAAGATGATGGCGCCCAGATCGGGGTTCGGACCACCCTGGCCAAACTGCACCGACAGGACCACGTAGGTACCGCCGTCCCACTTGAAGTACTTGATGTCCTTGCCGCCGGCGCCGGTGTGCAGATCCTGATTCTCGATGCGCCACTCGTGGATGAGCTGGGGGTTGGCCGGATCCGATCGTGCGGGCGCTCAACCGCATCGGCTATGGAGGGCCCCTGTCGATCGAATGGGAGGACTCCGGGATGGACCGTGAGTGGGGTGCCCAAGAGGCGCTACAGATGGTGCGCGACAACGACTTCGACCCGTCGGACACCGCGTTCGACTCGGCCTTCGGAGACTAGATGGGCGACCAGGCGTTCACCAAGATGGCTGGGGACGGCGCGGCCGGTGAGACCCCGCACGTCGGTGTGGGCATGCTGGGCTACGCCTTCATGGGCAAGGCTCACTCCAACGCGATGAAGAAGATCCCGTACATGGTGTGGCCGCCACCGGCGGTGCCCGACCTGGTGAGCATCTGCGGTCGCAACGAGCAGGCGGTGGCCGAGGCGGCGCGACGATTCGGCTACGACAGCTACACGACCCACTGGCGGCGCTTGGTCGAGGACGAGCGCATCACGCTGTTCGACAACGGCGGCCCCAACGACTTTCACGCGGCCCCATGCATCGCCGCCGCCGAGGCCGGCAAGCACCTGCTGTGCGAGAAGCCCCTGGGACGCGACGCCGAGGAGTCGAAGGCGATGCTCGACGCCGCGCAGGCAGCGGGCGTGAAGCACATGACCGCTTTCAACTATCGCTTCGTGCCGGCGATTCGGCAGATCCGCAACTTGATCGACTCGGGGGCATTGGGCCGCATCTACCACTTCCGCGCGGTCTATCTCCAGGAGTGGGTCATGCCCCACTACGGCACGCCCATGATCTGGCGGCTCGACGCATCGCAGGCCGGCAGCGGCGACCTCGGCGCGCACATTATCGACCTGGCCCACTACCTGGTCGGTGACATCATCAGCGTCGGTGCGCTGACGCGAACCTTCATCGAGGAGCGGCCCACGGGCGAGGGTGACGATACGGGAAGAGTCGACGTCGACGATGCCTTCGTAGCGACGGTCGAGTTCGACGGCGGAGCAATCGGAACGCTCGAGGCCACGCGCTTCGCGGCCGGCCGCAAGAACCACCAGGTCATCGAGATCAACGCCGAAAACGGCAGCGTCCGTTTCGACCTGGAACGCTTGAATGAGCTCGAGGTTTTCTGGGTCGGCGAGGAGCCGAAGGAAACCCAGGGGTTCCACCAGGCGCTGATCAGCGAGGCCCACCACCCGTTCTGGGAGAACTGGTGGCCGCATGGCCACATCATCGGCTGGGAGCCACCTTCGTACACGAAATCGCGCACCTGCTCGACTGCATCGTAAACGACGCCGACGTCGCGCCCCACGGCGCTACGTTCCTCGACGGGTATCGGGCCGCGGTCGTCTGTGACGCGATCCTGGAGTCGGCCGGCGCGCGGCGCCTCGTGGACATCGATTACTAGGCCACCAGGTCGCGTCCTCAGCCGGAGATCCGAACCTCGAAGGGCAAGCGGACGGGTTCGAGTGACTCGGTGCCAATCCGGTCGAGGCGCAGCGGCTCGTCGAACAGCCGCTCCAGGCTATTGCCCGCCGCGTCCTCGATATTCGGAGATCCCTCCGCGGAGCGAGGCAGATCGCGCTGCACACGGGCCAGCGACTCGACCGTTCCGTCGGCTTGGATCCAGACGAGCTCGTTGGCGAGCGGGATGAGTCCCCCGGCCGCGTACACCAGGTCGCCGGAGCGCGACGCGGCCCACTGGCCGCCACCGTACTCTGGCTCGATCAGCACGTCCTGCGGCATGCGGACGGCTTCCTGACTGGCGACCAGGCTGGCCTCATCGAAGCGGCCAGAATAAAGAGCTCCTCGCCACGTAAAGACCAGCGCGCCGGCCGTCGGCATGAAGAAGACGCTCTGTCCACCCTCCCGAAGAACCCGTCGGTTGCCAGTGGCCAGATCCAGCGCCCCGACCCGGTAGCTACCGATCGAACCCCCGAGCCACGAGGTGAACAGCACCGTGTTGCCGTCGGGCAAGACGTGCGGGTAGTTGTGCTCCTGCTCCCCCGACGCCCGATCGAGCGCCAGCAGTGGCTCGGGCTCGCCCCCGGTCGCAGGCACCGCCGTCAGCACCATGCCACCGGGCGCGATCGGCGTGACGATGATGCGACCGTCCGGTGCCCAGACGCCGCCCCAAGGGTCGGTCACCGGCGCTACATCGATGACAGCGCCCCCGGTCACCGGAACGGTCTTCAGCCGGCCACGAACGAAGAACGCGACCGAGTCACCGTCGGGTGAGAAGAACGGCCGGTGGGCACCCTCGGACCCGGGAACCGCGCGCGCCTCGAGCGAATCCACCGGGCGCAGCCACAAGCGGGTATCGACAGCTCCGTAGCTGTAGAAGTCGGGTCGGCTTGCCAGCGGCATCGTGCTGATCGCCAGGACCGAGCCGTCGGGCGAGATGGCGATGCTCGACGCCGATCGCAGACCGAATGCGAGCTTCTCACCGTCCGGCAGATTGATCGTCGTGCGCCGAATCGGGCTCGGGGCCGGTTCCGGCTGCGCACTCGAGCGCATTACCAGTGCGGTGCCGATGACGCCGAGCGCCAAGCCCGCGGTGAGACCCGCCACGCCGAGAAGTCGCGACCCGGAATCCACGGTGGAACCTTTGTTGGCTGGGGCTGCCCCTAGACTCGACTCAATCGCGTGGCGCGCCTCGCCGACGGCGTTGAGACGACGCTTCGGGTCCTTGTCCAGGCAGCGCTCGAGCAGCTCGCGGATACGCCAGTGCAGGTCCGCCGACAACCCGTCCCAATCGGGCTGCTCCTTGACGATCGATGCCATGATGTCGGCGACGGTCTCGCCGTTGAACGGACGGGCTCCGGTCAACATCTCGTACAGGAGGCAACCGAACGACCAGACGTCGGTGCGATGATCCAGCGGCTTGCCGCGGGCCTGCTCGGGGCTCATGTAGGCGGCCGTCCCGAGGATCGCCCCGGCCATCGTGGGGGCGGCCATCGTCGGTGACTCCGTGAGCTCCGGTGAGCTGCCGCTCGCGGCGCTGGCTCGGCCGCTCTTTGCCAGGCCGAAGTCGAGCACCTTGGCCGCCCCCTCCGGGGTGACACGCACGTTGGCCGGCTTCAGATCCCGGTGCACGACCCCCCGGTCGTGCGCTGCCTGCAGACCGTCGGCGATCTGCATCGCCAGGTCGAGCGCATCCGCAAGCGACAACGCACCTGCGAGGATGAGCTCGTCGAGTCCGGAGCCCGGCACCAGCTCCATGGCGAGGAAGGTGACCCCGTCGACCTCCTCCAGGCCGAAGACGGTGGCGACCTGGGGATGGGCCACCGTGGCCAGTAGCTGGGCCTCGCGTCGGAGTCGAGCGAGTCGTTCTGGGTCGTGCGATAGCTCCGCGGGGCAGTACCTTGATGGCCACGTCGCGCTTGAGCCGCGGGTCGTGAGCGCGGTACACCTCCCCCATGCCACCTGCACCGAGGGGCTCCAGAATCTCGTAGGCTCCCAGGGTCTTTCCGACCACGGCGCTCCTTGGGACGAGCTCGACTGGTCGCAGACTGTAACCGAGGACCTTGCCGCCGTGCGACCGATCCTGATCCTCAGCCTGCTCGCGAGCACGAGCCTCCAGAGCATCGTCGAGACTCCGCGCCGCTACGTCTGCACCCGGGCGGAGGCTCCCCTCACGATCGACGGGAAGCTCGACGAGCCTGCCTGGCAGCAGGCCGCGTGGACGACCGACTTTGTCGATATCGAGGGGCCAGCCAAGCCGGACCCACGCTTTGGCACCCGCGCCAAGATGCTCTGGGACGAGAGCTTCTTCTACGTCGCCGCCGAGATACAGGAGCCGCACCTGTGGGCCACGCTTACCGAGCGCGACTCGGTTATCTACCGAGACAACGACTTCGAGGTCTTCATCGATCCCACTGCCGACACCCACGCCTACTACGAGCTCGAGATCAACGCCCTGGGGACCGAATGGGACCTGATGCTGCTCAAGCCCTATCGCGATGGTGGCCCTGCCCTCGACGCCTGGGACATCCAGGGCCTGCTGGTAGGAATCGAACTTCGTGGCACGCTCAACGATCCCGCCGATCACGACTCGGGATGGAGCGTCGAGATCGCCATGCCCTGGGCCGTGCTCGACGAGGCCGGTTAACTTCTCGCGCGTCCAGTGGCAGCTCGAGAGCACCGGCGGGCGCTACGCTAAGCGGATCGATCCATCAACCGGTACGGCATACCCGGAGGACAACTGAGTCTGGAGTCCGCAGCACGCCATCGACATGCACCGTCCCGAGCACTGGGGGTTCGTGTACTTCTCGGAACGGTCCGTGGGCACGAGCGTTCGCGAGACGGCGCCGATCGACCCGAATGAGCCGGTCCGCATGGCCCTGCGTGAGCTCTACTACCGACAGGCGGCGTACCGGGAAGCCACTGGTCGTTACGCCACGACGCTCGAGCCTCTCGATCCCGAGAGCATCCGCATCGAGGGCTTGGAGTTTCGCCCGAGGCTCCGCGCCACGGCGGCCGGGTACACGATGTCCGCACCGGGCTTCGGTGGCGCGACCGTGTTCATCCGCGACGACGGCAGGGTGTGGGCAACCCAATGAGGCGGCGGAATCTACTGCGACTTCTGGGTGCGGCCGCGGCGATCGCTACCGGCAGCCGCCCGTGGGCCGCGCCAGTTGGACAGGATCGCGAGACGGGTCCCGAGACCCGCAAGAACTGGATCTGGGTGCGCGGCGACTTCACCTCCATGGAGGCGTGGAGGCCCCAGTTCGAGCGCTGGCGGGCCGCCGGCATCGGAGCGATCCTGCCCAACACCGGCGATCCGGACACGCTCGCCCGGGTCATCCCTGCCGCAAGCGACGCCGGGCTCGAGACCCACGCCTGGATCTTCACCATGATGCGGAGCGGCATGGAGGCCGAGCACCCGGAGTGGTACGCGGTGAGCCGCCGCGGCGAGTCCACCGCGACCCACCCGCCCTACGTCGGCTACTACAAGTTCCTGTGCCCGAGCCGCGAACCGGTACGGCGGTACATCGCCGCCCATGTGTCCAGGCTGGCCGCAGTACCAGGCCTGACCAGCATCCACCTCGACTACGTGCGTTACCCGGACGTCATCCTGCCGGTGGCGCTGTGGGAACGGTACGGCCTCGTCCAGGATCGCGAGCTCCCCGAGTTCGACTACTGCTACTGCGACGAGTGCCGGGCCCAGTTCCGCGAGCTCACCGGCGACGACCCGATCGAGCTCGCCAATCCGCCAGCGGACGAGCGCTGGGTGCGCTTTCGCCAGGACTCGATCACCCGGGTCGTCGGACAGCTCGCCGGTGTTGCCCACGCCGGGGGCAAGCAGCTCACCGCAGCGGTGTTCCCGACGCCCGATATCGCCCGGGCGCTAGTTCGGCAGGACTGGCCGAGCTGGAGAATCGACGCCGTGCTGCCGATGCTCTACCACACCTTCTACGAGCAGCCGGTGGCGTGGATCGAGTCGTCCACGCGCCAGGGCGCCAGAGCGCTGGCCGGCCGCATCCCACTGTACGCGGGACTCTACGTGCCCGAGCTCGATCCTGAGGAGCTGGCCGCGGCGGCGCGCGGCGCGCTGGCGGGCGGGGCGTCCGGCGTGGCGCTGTTCGAGAGTCAGGCACCCACCGACGAGCACTGGGCCGCGCTGGCGGCAGTGCTGCGCGTCTGAGACGAGAAACGCCCCGGCTCTCCCTCACGCGGAGGCCGGGGCGCGATCTCTGATCCGGGGGTCGCCTAGTTGGCGGCTTCCGACATCGCGACGGTCATTACCATGAAGCCATCTTCCTCGACCACGTCGCCGGAAACCATCGCCTGCATGGCGACGAGCTCCTTGAGCGCCTCGAAGGGCTCGGCGTTGTCGGGATCGACCCTCAGGATGTAGAGGTCGCCGTCGGCCGTCAGCAGTGCCATGTCACCGCCGCGCTCGATGCAGCGCTTGGCACATGCTGCATGGTCCTCACCATGCGCTCCGCGATCGACGAAGCAGGCCTTCTCGACGATCTCGCCGGTATAGGAGTCAGCAGCGGCGACAACGCCAGCCGACAGAAACAGGGCGAGCGCCGCGACAGCGGCGAGGGTGATTCTCTTCGACACGGGTGTCCTCCTGGGCGAGTGTCCCGACCACGGCCGGGCGGGGAGCTACGGATCTCGACGCGGATTCTAAGGCCCGACACGCCTCCAGTCCACGGGTGGGGGCCGAAATAGCGTGCCGCGGATCGCAGCTACTCGCTGCGCAGGGCGATTACCGGATCCACGCGGGTCGCCCGGCGCGCCGGAATCAACGCGGCGAACATGCCCACCGCCAGAGCCAGCGCCGTTACCACCGCGTAAGTGGCCAGGTCGGTCGAGCCGATACCGAACAGCATACCCTCGAGGAACCGTGCGGCGGCCAGCGAGGCAACGACACCGACGAGAGCGCCGACGACGACCATCACCATCGACTGGCGCATCACCATCTCCGCCGTGGCGCGCGCGTCGGCGCCCAGCGCCATGCGGACGCCGATCTCGCCGGTGCGCTGGACCACCGAGTAGTTCACCACGCCGTAGATGCCAACGGCCGCCAGCACCCCGGCGCAGATGGCCAGGCTGACCAGCAGCGCCGTGTTGAATCGCGGCTGCGCCACCGACTCCCAGAGCATGTCGCTGATCCGGGCCACCTCGGTCGGAACGAGTCCCGGGTCCATGCTCAGGATGACCTCTCCGACCGCCGCGGAAACCGCCGACATCTCCATGTCCGAGTAGACGACAAGGTGCATGTCGGCAAGTGCCAGCTGCTTGAACGGTACGTAGAGCTCCGGTGCGAACTCCGACTGCAGTCCGCCGTGACGCGTGTCGCCGACGACGCCGACGATCTCGACCGAGCCGGCCATAGGCATCTGCAGCCCCTGACCGATCGGATCGGTGTCCGGGAAGTAACGGTCGACCAACGCCTGATTGACGACGGCGACCTCGCGCCCCTCGTCTCCGTCGAGCCGGTCGAACAGCCGCCCTCGAATCAGCGGGATCCCCATGGTCTGGATGAAGTCGGGGATGACGCCGCGATAGTCAGCCCGCGGACGCTCGGTCGGTGAGGCCGCATCCAGTCCGGTCACTGTGAAGGGCATCTCGAACGCCGTCCCTACCTCGTTCATCGGCAGATCCGACACGGCTCCGACCTCGGTGATCCCGGGGATCGCCGAGACCCGCTCGTTCAGCTCCACGAAGAAGGCCCGGTTGTCCTCGAACCCCTGATAGCGGGAGTTGGGAAGCTGCAGCGTGAGCGCGACCACGCCTTCGCGGCGGAAGCCGGGATCGGTGACGCTGAGCGCCGAGAAGCTTCGGATCATCAGACCCGCAGCGACCAGCAGGACAAGCGCCAGGGCCACCTCTGCCACCACCATGGCGCGCGACAGCCAGCGCGAGCGCGCCGCCAGCGCACTCTTGCCACCGCCTTTGAGCGCATCGGCGAGGTTGGGGGTCATGACGCGGATCGCCGGTATGAGACCGAACGCCAGGCTCGCAAAGCCCGAGACAGCCGCCGCAAACAGCAAGACCGCCAGGTCGATCCCGACCTCGTCACCACGCGGCACGGCGGCGGGGATCACCGAACGCAGGAATGAGACTCCCCAGACCGCCAGCAGGACGCCCGAACCGCCACCTCCGACCGCCAGCAAGATGCTATCCGCGAGCGAGCGCCGGATCAGGGCCCATCGACCGGCACCCAGCGCCGAGCGGATCGTGAAGTCGAGCGACGCCTCTGCCGAGCGCGCGATCAGCAGATTCGCAACGTTCGCGCAAGCAATCAGCAGCACGGCAAACACGGCCGCCAGCAGCACCCAGAGCGTAGCGCCGATATCGCCGATCACCTCATCGCGGATCGGCACGATCGTGATGCCCCAGCCCTCGTTGGACTGCGGAAAGTCCGCGGCAATCTGCGCCGCGATCGCATCGAGCTCCTCCTGCGCCGCATCGAACGAGACCTCATCTGCGAGCCGACCGACCGCGTCGTACATGCGGTGCGGCCGGTCCATCGGGTTGGCCTCCCCGATAGTCAGTGGGGTGTAGATCTCGACGCTCGGATCGCCCGGCGGGAAGACGAAGCCGTCGGGCATGACGCCAACCACCCGGTAGGCTTCGGTATCGAGCTCGACGGACGCCCCTACGATGTCGGGGTCGGAGCCGAAGCGACGCGCCCATGACGCGTGGGTCAGCACTACCAACCGCTCGTTGCCCGGCACCTCGTCGCCGTTATCGAGCGTCCGCCCGAGCCGCGGCGGAACGCCGAGCAGCTCGAACAATCGCGGCGAGACCCGCATGCTGTTGACGCGGAGCGGCTGCTCCAGCGCCGTCATCGTGTGGCCCTGATACCGGTAGATCGCCAGTTGCCCGTCGAACGACGTCGCCTGCCGGCGCCAATCGCGATAGTTCCCGGTCGAGGTCTGCGATTTGTCGATGCCCTGCTGGCGGTTGCTCTCCTATACGACGACGAGGCTCTCCTCGGCGGCATACCCGAGGGGGCGCAGAAGAACGCCGTTGACGACGCTGAAGATGGCCGTGTTGGCACCGATTGCCAACGCCAGCGTGACCACGATGACCGCGGTCGGCACTGGTGTGGAGACGAGCGATCGGAATGCCTCTCTGAAGTCGCGCATGCCTGCCTTGCAGTTGCTCCGGAGTGACCCCGGGAAACATCAAGGCTGCGAGCGTATCAGTTGTTCGCCAGGTTTCATCCCCGCAACGCCGAGAGCGGATCGAACAGGTACTTCAGGATCTCGAAGCGCACGGGCTTGCCGATCGCCTTGCACCTCTCGACCAGGCGCGCCTGCTCCCCGCCCCGATATCGAGGGTGCAGCAGGCCCGATTGAGGTCGGCAACTGGCTCGCCTTTGGGCACGGCGTCTACGGCTCCAGGGGCATCAGGAACTTCGGTGGCTCCAGGCATCATACGATCACACCTTACCCGCGGTGGAGACAGCCGAGAGGTGACGATGCTCGACACGTATCGCAAAGCCCGTCTGGTCGGTGTGAATCACATCGCCTTGGAGGTCGGGAATCTCGATGAGGCGCTGGCGTTCTATGGCGAGCTATTCGAGCTGAGGTTTCGCAACCGCTTCCAGACCATGGCCTTCGTCGAGCTCGGCGACCAGTTCATCGCCATCGCCGAGCACCCCAGCGGGGCGCCGGATGACGAGCGCCACTTCGGGCTCGTGGTCGACGACATGGAGCTGGCTCGGGCACGCCTCGAGAGTCTGGGGGCCGATATCCTTGCGACAGCCGGCCTCGAGTTCCGCGATCCCTGGGGCAACCGCGTGCAGATCGTCGAGTACGGCAACATCCAGTTCAGCAAGACGCCGGAGGTGCTTCGCGCCATGGAGCTGGACGACCTGCACAAGACCGACGCTGCGCTGCAAGAGCTGCGCGACAAAGGGATGGCCCCCGAATAGGGAAGGTGTGGCGGGCAGAATCCGCGGGTCCCGTTACTCCGCGCCCAATGCCTCGACCGGGTTCACCCAGCGGGCGCGCATTGCAGGGCCCAGAGCGACCAGCACCGCCAGCTCGCGACCCTTTGCTGGTCGGCGCGCAAGTCCGAGGCTCGATGGGGTCCTCCCGCGACCCGTGCTACCGAGGGCTCGCCGGCTCCCGAATCGACCAGAGGTGGTGTTGGGTGCGCACGAGCAACCGGTCCCCGACGATGGCCGGCGTCGCCATGGCGAACTCATCGAGCGAGTTGGTACCGAGCAACTCGTATTCGTCACCGGCGCCCATGACGAAGGTGTCGCCCTCCTCGCTGAGCGCGAAGATCTTGCCGTCGTAGGCCCAGGGTGATGCGGTGAAGGCGGCGGCGCCGGGCGCGATGCGGGCCTTCCATGCGACCTCGCCGGTCTTGGCGTCGTGCTTCACCATGATGCCCTTGTCCTGCAGCACGTAGAGGGCACCCTCGTACAGCACCGGCGTGCTCAGGTAGACGCCGCCCTTCCAGTCGAACCAGACCACGTACTCGCTGCTGGTCTGGCCCCCGGCCAGGGCGATGTCGCCCGTGGCTCCGGGGGCCACGGCGGCCATCGGCCAGGCCTTGCCGCCCGGCGGACCGGAAACCAGGTAGAGCAACCCGTCCCAGGTGAACGGCGTCGGGATCGGCATCATGCCGAGGCCCGACATACGCCACAGCTCGTTGCCGTCGAGGTCGTAGCTGATCGCCGTGCCGGGGCCCATCGTCACGAGCTCGCTGCGCAGCTCGTTTTGCCAGACCACCGGCGAGGACCACGCCGAGTGAAAGGGCGTGCCCTCACCGAGCCCTGGGCGGGCGGTGCGCCAGAGCTCTTCGCCGGTCTGCTTGTCGAAGGCCGCGACGAAGCTCGACTCCTCATTGTCGTTGAGGATGTAGATGCGGTCGCCGTGCAGCACCGGCGAGGTGCCGCCGCCGAAATCGAGATACACGGGATAGGACTCGAGCGGCGTGGCCCATTGCTCGTTGCCGTCGAAGTCGTACGCATAGAGACCCTGGTGCGCGAAGTACACGAAAATGGACTCGCCATCGGTCACCGGGGTCTCGGAGGCAAAGCTGTTCTTGCGGTGCCGGCCCACCGGCGGCGGCCCCTCGTGCAGCGCCCGCTCCCACAGCGTGTCGCCGCTCTCGAGATCGAGGCTGTAGAGCACGAAGCGGAGATCGATTTCATGCGGGTATTCGGTATCCCGATCCCCGACTTCTTGGATGACTTCCTCCATCGACAAGCCCTGGGCCTGGAGCTCGGCCACGTAGTCGTTGGAAAAATCCACACCCAGGCTCGGCTGCTTCATGGGCATATCACTGGTGGCAGCGGTCAGAAAGATCCGGTCACCCCAGACGATCGGCGACGACCAGCCCATGCCCGCGATCTGTGCCGACCACTCGATGTTCTCGGTGCTCGACCAGTTGGTGGGCAAGTTCGGGTTGTCGCTCACAGGAATCCCGCCCGGGCCCAGGAAGCGCGGCCAATTGTCTCCCTCAGCGGCGCCGCTCGCGCCGTGGCCGGCGACGACCCCAGCGACGATCAGAAGGGTGGCGGCCACACGCAGCAGGTATCGGGAACTCAGGGTCATGGTCACTCTCGGCTCGGGGATTTCGCTTCGCCACCGTACTGTGCCATGAAACACCCGGGCAGCAACGCCGGCCGACCTGGTGCCGATGCACCGCCTGGGCGCTCACGGCCAGGCGGGTGCCGGCGGTCTCACAGATCGAATTCGCGACCATGCAGCCGCGGCCATCACCGTCGGCCAGACACACTCCAGATCCACCATGCGGCACTGCGACTCCCGTAGCCCCGCACCGCAGGGCCGACCCTGGTATCGTCCGGGACTCTCGGACCTCGCCCTGGCAGCAGCATGTCCCCTCGAAAGCCCGGCAAGCTGGCGCTTGTCTTCATTCTCGTCACGGTGCTCCTGGACACCATGGGCATCGGTGTGATCATCCCGGTGATGCCGGAGCTGATCATGGAGCTCACCGGCCAGGGATTGAGCCGTGCCGCGGTATTCGGCGGCTGGATGGGCTTCGTCTACGCTCTGATGCAGTTCGTCTTCGCTCCGGTGCTCGGCAACCTGAGCGACCGATTCGGGCGCCGGCCAGTACTCCTGTACGCCGTCGGCTCGCTCGGCGTCGACTACCTGATCATAGCCAACGCGCCGACTATGGCCTGGCTATTCCTCGGCCGCGCCATCGCCGGGATCGCCGGCGCCTCGTTTACGCCGGCCTACGCCTACATCGCCGACATCAGCCCGGCGGAAAAGCGGGCCCAGAACTTCGGGCTCATCGGTGCGGCCTTCGGGGCCGGCTTCATCCTCGGGCCGGCTCTCGGCGGCCTGCTTGGCGAGCTCGGCCCACGTGCCCCCTTCTTCGCCGCGGCGGGGCTCAGCCTCATCAACTTCGTCTACGGCTTCTTCGTCTTGCCCGAGACCCTGGCCGCAGACAAGCGCCGGCCCTTCGAGTGGAAGCGCGCCAATCCGATCGGCACGCTCCTGCAGATTCGCAAGCACCCGGTCGTGCTGAGCCTGCTGGGGGCCCTGTTCCTGTGGCAGATCGCCCACCAGGTGATGCCGAGCACCTGGTCCTTCTACACGATGTTCAAGTTCGGCTGGTCGGAGGCGATGGTCGGGGCCTCGCTCGCCTTCGTCGGCATGATCATGGTGCTGGGCCAGAGCACCCTGCCGCGTGTGGTCATTCCCAAGCTGGGCGAGCGCAACACCGCCATGCTCGGCCTGCTGGTCGGCGCCGCGGGCTTCATGGGCTACGCGTTGGCCGAGCGTGGCTGGATGATGTTCGCCTGGCAGTTCAGCTGGCTGCTCGGCGCCTTGGTGATGCCGTCGGTGCAGGCGATGATGTCGCACCGCATCCCCGCCGACTCCCAGGGCGAGCTGCAGGGGGCTGTCGCCGGGCTGTTCAGCCTCAGCTCGATCATCGCGCCGCCGTTGATGACCCAGCTATTCCGCCGCTTCACCGCGGCCGGTGCCGCGATCCAGTTTCCGGGCGCCGCCTTTGTCCTCGCGGCGGGCCTGGCCATCGGAAGCCTGTTGATCCTCAGCCGGGCGGCGCGTATGCGGGCCGAGGTTCAGCCGGCCGCGGGCAGCCAGAAGTCAGCCGGGATCCGTCGCTAATCGGTGTCCCGAGCCGCCAGCGCGACTTCCTCGATCACCTGCTTCACGCGGATCTCGCGGATGCGGAGTTTGCGCAACTCTACACGGTGCCCGTGGCCGAGGAAGCCGATGTGGCCTGTCTCACGCGCCAGACCGGGGTGAGGGCGGCCGTCGGCGGTCTCGGGCGTCGACACTTCGTCGAGATCGACGTCGAGGACGGTGGCGCCGTTGAGCACGACCCGGATCCGTCGGCCATCGGCGATGACCTCCTGCTCATTCCACTCGCCGACCGGACGTTGATGGCCGCGCTCGGCGGGCGATACCCCGTAAATCGAGCCGTGGTACTGGTAGGGCTGCAGGTCGGTGTAGCGACGCGCGGTGTTGTCGAGAATCTGCAGCTCCATGCCGACGTAGGCCGCGTCGCCCTCGAGCGGCGCCCGGATCCCGAGGCCGTTGTTGGCTCCCGGGGTGAGGCGGAACTCGAAGCGCAGCACGAAATCGTCGTACTCGTTCTCGGTATAGAGATTGCCGCCCCCGTCGGGGTCGCAGACGATGGCGCCGTTCTGGACGTAGTAGCCGTCGGTGGCACCCACCCAGCCGGTCAGGTCGCTGCCGTTGAACAGCGCCGCGAAGCCCTGGCGCCGCTCGTGCTCCAAGATCTCCATTGCTCTCTCGCGGGCGTCGAGCTCCTCGCGCAGCGCGGTGGCCCGGGCGCGCAGCCGAGGTGCCGCGTCCTCGGGCACCGCGGCGAGTGCCCGACGTGCAGCGGCATCCGAGACATCCCCCAGCGCCCCAAGCGCTGCAGCCTGGAGCACCTGGTCGTCGGTCTCGCGACCCATACGAAACAGGGCCTCGGCGACCTCGACCCCCGAGCGTCCATCCGCCGCATGGACGCTGTAGCGCAGTGCCTCGGCAGCAAGATCTCGTCGCTCGAGATCGCTCGAGGCGCGCGCCGCCGCCAGCAGATCCTCTCCGACTCCCGGAGCGGCCAGGTCGGCCAGCGCCCGCGCAGCGGCGCGGCGAGCCGTTGGATCGCCTGCCGAGAGCGCTGCGCGCAGCTCAGGCAGCGCTTCGTCCGCGCCCAGTCGGCCGGCGGCTGCGAGCAGGTCGAGCCGCGAGCCCGGCGCCGACTCGCGCAGCGCCACGACCACAGCCGCTGTGGCCTCCGTTCCCCCGATCCCGACCAACGCCCGCGCAACGGCGTCGCCGAGCCGCTCGTCGCCGAGCAGCAGCGCCAGGCGCGGTACGACTTGCGGATCCGCGAGCCGCTCGAGCTGTGAGAGCACGAAACGCACCGCCTCGGTGGGGTGCTGGCGCTCTAGCTCGTGGGCCAGCGCTGCGGCCAGGCGGGAGCGCTCCTCGTCGGCCCCCGGCCGTGTGACCCAACGGACGAGGGTCTCGAGGCCGAAGCGGGCCGCGGCGTCGTCGGAATGGGTCGTGGCTCCGAGCATGCTTACCAGCACCGGGACCGTCTCCGGAGTGGCCAGCAGGTCGGCCGCGATCTCCCCTTCCCGGCGCGAGGAGTCGGCCGGCATGCGCCGCAGGCTCGCGGCTACCGCGTCGGGCGTCTCGGGCGAGACCGTCAGCCCGGTCCGGGCACTCGCACAGGCACCCACCAGGAGAAGCGCCGCCAGCAGGACGGAGCCCGCCGCGACCCGCCTCACGTCTGCCACCTCGAGCGTCCCGGTGGATCGAGCAGCCGGTTGGCCTCGTTGTCGGACACGAACCGCTGGCTGGCCGGATCGAAGCGCAGGCGACGACGCAGTCGCAGGGCGATTGCTCCCAGGTTCACCAGGGTGCAGGAGCGATGTCCGTTGGCCTCGTTGAGCGCAAAGCGGCGGCGCTCACGAACCGCGGTACCGAAGTCCGTCACCCGGGGCTCCGGATCGGGCAGCTCCGCGGCGATTCGATGCAGATCGCCGACGTCGGATCGCATGTCCCGATAGACCTTGCCGTCGGGGCCCTCCAGGAACGGAGGCGCACCGCCCCGGTCTTCCCCGTCGAGCACGAGCTCGCAGCCGTCGGCATAGCGCATGACGATCTGTCGCCACGTGCCGACGGCGTCGGGATGCTGCTGCGGTGCCTCGATGCGAATCGACACTGGGCTCTCCGCGTCCTTGCCCAGCAGATACTGCACCGGATCCAGATAGTGCTGGCCCATGTCTCCCAGTCCACCCGCGTCGTAGTCCCAGTAACCGCGAAAGCTGCCGTGCACACGGTGCGGGTGATAGGGCTTGTACGGCGCCGGGCCGAGCCAGCGATCGTAGTCGAGCTCGGGTGGCACCGGCGCGGGGCGCAGATCGGTGCGACCCACCCAGCGGGACAGCTTCCAGTCGAAGCCGGTGGCGGCACCGACGCGCACCCGTAGGGGCCACCCGAAGATCCCGTGCGTGATCAGCTTCTTGAGCGGCGCGACCTCGGTGCCCATGCCGTAGAAGGTGCCCTCGAAGCGGAACCAGGTATTGATGCGGAAAATGGTGCCATTACGGCGCACGGTCTCGAGCACCCGCCTGCCCTCGCCGATAGTGTGCGTCATCGGCTTCTCGCACCAGATGTCCTTGCCGGCGTTGGCCGCCTCGATGGCGATCGGGGCGTGCCAATGGGGCGGCGTAGCGATATGAACGATGTCGATATCGGCTCGAGCGAGCACCTCGCGATAGTCGGCGTAGCCGTCGATACCCGGTCCCGCCTCCTCGAGCGCGCGGCGCAGGTGATCGCCGTCGACGTCGCACACGGCGAGCAATCGCGAGCCCTCGTAGCCCATATGGCTACGCCCCATCCCGCCCACTCCGATCACCGCCTTGGTGAGCTCATCGCTGGGAGGCAAGTAGCGAGGGCCGCCGAGCACTCGCCGCGGCACGATCATCGCCGAAGAGGCACCGAGCGCGCCGCGCAGGAACGTCCGACGGTCAATGGGTCGTGAGGGCACAGCCTGCTCCGATCTGCCGGGGCGGAATCGACACGCTTTCTACAATGCGCCACCTCTGCAGTCCAGCTGTAGGATGGGATTCGCCCCGGACTTTGGAACGCGACGCACACGCGAGCTAGGAGCTTGATGGATGAGCCAAGCGAAGATTGCCGGCCGAGCGCCGATGCAAGTAGACCTCGAGCCCGGCGACCACCACTGGTGTGCGTGCGGCCGATCGAGCGCGCAGCCGTTCTGCGATGGCTCCCACCGAGGCACCGGCCTTACGCCGCTGGGCTTCACGGTGGAAACCCCCGAGCAGGCCCACCTGTGCATGTGCAAGCAGACCAAGAACCCGCCGTATTGCGACGGCACCCACGCGTCGCTGCCCGCCGACGCTACGGTCGCCGAGACGCCCGCTACGCAGGACCCCGGCGCGCCGCCCGTAGCTCGGAACACCGAGGAAGAGCCCACCGTCGAGCTCATTCACATGCTCGCGCGCGACGGTTTGAGCAAGACCGGGCATCACGGATCGATCGGAGCGATGGGAGTCCCGCGCCCGACGCTGCCCCGCTGGGACGACATCCAGCTCCTCACGGCACAGTTGGCGACCAAGCCGTTGCTCGAGGACGTGGCGGTCGGCACCGAGCTGGTGGTCGGGCCGAATGCCGCCAAGCCGTTGCGGCTCCAGATTCCCCTGTTCGTGTCGGACATGAGCTTCGGAGCGCTGTCGGAGGAGGCCAAGGTCGCCATGGCAAAGGGTGCCGAGCTGGCCGGCACGGGCATCTGCTCCGGTGAGGGAGGAATGTTGCCGGAGGAACAGGGGGCCAACTCGCGCTACTTCTATGAGCTCGCGTCGGCCAAGTTCGGCTTCGCCGAGGATTTGTTGACCCGCGTTGAAGCGTTCCACTTCAAGGGAGGCCAGGGCGCCAAGACCGGTACCGGCGGGCATCTGCCGGGCAACAAGGTGAAGGGCAAGATCGCCGAGGTACGTCAACTGCCCGAGGGACAGGCTGCGATCTCGCCTCCGACCTTCACGGAGTTCACCACCACCGATGACTACCGTGCGTTCGCCGATCGAGTCCGCGAGATCACCGGCGGGATCCCGATCGGTTTCAAGCTCTCGGCCCAGCACATCGAAGCCGATCTCGATTTCGCACTCGAGGCCAGCGCCGACTACGTGATCCTCGATGGCCGCGGCGGTGCCACGGGCGCTGCGCCGCTGATCTTCCGCGACAACATCTCGGTGCCGACCATCCCGGCGCTGGCCCGCGCGCGACGGCACCTGCAGGCGACCGGGCGCGAGGACGTGACGCTGATCATCACCGGTGGCGTCCGCACGCCCGGCGCTGGCGAATTCGGCGATGCAGGCGATCGGCTGCGTGGCGGCACGTATCTGCAACACTAACAACTGCCCAGCCAGTATCGCCACGCAGCAGGGTCACCTGCGGGCCCGTCTGAACGTCGACCGCTCCTCTGAGCAGTTGGCCCGCTTCTTCGGCGCCGCGGTCGAGCTCATGCAGATAATCGCGCGAGCCTGCGGTCATGCGCACCTGAGCCAGTTCAACGTGCGCGACATCACCACGTGGAAGAAGGCGATGGCCGACCTGACCGGCATCCAGTACGGAGGCGTCGGAGCCTCTGCAAGAGCGACGACTCGCGTTCCACCCCAACGTTAGGCACGAGACACATCGACACGCGAAGGTGATGAACCGCCTGCTAACCCCAGTCACTCCCCTTGCTCTTCGACAAGAGAGCGGTATAGGGTCTTCTTGTCGAAGTGGAAGGGGAGGCCATGACAAACGCGCGAGTCGATCTACCACAGGGAACTCTCGACCTGCTGATCCTCAAGACCGTGGCTCTCGAGCCCGAGCACGGATGGGCGATCGCGCAGCGTATCCGGCAGCTGTCGAGCGACGTGCTCCAGGTCCGGCAGGGGTCGCTGTATCCGGCGCTGCACCGGCTCGAGCGCCGTGGCCTGATCGCCGCGTCGTGGGGCACCTCCGAGAATAACCGCCGGGCGCGGTTCTATGAGATCACGCCAGCCGGCCGCAGGCAGCTCGGCCAGGAGACCGGCCAATGGCAGTCGCTTTCCACGGCGGTCGCCCAGGTGCTGGCGGCGGGATAGCGATGCTCCGAAAACTGACTCGTCGGGAGCAGCTCGAGCAGGAGCTCGACGAGGAGCTGCGATTCCATATCGACCGGGAGATCGAAGGGCAGATCGCCGCTGGAATGTCGCCGCACGCGGCGCGCCAACGAGCCCGGGCCATGTTCGGCGGAGTGGACGCCGTGAAGGAAGAATGCCGCGAGGCCCGGGGCACCTCCGGGTTCGAATCGATCCTCCAGGACGTTGGCTACGGCGCACGGGTCATGGCGCGGACTCCGGGCTTCACGCTCACCGCAGTGCTGACCCTCGCCTTCACGATCGGTGCGGTGTGCACGGTGCTGACCCTGGCCAACACAATGTTCTTGCGACGCCTGCCCGTGCCGCGACCGGCCGAGGTAGTCGAGGTCGAAGCGACCCGCTACGAAGGCACCCAGAAGGGTCTTGTCTCGTACCGAGACTACGTTCATTTTCGCGACGCAACACGGACGTTGACCGACCTGGCCGCGATCTACGCTACCGCGCCGCTGTATGTGACGGTGGGCGACGTCGCCCGCGAGGTCCAGGGCGCCGTCGTCTCGGCGAACTTCTTCCCGCTTCTGGAGCTCGACCCGACACTGGGCCGATTCTTCCGGCCCGACGAGGACGCGGTGCCCGACCGCGATCCCGTGGTCGTGATCAGCGACGAGCTCTGGCGCACCTGGTTCGGGGCCGCACCCGAGGCCATCGGCGCCAGGATCGCGATCAACAGCACCGAGTTCACCGTGATCGGTGTCGTGCCGCCGAGCTTCCGCGGCCTGGCAATCACGCCGGCGCAGATCTACATGCCGACGATGATGCTCGGCATCGGCTATCGCTGGTGCTCGGTGCTGCAGGATCCCGACTGCACGATCCTGCGGATGCTGGGACGCCTCG
Source organism: Acidobacteriota bacterium (assembly GCA_965248845.1). GTDB lineage: Bacteria > Acidobacteriota > UBA890 > UBA890 > WLXD01 > CBDFKO01. Next base: position 2,858,344 of record CBDFKO010000002.1, on the reverse strand, counting down.
CGCCTGGGGTCGGCATCGAGGAGGTCGGCGCCGAGATGGGCACGCTTCTGCCTCCCGAGTGGAAGCAGGCGCCGCGTGAGGAAAACACCGGCGTCGCGGTCGTCGGGGCGCGTGGCGGCGGCCTCGGTTCCAGCGACCGCCAGTTCGTTCGACTGCTGTCGCTGGTGGCAGGCGTTCTGTTCCTGGTCTGTTGCGGCAACCTGGCCGGTCTGCTGATCGCGCGGGGCAACGCCCGAACCCGTGAGCTGGCCATTCGCACATCGCTCGGTGCGCCGCGTGCCCGGCTGTTGCGTCAGCTGCTGACCGAGTCGATGCTCCTGGCGCTCGGCGGCGGTGCCCTCGGCGTATTGCTCTCGATCGGGCTCACCCGGCTGCTCCAGACGATGTTCTTCGCCGCCGACGGCGCCGGTCGAGCGCTCTACTTCGACTTCGCGCTGGCGCCCGGTGTGGTGCTCGCGGTCGTGTTGCTGTCGCTGCTGGCGGGTCTTCTGTTCGGCATGTTCCCGGCCCTGGCCTCGGTGCGTGCCGGGGGTTCGGTCGGCCTGCAACGGCAGGCGATGGGCGCTACGGCGCGGCCCGGGGCCAGCCGCTGGCTCCTGGGCCTTCAGGCAGCGAGCGCCGTGGCGCTGGTAGTGGTTGCAGCACTGCTCGCGTCTGGCGCCGCAGGGCTCATCCGCGGTACCAACTTCGATTCCTCCAGGGTGGCCCTGATGCGACTCCGCCCGCGCCTCCTCGAGTACGGACCCGAGAAGGCACAGCGCTTCCTGCGCGAGGTCGTTGCGCGGGTGGAGGCGCTGCCCGGGGTGCAGTCCAGCTCCCTGGTCGGGACGGGGGTCGCGTTGTTCGGCTTTGAAGCCGATGTAGCAACCGGTGGCGACGATGCACTCGCCCTGCGGAGCAGATCCCTGGAGATCGGGTCGCGATATTTCGAAACTCTGGGCATATCCGTCGTCCGCGGACGTGAGTTCACGGCGCGCGACGATGTGGGCTCGCCGCCGGTAGCCGTTGTCAGCGAGGCATTGGCGAACCGCCTCTGGCCGGGTGGTGACACGATCGGCTCGGTCGTGCGCATCGATGATCGCGAGCACTTGGTGATCGGACTGGTTGCCGACGTGCCCCTGCAAAGTCGCGCCGAGCCACTCAGGCCCTACGTCTACGTGCCCTTCTGGCAGAAACCCGACCAAAGCGATGCCCGCATGCAGATCCGCGTCGCCGGTAACCCGGCTGCGATGCTGCCGGCGATCGCCCGCGAGGTGCGTCGGGTCGACCCCGACGTCCCCGTCACTGCCGTGGTCACGCTGCCAGCACGGCTTGCGGGAGACTTCCGCCCGCTGCGCATGAGCGCAGCCGCGGTCGCCTACGCCGGTGTTCTGGCAGTCATCCTCAGCGCCATCGGCCTGTACGCCTCGCTGGCCTCGGCGGTAGAGCGCCGGACCCGGGAGATCGGCGTACGTCAGGCGATCGGCGCCTCGACCCGCGGCATCGTCTCGATGATCACGCGCGAGGGCATGACCGTGATCGCCGCCGGCGTCGCTGCTGGACTCGCCGTCGCCCTGATCAGTGTCCAGCTCATCCAGCACCTGCTCTACAGCTCCGGCACCGGGGACGCCATCTACTACGCTCTGGGCGGCGGCGTCGTCTCCGCGGTTGGGCTGCTTGCGTGCCTCGTCCCGGCGCGGCGTGCCGCCAGGATCGAGCCGATGACAGCGCTACGTCTCGAGTGACCGACCGGCTCGAGCTCAGCGCAGGAGTCGCAGCAGATCCTCGTTGCCCTCGACCGCGAGGAAGGTGTCCCACTCCAGGAAGGTGCCCTCCGGGTCGTAGCCCACGAAGACACGAACGCGGCCGCTCTCGTCGGTGATCTCCTCGGTGCGCAGCTCGAAACCCGCTACCGCCTGTGCGGACTCGAACCAGGCGTCGACATCGTCGACGAACAGCGACACCGTGACGCCTTCCAGGTCGGTAGCCTGGTGCAGCCCTCGCGCTCCGTCGACAATGCCGATGAGGCCGGAGGGTGAGGCGAGGTAGCCCCAGGCCCATCCCTGATCGAGGATTGGGCCGCCGCCCAGGAGCGCCGTGTAGAACTCGTTGGCTCGGGCCGTATCGCCGAAATAAAGCCACAGGACCGTGGCTCGCACGCCGAGCCCCGCCGGACGGTTGGTGCCGGAGCCCGCGTCAGGGAACACGGGTTGCAGCGAATCGAGGGCCGGCAGCAGCTCGTCGTTCTCGGGATGCGGCTCGAAGCGCTCGAACTCGAGGAAGTAACCCTCGGGATCGACCGCGACGAAGCCCTGATGCGGCCGGCCGGTCGAGGGCGCCAACTCCGAGTGCATCGGCACCGCGGCCTCCTTCAGGTACTCGTACCAGCCCTCGAGCTCGTCGGTCACCAGCGCCAGCGTCACGCTCTTGGGCTCGTCGGCCGAATGCATGCCCCGTTCGGCATCGACCAGGGTCAGGTAGGAGGTCGAGGCTACCCTGAGGATCTTGGCGAAGCCGTAGTCGGCAACGGTCTGCAACCCGAGCACTTCCGTGTAGAAGCGCCACGCCGCCTCCACGTCGGCGTAGTAGTAGAAGGCGTTGGTGGCATCGATACCGGGGCGTTGTACGGCTGCCTCGGCCTGCTCCGACGAGCCGGTGGCATCGGAGTCGGGAGCCGCGGCCGGCCCGCACGCCAGATGCACCGAGGTGGCCGTCAGTACCAGAAGCGCTACGACTACCGATCTCTTACCCACGGGCGGACCTCCGGCGTAGTGGTGGAACTGGCAGGCCGTGGTGGAATTCCGACGGGTCTGGGTGCGCCAGAGCCTCGCCACGGCCAGCTCCGGGCCGTTTCTCTCAGATCATGACCAGGCGATCAACTGCACCCGCGTAGATCGCGTCCGCTGACCCTCGCGCTACCATGCCGGCCAGACCCGTGACCGAAACTCACCGAGGAACTCTCTGAGTAGCCACGACCCGGACCGGCTCTTCGATTTCATCCGCAACCGCCGAGCCTTCCCGCTCGACAAGATCGATCCGCAACCGATCGACCTGAGCCTGGTGGACCGCATGCTCGAGGCGGCGAACTGGGCACCGAACCATCACCACACCGAGCCCTGGCGCTTCGTGCTCTACAGCGGCGAGAGCCGGCGCATCATCGGCGAGGCAATCGCCGAGGCGTACCGCCAGCTCACCCCCGACGATGGCTTCTCCGAGGCCCGCCATCAGGCCCTGCGAGAGAAGGTATGGAAGGCTCCTGTATGGATCGCCCTCGGCATGCACGTGAATCCGCACCTGCCCGAGTGGGAGGAGCTGGTGGCGTTCGGCTGCGCCGTGCATAACGCCTGGCTGATGGCCTGCGCCCAAGGACTGGGCTGCAAGTGGACCAGCGGCGCCACCGCGACCCACCCGCACGTCGCCGAGGTGGTCGGCTTCGCGCCCAGCGTTCGACTGCTCGGATTCCTCTACGTTGGCCGCCCGATCGGCGATTGGCCGGAGGGCAAGCGCCGGCAGCTGGCCGACAAGGTCCGGTCTCAGAGCTGATCGCGTGCATGCGCTGGCCTCGGCAATCCGCGCCTGCCGAGCCAACCCCGCCGCGCGGCCATCGGCCGGAGTTTCGCAGCCCGGCCCGGCCGAGACAACGCCACGCGCAGACCTGCCGTCCTCTACCATCCTCGGCGAAGGTCGATGATCGCTGGATCGACTCTGCCCCGCGACTCGGTCAATCCCTACATGTGGATGTTGACCCTTCAGGAGAGCCCGGAGCCGCACCGAGGGAAGGCGAGTATGAGCGAGATGATCAGATGGAGCGGGCGAAGCGTCGCCGTGTGCGCTGCTGTCGCGACGTCGTTGCTGCTGGTGACGGCCGCCGGGCCGAGGCCACAGCAGGCACCGCTCTTCAGCGAAGACTTCCCACCCGAGGAGTTTGCGGAGCGCCGGGCCGCCGTCGCCCGGGCGATCGGTCCGCTGGCCATCGCAGTGATTCAGGGCGCCCCCAATCCGCCGGGGTACGTGCGCTTCCGGCAGTCCAACGAGTTCTACTACCTCACCGGCGTGGAGGCTCCGCACGCTCTCTTGCTGATCGACGGGGGCGAGGGGCACTCGACGCTGTTCCTGCCGCACCGGGACGAGCGGCGGGAACGCAGCGAGGGCAAGAATCTGGCGGCGGAAGACGCCGAGCTGGCGCTCGAGCTCACCGGTGTCGACGAGGTCGCCCCGACCGAGGCCTTGGAGCAGCGCCTGCGGGCGCTGGCCAACCGCACGACGACGCCGGCCCTGTTCACACCGCACCAGCCCGCCGAGGGCCTCTCGACGAGCCGCGACCTGGGGCGTCGCACGGTCAGCGACATCGAGTCGGATCCCTGGGACGGCCGGCCTTCCAGGACGGCCAACTTCATCCGCCTGCTCGGTGAGCGGCTCCCAGATCTTGAGATCAGGGACTTGTCGCCGACGCTGGATCACCTGAGGTTGCTGAAGAGTCCGCGGGAGATCGCCTTGATCCGCCGCGCCACCGAGCTGTCGTGCCTGGCGATACTCGAGGCCATGCGCTCCACGCAGCCGGGGCTCCTGGAGCATGAGCTCGACGGTCTCGCGAAGTTCATCTTCTACCGCAACGGGGCCCAGGGCGATGCCTACTACTCGCTCATCGCCTCGGGCACCAACGCCTGGTGGGCCCACTACCACGCCGGCAAGAAGCGCATGCAGGACGGCGAGCTTCTGCTCATGGATTTCGCCCCAGACGTCGGGTACTACTCGGCCGACGTAACCCGGCAGTGGCCCGTCAACGGCGTGTTCAACGACTGGCAACGCGAGCTCTACGGCTTCTATCTCGCCTACTACCGAGCCATCCTCGATAGCATTCGCCCCGGCGACGCGCAGGCCATCCGGCTGGAGGCAGCCGCCGAGATGCAAGAGATTCTCGAGGGCTGGAGCTTCTCGAAGCCCCACTATCGGGCGGCCGCAGAGCGCTTCGTGGCGAGCTACGCCGAGCGCGCGGCGCGTCCCGGGGGTGGACTCGGGCACGGTGTCGGCATGGCCGTACACGATGTCGGCCGCAGCGACGGCATGCTCGTGCCGGGCATGGTCTTCACGATCGAGCCTCAATTCCGCATTCGAGAGGAGCAGATCTACATCCGGCTCGAGGACATGATCCTCGTCACCGCCGACGGCGCCGAGATCACGTCGCCCCCTGGAGGTTGCGCATTCTGACCAGGTTGAAGGCCGCGGCGGTGAAGATGAACATCCAATCGACACGTTGCGTGCCTCGGTGTCTGGTCTTGCGCATCAGCCCGACCGTCTTGGCCCATCCGAACATCTGCTCGACGAGCTTGCGTTTCTTCTGACTGACCGTGTAGCCCGGGTGCCGGGTCGTGCGGCGGTCGATGGCGCTGCGCCGGTTCGTGTCGTTCTGTGCGACGTGCGGGGTGATGTTGCGATCTCGAAGCTTTCGGATGCAGTCTCGCGTGTCGTAGCCCTTGTCGGCCGCCAAGGTTACCCGGCCCCTTCCGGGAATCTCGCCCGCCATCTGGACGATGAGGGCACCAATCCCCAAGAAATGCCGGCGCTGCCAGCAGCGCCGGCCTCGTACCCGCACTCGCCGCCCCGCTAACTCACCGTGATCGAGACGATCCAGCCCAAAATGGCGCGCCCAAGCCGTTTTTCAGCAGCCTGCTAAGGGTGCCTTCTCGCCGGACGGTCGCTTCGTCGCCTACGCCTCGGACCACACCGGTCGCTACGAGATCTACGTTCGATCCTTCCCGCGGCCCGAGGGATCGACCGATCGGGAGTGGCGCGTGTCGCGGGACGGCGGCGACGCCCCCCGCTGGCTTGCCGACGGCCGCATCGTCTACCTCCAGGGGGGTCGTGCCGTGGCCCGGCGGGTCGATCCCGGCGCCGAGTTCCGCGTCTCCGAGCCCGTCGTGATGGCACAAGTGCTGTCCCCTGACAGCTGGGATATCTCTCCTGACGGCGAGTTCTTCGTCGTGTTCGAGGAGCCCGAGCCGCCACGCCTGGTGCTGATCACCGACTGGTTCGCGGAACTCGAGCGGCTGCTGCCGCGCTGACGCTCAGCAGCGTCGCAGCGGGCTCTTCGCCTGCGCGCGACGGCTGAGAGTCGCGCGGAGAGCGTACGCCCACTCCTGGTCGTGGCGACGGTCAGCGGTGGAGGGATCCAGTCGGCGGCCTGGACCGGGCGCGTGCTGACCGGTCTCGAGGAGGCAGCCGCAGCCGACGCAGTACTGGCAGACAGAGGGATCCGCTTCCTGGAGTCGCTGCAGCTGATCAGCTCCTCTTCCGGTGGCAGCGTCGGCGCGCTGGAGCTGCTCGCTGCCTATCAGGTGAAGATGGGCCAGGTGCCACAGTTCGAGGCCGCGATGAAAAGGTACCGCGACCTCATCGTCGAGCATGCGCCGGAGCTCGAATACGTCGTTCATCAGACCGTGGTGGGCGCCGAGGCCGGACAGTACCTGCTCGCCGTTCCTATGGAGGGCATGGTCAGCATGGGCGAGACCACCGACCTGGACGGGATAATCCAGCACGCGATAGGGGCCTATGCGTGGCAACAGCTCACTGAGGACTTCTATTCGAGTGTCGCATCGGACACGTCCGCCGTGGTCGTGATGCGGCGCGATTTGAGTCTCAACCTCGGCGAATAGACCCGTCGTCGCTCCAGTAGCGCTCGCGTAGGCGGAATTTCTGCAGCTTGCCGGTGGCCGTGCGCGGAAGCGCGTCGATGATCTCGACGCGGGTCGGGCACTTGAAGTGCGCCAGCTTGTCGCGGCAGAAGTCGATGAGCTGCTGCTCGGTCGCCGACTCGCCGTCGCGTAGCACGACCAAGGCCATCGGCGTCTCGCCCCACTTCGCGTGCGGCACACCGATGACCGCGCACTCGAGCACCGGAGGGTGGCCGTAGAGAGCGTCCTCGATCTCCGGCGAGCTGATGTTTTCGCCGCCAGAGATGATGACGTCCTTCTTGCGATCGACGATGTTGACGTTGCCAACCTCGTCCCACACGGCGAGGTCGCCGGTGTGGAAGTAGCCGTTACGTATCGCCTTGGCGGTCTCGTCCGGCTGCTCCCAGTAGCCTTTGAACACGACGTTGGAGCGCGCGCAGATCTCGCCGACCGTCGCGTTGTCGCGCGGCACCTCGTTGTCGTCATCATCGAGCAGGACGATATCGACGCCCAGGGCCGCGACGCCGGCCCGCGATCGGCGAGCGTAGCCGCTGGCGTCGGTAGCATGGTCGGGCGCCGTGAAGGTGAGCAGCGGAGCTGTTTCGGTGAGCCCATAGATCTGCAGGAACTCCCAGCCCAGCTCGTTCTCGAGCCGTTCGATGAAGGCGACCGGGGGCGGCGCCCCGGCGACGACGAAGCGTGGCCGGGTGCGGAGCTCGTGCCGGTCGCGATGCTCGTATAGAGGTGGACCCCATCCTTTGGACAGGTTTACGTCGCAGCTAAGGTGGAATCCGGGTTCATGATTCAGGCTGCCTTGGGCTTGCGAGACACGGGGCGAAGCCCCGGGCTCCTGTCTTCAGCCCCGTCGTCAATGTACGCCTCCTCGGGCGTCCGGTCCTGGAGCGTCGAGCGCGGTCGGCACTCGTTGTAGAAGTCCATCCACCAGCCGATCCCGGCCCGAGCCTCGGAGCCAGTCGCGTACTCTGACAGATAGACCTGCTCGTACTTGAGCGATCGCCACAGTCGCTCGATGAAGACGTTGTCCATCCAGCGGCCCTTGCCGTCCATCGAGATCCGAATGCCGGCCTCCTTGAGCGCGTCGGTGAAGTCGACGCTGGTGAATTGGCTACCCTGATCCGTGTTGAAGATCTCGGGAGGACCGTAGCGCTCGAGCGCCTCTTGCAAGGCCTCGACGCAGAAGCTCGTATCGAGCGTGTTGGACAGACGCCAGGACAGCACCTTGCGGCTCGCCCAGTCCATCACCGCAACCAGGTACAGAAAGCCCCGCTGCAGCGGGATGTAGGTCACATCCGCGCACCAAACGTGGTTGGGTCGCGTGATCTCCAGATCACGCAGCAGGTAGGGGTAGATCCGGTGCTCCGGGTGCGGCTGAGACGTCCTGGGCCGCTGCAAGATCGCCTGCAACCCGAGCAGCCGCATCAGGCGGCGCACCCGCTTGCGAGAGACCGTGTAGCCCTGACGGCGCAGCCATCGTCGCATCTGACGTGAGCCGTAAAACGGCGTCTGAAGAAACTGCTCGTCGATCAGCCGCATCAGGCGCAGGTTCAGCGGACTCTCGCCGTGGCCCTCGTAATAGAACGAAGACCTCGCGATCGACACCAGGCGGCACTGCCGCGTGATGCTCAGGGGGCCGTGCTCCGGATCGACCATCGCCACCCTCCGGCCGTGGCTCAACGACCGAAGGCCTTGGACAAGAAATCCCGCTCGATGACGAGCTCCCCGATCTTCGCCCGCAGCTCCTTGATCTCGGCCTCCCGAGAGACCTCGTTGCGCTCCTGTTTCCCCGAGAAGCCAGCCAGCACCTTCTGCCGAGCCTTCTTCTTCCAGTTGGCGATCAGATTCGGATGCACATCGTAGCGGGCTGCCAGCTCCGCCATCGTCGCTTCCTCGCGAAGCGCCTCCAAAGCGACCTTCGCCTTCAGCTCAGCAGGATAACTCCGTCTCTTCCGTGGCATTCCAGACTCCTTCTTCTTGGTCTGGATCCCACCTTAGCAACCTGTCCGAATTTCGGGGTCCACCTCTCAGCGCCATCGACCGCCGCACGACCCGGCACCCGGGCTACACGGTCAGTCAGAAGAAACGCAAGCTCGTCGAGCAGATGTTCGGATGGGCCAAGACGGTCGGGCTGATGCGCAAGACCAGACACCGAGGCACGCAACGTGTCGATTGGATGTTCATCTTCACCGCCGCGGCCTTCAACCTGGTCAGAATGCGCAACCTCCAGGGGGCGACGTGACGATGAGGGCACCAATCCCCAAGAAATGCCGGCGCTGCCAGCAGCGCCGGCCTCGTACCCGCACTCGCCGCCCCGCTAACTCACCGTGATCGAGACGATCCAGCCCAAAATGGCGCGCCCAAGCCGTTTTTCAGCAGCCTGCTAGGAGGCCGTGGTGAAAGTGTGATGGGTCTGGTTACGCCGCCAAGGGCGCAGATGCAAGGCGGTGCGACGCCGGCGATGTTTGTGCATCGTCAAGGGGCGCCAACGCCGCAGATGCGCCCTTTGCGGCGTAACCCTCCGGGCAAGTAGGGGTTACGGGCGATGGCCGTGTCGCACCTCCTCAACGATGTTCCTGCATCGCCTCGTCGGTGCTCCTTGCCCTCACCCGTAAGACCTACTTGCCAGACCCACCACACTTGCACCCCGGCCTCCTGGGAGGCACTCTGCCGAAAGAGACGCACTCCATTACAGCTGCCGGCGACTGCCGGCTCCCGGAGCTCGCACGATGTGCCCTTGTAGCCGCTACTTGCCGCGTGTCTCGCTGTTGTTCCTGATCGTCATGGTTGGGTGTGTAGGCGGGGCGGTGTCGCCGGGAGCCCCGTCGCAGGCGGCCGCCGGTGAAGAGGATGTTCTGGCGTTGATCGACGGGACGCCGATCCGGATCGCAGACCTGCCGGACGAGATCTCCAACCAGCTGGCGACGCTCGAGTATCAGTTCGCAAGTCAGCGCTATCGGGTGCTGCAAGCCGGCCTCGATGAGTCCGTCCGCCAGCGACTGATCGAGGACGCTGCGGTGGCTGAGGGCGCTACCGCCGACGAATTCGTGCAGGCGCGCCTGGAGGAGCTCGGCGAGGTGTCCGACGCCGACGTCGAGGCCTGGTATGCGGCGAACCAAGGCCGGCTGCAGGGGCGCGACCGCGAGACGTTGAGCCCGGCGATCCGGCAGTTCCTCGGCGAGCAACAACAGGAGGAGCTCCTCACCGAGCTCACCGAGAAGCTGATGAGCGAGCGGGAGGTTGCCGTGCGCCTGCAGCCCTTCCGGGCACAGCTCGTGACCGACGGTTACCCGACCCACGGCCCGGACCGCGCGGCGATCACCTTGGTCGAGTTCTCCGACTTCGAGTGTCCCTACTGTCGGGGTTTCTGGGAGACGCTCGAGCGGGTGAAGCTCGAGTACGAGGGGCGGGTTCGCCTCGTCTATCGGCAGTTCCCGTTGCGGCAGATCCACCCCAACGCGCAAAAGTCCGCCGAGGCATCGCTGTGCGCCGCGGAGCAAGGCCAGTTCTGGGAGCTTCACGATCTGATGTTCGAGGAGCAGAGCTCGCTGACGGTCGATGACCTCAAGGACAAGGCTACGCGGCTCGGCCTGGACGCCCCGGGGTTCGCTGCGTGCCTCGACTCGGGCAAGAACTACGACCGGGTGGAGTCCGATCTGCAGGCCGGCGCGCGCCTCGGGATCACCGGCACCCCGGCGCTGTTCGTCAACGGCCGGCCCGTCGACGGCGGCGCTGTGCCCTTCGAGGCAATCGCCGAGATCATCGATGACGAGCTGGAACGCGTCGGGCGCTAGCCTGCTGCTGAGCGACGCTGGCCTGGCGAGGAGGGGAGTGTGAGCCGTCGAGTCCGCGTCGTCGACTCCCACTCCGAGGGCCAGCCGACCCGCGTGGTATTGGAGCGTGGCCCAGAACTCGGCTCGGGCACCGCGGCCGACCGCCTCGAGCGCCTGCGTCGTGAGCACGACGCCTTTCGCTCGGCCGTGGTCAACGAGCCGCGCGGCTACGACGCCCTGGTAGGTGCGCTGCTTGGCGCTCCATCGAACGACTCTGCCGTGGCCCAGGTGATCTTCTTCAACAACGTCGGCTACCTGGGCATGTGCGTGCACGGCACGATGGGGGTGGCCGCGACCCTCGCCTGGCTGGGCCGGATCGAGCCGGGGTTGCATCGGCTCGAGACGCCGGTCGGCGACGTCGAGATCCGGCTCGAGCCCGATGGACGCGTGGCGGTGTGGAACGTGCCGAGCTACCGGTACAGCGCTGCGGTAACCGTGCGGACGCCGTCGTATGGGGAGGTCACGGGTGACGTGGCGTGGGGCGGCAACTGGTTCTTCCTGGCGGCGGACCATGGCCAGCGTCTCGGCCTCGATCGGCTGGCCGCGCTCACCGACTATTGTCAGGAGGTGCGCGCGGCGCTGGGCGCCACCGGAATCACCGGAGACGACGGCGCCGAGATCGACCATGTCGAGTTGTTCGGACCACCCGTGTGCGCCAACGCCGACAGCCGCAACTTCGTGCTGTGCCCTGGGCGCGAGTACGATCGCTCGCCCTGCGGCACGGGTACCAGCGCCAAGCTGGCGTGCCTGCACGCCGACGGCAAGCTCGAGGTCGGGCAGGACTGGCGGCAGGAGAGCATCATCGGCAGCCTGTTCACGGCGCGGCTGGAGGAACGCGGCGCGCGACTACTGCCGCGCCTCGAGGCCCGCGCGTGGGTAACCGCCGAATCGGACCTGGTAATCCTCGACGACGACCCCTTCGGCTCGGGGATCGTCGTGCGGTGAGGAAGTCTCGTTAGAGAGGCTCGGTGTTCATGCCCGGCCGGTCGCGTCGGAACTGGCGGTAGGTCATCGAGCGGTTCGCCTTCAGGATCTCGAGCGCCGTTTCGTACTCTTCGGCCTCGATCGCGCCGATGATCTGCTCGTGCTGCTCGACGGAACGGGCCCAGTCACGCGGGTGCGTCGTAAAGGTCCAGGTCTCCAGCCGTCGCACGGTCTCGCGCAGCCCGTCCAGCATCGATTCAAGGCGCTCGTTCTGCGATTGCCGCGACAGAACGTGGTGGAACTGATCGTTCAGATCGATGCCGAGCCGATAGTCCTCGGCTCGCGCCGCCGCGCAGTAGGTCGCGTTGATCTCACGCAGCTCGGCCATGTCGTGCGTATCGAGGCGTGGGAACGACTCCTGGCCAGCGAGAACCTCGAGAGCCGCCAGGATCGGATAGAGCTCGAGCAGGTCGCCGATCGACTCCTCCGGGACCCGGAAGCCGCGATGAGCGATACGTTCGAGAAAGCCCTCGGACGCCAGCCGCCCGAGCGCCTCGCGGACGGGAGTCCTGCTGACACCGACAGCGTCGCTGACCTCTTGTTCGCGGACGAACTCCCCCGGGGCGACCTGGCCGGCGAGGATACGGTCGCGCAACACCCGATAGACCTGATCGGTCAGCGTGGCCGCGTTGAGGCTGGGCCAGGGTTCCTTGGCGCTCGCGTCCATGGCGGCTCCGAAGTTCGGTACGACAGAAGGGCAGTCCGAGGATGTTCGCCAGGGCCAGCGACCCCCCGGTTGCCATGACGCCCCGCGACTAGGATCGGGCACTGCGTTCGCCGACGCAAGACGACCCTACTGTTCGCCGAGTAGCCTACGGTGCGTTGCCATGGCCCGTGCCTCCAGCTCCGACTCCCCGAGCGCGCCGTAGAGGACTGCCAGATTGAGGTAGTGCGCCGCGGAGGCCGGCTCCAGCATCACCGCGGATTCGTAGGCTGCCCGGGCCTCTACCGGCGCGCCGAGCTGCATGAGAGTGTTGCCCAGCGCGGCGTGCGCCGGCGCGTACTGGGGATTGCCGGTGACCGCACGCTCGAGCGCACCATGGGATTCCTGGAGTCGGCCGTCGCGATGCAGAAGGACGCCGCGCAGGTAGAGCGCTTCCCAGTGCCCCGGGTACAGCTCCAGCGCCCGTTGCGTGACGCGCATGCCCTCGTCGGCGTCCCCTGATGCGAGAGCCATCCGCCCCTGCACCATGAGCACATCGGCGTCTTCCGGGGCCAGCTCGGCCAGCTCGGCGGCGGCCTCGCGCACCCGCTGCAGGTCGTCGTCGGCCATCGCGATCTCGGCCGCTTCCTTAAGCAATCCTATGCGGCGGTCGAGCTCCTCCTGGGCGTCACGGGCCCGCGACAGCTCCTGAAACCGCCTCTGGTGGCTGGCAGCGGTTTGGCGGTCCCCGAGTCGGGCGTAGACGAGCACGATGCGATAGTGCGCATCCGCCTGCCCGGGATCCCGAGCGAGGCTGGCTTCGAGCGCCTCGCGGGCGGCTTCCAGGTCGCCCCGGGGGGCGTGGATCTTGCCGATGAGGTACAGCGCCATGGCGTTGTCCGGGTCGGCATCCACGGCCCGGTTCAGGTGTTCGAGCGCGCGTGCCTGTTGCTCGGCGCGATCGGCGAGCGCCATGCCGAGGCCGAAGTGGACCTGGTCGCTCTCGGGATCCATGGCGAGTGCTTCTTCGAGGGTAGCGATGGCGCCGTCGATGTCCTCGTCCAGGTATTGCTCGATGCCCATCATCGAACGCGCGACGACGTCTCCCGGTCGCAGATCCAGGTAGCGTCGGAGGTGTGCGATCGCGTCGGCGTGAAGAACCATCTGCACTTCGACACCCGCCGCCTTGCGATATCCCAGTGGAAACTCGGGGGCGTCGTCGATCGCCTGCTTGTAGTAGTCGAGCGCTTGCCGCAGGTCGCCTGACTCGCTCTGAAGATCTCCCAGCGAGATCAGCGCGCCGGCGTTGGTCGGGTCCAGGCGCAGGACACGCAGGTACTGTCGCGTAGCGCCGGCCGGATCACCCGACTGTCGCATGGCGTGGCCGAGCCACAGCGCGACCTCGCTCGATTGCGGCTGTTCGCCGGCAAGCGTCGCCAGCAGCGACAAAGCCTCGTCGGTGCGCCGTTCCACGACTGCACGCCGTGCCTGCCGCAGTCGCGGATCGACCTCCGCCTGTTGCACCACGACCGGCGTGGGGAGCAGCGTGACGGCGAACAGTGTCAGCCACCGGCACACGAGCGTGCTACCCATCCGCCGACTCCTCGGCAGGCTCGGCGCGGCCTTCCCCGGCCGCGGCCAACTCGCGGGCTCGCAGAAGCTCGCGGTGCAGTTGCAGGGTCTCTCGAACGGCCGCACGATCGAGCCTGCGACTGGCCGTGGCGTCGACGAAGTCGTGCATCATGGCCTCATACTCGGCCCTCTCGGATGAGGCGTCTAGTTGCAGCCGCCAGGGCGGTGACCAACTTCCAACACGACCGCAACAACCTCTATCGCGGGCTCGGGGAGTGCACCTTCGAGGACGTGGCCGAGCAGGTCGGTCTCGGCCGGCCGTCGATCCCCTACATGGGCTGGGGCGTTCTACTGCTCGATATCGACGGCGACGCCGATCTCGACGCGTTTGTCGCCAACGGCCACATCTACCCGCAGGTCGACGAAGCCGGAGCCGATCCTGGCGATCGGAGCGCGCTGTTCGACGAGCGGCGGGATCCCGGTCGACTCGAGACCTATGCGCAGCGCAACCTGCTCTTCCTCAATCGGCTGCGCGAAACGGGTGTGTCGGTGTTCGACGAGACCGGCCATTCGAGTGGTCCTGGCCTGGTCCTGGCGGCCGTATCGCGCGGGACCTCCTATGCCGACTACGACAATGACGGCGACCTGGACGTGCTAGTCACGAACCTCGACTCTGCCCCGAGCTTGCTGGTCAACAGCGGCGCCATGGCGCATCCGGCGCTGCGGCTATCTTTGGTGGGTCGAAGATCCGTCCGCGGTGCATACGGGGCACGCGTCCGCGTCGTCAGCGGGGAAATCGACCAGGTGGCAGAGTTGCGCCACAGCGACGGCTATCTGGGCAGCAATGACCCTCGGCTGCTCTTCTACCTGCCGGGTGGGCGTGCCGATCGGGTCGAGATCACATGGCCTGGCGGGGCCTCGACCGACCTCGAGGCCATCGAACCCGGGTGGCTGGTCATCGACGAGGCCCGCGGCGTGATCGCGCGTAGCAACTGGCCCGAATAGGCCTTTCGGGTGGCGGAAACCGCCCCTACCCGTTTACAAGCCCTGCGCCCTTCAATAGGGTCAGAACTGAAATCGAACACTGCATACAATATTTTACACAGGAAGAGGCGCCCGATCGCCTGGGGCCAGCCGATTCCATGGGTCAGAGTACAGGAGCACTAGCTACCCTTTGCTTTGTGTATACGATATCGTGTGGACGATTTTTCGCCCTTTCCGGCCGGAGGGAAGATGTGCCGGTGCAGCTTGTTTGCAGCCATGTTCCTGCTGCTGGCGGCCGCGCCCGCCGTTGTGATGAGCACTGAAACGGTGGACGAAACGGTCGTCGCCAGACTGCGGAGCGAGGGCTTCGAGCGCTCGCGTGTCATGGAGCTGGCTGGTGTCATGACCGATGTGCACGGCCCGCGGTACGCCAACTCGCCCGCGTACGATGCCGTCGGCGCGTGGGCGCGGGACACCTTCGCCGGCTTCGGCCTGGAGAACGTGGCCCTGGAGGAGTGGGGCGAGTACGGATACGGCTGGGAGAACCAGTACACCTCCGTGCACCTGATGTCGCCGCAGTACCAGCCGCTGATTGCCTACCCGGTACCGGGCACCGGGAGCACTGCCGGCAAGGTCACGGCGACGCCGGTGCTGGTCGACACGGCGGGCCTCTCTTCGGTCTCGGAGCTCGCGGCCTATCGCGGCGAGCTCGCGGGACGTGTGGTCCTGACGCAGCCCGAGCGGGTACTGGAGCCGAACTTTGCCCCCCACGCCGTGCGGCTCTCCGACGAGGAGCTCAGGGAGATGGCGAGTCTCGACATCGAGCGCCTGGGCGAGCAAGAGCACGAGCCAGACCCGGATGAACGTCGAGGAGAGTCGCTATCCCGCGAAGCGCTGGAGCGGTTCTTCCGCGAGGAGGGTGTGGTCGCCACCCTGGCGCCCGGCGGCTCGAACGTCGGTCCGATGGACAAGGGCACGGTCGTCGTAACCGGCGACGGGCCGCTGCCGCTCGGCACCGAACCCGGAGTGGATCGCGCCCGGCAACACCGGGGGCACGGACGACATGGCATTTCTCGAGGTCGGTCTTCCCGGGTTCCAGTTCATCCAGGACGACCTCGAGTTCTTCAATGTGGCCTTTCACAGCAATATGGACGTCTACGATCGGCTCGTGGCGGAGGACCTCGACACCCATGGCCGCGTGATAGGCGAAACTCGCCAGGATCACCGCAGCCTGCCACTGGCGCTCGGGACCGGCCGTCGCCCGGCATCCCGATGGACGAGACTCTGAGCGCGCTCAACGACCTGGTGCGCCAGGGCAAGGTCCGCTATATCGGCTGTTCGACCCACCCGGCGTGGAAGGTGATGGAAGGAGTAGCTATCAGCAAGAACCGTGGCTGGGCCCGCTTTGTCTCCGAGCAGCCTCCTTACAACCTGCTCGACCGGCGCATCGAGAACGAGCTGGTGCCGATGTGCGAGCGGCATGGCGTTGGCCTGATCACGTGGGCTCCGATGGCGATGGGGGTCCTGGCCGGCCGCTACACGAGCCACGAGGAGTTTCCCGAGGAGTCGCGCGCTGCGCTGCGCGGTGGCTTCTATGCCGACCGTGTGACGCGACGCGGCGTCGAGGTCGGGATCGAGTTCTCCAAGATCGCCGACGCAGCGGGTCTCAGCGCCGCACAGCTGGCAATCCTGTGGTGCAAGGACCAGCCCGGTATCACCGCCCCACTCATCGGGCCTCGCACCATGGAGCATCTGGAGCCGCTGCTGCCGGTGCTCGAGATGTCGCTGCGCGACGAGGTGCGAGCGGCCTGTGATGAGCTGGTGCCGCCGGGAAGTGTGATCTCTGATTTCCACAATACGGCCGATTGGATGAAGACTGTGGTGGGCGCCT
The DNA here is from genome assembly GCA_965248845.1 of Acidobacteriota bacterium. Lineage (GTDB taxonomy): Bacteria > Acidobacteriota > UBA890 > UBA890 > WLXD01 > CBDFKO01. The sequence goes on along the minus strand of CBDFKO010000002.1, from coordinate 2,841,772 downwards.
AGCGTCGCCGCGTCGCAAACGAAGCAGGAAGCCCCGATGCAAATCTCAGAAGTCATTCACGCCGTGGACACTCACGTCTGCGGCGAGCCCGGGCGAGTGATCGTGGGAGGCGTCCTGGATGTCCCCGGCGACACCATGTTCGAGAAGATGGTCTACCTCGAGACCAAGGCCGACCACATTCGCAAGCGCATGTTGCGCGAGCCGCGCGGCTACCCGGCTGCCAACTGCAACCTGATCCTGCCCCCTACCGATCCGCGTGCGGCCGCTGGCTACGTGATCATGGAGCAGGTCGAATACCCGGGCATGTCGGGGACGAACACCATCGCCGTGACCACGGTCCTGATCGAGACCGGCATGGTGCCCTCGACCGAGCCGATCACCGAGCTGACGCTGGAGTCGCCAGCGGGGCTGATCCACGTGGTTGCCGAGGTGGAGGGGGGCAAGGTCAAGGGAGTGACGTTCGAGAACGTGCCCGGCTACGCGGCCTACCTCGACGCGGAGATCGATGTTCCCGAGCTGGGCAAGGTCGTAGTCGACGTCGCCTACGGCGGCATGTTCTACGTCATCGCAGATGCCGAGCAGGTCGGCCTGCGCCTCGACCCCGACGAGGCCGGCGAGATCACGCGGGTAGGCGAGATGATCAAGGCTGCAACCCAGGAGCAGCTCGAGCCGCCCGTGCATCCGCTCAACCCGGCGATCCGCGGTGTCACCATCGCCCAGCTGTCGGCGCCGCCGAGCACGCCGGGTGCCCACCGCAAGAACACCGTCATCGTCTCGACCGGCAAGCTCGATTGGGATCGTCCCGGGACCTGGAAGGGCGTGCTCGACCGCTCGCCGTGCGGCACGGGAACCTCCGCCAAGATGGTGGCCATGTGGGCCAAGGGACAGCTCCCGCTCGAGCAGGACTTCATCCACGAGGGGATCCTCGGCACCACGTTCAAGGGTCGCCTGGTGCGGGAGACGGCGATAGGCGACAGGCCGGCCGTAGTGCCGACGATCCGAGGTACAGCGTGGATCACCGGCACGGCCCAGTACGTGGTCGACGTGGACGACCCCTTCCCGGACGGGTACACGGTCGGAGATCTATGGAGCGGCCAGGATGACTGACAGGCGCAGCTTGCTGAGCGAGAAGCATTGCGGGGTGTTGAATGTCTGAGGAACGGGTGATGTTGATTACCGGCGCCTCGAGCGGCCTCGGTGAGGCCACCGCCAAGCACTTCGCTGCCAAGGGTCATCGCATCGTCATCGGCTACATCGTCGATCACGAGGGCGAGGCCGTGCACCAGGAGATCGGTGCGGCCGTCGGCGCGGATCGCGTCATCAAGTGCAAGGCCGACGTCGCCGATCGCGAGCAGGTCAAATCGATGTTCGATGCCGCGATCGACGCGTTCGGGCGCGTCGATATCCTGATCAACTTCGCGGGCATCAACCGTGACGCGCCCTTCACCGAGCTGACCGACGAGATGTGGGACTCGGTGGTCTCCGCCCACCTGCGCGGGACCTTCGTCTGCAGTCAGGAGTTCGTGTTCCACAATCCCGACCGGCCGGGTTGCATCATCAACCTTGGGGCGGCGTGCGGGCAGGCCGGGCGCAAGAACGGCGCTAACTTCTGCAGTGCCAAGGGCGGTATCTTCGCGCTCACCAAGTGCATGGCCTTGGAGTTGGCACCACGAATCCGCGTCAATTGCCTGCTCCCCAACGCCATCAAGACCCGCGAGGTGATCGAGCGTTACGATCTAGCAGGCTGCTGAAAAACGGCTCGAGCGCGCCATTTTGGGCTGGATCGTCTCGATCAAGGTGAGTTGCCCGGCCGCCGTGTGCGAGTGCGAGGCTCTGGTTGCCGGCCGCGCCGGTATTTCTTGGGCGGTTAGTCCCGATATCGTCACGTCGCCCCCTGGAGGTTGCGCATTCTGACCAGGTTGAAGGCAGCGGCGGTGAAGGTGAACATCCAATCGACGCGTTCGGTGCCTCGGTGCCGCGTCTTGCGCATCAGCCCGACCGTCTTGGCCCATCCGAACATCTGCTCGACGAGCTTGCGTTTCCTTTGACTGACCTGGTAGCCGGGGTGGCGGGTTGTGCGCCGGTCGATGGCGCTGCGCCGATTGGTGTCGTTCTGTGCGACGTGCGGGGTGATGTTCCGATCTCGAAGCTTACGGACGCACTCGCGTGTGTCGTAGCCCTTGTCGGCCGCCAAGGTCACCCTGCGGTTACCGGAAATCTTGTCCGCCATTTGCACCGCCGCCTCTCGTTCCGCTGTCCCGGAAGCGATCGTTACGCATGCCTTGGTTGCTAACCCGTGGCGGTTGTCGATCATCAGGTGCCCCATGTAGCAGAGCTTCGACTCGGCTCCCCTACTTTTCTTGTACAGGCGTGCGTCCGGATCGGTCCTGGAGGCGTGAGTATCGTTTGTGCGCCGTTGTTTGCGAAAATCGACGCTCGGGTTGCTGCCTCCCTCATCGGAGTCGCTCTGATCCTTCGGCTTGAAGCTCTTGTGCGAGGCCCACGCCTCGATCAGCGTGCCGTCCACCGTGAAGTGCTCATCCGATAGCAGGCTGCGGCGCCGTGCCTCCGCCAGCACTTCCTGGAAGAACACCTCGGCGACCTCGCCTCCCAACACTCGATCCCGGTTCTTCGTGAACACCGTCGCATCCCACACCAGATCGTCCATGTTCAGGCCCACAAACCACCGGAACAGCAGGTTGTAGTCGAGCTGCTCCATCAGCATGCGCTCGGAGCGAATCGTGTACAGCACCTGCAGCAGCAGCGCCCGCAGCAGTTTCTCCGGCGGGATAGACGGACGGCCCGTGTGCGAGTACAGCTTCTCGAACAGCGGCGACATCCGCCCCAGCACGTCGTTGACGATCCTCAGCAGCGACCGCAGCGGATGCTCTTTCGGTACTCGCTGCTCTGGAGATACGTAACTAAAAACCGCCACCTGTCCCGCGTCCTCACCACGCATCTGCTCACCTCGTTGATGCTTCGGTTCTTGCCGCGGGCTGCGTGGTTCAAAATCTACTCGAACAAGGGGAGTTTTTCAGCAGCCTGCTAGAGGATACGACGGGTCTGGCGGCGGAGCTCTCGACGATGCCGATGGGCCGGCTGGGCGAGTTCGAGGATGTGACGCATATGCTCGAGGCGATCATCGGAGCGGAGTTCACGACCGGAGCGACGTTCCTCGCCAACGGCGGTCAGTACATGCAGTAGTGGCCAACCGGGAGGTGCCATGAGCCGGCGGGTGCGGGCGAAGTTCCCTTTCGTGGCCAACGGCCTGCTCTGCGCCGTGGCCGTGCTCGTAGCTGTTCCGTCGCGCGCACTGACACAGGAGAGCGCGGCAGAGCTCACCGAGCTTGCTGCGAAGCTCGTCGACGACGGCAGCTACCGGCAGGCGATTCAACGGCTGCAGCGCGCGCTGGCCATCGACCGGAAGCACGCCCGAGCGCATTTCGTCATGGGCTATGCCCTGGGGCGGCTCGGTGAGCACGCCCTGGCCGCGGAGGCGTTCCTCGCCGCGGCACAGCTGCGCCCGGCCTGGCCGGAGGCGCATCGTATGGCGGCTCTGGCGGCGGCCAACGCCGGACGCATGGAGGTGATCGCCGAAGGTCGCGGAGACGGTCGCAGACCTCGACTCAGGCCCCGCCGCCGATCGGTCACCGCGATCGCATACTGTATACAATCGGTGCCGAGACAATCCGCGCCAGGGGAGCCTTCATGAACCGTTCGATGCGCCGGGGACTGCTGTGCTTCACCCTGTGCTGCGGGTTGGCGGTCGCCGGCTGCGCCGGGCGCCAGGACGATGCTCCCGCCTCGGGGTCCGACGAAGCTGCGACAGCGGGCGCCGGCGCCGCCTCCTCCGCTGATCGGATCAGCGTGCTGATCATCGACGGCGTCAACAACCACGACTGGGAGAGCACCACCGCCGCGACTAGGGCAACGCTCGAGCAGACCGGTCGTTTCGAGGTCGACGTCAGCACCTCACCGCGCAAACGGGCATCCCGACAGGAGTGGGAGGCGTGGCGGCCCCGCTTCTCCGATTATCAGGTGGTGCTCAGCAACTTCAATGACGACTGCGGGCGCGACGAGGGCTGCGAGTCTCTCTGGTCGGAGGCCACCAAGACGGATCTTGAGACGTATGTGCGCGGCGGCGGAGGTTTCGTATCGGTTCACGCCGCCGACAACCATGACGCCAACTGGCTCGAGTACAACCGGATGATCGGTGTCGGCGGCTGGGGCGGCCGGCGGGCCGGAGTGCACGGCTCCATCCTGCGCATGCTCGACGGCGACTGGACCGCCACGTCTCCCGACGAAGGCATCTCCGGCGAGCACGGCGCGATGCGCGACTTCCTGGTGGTCCACGACCAGCCGGACCACCCGATCCTGTCCGGGTTGCCGACCGAATGGATGCACGCGCAGGACGAGCTCTATGCCTCGTTGCGGGGCCCGGCCGAGAACGTGGAGGTGCTGGCCCACGCCTACTCGCTGTACACGGAGGAGGACGAGCCGATCCTGATGCTCATCAGCTATGGCGAAGGCAAGGTCTTCCACATCCCGATGGGCCACTACAACGACGAGTTCGAGCCCGTCGGCGCGTCGGTGCACTGCGTCGGGTTTCAGACCGTCCTGGCTCGGGGCACGGAGTACGTCGCCTCGGGCCAGGTGACGATCGGAATCCCGAGCTCGTTTCCTAGGGCCGAGGAAGCGGTTGTGGTCGTTCCTGACGAGCTGGTCTGGTAATGCCCAGGCTGTATCTCGCCTCGCTGGCCACCTGCCTCGCGGTCGTTTCGGCGCTGACTGCAGCGCCGTCGGTCGCGCAAGGGCCTCGAGTACCAGGCGGCACGTCACCGGTGGTTGCCGGCTATGAGCGGCTGCGTAGCTCCGGCATGGCCGACGCGCGTGCCATGGGCGAGGTGCTGCTCGGCGAGCTCAACTGTCTCTCGTGCCATGCCGTCTCCGATCCCGCGCGCAACGGCATTGCCGAGAGGATCACTACCAAGCCGGCCCCCGATCTCTCGGAGATCGGGCGGCGTGCCACGCCGGGATGGCTGGCGAGCTATCTGGCGGACCCGCACGAGCACAAGCCCGGCTCCACCATGCCGGATGTCTTCCACTCCTTTTCGGCGCAGGAGCGGGAGTTCGTGGTAGACCGGATCACGCACTTCTTAATGCGGCACGGCGGCGAGATGGAATCGCCGGGATTCCGACCGTTTCGATTCGAGGCCACCGTCGACCGGGGCCGTGCGCTATTCCACTCGATCGGCTGTGTCGCCTGTCACGCCCCCGAGGGGGACGATGTGGCCCCGGCGATTCCCTCCGTCCCTCTGCCGGATCTGGCTGCCAAGACCTCGGTGAGCGCCCTGACGGAGTTCCTCCTGCAGCCCGATCGCGTTCGCCCCGGGGGGCGCATGCCATCGCTGTATCTGACCGCCGACGAAGCCGCGGACATCGCCGTGTATCTGCTGCGCGATCAGAAGCCCGAAGACGTCCCGCTGGTCGGCGGCTTCGAGTTCGAGTACTTCCTGGATCCGATGCAGGACGAGGACGCTACCGGGTTCTTCAGCCGGCCGCCTCCCGTGTACGACGAGCTGACGCCGCGGGGGATCGGGCACATCGAGGTGCTTTCGCTCGATCTGCCGATCCGGACGAGCCGGGGCAATCACATGTTCCGCTTCAGCGGCGTGGTGCCCGTCGAGCGGCCCGACACCTACACGTTCGTGCTGAGCTCCGACCGGCGATCCGGCTCCGAGCTACGGATCGATGGGCAGGCGATCGCGACCAAGGACCGCGACTCGGGGCGGGAGATCTCCGCCGAGGTCGAGCTGAGCGCGGGGAATCATGGCGTCGAGGTGACGTACTACATCCGCGGCGATACCCGGCTGCCATATGTCGAGGTGACCATCGAGGGCGGGGCGATCGAAGCGCCGACGCCGATCGATCGTGTGGCGGCGTTCGAGGATGTCACGCTGGCGCCGCGAGACGATACGACGTTCGACGTGGATCCGGCACGCGCCCGGGAGGGCCGCCGCCTCTTCGCCGAGATGGGATGCTCGTCCTGTCACGCTTCGAGTAGCGCAACCACCGGCGCCGCCCGTCTGTACCCCGCTGGCGCGCTCGAGGCGCTCGACCCGGACTCGCTGGCCGACGGCGCGTCGCTGCACGCGGACAAGGGACAGCCTCGTTATAACCTCGCCGCGCTACAGAAGCGGGCGATCAGCGCGGCGCTTTCTGCCCTCGACGAGCTGGCCGTGCCGCGCGACGCCGACAGCCAGGTCGTTCACACGCTCGCAACATACGACTGCTACGCCTGCCACCGTCGGGCCGACGACGCCGCCAGCCTGGGTGGCCCGGACCCGGTTCGTGGTCGCCACTTCGAAGTGCTCGACGGTCTCGACCTCGGTGACGAAGGACGCATTCCCCCGAGTCTCACCGGAATCGGTGGCAAGCTGAAGCAGGATGCGCTGCTCTCCGTCTTGACCGAGGAACGACTGCACGTGCGCCGCGACTTCATGCAGGCCCGCATGCCGCGCTTCGGCGGTGATCTGGTGGATCGATTGCCTGAGGCCTTGGCTCAGGTCGACGCGACGGCAGGAGATCTAAGCGAGCCGCCGTTTTCAAGGCCGGCCGTGCAAGACGGTCTGATGCTCGTCGGTTCCGATGGCCTCCGGTGCATTACGTGTCACGACGTTGGGATCAACGAGGCGCCCGGGGTCTCGACGATCAACTTGGCGAGTGTCTACGATCGGCTGCGCCCGGGCTGGGTCACCCGGCTGTTGAAGAGCCCTCACGCCGTCAACGAGAACACGCGGATGCCCGCTTTTTGGGAACGAGGCACCGTCATCCACCCGGACATCGCCGATGGCACCGTGGACGGGCAGATCGAGGCCATCTGGAGCTACATGTCGCTGCGCGCCTCCATGCCCGAGCCCAAGGGCATGAACCGGGGCGACTCGTTGCTGCTCCGGCCGGACAGCGAGCCGATCGTCTTCCGCACGTTCATGACCGACGCCAGCCCCCGCGCCATCGTCGTGGGATACCCGGAAGCCGTACACCTCGCCTTCGATGCCAACGTCATCCGGCTGGCCAAGGCGTGGCGCGGTGGATTCTTCGATGCCCAGGGAACGTGGAGTGGCCGCGCTGGTCGCTTCCTCGACCCGTACGGTGAGGATGTGATCACCATGCCCCCGGGGCCGGCATTGGCGTTTCTCGACGACGTCGCGGAGCCCTGGCCGCCGGTGACGATGACGGACCGCAATACCGGCGGGCGCTTCAGGGGTTATCGCCTCGATGACCAGGGGCGGCCAATCTTCATGTACCGGCTCGACAACATCGACGTCGAGGAGCAACTCATCCCGGTGGTCCGACCCGGCGGCGCCGATCTGGTCCGGCGCTTTTCCCTGGAGGCAGCGGGTGTGTCCGGCCAGCTCTATCTGCTGGTCGCCGAGGGCGACGAGATCATCGCCAACGATGACGGCTCCTGGACGGTCGACGGCAGCCTTCGGATCGCGCTGCCCGACGCCGAGCCCACGGCGCCCTTCGTCCGGACCTCGCAGGGCGTGCAGCAGCTCCTGCTACCGATCGGCATTGCAGCCAGCCAAGGTGTGTCCTTCCACGTGGGAATCTCATGGTGAAACCGGCGGTGCGCGGCTCGAGACTCGGCGCTTTTTTCGCGATCCTGCTGATCGCAGCTCCCGGGGCGTCGCCGGAGGCGCAGGACTCGCGGCAGCGGGAGCTGCAGGAGCAGGCGGCGCTCGGGCAAATGGTGCAATCGCTCCCGGCACAGATCGAGGCAGAGAGCCATTACTACCAGCTCCTCACGTTGCCTCTGTCCGACATCGTGATGGAGGTCAGCGGGCTCCTCCGGCTTGCCGATGGCCGCATCATGGTCGCCACCCGGCGCGGCGAGGTCTTCATCGTCGAGAGCGCCTACTCCGATCCACCCCGACCCGTCTACAAGCGCTTTGCGTTCGGGTTGGCGCAGCCCCTCGGGCTGCTCGAGCTCGACGGCTGGATCTACTTCGCACAGCGCGGCGAGCTGTCGCGTATGCGTGACACCGACGGCGACGACCGCGCCGACGTGTTCGAGACCGTGACCGACGACTGGGAGCTGAGCGGCAACTACCACGAATACGCCTGCGGCCCGCGCCAGACTCCCGACGGCAAGCTATGGGTGACGCTGAACATCCCGTTCGGCGAGGAACCCTACGGAGCCGCCGACTGGCGCGGTTGGGCGGCGCGGGTGGATCGGGCGACCGGGGCCACGGAATACGTTGCGGCGGGCCTGCGCTCACCGGCCGGCGTCGAGGTCAGCCCCTGGGGCGATGTCTTCTACAGCGACAATCAGGGCGAGTGGAACAACGCCTCGAAGCTGTCGAAGATCGAGGTCGGGGATTTCCACGGCCACCCGTACGGCATGCCCTCGATCGACCTGCCCGGATCGCTCGTCGACTCCATACCGGAGGGACGTCCCGACTCGGGCACGTGGATGAAGGATCTGCATCAGGAGATCCCAAGTTACAAGATGCCGTCGGTGTGGTTTCCCTATGTGAAGATGGGTCAGTCCCCGAGCGGATTCAAATGGGACACGAGCGCCGGCGAGTTCGGCCCGTTGGACGGTCAGCTCTTCATCGCGGATCAACATCACGCGATGGTGATGCGTGTCTTCCTCGAGGAGATCGCCGGTCACTGGCAGGGCGCCGTGTTCAATTTCCGCCGCGGCTTGCAGAGCGGAGTCATCCGGCTGGCCTTCGGCGCCGACCACTCGCTCTTTGTCGGGATGTCGGCACGCGGATGGGGCAGCATTGGCCCCGACGAGTACGGCTTTCAGCGCCTGGTGTGGACGGGTCAGACGCCGTTCGAGGTCCACGAGATGCACGCTCGACCCGACGGCTTCGAGCTTGCCTTCACCCGGCCCTTCGATTCGGCAAGCGCCGCCGACCCGGCGTCGTACCGTATGCAGAGCTACACCTACAAGCTGAGCGAAGAATACGGCGGGCCCGAGGACGACAAGGTGGATGTTGCCATCGTCTCGGCCGAGGTTGCCGCCGATGGGTTGAGCGTACGCCTGAAGATCGACCCGATCCGAGCCGGCTATGTGCACGAGCTCCACCTGACGGGCGTGCGCAGCGATGCAGGGGAGGAGCTACTGCATCCTGAGGCCTACTACACGATGGTGAATATTCCTCAACGCTCGAATCAGCGAACCTCTCGAGAAAGGTCGGGATCATGAAAATCATCAGCGCCGACGAAGTACATGCCGCACTCAGCTATCCCGAGCTGGTGGACGCTCTGCACGACGCCTTCGCCAAGGACTACCAGCAGCCGCCGCGCCAGGTGTTCCTGCTGGATGACGCCGACGACAACTTCGACGCCTTCGCGTTGCTGCCCGCCTGGAACGACAAGATCATCGCTGTCAAGGCGTTCACCTACTACCCGAGCAACACACCGCCGTACGATCTTCTCTACTCCAAGATCATGATCTTCGACCGGCCCCACGGCGAGCCTCTGGGGCTCGTGGACGGAACCACCTGCACTTTCTGGCGCACGGGAGGCGTTTCGGGTCTGGCAACACGGTTGCTGAGTCGTGCGGACTCTTCCACCATGCTGCTGCTGGGCACCGGCAACCTCTCCACCTACATGATCCGGGCCAATGCTGCCGTGCGGCCAATCGAGAAAATAATGGTCTGGGGAAACCCCGACGGCCTGCCCCCGGTGGCCGATGCCGAAGCGGTCATCGCACGAGTGGCCGATGAGTTGCCCGGGGTCGAATTCTCCGTGATCACCGACCTGGAAGTCGCCTGTGGCGAAGCAGACATCATCGTCTGCGCCACCTCCTCACCCGAGATCTTGGTCAGGGGCGCCTGGATCAAGGAAGGCACGCACCTGGACTTCATCGGCAACCACCACGCCGACAAACGGGAATGCGACACCGAGGTGATCACCCGGGGCAGGGTCTACGTCGACAGCTACGTCAACGCCTTCAAGGAAGCCGGCGAGATTCTGGTGCCTATCGAAGAAGGCGTCTTCCACAAGGAAGACGTCGTCGCCGAGCTGGCCGAGATGTGTTCGGGCAAGGCGACGCTGCGCGCCGATGATAAAGAGATCACCGTGTTCAAAGCTATCGGTCAGGCACTGACCGACTTGGTGGCCGCGAGCGTGGCGTATTCGAAGTCGGAGTAGGTCGATTCGACGGGCTGCTAGGCGTGAGCAGGAGCCGTTTCCGCCGGACGCGTTGCCACGCAGTCGCGAACAATCTCGAGGACGCGTTGGCGCTCTTCACCGACCAGAGGTAGGCGCGGAGGCCGGGTTCGCTCCGAACCGAAGCCGAGTTCCTGACAGGTGAGCTTGATGTACTGCACCAGCTTGGGATGCGAGTCGAACTCCAACATCGGCATATACCAGCGGTAGATCTCCAGAGCACGCGCGTAGTCCCCCGATGTGGCGGCATCCCAGAGCTTGCGATTCTCGCTCGGGAAGGCGTCCACGAGGCCCGAGATCCAGCCGGTGCAACCCAGCATGATGCTCTCGAGGGCGACATCGTCGAGGCCGGCGAAGATCAAGAAGCGGTCGCCCAGAGTGTTGAACAGCTGCGTGATCCGTCGAACATCGCCCGATGCTTCCTTGATGCAGACGATGTTGTCGACGTCCATCAGTTCCGTGAACATCTCGGGCGTGATGTCGACCCGGTACACGGGCGGGTTGTTGTAGCACATGATCGGCACGTGGCTGGATTCGGCCACCGTGCGGAAGTGAGCTATGGTCTCGCGAGCATCGGAGTTGTAGACCATCGCCGGCAACAGCATGATGCCGTCGACGCCGGCGTCGGCTGCCGCTTTCACCGTGTCGCAGGCGCCCTGAGTGGTGAACTCGGCGACGCCGCTGAGCACCGGGACCTTGCCGCCGGCCACCTCGACGGTAGCTCGCAGCACCTCCACCTTCTCGGGCAGCGAGAGCGACGTGCCTTCGCCGATCGTGCCCAGCATCACCAGGCCGTGGATGCCGTCGTCCACTAGCGCCTGGATATGCTTCTGGGTCGGTTCGATGTCCAGCGAAAGGTCTTCGTTGAACTGCGTGGGCACTGCCGGGAAGACGCCTCGCCAATCGACCTGTAACGGCATCGGATTCTCTTTCGGTATGCTTGTTGAGCTTCGAAGTTCTTCTCGAAGCTTAGCAGGCCTGCTGGCAGGTCGCGGCGTCTCTAACAAGGGTTCTTCGGCGCCCGCTAACCGGTTCAGGGAGGGCCTCCATGGCCAAGCCCGTACGCATCGCGCTGTTCGGCAATTCCCACGCGGGAGCCGTGCAACTACCGGCGCTCGCGCACATCGGTGGCAACGAGGTGGTCGGGATCGCCGGCCACGACGGGCAAAAGGCTGCCGCGACTGCCCGAAGTTGGGGAATCGGGCGCTCGACCTCCGATTGGCGGGAGCTACTGGAGCTCGATCCCGATCTGGTCATCGTCACCACGCCGGTCGACCTGCACTACGAGATGGTCCGCGGGGCGCTGAACACAGATGCCGCGGTGCTCTGCGAGAAGCCGTTCACGCGCGATGTGCGGCAAGCAGAAGAGCTCACGGATCTCGCTCGGGGGCGCTTGGCCCTGGTCGACTATCAGATGCGCTGGAATCCCAACCGTCGCAAGATGCGATCGCTATGCCAGGAGGGCTTTGTCGGCGAGGTGCTCCACGTGCGTGCCGACCTGCTGCTGGATACGGCGGGATTCTGGGAGCGACCGTTCAGTTGGTGGTCCCAGGGATCCCGCGGCGGCGGGGTCCTGGGTGCGACAGGCACGCATCTGATCGACAATGCCCAGTGGATGTTCGGTCCCGTCGAAGCGGTGACGCCTCGAGACCTTCGTCACCCGGCGTCAAGACGCCCACGGCGACGAGCGCGAGGTCACCTCCGATGATTTCACTGAGGTCTGGCTGCGGCTCGAGAGCGGTGTGCGCGTTAGCGTAGCGGTTAGCCTGGCCCTGCGCGGCGCTGCTGCCCGCTGGTCGTTCGAGGTTGCGGGTACCGAAGGAAGCCTGCGCCTGGAGCGCGAACAGCACCTTGTGGGAGGACCGCATGGGTCCGATCTGATGCCGATCGCCAGCGGGTCCGACTGGCTCGAGCCGGAGCACTACGGCATTCAGGGGCGTGGCCCGTTTGCCGCGCTCGAGGCGCCTTTTCTGGCCTCTGTAGTGGAGGCCGTCGCGAACGGCCGAACAGAGTTGGAGGAAGCCGCGACGTTCGCCGAAGGCCTGGCCAACGTGCGCATTTTCGAAGCTGCGCGGCAATCTGCCAGAGCCGGCGGTGGCTGGGTCAGACATGAAATGGGCGCGCAGTGACCAGAAGAAGGGCGTTGGCAACGGGGTTGGCGATCAACCTACTACTCACAGCCACCAGCGCACTCGCGCAGATCGCGCCGCAGCCGTACGGCATCGAATCGCGCGGCGATGTCGAGAACGTCGCGCCCATCCGCGAGCAGATTCTCAAGGAACAGGAGTGGCTGCGGTGGCGCAAGGAACACATCGTGCCCGAGGTGATGCGGCGCGTCGGCGTGGACATGTGGCTGGTCGGGCGCAACGAAGGCGCCCTGTACTACTCGCTGGTGCCGGCGAACTACGAAGGTCTCGTGTCACGGCGGTACGATGCGCTGCTGTTCTACGACGGCGGCGGCGCGGGTCGGGTGGAGGCGCTGGCGGTCGATCTCGAGGAGGTCGCCGAGCTCGTGCGGAGACGCGATCCTCGGAGCATCGGAGTAAGCGAGGGCTCGCGGGAGCGTTTTGCGGAGGTGTTGGGCGGCGAGCTGGCCTCCCGATTGGTCGTGACCAGAGACCTGAGGACCGGGTTTCTTGAGAAGCGAAGTCCTGAGGAGATCAGCGTCTTCAACCATGTGCCGCGGCTCGCCTACGACATCATTGCCGAGGCGTTCTCCAGCCGGGTCATCGTCCCCGACGTCACCACGACCGACGATCTGAACTGGTGGATTCGCCAACGCTACCGGGACCTCGGCCTGGAGACGAGCGACCACCCGACGATCACGATTCAGCGAAGTGTCCTGGAGCGTCCCAAGTACGAGTACAGCGACGAGCATTTCCGCATCGATGTGGCGCCACGCAACGGCTACAACACCGTCATCCGGCGCGGCGACATCATCGCTTGCGACACCGGCATCAACTACTTCGGTGTGGGAACAGACACGCAACAAGTGGCCTACGTCCTGAAGGAAGGCGAGCCCGAGGTGCCCGAGGGGTTGAAGGTGGCGCTCAACAACACCAACCGGCTGCAGATCCACTTTGCCAACGCCTTCGCCGCCGGTAAGCCTTCGAACGACATCGTCAACGACGCGCTTCAAACCGCCTGGGACGACGGCTTGCGCCCCTCGATCTACTCGCATCCGCTGCCGTACTACCTGCGGCGTTACAGCCTGAACGGCGGCTTCACCCACCTGCGCTATGGCGCGGGACCCGGTCTGGGGGACGGCGAGCTCGAGGAGCCGGCGCTGCTGCTGGAGCCCGGCGGCTATCCGGTCTACGCCAACACGACGTACGCCATGGAGCTGCACACCTGGACCTCGGTCCCCGAATGGGGCGGCCAGGATGTTCGCATCGTCCTGGAGCAGAACGTTGCCATGACCGAGGACCGGCTCGTCTTTCTCGGTGGCAGGCAGGTCGAGTGGTACGTGATCCGGTGAGCACCCTGCCTCAAAGGCGCACAGAGTCGAGGCCAGCGACGATCGTCACCGGCACGATGGGGGTGCTGCTCGTTGTCGCGGCGGCGATGCAATACAACGACCCGGATGATCCGTGGCCCTGGATCGCGCTCTATCTTGCCGCCGCCGGGGTATCGTTCGCCGCCTTGTTCTCGCCGCGCCGGCCCCTGATCCCGGCGGCCGTCGCCACGGTGGCGGTCATATGGGCGGCCACGCTGGCGCCGGCAGCGGCCAGAACCTCCTTCCCGGAGCTGTTCCAGTCGTGGGAGATGATGAGCACCGAGACGGAGCAAGGGCGCGAGATGCTCGGCCTTCTGCTGGTCGCCGCCTGGACCACGTTCCTCGCAATCCGCGGCTAAGAACGGGCTCTCCGCGAAGGCTCACCCGTGGCCTCCGGCCGGTCTGCCCTCACGAGGAGACGAGTTGCCGAATCTCGTCGTCCAAACCGGTGATCTGCCAGCGGATCAGCGACCAGGGGATCGCACCCGTGGCCAGAACCTGGTCGAGGAACTCCTTGAGCTCGAACTCCTCGCCCAGCTGGTTGGCCCGGTCGCGGAATAGCTTCATGAACTCCACCTTGCCGACGACCATGAGCATGTGGTGACCGACCCCGCGGAGGGTCGTGTCGAGCTCGTACCAGAGATGGTGGCTGCCGTCGAGCAGTTCGCCGTGGGGTGCGTTCTCGACACAGAATCGGATCGCGTCGTCGAGGCTCCAGTCGCCGCTGTGCATGTACACGTCCGACAGGGCGCGCACGGTGCGGAAGGCCGCCTGCTCGTAGGCGATCTCGCGCCCGTGCGGGTTGCGGCCTTCGAGGTAGCCGGCGTGCATCAGCAGCTCCTCGAGGGCGAAGGCAAAGCCCTCGCCGCGGGCGGTGCCGATCTTGAACGGCCGCCGGCCGCCCCGGATGGCGCGCCCGTCGCCGCGCGAGCGCAGGCCGTCGAAATGGTGGCCAACCATCTCGTGAGTCTCCTCCATCACCGGCTCGCGGTAAGAGAAATTGAAGAAGTAGTCGTGTGTTTCCGGCCACGGGTTCTCGAAGCCGTGCCAGGAACCGAAGTAGTCGTCGGTCGTCAGGGTGTCGTCGACGGTGAAGATCTCCTCGTCGCGCAGAAACTGCATGATGTGGTCGAGCGCGTCGGCGACGCTTGCCTTGTACTGAGCCTGGGACTGCACCGGCTCGATCGGCGGCACGTGGCGGTTCCGGTTTTCCTCGAGACGCTGGAAAGTGATCACCCGGTTGTCCTCGAGCTCGACGATGGTACGCACCTGTTCCCAGGTATATGGGAAGAGGTAGACGTTGCGCAGCAACCAGTCGTAGTTGTCTTTGCCGACCCCGGCACGCGCCGTCATGTGCGGCTTGTTCGCTTCGATCCACACGGCGTAGGCGTCGATCGACCGCCAGTGCATCCTCGAGCGCCTCTAGCAGCTCCCGGTGGTGGCGGGCGAGCGGCTCGGCGAGGGCCGTGTAGCCGGCGCGCGTATCGCCGAGCGAGAGCACGGCGAGCGTGCCCAGGTCGGCGGCGATCGCCGAGAGGTCATCGAGGTTGATCCGCGCCTGCTCGAGAATGCCAACAACTGCGCGCAGTGCGGTGTCCATGGCGCTAACGTCCTCGGCCGCCAGGGGCAGATCCTCGGCGCCATCGAGACGCGGCAGGATGTCGTTGTAGAAGCCCGGATCGAGCGACCAGGGCGCCAGCACGCGATGGCGAAACTCGAGCCCGTTCATCTCGGCGCGTACCAGGTGGTAGTCGATCTGCTGCTCTACCGGCCAGCCGTCCGGATCGATTGCCGCCAGTTGCTCGTGGTAACGGCGCAGCTGGGCGTACTGCTGTCCATGGCCGCCGCGGAGTAGTTGGGCACCCCGTCGATTCGAAGTGGCCGCTCCAGCACACGGAGCTGCCTGAACAGTTCCGCCAGCTCCTCGTAGCTACCGTTGGCGAGCTGCTCCGCGACGGCCGCATTCCGAAACGCCGTCGTGCTGTCGGCGAATGCAACGATCTCGGGCAGTGGCTCGTCGCCCTGGGGTATGGCGCGCGCCAGCGATGCGGTGAGCATGGCTGACGCGATCATCACGGCGGCGAGGGCGCGCATCTGAGGCCTCCCGGCAAGCGAAGTTCGTGGCAAAGTTGTATGCAGTATACAATCATACGGGCGCTGGCGGGCCACCGCCGTTCTGAAAGGAGATCGACCATGCAAGGATGGCTTCGGCTGGCCGCGGCGGCGGCTCTGTGCGCTGCTGGCGTGAGCGCTGTGGCGATGAACACGGCGCCCGGCGCGGCGACAAGAGCCGGCGCAAACACGTCCCAGAAGCCGATTCTCACCGACGAGTTCGAGCGCTTTCTAGTGACGCGGGACACCGCGATCGGCGAGGTCCTCGGTTCCGCCGAGCTCATCTTCCCGAACCCGAAGAAGATCACCTGGAGCCTCGTACCCCCGGTGCCTGGCGGCGACCGGCGCCGCTATCTGCGTGAGGGGCAGCTCGACGCTACCGAGATCGTCGCCATCGACCCGGCGACCGGGGAGATTCGCCTCGAGGCGCACCCGACGGCGTACCCTGCCCACTACTACGCCGAGGTCCGGGCCGACAACGAGGACGGCTTCATGGAGTGCGTCCTGATCATCATCGCGCTCGCCGAGACACCCCGGCAGGAGGACGCCCTCGATATCTTCACACAGCGAGTGGAGACGCCCGGCGTCACCTTCTGGGCCACCGCCGCGGTCGACCCGGCCAAGGTCGAGTACGCCGCCAACGTCGCCAACGCGCTGCTGTTGAAGGACCGTGAAGGCTCTGGCCGCATCACCGAGTTGGTCAGGCAGCGCCGTGCCATCATGACGCTGTTCTATACGTTCGAGGAGCGCAACACGGCGATCGGCTTCTACATGCACCGGCGCGCGCTCGGCCTGCGCACCCAGGATCTCGAGGACGAGGAGATCATCCCCGACTATCTGCGCCTGGGCGGGCCCGAGGGTCTGCGGCGCGACGCGTCGGTCGAGGAGATCACCCACCTGATTCACCGCGGCGGCATCATGCGCGGATATCCCGAGGTGCAAGCGCGCCTCGAGCGCGCCACCTACGACGCCATCGAGCGCGGCTTCTACCGGCCGCAGGATGGGCTTCCTGAGGACTCGTACAGCGACGAGTACCTCGCCTACGGTCTCGATATCTTCTATGGCGCCCATCGACGCCGCGAGTTCAATGGCGTCGCGTTGACCCCGGAGAACTTGCCCACCCTCGACCCGGAGCTGCACGAGATCCTCGCGTTCCTGTTCCCCAGCCGCGAGAGGTTCTTCGGCGAGATGGGCTGGTTAAGATGACATCTAGCGCACAACCCGGGAGCGCCGAGGTGCCCACCGCCGGCTTCAGCCGCAAGGGCAACCCGTATCCGAGCCAGCAGCAGTAGGGGGCCGGTGCGGTGGGATGTCGACATCAGCGCCAGGCCGCCGCGGCGCCAGGATCGAGGACCCTGATGGCTCCCGTGGCAACATCGACGAGTTGCAGCACGAAGCCCTCGCCCTGGCGCACCGTGAGCAGGATCCGGGTCCCAGAGGTGGACCCCATCCTTTGGACAGGTTTGCGTCGCAGCTAAGGTGGAATCCGGGTTCATGATTCAGGCTGCCTTGGGCTTGCGAGACACGGGGCGAAGCCCCGGGCTCCTGTCTTCAGCCCCGTCGTCAATGTACGCCTCCTCGGGCGTCCGGTCCTGGAGCGACGAGTGCGGTCGGCACTCGTTGTAGAAGTCCATCCACCAGCCGATCCCGGCCCGAGCCTCGGAGCCAGTCGCGTACTCTGACAGATAGACCTGCTCGTACTTGAGCGATCGCCACAGTCGCTCGATGAAGACGTTGTCCATCCAGCGGCCCTTGCCGTCCATCGAGATCCGAATGCCGGCCTCCTTGAGCGCGTCGGTGAAGTCGACGCTGGTAGAATTGGCTACCCTGATCCGTGTTGAAGATCTCGGGAGGACCGTAGCGCTCGAGCGCCTCTTGCAAGGCCTCGACGCAGAAGCTCGTATCGAGCGTGTTGGACAGACGCCAGGACAGCACCTTGCGGCTCGCCCAGTCCATCACCGCAACCAGGTACAGAAAGCCCCGCTGCAGCGGGATGTAGGTCACATCCGCGCACCAAACGTGGTTGGGTCGCGTGATCTCCAGATCACGCAGCAGGTAGGGGTAGATCCGGTGCTCCGGGTGCGGCTGAGACGTCCTGGGCCGCTGCAAGATCGCCTGCAACCCGAGCAGCCGCATCAGGCGGCGCACCCGCTTGCGAGAGACCGTGTAGCCCTGACGGCGCAGCCATCGTCGCATCTGACGTGAGCCGTAAAACGGCGTCTGAAGAAACTGCTCGTCGATCAGCCGCATCAGGCGCAGGTTCAGCGGACTCTCGCCGTGGCCCTCGTAATAGAACGAAGACCTCGCGATCGACACCAGGCGGCACTGCCGCGTGATGCTCAGGGGGCCGTGCTCCGGATCGACCATCGCCACCCTCCGGCCGTGGCTCAACGACCGAAGGCCTTGGACAAGAAATCCCGCTCGATGACGAGCTCCCCGATCTTCGCCCGCAGCTCCTTGATCTCGGCCTCCCGAGAGACCTCGTTGCGCTCCTGTTTCCCCGAGAAGCCAGCCAGCACCTTCTGCCGAGCCTTCTTCTTCCAGTTGGCGATCAGATTCGGATGCACATCGTAGCCGGGCTGCCAGCTCCGCCATCGTCGCTTCCTCGCGAAGCGCCTCCAAAGCGACCTTCGCCTTCAGCTCAGCAGGATAACTCCGTCTCTTCCGTGGCATTCCAGACTCCTTCTTCTTGGTCTGGATCCCACCTTAGCAACCTGTCCGAATTTCGGGGTCCACCTCTCGCAGCCCGCGATTGGCGTGGATGACGATGATCGTCGGTGCTGGCCCGTCGCCAGCCGGCAGCGCGACGTAGGCGTGCAGCTCGGTGGCGCCATAGCTGAACGAGACCATCTCACCGGCGGTCTGACCGGCGGCAACCGCTGGGCAAAGGACGATCCCGGCGACGAGGAAAACGATTCCGGCAGACGTTCGCAGGCGCATGGGCGCGATCCTCAGTTTGATGGTGACGGCCCGCATGTTGTACGAGGTGATCGGCCGGAAGTAAACTGGCCCTCCCGCAGGCGCCATTCCGGCGGCGCTCGTCGACCGACGCTCTCGTCGCGAATCAGTCTGGTCAGCGCCTGGCGCCGCGCGCGCCCCCCGCGCCAGAACGACGCCGCGGGTGAGCGTCCCACGGTGCAATGTCCTCCTCGTAGACGAGTTCGGAGTCGGCGAATCGCCAGCGCACCGCGTCGGCATAGAGGCGGCCGTCGGCGCGATCCGACAGCTCGACCCGCACCTCCTCGCCAACCTCGAAGCGGAATCGACCGAGCAGATTCCAGCCACCGCGCAGATCGGCAATGTCGAGGTTCAGCGTGCGCGTCGCAGCACCGTGATGGATGCTGATCTCGAACGAGGAGGCCAGGCCCCAGACGGCGAACTGGCGGCCGCCCCACATCTCGGGCAAGAAATAGTAGGCCACGTCGTACTCACCCGCGCGCGGCATGACGGCACGCCAGATGGCGGGTTGAGCGCCGTCGCCGGCACTCTTGTAGCGGTAGTTGTTCTCGTATCGACCGTAAGCGAACAGGCTCGTGCGGACGCCCCAATTGCCGCCGACCAGACCGGGGCGCAGGTACCGCTGGACCCTCCGAACGGGCATCGAGAAGCCCTCGTCCTCGTTGTCCACGATGATCTCGATGAAGGGACTCTCCGCATCGGTGACGAGGCGCACGTATGATTCGGGGCGACCCGCGTCTACCGCGTCGGGCACTCGTAAGGGAGCGATCAGCGGGCGGCGATTCTTGGCGAAGAACGTGTCCACGGTGACGCGAGTCGGGCGATCGGCGATCACCAGCGACACCTCCACCTCGCTGCCGCCCTCGATCTGGACTCCCTTGGAGACCTCATCCCGGAACCCCACTGCCTTCACCTGCACGAAGCCGAGGCCGGGCTCGCCGTTGCGCACGCGAACCACGACCTGGTGGACTACCGCTCCGCGCGCATCCTCCAGCTTGCGCGCCGAGGCGCGGGTGATCGAGTAGCCCGGCACGGAGGTCCCGTACAGCCATTCCTGGACGAGACGCTCCATGCTTGCGTCAAAGGGGCCCGACTCGCTCGAGCGAGCGGCCGGCTCGGGCCGGGGCTCGACGTTGGCCGCGGGCACCACGGCAGCCTGGAACTGCGCGAAATCGACGCCGGCGTACCGCGACGACTCGGCGAAGCTCTCGATCGCCCCGACAAAGGCGTCTGCGCCCACCACCGCCTTCATCATACGGAAGATCGAAACGCCCTTGGTGTCGAGAACCGATCGATACAGCTCGGGATCGGCTTCCGGGTTCATCTCGGCAAACGTCTGCTGCTGCATGGCCGCGAGAATCGCGTCCCAGTCGGCACCCCCCGAGCCCAGCTCCTGCCCACGGGCCGCGGCCGAGGCGGCCATCATCGCGGCCTCGGCGCCAGCCCTCGCTCCGTCTTGTCCTCGCCTCATGCGCGCCGCGAAGCCGCCGCGCCCACGACCGCGCTGGAGCATCATCGAACGCACCTCGCTGCCGACGTCCTGCTGCAGATACACCGGCATGCCGCGCTCGAGCAGGGTGGAGTGGTCACCGACGAAGGCGCGGTCGTAGGACCAGAGCTGCACCAACGGGCTGCGGAAGAGCCCATAGCGCTCGCTCTCCGGGCTGAGAAAGAGTCGGAAGAGGACCGACACGAGAAGATCCCGCTTCGCGGCGGCCACATCGAGATCACCGTCGGAGCCTTGCCGGCGCCACCGAAGGCTGCGCTCGAACCGCTGCTCGGCGAGGACGTTCTCCTCGATCATCAACACGCCGGGCGCCGTGAGCCCGCCTACCTCGCGCCAACCCTCGTAGTACCACTGCACGACGAGCGGCACCTCGACCACGTTGAGCCGGGGATACGGATACGGCAGGCCGGTTTCACGCACGATGGCCCCGAGCATCTGCCGCAACGCGCCCTGGACCTCCTCGACGGCGTCGTCGAAGAAGGCGATGCGCGAGGTGTGGTCGGGATGGACGTAGAGCGCCAGGTCGAGATCGCCGACGCGCGCCGAGAAGGTCTCGTAGACGCCGGCGTTCAAGGTGAAGCTCGGCACAGGGCGCGCAACCCGGAACGACGTGCTCGTCGTCAGCCCGTCGGAACCAGCGGTGACGGCGCTCGGAGCACCCTGCGTGATCACCTGAAGGCCGGCAGGCGCCACCACGCGAATCTCGGCGGTGGCGAACGACGGATCTGGCGGCATCTCGTGGCCATAGTCGACGCCCGCCGCAGGATACCAGCCGCTACGCGCCGGCAGGTAGACCGAGCTCGACCGGATCCACGCTGTCAGCTGTGGCATCCGCAGCGGTCCGTCGTCTTGCTCCCTACGGGGCGCCGTACGAATCAGGTCGAAACCGTTGCGGTCGATCCGGCCGCGGTACTCCACGCTGACGATGGTCTCCTGCAGCGAGGGCAATGGCGAGGGCAGGGGCACTACGACCACCGACCCGTCGCGCTCGGGCGTGAGAGCACGACCCGCCGCATCCCGGACGGCGGTGATCTCGAGCCCGGGGTTGAGGCTCACGATCACGGCGGTCAGCGGCTCCGACCCCGGGTTCCGTACCCGCATGCGGGCCTTCGCAGCGAGCGGCGTGCCGGCATCGAGCAACCGCACGTCCAGGTCGTAGTGGACGATCTCGCCCGCGGGCAGCGCGGCGCGCGTGGTCTGGGCCCGGAGGAGCTGGGCTCGCTGCTCGAGCGCCGCGGCGTCCTCGCGTCGCATTCCGATAAAGAGCCCCGCGGCCAGCATCAGCGCGCCCAGAGCAACGCCCCTCCCGGCCCAACGCCAGGCACCCGACTGGACCAGACGCGGGTATCGCTCCACAGAGACGCCGAGCAGGAACACCGCCGAGGCCACGTAGAAGAGGCGTAGATCGACGACTCGCGACAGGTCGCCGAAGCCCAGCAGGTCCGAGTAGAACAACGGAGCGTAGAAGGCGCCGAAATCGAAGATGCCGCCGTACCGCTCGCCCATGAAGATCGTGCCGACCACGTACGACAGGGCCACCAGCGCAGCGGCCGTGCGGTTGCGCAGCAGCGCCCCGAGGAAGAAGGTCAGCGCCGTCATGTAGACCAGCGCGGGCAGGTTCATCAGCAGCAGAAACCCGAGGTACGGGGCAAGGCGGAACGGAGTGCCGAGGATACTCAGCTTGATCGCCTGAACCGACACGGTGACTGCCATGACCGTGAGGCTGAGCAGGAACAGAGACTGCAGGATCCCCAGGTACTTGCCGACGACCAACTCCGTGGTCGAGAGCGGCCGCACGGCGATCACCTCGTGAACGTGCGCACGCGTATCCGCGGCGCGGAAGTCACCGGCGATGAAGGCGATCACGAACGTCTGCAGGAAGCTGTAGACATAGAAGGGCACAAAGGCGCCAACCCCGAACGCGGTGCCCGCCTCGAGTCCCCGCGACTCCACGATGCCCAACACCACGCCGATGAAGATGGGAATCCCGACCCCGATTCCCCCGAGCACCCGGTAGCGGGCCGTGCGCATCAACATGATGCGCTCGTAGCGCGCCACTGCGAGAAGCCCTAGCGGTCCCCTCATTGGAGCCTGTCTTGTCCGACGGTCTCGATGAAGTAGACGTACGCGTCCTCGAGGTTCGGCACGACCGGTTGGGCGGCCGCCGGGGGCGTCCCTTCACCCACCATTCTCAACGACAGCATGTCACCCTCGGGAACGACGGCGACCACGTGAAACTGCTTGGACATCTCTACGAACCCGGCATCGTCGACCATGATCCGCCACGCCTTGTCCTCGGCAACTCCGACGAGATCCTCGGGTGGGCCGAGAAAGCGCAGCCGGCCGTGATCGAGGATACCGATCTCCTCGCAGCTGCTCGAGACGTCGCCAACGATATGGGTCGAGATGAGAATCGCGCGATCGCGGCTCAGCCTCCCCAGCAGCGAGCGAAATCGCAGCCTCTCCTCCGGGTCCAAGCCCACGGTCGGCTCGTCGACGATGAGAAACTCGGGGTCCGACAGGATCGCCTGGGCAATCCCCAACCGCCGCAGCATGCCGCCCGAGAACGTACCCGTCCGGCGATCCCGGTCGGCGGTGAGACGAACGTCCTCGAGCGCCTGCTCGACCCGGTCGCGGCGCTCGCTCTTGCGGTGCAGGCCGGCCAACCGGCCGACGTAGTCGAGGAACTCCCAGGCCGACAGGCTCGGATATGCACCGAAGTCCTGCGGCAGGTAGCCTAGGCGCTTGCGCACCTCGGCACGATCGCGGTGCAGATCGAGACCATCGATGGTCACCTGTCCCCGGGTCGGCAGCAGCTGGGTGGAGAGGATCCTGATCAGCGTGGTCTTGCCGGCTCCGTTGGGTCCGAGCAGGCCGAAGGTGCCGCGGTCAATCTCCAGGCTCAGAGAATCGAGCGCCGGCAACGCGGTCGTGCCGTATCGTTTCGTGAGCTCGGAGATTCGGATCTGCATGAACTTCTACGTTGTGGGAGGCCCGCCCACCGGGTCAAGGGCACCCGTGCATCGCTCGATCTTCTTGGCAAATACTTACAAGTACGCAACAGCTTCTGGCAGGGTTGCGTATAGAACTACAGGGATCAATCGCAGGGGGGCGACAGATGACGATTGAAGGGTCGATCCGCAATGCGGCGGCGTAATCGCCCAGGGCTCGGCGTGGGCTCGTGCCTGCTGGCTGCGATCGCGGTCGCCGGCTGTGCCGACGAGCCCGTCGAGCGCGTCGTCGACCTGGTCGTCCCCGTAACGATCCAGCCCGTCGGAACCGGGACGATGGAATCGGTTGTCGGATCGACAGGGACCTTGCGCTCGTTGCGCGAGGCCGAGTTGATCGCCGAGATTCGCGGCAGCCTGTACTACGAGCAGCTCGCGGCAGGGCGTCCGGCCGAGGGCGTGCGGGTCGTGCAAGGCGAACAGGTGGCCCGGCTCGAGAGCGAGGAGTACATCGTCAGCCTGCGGCTCGACTCGCGCGAGAAGGCCGTGGAGAACGCCCAACGCAATCTCGAGGAAAAGGAGCGACTGCGCGATGAGGGGCTCGGGATCGAGTCGGACGTCGACACGGCTCGCAAGGGTCTGATCGATGCGGAGACCGACCTCGCGGATGCTCGGATCAAGCTGCAGAAGACCCGTGTTCTGGCGCCGATCTCAGGCTCCCTGGCCGAGATCACCGACGCCACAGAGTCCACCGTCGTGCAGCAGAACGACGTCATCGGCAAGATCGTCGACTACACCGGCGTAATCGTCGACTTGAGCATCCCGAACTCGGACATCGTCGCTTTGCAGCTGGGCCAGCGCGTGCGCGTCACCAACTTCGCCTTCCCGGATCGCACCTTCGAGGGTCGGATCTCGACGATCGACCCGACTCTCGACGCGACAACGCGAACCTTCCGCGTCGAGGCCAACCTCGAGAACCCCGACCTGTTGCTGCGGCCCGGGATGTTCGTCAAGGCCGAGATCATCACCGAGCTGCGCGACAACGTGATCGTGATCCCACGCGAGCTGGTGCTGACCCGGCAGAATCGCGACGTCGTGTTCATCGAGCTCGAGGGTCGCGCCGAGATGCGGCAGGTCGAGATCGGGCTCGAAGATAAAGGTCGCGCCGAGGTTCTGGAGGGTCTGGAGGAGGGCGACCGGCTGATCACGAGCAACTACGAGACCCTGCGCTCGCGTACGCCCGTCCGCGTAACAGGACGGGACGGTCCCGGGAGCTGACCTGCGACGCCGCAACCACTGACGCCAGCATGCGCCTTCCTTCCTTCTCAACTCGCTACCCCGTCACCATCGCCATGGTCACCACGGCGGTGGTACTGCTCGGCTGGATATCGCTCAAGGGGCTCGGCACCGATCTGCTCCCGAACCTCGAGACGCCCGTTGTCACCGTCGATCTGCGAGCGCCGGGCAAGTCGCCCCGCGAGATGGAGGAGCGCTATTCGCGCCGTCTGGAGCGAGACATCAGCACCCTGGCCGGGGTGCAGCGTGTGTACTCGGTCACACGCTCCGGTCAATCGGTGGTGGTGGCGGAGTTCTCGTGGGAGACCGACATGGCCTTCGCGCTCCTGGATGTTCAGAAGCGCATCGGGGTGTATGCGGTCGACCCAGCCGTGCAGACACTCGACGTCGTGCAGGAGGATCCGCAGGCCCTACCGATAGCGCGCATCGCGGTGACCTCGAGCGGTGCCAGCGACCTCGACGCGCTGCTCGGGGTGGTCGACACGGTGGTAAAGCCGAAGCTCGAGGCACTCGAAGGGATCGCGGCGGCGCAGATCGAAGGTGACAGCGAGAAGGAGATCCGCATCCAGCTCGACCCGTATCTCCTCGAGGCCTTCGATCTGACCGCCGATCAGATCGTTCAGCGAATCGAAAGCGCCAACGAGGACGTGTCCGGGGGCGTCATCGAAGAGGACAACCGCTCCTACCAGGTGAAGGGCCTGGCGCGACTGCAGGAGGTCGCTGATATCGAGGATCTGATCGTCGGCGAGCGCGAGCCTGGCGCCGGAGGCGGTGCGGAGCAGGGCGAAGGTCAATCCACGGAAGCGGGATCCGGCGACGACGACAACGGTGACGGATCCGAGCCTCGTGTCCCGGTTCGTCTGCGCGAGGTCGCCAGCGTGGCTCTCGAGTACCAGGAGCGCGAGACCATCGTCCGCCTCAACGGCGTCGAGTGCGTGGGGGTGGCCATCTACAAGGAAGCCGACTCCAGCACCGTAGGCGTCGTGCGTACCGCGCTCGAGGCGCTCGAGGCGTTAGCTCTCGATCTTCCCGACGTGCGGTTCACGGTGGTCGAGAACCAGGCCGCCTTCATCGAACGCGCCGTGCGCGAGGTACAGGAGGCTGCCCTCTACGGCGCTGTGCTCGCCATCGCCGTGCTGCTGCTGTTTCTGCGCAGCTGGAAGGTGACGCTGGTGGTCGGGCTGGCGATTCCGATCTCGGTCCTGGCGACCTTCACGTTGATGTACTTCCAGGACCTGACCCTCAACATCATGACGCTCGGCGGATTGGCTCTCGGTGCCGGCATGCTCGTCGACAACGCCATCGTCGTGATCGAGAACATCTACCGACACCTGGAATCCGGCGAAGATCCCGGAACTGCCGCGGCGCTTGGCGCCAGTGAGGTGGGGACGGCCATCCTGGCCTCCACCCTCACGACGGTTTCGGTTTTCGTGCCGATCGTCTACCTGCGAGGCCTGGTAGGTGAGCTGTTCATGGAGCAGGCCTGGACGGTTACCTTTTCGCTGCTCTCGTCCCTCGCCGTGGCGCTCACGGTGGTACCGGTGCTGAGCTCTCGACTCTTGAGAACGACCACTCCGCGGCGACGCGCCGGAAGCGAGTGGTTCGGCCGGCTGCTGGGCTCCCTGCTGGGGCACAAGGTAATGGTGGTCACGGCGACCCTGGCGGTCCTCGCCGGGACCATCTATCTGGCGCTCGGAATCCCGACAGAGTTCATTCCGCGCGACGACCAGGGGCTCGTACACATCGACCTGGCGTTACCGGAAAGCACGCGACTGCAGGTGACGGATCGGGTGGCGACACGAGTGGGTGAGATCGTCGAGGGTATCGGCCAGGGAGAAATCGCGACCCTGTACGCCCGCTCCGGCGTGGACCCTACCCAGGTAGCCAGCGCCGGCGACCCTACGGGGCCCAACCGAGCGACGCTGTCGGTAGCGTTGCGTCCAGGCACGCGACGAGGGCTGGCCCGGTTGGTGGGGGCGATCGACCCGCACGTCTCGGCGATTCCTGACCTGGAGGTCAAGTACCGACTGCACGAGACGGCGCTCGAGGGAGTCCTGGGCGCGCAGGCGGCGCCGATCCAGGTGGAGATCGCTGGCGACGATCTCGACACCCTGCGCCGGCTCACCGACGAGCTGTCGGCTCGGATCGACGCCCTGCCCTCGGTCTACAACGTGCGCACCAGCTTTCAGGGCGTACGGCCCGAGATCGACCTGACGCTGCGCACCGACGTGGCGGCCGCGTTCGGGCTGACGCCGCAGTCGCTCGCCCAGATCATCGAGCAGCGCCTGTCCGGTTCTGTCGCCGGTGAGCTGTCGCGCAACCAGCGCTCGCGGACCATCCGAGTCGCCTACGAGCGGGCCGACCTACGCGAGCTCGCCGGGCTCCGCATCGAGACGCCAGATGGGGCCGTGCTGACGCTCGGGGACGTCGCCGAGCCTCGTATCGTGGAGGGACCTCGCGAGATTCTCCGCGACGGCCAACGACGAATCGGGCGGATCAGTGGCTATCTGGTAGAGGGGGCCGTCCTTGGTGAGGCAGCGCGCCAGGTCGCGGCGGCGCTCGAGAGCGCCGTACTTCCGGCCGGCTACCGGGCCGAGATCGGCGGTGAGGAGCGCCAGCGAGCCGAGTCGTTCCGTGACCTCGGCTTCGCTCTGAGCCTGTCGGTGCTGCTCGTTTACATGGTCATGGCCTCGCTGTTCGAGTCCATCGTCCACCCCTTCACCGTCATGCTCACCGTGCCGCTCGCCGGGGTCGGAGTGGTCGTGTCGTTCTCGGCCCTTGGCGAGCCGCTCAGCGTGATGGCCTACATCGGCATCATCATGCTGGGAGGGATCGCAGTGAACGACGCGATCATTCTGGTCGATCACATCAACCAACTTCGTGTGCGGACGCCCAGCCTCCGCCGCGCGGTGATCCAGGCGGCCGAGAACAGGCTCCGCCCGATCCTCATGACCAGCGCCACCACCATCCTGGCGCTCTTGCCGATGGCGATCGGCGTCGGCGAGGGGGCGCGCCTGCGGGCACCGATGGCGGTGGCCGTCATCGGCGGCCTGGTGACCTCGACGTTGATGACCTTGCTGTTGATTCCGGTGGCCTACGAGATGATCGACAAGCTGCGCCCGGCGCGCGTCAGAGATGGCGCTGCGGCCTCCGCTTCGGGTTCCGACGGGTGACGAATCTCTCGGCGGCGGCAATTCGCAGGCCGGTGACGACCACGATGTTGTTTCTCGGCACCGCGCTGCTCGGCCTGGTGTCTCTCGATCGGCTCCCGGTCGAGCTGCTGCCAGAGGTGGTCTACCCCGAGATCTTCGTGTCGCTGTCGCAGCGAGCCATGTCGCCGGAGCAGGCCGAGCGCGAGTTGCTGTTGCCAGCCGAGGGCGAGGTCGGGACCCTCGAGGGCGTCGTGGGGCTGGAATCGAACGCCGGTCAGGGTCGCGCCACGCTGCGGGTCATCTTCGCGCCCAACTCCGACATGAAGTTCGCCTTGCTCCAGGTCCAGAGTCGGATGGAACGGCTGCAGCCGACGCTGCCGGAGCTCACGCAGATCGCGGTGCAGCGCTTCGACACGTCGTTGTTGAACTCGGCCGTAATGGAGATCCAGGTCCTCGCCGAAGGCGACCTCAACTGGCTGCGCGAGTTCACCGAGCTGAACATCCGCCCGGAGTTGGAGGCGGTCGACGGGGTGGTCAGCGCCACGCCGCTCGGCGGGCAGCGCCGCGCTATCGAGGTGATCCTGGATCTCGAGGCGCTAGAGGCCCACCGAATCTCGCCGACCCGGCTGCGAACGGCGATCGACTCGGCGAACCGTCCGCGAGCCTATCTGGGGCAGGTCCACGAGGGTGCGGCGGCCTATCCGGTGAGCATCCAGGGCCAGTTCACCACGCTCGAGCAGATCCGCGACGTGATGGTGGATGCGACGATCCCGCTACGACTCGGCGACATTGCAGAGGTCCGAACCGGCCTGCAGAAGCGCACCGACCTGAACCGCGTCAACGGACTCTCGGCGGTAGGTGTGCGCATCCTCAAAGAGGACGAGGCGAACCTCATCGAGGTGGCCGACGCCGTTGTGGCCAGGGTGGAGCGCTTGAACGCCGAACTGGCTGCCATCGGCATGCAGCTACTCGTCGCCAACAGCCAGGCCGAGCTCATGGAGGGCGCCCTCGACACGCTGGTGAAGGCGGCCGCGGTAGGCCTTCTGCTCGGGCTGATCGTTCTGTTCCTGTTCCTGCGCAATCTGCGGTTCGTCGCCGTGCTGATTATCTCGATCCCGACGTCGCTGCTTCTGACCTTCAACCTTATGTACGCCTGGGATCTTTCGCTCAACGTGTTGTCGCTCTGCGGGCTGGCCCTGGCGATGGGCATGCTCGCCGACAACGGCATCGTCGTGATGGAGAGCATCTTCAAGCAGTTCGAACGCGGTAAGCCGCCCGACAAGGCGGCGCTCGACGGTACCGCCGAGGTAAGCCGCGCGGTGATCGCCTCCACGGCCACGACCGCGACCGTCTTCTTGCCGGTGGTGTTCATCCAGAGCGATTTCCAGGACATCCTGCGCGATCTGGCGCTGTCGATAGCCTTTCCTCTCTCGGTTTCCCTGCTCGTAGCGCTGACCCTGGTGCCGATGCTGGGCTCGCGGACGCTCGCCCGCACCCGGCTACGGCCGTTGCAGACGGGCCGGCTGCTGGCGATGTACACCGTCCTGCTCAAGGCCAGCCTTCGTCACCGCGTACGGGTCGCCGTGTCGATCGGGGTAGCCCTGTGCGTCACTCTGATCGCGGCGTTCTTTCTGATGTTGCAGCAGGAGGCGCTGCAGACCGAAAGCCAGTTCCCCGTATACATCGAGCTTCCCGAAGGCTCGACGCTCGATGCAACCGACCAGGTCGCTCAAGGCGTCGAGGTCTCGGTCGGGCAGCTCGAAGGTGTCGAGGGCTTTACGACGAGCGTGCAGGAAGGCCAGGCGAGCATCACCGTCCGGCTGCTCGAGCTGAGCGAGCGTCCTGGCAATCTCGGTGTAGGCGAGCTTCAAGCTCGCCTGGCCGAGAGCTTCGGCAACTTCGAAGACGCGGTGGTGGGCTACGACCCACCCGCCAGTATCACCGGGTTCGGGGGCGGTCGCGCCGGCCGCGGTGCGGGTGGATTCAGCCTCGGCCTGGGCACACCGCCCGAGATGGCGATCATCCGCGGCCAGGATCTGGCGACCCTGCAGATGATCGCCGAGGACCTCTCCTACAGGCTCGGAGAGATCGAGGAGATCGACTTCGACTCGATAGAGGCCGACGTCGAGCGCAGCGGCCCGGAGGTTCAGATCCTGCCCGATCCCGTCGCTATGTTCGATCGCGGGATCGAGCTAGCCACGGTCCTCGACGCCATCGGCGACTCCGATGTCGAGGGGTTCGCCACGGCCACGGCCTTCCTGGAGCCCGACGGCACAGAAACGATTATCGAGGTACGCCCCGCCGAGGCGCCGGAGACCGGGGGCTTGCGGATCGACGACCTGCGCAGGTTGCCTGTGCTCACCCCGAGCGGCGACTCCACGCCGATGCAGGCGGTGGCTCGTGTCCGCACCGACGAGGGGCGGCGCAGCATACTGCGTACCGACCAGACGCGGCGGGTGATTGTCGAATACAGCTTCATCGAGGATGTGCTCGATTCGCAGCCGCGACTCGACGCGGCCCGGCGTCTGGCGCGCTCCGTCGTGCAGGGGCTGGCGCTTGCGGATGGCTACACAATCGAGGTGATCGAGGGTGCCGTCGACACCGTCTACTACTGGATGATGGGGATCGCCGCGTTGCTCGTGTTCATGATCCTCGCCTCCCTGTTCGAGTCGGTCACCTCGCCAATCGTCGTGTTCTGCACGCTGCCCACCGCGGCGATCGGCGCCTGCTGGGCGCTCATCCTCTCCGGCATGGGGCTGACGTCACAGGCGGGTCCAATGGCGCTGCTCGGGCTCGTGGTGCTCATCGGCATCGCGGTCAACAACGGGATCATCCTGATCGACGCGATCTCCACGCTACGACAACGCCGCGGCTATCGGCGCGAGCGGGCCGTCCTGGCTGCTGGGCGCTCTCGCGTGCGGCCGATCGTGATGACCTCGGCAACCACGCTGCTCGGGGTGTTGCCGCTGGCGCTCGAGTTGGGCGGTGACTACGAGGTCTGGCCGCCGTTCGCCATGACGATTCTGGGCGGGCTGTCCGTGTCGATGGTATCGACTCTGATTTTCGTTCCGGTCGCCTATATGGGCATCGATCAGATAACGGCGTGGTTGCGCGGTATCGGCTGGGTCGGGGTCGGCCTGGCGACGGCTTCTGCCGCGCTCGCCACCTACGGCATCGATCTCCGGTATCAGAGCCTCTTTTGGACCTCGTTCGTGGCCCTACCGTTCTGGTTCCTGGCGCTCAGCCTTGTGTGGGTTGTGCAAAGCGCGCACCGTTCGAGGGTCGCGGCGCGGCGTCCGCCGGAGCCCATCCACTCCATCCGACTCAACACCTTGACCAAGATTTACGGTGCCCCCGGGCGGCTACGCCGCGAGTGGGGACGCTTCGAGCGGCGAGCGCTCCTGCGAACGCGACAAGGACTGGAGCCGTTCGAGCGCCGCGCCCTCCTCCAGAGCCTCACCTGGAAGGTGCCGATCATGGGGCTGCTTCTGGCGCTCGATGGTTACACCGAGGACCCGCTCTGGGTTTACGTGTTCGGGCTCGTTACGTGGGGGTTCCTCTTGCACCTGGGATGGTGCGTCGCCACCCTGTGGCTACCGCGATTGGCCACACCGCACCCAGGGCATGCGCCACCGGGTCGCCTCGCGTCAACGACTCGGGTGGTCACGCGGACGGTCGTGGCATTCGGCTTCTTCGCCTACATCCAGGTTCGGCTCGGGTTTGTTTCCGTGACGATCGGCTCGGCCGCGTTGTGGCTCGGGTCCTGGATCGTTCGCTGGCTCGCCGGGCGCCTGCGGAGCGGTCGTGTAGATGTCGACAACATCGGTGGGCGACTGCGGCGGACGGTGTATTGGGGAGTGTCCCGGATCCCCTGGATCGGTGCTCGAGCGGCGCCCTTCCGCGCCCTCTCGGGAGTGAACCTGGAGATCGGCCGCGGCATGTTCGGACTGCTCGGCCCGAACGGGGCCGGCAAGACAACGCTCATGCGGATCGTCTGCCAGGTGCTGGAGGCAAGCCACGGATCGGTGGCGCTCAACGGCCGCCGGCTGGAGGAATTCGGAACCCGCCACGGGGTCATCGGCTACCTGCCACAGCGCTTCGGTCTCTACGACCACATGACGGCGCGGGACTATCTCGAGTACCGCGCCCTGCTCGAGGGGTTCAGGGATCGGGAGGAACGGCTGGAGCGCGTTCAGTGGTGCCTCCAGCAGGTTCACCTCAGCGATCGCCAGGACGACCTCATCGGGGCCTACTCGGGCGGCATGCGGCAGCGAGTGGGTATCGCCCAGACGCTGCTCCACACGCCGCAGGTCATCGTCGTCGACGAGCCGACCGCAGGCCTCGATCCGGTCGAGCGCATTCGCTTCCGCAATCTTCTGGCTCGTCTCAGCCAGGACCGGATCGTCATCTTCTCGACTCACATCGTCGAGGACATCGCCGGGAGCTGCAATCGCCTTGCCGTGCTCGATCGCGGCCGCCTGCTGTATGAGGGCACGCCCGAGACGATGCGCGAGCTAGCCCAGGGGATGGTTTGGGAGACCGTGCTCGACGGTGACCGGCTGGATGAGCTCGAGTCTCGTTGCAAGGTCATCACCCAGCTGCGAACCGCCTCCGGAACACGAGCCCGCTTCCTGGCCGAGAGTCCGGACGGCTCCGTCGAGGCGACAAGCGCAGAGCCCACCCTCGAGGACGCGTACGTATTCCTGCTCGAGCAACAGCGGGGCTTGGCATGACTCTTCCAGACAGGGCTGGGGCCGCGGAGTCCGATCTCGAAGGCACTCCCAAGGCGAGCGGCGTGCTGAGCTGGTCGCAGGTGATAGGCAGTACCGCCCGGCTCTTCCGGCTCAGCTTCCGGGTGACCTTCCGGCGCAAGCTGCTCTTCATGACCGGCGGGGTCATTGCCTACTACGCCCTTATTTACGCCATCTCGGTTTATCAGCCGAACGAGGGGTTCGCCGACGACGACGCCCTGCTCTTCCTCGTAGAGATTCCTGGCACCGTGCTCGCGATCTACCTGACGATGGACCTCGTTGCCACCGAGCGCGACAGGCAGACGCTCGAGACCCTCCTCAGCACGGCGAGCTCACACTACGTGATTTGGATCGTGCGCTTGATCTCCGTGTTCGCGGTGCTGCTCGTCACGCTCGTGACCATGAGCACCGCCTCCTACTTCCTGTTTGCCGAGCTCCCGTTCTTGCGCGGCGGCCTGAACGCCTTCGTCCCCGCTGCGGTGATGGTGGGCGTGACCTTCTACGCCTCTTCCTGGGCCAAAGGGGCCAACACGGCGGCGATGATGGCGGCGTCCGCGTTGATGCTCGTGCTGATGTTCGCCGAGGTGTTGAGCGAGACCAGCTATTGGCTGTTTCTGGATCCGTTCGAGGTCCCATTGGGTGGCAACGAGCTGTTCTGGACCGAGCCCATCTTGCTGAACCGGCTTGGTTTCCTCACCGTGGCCGGGCTATTCGTCTTTCTCGGACTGCGCCGCATGGAGCAACGCGAGAAGTTCCTGTCCTAGCAGGCCGTGGTGAACAGACCCACCACACTTTCACCACGGTCTGCTAAGAGACCCAGGCCCCGCAATCGCGGCGTCGATATATACTGGTATATACTCCACCACTAATGTCTTTCCTCGCCAGAGTATGTCGGTCGCTTGCCGAAAAGGGCCTACGCTACGCCGTCGTCGGTGGCCATGCGGTTGCGCTGCACGGCGCCGTCCGGGGCACCGTCGATATCGACATCGCGTTGCCCTGGAACCTGCACTCGCTGCGCGGCGCCCAACAGGCTCTGGGGGAAATGGGCTTGGTGTCGAGGCTGCCCGTGGATGCCGAGGACGTTTTTCGGTTTCGCGACGAGTATGTCCGCAACCGCAACCTGATCGCGTGGAACCTCTACAACCCGCAGGACCCGGCGGAGCAGGTCGACATCGTCATTACCTACGACCTCAAGGGCAAACGACGCCAGCGTGTGGACACTGCAGACGGCCCGGTTCATATCCTGAGCCGCAGCGATCTCATCACCATGAAGCGGACCAGCGGACGCCCACAGGATCTCGAGGACGCCGACGCACTGGAGCGATTGCAGTGAAGACCGTGCAGCGGTTCTCCGACGAATATCTCCAGAGCTGCCGGGAAATGAGCCCCGATCAGATCGTTAAGTTCCTCGACGACTTTCGTCGCTTGCACGGCGCCCGCGTTGCTCCCTCCAAGCTCATCAGCATGAAGGTGCCCACCGATCTGCTGGCGGCCTTCAAGGCCAAGGCGGCCCTCGCCAACACCCGCTACCAGACACAGATCAAGGAGCTGATGAAGGCGTGGGTCCTGGCCCCGCTCGATTCCTGACCTGCCTCGTCATCTCGAGCCTCGCGTCGGTGCTAGCTGTATCAATTCCTCGAACCAGTTCACCACGACCTTGATTCGGCGGACCGCAGGCGCGCTGTCTTCGTCGAGGGCGACCATCAAGAAGCGGCCGTCAGGACCGACGTCGTAGCCGGCATGCCAGACGTTCGGCGTGTGATGAGCACGTTGGCCGGCGTGGATGGTAGCGATGTTCGCGTGGTTCACCGCAGCCAGGAGCTTGGCTTCTCGCTCGAGTCGGGCAAGCCGGCCAGGCGGCCTACAGGGGCCAGGGAGGATGCTTAACGCTGGATGAGCTTGCCGCAGCCCGAGTCGACGATCTGCTCGCCCGGGTCTTTGATCTGCGCCGGCAGCTCCAGCACCTGGAGACGATCGAGCGGGATGTTGTCTAGCAGGCTGCTGAAAAACGGCTCGAGCGCGCCATTTTGGGCTGGATCGTCTCGATCAAGGTGAGTTGCCCGGCCGCCGTGTGCGAGTGCGAGGCTCTGGTTGCCGGCCGCGCCGGTATTTCTTGGGCGGTTAGTCCCGATATCGTCACGTCGCCCCCTGGAGGTTGCGCATTCTGACCAGGTTGAAGGCAGCGGCGGTGAAGGTGAACATCCAATCGACGCGTTCGGTGCCTCGGTGCCGCGTCTTGCGCATCAGCCCGACCGTCTTGGCCCATCCGAACATCTGCTCGACGAGCTTGCGTTTCCTTTGACTGACCTGGTAGCCGGGGTGGCGGGTTGTGCGCCGGTCGATGGCGCTGCGCCGATTGGTGTCGTTCTGTGCGACGTGCGGGGTGATGTTCCGATCTCGAAGCTTACGGACGCACTCGCGTGTGTCGTAGCCCTTGTCGGCCGCCAAGGTCACCCTGCGGTTACCGGAAATCTTGTCCGCCATTTGCACCGCCGCCTCTCGTTCCGCTGTCCCGGAAGCGATCGTTACGCATGCCTTGGTTGCTAACCCGTGGCGGTTGTCGATCATCAGGTGCCCCATGTAGCAGAGCTTCGACTCGGCTCCCCTACTTTTCTTGTACAGGCGTGCGTCCGGATCGGTCCTGGAGGCGTGAGTATCGTTTGTGCGCCGTTGTTTGCGAAAATCGACGCTCGGGTTGCTGCCTCCCTCATCGGAGTCGCTCTGATCCTTCGGCTTGAAGCTCTTGTGTGAGGCCCACGCCTCGATCAGCGTGCCGTCCACCGTGAAGTGCTCATCCGATAGCAGACCGCGGCGCCGTGCCTCCGCCAGCACTTCCTGGAAGAACACCTCGGCGACCTCGCCTCCCAACACTCGATCCCGGTTCTTCGTGAACACCGTCGCATCCCACACCAGATCGTCCATGTTCAGGCCCA
The DNA here is from genome assembly GCA_965248845.1 of Acidobacteriota bacterium. Classification (GTDB taxonomy): domain Bacteria; phylum Acidobacteriota; class UBA890; order UBA890; family WLXD01; genus CBDFKO01. Next base: position 2,806,431 of record CBDFKO010000002.1, on the reverse strand, counting down.
CAAACCACCGGAACAGCAGGTTGTAGTCGAGTTGCTCCATCAGCATGCGCTCGGAGCGAATCGGGTACAGCACCTGCCGCAGCAGCGCCCGCAGCAGCTTCTCCGGCGGGATAGACGGACGCCCCGTGTGCGAGTACAGCTTCTCGAACAGCGGCGACATCCGCCCCAGCACATCGTTGACGATCTTCAGCAGCGGCCGCAGCGGATGGTCCTTCGGTACTCGCTGCTCTGGAGATACGTAACTAAAAACCGCCACCTGTCCCGCGTCCTCACCACGCATCTGCTCACCTCGTTGATGCTTCGGTTCTTGCCGCGGGCTGCGTGGTTCAGAATCTACTCGAACAAGGGGAGTTTTTCAGCAGCCTGCTAGATAAACGTACTTGCGGTCGGGCAGCAGGCCGTCGTATCGGTTGTCCGGGTAGCTCAGCGGGTGGACCGCTTGCAGCTCGACGCCGCCGCCGTGGTCGGCCAGGAACATGCCGTATTGTTGCAACGCCTCGGCGATGATGCGCTCGTAGCGGCGCAGGCCGAGACCATCCAAGTCGAGGGTCGGGTCGAGCTGCAGCCGCGCGCCCTCGGGGATGGCGTCGTCGCGCGAGGAGGTTCCGTCGCTCTCGGTGGCCGGCAGCACCGGGCCGCCCTTCCTGGGATGGTTGTAGCTGAACTGTAGGGCGTGCTCGATGCGGCCGGCGGCCAGCTCATCGGGCCAGATCATCCCGGCCGGGAGCGCGAACCCCGAGCCGCGAGCCGACAGTCCCTTTGGGAAGACGCCGTCGCCGTCGGTGCGCAGGCTGTTGCCCCAGCTTGCCTTCCAGCGCCCCCGCTTGTTCTTCTTTATTTGCCAGAAGTCGTACTCGCAACCGCTGTCGGTGTCGATGATCACCATGTGTGCGTCGCTCGCGGGGTCGGGAGCGGCACCCGGCGGAATCGGCACTCCCTCGAACCAGCGCGCCGGCGCCCAGCGAGCCGTCAGCCGGACTCGGTATCGGGGCGTGGTGCGGTCGGCGAAGTAGACCGGAATCGTCCAGCGCTTGAGCGCGATCAGAAATCCCTGGCTGCGGCCCACCTCGACGACGCTACTGACCAACTGCGCCGATCGCGCATCGATTTTCGCGCCTGCTGGGATCTTCTGGTTGAAAGGGCTATCGGCGGCATAGAGTCGGTCGAGGGTGCCGCGCTGCAGTCGTTGGTGCGTGGCAGCACGGAGTACTCCGTGGCCGGTGCCGATGGCGAGCACCAACAGCACGACCAGGACCATCGGTGGGCGACCCATGAGGAGGGTCCACACGCCCTTCGGAGCGGCGTTGGGCGCGAGGGACGGCGGACGACGGTTCCTGCTCCACGTGTGCACAGACACCTCCGACGGCTGAAGGCGAGGCAGGCCAGGAGATCGGACCATTGTACGGCGGCCCGATCGGGTCTGGCCAATATCAGCGACGCTTGCCCTTGACGGCGTAACCAGACCCATCACACTTTCACCATGGGCTGCTAGCGTCTTCGGAGGCGAAGAAGGTTTGAGGAGCGCCCGCTATGGCCTCGGCTCACCGGAGCTGGATTCGAAGAGATCACCGGCCAAGTACTTCATGCCGGAGTCGCAAGCGACGGTGACGACCGTCTGGCCGGGACCCAGCTCGTGGGCGAGGGCGAGCGCGGCGACCACGTTGAGACCACTCGAGGTGCCCGCGAAGATACCTTCTTGGCGCGCGAGTTGACGGGCCATCTGGCGGGCCTCTGGCTCCTCCACGCTGCGTGCCTCGTCATACGACCCCTCGGACAGGAGCGGGGGCACGAACCCTACCCCGATTCCCTCTACGTGATGGGTACCCGCGGTCCCTTCCGACAGAAGCGGTGCCGAGGCCGGCTCCAGAGCCACGATTCTGGCGGTGCAGCTCGCCTGCCGGAACGCCCGCGACACTCCCATGAGCATGCCCGCCGTCCCGACGCCGCCGCAGAAGGCACCGACGCGGCCGTCGAGCTGCTGGAGGATCTCCTCGCCGATCTTCGCGTACCCGACCAGGGCGTCGGTGTTCTTGAACTGCTCGGTATGGCAGGTGTGCTCGGACTGACCTAGCCGCTCCACGCGATCGAGCATCCGCGGCACCAGGTCGGGCGTGATCTGCCCACCCTCGCTCGGCTCCAGCAACAGGTCCGCGCCGAACAGTCGCATCGTCTGCAGCTTCTCCTTGGCGAACGCGTCGGACGACACGACCTGAAAGTCGTATCCCTTCACGGCGCAGACGAACGCCAGCGAGGTGCCCGTGCTGCCGCCGGTGCACTCGACGACCGTCATGCCGGGACGGAGGCTCCCCCGTGCCTCGGCCTCCTCGACCATCGACAGGGCCATGCGGTCCTTGTACTAGCCGGTCGGGTTGAAGTACTCCAGCTTGACGTAGACGTCGGCGCAATCCGGCGGCACCAGCTTCTGTAGCCGAACCAGGGGGGTGTTGCGGACGGTTTCAGTGGTTGAGGCGCAGGGTGGCGGTGGCTTCGCGGTCATTGTCCAGCTCCGGTTCGAGGTCCCACCCCGCATGAGACCACGGCGAACCCGTCGGAGTCACTCGTCCCGCCAGTGGCGCTATAGGTGGCGTTCGCGTTGCCCGCGTAGGCAGGGGTTCAGGCGGCGGCCTTCGGCAGGTGCAGATGCCACCAATCGGCGGCCCGGCGAGCGTTCCATCGTGGCCCGGGGCAGCAGGATCCCAGGGCCTCCGCCAGCTCGGTCGCGGTCTGGTAGCGGGTCTCGGGGTCCTTCTCCAGGCACCGCAGGATGGCACGCTCGAGCTCGGCCGGGATCTCGAGATCGACCTTGCCCGAGGGCGGCAACGGTTGGGTCTTCACGTGATCCACCAGCACGCTCAGCGGCGGACCGTCGAACACTGGCATCCCGGTCAGCAGGTAGTAGCCGACGCAGCCGAGCGCGTAGAGGTCGGCACGCCCGTCGGGCTCGACCTCGCCGTCGGCGTCCATTCCAATGTGCACCATCTCGGGAGCCATGTACCCCGGGGTGCCGTTGATCTCTCCCGCCAGAATGAGATCCGTCGGCTCCTCCGACTGTAGAGCCGGCATGTCCCCGCTGGTCACCAGGCCGAAGTCGAGCACCTTGACGAAGTCGTGGGCCGTTCCGAGCCGGCACACGAAGATGTTGGCCGGCTTGATGTCACGATGCGTCAAGCCCTGCTCGTGGGCATCGGCAAGCGACAGGCAGGCCTGTTCCAGGAGATACACGACGCGCTCCGGCGGCAGCGGCCCGTGCTGCTCGATCAACGTGGCGAGGTCGACCCCTTCGAGATGCTCCATGGCGTAGTAGAAGGTTCCGTCCTCCGCAACTTCGAAGTCGTAGACCTCGATGGTATGCGGCGAGCGCAAGCTCGCCGTCGCCTTGGCCTCGCGCTCGAAGCGGCGCAGCACTATCTGTGCCCTCTCCGGGCTCTTGCCCTCCATGGCATCGGCACGGATCAGCTTTATCGCCGCGGGTCGCGCCAGCAGGTTGTGCTCGCCCAGCCATACCTCGCCCATGCCCCCCATCCCGATCCTGTGCTTGAGCATGTAGCGAATGCTGACCCGTGTCGTTCCCGCCAATCCGAGGTACTGATCGATCACGTAGGCGGCCACGATAGCCAGCGACGCTCCGATCACGAGCACGATCGCGGACTCCGCGACCCGCCCCAGGGTGGCGATTGGGCGCAGGCCCGCCGCCGCCTCCGGGGCGATGAGCCACAGCAGCGCCACCACGGCAACCGGCGTCAGTGCCAGGCCGACGATCACGCGAGCGGCGCGCGGCCAAGCGTTCGGGACGGCCGTTCCATAGGCGACCATGAGCAGAACAAATGCACCAGTGTCAGGTCCCATCGAGCCCTGAGCGACGCAACGTCGCCGACGGCCAGCAGCGCATCCAGTGCACCGTAGGCGGTCCAAGCCAGGTAGGCCGTGAGCGCCGCGAACACCACCCGTTCCGCCACGCGAAGACCGTTCACGGAGAGATCGCGCAGGGCGAGCAGCGACGCGGCGGCTCCCCCGAGCACCAGAATCAATAGGAAAAGGGACGCGGCCCCTTGCGCCGAGCCCGAGCTCAAGTCCCAGAGCAGAAAGCCGCACGCTCCCACGAGCGCCAGCAGCGTCAGGGCGCTCAGGAGCATGCGCAACGGCACAACCTTGACCGGCTCGTTCACCTCGTCGCCCAGACCGGGCAACATCCCCGTCTCGGGTCAGAACCAGCAGCTCGCCTCCAGCGAGCTCTTGTCGAACGGCGTCTGCTCCTGGCCGCCCTCCGGCGCCGCAACTTCGACGGGCCCGAGCGGACCGGTGACGTTCTCCGGGGGGTGCAGATCGTTCATATTCTCAAGGGTGTCATTCCAGCCGGCCAGGGGAAAGCGGCTGGGGCTCGTAACGAGAGCCCGTCGCCGTCACTCGGCCCGAATCGCCTCCATCGGATCCACTCGCAACGCCAGCAGCAGCGGCACCGCACAGCCCGCCGCGGCGATCACGGCGATGTTGAAGCCGCAGGAGCGAGCCGCGGCCAGGGCAGAGTCCAAATCCTCAAGCGCAACCAGCAGATCGATGTCTTTAGTGAACCGGTCCGCGCCGTAGACATGGGACCGGCTGCGGAAGCACTACCGCTCGCCGGCCCTTAGGTCGAGGCTGGGCGCTCCGCCCCCCGTTCGCATCAGGTACGCGCTCATCACGATCACGATCAGCGGTATCACGGGTTCCTTCGGTTGTAGCGGAAACAACGACGGGTCCTCGACCACGACGTGAACGTATGTCGCGACCACCATGATGCCGATCACCACGGAACACGCGAGCCGAGTATGGAAACCGATCAGGAGCACGATCCCGACAGCCATCTCGACAAAGGGGACAAGCCGCACGTTTACCTCGTACAGAGGCAGTTGCGCCGCCAGCAACTGCCCGGACCACGCCTCGGCCAGCACCGGGACGACGAGCTTCATCGCGCCCGTCATCAGGAACAGCACGCCGAGGAAGATCCTGAGTCCACCGGCCAGCTTGTCGTCGGAAGTTTCCCGCAGGCTGGTGCCGATCACTGGCCGAGCACCTTGCGGGCCCATTGCCGCCAGGGATCGGACATCTGCGGCACCGCGAGCAGCCGTTCCGCCTCGCCTCGAGGCCCGGGACGCCCCGCCTCCTTGAACCGGCGTGGGAATAGCTTGTCGCCCATGCGCTCACCGAGTCGCCAGCAAGGAACGCGCGGCTCGGATACTTCCAGCTCCACCGAACCGATCTCCCAGCGCTCCCCGACCACCGCGCCGGTCGCTTCGATACCTTCGATGGTCAGGTTTTCGCCAAAGGTCCCCGGCCCCAGGGCTCTACCGAGCTGCTGCTGCCACCACCGGATGTCCTCGATGGCATAAGCGTAGACCGCCTTGTCGAAGCCACCGTGCGCTTTGCGATCGGCCTGCGCGTCGCCCTCGAGATTGATCCCCCTCGCCGCAACCCGCCCCTGAACCGGAGTCTTCCAGATGGCACTACGGGCCGGCTTACCATGGAAGTCAAACTCCTTCGGCCGTCCGACGTTCACCGACAGCAACGTGCCCTTGGCGATCGTTCGCTTTCTCCGCGAGCCTCGATCCCGACCTCGACGACCGTATTGGTTACCCTCTGTCGATGCCAACCGAGCCGATCGATTGACCGGAGCGATGACCACGATGCCTACAAAATACGACGCCATCATCATCGGCACGGGACAGGCGGCGCCCGCGCTTGCCAACCGACTGAACCAGGAGGGCCTCCACGTCGCGATCATCGAGCGCGACCGTATCGGCGGTACCAACGGCGACGAGGCCATCCACAATCTCCTCGCCGTCATGTACGCAGGCGCGCCGTACACGGTTATCTCGCGTGCCGTGCATATCCACCCGACCGTAGCGGAGCTCCTGCCGACCGTGCTCCAGAGCCTCGAACCACTGCGCTGAAGGTCGGGTCAGGCCATCGCGCCCGGTTTCCTGCCAGCTCTGCGCGGCAAGATGGCGACCAACTCCGTCGTCATCGTCTGGCTTCGAGCCGCTGTCGAACACGTGTTGCCCGAACCTGCGCGCCATCGTAGGAGAACACCGGCCGCCGGTGGCCCTCGATTCTGCGTTCGGGTGTTGTCCGGGCGCCCTCTCGGATTCGACCATCGCCTACGTGAGCGTGGTATGCCGGCGGATGGCCCCGGGGAAGCGGGAGTCTATCCGCACGAAGGAAAGGCCGAATGATCGTTACCCGTCGCGCGGGCCTACTCGTTGGGTTGCTGCTAGCCTTGGCCGTCGGCCATTTCGCGGGCAACCTGTGGGTTCTCCTGGACCAGCCCTCCGCGACCGATATGGCACCGGTCGACACGGGGTTGTCACCGCTCGCCGCCCGGGTCGTGCTGATCGTAGTCGATGCTCTGCCGGTGCGGGTTGCCTATGATCCGGCGTCCATGCCGAGCCTCTCGGCCCTCGCACCGCGGGGGGCGCACGGCATCCTCCGCACGCCACCGGAATCCAACACCGCGGCCGGCGTCATGGCACTGGGTACCGGAGGAGCTACCGACGCAGCCGATCTTCTGGGGCTGTTCTACAGTTTCGAGACCCGTGGTTGGACTGTCTTCGACGACATCATTGAGCGCGGGGGCTCGGTCGGGTTCACCGGAGCTCGCGCCTGGAGCTCAGTGTTCGCGTGGCGTGATCCGGCCACGGCACGTGAGGCTGGGGACTCCACTTGGGGGTATCTGAGCACCGACGCTAGCTTCGAGACCGCCCTGGCGAAGATGGACGCCGCGGACTCGGTAACGCTGACCGTGGTGCACGTCAACGAGTCCGACCATCTGTCCCACCTTTACGGCACGCTCGACCCGCGATACCAGGAGGGCATGCGGGACATCGACACCGCGATACGCCGCTTCCGCGAACGGATCCTCGACGGCTCGACCACGTTCATCCTCACCTCGGATCACGGCAACGATATCAACGGCGACCACGGGGGCTCCGCCGACATCTACCGCGAGGTCCCGGTGGTGATGCACGGTGCCGGCGTCCGCAGCGGCCTCAAGTTCTCCATGGATGCCCGGGCCATGCCGGGGGTGCTCGCCACATTGCTCGGCCTGCGGCTTCCCGCGATGGTGCAGGCAACGATTCCCACCGAGGCGTTCGAGCTGAACGAGCGCCAGCGCGGGCGTCTTGTCTTGGCCAACGCCCGCCAGCTCGAGGCAATGGCACAGACCCTCTGGGGCGACCTGCCCGCCGCGCTCAGTGACCGCCTGGCGAGGCTCGCCAAGCTCTTCGACGCGGGGCGTTACGCTGAGCAGATCGCGCTCGCTGAGGAGACCCTGCCCGCGCTGCTGCACCACCTGGAGGTCCAGACGCCTCCGAGCCCGGAGCGCCTTCTCTGGGTGGCAGCGCTGTTCCTCAGCATCGTGATCGCCGCTCTGCATCTCGCTGCGCCCGCCGATGACTCGGTACTCATCGACCGGCTACTGGGCGCCGCCATCGCGGTGGCGCTGCTGCGTGTGCTCTTGCCGATCGCCGGCGCGGCGTGTGTCGCCTTGCTGGTGATCCTGGAGATCGCACTGGTCGTCCGGCTGGCCACCCGGGCGAGCCTCGCGACGCAAACCGCCGTCCCTGCCTGCATCGGGGTCGCCGCGCTCGGCGTCGTCGTGGCGGGGGTGCGCTTCGCCCGCATGCCGGCGATCAAGGACTACGTGAGCCACTTGCCGATCGAGCAGGCGCTGCTCGGGCTCGGTTTGGCCAGCGCCGGTGCCTGGATCGCCCGCGCCAAGTGGGCCTGGATCGCCCGCCGGGCGCACGACAGTAGCCTCGCACTAGGCGCGGCGTTTGCCCTGGCTCTCGTGCTCCTCCAACCGTTCTCCGCGGTTCCCGTGATCATCATCGGCGTAGCGGTCCTGGCCCTGCTTGCCGCAGGGCGCAGTCCTGCGACCGTCGCCTGCGCTGTGCTCCTCCTCGCCGCCTGGTTCTTTGTCAGCGGTCGCTTCGTGTTCGCCTGGACTGGCGAGGATCCGGTGACGCGCTACGCCTACGCCGTGACCGCGCTGGCCTGCGTGGCGACGCTGCTGGTCCTCGCCACCCGACGTCAACGTCTCGGCCTGGGGCTGGCAATCGCTGCGCTGGCGGCGCTGTGGCCATTCGGCTACTTCAAGATCCTGAGCCACTACCCCACCACCGTGCAGACGGCGTTGGCGGTGGGGCTGTCGCTCGGCGTGGTCGCTCTGTGGGCCCTACACCGCGGTGCCCGACCGCTTGCTCTGCTGCCGCTCGGCGCGACGGCCGCCTATTTCGCATTCCCCGGCGACACGATGTTCCTCGCCGGCCTGACGATCCATCTCGGCACCCTGGCGCTGCTGGCGGCCCGGCCCGGCGAGCGCCGTGAGCAACGCTGCGTCACCGCCGTGACCGCACTCTCGGCAATCGCCCTGATGAGCCGCGTCTACGACGTGCCCTCGTTGCCAGTCCTGCCTGCTGGGGCTGTTCCTGGCCAGCCGCGTGGCAGCCGGACGTCTGCCCGAGCCGCTGCTCGTGCTGGTCGCCGCCGTAATCGTCGCTTTCGGCAGATACGCATTCGTCGATCTGTTCAACCACCAGCCGAAGACGCACTACGAGCTCAACAACCTCGATCTCGCCTCGGGATTCCACGCCCTCGGCGACGAGTCGCTGGTGTTCGCCGTGGGACTCGTGGCGCTCAAGATGCTACTTGCCTCGGTGGTCGTCTTCGCGGTGGTTGCCTCCGAACGGACCCGCGGGCGCGAGAACGCCGGACGGGTCGTCTCGATGGCACTGGTCACCGGGTTTCTTCTGCATGGCTCGCTGCAGGCAGCCCTGTCGTTCGGCGAGCAGTCCTCTCGGCTGAGCACGAGCCTCAGCGCCAGTGCCTTTCATACCGGACTGCTGATCGCGTTGGCGGCAGGTTTCGGCCTCTACCGCCTACTCTGCCGCCACCCTACCGGTCGGACCATCGAACCCGCGACGACCGCCGGATAATCTCGCTCGGCTAAGGCGCAGCACGCGCGGAAGGTCGTCTTTCACCGGAGACCGAAGCTTGATATGCTTACCCCCTAGGCATCGAACATGCTGACGGGGGCTTGGCAGCCACCGCGCCCTCCTAGCAGCAGGGGGGTAGAGCGCTGAGGCTTCCCGACGAAATTCGCGAATCGTTCCGCAGGTACGGGCGCGTCGGCGGGCGGGCGCGGGCTGCCCGTATGACTCCCGAAAGAAGGAAGCAGGTGGCGCGCCGCGCGGCGACTGCCCGCTGGATTCGGGAGCGTTTCGGCGCGGCGAGCTTCGAAGCCCTCGGCCTGCCTGGCGGGGATATCGTGGACGCGGGTCTCGACGACCTCGCTGCAGGCACAGCGACCGAAGAGAGCCTTGCCGTCTCGCTGGCGGCGCCGCGGCTGCGCCGAGAGGGAATCCCGGTGGGCGCGACCCTGGCGGATCCAGAGGACAGGCTCTACGCCTCGTTGGCGGCGGCCAACCCCGATTTGGCACACGCGCGCTACGGGGCTTGGTTGCGGCGTATGGTCTCGTTTGCGGATGCCTGCCGCTCCGCGCGGGTCGATCGGGACTGACGTGCGGCGTGAACTGACGCGAAGAGCGTTGCAGGGTCTCATGCAGGAGATCGCGCGGCGTGCCCCGGGCGGGCGCTCGTACCGGGTCTTTCTCGTCGGCGGGGGAACGGCGGTCTTCGCCGGCTGGAGAAGCTCGACGATCGACGCCGATCTTCACGCCGACCACGAAACGGTCTTTCGCGACATTCAAGAGATCAAGGAACGCCTGCAGATCAACGTGGAGTTCGCCCGGCCCGAGGATTTCGTCCCCTCGCTTGCCGGGACTGAAGGTCGCCATCTGTTGCTCGAGACCATCGGACGCGTGAGCTTCTATCACTACCATCCCTACGCGCAGCTGCTATCGAAGGTCGTGCGTGGCTTTCGCAAAGACATGCAGGACGCCGAGAGCTTCATCACCAGCGAGATGGTCGACCCGGAGCGGTTTCGATCCCTGGTGCACGACATCCCCGAGGCGGAGTACGCGCGCTATCCCGCACTGTCGCAACGGGCGGTCCTCGAGGCCGTCGATGGATTCTTGGCCCAAATCGGGCGGGAAACACGAAGCCCGGGCCGTGATCGGGACGGCAAGAATCACTAGGTTCGCTAGCGCCAGTCGATATCGGTGGCGTTCGGGATCGTCTCAGCGGCGCCGGCGGCTCGTCCTAGCTGATGTCGCAACTCGATGTTCAGGTCACTGCGGATGTAGATCTCGATGAACTCGGGCAGCCACACGTCCTTCGCTATCAAGGTGAATCGTTCGACCAACCTGTGCTCAGGCCTGTCGGTGAGGTAGTTAGCGGCCGCCGTCCAGATCGCTACGCGGCGCCGGAGCGCACCATGGCCTCCAGAGCAATCCGCGGACATATGCTGTCGTGGATGTAGTCGAGGAGGCTCGTGGCCACGCCGCGGATCCGTTTCTCCGCGGCGTCATCAAGGCAGTTGCCCTCCTCGTCGAAGACTTCCTGGACTCCGGCCACAGAGACCGGCCCCGGCAGGACGATGGCCCCAACGTGTGAGCAAATGCCGCGCAAGGCCTCGAGCGACTTGATGGCGCCGATCTGGCCAGCCGCCACCCCGAGCAGCGCAACGGGCTTGCCCGCCAGGACGGACGGGAATCCCAAGTTCTCAATCACCAGCTTGATGACGCTGCTGTATCCACCGTGGTACTCGGGCGTGGCGAGGACGACGCCGGTAGCCCGAGAGACGGCCTCACGCAATCTCTCGCCTTCGCCGTCTCTGTCCTCCCTTCCCGGAAAAGGAAGTGTTATGGTGGATGGGTCGATTACCTCCACCGTAGCATCGTCGCTCCGGCGGATCTCAGCGGCGACCAAGTTGAGGACCTTGCCAGTGTAGTTCCCGGGCCTCACGGTGCCGATCACCGCGACGATGCGGATACCTGCTCTTGATCCCGTGCTCATGATCTGTCTCCTTCTTGCAAGGTCTACCTCGCGGCGTGTACGTGCTGCAGCACACGTTCTGTTCTCATCTCGCGATGAGGGGAGCCCCGGCTAGGGCCGTTCAAGAGCTCGCCGGCACGGCGCTGGCGTACGGTTTGCGTTGGCGGCCGATCGGCCCACTCTTGGTTCTACTCGGTTCCAGTTGGCGCTGGTTCGTTCCCGCGGGCACAATCGTGGGCACAGTCGACTGCGACATCACTGACTCCGATCACCTCCCCCTTCGGCGCCGATCCAGTAGCGAGGGCCCGGGCCGAGGCGAGCCGCGCGGTCGTCAGGGTTCGCCAGGCGACAGCGATCGAGAGAGAGGCAGCCGCATCCGATGCACTCGGCGAGCCCGGCCTCGAGACGCTCAAGCTCGGCCATTCGTTGGTTGATCCTCGCCTTCCAATTGCCCATCAGGCGTGTCCAGTCGCGGCGGTTCGGCTCGCGATTCTCCGGCAGCTTAGCGAGCTCGGTGCCGATCTCTCCGAGCGTTAGACCGATCCGCTGGGCGTAGACGATGAATGCGATGCGCCGCAGTACTGCGCGGGAAAATCGGCGGTGGCCGGCGCCCTTGCGGTGCGATCGGATGAGGCCCCGATCCTCGTAGTAGCGCAGCGCCGAGGCCGCCACTCCGCTGCGACGGGCGACCTCGCCGATAGTGATGAGCGACATACGTAAAGCTGACCACGTTTCGCTCTTGACTTCAAGTTAACCTGAACTTTTATTCTGGATCTCGAACTCGGCCAGCCCCTCGTGGCCGACACAAGAATCGAACGAGGAACAGGAGTGAGACCATGACAAGAAACTCGAACGAACCTTCGAACCTCGGTGGCCTGCGGGTTGCTGTCACCGGGGGCACCTCAGGCCTCGGCTTGGCTCTGGTTGAAGTGCTGCGCCGCGGCGGCGCCGAAGTCGCGTTCGTTGCCCGTGACGAGCAGCGCGTAGAAGAAGTGGCGCGCCGAATCCCGGGAGCTCACGGCATCGGTGGCGACATCTCGCGAAAAGACGACACGCACCCGCTGGCGATACGCATCATCGGAGCTCTCGGTGGGCTCGATGAACGCTCAGGACTTGCTCGGGACTGTCCGTGAAGATTGGGAGAGGTTGATCACTGCTGTCAAGAACCAACTGGGGCGGGGAGAGCATTCCTCGATCACATGAGCGCCATGAAGAAGCGGACGATCGTCGGTGTTTGTGCTCAGATCCTGCTCGCCTGTTCGGCCGGATCGGGTATCGCCGGCGCGATGACGACCGTGCAAGAGCAGGACGGGCCCGGGTCGGTCCGAGTGCGTCTCGCAGTCGCGCCTTCAATTGAGGCGACCAGCACGTGGCCGCGCGATCTACGATTCGCTGTCGCCCGAGCCAGCGACATCCTCGAGCCTGCACTGGGCCGTCGGGTCGAAATCGTGGGCTCGGTTCACTGGCAGCCTCGCGCTTCCGCGACGGATCTGCTGGCGGACCTGTTCGAGTCCGTCGCGAGGCATGGGGCAGACATCGTGCTCGGCGTCATGGGCCCCGCGCTGGCAGGTCCTGTCGAACGACCGGTGTCGGCGATGAAGAAGGCCTGGGGTCTCGCCAGCTACGACGCCGCCTACGCCATCGTTTTCGCCAGCCCCCCACTGCATGAGCTCGGTCCCCTCGTGGCGCACGAGCTCGCCCATCTGTTTGGTACCGTGCACCGAGACGGGAGCGGTGGCGTCATGGACCGGCGTTCCCTCCAACCGACGCTCGATCCGCTCAACCACGCCCTCATCCAGATCCACAGGGATCGAGTCTTCAAAGCCGGAGTCTTCCCTCTCCGCCCGGATCGCTGGATCGAGGCCCGTGAACTCTATGGAGGTGCGAGAGACAGTGCGGAGGGGTCTGGCGCCGCGGCGGCTGCGCTCTTGCTGGCGAGAATCGACCTGGAGCTCGGTGCGCCGCAGGAGGCGGTGGTCGAGTTCGAAAGAGGTCTCGATCAGTATCCCGAGGATCATCAGGCTTGGAGCTTGCTCGGTCTGGCCCAGATGCAGCTCCAAAGCTCGGACGAAGCCAGGACGGCGTACGAGGAGGTTCTACAGAGAAAGCCGGATTCCCTTCCGGCTCTCATCAACCTGAGTCGCCTCTACCTTTTGGAAGACCGCACGGCCGCAGCGATTGCCCTGAGTGCTCGACTACTCAAACTGCGACCTGCGAGTGCGGAGGCCCTCTCGAACCTCGCGCTCGCATATGCGCTACGCGGTAACCACGACGCAACGAGGCGCGTCCTGGAGCAAATGTTTCTGGGGGAACAGCTGCTGGGTGCCGGCGGGCCACGAGCTGATAGCCGGAAGATCGAACGATGAAGCTACGACGCGCTGATGCGTGGGTGATCGCAGGTTGTGCCACCGCTTCCGACCCCGGCAAGCGCGCCGTGCGCTGCCCCATACCTGGATCACTGGCGGTTCCTCGTGTTGGCTACGAGCACGCTCGATAGGGCCGCGCCGAAGCAGGGGACGATTCGGTTAGCTCCGCTCCGTGCCCTCGGTGTCGAAGTGCGGGCCGGTGGAATCCGAGCCGCCATCGACCAGGTACTAGCCGAGTCCTAATCCCGGACTCCGACATGATCCGCATCATGGCTCACGAGAACGACGAGCTCTACGACTGCAACCCGGCAGCGACTAACGATGCGGTCCGGTTGGGGCAATGGGCGCAGGGCTGTCGTTCTCCCCTGGGGCCGTCCCGTTCGAACGCTGCGATCCGCTCTGTCGGGTTAGTGAGATCGGTTCCATTCGAGCGAGCACCTCGGGCACGCATACTTGCTAACCGGCACGGCCACGGCCGCCCGCCGGCTCGACACCTATCGTTCGCTTGATCGTTGGCCGCCGCGGCGCCAAATCCAGCCGTAGATCACGACGTTGAGCGCGACCACCACCAGGCTCAGATCGATCTGGAGCTCTCGCGTCAGCTCAGCGGGGTAGAGCACGGGAATCAGGTAGTGCTCGACGAAACCTCCTTCGTATCCGTGCAGGCCGGCTTGCCGGCGCCAGTAGTTTTCCAGCGGCGTGAGGGGGCAGGTCCAGCCGCCGAGCTCGACGAGCGCGCCCCACACGGCACACGGGACGTGCACCCAGGCGAAGCGGCGCCACCGGAGTACCACGAGCCCGCCGGCCACCACCACCGTCACGAAGCCGAGGTGGATCAGAACCGTCAGGTCGGCGAGAAAACGGTACAGAGAGGCATCCATGCTTTCTCCGAGCATGCCTCGAACGTCATGGGTGGGACAAGGGTGTGCCGGGTCGTCTCGCGCCGGGCGATCGCTGCGCTACGGCTTCTCGAACCCGTTCGGGAGCCTGTCAGAGCCGACGTTCACGGCGTTCGCTGGGGGGCTGTTCCAGAAGGCCGGGTCGGGATAGACGGGCAGCGTGTCACTAGTCTCCGAGATCCTCGAGCCTAGTCCCTCTGCCGCCGCGAGTGCTGCGTCGAGCACGCTCGATCCGGGCCAGGAACCGCGGGTCATTCTCCAGCTGATAATCGAACCAGTCCTCTTCGTCCCCAAACCCCACCAGCACTCCTGCGGGGCGGCCATGGCGCGTGATCAGGACCTCCTCGCGCTCGGCCAGACGCAACACGCGCGAAAGGTCGTCCTTCACCTTGGACAGCGCGATCTTCTTCATTGGGCCTCTCCCAGTGTGTCGAGCCAGTCGGCCGCGTCACGCTTGGCAACGATCGCCAGCACGTGGACTTGCTCGTCGACAACGTCGTAGAAGACTCGTACATCATCGACTCTGAGCCTGAACTGGGGCTTCCGCATTCCGCGAAGCCGCTTGATCCGACTCTTGCTCCGTTTTCGTGGCTCGTGGCGGAGGTGAGTTTCCAGCGCATCGCGTACCCGAGCGCGAACATTCGCCTTCTGCTGCCTGAGGTCACCGACGGCCTCCGGAGCAAGAATGATCTCGTATCTCATTCTGGCTATATTCTAGCCAGAACTCCCGACGACGACAAGCGCTTGGATGGGTTGGCTTTCTCGCGGCCGGGGAGCTCAGGAAGGTCCCCCTCCGAGGCGGACTGATCGTCAGCCTCTGCAAGGTACCCAACATGCAGGGCGCGACCTGGGGTGAAGACGGAACGATCTACCTTGCCCTTGCAGACCCGGCGTTCGAGATCGCGAAGTTGCTACCCGGCGCGAACCAGCCTCAGCCCGTGACCCGCATCGATGAGGAAGGGGGCGAGGCGGGCCATCTCTGGCCGCAGGTCCTGCCTGGAGACAAGGGGCTCCTGTTCACGATCCGGTCACCGAGCCAGCGTCATGACGAGAATCGATTCGCGGTGGTCTCCCTCGACTCGGCTGAGATCCAGAACGTTCATGCGGGTGGCGCCTATGCTCGCTATGTTCGTAGCGGACATCTTCTTTACGGTCTGCAGGGGCAGGTGTTCGCGGGGCCGTTTGACACCGAGACCCTCGAGGTCACGGGACCCGCACAACCAGTGCTGGACAACGTCCGCATGGCGTCATCGGGAGAGGTCTCAGTGGTTCATCTGGAGGTCACCACCAACGGTTCGATGATCTACGCCGAGGGCTATCCGGTTTCGGCCCCGCGGGAACTGGTCTGGGTCGACCGGCAGGGGAGCGTCGATCCCGTGGTAGGGGAGAAACGAGCCTACGAAGCCCAGGCTCTCTCGCCCAGTGGCGAGAGCATAGCGGTGACGATCCGCGAGGGGTTGAACGCAAACCTCTGGGTCTTCGACCTCGTCGGCCAGAGCTTCACACGGCTAACCATGGAGAAGGACCACTACGCGACCATCTGGTCCCCTGACGGCCGCCAGTTGGCCCTCGCTTCCAACCGCGCCGGCGCGTTCCAGGTCTTCGTCATGGCCGCGGACGGGAGTGGAGAGGCCCGCCAGTTGACGCAAACCAGAAGGGGAGCCTTCCCGGGTGCGTGGTCCCCGGACGGTGAGGAGATCCTGGTCGACCAGCGGACTGAGGACCGGAGTATGGACATCTGGAGGGTTCCCCTCTCTGGCGACACCCCCCAACCACTGATCTCCTCGAGTCGCTTCGACGGCACCGCCTCTTTCTCGCCCGACGGCCGCTGGATAGCGTATGTGTCCTCCGAAACCCGCCGGCCCGAGATCTACGTGCAGGCCTACCCCGAACTGGGAAGAAAGTGGCAGATCTCCCAGGACGGTGGTAGCGCGCCCAGTTGGTCCCGCGCCGGAGACGAGATCTTCTACTGGGGCGGCGTGTCCGGCCGCCGCTGGGTCAGCGTTGCGGTGAAAACCTCCAGTGGGTTTCGTTCCGGGTAGCGTGTCACTGGACGGTGGCTACGGATTCGGCTACGTGGCGTTACTCGGCCAAATCTTCGAGCTTCGTGCCTTTCCCGCTGCCGATGCTGCGTCGAGTCCGCTCGATCCGCTCCAGGAAGCGCGGGTCTTCGTCCAGATCGCCGGGCGCCACGAGCAGATCGATGTCTTTGGTGAAGCGGTCGGCGCCGTAGATGTTCGCCGCCAACCCGCCGCACAGGGCGTAGGCAACCCCGGCCGTATCCAGAGATTGGAGCACGGCCTACAGCTCGGCCACGAGGTCAGGAATCGCGCGCATGCCACCATTGTGCATCAGGGCCGGCGGCCGTCCCGGCTCGCGGGGTCGAGCCGGCGCAGCAGGGCTGGCAGGTTGCGGATGATCTCGACCTGCCTGGCCCCCGGACCGACGTCGACGCGGCGCAGAAACAGGAACCGCTCGCCGCGGGCGGCGACGTCATAGTCGGCGGTGGAGTCGCCCAGACGCACCCGAGGCATGTTGAACAGGATCTGCTCCTCGCCAAACGAGAGGTCGTCTTCGGCGTCAATCTCGCGCGCGATCAACGATTCGCCGCGGCGGTAGAAGATCTCGTCGCCCGCCGGACTCCAAGTCGGCTCGCAGCCGCCATCGGTGGTGATCTGCAGTGGCGGGCGCCCCGCACCGATATCGGTGATGTAGATCTGCCGACTGCCGCTCTCGTTGGAGCAGTAGGCCAGCCAGCCGCCATCGGGCGAGATCGTGGCGAAGGAGTCGCTGCCCGGTGACGCTACGACTGGAATCGGCTCGGCGTCGCCGTCGCGAACGCTGAGAATGTCCCAGCCGGTACCGGGATTGAGCTGCGCGTAGACCAGGGTCTCGCCGTCATCGAGGAGACCGATCGGATAGGAGTAGACCTCGGTGTACACGGCAGGCGGCGGCTCGGTGCCATCGAAGCGCGCGGTCACCAGAGAGTAGCCGGGTCCCGGGATGCTCGAGACGTAGATGACACCGCTCCCGTCCGGCAGGAAAACCGGGTGCAGGTTGTCACCGCCGGCGGTGACCGTGGTGCGCGTACCGTCCTCGAGGTTCATGACGATGACCTGATAGCCGTTCCCTGCCGACCAGCCCACCGCCACCCGTCGGTCGTCGGGAGACAGCACCGGTCCGGTCCAGGTCGCGCTGCCCTCGAGCGCCCGCTCGAGGTTGCCCTCGCGGTCCGCCCATAACAACTCGACCGGAACCCCCTCGCGGCCTCGCCGATAGGCCAGGACTCCGGTCGCCGAGAGCGCGACGCCCGCAAGGGCGTTGTCGCCCCAGAAATAGACCCCGTCGGCGACCGCGAACGGCGTCCCGGTGAAGGTCAGCCCGGCGACATCCACCGCTCTGGCGGTCAGGGTCCCGTCGACGACGTAGAGCAGGTGGCCGCTCGTACTGTATCGGTTGAACTCACCGCCCTCACCGAGGATCCGCACCGAGCCGTCCTGGAGTGAGGCGACCGCTGCCAATCGGCGTTCCGCCTGCCATATGGTGAACAAGACCTGGTCGCCACCGGGGAGACCTTGCGGCCATAGGTGGGCGATATCCCGGCGTTCCCTGTCGAGCTCGGTGAAGGGGGTCACCTCGCCTGTTGGCGAGAGACGGGTCAACGGGCCGCCCCAGTCCACGGCGAACACGACGTCGCCAGATGGCATCCAGGCGAGTCCGAAAACCGCCGTACAGGCGGCGCACAGATCCCGTGGCGCGCTGCCGTCCACGGGCGCGGCACGAATCCGGGCGCCGTCCGAGAACGCGATCGCACGCCCGTCGTGCGAGTAGGTCAGCTGCCCGGCCCCCCGCGTGTCCGCCAACTCGCGTGGTGCGCCGCTGTCGAGCTCCCGCAGGAAGATGCGCGAGACGCCGTCGACGGTCGCAGCGTAGGCGATGGCCGTACCGAGCGGTGACACCGCCAGACCTTGGGAGTAGGGATCGCTCTCCTGCCCGGCGGGAAGCGGGGCAGAAAGCCATGTGATCTGGTCGTCTGGCGTCGCGCGGGGCCACACCAAGCTCACGGCAAGAAGCAGGCCGAGAACCGCGGCCACAGACCACGGGAGCATCGGTGTACGGGCGGTTTCGCCGGCTGACGTGGACCCCGGGGCCTCGTGCGCGCCGGCCATGATCTCCTGCAGGCGCACTCGTGCATCGCCGACATCGCGCAGTCGGCCGAGCGGATCCTTCCGCAGACACCTGAGTAACAGGTCGCGAGCGCGTCGGTCGACGCCGGGCGGGAGGCGTCCCCAATCGGGTTCCTCTTTGATGATCGCAGCCAGCACATCGGTGACGGTGTCGCCGCTGAAGGCACGCTGGCTCGTCAGCATCTCGTACAACACGCAGCCGAAGGCCCAAATATCGGTTCGCCGGTCAAGTGGCCTGCCGCGCGCCTGCTCGGGCGACATGTACGCGGCGGTGCCGAGGATCACTCCGGCCGCGGTGGGAGAGGCCATTGTCGGCGAGGCCGTCAGCTGCGGCGACGAGCCACCGACCCCGCTGTCCGGATCGGCCTTGGCGAGTCCGAAGTCGAGCACCTTGGCAACCCCTTCCGGGGTCACGCGGATGTTGGCGGGCTTCAGATCGCGGTGAACGATGCCCTTCTCGTGCGCGGCTTCGAGCCCCTGGGCGATCGCGATCGCCAGCTCGAGCGCGTCGGCGAACGGGATCGGCCCGGCGGCGATCATCTCGTCCAGGCCGCGGCCTTCCACCAGCTCCATGGCCAGGAAAGCGACCCCGTCAGCCTCCTCGAAGCCGTAGACGCCAGCCAGGTTAGGGTGGTTCAACGTGGCGAGCAACTGGGCTTCACGCTGCAGCCGGGCGCGATGATCCGGGTCCTGCGTGACGTCCGAAGGCAGGAGCTTGACCGCCAGGTCGCGCTTCAGGCGCCGGTCGTACGCGCGGTACACTTCGCCCATACCGCCCGAGCCGAGCGGGCCACGGATCTCGTAGCTTCCGAGCGTGCTACCTGCGTCCAAGGAGCCTCATGGTGGGTGAAGTGGTGAGCCGTTCGGACGTTACCGGGTGAGGGCGTCACCGGCAACGCCGGCAGCCCACCAGCTACGAGAAACGACTTTACGGCTCGAGTGGCCCGAACAGCGTTCCCAGATCGTCGAGGAACCTTTCCATGTCCTCTGCCGCTACCTGCACCCCAGCAGCTTGGAAGGCCTCCTGCAGCCGGAGGTAACCGATCCGAGGCTCATCGGCAAAGAGCTGTTTCACGGCTTCTCGAATTCCCTTCGCCTCAGGCTCGGCGGCGGTAGCGGCTACGACCTCGATCGCGTCATTCCACTCTTGTTCGTTCGCACAAGCCCAAAGCGCATACATGTCGTAAGCGTGCCGCCGGCCGTGGTCTTGTCCAGCGCCCTCTTCGATCCGGTCGCGAAGGGCAACAGCCTTGAGTGACAGATATGTGAGGAGATTCGGCGTCAGAACCTCCGCGACCACCTCGGTCTCGCCGGCCGCGACCAGTCCATCGGGCCCGAGCGAAATCGGCACCGGCCGCAGATCATGGCCGATTGCTTCATCCAGGCGTCGCCCGTGCAGCAGCTTGAAGTCTCGGGACCTGACGCGAATGTCCGATACCTTGACTCCAGTCCGGTCGCTCGGGGTCTTGGCGTGCAGGTCCACCTTGAGCATGGACGCGCCTCGGCCTCTGGTGAACTGATAGTACTTGGCGCTCTCGTTTTCCTCGTAGCCAAGATCTTCCAGGCACGCACGAAACGATCGCATTCGGTCCCCGCTCGCAAGTACCTCCGGATGCAAGAGCAGATCGAGGTCCAGAGTGGTCCTGGCCGTCGGTGGTTCGGCGAGTGTCTGCTCTGCGCGAACCGTGGCAGTTTGAACACGCAGCAGAACGCCATAGCCACCCGCAAGAAAAAAGCGTACGTTCCTCTGCCCGGCCTCGCGGCTTAGCTCCGCCAGCGCTGTGCCAAGAGCCGAGTCAGTCATTGGCGGTCTGCAAGATCCTGGAGCGGAGCCCGGCGGCTAACTCGCGCTCTCGTTTTCCCCCTTGCATCAGCTCCAGGTAGGCCTCTACCGGGCCCTGCCACAGGACACCGTCTTCGCGCCGTACGTCAAAAAACACGTGCGCATCGCTGGTCTCCCGAATCTCGGCATTGGAGAACCGGTCCCGCTCCTCGAAACTGAACTCGCGGGCCAGGTCCTGGGGACGATCGGTGTAGATCGGTGGATAGGTATCGCTGCTTGCCGAACGGGAGTAGCGTTCCACGCTAGATACGGCAACCCGCGCTCCAGATTCACGGGCCCAACGCGACACGCGCCTCAGGAGATCAGAGGGTTCCGTCCCGAAGCGACCTCGAAATCGGGTCAACGAACGTGGCGGCGCGGCGTTGGCTGCGAGATTGTCCAGGAGCTTTGCCGGCTGCATCAGCCGTATCCCGTCGGTCCTGCTGATGATCAGATCTTCTTCGAGTGCTTTGGCTACCTTGGATACGGTCCCCAGGCTAACGCGGACCTGTTCCTCGGCGACCGCTGCTTGGATGTCTTTCAACAGCCTGAAGCTTCGTCGTGACAGGATCACCCGACAGACGAGAGAGCTCGTGCCTCGATAGACGTTCTTGATGTTGGCGCTGCTGCTCGGGTATTTGTTAGGAGCTCCCGAACGGAGGACAAACCAGTCACCGGGGGCGATCACGACTGCATTGCCCGACAGGTCAATGCCGCTCAGCTGCTGCTCTGCCAGGTAGTCGAGCCTTTCTCGCGAGAGGTACGGAGCCATGATCATCGGCTGGTAGTCAGCAGTAGCGTCAGACTCGCATAGGGCTCTGATTTGCCAGGCCGCATTCCGGATTCTCTTGGGTGTGGCAGTGCTGACGTACTGCACCGCGTACTGCTGGACCTTTGCATCCCAGGCAACGTCCAGAATCCAGTCCGGTCTGCGGCCTAGTCCATCGAAACTAGGTTGGACCTGAGCGAGCCTGACTTCGAGCGGTGGCAAGTCCAATTCGCCCTGTGCAACCAGGTCCATTGCGTCGCGCTCTATGACCATCTGTTTGCCTGGATGAGCGTCGGATTTCATGATCAAGCAAATATACTATATTACGAAAATAGCTGGAGTTTTCCTATATATACTGACTTTCCTAACGGAGAAATCACTTATTCCTAGGAAAATCATCAGAATTTTCCTAGGGTAATAATGTTCTTGAGCAAGAAAGCAAGCCGTTCTAGCAGGCTGCTGAAAAACGGCTTGGGCGCGCCATTTTGGGCTGGATCGTCTCGATCACGGTGAGTTAGCGGGGCGCCGAGTGCGGGTACGAGGCCGGCGCTGCTGGCAGCGCCGGCATTTCTTGGGGATTGGTGCCCTCATCGTCACGTCGCCCCCTGGAGGTTGCGCATTCTGACCAGGTTGAAGGCCGCGGCGGTGAAGATGAACATCCAATCGACACGTTGCGTGCCTCGGTGTCTGGTCTTGCGCATCAGCCCGACCGTCTTGGCCCATCCGAACATCTGCTCGACGAGCTTGCGTTTCTTCTGACTGACCGTGTAGCCCGGGTGCCGGGTCGTGCGGCGGTCGATGGCGCTGCGCCGGTTCGTGTCGTTCTGTGCGACGTGCGGGGTGATGTTGCGATCTCGAAGCTTTCGGATGCAGTCTCGCGTGTCGTAGCCCTTGTCGGCCGCCAAGGTTACCCGGCCCCTTCCGGGAATCTCGCCCGCCATCTGCACGGCGGCCTCTCGTTCTGCTGTTCCCGAAGCGATCGTTACGCAGGCGTTGGTTGCTAACCCGTGGCGGTTGTCGATCATCAGGTGACCCATGTAGCAGAGCCTCGACTCGGCTCCCTTACTCTTCTTGTATAGGCGTGCCTCCGGGTCGGTCCTGGAGGCGTGAGTATCGTTCGTGCGCCGTTGCCGGCGGAAATCGACGCTCGGGTTGCTGCCGCCCTCATCGGAGTCGCTCTGATCCTTCGGCTTGAAGCTCTTGTGCGAGGCCCACGCCTCGATCAGCGTGCCGTCCACCGTGAAGTGTTCATCCGACAGCAGGCTGCGGCGCCGCGCCTCCGCCAGCACTTCCTGGAAGAACACCTTGGCGACCTCGCCTCCCAACACTCGATCTCGGTTCTTCGTGAACACCGTCGCATCCCACACCAGATCGTCCATGTTCAGGCCCACAAACCACCGGAACAGCAGGTTGTAGTCGAGCTGCTCCATCAGCATGCGCTCGGAGCGAATCGTGTACAGCACCTGCAGCAGCAGCGCCCGCAGCAGCTTCTCCGGCGGGATAGACGGACGGCCCGTGTGCGAGTACAGCTTCTCGAACAGCGGCGACATCCGCCCCAGCACATCGTTGACGATCTTCAGCAGCGGCCGCAGCGGATGCTCCTTCGGTACTCGCTGCTCTGGAGATACGTAACTAAAAACCGCCACCTGTCCCGCGTCCTCACCACGCATCTGCTCACCTCGTTGATGCTTCGGTTCTTGCCGCGGGCTGCGTGGTTCAAAATCTACTCGAACAAGGGGAGTTTTTCAGCAGCCTGTTAGGAGCCGCATTGATACGGGTGATGGCGGCGATCGGCCGCCACCGGCGTATGCAGCGCCCGCGCTAACCCCACTCGGCTACAATTCCCCCGTCAGCGGTACGGAAACGGCTACTCGCGCCCGTAGCCGCTACACATCGGTTCGCCGTAAGTCATTGATTCTATTAGGGTGCGCCCGTAGCTCAGTTGGATAGAGCAGCGGACTTCTAATCCGCAGGTCGGGGGTTCGAATCCTCCCGGGCGCGCCTAACAATTCTCCCTAGACCTGGCTCGTCTCAGCGCCGCTTGCGCTCGCCACGCGCCACCTCCGTGGCGAGGGCGTCGAGACGGTTGGTCCAGAAGCCCCGAAATTGCTCCAGCCAGGCGTCGACCTGGCGCAACGGTTCGGAATCGACCGAGTACAGGCGGCGAGCTCCCTCGCTGCGGACCGAGGCAAAGCCGTTGTCGCGCAGAACGCGCAGGTGCTGTGACACGGCCGACTGGGTGATCCCGAACTCCCGCTCAATCACGGCGACGACCTCGCCCGAGCGCAGCTCGCTTCCGGCCAGCAGCTCCAGGATCCGGCGACGGACCGGGTCGCCGAGAACGTCGAAGGCGTGCATCAGTCCACGGGCTCGCCGGTGTAGAAGGCCGTGGTTCGATCCGCGGCCGCACGCGCCGCGGCGGGCTCCGTCCCGGCTCCGATCGAGACCTCACACCAGGCGTCGCTGCTCTGGGAGACGAACGAGCGCCCCTCGTCAGAGACGACCCAGGCCTCGGCGATCTCCGGCACGACGCTGGGCTCGGCCGCGAAGTGCTGGTCGAGCCCGAGCAGCGCCTGGTCCCAACCGACCCCGGTCGCACCGGCCCCGTACTGGTCCCAGAACTCGTCGTCAACGTGCGCGACGTGCTCGAGTCGCAGCGACGTGCCACCGGCAGGGTCGTCGGCGAGTGTCACGGTCATCCAGCTCACCTGGTCGCCCATGCCCCAGGTAAGCTCCAGTCGTTGCGGGGGGTCGCACTCGGTGATCTCGCCGCCGGCGTTGCCCTCGAACTGGTAGCTGCCGCCGAGTCGCAGATCGCCCGACACCGGTAGGAACCAGCGCTTGAGCCGCTCGGGGTCGGTGAGAGCGTCCCACAGGTCTTCCATGGAGGTCGGGTAGCTGCGGGTCGCAACGAGAACACGCCCCGGGGCCCCGTCCTTTTCGCAGCTGGAGAGCTCACGCCTCACAGCGCCGACGAGTCGCGTCACGTCCAAGGCCATTGGGGTTTCCTTTCGGAAGGTGTGTCGGGGCGTTTTCGCGTGAAATTGTATTAGTATTGTCTAATATTAGTCAACGCCGAGGTTCTGGTGGCGCGTGCGATCGCCAGGTATGGCGCATGATCCTGGCCTCCGGGATGCGACTGGCCGCGCTCGACCCCGCGGCTTCGTTACGCGGGTAGGCGTCGTCGTAGCGGAAGTAGTAGTCGCCCTCTACCCAGGTCGCGCCTCCGTCCTCCGACTGGTGGATCCGCTCTGGGAATTGGGAGCCCCGTGACCGACGTGCACTATTGTTTGGACGGCGAGCGCTAATCGCGAGGACTGGCGCCAACGTACCGGAACCTGAGTGGTAAGGAGGGCGAGGTGGCTTCGGAAGTGGTTGTGCGCTCCGTGTCTGGGGAGCGGTTCACGCAGGAAGTCGAGGCTGGAAGACACGTACTGCTGGGGGACGAGCCGGAATCGTATGGCGGCTCCGATCGCGGACCTGGGCCCTACGAGTACCTACTGGCCGCGCTAGGGACTTGAACATCCATGACACTCCGCATGTATGCGGAGCGCAAAGAACTGCCGCTGGCCAGCGTCGAGGTGCGGCTCAGCCATCAGCGGATTCACGCCAAGGACTGTGAGGACTGCGAGACACAAGAGGGCATGCTCGATGAGATCCAGAGCAAGATCCGCCTGCAAGGGAATCTCGACGAGGCCCAGCGAACACGGTTACTGTGGATCGCGACCCGCTGCCCGGTGCATCGAACGCTTTCTTCCGAGATCAAGATCCGAACAGTCGAGGCATAGCTCGAGCGACCTGGAGATCGGCGCAGCGGCGGGAGCTAGCCCGAGGAGCGCCTGGCGGCGGCTCGCCAGATTCGTGAGCAGTACATGGACCCGCTCTCCGACCCCGACGCCTGGCAGCGCTTCAACCTGCCGTCGATCGATCGCCAGGATCGGCGCATCCTGTATCACGGCTGGTTCATGGCAACCGGACGAACCGCAGTGACCAGCGCATCGCTTCGTCTGCTACTCGTTGCGCAGCGCTGCTACCGGGTCGATTCGGGTGGCTCGGCGGGCCGGCGTCCAGGCGGCGAGGATGCCTACGAAGACCGCCGCCGCCGCGACGACCCCGTAGGTGAGCGGATCCGTCGGCTGCACGTCGAACAGTAGCTGGGTCAGGAAGCGGGTGGCGCCGAGGATGCCCACCACGGCCCCGGCGAGCACGATGCCGAGGGCTTGGCGCACGATCATCGCTACGGTCGCGGTCGAGTTGGCGCCCAGGGCCATGCGTACCCCGATCTCGGTGGTTCGCTGCGACACCGAGTAGGTGACGATTCCATAGGTGCCGACCACCGCCAGCAGAGCGGCGCACAGGGCCAGGCCGCTGAGCAGCGCTGTGTTGAAGCGCGGCTGCGCAACCGACTCCCAGAGCCGATCCGCGATCGCCACGACCTCGGAAGGCGCCAGCTGCGAATCCATGTCGGCGATGACACCGCCAACCGCGCTGGCCAGGGCGGAAATGTCCTGATCGCTCTGCGCGACGATGTGCATCTCGGCCGTCGCGAGCTGTCCGTAGGGCAGGAAGATCTCCGACTCGTACTTCGACTGCAGGCCGCCGCTACGGGTGTTCTCGACGACGACGATGATCTCGACGGAGCCCAGCATCCCCACCTCGACGGAGCGGCCGATGGGGTCGTAGTCCTGGAAGTAGCGCTCGACGAGCGTCTCGTTGACTACGGCGACGTAGCGATCCGTGCTCGTATCGAGCTTGTCGAAGTCACGGCCGCGGACAATGTCCATGTCCATGGTCTCGAAGTAGCCGGGGATCACGAGGCGGAATTGTGCGTTCGGTCGGACGGTCGGCGCCAGCCGATCGAGGCCGAGGACGGTGAACTCCATCTCGAAGCCCAGACCTACGTTGCTCATCGGTAGCAACGACACCGCGCCGGCCGCGTCGACGCCCGGGAGTTGCCGGACGCGCTCGGTGAGCTGTTCGAAGAAGGGGCGGAACTCGGCACGCGTATAGCGAGTCTGGTGCAGCTTGACGGCCACCGAGACCACACCCTCCTGACGGAATCCTGGATCCACTTCGCTCAGCCGAGCGAAGCTGCGGATCATCAGGCCGGCACCGACGAGCAGGACGATCGCCAGCGCGACCTCGAGCACGACCATCACCTCGCGCAGCCGGCGACCACCGCCGGCCCCGGCGCCGAACGCGCCGGCAGGCTTGAGCAACTCGTTCAGGTCGGGCGTCATGCTGCGCAGCGCCGGCAGCAGTCCGAACAGCGCGATCGCGCCGATC
Organism: Acidobacteriota bacterium; assembly: GCA_965248845.1. Lineage (GTDB taxonomy): Bacteria > Acidobacteriota > UBA890 > UBA890 > WLXD01 > CBDFKO01. The sequence continues at coordinate 2,780,173 of CBDFKO010000002.1, read as the reverse complement.
GAGAGAGCCCCGGCAAACAGTAGGACGGTGCCGTCGAGGCTGATCGCCGCACCCCGCGGGATGTCGCTCGGCATGAGGCTACGCAGAACGCTCATCCCCCACATCGCTATCAGGACGCCCACAGCGCCGCCGAGCGCGCCGAGGACCAGGCTCTCGGCCAGCGAGCGCTTGCACAGATCGCGGCTCCGAGAGGTGGACCCCGAAATTCGGATCCGGCCCGAGTCTTGTGGAAATAGAGATGGCGTAACCTCCGAGTAGGAAAAACTCAACGCCGCCACGAGCGGCAGGAGGCTACGCCGTGAAGCAGGTTAGCACGCAGGCAGCTGGGGTCATCGAGTTCCGGCAGGACATACAGGGATTGCTGCGTTCCAGGATCCGCGAGGCGATCCAGATCACGCTGCAGGAAGAGCTCAGCGAGGCGCTGGGCTGCGACCGATACGAGCGCAACGGGCAGCGTCGAGGCTACCGCAATGGCAGCCAGCGACGACGGGTGACGACGGCGCAGGGGCTACAGGAGCTGGAGATCCCGCGCGGACGGATCGTGGACCAGGACGGGGACGCGCGTGAGTTCCGCAGCGCGATCCTGCCCCGGTACGCGCGGCGAGCCCGGCAGGTGGACGAGGCGATTCTGGGGGCCTATCTGGCGGGCGCCAACACCCGGCGGATCCGCAAGGCGCTCTCTCCGCTGCTGGGCAAGGAGCACCTGTCCAAGAGCACGGTCTCCAGAGTGGTGGGGCGCCTGAAGGCGAGCTTCGAGCGCTGGCGCGAGCGAGATCTGTCCGGCGAGCGGTACTCGATTCTGTACTTGGACGGGTTTCATCTGAAGGTCAGGCTAGCCAGGAGGGTCGTGTCGGTGCCGGTATTGGCGGTGCTCGGTGTCAGGCCGGACGGCCAGAAGGTGTTGGTGGCGTTGCGGTTAGCGGTCTCGGAGGCGGCCGTCCACTGGCAAGGGTTGATCGAGTCGCTGGTGGAGCGTGGACTGCAGGCACCGGAGTTGTTGATCTCCGACGGGCACAAGGGGCTGGCCAAAGCGATTCAAGTCTGGCCGAACGTGCCGGTGCAGCGGTGCACCCAGCATAAGTGGAACAACCTGCGTGACCACTGCCCGGTTCATGCACGTACCGAGATGAAGCGCGACAAGAGCCTGCAGGAGGCGGGCTTGAGCCTGCTGACCTTCTATGAGTTCCCCAGGCCGATGTGGAAGACGTTGCGCACCACCAACCCGCTCGAGAACCTGAACCGCGAGTTCCGTCGCCGCACCAAGACACAGGGCTCATTCTCGACCGAGGCTGCCGGGGTGACGTTGCTGTGGGGCCTGGTCGCCTTCGGCCAGATCCGCATGCGCCGCATCGATGGCTACCGGTTCTTGGCTGAGATCACCCGCGGCCCGAACCAGCAGGCCGCCTAGCAGATAGGATCAACCGTGGTCGCGGAGGAAACGCTCATCCAATTTCCACATCATTCGGGGCACATCCCGAAATTCGGACAGGTTGCTAAGGTGGGATCCAGACCAAGAAGAAGGAGTCTGGAATGCCACGGAAGAGACGGAGTTATCCTGCTGAGCTGAAGGCGAAGGTCGCTTTGGAGGCGCTTCGCGAGGAAGCGACGATGGCGGAGCTGGCAGCCCGCTACGATGTGCATCCGAATCTGATCGCCAACTGGAAGAAGAAGGCTCGGCAGAAGGTGCTGGCTGGCTTCTCGGGGAAACAGGAGCGCAACGAGGTCTCTCGGGAGGCCGAGATCAAGGAGCTGCGGGCGAAGATCGGGGAGCTCGTCATCGAGCGGGATTTCTTGTCCAAGGCCTTCGGTCGTTGAGCCACGGCCGGAGGGTGGCGATGGTCGATCCGGAGCACGGCCCCCTGAGCATCACGCGGCAGTGCCGCCTGGTGTCGATCGCGAGGTCTTCGTTCTATTACGAGGGCCACGGCGAGAGTCCGCTGACCTGCGCCTGATGCGGCTGATCGACGAGCAGTTTCTTCAGACGCCGTTTTACGGCTCACGTCAGATGCGACGATGGCTGCGCCGTCAGGGCTACACGGTCTCTCGCAAGCGGGTGCGCCGCCTGATGCGGCTGCTCGGGTTGCAGGCGATCTTGCAGCGGCCCAGGACGTCTCAGCCGCACCCGGAGCACCGGATCTACCCCTACCTGCTGCGTGATCTGGAGATCACGCGACCCAACCACGTTTGGTGCGCGGATGTGACCTACATCCCGCTGCAGCGGGGCTTTCTGTACCTGGTTGCGGTGATGGACTGGGCGAGCCGCAAGGTGCTGTCCTGGCGTCTGTCCAACACGCTCGATACGAGCTTCTGCGTCGAGGCCTTGCAAGAGGCGCTCGAGCGCTACGGTCCTCCCGAGATCTTCAACACGGATCAGGGTAGCCAATTCACCAGCGTCGACTTCACCGACGCGCTCAAGGAGGCCGGCATTCGGATCTCGATGGACGGCAAGGGCCGCTGGATGGACAACGTCTTCATCGAGCGACTGTGGCGATCGCTCAAGTACGAGCAGGTCTATCTGTCAGAGTACGCGACTGGCTCCGAGGCTCGGGCCGGGATCGGCTGGTGGATGGACTTCTACAACGAGTGCCGACCGCACTCGTCGCTCCAGGACCGGACGCCCGAGGAGGCGTACATTGACGACGGGGCTGAAGACAGGAGCCCGGGGCTTCGCCCCGTGTCTCGCAAGCCCAAGGCAGCCTGAATCATGAACCCGGATTCCACCTTAGCTGCGACGCAAACCTGTCCAAAGGATGGGGTCCACCTCTCACCGCGGGTATGCTCGACCCATTCGGCGGTCGTCACAATGGACCGAAAGCCGACAAGTCCGACGACCGAGAGAACTGCCATCGCGAGGAAGTAGCCGAGCCCGATTTTCCTCCCGACGCTAAGCTGCATCTGGCTTCTTCCGTTCTGGGGCGCACGGTCCATACAGGTCCGTCTTGCGAACGCCCGCCGCGTCGCTCCGCGTTGACGATCGTCTCACCTCGCCGCCTCCTCGCTCCGTGCCCTCGTGTCGCAACGCCCACCACCCTTTCATTTCACCACGCCGCTACGGAAGTGTGCGTCGGACGGCGTCCAAGTCGACGCAGAACGGTACCCGCACTACCGAGAAGGAGCACGACCTGTCGCGGACGATCCCATGTCTCGGAACGTCGAACCCCACCTTGGCCCACTGCCCGCGTCGAGGCACGTCACGCTGCCTCACGCGCGCAACGGTACCATGTCATTGGGGGTTTGGCGCGTAGCTCAGTTGGATAGAGCAGCGGACTTCTAATCCGCAGGTCGGGGGTTCGAATCCTCCCGGGCGCGCCTAGGCATTCGCCCGAGCGAAGATGGAAGATCCAGGCCGGCAGCGTAGGGCAAAGGTGCACTGCCCTTGATGCGCCGCAGCCCAGCCGGTCCGGACGCTGCGACAATCTCCTTCCACATCTCATAGCGCTTCAGATTCGAAGGCAACCACTACTGTCGTTTTGACGGTCGCGGGCAAGAGGAGTCAGACGGGTTCGGCGAGGCTGCGACCAGACCGCGTCGCTGGCTAGCCGTTGCCGCGCAGCACCATGAGGGCCGCGGTCACGGCGGTGGCCAGCGCGATCAGCTGCAGCAATGCCTCTTGGCGAGTGCAGTAGGGATGCTCCTCAGCCTCGCGCAGGTTGATACCGCGGCCGCCGCCGTCCCATAGACGGTAGTGCGAGGCGACCACGATCGGGTGGGCGACCAGGAGCACCATGGCTGCGGCGAAGATCGCCCGGCCGAGCGGCGGCAACGTATAGGACCCGATCGCCGGGCTCATGAGCGGAACCAGGGCGCCCCAGTACACGACCGCCACCATCGACGCCAGGTTGACGTTGTCCGGGACCGGGACCCACGGATACCGCTTCGCGTCCTTGCCCTCGAGCTCGCGGACGACTCTCCAGCCGAAGGCGAGGAACTGCAGCGCCACCAGCGTCAATACATTCTGTAAATCGATCGGCATCGTCTCGCTCCCTCCCTGGCGTAGGTCGCACCGTTGCCGGTGGTGGCAAGACGACGACCCGTTTATGCTCGCCTGCCGAGACGGCGGTAATGTCCGCCGCCCGCGAGCCTGTTGTCAACGAGAGGGCCGATATGCAGCGCTGGTACCGAGGAGCTCCGTGGGTTGTTCCCGGCGCCTCGCTTGCCCTGGGTCTCGTCTTCGCCCCGGTCTTACTCGCACAGCAGGGCGGCGACGAGGACGTCGACCACGCCGGGCTGATCCGCTCCTGGACCGACGCCAACAGGGAGCGCGGGCGGCGCATCTACGACGCCCACTGCTACAGCTGCCACGGCTACGACGGCACCTCTCGCCTGCCCGACGCGCGCTCGTTCAACACCGACGAGCTTCGTGCCGGGAGCGACCCCTACAACATGTGGCTGACCCTGACCGAGGGCTTCGGGCAGATGGTGCCGCAGACGCAGTACACGCCACAGGAGCGTTACGACGTCATCCACTTCATTCGCGAGGTGCTGATGCGGGGCCGCAACCGCGATCAGTACTTCGAGATCACCGACGAGTATCTCGCCTCGCTACCGGAAGGCAGCCGCAAGGTCGACCTGACGGTTCTCGAGAGTCATCCACGCGACTATGGTCCCGTGCTCACGTCGCAGTTCCGTCGCGAGGTGAACCGGGCGATGACCTTCGATCTCGGTCAAGACGTATTCGTGACCTACGACCTGCACCGGATGCGTCAGCACCACGCCTGGGACGGGTTCCTGAACCTGACCCAGACGCAGCACATGCGCTACCGCGGCGAGCGCCAGCCGTTCCCGGAGGGCGAGCCGCTCGACGGCGCGCAGACCTACCACTGGGCGTTCGGCGACGATTTCGAGCCGGCTCCCGAGCGTTCGCTGATGGCGGGGCTCGAGAACAGCAAGTCGATGGGACCGACCGACCCGGAGCTGATGACCTACCACGGCCACTACCTAGACGGCCGCACGGCGACATTGTCGTTGTCCGTGCTCGGTCGGGAGATTCTGGACCGACCACGCGCTCATCGCGCCGCCGAGCTCGTGGTGTTGGAGAACGTAATCCGCGTGGCGCCCGGCGCCACCGCGCTGCGCCTCAGCGTCGGCGAGGTCGGCGACACGCCCGACGTCGCCGGAGTCGTTGCGCACGGCGACGAGCTGTCTGGCGGGCTGCAGCCCGCCGGCGCAGCTACCGGGCACCTCGTCATTGCCGCGGAGCAGGAGCAGGGCGGCCTCGGCCGATTCACGGCTGCCGCGGTCGCCGGCGACACCGATGGGCTGCGCTGGGAAGTCAGCGGACGTCGGCTCGGCCTGCACATCCCGGCGAGCGACGAGCCCTTGGTCATCCGCGTGCTGCGCTTCGGCGGGGAGGGCGCAGCGGAACTGGCACGGGCTCGCGCCTATACGGACATCGTCGTCGCCAACGGCCTGAGCACGGCGCCCGATCTGACCGCGGTACTGCGCGGCGCCGCGCCGCGCTGGGACTAGGTTCTCGTGACCGAAGGAGTCCTCGACGTCCGCAAGCCGCGCTACGACCCGATCGACTATCGCCGCACCGAGGGCGTCTCCCCGTTCCGCATCAAGGACCGGCCGCGTGTGCGCCTCCCGGCGGAGCCGGCCGCCTACGTTCTCGACGAGATCATGCTCCCCGACGACAACCCGTGGAACGCATGGATGCGTACCTCGGCGCTCGACTTCTTTGATGATGGCCGCATCGCCGTGGCGACGCTCGGAGGCGACCTCTGGATCGTCTCGGGAGTCGACGAGAACCTGGAGAGGGTCGAGTGGCGCCGATACGCCACCGGCATGTTCGAGCCGCTCGGGGTCAAGATCATCGACGATGTCGTCTACGTCACGGTGCGCGACGGCATCGTCCGACTGCACGACCTCAACGGCGACGGCGAGGCCGATTACTACGAGGATTTCTACGCCGACCCCGATGTCTCCAACGGCTTCCACGCCTACAACTTCGACCTCGACACCGACTCGGCGGGCAACCTCTACTACGTCAAGCCCGGCCGCTACACCGACTATTCGCAGCCCGGCGGCATGTTGAAGATCTCGCCCGACGGCAGCCGGGTCGACATCATCGCCCGCGGCTTCCGCGTGCCCAACAGCATGGGCATCGATCCGGCCGACGACACCATCTACGTCAGCGGTCAGGAAGGACAGTGGGTCCCGGCCTCGAAGATCACGATCGTGCCGCAGGCGCCGGGCGCACAGCAGTGGCTGGGTGTGTCGCAGCGTCAGGAGCCCGACTTCGAGTCCTTCCTGCAGCCGATGATCTGGATGCCACGCGAGCTCGACAACTCCACGGCGGCGATGGAGATGGTGCGCGACGAGCGCTTCGGCCCACTCAACGGCAAGCTCCTCCACACCAGCTTCGGCAAGGGCTGGATCTACTACCACATGCAGGAACAGGTCGACGAGGTGACCCAGGGGGCGGTCGTGGCGTTGCCGTTCCAGTTCGACAGCGGCCTGCAGCGACTGCGCGTCAATCCGGCCGACGGGCAGATCTATGCCGTCGGCCTCACGGGCTGGGACGCCGAGTCGACCGAGCGCGACGGCTGCCTGAGCCGGGTGCGCTACACCGGCGCGCCGGCCTATCTTCTGACCCAAACGCATGCGCAGAGTGACGGGGTCGAGCTCACCTTCAGCTTCGAGCTCGACCCGGCGACCGCCGGCGCCGTGACCGGCTACACCGTCGAGCGCTGGAACTACCTGTGGACAGCGAGCTACGGCTCGGACCACTACTCGGTCGAACGGCCGGGCGAGACTGGACACGACTCCGTGACTCTCACCGACGCAGTGGTGTCGGACGACAATCGCTCGGTATCACTGAAGCTCGCCGACATGCGGCCGGCCCATCAGCTGATGATCCGCATGGACATCACGGCGGCCGACGGTACGCCATACAAAGAGGTGACCTACCTGACGGTGCACCGCGTACCCGACCCCGACCATCCATCACAGGAAAGGCCGACCGAATGAGCAACACCAAGAGGTTGTTCGTTGCCAGCTTCGTAACCCTCATCGTCGCTGGTGTCGGCTTCGCCATCCGTGGCGCCATCCTGGGTGACTGGGGAACGCAGTTCGGCTTTACCAAGACCGACCTCGGTACCATCACGGGCGGCGGGCTCGTCGGCTTCGGCCTGGTGATCCTGGCGGCTAGCGCCATCGCCGACCGAGTAGGGTACGGCAGGCTGCTGGCGGCCGCGTTCGGACTGCATATCGCCTCGGTCATCGTCACGGTCAGCGCCACGCCGATCTACGGCGACGGCAGCGGTGGCAACGCCAGCGCCTACTGGGCCCTGTACCTCGGCATGTTCATGTTCGCCATCGCCAACGGCATCGTCGAGGCCGTCATCAATCCGCTGACGGCCACCCTGTATCCCGAGAATCGCACCCACTACCTGAATGTGCTGCACGCCGGCTGGCCGGGCGGCCTGATCCTCGGCGGTGTGTTGGCTTTCGCCTTCGCCAGCTCCGACGCCGCGGTAGCCCACGTGCGCTGGGAGATCCTCATCGGGCTCTATCTGATCCCGACGTTGGTTTACGGGGCCATGCTGTACCGAGCCCACTTCCCGGTATCTGATGCGGCGGCTGCCGGGGTGTCGCTCGGCACCATGGTCAAGGAGCTGGCGGCGCCCCTGATGCTCGTGCTCCTGCTGCTGCACGCGATGGTGGGCTACGTCGAGCTGGGGACCGACAGCTGGATCGTCAACATCATGCAGAACGTCATCCAGGGCCAGGCGTTCCTGCTGTTCATCTACACGTCGGCCCTGATGTTCGTGCTGCGCTTCTTCGCCGGGCCGATCGTGCACCGCATCAACCCGCTCGGGCTACTGTTCGTCAGCTCGTTGCTAGCGACGGCCGGCCTGTGGATGCTGGGCTCCTCCGCCACGGGGTTCGCGATTATCCTCGCTGCCACCGTGTACGGGGCGGGCAAGACCTTCTTCTGGCCCACCATGCTCGGCGTCGTGTCGGAGCAGTTCCCGCGCGGCGGCGCGCTGACCCTGGGGGCGGTCGGCGGCATCGGCATGCTGTCGGCCGGCCTGCTCGGCGGCCCCGGCATCGGCTACAAGCAGGACTACTTCGCCTCCGAGTACCTGCAACAGCAGCATCCGGCGCTATATGAGGAGTACAAGGCGCCGAGCGAACGCGGCTTCCTGATGTTCCCCGCGATCACGGGCCTGGACGGCGCTAAGGTCGGCGCCGTGCTGGAGGCCAGCCCGGAGTCGCTGACCGCGGTCGAAGGCGAGTACCGAGGCGCCCTGCTGCGCGCCTCGACCCACGGCGGCCAGATGGCGCTCAAGTGGACCGCGCTGGTGCCGCTATTGATGGCCTTCGGCTACCTGGGCCTGATCGTCTATTTCCGATCGCGCGGTGGCTATGCACCGACGAGCATCGGCGACGGCTGATCCTGGTGTCCTGGGTCAGATAGCTCAGTGGTCGCCGAACCAGGCCGTGATGCGCGGGTTGAAATCGTCGATGCGCTCCCAGTGGAAGGCGTGCCCGGCGTCGGGGTAGAGGTGTCTGTCGGCACCGGGGATGGCCTTGGCGATCTCGTCCCCCATCCACTGCGGCGTGAAGATATCGCGCTCGCCACCGATCACGAGCGTTGGGCAGGAGATCTGCGGTAGCTGTGCCAGCACGTCGTGGTGGATGCAGGCCTCGGCCTGGGCGACCAGGGCGTGCAGAGGCTGTGGCGCAGGGTCGAGCGAGGCGGCCTCCTGACCCTCCATGAGGTCGCGGAAGGCCTGATCGTCGTCCCAGTGCGGCTTGGCGAATATCAGCAACTGGACGAAGTTCATGAACTCCGCGGGTGTCAGCCGGGCCTTGGCGTGCTTGATGTGCTCGAACACGCCCTTGGCGTAGTGGTCGCACCGGGCCCAGGGGCACATCAGGACCATGCTGCGCACCGCGTGCGCATAGTGCAGCGCCAGCTGCTGCGCGATGATGCTGCCCATCGAGCAGCCAATCACGCGTACCGACTCGAGACCGAGCGCCTCGAGTAGACCAGCCGTGTCGTCGGCCATCATGCGGCTCGTGTAGGGCCCCGCGGGCTTGTCGCTCTGCCCTACTCCGCGGTTGTCCGGCATGATGCAGCGGAACTGCTCGGACCAGGCCGCGACGTGCTCCTCCCAGACGCTGCCGGGGGCGGTGATGCCCATGAGGCATAGCAAGGGCTCGCCGGAGCCGAGCTCGTCGTAGTACATGCGTATCCCGTTGGTCTGGACCGTCGGCATTCTCGTCAGGCTCCCAGTCGCGGGATCAGCTGCTCGCGCAGCCATTTCCCGTCGTGCAACGTCACTGAATCGGGGCTCTCGATCGCCTGCTCGGCCTCGTCCTCGAGAATGATCCAGCCGTCGTAGCCCCATGAGCTGAGCCAGCGCGTGATGCCGACGAAGTCGACCCGGCCCGCGCCCATCAACGCGAACTCGGGATCGCCGTCCCAGTCCTTGTAGTGGACGTGGTTGATGAGCGAGTCCCATCGCTTCATGGTCTCGAGCGGTTCCATGCCGCCGTTGATGATATGGCCGACGTCGGGCGTCCAGCCGGTAAGCCGCGGATCCCGGCCGTCGAGGATCACGTCGTAATCCTCGGACGTGCGATTGATCGAGTGGGGCGGGGAGTTGGGGTGGAAGCTGCTTGCCACTCCACGATCCGCCGCCCGGCGCGACACGGCGTTGACGTTGTGCAGGAGCCGGAGCCTGCGGGCTTCGAGATCCTCGCGGCTCGTTGGCATCTGCACCATGCACAGCAGCGCCCCGGGGAACCGGGTCAGCAGGTCGATGACGGCGTCGGCCTGGCGCCGCTCCTCGGCGGTCTCCGCCTCGTGGTTCCACTCCAGCACCAGGGCGATGGCGGCGAGGTCGATCCCGGCCTCCTGGAGCGAGGCACGCAGGCGCTCGGGGTCCGCCAACTCACCCATCCACGAGTGGATCGGCTCGATCCCCGTGAGGCCGGCCTCGGCGCTCACCCGGATCATGTGGTCAAGGCGGTTGGCGTGCGCCGCGCCGTTGTCCTTCATGAACCAGGTGTAGCACTCGTTACCGAAGCGGAAGGGGAGGTCGGCCATGCGAGCTTCGGTCATGCGTAATGACGGGCGAGCTGCTGGCGAATGAGCTCGATACCCTGGACACAGACATCGTCTGGCGTGGAGTACTCGCGCCACACGTTGATGGCGTTGGCGAAATCCACATCGGCGCGGCTGAACGACTCGATGGTGAGCCAGCCGTCGTAGTCGTGCCGCCGGAGCGCGGCGAAGACCGAGTCGAAATCGATCTGTCCGCTGCCCGGGGCGCCGCGATCGTTCTCGCAGATATGAACGTGGACGAGTGTCGCTCCCAGCGTTGCGACCGCCGCGTCGAAGTCCTTCTCCTCGATGTTGGCGTGGTGCGTATCGATCATGGCCTGGATCGCCGGGTGGCCGACTCGATCGACGAGTCCGCGCAGCTGGGCGGCAGTATTGCAGAGGTAGCACTCGAAGCGATTCAGTGCCTCGAGCGCCAGGGTCGCACCGGCGGCGCCGGCGTGGTCGCCGACCGAGGCCAGCACTTCGACGCTCCAGGCGTACTCCTGTTCCTGCGCCTCGCGACGCGTGAAATGGGCGAAGGCCGAGTGGTTCGGGCCGCAAAGGATGTCGGTGCCGAGCGCGTGGGCGAAATCGATGCGCTGGCGCAACCAATCGGCGGCACGCTGCCGCACTGCCGGATCCGGACTGGCCGGATTCTCCGCGGGGCCCGGCGCGCACACCGCAGATGCCTCCAGTCCCAGGTCGCTCAGGCGCCCCGCCACCGCTTCGTAGTAGGCCACGCTGCCGGCGCCGATCGAGAGCTCGGCACCGTCGTAGCCCAGCGCCTTGATCTTCTCGAGCAGCGGGCCGTGCTCGCTCTCGAGGTAGTGCGCGGTCCACAGCAACAGGTTCATGCCGATACGCATCGACGCGCTTCCTTCCGTACCGAGACCCTACGAACGGGCCGATCTCGACTCCAGATCATCCAGCGTCTGGATCATCAGGTCCAGAATCCCGTTCCAGGTCGCCTGATCCTCGAGCAGGGGATCGCAGATCCGCAAGGCTGCACCGCCAGGATCGCCGAGACGTTCCGGGAGGCGGGACGCATCGCCGAGGGGTACGGCGAGAGGCTCGCCGCCGAGGGCGAGGTCTGCTGGGCCGGGATGCACTCCTGGCGCGACATGCTCGATCTGCTGGAGGCGGTCGGCATGCCCGGGGTGGTCGGGTTCCAGGCCTAGCTCGACGGGCTGTCGGCAGAGTCGATTCGCACGACTCCACGCGAGCGCACGCCGTGCTCGCGAAGCAGCCGCGCGTAGCGGCATGCCTTGTCCACCGCCAGCAGGAACCTGCTCCGCGCCGCGGCATCGCCCATGGCGCTGCCACCGATCGTCTCGGCCCACACCGGAGCCACGACCGAGCCGATCGCCAGGCCGCGGTCGGCGACATCGTCGGCCAGCCTGCGGATCGCCTCGGCATCGGCACCGATGTCGAGATGCGGCTCGTACAGGAACAGATCGACGCCGTCGAAGCCGCGACCCCGAGCCGAGGCGATCGCGGTCAGCTGCAGCATTCGATCGAGGGCAATCGGCGGATGGTCGGTGCCTGGTTCCTTGCCCACCAGCCCCGGCCACATGGCGTTGTGAAGCTTCCAGGTGTGGCTCATGGGCAACCTGCTAGGCCGATGCGAGTGCCGGGTCGTCGGGATGTGGCGCCTGTCGGTTCTGGCACCAGTCGATCCCGGCGCCGCGGACACTGCGGCAAGAAGCCTCGCACCACCGCCTGGTGATCACAAGCGGACCGGGAGCACCGCACCAACTGGGTACCACGGTGCAGCCCAACCGGCGCCTGCGGGAGCGGGGCCCCGGTAGTCAGGTGGGCTTCGGACGCCTCTGGCCACTTCTGACGGATGCTCGCAGCGAGATAGCTCTTACGTGCTTTGCAAGAATCTTCATCGACTTATAGTGAGTGTCGATGACTTTTAAATGCTTTGGATATCTCACAACGCTGACATATAGTCGGCGATGGCAACGGGAGCCAAGAGAGATGCGTCAATTCAACATCCGCAACAGGGTCGGCGTCGCGGCCATCTGCACGATCGCCGCAATACTGCTGGCGACAATGTTCATGGCCCCGCAGAGCACCGAGCGCGTCACCAGCCTGATCGTCCAGGCCGACGACGTCGCGACGGCTGCCGCCTGGGTCCACGAGGTCGGGGGCAAGGTGACCCACGAGCTCACGATCATCAATGCCGTCGGTGGTGAGCTCACGGAGGCACAGCTCGAGCAGCTGCGGGACTCCGGAGCTCCGATCAAGCTCTACCAGAACCACGTCGCCCAGCTCGCCGGCGGGGTCGCTGGCGGCAACGCCGTTGACACCTACTATCCGACACTGGTGGGAGCCGACGAGATGCACCGGCGTGGGATCGACGGTTACGGGGTGACGGTGGCCGTCCTAGACACCGGTTTGTGGTCGTCCGGAACCAGCCCGGGCCAGCTCAAACGCAATATCTACAACGACTGGCGTGTTCTAGCTGGCTACGACGCAATTAACGACGTCCAGTACAACAGCAACTCGCACACCGACGACAACGGGCATGGCTCTCATATCGCGAGCATCGTCGCGAGCAGCGCGGAATCGACCTCCGCGGGTAGCTACAACGGTATTGCACCGAACATCGACTGGGTCTACGTCAAGGCCCTGGACGCCAACGGGCAAGGCACCTACGTAGACGTCATCCGCGGCATCGACTACGTCGTCAGCAACAAGAACACCTATGACATCCGCATTCTGAACCTGTCGATCAGCGCGGCGCCCCGCTCGCACTACTGGGACGACCCGCTGAACCAAGCGGTGATGGCGGCGTGGGACGCCGGCATCGTGGTGGTGACCTCGGCGGGCAACCGCGGACCCGACGCCATGACCATCGGGGCGCCCGGTAACGTGCCCTACGTGATCACCGTCGGCGCCATGACCGACAGCTACACGCCTTCCGACAACAGCGACGATGTTCTCGCCTCGTTCTCCTCCACGGGTCCCACCGTGGAGGGATTCGTCAAGCCGGAGGTGGTGGCCCCCGGCGGCCACATGTTGGGCATCGCGGACGGGAACACCAAGATTCCCTCGGCGCACCCGGAATACAAGAAGGGCAGCTTCTACTTCGAGATGTCCGGCACCTCCCAGGCTACGGCCGTGGTGAGCGGGGTCGTCGCGCTGATGCTGCAGCAAAACCCCGGGCTCACCCCCGACGAGGTCAAGTGTCGTGTGATGTCGTCGTCTCGACCGGCGGTCGACGACGCCGGGGCTCTCGCCTACAGCGTGTTCCAGCAGGGCGCCGGCCTGGTGAACGCCCCCGACGCCGTTTACAGCACCGCGAGTGGGTGTGCCAATCAAGGCCTGGACATCGGTTTGGACCTGGCTGGGGTACGTCACTACGGTGGCCGGGCCAACCGCGACGCGGATGGCAACTACTACCTGATGGGCCTCGACGGCTATCTGTGGAGCAACGGCTACCTGTGGAGCAACGGCTATCTGTGGAGCAACGCCTACCTGTGGAGCAACGCCTACCTGTGGGCGGATGCTTATCTGTGGAGCAACGGTTATCTGTGGAGCAACGCCTACCTGTGGGCGGATGCTTATCTGTGGAGCAACGGTTATCTGTGGAGCAGCGGCTACCTGTGGAGCAGCAGCCTGGCCGAGCCTACTGCCATTAACCCCTGGGTGAATCAGGAGTAGCTAGAGGCTTCGAAAGAGGACCGCCGGCGGTGCTCCTTGGGGAGCACCGCCGATCGGTCGTCTTGGAGGGAACGGAGTGATGACTCGGATACCCGACACAATCCATTGGCGACGACCGCTTCTGGCAGCTGCCGTGCTGGCGATCTGCTGGGGGCGTCCCGTCGAGGTCGACGCCCAGGCGAGCCGCGTCCGGTTCGATCACCTGACGCTCGAGCAGGGGCTGTCACAGAGCACCGTCACCTGTGTGTTCCAGGACAGCCGCGGGTACATGTGGTTCGGTACCCAGGACGGCCTCAATCGCTTCAACGGCTACCAGGTCGACGTGTTCAAGCACGACGCCGAGGATCGATCCGGAGTCGCTGCCCCACAAGAATATCCAGCGATCTCGGAGGATGCGGCCGGGGACCTGTGGATCGGCACGGAGGGAGGCGGCATCGCTCGATGGGACCACCACAGCGGCAGGTTCACCAGCTATGCGCTCGCCGAAGCGTCGGTGGACGGCCACGCCACGAGCGTCAGCTCGCTGCAGCATGATCCCTCCGGAATGCTGTGGGTCGGCACCTTCGACGCCGGGCTTCACCGTTTCGACCCGGCGACCGGAACCACGAGGAGCTACCGCTTCGATGCCGCCGTGACGACGAGCCTCAGCAACGACCACATCGGGGCCCTGCATCTGGATGATCCAACCGGTGTCCTGTGGGTCGGGACCGACCGCGGGCTCAACCGCTTCGATGACTCGGCCGACTCCTTTGTCCGATACAGCGGCGAGCAGCCGGGGGCCGACGACGCCGGCGGCGATAAAGTGCGCTCCATTCTGCAGGACCGCGCAGGGATCGTGTGGTTCGGGACTGTCGATTCCGGCTTGGTACGGCTCGACCCGATCACCGGGGCCACGACTCGCTTCGTCAACGATCCTGCCGACTCCTCGAGCCCGGTGGGCAACCGGATCTACGCGATCCTCCAGGACCGGCAGGGACAGCTGTGGGTGGGTACCGACGGCGGGCTGAGCCTCTTGGACAGCGCCACCGGCTCCTTCGCCCGATACGAGCACGTCGCCGCCGATCCGAGCAGCCTCAGCCAAAGCGACGTGCGCTCGCTGTACCAGGACGAGGGTGGCGTCATGTGGGTCGGGACCGGGGGCAAAGGGCTGAGCAAGTGGAATCCGGTAACCGCGTCGTTCCAGCACTACAAGACGGAATCGACGCCGGGGCGCGTCGGGCTGAGCAACGACACCATCAGCTCCTTCTCGGAGGATGCTCACGGGAACCTGTGGATTGGAACCGTCGGCGGCGGGCTCAACCGGCTCGACCGGGCGAGCGGCACGTATACAGTCTTCGCTGCCGAGCCCGAAAACCCTGACAGTCTCAGCGACGACCGGGTGATGGCGTTGACCCACGATCGTGACGGGGCGTTGTGGATCGCCACGGTCAGGGGCGGGCTGAACCGTTACGATCCGGTGTCCAAGACCTTCCGCGCCTACAAGAACGAGCCCGGCGATCCCACGAGCCTGGGCAGCAACGGCGTCATGTCGCTGTTCGTGGACCGCGAGGCGACCCTGTGGGTCGGCACCTACGGTGGAGGGCTCAATCGCTTCGATGCCGAGTCGGAGACTTTCACCCGATTCCTCCACGACCCGAACGACTCCACCAGCCTGAGCGACGATCGGGTCACCAGCATCGCCGAAGACGCCGGCGGTAAGCTCTGGATCGGCACGGTCAGGGGCGGACTGAACCGCTACGACCCCGGCACCGGGACGTTCGTCCGGTACGAACATGACCCTGATGCGCGCACGAGCCTGAGCAGCAACTTCGTGATGTCGTTGCATGCCGCCGACCGAATCCTCTGGGTCGGCACGCTCGACGCAGGTCTGAATCGACTGGATATCGGCGACAGCACGCTGTCGTCACGGCCGACATTCCGGCGCTACTCAGAGCGGGACGGACTGCCCAATGACGCTATCTACGGGATCGAGGCGGGGGTCGGAGATGCTCTATGGCTGAGCACGAACCGGGGCCTTTCGAGATTCGAGCCTGGCACCGACAGCTTCACCAATTACGATGTCAGCCACGGGCTACAGAGCAACGAGTTCAACGGCGGGGCGCACTATCGGAGCCCCAGCGGTGAGCTGTTCTTCGGCGGCTTCAACGGCTTCAACGCCTTCCGACCCCAGCGCACACGTACCAACAGACATGCGGCCCCCGTGGTCCTGACCTCCTTCTCCAAGTTCAACAAGCCCGTAGTGCTGGAGCAGGAGCCGTCGGAGCTCGAGACGATCGAGCTCAGCTACCGCGACTACGTGTTCTCCTTCGAGGTCGCGCTACTCGACTACACGGCTCCGCACGAGAACCGCTACCCCTACATACTGGAGGGGTTCAGCGACGAATGGATCGACCTGGGGACGCGGCGCAACGTGACCTTCACGAATCTCGACCCGGCAAACTACGTGCTCCGGGTCAGGGCCGCAAACAACGACGGCATGTGGAGCGACCAGGAAGTGGTCCTGCCGTTCAGCATCAGCCCGCCATTGTGGCTCACCTGGTGGGCGTACGGGCTGTATGGGCTGCTGGTGGTGGGTGCCGGCGCTCAAGTTGTGCACGTGCAGAATCAGAAGCTGAAGCGCAGGGAGCGCTACAGCCGCCAGCTCGAGCAGCAGGTCGAGGAGCGGACGGCGCAGCTCGGGGAGCAGAACGTGCGCCTGGAGCAGCGCGGTGTCGAGATGGCCGAGATCAACGGGTTCCTGCAGCAGGAGGTCAGCGAGCACGAGCGCACGGGTCGAGCGCTGCGCGCCTCGGAGCAGCGATATCTGGACCTTTACGACCACGCCCCGGATATGTTCGCTACGGTCGATGCGGCCACCGGGATCGTTGTCCAATGCAATCTGACGTTGACCTCGAGCCTGAGCTGCAGCCGCGAGGAGATCGTCGGTCTCCACATCAACGAGCTGCACCATTCGGACTGTGGGGCAGGTCTCGATGCGGCGTTCGAGCAGATTCGCGCCTCCGGCGAGGTGCACGACGTGGAGCTGCGCCTGATGCCGCGAGACGGCGAGGAGATCCACGTCAGCCTGAACATGTCCGCAACCCACAACACGGGCGACACCGACATGCACTGCCGGTTGGTGTGGCGTGATATCACCGAGCGCAACCGGCTCGAGGAGGAGCTCCGCCACGCCGGGCAACTCAACGCCATCGGGCAGCTTGCCGGCGGTATCGCACACGAGTTCAACAACCTCCTGATGGGGATACACGGCTTCACGGACCTGCTGACGATGTCGGTGACGGAGCCCGAGCCGCTGGCCGACTTGGAGAAGATCCGCGAGTGCGCCACACGGGCGACGGGTCTCACCGGACAGCTCCTCACATTCAGTCGCCGGCAGCCGGTCCGACCGATAATCGTCGACCTGAACGAGTGCGTCCGGCGCGCCTCCGAGTTGCTGGACCCGATCATCGGAGAGGTGATCGAGCTGGAGCTCAATTGTGCTCCGGAGGTTGGCGTGGTGAGCGCGGATCCAGGCCAGCTCGAGCAGGTCTTGCTGAACCTGGCGATCAATGCCCGCGACGCAATGCCTCAGGGAGGTCGGCTGACGATCGAGACCGAGGTGGATACGCTGGAGGAGACCGGCGAGGTCGAGGCCGGGCGCTACGCGCGACTCAGCGTCGTCGACACCGGGGAGGGAATTGACGAGGAAACGCTGGGCCACGTCTTCGAGCCGTTCTTCACCACCAAAGACCAAGGAGACGGCGTCGGGCTCGGGCTGGCCATGGTCTACGGGGCGATCAAGCAGCATAATGGACACATCCAGATGTCCAGCCGGGTCGAGGAGGGCACGAGCGTGACCATCCATCTACCGCTCCTCGACGAGGCCGCCTGAGATGAACTCCACGGAAGCGGCCACGGCAGCCGAGCAGGAAACGATTCTGGTGGTGGAGGACGAGCCTTCCGTGCGGGAGGTGGTACGGCGCATCTTGGCAATGCAATGTCGCTACCGCGTGCTGGTTGCCAAGCATGCGGACGAGGCGCAGGAGATTTTCTCCACCCAGACGGCAGGAGTGGATCTGCTTCTTACCGACGTGGTGATGCCCGGTCGCAGTGGACCGGAGCTGTACGCACGCCTGGCAGAGGAATGTCCGTCGCTGCGCGTCCTGTTCATGTCGGGATATGCGTTCGACGACAACCTGGGCGACGCCCCCGCGCTCTCAAAGCCATTCTCGGCGGAAGTGCTGTTGAAGAAGGTCAGCGAGGTCCTTCGCGGCCGCGATCCGGCGTCCCGGGTGGCATAGCTCGCTTTCGCGGGGATCCGTTCGGGCGCAGCCGCGATTCGTGAAACCTGCCACCCGGCCCTCGCGTCAACGCACCGCGTCGCCACGCGACAGCCGCTGCGCAAACTGCGCAATGCTGCGCATTCGCGACATCCCCGGGTCAAGGCGGTCGGACGGCGACTGTCGCCATGAATCCTCATCGACCCGTTCGGCCAGAAGCGGACCTGCCAGCACGCCTTGGCGACACCCGCCCGCGGCCCCCCGCGACAGAAGCACGCATAGTCGGCGCCGTGACCGATGCCGCTTGACCCACCCGCCCCGCCGGTCAACCATCTAGTCTTACATCTTGCCTAGGGGTGGCCACTCGGCCTGAGATCAGACCCTTGAACCTGATCCGGTTCGTACCGGCGGAGGGAATGGTACCTGCTGGCCCGACGATTCGAGCGTGGGTCGCAGTCGCTCCCGAGTGGGCCGTCGCCGTCATGGAGACGACCAGCATGAGAACCCAGACGCTTCGTCACCGCTCGACCCGCGGCGAATCGACCGCCCGCGTCGGCGCAATGTTCGCTCTGACGGTAGTGCTCGTAGTGAGCTTCGCCAGCTTGGCTCGGGCTCAGGAGCTGGCCACCGTCCACGGGATCGTACGCGACCCGGCGGGTGAGCCCGTTGTCGGCGCCAGAGTTGGCGTTGCCGGGCGGGAGCCCGTCGTCACCGACGAGAACGGACGCTACTCCCTGGCGCTGCCTCCGGGCGAGTGGCAGCTGCTGGTGAGCCATCCCGCTCACCCCGCGCTCACGGTCACGGTAACGACTGCCGGCGCGGACTCGGAGCTCGAGGCGGAGCTCCGATTTCAGACCGCGATCGCAGTACGGGAGTCCGTCACCGTGGTGGGGATCCGGGCCGGCGAGGAGGTCCCGGTCACCAAGCGCGACATGGCGAGGGCCGAGGTCGAAAGGCTCAGCTACGGACAGGACATTCCAAAGCTGCTGCAGTACACGCCCTCGCTGACCTGGTACTCGGACTCGGGAACCGGCAGCAACTACTCCTACTTCAGCCTGCGTGGCATTCAGCAGACCCGCATCAACATGACCTACGATGGCGCGCCGCTCAATGACCCCGCGGATCACGCGCTCTTCTTCAACAACTTCCACGACTTCACGAGCGAGGTGGACAGCATCCAGATCCAGCGCGGAGTCGGTACCTCCTCGGTAGGCTCCCCGTCCTACGGCGGCTCGGTCAACTTCGCCAGCCCCGGTCCGGTCCAGTTCGGCTCCGGCGACGTGAGGCTGGTGCTCGGATCGTTCGAGACCCAGCGAGGCTCGATCGGGTACCGCTCCGGCCGTCTCGGGAACGGCTTCCACATCGGCGGGCGCCTGTCGCTCTCGAGTACCGATGGCTACCGCGAGCGCTCGGGCAACGAGCATCGCACCTTCTTCGTCAACGCCGGGTGGCAGGGCAACCGCTCCTCGCTCAAGCTCGTCGCCTTCTCCGGCAGCGAGAAGGGACAGCTCGCCTTTCTCGCCGTCGATCCCGACACCTTGGCCGAGAACCGGCGCTTCAACCCGCTGGCCGATGAGGAGCGTGAGGAGTTCGGCCAAGACTTCGCGCAGCTCCGCTACACAACCGCAGTCGGTGACTCGACACTGCTGAGCGGCTCGGTCTACTACAACGGCGCTGACGGCTGGTATCGGCTCTGGGAGGATCCGGTCGCCAAGAGCGGACTCCTGCAATTCGGCATCGACCAGGGCTTCTGGGGCGGCATGGTGAGCGCCAATTTCGCCGGCAACCACGTGTCGGGAACCGTGGGCGTCCACTACAACGACTTCAGCGGAGACCACTTCCTGGAACTCGGCGGCAACGAAATCTACCGCAACACCGGCTTCAAGAACACCGCCAACGCCTTCGGCAAGCTCGAGTACCTGACCGGCGACTGGTTCGTGTTCGGCGACCTTCAGCTACGCTGGGCCGAGTTCGCCTACGAGGGCGACATCGACCTCGGCTCGGTCGAGTGGACCTTCCTCGATCCGCGTGTCGGGCTGCGCTACGCCGCCTCGCCGCACCTGAGCTTCTACGGCTCGGTGGGGCGCGCCCAGCGCGAGCCCGGCCGACTGGATCTGCTGCTGGGTGAGGACAACGCTACCGTGCCGCATGATCTGGAGGCGGTGAATCCCGAGTCGGTAGTGAACCTCGAGCTCGGGGTCAACTACAGCACCCCCAAGCTGGCGCTGCAGGCCAACCTCTACGCCATGGAGTTCACCAACGAGATCGCGCTGACCGGCGAGCTGTCGGAGGTCGGTTTGCCATTGCGACGCAACGTCGAGAGCTCCTATCGTCGCGGATTGGAGGTCGACCTCAAGTGGATGCCGGCGCCACACTGGTCGGTGGCGCACAGCCTCAACGTCAGCTACAACCGCATCAGCGAGTGGACCCAGTTCTACGACGTCTACGACGAGAGCTTCACCTACCTCGACAGCGTGCCGATCAACTACACCGACGTGCGGCCGTTGCTCACCCCCGAGCTTGTCACGACGCTGGGCGTAGAATGGGCCAACGACAGCACCAGCGTCGGCCTTCTCGGTCGCTACGTGTCGGAGTCGCAGCTCGACAACACCGGGCTGGCCCGGTTCCGACTGCCGGCGCTCACCAACCTCGACCTGCGCGCCTCGCACAGCCTCGGCCGTTGGTGGTCGGGAGCGCGCCCGCAGATCGTGCTGTTCGCCAACAACCTGCTCGACGACACCAACCAGTTCGGCAGCGGCTACAGCTACCAGTTCTTGAACCGGAGCAGCTCGGGCCCCGCTACGCTCGACGGCATTCCCTTCTACTACCCGATGGCGACGCGCAACATCGTCGTGTCGCTGCGGTTCGGGTTCTAGGCGCGCAGCAGCCATGATCTCGTTCGAGCTAGTCGCGGTCCTGGTGACGCTGGCGGCGGTCTATCTGACGACCCGGCAGGTGATCTGGTGCTGGCCACTCGCACTGGTCAGCGTGGCGCTGTACGCCGTCGTCTTTTACCAGGCACGGCTGTACGCCGACATGGGGCTACAGGGTCTCTACTTCGCGCTCTCGATCTATGGGTGGTGGGCCTGGTTGCACGGCGGACAAGACCACGGCGCGCTCGAGGTCACACGGACGTCGCGCCCGATGCGGCTCGCGCTCATGGTGATCGGCACCGCGGGCGGGCTGCTGCTCGGCGCGACGCTGAACCGGCTCACCAACGCCGACCTGCCGTTCATGGACTCGTTGCTGACCTCGTTCAGCGTCGTGGCGCAGTGGATGCAGACCCGGAAGCTGCTCGAGGCCTGGCTGGTCTGGCTGGCGCTGGATGTCTTGTACGTCGGCATGTTCCTGTTCAAGGGTCTGGTTCCGACCGCCGCCTTGTACGCGGCCTTCCTTTACCTGGCGGGGCTAGGCTTCGTGCAGTGGCGCCGGTCGATGCACGGTGTAGGGCCACACGCGGCGGCGGAGATGTCGTGATTCGCATCGTCGTCACCGGGTCGGAATGCACCGGCAAGACGACGCTGGCTAGCGAGCTTGCCAAGCACTACGGGACGAACTTCGTGGCGGAGTTCGCCCGCCGGTTCGTGGCGGCGAAGAGCGCACCGCCGGAGTACGCGGATGTCGAGCTCATCGCTCGCGGCCAGATCGAGCTCGAAGACGAGCTGGCTGCGCGATCGCCGACGCCCCTGATCCTCGACACCGACCTGCTCAGCACGCTCGTCTACAGCCGCCACTACTACGGGGACTGCCCGGCCTGGATCCGGACCGCCTTGCACGCCCGAGCCGGGCAGTTGTACCTGCTGGCCGACATCGACGTGCCCTGGGCACCGGACGGACAGCAGCGCGACCGAGGTGAGCGTCGCGAGGAGATGCGGGGCCTGTTTCGCCAGGCCTTGATCGACCACGAGCTCCCGCACCTCGGCGTTCGGGGCGCGGTGGACGAACGACTCCAGACTGCCGTCGCAGCGATCGACCCGCTCCTGTAACGGCCTCTTAGCCGTAACCTCGGCGCGCGACACCCGCTGCGCAAACTGCGCAATCCTGCGCGTTCGCGACAGCGACGGCGCATCGCGATCAAGCAACGGCTGTCGCCAACGTTCGCCATCGAGCGTCTCGGTGAGGAATGGCCCACGCCCCCGCTGCCGCGTCACGCCCGTGGCCGAGAACGCACGGTCGGGAGCATTGCACGCGGGTTCCGGGCGGCTCGGCGGAGCCGGGTCGTCCGGGATCTACGGGCGTGCGATCGCCGGACTCACCTACTAGTGGCCTGTAACAGATGAATCGTAAGTGCCGTGGTGACGAAATGGGGTCGGATGCCAGGCGCTCCGACTAGCCTACACTGGGGAGTCCACTCGCAACGGCAGAGGTTCAACGTGTCGATCCGGCCCGTGAAGCGCATCAGCCAAGCCCAGCCCGCCCTCGAGGGCGCCGGGGTGCATTTGCGCCGCGCCTTCGGCTTCGGCAAGACCGAAGAGTTCGACCCTTTGCTGCTGTTCGATGACTTTCGAGGCGACAAGCCGGAGGAGTATCTCGCGGGCTTCCCATGGCATCCGCACCGCGGTATCGAGACGATCACGTACGTGCTGGCCGGCGAGGTCGACCACGGTGACAGTCTCGGCAACAAGGGCATCATCGGCCCGGGTGACGTGCAGTGGATGACCGCAGGCAGCGGCATCATCCACCAGGAGATGCCGCGCGGGAACGCCGACGGGCGCATGCACGGATTCCAGCTCTGGGCCAACCTGCCCGCGGTGCACAAGATGACGCCGCCGCGCTACCAAGAGATCGTCTCGGGCGACATCCCCGAGGTGACCGACGACGACGGCACCAAGGTCCGCGTGATCTGCGGCGAGGTGTGGGGTGCCAAGGGTCCGGTCGACGGCATCGCCGCCGATCCGCACTACATCGACGTCTCGGTGCCCCCGGGTCTGCGCAAGAGCATCCCCGTGGAGACCTCGCGCCACGCCTTCGCCTACGTCTTTGCCGGCTCGGGCTCGTTTCGCGACGCCTCCGACCCGCTGGCGGCTCCGACCGAGTGGGTCGATGGCGCTAGCCCGGCATCGCTGGAGAGCGAGGATGCGGTGGGGTCGGGGGCCAACAACCGCTCGTTGGTGCTGTTCGACCGCGGCGACCAGATCAACGTGCAGGCGGGCGAAGAGGGCCTGCGCTTTCTTCTGGTATCGGGCAAGCCGCTGCAGGAGCCGGTGGCGTGGCACGGCCCCATTGTCATGAACACGCCCGAGCAAATCCGCGAGGCCTACACCGAGCTACGCGCTGGCACCTTCATTCGCGACCCGTAGGAGGCCGCCGCACCCCGGAGCGGAGCGCGCGTCAACCCACGACCAGCTCACGGCCGTCCTTGAACATCCGCTCGATGTCCCGCAGCGCGGTCAGATCCTCGATCGGGTTCGCCCGAAGCACCACGATCTGGGTCTCGAAGCCGTCCTGCAGGCCGCCGATCCGGCGCTCCGGGTACAGCGCGCTGGGGGTTGCCTCGCACCACCTTCGGAAAAGCTTCGGCTGGCGCGGCCGCGAGTCGTCGGAGTCAGACTGCGGCCATTGCTCGGCAGGGGGCCTGCTATCGACGGCCCAAGACCTGGCGCGCTGGCTGGGGCTGCAGATCAACCACGGGGAGCTCGATGGGGAGCAGATCTTCCCGCGCCACGTGATCGCGGAGACGCACCGGGTCCACGCCGTGACCGAAGACAGGTTTGGTCGTTTCGGCCGCAGCGGCTATGGGCTCGGCTGGTACATCGGAGAGTACGACGGTCAAACGATCTTGCATCACTTCGGGGGCTTCAGCGGCTTCCGCGCCCACGTCTCCTTCATGCCCGGGCCGGGAATCGGCGTCGCCGTGCTCGCCAACGAGGCCGGCATGGGGATGCGCATTGCCGACTTCATCGCCGGGTTCGCCTACGACTGGTGGCGGTCGGAAGCGGGAACGGCTCCCGAGTATCTCGACCAGCAGCGACAGCTCGTGGCCGGTTTCGAGGAGCAGCTCGCACGCAACGATGCCGACCGAGCCCGGCGTGCCGAGCGCGAGTGGACGGTGAGCCAGGATCTCGGCGCGTACATGGGCACCTACGTCAGCCCGCTGATAGGCACCCTCCGGGTCAACGTCGATGACGGCGTTCTGGCGGCCCATCTGGGCAATCTGCACTCCCTGTCGACTCCGTTCACCGAGCCGGACAGCATCCGGGTGATCATGATGCCGCCGGGCGGGCAGGTCGTGCAGTTCGAGCTCGATGTCGCCGGCCGTGTTCTCGTAGCCACTTTCGCGCGCCAGCGCTATGTGAAGCAGGCTACCGAACGTTAGAAGGTCTCGAAGATGCCGATGTTGAAGACGGGACCCGCCGGCCAGTTCTTGCCGCTGAGGCTGAGCGGCATGGAGATCTCGACACTGCGAGTCGCGTTGACCTCGAAAATGACCCCGGGTGACAGGTACATGGCGCGACGCTGCAGCGATGGAAAGGGGAAGCCGAAGGCGCTCGTATCGAACCCGTGCAGACCGCGCCAGCGGGCCTTGAACCAGATCTTCGGTATGAGCTGATAACCGGCCTCGAGGCTCCAGAACAGCTCGTCGCCGTGGTCGATACCGGTTTCTGAGTTCTCGGTGCGGATCCGGTAGCCGATCATGCCGGTGATGTAGCCGGGACGCGGCCACAGGGATCTGGCCAGCTCGAGCTGAAGCTCGTAGTCGTACTGCCCCTCCCCCACTGGCACCACTTCGGCATCGTTGTCGAACTGGCCGGTTGGGAACTTGACCGTCGCGCCGAGCGTGATGACCAGCGGGCCCTCGAGCACCTTGTAGCGCGCGCCGAGGCGAAGGTCGCCGAACCCCGTGCTGGAGCGATCGGCGGCCAGGTCGTTGAAGGTGATCGTGAAATAGGGCAGCTGCACGTCGAGCTCGAGCCGATCGGTGAAGCCGTGCCGAACGTCGAGGAAGAAGCCCTTGGTGTCGTTGTGCCCGCCGAAGAAGTAGGGGGTACGAGTGCCGTCGAGGAAGTAGCGGTCCTTGGTTACCTGCACCATGAAGCCGGCGCGTACCCAGGTCTTGCCACCCGGCAGGGTCCAGCCTTGCGCCGCAGCCTCCTGTTGGAGTACCGGCGCTAGTGTGACGCGTCGGAGTTGTCTTGTCTTATGGCTTTGGCGAGGATCTGGTCGGCGGACTTGAGCCAAAGGAAGGGCTCGGAGCCGTCGTTCCAGGCTCGGATGAAGCGGTGGATGGCCTTGATCAGGACATCGACGCTGCTGAAGCTGCCGCGCCGGACGGCCTGCGAGGTGAGGATGCCGAACCAGGTCTCCACCTGATTCATCCAGGAAGCGGAAGTGGGCGTGAAGTGACGCGTAAACCGCGGGTGTTGCTCGAACCAGGCCTCGACGTTGGGCTGGGTGTGGGTGCCGTAGTTGTCCAGCACCAGGTGGATCTCGCCCTCGGGGTAGGTGCGGTCGATCAAGCGTAGGAAGCGAAGAAACTCCTGGTGGCGGTGCCGCTGCATGCAGGTGCCCAGGATCTCGGCGGTGGCTAGGTTCAACGCCGCGAACAGCGTCGTGGTGCCGTGGCGTCTGTAATCGTGGGTGCAGCGCTCTGGATCGCCGCGGCGCATGGGCAACATCGGCTGAGTCCGGTCCAGAGCCTGGATCTGGCTCTTCTCGTCCACGCACAGCACCAGCGCCCCCTGGGGCGGGTGCAG
Organism: Acidobacteriota bacterium; assembly: GCA_965248845.1. Classification (GTDB taxonomy): domain Bacteria; phylum Acidobacteriota; class UBA890; order UBA890; family WLXD01; genus CBDFKO01. The sequence goes on along the minus strand of CBDFKO010000002.1, from coordinate 2,754,488 downwards.
GTACAGCCCCACGATGTCGGTGACCTTGTCCTGCAGGAGTGGATCGGCGGAGTACTTGAAGGTCTCGGTGCGATGGGGCTGCAGGCCGTTGCGCCGCCAGATCCGCAGGATCGTCGAAGGGCTCGCATCGACCTGTTTGGCGAGCCGCTGTGCGCTCCAATGGGTTCGGCTCGGAGGCCTCTCCAGGGTTGCGGCGATGATCTTGGCTTCCCGCACGGCGTCGTAGGTGCGCGCACGACCAGAGCGCGGCTCGTCACCGAGATCCTCGATGCCCTGCTTGGCTGCGCGAGCGCGCCACATGCCCACGGTCTGTCGGGAGGTCAAGTCATAATATGCCATATAAGTCAAGCTAATTACGACGCGTTACACTAGCAATGCCATCAGGATGAGAGTGCAGGTCGGACGCACGCGCATGATCGTAATGATGGACGCAACGTAGCAGGCGCGGGGGAATGAACCACCGGCGGCGCGCCAAACCAAGTAACAAGGCTGACACGAATGCGCGATGCCCCTTGGAAAGTCGACCGCCTCCCGGCTAGGGTAAATCGTGATCCTCTACCTTCGATCTTTCGAGAATCATGATGCTCACGCCGTCGCGGCGCGCCGCTCTCTATGTCCTCGGCCTGCTGCTGCTATCGCCCGTCGCCGCATGGTCCCAGGAGCAGTGCATCCAGGCACTGAGCCTGGTCAGCGGCGGTGTAAGCAAGGACGCAATACCGTCGCTGTTCCTGCCCGAGACGGTTGATGCGGCCACCGGCGATATCTTCTGGGCCCCCACCGACATGGTGCTGGGGGTGGTCCGCAACGGCGTTGCGCGCGCCTACCCGCTGCCGCTCCTGTGGTGGCACGAGATCATCAACGACGAACCTCGGTGGGGCGGCGATCGCGGTCAGCTACTGCCCCCTGACCGGCAGCGGGTTGGTGTACGACCGCGTTCTCGATGGAAAGGCCATCACCTTCGGGACCTCAGGGCTCCTGTTCGACAACAACCTGGTGATGTACGACCGCACCCATCAGGAGAGTCTCTGGTCTCAGATGGGCCAGGTCATCGTCTGTGATACGCCGCGCGAGGAGGAGGAGCCCAAGCTGTTCCCCGTCGTCGAGACGAGTTGGGCGGCGTGGAAGCAGATGTATCCCGATACCACAGTGGTGACCCGCAATACCGGCCACGATCGCGACTACGACCGCTACCCGTACGGCGACTACGACCGGGTCGACAATACGCAGTTGCTCTACCCCCAGACCTTCATGGACCCGCGCCTCCCGATGAAAGCGCTGGTGCACGGCATCGTCCACGAGGGCGTCGCGCGGGCGTATGCCTTCGACTCGCTGGCCCAGCAGGCCGACCGAATCGTGCTCAACGACGTGATCAACGGACGCCCCGTGGTGGTGGTCTTCGATCTGGGGACGCGGACGGTCCTGTCGTTCGACCGGCGACCCCGTGTGCAGAAGAAGAACGGGAAGTGGAAGAGCAAGACGCTCAAGTTGGAGCTCGTCGAGGCCACGGGATTCCCGTTCACTGTGCGCGACACGAAGACTCAGACGGTCTTCTCGCTCACCGGTGAGCCGATCGCGGGCAAGCTCGTCGGCAAGATCGAAGGCGGCGGCTTGCAGCAGATCCCGGAGACCCACACCGCCTTCTGGTTCGCCTGGGCGGCGTTCCACCGCGACACCGGGCTGTACTGAGCCCCGGCGCCGGCACGCCGCGCGGCTGCGGCTGATCCGCCGGTCGCCCTTCGGCAGGATTGGCCTGCCTTGTGCGCAGGCTCATGGGCCCGTGCGACGCACAGCGACTACAATTCGGTGTTCTATCCGACGTGCGGCGAACGAACCGCCCAGCGGGCTGAGCTGAGGAAGATGCCGGAGCCACCGAACGATCACGACGGCCTGACGGTGCGAATGTTGGGTGTTCGAGGCACCGTACCGACGCCCAAGCACGGCGGTGGTCGCTTCGGCGGCAACACGGCGTGTGTGGAGGTCGTCGGTCGGGACGGCAGGCTGATCCTCGACGCTGGCTCCGGAATCCGGCAGCTCCAGACGACTCCGGGCGACCCGCTGCATCTGCTGCTGTCCCACTATCACTACGATCACGTCATCGGGCTGCCGTTCTTCGCGCCGCTCGCCGATCCCGACCAACCGGTAACGATCTACGGGCCGGAGCTGGAGTCGGAGTGGTCCCCCGCCCGGTGCCTAGCGGAGCTGATACGCCCACCCTTGTTCCCGCTGTCGTGGGATCAGCTGGCGAGCGCGGTCGACGTCCAGCGAATCGACGGGGCACCCCTCGAGATCGCCGGCATGGCCGTGACGTCGTGCCGCCTCAACCACCCTGGCGGCGCCTTCGCCTACCGCGTCGAGGGGGGATCACGCAGTGTCGTCTACGCCTGCGATCATGGACCCGGTGATGCGGAGCGCGACCAGGCGCTGAGCCTGCTGGCGAAAGACGCCGATCTGCTGATCCTCGACGCCCAGTACACACCGGAGGAGCTCCCCGCCCATCGCGACTGGGGTCACGGCTCCTGGGTCGAGGCGACGGCCATCGCCGAGGCGGCCGGCGTCGGCCTGCTGCTGCTCTTTCACTACGATCCCGACCACGACGACGCGACGCTCGAGACGATCGGTGAGGCCGCGCGCGCACGGTTCGCCGCCACTGAGATGGCCCGCGAGGGGATGCAGATCGAACTCTGAGCCCGATTCGTGGGACCGCGGGTCGTTCCGGCCGGCGCTCCGTCAATCGCTCGAGATGCGGTAGAGCGAGCGGCGTCCACGCAGGTAAATCTCGTCGCTGACGATCGCCGGCGAGGCGTCGAACCCATCGTCGAGCTGATTGGTCGCCAGAACCTTGAACTCCTTGCCGCCCGCCAGAACCAGGGCGCCGCCGTCGCGTCCGAGCAGGTAAACGCGCCCACCGGCCCCGACCGGTGAAGCATAGATCTCGCGCACACCCTCGAGTCGTACCGGCCCGTAGTGCGGCTCGCCCGTGGCTGCGTCCACCGCGGTCAGGATCGGACTGTTGCTCTTGACGAAGTAGAGCGTGCCGTCGGTCAGCAGCGGCGACGGGACGTAGGGCGTATCCCGGTTGTGCTCCCAGACCCGGGCCTCCTCCGCCGACCCCTTCGCCCGGGCCAGGTCGATGGCGCGCAAGGCGCTGCCCCGAAAGCCGCTGGTGACGAACAGCAGCCCGTCGGCGAAGACCGGCGACGGGATCGCATTGGGCGTCAGGCCGGCGTCCTCCCAGATCAGCTCGCGAGGTGCTTGGAGACAACTCGTGACGTCACCGGACTGGCGATAAGCAGATCTTAATGTCATATTTTGTAATGGCTCGCCTGATCCCCACCTTGGTAGAGCGAGGGAATCCCAGTGCGATGTTCGACGGCTGGTCTTCTGACGGCCCTTCTTCTGATCCCGCCGGGCAACGCCGAGGCCTCCGGCGTTGTCGGCACCGAAGTGCTACACGATGGCGAGACGGTGGGGAGCGTTGACCATGACGAGATCAACTGCCTCGGTCATGCCAGCGGCGTCGGCTCGGCGGTCTACGTCGGCGGCTTCCCGCTGGGGAACACGCTCGACGGCCTCGGCTACGCGTGCGCCCCTGACAACTCCCAGAGCCTGCGCGGCGCTATCAAATCGGGCTCCGACGTGATGATGGTCTACGTGCACGTCTATCCGCCCGCGTGGCGCACCGACGAGGACCGCGAGCTCACGCTCGAGCAGCTGATCGACAAGTACGGCTGGCACCAGGGCTCGTGGCGCGAGCCCTTCCTGTTCTTCGACGAGCATGGGCACAACCTACCGATCGACTACCACGCGGTGAGCTACGACCATGCCGGCAGGCACTGGGACTGGGTCTCGAAGGCGCGCCCCAAGAACCCCGACGGCAGCTACGAGACCGATGCCACCTACGTCTCGATGGCGGCGCACAACCCCGACCTGTACTTTCCTTCCGATCGCGTCCTGCTGAGCCTCGCCTGTTCTCGCTAACCGCGCCGTGGACACCCCCGGCCCCGCCCAGAACGAGTGCGCCAGGCGCAGGTTCAGGAAGCCGTCGCGCTCGAACAACGACAGGACGTTGCCCTCGGCGACGTTCAGGAAGAACCGTCCCTCGAGCTCGAGCTTGAGCCGGGTGGTCAGCCGCCGCTCGGCCTCGATGCGCACTGCCAGCGAGCCGTCGTTCAGGTCGACAATGCCACCGGCTAGCAGCTGAGTGTCCAACACGTCGTTGAGTGCTAGACGGGCGCCTACGAACAGGTCGTTGTCGAAGCTGGTCGACGGCGCCGTGGCATCGCGCCCGTCGTACAGGTACTCGGCCAGCAAACCGATGTCGCCGGCGCCGAGCGCCTGGTACAGTGTGTACTCGAAGCCACCGACGAGGGCACCGAAGGTGCCGCCCTCGCCCTGGCGCCCGATGGCCTCGAGCTTCCAGAGCCAGGCGTCGCGGGTGTACTGCAGGTCGACTCCGACCTGAGTGAGCTTTCGATAGACCGGGGTCAGCTGGGCACGAGCCGGGCTCGAGGGCACGAAGGCGGCCTCGCGACCGGTGCCCCGGAACACGTGCACCCCGAGATCGAAGTTGCCGATGTAGTGGGCGTAGCGCAGCGCCAGGTCGACACCGCCACGGCCGTCAGGATAGCGCGCCGCATCGCTGATCGGCAGCGGCAGGCGCAACCGTCCGGAAGTGCCGGGGAAGCGCATCTCCCGGAAGCCGAGCAATACGAATGCGTCGAGCCGGCCCCAGTCGCGCTGCCAGCCCACGTTGATCATCGGTTGGCCCAGTTTGTCCTCCCCGTCGATGTCCTCGAGGAAATCGACCTGGTTGACCACGTCGACCAGATGACGTGACTCGGTGACGCCCCAGAACACCGTGTTGACTCCAACTAGCAGCTCCCAGTCGTCGCGCACGAAGCGCCAATAGCCCTCGCGCAGATCGACGTGGGTGCGCGAGTCGGCGGAGTCGACGCGCAGGAAGGGCGTGAGCTTGAAGGTGTGGCTGCGGTCGTCGCTGCGAAGACGCAGCTCCGGTGCCAGCACCAGCGAAAGCTGGCCCGCCGAGAGCTGCCCGGGATAGGCCGGCGACTCGAGGAAGGGGCGCTGCTCGGCGGCCAGGAAGCCGGACAGATCGAGACCCTGGGGCAGGAAGCCCTGGGCTTGCGCCGGCGCCGGGACCGCCACGAAGGCGGCCCCGAGCTGCAGGATGGCGAGGATGGTCGGGGCGCGCATCGGATCCTCCCTATCGCACTCGCTGCAGGGCGCCGCGGACGAAGTCGGAGTCGCGCACACCGGTGCCGAACCGGTAGTCGGAGTACACGAGGTCCGTGGACTTCCCGGTCTGGTGGTTCACCATCGCGAACCGATGGGCACGCCACCAGCCGCCCTCGTCCTCCCGGTAGTCGGTGAGCTCGAGGGTCTTGAGCCGCTCGTCGCGCCGGTCGTAAAACTCCACCGTGCGCACCTGGTCGACCTCCTGGTCGACCCAGGACAGCTGCTTGGTGTAGCCGGAGTGCTCGTAGCGCGGGAATCGCGCCACGACATCGCAGGTCAGATCGCCGCACGGCTCCTCGCGCAGCCACTCGTACGTGTATTTCTCGAGCTCGAGCGCGGTGAAGTCCTCGAAGGCGAACTCGCTGCCCACGAAGGGACCCGACTTGTTGACCGACGAGATGCGCTTGACGCGCTTGAGCGCCGGTAGGTAGAGCCACTGGTCATCGGGATCGAGGATGCGCGCGTGCGACAGCAAGGCCGTGCCCTCGATGTCGGCAGGCGACTCGAACACGACGAGGCTCTTGTCGCCCGCGTCTTCGCTTGGCATCTCCAGCGTCGAGATACGCAGGTCGCGCGTGGCCTCGTCGCCGGCGGCGTTGCGCAGGATCATCCGCAGGTCGACGACGCTGCTGGTGAAGCCACGATCGGAGCGGTCGGCACGCGCCGCCACCTCCCAGCCCTTCTCCGCTGGGCTCGGGTTCTCGGCGCTGGCCACGGACCCGGCCAGCAGCGCGAACAGGGCAACGACGGGGATCACCCTGTCGAGCTTGTAGGTTGAGCTGCTCATCTTGCTGTTCTCCTTTACGGGGTTGGTCACGGGGGACCGGTGGCCGACCATCAACAGGGCCGGCAGCAACAGAAGGTCGGTGGCGAGCGCCAGGAGCACGGTGATCGTGGTCAGCAGGCCCATCTGGGCGTTGATGCGGAAGGCCGACGCCGCCAGCACCGAGAAGCCGAAGGCCAGGATCACCGTGGTCGAGACCACCGCCGTGCCAACCGTCGCGAAGGCGTAGCGGATGGCCTGCGGACGGTCGTAGCCGTTTTCACGCCGGGCTCGGGCGTACTTGGACAGAAAGTGCACCGTGTCGTCGACGACGATGCCGAGCGAGGTCGCCGAAACAGTCGCGGCCGCCATGCCGACCTGCCGTACCAGCACCGCCCAGACCCCGAAGGCAGCCAGAATCGGAACGGCGTTGGGCACCAGGCTCAGTAGCCCCAGGCCGAAGCTACGAAGCGCCACGATCATGACCGCGGCGATCAACACGATGGCCACCGCATTGCCGCGCAGCATGCTCTCGATGTTGCGCTTGGAGATGGAGGCGAACATGACCGCCGGGCCGGTGGGGGCTGGACGAAGCGCCGGCGGGGCCGCAGCCGCGAACCAGGTGTCGGCACGGCCGAAGAAGTCGCGCAGCTGCGAGGTCGGCATCTCCCTCACGGTCGCAGTCACGCGTGTCGCCGACTTGTCCAGCGCGATCCGGTCGTTCAGATCCAGGCCGTAGGGCAGCGACAGCTCGTACAGCAGTAGGTACTGCGCCGCCAGGTCGCGCTCTGCGGGGATCTGATACTCGGCAGCGTCGTCGCCGTGCATGTTCTTGTTGAGGCGCTTGGCGATGTCGGCGTAGCTGAAAACGTGGGTCACCTCATCTTGCTGCCGCAGCCAGCCCGTGAAGGCCTCGAGCCGGTCCAGATATTCGGGCTCGTTGATCCCGCCAGGCCCGTTGGCCGGCATCGAGAACTCGATCAGGTAGATGCCGGTGAGGTTGTCGATGGCCCACTCCGCGTCCGGCCGGAACTGGATGCGGTGGTCGAAGTACTTGACGAACTCGTCGTTCAGATCGATCGACGGCACCAGCGCGATCAGGACGAGGGCGGCCGTGCCCACCGTCGCCAGAACCAACCGGTGGCGGCGGGTCACCAGCTGCGCGATCGGCTCGAGCGCGCGCCCGATAGCACCGGCCCGCGCGCTGTTGCGCGGCGCCCGCAGCGGAACGACCTGCAGGAAGGCCGGCAGGAAGAAGACCGAGTACAGCAGGGCGGCGCCGATGCCGACCGCGGTGATGTTGCCCAGGTACCAGTAGGGCGGTGCGTCGGAGAAATTGAGGCTCAGGAACCCGATCACCGTGGTCACGCTGGTGATCGCGACCGCCAGCAGATTCACTCGCAGGCGCTCTTGGATGGCGGCTCGCTTTGCGGCACCGCCGCGCATCTGCTGCAGGACGGTTACCAGGACATGGACGCTGTCGGCGATCCCGAGCGTCATGATGATCACCGGTGCCGTCAGTGAGATCGGATCCAGGGTGATTCCGGCGTAGCCGGCAAGGCCGAGTGCCGTGACCGATGACAGCCCGATCACGCCGAGCGCCCCGGCCGTACCGAGCGGACTGCGCAGCACCAGCAGCATCAAGACGACGAGCACCAGGAACATGCCGGGCATCAGGGTCATGGCGTCGTTCTGCCCGGTCTCCGCAAAAGCGTTGTTGAGCATCGTCATCCCCGTGAGGGCGACCGTCACCCCGGGGTGGCGTTCCTGCAGTTGCGACGCCAGGCTCCGTGCCACCGCCACCGCCTCAGGCACCTCGGTAATGCTCTTCTCCGGGTACTCGAGGGTTACGTTGACGCCCGTTGTGCGCGCGTCGGACGAGATCAGGTTGCCCAGTAGCAGCGGCTCGGCGAGCGCGTCGGCACGGCGGCGAGCCAGCTGCTCGGCGCTCATCGATGCGCCGTCGCGCACCAGGTCCTCAACCGTGAGGTCGTCGCCGTCGGCCCAGGAATGCTGGAAGTTGGTCACCGAGTCGACGCGGATGGTATAGGGGATCTGCCAGGCCTCCCGGGTCAGCCATTCGATCGCGTCGGCCGTCTGTGGCGTGAAGACGTCGCCCTCGGCGGGCTGAACGGCAAAGAGGATGTTGTCGTTCTTGGTGTAGGTGTCCTGGAACTTGTCGAACGCGACCAGGTCGGGGTTGTCCGGGCTGAAGAAGACCCGGTAGTTGTTCGAGAAGTCGAGGAAGCGCATGCCGCTCGCCGCGGTCACGGCCAGTACCAGGCTCAGCCCGATCACGATCCATGGGTGGCCGGTTACCAGGCCCCCCAGCCATCGCGCCGCGGCATCGCCGCGCTGGCTCTTGCTCGCTCTGCTGCTGCTTGTCATCGGTCTGTCGCTCCTTGGCTCGGGTTGTCGACGGGTCCCTCTGTCTGCTTTGTCAGAAACTTGGAATGATCGGTCCAAATTGAGTGCAAAAAAAAGCCGGCGCACATTTCGTCACTCCAGGCCCAGCATGCGCTTCAAGCCTCGCCAGCCGCTGAAGACGAGGTCCATGTTGCCGGGGACTTGGCTCAGCAGCGCCACCCCCTGGCCGGTGGTCACGATCAGATCCGCGACCTCGTCGGGATCCAGCGCGGCGTCGATCTCGCCCGCTTCGCTGGCTTGCGCCAGCGCCTCGCGGAAGGCACTGCGGATCTCGTGCATTCCCTGGCAGAGCATGCGGCTGACGGCGGCGTCCTGCGGACCGAGCTCGCAGGAGCTGTTGCCCACCAGGCAGCCGTTGCCCTGCATCACCATCTGTTCCCAGTAGGTGAAGACCGTGCCGATGTTCTCGATCGGCGAGCCCGGGCCGGCCAGCATGCCGCGCACCGCAGCAATCTGCTGTTGTTCGTAGGCTCGCAGCGCCTCCACGAACAGGTCGCGCTTGTTGCCGAACGTGTCGTACATGCTCTGGCGACCGATCTGCATGTGCTCGAGCAACTCGTTCACGCCGACCGCATCGTAGCCCTTGTCCCAGAACAGGTTCAGCGCGCGGCCGAGCACCTCGTCACGGTCGAACTGTTTCGCGGGTCCAGGAGTCATCGTCGTTCCTCAGGTTGGCCAGGACTGTAGCAAACCTAGACCGATCGGTCAAGATTATTTCGACACGGGGAACAAGATCGTCGCGAGAGTCCCACCACGGTCACCAGGATGGGGCGGAGGAAGGGGCTGTCGAGCGCGTCTTGCTAGCGGCGGCAGTTCTCCAGATCGGGCTCGATCCAGACGTCCTGGCGGCTGTTGCCGCCGAAGTCGTTGCCCTGCAGCTCGAGGATCGACTCGTCAGGAAAATCGGTGGTGCCGAAGTTCCAGACGAAGATGCCGAAGTAGTTGCCGGTGCTGACGTTGCGTTTGAGGACATAGCCGGTGGGGCTCTGGCAGTCCTCGTCGCTGATCTCGATACCGGGACCGAGGTTGTCCTCGAAGCGGTTGGCGATCACCTTCACGTCGCGGCCCCCGTCGACCCAGATGCCGCCGTCCCACCACTCGTCGAGCGAGACATCGAGATCGTTGCCCCAGATCCGGTTGCGCTTCACCAGGATGTCGAAGGAGTCCTCGACGAGAATGCCGCCGCCGTGGTTGTCGTACGAGCGGTTAATGCTCGCTCTCCTCGAGCCACAGGCCGTAGCGCAGGGTCCGCTGGCCGTCGAACACGGGACGGCTCCCCTCGCCCACAACTCGAATGGGCTCCGCGGCCGAGCCCGCGACAAAGACCTTGGCGTTCTCGACGTAGGTGCCGGGCAGCACACGCACCGTGGTCCCGGGACTCGCCGATCGCAACGCCTTGCGCAGCGTGGCGAAGGCGGTCGCCACCGTGCGGCCGTCGTTGTCGTCGCTGCCACTCGTCGAGACGTAGAGCGAGTCGGCCACCGCAGAGCCGGTTGCCGCGGAGCCGGTCGCCGCCGCCGCCGCGAGCGCCAGGCACGCCAGCAGGACAAGCGCCGCGGATTGCCTTGCGTGCTTTCGCCTGCCGCTCCCAGTCATACGCATCATTGTGCACCGCGACGCGTCCGCAGTCCGCGTCGCCGCGTGTTTCGGGTAGCATCGGGCCTGCACAACGACCCGAACGCCAGCAACGAGGCTCCCGATGCGACTCTCTCTCGGCATGACGACCTTCGTCGCTGTCCTCGCCTTGGCACCCTCGACGAGTTCGGCGAGGCCGACGCTGCAGGACAACTGGCCACAGTGGCGCGGACCGGGAGGACTCGGCGTCGCTGCCAATGCGTCGCTTCCGCTGAACTGGAACGCCACCGACAACGTGCTGTGGAAGGCACCTATCGAGGGACGCGGCCTGTCCTCTCCGATCGTCTGGGGCGATCGGATCTTCCTGACAACGGCGGTGCAAGGCAACGTCGTGCCGGGGGCAGCGGCACCGGTTCACCTGCGTCATGGTTTCTGGGACGTGGATCCGGACCTGCGCGAGCCCTACGTGCATCCGGACAGCATGGGCGCCGACCGGGCCCACACGTTGAAGATCCTGGCCTTCGATACGGCCGATGGCCGCCTGGTTTGGGAGCGCACGGTTTGGGACGGGCCCGTGTACGACAACCGACACCGGGCGGGTTCGTACGCCTCGGCGACGCCGGTCACCGACGGCGATCGGGTATATGCCTGGTTCGGCTCGCAGGGGTTGTTCGCCTTCGATTTCGACGGCACGCTCGCCTGGTCGTTCGACGCCGGGGACCTACCCAACTGGGGCTTGGGGCATGGGACCTCCCCGCTCTTGGTCGCTGACGTCGTCGTTCTGGTGTGCGACCGCGACAACGGAGATGACTCCTTCATGGTCGCCCTCGACGCAGTCACTGGCGCCGAGGTTTGGCGTACTCGTCGTCTTGGCCGCACCAACTGGAGCACGCCGCTGATCCTCGGCGAGCCCGGTCGGGAGCAGCTGGTGACGAGCGGTTTCCAGTGGAGCGGCGGCTACGATCCCGCCACGGGCGAGGAGCTATGGCGGGTCCGGGGCCTGTACGGCAACGTCATCGCCACCCCGGTCGGCGACACCAGCACCGTGTTCCTATCGGTCGGCTTCCCCGACAAGCGCACCCAGGCCGTGGCGCTGGAGTCGCGCGGCCTGCTGCACGAGGACGATCTTGTCTGGCAGTACAACAAGGGCACCGCCTACGTGCCCTCCAACCTACTGCTGGGCGAGTATCTCTACCTCATCGACGACCGCGCCACGCTGACCTGCCTGAACGCCCAAACCGGCGGGGTCGTTTACGAGGGCGGCCGAGTGCCGCTGCCTACTCGCTTCGCGGCCTCGCCAGTGGCGTATGGTGACAAGATCCTGCTGTCCGGGCAGGACGGCGATATGTTCGTCGTGCAGGCGGGCCCCGAGCACTCCGTCCTCGCGACGAACTCGTTGGGGGAGACCCTCTGGGCCTCGCCGGCGATTGTCGGGGATCGGCTCTACGTCCGCGGCGACCAACACCTGTTCGCCATCGGCGAGCAATCCGCATCGGTACGCTTCGAGGTCCCCGACACGTCGGGCATGCGATGGTTCAAGGGCAACACCCACACCCATACCGACGAGAGCGACGGTGATTCCCCACCGGAGCTCGTCGTGCAGTGGTACCGGGAGCACGGCTACGACTTCCTGGTGCTTACGGATCACAACGTGTTCACCGATCCGCAGCGCCTCGCGCACCTGCAATCGGCGGATTTCATCCTGATCCCGGGGGAGGAGGTCTCGACGAGCTACGGCGCCGCCGCGATCCATGTCAACGGCCTCAACATTGGGCAGCTCGTCGAGCCGCAGCAGGGCAGCTCCATCGTCGACACGATCCAGCGTAACGTCGACGCGATCCGCGAGGTCCAGGGCGTGCCGCACCTGAACCACCCCAACTTCCTCTGGTCCTACTCCGCCGAGCAGATCGCCGAGGTCGAAAACGACCGTCTTCTCGAGATCTACAACGGCCACCCGAGGGTGCACAACGACGGCGGTGGCGGCGCGCCGAGCATGGAGGCTGTTTGGGACACGTTGCTCACCCGCGGCCGCCGGATCTACGGCATCGCGGTCGACGACGCCCACGCGTTCCAGAGCTTCGGCCCGGAGCTGTCGAATCCTGGTCGCGCCTGGATCGCCGTGCGGTCGCGGGGCCTGGCGGCTGCCGAGATCATGGCCAATCTGGAGGCCGGGCTCTTCTACGCCAGCACCGGCGTTGTGCTCGAGGACATCGTCATCGAACCATACCGCCTCGAGGTTCACATCGCCCGGCAGGGCGACTTCAAGTACACCACGAAGTTCATCGGCGCCAATGGACGCGAGCTTGCCTCGACGTACGACCACCCCGCGGTCTTCGAACTTCGCACCGCAGAGCCGTACGTGCGTGCCCTGGTCGTGGACTCGGGCGGCAAACGCGCCTGGGTACAGCCTGTGTTCACACAGGAGCAGTGAGGCGAGCTCCGCTCAGCGCTCGAGCACCAGGATCTTCAGCCCCTCCATGGTCAGGGCCCAAACGCGTTCCTTGCCGAGGCTCCCGACCTGGTAGATCCAGCCCGCCGTCTCGACCCCTTCCACGACGCTGAGCTCGACCTCGCGCAGGTTGCCCAGCGTGGCGACGGCGCGGCCCGACTTGGTCTCCTCGCGCAGATCGTGCCCCTCGCGCATGGCGCGCATCAAGCGGAGCTGGCGGCGAGTCGGTCCCTCGCTCATTTTTTCTTCAGGCGCACATCGATCCGCAGGTCACCGCCGCGGCGCACATCGACCCCGTCGATCGAGTTGAGGGACGCGGTCCAGGAACGGAACCCCAGGGCTTTCTCCTGGAAGCCAGCAAACTGCTTGTTCTCCAACAGCTGCCGCTTCAGGTTGGCGCTCTCGAGCGGCCCGCCGGAGCGCCGCAGCAGCTCGAGCACCGCCTGTTCCGGGGTCGCCGCACCTTGGCGCCCGCGGGCGGGCTCCGGCTTGGTAGCCACGATGTCGCCGTAGAACTTGAAGCGGTCGGCCAGGCGGATGACGTGGCGCGCCGTCGATTTCTCGTCCCGTCCCACCACCACGACCATCTTGCCGTGCGACTTGAGCTTGGTGATCAGCGGGCCGATATCGCTGTCGCCGCTGACGATGGCGAAGGTATCGATGAAGGGGCGCAGGAGCAGGCACTCCACGGCATCCGCGGTGAGGAGGATGTCGGCGCTGTTCTTGGTTGCCGGCCCCTTGGGCCGCGGCACGTGAATCATCTCGACGCCGAGCCCCTGCAGGCCGCGCTGATAGGCAACGAACTTCTTCTCAGCCCAGTCGGCATACGCCCGCCGGAAGATGACGTTGCCGAAGTTGTCCTCGACGAAATCGACGATCGGCTCTAGAGCGACCTCGACGCGGCGCCGTGCGAACGGGATGATCAGGTTCTCGAAATCGAGCAGGAGTGCAGCGTGATTGCTGGTCTCGTCGCGCGAAATAGCAGACCTCGCCGTTTCTCCACGTTGAATCGTGGGTCTGGACCGGCTGGGTGTCGACGCGGGGAGTCTACGGTCAGGAATCGACGATCACCAGGGCCGCGGACGCGCTGTGGCCGCCGGCCTCGATTCGCACCTCGTAGGACCCCGGCGCCACGTACTCGGGCGTGCCGCCGAAAGCCCCACGCGGCATCTCCGTACCGTCGGGCAGCAGGTCCCAGTCCAGCACGTTCCAGCCGGCCTTGCCGGCGACACTCCAGCTACGCACGACGCCAGCGGCCCCATGCACGCGCACCTGCGCGGACCCCTCCTCGACCTGCGACCAGACCAAGCGCGCCGACCCGGAACGTGCACCCTCACGATACGGGGCTGGACCGCGGCCGCGCGGAAGCACGACAGGGTCGGGATCGATGAGCGTCAACGCCGCGGCAGCGCCAGTCTCGGCCCGAACGGGCCGCAGGTCGAGGACGAACGCCCCGCGGCCGTGGGTGCCCGCGACCAGCGCCGGGTCCCGAGGGTGCACCCTGAGATCGTGGACCGGCGTTGTCGGAAGATCGGCCACCAGTGACTGCCAGGTGGCGCCCGCATCGAGCGATACGTAGACGCCGAGATCGGTGCCGACGTACAGGATCGCGCGGTTCGTGGGGTCCTCACGCACCACATTGATCGGCTCCCGCGGCAGCCCCTCGGCCAGCGATCGCCAGCTGCCGCCGGCGTCGTCGGTAACGAACAGGTAGGGCGTGAAGTCGTCGTCACGGTAGCCAGTGAACGTCACGTAGGCACGCTCCGATCGGGACGCGGACGCCACGACGCGGCTCACCCACTTGCTCGGCAGCCGGCTCGAGACATCCTGCCAGTGCCCGCCCCCGTCGCGCGTGACGTGGACCCGACCGTCGTCGCTGCCGGTCCACAGCATCTCGGCGATGAGCGGCGACTCGGAGATGCTGGTCAGGGTTCCGAAAGGAACGTTGCCGCGACGCTCCGGCCCCGGATGATCCTGCTCACGGCCGCGCGGATCAAGGCCGAGCACCGAGTGTCGTTCGCGGACGCGATCGTTGCGGCCTATGCCATCCGACACGACGCCAAGCTGATCCACCGCGACTCCGACTTTGACCGCATCGCCGGGTTGGCCACCGAGTCACTACCCCGCTGCCCCGGCGCGACGCCCGCGGGCGACGGGTAGGCACCGAAGTCGTGTGCTAGCTACCGCCTGCCAGAGCGCCGAGCGCGTCCCAGTCGATCGCGGCGATCAAGGCGGCCAGCGGCGTTCTGGACGATCCCGACGATCTCGGTGTCGAGATCATCACCGCCCTGAGACATTCGTTTGCCCACCGCCCGCCGTGGGTCCAGGCCGAACTTCTCAGCGAAGGCCTCGTTGATGATCACCACCGGCGGCGCGCCGGCGTCGTCGCCGACCGTGAACTCCCGACCCGCCAGCAAGGGAATCCCCAGCGTGCTGAAGTAACTCGGGCCGATGGCGTTGAACCGCGAGTCGGCGTCGATATCCGGGCCCCACTCGAATCCCTCGACGCGCACGCTGTTGCCCCAGCTGTTGCCCGCCAATAGCGGCACCATCGCTGCCGTGACGCCGCCCACCCCGGGGAGAGCCGCCAGGCGCTCCTCGGTGCGCCCGAACAAGGATTTGGTGTCGGCTGGCTCGTAGCCGTTGAGCGCGGGGGAGATACCGAAAGCGATGATGTCCTGCGTGTCCAGTCCGAGATCGACGCGGCTGACATTGAGCAGGCTCTTGATGAACAGGCCCGCCGCCACCAGCAACGCCATCGAGAGCGCCAGCTGTGCAACCACCAGCGAGGTGCGGAGACGCGCCGCGCCGCGCGAGCCCGTCGGCTGCCCGGCGCTGGCCTTGAGCCCGCTGAGCAGATCCGGCCGGGTGGCGTGCAGGGCCGGATACATCCCGAACAGCAGGCCGGTCAGCAGCGACACCCCCGCCGCGAACAGCACCATCGACGGCCGCAACCCGAGCGTCACGGCAGCCGCGGGGTCGGGCGGCAGGATCGTGCCCAGCGCGGCGAGGGTCCAGCGGGCCACCAGCAGGCTGGCGATGCCCCCCATCACCGCCAGCACCACCGACTCGGTGAGCAACTGGCCCAGGAGCTGCCAGCGACTGGCGCCGAGCGAACCACGGATCGCCATCTCCTGGCTGCGGGTGGCGCCGCGGGCCAGCAACAGGTTGGCGATGTTGGCGCAGGCGATCAGCAGCACGATTCCGGTGATCGACAGCAGCAGCGTCAGCGGCGTGGTCGAGTTGTCGTGCAACGAGCTCTGGCCTTGGCTGCCCGGCGTCAGCACGACCTCCTTGGCGCGGAATCGCTCCAACGTCGCCTCGCTCATCCCCTCCTGCAGAGGTGCCTCGACCTCGTTGATGATCCCCTGGTAGACGATGGCGACCTTGGTGTTGGCCTGCTCGAGCCTGCCGTTGGGCTGCAGGCGGCCGAACAGGTAGATCCAGTACTGACGCCGCTGCTCGAAGCCATCAAACCACGGCGCGACGAGGCCGAATGACGAGAGCGGCAGGAACACGTCGGGCCGGCCGCCGAGCGTCGTGCCCACGAAGCCGCTCGGCGCCACGCCGACGATCGTCATCGCCTGGCCGTTGACGATCAGCGTGTCGTTGAGCACCCCCGGGTCGGAGCCGAGTTGGGTCTCCCAGTAGCCGTGGCTGAGCACTGCGACGTAGTGCTCGCCGATGCTCTGGTCGTCGCCGGGCCCGAGCAAGCGCCCCAGCGCCGGCCGCAGCCCGAGCACCGGGAAGTACGACCCCGATACCACGACGCCCCGGCCGCTGACGGTGGCGCCGTCGCGGGCGAGATTGGCCGAGAACAGCCGGTGCCCGGCGATCCCCGAGAACCCGGTGTCGGCGGCCTGCAGGTCGCGGAACATCGGGTAGCTGAAGACCGCGTCACAGCTCCCCGCTTGATTGCACAACTGCGAACCTGGCTTCGGCCCGGGCGCCGCTAGGTTGACGAGCTCGCCCGGAGCCTGAGCCGGCAGGTTTTGCAGCAGGATCTGGTCGAACAACGAGAACATAGCGGCGTTGGCGCCGATTCCCAATGCCAGCGACAGAATCGCCACCGCGGTGATGAACGGGGTCTTGGCGAGGGTGCGGAAGGCGATCTTCAGACTGGCCATGGCTATCTCCGGACAACGGCGGGCTGATGGCACCCGGGGCGTCTCGAGCGCTCGTTTACCTGGCTTGCTCGATGTGTCGATGATTGGACGCCCCAACCCCACGCGAGGTTGGGCGCTTTCCTCAGCGTCTGAGTGACGCGCCGCGATCGATCTCGAGTCGTACGCCCATTCCGCTAGCCGACGATCGGGTACAGTTCGGTGCTGGCGCCGGTGCCGGGCACCGCGAAGTTTCCATTTGATGGCGCCTCGAGCGGAAGGTGGACCAATGATCGGAAGAGCAATTCTCGCGATTGCCGCGATCGCCGCGGTGGGTTGCCGTCCGGCCCAGGAACCGCAGCTGGACGCGGCGCAGGCAACGACGCGCCCCAATGTCCTGTTTCTCTTTGCCGACGACCAACGCGCCGACACGATCGCAGCCTGGGGCAACCCGAATATCCGCACACCGAACCTCGACCGTCTGGCAGCGGCGGGCTTCAGCTTCCGAAACAACTACAACCTCGGCAGCAGCGGCGGCGCCGTCTGCGTACCTAGCCGCGCCATGCTCAACACCGGGCGCGCCTACTTCCGGGCGCCCAACGACCTGCGTGGCGCCACGCTGCTCCCCGAGCTACTCGGCGAGAGCGGCTATTCGACGTTCGCGACCGGCAAGTGGCACAACGGCGAGGAATCTTGGTTGCGCGGCTTCCAGCACGGGCAAGCCCTGTTCTTCGGCGGCATGAGCGACCACAACCAGGTACCGCTCGTGGATCTTGTCGGCAACGGCGAGCTCGGCAACGAGCGAGTCGGGCACAAGCTGTCGAGCGAGCTGTTCGCCGATGCGGCGATCGAGTTCTTGGAGAGCTATCGCGGTGAGCAACCCTTCTACGCCTACGTGGCCTTTACCGCCCCGCACGATCCACGCATGCCGCCGCAGGAGTTCCGTGACTACTACTACGAGAATCCTCCCCCCCTGCCCGACAATTTTCTGCCGCTGCACCCGTTCAACCTCGGCCGGGCGCTGGCTGTCCGCGACGAGCAGCTTGCCGCCTGGCCGCGGGTCGAAGAGATCATCGGCGACCAGATCGCCGAGTACTACCGGCTGATCACCCATCTCGACGGGCAGATCGTGCGCATTCTCGATGCACTGCAAGCAGGCGACCACGCCGACAACACCATCGTCGTCTACGCCGCCGACCACGGCCTGGCGATGGGCAGCCACGGGCTTCTCGGCAAGCAGAACGTCTACGAGCACAGCCAGATGTGCCCGTTGATCTTCGCCGGACCGAACATCCCGCACGGCGAGTCCGAGGCGTTCACCTACCTGTTGGACATCTTTCCGACGGTGACGGCCCTGACCGGCGCACCCACCCCGGCCGGCCTGGACGGCGCGGACCTCGCCGGCATCTGGCGCGTCGAAGCGACGGGCGTGCGCGACTCCGTGTTTCTTGCCTACACCCGGATGGCGCGCTCGGTCCGCAACGAGCGTTACAAGCTGATCCGCTACCCACAGGTCGACGAGACCCAGCTCTTCGACCTCGTCGCCGACCCCGCCGAGATCGACAACCTATCCGCCGACCCGGAGCACGCCGGCCTCATTGACGAGCTGACCGCGCTGCTCGTTCAGTGGCAAAGGAGGCTGGGCGACACGCAGCCGGTGGTCGTTGACGACCCGCAGCCCAGGGAGATCGACTCAGCAGCCTCCAGCGCACGCCCGACCGCTGGCAGCCGCCGTGGATCGTCGAGAAGTACTTCCGGCGCTGATCTGGTCCTTCTCGAATCGATGTCGTGCGGTGTTGTGATGATTCCTTCACGACGTCGCCATAGCCGTCTGCCCGCCGCTTAGCCGCCTTCGCGCTGTCGATTCGGCGGGTTGTGCTCGCTGTGGGGAGGCACGTTGAGCACCTCGGCCGGAAAGAACGAGACCACGTAGCCCATGACGTCTCGCATGACCAACAGGCCGACCGGCTCCTGAGCGGCATTCACCAACGGGACGTGGCGGTAGGCGCCCACCACCATCTTGTTCAGGGCGGATGCGATGGAGTCATCTGGTGTCAGGCATTCGGGCTCGGGAGTCATGTAGTCGCGAACCGGTCGCTCGAGGTCGGTCCCCTGGTAGAGCTTCTTCCTGAGCGCGTCGCGCTCGGCAAAGATGCCGACGACCTTGCCGCCCTCGACGACGAGAAGGGCGCCGAAATTCCTGTCGCTCATCGTCTGCAGCGCATCCCGCACCTGGGCATCGGGCCCGACGGAGGCCGGTTTCTTCGGGTAGTCGAGATCGCTGATAGGGCGCAGCAGTACCCGGTTGTCGAGCCGCTTCCTCGGGGGCTTCCCGGCCTCCTGGTACATGGCGAGGTCTTGGTCGTAGCCTTCGGTCATGGCTTCCCTCCCTTTTACTCTGCTGTGTCCGTCAGCCGGTCGCGTCGTTCCCGTTCGCGCCGTCGCTGACTTCCCAAACGCTGCCCTCCCGCAAGAGCGCGTCGAGATCCTTGGTGCCCGTCTGCTCCGCCGCCTCTCGGATCTGCCGGTGAACGGCCGCATCGTAGGTCTCCACCTCAAGTGCCCTGAACACTCCCATGGGCACCGGAAAGTCTGGCGGGCCGAGCTTGCTGAGCAGGTAGGCGAGCGAAGGATCGGCCGCCTTCTCGTCGTGGACTAGGAGCTCCCTGTCCGCGCCGCCGTTGTCACCGATCGGTACGACCTCGGGAGTGAGTCCGTCCAGGCGGATCGCCCGATCCCGGTCCTTCCCGAAGATCAGCGGCTTGCCGTGCTCAAGGTCGACCTTAGCATCCTCGCGGCTGCCTCGATCGGTCAAGTCGCCAAAGGCCTTGTCGTTGAAGATATTGCAGTTCTGCAGGATCTCGACGAAGGCGGAGCCCCGGTGGCTGGCAGCCCGGCGCAGCACGCCTTCGAGGTGGGGGCCATAGACGTCGGCGCTCCGGGCCACGAAAGTAGCCTCCGCCGCGATGGCGATGGAGACCGGGTCCACGGGACGATCCACCGATCCGTACGGCGAGGTCTTGGTCCGCTTGCCTACCTCGGAGGTCGGCGAGTACTGGCCCTTGGTAAGCCCGTAAATTCGGTTGTTGAAGAGGAGAACCTTGATGTCGACGTTGCGGCGCATCGAGTGCAGGATGTGGTTGCCACCGATCGATAGGGCATCCCCGTCGCCGGTTACCACCCAGACCGAGAGATCGGGGCGCGCCACCTTCAAGCCGGTGGCGATGGCGGGAGCTCGGCCGTGGATGCTGTGAAAGCCGTAGACATTCATGTAATACGGAAAGCGGCTCGAGCAGCCGATCCCCGAGACGATGACGAACTGCTCTCGCGGGATCCCGAGGCTGGCAAAGGTCTTTTGTACGGAGCTCAGGATCGCGTAGTCGCCGCAACCCGGACACCAGCGCACGGTCTGATCTGAGGCGAAATCCTTCTTCTTGTACGTCGGGGTGACGGCTACCGTCGGTTCCGTGCTCATGCTTCGCCACCCTCCAACGCTCGCTCCACGGCTGCCAGCACCTCACCGACCGAGAAGGGCTGGCCCTGCATCTTGTTGAGCCCGACGGTGTCGACCAGGTAGCGGGCCCGGAGCACCAGATCGAGCTGGCCGCGGTTGAGCTCCGCAACCAATACATGCTTGAAGGCCCGAAGCACCTCCCCGAGGTTGGCGGGCAGCGGGCTGATGTGGCCGATATGGACGTGCGAGACGCTCAGGCCCTTGTTGCGCGCCGCGAGAGTGGCGGCGTGCAGAGCGCCGTAGGTTCCCCCCCAGCCAACGATCAGCAGGTCCCCGGACTCATCGCCGAAGGGCTGCGCCAGCGGGATGTCGTCTGCGATACGGGCGATCTTTTCCTCGCGGAGAATCGTCATCTTTTCGTGGTTATCCGGATCGTAAGAGATGTTGCCCGTGACGTCCTCGTGCGCGAGCCCGCCGATCCGGTGCTCCAGGCCCGGGGTGCCGGGCCAAACCCACGGTCGAGCAAGGGTGTCCGCATCACGCCGAAACGGTGCGAATCCCTCGGCGTCCGTTGTGAACTGCACGGGAATCTCCGGCAGGTCGTCGGCCTGAGGCACCGGCCACGGCTCCGAGCCGTTGGCCATGTAGCCGTCCGACAGGAGCATCACGGGGGTCATGTAGGTCAGCGCGATGCGAACTGCCTCGAAGGCGCTGGAGAAACAATCACCCGGGCTGCAGGCCGCAACCACGGCGAGTGGGCACTCGCCGTTGCGTCCCCAGAGCGCCTGCAGCAGGTCCGACTGTTCGGTCTTGGTGGGAAGTCCGGTGCTGGGTCCGCCACGCTGAACGTTGACGATCACCAGGGGCAGCTCCGTCGTCACGGCCAGGCCGATCGCCTCGCCCTTGAGCGCTACCCCCGGCCCACTGGTCGCCGTCACGCCGATGCTGCCGCCGAAGGCGGCGCCGATCGCCGCACACACGGCGGCGATCTCGTCCTCGGCCTGGAAGGTGAGCACGCCTTGCGGCTTGAGGCGCGCCAGCTCGGCGAGGATGTCGGAGGAGGGTGTGATCGGATAGGAGCCGAGGAACAAAGGGATGCCGGCCCGCACCGACGCTGCGTGAAGGCCGAGCGCCAGCGCCGTGTTGCCAGAGATGTTGCGGTACACCCCCGGCTCCTGCGGGGCCGGAGGGACCTCGTAACGCGCATCGAACAGCTCGCTCGCCATCGCGTAGGCGTATCCCGCTCTGAGCGCAGTCAGGTTGGCCTCGACGACGTCCGGATACTTTCCGAACTTCGCCTCGATCCACGCTTCCGTCGTCTCGAGCGGTCTCGAGTAGAGCCAGTAGGTGATGCCGAGGGCGTAGAAGTTCTTGCTGCGCCGGCGGTCGCGGACCGACAGCGCGGAATCCTCGAGAACCTTGAGCGTATTGGTGGTGAGCGGGACCGAGATAACTCTGTATCCGTCGAGGGTCCCGTCTTGGAGTGGGTGCTCGGAGTAACCCGCCTTCGAGAGGCTGCCGGCGCTGAAGCCGTCGGCATTGACGATGATCGTGCAGCCTCGCGAGATTAGCGGCAGGTTCACCTTCAGCGCCGCGGCGTTCATCGCCACCAGGACGTCCGGCTCGTCACCGGCTGTGAAGATGCTCTCGGACGAGAAATGCAGCTGGTATGCGCTCACGCCAGGCACTGTGTCTGCGGGTGCCCGGATCTCGGCGGGGAAGTCGGGGAAGGTGGCGAAGTCGTTGCCAACCAGCGCCGAGGTCGCTGCGAACTGGTTCCCGGTGAGCTGCATCCCGTCGCCGGAGTCGCCGGCGAACCTGATGACCACCGAATCCGCCGGTTTCGCTGCTACAGTCGCCGGCTCATCCATGGCTCGCTCCCCGAGATCCGAGTAGGCCGAGTTCTCCAGATAGCCACCGCCGAGTCACGCTGTTGCCCTTGCGGAGAGTGCAGAGAGCTGTAGGCAACCATAAGTGCACTGCTTTCTCCAGGACCCCCCCCCGTCCGGCGAGCGGCTACCGCCGTATTGACGTTGCCTGCCAGATACATAATGTGTGATTACATCACTGAAGATTCTGGAAGCGCAGGTCCCCGTCCTGCTCGAGGCTGTAGATCGCGGCGATTCGGGGGTGGTTGAGCGCCGCCAGTACCTGGGCCTCGCGCCGTAGGCGGGCAAGGCGCTCCGGATCGCGCGACATCGTCTCGGGCAGCACCTTGATGGCGACCTCGCGCCTCAGGTTGGTGTCCTTGGCGCGATACACCTCTCCCATGCCGCCTGCGCCAAGCGGCTCGACGATCTCGTAGGCCCCTAGCCGAGTTCCGCGTTCCACAGGCAGGGAGGCTAAGTCGAATCACCGACCAGCCACAACCCCAGGCAACCCCGCTACCGGCCCCGGAGCGCATCGTACGGACTCCTACCGGCGCAAGCTCTTGTATCATCGGAGGTTGTTCCCCCCCCCTGCCGGATCGATCCAAGCTAGCCAACCTTCGGAATCGATCGCCGTCAGGAAGATCAAGTGCCCCGTGTCCGACACCGACGCGTCCACCGCCCCGATGTCCGGCTCGATCGCAACGCCCGCCATGACCATGCGCTCGGGTCCTGTTGCCTCCAGAGCCTCGACATCGAAGGGAACGGCTGCCAGCCCGCCGCCGCGCCCGTAGATCAGATGTCCCGTGGGCAGATAGCGGAAGTGGGTACCGCGATGTGGCAGCGTGCGCACCGTCTCGTCATCGAGCGAGTACACCGCGGACCGCTTGTCTGCGCGCGTGTCGCTCTCGGCGGTCTCGTGGGTGAACAGGATCCGGCGGCCACCCGGCAGGTACTGCGGGAAGCGGTAGCTGTCCCCCGGCGGCGTCGGGCTGGTGAGAACCTCGGGCTCTCCGCCATCTGCCGGTACGAGCACCAGACCACTGGTGGGGGCGCCCGAATGCCCGACGACAATGCTTCCGTCGCTACCCCATGCACCGCCCCTGATGTCCGCGGAGTCGGAGACCCTCGCGATCGCCGTCGCCGGCCCACCGCCGACGCCCACAGCCATCAGATCGCTTTCCGAGAAGAAGCCGACGGACTGAGAATCGGGCGAGAAGAAAGGCTGCAAGGCGCCGAGCGTGCCCGGCACCGATACGGGCTCCCCGGATGCCAGCTCGTGAAGCTGCAGCCCGGAGGAGGTGACGTAGGCGACTCGGCGGCCGTCAGGGGAGATCGCCAGGCGGTTGGAGTCGATGTATGCCATCCCGGGAAGCGGGACCTGGAAGCGGACCAGTTCGACCCTATCGCGTTCAGCGGGGCGACTCGCACCGGCCATGAATCCGACGAGAGCCGCAATGACCGCCGCACCCCATGGCAGCAAACGACCCAGGAGAGACGCGTGGGCACCCGAGGCAACGGGCCGCGCAGCCGAACGGCTGCGCCCAGGCTCCGAGGCCAGGGCGCGCAGGTCCACGGCTAAGACGGTCGGGCTGATGCGCAAGACCAGACACCGAGGCACGCAACGTGTCGATTGGATGTTCATCTTCACCGCCGCGGCCTTCAACCTGGTCAGAATGCGCAACCTCCAGGGGGCGACGTGACGATGAGGGCACCAATCCCCAAGAAATGCCGGCGCTGCCAGCAGCGCCGGCCTCGTACCCGCACTCGGCGCCCCGCTAACTCACCGTGATCGAGACGATCCAGCCCAAAATGGCGCGCCCAAGCCGTTTTTCAGCAGCCTGCTAGAGGTCGATCGCCGGGTCCTGCGCGAGTACGGCGTGTCGCTATCCTCCTACGAGATCACGCAGAGCCTGCAACAGACGGACGGGAGCATCGCGCTGGACGAGCTGCGCAACCTCAACGCCACGAGCTGGTTCTTCACCATTCCGTCGATCCGCTACAAGCTGTTCAAGGAGACCGGCGACTTCAAGCTGGTCGCCGATCCGCAGCTGCGCGTCGCGGAGGGGCAGGCGGCCTCGTTGCTGATCGGCCAGGAAGTCCCGATCGTGATCACGCAGTTCTCGCCGACGCAGTTCGTCGGCGCCCAGATCGTGCCGATCCGGACCACCCAATACCGAGACGTCGGCATCTCCATGAACATCGGCGCGCGGGTGCACCACAACGCCGAGGTGAGCCTCTCGGTCGACTTCGAGATCTCCTCGATTTCCGGTCAGGTGGGTATCGAGAACCTTCCGATCTTCATCACCCGGCAGGTGAGCTCGAACACGCGGCTGCGCGACGGCGAGACGGCGATCCTCGCGGGCTTGCTGCGTGACGACGAGCGCACCGGGACCGTGGGCGTGCCCGGGCTATCGGATATCCCGCTCATCGGCAAGCTGTTCTCCTCGACGCGCACGGAGGTGGAACAGGTCGACGTGATCCTGACGATCACGCCGCACATCCTCCGCATGCCGCAGCTCAACCAAGCCGACGTGGATCTCGTATACCTCGGCCGCGAGATCGACCTCGGCGAGGGCTCGCTGGTCCGTGGCGGTGTGAGCGATCCGATTCCGCTCGAGGAGCAGGTGACGATCGAGCCGATCGGTCCCGAGGAGCCCGCACCGCCGGTGCCCGCCCTGGTGCTGACGCCACCGCCCGGGCCGGTGACGGTCGGGGACACGTTTACCGTCGAGCTGCGGCTGGAGAACGTCGAGGATCTCACCTCGGCGGGCGCGGGACTCAGCTTCGACTCCAAGTTGCTGGAGTACGTGGAAGGCGCCGAGGCCGGCTTCTTCTCCTCGGACGGTGCGCAAACCGCGTTCGAGATGCGGCGGGCCGCCCCGTCGGGTGTCGGCGTGGCGGTTACCCGCCTCGGCAACGCGACCGGGGTGAGCGGCTCGGGCGTGGTGGCCCGGATGACGTTCCGGGCGCTGGCGCCGGGCGATGCGACCATCAGCTTCAACACGGTGGCGTTGCGACGCACCTCGGGACAGCCGTTGCCGGTCGACTTCAAGCCGGCGCGCGTGCGAGTGGTGCAGTGAGCCCGAGCGGTGGCGGTCGGCCATCGCGACGCTCGATCGCGGAGAACGCGATGCTTGCGAGCCTTGCCCGAGCGGTCTCCCGAGGTCAACAGCGCACGCGCGACCCCACCGGTGGTCTCCACGGTGGCGGGGATCGAGCCCAGAGTAGTGGTGAAGTTGACGACGGTGCCGTCGGGAACCGCGTAGCCGTCGCTCTTGGTGATGATGACGACGACCGACGAGGTGGCACCGTCGAGCGAGATGCTCAGCGGGTTGGCGGAGATCGCGAGGGTGGCTCCCTCGGGTGCCGTCGGCGTCGGGAACGAGCAGGTCGGCAGCACCGCGACCATGGACGGAGAGACGACGAACGATGCCGTCGGAGCCTCGTTCTGACGCTGGTCGACGTCGATGCTGACGCTGGTAGTGAGCACGCCGCGGCGGTTCGCGCGCAATCGGGTATCGACACGCAGTCGGCCGAGATCGAGGTCGTCATCGGACCGATCGTCGACTCGGTGGCAGCCTCCGCCGATCCGCCGAACCTGCCGGTCGGAGGAGGCTCGAGCCGGATCACGGTGCTGGTCCTGAATCCGCTGCTGGAGCCCGCGGTCGGGGTGCCGGTGGTCTTCTCGGCAACGGCCGGGCGACTGAACACCGGTGGCAAGGTGATCCAGACCGACGGCTCGGGCATCGCGCGGGCGCTGCTGAGAACAGAGTTGTCCTCGGTGGTCACCGCAACGATCGGAGGCGGGTCGATCACGCCTACGGGTCCCCCGGAAGCTACACGGCCTTGCTGGTGGTGACGGACAACGAGGGCGCCACCGGCAGTGTCTCGGAGAGCGTCACCGTGACGGGCGACGGCCCGGTGGCGAACTTCACCTTCAGCCCCTCGGTTCCTACGATCGACGCGGAGGTGACCTTCGATGCCGCCGCCTCCTTCGACCCGGACGGCAGCATCGTCGAATACCACTGGGATTGGGGCGACGGCACCAGCCCGACGATCGCAGGTAGCCGCACAGCCACGCACACCTTCGCCGCGGCCGGCTCCTACACCGTGGTGTTGACCGTGCGTGATGGGGACAACCAGACAGGCACGGCTTCGGTGACGATCGTGGTAGGCGACGGCCCGGTGGCGGACTTCACCTTCAGTCCCTCGGCTCCCACGATCGACGAGGAGGTGACCTTCGATGCCGGCGCCTCCTTCGATCCGGGCGGCAGCATCGTCGAATACCGCTGGGATTGGGGCGACGGCACCAGCCCGACGATCGGAGCCAGCCGGAAGGCCACTCACACCTTCACCGCGGCCGGCTCCTACACCGTGGTGCTGACGGTGCGTGACGGCGACGACCAGACAGACACGGCTTCGGTAACGATCACCGTCTCCTGAGGACCACGGTCCGCAGCGCTTCCGATCGCCAGGTGGCAGCAAACCCACGGGGCCGCCGGCAACGGCGGCTATACTCTGGAAGCCATTGCGCCGAGGTCGAAGCGACCAGCACAGGCGATACTCATGCTAGCGCCTGACACCCACGTCAAGCAGTTCCGCATCCTCGAGGCTCTGGGCCAGGGGGGGATGGGCGAGGTATACCTGGCCGAGGACACCGTCCTGGGCCGCAAGGTGGCGCTCAAGTTTCTCGGCGAGGCGCTGCAGCAGGATGCCGACGCTCGCCGACGATTCGTGCGCGAGGCGAAGTCGGCCGCTGCCCTCGACCACCCCTTCATCTGCAAGGTCTACGAGACGGACGAGGTCGACGGCAAGGCGTACATCGCCATGGAGTTCGTCGACGGTCAGGAGCTCGGCGAGCTGCTCGGGGACGACGAGGTGACCCTGGACGACCGGTTGCGCATCGCCGGCGACGTTGCCGAGGCGCTCTCGGAGGCGCACAAGCACGGTGTCATTCACCGGGACCTGAAGCCCGCCAACATCATGATCACCTCGCAGGGCTACGTGAAGGTGATGGACTTCGGTCTCGCCAAGCAGGTGCTTGGTACCTCCGACGACGCCACCCTGGCGGTGAGCCAGGCCTGGGCGACGCAGTCGGGCCTGATCATGGGAACCGTGCCGTACATGTCGCCGGAACAGGCCCGCGGTGACACTCTCGGCCCCACGAGCGACGTCTTCTCGCTGGGGATCATTCTGCACGAGCTCATCAGCGGCGAGCACCCGTTCCCCGGCAGCACGGTTGCCGAGGTGATCACCTCGATCATGCGCGACGACCCGCCGCCGCTGTCCGGCGCGCGAACCGGCGCGTTGGACCCCGAGATCGAGCGTGTGGTCGCCAAGGCGCTTTCCAAGGACTCGGCCGAGCGATACGCCGACGCCGGGGCCCTGGCAGCCGACCTCGGCAGTCTGCGCAAGCTGATGACGTCGGGACCGTTCGAAGCGCAAACTGGGCCCACGGCTCGCAAGATGCTCGTCTGGGCCCCCATCGCGGTGGGCGTGCTGGCGATCGCGGTGTTTGCCGGCTGGCTCCTGCGAGAAGGAGGCGGCTCCTCCGGCCCCACCGCGGGCACCGCGGCGGCCGAGCCGCTGTCGGTGCTGATCGCGGACTTCGCCAACACCACCGGCGACTCAATCTTCGACGACGGCGCGCTGGAAATGTCGCTCGGGATCGGTCTGGAGGGCGCTCCCAACGTCTCGCTGTTTGCGCGACCCAGGGCACGGCAGCTCGCCGAGCAGCTCGACCCAGGCGCGGGAGGCGCGCTCGGGGCCGAGCTCGCGCAACTGGTCAGCCGTAGCGAGGGACTCAACGTCATCGTCGACGGGGCCATCGAGTCCACCGAGGGTGGCCTGGCGATCCGCGCCCGCGCCATCGATGCCGTCACCGGCGATGTCCTGGTCGAGTCCGCGCGCGACATCGACGGCAAGGCCGGTGTGTTGCAGGCAGCCGATGCCATCGCCGCCGAACTGCGGGTCCGGCTCAGCGGCCTGCCCCCGGAGTCGGCCGCGGCATTGGCCGCCGAGACCTTTACGACCTCTTCGCTCGAGGCGATGAATGCCTACGCTCGCGCACAGGAGCTCGGGGCCGCTGGCGAGTCTGACGAGGCCATCGCGCAATACCGACACGCCGTCGAGCAGGATCCCGAGTTCGGCCGTGCCTACGCCGGCCTTGCCACGGTCTACTACAACCTTGGCAACGTCGACGAGGCGACCCGCTACTACGAGCTGGCGATGCAAAACATCGGTCGCATGACCGACCGCGAGAAGTACCGCACCCGCGGCGGTTACTACCTGCTGGTGCGCGACTACGAGCGCGCCAGCGAGGAGTTCGGGGCGCTAACTCGCGAGTACCCGGCCGACACCGCCGGCCCGGCCAACCTCGCCTTCGCGAGCTTCTTCGCGCGCGACATGGAGGAGGCGGTCGCCGCCGGCAAGCGGGCGGCCGGCCTTTCGCCCGACAATCTCAACGTGCGCTTCAACCTGGCGTGGTACGCGCTCGGGGCCGGCGATTTCGAGCTCGCGGAGTCGGAGGCTCGGATCGTCATCGACGCCAATCCGAACATCGCCGAGGTCTACGTCGTCGCCGGGCTCGCGAACATGGGCCTGGGGAACACCGGCGAGAGCGCGGCTGACTACGACACGATGCCCGGGATCGGCGAGAGCGGTGCCTCGCTCGCCGCCCTGGCGCACGCCGATGTGGCGATCGCGCAGGGGCGCCTGTCCGAGGCGCAGGAGATCCTGGTGGCCGGGGCCGCGGCCGATGCCGCCGGCGGCGCCGGTTTCGCCGAGGCAGTCAAGCACGTAGTGCTGGGGCAGGTGCTGCTGGACTTGGGCAACCCCGGCGAGGCGGCCCGCTCGGCCCGCCAGGCGCTGGAGCTGTCGGGCGCCCTCAGCGTGCGCGTGCCTGCCGCGCTCGTTCTTTCGCGCTCAGGCGCAGCCGACGAGGCCCTGCGGATCGCCGGTGAGCTCGGTGAGCGACTGCAGCCCGAACCACAGGCGTACGGGATGATCCTCGAGGGCGAGGTTGCGCTGGCGCGCGGCGACGCCTCCGCGGCCGCCCGCCACCTGGCGCAGGCCAAGGGGCTGGTCGATACCTGGCTGGGCCGCGTGCTACTGGGCCGCGCCTACGTCGAGGCCGGCGCCTTCACCGAGGCCACCTCGGAGCTCGAGAACGCGCTCCGCCGCCGTGGCGAGGCCTCCTCGGTCTACTTCGACGACCTGCCCACCTACCGCTATTTCCCGCAGGTTCACTACTGGCTCGGCCGCGCCGAGGACGGCCTCGGGGCCGACGGCACCGAGGCCTACGAGGCTTTCCTCGCCATCACCTCCGGCGACGAATCGTCGCTCGCCCGCGACGCGCGCGTGCGGCTACCATAGCTCACGAGCGCCCGAGCGCCTCCGCACGTAGCCTCAGGGAGCCTTGCAGCCGATCATCGTCAGCGAGTCGGTCACGAAGGTCACGCAGCCGCGCGTCCACTCGGTCGAGAACTGCATGACGAGATCGCCGGTCACAGTAGTCACCGTCCCCGCGTCGGGGGCCAATCCGCGGAAGCGGATGGTACTCGGGTCGACGTCGTTGACATTGATGTCACCGACGCCCTCACCACCGAGGATTCGGACCTCGATCTTGTCCGTGGCCACACCCCCTTCATCGAAGACGGGCGTCACCTCAACCAGGTCACTCCGGTCGACTGGCGGGACGAAGACCATGCCGTCCACCGTGTTACTGATGACGCCGAACGGGCTGAACCCGGCGCCCCCGACCAAGGTATCCACCAGGATCGCGCCCGTGGCAACGACGCCGCTGACGTCGATTCGCAGGCCGGCGGTCGCAGTCAACCCGGTTGTGTCCGTCACGTTGACGTCGAAAAGGAAGGTGCCGTTGGAGCCCGGAGTTCCCGAAATCGTGCCGGTGCCGCCATCCAAGCCGAGTCCCGGAGGCAGCGCGCCGGCGGTGATGCTCCACGTCAAGGGAGCGGTGCCGCCGAAGACCGCGAGTTGCTGGCTGTAGAACCCGTCGATGGTGGCTGGCGGCAGCGTCCCGGTAACGATTGCCAGGGTTGCGACTGTCGGGGCCGCATCCGGCGGAGGCGCGGGTTCCCCGGTGTCGGGATCGATGATGATGTCTTCGGTGTCGGTCGCCTGCGGGGTCACCGCCGCGGCGATCGTGCCCGGATCGACGAACTCACCGTCGGTGGTGTCCAGATCCAGGATGCGCAACGTCACCAGGGCGCTGGCGCCCGGCTCGAGGTAGAAGCTGGCGTTGTCGAGTAGCGCCGAGTTGATGATGTTCGGGTTCGACAGGTCGAGATCGTCGGTCTGGATGTTGAGCACGTCGGGCGTGATGTTGACGATGAGCTCGTGCTCGGTATCCGTGGTCAGGTCGCAGCCCACCGCCGTCGTCTTCTCGTGCACCTGGTAGACGAGCAGCTGCAAGACGATCGAGTCGGGCGCGTCCTCACCCGTGACCAGGTCGAAGGAGAACGCCGCCGTCGTGTTGCCGATGTTCTGCGTCTCCCACGAAACATCGATGATCCCCCCGTTGATGATGTTCGGGTTGAAGAGGTGGACCCCATCCTTTGGACAGGTTTGCGTCGCAGCTAAGGTGGAATCCGGGTTCATGATTCAGGCTGCCTTGGGCTTGCGAGACACGGGGCGAAGCCCCGGGCTCCTGTCTTCAGCCCCGTCGTCAATGTACGCCTCCTCGGGCGTCCGGTCCTGGAGCGACGAGTGCGGTCGGCACTCGTTGTAGAAGTCCATCCACCAGCCGATCCCGGCCCGTAGATCCGGTGCTCCGGGTGCGGCTGAGACGTCCTGGGCCGCTGCAAGATCGCCTGCAACCCGAGCAGCCGCATCAGGCGGCGCACCCGCTTGCGAGAGACCGTGTAGCCCTGACGGCGCAGCCATCGTCGCATCTGACGTGAGCCGTAAAACGGCGTCTGAAGAAACTGCTCGTCGATCAGCCGCATCAGGCGCAGGTTCAGCGGACTCTCGCCGTGGCCCTCGTAATAGAACGAAGACCTCGCGATCGACACCAGGCGGCACTGCCGCGTGATGCTCAGGGGGCCGTGCTCCGGATCGACCATCGCCACCCTCCGGCCGTGGCTCAACGACCGAAGGCCTTGGACAAGAAATCCCGCTCGATGACGAGCTCCCCGATCTTCGCCCGCAGCTCCTTGATCTCGGCCTCCCGAGAGACCTCGTTGCGCTCCTGTTTCCCCGAGAAGCCAGCCAGCACCTTCTGCCGAGCCTTCTTCTTCCAGTTGGCGATCAGATTCGGATGCACATCGTAGCGGGCTGCCAGCTCCGCCATCGTCGCTTCCTCGCGAAGCGCCTCCAAAGCGACCTTCGCCTTCAGCTCAGCAGGATAACTCCGTCTCTTCCGTGGCATTCCAGACTCCTTCTTCTTGGTCTGGATCCCACCTTAGCAACCTGTCCGAATTTCGGGGTCCACCTCTGGTGAACTCCGTCTACGAAGCTAGCTCCCTGGAGGACGAGGGCAGTGAGATGGGGAGCGTTGATGCGGCGCCAGCGTTGCTGGGCCATCTCCAGCAGCTTGAACGCCATGGTCAGCGCCTTGGTGCGCGAGCCGGCGCCCTTGGTGACCCGTTGTCTCAGGCGCACGGTGGCGAACGCCGACTCGATCGGGTTGACGGTGCGCAGATGAACCCAGTGTTGGGCGGGAAAGTCGTAGAACGTCAGCAGCTTGTCGGCGTCGCGCAGCAACGACGCCACGGCCTTGGGGTACTTGGCGCCGTAGTCGGCTTCGAACCGCGCCATGCCGTCCTGGGCATCCTCACGCGTTGGCGCCTCCATGATCTCGTGCAGCGCGCGCTTGGCCCTGGCCTGTAGGCGCTTGGGTAGCTTGTCGAGCACGGCGGCGATCCGATGCACCCAGCATCGTTGCTCCCGGGTCTGGGGCCATGCATCCTGCACCGCGGCCCAGAACCCGAGGGCGCCGTCACCCACCGCCACGAGCGGCGCCTGCATCCCTCGACGCTTCAGTTCACGCAGCACGAACGCCCAGCTCTCGGTGCTCTCCCGATACCCGTCCTCGACCGCGATGAGTTCCTTGGTCCCATCCGGCAAGACACCCATAATCACCAACGTACACAGCCGATCTTCCTCGAGCCGAACGTTGAAGTGCACCCCGTCGGCCCACACGTACACGTACCGCTTGCTCGACAGATCCGTCTTGCGGAACGCCTCGTACTCGGTGCTCCAGACGTTCGTCAGCCGGCAGATCGCCGAGGGCGACAGGCCGCTGGCCTCCTTGCCCAGCAGGATCGGGCGCGCCTCTCTGAAGTCGCCCGTCGAGAGGCCCCGCAGGTACAGCACCGGCAAGACCTCGGCAACCTTCGGCGAGCGCCGCATGTACGGCGGCAGGATCCGACTGCTGAAGCGTTGCCGAGCTCCGTGCTCGTCGAGCCGCTTGTCGTTGACCCGCGGCGCCGACACCTGCACCGTCCCGCATCCCAAGGTGATCTTGCGTCCTCGGGCTGTACCGTTGCGCACGACCTGCCGATGCCCGGCCTCGTCGAGCTGCTCGGCGTGCCGGCCAACGTACTCGCTGACCTCCCACTCGAGCGCCGTGCTCAGCATCCTGAGGGCGCCCTGTCGGGCGAGCTCATCGATGTCCAGTGTCAGCGGCGCTTCCTCCTGGTCAGCCGCAGCGATAATCTTGAGCATGGGTGGCGTCTCCTTCTCCGGCCTCCATGGCCGGTGCTGGTTGTTGAGAACTCCAGCGAAGGTTACGCCGCCTTTTCTTTGCCCTCCATCCATAACATCCGGTAATAACTCTCGGGCCATCGGTGAGCTGGCGCTTGTCGGAGCCGTCGGCGCGCATCACCCAGAGGTGCTTGGACTCCTCGGTACCCGAGGCCCAGGCGATCCGGACCCCGTCGGGCGACAACGATGGCCATTCGTCGAGCTCCGAGTTTTCGGTAAGCCGCTCGGTCATACCGGTGTCGAGGTCGTGACGGTGGATCTCGGGATTGCCGTCGCGGCCCGACTCGAAGGCAATGGCGCCTCCCGCTGGCGACCAGCGGGCGTAGGCGTCGGCATCACTGCCCGTGTCGATGCGCTCCTCGGTTCCACTCGCGACCCGCTGGCGGAAAAGGCCGCGGCCACCCGCGGGCAGATCGCGGGTGAGCACGAAGAAGACGCCGTCGGGCGAGAAATCGACCGGTTCGCCCATCCCTTCGATGAGCAGGTCGACCTGCCCGGTCGCCGCATCGAGGCTCAGCAAGCCCGACCCGGCCTCGCCCTCTCCCAGAAATACGACGCGGTCGCCCGCCGGCGACCACACAGGGTAGCCGGCGAACGGCATGTCCTCGGTGAGCTTGGCGCTGGTGCGGCGCTCGAGGTCGAGTCCGTAGAGGGCGCTCCCGTCGCCGGCATCGCGGGAGTAGACGATGCGGTAGTCGGCCGCGATCGCCTCTACGCCGAGCACGGTGGGCGCCGCTACCGGTTCCGCTGGCTCCTGCGCGCCGCCGCAGGCGATCCCGCACCCCAGCATCACCACGACCACGAGTCCGAGGCGGGTAACGCGTGCCGCGCGCATCAGCGCTGGGCCTCCTCGGCGCGGGTCGGCCCGATGGCCTGCAGCGTTTCCAGCCTCGGCGCCACCATCACCCGCGCCGCGGTGCGCTCGTACATGGCGTACAGCTCGGGCATCTTGGTCTGTAGATCGGCGGCATCCGTGATGGTCCACTCGGCCTCACCCTGAGGCCCGTAGGGTTGCTGCAGGTTCCAGGCGGTGGAGATGACCCAGTAAGCGAACTCCTGCACGGCGACTCGAAAACGCACCTCGTCCGCATCGATGTCGTCGTAGCAGCCGACATCGTAGTAGCCGGCCTCGGCGGCTCGGGTCATCGCCTGCGCGATCTCGGAGCCAGGGACGATACCCCATTCGGCCGGGAAGGCGTAGTGCAGGCCCGTGTCGGAGACGTAGTGGAGGATGTGCTCGACGACCTCCATCACCTGGCCGGGAACGCCCTCCATGATGATGTCGCAGACGCTGTTGCCGGCCCGCACGGCGTCGAAAGTCGCCTCGTCGGCGTCGCTCATGTCCGGGTCCCCGTGGAAGAAGGGGATCAGCGCACGGTACTCGTACATGCTGCGCAGCACTCGCTCCTGCGCCTCGAGGTCGAGGCTCTCGTCGCGCGGGAAGATCTCGGTGATCGTCGTTGCCACGAGGTCCATGAACGGGTCTGAGATGCTGTCGTCGCCGATCAGCGTCAGGCCGTCGACGGTGATCATCTTGTCGAACGGCGCGTAGTCGCCGGTGGCGACCACCTCGGTTCGGGTGTAGAGGTCTCCGGGAACCGGGCCGACCGGCGTCGTGAGGATGCAGCCGCCGAGCTGCGGGGAATCGGTTGTGGTCCCCGCTGTGGGCTCGCCAGCGGCGTTGCCCTCCTCGGTCACCGGTGCCTCGGTGCCAGGTCCGCAGGCGGCAAGAACGATGAGCAGAACGGATATGGTTAGCACTCGCATGAGACCCTCCTCGGGATCGATGGACAGGACAACGACGGCTCGAGCATCGGCTCGAGCATCGGATGGCAGGGCGTCGGGTGAGTAAGGCGGCAGTCGGGCGGCACCAGATCTGCGCGGCCCACGCGCGTATCGCTCCCTACATCCACCGAACCCCTGTGATGACCAGCGGATCGCTGGACGCGCGCTTCGGCGGCAGGCTGGTCTTCAAGTGCGAGAACTTGCAGCGGAGCGGCGCGTTCAAGGTGCGCGGGGCGTTCAACGCGCTGCTGTCGCTGACTCCGGAGGAAAGGCGGCGCGGCGTCGTCACCAGCTCTTCGGGCAACCACGCGGCGGCGATGTCGCTGGCGGCGCGGACCCTCGGCGTCCAGGCGCACATCGCCATGCCCAAGGTGGCCCTGCGCTCCAAGGTAGCGGCGGTGGAGCGCTACGGCGGCAACATCGTCTGGGTCGAATCGAAGGGCAAGGTCCCCACCTCCGAGGAGTTCGACTCCACGGCGGCGCGCGTGCAGGAGCGGCTCGGGGCCAGCGCGGTGCACCCGTACGATGACCTGCGCACCATCGCCGGGCAGGGGACCTGCGCGCTGGAGCTGCTCGAGGAGGTGCCGGCCCTCGACCTCATCCTGGCACCGGTGGGTGGCGGGGGTCTGCTCAGCGGCACCGCCGTGGCCGCCGCCACCAGCGACCCCGCGGTGGCCGTCATCGGCTGCGAGCCCGCGGCCGCCGCCCACGCCTGCCAGTCGCTTCGGCAGGGCCGGATCGTGCCGCAGACCGACGCGCGCACGTGCGCCGATGGCCTGCGCACGTCGCTCGGTGAGCACACCTTCCCGCTTATCGCGCGGCACGTGAGCGACATCGTCACGGTCTCGGAAGACGCCATCCTGTCGGCGATGCGCCTGGTGTGGGAGACCATGAAGATCCTCATCGAGCCCAGCGCCGCGGTTCCCGTGGCAGCGCTTCTGGAGCACCGCGTCGTGCCGGCGGGGCGCAGCATCGGCATCATCCTGTCGGGCGGCAACGTCGACTTCGAGTCGCTGCCATCCTGGTCGGAGATCCCGTCGCTCGGCACCGAGGATCTCTGATCCCGGCTGTGATCGACTCATCGGTCAGTTAAGTACTCCAATCCATAACTACGGTGATGTTTGCGGCCAGGAGTTGCGGGTGAGTTCCAGGCGCGCCGAGGAGGCGATGCTGGAGTCATCGTCGACGAGGCGCGCCGCCGAAATCACCCGCAAATCCTGGCCGTCCGCGGGATGGCGACGAGATGGCGCCATCTGCGGCGTTGCGTCTCCTCCGCGATGGGATACGACATCGCCTCGTCGCCGCGCCTTGCATCTGGTGCCATCTCGTCACCACAAACAACATCGTAGTTATGGATTGGAGTACTAACAGGCTGCTGAAAAACTCCCCTTGTTCGAGTAGATTTTGAACCACGCAGCCCGCGGCAAGAACCGAAGCATCAACGAGGTGAGCAGATGCGTGGTGAGGACGCGGGACAGGTGGCGGTTTTTAGTTACGTATCTCCAGAGCAGCGAGTACCGAAAGAGCATCCGCTGCGGCCGCTGCTGAGGATCGTCAACGACGTGCTGGGGCGGATGTCGCCGCTGTTCGAGAAGCTGTACTCGCACACGGGCCGTCCGTCTATCCCGCCGGAGAAACTGCTGCGGGCGCTGCTGCTGCAGGTGCTGTACACGATTCGCTCCGAGCGCATGCTGATGGAGCAGCTCGACTACAACCTGCTGTTCCGGTGGTTTGTGGGCCTGAACATGGACGATCTGGTGTGGGATGCGACGGTGTTCACGAAGAACCGGGATCGAGTGTTGGGAGGCGAGGTCGCCGAGGTGTTCTTCCAGGAAGTGCTGGCGGAGGCACGGCGCCGCGGTCTGCTATCGGATGAGCACTTCACGGTGGACGGCACGCTGATCGAGGCGTGGGCCTCGCACAAGAGCTTCAAGCCGAAGGATCAGAGCGACTCCGATGAGGGCGGCAGCAACCCGAGCGTCGATTTTCGCAAACAACGGCGCACAAACGATACTCACGCCTCCAGGACCGATCCGGACGCACGCCTGTACAAGAAAAGTAGGGGAGCCGAGTCGAGGCTCTGCTACATGGGGCACCTGATGATCGACAACCGCCACGGGTTAGCAACCAAGGCATGCGTAACGATCGCTTCCGGGACAGCGGAACGAGAGGCGGCGGTGCAAATGGCGGACAAGATTTCCGGTAACCGCAGGGTGACCTTGGCGGCCGACAAGGGCTACGACACACGCGAGTGCGTCCGTAAGCTTCGAGATCGGAACATCACCCCGCACGTCGCACAGAACGACACCAATCGGCGCAGCGCCATCGACCGGCGCACAACCCGCCACCCCGGCTACCAGGTCAGTCAAAGGAAACGCAAGCTCGTCGAGCAGATGTTCGGATGGGCCAAGACGGTCGGGCTGATGCGCAAGACGCGGCACCGAGGCACCGAACGCGTCGATTGGATGTTCACCTTCACCGCCGCTGCCTTCAACCTGGTCAGAATGCGCAACCTCCAGGGGGCGACGTGACGATATCGGGACTAACCGCCCAAGAAATACCGGCGCGGCCGGCAACCAGAGCCTCGCACTCGCACACGGCGGCCGGGCAACTCACCTTGATCGAGACGATCCAGCCCAAAATGGCGCGCTCGAGCCGTTTTTCAGCAGCCTGCTCTAAGGGCCGTGGTGGAGTTCTGATGGGTCTGGCTAACGCATGAACTGCCCGCCGCTGACGTGGAAGCAGGCGCCGGTGGTGAAGCGGGCATCGAGGATCGCGTCCAGAATGGTCGTCACATCGCCGAGCTCCCCCAGACGACCCATCGGCACTCGCGCCAGCTCGCGCTCGAGCCCAGGGCCGGTATCCAGCCGGAACCTTTCGACGATCTCGGGGGTGCGGACGGATCCGGGCTGGAGGCAGTTGACCCCGATGCGCGGCGCCAGCTCCAGCGCCATGCACTTGGTAAGCGCCAGGATGCCGCCCTTGGCGCTGCAGAAGTTGGCCCCGTTACGACGGCCCTCGACCCCGCAGGGGGCGGCGAAGTTGAGGATCATGCCCTCGTGATCGGGATTGTGGAAGACGAACTCCTGGGAGCAGACGAAGTGGCCGCGCAGGTGCACGGCCACGACGCTGTCGAACTGCTCGTCGGTGAGCTCGAGGAAGGGTGCGTCCCGGTTGAAGCCGGCGCTGTTGACGAGCAGATCGACGCGGCCGAAGCGCCCGATTACCGCGTCGAACATGGCACGTACCGCCGCGCGATCGGAGACGTCGGCCTCGTAGGGGAACACGCGCTCCGCCGCTGCCGCGGGGAGCTCCCCCAGGAGGCGTTGCGCCTTGGCCTCCGTGAGGTAGTTGAGGCACACGCCGAAGCCGCGGACCGCCAGGTGCTTGACGATTCCCGCGACGAGGCCGCTGGCGCCCCCGGTGACCACCGCGACGCGCTGCTCGCCGCCGTTGGCTCTGCTCATCGATTCGTTGTCCGGTCGCGGGGCCAGCTCGCCGCCGCGCCGATCGGATGGCTCACCAGAGCTCCCGGATCTCATCGTCCAAGCCGGTCAACTCCCAGCGGATCAGCGAGAACGGGATACTGCCCGCGGCCAGGAACTCATCGATGAAATCGCGCAGGACGAAGTCGGGACCGAGCTGGCGCACGCGATCCCCCGAACAGCTTGATGAACTGGGCCTTGCCCACGACCATTCCCGAGTGCCAGCCGGGGAAGCGCAGGTTCGTCGCCATCTCGTACCAGACGTGATAGCCGTCGGGTAGCAGCCAGCCGTTGGGGGCGCAGGCGTAGCAGTAGTCGATGGCCTCGCGCAGGGTGAACTCGTTGGCGTGCATGTTCTGGTCGGCGATGGCGCGACAGGAGCGGAAGGCTGTCTGCATGTAGACGATCTCGCGGCCGCGCGGAGAGCGCTGGTCGAGGTAGCCCGAGTGCATCAACAGCTCCTCGAGCCCGAAGGCCCAGCCCTCGCTGCGGATCATGCCCATGGCGAACAGCCGCCGGGCTCCGCGGATGACGCGCTGGTCGCGGCGCTGCTGCTCGCCGTCGAAGTAATGGCCGATGAACTCGTGCACCTGCTCGGGCAGCGGCTCGCGGTCGCCCGTCTGATCGAAGAAGTCGGTCTCCGGGCGCGGCCAGACCGCGGCAGGCTGTAGCGGCCCGCGCGACAGGTAGCCACTGGCGCCGAGGTACTCGGGAATGGTGGCGATCTCCGACTCGCGCAAGAAGCGCATGGCGAACTCGAGCGTCGCCCGCTGGCGGCGTGCGTGCTCCTCGGCCGTCTGCACCGGCCGCAGCTCGGGCAGGTACGCGGTTACGGTTGCGCTCGAGCTCCAGGAAGGTCAGCACCCGCTCGTCCTCGCGCGTGACGATCTCGCGGAAGTCATCCCAGGTGTACGGCACGAGCTGGACGTTACGCAGCCACCAGTCGTAGTGGTCCTTGCCGATGCCGGCCGCAGCTGTCATCTGCTCGCGGTTGCCCTCGATCCATTCCCCGTACGAGAGCACGGCGCGGCGCGCGGCCTCGGCCGGTACGGCGAGCTCTGGGTGGTGGGCGCCGGCGGTCTCTCGGATGCGCTCGAAGAGCTCAGCCTCCTCGTGCAGGTAGTGCAGCGCCAGCGTCGCCAGGTCAGCGGGTACGTCGTACAGGTTGGCCCGGGCCGCGGCGAAGATCCGCGGCACCGCGTTCAGGTCCGCCAGCACGCCGGGCATCGCGTTGGCCGGGATCGGCAGCTCGTCGATGCGCACTCCGGGTCTTGCCGGTCCCGTACCGGCCATCGTCTGCAGGTAGAATCCGGGGTCGCGTGACCAGGGCCGCAGAACGCGGTGATAGAAGTCGAGGCCGTTCATCTCGGCGCGCGCGAGCAGATAGTCGACCTTCTCGGAGGCCGGCCACGCCTCCACCTGCAGGGCGTCGAAGCGGTCGCGCAGCCGCCCGAGCGCCTCGTGCTGGCGGCGCATCGCGCCGGGGCTGAAGTCGGGGGCCCCGTCGATGACCGACGGCCGTTCGAGCTGGCGGAATTCGTGGAAGATCTCGAGCAGCTGAGCGTAGTTCGATACCGGGACAGCAGTCGGGGTTGCGGCCCGGCTCCCGAGGGCGACCCCGGCGTCGAGAACGATCACAACAAGCGGAACGCCGAGCTTGATGAAACGCATGCGAGGGCCCTAGCAGGCTGCTGAAAAACGGCTTGGGCGCGCCATTTTGGGCTGGATCGTCTCGATCACGGTGAGTTAGCGGGGCGGCGAGTGCGGGTACGAGGCCGGCGCTGCTGGCAGCGCCGGCATTTCTTGGGGATTGGTGCCCTCATCGTCACGTCGCCCCCTGGAGGTTGCGCATTCTGACCAGGTTGAAGGCCGCGGCGGTGAAGATGAACATCCAATCGACACGTTGCGTGCCTCGGTGTCTGGTCTTGCGCATCAGCCCGACCGTCTTGGCCCATCCGAACATCTGCTCGACGAGCTTGCGTTTCTTCTGACTGACCGTGTAGCCCGGGTGCCGGGTCGTGCGGCGGTCGATGGCGCTGCGCCGGTTCGTGTCGTTCTGTGCGACGTGCGGGGTGATGTTGCGATCTCGAAGCTTTCGGATGCAGTCTCGCGTGTCGTAGCCCTTGTCGGCCGCCAAGGTTACCCGGCCCCTTCCGGGAATCTCGCCCGCCATCTGCACGGCGGCCTCTCGTTCTGCTGTTCCCGAAGCGATCGTTACGCAGGCGTTGGTTGCTAACCCGTGGCGGTTGTCGATCATCAGGTGCCCCATGTAGCAGAGCCTCGACTCGGCTCCCTTACTCTTCTTGTATAGGCGTGCCTCCGGGTCGGTCCTGGAGGCGTGAGTATCGTTCGTGCGCCGTTGTTTGCGAAAATCGACGCTCGGGTTGCTGCCGCCCTCATCGGAGTCGCTCTGATCCTTCGGCTTGAAGCTCTTGTGCGAGGCCCACGCCTCGATCAGCGTGCCGTCCACCGTGAAGTGTTCATCCGACAGCAGGCTGCGGCGCCGCGCTTCCGCCAGCACTTCCTGGAAGAACACCTTGGCGACCTCGCCTCCCAACACTCGATCTCGGTTCTTCGTGAACACCGTCGCATCCCACACCAGATCGTCCATGTTCAGGCCCACAAACCACCGGAACAGCAGGTTGTAGTCGAGCTGCTCCATCAGCATGCGCTCGGAGCGAATCGTGTACAGCACCTGCAGCAGCAGCGCCCGCAGCAGCTTCTCCGGCGGGATAGACGGACGGCCCGTGTGCGAGTACAGCTTCTCGAACAGCGGCGACATCCGCCCCAGCACATCGTTGACGATCTTCAGCAGCGGCCGCAGCGGATGCTCCTTCGGTATTCGCTGCTCTGGAGATACGTAACTAAAAACCGCCACCTGTCCCGCGTCCTCACCACGCATCTGCTCACCTCGTTGATGCTTCGGTTCTTGCCGCGGGCTGCGTGGTTCAAAATCTACTCGAACAAGGGGAGTTTTTCAGCAGCCTGTTAGAGTCGCCACACCGGGTTAGTGGTCTGGCGTCTTACCCCTCGCGAACCCTCTACTGCGTCGACAGCCCACGTCCAGGAGTCCATGGGGCACCGGCAGCGGCGAGATCGGCTTCCAGGCGGGCCAGATCGACTTCGATCAGCTCCGACAGCTCGTTGCTGAGGATCTCGAAGCCATCGCTGGCGAGCTCGAGGCTGCTTCGCTGCGTCGCCGTCGGCGTCTGACGCGTCTCCCAGTGCCCGCCGATGACCTGTCCAACCCGTCCACGAATCGATGGGGACGTCGACTGGCTGAGCCGCTGACGAGCCGGGTCGCCCGAGAGGCGCACCTGTAGGCCATCGAGGCTCGCGACCAGCTCGTCCATCCTGCCGAACAGCGCCGGGTCGGCCCGCGGGGTCTCGACCAGCGCCGCGCGCATATGCCGCAGCCGCTCGCGCGCTTGCCGCATTTCGACGCCGGCTGCCGCGATCCGTCGCATGAGGTCACTCGCCTGGCGCTGGAACTCGGCCACGGCAGCGAGATCCGTGCCCGGCGCCACAGTGGGCACCGCACGGACATCAAACTGTTGCGCCGACCCCAGCCACTGAGCGCCGTCGGCCGAGATCACCAGCAACTCCACGCTGTATCGACCGGGCGGTGCCAGAGGGCCCTGCGGCGGGCTTGCCCACGGCGGACTGAATCCCGACGGG
This sequence comes from Acidobacteriota bacterium, assembly GCA_965248845.1. Classification (GTDB taxonomy): domain Bacteria; phylum Acidobacteriota; class UBA890; order UBA890; family WLXD01; genus CBDFKO01. The sequence continues at coordinate 2,712,917 of CBDFKO010000002.1, read as the reverse complement.
CTCAGCTCGATCGGATCCGGCGGCGGGCGTCGCAAATCCCAGGCCACCCGGTGCATCCCCGGCTTCGCCGGCCCTTCTACCCATCGCACTGCCTCCCCCTGCGCGTCTCGAACAACCAGCAGCACCATCGGATCACTCTCCGCTGCCTCGAGACGTAGGGTTTCGTAGCCTGGGAACGGAACGTCCTCCCCAACCTCGCGCCGCTCTCGCTCGGTTGCCCTGCGCGTCTCCCGCGCGGTGACCGGCGCATCCGTGAGCAAGTAGGTGAAGGTAGCGCCGAAGAGCGGGTTCGGGGCCACGTAGGCGGTGCTGCCCTGGGTGGGCCGCCCACGAGCCTGACCGGGAACCGAAGGGATGTACCACCAGGCATCGCGCACCGGGAACACCTGGCTGTCGCCGTCCAATGCGCCCGCCGCGATCTCGCGAAGCGGCGAGTAGTCGTCGAGGACGTAGAAGCCCCTACCGAAGCTCGCGCCGACCAGGTCATCGTCGCGCCGATGCAGCTTGAGATCCCGGAACGGGATCGTCGGAACGCCACCGCTGAGCATCGTCCAGTGGTCGCCACCGTTCATGCTGACGTAGATGCCGTACTCGGTGGCGACAAATAGCAGCTCAGCAACGACGTGATCCTGCTGAATCGCCCAGACGATCGTCTCGGCGGGTAGATCCCCGACGATCGACTCCCAGCTGCGTCCGCGATCGGCGCTGGCGAACACATAGGGACTGTAATCGCCCGTCTTGTGCGCGTCGGCGACCGCGAAGACGACATCGGCATCGTGCTGCGAGGCCTCGACATCGTTGATGAACGAAAGCTCCGGAACCTGAGGGAGCGCCCCCGCGAGGCGCCAGCCCCCGCCGCCGTCATCGCTCACCTGAACCAGACCGTCGTCGCTGCCAACATACAGCACACCTTCGGCGACGGGGGATTCCGATACGGCGGTCAGGGTCGCGTACTTCGACATCGCCCCGTTGTCGTAGAGCGAGTCGACGCTCCACACGCGACCCATCATCTCCATCTCATAGCGATCTCTGTCGCGCGTCAGATCGCCGCTGACGGTTGTCCAGGAGTCGCCGCGGTCGTCGCTCCTCCAGAGCCGTTGCGAACCGAAGTAGAGCCGCTGCGGGTTGTGAGGGCTGATGAGAATTGGCGAGTCCCAGTTCCAGCGCTCGGGCGACTCCCCAGCAACCGGTAACGGCCGGATGCTGAGCGACTCGTCGCTTCGACGATCGGTGCGCGACAGATTGCCCTGCTGAGTCATCAAATAGAGGGTGCCGGCGTCTTCCGGATCGAAGGCGACGCCGTAGCCGTCGGCTCCCATGGGGACGTACCAATCGCGATTTCGCACGCCCTCGGCGTTCAGGGTGCGCGACGGTCCGTGCAGCGTACCCAAGTCTTGGGCGCCGCCGAGAATGTCGTAAAACGGCTCCGTGTTGCTCAATGCGACTTTGTAAAACTGCGACACGGGCAGGTTTGGAAAGTGCCGCCAGGTCAATCCCTCGTCGAAGGTCTCGTAGAGGCCGGCATCGGTCCCAGCGATGAGGTGACCGCCGTCGTCGGGATCGATCCACAGCGCGTGGTTGTCGCTGTGTTTTTCACGTCCGGTGCCGAGATAGTCGAAGTTGGCCCCAGCATCTCTTGTCACCTGGAAGAAAACGTCCATCTGGTAAACCAGCGTGGGATCCTGTGGCGACGCTTCGATCTCCTGGTAGTAGTGGGGGCCGGTTCCGCCCGAGATGTACGAGCTGCGACGCTCCCAGCTCTCGCCCTTGTCCCGCGACCGGTAAAAGCCGCGTTCCTCATCGTCGGCCTCGATGGTGGCGTACAGAAGGCCGGGATCGGCCGGGGTCACCGCGAGGCCGATCTTGCCGACGTCTCCTGAAGGAAGTCCCTCGGTGAGCGGCCTCCAGCTATTGCCGGCGTCGGTCGACTTGTAGATCCCGGAGCTCGGGCCGCCCCCGAGGAACGCCCAGACATGCCGGCGCCGCTGGTATGCCGCCGCGTAGACCACGTCGGGGTTCGAGGGGTCGTACTCGAGGTCGGTCACGCCGGTGTGCTCATCGATCTGGAGCACCGCGGTCCAGGTCTCGCCGCCATCGGTCGTCTTGTAGACGCCGCGTTCACCGCCTGCGGACCATAGCGCCCCCTCGGCCGCCACCAACACGACGTCACCGTTCCTGGGGTCGACGAGGATCTTGCCGATGTGCTCAGAGGTCTCCAGGCCCATCCGCTGCCACGAGTCGCCGCCGTCCCGACTGCGGTAAACACCATCCCCCCAGCCGACGTGGCGTCCGCTGACGTTCTCGCCGGTGCCTACCCAGACGACCTCGGGGTTGCCAGGGTCGAGGGTTACAACGCCGATGGAGTAGGACCGCTGATCGTCGAAGATCGGCTTCCAGGTGATGCCGGCGTTGGTCGTCTTCCATAGGCCCCCTGACCCCACCGCCACGTACCAGGTGCTGCGGTCGTTCGGATGGACGACGATGTCGGCGATGCGACCCCCCATGAGCGCCGGCCCGATGCTCCGGAGCTTCAGCCCTGCTACGGCCTCTGCCACGCTGTCCTGTGTGTCCGATTGAGCGCCCGCGCCCGCACTGTCGGAAAATGCCGTAATCACCAGCAGAGCGAGACTCGCTATAGAGATGCGCTTGCCCATCGAATGATCCTTCCGGTGAGGGTGGTGCGTTCGGGAGCCATATGGCGCTCGAATGATAGTCGTTATTTCAACCCCGGTGCCGGGGGCACTTGTAGAGCACGAACGTCAGCCCCTGCCCCAGCAGAATCGAGAGCAACAACCCGAGCACCAGGGCGGCGGCGCTGAAGATCATGAACATGAAGCGGGGTGAAGCGGGAGCAAGTCGGACGGGCGTCGTCCGGCGGTACAGACCCAGAGAAGTTCGCCGCCAGTTCGCGAGAGCGTGCTCCGTGACCCGTGCTGGCGCAGCCTGACCGACGTGGTGCATCGGCGCTAGTTGAGCCTCGCCGCGTCGCGATGGAAGCCTGGGAGCATCGGAGGAGCACTATGAACCTGGGCGAGTTGGCGGCCAGAGTCGAGCAGTTGGAGCGCAAGAACCGGGAGCTCAGAGTCATGGGCGCACTCGCATGCGTACTGCTGCTTGCCGTCGTCGCAACCCCCGTCCTGCTGCCACATCAAATCCCCGAGGAGATCGGAGCGCGCACGTTCCGGGTGTACGACGAGAACGGCCGTCCGCGTGGGATGATCAACGCCGATGGCCTCGCGTACACCACCGAGGACGGGATCATGGCGTTCGATCTCGTCGCGTCAAACACGTCGCTCCGTGACGCCCGAATTGCTGCCCGTGGGAACTCCGCCGACGCCGAGGTCAAGACCACCGGGCTTCGGCTCTACGATCTGAGCGGTGAGGCCGTGATGTCCATTACGCCGGTTGGGATAGCGATCAGAGGCCGGGCCGGCAAGGCGGCGCTGATCCCTGCAGGGCTTCTCTATGATGCGAACGGCATGCGAGCCATGCTGAGCGCCGAGGGGATCCGGGCTGACCGGAACGGCAACCCAACTTGGCACCTCATCGACGGGACGCTCTCGGTCAGCAACCCACAGGAAGCTCCGCATAGATGACCCGCCTGGAGGCAACCTCGGATCGGACCATGCCGCGCGTCTGGCAGGATGGCGTGCGCAGCTCATGGGCGAGTGGACTTTCGCGCGTCTGGCCAAAGCGCGGAGGGCAGGGTCGAAAGACACCCGCCCGGAAGATCCTGGCGCCATCACGGCAGCAATCCCTGACCTGGTTCCCCGGGACCGGCTGCAAGCAGCCAACTCGCTCAACCAGCTGTCCGCGCAGGGGGCGACCTTCTTCGGGCAAGCGGTGGGCGGGGTCGCCTTCCGGCTTCTCGGCGCGCCGACGCTGATCCTGGTGGACGGAATCTCCTACGTTCTGTCTGCGTTCAGCGAGGCGTTCATCCGCCTCCCGGCGCCGGTTCAGCCTTGGCGCCTTGGGCGGGCCGAACGGATTCCGGCTCTGATCGACGGGGTCCGAGACCTGATTGGCGAAGGCGATGAGCTGATTCTGAGCGGCGTGGAGGTTGCCCCGCTCCAGGGAAGCCAGCGCGGCCTCCAGCTTCGCGATCAAGGCCGTTGGCCTGGCCGTGGTTGAGGATTCCCTGATCGCGCAGGCAGAGCACGCGGTAGCTCCGCATCACTCGTAGTGAGTCCACAGCCTCAACACCTTGACTGTCCGTTCGCTGTCCAACACCTGATAAACCAGCCTGTGCTGGACGTTGATTCGTCTGGAATAGGCACCTTCGAGATCGCCTACCAGCTTCTCGAAGCGCGGCGGCGTCTTGAAAGGATCCTGGCGCAGAATCGCGAGCAGGAACTCGGCCCTTGGTTTCAGACCCGAGTGCGCCAACTTGCGGGCGTCCTTTTGCGCCTGGCGTGTGAACACCACGCCCCAGGGCCTCACCAATCGAGCTCGTCGGCACAGTCCTGGAGCTGGGTGGCGAGACCCGACCTGATCGACTCGCGCATCCCCGGGATCGACAGTAAGTAGACCGTCTCCTGCAGGGCCAGCCAATCGTTTTCGGACAGAAGAACCGCCTTGCTGCGCTTGCCGGTGATCTGCACGGGCTCGCTGCTCAGCGTGACCTCATCGAGCAGGCGGTAGAGTTGCTTTCGAGCTTCGGTAGCATTAATGCTCTTCATGTTTGATAGCGTACGTATTTACGTACGCTATGTCAACGCCAGTTTGATCAGCGGCTCGAGGATCTCGTAGCGAACTCGCAACGTCTTCCTCATCACGCACCGCGGCATCGAATGGTCGTGTCGGCCGCAGGAGCAGGTGCTGGTCATCGGGTAGCGAACCCATCCAAAAGGGAGCGTCGGCGACGCTCCTAACGCGCGAGGAGACGCTCTTGGAATATCGAACCCTGGGTAGGACCGGCTTGCAGGTCTCCTGCATCGCCCTGGGCACGGACAACTTTCTCGATCCGACCCCCGAGGACGAGTCGAAGCGCATGCTCAACCTGGCCCTCGATGCCGGCGTGAACCTCCTGGATACGGGCGACGTGTACGCGGCCGGCGAAGCCGAGCGGATGATCGGTCGCGCCCTCAAAGAGAACGGCCGCCGCCACGAGGTGCTGCTCTCGACCAAGGTCGACCACTGCATGAGTATTCCTGGCCAGTCTCTCGACGAGCACACGCCTGTCTCCAAGCCCAACACACACGGCCTCTCCAAGTACAACGTGATCCGCGCCTGCGAAAACTCGCTGCGCAGCTTCCAGACGGACTACATCGACGTCTACTACGCGCACCGCCACTCGCCGGAGATCCCACTCGACGAGACGCTCGGCGCGCTCGACTATCTCGTGCGGTCCGGCAAGGTCCGCTACGTAGGCACGTCGACTGCTCCCGCATGGGTGGTGATGGAGGCGCTGGCGATCAGCAGGGAACTCGGCTATCAGCGCATCGTCACGGAGCAACCGCCCTACAACCTGCTGGATCGGCGCATCGAGAACGAGCTGATTCCGATGGCTCAGAAGCACGGCATTGGTCTCATCACCTGGGTGCCGATGGGAATGGGCGTGCTGGCGGGCCGCTACGACGATGCGGAAAATCTGGCGCAGGATTCGCGAGCCGTGTACCGAGGTGGTTTCTACCGGGATCGCGTCACGCCCCGCGGCGTGGAGGTCGGGCGACGCTTCGGCACGATCGCTCGCGAGCTCGGCATCTCCTGGCGCAGCTCGCCCTGCTGTGGGTCAAGGGACCAGCCGGGCGTGACGGCCCCTTTGATGGGGCCGCGCACGATGGAGCACCTCGAAGATGCCCTGCCCGTCGCCGAGATGAAGCTCGACGACGACACGCGCGCCGCCGCCGATGCGCTGGTGCCCCCTGGCTCCGCCGTGGCGGATTTCCACAACACCTCTGGCTGGATGAAGATGTCGGTCGGAGACTGATGGCGGCGGCCGGCAACGGGCGTCATGTCGAGGATATCCGCCAACGCGGAATCCGCTGCAACCACGCGGCGGCCGCCACCACTATCAGCAAGGCGCCGGCGTTGATCACCTGTGCCATCGGCGCCCCGAGCGCCCCAGCGACGGCTCCGGTCTCGAGGTTGCCGAGCGGGCCGGCGCCGCGGCTGAGGTTCCAGATGCCGACGGCGGTGCCGCGCTCGTCGTCCGCGACGCGGTCCTGCACCAGCTTCGGCAGCAGCACATCGAGAGCCGCCCAGGCAACGCCGATCCCCAGCATCAGGAGCAGCGATAGCGGGTAGGAGGTGGAGCCGGCGAAGGCGATCAGCGAGATCGAGAACAGCCCGCACATCCACAAGAGCAGCTTGCCCGGCCGCACGCGGCTGGAGAACGCGGCGAGCGCCAGCAAGCCAGCAACGCCGGCGGCTTGCCGCGCGGCGGTCAGGTTGCCCAGCCCGGTCGCGCCGACCTCCAGGATGTCGCGCGCGAATGACGACAGCAGCGCATCGCTGGAGAACGCGAAAATCTCCGCCGCGGCGCCGATCGCGGCAAGCAACAACACGGCCGGGTTGCGCCACAGCACGGCGAAGCCCTCGAGGGCGACGGCGAGGTTGCCGAGCCGGCGGTGGGGCGTCGTCACCCCCGACGCGCGAGCCTCAGGCGCTGGCGGGCTGACCTGTTCGGCACGTGGCTCGACCTCGGCGGGTGAGACATTATCCCGCGGTGGCGAGCGCAGGCCCCGAGGTACCCGAGACAGCGCTGCTAGCGCAGCGGCATACGAGAGCGTTATCGACAGGAACGGGGCCGCCGATCCGTACCACGCCAGCAACACGCCGGCTGCGACCGCCCCGACAACACCGAGACCACGGTTGCCGAGCTGCTCCAGCGCCATGCCGTTGACTGCCTCTGAAGGTCCCACGAGGTCGTAGACGAGCGTGCGTCCGAGCGTGGTCTCAACAGTGTCGAGAGCGCCTTCCAGGAAGGCCACCAGCAGCAAACCGACAAAGGTCAGGTTACCCGCGAGCCCCAACCCGGCAGCGCCCAGAGCCGTCACCGCACCGAGCAGGTTGACGCTCTGCAGCATTCGCCGTCGATCCATGCGGTCAGAGAGCGCCCCGATGGGCACGCCGAACAGCAGACGCGGCACGTAGCGAGCCGCGAAGACTGTTCCCACAGCCACTGGCGAGCCGGTGATCTCGAGCACCAACCAGCCGAACGTCACGGCTGCGACGCTGTGGGTGAAGCCACTGAGCGCCAGTGCCAGCCACACCCATACGAAGCCCGGGCGTCAAAACGACGATAGCGTGGAGCTGCCCAGCAGCTGCTCGAGCGCGGCCATCTCTAGCAGGCTGCTGAAAAACGGCTCGAGCGCGCCATTTTGGGCTGGATCGTCTCGATCACGGTGAGTTAGCGGGGCGGCGAGTGCGAGTGCGAGGCTCTGGTTGCCGGCCGCGCCGGTATTTCTTGGGCGGTTAGTCCCGATATCGTCACGTCGCCGCCTGGAGGTTGCGCATTCTGACCAGGTTGAAGGCAGCGGCGGTGAAGGTGAACATCCAATCGACGCGTTCGGTGCCTCGGTGCCGCGTCTTGCGCATCAGCCCGACCGTCTTGGCCCATCCGAACATCTGCTCGACGAGCTTGCGTTTCCTTTGACTGACCTGGTAGCCGGGGTGGCGGGTTGTGCGCCGGTCGATGGCGCTGCGCCGATTGGTGTCGTTCTGTGCGACGTGCGGGGTGATGTTCCGATCTCGAAGCTTACGGACGCACTCGCGTGTGTCGTAGCCCTTGTCGGCCGCCAAGGTCACCCTGCGGTTACCGGAAATCTTGTCCGCCATTTGCACCGCCGCCTCTCGTTCCGCTGTCCCGGAAGCGATCGTTACGCATGCCTTGGTTGCTAACCCGTGGCGGTTGTCGATCATCAGGTGCCCCATGTAGCAGAGCTTCGACTCGGCTCCCCTACTTTTCTTGTACAGGCGTGCGTCCGGATCGGTCCTGGAGGCGTGAGTATCGTTTGTGCGCCGTTGTTTGCGAAAATCGACGCTCGGGTTGCTGCCTCCCTCATCGGAGTCGCTCTGATCCTTCGGCTTGAAGCTCTTGTGTGAGGCCCACGCCTCGATCAGCGTGCCGTCCACCGTGAAGTGCTCATCCGATAGCAGGCTGCGGCGCCGTGCCTCCGCCAGCACTTCCTGGAAGAACACCTCGGCGACCTCGCCTCCCAACACTCGATCCCGGTTCTTCGTGAACACCGTCGCATCCCACACCAGATCGTCCATGTTCAGGCCCACAAACCACCGGAACAGCAGGTTGTAGTCGAGCTGCTCCATCAGCATGCGCTCGGAGCGAATCGTGTACAGCACCTGCAGCAGCAGCGCCCGCAGCAGTTTCTCCGGCGGGATAGACGGACGGCCCGTGTGCGAGTACAGCTTCTCGAACAGCGGCGACATCCGCCCCAGCACATCGTTGACGATCCTCAGCAGCGGCCGCAGCGGATGCTCTTTCGGTACTCGCTGCTCCGGAGATACGTAACTAAAGGCGGCCACCTGTCCCGCGTCCTCACCACGCATCTGCTCACCTCGGTGATGCTTCGGTTTTTGCCGCGGGCTGCGTGGTTCAGAATCTACTCGAACAAGGGGAGTTTTTCAGCAGCCTGCTAGAACCGCCACCTTGATCCGCGTCACCCCGACGCGCGTGTTGAAGACGGGGCGATCCTGCTGCGCCACGGCGCGCGACGGCGCCAGCCCGGCCAGCAGGCACGCCGTCCCTGATGAAGCCTCGGGTCCCGGAGCTCGAGGCCCAGGTCGCGCTGCGTGAGGTGCTGCGCAACCTGATGGGCGCCTTTGACGGCGAGCGCCGGATCGCCTTGACGCCGAGCAGCGGCACAGCGGACTTCGTCATCAGCGTATGGGTGCGTGACATCTCCGACGATCCGCCGCATCGGCTGCGCGCGCTGTTGGCTATCGATGAAGGCGATCTTGTCGCTGGCGGGCGAGAACCAGGCCCGGTACCGATACCCCGGCCCGAGCTGCGTGAGCTGGGTCTCCTCGCCGCCCGCTGCCGGACGCAGCATGAGCTCGTACTCGTCGCTGCGATCGCTCCAGTAGGCGATGCTCTTGCCGTCCGGAGACCAGGCCGGATAGCGCTCGGCGGCCCCCGAACTCCGCGTCAGGTTGCGCACGATGCCGTTCTCGGCCGGCACCGTAAAGATCTCGCCGCGCGCCTCGAAGAGTGCGCGGGCCCGCGAGGGCGAGATACCGCCGCCGACGATCAGGGTCGAGACACTCTCGGTTCGCGGCCTCAGCGTGACCATGTCGATGACGACCTCGACCTCGACCTCGCGAACCTGCTCGTCGGACAGGGCCAGGAGATAGAGCCGCCCACCCGCCTGGAAGACGATCTCCTCGGGGCCGATCGCCGGCAGCGTGATGTCGAACTCCTCGAAGCGGGTCACCTGGCGCATCGCCTCCTCGTCCAGGTCGTAGGCCCAGATGTTCATGCGTTGCGCGTCGCCGCGATCCGAGACGAAGTAAACCGTGCGGCCGTAAAACATCGGGCGCATCTCGTTGGCGTCCGACTCGCTGATGTTGGTGGCCTCGTACGTCTCGAGATCGAACAACCAGATGTCGGGGGCCATGCCACCCCGGTAGCGCTTCCAGTTCCGGGTGCCGCGGTCCTTCGGCGTGAAGGCGAGCCAGCGGCCGTCGCTCGAGAGGGCACCGAACTCCCCGTAGGCGACCGGCAGCCGCTCGGGGAGGCCACCTTGCGCGGCGATGGTGAACAGCTGGTTGAAGCGCTGCACTCCGCTGTGGCGTCTCGAGGCGAACACGAGTTGCGCGCCATCCGGTGTCCAATCCACCAGCCGGTCGGAACCAGGATGGTAGGTAACGCGCTCGAGGGCTCCTCCGAGCGCCGGCACCACGTACACATCGCTGTTGCCGTCGTAGTTGCCGCTGAAGGCGATGTGGGAGCCGTCGGGCGAGAACCGAGGATAGCTCTCCTCCCCCGGGGGCGAGCTCAGCCGCTGGGCGACGCCACCAGTCTTCGGCACCACCCAGATGTCGCCGGCGTAGACGAAGGCGATGTGGGTGCTCGAGACGTCGGGGTAGCGCAGCATGCGCGCGTCGACCTGGGCCACCGCCGGGGCGGGCGCCGCGACGATGATGAGGGTCGTCGTCAGGAGGCAAACGGCGAGCCTACTTCGCATCGGTATCATCTCCTGCACCCGACGCTACTGCGCCGGTGGTTCGTACTCGGGAACTTGGTTGCTGATCGCGGGGAGCGACTTGAGGAAGGCCAGGATGGCGTTCAGGTCGGCGTCAGGCAGGTTCGCATAGGCGGGCCAGGGCATCGGCGGCATGATCGGACGTGAGGTTCCCATGTGCCGGCCGGTGCGGATGGCGTCGAGGAACATCTGCTCGGTCCAGATGTCGATCCCGGTAATCTCGTCGGGGGTCAGGTTGGCGGCGTAGCTGATGCCCCAGGGCCCGTACCAGGCCGTGAGGTCAGCGCTGCTAGCCGCCAGCCAGCCTCCCGAGAGCTCGGGGGGCGGGCTGAGCTCGGCATCGGCCGGATGGCCGATCATGCGACGGCTCATGTCCGGCACTGGGCCGTCCGGGCCCACCACCTTGGGAGTGTGGCAGTCGTCGCAGCCCAGGATGGTGACCAGGTACTCGCCGCGGGCCACCGGATCGGCGGCGACCGCCGTCTCCACCGGCGCGGGGTCGGGAGCCGGCCCAGTCACCAGCCAGGCGCGGATGACGACGGCCGCGACGACGACGGCCGCGATGGCGACAAACGCGAGCAGGAACAACAGTTGGCGCATGGCGAGCTCCGGGGTGCGTGCTCGTACTCACTGCATCAGATAACAGCCGCGCCGTCCGAGGTCAACGGGACGTAGCAGACCTCGCGGGCCACGAGGAGCGCCCGCCGCCTGCTAAGCTGGCTTCGTTGCCCCCGACCGTGGAGCGTTCGCCATCTCGAGACAGCCCATCAGCGGAACCCTTCAGGGACTCGCAGCGTCCCAGAAGCGGGCTCTCGAACGCACCTTCCGGCGCCGCGTACCGCCCGAGCGCGTCGTCAGCGGCGAGCTGGCGCGCCACCTCGCCGGCATCTCGCGCGAGCTCGGGCGGCAGGTCGGAGTCCTGGTCACCCGCGAGGGCGTAGTGCGTCACGTCGTGGTCGGTGACGCCAATCAGCTCATGCTGCCCGACATCGGTCGTCTGCGCGGCGGTGCCGGGCGCTTTCGTGGGCTCCGGCTGATTCACACCCACCTGCGCGGCGAGCCGGTCAGCGCCGACGATCTCAACGACTTGGCGCTGCTGCGGCTCGACATGGTGGTGGTCGTCCAGGCCCTGCAGGACGGGCTGCCCGGAGCCGTGGAGGTGGCGTATCTCGACCCCGCGGCCCTTGCCGTCGCGGATGACGAGGAGATCGGCGACCCCTTCTTCCACGTGCGGGCCCGCAATGTGCAGGCATTGGGTCTCGACGCGGCCGCGACGATGGCCGCCCTCGAGGACGAGTTCGCTCGCGTCGTCGAGCGGGCGCGGGGCCCGAAGGATGCGGAGCGCGCCCTGGTCATCGGCGTGCGCCCCGACGACGAGCATTTCGAGGAGACGCTCGAGTTGGTGGGCTCGGCGGGTGTGGTGATCGCCGGCACCGTGCGGCAGAAGCGCGATCGCGTCCACCCGAAAACCGTGATCGGCAGGGGCAAGCTGCAGGAGCTGATCCTGGAGGCCATGCGCCGTAACGCCGAGGTGGCGATCTTCGACATCGATCTGAAACCGGCCCAGGCGCGAGCCTTCGAGGATGCCACCGGGATGAAGGCGATCGACCGGACGCAGCTGATCCTGGACATCTTCGCCCAGCGCGCCCGCAGCCGTGACGGCAAGCTGCAGGTCGAGTTGGCGCAGCTGCGCTACTCGCTACCTCGCCTCACCGACAAAGACGCTGGCCTCTCCCGCCTCACCGGCGGCATCGGCGGCCGCGGACCGGGCGAGACGGTCATGGAGATCGGACGCCGGCGTATCCGCGACCGCATCGCCCGTCTCGAGAAACAGGTCCGGCAGCTCTCGAGGCAGCGCGACATGCGGCGGCGGCGGCGCCAGCAACGCATCCCCGTGCTCTCGATCATCGGATACACCAACGCCGGAAAGAGCACGCTGCTCAATGCGCTGACCCAGAGCGAGATCGAGGTCGAGGATCGGCTGTTCATGACCCTCGACCCGACCAGCCGACGGCTGCGCTTCCCGCGCGAGGGCGAGGTCATCATCACCGACACCGTCGGGTTCATCGCGGAGCTTCCACCCGACCTGATCGCGGCCTTCCGGGCCACCCTGGAGGAGCTCGGCGACGCCGACCTGCTGCTACACGTCGTCGACGCCTCCGACCCGGCAATCGACGATCGCATCGAGGCAGTCGAGGCTGTGCTGCGCGACCTGGAGCTGGGCGGGCTGCCGATCTTGATGGTGCTCAACAAGGCCGACCAGACCCCGCCCGAGGTACTCGAAGGGCTGGCGCAGCGCTACGACGCGGTCATCATCAGCGCCCTGGAGCGCGAGGGCCTCGCCAAGCTGATCCTGGAGGCCGAGCGGCGTCTGGACAAACGCGCCCCGCATATCGCGAGCGTCTACGGACGCGCCGCGGAGCCGGCGCATTAGCCTGCCAGCAGCATCGGAATATTCGCCATTCCCACGGCACATACAGGGTAGAGAGTTGCGCCCCGTACCGGTCCCCTGTCGGGCGAAGCGCAGGAGGTGACGCGTGGGATTCGAGTTATCGAGGGCGTGGGCGTGGCTGTGGGTCGCGGCGGCGCTCGTACTGGGCGAGATTCTCACCGCCGGCCTCTGCCTGCTGCCGTTCGGAATCGGTGCGGCGGCGGCGGCATTGACAGCCCGGCTCGGGGGCTCGCTGGTGTTCCAGTGGGCAGCCTTCCTGGGCGTGGCCGGGGCAGTTCAGGCAGGAATCGGCTAGGTCCTCGGCGGGATCCTACTGATTCCCGGTCTCCGGGCCCTCGCCGGCCGCGGCGTCGGCGTTGGCCCGGAACCATGCCTCCAGGAGTCCCTGGGCCGGCTTGCGGCGCGGCGTGAAGTCGCTGTTGGCGAGCCCGCCCCACCCAGGGTTCGTGTACCAGATCCAGACATAGAAGCCCTCGAGCCAGCCCTCGGTCGCGGCCACGCCGAACGCCTCGGCGGCGCACCGGTAGATCAACGCCTGCAATTCCGGGTCGGGCTGCTGCTCGTCCGTGTGCCACTCCCACGGCTCGTAGGCGCCACCGGTCGCCGATTTGTAGCCGAGCTCGGTGAGGATCACCGGCCGGTCGACTCGCGTGGCGACCTCACCGATGGAACGCCGGATCTGTGCCATTCGGCGCGCGCACGAGCTCGGTGTGAGCTCGACCTGGGGCGACTCGACGAGTGGCCAGAAGGCGTCGACCCCGATCGCGTCGAGCGCGTCCCACCACTCGATCTCGGCGAACTCTCGATCCCAGTTGGCGGCGTAGGTAACCTGGCCGCTGAACTCACCCCGTACGGCGCCAGCCAGGGACCGCCAGAACTCCGGCCGGGCCAGGGCCAGCTCGGTCAGCTCCGAGCCGAGCGAGATCCCCGCGACGCCCTCCTCGGCGGCCATCCGGGCATAGGCGAGCACGGCCTCGCGGTAGTTGACACGCCAAGCCGGCCAGGCCGAGGCGCTCGGGTTGATGTCGCCACGCCAGGACCCATCGGAGGTATCGGCCAGCCACAGGTGGGGCTTCAGGAGCACGGCGAGCCCACGCTCGTGGGCCAGGCGGATGGCCGCTCGGGTGTCGGAGTCCACACGCTGGCGCCCACCGCGCCAGGTGAGATCGGTATCCCCGAGCCGCTCCTGGAAGAAGCTCGGGATCAGCGCCACGTGGTCGACGCCGATCGCGACCAGCTCGTCGAGCGCGCCGGGGAGCTGGCGCAAGTTGATGCGCCCACCCAACCCGCCGATCGGCTCCAGATTCATGCCCCGTTGAAAGCCGGCGGGGAGCGGATCGAATGCGCCGACCGGTACCTCGATCGGCCGGTCGGCACGGCAGCCGACCACGATGCCGAGGGCCAGGACAAGTGCGAGCGGACGCAGCATAGGGGGCATCTTATAATCGCTGCTCTCGCCGGCCTTGAAACTGTCCACCGGAGTGCGACCCGTGTCACGTTGCCTTGCGCCGCTTCGACCGCCCCGCTTGCTGGCTCTGCTGCCGGCCCTGCTGCTGGTCCTGCTCGCCGCGCCGGAGGCCGCGGCTCAGGGGTGCGGCAACTGGTCCCAACCCGTGCTGTGTCAGGTCGAGCTGCGCAGCTCGATCGACGGCGACCCGTGGGAGCGCTTCGACCCCTACGACGGGCAACGGCTCGCCCCCAATCAGCTCCTGGAGCTCGAGATCGACGGACGCGACCAGTACGGGCGCACGTTCCGAGCCGACCGGATCGTGCTCGGCTTCGAGGACCGGGATTGCGACGGCACCCTGCGGGTCACCGATCTCGGCGAGGGCCGCCTCGAGATCGAGGCCTCGGGGACGATGGGGCGCTGCCGCCTCGAGCTCTGGGTCCCCGGCAATATGAACTTCGAGTGGCGCGTCGAACTCGAGGTCACGCCGGAGGCGCGAACCACCTACTCGCGCGCCGAGGCCGACATCGTGGTCCGAGCGCTGTACTGGGCAATCCTGAACCGCGCCCCCGACACCGCCAGCATCGACGGCGCCATCTTCGAGCTGCAGCGCGGCAATCTGCAGGCGCAGGCCGCGGCCATGCTGCGCAGCACCGAGTTCCAGCAGAGCCTCGGCGGGGTCGACCCGGGGCAGTTGCTCGACCGCTTCTACGAGGGAATCCTCGAACGCCCGGCGGACGCCCCCGGCGTCCAGACCTACTTCGCGGACATGCAGCGCCGCCGCTACCTCGACGTAATCCTGCGCCTGCTGCGTTCCCCCGAGTTCGAGGAGCGCCTGCAGCGCTAGCCCACCGGCGTCTGCTTCGGCGGCAGCGGGTAGGCGTGGCGCGACGCCCGCAGCCCACCCCGAACCAGCGCCTCGGCGGTGTGCAGGGCGGCGAGCACCGGGTTCACCACCGGGGTCTCCAGGCGCTCCTGCAGCTCGGCTGCCACGTCGAGGAAACCCATGGTCATGCAACCGAGCGCGAGCGCGTCGGCGCCGTCGGCGACCACCTGCCGCCCCTGCCGTTCGAGCGTCGAGATCACCTCGTCGCGCCGCTTGCGCAGCTCGAGCACCGGAACATCGACCGCCCGCAGGCTGGCCAGCGTCGAGGCCAGACCGTAGAGCCGGGCGAGTCGGCGGAGGGTCGGAACCACCTGTTGAACAACGGTGATGATCCCGAAGCGATCGCCGAGCTGGGCAGCCAGGTGCATCGACGCCTGCGCCGGGCCGACCAGCGGCACGCCGACCAGCTCGCGGCCCGCCTCGAGCCCGGGGTCACCGAAGCAGCCGATGATCAGTGCGTCGAAGCCCTCGGTCTCGAGAGCCGGCAGCTGGCCCAGCAACCCGGCCGCGGCCAGCAGTTCCTCGGTGCCCGACTCGATCGAGGCCGGCCCCTCCGGGTTGTCACGGACATCGACCCGCGTGCCCGCCGAGGCGCGCTCGTTCAGGAAGATCGTGCGGCGCTCCAGCTCTTCGGCCCCTGAAGGACCGGCCGACAGCGCACCGGGCACCGCGTAACAGATTCTCATGACCGATCTCCGAAGAAGGGCTCCAGACACTGCGGTTCTACCGGGCGCGTACGCTTGCTCACCAGCACGAACAGCGCCAGGCTCGCGAGGATACCCGGAAAGATCGGGTCGATGCCCCCCGGATACTCGGGTCCCTGCCACCACCAGAGCATGAAGGCGGTAAAGCCACCGAGCATCGAGGCGATCGCACCCGCCGCGGTGCCACGCTTCCAGTTGAGCCCAAGAACCACGGGGACGAAGAAAAACGACGCCATGATCTTGGCATAGTCGACGACGATTTCCTGGACCAGCCCCAGCTCGACGAAGGTCAGCCCCAGGGGCACGAGACCGACGAACAACACGCTCCAGCGGTTCACCCGGAGCTTCTCGGTCTCGGTGGCGTCGGGGCGAATCAACTTGCCGTACAGGTCGTGCGAGATGCCGGCGGCGCTGATGAGCATGATCGAGTCACAGGTGCTCATGATCGCAGACAGCGCACCTACCAGCAGCAGCGATCCGGCGATGGGCGTGAGCACCTGCAGCGCCATGATGCTGCTGGCCAGGTCGGGTGTCGGCAGCACCGGGAACAGGGCCCGCATGCCGAGTCCGGCGACCAGCACGGCCGATCCCATCAGCGCCTGAAAGACGAACGCAATGCCAATGGCCAACCGCACCGTGGCCACGTCGCGCATGGCGTAGATGCGAGCGATCTGGTAGGGCGCGGTGGCGATGCTTAGGGCGAAGGCAAGGCTGAAGACAACCAGTTCCCGGAGGCCGAAGTACCAACCGGTCAGCCGCACGTCCAGACCCGCTAGGATGCTGCCCATCATCTCGAACCCGCCAACCCGATAGACGATCAGCGGCACCGCCACGCAGAAGGCCACGGCCATGACCAGGGCCTGAACGAAGTCGGTGTAGATGGAGCTGCGCATACCGCCGAGCCAGGTGTATCCAAGGGTCAGCAACGCGACGACCAGGACACCCGCCAGGTACGGCCAGCGGAACAGGGCCTGGAAGATGATGCCGCCCGCGGTGTACTGCGCCGACAGGTAGACCGTGTAGGCGACGACGATGAGGATGGCCGACAGGACGCGCGCCCGTTCCGAACCGAAGCGCACGGCGACGTAGTCGGGGACGGTCACACCTCCAAAGGCGCGGAGCTTGGGCGCCACCCAGACCGCAGCGACGACCCAGCCGATCCACACGCCGGGCCAGATCCACGCCCAGGAGACACCCGTCAGATAGTGGAATCCTACCGTTCCGACCACCGTGCCGGACGACAACTGGGTGGCGGCCAGCGTGGCCCCTCCGACCAGCGCTCCGACCGACCGACCCGCCACCAGGAAGTCGTCCTCGGTGTGCGTGCGGCGGTAGGCCCACAGGGCGATACCGAGAATGACGAGCCCGTAGCCCGCCAGCACGACGGCGAGGATCCCGGGGTGGTTAGCCACGCTCGCGACGGTTGGCCAGCACGGCCCAGCCGAAATAGGCGAAGCACCAGACGGCCCCGAACAGGAAGAAACCGTAGAAGTTCGCTCCGAACCCGACCCCGGCGGAGGGCCGACCCTCGACGGCCGGGGAAGCGCCGAATACCAGGTGCACGAACCCCGGCACTGCCACGAGATCGGCCCGCAGCATCGCGTCGTCCTGCCGCACCAGGAAGTGCGGGAAGCTGTTCGAGTCGTACTCGGCGCCCTCGGGCAGCCGCGCCCACAGCACGACCGAATCCGCGGCCGGATCGGCCGGGATGCTCGGCACCGGCAGCGGGAACCGGTAGGCGTAGGCGCCATCGACGCTTACCCGGTAGCGCACGTTCACGATCGAAGGCGATCCGGGGAGCTCCAGTACCCGAATCGCCCCCTGTCGATCCGAGAGCACCGGCTCGACCGCCACGCCGTCGGCCACCACGACGATCTGATCGAGCGTCTGGCCGGGGAACCAAGTGATCAGGATCGGGGTCGGCGCGACGCTCGCCAACTCGAAGGTCGCGTCGATCCGCGCCCGCGTTGCGTCGAGCAGCTCGAGGCGCACCTCGGCTCGACGCAGAAGGGCCGCGTCCGCGACGTCCTCTTGCCCTATGGCCCCGGCGACGGCAGCATTGCCGGGCGCGAGCGTCGTTGCGAGCGCAAGCGCGAGCAGTCCAAGGTGAAACTCACCACGGGCTGCTCGCTGAATCCAGATCTCGAACCGACTCACGGGACCGGCAGGATTCCAAACCGGCATTCAAAGCTCAACCGGAGGACCGTATGGACTGGGCACTCGAGCTGTGCGACACCGAGGCGGTTGCGGCTGCCCGGCAGGCCATCAATATCGACGAGCCCTGGAAGCTGATCGAGCGCTTCGCCAACCTCATCAGAGAAAGCGGCTCACAGGACGAGCGCACGGCGGCGGCGTACATCCGCGCGCGGCTCGAGGCTTTCGGGCTTCGGCCCCAGGTGTACGAGCCGGAGCTGTACCTGAGCGTGCCCCGCTCCTGCTCGCTCGAGGTGCTGGATCCCGAGCCCATGGCGTTCGAGTGCAAGGTGCCGGCCTTCTCGCGTCCGACCGGCGACGCCTGGCTCGAGGGCGACCTGGTTGAGGTGGCCACCGGAAAGATCACGGATACCGCGGACCTGTTTCGCTCGGAGGCAAGCGGCGACCTGTCGCAGGTCGCCGGCAAGATCGTCCTGGCCGACGGCTATGCCATGCCCAAGATCGTCGGCCAGCTCGAACGCGCCGGTGCCGCGGGCGCGATCTTCGCCAACCCGGGCCACGCACACGAAGGCATCATCACCAGCATCTGGGGAATGCCGGGGCTGGCGGATCGGGAGCGCATTCCCGACTTCACCGTGATCTGCGTGCCGCAGTCAGCCGGCGCCCAGCTGCGTGCTCGACTGGCGACTGGCTCCTGCCGCGTCCGACTGCAGACCGATCTGTTCCATGGCTGGGCGGCCTGTCCCGTCGTGGTTGCCGACATCCCCGGCAAAGGCGACGACTACGTCTTCATCCACGGCCACTACGACTCCTGGCACGAAGGGATCGGCGACAACGCCGTCGGCAACGCAGCCTTGCTGGAGATTGCGCGCGTCGCCTGGGAGGTCCGTGACCGTCTGGCGCGCGGCGTCCGCGTCGCCTGGTGGCCCGGCCACTCGAACGGTCGTTATGCCGGCTCGACCTGGTACGCCGACGAGTTCGCCATGGACCTGCGGGATCGCTGCGTGGCCCAAATCGACGTTGACTCCCCGGGCTGTCGCTGGGCCACCCAATACGATCAGGTCATGTGGATGGCGGAGGCCGAAGCCCTGGCCCGCGCCGCGATCCGGGAGGGTGCCGGCAAGGAGGCCTCGGGCCTGCGACCACTGCGCGCCGGCGACTACTCTTTCAATCAGATCGGGCTGACCGGCTTGTTCATGCTGCTGTCCAATGTCCCGGCCGAGCTGGCCCGGGACAAGGGCTTCTATCCGGTGGGTGGCTGCGGCGGCAACAGCGACGCCTGGCACACCGAGGGCGATACCGTCGGTGTCGCCGATCGCGACAACCTGGAGCGTGACATTCATGTCTACGTCGAGGCCGTCGTGCGGCTGGCCACCTCGCCCTTCCTACCCTTCGACTATCGCGCCACGACACGCGAGATCGCCGTCGTCGCTCAGCAGTACGCCGAGCTGGCGGACGGGCGGTTGGACGTGGCGCCGGTAACCGAGGAGTGCGCCGCCCTGATCGACGAGCTCGACCGCTTCTACGATCGGGCCCGCGATGCCTGTGCCGGCGGGTTCGATTCGGCGCGACCTTTCGACCGGGCGCAGCTCGCTCTGGCCCGGGAGCTGGTGGCAGTAGGCTACGCGCGGCGGCGCTATTTCCATGACCCCGCACTGGAAACGCCAGCGGTGCCCGATCTGGCGCCGTTGGGCGACTGGACGAATCACGCCGACGACCCCGACGGGCAGCGGTTTCTTCTGGCCGATGCGCTACGCGGGCGCAATCGGGTGACCGATGCGCTCAAGCGCGCCCGCGAGCGGCTGAGCCCGCTGCTGTCATGACCCGCCCAAGCAGATCGATTGCGCCTGTCATTGTCCCGAGCATGCTCGCGGGCCTGCTCCTGAGCGCGGCCTGCGTGCCGCCCCCGGCCACCCCTGCCGACGACGAGACGGCGACGGCCGTTCCGAATCCGAGCTCGGCACCCGGAACAACGCTCGATGCCACCACCGCCCTCGGCCTGGCCGCCCTACCCCTCGCCTGCCTGGACCGGCCTCACTCGGCGCCGCGCGGCACCGGGTACCTGTACGAGCGCGATGTACGCGTACGTCGCGAATACGACCGCACGCGCGCCTTCTATGGCTGCTACGACTGGCACTCCGCAGTCAACTCGACCTGGGCGCTGGTGACAATCCTCGATCGCTTCCCCGGGTTACCGGTGGCACCACTGATCGTCGAGAGGCTCGATAGCCACCTGGCGGAGTCGGCCATGACCGGTGAGCTCGAGTTCTTCGAGACCGAGGGCAACCGTGCCTTCGAGCGACCGTACGGCTGGGCCTGGATCCTGAAGCTGCACGCCGAGCTCCTGGCCTCGGAGCATCCCCGTGCCGCGGCGTGGGCCGAGAGCACCGCCCCGCTGGCGCAGCACTTCGCGGCCGCCATGCCGGGATATCTCGAGCGGCTCGACTACCCGCTGCGCGTCGGCACCCACGCCAACACCGCCTTCGCTCTGGATCTGGCGCTCGAGTACGCCCGGCAGGCCGGTGACGCGGAGTTCGAGGCGCTCGTGCTCGAGACCGCGCGGTCCCTGTTTCTCGGCGACACGAGCTGCCCGCTGGCCTACGAGCCGTCGGGCTCCGACTTCCTGTCGCCGTGTCTGGAGGAGGCCAAGTTGATGAGCGCCGTGCTCGAGCCCGACGAGCGCATCGACTGGCTGCCCGCCTTCCTACAGATCGAGCAGATCGAGACGCTGGCTCGCCCGATCCAGCTGGCCGAGGCCGAAGCCGAGCTCGACATCGGGCAGATGGGCGCCAAATCGCACCTGATCGGCCTGATGTTCACCCGCGCCGAGGCCCTGCGCCGTATTGCGGCGGCTCTGCCCGAGGACCACCCGATGGGCCGTGCGGCGGCTGCCACGGCCGCCGACAACGGACGCAACGGTATGAGCGCCATGTTCGAGGCCGGCTACCTGGGCTCCCACTGGCTCGGCACTTTCGCCGTCAAGTATCTGATCAGCGAGCAGCTTCGTGATTCTCGATGATCCACTCGCGCACGTCGTCGAAGGCTGCCGTCACGGCCAGCTCGATCAGCGTCGGATCGTCGATGTCGCGGATCTCGAGGGGCTCTTGGTGCACCTTGCCTGAGCGGCTCCGGATGATCAGGCGAGGTAATCCGCATACTCGATGTGGAAACCCGGCAGCTCACCGAGGTCGACTCGACGAGCTGGCAGCTGCACCCGCAGCTGGCGAGCTTCGAGGTGAGCTGGTCGGCCGACGGTGACTGGCTCGCCTACTCGCGGGCCCTCGATACCTCCCAGGGGGCGATCTTCCTCTACGACACCCGTACCGGTGAGCGGCACCAGGTGACCTCGGGCTACTACAGCGACTTCGGGCCGCGCTTTGACCCCGACGGCAACTACCTCTACTACTTGTCGAATCGCACCCTGAGGCCGATCTACTCCGACCTCGATGCCACCTGGGTGTATCCCAACACCACCAACGTCGTGGCCGTGCCGTTGCGCGCCGATGTGGCCTCGCCGCTGGCGCCACGCAACGACGACGAACAGGTCGAGGACGAGGATGGCGTGGCGCCTGCCGAGGACGAAGGCGACGCCACCGAACCGGGCGCTGAGGATGACCAACCGTCGGACGAGCCGGCCGACGAGGACGATCAGCAGGAGGACGAAGGACTGCAGATCGACATCGAGGGGTTGGAGCGCCGCATCGTTGTGCTGCCGCCGCAGGCCGGTAACTACGGTCGGCTTCGCGCCGTGCCCGGCAAGGTGCTGTTCACGCGCTTGGCGCGCAGCGGCGCCGGCGAGTCCCCGTCGATCGTTGCCTGGGACCTGGAGTCGCGCGAAGAGCAGGTGATCGTCCAAGGGGCAGGCAACTACGCGGTCTCCGCCGACGGCAAGAAGATGCTGGTGTCGCGCGGCGGTTTCTACATCGTCGATGTGCGCCCGGGGCAGAGGCTCGAGGAGCAGCTCGATACCGATCTGGAGATGACCGTCGAGCCGCGCGCCGAGTGGCGGCAGATCTTCAACGATGTCTGGCGTGCCTACCGCGACTTCTTCTATGACCCGGATCTGCACGGTGTCGATTGGGAGGCCATGCGCGAGCTGTACGGCACGCTGGTTGAGAGCGCCGTGACCCGCTGGGATCTCAACGCGATCCTGGGTGAGCTGATCGGCGAGGTCAGCGCCTCCCACACCTACGTTGGTGGCGGCGATACGGAAGCATCCCGCAGCCGGCGCGTCGGACTTCTCGGGGTCGACTGGTCTGTCGATGACGGCGCCTACCGGATCGCCCGGATCGTGCAGGGTGCGGCCTGGGACGAGGAGGCGCGCTCGCCCTTTTCAGAGCCCGGCGTCGAGGTGTCGGCCGGTGATTACGTCCTGGCCGTGAATGGCTCACCGATCGGATACTTCGGTGTCGCCGCACGCCGCCCTCGAGGGTCTCGCCGGCACCACGGTGATGCTCACTGTCAACGACCGGCCGATCCTCGATGGGGCGCGCGAGGTGCTGGTCGAGACGCTGACGAGCGAAGCGCGGCTGCGCCACCTGGAGTGGATCGAGGCCAATCGGCAGCGCGTAGCGGAGGCCTCCGGCGGCAGGGTGGGCTATATCTTCGTGCCCAACACCGGGGTACCGGGCCAGACCGAGCTGGTGCGGCAGTTCAACAGCCAGATGCGCCTCGACGGCCTGGTGATCGACGAGCGCTTCAACGCCGGCGGTCAGCTGCCGGATCGATTCATCGAGCTGATGACACGGCAACTGGTGAATCGCATCAAGTTCCGCAGTGGCGGCGCCTCGATCCATCCCAACGTCACCCACTACGGCTCCAAGGTCATGCTGATCAACGGCTGGGCCGGCTCCGGGGGCGATGCCTTCCCTTACTTCTTCCGCACCATGGGCGTGGGACCGATCATCGGCGAGCGCACCTGGGGCGGGCTGATCGGCCCGGCCGTGGGTCACCAGACCATCGACGGCGGTGGCTTTACGGCGCCACCGGGCCGCATCTACGGACCGGACGGCACTTGGTTCGCCGAGGGGCACGGGGTCGAGCCCGACATCTACGTGGTCGATCACCCGAGCGAGCTGGCGCGTGGGACCGACCCCCAGCTCGAAGCGGCCATCCAGGAGGTGCTGCGCCTTATCGAGGCCAACCCGGTGATGCTCCCCGACCCGCCGCCTTTCGAGCGTCGGACCGCACGCGACGGCCGTCGGCAGTAGCCGGCCCTGATAGCTCGCCAGGTCAATCCTGTGCCAGCGCCACAACCGGATCGACGCACATGGCGCGTCGTGCCGGGATCACCGTCAAGTCGGGTCAGTAATCGAGGCGGTTCAGAATCACCCGGCCGTCGGTGACCACGAGCAGGATGTCCTGCAGCACCGCGACATCGCTCAGTGGGTTGCTCTCGACCAGGATCAAGTCGGCGTCGAGGCCGGCGGCGATTCGGCCCGTGGTGTCGTCGACCTGAAGGAGCTCGGCGGCGACGACGGTGGCGGCCTGCAGCGCCTCCAGGGGCGACAAGCCGACATCCTGGAGCTCGATGAGCTCGTGGGCCAGACGCAGGACGCTGTTGGGACCGTAACCGGTGTCGGTGGCGGCGACGATCGGGACACCGAGAACGTGGGCCATCGAGGCGGTGTGGCGGATGCGCGGCAGCATGTGGCGGCCGCGAATGTTGAGCACGGCGTTGTCATAGTCGCCGCCGGGGATGGTCAGGTCGGCAACCACGGCGATCGTGGGCACCAGGTAGGTGCCACGCTCGGCCATCAGCCGTAGTGTCTCCTCGCTCAGGTAGGTGCCGTGCTCGATGCTACGCACACCCGCGAGCACGGCGGCCTGGCCACCGGTATCGCCGTGGGCGTGAGCGGCCACCGGAACCCCCGCACTGCCGGCGGTCTCTACCAGCACGTGAAGCTCCTCCTGCTCGTAGAACGGCTTGCGCGGGTCGGTCTCGGGCAGGCCGGCGCGCTCGGTGGCGTTGACCTTTACGAAGTCGACGGTGCGCGACAGCAGCGCCTGGGTCATGGTGCGCAGCGCGTCGGCGCCGCGGACTTGTGACTGCAGCATGCCCGCCAACTCGGGGAAGTCGAGGAAGAAGGCCTGCGCAGGGTGCGGCCGCACGTGGTACCCGGCCGCCACGATCTGCGGCGACTCGACCACGCCCGCCGCTGCCAGCTCCCGCAACCCCACGTCGGCGAAGTGGCTGGTCCCCATGCTGCGGGCGGTCGTAACGCCCGAGCGCAGGGCGCGGCGCGCCGCGTCGAAGTCGGAGATATGAACGTGCGCGTCGATCAGCCCCGGTAGCAGGTAGCGGCCGCCCGCGTCG
The DNA here is from genome assembly GCA_965248845.1 of Acidobacteriota bacterium. GTDB lineage: Bacteria > Acidobacteriota > UBA890 > UBA890 > WLXD01 > CBDFKO01. The sequence continues at coordinate 2,688,795 of CBDFKO010000002.1, read as the reverse complement.
AGGATCACCGTTTCGACCGGGGCCTGGGCTGCGAGCAGCTCGCCCTCGGCCGTCCCGGCGGCCACCCCGGCGATCGACCCATCGATCGCCAGCAGGGTCGCATCAAGCAGGATCTCGCCGCTGCCGACCTGCACGATGTGAGCGTTGACGATGAGCAGACCGGCGGGCTCCTGCGTCGCACCTCCGGTTCCCGCGGGCAGACACAGAGCGGCCGCCAAGGCCGCGGCGAAGCATGACCTCATGAGGAGCCTCCGAACATGCGGCGGACGATGATCGCGGCGACGAAGTCACCCATCGCGACCAGGAGCAGGACAACGCCAAGCCCGAAATGTAGTCCGGTCGTCAATGAAAGGACAGGACGTCTGAAGGTACCCTGCCGTGTGGCCTCACGATAGGGTTCTGGCGTCCTATGAAGTAGCGGCGGCCCTTCGGGTCATCCTGCGGAGGCGATCCGCCAGCGTTCGCAGCAGGGGCTGCAACATCCTTGGCCGGTTCATCAGGCGTCGCCGTAGCGCGGCCCCTGCAATGCACAGCAGGCGCGCGGGACCACCGAGGGGCGTCGCTGTCAAGTTGCGGGGCCGGCCATCCAGAGCCGATAGCTCCCCGAGCACCTCGCCGGCGCCGAGGACCTCGAGCTGGCGAGCCACAGCGGTACTTCCGGGCCGACCGACTCGGACCGATACGTTCCCTTCGAGCAACACGAACATGTCGCCTTCGTCGAAGTCCCCTTCCGCGAAGATTGGCGACTCCTCGGGGACCGTGATCTCTTCGGTGATCAGTGCCAGGTCGTGCAGATCTTCCGAGTCGATATCGGCGAATAACGACACCGTCCGGAGCAGTTGCATACGTTCGATTGTTTGTAGTCCGGAGAACGAACCGGCGGTGCCGTCGACCGACGGCGGCCGCTCGTGCTGCAGGCGATTTGCATGCTCGGCCGTCTCCCGGACCAGAGGCTCCGGATCGTGGAGCGCGAGCTCGAGTCGCGCGGCGGACCGCTCTCCCGGCACGTCGACGACCGCACAGGCCGCGGCGGCCCGAACATACGGGTCCGCGGACTGCCCGCAGCGTTCGAGCACGTCGGAAAGGGTCTGAGGATCGGCCTCGGTGCCGATCTCGACCGTCGTTACCACGATGCTGCTCAGCTCTTCCACGATCTCCGTGCGGGACGGGTGCTCGCCGGCCAGCTCGTTGACGGCCGTGCGCCGTGTCGCCAGGTCCGAACTCATGAGGTCGCGCTGCAGCGCGAGCATCCGCTTCGGGTCGCCGGAGAGCTCGAGGTACTCAAAAACGCGTTGCACGGACTCGTCCCGAGTTCGTCGCAGCAGCGCGGACAGTAGCAACAGTGCAGGCGTAGGGTCCGGCATTCCCATCGCCAGGCGCTCCAGGTCGGTGTGGGTCGCCCGGGCCCGTGCCAGGTGACTCCGGGCCTTGGTGAGCAGCGACCCGGAGCCGCTGCGCAGTCGCGCCAGGATGTGCTCGTGCTGCGTGGGCTCGACTCCGAAGGCCTCGCGCAGCCCGTTGATCTCGCTGTCGGAGGCGTGTCGCAGCAGCGCCTCGCTGAGTGCAGTCTCGTAGCCCTCGAGCTGCGCCCTCGACTCCGGGCCGCAGCTGCTAGCCGTAGCGAACAGCTCTTCGTCTTCCTCAGCCAGACGGGCGAAAATCTGCTCGTGTTCGCGTGCCGTGATCCCCAGTTGCTTGCGCACGCCCTCGAGCAGCCGCAGCTCCCCGGGGCCAAGGAGCCCGTCGGCGATCATCTCGCGAGCGGTGTGCTCGTACGCCGACAGGTGCTGCTCGCGCGCGTGCTCACCGGCCTTGATCCAGGCATAGATCTCCGCCGGGTCCTCCGGCGGTGCCTCGTCGAACTGCCAGTTGCGCTGCAGCCGGATGGCGCCACGCTCGCCGATGAAATGGGTGCGGGTACGTCGCCATCGCTTCACCAGCATCACCGCCGCGAGGGCTGGAGCGACAAAGGCGACAAACCGGGTACCGCCGGCGACCTGCAGCAGGGCCGGCGCCCCGGCGAAGAAGTAGAAGAGGCTGAAGGCGACGAATGCCGCGCCGGCCAGAGCCAGATGCCGGCGCCGCTTGGGGTCGGCGATTCGTGCGGTGAGGAGTCGCTCGATCCCTGCCCAGAGACCGTAGCTGGCGACGGAGAAACCCACCAGTGTCATCGACGCGGCGAGTACCGCCGGCACGGCGGGAGCAAAGAAGAAGCCGCTGCGCAGCAGCAGCTCAGCGCTGGCCGGAATCCGAGTCCAGCGGCCGTCGAAATACGCATCCCACGATCCGCCGCGTAGCCAGTAGTAGCTGTAGAAGCCGAGCACGAGCCCGGGAAAGGCGAAGATCGCGATCCGCCGCGCCGGTGTCGTGAGGTCGCGCCAGTAGGCGTTTTCTTGGTCGATGTCCGGGCAATTGCGCTTGCAGGCAGTGCATCGGTCGCACTGCGAGCTGCCCGTCTTGGGCAGCGAGTTCGGTTCGGTGTAGATGCGCTCGACGAGTCCGACCGGGCACACGAAGTTGCACCAGGTCTTACCCGTGAAGAGCTGGTTCGTAACGGCGGCAGCAACCGCCGCCACGACCAGCAAACCCGCCAGCCAACGCCCGTCGCCGTTGGTCACTACGAGCCGGCCTGTGAGCATGACGAGCAGGGTCCCGAAGGTGATCAGAAAGAACCAGCGCTCAAAGAACGCGGGAACGCGGCGCTGAACGCCGGTGTTGAGCTGCCGCCCGACCTCGCCGAAATACGCGAGGGGACAGACGAGCCGCCAGTTGGCGAAGCCCATCAGCACCACCGACAGCGGCAACAGCGGCAGCAGCATCGTCCAGAAAAGCGCCGGCTGCCATGGAAGCCGTGAACCCCAGGATCACCAGCCCCACATAGCCGAGAGCCAGCACTGCGCGTACGCGTCGATGTGTCGGCGTCAACCGGGTCCCGTCGCGGGCCTTCGTCATGGCATTCCGGCGCTGAGCGACCGAGCAGATGATTCAGTCGCCACGAACGATGAAAGTTCGGAGGCTGCGGAGGAAGATAAGCAGCGCCTCACGCTCGGCTTCCGGGAGCTGCGTGAACGACTCCCTCGACTCCTGTGCCTCGCTACGTCCCGGATCTCCCGGCGGCAGCGGCTCCTCCTCGCCGTGAGCCAGTACGGCTTCCGCCAGCGTCGTGGCGCGGCCATCGTGCAACCAGGGGCCGGTGTTGCCGACACCCCAGAGCTCCGGGGTCAGGAACTCCGTCGCGGCGATCAGCACCACCTCGCCGTCGATCCGCAGTGGTCCGGGCGTCGCCACAATCGCCGGCTGTGGCCCGCCGGGATCGGCCAACAGCCGGCACATGTGATGGCGGCGGAAGTCGGAGTAGGGGCGAAGCAGAGCGCCTCCATCGGGGTGCGGCTCGGCACGCGGCTCCTCGGCGACCTCGAGCAGATCGAAGCGGAAGGCGCGTTCGAGGTCGTAACCCGTGTCGCGCTCGGCCAGCGCCGGGCTGTAGTAGTTGCCGTTGCCCCGCAGCGTGGGCTCCTCGAAGACGGTGTTGCGCAGGTGTAACTCGGGCAGATGGCAGCTGCTGCAACCGACCTGCTCGAAGGCCACGCTGCCGCGCGCGATGGCCGCCGCATCCTCGGCCGACGGCGCCTCGACATATCCCAGCTCGGCGAGGCGCTCCAACGGCTGTGGTATCTCCTGCGCGGCGCCGTAGACCACCAGGGCGGTCACGTCGCCGACCGACAGCTCGCGCGTCACACCGTCGCCATCGGGGTCGTCGCCCGCATCCTCGCCGCCGGCGCGCCAGACCATCTCCTCGGCCTGCATACCCATCAGCCCGGCGGCTGCGCCGACGGAGTTCACGCGCAGGGTCGGGATATTCCCCTTCCAGCCGAACGGGCGTACCACCAGATCCGGATCGATCCCGCGACGCCCGGACAGGTCGATCGTGAGCTCCCCGTCCTGGTCAGCGGCCACCCGGATTACCCCGTAGTCGATGCCCTTCGAGCTCAACGCCCGCTCGACCTGATCCCCTGGAGTCTCGCGTGCGGCGCGCTCTGCCTCCTCGCGGATTGCCAGCAGGTCCTCCGTGATCTCCTGGGCGACCAGCTGGACCATGCCGTCACCGAACAACGAGGTCGTGGACCGGACGTTGAAGGGCGGCTCGCCGTCGGAGCCGGGGTCGCCGGCGACGTTGGTGTGCGCGAGACCCGAGGCAGTGCGCCGGTGGCAGCTGCCACACGATTGCGATGAGATCGCGGCACCGGCTCCGCCCCCGGGCGGAAAGGGCCGGAACCGAGGCACCGGTGTGCCGTCCGGCAGGTGGCCGACGCCGACACCGTCGAGGCTGTTGTACGGGGTGTGGAACAGATGGTCTCCGGCCTCGAACAGCTCATCGAACGACATCGCCCCCGCAGCGATCGTCTCGGCCTCGAGGTGGGCGTCGAGCGGGAACGCCGGTCCGCCGGTGAGCTCGATCACCGGCAGGCCGCGCGTCTCGTCGTCGGCCGGCGGCGGCGGGGTCTCGCCGCAGGCGTTGAGGAAGGGCAGCGCGATAAGCGCCAGGCCGAGTACGCAACATGGCGGTGTGTGCATCGAAACCCCGCGAGGCAGAGGGGAGGGATGCCGAGATTCGGCACCAGGGTGGACTGGCGTCGCGAATCATATCAAGCCGGGCGCGGCTGGTCCCTGGCAGGGCATACGGTTCTGGCTCCGGCCTCGCCACTGTGCCATGATGCGGCGCGACCGGGAGCGGCGGTCCCTCGGCACCGGGTCGGGTCGGGAGGAGCCTGTAGGGGGGTCGACTCAGGGAAGGAGAGCACGATGCGAAGGTTTGGCCGCCGGATCGTCCCGTTCTTGATGCTGTGTGCCGCGCTGGCGACCGGCGGTGCGTGGGGCTCCGAGCCGCCGCCGCGGAGCGCCAAGGTCAAGATCGAGAAGGGCATCCGGCTGAAGGAGGCGGGGACGCCCGGCCTCTACCAGTTCGGCCGGAAAGACCTGCGCATCTACTACAACTCCAGCGAGTTCGGTCTGGCGACCGCCAAGAGCCGCAACGGCAAGAAGTGGAAGAAGGCTCAGGGGACCGGCATCAACGTGGCGAACTCGATCGTCGCCGACGCCAGCCTGATCATGCTCGACGGCGTGCTCCGTCTGTACTTCAAGGTCGCGCCGTTCGCCAAACAGGACTCCCATCAAGTCTGGCGCGCCAGTGCCACCAATGCCGAGGGCACCGAGTTCGAGGTCGACGGCCGGGTGTTCAAGCGCGAGGGCAGCCCCTGCTTCGACTGGACGAGCGTGCCCCACGCCGTCGTGACTCACGAGGGTATGGTCCGGCTCTACTTCGTCTGCAGCAAGGCGCAGGGCCAGGTGGCGACGGCCATCTCCGACGACGGAGAGGACTTCACCTTCGAGCAGATCGTCTTTCCGGACGCGGTCGACCCCTATGTGGTGCAGGAAGGCGAAGGCTACAGGATGTTCTACGCCGCCGAGGATCCTGGCCCGAGCGGGCAGTCGCACAAAGCCTTCTACAACTCCATCTACAGCGCCCTGTCCGAGGATGGCCTGCTCTGGGGGAGTGGCGAGCTCATCGTCTCGGCCGAGGATCTCGACGTCGAGGCGACCATCGATCCGGCGGCCTATGTCTTCAGGAATGGTCGCTAGCGGGTGTACGTGCCTACCGCGCTCGACCTGCTGGAGGGCACCGGCTTCAACATCTACTCGGTGCAGTACACGCCGACGACGTTCCTCGGGCGCGCTGGTAGATGATCAGCGCCGGATCCGGCCTCAGTAGGGCACGTCGATCGCCCGACACAGGAAGCTCATCAAGGGCGTCGCCTTGCGGCACAGCTTGGTGTACTCGTCGATGAAACCCCGCCGGGTGACGGCCTTCTGCGACAGCGACACCACGCCGATGAAATCCTTGCGCTTGAGGTCGTCGATCAACGGGTGGTCGGCCTCGTAGCCCTTCGGCGGCCGCTTGAGGGAGTCACCGGCGAGCTCATAGGTCGAGGCGAAGGTCTTGCGGCCGACGGCGCTCTTCCAGCTCTTGGGCTCGGCGTCGATGGTAGCGCGGATCTTTCCCACAGTCTCCGAGTCCGGGCGCCAGACTCCGGCGTCGACGAAAATCTCCTTCGGATCCAGGTGTAGGTAGAAGCCGGGGCAGTGGGCGTTCTTGCCCGCTTCGTGGCGAAAGTGAATGCCCGAGTTGGTCTTGTACGGAGTCTTGTCCATGGAGAAGCGCACATCCCGGTAGATGCGGAACAGCGAGCCACCCACCTTTCGGTCGTCGACGACCATGTGCGGGCTGATCTTCTCCAGGCGGGCCTCGAAATCGCGCACGAACTGCAGCGCCGGCTCCCGGATGCTGTCCTCGTAGCGCTGCTTGTTGGCCTTGAACCAGTCGCGATTGTTGTTCTTGGCCAGGTCGCGTAGGAAGGCGAAGAAGGCGGGTGTGAAATGTCGCTGGCGCATGGATCCTCATGGGTTGCGAGCAGGCCGGGTCACGAAGATTCTAGTGGGAGCCAGGGGGGCGGTGCACCGGCCCCTCAGCCCGGCCCGTGGCCCCCCGGGTCCCACGGCCGGGCCCTGACCCCGGCCCACCAACGCGGAGAGACCATGTCGGCCCCAGTCCTGATCCACGGTTTCGATACATCCAACAACTTCAAGGTGCGCGTGGCGCTCGGCTACAAGGACATTCCGTTCGAGTTCCGACGCATCGACCCGGCCGAGCGCGCCGACATCATCCGCCTGACCGGTCAACCGATGACGCCGATCATGGAGCACGGCGACGTGCGACTGTTCGATTCGGCGGCGATCGTGCGCTATCTGGAGGCGAATTTCCTCGACACCCCGCGACTGTTCTCCGAGGACTACCCGACGATGCGCGAGATCGAGCGCTGGGAGGCTTTCGGCCGCACCGACCTGTCGGCGCCGTTGCTACGTCTGGTAGGCATGCGGATCGCCGGCATCGTCGATGCCGAGGAGACGGCCGTGGCCGAGCGCGAGTTCGCCGCCGCGACCCGGACCCTCGAGCAGCACCTCACCGACAGGGACTGGCTGGTCGGCGACTCGATGACCGCCGCCGATGTCACGACCGGACCGGTGGTCTTCCGCGTGCTCGACCACGGGCTGCTGCCCGCCCCGTCGAGCATCGAGCGGGCGCGTGCCTGGGCCTGGAAGATCATGGAGCACGATCCGGTCGCGGGCGACTGACGCCGGGCTCGTCCCAACCATCCGAGGCTGTGCTGCGTCTGATCCAGACGAGGGGCTTGTTGAAATTTCGACATGATGTTGATTTTTCGACACCGTGTCCCTACACTGATCCGACACCAGCAGTCCCCGCTGAGCAGTAGCAAGCCGATGATTGACCTTCCACCGTTGAGCCGGCGCGAGCGCCAGGTGATGGACGTGGTCCACGAGCTGGGCCATGCCACCGCCGCGCAGGTACGCGAGCGCATGGCCGATCCGCCCACCGATGCGGCGGTTCGGTCGATCTTGCGCATCCTGGTTTCCAAGGGGCATCTGGGCTTCGAGCAGGAGGGGCCGCGCTACGTCTACTCGCCGACCGCTGCGCCCCAGCGTGCTCGGAGCTCCGCAATGCAGCACGTGCTCCAGACTTTCTTCGGCGGCTCCGTGGAGGGTGCCATGGCAGCCTTGCTGGAGCTCGAGCACGGTACCCTCACCGACGAGGAGCGCGCGCACATGAAGCGCATGGTCGATCGCGCTGCCGAGGAGGGTCGGTGATGGCCGCCCTGCTGAGCCTCGGGATCTCAGACGCGCCGGCGATCCTGCTGCGCGCCACCATCCTGCTGGCCGCTGCGGTTCTGCTGGCGTGGGGGCTGCGCCGTGGGTCGGCGGGCACGCGGCATCTGCTCTGGAGCACGACCTTCGCCGCTCTCCTGTGCCTGCCGCTGGCCATGCAGCTGCTGCCGAGCTGGGAGCTTGCGATCCTGCCACCGGTGCTCGAGGGGGCGTCCGCGTCCGCAGGCCTGGATGCATCGGGTCAGACCGCAGCGCCGGGGCCGGTATCCGAGCCACTCGTGGAGACGCACGAAGGTGGCGAGCTCGTGGCTCGATCCGTGACCAGGGTGGAGACGCGCGGAGCCAGGCTCTCCGCTGGCCAGCTACTGGCCGGGGTCTGGTTGCTGGGCACACTCGCAGCTCTCGGCTCGGTCGCGGTGGGTGCCTGGCGCCTGCGTCGCCTGGTACGGGAGGCACGGCCGGTGGACGATCCCGAGTGGCTGGCCAATCTCGGCCGGCTACGGCACCGGCTCGGCGTGGGCCGCGCGGTCCGTTTGCTCATCAGCCCGGCAGCGTTGACGCCGATGACGAGCGGGTGGCGCCGCCCCGTGGTGCTGCTGCCGGCGGCGGCACTCGGCTGGTCGGCGGCCCGCCGGGAGGTCGTGCTGGCCCACGAGCTCGTGCACGTGCGGCGGCGCGACGCGCCGCGACAGCTCCTGTGCCATGCAGCGTTGTCGCTCTACTGGTTCCACCCCTTGAGCTGGCTCGCCTCGAAGCTCGCCATCGCCACGCGCGAGCAAGCCTGCGACGAGGCGGTTCTCGAGCTCGGCACGCGTCCGTCGGAGTACGCCACACATCTTCTAGCAGGGTGATGAAGAACGCTGGTTTGTCGGGGGACTGGATCGCTCCACGGAGTTCAAGAGCGTGATCTTGTCTGTTGTGCAGCCCGATCGAAGGACATGCTGCCCGTTGGGCGAGTCCAGCAGCTCGCAGCAGGCCCGTGCAACCGCGCCTGGTCATGTCGCCGCCGCCAGATTGCCCATTCTCACGAGGTTGTAGGCAGCAACCGAGAACGTGAACGTCCAGTCCACCTGTCGCTCGCCTCGGTGTCGCGTCTTGCGCAGAGTGCCTACCGTCTTGACCCAGCCGAACACCTGCTCGGTCAGCTTGCGCTTGCGTTGACTGGCCTGGTAGCCGGGATGCCGAGTGGTTCTGGCGTCGATGGCGCTGCGTCGATTCCGGTAGGCGTTTTGCGCTACGTGGGGCGTGATTCCAAGCGCTCGTGTTTGCGCCACGAAGTTCCGAGTGTCGTAGTTCTTGTCTCCGGCTATGGTGGCCCGAGTGCCTCGCACAGCCGCCTTGAGCAGTTCGACGGCGACGTCTCGTTCCGCTGTGCCGGAGGCCTTTGTTGCTCGGGCTTTGCTGGCCAGACCGTGCCGGTTGTCAAGCAGAACATGCCCCATGTAGCACAGCTGTGCTTCGTGCCCTCGTGCCTTGCGGAACAGCCGCGCATCAGGGTCGGTGATTGAATGATGCGTCGCGTTGGATCGCTTCTGTCCACGGAAGTTGCCGGCCGCATTGCTGCCACCCCCGCCTCCGGGGCCAGAGACCTCGCCTTTGGCGACGTAGCTCTTGTGCGAGGCCCACGCCTGGATCAACGTGCCATCCACCGAGAAGTGCTCATCCGACAGCAGATCCCGCTCGCGAGCCTGGGCAAGCACCGCCTCGAAGAAGGCGTCTGCGATCTGCCCCTGCAACAACCGATCACGGTTCTTGCTGAAGGTACTCGGATTCCAGACCGTATCGTCCATCCCCATCCCCACGAACCAGCGGAACAGCAGGTTGTACTCCAGCTGCTCGATCAACATCCTCTCGGATCGGATGCTGTAGAGCACCTGCAGCAGCAGCGCTCGAAGCAACCTCTCCGGTGGAATCGATGGGCGCCCCGTGTGCGAGTACAACTCCCGGAACTGCGGCCCGAGCGTGCGCAACGCTTCGTCCACCATCTCCAGGATCGCCCGCAACGGATGCTCTTTCGGTACCCGTTGCTCCGGCGAGATGTAACTGAAGGCCGCTACCTGCCGCGTGTCGTCGCCTCGCATCAACCCACCCCCTACGACGGTCACTTGAGCACTCGCGCCTACCCTACCAACCTGTCTCAAGAGATTCTCCGCCCTCGGCGGAGTTTTTCATCACCCTGCTAGAACTGGCCGAGAGCATGGGTCCCGCTCCGGCCGTAGTTTCCCTCCCCATGATCCAGCGTTCACACCTGGAAAGGAGAGTCATGGCCATTCTCGAGCCACACCGCCCTCGCACCAAACCCGCCGTCGCCGCCCTCGCCCTGCTGCTCCTGGGCAGCCTCGGAGTCTCGGTCGCGGTCGCTCGACCGGTGCCGACCGTGCCGAATCACACAGCATTGCCGGGCGTCAAGGTAACGGCGCCGGAGTCGACCCCCTCGATCGGGCCGGTCGCGCTGGCCATCACGACTCAGGAGCACGCCTGCCAGGTGCGCGGACTGAGCGGGAATTTCAGCGGCACCATGAGCCACAGCTCAGATGGGGACGGTGAGCGCGACGAGCTTTCGGGCTGGCACAACGGCGACCAGACCATCCAGCGGTACGTCGATGGGCTGCGCCTGTGCATGCGCCTCCACGGGGAAGTCGTGATGGCCGACAACGGCATGTCGGTCCGCGCCGTGGGGCAGGATAGCTGGGTCGTTATGGAGTCCGAGGGTGACGGCACACAGCGCCTGGAGATCACCGAGGGCCCCGGAGGTATCGAGCATGCCTGGAGCGTCGACGGGCGTAGCCTCTCATTCGGCCAGGATGCTCAGGAGTGGCGTGACCGGGTGTTCACGGTGCTCGGTGGCCTGTGGGAGGCCAGCAGCATCCGCGGGGAGCAGAGCAGTCTCCGGGGGCAGATCTCGTCGCATCGCGGTCAGGTCTCGAGCCTGCGGGGCCAGATGTCCTCGTATCGCGGCCAGGTTTCGAGCTTGAAAGGGCAGATCTCCTCGTACCGGGGTCAGGTCAGCAGCCTGCGGGGTCAGATTTCTTCCCACCGCGGGCGTATCTCCAGCCTGAAGTCAGCGGCCCGGGCGACCTCCGATCCCGAGACGCAGGATCGCCTGGAGCGTGAGATCGAGGGGCAGGAGCAGCGAATCCGCGAGGTCGAGCAGCAGATCGCCGAGTACGACGTCGAGACTCGCGTGGCCGAGGTCGAAGGGCAGATCGAGGATTACGACCTCGAGCAGCGGCTGAGCGAGGTCGAGGCGCAACTCGCCCAGTTCGACGTCGAGGCCAAGATCCGCGAGGTCGAGGCCCAGATCGAGGCTTTTGATCTGGATTCCAAGGTGCGGGAGATCGAGGAGAGGTGGACCCCATCCTTTGGACAGGTTTGCGTCGCAGCTAAGGTGGAATCCGGGTTCATGATTCAGGCTGCCTTGGGCTTGCGAGACACGGGGCGAAGCCCCGGGCTCCTGTCTTCAGCCCCGTCGTCAATGTACGCCTCCTCGGGCGTCCGGTCCTGGAGCGACGAGTGCGGTCGGCACTCGTTGTAGAAGTCCATCCACCAGCCGGTCGCGGCTGCGGAAGCGGTCGAGCCAGCGCCGCCGTCGCTTGAGCTCGTTGAGCGACAGGTTGATAGCGATTCGCGTCAGGTAGGTCTTGAGCGAGGAATCCCCGCGGAAGCGATCCAGTGCGCGGTAGAAGCGCACGAAGACCTCCTGCCCTACGTCGTCGACCTCGCCACCGGGGCCCAGCATGCCGATCACGGTGGCCGCAACGGCGCCCTCGTAGCGCTCGACCAGGCATCGGAAGGCCTCCTCGTCGCCTTCCGGTGCACGCACTAGCAGCGTCGAGTCGTCGGGGCCTACCCGCGGTCCGGGATCGCCGGCACGGCTCGTGCGGTCGGGGAGGGGGGGGGGTCATCGCTCTCGGATCTTAGACACCCCGGGGCAGGGATTCATTCCGCGGCCGAGGGCCAGCACCGAAACGCGATGCCGCTGGCGTTACCGACGAGAGTCGTGGGAGGGTGTGTCTTGCTCTCAACCACAGCTTGAAGGGACTGTCGATGATCGATTCCAGGAGCCGTTGCCCGGGGATTCTCGGATCGGTGCTTCTGCTGAGCGTCGGGGCGGCCGACGCAGCCGCGGGGCAGGCGCTCGAGCACAAACGGCAGGTCGTCGCAGGCATCGAGTCCAGGGCGGCCCAGTACCGCGAGATCGCGCACACGATCTGGGAGCTGGCCGAGCCCGGCTACCAGGAGGAGCGCAGCTCGGCGCTGCTGCAGGGCGAGCTCGAGCGTGCCGGGTTCGCCGTTGATTCCGGTGTTGCCGGCATGCCGACGGCCTTCGTCGCGTCCTGGGGCGACACCGGCCCGGTGATCGCGATTCTCGCGGAGTTCGACGCCCTTCCGGGCCTGTCGCAGGATGCGATCCCCGTGCGCTCGCCGCTCGTGCAGCAGGGCTACGGGCACGCATGCGGGCACCATCTCTTCGGGACCGCATCGACGGCGGCGGCGATCGCGGTCAAGGAGTGGCTCGAGCGGTCGGGCCAGCCGGGTAGGGTGCGCCTGTACGGCACCCCGGCCGAGGAGGGCGGCGCGGGGAAGGTGTACATGGTGCGTGCCGGGCTGTTCGCCCAGGTCGACGCGGTGCTGCACTGGCATCCGGGCAGCAGCAACGACGCCAGCCCGTCGAGAAGCCTGGCCAACAAGTCGGCCAAGTTCCGCTTGCACGGAATCTCGACACACGCGGCCGGAGCCCCCGAACGGGGTCGCTCGGCGCTCGATGGCGTCGAGGCGTTCAACTACATGATCAACCTGATGCGCGAGCACGTGCCGCAGGAGACTCGCATCCACTACGTGATCACCCAAGGCGGGCGTGCCCCCAACGTGGTGCCCGACTTCGCCGAGGTCTACTACTACGTGCGTCATCCCGACGTGGCCACCGTGATGCAGCTCTGGGAGCGTGTGGTTGCCGCCTCGGAGGGGGCGGCGCAGGGCACCGGCACGCGCGTCGAGCACGAGGTGATCCACGGCATCTACGACCTCATGCCCAACGAGACACTGGCGCGCCTGATGTACCAGAACCTCAGCGATCTCGGTGGCTTCGACTACAACGACACGGAGCGCGAGTTCGCCGAGGCGATCTTCGCCACCCTCGGCGACACCGAGCTTGCCATTGGTTCGCAGCTCGAGGTTCAGCCCTATCGGCTCGGCACGTCGGCCGGGGGCTCGACCGACGTCGGCGACATCAGCTGGGTCGTGCCGACAGCTGGACTGAGGACAGCTACCTGGGTGCCCGGTACCGCTGCCCACAGCTGGCAGGCGGTCGCGGCGGGCGGCACCAGCATCGGCAGCAAAGGCATGCTTCTGGCCGCCAAGACGCTGGCCATGACCGCGCTCGATCTGTACCTGGAGCCCGAGGCTCTGGCTCGGGCCCGGGAGGAGCTGGTCTCGCGCCGCGGCGACGAGTTCGTCTACGACAGCCTGGTGGGCGATCGGGAGCCACCCCTCGACTACCGGCGCTGATCTCGGTGGACGACCTGGCGAGCCGCTACCCTGGGCGGATGCTCGTCAGCCTCGCGAGGATATCTGTGTTGGCGTTGGCCTGGCTGTGGGTAGGGCTGCCCGCGGAGGCGCTGTACTCGCAGGCCACCCCGGTCCCGGTCTACACCGTCGCGCGCGAGCAAGTCGTCGCGGCCATGCGCGCCGAGCGCGGATACGACATCAGCAAGACCACCAACGCCGGCCGCTTCCAGGGCTCGGTCTACCTGCGGCTGGTTCGTGGGGCGCGCAGCGAGGACACCGATTCGGGCGTCCTGCGGATCGCTCACGACGACTGGTTCGAGGCCTTCGTGCAGGCGACCGGCGTGGCGCGCGAGGACGTCCCGGTGCACATCCAGCGCGCCTACGCGAGCCGCCAATCGGCATACTTGGACGCGCGACCCGGCGCCGTGGTGGCCGAGGTTCGGCAGGGACCGCGCCCGCTGCTCGCCGTCAACGTCAGGCTCTCGTGGCCCCCGGGGCCGGGTGTGCCCGCCAGCTACTCGTTCGAGGATCGGTTCTCGGAGCCCGAGGTTCTGGTGCACAACGACCGCGTGGTGACCTTCCGGCTGCTGGACTTTGGCGGCTGGACGATGTTCGACGAAGTCAGCGGGTCGCGCATCCGCCCCACGACCGGCGCGCTCGGGGTGCTGTTCCGGCTGATCGGTCTGGCTTCGGTGAGCGAGGTGCGCATGTCGACGGCGGCCGACGGCACCGCGCTGGCGCGAGCGACAGCCCGCAAGCTGTTGATCCGCGTGCGCGAGACCGTGACGATCATGCCCGATGGGCGCGCCGACCGCGGTTTACCCGATGACCGCCCGGACCTGCGCGCCCTCGAGCAGCGGCTGCGGCGCGAGCTCGAGATCGACTACGTGCCGTTGGCCTGGGAGCGCCTGCTCACTTCTTGACCACCAGGTAGAAGGCGTCGAAGCCCCCGGCGTTCTTCTTCTGCGCCGCCTTCTTGAGCTTGAAGTTGGTCGACGTGGTGAACCCGGTCACGTACATCTTCAGCGAGCGGTCAACCGTTACGCCGTTGGCGATATCGGTGTCGTTGCCGCCGAAGTGGGTTACGAACAGGAAGGCTGGCACCCGCGCCGGAAGGCGAGTATCGGCACCGTAGTCGATCTTCGCCAACAGGACATCGGTGCCCCCCTTGTACGCCTGGAGCGGCTTCACCGTGTCGAGGCCGGGCGAGTTGCTTCCACCGGCCAGATACGCGAGGTCGTTGCGATCGACGGCAACCGCGTTAGCGTAGTCCAGGTCCACATCGCCCAGATAGGTCGCGAAGTAAAGCGTCGCCACCGACCGCGTCGGAGCCGTGCGCGTCAGGGACGTGATGTCGAAGACGGCGAGGCCGGCATCACCCGATCCTCCGTATAGCGGCTGGGGAGCGTTGCTGGTGAGCGGCAGATCGTCGGAATGGGTCTCGAGGGCGATGGCATTGCGCCCGGCGCTATCGCGCGCCATGTCGTGCGCGAAGTCATCATCGCTGCCCCCGTAGTAACTGGAGTAGACGAGCGACGGCTCATCGCCGCTCATGCCGCACCACTTGGCGAGAAATGCGTCGAAGCCGCCGCCGAGACTGTCTTGCAGGGCACTCTCCAGGGGGAATTTCTTGCTGGAGTCCGTGATCCCCGTCACCTCGACCCAGTCGCTGATGCGGCTCGTGCCCGCCGGGTCGTCGCCCGTCACGCCGTAGCCGCTATCGTCACCGTTGCCGCCGTGATAGGTCGAGTGCATGAGCGAGCTGCCGTTGGTGAGACCGGGGTCGATCATGGCGAGAAATGCGTCGGTCGTCCCCGACAACTTCTTCTGCGTCGGGTTCTCGGTCGGAAAATCGGGCGACTCGGTACTACCCGTAAGGAACAGATACCCGTCGGCATCGATCATGACGTCGTTGGGGAACTCGAACTCGCGGCCCCCGAGCAGCGATGAGAAGTCCATGGTCTCGAGGTCGGCGTCGAGCTGAGCGACCCAGACGTCGGTGTCGTCCGCGGTGGTCGCCGATTGCAGCGAGTCGACGAGCGGAAAATCGGGAGAGTTTGTGAATCCGGCGACGGCGACCACGGGCCCGGCGCGCGCGCCCGCCCGGCCTACGGATCCGGCGTAATAGATCGTGCGTGCGGTGTCGTTCTCCTCGCCGCCGATAATGGTCGAGACGTCGAGCTTGCCCTTCTTGTTGAAGCGCGCCACGAATGCATCGCAGTTCAGGGCGCCGGCCTCCCCCACACGGGCGGTGGGGAAGTTCGTGGAGCAGGTCCATCCGGCCACGTAGGCGTTGCCGGAGTCGTCGTGCACAACCTCCTCGCCGTCGTCGGTATCGTCGCCGCCGAGATAAGTCGAGGAGCCCAGCTTGGGATCGATGACGAGTGTGCGGCCGGGATCGTGGGCATCGATCTCGAAGCCGACGTCACCCCCGTCCTGCAGCCTGAAGCGCCCGCCAACCACGACCCGCGCGCCGCCCGCGCCGGGCTAGTAAATGGCGGGGAGCGACTGTTGGATCGTGTGGCTACCTGCGGTCAGCACGAGCCTGCCGTCGTCCGCGATCGAGACGGTGTCGGCGCCCTCCACGCGCATTCGAATCGCCCCGGGGTCCGCCCCCGGCCCGACCACGAGGTCGTACTCGATGTCATCGCCGCTGGCGTAGAAGCGCACGTCGATCCCCTCCCAAAGCGACGCGTAGCGTACTGCCGCGTAGTGCGGCACGCGTTGCACCCAGCCGTTGGGATCGTCACCGATCAGGTAGTTGGCCACGCTGCCGAGCTTCGCCTCCCCATGTCCCCTGGCATTCGGGTCCGAGCCGAGCCATCGGAGGCGAACGCTGCGGGAGTCGAGTACGCGAGGCGGTCGCGCCTCGCGTCGCGCCGGCTGTTCGACTGCCAGCACGGAGATAACCGTCTCCCGAGGGGACAGGTACACGGTGTACCCGGGTGCCCGGGCGACGAACTCGACCGACGCATCGAGCTGCCCCATGTTCGGATCGAAGCGCACTCCGATCGGCTCGAGCGCGGGCGTCGCCGCGGCGCGTGCCGGCGGCACGGCGGGTGGGCGCCGACAGCGGGGTCAGGGCCAACAGAATTCCTACGAGTAACACCGACTTGCGTGGCATGGATGCCTCTAGACTCGACCGAAGTTGACCGGCGGAGTCTGCACCCGCCGGCCGGTAGGTTCCAGGGGCGACGGGTCAGTCGCGAAACATCAGGCGCCGGATCTGCCGGAACGGGATCGATCCGTAGGCCAGCAGCGTGTCGTTGAAGCGCTTGAGCGTGTAGTGCTCGCCCATGCGGCGGGCGTACTCGTCGCGCAGCTCCAGGATGACGCGCTCGCCAATGATCTCGCGGCCCGGCGGGCTCGGTGTCTGCGAGTCGCGCTGCACCTCGATCAAGGCATTGGTCGGCTCCATGCCGATCTTGTCGATGTAGGCCTGCACCGCCGCCTCGAACGTCATCTCTCCCCTGGCCATGCGCAGCTTGGTGAGGATCCGCTGGATTCTCCACATGCGCATCTGCAGCCGCGCCATGCGCGTCTTGAGCGCCGACGTGTAATCGAGCCGGTCCTCGTAGTAGCCCTCGTCCTCGAGCAGCTTCTCCAGATAGAACGACCAGGACTGGCTGAAGTAGATCGAGCCGAAGGCGCGGCGCATGGGCCGCGTGACGTTCGCGTTGGCGGCGGCGATCTGCACGTTGTGGCCGAGCCACTCGTGGTACGAGATCACGTGGGTCCAGTAGGGGTTGTACGACTTGATCCGGCTGGCCTTCTCGGCGGCCGTGAGGCGATCCTCGAGCGGCGTGAGGATGTAGTAGCCGGACTGACGCCCGGCGACGGTGGGGCCACCGGTAGCGCCGCCGAACGACAGCGTCCGTCGCGCCATCGGGGGCGACAGGCGGGCGCCGTAGTCGATGTAATCGGGGATGGTCACCACGTGGCTGCCTTCGTTGTGTAGCCAGTCGGACGCCATGTCCACGAAGCGCCGGGCCATGGGAAGCACCCCTTCCCAGGGAGGCGCCTCCTCCTTCATGTTCTCCCAGACGGTGTGCAGGTCGCCGCTGGGGTGGATCTGCCGGGCCAGTGCCAGCATCGCGTCCCAGGTCGCGGTTTCCTCCTGCCCCGCGACCCGCAGCATGGCCTCGACGCCGTAGTCGTACAGCTGCTCGTGCACGAACTGGTAGAGCTCGATTTGCTCCGGCGTCCAGGCCGTGGAGCGCGTCGAGCGCGGCAGCAGGTCGGCGTCGAGCCAGGCGCCGAACGACTCGACGGCGGCCAGAGCCACCTGCGCGGCTGCCAGCAGCTCGGCGTTCAGGTCCGGATCATCGACCGACGCCTCAGGCAGGTAGTCGGTCAGCAGAAGCTCGGCGTAGTACGCCTGGTACAGGGCGTTCTCGGTCCAGGTGCGGGCCGGATTCGTGAGGTTGGCCCGGGCGGAATCCAAGATGCGAGGCAGGCGCCGCAGCTCGGCTACGGCGGCGCGGACGCCTGAGTCGGTGATCGCGCCGGGTCGGACGAAGAGTCGGTTGGTAGCCCCGAGGGCGAAGTAGGAGGCCGGGTTGGTCTCGTGCAGCCGCAGCTCCTCGTACTCGAAGATTCGGGTGCGCAGGTGGGCTTCGAGAAGCTCGTGGTCGACCTGGTCATCAAGCCCGAGTCCCTCCCGGTCGATACTTGCCAGACGCTCCAGGATGTCGCGGAACCGCGCCGCCGCGTCCCGATACTCGTCGGCGGCGCGGGTCCGCACGCTCACCGCCAGGGCTTCTGAAACCAGGCCCTGGAGAAGTTCGGCGTCTGACGGGCGCTGCGGGGGTGCCGTGGAGGTGACCGAGGCAGACAGCAGCGTCACGGCGATCAGCAATGTGAGCACCCGCATGGCGCGACGGGGAAGATCGTATCGGCTCATCTCGGGGCTCCCTGGCCACGGGGACCAACTCGGGCTTACGGTGGGTTCTCGACTGGCTCGCAGCATACGTGATCGCGGGCGCCCGACAAGAGCCGTTGCCGGGCCCTGGTCGTCCCCTCCTATTGTCCCTAGCAGGCTGCTGAAAAACTCCCCTTGTTCGAGTAGATTCTGAACCACGCAGCCCGCGGCAAAAACCGAAGCATCAACGAGGTGAGCAGATGCGTGGTGAGGACGCGGGACAGGTGGCGGTTTTTAGTTACGTATCTCCAGAGCAGCGAGTACCGAAAGAGCATCCGCTGCGGCCGCTGCTGAAGATCGTCAACGATGTGCTGGGGCGGATGTCGCCGCTGTTCGAGAAGCTGTACTCGCACACGGGGCGTCCGTCTATCCCGCCGGAGAAGCTGCTGCGGGCGCTGCTGCGGCAGGTGCTGTACACGATTCGCTCCGAGCGCATGCTGATGGAGCAACTCGACTACAACCTGCTGTTCCGGTGGTTTGTGGGCCTGAACATGGACGATCTGGTGTGGGATGCGACGGTGTTCACGAAGAACCGAGATCGAGTGTTGGGAGGCGAGGTCGCCAAGGTGTTCTTCCAGGAAGTGCTGGCGGAGGCACGGCGCCGCGGTCTGCTATCGGATGAGCACTTCACGGTGGACGGCACGCTGATCGAGGCGTGGGCCTCACACAAGAGCTTCAAGCCGAAGGATCAGAGCGACTCCGATGAGGGAGGCAGCAACCCGAGCGTCGATTTTCGCAAACAACGGCGCACAAACGATACTCACGCCTCCAGGACCGATCCGGACGCACGCCTGTACAAGAAAAGTAGGGGAGCCGAGTCGAAGCTCTGCTACATGGGGCACCTGATGATCGACAACCGCCACGGGTTAGCAACCAAGGCATGCGTAACGATCGCTTCCGGGACAGCGGAACGAGAGGCGGCGGTGCAAATGGCGGACAAGATTTCCGGTAACCGCAGGGTGACCTTGGCGGCCGACAAGGGCTACGACACACGCGAGTGCGTCCGTAAGCTTCGAGATCGCAACATCACCCCGCACGTCGCACAGAACGACACGAACCGGCGCAGCGCCATCGACCGGCGCACAACCCGCCACCCCGGCTACCAGGTCAGTCAAAGGAAACGCAAGCTCGTCGAGCAGATGTTCGGATGGGCCAAGACGGTCGGGCTGATGCGCAAGACGCGGCACCGAGGCACGCAACGTGTCGATTGGATGTTCATCTTCACCGCCGCGGCCTTCAACCTGGTCAGAATGCGCAACCTCCAGGGGGCGACGTGACGATATCGGGACTAACCGCCCAAGAAATACCGGCGCGGCCGGCAACCAGAGCCTCGCACTCGCACACGGCGGCCGGGCAACTCACCTTGATCGAGACGATCCAGCCCAAAATGGCGCGCTCGAGCCGTTTTTCAGCAGCCTGTTAGAGGCTTGCCAGACGCACCGCGCCTGCGCATAATGAGTAAGTGACTCACTCCCGATTGAGCTCAACATGACTATCACCGACGACGCCACCCGGCGGCTGCGCGAGTTCATTGCCACGGCCACGGGCATCTTCTTAGAGCGCGGCTACCGGCGCACCAAGATGGCCGACGTGACCCAGGCGATGGGGCTGTCGGAGGGCGCCATCTACCGCTACTTCGAGGGCAAGGAGGCGCTTTTCGACCTCGTTGTGCGCTCGACCCCCGATCTCGAGGGGGCGGTCGAGGTGGAGCAGATCCCGGTGCCCAACCCGCCGCCCGGGGCGACGTTCGACTACCTGCGCCAGGCAATCGCCGAGCGGGCCTCCTTCGCCAGCCTGCGGCAGGCTCTCGACGGGCCGGGTGACGAGACAAGCCCTCAACACGAGCTCGAGGCCATCGTGCGCGAGATCTATGCCACGACCTATCGTTTTCGCGTCGCCCTCCGTCTGATCGATCGCTGCTCGATGGACTGGCCCGAGCTCGCCGCCCTGTGGGGCGACGGCGCGCTGCTGCAACTAGAGAACGAGCTCACCACCTACCTGCGCGACCGCATCGAGCGTGGGCGGTTGCGGCCGGTTCCGGCGCCGCGCGCTACGGCGCGAGTCATTCTCGAGATGATCGGTTGGTTCGCCCTGCACCAGCACTGTGGCCGGGCCGCGGCGCGATTCCCGTCCGAGGTGGCCGAGGCCACGATCGTCGACAACATCGTCCACGCCTACGTCACCGGGGAAGGCTAGCCCACCACGACGAGATCCCCTGATGAACACGTTTACCGCTCGATATAAGTGAGCGACTCACTTCTGTTACTCGGACTTCCCGAGTCCAACCGCGGATGGCTTGGCCGCCCGCTCAGGAGAAAGAACATGCGACGATACGCGACCATCCTTGGCCTCGCACTGCTGGTGCTTCCGAACGCAGCGTTCGGGGTCGCGCCGGCTGAACCGGTTGGCCACTGGCTCATCGAAGACGGCTCATTCGCCATCGAGGTGCACCCGTGCGGCGACGGCTTCTGCGGTCGTATCGCCTGGGCCTCGCCCGACCCGACTACCGGCGAGCCGCCACTCGACCTCCAAAACCGTCGCAACGAGCACCGCGCTCGCTCCCTGCTGGGGCTCGATGTAGTGGCCGGCCTTCAGATAGGCGACAAGTCGGGCGAGTGGCGCGAGGGCTCGTTCTACGATCCGCGCGACGGCAAGACCTACTACCGAGCCACGGCCCGCCTCACCGACGACGGGGGCATTGTGCTCACCGGCTACGCCGACGTGAAGCACCGAGGGCGGATGGTGCGCTCCCGGTTTAGCCACACGGTGCGCTTCGCTGCTACCACGCCCGAGGCGCTGGCGGCCCGCTGACGATCAGCCGCGCGCGGCCATCAGCCGCCGTACGCGTTCGGGGTCGACGGGGGCCGCAATCGCCCCCTCGACCTTGAGCGCTGTGCCGACGATAAAACCGTCGGCATCGGCAGCCAGGCGCGGCAGCGAGTCCGCGTCGACACCAGAGCCCACCAGCACAGGGGCACCTCCGGAAGCCTGGCGCACAGCGTGCAGCTCGGTGGCGTCGATCGTCTTTCCCGTGCCCGAGCCCGACACGATCACGGCGTCGGCCCCGCCACGCTCGAGGGCATCCTCGACCTCCTGCACCGTGTCATAGGGGGCCAGCGGTGCCGAGTGCTTCACGTTGACGTCGGCGAGGATGCGGATCGAGTCCGCCCCGAGGCGGCTGCGCAAGCGCAGCAGCTCGTGGGCGATTCCGTGCACGATGCCCTGGTCGGTCAGCCGGGCGCCGGTCAGCACGTTCACGCGGATGAACGCCGCGCCCGTAGCCTGGGCCACCGCCAGTGCGGCACAACCGTCGTTGCGCAGCACGTTCACCCCTACCGGTGCCGCGACTCCCTCACGGATGGCCGCGACGATGGCCGTCATCTGGGCCACGGTCTCGGGTGGCACCGAACCGGGGAAGAACGGCGCGTCCCAGTAGTTCTCGACCAGCACCGCGTCGATGCCCCCGTCGGCCAGAGACCGGGCATCGCGTAGCGCCGCGTCGCGGACCGCCGTCAGGTCGCCGGCGAAGTCGGGAGCGCCGGGAAGCGCCTGCAGGTGCACCATTCCGAGCACGATAGGCCGATCGCCGAGGCCGAGGATGTCTGGCATGCGAGCTCGCGGGCTGTTCGGCTCGGGTTGGCCGGGCCGAACAGCAGAAGGATGACACCGACCGCACTCGGGCTAAAGGCGGCGGGAGACTCGGGCTCGGACAACCGGCCGGCGAGCAGTCGCCCCCGCGGCAGCCGCCGCCATGAGAGTGGCCCCTGGCCCGTCACCGTGTCGCGGCGGTAGACTGCGCGCTCGTCGATTCTCCGAGCCGAGCCTCGCCAATGCGATCCTTGCCGATTCTGCTCACAGCCCTAGTCCTGTCATCGCTGGTGCTGGTCGGTGTCGCTGAGCGAGCGCCGGCCCTCGAGCCCGCATCCGAGGTGCTGCTCCATCCCGGCCACGCAGCCTGGTCGGTGCCGGCGCCCGAGCTGTACCGGGTGCGGTTCGCCACCAGTCAGGGCGACTTCGTTCTCGAGGTGAACCGGGGCTGGGCGCCGTACGGTGCCGACCGCCTCTACAACCTGGTGCGGCTGGGCTTCTACGACGACACCCGCATCTATCGGGTGCGCGCCGGGTTCATCGCCCAGTTCGGCCTGTCGGGCGATCCGGCCGTCAACGGCGTCTGGTACGCCCGCACGATCCCCGACGATCCGGTGCGGCGCTCCAACCGGCGCGGCATGGTGGCATTCGCGATGCTTCCGGAGCCGAGCACCCGTACGACGCAGGTGTTCATCAACCTGGCCGACAACGAGCGGCTCGACGAGCAGGGCTTCGCGCCGTTCGGCCGCGTCGTCGACGGGATGGACGTCGTCGATGCCCTGTATGCCGCGTACGACGAGGGCGCCGGCGGCGGCATGCGGGGCGGCCGTCAGGGACGCATCGTGCGCGAGGGCAACACGCACCTCGACGCCGACTTCCCGCTGCTCGATCGGATCCTGGCCGCGACCATCGAGCCCGGCCGAATCCAGCGCTATCCGAATCCCGGCCCGAACCGGATCCGGGTCGAGGGGCACCTGCTGCCGGCCGTCACCACCGGGCCGCTCGATCCGACCTGGAGCCCCGACGGTGCCGAGATCGCCTTCTCGATGCGCGGCGATATCTGGGTGGTGCGAGCAGAGGGCGGCCGGGCGCAGCGTCTCACCGCGGTCCGGCCTACTACTTCGAGCCCGCCTGGAGCCCCGACGGCACCAGCATCGCATTCAGTCGCGACCTCGACGGCAACCTGGACATCGGCGTGGTCCCTGCCTCGGGCGGCGAGGCCCGCGCTCTCACGAGCCACGCCCAGATCGACGTGCAGCCGGCCTGGGGTGCCGATTCGCGCACGGTCTACTTCAGCAGCTCGCGCTCACCGGAGTCGCAAAACGGCTTCGATATCTATCGCGTGTCGATCGATGCACCAGCCCAGGCCGAGGCCGTGCTCGAGGCGCGCGGACACCAGATCTACCCGAGCGTGGCACCCGACGGCGCCACCCTGGCGTTCGTGTCCCCGCTCCCGGGGCGTCTCGGTGCCGGCGCGCTGGTGCGGCGCAGCCTGTCGCTCGTGGGGGATACCCGTCCCGCGGTCGTTCATTTCGAGGAAACCAGCTATCGGGTCGAGCCGTCGTGGACGGCCGATGGACGCAGCCTCTTGTTCGTCTCCGACGGTGCGGGCAGCCACGACCTCGCGATCGTGCCCATCGAGGGCGGTGCGCCCGCGCGCCTCACCGAGGATCAGGGCGACGAGTACTCGCCGGCGATGAGCCCGAACGGCCGCCGCATCGCCTTCGTGTCGAACCGCTACGGCCCGATGCGCCTGTACACGACGCCTGCGGGCGGTTCTCGCCGCGCGGGTTGGACGCGGGTGCTCGTCGAGATCCCGGACGACGAGATGGGCACGCTGCAGATCCGTGTCGAGGACCAGGCGGGCGTGCCGGTACCGGCCCGAGTCACCGTGAGCGCCAGCGATGGCCGTGCGTACGCTCCCTCGGATGGTTTCCATCGCGTCGCCTCGGCAAGCGGCCAGCACTACTTCCACACCGCCGGCGAGAGCGAGCTTCTGGTGCCGGCGGGACCGGTCCGCGTGCAGATCCACCGTGGCTTCGAGCACCGGCCGGCGCTGATCGAGGGTGAGGTGCGGGCCGGCGGGCGGGCGGTCATCGGCGCCACGCTGGAGCCGCTGTACGACGCGACGCGTCTCGGCTGGTACTCGGGCGAGACCCATGCGCACGACCTGCACCAGGGCCGCTACGGGCTCGACCACGAGGCCTTCTTCCGCCAGCTCGTTGCCGAGGATCTGCGGGTCACCAACGCGCTCATTCACATAGACGGCACCCGCATCATGGGTCGCTGGGCCGACCTCACGGGCGAGCCCCATCCGCTCTCGAGCGCCGAGCACATCCTGCAGTACGCGCAGGAGTTTCGCGGTTCCTTCGGCCACGTCGGGCTGTTGGGTGTGTCGGAGTTCATTACGCCGCTGATCGGCGGCGCCGGGGGGACGGCCTTCGCGGCCGACGTCCTCAACTCCACGTATCTCGACGACGCCGAGCGTCAGGGCGGGCTCGGCGGGTTCATGCACCCCTACACGCGAGCGATCGAGCAGCCCGGAGACGGCGCCAACTCCGAGATCGCCCTCGACGTGGCGCTCGGCAAGGGGAACTTCTTCGACGTTGCCTGCATCTGGTACGACGAGCTCGCTAACGCCGACATGTACTACCGGTTCCTGAACGCCGGCTTCCGTCTGGCGGCCACCGGGGGCTCCGACAACTTCGCCGACGTTTGGCGCGACCCACCGCCGGGCACCGCGCGCACCTATGCCCGGCTCGACGGGCCGGTCTCGGTCCCCTCCTGGCTGGAGGCTGTTCGCGCCGGGCGCACCTTCGCTACCACCGGGCCGCTGCTGTTCCTTCGCGTCAACGGGGCCGAGCCGGGGGCAGAGGTGGCCGCTCCCGAGAGCGGGCGCGTCGAGGTCGAGATCGACCTGGTGTCGGCGACGCCCGTCGACAGCGTCGAGGTTCTCGTCAACGGCGCCGTGGTGTGGACCGAGGACGTGCGTGGGCTGCCGGCTGCCGATGGCCGCCCGGCCGGCGGAGGTTGGGGCCAGCGCGTGCTGCTGCACCGCCAGCTCGAGGTACCAGGGGCCGGCTGGGTCGCGGCCCGTGCGCTCGGTCCGCCGTCGCCGCTGGTGAGCGACAGCTATGCCTTCGCGCAGACGAGCCCGGTCTGGCTGGTCGACGGCGACGGCCCGTACGTCGACCCCGAGGCCGCGCGCTTTCTCGCCGACATGGTGCGCGCACTCTGGGAGCGCGTCGCGGCCCGCGACCGCTTTTCGGATGAAGTGTCACGCGAGGCGTACCGACGCGCCGCTTACGATGCCATCGAGATCTACGAGAAGCGCGCCTCGCGCGCGCAGCGCTGAAGGGAAGAAGTAATGCGACGCCCGAGCAGCAGGTTCGTACGCCCGACCATCTTGACGCTACTGACGCTCGCCGCCTGCGCGCCGCCGCCGACCGGGCCGCCACCGCCGGAGACACGCGTCGATCCGGTTGTCGACGTCATCCACGGCGTCGAGATCACCGACGACTACCGCTGGCTCGAGGACCAGGACAGTCCCGAGACGCGCGCCTGGATCGCCGCGCAGAACGAGTACGCCGGCCTCGTGCTGGAGCCGACGGAGGAGATCCGTGCCGCCTTCCTCGAGCGGCTCACCGAGCTCATGGATACCGACGATGTCGGTTCGCCCCGGCGCGCCGGGGACATCGAGCTCTTTACCCTGCGCCGCGTCGGCGAGCCTGTGGCCCGGATTGTCAGCCGTCCGGCGCCGGCGGACGACAAGGACGAGGACGAGGACCCGGACGCGGACAGCGAATCGGAGCCGCCGAGCGCCGACGGCGACTACGAGATCGTCGTCGATCCGCTCGCCATCCGCGCCGATGGCACCACCAGCGTCGGTATCCGCAGCGTCTCTCCCGACGGACGCTACCTCCTGTACCAGGTGCGCGACGGCGGGCAGGACGAGATCGAGATCCGGGTGCGCGATCTCGCCGAGAGTGCCGACCTCCCCGACCTGCTTCCCAATGCGCTGTATGGTGGCTCGCTGCTGTGGGACACCGACTCCAGTGGCTTCCTGTATGTCCACCGCTCCCGAGAGATCGGCCCGCGTGTGCGCTACCACCGGCTGGGTACGCCGGTCGCGCAGGATCCGGAGCTGTTCGGCGAGGGCCACGGCCCCGAGCGGTTTCTCTCGGTGCAGCGCATCGCCGACGACGCGTATCTCCTCCTCAGCGTGCAGCACGGCTGGCGCAGCAACGATCTGTACTTGGTCCCGGTCGGCGATGACGGGGTGACGCTCAACGGTGACGTTCGACCGCTCGTAACCGGGCAGGACGCGCTCTTCCAACCGCGCTTTCGCGAGGGCGAGCTGTTCCTGCGCACCAACCTCGATGCGCCCAACGGGCGCGTCGTGGCGCTCGATCTCGACGATCCCGACCCGACGGCGTGGCGTGAGGTGATCCCGGAGACCGGCGAGGTCCTGCGAAGCTGGACATTGATCGACGATCGCATCTACGCCACCTACCTGTCTGAGGTCGAGTCGCGGATCCGGCTGCTCGATGCGGAGGGTGCCCCGGAGTCCGAGGTCGAGCTGCCGCCGCTCTCCACCGCGTCCATCGCCAGCGCCGACGGGGGCTCGGCGCGGCTGACGATCGGAGGGCTCGACCGCCCGAACGTCGAGTACGAGGTCGACCTGGCGACCGGCGAGCGCCAGGTCAGCGAGGAGCCCGACGTCGTCTTCGACGCCGCGACCGTCGAGGTCGAGCGGCTCTGGGCCAGCTCCCGCGACGGCACCCGCGTTCCTTATTTCGTGATGCGTCAGGCCGGCGCTGCCGCGAGCTTCGACACACCGGCCATGCTCAACGGATACGGGGGGTTCAACGTCGCGATCACCCCGCGCTTCAGCGCCGCCGGCGCCGCCTGGGTCGAGGCCGGGGGCATCTGGGTGCAGGCGATCCTGCGCGGCGGCAGCGAGTTCGGCGAGACCTGGCACCGCGGTGGCTGGCTGCACAACAAGCAGAACGTCTTCGATGACTTCATCGCGGTCGGCGAGGACCTGGTGGAGCGCGGCTACACCTCGCCGCGGCGACTCGCTATCCGCGGCGGCTCCAACGGGGGTCTGCTGGTGGGCGCGGCGCTGACGCAGCGGCCGGACCTGTTTCGCGCTGTGCTGTGCGGCGTTCCCGACCTGGACATGGTGCGCTTCTATACCTTTCGCGACACCAACAACCTGCCGGCGCTGCTGGAGTACGGCAACGCGGCGGACCCGGAACAGTTCGAGTTCCTGCGCGCCCATTCGCCCTACCAGGCGGTCCAGGTCGGCACCGCCTATCCCGCCGTGCTGATCCACACCGGCGACCTCGACACCCGGGTCCCGCCGCTGCAGGGCCGCAAGATGGCGGCGCGACTGCAGGCAGCCACCGACTCCGGCCGCCCGGTGATCCTGCGCTACGATCCGCGCCGGGGCCATGCCGGCGGGCGCACCCGTCAGCGCTCGATCGAGGACGCTGCCACCCTTCTGGCTTTCGCCTGGTGGCAATTACGGCTGCCCTGAGCCCCTCGGCGGGCGACCGATCACCGCAGCCACGGTCGCTACCAACATGCCGGTGATCGGCTTCGACAACGGGCGCTTCGCCCTAGCAGGCTGCTGAAAAACTCCCCTTGTTCGAGTAGATTTTGAACCACGCAGCCCGCGGCAAGAACCGAAGCATCAACGAGGTGAGCAGATGCGTGGTGAGGACGCGGGACAGGTGGCGGTTTTTAGTTACGTATCTCCAGAGCAGCGAGTACCGAAGGAGCATCCGCTGCGGCCGCTGCTGAAGATCGTCAACGATGTGCTGGGGCGGATGTCGCCGCTGTTCGAGAAGCTGTACTCGCACACGGGCCGTCCGTCGATCCCGCCGGAGAAGCTGCTGCGGGCGCTGCTGCTGCAGGTGCTGTACACGATTCGCTCCGAGCGCATGCTGATGGAGCAGCTCGACTACAACCTGCTGTTCCGGTGGTTTGTGGGCCTGAACATGGACGATCTGGTGTGGGATGCGACGGTGTTCACGAAGAACCGGGATCGAGTGTTGGGAGGCGAGGTCGCCGAGGTGTTCTTCCAGGAAGTGCTGGCGGAGGCACGGCGCCGCAGCCTGCTATCGGATGAGCACTTCACGGTGGACGGCACGCTGATCGAGGCGTGGGCCTCACACAAGAGCTTCAAGCCGAAGGATCAGAGCGACTCCGATGAGGGAGGCAGCAACCCGAGCGTCGATTTTCGCAAACAACGGCGCACAAACGATACTCACGCCTCCAGGACCGATCCGGACGCACGCCTGTACAAGAAAAGTAGGGGAGCCGAGTCGAAGCTCTGCTACATGGGGCACCTGATGATCGACAACCGCCACGGGTTAGCAACCAAGGCATGCGTAACGATCGCTTCCGGGACAGCGGAACGAGAGGCGGCGGTGCAAATGGCGGACAAGATTTCCGGTAACCGCAGGGTGACCTTGGCGGCCGACAAGGGCTACGACACACGCGAGTGCGTCCGTAAGCTTCGAGATCGGAACATCACCCCGCACGTTGCACAGAACGACACCAATCGGCGCAGCGCCATCGACCGGCGCACAACCCACCACCCCGGCTACCAGGTCAGTCAAAGGAAACGCAAGCTCGTCGAGCAGATGTTCGGATGGGCCAAGACGGTCGGGCTGATGCGCAAGACGCGGCACCGAGGCACCGAACGCGTCGATTGGATGTTCACCTTCACCGCCGCTGCCTTCAACCTGGTCAGAATGCGCAACCTCCAGGGGGCGACGTGACGATATCGGGACTAACCGCCCAAGAAATACCGGCGCGGCCGGCAACCAGAGCCTCGCACTCGCACACGGCGGCCGGGCAACTCACCTTGATCGAGACGATCCAGCCCAAAATGGCGCGCTCGAGCCGTTTTTCAGCAGCCTGCTAGACGACGCGGGCGGCCCGGTGCCGGGACTCGGGATCGAGGACTTCGTTGTTCTCGAGGACGGCAAGCCGCGCGAGGTGATGCTGGCGCTCGACCCGGTGCGGTACAGGCTCGACGTGGCCCTGGTTCTGGACTTCTCCAACAGCATTCGCCGCGACTGGTCGGGCGAGGCGGCGCGCGAGGCGGCGCACGACTTCCTCGATGCCCTGGGCCCCGACGATTGCGTCTACCTGGTGCCCTTCCACTACCGCGTGGGACCGGGTGTCTGGGGCTCGCCCGATTCGTTCGAGATCCGCGGCACGATCGGCAGCTATCCCTTCGGCGCCCAGACACGCCTCTACGACGCCATGCTCACGGCTCATGGCGCCCTCGACCAGCGCCGCCCCGATTCGGCCTCCGCGGCCGCCGAGGAGCTCGACGACATGATGGGGTCGATGTGGATGGCGCCGGCCCGCGGCTCGGCCTGCGGCGAGGCACTGAGCCTCGAGGAGGCCGCCGAACGCCGGGCCGCCATGGTGGTTCTGACCGACGGCGAGGATCTCGGCAGCCGCGCCAGCTACTCCGACGTGCTTCTGGCCAGCATGCGCTCGGAGGTGCCGGTCTTCGCGGTGGCGGTCGGGCTGGCCGCGGAAGCGCCGCGGTACCGTGGGGCATCGTGGGGCATCGTGCGCTCGGCGACCCCGCAACAGCGTGCCCTGACCCGCCAGGCCTGGGAGAACCTGCGCACCTTGCAGGACCAGCTTCGGGAGCTGGCGCCAGTTTCCGGCGGGCAAGTCGTTGTACAGAAGGACCTGCGCCACGGCTATGCCGACACCGTGGGCCTGCTCCGCGACTACTACGTGCTGGCCTACGAGACTCCGAAGCCCTTCGAGGCGGGATGGCACGAGCTCGAGGTCGAGGTGCCCGCGGCCAACCACCAGATCGTGGTGCAACCTGGCATCTACCGTAGCGACGAGGACTACGTGGCCGCCGTGGACTCCCTGCGACAGGCGAGCGTCGAGTTCGAGCTCGGCGACTACGAGGGAGCGCTGGGGCAGCTCGACTTCGTCGCCCAGACGACTCCCGATATCGGTTCGCCCTTCTTCGGCCGCGGCCTGGTGCTCGAGCAGATGGAGCGTTGGCAGGAGGCGCGCGACTCCTACACCCGGTCCCTGCAGCTCAGGCCCGGGGCCCCGGCGACGCACTCCCGTCTGGCCGAGGTCACCTTCCAGCTCAACGATTACGCCGCCGCCTGGGAGCACGGTATTCGGGCCCACCGGGGTGGCGTCGACATGAGCGAGCTGTTCGCCCGCTTGCGGCCCGTGGCGCCCCCGCCCGACGATCTGGAGCAGGTGATGGTGGGCCCGCGCGTGCACGCGGACACCACCAGGGCGCGTCGCAGCGGGCGGGGGCAGGACGATCGGTCGGTAGTGCGCATGCGAAGGTGGGGAAAGGAGAAGCAGAACGGTACGAACACGCTCGAGGGTGCGTCAAGCGCCGCCCTACAGGATATTCGATGCTGGGCAGAAAGCCGGGTTCGGAGGGCGCTCCACTGTGGCCTGCTAGACTCGCCCCGCTATTGACGGTTCGCCGAGGTCTCGCACATGCCGGTATCGGTCGACAGCTCGCGGGTCATCTACGACGCGCTCAAGCGGTGCGACGTCCGACTGGTGTCGGCGCTGCCGGAAACTTGGCTCGTTCACCTGATCCGCATGGCCGAGGACGACCCGGCGATGACGCTGGTGCGTCTCGCCAAGGAGGAGGAGGGGGTCGGGATCTCAATGGGCGCCCACTTCGCGGGTGTGCGCTCGGCCATGCTGATGCAGAACCACGGCTTTCTCGCGTCGGTCAACGGCATCGTCTCGGGGGCCCAGCTGTACCGCATTCCACTCCTGATGCTGATCAGCGACCGCGGTAGCCACGGCGAACGGGATCGATCCGTGGCAGACGGAGGGCGGTGGCGTCACCGAACCGGTGCTGCAAGCGCTGCGCATCCCCTACCAGCGGCTCGACGCTCGCGAGCAGGTCCAGCACCGGCTGAGCGAGTCGCTGACGCTGGCGCACTCGGCGCTACGACCGGTCGCGTTGTTGCTAGGCCGTGACCTGATGTGGGAGGACGAATGATCGAGCCGGAGGCACGCCCATGAGCGATCGGATGCTGCGCATCGACGCGTTACGGGCCATCTACCCTCAGCTCCAGGAGTGCGTCGTGGTGACGATCATGGGCGCCGTCGCAGCCGAGCTGCAGCAGATCGGGCACCGGCCGAACTTCTTTTACCTGCAGCACGCCATGGGATTGGCGTCGTCGCTCGGGCTCGGCATCGCGCTGTCGCGTCCCGACCGGCAGGTCGTGGTGATCGACGGCGACGGATCGCTGCTCATGAACCTCGGGACCCTCACCACCCTGGCTCACTATCGACCCGAGAATCTGGTCCACCTGGTCTTCGACAACGAGAGCCTGCTGTCGGTCGGCGGCTTTCCCACGGCCACCTCCACGGGTAGCGACCTGGCCGCCATAGCCGCCGGTGCCGGGATGCCGCACTCGATGTGCGTGGATACTCTCGAGGAGCTGGAGCGCGCACTCGGCGCGGCTCGCAACGCCGAGGCGCCGACGACCCTCGTTGCCAAGGTAGCCGACATCGGCCCCAAGGCCTTCGTCACCGATCTGAAGTTGCTCGAGAATCGTTTTCAGTTCGCCCGCTATCTGCAAGAGGAACCATGAGCGAAGCACTCTCGCAGCTCGCAGCTCGTAGCCGGACTCGCCTCTGGCAGCGTTCGCGTCGTCGATCTCAGTCAGCCGTTGGGGCCCGACACCCCCGTGATCGGCCTGCCGCCCCAGTTCGCAGCCTCCCCCGGAGTCACCATCGAGACCATCTCGCGCTTCGACGAGAGTGGCCCGGCCTGGTACTGGAACGCGCTCCACCTCGGCGAGCACACCGGCACGCACTTCGACGCGCCGGCGCACTGGATCACCGGCAGGGAACTGCCAGACAACACGACCGACACGATTCCGGCCGAGCGCTTCGTCGGACCGGCCTGCGTCATCGACGTGCGTAGCCGGGTCGCCGAGGACGAGGACTACCTGCTGTCCCCCGACGCGCTGGCAGGATGGGAGCAAGACCACGGGACGATCCCGTCGGCGTCGTGGGTGCTGCTGTGCACCGGCTGGAGTCAGCGGCAGGGAGCCGCGGCGTTTCTCAACGTGCGCGAGGACAGGCCCCACAACCCCGGGTTCGACGTCGAGACGACGCGGATCCTGAGGGCTTGCTCAGTCACGGCCTTCCCCGGCGCCAGACGTTTGGAATCTCGTCCCTACGGAGTATCCGGTGGTCGGTAAGCAGCTGAATCACTACGAGATTGTACGCAAGCTCGGCGAGGGCGGCATGGGCGAGGTGTACGTGGCCCACGACACCAAGCTCAACCGCGACGTCGCCCTCAAGCTGCTGCCGCCCGAGTTGGCCGAGAACCGCGACCGGCTCGAGCGTTTCGAGCGCGAGGCCAAGACCGTCGCCGCGCTCAACCATCCCAACATCGTCACGATCTACTCGGTCGAGGAGGCCGACGGCCTGCGCTTCATGACCATGGAGCTGATCGAGGGCCAGACCCTCGACGCGGTGGTCCCCAAGGAGGACTTGGCGGCCGGAGGTTTCCTGGAGATCGCCATCCCCCTGGCCGACGCGATCGCCACCGCACACGAGCGCGGCGTGCAGCATCGCGACCTCAAGCCCGCCAACGTCATGGTCACCGACAAGGGGCGGGTCAAGGTGCTCGACTTCGGTCTTGCCAAGATCCATCGTACGGTCTCCGGGCCCGAGGGCATGACCCAGATGCAGACCGGAGCGCTCACCGGCGAAGGCAAGATCATCGGCACGGTCGCCTACATGTCGCCGGAGCAGGCGGAGGGTCGCAGCCTCGATCATCGGTCCGACATCTTCTCGCTGGGAATCCTGCTGTTCGAGATGATCACCGGCGAGCGACCCTTCCAGGGCGACACCAATCTCTCGATCCTGTCGTCGATCCTCAAGGACGACCCGAGCTCGGTCAGCGACATCAACAAGGCCGTGCCGATCCCGGTGGCGCGGATCATCAAGCGAGCGCTCGCCAAGCGTCCCTCCGAGCGCTACCAGACAGTCTCCGACATGCGTCAGGACCTGGCGGACGCGAAGCGCGACCTCGACACCGGCGAGGCGCTCGAGTCGGGGCTCTACTCGGGCGTGCGCCAGGCCCCCGCCCTCGCCCGGCGGCCGTGGGCAAGCCCCGGGATGCTCGCTTCGGCCGCGGCGCTTGTCCTGCTCCTCGTCGTCGGCTTCGTCTTCCGCGATGCTCGGCGCGGGGGAGGCGTCGGCTCGCCGGACGGTTTCGGGGCGATCCCGACGGCCGCCGAAGCGCCCGCCGTCGCCGTCTTCTATTTCGACAACCTCAGCAACGATGCCGACCTCGACTGGTTGCGTACCGGCCTGGCCGACATGCTGGTAACCGACCTTTCGCAATCG
This sequence comes from Acidobacteriota bacterium, assembly GCA_965248845.1. GTDB lineage: Bacteria > Acidobacteriota > UBA890 > UBA890 > WLXD01 > CBDFKO01. The sequence goes on along the minus strand of CBDFKO010000002.1, from coordinate 2,655,632 downwards.
CCCAACCTGCGCGTGCTCGGCACCGATCGTCTCTACTCGATGCTCGAGGAGATGGGCAACCTCGACGACGACAGGACCTCCTTCGAGACGGTTCAGAGCGTCGCGCGGCAAGCGCGCATGAACACGGCGGTGCTCGGTGGCTTCGCGCGCATCGGCGACCAGGTGCGTATCGACGCACGCGTGCAGGACGCGCGCACCGGCGACGTGCTGGCCTCCGAGAGTGTCTCTGGCGCAACTGACGAGATCTTCGCCCTGGTCGATAATCTGACCGATCGCATCACCGACAACTTCGCCATGCCCGAGCTGTCGCCGGAGATGAGCACGAAGATGGCCGACGCGGGCATGGGCGGGCGCGCCCTCAAGTAGGTCACGACCGCCGACGTCGGCGCCTACCGGCTGTACAACCAGGCGGTGACGCTCAATCTGCAGTCGAAGGAGGATCTGGCGATCCCGCTGCTGGAGGAGGCGGTTGAGATCGATCCGGAGTTCGCCATGGCCTTCGCCAAGCTGTCGGTGGCGTACGGCAACGAAGGCGACCCGCAGATGGCGCGGCGGCACGCCAGGCGGGCCTTCGATCTGGCGGACAAGCTGCCGCCCCGCGAGCGCTTCTACATCCAGGGCCGGTACTACTCGCTGTCTCCAGACACCATCGGCGAGTCGATCGAGGCGTACACCAAGGAGCTCGAGCTGTTCCCGGATCACTTGCCGGCGCGCAACAACGTCGCCATCGAGCTCATCAACCTGGAACGCTACGACGAGGGAATTGAGCATCTCGAGGAGCTCCGACGCCAGGGCCATCGCTTTGCCGGCACCTTCAATTCTCTGGCCAACGCCTACGCTATTACCGGCCGTTACGAGGACGCCGTGGGCGTGCTGCGCGACTACACCGAGGCCAATCCCGACAACGCCGAGGGCTACAACAACCTGGCCGTCGAGCTGACACGGGCGGGCCACTTCGACGAAGCCCTTGCGGCGCTCGCACGGGCCCAGGAGCTGCGCCCCGACCCGCGGCGATTCGGCTTCGAGGCCGGCGTCCACATGCTGGCCGAACAGTTCGACGCGGCCTTCGCGGCGCTGGATCGGCTCGGAGACGGCGGCAGCGAGCCTGCCGCGCACCAGTCCTTGCTGCTGGGCGCCGATGTTCTGCTGTATTTCGGGCGCGCAGACGAGGCGCGCGCTGCTCTCGACGAGGCGGTCGCCATGGCACCGACCGGCGGACCGCTTTGGTCCGCGGCGACCGCGAAACGAGCCGAGCTGGAGCAGTTGCTCGAGAACCCGGCTCGCGTGCTCGAGCTCGTCGCGGCCATGCGGGCCGAGGGCTTCGAGCCAGGCTTCGAGCAGACCGCGCTGCTCGCGGAGGGCCTGGCCTACGCGATGCTGGGCAACGAGGATGCGGTCCGCGAACGTCGTGCGGAGGTGTTCCAGCTGTTGGCGGAGATGCCGCTGCCGCCGAGGACTCGCCGCCGCATCGATCATCAGATCGACGGCATCATGGCCTTCGCGCGCCGCGACTTCACCGATTCGGCCCGCAACCTCGAGCAGGCCCTGATGCTCCTGCCGACCCGTGATATCACCGATGAGGGCGTGGTCTTGCGCTACTACCTGGCGCGGTCGCTGTGGAGGCTCGGCCGGGAGCAGGAGTCGATACCGCATCTGGAGGCCATCCGGGACGCGACGCTGAGCCGGGGGCGCCAGGGCGTGATCTGGGTGCGGTCCCTCTGGCTGCTGGGCAAGTTCCACGCCGACCAGGGCAACACCACCGAGGCCCGGCGGCACTATGAGAGATTCCTCCGCTATTGGGGCGACGGCGAGCTCGACCGCGACCAGGTCGAGGAAGCCCGCGCCTATCTTCAGGGAGCCCCCCGATGAACACCCGCCTCGCTCTTACCTGTTCCGTGGCCTTTCTGGTCCTCGGCTGTGCCGCAGCCCCCGAGCAGGCCGACCTGCCCACCGATCCCGACGTCTTCGTCGAGACGGCCGAGGCTCAGCTCGACGCGCTTTTCCGGGCGCAGGCGAACGCCGACTGGATCGCCGCCAACTTCATCACCTACGACTCCCAGAAGGTCGCAGCCGCCGCCCAGGAGACGGTGACCGCCAAGGCCATCGAGATGGCCTTGGGCGCGGCGCGGTTCGACGCTGACGAGGTATCGCCGACGACGGCTCGCAAGCTCGAGTTCCTCAAGCTGGCACTCCCGGTCCCGGCGCCCGACGACGCCGCCCTGATCTCGGAGCTGGCGGCGAAGTCAAACGCCCTGACCGGCGTTTACGGCAACCACCGGTACTGTGACGAGGACGGCGAGTGTTTGGCCGAGCCCGAGATGGTCAACATCATGGCGACGAGCCTCAATCCCGACCAACTGCTCGAGATCTGGAAGGGCTGGCGCACTATGGGTCCGCCGATGCGCGACGACTACGTGCGCGTCATGGAGATCGCCAACGCGGGGGCCAAGGAGCTGGGCTTCGACGACCTCGGTGCCATGTGGCGCTCCAACTACGACATGGAGCCCGACGCCTTCGCGGCCGAGGCCGAGCGGCTGCTGGGTCAGATCGAGCCGCTGTACGAGGCACTCCACTGCCACGTGCGTGCCAAGCTGCGAGAGTTCTACGGCTCGCGCGTCGTGCCCGAGGGTGGCCCCATACCGGCCCATCTGCTCGGCAACATGTGGGCCCAGAGCTGGCTAAACACCTACGATCTGGTGGCCCCCGAGACCTCGGGCCCGGACTACGACCTGAGCGATCGCCTGCGGGCCTCGCGCATGGACGCCCAGGAGATGACGCGCACCGGGGAAGCCTTCTTCACCTCGCTCGGCTTCGACCCGCTGCCCGACACCTTCTGGGAGCGTTCGCTGTTCACCAAGCCTCGTGATCGCGACGTGGTCTGTCACGCCAGCGCCTGGGACATGGGCGACGGCCAGGACTACCGCATCAAGATGTGCATCGAGCCTACCGCCGAGATGTTCGAGACCATCCACCACGAGCTCGGCCACAACTTCTACCAGCGTGCCTACCGCGAGCAGCCGCCGCTGTTCCGCGGCGGCGCCAACCCCGGCTTCCACGAGGCCATCGGCGATGCGATCTCGCTGTCGATCACGCCGGATTACCTGGCTCGGATCGGTCTCATCGACGAGGTGCCCGACGCCTCCGGCGACATCGGGCTGCTGCTCAACATGGCGCTCGATCGCGTTGCCGCCATGCCCTGGACCTACCTGGTGGATCAGTGGCGCTGGGGTATCTCGAGCGGCGCAACGACGCCGGAGGCCATGAACGCGGCCTGGTGGGAGGTGCGCGAGCGCTACCAGGGCGTCGGGCCGCCCGAGGATCGTGGCGACGAGTTCTTCGACCCGGGCGCCAAGTACCACGTGCCCGCCATGGTCTCCTACACCCGCTACTTCATCGCCCGCATCCTGCAGTTCCAGTTCTACCGGGCACTGTGCGACGCCGCCGGCTACGAGGGCCCCCTGCACCGCTGCTCCTTCTTCGGCAGCGAGGAGGCCGGCGCCCGGCTCAACACCATGCTCGAGATGGGCGCCAGCCAGCCCTGGCCCGACGCCCTCTAGCAGGCTGCTGAAAAACGGCTCGAGCGCGCCATTTTGGACTGGATCGTCTCGATCAAGGTGAGTTGCCCGGCCGCCGTGTGCGAGTGCGAGGCTCTGGTTGCCGGCCGCGCCGGTATTTCTTGGGCGGTTAGTCCCGATATCGTCACGTCGCCCCCTGGAGGTTGCGCATTCTGACCAGGTTGAAGGCAGCGGCGGTGAAGGTGAACATCCAATCGACGCGTTCGGTGCCTCGGTGCCGCGTCTTGCGCATCAGCCCGACCGTCTTGGCCCATCCGAACATCTGCTCGACGAGCTTGCGTTTCCTTTGACTGACCTGGTAGCCGGGGTGGCGGGTTGTGCGCCGGTCGATGGCGCTGCGCCGATTGGTGTCGTTCTGTGCGACGTGCGGGGTGATGTTCCGATCTCGAAGCTTACGGACGCACTCGCGTGTGTCGTAGCCCTTGTCGGCCGCCAAGGTCACCCTGCGGTTACCGGAAATCTTGTCCGCCATTTGCACCGCCGCCTCTCGTTCCGCTGTCCCGGAAGCGATCGTTACGCATGCCTTGGTTGCTAACCCGTGGCGGTTGTCGATCATCAGGTGCCCCATGTAGCAGAGCTTCGACTCGGCTCCCCTACTTTTCTTGTACAGGCGTGCGTCCGGATCGGTCCTGGAGGCGTGAGTATCGTTTGTGCGCCGTTGTTTGCGAAAATCGACGCTCGGGTTGCTGCCTCCCTCATCGGAGTCGCTCTGATCCTTCGGCTTGAAGCTCTTGTGTGAGGCCCACGCCTCGATCAGCGTGCCGTCCACCGTGAAGTGCTCATCCGATAGCAGACCGCGGCGCCGTGCCTCCGCCAGCACTTCCTGGAAGAACACCTCGGCGACCTCGCCTCCCAACACTCGATCCCGGTTCTTCGTGAACACCGTCGCATCCCACACCAGATCGTCCATGTTCAGGCCCACAAACCACCGGAACAGCAGGTTGTAGTCGAGCTGCTCCATCAGCATGCGCTCGGAGCGAATCGTGTACAGCACCTGCAGCAGCAGCGCCCGCAGCAGTTTCTCCGGCGGGATAGACGGACGGCCCGTGTGCGAGTACAGCTTCTCGAACAGCGGCGACATCCGCCCCAGCACGTCGTTGACGATCCTCAGCAGCGGCCGCAGCGGATGCTCTTTCGGTACTCGCTGCTCCGGAGATACGTAACTAAAGGCGGCCACCTGTCCCGCGTCCTCACCACGCATCTGCTCACCTCGTTGATGCTTCGGTTTTTGCCGCGGGCTGCGTGGTTCAGAATCTACTCGAACAAGGGGAGTTTTTCAGCAGCCTGCTAGGTCAGAGTGCTCGAGTCGGCGGTGAACTGCAGGTTGCCGATAGTTTGGCCATCGTCGGTTGCGTAGCTCGTGAGGCGCCGGCCCTCGAACTCGGGCGCGGTGGCCAGCCATACGTTGCGGGCGCCTCGCTCGTCGAGCACCCAGGCGATCGCACTGCCGTCGGGTGCTGCCGTCAACCCGGTCGGGAAGGCGTAGGACAGTACTCGTTGCACGGTCAGGTCGCCGGCCTGGCGCGCCGCGGCCAGCGAGCCACCACCGCCGGCGAGAGCGATGACCAGGAGCGCTGTCAGGAATTCTCGGCGGACGGTTGCGGCGAAGCTGCGCATGAGGGTCTCCGGGGGCCGGGAATCAGCTGGGGCGTTCCAACACCCAGATTTTTCCGGTAACGGCATCGGTGGGTACGATCAGGTGGTCCTGTCCGACCGCGAACTTTGTGAAGAAGCTGGAGTCGGGCAGGCCTCCGCGCGAGCTGCCGAGACGGGTCACCTGCTGCGGGTGACCGAGGCCGTCCTGCATCCAGACCTCGTAGGTGCCGCTGGCGTCGGAGACGAAATAGAGGCGGGAGCCGTCGGGTGACCATGCGGCCCAGGTCTCGTCGCTGTCCAACTCGACCCGGGGCGCGAGCTCCGACCCATCGGCTTTGACCGTCCAGATATCGGCGTCGTCGCCTTGGGTCGAGCGGAAGGCAATGCGCTGGCCATCGGGCGACCAGATGGGAAACTCCTCGGAGCCGGGCAGCGAGGTCAGCTGGCGGACGCGACCCCCGGTGCTCGGCACGGTCCACAGATCCATGCTGCCCGAGCGGTCCGAGTGGAAGGCCACCGTGCGCCCATCGGGCGAGATGTCCGGCAGGTAGTCGCCGTGCGGAGCCTCGACCTCGGTGAGGCCGAACTCGACGCAGCCGGCGCAGGGCACCCTCCAGAGTCGATACGAGTTGCCGACCGTTGAGCTGTAGACGACGGTCTGCCCGTCCGGCGCGAAGCTCGCCCCGATTTCGCGCACGCTGCGGTCCCAGATGTCGGTGAGCTTGATCTCGTCCGGCTCGTCGAGGCGTCGCAGGTAGACGAAGCCGGCGCCGGTGTGATGGGCCGTCCAGGCCAGTTGGGTGCCGTCGGGCGACAGTCGCGGGTAGTAGTTTTGCGCCGCCTGGTAGGTGAGCCGCTCCATACCGCCTGCCCGCAGCCCCGTCTCTGGGTCCAGCGGCAGCGAGTAGAGATGCCGTTCGACGTTGCGGGCCACGTAGGCGATCCGCGTCCCGTCGCTGGAGATCGTCAGCGAGCGGTCGTCGGTGACCGAGTCGGTCAGGCGCACCGGCTCGCCTGTGACCCTGCCGCCGTCCGGGGCGAGTGGCACGTACCAGAGGTTCTTGTGGCCGCCGTACTGTCCTCGCGATATGACGAGACCGCGCCCGTTCCCGGCGATCGACAAGCTCACGACCTGGTTGCCGGTCGGCACGATTTGCAGCGGCACCGCGTCTGACGGGTCGTCGGCGTCCAGGCGCACCACGTCCGCGTGCAGACCGCTCCACAGGATCAGGCCGCGGCCGTCGCGGGTCCACACCGGCAGGGCGTCGTCGGCCAGACCGTCGAGCAGGACGCGCCACGTGCCGACCACGTCGACCGAGACCACGCGCACCGAGCCGCGCCAGTCGTAGGCAATGCGGGTGCCGTCGGGCGACCAGGCAGGATGCGAGCCGTGGTTCACGAGCTGGACCGAGTTGCCCCCGCTCGAGGGCATGACGTAGATACCGGACTCGCCACCGGACTCCACGGCGTAGGCGATTCGTCGTCCGTCCGGAGACCAGGCCGGATGGACCTCGGCTTCGGGCGTCTCGGTCAGTCGCTGACGGGCGCCGCCCGCGCTCGGCAGCCGCCACAGGTCTCGCTCGCCGCCTACCTCGGCCGCATAGACGACCCATTCGCCGTTCGGCGAGAAATCCGGATCGGTCGGCATGATCTCCTGGGAGGCCACGAGTGGCGACAGCGTCCAGTTGCCACGCGCCGCGCCTCCCGTGTCGGGAATCGGCACCCCCGCCGGCCGCAATATCGCCGCCGCCGCCAGGGCGCCGAGCGTCGCGCCTGCGAGCGTCAGCGCGAGGCCGTTGATCCATGCCGGTCGGGTCTGCTCCGGTGCTGCGGCCGGAATCGGCGGCCCCGCGGCGATCTCCTCACGCAGCGACGCGAGCGCGTTGCGCAGATCCAGCACGCTCTGGTACCGGCGCCCCGGCTGCTTCGCCAGACATGCATCGAGAATGCGCTGCAGCTGGCGCGGCAGGTCACCGCGGCGAGCCGTCAGGCGATCCGCGCTCACATGCAAGATCTTGGAGAGAATCGAAACCGGGGAGTCGCCGGTGAAGGGTCGCTCACCGGTGATCATCTGGTACAGAACGATCCCCAGCGAGAAGATGTCGGAGCGCTCATCGATCGGCTTGCCCTCGGCTTGCTCGGGAGACATATAGGCCACAGTTCCGAGGATCGTCCCGGTTCCGGTGACGAGCTCGGTGACCATTTGCGAGTCGGAGTCGGAGAAGCTCTCGGTGAGCGGCTGCCGCTGGACGAACTTCGCGAGGCCGAAGTCGAGCACCTTGACGTGCCCGCTCGTGTCCACCATCACGTTGGTGGGCTTGAGATCTCGGTGAGTAATGCCACGCGCGTGGGCGGCCGCCACCGCCTCCGTGACCGGCAGCGCCAGCTCCAAGAGCCGGTCGATCTGTAATCCGCCGGCGGGGATGAGTTCCGACAAGGGCTCGCCGTCGATGAGCTCCATCGTCAGAAAGCGGGTGTCTTCGGAGTGCTCGACGCTGTAGAGCGTTACTACGTTGGGGTGGTTGAGCGCCGCGATGGCGCGCGCCTCGCGCTCGAAACGGCGCAGCTTGTCGGCGTCCTCGGCGAGCTCGGCCGGGAGCACCTTGAGCGCCACACGGCGACCGAGTCGCGTGTCCTCGGCGGCATAGACCGCGCCCATTCCACCCTCACCGATCTTGTCGGTGATCGAGTAGTGCAGCAGACGAGCGCCGGCCTCGAGCGACATGGTGAGACTCCACCCGATGATCCGCAGGCCGTGATGAGTCTCGCGATAGCCTGCTCTGGGAGACAAATCGTAGTCGCAGGCGCCAGCCGCAACAACGGGGGCGGGCGGGCTCAAGCCCCTGCTACTGCTGTATACGGGCGCGGAGGGTGAAGGGATCCTCGCCAAGGAGCCCTCGCAGTCGAGCCGTCAGGGCGGCGAACAGGTGTCGCTGATGAGCGTGCGCTGCGCTCGCCTCCGGTCGTGGGACTCTGCGACGAGTATTGTCGGGATGGACGAGCTGGTCGGTGAGTTCCCCGAGACCGGTCGGCACCCCGCTCTCGCGCCCCCACACCCAGGCCGCATGGATCGCTGCCCCTAGCGCCGCGCCCTCTCCCGGCACCGGCACGGTCGTGGTCTCGAACATGTCGGCGATGAGCTGACACCAGGAGGGCGAGTTGGCCAGTCCCCCGGTGAGCCGGATCTCGGCGGGCTGTACCGGCATGCGAACGAAGCCGGCGTGCAGGTTGAGCACGTGCCCCTCGATGACCGCGCGGCACACACGCTCGCGCGTGAAGTCCTCGACCCTGAATCCGAATGTCGTGGCGGTCCCCAGGGGGACATCCGGGGTGCGCTCCCCCTCGTACCAGGGAACCAGCACGCGCCCCTCGTTGCCCGGAGGCGTGGCCTCGAGGACCCGGTCGAACTGCTCGTGGGTGAGTCCGTAGTGCACCAGCGCGGCGTTGTACCCGTTGGCCATGTTCGAGACGCACAACAGCGGCATGTAGCGACCCGTGCTGTCGCAGTAGCAGGCGATCTCGCCGGTCGGGTCGATCCAGGGCTGCTCGAGGATCGTCGCCGCCGTACCGCTGGTGCCGAGGCTCACCGTCACGATGCCGGGGCTAACGTTGCCGGTGCCGACGGCACCGTACATGTTGTCGCCGCAGCCCGCGTCGACGGTGCACTCGGGCGACAGCCCGAATCGCGCCGCGAGCCCTCCGCCGAGCGTTCCGATGCTGGCGTCGGCGAGCCGCACTGGAGGGAGCTTGTCGGCCAGGGTCGAGTCGATTGCGTCGAGCAGGGGTTGCGACCAGCACCCGGAGATCGGGTTGTACAGCGCCGTGCCCGAGGCGTCGCCCGGCTCCAGGCACGCGACTCCGCCGTCTGCGCCACCCGTCAGATACCAGTTCACGTAGTTGTGGACCACCAGGAAGGTCGCGGTGCGCGCAAACACCTCGGGTTCGTGCCGCGCCATGTGCAGGATCTTCGGCGCGGTGTATCCGGTGCGCTGTGTGTTGGCGATCTCGGCGACCATGGCCTCGTTGCCACCGATGGCCTCGGTCAACAGCTCGCACTCCGCGAGCGTGGAGAAGTCGTTCCATAGCTTGGCGAGGCTCCGAGCCAGCTGGCCCGCGGCGTCGAGCGCGACCAGTCCGTGCATCTGGCCCGAGACGGCGATCGAACGGATCGCGGCCGGCTTCACGCCGCCGCCCGAAAGGCGGCTGAGCAGCGTGTCGACGGCCTCGATCCACATGCGTGGATCCGACTCCGATACCCCTTCGCCGAGCCCCTGGACGGCGCCGTCTCGGGTCTCGTACCGGGGCATGTCGCGGTCGTAGTTGACGGAGTCGACGTGGACCAGCTCCGCCCTATCCGGGTCGATGACGACTAACTTGCACCCTTGGGTGGAGACATCGAAGCCGGCGAACAGTCGCTCAGAGCTCACGGCTCGGGGCTGACCCGTGCCAGGAACTCGCGCACGACGCGCTGGAAGGCCTCGGGCTGCTCGACGAAGGGGAAGTGCCCGGCCCGTTCGATCACCACGAGCTCCGAGCGCGTCAGCGCCAGAGCGGCGGGCGCGGCAAGCCGCACAGCCCTGCCCGATGAGTGCCCCCGACTCACATCACCCCGGTGCGCAGGGAATAGGTCGCGGCCGCATTGAGCGGCGAGCCGATCTTCAGGTAGGCGCGCGCGCCGGCCTCCAGCCGCACGGTCACCGACTCGTTGCCGGAACCACCCTCGTCCTGATCGGAGTGGTCCCGGGCGATGGAGAAGTCGTCCTCCAGGTAGTACTCGAGATAGACGTCGTCCTCGCCTTCCGTGATCACGGTGTAGAGGCCGGCGATCTCGGCCGTGACTACGTACCAGTCGCCATCGTCGCCGCTCGAAGGGTCGATCGATCCCTCGACCCGCGTGGCGACCGGCAGCGGTGTGGCACGGCTCGGGTGTCCGTCGGGGTCCTCGGGAATCGCCATGGCCTCGGCTACGAGCCAGCTGCCGCCGACGTGGAAGCTCGCCGAATCGGAGTAAGAGCCGACGTTGATCTGGTAGGTGCCCGGACGCCGGATCACGACGCTGACACGCTCGGTTCCGGTCTGGCCGAACAGGTCCGAATCGGAGTTGCCGCCTTCGATGAGCTGCCCGAGATCGTCGGTCACCTCGAGCGTCAGGTCGGCGTCGTCGTCGGCGCGCGCGAAGACCGTGAGCACGCCGGCAGTCGTGGCGACGAAGGTGTACTGGGCTGGTCCCGCGTTCAGGCTGCCCTTCGCCAGCTCGTCCATGGGCAGCGCGACGGGTTCCTGAGCGTGTGCGGCGGTCGGATCGAGCGCTAGGGGCAGCAGCGCGAGAAGCACGAGAGCGTGGCGGCGCATGGAGATCCTCCAGCGTTGATGTCGAGTCGTTCGATGTTGGCGTGGATATCAGCCTCCCCGGAACGCTGTCAAGCGGCCGACTCGCGCTCAACCTCGAAGACGAGCATGGTGTCGGGCGAGATGACGAAGCGCGGCATCCCCGGGGTGTCGGGTCCATAGAGCCCGGTGCGGCCGTAGGCAAGCCACGACGGCAGCACCAGCTGCCGCCGCTCTCCGGGCTCGATCGCCCGCAGCGACTCGAGCAGTGCCTGCGGAATGCCCTCGAGCTCCGGGACCGGCTCGAACCACGCGGCACGCTCGTGCGCCGCGGGCCGACCGTCGGCCTGGCTGACGAACGGGATCTCCTGGAGCTTGGCTCCGGAGGCCTCGACGATGTGGCCCGTGTAGCGCAGCGCCACCCCGCGATAACGCACACGCGTCGCGGCCGCACCCGGGAGTCTCGTGCCGGGGAGTGCCAGCGTCTCCTGGCGTATACCGGTCGCGTCGCCCGTGAGTCCGGAATAATGCCGTGCCAACCAGTCGGCCTGCGCCAGGATCCTGTCGGCGGCGTTCGCCTGTACCCGCTGGCCGGCGGCTGCGGTGAGACGACGGAAGGAGCGCGTGTCGGGTCGGTAGCTCTCGGCGTCAGCGCCGACGCGCAGGATGCTGACCCGCTCGACGCGGTCGCCCTGTTCGATACTCACGACCACGTCGAGCCCTTCGACCACGTTCCCGAAGACGCTGTAGTTGTCGTCCAGATAGGACCGATCGCCGCGCGTGATGTAGAAGCCGGAGCCGTTCGTGTGGTCCCAGATGTCGGCCTTGGCCACCGAGCAGGCGGTCACCAGTACCGAGGCGACCGGCGGGGTCTGCTGGCCGATGCCGAGATTGAGGGTGACGACGAGGCCGAAGTGCACCGGGTCGATGCCAACCGCCCGCACCAGGGGCATGACGATCGGCACCACCAGGATGATGGCGGCCGCGGAATGCAGGAATAGCCCGATGGCCAGGAACAGGACGTTCAGCAGCATCAGGATCATCAGGGGGTTGGTGGTCAGCTCGGTGATCTCGGCAGCCAGCTGCTGAGGTACTCGAGCCTGAGTCAGGTAGGTGCCTAACAGCGCCGAGGTGGCCACCAGCAACATCACCACGGCGGTCTGCATACCGCCTTCCAGCACGGCCTTGCGCAGGTGGGGCAGGTCGAGCTCCCGGTAGATCAGGCTGCCGACCACGGTCGCTGCCACCACGGCGAGCCCAGCACCCTCGGTCGCGGTGACGAAGCCGCCGAAGATGCCGCCCAGGATGATCAGCGGCAGTGTCAACGCCCAGGCCGCCTCGCGGAAGGTACGACCGACCCGGCGGAGCTGAAACGCTTCCTCGACGGGAAAGTCGTAGCGAACCGCCATCAGCCAGGCGATGCCCATCATCAGCCCGCCTCCGATGAGCCCCGGAACGATGCCGGCCACGAACAGCTCGACCACCGAGCTGCCCGACATCACCGCGTACAGGATCATCGGGATCGAGGGCGGGATGATCACTGCGAGCGTCGCCGAGGAGGAGGTGACCGCCGCTGCGAACTCCTTGGAGTAGCCCTTGCGCTGCATGGCGGGGATCAGGATCGAGCCCAGGGCGGCGACGTCGGCAACGGCCGAGCCCGAGATCTCGGCGAAGAAGAGCGAGGCGCCGATGGTGATCATCGCCAGGCCGCCGCGTACGAAGCCGAGGAGCGCCGAGGCAAATGCCACCAGGCGGCGCGAGATTCCCGAGGCATTCATGATGGCGCCGGCCAGAACGAACAGCGGAATGGCGATCAGCGGGAACTTGGTGGCGCCGGCGAACAGCACGATGGCCACGTCGGGCAGCATGCCGATGCCGCCGGCCGCCACGATCGCGGCGGTGGCGACGATGCCCAGGACAACGGCGATGGGCACGTCGAGCAGGATCAACGCGATGATGCCGAACAACAGCATCAGGAGCGTCATTCGGCCACCTCGACCGGTGTTTCGTCGAGGGCTACGAGGAGCTCGGCGGCGATGAACAGGAGCGCTCCGATCGGGATCACCGATTGTGCCAGCGGCACAGGAACCCAGGGCAGGCCGACCAGGTAGGTGCCGGACAGGGCTCCAAGAACGCGGAAGCCCGCGATCGCCACGATCAGGAAGAACCCCACTACCGCCAGCTCCCGTATCCACCATGCGATCCGACGAGCCGGCGGGTCGAGCCCGGCTACGAGCCTCGGGAAGCCGATGTGCCGGCCGCGCAAGGCCGCCAGCGCCGCGCCGTAGAAGGTGAGCCATGCCAGGAGGATCGAGGCGATCTCGTCGTACCAGGCCAGCGCCATGCCGACCTTGCGGAACCCCACTCCTGCCAGCACCACCAGCGCCAGCGCCAGCATCAGCGCCAGGACGATCCATTCCAGGATCTGACCGAAGCGATGCGCCCAGCGTCGCCGTTCGCCGCCCATGGGAGTACTAGGCCCCACCGATCCCCTGAATCGTCTCCAGGAGCGCGGGGCCGGCGGGGAGCTCGCGGCCGAACTCCTCGTAGATCGTCTGGCTGGCCGCCTGGAAGGCGGCGCGGTCGATCTCGTTGACCTGCATGCCCGAGCCGCGCAGCGTCTCCAGTAGATCGGCGTCGAGCTGCGCCGCCGACCCGTGCACGAACGGCTGCAGCTCGCGGGCGATGCGGGTCAGCTCGGTGCGCAGATCCTGCGGCAGCCGCTCCCAGTGGCTCGTCGCCACGGTCACATACGCCGGCGTGTAGACGTGGCCGGTGAGCGACAGGTAGGTCTGCACCTCATGGAACAGTTGGCTATGGAGCTGGGTGAACGGATTCTCCTGCCCGTCCATTACGCCGGTCTGTAGCGCCACGAAGACCTCGGCGATGGGCATCGGCGTCGGGTTGGCACCATATGCCTGGAACATCTTGACGCGCCACAACCCGCGTGGCGTTCGCAGCTTGATCCCTGCCAGGTCTTCGGGTCGCACCACCGGGCGTACGTTGTTGGTGACGTGGCGGAAGCCGTTCTCCCAGACCGCCAGGATCGTGAAGCCGTGGGCCTCGGCCCGCGGTGCGAGCCGGTCCCAGAAGACGGCGCGCTCGATCTGGCGCATGTGCTCCCGGTCGTGCACCAGGTAGGGGAGCTCGAAGAGGCCGAACTCGGGTACGTTCGACGACATGACCGTCGAAGGCAGCGAGATATCGAGCGTGCCCAGCGTGAGCTTCTGCAACATCACATCGTCGCCGCCGAGCTGGCTCGAGCCGAACGGCTCGATGCTGACGCGGTCGCCGAGCTGTCGCTCGACGCGGCGGGCGAACTCCAGGACGCTGACGTCGTACAGCGAGCTCGGGGCCCCGACGTGACCGAAGCTGAGAGTCAGGCGCCCGTTGCCGACCTCGCCGGTACACGCGGCTGACGCGAGGGCCAAGCCGAGGGTCAGGGTCAGGGCGGTGATCAGAGCCCGGGGCGCGGCCGAGCCGGTCACGATGCGACCTCGGCTGCCAGCAACGCTTCGAGCGCTGCCTCCACACCGCCCGGGTCGCCGATTCCGGCGGTCCGCAGGCGCATCTCAACGCCGGCGAGGGTCGCGGCCAGCATGACCTCGTTGATGTCGCCCAGGTGGCCGATGCGCAAGACCCGGCCCTCGAGCCTGCCGAGCCCGGCTCCAGCGAGACGTCGAAGCGCTCGAGGATGAGCTGCCGCACCTCGTCGGCGTCGACTCCCTCGGGTAGCTCGACGGCGGTGAGCGACGGGCTGGCGGCGGCCGGCTCGGTGCAGTAGTTGCTCAGGCCCCATGCTTCGACGGCGGCGCGCGTGGCGCCCGCCAGCTTCTCGTGGCGCGCGAATCGCGTCGCCTCGCCCTCCTGCTCCAGCATGCGCAGCGCCTCCCGCAGGCCGAACAGCAGGTTCGTCGCCGGGGTGAATGGGAAGTAGCCGGCGGGGTTGTGGGCGCGCATCGCCTCCCAGTCCCAGTAGGCGCGCGGCGGCTTGGCGTGCTCGGCAGCCTCCAGCGCCCGCGGGCCGGCCGAGTTGAACCCGAGTCCCGGCGGCAGCATGAGCCCCTTCTGCGACCCGGCAACCACGACATCGACGCCCCACTCCTGCTGCGGCAGCGGCATCGACGCGAGCGAGGAGACGGCGTCGACCATGAGCAGCGCCTCGTGACCGGTATCGTCGAGCACGGCTCGCATCGCCGCGATATCGGAGCGCACACCGGTGGTGGTCTCGTTGTGGACCAGGAGCAGCGCGCGGTAGGGCGTGGCGGCGCGATCACCCTGCAGCCGCGCCGCCGCCAGCTCCGGGTCGACCGGCCGGCGCCAGTCACACGGAACGCTCTCGAGCTCGAGGCCCAACCGCGTCGCGACGTGGCTCCAGCCGTTGGCGAAGAAGCCGTTGTCGAAGGCCAGAACGCGATCCCCTGGCGAGAGCGTGTTGACCAGCGCCGCCTCCCAGCCGCCGTTGCCGGAGGAGGGAAACACGAACACCTCGCCGTCGTCGTTGTGGAGGATCGAGGCGAGCCCGTCGAGGATCTCTCGCGTCAGGAGCGCGAACTCGGGGCCCCGATGATCGATACTCGGTTGCGCGATGGCACGCAGCACTCGATCCGGGACGTTGGTCGGCCCCGGCACCTGCAAGAAATGTCGTCCAGCCCGGTATCGCATCGGCAGCATCTCGTGCGTCGCTTCTGAACTCCTTGCCAAACAGCGGCACAATGGTACGGCACGGCGGTAGGAGGTGGCTACGACGACTGGACTCGCGAGCTCCCGCATCGGAGATACGGCTCTCGCCGCAAGGCTACGGCGCGAGGTGCGGGGGGAGGTGCGTTTCGGGGCGCTCGACCGTGCGCTGGGCGGTGTCGCCGGAGCCGCCTCGTGAGCGACCTTCGGCGCGTCCTCGGGCCCCGGCACGCTACCGCGATGGTGGTCGGGACGATCATCGGGGCCTCGATCTTCGTGCAGCCCTCGGAGGTCACCGGCCACGTTCCGAGTCTCGGTGGCGCGACGGCGGTGTGGGTCGTGGCGGGCTTCCTCACGTTGCTCGGGGCCTTGGCAACCGCCGAGTTGTCGGCCCGGATACCGGAATGCGGCGGGGTCTACGCCTTCCTGCGCGAGGCCTTCTCGCCACTGCTCGGCTTCCTCTGGGGCTGGGCCATGTTCTGGACGATGCACACGGGGATCATCGCCGCGATCGCCGTCGTGTTGGCGCGCTACGCGGGCTACTTTCTGCCGCTCGGCGACGTCGGCACACGAGCCACGGGTGTGGCGGTCGTGGCGCTGCTCACCGCGGTGAACTACGTCGGCGTGCGCCGCGCCGGCGACCTGCAGGCGATCTTCACGGCCGCGAAGGTCGGAGCCATCCTGTTGATCATCGGCGTGGGCTTTGCCCTCGGACCCCGGTACGAGGTGCCGTCGGAGACGGCCGACGTGCTGGTGGCGGGCTCCGGATCGCTCGGCGGCTTCATGCTCGCCGTTGCCGCGGCGCTGTTTGCCTACGGTGGCTGGCACATGGTCACCTACAACGCCGAGGAGACCATCGATCCCCGTCGCACGATCCCACGCGCGCTGCTTCTCGGCGTGCCGATCGTGACCGTCTGCTACATCGCGCTCAACGCCGTCTACTTCTACGTGCTGCCCGTGGAGTCGGTGATCTCCTCGAGTCGTGTCGCGGCCGACGCCGCCGAAGCGGTGCTCGGCGGGGGCGGCGGGGCGATCCTCTCGTTGCTGGTCGGGTTCTCCACTTTCGGCGCGCTCATCGGCATCGTGCTGGCCGGGCCGCGTGTCTATTACGCCATGGCCCGTGACGGCCTGGCGTTCGGCTGGTTGGCTCAGGTGCACCGGCGTTTCGGCACGCCCCACCGCGCCATCCTGCTGCAGGGGCTGGTGGGCCTCGGTGCTGGTGGCCACCGGGTCCTACCGCGCCCTGTTCACGCGGGTGGTCTACACCGAGTGGATCTTCTTCGGCCTCATGGTGCTGGGCCTGCTGCGTCTGCGGCGGCGCGGGGTCGGCGACGATGCCGGGGGGGTATCGGATGTGGGGCTACCCGGCCACCGCGCTATTGTTCGTGGCTGCCTCGTTTGGCATCGTCGCCAACCAGGTCTGGTCACAGCCGGGCGAGAGTGCGCTGGGCCTCGGGTTCGTGCTGCTCGGAGTGCCCGTCTACTGGCTCTGGGCTCGGACCGAACGGAACCCCGGAACGGGAGATACCGCATGAGCATCATCGATTTTCACAACCACTACTACCCACCGGAGTATGTCGCCGCGGTTCGCCAGGGTCCCAGCGCCTTCGAGGTCACCGAGGACGAGCAGGGCAATCCGGTGCTGCACTCGCCCGGCGACTACAACGTGCTGGTGCCCGGCCACCGCGACCTGGGCGCGCGCATCGCCGCGCTGGACGCCGCCGGGGTCGAGCGCCAGGTAATCACCTTCACCGCACCCGGCACCTTCATCGAGGAGCCGGCGCGCGGCGTCGAGCTGGCCCGCGTGGTCAACGACGGGCTGGCAGGGGCGGTTGCCCAGCACCCGGATCGCTTCCTGACCCTCGGCCCCCTGTCGCTGACCTCGCCCGAAGCCGCGGCCGACGAGCTCGATCGCTGCGTCCAGGAGCACGGCTTCCCGGGCTTCATGCTCTACTCCAACGCCGCCGGCGTACCCCTGGCCGACGAACGCTTCACGCCCGTGTACCAGCGCGCCGACGCCCACGGCGCCGTGCTCTACATCCACCCGACGTTCCCGCTCGGCGTCGAGGCGATGAACGACTACATGCTCATGCCCCTGGTCGGGTTCCTCATGGACACGACCCTGGCCGCGGCACACCTGGTATACGCCGGCGTGCCGGCCCGGTTTCCCCGCATCCGCTGGGTACTCGGCCATCTGGGCGGCGCGATTCCCTACCTGGCCGAACGGCTCGACCGCGGCTACGAGGCCTTCGCTCGCTGCCGGGACCATATCGACCGTCCGCCCAGCGACACCCTGCGCGAGTTCTTCTACGACACCGTCAACTTCGATCCGGCGGCGCTGCGACTGGCGATCGAGTTCGCGGGGCCATCGCAGATCCTGGCCGGCAGTGACTACCCGCATATGATCGGCAGTCTCGAGAAGATGGTGACGAGCCTGAAGGGGCTCGGCCTGGACGACAACGACGAGGCGGCAATCCTCGGCGGTAACGCAGCGCGGCTGCTCGGTTTGCAGGAGCGACGATGACACGGCGGCAAAGCTGCTTTCCTGGCCGGCGACGCTAGCGGCCCGCGTGTCGCGCGCCTTTCAACGCGCCGTGGTGGCCGGGGCGAAGCCTGTCCTCAGGAGCGCCTCCCGTCATCCTCTACGCCTCGCGTGGCCACTCCCTCGATGCGCACGAAATCAACGCGGTTGGGACTGGCGCGCAGCACGTGGAACGTCAACGCGCCCTGCGTGAGCCGCTTCCCGGGCTGGGGCACGCTGCCGCTGATCTCCATCAGGAATCCTGCCAGGGTGTTGCTGTCGCGGGCGCGAAGGTCGAGGGCGCAGCGGCGGTTCAGGAGGCTCAGCGGACACGTCCCCCTACAGAGCACGACGCCCGGCATAACCTCGAGCAACGGGGGGCGCTCCGGCACGTCGTGCTCATCCTCGATATCGCCCACGATCTCCTCCAGAAGATCCTCGAGCGACACCACGCCCTCGACGCCACCGAACTCGTCAATCACCATTGCCAAGTGTTGTCGGTGATGGCGGAAGAGACGCAGCAGGGTTTCCAGACTCGCTGTCTCGGGCACGTAGAACGGCGTGCGCATGATGGCTTCGACCGACATGTCCTCCGCGTGATCCCAGTAACGGATCACGTCCTTGGAATGGAGGATGCCGACGATGTCGTCGAGGTTGTCGCGGTAGACGGGGAGTCTCGTGGTGCCCGAATCACGGATCTGGCGAACGATCTGCTCCGGTGGGCCGTCGATGGCCACCGCCTTGATCTGCGTGCGCGGGATCATGATGTCGGCGATCTTGATGTCGCCGAGCCGCAAGATGCTGTGCAGCATGCGGCGTTTCTCGCGGGCGATCACGCGCTCCTCCTCGCCCAGATCGAGTATGCCCTTGATCTCCTCGATTGACACGCGCGGACGCCCACCGCCGCTGACCCCGAACGGGCGCAGCGCCCAGTCGGCCACGGTGGCGGCTGCGCTCGCGAGCGGATACAGGAGCGGCACGATCAGCTGCAGCGGACGAGCAACGGCGAGCGCCAGGCGTTCGGGCGAACGCGCGGCGAACGTCTTGGGCGCGATCTCCGAGAATACGAGGATCACCGCGGTCATGATGAGGGTGGCCAGGATGACGCCGTTGTTGCCGCCGGCCCGGAGGGCAATGGTGGTGGCCACCGCGGTGGCCGCCGTGTTGGCGAAGTTGTTGCCCAGCAGGATCGTCGCCAGCAGCCGATCCGGGGAATCGCTCAGCTCCCTGACGATCCTGGCCTGCCGGTTGCCCCGCCGCTCCAGATAGTGGAGCCGATAGCGGCTGACCGCCATGAACGCGGTCTCGGACGACGAGAAGAAACCCGAGAGCAGCAGCAGCACGAGCAACGCGCCAATCGGGCCTGCTAGTTCCAGCATGAGGCCTCCATGAGCAAAGACGACACCAAACAGGTGCAGCGTCAGCCGCGCGGGGCGCCTCCATGCTTGTCGACCCCGGTCATCCCGTGGGTGTGAGCGGCCACCAGTACGGAATCAGCATCGTCGCCAACAGCCACAGGATCAGGTTGAGAGGCAGCCCCACGCGCGTGTAGTCGAGGAAACGATAGCCACCGGGGCCGTACACGAGAGTATTCGTTTGGTAGCCGATCGGTGTGGAGAAGGCAGCCGATCCGGCGAAGGCAATGGCAATCGCGAACGGCCGAGGGTCGACTCCGAGATCAACTGCTACGCTGATGCCGATCGGTACCATCAGAACGGCCGCGGCGCTGTTGGACATGAGCTCCGTGAACACCACGGTCATCAAGTACACGGCGGACAGCACCGCCCTCGGGCCCATGCTCCCCAGCAGGTCTACGACTCCATGGGCAAGGAACGCGGCGGTGCCGGTCTGCTCCATCGCCCGACCGAGCGCCATCGCCCCGCCGATCAGCATCAGCACCGAAAGGTCGAGCGAGGCGTAGGCCTGCCGCATCGTCAGGCAGCGTGTGATCACCATGAGCACGGCGGCGCCCATGGCCACCATCATCACCGGCAGCGAGGCGAGGCTGGCCAGCAGCACGAGCGCCACGACCAGAGCGAGCGCGATGGGCGCCTTGTCCTCGCGGACCACGACCTCTTGGACTCCCTCGAGCACCAGGAACTCCTCGTAGGTCTCGAGGCGCTCGATGTCCAGCCGGTCGGCCATCACCAGCAGCATGTCGCCGACCCGCAGCCGCACTGCGGGGAGCTCGTCGCGCAGGTGCTCGCCATGACGCTGCAGGGCCATGACCGAGGCGTCGTAGTGCACCCGGAAATGCACGTCGCGCAGGGTCCTGCCGATCAGCCGCGAGTTGGGCATGATGACGACCTCGGCGAGGGTCATGTCCTTGGCGCCATAGCGAATGGCCTCTGGCTTGAGGTCCGGCACCAGCTCCAGGCCCTGCTGGCGGTACAGCGCCAGCACGTCGTTGACGTCGCCCTTGAGAAGGAAGCTGTCGCCCGGCTCGATTACCACCTGATCCAGCGGTGGCCACAGCACAACGTCGCCGCGCAGGATCTGGAGCAGCTGCACTTTGGGATGCGCCGACTGCAGCGCCTTTTCCGCTCGCATGCCGATCATGTGCGAGTCCTCAGGAACCCGCACCTCGGTCAAGTAGCCGCCGGAGCCCCGGTGACCCTGGAGGTGCGACGCCACCGTGCCGCGATCCGGGAGCAGCTTGGCGCCGATGAAGAAGAGATAGCTGAGCCCCACCACCGCGTACGCGATGCCGACCGGCGTGAGCTCGAACATGCTGAGCCCGCCGAGGCCGCGCTCCTCCATCAACCCGTGGACGAGGATGTTCGTGGATGTGCCGATGAGGCTGGTGGTGCCGCCCAGGATGGAGGCGTACGACAAGGGGATGAGGAGCTTGGACGGCGCGATGCGGAACTTCTGCGCCACCCCCAACATGATGGGCAGGAACATCGCCACGACGGCAGTATTGTTGATGAAGCCCGAGAACACGGCCATGGTCACCATGACCACCAGCAGCAACCGGCGCTCGTCACCTCTCGAGTACTGGATGATCTTGTTGCCGACGTAGGTGATCACGCCGGTCTTGGTGAGTCCGCCCGACACGACGAGGATGGCCCCGACGGTGATCAGTGCCGTGCTGGCAAACCCCGACGTGGCGTCGGCCGGGGACAGCACGCCCGCGAAAACCAGCATCAGGGGGATGCAGAGAGCCACGAGATCGAGGGGCAGCCACTCCGTGACCCAGAGCACGAGTGCAGTGCCGAGCACGCCCAGGACGATTACCATCTCGGCCGTCATACTCACCGGTCTTACTTGACCCCCTTGAGTCGCAGCACGTTGAACGCTTCGATGCCGTGCCCGATCAGCGCCGCGGCGAAGTCAACAAGGTGCCTATGCCTTACCAGCGCGCGCGGAAGTGGGTCGGGCTTTGACAGTCAGGACTGGGCAGGGCGCGAGCCGTATTACCTTCCCGGCGGAACATGCTCCACCGTTTCGCGCTCATCCTCAGAAGGCGATGGCACGCGCCACGTCGGGTTTGTCTGGTGCTCCCTCAACGCTGAAACGTGAAGCATCAAGAGGTCCGCGCCGTACCCCGAAGCGATGGATACCGCATGGTGGAACGCAACCTTCGCGAGATCTGAGAAATCGGTAGTGCAGATGATCTTCGAGACCGAGAACGCGCGCTGTTTCGCATGTTGCGACGCGACCGTCATCAGCGGGCATGAGGCGAGGCGCAGCACCCTGGCAGTTACGCTACCGGTCACGGTATTGAAGACCCCGGTGTGGCTGTGGGTCGGCATTACGACCACGTCAACCTCTTCCTCGTTCGCTACGCGGACAATGTCTTGGTAGGCGGTCCCTCTCACGACCAAGTTCCGTGTGCGGCAAAAGCGGCGGGTCTCTGTGTCGAGCAATCGTTCGAGCTCAGAATGGGCGAGCTTTTCGCTTTTCTGGTAGTAGGCCTCGATGTCGAGGTAGCGAGAGTCGACTTGGGACGCCGAGTAGGCGGGATAATTCAGAACGTGGAGCAGGATTAATTCGGTGCCGTGCTCGGTCGCCATCGAAACCGCCGGCCGTAGCCCGGCACGCGTTGCGCCGGAGAAATCGACGGGGCAGAGAATGCGCGCGACCCTCATCATCTTGCGATGCCCTCGAAACGGCGAGACTTAGAGAGTCTCAGCCAGCCTGGGACTCGGATCCGCCTGGCGACCCGGGAAACCCCCAGACCGAACAACTCGAAGCTGACAGCCCCGAGAGCGGCACTTCGAGGCAACAAGCTCCTGTCGGTGCCGCCCTGGCCTTGTTCTTGTCGGCGAGCACGACGCGGACGCGATCGACGCTCGCCGAGAATCGGCCCAGGGAAAGGACACGCGGAGCTGGACACCACGGCACCTTTCGATGGGTTTGTATCATCGCTCGATCTTTCTGTCTATTCGAAACTTCAGTAGCATTAATTCGAGAATATCGAACTAACGGAGGTCCCAGGATGACTCTCAACTACCACCATTTGCGCTATTTCTGGGCTGTGGCGCAAAGAGGCAATCTGACCCGAGCGAGCGAGGAGCTGAATCTGACGCCGCAAACGGTCAGCACCCAGATCAAGGGGCTGGAAGCGGCTCTCGGGGAGAAACTCTTCAACCGGTCTGGTCGCCGGCTGGTCTTAACTGAAATCGGCCAGGTGGTCTATCGGTACGCGGACGATATCTTCTCGACCGGCCGGGAGCTGTTGGAGACGCTCCGGGGGCAAACGCGTGGTCGTTCCCTGCGGCTCGTGGTCGGGGTCGTCGACATCATGCCCAAGCTCGTCGTCCACGAGTTGCTGAAGCCCGCACTTCGTATGGAGGAACCTGTCCGAATCGTCTGTCTCGAGGCGCCAGCCAACCAGCTTCTCGCCGAGTTGGCGATTCACGGTCTCGACGTGGTCCTTTCCGATACGCCCATCACCAGTGAGGTAAGGGTCCGAGCGTACAACCACCTGCTGGGGAAGTGCGGCGTAACGCTCATGGCGGCCGGCGGCCTGGCCGATGCCTGCCGGGAGGGGTTTCCTGCGTCGTTGGACGGCGCTCCGATCCTCCTGCCATCCAACGGTACGGTCCTTCGGCGTGGACTCGATCGATGGTTCGACGCCGAGGGTGTGCATCCCATCGTTGTAGGAGAGTTCGAAGACAGCGCCTTGATCAAGATCTTTGGTCAAGCCGGCGTCGGCATATTCGCGGTTCCCTCTGTGATCGAAGCTGAGGTGCAGAGGCAGTATCAGGTGCAGGTCGTTGGAACAGCCAAGGATGTCACAGAGCGGTTTTATGCCATCTCCGTGCAACGGAAGATCCGGCACCCAGCTGTCTCAGCGATCTGCTCCGCCGCGCAAACGGAGCTGTTCGCTTGATTTTACTTCCGAGCTCTGGAGTGGCGCTGGCGCTCGCCGTCGTGCAGCCGCCAACCGCCGGTGTACTGCAGCGTGCCGAGGCGCCCTGCACCTGCAGGCCTTCCTGGCCCTGCATCGCTCCGGGGTGCCGCTCGATCGCGACGTGATCTTCATGGCCACCGCCGATGAGGAGGCCGGCGGCGTCATCGACCACGGCAAGTACATCGTGGTTTGGAAGAATGACGTGCCTGGAAGCTGCACCAGGACATCTGGAACAGCAGCAAAGCGGCCGAAGTAGAAGCAGCGCACTCTTTCGGGTTAACGATACGGAGGAAGCCATGAGCTCTGCCGGTAATGGCCTCCCCGGAAGCTCTTTCTAGCGCTGACGATCAGACGCGTATGTAGATACTGCGTCGGTCGAGCACCCAGGCCACCAGCCACATCGCCGTGACCATGCTCAGCGCGAAGGCCAGCGACGCGTTGACCGGCGCCAGCCAGGTGGCGAACAGGGTGCGGTACAGCCAGGCGTACAGGCTCGTGGCTGCCTCGCCGCTTCCCACCCGGATCATCAGCAGGGCCTTCACGAGGAAGCCGGACAGCACGTAGACGAACAGCGGGTTGCGGCCGTAGACGATCGCCGGCCGAGCCCAGCGTCGGATGCTGGCCACGTCGATGAGCCAGTAGCAGACCCCGAGCACCTCGAGCGCCGCGCCGGCGGTGAACAGCACGTACGAGCTGGTCCACAGGTTCTTGTTGATCGGGAACCAGATGCTCCAGGCCAGACCGAGCAGGATGAGCATCCAGCCGCTCACCAGCATCCAGCCAGCGATCTCACGCCGGTCCCTGCCGCTGCGCACCCAGCGCCCCGCGAATACCCCGAGCAGGCAGGTCGAGACAGCCGGGATCGTGCTCAGCAGCCCCTCGGGGTCCCACGGTCGGTTCTGCCACAGGTGCTGCTGCCCGAGCAGGAGGCGGTCGAGCCAGGCGCCCAGATTGGCGTCGGGGGCCAGGTTGCCCGGGCCGTGTCCCGGAACCGGCACCCAGGTCATCAGGAGCTGGTAGAGAACGAGAAGGCCGGCGGCGATCCAGGCCTGGGCGCGGCGCGTCGTGTTCAGCACCACCAGCGACGTCAGCAGGTAGACGACGCCGATGCGCTGCAGCACACCGGGAAAACGGATCTCCGAGAGGTCGAGGCGCGGTAGCCCGGTGAGCGCCAGCCCCAGCAGGACGATCAGCGCAGCACGACGGAACACACGGGTGTAGAGCGCGCGCTGGTCACCGGTCGCACCGTCCCGGTAACGGTCGAACGCGAAGGGCATCGCCACGCCGACAATGAACACAAAGAAGGGGAAGATCAGGTCGGTGGGCGTCCAGCCGTGCCACTCGGCGTGGCGCAGCGGCGCGTAGACGTGCGCCCAGGTCCCGGGGTTGTTCACCAGGATCATGCCCGCGATGGTGAGACCGCGGAAAGCGTCGAGAGATTCGAGCCTTGCGGTGGGCGCCGTCATGGGGTGCGCCCGACGTGATTCATCGAACGATCGACTGGTAGACGAGGGCGCGGAACTTGTCCTGCAGGTCGAGGCCGTCCGCCGGGATGAGCTGGGTCATGAACACACCAGGATGACGAACAGCATGCCCCTTACGTCCCTCATGATTCGTCCCCCTCCTCGACCGTCCATTCCCGCTTGGCGGTTCCCGCCGGCTTCATGTCCTCCCCCTCGTAGGGGAAGCGGTGGACCTCGCGCACGCAACGCGACAGGGCGTCGAACAGCGTGGCGCCCCAGCCCATGGGCCGATAGGAGGCGGTCTTCTGGTTGGTCATTCTGTCGGTACGGGCCACGAAGCGGCGCGACTCGTCCTGGCTCGGGCCGTACTCGTGCACGGTGATCACGTACTCGATCTCGCAATCGTCGTAACGTTTCACCAGCGAGAAGTGGTGCAGCCGCGCGAAGATGTCGTCGGGGTTCAGCCGGGCGAAGAGCCACGCTTCGGTCATGGATTCTCCTTGTCCGTCAGCCAACGCATGACGTTGAGCAGGAAGCGCGCGTTGTACGGCGCATCCGGTGAGTTCATTCCCATCGGAGTGCTGCTGCCGCTGCCGAGCTGCGCCGAGAACGCCGCGGCCTCGCCGAAGACCGCGACGCGGCCGCTGCCGTGTCGCAGCAATGCGCCCTGGATCATGCCGTCCGCCGGTATCCTCGGCGTCGAGTCATCGAACTCCCAGGCGACGGGGGGAAGCAGCACGTAGGACCCCGGCTCCAGGAGCATGAGGGGCTCGCCGTCGGTGCCGGGTGCGAGGAGAAAGGCCTGTCCGGTGAACGTCATGACAGCGGGGATGTCGTGCGTCACCCCGTGCTCGGCCAGGCGCCCGTCCTCCTTGGCGAAGGTCATGAGGCCGGTGTCGTCGGCGTTGTACGCGAACCCGTCGTGAAACAGCACCCCGAAGGCGCGCGCCAGCGATGCCGTGGCGCCCGGCATCGGCATGTGGTCGGCGATCAGCATGAGACTGCCCCCGGCGTGTACCCATGCGCCCGCGGCGGCCACCTCGGCCTCGCTGAAAGCCGGATGGTTCGGCAGCGACCAGTCGTCTTCGTTCTCGGCCGAGACAGCGTTCGAGATCACCAGCACGTCGATGCCCGACAACGACTCGGCAGTCAGCTCGTGCGCGAACCCCGCGACCCGGTAGCCGTCGCGCTGAAGCAACTCAGCGAACGCACGGTAGCGGCCGTCCGCGGTGTGGTAGTTGTGGTGCGCTTCGTCGATGCCCACCCGTGGGCCCCGGCCAGGCGCGAACTCCGGAGGTCCCGTATCGGGGAGCTCGAACGACTCGTCCTGGCGCTGGGGTGCGTTCTCGAGGGCGTCGGGCGAGGCGTCTGGGGGCGCGGCACCGGAGCAACTCACGCCCAGCACGCAGAGCAAACTCACCAGCGATCGCCGCAACGCACCGCCATCGAGGCGCTCGCCGGGCGCTCGAGCACTGCGGTAATTCACGGTTCGTGTCATCGCGGCGCAACTCTGTTCGAATCCGCCGGCCGCCGCAAGGTGAAGTGCCCGTCGACTCGACCGGTTGTCTCGAATACAGTTGGGTCGCCACGGGACCCCGGTGTCTCAGATGGAATCCGGCAAGAGTCTCGGTCCCATTTCCGCCAGATAGAGATGAGCACCCAAGGACTTCGCCGACTCGAGATCGCAGCCGCCGTTCTGGCCGTGGCGCTGCCGTTGACGGTCTACCTGACCACCCTGTTCCCAGGGGTCGGCGGTCGCATCGGTCCAGGTGACTCTGCCAAGTTCCAGTTCGTCCCGAGCGTCCTGGGCGTCGCGCACCAGCCCGGTTACCCGCTCTACACGCTTCTCGGGCGCGCATGGCTGCAACTTCCGTTGCCGGGTTCCTTGGCGAATCAGATGAATGCGTTCTCGGCCATCTGGGCGGGAGGCGCGAATCTCCTGCTGCTGCTGATGGTTCGGGCGCTCACAGGCAGGCTGTGGATCGCGGCCCTCACGACTCTCCTGTTCGGTCTCTCGGGCACGCATTGGCTGATGGCCACCGATGCCGAGATCCACAGCCTGACCCTCTTCTTGTTCGCGGGCACGCTCTTTGCCGGGGTTCGCTGGCATCAGTCCCGATCGGCTCGCTGGCTTGTGGCGCTCTGCATTGGAGCAGCCTTAGCAGGCTGCTGAAAAACTCCCCTTGTTCGAGTAGATTTTGAACCACGCAGCCCGCGGCAAGAACCGAAGCATCAACGAGGTGAGCAGATGCGTGGTGAGGACGCGGGACAGGTGGCGGTTTTTAGTTACGTATCTCCAGAGCAGCGAGTACCGAAAGAGCATCCGCTGCGGTCGCTGCTGAGGATCGTCAACGACGTGCTGGGGCGGATGTCGCCGCTGTTCGAGAAGCTGTACTCGCACACGGGCCGTCCGTCTATCCCGCCGGAGAAACTGCTGCGGGCGCTGCTGCTGCAGGTGCTGTACACGATTCGCTCCGAGCGCATGCTGATGGAGCAGCTCGACTACAACCTGCTGTTCCGGTGGTTTGTGGGCCTGAACATGGACGATCTGGTGTGGGATGCGACGGTGTTCACGAAGAACCGGGATCGAGTGTTGGGAGGCGAGGTCGCCGAGGTGTTCTTCCAGGAAGTGCTGGCGGAGGCACGGCGCCGCGGTCTGCTATCGGATGAGCACTTCACGGTGGACGGCACGCTGATCGAGGCGTGGGCCTCGCACAAGAGCTTCAAGCCGAAGGATCAGAGCGACTCCGATGAGGGCGGCAGCAACCCGAGCGTCGATTTTCGCAAACAACGGCGCACAAACGATACTCACGCCTCCAGGACCGACCCGGAGGCACGCCTATACAAGAAGAGTAAGGGAGCCGAGTCGAAGCTCTGCTACATGGGGCACCTGATGATCGACAACCGCCACGGGTTAGCAACCAAGGCATGCGTAACGATCGCTTCCGGGACAGCGGAACGAGAGGCGGCGGTGCAAATGGCGGACAAGATTTCCGGTAACCGCAGGGTGACCTTGGCGGCCGACAAGGGCTACGACACACGCGAGTGCGTCCGTAAGCTTCGAGATCGGAACATCACCCCGCACGTCGCACAGAACGACACCAATCGGCGCAGCGCCATCGACCGGCGCACAACCCGCCACCCCGGCTACCAGGTCAGTCAAAGGAAACGCAAGCTCGTCGAGCAGATGTTCGGATGGGCCAAGACGGTCGGGCTGATGCGCAAGACGCGGCACCGAGGCACCGAACGCGTCGATTGGATGTTCACCTTCACCGCCGCTGCCTTCAACCTGGTCAGAATGCGCAACCTCCAGGGGGCGACGTGACGATATCGGGACTAACCGCCCAAGAAATACCGGCGCGGCCGGCAACCAGAGCCTCGCACTCGCACACGGCGGCCGGGCAACTCACCTTGATCGAGACGATCCAGCCCAAAATGGCGCGCTCGAGCCGTTTTTCAGCAGCCTGCTAGGGGCCGGTCACCATCCACAGCTCTGGGTGGTGCTTGCGCCGGTGGCGGTGCTCCTGTTGGCGAATCGTCGATCGCTTTCCTCACGGCTCGCATTGGGGTGCCTGGCCGCCATGTTGTTGGCGTTCTTCCTGCCCTACCTGCACGTGTATTCGCAGGCACACGGGGAGTTTCTCTACCTGGAGGCGGTTGACCCTGGTGCGTCGCTTGGCGAGGTGATGACGCTACCGCTGGCTCGTCGTTACCGTCCCGAGTCTACGATCGTCAGCTACTCGATAGGCGCGATCCTGCAGGGTGAGCTGTCGCGCTTCTTCTGGCTGCTCAACCAGCAGTTCCTGCCGTTGGCCATGTTTCTGGGGGCGCTGGGGCTCCGTGCTCTGCTGGATCGTAGGACCGCTGATGTCGTGTTCGTGCTGTTTGCCGGGCTGGCGAGCTGGATCCTCGTCCTGTTGTTCAACGCCAGCGACAAGCACATCTACTACCTGCCGGCCTATCTGGTGTTTGCGGTAGCGGTCGGCGTGGGACTCGACTCCGTAAGGCGGACTACGCGGCTTGCCGTGACGACCGGGACCGTCATCGGGGTGCTTGCTCTCCTGGCACTGAACGTTCCCGCAGCATACGCGCGCATGTACGTGGCGCCCGAGGGCAACGTCTTCAACCACGACGACCTGATCGCCGCCGCCGGCGCGGACGCGACCGTGATCACTCGCGCCGAGAACCGCGACTACCACGGTCGCCTGGTCGAGACGTTCTACGAGCTCACCCAGGGTCTGGAAAGCCGCGGGCTCGACTTCGTGGCGCTGGACGAGGTGATCGGCGAGCGCCTCTACATAACCGGTCGTGCTCTGGTTGGTCGCGATCTTGGTTTCATGCGCGAGCTCGCAGCTCGTGGCGTCGACTTCGAGCTTCGCTCCAGCCGCGGCTCGCTCGCGGAGTTGCTCGCCGGTCTGCCGCCGCGCGCCACGGTTCTCGTGGCAGGCGCCGTCCCCGCTTCCGGGCCGCGTCGCCGCGAGCTTGCCGAAGCCTTGGCAGCGGCGGGCCTGGGCCTGGCCCTGGTGCAGCAGGAGGGCACGGCGTACGCCGGAGTCGGGTGGGCTGGGTCTGAAGAACCGGGGGTCGAGGTGCTCGACGCGCGTGCCGCGACGTTGCGCCTTCCCGGGGATCTCCCAGACGGGCTGGCCGGACGCCTGGCCGAGGAGATTCGGATCCTGGCCGAGAGCAGTGACACCGGGGGCGCTGGCTACATCACCATGGGTGGCCAGGAGCTCGGCCGGCCGGCCCCGATGATTGCCGAAGGACGCAACGCGTCTGGCTTGCATCTGGTCGCGCTGAGCCCCGATAACGGGTCGGTGATTGCTCGGGGCCATGTCGAGGTCGATCGGACCTTGCTGCTGAGCCCATACCACTTCACAACCCGAGATCTCGGCACGCCGCCAGTGACGCTGAGCTTCGACCCGCGCGCTCGTGCGCAGCTGGTGGTCACCTATGCCGATGGCCGTATTCGCCGGCACGCCTTCGACGACGCCGTCAGCGTTGCCGTCGCCGATCCTCTCGACCGGCGCATGAAGGCCGTGCTGAGGTTCGCGGCCGATGACGCCGGGGCCGAGTGGGCGTTGCCAAAAGTCCGCGAGCGCCTTCAGCCTGGCGATCTCGTGGTTCTGGCAGTGAGCGATTCGCGGGGAGCGGCACTGGAGGCGGCGCGCGGACTTCTCGAGTCGATCGGTGTCGACCCCGCGCTGCTGCGCAACGGCGAGTGGACTACTGTCGTCGCGTTTGGCTCGGTGGCAACGAGCGGTCAGGCGATCGTGCAGATCGATCCCGATTCGGTGCTGGCGCTCGAGCTGACCGCCGGATTGCTCGTCGACTCGACCGATCGGCTCGAATAGAGTCAGGTTGCCACGGCGACAGGTGTCTCAGATGAAACCCGGCAGTAGCCTCGGTCCGTACACGATTCTCGAGCCGCTCGGTGCGGGCGGCATGGGCGAGGTCTACCTGGGCGAGGACACGCGGCTCGGCCGCAAGGTGGCCATCAAGGTCCTGCCCGAGGAGTGGGCGGCCGACCCCGAGCGGCTGGCCCGATTCGAGCAGGAGGCGCGCGCCGCTGCGGCCCTCAACCACCCGCACATCGCCGTGGTGCACGACATCGGGGCCGATGCCGGCGTCCACTACATGGTGCAGGAGTACCTCGAGGGAAGGACACTGCACGCGGAGCTCGAGGCCGGCCGCATCCCGCTCGAACGCTCGCTGGCGCTGGCTGTCGAGATCGCCGGGGCGCTCAAGGCGGCGCATACCGCCGGGATCGTGCATCGGGATCTGAAGCCGGCGAACGTCTTCGTGTCACCGGATGGCCACGCCAAAGTGCTGGATTTCGGTCTAGCCAAGCTCATGGAGGGGGGCGCAGCTCTGAGAAGCGACTCGGCCGAGTCGCCCACGATGCTGGGGACGGTCGCCGGTCAGATCATGGGCACCGCCGGGTACATGGCTCCCGAGCAGGTGCAGGGCGGCGAGATCGATGCACGCACCGACCTGTTCGCCTTCGGTTGCCTGCTCTACGAGCTCGTTGCCGGCCGCCAGCCATTCGCGGGCCGCAGCATGCTACAGACGCTCGATCGCATCATCCACGAGGACCCCGAGCCCATCGAGCAGGTGCAGGCCGGCTTGCCCGAGCGGCTGCGCTGGATTCTCGACAAGTGCCTGGCCAAGAACCCAGCGCGCCGCTACCAGGGGGCCGCCGATCTCGCTGTCGACTTGCAGAGGCTGGCAGCCGACGTCGAATCGGGTGCGGCCAGCGTCCCGACCGAGTCCATTTCTGGCGATGCGGACCTGCCGGCGCCTCGCGGTGTGTCGCCGACGCTAGTCGGGGTGGCCCTCCTCGCAACCGCCGCTGTGGCCGCGACCTTGGGGGGCTCACGCGGCCGGAGGCACCGGCGCCCGCGGCCCCGGTTCGCTTCGATATCGCACTCGCACAGGACGTTCGGCTGACCAACACGGGCCGCCGCGCGGTGACGATCTCGGGCGACGGCCGGACGATCGCCTTCAGCGCCAACGACCAGATCTTCGTTCGGCGCCTGGAGGATCCGGCGATGGTGCCGGTGCGAGGGACCGAAGGTGAGGTCGGATTCGACGATGCTCGCCATGAACCGGCGCCAGCTGATCCGAACCGTCACCGGCAGCGCGCTGGGCTACGGCCTGGCGGGGGGAGCGCTGGGCTGCGCCTCGACGACGCCCGAGCCCGTGGCAGCCCCGCAAGCACTGCCTGCGCCGGACTGGCTCGCCCCGGGCCGTCGCGAGCTCGCGCCGGTGATCGTCGATCCGGCACGCGAGATCCGTACCGTGGTCGGCCTGCGCCCGTTCCGGGTGTCCGGCTACCGGGTCGAGGCCGAGAAGCTCGGCGATAAGGTGCTGGTGCACAACTACGGCCACGGCGGGGCCGGCGTGACGTTGTCGTGGGGCACCGCTCATCTGGCAGTCGAGCACGCCCTGGAAACCGAGCACCGCAGGGCCGCGGTCATCGGCTGTGGCGCCGTAGGCCTGGCCACGGCGCGCCTGCTGCAACGCCGCGGCTGGCGCGTGACGATCTATGCACGCGACCTGCCGCCGAACACGACCTCGAACATCGCCGGCGCCCAATGGTCACCCCACCTGGTTTCCGACCCGGGCCGGGGCAACGCCGTCTACACGGCCTCCTTCAATCGCGCCGCGGAGCTGGCCCACCGACACTTCCAGGAGCTGCCCGGGCCGCGCTTCGGAATCCGCTGGTTGGACAACTACTTCGTCAGCGACGGACCCCAGACCCTTCCGGCGCCGGGCATCGCGCACCTGTTTCCGGACACGCGACGGCTCAACCCGGCCGATCACCCCTTCCCGCGCGCCAACGCCTTTCGCTACACGACGATGCTGATCGAGCCGACTATCTACATGCCGGAGATGATGCGCGACTTCCGGCTCGCCGAGGGTGCGCTCGTGGTGCGCGCTTTTTCAGACCCCGCCGAGCTTCTCGGCCTCGAGGAGCCGGTAATCGTCAACTGCACGGGGCTCGGGGCGCGCCAGCTGTTCGACGACGACGAGATGATCCCGGTCAAGGGTCAGCTCACCTTCCTGCTACCCCAGCCCGAGGTCGACTACATGGTCATCGGCGGCGAACTCTACATGTTCCCGCGCCAGGACGGCATCCTGCTGGGCGGCACCCACCAGCGCGGCGTCGAGACCATGGACCCAAGCCTCGCGGCCAAGGCGCGCATCCTCGAAGGACACCGCCGGCTCTTCGGCTTCGGGTCGGCAGCGGCGTCAGCTTAGTGTGCCACGGGGACTCGGGTGCGCAGCTCGGTGAACCAGCCGAGGACGACCTCGAGACGACCGATCTCCGAGGTCCCCACGCTCTGCAGCTCGGGCTGAACCAGAAACAGGAACCGTTGGGCGCCAGGAGCAACCGCCCAGCTTTGGTCGCTGGTGGGAACGGAGAACAACTCGCTGGGCGTACCGAAGTCGAGATCGCCGGACACCGGCACCAGCATCAAGATCGGGTTCCGATTGTCGGCGTCGTTCAGATAGAACAGCTCGTCGCCCACCGGTGACCATCGCGGTGACTCACCGCGGTCGATCGACACCGTCACGGTAGCGCCGCTGTCGATCTCGCGAACGTATACCTGATACTCGCCCGACTCGTTCGACTGATAGGCAAGGAAACGACCGTCCGGCGACAGGTAGACGGCCGACACGATGCCTGAGTTGGACACCACGCTGACGGCGCCTTCCAGGCTCGGCAAGTCAGCCACCAGGAGCTCGGTCGAGCTCCGGTTGAGATCCCAGCGGCTGGAGGACATCCGGCGGCCAGGCCGGTCGACGGACCAGAGCCGCCAGCGCTTTCCCTGCTCGGGTAACAGGACCAGCTCAGCTTCAGCGCTGCGATCGGCGGGAGCCGAGAAGACGCCCGCCTCACCGCTGTAGTAGACGGCATCGCCCGCTGCCGACCAGATCGCCGTGTCGAACTCGCCGGCACCGGTAACCCGCTGGCGGCTGCCACGTTGCAGGTCGTAGATCCAGATCGTTTGACCGCCTTCCCCCTCGCGCACCAGCGCGCGACGCCCGTCAGGCGACCGAGTCCAGAGACCGAGGCTCGAAGGACAGTGGCTCGACGTTGCCCTCCCGATCAAGCCAGACCAGGGCCCGCTCACTGGGCCGGAGTCCGGTGCCGGGAATCGTGACGAGGGTTCCTGTGTCCGACACGGCGAACTGCGCCACGTCGGTGATATTGTGTGAGCTGAGGACCCCATCCCGGACGGGAACGGGGCTACCGGCTACCTTGAGGGTCGCGACGTCGAAACGCACCGCCAGCAGATCCGCATCGACCGCATAGACGAGGTGCCCCGTCGATACGTAATGGGCGTCGCGACCCCGGGCGATCAGGTCCCGCTGCTCGCCCGTCTCCAGCGATCGGATGACGATCCGGGCATCGTCCCAAGCGACCGCGTCGTCCAGCAGGGTAAACAGAAGCCACTCGCCTCCCGGCAGCGGCTGAGGCCCGTGCGCTGCCTGCCGATCGCCCAGGGCGACGACCTGTTCCGGCGTGCCACCCGTGGCCGGAACCCGCCAGATCCCACGTGCCCCCTGGCCGTACCAGATGGTCCCGTCGGACTCCCAGCGCAGACCCAACGGGTTGCCAGCGTCGCACAGCACGAAGGGCGAGCCGCCGGAAACCACAACCCGCTTGAGCTGCTGATCGGCCCAGAAGACGATCTCGGAGTCGTCGGGCGAGAAAGCCGCGTTGCGCCCCCGTACAGGGCTCGCGCCCCCGGCGGTCAGGTTGCACCGCGCGTTCTTCAGGCCCGGAGCTTTCACCACGGTCTGCTAGTCAGGGGCGATGTCGGGCGGGTCGATCAAAGTACTGACACGCCTGTCCGCGCCGCGGCCTCGCTCAGACGCGCGTCGCGGGTGGCCAGAGACAGCCCGTTGCGCAGCGCTAGCTCGAGATAGGCCCCGTCGTACGACGAAAGCCCGAGCTCGCGGGCGCTCTGCAGGATCGCGCCCCAGCTCACGGACGTGCCCGTGGTCTCGACGCGGATCCGCAGGCTCGCGAGCAGGCGTAGGAATCGGGTCGAGTCGGCAATGCTCAGCCGGTGCTTTCGCTCCGCCACCAGGAGCACGTTGGCCACCTCGAGCGGCCAGACGGCGGGCACGTGCGCCGTGGAGTCGCGCAGACGATCCAGGATCCCGTCAGCGCGCTCGTCACACTCGTCCTCGAAGCACCAGGCCATCGTCGTCGAGGCATCAAGAACGAACCCACTCACCGCCGCCCCTCCTCGATCAGCTCACGAAGACTGAGCCCATCGAGTCGTCGACCTTCACGGAAGCGGCGAAGCGCGTCGACCGCGTCGGCCGGAGACATGGCCGGAGACGACTCCGGCGGCACGAGCTCGGCCACCGGGGTGCCGTGCTTGGTGATGGTGATTCGCTCGCCCTGTTGTACGCGCTCGAGCAGGTCCGACAGATGGGTCTTGGCTTCGTACGCCCCCACTGAGGCCACGGCGATTCCCTTCAAAGATGTTGATGACTGGTCTTAGACTAGTCTATTCATTGGTGAGGCTGAACTGAACCCTGTTGATCGCAAGTGATCGATTTGGATCAGGGTGCGGCCGGGAGCTGCAATACGACGTTCGCGTCGATGCCGGTCGGGACCACATCGGCTATTCGCCGGTCGAAGGTCACCAGCCTGCCGTTGTGCCGGAGCGCCAGAGCAACCAGGTGGGCGTCCGTCACCTGGCGGTGCCCGAGTATCCGGCTGACGTCGATGACGTCCGTGGTGGCCAGGGCGATATCGTCCGCCAGGAACTCGTGCCCGTCGAGCTCGGTCAGCTGTCGCAGCACCAGGATCGCTTCCGCCGGGGTTCTGGCGTCGGGAACGACGCGCTGGTTCGACGAGACCCTGACGAAGCCGCTCTGGGTTAGCGGACACGTCGCCCAACCGGCGCGGTAGCTCGCCTCGAACCATTGCACTGCGGCCTGGTGATGAACGTGGTTGGGCCAGGCAAGGGCCACCAGGACGTTGACGTCGAGCAACCGGGTCATCCGGCGTCGTCCAATGCCTCGCGCACCATCTCCGGAGTCAGGCTCGGAGTTGCGGCGCTCACGTCGAAGGCCGGAATCAGGCCTGATCGCCGGGGTTGTCGGGGTTGCAGCCCGCGACGCGCCAGCTCGGACAGGACGTCCCCCAAGGTCCGTCCCTGCTGGCCGGCGATGCTTCGAGCCGCGTTCAGAACGTCGTCGTCGAGTCTCACGGTGGTTCTCATAGGCATCAGCGTAGGAATCTCGACAGGCTGATGTCAAGATGTCTCGATGATCTGATGCGTTTCGCTAGCCGAGGGCCGGGACGTCGCCCTTCACACAGAATGTGACGGCCACGGGGCCGGACATTCCGAAGCCCCGCAGAGGTTTTCGGGGCGCGAATGGCGGCACTATCGTGAGCGTCTCAACCGTTGGATCGTGGCGTCGAGGCGTTGGAGGAACTGCGAGCGATCCTTCTTGCTGAACGGCGGCGGGCCTCCGGTCATCGTGCCCGCCTCGCGTACCGAGGTGCCGAGGTCGCGCATCGTCACCGCCTCGCCGATGGTGTCCTGGTCGAGCCGGCGGCCGCGCGGCGTGACGACGACGGCGCCTTTCTCCACGCAGCGCGCTGCCAGGGGGATATCGGCGGCGATCACCACGTCGCCGGCGGCGCAGTGCTCGGCGATGTAGTCGTCGGCCGCGTCGGAGCCGCGTTCCACCAGCACCAGCTCGATGGCGTCGTGCTCCGGCACCCGCAGCCATGAGTCCGCGACGAGGGTAACCCTGAGCCCGTAGCGGCCGGCCACGCGGTAGGTCTCGTTCTTCACCGGGCAGCCGTCCGCGTCGACCCAAACGTGGGTGGCGGGCATGGGGGTGTCGGCGTCATGCACGTGCGCATTCTACCGGTAGGACTTGCGAGGTTGCTCGGGACCTGCGCATAATCCGCAGCTACTCATCGAGACCGGCTGAGGGACAGGCCCTTGGACGCCGGGGCAACCTGCCGAACCTGCCCACCTGGGGCATTCGGTGTGGTGCCAACTCCTGCGGGAGCCGAGCGATCGGCTCGCGAGAGATGAGGGTGGAACGCGCGCCCTGACCGGCCGCTTCGATTCTCCAGGGGTTTCGATGGAAACCCTGACAGGAGGAATCGAAGATGGAAGCCGGAATCACTCGCACCGAGCGCGCGATCGATGCCTTTCTCACCAGCGGTAACTCGCCCACCGTGTGCGTGGACCTCGGCGATTGGACACCCGAGGTGCGCTACGAGCTGACGGGCACCCCCGATGGGGAGCTCGTGGCGGTGCTGGGCGGTATCTCCGCCGGGCGTCACCTCATCACGACCGACTCGGCTCCGGGCTGGTGGGACTCCCAGGTCGGTCACGGACGCCCGATCGATCCTGAGCAGCGACTCGTGCTGTCGTTCGACTTCGTCGGCGGTCCGGGTACTGCCCGCCCGCCCGGCCGTCTGGTCACCACCCACGATCAGGCCAAAGTCCTGGCCGCCATCTTGGACGAGATCGGGCGCGATCGGATCGAGGTGCTGGTTGGCGCCTCCTATGGCGGCATGGTGGGGCTGGCGTTCGCTGAGACCTACCCCGACCGGTGTCGGCGACTGGTTGTGTTGTGCGCCGCCCACCGGGCGCATCCGATGTCGACCGCGTGGCGCTCGCTGCAGCGCCGTATCGTGCGGCTGGCCGACGGCAACGGAAACGCCACCGAGGGTTTGGAGCTGGCTCGCGCGCTGGCGATGACGACCTACCGCAGCGCTCCGGAGTTCGAGGAGCGCTTTGCGGGCGAGCCCGTGGCCGCCGAGGCCGGGCCGGAGTTTCCCGTCGAGTCGTATCTGGCGGCCCGTGGCCGCGACTTTTCCCGCCGGTTCGATGCCGATGCGTTCATCGCCCTGTCCGAGTCGATCGATGCGCACCGGGTCGATCCGGCGGCGATCGCGATCCCGACCTGCCTGGTCGCCTGTGACACCGACGCATTGGTGCCGCCGTGGCTCGTCGAGGAGCTGCGCGACGGGCTCGCCGGACCACTCGAGTATCACCTGATCTCCTCGCGCACCGGCCACGACGCCTTCCTGACCGAGACCGAGGCCGTCGGCACGATCCTGCGGCGTGTCCTGGACCGGGAGCCCGGCCCGGCTGCCCAGACGCGGTGCGTACGGGCGTCGGTCGGGACCGACCCGGCCCACGGCGCCGTCATGCCGCCGATCTATCTGTCGTCCAACTACACGTTTGCCGACCTCGGGGTGAAGCGGGTGCACGACTACACGCGCACCTCCAACCCGACGCGCGACCAGCTGGCCGAAGCGCTCGCTGATCTAGCAGGCTGCTGAAAAACTCCCCTTGTTCGAGTAGATTCTGAACCACGCAGCCCGCGGCAAGAACCGAAGCATCAACGAGGTGAGCAGATGCGTGGTGAGGACGCGGGACAGGTGGCGGTTTTTAGTTACGTATCTCCAGAGCAGCGAGTACCGAAGGACCATCCGCTGCGGCCGCTGCTGAAGATCGTCAACGATGTGCTGGGGCGGATGTCGCCGCTATTCGAGAAGCTGTACTCGCACACGGGGCGTCCGTCTATCCCGCCGGAGAAGCTGCTGCGGGCGCTGCTGCGGCAGGTGCTGTACACGATTCGCTCCGAGCGCATGCTGATGGAGCAACTCGACTACAACCTGCTGTTCCGGTGGTTTGTGGGCCTGAACATGGACGATCTGGTGTGGGATGCGACGGTGTTCACGAAGAACCGGGATCGAGTGTTGGGAGGCGAGGTCGCCGAGGTGTTCTTCCAGGAAGTGCTGGCGGAGGCACGGCGCCGCGGTCTGCTATCGGATGAGCACTTCACGGTGGACGGCACGCTGATCGAGGCGTGGGCCTCACACAAGAGCTTCAAGCCGAAGGATCAGAGCGACTCCGATGAGGGCGGCAGCAACCCGAGCGTCGATTTTCGCAAACAACGGCGCACAAACGATACTCACGCCTCCAGGACCGATCCGGACGCACGCCTGTACAAGAAAAGTAGGGGAGCCGAGTCGAAGCTCTGCTACATGGGGCACCTGATGATCGACAACCGCCACGGGTTAGCAACCAAGGCATGCGTAACGATCGCTTCCGGGACAGCGGAACGAGAGGCGGCGGTGCAAATGGCGGACAAGATTTCCGGTAACCGCAGGGTGACCTTGGCGGCCGACAAGGGCTACGACACACGCGAGTGCGTCCGTAAGCTTCGAGATCGGAACATCACCCCGCACGTCGCACAGAACGACACCAATCGGCGCAGCGCCATCGACCGGCGCACAACCCGCCACCCCGGCTACCAGGTCAGTCAAAGGAAACGCAAGCTCGTCGAGCAGATGTTCGGATGGGCCAAGACGGTCGGGCTGATGCGCAAGACGCGGCACCGAGGCACCGAACGCGTCGATTGGATGTTCACCTTCACCGCCGCTGCCTTCAACCTGGTCAGAATGCGCAACCTCCAGGGGGCGACGTGACGATATCGGGACTAACCGCCCAAGAAATACCGGCGCGGCCGGCAACCAGAGCCTCGCACTCGCACACGGCGGCCGGGCAACTCACCTTGATCGAGACGATCCAGCCCAAAATGGCGCGCTCGAGCCGTTTTTCAGCAGCCTGCTAGAGGGCGGTGTAGGGGCAGTGGTCACCTCGTCGGGGATGTCCGCCATCGCGTTGGTGTTGCAGCTGCTGCGGCCGCACGATCGAGTCCTGTTGACCAACGACTGCTACGGCGGCCTGCACGGTGCCGTCATGGCACTGCATCGGCGTGGCGACTTCGACGCCGAGTTCGTCGATCTGACCGGTGAGGATGCTGGCGACCGTATCCGCGCCGGGCGACCGCGCATGGTCTGGATCGAGACGCCGAGCAATCCGTTGCTGCGCATCACCGATCTGCGCGCGGTCGCCGAGGCGACTCACGAGGTCGGCGGCCTGCTTGTCGTCGACAACACCCCTGTTGTCACCCGCGTGGCAGCAGCCCTTGTCCTGCGGGGCCGACATCGTCGTGCATTCGACGACGAAGTTCATCAATGGCCACAGCGACGTCGTGGGCGGAACAGCGATCGCCGCGGATCCCGGCATCGCCGAGGAGCTCGCCTGGTGGGCCAATTGCCTGGGCCTGTCCGGAGCCCCGTTCGACAGCTATCTGACCCTGCGGGGGCTGCGTAGGCTGCACGCTCGCACGCGCATCCACGAGACCAACGCCGCGGCACTCGCGACCCTGCTCGCCGGCCACGAGGCGGCCCGGCGGGTCTACTACCCTGGTCTCGCGGGGCACCCGGGGCACGTCGTCGCGCGCCGCCAGCAGAGTGGCTTCGGCAGCCTCGTGAGCTTCGAGCTGCACGGCGGCGAGCCCGCGGTCCGCGCGCTGCTGGCGGGGCTGGAGTGCTTCGCGCTGGCCGAGTCGCTGGGCGGTGTGGAGAGCCTCATCGCGCACCCGACAACGATGACCCATGCGGCGATGGACGCGGAGGCCCGACAGGCTGCCGGCATCGGCGACTCGCTGCTGCGGCTGTCGGTCGGCATCGAGGCCGACGCCGATCTCGTCCGTGACCTGCGGCTCGGGCTCGATCGCGCCGCCAGGACACTCCGATGACGACGCCGCGCATCCACGAGCTTGCGGTGCTGAAGTTCGGTGGCTCGGTGCTGGAGACCGACGACGGCTATCGGGCGGCGGCGGGCGAGATCGCACGCCAGCGGGCGTCCGGGCGTCGCGTGGTCGCGGTGGTCTCGGCCCGCACCGGCGCCACCGATGAGCTGTTGCGCTTGGCACATTCGCTGAACCAGGAGCCGAGCCTCGAGGGTCTGACGCGGGCCCGGCTGGCACTGCGGACCTCCGGTCCGCGGCTCGACGCGGATCCGGTGTCCGTGGACCTGGCGCGGCTACACGGCGAGCTCTTGCTCGGCGGCGTGGTGGTGGTCCCCGGGTTCGTGGGCGTGCATGCCGACGGCGGGCCGAGTCTGCTCGGTCGCGGCGGCTCCGATCTGACGGCGCTGTTTCTGGCGCATGCCTTGGGGGCAGTCGAGTGCCGCCTTCTCAAGGATGTCGATGGGTCGTTCACGGGAGACCCCACCGACCGGGCGGCGCGGGTCGAACGCTACGCCCGCGCCGCCTGGGACGAGGTGGCGCGCGTCGGCAACGGACTGATCCAGCGCAAGGCGCTGCAGTTCGCGACGGCGCACGGTCTGGGCTTTTGGATCGCAGCGATCGGCGGCCAGGGCACCTGGGTCGGTGCCGGTCCGACCGAGCTGTCGGCACCGGCACTCCTGGAGGTAGCCTCATGAGCATCGACGTAGCCGTGCTGGGTGCCTCGGGGCTGGTTGGCCAGGAGCTGATCCGGAGGCTTTGCGGCCACCCCACCCTGCGCCTGCGCGAGGTCGTGGCCTCGGAGCGCTCGGCGGGCAAACGGCTGGCCGACGTCGCCGGCAGCGACGCCCAAAGCCTGTCGGAGACCGTCACGGACCTGCGCCTGCTTTCCCCGGAGGATCCCCTGCAGGCGTCGGTGCTGCTGTCCGCGCTCCCCCGCGCAGCCGCCTTGCGCCTGGAGCCGCTGTACGCCGCTCAGGGCCATCTCGTCTGCTCCAACGCCTCGGCCTTCCGCAACGAGGCCCGGGTGCCGCTGCTGATCCCGGAGATCAACCCGGAGTCGCTGGCGCTGCTCGAGCGGCAGTCGTGGCGCGCCACCGGCGGCGGCATCGTCACCAATCCCAACTGCATGGTGTGCGGGCTAGCCATGGCTCTGGCGCCCCTGCAGCGGCGCTTCGGCATCGAGTCGACGACGATGGTGACCCTGCAGGCGATCTCGGGAGCCGGTCGTGGCGGTCTCGCTGCCTGGCAAAGCCACGCCAACGTCGTGCCCCATATCGAGGGTGAGGCCGAGAAGATCCCGGTCGAGCTGCACAAGATCCTCGAGGCAGACTTCCCAGTGTCGGTTGCCGTCAACCGAGTCCCCGTGCTCGACGGCCATCTGGCCTCGGTGTTCGTGAGGCTGCGCGGCAACCCAGCGATCGCCGAGATCAACGAGGCCCTGCGTGGCTTCGGTGGTGACAGCAGCGAGCTTCCGTCCTCGCCGCCGTCACCCCTTCGTCTGGTCGATGCGCGTGACCGCCCGCAGCCACGACTGGATCTGAACGCCGGCGACGGCATGACGGTGAGCGTTGGCGCGCTGCGCCCCGATCCGCACTACGACGTGGGCTTCAGCCTGCTGGTACACAACCTGGTACGCGGGGCGGCCGGTGCCTGTCTGTTGAACGCTGAGCTTCTGGTGGCATCGGGGCGGGTCGCGGGGCCGGCGCTCGTGGGCGTGGGTTAGGATCGCGGCGACCCGACAGGCCGGTGGTTTCACCGTGGCCTGCTCCGAGGAGCAACCCGTGAGCCGAACCATATCGATTCGCCGTAGCCTGCAGCGGAGTCTCATCGGAATCGTCCTGATCTTCGGCGTGGCGATCCTGGCGATGTCCTGTTTCGGTAGCCAACACGCCATCCAGCGCTTCTCCCAGTCGCTGATCGACCAGAGCCTGTCAGGCACCGAGGCACGACTGTCGGCCTTCTTCGATCCGGTGAGCCGGGAGCTCGAGGCGCTGCGCGAGTGGGGGGCAGCCGGCCGGCTGGATCTCGACGACCCACAGGCGCTCAACGAGATCCTCGGGGCATTCATGCGGCAGCATCCGTGGGTCACCGCGGGCCTGGTAGCAAACGATGCCGGACGCGAGCACCTGCTCCAGCGGGTCGGTGTGCGATGGCGTAGCCGGCAGACGCTCGACCCGGACGAATCGCAGCGGGTGATCTGGTGGGAGTGGCTCGGCGACTCCTCGGTGGCTACACAACGGCAGGAGATCCTCGAGTACGACCCGCGCACGCGACCCTGGTTCGTGGGAGCGGTCCTCAACCTCGGAGCCGGGGAGCCGCACTGGACGGCCGCCTACACGTTCTTGACAACCGGCGATCCGGGCATCACCGCCTCGGTTGCCTTCGAGGCCGATGGCCGGGCCTGGGTGATCGGCCTCGACGTTACGCTGCTCGACATCTCGCGCTTCACCAGCGAGCTGCTGGTGAGCGAGCGTGGCGCTGTCTACGTGCTCGACGAGGGCGGCCGTATCGTCGGCATGCCGCGCGGCCCGGACTTCCCCGACGACGAGAGCCTGCGAGGAGCGCTGCTCAAGCGACCCGACGAGCTCGGAACGGTTGTGGCCCGCGACCTGTCGGCTGCCCTGCTCGGCGAGCAGATCGCCACCAGCCCGCAGCGGTTTCGCAGCGAGGGTGGCGCCTGGTGGGGGCAGCTGCGCCGCTTCGATCTGTCGTCGCTTCGTCCCCTGTACATCGGTGTGGCGGTGCCGGGGGCGGACCTTCTCGGCGACGTGATGCGGCAACGCATCTGGGTCGGCGTGCTCACTGTGCTGGCGCTGGGGATGGCCGTGGCTCGGGCCGGGATGCTGGCCGGCCGCTACAGCAAGCCCATCAAGGCGCTGGTCATCGAGAGCGAGCGCATGAGCACAGGCGACCTGGAGCCGTGTGCGCCGATCGTCACCGACGTCGAGGAGGTCCAGCGTCTCGCCCAGGCCCACGAAAAGATGCGCCAGGGCCTGGCCACGCTGCTCAAGATCGAGCAGGACCTGCGCGTGGCCCGCCGCATCCAGATGAATACCTTTCCAGCTCGACTGCCCGACCTGCCCGGCTTCGACCTGGCGGCCTGGTCGGAGCCGGCCGACGAGACCGGCGGCGACAGCTACGACGTCATCGGACTGCCGGGCGCCTCTACCGCCGATGACGCCGGCCGTGCCGTGCTGCTGCTGGCCGACGCTACCGGTCACGGGATCGGTCCAGCCCTCTCGGTTACCCAGGTGCGGGCGATGCTCCGGCTCGCGGTGCGAATGTCTCTGGACCTGTCGCAGATCGTCACCCACATCAACCACCAGCTGTGCGCCGATCTGCCGACGGGCCGTTTCGTCACCGCCTGGCTGGCGGTGATCGATGCGCAAACCGGCCAGCTTCAGGCCGTGTCGGCCGGCCAGTCTCCGATCCTGCACTATCGCGCAGCCGCCGACGAGCTCGACGTGCTCAAGGCCGACACGATGCCGCTCGGCGTGCTCGATCAGGGCCCGATCGCCATCCCGGACCCGATCGACCTGGCGCCCGGAGACATCTATGCGGCGATCTCCGACGGCATCTTCGAGGCCGTCAACCGCAGCCAGGAGATGTTCGGCGACCAACGCGTGCAGCAGATCATCCGCGAGCAGCGCGACACCAGCGCCGCCGAGATCCTCGAGCAGATCCGTACGCGCACCGAGGCCTTCACAGAAGGACTCCCGCCCGACGACGACCGCACCATCATCGTTGTCAAGCGCCTGTAACTGGTGCGGCGCGGTCAGGCTCGCTCATCAGGTCAGGAGAGGATCGGCCATCACCTCGACGATCGCGGGCTTGCCGCTGTCGAGCGCTGCCTGGAGCGCCGCCCCGAGTTGGTCTGCGGTCTGCACCCGAACGCCGAAACCGCCACACAGCTCGGCGTACTCGGCGAAGCTCGGGTTGTGCAGCGAGGTCTGCCAGACCTGCCACTCGCCGTCGCGCTGCTCCTTGGAGATCTTGCCGAGCTCGCCGTTGTTCAGCAGCACATGGACGATGTCCATGCCGTACTTGACCGCCGTGGTGAACTCGCCGAGATACTGGCCGAAGCCTCCGTCGCCGCTGACGGATACGACGCGCCGGTCGGGCGCCACGGCGGCCCAGGCACCCATGGCGGCGGGGAAGGCGAAGCCGATCGAGCCCAGATAGCCGGACATCAGGATGGACTGCTCGGCGCACTCGAAATAGCGGCCGAACGAGTAGGTGTTGTTGCCGACATCGACCGGCATCACGGCGTTCGCCGGCACCTCTTCGGACAGCGTCTTGAAGATGACGGCCGAGTGCAGCCCCTTGCCGTTGTCGATCGTTTCGCGCGAGCTCTTGTCGGCGCGCCACGCAGCCCAACGCTGGGCCAGCTCGGTGCGCTGATCGACCGGTGATGCCCAGGAGGGCAGGCGCTCACGGAACATGCGGGAGGTGATCCCGACGTCGCCCCACACCGCTTCCTCGACCGGGTGAAACTTGCCCAGCGCCATGCGGTCGAAGTCGACCTGGATGATCGCCTTGCTGGCGTCGATTCCGGTGTGGTGCGCGAAGGAGGCGCCGAAGACGATCAGCAGATCCGACTCGTTCATGAACCAACTTGCTACCGGTGTGCCGCTACGGCCGAGCACGCCACTGCCCAGCGGGTGCGAGTCGGAGATCTGCCCTTTGGCCTTGAAGGTCGTGATGATCGGGCAGCCGAGCGCATCGGCCAGCTCGATTACCTCGGGCATGTCGTTGCGGGCACCGTAGCCGACGATGATCAGGGGTCGCTTGGCCCGGCCGAGCCGGTAGAGCGCCAGATCGACGGTTTCCTGGGGCGGCGTGATCGCGGTTGGCCCGATCCGACCGTCGCGGCGGCCCGGGGCCTGCTCGCCGGCATCCAGCACCTGCACCTCGTCCGGCAGGATCAGGTGGGCAACATCGCGCTCAACGATGGCGTTCTTGAGCGCCAGCGAGGCGAGCTCGGCGTGGTCGCTTCCCGGCAGGACGGTTTGGCTGAAGCGCGTGACGGCCTCGAAGGCGCTCGACAGATCGATGTCCTGGAAGGCACCGGGACCCATGACCTGCGTGTTCACCTGACCGGTGAGCGCCAGCACCGGGGCACGGTCGACCTTGCAATCCCACAGGCCCGTCAGCAAGTTGGTGGCCCCGGGCCCGGCGATCGCCAGGCAGGCGGCTGGCCGACCCGTGACCTTGGCGTAGCCGGAGCAGGCGAAAGCCGCCGCCCCCTCGTGGCGGATGCCGAAGTAGCGGATCTTGCGGCGCTGCTCCTGAACCCGGATCGCCTCCGCCATGCCCAGGTTGGAGTGGCCCACCATGCCGA
Source organism: Acidobacteriota bacterium (assembly GCA_965248845.1). Classification (GTDB taxonomy): domain Bacteria; phylum Acidobacteriota; class UBA890; order UBA890; family WLXD01; genus CBDFKO01. Next base: position 2,610,658 of record CBDFKO010000002.1, on the reverse strand, counting down.
ACACGGTGTCGATGCCCCATTCGACCATGGTCTCCGCGATCACGTGGCAGACGGTCCAGGCCGAGTGCGCCGGCTGCGCGGCCAGGACGCTCACCCTGCCGTTCTGCTCGCGCACCTCGAGGGTCTCGACCACGAGATCGTTGGCGGCGCCCTTGCCGGATTCGAGGCCGAAGTCGTAGCCGTGCCAGGGACACCGAATGGCCCCATCGCAGAGTGTGCCCTCGGTCAGCGGCCCGCCCTGGTGCGGACAACGGCCGTCGAGTGCGTGCAGCCCGCCGTCGGTCCGTACCACGGCGACCTGGCGCTGGCCGACCTGCACCGCGCGAACCTCGCCCGATGGGAAGGAGTCGCCGCTCCCGACGTCCACCCAGTCGGGATCGCCGCCTTCCGTCGCCCGGGCCGCAGCGGCGATGGTGTGTCCCTCGAGGTCGCGGAAACCGCTATACCAGTGGCTGCCATCGCAGAACGGCTTGTTGCGCGACTGCCCGCAGCGGCACAGGGCGTAGTGCTCCTTGCCGACACCCTCGCCGGGCTCGACATCCTGCAGCTCGATGCCGCCGCGGAGCCAGTACGGACCATCGCGGGAGACCAGAATCACGGGCTCCTCGTGGTAGTCGGTGAAGACCTCGCCATCCTGCTCCCAGGCCAGCGCACCCGAGGGGCAGGTCTGCATGATGGCCTTGGCGTCCTCGGCGCCTGCTCCGTCCGGATCGATCCAGGGCTCGATGCCCTGGCGCCAGACCGGTGGCAGGTTGTCGGTGCAAAAGGCTGCGTGGGAGCACTGGCCCCGATTGTCACGAATGACGATGCTCTCGCCCTCGTAGCGGTCGAGCCGGTCGTAGGCCCGCTCCTCCGACTTGTCGTCCCGAAAACCGATCGCCTTGTGTGTGCCGTCGCAGAAGGGCTTGCGCTTCGAGGCGCCGCAGCGGCAGAGCGCGATCGTCTGGGCCGTGGCGATCGCCTCGCCACGCGAGTTGCGCAGCTCCTCGAGCCCCGTCACCAGAAAGGGGCCGTCCTTTCTGAATCTGATCCACGGGCGGGTCTGGGAGTCGTCGGCCAATTTCGTCTCCGGCGTCGTGTCGTCTGAAGAGCTCCGGCCGGCCAGGGTAGCGTGGTCGGTGGCCAAGAGTAACGGCACTCACAGCGGCTCGCCAGAGTCGGCCAAACACCGACGTGACCCTGGTAACCTCAGCCGGTCGCCGCCGACCCCGCGGCGTGATGCACCCACCCCGCCGACCGCGAGGCATCCATGCTCAACGACCGCCAGAAAAGTCTCTGCTCCCAAAGCACCTGGGACTTCTTCGACCTGCGAGCCTTGTTCATCAACTGCACGCTCAAGCCCAGCCCGCAACAGTCCCACACGCAGGGGTTGGTCGATGTCGTGGTTGCCATCATGCGAAAGAACGGCATCCACACCGAGATCGTGCGTGCAGTGGACTTCGAGCTGGCTCCGGGTGTGTACGCCGACATGACCGAGCAGGGATTCGAACGCGACGATTGGCCCCAGATCTACGAGAAGGTCGAGGCCGCGGAGATCTTAGCAGGCTGCTGAAAAACTCCCCTTGTTCGAGTAGATTCTGAACCACGCAGCCCGCGGCAAAAACCGAAGCATCAACGAGGTGAGCAGATGCGTGGTGAGGACGCGGGACAGGTGGCCGCCTTTAGTTACGTATCTCCGGAGCAGCGAGTACCGAAAGAGCATCCGCTGCGGCCGCTGCTGAGGATCGTCAACGACGTGCTGGGGCGGATGTCGCCGCTGTTCGAGAAGCTGTACTCGCACACGGGCCGACCGTCGATCCCGCCGGAGAAACTGCTGCGGGCGCTGCTGCTGCAGGTGCTGTACACGATTCGCTCCGAGCGCATGCTGATGGAGCAGCTCGACTACAACCTGCTGTTCCGGTGGTTTGTGGGCCTGAACATGGACGATCTGGTGTGGGATGCGACGGTGTTCACGAAGAACCGGGATCGAGTGTTGGGAGGCGAGGTCGCCGAGGTGTTCTTCCAGGAAGTGCTGGCGGAGGCACGGCGCCGCGGTCTGCTATCGGATGAGCACTTCACGGTGGACGGCACGCTGATCGAGGCGTGGGCCTCACACAAGAGCTTCAAGCCGAAGGATCAGAGCGACTCCGATGAGGGCGGCAGCAACCCGAGCGTCGATTTTCGCAAACAACGGCGCACAAACGATACTCACGCCTCCAGGACCGATCCGGACGCACGCCTGTACAAGAAAAGTAGGGGAGCCGAGTCGAAGCTCTGCTACATGGGGCACCTGATGATCGACAACCGCCACGGGTTAGCAACCAAGGCATGCGTAACGATCGCTTCCGGGACAGCGGAACGAGAGGCGGCGGTGCAAATGGCGGACAAGATTTCCGGTAACCGCAGGGTGACCTTGGCGGCCGACAAGGGCTACGACACACGCGAGTGCGTCCGTAAGCTTCGAGATCGGAACATCACCCCGCACGTCGCACAGAACGACACCAATCGGCGCAGCGCCATCGACCGGCGCACAACCCGCCACCCCGGCTACCAGGTCAGTCAAAGGAAACGCAAGCTCGTCGAGCAGATGTTCGGATGGGCCAAGACGGTCGGGCTGATGCGCAAGACGCGGCACCGAGGCACCGAACGCGTCGATTGGATGTTCACCTTCACCGCCGCTGCCTTCAACCTGGTCAGAATGCGCAACCTCCAGGGGGCGACGTGACGATATCGGGACTAACCGCCCAAGAAATACCGGCGCGGCCGGCAACCAGAGCCTCGCACTCGCACACGGCGGCCGGGCAACTCACCTTGATCGAGACGATCCAGTCCAAAATGGCGCGCTCGAGCCGTTTTTCAGCAGCCTGCTAGTGATCACCTCGCCCATCTGGCTCGGCGAGAAGTCGTCGGTCTGCAACCGGGTCATCGAGCGGCTCTACTCGAGCTCCGGCGATCTCAACGAAGCCGGCCAGCATGCCTACTACGGGCGGGTCGGCGGTTGCCTGATCACCGGCAACGAGGACGGCGTCAAGCACTGCGCGATGAACATCCTCTACTCCCTGCAGCACCTAGGCTACATGATCCCACCGCAGGCCGACGCCGGCTGGATCGGTGAGGCGGGGCCTGGCGACTCCTACCTCGACCCCGGATCATCCGGTGGCCCCGAGAACGATTTCACACAGCGCAACACCACGTTCATGACGTGGAACCTCATGCATCTGGCGCGCATGATCAAGGACGCTGGCGGCATCCCGGCCCACGGCAACCAGCGGTCTGAGTGGGACGCCGGCTGCCGGTTCGACCACCCGAACCCCCTGTACCGCTAGCTGCTCGGCGGCGTAACCAGACCCAGCACACTTTCACCGCAGCCTCCTATGCAAACCTTTCCTGCGCCTGCCCCGTCTAGCAGGCTGCCGAAAAACTCCTCTTTTTCGAGTAGATTCTGAACCACGCAGCCCGCGGCAAAAACCGAAGCATCAACGAGGTGAGCAGATGCGTGGTGAGGACGCGGGACAGGTGGCGGTTTTTAGTTACGTATCTCCAGAGCAGCGAGTACCGAAGGAGCATCCGCTGCGGCCGCTGCTGAAGATCGTCAACGATGTGCTGGGGCGGATGTCGCCGCTGTTCGAGAAGCTGTACTCGCACACGGGGCGTCCGTCTATCCCGCCGGAGAAGCTGCTGCGGCCGCTGCTGCTGCAGGTGCTGTACACGATTCGCTCCGAGCGCATGCTGATGGAGCAGCTCGACTACAACCTGCTGTTCCGGTGGTTTGTGGGCCTGAACATGGACGATCTGGTGTGGGATGCGACGGTGTTCACGAAGAACCGAGATCGAGTGTTGGGAGGCGAGGTCGCCAAGGTGTTCTTCGAGGAAGTGCTGACGGAGGCGCGGCGCCGCAGCCTGCTGTCGGATGAACACTTCACGGTGGACGGCACGCTGATCGAGGCGTGGGCCTCGCACAAGAGCTTCAAGCCGAAGGATCAGAGCGACTCCGATGAGGGCGGCAGCAACCCGAGCGTCGATTTCCGCCGGCAACGGCGCACGAACGATACTCACGCCTCCAGGACCGACCCGGAGGCACGCCTATACAAGAAGAGTAAGGGAGCCGAGTCGAGGCTCTGCTACATGGGTCACCTGATGATCGACAACCGCCACGGGTTAGCAACCAACGCCTGCGTAACGATCGCTTCGGGAACAGCAGAACGAGAGGCGGCGGTGCAAATGGCGGACAAGATTTCCGGTAACCGCAGGGTGACCTTGGCGGCCGACAAGGGCTACGACACACGCGAGTGCGTCCGTAAGCTTCGAGATCGGAACATCACCCCGCACGTCGCACAGAACGACACCAATCGGCGCAGCGCCATCGACCGGCGCACAACCCGCCACCCCGGCTACCAGGTCAGTCAAAGGAAACGCAAGCTCGTCGAGCAGATGTTCGGATGGGCCAAGACGGTCGGGCTGATGCGCAAGACGCGGCACCGAGGCACCGAACGCGTCGATTGGATGTTCACCTTCACCGCCGCTGCCTTCAACCTGGTCAGAATGCGCAACCTCCAGGGGGCGACGTGACGATATCGGGACTAACCGCCCAAGAAATACCGGCGCGGCCGGCAACCAGAGCCTCGCACTCGCACTCGGCGCCCCGCTAACTCACCGTGATCGAGACGATCCAGCCCAAAATGGCGCGCTCGAGCCGTTTTTCAGCAGCCTGCTATATCTGTAGACTGTGAGTAAGTAATCTACAGATACGGACCCTCACTGGCCCGAGGCTTTCTCCCGGAGATCCCGCATGCCCTCCCGACCACGCAGTGCGCCCGAATCGCTTCTGCCGCTGCGCCCCGCCGACTTCCAGATCCTGCTGGTGCTGGGGGCCGCACCTCTTCACGCTTACGGCATCTCCAAGGCGGCCGAGGCCCAGACCCAAGGAGGAGTCCTCCTGGAGATCGGCTCGCTGTACCGGACCCTCAATCGGCTGGTGGCCGACGGCCTGATCGCGGAAACGAGCGAGCCACTGACGGGGCCCCAGGGGCAGCCGCGGCGCACCTATTGCCTGACTCCGTTCGGACGACAGGTCGCGCGGGCGGAGGCCGAGCGGCTGCGCCAGGTGGTGGCTGTGGCACGGGCGCGCAAGTTCTTGGCGCAGGACGGGAGCTGAGCCGTGCGGAGCCCGACTCGACTTCCCTCGAGCCTCTCGATCGTCAGCCTGCGGGCCGTGACGAGGCTGCTGCCGAGGCGCTTCCGTGAGGTCTACGCCGACGACATTCTGCAGCTGTATGGCGATCGGTACGCCGGCCTCGCGGCCACGGGTGCTCTCGATCGCTCACGATTCCTGATGCGCAGCCTGCTCGATGTGCTGGTTGCGGCGCTGGCCGAGCATCGCCGGAGCACGTTCCACCCGACCCGACCCTCATTGCGAGGCCTTACTCCCCGATCCGGAGACGGTTTCTTGTCGAGCCTGATCTACGACCTCAAGCACGCTCTGCACGGCGCTGCCAAGCGCCCCGGTTTCACGGCCATCGTCGTCTTGACGCTGGCCCTCGGTATCGGCGCCAACACCGCGATCTTCACCGTTGTGAACGGCGTGCTCCTGAAACCGCTCCCGTACGACGAGTCCGATCGCTTGATCCGCGTCTGGGGCCGCTTCGACCCCGAGAGCGGCTTCGACTTCCCGCAGATCGTTCTTTCGCGCCCGGAGTACATCGACTATCGGGCGCAGAACAGGACGATGGACGACGTCGCGGCCTACGGCTTTGCCAACGCCACGTTGGTTCCCGACGGGGCGCCGCCGGAACGCGTACGCGGCACCCGCGTCACGCCCAACCTGTTCTCCGTGCTCCGGGTCTCGGCTCAGCTCGGGCGCACGTTCACCGACGACGAGGGCCGGCCCGGCGGCGAACCCGTGGTGATCCTGTCGCACGACTTCTGGCAGGCGCGCTTCGGCGGGGACCCCGCGACGATCGGCAGCAGTGTCGACATCAATGGAACCTCGCGGACCATCATCGGGATCATGCCCGAAGGGTTCGGTTTTCCCAGACCCAACGTCCAGCTCTACGCCCCCTTCGTGATGGACCCGGCCAATCCAGGCGGCCGCTCGGCGCACGGGACCTCGTCGATCGCTCGCCAGGGCGACGGTCAGACGCTGGCGGCGGCGGCGGCGGAGATGGACACGCTGATGGCCGCGTGGAAGGCGGCGTGGCCCGACATCCACACCGGCCACTACCTGTTCCTGCGGCCCCTTCTCGAGGACATGGTCGGCAATGCGGCCGATGTTACTGACGTTGCTCGGTGCCTCGGGCTTCGTGCTGCTGATCGTGTGTGCCAGTGTGGCGGCCATCGTGCTGGCGCGCGGCGAGGATCGGTCGCGCGAGATCGCTCTGCGCACGGCGCTGGGAGCGAGCCGGGGCCGGCTCATCCAGCTCGTCCTGGGTGAGAGCCTCGTCCTGTCGAGTGTTGGAGGACTGCTCGGTCTTGCCGGTGCGTTCATCGGCGTCCGGGCTCTGATCAGCCTCGATGCCGGCAGCATTCCTCGTGGTACCTCGGTGGCGATCGAGCTACCGGTTCTCCTGTTCGCGTTCGGGGTGACGCTGGCGACCACCGTGCTCTTCAGCCTGGCGCCGGCGCTGCACGCAGCCTCGATCGAGCCGCGTAAGAACCTGGTCGAGAGCGGCACCCGAACCAGCGCGGGTGCAGGTCGGCTCCTGTTTCGTCGCGGGCTGGTGGTCGCCGAGGTCGCGTTGAGCTTCGTGCTCGTGTTCGGCGCCGGCCTGATGATTCGCAGCTTCGGCGCGCTTCTGGACGTCGATCCCGGCTACCGGACGGACAGCATCTTGATCGCCGGGGTGTCGCTACCGGCGAGTGACTACCCCGATGACGCCCAGGTCACCGGGTTCTTCCGCAGCCTCACTGAGCGTGCCAGCGAGGTGCCCGGCGTCGAGTCGGCGGCCTACGCATCCGCGGTGCCGCTGTACTCGGGGAACGGCGCATGGGACTTCGAGCTCGAAGGAAAGCAGGAGTTCGTCGATTCCGAGATGGCGTACAACGCCTCCTTCCGCTCGGTCAGTCCGGGTTATTTCGAGACCATGCAGATCGGCCTGGTGCGCGGACGCTTCAACGCCCCCACAGATACCCTCGAGACCGAGCTCGTGGCGCTGATCAACGAGGAGCTCGTACGACGGTTCTTCCCCGACGGCGACCCCCTGGGGCAACGAATCCGCATCGAGAGTGACCCTGACGATCCCTACCCCTGGATGCGAGTCGTCGGGATCGTTCGGGATGTCCACGATCAAGGGCTCGACACCAACCCGACGCCGGCCTACTACGCGGTGGCCGATCAGACCCCGGCGACGAGAGGTGGACCCCGAAATTCGGACAGGTTGCTAAGGTGGGATCCAGACCAAGAAGAAGGAGTCTGGAATGCCACGGAAGAGACGGAGTTATCCTGCTGAGCTGAAGGCGAAGGTCGCTTTGGAGGCGCTTCGCGAGGAAGCGACGATGGCGGAGCTGGCAGCCCGCTACGATGTGCATCCGAATCTGATCGCCAACTGGAAGAAGAAGGCTCGGCAGAAGGTGCTGGCTGGCTTCTCGGGGAAACAGGAGCGCAACGAGGTCTCTCGGGAGGCCGAGATCAAGGAGCTGCGGGCGAAGATCGGGGAGCTCGTCATCGAGCGGGATTTCTTGTCCAAGGCCTTCGGTCGTTGAGCCACGGCCGGAGGGTGGCGATGGTCGATCCGGAGCACGGCCCCCTGAGCATCACGCGGCAGTGCCGCCTGGTGTCGATCGCGAGGTCTTCGTTCTATTACGAGGGCCACGGCGAGAGTCCGCTGAACCTGCGCCTGATGCGGCTGATCGACGAGCAGTTTCTTCAGACGCCGTTTTACGGCTCACGTCAGATGCGACGATGGCTGCGCCGTCAGGGCTACACGGTCTCTCGCAAGCGGGTGCGCCGCCTGATGCGGCTGCTCGGGTTGCAGGCGATCTTGCAGCGGCCCAGGACGTCTCAGCCGCACCCGGAGCACCGGATCTACCCCTACCTGCTGCGTGATCTGGAGATCACGCGACCCAACCACGTTTGGTGCGCGGATGTGACCTACATCCCGCTGCAGCGGGGCTTTCTGTACCTGGTTGCGGTGATGGACTGGGCGAGCCGCAAGGTGCTGTCCTGGCGTCTGTCCAACACGCTCGATACGAGCTTCTGCGTCGAGGCCTTGCAAGAGGCGCTCGAGCGCTACGGTCCTCCCGAGATCTTCAACACGGATCAGGGTAGCCAATTCACCAGCGTCGACTTCACCAACGCGCTCAAGGAGGCCGGCATTCGGATCTCGATGGACGGCAAGGGCCGCTGGATGGACAACGTCTTCATCGAGCGACTGTGGCGATCGCTCAAGTACGAGCAGGTCTATCTGTCAGAGTACGCGACTGGCTCCGAGGCTCGGGCCGGGATCGGCTGGTGGATGGACTTCTACAACGAGTGCCGACCGCACTCGTCGCTCCAGGACCGGACGCCCGAGGAGGCGTACATTGACGACGGGGCTGAAGACAGTCCCTGCCTGGCAGACCTCGGCCCTCGCCGAGGTCAACATCGGCCAGTTTGCCGGCGAGGCGATGGCACGCATCCTCGGACTGCGCCGTGTGCCCAAGAGCGAGCTCGAGTATCTGGTGATCGGCTCGACGGTACCGTGGCACTGGAAGTTCTGGAACGCGCCGCTGGTCGCTGCCTGCATGGGCGAGCGCATTCCCGGCTACCACGTCGAGCAGGCATGTGCCACGGGCCTGCAGGCGGTATTGCTTGGCGCCGCCGAGATCGAGGCCGGTCGCGAGGTGGTCGGGGTGCTCACGTTCGACAGGACCAGTGACTCGCCGGTCGGCGTCTTCCCCGAGCGGCGCGCCTACCAGCGCACGGTGCCGATCGCCGACGTCTGGGACAACTTCGGATTCGACCCCGCCGCCGGCAAGGCGATGCTGGCGACGGGAGGCAATGCGGCGCGCAAGCACAAGCTCGACCGCCGTGAGATCGACGACTTGACCCACTGGCGCTACGAGCAGTACTTCGCCGCCAAGAACAGTGGCTTTCTCGATCGCGTCCTGGTGCCGCTGGACGTTCTCGACGTACGTGGCAAGAAGCTGGGCAGCATCGACTCCGACGCCGGCGTACGGCAGATCAGCCGCGAGGCGCTCTCGGCGCAGCGCGAGCTCGACACCTGCGTGACGTCGGGCACCCAGACCCACGCCTCCGACGGCATGGCAACGCTGCTGCTGGCCCATAAGGACCGCGTGGCGGATCTGAGCCCGCGGCCGGAGATCGACATCCGCTTTGTTGCCAAGACCGAGGTTCGGGTGAACCCGAGCTTCATGCCCGAGGCGCCCGCCGTCGCCGTCCAGAGGCTGCTCGGGCGCACCGGCCTGAGCATGGACGACATGACCGTGGTTAAGAACCACAACCCGTTTGCCGTCAACGACGCCATCTTCTCCCGGATGCTCGAGTACGACTGGAGGGAGATGAACAAGACGGGCTGCTCCCTGGTTTGGGGCCACCCCCAGGGACCGACGCTGACGCGAGTCGTGATCGAGGCGCTCGAGGAGGCCGTCGATCTCGGCGGCGGCAACGTTCTCGTGTTCGGCTGTGCCGCCGGTGACATCGGCATCGCCGCCATCCTGAATGTGAGCGCACGATGACCACGACGCTGCGACAGACGACGCTCGAGACCTTGGGCCTCGGCACCGTCCTGGACATCTTCAAGAACGGCAGGCTGCCCGCAGATGCCGGGAGCCTGGTCGACGTGGTCTTCGGACCGGCCGGTGAGCGTGGCTCGCTGGTGATCTCGGGAGCCAATGGGATCGTCGGCTCCGGCAAGACCATGCAGCTCGGCTCCCGCCTACAGCCGTACGGCGTGCCGATAGTCGCGCTCGATCTGCCCAGCGCGCCCGACGGGATCGGCAAGCACTACGCCGGGCTGACGCGGGCCTTCGGCCGTGCCGGTGCCGACGCCATCATGCAGAACATCGTCCGTCTGTCCTACGACGGTCGTAGCCTGCCGGACGAGCTGGAGCGCTACCGGCCTGCCTTCCTGCTCGAGGCGATTCCGGAGGTGCTCGAGATCAAGCGTGCCCACTACGAGCTGTTCCGGTCGCGGTTCCCGGGGATCGAGATCCGCTCGGTTACCTCGGGCTTCCCGAGCAAGGAGCTCGGGGTCGGGATCGCCCACCCCGCGTTCCCGCACGAGATCAACAAGGTGTACGAGATCGTCGAGCAGGAGCCGTCGGACGTCACCCGAATGCTGTGGGCCCTGGGCCTGCTGCCGATGCAGGTGAGCGACGATTGGTCGTTCGTGCTCGATGTGCTCTTCTGCGGCCTGACCCTCGCCGGGCTGCGGTACCACGAGTCCGCCAACATGCCGTTCTGGAAGATCGACAAGCACATACGGCGGATTCTCGGCCCCAACCCCTTCCGGGCCCACGACGCGATTGGTGCCAAGGGCGCCGACTTCCTCACCTGGTCGTGCTTGCACCATCTGGCCGAGGAGTACGGCGAGGTATTCCGTCCCACGGCGTCGTTGACCGAGCGCAAGGACACCGGCCAGGAGTGGTACCCGCCGAATCACTTCCGTCCGGTACTCGACTGGTCGCTCGACACGGAGGCCACCGAGGAGCTGGCGACCTGGCTTCTCGGGCCGATCTTCCAGATGACCACGCTGATGCTGCACGAGAACCGCACCCACCTGGCGCAGATGAACCTGATCGGGGAACTGTGCGCCCAGTTCCGCAGCGGCGTTCTGGCCCTCATGCGGAAGCTCGGCGCGGGAGCCGTGATCGCAACCGTCGAGCGCTATCACCAGCTGCACGAGCAGTCGATGGGTGGCGCCTGGTACCCGGAGACGCTGGAGGCGATCGATTCCCCCGACTGGCAGCAGCTCTACGTCAACGCCGAGCACGACGGGACTCTCGGTGTAGTGACGCTGGGCCGGGAGTCTTACAACCACGACGTCGACGCCGAGCTCAACCGAGCCCTCGACTGGTTGCAAGGCGAGGGAATCGAGCGCGTCATCCTTACCGGTGACTTCCATCTGTCGACTCAGCTGGTCGGCGCCGACACCGGCGACTTCTTCCCGGCCCTCCGAGACACGGAGGCCGGCTTCGCGGTCTCCAACGAGTGGTCACGGACCGCCCGCCGTTTGCACGACGGGTTCGCCGTGTCGGTGGGGTTCATCAACGCCAAGCGCTGCCTGGGCGGCATGCTCGAGCTCATGGCCCACTGCCATTACTTGGTGGCCTTGGACGACGCCTGGCTGGGCTTCCCGGAGGTCACCCTGCCGGTGCTTCCCGGCATGGAGGGGTGCCATTGGCCCTTCCGCAAGGCTGGAGCCGAGGCCTGGCCGCGCCTCCTGGAGCTACTGCTCGGGGGTCGGCCGGTGCGGGCTGGCGAGGCCGTTGGCTGGTTGGTGGATGCGGCGGCTCCGATGAACGAGGCGCTCGAGACGGTCTGGGCGATCGCCACGGGTGCGGAGCATGGCGTCGCACGGCGTGAGTTGGTCAGCGAGCCGCTCACCGGCGTCCCGACCGACCTGCCGGATCTGGCTCCCGGATCGCCGGCAACCGAGGCGGCGCGCAAGGCGATACTCGAGAGTGTGCAGTCGTCCTGCGCCATCCCGCTGGCCGATGCCCTCGACGTGCAGTCGCGCCACTCGGCCGACTTCATGGTCTCCGAGGCCTGCCGTGGCGGCCGGGTCGGTGCCGAGGCGCAGCGCACGCTGTTGGTCTGATGACACCGGCATGCCGGACGATCAGGTAGCGCCGGCGTGGACGGCCCTGCAACGCGCCGTCGAGCTCAACTCGTCGCGCTTCTGATGCGGGCAGTTCAAGGACCTCTCAACCTATAATACTACTTAGTTACTAGTAATTATCCAGGCAAGACAGCGACCCCTGCCGGACACGACCCCGCGGGCGAGCGTCGCTCGGCGTGCGCCGGATCTCAGTCGCTGCGTAGCGCGATCATCGGGTCGACTCGCGCGGCGCGCCGGGCCGGCATCCAGTTGGCTAGTGCGGCTACGCTCGTCAGCACCAGAAACGCACCCCCGAAGCTGATCGGATCGACGGCGCTGACGTACAGCGCGCCGGAGAGCAGGCGGCCCAGCGCCGCCGCCAGCGCGGCGCCGATCAGGCCTCCGACCAGCACCAGCACCATGCCCTGTTGCAGGACGAGTCGAACGACGTCACCACGCTCGGCGCCGAGCGCCATGCGGATGCCGATCTCCCGCGTCCGGCGGCTCACCGAGTAGCCGATCACGCCGTACAGGCCCACGGCGGCGAGCACGAGCGCCAGCAGGCCGAAGGCGCCGATCAAGAAGGCGCCCGCGGTCACCGGCAACAGTCGGACGTCGGCCAGCCGGCGCATCGGGCCGATATCGAGGAAAACGAGGTCGGCGTCGAGGGCGCGCAGCTCGGCTTCGAGGGCGTTCATCTCGCCGGCGACCAGGCGGCTGGTGCGCGCCAGGAAACTGCCGAACGTCGTGGCACTCGGGAAGGGAAAGTGTATGTACGGCGTCGGATTCTCGCCCGGTGTATCGACCCTGTAGTCCTGGACGATACCGATGATCTCGCGGGGTGCGGCGTCCCACGAGGTGCGGAACTGCTGGCCCACGGCGGTCTCGCCGGGCCAGTAGCGCGAGGCCATGGTCTCAGTGATGACTGCGACGGAGCGCTGCTCGGCGATGTCGCCGGAGTCGAGCGGGCGACCCTGCACGATCGCCAGCCCGAGCGTGTCGAAGTAGGACTCGGTGACATAGGCGCCGTCGATCACGTAGGGCCGATCGTCGGGTCCGCTCTGGTGGCCATCGATGAACACGTTGGACCCGTTGTTGTTGAGCGACAGTGGAACGCGCGTCGCTATCGTGACTCCCTCCACGCCCGGGAGCGACTCGAGTCGTAGGCGCGCCGCCTCGAAGAAGGCTGCGCTCTGCTCCACGTCGTAGCCGTTCATCTCCATGGCGAGCCCCATGAAGCCGACCCGGTCCACGTCGTAGCCGAAATCGACATCCTGCGCTGCCACCAGGCTGCGGACCATCAAGGCGCCCGCCACCAGCAGAACGATCGAGACAGCCACCTGCACCACCACCAACGCGTCGCGCAGGTGCAGCCGTCTGCCGCTACGCTCGTCGGCGTCGACGTTCTTGAGCGCCGGAACCAGATCGGGGCGCGAGGCGCGCAGCGCCGGCACCAGGCCGAAAGCGATCCCCGTGAGCAGCGAGGCTCCCAGCGTGAACGACAGCACTCGCCAGTCGAGGCCGATCTCCATGCCCAGGTAGATCGGTACCGGCGGCTGGTAGCTGACCAGCGCCTGGCTTGCCCAGCGAGCCAGTAGCAGGCCGGCGATGCCACCCAGCATCGACAGAACCAGGCTCTCGGTCAGGAGCTGACGGACCAGTCGGCCGCGCCCGGCGCCGATGGCCATCCGGACAGCGATCTCGCGTCGACGTGCCGAAGCTCGGGCCAGCAGCATGTTGGCGAGGTTGGCGCAGGCCACCAGCAGCACGAGGCCCACCACGCCGAGCATGAGCATGCCGACCGGCACGATGGCTGTGTCCATGTCGGGGTTGAAGTGCACGTCGCTGGTCGAGAGCACGGTGACGGTTTCCCGTTCGTTCGAATCCGGATACTCCCTGGCCAGGCGCGCCATGATTCCCTCGAGCTCGGCCCGCACCTGCGAAACCTCGACCCCCGGTGCTCGGCGGCCGCGCATCCACAGCCCGCGCCGAGTCAGCCGCGTATCGCCAGTGGGCGACGGCGCGAAGCGCTGGTTGCCCAGCGGCTCGACCTCTTCGACCATCGCCGCCGGCAGCCACATCTGTGCCGCCGCTGCCGGGAACATGCCCGGGAAGCTACGCGGCATGACGCCGATCACCTGGTAGGCGCGGCCATTGATGCGCAACGTTTCGCCGAGGATGTCAGGCCGTTGTCCGAAGCGACTCGACCAGAACTCGTGGCCCAGCACTACCACCGGATGCGTGCCCTCGTCGGCGAACTCCTCGGCCGCGAAGGTGCGCCCGACCTGCGCCGTCACGCCGAGCACGTCGAAGAAGTTGTCCGAGACGATCTCTCCGACGACGAGCTCGGAGCGTCCCTCGAGCGCCACGTTGGCGAAGAAGTTCGACCACGCCACGAGTCCGCTCAGGGTCTCCGACTGCTCGCGCATGTCCAGGTAATCGAGCCACGAGCTGGCGTCGTGGCTGGAGCTATTGGTGGCGTGGCCGTAGACATCCACCAGCTCGTACGGCCTCTCGACCGGCAATGGCCGCAGCAGCACCGTGTTGACGATGCTGAAGATCGTGCTGTTGACTCCGATCCCGAGCGCCAGCGTCGCGATCGCGACCGCGGTGAAGCCGGGCGAGCTGCGCAGCCCGCGCAAGGCGTACTGGATGTCGCGGATCAGGTTGTCCATCGCTGCGCTCCGGGTTCGGACGGGCGGTGTCTCCGCTTCCTATACGAGTGCGCAGGTCCCAGGTTTCCGGTGGGGTCGGTCATAGTGTGCCGGTGCGCTCGTCCTGCTCCGGCCGGTCGCCGGCGTTGGCGAGCTCCCAGCTGACGGCGTGCACCAGCCGCACGATGCGCTCCATCTTCGGGTAGTTGATGCGATCGGGCGTATCGGTCTCCTGGTGGTAGTCGGGATGTAGGCCGGTGTGAAAGAAAAGCGCCGGGATCCCGACCTGCAGGAACGGCCAGTGGTCGCTGCGGCGCAGCAGTTGCGACAGGTTGTTGTCGTACTCCAGCTCCAGGTCGAGGCCGATCGGGCCGTTGGCCCGGAGCGCTGTCTGGCGCAGCATGCTGCTGTACGTGTAGCCCATCAGATGCACGGAGTTGCTGTTGTCCTCGGCCGTCTGCGGCTCCAGTCCGCGGAACCGTCGGCCTCCGTCGGTCGGGACCTCCTCGTTGCGCCCGATCATGTCCATGTTGAGCACGGCCACCGTATTGGCGGTGTCGAATGCAGGGCTGGCGACCCAACCCCAGGCTCCAAGCAGTCCGTGTTCCTCGGTGTTCCAGACGGCGAACAGCACCGAACGGCGCGGCCGATGCCCTGCGGCGGCGGCGGCCATGTACGCCTCAGCGATCTCGATCACCGCCACGGTTCCCGAGCCGTCGTCGTCGGCACCGTTGAACACGCGGTCCTCATCGCGTCCGTCGTGGTCGTAGTGAGCGCAGATGATCACGAGCTGATCGGCGATCTCAGGGTCGGAGCCGCGGATCAGACCGACGACGTTGCGGTCGGGCACGCGCGTGCGCTCGACCTCGGTCGTCATGGCCACGTCCGTGCCGTCGAGCACCTGAACGCCGGGAGTCTCCTCAGCCAGGCGGGACAGCTGCTCCAGATCCTGCCCGGCCAACAACTGCCGCGCGAAAACCGGCGACACGCGCATGGCCGGTATCTGCACCCGCTCGATCTGCTCGGCGACCCGATAGCGCGGGATACCGTTGCCACGCTCGAATCCCGCTTGCGCCGTGCCCCCGGCGCCGTGATTGTGGATGTCGCGCACGAACAGGATGCCGGCCGCCCCTCGCGCTTGCGCTGCCAGGGCCTTGCGCCAGTCCCGCGCCACCTCGCTTGTTACCAGGCCGTCGAACTTGCTCTCAGGGTCGGTCTCGCCCGGCTCGTGATCGAGCACCAGGACGATGCTGCCGGTGATGTCTGCACCGCCGTAGTCGTCGTGCTGCAGGGGCTCGGAGACGATGCCGAATCCCGCGAACACCAACGTACCTTCGGCGGTGCCCATGGCGCTGAACATCATCGGCGCGGCGTCGGTCTCCATTCGAGCCGGGAGATCGTGCCCGCCCACCGTAGCGACCAGGCTATTGTCCGGGCCGGCCTGGAACGTCATCAGGTCGTAGTCGTGGAAGTAATCGTCGGAGCCTGGTTCCAGCCCCATCCGGTCGAAACGCGATGCGATGTACTCGGCCGCGATCCGGCTCTCGACGGTCTGCGTGAGGCGCCCGCCCATCGCATCAGATGCCAGATAGCGCAGGTCAGCCTCGAGCTCGGCGGCCCGGATCGTCGCGGCTCCTGGAGGGTCACCGAGGTCAGGGCCCGAAGCGGGCGAGCAGGCGTTGAGAACTATCAGCGAGACGACGAGTAGGTGACGCATGGAGACTCCGACGCGGGTGGAGGGACGAGCGTGCCCAATGCTGGCGCATGCAAAAGTGCAGTTCAACAGCGATGCAACCTTTCGCTAGAGCATCCGGTCGGTTGACAATGAAACGGTGCGTCCGGCTCGCGGGCGCCGTTTCCGGGGGCGGAAGCGAAATGCCTGCCTGGACGAGGCCGGCGAACAGGAAGGCGTGACTCGGGATGCGCAAAGGAGCGTCCATGTTTCGCGCACTCTGGAACTTCATCAAGTCGCCGGTGCACACGTTCCCGGCGCTGGCCGCCGCGATCGGCTGTCTGGTCTCGGGCTACAGCACCTTCAACGGGATCTCGGAGATCTTCCCCGAGTTCAACTACTCGGTGCTTGCGGCGTTTGGCCTGGCGGCCATCATCCAGCTCGGCATGCTGTCGGCCACGATCAGCATGCGCGAGCAGCCGGCCTACAAGCCGATGCTCGGCGCCATGGTCGTCATGACCGTGATCATGTCGAGCTTCACCTCGTACGTCTTCTACTACCGCGGATTCTCCGAGGAGACGATCTCCAAGGGACGGCAGATCGAGCGCTACGAATCACTGCGTGGTTTTCTCGTCGATTCGCGCTCGCAGACCGCGGGCACGCTCGGGATCTTGCGCGAGGCCAGCGCCGAGCTGCAGCGGCGGATCGAGATCGAGGAGGCTAGCGGCGGCGGCCTGCGCAACATCTCCAACCCCTACCTGCAGAAGCTGATCGGGGAGTCGAATCTCCTGGTCGATCTGAACCAGGTAGCGAGCGGTACCGGGGAGCGCTATCGATTCCTCACCAGCGTGCTGCCGCGGCTGCAGCAGATGCAGGTCGAGGTGGCCGGCTCGCTGGCTCAGATCGACGCCGAGATCGCAGTGATTGCCGACGCCAACGGCATCGAGCAGGAGTCGTTACGGGCCTCCTACGCGCGCGCCTCGGCGGCCATTCCGGTGGACCGGATTCGTCAGGTCCGTGGCGAGTTCGTGGTGCTGGCGGTCGATCCGACGATCCTCGACACCCGGCCCCTCGAGGAGGAGGAGTACTGGCAGCGTGCCGTCGCCGGCCTCGCCGGGGGTGAGCCGTCGGCCATCGTCTTCGCCTTCATCGCGGTGTTTCTCGACACCATGATCGTCTTCTTCGCCTTCATCGCCGGCGAGACGCGGTCGGCGGTGCAGGCACCCCGTGTGCCGGTGTCCCAATGGCTGCAGATGGCCTACGGGGTACGCAGCCCCGAGGGCGTGCACCGCTGGATCGCGGCGCTCGACGGCACCCGGCTCAAGCGCGGCAGCACGATCCTGCACCGGGTCGATCTGCGGCAGCTGGACGATGTACGCGACGCCCAATGCGGACGCTTCCTGCGCCAGGACGGCCATCTTCGCCAGGTCATGCTCGAGGACGGTCGCACCGCCTGGTGCCTGACCGAGACGGCCTATCGCAGCCTGGTGAACCAGGCGCGCGAGCTGGCGGAAGCTACGCCGGTCGCGGCGGCCGTGCAGCAGGAGCCGGTCGCAGGGTAGCCGAGCGCTGGGCCTTAGAAGACGGCCGTTGTCGCGGCGATGAGCACGGCCAGGGCACCGAGTGCGCTGAGCAGCAGGAACGGCACGAGGACGAATTGCAGCCAGTCCTCGTAGCGCACGCCGGCTGCTGCGATCACCGCCATCATCGACCCGTTGGTCGGCGTGACCATATCCATCATCCCGGCGCCGTATTGGTAGGCGAGAACCGCGACCTGTGGCGACATGTCGAGCAGGTCGGTCAGCGGTACGGCCACCGGCATGGTCAGCACCGCCTGGCCGCTTACGCTGGATACCGGAACGTGGATGAGCTGGTGCGCCAGCATCATCCCGAGCGCCGAGATGGCCAGTGGCACGTGCTCGAGTGGGGTAAACAGGGCGTGCACCAGCGTGTCGACGATGCGCCCCTGCTCCAAGACGACGAAGATGGCGCGGGCGACACCGATCATGATCGCAGCGCCGGTCATGGCACGGAAACCCTCGAGGTAGGCGGTGGCGGTACCATCGATCTTCAGTCCGCCGATCAAGCCGGCGACGATGCCGACGCCGAAGAACAGCGCCGCCATGCGGTCGAAGTCCCAGCCCAACGCCATGACGCCGTAGAGGAAGACCCCGAAGGCTGCCACGAAGATCGCCAGGATCACGCCATGACGCCAGTCGCCCGCGGTGTCCTCCGACCCGAGGTCGATGGCGCCGCCGGAGGCGCCGATGGTCTGCGTGCGCGCACGCCGAACGATGAGCCAGGTGAAGGCGGCGACGGCGATCGCCATGAAGATCGAGCGGTATTGCCAGCCGGAAAGCAGCGGCAGACCGGCGACCTTCTGGGCCAGGCCCGCCTGGAAGGGGTTCATCGGGCTGAACGAGGAGCCGACCGCGGCGGCACCGAGGCTCATGCCGGCGGCGAGTAACGGGTCGTATCCGAGGCTGCGGGCCAGTAGCAGCATCACCGGCATCAGGGCGATGATCTCCTCCTGGGCGTTGTACAGGATGCCCCCCGTGGCGAACACCAGGCACATCGCCACCACGATCAGGTCGCGGTTTCCGCGGCATGCCGCCAGCAGCCAGACGATACCCGAGCGCAGGGCGCCGGTGCGCTCGACAACCGTAAACGAGCCACCGACGAGGAAGACGAAGAAGATCACCAGGCCGGCGTCGAGCATTCCCTGCGGGATCGCGATCAGGGCGCCCCACAGCCCGACCGGGTTGCTCTCGACCGGGTGAAACGTGCCGGATACGACGACCTCTCGCCCGCTGGCGTCATCGAGTGTGCGATCGTACTCGCCGGCTGGAGCGACCCAGGTCGCGGCCGCCGCCAGCAGAACGCAGCCGACCAGGAGTACGAGCGGATGGGGAAAGCGGGGAATTGTCATGGTCCACGCCGTTCGTTCGTTGCGATCACGGCGGCAACCATAACCGTTGCGGCCGCCCGAGTACCTGCCGCTGCCGACAGTCACGGGTGAGGTCGCGGCCGAGGGTAGCCTCTTCGATGGCAACTCGGAGTAATGTCGCCGATCGTTGTATTTCGCCGGGGGCACGGATAGATTCAGCCGCGGCATTTCTCTGACCGTTGACCCGGGAACAGGCATGGTCGGTAAGTCCCTCGGTCCCTACGAGATCCTCGAGCAGCTCGGTGCGGGCGGCATGGGTGAGGTGTGGCTGGCCCGTGACACTCGGCTGGGGCGCAGCGTCGCGGTGAAGATCCTGCCGGCCGAGTTCGCCGGCATGCCCGACCGGCTGGCGCGCTTCGAGCAGGAGGCGCGCGCCGCCGCGGCGCTCAACCACCCGCACATCGCGGTGGTGCACGACGTCGGCCACGAGGACGGCCTGCACTTCATGGTGCAGGAGCACCTCGAGGGCCGCACGCTGCGCAAGACGATCGAGAACGGCCGCCCGCCCCTGATCCAGGCGCTGAAGCTGGCCGGGGAGATCTGCGAGGCGCTGGCCGCGGCCCACGCCGCCGGCATCGTGCATCGGGATCTCAAGCCCGAGAACATCTTCGTCACCGAGGACGGCCACGCCAAGGTGCTCGACTTCGGGTTGGCCAAGCTCACCGAGGCGGCGATCGCCACCGCGTCGGGAAGCGCCAGCATGTCGCCTACCATGCTCGGCACCGTCGCCGGCCAGATCATGGGCACCGCCGGCTACATGGCCCCCGAGCAGGTGCACGGGGAGGAGATCGACCACCGCGCCGATCTGTTCGCCTTCGGGTGCGTCCTGTACGAGCTTACCGCCGGTACCCAGGCATTCCGCGGCAAGAACATGATCGAGACCCTCAACCGGGTCACCAACGTCGACCCGGATGGGCTGGTGAGCATCGACGGCAGCCTGCCCGCCGAGTTGCAGCGCATTTGGACAAGGCGCTGGCCAAGGATCGCGGCCGGCGGTATCAGTCGGCGGGCGATCTGGCGGTCGACCTGCAGACTCTGGCCGGCTCGGTCGAGTCGGGTACGGCGACCCCGATCGCCATCGAGTCGGCCGACGCGTCGAGGCGCGCCGGGCTGTCGCCGGTCCCCGTGGCTCTGATCGCGGTAGCTGCGTTGTCGCTGGGGGTCGTGGGATCGGGGCTTCTGCGGCCGTCGGTCGAGCCCGGATCGATCGTCCACTTCGCCTTCGACCCGGCCGCCGACGAGAATTTCGCCAGCATCGGCCGGCGCGTCATCGACATATCGCCCGACGGCCGCCGCGTCGCCTTCACCGACGAGGATGCAATCTGGCTGCGGAGCCTCGATGCCCCAGAGCTCGTCGAGGTGCGCGGGACGCGCGACTCCACCTCTCCGTTGTTCTCACCCGACGGCGAGTGGATCGCGTTCTATGCCGAGGGTCAGCTACGCAAGGTGCCGGTTGGCGGCGGCGCCCCGCTGCGCCTCGCCGACCTCGACAACCCGACCGGCACGAGTTGGGAGAGCGACGGGACGATCCTGGTGGGGCAGGGCGCGGGCGGCATCGTTCGCGTTCCCGAGGACGGCGGTGTGCCTGAGCAACTGGTCGAGCTCGACGAGACCGAGCGCGCCCAGGGCCCGAGCCTGCTGCCGGGGGGCGAATGGCTGCTGTTCACGCTGCGCAACGGCGGAGAAAGCTGGAACGACGGTCGCATCGTGGCACAGTCGCTGAGCTCCGGCGAGCGGCGCCTGCTGGTGTCGGGCGGCACCGAGCCCCGCTATGTCGCCAGCGGTCACCTGACCTTCGCGCGCGACGGGAGCCTCTTCGCGGTGCCGTTCGATCCCGGCGAGGTCGAGGTCACCGGAGGCCAGGTGCCGTTGATCGAGGGCGTGCAGGTGACGCGCGGTTCCGCCACCGGAGGGGTCTTCTACGACCTGTCGGCTGCCGGCGATCTCGTCTACATCAACGGCCGCGGCGCCGGCGCCGGCGACTTCCGCCTCGCCTTCTACGATCTGCAGGGAAATCTGGAGGTGTTGCCGTTCGACAGCGCCGTTTTCGCCAACGCCAGGGTCTCGCCGGACGGCCGCAGGCTGGCGGTCGATCTCGAGGGCGAGAGCTCTGGCAGCGACATCTGGATCTACGATCTGGAGCGTGGCACGAATCAGCGGCTGACGACCGGCGCCGGTGCCAGCAACGCCCCGGTCTGGTCTCCTGGCGGGGACTGGGTCTACTACCGGTCGGACGCCGCCGCCGAAGCGGCGGTCTACCGTATCCGATCCGACTTCACCGGCGAGGCCGAGCCTGTTGGCGCAGCGGTTGGGGCGGCACCAGAGTCCATCTCGCCCGACGGTTCGCGCCTGGCCCTGTTTATCGTCCGGGACGGCATCCACATCGGCATTCTCGATATCGAAACGGGCGAAACGGAGTTGCTAGTCCACACGCCGGCCATCGAGGGACAGCCTCGATTCTCGCCGGATGGCCGGTTCCTGGCCTACATTTCCAACGAGGGCGACGGGACGTTTCGCACTTACGTTCGGGAGCTCGAGACCGGCGTGCGCCACGTCGTTTCGCCCACCGCCGGCACCGCCCCCACATGGAGTCCATCCGGCGATGCCATCTACTACCTCGCGCCGGGCCGCATGCTGACGATGGTTCCGGTCGAGATCGACTCCGGCTTGACCCTCGGGACGCCGGTCCCCATGTTCGCCGCCACCGCGGTCGCGGGCTTTCCGCGAACGGAGTTGGACTTCACCCCGGACTACGGGCAACGCCTCCTGCTCCTGACCCTCCAGGAGGGTTCGCGCGACGAGGAGCCCACCGAGCCGGTGCGGGTCCACGTCGTGCTCAACTGGGCCCAGGAGCTGCGGCGCCGCGTGACCCCCCGATAACGCCGCCTGCTCGAGGAGGCGCTGACACGGCCTGACTGATCTCTTGCGGCCGCGAGGCGCTCCGTTGAGCCCGGCCGGACCCTCCAATACAGTCTGACAGCCCAATACACGCGGACGGCCACGGAACAGGAGATTCCTGCATGGAGTCCGGCCAGAGTCTCGGTCCTTATCGCATCCTCGAACCGCTCGGCGCCGGCGGCATGGGCGAGGTGTACCTGGCCCAGGACACGCGGCTGGGGCGCCAGGTGGCGGTCAAGGTGCTGCCGCTGCAGTTCGCCGGCGATCCGGAGCGGCTGGCCCGCTTCGAGCAAGAGGCGCGCGCCGCAGCGGCGCTCAACCACCCGCACATCGCTGCCGTCTTCGACGTCGGTGCCGAGGGCGAGGGCGAGGCGCGCATCCACTACATGGTGCAGGAGTACCTGCAGGGCGAGACGCTGCGCGAGGCGCTTGCCGGCAGGCCGGACCTGTCGCGGGCACTCGAGCTCGGCGAGGAGATCGTCGAGTCGTTGGTGGCGGCGCACGCGGCCGGGATCGTGCACCGCGACCTGAAGCCCGAGAACATCTTCGTCACCGAGGACGGCCACGCCAAGGTGCTCGACTTCGGCCTTGCCAAGCTCACCGAGCTGTCGATGGCGGCCTCGGGCGCCGCCGGCCAGACGCTGTCGCCGACCGTCATGGGCACCGTCGCCGGGCAGATCATGGGCACCGCCGGGTACATGGCGCCCGAGCAGATCGAGGGGCGACAGGCCGATCCGCGCGCCGACCTGTTCGCCTTCGGCTGCGTGCTCTACGAGATGGTTACCGGCCAGCGTGCCTTCGGCGGCAAGAGCGTGCACGACACGCTGCACCGCATCGTCGACGAGGAGCCCACCGAGCTGGGTGAGATCGACCGATCGTTGCCGCTGCGGCTGCAGTGGCTGCTCGAGAAGTGCCTGGCCAAGGCGCCGGGGTCGCGCTACCAGTCGGCCGCCGACCTGCTGGTGGACCTGCGCAAGCTCGACTCCGAGGTCGAGACCGGCACGGCACAGCCGCTGCGCGCGCCAGCCGCCCCGGCCCCGTCCGGCGAGCCTGCAGCGGCTGGTCACTCCACTCGACTCGTTGCCGCCGTCGTCGTGGCCGCGGTGGCTCTTACGGCGCTGGTGTTTTGGTGGCTGCAACCCGCCGCGGAGACGCTCCCTCAGGTCCACTTTGCCTTCGACCCGGTCGAGGATCAGACGTTCTCGAGTTCAGGCCGCCGGGTGATCGACCTGTCTCCCGACGGGCAGCGCATCGCCTTCACCGACGAGGGTGCGATCTGGTTGCGCAACGTCGGGGACCCGGAGCTCGTACAGGTCCGGGGCACCGACGGCGCCACCTCGCCACTGTTTTCCCCCGACGGCGAGTGGATCGCGTTCTGGAACGACGGGCAGCTGCGCAAGGTCCCGGTGGACGGCGGCGCGCCGCTTGCTCTGGTCGCCTGCAACAACCCCGCGGGAACGAGCTGGGAGCTCGACGGCACCATCCTGATCGGCCAGGGCCCAGGGGGCATCCTCCGCGTGTCGGAAAACGGCGGTGAGCCCGAGCAGTTGCTTGCGCTCGAGGACACGGAGCGCGTCCAGGGACCCAGCCTGCTGCCGGGCGGGGAGTGGCTGCTGTTCACCCTACGTCTGTCGGGCGAGCGGTGGGACGATGGCCGCGTCGTGGCCCAATCGCTGAGCACGGGCGAGCGTCGGATTCTGGTCCGCGGTGGGAGGGAGCCGCGATATCTCGCAAGCGGCCACATTACCTTCGTGCGCGACGGCAACCTGTTTGCCGTGCCCTTCGATGCCGGGGCGCTCGAGGTAACCGGGGGCGCGGTGCCATTGATCGAAGGGGTACAGGCTGCCGGAGGCAGCCAAAGCGGCGGCGCCTTCTACGATCTTTCCGCCGCCGGGGACCTCGTATACATCTCGGGCTTCGGCGGCGGCGGCGGCAACCTGCGGCTGGCTTTCTACGATATGGACGGCAATCTCGAGGTGCTGCCGTTTGCGGCTCAGAGCTTCGACGATCCGAGCGTCTCGCCCGACGGGCAACGCCTGGCGTCCGCCGTTGCCGGCGACGACGGCTCCAGGAGCGTCTGGCTCTACGACCTGGGTCGCGAAACGCGCCAGCGCCTGACCTCCGGCGAGTACCCGAGCAGCGACGCGACCTGGTCGCCCGACGGCGAGTGGGTCTACTTCAGGTCGAATGTCGACGGCGAAGAGCTCGTGTACCGCCGCAGATCCGACTTTACCGGCGACCGGGAACCGGTTGGAGGTCCTGGCGGTGCGAATCCGAGCTCGGTCTCGCCAGACGGAAAGCTGGTGGCCTTCCATACGGCCACCGCCGACATCGGGCTTCTCGACACGGAGACCGGGGAGGCCGAGATGATCATCGTTTCTCCGGCCCTGGAGGTCATAGCGCGGTTTTCGCCGGACGGGCGCTACCTCTCCTACATGTCCAACGAGGGCGACGGCACCTTCCGCGGCTATATCCGCGATCTCGAGACGGGTGAGCGCCACGTGCTGTCGACCGGCGGTGCCGGCTATCCGATGTGGAGCCCGGCGGGCGACGCGCTCTACTACAACGCGCAACCCATGATGATGGTGCCGGTCAGCACCGACGACGGCCTGCGCCTGGGTTCGCCGAGCCGCCTGTTCGACACCAGGGCGATCGCCGCCTTTCCCAACGCCTCGATCGAGATCACGCCCGACGGACAGCGCTTCCTGATCTTGACCCAGCAGGAGGCACCGACGGCCGACGAGGAGACCGAGCCGGTGCGCATCCACGTGCTGCTCAACTGGGTTCAGGAGCTGCAGCGCCGCGTCACGTCTGACTGAACGATCGGGTTCCACTCGTCCTCGGTCTCGGGCGGCCGCGAGCCGCGCTATCTCGACTCGGGCCACATCACCTTCGTGCGCGATGGCGCGCTGTTCGCCGTGCCCTTCGACGCCGATGCCGCGACGGTGGCCGGCGGGGCCGTGCCACTGGTCGAGGGCGTTCAGGAGACCGGGGGCGGTGACAGCGGCGGCGCCTTCTACGCCGTATCGGGACGCGGTGATCTGAGCTACGTCTCCGGATTCTCCGGCGGATCGCAAGGGGTGCGGCTGGCCTA
This sequence comes from Acidobacteriota bacterium, assembly GCA_965248845.1. GTDB lineage: Bacteria > Acidobacteriota > UBA890 > UBA890 > WLXD01 > CBDFKO01. The sequence goes on along the minus strand of CBDFKO010000002.1, from coordinate 2,585,658 downwards.
TCTCCCGACGGCAGCAGGCTCTACTACTATGTCGCGGCACGGCGATCCCAGGAGCTTGCCGTAGTGCTCGAACGGCGCTCATCGTACCGCGCCTCCATGCCGTGACAGCGGCGACCTCCCGCTCCCGTCGCGATATCTCTCCCTCGACTAGCGCACCATGTCAGCGGGTAGAACCCGAAAGGGCTTCCCTTGTGGGCCCCGCAGGGTGCGGAAGTGCCGCTCATCGAGCGTCAACAAATCCGTCGTTCCCGTGTTCCGAGCAAGAACGACGATGGAAGCGTCGGTGAGCCCGATTCCCAGATCGGAGTACTCGGCGATGACATCACGAGCCAGCGCGACTTCCGTGGCTCCGAATGACGCCAGCTCATAGGCGCCCGCCGCGACCTGATCCAGCAGGGCCAGCTCGGTCTCGACATCGGTCAGTCGCATGACGAGGTAGTCCAGCTCCGCCAGCACGAAGGGCGACATGAGGAAGGGTCGGGCATGCTCCCCGACGACTCGTGCCGCGGCGGCGTGCTGGCGCTGATCCGCAAAAAGGGCCGCGAGCAATCCGCTCGTGTCGACGAGCATCATGAACGTCCGAAGCCCTCCAGCAGCTCTTCCGTCCGCTCTGCGAGCCCCGGGTCGCCGAGGCCGGAAGCGGTCAGGGGGGCCCGCGGCCTGGGCGGACGATCCTCGAGCACCCGCTGGGCGATTGCCTCACGGATTAGCTCGGCCTCGCTGCGTCCCTCGGTGCGCGCGCGGGCCTCGAGCGCCGCCTTGAGCCCATCGAGCAAGTAGACCGTCGTCTTCTTCATGCCATATATCATGCCATACATCCGTGCGTTCCTACTCTGGCCGCGCTGAGCCAGCGCTGTGCTTCCCACTACAGTCTGACGGCCACGGAACACGAGATTCTCGATGGAATCCGGCCACAGTCTCGGTCCCTACCAGCGCGGCGCTTCGGCGCGCTAGCCGTCGCTGAAGAACCGGCCCAGAACAGCCGCGCTCAGGGCGTCGAGCAGCCGCCGCCCGCGGTCCGCACTCCGGGCCAGGGCCGGCGCAACCAGCGCTACATCGACATCGCTCAAGGGTGTGGCGGTCTGGCGCGCAGCCGAGCCGTACAGATATGCGGCCGCAACTGCATCGAAGTCGAGGAGCACCGAGCCAATCGTCTCGGCCAAGGCGCCGGTAGGGTCGTCTGCTCGCATGGGAGCATGGTCCCAGGGAGTGCGCGACTAGCGGTAGCCGTGGTACTGGCGTGGTGCGGAGTCGCTGTTCGTCGATGCAGGCGGGCTCCTCGCGCCGGATCAGTCAGCGCCCGTTGGCGATCAGCGGGTAGCGCTCGGGATGCTCGATCGACTCCAGAGTCAGATCGATGTCCAGATCAGGCCAGCGAAGGTGTCCCTGGGCGGGTCGCTCGATGCTGGCCAACGCGCCGATCGGTGCCTCGCGAAACCACGGGAACTGCTCGAACGGCAGGAACAGCTCGCGCTCGTCGACGAGGATCCAGAATCCGTGAGCGGACACGTTCCCGAGCTCAGGAGTGGAAGTAGGCTTCCCAGGCACTGCTGATGTCATCTCGTCGCTCTCGGACGAGCTCGAGCGCCCTTCCAAGTCGTTGCTCGGACAGACCATGGTTGCGCGCGACCTCCTCGTCGGGTTCGAGCCAGATCTTCGCCTCGCCGTCGGCATCGAACACGTGTACATGACACCGGCGCTCTTCTCGCGAAAAGAAGAAGAACCGCATGCCCTCGGCGCGAAACACCGTCGGGCTCAAGGCTTGAGCCTAGCATGATGGGACACGGTTTCCTCGGGTCGTGCCGTGGGGTGCAGGCACAAGACATCAGCAGGGGCGACTCATCCGTTTGAGATGGCCGCGGGCAGGAAGTTTCCGAGGAAAGCCGGCGAGAGTCTAACGGTAGCCGTGGTACTTGCGGTCGGCGTCGTCGCTGCCGCCGCGCTCCGGCGGGCTCCAGCGGTCGGACTCGACGTCGAGCCAGCGGTCGGTGAGGGCGTCGCCGTAGGCGGACAAGACCTGCTCGGCCAGACCGAGCTGTCGGATCTGCTCCTGCAGCACCCGAGCGTAGGTGCGCGTGGCGGTGCCGACGAGGGCCACGAGGCCGTCGTACATGTCGCGCAGGTCCTCGGCGACGAAGCTCACGGAATCGGTGGCCGCGTCGTAGTCGATCCCGGGGACGCCTTCGAGCTGCGCCAGGTTCGCCGGGGGCACGGTGCGAATGGTGGCGCGCACCGGCAGCGTGGCCTTCATGACCTTGGCGCCGGCGAGGTTCTCGAGCGCCCCTGGGCGCCGGCGGTCAGGTCGGCGCGGGCTTCGTCGACCGGGCGCAGATCCACACTCCAGGCGCCGGTGGCGTCCTTGACGCGGACGAACTCGATCCAGGGCATGGTCGCCAGGTCGCCCTCGAGCTTGTCGTCACCGGAGGCGAAGATCACCGGGGTGTCGAAGCGGCCCCAGGAAAGGCCGACGAGCTCGGTCTCGGTGATGGGTTGGCCCCAGACCTGGAACTCGATCCCGAGGGCGAAAGTATGGGCGGCGAAGCCGGCGCTGCCGGTCTTGGAGTGCATGCCCACCACGGCCACCGCGTCGTACTGGCTGGTTTCGGGGATGTCGAAGTAGGTGTCGAAGGGATCGTCGCGCAGGATCTGCTCGGCGCGCGGATCGAGCAGGTCGGCGCGCACGTCGGGGTCGGAGTTGCCGGAGCCGTGGCCGTCGACCACGTGCACCTCGGTGGCGCCGCCGGCGAACAGCCCGTCGATCACCGCGTTGACGTCGGCGGCGAGCAGCTCCTGGCCGGCCGGGTAGAGGTCCTGGCCGTAGTCGAAGTAGCGCCAGTCGTCCTCGCCGGAGAGCCCCTCCATGTCGTGCAGCACGAGCACACGAAGTCCGTCCGATGTGTCGGCGGCCGCGTCGGTCAGTGTCCATGGCTCGGCGCTGGCCGGCACGGCGGTCGGCGCGGGCGGCGTCGCCGGTTCTTCGTTGGCGCGGCGAAGCAAGGCGAAGGCCACGACGACCAGGGCGACAACGGTCATGAGGATTCGAAGCGGCGCTCGGGGCATCGGTGGGCTCCTGATTGGCGGTGGCGCGCGGGCGATCGTCAGTGTAGGGCCCCGCGCGATGCAGGACCACGGCTCCGTTGTGCTGCACGTGCGTCAGCCGCTACCCTCGCCCGGCATCCAGCACCCGACCGTGGAGGATTCGATGGCTAGCTCCTGCTCTGACATCCGGCTCGTGATCACCGTCACCGCGCTTCTGCTCGTGGCGTCTCCGGCCCATCCGCAGGACTGGGAGGCCGTCCAGATCCAGGTTGTTCCGGTGGCCGACGGCATTTACATGCTCGTCGGCGCGGGTGGCAACATCGGGCTATCGGTCGGCGAGGACGGGGCCTTCGTCATCGACGATCAGTTCGCGCCGCTCACCGACAAGATCAAGGCGGCGATCGCCACCGTGACCGACCAGCCAGTGGAGTTCGTGGTCAACACTCACTGGCACGGTGATCACACCGGCGGCAACGAGAACTTCGGCGAGGCCGGCGCCATGATCGTGGCGCACGAGAACGTGCGCCGGCGTATGAACCCGGAGGAGCTCGGCGATCTGGTCGGCACCAGCCAGCAGGCCCCCGATTCCGCGCTGCCTGTCGTGACCTTCACCGACAAGGTGACCTTCCACTGGAACGGCCAGACCATCCACGTGCAGCACGTGGGGCCGCCGCACACCGACGGAGACTCGGTGATTTGGTTCGAGGAAGCCAGCGTGGTGCACATGGGCGACAATTTCTTCGTCGGCCGCTACCCCTTCATTGACGTCGACTCCGGGGGCAACGTTCAGGGCATGATCGGCGTCGCCGAAATGGTCCTCGAGCACGTCCCGGCGGGGACCCAGCTCATCCCCGGACACGGGCCCCTCTCGCAGCTGGAGGATCTACAGGCCTTTCACGACTTTCTGGTCGGGGTGCGCGACACGATGCAGGAGTTGATCGACCGCGGCATGAGCCTCGAGGAGGCGATCGAGGCGCGCCCGTATGCCGAGACCGACGACGCGATGTCGAGCAGCTTCGTGACGCCGGAGCGTTTCATCACGATTGTCTATCGCAGCCTCACCGGTCAGTAGCGTGAGGCGCTTGTCGCTGCCCCCGGTGCTCGGGCTCGCCTTGCTCGCCGCGGCATCGAGCGCGGCATCGAGCGCGGCACAGGGGGCGGGCGGAGCGCAGGGGGCAAACGGGGCGCTAGCGCTGTGGCAGGTCACGGTACTCGACCTGGAGTCAGGCGAGCTCGAGCCCGAGATGACTCTGGTCATCGAGGATGGCGAGATCGTCGCCGTGCGCCCGACCGCCACGATTCGGCTCGGCGCGGACGTGCAGCGCATCGACGCGACCGGGAAGTTCGTGATCCCGGGCCTGTGGGACGCGCACGCCCATCTGTCCTACTGGGGGCAGGACGCGCTCGGGCGCCTGGTGGCGCATGGGGTCACGAGCATCCGGGAGATGGGTGGGGATCCGGATGAGATCGAGGCATGGATGGCTGCCACCCGCGCCGGCGAGCTGACCGGGCCATCGTTCTTCTGGTGCGGCCCCTTCCTCGAGGGACCGGCCGGCGGCGACGAGTACCGCTGGGCTGTCGAGGGCGCCGAGCAGGCTCGCGAGGCCGCCCTCGCGCTGCTCGATCGGGGTGTCGATTTCCTCAAGATCCAGCCGGCCATCGGCCGCGAGGAGGTCACGGCGATCATCACGGCGGCCCAGGAGCGCGGCTCTTACCTGGTCGGCCACGTGCCGCGCGGTCTGACTGCGATCGAGGCCGCCGAGCTCGGCCTGCGCAGCATCGATCATCTGAGCCCCTACCTGCGGCTCTCCGACGAGGAGCTGCAGGCCACGATCGAAGTGTTTGTCGCGCGGGGAACCGTAGTCTCGCCGGTGCTCTACAGCATGGTGGCGCAGGTCGAGGCGCGCGGCGAGGATCCGGCTGCAAACGCAACGGTGCACCGCGCCTACTCGGTGGTTCGCGCCTTCTACGAGGCCGGCATACCGATGCTGGTGGGCGCCAACTTCGCCTACCGGGATTGGCCGCACGGGCCCGGCAGCGCGCTGCACGGCGAGATGCGTGTGCTGGCGCAGGCAGGGATTCCGGCGCTCGAGGTGCTGAGGATGGCGACTGTCGGCAACGCGGCCTTCCTCGGGCAGAGCGCTGCGACGGTTGACGTGCGCCCCGGCGCCCGTGCCGACCTCGTGCTTCTCGAGGCCAACCCGCTCGAGGATATCGCCAACGTAGCCCGGATCTCCGGAGTCGTGCTGCGGGGTCGCTACTTGGCTGCCAGCGAGCTGGCCAACCTCTTGCTGGAGTCTCGCTAGCCAGCGCTCCGTTGCCTCGCGCTCCAACCCTCCAGGGAACTCTGGCGTACCGGTCTGCGTAGCCAAGGGAGGGGCGGACGCCGAGACGAGGCGGCCGCCAGCCGGCCATGTGGCACACGAGGACCCGATCATGAAGCAGTTGCGGTATTTGTTCCGGAAGCTGTCGCAGTCACCGACGTTCAGCGTCGTGTCGATCCTGACCCTGGCGATCGGTATCGGCGCCAACACGGCGGTCTTCAGCGTCGTCAACGGCGTGCTGATCAAGCCGTTGCCCTACGAGGATCCGGACCGACTGATCGGCGTCTGGCACACGGCCCCCGGGATGGGCTGGGACGAGGTGGTTCAGTCGCCGGCCCTGTATTTCACCTACCGCGACCACTCCGAGTTGATGGTCGACAACGGCATGTGGGCCGGGACCCAGGTGTCGATCACCGGACTGCAGGATCCCGAGCAGGTTTCGGCGATGCGGGTGACCGACGGCGTCTTCCCGATCCTCGGGGTGTCGGTGTATCTGGGGCGGGTGTTTACGCTCGAGGACGACTCGCCGGACACTCCGATGACCGCCATTCTGAGTCACAGCTACTGGCAGGAGCGCTTCGCCGGGGATCCGGGAGTCATCGGGGAGCCGCTGATCGTCAACGGCGAGCAGCGGGAGATCATCGGCGTGATGCCTCCCGATCTTCGCTTCATGAATCGTGACTGGGCGATCTACCTGCCGTTCCGCTTCGATCGGGGCGAAGTGTTCTTCGACAACTTCAGCTACCAGGGGGTGGCCCGGTTGAAGGAGGGTGTGACGCTGGAGCAGGCCAACGACGAGGTGGCCCGCATGGCGCCCCTGGCGCTCGAGATCTTCCCGATGCCGCCGGGATTCAGCCGCGAGATGCTCGAGCAGGTCGGCTTCGGCCCCAACCTGCGACCGCTCAAGCGGGACGTCGTCGGCGACGTGGGCGACATGCTCTGGGTGCTGCTGGGCACGGTAGGGATGGTGCTGTTGATCGCCTGCGCCAACGTCGCCAACCTGTTCCTGGTGCGCGCTGAAGGTCGTCAACAGGAGCTCGCCGTGCGTGCTGCGCTCGGCGCCGGACGTGGGCGCCTGGCGCGCGAGCTGCTGGGCGAGAGTGTCGCGCTCGGTCTGCTGGGCGGTGCGGTCGGGCTCGGTCTGGCGGCGGCCGGTGTGCGGCTGCTGGTCCGGCTCAGCCCCCGCGGCTTGCCGCGGCTGAACGAGATCGGCATCGATGCGGGCGTGCTGCTGTTCACGCTGGCCACGGCGGTTCTGGCGGGCGCCGTATTCGGCCTGTTCCCCGTGGCCAAGCTGGGGGCCGCCAACCTGGTCAACGCGCTCAAGGAGGGAGGCCGCGGCGGTAGTGCCGGACGTGACCGACACCGGGTACGCAACGCGCTCGTGGTTTCGCAGGTAGCGCTGGCACTCGTGCTGTTGGTGGGCTCCGGGCTCATGGTGCGCAGCCTGCAGGCGCTGCGCGATGTGGATCCGGGATTCCGCGACCCCGAGCAGGTGCTCACCGTGCGGCTCACGGTGCCCAACGGGGAAGTCGAGGATCCGCTCGAGGTGACGCAGTTGCACGAGCAGGTTCTCAACGGGCTGCGGCAACTCCCCGGTGTAGAAGCGGCCGCAATGAGCTCGTCGTTGACCATGGACGGCAACACCTCGATGGACCCGATTTGGGTCGAGGAGTTCCTGGGCGACCCCAACGAGGTCCCGCCGCTGCGCCGATTCAAATGGGTGGCGCCCGACTATTTCTCGACGGTCGGCAACCCGCTCAGTGCCGGGCGTGACTTCAGCTGGGACGAGATCTGGGATGCTTCGCCGGTTCTCATCATGACCGAGAATCTGGCGCGCGAGTACTGGGACAATCCGGCCGACGCGATCGGCAAGCGCGTACGGCACTCGCCGGAGGCGGGCTGGCGCGAGATCGTCGGCGTCGTCGGCGACATCTACGACGACGGTGTCTCGCAGGGCCCGGTCCCGACGGTGTTCTGGCCGATGCAGCAGCGCGACTTCTGGGGCGAGGGATTGCGGACCGCACGTTCGATGGCCTTCGCAATCCGCTCACCGCGGGTCGGCAGCCCGGGGCTGCTCGACGAGGTCCGAGCCACGATCTGGTCGGTGAACGCCAACCTGCCTCTGGCCAATGTGCGAACGCTCGAGGAGATTCTCGATCGCTCGATGGCCCGGACATCCTTCACGCTGACCATGCTGGGGATTGCCTCGATCGCCGCCATGTTGCTCGGTTCGGTGGGCATCTACGGCGTGACCTCTTACATCGTGTCGCAGCGGACGCGCGAGATGGGCGTGCGCATGGCGCTGGGCGCGCAGGTCCGGGACATCAGCCGCCTAGTGCTACGGCAGGGGCTCGTGCTCGCCGGAGTCGGCGTGGTGATCGGCGTCGTTGCGGCCTTCGGTCTGACGCGTCTGATGGCGGCATTGCTGTACGGGGTGAGCCCGATGGACCCGGTGACCTTGATCGCCGTGTCGGCGGGCGTCGCGTCGGTCGCGTTGGTGGCCAGCTACGTTCCGGCCCGGCGCGCAGCGGGCGTCAACCCGGTGGAGGCGCTGCGCTTCAAGTAGTGGCGGTGCCGGTCTCGACCTCTCAGACGGTCAGCGCGGCCGGTATTCCGCGCGCTCCCGGCAACTTTCGGCGGCGACCGACAAAGTGGTAGCGTCGAAGCGAGCGAGCCCCCGGAATCCGGAGCCATCCTCATGCACCGAGCCAGGTCGTGCTGCGCGCTCGTCCTCTGTATCAGCATCGCTGCGCCACCCGTTTCCACCGCGGCGCCACCGGTTTCCAGTGCGCAGGCGCAGGAGGCTCAAGAGCAGGAGGCACAGGAGCAGGAGCCACCGATCTTCGAGTCGGAGGCGCGACCGGCCGGCGAGCCGATCGAGATCACCGGTTACTCCGACTTTCGCCAGGGCGGGATCTTCATCGCCGACGGCCAGCGAGTTCGGATCTTCGTCGACACCGTGGTAGCCGGCGAGGTGAGCAATCCGGCCGATATCGGTCTTGGCTTCGAGTTTCGTGCCTCGGGGATCCGTCTCTCCAATGGCGTGATCCTGGCCTACCAGGTGGACGCCGAGCCCAACAGCTTCGAGATGATGGAAAGCCAGGTCGTGGCGGTCGGCAACCAGCTCGAGCGCGAGTGGCTGCAGGCCGGGTATATGTACGAAGGCGACCGGATTATCGGCGAGATCGTGTCGTGGGACGACCGCGTGCGGCGCGTCGAACGCATCATGGCCGACATCGTTCCCGAATGGGTGGCCCCTGGTGCCGTGCGGGTGCACGTGGTCGAGACCGACATCTGGAACGCCTCGGCGATGGCCAACGGCGCGCTCTGGGTCTACACCGGGTTGATCGAAGCGATGAACGACGACGAGCTGGCGATCATCCTGGGGCACGAGCTGGCCCACTTCACCTACGAGCACTCGCGCCAGGGGGCCAAGAAAGGCATGCTGGCCACGACCCTGATCGGGCTCGGGGCCGGGTTGCTGGCGGGGCTCGTCGGGGGCGGTGCCGCTCGCCAGGCAGTCGACGTCGCGGCGGTGCTGGGCACGGCGGCGTTCAGCAACGGCTACAGCCGTGAGCTCGAGGACCAGGCAGATCGGGTCGGGCTCCGCTATGCGTTCGAGGGGGGCTATGATCCCTACGCCGGCCCGGGCCTGTGGGCGCGGTTTCGGGAAAAGTACGGCGAGGTCGGCCAGATCACCAACTTCTTCCTGAGCAGCCACTCGCGTCCGAGCCAGCGCATCGAGGCCATCGAGGAGCAGATCCGCATCAACTATCGCGACCCCGAGGCCCAACTCCGCTGATCCGCGATTAGCCAGCAGGTCGAGGGCACCCAGGGTTTCAACGGCCAGATCCGTACGGTGACGAACCAGTACTTCGAGGCGCTGAGCATCCCGCTGATTGCCGGGCGCGTGTTCGATTCTGACGACACCGACGGCGCGCAGCTCACCGTCGTCCTCGACGAGCCGCTGGCAACCCAGGTGTTCCCTGACATCAATCCAGTCGGTCGCCGGGTCGTCGTCGATCTGGGAGAGCCGCGAACGGCCGAGGTGATCGGTGTCGTCGGCGGTATCCAGCAGTTCACCCTCGGAGGACAGAGCAGCGGCGCGATGTACTTCGCCAACCAACAGCTGCCTTCCGCGACCATGGCGCTTACCTTGCTGGCGCAGGGAGACGCCGCGGGACTCACCTCGGTTGCCCGGCAGGTCCTGGGCGAGCTCGACGCCGAGCTGCCGTACTTCGTCAACGAGCGGCGGCGGGAGCTGGGCGTGCGCATGGCGCTGGGCGCCAGCGGCCGGGAGATCCTGGCGCTGGTGATCCGCCGAGGCATGCGCCTCGTGACGATGGGCCTGGCGCTGGGCCTGGCGGCGGCGCTGATCCTCGGCAGCGCCGTCTCGAGCCTACTGTTCGGGGTCAGCCGCTTCGATCCGATAGCGTTCGCGGTGGTTGTTCTGTTGTTGGCCGGCGTCAGACTCCTGGCTTGCTTCATCCCGGCGCGTCGCGCCACCCGGGTCGATCCCGTCGACGTGATTCGCGCCGAGTAGTCTCGGCCCCTGCGAGGCCGGCCGGCAGGCGACCGGCCGGCTTGGCGCGCTCGGACGGGTGACTGTGCGTTTGATCCGATGACCGACCACGCTTAGGGTGGCTGTGCGATCCTGAGCCCATCGAATTCGGAGTCTCCCTTTGGTCGGCATGTCTCTCGGTCCCTTCGAGAACTTCGGGCGGGAGGCTCGTGCCACCGATGCGCGCTAGCTCCCCGACAGGCGGGATGGGGCAGAGCGGCTGGGTGCGGCTGGTCACGCTGCTGGCGCTGCTTTATGGCTTTTTTCTCGGGCTCGATCTCATGGGGCTCGCCTTCAAGATGTTCGGACGCGGCTTCGCCGAGATGCTCATCGAGCAGACTGCCAACCCGCTGGTGGGGTTGTTCGTCGGCATCCTGGCGACGAGCCTGGTGCAGAGTTCCTCGACGACGACGTCGATGACGGTGGGCCTGGTGGCGGCCGGTGCCCTCACGGTGGAGGGGGCCATCCCCATCATCATGGGAGCCAACATCGGCACCTCGGTGACCAACACGCTGGTCTCGCTGGCCCATGTGACCCGGCGTGAAGAGTTCGGGCGTGCTTTTGCGGGCGCCACGGTGCATGACTTCTTCAACGTGCTCGCGGTGGCGATCCTGTTGCCTGTGGAGATGGCGACGGGCTACCTGACACGGGTGTCGACCCTGCTCGAGCATGCACTCGAGGGTACGGCCGGGATCAAGCTGTTCGATCCATTGCGGGCCATCGTCCGTCCGGTTGCCGAGAGCGTGGCCGGTCTGCTCGGGGAGTCTGGGGTCATCGTCCTGATCGTCGGCGTGGCGCTGATCATCGCCTGCCTGAAGTTCCTCGTCGATCTGTTGAAGGCGCTCATGTCGGCCCGTGCCGAGCGGGTTCTGCATCAAACGCTGTTCCGCTCGGCCATTGCGGGCATGGCCGCCGGTGCTTTAATGACCGTCATGGTCCAGAGCAGCTCGATCACCACGTCGGTAATGGTCCCTCTCGTTGGGGCGGGCATCGTGACCCTCGAGCAGGTGTTCCCGTTCACCATCGGTGCCAACATCGGCACTACGATCACGGCGATGCTGGCGGCCCTGGCTATCGGCAGTCCAGCGGCGGTGACCGTGGCCTTTGCGCACGTCGTCTTCAACGTGACGGCAACTCTCCTGATCTACGTGCCGCCGCCGATCCGGCGCATTCCATTGGCCATGGCGCGCGGGCTCGGAAGGCTCGGAAGCCGCAATCGCTGGTTGGCTGCCGCCTATATCATCGTGGTCTTCTTCCTGGTACCGCTCCTGCTGCTGCTGATGAGCGGGACCCTCACTGCGGAGTCTTGAGATGTTCCAGAGCCTGTTCGGAGCACGAACCAGGTCGTCGCTGATCGACGGTGCGTTCGAGACGATCTCGGGAATGCTCGCCCATGCCGCCGAGATGTACGACATCGCGATCGCGATGCTGCTGGATAACCGGCCGACGGACGTCGATCTGGATGCGCTCGACGATCGGATCGACGATGGGGAGCGCGAGGTGCGCCGGGTAGTGCTGCAGCACCTGAGCGTCGACCCGCAGCACGACCTGGTAGCGAGCTTGATCCTGGTGACGATCGTCCAGGACGCCGAGCGGTTGGGTGATTTCGCGCGCGGGCTCGGGGACGTGGTGGAGCTGACGCAGCAGCCCCGCCAGGGCGAGTTCGCGGACGGGCTGCGACGCTTGGCGCAAGACATCCGGCCGAGCTTCGAGGCCTGTGCCGCGTCGTTCGGTGATGATGATGCCGCCGGCGCTCGCCAGGTGATCGAGCGCCACGTGCAACTGAAGCGGGCGGTGCGTGAGTACACCCGCCGGGTCGTGGCCAGCGACCTTGCGGCCGACCTCGCGGTCGTCTACTCGAGCTCAGCCCGTATTCTCGGGCGCGTGAGTGCCCACCTCAGCAACATCGCCTCCTCGGTGGTGCAGCCGTACGATCGCATCCGGCACGGCGACGAGGAGCTCTGATCAACTCTCGCGCAGCGACTCGGCGGGCGCGATATTCGCTGCCCGGCGTGCTGTTACCCAGGCCGCGACGAGGGCCGCGACGATCAGCCCACTCGCAACCGCCGTCAGGGTCCACGGGTCGGCCGGCGGCACGCCGACGAGGAAGCTACGCAGCAGTGGACCAACCAGCAGTGCGATGCCCAGTCCCAGGGCCGTGCCGACGGTGACGAGGGTCGCCCCGGCGCGCAGCACCAGACGGGTCACGTCGGCGGGCCGTCCGCCCAGCGCCATGCGTACCGCGAGCTCGTGGCGCCGCAGGCTCAGGGCGTACGACACGATCCCGTAGACGCCAGACAGCGCCAGCACGAGGCCGACGAGTCCGAGGGCGCCGGCGACTCGAGAGGCGACCCGCTGGGGTAGCAGAAAGGCCTCGATCAAGCTAGAGAGGGGCTGAATTCCGGGCGCCCGAAGGGTCGAGTCCAGCCGTCCCATCTCCTCGGCGAGCGTGCGCGCCAGGCTCGCGGGCGCGTTGGCGCTGCGCATGAGAACGCTCAAGCGGAGCCGCGAGTGTTGGGCGTGGGGCAGGTAGAGCACCGGGCCGGAAGAGTCTTCCTGGATCAGGGTCCGAGTGTTGCGCACCACGCCGATGACCTCGACCTCCTGGCCCTCGAGTAGCATTAGCTCGCCGACGGCGGTCCTTCCAGCCCAGAACTGTTCCGCCAGCCGCTCGTTGACGATGCCCGTCAGCCGCTCGCCCGTGGCGTCGCTGGTCTCGAATGTACGGCCCCGAATCATCTCGATCCCGACGGTGGCGAAGTAGCCGCGGCTGACCACGTTGCCGTCGACGAAGAAGGCGTCCTGTCCGTCCGGTGGCGCGGTGTCGGGCAGGTTCAACGCGACGGGCGTCCGGGCCACCCCCAGTGGCGGTGCCTGGGCCAGCGCTACGCCGGCGATTCCCGGCTGCGCAGCCAGCCGTTGCTCGAGCTCTTGGAACAGGACCAGCGCCTGGCTCTCGGTGTAGAGGTCGGCAGGCAGGCCGACGGTGGCCGCCGCCAAGTCCGACGTCTCGAAGCCCGGGTCGAGCTGCTGCCCCTCGGACAGGGCCCGCAGAAAGAGGCCGGCGATCGTCAGCAGCACGAGCGATACCGCGACCTGGCCGACGACGAAGAGCTGACGAAGTCGGGCCGAGTCGGAGCCGCCGCGCCCGGCACGAAGCATCCCGGCGTGGGATCCGCGGGTGGCGCGGGCAGCGGGGCTGAGCCCCGTGGCGAGAGCCGTGGCCAGCGTCACGAGAGCTGTTAGCCCCAGAACGAGCGGGTCCAGTGCCAATTCGAACCCCAGCGGGGCCGGAAGCGAGTTGATGAAGCGTCGCAGGCCGGCGTTGACCTGCCAGGCCAGCAGCGTGGCGAGCCCAGCGCCGAGCAGGAACAGCACCAAGGTCTCGGTGAGAAGCTGACGCATCAACCGAGTTCGGGTGGCACCGAGCGCCATGCGGGTGGCGATCTCCGGCGCGCGCGCCTGGCCACGGGCCAGCAACAGGTTACCGACGTTGAGGCAGGCGGCGACCAGCACCAGCCCCGACAGGGTGAGCAGAATGCCGAGGAAGCCGATAACACTACCGCGCAGCGACTCGTCCAACCCGGTCAGGGGCGTGAGGCTAACGCGTCGGTCGCGATGCAGCTCGGGAACTGCTCCTCGAGCTGGCCGGCCACGACATTGAGGGCTTCCTCGGTGGCGCGGATCCCGTAGCCCGGGGCGCGCCTGACGAACAGCTCGAGCGGCTGGCTTCGGCGCGACTGCCATTGCGTGCCGGGTCGCAGCCGGTCCGATAGCGAAATCGGCACCCAGGTCTCCATCGGGAAGCCGATGAAGGGCCCGGTGAAGCCCGGGGGCATGATGCCGATGACCGTCATCTTGATGCCGCCGAGCTCGACCTCGCTGCCGAGTAGCTCCGGCGCGCCGCCGAAGCGCCGTTGCCAAAATCCATGCGACACGACCACTACCGGCTCTTTGCCCGCCTGGCGCCGAACCCTGTTCCCTACGATCCCCCGGCGGCGAGCCCCCAATCACGCCGCCCCGAAGGCCTCACACATGGACTCCTGGATTCGCGACACCCATTACGGACTGCGCAGCCTGCGCAAGCAGCCGGTAGTGACCGGCATGTGCCTGGCCGCCATCGCCCTGGGCATGGGCGCCAACGCTGCCGTCTTCACCCTGGTCAACGAGATCCTCCTGCGCCCGCTGCCGGTGGAGAATCCGGCCGAGCTCGCAGTGATACACGTCGAACAGCCGGGATCCAACAGCTTCTCGGGATTCTCGTACCCGGAGCTGGTTGACTATCGGGAGCGCTCCGCCGGGGTCGCCTCGATCGGGGCGATGAGCGGCATCGGCCTGCGACTCGGCGACTCCGATCGAGTGCAGATCCCTTCGAACATCGTATCGGGCGATTACTTCGAGCTGTTCGGCGTGGAGCCGGCGCAGGGGCGGATCTTCGGCCGAGCGGAAGCCGAGGTCGACGGCGCACCACGCCGCGCAACAAATCGATGCCGGCCCGCATCCAGAAGCGGCTCGCGGCCCCGACGGAGCTACCCGCCGAGCCGCGCGCCTCCGACAGCTGCGTGGCCATGGCCTCACCGTGGTGCGCGCGGAACTCGGCGGGCAGCAGGCGCACGGCCAGTCGGTACAGCAGAGGCATCCGACTCACGGGCGGCGCTCGCGTGCACGGAGGTTCGACCGTGCGGTCTGGGCCAGGCTCTCGAGTCGCGCGCTCTCGGTCGCGAGAACACGCGCGCCATCGTCGGTGAGCCGGTAGTAGCGTCGACGCCGGCTCTGTCCCGGCGGATGCTCACCAAGCGCGCCGAGCTCGATCACCAGCTCGCGATCCTGGAGGTCATCGAGCGTGCGGTGCAAGGTGACGGGCCACAAGCGAACCTGCTCGTCGGTGAGCTCCAGCACGCGCCGCACGATGCCGTTGCCGTGGCGATCGACGTCGGAGAGGGCTAGCAAGACCTGGAAAGCGTGGGCAGAGAGAGTCTTGTCCATGGGAGTTCCGTAGCCGGTGAAGCAGCCGTGTATGATACAAGAATGTATCGTACATAAAGATAGCATGCACGGCCGCTCAGGGGCTGTAAACGTACCTACTACCTAAGGGCGCAGCCCGTAGAACATCTGGGCGGGCGAATCGATCGGCAGCACCTCGAAGGTGCCGAAGCCGGCTTGCTCGGCCAGCTGCCGCGCGCCCGACTCGCCGATCAGCGTGCCGAGCCCGGCGCCCTCCTCGGCAAGCGACACCGTCAGGCAGTGGTACAGGCTGAGGGCCTGGCGCAGCCGGGCGAGCGAGTCCCGGTTCTCGAGCGGGTCGGCCGAGCCGGTGGGCTCGGACCAGAAGAACAGGCCGCCTGGCGCCAGGAGCCGCCGAATCCGGCGGAGCACTCCGACGGGATCGCGCATGTCGTGGATACAGTCGATGGCCACGATCAGATCGAATGGAGCCGTCGCGTCAAGCTCCTCGAGTCGCCGCTGTTCGAAGCGTGCGTTGGGCACCTCGAGTGCCAGCTCGACGGCGAAGGCGATGCTCGGTGCGTGGGGATCGACGCCGAGGATTCGCGACTCCGGGTAGGCCCTGGCCATGGCTACCGTCGAGCGCCCCAGACCGCAGCCGATATCGAGTACGGAGATGCCGCGCAGCAGCGATGCGTGCAGGGCCGGCACTGCAGGAAGCCACTTGCCGGTGAGCAGGTGCTCGAACCAGGGTCGGTGCATACGATCGATCGCCGCGGGGATCTCGTCGCCCAGGGCGTCGTAGGGGATGCCACCGCCGTTGCGGAAGCAGTCGAGCAGCGCGTCGGTATGGCGCAGCGACGGCAGGGTGAACTGGAAGGTGCCGGCGACAAAGAAGGGTGAGCTCTCGTCGACCAGGACGGCACGCTGCTCCCTGTCGAGCCAGTAGGTGCCGGCCGCGACATCGTGCTCGGCGTACCCGAAGGCCACCATCGCCTTGAGCCATTCGCGCAGATATCGCTCGTCCAGGCCGGTCGAATCCGACAGCGCATGGCTGTCGCCCGGACCGATCTCGGCCAGCGCACGGAACAACCCCAGGCGATCGCCGATGTATGCGAGGCCACTGAGGAAGGCGCCGCCGCTGTCGCGCCGGACCATCTCGAGTAGCTGCTCGATCCGCTGGCTATTCATCGCCGCTCCCGTGGAACTGCTGGTCGCTGGTTTTGTACCATTGGCCGTCCCCGCCCGTATCCCTCGCGCCTCACGCCCGAATCCCGGAGTCTCGCCGTGGCCCGATCCTCCCGTATGTTGCTGGTCTTGTTCTTCGCGCTTCTGACCGCCGGTCCCGTAGCGGGGGCATCGGGGCAGGACGCCAAGGTCCCGCTCACCCATGATGTCTACGACGGCTGGCGTTCGATCCGTGGCCCCACGGCACCCGAGTGGATGACCCGCGGCATCCGTGGCTGGGAGAAGGGCGAGGCCGACCGGTGAGACGGCTGGCCCTGGGGGCGCTTGCGGTGCTGCTGCCGGCCGGCGCGGCGTTCGGCCAGCAGGACACGACCGAGCAGATCGATGCCATCTTCGCCGAGCTCGATCGCGCCGACGTGCCAGGCTGCACGGCGGGAGCCCGGCGCCACGGCGAGACGCTTTTCGAGGGGGCCTGGGGCATGGGCAACCTCGAGCTGGATGTGCCGCTGGTGCCCGAGTCGGTCTTTTACGCCGGCTCGGTGTCCAAGCAGTTCTCCGCCGGTGCCGTGGCCCTGCTGGCGGTCCGCGGGGAGATCGACCTGGATGCAGACATCCGCACGTGGTTTCCCGAGCTGACGTTCGAGGAGCCGATCAGCGTCTGGAACCTCGTCTACCACACGAGCGGAATCCGCGACTACTTCGAGCTCGGGGCTCTGGCCGGCCACCCCGAGCGCGCGTACATCAGTAACGATCTGACGCTCGAGTTGGTCGGCACCCAGCGCACGCTCAACTTCCCGCCCGGCGATCGCTACATGTACAGCAACTCCGGGTACATGCTGCTGGCCGAGCTGGTGGAGCGGGTGACCGGCCGGAGTCTGGGGGAGTTCGCCGCCGACGAGATCTTCGAGCCGCTCGGCATGGCGCGCTCGGCGTTCGAGGACGACTACCGGACGATCATCCCGAATCGGACGGGTAGCTACGGGACTCGTCGCGACGGCACCCGGTTCCGCTATCTGAAGGCGTTCGACGGGGTCGGCAGCGGCGGCTTGATGACCACCGTGGACGATCTGTTGCGCTGGACGGACAACTTCGTGGAACCCGTTGTCGGCGGGCAGGCGTTTCTCGATTTGCTGCTGACTCGCGGGACGCTGAGCTCGGGAGAGGAGCTCGACTACGCCTTCGGCCTGAGCCACGGCGAGTACCGCGGTACCCCGACGATCGCGCACGGCGGCGCCCTGAAGGGATTTCGGTCTGCGCTCGCCTGGCTCCCGGGCAAGCAATTCGCCGTGGTGGTCATGTGCAACTTCACGGCGGCCAATCCGACCGCGTATGGGCTCCGAATCGCCGACGTCCTTCTAGGGTCGGAGCTGGGGGACATGAGCGAGCCGGCGCCGTCCGCTGCGCCGCCGGCAGCGAACGAAGCGGATTTCACTCCTGACGAGGAGCATCTGGGCGAGATCTCCGGGGACTATTACAACGAGGAGCTCGGCGTTACCTGGCACCTGGTTGCAGACGGCGAGGGGCTGCGGCTGCTGATCGGTGCGCGCGACCGCGGCATGCTGACGCCGGTCGGGCAGGACCGGTTGCGATCGTTCATCGGCCTGGTCGTGATCGAGCGCGACGCCGACGGGATCATCGAAGGGTTGCGTCTCGACGGGTCTCGAGTCCGCAATGTGCGTTTCGGGCGCCTGCGTTGAAACTTTTTGGCGACCGGAAGAGCTGACCCGGTGGTCGCGCTGCGGGTGGAATGATTCAGGGAGGGAGCAGGTGACGATGGTGCACGAGTCGAGCCCACCGACGGAGGCCCTACGCCCGCTGGTGTTCCGGATTCTGTTGCTGCTCAACGAGTCGGAGCGGCATGGCTACGGGATCATGAAGGAGGTCAACGCACGCGCCGGCCGTAGCCTGATCCTGGGCCCGGCGACGCTGTACCGAACCCTGAAGCAGCTGCGCGACGACGGGTTGATCAGCGAGAAGGTAACGGGTGACGACCGGCGGCGGATTTATCACCTGACCGAGGCCGGGCGCTGCACGGCCCGAGCCGAAGCCGAGCGCATGTCGGTACTCGTGGACCGGGCGCGCGAGGGCCGCTTGATCGGTTAGCAGCCCGGTCTACTCGATGGTGATGGTCAGCGACGCACAGAGGCCCGGGTCTGCAAGCGTCCGGTGCTCGCCGTCGCCGATCTGCAGCACGATGCGATGCTCGCCGGGTAGAAAGTCGGTGTCGAACTCCATCTGGGCCTGACCGAAGTGAACCCAGGGGCTGGCTGTCGGGATCACCGTTCCCGCCGGCAAGCACTCGGTGTCGAGCCCGATGTGCATGTGACCGGCCCCGGCGTGGAGGGCCCCGTCGCCGACCGGCTCGATGGTGAAGTTTTCAGCGCCGAACACCAGGTGCACCGGCGCGGTCAGGCTGGCGCCTTCGGCGGGCTCGACAAAGAAGACGCGCGGCTCCCCGGCGGACTCGGCCTCGCCGGCAGGCTCCGCCGCGGGCGCGGGATCGGAGTCGGGGGCTCCCCCGCATGCACCCGGGACCACAACCAGAGCAAGCGCCAAGACGCGAATCAGACGACCGCCATGCTCGTTCGACATTGACCTTCTCCTCATGCTAGCTACCAACGTGCGCACGAGACTATCATCCGGACCGATCAGCGGCGTTCAACACGGAAGATCATGTCGCGGTGCACGTTGCCCAGCGGCCGGCCGATGCGAAAGCGCGCGAACCCGTCGTCGGCGACCTGAATGGTGATCTCCGACCACTCGCCCATGTCGCCGCGGAACAGCAGACCCCGTCCACGGAGCTTGTCGCCACCAGCGTCGATGCGCTCGGCCATCGCCATGCTCGGGGTGCCCTGATACATCACCGTGCCGTCGCGTAGCCGCCCGATCGACAGGGCGCAGACCATGCCCGAGAGCACCAGCTCTTCCCCCGGTGTCCCGGCCACCACGAAGTAGCGTTGCTCGTAGAACAGGTGCTCGTCGAAGCTGTAGGTACCGGGCTCGATGGATTCGGCCTCGTGCACCGAGGCACCACCCCGGACTCGCACCACGGGGTCGGGAGAACTCGACGTGGTATCGGTGGCCAGGATGAAGTCCCGGCTCGAGCGAACCGCGGTCCGAACGCCCGACATCAGTTGCTCCGCGGTGGGCGCGTCGAAGTACTGTCCACCGCCTGCCTGGGCCAGCCCCGCCAGCGCCGCCGCGGCATCGGCGTCCACCCCGAGCCCGACGGCGTGGATCACGACCGGGATCCCGCTGGCTCGGATCGCCTCGGCAACGGCGATCGGATCACCGCCGCACGATTCGATGCCGTCGCTCAGTAGCAACAGCACACCCGACCCGCCGGTCGATCTTAGATCGTCGGCGGCCTCTTCCAGGCTGCGCGCGATCGGAGTCTGTCCCATCGGCACCAGAGCATCGGCACGGGCGATGACCTCACCGGCCCCGCCGGGTGCGGGTGCGAGCAAGAGCTCCGTATCGGCGCAACCGGCCTCCTTGTTCTCGTGCGACACCCGGTGTCCATACGCCCGCAGACCGACGCTGACGCTGGCCGGCAACTCGGTGAGGGCTCCCCGAAGGGCCTCTCGCGCCAGTTCCATTTTCACGCGCCCTTCGACCTGCCCCCACATGCTGTTGCTGACATCCAGGATCACCTCGATCGGGGGTACGCTGGTGCCACGCGTCGTCGGCAGTCCCGCCGGATTCGGCATGCCTGCGGCCTCGGGAAGTGCTTCGGCGGTCGCGTTCTCGAAGCTGGTCTCGTCGAACGCCCGCGTGTAGGTGCCCCCGGTAACCAGGGCGATGCCGGCAAGCTGATGCGACGTGCCCTCTCCCAAGCTGATCGTGTGGATACGGATCCCGTCGGCCTCGGCCCGCGCTACCCCGACCGGATCCTCGCGACACGTTTCCTCGCCGTCGCCGATGATCAGCATTTCCTTGCGGCCGGCGTCGACGCTGCGCAGGTCCTCGAGTGCCCTGCGCATGGAGTAGACCAGCGGGGTGGCACCGTCCCAGGAGATCCGGCCCAGGGCCTCGGACCAGCGGTCGTGCTCGAAGGCCGCGAACGGCACCACCTGCTCCGAGGCGGCACACTCGTCACCGCCGGGGCCCTGGCCCAGAAGCCGCAGGCTGGTTGCCGTGCCCGGCGGCAGCCCAGCCAGGGTACGCAGCAGACCGCGCGGTGCGAGCTCGCGTTTGACGCCGCCGACAACCGATTCCTTCATGCTCCCAGACACGTCGAGCACGACCGCCAGTGCAGCCTCGTAGCGCTGCGGCACCGACGCCCGCGCAACCAGACCCAGCGCACCTTGGCCACGGCCCGCTGGCAGCGGCACGATCAACAGCAACAGGACGGCTGCTCGCCAGTCGGGATGTCGGCTCGGAAGCGGCATGGGTTCCTCACGGGGGGAGCATCGAAATACAGTAGAGTCGGATTATAGGGGCTACGGCTGCCGGGAAGCCGTTGTTGGGGTCCGCCCCCGGGCCCTGTTGTGCAGCGGCCTGGTTCGCGGGTAAAGTCTGGCTCCTGGACAGGAGCAGCCCCGCTTGGAGAAAGGTTCACACCTAGGCCCGTACGAGATCGTCGAGCGGCTCGGCGCCGGCGGCATGGGCGAGGTGTACCGTGCTCGCGACAGCCGCCTGGAGCGTGAGGTCGCCATCAAGATCCTCCCGGAGGCGATGGCGCACGACCCGGCATCGGCTGGCTCGGTTTCAGGAGGAGCCGCGGCTGCTGGCGTCGGTGAACCACGCCAACATCGCTGCGATCCACGAGCTCGACAACGCCGACGGGGTCGAGTTCTTCGCCCAGGAGCTGGTGCCCGGGGTGAGCCTGTCGCGGCGTCTCAAGGAGGGGCCTCTCGATATCGACGATGCGTTGAGCGTGGCGCGGCAGATCGCCACGGCGCTCGAGGTGGCGCACGACAACGGGCTGGTGCATCGCGACCTGAAACCCTCCGACGTCATGCTCACGCCGGACATCCAAGTGAAGGTTCTGGATTTCGGTCTGGCGATACCGGTGTCGCGCGGCTCGGACGACATCGAGAACACGACCACACAGGAGGATTCCGACTCTCGCGCGTGACGACACGCCGACGGTCTCGGTCGATACGGCACCGACGGTGCTTACCACCGGTCCACGAGCGACCGGAATCGAGGGTACGCCGCCGTACATGAGCCCGGAGCAGGCGCGAGGGCGGCTGGTCGACCGGCGCTCCGATATTTGGTCGTTCGGCTGCGTGCTCTACGAGATGATGAGCGGCAAGAAATGCTTCTCCGGCGACACGCCGCTCGACGTTCTCGCCGCCGTGATTCGCGCCGAGCCCGACTGGAGCGCGTTGCCACGGGGCGTCCCGGCCGCGGCGCGCGCGCTTCTCCTGCGAACCCTGCGCAAGGACCCTGCGCGCCGCCTGCAACACATCGGCGAAGCGCGGGTCCGGCTCGAGGAGATCGGCGAAGGCTTCGAGGAGGAGCGCATCGTCATCGAGACCGGCGAAGATGGCCTGCCGGCAGGCGCGGGAGTCGGCTGGGCCGCCGCGCTTCTGATGATCGGCGGCTTCACCGGCGCGATCCTGCAGGGGGCTTTCTTCGGAGCGATCACGGTGCCGGTCGGGGCGTCCGACCCGGTCAGCGCCTCGATCTCCCTGCCCCCCGGGCAGACGATCGTGACCCAGCCCTATACATCTCTGGCCGTGTCTCCCGACGGTCGCTTCCTGGCCTATGCCGCCGGCACGAGCGAAGGACATCAGCTGTACTTGCGCCGGCTCGATCGGTTCGAGCCGGAGCCGATCCTCGGTTCGGAGGGTGCCAGCAGCCCGTTCTTCTCGCCGAACAGCCAGTGGCTCGGCTACTTCTCGGGAGATGGCAAGCTGATGAAGGTGCCGACGGCCGGCGGTCCGGCCGAGGAGATCTGCGAGGTGCCGGTGGGCAACACGGGCGCTGCCTGGGGAGCAGACGACAGGATCGTCTTCGGCACGCTTGCGACCGGTTCGGGGCTCATGGTGGTTGCAGCGGATGGCGGTACCGCGTCGCCGCTCACGCGTCCAGAGCCCGATCGCAACGAGATCGAGCACAACTGGCCGACGTTACTGCCCGACGGCGACACGCTGATATTCACGTCCCGAGATGCCCAGAGTCGCGTGTCCGTTCACGCTCTCTCGCTTTTTAGTCGCGAGCGCCAACTCTTGCTCGACGGTGTGGCCGACGTGCGCTACTTCGGCAACGGCTACCTGCTGTACTCGCAGGCCGGAGAGGTGAGCGCGGTGGCGTTCGATGCTGAGACACTGTCGCTCGCGGGCGAGCCCATTCGGTTGCTGCAGGGCGTCTTTTCCGCCGAGTACCAGCGGAGCAGCTTCGCCGCAAGCCGCGCGGGTACTCTGGTTTTCCTGCCGGGCGATGCTATGGAAGCGCAGCAGCGACTGGCGTGGGTGGATAGGAACGGCCGGGCCGCGCCACTGCCCTTCGTCGAGCCAGGGCGCTTTGGCCACCCCCGCCTGTCGCCCGGCGAAACGCGGCTGGCGGTCGACGTTCCCTCCGACGGCTCCATAAAGGTCTTCGATCTGTTGCGAGGATCCGTGACCCCGTTGCGAATGCCGGGTCGCATCGCCATGCCGGTCTGGAACTCGACGGGCACTCGGATCCTGGTGTCCGCCCAGGTCGACGGTCCGGCCGCCCTGTACTCGATGCGCGCCGATGGTGTCGGCGAGCCGCAGGAGGTGCTGCTCCGGGAAAGCGCGCTATGGCCTCGCTCGTGGAACGCGGTCGGGATCGCCTACTACGAGCTGAACCCCAACCCCGACGCCGGCGGCCGGGATATCTGGCTGTACGAGGGGGAGGGAACCGAGCCACGGCCGCTGGTTGCCACACCCCACAACGAGCGCTCACCCATGCTCTCACCCGATGGCTGCTTTCTCGCCTACGTCTCCAACGAGCCGGGCCGGGACGAGGTATACGTACGCGCGATCGACGACGATCGTCGCTGGCCGGTCTCGATCGACGGCGGTCGCGAGCCGGTCTGGTCGCGCAGCGGCGACGAGCTCTACTATCGCTCGGGTGACGCGATGATGTTTGTGTCCGTCCAACCGGGCGATTCGCCGTCCTTCGGCGTTCCTGAGGTCCTGTTCGAGGGGCGCTTTGCCTACGACCGGAACGCTTCCAACCAGTACTACGATGTCTCGAGCGACGGCCGCTTCCTCATGATCCTGCCAGACGAGAACCAGCAGAGCCGCAATCACCTGCACGCCGTGCTCAACTTCGATCGTATGCTCGAAGCGGCGATCGAGCAGGCCGAGGATCAACAGTAGCGGCGTATCAGTCCAGATCCGCGATCACGGGGGCGTGATCGGAGGCAATGAGCCCGTCCTTCTTCTTGCGATAGTCGCGATCGGTGCCGACCTCGCGTAGCCGCTCGAGCACGCTTCGCGTCGCCAGCAGCAGGTCGATGCGCAGGCCCAGGTTGCGGTGAAACGCACCGCCCCGGTAGTCCCACCAGGAGAACTTCTGGAGGTCCGGATACTTGTCGCGGAACAGGTCGTGCAATCCGAGATCCTGGAGCCTGGAGAAGCGTTGCCGCTCCGCCGGGGTGTGGAAGATGCGGCCCTCGTCCTCCTTCCATGAGTCGATCGGTGCGGGGCAAATGTTGAAGTCGCCGCACAGTACTGCCTGCCGGTCGGGGTCCAGTCCGGTTGAGAGATGGTCAGCGAGCGCCGCGAACCAGTCGAGCTTGCGCCGGTAGTCGTCGTGCTCGAGCGTCTTGCCGTTCGGACAGTAGACGGTGGTGAAGTCGAGGTTCCCGATCCGCGCCGTGATGAGTCGCGCGCCCAGATCCTCCTGGCCCGGCAAGCCGGCCTGAATGAGCTCGGCGGGCTCGCGTGACAGCACCGCGACGCCGTTCCAGGCCTTCTGACCGTGGCTCAGGGCACGATAGCCCGCGGCCTCGAAGACCAGGTGCGGGAATTCCTCGTCAGTCAGCTTGAGCTCCTGCAGTCCCACCACGTCGGGCTGCCGCGCCTCGAGCCAGTGGAGGATGAAGTCGAGCCGGGCCCGGAGGCCGTTGATGTTCCAGGTGGCGATTCGCATGTTCAGAAGCTCTCGAGCAACTTCAGGGTCGCTGCGAAGGAGGAAGGTCGATCCTTGCGCTCCTTGCGCAGACACGCGGCGATGAGGTCACGCGCCGGGTTCGAGACGGCATGCGTCAGTCGAGCTCGTCGGTGTTGCGCAACAGCTGGATCATGTAGCGCACCGCCAGCCCGAGGCTGTCTGTCGAGATGCGCTCGTTGGTGCCGTGGGCCAGCTGCAGGCCGTCCTGGCCGATCATCACGGGCAGGAAACGGTACACGTTGGGGGAGCGGCCAGAGTAGTACTTTGCGTCGGTGCCCCCCATGACCAGATAGGGCGCGACCAGGATTCCTTCGTCGGGGGCGACCTGACGCAGGGTCTTGCCGAGCAGCGCAAAGGCCGCCGACTCGGGGTCGGACACCGGCGACGGGTCGGCGTTCGAGGTCACCTCACGCACCTGAACGCGCTCGTCGTCGATCACTTGGCGCACGCGTGTGGCCACACTCTGGCGGGTCTCGCCGGGGAGGATGCGGTGGTTCACCACGGCTATCGCGTTGATCGGCAGCACGTTGGACTTCACCCCGCCGTCGATCATCGTGACCGCCGTGGTGGTTCTGACCATCGAGGCGCTAGTTCGGTCGGACAGGAGCAAGCGGGTCACCAGGGGCCGGGTAAGCCAGAGGTTGGCGAGCACCATGCGGCTCAGGAACGGCATCTCCGGACCGAGAACCTCGAACATCGAGACGGTGGCGCCGTCGAGCCGCGCCGGGAACGGGTCGTTCTCCAGCTTGGCGATGGCCGCCGCGAGAATGCCGATATTGGTGTGCTCGGGCGGTGTCGAGGAGTGGCCGCCGCCGCCTTCCACCTTGAGCTCCAAGTTCACGAAGCCTTTCTCGGCGATGCCGATGATGGCGACCGGGCCCTCGAGTCCCGGGATCAAGCCGTCGGTGATGGCACCCCCTTCGTCGAGAACGAAGGCGTATGGCTCGGCGCCACGCCCCTCCAGCAGGTCGGCGATCACACCGGCGCCGTCCGGCCCGCCGACTTCCTCGTCGTGGCCAAACGCCAGGTAGACCGTACGCCGCGGTCGAAAGCCAGCGGTCACCAGATGCTCGACGGCCTCGAAGATCGCCATGACGCTGCTCTTGTCATCGATCGCGCCGCGCCCCCAGATCTCGCCGCCGTCGATGACCCCGGCAAAGGGAGGCTGGGTCCAGTCGCTCTCGGTGCCGGGGATCACTGGCACCACGTCCAGATGTCCCATGAGCACGACCGGATCGAGATCGGGCTCGGAGCCCTCCCATGTGTAGAGCAGGCTGAGCTCGCTCACGGTCTCGCGCTGGAGCGCCTCGTGCAGCGCTGGGTAGCTTTCCTCGAGGTAGGCGTGGAAGCGGAGGAAGGCACCGATATCGATATCGGAACGGTCGTCGTTGGAGATGGTCGCGAAGGTCAGGGCACGCGCGAAGCGCTGCGCGATGGCATCGATATCCAGATCGACGCGCACCGGCTCGGCCGGGCCGGGTTGCCGACTCTCGAGGGTGGCGGCCCGGAAGGCCATGACGCCGACGAGGAGCCCGGCGACGGCAAGCAGGATGAGCAGTAGACGTTTCATTGGATTTCCAGCAAGCGGTGTTCGAGGCCTAAGTACTCCAATCCATAACTACGATGTTGTTTGTGGTGCCATCTCGTCGCCATCCTGCGGACGGCCAGGATTTGCGGGTGATTTCGGCGTTGCGCCTCGTCGACGATGACTCCAGCATCGCCTCCTCGGCGCGCCTGGAACTCACCCGCAACTCCTGGCCGCAAACATCATCGTAGTTATGGATTGGAGTACTAACAGGCTGCTGAAAAACGGCTCGAGCGCGCCATTTTGGGCTGGATCGTCTCGATCACGGTGAGTTAGCGGGGCGCCGAGTGCGAGTGCGAGGCTCTGGTTGCCGGCCGCGCCGGTATTTCTTGGGCGGTTAGTCCCGATATCGTCACGTCGCCCCCTGGAGGTTGCGCATTCTGACCAGGTTGAAGGCAGCGGCGGTGAAGGTGAACATCCAATCGACGCGTTCGGTGCCTCGGTGCCGCGTCTTGCGCATCAGCCCGACCGTCTTGGCCCATCCGAACATCTGCTCGACGAGCTTGCGTTTCCTTTGACTGACCTGGTAGCCGGGGTGGCGGGTTGTGCGCCGGTCGATGGCGCTGCGCCGATTGGTGTCGTTCTGTGCGACGTGCGGGGTGATGTTCCGATCTCGAAGCTTACGGACGCACTCGCGTGTGTCGTAGCCCTTGTCGGCCGCCAAGGTCACCCTGCGGTTACCGGAAATCTTGTCCGCCATTTGCACCGCCGCCTCGCGTTCCGCTGTCCCGGAAGCGATCGTTACGCATGCCTTGGTTGCTAACCCGTGGCGGTTGTCGATCATCAGGTGCCCCATGTAGCAGAGCTTCGACTCGGCTCCCCTACTTTTCTTGTACAGGCGTGCGTCCGGATCGGTCCTGGAGGCGTGAGTATCGTTTGTGCGCCGTTGTTTGCGAAAATCGACGCTCGGGTTGCTGCCTCCCTCATCGGAGTCGCTCTGATCCTTCGGCTTGAAGCTCTTGTGTGAGGCCCACGCCTCGATCAGCGTGCCGTCCACCGTGAAGTGCTCATCCGATAGCAGACCGCGGCGCCGTGCCTCCGCCAGCACTTCCTGGAAGAACACCTCGGCGACCTCGCCTCCCAACACTCGATCCCGGTTCTTCGTGAACACCGTCGCATCCCACACCAGATCGTCCATGTTCAGGCCCACAAACCACCGGAACAGCAGGTTGTAGTCGAGCTGCTCCATCAGCATGCGCTCGGAGCGAATCGTGTACAGCACCTGCAGCAGCAGCGCCCGCAGCAGTTTCTCCGGCGGGATAGACGGACGGCCCGTGTGCGAGTACAGCTTCTCGAACAGCGGCGACATCCGCCCCAGCACGTCGTTGACGATCCTCAGCAGCGGCCGCAGCGGATGCTCTTTCGGTACTCGCTGCTCCGGAGATACGTAACTAAAGGCGGCCACCTGTCCCGCGTCCTCACCACGCATCTGCTCACCTCGTTGATGCTTCGGTTTTTGCCGCGGGCTGCGTGGTTCAGAATCTACTCGAACAAGGGGAGTTTTTCAGCAGCCTGCTAAGCCGGATCAGCTTGACTCGAGCTCTTCGAGCCTGCGGCCCAACCGCGTGTACATGAAGACCTCGGCGGTCACCTCGTCCCCGAGGAATCCGAGGATCCCCGAGTGCACCCAGTCGGAGCCGACGCCGAACTGGTGCCGGTCGAAGGCGAAGCTCAACGCCACCCCGACCATCGGACGCCCGTCATCGTTGGTCTCCATCCCGGTGATGGCGAACGGCATCTCGACAGGCTGCGTGACGCCCTTCATGGTGAGCTGGCCGATGGCCACCCACTGCTCGCCCCGCTGCTCCAGCCGTTGGCTCTCGAAGACGATCTCCGGCGTGTTGGCGACGTCGAAGAACTTCTCGGTGGTCAGATCACGGTCACGCCCGTCGATCCCGGTGTCGACGCTCGCCACCTGGATGACCAGCTTCACCGACGATGCCGCGATGTTGTCCTCGGTGTAGCAGATGACGCAATCGATCTGGGTGAACTTGCCCGTCACCCTGGTGATCCCGGCCATGATCGGGATCGAGAAGCCGACCGTCGAGTGGTTCGGCTCGATGCGCAGCACCCATTGATTCGCCGAGCAGCGCTGGCGGGCGATCTCGAGCATGCGCGACGGCTCCTGGGCCACGATGTCGGCCGCAGACGACAGCAGCGCTGCTGCAAGCGCCAGAACCAGACCGATCCGCTTGAAACAGCGTAGGAAGCTCATCAGCACGTCCGTGAGGGGAATTCGAAGAGGCCTGCGTGGGTTTGCCCCACCCTGCTGCGTCTACCCTATAGCAGGTCGTGGCGAAACCATCCCCCCGAAAGGCCAACCGGCATGGCGAGTGTAGGCGAGAGCGAGGTTGACGCTCTGTACCGCGCCAGCGTCCGGCCACTGTACGCCAGGATCTGCCGGCAAGCGGCTGGCGACCACGGACTCGCACAAGACGTCGCCCAGGAAAACCTGGCTGCGGGCCATCGAGCACTCGCGGCGGCACGGGTTGCCCGACAACCCGGATGCCTGGCTGCACCGGGTGGCGCGCAATCTCCTCGTCAGCCACTACAGGCGCGTGGGCCGCGAGGTGCCGTCTGACAACGACGCGCCGGCGGCGTGCGACGAGGCGTCGCCCGAGGAACGCGTGGCCGTCAGGCAGACGCTCGGTTGGCTGGGGGCTTCGCGGGCCTTGCTGCTACGGGCGTTCCATATCGAGGGTCGTACCACCGCCGAGCTCGCGGCCGACACCGGATTATCGGAGCGCGCCGTCGAGGGCAGGCCTCCCGCTCCGCCTCGATATCCGGGCGCGCGCGGTTCTGCGCACGGCGCATGAGTTCGAGCGTGTCTCCGAGATGCGCGCGCTGCGCTACGAGATGGATCAGTTGCGTGGCCGCCGAGGCGAGCTCGAGGAGCAGATCGAGAGCCGCCGCCAGTTTCTGGCTGGCGAGGTCGACGGCGAATCTCTTCTGGCGCGGCATCAGGTCGCCTCGGCCCGCGAGCAGGTGCGGGGTGCCGAGCAGCAGCTGGCCCTCGGGCCGGCGAGTAGGTCGCGCAGGCGCATCGCCGGCCGATCGCTTGCGGGCGGCTTGCCGTGCCGCCCCGCGTCTCGTGCTGGGACGGCAGTCGCTGTAGAGTGCAACCTCCCCGGAGGTAGCCTCGATGAGACTGTGTCGTACGACGGCCGGATCGGTCCTGCTGCCCTTGGCCCTCGCCTGGGCGTGTGGAGCTGTCGCCTCGCCGAGGCCGAGCGCGCCGCAGACCGATGCCTCGGCGCTGGTACTGATCTCGTTCGACGGGTTTCGCTGGGACTATCCGGAGCGCGTCGACACGCCTAACCTCCGTCGGTTGATCGAGCGGGGGGTGCGTGCCGAGGCGATGATCCCGCCCTACCCGAGCAAGACCTTCCCGGCCCACTACACGCTGGTGACCGGGCAGTATCCCGGGCACCACGGCATCATCTCGAACAACATGCGTGATCCTCGCTGGCCCGAGGTTTTCGGCCTCGGCCGGCGCGAGGAGGTCGAGAACGCACGCTGGTGGGGTGGCGAGCCGATCTGGGTAACCGCCCAGAAGCAGGGCCTGCGGTCGGGTGTCTACTTCTGGCCGGGCTCGGAGGCGCCCGCCGGCGGGGAGCAACCCACGCACTGGTACCGCTTCGACGGTAGCGTGCCGTACGAGGAGCGCATCGACCAGGCACTTGCCTGGCTCGACGCGCCGGCCGATACCGCCGTCCAGCTGGTGGCGTTGTACTTCGGCGAGCCCAACGACTCGGGACACAGGTACGGGCCGTTCGCCGACGAGACCCTGGCGGCGATCCGCCGAGTCGACGCCGCCCTCGGCCGGCTGCTCGACGGACTCGAGAAACAGGGTCGGCTCCAGAGCACCGATATCGTGGTGGTCGCCGATCACGGCATGGCCCAGATGGATGCCTCGCGCGTGATCGTCCTGGACGAGCTCGTGGACCTTCGACCGCACGAGGTGTTCGAGCAGGGTGCGATCCTGCAGCTGTTCCCCGACGCGGGGCGCGAGGAGACGATCTATGCGGCCCTCCGCGACGCGCACCCGAGCCTGCGCGTATTTCGGCGCGACGAGACGCCCGCGCAGCTGCACCTGTACGACAACCCGCGCCTGCCGCCGATCCTCGGTATCCCCGACGTCGGCTGGGAGGTTCTGACCGG
The DNA here is from genome assembly GCA_965248845.1 of Acidobacteriota bacterium. Classification (GTDB taxonomy): domain Bacteria; phylum Acidobacteriota; class UBA890; order UBA890; family WLXD01; genus CBDFKO01. Next base: position 2,555,759 of record CBDFKO010000002.1, on the reverse strand, counting down.
GGCGCGACTCGACCGGTCGGGCGGCCAGGTGATCGCCGGCGACCACGGCCAGGATCCTTGGCACCCCGACCTGCGCGCTCTCTTTGTGGCGGCGGGGCCGTCGTTCTCCGAGGCAGTCGCCGTCCCGTTGATCGAATCGGTGGATGTCTACAACGTGCTGGCCGCGGCGCTCGGTATCGAGCCGGCACCCAACGACGGCAGCCTGGGGCGCGTCGAGGGAATCCTCGACGGGCGCTGACCGGATCGGTGGGCGGCCGCAATGGCGACTGCTACAGTCGGCCCAAGCCCGGTCAGGTAGCCGGAGCTCCGATCAGGGAGGAGGCAAGCACGATGCGGTCGGCCCTTGGGTTGGCGCTGGCGCTCGTCGGCGCCACGGGTGGTGCGCTACCGGCGGCTCCGCAGGCAGCGCTGCCGCCGAACATACTCGTGATCTACGCCGACGATCTGGGATGGGGTGACCTGGGCAGCTACGGGCATCACTCGGTGCGTACCCCGAACCTCGATCGACTGGCGTCCGAGGGGTTGCGGCTCACCGCGTACTATGCCCCGTCACCGCTGTGCTCGCCGTCCCGGGCGTCGCTGCTCACCGGTCGCATCCACTTCCGCACGGGGATCGAATCGTGGATCCCTCCGGACACCGAGATGCAGCTGGGGGATCGTGAGATCACCCTGGCGGAGCTGCTGCGCGAGCAGGGGTACCAGACCCTCATGGCCGGCAAGTGGCACCTCAACGCCGGGCCCGAGCAGACCTCCCAGCTGCAGCCCGACGCCCACGGCTTCGACCACTGGTTGGCGCTGCATGCCTGGGCGGTGCCGCACATGCGCAACCCGCGCAACTTCTTCCGCAACGGCGAGCCCCTGGGCGAGGTCGAGGGCTCCTCCGGCCAGATCACCACCGACGAGGTAATCGAGTGGCTCGACCGGCGCGATCCCGGGGCCCCTTTCTTCGCGTATGTGCCGTACGTGGAGGTGCACTCGACCATCGCCAATCCCGACCGCTTCAACGCCATGTACGCGGACTACACGCGGGGCACGCCCGATCCGTTCGAGAATGGACTGCCGGCGCCCCCCGACAACCTCGAAGCGCGGGGACCAGGGGAGTATTGGGCCAACATCACCTGGCTCGACCACCAGGTCGGCCAGCTGCTCGAGCATCTCGACCGGCAGGGTCTGCGAGACTCGACCTTCGTGTTCTTCGCCTCGGACAACGGTCCGGTGACGAGCGACTGGCGCCGATGGTGGGAGGTGAATCTGTACGGCAGCACCGGCGGCTTCCGCGGCCGCAAGCACGATCTGTACGAGGGCGGGATCCGGGTTCCCGGCATCGTTCGTTGGCCGGGTCACGTGGCGCCAGGATCCGTATCCGACGCGCCCGTCATCGGCTATGACCTGCTGCCGACCGTGGCGGCGATGGTTGGCGCCCCGTTGCCCGACGACCGCCCAATCGACGGCACCGACATCTCGTCGCTGTTGGCCGGCGGCCCGCTCGAGCGTCAGCAGCCCCTGTTCTGGGAGTTCGACGACGACCAGGGGTTCCACTTTGCGCTGCGCGATGGCCGCTGGAAATTGCTGGCGACCGAGGACCTGGATACGGTCCACCTGTACGACCTCATCGAGGATCCGTTCGAGATCTTCGACCGCGCCGCGGAGAAGCCGGCCCTGGTTGCCCGCCTGATCGACGTGGTACGCCGTATTGACGCCGACATCGAGGCAGACCCGCTGCGCCCTGCTCGGGTAACGTCGGATCGATGAATGGACCGATCCCATGAGCGACTTCGGATACCAGGAGCTGTTCGAGCTCGGCGATGACCGAACCGAGTATCGCCTGCTGAGCACCGAATACGTGTCGATAGCCACCTTCGAAGGGCGCGAGGTGCTCAAGGTGGCTGCGGAGGCCCTGGTCCTGGTGGCCAGGGAGGCCATCCGCGACATCGAGCACCTGCTGCGAACCAGCCATCTGCAGCAGCTGCGGCGCGTCTTCGACGACCCCGAGGCCTCCGATAACGACCGGTTCGTCGCCTACGAGTTGCTGCGCAACGCCGTCATCGCCTCGGCCGGAGTTCTGCCCGGTTGTCAGGACACGGGCACGGCGATTGTCATCGGGCACAAGGGCGAGGACGTGTTCACCGGCGCCGACGACGCCGAGGCGCTATCGCGAGGCATCTACGAGGCCTTCCGCGACTACAACCTGCGCTACTCGCAAATGGCCCCCCTGAGCATGTACGAGGAGAAGAACACCGGGAGCAATCTGCCGGCTCAGATCGAGCTGTACGCCGAGCCCGGCGACGAGTACGAGCTTCTGTTCATCGCCAAGGGCGGCGGCTCGGCCAACAAGATGTTCCTGTACCAGGAGACCAAGGCCCTGCTGAATCCGACCGCCCTGCTTGCCTGGGTGGAGGAGAAGCTCAAGACAATCGGCACTTCGGCCTGCCCGCCGTACCACCTGGCGCTGGTGATCGGTGGGACCTCCGCCGAGTCGACCATGAAGACCCTCAAGCTGGCCTCGACCCATTACCTGGACTCCCTGCCGAGAACCGGTAACGAGCACGGTAGGGCCTTCCGCGATCCGGAGCTCGAGGCGGCGGTCTTCGAGATCAGCCAGAGGATCGGTGTCGGCGCGCAGTTCGGCGGCAAGTACTTCGCGCACGACGTGCGTGTCGTACGGCTGCCGCGCCACGGCGCTTCGTGCCCTGTGGGGCTCGGCGTCTCCTGCTCCGCCGACCGGCAGGCGCTCGCCAAGATCACCCGTGAGGGGGTCTTCCTGGAGCAACTCGAGACCGACCCGGCGCGCTTCCTGCCCGAGGTCACCGACGAGCAGCTGGGCGGCCACGTCGTGGGCGTCGATCTGAATCGTCCGATGGACGAGATCAGAGCCGTGCTGTCGAACCGCCCCGTAACGACGCGGCTGTCGCTCACCGGGCCGCTCGTCGTAGCACGCGACATCGCGCACGCCCGGCTCAAGGAGCGCGTCGATCGGGGCGAGGGGTTGCCGCAGTACTTCAAGGACCACCCCGTCTACTACGCCGGGCCTGCGAAGACCCCGGAGGGCCTGGCCTCGGGCTCGTTCGGGCCTACGACGGCCGGGCGCATGGACCCCTACGTCGAGCCGTTCCAGTCGGTCGGTGGCAGCCTCATCATGCTAGCCAAGGGCAATCGCTCCCAGCAGGTGCGCGACGCGTGCGCGCGCTACGGCGGCTTCTACCTCGGCTCGATCGGGGGGCCGGCGGCTCGACTGGGTGCCGACTTCATCAAGAAGGTCGAGGTAATCGAGTACGAGGATCTGGGAATGGAGGCGGTCTGGCGGATCGAGGTCGAGGAGTTCCCCGCCTTCATCGTGATCGACGACAAGGGGAACGACTTTTATGCCGGCCTGAGGGCGCGGCCGCTGATCCAGATCCAGTAATCGGCAGGGGGCAGGACTTTCCAGGCAGCGCTCGGGGCGTTTCGTTTGGTACAGTAGATAGATGGACAATAGCTCGATGTGGCACCGGGATCGGGTGGATGACCGGACCCGAGTGCGCGCTCCGATCGACAGCTTCTTTGCGGCATCCTCGGCTGCCGACGGCGTCGATCTGCGGCAACTCGAGGCCGGGGACGAGCTATTGGTCCACACCTGCTACTCGACCTACCGGCTCCAAGTCGACGATCCTCGGGCTGGCTGCGTACAGGCATCGAGCGACGGCAAGGTGCTCACCGAGTCGGTCCCGTGCCGCTTTCTCGGGGCGACGCTGTCGGGCCGTGGGTCCATGCTGAGGCTCGGCTGGGCCCTGGTGGGCTACAAGATCGTCATCCGCCTGCCCGACGGCGAGCTGCTGACCTCGAAGGTCCGCGGGCTCACCCTCAACGGGCACCCGCTGCTGACTGCGGCCGACGCCGTCCACTGATCGGCCCCGAAGGTCAGCCAGTCGGTCGGCGCCACGTCGAACAGCAGATTGCCGAGCCCACGGCTCTGCTACCTCGAGCCGGTGGGCGTCGACGCCAGATCACGCTCGGCATCGGACCTGCGGCCGATCCACCAGGGCAGGTAGAGCAATGCGAAGTTGATGATTGCCACCAACTCGAATCCGACCACGTGGGTGGGAAAGTCACCGAGCACCAGAAGGTTATCGACCGGCGGTGGGGCGCACAGGAACATGTAGTTCGAGCCAATGAGCCAGTTGATGCCGCCGATAGTAGGGAGCACGAGTTGCGTGCCGAGAAAGATCCTCCACCAGGAACCCGGCCGACGGCGGTCAGCGCGAGGAGGCGGGCGATGCCGATGGCGTGGGAAGCAGGTGTCCGTCGCGCCAGCAGCCAGAGAAGAAACAGGGCCGCCGCGATGAGGCCGATCGCCTGCCACCAGAAGGGGCTGAAGGCGGCGACCATCTCGGGCACCGGCTCAGTCGTGTCCGTGCCCGGCGATGCGCTCGGCGACCGTGTGGAGCACCGAGCGGATGTCGGCGAAACCAGTCTGTTCGGCGTTGTTGAAGCGAATCAAGTCGACGCCGCCGCGTGGAGCACGCCATAGCACCTCCGCCGTCACCGCGGTCGCCGCAGCCGAGCCGATCACCGTAGTCCCCGTCCGGCGTCCCGCTTCGGCCAGGGCGCAGCGCAGGCTGAAGCGGTCGTCGCCGGCGGGACAGGGACCGCCTTCGTCGGGACCCCAGGCCGACTCGCTGGCCATGACGTCCAGGGCGCCGGCAACGAGGGCAGCGTCGGTTGGCTGGTAGTGCAGCTCGAGCCAGCTGCAGTCGGTGCATTCGATATCCGGCACCGGCTCGCCCGCAGCGGCGGCGGCAAACCAGTCGCGGAACAGGTGGCCGCCGACCTCGTAGGTGTAGAACTCGGATCGGCGCAGCACGGTGTGCTCGGCGCCGCCCGCAGTGAAGCCGGCAAAGTTGTCGAGGGCACCACGGATCGCGGCCCGGTTGGCCGCGAGCATCGGGGCCGGGTCGGGGTCTTCGGCGCCGGCGTTGGCCGAGAAGAAGGCGTGCACCGCGTCGTGCGCGGCGTCGAACTGGAACAGCCGCATCTCGGGGCGCTGCCGTCCGGCGACGATATAGAGGCTCTCGAAGCCGAACTGCTCGCGGGTCATCTCCTCGTAGCCGGGGTGCCGTTTGACCACGTCCAGGATTCCCCAAGCGTTGATCAGCTGGTTGGGATTGGCTGCCTCCTGTCGACGGTAGCTCCCGGCGGCGTCGCCGAGCGCCACGACGCGGGCATCCGGGTAGTGCTGCGCGACGATCTGGCCGTAAAAGGGAGCCGGGATCGAGCCGGCGCTGCTTCCCGTGACCACGACTTCATTCGGGGCCTGGGTGTTCGCGAAGACCCAGTCGAGAACGGCCATGGCGTTGACGTAGCCGTTGTGTCGGATAGGCACCTCGTAGCCGTCGCTGTCCTCCGGCTCGATCCAGTAGGTGGTGTTCCGGTTGCCGAGGTGAACGTCGCCGGTGCAGTACGGGATCAACACGAGGCTGTAGTCGGCGACCGGGTTGGCCGGATTCTGCAGATCGAAGTTGCCGGTGGGCCGCCGGGCCGGGTTGTCGGTCTCGTCGACGTCGCGGCTGTAGGTCGGCTCGGATTCCGGGTCGCAGTTTCGTCCGGTCGAGCAGGCACCTCCGCCCTGTAGGTGGATCAGCACTCGGTCGGGATCGGCCGCACGGGCGAAGAAGCGGTACTCGGTGTCTAGCGCACACCTCGTCCCGCTGCCCGGCGCGAGGTTGTTCCACCCGGGATCGAGATCGGCGACGGCTGGCAGCAGCACGACCTCCGCCGGGACTTCGACGGACTCTACGAGCGGTGAGCAGGCGCCCGCCATCAGCAGGAAGAGGAAAAACAAGTAGCGCATCCAGGACCTCCGAGGCAGGCATGTTCCGCCGCAGCAGTGTGCCCGCGCCTTCCCGTGCCGCCAAAGGCAGGACCAATGAAGTTCATCCGGCGTTGGGGGCTCATGCATACGACCTATCCGGAGAACGTGCAGGAGCACTCGCAGCGGGTGGCGCTGATCGCTCACGCGCTGGCGATCATCCGGAATCGTCTATACGACGGCGCCGTCGATGCCGACCGGGTCGCAGCGCTGTCCCTGTATCACGATGCCTCCGAGGCGCTGATCGGCGATCTGCCCGCGCCGGTGAAGTACTTCAACCCCGAGATCCGCAGCGCCTACCACTCGATCGAGGCGACGGCGACCCAGAAGCTCCGCGAGATGATCCCGGAGGCCCTGGCCGACGACTACGCCGAGCTGCTCGCCGGATCGACCGATCCGGAGCACGCCGCGCTGGTCAAGGCGGCCGACCGACTCTGTGCCTACATCAAGTGCTTGGAGGAGCTGCGTGTCGGCAACAACGAGTTCGCGCTGGCCGCGCAGACCCTGCGCGAGCAGGTCGAGGCCATCGATCTGTCCGAGGTCGGCTACTTCCTGCGTACCTTCGTGCCGAGCTTCGAGCTGACGCTCGACGAGCTCGGTTAGCGGAGCGTGTCCTGGCCACGCCGGCGATGACCAACACGGGCGCGCGAGCGGCGGGACGCTTCGCTAGACTTTCCGCAGCCTTGGTGTGATCCCCCGATTCCCGGAGAACGCGATGTATCGACCGCATCCCTCGCTCATGCCCGTCATCCTGGTCCTCGCGCTCTTCTCGATCACCTGTGGTGGCACGGAAGAGGCGCCGGCGCCGGCCGACGAGTCGGCACCAGCGGCCGAGCCGCAGGCGGCCGCCCGATCGGAATCTGCTCCCGCGCTCGATCCCGAGTCCACTCCGGAGCGCTGGTTCGAACCGGCGCCGGCCCCGCGACCGCTGATGGATCCCTCGAGCGAAGCGATGAACGTCGAGGCCCCGGGTACGTTCCGGGCCGTGTTCGATACGACGAAAGGCGAGTTCACGGTCGATGTCCACAGGGACTGGGCTCCGCGGGGTGCCGACCGCTTCTACAACCTGGTGCGCGAGGGCTACTACGACGGCAACCGCTTCTTCCGCGTCATGGACGGCTTCGTGGCGCAGTTCGGCCTCAACGGCGATCCGCAGCTCAACTCGATCTGGCGCAACGCCGACATACTCGACGACCCGTCCAACCAGGGCAATACCCGCGGCCGCCTGACCTTCGCACACGGGGGCCCGAACACCCGCAGCACGCAGCTGTTCATCAACCTGGGCGACAACATCAACCTCGATCTCGATTTCCCCGCATTCGGCGAGGTGATCGATGGCCTGGGGGTGGTCGGTAGCCTCTACTCGGGATATGGCGAGGGTGCACCGCGCGGCAGGGGGCCCGACCAGGGACGTATCCAGCGCGAGGGCAATCGATACCTGGAACGCGAGTTCCCGCAGCTCGACTACATCCGGACAGCGCGCATTATCGCCGAGCGTTGAGGATGTCAGTGAGCCCGATCGAGCCGCCACGTGGCGGTGACACGGGCGACCGCCGTGCCTTCGGCATCGCGGATCTCGGCGGCCATCCGATGATCGCGTGGTCCGGTCACCGTGGGGAGCTCACAGTGGCAATGCGCCTCCAGCGTGCCGCGCGCCTTCTTCAGGTACTCGCTATCGAGGCGTAGAGCGATTGCCCGGGTATCGGCGTCGAGCCCGGTAAGCATGGCTAGGCCGCTCGCCATCTCCCCGAGGTTGGTGAGAGCCACGGCGTGGACCGACCCGAGGTGGTTGCGTAGCTGTGGCCGATCGGTCAGCTCGACGCGGCAGTACCCCGGCTCCAGCTCCAGAACCCTCGCGCCGATACTGCCCGAGTAGGGCGCCATACGCCCCACCTCGAGTGTGAAGATGCGCCGGCCGCCGGGGAGTTGGGACAGGCGCTGCCAGCGCGACAGAAGGCGGGCTCCGGGAGCGGCTTCCTGGTTGCTCATGCCGCAATCATAGCGACGGCCTGGCGACTCGGGCTAGAAGACGTACTTCACACCGAGTTGCGCCACGCGTGGGTTGCCGGCGCCGCTACGGATCGTGCCGTCGAAGTTGAACACCAGGTTGGTGGTCTGCGGCGCGATGAAGTTCTCGTTGTTGAAGAGGTTGAACGCCTCGAAGATCAGCTCCAGCCGGTCGTCCCCGAGCGTGAAGAACTTCGAGGCCCGCAGGTCGAGCGACGCGAACGCATTCTCCTTGCGGCCCAGGTTGCGCTGGGTGACGCTGCCGTCCGCGTTGATCCGCGCCTGCGGCGACTGGGCGATCTCGCCGCTGGCCGTCAGGGAAAGCGGACTCGCCGAGCGGTAGGAGAAACGGGTATTGAAGTCGATGTTTCCGGGTAGCTGCGCGATCACGTAGAAGTTCACCCGGTGGCGCTGATCACGGTCGGACCAGCCCCACTCGGCGTCCAGATCGGTGATCTTGGCGTAGCGGAAGGTGAACGGGTCGCGCTCGTTGTCGTCGTCCGACTTGTCGAAGCCGAGCGTGTAGTTGATCTGGAAGCCCCAGCGATCGGCGAAGCGCTTGCGGGCCCCGACGGTGATGCCGAAGTACTCGGAACTGGCCGTCGACTCGATGGTGGTCAGCGTGCCCAGGCCGTTGATGCCGGCGGGTTCCAGGCCCGAGGACCAGACCGCGCCCAGAAGGGCATCGTTGCGATTGGTGAAGCGCGTGACGTGCGTTGTCTTGGCGTAGGCACCGGTCAGCTCGAGCACGTAGTCGCGCCCCAGCATCTGCTCGTAGGTGGCCGAGGCCGAGTAGGTATCGGGATTCTGGAAGTTCTTGTCGTACGTGAACACGCCCGGGAAGAAGGGCACGCCCTCGGGAGGATCGAGCAGCTCACCGTAGGCCGGCACGGCGCCGAGAATCCCGGTGAGAGCGCTGTTGCGGAACAACGTCTGGCCCCGAGTGCCATCGGTGGAGCGCGACGAGGCCAGGTTCAGTCCGGGATTGCGGGCGTTGAAGATGCCGGCGGACAAACGCAGGAGCTGGCGTGCGTCGCCCGACATGTCGTAGGCGAGGCCGAGACCCGGCTGGAACATCGTCCAGTCCGACGGGATGGTGCCATCGCCGGGGAACTCCTGCCCGTCACGGGACTGGCCGATGAACGGCTGGTAGAACAGCTCCGGGATCGGCGTGATGAGCGACGGTTGGATCTGAGATTCCCAGCGCAGCCCGAGGTCGAGGGTCAGGCGCGGCGACACCTGCCAGGAGTCCTGGACGAAGACCGCCAGCTCCTTTTGCAGGATGTCCTGGGTTCCCGCCTCCGCGACCGTCAGCCCACCGACGCCCGCCTGCTGCAGGTACAGCAGCACCGGGCCGACGATGTCCGTGCCGGCCGGACAGGCGCCGGTCGTGTTGCTGCTGCCGTCGGAGCACTCCACGTAGTCGGAGTTGGTGGCGTGGTTGATGAAACCGTCGGTCGAGCCGTAGATGACGCGGCCGTTGGCGAAGCCGATGAACGTCTGATTGGCGTTCGTGCGGTTGAACTCGGCGCCGATCTTGATCGAGTGGTCGCCGGTGATGATCGAGACGTTGTCGGTGAACTGCCAGCGCGTGTCGTGGTACTCGACCGGGATGAAGAACGGCAGCCCGACGCGGTACTGGTTGGCGAAATCGAATGCCGTGTCGGGGAAGGGCCGTCCGGTGGCTGGGTTGGACGGGCCGTTGTACGGGCGAGGCCGGTCCTCGCGCGCGTACTGGAAGCGGAACTCGTTGTAGGTGCGGTCCCAGGCGCTGTTGAACTGGAAGCTGCCGGCGTTCGAGTAGTCCCGCTCGATGGCGTTGGCGCTGACGCCCCACGAGTTGACATCGAAGGTCCCGTTCTCCTGCTCGGAATAGGTGTGGTTGTAGCGCACGGTGGCCTGGTGCCGCTCGCCGACGGCGAAGTCGACCTTGGCCAGGAGGGCGCGGGCGTCGTCGGTGCGCTCGATCGGGCCGTTCTCGTTGGGCATGCCGATGCTGGCCAGGAAATCCACCACCCGCTGCTCGATGCGGCCCGGATCGGTCTGCTTTGTGCTATTGGCGTTCTGGAAGTCGGCGGCGATGAAGTAGAAGGACTCGTTTTGCTTCAGCGGGCCGCCGAAGGTGAAGCCAACCTGGGCGCGCTTGCCCGAGAAGTCCGGCTCTGCGGTGCCATCCGGGAGCTTGGCCGATGCGGTAAGGGCGTCGTCGGTGAAGAAGACGTGGGCCGAGCCCCGCAGACGGTTGGTGCCCGACTTGGTGACCACCTGGACGAAGCCGCCCGAGGAGCGTCCGAACTCGGCGTTGGCCCCGTTGGCGATCACCACCACCTCCTGAACGGCGTCCAGGTTGAAGGTGAAGGGCGGGCGCTGGCCGCCACGCTGCTCGCCGAAGAACGGGTTGTTGAAGTCGTTGCCGTCGACCGTGATGTTGTTCTGGATGCCCTTCTGGCCGTTGATCGTCAGCACGTCGCCGTCCGGGCCCTGAGCGATCGCCACCCCCGGGGTCAGCAGCGTGAAGTCGAGGAAGTTGCGCCCGTTGTTGGGCAGTCCCTCGATAGCTTGCTCATCGACCGTCATCGATCGGTTCGAGCTGGTGGTCTCGATGAGCGGGGTTTCGCCGATGACGGTGACGGTCTCCTGCAGGGAGGCAAGCGCCAGCGCCACGTCGATATCGACCCGCTGACCTACCGAGACGCGCAGTCCCTCGCGCACGAACTCGGCAAAGCCGTCCATCGCCACGTTGACCGTGTACGGCCCGAGTGGCAGCAACGGGGCGTAGAAGCGGCCGTTGCGCTGGCTGAAGACCGTGCGCGAGAAGCCGGTATCGGGGTTGGTCACCGTGACCGAGGCGCCGGGTATGGGGCGCCCGTCCGGGTCGCTGACGATACCCTCGATGATGCCCGTCGTCGCCTGGCTCTGTGCCAGGGCGGTGGCGGGAAGCGCCACCACGGCGAGCAGGAACACGAACCGCACAGCGCGCAACACCATGCCAACCTCCTCGCTGTTCAGACGGCACCGTGGACAACCGCGGATCCACACCAGGCGCCGAGGGCGACGCTATCGTCGCCCAGCACACGCGTCAAGGGCTGCAAGACCCACGCCTCGCGGCGTTCCCATCGCGGGGTGAGCGCCTGCAGGTAGCGTCAGGATTTCGCACTTGCAGAAGAAAGTGGCCGTCTTTTGCCCGCGGCGCGGACTCGGACTGAATGTGATGCTTATCCGCCTTGGAGGTTGGCCATGAAGGGACATCATCTCGGCGAGCTGGAGGAGCTGGTCCTGCTGGCGGTCTGCTCGCTCGGGGACGATGCCTACGGCGTCACGGTGCAGCAGCAGATCGAGAAGGTCGCCGGCCGCTCAGCGACGCTCGGCGCGGTCTACTCGGCGCTCGAGCGACTCGAGCGCAAGGACTGCCTGAGCTCGTGGATCGGCGGAGCTACCGACGCGCCTGGAGGCCGGCGCAAGCGCTATTTCGGGGTGACCCCCAGCGGTCGTCAGCGGGTCGAAGCCTCGCGCGCCGCGCGCGACTCGATGTGGGCCGCTGTCGAGGCCCGCGATGTCTGAGCTCCGGCTACACCCACCGAGCCTGGGCCTTCGCTTGCTCGATTGCGTCTGCCGGCCGCGCTACCGGGACATCGTCGAGGGCGACCTGCTCGAGCTGTTTGCCCTGCGTACGCGTTCCCGCGGACGCCCCTATGCCTCGCTTCGCTATTTGGCCGACGTGGCCAGTCTGACCCGGACCGTTTACTCGCGTAGCCGACGACAGCGAAACTCAACCGACGAGCCCCGACGCGGGCTCCCTACGGAGATCGTGATGACCCTGTTCCAGGACCTGCGCCATGCGGCACGCTCGCTGATCAAGACCCCGGCCTTCAGCCTCGTGGTCGTGCTGACCCTGGGCCTGGCGATCGGCGCCAACTCGGCGATCTTCAGCGTCGTCGACGGCGTGCTGCTCAAACCGCTGCCCTTCGACGACCCCGGCGACATCGTGTTGGTCAACGAGCGCATGCCCGAGGCGGGGATGGGCGGGGGTCCCGCGGGAGCCTCTCAGCGGCTCTTCCTGGCTTGGCGCGAGCGCGGGCAGGCCTTCGATCGGCTCGCGATGTACTCGAACCAGGCTTCGACGCTCACCAGCCTCGCGGAGCCGGTGCGGCTCAACGGCGCAGCGGTCTCACCATCGCTGTTTCCCCTGCTCCGAGTCGATGCGCAGCACGGGCGCACCTTCGGCGCCGACGAGGAGCTGCCCGGAGCCGACGATGTCGTACTGCTGGCCCATCGGACCTTGCAGCGCTTGTTCGGTGGCGATGCGGCCGTGATGGGTCAGCGGATCGAGCTGGACAGCACACCGCGCACGGTTCTCGGTGTCATGCCGTCCGGCTTCGGCTTTCCCGACGCCGGTGCCGAGTACTGGGTGCCCATGTTGGCGACGCCGCCCGAAGGCTTGGGCGAGGACGCGTCGGCGAGCGCGGCGCGCCAGAGTCAATCCGTGCGCCAGACCCGGGAAACCCGCCGGGGCCCGGGCGGTGGCGGTGGCAGCTCGGAGGGGCAGGGTGGCCCCGATAGGCCCGGCCCGGGTGGGCCCGGAGGCGATGGCCCGGAGGAGCACATGGAGCTGTTTGCCCGCGTCGTCGGTCGTCTGGCGGCGGGCGTGACCCCGACGATGGCCGCCGAGGAGGGTACCCGTATCGCACGCGGGCTCAACGAGGGCGACACCGAGGCCTCGCAGCGCACCGTCGAGGTGACATCGATGCAGGAGCAGATGGTCGGCTCGGTGCGGCGCTCGCTCTTCACCCTCTTGGGGGCCGTCGGCTTCGTGTTGCTGATTGCGTGCGCCAACGTCGCCAACCTGGTGATGGCGCGCTCGGTCGAGCGGCGCAAGGAAACCGCGGTGCGTGCGGCGCTGGGGGCCGGCTGGTGGAGCCTGGCGCGGCTGCTGTTTCTCGAGAGCCTGCTACTGGCCGGCGCTGGCGCGATTCTGGGGCTCGGCCTGGCCTGGATGGGGATCAGAACCCTGGCGGGTGCCGGGCCCGAGTTCATACCCCGGCTCGAGGCCGTCGCTCTCGACGCGCGAGCCCTGCTGTTCACCCTGGCCGTGACAGGCTTGACCGCGATCCTGTTCAGCGTCGTGCCAGCGCGCCGGGCGCGCCGCCTCGAGCTCACCAGCGCGCTCAAGGAGGAGTTTGGTAGCCAGGGGCTGACCGCTGGTCTCGGTCGCGACGCGTTGCGCAAGGGGCTGGTGACGGTCGAGCTCGCGGCATCCGTCGTGCTGTTGGTCGGCGCCGGGCTTCTGGTGGCCAGCTTTCTGCGCTTGACCAGCGTCGACATGGGCTACGACGTCGACAACCTGGTGTCGGTGCAGATCCAGCTGCCGGCGTCGGCCTATCCCGACGCCGCGTCGCACCTCGACTATTACGATCGACTCGTGGCACAGTTCGAGGGACTCCAGGGCGTCGAGGCCGCCACGGTGACGAGCCGGCCGCCCAACCTGCCGGCCAACATCCGTTCGCCATCTCGGTGCAGACCAGCGAGGCGCCGCAGGCCAACGATCGTCCGCCCGAGCCGGTCGGCGTGCGCATGGTCGAGAACGGATACTTCGACGCCTTGCGCGCCAGGACGTTTGCGGGGCGCTTCATCGATCGCGACGACCGGCCCGAGACCCAGCCAGTGGCGGTGCTCAGCGAGTCGGGGGCGCGTGCCATGTTCGGTGACTCCGATCCGGTCGGACAGCTCCTCGACTTCATCGGCGGTCAGGAGCTGGAGATCGTCGGGATTGCCCGCGACGTTCGCGTGGCAGGCGTCGACCCGGCGCCACAGCCCGACATCTTCCTCCCGTACCGGCAAGCGCCCGATCGCATGGTGCCCATGCTTTTCCGCACGGCCACGGTCCTCGTGCGCACGGGTCCGGCGCCGCTTAGCGTCCTGCCCGCGATTCGCACGCAGATGCGGCAGATCGACCCCGGGGTCGTCCTGCTGACGGCCTCTACCATGCGTGACCAGCTCGCCGAGTCGGTCGCCGAACCTCGCTTCTACGCCAGCCTGGTGGCCGCCTTTGCACTGCTGGCGTTGACGCTTGCGGCGGTCGGGATCTACGGCCTGCTCTCCTACTCGGTGCAACAGGGCGTCCGTGACACCGCGATCCGGCGGGCGCTCGGCGTGCCCATCGGCCGGATTCTGCGCCGCGTCGTGGCGCAGGGGATGGTGATGGCGTCCGTCGGCCTGGTCATCGGCGTCGGGGCCGCGATTGCCCTCGGTCGGGTCCTCGAGTCGATGCTCTACGAGGTCTCGCCCACCGATCCCGCCTCCTTCGGCATGGTGGCCCTGGTGTTCCTGAGCGTCGCGTTCCTCGCGGTCTGGGTGCCGGCGCGTCGCGCCACCAGGATTGATCCGATGGACGTGCTGCGCTCCGAGTAGCCCTTACCGGCATCCTCCGGGACGTCTAGCTGGAGCCCGAGCGAACCGACGATCTCACGACTCCAATGCCTCGCGGACGATCCGACTGACCGTCGCGCCGTCGAGCCCCGGCGTGCTCTTCATCACGTGGCCGGTCAGGCGCCCGGCTTGCTTGGGGTCGGTGACCCCGAGCTCGTGCACCGCGCTGGCAACCAGCGCCGCGATCTCATCGTCCGACGGGCCCCGTGGTAGCCAGCGCTGCAGGTACTCGACCTCGAAGCGCAGCTTGGCGGCGGCATCGGCGCCCCGGTCTCCGTACGATTCGTATTCGGCAAGGGCCTTGGCCATCTTCTTGGCATAGGCGGCCATGACCCCGCGAACCAGGTCGTCGTCGGCATCGCCTTCGAATCCGGGCGCGGTCACGGCGCGGCCCACCTCGGCGTTGATCTGCCGGATCACGTCCAAGCGCGCCCGGTCGCGGGCGCGCATGGCCTCTCTCAGCTCCAGTGCGAGCTCGTCGCTGATGCGCATCCTCCCTCCTGACCTCTCCGGCGTTCTTGCTGGTAGATGTGGACCCCACGAAACCATGAGTCCGCGAGCGCCACGATCCGGCGGTTGGCAATCCGGCTCCGAGCGGGTATACCGGGCGCCGCACCACTCGCTCGACATCTTCCGGGAGAGGCAACCATGTCACTGTGCCCCGTTCACCGTCGGCTGCCGGCTTCTCTAGTGCTCCTGCGAACGTCGCCGTACTTGTGTACAGGAGCACTAGCCATCGTGCTCGGCATGGTGACCGTACCTTTCACCTCGGCGCAACAGCTAGCGGGCGCCGCCGCCGCGTACGACCTCGGGCACCTCGAATGGCGTGAGCTCGGCCCGGGCGGGGTCGGCGGTCGGATCGTCGATTTCGCTGTGGTCGGCTCCGACCCGGACACGCTTTTCGTGGCCACGGCGCAGAGCGGGGTGTGGAACAGCGTCGATGGGGGACTGATCTGGCAGCCTGTCTTCGAGAGGCAGAGTCTGGCCTCGATCGGCGGCATCGCCGTGGCGCGCAGCAACCCGAACCTGATCTGGGTCGGGACCGGGGAGTCCAACGGCCGCAACTTGGTGAGCACCTCGTGGGGCGACGGGGTTTACAAGTCGGAGGACGACGGCAAGTCCTGGAAGCACATGGGTCTGGAGGGCACCCAACAGATCGGGCGCCTGCGCATCCACCCCGAGGATCCCGACATCGTCTTCGTGCCTGTGCTCGGGTCGCTGTGGCATGACGACGCAGAGCAGAACGCCCTCCGCGGCGTCTACCGCACCCGCGACGGCGGCGCGAGCTGGGAGAAGGTTCTCGCCGTCGGCGCTCACGGGGGGCTTCACCGACATCGACATGGACCCTCGCGACCCAGACACGATGTACGCCGCCTCCTGGCAGCGTGAGCGCCGCGACTGGAGCTGGCTCGATGGGGGTGACGAGAGTGGCCTGTTCCGGTCGACCGACGGGGGCGACTCCTGGGAGCGCCTCGACAATGGCCTGCCGACCGAGGATGTCGGACGCGTCGGCGTGTCCGTCTGCACCAGTCGTCCGGACCGCGTTTACTCCGTTCTTGCCGGCCGCAGCGGCGGGGTGTTCCGTTCCGAGGATCGTGGCGCTAGCTGGGAACGGGTCAACGCAGAGGTGCGAACCTCCCAGTACTACGGCCAGGTGCGTTGCGACCCCGGCGATCCAGATCGTGTCTACGTGCTCGAGACCGGTTTCTGGGTGTCGCACGACGGCGGCCGTACCTTCACCAACGAGATGCAGGGTAAGCCGGTCCACGTCGACCATCACGCGCTGTGGATCGACCCGCACGACTCCGACCACCTGTTGCTGGGCAACGACGGCGGCGTCTATCTGTCGCGTGACCGAGGCGCTCACTGGCGTTTCGTCGACAACCTGCCGATCACGCAGTTTTACGAGATCGGCGCCGACCTACGTGAGCCCTACTACACCGTCTATGGAGGCACCCAGGACAACAACACGTTCGGTGCGCCGTCGGGGACTCGCAACCGCGCCGGTGTGGTCAACGACGACTGGTTCATGACCGTGGGCGGTGACGGCTTCTACGCTCGTCCGGATCCGGGCGAGCCCCGGATCGTGTACACCGAATGGCAGAACGGTAACCTCGTGCGCTTCGACGCGCTCACCGGCGAGCGCAAGTCGATCAAGCCCGCCGATCCGAGCCAATGCGACGAGGATCCTGAGACGGATGCACCCGATTGCTACCGCTGGAACTGGAGCGCCCCTGTCGAGATCTCGGTCCACGACCCCGCGACGCTGTACTTCGGCTCGCAGGTGTTGTTTCGCAGCCGCGATCGGGGCGACGCCTGGGAGGTCTTGAGTCCTGACCTCACCCGGGCACTGCGCTACGAGAGCCCGATGAACGACTTCGGTACTCTGCGGGTGATCGAGGAGTCGCCCCGCGATCCGGATGTCCTGGTCCTGGGCACAGACGACGGGCTGGTGCAGATCACCGAGGATGGGGGGGCGACCTGGCGCCGCTCCGAGGCTCTGCCTGGCGTGCCCGAGATGGCGCTGGTCCGGCGCGTCGTTCTGTCGGCGCACGATCGGGACACCCTCTATGTGGCCTCGAGCGTGCACGAGTACAACGACTTCACGCCCTACTTGTCGCGCAGCCGAGATCTCGGACGCAGCTGGCAGCGGCTGGACGGCGGTATGGCGCCCCACAGTCCGATCCGAGCCTTCGCAGAGTCACCCGGGACGCCCGGCGTCCTGTTTGTCGGGACCGAGCACGACTTGCTGGTCAGCTTGGACGATGGCGCCGGTTGGCAGTCGTTGAGGAACAATCTGCCGACGGTGGCGATCCACGACATCCTCGTGCATCCGCGGCAGCACGATCTGATCGTCGGCACCCACGGGCGCGGGATCTGGATTCTCGACGATGTTCGCCTGCTCGACGGGGTCGCTGCGGGCGCGGCAGAGCCCGGCCTGGCGGTCTTCGAGGTCCGGCCGGCGCTGCAGATGCATCGTTTCGATCGCGGACGCAGGAGCCGGGGGAGCAGCTTCTTTGCCGCGGCCAATCCGCCCGACGGGGCAATCGTCGACCTCGCCGTCCCCACCCCCAGCGTCGGCGCGGCAGGGGACGATGACGCTCTGCCTGCGATCGAGCTGGCCGTTCGTGATGCGGCCGGGCAGACCGTGCGCCACCTGGGTCCGGCTCCCCAGGCGGGCCTGCAACGACTGCTCTGGGACCTGCGCCACGACCCGGCCTGGGAGTCGCCATCCGACCAGGGCCGAACCGTGCCTGGGCCGTGGGTGCTACCGGGTGAGTATCTGATCGAGCTGCGGGTGGGATCGACGAGCGCGACGCAGCGGGTCATGGTTCGGGCCGATCCGGCGGTGCGCATCTCGCCCCCGGATCGCACCCTGTGGCATGCGACCCAGCTCGAGCTCGCGGGTCTGATCGGCACGCTTCGCGACGCCGGTCTGGCCGCGACCTGGGCGCGCGACGCGGTCGTGGCCGCCGCGGAGGCGCTCGGGGACAAGCCCGGCGCGCCCGAGGCGTTGGGGCAACGCGTCGGCGCAGCCGAGACCGAGGCGCGCGAGGTCGCCGACGAGATCGCCGCCTTGGGTCGGCGCGTTGAGGGCACTTACAGGGCGATGCGCGGGGTCGCGAGCCGTCCGACCGACGTTCAGCTCCAAGCGGCAGACCAGGTAGGGGAGGAGCTTGCGGAGTTGGTGCGCCGCATCAACACGCTGGTGATCGACGAGATTCCGGAGCTCGGCCGTCGGCTCGATGCGGCCGGGGTCGCGTGGAGTCCGGGTCGGCCGGTTCGCATGCCTGGCTCCGGCCAGCCGTGACGGCGCCCGCTAGAACGCCAGCGTCAGGCCGGCGCTGTAGAGCCAAGTACTCTCGTGGGTCGCGATATCTAGCTTCTCGGCCTCGCCCCGGATCGACAGGCTTCCTAGTCGGACCGCCAGACCGAAGCCGTAGATGAAGGTGGTGTCCTTCACCTCGTCCTCACCCTGTCCGGCGCCCGGATCCAGCACCGCGTTCACGTTGTGGATGAAGGTGCCGCCGCGGCCCAGCAGATCGACCGGACCGAGGGGAATCATCGCCATCAGCGACGCGACGAAGCCGGTCGTTCTCGTTTCCACGCCCTCGACAGCCCCTTTGGCCGTGCCCAGGTTGCGATAGTCGAGCTCCAGGGCGAAGAACTTCATGCGGTAGCCGCCGATGAGCTTGAGACCGAAGGAGGCGTCGTCGATTACGTCCACCTCTTCGATGGTTTGCTTGACCGTGCCGAGTCCGAGGGCGCCACCGATGTAGATGCCCTGGGCCTTCATCTGAGCCAGGGCTGGCGAGGCGCCCAGGAGGACTCCGGCGAATACGACCGTAGCGACGAGTCGCCTCATGATTCCACCCATTGTCTGGAGCGTGATCCACCCTGCCCGGGCAACGCCCCCGTAGCCGGCCACCGAACTGCACCCCCCAGTCTCCGCCGCGGCGGCGAGGCCGCGCAAGGCGCCGCGGACGGTTCAGACGTCGGCGCGCAGGCCTTTCTGGGCGACGATCATGCCGACGGACATCATTGCCACGAACAGCGCCCCCTCCGGTAGCAGACGCGCCAGATTGGCGATGGCCGGGCCGGGGCATATACCGCCCAGCCCCCAGCCGATCCCGAAGAGCGCGGCGCCGACCACGAGGCGTCCGTCGATGACGCCCTTCGCACGAGGTCCCGGCAGCGAGCCTCCCAGGACCGCCGCGTCCCGGTAGTGCACCAGCCGATTCAGCACCGTGAAGGTACCGATCGCACCTGCCATGACGAACGCCAGACTCGGGTCCCAGGCGCCGGCGATGTCGAGGAAGCCGACGACCTTGCCCGGGTTTGTCATGCCCGAGATCCCCAGCCCGACGCCGAGGATGAAGCCGGGCACCAGCAATGACCACTGTCGAGTCATCGGATCCCCATCACGTGGTTGGTGAGGTAGACGGTCGCGAAGGCGACGATCATGAAGGTCAGCGTGCCGACGAGCCCGCGGAACGAGCCTCTCGAGATCCCGCAAACCCCGTGGCCGCTCGTGCACCCGCCTCCCAGCCGCGTGCCGATACCGACCAAAAATCCGGCGATCGCCAGCTGTGGCATTGTCGCCATTGGCCGATAGCTCGCCGGGGTCGGCGAGAGTGCGAAGATCGTCGCGCCACCGAGCACCAGGCCCACGACGAACGCGATGCGCCACTCCGTGTCGCCCGGCGCGGCTCGGAAGATCCTACCGATGACGCCGCTGACTCCGGCGATCTTGCCGTTGAGCATGAGGGCCAGACCCGTGGCCAGCCCGATCAGAATGCCTCCGATCAGCGCCGGTCCGGGCGCGAAGTCGACGATGTTCATTTGCTTGGCTCCGTCCGTAGGGTCAGCTCTCACTACGACCAGTATGGATGCCGGACTCCCGCTGCGGTCACCACGGCCGGACACTATAGTGACCCGGGAGGATGCGATGACCTGGAGAGTGGCGCTGCTCGTGGGTGGCCTGGCGGCGGCTGGGACCGTGCCCGGCCGCGGCCCGATCGCCCGGCAGCCAGGCCAGGTTTCGGTTTTTGGCGCCTCGATCACGCTGACCCGGCTCCGAGCCGCAGTAGTAGACGACTCGGGTAGGCCGGTGCCCGGCCTGGGCGTGGGCGATTTTCGGGTACTCGAGAACGGCGTCGAGCAGGAGATCCAGGTCGTCCTTGCCCCGGAGGTCGCTCCACTCGAGCTCGCGGTCGTTCTCGATTTCAGCGGCAGCATCGCGGAGGACTGGCCTCAGGTCCGGGGTGAGATCCGTGACTTCCTGCAAGCCCTGGCGCCCGACGACTGCCTCTACCTGGTGCCGTTCAACAGCGCCGTCGGGCCCGGCGTCTGGGGGCGACCGGCCGACCGTTCGCTGCAGCAGATCGTGGAGCGGTATCCGCTCGAGGGTCGCACGCGCCTGTACGACGCGATCCATGACGCGCTCGAGGCGCTCGCACAAGACGCACCGGCCCGTGCTACGGCGTGCGCCCTCGAGAGCGGCGACGCCGAGCGACGTCGGGCTCTGGTGATGCTGTCCGACGGTATGGACCAGGGGAGTCGCGCCACCTACGCAGATACGCTGCTGGGCGCCTGGCGCACGGGCGTCCCGACGTTCCCGGTGGCCGTGGGCGCTGCCGCGATCGGCTCTGACGACCTGCGCGGGATGCGTGACCACTTCTACGCGGAGGATGTGGTCGGCCAGATCCGCAACTTCCAGGGGCAGCTACGCGAGATCGCCCGGGTCTCGGGTGGCAGCTTCGTCAACCAGCGCGATCTGGGCGACGCCTACCAGGAGCTGCTCTCGCTACTTCGCAGCTACTACGTAATCGGTTATCGATCGCGCGACGAGACCACCGAGGGGTGGCGCGAAGTCGAGCTTTCCCTACTCCGTGCCGGGCCGCGAGTCCTGGCGCAGCCGGGCGTTTACCGGTCTCGGGAGGATACCGGAGCAGCACGAGATGCCCTGGCTGCGGCGCGCGAGGCCTTCGAGGAGCGACGCTTCGGCGCCGCCGAGCGTTGGTTCGGGATCGCCGCAGGGATCAGCGGCGAGGTCGGCCGTCCCTACTTCGGACGTGCGCTGTCGCTGGAGGCGGCCGGCCGGCTCCGGGAGGCGCGGGCCCAATACCGGCGCTCTGTCCAGCAGAATCCCGGCGCCGCGGCGACGCATCTACGCCTGGCCCGGGTATCGGTGGGGCTCGGCGATCTGGTGACCGCACGCGAGCACGCCATCCGCGGCGCCGTGGGTGGCGGCAACCCCGAGGAGCTGTGGCGACTGCTGCGCCAGCGCGGGGTTGCGACGCCGTCGCGCTCCGATCTGGCGGGGCCGGTGATCTTCATCCTCAGCCCTGAGATTCCTGGGCTCGACGAGCAGCTGGTTCTCCGACGAGCCCAGCGCAGCCTCGCAACGGCTCTCGATGCCGGCACGGGGATCGCGCTGACACGCTGGTACCCGAGCGCTACCGCCTATCTGGTGACCCGCTCGCGCCGCTACGACCGCGGCTCGCCGGAGTCCCTCGAGCTACGCGTCGAGCTCTACGACCTCGGCCGGTCTCGCCTGTGGGCCGGCGATCTGAAGATCGCCGGCCTGGACGACGAGGAGGGAGTCCAGCGCGCCGGCGCCGAGCTTGTCAACACGCTGAGGCAACGGCTCGAACGGCGTTAGTGGGCCGCAGATTCGCCGAGCTCACGCTCCCAGGCGCGGAAGGCGCGCTCGTAGTAGTCGGGCGAGAAGCGCAGCCACTCGCCCAGGCTCTCCGGCAGGGCGAAGTCGGCCGCTGCTTCCTCTACCGGGATGCCCGCCTGCAGCGCTCGGCGTGCCCCTGACTCCACCTCACGAAGCAGGCCGAGGTAGGTGTTCAGGCCCGCCGCGTCGTCTACGTCGCCGTGGCCCGGCACGTAGGTAATCCCCGGCCGGCCCAGGATCTCTTCGCAATGCCGAATCATGTGCGAGGGAATCGAGTGGGTGAAGTTGGGGAACATGGCGTTCCAGACGAGGTCGCCGCACCAGATCACGGCCGGATCGTCGAGGTGGACCGTGACGTCGCTAGGCGTATGGCCCAGGCGCGGTACCAGGGTCACGCTTCTCCCGCCCAGATCGATCCGAGTGGTCGCGTCGCCCAGCGCCGTTTCCGGGACCAGCGGCTCGTCACCATCGCTCATCAGATCGCGGGTCGTCGGCGTGGCCATCGTGATCGCACCGCTGTCTCCGACCAGCGACGGGAGTCCGCGGCAGTGGTCGGCATGAAAGTGGGTCACGACCACGTGTGTCGGCTCTTTGCCCGTGAGCGCCATGGCCTGGGCGCGGACCCAGGCGGAGCCCGCGTCGCTCATGAAGCCCTCGATCAGCAGGACGCCGTCGCGGCCGGCGACGATACCCCCGTTGGAGACCGTGGCAAAGTGGCGTTCGCCGTCGCGCAGAGGGGTCGACACCACCCCCCAGACGCCCTCGCCGAGCTGCTCGACGCGCGCGAAGTCGGTCTCGGCGACCACCGTGCCGTACTGGCGGGCGGCGAAGGCCTGCCGGACGGCCGACCCGGCCAATCCCAGCCCCGCGGCCAGGTACCCGGCGCACCCCGCTGCTTGTGCCAGAAAGTCGCGTCGCGATGAGATCATGTCACCCTCCCGTATGCTGACGGTCAGATCAGGCGGCGAAGCGTGAGCTGGCGCTCGAACACCTCGCTGCCGCGGCGTAGCAGGACGTGAAGCCGATCCCCCGGCTCTCCCTCGAGCATCGCCTTGACATCGTTCACCGACATCTCGGCGACCTCGCGGCCGCCGATAGCGGTGATCTCGTCGCCTGCCTGGATGCCGGCCTCGTCGGCCGGCGAGCCACGTACCACGTCGGCGATGCGAACCGAGTCGGTGCCCGGGGCCCAGGGCGCCAGCCCCAGGCCGGTGCCGTCGAAGCGGAAGGGCTCGAGGAAGGTGTCGTTGGGTTCCAGGTACAGTCGGCCATGCGGTACGTCGAAGGTCACCCGGAAGCGCTGCAGGATCTGAGAGCCCAGGTTGCCGTCGAGGTCGGCCTGCAGGGCTTCGCCGATGCTGTGCCAGGGCTGAGCATCCGGGAAGCTCGTGATCACCTCGTGCAGCACATGGCCGCCCAGGTCGACGCTCGCAAGACGCCCGATGTCTCCACGCGCCATGCCGTTCGAGCCCCAGCCGATCACGACGTCCGAGAGCAGGTGTGCCGGTTGGCCGAGCCCTTCGAGCGCCGAGGGTTCCACGGAGAGCGCGTGCCCGGCGCCGGTGTCCACGAGCAGTGACACCTCCCGCGTGCCACCCTCCCCGACTCCGATCCGTGCGCGCGTCGTCAGGTGGCCGCTCGCCAGCTCCGACAGGGGTAGCTCCACCCCGGCACCCGTGTACTCGAAGGTGTCGGGGTCGGTCAGTCGCAGCATGCGACCGGCCCAGTCGATCTCGACCACGAGGTTGCGGAACAGTGGCCGGCCGATGATCCCGTCGGCACCGGCGATGGCCTCCTTGCCCACCCCGAGCGCCATCACGGCGTCAGAGATACGCAACTCACCGATGCTCAGGCTGACATTGCCGGCCACTGGAACGGTGGGCGCCTCACCCTCTCCGACCCCGGCGACGGCGACCTGGCCGATGATGCTCAGGGGCAGCGATCGGGCGCGGTCGATATCAGCCAGAACGGTGATTGGAGCTCCAGTATCGAGGATGAAGACCAGAGCGGGGGACTCCTCGATGCGAACCGGCACGACCATCCAGCGGCGGTAGAGCTCGAAAGGAATCTCCAGCTCGGTCGTGCCTTCGGGCAGCCTTACCGTGGCCGGCGGCACGCCCGACTGGGTCGCGGCCGTGGTCGCCGCTGTCCCGGTCAACGCGATGAGAATTGCGAGCGCCTTGATTCGTGCCACGGTGCTACCTTGCTGGCGGGGAGGCTGGCAGGCCAGGTCGCCTGAGTATCGAGCTTGGGGCACGGGCTCGCCGGGGGCAAGGCCCAGGTATGATGCCGACACCATGAGTGAGGGGCAGACCGCCAAGATCGGGATCCTGACTGTTTCCGACCGTGCCAGCCGCGGTGAGTACAAGGATCGCGGCGGCCCGGCGATCCGCGAGTATCTGCTCGAGGTTCTGAGCTCCCCGTGGCGTGGCATCGCCCGCCTCGTGCCCGACGAGCGACCGCAAATCGAGCGCGTCCTGCGAGCCCTGTGCGACCGCGACGGGTGCGCCTTGGTGGTGACGACGGGGGGTACGGGCCCGGGGGCGCGCGACGTGACTCCCGAGGCCACCGAAGCGGTGTGCGACAAGCTGATGCCCGGGTTCGGCGAGCTCATGCGCACCGTGTCGCTGACGGCGGTGCCGACGGCGATTCTGTCCCGACAGACCGGGGGCGTCCGCGGCTCGAGCTTGATCGTCAATCTGCCCGGGCAGCCCAAGGCGATCCGCGAATGTCTCGACGCTGTGTTCGCCGCAATCCCGTACTGCATCGATCTGATCGGCGGCCCCTATCTGACCACCGACGAGAAGCGGCTGGTTGCGTTTCGACCCCAGACCAAATGATCCCGCGCCGGCGGTGAGGTAGCTGAATGGCATTACTGGAGCCGTTTCGAGCTTTGCGCGCAACGCCGTCACGAGCCGCCGAGGTGGCGGCACCCCCGTACGACGTCCTCGACACCGAAGAGGCGCGCGCGCTGACTGCGGGCAAGCCGTACAGCTTCCTGCACGTATCCAAGCCTGAGATCGACTTCCCGTCCGGGACCGATCCTCACTCCGAGCCGGTCCACACGCGCGGCCGCGCCAACCTCGATCGGCTGGTTGCTGACGGGCTGTTGGTACGCGACGCGGAGGCCTGCTTCTACCTGTACCGGGTGGTGATGGGCGACCATTCCCAGCTCGGCCTGGTTGGCTCGGCGTCGATCGAGGCCTACCGGAGCGGTCGCATGAAGCTGCACGAGAACACCACTCCCGAGAAGGTTGCCGACCGAGCCCGCAACGCCGACGCGCTCGACGCACACACGGGAACGCTATTCCTCACCCATCTGGCCGATGCGGCCGTCGACGGGCGCATGGCGCGGCTCGCCGCCGCGGAGCCGGCGATCGAGGTGACCGGGGAGGACGGGGTGCGCCACAGCATCTGGGTGGTCGACGAGGCCGAGGAGATCTCCGCGTTCCGGGCCGCCTTCGAGGCAATGCCGGCGATCTACATGGCCGACGGTCATCACCGCTCCGCGGCAGCAGACCAGCTCGCCCGCAGGCGCACCGAGGCTCGGGCTCGCGGCGAGCAGGTAGGCGCGGCCGACCGCTTCCTGGCGGTCGCCTTCCCGGACGACCAAGTGCGTATCCTGCCCTACAACCGAGTGGTGTCGAGTATCGGGGATCGGACGGCCGCCCAGTTCGTCGACGAGCTTTCGGGCCCTTTTCGGGTGGAGACCTCGGCCGAGCCCGTCGAGCCGGAGGCTGCGGGCGTTTTCGGCCTCTACGTCGATGGGCGCTGGCACCGGTTGACGATCGACCCGCAGCTGGTTCCGACCGACCCGGTCGAGCGTCTCGACATCAACCTGCTCACGGCCCACTGTCTGGAGCCGCTGCTGGGAATCGTCGATCAGCAGACCGACCCGAGGATCGACTTCGTGGGCGGCATTCGCGGCGTCGCCGAGCTCGAGCGGCGCGTCGATGGCGGCGCCACCGCCGCCGCCTTCACACTCGAGGCCACGCGGCTGTCGGATGTGCTGACGGTTGCCGACGCGGGCCAGGTCATGCCAACGAAGTCAACGTGGTTCGAGCCCAAGTTGCGCGACGGTCTACTGGTGCTGCCGCTCAGCGGCTAGTTTAGCCCGTGGTCCCGAGGCTTGGACGGAAGGTGGCGACCTGGTCGTCCATCCGGTTCTCCTGGCCCGAGCTGAACTCGTCCATGCAGGCATCGTCGCTGTAGTCCATGTAGTTGAAGATCGGATCGGCGCCAGGGGCGTTCGGGCACGAGTCGCGACCTACGGGGCATCCTTGCGTGGGGCTTCGCTGGGCCGGGGTGTCGCCGACGCCGCCCTCGTCGAAGGGGACGGCCCCGCCCCCGGGCACCGTGGCGTAGTGCAAGACCACGCCATGCATGAAGCTGTTCTCCCTCCAGTCCGACGGCAGCCAAGCGTAGCCGAGCACCCCCTGGGCCGGGCGGCAGGTGTAGATGTTCAGGGTGTTGGCCGGATCGACGGCATTCTTCTTCTTGAACTTCCGCTCCCGGCCGTTGCTCAGGCACTTCCTGGCGAACCGGCGGTCGTTGTAGCGTCGCGTCTCCTGCAGCACGAAGCGATAACCGTGGGCGGCGTACGCCCCGTTGAGCACACTCAGCGAGTCGGCGATCTGCTGGTCCGAGACGTCCCACTTGTTGCCCTTGGGCACTACGTGGAACACCACGGGCACCGTGAGCTCGGCGTCGCGGTGGGTGGTGCCGTGCCCGCGTACGCATGCCATGGTCGCGCCGCTGATGAGGGAGCGCTCGAACGACGAGACCCTCCGGGTCGCGCAGCGCACGCCGCTGCGGATCTCGCCGCGCTCGTCACGAAAGTCGACGTCAGGTTCGAACGAATCCCGATCGACGCGCTGCGCGAGCTGCTGCAGGGTTTCGTGCAGGCTCTCTTGCTGGGCGCCGGCGCCGGTTGCGACGCCGGCTGCGACACCGATGACAGCGACGACGGCGACGGATACAGCGAACGATGTACGCACGGCTAGCTCCAAGGATTGTCGGGGGACCCTGATACTGTACGCGAGGATCGTCAGCGCATCGGCTCATGGGTCGTGGAGATCCCGTCGTCGGTGGCGTTAGGGTCGAAGCCCAACCCGGGCTCGCGGTCCCGACCAGACTCCCTGTGGGCGGTGGATGAGCGAAGGCGCGGTAACCGAGCTGCTCCTGGACTGGAGCGCGGGCGATGAGCAGGCGCGTGATCGGTTGATGCAGCTGGTCTACGACGAGCTGCGCCGCATCGCGGGCAGCCGGCTGCGGGCCGAGCGCAGCGAGCACACACTGCAGGCCACGGCGCTGGTCAACGAGGCCTATATGCGGCTGGTCGACCAGACTCGAGTCCAGTGGCGCAACCGGGCCCATTTCTTCGGCATCGCCTCTCACCTGATGCGGCGGATCCTTGTCGATCACGCCCGACGCCGACGCGCCGAGAAGCGGGGGGGGGGGTACGGCGAGCCGCCTGAGCCTGGAGGACGTGGTTACCAGCGCACCGAGCGATGATGTCGATTTGATCGAGCTCGACGATGCACTGCAACGGCTCGCCGACTTCGACCCACGGTTGGCGAAGCTGGTCGAGCTACGCTTCTTTGGCGGTCTCACGGTTGAAGAGGTCGCCGAGGTTCAGGGCATGTCGCCGGCCACGGTCAAGCGCGACTGGGCGGCAGCCCGAGCCTGGTTGTATCGTGCTCTGGCGGAGGGAGACGTAGGTTGAGTCAGGACAGCGAACGGTGGAACCGGGTCAAGGATCTGTTCCAGCGGGCCCTGGAGCGTGACCCGTCGGAACGGCAGGAGTTCCTGGCGGAGATCTGCGCCGACGATACGACGCTGCGGATCGAGCTCGAGTCGCTGCTGGCGTCCCACGACGCCTCGGACGGCTTCCTCGGCGGTTCGCCGGAGCTGCAAGCCACCGAGGTCATCGCCACCGAGGAAGGTCGATCCCTGGTGGGTGAGCACCTGGGGCCGTACCGGGTGTTGCAGCGCGTCGGACGCGGTGGGACGGGCATCGTCTATCTCGCCGTACGCAATGACGATGAGTACCAGAAGCGGGTGGCGATCAAGGTCGTGCGTCGGGGTATGGCCACCACGGAGATGCTGCAGCGCTTTCGCAGCGAGCGGCAGATCCTGGCGAGCATCGAGCATCCCAACATCGCCCGCCTGCTCGACGGCGGGTCGACCGGCGAGGGGCTTCCCTACTTCGTCATGGAGTTCATCGAGGGCGAGCCGATCACGCGGTACTGCGACGCCAACCGGCTCGGCCTGGATCGCCGCCTCGAGCTGTTCGGTGCGGTGTGTCAGGCCGTCCAGACGGCGCATCAGAACCTGGTGGTTCACCGTGACCTGAAGCCCGGGAACATCCTTGTGACCGCCGACGGTACGGTCAAGCTTTTGGACTTCGGTATCGCCAAGCTCCTCAACCCCGAGATGAGCGCCGAGTCGACCGAGCCGACGATGCTCGAGCTACGAGTGATGACCCCGCAGTTCGCCAGCCCCGAGCAGATCCAGGGTCGCACCATCACCACGGCCAGCGATGTCTACTCCCTCGGGGTGCTGTTGTACGAGCTTCTCGCGGGTCACCGGCCGTATCGTCTCGCCGACATGTCGCTGCGCGAGATGGAGATCGTGGTGACCACCCACTAACCGGCGCACCCGAGCGAAGCGGTCGCAAGCACCGAGGAGGTCGCGGCTCGAGAGGGCAGTGTCCGCGAGATATCGCCCGAGTCGGTTGCCAGGGCTCGGAGCACGACGCCGGATCGACTGCGACGGGCGCTTTCGGGCGATCTCGACAACATCGCGCTCAAAGCGTTGCGCAAGGAGCCGGCACGGCGCTACAGCTCGGTGGAGCAGTTGGCGAACGACATCCAGCGGCGTGAGGACGGCTTGCCGGTGCTGGCGCGGCCCGACACCTTCACCTATCGCACCTCCAAGTTCGTTCGTCGACATCGACTTCCAGTTGCCCTAGCAGGCTGCTGAAAAACTCCCCTTGTTCGAGTAGATTTTGAACCACGCAGCCCGCGGCAAGAACCGAAGCATCAACGAGGTGAGCAGATGCGTGGTGAGGACGCGGGACAGGTGGCGGTTTTTAGTTACGTATCTCCAGAGCAGCGAGTACCGAAGGAGCATCCGCTGCGGCCGCTGCTGAGGATCGTCAACGATGTGCTGGGGCGGATGTCGCCGCTGTTCGAGAAGCTGTACTCGCACACGGGCCGTCCGTCTATCCCGCCGGAGAAGCTGCTGCGGGCGCTGCTGCTGCAGGTGCTGTACACGATTCGCTCCGAGCGCATGCTGATGGAGCAGCTCGACTACAACCTGCTGTTCCGGTGGTTTGTGGGCCTGAACATGGACGATCTGGTGTGGGATGCGACGGTGTTCACGAAGAACCGAGATCGAGTGTTGGGAGGCGAGGTCGCCAAGGTGTTCTTCCAGGAAGTGCTGGCGGAGGCGCGGCGCCGCAGCCTGCTGTCGGATGAACACTTCACGGTGGACGGCACGCTGATCGAGGCGTGGGCCTCGCACAAGAGCTTCAAGCCGAAGGATCAGAGCGACTCCGATGAGGGCGGCAGCAACCCGAGCGTCGATTTCCGCCGGCAACGGCGCACGAACGATACTCACGCCTCCAGGACCGACCCGGAGGCACGCCTATACAAGAAGAGTAAGGGAGCCGAGTCGAGGCTCTGCTACATGGGGCACCTGATGATCGACAACCGCCACGGGTTAGCAACCAACGCCTGCGTAACGATCGCTTCGGGAACAGCAGAACGAGAGGCCGCCGTGCAGATGGCGGGCGAGATTCCCGGAAGGGGCCGGGTAACCTTGGCGGCCGACAAGGGCTACGACACGCGAGACTGCATCCGAAAGCTTCGAGATCGCAACATCACCCCGCACGTCGCACAGAACGACACGAACCGGCGCAGCGCCATCGACCGCCGCACGACCCGGCACCCGGGCTACACGGTCAGTCAGAAGAAACGCAAGCTCGTCGAGCAGATGTTCGGATGGGCCAAGACGGTCGGGCTGATGCGCAAGACCAGACACCGAGGCACGCAACGTGTCGATTGGATGTTCATCTTCACCGCCGCGGCCTTCAACCTGGTCAGAATGCGCAACCTCCAGGGGGCGACGTGACGATGAGGGCACCAATCCCCAAGAAATGCCGGCGCTGCCAGCAGCGCCGGCCTCGTACCCGCACTCGGCGCCCCGCTAACTCACCGTGATCGAGACGATCCAGCCCAAAATGGCGCGCCCAAGCCGTTTTTCAGCAGCCTGCTAGGTGTGACCGTGCTGATTTTCTCAGCCGCCTTCGCGGTTAGCTCGAGCATCCAGTCACGGCGCCTGGCCCAGGAGCGCGACCGGGCCGAGCATGCTGCAGCGGAGGCCAAGTCGGTCAACGAATTCCTGCAGGGCCTGCTCGCGGCAGCGGATCCGGTAGAGGGGCTGGGTCGTGACGCCACGGTGATGGAATCTCTGGATGCCGCGGTCGCGACCATCGCACAGAGCTTCTCGGTGCAGCCCGAGGTCGAGGCCGCGGTGCGGCACACGGTCGGCAGGACCTACCTCAACCTCGGCCGTCTCAACGACTCGGAGGAGCAGCTGCGCAAATCGTTGCAGTTGCGGCGACGCCTCTTCGGCGACGGCCATCTGGCGATCGCCGAGAGCCTCAACAGCCTGGGCGAGACGCGCTACGAACGGGGCGATCTCGATGGTGCCGAGCGCCTGTACCGCGAGGCCTACACCATGCGCCAGGGACTGCTCGGCAGCAGCCATCCCGACGTTGCCACCAGTCTCGACAACCTGGCCAACGTGTACCACGACCGGGGCGATCTCGAGGAGGCCGAGCGCATGTACCGAGAGGCCCTCGCGATGCGGCGGGAGACCTTCGGCGAGGAGCATCGTGATGTGGCGAGCAGCATCAACAACGTAGCGGTCGTACGTCACGACCAGGGCGACATCGAGGCCGCCGAGGAGCTGTACCGGGAGTCCCTTGCGCTGACGCGGCGCGTCCTCGGCGACGAGCACCCGGACGTGGCGATAAGCCTGAACAACCTGGCCGCGCTGCTGCACGACCAGGGAGACCTCGACGGGGCCGAGCCGCTGTATCGGGAGGCGGTAGGCATGTCTCGCAGGCTCCTGGGGCCGAGCCACGCCGGGACCGCGGTGAACCTGTACAACTACGGGGTACTCCTGCACGATCGAGGCAAGCACGACGAGGCGGAGGCGGCGTATCGCGAGGCGCTACAGATGACCCGCGATCATGTGGGCCCTGACCACACGGGCGTCGCCTATCTGCTCGAGAGCCTCGCCCAGATCCACGAGGATCGCGGCGACTTCGCTGCCGCCGAGCCGCTCTACGTCGAGGCACTCGAGGTGCGCCAGCGCACGTTTGAAGCCGACGATCCGGGGATTGTCATGACCGGCTTCCATCTCGGCTACGTCCGCTTGCAGCTGGGTCGCCATGCCGAAGCCGAGAAGCTCATGCTCGAGGCCTGGGCCCAGGCCGAGCAGGATCGCGGCCGGGGCGACGAACTCGTGCAAGGGTGGTTGGCCCAACTGATCGAGCTGTACGAAGCCTGGGGCCGTCCCGACGAGGCCGCACGCTACCGTGAGATGCTCGCCGCGCCAGAACCCACGCCGGCCCAATAGGCCGAGAGGTTCGGCTCAGCCATCCAGGCCCGTCGCTCCCGGGCCTGTGCGCGCAGCCCGTTGACCTTTTCCCACCTCTCGAGGATCACCGTGTCGAGCTGCGCGGGAGCCTGCGTGTAGTGCCTGAACCCGCCCACCGGCTCCCGAATCATTCGTTCCGCAGCGCATTTATCGGATCGACCGGGTAGCCCGATGGGCGGGAATCAGGCAGATCGTAGGCGACGGCACCGTCGGGTTGTCACCATCGTCTCAAAGATTGTTATGGTTAATTTGTGATATTGTATTGATATTATCGGAATAACTTGAAGGTATCCTAGACAATCTCGTTGGTCGATGACTACAATATGGCGACATTGTACCGACAGAGGTTGACAGGCAATGCAGCTCGATCTTGAGATCCAGCGCGGGCGGGACAAGCCGGCGCCACTGTACCAGCAGATTGCCGACGGGATCCTGGCACTCATCGAGGTCGGCCGACTGGCCGGCGGAACCCGGCTTCCGACCGTACGCAGCCTCGCCGAGCAGCTCGACGTGACCCCGATGACGGTGCAGAGCGCCTACAGCGAGCTGCAGGAACGGTCGCTTGTCGAGGCCGTGGTCGGCCGCGGCACTTTCGTGCGCCACCAGCCGCCGCCCGACCCGGTGGCCCTGGCTGGCGAGGAGCGCGCCCTGCCTCAGGTGCTGCGCGACATGGCGCGATTCGAGCGCGTTCCCGGGGTCTTCCCGATGGCCCAGGGCAACGGTGCGGCGGAGCTGCGTCCGGCCGCGGCTTTCATGCGCTGCTTCAAGAGCCTGGAGCCCGAGGCCGAGGAGCTGCTGGGGTACTGGGCACCCCAGGGTTGCGCCTCGCTGCGTGCGGAAGTAGCCGAGCGGTTGGCCTGCCGCGGGATCGACGCGCTGCCGGACGATCTCATCCTGACCCAGGGCGTGACCCAGGCCCTCGATCTCCTGGTTCAGGTGCTGTGTCGGCCGGGGGACTCGGTTATCGTCGAGTCCCCGACCTACCTGGGCTTCCTGGGCATTCTGCGATTCCACGATATCGAGCCGCTCGGGGTACCGCTCGACGAGGAGGGCTTCGACCTCGGGGCGCTCGAGCGGGCACTGCGGCGCGAACGGCCGCGCTTTCTGTACACCGTCTCGACGCACCAAAACCCGACCGGTCGGTCGATGACCGTCGAACGGCGCACCGCCCTGCTGAATCTCGCGGAACAGTACGACCTGCTCATCGTTGAGGACGACATCTACCGGGACATCGCCCTGGTCGGGGAGCCGCCGCCGGCCCTGGCGGCGATGGCACCGCCGGGGCGGGTGGTCTACGTTGACGGGTTCTCCAAGTCGCTGATGCCGGGGCTCCGCGTCGGGTACCTGGTGCCGACCCGCTCGATGCGGCGGCGGCTCGTCGACGCGCACAGGAT
The DNA here is from genome assembly GCA_965248845.1 of Acidobacteriota bacterium. Classification (GTDB taxonomy): domain Bacteria; phylum Acidobacteriota; class UBA890; order UBA890; family WLXD01; genus CBDFKO01. Next base: position 2,523,229 of record CBDFKO010000002.1, on the reverse strand, counting down.
CCGAACACTGTGCGGGCCGACCCTGATGCAAGGGGCGCTGGCCGAGTTCTTGCGCCGCGGGGAGCTGGAGCTTCACCTGCGCTCCGTGCTGCCTATCTACCGGCGGCGCCTGGAGGTGTTGCTCGAGTCCTTGGAGCGATCCATGCCGGAGGGAGTGCGTTGGACGACACCCGAGGGCGGCTACTGTGTCTGGCTGACGCTGCCCGAGACCACCCCATCGGTCGACGCCTACCCGGCGGCTCTGGCCGCAGGCGTGGCCGTGGCTCCAGGTGACCGGTTCCTGGCGCGTCCGGACGGACGCCAGTACCTACGACTGTCGATCGGCGGAATCGACCAGCGACGGGTCCCGGCGGCGATCGAGCGATTGGCCGGAGCCATCGAGGCGAGCGTCAGCTCGGTAGCGGACCAGACCGCCACCCAGCTCATGCCGCTGGTTTGAGCGAGGCACACAAGAGTGGACGGGTTCAGCCCCTGAGGCGCGGCGGGGAGGGCGGTGTCGAGAACATGGGAGCTGAGGCAGCAGCTCCTGGCGACATTGCCCTCGACGCCGTTGCTCGTGCCGCCGCGGTCTGCGACCGGGTCAGACGGCCTGCTCGAGTCGCGCGCGCAGGCCGTGGAGCTGGTCACGCAACGGGGCCGGCAGACGGTCACCGAAGCTGGCCAGATGCTCCTCGATCAGCGGCAGCTCGGCTCTCCAGCCGTCGATGTCGACGTGTAACAGCTCGGCCATGTCGGCTTCGCTGATCTCGAGGCCGTCGATGTCGATCGCGCCCATGGCTGGCATGCGGCCGATGGCGGTGTCGACTGCGTCGGCGGCTGAGTCGGTGCGTTCGAAGATCCACTTCAGGACCCGCGAGTTTTCTCCGAAGCCGGGCCACAGCCAGCGGCCCTCCGCGTCCTTGCGGAACCAGTTGACGTAAAAGATCTTCGGCAGCCGCGCGCCCTGGCGCCTGCCGACCCTGAGCCAGTGGGCGAAATAATCGCCCATGTGATAGCCGCAGAACGGCAGCATCGCCATCGGGTCGCGCCGCACCACACCCAACGGGCCGGCGGCGGCGGCCGTCTTCGCCGATGACATGATGGCCCCGAGGAAGGTGCCGTGCTCCCAGTCGAAGGCCTCGGTCACCAGCGGGACGACGTCGGCGCGCCTGCCGCCGAACAGGAAAGCGTCGATCGGCACGCCCGCCGGGTCTTCCCACTCGGGGGCGATCACCGGGCACTGGCTCGCCGGCGCCGTGAAGCGGGCGTTCGGGTGTGCCGCCGGCCGTCCCGACGCGGGCGTCCACGGCCGCCGCAACCAGTCGACCAGCTCAGCCGGCGTCTCCTCGGTCATGTCCTCCCACCAGATGTCGCCGTCGTGGGTGAGGGCGCAGTTGGTGAAGATCGAGTTGCGGGCGACAGCGGCCATGGCGTTGGGGTTGCTGTGGTCGCCGGTCCCGGGCGCAACACCGAAAAAGCCGGCTTCGGGATTGATGGCGTATAGGCGCCCATCCTCGCCGAGCTTCATCCAGGCGATATCGTCGCCGATCGTCTCCACCTTCCACCCGGGAACGGCCGGCTCCATCATCGCCAGATTAGTCTTGCCGCAGGCGCTCGGGAACGCCGCCGTGACGTACTTGACCACTCCCGCGGGCGAGGTGAGCTTGAGGATCAGCATGTGCTCGGCCATCCAGCCCTCGTCGCGCGCCTGAACCGAGGCGATGCGCAGGGCGTGACATTTCTTGCCGAGCAGCGCGTTGCCGCCGTAGCCCGACCCGAACGACATGATCTCGCGGGTCTCGGGGAAGTGGCAGATGTACTTGTTGTCGGCATTGCAAGGCCACGGCACGTCCGGTTGCCGGTCCTCGGTCAGCGCCGCGCCGACCGAGTGCAGGCCGCGCACGAAATCGGGGTCGTCACCGAGTACCTCGAGCACCGGGATGCCGACCCGCGCCATGATGTGCAGGTTGCAGACCACATAGGGCGAGTCGCTGATCTCGACGCCGATGCCCGCGATCGGGCTGCCGACGGGCCCCATGGAATAGGGAATCACGTACATCGTGCGGCCCTGCATGCAGCCGGCGAACAGCTCCCGCAGCCGCGCCCGCATCGCGTCGGGTGCGGCCCAGTTGTTGGTCGGGCCGGCGTCGCCTTCGTCCTCCGAGCAAATGTAGGTACGGTCCTCGACACGCGCCACGTCGGCCGGGTCGGAGCGGCACAGGAAACTGTTGGGCCGCTTCGACTCGTCGAGCCGGATGTAGGTGCCGGTCTCGACCATCAGCTGGCTGAGCCGGTCGTACTCCTCTGGCGACCCGTCACACCAGGCGACCTGGTCGGGCGCGCACAGCTCGGCTACTTCATCGACCCAAGAATTGAGCGTCTCGTTGCTGGTCACTTGGTTCCTCGAGAATTCGAGACCGGGTACCCGGCGCGTTCGTCCGAGAGGCGGCGTCGCGCGGCAGCGCCGCACCTGGCAGACAGAGCGATCCGAGGATTCAAACATGCTGGCGCGCGTGCCGCTGGCGCTCGGCGAACTCTCGGATCGATCCGCGGCGCAGCCTGCCTTCCCTGCCAATCTCTAGGCGCACGCGATAGCCTTGGGCAGCCCGCCGGAGGACCGAACGCACCGGCGGAAGGAGGTGCCGGATGCCGAAGCTGCTGGTCGCCCTGGTGTTTGTGGGAGTCGGTCTTGGCCGGGGAGGCCGCGGCTCAGGAGATTCCGACCATCGTCGCGAATCCCGAGATGCTGGGGAGCGATCTCGATCGGTTCGAGAACGCCGACAAGATCTGCTGGAAGCGCGGCGAGCCGCGCTCGGTCGATTGGCTGGCACAACGGGACGCGGGGTATCGCGCCGTGTTCCGTAGGTACGGCTTCCAGGAAACCGACGATGGGTGGCGTTGGTTCCGCGGCGACCGGAACCCGGGCACGGAGCTGCGCCCCGTCGATGCGGCCAGCGTCAAGGGCGAAACGGCCCTCGACCTCGAGGTTCACCACGGTCACGCCGACGGCGCCCCGTGGGCGACTTTGGCGATCGCGGGGCCCCTCAGGAATGGCTCGGTGCGCTTCGATTGGACCCTGCCCCCGGAACGCATCTGCATGTCCGAGGTGCTCGAGCTCGAGGCACGTGTCGCGGTAGCCGAGGGTGAGCCCGGTGCCCACAAGATCATGTTCGTACTACCGCTCGATGAGGAGCAGATGGCCGCCGAGGGTGCCGAGGTCAAGGCGTGCAGTCCCAGTGAGTCGACAGCTATCGACAGCGAGATCGACTTGTACGAGGACGTCGGAGCCTGCGAGCGCACGATCTACCAACTCCGGCCGTTCGCGCCGTGGGATCTCTGGGTCAGCCTTCCCGAATCGTTCTACGTGGTGTATCCATACGAGCCCGACGTGAGGCGCTGATGCCAAGCGGCCGGGCCGGGTCGTGCACCACGTGACCGAAACGAGCCTGCGGCAACGGTAGAGCGAGCCGGACCTGTTCGGTTCGGGCGGGGAGGGAGACGGGGATGGAGCAGTTGCCGCAGGCTGCGGTGGCGCCGGAGAAATGGGTCAAGGTCATCGACCACGACCTGTGTATCGGCTGCCACGCCTGTTCCACCGCGTGCAAGTCGGAGAATGCGGTTCCCCTGTCGGTCAATCGTACGTATGTGAAGTACGTCGACGTCGGGGTGTTCCCGGAGGTGCGGCGCGCCTTCCAGGTGACCCGCTGCAACCAGTGCGACAACCCACCGTGCGTCGCCGCCTGTCCGACCTCGGCGATGTATCGGCGCCCGGACGGCATCGTCGACTTCGACAAGTCGATCTGCATCGGCTGCAAGGCGTGTATCGCCGCCTGTCCCTACGACGCCATCTTCATCAACCCGGAAGATCACTCGGCCGAGAAGTGCAACTTTTGCGCTCACCGACTCGACATGTCGCTCGAGCCGGCCTGCGTCGTGGTCTGCCCGACCGAGGCGATCTTGGTCGGCAACGTCAACGATCCGGGTTCACGAGTGGCCGAGCTCGTGCAGCGTGCCCCGGTCACCGTGCGGCGCCCCGAGAAGGAGACGCGGCCGAAGCTCTTCTACAAGGGCGCGACGCAGGCGACGCTCGATCCTCTGGCAGCGAAACGGCCCGAGGGCGGTCTCTACATGTGGAGCGAGCAGCCGACCGGCGAGGATGTCGTGGCCTCCGGTCATCCCGGGCAGCCGAACAACGCAGCCTCGGCGATGCTCGCCTACGACGTGCCGCACCGGGCGCCGTGGGACTGGCGCGTGAGTGCCTACACCTGGACCAAGGGGATCGCCTCCGGTGCCTATCTGGTGGCGGCATTGGCCGTGTTACTGGGCCTGCTCGATTCGACTTCGGTGCTCTGGCAGTGGGTCGCGCCTCTCGTCTCCGGGGCGTTCCTCGGCATCACCGGCGGCCTGCTCATCGGGGATCTCGAGCATCCGTCCCGCTTCTATCTGATCTTCACCCGGCCCCAGTGGCGTAGTTGGCTGGTCAAAGGTGCCTGCATCATTGCCGCCTACACCGCGATACTGGCAGGCCATCTGATCGGTAGCCTTGCCGGCCACCACCTGCTGCAGTACGCCCTCGTGTTCGCGGGCATCCCGCTCGCGGTCATGACTGCGGTCTACACGGCGTACCTGTTCGCCCAGGCCAAGGCCCGCGATCTGTGGCAGAGTCCGCTGCTGCCGCCCCATATGGCCGTCCAGTCGATCCTCGCCGGGGCCGGGGCACTGTTGCCCGCGGCCTATGCGTTGCAGCCGTCTGCCGTCGTGCCCCTGGCGTGGACCCTGGCTGCGAGCAGCCTCGTGCACGTGCTCATGGTGCTCGGGGAGGTGACGCTGGCGCACCCCACAGCCCACGCCACGCTGGCGACGCGAGAGATGACCGGTGGTCGCTACGCGCCCTTCTTCCGCGCCGGGCTGGCTCTGATGCTGGGAGGGCTCTTGGCGCCCTGGATTGGCCTGGGTGCGGCCCCACTGGCTCTGTTGGGCCTTCTGTTCCACGAGCACGCCTATGTGCAGGCCGGCCAGTCGGTACCCCTCGCGTGAGGTCGACGTGACGAAGATCGAGCGGATCAACGAGCGAGTCAGCGCGGCACGGGCCGAGGTCGAGGCACGCGGCGAGACTTTCTATCCGGGGCCCAGCCGCATCCACCTGGCTGCGTTCCCGCCCAAGGAGCGCTGGGACGACTGGGTCGAGCTCGACTCGCGCGCTTGGCCGAAGCGCGTCGAGCAGCGCTACATGCTGGTGCCGACGACTTGCTTCAACTGTGAGTCGGCATGTGGCCTGCTGGCCTACGTCGACAAGGACACGATGCAGGTGCGCAAGTTCGAGGGCAATCCGGAGCATCCCGGGTCACGCGGCCGCAACTGCGCCAAGGGGCCGGCCACGCTCAACCAGATCACCGATCCCGACCGTATCCTGCAGCCGCTCAAGCGCGCCGGGGCGCGGGGTGAGGGAAAGTGGAAGCAGGTGTCGTGGGACGAGGCCCTCGAAGATATCGCCGGGCGAGTGCGCACGGCGATCCAGGAGAAGCGTCACAACGAGGTGATGTACCACGTGGGGCGGCCCGGGGAGGATGGCTTCACCGAGCGTGTTATCGCCTCCTGGGGGGTCGACGGGCACAACTCCCACACGAACGTCTGCTCGGCAGGCGCCCGCGCGGGCTACGCGCTTTGGTGCGGCATCGACCGACCGAGCCCAGATTACGCCAATGCCGACGTGATCCTGCTGGTGTCGGCGCATCTCGAGACCGGCCATTACTTCAATCCCCACGCCCAGCGCATTACCGAGGCGCGTCAGCGTGGAGCCAAGGTGATCGTCTTCGACACCCGTCTCTCGAACACCGCGACCCATGCCGACTATTGGCTCCCCAGCTACCCCGGTTCGGAGGCCGCGGTTCTGCTGGCCATCGCCAACTACCTGATCCAAAACAAGCTGTACGACCGTAACTTCGTTCGTCGCTGGCTCAACTGGCAGGAGTACATGGTCAAGGAGCGGCCCGATGAGGACGCGACGTTCGATCGGTTCGAGCATGTGCTCGAGGATCTCTATGCGCAGTACACGTTCGAGCTCGCGGCGGCCGAGTCGGGCATCGACGCCGGCGTGATCGCCGAGATCGCGCAGCTGGTCTCGACGGCCGGAAGCCGGCTTGCGACCCACAACTGGCGCAGCGCCGGCGCCGGCAACGAGGGCGGCTGGCAAGTCGCCCGGACGCTGATGTTCCTCAACGCGTTGACCGGCTCGATCGCCAAGCCCGGCGGGACCTATCCCAATGCCTGGAACAAGTTCGTGCCGCGGCCCATTCACGCCCCATCGCACCCCAAGGCCTGGAACGAGCTCAACTGGCCGTCCCACTACCCGCTCGCGATGTACGAGCTGTCCTTCCTGCTGCCCCACCTGATGCGCCAGCAGCAGGGGCACCTCGACGTTTATTTCACCCGGGTCTACAACCCCGTTTGGACCAACCCCGACGGCTTCTCCTGGGTCGAGATGTTGCTCGATGAGGAGCAGATCGGGCTTTACGTCGCGCTCACCCCGACCTGGAACGAGACCGCCTACTTCGCCGACTACGTGCTGCCGATGGGGCATGGATCCGAGCGCCATGACATCCACTCCTATGAGACCCACGACGCGCAATGGATCGGCTTCCGCCAGCCGGTCATGCGGGCTGCGCGCGAGCGTCTGGGCGAGACGGTGGGCGATACGCGTCACGTCAACCCCGGCGAGGTGTGGGAGGAGAACGAGTTCTGGATCGAGCTCACCTGGCGCATCGACCCCGACGGCACGCTCGGCATCCGCTGGTTCGCGGAGTCGAAGGCGAACCCGGGCACCAAGCTGACGGTGGACGAGTACTACGGCTGGATCTTCGAGAGGTCTGTGCCGGGCCTGCCGGAGGCGGCGGCCGCGGAGGGGCTCACACCCCTGCAGTACATGCGGCGCTACGGCGCCTTCGAGCTACAGCGGGGTATCGGCCCCGTGTACGAGGAGGCAGTACCCAAGGAACAGCTCGAAGACATCGCCGAAGATCTGTTCGGCCGCGTCTATACGCGGGCTGCGGCTCCGGCGCCTGTCAATATCACTCCGACCGGCGTCCCTGATCCCGACTCCGAGGGCCGGCGCATGGCCGGCGTGCGCATCGACGGCAGCGTGTTGCGTGGCTTTCCGACCCCGAGCGGCCGCCTCGAATTCTACTCGTCGACGCTGGCGCAATGGGGCTGGCCAGAGTACGCCCTGCCGACCTACATCCACAGCCACGTGCACCCGGACAACCTGGAAAGCGACCAGGTTCCGTTGATCTCGACCTTCCGACTGCCGGTGCAGATCCACACTCGGAGTGCCAACGCCAAGTGGCTCGATGAGATCGCCCACACCAACCCGCTGTGGATCCACACCAGCCACGCGGCCGAGTCGGGAATTCGCACCGGGGATCTGGTTCGAGTCGAGACCGAGATCGGCCACTTCGTTCTCAAGGCTTGGGTGACCGAGGGCATCCGCCCGGGCGTGGTGGCGTGCAGTCATCACATGGGTCGCTGGAAGCTACACGCCCAGGGGCAGCGCCAGATGATGGCTACCGTCGATCTGGAGCACCAGGCCAGCGCCTGGGGCCTGCGTCGCAAGCGTGGTGCCGCCGCCTACACGAGCGCCGATCCGGACACCCAGCGCATCTGGTGGACCGACGTCGGGGTACACCAGAACCTGACCTTCTCGGTGCACCCGGACCCGATCTCCGGCATGCACTGCTGGCACCAGGCAGTCCGCGTGCAGCCGGCACACAAGGGCGACCGGTACGGCGACGTCAGCGTCGATATCGAGCGCTCACGAGAGGTCTACGAGGCCTGGCTGAAAAAGACGCGTTCGGCGGACGAGCACTCTCCCGACGGGACCCGGCGGCCTTTCTGGCTGGTTCGCCCGCTGAAGCCGGCGCGGGAGGCCTACCGGCTGCAGAGGGCCGAGCCCGTCGAGGCCGACTGACCGGGGAACGACTTGGAGCTGCTGCGCGCGCTGGCCGTTCTGGCCGAACCACCCGGACCCGCCACGACTCGGCTGTGCCATCTGTTGGAGCTGCCGCACGCACCCGAGGCGTGGCGGTACACCGAGTTGTTCACCGCCCAGCTCTACCCCTACGCCTCGGTCTACCTGGGTGAAGAGGGCAAGCTGGGCGGCGAGGCGCGGGACCGTATCGCCGGCTTCTGGCGGGCCCTCGGGGAAGTGCCGCCCGGGGAGCCCGATCATCTGGCCGTGCTGCTCGGTCTGTACGCGCGCCTGACGGAGCTCGAGGAGGAGACCGAAGGGGCTGCCCGCGCAGCCTGGGACAGGGCCCGGACGACGCTCCTGCACGAGCACCTCCTGAGCTGGTTGCCGGTGTGGCTCGACAAGCTCGACGAGATCGCCGCTGAGCCCTACCGCCAATGGGGACAGCTCCTGGCGGACGCCCTGTCGGCGGAGGAGGCGCGCACCGTCCCCGCCGAGCAATTGCCCTTACACCTGCGCGAGGCTCCGCCGCTGCAAGCACCTTCTGTGGTCGGGGGCACGGCGTTCCTCGAACAGCTGCTGGCCCCGGTGCGCGCCGGATTCATCATGACGCGCACCGACCTGCAGCGCTGTTGCACCAGTTTGGGGCTCGGTTTGCGTGCCGGCGAGCGCCATTACGCGCTTCGCGCCCTGCTGTCGCAGGACGAGGCGGCGACGCTGACCTGGCTGGCCGAGTTGGCGGCGACACACGCGGCGCGGCCGGCGACGACGCCGGTTGCGGAGTTCTGGCGCGGCAGGGCAGCGCGAGCCGTGACGCTGCTTCGCGGTGCGGGCTAGCAGGCCGTGGCCGGCTAGGCTCGTCGGTCCAGCTTGCGACACAGGCGCGATAGCTGAATCTGTTCGCGCGGGCTGAGCCGCGCCATGAGCTCCCGGATGCGCGCCGCGTGCTCCGGCATTACGGCCGCGATCTTCGTCTCGCCTGCTGAGGTCAGCTCTACAAGCTTCAACCTGCGGTCGATATCAGACGGACGGCGGAGTACGAGCCCGCGCCGCTCCAGATTGTCGATAACCATGGTCAGGTTGCCGCCGGAGCGGCGGATTCGCATCGCGATGTCGCTCTGGCACAGGGAGCCGTGAGCGTGGAGCGCCTCGAGCGAAGCGAATTGGCTCGGGGTCAGGTCGTGACTGGCGTATCCGGAGTTGGCTTCCTGCTGCACCGAGCGAAAGGCCCGGTACAGACGCCGGTAAGCGCTCAGCGCCTGCTCGAGGGCGCCCGAGGTCGATGGTTCAGCCACCTACCGCGACCGGACGTTGCTCGCGCCGTGCCTTCGCGACGATTCGGCGTGCCGTTGCCATCTCCTCGAGACCGATCGTATGCCCGAGGTCGCGATAGATGGACAGGGTGACGTCGGCTCCCAAGCTGCCGAGGATTTCCGCCGTCTCCTCGACCCGCCATCGGGGCACGTGCGGATCAGGATCTCCGGCGCCCAGGAACACCGGGGTTCCTGCGAGGGAACCCGCGAGCTCGGGACGCATGCCGGGCGGGCCGGTCAGGCCCCCGGTGAATGCGATCACCGCCCCATACCGCCGAGGGAACCGCGCCGCAAACTCCAGCACCAGGCAAGCGCCCTGTGAGAAGCCGGCGAGCACGAGATGCTCGGCCGGCAAGCCCGCTCGTTCGAGCCCTTCGACCACGCCTGCCAGGCGGAGCGTGGCCGAGGCAAGACCGACTGGGGTTTTGATGCCGGGGTGACGTTCGAAATCCCGGTGAGCTACCGAGTGTCGATCCAGCCGGAGCTGCACGTGGTGCGCAAGGACTCGAAGCTCGACCTGGGGGTCGACGAGAACACGCTCCGCTCCGAGCTCAGCGTCAACTACGTCGAGATCCCGCTGCTGGCCAAGATCTACCCCGGTGATCGCCGTGGACTCTCGACGAACCTCGTGTTCGGACCGGCGGCGGCGATCAAGTTGGAGGCGACACGCGAGTTGCGGGCTGCCGGTGAGATCGTCGACGTCGCGGCCGGTGATCTGATCAAAGCCGTCGACTGGGGACTGATCTTCGGGCTCGGGGTGGAGTTCCACGAGCTGTTCGGCGCGCTGACGTTGGACGTCCGCTACAACCACGGACTGACCAGCATCGACAAGTCTGAGACGGTCGCCAATGCCAAGTGGAGCGCGCTGTACCTGATGATCGGAGTGACGTTCTAGACCTACTTACCAGCGCCTCCACACTTTCACTACGGCGTCCTAGGCCGCGATCGCCTTGACCTTGGCGTTCATCACGCGGGCCATCACGCGCAGGGTTTCCCGCGTGGTGTCGGCGTCCAACGCCATCGCCCGAAGTGCCGCCTTCTCCGCCGCCTCCCACTCGCCGAGATCGGCCAGCGCGGCGGCGCGAACGGTGTGTAAGTCGGCGCGTCGTCGCCGGGTGAACGAGTCGGTCGCGGCTACCGCGGTGCGCGGATCCCGCTGCTTGCTCGCCACGATCGCCGCATCGACATGGCTCGGGTCGGCGCGCAGCACGCGCTGCGCCAGCCAGGCGGCATCGTCGAGACGCCCTGTGTCGCGGCAGGCCGCAGCGGCGCGGGTCACCAGCTCGGCGTCGAGATTCCGGTTGGCGGTGCGCTCGAGCTTCTGGATCAGCCCAGGCATCAGTCGCGGTCGCACCTTGGAGGGCGGCGCCAGAAACCGTTCGTCGGTCCACGAGCTGCCGCTCCAGAGGTAGGTGTTGCCGTCCAGTTCGATGGCGATGGTTCGCATGGTGACCCCCTCGGGCCGTAGTGCTCAGGGGACGAACTTGTTTTCCGAAGTCACATGCCCATATTGTAACACTTGTGGTGTTACGTATCAGTGAAGATGGCATGTTGGTGTAGGCCATGGCACAGCCGAGCGCAGCCAATTGCGACTAACGATTCGGGATCTCGAGAGCGACAGCGGACTGGCGCGCCGTACGATTCACTACTACACCCGTCGCGGGCTGCTGCCGGGTCCGGCGGGTCTCGGTCGCCGCGCCTTCTACGGTGAGGAGCACCTGCTGCGCTTGCGACTCATCCGCGTTCTCAAGCGCGGGGGATTGCGCCTCGACCGTATCGCCACGACCCTCGATGCCCTGAGCCTGGCCCAGATGCGGCGCCTGGCCGAGCTGTCCGCCGACCCGGAGTGTCGTGATCCCCACGCCCTGGCGGCCTGGCTTGGCACTGCCTGGGGCACGGCCCAACCCCCCATGCCGCGGGTGCCCACCGAACCGGACGCCCGCGACCGTCAGTGGGTGCGCCATCGGGTGCACGACGGGCTCGAGATCCACTATTGCTCCGACGCCGACGATGAGTTCCAGTCCCGGGTCGCCGAATTGCAGCGGTTGGCGGCGCGGTTATTCGCCGGGTTGGAGTAACGCCGTGTCCGAGAACCGCGCCACGCGACGCACGGCCATGAGGCTGAAGATCGATCATCACGGCGAGCCCGTCGAGCTCCAACGAGCGGGTGACGTGGTTGTCGCCCGTTCCCTGATCTGTACCCACGAGTACTGCCGCATGTTCTGGCACCCGGCGAGCGACGGATACCGTTGCCCGTGTCACGGTGCCCAGTTTGCCGCCGACGGGTCGCCGCGGTCCGGTCCGGTCGTTCGGTATATGTGGACGCTCCCGACGCGAGTCGAGGGGGACACCGTGTTTGTCGGAGGGCTGGGCGAGCAAGCCGTTGTGAGACTCTGACCGATCAAGGTCTCACGACAGGCCATTAGCTCACTCCTGGATGCCGTGCAGCTGGCGCCACTCCTGTTCGAACTCGTTGCCGGCCGCCCAGTGGGGCATCGGGTCCGCGTTGGCTACCGAGGTCGCGGCCGCGTATACGAGCTGCAGGTCTCGCACCAGTCCGGTTAGTTCCCACTGGTCGCGGATCTCGTCGCTGGGCTGGTGGTAGTGAGCGTCGCGGTACTCGCGTGGATCGAAGCCCAGGTCGTCGTGGTCCACCCCCGGGTTGACGAACAACGCCGGGATGCCGGCCTTGGCGAAGTTGACCTGATCGGAGCGGTAGAAGCTCCCCGCGGCCGGGTTGGGATCACCGGTCACCACCACGCCGGCGGCGGCGGCCGCCTCGCGCAAGGCGTCACCCAGGCTGTTGGTCTCGACGCCGATCGCGGCGATATCGCGCGTGACGCCGAAGATCTGCGGCATGTCGATGTTGAAGTTGCCGACCAGGCGGCTGCGCTCCAAGGGCGGGCTGGCGACGAACCAGGCGCTTCCGAGCGACCCGCTCTCCTCCGCGGCGCAAGCGAGGAACAGCAGCGAGCGCCGCGGCGACTCGCCGGCGGCGAAGGCCTCGGCCAGCGGCGTGATTGCCGCGACGCCGGCGGCGTTGTCCCAGGCGCCGTTGAAGATCTTGTCGTCGCCCTCTACGTTCGGGTTCATCCCGATGTGGTCGTAGTGGGCCGAGAACACGACCACCTGGTCGGAAAGCTCCGGATCGCTGCCCGCAAGCATGCCGGCCACGTTGAACGTGCTCATCTGACGCACGTCGGTTCCGATCTGCGCCGACACGACGTAGCCAGTGTCGATCGGCGCGAAGCTCCGGTCGCGCCCCATCTCGAACAGGCCGTCCAGATCGGTGCCCAGGGTGGCCGCGATCTCGGCCGCTAGATGCTCGTCGATCCACCCCAGCAGCGGTACCTGATACCCGGCGCCCGGCAGGTCGAGCGCAAAGCTCTCACGTTCGCCGCTGCCGGAGGCCACGCTGAACGGATACGAGGCCGAGGGCGTGGTGTGGATCATCAGCGCCCCAGCGGCGCCGTGAGCCATTGCCTGCTCGAACTTGTAGGTCCAGCGCCCGTAGTAGGTCCGAGCCTCCCCCCCGAACAGATCGACGCCGTCCTCGCTCACCGGCGGATCGTTGTTCAGGAACAGCAGCACCTGCCGGCGACGTCGGTGCCCTTGAGGTCGTCCCAGTCGTACTCGGGGGCTTGCACGCCGTAGCCCACGAACAGGAGCGGTGCCTGCTCGAGGCGCACGGCGTCCTGCTGGGCGGTCGACCAGAAGGCGACGTTCACTCCGTCTTGTAACGCCATCGGGCCCGCCGGGCCGCTGATCTGCAGAGCGGAGTCCGCCCTGCGCTGCATTCCGACCAGCCGTACCTCCTGCCGGTAGCTGTCACCCACGGGCTGCAGTCCGGCTTCACGGAACCGCTGCTCGATGTAATCAGCGGCGCGCTCCTCGCCCGAGGTTCCCGTAGCCCGACCCTCCATCGCGTCGGCCGACAGCGCCGCGACATCGGCGAGGATCGCCTCGGCGGAGAAATACGCTTCGCCGACTGACTCCTCGGGAGCGCTTCCCTCCTGCGGCTGACACCCGAGGGCCAGGATCAGGAAGGCTAGCGGCAGGCAACGACGGGTGAGACTCATACGGATGACTCCTTTGCGCGGGCTACGAGCAGGCCATGGTGGCCACTATAGTCGGCGGACGAGAGGGCCGCGCGGGGCATAGAATCCGGACCGAGGTCGGTCCCTGTGCACGAAGGCCCCGCATGCTGATCCCTATCATCGTCGGCGGTGTCGCCGCCGCCCGGCCCCTACAACTTCGTCAGCACGCTGATCGCGGCGTGCCTCGGAGCTGCGGTCATGGCGGTCTGTCTGCGACACCCGCCCGACAAGGTGTGGTTCGCCTGGGTGGCGATCGGCTACGAGGTGATCACCGCGTTCCTGCTCGGCGCCGGGCTCATGGGCTGGCGGCGCATCATCACGGCCGAGGTGCTCGATGCCTGGTTCGAGACCCGCAAGGAGGCTCCGTGGAGTCTGGGCGGCGGCGAGGTGGCCTGGTCCGGTGTGTGGATCCTGTTGTTCGCCATCGTCGTTCCGCTGCGCCCCCGCCTCCATCTGCTCGGCGGTGTCCTCTCGATCGCGGCTCTCGTGGCCTGGCCGCTGCTCTCGCTCGCGGTCTATCCGGTGCCCGCCGAGCTGGGGGCCCGGGTCGACACGGTGACGCTGGCCGTGATTGCCCAACTCGTTTTCGGTGCCCTGCTCTGTCTGGGGATCGGCTACTGGGCGGCGCGCCAGAGTCAGAACCTGACGCCGGGAGGCCTGCTCGGGAGCTCGGTGCCTACACCCTGGTCGATAAGCTCGGCGCCGGCGGCATGGGCGAGGTCTGGATCGCCAAGCACCGCATGTTGGCGCGCCAGGCCGCGGTGACTGATCCGGTCGGACGAGACTGACGAGCGCCGCGCCCGGACACTCATGGAGCGCTTCGAGCGTGAGGTCCAGGCAACCTCGCAGCTCGACTCGCCCCACACCATTCAGGTCTACGACTACGGCTTCAGTCGCGAGGGCACCTTCTACTACGTGATGGAGCTGCTCGACGGGATCGATCTCGAGGATCTGGTCCTGCACCACGGGCCGCACCTCCGGCCCGGGTGACCGAGATCCTGCGCCAGATCTGCGCCTCGCTGGCCGAGGCGCACGCCCGCGGGCTGGTGCATCGCGACATAAGGCCAGCCAACGTGATGTTCTGCCGCGTCGGTCTGGAGGCCGACTTCGTGAAGGTGCTCGACTTCGGGCTGGTGAAGAGCCGCGTGCCGACGAGCCCCGACTCGCCGGCGCTGACCGGCCAGCTCACCTTCGCCGGTACCCCCGCCTACGCCGCCCCGGAAGTCGCCCAGTTCGGTGCTGACCAGGCCACCCCGGCCAGCGACCTGTACTCGCCCGGTTGCATCGCCTACTGGCTGCTGAGCGGGCGCCAGGTCTTCGAGAGCGACACTCCGATGGAAATGCTCTCCAAGCACATCTCGGGCAAGGTCGAGCCGCTATCGGCGGTGGTCGAAGGAACGATTCCCGTGCCGCTCGAGCTCGCCGTCCACGGAGGCTACGCTACGCTGCCGTCGGATTAGCCGCCCTGGACCACGACGAGATCTATCTGGCAGGAATCAGCAATGCCCGCAAGATGGCCACGCTCGTGGTTCTGGATCCCTGGGATCTGAACGGGGCAGCAGCAGAAGCCCCCCGGGTACCGGTTCGCGAACATGGCTCCCGGGCGCGAGCGCGGAATTTCCCTGTTTCCGCGGCCCGCGGTGAGCGCGGAAAGCGGCGCCCGCAGCGGGCTGAAGCGTCGAACGATTGGATCGGTTACCTCGCGCCCGGCGTCAACGGATGACCCAGATGTCCCGAAGAGCCTCCCGTTCCCAGGACATGTCAACCTCCAGGAGGCCATCGAGCCGGAGCCTCCTATACGCACCGACGAAGGTGTCCGAGAAGGAAACATCTCGAAGTTGGAGGTCCGAGTCCAACTCGTAGAAAACCGTGGGAGCACCTGGTGCAAGCAGTGACTCCTTGACCGCTATCGTCAGCACGCTTGATCCGATCAGGATGTTGTAGGCGACGTTGTATCGATCCGATTTACTTACGGAGCTACGCCGGAAGAACACGCGCGCGAGTTCGCGGCCTGAATGGAACCCCTTGAACTGGTACTTCGCGTTGTCCTCGACCCCGACACCGCCCATCGTCTCGGGGTCCAGAACGACCAGCGTTGCCAGCTCCCTCGCGTTGTTGACTCCGGCCGCGTAGATCTCGACGCGTCCGTCCAGGTCCAGGTCCAGTACCTGCAGGCGATCCGCCTCGGTTCCGACGTAGCCGGCGTGCCAATAGTCCCCGACTGTGCGGCCGGTCGCAGACAGCACGACGATGTGAGACGGGTAATAGAGGCGGTGATGACTTCCCAGGACCACCATTCGGGAGCCATCCGGACGTCGCCCGATCTTCACCGGTGAGATTCTGTAGACATCGTCGAACGTCCGGTTGGATACGGAGATCTCTCGACCCGGTCGATAACGCCAGCGTTCGGTGCCGTCGCTCGAAAAGCAGAAGAGTGTATCCGGGCTAGCCACTGATCGAGGTTGCCTGGACGAACAACACCTCTGTGCGACCGTCCTCGTCGAGATCAACGAACCGTGGCGAAAACCGGGTCGCCGCGTATTCGTCGCGAGTCAAACCCCCGTCGAACTCGTTCCGCCATAGCTCCCTACCGCGGCTATTGGTGACGATGAGGAGCTCGAGATGCTCCGCCTGCTCGCCGCCCAGCGGGTCTCCGGCCGCGCAGGTGCGGAAGGCCGCGAGCGCCTCCTCCAGCCGCCCCTGTGCCTCCAGGGCGCGGCCTCGCCAGTACAGCGCCCGCGCCTCGCGCGGTCGATGAGGCCGGCCCGAGTTGAGGTTTGCCGGGTAGGTGAGAGCGGCATCGAAGTCGGCCAGCGCCCCGCTCACGGATCCTGCCTCGAGGCGTCGGACCCCGCGCTCGATGTGCGCCCGTGAGAAGGCCTGCCAGGTCCCGGTGTCGCCCTCCCGGTTGGTGAAGGTGGTCGACTCGAGAAGCTCGATCGCGTCGTCGTGGCGGCCGGTATCGATGTAGGTGCGCGTCAGCAGCAGGGTCAGATCGGCGCGGCGGCCCGCGCCAGGAGTCGCCTGCAGGAGTGCCAGGGCGACCTCGGGCATGCCTTGCTCGAGTCGGATGCGGGCCAGGTCGCGCACATAGGTCTGCTCGGCCGGCCGTAGCGCGCCTGCCTGCTCGAACCAGTCGGCCGCGGCCTCCAGCTCGCCGTCGCGCCAGGCCACCAGGGCGAGGTTGCGGCGAGCCACGGCGCCGTTGGTGTCGGCGCGCGCCGCTTCACGCCATTGCTCGACCCCTTCGTCCAGTCGTCCCAGACCGGCCAGCAGGTTGCCCAGGTACAGATGGGCGCGGCCGTCGTTGGCGTTCTGGGCCACGGCGTAGCGCAGGACCGGCAGGGTCTCGGGCCGCGACGGGAAAACCGCGTTGGAGCGTAACCCGGCGGCCTGGGCGAGGCGCCGGCGTGACTCGATGTCGTCGCCGAGAAGGTCGTGCAGGTAGGCGAGGTAGTACAGAGGTAGCGGGCGCAGCTGTGCGATCGGTCTACCCCGGACCAGGCCCGCCTCGATCAGGTTGGCGGCATCACGCCGCAGTCCGACATCGACGAGGGAGTTGGCCAGCTCGAGGAACGCGAACTCCGGCTCGCCGAGCCATTCGCGTGCCCGCGCCGCGAACTCGTCGAAGGCCTCGGTGTTGCTGAGCACCTGTACGGCGTGGGGGACCAAGCGCAACATACCGTTATCGGTGGCGCGGCGCGCCATCTCGCCCGCGACGCTGCGGAATCCGGAGGCGTACGTGGCGAGCAGAAGGTTGTCGAACAGACGCGTCCAGTCGCTTCCGCCGGCCGAAAGCCCGGCGTCGAAAGCATCCAGCGCGCCCTCGTAGTCGCCCCGGCGTGCCCGCGCGCGTCCCACCACCGAGTGGCCCAGGGCCATCGTGCCGGCGCGCTGGGTCGCCTCGAAGCCGGCGTCGATGGCGACCGCCAGCAGATACCGGGCCCAGCCGTCGTCCGGGTCGGCGGCCACGGCGGCCTGCGCCCGGTTGCGGGCAGCCTCGTAGAGTCCTGCCTCGAGGTCGAGCGAAGCCAGGGCCCGAAGGCTCGGCAGGTGGCTGGGCTCGAGAGCGAGCGCCGCCCCGTACCCGGCCCGCGCCAGGGCCCGGTCGCCGTGCCGGTCGCGCTCCGCGGCCTGTCGGAACGCGTGCTGCGCATCGGGCTCGGGGGGCGCCGGCGACGGCGCGGGAGGGGACTGCTCTGGAATGGCCAGCGGCGATTCGTAGGCCAACAGCTCGGTGTCGTCCTGGGCGAGCACCGCCAGCCGGAAGCGCAGCTGGCTGCGGTCGATCCGGGAGGGCGCAGGCAGGCTGATGGAGTCGGTACGCGCCGGCGACAGATCGAGTTGCACCTGGTGCCGCCGGCCATCGATCCCCTCGATCACGACGCGCGCGCCGGGAAACGGCGAGGTCGCCGCGATGCGGAACTCGACCGTGCCGTCGGTATCGAGGCGTTGCACGGCGATGTGGCGGTTGGCGAACTCGAAGCCGTCGCCGAGGCCGTTCACTGGATACCAGAACTCTTGCCACGCCAGCTCCTGCCCCGGGGCCAGGAGCCCGAGATCGTTCTGGGTCGGGAGCGGTCCGCTCTGCACCTCGATATAGGGGCCGTCGTCGTCGGTCAGCACCGACTGCGCCACGAGCCCGGCGTCGGCCTGGCCCCACGTCCAGGCCTTCTTGCCGGGTAGCACGTGATGGTCGGCCGCCTGCACGATGCCGAAATCGCGGTCCACGTCGTAGGCGCCGAAGAAATCGAGCTCCACCCGGTATCCGAACACCGAGGTCGGCGACGGGTAGTTGCGCAGCCAGCGCAGGTCCCGCCCCTCGTGCACGGGCCAGCTGAAGAAGGTGGTTCCCGCGTGGTCCATGCCCAGGCTCATGGGGTAGACGAATTTGGTGCCGGGGCGATTGGGGAACGCTGTGTTGTTCCAGAAGTAGTAGGGATGGTACCCGTCCGTCGGGTTGAACAGCTTGACCTGCTCGTCGAGGTAGCGGCCGTTCGGATGCAACGTCAGCCGCACCTGCCAGCCGGTGCGAAAGTTCATCTCCGTGGTGCCGATAAGCAGGCTGGCCGAACCGTCAGGGTTGCCGACCGGGAGCACATCGACCGGCGAGAAGCTGGTCACCGTGTGTCCCTGGGGGCCGCGGTTCCACTCGATACCCCCCGAGACCCAGGCACCCCGGAGCGCAATGTGGCCCGGACGGATGACGTTGTTCCGGTAGAACATCTCCTCACCGGTGACCTTGTCGAGCACCGACTGGATGCGACCGCCGATCTCGGGCAGACACATGACCCGCAGGTATTCGTTCTCCAGGTAGGCGGCCCGATAGGTGACATCGACCCGCTCGGTCGTGAACCGGTCCTGCATGGTGTACGGGTAGATGATCGAGCCGCCGAGCTCGTAGAAATGCGGATTGATGTCCTCGGGTCCGAGTCGATAGGTCGGGATCGTGACCTCGCCGAGCCAGACACGGACCGAGGGGCCCCGCTGGGCGGCCACCGGGGCCGACCCGGCGAGCCCGGCCGTCACCAGCAGCAGGGTGGCGCTGGCGACAAGTGGTCGCGGTGCCAGGACTCTCATTCGAAGATCATCTCGCCGAACGCCTCGGGTACGTGGAAGCTGCCGCCTGGTACCGGCGACCAGGCGTCGAGGATAACGTCGCGCCGGGGTTGCCGCGGGCCGTGAGGCCGCTTGATCCGGAAGGCGTTGAAGCGCCAGCGGTCGCCTGCGCGGGGCGGCAGGGCCACCTCGGTCTCGAGAAGCGTCGCGAACCCCTCCCACGGCAGCAGGGCAACCGCCGTCCAGCCGGGGGGATCGCCGTCGTCGGCCAGGGCATGAACGGCAGTGGTCAGCCCGGGGAAGTCCCACTCGAGCTCCGCGGCCAGGTGCGGATCGCCGCGGTGCACCAGCAGGTCGCAGACGACGTTGGCCGGGTTGATCTCGACCTCGGCATAGAAACGGCCGTCGCCGTCCGGGTCGACGAAGATCTCGACGACCTCCTCGGTCCACAGATGATCGTCCCTTTCGGTGAGGGTGTGCCAGGGGTCGGGATCGGTGACGTCGTAGCGCACCCAGAGTCCCGCCTCCGAGTGCAGTGCGCGGAAGCTCGTTCGGTAGGGCGCGCTGCCCCAGGAGGCCGGCTCGGCCGCCCTCCACGCCGCCGCGTCGGCCGCCAGCAGAGCCCCGGGCGCGGCGCTCGATGAAGCGACCGTGTAGGTGGGCCGGCGCGCTTCGTCACGCCCCGTAACGGCGATGAGCAGCAAGATAGGCCCGGCAGCGGCAAGCAGCGGCGTGGAAAGCGACATGGGACAGCTCGATCGTTTGCGACGGCGCGTCCGTAGGGTAGCAGGCCGCGGTGAAACTCTGATGGTTCCACCATGGCCTGCTAATCTCTGCCACGAGCCGTGGACGAGGACCGGAGCGAGACAGCACATGAGAATGCGAAAGCTCACACTCCTGCCCCTGGTCGTCGTGACGCTCGGCCTGGCGCCGCAGTCGACCGGGCGCGTCGATGGCGTCGCCGCGGCGCGCGCCTACCGCGGCGAGCGTGAGGCACAGATCCTGCGAGGCTTCGCCGAACTGCTGCGACTGCCCAACTTCGGCGGCAACCTCGAGGAGATTACGCGCAACGCCGAGGTCATCGCCGGACAGTTCGAGCGCCGCGGTGTCTCGATGCAGCTGTTGACGCTTCCCGACGTGCCTCCGCTGATCTACGGCGAGATCGAGACGCCCGGTGCCGAGCGCACCGTCGGCATCTACGTCCACTACGACGGGCAGCCCCCGGCGGGGCCCGACTGGGTACACGGCCCATACGAGCCGACGCTCTATACCGATCGGATGGACCTGGGCGGCACGCCGATCGACTTCCCGGCAGCCGGCGAGCCGGTGGATCCGCGCTGGCGCATCTACGCCCGCTCGGCCTCCGACGACAAGGCTCCGATCCCGGCGCTGCTGGCGGCGCTGGATGCCCTGAGCGCCGCGGGGATCCCGCTCACCTCGAACGTGAAGCTGCTGTTCGAGGGGGAGGAGGAGATGGGCTCGACGCACCTGCAGCAGTACCTGGAGACGTATCGGGATCACTTCGACGTCGATGTCTGGCTTTTCTGCGATGGCCCGGTGCACCAGAGCGGCAGCCCCCAGGTGGTCTTCGGTGTGCGCGGCGTTACCGGGCTGGATCTCACGGTCTACGGGCCGGCGCGGCCTTTGCACTCGGGCCACTATGGCAACTGGGCTCCGGTGCCCGGCATGATGCTGGCGGGGTTGCTCGCGTCGATGAAAGACGATGCCGGCAACGTGATCATCGAGGGCTTCTACGACACGGTAGAGCCCTGGGCCGCGACGAGCGAGAAGCCCTGGCGCGACTGCCGGTCTACGACGACCAGCTCCGCGACGAGCTCGGCCTGGCCTGGACGGAGGGTGAGGGGACGCTGAACGAGCGGCTCCTGCTACCGTCGCTGACCGTCAAGGGGTTGGCCAGCGGCAGCCTCGGGGCCGCGGCCCGCAACGTGATCCCCGATCGCGCCGAGGCGGCGCTGGGCGTACGGCTGGTCAAGGGCAACGACCCGGAGGACATGCTCGACCTGGTCGAGGCCCACATCCGCGCCCAGGGCTGGGAGATCGTGCGCGAGGACCCCGACTCGGAGGCACGGATGCGCCACCCGAAGCTGGTCAAGGTGGTCCGCGGCGGTGGCTACCCAGCGGCGCGCACCGACATGGCCCTGGCGGTGGCGGAGGGTATCGTCGAGGTGGCGCAGGCCGCCAGCGACAGGAAGGTGCTGCTGGTTCCGGCGCTCGGCGGCTCGCTGCCGCTGTACCTGTTCACCGAGTTGCTGGGCGCGCCCGCGGTGATCCTGCCGATCGCCAACCACGACAACAACCAGCACGCGTCGAACGAAAACGTCCGTGTTGCCAATCTCTGGTACGGAATCGATCTGTACGCCTCGCTCCTGACCATGCGGTGAGGGTCGCGATGCCCCGGTTGCCTGCGAACGGCGCGCTGACGATGTTCCTGTTGCTGATCCAGGCCTGCGCCGCGGCCGACATCGACTCGGAACCGACCGAGTTGCCGGCCGCCGGCGATGAGCGCGTTCGGGTGGCGGTGTTCAACATTCGGGAGTTGACCGCTGCCAAGGTCGACACACTCGATAGCGACGGTGCCGGAGCGGATCCGCAGGCGCGCGCGGCGGCAACGATTATCCAGCGCGTGCGCCCGGACGTGTTGGTGATCAACGAGATCGATCACGAGCTGGCCGCGACCCCTGAGGTCAGGCTCGAGGAGATCGCCCGCCGCTTCGCCCGCAACTATCTGCAGACCGGGGAGGCGCCCCTCGACTACCCCTACGCCTGGGCGGGGCCGAACAACACCGGGCGGCTCAGCGGCGTCGACCTCGACAACGACGGCCACGTGGCGATCGACGCCGACCGCGGCGAGCGCCGGCACGGCAACGACAGCTTCGGCTACGGCGAGTATCCCGGCCAGTACTCGATCGCGGTGTTGTCGCGCTTCCCGCTGGCCAATACCGACGTGCGCACGTTCCAGCGATTCTTGTGGGCAGACCTGGAGGGCAACCATCTTCCGGCCGACTTCTACTCCGAGGAGGCGATCGGGGTTCTGCGACTGTCGAGCAAATCGCACCAGGATCTCCCGGTGCAGATCGGCGAGCACACCCTGCACCTGTGGATGTCCCATCCCATACCTCCCGTCTTCGACGGTGAGGAGGACCGCAACGGCCGCCGCAACTTCGACGAGATCAGGCTCTGGGTCGAATATCTCGACGGCGGCGCGTTGCTCGACGATCAGGGGCAGCGCGGCGGTTATGTCGCCGCGGCCCCGTTCATGATTCTCGGCGACCTGAACGCACGACCCGATGACGAGGATTCACGATACGACGGTCGCAGCGCCATCTCGCAACTGCTGCAGCACCCGCGGATTCGCGATACCGGCGACGTGGCGATCAGTACCGGGGCTCCAGCGGATGTGCCCGCGGCGACAACCGCGTTCCGGGGGCGGGGCGCACGCATCGACTACGTGTTACCCGGGGTCGAGCTCGAGGTGCTCGACGGCGGCGTCTTCTGGCCGGCCGCCGCCACCGACCCCGAAGGAAACGCGCTGGCCGAGGAGGCCTCCGACCATCGGCTCGTCTGGCTCGACGTGGCGTGGCCGCCGCGTCGCGACTAGCTACCGGCTACGTCGTCACTCGCTCCCGAGTCCGTATACGTGGCCCAGTGTGCGCACCACGAGAACGCCGTCGGTGATCGCCGGTGTGGCCCAGATGACCTCGCTCATCGCATTGCTCGCCACCTGCTCGTACTCGGGCCCGGCCTTGACCACGGTGATGACACCGTCCTCGCTGCTGAAGTAGAGGTGGCCGTTCGCCGCCACCGGCGAGGCGACGTAGGAGCCTCCGCTGCCGCCGATGCGAGCCCGGTAGATCATCTCGCCCGAGCCACCGTCGTAGGCCGTGAGCCGGCCGTTGTTGGCGTTGGTGTAGAAAATGCCGTGGTACAGCAAGGGCGACAGGATGTAGGTTCCGCCGCGGTTCTTGCTCCAGACGATGTTCTCGTTGGAGTCGAGGCCCTCGGGTAGCGAGATGTCGCCGCTGCCGCACGGGCGCACCGCATAAATGGGCCGCACCGGCGGGTAGCCGGCGGTGATGTAGATCAGGTCCGGTCCGGCGACGGGCGTGCCGACGATGACCTCCGAGTTGGGGCGCCAGTGACCAGAGCTCCGCGCCGGTTCGCGGGTCGTAGGCGCGAATCCGGGTGCCGTTGGTGATCAGCTCGTCGCGTGGCGCGCCGCGGTAGATCGTCGGCGTGGCGAAGGTGGGGATCTCCCCCTCGCGCGACGTTCGCCAGACCTCCTGTCCCGTGCTCAGCTCGTAGGCGGCAAGGAACGGTGCTCGCTGGATGTCCGCCCGTACGATCACCAGGCCGTCGTAGATCACCGGTGAGGCCGAATGCCCCCACTGGAAGTCGGCGTCGTAGAACCAACCCGAATCGAGCACGCCGATGTCGTGGCGCCACAGCTCGGTGCCTTCGAAGTCGTACGCGACGAGGATGCCGACCGTCCCGAACAGCACCACGACCCGCTCACCGTCGGTAACCGGAGTCGAGTTGGCCTGGCTCGACTTGGAATGACGCTTTACCTGCGGCGGGCCCTGGTGTACCAGCCGCTCCCAGCGGATCTCCCCGGTCATGCGATCGAGCGCGTAGAGCTTGAACTCGTGCGGCGAAAGATCCTCGACCGGAGTCACGTCGCCGTAGAGCCCGGTGCGGACGGTGTCGTTGCCGGCACCGCTGATCGCCGTGGTGACGAAGACCACGTCGTTCCAGGCAATCGGGCTGGAGTTGGCGATGCCCGGGATCGGGGTCTTCCAGCGCACGTTGGCGCCGGAGTCGACATCCCACGACACGGGCACCGGCGCGCCGTCGCCGATGCCGGAGGCGCCCGGACCGCGGAACGAGGACCACGGAACCGGTCCATGGGGGGCAGCGTCCGGCGCGCTAGCCTCTGCGACCGTCCGCGCACCGGCGCCGCCGCGCGAACTCGATCGCCCCACCCCGGCCGAAGAAGCCCAGCTGAAGGTTCTCGTCGACCCCGACGAAGCTCCTATCGCCGACCGGGTTCAGCTCACGCGCATCGCCGTCGCCGACTCGCACCAGGAGCACTCCTTCCCCGGCCGCCACCTCGACCACGACGCCCTGTTGCTCGTTGCGGTACATGCCGGCGTAGTCGGGCAGAGTCGCCGGGTCGAACGGGATGCTCTCGAGCCCGGCCGCGGCGACCTCGGCGTCGCGTAGCAGAGCTGCGAGTGTCTCGTTGCCGGTCTCCTCGGCCATCGCGACGAGTCTCGAGGCGGCCGCGGCGGGCAGCGGGGCGGCTGCGACCGCAGCCCGTGCCAGCTCGAGGTCGCCGCTTTGCAGCGCCGCCGTCAGTGCCTGAACGTTGTCGCGGGCGCCGTTTTGCAGCAGCATGAGCGCCACGTCGGTGTGCTGCTCCATGAGCGCCCGAGCCACGGGAGACATGTTGTAGAAGGTGTCGATGACGTTGGGGTCGGCACCGCGCGCGAGCAGGAACGCGACGATGTCGGCGTGGCCGCCGCGCGCCGCGAAAGCGATGGCGGTGGAGCCGTAGCGGTCGGCGGTCTCGACGTCGAGACCGGCGTCCAGGAGGCGCTCCACCGTCGCCTGATCACCGGTACGCGCCGCGTCGAGCAGCTCGCGGCTCTGATCCTGCGCCCCGGGTGTGAGGGCCACGGCGAGTGCGAGCAGGAGGGTACGGATCGGCATCGGAGTCTCCACGGGCTCGGAGGGAGGGCGGCAGCCGGATGGTAGCAGGCCGCCCGCCCACCGGAATGCCCCAGGGCCGCATCAGGGCTGCGTGCTCAGGCTCCGCAGACGGCTGATCGTCGCGGCGAGCTCGTGGCGACGAAATTCTGCCAGGTCCCCGCGCGGATCCGCCACGAGCGACCCGAGCCCATCCTGTTGCAGTCGCCGGCCGACCCGGTCCAGAATGCTCTCCAGGGTGTCGCCGGCGGTAGCCGTCACCCGGGCCCAGGCCATGGCCGCGCCGATGGATCGCAGCTGGGAGGCGTCCACCAGCTGCTCGACCGCTGTGAGATCGATGCCGGTGCGCCCGTAGGACAGGGCGTCGGTGCCGCGTGCGGCGATCTTGACCGCGCGCCGGCCCCGGCTCGGATCGAGCGACGCCCCGTCGATCGTGCGCCGTTGCGGCGCAATCGGGGCATCGGCACGCTCGAGCTCGCGGCCGGTGGGGAAGCGATCGGCGACCTCGCGGCCCCGCTCGGTGACGTCGTGGGGCCGGTACTGGCGCATCGCGATCACCGTATCGGCGACGTCGAGGTAGTCGCCGGATCCACCCATGACCAGCACCGTCGAGACGCCGTTGTCCTCCCAGAGCTGACGGACGCGATCCACGAACGGGGTGATCGGCTCGTCGCCGGGCGGCACGAGTGCCTGCATGCGGCGATCGCGGATCATGAAGTTGGTGGCCGAGGTGTCCTCGTCGAGAATCAAGACGCTGGCGCCGGACTCGAGCGCTTCGGCGATGGCGGCGGCCTGCGAGGTGGAGCCGCTGGCGTTCGCGGTCGAGAAGGCGCGCGGCTGCGAGCCATCTGGAAGCTCGCCGAGAAAGGCCGACAGGTCGGCCGCATGCACGGCGCGGCCGTCCTCGGCCCGCACCTTGACGACGTCCGGGTCGGTGACCACGAGCTCGCGGCCGTCGTCGGGGGCGTGGTCCCAGACCCCCAGCATCAAGGCTCGCAGCAGGGTCGACTTGCCGTGGTATCCGCCGCCGACGATCAGCGTCACCCCGGGCGGGATACCGAGCCCCTGAACCCTGCCCTGGCAGGGCAGGTCGATCTCGACGCGCAGCGAGTCGGGAGCCCGGAACGGCACGCCGCCCCGCAGCGGCCGCGGGTCCATACCGCTGCGGCGCGGCAGGTTCGCCCCGTTGCCTACGAACCCGATCAACCCGAGATCGCGCAGACGCGAGCGCAGCCAGCGGGCGTCGTGCACCGTGTCGACGTGGCGGCGCAACGCGGCGTGGTCCAGCGCCGAGTATCGCAGCGACGACCGCGCCACTTCGGGCACCGACTCACCGAGCATCTGCGCCGCCTGCCGACCCAGCACAGTGCGCCCCCGCGCCGGCAGGCCGAGCACGAAACGTGCCTCGATGACCCCGTCGCACTCGATCACGGCGCTGCGATCGAGCACTTCCTGTCCGGGTTCGTCGATGGCAATCAGGCCGCTGGAGCCGAGTCCGCGCTTGCTGCTGGCCACCCGCGCACTTGTCGCGAACCGGCGCGCCAGGAAGTCCCGCAACGCTACCTGCCGCGCCCGCCCCTCGCGAACCGATTCGGGGAACCCTGCGATGCTCGCCGGCACACGCACGCGCAGTCGGCTCGGCGAGGCGAACGGATCCCCCTGCACGTGATCGATCGACAGCCACAAGTCGTCGAGCTCGTATTCGCCGGCGATCGACTTGTAGGCCTTGTATCCACGTCCGTCGATCTGCCGGAGCCGTTGTGTCAGCTCGTCCGCAGTCCTCACGCGATCACCCTCCATGCTCCGGCGCGCGGATTGCTTCCCACTCCTGTAGCGTTCGCGGCCAGTCCTTCTTGAGCAGCTGCGACAGCACCCGGTCGGCGTACACCTGACCGTCGGTCTGGCAGGCGGCGCAGTAGTTGGTCTCGCGGGCGGCGTAGATGATTCGCTGAACCGGAGAGCCGCAGTCGGGACACGGGCGGTTGTAGCGACCGTGCACCGCCATGCCGTCGCGGAACGCGGTGACCTTCGTAGGGAATCCGTCGCCGACCTCGGCACGCAACCGCTCGGTCCACTCGGCCAGCACCTCCGTGGTCGCCGCGTGAAGCCGGGCGATCTCGGCGGCGCTCAGTCGCGAGGTCCACTGCAGCGGTGATAACCGAGCGCGATGCAGGATCTCGTCGGAGTAGGCGTTGCCGATGCCCGAAAACAGCTTCGGCGAGGTCAGGGCTCGCTTGAGGGTGTGATTCTCGGCTCCCAGGGCAGCGTCGAACTCGGACAGCCTCGACTCCATCACCTCGAGCCCGCCGGGATCGTGCTCGCTCAGGCCGTCGCGCCCGCGCACGAGGTGCAGCGCGGCGCGCTTCTTGGCGCCTGCCTCCGTTATCAGCAGGGTGCCGGCGGGGAAGTCGAAGGCGGCCAGTCCCACCCGGCCGGGCACCCGGGCCCCCGGCTCGCGCCAGCGAAAACGGCCCGCGATCATCAGGTGGAAGACGAGAAACAGATCCTGCTCCAGCGCCAGGACGATGCGCTTGCCCAGCCGCTCGACCGCGGTGATCGCCTGGCCCGTGACCGCCGAGATCGGAGGATCCCAGGTGCGCAGCAGGTGGGGGCTGGCGATGCGAGCATTCTCCAGCGTCTGGCCGAGGAGCCGCGGCCGCAGACACTCGATGTAGACGGTGACGTCGGGTAACTCGGGCACGGTTGCTCCGCTCACACGTTCCAGCGTGCGACTATTCTACCCATGCAGGTCGGGGCGAATGGCTGACGGCGGTACCGCGCTGGTTCTAACCGGCGGCGGGGCGCGTGGTGCGTACCAGGCCGGTGTTCTCGCGGGAATCGCCGACCGAGGCGGCGACGACCTGTCGTTTCCGATCATCACGGGGGTATCGGCGGGCGGCATCAACGCCGCTGGCCTGGCGAGCCACCGGGGCTCGTTCGGCGAGCGTACCGACCACCTGCGCGAGGCTTGGCTGCAGCTCGATGTGGGCCACGTCTTCCGCTCGGGGTTCGGATCGATCGGTGGCAGCCTTGTCCGTTGGGCCACCAAGATTGGCAGCGGTGGGCGGGTGCCCCTCACCGTGCACGGACTGCTCGATACCAAGCCGCTGCGCAATTATCTGCGCTCGGTGATCGACTTTTCGGGAATCGGGGACAACATCGCTGCCGGGCGGCTGCACGCGCTGGCCCTCTCGGTTACCGGCTATGCGACCGGGCGCACGATCACCTTCGTTCAGGGGGCCGAGGGGATCCCGGGCTGGGTACGTGCCCGCCGGCGCTCGCGGCACTGCCGCATCGGCGTCGAGCACGTCATGGCCTCGACCGCCTTGCCGATGATCTTCCCGGCGATCCAGTTGGGCGACGAGTTCTTCGGCGACGGCTCGATCCGCCAGTCGGCTCCGCTGGCCCCAGCGGTGCATCTCGGCGCCAGCCGGCTCTTGTCGATCTCGGTGCGCTACCCGGCGAGCGAGAACGAGCGCGAGGTGCCGCAGATTCGTGGCTATCCGCCACCCGCGCAGATCCTCGGGATGATCATGCACGGGGTGTTCATCGACGCGCTCGAGAACGACGCCGAGCGGCTCGAGCGCATTAACCGGACGCTGGCCCTGCTGCCGGCGGGAACTCGTCACCCGGACGGGCTGCGGCCGATCGAGATCCTGCTCCTGCGGCCCTCCCGTGACCTGGGCAAGATGTCGGCCGACCTGATCGGCTGCCTACCCCGCTCGTTGCGCCTGCTGGCCCGCGGGCTCGGCGCCTCGCGCACCACGACGCCGGACTTCCTCAGCTACCTGTTGTTCGAGCGCCCCTACGTCGAGCGCTTGATGCAGCTCGGTTTCGACGACGCACGCGCCCGCTGGGACGATATCGAACGCTTCCTGAGTCAGTAGGCCGCTGCTGTGTATTCCGAGGACGTTGTTCACATCGGGGCTCACTTCTGAGAACAATGGGGTTACCACACACCCACAGCTCAGAAGGAGCGCCCGATGCAGCTGCATAGTAACGCCCGAACGACCCCGTACATACGCCGCGAGATGGTCCGCCGTGTCCTGGAGCAGGCGGAGCCTGTGAAGGACACGGCCGCGGCGCTGGGTGTATCCCCTCGAACGCTCTACAAGTGGCTGCGTAGGTATCGGCAGGAGGGCGAGTCGGGACTGCTGGATCGAACCAGTCGGCCACACCGGAGCCCCGGTCAGACGAGCGCTCGTACGGTGCGTCGGATCCAGCGGCTGCGACGCCGTCGGTTGACGGCTTGGCAAATCAGCCGGCGCGTTGGGGTCCCGCGCTCCACGGTCTCGGACTGGTTGAAGCGATCGGGCCTGGGCCGGCTGCTGTACCTGGAACCGAAGGCAGTCATCCGGCGTTACGAGCGGGAGCGACCAGGCGAGCTGTTGCACATGGACACCAAGAAGCTCGCCCGCATCGTGCGGCCGGGTCACCGCATCCACCGCGACCGCTCTAGCAGGCTGCTGAAAAACGGCTCGAGCGCGCCATTTTGGGCTGGATCGTCTCGATCACGGTGAGTTAGCGGGGCGGCGAGTGCGAGTGCGAGGCTCTGGTTGCCGGCCGCGCCGGTATTTCTTGGGCGGTTAGTCCCGATATCGTCACGTCGCCCCCTGGAGGTTGCGCATTCTGACCAGGTTGAAGGCAGCGGCGGTGAAGGTGAACATCCAATCGACGCGTTCGGTGCCTCGGTGCCGCGTCTTGCGCATCAGCCCGACCGTCTTGGCCCATCCGAACATCTGCTCGACGAGCTTGCGTTTCCTTTGACTGACCTGGTAGCCGGGGTGGCGGGTTGTGCGCCGGTCGATGGCGCTGCGCCGATTGGTGTCGTTCTGTGCAACGTGCGGGGTGATGTTCCGATCTCGAAGCTTACGGACGCACTCGCGTGTGTCGTAGCCCTTGTCGGCCGCCAAGGTCACCCTGCGGTTACCGGAAATCTTGTCCGCCATTTGCACCGCCGCCTCTCGTTCCGCTGTCCCGGAAGCGATCGTTACGCATGCCTTGGTTGCTAACCCGTGGCGGTTGTCGATCATCAGGTGCCCCATGTAGCAGAGCTTCGACTCGGCTCCCCTACTTTTCTTGTACAGGCGTGCGTCCGGATCGGTCCTGGAGGCGTGAGTATCGTTTGTGCGCCGTTGTTTGCGAAAATCGACGCTCGGGTTGCTGCCTCCCTCATCGGAGTCGCTCTGATCCTTCGGCTTGAAGCTCTTGTGTGAGGCCCACGCCTCGATCAGCGTGCCGTCCACCGTGAAGTGCTCATCCGATAGCAGACCGCGGCGCCGTGCCTCCGCCAGCACTTCCTGGAAGAACACCTCGGCGACCTCGCCTCCCAACACTCGATCCCGGTTCTTCGTGAACACCGTCGCATCCCACACCAGATCGTCCATGTTCAGGCCCACAAACCACCGGAACAGCAGGTTGTAGTCGAGCTGCTCCATCAGCATGCGCTCGGAGCGAATCGTGTACAGCACCTGCAGCAGCAGCGCCCGCAGCAGCTTCTCCGGCGGGATAGACGGACGGCCCGTGTGCGAGTACAGCTTCTCGAACAGCGGCGACATCCGCCCCAGCACGTCGTTGACGATCCTCAGCAGCGGCCGCAGCGGATGCTCTTTCGGTACTCGCTGCTCCGGAGATACGTAACTAAAGGCGGCCACCTGTCTCGCGTCCTCACCACGCATCTGCTCACCTCGTTGATGCTTCGGTTTTTGCCGCGGGCTGCGTGGTTCAGAATCTACTCGAAAAAGAGGAGTTTTTCAGCAGCCTGCTAGGACCGTTGAGGGAGCCGGCTGGGAACATGCCCACGTTGCCGTCGAGGACCACAGCCGCATCGCCTACGTCCAGGTGCTACACAACGAGGGCCAGTTCACCTGTACCGAGTTCCTGATACGAGCAGTCCAGTTCTACCGAAAACTTGGCCTCGTCATCGAGTGTGTGATGACCGATAACGGGCCCGGCTATCGTTCCAAACGCTTCAATCGAACCTGTCGGCGACTCAACATCCGCCACCTCTACACCAGGCCCTACACGCCCCGGACCAACGGCAAGGCCGAGCGCTTCATACGCACGCTCGAGGAACAATGGGCCTACGGAGCCTGCTACCAGACCTCCGCTCACCGAACTCGAGCTCTCGGACCCTGGACCAACCACTACAATCGTCACCGACCCCATGCGGGCATCGGCATGCAGACTCCGATGTCCAGGCTCCAGGTGAGTCCGTGAACAACCTACCCAGAACTCACAGCTAGCAGGCCTGCTAGAGTTCGAAGCGCTTCATCCGCTCGACGATGTGGTTGCAGGCACGCGCCGTGAACGCCATGTAGGTGAGCGACGGGTTCTGGCAGGCGGTCGTGGTCATCGCCGCGCCGTCGACGACGAACAGGTTGGGGACGTCCCAGCACTGGTTGTGACCGTTGAGCACCGAGGTCCGCGGATCGCGCCCCATGCGTGCCGTGCCCATCTCGTGGATGCACAGGCCCGGCTCGGTTCCGACCGTGCGCATCTCGACGTCCTTGGCTCCGGCGGCCTCCAGCATCTCGGCGGCCTGCTCGGCGGCATCGCGCTGCATGATCAGCTCGTTGTCGCGCCAGTCCATGTGGATGCGCAGTACCGGGATTCCCCACGCGTCCTCGACCTGTGGATCGATCTCGACATGGTTGTCGTAGTAGGGGAGACACTCACCCCAGGCGCCAAGCGACATGCGCCACGGGCCGGGACGCGCCATGGCGTGCTTGAAGGCGGCTCCGAAACCGGCCTCGGCGACCCCCCGGTTCCAATCGGACCGGTAGGCCGAGCCCTGATAGCCATAGCCGCGCACGAAGTCGGGGCGTTGGTCGGTGACGTTGCGGAAAGCGGGCGATGTAGGCGCCGTTGGGACGGTTGCCGAAGGTCGTGCGGTCTTCCCAGCCGTCGAAGCTTCCGGCCGCGCCGACGCTCATCGTGTGGTCCATCAGGTAGTGGCCGAGGGCGCCGCTCGAGTTGGCCAGGCCGTCGGGGAATTCGGCGTTGCCAGAGTTGAGCAGTATGCGGGTCGACTCGAGCGTCGAGGCGGCGATGATTACCACCTTGCCCTCGAACTCGAGCACCTCGTGGCTCTCTCGATCGATCACCACCACGCCAGTGGCCCGACCGTCTTTCCAGCTCACGGCGCGCACGACGCTGTCAGGCCGCAAGGTCATCTTGCCCGTCGCCTGCGCCGCCGGCAGGGTGGCGTTGAGGCTCGAGAAGTAGGAGCGGGTGATGCAGCCGCGGTGGCAGGGACCACAGTAGTGGCAGGCCGCGCGGCCGTTGTGTGCCTGGGTCAGCACCGCCGTACGCCCCGAGGTCAGAGTGCGCTCGCCGCGCCACTTGGCGGCGATTGCGCCGCGCGCGTGCTCCTCGACGCAGTTGAGGGGCATGGCGGGCAGGAATTGGCCGTCGGGCAGTTGCGATAGTCCCTCGTTGCGGCCGCTGATCCCGGCGAAGCGCTCGACGTGGTCGTACCAGGGCGCCATCTCCGCGTAGCGCACGGGCCAGTCGATGCCGATGCCATCGCGCTGGGGGGCGGTGAAGTCGATGTCGCCGATGCGGTAGCTCTGCCGCGCCCACATGATCGACTTGCCCCCGACCTGGCGGCCGCGGATCCAGGTGAACGGCTTGCCGTCCTGAACCGTATAAGGGTTGTCGACGTCGTCGACGAAGAACTTCTCAGCGAGCTCGTCGCAGGCGTAGCAGCGTCGCTGCACCGACTGCCGGTCGGCTTGGCGCCGCTGGTTCCGGAGCCCGCGGAACTGCTGCTCCCAGGGGGGCACGTGCTCCACGTAGTCACGCTCCGGCACGATCATGGGGCCGGCCTCGAGCACCAGGGTCTCGAGTCCCGCCTCGGTCAGCTCCTTGGCGGCCCTGCCGCCGGTGATGCCGGTGCCGATAACGATCGCGTCCCAGCGCTTCATCGGCTTTCCTCCACGACCATGCAGGGGTCCCAGCGGCCCGGGAAGGGGTTGAAGCGCAGGCTCTGGACCATGCCCGGCTCGGAGGTGAAGTAGCCCAGCATCGTCAGGCGCTTCATCTGGTAGAAGAAGTGCTTGGGTGCCTGCGGCTCGGAGCCCTCGAGGGATTCGTCGGCGAGGGTGGCACGGTCGGCGAGCATGAGCTCGGCCACCTCGTGGTCGAAGGTCTCCACCGGTCGATGCGCGCGCCAACGAGCGCCTCGCTCACGACTTCGTCGACTGCTCCCCGGAGGATCGGCTGGGGCTGGTGGCTTCAATCAATCGGTGGCGCGCTGGTGCTATTCCGATATCGGGCTCGATAGCCTCTGTGCCTCCGTCGCCGGGCTCGGCATGCCGGCGATCGACCTGCTCCGGGTCGAGGAATGGCCGGTCGCCCATGCGCATGGCCTCGTGGTCTCCATCGGCGACGTGGGCGCCGGGACCATTCGTAACGGGCTCAACGACCGGCGTCACCACGACGCCATCGTCGAGGCATTTCGGCGCCACATACCCGCGGCGGCCGTCGCCGGGGTGCCCAACGTGATCTGCTTCTTCGGTGATCGCGTCGACTCGATGCGTGATGGTACGGCCATCCGCAACAGCATCGATTGCCTCGATCGGTGCAAGAGCGTCGCCGAGGATCACGGCGTGACCATCGTGGTCGAGATGCTCAACAGCAAGGTCGACCACATCGGCTACATCGGCGACACGACCCCCTGGGGTGTCGAGATCATCGCTGCCGTCAATTCGCCTCGGGTGAAGCTGCTCTACGACATCTACCACATGCAGATCATGGAAGGAGATGTGATTCGGACGATCCGCGACAACAACGAGCACATCGCCCACTACCACACGGGTGGTGTACCCGGGCGCAACGAGATCGACCAGACCCAGGAGCTCTTCTACCCGGCGATCGTCGAGGCAATCCTGGCCACGGGGTTCGACGGCTACTTCGCCCACGAGTTCATCCCGAAGGCCGACGACAAGATCGCCTCGCTACGGGCGGCCGTACAGCTGTGCGACGTCTGAGCGTCGCCGCCACCGTCGCCGCGTTGTTGGCGGCGGTCGCCTGCCTGGACCCGGCGCCCGGGATTCCGGGAGCGTTGCTGTTCGTCAACGCGCGTGTCATCGACGGCAATGGCAACGAGCCCTTCGAGGCCGACGTACGCATTGTCGAGGACCGCATCCACGAGGTCGGCGAGTTGTCCCCGGCCGCAGGCGAGCCGGTGGTCGATGTCGGCGGCCTGGTGCTGGCGCCGGGATTCATCGATACCCACAGTCACGCCGACGGGCAGCTCACCGAGCACCCTGCCGAGGCCGCCGTCAGCCAGGGCATCACCACCCTCGCGGTCGGCAACGACGGTGGCTCGCAGCTGCCGTTGGCCGATCTGTTCTCGGCCCTCGACGCAACGCCGGCCGCGGTCAACCTGGCGTCGTACACCGGTCACGGGACACTGCGCCTCCAAGGTCATGGGGCAGGACTATCGGCGGCCGGCCACCGCGGAGGAGATCGGCCGAATGACCGAGCTGCTGCGCGCCGACCTGGATACCGGTTCGCTGGGGCTCTCGACCGGGCTGGAGTACGACCCCGGGATCTACGCAGCGACCAGCGAGGTGATGGAGTTGGCGCGTGTCGCCGCCGCGCAGGGCGGGCGCTACATCAGCCACATGCGCAGCGAGGACCGTTATTTCTGGGAGTCGCTCGACGAGATCATCCGTATCGGGCGCGAGGCCGACATTCCAGTGCAGGTCAGCCACATGAAGCTCGCCATGAAGGGGCTGTGGGGCGAGGCCGGCACCGCGCTGGCGATTCTCGATGCCGCGCGGGCCGAGGGCATCGAGGTGACCGCCGACGTATATCCCTACCCCTACTGGCAATCGACGCTCACGGTCCTGTTCCCGCAGCGTAACTTCGACGACCTGCAGGAGGCGCGCTACGTTCTCGATCAGGTCATGCCGCCGGAGGGCGCACTGATCGTCGATTACCTTCCCGAACCCGCGTACGCCGGCAAGACGCTGGCACAGATCGCCGAGCTTCGCGACGAAGAGCCAGCGGTCGCCTTGCTAGCCCTGATCCAGGCGGCCGAGGCGGCGCGCGCCCAGCTCGACTCGGGCGGCCCGGTGGAGAGCGTCATTGGCACCAGCATGAGCGAGTCGGATATCGAGCGCTTGATCGCCTGGCCCCACAGCAACTTCTGCACCGACGGGGCACTGCACGGCACGCATCCACGCGGCTATGGCTCGTTCCCGCGCATTCTGGGGCGGTACGTGCGCCAGCGTGGCGTGATCCGTCTCGAGGAGGCGGTGCGCAAGGCCAGTAGCTTGGCCGCCGAGCACATGGGCTTTGCCGATCGCGGTCGTATCGCCGTCGGCCAGTTTGCCGACCTGGTCGTGTTCGATCCCGAACGGGTGGTCGATCGCGCCACCACCGATGCGCCCCACACCACCTCGCTGGGCATCGAGCAGGTGTGGGTCAACGGGGTACGGGTCTGGGACGGCACCATGGTCACCGGCGAGCGCCCGGGGCGCATCCTACGGCGCTAGCAGCCTGGCTGCTAGGATTGCCCGCCATGCAGGTGATCCGCTCGCCCGAACTGTTCGATGTGTGCGTCATCGGCTCCGGCGCCGGGGGCGGCATGGCCGCCAAGGTGCTGACCGAGGCCGGCGCCAGCGTGGTGATGCTCGAGGCCGGCGGCTGGTGGGACACCGAGACCGATACGGCCATGCTCGAGTGGCCGTATGAGTCGCCCCGGCGTGGAGCCGCGACTCCGGAGCGCCAATTCGGCGAGCTCGACGCCGGTATCGGCGGATGGTCGCTCGAGGGCGAGCCGTACACGGTTGCCGACGGCGAGCGCTTCGACTGGTTCCGGGTGCGCATGCTGGGTGGTAGGACGAACCACTGGGGACGCATCTCACTGCGCTTCGGCCCCGATGACTTCAAGCCGCGCAGCAAGGATGGTCTTGGCGACGACTGGCCGATCAGCTACGCGGACATGGCGCCCTACTACGACCGCATCGATCGTGAGATCGGGATCTTCGGCAGCGTCGAGGGGTTGCCCAACGCCCCCGACGGGATCTTCATGGACCCACCGGAGCCTCGATGCTGGGAGAAGCTGGTGAAACGGGCCGCCGACAAGCTGGCGGTCACCTGCATCCCGTCGCGTCTGTCGATTCTCACTCACTCGCTCAACGGCCGCCTGGCGTGTCACTACTGCGGTCAGTGCGGACGGGGATGCGGTACCCACTCGAACTTCTCCAGCCCGTCGGTGCTGCTGCCGCCGGCGCTCGCGACCGGCCGCCTGAAGATCATCACCGGTGCCATGGCGCGGGAGGTGACTCTCGACGATCGCGGGCTCGCCAGCGGCGTCTCCTACGTCGACAAGGCAACGGGTCAGGAGATGCAGGTTCGGGCAGGCGCCGTGGTGCTGGCCGCGAGTGCCTGCGAGTCCGCGCGGTTGCTGCTCAACTCCAAGTCACGCCTTTTCCCCGACGGGCTGGCCAACTCGAGCGGCGCGGTCGGGCGCTACCTGACCGACACCGTCGGCACCGACATGATGGGCTACATCCCCGCGCTGGCCGACGGCATCCCGCACAACGAGGACGGCGCCGGCGGCGCCCACCTGTACATGCCCTGGTGGATCGACAACCGGCAGCTCGACTTCGCGCGCGGCTACCACATCGAAATGTGGGGTGGCCGCGGGCTGCCCGGGCACGGCGTTCTCGGCGGGATCCACCGCTATCCCGGAGGCGGCGGCTACGGCAAGGACCTCAAAGACCGGTACCGGAGCGTCTACGGGGCCACCGTGGGTTTCTCGGGTCGCGGCGAGATGATCCCCAACGACAACTCCTATTGCGAGATCGATCCGGGCGTGGTGGACAGGTGGGGGATTCCCGTGCTGCGCTTCCACTTCGAGTGGAGCGATCACGAGATCCGCCAAGCGCGACACATGCACGAGACCTTCCGCGAGCTGATTCACACCATGGGCGGGACGCCGCTGTGGGACCAGCCGAGCCGCAGCAGCGGCTACGGGATCGCCGCCGGCGGTCGCATCATCCACGAGCTCGGCGTTACCCGCATGGGCCACTCGGCCCGGACCTCGGTGCTCAACTCGTTCTGCCAGGCCTGGGATGTGAAGAACCTTTTCGTCGCCGACGCGGGTCCCTTTGCCTCGCAGCCCGACAAGAACCCGACCTGGACGATCCTGGCGCTGGCGCTGCGCAGCAGCGAGTACATCGCTCAGGCCGCCGGCAAGGGAGAGCTGTCGTGATCAGCCGCCGCGAAGCCCTGCGTCTGCTGGCGACCGCCTCCGCCGTGGCCACACTGGGCCCGGCCGAGGTGGCCCGCGCCCGCTCGGCCTTCGAGGCGGCGCCCCAGGAAGTGGACCGTTTGTTCTTCACGGAACGTGAGATGCGGACCGTGCGGCTGCTCGCCGACATGGTGTTGCCGGCCGACGAGCGCTCGGGCAGCGCCTCCGACGCGGGCGTGCCGGAGTTCATCGACTTCATGCTGTCAGAGTACGAGGATCAGGCCGTGCCGATCCGTGGCGGCCTGGCCTGGCTCGACTATGAGTCGCTCGATCGGTTCGACCAGCGCTTCGCCGACTGCGACGAGGCGCAGCGAATCGAGTTTCTGGACGAGATCGCCTGGCCCGATCGGGCTCCGGGCCGGGTGCGGCACGGGGTCGCCTTCTTCAACCGTTTCCGCGACCTGGTGGCGAGCGGCTTCTGGTCGAGTCGCATGGGCGTCGAGGATTTGCAATACATCGGCAACGTCTTCGCCCCCCGGTGGGAGGGCTGTCCGCCCGAGCAACTTCGCAAGCTGGGGCTGCTCGAATAGCCGAAGGCCCCGGTCGGTCCGACCCACCGGTCGCCCGCCTGTGCCAGACTCTGGCGCATGGGTGCGGACTCCTGGCTGCTGCTGCTGCTGCTCGGCGGCGTGATGGTGGTGCTGACCACCGAGTGGGTTGCCATCGACGTGGTGGCGGTAGCGCTCGTGGTCATCCTGGTGGTCGCCGGAATCCTGTCGCCGGAGGAGGCCTTCGCGGGCTTCGCCAACGAGTTCATCCTCGTGCTGTGCTCGATCTTCGTGCTCTCGGGGGCGCTCGTCCGCACCGGGATCATGGAGTGGCTGGGCAACGAGCTGTACCGCCGGGCCCGCGATGGCGAGGGTCGGGGCGTGGGCCTCGTCATGTCGATGAGCGCTGGGCTGTCGGCTTTTCTCAGCAACACCAACGTGACGGCAGTGCTGCTGCCCGCCGTCATGGAGTACACCCGTCGCGCCGGCCTGAGCCCGAGCCGCCTGCTGATCCCGCTGGCCTACGCCTCGATGTTGGGTGGCGCCGCGACGCTGATCGGCACCTCGACGAACCTCGCGGCGAACGGGTTTCTACAGCGCGCCGGGCTCGAGCCCTACTCCCTGTTCGAGTTCCTGCCGGTCGGCCTGGCCATGACGCTGATCGGCACCCTCTACATGGTCACGATCGGCAGACGCCTGCTCCCGCAGCGTGCCGGCACCAGCCTCAGCGCCGAGTACGAGATCGCGCGCTACCTGTCGGAGGTCGTGCTCGATCCCGACTCCGATCTGGTCGGGCAGACGCTGCGCGACGCCCCGCTTGCCGAGGCGGGGGTCAAGGTGCTGGCGATCCTGCGCGGTGAGCGCCACATCTTTCCGGGGCCGGGCGAGCGTCTGCAGGCGGGCGACGTTCTCGTGGTGCAGGCGAACCGGGATGCCCTGCTGCAGGCTCACGACATTCCCGGCCTGTCGCTCGAGGCTGCCCGCGCCTGGGACGACTCCGACCTGACCGACGCCGACGTCGGGCTCGCGGAGGCCATCGTGCTGCCCCGCTCCTCGCTGGCCGGGCGCACGCTCACCCAGCTACGCCTGCGCGAGCGCTACGGGGTTTCGGTGCTCGCGGTCCACCGACGCGGCCACGCCCGCCCGGTGACCGTTGGCCGGCTCCCGTTGGCGGTGGGCGACGTGCTGCTGCTGCAGGGGAGCAAGGAGCAGCTCGAGTTGCTCGGGGCCAACCGCGACGTCTGGGTCCTGGGCGAGGTCGCTCACATGCGCTTTCGCCGCCGCAAGGGGATGCTGACGCTGGGTGCGGTGCTGGCGGCGGTCGCGGTGGGCGGCGCGGGTTGGCTACCGCTGTCGATCGCCATGCTGCTGGCGGTGCTCGGCATCGTGCTCGCCGGGGTCATCCGGGCCGACCAGATCTACGGCATGGTCGAGTGGCCGCTGGTGGTGCTCATCGGCGGCATGACCTCGATGGGGCTGGCCCTGCAGAAGACCGGCACGGCCGACCTGATCGCCTCGGCCATCACCGAGTGGATCGCGCCCTTCGGCCTGACCGTGACGATGGCCGTGTTTGCGCTGGTGACGATGGCGCTGACTCAGCCGATGTCGAACGCCGCGGCGGCGCTCGTCATGCTGCCCGTGGCGATCTCGACGGCGCACCAGATGGGGGTCGAGCCGCGCTCGCTGGCAATCCTGGTGACGCTGTCGGCGTCGCTGTCCTTCGTCGCGCCGCTCGAGCCCGCTTGTCTCCTGGTCTTTGCGCCGGGCAAGTACCGGTTCCGGGACTTCATCGTCGCGGGGCTGCCGATGACGGCAATCACCCTGGTGGTCCTGCTCCTGCTCGTGCCGCTCGTCTGGCCGCTTACCTGAGGCTTGGCGGATCGTCGCCAGCCGGTCGGCGCTCGGACTGGGGTCGAGGATACCCGTTGGGATATGCTTCAGGCTCACGAGGATCGCTCCCCTAGACCTCGCTGCCCCGGCTCGGCGGCGCGGGTCGCGTCCACGCAAGATCTCGGACCGGCGGTGCGAGGGAGGTCAACCGTGCACGATCGAGAGCGCAGGATCATCAGCCGAGGTGCGCGCGGAGCGACCGCCGCGATCGCCCTGGTGGCCGTGACCACGGCCGCCGGCGGCTCCGCGGCGGCACAGGATCGACCGCAGTTCCGCACCACCGTCGAGGTCGTGCAGATGCAGGTGGCGATCGCCGACTCGCGCGGCTTCCATATCCCGCGGCTGACCGGGGACGACTTCATCCTGCGTGTCGACGGGCGCGTGCGTGACATCACGACGGTCTACGAGATCGACCTGCGAGCCAACCCGGATCCGGATATCGACGACTTCATCCCGGCCGCCGGCTGGCGCCAGTTCCTCCTTTTCTTCGACTTCAGCTTCTCGACCAAGCGCGGTCTGCTCCGAGCCCAGGAGTCGGCGCTGGAGTTCGTACAGCGGCACACCCACCCGAACGACCTGATCGGCGTCGCCACCTATAGCACTGCCGGCGGGTTGCAACTGGTTTCGCCCTTCACCGGCGACCGGTCGCAGGTGATCAGCGCTCTCCAGGGGTTCGGTCTGAACCGGTCGGGCTTCATCGTCGATCCGGCCGGCTTCGCGGTGGCACCGCTGTCCGACATGCTCGAGATGGAGACGTCGAACGTGGCCTTCGCGCAGGACGTCCAGACGACGCGCGCCCAGCTCCAGACCCTCATCGAGGCGACGCTGTTTGCCGAGCTCGCCGATACCTACGCCGCCGACTTTCGCCGCTACCGCGACGAGGTGGTCAACTACGCCGACCAGCTCGAAGCGCTCGGCGACATGCTCAAGGCGACGCGCGGGCGCAAGCACGTGCTGCTCTTTTCCGCCGGCTTCGACGACAAGGTGCTCTCCGGCAAGAGCCTCGACGAGCTGGCGGAGGATACGCAGCTGATCGAGGATGGTCTGGCCTTCGCGGTCAACTCGGAGGAGCGCTTCGGGAGCGCCGACCTGCGCCAGAGCCTCTCCAATGCGCTCGAGAACCTGTTGGCCTCCGACACTGTCCTTCACGCATTCGACGTGTCGGGCCTGGACTCCCAGGCGTTCGACGACACCTTCAAGACCCACACCTCGGGCAGGCAGGGCCTCTCCTACCTGGCCAACGGCACCAACGGCACCATGTCGTGGAATCAGAACGAGCTGTTGCCCGCATTGGTCGACCTGGCCGAGAATACGAGCCAGTACTACGTGATCGCCTACCGCAAGGAGAAAGACGATCCTCCTGTGGTCGACATCGACGTCGAGGTCCTGCGGCAGGGCGCGCGGATCGTGGCGGCGCCGCAGCGCCTGGCGCCGCCCCCCGATTACACGGACATGGACGACGCGCAGCGCCAGCTGCAGCTGTCGGAGTTCATCACCAAGGGGCTCGACGAGGAGAACCTGACCTTCGACGTGCGGGTCACGCCCTTCGTCGGTGACCGAGGAGTCAGCCGGGTCGCCGTGGTCGTCGAGGTTCCCTATCAGCAGCTCGAGCAGATCGCAGCGACCCGCGCCGACGACCGCGCCGAGCTCGACATCCTCGGCTACATCATGGACGACAAGGGACAGATGCGGGACCTGTTCAGCCGTCGTGTCAGCCTGGACATGCTACGGATGGGCGGACGGCTGTCCGGATTGCCCTTCCGCTACTACGATCTGCTGTGGGCCACGGAGGGAACCTACGAGGTCCGCGTCCTGGTTCGCGATGCGGAGGTGGGTCTGCTGAGCACGCGCACCGAGACGCTCGAGGTACCGCGCTGGAGCAACCCGACGGCGGTCACGGTCAGCGGGCCGGTGCCGGTCGATCGGGACCATCCGGGTCTGCTGATTCGGGGCTTCGACGCGGCAGCGCCACCCGAGCACCGGGCCGGGGGGCCGATCGGCTACCCCTTCGTCATCGGCGAGCAGGAAGTCACGCCGCAGGTCTACACGCTTACCCAGCCGGGTGGCTCCTGCTACTTCATGCTCGTGGCCCACAACCTGGCGCGCCACCCGTTCACCGGCAAGGTGCACACGAAGATCGACGCGCGGGCCATCGACGAGCTGGGGCAGATCCACGAGGTCGCCGGCATCGAGCTGCTGGCGCGCGACTTCGACGCCGACAGCAACGCCACCAGCATGTTGGTGCAGGCGCAGTTGCCTGAGGATCTGCGCGAGGGCGCCTACCTGCTCGAGATCGACTTGGCCGACGAGATCGCCGGTCAGCGGGTGAAGCAAATCATGCCGTTCCTGATCACCGGCGCGGCCGTGACCGAGCGCTAACCGGCTGCTGGGCCTGCTGGCGTAGCTGTGCGGCACGCGCGCGGGCAGCGGCAGCATCGTCGGCGCGTCCCACCTGCTCGTACAGCGTGGCGAGGGCGTCGTGGCTGCCGAGGCGGTCGGGTGCCAAGCTGACCGCTCGTTCGAGTGCCTCGATGGCCCCGGCGATATCGCGCTCGTTGGCGA
Source organism: Acidobacteriota bacterium (assembly GCA_965248845.1). Classification (GTDB taxonomy): domain Bacteria; phylum Acidobacteriota; class UBA890; order UBA890; family WLXD01; genus CBDFKO01. The sequence continues at coordinate 2,481,380 of CBDFKO010000002.1, read as the reverse complement.
GCGACAGCCCGAGGTAGTACCAGGCCGGCTCAGCATCGGGCGCGAGCTCGGTGGCCTGTCGCAAGGTGCCGGCGGCGTCGGCATTGTCGCCCAGCCGGTACTGCACCAGCCCGGTTCGAAGCAGGCCACGGGCGCGGGTTCTGCGCTCCTGCTCGGCACCCCGTCCGGACGTGCGCTCGAGCTCCTGGAAGCGCTCCAGCGCGACCCGGCTGCGCTCGGCATCGCCGTTCTCGCGGTAGGCCAGACCCAGGTTGTAGAAGGCGTTAGCGTTTGTCTCGTCGAGCTCGGCGGCGCGCTCCAGCTCTCGAACCGCCCCGGCGGGGTCACCGGACCGTCGCAGGGCCTGGCCGAGCAGGTAGTGGGCCTGGCCATGTTCGGGGAGAAGGCCCACCGCGTTCTGCAGGGCGGTGGTGGCCTCGGCGAGTTGGTCCTGGTGCAGCAGCAGATCACCCACATCGACCCAGGCCGGACCGTATCCGGGATCGAGCTCCACCGCGCTGCGCAGCGTCGCCAGCGCCGCGTCGGGTCGATCCAGGTTGCGCTCGGAGGCAGCACGGTAGGCCAAGATGTCGGCGCGCGGCGATAGCTCGAAGGCCCGGTCGTAGGTTCTCAACGCCGACTCGTGAGCACGCATCTGCGCCTGTGCCTTGCCCAAGAGGAACTGGATCTCGGCATCGCTTTCGGCGCGCGGGGCCGCCTCGACCAGCCGTTGCACCCGCTGAAAGAGTCGCAGCTCCAGATACAGGGCTGCGAGCGGACGAACGACATCGAGCTCACCCGGCTGTAGCTCGAGAGCGCGGGTATAGAAGTCCGCTGCCGCAATGCGTGCATCGAGCTCGAAGCGATTCGCGGCGAGCAGCTCGGCGTAGCGGCGCCAGCCGTAAGGGTAGTCGGGATGGGTCTCAACCAGCCGGGCCAGGGCGCCGAACGCGTCCTCGACACGGCCCAGCCCGGCCAGGGCATCGGCGATACCGAACAGCACGGTTCGCTCTCCGGGCTGCAGTGCGTCGGCCTCCAGGAACGCGGTCAGTGCGGCCGAATGCCGCTGGCGCTGCTGCTGCACGGTAGCCAGCAGATAATGGGCGGCGAAGACGTCGGGCGCCAGCCGGATGAGCTCATCGGCCTGCGCCGCAGCCTCCTCGAGCCGACCCGTGCGCATGAGCAGACGTGCCAAGCTGGCGCGGGCAGTGGGGTCGGCGGAGTCGAGCTGTACGGCGGCGCGCAGGTCATCGATCGCCTCGCCGACATGGCCGGCCTGCTCCCGGGCCTGGGCGCGGAACAACCGTGCCGGGTAATAGTCGGGTGCCGCGGTCACGGCCTCGTCGAGCCTCCGCAGGGCGGTGCTGAGGTCACCCTCGAGCCGCCGTGCGTTGCCCAGCCAGGCGAGGGCCGCCGGATGACCGGGCGTGATCAGCAGAGCGGCTTGGAAGGCGGCGGCGGCAGCGGCCGCATCCTCGGCCTCGATGGCGGCGAAGCCGCGATTCATGGTCTCGCCGAAGGCACGCGTCTGGGCGGTTGCGATGCCCGAAGTCGCCAGGAGCATCGCCAGCGCGACTAGCGCTCCCGCACACGAGTACCGTGACGGCCCGGACCTCGATTCTCGACCGCGTCGTTTCATGGTCCCTCAACAGTACCGCGCCCGGACGAGTAGTCGCGTGCCGCGGGAGCGGGTGGATTCGTCCCGAGTCCTGTGGAAATTAGAAAGGCGTAACCTCCGAGTAGCAAAACTCAGAGCCGCCACGAGCGGCAGGAGGTTACGCCGTGAAGCAGGTTAGCACGCACGACAACGAGGTCGTGGAGTTTCGACGGGACGTACAGATGTTGCTGCGGACGAGGATCCGTGAGGCGATCCAGATCACGCTCCAGGAGGAGCTCACGGAGGCTCTGGGGAGCGCGCGATACGAGCGCAACGGTCGGCGCGCCGAGGCTACCGCAACGGCACCCAAAGCCGGCGGGTGACGACGGCGCAGGGACTCCAGGAGTTGGACGTGCCGCGCGGTCGCGTCGTGGACGAAGACGGCGGCACCCGGGAGTTCCGGAGCGCGATCCTGCCACGGTACGCGCGGCGAGCACGACAGGTGGACGAGGCGATCCTGGGAGCGTACCTGGCGGGCGCCAACACGCGGCGGATCCGCAAGGCGTTGTCTCCGTTGCTCGGGAGAGCGCACCTGTCCAAGAGCACGGTCTCGCGGGTGGTGGGGCGGCTCAAGACGTACTTCGCGAGCTGGAGCGAGCGAGAGCTGTCCGGTGAGCGGTATCCGATTCTGTATCTGGACGGGTTTCACCTGAAGGTCAGGTTGGCGCGGCGCGTGGTCTCGGTGCCGGTGTTGGCGGTGCTCGGAGTCAAAGCCGACGGCCAGAAGGTGTTGGTGGCGTTGCGGTTGGCGGCCTCGGAAGCGGAAGTTCACTGGCGAGGGTTGATCGACTCGCTCGTGCACCGGGGGCTGCGATCGCCTCAGCTGCTGATCGCCGACGGTCACAAGGGGCTGGCGAAGGCGACCGAGGCATGGCCGCGGTCGCAGGTGCAGCGATGCATCCAGCACAAGTGGAGCAACCTTCGCGATCACTGCCCCGTGCATGCGCGCGATGAAATGAGGCGCGATTGGCATGCCATCGTCCGCGCCGACAACGGCAACGAGGCTCGGGCCGCGTACAGCGCCTTCGTGCGCAAATGGTCCAGGCTCGTGCCGGCCGTTGCCCGAAGCCTGGAGGAAGCGGGCCTGAGCCTGCTGACGTTCTACGAGTTCCCCAGGCCGATGTGGAAGACGTTGCGAACGACCAACCCGCTCGAGAACCTGAACCGGGAGTTCCGGCGCCGTACCAAGACCCAGGGTTCGTTCTGCACCGAGGCAGCTGGCGTGACGTTGCTGTGGGGCTTGGTCGCCTTCGGCCAGATCCGCATGCGCCGCGTCGACGGCTATCGTCACCTTGCCCAGATCACTCGCGGCCCGGACGAGCAGGCCGCCTAACCGATACGATCAGCCGTTGCCCAGGAGGCTGCGCTCATCCAATTTCCACGACATTCGGGGCACATCCGAGCGGGTGGCCAACGACGGCTCTGACGGCCCCGGCTACTGTTCCTCGATATGGATCGTGCGGTTGGGCTCGAGCGGTCCTTGCACAGTCTGCTCGCTCCCCGAGGGCCAGCGCACCGTCACCCTCTCGACGCTGGCGGCATTGCCGAGCCCGAAGTAGAGGGGCAGGCGGCTCTGCGACAGGTAGCCGGTCTTGCCGTCGTTGATGCGCGTGTAGGTGCTACCGCCGGCCTGGACCGCGACGATGGCGCCCAGGCCGGCGCGGTTCGAGAAGTCACCCTGGAGCTCGACTCCGAGCCAGCTAACGGTCCGCCGCTCGCTCAGATTGCTCACCAGGAACTGGGGCGCGGAGCCGAACTCTCCGGTGACGATATCGAGGTCGCCGTCGCCGTCGATATCGACGATCGCCGAGGTGCGGGTTCCAAGCGTCCCCATGACCGTTAGCGGACCCGAGTAGGTCTGGCAGATCTCGTGGGCGGCGTCGGCGCCGCCGCAGTTGAGGTTGAACCACTCGGTGCGCACGGCGCCATCGCGGCGGGGCTCGATGCCGAGCACGAACTCGGCCTGCGCGAATCTCTCACCGGCATCGTTGAGCATCATCGAGTTGATGCCGTAGCGGAACGGATAGTTCATCGACGAGGCGATGAACACGTCCTGCCAGCCGTCGGCGTTGATATCGCCGACGCTGGTGCCCCAGGGCCAGTAGTTCTCGAGCCCGATCGCGTCGGAGATCTCGGTGAAGCTGCCGCCGTCGTTGCGATAGAACGCATTGCCGAGCAGGTTGTTCGAGCTGTCTTGGTAGAAGCGCTCCGCATTCTCGACGATGGGCTTCTCGAACTCCTGGTCTGGACCCACCTCGGCGCTCATGTCGGAGTGCATGTCGGTGAGGAACAGGTCCAGGTCGCCGTCGTTGTCGTAGTCGAACGACTTGATGCCCATGGCGCCCCAGGGGGTCTTGGGGAACAGAGCTGCGGTCCGCGCGCTGAAGGCCCGCCCGTCGCGGTTCTCGTAGTAGTGGTCGTCGCCCTGCATCGACAGCACGTACAGGTCGGGGAAACCGTCGGCGTTGAAGTCGACCAGGCTGGCGTCACCACTCCACGAGTTATCGACCAGGCCCACTTCGCTCGAGACGTTGCGGAAGCGGTTGTCGTCCAGGTTGCGATAGAGGATCGAGCGCTCGTGACGCTCGGCCAGCAGGTGGCCCTGGAAAGCGTCGTCGCGGGCCCGCCAGAAGCCTCCCTCACCCTGCTCCTCGAGGGTGTAACTACCGACGTTGGTGACGAACAGATCGAGGCGGCCGTCGCCGTCGTAGTCGAGGAAGACGGCGCCCGAGGAGTGGCCCGAATAGGCGACCCCGGCGCGCTCGGTGATGTCGAGGAAGCGGCCGGTGCCGTCGTTCTCGAACAGGGCGTTGCCGCCACGCACCGAAGTGGCGAACAGGTCAGCGTCGCCATCGTTGTCGATGTCGGCAAAGGAAGCACCGACACCGATGCGGTCGGCCAAACCGACGCCGGCGCGCTCGGTGATGTTCTCGAAGCGGGCGTCACCGGTACCTCGCCACAGCTCGTTGGAGCCGATCTGCGTGACGAAGTAAAGGTCGAGCACATCGTCCCCGTCGACGTCGGCGACGGCCAGGGCGGTGCCGTGGTCGTAGTGGGCCGCCTTGTAGCTCTTGCCCGAGTCCTCGACCACGCGATGGCGGAAGGTGATACCGGTCTCGAGGATGCGATCGGTGAAGCCGAAGTCGTGAAAGACACCGAGGTCGGCCGCGGCGGCGAGCTGGGCGTCACGGCGGGCGGCCAGCGTGGTCTCGCCGATGTCGGGATTGGGCACGTTCACCCTCGTTTGGCGTGCAGCGGCGATGGTGGCGCTGGCCAGGAGCACGGCGAGCAGGGCGGCTGGGATCGAGGCTCTCACGGCAGTACTCCGGGATGTGGGGCTGGTGGCGTTTCAGGCCGGCGACGTGCCCTAGTTCACGCCGAGGACTCAACTCCGACGAGTCTACGCGGTAGGATAACTCTTGACTCTGTCTGGGCCAGCGCGCGATCCCGCCGCCGCGCCATCCCGTGGTCCCCCCGTTCCCAAGGTGCCGTCATGAAGCTGCGCAGTGTTGTCGTTATTTTGCTCCTGGTCGCGGTCGCCGGACCTACCATCGCCCAGCAGCCCACCCATCCCGATCTGAAGCTCTTCTTCGACATCGGCTCCACCGACAAGGACGTCGCCGAGGCGGCGATGGAGGAGCTCGAGAACAACTGGCGCGACGGCTACGCGCCCATGCTCGTGGAGTGGATTCGGTTCCTGCCGTCGGGCACGCGCGTCGAGGGCGACGTGCTTAGGGGAGGGACGGGTCTCGGCGATCCCGGTGTCGGCCAAGAGACGTCGAGGCTCGTCCAGGGCGACTCCGGCGGTGGCCTCGGCGACAGCTTTCGCGCCGACCGCTCGCGCTTCGGCAACCGGCGCAGCCCGCGCGTGCAGGCGCACGAACGCGTGGTCGGGTTCCTGCAGAAGATGACCGGCCAATCCTTCGGCAGTGAGACCAAAGACTGGCGCCACTGGATGTGGGCCCAGCCCTACGACCCGCACCCGGGCATGGGCGTTTTCAAGGCCAACCTGTATCGCAACATCGACCCCACTTTCGCCAACTTCTTCTCGCCTGAGGGAACCTCCGCGATCCGTATCGACGAGGTCGAGTGGGGAGGCGTGCGCGTCAACGGCATCCCACCGCTCGATCACCCGACCACGGTGAGCGCAGCAGACGCCGGCTACCTCGACGACAGCAACATCGTGTTCGGCTTTTCCCACAACGGTGAGGCACGGGCCTGGCCCAAGCGCGTCCTCGGCTGGCACGAGCTGATGTACGACCAGGTCGACGGCGAGGAGCTGACCGTCGTCTACTGCACGCTCTGCGGGACCGTGATCCCCTACAAGAGCACGGTCGGCGGTCGCCAGGTCAAGTTCGGTACCTCCGGGTTGCTGTACCGCTCCAACAAGCTGATGTTCGACGACATTACCCATACCCTCTGGTCCTCGATCACCGGTGAGCCGGTGGTCGGCCGCATGGTGGGCCGCGGCGTGCGGCTGGTCGCCGTGCCGGTAGTCACCACGACCTGGGGGGAGTGGAAGGCCGAGCACCCGGAGACCACGGTGCTCTCGGTCGACACCGGCCACGAGCGTGATTACTCCGAGGGCGCCGCGTACAGCGGGTACTTCGAGACCGACGAGCTGATGTTCCAGGTCTCGCAGCGGGATGACCGGCTGGCCAACAAGGCCGAGATCCTGGCGATCCGCTTCCCGCGTCCCGGTGGCGGCGACGATGCGCTGGCGATCAGCGCCGAGTACCTGCGGGCCCACCGCGTGTTCCAGACGAACTTCGCTGGCCGGGAGCTGGTCGTCGTTACCAGCGCCGACGGTGCCAACCGCGTTTACCCGGCACCGGGAGTCAAGTTCGTCGAGCTTGCAGGCGAGGGCCGGGTGCGCGACGACCAGGGCCGAGTCTGGGAGGCCCGCGAGGACATGATCGTCCGGGCCGATGCTCCCGGCGAGGGGCTACCCCGCCTGGTGGCCTTCCGCGCCTTCTGGTTCGGCTGGTATGCCCAGTACCCGGAGACGGAGCTGATCACCGACTGAATGCCGGTGCCGAGAGCCCGTCCCGGGGGCCCCAGCCCGGTGATGGGCAGGGGTCAGGAGCGACTGCCAGCAGCCTCTGCAGTGCAGGAGTGGCCAGAAATCGGCCGTCTTGGGTGGCAGAAGGCGCTGCTGTTCCATCAGATCGAACCCCGATCCAGGGAAATGGAGTCAAGATCCAATAATGCGTATCTCCCTGACTGGATTGGGTTTTCGTGCAGTTTTCCCCCTCGCGGTCGGCCCCCAAGAAAACCTGACAAGACGCAACTTTACATTTCGTTGACACGAATGTGACAGAAATCCGACTCCTTGGATTCGGTCTGGTATGCGAGTTGCATTCATACCGGGTGGGACCAGCGTGTCCCCGGATTATCCGCGCCGATCACAAGGGACCCGGTCGGCGTTGACGTCCCCATTTGAGGGTCTCGGGTTGCACTGCCGAGGAGGGCAAATTGCAGCATCTCAAGCGCTCGCTGATCGCGAGCTTTATCATCACCCTGTTTATTGCGGCCCCCGTGTGGGCGCAGGAGACAGGGTCGATCACGGGTACCGCATCGGACCCGGATGGTGCCCCGTTGCCAGGCGTTGCGGTCACCGTGGAAGGCAACCTAGTGCCGACCTCGACGATCTATACGCAGGCCAACGGCGTGTACCGCTTTCCCGTGCTGCCGCCGGGCGACGACTACCAGCTGACGTTCCAGCTGGAAGGTTTCAAGACGGTCGTGCAGCAGCTGCTTCTGGTTCGCGTCGGCGGCAACACGCAGATCAACGTGGGCATGGAGCTCTCGACGGTCGAGGAGACCGTGACGGTTACCGGTTCCACACCGATCGTCGATGTGAAGAACACGGGCACGGGCACCAACGTGACCGAGGAGTACATGCAGTCGATCCCGTCTGGGCGCGATCCGTGGGTCATGATGGAGCAGGCTCGCGGCCTGCAGGTCGATCGCCAGAACATCGGCGGCTCCGAGGGTGGACAGCAGTCCAGCTTCTCGGCCAACGGTTCTAGGCGCTCGGATGCGGTGTGGACCTATGACGGCGCCGAGATCACCGACATGGCAGCGCTCGGCGCCTCGCCGATGTACTACGACTTCGACGCCTTCGAGGAGATTTCTCTCACGACGGGCGGCAACGATCCGTCCATCCAGTCGGGTGGAATTCGGATCAACTTCGTGACGAAGCGTGGTGGCAACTCCTGGCGTGGCTCGGGTCGGTTCTACTGGACCGATGGTGACTGGCAGAGCCAGACGGTGGGGGACTCGGAAGGCAACCTGGTCGGTAACTTCACCGCTGAGGAGCTGTACCCCCGCTACATCGGCAACCGCATCAACGACATCAAGGACTTCGGCGGCGAGCTCGGTGGCCCGCTGGCGCGCAACAAGTTCTTTGTGTGGGCGGCGTACGGCAAGCAGGACATCAAGCAGCAGGTGGGGATCTCGGAGGACAACACCCAGCTGCGCAACTACCACGCCAAGGCCAACTGGCACGTCAGCGACAACCTCGTGTTGAACTACACGTTCGTTTTTGGCGACAAGACCAAGCAGGGCCGTGGTGCTTCGGCTTCGCGTCCGCCGGCAACGACCTTCAACCAGGAAGGTCCGACGCCGATCAACACCGGCAAGGTTCAGTGGACCATCAACGACAACAACTACCTGGAGGCCACGTACAACGACACGGGTCTCGGGTTCTCGTTGACGCCGGCGGTTTGCTGCACGACGCAGCCGAGGTACGACCTGGCGACGGGCCAGTGGGGTGCTAGCTACTACTTCTACGACACGACACGGCCGCTCAAGAACGCCAAGCTGGACGGCAACAGCTATCTGGCTGGCAGCAGTGTCGATCACGAGTTGAAGTACGGGTTCAGCTCCCGCTCGGCCGATACGTTCTCGGAGTGGGGTCCCTCCGGTGGCGCCGTCGCCATTTCTATCGCTGGTGCAGCTGCCGAGGCCTGGCTGATCCAGACCGACTTCGACAACTACGGTGGTGACCGGTACAGCTTCTACGCTGGTGACACCATCAGCGCGGGTCGCGCGACGATCAACGTTGGTCTGCGCTACGACAACCAGAAGTCGCGTTCGTACGCGAGTGAGGTTGGAGCCCACCCGTTTGCGCCGGGGACCTTCCCGGCCAACTCGTTCCCGGGCTTCGAGCCTGACTTCGCCTGGAACAGCATCTCGCCGCGCGTGGGTCTGACCTACGACCTGTCGGGGAATAGCAGCACGATCCTGCGGTTCAACGCTGCTCGTTACTACGCGCAGCAGTACTCGGGCGAGTTTCACCGCAAGAACACGACCGCTGGCCGTGAGATCGACTACGAGTGGTTCGATCTGAACGGCAACGGTGACATAGACGTCGGCGAGACCGGCGACATCCTGTGGACCAGCGGTGGCTGGGATCCGGCCAACCCGCTGGCTCCCTCCTCCAACGTGGTCAACGCGACCAATGCACCGTGGTCGGACGAGCTGCTCCTGGGCATGGAGCACGAGATCACCCGCACGTTCGGTGTTGGCGGTAACTTCATCTACCGCAAGAACTCCAACAACACCTGGAACATTCGTTCGGGCGAGAACGACTCGAGCTTCTGGGAAGCGGTACAGCAGTCGACCTCGGCTGGCAACATCACCGTCTTCCAGCCCACGGGTGCGCGCTCGAGGTTCAACGAGTACCAGCAGCGCGCGGGCTACAACACGACCTACACCGGCATCGAGCTCTACATGACGAAGCGCTTCGCCGACCGGTGGATGTCGAGTGCCTCGTTCACGTGGTCCTCACCGAAGCAGAACTACGATACGGGCGGGTTCACCGACCCGACCAACATCGCAGTGCTCGATGGCAACATCGAGTCGGCGGGATCGCGCACGGAGGCGTACTGGGGAGCCAGCCGCTGGTACCTCAAGACGTCAGGGATGTACCAGTTCGGTGGTGGTTTCAACATTGCCGGGTACTTCCAGGTACGCGAGGGCAACATCATTGCCCCGTACGTGCGCTCCAACAACCGAGCCAACAGCTCGGGCCGTGTGAACGCGATCCAAGATGCGTTCGGCTCGCATCGGTTGGCCACGTACTGGAACCTCGACCTGCGCGCAGAGAAGACGTTCGACATGGGTGATCGTGGTCGTGTCCACTTCATCGTGGATGCGTTCAACCTCACCAGCAACGACATCGTTCTGGCGCAGCAAACGCAGATCAACTCGAGTGTGTTCGAGCGGATCAGCGAGGTGCAGCAGGGTCGGACGATCCGTTTCGGTCTGCGTCTGATTCTCCGCTAGGAGAGCCATGACGTTGCTGCCCGACCCTCGGGTCGGATAGCGACCGAGAAAGATCGGGCCCTCGGAGCTTCGGCTTCGGGGGCCCTTTCGTTGTTTGAGGCGAGGTGGGGGGGCGGTGTGGGGTTGCGTGGTTCGGCGCAATGGGGGCGGAGCTCGACTCCTCGCGTCGGAACTCCGCTTGCATGGCGCGGCCGTGGATTTCCGAACGTCATGTAGTGAGCAAGCGGATTTCCGACGCGCCGCGTCCACCTCGACCAAGTTGCGCCCCACTGCCCACACGCCGAGCCGCCTCCCCGCCGAACTCCTGTGGGATCACGAGAGCCGGACGTATTAAGCTAGAAGCTAGAGGCAGTCCCTCGCGCTCGAGAACGGAGGAATCCCCTGTTCACGTACACCATGGCAGTGGCAAGGCAACGTGCCGGGAGCTCCCTTCTGGGCGTTACCGTCGCCGCGCTCATCTTGGCTATCGCGACTACGGCCGCGGCGCAGAACATCGCCCAGGGCCGCGGTCGTCTGCAGGGCCAGGTGTTCGACCACGAGCACAATCCGATCCCCGGGGCCACCGTCGTGCTGACCTATGTGGCGACTGGCGACAGCTGGACACTCATTACGAAGAATGACGGCCGCTGGCTCAAGGGCGCCATGGGTCGAGGTACCTGGAACATCGATATCTCAGCGGAGGGTTTCCTCCCCGGCGCTCAGAGCGCGAACATATTGGAGTACACCCAGAACAAGCCGGTCGAGACGATCCTGCAGCCGGGGGATGCGAGCGCCGCGGGCGACGCCGTGCCCGGCGGGATGGCGCTGTTCAGCGGCGAGCTCGGCGAGAAGATGAAGGCCGGTAATGCACTCTACGACGCTGGCGATTACCCCGGTGCGCTGGCCGCGTTCGAAGCCATCATCGCCGAGGAAGGTGCCAAGGAGGACCCGCTCGAGCTGCTGTACCTGGTGAGCATCAACGCCGGCAACGCTGCTTACGCGGCCGGCGATCACGACAGGGCTACGTCGCATTTCGAGACGGCGGTGGGCGGTGATCCCGAGAGCACCGAGGCCCACCTCGGCCTGGCCAAGGTCGCGATGATGCAGCGGGATCTCGACGGTGCCATGGCGCATCTCGAGCGCGTCGATCCGGCCGACATCCGGGACCCGATCGTCTTCTACAACATCGGCTCGCTCTTGTTCGATCAGGGTCAGTCGGCTGAGGCCCAGAAATACTACGAGCTGGCGATTCAGCGAAACCCGGGCTTCGCGGATGCCCACATGCAGGTGGGGCTGTGCCTCATCCAGCAGGGCAAGATGGACGAGGCCAAGTCGCATCTCGAGAAGGTAATCGAGCTCGACCCGGGCTCACAGAACGCGGCGCTGGCCCAGGACTTCCTCAACTCGATCAGTTGATCGCGGTCCCGTTGTGAACAGACTTCTGGCGGCGGCGCTCGGCCCGGGCGTCGCCGTCTTCGCTTTGAGCACGGCACTCGCGGCGCCGGGACGGCAGCCGGCGCTACCCGTGCTCCTGGTGACGATCGATACCCTGCGCGCCGACGCGCTCGGGGTTACCGGCGGCGCGGCCCAGACGCCGGCGATCGATGCCCTGGCCGCCCGCGGCGTGCGCTTCGATCAAGCGGTGGCACACGCCGTGATGACCCTGCCGTCGCACACGTCGATTCTCAGCGGCCTGGATCCGAGCCGGCACGGCGTGCACGACAACACCGGCTTCCGGGTGGCCGACGCGATCGATACCTGGGCGGAGCGTCTCGGTGCTGCTGGGTACGCGACCGGTGCCTTCGTCGGAGCGTTCCCGCTCGACTCCCAGTTCGGGTTGGCCCAGGGTTTCGACGTCTACGACGATTTCTACGGCAGCCTGGATTCCGGCTCGTTCCGCATGGTCGAGCGGCCCGCCGACGCTGTGGTGTCGATCGCGCGGCGCTGGATCCGCCGCCAGCGGGGTACCTGGTTCGCCTGGGTACACGTCTACGACCCCCACGCGCCGTACCTGCCGCCGCCACCCTTCGACGAGCGTTACGCCGCGGATGCGTATGCCGGCGAGGTCGCCTTTACCGATTCGGCGTTGGCGCCACTGCTGCAGGACGCGGAAAACCGCGGTGCGCTCGTGGTGCTGACATCGGATCACGGCGAGGCGCTGGGCGATCACGGCGAGCTCACGCACGGGATCTTTGCCTACGCCTCGACCCTGCGCGTTCCGCTGATCATGGCCGGTATCCCCGGAGTTGCGGCCGGTAGCGTCGTCGGTGACCGCGTCAGCCACGCCGATATTCTGCCTACCGTGCTCGAGGCGCTGGGGCTGGCGCGGGATGGCACCGAGGGTGCGGCGCTGCTCGGTCGCCTGCAGGGTGGGCCTGCGGCAGACCCTGACGGGGTGGTCTACTTCGAGTCGCTCGGCCCTAGTCTCACTCGCAGCTGGGCACCGCTGCGCGGTCTGTTCCAGGGACGCTGGAAGTACATCGACCTACCGCTGCCGGAGCTCTACGACGTCGACGCCGACCCGGTGGAGGCGAGCGACCTGATCGAGGCCGAAGCCGCGCAGGTGGCGGCGATGCGCGCCGCGCTGGAGAAACATCTGCAGGCGGGCGGCGGCCCGGCACGGCCTCTGGCCGAGGATCCTGAGACGTTGCGGCGCCTGCGAGCGCTCGGCTACGTCGGTGGGTCCTCCAGCGGCATAGCTCGGGAGACCTACGGCCCGGAGGACGACCCGAAGGCGCTCATTCGCTTCGACAACGAGCTGCAGGATGCGATTCTGGCGGCCGAGGAGGGCGACTTCGCCGGGGCCCTGGCCCGGGCCGAGAGCGTGCTCGCCGAGCGACCCGACTACGGGGCCGCCTATCTGCTGCACGCCAACTTCCAGCACGCCCTCGGCAACACCGCGGCGGCCGTCGATCGCCTCAGTGCTGCGGCGGCCCAGAGCTGGAGCACGCCGGCGCTGTGGCAGAAGCTCGCCTTCTACCTCAACGAGATAGGCCGTTTCGACGAGGCCCGCACCCTGCTCGAGGATACCCTCGCCGAGGAGCCCACGAACGTCGATGCCTTGATCCTGCTGGGTACCGTGCACGGGGCGGCCGGTCGCGCCGTGGAGGCCCGGGCTGCCTTCGATCGTGCCGCCGAGCTCGATCCTACCTATACCAGCCTGCACCTGAACATGGGGGTCTTGTTGCTCGACAGCGGCCTGGTGGCGGATGCCGAGTCATCGCTTCAGCGGGCACTGCAGTACGACCCGACCAGCTCGGAGGCGCACCACTTGCTCGGGGTCGTCGCGTTCCAGTCGGGCCGCCCTGAGGAGGCGCTCGAGCACTGGCGCACATCGGTGTCGCTGTCGGAGACCAACTTCGAGGCAATGCGCGCTCTCGGCATCGAGCTGGTTCGCATGAACCGGTTTGCCGAGGCGGTCGAGGTTCTCGACCGGCTTGTCGACACGGTGCCGGAGCGGTTGCACGGCGAGTTCCAGATCCCGCAGCTACGCGACATGGTCGCGCGGATCAAGCAAGACCAGGGACTGCAGCAATAGCACGACAGCGGGCCGCTACTGCAGCGCGCGAGCCCGCTCGCGGGCCGCGGCCGCCGCTTCCGAGTCACCGCGCAGGTCGTGCAGCTCGGCCAGGAGCCTCCAGACCTCGGCGCTGTCGCTGGCCAGCTCGGTCGCCGCCACGAGCTGCTCCAGCGCGTCGTCGTAGCGCCCCTCGGCGATGTAGACGCGGCTGCGGAGTGTGTAGACCTGCGCGCGGCCGATGAGACCGAAGCGCAACGCCTCGACCTCTTGGCCGCGTTCGGCGGTGAAGTGGGTCTGGTACTCGGCGAGCGCCGCGCGGCCTTCCTCGATGCGGCCGAGCTTGAGCAGCGACTGTCCTTTCAGATACAGGCCGTCGACGTTCGTGGGGTCGACCGCGAGCAGGCGCTCCACCGCCTCCAGTGCTTCCTGGTCGCGCCCCTGGCGCGACCGCAGCCGTGAGGTTTCGAGATCGAGCCGCGCCTGTTCGCGCGCATCGGTGATCGCCACGCGACCCAGGTACTCCTCGACCCTGTCGAGCTGCCCCTTGACGAAGAGAATCTGCACCGCCGACAGGATCGGGTCGATCCCGCCGGGCGACAGTTCCATGGCGCGCTCGAAAGCGACGAGTGCCTCGTCGGCACGGTTCAGATTGAACAGGGCCTCGCCCCGATACTGCTGCACCACGGGGGAGTCGGGCAGGGGTGTGAGAACCGAGTCGTACTGCTCGAGCGCCGCGGCCCACTTCGCCTGACGCGCCAGCGTCTGCCCCAGACGAAACCGCAGGTCGGGGGTATTCGCGCCGAGCTCCATCGCCCGCCCTAACGCCTGTTCGGCATCGGCTCGCAGGGCCAGCTCGGTGTAGGCAGCGGCGAGCCCTGCCCAGAAGCCGGGGTTCTCGGGGGCTAGCGCGATGGCCTTTCGGTAGACGGCCGGCGCACGAATCAGATCCTCCGCCCGGGTACTCTCCACAAGTAGCTGACCGAGCAGGCCGAGCGGCCGCGGATCGCCGGGTAGCTGTTCCACCGCCTGCTCCGCGGCGCCGATCGCCCCGGCGAGGTCGCCAGCCATGCGACGAGTGATCGCTACATCGGTACCGAGCCGGCCGTCGCCGGGTGCCAGCTCCCAAGCGCGCTCGAATGCACCGACGGCATCGGCGACTCGATTCGAGTTGCGCAGCGCCACGCCGTACAACGCGTGCGTCTGGGCGCTGTCGGGGTCCAGCGTCGTGGCCTGCTGCAGGGGCGCTACGGCCGCGGCGAATTTCGACTGCCTCAGATACAAGGTCCCCAGGTTCATGAAAGGCGGGCTCCACTGCGGGTCGGCTCGCATGGCCCGGGTGTAGGCGTCTTCGGCCTCCTGGTCGCGCTCGAGTTGCTCGTAGATCCGCCCCAGAAGGTTGAGACCGTCGGGGTCGTCCGGGGCCAGCTCGGCGCCCGCCGTCGCCTCGGTCAGGGCCTCCTCGAAGCGGCTCTGCTCGACAAGCCGCAGCGCCGCGATGAAGCGCGCCTGGGCGGTTTCGGTTGTGTCGTCCTGTTGGGCATGGGCCGGTGCGGTGAGCACCAAGGCCCACGCCAGCACCAGGAGCCGTATCGATCCCCTCAAGCCGAGTCCTCCAGCGGCCGGCGGGCCACAACGCCCATGCCCTCGCGAACGAGGATCAGCCACCCGGCCTCGAGCTCGCCCAGATCCTCGGTCGTACCGTCGGGCCAGCGCACGACGACCCGGGCCCGATCGGCCTGCCCGATCCCGAGGTAGAGCTCGTTGCTGCCTTGCGACAGGTATGAGGTGCTGCTCTTCACGTCGTGATATTGCACTGCCGTGGTGCCGTCGTGCACGAGCGGAGTTACCTCGACGTGGGCTCCGTAGCCGTCGCGATTGGCCTGGCGGCCCCGTAGGCGCAGCACCAGGCGAGAGTCAGCGCGCGGCGCCGTGTTGCGCAGAATCGTGGGCCGCTCCTGCACGTTGGTAATCACCAGGTCGGGCCAGCCGTCGCCCTCCAGATCACCCGCGGCCAGCCCGCGCGAGACCCGACGAGCTTGCATCGGGTCACCGGCGCCGGCGGGTAGCTCGCGAAGCAGGCCGGAGGTGCCATCGAGTCCGCCTGCCGCGCGCCGCTCGGCAGCCAGGTTGCGGAACACCTGGTTCGCCTGGGGCGAGGTCTCGTCGTAGTCCAGGTGGCCGTTGGCGATCACCACGTCCAGGTCACCATCCCCGTCGGCGTCGACAAAGGCCAGGCCGAAGCCCAGCGTCCCCACCGTGGGCTCGCCCAGGCCGACGGCGAAGGTCTGATCCTGGAACAGGCCCGGAACCATGGCCATGTAGAGGTTCACCGCCTGGCGCTCGAAGTTGGTCACTCCGATCTCGACGCTCCCATCGCCGTCGATGTCGGCGATGTCGACGCCCATTCCCGACTGAGGATAGCCTTCGGCGCTCACGGCGGTCCCCGAGATAACGCCCTGGTCCTCGAAGCGCAGCTCCCCGCGGTTCACGTAAAAGAAGTTGCGGGTAGCGTCGTTGGCGACGTAGATGTCGGGCCGGGCGTCGGCGTCGATATCTACGATCACCACACCGAGGCCCTTGCCGTCGGCGGCGTTGTCTGTGCCGGCCGCCTCGGTGACGTTCTCGAAGGCGCGACCCCCGAGGTTCTGGTACAGCTCGTCGACAACCCCGTCGAACAGATCCGGCGTGCAGTAGATCAACCGGTCGTTTACGTCGGTGCACTTGTTGACGCTCGGCACCTCGTAGCTCACGTAGTTGGCCACGTACAGCTCGGCAAACCCGTCGGCGTCGAGGTCGCCCCAGGCCGCGCTCGTGCTCCAGGAATCGCCGGCCAGCCCCGTCTCGGCGGTCACGTCGCCGAAGGTCCCGTCGCCGTTGTTGCGGTACAGGGCGTTGGCACCGTAGTTGGTCACGAACAGATCGCTCCAGCCGTCGGAGTCGTAGTCGCCCACCGCTACGCCCATCCCGTAGCCGGGGTCACCGGCACCGGCCTGGGACGCATCTTCGAAGCGCCCGGACGGCGCGTTGCGGAACAGCCGGTTCTCTCCGGCCCGGGCGGGCGCCTCGGTCAGCGGGGTGGTACCGGCCAGGGTGCCGCTGTCGACGAAATACAGGTCGTAGCGACCGTCGTTGTCATAGTCGAGCCAGGCGATGCCGCCGCCCATGGTTTCCGGCATCTCCTTGGCGGCGCTGCGGCCGGCGAAGTGGGCCCAGTCGACGCCCATCGCCTCGCGCACGTCTTCGAACCGGATCGACGTGGCGTCATCAGCACTCTGACCCGCGCCGGCAGTCCCAGCACAGAGCGCGAGACCTTGCATCAGGGCGCAAGCCAGCCCTCTCGTGAGCGGGCGCACAGACGAGCGTTTCGGGGGCCAGCCAGCGTATAATCTCAACTTCCGTGCTCCATGGTCCGGTTGCCATTATCGCACCTGGACGAGCTTGGCTCTCGGTTCATCGAGAGCCGCAAACCCGCAGAAACCCGACCTTGAGACACCGCTTTCTCATTTGCGCCCTGGCGCTGATCCTGGCTGCTCCCGTTGCGGGCCAGCAACGAGATACGTCGATCTACGAGGCCAGGGACCTGGACGAGATCCCGGAACGGTACCGCGAGTGGGTCACGGCGGGCGTCGGGCACCTCATCACCGAGGAGGAGTACGACGTCTTCTTGCGGCTCGACATCGATGCCAAGTACGATATCTTTATCGAGCAGTTCTGGAAGAACCGCGACCCGACTCCGGGCACACCACGCAACGAGTACTACGAGCTGCACTACGAGCGGCTTGCCTACGTCAACAAGTTCTTCGGACGCGGCACATCGCTCGACGGCTGGCAGACCGACCGGGGTCGCATCTGGATCCTGCTCGGCGAGCCGATCAGCCGCAATCGCTACCAGTCGGAGATGGTGACGTATCCGGCCGAGATCTGGATGTATGCGGGCGAGACCGAGCTCGGCCTTCCTCCCTTCTTCTACATGGTCTTTTACCAAAGGTACGGCTCCGGGGACTTCCGGCTCTACAGCCCCCTGGCGGACGGCCCCGAGAAGTTGCTCAATGGGGCCGGTATCCGCGAGGTCGAGCAACGAGCGCAGCAAGACTCCTACCGGTTCGACACCTACGCACCGACCGGCTACGGCGACAGCACGGCGCTGTACTCGCTGTTGCGCGAGATCGACTACGACCTCGCGAGCGCCGCGTTCAGCCTCTTCCCGTCGGAGGCCGGACTGGAGTACGGCATCACGCCGCTGCGCTCCGAGATGCTGATCGGCGACGTGGCCGCGGTACCCGAGCGCATCATGCCCGACAAGACCTGGGCCTACCGGGTGCTCACGGGTGTGACCGAGTCCGACGTGCGCTTCGAGACGCTCCGCATGAGTGCGTACGCTACGGCCCTCATCGATACCGACGGCGAGCCCTTCCTGCACATCGCCACGAGTGCGTCCGGGGAGCACCTCAACATCGACGAGTACGAGGACCACTACTATTTCTCGTTCGGTGCTTCGGGTGCCGTCACGCTTCCCGACAGCAAGGTGCTGCTGAACTTCGACGCGTCGCTGTCGGGCGAGCTCGACGAGGAACAGGCGCGCCGCTTCAGCCGGCAGCAGTTGGTCTATCTCGATATGTTCCCGACGGTGCCGGGTAGGCAGTTGCTCACCGTGATGATCGAGAACGAGGTGGCCCGCTCCTTCGGCCAGCAGGTGATCGACCTCGACGTGCCGTCGATTCATCCGTCGCGCCCGCGCCTGATCGGCCCTGTGGTCGTCGCCGACACGCGTGATGTCCCCGACTGGGATCCGTACGCGACGCGCTACGCGTTCCAATACGCCAACGTGCTGATGGTGCCGATTGTCGACCAGGCATTCGCCGGGCCACCGCTCCGCGTCTTCCAGCAGGTGCTCCTGCCCGAGGGCTTCGCGGTTCCGCTGACAGGCCGTTTCGTCGTTCGTGATCCTTCGGGCGCGACCGTTCGTGAGGGGAGCCAGACGCTTTCGCCCGAGGACGCCGACGTCTACGGCGTGTTGCCGCATGTGTGGCAGATCGACACCCGCGGTCTGGGCGCCGGCCGCTACATGGTCGAGGTGAGCCTCGACGGCGACGGGCAGGCCGCACGTCGGCGTGAGATTCAGCTCGTGGTGCCGAAGGAGGACCAAGCGCTTCCGTTCGTCAACTCGCAGCACGCGCCGCCGCCGACCGACGTTACCGTCGCGCTCGAGCGTGCCCGCCAGTATCGGGTGCTCGGCGAGTACGAACGGGCCATCGGTTACCTGGGCGAGGCCCTGGATCGCGAGCCTGACAACGGCGACATCGTACGGCTGCAAATGCTGCTTTTGCGCGACGCGGGCCGCTGGCAGGATCTGATCGGTCTGCTCACACCCGAGGTGGTGGAGGACCCACGAAACGTCGAGGCCATGTTGGCGCTGGCGGGCGCCCATTCCGAGGCGGGAGAGCACTACGACGCGATCCGCTATTATGAGCGCTCGCGGATGGTCAATGGTGCCGACGAGCCGCCCGTGCTCAACGCCCTGGCCTCTGCCTACTTCGCCGACGGGAAATCCGGCAAGGCGCGTGAGCTTTGGCAACGTTCCCTCGAGCTCGACATCGATCAACCGGAGATCCGCAGACTCTTGGAGCAGATCTCGGACCCGGTAGGCGAGCCGCAGCAGTAGCTCTACGGGTCGCCCAGCCTCACAAGGAGTCCCCGATGCTTCGATCAACCGTCCGTTCGGGCGCCCTATGCGCCCTCGTCGTCGTCGCCGCCCTACCCGCCGCGGCGCAGGAGATCTCGCTGGCCCCCGCAGCCCCGATGGCCCCGGGCGTGGTTCTGTCGCCCGAGGCTAGCGCGGTGCTCGAGGCGGCCCTCGGCGGCACTATGGCCGAAGACCTCGACCTGACGGCGCGCACCTATTTCTTCCCGTCGCTGCAAGGCGGAACGCTGGCCATGATTGGTTTCCGCACCAGCAAGGAAGGCGTGATGTTCGGCGCCGACCCGTTTGCGGACGCCGCGGCCGAGGCCGCGGGCGCCATGCCGACCGAGGTCGCCAACATGGAGCTATTCGGTGCCGTGCTGCAGAATGGCGCCGAGATCACCCGTATCGGCGCGGGGTTCCAGCTCGCCAAGACCGGTGGTGACGAAACGACGTCGGGGACCTACAGCTTCGGCGACACGTTCCAGCCCGGTACCTACGAGCTGGTCTGGGGCGTCCGCGATTCGGTCAGCGGCAAGGCGGCGACCCGACTGGAGAGCTTCGAGGTTCCCAACCTGCTGACACGCTTGGGGACGAGCAGCGTGCTCATGGTCGTGGGGCCACCGAGCATCGCCCCCGGCTCCTTCCTGGCGAACACGGTCTACGACGGGATCATGGTGCTCACCATCCTGGTGCCCGACAACGTGACCCACGTGTTCCCCAAGGACACGCCGCAGATCGAGCTGATGTACATCGTCACCGGAGCCCAGCCCGACCCGGCCACGCACGCCTTCAACATCGAGCTCAACTACCGGATTCTCGACGAGACCGGCGCCAGCATCGTGCGCATGCCACCACAGACCATGAGCCGCCCGACGGTCGGCCAGCCGATCCCGCTGTCGCAGGTCCAGGGGTTGGAGGTCGGCAAGATGTACAAGTTCGAGATCACGGTGAAGGATAAGGTGACCGATCAGGAGGCAAAGACGGAGGTTGCGTTCGAGATCTCCTGAGCTGACGGATCGTAGGGAACCGCCCCCGGCGGCTGAGGCTGCCGGGGGCTGTTTTCGTTCGGAGGTGGGGCGGCGGCGCAGTGGGGTATCGTGGTTCGGCGCAACTTGGGCGGAGCTCGACGCCCCACGCCGCCTTACCGCCGAAGCTTCGCCCGCGCTAAAGATCCATCACCGCATCAATATCCGGCGCGATCCCCACCGGCTCCGACGCATACGAGATCCCAAAGAACAAGAGGAGCGAGGCGATCAACGCCACGGTCCCGCCATGCAGCCCGTGGGGCAGGGCAACGTCGAAAACCTCGATGCCGAAGTTGAGGATCAGGCTGACCACGATGGCCGTGTTGGCGGCCAGGGGCGTGGCGCGTTTCCAGTTGAAACCGATGCCGACGACCGGGACGAGGGCGGCGGCGAACGTGCCCCAGCCAAACGCACCCAGGAGCGCGACCAGCCGGTCGTTGACGTAGTGGGAGTAGAGCGCGAAGAGCGCGGCGGCGACGCCGAGCATCGCTGTCGCGTTGCGGGCCCAGAACAGCTCCCGGCCCGCCGCACGACCCCGTAGACCGATCGGGATGTCGTGGACCAGTGCGGCGGCGCCGATATTCAGAAAGGCGTCGGCGGTCGACATGATGGCGGCGAACAGGCCGGCGAACACGACACCGGCCAGCAGCGGGTTGGCGTAGGTCTGCAGGAACTGGGCCGCCGCCTGGTCGGGGGCGCTCAGCGGTGGGTGGGCGCCCTGCAGGACGAGCGCGCGCATAGCCAGGCCGATGCCGATCCAGAGCAGGGCCGAGAAGGTATAGGCGGTGAGGATGACGGGCAGGATCTTGGGGGCGTCCGCGACGCGGCGGTACATCATCGACTTGGTGATGATGTGTGGCTGACCGACGCCGCCGACGGTGAACAGGAAGTACCAGGACAGGCAGCCGACGATGCCCATGGTGCCCCAAGCGCTGGCTGATTCCGGGTCGTCGATTACCAGCGTGTCAACCGCCCCGCCGAGCCCACCGTCGACCGCCGCGGCCGCGGCGACGAACACGAGCACGGATGCGACGAGCATGACGCCGCCTTGGACCAAGTCGGTGTAGACCCCGGCGATCACGCCGCCGGTGACGCAGTAGAAGATCAGAACCGCCGAAGAGAAGGCGACGCAGGCCACGAGGCCGATGCCCGCAAAGGTGTCGGTGCTCAGCAGCAACGTCTGCAGGACGGTCGCCATGGCCAGGATCTGGGTTCCCAGGTAGCCGAGCACTCCGAGCAGGATGGCGACCGCCGTGAGCAGGCGGGTGGTCTCGCTGCCGTAGCGCGCCGCGACCGCGTCGGGTAGCGACACCGTGTCGCGCAGCTCGGCGATCAGGCGCAGGCGCTTGGTGAGCAGAAAGGTCGAGATCGCGTTGCCCGAGGTGGCGGTGATGATGATCCACACCGAGCTCATGCCCATGGTGTAGATGAGGCCGGGGCCGCCGACGAAGCCGAAGCCGCTCAGCGTGCTCGAGAACATCGCCAGGCCCGTGACCATGAAGCCGAGCTGGCGGCCAGCGACGAAGAAGTCGCGTGGCGACCGGGTTCGCCGCAGGGCCCAGAGCCCGATGCCGAGGCACAGCGCTAGGTAGAGCGCCAGGCAGGTCATGATGATCTCGGGTCGCCAGGACTCCATCAGCTCGACTCGCCGGACTCGGTGCGGGCGCGGCGCTCGGCGAGCAGCCGGTGAAACGCGGCCTCGTCCTCGGCCCGGAAGATCCAGCGGCGGAAGGAGCGAAAGTAGAGCCAGCCGTAGAACGCCGGTACCGGCCACAGCCCATAGACCAGCATCGCGGTGGACAGCGGTAGGCCGCCGAGGCGCGCGGCCGGGTCGGCGAACTCGACGCGATAGGCCAGGATGATCCCGGTCCACACTGCCAGGTACAGCAGGTTCCAGCCGATCAGATGGGGAGCAAGGCCACCGAGGTGCCCGCGCCGCGAGGCCCCGAGCGCGATCATGGCAGCGTAAAGGCCGACCTGCAGGGCCGCGAAGAGCCACCCGAGCACAAGGAGGTGGCCGTGACGCACCAGTCCGTCGCCACCCTGCAGCATGCCGGCGAAGTCAGGGTGTGGGAACCCGGTGGCGCCGTCTGCCACGGGGACGAAGGCGAGCGCTACCAGCAGCAAGGCGATGGCCGCCGTCAGCGCGAAGGTGAGTCGGGCCGGGCTCATCGTTCGACCGGTAGGCGGCGTCGGTACCAGCCGCTCATGTGGCCGCGCAGGTAGCAAGGGTGAACGCCGCTCCACCGCAGGGCCCAGCCTGCCAGCCAGGCGCGGGGACCGTAGCCGCAATACAGGATCGGGTGGCTGCCGGCCGTCAGATCTGGGGCTGGCCGCAGCAACCGCCAAAATGGCACGTGGCGAGCACCAGGAACCCGCCCGCGCCCGAACTCCCAGGTGCTGCGGGTATCGATGATCTGCGGGCGTTCGCCAGCCCGGAGACGCTCGGCCAGCTCCTCCGGCGCGATCGTGGTCATGCTGCTCCAGTGCGGCGCTAAAGGGGCCTGAGGCGAGCGTGGTAAGGTCAGAACATTATCATCTGTGGTCCCCGGTTCCGGCGCTTCCGGGCTCCGTCTCCTTACTCCGACCTCCGGGATCAGTACGTCCAGGATAGGCGCGTGGAGATCTACGGCAACATCCTCGAGACGCTCGGCAATACGCCGCTGGTGCAGCTGGCGCGCATGTTCCCCGACGGCCCCCGGGTGGCGGCCAAGATCGAGTCCTTCAACCCCGGCTCCAGCGTCAAGGACCGCATCGGTCCGGCCCTGATCCAGGCGGGCGAGGAGGCCGGGCTCCTGAAGCCGGGCGGCACCATCGTCGAGCCCACCTCAGGCAACACCGGTCTGGGGCTGGCGATGGCCGCGGTGTTGAAGGGCTACCGCATGGTCTGCACGGCCGCCGACAAGATCCCGCCCGAGAAGGTGGCCCTGATGAAGGCCTTCGGCGTCGAGGTAATCCTGTGCCCGACGGACGTCGAGGCCGACGACCCGAGCTCCTACTACAAGGTCGCCGAGCGCATCCGCGACGAGGAGGGAGCCTACCTGCCGTACCAGTACTACAACCAGGCCAATCCGTTGACCCATGTCGCCACCACGGGGCCCGAGATCTGGCGTCAGACCGACGGCAGGATCACCCACTGGGTCGCTGGGATCGGCACCGGCGGGACGATCAGCGGCACGGGCAAGTTCCTCAAGGAGCGCAACCCGGACATCCAGGTGATCGGCGTCGACACCGTGGGCAGCATCTATGCCTACTACTTCGAGCACCGCGAGCTGCCGCCCGCCGAGCAGATCCACCCGTACCTGATCGACGGCATCGGCGAGGACTTCATGCCCGAGACCGTCTGGTGGGACTACATCGACGGCGTGGTGACGATCGACGACAAGACGGCGTATCGCACCGTTATGGAGCTGGCGCGCACCGAGGCCATCTTCACGGGTACGTCCGGCGCCGCCGCCGTGGCGGGGGCTCGCAAGGTCGCGCGCCAAGCGTCGGACGAGGCCCTGATCGTCACCCTTCTGCCCGACTCCGGTGAGCGCTACCTGTCCAAGCTGAATCAGGACTGGATGCAGGAGCACGGCCTGCTGGAGTGAGCCGCGCCCGCATGTTCCCGGGTAGCCGATTCAGGTCGTCCAGTATCAGGTAGCCGCACGGCACCAGCACCAGCGTCACGAAGGTGGCGAACATCACGCCGAAGCCCAGCGATACGGCCATCGGGATGAGGAACTGCGCCTGCAGGCTCCTCTCGAGGAGCATCGGCAGCAGTCCGACGAAGGTGGTCACCGAGGTCAGCAGGATCGGCCGGAAGCGGACCCGGCCAGCCATGCGTACCGCGGCGTCGAGGCTGTGGTGCTCGTCGCGTTGCAGTCGATAGCGATTGGTGAAGTGGACCAGCACCAGGCTGTCGTTGACGACCACGCCGGCGAGCGCCACCACGCCGAACAGCGACAGGATCGTCAGGTCGAGCCCCATGATGATGTGGCCCCAGATCGCTCCGACCAGGCCGAACGGGATGGCGCTCATGACGATGACGGGCTGTAGATAGGAGCGCAGAGGGATCGCCAGCAGCCCGTAGATCACCATCATGGCGAGTGCGAATCCGCGGATCAGCCCGCCCATGGTGTCGCGTTGCTCGGCGGCCTCGCCCTCGAAGCTGAAGCGGACGCCGGGATGCGCCGCGAGTATGTCGGGCAGCACGTCGGTCTCGATCGCGGCGTTGACCACCCCAGGCGTCGTGGCCGCCTTGTCGACGGTGGCGGTGACGCGGACGGCCCGGTTGCGATCGACTCGCTCGATGGTCGAGAAGCCGCGCCCGGCGTCGACCCGGGCGACCTGGCTGAACGGCACCTCGGCCCCCGCGGGCGTGCGAATCCGCATTCCTTCCAGATCGCCGAGCGAGCGTCGCTCGGTTTCCGGATAGCGCACCATGACGCGGACGTCGTCGCGGCCTCGCTGGATGCGCTGAGCCTCCTCGCCGTAGAAGGCCTGACGCACCTGGCGACCGAGATCGGCCAGGGTCAGCCCGAGCATCTCGGCCTCGGGCTTGATGGCGAGCTTGATCTCGCGCTTGCCCTGCATGAAGGAGTCGGCGATCTCGTCGACCCCCGCGTAGTCGGCCAGACGGGCTTTGAACTCGTCGGCCGCCGCGGTCAGCTCGCCCAGGTCGAGCCCAGTGAACTGGACGTTGATGTCTTCGCCGGCCGAGAACAGCGACGCCGAGTAGCTGACCCGAACGGCGTCGGGGATGGTGCCGGACAGCTCGCGCCAACGGTTCGCGAGCCACTCGCTACCGATTCCCTCGCGCTCCTCGGCGGGGATCAACTCGATCGTGACCTCGCCCAGGTGAGCCATCGATCCGGAGATGCGGACGGCGCCGAACTGCGCCTGTTGGCCAGCCAGCATCGGCTGCGCCCCGACCGCCGCGTAAGTGTGGCGGAAGACGTCCGCGCCGAAGGTCTCGATTACCTCTTGACGGAGTCGTTCGGAGCTCTGCTCGATGCGGCGGACGGCCTCGGAGGTCGCCTCGACCGGGGTTCCCTGCGGCATCGTTACCGACACGATCACGAAGTCGGCCTCGATGTCGGGCATGAAGATGAAGCGCACCGAGCCGTTGAAAACCACCGCCGAGGTGAGCAGGAGCGTCGCGATACCGACCGCCACCGTCACGTAGCGCCAGCGCAGTGCGAGCTCCAGCGCCGGGGCGTAGAGGTGGTCGATGACCCAGTGAAGGCCGGCCGAGACCTGGCGCTGGAGGCGGAACCAGACACCGCGCTGCTCGTCGGCCTTCCGCTTCTGCCGATGTGCCAGGTGAGCCGGGAGGATGAACAGCGACTCGACCAGCGAGAAGGCCAGGCAGGAGATCACGATCAGCGGGGCGGTAACCATGATCTTGCCGATTACGCCGGGTACGTTGAGCATCGGGGCGAACGCGGCCATGGTCGTGAGGACGGCAAACACGACCGGCTTGGAGACCTCCTGCGCTCCCTGAATGGCGCCGCGCAGAGCGTCGTCGTGCCGCTGCTGGTGCGTGTAGATGTTCTCCCCGGCGATGATGGCGTCGTCGACGATCATGCCGAGCACCAGGATGAAGGCGAACAGCGACATGAGGTTGATCGACAGATCGAGACCCGCCATCAGCCAGATGGCGCCCAAGAAGCTGATCGGGATACCCAGGCTGACCCAGAATGCCAGGCGCAGGCGCAGAAACAGGGCCAGGCTGATGAACACGAGCACGAAGCCGAGCCGGCCGTTGCGCAGGAGCAGATCGAGCCGTGCGCGCAGGACCTGCGACTGGTCGCGCCAGGTGGTGATCGTGAGGCCGTCGGGCAGCCGGGCGCTGGCCTCGGCGACATAGCGGTTGACGGCGCCGGCCACCTCCAGCGCACGCTGGTCTCCGGTACGGAACACCTTCACCAGGATCGCTGGCCGCCCGTCGAAGCGCGACGTCTGGTCGGTCTCTGCAAACCCGTCGATTACCCGGGCCACCTCACCGAGCGTCAGGTGGGTGCCGTCGGCCCGCGTCATCAGCACCAGCTCCTCGAACTCCTCGCCGCGATAGGCCTGCCCCTTGGTGCGCAGTAGGATCTCGCCGGCGCTCGTCTTGACCGAGCCGCCGGGCATGTCGAGGGAGGAGCGGCGCACGGCGTTGGCCAGGAAGTCGAAGCTCAGGCCGTGTCGTCGCAACGAGTCTTCCGAAACCTCGATCGAGATCTCGTAGGGCCGGGCGTTGGCCAGCTCGACCTGGGTGATCTCCGGTAGCGCGGCGAGCTCCTCGCGGGTGCGTTCTCCCAGCCACTTGAGCGATGCCTCGTCGGCGTCACCGAAGATGGCGACATCGACCACCTGCTGGCGGTTGGTGAGCTCGCGGATGATCGGCTTCTCGGTCTCGGCCGGGAAGGTCTCGATGGCATCGATGTTGGTCTTGACCTCGTCGAGGACCTTGCGGCGATCGGCGGTGATCTCCAGCTCGATCAGCACGGTACCGGTCCCCTCGGCCGCTACCGAGGTGATCTTCTTGATGCCGTCGAGGCCCTGGACGGCCTCCTCGATGCGCACGTTGACCGCCTGCTCTACCTCCTCTGGCGCGGCGCCGAGGTAGACGACGGCGACCGAGATCATGTCGAGCTCGAACTCCGGGAAGACCTCCTGGGGCACGTTGGCCAGCGTCATCAGGCCGGCGGCGAGGATGAAGATCATCAGCAGGTTGGCCGCTACCTTGTTGTGCGCAAACCACTCGATGGCCCGATTCATTGGATTGCCTCGGTCATCGTGTCGCTGCCGGTGGTCGGCTCGGCGACTCGCACCGGCATGCCGTCGGTCACCACGTCCAGGTTCGTCAGGCAGACACGATCACCGGATCCCAGGCCTGCCGAGACGATTACCTGCTCGCGGTCGGCGCGCGCTACCTCGATCTCGCGGAAGCGAAGCCGATTGTCGGCATCGACCACCAGAATGCGCCCGTCGGCTCGAACCGCCGCGCGCGGCAGCACGACGACATCGTGCATGGTGATGCCCGCGATCTCGGCGCGCACGTACATGCCGGCGGCAAGCGGAGGGCGATCGGGATCGGCGCCGCGGCCGTAGGGGTCGGCCACCTGGGCGACCGCGTGCACCATGCGGCTGGCTCGGTCGATCTCGCCCTCGGTGCGGACCACGCGGCCGCTCCACGTCCAGGTCCTGCGGGCGAACTCTGCGCTCAACGTCACCCGCGGCCCGCGCCGGGCGCGGTCGCCCCGGTAAACGAGGGGTAGATCGACGTAGGCCAGGTCGCCGTCGGGCAGGGGCAGGCGGATCTCGGCGTAGTCGATGGCATACAGGACGCCGAGCGAGGCACCCGGGCTGACGAACTGACCGATATCGACGCTCTTGTCGCGGACCCGGCCGGCGTACGGAGCTCGGATCTCGGTGCGCCGCAGATTGTGGTCGGCCTGCTGCAAGTTGGCCTCGGCCGCCGCTACCGCCGCCCTGGCGTTGGCAAGTTGCGGAACCCGAAGGGTCAGCGGCGGCGCCTCGCCTTCGCCGAGCTCGGCCCACTCCTCGGCAGCGAGCTCGGCCTCCGCCTCTTCGAGCGCCAGCCGGAGCTTGGTCGCTGCGACCTGGGCCTGGGCGCGGACGACCGCCTGCTCGTAGTCGTAGCTCTCGATGCGCAGCAGCGGCTGTCCGTCCTCGAAGAAGCCGCCCGAGATGAAATCGGGTGACACCCAAACGACCCGACCGGAGATCTCCGGCACGACACGGCTCTCGCTTCGCGGGCTCACCGTGCCCTGGCTCCGTACGCTCAGGCGGATGTCCTGCGGCTCGACCCGCAGAACCCGGATCTGGGGCGCGAGTACCTCGGCCGGGCGTGTCTCCACGTCGGGCCGGATTGTGGCCAGCTGGGCGGCGCCGATGCCGCCGGCGGCGAGGATGGCGACGGGTACCACGATCTTGAGCGCGGTGACGAGCTTGGGGTTCATCGGAGGCTCTCCTGCGCAGCGGCATCGGGGTCGGCAGTCTCGGTCAAGACCATTCGGGAGTCGAAGCCGCCGCCGAGCGCGAGGAACAGATCGACCCGGTTGTCGAGACGCTGCCGGCGCCCAGCGAGGTAGGCACTCTCGGCATCGAAGTAGCGGCGCTGCGACTCCAATACGGTTATGTAGTCGGAGAGTCCGGAGCGGTAGCGATCCTCGGCCAGGTTCTGCGCTGCCAGCGACTGGCGGGAGGCATCGCCCAGGTATCGCACCTGCTCGGCAAGCAGACCCTCGGCGGTCAGCGTGGTCTCGACCTCCCCATAGGCGCGCAGCGCGGTGCCGACATAGCTGGCAAAGGACTCGTCGATGCCAGCAGCCGCCAGATCGACGCCGGCACGGAGTCGGCCGCCCTGGAAGATCGGGGCAGCGAGGTTGCCGACCAGGCTCCAGACACTGAAGTTACCCTTGACCAGGTCCCCGAGCTCGTTGCTCGAGGTGCCGCCGGAGGCCGTCAGGCTGAGCCGCGGATACAGCGATTGGCGCGCCGCCCGATGGCGTTCATCCGCTGCCATCAGCCGGCGTTCGACCGCCGCCAGATCGGGGCGGCGCGCCACCAGGTCGGCGGGCAGGCCCGCCGGGATCGGGGCAGGGGTGTCGATGAGCAGCTCCGGGAGCTCCAGATCCCTGCCCGGGTAGCGGCCGATGAGGATCTCGAGCTGCCGGCTCACAGCGTCGAGCTGCTGCTTGCGGGCCTCCAGGATCGCTCGTGCCGCGGCGAGCTGCGAGAGTGCCAGTCGCAGGTCGAGTGACGGTCGTACCCCTTGCTCGAACCGAGCGCGAACCTGGTTGGCCGAACGATCGAAGCTCGACACCGTCTGCTCGGCGAGCCGCGCCTGTTGCCAAGCCTCGGCTACCGCGAACCAAGCCTTCGCCGTCTGCCCGGCCACGGAGAGCCTGACGCCTGCCAGGTCGGCGCGGCTGGCCTGGTAGGACGCCACTCCCTCACGCGCCCGGGCGCTGAGGCGGCCCCACAGGTCGATCTCCCACGACAGGTCCAGCGATACCCCCAGCGTGGTCGAGGTGGTGCTCAGGACGTCGCCTTCGCCCCCCGGAATCGGGAAGCCGACGAAGTTGCGCTTGCCGCGGCTCCCGTTGAACGATGCTCCGAGCTGGGGCTTCGTGTCGGCACCGGCGATGCGCGCGCTGGCCTCGGCCTGCCGCACACGGGCCGCGGCGGCGAGCAGATCGGTGTTGTTGGCCAGTGCCTGCTCGACGACGCTAGTGAGCTGCTCATCGCCGAAGTGCTCCCACCAGGTCTCGTCGATGGCTGCTTGCTCCCGGGGATCCAGATCTGCGGTCCAGGCGTTCGGGACGCGCACGTCGGTCGCGGGACGCGTTGCCGGCGGCGCCGAAACGCAGGAGGCCGAAAGAAGCACGACCAGCGCCACGCTGGTTGCCCTCACGCCGAGACCCCCACGGCCTGCGGCTCGAGATCGAGCGCGGGGTTGCCCGCTGGCGCGCGCATGCCCGCGGCCGCGAAACCGATCAGCGAGCGGAGAACCTGGTCGCCCTCGGGCGGGGCCACCGAGCACAGACAGTGAACCGCCTGGCTCCAGCAGAAGGTGTGCATCATCGAGCCCAGCACGTAGTGCATACGCCGCTCGACCTCGGTGCGATCCAGGTGCGGCAGCGTACGCTCGAGCGCCGCCAAGAAGCGCTGGCGTACGGTCTCGAACTGGCGCAAGAAGACCTCGTGAATGTGGTGGTTCGGATCGACGTTGAGCCGGGCCACCAGGCGCATGAAGTTACTCCCGGGGTCGCGCTCGTCGTGCAGCTTGCGGAACGGCGGCGACAGGTTGGCCCAGAGGATCCGCTCCAGGGCCACTGCGTCGTTGCCATGCTCGGCCTCGAAGCCGTCGAGCAACTCCAGACGCGCCCGGTTCACGGGCCCGAGACGGTGCTCGAAGACCGCCTCGAGCAACGCGTCCTTGCTGCCGAAGTGATAATTCACAGCCGCCAGGTTCGCATCGGCCGCGGCGGTCAGGTCGCGCAGCGAGGTCGCGGCAAAGCCCTGGTCAGCGAACAGCCGTTCGGCGGCATCCAGCAGACGCTCTTTGGTGGAACGTTGGCTCATCGACGCGGGCTCCTTCGGGAACGGCGCAGGTTAATTCGAACGTTCGTATGAATCATACGTATGAATGATGGCCGCCGCAACGCGCTTTCCAGAAGTTGATGCCCGAGGGGTCCGACGAAACGATTCGCGCCCTGCAGCGTCTAAACTCCCCGAAGGGATCGGTGCGCCGGGCGCAGCACATTGAAGGAGAAGTCGGTGTTCGGGAAGCTGGGTCGAGTCTTCGGGTTTGGAGGCTCCGGTACGGGCTTCACCACGGTGAAGGGCGGCGACGACGGCCACCAAGGGCCATTGATCCGCCTGCAAGGGGTCAGCAAGGTCTTCGGCTCGGGCTCCTCGAGAACCGTGGCGCTCGAGGCTATCGATCTCGAGATCGAGCGCGGTGAGTTTGTCGGGGTCGACGGCCCGTCGGGTTGCGGCAAGACGACGCTCCTGTCGTTACTCGGCCTGCTCGACTCACCCACGGAGGGCACGTATGAGCTCAACGGCTTCGACATCAATCGTCTCGGCGCCTCGGAGCGTGCCCACGTGCGCAACCGGGAGATCGGCTTCATCTTTCAGAGCTTCAATCTGATCGGTGACCTGACTGCCTACGAGAACGTCGATTTGCCGCTCACCTACCTCGGGCTCGGCGCTCCTGAGCGCAAGCGCCGGGTCCTCGAGGCCCTGGAGCGCTTCGACATCGCCGATCGGGCCAAGCGCTACCCCAGCCAGCTTTCGGGCGGTCACCAGCAGCGCGTCGCGGTCGCCCGTGCCGTCGTCAGCGAGCCGGAGATCCTGTTGGCGGACGAGCCGACCGGGAACCTGAACTCCGAGCAGGCAGCGTCGGTGATCGAGATTCTCTCTGAGCTCCACGCCGCAGGGTCGACGATCTGTCTCGTGACCCACGACCCGCGCTGGCGCGAGGTGACCCGTCGCACGGTGCGCCTGTTCGACCGCTCCATCGGCGACGACCGGCCTTTCGACGAGTACGTGGACTGCTAGTGGCCTGCAGGAGCACTCGCTGCTACTGGCCGCGGGTCGCCTTGTCCGCCTTCTCGACGCGGCTCTCCTGCTGCCCGGCGGCACCGTGGACGTCCTCGGTGAGGCGTTCGAAGCCCCTGCTTCGGTCGGGCGTCTGCACAAAGACACCGTCGCGGAGGATCAGGTCGGGCTCGTAGGGCTCGGCCGTCCAGGATGCCGGAGGCGGGGGTCCCTCGAGGCCGTCCGAGCCGTTCGAGACGAGAACGAAGTGGCGTCCGTCGGTCTCGTAGCCCCAATCGTTGCCCCAGCCGTCGGTTGGCACGACGCCGTCGAGATAGCCGGCCTCTACCAACTCTTCGAGCCGCTCGGGATAGCGCACGGCCTCGAGGAAGAAGCCGACGCTCGCCGTACCGATGGAGCGCATGTCGGCGATGGTCTTGCCCTGGTAGACCTTGGGGCCGAACACGCTGGAGCGACCCGACGGGTCTGCCGGGGCGCCGCCGAAGTACCTCTCGGCGGCCGCGGGCAGAACCACGCTGATTCCTACGGTGATCACGAGTCCGAGCATGAGGCTCTGGAGCATCGCTCCGGACTCGTTGCGAACGAGATGCATGGGATTCCTCCTGCGGCGCCAGTACGGTCTCAAGGTACCAACTGGTGCGCCGCGGCCGAAGCCCAATCTACTGCCGCCATTTACTCCTGGCGCAGGGCCTCCAGCGGGTCGATGCGCGCCGCCCGCCGAGCTGGCACGTAGTTGGCCAGCGCCGCGACCGACAGAAGCACCAGAGCAGCGCTGCCGATGGCAAGAGGGTCGAGTCGGCTGACCCCGTACAGCACTGCCGACAGGGATCCGGCAAGCCCCACCGCGGCGAGGGCCCCCAGGATGACGCCGATCACCGCCAGGCGCATGCCCTCGGCCACGACCAGCGACAGCACGTCGCGCCGGTGCGCGCCGAGTGCCATGCGTATGCCGATCTCCCGGGTCCGCTGGCTCACCGAGTAGGCGATGACCCCGTACAGTCCGACGGAGGCCAGCACCAGGGCCAGGGTGCCGAACGCCGCCAGCATCGAGGCTGCGGCACGAACCGGAAACAGCGCCACGCCGAGCAGCCCCGCCATGGTGGTGTCCACGACGAACATCAGCTCCGGCTCCAGCTCACGCAGCTGCCTCCGTGCCGTCTCCGTCGTCTGCGCCAGGTCCCCATCGGCGCGCAACAGGAGGCTGGCGGAGGACGGGTTCCGCTGGCTCCGGGCATAGTGGATGTAGGGACGCGGCTCCTCGCCTACTGTGCGCACCTTGTAGTCGGCAGCCACGCCGACGATCTCGATGGCCGGCCCGTCGAGCCCATCGGTGTGGAAGCGCTGGCCGACGGCACCGTCCGGCCAGTAGCGGCGCGCCATGGCCGCGCTGATCACCGCCACGGTCGGACTCTCGGGCGTGTCCTGCTCGCCGAAGCTCCTGCCGGCGATCAGCTCAACGCCGAGCGTCTCGAGGTAGCCGGCACCCACAGTGACGGCGTCGGTCGGATAGGAGGCGTCGTCGGGGCTCTGCTGGTGCCCTTCGATGTAGACGCCGTTGGTGTTGAAGCCCAGCGAGAAAGGTAGTCGGGAAGCGAGGCTCACCCGGCGTACGCCCGGCAGGGCCTCGAGCCGTCGCACGGCCCGGGCGAAGAAGTCTCGATGTGCCTCGGTCGGATAGTCGTGTAGGTCGAGATCGAAGCTCAGGACCACCAGGCCCGCGGTCTCGAACCCGACATCGAGGGTCTGGGCTCGCCGGGTGCTGCGCAGCATGAGTGCGGCTCCCACCAACAGGACCACGCAGACCGCGACTTGTACGACTACCAGCGAGCTTCGCAGCCCCATGCGTCCACGCAGCTCGGCCGCAGTGCCGTCTTTCAAGGCCGGTACGAGCTCGGGCCGCGCCGCCTGCAGTGCCGGCACGAGCCCGAAGGCAAGGCCACTGAGCAGCGAGATGCCGAAGGTGAACAGGATCACGCGGCTGTCGATCGGCAGGTCGAGGCTGAGCGCGAAGCCGACCGGGGGCTGCAACGCCACGAGCAGCCCCCGCCCCCAGTAGGTCAGCGCCAGACCAGCCGCACCGCCGAGCGCCGCCAGGACCAGACTTTCCGTGACAAGCTGTCGCACTAGCCGGCCGCGACTGGCGCCCAGTGCCAACCGCACGGTGATCTCGCGGCGCCGGCTCGAGGCGCGCGACAGCAACATATTGGCCAGGTTGGTGCAGGCGATCAGCAGCACCAGAGCCACCATTCCCAGCACCACGGCGGCGATCGGGCCGAGATAGCCGTCGACCGCAGGGTGAACGCGGATCGATGCTGTCGCGACGACCAGGGAGGTCCAGCCTTCATTGGTCTCCGGATGGGTCCGGGCGTTGTCGGCCATCAACGCCGCCACCTCCGCGTCGGCCTGCTCCACGGTCGTTCCGTCGACCAGCCGTCCCTTGAGGAAGAGCCATCGGGTTCCACGGCGGTCGAGCCGGTGGGTGCCGCTGGGCGACGGGTTGACGCTCTGAATCCCGATCGGGTCGATCTCGGTAGCCATCGACACCGGAATCCACAGGTCGGCCCGGAAGCCGTGCATCATGCCGGTGAAGTCATCCGCGGCGATCCCGACGACCGTGAACGTGGTGCCGTTGAGCCGCAGGCTGGTGCCGATGACGCCCGGGTCGGCCCCTGTGCTCTCGCGCCAGTAGGCATGCCCCAGCACGACCACGCGACCGGTTCCGGCTTCGCCCTCGTCCCCGGGCCGGAGCAACCTGCCGAGGGCCGGGCGTTGCCCAAGCACGTCGAAGTAGTTACCGCGGACCATCTCGCCGTACACCAGGCGCGAGCTGCCGTCCCGGGACAGGTTCGCAGTCAGCATCTGGTGCGCGGCGATGTCCTGCATCGTGCGGCTGTGGCGGAGCAGATCCTGATAGTCGAGATAAGACCTGGTAATAGGTATCTGGACGTCGGGATCGCGCGAGTAGATCTCCACCAGCCGGTGGGGCTCCGAAGCCGGCAGCGGCGTCAGTAGCAGCGTGTTGACCAGCGTGAAGATCGCCCCGTTGACCCCGACCCCGAGCGCCAGCGTGAGGATCGCCACGCCGGTGAACAACGGGGCGCGGCGCAGACCGCGCAGTGCGTAACGGATGTCCTGAGCGAGCGTGCCCATGGGATCGATGCCTCGGGGGATGCGGAGAGAATCGGACGGCCGACCGAGCCCAGGGCCACGTGCACGACCAAATATCGATGGATAACGGAAGATCCAGTAATTTCGACGAGATTCGCGGCGCAGCGGCTGAAGCAACAGCCGTGGCACGTAGCCCAGCATCGCGCGGGCCAGCCAGCGGTTGGCGCCAGCCCGTCCGTGACTCTCCAGGCGGATCGCGTAGAGCTCGTCAAGGTCGCGGGCGACATTGCCGGCATGCGGTTCCGGGAGCCCTCGCAGCAGCAGGCGAGCGCTGCTGGGCAGATGGTGGCTCGAGGCGCTCATCGGCCCTCGTCCAGTACCGCTTCCACGCCCTCCGAGAGCTTCGATAGCGTGCGGCGTGAGTCACGCAGCCGCTCGAGCCCGGGCGGTGTGAGGCGGAAGTAGCGACGCGGTCGGCCGCCGGTGTCGGGGGTATCACCGTTGCGTGACTCCAGCAGCCCCTTTTTCTCGAGGCGGGTGAGCGCGATGTATACCGCCGCCGGAGCGACCTCACGACCGGTCTGGCGCTCGATCTCCAGCACGATCGGCACGGTGTACGACTCCTGCTCCAGGCGCAGGATCGTCAGCAGGATTTGGTGCTCGAAGCCGCCCAGTACGTCCTTGCCCAATCTGTCGATCTCCCAGAAGGCTGCGGTGACCTTTGATCTGGCCACCTGGCCGGGTCTCCAGAGACCAGTACGTCGACTTAACAACGTTAGTTTCGTTTCGGTCGAGTAGCACCGACGGTCCGCAGGTGGCCCCGGCTCTGCTCGAGGGATCACCAGGGCCTGCTAACCGCCTGCGAGTGAGCTGCGCCGGGTTTGCGGCCGGCGGGCACGACTGTCTATGGTGGCAGCGGCCGACCCCAGTGCCATTCGCAACACTCGCCTCGTGTTCAAGAGCGGTGTGGGCTTCGATTCGGGCAAGCTCCTGGAGTCCGTGAAGGGGCAGGTCGGTATCCGCTAGTGTGGAGTTACGGGCTCGATACCGCCTGCCCGGTGGCGGCGCGCCATGACGTCCGGCATACGGCTAGGTGAGACTCATGAAGCGAGTCGTGCCCATCGCATCGGTGGCGGGCGGGTTGGCGCTGGCGGCACTGCAGCTGGTGCCCCTCGAGTTTCCCCGCGACAACCCGCCGGCAGAGGCGACGATCGCAGGACCCGCCGAGGCCACCCTGATCCTGCGGCGTGTTTGCTTCGACTGTCACTCCTTCGAGACCCGATGGCCCTTCTACGCGTAGGTCGCTCCGATCTCCTGGCAGGTGACGGCCGACGTGGCCGGTGCTCGTTCGCGACTCAACTTCTCGCAGTGGGAGTCGCTGCGTGATGGCCGCAAACGGCGCCACGCGCGCAAGATCGTCGAGCGCATCGAGAAAGGCGAGATGCCTCCAGCCCGCTATCGCTTGGTGCACCGTACAGCGCACGTGACTGCGGAGGAGTTGGGCGTGCTTCGTGCCTGGCGCGACAACTTGAACGAGCAGTGATCGCGCACGAGTCTGCCTGCTGGTTCAGAAGCCGAGGGTAATTCGGCCCGGATGTCAGTTCGCGGAGAGGCGCGCCTGGCGCAGGATCTCGCGCAGCTTGGGCCGGGCGCCCGAGAGCAGCAGGCCGACGCGGAACAGACGTCCGCCGAGTCGCACGGCGGCCCAAATCGAGGCACACATTAGCGCGAACACCCCGACGATCTCGAGCCAGCTGACCCCGGGCGCATCCAGCGCCAGCCGCATGATGAGCGTCACGGGTGCGCTGAACGGGATCCAGGTGAGCACCTGCGCCACGGTCGAATGTGGGTCCTGGATGATGATGCCCAGGAACATCATCGGGATCGCGGCGAAAAGCCCGAAGATGCCGCTGTACTGCTGCGCTTCCTTGGAGTTGTTACCGAGCGAGCCCGTGGCCAGCATGAGGGCCCCGTAGAACAGGTACGCGGTGGCGAAGAACGGGATGCCGGCAGCCATCGCGGCCCAGGGAAGCTCGGCTCCAAGGGAGGCCAGCAATCCGGCGAACAAGATCGCGGCCGCGAATACCATCGAGAACCAGACCAGGATCTGCAGCAGCCCCGCGGCGCCGAGCCCGAGCAGCTTGCCGGCCAGGACCTGGTCAGGGTTGGCCGACGACAGCACAACCTCGACGACCTTGTTCTCCTTCTCGACCGCCAGGCCCTGCACCAGGTACCCCGTGTTCATCATCACCGCGATGAATAGCAGGATGGTGAAGCCCAGCGGCACCAGCAGGTTCAACAGGACGCCCCTGACGTTACGCTCGACGATCTGCCCGTCGGCCCGGACCGTCCAGGACACGGTCTGTGCGATGGGGTCACGCACGCGACCGACCAGCTCCGGCTCGACTCCCTTCTCGAGCACCCGGTCCAGAAGCAGCTCGGCCAGGGCCTCGCGAGCCTCCGAGGCATTCAGGTCGAGCCCGTCAGCGTAGAAGGCCTCGATCGTGCCCGACGAGATCCAGTGGTCCGGGACGACGAAGTAGCCGGCCAGCACACCGTCGAGCAGCTCCGCCTTGGCCGCAGCGGTGTCATCGTAGGGCCGAAATACGGTCGTGCCCAGCTGTACCATCGGACCGAGCATCTCGTCACCGCCCGCGAGCTGCAGCGCCGCCAACACCTCCTCGGGGATCCGCGAGCGCCGCTCGTCGTGCTGCAGGTCGACGAAGCCGGCCACGTCGATGACCCCGTAGACCCGGAGGTTGCTCTCCTCCTGCGCGTTGATGAACATCCCGATCCCCGAGATCACTCCGCCGTATGCCAGGAGAATCAGAGGCATCCCGAAGGTGGCGAAGAGGTAGCCTTTGCGCTTGATGGTGGAGACAAACTCGAAGGCCGCTACGGCGCCGATCTTGCCGCTACGCATCAGGCCGCCCGCTCGCCGACCAGATTCACGAAGACTTCCTCCATGGAGGCGAGCACCTGCTCGAAGCGGTCGATCTCGGTGCCCTCCGACACCAGCGCCGCGAGGATCGCGCTCGGACGCACACCGGGCTCCAGCGTCAGCCGCCACGGGTTGCCCTCGCCTTCGATCCGCACCACCCCGGGGACCGTGGGCAGCGGTCCCGCGGCATCGATCTCCACCTCGGGGCGCGAATGGGCGTGGCGCAGCTCGTGCACCGTTCCGTAGGCGAGCAGCTCGCCGCGGTTGATGAGGCCGACCCGATCGCACAGCGCCTCGACCATGTTCATGCGGTGGGTCGACAGGATCGTCGT
The DNA here is from genome assembly GCA_965248845.1 of Acidobacteriota bacterium. GTDB lineage: Bacteria > Acidobacteriota > UBA890 > UBA890 > WLXD01 > CBDFKO01. The sequence continues at coordinate 2,443,800 of CBDFKO010000002.1, read as the reverse complement.
GAGTCCCGCATCGCGGCGCTCCTCGATCAGGCGCTGGACCAGCCGTACGTTGACCGGGTCGAGGCCGGTAAACGGCTCGTCGAGCACGCACAGCTCGGGCTCGCTGAGCAGGGTGGCGGCGATCTGCACCTTCTGGGTCATGCCCTTGCTGAGGCGCTCCACCTTCCAGGAGGCGACGTCGGGCAGCCCGACCCGTTGCAGCCAGCTACGGCTTTGCAACCGGGCCTCGGCCCTGGCCATGCCCTTGAGCATGCCGAAGTAGACCATCACGTCGAGCACCTTGTGCTTGACGTAGAGGCCGCGCTCCTCGGGGAGGTAGCCGAGCCGGTCGAGATGGGTGCGCGAGTGTGGCTCGCCGAACAAGGTGATGGAACCGGAGTTGGCCCGGATGATGTCCATCAGGATGCGGATCAGGCTCGTCTTGCCCGCCCCGTTGGGGCCGAGCAGACCGAAGATTTCTCCGGCCGCCACCTCGAACGAGACATCCCGCAGGGCAACCGTGTCGCCGTAGCTCTTGTCGATCGCCGCGAAGACGAGGATGTCGCCGCCGTTGTGCTCAGACATGCCGGCCGGCGATTACTCGCTGCCAATCTGGGGGATGGGGATGGCGTCGACCTCGAGCGCCGCGATCTGACCGTTGAGCTCGCGCAATGCCCCGTCGTAGACGCCCTGCAACTTGGCCAGCAGCTCCTCGGTCTCCGGCAGCAGGTCCTCGTAGCGCTGTCGTGCGCCTGCCGTGATCGGGGTGTCTGGCCCGGACACAGCGCCGTAGAGCGCAGCCCACTGGTTGTCGAGACGCCCCGGGAAGTTGAGCGCGTCCTGGCCGCCCTCGCCTTCCACCTGGGTGAGCACGGCCTCGATTTCCTCGAGCTGATCGGTGACCTGGCGTCCGGCCTGCATGATCTCGCGCATGCCGTCGCGGCCGCGAATGAGACGCCCGACGCCGCGCAGCTGGGTCTTCACGCCGCGCAAGCCTTCGAGTGCCTTCCAGATCGTGTCCAGTTGGGTGCCCACGGCCATCGTGAGCTCGTACTGCTCCTCGAACTGAGCCACCGTGGTGTCGTAGCGCGGGTCGGTCTCGAGCGTCAGCGGCTGGCTCTGGGTCTCCTCGCCCACCGTGAGGCGCAGCTCGTACGTGCCCGGCACGGCCTTGGGGCCTCCGGTGCCGCCGCCGCCCCACATGACGATGCCCTGTGGACGTCGGAACAGCGCCTCGTGGCGTCCATCCCAGCGCACCCGGTTCAGACCCGCCTGCAGGTTGAGCCGGCCTCCGGCGCCCGCGAGTTGGCGGCGGAACCGGGGCGGTAGGTCGGCCGGCGTCACGCCGGGCGGCAGGCGCGACGCCATGTCGTCGCCGCCCTGGCTGGAGAGGGTACGCACGACGTTACCCGCCGAGTCGACAATTTCCAGCTCCACCGCGCCATCCGGCGCTTCCTTCATCCAGATGTCGATCTGGGCACCGCCGCCACCACCACCGCCGAAGCCACCGCCACCGCCACGGTAGGCGGTGCGGGGCGCAAACAGATGGACGTCGGCCGCGGCCATCGAGTCCTGGATCTCGTGCAACGGCGTGAGGTTGCCGAGGATCCAGAAGGCGCGGCCCTGAGTGGCCACCACCAGGTCCTGACGGTTCACCACCATCTCGGTGATCGGCACCTGCGGCAGGTTCAGCTGCAGGCTCTGCCAGTGGGCGCCGTCGTCGAACGAGACGTACATGCCGAACTCGGTGCCGGCGTACAGCAGCCCCCGCCGGTCGGGATCCTCGCGCACCGTGCGCACCCAATGATTCTCCGGGATGCCGTTGGTGCCGTCGGTAAGCAGCTCCCAGGTCTCGCCGTAGTCGCTGGTGGCGAAGATGTAGGGGCGGAAGTCGTTCTCGCGGTACTTGTGGACCGCGATGTGGATGCGGCCCGGATCGTGCGCCGACACGTCGATGGTGTTGACGGTGCCGCGCTGGGGCATGCCGTCGGGCGTGATCTCGGTCCAGTCACCCCCGTCGTCGCGCGACACCCAAACGCGCCCGTCGTCCGTGCCGGCCCACAGCAGGCCCGGGGTCAGGAACGACTCCTCGAAGGCGAAGATGGTGTTGAACACCTCGACGCCCGTGTCGTCGCGTGTGATCGGAGCCCCCGAGTAGCCCTGGGTCTCGGGGTCGTTGTAGGTCAGATCCGGCGAGACGACCTCCCAGCTGCGGCCGTGGTCCGTCGTCCGGTGGACGTGCTGGGAGGTGTGATACACGACGTCCGGATCGTGCGGCGAGATGCGGATCGGCGCATTCCACTGAAAACGGTACCGCATGTCCAGTGCCTGCTGGCCGGTCTGCGCGTCGGGGTAGGCACGAATGCTCTCGCTCAGGCCCGTGGTCATGTCGCGCCGGGTGATGGAGCCGCCGTAGCTGCCGGCGTAGACGATCTCGTTGCCCCGCGGATCGACGGCGATATGGCCGCTCTCCCCGCCGCCGACGCTCTCGAAGCGCGCACCTCCGCCCCCGCCGAAGCCACCACCGCCGCCACGGCTCGACAGACGTGCCGTCGAGTTGTCCTGCTGGGCTCCGTACACCCGGTACGGGAAGGTCTCATCGACGGTGACGCGGTAGATCTGCGCCGTCGGCTGGTTGCTCTGCGTCGACCAACTGCTGCCGCCGTTGAAGCTGACGTTGGCCCCACCGTCGTTGGAGTTGATCATGACCTTGGGGTTGCCGGAGTTGATCCAGAGGTCATGGTTGTCGCCGTGCGGCGGGCGGATGCGGATGTCGAAGTTGGCGCCGCCGTCGATCGACTTGTAAAAGCCGGTGTTGAGCGCGTAGACGGTGTTCTCGTCCTGCGGATCGGCGTAGATGTGGACGTAGTACCAGGCGCGCTGCAGCAGCGAGCGGCTGCCGTTGACCTTGCGCCACCTATCACCGCCGTTGTCGGAGCGATAGACGCCGCCCTTGTCCTCGGGCGCCTCGATCAGCGCCCACATGCGCTCGCTGTTGGCGGGCGAGATGGCCACCGAGCTCTTGCCGACCAGCCCCTCGGGCAACCCGCCGGAGAGCTTGTCCCAGGTCGCCCCGCCGTCTTTGCTCCTGTAGATGCCGTCGTCCTCGGATCCCGAGTCGATGGTCCACGGGGTCCGGCGCGCGGTCCAGGCCGAGGCCAGCAGGATGCGCGGGTTGTTGACATCGATCTCGATGTCGATGAAGCCGGTGTTGTCGTCGATGTACAGGATCTTGTCCCAGGTTTCGCCGCCGTCGGTCGTCTTGTAGATGCCGCGGTCCTCGCCATCGCCGAAGATGTTGCCGAGCACTGCGGCCCAGGCGGTGTCGTAGTCGCTCGGGTGGACGACCATCTTGCCGATGTTGGCGGTCAGTGGCAGCACCTTGGTCCAGCTCTTGCCGGCATCGGTGGAGCGGTAGATGCCGTCGCCGATGGTGACGTTGCCGCGCGGGCAGCTCTCGCCGGTGCCGACGTAGATAACGTTGGGATCCGAGGGCGCCACCGCGATGGCGCCGATCGAGCCGACGCCGAAGTAGCCGTCGGAGATGTTGGTCCAGTTGTTGCCGGCGTCGCTGGTCTTCCACACACCGCCGCCGGTGGCGCCGAAGTAGTAGGTCAGCGGATCGCTCTCGACCCCTGCCACGGCTGTCGCCCGCCCGCCGCGGCTGAAGTTCAGCGATCGGTAGCTGAGGCCCTCGTAGAGCTTCGGGTCGACGGTGACATTGGCATCGTCCTGTTGAGCGAATGCGGCTGCTGCCTGCCCGGACACGAAGGCAAGGGTAGCGACGAGGACAAAGGCAACGGGGGATACGGCACGGCGGCTTCGCATGGACTGCTCCCGAGGGCAGGCGCACAGAGGCGCCCGGTATTGCGCGGAGATGCTGTTTGGGTGCGCGGGGAAGCCCCTATCAAATCGCCAACCGGCCGCGGGTTCAAGCGGGTTCCTGAGGGACGCACCGGTCGAGCGACGGCGACCGGGGCGGCTGCACCCTCGAGCTGACGCGGCTCAGGGCGTGGTTGTTGACTCCTCGTCGGACTCGGACGGCGGCGCCGGGTTACGGGCCGCGTCCTCGCAGACGGGGCAGACCCAGGTCGCCTCGATCTCGGCCAGGTTTCCATGCACGCGCAGACGGCTCATCTTCGTGGGCTTGCCACACGAATTGCACTTGAGCGTGTACGACTCGAGGATCGAAACCACGGCGGCCTCCTGCGGGGCAATCGACTCTGAACGCGAAACGGCGCGGAGCCCGCGGGCCCCGCGCCGATTGTGGTACGCGCCGTAGTGGATGTCGAGTGCGCCGCGATCAGCTACCCGAGCCGCTGACCGTCCATACCAGCTGGGACGGCGTGCAGACACCGACATCGGTTTGCTGAGCCCAGTTGTTGTGGAAGCTGACGGTGCCGAACGCGGGGTCGGGAATTACCGTCCACCCGTTGGTGGGGTTGCCAAAGACCTTGGCGTAGTGGGACCCGGTGTAGTTGTCGTTGAAGCGCAACAACCACGAGGTCTCCGTCCTTTTGTTGACCGAGGGGTTGAGCTTGATGCGGCCATCGACCGGGTTGGCGCTGGTGTTGCTCAGGGCGGCCCAGTCGATCGGCGCGCCTGTCAGCGGGTCCTGCAGGTTGATATTGCCGCTGGCGATCGTGTAGTTGACGATGCCGTCGCCGTCGCCGTCGGGTGCGGCCGTCGTTGTCGATTCCGTCGCTGCACTTCTTGTTGCCCTTTTCGCTGCCGAGCGCGTAGGTACTCGAGGCACCGGCCGCCAGCAGCATGGCGACCACGGTCAGCAGGGCGAGGAATCGCCAGCCGCGTATGTTGGTCATGGTCTTGCTCCCAGTGTTGTTGCTCCCGCCGACGTGAACCGCCGTCGTTCGATGGGTGGCATCTTTGGGCGCGGTGGATTCAAAAACCTCAAGAAAACTTCAATTTCTTGTAAAAGCGCGGTTCTTCGCGTCATGCTGCGTCCGTTGACCCAGCTGCAGCCCCGCGAGCCCCCATGACCTCGACGCCACAGCTCGAAGCGACCGAGGTGGCCGCCGCCCCACCCGGCACGTACGGCTTCGGGCCCTTCGAGCTCGATACCGAGGCGCGCCTGCTGAAGCGCGACGGTGAGATCGTGGAGCTGGCGCCGCAGGTCCACGCGCTGCTCGAGTATCTGGTAGTGCGGGCCGGCCGTGCGGTGCCGCGTGACGAGCTCCTCGACTCGATCTGGCAGCAGGTCGCGGTGTCGGAGCACTCGCTCAGCGAGGCCGTCTGGCAGCTGCGCAAGGCGCTCGGCGACGACTCGCGACGACCCATCTATGTCCAAACGGTTCCGAAACACGGATTCCGCTTCGTCGCCGGGGTCACGGTCGAGAATCTCGCGGGGCAGCGGGTGTAGTACGCGCCTCCGAGCGCCTGGCGCACCATGATGCCGGGAATCGCCGCCGGCCTCGTGATCGTCGCGATGCTGATGGCGACCATCATCCGGGCCAGCCTGGGGCCGGGCGATCGCACCGTGATCCGGGAGCTGGCCAGCGCCTCGGGAGACAGCATCCCCGACCCGAATGCCGCGGTCTCGCCTGACGCTACGCGAGTGGCCTACCTCGACTACGCGGCGCAGCGGCTGATGCTGCTCGATCTCGACAGCGAGGAGGCCGGGCTGCTGGCCGATCTCAACCGTGCCTGGAGGGGACACACCCTGCAGTGGTCCCCGGACGGTCGCTACCTGGCGTTCGCCGACCGTCCGACTCCCGGCGGCGCCACCGTGCTCGAGCTCTTCGACCTCCAGGAGCAGTCGAGGCGCACGCTGTTCACCCTCAACGATGCGGCGCTGCTCGTGCTCGGCTGGGGTCCGAGCGGCGACCGCATCCTGGCCGCGGCCAACGATCTGCCGCCCCCCCAACGCGGCCGGCTCCTGGTGATCGACCTCGGGGGCCGTGAGCGCGCCTCGCTCGCCGCCGACTTCGGCGGCCCCGACTCGTTTGACCTGTCGCCGGACGGCCGCTGGGTGGCCTATTCCGCCGCAGGCGAGGATTCGCTGGATATCTACATCGCGAGGCTCGGCGACCTGATGCTGCCGGTCGGCGATGAACGACCCGATGCCATCTCGATCGCCGGCTCGCAGCGGGTGACGACGGACCCGCAAGACGACGTCACGCCCGTGTGGTCGCCGAACGGCAGCCGACTCCTATGGATCAGCTGGCGCGGCGGCGGCTCCGATATCTGGGGGATCGACTTCGCCGCCGGCGCCGCGGTCGGAGTGCCGATGCTGGTGCGCCGTGGGCTCGGCGACGCCAACTACCTGCGCGACTGGCTGCCCAACGATCGCCTGGTGCTGCTGTCGCACACGGCAGTCAGGGACCTCTACACGGTTCCCGTCGATCCGGAGTCCGGTCGGGCTACCGGTGAGCCGCGCATCGTCTCGGCGGCGCGCAGCTCGGTGAGATCGTTCAGCTGGGCGCCGGGTTCGGACAGGATCGTCTTCAAGTCGCGCCACCAGGAGCAGCTGGGAGACGTCTACATCACCGACGCCCGTCCGGAGACCCGGCTTGCGGCCCCCGAGCGGCTCCACCTCGACCGGCCGGTGTTCCAGCCGACCTGGGACCCGCTCGAGGACCGGTTCCTCTACGTTGGCCCGGCGCCGGAGGGGGACGGCAGGACCATCTGGGCCTACTCGCTGACGACGGGCGAGCACAGCCGCCTGTCGGAGGATATTTGCTTCCTGGGTGGTTCCAACCTGGCGTTCGAAGCATCGGGCCAGCGGCTGCTGTTCAATGTCTACCAGCAGGACTCCGGGCCGCCGGGTCTGTACCTGTACGAGCGGCAGACCGGCCAGCTGCGGCTTGTCGCGGGCTCCGAGCCGGTACAGGCGAGCCTGTCGGCCGATGGGCAGTGGATCGCCTATACGACCGAGCAAAAGCGCTGGGTCTCGATCATGCGCCGCGACGGAAGCGACGATCGAATGATCGCCGACCCGCCGGACCGGTGGCGCATCCAGCCCGACTTCTCCTTTTCGCCGGATGCCAAGTGGGTCGCCTATCCGGTCTCGGCAAGCAACGGCAACTGCTGGGACTACCGGCTGCAGATCGCGGCGCGCGACGGCAGCACGCAACACGAGCTCGAGCTGGCCGACGAGTTCGAGCCGTTCCGCGCCCGCTGGTCACCCGACGGCCGCCAGATCGCCTTCGTTTCCCTCGTCTGCGACGCCGGGATCTGGATCCTCGAGGGACAGATCGGCATCGGGCCGGGCTAGCCGGACGCGAGCGTCGGGAGCTGCTCCTCGGTCGCGGTCCGCGTGCGTCGGCCGCCCTCCCCGGTGACGAGGCTACAATAGACTCCATGCACGCCCGCTGGCTCGGATCCACGCTCCCGGTTGCTCTCGTATGCGTTCCGCTCGCGTGCGCCTCGACCGGTGTCACGTTCAACGATCCGTCGCAGGGCCTGCGGCCGATCTACTCGGAGCGCGACGCGGTGCGCGTCGTCGTGCTGTCGGCGGTGCCGACGGAGCTCGATCAACTGCTGGCGGCGGCGCGTCTCGACCGGTCGGTCGAGATCGCGGGTCGGACCTATCACGTCGGCAATCTCGAGGGTCACGCGGTCGTGCTGGGCCTTGCTGGCGTGAGCATGGTCAACGCAGCGGCCTCGACCCAGGCGTTGATCGACTACTTCGACGTCGGAGGCATCGTCTTCTCGGGGATCGCCGGCGGCGTGAACCCCAACCTGGCGGTCGGCGATGTCACCGTACCGGGCCAATGGGGGCAGCACCAGGAGATGGTCTTCGCGCGCGAGACTGCCGAGGGCTGGGACACCGGCGGGCGCGGCGGCGAGTTCGACAACTTTGGCATGATGTTCACGCGCGGCCAGCTGTTGTCCGGCGGCGGTCCCGAGGCGCAAGCGGAGGAGCGGCAGTTCTGGTTTCCGGTCGACGAGGAGATGCTCGACGTGGCCCAGCGTATTGCCACCCAGGTGCAGCTCGATCGCTGCCTGCCGAACGGCGACTGTCTCGAGCACCAGCCGCGCATCGTGACCGGAGGCAGCGGTGTCAGCGGCCCCACGTTCGTGAACAATGCGGAGTTTCGCGAGTGGGTCTGGCGCACCTTCGAGGCAGACGCTCTCGACATGGAGACGGCCGCGGTTGCCCAGGTGGCGGCGCTCAACCGCGTCCGCTTCCTCGGCTTCCGCTCGCTCTCCGATCTGGCCGGTGGCGGGCCGGGAGACAACCAGATTCGTGTCTTCGGGCGCCTGGCTGCGGGCAACTCGGCCAGCGTACTGCGCGCCTTCCTACGGGAGTGGCGCGGACCCCGCTGAGCTCACCATGCAGACCGTGCTTCTGGCTCTCGGCGTCGTGACCCTGCTCGGCTGGTTGGAGTTCGTCGTCGACGCCGCCCGCGGACGTCGCCACCTGGCGTTCCTACAGCGCGTGCCACCGCTCTCCGAGTCGCCGGGAATGTTGCCCAGGGTCAGCGTCGTGCTGGCCGCCCGCAACGAGGAGTTGGGCGTCGCCTCGGCAGTGCGCTCGATGCTGGCGCTCGAGTATCCCGAGCTGGAGGTGATTGCCATCGACGATCGCTCCGAGGACTCCACCGGTGCATTGCTCGACGAGCTTGCCGCAGTGCACCCGAGGCTCCGTGTGCTGCACATCGACGAGCTGCCCGCAGGCTGGCTCGGCAAGAACCTTGCGCTGCATAGGGGGGCGCAAGCGGCGCGCGGGGAGCTACTCCTGTTCACCGATGCCGACGTGGTGTTCGAGCCCAGCGTGCTGGGTCGGGCGATCCGCTGGATGAGAGAGCACCGGGTCGACCACCTGGCAGGGGCGACCGACGTGCACGCGCGCACCGCGTGGGTCGCCCTGTTCGTGGCTACCTTTGCCCTGTTCTTCAACAGCTACTTCAGGCCCTGGCGGGCCGCCGGCTCGAACCCGCGCTGGTACATCGGCTTCGGGGGTTTCAACCTCGTCCGGCGCGAGCTCTACGATCGAGCCGGCGCCCACGCGGCGCTGGCGATGGACCCGATCGATGACGTGAACCTGGGCCGTAACCTGAAGCTCGCCGGTGCGCGCCAGGCCTGCGCCGTGGTTGGACCGATGGTGCACGTGGAGTGGTACCCGAACCTGCCTGCAGCGATTCGCGGCCTCGAGAAAAACACGCTGGCCGCCGTGAACTGGTCGCTGGCGCTGCTGATCGTCGGAGCGTTGGCTCAGATCCTCATGGTGGCCTGGCCGTTCCTGGCGGTGCTGCTCACCGACGGCGCGGTGCTGTGGCTGAACGCTGCCGTGCTCCTGCTCATCGTCAGCAGCCATGCGGCGCTGCTGGCGGACACCAGCCTGCCGCGATGGACGTCACTGGCACTGCCGATCGGCGTGTTGCTGGTTGTCTACACCTACTTGCGCGCCGCCTGGCTGACCTACCGCCGCGGCGGCATCGAGTGGCGCGGCACGTTCTACTCACTCGCCGAGCTGCGCCGAGCGGAACGCCCGGAGCGAGATTAGTGGCACCGCGGCGTTTTCGGAGGCCTACTGGGCGCCGCTGTCGCCGTCTTCTTCTTCGGGCTTGAAGCGCACGGCCCAGAGGCCTGAGTTGTTGTCGGCGAAGAAGATGTTGCCCTTGTGGGTCATGGTGCCCCAGGTGCGCCGGGCGTTGGGCTTGAAACCCTGGGGGTCGTCGGCCAGGAAGTAGGCGATCTCGCGCCCCTGGCGGTATAGATCGCCGAGAAGCTCCCCCGAGATGTCCACGATGCGCAGCCCGGCATTGTAGTAGGCGATGTAGAGGATATCGTCCTCGACCCAGAAGTTGTGGGTGCCGCCGTAGGGGACCTGGTATCGGGCTACCTCGCGCGGGTTGTCCAGGTCGTCGAACTCGACGAAGTGGATCCAGCCGGCCGCCTGCACGGGCGGGCCCTCGAAGCGGTCGGTGCCCAGCGGGTTGCGCTGGCGCGGAAAGGCCTCGTCGGCGGCGATGACATAGAACTTGCCGCTCGACCGGCTCTTGAATGGCCAGGCGGCATGGTTCCAGCCGCTCGGGTAGGCGTAGCTGCCCATCTTCACCGGGTTGGCCGGCGTGCCGCCCTTGCCGCCGCCACCGACGTCGACCAGCACGACGCCGTCGGACCAGTTCGACGACACGGCCACGCCGTCGTTGATCCAGACGTCGTGGATCGAATGGCCGGGCGTGTCGAGCTCGAATTGGCCGACCCGGTGAGGATTGCGCGGATCCTCGATGCTGATGACGTCGTAGCGCCGCCCGGCGCTCAGGGCATAGACGTGGTCCTCGTGGATATAGACGTTGTGGACGCCGCCGGTGAGCTGGTCGTCGTAGCGGGCCAGGATCTTGACCCCGTTGGCCGGTGAGGAGCAGTCGAGGATGACCAGCCCGTTGCGCCGGTTCGAGGCGCCCTCACGGGAAATGATGCAGATGCTTCCGTCCTCCGACACCTTGACGTCGTTGACGGTTCGGGCGTCGAGCTTGACCATATCGATGAGCTGCATGTTGCGCGGATCGGTGACGTCCCAGAAGTAGGCGTGGCCGGCGGCACCCCAGGTGCCGGTGACCGCATAGTCGCGACCGTCGGGCGCCTCCCAGACCCAGAGATCGGACGTCTTGCGGTCGCTCACACGCCCCTGCCCGAGCAGCTCGAGCTCGCGCTCAGCGTTGCGAGGCTCGACGGTGACCACGGCGGAGACCCACTCGTTGCCGGCCGAGGCCAGGATCGTGTACTCGCCGGGCAGATCGGCCACGAAGCGCCCGTCGTCGGTGATCAGACCCGACGGCGGCTCCCCCATGCCGTGCTCGAGCGTGCGGGCGCGGAAGGCGAAGCGCACGGGCATCTCGGGGATCGCATCGCCCGCCGCATCCAGCGGGGCCGCATCGAAGTGCACGACGTCCCCCGTTCGTACGTGCTCGGCGCTCTGGGCGAGCTCGAGTTGCTGGATCGGGTTGGCTGCGACCTCGACCTCGATCGTGTCCGACACCTCCTCGGCGCTGGCCGTGATGGTCGCGGTGCCCGGGGCGACGAGCCGCAGGTGGCCGAGATGCGTGACCTCGACAACCGCCGCGTCGCTGCTGCTCAGCACCAGGACAGGATCGCTGCGGGCGGCGCCCGACGTGTCGATGATCCGATAGCTGGGGCGGATCGAGGTGCCGGCGTAGAATTGGCCGCGCATGCCATCGAAGGCCAGGCTCGCCAGTGGCGGCGTCGGGATCGACACGGCGACCCGCACCGTCAGGGCGTCGGAATCTCGGCGCGGATCGACGTCGGGTGAGCTGGGCACGCGCCCCATGATCTGAAACTCGCCGGGGCGGTAGGCCTCGACGAGGCCCGCCGGCGTGACCCCCACGTTACGGCGTGCCAGGGAGAAATAGACGACCGTACCGCCGTCGATGACGTTGCCGTCGGCATCCTTGACAACGGCCTCCAGCTGTAGCGATTCGCCGACCTCGAGCGCGATGGTCTCCGGCGTGATCTCCAGACTCGCCGCGACCGGGGTCTCGGCGCTCTCCTCCTGCTCCGCCTCCTGGGCGGTTGCCGGGAGCCCGAGCAGCAGCAGGGCGAGCATCGGTGTCAGCAGGCGAAGAACTCTCATCGTCGTGCCCCAGGGGGTCGGATCCGTCTGGTAGCGGCCGCAGTTTACCAGCAGGCCGTGTTGGAACGCGGGTCGCGTAGCTCCTCGGCCAGCGTGCTACCGTGGCCCGATCGCATCGTCGTCCCGGTCGCCGCCTGCGTCGCTGAGCCGTGTGCTCCCGGGCCCCACCTGCCCAGAGGCTAGCCGTGAACTACCGCAACCTCGTCTTTGTCCTTGCCGGTGCTCTCGTGGCGATCGGCTGCCAGGGTCAGCAAGCCGCCGAACGCGCCCGTCGATCTCGAAGTGCGCGAGCAGCGCGCCAGCTATGCCGTGGGGCTCGACATGGCAAGCAACTTCCGCGACCAGGAGCTGCCGATACAGACCGAGGCCCTGCTTGCCGGCATGCGTGACGGTCTCGAGGGGGATCCACGGCTGGAAGGCGAGGAGCTCATGGCCGCCATCGGCGAGTTCCGCGCCATGGTCAACGAAGCGATGGCGGCGAACGCCGGTCCGGAGGCCGAGGCCAATCTGATCGCGGGGCGTGAGTTCTGCGCCCGCAATGCCGAGCGCTCCGAGGTGACGGTCACCGAGAGCGGACTGCAGTACGAGGTGATCGAGCAGGGCGACGGGCTACGGCCGACGGCGAGCGACACGGTGGTGGTGCACTACCGAGGAACGACGATCGACGGCGAAGTCTTCGACGAGTCGTACGCGCGCGGTGAGCCGTCGACATTCGGCGTCGGCCAGGTTATTTCAGGCTGGACCGAGGGGCTGCAGCTCATGCCGGTCGGATCCAAGTACATGTTCTGGATTCCCGCCGAGCTTGCCTACGGTCCGAACCCGCGCCCGGGCTCCGTCTTCGGGCCCAACGCGACGCTGATCTTCCATGTCGAGCTACTCGAGATCCTGGGCGACTGAGGCGCGCCGGCCGCTCGGCCTGTAAAGAAGCGTAAAGCCCCTGGAAAGAAGCGTTTAGGGCCGATAATCGGGCTTGTTGCGCGCCCGCTGGCACGCTATCGTCGGAGCCGTCGATCGTGACACACGCTCCCCGCAACCGTTCCCTTCCGCGTGAATCCCAAATCGATGCACTTTCCCTCCACACACAGCCTCACGGGGCTCGCCCTCGTTGCCGGCCTCGTCCTGGCGCCTGCCACGACCCACGCGCAGGAGCAGCTCGGTGGATCCGGTGAGTCGGCCGGTGGCTCGGTCACCCTGAGCGAAGAGGGCGACAAGCCCAAGCCGGTCGTCATCACCGCCGCCGAGGAAGACGAGATCGGTCCCGACAGCAAGCGCATGACCGCCACGCCGACGCCCCAGCGTCCGATCCTCGACGGTGTGGTCGACGACGACGTCTGGCAGTACGCCGAGGTGGTAAGCGACTTCCTGACCCGCGAGCCGATCGAGGCAGGCCAGCCGTCGCAGCGCACCGAGGTGCGCATCCTCTTCGACGAAGAAAACATCTACATCGGCTTCATCGCCTACGACGACGACCCCGGCGCCATCCTCGCCTCGGACCTGCGGCGTGACAGCCGTCTCGAGACCGACGACACCGTCGCGGTGATCTTCGACACCTTCCACGACCACCGCAACGGCTTCCTGTTCCGCGTCAACCCGCTCGGTACGCGCTACGACGCCACCGTCAAGGACGAGCGCGACATCAACTCCCAGTGGGACGAGCGCTGGGGAGCGGCGGCCCGCATCACCGAGCGCGGCTGGGAGGCCGAGCTCGAGATCCCGTGGAGCGCTCTGCGTTTCAGCGCCGGCAGTCACGTCTGGGGCATCGACTTCAAGCGCGAGATCCGGCGCAACAACGAGAAAGTCAACTGGAGCAACTTCCTCCGGGGTTTCGACTTCCGCAACGTATCCCAGTCCGGACACATCGTCGGCTTCCGCAACCTGCGGCTCACCGATCGCTTCCGCGTGAAGCCGTACATGGCCGGTGGCTACTCTGCCTTCAACGCCACAGATGAGCCCTTCCGCGAGAGCGACGGCCAGTTCGGCGTCGAGGATTTCAAGGTCCAGATCTCGCCCAACCTTACGGCCGATCTCACGATCAACACAGACTTCGCGCAGGTCGAGGACGATCAGCAGCGCGTCAATCTGTCGCGCTTTCCGCTCTTCTTCCCGGAGCGACGCGAGTTCTTCATCGAAGGCGCCGACAAGTTCCAGTTCGGCGGGGCAGGCGGCCACCGCGGCTTCGGCGGTCCTGACGTGCTGCTGTACCACTCACGCCAGATCGGGCTGTACGCCGGTAATCCCGTGCCGATGCGCTACGGCGCCAAGATGACTGGCAAGATGGACGGTACCAGCATGGGGTTCATCAACGCCCAGACCGGCGACGCTCTCGAATTCGGCTACTTGGGGCGCAACTACACGGCGCTCCGCGTGAAGCAGGACGTGCTGCAGCGTTCAGCAGTGGGAGTCATGTTCACCAACGTCCAGGGCTCCGGTGAGTACAACCGGGTCGCAGCTGTGGACGCCAGCTTCCGCTTCCTCGACCACATGGGGATCAGCGGCTACGTCGCCCAGGCCAGCGACTCGGGGATCGACGGGCCGCGGTACGTCGGCGCGTTCCGGGCCGGCTGGGACAGCGACCTGTGGAGCGCCAGCGCCAGCTACTCCTATGTCGACCCCGATTTCGCTACGGATCTCGGCTTCGTCCGGCGGAGCGACATGATCTCGCAGGACTACTCGGTGGGGATCTCGCCGCGGCCGAGCGGCATCTCCTGGATGCGCCAGATCTGGCTCAACGCCTCGACGAAGTACATCACGGACACCTCCGGCGAGATCGAGACACGCTCGCAGACCGGCTGGACGCGCTTCCAGTTCGAGTCGGGCGACTCGGCCAACGTCAGCGTCACCAGCACTTTCGAGCGCCTGAAGTACGGATTCTCCTCGTCCGGGCTTGTGTGGGTGGCGCCCGGGGACTACTCGCAGGTGACCTGGCGGGCCTCCGTGGACAGCTACAAGGCGCGACGGATCTCCGGGCGCCTGAGCGCCAGCGGCGGAGGGTACTTGGGGAGGGACCCGCAAGTCCTATGGCGCGCGAATGACCTTCCGCTTCAACGAGAAGTTCTCGCTGAGCCCGAGCTACGACTACAACCAAATCGATCTGCCCAACGGCGCCTTCGACGCGCAGGTCGCGTCGCTACGCGGCTCCTACAACTTCAGCGACCGCTGGCTCACGAGCGCGCTGGTGCAGTACAACAGCGTCGCCGAGCGCATGTCGATCTTCTTCCGGCTCAACTACATTCACAACAACAACGACGACGTCTTCCTGGTCTTCAAGTCGGCGGTGTTGTACAACGACTATTACCACGGCCAGTCCGACTCGGCGATCATCGCCAAGGTTACCCGCGCCTGGGACTTCTGAGCCCGGTCGAGGGGAACGCGGAGAGCTGCCCCGGGGCACGATCACGGGGTGCTCTCGGGGTATCATCCAGCCTCCACTGACTCCTTCTTGACGCGAGGCGTACCGTGTTCCCCCGGCTCTCACCCTTCCGGCCGGCTGTGTTGCGGCTAGGGATCGTTCTCGTTGCCGCCCTGGCGGTGGCTCGCTGTGCCCCCCCCGAGCCGCTGCCGCGGGGCGAAGGCCCGTCGCTGGTCGTCATGCTGGCGATCGACCAGGCCCGCTCCGACTACATCGAGCGCTTCCGCGATCTGTTCGTCGGCGGCATCGGCTGGCTGATCGAAAACGGGGCCCGCTTTTCCGACGCGCACCAGAACCACGCCGTCACCGCGACGGCGCCGGGGCACGCCTCACTCTCGACCGGACTCGAGCCCTACCGCTCGGGAATTGTCGGCAACGGCTGGTTCGATTCGGTCACGGGCCAGGAGATCTACGCCGCGGGGCCGGCGGACAATCGGTCCCCGCTGCATCTCGAGGCCACCGGCTTCGGCGACTGGCTCAAGGCCGCAGATCCCCGTTCGAAGGTGTTCACGGCCAGCGCCAAGGACCGCTCCGCCATCATGCTGGGCGGCCAGGATCCCGACGCCGCTTACTGGTACGACCGCGAGGCCGGCGACTGGACCAGCTCCGAATACTACGAGGATGCGGAGCGCGAGTGGCTACCTGCCTTCCACCGCCGCAAGCTGATGGACCGGTACTTCGGCACGCTGTGGGAGCCGCTCTACTCCTCGGCCGACTGGCCCAGCGACGGAGTCCAGGTTCTCGACCGTGGTGCCTTCGACCGGAGCTTCCCCTATGTCATGGGTGGCTACTCGCCGGTGGCCGACGAGGCCTTCTACAGATCTCTGTACGCGACCCCGTTCGTCGACGCCTACCTGGTGGAGTTCGCCAGGGCCCTCATCGAAAACGAGCAACTCGGACTCGATGGCAGCATCGACTTCCTGGGCCTGTCCTTTTCGGCGCTCGACACCGTGGGACACCAATACGGGCCCAACAGCCCCGAGGTCCTGGACGTCCTCGCTCGCCTCGACCTGCAGCTGCAAACCCTGATCAGCTTTCTTGATCGGCAGGTCGGCCTCGAGCACGTGATCTTTGCGCTGAGCTCCGACCATGGAGTCGTTCCGCTACCGGAGTACCGGGCTTTCGTCGGCGAGGAGGGACACAGGCTCGACCAGGCCGATGTGGTCTGCATACAGCGTGTCGGTGCGCGGCTCGGCCAGCGCCTCGGCCCCGACGATTGGCTGCTGTCGGGCTTCTACCTCAACGACGAGACCATCGCCCGCAACGGGCGCGACCGCGCCGAGGTCGAACGCGTGCTCGCCGAGCTGGTGATGGAGTGTGACGCCGTGGAGCGCGCCTGGACGGCGACCGAGCTGGCGGCGCGTCCGCGACCCCACGACGAGATTCACCAGCGCTTCCTGAGCAACTACTTTGCCGGACGCAGCGCCGACGTCATGGTGCAGTTCAAGCAGTACTACATGTACAACCCGGGCATGGGTACGACGCACGGCTCGGCGTACGACTACGACTCCAGGGTGCCGATCATCTTTGCGGGAGGCGGAATCGTCCCGGGGTTGCGCGGTGACCGGATCAACACGGTGGATGTGGCTCCGACGCTGGCGGCGCTGATCGGCGTACCGATTCCCGAGGGGCTCGACGGCCGCGATCGCAGCGTCTTTCTGCGCTCGCGCCCGGATTGGTAGGCCGGCGCGCTACTCGCCCTGCCAGGTAATGCGGCTCGGCTGCGTGTTCTGGCAGCTGATGCGCTCGGTCATGCCGGAGGCAAGAACCGCGCAGGCCATGTCGGTAGCGGTGCGCGTTGCCTCTTGTTGCGTCGATCCCGAGGCGACGCGGCACTCGGTGCGGCCGTTGTAGGTGATGCAGATCTCGCCCGTGTGCTGTGCCAGACCGATGCTCGACCAGACGATCAGCGCCAGCGCTGCGAGAACCAGGATGACGACCCCGACCACGACCCCGATTCGGTTTCCCATGCGGGCATGGTACTCCGCGGCGCCTGCGGCGCGGCTGCTTGGGACCCGGTTGGCGCCGAATAGATGACCTCGGTGGCGCCGAGCGGGTACAGTTGCCGGATCCCTCGATCCCCTAATTGAAGCAATGCCATGAAGAGCATCCGAGTCGCCCTGATGACGGTCCTGGTAGCCGCCGCACTGACCCCGGCTAGCGCCGCGCCAGCCTCGAACGACGACTCCTGGTCGCGTTTCCGCGGTCCCAATGGATCCGGGGTCGCCCAGTCGGCGGCTCTCCCGACCGAGTTCGGCACCGACACCAACGTCGTCTGGAAGCTCGATCTGTCCCCAGGTCACTCGAGCCCCGTCCTGTCGGAGGACCGGATCTTCCTGACGGCTGCCGACGGCGACGACTTGCAGACCATCGCCATCGATCGGGCCAGCGGCCGGATTCTGTGGCGGGCCAACGCACCGCGCCTGCGGCGCGAGCGGCTCGATTCGCGCAACGACCCGGCCGCGCCGAGCCCGGCGGTCGGGGACGGCGTGATCTACGTCTTCTTCAACGACTTCGGCCTGATCTCCTACACCTTCGACGGTGAGGAGCGCTGGCGCCTGCCGCTGGGCCCGTTCAACAACATCTATGGCATGGGGGCCTCGCCGGTCATTGTCGGCGACAAGGTCATCCTGGTGTGCGACCAGAACATCGGTTCGTTCATGGTCGCCGTCGATGCCAACACGGGCGAGCGGGCCTGGCGCATCGAGCGACCCGAGGCCAAGAGCGGCCACTCGACACCGATTCTCTGGGAGTCCCCGGAGGGGCAGACACAGCTGATCTTGGCCGGCTCCTTCCTGCTCGATTCCTACGATCCCGACACCGGCAAGAAGATCTGGTGGGTCCGCGGCCTGTCCTTCGAGATGAAGTCGACGCCGGTGCTCCACGAGGGAGTGGCCTACATCAACGGCTACGGATCGCCGCTCAACCAGCCCGGCAACCAGGTTGTTCTGCCGAGCTTCGAGGAGGTGCTGCCGGATGCCGATGCCGACGGCGACGGCCTGATCGATCGACAGGAGATGCCCCCGAGCCGCGCCACCGACTGGTTCGGCTTTGTCGACCTGAGCGCCGACGGCGAGCTCACCGCCGAGGAGTGGGAGTACATGCGGGCGGCGCTCGAGAGCCGCAACGGAATCCTGGCGATCAAGCTGGGGGGCCAGGGCGACATGACGGCGACCAACGTCGTGTGGGAATACAACCGGGCCGTACCGCAGCTGCCGTCGCCTCTGGTCTACAACGGCATTCTGTACATGGTGAACGACGGTGGCGTGGTCACCTCCTTTGATCCCGGGAGCGGGGAGGTCATCGCCCAGGGTCGTCTGAAAGGGGCGGTCGACCAGTACTACGCCTCGCCGATCGCGGCCGACGGCAAGATCTTCATGCTCAGCGAGCTCGGCATGCTCTCGGTGCTCGAGCCCGACGGCGGCCTGGAGCCGATCGCGGTCTCCGACCTCGACGATCTCTGCTACGCGACCCCGGCCATCGCCGACGGCCGCATCTACGTGCGCACTCGGCACACGCTGTACGCCTTCGGCCTATGAGGCCGTGGTGAACTCAATCGGCTCGCAGAGCCTCCACCGGATCGATGCTCGAGGCCCGCATCGCCGGTAGCCAGCTGGCCATCAGCGCAACGGTGGCGAGCGCCGCCGTCACGGCGATGTAGGTCGCGGGATCGAGCGCGCTGACGCCGTACAGCAGCGAGGCCAGCACCGAGCTGGTACCGAGCGCCGCGGCGATGCCGACCAGGATGCCGATGGTGGCCAGGATCATTCCCCGTCGCACGACCATGCTCTGGACCGTGCCGCTGGAGGCGCCGAGCGCGATACGCACGCCGATCTCTTGGGTCCGCTGGCTCACCACGAAGGAGATGACGCCGTAGATGCCGATGGCGCCGAGCAGCAGGGCGACGCTCGAGGCGGCGCCCAGCATGACCAGCGTGAACGATGTGCGCGCCATCGAATCGGCGAGCACCTCGGCGACGGGTCGCGACTTGGCGATCGGTAGCGCGGGATCGATCTGGCGCATGACGCTGCGCACAGGAGCCACGAGCTCCGTCGGATCACCATCGACCTGGACGACCAGCTCCATGACGCCCGAGGTCACGCTCATCTCGGGCGAGCCAGCGAGCGTCGGGTAGTAGACAGTCTCCTCGGCCGGGTCCTCGAGCGCCGCGAAGTGCACGTCGCCGACGATGCCGACGATCTGGTACCAGCCTTCGTCTTCGACCTCTTCGTCGCTGCGGTTGCCTCCCTTGACTCGGCGGCCGAGCGCGCTCTCGCTTGGCCACCAGTGTTGCGCAAAGCCGGCCGAAACCACGACCGCACGCGCGCCGTCGATGCCGTCACTATCGTTCAGGTAACGACCCTGTAGCAGCGGTATGCCCATGGTCTCGAAGTAGCCGGCCACGACGGTCTTCCTCTCCGCCAGCGGCGGCATACCGCCTTCCTCGGTCGGGTAGTCCTCGATCTGCATGGAGCCGTGGGAGCGACCGTCACCCATGGGTAGGTGGTTGATACCGCCGACACCCACGACCCCGGGGAGCGCGGCGACCGACCCGCGCGTCACCTTCATGCCGCGGCCTGGATGGCGACCCGACGATCCGGGCTCGGCTGTAGCCGGCCAGCGATAACTCCCGATCAGACATCCAGGCCGATCGAGCGCATCAGATCCACGGCGTTGCTCTTGCCCACGACGCCGGGGCGGAGAACGTAGTCGAAGTGGATCTCGTCGCCCTCGAGGTGATCGACGAAGTGGACATTGCGTGCGTGCTCGACATGCTCGGCAATCTCGGTGATCGCCAGGTCGTGGGTGGTGACCAGGCCGATGGCACCACGCTGCAACAGGCTGCCGATCACGGCGCGGGCGCCTGCGCGCCGGTCGTGGGAGTTGGTGGTGTTGAGAATCTCCTCGAGCAGGAAGAGCAGGGGCGGCTGGCGCTCCGCCAGCCGTACCAGCTGGAGGAAGCGGTGGATCTCCGAGTAGAAGCCGGACATGCCGCGCCGCAGGGAGTCCTCTACGCGCAGGGTGCCGCCGACCTGCAGGCACGACAGCTCGAGTCGCCGCGCCCGCACCGGGGCTCCGGCGAGCGCCAGGGCGACGTTGGTGCCGACGGCGCGCATCAGGGTACTCTTGCCGGACATGTTGGATCCCGAGACGATCAGGAGCCGGGTCTCGGCATCGAGCGTGACGTCGTTGACAACGCATTCGGCCCGCGGCAACAGGGGGTGGCCCACCTGCTGCCCGCGAAACAGTGCCCCCTCCTGGGCCCCCTGCTGGCCCCCCCGGTGGGCTCCGTCGTCGTGGATCACCGGGAACGGCTCGTCGGGCCGCTCGTAGCAGTAGCCTCCGAGGCTGTTGAGGGCCTCGAACTCCCCGATAGCGGTAATCCAGCGCGCAATCGCCGGGCCGTGTGTCGCCCGCCAGGCCTCGACGGCCATCGACAGCTGCGTGCCCCACATCAGCAGCATCGCGAGCGGCGCGAAGAACTGGTTGCGCCGCGAGTCCAGCAGCACCAGGAGGTGCTGAAGGCGTCGTACCACCGCTGACGGCGCCGTCCCGTCGCTTCGCAGTTCGGCTACCGTCCGGCGAAGCCGCTGGCTGTCGAACTCGCGGCTCTCGACCAACTCCAGCACCCCGGCCAGCATCGCGAGCTCGCGACCCGCGCCACCAGCCGCGGCGATCACGGCCTCGACGCGCAGGCGCAGCCAGAGCGCGAACCCGGCCTGCGCGGCGAACGCGATCCCGACGAGCACCCGGTCCGGGTAGCCGCTGATCAGCCCTAGTGTGACGCGTCGGAGTTGTCTTGTCTTATGGCTTTGGCGAGGATCTGGTCGGCGGACTTGAGCCAAAGGAAGGGCTCGGAGCCGTCGTTCCAGGCTCGGATGAAGCGGTGGATGGCCTTGATCAGGACATCGACGCTGCTGAAGCTGCCGCGCCGGACGGCCTGCGAGGTGAGGATGCCGAACCAGGTCTCCACCTGATTCATCCAGGAAGCGGAAGTGGGCGTGAAGTGACGCGTGAACCGCGGGTGTTGCTCGAACCAGGCCTCGACCTTGGGCTGGGTGTGGGTGCCGTAGTTGTCCAGCACCAGGTGGATCTCGCCCTCGGGGTAGGTGCGGTCGATCAAGCGTAGGAAGCGAAGAAACTCCTGGTGGCGGTGCCGCTGCATGCAGGTGCCCAGGATCTCGGCGGTGGCTAGGTTCAACGCCGCGAACAGCGTCGTGGTGCCGTGGCGTCTGTAATCGTGGGTGCAGCGCTCTGGATCGCCGCGGCGCATGGGCAACATCGGCTGAGTCCGGTCCAGAGCCTGGATCTGGCTCTTCTCGTCCACGCACAGCACCAGCGCCCCCTGGGGCGGGTGCAGGTACAGCCCCACGATGTCGGTGACCTTGTCCTGCAGGAGTGGATCGGCGGAGTACTTGAAGGTCTCGGTGCGATGGGGCTGCAGGCCGTTGCGCCGCCAGATCCGCAGGATCGTCGAAGGGCTCGCATCGACCTGTTTGGCGAGCCGCTGTGCGCTCCAATGGGTTCGGCTCGGAGGCCTCTCCAGGGTTGCGGCGATGATCTTGGCTTCCCGCACGGCGTCGTAGGTGCGCGCACGACCAGAACGCGGCTCGTCACCGAGATCCTCGATGCCCTGCTTGGCTGCGCGAGCGCGCCACATGCCCACGGTCTGTCGGGAGGTCTCGAGGCGCTCGGCGATCTGCTGGTTCTGCAGCCCCTGCTCGGCAAGCAGGATGATGTGGGCTCGGAACACCTGCCGCTGCTGTGAGCTCGGCGCGTCGATTACTCCCTGGAGCCGCGCCCGCTGCTGCCCGGTCAACGAAATCTCCGATGCTACCCTGGGCATCGTGGCCTCCTGTCCCGACAAGTTTACTGTCGAGACAAGGAAGTCATAATATGCCATATACGTCAAGCTAATTACGACGCGTTACACTAGAAGGCTGGCGATCAGCCCTGCCAGGCTGGTGATCAGCGCTAGCGCGAGCACCGGCGGCACCCACCGCACGGCGCCGGTCGGGAGCACCGCTGGCGCGTTGGCCCAGCCGACCAGCGCGTCGGCGTGCAGCCCGTCGCCCAGGTCGCCGGCGAACACGGCGATCTGCTCGCGCAGGTCGAGGTCACGCGCCAGCTCGCCTACCGCCTCCTGGCGCCGCCGGATCTCCTCGGGCTCGGCGGGCTCCAGAAGCCAGGTCGCAAGCGTTCCGCGCCCCACCGCGGTGCGGGCGCTGCACAGAAGCTGGTACAGCGAGCCGCGCCCGAACAGGTCCAGGTCGCCGGCGTACGGGTGCTCCGAGTCGAGGTAGGGCAGCCCGTCGAAGCCGTGACCGTCCCAGCGGTCCTCGACACGCTCGAGGCCACGCTCGTAGTAGGCGATCGCCCGCTGCGCCCGCTCCTTGCGATGCACGACCCGCTCGTGGGCGATCGCTAGGCCGACGAAGACGACGGCCGGCACGGCGAGCCACGCCAACGCCAACCGCTCGGGATCGAACACGGCCCAGGCGACGACGAGGCCCACAGCGACGGTGACCAGCCGTGCCATCGAGAAGCGGCTGTCGAGCCGGCTCAGCATCTCCTGTCTCGTGCGTCGCTCTGCCAACCGCCGGCGGTATTGTGTGCCCGGGTCGGCGCGCGGCGGCTCGTCGCTTGTGCGCAACATCGGGGCAGCCTCGTCGAGACTTCGCAGGAGAGATGAAACCCGGGCGTCGGATCGTCACAATGGTAGCCGAGCCGCTTCCGGGCTTCCGAGCCGCGCTCTCCCCCATGCACCCAAGATGAGTCAACCCATAGCCCTTGTCCGCCCGCTCGTTGCGATCCTGGCCTGTGCTCCGCTACTAGCTGCGTCTTGTCTTCCGAGGACGGTGAGATCTTCGTGCTGGCGGCAGGCCGCGAGTTCGAGCTTCTGAGCACCATCGACATGGGATCCCCGGTCTTTGCCACGCCGGCGCTGTCGGCGGGCGAGATCTTCCTGCGCACGGGCAGCCATCTGCTGGCCATCGCCGAAGTACGCTAGCAGGGTGATGAAAAACTCCGCCGAGGGCGGAGAATCTCTTGAGACAGGTTGGTAGGGTAGGCGCGAGTGCTCAAGTGACCGTCGTAGGGGGTGGGTTGATGCGAGGCGACGACACGCGGCAGGTAGCGGCCTTCAGTTACATCTCGCCGGAGCAACGGGTACCGAAAGAGCATCCGTTGCGGGCGATCCTGGAGATGGTGGACGAAGCGTTGCGCACGCTCGGGCCGCAGTTCCGGGAGTTGTACTCGCACACGGGGCGCCCATCGATTCCACCGGAGAGGTTGCTTCGAGCGCTGCTGCTGCAGGTGCTCTACAGCATCCGATCCGAGAGGATGTTGATCGAGCAGCTGGAGTACAACCTGCTGTTCCGCTGGTTCGTGGGGATGGGGATGGACGATACGGTCTGGAATCCGAGTACCTTCAGCAAGAACCGTGATCGGTTGTTGCAGGGGCAGATCGCAGACGCCTTCTTCGAGGCGGTGCTTGCCCAGGCTCGCGAGCGGGATCTGCTGTCGGATGAGCACTTCTCGGTGGATGGCACGTTGATCCAGGCGTGGGCCTCGCACAAGAGCTACGTCGCCAAAGGCGAGGTCTCTGGCCCCGGAGGCGGGGGTGGCAGCAATGCGGCCGGCAACTTCCGTGGACAGAAGCGATCCAACGCGACGCATCATTCAATCACCGACCCTGATGCGCGGCTGTTCCGCAAGGCACGAGGGCACGAAGCACAGCTGTGCTACATGGGGCATGTTCTGCTTGACAACCGGCACGGTCTGGCCAGCAAAGCCCGAGCAACAAAGGCCTCCGGCACAGCGGAACGAGACGTCGCCGTCGAACTGCTCAAGGCGGCTGTGCGAGGCACTCGGGCCACCATAGCCGGAGACAAGAACTACGACACTCGGAACTTC
Source organism: Acidobacteriota bacterium (assembly GCA_965248845.1). Classification (GTDB taxonomy): domain Bacteria; phylum Acidobacteriota; class UBA890; order UBA890; family WLXD01; genus CBDFKO01. The sequence goes on along the minus strand of CBDFKO010000002.1, from coordinate 2,419,936 downwards.
GTGGCGCAAACACGAGCGCTTGGAATCACGCCCCACGTAGCGCAAAACGCCTACCGGAATCGACGCAGCGCCATCGACGCCAGAACCACTCGGCATCCCGGCTACCAGGCCAGTCAACGCAAGCGCAAGCTGACCGAGCAGGTGTTCGGCTGGGTCAAGACGGTAGGCACTCTGCGCAAGACGCGACACCGAGGCGAGCGACAGGTGGACTGGACGTTCACGTTCTCGGTTGCTGCCTACAACCTCGTGAGAATGGGCAATCTGGCGGCGGCGACATGACCAGGCGCGGTTGCACGGGCCTGCTGCGAGCTGCTGGACTCGCCCAACGGGCAGCATGTCCTTCGATCGGGCTGCACAACAGACAAGATCACGCTCTTGAACTCCGTGGAGCGATCCAGTCCCCCGACAAACCAGCGTTCTTCATCACCCTGCTAGAGACCTCACTCGCGAGGTTCCCGTGGTCTCATTCCTGAAGCGGCTCGAGTCCGGCCCCCCCATCCTGCTCGACGGTCCGATGGGGACCGAGCTGTCGCGCCGGGGTATCGATACTGCGCTGCCGCTCTGGTCGGCGGTGGCACTGTTGGAGGCGCCGTGGGCCGTCGAACAGATCCACCGGGATCATCTGGCCGCGGGTGCCGAGGTGCTCACCACCAACACGTTCCGGACTCACCGGCGCTCCCTGGCTCGGGCCGGACACGAGGCGCGTGCCGCCGAGCTTACCGACCGCGCCGTGCGCCTGGCACGCGCGGCGATCGAGCAGGCTCCTGCCACCACCGCAGCGCGGTTCGTGGCCGGCTCGGTGTCACCGCTCGAGGACTGCTACCGTCCCGAGCTCACGGCCCGGCCGGCGGTGCTGCAGCGCGAGCACGAGGAGATGGCGACCCACCTCGAGGGCTCGGGCGTCGACCTGCTCCTTGTCGAGACCATGCCGACGATCCGCGAGGCGGTGGCGGCGGCCACCGCCGCGGTCGCGACGGGCCTTCCGGTGCTCGTGGGGTTCACCTGTCGAGAAGACGGCCGGCTGCTCTCGGGCTCCTCGATCGTCGATGCGGTGCACGCCGTGGAGCCGCTGGGCGTATCGGGGCTGCTGGTGAACTGCACCCCGGCCGCCGCGTTGCATCACGCGCTCGAGCCGTTGGCCGCGGCCGCCTCGGTGCCGATCGGCGCCTACGGCAACGTCGGACACGCTGAGGCCGATCAGGGCTGGGCCAACACCGACGTGCTCGACCCGGCCGAGTACCTCGGCTACGCTCGCCGCTGGCTCGCCGTGGGAGCACGGCTGGTGGGCTGTTGCTGTGGCACCACCGTCGAGCATGTGCGGGGGCTGCGCGATCTACTCGCCACGGCCTGCCAGCAGGAGGAATCGCCCGCATGAGAATGCTGATCGGTGGAGATTGGGTGGTGCGCGACGAGCTGCTCGAGGTCCACGATCCCGGAACGGGTGAGCTCGTGGATACGGTTCCGCGGGCCTCTGCAGACGACATGGATGCGGCAATCGGCCACGCGGTGGCTGGCGCGGTGGTTGCGGCCGAGCTGCCGACGCATCGGCGTATGGCAATCCTGAGCGGAGCCGCCGAGCGTGTGGCTGCCGAGCAGGAGTCCTTCGCCCGCACCATCGCCCGCGAGGGGGTCAAAACGATCCGCGAGGCGCGCCAGGAGGTATCGCGCTGTGTCGAGACCCTGCGCCTGTCGGCCGAGGAGGCGCGGCGCCTGGACGGCGAGACGATCCGCTTCGACCAGCGGCAGGGCAACGAGTCCAGGAGCGGTTACTGGCTGCGCGATCCCGTCGGGGTCGTGGGTGCGATCACGCCGTTCAACGATCCGCTCAACCTGGTGGCGCATAAGCTGGGACCGTCGCTTGCCGCGGGCAACGCGACCGTCTTGAAGCCCGACTCCAAGACACCGCTCAGCGGCGTGCGGCTCGCGCAGGCGCTGCACGACGCCGGTGCGCCGGCCGGTGTGGTTCAGGTCGTGACCGGCGCCGGAGCCGAGATCGGCGATGTGCTGGTGACCGATCCACGCGTGCGCATGATCTCGTTCACCGGTGGCGCCGCGGTCGGCGAGGCCATCGTGCGCCGCGCCGGGCTCAAGCGAATCAGCATGGAGCTGGGCTCGAACTGCCCCGTCATCGTGGCTGACGACGCCGACCTGGATAGTGCGGTCCGCGCGTGCGCCAGTGGTGCCTTCTGGGCCGCCGGGCAGAACTGCCTGCATGTGCAGCGGATCCTGGTGCAATCTCGTCGATACGCGGCCTTCCGCGACGCATTCGTGGCGGCCGCCAGCGCCTATCGGGTCGGCGACAAGCTCGACGAGTCGACCGACATGGGACCCCTGATCGACGAGGCCGCGGCGCGGCGCGTCGAGCAGAGCGTGCACGATGCGGTGGCGGCCGGCAGCCGGCTGTTGGCCGGAGGCCGTCGCGAGGGCACCTTCGTGTGGCCCACCGTGTTGGAGAACGTGCCCGCAGATGCGCCGCTGTCGTGCGATGAGATCTACGGTCCGGTCACCGTGCTGAGCTCGTTCGAGGGGCTCGATGCGGCGATCGACACCGCCAACGGGGTCGAGTACGGCTTGCAGGCGGCCATCTTCACCGACTCGCTCGCGACCGCACACCGGGCGATCCGGCGCCTGCAGTTCGGCGGGGTCATGGTTAACGACAGCACCGACTTCCGCATCGACGCGATGCCGTTCGGCGGCACCAAGCGTTCCGGTCTCGGCCGCGAAGGGGTGCGGTTCGCCGTGCAGGAGATGACCGAGCCCAAGGTCGTCTGCTTCGAGAGCTGACCACCCTCCAAGCAGGGTGTCGGCGGCCTGGCAGCAGGCCTGCTAGACCTCGCGCAGGATCGCGCCCGAGGCGAAGCCGGCACCGAACGCCACGTCGATCTCGAACTGTCCCGCAACCGGCGCGGTCGGTCGGGCCTCGGGGTCGACGTAGCCGATCGGGATCGACGCGGTCGAGGTGTTGCCGAAGCGCTCGATGCCGTTGGTGTAGATGCGCTCGAGCGGCACCTCGAGCTTGCTGGCGACGCTCTCGATGATGCGCAGGTTCGCCTGATGCGGGTAGACGAAGGAGATGTCCGCGAGTGTGACCGGCTCGGGGTTGTCGCGGTTGTATCGGCCGAGCACGGTACGCACCTCGTCGACCATCGTGCGCACCGCCACGCCATAGACCTTGCGCCCATCCATGTGCAGGTAGGAGCGCACGCCGCTGCTCTTGTGACTGAAGGGTCCGGCCCCGTTCGGGTTCCATTGGGCCTCGAGCACGGGGTCGGAATAGAGCAGATGGCCGTAGCGGCCGTCGGCGTGGGTATGGATCGAGAGGATGCCGCCGCGCTCCACCTCGCGTATGACGACAGCACCGGCCCCGTCACCCAGCAAGACGCAGGTGGAGCGGTCCTGCCAATTCGTGATGTGCGACAGCCCGTCGACTCCGACGACCAGCGCGATACCGTCGCGGCCGTCCCGCGACTTCTCGACGAAGAGCCGGTTGTAGGCCTCCTCGACGGCGTAGATAAAGCCCGCGCAGCCTGCCCCCACGTCGGCGGCCGAGGCCGCATTGGCTCCGAGCTCCGCCTGTAGCTGGGTGGCCAGGCTCGGGAAGCGCGCCCAGGTGTTGACGCCCACCCGGATGTCGGTCAGCTCGGCAGGGTCGACCCCGGCGCTATCCAGCGCGCTGCGGGCGGCGGCCGCCGCCATCTCGAGGATCGACTCGTCTTCGGCGAGGATGCGACGCTCGCGAATGCCGGTGCGGCGGACAATCCATTCGTCGTCAGTGTCGACGACGGCTTCGAGGTCGCGGTTGGTCAGGATCTTGGCCGGTAGATAGGCTCCGGCCCCCACGTATCCGAACTTCAAGGATGGTCGCACGGGGGTACCTGTGGCGCCGGCGGGGCCGGCGGTTCACCGCGCGGATGATGAATATGCGCGGAAGAGAAGCGGAAAACACCAGTATGAGTGCGTGCAGGTTCCTACGGGTGCCGCGCCCAAGTCAATCCGCCGACCGTTTTACTAGCGCACCCCGGTCTCGAACTCCACGGCCAGCTTCACGTCCTGCTCGCTGCCCATGTACAGCGGCACGCGCTGGTGCAGCTCCGTGGCCTGCACCTCGAGCAAGCGCTCCTTGCCGGTGGAGGCCATACCCCCGGCCTGCTCGACGATATAGCCCATGGGGTTGGCCTCGTACATCAGGCGCAGCTTGCCGCCGGGCGTCTTCTGGGTGGCCGGATACATGAACAGGCCGCCATACAGCAGGGTGCGGTGGACGTCGGCCACCATCGAGCCGATGTAGCGCGCCGAATAGGGCCGCCCGGTTTCCTCGTCCGGCTCCTGCAGGTATTCGATGAAGCGGCGCGTCGGATCGAAGAAGAGATTGCGGTAGCCCTCGTTGCAGCTGTAGACCTTGCCCTTCTTGGGCATCTGGATCGAAGGGTGCGACAGCAGGAACTCGCCGATGCTGGGATCGAGGGTGAAGCCGAAGACACCGCTGCCCGTGGTGTAAACGAGCATCGTGCTCGAGCCGTAGACGATGTAGCCGGCGGCCACCTGCTCGTTACCCTTGCGCAGCAGATCCTCGAGTCTCCCAGCTGTGGACGCCCCCGGTTCCCGGCGCCGGTAGATCGACCAGATGGAGCCGATCGACACGTTGGCGTCGATGTTGGAGGAGCCGTCGAGGGGGTCGAAAAGCAGGACGTACTCGCCCTTGTCGAACCTGTCGGGGATGGGGATCGGGTCGTCCACCTCCTCGCTCGCCATCACGCAGAGCCTGCCACCGTGGTCGAAGGTCTTGACGAAGCAGTCGTTGGCGAACGCGTCCAGCTTCTGGACCTCCTCGCCTTGGACATTGATCGTGCCGGTCTGTCCGAGAATGTCGACCAGGCCCGCCTTGGTCACCTCGCGCGAGATCAGCTTGCCGGTCAGGGCGAAGTCGTAGAGCAGCTTGGACAGATCGCCGCTAGCGCCCGGATGGCGCTCCTGTTCGTTGAGGATGTGGCGATCGATGGTGACGATCTTGCCGGGGCGCGTGACGATCGGGTCCTTCGTCGACACGTCGGAGCTATTTGCCATTCGAGGTCTCCCCGGAGCACAGGCTGGACGGTGAAGTCTCAATTCTCGCCTGACTCACCCCGAAATCAAGCAGCCGTGACCGTCTCATTCCCAACGAGATCTTCTTTCGCTCTGAGTGGTGGCTGAGGGAGGCGAGTCCTGAGCTCGTTCGATCGCACCGCGCGGTGCATCGCGCAGTATCGCATCTGTTTGGAACGGGACGTCGATCGGGGGATCATCCCTGCCTGTGCGCTCGATCCGGTCGACACCTGCTACCGGAGCCTCGGAGCGGTCCTGGATTCGGCCCGTGTCGAGATCGAGGCGGCTGGCCTCGACGCTGATCGCGCTTGCCAGCAGCACTTGGTCAGCGGCTGGGGCATGCTGGCCCGAAGGTTATTCCGTGCCATGTATCAGCCGGAAGAGGTCCGCTCCCTGGCCGGGCTGGCAAGCTCGATCGGCGCCGAGGGCCGGGGCCTGCTGGAGCATCTTTGGACACGGTTTCACTACAGCCTAGCCAAATCCGGCCGGCTCGGTCCAGAATGACACCGTCTCTACCAAGGAGGCGTGTCGATGCCGTTCGATTACAGTGATCTGGATACTACGGAGACCACGCTGCTGGCCCTGGAGTATCTCCGTGTTAGTGTAACGCGTCGTAATTAGCTTGACTTATATGGCATATTATGACTTCCTTGTCTCGACAGTAAACTTGTCGGGACAGGAGGCCACGATGCCCAGGGTAGCACCGGAGATTTCGTTGACCGGGCAGCAGCGGGCGCGGCTCCAGGGAGTAATCGACGCGCCGAGCTCACAGCAGCGGCAGGTGTTCCGAGCCCACATCATCCTGCTTGCCGAGCAGGGGCTGCAGAACCAGCAGATCGCCGAGCGCCTCGAGACCTCCCGACAGACCGTGGGCATGTGGCGCGCTCGCGCAGCCAAGCAGGGCATCGAGGATCTCGGTGACGAGCCGCGCTCTGGTCGTGCGCGCACCTACGACGCCGTGCGGGAAGCCAAGATCATCGCCGCAACCCTGGAGAGGCCTCCGAGCCGAACCCATTGGAGCGCACAGCGGCTCGCCAAACAGGTCGATGCGAGCCCTTCGACGATCCTGCGGATCTGGCGGCGCAACGGCCTGCAGCCCCATCGCACCGAGACCTTCAAGTACTCCGCCGATCCACTCCTGCAGGACAAGGTCACCGACATCGTGGGGCTGTACCTGCACCCGCCCCAGGGGGCGCTGGTGCTGTGCGTGGACGAGAAGAGCCAGATCCAGGCTCTGGACCGGACTCAGCCGATGTTGCCCATGCGCCGCGGCGATCCAGAGCGCTGCACCCACGATTACAGACGCCACGGCACCACGACGCTGTTCGCGGCGTTGAACCTAGCCACCGCCGAGATCCTGGGCACCTGCATGCAGCGGCACCGCCACCAGGAGTTTCTTCGCTTCCTACGCTTGATCGACCGCACCTACCCCGAGGACGAGATCCACCTGGTGCTGGACAACTACGGCACCCACACCCAGCCCAAGGTCGAGGCCTGGTTCGAGCAACACCCGCGGTTTACGCGTCACTTCACGCCCACTTCCGCTTCCTGGATGAATCAGGTGGAGACCTGGTTCGGCATCCTCACCTCGCAGGCCGTCCGGCGCGGCAGCTTCAGCAGCGTCGATGTCCTGATCAAGGCCATCCACCGCTTCATCCGAGCCTGGAACGACGGCTCCGAGCCCTTCCTTTGGCTCAAGTCCGCCGACCAGATCCTCGCCAAAGCCATAAGACAAGACAACTCCGACGCGTCACACTAGCACCCGGTGGTTCGAAGAGGCCTCGGAGGCCACGGGTTCGGACGGTGAGGTCCGCCGCGTGTTCGCCGAGGCCGCGGCCTCGACCCGCTCCTTTGCCGACGATCTCGAGGGGCGTGTCGCCGAGCAGTTCGGTCCTGCCAAGGCCGCCGAGGACACCCTGCTGTACCACACCAAGCGTCCGGCCTGGCTGGTAGTCGCCGGACGCGAGACCGACTACACCGCAGAGGAGCTGCTCGAGGTTGCCACGTCGGAGCAGGAGGAGCACTACCAGTTCTTCCTGCAGGAGCAGGACGAGGTCGACGATCCGTGGGTCCGCCGCCTGTTCCGTGAGCTTTCCGGGCACGCACGTCGCCTGGTGCTCTACCTGGAGGGCGAACGGGAGGGCGTGGTCGATCGCGACGGGGCCTAGCTGGACCGACAGCCCGAGCGCCAGCATGGCGAACGCGCCGACCATCACCGTGATGACCCGTGGGCCGGCAACCGAGCCGGCAAGGACCTCATGCAGGGTTTGTACCCCGTAGATCGGCAGGTCCGGATCGAGGCGGCGCAACAGATCGCGAACCGCCGACACCACCACGGCGGCTTCGGAGCCCGTTCGCACCACCAGCGACAGCCGGTTGCTGTAGGCCTGGGGACATCGCCGATCACGCCGACGACCTCCCGAGCGAACTCATGCCGAGAACGTCGAACAGCTCGCCCGAGACCACCGCGGCGCGCACGCGCTCCGGGTCGGCCGTGGTTGCTCTGAAGGGAGGCGGGCACCCAGCCCTTGGGCGACGAGCTCGATGGCCAGCGAGCGCCTGCTGCGGCCCTCGGCGATGAGGTCGGAGACCAGATCCAGCAGGTCGGAGCCGTGCCGACGGCGAAACTGGCGGGGGAAGGCGAGCAGCAGCCAGCGCCAGGCGCGGCCCGATGGGCTCGAGCTCATCGAGCGGTCTCGGGCGCCCCATCGTCGGGGAGCGTTGCGCGAATGCCGTCGACGATCGCCCCCAGCATGTGGGCCTCCTCGGTCAGCGCCCGCCGGCCGGATTCCGTGATCGTGTAGTAGCGGCGGCGCTGGTTGTCGAGATCCTCGGCCGGCCGGCGCTCGTCCTCGTCGACCAGTCCCCGCTGCATGAGCCGGTCGATGACCCGGTACAGGTTCCCCGGTTTCACTTCGACGCGGCCCTGAGTGCGCCGCTCGATCTCCTGAACGATCCGGTAGCCGTGGCGAGTCTGCTCGCTCAGCACGGCAAGTACGAGGAACTCGATCGGGCGCATCGGCTGGTTCGTGCTCATCTCGGCGGGGTCGGGCTGGATTGGACGAGACGCTGGTTCTACTCATTTTGAGTATATACGAGCAACCCAAGGCCCCGACGCGGTACCGTTGACAGGTATGAGCCACCGCGCAAGACACCCTGTCCTGGCCGGGATCGTCGTCGCGGCCTGTGCCTGCGCGCCGTCAGGTGCGGGAGCGCAAGCTAGCTTCGAGGTCCTCAGAACACTGCCGCACGACCCCTCCGCCTTCACCCAGGGGCTGGTTTTCCACGACGGTCACCTGTACGAGGGCACGGGGCGGCGGGGAGCCTCCTCGGTCCGCAAGGTGGAGATCGCGACGGGTCGAGTCCTGCAGCAGGCCGACCTGCCGCCGGCCCTGTTCGGCGAGGGCATCACGATCCACGACGGTCGCGTGTTCCAGCTCACCTGGCTGTCTGGCGTCGGATTGGTCTGGGATCTCGAGGGGCTGAGACCCCTACGCCAGTTCCGACAGCTGAGTGAGGGCTGGGGCCTGACCCACGACGGCACGCACCTGATCCAGAGCGACGGCAGCGCCCGGCTCTACTTCCTCAACCCGGAGACCCTGCAGCTGGTCCGTGACATCGAGGTGCGCGAGGCCGGGACACCGGTAACCCAGATCAACGAGCTCGAGTACATCCATGGCCAGATCTTCGCCAACGTCTGGCACAGCGACGACATCCTCCGCATCGACGCACGTACCGGCGAGGTGCGCGGTCGCATCGACATGTCCGGGCTGCTCGAGGAGCCCCTCGCCGATCCGGAAGCCGTGCTCAACGGCATCGCCTACGATACGGCCAGCGGACGGGCCTGGGTGACGGGGAAGCTGTGGCCGAAGCTGTTCGAGATTCGCTTCGTCGGCTTGCCGTGAAGCTCGAGGTCGGCGGGCGCGTGCGCTTAGCAGGCCGTGGTGAAAGTGTGATGGGTCTGGTTACGCCGCCAAGGGCGCAGATGCAAGGCGGTGCGACGTCGGCGATGTTTGGGCATCGTCAAGGAGTGCCAACGCAGCAGATGCGCCCTTGGCGGCGTAACCCTCCGGGCAAGTAAGTCTTACGGGCGATGGCCGTGTCGCACCTCCTCAACGATGTTGTCGCATCGCCTCGTCGGTGCTCCTTGCCCTCACCCGTAAGACCTACTTGCCAGACCCACCACACTTTCACCACGGCCTGTTAGATCGAGCCCTCGGTGCGCGTGAAGTAGGCGTCTTTGTTGCCGTCGAGCCGCCAGCCACCCTTGAAGCCGATCGGCGTGTGATGCACCGAGCGCACCTGTGACGTGTTGAGCAGTATGCGCTCGGGCTCACGTCCCGTCGTCGCCGCCCTGCGCGGGATCAGCTCGATGAACTTCCCTTCGCAGACGAATCGCGCGTCGTCCGCCTCGAGAGCGGTGTCGTCGGTGAGCTCGATCGCGTAGCGCGCCATGGCGACACACCTTCGCAGGCCGTTGTGAGAGCGGAGTGAGAGACTGGGGCCGCCGGTGACCTACGACCGCGTAGCCTATGCTGTGCGTTTCGATCAGAAGGTGACGTTGGAGGAGTGAATGGAGGCCCGGCGTGGCTGATAATCGGGTCCCACGTCGGCAGCACGGTACGCAGCGACGTCCGAACGACGTTCGCCGACCACCAACTCGCGAGAGCAACATGCTTTTCGAACGTTTCGAGGACAGCGACCTTTCCCAGTACTCCTACGCGGTGGGCTGCCACGGCGCCAAGAAGGTGGCGATCGTCGATCCGCGCCGTGACATCGACGTGTACCTGAACTTGGCCCAGGAGCACGATCTGCAGATCGCCTACGTGCTCGAGACCCACATCCACGCGGACTTTGCCTCCGGGGCGCGCGAGCTGGCCGAGGTCGCGGGCGCCGAGCTGGCGATCTCGGCCTACGACTCCGGCGCGGTGTTCGAAGTACGGTTCGCCCACACCGAGCTGCGCGATGGCGATGAGATCAGCATCGGCGGCGTCCAGATCAAGGCGGTCCATACTCCGGGACACACGCCTGAGCACCTGTCGTACCTGGTCTTCGACACCAACCGCTCCGCCGAGGTCCCGGAGCTGTTGCTGAGCGGGGACTTCCTCTTCGTCGGCTCGATCGGACGTCCGGACCTACTGGGCGAGGAGGCCAAGCGGGGGCTTGCGAGCCAGCTCTACGACAGCATCCACCAGGCCCTGCCGGCGCTCCCCGACGGGCTCGAGGTTCATCCGGGGCACGGATCGGGATCGATGTGCGGTGCCGGCATGAGCGGCCGGCCGATGTCGACCCTGGGCTACGAGCGCATCACCAACCCGTACCTGCAGCCCATGAGCCGGGAGACGTTCATCGACCAGATCCTGGCGGCGTCACCGCCGTTTCCCGAGTACTACAAGAGGATGAAGCGGCTGAACTCCGACGGGCCCCCGAGCCTGAGCCAGGCGCCTCAGCCGCAGCCGATCGATGCTGGTCGGGTCGCGGAGCTACTGGCGGAGGGCCAGGTCATCGTCGACCTGCGCGACCAGGCCGCCTATGCCGCGGGGCACATCCCCGGCGCCTATTATGTGGGCCAAAGCGCCGCGATGTGGGGCTCCTGGACGCTGCCTTACGACAGGCCCATCCTTCTGCTCGCGCGCGACGAGGGACACGCGGCGGCGGCCTGGTACCGGGGGCTGGCGCGCGTCGGGATCGACGACGTGCGGGGCTACCTGGAGGGGGGCATGGACGCATGGCAGGAGCACGGCTTGGAGGTGGTCGCGACGGCGCAGGTCACGCCGCAGCAGCTGGCGGAGCGACTGGCCGGCGGGTCGAGGACGCCGGTTCTCGACGTGCGCGGCAACCCCGCGTGGGCCACAGGGCACATCGCCGGCGCCACCCACGTGATCGGCGGCCACGTGCAGGATCGCCTCGAGGAAGTGCCCGCCCCCGGCGACGAGGCACTCGCAGTGGTCTGCAACACCGGATTCCAGTCGACGGTCATCGCCAGCGTTCTGGAGCGTGCGGGCCGCGGCGACGTGGTCAACGTAACGGGGGGTATGACCGCCTGGCGCGCGGCGGATCTGCCGCTGGATCCCCGGCACGCCGAGACGCTGGCCTGACGCCAGACGTCGCCGTCCAGGTGCAACCCGCGCCACGAAAAAAGGTCGAGTCGCCATGAATCTGGCGGGTAGCGTAGTCGCCGCGGTTCTCTTCGTCGGGCTGATTGCCGGTGCGGTGCTAGGGCTCGAGCTGTCGACGGACACCGAGAAGCTCGACAACATCGCGTTCTGGCGGGGTGTGTTCGGTGCCGGCTTCAGTCAGGGGCGATTCGGGCGGAGCTGGACCCCGATGGTCGAGGTGCTGGGCAGTGTCCCGTTCGGGGAGGATGCGGGTGTTCGGTGGACGCTCGTTCCACAGCTGCAGGCGTCGCTGAACACTCGTCAGCACGTCCTCGCCAACCTGGGCTTCCGCGTGCCGCTGACCGAGCCTGATCGACGCGACACGCAACTGGTCTTCTATGTCCTGTGGGACACTGGTTCGACGGCGGCTTTTTCGACGGCTGGTAGGGGCTTGACGCGCTGGGTGGGCAGGGCTAGCCTCAGGCTTAATTGAGACGGCGTCTCAATCGATTGCTCTTGACCTCTTCGTGCCCGGTACGCGGCGAGCTATCTCATGACCCGACGAGTCTTCCATGCGTCGCTCCTGGCTCTGACCCTGGCTCCCGCTGCGCTCGCCTCGCCACTCGACGGGACCTTCGGGGTCCTGATCATGGCGCACGGTGGCGACGAGGCCTGGAACGAGACGGTCGCTGCCCTGGTCGCGCCGTTGCGCGACGAGATGCCCGTGGAGATCGCCTTCGGAATGGCCGAGCGCGGCCCGCTCCAGTCGGCGGTTAGGCGGCTCGAGGCGGCCGGGGTCGGCCGCATCGCCGTGGTGCGCTTGTTCATCTGGGGGGACTCCTTCCTGCCCCAGACCGAGTACCTGTTCGGGCTGACGGACGAAGTTCCCCGTTTCTTCATGGGCCATCAGGGCCCTGAGCCGCCGGCACGCATCGAACATCGAGCACAGGTGGTGTTGTCTCGCGTCGGGCTAGTCGATTCGCCGCAGATCGGCCGGATCCTCCGAGATCGCGTCGCGGCACTGAGCCAGACACCCGAGCGCGAGTCGGTGCTCATCCTGGCGCATGGGCTGGGCGGTGAGGCGGACAACGCCGCGTTGCTCGCCGCCATGGACGAAAGGGCTCGAGAGATTCGCGACGCAGCGCTGTATCGGCGTGTACACGTCGATACGCTTCGGGAGGATTGGGCGGAGCCGCGCGAGGCGGCGGAGCCCGGATCCGGTTGTTCGTCCAAGCGGCGAGCGCCGAGGAGGGCCGTGCGATCGTCATACCGCTGCGGCTCTCCGGCTTCGGGCCCTACGCTAAGCTGCTGGACGGGCTGGAGTATGTTGCCGACGGCTTTGGCCTGCTTCCTCACCCGCTGATCATGGAGTGGATTCGCGATCAGGCCGCGGCCGCCGCCTGCGCGACGCTTCCCGCCGGCGGTGTTGCGCTATCTGAGCCCTGCTAAGCTGGCCGGGCCATGGAGCCCGTCCTCGTCGTTCTGCTCTGGTCCGGAGTCGCCGCGCTGACCTCGATGTTCGGGGTGGTGCCGCTTTTCGGCCGGCCGCGCGTGCCGGTGACCTGGCTCGGCTGGTCCAACGCTGCCGCGGCGGGAACCATGATGGCGGCGGCCTTCCTGCTTGCGGAGGCGGGCATTGGCGGCGATCCATGGGTCTTCGGGGCCGGTGCCGCGTTCGGCATCGTTTTCGTCTGGTGGACGCACCATCTTTCGGGCACCGAGGATCTCGACCTGAACGACCTCGAGGCCACCGATCCCTCCTACGGCTACGAGGTGCTGCTGTCGAGCAATCTGCACTCCGGGGTCGAGGGGGTCGCTATCGGCGCTGCCATGGCCTACGACCTGACCTTCGGCATCGCCGTGGCAGCGGCCATGGCGCTGCACAACATCCCGGAGGCGACGCTGCTCACGGCGGTCTTCCGGGCGCGTGGCCTTGCCCCGGGCCGGTCGTTGTTGCTGGCGGTGGTGAGCAATGTCAGCCAGGTAACGATGGCGGTCTCGACCTTTGCGGTGCTTCGGGCCCTGCCGGGGGGCGGGCTCGCCTTCACGCTCGCCTTCGCCTCCGGGGGGCTCCTGTACCTGCTGATGGTCGATCTGCTGCCGGAGAGCTACGAGCAGGCGGGGTCGACCTCGATCGCGCTGGTGACGATCGTGGCGATGGGCCTCGTTGCGCTCATGCAGGGGATGGTGGCGTGAGGGAGCTGCGGTGATGCTCGAGAACCCGGCTGTACGGGTCTTCCTTTATGCGCTTGTCACCGCGGCTGCCACCGCTCTCGGGGCGATCCCCTTCGCCTTCGTGCGCACGATCTCCGCGCGCACGGTGGCCTACGCCAACGCCATCGCCTCGGGGCTCATGCTCGGGGCCTGCTTCGGCCTGGTAGCCGAGGGTGCCGAGTTCGGCGCCCTCCAGACCGGTGTCGGCGCGGCGCTCGGGGTTCTGTTCATCCTCGTCACCCAGCGCCTCCTGCAGGACCACGAACTGGAGGTCGGCGAGATCCGCGGCGCCGGGGCCCGCAAGATGATGCTGATCATCATCGTCATGACCGTGCACTCCGCAGCGGAAGGTATGGCCGTGGGGGCGGCCTTCGCCGGCGGCATGACCCTGGCCACGCTGATCACCGCGGCGATCGCGGTGCACAACATCCCCGAAGGGCTGGCGATCAGTGCCGTGCTGCGGCCGCGCGGCGTCAGTCTTCTCGGATGCGCCTGGTGGAGCTTCTTCAGCTCGATCCCACAGCCGCTCGTGGCGGTCCCGACATTTCTGTTCGTCGACTGGTTCCGCCCCGCGCTGCCTTACGGTATCGGTTTCGCCGCCGGCGCCATGGTCTTCATGGTGCTCGTCGAGCTGCTGCCAGAAGCCTACGAGGAGGGCCAGCGGGCCACGGTGGGATTGCTCGCCAGCAGCACCCTGGTGGCGATGGTGCTGTTCCAGCAATACTTGTGACCCGCCGACGACTCGTCGTGGCCGCCGCTCAGCCCACCATGCGGAATCCGACGCTGCCGTGTTCGCCCTACGCAGTGATCGCGTCACCCCGCCCACGTGCTCGAGAGATGGTCACGGGGATCGGGGTTCTGGCCTCTTATTGCTGCCGGCGGTTGTTCGGGTGCGACTTGTCGGGCCCGGCGGGAATCCCGGGGACGGGAACCGGTTCCTCCTCGATCTTGCGTAGCAAGTACTCCACAGCGGCTTCCAGCTGCGCGTCGCGGCCGTTGAAGGTCGCATGGGGCAGGTTGTCGACGACGATGTCGGGCTCGACCCCGCAGCCCTCGATCAGCCAATCTCCTTCGGGCCCGTAAACGCCCATCTCCGCCGCGGTGGCGATGCCGCGGTCGACGAGGAAGTTGCTCGAGCTCAGCCAGATCTCGCCGCCCCAGGTACGGGTGCCGAGCACGGAGCCGAGGCCCAGGCGGCGGAAGCCCTCAGCGAAGGCTTCGCCGTCGGAGGCGGTGCGCTCGTTGACCAGCACGATCATGTGGCCGCGGAAGGCGTACTGCATGTTCCAGTAGGGCTGACCCACACGCGGCGCCCAGTAGAACCACGCCTTGCGCATGAGCTTCTCGAGGATCCAGGAGTCGATGTTGCCGCCACGGTTGTGGCGCACGTCGATGATCAGGCCCTCCCGGTTGAACACCGGGTAGTAGTTGCGGGCCCACTCCTCCCAGTTGCCACGCCCCATGGCGCGCAGGTGCAGGTAGCCGATGCGATCCTGTCCCATTTCCTCCGTTGCCAGGCGACGCGTGTACTCCCACTCGTCGTAGCGCAGGTCCGAGGCGGCTCGCTGACCGAACGGCACGACAATCGTGTCGAATTGATCGCCGCCGGGACGATGCACATGCAAGCGCACTTGCTTGCCGGCGGTGTTGCGCAGCAGCGCCCGGATGTCGGCAACCGTATCGAGGAAGACCCCGTCGAGTGCGCGAATGACATCGCCCTCCTGCACGCCGACTCCCGGGCGCGCCAGGGGCGATAGCTCCTGCGGCCTGTCGGGATCGTTGGCGTAGATATGATCGATGCGGTACCCGCGTGCCGCCTCGTCCCACGACAGTGCAGCACCGAGGGATCCTGGTGTGATCGTGTCCTCACCTTGTCGCTGATCGCCCCCGCGCACGAAGATATGCAGTGCCGACAGCTCACTGACCATCTGGGCGATCAAGTCGGCGAGCTCGCCGCGATTGGTGACTCGGTTCACCAGTGGTAGGTAGCGCTCGACCATCGATTGCCAGTCGATCCCATGCATGCCGCGGTCGTAGAAGTAGTCGCGCTCCAGCCGCCAGGCCTCGACAAACATCTGCCGCCACTCCTCGCGCGGATCGAGCGAGAATTTCCAATCCCCGAGATCCACTCGGGAATCGCCGAGGTCGGGCTTGCCGGCGGTGCCGAAGACGTGGAAGTTGTTGCCTTGCCAAACCATGACCTTGCTTCGATCGGGCGACAGCTCGAAGTAGCGGATTCCTTCGACGAGCGTCTCGATCTCGGGTTCCTGGTTGCCGATCTCGAGGGCCTTGAGATGGGACTGGCGACGGGGTGACCAGTCGCGGTCGCCGAAGAATAGCCGCCTGCCGTTGCTCTCGAGCCCGAAGTAGTTGCCCGGCTCGACCGGAAGCTCGTACAGGCGCGTAGCGAGGCCGTCGAGGTCGATTCTGATCGAGCTGTCGCCGTCGTCTTCCGGTTCGTCCTCGTCGTCCCCGGCCTTGGTCGCCAGCTCGTCGTCGGGACGGAACGGCGACCGCAGCCCGTCACGCAGCGCCACCTGGTACAGCGGAGTCGGGCGGTCGATGAACGGCTCGGGCTGGCGCTGCCCCCAGGGCGAGCCCACGATACTCGTCAGGTTGCGATCCGACAGCAGGTAGAGGAACTCGCCGGCGGCGTCCCAGGCCGGGTCGTAGCTGTTGAACCGATCGGTGGTCACGGGAGTGCGTGAGCCCGACTCGGCGTCGTAGAGCCAGATCTGGCTCATCTGGTTCGCGGCCGAGGACACGTAGGCGAGCCAGCGGCTGTCGGGAGACCAGGCGTAGCTGCCGATGCCGAACGCGTCGCTGCGCTCGACCAGCGTGCTCGCGCCGGTATCGACGTCGTAGACGTAGAGCTCCTGGTCCTTGTTGTCGTGCGCGATCTTGTCGCCGTCGGGCGACGGCACCGCGTCCCAGCGCAGCACCTTCGAGTCGTCGGTCAACTGCTCGGGATCACCGATGCCGTCGGCCGGGAGCCGCCACAGCTCTACCTCGCCGGTCTCGTCCGACAGCGCCACCAGGCTCTCGCCCCCGGGCATGAAGCGGGCCCCGCGGTAGCGCACGGATGGGCGCCGGGTAACGCGCACCTGGCGCCCCTGGCCGCGTTTCGTCGGCATCACGAACACCTCGCCGCGTGCCACGAGCACGAGCCGGTCGCCGCCGGGAGATACGTGTGCTGCGCTCACCCAGCCGGCGGGCTCGTTGACCCACTGCTCGCGCATCTGTTCCAGATCGCTGGCGATGCGGATGGGGATCTGCCGGTCGGAGCCGCTGGCGATGTCGTAGAGCCTGATATTTGCGCCGAGCTGGTAGACGATGCGGCCGTCCTGCAACGACGGCGACTTGACCTCCCAGAAATCGTGTGCGGTGTGTTGCCGAAGGCCCTCGCCGTCGGGCGACATCGACCAGAGGTTCATGGTGCCGTCGCGGTCAGAGGCGAAGTAGACGCGTCCTTCCCAGAACATGCGCCGCTTGCTGGTGCCGGGATACTCGGCGGTCAGCAGCTCCGCCTCCCGGCCGGGGCCGTCGAAGCGCCACAGCGTCTCGGCGGTGCCACCCTGGTATCGCTTCGTGTGCCTGCCTTGGAAGGCGAGGCGTGCGAAAAAGAGTGTGCCGGTGACAGGGTCGTAGCTGCCGTCGGCGGCCTGCGCCAGCGGTACCAGCTCCGGCGTGGGCGTGCCGGGCGTGAGGATCGCGAGCTGCCAGTTGGGCAAGGTCGAGTAGCCTTGGGTGGCGTACAGCAAGCGGCCCTCGGGAGTCCATCCCATGACTCGGGCCGTGCCGCCCTCCCAGGTCTGTCGGGTCGGCAGACCGCCGCTCATCGGCATCGTGTAGATCTCGCGCGGCCCCTCGTAGCTGGCGCTGAAGGCGAGCGTCGAGCCGTCGGGGGAGAGCGCCGCGTGAGTCTCCGCTTCGAGACCGGTGGTTAGACGGCGGGCCACGCCGCCCTCGAGCGGGACGCGCCAGAGGTCACCCTCGGCAGCGAAGACGATCGTGTCGCCGTGGATCGTGGGGTAGCGGTAGTAGCCGCGAATCCCACCGCCCTCCTGCGCGGCGGTCTCTGCGGAAGCGCTGGCGAGAGCGACTAGCAGGCTGCTGAAAAACTCCCCTTGTTCGAGTAGATTTTGAACCACGCAGCCCGCGGCAAAAACCGAAGCATCAACGAGGTGAGCAGATGCGTGGTGAGGACGCGGGACAGGTGGCCGCCTTTAGTTACGTATCTCCGGAGCAGCGAGTACCGAAAGAGCATCCGCTGCGGCCGCTGCTGAGGATCGTCAACGACGTGCTGGGGCGGATGTCGCCGCTGTTCGAGAAGCTGTACTCGCACACGGGCCGTCCGTCTATCCCGCCGGAGAAACTGCTGCGGGCGCTGCTGCTGCAGGTGCTGTACACGATTCGCTCCGAGCGCATGCTGATGGAGCAGCTCGACTACAACCTGCTGTTCCGGTGGTTTGTGGGCCTGAACATGGACGATCTGGTGTGGGATGCGACGGTGTTCACGAAGAACCGGGATCGAGTGTTGGGAGGCGAGGTCGCCGAGGTGTTCTTCCAGGAAGTGCTGGCGGAGGCACGGCGCCGCGGTCTGCTATCGGATGAGCACTTCACGGTGGACGGCACGCTGATCGAGGCGTGGGCCTCGCACA
This sequence comes from Acidobacteriota bacterium, assembly GCA_965248845.1. Lineage (GTDB taxonomy): Bacteria > Acidobacteriota > UBA890 > UBA890 > WLXD01 > CBDFKO01. The sequence goes on along the minus strand of CBDFKO010000002.1, from coordinate 2,401,881 downwards.
AGAGCTTCAAGCCGAAGGATCAGAGCGACTCCGATGAGGGAGGCAGCAACCCGAGCGTCGATTTTCGCAAACAACGGCGCACAAACGATACTCACGCCTCCAGGACCGATCCGGACGCACGCCTGTACAAGAAAAGTAGGGGAGCCGAGTCGAAGCTCTGCTACATGGGGCACCTGATGATCGACAACCGCCACGGGTTAGCAACCAACGCCTGCGTAACGATCGCTTCCGGGACAGCGGAACGAGAGGCGGCGGTGCAAATGGCGGACAAGATTTCCGGTAACCGCAGGGTGACCTTGGCGGCCGACAAGGGCTACGACACACGCGAGTGCGTCCGTAAGCTTCGAGATCGCAACATCACCCCGCACGTTGCACAGAACGACACCAATCGGCGCAGCGCCATCGACCGGCGCACAACCCGCCACCCCGGCTACCAGGTCAGTCAAAGGAAACGCAAGCTCGTCGAGCAGATGTTCGGATGGGCCAAGACGGTCGGGCTGATGCGCAAGACGCGGCACCGAGGCACCGAACGCGTCGATTGGATGTTCACCTTCACCGCCGCTGCCTTCAACCTGGTCAGAATGCGCAACCTCCAGGGGGCGACGTGACGATATCGGGACTAACCGCCCAAGAAATACCGGCGCGGCCGGCAACCAGAGCCTCGCACTCGCACACGGCGGCCGGGCAACTCACCTTGATCGAGACGATCCAGCCCAAAATGGCGCGCTCGAGCCGTTTTTCAGCAGCCTGCTAGGATGAGGATGGCGGCGCAGCTGATCCTGCGGGTGGCAAAGCGCACGGCGAACCTCCCGTTCAACGGTCCTGAGGAGCGGTGCCCCCGAAGGGCAGGGAGAGTGTGCCGCAAAGGTGTGCGCACAGGTACCGACCAGACGGTGTCGGCACCCTGGGAGGTCGACCGGTCAGGCAGCCCGTCGTCGTCGCCGCCGCCGGGCGCCGAACTGGCCATGTCGAACCGTGGCCGTGCTGCGCGTCTCGCGATGGATTCGCGTGGGGACGAGCTCTGGGAGCAGAGAGATCGCCGTGCCCGTGATGCTCCAGAGGAACCAGGCGCCCAGGAGCGTCAGAATCATCGGTAGCAGGTCACTGATCATTTGCATCGACTTTCATGTCCCCGGGCCGTCAAGCCCCCCGTGCTCTGGCTCGACGACCCGGGGTTCGTTTCCTCGTTGTTCTGCTTCTTATGACGTTGCGGCAACCGGTTTGGTTGTGCCGTCACCTATTACTTCGCAAAAAGGCGCCCGCTGGTTTCATTTGCCGTCGCAAGATCCGGGTCGTTCTACCCGCTGGCGACTCATAGGCTAGAGCGACACAATCGAGCCACGGGGTCGAACATGAGTAACGCGTACTATCGAATCGAGCGGGCGATCCGCTACCTCGAGGACCGAGCCGAGCAGCAGCCGGATCTCGACGAGGTTGCCGCGGAGGTCGGCCTCAGCAAGTTCCATTTCCAACGTCTCTTCCGACGCTGGGCCGGAGTCTCGCCCAAGCAATTCCTGCAATTCGTGACCCTCGAGCACGCCAAAGACCTTCTGCGCGATTCGGCCTCGGTGCTCGAAACCACCTACGAGACCGGGCTGTCGAGCCCAGGCCGGCTACACGACCTGTTCGTTGCGGTCGAGGCCGTCACGCCTGGCGAGTACAAGCGTCTCGGCCAGGGAATCGAGATCCGTTGGGGCATCCACGAGACCCCTTTCGGGGAGGCCCTGCTGGCCAGCACCGAGCGCGGGATCTGCGCGCTGAGCTTCCTGGGTGAGATGTCGGCCGAGGCGGCAGTAGAGGAGCTGGAGGCGGACTGGTCGCTGGCGCGTGTGCGCCACGATGCTGCCGCCACCCGGAAGCGAGTGCAGCAGGTCTTCGCGGCCTTGGGGCCGAGCGAGCCGCTTCGGCTGATGCTCCGTGGGACCAACTTCCAGCTCCAGGTTTGGAAAGCGTTACTCGAGGTCCCGGAAGGGCGGGCCACGACCTACGGTGAGTTGGCCCGCGCCATCGGGGCGCCCAGGGCACAGCGCGCCGTCGGCACTGCGGTGGGGGCCAATCGCGTGGCGTTTCTGATTCTCTGCCACCGGGTGCTGCGTAGTACCGGGGCCTTCGGTGACTATCGCTGGGGATCGGCGCGCAAGCGCGCAATGCTCGGATGGGAAGCTGCGCGGGCCAGCGAGGCAGTGACGCTGATACGCAGCTCAACGGTCATCTGTTACAGACCACTAGCAGGCTGCTGAAAAACTCCCCTTGTTCGAGTAGATTCTGAACCACGCAGCCCGCGGCAAAAACCGAAGCATCAACGAGGTGAGCAGATGCGTGGTGAGGACGCGGGACAGGTGGCCGCCTTTAGTTACGTATCTCCGGAGCAGCGAGTACCGAAAGAGCATCCGCTGCGGCCGCTGCTGAGGATCGTCAACGATGTGCTGGGGCGGATGTCGCCGCTGTTCGAGAAGCTGTACTCGCACACGGGGCGACCGTCGATCCCGCCGGAGAAACTGCTGCGGGCGCTGCTGCTGCAGGTGCTGTACACGATTCGCTCCGAGCGCATGCTGATGGAGCAGCTCGACTACAACCTGCTGTTCCGGTGGTTTGTGGGCCTGAACATGGACGATCTGGTGTGGGATGCGACGGTGTTCACGAAGAACCGGGATCGAGTGTTGGGAGGCGAGGTCGCCGAGGTGTTCTTCCAGGAAGTGCTGGCGGAGGCACGGCGCCGCAGCCTGCTATCGGATGAGCACTTCACGGTGGACGGTACGCTGATCGAGGCGTGGGCCTCACACAAGAGCTTCAAGCCGAAGGATCAGAGCGACTCCGATGAGGGCGGCAGCAACCCGAGCGTCGATTTTCGCAAACAACGGCGCACAAACGATACTCACGCCTCCAGGACCGATCCGGACGCACGCCTGTACAAGAAAAGTAGGGGAGCCGAGTCGAAGCTCTGCTACATGGGGCACCTGATGATCGACAACCGCCACGGGTTAGCAACCAAGGCATGCGTAACGATCGCTTCCGGGACAGCGGAACGCGAGGCGGCGGTGCAAATGGCGGACAAGATTTCCGGTAACCGCAGGGTGACCTTGGCGGCCGACAAGGGCTACGACACACGCGAGTGCGTCCGTAAGCTTCGAGATCGGAACATCACCCCGCACGTCGCACAGAACGACACCAATCGGCGCAGCGCCAAAGGAAACGCAAGCTCGTCGAGCAGATGTTCGGATGGGCCAAGACGGTCGGGCTGATGCGCAAGACGCGGCACCGAGGCACCGAACGCGTCGATTGGATGTTCACCTTCACCGCCGCTGCCTTCAACCTGGTCAGAATGCGCAACCTCCAGGGGGCGACGTGACGATATCGGGACTAACCGCCCAAGAAATACCGGCGCGGCCGGCAACCAGAGCCTCGCACTCGCACTCGCCGCCCCGCTAACTCACCGTGATCGAGACGATCCAGCCCAAAATGGCGCGCTCGAGCCGTTTTTCAGCAGCCTGCTAGGTCGCGTCCCGTAAGTGTGCCTTGAAGTATCTTTGGATCATGGCGAGCTTTAGCATGGCCAGGAAGCTAACGGCTGTCTTTTCGTACCGTGTTGCAATTCGTCGACGGCGCATCCGTGGGGCCTCCCAGTTGACAGGGTAGTGACCCGTTGCCACCATGATCCATGGGCATTTCAATTGGCAATCCTGCTGATCTTCCCTGGTAGGCAGGCAGCCGCCCAAGGAGGGCATTTGAAGCTGCACATGTACCCAGCGTCAACGACCTGCAGGCCGGTCTTGCTGTTCTGCGCAGAGCACGACGTGACGATCGAGAAGGTTGTCGTGGACATCGTGTCTGGCGCACAAATGCAAGACGACTTCCTCAAGATCAACCCGATGCACCGCGTTCCGGTCCTTGAAGATGGCGAGCTGATTCTCACGGAGAGCTCGGCGATCCTCAAGTACCTCGCCGAGAAGTCTGGCGCCTCGGTCTATCCCAAGGACGACCTGCAGAAGCGCGCCCAGATCAACGAGCGGATGGACTGGTTCAACACGGGTTTCTACATGGACTACGGGTACAACCTTGTCTATCCGCAGGCCTTGCCCGACCTCTACAAGCGCGAACCGGAAGCGGCGCAGTCTGCCACGCTGGCGTGGGGCAAGGACAAGAGCGCGCACTGGCTCCAGTTGCTCAACGACCATTGGATCGGCCCGCAACATGACTACGTGTGCGGCAACCAGATCACACTCGCGGACTACATGGGCTCCGGATTTGTCACCCTTGGAGAACTGATCGGCCAGAAGTTCGATAGCTACCCGAACGTGGCCCGCTGGATCCAGACCATGAAGTCCCTACCCAGCTGGGGCAAGGTGCACGAGGCATTCGACGGATGGGCTTCCTCCCTGCAGGAACAGAACTTTACGGCCGCATGATGTGCACCTATTCCCGATTGCAAATTGCCTGTTTCGATTTCTGAAACGCCAAGGCCGTGGCCGATCAGATCGCGAACCAGGCTACGACACGTCTCGTAGCCCACCGTCACCCCTTCGCGCACCCCCAGAACGTGCTTGCGGCCCGTCCAGTCGATCCCCAGCGCTACCAGCAACAGGTGCTCACCGAGTTCCGTGCCGTTGGAGCATGATTGCGGGACACGACCTAGTCCAACTCGGCCTCGAGGTCCAAGCGGTGGAGTGGCATGTCGACGCGGCCGTCGGTGTCGAACGCGACGCCCTCGGATTCCAGCAGGGTACGCTGCCGCCCGGGGGTGCCGCCCGCCACACGATCCGTGGAACAGGCTCCGGTCGCCGCCACGACACGGTGCCACGGTACGTTCTCCGGGCAGTCGTGCATGGCCCATCCGACCGCGCGGGCGGATAGGGGCCGCTCGAGCAACTTGGCGACCTGACCGTAGTTCATCACCTTGCCGGCCGGAATCTGCCGCACGATCTCCCAAACCTCGGTCCATGCGCTGTCGGATGGGTCGGGCAAGGAGTCCTCCGATTGGCGTCGACACTACCGCGGCCCGTACGGACCTGCCAATTGCTCGACTACCGATCCGCTTTCAGTGCCGGCAGCAACGGGATTCGCAGCGCGCCGAGGACTGCCGCCAGGCTAGCGAGCATGCCCACCACGAGCACGCCGAGGAGGGTCGGCAGGAGCACCCGCCAGGGGAGCAGGAGCTCGCCGAGGACGAACCGGGGGGCCACGGCAGCCAAGGCGGAGAGGGTGCCGATCGCCACGCCGACCAGCAGCAGGAAAGCATTCTCGGCCAGCACCATGCGCGACAGAAAGTTGCGACGAAAGCCGAACGCTCTCAGGGTCGCCAACTCGCCCTGCCGTTCGATCACGTTGCGCAGCAGGATAATGCCGAGCCCGGCCGTTCCCAACAGCAGCCCCAGGCCGCCGAGCATCAGGAAGGTGGACAGATAGGTATTGATGACCACCAGGTAGCTGGCGATCTTCGCCGCCGTGGGGGTGGTGTCGAATCCGAAGTCGGCCAGGCTCGTCTCGAGAGCCGCGGCGACCTCGGAGGCCGTTTCCTCATCGGCGTCGATCAGAAAGTAGGAGAAGCCGCTCTGACTCGGGAACTCACGCAGGAAGGCGGCCTCCGAGATCAGCAGCTCGCTTTGGAAGATGCTCTCGCGCACGGTGCCGACGAGGCGCAGGCGTACGGTCTCGCCGCGCTCGTTTGGCATCAGGACCTCGTCGCCCAGGTCGACGTTCATGATCCACTGGGCGGAGTTGGCGTCGGCAATCGCCGGCACGACGCCGGGGCCGAGATCGACCCGCAAGAGCTCCCAGGGGTTGTCTTCGACCCCGTAGTCGCGCGCCAGGCTGGAAGCGAAGTCAAAGCCACCGCGCTCGATCTGAGTCGCGGGAATGCCGAGGATCCGCGGACGCTCGGGCCGGTAGAGGTTCAGGCAGCTGGCGTCGTCGCCGGGCAGGAGCCGTAGCTGCTCGATCGTGACGCCGGAGAGCACTGCTTCCGCCGTGTCGGAGAAGCCGAGATCGAAGCGGGAGTCCGGGTCTTCCAGGGTGTGATGCAGGGGTACGTCGGAGACCGCCAGGAGCGTGAATCCACCGGCGCCCGACGTGATGATCTCTTGCTCGGACTCCGGGTCTCGAGTGTTCGCCGCGACCGTCACGATGACGAAGGCTGCAGAGGCCACCAGGGCGACGCTGATGATGCTGCGGCCCGGGTTCCAGCCGCTGTTGCGCGATGCCATCGCCAGGGTTGCCGCCGCACCCGGCGCCCCGAGACGCCCGCGCCCGCTGCGGCACCAGAGGCTGAAGCCGCTCAGCCCGCTCACCAGGAGGCTGGCGCCGATACCGAATGCCAGGCCTGGGCTGGTTGCGGCCTCTGTGACCAGCGCGGTGGCCAGGAGCAGCACGGCGAGAGCGGCGGCCCCGACTGCTACGGCCCGTCGACGCCGCAGCGAGACCGCGCGGTCGCCCATCGTTGTCACCGACCCTGCCAGAAGCCGGGCGGCCGGAACTCGCGACAGCCCCCGCGTGGTCCACCAGATGGTCGTTGCCGCGACTAGCACCGAGAGCAGCCAGCCCGCGACCAGGGTGCTCGGATGCGTGTACAGGAAAAGCAGCGGTGAGCCAACGGCCGGGAGCCAGAGCGTGGTCAGGCCCAGAATCATCAGCCGGGCATAGGTCACCGCACCCGCGAGGCCCAGGAGCGAGCCCAGCATGGCCAGTACCATGCCCTCGCGGAGGAACTCGCGACGAACCGATCGAACCGGGTAGCCGACCGCCAGCAGGAGTCCTGCCTGCCGGCTGCGCTGCTGGATCCCGAGTCGGAACAGGAGGCTGACGATCATCACCGCCGAGAAGATGATGAACACAGAGAAGGCGATGAACAGACCGCCGAAGTCGGTGGCCCCGCCGGAGGCGTCGAGCCCGGCCTGCTTGACGTCGTGAAAGCGGAATCCGAAGCCCACCGGATCGATGGCTCGCGCGAGCCTGCCCTCAAAAGCGCCTCGATCGGGCGCGGCGTCGGGCGCCTCCGTCGCGACACGCACCGCGGTCTCGGCCCCGTAGCGCGTGCTCCACAGCCGCCGCCCAGTGGTCGCCGAGACGAACGCCTTGGGGGCGCCGCGGAACTCATCCCAGTACGCTTCGTCCTCGGGACGGATCCTGGAGAGGTCCACAGGGAAGGGCGGGTCCCATTGGGCGATGTCATCGACGCCCTCGATCCCCGGATACTCGGGGGTCAGATCGGGATCGACCGCCAACCCGCGCATGCCGACGACTCCGGCCAGCCGGAACTCGGTCGCCTCGGTGCGCAGCTGCTCGTCGAGGCCGACCACGTAGTAGGACACCCGCACGGTGTCGCCGAGCACCGCCTGCAGGTCATCGGCTGCCCACCGATTGAGCAAGATCTCGTCGTCGGCCAGGTGCGGCGACGGCGAGCCGTCGGCCAGCAGGAGCTGGCCGAACGGCGACGGGGACTGCGGACTATCGATCGCCAGCACCATCGAGTAGGGCACCCCCCGATCGGTGACGCGCAGCTCGTTGGCCAGGTAGACCTGGAGCGGCAGAGTGTCGGCGCCCGCCTCAGCGGCGGCCGATTCGATGGCGTCCAGCAGTGTCTGACGGAGCACGAACTCCTCGCTTCGTATCTCCAGCACGCCTCCCGTTGTGCCGAGAGCCTCCACGTTGAGGCCGAGATCGCCGGGCCCCACGGCGCGATCGATCAGGGGCTGGGGGTCGGCCTCGGTGCCCGCGGCGCGCTGCAACAGCAGGGCGTTGACGCGGCCGGGTTGCTCGAGCGCGGCCTGGAGCCGTCGCAGGTCGACAAAAGCCGTCAGGGGAAAGATCTGGTGGGGGCTCAGCTCAAAACGTCCCAGCCCGACGTCGGGCACGATGTGGCTCACCTCCGCCCGGATCGCGCCGACCAGCTCGGTGGTCTGGCGGCTGCCTAGCAGGGTGTCGCGCGGGATCTCGCTGCCAAGCTGGAACCGCACCAGGACCTGCTCGCCGACGCCAACCCGGAGCTCGTCGGCCAGCGACCGGTTGACTATGATCGACGGGAATACCTGGCCGTCGCGGCGGCTGAAGTCGAGCTCGGTGGCTGCCTGGCCCGGCTGGAAGGCTGACGACGTCGTCGGATGGCGGAAGAGATCGACAAAACGATCATCCACGCCGAAGACATTGACCTGCGACGCGCGGCTCCGACTTTCCCCGTGGGTGATGTTGCCGCGCAGCATGATCGCCGGCACGATGCGCTCGAAGCCGGCGGCGAAGTCGGGATCCGCAGCCAGCTCCTCAGCCAGCTCGGCTCGGAAGAAGCGATCTGCGGCTAGCGCCAGATCGACTGCGCCGAGGCGGTCGAGCGTCAGATCGCGCAGGCTGCCCCGCACCGAGTCGCCCACCAGCAGCGCGCCTGCGAGCACGGCACCGCAGACGGCCACCGCCGCCAGCACGGCCAGGTTGATCCGCCAGAAGTGGATCAGGCCGCGGAACATAGTCCGTCGCGCAGGTCGAAGCGGCGCCCGAAGCGAGCTGCGAGCCCCATGCTGTGGGTCACCACGATCAGGATGTTCTGCTCGTCGGCGTGTAGCTCCTGGAGCAAATCGGCGACGCTGTTCGCGGTGCTGGTGTCGAGGTCTCCGGTCGGCTCGTCGCACAGCACCAGGGCCGGCCGATTGATCAGCGCTCGGGCGATCGCGACGCGCTGGCGCTCACCGCCCGACAGCTCGGCCGGTCGGTGGTCGAGTCGATGGCCCAGTCCGACACGTTGGAGCAGGGTCCGAGCCCGCGCATGAGGATCGGCCTGCCCGCCGCTGAACGCCATGGCTGGGATGACGGCGTTCTCCAGCACCGTGTACTGGGGCAGCAGATGATGGTCCTGGAAGACGAAGCCCACGTTGCCGTTGCGGAAACGGGCCAGGGTCGGCTCGTCGAGGTCGAACACGTCGGTGCCACCGATGCTCAACGAGCCCGAGCTGGGTGGCTCCAGCGTCCCGATAATGTGCAGCAGCGTGCTCTTGCCGGCCCCGGATGGCCCGGTGATGGCCAGCCCGTCGCCGGCGGCGACCTCGAAGGAGATGCCCGCCAGCACCGGGACCGTGCGCGGGCCGGAGCGGAACTCCTTGGTTACCTCGCGTACCTGCAGATCCATGGCCCGCATCAGCTCTCCGAGTCGGGTGTGTCCGCCCCAGGGTACTCCTCGATCTGGTCGGCCAGAAAGGCCGGGATGGGTCGCGGGCGTGGCCCGGTCTGCGGATCCATGACGCAGCAGACCGAGGTCATCTTGCCGCGCGCTACCAGACGCTCCCCGACCGCAATGTCGAAGCCGTAGGTCATCGAGGAGCTTCCCTTGTGCAGCACCTTTACGTGGATGTCGACGACCTCGTGGAACCGCGCCGGCGAGACGAAGTCGCAGCTCACCGAGACGCGCGGCCAGCCGATCTTGTCGCCCGCGTACTCCATTGACACGGACGCGCCGAGCGCCTCGATGAAGGCGTGCTCGGCGTTCTCCATGAACACGATGAGGCGCGAGAAGTGGACGATCCCGGCCATGTCGGTGTCGGAGAACTCGACCTTACGCTGCGTGTGGATCTCGTACATCTGCCGACTCGTTTGCGGTTGCGTCATGGCTGGCCGCCCAGCAGCTCGGCATAGAGCCGTTCGGTGGCGGCGGCCATGGCGTCGTCTGAGAACTGTTCCTGTACCGTCAGCCTGCCACGCTCACCCAGGTCGCGCAGGCGTTCGGGCCGCTCACGCAGCTCGAGCCACGCCCGGGCCAGGGCCTCGGGTGATTCCGGCTCGACCAGCACACCGCCGCCGGTTGCCGCGACCATCTCCGGGAATCCGCCGTGAGCGGGAACCACGACCGGCACCGCGCTGGCCATTGCCTCGAGCACCGGCAGCCCCTTGGACTCGCAGTACACGGTGGGCATGGCGAGAACGTCGAGCCGGGAAAGGAAGCGCATTTTCTGGTCGCGGTCGACCTCGTTGCGCCACTCGACCCGGTCGGCCAGTCCGTAGGTGTCGACGCGTTCCTGTAGCTGCTCGACGTAGCTCCGATCGCGCTTGCCCAGGTATCCGGCCACGTGCAGCCGCAAGGCTTTCTTGCCTACCTGCTCGCAGGCGATCCGGAATGCTTCGACGAGGTGATGCAGCCCCTTCTCGGGGCACTGGCGCGCCAGAAAGCCGATGGTGAAAGGCGGCTCTGCTACCGACTTCGCGCGGACGTGGCCCTGCAGCGTGATGCCGAGAGGCACCAGGCTCACGCGATCGAGGCTGACCGCCAGGTACTCGGCCATGTACTGGGCGTAGTATCGGTTGGGGGCGACGAATCGGTCGACATCCACAGCCCGCGCCCGGATCTCGTCACGAGCCCGTGTCCGCCAGGGCTCGATCATCTCCTCGAGGAAGATGTCTTCGCCCTGCAGCGAGCAGACGATCGGTACACCGAGCCGCGCACGGATCTGGTGGGCCATGCCGAGCAGCATCGAGTTGGTGATGTGGACCAGCTGCGGATGGAAGTCGCGCTCGAGCCAGTCGACGAGCCGATCGAGCTCGCCGTGCTGGTGGCCGTGCTCCCCCTGCAGGATCGATAGCGTCAGCGAGCCCAGATCGGCCCCCTGCACGGCGTCGGCGCCGGCCAGTTTGGAAACGCCCCGCAGGAGCATCGGACGGTCGAGCAGCCAGTGGAGCGCAGCAGGCAGGCGCTCGAAGACGGGCCATTTCTGCTCCAGGTAGACGTTGACCGCTCCGTAGAAGACGCGATCGATGCTGACGTCGGGCTCGTCGGTCCGGGTCGGCGTGTAGGTCGGAATCAGCGCCACATCGTGACCGCGCCGCTGCAACGCGGCGGCCAGGGTGTTGTCGTGCAGGCAGCTGCCGCAGTACATCCCGGCGGCACCCGCGGTGATGTACGCGATGCGCACTAGGAGGCCGTGGTGAAAGTGTGATGGGTCTGGTCCACTAGTGGGCCGGGCCGATGAAGCGGTCGATGCGCTCGGTCTCCGGAGGCTGGGTCATCAGCGACACCACCACCATGGCGACGCTGGAGGCGGCCAGGATCACGGCCACCGCCATGACGCCGCTGCCGCCTACGGTGTAGGACCGATCGCCCCAGCCCTGCCAGAAGAAATAGACCCAGAGGCTCGCCACCGTCACCACGCAGGCCATGGCCCCTTCCTTGGTCGACCGTCGCCAGAAGATGGCGCCGATGGCGATCGGGAACAACGAGGCGAAGCCGGTGAATGACCAGGTTGCCAAATCGAAGATGCTGCGTTGCGAGACCAGGAACAGCACGTAGGTGAAGGCCAGGATCGCGACCACGAACGCGCGCGCGGTGAAGATCTGCTTCTGATCGCTCATGCGCTGGTCGTAGCCGTAGTGCCTGACGATGTCCTCGGTGAACATGGTGCCGAGCGACAGCACCTGCGAGTCTAACGACGACATGACGGCGGCGAAGACCCCAGCACCGAGCAGACCGGCGAGCACGCCGGGCGCGTACAAGCCGATCATCTGCACCAGGATCGAGTTGGACTGACCGCCCACAAGGCCCGGGAAGTCGAGGTTGCCGGCGATACCGAGCAGTACCGGCGGCATCCAGACAGCGGCAATGAAGAGCGGATAGGCCACCAGGGTGAGCTTGAAGTTCTCGACCTTCTTGGCCGAGAGCCAGTGCATGAACATGTGTGGAAACATGCCGGCCGACAGCGGGATGAACGAGTAGGTTGCCCAGCGGATCTTGCTGTGCAGATCGCCGCGCACCAGCAGCTCCGGCGCAGCCTCGGCGACGCGCTCGAGCACGCTGGAAGCGCCGCCCATTCGTCCGACCACCACGAACACCGTGACCGCACCCAGCACCATGAAGACTAGGGTCTGGAACGTGTTCACCCAGGCGGTGCCGCGCAACCCGCCGTAGGTCACGTAGGTCAACACCACGAGGCAGATGACCAGGCCGCCGACCCACTCGGGCACGGTGCCGCTGGTGACCTGGTTGAGCGTGATGCCCCCGGCCATGACCCCGATGAGCAGGTAGGGGATCACCAGAGCGACCAACACGACGAAGAGCATCAGGCCGAGAGCGTCGGAGCCCCAGCGATCGCGGAAGAACTGAACCTGGGTGATGTAGTCGTGCCGCTTGCCGATGGCCCAGGCGCGTGTTCCCACGAAGAAGAAGACGGCGGGAATCACCAGGCCGGAGATCGCCGGCATGAGCCCGAAGACGCCGACCCCCGCATGGTAGGCCTCCCCCGACGAGCCCAGCAACGCGAAGGCTGTCATGTTGGTGCCGAACAGCGACATCAACAGGACGAACGGACCGATCTCCCGCGAGGCGAGCATGTAGTCCTCGCCGGTGCGACGGAACAGCCGGTGGCTGAAGGCTCCGATCGACAGGACCAGCGCCATGTAGACGGCGATGATCGCCAGCGTCATCGGTCGTCCCCCGGCCCCTCGTCGCCGCCGAGGTCGGCCGGCCAAGCATGGCGCACCAGCAAGAACATGACCACCGACGTCGCCAACATGTAAACGGCGTGGTACGTCAGGGCCACCGGTAGCCCGAGCACGATGCTCGAGTCCGACCACAGCCACCAGTCGTTGTGCAGCACGTACAGCAGCACGAGGGCGCCGTACAACAGCCAACGCGAGCTCTTCATTCGTTCCCTCGGCGCGATGGGCGATACCCCGGCTGCGGGGCGGATCAGGAGCCGCTCGATTCCTCGATCCTGTAGGGCTCGTACTTCGGCAACTTGCAGAAAGCGTCCATGGACTCTAGCAGCCGGTCCACGCTTTTTCTGTACACGTTGCCGATCAACAGGTTCACCAACTCGTCCTTGAGCTCCGGATACTCCCGCAGAAACGCGGCGAAGTTGAACTTCGGGGAGTAGTAGGCGTAGACCAGCTTGCGCATCGCTTCCATGCCGGCGATGTACTCGTCGGCATGACGCGACAGCCGGGCGCCGGAAACGTCGTCCTGGTCGAGGGCCTCGAGGATCGAGTCGGCGGCGAACTCGCCACCCTTGAGCGCCAGGAAGACACCGGACGAATAGATCGGGTCGAGAAAGCCGAAGGCATCGCCGACCAGGATCCAGCCGTTGCCAGCCATCTTGCGGCTGGCGTACGAGAAGTCCTTGAGCACGCCGATATCGTGCAGCTGCTCGGCGCTCTCGATGCGCTCCAGCAGGGCCGGGCACTCGGCTGCCTCCTCGTCGAACACCTGCTGCGGGGTGCCGGAACGACCCTTGACGAGCCGGTCGATGGGGCCGACAACGCCGACACTGACGATGTCGCCGGGCAGCGGGATGAACCAGAACCAGGTGCGCTCGTGGCCGGTATAGAAGATGAGCGTGGCCCCCTCATCCCGCCCCTCGTCGCGGCGCGCGCCTCGATAGCGGGTGAAGAAGGCGGAGTTCATCAGGTCCCTGTCGGCCTGTCGCAAGGCGAGGCGCTTGGCCAGGAAGGCCGACTGGCCGGTCGCGTCGACGACGACGCGGGCGGCGATCTCCCGTTCACCGCCGTCCTTGAAGCGCGCGCGGACGCCGCGAGCTGTGTCTTGGTCGAAGAGCACGTCGCGCACCCGGGCCTCCTGGTGCACCTCGACTCCCTTGGCTGCGGCATTCTCGAGCAACATGGTGTCGAACTCGAGCCGGTCGACCTGCCAGGTCTGGGCGCTCGGCCCCGGCTCGGTCTCGGAAAAGTAAAAGGGCGCCGAGCCGCGCCCGCTCTTGGAGAAGAACTGCACGCTGTGCTTGTGCGGGAAGTGGCTTCGGCGCATCTTCTCGAGTACGCCCAGCCGATCGAGGGTCCAATAGGTCGCGGGCATCAGCGACTCCCCGATGCGGAAGCGCGGGAAGGCCTCCCGATCGAGCAGCAGGACGTTGCGGCCGCCAACGGCGAGAAGCGTCGCCGTGGTGGCGCCCGCCGGCCCGCCGCCGACTACAACCACGTCGTAGCTGTCAGCGCTGGTCATCGGTTCCCCCTCGAGGGCCACTTCGGAGCGGCCGCGCGGCCGGACGCGGGCCTCAGAAGCCGTAGCCGATCCGCAGGTAGGCGGCGATCGGGTTGGCGGGGGTGATCGACTGCGGGCCGAAGCCGCGCTGGTAGTAGGTGGTGTCGCCCAGGTTCTTGACGTTCAGGCTGATGCTCAGATTCGACCAGTCGTAGAAGACCGCGCCCGACAGCACAACCGCGTCCGGCAGCACGAACGCGTTGTCCTCGTCGATGAACTGCTCACCCACGTAGCGCGCCCCGAGGCCGATGCCGAGCTCACCGAACAGGGTCTTGCTGGCCCACAAATCGAGGAGGTGCTTGGGGGCGAAGACAGCGTCGTTTCCCGAGTAGTCGACGATGACCGGGATCGGGACTATGAGGGGAACGATCTCCAGGCGGCGGAACTCCGTGAGCTCCGAGCGGTTGTGGGCATAGGACAACACCGCCCGAAAGTCGTGCCCGGGCTCGGCGGCGAACTCGACCTCGAACCCACGCGAGCGCTGGTTGCCGATCTGCTGCGTGAAACCGAAGTCCACGGCGATCGGGATGTTCTGGCGCTCGAGCTGGTACACCGCGGCGGTCAATTGGGCCCGTCGGTCGAGCAGCTGCAGCTTGATGCCGAGCTCGACCTGTTGGCTCGTTTCAGGCTTCAGCTCGCCGAAGGCGCGCGGCGAGGGCGGTGCGAAGGAGCGCGAGAAGTTGCCGTAGACCGATAGCGCGTCGGCTGGGAGCCAAACGGCACCGAGCATCGGCGACACCTCGGTGTCGCTGCGCTCGCGCCGGGTCAGATCGTCGCGAAAGTCGATCGAGTCGAGCCGCGCCCCAGCCAGTACCTGGAAGCGGTCCGAGAAGCTGATCTGGTCGATTAGGTAGGGCGCGATGACGATGCTGCGGGCGTCCCCGGCGACGGCTTGCCCGGGCAACGGTAGCGGCGGAAAGGGCGGGTTCTGAGGGTTGTGCAGGTCGACCGGCGCCAGCAGGCCAACATCGAGCGCGAAGCGGTCGGCGAAGCGACCCAGCTCGAGTCCGGCCAAAAGATCGTGGTGCACGCTGCCCGTGTCGAGCTCGAGGGTCGCCTCGAATTGATTGCCCAGGAACTCCTGCTCGTCGTCGAGCGCGATCAAGGCGCGGTAGACCGATACCGTCCCTGTGGGCACGAAGCCGGGCCCGAAGTCAGGGAACGCTCCACTGATCAAAGTGCCGTCGGAAAGCCAGTCGAGCCTCCGGTAGTAGAGCTTGTTACGCAGCGCGACCCGATCGCCGAGCCGCCCCTGGTAGTCGAGCTGGAAGCGGATGATGTTTTGCTCCGAACGGTCGAACTGAGAGTTGTAGTCGTTCTGGCGCGCGACGTCGGGAATCTCGTCGAACAGCAGGGGGATCCCGGCGTCCGGGGTGAAGTCGGAGCTGGCGTACTCGAAGTTCCCTACCAGCGAATGGCGCTCCGATGGGCGCCACGAGAGAGCCGGGTTGATCGCGGCCGCACGGCTGCTCTTGTTGTCGCGGTAGGCGTTGGTGTCGCGGTACAGGGCGTTGACGCGGAACGCGACGTCTCCGCCCGGCGATCCGTAGTTGTGGTCGGCGGTGCCTTCGAAGGTCGAGAAGCTGCCGAACGCGGTGCCGACATCGAAGCGCTGGTTGGCGAAGGGCTGCTTACGCACCAGGTTCACCGTTCCGGCGAGTGGGTTGGAGCCGTACAGGAACCCCCCGGGCCCCTTGAGCACCTCGACCAACTCGACGTTGTAGAGCTGGTAGTAGGAGGACTCGGGCTCCGGGGCGCCGTCGGTCAGGATCAGCGAGCTGCTGAGCGAGTCGAAGCCGCGCACCACGAAGTAGTCGAACACCCCGAACCCGGGCTGCACGTTGAGGTTGCTGACGTTGCTCAGGGCGTCGCCGAGCACCTGGCCATACTGCTGCTCGAACAGGGCGCGGGTAACCAGCCCGACGTTGTTCGGCGTCTGCTGCAACGACAGCGGCAGCTTGGTGACGATCGTGTTGGAGGTCGGTACGAACGGCAGGCTGCCTTCGACGAAGATGAACTCGGTCGCCTGGATGGTGAGCCCCTGTTCCTGGGGTCCGTCGTCGTCAGAGGCGTCCTGCGCAAGCGCGGCAGGAGCCGCCGTCATCGCGAGGATCAGGGCGACTGCTAGCGGCCAGTTGCTGTCGGGGCTTCGCATTGTCTTGTCGTCCATCTGTAAGCCACGTGGGGAGAGGTGCCCGTCGGGCGCGGGCTAGCGGGCCTCGGTGTTGGTCGCCGCCGGCCCCTTCAGATCGAAAGCCACGAGCTGACGCTCGTCACGAACGTACAGGATGCCATTGACCAGGGTAGGGGGTGTCCACGTCTTGGTGTCGAACACCTGCGTGCGAGAAATCTCGACGTGCTCCCCGGGCGTGGCTTCGAGCAGCGCCTGCTGGCCTCGCTCGCCGAGAACGATGAGCCGTCCGTCGGCGTACAGCAGCGAGCCGTGTCCGTAACCCCGGGCGCGCCACAGACGCTGTCCGCGACCAGTCTCGATACACGCGAGGATCGCGTTGTCGAAGCCATAGATGTAGCTGCCCACCAGCACCGAGCTGCTGAACTGGTTCTTCATGTCGCGCGTGCGCCAGGCCGTCTCGACCGTCGGCTGCCCGTCCTGAACGAGGATTCGCAGCAGGGCCGAGCCGGTCCCGTAGCCCGACGAGACGAAGACCCTGTCGGTCGGCACGAAGATTGGTGAGGCGGCGTTGACGTCGTAGGTGGTCCGCCACGGAACGCGCCACTATTGTCGGCCGTTCGCGGGATCGAGCCCGAGCACGCTCGCGCCGGTGAAAAAGACCGCCTGATCGATTCCGCCGACGCTCACGAGAAGGGGGGCCGAGTAGCCAGGCTTGTCGTCGCCGCTGCGCCAGAGCCCCTCACCGGTGCGCTTGTCGAAGGCGAGGATGGAGGCGCCTTCGCGGCCCCCGACGTCGAGCAGCAGCTGGTCACCCACGAGCAGCGGTTGGCTCGAGAAGCCCCAGGTGGGGCCGCGCGCCCCGTAGCTTGCCCGCAGGTTCACTCGCCAGACCGGCTCACCACTGAACGCGTCGGCGGCGAGCAGGATCCCGGTGCCGCTCAGGGCGTAGACGCGTCCGGCTTCGATCGCCGGCGTCGAGCGGGGGCCATCGCCTTGGCCGTTCTGATAGGTGGCGTCGAGTCGCACCCGCCACCGTTCGACCCCGTCGGCGGCGTCGTAGGAGGCGAGATACTCGCCGGCGCGGCTGCCGAACATGGTGTACAGGACGCCGTCGACGACGGAGACGCCCGAGAAGCCAGACCCCAGAGAAACTCGCCACAGCTCCGGTGGGCCCGACTCAGGCCAGCGCTCCAACAGCCCGGTCTCGGGCGAGACGCCGTCGCGGTTGGGTCCACGAAACCAGGGCCAGTCCAGCGACGCGAGGCGCTCCGTCTGGGCCGTGGCACGCGCCGATTCCTGGCTGCCGGACAGGCCCAGCCCGAGAATCAGCGCGGCGACAAGGATCTTCGTCATGGCCGAAGTCGCTTCCGGGGGGGGGGTGATCAGGTGTAGCGGGCGTTCTGGAAGCGGGGGTCGTAAAACTCGGGCAGCAGCGAGTCGACCTGCAGCAACCCGGTACGAGAGAGCAGGACCGCGTCCTGATCGACGCGCACCATCTCGCGGCTGCGCAACCGGGCGAACGCCCCGGCGTATCGATCGAGGATGTCGACCCCGAATTTCCTGCGGAAGTAGGCCGGCTCGATCCTCCCGGTCTTGAGCTGCAAGATCATCTCACGCGTGAGCCGTTCCTCCGGCGAGGTCGGGTAGGCCCTCTCGAGCGGCAACCGGCCCTCGGCCAGGGCGCCCAAGTAGCTGGTCCAGTTGGCGGTGTTCTGGGCGTGCACTCCCTGCACGTGGCCGAACGACGAGACGCCTGTCCCCAGCATGTCGGCGCCCTGCCACAGCGAGTCCCGGTATCTGAAGCTGCAGTCGCGGTTGCCTTTCACCATCGTGTAGGCGCTCGAGACCACGTAGCCGGCCGCCTCGAGCTGCTCGATGGCGTACAGGTTCCACTCGCGCTTCAGTGCCCAATCGGCCGGCGGTATCTCCAGAGTGCCTTCGAAGAACTGCTTCGAGAAGCGCGTATTGAAGGGCAGCTCGAGCTGGTAGACCGTCACCGAGTCGGGGTCGGTCTCGATGGTTCGCTGCACCGAGTCGCGCCACGTCTCCCAGGTCTCGCCGATCATGCCGGCAATCAGGTCGAGGTTGAACTGATCGAACTCGAGCTCATGGATCCACGGCACGACCCGCCCGATCTCGTGCGACACGTGTGCACGGCCGTTGATCTCCAGGATCCGATCGTTGAAGTTTTCGACCCCGAGGCTCAACCGGGTCACGCCGACGTTGCGGATGACCTCCAGCTTCGGCTGGCTGAGGGTGCCGGGCTCGCACTCGAAGGTCACCTCTTCGGCCTGGTCCCAGGGGAGCGCGCGGCGGGCGCGCTCGACCAGGTCCGTCAGGTGCTTGGCCGCGATGTAGGAGGGAGTGCCGCCGCCGAAGTAGACGAAGCGGATCGGGCGGTCGCGGACCGCCGGTAGGCCGGCATAGATCTCGATCTCCGTGCCGAGCGCGTCGGTGTACGCCTGCACCTCGGAGGCGTTCTTGTCGGTGTAGACGCGGAAGTAGCAGAACTTACAGCGCCGGCGACAGAAGGGAATGTGCAGGTACAGGCCGAGTGGCTCGGCGTTGCTCTCGACCGGCGTGTCGAGGGCCGCATGAACAGCGTCGATGTGCTCGCCACTCCACTGGGAGAAGGGCGGGTAGTTCGACACGAAGACGCTACCGACCTCGGTGTCCTGCATGTCCAGGCGACTGGTGGCAGGCTCGGGTATCGTCGAGGCTGGCATCGGGTCGGTCGGCAGGCCTTGTTCCATGGTCTTATCCGAAGCAGTACAGGACGCCGTCCTCGGTGCCGATCACGAGGTGGCCGGCGGCGATGCTTGGCGACGCGACGATCGAGGATCCGGTCTCAAACTGCCACACGCTCTCGCCCGATTGCACGTCGAGCGCCAGCACGTCGCCGGCGCTGCCCCCCACGAAGAGACGATCACCCACGAGTACCGGCGAGGAGTCCACGCGGGCGCGGGTCGTGTGGGTCCATAACGGCGTTCCCGACTCGATGTCGATGGCGTGGACCATCTTGTCACGGCCGCCCAGGAAGATCCGGTCGGACCCGATGGCTGCCGACGAGTAGTAGGGGAACTTGCGGACCGGGTGCTCGTAGATCCACGACACGTCGCCGGTGTGGATGTCGATCGCCAGCACCTGATTCTCGAAGGTGCCAAAGTACGCCCGGCCGTCGTGGATGGCCGGGCTCGCTGCCACGTAGGCGCCGACCTCGAGCATGCCCAGCACCTCACCGCTGCTCAGGTCGATGAGGCGCAGAAGGCCATCGCACCCCACGGAGATGATCCGATCATCGACGATCGCCGGGGTGCCATTGACGTAGCCCCCGGTCTCGATGCGCCAGTTGAGGGTGCCGTCGACGGCTGAGACCGAATACAAGTAGTTGTCGTAGGAGCCGAAGATCAGGCTGCCCTGCGCGTAGTTGGCCGCGGAGATGATCCCACCGCCTGTTTCCATCACCCATCGGCGCTCGCCGGTCGCCGCGTCAACCGCGTGGAAGGTGCCCGACTCGTCACCGAAATAGACCGTCGCGTCGAAGACCGACGGCGATGATTTGATCTCCATCTCGGCCTGGTAGCGCCAGCGCTCAGTCCCGCTCTCGAGCTCGAGGGCGTACAGGAAGCCGTCGAGCGAGCCCACATAAACGACACCGTCGACTATGGCGGCGGTGGACTCGATGCTGTCGCCGGCCTCGAACACCCATTGGGGCGTCAGCTGTTCGGGTAGCTCGGTCGCGGCGACGCCGGTCAGGGCGGAGTCGCCGCGGAAGACCCGCCACGCCGCGCTCTCGCCGCTGGCCGCCGAGACGCTGATCAGGGTGATCGTCAAGACCAGGCCCCTCGGGTGCGACAGGCGCCAGGAATCAGTAGGCCGATTCATAGATCCTCCGCAGGTCTGCTTTGGCCACGGGGCGCGGGTTGAAGTTGGCGGTCCATTGGGTCGCGGCTTCGGCGGCGAGCACGGGAAGCGTCGCCTTGTCGACCCCATGATCTCGAAGCCGGAGCGGCAGCCCCGCACCGGCCACCATCGCTTCGAGTCTCGACTCGAGTCCGCCGCGCGGGGCGTCGAGCTCGACCTCGAGCTCGACGTAACGATCTGCGACCTCCGGCCGGTTGTATCGCACTACGTGGGGCAAGAGGATGCCTACGGCGACCCCGTGAGTCACGTCGAACCGCGCGGTCAGCGGATTTGCGCAGGCGTGAGCGGCCCCCAGCATCGAGCATTCGATGGCGGCGCCGGCCAGGTGGGCCCCGAGCAGCATGCGGGCCCGAACCTCCAGGTCGGCATCTTTCCCGATCGACTCTTCGAACGCGCTGCCGAGCAGGTGACAGGCTTCGCGGCTGTAGAGGCGCGAGATGCGGTTGGCGCGGGTGCTCACGTGGCTCTCGACGGCGTGGGTGACCGCGTCGATTCCGGTGGCCACTGCCACCGGGCGCGGCACCGTTTCGGTCAGCTCGGGATCCAGCACCACCGCGGTGAACCGGGCCTTCGGGTCGCCGCAGGCCATCTTGCGCCGGTCCTTGGGACGGGTGATGAGCGCGAAGCGCTGTGCCTCGCTGCCGGTTCCCGCCGTCGTCGGGACCCCGATCGACTGCAGCATTGGCCGCAGTGCCTTGTCGACGCCCCAGTAGTCCTCCATGCCCCCACCGTTGGTGAGCAGAAAGTTGATGCCCTTGGTCGCATCGAGCGCGCTGCCGCCACCGAAACCGACCAGCAGGTCGGTATCGTGCTCCGCGGCAAACCGGCGGCCGGCGTCAACCACGCGGGTTGTGGGGTTCTCGCACACGCCGTCGAAGACCTCTGCCTGCTGTCCGAGGCTGCGCATTGCCTGGGCCGTCGCGTCGACGCGCCCCGTGGCTCGCACTCCCGGGTCGGTGACCAGCAGCGGGCGCGCCGCGCCCAGGTTCTGAGCGATCTCGGCAAGCTGCTCGTGCGCGCCGGCACCGAACCGTACCGTGCACCCGCCGAAGGGCAGCTCCCAGCGGTCGAGGCTCGCCGACGAGCGAAGCTGGAGTTGGTGGCCGGTCACACGTATGCCTTGTCTGAGGGCTGGTGGGGAGCCCGGCCGGCGGGTGCGGGGCCTGGGAGTTGCGGCCGGAGATTGACTCCAACATAGCACGCACGCCGGCTATGGCTCGCGTCGACGGCGACTCTCGAGAGTCGCACCGACGGAGGAGCAGGTCGATACCAGGTACGGAACGGTCACGGTGAGGGCCATCTTCAGCAGCCGTCCACGCCCGACGTCACCGGCGAGCAACGCGTCGCCATGATTGATGGCGATCAGCACCGATCCCACCACCAGCCCGAAGGTGAGACCGCGAAGCACTGTCTTGCGCTGCAGGGCAATCTCGAGCCATTCGGGCATGTCGAGCAGGCCGTGGTGAAAGTGTGCTGGCGGCGTGAAGAAGTTGCGGTCAGGGAATATTCTGGGGGTATCCGCAGCGCAGATCCATGCATCAGGGAGGATCACGTGGATGATGTTGTAATCCGCCCAGCGCTGCCAGAGCAGCACTCCGCCGCTCTGGGCCTGCTCGAGGCAGCCGAGTTACCCGACGACGGGCTCGAGGAATGGTGGGGTTCCACGCTCGTCGCCGCCGATGGCTCCCGTGTTGTGGGCACCGCGGCCCTCGAGTTGCGGGGACCCGACGCCGTGCTGCGCTCGGTATGCGTCGCGCCGACCCACCGGGGTCGGGGGCTCGGGGAGCGGCTGGTCCGCGCTGCCCTCGAGTTGGCGCGCCACCGCGACGTGCGCGACGTCTACCTGCTCACGGAAACCGCCGAGCGCTTCTTCCCGCGCTTCGGTTTCACCGTTGTGCGGCGGCAGGACGCTCCCGAGCCGATCCAGCGGTCGGTCGAGTACTGCTCGGTCTGCCCACAGTCGGCCACGGCGATGGCGCTGCGGCTCTCGTAATGAATCGTAAGTGCCGGGAGGCGATTTGATGCGCTATCACTTCTACACGGCCGATGTGTTCACCGACCGGTCCTTTGGCGGCAACCAGCTCGCCGTGCTTCCCGATGCCCGGGGCCTCGACGACGAGCAGATGCAGGCCGTGGCCCGGGAGTTCAACCACTCGGAGTCGGTCTTCGTGCTGCCACCCGAGGACCCGGCTCACACCCGCAGGGTGCGGATCTTCACTCCGGGCGCCGAGGTTCCGTTTGCCGGCCACCCGACGGTGGGGACGGCCTTCGTGCTGGCCACCGCCGGGCACGTCCCGGTGCGGGAGGGCCACAACCAGATCGTGCTCGAGGAAGGCGTCGGGCCGGTCTCCGTGCGGGTCGAGGTGGTGGAAGGCCGCGCCGCCTTCTGCCAGCTGACGGCGGCGCGAGCGTTCGAGCTGATCGGAGAGGCGCCCTCGCCATCGGCGCTAGCCGGGATGCTGTCGCTCGAGGCCGGCGACATCGGCGATGCCGGGTACGCGGCGCAGTTCGCCTCGTGTGGGCTGCCCTTCCTGTACGTGCCCGTTGCCGACGTGCACGCAGTGGAGCGCGCGCGATTGAACCTCGATCGCTGGGAGTCGGTGCTGACCGACGCTCCCAGCGACCTCGTGTATGTCTTTGCCCTCGGTGGCTCGGAGGGGGTAGAGGTGCACGCGCGCATGTTTGCGCCGAGTATGGGGGTCCCGGAGGATCCAGCCACCGGCTCGGCCGCGACCAGCCTGGCCGGCTACCTGGCGACGCACTCGGGCCTGCAGGACGGCACCCTGCGTTGGGTGGTGGAGCAGGGGCTCGAGATGGGTCGTCCCAGCCTCCTGCATGCCGAGGCCGATCTTGCCGCCGGCGTGGTCACCGCGACGCGAGTGGGGGGCCGTCGGTGTTGGTCGCCGAGGGCAGCATCGATGTGCCCTGACCGGCATGCGGTGTGAAATCCGGCTTTGAAGGCGGCTGCGCCGGCTCGATTCTGTTGAAAGTTTTGCACAGCAGGAGTCACTGGAGCCCAGAATGAGCGCCGCAGTCTCGGGGCTGCGTGCCGAGTGCCGGCGAGACGTTGGAGCGCAGGATCGAGCGATGGCAGGCGCCAGCGGCGGCCGCGCATGTCCGTCCGGAGCTGACGTACGGGACGCCAGGGATGGCCGCACCTGGCCGCGTCGGGCCGCCCTTGCACGCCCCGCCACAGAGGCCGCAAGCGGCGACCGCGAATGTGCGCGACAGGGTGCATACGGCCCGGGCGGACCGGCTCCGACATTGGGCACAAGTGCGCAGGGGTGACTCCCTGGCCAAGTGCGGCCGCAAGCTAGCCAGCCTGTTTGGGTAGCGAGGGTGGCGGGGGCTACCGTGCTTCAGAACGTCGCGGTGGCCCGGCACCGCGACCCAACGCAGGGAGAACAAGAGATGGCCAACAAGCTCCGCAGCCAAGCCGGCTTCACGCTGGTGGAAGTGAGCATCATTCTTTTCGTGCTGGTGATCCTCTCGTCGATCCTGGTGGTGAACATCGGCGGCTACAACCGGCTAGCACGGTACGCACGGGTCAAGGAAGACGTCGGGGCGCTGTGCGCAGCGATCGCCCAGTACGTGCTGGACACGGGGGAGACGGCACTGTACGGGTGGGGCGGGCGCGACGGAGGCGGGTTCTACTCTGATACGCCGGACCGCAACTCGACGATCGGGCTGTTGATCGGGGACGGGGACACACCGACGCTGGAGCGGTACGAACTGGGCTCCGAGGGCGAGCTGTGGCAGGCGCCCTACCAGGAGAGCTTCTACCAGCGCACGGACATCACCGGGACATCGGTGCGGTTTCGAGTGGACACGTTCGCCAACCACCTGATCCAGAACACGCCGTTGGGACAGCACAACAACGGGTACCGAGTGCCCTCGGACATGCTCTCGGGAGCACGAAGCGCGGGGATCAACGGTGGGCTGTTGTTCGACCCGGAGCTAGGACAGGGGTTCAACAGCCTGTTCGCGTGGCGCGGGCCCTACATCGCGGATCGGGTGGAGCCGGATCCGTGGGGCAACCGCTACATGGCCAACGTGTTCGGAATGCACACGCCAGCCGAGCAGGCGGCCGACGGGTTCGGCACCGCGGTGGTGTGCTACTCGGCAGGCCCGGACGAGGAGATCGACACGGCGTTCAACCAGTCGGACGGCTGGTTCACCGGGGATGACGATGTCACCGCGCTGGCCCTCGCCGGAGGCAATCGCTAAGGGAGACCCATAGTCCCTGCGTGAGACGCCGTGGGCGAGTTTCCCGACTCGCCTGCGGCGTTTCGCTTTTCGTGGAAGCCTTCAGTCAAGCAAGGCGGCCAGCCTGGCGCGGCCCCGCCGCCGTATCCACCATCGAGCGGTAAGCGACACCGCCGCGACCGTAAAGAGCCCGACCACCAGGATCAAGATCTCGATCTCGATCAGCCGGTCGCCTCACAGGTCGTCGGTGCGGAAGAGCGATGTGGTGCTCTCGGGTAGTGTCTCGAGGGATAGCGCCGGTTGCTGCTCGAGGCACGCCGTGTCGAGGCCGGCGGTCGGCTCCATGAGAAACGCGGCGTAGATCGACTGCACGCACTCACCCGTGTTGATCACCACGTGGCCGGCGTCCGGTACCAGGACAAAGGTGTGGCCCGGCAACGCGTAGCGGCTGCGAATCTCCGCCAGCCGTTCAACAGGCATCGTCGGATCGCGGCTGCCGTACAGCAACAGTGCCGGCCCCTCGTACCGCGCCCACTGCCCGAAGCGCGGCTCGCGCGGATAGCGAGGCCAAGCCTCATAGCCTTCCGCGAAGCTGGCGGAAACGTTGGTGGTCATCGGCGCAGCCTCGACGATCTGGCGCAGTGCCGCCGCCGATGGAGCCGGATCGGGCCACAACTCCGACAGCGAGACGTGACGTTGAAGCACCTGGGAATGGGACTCGGGTTCCTCGCCGGCGTCGCCCTCCTCGAACAAGCCTGCGAACAGGTCGCCGATCGCCAGCAGGTCACGCCAGCGACACTGGTCGAGGCGGTGAATCATCGGCGCGATGTACGGCCACACCTCCTCGCCCCCCATCAGCATGTTGCCGAGCAGGAGGCGGACCGTGGCCCCGTCGATCCCGAGGATGGAGCAGTGTCCGGAGTCGAAGCGCGCCGGCAGCGCCGCCGCCAGCCCGGCCGGATCGTCGCCCAGATGATCGCGACAAACGGGCTGTCGTGCGCACTCCTGCAGCAGTGCGGTTGCGGTGCCCGGCAGCCCGGCGTCGAGCTCCGCCATCGTCCAATCGGCCGGTACCAGCCCGTCGAGAATCACCGCGCTCGGCTGGTTCGGGTACAGCTGCAGATAGCGGTTGGCCCAGTACGTACCGTAGGAGGCTCCGAATACGATCACTTCGGCCCCGGGCGGCCGTGACAGCTCGATCAGCCGCGCCAGGTCGTGCGCCGACTGCGTCGTGGTCAGCGCGTCGAGGTCAGGGCGGCTCTGCCGTAGGAACGAGACGCAACCGTCCCATTCTGTTCGCGTGACCTCACGACCCGACTCACTGTCCGGCCGCATCTACTCGGGGCACTCCAGCACCTCCGAGCCGCCGACCCCGCGATGGTCCAGCGTGTAGATGTCGATCGGCAAGCCGGCGAGAATCGATACCAGGCGGCCGAGCGCCTCGACACCAGAATCCCCGGGTCTACCGTTGAGGAACCAGAGCTGGCGTATCGTTCCTTCGGGATCCGAGCCCTGCAGCGAACGCTTCAGGGCGATCTCGATCGACTCGCCGTCGGACCGATCATGAAACCGCGGCAGCTCGACGGTGGCGCACTCCGCGTCGCCCGGATCGTCGTCATCGGAGAGCGGACAGGAGCTCCAGTCGATCGAAGATTGCGCGGTCGCCTCCAGGGGGGCGAGCAGTGCGAGCGTGCCTAGCAATCCGAGCCAAAGTGGGGCTCCGTTCTTCCGCATGACGATCTCCTCTGGTCACAAGCTCGCGGCGGCCTCGCCCAGGGCGGCGACGGCGCCGCGCAGCTGGTCGTCGTCGAGATAGGGTGCCGGCCCCAGACGCAGGATCTCGTCGCGGTAGTCGGTCGTGACCTCGAGCTCTCCCAGCCTTGCCGACAGGAGCCCGGCGTGGCGGGATCGCAATGCCAGGAAGCCGCCTAGCCGCTCGAGCGGAACGTCGCGGTCCCGGTCGATCAGCGCGGGGTCCAGGTCCAAGGCATCGAACGCGGGCGCCAGCAGGCTGATCTGGTGCTGGCTAACCTGGCGTAGCAGCGCGGGGGTCAGGCCCCGCGCCTCGAAGAAATCGAAAACCTCGGCGGCTCGATAGTGAGCCGTCGGGTCGTAGGTCGCCCCGTCGAACCTGGCGCTGCCCGCGCCGTACTCCACGACATTGTCGGGCGTCTCGGACAGCAGCGCGAACTCGCTGAACCAGCCGGTGATGACGGGCCGCATGGTGCAGCTCGCCGGCGATCGCAAGAAGCAGTTGCCCTCGCCGAGCTGGCAGTTTTTGTACCCCCCGCCCACGACGAAAGCCTCCTCGAGCTTCTGGCCGGGCACCGAGAAGGGAACGACGTTGAGGGAGTGATACGCGTCGACGAGTAGCTCAGCGCCGACCCGACGGCAGGCCGTGGCGAGGCGCTCGAGACCCGGGACGATTCGTGCGCTGTGGAACATCACCGAGGAGACGGCAACCAGGGCAGTGCGCTCGTTGGCCGCCGCAGCGAGCCGCTCAGCAAGATCGTCGGTGGGCGACGTGGGGATCTTGTCGATCTCGATTCCGGCCTCGGCCAGCCGGTCGAGCTGGCGGCGCAGGGTATGAAACACGCCGTCGGTGGTGACGATCCTGGGCCGTTGCAGTAACGGCAGTGCCGAGAGCAAGCGCACGACAAGCTCGTGGGTGTTGGGCCCGAGCGTGATGTGGCCGGATTTCTCGTCCAGGAGTCGCCGCCAGCCGCGGCGCACCCGATCGGCGCGGGCGAAGGCACGCACCCACTTGGTGTCGACCAGCTCCGCGGCGTCGAGCCAGGCCTGTTGCTGTCCGCGACAACCGCAGTCGGGCCACGCCTGGTGCGAGTGCCCTGTGAGCAGCAGTCGCTCGGCGACGCGGAACCGCGAATAGCTCGGGGCCAGGGCGTTGGGTGTCGTGTGCAGATCCTGCGCCGTCACGCCCGCCGGCGTGTGGCGCTCGGAGATCGGTTCCATCAGAGCAGGGCTCGGATTGCCCACAGATCGGGGAAGAGGGGGCGGAACAGCGTGGTTCGCAAGTAGTCGGCGCCGGAGCTGCCGCCGGTGCCATGCTTGGTACCGATGGTCCTCTGGACCATCGTGACGTGACGATAGCGCCACTCTTGGATGCCCTCGTCGAGGTCGACGAGTCGCTCGCATACCTGGGCCACGGCCTGATCGTCGCGGTAGATGCCGACCAGGCACTTCTGCACGGCGTCGGACTCGGCCGTCGGCAGACGCGGGTCGCGTTGCAGCATCTCGTCGGGGATGGGGTGGCCACCCCGGTGGGCGAAGTCTAGGAACGCGGTCCAGATGCTGCGCTCTCCGAGGCGTCGTTGCAAATTCGTCCGCCCCTGGGCAACGGCCGGGAAGCGCTCGATCACCCCGGCGTCTTTCTTGCCCAGGGCCATTTCCAGCTCGCGGAACTGAAACGACTCGAAGCCGCTGGCGCTCTCGAGCCGGTCCCGAAAGCTGCGGAAATCCATGGGCGTCATGGTCTCGAGGATGTCGATCTGCCCCACCAGAGTCTTGAGGATCGTCAGCACGCGCTTCAGCGTCGCGAGCACCGCCGGCGAGTCGGAGGAATCCATGCGGTCGCGCAGGTAGTCGACCTCGTGCAGCACCTGCTTGAACCAGAGCTCGTACACCTGGTGGATGATGATAAACAGCATCTCGTCGTGCTCCGGGCCGTCAGACTTGAGGGTCTGCAGCTCGAGCAGTCGGTCCAGGTGCAGGTAGTTGGAATACGTCTGCGAGCGGGACATCGAATCCTCGGAGCGAGCGCTGACCCCGCAGAGTATGACAAATCACGAGGGGTTGGCTGCGGAGAGCCGTTCAGCGCTCGTTGATCGACACCGCCGACAAGGCCAGCCGGCCACCCGGTAGCGGCTGCACCGGGTCGGAGAACGGTGGTTTCAGCTCGACGAGGAAGGCCTCGGCCTGGGGCCGACGGATGGGGCAGGTCGGCAGGTAGGCGATGGCCACGCCGAGATTCGAGCCCAGGGCGGTAGTGGCGAGCCACGGCGATGCGTGGCTCCATGCTCTCGGCCGCGATCGCCGCCATCGATACGGTGCGGCCCGTGATCATCTCCGTGATGCGATAGGCCTCCACACCGTGAGGCATCCAGACGGCGATGTGCAGGTCGAATCCTCCCCAGATCGCGAAGTCGTCGGGCCCCAGCTCGATCTCCAGCGTTCCCGCCGGGAGCTCCTGCCCGCCGCGGTCTTTCCGTGACGTCGTGGCCACCTCGAAACGGTAGCGGATGCTCTCGCCGAAGGGCTCGCCGAGCAGGCTGGTGAGCGGCACCGCAAGGGTGGCGAGAACACCCCCGCCTGCCTCTCGCGTGGCCATGCTCCCGGAGAGCCGGTCGGAGGAGCGGTCGATCGGCGCCCCGAAGCGACTCGTCGAGGGGTTGGCTACCAGCCTCGCCCGAGCTGCCTCGAGGCAGCTCACCTGTTCGTCGCTCAACCGTCCGCCGGTAACGACGAGGCGCGTCCCTGAGCGGGTCCGCGCGAAGCGAAAGCTGACGGGCCGGCCATTGTCCGGATGCGAATACTCCCACACCGTGAGCCGGCGGTAGGCGCCGTCCACCGGCACGTGTCGCGAGCTCACCCGGACTTCGTGCGGCGGCCCGAGCAGGAGGAAGAGCCGCCCCCGGGCCGAGGCCCAGCCGGCGACTCCGACCTCACTGAACTCCTTGTCCGCGTACGCGAGCCGGTCGAAGAACTCGTTGCGGAACTCGTTGAGGGCCGTGGCAGGGCGCGGATCACGCTGCGACCAGAACCAGTCGATGAAGTCGCGCTCAGCGTCCGTGCCGACCACGCCCTGCAGCGCCGCCCACTCCTGCTCGAGCATCAAGACCACTACCGGGCCGGCAGCCCAGTCGGCGAGGTCTTGCTGGGGCGCGACGGCAAGCGCAGGTTGGGCGGCCAGGGAGCTCGCGACCGCCGCGAGCCAGCCAGACAGCAACCTGCGCATGAAACCCTCCTGCGCTCGTGCTGGCGTGTCTCCAGTACCCCGTTGCACTGGAGTCTGCCAGCAGGGCTGCCTATGACAGTAGTGGACATGTTTGGCCTGATCCGGACTCTTGGACTCTGAGAACAACTTCTTGGATTAGCTCAAATAATCCAAAGCGCTTCAAAATAAGGATAAAATGCTTCTAGTCATCTAAAGAGAGACAAAGACAGAAAAAGATTGACACGTTTTGCCACCGCTACTCGAAACGCGGCGTGAACCGGTCCAGCACCGAGTAGGGGTCCGGCCAGGGCAGTGGATAGCCTTGCTTTTGGGCCGCGTTACGGGTCCAGTAGGGATCCCAGAGATGGGCGCGTGCGAGCGCACAGAGGTCGGCCCGTCCGGCCGCCAGGATGGTGTTGGCATCCATGTAGGAGGAGATGTTGCCCACGGCCATCGTGGCGATGCCGACCTGGTGGCGGATGCGGTCGGCGAACGGTGTCTGATACTGCCGTCCGTAGACCGGTGCGGCCCAGGGCACCGTCTGACCGGAAGAGACATCGACCAGATCGCAGTCGTGATCGCGCAGCATCCGGGCGACCTCGACAGCGTCCGCCGGTTGTATGCCGCCCGGCGTCCGCGACTCGGTCGGCGAGGCTACCGTCGCGATCCTGCCCACGGGCGCCATCGAGGCACACGGGCCACACTTGCCCCTGAACACCGATGTCGTAATCGCCGAGGCGATGGCCTACGAGGGCGCTCGGCGCCTGGAGGGCGCCGGCGTCCCGGCGCTGGTGCTGCCGCCGTTGACCTACACGGGGGCGGGGTTCGCCGTGGCCTTCCCGGGCATGGTCTCCGTGTCGCCCGCCGCCGTGAGTCGGACCATCATCGAGATCGCGCAGGCTCTGCAGCGCGCCGGGCTCGGGACCCTGGCGATCGCCAACGCCCACTTCGACCCCTTGCACTTGGGCAGCCTGCGCCGCGCGATCGACCTGCTCCGGGTGGAGTTGGCACCCGTGCGGATCGTCTACCCGGATCTGACGCGCAAACCCTGGGCGCTCCGGCTCGGCGACGAGTTCACGAGCGGCGCCTGCCATGCCGGGCAGTACGAGAGCTCGATCGTGTTGGCAGCGCGCCCCGACCTGGTGCGCCAAGAGCTACTCGACGGCCTGCAGGACAACCCGGTGTCGCTGTCGGAGGCCATCCGGGCCGGCAAGACCTCGTTCGAGGCGGCCGGGGGCGATCAGGCCTACTTCGGGTTTCCGGCCCGGGCCACCGCCGAGGAGGGAAGGGCCACGATCGCGACACTGGGCCAGATCTTGTGCGAGGCTGTGATGCAATGCGCCGAGGAGAGCCCATCATGAGCACGTTCGAGCCACTCGCCAGCCGCACCGCGGTGGTCACCGGCGCCAGCCGGGGCATCGGAGCAGCCGTCGCGACCGCCCTCGCGGAGGCCGGCGCCGAGGTGGTACTGGCCGCCCGCAACGAGGAGCAAATCGGTGAGCGCGCCTCGGCGATCCGGGCGCGAGGCCTGCAGGCGTGGCCGCTGCGATGCGACGTTACGGATCCGGGCTCGATCGCCGACCTGGCGGCGGCCGCGACCGACCGTCTCGGGAAGGTCGACATCCTGGTCAACAACGCCGGCGTTGCCTCCTCAGCACCACTGCACCATCTGACACTCGAGGAGTGGAATCGCCTGATCTCGGTCAACGCCACCGGGACCTTCTTGTGCATGCAGGCGTTCGCACCGGCGATGGCCGAGAGGGGATGGGGCCGTGTGGTCAACATCGCATCGCTCGCCGCGCGCGTCGGGGCGCGCTATATCGGTGCCTACGCCGCCTCAAAGCATGCCGTGCTCGGATTCACCCGATGCATCGCGGCCGAGATGGCACCCCGCGGAGTAACGGTCAACGCCATCTGCCCGGGCTACGTCGATACCGACATGACCACCACGACCATCGAGCGGATCATCGGCAAGACCGGGCTGAGTCGCGAGCAGGCACTCGACACGATCCTGGCCACCACACCGCAACGCCGCCTCATCGAACCCGACGAGGTCGCCCATGCCGTCGTCATGCTCTGCCACGACGGTGCCCGCGGCATCAACGGTCAGGCGATCGGCATCGACGGGGGCGAGTTTCTCGGCTAGCAAGACCGACCGGAGCAGCAAATGGCCTACCAGATCTTCAATCCCGACTCGCTGGGCGAGCCGCGCGGCTGGAACAACGGAATGCTGGCACCGGCCGGCGGGCGAGTGCTGTTCGTCGCCGGCCAGACGGCTGGAGACGGGGACGGTCTTGTCCCCGACCTTGTCGAGCAGTTCGGCCGCGCCCTCGACGCCGTCCTGGACGTCGTGCACGAAGCCGGCGGGAAGGCTGCCAATATCGGTCGCCTTACCATCTACGTGACCGATATCGACGAGTACCGCTCGAGCCTCAAGCCCCTCGGGGCCGTGTATCGAGAGCGCATGGGCCGCCACTATCCGGCCATGGCGCTGGTCGCGGTCAGGGCCCTGGTGGACCCGACTGCGCGTGTCGAGATCCAGGCAACCGCCGTGATCCCGGCGCCGGCGCTGCTACAGGAGAGCGGTGACCAGCCGCTGCTTGCCTAGGAGACCGTGGTGAGCATTAACCCGACGAGCTTCCTGTACGGCCACGACAGCGACACCGGCGTTGCGACCGTCGTGTTGAACCGCCCCGACCGCCTCAACGCGCTGACCTTTCAGGTCTACGACGAGCTGCGCAGCGCATTTGTGGCGCTCGACGAGGAACCGGGTGTGCGGGCGATCGTGATCAGCGGGCAGGGCACGGCGTTCTGCTCCGGCGGCGACGTTCATGACATCATCGGGCCGCTGCTCGAGCGTAACTTCGACGGGCTGCACGAGTTCACCAAGATGACGTGCGACCTGATCAAGGCGATGCGGCGATGTCGTCGCCCGATCGTGGCCGCGCTCAACGGCACGGTGGCTGGCGCCGGAGCGGTGATCGCCACCGCAGCCGACTTTCGCATCGCCTCGCCGTCGGCACGCATCGCGTACCTGTTCACCAAGGTCGGGCTGTCGGGCGCGGACATGGGGTCGAGCTGGCTGCTTCCCCGCATCGTTGGCCTGAGCCGTGCCACCGAGCTGCTCATGACGGGCGATTTCATCGACCCCGCCGAGGCCCATCGTATCGGCCTGTACAACCAGGTCGTAGAGCAGGATCGAGTCCTCGAGGTCGCTCTCAATCTTGCCGAGATGCTGGCGCGGGGACCGTCCTACGCACTCGGCGTCACCAAAGAGGCGCTCAACAAGGAAGCCGACATGGATTTGTTCCAGGCCCTCGACGAGGAGGCTTACGTGCAGGCCGCGTGCATGCAGAAGACCGACTTTCATGAGGCCTACCGGGCCTTTACCGAGAAACGGGAGGCCCGCTTCAACCAATCGCGCGCAGCCGATGCGCCGGCCCAGCGCGACCCCGATTCGGACACCTGATGAACGATACCGAACCCGTCCGAGCGTTCCTCGAGCCCCGGCACGTCGAGCTCGCCGGGCGGCTCGACGAGTTCTGCGCCAAGGCGATCGATCCGCTGCCGCACCCCGCCGACGACGACACTGCCCGGGTGCAGGCACGGGAGATCCTCGACTGGCTCGGCGGTGCCGGGTGGTTGCAGCCCATTCTCGACCAGGACTTGCGCGCGCTATGCCTGCTGCGGGAGCGCCTGGCGTTCGGATCACCCCTTGCCGATGCGGTAGCGGCACTGCAGGGGCTGGGCACGACACCGATCTTGCTTTCCGACAACCGGGCAATGCTGGAGGCGTGGGCTACGCCCGCGGTTCGCGGCGCCGCCATGGCGTCCTTCGCGATGACCGAGCCCGACGCCGGCTCCGACGTCGCTTCGATGCAGACCACCGCACGCCGCGACGGCGACCAGTACGTTCTCGACGGCACCAAGACGTTTATCTCCAACGCCGGCATCGCCGACTTCTACACCGTGTTCGCCAAGACCGATGCTGACCGGGGCACCCGAGGGATCTCCTGCTTCGTCGTCGGCGCGGCGACGCCCGGACTGCGCTTCGCGGAGGCGCAGGTCATGAGCGCACCCCATCCGCTCGGCACCATCGTGTTGGAAGGGTGCCGGGTCGCCAAGGGGACGCGGCTGGGGCCCGAGGGCCGGGGCTTCAAGCTCGGCATGATGACGCTGGACCGGCTGCGGCCGAGCGTCGGCGCGGCAGCCTGCGGCATGGCAGCCCGCGCCCTGCACGAGGCCATCGAGCACGCCAGGTCACGCCGCCAGTTCGGGCGGCCGTTGGCCGAGTTCCAGCTCGTTCAGGAGCGGCTTGCCCGCATGGCGACCGACCTGGCCGCAGCCCGCCTCCTTGTCTACCGCGCGGCCTGGGACAAAGACGGGGGCCGCGAGCGCATCATGCTCGAGGCAGCCATGGCTAAGTCGTTCGCCACCGAGGCGGCATGGCGGATCGTCGACGACGCCGTGCAGATTCTCGGCGGACGTGGTGTGATGGCCAACCACCCGGTGGATCAGCTGTATCGCGCCGTCCGAGCCCTGCGGATCTACGAGGGAACAACCGAGATCCAGCACCTGGTGATCGCCGGGCAGCTCTTGAAGGCGGCCGAGGCCAAAACGGGAGCCTGAGAAATGGCAGACCAGATCCGAATCAAGGTCATCGAGAACGGCCCGCTGCGTGTAACCGGCGCGCCGTTGGGGCGCCTGGGAATCGAGTACAACGAACACGATCGGCCCGTCGAATGGGTCGAGGCCGGCAGCGCCGAAACCGCGGATGCGTACTCGCTGTGTCGCTGCGGAGCGTCGGCGAACACGCCCTTCTGCGACAGCGCGCACAAGGAAGCCGGCTTCCGCGACGCATGAAGATCGTCTGCGTCGGCGCAGGTCCGGCCAGCCTCTACTTCGCCATCCTCATGAAGGCGCAGGACCCGGCGCACGAGGTCCACGTCTACGAGCGCAACCGGCTCGACGACACCTTCGGCTTCGGCGTGGTCTTTTCCGACGCCACGATGGACAACCTGGAGGAGGCCGACCCGCCATCGTACGCGGCGATCAGGCGCGCCTTCTACCATTGGGATGACATCGACATCCATTATCGAGGCGAGGTGCTGTCCTCGACCGGTCACGGCTTTGCCGGGCTGTCGAGGCTGCGGTTGCTGAGAATCTTGGCGAGGCGCGCTCAGGAGCTAGGGGCAGAGCTGCATTTCGAGCGCGAGGTGGACAGCCTCGACCGGTTCGACGCCGCCGATCTGATCGTGCTCGGAGATGGCGTTCACAGCCTGTTCCGGGAGCGCTACGCGGCTGACTTTCAGCCCCAGATCGACGAGCGCCCCAACCGTTTCGTTTGGCTCGGGACCACCTGCGAGTTTCCTGCGTTCACCTTCTACTTCCGCGAGAACGAGCACGGCCTCTGGCGGGTGCACGCCTACCAGTACGAGGACAACCACTCGACCTTCATCGTCGAGTGCACCGACGAGACCTTCGCCGCTTCTGGCCTGGCGGTGGACGACGAGGAGGCCACGGTGGCCTATTGCGAGGCCCTGTTCGCGCAGGAGCTCCAGGGCCATCGGCTGCAGAAGAATCGCTCGGTCTGGCGGCGCTTTCCGACGATCCGCAACGCCCGCTGGCACCGCGACAACATGGTGCTCATCGGGGACGCGGTTCACACCGCTCACTTCTCGGTGGGCTCGGGCACGAAGCTGGCGATGGAGGACGCCATCGCGCTTCGTGACGCGCTGGTGGCGGAGCAGGGGCCGGGGGGCGATGCGGGCCTGTCACGAGCCCGGATCCAGCGGGCCGCGTCGGCGTACGCGCAGGAGCGCAAGGGGCCTGTCGAGAGCCTGCAGCGCGCCGCGCAGGCCAGCCTGCAGTGGTTCGAGGATACCGAGCGCTACCTCGACCTGGAGCCCGTCGAATTCGGATTCTCGCTGCTGACCCGTAGCCTCCGCATCACCCACCAGGACCTGCAAGTGCGCGATCCAGACTACGTGGCCCGGGTCGACGACTGGTTCGCGCAGTGCGCCGAGACGTAATCAGGGGTGCCGGTGTCGGAGATGCTCGACCTCCCGCGCCGCTGCGCTCGATCCGTCTTTAACTCGAGTCGCGACTACCCGGATCCGGTCGTACCCCCGCCGATGTTCACACCGTTCAAGCTACGGGAGATGCTGCTGGTCAACCGCATCGTCATGTCGGCGATGTGCCAGTACAGCGCCGTCGACGGCACTCCGAACGGATGGCACTTCCAGCATCTTGCCTCCAGGGCTGTGGGCGGCGTCGGGCTGATCGTCACGGAGATGACCGACATCAGCTCGGAGGCTCGCATCACTCACGGGTGCGCCGGCATGTACCGCGACGAGCATGTCGCTGCCTGGCGGCGCATCGTCGACTGGGTGCACGCCAACAGCTGGGCGAAGATCGGGCTGCAGCTCGCACACGCCGGACGCAAGGGCTCCACCAAGCTGTCGTGGGAAGGTATCGACGAGCCGCTGGAGCGGAACGGTTGGCCGATTGTCGCGCCATCGCCGGCACCTTGGTTCGAGCACAGCCCCGTGCCCAAGCAGATGTCGAGAGGAGACATGGACCAGGTGCGCGACGAGTTCGTCGCTGCCACGGTTCGCGCCGACGCCGCCGGGTTCGACCTGGTCGAGTTGCACATGGCGCACGGCTACCTGCTCTCGTCGTTCATCTCGCCGCTCACCAACCACCGTACCGACGAGCACGGCGGCAACCTCACCAACCGCATGCGCTTCCCGCTCGAGGTTCTCGATGCGATCCGGGCGGTCTGGCCGGCCTCCAAACCAATCTCGGTCCGCATCTCGGCCGTCGATTGGAGCTCGGTCCAGGTCATCTCGGCGAGGCACCGCCGGGGCACTCAGCGGCTCTCGACAGGCTGATAGGAGCGCACTTGCTCACCCGTATAGACCTGACGCGGACGTGCGATGCGACGGTCCTGGTCGCCGAGGAACTCACGCCACTGGGCCAGCCAGCCTGCGGTTCTGCCGATGGCGAACAGCACCGGGAACATCGCGGTGGGGAAGCCCATGGCGCGATAGACGATGCCAGAGTAGAAGTCGACGTTCGGGTAGAGCTTGCGCGAGACGAAGTAGTCGTCCTCGAGCGCGATGCGCTCGAGCTCCAGTGCCACATCGAGCATCGGATCGGTGCCGGTGACCTCGAAGACCTCGTGCGCCGCCCGCTTGATGATGGCCGCTCGCGGGTCGTAGCTCTTGTAGACGCGGTGGCCGAAGCCCATGAGCCGGCCGGCATCGCCCGCCTTTATCTTGGCGATGAACGCGGGCACTTCGGCGACGTTGCCGATGTGATCGAGCATTCGAAGCACGGCCTCGTTGGCGCCGCCGTGGAGCGGGCCATAGAGCGCGGCGGCTGCGCCGGCCAGGGCCGAGTAGCAGTCGGGATGCGAGCTGCCGATACCGCGCATGACGCTCGTGGAGCAGTTCTGCTCGTGGTCGGCGTGCAGGATGAACAGCAGGTCGAGCGCCCGCTCGAGCACCGGGCTCGGCTCGTACTTGAGCTCTGTCGCCTTGAACATCATGTTCAGCAGGTTGCCGGCGTAGCTCAGGTCGTTGTCCGGATAGACGTAGGGCAGACCTCGGTTGTGACGATAGGCAAAGGCGGCGAGGGTGGGGACCTTGGCGATCAGGCGCCAGATCTGCTTCTCACGGATGGGCTGCTCGAAGATCCGCTTGGCGTCGGGATAGAAGGTCGACAGCGCTCCGACTGTACCGATGAACATACCCATCGGGTGCGCGTCGTAGCGGAAGCCTGCGATCACCTGCTTGATGTTCTCGTGGATGATCGTGTGGTGGGTGATGTTCCAGAGCCACGACTCGAGCTGTTCGCGGGTCGGCAGCTCGCCGTCGATCAACAGGTACGCGGTCTCGAGGAAGGTGGACTGCTCGGCGAGATCCTCGATGGAGTAGCCGCGGTACTGGAGGATCCCCTTCTCGCCATCGATGAAGGTCACGCCACTCTTACACGAGCACGTGTTCGTGTACCCCGGGTCGTAGGTCAGCAGGCCGAAGTCCTCGTCTGAGGCCTTGATCTGGCGCAGGTCCAGCGCGCTGATCGTGGCGCCGTAGCCCGGGTAAGTTCCGTAGCTGATGGGCAGCTCGTAGCTCTCGCCGGTGCGATTGTCGGTGACGGTGAGTGTGTCCTTGCCCATCCGGTTGCCTCCGGGCCGCTGCTGCGTCCCCAAAGTGAAAGTCTCTGATTTGCTCTCGTCACCCTGCCGCTCGCCGGCCGGCGCCGCAAGCACGGGCGCGACGGAACCGTACCCAGGACTCGCTTGCCCCCTTGTCCCCGGGCTCGATCGCGGCGTAGTGTGCACTCGCTTGAGGGATCCCGACATGGATCAGGAGGTGCCATGAGCCAGGCTTCGAGTGACGATCGTCGGGCAGGCGGTAATCGTCGACAGGATACCGATCGGCGCGAGAAGAAACGTCGAGCCCCAGCCGACCCCGACCACGACGGCCCCGACCGTCGCAGCGCGACGGATCGCAGATCAGGGCGCGACCGGCGCGGCAGCTCGGACCGGCGCGAGAGAACCTGACCGCCTCGCTGAGGCTGCTGGATCCCCTGCTTGTCTCCCCTGCCACCGGTTCGCTATGGTGCTGCTCCATGGGCGAGGCGGCCGAGCAACACCTCAACATCGCCGACTGGTTTCTCGACGCGCGAGTGCGCGAAGGGCGAGGCGAACGCGTGGCGCTTCGCAGCGACGCCGGCGACGCGACCTACGCCGAGGTCCAGGAGCTCTCGAACCGCTTCGCTCACTTGCTGCGCGAGGCCGGTGTGCAGCCGGAGCAGCGCGTCATCATCGCACTTCCCGACTCGATCGAGTGGGTCGGAGCCTTCTTCGGCGTGCTCAAGATCGGCGCCGTCGTAGTGATGGTGAACCCACACCTGAAGCCCGAGGCGATCGACTATTTCCTCTCCTATACCCGCGCCACCGCCGCAGTGGTCTGCGACGCCAGCCGCGCGGGTTTCGAAGGAGCGCGGCAGCTTCGGGCCCTGCTGATCATCGACCAGCCCGACCTGCGGGAGCGCCTGAGCGAAGCCTCTAGCCAGCTCCAGAGCTTTCCCAGCCATCGGGACGATGCGGCCATCTGGTTGTTCTCCGGCGGTACGACCGGCAAGCCCAAGGCGGTCGTACAGAGCCACGCTTCGTTCGTCTACACGACGCGTTGCTACGGCCAGGGCATTCTGGCGATGGGCGAGGACGACGTGGTCCTGTCCGTGCCGAAGCTCTTCTTCGGGTACGCCACCGGCTCCAACCTGCTGTTCCCGTTTTCGGTTGGGGGCAGCGCGGTGCTCTTCCCGGAACGCTGCACCGCCGATGTGCTGTTCGACAAGATCGCCCGCTACCGGCCCACGGTCCTGATCAACGTACCCACGATGATCAACAACATGCTGGCCTCCGATCGCGCCGACAACGCCGATCTGTCGTCCCTGCGGTTGGCAACCTCGGCCGGCGAGGCGCTGCCGGAGGAGCTCTACGACCGCTGGAAAGAGGCCTTCGGAGTCGAGCTGCTCGACGGGCTCGGGACGGCCGAGCAGTGGCATGTTTTCGTCTCCAACCGACCTGGCGATGTGAAGCCGGGGACTCTGGGCAAGGTCGTCCCTGGCTTCGAGGTGCGCGTTTGCGACGAGGAGGGCCACGACCTGCCCCACGGCGAGATCGGCTATCTGTGGGTGCGGGGGGGGGCGCGCGAGCTCAGGGCTATTGGCAGCGGATGGAGCGCACGATCCAGGCGTTCCGGGGCGAATGGTACGTCTCGGGGGACATGATCGTGCGCGATGCCGAGGGCTACATTACCTACTGTGGCCGTGGTGATGACATGCTCAAGGTGAGCGGCAAATGGCTCTCTCCCGGTGAGGTCGAGAACTGCCTGATCAAGCACGGCGCCGTCAAGGAGGTCGCCGTGGTCGGGGTGCAAATCGGCGGGCTGGTGAAACCCCGTGCCTACGTGGTTGCCGACGTTGGCCACCAGCCTGACCACGAGCTGGCCGCCGCCCTGCAGGAGCACGTCAAGACGACGCTGGAGCCGTACAAGTACCCGCGCGAGGTACGGTTTCTGGACGAGTTCCCGCGCACGCACCTGGGCAAGATCGACCGCGGCGCTTTGAAGCGACTGGCGGGTGATCCGTGACCTGGTGGCTGCTCGTTGGCATGGCACTGTTGGCCTCGGCGCCGCAGGGCCAGGTCGAGGATCGCGTGCTGCGGCTCGCGGACGGGACCGAGCTGCGCTACGGCATCTATCGAGGTCGTACCGCTGGAGCCGACCGAGCGCGGCGCACGCCGAGCCGCCGGCGACGTGGTTCACTACTCGGAACGGCCTGCTAGCCAATCCTATCCGGAGCCCGATCGGTGCCGATCATCGAGGAACCGTCCCGCAGCGATCCGCTGTACAAGGTGCGCCATTCGCTGGCGCATGTGATGGCGCAGGCGGTCAAGAGGCTGTACCCGGGCACCTTGCTGGGCTTCGGACCGCCGATCGACGACGGCTTCTACTACGATTTCCTGTTCGCCGAAGGCGTCACCGTGGCCGACGAGGATCTGAAGCGCATCGAGAAAGAGATGCGCAAGATCATCGACGAGAAGCAACTCTTCGAGCGGGAGGATCTCGACGCCGACGCGGCGATCGCCCGCATCGAGGCCATGGGCGAGCCACACAAGCTGGAGTACGCCCGCGAGCTGCTACGGGATCATGACTCGCTGAGCTTTTACACCAACGGCCCCTTCGTCGACATGTGTGAGGGACCGCACGTCGAGAGCACCCTCGAGCTGCCCAAGGACGGCTTCAAGCTCTCGAGCCTGGCCGGGGCCTACTGGCGCGGCGACGAGCGCAACGTGATGTTGTCGCGGATCTACGCCTACGCCTTTCCGGACAAGAAGCAGCTCAAGGCGCGCATTCGGGCGGTCGAGGAGGCCAAGCGGCGGGACCATCGCAAGCTCGGCCGCGAGCTCGGCATTTTCACCATCTCCGACGATGTCGGCCGCGGGCTGCCACTGTGGCTGCCGAACGGCGCGATCCTGAGACACGAGCTCGAGAAGGTGGCGCGCGAGTTCGAGTTTCGCTACGGCTATGTGCCGGTGGCCACACCGCACATTACCAAGGAGAAGCTCTACTGGACCTCCGGCCACCTACCCTTGTACGAGAAGGTCATGTATCCGCCGATGCGGATGCTGGAGGACGCGGAGGCTGGCGGCTCGATGGCCGAGGCTGCCGAGGGGGAGGGCGAGAAATACTACCTCAAGCCCATGAACTGCCCGCACCACCACATGATCTTCCAGGCGCAGCTCCGCTCCTACCGCGACCTGCCGCTGCGCCTGTCCGAGTACGGCACCGTGTATCGGTACGAGCGCTCGGGCCAGCTCCAGGGACTGACGCGAGTCCGGGGCATGGCGATGAACGACGCCCATCTGTACGTGACTCGCGAGCAGATGCTCGAGGAGCTCAAGGGCGTCATGGAGCTACACCGCGAGTACTACGAGCTGTTCGATCTCGACACCTACTACCTGCGGCTGTCGCTCTGGGATCCCGACGATCCCAAGCGCGGCGACAAGTACATCGACCAGCCCGAGGACTGGGAGTTCAGCCAGAAGATCGTGCAGCAGGCCCTCGAGGAGCTGGATCTCTGGTACAAGGTCGCGCCCGGCGAGGCCGCCTTCTACGGGCCCAAGATCGATGTCCAGTTCAAGACCGTGCTCGGGCGCGAGTTCACCGTGTCGACCAACCAGCTCGATTTCGCCGTGCCCGGCCGTTTCGGGCTCACCTACGTCGACCGGGACGGACACGACAAGGTGCCCTACTGCATTCACCGGGCGCCGCTCGGGACCCACGAGCGCTTCATCGGCTTTCTGATCGAGCACTACGGCGGCGCCTTCCCGACCTGGCTGGCGCCGGTGCAGGTGGTGCTCATCCCGATCAGCGACGACCAGGTGCCGTACGCTCGTGAGGTGCAGGCCAAGCTGCGTGCCCGGATGGTGCGCGCCGAGGTCGACGACACCGACGCCTCGATGGGCAAGAAGGTGCGCACCAACGTCATTCGCAAGGTGCCGATCCTGTTGATCGCCGGTGGCCGCGAGGCCGAGTCCGGGACGGTAACCGTGCGTCGCTACGGTATCCAGGAGCAGAAATCGATGAGCCTCGACGTGTTCATCGAGATGCTCGACGAGGAGATCCGGCTGCGCACCCACATGAAGGACTGGTAGTTATCGCATGGACGGCTCGGCGATGCTGCTGATTCGGGGGGCTGATGTCTACGCCCCCGAGCCGACGGGCGTGCGCGACGTGCTGTGCGCCGGCGGCAGGATCCTCGCCGTGGGCGATGGG
Source organism: Acidobacteriota bacterium (assembly GCA_965248845.1). Lineage (GTDB taxonomy): Bacteria > Acidobacteriota > UBA890 > UBA890 > WLXD01 > CBDFKO01. The sequence continues at coordinate 2,360,353 of CBDFKO010000002.1, read as the reverse complement.
CTGTCGTTGCCGGCGCAGGGCCGCGAGATCGGGCTCACCCACGTGATCGCCGGTGAAGGCGACCAGGAGTGGGCCGAGATCGGCCGCGACCGAGTCGCCGGCGGCGACGACCTCCGCGTGATCCTCCGGACGGACCACGACCACGAGGTCGAGGCCTGACTGCTCGTCCAGAACGCCGCGGATGAAGGAGCCACCGGCGGCGAGACCCAGGAGGCGCGGGTCTTCACGAAGCCGGGGCAGGGCCGATGCAAGAAAGCCGCGCAGCTGGGCCGGCATGGCTGGCCAGTCGTCGCGCGGGAGCAGGTACTCGCTCATCGCGGGGGCTAGCGCGCAGTGTTTCGGAACATCGAGAGCCCGCCGCCGATCCCTCCGGCGAAGAAGTCCCGATCGCCGTCGCCGTCGATGTCGGCGAAGACCGGCGTCACGAACGGGTGCACCGGTAGGCTGAACGACGGGTCGTGCTCGAAGGCGGGCTCCTCGGCGGAGCCGTTGTTGCGGTACAGCCACAGGCCGTTCGACTCGGAGCCGATCAACAGGTCCAGGTCGCCGTCCTCGTCGATGTCGGTGAGCGTTGGCACCGACCGTCGTCCCACGTCGATCGCCAGGTACTTGTCGTCGATCAGATCGAAGACCGGCTCGGTGTCCGAGCCCACGTTGCGCAAGAAGTTCATCTCGCCGGACGACTCGCCCACGAACAGGTCCAGGTCGCCGTCGGCATCGACATCGCCCAGAGCCGGGGTTGCGTTGCGGCCGCGAGTCAGCTTGGCGATGCTGGCGTCGGCAACGGTCCAGGCCGGCTGGCCGGCGTCGCCGTTGTTGCGTACGAGCTGCAGCTCGTCGTCCCACGTTCCCATGAGAATGTCGAGGTCGCCGTCGGCGTCGAGGTCGGCGAAGGCCGGGGCGTAGTGATAGTGCTCGTCGAAGCCCTCGACGGCGCCACGCAGCTGCATGCGCGGCTCGGTCGAGGTGCCGATGTTCTCGAACAAGAAGAGGCGACCGGCCTGGGTGTCACCCGGCTCGATCTTGTTGCCGAGATACAGATCCAGGTCGCCGTCGCCGTCGGTATCGGCGAACGCGGGGTAGGACTCGGAGCCGACGTCGAGTTGGCTCACGAAGCGGCGCGTGCGCTCCTGATAGCGTCGGCGTCCGACGTTCTCCAGATACAAGAGGTTCTCGACCGTGGTGTTATTGGGGTTGAACGCGCCGCCCAGCACGCCGACCAGCAGATCGTTGTCGCCATCGCCATCGACGTCGCCGAAGGACGGCGCGTTGTAGCCGGAGGTCTTGATCGGGGCATTGCGCGGAAACGGCACCGGCGCCGACCGCATCGAGACGCTGCGACGGCTGCCGCGGTTCTCGATCAGCAGCAGGCCGGGCTCGAAGTAGTCTCCCCAGAACAGGTCGAGATCGCCGTCGCCGTCGTAGTCCTCGAGCGCCATGGTGTTGGCACCGTGCAGCGCCGATCCCCGGGCGCGGATCGAGCTCCAGTCCGGAAGGGCCGCGATGCCCGCGGGGATCTGCAGCTGTTGCTGCTGCATGCCGGGGGCGGGCCCGCCGAGCACCTGGCCGATGATCTCGATGTCCTCGAAGCGGTCCTGCAGATGGCGGAACACGGGAACGCCATCGTCACGCAATCGGTCCAACTCCCAGTGGACGAGGATGCCCTCGACCCGGCCGATCAGCAGATCGAGCCGACCATCACCGTCGAGGTCACCGACCTTGGGGATGTTCTGGCGGTCCGAGAACATCGGCTCCCCGTTGATGTCCGGCACCTGGTTGACCAGCAGCTTGAATCGCGGCTCGGTGGCGCTGCCCTCGTTGCGGAAGTAGCGGATGAGGCTGAAGCGCTCCTCGGCCAACAGGTCGAGGTCGCCGTCGCCGTCGATATCGACGAAGAGGTACCACTCGCCGACGTCGAGGTCCTGGAAGCGGTCGCTGCGCCAGACGTACTCGGCCGACTCCGGCGTACCGACGTTCTCGAAGAACATCACCGCCGCGGTGTACTCCTGCACGAACAGGTCCTGGTCGCCGTCGCCGTCGATGTCGGCGAGCTGCGGCCGCGGCAGGTTGAATCCGGCCAGGAACGGGTGGTCGTAACGGGTGCCCGCCTCGTCGAGTACCTCGAAGCCGTAGACCTCGCGCTCGAAGGCGCCCACATCCTCGGCCAGAGGGCGCGAGGGCAGCGCGAGCAGCACCAGCAGCAGGGCGCCGGTGCCGAACGCTACGGGGGAGCCGCCACGAGACGACTCAGTCATCGTTCGGGCGGGCGGCCTTCAGCCGCACGAGGAACAGCCCCTCCTTGCCGGAGGCGACGCCGATCACACCACTCTTGAAGTAGGGGTAGTTGCTCCACGAGCCGATCGCACCCGAGACGATGTCGCCCATGCCCTCGTTGCCGCCCCAGGGAACGGTATCGAAGTAGCCGACCTTACGAATGTTCTCGCGATCGGTGATGTCGAACACGTGCAGGCCGCTGCGGTAGTTCGACTGGAACATGTAGTCGCCGAGGATGTACAGGTTGTGGTCCGTGGCCGGATTGTCGGTGGTGTGCTCACCGACCAGAATCGGATCCTCCAGGTCACGGACATCCCAGATCAGCGTGCGCGTACCGGTCACCAGCCCCGCCGCCTCGTCGCCCTCGTCGTTCATGTAGAAGTACTCGTGATCCTCGTCGACCCAGCCCTGGTGCGTATAGGCGAGGTTCGGGTAGGTGGCGTTGGCCAGCAGCTTCGGGTCCCGCTTGTCGGTCACGTCGCCAATATTGAGAGCGCGCCCATCGGAGCTGAAGCAGATCTCACGCCCGCTGTAGCGCTCGTCCGGCCCCCTATAGGTGACGCACTGGGCGTCGTGCGTGCCGCCCTGCCCGCGGGCGGCCTGCACCATCGGCTGGTAGCAACCGGCGAAGATCGGGTTGCGCGGGTCCTCGATGTTGATCATGTGCAGTGCCCCGCCGCACGTGTTGCCGCCCGAGCTGTTGCCCACCGCGTAGGCGAACGAGGTGTCCTCGTTGATGACGATGTTGTGAGTCGAGTAGACCTCGCCGTAGTGGGCGTCCTCGGTCAGCGTCATGGCTGTGCCGTCGAACTCGCGCAGCTTGGTCAAGTCGACGATCTGCACGCCGTGGCGCCCCGACGCGTCGGCGACGACGAAAGCGTGGTTCTGATGGATCTTGACGTCGCGCCAGAGGCTGGCGGGCGAGGCGTCGCTCTTCGGCAGCTTGGCGACGAAGACCGGGTTGCTCGGGTCGGTCACGTCGACGAACGCCGTCCCATCGCGCAAGCCGACCACCGCGTATTCGCGGTCGGTTTCCGGATCTACCCAGCCCCACATGTCATTGGTGGTGACGCCGCGGCCGCCACCCATTTCGTGCACCGGGACAAAGGCCACCAGGTCGATATTGTCGCACTCGAACATGCCGGCATGACCATTCACGCACTCGAGGCCGAGGCCGCCGACCGCGTCCATGCCACGCGCTTCGCTCGCCACGCGGGCCGTGGCCCAGCCGTCGGCCACGCGGCTCATTATGAGGGCCGAGCCGGCGCCGTAGTCGTCGCCGGGCGTACCTGCGACCACCGTGTCGTGGCGCGCCGCGACGCTGGTGCCGTGGATCGACCCCCATTTCAACCCGGTGGACGCCATCTTGATGGCCGCCATCCACTCGCCGCCGCTGCCCCGCGCGAAGCGGTAGACGCGACCTTGCAGCCGCCCGCTGCCGGCACCCGGCGATCCCACGAAGACCTGGTCGTCGGTCATGGCAACGGAGGCGCCGAACATCGTGCCGGGGCGGGCATCGAAGGGCACAAGGCGTCCCCGCCAAGTCCACTCGGCGGTTTCCTCGTCGTAGCGGTAGGCATGGGCCGCGCCGCTGAGGTTGTCACTCGAGGGCGCGCCGATGATCGCCGTGCCGTCGCGCACCGTCAGGCTGAAGCCGAAGGTGGCGGCGTCCGCGCCGAGGGGCGGCTGCAGCTTCTGCGTCCGCTCCCAGCCATCGTCGGCCCGCGTGAAGGCATACACGGCGCCCGACGGGGTGCCGCGGCTGAACATGCCGCCCAGGAACATATCGAGAGTACCGCCGGAGGCTCCGACGAGGATCCGATCCCCGTCGATCGCTACCGTCGCCCCGAAGGCCTCGGGCCACTCGCTTGGCGCCTCATCCTCCTCGCGCGCCGGCACGCTCTCGGTACCGTCGCCCTCGAGGGTCGCCGTGAGACTCCACGAGCCGCCCGTGCGCGCAAAGACGTAGACTGCCCCGCGCCCGCCGTTGGCGCCGGGGGCGCCGACCACTGCGGTGTCGGCGCTGATTGCAACAGCGCCACCGAACTTGCCGCTCTCGCCCGCGTCTGCCGTGAGTCGGGCGACCTCGGTCCACCCACCCTGGCGCGCGAAGACATACACCGCGCCGGCCGCATCGGCGCCGATCAGAAGGGTGTCGCCGTCGGCGGCGATGGCACGCCCGAACCCATCAGCGTCACCGGCATCGGACGCGCGCAGCTGTGCCACCTCGTCCCAGCCACCCGAGCCTGGCCGGTAGACGTAGGTCGTACCCGGCTCGATCAGGTTGCCAGGCTCGCCGACGAAGACCTCTCCGTCGCCGACGGCGGTCTTGGCGCCGAATCCGACCTGTGCGCCAGCCGGAGCGGCGAGCGCGAGCAGGAATACGAGCGACAGGGCAAGGGCGTGGGTCTTGCGCATCGGGGTTGCCTCGGTTGGGGGAACGGTCGAGCCGCAATTCTATGCCGAGGTTCCGACGCGCGCTCGTGGCGCGAGGACAATCAGCCCGGTCGCAAGGCTGTAGGATCACCGCATCTGCAGCGCGCCGGACTCCGTTGTATTCAGGGGGTGGGGTGTCGACCCAGACTCGTGGGCTGCTGTTTGTGTTGCTGGCCAGCGTCGGCCTGAGCACGGTGCCGACGGCGGTGAAGATCGGGCTCGACGAGGGCGTCTCGCCGCTTCAGTTGCTGACGCCCCGGATGCTGCTCGGTTGTGCGCTGCTCTGGGCCTATGTTGGCCTCACTAGACCGCACCGCATCCGCATCGACCGTCGCGGACGCTGGAGCTGCGCCGTCGCCGGGGTTCTCAACACCATCAGCTTGACCTTGTTCTACCTGGCGCTCACACGACTCGATGCCGGCGTGGCGATCGTCATCTTCTCGGTCTACCCGGCCATGTTGTTGGCGCTGCTGGCCGTGCGCGGTGAGCCGATCGCCCGCCTCGACTGGTTACGCCTGGCCCTGGCGGTGGGCGGTGTGGCGCTGGTAGTCGATGTTCGGAGTGGCCTCGATCCGCTCGGCGTGCTGCTTATCCTCGGCTGTGCCGGGGTCTACACGCTCTACGTGTTCGTCGTGCACACGCGGCTGGTTGCGTACCCCTCGTCGAGCACCGCCGTCTGGATCGTCACGTTCTTCACCCTGGGCGTGGTGCTGCTGTTCGGGCTCGACGCGCCAGCCGTTTCGCTGTCGCCAACGGCGTGGGGCGTGGTTCTGTGGTCGGGTGTCATCGGCACCGCCGCGTCGCGCGTGGCGATGCTGGAAGGCATCAAGCTTCTCGGCGGCGGCCAGACGGCACTGCTGATGCCGGCCGAGACGGTACTCAGCGTTGCCTGGGCAGCAATGCTCCTGGGGGAGCGCATGACCCCGATCCAAGTCGTCGGCTCGTTGTTCGTACTGACCAGCATCGTCCTGGCCCCGGCACGAAGACTGCCCGAGATCTCAGGTCGTCGACCCCCTTGATCTGGGCGGCGAACACGGTTTCTTCACGAGGAGCGGATGTCCTATCGTGCCCGGGTGCCGATGCCCGCCGCGTAGGCGGGGACCTCGAGCACCTTCACGACCTCGCGGGTCTCGGTGTCGATGATGTTCAGCGTCCCGGGCGGGGCTCCGCCTTCCGGAGTCTCGCCCCACTCGCCGGCTGTATTGCGGCCGGAGACATAGAGCCAGCGGCCGTCGGCCGACAGGCCCGAGCCATGCGGCTCATAGAGGCCGCCGCCGGTGACCTGGCCGACCATCTCCCAGGAATCGGTATCCACGATCGCGACGGCGTTCGCGGTGCGCTGCGGGAAGTAGACGGTCGAGCCATCGGGCGAGTACACCGGATGCCATGGCTGGCCGCCGATCGAGAAGCTCTTCTGCAGGCTGGGAGCCAGCGGATCGCTCACGTCCCAAACGAGAATCTCACCGGACATCTGACCACCCGCAACCAGTGTCTTGCCATCGGGCGACACGGCGAACTGTACGAACGTGTGGATGTTTCCGGGCACATCGAATAGCTCGAGCACCTCTTCGGCGGGCTCCAGCGCCGCGATACGGTTCTCGGCCAGGCTGGCGGTCCATACCTTGCCGCCCTCGGGCGCCGCCGCCACGGCATGCGGCCGCGGGAAGAACACGTCGACCTCGTCGATCTCCATGCTCGAGCGCTCGAGCACGCCGAGGCGCATCGGAGGGCTCACTGCGGCCATCGAGCGGCCGACATACAGGGTGTCGTTGACCGGATCGATCGCCAGCATGCCCGGGGTCTCGAACTCGGCCTGGCCGACAAGCTTGTTGTCGCGATCGAACTTCAACACCCGCCAGTCGGCGATGAGCGACACGTAGAAGTACGAACCGTCGGGCTCGACCGCCACATGATGCGGCTTGCTGTTGGCGGTGAAGCCGAGCTGGGTGAGGTCGATCGTCTCGACGACTTCCTGGCTCGCGACGTCGACGACCGTTACCGCCGCGGCCGACTGGCTCGCGACGTAAAGACGCTCGCGCTCTTCGGTTGCGTCTGCTGCGGACGAGATCGGGGCGGCGAGAATCACCGCCCCGATCAGAACCCCCGCAGCATGCGGAGCTGCGCGCATGCCTATTCGTCCATGCCGTCCGATGTGTCGGCCGGCCGGGCGTCGTCGCGCAGCTTGGCCACGAAGAGGCCCTCGCCCATCGAGGTCACGACGACGACCCCACTCTTGAAGTAGGGGTAGTTGCCCCAGGAGCCACCCATGCCCTGGCCGTCCTGTCCGAACGGAACGGTGTCGAGGTAGCCGATCGGCTTGATGTTCACCGGATCGGAGACATCGAAGATGCGCAGGCCCGAGTCGTAGTTCGACTGGTACATGACATTGCCGACCACGAAGAGGTTGTGGTCGATCGCCGGGTTGTCGGAGATGTACTCGCTGATGACGATCGGGTCCTCGAGATCTTGGACGTCCCAGATGATCGTGCGCGTACCCTCGACCAGGCCCGAGGCCTCATCGCCCTCGTCGTTCATGTAGAAGTACATGTGGTCGTCGGTCACCCAGCCCTGGTGGCTGTAGGCCACGTTCGGGTAGGAGGACATGCCGATCGCCTTCGGGTTGCGCTTGTCGGTGACGTCGGCAACCGACAGCGCCGTCTCGTTGGAACCGAAGCAGATCTCGCGACCACTGTAGCGCTCATCGGGACCCTGATACGTGATGCACTGGGCGTCGTGCGAGTAGCCGGTGCCGCGGCGACCGGTGCTCGTGTCCTGGAAGCAGCCGGCGAACACCGGCTGCTTGGGGTCCTCGATGTTGACCATGTGGAGGCCACCACCGCAGGTCTCACCGCCGCCGGAGGCGCCGACGATGAAGGCGAAGGCGGTGTCCTCGTTGATGACGATGTTGTGCGCCGAGTTGATGTCCGGGTAGTCGACATCGGCGGTGTAGACGATCGGCTCCCCGTCGTACTCGCGCAGATGCGTCAGGTCGAAGACCTGCATGCCGTGCTCACCGGCAGCATCCGAGACGATGAACGCGTGGTCGGAATAGACCTTGATGTCGCGCCAGGCCGAGGGGTTGGCGCCGTCGGTCATCGGCAACGAGCCGACGAAGACCGGATTGTACGGGTCACTGACGTCGACGAACGAGGCGGTGTGCGACAGCCCGGCGATGGCGTAGTCCTTGCCGGACTCGGGGTCGGTCCAGCCCCAGATGTCGTTGATCATCGAGCCGCGGCTGCCGCCGATCGCCGGCAGCGGCAAAAAGGCGAGCAGGTCCACGCCCTGGCAATCGAAGCGATCGACCTTGCCGTTGGCACACTCGATCAGCTCGCCGGTCAGGGCCGGAAGCGACTTCATCTCCGAGATGACGCGAGTCCGGTCCCAGCCGCCGTGCGCCCGCGACATGATCGCCGCGGCGCCGGCGCCGCGGTCGACACTCGTCATGCCGACTACCATCGTGTCGCCAGCGATAGCGATCGAGCCGCCGAAGCCGGTACGGCCGCCGGCCGCGCCCATCTTGGTGGCGCCGGTGAAGCCGCCGCTGGCGTCACGCGAGAAACGGTAGATGACGCCGTTGAAGGCGTCGCCGCGAGGTGCCGATATGAGCACATCGGAACCATCGAAGGCCACGGCCGAGCCGAAGCCCGCGAAGCGACCGCCGTCGAACGGCCGCAGAGTAGCGATCTGGTTGGCCGAGTCTGTCTCGGGGTCGTGCCTGAAGATCTGTACCGCGCCCTGGTTCTCGTTGGCGCCAGCGGCCGTCACGAAGAGCTCCATGTCGTGGATCGCCAGGCCGCTGCCGAAGCGGTCGTTGTCCTCGCCACCGTCCATGGTCGTAAGGAGATCCCAGCCCTCGTCGCCCTGCTTGAACACGTAGACGAGGCCGGAGCGCTGATTGGCGCCCGGGGCCCCGACCAGGGCATAGGGACCGGCGATCGCCACCGCGGAGCCGAAGCGCTCCGGGGTGGGCTCGGACTCTTCCTCGCCCTCCTCGTCGTCGCCTTCAGCCGCCTCGCTCGAGTCCTCGGTGTCCTCCATGGACTCCTCCGGCTCGGGGCGCGTGCCCGTGAGGCGCGCAACCTGCACCCACTGATGATCCTGCATCTCGAAGACGTAGGCGGCGCCCCAGCCGTCGTCGGTGTTGGTGGCGCCGACGATCAGTTGCGTGCCGTCGCGGTGAATCGCACCGCCGAAGCGGTCGGCTGGAGTCACGCCGTCGGGCGTCAGGGTGCCGGCCTCGACCCAGTTGCGGCCGTCGCGGTGGAACATGTAGACGACGCCGTGCTCGCTGCTGACAGCGCTGATCAACATCAGCTCGCCCTCGACAGTGATGGCGGTTCCGAACCCGTCACCTTCCGAAGCGTCGGAGGCGACGATCTGGCGGGCTTCCACCCAGGTGCCGCTCTGCGGCCGGTACACATAGACGATGCCGGACGTCACCCGGTTGCCGGGCTCGCCAACGAACACCTCGCCGTCGCCGACGGCGGCGGTGCGTCCGAAGCCGACCTGGGCGTGAACGGGGGTCGCGAAAGCGACGACAACGAATAGGGTCATGAGACCCGGAATGAGCTTCCTCACGCTGGTACCTCGTGCGGTGGGCTGCGCCCGCGCCCCATGAGCGGGGTGGCAGGCACCGCAGGTTGCAGTCACGTCCCAGGCGAGATGGGGACGCTGCGGGGAGGGAGAGTCGACCGAGGCCTAGATCCTCTCTAATCCGGTGCTTCTTGGCAAGTTCGACGCCTGGCCCGGACCATGGCGCTACTGTCGTGCCCGTGGCTGAATGGCCGCTACCCCGGCTGCCCGGATCTGCTCGTTGAGCCCCGCAACTCGCTCCGACAGCAGGCTGGCCAGGCGTTCCCGCAGTTCGATCCAGCGCGGTTCCAGATCTTCGAAGCGCTGGTAGGCACCGGCCGTCGGCTGCCGATCGCGACCGCCGGCGATGTAGCCGTCGGGTCCGGTGACATAGCCGTAGACCTGGGCGTACTCGCTGGCCAGCTGGGGCTCGTAGTTGGCCAGGTCGAGAGTCTCCTCGGCATCCTTGGTGATCAGCAGCCGCTCGATGGCGTCGAGCTCGGCCACAAGCTCTTCGATGCCGGCTACCAGATCATCCTGGCGGGCGCGCTCGGAACGCTCAGCCGCGGCGTGGGCCTGGGCCGTCAGGTCGCGGACCAGGCGCACGGCGTCGAACACCTGCTGCAGTCGATCGCGTAGGCGCCGGGCGAGCTCGAGCTGTTGCTGCAGCTGCTCCGGGGTTACCTCGGTGATTCGTGGGTCCAGCGCCACCCCCAGGGGTTGCGACTGGACCGTATCGCCTGCGGTCAGGCGCACCGTGTAACGGCCAGGCAGTGCCTTGGGACCTGCGGTATAGCCCCAGATGGCGGCGTCCTCGTGCACGCGGGGACCCCGGTGCTGCAGGTTCCAGGCGAACCGATTCAGTCCGGCCTCGATCGGCAGGGTCGGCTCGCTCTCTTGTTCGGCGGTCTCGGCATCGCTGGTGTAGACGCGGATCACCTCGCCGTTTGCATCGAGGATCTCCAGGAGCAGCGGAGTCTCGGATGCCGCCTGCGCGGCGCCTTCGGACAGCGCGTAGTAGATCGTTGCCCCCTGTGGCGGTTGTTCGGGCACGTAGTCGCCGCTGGCGCCGCCCATGTTGGTGCGCCATGCCGTGCGCGGCTCGAACAGCCGGACCTCGGCGTCGGTGGCCTCGGCGCTCATCTGCCGCAACGGCGTGAGGTCGTCGAGGATCCAGAATGAGCGTCCCTGCGTCGAGACCGCCAGGTCGCCTCGCTGGATCCGCATTCCGGTGATCGGGACTACCGGCAGGTTCGACTGCAGCGGCTGCCACGAGCCCCCGTCGTCGAAGCTGACGAAGACGCCGAACTCGGTGCCGGCATACAGCAGCCCGGGAACCACCGGGTCCTCGCGTACGGTCCGTACCGGATAGTCGGAGGGGATCCCGTTGGCGCCGTCGGTCAGCAACGCCCAGGTAGAGCCCCAATCGTCGGTGCGCAGCAGGTAGGGTGCGAAATCGTCGAGTCGGTAGCCATGGATCGCCAGCAGCGCGCGACCCGGCGCGTGGACCGACAGCTCGATCTCATCGACGGTGCCGAGGCGCGGGGCGTCGGCCGGCGTGACCTCGGTCCAGCTCGCGCCGCCATCGCGGGTCACGTGCACGCGTCCGTCGTCGCTCCCGGCCCACAGCTCGAGCGGATCGGTCGGCGACTCGGCCAGCGAGAAGATGGTGCCGAAGATCTCGACGCCGGTGATGTCGTGCTCGATGGGGCCGCCCGAATAGTCCTGATGCTCGGGGTCGTCGCGCGTCAGGTCGGGGCTGATGGTGTCCCAGTCGAAGCCGCCGTTGGAGGTACGGTGCACGAAGTTGGAGGCGTGATAGACGACCTCCGGATCGTGGCGCGATACCAGGATCGGCGAGACCCACTGGAAGCGGTACTTCAGGTCGCGCCCTGCCATGCCCTCCTGAAGCTGCGGGTAGATCAGGATGTTGCGGTACTCGCCGGCCGTCAGGTCGACGCGTGAGATCGAGCCGCCGTAGCAGCCGCCGTACGTGACCTCCGGGTGGTCCGGGTGCAGCGCCACGGGCCCGGTCTCGCAGCCGCCCGGGTTCACCCAGTTCATCTTCGGATACAGGGTGTTGGAGTCGTGCCACGCAGGGGCGCCGATCGTCGTGTTGTCCTGCTGGCCGGCGTAGAGGCGATAAGGGAAAGCGTTGTCGACCACAACGTCGTACAGCTCGGCGGTGGGCTGGTTGTAGTAGGTCGACCAGGTAGCGCCGCCGTTGACCGTGACCTGCGCGCCGCCGTCGTCGCCGACGATCATGCGGTCGGGATGCTCCGGGTTGATCCACAGGTCGTGCACGTCGCCGTGCGGCACCCGCACCATCTCCCAGGTGACCCCCGCGTCGATCGACCGATAGGTGCGAGTGTTGAGCGCGAAGACGGTATCCGGGTCGGTCGGGTGGGCGATGACATGGCCGAAATACCACGCACGCTGCCGCAGCTTGCGCTCCCGGTTGCCCCGCTCCCAGCTGCCGCCGCCGTCGTCGCTGCGGTAGATGCCGCCGTCCGGCTCCGCGGCCTGGATCAGGGCCCAGACACGCTTCGGCTCGGCCGGCGAGACGGCGATGCCGATCTTGCCCATGACACCCGTCGGCAGGCCGTTGTCGAGTGCCGCGTCGGTGAGCTCGATCCAGGTGGTGCCGCCGTCCGTCGACTTCCACAGCCCGCTGTCCTCGGAGCGCTGATCAGCTCCCAGGGCTTGCGCTCGGCGGTCCACATCGAGGCGTACACTTCGCGCGGGTTGCGCAGGTTGAACTGCACGTCCATGGCGCCGGTGCGCTCGGAGACCTGCAGCACCGGCTCGCAGGTAGAGCCACCGTCCATGGATCGGTACAGGCCACGGTCGGGATTCGGGCCGAACGGGTGGCCGAGCGCGGCGGCGAAGACGATGTCGGGATCGTGTGGATGGGCCTCGATCGAGCCGATCTGCCCGGCCTCGGGCAGCCCGGCGAAGCTCCAGGTGTCCCCCCCGTCGGTCGAGCGCCACACACCGCGGCCGGTCGAGGTGTTGCCGCGGATATCGGCCGACCCTGTACCGACATAGATCACGTTGGGATCGGAGTCGGCGATGTCGATCGAGCCGATCGAGCCACCGAAGAAGCCGTCCGAGATGGGATCCACGTGTTGCCGTCGTCGGTGGTTTTCCAGACACCGCCGCCCGTGACGCCCATGAAGTAGGTCGTCGGGTGGGACGGGTGGCCGGTAACCGCGCTCGATCGGCCGCCCCGGAACGGTCCCACCGAGCGCCAAACCAGGCCCTCTATCAGCGCGGCCGGCCGTAGGCTGTCCTCCGCGCCCTGTTCCTGAGCAAGGCCTGTCTCCTCGGTCGCGAGCAGCAGAAGTACAAGACAAACAGCGATTCTCCGCATCGGTCACTCTCCGTCGTCGGCGTCGGGGTGCGCACCCGGACGATGCGCAGCCGGAGTATAAGCTGGGCAGGCACCGATGATCGGAGACCATGGATGACCGAGAACGCGCCCAGGATCATGCCGCCGATCTGGTTCATCTTGACCCTCGCGGTGCAGCGTGGGCTGGCTGAGTGGGCTCCCGTGGGCGAGGTTGTACCTGTGGCGGTCCGTCCGGCGGGATTCGCCTTGATAGGCGTGGCGCTCGTGGGATTTTTCTGGTCGGCCGGCCTGTTCAGTCGACACGGCACGTCGATCCGACCCGGTGCGGAGTCGGACGTCCTGATCCGCACCGGTCTGTATCGCTATTCGCGCAATCCGATCTACCTGAGCATGGTCCTGATGCAGGCAGGATTCGCCCTCGAGATGGGCGCGCTGTCGCCGTTTCTGCCGATCGTGCCGTTCCTGTGGTGGATTCAGAGGCGCTTCATCAGGCTCGAGGAGAGCATGCTGCACGAGCGCTTCGGCGAGGAGTACGAGCGCTATTGTGGCGAGGTCCGGCGCTGGATCTGAGGCGCGCCGCGGCTCATTCGCTTCGCAGCGCCTCCACCGGATCGATGCGCGTTACCCGCAGCGCCGGCACCAAGCAGGCGATCCAGGCCGCCACCACCAGCAGGCCGGCGCCCAGCATCGTCGACACCGGATCGAACGGGCTCATGGTGTCGAAGTCGGCGCGCAGCAAGGCCGAGACGGTAATCGCCAGACCGGTTCCGAGCGCGATCCCGGCGATGGCGAGCAGCATGGCGTCACGCGAGACCGCGCGCACGAGTCGGCCCGGCCGGGCACCTACTGCCTTGCGCACGGCAATCTCCCGACCTCGCCGACTCACGGCGAACGAGACGACGCCGTAGATTCCGATCACTGCGAGCGACAGCCCGAAGCTGCCGGCGGTTGCCAGCACGCGCCCCAGCGTGTTCAGGAAGGCGAACTGCACGGTGACCAGATCGTCGTAGGCGCGCGGCGGCACCAGCGTGAACGTGGTGTCGGCGGGGTCGATCTGCTTGCGCAAGACCCGGACCATCTCGGCGGCGCCCGATCGTCCCTTCACGAGCGTGATGACGCGTTGTACCGGGTGCTGGTACAGCGGCACCCAGAAGTAGGGTGCGCCGAGCCCTTCGAACCCTTGATAGCGCGCGTCTCGAGCGACTCCTTGAAGGGGACCACCATCGACTCGTCGTCGGCACGCTCGTACTCCGGGATCTCGAGCTGGGCCTGGGTGAGTAGCGCCATGGCGCTGCCCTCGGCCGCCGACGCCAGCGCTGCCTGCTGTACACCGGGCTGGGCGCTCAGACTCGACAGCGTCTCCTCGAACCAGGGGACGACGGCATCGCCGGCGATCTCCTCGGGGAGCGGCCGCGACATCATGGCGATCCGATCAGGGGTCACACCCCAATCGACCTCGGTCAGGTCTACGAAGCTGCTCCAGGCCGTGCCGGCGCCCACGACGAAGATGACCGCTACGGCGGCCTGGCCCACCACCAGCGCATTGCGCAAGCTCAGCCTCCGGTGGCCGCCGCCGCCCAGAGCCTGCTCGCCGCGCAGCGACGGCACCAGCGACGGGCGCGAGCTCTCGAGCGCCGGGGCGAGGCCGAAGAGCATGCTGGTGGCCACGGACAGCCCGGCCGTGAAGAGCAGGACTCGGGTATCGAGCGCGAAGGCGAAGCGCAGGTTGATGTCGCCGATCGGCAGCGGCACGGAGTCGAACAGGCTCACCATCCAGGTCGACAGCAGCACCCCGAGCGCGCCGCTCGCGACGCCGAGCACGAGGCTCTCGGTCAGCAACATCCGGACGACTCGTAGTCGGCTGGCCCCGAGTGCCAGCCGCACGGCCATCTCCCGGCTTCGCGTGCTGGCACGGGCCAAAAAGATCCCGGCGACGTTGAAGCAGGCGACGAGCAGGATCAGCAAGGCGGCAAACAGCACCAGCGCCGTCAATCCGCGCAGGGCCAGGCGCATGTCGGGGGGAGTGCGTGCCTCCCGATCCGGCAGCGCCACGAGGCTGAGACGCTGGCCTCGATCGTCCTCCCAATCCGCCCCCCAGGTGTCGTGAAGCCGCTTCGAGAGCACGTCGAGCTGGGCCTGGGCTTGCTCGAGCGCCGCGCCGTCGGCGAGGCGGCCTACCACCGTGTATTCGCGGCGCAGGCGGTCGGCCAGCTCCTCCTCGTCAGATCGGTAGACGCCGCCGGGGATGCCGATCGGGAGCCAGGCATCGACCTCGAGTGCCAGCATGCGCGCGACCATGTCGCTGGGCGCCACGCCGACGATGGTGAACGGATCGCCGTCGAGCTTGATCGTCTCGCCTACGATGTCGGCGGCACCGCCGAACCGGCGTTGCCACATGCCGTGGCTAATAATCGCGACGCGCTGCGCCGCGCCGAGGCGCGTTTCATCGGGTAGAAAGCCGCGCCCGAGCGCCGGTCGCAGGCCGAGCAGATCGAAGTAGTTGCCGCTGACGATCTCGACCAACAGCCGCTCACGGGCAGCTCCCTCGTCGTAGCTGACCGAGCCCATACGTACGGCAGCCAGCTGAGCCAGGGCGTCGGTATGCCCGGTGATCTCCTCAAAATCGGAGAACGCGGTCTGTTCGTAGCGAGAGCCGTCGGCTTCCACGGTGAAGATCCCTACGAGGCGGTCCGGATCCACGACCTGCAAGCTCGTGGGGCGGAGCAGGAAGGAGTTCGCAGCGGTGAATACGGCGGTAGAGGCGGCGATTCCGACTCCGAGCGACAGAACAGTCACCATGCCGACAATCGGAGTCTTGGCCAGGCTGCGCAGGCCGAAGCGAAGGTCGTCGGCCAGGTCGGCCGTAGCGGCCCGTCGTGTGTCGGTGATCCGCCTACGGAGCGCGGGCACGAGCGATCGCCGCACCTGCTGGCGGTACCAAGCTCGTGCCGTCGCCAGTCCGTGGCTGCCGCAACGTCGTTCGAACTCGTCCTCGATGTCGGCCAGCGCGAAGCGTCGGTCGGCTCGGGGCAGGGCCTTGGCGAGCAGCCAACGGGCCAGGCGCGGCGGTGGGGTGCTCATCGTCAGTCTGCCGCGGGGGCGACGGCCACCCCGTTCATCATGCGCTGGAGCATCTGCGTCGAGTGCGCCAGAGCCTCACTCCCCGTATCGGTCAGGCGGCAGTACTTGCGCGCACGCCCGCGTTTCCCGGGCATCGGGTCGACGGTCCGAAAGGCCAGGAGCCCCTTGTCGCCGAGGCGGCCCAGCGTCGCGTATAGGGCACCTATCGAGACAGGACGTCCGGTGCGACGCTCGATCTCCTCACGAACCCTGGCGCCGTACGCCTCGTCATCCAGACGCGCGATGGCCAACATGACGTACAGCTCGAATTCGGCGAGGAACTTACCCGGCATCGGCGACCTCTCGGAGAATACTCTACAAATGAATTATTACATCTGAAGGTAATAACGTGCCGATCGCTCCGAGAGTTCCCAATGAACTCGCTGGCATCCCATCATTTTCTTGTTGCAGGTACAGGAAATCTCGGCGGAACTGACCAGGCGGAGATGCGGCGTCACCGTCCCATGGTTCAGAATAGGGGTGCTGGCAGGTCACCACGGCCTGCTCGGGCGCTCCCCGCCAGGCCCTTGCGAGGGCTCGCGCCGGAACCCTGACCGTTATGCGCGACCAGTTGCAGGCAAACAACAGGCGAAGCGCGGGTAAGCTCCTGGCGGTGCTGTGTCTGAGCTGCCTCGGCTGCTCGGGCGATCGTGAGGTGGCGGCCGACCCACCGGCACCGACCCGCTCGCAGTCCAACGCCACCGCCGTGGTGCGCGGCGACTTTCGCCAGTCACTGCTGCTGACCGGTGAGCTGGCCTCCGCGGCGGGCGAGGTGATCGTAGTACCGCGGCTGCCAAGCTGGGAGACCACGATTCGCTGGATGGTCGACGACGGCGCCTTCGTGGCCGAGGGCGACCGGGTCATGGAGCTCGACACCGCCCAGATCGCCTCCGAGCTCGAGAACAAGATCACCGCGCGCCAGCAGTCACTCAACCAGCTTGCCGCCAAGCAGGCGGAGATCCAGCAACAGTTCGCCCAGAAGCGCTTCGCCGTCGAGCGGGCCCGGGTTGACCGGCGCAAGGCAGAGATCGAGGCGAGCGTGCCCGAGGACGTGCAGAGCGAGAAGCTCTACCAGGAAAAGCAGCTCGCCTTCGAGCAGGTTCGAGTCGAGCATCAGAAGGCCCTCGCCGATCAGGAGGGCTACGAGGAGTCTTCGGCCGCCGAGCTCGAGGTCCTGAACATCGACCTACGGACTACGGAACGCGAGGTGCGCGAAGCGCAGGACGCGATCGACGCCATGGTGCTGAGGGCGCCGCAATCGGGCATCGTGGTGGCGGCGGAGAACCGCCGCGAAGGCCGCAAGTACCAAGTGGGCGACACGGTCTCCGTCGGCCGCTCGGTTCTCGAGATCCCGGATCTGTCGCGCATGATCGTCAATGCCAACCTCTCGGATGTCGACGACGGCAAGATCGCGTCGGGCATGCGGACGGTCTGCACGATGGACGCCTACCCCGGCATTCAAGTCCTCGGCACCGTCGTTTCGATGAGCCCGGTCGCCCAGGAGCGTGATTTCCGATCGATGCAGCGTCACTTCAGGGTTCTGCTCGACCTCGATGAATCGCTGGCTGAGGTCATGCGACCGGGGATGTCGGTCAAGGTCGAGATCGAGACAACACGCCGCGAGGATGCGCTGCTGGCGCCCCGCGCGGCGCTGCGCTTCACCGACACAGAGGCGCTGTTGGAGCTCGCGGACGGTGAGCTGTACCCGGTCACGCTGGGCCCGTGCAACGCGCACCAGTGCGTGCTCGAAGAGGGTCCCGACGAGGGCACCCTGGTGGCGGCGCGGTGATCGGCCGCCCCGGGCGCGGCTGGATGCGTCGCAAGCCCCTGGTGTTGGCCCTGGCCGTTCTTCTGCTGGCCGCCGGATGGTGGCTGTCGCGAGCCCTGGCCGCCGGCGCGGAAGTCAGCTGGGTGGTGGCGACGGTCGACGACCTGGTAATCGGGGTCGAGGTCGAAGGAACCTTGGCGTCGTGCGACTCCAGCGTGCTGATGGCGCCCCAGGTCCAAGGCCTCTACGACTACAAGATCGCCTTCATGGCCCCGGAAGGGGAGCAGGTCGCGGCCGGTGTGCCGGTCCTGGGCTTCGATGCTTCAGAGCTGCAGCGACGCTTGCTCACGCTGCAGACCGAGGCCGAGGAGGCCGACAAGCAGATCGAGAAGCTCGATGCCGACCAGCAGCAGGGCGTCATGCAGCTGCAGCTGCAGTTGGCCGAGGCACGCGCCAAGCACGGCAAGGCCGAGCTCAAGGCCGACGTGCCCACGGACCTACAGTCCGCGAACGGGGCCGAGGTTGCGGCGCTCGATGTTCATTTGGCCGCCATGGAGGTCACGAGCGTCGAGGGCCAGCTCGCGGCGAAGCGCGCCGCCGGCGAGGCCCAGCGGGCTTCGCTCGTTGCTCAAAAGGAGCGCGCGGAGCGATTGGTTGCCGAGACCGAGGCGGCTATCGAGAGGATGATGGTGACCGCGCCGAGGGCAGGCACGGTGATCTACGTGACCAACTGGCGCGACGAGAAGAAGAAGATCGGCGATTCGGTCTGGCGCTTCGACGGGGTCATCGAGCTGCCCGATCTGACGACGATGCTGGCCCAAGGCGAGGTCGACGAGGCCGACTCCGGGCGCATCTCCGAAGGCCTGCCGGTCACGTTACGCCTCGATGCCCACCCCGACATCGAGTACACGGCCCACATCGGGTCGATCTGGAAGACCGTGCAGCGTAAGCGTCGTTCGCGCAGCCCGGTGAAGGTGGTTCGCCTCGACCTGGAGCTCGACCAAACCGACACCGAGCGCATGCGACCGGGCATGCGTTTCCGCGGCAGCATCGAGTCGCAGCGGCTCGAGCAGGTCCTGCAGGTACCCGTACACGCGGTCTTCCCCACCGCCGCCGGCCCCGTGGTCTATCGCCGCGCGACGTTCGGACACGAGGCGGTCCGGGTCGAGCTCGGAGCGCGGAGCACCGAGATGGTCGAGGTTACCGCCGGCCTGAACCCCGGCGACCGGATCGCCGCGACCAGGCCGACGTCGTGAGCCGGCCGGGCCGGGTACTGATCGCGGTTGTCACGATGCTGGGCATCGTCGTGCTGGCAGGCACGGCCTGGGTACGAGCCCGGGACAGCGTCGCGGGCGTCGCGGTCTACGAAGCCCATCGCGGACGCTTCGTCCATCGCGTGCAGGCCGAGGGCGTGCTGGTTGCCGAGCAGGCGACGATGCTCACAGCCGCGATGGGTAACCGCGAACCGATGAAGATCGCCTGGCTGGCACAGGACGGCAGCGAGGTCGGGGCGGGCGAAGTCGTGATCCGCTTCGATTCCACCGAGATGCAGAAGGAGCTGGTCGGAGGACAGGCCGATCAGGCAAAGGCCGAGAGTCGCGTCGCGCAGGCCAGCATCCAGCAGAACACGGAGATTGAGAACCTGGGTCGCGATGCCGAGATCGCCGAGCTTGCGCTCGAGCACGCCAGGTCGTTCCATACCACCGACGACGAGATCTTCTCGCGCAACGAGATCATCGAGTCGGAGATCGATCAGAGTCTCGCCACCCGACGTCGTGAGCACGCCGAGGACTCCCGGGACATTCGCACCGAGCTCGGCCAGGTCGAGCTGCAGCTGCTGGAGCTCGAGAAGCGAAAGGCCGAGCTGACCATCGAGAAGGCGCAGGCCGGGCTGGCCGAGCTTGAGGTCCGGGCGCCGCACGCCGGCATCTTCGTCTTACGGCGCGACTGGGGAGAGCCGCCAACGATCGGGCAAATTGCATGGCCGAGCATGCCGTTGGCGGAGATTCCACAGCTCGATCGGATGAAAGCTCAGGTCTACGTGTTGGAGGCCGATGCGGGCGGGCTGGAGCCCGGGATTCCGGCCGATGTACGCCTCGAGGCCCACCCATTCTTCCCGCTTGGGGCCAAGGTGCGACGGGTGGCGGCGGTGGCGAAGCGGCGACACCGCTGGTCGCCGGTACAGTATTTCGAGGTCGAGTTGGAGCTGGCCCTCACCGATCCCGACAAGATGAAGCCCGGTCAGCGCGTGCGTGCCACGTTGGGTCTACAGGACCTGGAGGACGTCATCGCCGTGCCGCGCGAGGCGCTCTTTCAGGACCAAGACGGGCAGAGCGTCGTGTATCGACACGAGGGCGGCAGCTTCGAGCCCGTCGCGGTGACCCTGGGGCCGGCGGCGTTGGGCCGCGTCGTCATCGAGGAAGGACTGCGGGAGGGTGATGTTATCGCCCTCGAGGATCCGGCCAGGTCCTCCCGCCAGAACCTGGAAACCGAGCCGGCGCCGGCGTCCGGGCCGCAGGGCACCGGGCCCCGTCCTTGAGCCCGATCGAGTCCTTCGCCAGCGCTCTGGCCAATCTCGCCAGCCACAAGCTGCGCTCGCTGCTGACCATGCTTGGCATGATCTTCGGCGTCGGCGCCGTGATCGCGATGCTGTCGATCGGAGCCGGTGCCGAGCAGCAGGCGATGGAGATCATCGACCGAATGGGGCTGCGCAACGTCCTGGTAAAGGACGTCGATCGCTCCGACGACGAGCTCAACGAGATCCGTCGGAATTCCCTGGGCGTGTCAATGCGCGACGCCGCGGTCATCGCCGACGGCATTCCGGGGGTGGAGCTGACCGCGCCCCGCCTCGAGGTCGACGCCTACAAGATCATGGCAGTCGGAGCGCGCACCGAGGCGAGTGTGCTGGGCGTGACATGGCAGCACGCCGAGCTGTCCGGCCTGACGGTCCGCGAGGGCCGTTTCATCGATCGGCTCGACGAGGAGCGCCACGCCCAGGTCGCGGTCGTCGGTGCTGGTGTGCGCCGGGACCTGTTCGGGGTGCAGCCATCGATCGGCGCCCACCTGAAAGTCAACGACACCTGGTTCGAGGTCATCGGCGTGCTCGAGGACAGCGGCGGAGCGAGCAACTTCCAGGGCGTGGACATTGGCACGACGGCCACCGAGATCTACGTGCCCGTGACCACCGCCATCCGCAAGTTCGACCGCGAGCCGCTACAGGCACCGCTCGACGAGATCGTCGTGCGCCTGAGCGCCGCGACTTCGCCGCAGGCCAGCGCCGTGGCCATCCGCCGCTTGCTGCAGCGCATCCACGGGGGCGAGGACGACTTCGAGCTAGTCGTGCCCGAGGCGCTGCTCGACCAGAGCCGGGCCACCCAGCGCCTGTTCAATATCGTCATGGGCTGCATCGCTGGTATCTCGCTGCTCGTGGGCGGCATCGGCATCACCAACATCATGCTGGCCACGGTGCTCGAGCGAACCCGCGAGATCGGCATCCGCCGCGCGGTCGGCGCCAAGCGCTCCGAGATCCGGGCCCAGTTCATGATCGAGGCGTTCGCGATCAGCATTCTCGGTGGCCTCGCGGGCGTGATCATGGGAGTAGTGATCGCCAGGGTCGTGGCCGCATCGGCCGGTTGGGAGACCGTGGTCACGGCCTGGTCGATCGCACTGTCGACCAGCGTCTCGATGGCCGCCGGTCTCGTGTCAGGGATCTATCCGGCCAGTCGCGCGGCGCAGCTGGATCCGATCGAGGCCCTGCGCTACGAGTGAACCTCGGCTCAGCGTACGCGCTCCGAGTAATTCCCGTTGCGCTGCAGGCGCACGACGTTGCCATCGCCATCGCGCTCGAAGACCCACTCCTCGCCGAGGTCGCCGTCGTCGCGCTTGCGCCGGAACACGTCTCCCTCGACGCGCTCGAGCTTGGTGATCGAGGCCACCGGGTCGGCTGAGGCCGGCGACATGCTCGCGAGCTTGCCCTGCCAAATGATGATCGCCGTTTCGCCCCATGCGGACTCGTAGCGGCCGACGAACTCGTCGAGCTCGGGGTCGTGGGGCTTGGCGCCATCCGGCTCGGCGACGGCCTTGGCAATCGCGGGTCCGACCAACTCGTAGCTGCGCCGCGTGTACAGGCCCGGATTCACGCCCATGGCGTTGGCCATGGCTACGGCTCCGAATTTCGCCTTGGTCTGCAACGTGAAGCTGCTGCGGAACCCGGGACAGCTGCCGCCGTGGCCGACGAAGGTCTTGTCGTCGCGGCGGGAGACCGAGAAGCCGAGTCCCCAGTGGGTGCTCCAGTCGGGGTCGACCGAGTGGACCCGGTGCATCTGCCGCAGCGTGTTGGCCGCCAGCAGCTCCTCGCCGCCGGTCTCGAGCAACCGGAGTTGCCAGGAGGCAAACCGGGCCATGTCCTGGACCGAGGAAGCGTAGCCCGCCGCCGGCGCGATACCGCGAGCCTGGAACAGGGTCACCGCTTCGCGTTCGCCGCTGCGCCGCCACGGGCCATACCCGGTGGCCAGCATCTCGCCGCTGCGCTCGACCGGGATCTCGGGGGTAGTCGAGCTCATGCCCAGCGGATCGAGGATGTGCTCGCGGACGTACTCGCCGTACGGCTGGCCGGAGACCTGCGCGACGAGCTCACCCGCCAGGGTGAGGCCGAGGTTGGAGTACTGGAAGTAGGTGTCCGCCGGGTAGAGCGTGCTCTGGTGCGTCACCCCCTCGATCACCTCCTGGCGCGACGGGAATGGGAAGTCCGGACCGGTCCAGTAGGGGTGGGCCGACTCGCGCGGCAGCCCGGCCGAGTGCGTCAGCAGGCCGCGCACCGTGGCCAGGCCGGCCTCGGCATGCTGCTGATCGATCTCGAACCAGGGCAGCAGGTCCGCCACCGGGTCGTGGAGCCGTAGCTTGCCGGCGTCGCGTTGCTGCATGACGGCGATGCTGGTGAACAGCTTGGAGATCGAGCAGATGCTGTAGATGGTGCTCGGGGTGGCCGGGCGGCGCGCGGCGATGTCGGCGAAGCCGTAGCCGGCGCTCCACACCAGCTCCTGGTCGTGGACGATGGCGGCGGAGATCCCCGGAATGCGGTCGTAGTCGAGCTGCGCCTGCAGCCAGACGTCGAGGACGGCGAGCGCCTCCTGTACGCGCGAGTCGTCGGCCATACGCCGGACGTCGTCCTCAGGCTCGGCGGCGGCCGGCGCCCCCAGGAACGCGGTGACGAGAAGCAGGGTCGTGGCTCAAACCAGGAATCTCGGCATGGTGGTCTCCTTGCGGGTCGGGTCTCGGCACTTGATGCTACTCCGATGGCCGCACGAATCCACCTGGACCAGCTCGTGCGCTGCGCTCCCGTCGAGCGCGCCGCGCGCCAGATGCAGGCCCGCCGCGTGGATCTATGCTTGGAGCTGCTCGACCAGGTAGGCCACCACGAGTCGGTCCGCTACGCGAGAACCCTTCGGGGGCTGGTCCCACGCATCCGGGCTTCGGGGGCCTGAGCGCCTGGGATCCTCTCCGCGTCGTGGTTGCGGTGGTTCCCTACCACCGCTGGCCGCGTTGACGCTACCCCGGGCGCTAGCTAGTTCTTGTCCAAAAACCCGTAACTCTTTGACAATAAAGGGGATATAGAGCGCTTAGGGCTGGCATTTTCGGGCTTGGTCGAGTAGAGTCAGATGATACAAAGACCTGATTCTAAACGACTTAGCCAGAAAAGAGGCCAGCCCAGATGCGCAAAACCCACCATCATCAGCCCAGCCTGATGGAGCCGTGGCTGGATCTGGATCATGCCAAAGCAGATCCCCGAGATCGGCTTCATCCTCAAGGGCTCGGGGTTACCCAGGATCGACTTCATCTGACGCGAGGCTGAGCTACAGGCGATCTCGCGGATCCTACAGGAGCACTCTCGGGGACACCAGCTCGCCGTGATCGAGCATGAGAAAGTAGCGCGCCACCTGCCGCGCCGTAGCCCCGTGCGACAGGTTGCCGACCGGATCACGCACCCAGTAGTCATCACGGCCGTAGGCCTTGCCAACCCAGAGGCCGCCGCCCTTTTTCGAGTCGTACAGCTTGTTGGTACGCGCGATCAGGGTCTCGGCGACCCCGGCGAACCCGACCTGCCGGAGCACGTCGGTCGCCGCCGCGTTGTCCGAGACCCGGCTCATCATCTGCATCTGTCGACGCAACCCCGGGGTGTCCGGGATCTCACCGTCCTCGAGCGCGGCGAAAGCACCCAGGAGAATGGCGATCTTCGGCAAGCTCGCCGCATACATCATCTCGTCGCCGTTGACCGCCGCGTAGGCCGGCGTCGCGCCTGACAGATCGACCAGCGCCACGGCGAAACGACGCTGCCCCGCCAGCGACGCGAGTCCCAGCTCCGCTACCGATCGGTCGAGGGCCCGCTGCAGCTGCGGATCCGATACCGACAGCGGATGTTCCTCCTGCGCCAGGCTCGACGCCGGACACACGAGGAGCGCCAGCAGCACGCCGACAAGGAGCTTTCGAGGCGACAGAGGCATGCGGGCGCAGGGCCGAGGAACTTGAGAGCGCGGGCAACGGGCGCGCCGCGAGAATCTGCCGATTATAGCAACAGCCACCCCGCCGCCCCTACCAAGACGATCCAGGCGGAATTTACGCCACGGCTCACCGCAAGCAGGGAGAGCCCGGCCAGCACCCAAGCAGCCGGCGACAGCAACGTCGCTCGAGCCAGCTGCACGGCAACCACGGCGATCAGCGCCACGGTGGCCGCGTTGACCGCGTCGAGGAAGGCACTGGCCCACGGACTCCGGCGCAGCCGCGGGATCAGCGGATGCAGGAGCGGCACGTAGAGGAAGGAGGGCAGAAAGATGGCAGCGGAGGCGACCACGGCTCCGGGCACCCCGGCCACCAGATAGCCGATGAAGGCGGCGGTGGAGAGCACCGGCCCGGGCGTCAACTGGCCTACGGCGATCGCATCGAGAAGCTCTTGCTGGCTGAGCCAGCCCCGTTGCTGCACCAGGCTCTCCTGCAGGAAGGCAACCAGGACGTAGCCGCTGCCGTACAGCAGCGCCCCGACTTGCAGAAACGCCAGCGCCAGCCCGCCGAGTGTGACGCCAGCCACGGTCACCAGCGCCGCTGTCGCCCACGAGGCCGAGCCCGGCAGGGCCAGCAGCAGGCCGCTCCCGAAGCCGCCCGCGCCTCGCTGCGAGCGGGCCGCGCCCATGCCCGCCGCTCCGCTGACGAGAAGCACCGTGACGGGCGGGTAGCCCACGGCACTGGCGAGTGCCGCGAGCGCGGCGACCGTGACGATCAAGGGGCTCTTCAACGCCTGGCGTCCCAACCGCCACAGCGCCCAAACGATGATCGCCACGACGACTGGCTTGATGCCGGCCAGCACCGCATCGAAGCCAGGCAGGCTACCCAGCCGTACATAGCCGATGGCGAAGAACGTGCTGAGCACGACGGCCGGCAGCACGAAGCCCAGCCCCGCCGCGAGCATTCCGGGCCACCCCCCGCGCAGCAACCCCACGTGGATCGCCATCTCCGTGGAGTTCGGCCCCGGAATCAGCTGGGTGGCGCCGAGCAGGTCGAGGAAGCGCTGCCGATCGAGCCAGCCACGCCGCTCCACGACCTCTTCGTCGAACATCGCGATGTGCGCGGCGGGACCGCCGAACGCCAGGGCACCGAGCTTGAGGAAGACCGTCGCGATCTCGATCACCGACGGAATCTACCACGAGCCTACGGCGCTCCCTTGGACAAGCTCCTCGGGTCTCCTTGCCTGCTGATCGGACCGGGTTTACCGTGGAGCGAAACCTCGTCCCACCCCAATCGAGAGCCTGCCATGACCGACCCCGGTCAACCCCTCGAGGTCACGTTCCCTGCTGCCGCACCAAGCTCACTGTGGATGTAGCGTCGGCCGAGATCCTCATCGAGGAACGGCCGAAGCGGTCGGGTCTCGATTGGAACGAGGCGCTTGCCGCCGGCGGCACGCGCAAGGCCGAGGCCGAAAAGACGTTCCTCAAGGGCATCGAGCGCGAGCGCAACGTCGACGACCTGCTCGAAAAGAAGTTCCGCGAGGCGCTCAAGAAGGCGGACAAGAGCGACGATCCCCCGCCGCGTATTTACGATCTCGATTGAGCGCTCTCGTACGAGGGGGCCTTGGCGCCGCGCTTGCCCTCGTTGCGATTGTGCCCGTGGTGGGCGCTCAGGAGGCGCGCCTCCGCGAGGTCGGGCTCCCGGAGCCGCCGGCAGCGATCCGCCAGATTCTCGAGCACCCGACCCTGCAGGGAGCCCGCTTCGGGGCCCTCGCGGTATCCGTCCCCGACGGCGAGATCCTCTTGGCCCAGAACGCCGACGAGTTGTTCTCCCCGGCATCCGTCGTCAAGCTGTTCACCACGGCTGGCGCGCTGTGGCGCCTGCAGCCCCACTTCGTATGGCGAACGCCGGTAGCCTACCGGGGCGAGCATGTCGCCGACTTCGTTCAGGGCGACCTGTGGGTCCTGGGCCGCGGGGCACCCGACCTAGTCGAGGAGCGGCTGTTTCTGGCGGCGCAGGAGATGCGCGATCTCGGCGTCGGCGGCGTCTCCGGCGACCTGGTGGTCGACGACCGCTACTTCGACTCTGATCGGTACGGCGAGGGCTGGCCCGAGGGGTCGCAGACGCAAGAGGCGTACCACACGCCGATCAGCGGCCTGATGGCCAACTTCGCGGCGGTGCGTATCCAGAATGAGTGGCGGTCGGTGCCCGACCCCGCGATCCACTTCGGGAGCCGGCTGCTCCAGGTCCTGGGCCTGTCCGGCATCGAGGTGCGCGGCCGCGTACGACGCCCGACCGAGGCGGAGCTGGGCCTCATCGAAACCCCGGCCTTCGCTGGCGAGCAGCTCGGCGCCGAGTCGGTGCCGCACGGGCTCACCCACCTCTACACCATCCGTTCCGAGCCGCTCGGACGCCTGGTGATGGACATCAACAAGTTCAGCAACAACGTCATGGCCGAATCGGTACTCAAGACGTTGGGCGCGATAGAGTACGGAGCTCCGGGCACGGCGACCAAGGGCCGCTCGGTGGTAGCCAGCTTTCTGCAGGAGGAGGTCGGCATCCCGCTCAACTCCTATGTACAGGTAGATGGTTCCGGCCTGTCCCCGCTCGATCGCTTTTCGCCCGGCCAGGTGGTGCGCCTGCTGACCTGGGCCTATGGCAACTTCCACATCGGTCCCGAGCTCGTGGCTTCGCTCAAGCTCTCGGGTCTGGACGGATGGAACCCCGCCCCCTTCAAGCACCCGCCGCTCGCCGGCGAGCTGCGCGTCAAGTCGGGACATATTCGCGGGGTCAACGCGCTCGGCGGCTACATGCACACTGGATCGGGGCGCGTCGTGGCATTCTGTGCCATGGTGAACGACCATCGCGCCGGCCAGTGGGAGATCGACCAGCGCATGGCCGAGATCGCCGGCGTCTTGATCCGCGACTACTGATCGCGCTACCCACCGAATCGCCGTAATGAGCAGGCAGGTAGAGGTCCCCGACTACGAGATCGCCGCGTCGATCGTGGTCGATCCACGGCGTACCGCATTGATCATCGTCGACATGCAGAAGGACTTCGTCTACGAGGACGGGGCGCTGCCAATCACGGCGGCACGCTCGACCATCCCGGCGATCACCGGCCTGCGCGACTTCGCCCACGAACACGGCATGCCGGTCCTGTACACACAGGACTCCCACTACGCGGACGACCCAGAGTTCCCGGTCTGGGGCGAGCATTGCGTCGTCGGCACACCGGGATGGGAGATCATCGACGAGCTGACGCCCGACGCCGAGGCTGGCGAGCGGGTTTTTCGCAAGGACCGCTACGACGGCTTTCACGGCACCAACCTCGACCAGACGCTCAAGCAGCGTGGCATCGACCGGCTCATCATCTGCGGCACCGTCGCCAACATCTGCGTGCTCTACACCGCTGCCTCGGCCGCCATCCGCTGGTACCACGTGATCCTGCCGTTGGATGCGATCTCGGCGATCACCGACTTCGACATGGAGCTGACGGTACGCCAGGTAGCGTTCCTGTTTCAGGGTACGATCACCTACTCTCGAGCCCTGACGGCGCGCACGCGGCGATAGGAGCAAGGTCAGAGAAACAAGCGTGCGCGCTCCTGGATAGCGGCGCGGATGTTGTCGATCAGGTGCTCGCCCGCCGCCTCGCCGGCCCTGATCGCCTCCTCGGGCTCCGAGTAGTCGCTCCAATGGCGCGGCGTGCCGCGGGCCGGGATCACCACGTCGGCGCGACGCAGCTGCTCCCGCTCCAGGGCGATGAGGCTGATCTCGCTCGAGCGCATCGCCACCTCGACGGCGTTGTCGAGCTTGCCGCGGTCGTAGCCGCGATCGCTGACGTCGACGGCCACGACGACGTTGGCGCCGAGCGTCTGCGCCACGTCGATGGGCACGGGCGAGGTGTAGCCCCCGTCGATCAGCCGGCGCCCCTGGATCTCGACCGGCGGGAAGATGCCCGCGATCGCCGAGGAGGCGGCCACCCCATGCGCGATCGAGCCGCTGGCGATGATCACCTCGCAGCACTCCTCGAGATCGACGGCCGCGGCGGCGAACGGAATCTTGGTCTTCTCGAAGGTGCGATCGCCGAACAACGCCTCGAAGACCTTCATGACCGCGTCAGCCTCGAGAACCGACTGGCGTGTCAGGGCGTGATGCGAGGCCACGACGCGACGGAAGGTCCGGCGCGCCCTCGCGAGCAGGCCATCGGGACTCGTGGCATCCCCTTCCGCGACCGGTGTGACTCCCTGCACCGTGAGGATCTTCTCGAGGTCGAGCCCTTGCAGGCGAGTCCCGGCCAGGGTCTCGAGCACCCGCGTCTGGACCTCTTCGGCGTCCAGGCTACAGGCGTAGAGCCCACCGATGATGGCACCGATGCTGGTACCGGCGATGAGGTGGATCGGCACGCGCTCGCGCTCCAGCACCTTGAGCACGCCGATCTGCGCCAGGCCGCGCGCGCCGCCCCCCGAGAGCGCCAGGCCGACGCGCACATGGTCGGAGATTCGGCCGGGCTCGCGCATCATGAATTCAGGATAGCTTGGGCTCGGCTCGCGCGCTCGTCTGAGCAGGCTGTGATGCAACCAGGGCCTGTCAAACTATGCGCTCGGCTCCCGTATAGGCCACGAGATCATCGTCTCGCACGAAGCCAATCAGCGTCAGGTTCCCCTCGGTAGCCAGCTCGAGGGCCAGGCTCGAGGCCGCCGATACGGACGCGATAGCGGGAATGCCGGCGACCAGCGCCTTCTGCACGATCTCGAACGAGGAGCGCCCCGAAACTGCCAGCAGGCTCCCGACCAGTGGCAATGCCTCCCGTAGGTAGGCGTGCCCGATCACCTTGTCCACGGCGTTGTGCCGGCCGATGTCCTCGCGCACCACCCGTGCCTCACCGTCCGGACCGAACAGACCGGCAGCATGCAGCCCCCCGGTCAGGTCGAAGACCTCCTGACGCTGACGCAGCAGACGCTGACACTCGGCCACCCGAGCCCGGGTGAACCGGGATTCGTCCTGCAGCGGCTCGGTAAACACTCGCACCGACTCGATGCTGGCCTTGCCGCAGACGCCGCACGAGGAGGTGGCGTAGAAGTTGCGCTGCCAGGAGCCGCGGGGGGAGCGCCCCTCTAGCAACCGGACCTCGACGATGTTCTCCGCGTTGAGCGCGTCGGGGTCGGTACAGCCACTGATCGTTCCGATGTCACCAAGGCCGACGATACCCTCGCTGTACAGAAAACCGGCGGCCAGCTCGCGGTCGTGGCCCGGCGTGCGCATCATCACGGTAACCGGCTCGCCGCCCAGGCGGATCTCGCAGGGCTCCTCCACCACGAGCCGATCCTCGACGTCGGCTGCGTGCCCATTACGCCAGCGGCGCACCGCGACCGGAGCCACGGGGCGGGCCGGATCGCGCTCGGCGTCGCTCAACGCGCCGCGGCGGCGGCGCTAACCATCGCCTCGAGATCGGCGAGCACCGCTTCCGGCCGCCAAGTGTTGCCTATATAGACCTTCGCCACCGTGCCCTCCGGATCGACGACCACGGTGCGCAGCGAGTGGATGATCTCGCCGGATTCAGGCATGAACCGCAGCCCGACGAACCCGGCGATCGTCCTGAGCTGCTCCGCATCGGCGGTCGCAAAGGCCCAACGGTCGAAGCCCTGTGGGGCGAGCTCCTCCAGGTACTTGACCCCGTATGCGTGTAGCAACTCCGGGGTGTCGTATGCCGGATCGACGCTGATCGACAGCAGCCGGGCCGCGCCATAGCGTTGCGGATCAGCGCTCACGGCCTGGAAGACGCGCTCGAAGTTGAGCGACACGCGCGGGCAGAAGTCGGGCAGCGGGCAGCGCGTGTAGATGAAGGTGAACAGAAGGTACTCGCCGCGATACCCGGTGATCGAGATCGTCTCACCGTCCTGATCGACGAGCTCGATCTCGGGTACCGGGTCGCCCTGCTGGGCCATCGGGATGACCGCCTGCATAGCCTGGCCCGCGGCGGAGGCCTTGTTGATCACGACCTGCTCGATCCAGCTCGAATCGCCCTCGATCACCAGCGTGGCGCCAATGCGGGCTCCCGGCTCGGCCGCCTGGAACACCCACTGATCGCGCACGTTGAAAGGCATGGTCATGGCCGACATGTAGCCCTCGAGCTCCTCGTGCTCGACCGTCAGTGTGCCGCGGTCAGGATCGAGCGCGACAATCTGACCCCGCAGCTCGTAGGTGTAGCGCGGCACCGACGGCGCCTCCTCGCCCGAGCAGGCGGCGACGGCCGAGAGTATGCAAGTCAGAAAGATCGCCAGGGCCGAGCGGCAGGGAGTCCGGAGCATCGGAGCGTGTGTTCTCTCAGAGGGAGTCCAAGCGTCGAGGCCAGGCTTCGTCATAGAAGCAGCTGCCCTCCGACGCGTGAGTGGTCAACGATTCGGCCGGCTCGAAGCGGCTACCGTGCACCTTGGCAAGCCGCCGCAATCGGTCGGCGATGCCAGCCAGGCCACACGAGTCCGCATAGCGGAAGATACCACCGCGGAAGGGTGCGAAGCCGGTGCCCATGACCATCGCCAAATCAGCCGCCTGCGGCGAATCGACCACGCCCTCGAACAGGGCATGGCACGCCTCGTTGAGGGTCACGAGCACACAGCGTTCAACGATCGTCTCCGCATCGAGCTGCTTGCCACCCGACCCCAGAAGCCGTTCCACGGAGGCCTCGGGAAGCGGCTTGCCCTTGCCTGTATAGCGATAGAACCCGCGACCGTTCTTGCGGCCCAGGCGACCGGACTCGACCAGCCGGGCGGACGCCGTGGTGCTTGGGATCCGGTCACCGTATACGCCCGCAAGCTGTACGGAGACCTTGGCGGAGACGTCGAGCCCGACCTCGTCGAGCAGGCGCAGCGGGCCCATGGGCATACCGAACCCGACCAGGGCCTGGTCGATCCTGCCGATCGATACCCCCTCCTCGAGCAACAGCAGCGCCTCGTTCAGGTACGGTCCCAGGACGCGGTTGACGAAGAAGCCCGGCGCGTCGCCCACGACGACGGGCACCTTCCCCATGGCGACCGCAAAGGCCGTGGCGCGAGCGACCGTCGCGTCGCTGGTGGCTCGGCCGCGAACCACCTCGACGAGCGGCATGCGGTGTACGGGGTTGAAGAAGTGCAGCCCCACGAACCTACTCGGATCACGCAGCGCCGGAGCCATGGCCGAGAGCGTCAGCGACGAGGTGTTGGTGGCGATCACCGTCGCCGGCCCGACCACCTGCTCGACGTCGGCCAGCACCCGGTGCTTGACCTCGAGCTTCTCCACCACGGCCTCGATCACCAGATCGGCCTGGTGGAAGCCCTCGTACGCCAGGGTCGGTGAGATTAGCTCCATGCCCCGGCGCACGTCGGCGTCGTTGATTCTTCCCGACCGGCGGCGTGCTGCGAAGCGCTTGTAGGCGACCCCCATGGCAAGCTCGAGGGGCTCGATCGCGATGTCCTTGATGCGCACCGGCAGACGCTTGTAGGCGGCGAGCTGTGCGATGCCACCACCCATGATGCCGGCCCCCACGACTCCCACGCGGCGAACGGGTGGCGCCAGAGTGTCGCCGGCGCCGCGGCCACGACGCGCTGCCTGACGCAGGAAGAAGATGCCCATCAGGTTCTTGGCGACCTCGGAGACGATCAACGGACCCGCCACGTCGGCCTCGATCTTCAGAGCCCGATCCAGCGAGGTCCTCAGGCCGCGGCGGATCGCGTCGAGCGCGGCCACCGGCGCCGGATAATGCCCCTTGGTCGCCGCCCGCACGCCGATTCCAGCCTGCCGAAGGACGAGGCCACGTCCGATCGGATTGCCGTCGAGCAGGTTACGGCGAAGACGTCGGAACAGCGTGCGATCCTCAGGGGCCGCGGCGCGGCCGGGGCGCCTACGGCGCTTGGCGGCCCAGACCCGGCCCTGGTGCAGCAGCAACGACGGCGGCACCACCACGTCGATGAGACCGAGCCGGCAGGCCCTGCGGGCAGTCGTGGAACGGCCGGTCAGAATCATCGGCAGGGCGCGCTCCAGCGCCAGCAGCCGCGGCAAGCGCTGGCTACCCCCGAACGCCGGGATGATCCCCAGGGTGACCTCGGGTAGGCCGATCTGCACGTCGGGCGAGTCTGCAGCCACACGGTAGTCGCAGGCAAGCGCCAGCTCGGTCGCGCCGCCCAGACAGGTTCCGTTGATCGCGGCGACGCTGGTGATCGGTAGCCCGGCCAGCCGGACGAAGGCCAGCTGACCCTGTCTTGCCCCCGACGAAGCGGCGGCCGCGCTCGTCACACTGGCGATCGTCTCCACGTCCATGCCCGCGATGAAGGACGCGGGCTTCCCCGAGCAGATCACCAGGCCGCGGACCTCGCCGTCATCGGCAAGCTCACGCACCTCATCGAGCAGCGCTACGAAACGCTCCAAGCTCTCGGCGGTGAATCGGTTGTGCTCGGCGCCCGGCTGGTCGAACTCGATGATCGCGATGGCGTCGTCGCCAACCTCCAGGCTGAGTCCGGCACCGGCGTTGGCACGCGCCTCCTCGAGGGTCCCGCTGCTCATCGCTCGAGCACCACGGCGCCGCCCTGCCCGCCCCCGATGCACATGGTCGCGAGACCGCGCCGTACCGACCGGCGCGCCATCTCGTGCAGCAGGGTCACCACGAGACGAGCCCCGGTGGTCCCGACCGGATGCCCGAGCGCGATCGCGCCACCGTTGACGTTGAGCTTTTCGAGCGGCAGCTCGCCGACCGCGGCCGCGCGACCGAGCTCCTGGCGCGCGAACGATGCCGACCGGAGGCAGACGAGGCAGGCCAGCACCTGCGCCGCAAACGCCTCGTTGAGCTCGACCAGATCGACCTGGTCGAGGATTACACCCGCGTCGTCCAACGCACGTGGAGTCGCATGGCACGGTCCCAGACCCATGCGGCGGGGCGACAGCCCGGCCCAGCCGTAGCCGGCAATGCGGGCGAGTGGCTCGAGGCCGTGCTCGCGTGACGATTCCGCGTCCATCACCAGGGTAACTGCGGCCCCGTCGGTCACCATGCACGAGTTGCCGGGAGTCACGGTCCCGAAGCGGCGGTCGAAGGCGGGCTTCAGCTTCGCCAGCGCCTCCATGCTCTGCTCGGCCCGTGGTCCCACGTCGGCACGAACACTCCGGTCGAGCCGCGGCGGCAAGAAGACGGGAATCCGCTCGGCGTCGAAGCGGCCGCCCTCCTGGGCAGCAACGGCAAGCTGGTGACTGCGCAAGGCGAACTCGTCCTGCTGCTGCCGGGAGATGCCGAACTCCTTGGCCAGTACCTCGGCCGTATCACCCATGTTGAGGCCACACACGGGATCGGTCAGGCCGGTCGCCAGGGCGATCTCAGGCTTGAAATCCCGGGGACGGAACCGGGCCATAGCGCCGAGCCGCTCGATCATCGAGCGGGCCCGTAGCAGCACCTCGAACTTGCGTTTGGCCGATTCGCGGAAGAGGAGCAGATAGTTGCTCATCGACTCCACCCCGCCCGCGACGATGACCCGGGCTCGGCCGGCCCGAATCTTCTCGGCCGCCGTCGTGATCGCCTCGAGTCCCGAGCCGCAGTTTCGCTGCACGGTCATCGCCGGGAGTGGCTGCGGCAGGTTGCTACGTAGGGCAATGACGCGGGCCACGTTGGCGGCGTCGATCGGATTGCCGGCACAACCGAGGATCACCTCGTCGATTCGCTCGGGGTCGATGCCCGAGCGCGCCACCAGCTCGCCGACCGCCTGACGGCCCAACTCAACGGCCGACACCGAGCGCAGTGCCGTGCCCGCCTTGGCGAACACCGTTCGCAAGCCCGCGGTGATAACGATCTCACTCGGCATAGATCTCCTCGATCAGCTCGCCGTAATCCTGCACGATACGATGCCGGATCGGCTTCAGCGTGGGGGTCAGCCGGCCGTTCGCCAGCGTGAACGGCTCGGTCAGGAGACGAAAGGCACGGACTCGCTCATATTTGGAGAATTCCTGCTGGTGAGCTTCGATCTCCTGCTCGAGAAGGACGCGCAGAGCCTCCGAGCTCACGAGCTCGGAGCGATCCGCGGACGCACCCTGACGCTCGGCCCAGCGCTCGACCCGCGCCCAGTCGGGAACTACCAGCGCCGCGATGAACCGGCGGTCGTCACCGACAGCGATGATCTGCTCGATCCACGCACTGGCGATCAAAGCGCTTTCCAGTGGCTGCGGCGCGACTTTCTTTCCGGTCGAGGTAACCAGTATCGACTTCTTGCGGTCGGTGATCGTCAGATACCCGTCGGAATCGATCCGTCCCACGTCACCGGTGTACAGCCAGCCGTCGAGAATGGTGGCGGCGGTAGCGTCCGGCCGCTGCCAGTAGCCCGCCATCACATGCTCCCCGCGAGTCAGGATCTCCCCGTTTTCGTCCACCTTGAGCCCGACGTTGAACAACGCCCGACCGACCGTGCCGACGCGATTGTCGAGCCGGCGGTTGGTGGAGATGATAAGTGTCTCCGAGAGCCCGTACCCCTGCACCAGATCCCAGCCGACGGCAAGGAACCACCACGCCAGCGCCGTATCGATCGCCGCACCGCCTGCCGAGAGCACCCGCATGCGGCCGCCCGCGACTTCGCGGATCTTGCTCAGCACCAGGAAATCGAGCAGCGGGTGCAGCAGCTTGTTCCGCATGCCCTCGGGCTCGCCTAGCAGACGCGCCCGCGCCCGGCGCGTGCCCACGGCCAGGGCCTGTCGGTATATCGCCTTGGCACGCCCGCCGCCCTCCTCGAAGCGTGCCTCGACCGCCGCCCGGAGCTTCTGATAGAGGCGCGGCACACCGATCATGATCGTCGGCCGGACCGCCTTGAAGTCGGCAGCAACCGACTCCGGCGTGCTGTAGGCGATGCGCGCCCCGGCGACGAGATAGGTGTAGTCGAGGAGGCGCTCGTAAACGTGGCACAGCGGTAGCAGAGACATGCCGATGTCGTCGGGGAGCACCGGCTCGGCCTCCTGGATGCCCTCGATGTTGGCGACGAAGTTGGCGTGGGTCAGCATCACGCCCTTCGGGGGCCCGGTAGTCCCCGAGGTGTAGATGATCGTCACCACCGCGTCGGGGTCGGCGGGCCCGGGCAGATTGGCTTCGCCTGCGGATCGTTGCAACAGGTCAACCAGATCGACGATCGCGATCCCCGACCCGGCGGCGTCTGCCTCGACCGCGCCGATCGCCACGATCGTGGTCAGGATCTCGTTGCCGGCACATCCATGGATCACCTTGTCGAGCTGCTCCTGCCCCTCGACGAATGCGAGCCGACAGCCGGCATCGCCGAAGCAATAGCCTACCTGCTCGGAAACCAAGGTCGTGAAGAGCGGCACCAGGATCGCTCCGAGGCGGTGGCATGCGAAGTCGATAACGTGCCACTCGGGACGATTGCTGCAGATCAGACCGACCCGGTCGCCGGCAGAGACGCCGAGCCCTGTAAGCCCGCGAGCGCATAGCTCGATGCCGCGCAGCCAGTCGGCTGCCGAGACCTCCTCGAAGGGCTTCCCGGCCGCCGGACGCGCCATGAGCAGGTCGGGGCGATCGTCGCCCCGGACGCGCTCCAGGATGTCGCACAGCGTCAGCATGGCGAGGGCAACCTTACTCCATGCGGTCGAGTCGCGGGCGGCAGCTGGTTGTGCCATGGTGGGGCTCATCCGCACCGCCTGCGCACCGCCAATGTTCGATCCGAACCGCCCCGTTTTCGTGCCGATCCTTCTGCCCGGCGACCGCGACGCCTTCGCCGCCACGGGACAGTGGGACGCGGCCCTGCTGACCGCGAGCCAGTGGGTCAACCCTAGGACCCGGTCACTCTGCGAGCTGGCCCGGGCACGCGCGACGACACTTCTGGTCGACCCCAAGACAGCGTGCTACCAGTACGAGGGGTACATGAGCATGGAGGACCTCCGCGCCGTGCGCTACAGCCCGGGCGGGGGGACCCTCGGCAGTCTATGGCAGCCGCGCGACTTCTCCGGCCGCACACGACGTGCCGAGCTGACCCGTGAGGTTTTCGCGGCTCAGACCGAGATGGGCGCCGACCTGTTGCTGGCACCGTATTTCTTCGTCACCGCAGCCGAGCATCCCTGGCTGCAGGTGAGCGTCGACACCTTGGCCGAGGCCATCGCCCTGGGTGCCGACCGTCCCGTTGGCGGCCTGGTCTGCGTCGATATCGACGCGCTGCTCGGGCCCGGGCGACTCGACCTCATCGCGTCGGCGTACGAGTCGCTCCGCCCGGCGCTGTGGGTCATGGTCGTCATCAACCACGACGAGCTCGCCGCCAGCCCGGTGGAGATGCGAGCGGTCACCGGCCTCCTGGAGCGACTCGGAGCCTCGGCTCCCGTCCTGCACGCCTACGCCGGTCGCGGGGGCCTCGTCGCCGCGGCGGCCGGGGCAGCCGGCTACGCGGCGGGCGGCCTGGAGCTCGAGACCCATCCCAGGCGGTACTTCCGCGAGGGGCTGATCAACCTGCACGCCAACACCTACTACCTGCGGGGGTGCATGGTGCAGCTCCCGACGCGGCAAGCGCAGGCGGTCGCCGAAGCGGTCCCGGCCGCACTCGGTGGCGAGAGCGCCGATCCTCCCATCACGCGTCTCGTGTCGCGACGCCGCACGGCGCGCGCCCTACGTGCCAAGCGCGCGGAGCTCGATGGGCTGGGCTCGGCGCCCGACAGCGCGAACTGGCTGCGCCGCCGTCTCGACGCGGCGCTGGCGGTGTGTACGAAGGCGCGCGAGGAGCTCGCAGGCGAGCCCGAGGCGATCTCTCCCGGTAGCTACCACTACCTGGAGGTGATGCGCGAGATGGTCGGCGGCCCGGTGACCTCGATTCCGGATGAGGCAGGCTTCTAGCAGGCCGTGGTGGAGGAGGGTTGCGCCACGGCCTGCTAGCAGGCGGCGGTGGCCATCGGACCGACCGATTCGTAGACCAGGTCGATGATCTCTTGGGTCCCGGTGTCCGGGCAGTAGATGCCGCAGCGGCTGAAGGGCTTCGAGTAGATGTGCAGGCTGATCGCCCGCGCGTCCCAGTCGGCCGGATTGTGGATCTTGTGGACGCAGGCGCACTTGTCGATGTGCAGCTCGTTGTCATCGCCGCCGATGGTCTCATCGTTGAGCAGTCGGGGAGGGCCCTCACCCTGCCTCCAACAGTAGTCGGAGATCTTCAATCGGCCCCGTTCGATCATCATCCAGCAGCGCTGGCCTGCGTGGTCGTGAACTGGTGTGTTCTGGCCGATCCCCCAGCCCAGCAGGATGATCTGATAGCAGTCATCAACGTAGACGAGATGCCGAGTGTAGTGTTCGTCGTTCCAGACGACGTGTCGCTCGAGCTCCTCATGATCGACGCGGTTGGAGCGCAACACATCAACCATGTCCTGCTCGAAGGGATCGCCGGGAGGCAACTCCCGCAGCGCCGTCACGAGCTGCCGCAGGCTAACCGTCTGGCTCACCGCATCCTCCGCCGATGTCCCGAGAGCAACTGTAATGCGTCTCACACCCGCCCGGATTCTAGCAGAGGAGGGCAAGTCGCCAAACCGCTTGACCTTCGACGTTCGCCCCTCTAGCGTCGCACCCATGGGCTACATTCGAGTAATCGAGGAAGACGAGGCCGAAGGGGAACTGGCGCGCGAGTATAGCGCCGCCCGGACCCGCGCCGGCAAGATCTTCAACGTCGTCAAGATCCAGAGCCTGCGGCCCGAAATACTTCGCGCCAGTACCGACCTGTACCTACGCATCATGTACGGGACGTCGGGGCTATCCCGAGCCGAGCGCGAGATGCTCGCCGTCGTGGTCTCCCAGGCTAACGACTGCCACTACTGAGTGCGCGCACACACCGACGACCTCCGTGCCGAGGTCGCTGATAGCGAGCTGGCGGCCGCCGTGGCAGCCGGCTGGCGCGCAGCGCCACTGCGCCAGATCTCCGAGCGCGCCGGGGCGCTTTGCAACCACACCGAGAAGCTGACGCTGCGTCCTTCGGAGGTCACCGCGGCCGATATCGAGGAGCTGCGCGTGGCCGGTTGCGACGACGCGACGATCTCCGATGTTACCCAGGTGGTGGCGCTGTTCGCCTACTTCAATCGCATCACCGACGGGCTGGGGATCGATCCTGAGCCTGAGTGGGAGGAGTAGGCGCCGGGGATCGGGAACCGCCCGAGGCGGGGCGGGTGCGGCCTTCTGGGACTTGACGTGTGGAACCCGGCCGCCTCTAGCCCCGCAGCACCGTCAACACATCGGTTTGGGACGCCCTCGTCGCCGGAATCAGCCCGGCTAGCCCCGCGACCGTGAGCAGCACGACGATCATTCCGGCGAACGTCATCGGATCCGCCGGCTGCACGCCGAAGAGCAGCGAAGCGATCAAGCTCGACCCCGCAATCGAAGCGGCCGTGCCGATGGCGACCCCGAAGCCCGCGAGAACCAGAGTCCGTCCCACCACTCGCCAGCGCACGTCAGCACCGGAGGCACCGAGCGCCATGCGGATGCCGATCTCAGGGCTCTGCTCGGCGACCGAATACGAGAGCACGCCGTAGATGCCGAGGGCGGCGAGCAGCAGGGCACTGCCCGCAAACGCGCCCAGTAGCAACACGATAAAGCGGCGCGCCGATGCCGCGCGGTCCACAACGGCGTCTAGGGTCTGGAAATCACCGGTGGCGATCGTCGGGTCGATGACCTGCAACGCTGCGCGTACAGTCGGGACGAGCGACTCGGCGGGGAGCGATGACCGCACGACCATATCCAGCGCCGCCCAGCCGAACTGGGTCAAGGGCATGTACATCTCCAGCCCCGGCGCCTGTTCGAGCGATTGGTGCCGAACGTCGCTGACCACCCCCACGACGCGCCACTCAAACCGTCTATCCCCAGCCAGCACGGTCTGACCGACCGGTTCCCGGTCTGGAAACAGTCTCTCGGCCGCAGTCTCGTTGATAATGATCACCCTGGGAGTCTACCGGGAATCATCCACTCTGAAATTCCGTCCGGAAAGGAGCGCGATCCTCATGGTGCTGAGGTAGCGAGGACCAATGATGCGGATGTTCCCATAGGGGACCTCACCGTCGGCGTAGACCACGTCCTTGGCGCGGAAGTCCATGCCTCGATTGCGGTCGAGGGGCAGCGCATCAGTCAAGCCAACCGCCTCCACTCCCGGGATCGCATCGACGCTACCGACAAATCGGTCGAAGTAGGCGAACTTGCCACTCCAGTTTTCGAATGGCCGGGAGGGGGCGACACGCCATGCAACTGTCTCCGCGGATTGGAAACCGAGCTCCACGTCGAGCACATTCTGATAACTGCGCAGGAAGAGTCCGCCGAAGACGAGCAGAACGCAGGCCAGCGCGACCTCGGAAACCACCAGCAGCTCCCGGAGGCGAGTAC
The DNA here is from genome assembly GCA_965248845.1 of Acidobacteriota bacterium. Lineage (GTDB taxonomy): Bacteria > Acidobacteriota > UBA890 > UBA890 > WLXD01 > CBDFKO01. Next base: position 2,320,987 of record CBDFKO010000002.1, on the reverse strand, counting down.
GGCCGCGTCCCGACCGCCACGCCCCTGTCGCGGTCTTCATCGCCGCGGCTTCGCTTCCTTCGGAAACCTGGAGCGCGGGGGTTATTCCCACGAGCGCGCCCGCGACGAGCGCCACCAACAGGGTGAACAGAAGGGCCGATCCGTCGACCGCGACTTCGTTCAGCCTGGGGATATTGACGCTCGAAGTCCCCGAAACCATGCGAGTAACGGCGACCACGATTCCCAGCCCGACGACCGCCCCGCCGAGGGAAAGCAAGACGCTCTCGATCATGAGCTGGCGAACCAGACGGCCACGCGTCGCGCCTAATGATCGACGAACAGCGATTTCACGCTTTCGACGAGGAGCCCGTGCCAGAAGCATGTTCGACAGGTTCACACAAACGATCAGCATGACCGTTCCCGCCGCGGCCGCCAGCAAGAGCATGGCCCCGCGAAACGGCCCGGCGATTTGTCGCTGAAGACCATGCACGACCGCGCCCTCTATTTTCCAGCGATCGGGATCGTCCTCCATCAGGTTGCGGCCGATGATACGGAGCTCTGCCTGGGCGCTTTCGGCCGTGACTCCGGACTTGAGGCGACCGATCAGCGCCAAGGAGTTACCCCAGTAGTCGAGTTCTTCCCCGATCGGGATGGGCTCCAGAAAATCAACGCCCGCGTGAGGGGTGAAGATCGACGCGAAGTCGAATGAGGGCGGTAGGACCCCCACCACTTCAACAAGTTCGGAGTCGATGGAGACGGAGGTCCCTATGATCTCCGGGTCGGCCCCGAATTGGCGCGTCCAGAATCCGTGGGTGAGGATGGCGGTCTTGCTCGCACCCTCGACGCCTTCTGCGTCCACGAAGCTTCGGCCGAGCACGGGTTGCACTCCCAGCACGTCGAGAAAGTCGTGCGCCACCCCCACCCCGACCAGTCGCTCAGGCTCTCCACTCCCCTCGAGGGTGTGGCTGAGAATATCGAAGCCAGCGTTGTATCCGGTGATGCTCTCGAAGGACCGACTCAGATCCCGGAAGTCGCGTAGCAGCAACGGAGCCGACCCCGGCGTCGACGTTCCAGAAGACAAGGCTCCGTCTCCACCATTGGCGATCCACACGAGTTGACTGGGCTCTTCGAACGGGAGTGGAGCCAGCATGAGCGGACTCATCACGCTGTATACGGCCGTACTCGCGCCCACTCCGAGCCCGACGATCAAGCTCGCGAAGACGAAGAACGCCGCGTCGCGCCGAACCGCTCGGAAGGCGCTTTGAACATCGTGGAGGATAGCGCGAATGTTGCGGGGGTGACCTAGCTACTTGCCCCGGAAAAACTCCGATCAGAGGTAACTGAAGTCGCGGCGATCACCCAGGAAGAGGATGGCGGCGGGGCGCGGGTCAGCCCAGCGGGGTTGGGGACGATTACGTCTCCATAAGTGCGACGGTATCCAGGTCGTAGGCGAACACGGCCCAGCTTTCCCAGATCCGAGCGCCTTGGATACCCCGTAGTCGTGAGCGCCCGGCGTGGTAGGAACGTTTCAGGTGGGAGATTCGTCCCTCGTTGCCGACCCGGTAGCGGGCCCGGCGACGCCAGGTGTGTCGGGATGCGCAGCGGGTGACACCGGCGATGAACACCTCGCAGCCCAGCTCGGCGAGGGTTTCGGTAGTGGCCTTGCGGGAAAAACCAGCGTCGAAGACAGCTTCGCGGGGCCGCAGACCCAGGGCGGTTACCTCGGCCACGTTGTGTGGCAACAGCGTGTCGTCGTGGGTCGAGCCGGCACGTAGCTTCGGAGGCATCAGCAAGCCTCGGGCACCGCGGCGCGTATGGGCGTTGAGCTCGGCGAACTGCACGATGTAGCCGAACTCGTTGGGCTTGCCCCGCTTGCCACGGCGGATGGGACGGGCGTCCGGATCCGCCAAGGACACCAGCCGGTCCTTGATCCGTTCGCCGCGGAAGCGTTGCTGTACCTGCTGGACAACCCGCTGCGCCCGTTCGATCTCCTCGTTCAGTCGTGCCAGCGCCCGCTGCCGTCCTTGCGCTGAACTACCAGCTGCTCGAGCACGCCGTCGCTGGGCCTCACGCACCAGCCGCTGTGCCTCCCGAAGGCTCGCCCGCACGTGGGTGGCAGCCTCCTTGGTGTATCGCTCGACGGCAGCTTGCCCCTCGCCCCGTCGTTGCCGGAGTCGCTGGCTCATCGTTCGGAGCCGCTTGCCGACCGCTCGGGAGCGATCCCGCACCGTCGCGCCGATACTCGGGATTATCTTGCGCACCGCTCGTGCGACGTACGCCAGGCGTCGCACGGCATCGGCGCATAGCCCCGCATCGGTGGGATAGCGGATGTCGGCTTGCACCACTGTGGAGTCCACCCGCATCGCCCGCGGCCGAAAGTGCCGCTCATGGCACGCCTTGCTGATCAGGGCTCGGATCATCTCCTGTACCAGCTCGGCGTCCAGCCGCCGGGTCAGCTTGCGCACCGTCGATTCATGCGGCACCCGCTCATCCAGGCGCAGCAGACAGAAGCGCCGCAAGTGCAGCGAGTCCGATACCTCCCGCATCAGCGTCTCGTAGCCCCAGCCGCTACGTTGCTTGATCAGCATCAGCCGCACGTACATGGCCATCGGGATCGTCGGCCGGCCCATGCCCCGGGCGCCATCATCCCAGGCCCTGTGAAACGGCTCCAGCAGCGCCGCATCCGAAAGCAGCGTATCGATGATCGCCAGATCCTTGGGCAGGATCTGCACCTCCGGTGGCAATAGCATCTCCCACAGCGTCGTGACCGGACGATCGGGCGTCAGCCGCAGCATATCGACCTCTCCTGGGCGGGCGAGGTTCCCCGGAAGTATATATGCTTGCGGGCATCGTCGCGAGGTATCCTTCCCCACACCATGCCTGCTTCTGCCTCCAAACAGCTCGAGCGCCTACAGCACCGCTACCACCAGCTCGCCCTCCCGGGATCCGGCACAAGTTCGTGCGCGGTCTCGAGACGCGACCCGGAGCGCGCATTTTCCGCAAGTCCGGTACCTGGCGCGACTTCCACGCCGACGCGGCGCTGGTCGAGCGCCACGACACCAAGTACGTCGCCGTGGGTCTGGTGCACGACGCCGGCGGCGAGGGCATTCTCCAGCGACTCATCGTCAGCCTCGATTCCCTGGTGGACGAACGCCAGAACGGGCAAATCGCCGGCCGTCACTGATCCGGTGCTGCGCTATTAGTAGGCGCGCGCGATCAGGCGATCGATCGCGGTGGCGATATCGCGGTGGTCCTCCGCCGAGTTCTTTCGCAGCACGTTGGACATCATCGCTACCAGATAGACGCGCTGCGTTTCGCCCCGCGCAGGCACGGCCGGGTTCTCGATGATCGCCAGCGAGTTCATCAGGTTCTGCACGTTGCCGGCGTATTCGCGGCAGCGGAAGCCGGCTTCCGCTCGGCAGCGATAGAACGAGCCCGATTTGAAGTAGACGGCCGCATCGTTGAGCGCGGGCGACACAGCGTACCGGTAGCGGCGGCGCGTGAAGTAGAGCAGTCGCTTGAGCTCGAGGCTGGAGAACTCGTCGATGAGGCGACCCTGCTCGATGCGCACCAGCAGCCGCACCAGCTCGCGAGGCGAGGCGAGCGACCGCACGCCCGGAACGTAGGCCCTGGCGCCCCGGGTGAACATGGTGCCCTGCCGCAGTTGGGAAGTGTCCAGGCCCGCGGCACGCAGCGGCGCCTCGAGTGCCTCGAGCGACAGCTCCGTGAGCTCCGACTTGGGGGTGGACTCGAACCAGGCGGCCTCCTGCTCGGGGCTCGGCGGATAATCCGAGCCGAAGCTGCGCAGCAGCATGGCCTGCTTCCAGATCGTTGCGCCGGCGGCGTTGGAGGAGGGGCTCAGGGCGTGGTCGATCCACTCGAACAGCGTGAACCGGTCGCCGGGCGCGATCGCTCGATTCTTCAGCGTGCGCGCCGACATGTCGACTACCGGCACGGAGTGACTGTCGGTATTGACGAACTCGTCGGCTAGCACCGAGGTGTCGCGCAGCACTTGCAGCCGTACCCCAGGATCCGGGAAGGCGCGCGCCAGAGCGTCGAGCAGACCGGTGGCGACCAGGGCCTTGCCGACGCTGCCCGGCAAGTAGGTGTGCGTCTCATCGATGGCCGCGTAACGAGGTGCGGCGGGATTCGTAATGTCCAACAGCGCGACGGAATAGTTCGGATCGATCCCGATCCGCGAAGATGGCCTCGAGCGCGGCCTGCAGCGTGGGGTCCTTGGCGGTGCTGTCGTCGAGGTCCAGCACTCGAGTCGCACCCAGCAGCCGCAGGCGTACCCCATCGAGGGGCATGGTGGCGCCACGCGGCAGGATCGGTCCGCCCAACTCGTCGCGGTTGGCGTAGGCCCACAGGCGACGGATTCCAGTCCGCTCGTAGCCGCCCAACGGGTAGGCCGCGAGCCCAAGCTCGGCGAGCAACAGGAGGGGTACGAGCAGGGCGGCCAAGAGCGGTGTTCGGCTCATAGTGGGTCCGGGCTAGCGTCGAGATCCAGCGGTTCGAAGCCGTTGGCCAGCACCTGCCGATCCAGCCGTTGCATGGCCTCGAGGGTCTGCACGACTCGACTGGTGACGAACGGCCTGATCTGGAACAGCCAGGTGGGATCGCCGATGAAGCCGAACTCGATGTCCCACGGCATGGCGGCACCCTCCGGGTCGAGCGATGGCGGGTAGCGATCCAGGATCTGGCTCACGACGGCGCGAAGATCCTCGAGTCGAGCAGGACGCAAGAGCTCGACGTTACCCGCAACCGGCACTCGGTCGATGCCGCCGCCTCCGGATTGTCGCAGCACGTTCTCCCAGGCGGCGCGCGCCGAGGCCAGCAGCACTGGTTGCATCGTGCTGTCTGCCGCAGCCGGCATCGCGATGGTCTCGGCAGCTTCGCCTCCCACAACGCCACCGATACCCTTGGCGAGTGTCACCGTCCACACGTCGTCAGGCATCACACGCCCATCGGCCGCTGCGACCCCCTCTACGTCGGTAGTAACGAGCACCCCCGATGCCTCCGAGGCGACGCTACGCAGGACGACGATCGAGGGGTAGACGGCCTCCGGGTTGCTGATGATGCGGTGCCGCCACTCGTAGGAGCGGGCCGAGAACGGGCTCGCCCAGACCTCGCGGATGGCGCGCAGGATCGCGTCGGTGCCGATCGTGTTCATCACCGTCAGGTTCAACCCGGCGCCCGAGAAGCTGGGCAGGTCCTCGACGTTGGTGTCGGAACGGACGAACACCCCGTAGGATCCCGGCTCGCCGAACTGACCCTCGAGCATGCCGACCAGCTCCTCGCGAAACTCGGGCAGCAGCTGCATGGCGAGAATCTTCTCGCGCACCTCGCGCAGCCCACGCAGCACCTCCTCGCGGATGGACTCCCGATCTTGCCCGGCGGCGCGCAGCCGGCGCTCGGTACCGAAGACACGGGCGATCTGCTCGGCCAGCGTTCGGCCGTCGCCGTCCAGGTCACGGTCGATGTGGGCCCGGAACACCCCGAACGGAATCACCAGACCCGGTGCCACGCGGTCGGGGAAGAGCCGGTGCAGCTGTCCGAGGTTGGCGGCCTTGGGGCCGGCGATGCGCCCCGAGTCGGCGGCGCCGACCCTTCCGAGCGGCAGCACCGAACGCACCCGTAGGTCGAGCAGGTCGGTATCGATGGTGAAGACCTGGCCGGAGACCGCGATCTCCTCCTGAAAGGCGGCCAGCTCGGCGGGGCTGAGATCGCGTGTGGGTCGCAGGATCACGGTGCCTACGGGCGAGACCGCGTACAGGACCTCCTGTCCCTCGAACGGTGTGAGCAGCTCGAGCGTAGCGCGCGGGATGGCGGCGTTCGGGATACCCATCCCGCGCGCAAGTAGCTGCACGTGGGACAACCGGGAGCCCGACCCGAGCGTCAGGATGCCGGCGACGCGGCCCAGGTGCTCGGGTGTCTCCGGCAGTGCATAAATGCCCTCCGGGTCGAGGTCGTGTACCTCGAGCGCGTCGGAGATCACGTGCAAGGTGCCTACGGCGACGCCGGGGTTGAGTCCGACCACCCCCGACCGCATCTCCCGGTCGAGCACCATGTGCACGATGCCGAGCTCACGGGACGCGTCACGCACCAAGCCCTCCATGAGCCGCGCGAAGGGCAGCAGCAACGAGCTGCGCACCGCATCGTCGCGGAAGCCGCCGACCAGCGGCTCGACCGGCAGGTAGCGCTCGACCACCGGCCCGAAGCCCTGCTCGATCGCGCCCGCGCCCCATTCCACGGCGCGGGTCACGTAGTCGACGGTCGCCCGGTAACGTCCTCGGGTCACCTCAGCCGGCGCCATCGTGTCGAGCTCCGCGATGGCGGCTCGCAGCGACAGGTGCTCGCGCGCGGTCAGCCAGCCCGTGCCGTACGCCGCGTCGAGGAGCACACCGGCGACCCGGAGCATCTCCCTGCGGCTGGGAGGCGTCGAAGTCTCGGACTCCATTTCGGAGAGCCAGGCGCTCACCTCGGGGAAGAGAGCCGACTCCGCCTGGCGAATGGTATCGAGCAGCGCCAGCGTCAACCGACCGGACTGCGTGCCGGTGCCCAGAGCAGGAGCCAGGCCGGCGTCGTCGTCGATCAGCTCGCGCGCTTGCCGCAGGAGTGTCGCGAGCACAGCGATGCGCTCAATCCCTGGTTTGCCCTCGAGGCAGGCGGGGAGGGAAGCCACGTCAGCGGCAAGCGGCTGCGCTCCCAGTGCCTCCGCCTGCGCTTGCCAACTCTCGAGGCTGAGCTCGCTGGCGTAGCGCTTCTCGAGATCCACCAACAGGTCCTGAACCAGGGCGCGCACCTGCGCGGGTGCATCGTTGCCCAGCGCGGAGCGGTACCCACGCACCGCCGTCAGATCCTCGTGGCCCGGCGTCGAGTGGATCTTGATGCGGAGGTCCATGAACGCGGGGTCGAGGTTGGCGATCTGCTGCGCCAGGGCGCGGATGCGGTCGCCAGCGACACCGGGCTGCCCGTGCGGTACGGCGGCGGCGAGAAGACTCGTCAACAGCGGATAGCGGCGGCGCCATTCGGGATCAGCAAGCGCCCGGGTGAGATGGTCGCGGCCGATGGCCTCCTCGTCCTCGATCTGGCGCGCCCCCCGGTAGTAGCGTGCTCGGCGCATGACCCAGCCGTCGGCGACCCGCTCCAGGTATTGCTGCAATACCAGCTCGCGCAGCCGGTAGTGGGAGTTGGCCTCGTCCAGGAACTGCGCGAACGGGGTCGCCCGCAGGATCGTGCCGAAGTGGAACCCGAGGGCACCGTGCGGCGCGATATCGGGGCGCATCTCCGCGTGCTGGTGGCCGCCACCGTGCTCGCGACACGCGGAGGGTCGCGGGGGTAGCACCTCGCCGTCGTTGCAGTACCAGCGGATCCGCAGATAAGGGCCGCGGGGATTCGTCTGCATCTCCGCCACTGCGGCCCGGAGCTCCTCGACCTGGTCGAGCTCGAGCTCGGCATAGGTCCAGCCGGCGGTGGCCTGCGAGCCCAGCGCTGCGGGAGTCGAAGCGAGCGCCGCGGCTGTCAGCACGATGGCGAGTAACTGGCGCATGGGTGCGGCGGCCTGGTCCGACAGGGGTGAGTGACTCGCGTTCACGAGCGTGTACCCCTAACTTTAGCGCGCGGGCCGTACCAGGTGCCTGTGCTGCTTGCCGCCGCGGAGGGGTCAATGGAGATTACGGAGCTGTCGCCCGACCAGGTGGCTCAGGGTCTCGACGAAGAAGCCGAGAGCGTCTATCTCGATGTGCGTACCGTGGAGGAGTTCGACGCGGGCCACCCCGAGGGTGCCTGCAACATCCCGATCTACGAGCTCGATGCGCAGACCCGCCAGCTCGCGCCCAATCCCGACTTCCTCGCCGTGGCGCGGGCCGGGCTGTCCCCGGATCAGACGGTTTTTTGCGGATGTGCCTCCGGGGTCCGCTCGTACCAGGCAGCGCTCCTACTGCGGCAGGCCGGCTTCGAGCGGGTGTTCAACGTCGAGGCCGGGTTCAGCGGCAAGCACGACATGCTGGGCCGCACGGTGCTGTGCGGCTGGGCCGAGCGTGGGCATCCGGTCGCCGCCGGACCCGACCAACGGGTCGGATATGCTGCGCTGCGGGACGCGGCCGGTCTGTCGGATGAGTGAGACGGGCTTCCTGTACTCGGGCAGCGAGCTGGAGTCGTTCTCCGAGGCCGACAACTACTTCGGCTGGATCATGTCGCTGTTCGGGGCGCGGATCCGCGGCAGGGTGCTCGAGATCGGCGCCGGGCTGGGGTCCGCCGCCGAGTGGCTGCTGCGCCAACCCGGAACCCGTGAGCTCGTGCTCCTGGAGCCCGCCGACAACCTCATCAAGCGGCTTCGGGCCCGCTTCAGCGATCACCCCGCCGTGTCCATCGTTCAGGGGTACTTCGGAGCGGTCGACCTCGGAGGGTCGTTCGACACCGTCGTCCTGATCAACGTTCTCGAGCACATCGAGGATGATGCGGCGATCGTAAGGCAGGCCTTCGCCAGCCTCCGCCCGGGCGGCGCGTTCCTGGTGTTCGTGCCCGCCCTGCCGATCCTGTTCGGTAGTCTCGACGAGGAGTTCGATCACCATCGTCGGTACACGCGCGCTGGCCTGTCGAAGCTGATCCGGGGTGCCGGACTCGAAGTCCGACAGCTTCGCTACCTCCACGCAATCGGCGTGCTGGGTTGGTTCCTGACGGGTAAGCTTCTGCGACGCCGGACCATCTCACCGGGGACGATGCGTGCCTATGACCGCACCGTGATCCCCTGGGTGCGGCGCATCGAGTCGCTTATCGAGCCGCCGTTTGGCCAGAGCCTGCTGGCCATCGCAACCCGGCCGGAGTCCTGATTAGTGGAGCAACGCCCTCGGTTGACGGTCGTGATGCCGGTCTACAACGAGCTCGAGACGATCGAGGAGATCCTCGTGCGCGTGCAGGCCGTGGAGATCGACAAGGAGATCGTTCTGGTCGACGACGCCTCGACCGATGGCACCCGCGAACTGTTGCGGGAGCTGCAGGCCGCGGTCGAGCGCCGCGAGGCGACGACGACATTGCCGGGCTCCGGAGCGACACTCGATCTACGCCGCTTCCGGGTTCTGTTCCAGGAGCCCAACCAGGGCAAGGGCGCGGCGCTGCGGCGCGGTTTCGAGGCGGCACGGGGCGAGGTCATCATCATCCAGGACGCCGACCTCGAGTACGACCCCAACGACTATCCCAAGATCCTCGACCCCATCTTCCAGGGTCACGCCGATGTCGTGTACGGCTCGCGCTTCAGCGGCGGTGGCGCCCACCGGGTGCTCTACTTCTGGCACCAGATCGGCAACCGCTTCCTGTCGCTCCTGTCGAACATGCTGAGCGACCTGAACCTCAGCGACGTCTGGACCTGCTACAAGGCCTTCCGCCGCGAGGTCCTGCAGCACCTCAACCTGACCGAGGACCGCTTCGGCTTCGAGGTCGAGCTCACCGCCCAGTTCGCCAAGGCCCGTCCTCAGCTACGCATCTACGAGGTCGGCGTCGACTACCACGGCCGCACCTACGAGCAGGGCAAGAAGATCACCTGGCGCGACGGCGTCGCCGCCCTCTGGCAGACCTTCAAGCACAACGTGCTCAGGTGAAAACGTCTTCGCCTAGTGCTTCCTAAGTGGCGGTCGCGTCGCGCGCAACCCATGGCCGGCCCGGGGATTCCGGGGGCAGACGCAGACCAGGTTGTGATGACGACCAGGACCGAGACTCGGCTGGCTGGCGCAGCGGCACGGGGTGGTGCTCGCGTGACGGCGGCGAACTGACCCGATCTGGCCGATGAGCGGCGCCGAATCGGCCCTCTGACGAAATCTTGAACTTTTGTTGAGGTATTTCCGGCGCTGACCTCCTAGCCTGCACCCCTTCATTCGGTGAATACCGGGTGGCGGGTTGTACCGGAGGGTCCCGGCACCCGTCGCTCGGTGTCCCGGGACTCGGGAGGTAGCGATGGATTACTCGCACAGGCTCGGATTCGTCATCGCCCTGGGGCTTGGCCTGGTTGGCAGTGTTGGCGGGGCAACCATGACGCCGCCTCTGAGACCCGCCGTCATCCAGCTTCTGGAGCGTGGCCGTGTTTCGAGCGGTTACGTGAACGTCGACATCACCACGCCTGGCCAACTCGTCGCCGGCTACTGGGACACCGAACAGCGCACCGGTGCCGCGCACGTCTTCGATCGGACTCCGGCTTCATGGGAACAGAGCGCCGTACTGGCGCCCTGGGACGGCATCGAGGGCGACCATCGCTTCGGAACAACCGTCGCCATTACTGATGAATGGCTGTTCGTGGGAGCCCCCGCTAGGCGATCGCCCTCATCTGGGGACGCCGCGCCGGCGTACTACGTGTACGAGAGGATCGGTCCGGGGTGGATCCCGCATTCCATTGTCGAGTCGTCAGACGCTGGGAAGATGCCCCTTGGTGGCCCTATTGATGTGGAAGGAGAGGTCGCAGTCGTCGGGGCGCCGAGTGCGTGGGATCGGGCGCTCAATGGATGGCACAGTGGGCTGGTCTTCATCTTCGAACAAGCCGCAGGGTCTTGGGCTCACACCCAGACTTTGCGCCACGACCGCCCCTGGGAGCTGAACCTGCGATTCGGTGGCTCGGTGGCCATACGAGACGGCGTGATCGTAGCCACCGACAGCGAGTACCCCCACGCCGCCTACCCGCTCGATCGCGGAGCCGCATTTGTCTTCGAAAGATCGGACGGCGATGGTTGGGTGCTGGACTCGATCATCGAAGAGCAGGGCGGCGAGTACAGCAAGGCAACCGGCGCTAGCATCGGCAATGATTTCATCGCCCAGAGCGTCAGAGACGGGAGATGGCCATTCGAAGGCGTCCCGGCCAAGTTGATCGACCGCTCTGGTGCGGGCTGGCTCGTCGTACCGGCTCCTACTTGGCACCTGGCCAGGCCTGGGGGCGGCCAGGTTGCAGCGGGCGACGTCGTCGTCGTCGCGGCGTTCGACGGCCTGTTCGCTGTACTCGATCGGTTCGACGGCGCTTGGGACATCGTCGCCATGGATCCGGAGGAGCTGCTCGGCGACGCCGGGCCAAGCATGCCGGCTCCGTTCCTCTTTGGTGTCGCCGGTACCACTCTGGCGGTCACATCGCGCGACGGGGGGCTCTGGTCGGTGGAACTGACCGCGGCTATCGCACGCACGATGCGTGGTGTTCAGCGGGGCTGCAATTCGATTTCGACAGCTCCCGTTGAAGGCGGCGCGCGAATATTGAATCTGGATAGTGATCCAGTCACCTACGAGTGGACCGGGGCGTTCTTGGAGGGCGGGGGTAGGGTCGTGACTAGCGAGCCGCAGGTGACGCTCTCGTACCCAATCCGAGGAGAACAGCCGCTCACTCTCACGATCAGCGACGGCGTCTACGAACACGTCTCGCAGAGCACGGTCAACGTCCGTTGCAGCTCCCGACAGTGGCTTCAGTTGCTTATTCAAGAGGTCGAGCGGCTGCACGCCGATGGCTTCTTGAACAAAGGGCAAGCCACCTCCCTGATCGTGAAACTCGAGAACGCGATCGAATCGATTGAGCGCGGCAACCTTCACGCCGCTCAGAACCAAGTGCTCGCCTTTGGGAACGAGCTACAGGCACTGACGCCGGATCCGGTGCCGGAGGCCCGGTCGCGACCGATGACCGAGGCTGCCAACTCCATCTGGGATCAACTTAACGAGCCCTGTTGGGCACTAGTCTACTTGCCCCGGAAAAACTCACGGCTTGGATGACGGTTTCGGGGACGGGCGCCGCGTAGCGGGGGCAGGGGTATCGGCGGCAAGGGCGGGGTGAGCGTCAAGCAAATCGATGGCTCGCTGGGACAGCTCGTGCATCTGGGCAAGGATGGCCTCGAGGCGCTTGCGGTTGTCGATTCCCTGAAGAAACCGTACCGCCTGCTGGGGGCTGAGGTGGCGGTTGACAGTCTTGCCCGCGACCGCGGTGCTCCAGTGCCAGTAGGGCCCGTGCAGCTGAGGGGGGTCGGCGTGGCAGTGGCAGTTGGACTTGCCGCAGCGGCTGGAGCGCTGCGCCACAGAGCCCTTGAGGATGAAGCCGATCTCGGGGATCTGGAGGGCGAGCTGGTGGTAGCGGTGCTGTAGGCGCTCGAGCTGTTTGGAGGCAGAAGCAGGCATGGTGTGGGGAAGGATACCTCGCGACGATGCCCGCAAGCATATATACTTCCGGGGAACCTCGCCCGCCCAGGAGAGGTCGATATGCTGCGGCTGACGCCCGATCGTCCGGTCACGACGCTGTGGGAGATGCTATTGCCACCGGAGGTGCAGATCCTGCCCAAGGATCTGGCGATCATCGATACGCTGCTTTCGGATGCGGCGCTGCTGGAGCCGTTTCACAGGGCCTGGGATGATGGCGCCCGGGGCATGGGCCGGCCGACGATCCCGATGGCCATGTACGTGCGGCTGATGCTGATCAAGCAACGTAGCGGCTGGGGCTACGAGACGCTGATGCGGGAGGTATCGGACTCGCTGCACTTGCGGCGCTTCTGTCTGCTGCGCCTGGATGAGCGGGTGCCGCATGAATCGACGGTGCGCAAGCTGACCCGGCGGCTGGACGCCGAGCTGGTACAGGAGATGATCCGAGCCCTGATCAGCAAGGCGTGCCATGAGCGGCACTTTCGGCCGCGGGCGATGCGGGTGGACTCCACAGTGGTGCAAGCCGACATCCGCTATCCCACCGATGCGGGGCTATGCGCCGATGCCGTGCGACGCCTGGCGTACGTCGCACGAGCGGTGCGCAAGATAATCCCGAGTATCGGCGCGACGGTGCGGGATCGCTCCCGAGCGGTCGGCAAGCGGCTCCGAACGATGAGCCAGCGACTCCGGCAACGACGGGGCGAGGGGCAAGCTGCCGTCGAGCGATACACCAAGGAGGCTGCCACCCACGTGCGGGCGAGCCTTCGGGAGGCACAGCGGCTGGTGCGTGAGGCCCAGCGACGGCGTGCTCGAGCAGCTGGTAGTTCAGCGCAAGGACGGCAGCGGGCGCTGGCACGACTGAACGAGGAGATCGAACGGGCGCAGCGGGTTGTCCAGCAGGTACAGCAACGCTTCCGCGGCGAACGGATCAAGGACCGGCTGGTGTCCTTGGCGGATCCGGACGCCCGTCCCATCCGCCGTGGCAAGCGGGGCAAGCCCAACGAGTTCGGCTACATCGTGCAGTTCGCCGAGCTCAACGCCCATACGCGCCGCGGTGCCCGAGGCTTGCTGATGCCTCCGAAGCTACGTGCCGGCTCGACCCACGACGACACGCTGTTGCCACACAACGTGGCCGAGGTAACCGCCCTGGGTCTGCGGCCCCGCGAAGCTGTCTTCGACGCTGGTTTTTCCCGCAAGGCCACTACCGAAACCCTCGCCGAGCTGGGCTGCGAGGTGTTCATCGCCGGTGTCACCCGCTGCGCATCCCGACACACCTGGCGTCGCCGGGCCCGCTACCGGGTCGGCAACGAGGGACGAATCTCCCACCTGAAACGTTCCTACCACGCCGGGCGCTCACGACTACGGGGTATCCAAGGCGCTCGGATCTGGGAAAGCTGGGCCGTGTTCGCCTACGACCTGGATACCGTCGCACTTATGGAGACGTAATCGTCCCCAACCCCGCTGGGCTGACCCGCGCCCCGCCGCCATCCTCTTCCTGGGTGATCGCCGCGACTTCAGTTACCTCTGATCGGAGTTTTTCCGGGGCAAGTAGCTAGCCGATGTTCAGCGCCACCTCGAGCACGACTCGGCGACCGATCAGATCGCCGTAGATGTGCTGCAGCACCGGCTGGTCGGTGATGTTCGTGCCCCGCACCGAGATCTCGCCGAGGCCGTTATTGAACATCATGCCGAGCGACGCGTTCAGCATGTAGTAGGAGTCGGTCGTGCCCCAGAAGCGGGAGTCGAGCACGTCCGTCCAGCGCGCCGCGTCGACGTAGTTGTAGCTGGCGCCGTAGAACCACAGGCCCGAGTAGCCGTTCCAGGCGACGTTGAACTTGTTCTTCGGCGGGATGTTGTACTCATCCGCGGGAACGCCGGTGGCCTCGGGCTCCTTGGCGTACGTATAGTTGATCGCCAGCGTGTTGCGCGGTACCAGTTGCCAGCGCACCCCGACCTCGACGCCCTGGTTCACGAACTCACCGATGTTCCGGTAGCTGAACTGCGAGGGCAGCACGACGGGCCCGAACGGCGGCAACAGGAACGCCGGCAACGGCCAGCCCGGCGGCGGGTTGAACGCCGTGTACGCTGCGCTGGGATAGAAGTCGATGCTCTCCTTGGTCTCGGTACGGAACCAGACGAGGTCCCACGAGAACTTGCCGTTGTCGACCGAGCCCCGATAGCCGAACTCGATCTGGTCGAGTTTTTCCTCGGTCAAGGCCGGGTTGCCGACCGCCGTCGTCGGGAAGACAAAGGGCCCGACGAAGGGGAGCTCGACCAGGTTGAAGATGGTCACGTCCAGGAAGTTGTTGATCATCGACGGGGCGCGGAAGGCGCGGCCGTAGCCGAAGCGCAGCACGTGGTTCGAACGGCCGGTCGGCCGGATCAGGACGCCGCCGCGCGGCGAGTACACAGCGCTCTCGATGTTGCTGAACTTGTCGACCCGGACGCCGGCATCGAGAGCGAAGTAGTCGCTCAGGTTCAGGTCCAACTGCAGGAAGCCTCCACCCTCGGTGCGCTTGTCCTCGCGCGGCGCGATCGACAGGTCGAAGTTGATCGTGCGCACGCTGGCGCCGTAGGTCGCCGCGTGCCGACCGCTGAAGTTGGTGGTATTGGTGGCCGAGAAGTCGTAGGTCTCGCTGTCGAAGCTGAAGAGCAGCCCGTTGAGGACGTTGGTGCCCCTACCACGCAACACATTGACGTAGGCGCGTACGTTGAGCGACTGCCAGTTGTAGTCGCCGCGCAGGTGCCAGAACTTGCTGCCATCCTCGAGCTGGAAGGGCCCGATGCCGGTGTGGATGATGCCGCCGGTGCCCGAGTAGCCAGCTGATACCGACCACCAGGCACTGCCGTCGGTGTTGATGTCCAGACGACCGTCGAACTTGGGCTGGGAGGTCCCGGTGTTCGGGAACGAGTCGCGCGCAATGCCGTTGGGCAGCGGCCCTGGGCGGTCCCAGGAGTCCTGGGTGTAGTAGCTCGCCGCCAGCTTGAAACCGATCTTCTCGCGCATGCCGGCCCAGGTGAAGCCAGCGAAGCCTGTGCCTCGCTCACCGCCGCCGGCCCGCACCCGGAAGAAGTTACGTCCGTAGGTCGCCGGGTTCTTGGTGATGATGTTCACCACGCCGCTCATCGCGTTGGCTCCCCAGACTGCCGATCCCGGTCCGCGCACGACCTCGATCTGCTCGATCTCATTGAAATCGAGGGGCAGCAGGTCCCAGGCGACGAAGCCGAAGAAGTCCTGGTACACGGAACGGCCGTCGATGAGCACGAGCTGTGAGGCGTCCAGCGTGCTGGTGGCGGAGCGCGTGCTCATGTTCACGTCACGCGCGCTGGTCTGCGTCACGTTGAGGCCGGGAACGCGGCGCAGCAGGTCGGCGTAGTTCTGGGCCGGACTCAGGGCGATGTCGGCGCTGTCGATGACCGAAACAGAGGTGGGCGCCTCGAGGAGAAGTTGCTCGGTACGCGAGGCCGTGACGACGACGACCTCTTCGATGTTCGTCGTCTCCCGCTCTTCCTCCTGCTCCTCCTCCTGGCTCTGCTCACCCGATTGGTGGGCAGAAGCGCCGGCGACGAGAGCCGGAGCCAGCAGCACCACGGTTGCCAGGAACAGCACAAGAAGCACCCGAGCTCTCATAAGTCCCTCCTCAGAAAAAGGGCGGCCGCTTGCCCGATCCGGGGTTAGCCAAGTCCGATTTCCCGGTACTGTACCGCTCCTGGACCGATAAGGGAACAATGCCCACGCCCGCTGCACGGTGCCCGATTCGAGCTGCTCTGCCGTCAGCTTCAACTGCCGTCGAGCGATTCGCTGGCGATCCGGAGGTAGGTGACGTAGTTCTCGACGTCCTCGCGAGTGATCTCCGGCGCCCGGCCGAATACGCCGTCGACTATACGGTAGACGATGTCGTTGATCTCGTTGCCCTCGTTGGTCACGAAGGGCACTCCGAGCCCGTTCCACCCGTAATCGGTAGCGCGGACCGAGGGGATCGCCGCGCTGCGAAACGCCTCGTATGCCGCGTCCATGTCCCCTACGTCGTAGGCGGCATAGAAGGCGTCGATCGCCGAGCCACGGATCGATCCGCGTTCCAGGAACAGGTAGAGGGGCACCGAGAGGTCTACCGCGACGATGACGCTGCGACTGCCGGGTGCCGGCGTCACCACGCGGGTCACCCCGGCCGCCGCAGCCTTGTCGCGGAGACTCGAGAGTAGTGCCTGCTGATCGGCGTTCTGCGGCATCGCCGGAGCCAGTCCTGGCGCCAGCGCCACCAATGCCACACCCAACCCCAAAACTCCACGACGAGGGTGCGCCATCAACATCTCTCTCCTCTCACGGATCGAACCGCGTCCGAGACGAATTCCGCGACGCCCTGCCCCGACTCGGCGCCGCGAGTTGCATGAATCTAGCAAAGCGTCCGGATGCATACAACAGACCGGCGAGTTCCTGCCATTCCGCTACAATTCCAGAGGCGATTCAGATCCTGACCGAAGAAAGAATCTCGAACCATGAGCACCGCCGATACCATCAACGCACTCATCGACAGCAAGCGGTCCGAATGGCTCGAGGAGCTGTTCGAGTTCCTCCGCATCCCGAGCATCTCGACCGACCCGGAGCGCACTTCCGACGTCGCCGCGGCCGCCGAATGGCTTCGCGCGCGACTCGCCGAGGCCGGATGCACCGAGGCCGAGGTTTGGCCGACCGCCGGACATCCGGTCGTGTACGGGGCGTGGCGCGGCGCCGAAGGGGCGCCCACCGTGCTGGTGTACGGACACTACGACGTGCAACCCGAGGACCCGGTGGAGCTGTGGGATAGCCCGCCCTTCGAGCCCGAGGTGCGCGGGGGCAAGCTATTCGCTCGCGGATCGGCCGACGACAAGGGCCAGCTCTACGTCCACGCCAAGTCGATGCAGGCCTGGCTCGAGACCACGGGCTCCTGCCCGGTGAACGTCGTGTTCCTGATCGAAGGCGAAGAGGAAGTCGGCAGCCCCAACGTCGAGGTGGTGGTTCGCAAGCATCTCGAGCGACTGCGTTGCGACGCCGTGGTCGTCTCGGACACGACCATGTTCGCCCCCGGGTTGCCAACACTGTGCAACGGGCTGCGGGGCCTGGCCTACTTGCAGGTCGATGTACAGGGCCCCAACCGCGACCTGCACTCGGGCATGTTCGGCGGTGCGGTGGTGAATCCGGCCGAGACGTTGGCGCAGATGCTCGCGGCTTGCCGCGACGAAAACGGCCGCGTGACCATCCCTGGCTTCTACGACGACGTAGTGGAGGTACCTGCGGAGGAACGCGACGACTGGGCCAAGCTTCCCTTCGACGACGACGCCTACCGTGCAACGCTCGACGTGGACGGACTGCTGGACTCGGGACACACGACTCTCGAGTCGCTTTGGGCTCAACCCAGCTTCGACGTCAACGGGCTGCTGTCGGGATGGACCGGCAAGGGCAGCAAGACCGTGCTCCCCGCCCAGGCGATGGCCAAGGTGAGCATGCGGCTGGTGGCCGACCAGGATCCGGAGCGCATCCTGGACGCGTTCGAGGGGTACATGTACGAGCTAGCACCGCCCGGCGTACGCGTCGAGATCACACGGATGCACGGCGGGCAGCCCTGGTCGGCGCCACGCGAGCACCCCGTCCTCCAGGCTGCAGCCCGTGCCATGCAACGTGCCTTCGACGCCGAAACCGTGTTCATCCGCGAGGGCGGGTCGATTCCGCTGATTCACACGATGGAAGAGCTGTTCGGCGTGCCCACGGTGCTGATGGGATTCGGCCTGCCCGACGAGAACGCGCACGCGCCCAACGAAAACCTCGACGTAGAGAACTTCTACAAGGGGATCGCCAGCTCGGCTCTTTTCTTCGAGGAGCTCGCCGGCATCGGCGAAGCGCGATGAAGCGCAAGGATTTCCTGCGCCGCATGCGCAACCGGCGCCACGGCGATCAGTTGGAGCTGCGCCAGCCCGAGCGTCGCCGTGCCATCGACTGGCGCACGTTACGCGTCGACTTGCCCGCCGAAGGCAGCGCCGAGCAGGAGATCGCGGTAGGCAGCGTACAGCTGGCCGCCACGGGAATCCGACTGACCCCGGCCGAGCCCTGCTGGGTCCGTGGCTACCGCTTCTGGAAGGAGGACGACGGCCGGGCCCGGGCCGAGTTCCAGTACCGCCCGGTACTCGACGAGTCCCCGGCGCCACCCGGCTCGGTGGCACTCGCGACCGGCGAAGCCTGGGAGCCCGACGCCGGCTTGCGGTAGAGACGCAGGTGGAAGCGACGCGTCCAGCGCTCCTTGGCCGCCTCGTCCACGAAGTCGAACCGATTCCCCGCGAGGCGTTCCAGCGGCGGGCAGAAGACTCGGTCGAGATCGACGGCACGGAACAGCTGGTTGCGGATGCCGGTATGCGGATCCTCGACGACCCCCGGCAGGGCGTCGGCTGTGGTCGCCAGAAACGGGGCATAGTAGCCGTCGTCCAGATCGAAGGTCACCACCGCAGCGAGCCCGCCGGGTCGTAGCACGCGCGCCACCTCGAGCCCGTAGCGACGACGGGTCTCGGCGTCGATGAGATTATCGACCGCGGTGATGTCCAGGACCGTTCCGACGGCCTCGCCCCGCACCGGGAGCGGTTGGCGCAGGTCGTGCGCTACCGGCAACGATCGGCCTACGAGATCCTCTTCGCCGGCACGCCGTCGAAACTGCGCCAACGCGGATCGCGCGTGATCCAGCCCTACGACCCGATGCCCCATCGCCGCCATCGGCAAGGCGTTGCGCCCGCGGCCGCAGGCGCACTCGAGCACGGGACCAGCCAGGTTGTCGCTGCCGGCCAGGTATCCGAGCAGATACTGGACCCCCCGGTCGAGCTCGTCGCGGTATGAGGTCGTGTAGGCGTGGACCTCGGCGTACTCGCGCTCCCAGGCAGTGCGAACGTCAGGCGTTGAGGAGGACACCCGGCGGGTCCTGATCCGGTGCACGGTTGCCGCCCACTCGCGTGTAGAGGAACGTCGCGGCGTCCACATCCCGGTCGCTCAGCGTCGCGCGCCCGGCCGGGTTCAGAATCGATTCTGACCCGTTGCCGACGACATAGCCGCCGAGCCCGTGGGCGAACGTCCGGTTGAAGAACTCGATCGTGGAATCGACCTGGCACGAGATGATCCCCTTGGCGATGCTGAAGGAGTCGGCCAGCGAGCCAAGATGATCGGTCTCGAGCGTGCCGCCACGTGTCTGGCCGATAACCATGACACCGGCTGGAACGTCGTCGAAGCTCGAGGGCGGCTTGCCGTTGCGTAGCTCGACAATGGGAAAGCCGATGCGGCTCGCGGTCAGCGGCGCGAACAGGGCCGCGATCGACGCCTGCATCGCGGTCAAGCGGGCGTCGCCGATGGACTCCTTGTCGCTGTCGGCAAGGCGACGATAGATGCGAACGAGCGGCGCACGGGTCCAGCGGTTGGAGGCGCCTGGCGTCCGCGGCGTCACGCCCTCTTTCTCGTTCGGACCGCTAGCGCGGGCGTACTGATCCAGGAAGCCGGCGGGGAGCCCCGCATCGGTCTCCAGCAGCGACTGCGTCAGGCTGACGTTGCCGTTGAGCAGGAGTCGGCTGACGCGCTTGGCGAAGTTGGAGCCGTTGAACTGGATCTCGTACTCGCCGAAGCGCTCGACGCGCACCTCGAACTGCCCGGACTCGTCGGTTTCCACTTGGCCCACTCCGACGAGCCGGACCGACACCCCCTGCGCGGCTTCGCCACGCAGAAGCCCGCTGATCGTGCCGCTGATCGTGCCGCCGACCTGACCCAGCTGGGGATCCGTGCTCAGGTCGAGAATGCTATCGTCTGGCCGCTGCTTGCAGCCGACCAGGCCGGCACCGAGCGCACCTACCCCGACGAGACTGGCTCGGCGGATTAGAGCGCGGCGCGACAGGTCACGCGGCTCGGCAACTGGTTTCGGGTCGTTTGGCTTGTGACTCATGGATTCTGCATCGCCTTGCGGATCGAATGACCCTTCTTGGGGAGCCTTAGGTCAGAGTTGCGGTAGCGGCCGAAGCCCATGTTGTACAACGGCTTGAGCTCGCGGATCTCACGCTCCGCCTCCTCGGCCGCGGATTCGGAGGTGTCGGCGATGACATACTCGAGAGTCGCGATCCCAGCCACGATGTGACTCTGGCTGACCTGGCGCAGCGTCTCCCGCAGGCCGAGATCTCCGGCATGGCCGACGAACATGACGCGCTGGCCCGAGGACCTCAGGCGGTAGTGACCGGCGTCGTCGGGGAGCCGCTCAATCGCCTGCCGGGTCAACTCGATCAGACCGGACCCCAGCACGGCGCTCGTCGCGTGTTCGCTCAACACACAGATCTCCTGATGGACCTACGAGTGGGGTACCGGCCACCGTAGCTACTTTGTAGCGTAGCAGGCCGTGGTGCAACTCTGGTGAGTTCTGGCAAGAAAGTCTCACGGACCGGGCGAGGGCAGAATGAGGTTGCTGGAGGTAGCCGCCGAGTGCGACCATTGACCGATGGTTCGCGCGTATGACAGCGAACAGCCGTTTGGACGTCGTCGTCCGAGGGGAATGAAATCCCGTGGCCGTCTGTCCAAGAGACACGAGCGTACCCAGCCCCATGCAACGATTCCGATCTGCCCGACCCCTGCTGCTGGCCCTGCCGGCCTTGCTGCTGGCCGGTACGGTATCTGCGGCGTTCTGGGCCGACAACGAGCCCGATAACGTCGTGGCTCTGGGCGGGTTCGAACGCTCCGGGCTGTCGCTGCGTCTGCCGGTGGTCAGCCCCTTCCCGCTGGTTGCCGGCGGCTGGGGCGCGCGCGGCGATGCCTCATCGATCACCCTCGAGGAGGGTGACGCCTGGGAGGGCAACTGGGCGGTTCGGATCGAATCGCGCCGGGACGCCCCCGCGCACCTGATTCAGGACATCCCGCTGGCCACGCGATCCTTCCGCCTGGAGCTGGCGGTGATGCGTGTACGGGGACGCCAGAACATCCGCCTGCTGTCCGGCTGGGACCGTATGGATCCCACCGGCCCGGCGGTCCTGGAGTTGCGCTTGGGGCGCCGCTGGTTGCGAGTCACCACGCCCGAGGGCAGCTGGTCCATCGAAGCCGACATGCGTCCGGGGCAATGGGTCCGGCTCGGCCTGGTGGCGGACGCGCGCACCGGGCAACTCGACATCAGCGTCGACGGCGAACCGCGTGCCATGGTGCCAGTGTCCTTCGCGCAGGCGCCGCAAACGCTGACGATCGGCGGCCACAGTGATCGCGCGACCCGCTACCGGTACGATGGCGTGCGCCTCGAACGGCTGGCGCAGGTCGAGCTGGCGGAGATCCGACGACAGGCTCGCCGCTGGTTGCCGAGCGCCGAGCTGAGCTACATGATCCGCCACCTGGACGCGGCCGCCATCGCCCTGTCTCGTGGCGCAGCCACACTCGCCGCCCCGGAGCTACACGCTGCCGCGCGGGCCCTTTCGAGCGTCACGCCCGAGGGTCCGGAGGCCGACGCGGGCGTTGCCGCGTTGGCGGTGGCTGCCGACGCGCTGATCGAGCTCCTCAGGACTTCCTGAATCGGACCATCCGGCTCGCGGTTGCTTGCTACCATGAGATCCGGGTAGGCCTTTCTTGCCTGCCAGCACGATCGCCCGGTGCGCAACGTCCGTCCGAAGTCGCTCATGCCGTCCCTGCGTGACATCACCCGCTCGTCGATCGGGAAGAAGCTGATCAGCGGGCTCACCGGCCTGCTGCTCTGCGGGTTCATCGTCGGGCATCTCACCGGCAACCTCCTGCTATTGGTGGGGCAAGAGGCCTTCAACCAGTACGCCTACGCCTTACACGCGCTGGGGCACGGTACCTTCGTCCCGGTCGTCGAAGTCGGGCTCCTGCTCTTGTTCGGCTCCCACGCGGTGGCCGGCATCCAGGTCGCCCTCGGCCGGCGCCGCGCCCGCACCAGTCGCTACGAGAGGCGCGCCAACGCCGGTGGAGCCAGCCACAAGAGCCTGGCCTCTCGCTCGATGATCGTCACCGGCATGATCTTGCTGGCGTTTGTCGTGGTGCACGTCGCGACGCTGCGCTTCGGCGTCGGGGCGCCGCGCCAGTACGCCGACGTAGTGATCGACGGGCACGCCGCCAGGGACCTTTACTCGCTGGTCGTCGATTGGTTCAACTTCGCTCCCGCTGTCGGTCTGTACGTTGCCGTGATGCTGATGCTGGGCACTCACCTGCGGCACGGATTCTGGAGCGCTTTCCAGTCGCTCGGGGCGAACAATCCCAAGTCCATGCCGCTGATCCACGGAGCCGGTATCGTGTTCGCCACCATCATGACGATCGGCTTCCTGGTGATCCCCGTCTACATCTTCCTGTTCGTCGAGCCCGCCGGCGGCGGCCAAGTCGTGGCGGGGTAGCGGTCATGAGCACGCCGACAACCGACTTCGAAGCTCCAGCCGCGGCACACCCCGACGCGCGCATCCCGAACGGCCCCGTGCAGACCGTCTGGTCCAACTACAAGGCGTCGATGAAGCTGGTGGCGCCGGCCAACCGACGCAAGCACACGGTGATCGTGGTCGGTACCGGCCTGGCGGGGGGCGCCACCGCCGCGACACTCGGGGAGATGGGCTACAACGTCCTCAGCTTCTGTATCTCCGACTCGCCGCGCCGGGCCCACAGCGTTGCCGCACAGGGCGGCATCAACGCCGCCAAGAACTACCAGAACGATGGTGATAGCGTCTGGCGGCTGTTCTACGACACGGTCAAGGGGGGGGACTTCCGCTCGCGCGAAGCCAACGTCTACCGGCTGGCGGAGCTCAGCGTCAACATCATCGACCAGTGCGTCGCCCAGGGCGTTCCCTTCGCCCGCGAGTACGGCGGTACGCTTGCCAACCGGTCGTTCGGCGGCGTGCAGGTCCAGCGCACCTTCTACGCCCGGGGCCAGACCGGACAACAGCTCCTCCTGGGCGCGTACAGCGCTCTGATGCGCCAGGTAAACGCCGGCACCGTCAGGATGCACCCGCACCACGAGATGCTCGACCTCGTCGTCGTCGACGGGCGCGCCCGAGGCATCGTGGCGCGCGACCTCAACACCGGTGAGCTCCGCACCTTCGCGGCCGACGCCGTGATCCTATGCACCGGCGGCTACTCGCCCGTTTTCTTCCTGTCGACCAACGCGGTCAACTGCAACGCCACGGCCGCCTGGCGATGCCATCGTCGCGGCGCCTACTTCGCCAACCCCTGCTACACGCAGATCCACCCCACCTGCATTCCCCAGGGGGGCGATTACCAGTCGAAGCTCACGCTGATGAGCGAGAGCCTCCGCAACGATGGCCGCGTCTGGGTGCCGCGCAACGCCGACGAGACTCGCACCGCAAGCCAGGTCCCCGAGGAGGATCGCTGGTACTACCTCGAGGAGATCTACCCGGCCTTCGGCAACCTGGTGCCGCGTGACATCGCGTCGCGGGCCGCCAACATGGTGTGTGACAAGGGACACGGCGTCGGCGCGTCCGGCCATGCCGTCTACCTCGACTTCGCCGAGGCGATCGAGCGGCTCGGACAGGACGTGGTGCGCTCGCGCTACGGCAACCTGTTCGACATGTATGGGGAGATCACCGGCGAGAACCCGTACGAGGTGCCCATGCGGATCTATCCGGCGCCGCACTACACAATGGGTGGGCTCTGGGTCGACTACGAGCTGATGAGCACGATCCCGGGCTTGTTCGTGGCCGGCGAGGCCAACTTCTCCGACCATGGCGCCAACCGACTCGGCGCCAGCGCCTTGATGCAGGGGCTGGCCGACGGCTACTTCGTGGTGCCGCCCACCGTCAGTAACTACCTGGCCGGGGAGCGGCTCGAGTCGGTCTCGACCGAGGCGCCCGAGTTCGGTGCGGCGGCATTTACGGTGCGGGAAGGCGTCGACCGACTGCTGTCGGTGAAGGGGCAGCGGACCGTGCGTGAGCTGTGGTGGGAGCTGGGCCGTATCATGTGGAACAAGGTCGGCATGGCGCGCAACCAGTTCAAGCTGCGCGAGGCGATCTCGGATATCCAGGGTCTTCGCGAGGAATTCTGGCGCAACGTCAACGTGCCGGGCTCCAAGAGCGAGTGGAACAAGACGCTCGAGGTGGCGGGGCGCGTGGCCGACTTTCTGGAGCTCGGCGAGCTCATGGCACGCGATGCCTTGGAGCGTAACGAGTCGTGCGGCGGCCACTTCCGTGAGGAGTACCAGACGCCCGAGGGCGAGGCCTTGCGCGACGATGGACGTCAATCGCACGTCAGCGCCTGGGAGCACCGCGAGGCCAACGATCCCGTCATGCACAAGGAACCGCTTCACTTCGAGTACGTGAAGCCCGGCACCCGCTCGTACAAGTGAAGGGCGAGGCACGATGAGCACCGTCATGGACCTCGAGCTGCTGATCTGGCGCCAGGCCGGGCCCACCGACCCTGGCAAGCTGGTCGCATACGAAATGGACGGCGTGCTCCCGGAGATGTCCTTTCTCGAGATGCTGGACCTGCTCAACGAGAAGCTGATCCGTGAGAGCATCGACCCGGTGGCCTTCGACTCCGATTGCCGCGAGGGCATCTGCGGTACCTGCGGATTGGTGATCAACGGCATCGCGCACGGCCCGCACGCCAAGGCGGCCACCTGCGAGGTGCGCATGCGCAGCTTCGACCACGGTGAGACGATCGTCGTCGAGCCCTTCCGCGCCGCGTCCTTCCCGGTGATCAAGGACCTGGTGGTCGACCGCTCGGCGTTCGATCGCATCATGCAGGCCGGCGGCTACATCTCCATCAACACCGGATCGGCACCCGAGGCAAACGCGCTGCCCGTGCCGCGGGCCAACGCCGAGATAGCGATGGATGCCGCGGCCTGTATCGGGTGCGGCGCCTGTGTGGCCGCTTGCCCGAACGCCTCGGCGTCGTTGTTCACCGGCGCCAAGGTGTCGCAGTATGCACTCTTGCCGCAGGGTAGCGCCGAGGCCGCGCGGCGGGTCGTCCGCATGGTCGGGGCGATGGATGCCGAAGGCTTCGGCAACTGCTCCAACCACGCCGAGTGTGAAGCCGTGTGCCCCAAGGGGATCTCGATCTTCAACATCGGCCGTATGCGCCGCGAATACATCAAGGCCTCGCTCTAGCGGATAGTCGGAGGATTCAGTGCAAATCGACAGCGGCGAGCTCGCCAGCCTGGCGCTCGCCTACGCCGTCGACCTCGCCCCCAAGATCGGCGGCGCAGTGCTCTTCCTTCTGGGAGCCTGGGTGCTCGCCGGGTGGACTCGGCGGGTCGTGCGGCGGGCGCTGGAACGGACTCGGTTCGACCAGACGCTGACGCTCTTCTTCTCCAGCATGGCCCGCTGGGCCGTGCTGCTCATGGCCATCGTGAGCTGCCTGGCGATCTTCGGCATCCAGACGACCAGCTTCGCAGCGGTGCTCGGTGCAGCGGGTCTCGCGATCGGCCTGGCGTTCCAGGGGGCGCTGTCGAATATCGCCTCGGGCGTGATGTTGCTGGTGTTCCGTCCGTTCGAGGTCGGCGACGTCGTCTCCGCCGGGGGCATCACCGGCAAGGTGGCCGAGATCCAGCTGTTCACGACTGTGTTCGATACGCCGGACAACCGACGCATCATCATGCCGAACTCGCTGATCTTCGGCGCCACGATCGAGAACGTCACGCATCACCACACCCGCCGGGTCGACGTGGCGGTGGGTTGCGACTACGGCGCTGACATCGATCGGACCCGAGCGGTTCTGGAGGCCGCGGTGGCCAAGGTCGACGGCGTGCTCGAGGAGCCGGGGCCGCAGGTCCTCCTCAGCGAGCTCGGGGCCTCGTCGGTCGACTGGATCGTACGGGTCTGGACGAGCACCGACGAGTACTGGGCGGTGAAGGAAGCGCTCACCCGGTCCGTCAAGTACGAGCTCGAGGGCGCCGGCATCGGCATTCCGTTTCCGCAAATGGACGTACACGTCGACGGGTCGCTGGTCCGTTAACGGAAACAGTTGCTAGTGGCCTAGCAGGCTGCTGAAAAACTCCCCTTGTTCGAGTAGATTCTGAACCACGCAGCCCGCGGCAAAAACCGAAGCATCAACGAGGTGAGCAGATGCGTGGTGAGGACGCGGGACAGGTGGCCGCCTTTAGTTACGTATCTCCGGAGCAGCGAGTACCGAAAGAGCATCCGCTGCGGCCGCTGCTGAGGATCGTCAACGATGTGCTGGGGCGGATGTCGCCGCTGTTCGAGAAGCTGTACTCGCACACGGGGCGACCGTCGATCCCGCCGGAGAAACTGCTGCGGGCGCTGCTGCTGCAGGTGCTGTACACGATTCGCTCCGAGCGCATGCTGATGGAGCAGCTCGACTACAACCTGCTGTTCCGGTGGTTTGTGGGCCTGAACATGGACGATCTGGTGTGGGATGCGACGGTGTTCACGAAGAACCGGGATCGAGTGTTGGGAGGCGAGGTCGCCGAGGTGTTCTTCCAGGAAGTGCTGGCGGAGGCACGGCGCCGCAGCCTGCTATCGGATGAGCACTTCACGGTGGACGGCACGCTGATCGAGGCGTGGGCCTCACACAAGAGCTTCAAGCCGAAGGATCAGAGCGACTCCGATGAGGGAGGCAGCAACCCGAGCGTCGATTTTCGCAAACAACGGCGCACAAACGATACTCACGCCTCCAGGACCGATCCGGACGCACGCCTGTACAAGAAAAGTAGGGGAGCCGAGTCGAAGCTCTGCTACATGGGGCACCTGATGATCGACAACCGCCACGGGTTAGCAACCAAGGCATGCGTAACGATCGCTTCCGGGACAGCGGAACGAGAGGCGGCGGTGCAAATGGCGGACAAGATTTCCGGTAACCGCAGGGTGACCTTGGCGGCCGACAAGGGCTACGACACACGCGAGTGCGTCCGTAAGCTTCGAGATCGGAACATCACCCCGCACGTTGCACAGAACGACACCAATCGGCGCAGCGCCATCGACCGGCGCACAACCCGCCACCCCGGCTACCAGGTCAGTCAAAGGAAACGCAAGCTCGTCGAGCAGATGTTCGGATGGGCCAAGACGGTCGGGCTGATGCGCAAGACGCGGCACCGAGGCACCGAACGCGTCGATTGGATGTTCACCTTCACCGCCGCTGCCTTCAACCTGGTCAGAATGCGCAACCTCCAGGGGGCGACGTGACGATATCGGGACTAACCGCCCAAGAAATACCGGCGCGGCCGGCAACCAGAGCCTCGCACTCGCACTCGCCGCCCCGCTAACTCACCGTGATCGAGACGATCCAGCCCAAAATGGCGCGCTCGAGCCGTTTTTCAGCAGCCTGCTAGTTGACGACCTCGTCCTTCGCCGAGACCACCGCGTTGAGCACGTTCTGGGCAACTTCCCGGAACGTGGCGGCGACGGGGCTGTCGGGACGCTGCACCACGTAGGGCGTTCCCGAGTCGCCGGCCAGTGCGATCTCCGGGTCGAGCGGCAGCGCCCCCAAGAACGGAACCCCGAGCTCGTCGGCCGTGCGGCGGCCACCGCCGGTCGTGAAAATGTGTGACTCGTGGCCACACTCCGGGCAGTAGAACACCGACATGTTCTCGACGATGCCAAAGACCGGCACGTCGACCTCCTGGAACATGCGCAACCCCTTGCGCGCGTCGATCAGAGCCACGTCCTGGGGCGTGGTGACGATCACCGCTCCATCGAGCGGCGACGACTGGGTCAGCGTCAGCTGCGCATCTCCGGTCCCTGGCGGCAGATCGATAATCAAGATCTCCGAGCCGCGCCAGTCGACGTCACGCAGAAACTGACGGATCGCCTTCATGACGATCGGGCCGCGCCAGATCACCGGATCGTCCTCGGGCTGGATGAAGCCCAGCGACATCAGGTTCATGCCGAATTTGTTTACCGGCACGATCACCCGCTTGCCGTTCAGTTCGGTCATGTGCGGCTCCTCGTGGGTGCCGAGCATGGTCGGCACCGAGGGACCGTAGATATCGGCATCCATGAGGCCGACCTGCTCCCCGAGCTGGGCCATCGCCGCAGCCAGGTTGACCGCGACCGTGGACTTGCCCACGCCTCCTTTGCCCGAGGCGACGGCGATCACGTGCCGCACGCCCGCGATCGGCGTCCGGTCGTACAGCGCCGCGGGGCGGGCACCCGGTGCCGCTGCCGGAGCGTGCGCATGGCCTGCCGCCTGCCCCCCGAGCGGACTGGCGGGCGCGCCCGTCGGCGGCTGCCGCTGCGCCGCCTGCGTTCCCGCCGCACCCTTGGCTTCCGGAGCGGCCATCTCGACGTGCACACGCTCGACATCGACGAGCTCCATGATCGCGTCGTGGGACTCGCGTGCGAGCTGCTCCTGGTGGGCCGGCGAACCCATCGGAACATTGAGGCGCAACGTTACCGCGGTTGCCTCGACGGTGATTTTCTCGACGAAGCCGAACGAGACGATGTCCCGCGACAGACCGGGAACCTTCACGGATGTCAGGGCCTGTCGGATCTGATCTTCGCTGGCGGGCATGGCACTCACTCGCTCCGGATATCGCAGGGGAACTCACCGACGATACCCCGCTGCCTCCCACGCCGCACACCCCCTCGGCCCGGGGGGTGGCCTCCATCGAAACGATCCACCCGCCGCCCTCTGGAAAGCCCGGCGCCTGGCCCGTTGAAGCGAAGCGTAAAGAAATGTCACGATCGCCCGGTGAGCTGGCCGGCAAGATGGCGACGCCGAGGGGCACTCGGGAGTTCACGGGAACGTGCATCGACACCTGATCTCGGACCCGGAGCTCGTGACGAGGCGATCGATCGGAAAAAAATCGGAGGCGCCAGCCGTTTTTCGCCGGCACCTATTGTCTCAGCGCAGGGGGGCTGTATATCCTCCCCCGAGCTTTACGCATAGGAAAGCAGGTAACGTGCACCTGACGGCTCGCTCCCGAGAGGTTGGGGTGACCTCTCATGATTCCTCGGCCGCTCGGCGGCTTTCTCTTGTCTATCGATATCCGGGGAGGCAGCTTCATGTCTTTTGATTTCGTTCCGGTGGAGGTAAAGGCAGGTATTGTTCCCAACGCCTCGGGTGACGAATGGACCGACATCGAGGCATACCGGCAGCTATACGTCTCCATTATTCAGCTCGCGATAAAAGACTACGAATTCCTGCGCCGCATCAGCGGTCAGCATGCGCTTTCGCCCTCGGATCGCAAGAAGCTCCGTGGCCTGACTGAGGATTCCGATCCGGTGGAGTTCTTCAACTCACGCTGGTTCGAGGATATCTGCGGCATGATCGGCATCCACGCCCAGGCGATCCGCGAGCGTCTGGAGGTCGAGGAAAGCATGGACCTGATGCCGCATCTGCTCTCCTGACCGCCTCGCCTCCGTAGCGACGAAGCATTGAAGGGCCCGCTCAACCCGGTGGGCCCTTCGTGTCTGGAGAGCCGGGCAGCCGCTCGAGAGTTGTGCGCCTCCAGGGGTTGACGAAACAGTCATTTGTCTGTTTTATTGGTGTGCTCTGCTCAACCCAGACGAGGAGCCACCCAATGACGCCGAAGACGCCTCCCGGTCAAACGCGTGAGCGTGTCTACCGTTTCGTCCGTGACCAGCTGCTGGCCGGCAGCCCACCTACAGTTCGCGAGGTCCAGGACGCGTTCGGCTTCAAGGCCGTGGAGTCGGCCCGTGCCCACCTCACCACCCTGGTTCGCGAAGGCCGGCTGCTCAAGGACGGCAACAAGGCCCGTGGTTACCGGCTACCCGACATCTCAGCACACGAGCCACCCGTCCAGGTCCCCCTGCTCGGTCGAGTGCCGGCAGGCCCGCTGAACCTGGCTGTCGAAGAGGTCGAAAGCTATCTACCGATGCGTCCGAAGTTCCGCGGCGCCGAGCTGTTCGCCCTGCGCGTGGAAGGGGATTCGATGCGCGACGCGGGAATCCTCGACGGCGACGTGGTGATCGTGCAGAAGCAGTCCACGGCCGATCCTGGCGATATCGTCGTGGCACTGATCGGCGAGGAAGCGACCGTCAAGACACTCTTCGTCGAGGGCAAACGGGTCGAGCTGCGCCCGCAGAACCCTGAGTACGCTCCGATCGTTCCCGACCCGGCCGAGCTCATGCTGCTCGGCAAGGTGCTCGAGGTGCGACGACACCTCGACGAGAACCCCTTCCGAGCGGCACTCGCGCGCCACAACGGTCGGCGCAACCCGTCGCTGCATTGATGTCGGCTCCAGCTCTCTCTGTTCCCTCGGGAGTGGTTCGTGCCGCCCGCATCGGCTCGCAGGAGGCGTTTACCCCGGCCCCGGCAAGCTGGAGCCTCGAGGAGCTTTGCGGCCGGCTGACCGAGATCTCGGGAATGAGCGACAGCGCCTGCCTGACTCTGGCGTTCTCGGTGGTTCTCGACGCCCAGCGCCACGGCGAGACCTGTGCATGGGTCACCCGACACGAGAGCTGTTTTTTCCCGGTCGACGCTTGGGCCAGCGGCGTCGACCTCGAAGCACTGCCCGTGATTCGCATGACTGACGAGCGGGCCATCGTTCGGGCCTCCGATCGATTATCGCGCTCCGGCGCCTTCGGACTGGTGATCTGCGACCTCGGCTCCGGTGCCGACAAGGCAACCGCGCTCGGCCGGGCTCGACCACCTACCGTCCCGATGGCCATGCAGGCGCGCCTCCGTGGCCTGGCCCATCGCCACGACATGGCCATTCTGTGCCTGACCCGCAAGTCCTCCCGCATTCCTTCGATCGGCTCGCTGGTCTCGCTTCGTGGCGAAGCCCAGCGCCACCGTGAGGCCAACCACTTCGTTTGCCGGATGAACGTTCTCAAAGACAAGCACCGCGGCCCGGGATGGCAG
This sequence comes from Acidobacteriota bacterium, assembly GCA_965248845.1. Taxonomy (GTDB): domain Bacteria; phylum Acidobacteriota; class UBA890; order UBA890; family WLXD01; genus CBDFKO01. Next base: position 2,290,092 of record CBDFKO010000002.1, on the reverse strand, counting down.
TACGTGGAGACGCTCCGCGGCCCGGAAGGGCTGCAATGGCCATGGGCAAGGGGGGGAGCGTCCGCTTGAACTCTCGTGCCGCGACCTTCTTGCATGCCATCACCGGCAGATCCACCGCTGAGAATCCAGGTTCCCACCAGGGGAAAGAGGGAGGCAGCTCACCGGGAGAGACAACAGCAGTCTCTCCCGGTTCGGGTGCCGAGGCTCCAGACGTCGATCGAGCCGGTGATGATTCGCTCTCGGCCCCCCGGATTGCTTGCATCGATATTCCGGCCCTCCCCCTCCAGCTCCTGGCACGCGAGCATCCGGAATGGCGTCAGCGCCCCATGGCGGTCGTTGCCGAGGATCGGCCCCAGGGTCAGATCCTCTGGGTCAATGAGAAGGCCTATCGTGCTCGGGTCCTCCCGGGGTTGCGCTATGCCGCAGGTCTGACTCTGTGCCGTGACCTGTGCGCGGGCGAGGTCGCAACCGACGAGATCGATCAGGGAGTGGAAGGTCTCACCGAGCTGCTTCGCGACTTCAGTCCCCACATCGAGCCGGCCGACTCCGAGCCCGGTGTCTTCTGGCTCGATACCACCGGTCTTCACGGTATCGAGCGGTCTCTCGAGGCATGGGTCGAGCGCATCTGCAGGGTGCTCGGCGAGCAGGGCTTCGTGGCACACGTTGCCGTAGGCTTTTCACGCTTCGCTTCCTACGCACAGGCCCGTACCACCCGCGGCACCGTGGTCTTTCACGATCCCACGGTCGAGCAGCGTGCCACCGCCCGAATTCGACTCGACCGGCTACACATCGAGCCCGGACTGCGCACTCGTCTCGCCAAGCTCGGCGTCATCACCGTGGGTGAGCTTCTTGCGCTTCCCGCCGACGGGATCGGTCGACGGTTCGGCTCCGAGGCCCTTCGCCTGCACCGCCAAGCTTCGGGATCGCTGAGCACGCCACTGCACCCGGTGCCTCCGGACGAGCCGATCGACGCTTGGATCGAGCTGGAGTACCCGGAGGTCAATGCTCATCGCCTGACCTTCGTAGTCAAGCGCGTGCTCGACACCCTTCTGCAGCAACTCGCCGACCGCGAACACGGGCTCACCCGGATCGAGCTCGAGCTGCTGCTCGATGACCACACCACCCTCACCGACAGTATCCAGACGGCGGAGCCGACGCTGGCGGCCTCTCAGGTTCTCGAGCTGGTTCGCCTCCGATTGGAGCAGCTGGAGCTGACGGCAGGTGTTGTCGAGATAACCCTGGTCACCACCGGGTCGCGTATCGATACCGAGCAGCTCGAGCTCTTCGCCGAGAAACCGCGGCGGGATCTGGCGGCAGCCAATCGCGCTCTGGCCCGGTTGCGCACCGAGTTCGGGCGGCTGTCGGTGGTCTGGGCCAAGCTACGCCACGCACACCTGCCCGAGGCCTCCTTCACCTGGGAGCCTTGCGAGGAGTCGCGTTTCCCGACACCGCGCCAGGTACGGGAGCGTCCCCTGATGCGGCGTATCTTCGATCGCCCGATCCCCCTACCCCATCGTGGCCACCACGAGCCCGACGGCTGGCTCGTGCGGGGGCCCGAGCAGGGTCCCGTGGTGAAGATCTTCGGCCCCTATACCGTCTCCGGTGGCTGGTGGGTGCGCGAGGTACACCGAAGTTACCGCTTCGTCGAGACCCAGCATGGTGACATCATGTGGGTGTATTACGATCGACCGCGACGTCGTTGGTTCCTCCAGGGACAGGTGGAATGAAACCGATGCGTAACCGCGCTCCGATTGCTGCCGCACTCACCGTGTCGTTCGCCCTGATCGGCTCCGGTTTCGCCCGGCCGCCTGCCCGTGAAGCCAGCAAGACCGTCACCCTCGGCGATGTCGAGATCACCTACTGGGATCATCCGGTCGAGATCACCGGGCTGGAGTACAGCACCAACTTCTACTTCGAGCTTCACAACAGCGGCTCCACGGCGGTCACGGTCAACGTCCCGCCGGCACAGGAAGTCGCCCTGCCTGCGTGGATCTTCCACTTCTTCGACTTCCAGTCGCAGCAGATCGAGCTGGCTGCCGGGGAGACCCGGACGATCGAGTACATCGTCACCAACGAGGGGACCGGCGAGGCGACCCTCGAGCTCCCGTTCTCGGTCGACGGTGCCCGTGCCGCCAGCGAGACGGTGCAGCTCCGCCTGATCTCCTCCCAGAGCCCCGGCTTCCGCGATCTCCCGGCCACGGCGACCGTCTCCGGCACGGTGCGCACGAGTGCCGGCACGCCGCTGGTCGGTGCCGACGTCGGCGTCTACCTGTACAGCGGCAGGGACTGGGAGCGGACCACTACCGACAGCAGCGGTGCCTACTCGGTCAGCGTCCCCTCGGTTGAGGAGCTGCGAGAGGCCATGGGCGATCGCCCGCTGCCCTACGCGTCGCTCGACTACATGGTCATCGTCGATGAGCCAGGCTACTCGCTCGGATACGCCGACGGCGTGCAGGCGCGAGCTGGCGCGCGACAAGTCGCGGACATCGTCGTCGACGTCGTCGCGCAACCGGCCTACGATGTCGTCCGGACGGTGAGCTCCGGCTACGGCCACGGATTCTGGTGGCTCGACGGCGACTCCAAGCTCCAGTCCGTCGCGGCCGTGCAGGCTCGGCATCCCCCGGTACTGGGCGAGCCGGGCGAGATCGTGATGATCGACGGCAGCGGCACACAGGAGTGGGTTTTCGAGACCGGCGATGAATGTTGGGGCTTCGATTACGCCGGCAGTCACATCGCGGCCGGATGTCACGACAGCATGGTCACCGTCCTCGACGAGTCGGGCACCCTGTTGTGGCAGGCAGACAGCGGCTCCATGAACCGCGAGGTCGAGCTCGATCGCAAGGGCAAGAAGCTGTTTACCGGGCCCTTCGCCGGCGCCGCCGCCGCCCTGCTCGATGCCGCCACAGGACGGGTTCTGTGGAGCTACACCGGTTCGCAGCAATGGCTGCGCAGTAGCCGCATCCACAAGACGGGCAAGTGGATCGTGGCCGGGTTCTCCGGCGGCGACCTGGCGCTGCTGGACAAGCGCGGCAACGAACTCTGGGCACACCGCATCGGCGAGTTCCCCATGGTTCTGGAGATCGACAAGAAGGGCAATGTCTACGCCGCCGGCAAGAACCGCGAGCTATTCAGCTACGACGTCAAGGGCAACCTGCGCTGGCGGCGTCGGATCGCCAATCACGTCGTCACCGCAGGCGTGTCGAACATCGACAAGAAGGGCAAGCTGCTCGTGCTCGGCACCGTCGGCGGCTGGCTCTATGCCTTCGACCCGAACGGCAACATCCGCTGGCAGCGCCCGCTGCCGGAGGGCAACTTCTCCCAGGGACACAACGCCCTTCAGGTGACCTCGAAGGGCCGGTACATCGTCGCCGGCGGCAGCACCGGCACGGTCGCGCTCTATGATGCCGACGGCAGCCTGCTATGGAGCGAGACCTTCGCGGACAGCCGCAACCCCTCCGAGTACGACCACCCGCAGAGCGGTGCCATCGCGGTCACCGTGACCGAGGACGCGAGCAAGATCATCGCCGGCTTCGGCGACAGCAAGATCCGCGTGCTCGAGAGGCGCTGATCAGCGCTCCCGCAGCGCCCCCAGCTCCCGCGCCCGATCGGCCACGCTGACACCCTCGGTGATCCAGACCGGGGCCTCGTCGCCCTTGAGGTAGTGGCCGAACCACTGCAGCACCCGACGGTGATAGTCGACCTGGTTGTTCCTCTGACGTGCCGAGTGGTTCTCGCCGGGGTAGACGAGCATCACCAGCTCCTTGCCCGCCCGGCGCGCGTAGTTGTACAGCTCGATACCTTGGTGCCAGTCAACGGTGCCGTCTTTATCGCCGAAGAACAGCAGCATCGGCGTCTCCAGATCCTGGATGTGGATCACGGGAGACTCGCGCAGGTAGGCCTCGGTGTCCTCCCAGTAGGGCACCTCCATGCGCGCCTGACCGGTCTCGAAATGGTCGGTCTCGGGCAGCCCCTGGTTCCAGTGGATCGTACCGAACATCGAGAAGAAGTTGGTCAGCGCCGCCCCCGCAACCGACGCGGCAAAGACGTTGGTGCGCATCGGCACGTAGCTCGCCTCGTAGCCCCCCCACGAGTGGCCCACCAGGCCGACGCGATCGGCGTCGATCATGCCGGTGGCGATCACCGCCTCGACTGCGGGCACGATGCAATCGACGGCAGAGGTTCCGGGCATGCGGTTGCGAAACACGATGTCCGGACGCAACACGAAGTAGCCCTCGGCGTTCCAGACACTGGTGTTGTAGGGGCTCCGCTCCGAGGAAAGCGTATAGCCGTGCACCGTTTGCGACAGGCGCTCGTAGATGTAGACGATCATCGGGTACTTGTTGGCCGGGTCGTAGTTGGCCGGGTAAGTGAGCGCACCCTGTAGCCGACGTCCCCAGGCGCTCTCGTACTCCACCAGCTCCGATCGCCCCCAGGCGAACTCCGATTGAAACGGGTTCGTGCCGGTTACCTGGACCGCGTCGGCGAGATCGGGGCCGCCGACGAAGACGTCGGGCGAGTCATCGAAGCCCTGGACCAGGTAGGAGTAGATCTCGGCGTCCTTGGCCTTGGTCAGCCGGCCGACGCTGCTGTCGAGCCAGAGCAGCGACTCCAACCCGACCGAGCCGTCGCCGAGAGCCGGGCGCTCGCTGCCGACAACGGCACGGGCATAGCCACTCTGCTTGGTCCACTCCCCGTATGTGCTCAGGGTGATGTCGCGCGCATCGACCCCGGGTTCCTCGCGATCCAGGTCGACGACGCGATGACGAACCTCGGCCGCAGTGCCGTCGGTGATCCGCAACGCCCTGCCACCCCCGGGCAGCAGCGCCCAGACATCGTAACGATCGTTGAGCAAGACCGCCGAGTCATCGGCGAGCCAGCCGCCGAATCCCCACGGGGGCTGCTGGCGCCAAACCGGAGTGTCGTAGTCGTCGTCGACGAAGGACACGGGAAGCGCCGCGGTCAGCTCCCGGTGCACGTCCAACTCGATGTCGTAGGCGCCGAAGTGGTCGTCCTTGAAATACCAGGAGGTAGCGTCCCTGCGGGCTGCCACCGTAGAAGTAGCCGACCGACTCTATGACCTTGCGCCGATCGCCACTGGCGACATCGATCAACCAGACATCGTTCCAGTCGCGATCGAACATGTTGTCGAACTGATGGGGGGCGCGATCGGTCTCGACGGCGTAACGCTGACCCTCGAGAAGGGTGAGTCGCTCGAACAGGTCGGTGCCGAGACGCACCAGACCGCCAGCTTCCAGTGGCCACGCCACCAGGTAGGTGGCCTGCTCGTTGCGCTGCTTGCGGACCTTCTGCATGGGGATGATCTGCTCGTCGCGCGTGTGCCAGACCTCGACCATCGAGGGGTCGGTCTCGAGCACGTCGGGCTCCGGGTCCGAGGCCGCATCTGGATCCACGTCGGCTTCAGCTTCTTCGCTCCCCGTCTCGGGAGCTTCCTCGGCCCCAGCCCCGTCCTGTGTAGGCGCCTCGTCCCGGGACGCTTTTGCATGCCACTCGCGGATCCCGAAAAACACGGTCGCTCCGTCGTCCGAGAAGAAGGGGCGGCGGTGCTCGGAGACGTGCATACCGTCGGGAAGGTCGGCGCCATCGGCCGGGTCGTAGCGCCAGGCCTTGCCGCCCGCGTCCAGGTCCCGCCAGGCGACAACCTGGTGCGTCGCCTCCTCGTAGCCGTCGTCCTGTACCGAGCGCAAGAACGCCAGGTCGGCCGACTCCTGGCGCCAACTCAGCCTGCGGAAGTCAGCGTCGCCCGACTCGAGCACCCGGAATGACCCGGTCGTTGCGGCGTACAGCTGCACGCCGTTGCCTGCCCGGTCCGCGGTACCGATCGCCAGCGCCAGCAGCGCGCCATCGTCCTGCCAGGCGTATTCGATCACGTTACCGAAGTTGATCTCGGTGCCCGAGCGCAGGTTGCGCACGATCAGGTCGGACCCCGGCGTATCTTCACTGGCGGAGTAGCGCTTCATAGCCAGGTAGGCACTGCCGCCGCCAAACGCAAAGCCCTCGACCTGATCGATGGTCTCGGCCTCTGCCTCACCGAGCCGCAGGAGACAGAGGCCTTGGCGCACGGGCTCTTCGGCCTCGCGCAGTCGATCGGCCTCGGCCTCGGAATGCCCCACGGCGCAGGCAAGCCAGGTCGAGTCGTCGGAAAAGACCGGGGCGGTGCCGTTCTCCACGATCACCGGGCCATCGCCGACCACGGCATGGACGCGTAGCTCGAGCGTGCCGTCGACCCGCGTCACCGGCGCGGCCAGCCAAGCGCCGTCGGGGGAGAGCGGCGTGCTGAATCCGAGCCGCTCCCACTGCCCGTATTCGGCCCGCTGGATCGCCGGCCGCTCCTGCGCGGCAGCCACCCCGGCAGACACCAGCGCCAACATCACAACGTAGACCTGAAACGCCCTGAATCGACCGCAACACCGCATATCCGATCTCCTGCCCGTGAGAGCCGTGCCCAGCAGGCCATGGTGAGCCTCTGGTGGGTCTGGTCATGCGGGCAGGATACAGAACGGCGGGACCGCGCGGTTGACACGATCCCGCCGCTGGTTTCGTTGCGTTGCGCCTTGCGATACGTTGAATCTCAAAGTGCATTGCACTCTTCGATCCCCGACATCGGACGAGGCCGTGTGAGCGATCTACTCGACGATCTGCGCTTCGCCTCAGGTACTCCGAAAGGAATGAGCCCGAGGCTCGGGAGAGCCCCGGGCTCGAGACGCCGACGCGAAGGAACGACTAGTGGAGCGGCGTGCGCAGCAGCTCAATCGGCTCCTGGGCGACCGAGATCTCCATCGGCTCCTGGGCAATCGAGTCCTTGAGCGTCTTGCCGGCCGCAAAACGGGGCACACGCCGTCCGGCTATCGCGATGGGCGCACCGGTCTGTGGGTTACGCCCCATCCGCGGCTTGCGGTCCGCCGTCGTGAAGGTACCGAAGCCGGTGAGCGTGACCTTGTCGCCGGCAATCAGGGCGTCCTGAATACCTCCGAGCAACGCTTCGTACGCTTTCTCGGCTTGCGCGTTGGAGATATGGGCTTCTTGAGCGATGCGCTCGACGAAGCCCGTCTTCCGCAGGTTGGTGAGCATTCTTCCCCCCTGTTGGATATGCCTACCGCCTACATCGGTCGAGGGCTGATCCCAATATGGAATCGGGGTCAGAGTACGGCGCCGTGTGGGCAGGCGTCAACGTCTGACCACAAGATATTGAGACCTGCTTGGCCGGTGCCCACAAGATGATGTGGGCGCCCGACGCCCAGCGCAGGCGACCCTTATGATGGCCGCACCTCGATTCCGACTCATCAGGAGCGACCGAAGAGACCATGGGCACCAGCTTCAAGATCGCCGTGATCGCCGGCGACGGTGTCGGCCCCGAGGTAGTATGCCAAGGCCTACGCGTGCTGCGTGCGGCCGGCGACCGGTTCGGATTCCAGATCGAGGCCACCGAGTACCCGTTCGGGACCGAGCACTGGCTGGCAACCCAGGAGATCTTCCCCGAATGGGCGACCCAGGAGGTGCTGCAGCACGACGCCGTGCTGCTGGGCGCCATCGGCGACCCGCGAGCTCCCGTGGGGCTGATCGAGCGCGGCGTCATCGGGCACCTGCGCTGGGACCTCGACCTGTACGTCAACCTGCGGCCGATCAAGCTGTACGACGAGCGTTTCTGTCCCCTGAAGGACAAGTCTCCCGCCGACATCGACATGGTGATCGTGCGCGAGAACACGGAAGACGCCTACGTACAGACCCCGAGCTTCGAGAACCCGGGTAGCGCCGATGAGGTGGCCGTCCAGGAGATGCGCTACACGCGCGCCGGCACCGAGCGAATCATCCGCTACGCGTTCGATCTGGCGCAGACCCGGCCCCGCAAGGAGCTCCTGCTGATCGACAAGGCCAACGCCGTGCGCGCCCACGACCTGTACACGCGGGTCTTCGCCCAGGTGGCAGGGGAGTACCCCGACGTCAAGACCGACCACGCGTACATCGACGCTGCCTGCATGTGGATGGTCAAGAACCCAGAGTGGTTCGACGTGGCCGTGACGACCAACCTGTTCGGGGACATCATCACCGACATCGGCGCCATGATTCAGGGGGGCATGGGCGTGGCCGCCTCCGCCAATATCCACCCCGGCCAGATGGGCCTGTTCGAACCGATCCACGGTTCCTTCCCGCGCGCCACGGGCAAGAACATCGCCAACCCGCTCGCCACGGTAGCGGCGGTCGCGCTGATGCTCGACTACCTGGAGCTGAAGGAGGCTGCCGAGGCGGTCGACGGGGCCATCGCGGGCCTGCTGCGATCCGGCACGGTGACCTCGCTCAAAGCCGGGGTCCACCCCACCGACCAGCTAGGTCAGATGGTCGTCGATCGACTCGTGGCCTGACGCGGCGCTAATCGGGCATCGCCGCCTTGAGCAGCTCCACGAGCCGGTCGTGCCCCCCGTACTCGGCCCAGCCGATCGGCACGGCCTGGTAGGCACGGTCCCGGATCGCAGGGTCCGCGCCAGCCTCCAGCAGCCCCTTGACGATCTGCTCGTGGCCACGACCCGCGGCAATGTGCAGCGGCGTCAGACGATCGGTGCTCTCGGCTGCATCGGGATCCGCACCTGCCGCCAGGAGGAGCTGCAGGACGTCGGGAGATCCGCTGGTCGCTGCCTGATGCACCGGGCGCAGCTCGGTGATGCGCTCGTTCATTCCCAGGCACGAGAGGGGTGTGTTCGGATCGGCCCCGCACTCGAGCAGGAACCGCACCACTTCGGTGTTCCGCCGCGCCGCGAACAGGTGGATCAGCCCGGCGTGGGAGCCGCCTTCCGCCAGGCAACCCGGCGCCTCGCGTACGAGCCGCGCCGCATGTTCCAGGTCGCTCCGCGCCAGGGCTTCGCCAACGTCAGGGCAGGCGCCGGCCTTCCGTAACCGACGGGACAGGCCGTGCGCCCGCGCCAGCTCGGCCAGTGCAAGCGGCGTTCGTCCGAAGGCATCTGTCTCGCAAACGGGTGCACCCGCCTCGATGAGCACCTCGGCCGCTTCGACCTGCTCACGACCGATGGCCACGTGCAGCGGCTGCGCCGCATGCCCGGCCGGCCCGAGGCGGCGCACGAGATCGTCCTGCACGATTTCCTCTCGCAACCGACCCGCCAGCCCGCTCGCGGCTAGCCCGAAGGGACCGAGCGGCGTGCCCTCGGCCTCCAGATAGTCGGCGGTCGCGGCCCGGTCATCGTGGTATTCGGGCTCGTGGCAGGGCACCACCGCCCAGTCGACGGGTCGCAGTCCGAACCAGTCATCGACCGGGTCGAGCTGCGCGCCCGCCTCACGCAGCAGCCGCGCGACCCCGACGTGCCCGCCCTCCGCAGCCCAGTGCAGAGGCGTCGTTGCACTGCACTCCTCGAGCGCCTGAACATCGCCACCTGCCTCCAGGAGCCGCTCGACGATCTCGCCATAGCCACGGTGTGAGGCAAAGTGCAGTGGTGTACTCCCGAGGGCGTAGTCACGTGCGTTGACCGCATCGGGCGATTGGCTCAGAACATCACCCAGGGCCTCGGCATCGCCGTCGATGCAGGCCTGCACGATCTTCTGCGTCTGGTCGTCGGTTGCCATCGTCTCGTCCGGCCGGATGTGAGCCCCGATGCTGCATTGTCGCGCGGATCCCCGGCTCGTGGCGACCTTTCGATCACGAGCGGGCACCTCGAGTTGATCTGCCAATGCGAACGTCGAGTAAAGCAAGTCACGCGAAGCATTGATTCGCCCGCTCGCGGCATACAGGATTAGTGCACCTCCCGAATCCTCTAGCAGGAGTCAGCGAATGCGCCTGCAGCTGCACGTCGGCTATCAACTCCCACCGATCTACGCCGCCTCACGCCAGCAGGCCACGAAGCGGTCCGACCGGGAGATGACGCCGGGAGATGTGCCAGCGCGGCAACATGGGGTTACGGTCGCCAAGCGAACGTGACCATGGCCGCAAACTGGTCGTGTCGCTTCTGGCTCTGGTTGGGGCCGGAGGTCGAGGACTTCAGCCAGAACGTAGGTTTCGCTGAGGAGTCGGACGAGACCACCAGCTGGACCAACTTGCCGACCATCGAGGATCTCGGCTGGATCGGGCTGAACACCACGGTCTCACGCTAGCTCCTGACACCCGAGAGTCGCGCCTGGAGACGCCTCAGCGGTGGTGCGTCCGGCCCTTCTCGCCGGGCCTAGGAGGCCGTGGTGAAAGTGTGATGGGTCTGGTTACGCCGCCAAGGGGGCAGATGCAAGGCGGTGCGACGTCGGCGATGTTTGCGCATCGTCAAGGAGCGCCAACGCCGCAGATGCGCCCTTGGCGGCGTAACCCTCCGGGCAAGTAGGGTTACGGGCGATGGCCGTGTCGCACCTCCTCAACGATGTTCCTGCATCGCCTCGTCGGTGCTCCTTGCCCTCACCCGTAAGACCTACTTGCCAGACCCACCACACTTTCACCACGGTCTCCTAGCACCCGTGGCGAAAGGGATCCGCCCTTCCATTACAGACATTTGTCTGTTTTAATGACGCACTTCCGGGTTGCCGGAAGCAGCCCCCCGGACGTTAACCGACCACCAGGGCCACGACGGCTCCCTCCTCCCCAGTCGGCCGTGGCTCCCGGTGGCGGTTTGTCAGAGACACCCCGATCGAGGCAACCGGATCCATGTCGGCATCGACCTATCTCGGCGGCTCGCTTGCCTACGCGCCGCTGTGGTGCAAGAGCAACTTCTCCTTTCTGGAGGGAGCCTCCGAGCCGGCCGAACTAGTCGAGGAGGCCCGCCATCTGGGGCTGCGCTCGATCGCCATCACCGACCGTGACGGGGTATACGGCATCGTCCAGGCGCACGTGCGTGCGCGTGAGCTGGGCATCCATTTGATCGTCGGTGCACAGGTGACGCTGCAGGACAACTCCGTCATCCTGCTCCTGGCCCAGAGTCGGAGTGGTTACGCCAATCTCTGCCGTCTGCTCACCAAGGGCCGGCTGCGCTGCGCCAAGGGGAAGAGCTGCGTGAGCTGGCGCGAGGTATGCGAGCATGCCGGCGGTTTGATCGCCCTGTGGGGTGGCGACCGCAGCCTGCTGGGTCAGCCTATCGACGATGCCGCCCGCATCGCGGGTCCTCTTGCGGACCCCTTCTCTCCCGACTCCCCGCTGGCGCTCGATGCCGGTTTCGGCACCGGTGCGAGCCTCGATCCTCACGACCCGGCCGACCCCACGCCGTCCGCAGCCGAGCTGGCCTCGGCCCAGGTGGTCGATCTGTTCGATTTCACCGCGGCGCATGAGCCCCTCACGCTGGGGAAGATCGTCGGCGACCTGAGGGAAGCGTTCGGGGCACGTCTGTTCGCCCTGGTGGCCCGCCACCACCGAGCCGACGAGCCGGGGCTCGAGCGCCGTGTACGCGAGCGCGCAGACCGCTACGATCTGCCGCTGGTCGCCGCAGCCGAGATCCTGTACCACGTGCCCGGACGTCGTGAGCTGCACGACATCCTCAACTCGATTCGTCACGGTGTAAAGGTCGCTACGGCCGGACGGTGCATCAAGAGCAACGCCGAGCACGCGCTGCACACGCCGCGCACCTTCGCTGCGCTCTATACCGACGATCCGGTCGCCATCGCCCGTACGCGCGAGATCGCCGAGATGTGCGAGTTCTCCATGGACGAGATCCGCTACCGATACCCGTCCGAGAGCCTGCCCGACGGCACCACCTCGATGCAGTACCTGACCCAGCTCACCCGGGAGGGCGCACGACGCCGCTATCAGGACCAGGTCGGGCCGAACGGCGAGATCGGCCATATCCCCGACGACGTCCGTGCCCAGATCGAAAGGGAGCTGGCGGTCATCGACGAGCTCGACTACCCGGGCTATTTCCTGACCATGCGCGAGATCGTTCGCTTCTGTCAGGAGCGCGGCATCCTCTGCCAGGGGCGCGGCTCGGCGGCCAACTCGATCGTCTGCTTCTGCCTGGAGATCACCGCCATCGATCCGGTGCGCATGGACCTCCTGTTCGAGCGTTTCATCTCCAAGGAGCGCGCCGAGCCACCCGACATCGACCTCGACATCGAGCACGACCGTCGCGAAGAGGCGATCCAGCACATGTACGAGAAGTACGGCCGCTCACACGCCGCCATGGTCGCGACGGTCATCCGCTATCGACCCAAGTCCGCGGTGCGCGACGTCGGCAAGGCGCTGGGGCTCTCGGAAACCTCCCTCGACCGGCTCTCCAAGATGGTCGGCCGATGGGGGAGCCTCGATGCGACGACGATGCGACAGGCGGGCTTCGATCCCGACAACCCCACCATCGAGCACCTGTTGCGGCTGGCCAACGAGATCATCGGCTTCCCCCGCCACCTATCGATCCACCCCGGGGGATTCCTCCTCGGACACGAGCCGGTGCACGACCTGGTGCCGATCGAGAACGGCACCATGCAGGACCGCACCGTTATCCAATGGGACAAGGACGATGTCGAAGCGCTCGGCCTGTTCAAGGTCGATCTGCTGGGGCTAGGAGCCCTGACGCAGCTGCACATCGCTTTCGACTTGCTGCGCGAGCATCGCGGCATCGAGCACGACATGGCCACCATCCCGGCGGCCGACACGGCCACCTTCGACATGTGCTGCCGCGCCGATACCGTGGGCGTGTTCCAGATCGAGAGTCGGGCGCAGATGGCGATGCTGCCGCGCCTGAAGCCACGCAACTTCTACGACCTGGTGGTAGAGATCTCGATCGTTCGTCCCGGCCCGATCACCGGAGGCATGGTGCATCCCTATCTGCGGCGCCGCGAGGGCACGGAGCCGATCGACTACCCCCACGCCTGCCTCGAGCCGGTGCTGCGCAAGACGCTCGGCGTGCCTCTGTTCCAGGAACAGGTCATGAAGCTGGCCGTCGTCGCCGCCGACTACACCCCCGGCGAGGCCGACCAGCTACGGCGCGACATGGCCGCCTGGCGCAAGACCGGCCGCCTCGATCGCCACCGCGAGCGCCTGATCTCCCGCATGATCACCAAGGGCATCGCCCCCGAGTTCGCCGAGCGCGTCTTCGAGCAGATCCGCGGCTTCGGCGAGTACGGCTTTCCGGAGAGCCACGCCGCCAGCTTCGCACTGATTGCCTATGCCACCTCGTGGCTCAAGTGCCACTACCCGGCGGAGTTCGCCTGCTCGTTGCTCAACGCGCAGCCGATGGGCTTTTACTCGGCGGCCACCATCGTCGACGATGCCCGGCGCCACGAGGTCGAGGTGTGGCCGGTAAGCGTCGAGGCGCCCTGGTGGAACTGCACCTTGGAGTCGAGGAAAGAGCCGCAGGGCGACGATTTCGCGGTGCGCATGGGGCTGCGCTACGTCAAGGGGCTGCGCGCCGACGAGGGCGAGCGCATCGAAGCTGCGGCCCGACTACGTCCGTTCATGTCGATGCGTGATTTCAAGGAGCGTGCTCGAATCTCGGAGCGTGCTCTGCGGCGGCTCACCGAGACCGGCTTGTTCGAGCCGTTCGAGGAGTCGCGCCGGGAGGCACTGTGGCAGGTCCAGGGAATCCTGACCGAGAACGACGTCCCGGAACTGGTTGCCGAGCCCGACGCCCCGGAGTTCGCGCCCTTGTCGAGCTTCGAAACCATCACCTGGGACTACCGCACCGCCGACCACTCGACGCGCGGCCACCTGCTCGAGCCCCTGCGGCCACAGCTCCTGAGTATGGGGCTCCCCGACGCCGCAACCATATCCCGCATGCCCGACGGCACGCGGGCTCGATATGCCGGTGTGGTGATCTGCCGCCAGCGTCCCGGCACTGCATCCGGTGTCGTCTTCATGACCCTGGAAGACGAGACCGGATTCGTAAACCTGGTGCTCTGGCCCGACGTGTTCGAGCGCTACGGCGTGATCGGCCGTACCTCCTCGTTCCTCGGTGTCACAGGTAAGATTCAGTCGCAGGACAACGTCGTGCATCTGATCGTGGACACGCTGTGGCGGCCCGATCTGAATTTCGCCGTCGAGCGCTCTAGCAGGGATTTTCATTGATGGACAACCAGCAAGCACCGGCCGGCGCCGGTCGCCTCGCAGGGGCGATCCTAGCGACCTTCGTGATCATGTTCGTGGCCCCCCTGCTCACCTACGTGCCCCTGGCGGCGCTCGGGTTTCTCGAGCAACCGGCCGAAGCCGAGGGCACCAGCTTCATGCTCGGTGTGCTCGTCATGAAGATCGGGATCGCCTTTGGGTTCGTCGGCATTTTCCATGCCGGGCGATCCGCGCTCGCTGCGCGATGGCTCGCCTATGCCGGGATCTGGTGGCTCATGTACTGCATCATCGAGATCGGCCAGGCGATCGCCCCGGGCTACTCCTGGATCGAGGCCCTTGCCGGAATCGTCGCCGAAGCCATCTACTTCCCAGCATCCGCCTGGATCGCCCGCCGAATCCTCAGCCAGCGTTGAACATCCACCTCGTATCCGAACAGAGAGGTTTCCGATGCCCGCAAAGCCCGTGATCAACATCGACGACGCCGTCTACGCCGACTTCGGTGGCGGCGGACGTTACCAGGTGCAGCTTGCCCACCTCGCTTCCCAGCTCGGGGCACAGAAGCTCGGCTACAACCTCGTCAAGCTGGCGCCCGGAAAGGTCGCCTGGCCCTTCCATTTTCACCACGCCAACGAGGAGCTCTTCGTGATCCTCGACGGCACCGGCAGGGTGCGCTACGCAGACCAGGAGTACCCGCTGCGCGCCGGCGATCTGATCTGCTGTCCGCCCGGCGCAGCGGCGGCGCACCAGATCATCAACGACTCCGATGAGGAGCTGCGCTACCTGGCCATCAGCACCCAGGAGAGCCCCGAGGTCGCGGAGTATCCGGATACCGGAAAGTACGGGGTCTTCGTAGCGCCGCCTCCGAACAGCCCTGAGCCGATGGTCCCGGCGGTACGCGAGATCTTCCCGCGCGATGCGGGGATCGACTACTGGGAAGGCGAGGATCTGACCCCATGATCGATGTGAGCTTCAAACGCTTCGACGAGCTCGACAGCTACGGCGGCCAGTTCCTGTACGCCGCCAAGGGCCTCGGCGTGACCGCCTGGGGTATGAACGTGCTGCAGCTACCGGCGAACTGGGACGGATACCCCGAGCACGACCACGAGGACGGGCAGGAGGAGGTCTACGTGGCCCTCGATGGCTCCGCTACCCTCGAGAGCGACGGAGAGAAGTGGCAGCTGGAGCCCGGCACGCTGGCACGGGTGGGACCCCGGGCAGAAGCGACGGATCGTCCCGGGGCCTGACGGGGTCACCCTGCTCGCCATAGGCGGCACTCCGGGCCAGGCGTACGCCCCCAAGTCCTGAGCCATCCGCCGCGCCCGAGCCCCGGACGGCGGTGCCGAGCGGACTGCCGAGCGGTCGCTGAGCGGCACGCACGCTACTATGCGCTGGTTCGTTCCTGGCGGTCGGCCCTGGCCCGAGCGGCTCGGCCGCCGTCGAGCTGGTGGCCCGCATGGTTTCTTACGATGAGCCGGAAACCGGCCTGCGCTTCGTGCAGTACACCGAGGATACGCTCCGCGAACGCATTCCACCGGGCTTCCACGTCCTCGAAGCGGGGCGCTACCGCGAGATGGAGGGCAACGATTGGCTCGTTTGCCCCCTGCGGGCCGCCAGGTCCGCTGTCGGTGCGGCCCGGGCATGACATCTTCCGAATCCACACGCCGATCGGTCCCGTGGGCCCTGTGCCTGGCGCTACTGGTTGCGTGCGGCTGTGGCGGTGGCGCCGACTCGCCGTTCGACCTGCTGCTGCTCGCCGCCGCCAGCACGACGGACGTAGCCGCCGAGCTCGGAGCCCGCTTCGAGGCGGGCACCGGCAATCGGGTTCGGATCTCTACGGGAGCCTCCAACGCCCTCGCGAGCCAGGTTCTGGCCGGGGCCCCGGGCGACGTGTTCTTGTCCGCGAATCCGTCGTGGGTGGAGACGCTGCGCGCGCAGGGGTTGAGCGCTGCCGACCGGCCGCTGCTCGAGAATCGCCTGGTAATGGTGGTCCCCGGCGGCAACCCGGCGGGTCTCCGACTGCCTGAAGACCTGCTCGGCCCCACCGTTCGGCGCGTGGCGCTAGCGGGCGAGGCAGTGCCGGCGGGGCAGTACGCCCGGCAGGCCCTACGCCACGCCGGCGTGTACGACCGCCTCGTTCGGGAGCGCCGTGTGGCGCGTGGGCACAACGCGCGCGTGACCCTGAGCTACGTCGAGCACGGGGAGGCCGAAGCGGGAATCGTCTACGCGACCGACGCTCGGGTGTCCGACCGGGTGGAGGTCGTGCACAGGTTCCCGATCGAGTCGCACGAGCCCATCGTCTATTCCGTGGCCTTGTTGTCGACCGGAGAGGCCGCTAGAGGGCTTTACGAGTTTCTCGCAGGCCCCCAGGCGGCGATCATCTTCCGCCACCACGGCTTCGTGCCGGCGTCCGAGCGGGACCGCGACCCGTGATGCCGCTGCTCGCCAGCGTCTGGCTGTCGGCCGCGGAGTGGCAGGCCGTGCGGCTCAGCGTGCTCGTTGCCGGGGTCGCGGTCGCCGCCAGCCTGCCGTTCGGCATCGCCCTCGGCTGGCTTCTGGCCCGCCACCGATTTCGCGGCAAGGTGCTGCTCGAGACCGTGCTGAACCTGCCGCTCGTCCTGCCGCCGGTGGTCACCGGCTACCTGCTGCTGGTCACCTTCGGCACCCGCGGATGGATCGGTCGCTACCTCTACGACTGGCTCGGCGTCCGCATCGTCTTCGACTGGAAGGGCGCGGCGCTTGCGGCGGCCGTCGTCGCTTTCCCCCTCATGGTTCGGGCGATCAGGGTGGCCTTCACCGCCGTCGACGAGCGGCTCGAGGGGGTGGCGCGGACGCTCGGCGCCGGCCCGCTCGACACGCTGGTGAGCGTCTCGCTGCCGCTGGCGCGGCACGGAGTGATCGCCGGCTGCGTGCTCGCCTTCGCGCGCTCCATGGGCGAGTTCGGCGCCACCATCATGGTCGCCGGAAGCATCCCCGGCGAGACCCGCACGATCCCCCTGTTCGTCTTCGATCTGCTGGAGTCGCCGGGCGGGGCGCAGCAAGCGCAGCGCATCGTCCTGGTTTCGGTGCTGATCGCCGCGGCAGCCCTGGCAACCTCCGAGTACCTCGAGCGCCGCGCCCTGCGCGCGCTGGGGAAGAGCTGAACCGATGGCGCTGCGATTCGACTGCCGGCACCGTTACGAGGATGGGTTCGAGCTTGCCGCGCAGCTCGAGGTAGGCGACGGCGTGACCGCGATCTGCGGTCCCTCTGGCAGCGGCAAGACCACCATCCTTGCGCTGGTAGCCGGTCTCCTGCGGCCCGGGAGCGGCCGCATCGTGCTCGACGACTCCGTCTTCGTCGACACTTCCGAGCGGGTCTGGGTCCCATCGCACCGTCGTTCGATCGGACTGGTGTTTCAGGACAGCCTGCTGTTCCCCCATCGTTCGGTGCTCGCTAATCTCACCTACGGCCTGCGGCGGCGGCCGACCCGGCAGGTCGACCTGGACCGGGTGCTCGAGGTGCTCGAGCTGGGCGATCTGGTGGACCGGTTCCCGGCCACTCTCAGCGGCGGACAGCTGCGCCGGGTGGCGATCGGCCGGGCCCTGCTCAGCGGGCCGCGGCTGTTGATGCTCGACGAACCCTGGACCGGGCTCGATCAACCGCTCAGGGAGCGCGTTTCTACCTTCCTCGAGCGCTGCTTGGCCGAGTGGGACATCCCGACCCTCCTGGTGAGCCACGACCGCGATACGGTCGAGCGTCTCGCGGAGCGTGTCGTCACCCTGCGGGCCGGACGGGTCGAAACGATCGACGAGCGCATCTGAGCAAGCGGTCGGTTAGCCTTGCCGCGAGCCCGCATCGCACACCGCATCGAAAAGGAGCCCACGGTGGAGGAACTTCAGGTCACCGCTCGTTTCCGTATCGATCAGGCCGACATCGCCCAGTTCAAGTCCCTGGCCGAGCAATGTATACGCCGGGTTCGTGACAAGGACACCGGAACCCTGCAATACGACGGGTTCTTCAGCGACGACGAGACCGTCTGCGAGGTGCGGGAGACCTACGCCAGCTCTGCGGCGGTACTCGAGCACATCGACCACCTAGGCGACCTTCTGGGGCCGTTGTTCGCATTGGCGCCGCCCCAGATCTCGGTCTATGGCTCCCCCAGTCAGGAGCTTCGCGACGCAACCGCCGACATGGCGCCCACTGTCTACGGATTCTTCCACGGACTCTAGGCAACGGGGCCATGGCGAAAGTAGAACGGTGGGACCTCGCCCCGGGGCTGAGCATCTCCCGTGTTCTGACGGGCCTGTGGCAGATCGCCGACATGGAGCGCGACGACCGGGAGCTCGACCCCACGGCCACCGCCGAGGCTATGGGTCCCTACGTACGGGATGGGTTCACCACCTTCGACATGGCCGATCACTATGGATCGGCCGAGAAGATCGCCGGTCGCTTCGCCGAGGCGGCCGGAAGCGAGTCGGTCCAGCTGCTCACCAAGTGGGTCCCCGAGCCCGGACCGTCCAGCCGGGAGCAGGTGCGCGACGCCGTGTCGCGAGCGCTGCGCAGGCTACGGGCCGAGCAGCTCGACCTGCTGCAGTTCCATACCTGGAGCTACGCTGATCCGCGCTATCTCGACACGCTTGGCTACCTGGAGGAGCTGCGCGCCGAGGGCCTGATCCGCTATCTGGGGCTCACCAACGTCGACACGCCGCATCTGGGAGTGCTGCTCCACAGTGGGTTCGACGTGGTCTCAAATCAGGTGAGCCTGTCGCTGCTGGACCAGCGCGCCGCCGCCAATGGCATGCTGGACCTGTGCGCCGAGCGCGGCATCACAGTGCTCGCCTTCGGCACCGTTGCCGGCGGGTTCCTCACCGAGCGCTGGCTCGACAAGCCGGAGCCGGCGTGGGATGAGCTCGAGACCTGGTCGCAGATGAAGTACGCCCGCTTCATTCGCCAGGCTGGCGGCTGGGACGCGCTGCAGACCCTGCTGGTCGCGATCGACCGCGTGGCCCGGCGGCACGGGGTCTCGATGGCCAACGTCGCCTGTCGCTACGTTCTCGACCAGCCGGCGGTGGGGGGCATCATCGTGGGAGCGCGGCTGGGCCAGAGCGAGCACCGAGCCGACAACCTGCGTATCTTCGATCTGACGCTGGGCGCCGCCGACCGGCAGGAGCTCGAGGAGGCCATGGCCCGGCTGGATACGATTCCCGGTGACTGCGGTGACGAGTACCGCCGCCCCCCTTTTCTCACGGCGGCCGGCGATCTGAGCGACCATCTCGACGCCCTTCCGCCTCCCTACGAAGCGCGCACGCAGGGCGACGGCCGGACCCACGTGCTCAGCGGCACCGTCTGGGAGGATCTTGCCGGGTTCAGCCGCGCCGTACGCCAGGGCAACCGCATCCTGGTGTCCGGCACCACCGCGATCCACGGCGACCGTCCGGTCGGCGGCTCCGATCCCGGCGCCCAGATGCACTTCATCATCGACAAGATCGAGGGCGCCCTGCAGTCGCTAGGGGCGCGCCTCGAGGATGTCGTGCGTACTCGGATCTTCATCCAGAACGAGGACGACTGGGAGCCGGTCTCGCGCGCCCACGGGTACCGCTTCGCCTCGATCCAGCCGGCCAACACGCTCGTGCGCGCCGATCTGATCGGCGACGGCTACTTGGTCGAGATGGAGGCCGAGGCCGTTCTCTCTCCGGAGGCCACACGTTGAGCAAGCCCTGCGCCGCCTCACCCCCACTTCCGCCCTCTAGCAGGCTGCTGAAAAACGGCTCGAGCGCGCCATTTTGGGCTGGATCGTCTCGATCAAGGTGAGTTGCCCGGCCGCCGTGTGCGAGTGCGAGGCTCTGGTTGCCGGCCGCGCCGGTATTTCTTGGGCGGTTAGTCCCGATATCGTCACGTCGCCCCCTGGAGGTTGCGCATTCTGACCAGGTTGAAGGCCGCGGCGGTGAAGATGAACATCCAATCGACACGTTGCGTGCCTCGGTGTCTGGTCTTGCGCATCAGCCCGACCGTCTTGGCCCATCCGAACATCTGCTCGACGAGCTTGCGTTTCTTCTGACTGACCGTGTAGCCCGGGTGCCGGGTCGTGCGGCGGTCGATGGCGCTGCGCCGGTTCGTGTCGTTCTGTGCGACGTGCGGGGTGATGTTGCGATCTCGAAGCTTTCGGATGCAGTCTCGCGTGTCGTAGCCCTTGTCGGCCGCCAAGGTTACCCGGCCCCTTCCGGGAATCTCGCCCGCCATCTGCACGGCGGCCTCTCGTTCTGCTGTTCCCGAAGCGATCGTTACGCAGGCGTTGGTTGCTAACCCGTGGCGGTTGTCGATCATCAGGTGACCCATGTAGCAGAGCCTCGACTCGGCTCCCTTACTCTTCTTGTATAGGCGTGCCTCCGGGTCGGTCCTGGAGGCGTGAGTATCGTTCGTGCGCCGTTGCCGGCGAAAATCGACGCTCGGGTTGCTGCCGCCCTCATCGGAGTCGCTCTGATCCTTAGGCTTGAAGCTCTTGTGCGAGGCTCACGCCTCGATCAGCGTGCCGTCCACCGTGAAGTGTTCATCCGACAGCAGGCTGCGGCGCCGCGCCTCCGCCAGCACTTCCTGGAAGAACACCTTGGCGACCTCGCCTCCCAACACTCGATCTCGGTTCTTCGTGAACACCGTCGCATCCCACACCAGATCGTCCATGTTCAGGCCCACAAACCACCGGAACAGCAGGTTGTAGTCGAGCTGCTCCATCAGCATGCGCTCGGAGCGAATCGTGTACAGCACCTGCAGCAGCAGCGCCCGCAGCAGCTTCTCCGGCGGGATAGACGGACGGCCCGTGTGCGAGTACAGCTTCTCGAACAGCGGCGACATCCGCCCCAGCACATCGTTGACGATCCTCAGCAGCGGCCGCAGCGGATGCTCCTTCGGTACTCGCTGCTCTGGAGATACGTAACTAAAAACCGCCACCTGTCCCGCGTCCTCACCACGCATCTGCTCACCTCGTTGATGCTTCGGTTCTTGCCGCGGGCTGCGTGGTTCAAAATCTACTCGAACAAGGGGAGTTTTTCAGCAGCCTGCTAGTAGATGGCTGCGAGCCCTTCGTCTGGGCCAGAACCTTTTTCTTCCCATCTGTAACTTTCGGTTTTGGCTCAGTCCACCCCGTTGCTAGCCTGGATTCTCCGTAGTGTGGTGCGCCAACGGCGCAGGAGGGCCACGGTGGAGATCATCAATTTGCTAAAGAGTGCCGCAGGAGAAAACAGGCAGCGGCAGCTCGCCGTTGGAGCTGTGATTGCTGGGCTGCTGGGCATGGGGCTGGTCGGAGCTGTGCCGCCGGCGGAGAGCCCCGAGTTGATCGGGGCGCCGGGATTCCAAGGGACCGGCGGGAACGACGCGGACCCCAAGACTGCAAAGGGCGAATGGGCGCTGGTCAGCGTGGCGGTGCAGTCCAACAAGAAGCGCTTGGGCAATGTGGCCGATCCCAGCCTGGTGCAGATGGCTGACGGCACGATCCGTCTTTACTTCAAGAATGGCAACGAGCTTCAAGCCGGCATCACCGGCCACGACAACTTGATCCACTCAGCGGTGAGTACCAACGGTGGCAAGACCTGGAAGGTGGAGTCCGGTGCACGAAATAGCCAGTGGGAATCGCCGATCGAGGTGCTGCCAGAGGCTGCCGGCTTCCGCGCTTTTGGTTGGATCCTTTCCCCCAACGGGGATCAGTTGACTACCAGCACATCGGCCGATGGAGCGAGTTTTGCCGCTCCTGGCGACAGCGTGGGATTCAAGATCTCGGCCTGCAAGACTCCAAAGGGCAGAGCCACGGTGCTGGGTGATCCTTCGATTGCCGAGCTACGCAGCGGCTCATGGGTGGCGGTGGTACAGGTGTCAGTGACCGATAAGGACGACGGCGGCGGTCAACATCTCGGCTATGGATGCACCTACTTGTCTTCCAGCGCAACTTCCTGGTCAGCTGCCAAGGTGAGCTCTTTCGGAGCTGGCTCTTACGGTGGAGAGAACCAGGAAGTGGTCACCAATCCAATGGTCTACCGCAGCGGCTCGGTCGTAAAGCGCTGGACGCCTGCGATGAACACGGTGCTGTTCGAAACTTCGAAGAACGGCAAGAAGTGGAAAGGCTCCACTCACTACCTGCCCGCCGCCGACCCCGAGCGCTTGGATCTCGAGAACGGCACCCAGTTGCTGGCGTTCGGCAACTTCGACGGCCGTTACGGTGGTGTAATAATCGTTGCCAAGAAGGTCTCTTCCGAGTACACGTTCCAGCGCCAGAAGCTGGAAGATACCTTGACCATTCAGATAACAGGCACGGATACGCCCGCAGACGTGAAGGTCTGGAACCTCTGCGCCAACAAACCAGCCAAGAAGATCGCCAGCGCAAGTGCGCAGGTAGCCCAGACTTCTGAAGGACTGGAGGTCACGATTCGTGACTCCGGTGAGCCCGAGGGTCTGCTTCTCAATTGTTACTATGCCCTGGTCGGTTCCTCGAAGGTGCTCGGTTGACCGAGAAGACTCTGCCCTAGCAGGCAGTGGCGAGCGTCAGATCGGGGGCTCCGATCCCGGCGCCCAGATGCACTTCATCATCGACAAGATCGAGGGCGCCCTACAGTTGAGCAAGCCCCGAGTTGCGTGCCACCGCGGCCGCCTGGTGCTGGCTGCCTGCGTATGCCTCACGTCGATGATGGCCACCGCCACCGGCAACCGTCTGTGGCTCGAAGACGTCGAGGTACACGTCTACTCGCGAGCCGCGCTGGTCACCGCGCGCTGGCTGTTCGAGCGTGCTGGATCCGACGAGCCTCCGGGGAGCGGGCCGGTCACCTTCGTCCTGGTTCTCGACCAAGACACGACGGCGCGGATCGCCTACGCACACTTCGCCAACGACCCGGCGACCGAAGGCGCCTGACGCCGTTGTCCGGTATGACCCACATCCTGGCTGTCTTCGTCGGCCTGGTCATGCCGATCGGCGCGGCGCTGCAGAGCCACCGCAGCCGCGGCCCCGGCGAGCCAACGGCGCTGACCACCCCAGCCAAGATCACCTTCTATTGGAGCAACGGGGCCATGACGCTCGCGCTCGCGGGCGCCGCCATCGCCGCCTGGCTCCTCGAGGCCGGGACGCTGGCGCAGCTGCGGCTCGCGTACCCGTCCAACCTGGCCATCGGCACCTCGCTCGCGCTGCTGTTTCTCGGCCTCTTCGCCGCCGACAGCTGGTCGGAGATCTCCACGCCACAACGCCGCGCCGAGACGGCTGCTCGATGGCGACGAGACACCGCATTCATGCCGGCAAACGCGCGCGAGCTGCGCCACTCGCTCGCCATGGTCACGGGCGCCGCCATCGGCGAGGAGGTCCTGTACCGCGGCTTCCTGATCGTCTACCTGGTGCGATGGCTCGGCGACTCGCCGTCGGCACTGGTCGCGGCCGTCGTGGTGCCGTCGCTGGTCTTCGCCCTGGCCCACTGGTACCAGCGCGCCAAAGCCGTTCTGAAGATCGCGCTGCTGTCCATTCTGTTCGGCGCCATCACCGTCGTCACCGGGTCCATATTGATTCCGGCGCTGCTGCACTTCATCGTGGACCTGGTCGGATCCCTCTTGGGACCCGGCCTCCTCGGAAACGACGAGGAGAGCACCGCGGAAAGCCCCGGCGAGGATCTATCATGACCGCCCTCAAACGCCCGCTGCACCCGATGCCCGACTACGTGCGCGACGCGCTGCGCGAGTCCGGCCTGACGGAGACCTACGAGGCCCGGCCGCCGTACCAGCGCAACGACTACGTCGGCTGGATCACTCGGGCCAAGCGGCCCGAGACCCGCGAGCGCCGGTTGGCGCAGATGCTCGAGGAGCTGGAGCGCGGTGACCGGTACATGAAGATGAAGTAGTGAGCTACGGGAAGGGGTCGTCCGAAAGGGCGGCCCTTTCTCGTGGTCCGACCCCCCTACCCCTCTTCGTTGCCGTCGTCCTCGTCGTCATCGTAGATGCCGATCTCCTTGAAAATCTCTCACAGGCCACCGACGAGATACTCTCTACACGTCTTCCATCACCGCGACAGAGCAAGTGCCGTGCTAACAGGATGTGCCCCGAATGTCGTGGAAATTGGATGAGCGCAGCCTCCTGGGCAACGGCTGATCGTATCGGTTAGGCGGCCTGCTCGTCCGGGCCGCGAGTGATCTGGGCAAGGTGACGATAGCCGTCGACGCGGCGCATGCGGATCTGGCCGAAGGCGACCAAGCCCCACAGCAACGTCACGCCAGCTGCCTCGGTGCAGAACGAACCCTGGGTCTTGGTACGGCGCCGGAACTCCCGGTTCAGGTTCTCGAGCGGGTTGGTCGTTCGCAACGTCTTCCACATCGGCCTGGGGAACTCGTAGAACGTCAGCAGGCTCAGGCCCGCTTCCTCCAGGCTTCGGGCAACGGCCGGCACGAGCCTGGACCATTTGCGCACGAAGGCGCTGTACGCGGCCCGAGCCTCGTTGCCGTTGTCGGCGCGGACGATGGCATGCCAATCGCGCCTCATTTCATCGCGCGCATGCACGGGGCAGTGATCGCGAAGGTTGCTCCACTTGTGCTGGATGCATCGCTGCACCTGCGACCGCGGCCATGCCTCGGTCGCCTTCGCCAGCCCCTTGTGACCGTCGGCGATCAGCAGCTGAGGCGATCGCAGCCCCCGGTGCACGAGCGAGTCGATCAACCCTCGCCAGTGAACTTCCGCTTCCGAGGCCGCCAACCGCAACGCCACCAACACCTTCTGGCCGTCGGCTTTGACTCCGAGCACCGCCAACACCGGCACCGAGACCACGCGCCGCGCCAACCTGACCTTCAGGTGAAACCCGTCCAGATACAGAATCGGATACCGCTCACCGGACAGCTCTCGCTCGCTCCAGCTCGCGAAGTACGTCTTGAGCCGCCCCACCACCCGCGAGACCGTGCTCTTGGACAGGTGCGCTCTCCCGAGCAACGGAGACAACGCCTTGCGGATCCGCCGCGTGTTGGCGCCCGCCAGGTACGCTCCCAGGATCGCCTCGTCCACCTGTCGTGCTCGCCGCGCGTACCGTGGCAGAGGATCGCGCTCCGGAACTCCCGGGTGCCGCCGTCTTCGTCCACGACGCGACCGCGCGGCACGTCCAACTCCTGGAGTCCCTGCGCCGTCGTCACCCGCCGGCTCTGGGTGCCGTTGCGGTAGCCTCGGCGCGCCGACCGTTGCGCTCGTATCGCGCGCTCCCCAGAGCCTCCGTGAGCTCCTCCTGGAGCGTGATCTGGATCGCCTCACGGATCCTCGTCCGCAGCAACATCTGTACGTCCCGTCGAAACTCCACGACCTCGTTGTCGTGCGTGCTAACCTGCTTCACGGCGTAACCTCCTGCCGCTCGTGGCGGCTCTGAGTTTTGCTACTCGGAGGTTACGCCTTTCTAATTTCCACAGGACTCGGGACGGATCCTGCTAACAGGCCGTGGTGAAAGTGTGGTGGGTCTGGCAAGTAGGTCTTACGGGTGAGGGCAAGGAGCAGCGACGAGGCGATGCGACAACATCGTTGAGGAGGTGCGACACGGCCAACGCCCGTAACCCCTACTCAGAGAGGTCCTTGCCCGGGTTCGTATTCTGCTGGAAGGCAAGCGGCCGCCAACCCGATTGGGGCAGCTACTTCCGTACCATCACACCCGAGATCGGCTGGGTCGTGGAGGGGCTCGAGCGCCAGCTCGTGTATCTGGAGCGCATGAGCGAGAGGATCCGGGACTATCTCGCCGATGACTGATCCGCGAGCATCGTGCTGATCCGACGCATCGACCTCGACCGCATCGCCAGCGGTGAGATCGACCTGGCGTTCCGCCGCTGGAAGCGGCCAACCGTTCGCGCCGGGGGCACGCTGACCACCGCCGTCGGGCTCCTGGCGATCGATGCGGTGGACGTAGTGGAACCGGGATCGATCTCGTCGAAAGATGCGGCACGGGCCGGCTACGCCTCGAAGAGCGCGCTTACGGCACAGCTCACCCGCCGTGGGGAGCACCCCGTGTATCGCGTGCGCCTGCGCCTGGCGGGACCCGATCCACGCGTGGCCCTGCGCAACGACGCGGACCTGGAACCTGCCGATATCAGCGCGATCGATGCTCGTCTGGCGCGTCTCGACACCGCCAGCCCGGTCGGAGAGTGGACGGCGAAGACGCTCCAGGCGATCCGAGCACGGCCCGCCACGCTCGCCGCCGAGCTCGCGGGTTCGGTCGGCATGCAGCGCGACCGTTTCAAGCGCAACGTGCGCAAGCTCAAGGCGCTCGGCCTGACCGAGAGCCTGGAGCGGGGATACCGCCTATCGCCCCGCGGCCAGACCTACCTGCGCCGGAACCGGGAGGACTGAGGTGTACGAGCGCATCATCTGCATGACCGAGGAGACACCGAAACGCTCTACCTGCTCGGAGAGGACCGCCGCGCGATGAAGGCGAGCCGCCGAGGCGGCAACCCGGTGCGGCCGTGTCGCGTCGCACGTCGAACCTCGAACCCGGCTCGCTGCAGGGCTCTGGCGACCCGATCCACGTCGAAGACTCGAAGCAGATGGCTCTCCTGGCCGCGACGAAAGCCGGCCCCCTGCCGAGCCGTCGTGATGGATTTGCGCCAGATCGTCACGATACATTCGGGCCAGTCTATCCCTCGGACCGAGGCCTTCCATGCGCGTACAGGCCCACTACCCCGCACAATCGTCAGCACCCATCTGGTCGAGATGACCGCCGAGGAAATGCAGGCGGCCTGCGACGAGTTTCTGGCCGAGATGACAGGGTGACGAGCATCTGTGTCTACTGCGGCTCCAATAGGGGTCGCCAACCCGAGTTCGCAAGCGCCGCCAGGGCCCTCGGCGACGAGCTGGTAGCCCGACGCATCGGGTTGATCTACGGCGGCGCGCACGTCGGCCTGATGGGTACGATCGCCGATACCGTGCTCGCCGCCGGGGGATCGGTCGTCGGGGTAATGCCGCGCGGACTGGTCGAGCGCGAGGTGGCGCACGAGCAGCTTACCGAGCTCGTGATCACCGACTCGATGCACGAGCGCAAGTCGATCATGGCCGAGCGTGCCGACGGGTTCATGGCCATGCCGGGCGGCATCGGCACTCTGGAGGAGCTCTTCGAGATCTGGACCTGGCAGCAGCTCGGCATGCACGACAAGCCCTGCGGCTTGCTGAATGTCGGCGGCTACTACAACGAGCTCATCGGGTTTCTCGACCACGCTACGGCGCAGGGCTTCGTCAGCGTGCCGCGCCGTCAGAGCCTGCTCGTCGAGAGGTCCCCCGCCGAGCTGCTCGACCGGTTCACCCGCTACGAGCCAGCGGCGGTGGAACGGTGGATTGGTCCCCAGGAAACGTGAGAAAGACGATGCATTCGGTGCTCAAGCGATTCGAGGATCCCGACGAGGTGCGCGAGTTCACGCTGGGCCGCTTCGAAGTCGTGCATGTGGGCGGCATGACAATCGGCCGGGCCACCTATCAGCCGGGCTGGAGATGGTCCGAGCACGTCGGTCGAGATCTTGGCGAGGACTTCTGCGCTGTCGAACACGTTGGACTCGTGGTCGCGGGCCGCGCGGTCGCGGCCTATCGAGACGGTCGCGTCGACGAGCTGACTCCCGGCACCCTGTTCTACATCCCACCCGACCCTCACGACAGTTGGGTACTCGGCGACGAGCCCCACGTATCGCTCCATTTCATGGGTGCCGACCACTACGCTCGCTGACCCACGCCGGCTGCCGCGGATCGGGAAAAAAGCGCCGGGCGCACACACACGCAACGCCGAATCGGCTACCATTCCCAGGTGCCGAGAAGATTCCGCCCTGATGATCGTACGAGCCAGTGCCCGCACGTGTTTCTTGGGTTGCGTTTCAGCCGGCTAGTTCAGTCCATTTCGTTTTCGTCGCGCTCAGACGCGACCGGAGCCGCGGCATCACGCCGCACGCTTCGAGATTCTCCGCATTCTGCGGGCACGGAGTCAGTTCAGTGAAGACGCTTTACGTCGGTAATCTAGCCTGGCAATGCACCGAGGACGATCTCAGCGAGTTCTTCGCACAGTTCGGCACGGTTCAGTCTGCCAAGATCATCACCGACAGAGACACAGGTCGGTCGCGTGGCTTCGGCTTCGTCGACATGGAAGATGGTGACGCCGAGACTGCGATCTCACAGGGCAACGGCCAGAACATGGGTGGTCGTCCACTACGGGTCAACGAGGCGCAGCCGCGCGAGCCGCGGCCGCGCCGGTTCTGAATCCAGAACCAGTTCAAGCTAGTCTCCTGTAACAGTGGTTCGCAGCATAAGTCATGAGGCGTGTTGGTCGAGAGTGCGCTGTGCGAACCGGGCGATGGGAGCCAGGATCTCGTCGGCACTCTTGCACGACACGAACGGCTCGGGGGTCTCGTTGTGCGCATCGATGAACTCCCAGATAGCTGCCACCAGCGCTGCGACACTGCAATGAGATCCGCGGCGGATCTGCTTGTTGGTCAGCTCGGCGAACCAGCGCTCGACGTGGTTGAGCCACGAGGCATAGGTAGGGGTGAAGTGCAGGTGGAAGCGTGGCCGTTTGGCCAGCCAGGTGTGGATCATCGGGCTCTTGTGGGTACCGTAGTTGTCCAGGACCAGATGCACCTGCAGTTGGGCAGGCACCTGCTCATCGATCATGTCCAGGAACTTGCGGAACTCCACCGAGCGATGCCGGCGGTGAGTCTGAGCCAGAACGGTTCCCGTCTTGATGTCCAAGGCGGCGAACAACGATGTCGTTCCATGGCGTTGGTAGTCATGCGTGCGCCGCTCCATCTGGCCGGGCCGCATGGGTAGCAACGGCTGTGTCCGATCCAGTGCCTGGATCTGGCTCTTTTCGTCCACGCACAGCACCACCGCGTGCTCGGGCGGGTTGACATACAACCCGACGACGTCGCGCACCTTGTCCACCAGTAACGGGTCGGGCGAGAGCTTGAACGTCTCGGTGCGGTGTGGCTTGAGACCAAAGGCACGCCAGATCCGGCTGATTATGGCGTGGCTCAAGCCGGTCGCCTTGGCCATCGACCGGGTGGACCAGTGGGTGGCCCCACGCGGGGTACTCTCCAAGGTGCGGATGATCACCTGTTCGACCTGGGCGTCCGTGATCTTGCGCGGCGCTCCGGGTCGCGGTTCGTCGTACAGGCCATCGAGACGATCCGACACGAAGCGTGCCCGCCATTTGCCCACGGTGCTCGGTGACAGCTGCAAGCGCTTGGCCACGGCCTTGTTGTCGTGTCCCTGCGCGCAGGCCAGGACGATGCGCGCGCGGCGTGCCGGGGCGGGGGCGGTGCGGGATCGATGCGCCAACGAGTTCAGGTGTGCCTCCTCCTGTGGCGTCAGCGTTAAGGGAGCCTTGGGTCGACCGGTGCGCATGCGACAATCTCCTGTGCTCAGCTACAGGTTCGACATATGCACACTATAACTTATATCAGTTATTTCTGATACAGGAGACTAGTTGCGAAGCCGGGCCTTGTGCCCGGCTTCGTCGTTTGAGGGGACCGAATGCGCGCTCTTGCCGCCGCTCAGCTCGACGGGGGGCGTAGGCTCTGCTTCCTGTACGCGGATCTGGCCAACTCGAGCACGAACACGATCTACTCACGCATCGGCTACCGGCCCGTCTGCGATAGCCAGGACGTGCACATCGAGTAGGCGCCTTCTATGCCGCGTCTCCGTACCTTTGACGATCACGCAACCTCGGAAACGGAGCGACGCGGCGCGCGCTCCGGGCGCGTGAACTGGGGCGGCAACTGCTTGAGAAGCCGCTTGCGGAACAACGGGCCGTCGACCTCGATCGTGTGGCGCGGCGTGTCGAGTTGCGGCACGTCGGGATGGGCAATCTGCGCGGCGATCGCCGCCGCCATGTCCGCGGGCGGTTTCCATGCCCCCGACATCCGTCGCGCCAGGATCTTGGCCTGTAACGCCGTCTGCGGCCAGACACATCCCAGCGGCTGAAACAGCCCGACGAAGTAGAGGTCCGCCCGGTCGGGCGGGATCATCTGCAGATACAGCGGCACCGGGCCCCGCGAGAAGTCGACCAGTTCACGCGCCAAGAAGGGGTGGGCGATCTCGAAGCCGGTGCAGGCAATCACGGCATCGTACTCGGCGCGGCTGCCATCCCGGAAATGGACGGTGCATCCGTAAAAGCGCTCGATATCCGGCCGCGGATGGACCTCGCCGTGGCGGATGAAATAGAGCAGCTCGGAGTTGACCGTCGGGTGGGTCTCCCCGAGTCGATGGTCCGGATGATCCGGCAGCCCGTAGCGCCGGTTCGGTCCGTTCAGCAGCCTCAATACGCCTTCCATCCCCCGCAGCCGCCAGCGCGTGGGCACGAACCCGAACCACTCGGCGAAGAAGTTGTGGATCTGGTCATCCGGCAGTCCGAACAGGAACTTCGGGACCACCCAATAGCCGCGGCGCCAGCTCAGGTCGGTGTGGGCGGTGACCCTGGCGATCTCCACCGCCACATCGCATGCGGAGTTGCCGCCCCCGATCACCAGCACTCGCTTGCCCGCGAAGGGCGCCGCCCGCTTGTAATCGTGCGAGTGGAGATACTCGCAGGCCAGCTCGCCGGCGTATTCGGGCCACCGCGGCTTCCAATGGTGCCCGTTGGCGACCGCACGTCGAAGCGTTGCTCGCGGGGGGTCGCGTCGGCGATCGTGCGCACCGACCAGCCGCCCTCCGCTAGCGGCGCGCACGACTCAACGGAGGTGCCGAAGCGAATGAACGGATACAGGTCGAAGTGGCGAGCGTACGACTGGAAGTAGTCGGCCAGCAACCAGTGGGACGGGTAGTCCGGGCAATGCTCCGGCATGGGGTAGTCGTCGTACTGGGAGAAGGCCTTGGAGCTGATGATATGAGTCGTCTCGAAGACACTCGAATGGCCCGCGGAATCGTCGAACACCCAGTTACCGCCGACATCGCTCCCGCGGTCGAAAGCGACCACGTTGTGGTAGCCCTGGTCGAGCAGGGCCTTGACTGCGGCGATCCCCGTGGGGCCGGCGCCGATGACGCAGACGCGCGCGCTTGGATCGAACACTCCGTCGGACATGCGGCAACCCTACCAGGCGGTGGTGAACCTCATGTCGGGCGAGTGTCTCCCATTGGCTGGTACCCTGGCGGGATCACAATAGCGCGACCCGGAGGATGCCAATGCTTGGACGCCTCCTGAAATCGAGCGCCCTGGCCGTGTGTCTGCTGACCAGCGCGGCCGCAGGCTCGACGACATCAGGCGATGAGGCCGTTACCGGCACGGTGTTCTTGGATCGGGACGGCGACGGGCTCCGCGGTCGGCAGGAACCGGCGTTGGCCGGCGTCGTGGTATCGAATCAGCAGGTCGTGGCTACCTCCGGCGAAGACGGGAGCTACCGCCTTCCTGGCCCCGGCTACGGGATTGTCTTCGTCAGCCTACCGAGCGCTCGCACGGCGCCCCACGGCTTCTGGAGAGCGGCCGGGCGCATCGGAGTTCACCTTCGTCCACGCCTCCGACCCCCACACCAGCCTGGAGAGCCTCCCCCGGCTGCAACGGCTGTCGGGGATGCTCCGCGCGATCGAGCCTGACTTCGTGCTGGTAACCGGCGACCTGGTACGCGACGCGCTGCGCGTCGGAGAGTCGGAGGCCCGCGGCTACTACGAGCTGTACACCGAGGCGATCGGTGAGTTTCCGGTGCCGGTGTGGAGTGTGCCAGGAAACCACGAGATTTTCGAAGTCGAACGACACTTGTCGCTGGTGAGCCCCGACCACCCCTGCTACGGCAAGAAGATGTACCGCTCGTACCTGGGGCCGAACTACTACTCCTTCAACCGTGGCGGGGTGCACTTCGTGGCGCTCGACACGGTCGACATCGACGACCTCTGGTACTACGGCCACGTCGACGCCGCGCAGATCGACTGGCTGCGCGCCAACCTGGCCGCCGTTCCGGAGGGCACTCCGGTGGTGACCTTCAACCACATTCCGTTCTTCAGCGCCGTGAGCACGATCTGGGGCTACTCCGAATCCCCGCCGGCACCGTCGCTGATCAAGGTGGACGGCGTCACTAGCTTCCGGCACGTGGTATCGAACGCACGCGACGTGCTGCAGATCTTCGCCGAGGCGCCGCGCCGCCTGGAGATCGCGCTGGCGGGCCACAACCACACGCGCGAGCAGATCCGCTACCAGACCACCGCGGGGCCCGTACGCTTCTACCTGACCGCCGCCGTGGTGGGTCCCTCGGGGGCTCCCGAGCTGCGCATGGCGTCGGGAGTGACCCTGTATCGGGTGCGCGACGGCCAGGTGGACGACGGCGAGTTCCTGCCCCTGGATCCGCAATGACGGCGACGATCGTGCAGACCGAACGGTTCGTCGGCAGGCCGATCTGCGAGGGGGACCTGTCCGACCTGTGCCGGCTCCACGCCGACCGGCGGGTGATGGCGACCTTGTCCGCAGATGGGGAGCCCCTGCCCCGAGATCACGTCGAGAAGCGACTACGACGCGCGCTGCAGCACTGGGACGAGCACGGCTACGGCATCTGGGTGTTCCGAACGCCCCGCGGCGATTTCGTCGGGCGCGCCGGCATCCAGCACAGGCGCATCGACGATGCCGACGAGGTCGAGATCCTATATGCCCTCATACCGGAGTACTGGGGGAGCGGCGCCGCAACCGAGATCGCCCGGTGCCTGGTGGACACGGCCGTCGGGGCTGCGGGATTGAGCGAGCTGATCTGCTTCGCCTTGGCCGACAATCATGCCTGGAAGCGGGTCATGGAGAAGGTCGGATTCCGCCTCGAACGCGACTTCACCCACCTGGAGCTGCCTCACACGCTCTACCGACTCGATGCGGCGGCCTGGCGCGCCGCACCGCATCTTTCTCACGGCACCGTCGAAGCAGTAAGGACCCAACGGGAGTAGACCCTCGAATCGGAGCAGGCATGCATAAACTCGGGATCGGCTTGGCAGCTCTGAGCTGCATGGCGATCGCGCCCCCACAGGAGCTGCCTTGGGATCGGATCGCGGACCAACTCGTGGTCCGCATGCAGCTGCAGCCGGGGGAGCGAGTCCTTCTCATCGGCCGGGCCGGCCGATGAGATCCCTTGATACCGGCGATTCGCACGCGCCTGATCGCCGCGCAGGCGGTCGATCTGGGGGCGATCAGCGTCGGGGGCGGGGCTCCTGCTGGCTGGGATACGGAGTTCACCCGTCGCGCCCGTGGGCGCAGTCGCGCGGAGCTGGTACGGCTATTCTCGGATGTCGACATCGCGATCATGCTGCCCGGCGCCCAGCCCAACCACCGTCCCTACGCCGCCATGCAGGACGTCCTCCGCGACGGCAGCGGACGCACGATCCACTTCCACTGGGCCGGGGCCTACGGGATGGATGGGATCGAGCGGACCGTGGACACCCTCGTCGACCGCGCCTACCTGCGCGTGCTGCTCGAGACCGACTACGCCGCGCTATCGGCCGTCCAGTCGGCCTTCGAGACCGCCATGCGCGGCGCCGAGGTCCGCGTCACCACACCGGAGGGAACCGATATCCGGTTCCGCATCGGCGATCGCCCCGTCACCCGACAGGACGGCAACGCCTCCAGCGGCCGGGCTGCGATGGCCCGCAACCTGATCGATCGTGAGATCGAGCTGCCGGCAGGGGCGATTCGCGTGGCGCCGATCGAGACTAGCGTCCACGGGACCATTGCCTTCCCGTCGTCGATATGGGCCGGCTACCGGATCGAGGGGCTGGTGATGACCTTCGCCGAGGGGCAGCTGGTCGACATGCAGGCCAACACCACTCTCGACGCGGTCCAACAGGAGCTCGACGCGGCAGGGCCGGCCGGGCAGGCGTTCCGCGAGATGGCCGTGGGATTCAACCCGCTACTGGCGATCCCCGAGGCCGACCCGTGGATCCCCTACTACGGATACGGTGCGGGCATCGTGCGCCTGTCGCTCGGAGACAACAGCGAGCTGGGCGGCAACGTGACCGGCGGCTATGTGAGATGGAATTTCTTCACCAACGCGACCGTGACGGTGGGGGATACCACCTGGGTGCGCGACCGCCGTCTCGTCGAGCCCTCACAGGAGCGGCCGCATGGACCTGGCTAGCGCCGGCCGAAGGTCTCCCCGAAGTAGTCGCCGGGGTTCCACTGCGGTGGCTGCTCGTCGTTGGCCACCTGCAGCGCGATCTGCAGTGCCACGCGCGCGTAGTCGGCTCCGGACTCCCAGGCCAACGACTGGGACAGATCGTCGCCCGGCGTGTGGTAGACGGTCGTGAGCCAACTCTGCACGATGGCCGGGCCGTCGACGCCCTCGTCGGCGCTCTGGAACCCGCCGATCAGGGCGACCGCGGGGATGCCGCGCTTGACGAACGGGTAGTGGTCGCTGCGGGTGAAGAACCCCTGCTCCGGCATCGGGTCGGCGCTGAGTTCGAGCCCGACCCGCTCCGCGGCGGCACGGGACGCGGCCTGCAAGCTCGAGTGCTCGACCCCCAGGATGATCACGTCGCGGGTCGAGAAAAGCATATGGTTGCCGTCCATGTTGACGTTGGCCACGATCGACCCGAGGGACACCGGTGGATTGGCCACAAAAGACTCGGCACCGAGCAGCCTTCTCCTCCGCGTCTGTCGCCACGAACAGCAGGGAGCGCCGTGGCTGCTCCGATGCCAGCGCCGCTGCTCGGGCGATCTCCAGCAACGACGCGGCACCCGATGCGTTGTCGATCGCGCCGTTGTAGATGGTGTCGCCGTCGACCGGTGCGCCGACGCCATCGTGGTCCAGATGCGCGGTCAGCACCACGACCTGATCCGCGAGCCGCGGGTCGCTGCCGTCGAGCCGGGCCACCACGTTGATGCCCTCGACATCGTCAAGCTGGCTGGCCACCCGGAGATTCACATCGACTGCGAGCTCGAACGCGCGCACCCCGGGGGTACCGCCGGGCGCCGCGAGCACCTCGTCGAGGCTCATAGGAGCGCCCTCGAACAGCAGCGCGGCACGCTCCGGGCTCACGTAGGCCGAGGCCCCCTGCCACGCTTCACGCCCCCCCGGGCGACCCTCGGCGTCGACCCAGCTCATGGAGCCACGCCGCGACAGACGCACGAGCATGGGCCAGGGTGCGATCGCCGACAGGGCCGCCGTCGGGACCACGATGATCCCGACCGCGCCCCGCTCCATCGCCGTGCGTGCCTTCTGAGTGTTGAGGTGGGCGGCCGCATCGCTGTCGATGCCCGCTGGGGTGCCCCACAGCATTACCGCGATCCTGCCTTCGATCTCGACGCCGGCGAAGTCGTCGATTCCCAGATCCGGTGCAGCGATCCCGTAGCCGACGAATACCGCGGGCGCCGCTGCCTGACTGGCCTCGACGCTCATGCTGGGCCGTGGGACGAAGTCCTCGAACGGAGCGAGATCGTGACGAACACCGCCGAGCGTCACGGTCAGCCTCGAACCCTCGCTGCTCGCCACGGCCGATCGTAGGGTGAAACGGTCGTAGTAAGTCCCGTCGGCCGCGCCGGGAGCTAGCCCAGCGGCGCGGAACTGCGCCGCCATGTAGTGGGCCGCCATTCGGTAACCCCGGGTGCCGGCGCCCCGCCCCTCGAGAAGATCATCGGCGAGGAACTCCACATGGGCGCGGATTGCCTGCGGCCGAACGAGGGAAGAAGCCTCGACAAGCTCCGCCTCCGGGGCCGAGGAACAGGCGCAGATCAGGAGCGCAACGGCAGCCGCGCAGCCGGACGCGTTGACTCGGAATATGACAATCATTTCGACCCTCCTGCTCGGCACGCATTGTAATCGACGCCGTCTTGCGCTACGGATACGGGCGATGTTCCGGAACATGCGGTATCAAGACGGTCTTCTCGCAGCAGCGAGCGTCATCATCGGCTGGGCCCTGGAGGCACGTAGTGTGGCCGAACAGGGTTTCCTGGGCTACGCGGTGGCGCTTGCAGTTTGCGGTCTCGTCGGCGGCTATGTCACACGCAGCAGACTGATCGCACCGACGGCGCTGTGGGTAGGTCAGGTCGGCGCGCTCATGATGCAACGACCGCCCATGTGGGGAGTATCGCTCGGCGTGGTGACGGCGGCTATCTCGATCGCCGTGCTCGCGGCAATTCTCGGCGTGGTGGCGCGACGGGCCGCGACGCGCAACACGTAACCGGGTCGTGCCCCACCCGGCGACAGCGCCTGGGCCGATCATCTTGTGACCTGAGCGATGCCGAGCTCGCGCGACGACCGCTTCCGCATTGCCCGCCGCGATCCTGCGCTCACCGTGCTGGAGGGCGTGCACGCCGTGAAGCACGCGCTCCGCTTCGGCGCCGAGATCCTCGAGGCGGTGACTGCCCAGCCGGAGCTCGTGGAACGAACCGTGTCGGAGCTCGCCCCCGACATCGCCGCGCAGACGCGGCGGGCCGAGAGGGTCTCGGCCGAGGAATTCGCGCGGCTGTCTCCGCGGCCGCCGCCCACAGGACTGCTGGCGGTGGCGCGCCGGAGAGTCGCGACCGCGGACGAGGTGCTGCGACGAACGGGGGCGCCCGTCGTCTACCTGGAGGAGCCGATCAACCTCGGCAACATCGGTGCCTCGGTGCGGGCCGCCGCTGCCGCGGGCGCCGCCGGGTTGCTGAGCTCGGGTCGCCATGATCCCTGGCATCCGGAAGCAGTGCGGGCCGCCGCGGGGCTTCAGTACGCGCTGCCGGTGGCGACGGTTCCCGAGCTCCCGCCGTGCTCGCGACCGCTCGTCGCCTTGGCGATCGACGGCCAGCCGCTGGGCACTGCTGTGATCCCCGATGACGCGCTGCTCGCCTTCGGAACCGAGCGCATGGGGCTGTCCGATGCGCTGCTGGGGCGCGCCGATCTGACGCTGACAATCCCCATGCGCCCGGCCGTCGCCAGCCTCAATCTGGCGACGGCCGTAGGCATCACGCTCTACGCCTGGCGGCTCGCCTCGACCGGTTCGAACAGCTCGCCGAGCGCCGAGCCGAGCGAGGCTTGCAGCGATGCCGCCGCCTCCTCGGGGAGCCCGTAGAGCGACAGCCACACCCCGAGACTGTAGGCCCCTTCT
The DNA here is from genome assembly GCA_965248845.1 of Acidobacteriota bacterium. Classification (GTDB taxonomy): domain Bacteria; phylum Acidobacteriota; class UBA890; order UBA890; family WLXD01; genus CBDFKO01. The sequence goes on along the minus strand of CBDFKO010000002.1, from coordinate 2,253,133 downwards.
CCGGGCTCGAGCTCGATCAGCAGGGCGGCGTCGTTGAGCGAATCGATCATGCAGGCCAGGTGGATCGGAGGGGCGGTCATCTGGACGCGACCCGAGTGGCCCGACCACAGGTGGATCCCCGCACCCTTCTGGACCGGCAGGTTCCCGGCGACCAGCCCCTGGCCGCCGAACAGCAGCTCCCAGGCCTCGGCCTTCGGGACCGCGATCTTGCGCCGATCCCAAACCATGCGTCGGGGAGTTCCGCGATGGCGCTCCAAGTAGTGCTTCAGGTTCCACAGGAAGTAGCGCCACCCCGAGTCGACCGTGTCGACGTACTCGGCCCAGTCGTCATCGGCGCTCAAGCCGGAATGAACCAGGCGAAGCACGGTTTTCCCGCCGCGCGTCTCGATGGTGTAGTCGACCGCCACCGATGTAGCCTCGTCGACTTCCGGCCCCTCGGTATAGCGCAGGTGACTCCCCTCCTCCCAGGCCACGATGCGGCCGGTGCCGGCGCAGTCGGGTCCCCAGTCGAGCGTGACGCTTCCTCCGACACCCGGCTCGACGGTGGCGTTGAGCGGGAACCAGCGGCGCAGCTGCTCGGCGTCGCTGATGGCCTTCCACACCGCCTCAGGCGGCGCGTCGAGCTCCACGCTCAGGTCGATCGTCTTGGTGTTCTTCGGTTCGCTCATGGGTCACTTCCTGCGTCGGGCGGTGGACTGGACCATGCGGAACGGCGGGCCGCCCTGGGTGTGCACCGAGTCCTTGAAGACGATGTCGGTAACGATCGTGTCGTCGTCGACGAAATGCAGCACGAAGTCGTACTCCTGGGTGTGGCCGATCACGGGGTCATCGTCGGTGCCCGACAGCGTTGCCGAGGTGCCGTCAGCGTCGGCTGGTCCTTGCCCCGCTACCCAATAGGTGCCGGTCGTATCCATCCCGATGAGCGTGTACTCCTCGTGCCGACGATCGAATCCGATGATGGTCAGGCCCTCGGCGGCAAACATGCCACCTTCGATCGTCGAGCGCAGCAGCAGGAACCGGCCGCCGAGAACCATCTCCGACTCCATAGTGCCGTGGGCGGTCTCCGGCTCGGCGCCAGGTGTCGGCCAGATCTTGTTCTCGACGTCGAAGGTCCCGGCCATGCGCGCCAATCGCGCGTGCTCGGGTCCTGGCTTGCCGAGCTTCATGACCCGCGCAACCAGTGCCTGCAGCTCTTCCGGGGTGGGCTCCTGCTGCGCCTGTCCCGGCGCCGCGAGCAATAGCAACGCCACCAGGGCGCTGGCCAAGAAGAGCCTACTGGACTGCGTCATCTCCATCTCCGTTGTCGGGCTGTATGGTGGACTCGGTCACGGTTTGATAACCGCCTACCGTGAATCGGAAGCGCCGCCCGTCGGGCGCGTTGTCGTCGTTGTACTTGGTGGCCAACTGGGCGAGCGTGGACGCGAGCTCCTCGGCGAAGGCGGCCTGGTCGGTGGGCCGCGAAAGCGGACCTCCGTCTCCAGCGTCAGGGTGGCCAATCGCTTGCCCGACTCGTTGGCGAGACGTCGCAGGACGGCGAGGTCGCGCAGAATCCCTGCCGCCGCCGCAACCAGGTACTCGCTCGAGAAGCGGTCGCGGACCGCGCCGCGGTCGGCGCCTAGCAGGCTGCTGAAAAACTCCCCTTGTTCGAGTAGATTTTGAACCACGCAGCCCGCGGCAAAAACCGAAGCATCAACGAGGTGAGCAGATGCGTGGTGAGGACGCGGGACAGGTGGCCGCCTTTAGTTACGTATCTCCGGAGCAGCGAGTACCGAAAGAGCATCCGCTGCGGCCGCTGCTGAGGATCGTCAACGACGTGCTGGGGCGGATGTCGCCGCTGTTCGAGAAGCTGTACTCGCACACGGGCCGTCCGTCTATCCCGCCGGAGAAACTGCTGCGGGCGCTGCTGCTGCAGGTGCTGTACACGATTCGCTCCGAGCGCATGCTGATGGAGCAGCTCGACTACAACCTGCTGTTCCGGTGGTTTGTGGGCCTGAACATGGACGATCTGGTGTGGGATGCGACGGTGTTCACGAAGAACCGGGATCGAGTGTTGGGAGGCGAGGTCGCCGAGGTGTTCTTCCAGGAAGTGCTGGCGGAGGCACGGCGCCGCAGCCTGCTATCGGATGAAACAAGATTTTCGGTAACCGCAGGGTGACCTTGGCGGCCGACAAGGGCTACGACACACGCGAGTGCGTCCGTAAGCTTCGAGATCGGAACATCACCCCGCACGTCGCACAGAACGACACCAATCGGCGCAGCGCCATCGACCGGCGCACAACCCGCCACCCCGGCTACCAGGTCAGTCAAAGGAAACGCAAGCTCGTCGAGCAGATGTTCGGATGGGCCAAGACGGTCGGGCTGATGCGCAAGACGCGGCACCGAGGCACCGAACGCGTCGATTGGATGTTCACCTTCACCGCCGCTGCCTTCAACCTGGTCAGAATGCGCAACCTCCAGGGGGCGACGTGACGATATCGGGACTAACCGCCCAAGAAATACCGGCGCGGCCGGCAACCAGAGCCTCGCACTCGCACACGGCGGCCGGGCAACTCACCTTGATCGAGACGATCCAGCCCAAAATGGCGCGCTCGAGCCGTTTTTCAGCAGCCTGCTAGAGGCCCCAGTGCCTGGGGCGCGATCACGTAGGCTCGTGCGTTGGCCTGCAGAAGCTGCTCGAGGAAATTGCCCTTGCGCCGTTCCCCCACGTGCAACAACAACCCGTGCTCCTGCAGCAGCCGCACGTGGTGCCCGACGCGCTGTCGCGGCAGCTCGAGCCGGCGGGCGACCTCGGCCGCCGAGGCCGGCTCGCGAAACTGCTCGAGCACCTGCATGCGAACCGGATGGAGCATCAGTCCCGCCTCGCGGCCGCCGGCCACGATTCCTCCTTCAGCGCCCGGTGGGTACGCGTACCGTCAGCTCCTCGAACCAGTTGAGCACGACGTTGATCTGCGGCCCCTGGTCCCGCTGAGCCTCGTTGGCGACGGTGGCGGGAACGCTGAACAGGAAATGCTGTCCGTCGGCAGTAACGGCGAAGTTGGAGAAATTGCGGCGCCGCACGTCGAACAGCTCGTAGGGCTCGGACACGGAGAACCCCGAGTCGTAGGTGACCGCCGCGCCCCAGACTGTCACCGCGCCGATGCCGCTCACCCAGAAGATCTCGGTACCGTCGGCTGACCACACTGCGGCGGCGCCCCCCTGGGTGGAGACGGCCCACACCCTGCCGCTGGCCAGCTCCTTGGCGTAGACCGCGTAGCTGCCGGATTCGCTCGAGTAGTAGCAGATGAAGCTGCCATCGGGGGAGAAACTCGGACTCCCCTCGTCGGCTTCCGTGGCGACGATGAGCTGCGGCGCGGCTTCCTCGCCCAGCGCCACCAGGCCGATGTCGCGGCGCGGTACCCCTCCCTGCCCGTAGGCGAGCCACTTGCCGTCCGACGAGATCGCCCTCGGACTCTGGCCACCCTCTGCCTCGAGCACGACCTCCGCAGGCTGACTACGATCGCTGCGCTGCCGCCAGATGTCATGACTCGTGGCGTCGCCGCGCGCGAAATAGACCCACTCGCCATCCGCGGACCAGACCGGGTACCGGCTGCCACCGTCGCTGGTGAGACGCAGCTGCCCGCCGCGCTCGACCTCCAGGACCCAGATGTCCCATTCGCCGCCGCCACCGCCGTCCGCCACCTCCACGGCGATGCGCCGGCCGTCAGGCGACAGGGCGACGGTTCCCGAGGCGCGCGGATCGAACGGCAGCGGCTGCGGGTCGCCATCGCGGCCGACCCAGCTGAGCTGGTAGATGCCCTGGTCGGTACCGCCCGGCATGTAGGCAAGACCGCCACGATCAGAGAAGGAATACTGCGCCGAGCCGCTGGTGCTGCTCCTGACTCCTTCGACCAACGACACGGGCCCGCCGACAACCTCGACCGCGACCGGGTCGAACGGTACGGCCAGCAGGTTCCCGGCGAGCGCGTAGACGATGTGGCCGGTGGGCACGTAGCGACCGTCCGAGCCGCCCGCGACCAGCGGCTTTCGCTCGCCGGTGGCGAGCGAAAGCGCCAGGATCTCTGACTCGTCCCACGAGGCGTCGCCGGCGCGCAAGGTGAACAGCATCCACTCGCTCCCGGGAAGCAGATGGGGAGCGCCGGCGATCTGTCCCTCTTCGGTCTCGACCACGCTCTCCGGCTGGCCGCCGTTTGCGGACACGCGCAGGATTCCGTCCGCTCCCTGCCCGTAGTAGACAAAGCCGTCATCGCCCCAGTGTGCGCCGTGGGCACGGGCCGGGGCCGCGCCCAGCGACACGGCCGCGCCGCCGCCAATCGCCACCCGCTTGATCTGATCCTGATGCCAGAAGCCCAGCTGCTGGCCGTCGGGCGAGAAGAACGGCACTCGCGCCCCCTGCGTGCCGCGAATCTCCTCGGCGACCAGGTCGCCGATCTGCCGCAACCAGAGCCGCCGACCGGCGTTGAAGGCGAGGTGCGTGCCCGGCGGCGACAGCGCCACCCCGAGCGTGAACCCGCTCTGGAAGTCGGTCTCCGCCGGGTAGGGAATCTGGAAGCGCCGCACCGGCTCGGGATTCGGTGGCGAGCTCATGAGCCACCAGGTGGTGCCCGCCGTAAGCGCCGCGACGCCAATCAGTAACCCTATGGCCAGCTTCCACGGCGGGCTCGTGGCTGGCGGTGCTGGAGCGGCCGCCACCGGCACGGCGCCGCTCAGAGGCTGGCCGGTGCCGCTGTCGACATCGGCACCGAGCGTAACGCAGGTCGATCACCAGGTCGCCGGCAGTCTGGTAGCGGTTGGCGCGGTCCTTGGCGAGCGACTTGCGAATGATCCGCTGCAGCTCGACCGGCAGCGAGTCGTCGAGCTCGGCGATCGACTGAGGCTCATCGGACAGGATGCGCCCCAGCGTCTCGTGCACGTTCTTGCCGGCGAACGCCTGCTTGCCGGTCACCGCCGCGTACAGCACGCAGCCGAAGGCAAAGACGTCGGCGCGGCCGTCGACCGGCTCGCCGTTGATCTGCTCCGGCGCCATGTAGCCGGCGGTTCCCATGACCTGGCCGCGACGGTGCCGAGCATTGTCGGCGACATCGACGCCTGCCCCGGCCCGGCCGCGGTCACCTCCATCAGCTTGGCGAGCCCGAAGTCGAGCACCTTGGCGTGCCCCTGCTCGGTGACGAAGATGTTGTCGGGCTTCAGGTCGCGGTGGACGATCCCCACCTTGTGGGCAGCCACCATCGCCTCGCCCACCTCGGTGGCGAGCGCCAGCGCGGCCGGCAGCGGCAGGCAACCGCGCTCGAGCCGCTCGCGCAGACTCTCGCCCCGCAGATGCTCCTGCACGATGAAGTGGGTGGTGACCCCGTCCTCGCCGGTCTCGGACCCGATGTCGTGCACCACCGCGATGTGTGGGTGATTGAGCGCCGCCGCGGCGCGCGCTTCCTGCTCGAAGCGAGCCAGGCGCTCCGGATCGGAGGCGAACTCGGCCGGCAGCACCTTGATCGCCACCGTCCGGCCGAGTCGTGAATCCTGGGCCGCGTAGACCTCGCCCATGCCGCCGGCACCGAGCGACTCGGTGATCTTGTAAGGGCCGAGCGATTGACCGAGCAAAGCGCCCCCAGGACTGCGGTTGTGTCGAGACTCGGCGCAAATCTATCGGCAAGACCCGGCCGGGCACAACGGCGCCGGTCTTTGACTGGGCTTGATGCTGGGTCTGGTGATGGCCTGGCTGGTGTCTGGGCTTCTCGACAGCTACCGGTACGAGGTGGACCCGCGAGACCCTCCCGTCTTCGTGGCCATCAGCGCCGTGCTGTTCAGCTCCGGCGCTCTCGCCTGTCTGCTGCCGGCGCGACGGGCGAGCCGCGTGGATCCAGCCGAGACGCTCAAGGCCGACTGAGCACCGGTCGCTCGGTTGCCGCTAGGCAACCGCGGCCGTGCGGGAGCCGAGAAACGTCGCGATCGCCCAAGCGACGAAGCCAACCGGTGCGCCGAGCAGCAGCCACATGAAGGTAACCGGGTACTGGTCTCCCGGGTACAGCACGTAGGGCGCGAAGGCCAGGGCGCCACCGGTGGCGATGCCACCGAGCAACAGCAGGCCGAGTCCCATTACCGGCCCGCCGATGGCCGGGGGGATTCGCGCCACACCCAACCCCAGCCAGGCCGCGAGCACGACCACGATGCCGGCCATGGCCACTCGATACGGATGCGTCGTCAGCGGCTGTCCCGGATACGCCTCGCCTGCCCCCGGGATGATCCCGAGCCAGCCCGCGACGATGACCGCGACCAGCGCGACGAGGTAGGCGATGGCTGTCTGGCGCTGACGCGAGCCGATACTCTGCAGCAAGCTCATTGCTTGGGTCCTCCGACGGTCGCTCTCACGAGTCTACCCGGCTAGGGTACTGAAAAGAACTTTGATATGCAAAGCCAAAACGTACCCCGGGAGAATCCCGAGAGCCAGCAGGGGCTCAGCCGGCGGCGTGAGCTCCTGATCGGGCGGCTGCGCAAGCGCAAGACGCGCCAGCGCGAGGGGTTGTATCTGGCCGAAGGGATTCGCTGCGCCGGCGCCATCCTCGACGCCGGGGTCGATCCGCGATTCGCCGTCTGCTCCCCTCAGCTGGGCAGCAGCGAGGCAGGTCGCCGGCTCGCAGACCGGCTGCGACGCCGCGAGCTCGTCGAGGTGCAGGACACGGCGCTGGTACGACTGGCGAACACCGAAACACCCCAGGGGGTGCTGATGGTGTGCGAGGAGGCGCGACCCGAGCCGGGAGCAACACTCGGCGCCGCCAAGCGCCTGCTGCTGGCGGACGGACTCCAGAACCCCGGCAACCTGGGGACGCTGATCCGAGCGGCCGCGGCCTTCGGCGTCGATGCGGTCGTAGCGCTCGACGGCACCGTCGATCCGTTCAACCCGAAGTGCGTTCGCGCCTCGGCCGGAACCGTGGCCCAGATCGACATCGTATGTGCCTCGTGGCGCACGGCCGCACCGTTGATCGCCGCGCACCCGCTGCTGGCAGCAAGCGCCGACGGCGACCCGATCGTGGCCGGCTCGAACCGTTGGGCGCTTGCCATCGGCAACGAGGGAGCCGGGCCGCGCGCACAGATCCTGCAACGCGCCGCACGTACCGTCGGCGTACCGATCGCCGCTTCGGTAGAGTCGCTCAACGCCGCGGTCGCCGGCGCTATCCTCATGTACGCTCTGACCAGGGAGGCTCGCCAATGAGATCGAAAGACGCTGCCAGGCACGGAATCACCTTCGGCTCGGCGCTGGCGATCGCGATCTCGTGGTCCCTGCACCACTCGGTCCTGTGGGCGATCATCCACGGCATCTTCTCCTGGGCGTACGTCGTTTACTTCGCCCTGACGCGTTGAGCCTCCGCGGCTGGCTCCTCGTCGGGATTACGATCGGCTTCACCATGCAGACCGATCCGCCCACCGTCATCGCACATCGCGGCGCCTCCTGGTACGCACCGGAGCACACGCTCGCGGCCTGGGACCTGGCCGTCGAAATGGGCGCCGACTATCTGGAGCAGGACCTACAGATGACCGCGGACAGCGTGCTGGTCGTCCTGCACGACGAGGATCTCGAACGCACCGCGCGCGGCCAGGCGGCCGACTGCACCGGCCTCGTGATCGACAAGAGCCTCGAGCAAGTGCGCCGCTGTGACGTCGGATCCTGGTTCAACGAGCGCAACCCCGGCCGTGCCCGCGCCGAGTTCGTCGGGCTTCGAATCTCCACCCTCGAGGAGGTTCTGTCGCGCTACGCCGGTCGGGCCCGTTTCTACATCGAGACCAAGAACCCGGATACGGCGCCCGGCATGGAAGAGGAGCTGATCCGTCTGCTCGATCGGCACGCGCTCCTGCCCGGGGACGCCGAGCCCGGGACCGTCCTGATCCAGTCGTTCAGCAGCGCCAGCCTGCTGCGCGTGCGGGCACTGAACCCCGATTTGCCCCTGGTGAAGCTGGAGGCAAGTCGCGAGACCGGCCAGAGCATCGCTCGGCGACTCGACGAGATCGCCCGCTATGCCATGGGCATCGGCCCTTCGCACGCCGATGTGGACGCGACGCTGGTCGAGGCCGCCCACGCGCACGGCCTCGTCATCCACCCCTACACGGTCGATGCGCCGGCCGACATGGACCGGCTCCTGGGGCTAGGCGTAGACGGCATGTTCACCGATCGACCGGATCTCCTGCGCCAGCGGATCGCCACGCGGTGAGTTGCGCGCCGGTTCGCGACCTCGTGACCCTGGAATAGACTCCCGCGAATGCGGCAACGCCATTTCATCGACTCGCACAAAGGGGCCACCGGCCCCGCCGTGCTCGCCATGATCGCCGCGACCGACACGTGGGCCAACCCCACCGCCTGGCTCTACCTGGCGTTGCACGGAACCTACGGCCTGCTATGGATCCTCAAGAGCCGCCTGTTCCCGGATCGAAGCTGGGAACGCGAGTGCTCACCGGCGTACGGCCTGCTGATCTGGGGCGGGCTCAGCCTCTACTGGATCGCACCTTGGATCATCACCTCCAGAGGCGTCCAGGTATCGGCGCCTTACGCGGCCGCCTGCACGGCGCTCTACGCTCTGGGGGTGTTCCTCCACTTCGCCGCCGACATGCACAAGCACATGCACAAGCACACGTCCCTGAGGCTCCGGCCCGGAGTGTTGATCACCGAGGGGCTCTGGTCGCGATGCCGCAACCCGAACTACCTCGGCGAGCTGTTCATCTATCTCGGCTTCGGGCTGCTCGCGGCACACTGGCTGCCCGTCGTGATGCTCGGTGTGTTCGTCGCCGTCGTGTGGATCCCGAACATGATGCGCAAGGATCGCTCGCTGGCGCGCTATCCCGAGTTCGCAGCGTACCGGGCCCGAAGCTGGCGCCTGCTGCCGCTGATTTGGTAGGAGACTAGAGACCCCCACGCTGGCACAGGTCCTGGCTGTTCGACCCTTACCGAGCCCGCCAAGCTAGTGCCACAGCCAGCGGCTGGTATGCTGATTTGCTGCGCCCGGACATCTACCAGCGACACCGAGGAGACATTTCAAAATGGGCAGGGGTGACAAGCGCACGAAGCGCGGCAAGATCTTCATGGGCAGCCACGGCAAGACCCGACCGAAGAAGAACAAGAAGCAGACCGCAAAGAGCTCTGGCTGACGTCACAGGACGAGGACGATGAGCGAGTTCGGGACCCCCGACCTGCTGGCCGGCAAGAAGGGTCTCGTCGTCGGGGTGGCGAACGAGCGCTCGATCGCCTGGGGCATCGCACGCCGTGCGGCCGCCGCCGGCGCCGAGATGGCGTTTACCTACCAGGGCGACGCCCTCCTGAAGCGCGTGACTCCACTCGCCGAGTCGGTCGGCAGCCAGGTCATGGTCCCCATGGACGTGACCGACGAGGCGCAGGTGGACGCCGCCTTCGCCGAGGTTGACGACAAGCTCGGCCGACTCGACTTCTTGGTCCACTCGATCGCCTTCGCCGAACGCGCCGACCTCAAGGGTCGCACCATCGACACCTCGCGCGAGGGGTTCCTGAAGGCGATGGAGATCAGCGTCTACTCGTTGATACAGCTGGCTCGACGCGCTGAGCCGCTCATGAGCGACGGTGGCAGCATCGTGACGATGACCTACTACGGTTCCGTCAAGGCCGTGCCCAACTACAACGTGATGGGCATCGCCAAGGCCGGCCTGGAGGCCTCGGTTCGCTATCTGGCGCTCGACCTGGGGGAGCGGGGCATCCGCGTCAACGCACTGTCGGCCGGTCCGATCAAGACGCTCGCTTCCTCCGGCGTCGCCGGTCTCCGCACCATGCTCGCCGACATGGCCGGCCGGGCCCCGCTGCGCCGTAATGTCGACATCGACGATGTCGGGTGCGCCGGCCTCTACCTGCTCTCGGACCTCTCCAAGGGCGTGACCGGCGAGGTCCACTACGTGGACGCCGGGTTCAGCACCACCGCGTACTGAGTCGGTGCCCGAGCTTCGGCTTCCTGCTCGGCTACCCGCTGCTTGCGGTCTCTTGAAGCCGAAGCGGGGTCGTAACGCCGCAACCCTGGAACCGAGTCGAATCCGCTATCGAAGCTGGCGATCACCTCGATTCCGCGGTTGAGCGTGACCGCGGCGTGGATCGAGTCGCGGGCGGACAGTCCCGCGTACTCGAGCAGTAGGCGCCTGGCGGTGTCGGTATCGGCCAGGGTCACCTCGAAGATCACCGGACAGGTCTCGACGAATAGATCGTAGACCCGACCCGCCAAGTCACGGCGGCCGAGCGCCGAGTAACGATAGAGGATCTCCTGGAGCACCTCGGTACTCGAGCAGCCCTCGATCTGTCCTTGCTGAACCTGACGCAGGATCTCCAGGCTAGGCTCACGATTCGGGTGGTCCGCCCCCGCGACGTACATGGGAATGTTCGAGTCGAGGAAGACCCTCACCGGCGCCCCGCGTCGATCTCGTCGAGCATGTGCTCGATATCTCCGGTGGGTGCCTCCAGGGCGGCGAGAGCCCGCACGGGATCAGCCCGTCGGGCATCCCCGTCGAGCACCCGTAGCAACGCGCGCCGCACCCACTCTCCCTTGGAGACTCGGTCGCGAGCCGCCGCCTTGCGCAGGCGATCGTCGAGCTGTTCGGGAATGAGAACCTGCAAGCGATGACTCATATGCTCATATTAGCATCCAGGCAGCTGGTGCCCACGGCCTGACCTGTGGTGACGGGCACGAAGCAGTAGAATCCGCACGTTCCCCACCGCTGGAGATGAATTCATGCGTGAGCGATTCGTAGTCCTGGCCCTCGTTCTTGTCGTCGCAGCCCACCCCGCCGGCTCGTCGGCGCTGACCAACGGCAGCGACACGCTCCAGGCCATGGATGTGTTCGACCTGGAGTGGGCCTCCGATCCGCGAATCTCGCCCGACGGGTCGCACGTCGTGTACGTGCGGAACTTCTACGACGTCATGAGCGACCGGTCGCGCTCCAACCTGTGGCTGATCGATGTGGCCACAGGAGAGCAGCGGCCACTGACCAGCGGCAACAACAACAACGGCTCTCCACGATGGAGCCGCGACGGGAACCGGCTGCTGTGGGTGTCGTCGCAGGACGGCGGAGCGCAGCTCTGGATGCGCTGGATGGACACCGGCCAGACGGCCCGCATCTCCAACCTGACCCGCGGCCCGGGCGCAGTCACCTGGTCGGCAGACGGCAACTGGATCTCCTTCTCGATGTTCGTTCCGGGATCACCCCAGAGCATTCCCGGCGCGACGCCTCCGCCACCTCCCCCGGGCGCCGAGTGGGCCCCGGCGCCGCGTGTCATAACACGGTTGCAGTACCGCGCTGACGGCGCCGGATTCCTACCCGACGGCTATGGCCACATCTTCGTCGTCCCCGCCGACGGGGGGGCGCCGCGTCAGCTGACGGAGGGCGACTACAACCACGGCGGGCACTCCTGGACGCCCGACAGCCGTGCCATCGTGTTCTCGGCCAACCGGCACGAGAACTGGCGCTACGAGCCCAACGATTCTGAGATCTACGAGCTGGAGCTGGCCACCGGAACGATCACCCAACTGACCTCACGCCAAGGTCCCGACAATGGCCCCCAGGTGTCGCCCGACGGTAGCCAGATTCTCTACACCGGCAACGACGAGGCCTACCAGGGGTACGATCTCACCGAGCTGTACGTGATGCAGCGCGACGGCTCCGGATCGCGGCGTCTTGCGCAGGGCTTCGACCGCAGCATCGGCGGGGCGCGCTGGAGCGCCGATGGCGAGGGTGTTTGGTTCCAGTTCACCGACCACGGCGTCGCCAAGGTCGCCTACGTGCCGGCCTCCGGTGGCAGCGAGCCCGAGATCCGCGCCGACTCGCAGGGTGGCCAGTCTCTCGGACGACCCTATGCCTCGGGACAGTTCTCGGTCGCGTCCAACGGCACCATCGCCTTCACGGTCTCAGACCCGCAGCGGCCCGCCGACGTGGCGGTCATGACAAGCGGCGAGATGCGCCAGCTGACCTGGCTGAACGAGGACCTGCTCGGCCACCGGCAGCTGGGCGCCGTGGAGGAGATCTGGTGGGAATCGAGCTTCGACGGGCGCCGCGTCCAAGGCTGGATCGTCACGCCGCCCGACTTCGACGCCGCAAACAAGTACCCGCTGATCCTGGAGATCCACGGCGGCCCGTTCGCGGCCTACGGCCCTCATTTCGCCGCCGAGATCCAGCTCTACGCCGCCGCCGGCAACGTCGTTCTGTACACCAACCCACGCGGCTCGACCTCTTACGGCGAGGAGTTCGGCAACCTGATCCACCACAACTACCCGGGCCAGGACTTCGACGATCTGATGTCGGGCGTGGACGCGGTGATCGAGCGCGGCTATGTCGACACCGATCGGCTGTACGTGACCGGTGGCTCGGGCGGCGGCGTCCTGACCGCCTGGATCGTGGGCCACACCGATCGGTTCGCCGCCGCCGTGTCGCAAAAGCCGGTGATCAACTGGTACAGCTTCGTACTGACCGCCGACGGCACCCCGTTCTTCTACAAGTATTGGTTCCCGGGGCTGCCCTGGGACCACCTCGAGCACTATATGGAACGCTCGCCGTTGCACCACGTCGGCAACGTGACGATGCCCACGATGCTGCTCACTGGCGAGGCCGACTTCCGCACGCCCATCTCGGAGACCGAGCAGTTCTACACCGCGCTGAAGCTGCGCCAGATCCCGTCCGCAATGGTGCGGATCCCGGAGTCCTCGCATGGGATCGCCTCACGCCCCAGCAACCTGATCCGCAAGGTCGAGTACGTCCTCGCCTGGTTCGGCATGTACCCGGAGGCTCCGGCGATGGCCGGCGAATAGGCGATGCAGGGAGTTCGCGTACGGGTCGTTGCCGCCTGGGCACTGTCGATCATGCTTGCCTTCGTCTTCCTGAACCAGGCGGTGCCCAAGCTGGTAGGCCAGCCCGGCATGCTGCAGCGCTTCGAGGAGTGGGGGTATTCCCCGCGCTTCGCCAGCGGTATCGGCATGCTCGAGCTGGTGGGCGCGGCCCTGGTGCTGTTCCCTTCGCTCGCCAGCTACGGTGCAGCGCTGCTGGGCGTGATCATGGTCGGGGCGATCTACACGCACCTATCGACCGGCGTGCTGAGCCCCGCCTTCGCCATACAGATGCTGCTGCTGACCGCGGCCTTGATGGCGCTACGCTACCCCGACGCCAAAGGGCTCAAGGAGCTATAGGAGGCCGCCGGAGACTCACTACCGGCGGCTAGTGGCCTGCGGATCCAACCGCAATCGCCTCGCCCCTTGACCCTCGTCTCCTACTCCTGGCGCAGCGTGATCACCGGGTCGAGCGTTGCTGCCCGGCGCGCAGGCACCAAGCTCACCAGCAGGCAAACCAGCGCCACTCCCAGGGCGGCTAGTACGTAAACCGTCGCCTCTGCCGGAGGCGCTTGGCTCCAGGAGGCCGCGGTGAGACTCGCCACGGGCCCTCTATAGCAGGCTGCGGATCCAGCCGCCGTCTATCGGGATCGACTGGGCCGTGATGTAGCCAGCTCGCTCGGAGGCCAGGAAGACAATCAGCGCCGCGAGCTCGCGCGGCTCAGCCAGTCGCCCTGCCGGAATCGAAGCCTTCCAGGCGGCCACGATCTCGTCGCGGCTCGTGCCACCGTCGGCGGCCTGCTTGTCGGCCAGCTCGTCGACGCGCTCCGTCGAGGTGAAGCCGGGCATGACGTTGTTCACCGTGACCCCGTCGGCTGCCACCTCGTTGGCCAGCGTGCGGGCGAAGCCGGTCACGGCGGCCCGGATCGAGTTCGACAGGATCAGCCCGTCGACCGGCTGCTTCACGGCGATCGAGGTGATGTTGATGATGCGGCCCCAGCCCCGCTCCTTCATGCTGGGGAGCACACGGCGACAGAGGCGCACGACGCTATCGAGCGTGCCGCGCACGGCGTCCTCCCAGGCCTTCTCGGTCAGCTCTTCGAAACGGCCCGGTGCAGGCCCGCCGCCGTTGGTCACCAGGATCTCCACCGGCCCGAAGCTCGACTCGGCGGTGTCGATGAGACGGTCCAAATCCGGCGCCGACCCGGTATCGACCGGCAACGCGACGACCTCGGCCCCGGTCGCGGCGATCGTCGCCCGCGTCTCCTCCAGCGCCTCGGCCCCGCGAGCACAGATGACGACACGCGCCCCCTCACAGGCCAGCTCCTGTGCCGCAGCACGGCCGAGCCCCTTGCTCGAGGCCACTACAACGGCAACCTTGCCGCTGATTCCCAGGTCCACGGCTACTTTCCCCGCAGGTAGCTGTCGGTGCCGTCGAGCCAGTCCTGCCGCGGCGGCGAGAAGACATCAACGTCGAAGGTGTCCACGAGCGCCTCGGCCTTGTGCGGCACGTTGGAGGGGATATGCAGCACCTCGCCCGTGCCCACGTCGATGGGCTCGGCATCCTCGCTGCCGATCCAGAAGCGCAGCGCGCCCTCCAGGATGTAGGTCATCTGCTCGTTGTGGTGCTCGTGCAACGGCACCACGGCGCCCTTCTTCAGGTAGACATGGGCCAGCATGATCTGGTCACCGGTTACCAGGCGCCGGTCGATCAGATCGTTGAGCGCCTCCTTGGGAATATCCTCCCAGCGGTAAAGGGTCGTTGCGTTGCTCACCAGCTCCTCCGTGTCGCTCGCAGGCCTGCCAGCAGGTCCGTTCGTGCGCTGCAGTCGATCACAGGAGCATAGTCCGCCCGGACGATACGCGTCTCGAGCGCCGCCGGAAGGCCCGACTCGAACCTACGAGCTCGCAAAGATCGCGGCGCCGGCGGACGAATCGGTCAGGTCGTGAGGATGGAGCTCCAGCGGCGTGCGTGCCGATCGGCGAACGCCCGGAAGGCGTCGGAGAGAGTGTCTTCATCGCGCAACTGCTGCCAGTAGCGGCCCGCGACCTGACCCGTGCGCTCCCAGATCGCTTCGTTGCGCCGCGTCCGAAGGGGCGGAGCTAGTTCAATCGATTCCAGCGGTTGCCCGGGCCGCGCGAGCCGCATCGGTAGCATGTCGTAGACGGGACGGAGCGCGAACGACTCGAACCCTGGGTAAAGGCTCAGGTTGCCTGGATGCAGATCCGAGTTGCCGATCCAGTGGCCGAAGGCCTCCAACCAAACGATCTGGTCGTGCGACGTCTGCTCGAGCACCATAGCCTGGCGCAGGCCATGAGCGATCTGCGACCAGCCGGAGCCTTCGCCCGAGAACTCCGCATCGACCATGCCCAGGGATATCGCGGCCCGACGTCCCCGGCTGCCGGCGCGATCGAACCGCTGACTTTCCAAATACACGCGATCGCCAATTCGGAAGATCTCGGCGTTCGCGGCGGGCAAGCCCTGGTCGGCAAGTAGTCTCAAGGCGTGGAACTCAGCAGCAAGAAGGTCCGCCCATCGACGACCTTCCGAGGTGTCAACGGGCTCGGAGTACTTGACGATGACGTGCCCTCTCCCCTCGACGTGGGCGAGGAACTTGGGTTGCTCACCCGCCGCTGACGAACCCGGCGGATCCTCATCGAGGTTTCGCTGAACGAAGTCTGGGTAGCGACGCACGCGATCGCGAACGGGCGGAAAGTTGGCGCGATTGGCCGCGTGCGCGGCGCGTGCACCGAGCACGAGATTGCCCGGCAGATCGACGCCGGCCAGCAACAGGTATCTCCCGACCTGATCGACGCTCCATTGGCGCGGATCATCAGGCGCTCCGATGGTCGCGGCCAACCGACGCGCGTTCAGCCGACCGAGAAACCCTGACGGCCGCAGGTCTGCGAGGAAGTACGGGAGACTGCGGAAGTCGCCCGTTCCCGACTCCCCGAGCAACCAGAACGGCAGGTCATCGCCGCCGACGACGAAACCTCCGGTCGCCAGCTGCCGCAGACTACAGAGTTCCTCCGTGACCCCGGTTTCTGCAACCGCGAAAACGTGCACCTCCGGCTGAGCGCCGAAGACATCCACCGTGGTCGTGTACCTCGTCGAGGGACCGGCCCCAATCGGCACAACGCGATCGCCGGCCTTTCGCAGTAGCCGCGACACGGTCGGCTGGCTGATGCCGAACTCTGTCTGGAGTTCTACGGACGTCAGTGGGCGCCGGTCGGCCAGGACCGCGAGAAGATCGGCAACGGTTGTACGCATCATGAGGCCCTGGACAGCGGGCGGGGTTCCGTCCAAGCGAAAGGTCAATTGATGAATAGATACAATCTACTGATACATACTTTACTATCAACGACTTAGATCTCATAGATTATTGCTATATGAATAAATGATGAATAGATAATGTGAAACCCACGACGTCAGCCGCGCAGTCCGACCAACGACGCGCCCGACTCAGCGCCCCGGCAAGCGCTGGCGACGTCCCATCGATTGGACCATGGCATCGAGCTCGTCGGCATCGATGACGCCGTCCTCGTTGGTATCGGCGCGGTCGAAGAGGCGCTCGCGCATCATCTCCGGAACCTCGTCGCGCACGATGAGACCGTCACCGTCGGCGTCCCAGGAGCGCATGCGCTCGAGCATGGCCTCCGGCCCGCGACCCCCCCCGCGCCCTCCGCCAGGCCCACCACCGGCCGCCGGCCCACCGCGGCCGATGCGTCCTCCGGCGCCGCGCCCGAAGGTCCGGCCGCCGTCTGGATCGGCTTGCAGCCAGATGTCGTAGCTCTGGGTCACCGGGATGCACCAGGTGTTGTCGTCGGCGCAGGCGTAGTACGTCGCGGTTAGCTCGAGCGGCTCGTCGGGCACCTCCGAGGCGCTCACCTCGACCAGAAGCTCGCGCGGATCGGCATCGGCTTCGACCTCGACCTCCGGGAACTTCGCTGTGGCCGGGGTCAGGATCACACCGTCGGGGGCACGGATCGCGAGCTCGGGCTGCGGTGCCAAGTTGTTCCAGTGAACCTGATAAATCGGGTCCAGGTGGAAGCCCAGGTAGAGAATCCCGCTACCGGCCGAGAGAACGCCAGGTTCGGCCTCGACCCGCAGCTTGGCATAGGCCGGCAGTTCGTTCTTCGACGCGGTGAGCGCAATCTTGACGGCCGACATCCGGCCGGGAAGCTGCACGCGCTCCACCACACCGGTGGCCACCGTCGGCGAGTAGTAGTCGGGACGCGGCAGGTCGAGATCGGCGACCGTGGTGGGGTTGTCGATCGCCCCCGACGAGTCGGACCAGGTCGTCGCGCAAGGCCTCTGGATCGCTCCATGCACGGCGTGCCGCCACCCGAGCCTCCGGATCGACAACTAACTCGGCGTTGGGCACGTCGCCAAGCGCTCGTTTGAGGTCGTTGTCCATGTTGTCGGCGAGCCAGGTGATCTCGGTGCCGAGCGCCCGCCGCGCCTCCTCGATGTGCAGCAGCCGCTCCTGCAGCGTCACCGGCTTGACGTATCCATTCAGCTCCGGGTGCGCCAGCGCCTTGTAAACGTAGAAGAACTCGACGCCGAGCTCGCGGTAGTCGCGGTACAGGGCCTCCACCCGGGAGACCTTATTGAGGAAAGGCGGTCAGGTGAGGCAACCGAGGATCACCACCGAGTAGTGACCCCGGAACAGGTGCTCGAGCGGGATCGGCTCACCGGTCGCGTCGTGAACCATGACCGACGGCATGGCCTCGCAGAGGTGGACCCCATCCTTTGGACAGGTTTGCGTCGCAGCTAAGGTGGAATCCGGGTTCATGATTCAGGCTGCCTTGGGCTTGCGAGACACGGGGCGAAGCCCCGGGCTCCTGTCTTCAGCCCCGTCGTCAATGTACGCCTCCTCGGGCGTCCGGTCCTGGAGCGACGAGTGCGGTCGGCACTCGTTGTAGAAGTCCATCCACCAGCCGATCCCGGCCCGAGCCTCGGAGCCAGTCGCGTACTCTGACAGATAGACCTGCTCGTACTTGAGCGATCGCCACAGTCGCTCGATGAAGACGTTGTCCATCCAGCGGCCCTTGCCGTCCATCGAGATCCGAATGCCGGCCTCCTTGAGCGCGTCGGTGAAGTCGACGCTGGTGAATTGGCTACCCTGATCCGTGTTGAAGATCTCGGGAGGACCGTAGCGCTCGAGCGCCTCTTGCAAGGCCTCGACGCAGAAGCTCGTATCGAGCGTGTTGGACAGACGCCAGGACAGCACCTTGCGGCTCGCCCAGTCCATCACCGCAACCAGGTACAGAAAGCCCCGCTGCAGCGGGATGTAGGTCACATCCGCGCACCAAACGTGGTTGGGTCGCGTGATCTCCAGATCACGCAGCAGGTAGGGGTAGATCCGGTGCTCCGGGTGCGGCTGAGACGTCCTGGGCCGCTGCAAGATCGCCTGCAACCCGAGCAGCCGCATCAGGCGGCGCACCCGCTTGCGAGAGACCGTGTAGCCCTGACGGCGCAGCCATCGTCGCATCTGACGTGAGCCGTAAAACGGCGTCTGAAGAAACTGCTCGTCGATCAGCCGCATCAGGCGCAGGTTCAGCGGACTCTCGCCGTGGCCCTCGTAATAGAACGAAGACCTCGCGATCGACACCAGGCGGCACTGCCGCGTGATGCTCAGGGGGCCGTGCTCCGGATCGACCATCGCCACCCTCCGGCCGTGGCTCAACGACCGAAGGCCTTGGACAAGAAATCCCGCTCGATGACGAGCTCCCCGATCTTCGCCCGCAGCTCCTTGATCTCGGCCTCCCGAGAGACCTCGTTGCGCTCCTGTTTCCCCGAGAAGCCAGCCAGCACCTTCTGCCGAGCCTTCTTCTTCCAGTTGGCGATCAGATTCGGATGCACATCGTAGCGGGCTGCCAGCTCCGCCATCGTCGCTTCCTCGCGAAGCGCCTCCAAAGCGACCTTCGCCTTCAGCTCAGCAGGATAACTCCGTCTCTTCCGTGGCATTCCAGACTCCTTCTTCTTGGTCTGGATCCCACCTTAGCAACCGGTCCGAATTTCGGGGTCCACCTCGCTCTGATCCTTCGGCTTGAAGCTCTTGTGCGAGGCCCACGCCTCGATCAGCGTGCCGTCCACCGTGAAGTGTTCATCCGACAGCAGGCTGCGGCGCCGCGCCTCCGCCAGCACTTCCTGGAAGAACACCTTGGCGACCTCGCCTCCCAACACTCGATCTCGGTTCTTCGTGAACACCGTCGCATCCCACACCAGATCGTCCAAGTTCAGGCCCACAAACCACCGGAACAGCAGGTTGTAGTCGAGCTGCTCCATCAGCATGCGCTCGGAGCGAATCGTGTACAGCACCTGCAGCAGCAGCGCCCGCAGCAGCTTCTCCGGCGGGATAGACGGACGCCCCGTGTGCGAGTACAGCTTCTCGAACAGCGGCGACATCCGCCCCAGCACATCGTTGACGATCTTCAGCAGCGGCCGCAGCGGATGGTCCTTCGGTACTCGCTGCTCTGGAGATACGTAACCAAAAACCGCCACCTGTCCCGCGTCCTCACCACGCATCTGCTCACCTCGTTGATGCTTCGGTTCTTGCCGCGGGCTGCGTGGTTCAAAATCTACTCGAAAAAGAGGAGTTTTTCAGCAGCCTGCTAGGCGCGCGCTGCGCGGCTAGTATGGTGGGAGCACAAACGCAGTCGAATACTTGCTATGCGGATAGGTCATGCGTGAAGTCATGCCGGCAGTCGTCAACAGGGCATGGCGGGTCGCTTATTGGTTGCTGACGGCCCTCTTCGTCGTCACTGCCGTGCTCAGTATCCAGCGAATCCCTGCCGGCTTGTTGTCCAGCTACGGCGCAGATGTTGGGTGCCCAGCGTGGCTCTATATTGGCCTCAGAGGCCTTCACGGCCAAAAGCCGAATGTCTTGGGGCGGTATTTCGCAGCCACCCCAGAGCGCGCTGCTGTCGTACTGTTCGGTGGCAGCACGTTGACCGAACTCAGCCAAGTCTGGTGGCCACACGGCTTCTTCTCTGGCGTCTACGATCCCTACGATATTGCGGCGTACGCTATCGGTGTCGGCGCATGTTATGTCCTCGAGAAGGTGGGCCTGTCTCGAGCTCGCAGCACGCCTGGTCTCGTGCCGTGAACCCGGTAGCATCTTCGTTATCACGGGGTACGAACTTCGGGGGACGCCCCTGAGGGTCTATCGACGCCGTCGCCGGAAAGACGATGAGGAAGAAGACACAATTCCCGCCTGGCTGGAACGAGGAGCGGGTGCGCCGCGCCCTGGACCACTACGAACAGCAACCGGAAGTAGCAGCCGTAGCGGACGACGAGGCAGCACACGAGGATTCGGAGCAGGTCTTCATGGAGATTCCAGTGGACCTGGTGCCTGCGATTCGCCGTCTCCTGGCCAAGCGGAAAGCTTCCTGAGCGGCTGGGACTTGGAGGCGACCGCCTACCGGAGGGCGAGAAGGAGAGCGATCGTCTTCCTGGCTGTGGCTACAGCCATCCTTTGGTTTCCGGTAGTTGGCGTGCTGCTAGGTGAGCCTCCAGGATTCCTTCGGAGCCTGGGGTTCTTCTCTGAACCGCACGGGACGGCCCTGGCCTGGGTCCTGGCGGTCGCTGTAGCCTTGTTGTACTCGTCATTCGCCGTCCGTAACATCCCGCTGGTGCGTGAGAACTGGCACGCACTCACAGTGGCGAAGCTGCTCGGAGTAGCAGCAGCGGTTGGTGCGGCAGTTGTCGAGGAGGCTTTCTTCCGCCGCATGGTCATGGACCAGGTGTTCGCCGCTGGTGGTGGTTCTCTTGTGCAGATTCTCGTGTCAGCTCTGATCTTCGGCCTGGCCCATGGGATCTGGGGGATCGTCACCGGTAACCTTGTGGCCGGCGTCGGCGCCACGATCGCAACTGGAACACTGGGGGCAGCCCTGGCGGTGGTGTACTTGGTCGGTGGCCGCAGTCTGGCGCCGGTCATTACGTCGCACTTCATCATCGATGCTGTCATCCAACCCGGGATCATGTTCGCGGCGTTCTCCGGGCAAATGCCGCGACCTGAAAAAGGATGGTGGCGCCTAACCAGCCGATGAAGCCGACGCCGGCCTGGGGCTACCCGTGATCGCCCATGCACTCCGCCCCATCGACGCGGCGGAGGTGACGTTGGCGGGGGTCGACGGCATCGTCCACTCCCCGGGCCTGAGAACCCCCGATGGCCACTTCGTGCCTGCTCTGCTCAACCGGTTTCGGGTGCCGGTGATGGCTACCGTGCGGTTCAGCGATCCCGAGCTCCACTTCGGCCTCCCCGGAGGTAGGAAGGTGGTTCGAGCTCTGAGAAGTACGGTGGCTCCACTTCTCGCCAACCTGATCAACGCTGTATTGTCGAGGATGCCTAACATGTGGCTGAATCACCAATTGTTGGGCGCCATTCGTGCGAACCGCGATCCTGGGCAGCCACAATGCGAGATCTCGTCTACTACATCGCGACTACGCTTGACGGCTTCATCGCGCGACAAGACGGCTCGTTCGAGGACTTCCGGTGGGACGACGAGTTCGGCGCGGATCTGCTCGCGACCTACCCTGAGACGTTCCCAGTCCATCTCCGCGGTGGCGAGTTCGCTCGTGCCGACAACAGACGTTTTGATGCGGTACTCATGGGCCGGAAGACCTATGAAGTTGGACTCCGCGAGGGTCGAACGAGTCCGTACCCGACCCTCGATCAGTATGTCTTCTCTCGCACGATGGATGGGAGTCCCGATGCTGCGGTGGCCCTGGTATCGGAGAGCGCGTTGGACGTGGTCGCGGAGCTGAAACAGGAGAGCGGGCGGGCGATCTGGATCTGCGGGGGCTCCGGCCTCGCTACGACTCTGTTTGAAGCGGGACTGGTGGACGAACTGATCATCAAGCTGAACCCGGTTGTTTTCGGTGCGGGGATCCCGCTCCTGGGAAAGAGCCTCGATGCGCAACCGCTCGACCTGGTGAAGAGCAGCGCCTACCCGAGCGGGCATGTCTTGCTCAACTACACCGTGAGGAACTAGACGTGCGTTGTCGCCAGGCCGAAAGGACGCTCGCGCGGCCCGCAGCTCGAGCGCTGCGCCGTCAGCCGGCGAGCCGGGCGCGCAACAGCTCTTGCACCCGTTCCGGATCGGCGGAACCCCGCGTTTCGCGCATCACCTGGCCGACGAAGAAGCCGAGCAGGCCCTCGCGGCCGCCGCGATACGCCTCGACCTTGTCGGGGTTGTCGGCCACGATCCGATCGACGACGGCGACGAGCTCCTCGGGCGCGAGGGTGCTGTCGAGGTCACGATCGCGAACAATGGCGGCCGGATCACCCCCCGACTCGACCATGACCGCGAACACCTCCTTGGCCGCGAGCGTCGAGATCGCTCCGGAGTCGACCAGCGCGACCAGGTCGCCCAGCCGGTGTCCATCGAACGGCAGCGCCTCGACGCCTACTTCCTTGGTCGCGCGCAGCACCTGGTTGACCACCCACTTGGCCACCGACGCGGGTGCGGGGTGCGTCTGCACCGCCGACTCGAACAGCGCAACCAGGCCAATATGGCCGGTGAGGACATCGGCGGTGCTCTCATCGATGCCATGGTCTGCCCGAAGCCGCTCGTACGCGGCCGCGAGCTCCGGCTGCTCGGCGCGCGCCGCGGCGCGGATCTCGACCGGCGAGCGCTTACGCCGCTTTCGCGGCTCGTCTGGGTCACCGCCGCTTGTCGGCTCGACCTCGGTCTCGGGAGGAAGCACCGGCTCATCGGTCTTCCGGGCCCACGAGTCGCGCAGCGTCACCACCCGATTGAAGACCGGGGCGCCGGGCCGCGAATCCTCGGGGTCGGTGTAGAAGTACCCGTGACGCTCGAACTGGACGTGCGCACTCGCAGGCAGCTCTGCCAGGCCCGGCTCGCCCATCGCCCGCTCGATCCGCACCAGCGATTCGGCGTTGAGGTCGTCGAGAAAGTCCTCGCCTGAGGCTCCCGGCGCCGGAACCGCGAACAGCCGGTCGTACAGGCGCACCTGCAGGGCCACGGCGTGCGGAGCGGATACCCAGTGGATCGTGCCCTTCACCCTGCGGCCGTCGGGTACCGCACCGCCGCGGGTTCCGGGATCGTGCGTGCAACGCAGCTCCAGCACCTCGCCGTGCTCGTCCCGCACAACCTCGTCGCAGCGCACCACGTAGCCGTATCGCAGGCGCACCTCGGCGCCCGGCGCCAGGCGGTAGAAGCTCTTCGGCGGCTCCTGCATGAAGTCGGACCGCTCGATGTAGAGCTCGCGGCTGAACGGAACTTGGCGCCAGCCCTCTCGTGGCACGTCGTGCGGCCAGTGGGAGGCCTCGAGCATCTCGACCTGGGCCTCGGGATAGCTCGTGATCACGACCTTGAGCGGATCGAGCACGCACATCACCCGGGGAGCTTCGGTGTTGAGCTGGTCGCGTACGGCGAACTCGAGCATGCCGACATCGACCCGGCTCTCGGACTTGGAGATCCCCACCAGATCACAGAAACGCCGGATGGCGGCCGCGGGCACCCCTCGGCGTCGGAGACCGGCGATCGTCGGCATGCGCGGATCGTCCCAGCCCTCGACGTGGCCGCCCTCGACCAGCCGCAGCAGCTTGCGCTTGCTGGTAATCGTGTACTCGACGTTGAGCCGGGCGAACTCGTACTGGCGCGGCGGCGCCTCGAGCTCCAGCTGCTCCAGGTACCAGTCGTACAGCTCGCGGTTGCTCTCGAACTCCAAGGTGCACAGCGAGTAGGTGATCCCTTCGATGGCATCCGACTGCCCGTGCGCCCAGTCGTAGAACGGGTAGATCTTCCAGTCGTCACCCTGCCGATAGTGGTGCGCGTGACGGATCCGGTACATCAGCGGATCGCGCATCTTCATGTTCGGGTGCGCCATATCGATCTTGGCGCGTAGCACCTTGGAGCCGTCCGCGAACTCGCCGGCACGCATGCGCGCAAACAGGTCGAGGTTTTCCTCGACAGGGCGCTCCCGGCAGGGCCCCTCGCGTCCAGGTGTTGTCACCGTACCGCGGTACTCGCGGATCTCCTCCTCCGACAGATCGTCGACGTAGGCGACCCCCTTGCGGATCAGCTGCACCGCCCAGTCGTGCAGCTGCTCGAAGTAGTCGGAGGCGTAGTACTCGTGCTCGCCCCACTCGAAGCCGAGCCAGCGCACGTCCTGCTTGATCGATTCGACGTAGCGCGGATCCTCGGTCTGGGGATTTGTGTCGTCGAAGCGCAGATTGCACTGGCCCCCGTACTCCTCGGCAACCCCGAAGTCGAGACAGATGGCCTTGGCGTGGCCGATGTGCAGGAAACCGTTCGGTTCGGGTGGAAACCGCGTCACGACCCGACTCCGAGCACCGCTGGCCAGCTCTCGCTCGATCGTCGTGCGGACGAAATCGCGCCCGGCCTCCGGCGGTCGGGGCTCGCTCGAGTCAGTCATGCACATGCACCGGCTGCATTGATGGTGGAGTCAGCAGGATGGCAGAACCCGGAGGCGGTCGCTAGCGGCCGCGTTGCAGCTGCGCGGGCCCGGCTCAACGACGGCTGATCCCGTCGAGAACGAGCCCGGCCAGGTGCTCGGGCAGCCGTGCGTCGGGTCGACGCTCCTCCAACAGCGCCAGCAGGACGCTGCCCAGTACCAGCGACGATACCGCCCGCACCACCCGTTCGGGACTCAGACGGCGCGCCTGCCCGCTGGCGACCAAGCCATCGAACATCCGTACCCCTTGGGCGAGCATGGGCTCCAAGACCTCGACTCGGTAGCGCTCACGCATCGGCCTGTCGATGAGCAGATGGGGAAGGACCGCCCGCACAAGCCGCCGATGCTGCCAGAGAACATCGAGACGCTGTCGGAAGTAGGCCTCGAGAAACTCGCCCAGGTCGGCGGGCGGACGCGAGCCGAAGTCGATCTTGCGACGCTCTGCGGCGTGCAAACGCTCGAGCAGGGCGATCAGCAACTCATTCTTGTCGGCGAAGTAGTTGTAGATCGTGCCGTCGGCCACCCCGGCCCCTCGGGCGATGGCGGCGATCCGGGTACGCGCGAAGCCGCGATCGGCGAACGCGTCGGTGGCCGCATCGAGAATCTCGCTGCGACGTCGATCGAGCCTGGTCGCGCGTACGCTTGCGGTCTCTCGGGGCATTCTCCGGTTCGCCTCCAACCCATGTGAATGAATCTTCATTCATTATAGATCCTCGAGAACCGCCGCGTCCCCTGCTTCGATGCCGCCGTAGCATCGGCTTGTATTGCACGGCGAACAGCCTGCTATGCTGCTGCGGCCATGCCACCCATCTCCCGCGCCAGTCGCATCCGTGAGGTCTGGCCCGTCGCCGCCTTCACCGCTGGCTACATGCTCCTGGCGATCGCCGCGGCGATCACGCAGCGCAACGTTGAGTTCGTCTTCTACATCGGCGTCATGGTGGTTCTGATCGGAGTCGTGGTGCTGGTCGACTCTCGCGTGAGACTGAGCGACGGGGCGCTCTGGGGCCTGAGCCTATGGGGGTTCCTGCACATGGGAGGCGGGCTGGTGCCCGTACCGGATTCCTGGCCGGTGAACGAAGCCCAGCAGGTGCTCTATAGCCTCTGGCTGATACCCGGACGGTTGAAGTTCGACCAGCTCGTCCACGCCTTCGGCTTTGGAGTCACCACCTGGGTCTGCTGGCAAGGGATGGCGGCGGCGTTCCGGACGCGCGGTGTCGAAGCGCGGCCAACGACGGGAGTGCTGATCCTGTGTGCGGCCGCCGGAATGGGTTTCGGGGCCCTGAACGAGGTCATCGAGTTCGCCGCCACTCTGCTGGTTCCAGAAACCAACGTCGGCGGCTATCTCAACACCGGCTGGGACCTGGTCGCGAACCTGGTCGGCGCCAGCCTCGCCGTGATTCTGATCCGCTCCCAGGGACCGACCTGACGTGCGAGGAGTGTTCCCGCCGGGGTGACAGCGGCGGCCGGCGAGGCTACATTGGGCTCGAGTGGAGTTGCTACCGCTACGAATCGACGAGGGTTCCGGTGTCCGGTTTGAGTCGCCAGCGAGGCCCGCTTCCGCAGCAGGCGCGCCCCGATATCTACGCGCCCCCGAACGGCGACTGACGCGACCTGCCGCACCCGAGCTCGCGTTGGCGGCCCTGCGCCGAATTCTTCTGACCTCGCGGAGATACCATGCCGGAAACTACAACCACTCACCCGATCACCATGCCCGCCGACCAGGTGTTCCCGGTCCTGAGGCGCAACATCCTCGTCGACGCTTTCCACCTGGTCATCGACCTCGAGAAGTCGCACGGATCGGTCATGGTCGACGCGCTCGAGGACAAGGAGTACCTCGACTGCTACTCCTATTTCGCCTCGCTGCCCATCGGCCACAACCATCCGGGGCTCCAGGACGAAGAATTCCAGGCGGCGCTGCTGCGCGCCGCGCTCGCCAACCCCGCCAACAGCGACATCTATACGGCAGAATACGCCGCCTTCGTCGACACCTTCCGACGAGTCGCTGCACCGGAGGAGTTCCGCTACCTCTTCTTCGTGGCCGGCGGCGCGCTCGCGGTAGAAAACGCGATGAAGACAGCCTTCGATTGGAAGCGGCAGCGCAACAGGGCTGCGGGAATCGATGGCGGTGGCGACAAGATCCTGCACTTCCGTGAGGCCTTCCACGGGCGCAGCGGCTACACGCTCTCGACAACCAACACCGATCCCGCCAAGACACGCGATTCCCCCCAGTTCGACTGGCCACGCGTCTCCAACCCGAAGATCGAGTTCCCGATCGACGTGGCGACGGTGGCCGCGGCGGAGGAGCAGTCGGTGCAGGAGATCGAAGCCGGCTTTGCCGCCGAGCCGCACGCCATCGCCGCGATCATCATCGAACCGATCCAGGGCGAGGGGGGCGACAATCACTTCCGACCCGAGTTTCTGCAGCGGCTGCGCCAGCTCGCCGACCGCCACGAAGCGCTGCTGATCTTCGACGAGATACAGACCGGGATCGGACTCACCGGCTCGATGTGGGCCTTCCAGCAGCTCGGCGTTACGCCCGACATCGTCGCCTTCGGCAAGAAGACGCAGGTGTGCGGCATCATGTCAAGTACCCGCATCGACGATGTGTCCGACAACGTCTTTCGCGTCTCCTCACGCATCAACTCGACCTGGGGCGGCAACCTGGTCGACATGGTGCACTGCGCCCGTTACCTGTAGATCATCCGCGATGACGACCTCGTGCAGAATGCCGCCGAGGTCGGTGCCGTCTTCCTGGATGGCCTGCGGGCTCTGGCCGCCGAGTTCCCACAGATGACCAACATGCGCGGGCGCGGCCTGATGCTGGCCTTCGACCTGCCCGACAGCGCCGCGCGCGACGACCTGCGCACACGGTTGTGGGACGCCGGCCTGGCGACCCTGGCCTGCGGTGATCGCTCGGTGCGCTTCCGGCCGTCGCTGACGTTCAGCCGACTCGACGTCGAGCAGGCGTTACGCATCCTGCGGGCGGTGTTGCGCGGCGAATGAGCGTCAGGGAGCTCCCGGATCCGGCGCGGCTGGAGGTGGCCAAGCTGGGCGCGCCGCGGTTCCCGTCGCCGTTGGACGACAGCACCGTATTCACCGACGACAGCTACCGGATCCTGGTCGCCAGCGACACGCACGAACTGAGCCTGGAGCCAGGCGGAGACACGGTCGGGTTCGAGCCGGCGGGTCCGCGCCGCGCCGTTTTCTTCGAACCTGCTACCACACGCTGCGGCATCGTCACGTGTGGCGGACTGTGCCCCGGGATCAACGACGTCATCCGAGCCATCGTGCTGACCCTCTGGCACCACTACCGGGTGCGGCGCATCGTGGGCTTTTGCTTCGGCTACGCGGGGCTCGTCGACTCCCTCGGCTTCCTGCCGGTGTCGCTGAACCCTGACCGGGTGCGCCACATCCACGAGAGCGGCGGGACGATTCTCAACTCGTCGCGAGGGCCCCAGGAGATATCCGACATGGTCGACACCCTGGTGCGTCGTGGCATCGACATCCTGTTCGTCATCGGCGGCGACGGCACGCTGAAGGGAGCCTCGGCGATCGCGGCAGAGATCGCGCAGCGCGGGCGGCGCATCGCCGTCGTCGGCATCCCCAAGACCATCGACAACGACCTGATGTGGATCGACCGGAGCTTCGGCTTCGCGACCGCCGTCAACGAGGCGACCCGCTCGATCGTGGCCGCGCACACCGAGGCCCACGGCGCTTGGAACGGCATCGGCCTGGTCAAGTTGATGGGCCGGCTCTCCGGCCTCATCGCGGCGCACGCCACGTTGGCCAACAGCCAGGTCAACTTCTGCCTGGTGCCGGAGGTCCCCTTCGCGCTCGAAGGGGCCGACGGCTTTCTGGAATCGCTCGGTCGGCGACTCGCCGAACGCCACCACGCCGTGATCCTGGTGGCCGAGGGTGCCGGCCAGGACCTCGTGGGCCAGGGACAACCGGAGGTCGACGCCTCCGGCAATCTAAAGCTGGGCGATATCGGACCCTACCTCGAGCAGCGGATCCTCGAGCACTTCCGGGAGCAGGGGCTGCCGACCACGGTCAAGTACATCGACCCGAGCTACCTGATCCGCAGCCTGCCGGCGAACTCGTTCGACTCGTCGTTGTGCCTGGCGCTCGGCCAGCACGCGGCGCACGCCGGGATGGCTGGCCGCACGGACATGCTCGTCGGCAGCTGGAACGGACGCTTTACGCACGTGCCGCTGGCACTGGCAACGGAGCGGCGGCGTCAACTGGACCCCGACGGGCCGGTCTGGCAGCGGGTGCTCGGAGCCACCGGACAAGCGGCGCGAATGATGTGAGCGACGGAATGAGTGACTCGGAACGTTCGGGCTGGCAACCTTGTCGTGTCAGGTGCGTCTATCTATTAGACGTGTGGCACTCCCCGGAGATTTCTGCCCTCGGGACGCTCCCCGTCGGTCCCCAAGCGAGAATGCCGAACACGTGAGCACCGGTCGGACTCTCAGCAGCCCCGGGTTCGACGAGGAGACCCGGACCTACCTGCAGCAGCGACTGCGCCTGCTCGCAGGTGCGGCTACCAGCATCACGGGTATCCTCGCCGCGACGTTCCTGATCATGCTGTGGCGCGAGGGCGAGCGGGGTCCGCTCGCGACGTTGGTCCGGTTCGTCACCACAATGCCCAACGCGGCCCTCTTTTGGCTCGTCGTGATCGCCGCCGGCATCTACAAGATCCTGCAGCGCCGCAAGCTCCAGGAGCGCCAGCTGGCGCTGGTCGACGGGGTCCTGCTGCAGGTGCTGATCCTGCCGTGCCTGGTGCTGTACGCCACCTCGCACTACTTCTCCTTCTCGGGCTTCCCGGTGGTGGTGGCTTTTCTGACACTGTTCATCCTCACACGAGCCATTCTGGTTCCCAGTGACGCCTGGCGCACGGCGCTGCTGTCGCTGCCAGCACCGGTGGGCGTGCTCGCGATTCAGCTCTGGTACGGGGCCTCCTATGCCTTCCCCGAGCAGCCCTACCCGGCCGACCACTACCTCAACATGCTGATCCAGAACCAGGTGATCTTGCTCGGCGCGGTCACCGTCGCGACGGTCGCCTCGCGCGTCAATCTGGGTCTGCGGCGGCGTACCTACGACGCCGGACATCTGGGCCAGTACATGATCCAGGGCAAGATCGGCGCCGGCGCCATGGGCGAGGTCTATCGAGCCACGCACTCGATGCTCAAGCGGCCGACCGCGGTGAAGCTGCTGCGCTCGGAGATCGCTGGCGAGAGCTCGTTGCGGCGCTTCGAGCGCGAGGTGCAGCAGACCAGCCGCCTGACCCATCCGAACACGGTGTCGATTTACGACTACGGGCACACGGCCGACGGGGTGCTCTACTACGCCATGGAGCTGCTCGACGGGGCCAACCTGAAGGAGATCGTCGAGGCGGAGGGCGCCATGGCCGCCGGCCGGATCATCCATGTGCTGTCGGCAGCCGCGGGCGCCCTCGCCGAGGCGCACAAGAAGGGCATGGTCCATCGGGACATCAAGCCGGCCAATATCATGCTCTGCCGACAGGGCGGCGCCAACGATGTCGTCAAGCTCCTCGACTTCGGCCTGGTCAAGGACCTCGGCAGCATCGCCCCAGAGCTCGACGGCGTCATCGCCGGAACGCCCGAAACGATGGCGCCGGAGGCCGTATACCCCGAGCTGATGGGACCGCGCGCCGACATCTACTCACTGGCGGCGGTCGGTTACTATCTGGCGACCGGCACGCCGCTGTTCGAGGCGACCGACATTCGCGCCTACCTGCGCCTGCACCAGACCAAGCAGCCCGAGCCACCGCGCCAACGCAACCCGGACGTACCCGAGGATCTGCAGGCGGTGATCCTCAAGGGGCTGTACAAGGATCCGGGCATGCGGCCCAAGAACGCCGCCACCATGCGGGCCCTGCTGCTGGAGTGCGCCGATGCGGGCACCTGGGGCCCGGCGGAAGCCGACCGCTGGTGGGACAGCTTCGACAAGCCCTCGATCCTGGAGTCGACCAGCTCGACCGGCACCGAGAGCATCGTCGCCACGGCCCTCATCGGCGACGCCACCGCGATGCTGATCGACTCCGAGGCCATTCGCCAGCAGGCCGAGAGCGACCAAGAACGCGAGGCCAGCTAGCAGTCCGGGGGCACGTGCGCCATCGGCTCTGCTGTACTCTCTGGCCGTTGCTCAGCACCCACTCTCTCGAGGCCACCATGCGGTACCCGATTCTCTTCGCCGTTCTCACCGGACTTTGCTGGGGGCTGTACGGCCCGGTGCTGGCGCTCGCCCGCTCGTCTCTGGCGAGCCCCTTCAAGCCGTATTTCTTCATCGGCGTTGCCTACCTGATCTGGGGCCTCGCAGGCGGCGGTATCGGTATGAAGCTCAACGGCGACTCCTTCGCGTTCAGCGGCGGTGGCGTCAGCTGGGGGCTGGCTGCCGGCACGCTCGGGGCCTGGGGAGCCCTGACCCTGACCCTGGCGATGTTCTCGGGCGGCACGGCCATGCCGCAGATCGTGATGCCCATCGTGTTCGGTGGCGCCGTCACGGTCACGGCCCTCGTGGCCGCGGTGCAGCAGAAGGAGGCGAGCCCCATGCTCTGGGTCGGGATCCTGGTGGTCGCGGTGGGCATCGTCCTGGTGGCTTACAACACGCCACACACCGCACCTCCCGGCGCCGGCCGCACCGCAGGCGCTTCGGACATTTCGCACTGAGCCACTAGCGCGCCGTGCGGCCTCGCGGAGGCGGCGGTAGAATCCCGGGGTTACGA
Organism: Acidobacteriota bacterium; assembly: GCA_965248845.1. Lineage (GTDB taxonomy): Bacteria > Acidobacteriota > UBA890 > UBA890 > WLXD01 > CBDFKO01. Next base: position 2,222,127 of record CBDFKO010000002.1, on the reverse strand, counting down.
CCGACACGACGCCAACGCCCCCGAGCCCTGCGCGGGGAGAGGTACGACTGATGGGCAAGAAGCGCCGACCGACAAAGAAGAAGAACAACTCGATCTGGATGATCGCCGGGGCCATCACCATCGCCGCCTTCGCCGGCGGCTGGCTGTGGGGAGGAACCGGCGGCGCTGACGGCGAGGGCATCCACATGGTCGTGTACCAGAATCCCGCCTGCCAGTGCTGCGGCAAGTGGGTGGCCCATCTAGAGCGCAACGGCTTCGACGTCGAGGTCCACAAGACCAACGAGGTGAACCGGGTCAAGGAGCGCGAGGGCATCACGGCGGCGACCGCCAGTTGCCACACGGGACTCGTGGACGGCTATGTCGTCGAGGGCCACGTGCCCGCCCGCGACATCCAGCGCTTGCTGCGCGAACGGCCGAGCATCAAGGGCCTGACCGTTCCGGGCATGCCCGTCGGGGCGCCGGGCATGGAAGGCGCCTACCGGGACTCCTACAACGTCCTGGCGATCGATCGTATGGGCCAGACCTCCGTTTACTCGAGTTACTAGTGCGGCAGGCGAGGCTGCAGGTGACCGCGGCCCTGGCAACGATTCTGGCCGGCTCCGCGCCGGCGGCGCCGGGTCAGCAGCCGAGCCTCGAGGAGCTGTACGCCTCCGGACGCACGTTCGAGCAGTTAGGTACGCCTGGTACGCGCAGGACCGGGGCGAGACGACGGTCGAGGAGATCATCGATCTGCTCGCCACCAGCACCGGAACGCTGAGCTTCGAGGCGCAACCGCGGGCCAGCGGCACCGAGGAACTGCTCCAGGCCATCAGCCCCGTCGCTGGCGAGACGATCTGGATCAGTGGGCACGGCGGCACTTGGGGTCGGTCGGATGACGGTGGCCGCACCTGGTCCGGTATCGCCGGCAGACCGCTACTCGCCGTTCAGACAGCTCCCTTATCGGAGTCGGGCCCCGTCTGGCTGCCGACGCCGACGCGCTGTAGCGCCCCGGCTCCGGTCTCCTTGATCTTGCGCAGAAAGCGTCGGGCCCAGGCCCACTCGAGCCCCAGGATTGCCAGGCCAACCGGAATTACCAACAGGGCCGGGCCGGGCAGCACGAGCATGGCCACACCCACCAGCACCACGGATCCACCCACGATCGTGATGACCACCCGCTTGGCGGTTCGGTATCCCAGATCTGCCAGCCTCCGGACCATTGCTACCCCGAGTTGTTGGAGCGCAATCGCTCCACGATCTGCTGCACGCCTTCGCGCGCCAGAACCAGCGCGTGTATCTTCATCGGTGGCAAGGGACCCAAGACCGCGACGATGTCCTCGTCTTGTATGGACGCCGCTTCGGCCACGGAAGTTCCCTCGACCAGCTCCGTAACAACCGAGGCGGCAGCGATGGCCGCCGCACAGCCGTACGCCTTGAAGCGTGCCTTCGTGATGCGCTCACCGTCCCACTTGACCGCCAGCCGCAGCATGTCGCCACACACCGGATTGTGCACCAGCGCCACGGCGTCGGCATCGTCGAGCTCACCGAGCTTGCGGGGGTTGTTGTAGTGGTCTTCCAGGCCGCTCACCGACCCTCCTCCTGTTGCACCGCGACCGCCCGGGTTGCAAACCGAGCGGCCACGGCAAAGCCTAGCAGGCCGTGCAAGACTCTCCGAGTCGCCAGGTCGGCTCGATGCCTCCTCTCCGATCCCGCAATTGGCTCCAGGATCCTGAAACCTGTACCCGACCAGATCGTCATTAGTCTGGGATGAGGGACAAGACATGAACGTAATCGAGGTCAGGGGCCTCGCGAAGATCTACGGCGGCCCCTGGAGCACCAAGGTACACGCGCTGCGCGGCGTCGACGTCGAGGTGGGCCCGGGCGAGGCGTTTGGACTGCTGGGGCCCAACGGCGCCGGCAAGACGACGCTCCTAAAGATCCTGCTCGGGCTCGTCAAGGCGACCGAAGGTAGGGCGTCGCTCCTGGGCCAACCGGCCGGAACACCGGCCTCGCGCCTGCGCGTCGGCTACATGCCCGAGCGGCGCGCCTACCCGCAGTTTCTCACCGCGGCACAGGTTCTCGACCTGTTCGGCAGCATGCTGGGCCTCGACAAGCAGACCCGGATGGCCCGCTCCGAGCTCGTCCTCGAGGAGGTCGAGATGACACAGTGGCGCGACCACCGCGTCGGCAGCTACTCCAAGGGCATGCAACAGCGGCTGGCACTGGCACAGGCGCTGCTGTCCGATCCCGAGGTGCTGTTCCTCGACGAGCCTACCGAGGGCATCGACCCGATCGGCCGTGTGCAGATTCGCCGGATCCTGCGCCGCAACCTGGAGAAAGGCAAGAGCCTCTTCATTAACTCGCACATGCTCACCGAAATCGAGATGGTGTGTGACCGCGTCGCCATCCTCGTCAAGGGCAAGGTAGTTCGCCAGGGCCCCCTCAGCAGTCTCACGGCGCCCGAAACGCAGTACCGGCTGACCGTCGCCACGCAGGACACGGAGGCCGTCCGCAGCCTTCTCCAACCGGTCGACGCCGGCGCCGAGAGCCTGCCGGCCCCGCCGGGCATGAGCATCTGGAAGCTGACGGTCGAGGACCGCGAGCAGCTCAACCGGGCGCTCGATGCGCTGCGCGAGGCCGGCCTGGAGATCGACGAGGTCCGGCGCGTGCGCGCCACCCTCGAGGAAGTGTTCGTCGAGACCATCAGCGGAGCCGAGGCCGGTGGCGAGAGCGCCGCTGCCAGCCCTGGCGGCACGACCGACGCACCGCCTCCCAGGCCCGACGATCGTAGCGTGGAGGCTCACCAATGAACACTGAAATGGCCACCGTGCTCACTGGAGCCGACCGCAGCCGCGGCCTGACCCGCGGTCAGCTGCGCGCGCTGATCGGGTACACCCTGCGCGAGGCGCGCCACAAGTGGACCCTGGTCGCGTTGTTCGCGCTAACCACCTTCTTCCTGCTCATGCTGGCAACACTGGTTAATGTCGACGTGGTCGAGGGAACGATCGCCTCGGCACGGCTGTTCGGTACGTTCCCCCTCGAGATTGGCGGCGCGTCGATCCCGATCAGCGATGCCGTGACGGTCATCCAGGTGTTCCTGGTATCGATGCTCAGCACGTTCGGCTTGATCCTTGCGCTGTTCGTGAGCGGCAACATCATCCCGCGCACGCTCAACGCCGGATGGGTCGACCTGCTGGTGGCACAGCCGATCGCTCGCGCGACGGTGCTTCTCGGCCGCACGCTTGGTGCGATGCTCGTCGTGGCGCTCAGCCTCGCCTACCTGTTCGGGGGTAGCTGGGCGCTGCTGACCTGGAAGACAGGGTTCGGCAACTCGGGGTTCATGGTGGCCGGGGTCATCATCCTGTTCTCCTTCCTGGCCTGCTACTCGGGCATGGTCCTGGTCGGAGTGATCACCCGCAGCAGCCCCGTGAGCATCATTGCCGGAATCGGCATCTGGTTTTTGGGCCAGGTGCTGTACCCGCTGCACCGATTCGATGAGTGGACCACGGCGTTTCGCGCCGGCTGGCCACGCAATCTCGCCACGACGATCACCGAAACGCTCTACTGGGTGATGCCCAAGACGCTGGAGCTGACCAGGACGGCGATCGAGGCGGCGCAGCAGGAGTCGCTGACCCTGACTCCGGGCCTCCAGTCGCTGCCGTTCGCCATCATCTGCCTTGCGCTGGCGTGCTGGTGGTTCGCACGTCAGGATTACTAGAGAAACCGACACCGAGGAGAACTCCATGAACCCGACCACTTCAACCAAGCACGGGGGCCGCGCCGCGGCCGCCGTAGTGTGGGCCCTCGCCCTTCTGCTCCTACCACCCATGGCCTGCTCCGGCACGGCGGCACCCACGTCGTCGGAACAGCCCGGGGCCGAGTCGCCGGCGGCGCTCGTGGCCATGCTGCCCGCCGAGGCCACGACCGTCGGATTCGTCGATTTCGCCGCGTTGCGCTCGAGCCCGCTCTACGACTTCGCCAAGCGAGAGGGAGCCAGCTTCGGTGACCCGGAGGAGCTCGAGGAGATCATCGCCGAGAGCGGGATCGACCCGCGCACCGACCTGCGCCAGATCGCCTTCGTATCGCGTGGCTCGGGCTTGGCCGATGTGGCGGACGCGAGTGCGGTACTGGCTGTCGCCAACTTCGACCGCGGCGCCATCGAGGCGCGGCTGGCGGCCGAAACCTCGATCTTGGAGTATGGCGGTCGCACGCTTTATGAGCTGGCGAGCTGGCGATTCAACGAACAGGACGACGCCGAGGACGAGGACGAGGACGAGGCGGCGGGTGAGGACGACGAGGAAATCGCGGCCGATCTAGATCGCGGCTTCGCCGTCGTGCTCGATGACAGCACGATCGCGTTCGGCGGCGAGCAGATGCTGCACGAGATCATCGACGTGATCGGCGGCACCGCCTCGGCACGCAGCAACGCGCGCCTCATGAGCCTGCTCGAGGACGTCGACGAGAACAGCCAACTGTGGCTCGTCTCGGTACAAGACGGGATCCTCGACCAGATACGCCCCGGTGATCGGGGCATGCCGCAGATTTCGATCGATCGCATCAGCTCGATGATCGTCTCGGCGCGTCTGTCCGAGGGGCTCAGCTTCGTGCTCCGGGGTCGGACCGATCGCGAGGACGACGCCAAGCTCCTGGGAGACTCGCTCAACGGCATGTTGGCCTTCGGCAAGATGATGCTCCAGAGCAACAGCCCCGATGTCTTCCAGATCCTGGATCGCAGCATCACGGCGGGCAGCAACGGCTTCGACGTGACCGTCCGGGCCGAGCTGTCGATCGAGGACATCGAGGCACTCTACGCCTTCGCTCGAACGATCATGGGCGACTCGGACGAGGGCTGAGCAGACCACGGCCCGGCCTACTACCAGTGCTCCTGTGCACAAGTACGGCGACGTTTGCAGCCGTCTGTTGGGTGCGAGCTCAAGGAAGGGCGACAAATGCGATGTTTCCCCATCGTCCAGGAGCGCTGACGCTGAGATTGTGCGCAACAGGCGGCTGCCCGGAGGGTTGGAGCGGGATGGTGGCGTCTGCGGCGTTGCACCTCGCTCGACGATGCGCTCACATCGCCTCGTCGGTGCGCCTGGCATCCGCCACCAATCTGGTCCTGGACAACTACGGCACCCACAAGAGCCCGATGATCCACACCTGGCTGGCCAAACGGCCACGCTTCCACCTGCACTTCACCCCTACCTATGCCTCGTGGCTCAACCAGGTCGAGCGCTGGTTCGCCGAGCTGACCAACAAGCAGATCCGCCGCGGATCTCATTGCAGTGTCGCAGCGCTGGTGGCAGCTATCTGGGAGTTCATCGATGCGCACAACGAGACCCCCGAGCCGTTCGTGTGGTGCAAGAGTGCCGACGAGATCCTGGCTCCCATCGCCCGGTTCGCACAGCGCACTCTCGACCAACACGCCTCATGACTTATGCTGCGAACCACTGTTACAGGAGACTAGTGCTCCTGTGCACAAGTACGGTGACGTTTGTTGGAGCGGGATAGGACGATGCGCGCGCGGCGTGCCGGGGCGGGGGCGGTGCGGGATCGATGCGCCAACGAGTTCAGGTGTGCCTCCTCCTGTGGCGTCAGCGTTAAGGGAGCCTTGGGTCGGTAATAATATCTCTGCCTAATCCCTCGTTCTAGGGTTGAAGCTATTTCAAGCCTCCCCTAGCCTTGGCGACGCACAACACCAATCAGCCGGCTCACGCCGACGCTCTCACGGTGCGGCTATGACGGCGTACCGAACCGCCGGGTCATGGAAACCCTGACACGAGCACTAGAGGCAGAACAGGAAGCGCGCAAGCACAAGGAGCAATAGGCACGTACTGGGCTCAGCGTCGTACCGGGCGCTGAGCCCCTTTCTTCGTCCGCGTGCGCTGCGTGGCCTGGTACTCGCTCTCCTGGGCCTCTACCTCCACCTTCGGCACCCGTGCGAGCCTCGATAGCAGGGAGCGGAACTTCTCGGCGTCGGTGCGCTTGTCAGGCTTCATTCATCTTCCGGTATAGGTTCGATTTCGAGCAGGTGTACATGCTGGCCGTTGTCAGATTCGATCTTGAACCAGATTCGCAACGCAGGAAGCTCGGCGATCGGATCCGTTTTAGCTAGTCTGACATCTTGCAAGCCCTTAACCACTGCGTAAACGCCCGGGTTCGTGGATAGAGCCCACTCTACGCCAGTCAAAGCGTCGTGCAGACGCTTCAGTTCGCCATCCAAGCGTTCGAGTGACGCATCATAGTTGGAACTATGAACGAGCGTCCGGTTCGGCACGTATCTAGGCCAGCGCCCAATCGTGCTCTCGTGCCAGCTGCTTGGTCCGAGCTGTGTCGTAGCGATTCACCCGAGCATTCGACAGGAACACCGCTTCGTATGGAATCGGGTCCTTGTCACTCGCTACCTTCCAGGCTTTGCCATGCGACAGGCTGCTGACGCCCTTGGCCGTCTTGCGCCACAGAGCCGAGATTACCTCGTCAACAAGTGCGATCTGCCTTGCTTCAAACACGCTCAAGTCTGCCGCCCGAAGCGGTACGACTCGTTTCTGAACATAGCCTCCAAGGGCAGGCACTTTCGCTATAGCGATATCCCTCGCATCCAGCATCTCGGCCCGCACTGGTAGCAGTTTCTTCGGGGCGGGACCGTTCCCCAGCCGCATATACGGCGTGCCTGTGATGGGCTTACCATGTTCAGCGTAAGCGAGGAAATCTGACCACCATAGGATCTTGTTCAGCTTCGTTGCACCAAACTTGCGGTCGCCCTGACACTTGTCCGCAACGTAGATGATCAATTCGCGTAGCAGATCCTCATCTTCTGGCTCAGCAAAGCTAAACGTGGGTTGTCGTCTCATCGCGGCCCCTCCTTGGTGCTTCTGCCTTCGCCCGCGGCCCCGCCGCCTAAGTCAGGCTACGCTGCCAGCCTGCTTTCCCGTGAGTTGCCGGTACGTGAGCCGCCGACCGGCCAGTGTGCCCAGCAACACGAGAAACCGGTTGCCGTCGGTCGCCTTTCGAGTGTTGAACCGAAATGCCTGCTCGTCAAGGTAGCGGAACAGGTGGAAGGGCTCGACGGAGACGTAGGTACCGCTGATCGAGCGCTTCAAAAGCGACCAGAAATTCTCGCATCCGTTCGTGTGGATTCGACCATCCACGTAGGTTTCGGCGTGGTTGATCACACCGTGCTCGAAGTCTTCAGCCAGGCCAGCGTAGGACTTCAACTCGTCCGTGTAGACGACGGAGCCGGACTCTACGTGGTCGGTGATCTCAGGCTTCAGGTGGTGCTTGCGGCGCCCCTCTACAACGCGTGTGACGACCGTGGAATGGCCATCTTTGCCCTTGCGCTGTAGCAGGCCCAGCGCGACGGCCTTACCGCTCGGTCCACGTCCCGTGATCTTCTCGGCGCGCTTGTGAGCGTGCATGTTACGAGCCTTCCCGCCGATGAACGTCTCGTCCACCTCGACCTCGCCGCTCAGCTTCTCGAAGGTGCCCGTCTGCATCGCGAGGCGAATCCGGTGCAACATGAACCACCCAGTCTTCTGCGTAACGCCGATGGCACGGGCCAGCTCGTAGCTGCTGATCCCGTTCTTGGCGGAAGCAAGAGTAGAGTCCCCGGACGTGGTGTATGAAGCTCCGCCCGTCATCGACGCAGTAGTAGTAGGAGCGGTGGGAACTGGTGGGAAACGCAGAGCGTTTTCCACAGTTTCCACGGCGGGCGCGCCCTTGAGATAAAGATGGCCACTGGTCGATCCTTGGTTTGCCAAGAAGAAACCTTCTGCCAAGGAGAACAACCAGTGGCCAAGACCAAGATGCCCGCCGCCGAGTGGGTTCGCAAGGGGCTCGCGGAGCACGGCACCGATCTGCTCCAGGAGATGGTGGCGGTGTTCGCGCAGCTGCTGATGAGCGCAGACGTGGACTCGATCTGCGGCGCCAGCTACGGGAGCCGGTCGCCGGAGCGGGTGAACCGCCGTAACGGGTACCGACAGCGCGACTGGGATACACGCGTCGGCACGATCTCGCTGGCGGTCCCGAAGGTCCGGGAGGGTGCTTACTTCCCGGAGTTTTTGCTGCAACCGCGGCGGCGTGCTGAGAAGGCTCTGGTGGCGGCGGTAGCAGAGGCCTACGTGCTCGGGATCTCGACCCGGAAGGTCGACAAGCTGGTCAAGACGATCGGTCTAGAGGGGATCTCCAAGTCGCGGGTCTCGGAGATGGCCAAGAGCCTGGACGAGAGCGTCGAGGCGTTCCGGAACCGAGCCCTGGATGCAGGCCCATACCCGTTCGTGTGGCTGGACGCGATGCAGATCAAGAGCCGCGAAGGTGGCCGCGTCGTCAACGTTACCGCCGTGATGGCAATCGGGGTTAACGGCGACGGGTACCGAGAGATTCTCGGAGTGGACGTGATCACGAGCGAGAACGGCGCCGGATGGTTGGCGTTCCTGCGCTCCTTGGTAAGCCGGGGCCTGACCGGTGTGCAGTTGGCGATCTCCGACGCCCACGAGGGGCTCAAGGGGGCGATCGGCGCGGCGTTGCCGGGAAGCTCCTGGCAGCGTTGCCGGACCCACTTCATGGTGAACCTGTTGGCCAAGGTACCGAAGGCGGCGCAGAGCGCCGTGGCCACCTTGGTGCGCTCCATCTACGCTCAGCCGGACCGCGACAGCACGTACGCCCAGTTCCGCCGGGTCGTGGAGCACCTCGAGGGTCGGTTCCCGCAGGCGACCGAGCTGCTGGCCGATGCTCAAGAGGAGCTCTTGGCCTTCAGTTCGTTTCCCAAGGCGGTGTGGCGTCAGATCTGGTCCAACAACCCGCTCGAGCGCCTCAACAAGGAGGTTCGCCGGCGTACCGACGTCGTCGGCATCTTCCCGAATCGATCAGCCCTGATCCGCCTGGTCGGCGCCGTGCTCGCTGAACAGAACGACGAGTGGGCCATCTCTCGCCGCTACATGAGCCTCGAGGTCATCTCCGAGGCTGACAGAGGTGGACCCCGAAATTCGGACAGGTTGCTAAGGTGGGATCCAGACCAAGAAGAAGGAGTCTGGAATGCCACGGAAGAGACGGAGTTATCCTGCTGAGCTGAAGGCGAAGGTCGCTTTGGAGGCGCTTCGCGAGGAAGCGACGATGGCGGAGCTGGCAGCCCGCTACGATGTGCATCCGAATCTGATCGCCAACTGGAAGAAGAAGGCTCGGCAGAAGGTGCTGGCTGGCTTCTCGGGGAAACAGGAGCGCAACGAGGTCTCTCGGGAGGCCGAGATCAAGGAGCTGCGGGCGAAGATCGGGGAGCTCGTCATCGAGCGGGATTTCTTGTCCAAGGCCTTCGGTCGTTGAGCCACGGCCGGAGGGTGGCGATGGTCGATCCGGAGCACGGCCCCCTGAGCATCACGCGGCAGTGCCGCCTGGTGTCGATCGCGAGGTCTTCGTTCTATTACGAGGGCCACGGCGAGAGTCCGCTGAACCTGCGCCTGATGCGGCTGATCGACGAGCAGTTTCTTCAGACGCCGTTTTACGGCTCACGTCAGATGCGACGATGGCTGCGCCGTCAGGGCTACACGGTCTCTCGCAAGCGGGTGCGCCGCCTGATGCGGCTGCTCGGGTTGCAGGCGATCTTGCAGCGGTCCAGGACGTCTCAGCCGCACCCGGAGCACCGGATCTACCCCTACCTGCTGCGTGATCTGGAGATCACGCGACCCAACCACGTTTGGTGCGCGGATGTGACCTACATCCCGCTGCAGCGGGGCTTTCTGTACCTGGTTGCGGTGATGGACTGGGCGAGCCGCAAGGTGCTGTCCTGGCGTCTGTCCAACACGCTCGATACGAGCTTCTGCGTCGAGGCCTTGCAAGAGGCGCTCGAGCGCTACGGTCCTCCCGAGATCTTCAACACGGATCAGGGTAGCCAATTCACCAGCGTCGACTTCACCGACGCGCTCAAGGAGGCCGGCATTCGGATCTCGATGGACGGCAAGGGCCGCTGGATGGACAACGTCTTCATCGAGCGACTGTGGCGATCGCTCAAGTACGAGCAGGTCTATCTGTCAGAGTACGCGACTGGCTCCGAGGCTCGGGCCGGGATCGGCTGGTGGATGGACTTCTACAACGAGTGCCGACCGCACTCGTCGCTCCAGGACCGGACGCCCGAGGAGGCGTACATTGACGACGGGGCTGAAGACAGGAGCCCGGGGCTTCGCCCCGTGTCTCGCAAGCCCAAGGCAGCCTGAATCATGAACCCGGATTCCACCTTAGCTGCGACGCAAACCTGTCCAAAGGATGGGGTCCACCTCTGATCGAGGCGTGGGCCTCGCACAAGAGCTTCAAGCCGAAGGATCAGAGCGACTCCGATGAGGGAGGCAGCAACCCGAGCGTCGATTTTCGCAAACAACGGCGCACAAACGATACTCACGCCTCCAGGACCGATCCGGACGCACGCCTGTACAAGAAAAGTAGGGGAGCCGAGTCGAAGCTCTGCTACATGGGGCACCTGATGATCGACAACCGCCACGGGTTAGCAACCAAGGCATGCGTAACGATCGCTTCCGGGACAGCGGAACGAGAGGCGGCGGTGCAAATGGCGGACAAGATTTCCGGTAACCGCAGGGTGACCTTGGCGGCCGACAAGGGCTACGACACACGCGAGTGCGTCCGTAAGCTTCGAGATCGGAACATCACCCCGCACGTCGCACAGAACGACACCAATCGGCGCAGCGCCATCGACCGGCGCACAACCCGCCACCCCGGCTACCAGGTCAGTCAAAGGAAACGCAAGCTCGTCGAGCAGATGTTCGGATGGGCCAAGACGGTCGGGCTGATGCGCAAGACGCGGCACCGAGGCACCGAACGCGTCGATTGGATGTTCACCTTCACCGCCGCTGCCTTCAACCTGGTCAGAATGCGCAACCTCCAGGGGGCGACGTGACGATATCGGGACTAACCGCCCAAGAAATACCGGCGCGGCCGGCAACCAGAGCCTCGCACTCGCACACGGCGGCCGGGCAACTCACCTTGATCGAGACGATCCAGCCCAAAATGGCGCGCTCGAGCCGTTTTTCAGCAGCCTGCTCTAGGTCGTGCCTGGCCCCGCCAGGACCATCAGCGCGTCGAACAGGACACGCGGCGCGCGGCGGATTGACTCGACGCTGATGCGCTCGTCGACCCCGTGCGCGGGACCATCGCCCGGGTCCATCAGGATCGGTGACCAGCCGTAGGCGACGATCCCCTTCTCGCGGAAGTAGTGGCTGTCGGTGAAGCCCGCGAGGACGAAGGGCAGCACCTCGGCCCCGGGGTCGTCCAGCTGCGCCGCCTGCTCGATGGCACGCCACAGCGGCGTGTCGCGGGGCGACTCGGCCGGCTCGAACCGAAGCAGGGTCTCGATCTCGATCGACTCGTCGTCGATGATGTCGCGCAAACTGGCGAGGAACAGGTCGGGGTTCTCACCCGGCAGCAGCCGGCAGTCCAGCTCGGCGACGGCGTCGGGCGAGATCACGTTGGTCTTGGAGGAGCCCCGAATCACGGTAATGGCGATCGTGTTGCGCAGCAGGTTGCCGTATTGCTGGCTGACGCTCGCCAGGAACATCGGGTCGCCGATGTGGGACTCCACCTGGCGCAGCTCGTCGGCCCGGTCCGGATCCGCAACCAGACGAGCACTGGCCCGCATGGCCTCGGCGACCGGCGGCACCAGCCGGATTTCCGGCCGATAGGTTCGGATACGGTCGAGCGCCCGGACCAGGTGATTGGCAGCGGAATCGCGGATGGCCATCGAGCCATGGCCCGCGACCCCGAGGGCGCGCAGACGCAGCCACAAGGGTGTTTTCTGGGTCGTCTCGACGAAATGGACGGTGCGTCCGCCGAAACGCCTCGCACCCCCACCCTCCGTCAGCACGTACTCGACGTCGTTCAACAAGTCGGGGCGTTGCCCTACGATGAAGCCCGCGCCCTCGGCGCCGCCCGTCTCCTCGGCCGCGGTGGCCATGAACAGGATGTCGCGCCCGAGCGGCACCCGCGCCCGCTGCAACGCCGCCATGGCCATGAACTGGACAATGCCGTAACCCTTCATGTCGGTGGTACCGCGGCCGTACAGCTTGCCCTCGAGGATCTCCCCGGCCAGGGGATCGACTGTCCAGTAGCTCGCATCGGCCGGCACGATGTCGGTGTGATTCAGCAGTACGACCGCGCCGCCCCGAGTACCGTCGCCGCGCAGCCGCGCCACGATGCTGGCCCGACCCGGGGCGCCCTCGAAGACTTCGTAGGGCACGCCCTCGGCGCCCAATAGCGCCGCGAAGAAGTCGGTTGCGAGAGTCTCGTTGCCCGGCGGGTTGGTCGTATCGAGGCGGGTATAAGCCTGCAGCAATCGGACGGCCTCATCGCCCATGGCTCCCCAGTCGAGGATCTCCTGCCCGCGGGCGACCGGTGTGCCGGCACCCGCTAGTGTGGGGATCGCCAGCAGCACGGACAGCACCCGGATGCGCATCGTCCAGAGCAAACGTCCGTCTCCCTCGGAGGGGGTGTTGGCGTCGCCGGCAGCAGCAACTAGGCCGCAAGACCCTATGTTAGGCTGCTTTCACCTCCCACGATTGTCGCACGAAGCCCATGCGTAGAGTCGCACTTATCGCTGTAAGCCTTCTACTGGCTGCCGCGGGGATCGCGTTCTTGCTGGGTATCGTCAACGTCGCAGGCCCTGTGCTGGATGTCCGGGAGACCCTCTACGACACGGACGCCGACGGTACCGCCGACCTGGTCAGGCAGCGCATCGGCGAGCAGGCGACCCTGTGGCGCTGGGACCGCGACGGCGACGGCAACCTCGAGGTCGTCGGCTACGACTCGATGCTCAACGCCGAGGGCAACCTGCGCGCTACCGGCAGCGTGACCGCCTGGGACATGGGAGGCAACGGGATCCTCGACGAAGGCAACGTCCCCGCAGAGCTGCAGGCGCTCCTGCGCACGCCAGAGTTTGTCGAGGCCGCGGCTGCCGGACCGCGCGACGTTGAGCTGGTCGATATGACGATCCGCGACTTCGTGACGAGCCTGAGCGCGCGCTACGACGACTGGCGCCTCTCCGGCTTTCGCATGCCGATCGTGGGAGCCGGGCTACCCGACGCAGATCGCCTCTTGCCCGGCGCACCGCGGCGATACCGCTTCGGCATCCACCAGGGCTTCGACATGTACCCCGGTCACGTCGGCGTACCCACCGGCTACGGCGGCCCGGTGGTCGCAGCCAAGGACGGCATCGTTGTGCGAGCCGATGCCGACTACGTGGAGATGAGCCCCGAGAAGTACGCCGAGGTGATCGCTACCTCGCAGGCGGCGCGCGCGACACCGCCGCGCGAGCTCGATCTGTTGCGTGGACGGCAAGTCTGGATCGATCACGGCAACGGCGTACTCAGCCGCCACGCGCACCTGTCTAGTATCGAAGCGAGCCTCGCCAGTTCGTGGGCAACTCCGGCATGGAGGACGCCATCGAAGCGAGCCTCGCCACGGGCACACGCGTCGAGGCCGGCCAGATCATCGGCTTCGTGGGCAACTCCGGCATGGAGGACGCCACCAGGGGCTCGCGCACCGGCGCCCACCTGCACTTCGAGCTGCGCATCGACGATCACTACTTCGGCGAGGGCATGCAGGCCCCCGAGATCCGCGCCCTCGCCTGGCCAACACCGTCGCATCCCACACCAGATCGTCCATGTTCAGGCCCACAAACCACCGGAACAGCAGGTTGTAGTCGAGCTGCTCCATCAGCATGCGCTCGGAGCGAATCGTGTACAGCACCTGCAGCAGCAGCGCCCGCAGCAGTTTCTCCGGCGGGATCGACGGTCGCCCCGTGTGCGAGTACAGCTTCTCGAACAGCGGCGACATCCGCCCCAGCACGTCGTTGACGATCCTCAGCAGCGGCCGCAGCGGATGCTCTTTCGGTACTCGCTGCTCCGGAGATACGTAACTAAAGGCGGCCACCTGTCCCGCGTCCTCACCACGCATCTGCTCACCTCGTTGATGCTTCGGTTTTTGCCGCGGGCTGCGTGGTTCAGAATCTACTCGAACAAGGGGAGTTTTTCAGCAGCCTGCTAGAGAACAGCCAGCCCGCCAGCAACGCCTTCATCGCGATGAGGCCGTTGAACAGTAGCGCCAAGAACAGCCCCACCGCCGTCGGGCGCGACCGCTGCGGCCACGGCCTTGGCGCGCTCCAGGCGATAGACGCGCTCGGCGATCAGGACGATTGCAGCAAGCTGCCAGAGCCAGAGCGCCCAGGTGAAGAAGGCCTGGATCAGCGGGATCCCGGTGATCCATAGCGCCAGGTAGGTGTGCCCGAGGGCGCGATAAAAGGCGATGAAGTCGCCGTCCCCATCCGCGATGACCGTCGCACCGAGATGTACGGCCGCGGCGTACACGACACTGACCAGGACATACGCCAGCACCGAGGCGAGATGTCCGCCGACACCGGCCCCGGCGGCAACAGCACCCGCAACGCCGGCTAGCCCTACGATCGCAACCGCCGCGATGAACGCACCCTCATCAGCCAAGCAGGCATCGACCGCCGCGGTACGCAGACGCAGGATATCGAAGGCCGTGCGGATGCGATCGAGAAAACCGCGCGCGGCTTGCTCGGTCGCGTTGGCTGGAAGCTCCGTCGAAGTGCTTGTGCTCGTCATCTCTTCACCTGGGGAGAACCAACAAAAGGTACAGCCAATTGAAGCCGATGAGCAGCCCGACGACCCACTTTGCTTGCCACGGGAGCGTCACCAGGAGCGCGGGTGTGCGCAGCCACCCGGCCAAAACGATCAGGGCGTACGGCACGAAGGCCACGAGCGCCATGCCGCCCACCGCGACCAGTGGGTTCCACGCCAAGGCCTCCAGCCAGTGGCCGGTAGCGAACGCGCCCATCGCCCGCGTACCGCCGCACGCCGGGCAGGGGATCCCGAGCAACTCCAGGAGCGGGCATCGGATAGCGATCTGCTGGCGCCAGGTCGGATAGGCCCAAGCGACCGTGAGGGTGGTCAGCGCAACCCACAGCCCGAGGCCCATCTCGAGCCTGCCGAGCGGCGTCGTCTTCGTTCGGCTCGCCTGCTCGGACATGGATCAGCCGCCCGCGAAGCCGGGCATGTTCACCGCCAACCCGACCAGGAGGCCCCAGAACAGCAGACAGCAACAACAAACCAGAAGCAGCGGCACGAGAACGGCGGCCGTAGCGCGTCCGCCCGGCACCTCCTGCGCTTCGCTCAGCCCGATGATCAACACAACGACGCCCCAGATCGGGGCAATGAAGAAGCCACAAAACGGGGCAATCTGACACAAGTTCGCGGCACCCGCACCATAGCAAACCACCCGGTAGGTGGTGTCGAAAGGCCTCGGGGCACCGCCCAGCAGCATCAGCATCACATGGCAGATCGCAGCGGCCACGCTGGCGCTGAACAGCACCATGAAAGGCGCGATCAGTAGCTGCACCACTGCGATCCAGTTGGCCCGAGCCACGTCCGCCGGATCGAATGGGAAGCCTGCGCCGCTGACCATAACAAGCGAGCGCAGCAGAGCGCCCCAGCCGAGACCAAAGAGGGATCCGAGCGTACCGAACACCAGCAGGAACAGTAGCGGAGCCGCCAAGGCGCCGCGCCGCGACATCTGCCGGAACGCCTCGGCGGGGGACAAGAGCACCAGGCGTACGGTGTCGAGGGCTCCCGCTGGAGATCGTCCGGGGTCGTCTCGCTCCCAGGGCAGGCCGGGACGCGGCGGTGGCGCTTCGCCGCCGGGCGCCGCGGCGTGCTCGTGCGACTCGACTCCCGGTGTCGGCGGCTCGTTCATGGTTGCTCACCGGCGCCACGAGCTACCCGCCCATCGACGATCGCGCTCGCAGGCGGGAACATCTCGTGGGCCCGGATCGGTGTTTGTTCCATGCGCATGTCCTGGTTGACCTGGTACTCTCGAATTAGAGGCATCCGGCGACGGCGCCTGACCCCGTCTGGCGGTGCGGCTTGGGCCGCGCTTCGCGCCAGGGTGTCGCCGTCCGCTATCTTTAGTGGAACTGGGCAGGCGCTGTCAAAGAGAATGGCGACCTGCCCGTCGACAAGAATCGACGCACCCCTGTCGTCAGAACTCGCGGAACATCATGAACCGGACGCGCAAGACCATTCTGGCCCTCTCGATCCTGGTCGTGGTCACGGTCGTAATCGCGGCAACTCCTCTCGCCGCCAACGGCCAGCGCCTGCTGAACCGTTTCCAGGTGCTGAGCAACATGTTCGAGATCATCGAGATGTACTACGTCGAGGAAGTCGACGCAGACACGATGTTCGAGCACGCGGTCAGTGGAGTTCTGGAGAACCTGGACCCGCACTCGCGCTACTACACGGCTGAGGAGTACCGCGACCTCCGCGAGCGCTATCGTGGCGACTACTTTGGCATCGGCATCCAGTTCGACATCTTCGACGGCGTGCTCACGGTCGTCGACGCTATCGAGGGTGGCCCCTCGGAGTCGCTCGGCCTGCGGCCCGGCGACCAAATCGTCGAGATCGAGGGCAAGAGCGCCATCGGGCTCGATAACGATCAGGTGTTCGAGCGCCTGCGCGGTCCCAAGGGCACCCGCGTCAACGTTACGGTACAGCGCCCAGCGCTCGACGAGGAGTGGGACGTCGACATCACGCGCGACCAGGTGGAGGTCTCGGCCATAGCGGCCGCCACGATGCTCGACGAGGTCGGCTACGTCTGGCTCAACACCTTCTCCGAGAAGGGTGCCGACCAGCTCGAGCAGCACCTGCGCGAGTTCGAGTCGCGCGGAATGCAGGCCTTCATTCTCGATCTGCGCGGTAATCGCGGCGGCCTCATGAGCCAGGCTATCCGCATCACCGACAAGTTCCTGGAGGGCGGCAAGAAGATCGTCTACACGAAAGGTCGGCAGCCGAACGCCGACGGCGAGAACTTCTCTGGTGACCGCGCGACGCACCCGCGCTGGCCGATGATCGTGCTCATCGACCACGCCTCCGCCAGCGCATCAGAGATCGTCGCCGGGGCGCTGCAAGATTGGGATCGCGCTCTGTTGGCCGGCCAGCTCACCTGGGGCAAGGCGCTGGTCCAGAACCAGTTCCCGTTCAACGACGGCTCGGCGCTCTTCCTGACTATCGCCCGCTACTACACCCCGAGCGGTCGTCTGATCCAGCGACCCTACGACGGTGGCGCCGACGAAGACTACCTCGCCCCTGACTGGGAGGCGCTCGAGGCCGCAGCCCAGGCGAAGGGCGATGATCGGCCGATCTTCCGGACCGCCGCGGGCCGCGAGGTGCGCGGCGGAGGCGGGATCGCTCCCGACGTCGATATCGATCCGACGACCGTATCGCGCCTGGCGATTTGGCTCTACAACCGGCGCATCGGCTTCCAGTTCGCGACCCGCTATGTGGCCGAGAACGCCGCCACGCTGCCGACGAACCTGGAGATCTACCGGGAGAGCTTCGAGGTCGATGACGACCTGCTGGCCGAGTTCGAGGCCTTCCTCGAGTATCCGTCGATCAAGCCGCTGCTCGAGCAGGCCCAGGTGCCACTCGACGAGGAGAGCCTCGGTGAGGCCCGCGAGCACATCCGTATGTACCTGAAGGCCGACATCGCGGCCAACCTGTGGGGCCAGGAGGCCGGGCGAATCATGTTGCTGGAGTTCGACGGCCAGGTCCAGGCGGCCCTCGGGCTCGTTCCTCAGGCGACCGCCTTGCTGGAGATGTCCGACAAGGTAGCCGCGGGTGCCGGGATCAACTGATTCCGCGGTCGGCTCGTCCACGCCGGCGGTGACGCCGTAGCCACCAGAGCCCGAGCGGGATCGGCCCCATCAAGAGGGCCTCGAAGGCAGCGGCGCGGGCGTTGTGCGCCGACACGATGCTGCCCAGGAACTGGCCCGCCGACGCCTCTCCAGCCAACTTGTCGCCACGCGGGAACAGCGGTGCCAGATTGACCCGATCCGAGGTCAGCGGCCAGAACATGGGGACACCGACCGGGGGGCTGGGGTCGTGAGTCAACGAGTCGAGGACCACATGCGAGCCCCAGCAAAGGGCCACCACGAGCAGGGTGCCCACGGCCGGACGAGCCAGCCCGCCGGCGCGCGTGGCCCAACCAACGGGCCAGGCCCGACGTTCGCCCAGCGCCAGCGCCGCCACCAGCCCAACCGCGACCGCCGTGACGAGCGAGTGCGTCGCTCCGTGGTGGAAGCGATTCGGGTCGCCGATGAGCATGCCGGGAATCAGATCCACGTCGGGGGCGTTGGCGATCAACATTGCGGCCACAAGCCGTGGCCAGGCGGAGCCGCCGCCATCCTCGTCGAGGGCCACGTAGACGGCCGCGCCGTCGATGCAGTGACTTACGGGAAGAGGCATCGCGCCCGAAGGGTTGATGTTGCAGAATCAACGGGCTCCCGATTCTCTCACGTAGTGCTTCCTCAGCCATGACTCGCTTCCGACCTCTGCTCGCCGGCGTGACGCTCAGCCTGGCGCTGGGTCCGGTCGGCGTGCCGGCCGCCGCACAGGCGCGGCCAAGTAACGCCGTGATGGGCCTGCGCCCGGCCGTGGCCGAGGGAAGCGTCCCGGCCCTGGCCTGGGCCGCCCATACGCGGGGCGGCAGGATCCGAGTGCGCGCCGCAATCCCGGCGCAGGCACCGGGCCGAACGGTCGGCCCGCGCGGCCCCGGTGACGACGGTGCCCCGACACTGGCGCGGCTGCGCGAGGATCGCTTCATGATCGCTGCGGCTCGCGGTGCCAACGGGGGTAGCCGCATCTGGTGGAGCAGCCGGCGGCTCGGTGACGGCTCCGAGCCGCGCTATCTGGATAGCCAGTGGAGCCGCAACCACCATCCGGCGCTGGCCTCGGGCGACGGAAACGTCTGGATCGTCTGGGTGGCGAGCGATCGAGGTGAGGCCACCGAGCGGCTCGTGGCAACCTCCTGGGACGGCAGAGACTGGGGCTCCCCGGAGGTCCTCCCCGGCGCCCCGGGCACCCCGATGGCGCCGCGGATGGCGATCGACGCGAGTGGTGAGCCGCTCGTGGTCTGGGCCGCTAGCGACGGTACCGACGCCGAGATCTGGGTCAGCCGCCGTGGGCACGGTCGCTGGGAGGCGCCATCCCGACTGACCAACAACGCGGTGCCGGACATCGACCCGGTGATCGCCGTCGATGGCTGGCGCGTGGCCGTTGCCTGGTCGCGCTTCTCGCCCGACGGCTATTTCCCGATCGCGGTGCAGGGCAATGCGCGATCGAACCAGTGGCGCCGCGCCCGCCAGCTCGACACCAGGCCCGGGTCGAATCCGGCGATCGTTCGCAGCGGATCGCGAATCCATGTCGCCTGGGCGAGCGTCGCCGGGGAGGCGTCGGTGCTGCGGTCTGCCCCGCTGATCGGGCGGCCCGGTCGCGTCACCGATTTGGCCCGCATCCCGAACGCCCGCGTGGCAGCGTCGGGCTCGATCATCGGGTGGGCTGCAGCCGACATGCCTGGCGCCGCTCGGCTCACGGCAGGGGGCTCCCATGGAGCAGCCCCGAGGCTCCACAAGATCGCCGGGGACGCCAGACCTCGAGCTCGGGAAAGCAGCGTCCTCACGCTTCCCGGCACCTATCGAGGGTTCGGCGATAGCATCACCGAAGGGGTCGTCGTCAACGGCGGCGTCATCACCGTGACCGAGGGCTACACGGTGCCGCTCGGCGACCTCATCTCGGCATTGATCCAGCGCCGGGTGGTGGTGCGGAACGATGGTCGCGCCGGCGAGACCACCGCGGAGGGGCTGGAGCGGTTGCCAGGCCTGGTGCTGACCAGCCCCAAGCTGTTCAACTTCATCATGGAGGGCACCAACGACGTGTCCACCCTGACCGACGCGGCCACGATCGTCACCAACCTGCGGGCCATGGTCCTGCGAGTTCGCAGCGCAGGTGGGACACCCGTGCTCGGCACCCTGATCCCACGGGTCAACGAACGCGACGGCGGCGTGCATGATGAGCACACCACTCAGGTCAACGCAGCGCTGGTGACCATGGCTGCCGAGCAGGGGGTCATGCTGGTCGACCAGAGCGCGGCCTTCGCTCCCAGGCCCGACCTGTACTCGGATCGCCTGCACCCGTCCGTTTCCGGCTACGACTTCATGGCCGGCGTCTGGTTCCGCGGATTGCAGCCGATCTTGATTCACCTGCTCAAGCAGGAGGACACCGAGGACGGCCTGGCGCGCGACTCCGTGCTATTCCCTGACCGCGCCAGCAGCGGATCCCGTAGGCCGTGAGTGACCGCCGGACGAGCGCGCTCCCTCTCACACGCCGCCGGCTGATGCGCGCGCTCGCTGCCTGTGGCCTGGCGGGGTCGATACCGGCCAAAGCGGTGGCATCGGCCCTGGCGCCGCAGGGGGACGACAGACCCCGTTATCTGTGGCCTTTCGACACCGATGGCGACGGCATGATCGGCGCCGCCGACCGGGCGTTGGTCGCCGAGGCCCTGGGCACGCGACGTGGAGACCGGCTGGTGCCCTCGGGTGACTGGGACTCGAGCGCCGACGTGCTGGCCGAGGGGAGCGTCGGCCGGCACACCCTGGCGCGTATCGACGAGCTCGTGGGCACGACGGTGCCGCGGCGCCCCGATCTCGTCTGCTGGCACTACGGCTGGTACGGCGGGCACCGCAGGCGCCGCGAGCCGACGACGATGCGCTATCTCGGGGGTAGCTACGCATCAGCCGATCGTCGTGCCGAGGAGGGCTTCAACCGGCTCAAGGAGGAGTTCGGCATCGGCGTCGACATGCTGTCCTGGATCGACAAGACGTCGGTTCACCGGGCCTGGAACGAAGGCTACTTGGGCGCCCGCAACCGCGACCGCCGCCGTCTCGGCTTGTTGTACGAGAGCCCGATCAACCTCGCCTCGAACGGGCGGGTGGACTTCGCCCCTGCGGCGCCGTATGCGGAGCGACTGCGCCAGGATTTCCGCAAGATGGGGCGCTGGCTGGCGACGGCCGCCGAGCGCGGAGGCAGGCTGTTCCGGCTCGACGGCCGACCTGTCCTCTATCTGTTCGGCAGCCACACGTGGGGCACCACGCACCGCAACCTACCTCACGTCGGACGCGCCATCGCCCGGGCGCGCGACACATTCGCCGAGGAGCTCGGCACCGCGCCCTACCTGATCGGCGACGAGTCGCTGTTCCCGGGCGATCTCGAGCCCGGGTTGGACCGGCTCTATCGAGCCGCCTACTTCGATGCCGTGACCCGCTACCACCACTACGACGAGGCGCTGGTACGACGCCTGGGCGACGGCAAGGGCATCGAGCTGGACGGGGCCTACGTGCGCCGCATCGAGGGGCTCGAGCGTGCAACGATCCGCGGTTTCGCGGGCGTCGCGAACCGTTACACCGGCGCTCCTCTGCTGGTCGTTCCCTCCTCCGCCGCCGGATTCGCCAAGCGGGGACTACCGACGCTGAGCGCCTCGGGCAGGCAGTACGCGGGGCTGATCGAGCTCGTGCAGACGATCAGCGACGAGCACATCGGACGCCGGCACGCGGCGCGACTCGGCACGCCCTGGTTGCCGGCGCCCCTGGTCTTCGTCGGTTCCTGGAACGAGGAGTTCGAGGGCCACGCACTGATGCCTGCCGCCTCTAACCGAGCTCTGCCGGTGCGCCCGCGGGGCGGCTTCGACTGGCTGTACGCCCTCAAGTCGGTCTACGGCGTCCATCGGCGGGGCAAACAGCTCGGGATGCCGCGGTGAGCGTCGATCGAGAGGATCTCGAGCACACCGCCCGACTGGCCCGGCTCCACCTGGACCCGGATCGGGTACCCGAGCTGCTCGAGCAGATGCGCCGCATCGTGGCGCTGGTGGAGCAGCTCGAGGAGCTCGACATCGACGACGTACCGCCGACCAAGCACGTCATCGACGTGATCAACCGGGAGCGTGACGATAGCCCACGCCCGTCGCTTCCGGTCGAGCGTGTGATCGAGATGGCTCCCGAGGCGCAGGACACCTACTTCGTGGTGCCGCGGGTCATCCCCAAGTGAGCTCCGACCTGGCCAGGCTGGGAGTGCGGGAAACGGCCAGCCTCGTGGCCGAGCGCAAGCTCACCGCGCGCCAGCGCGTCGACGCGAGCCTGGATCGGATCGCCGCGGACGACGCGACGATCGGCGCGTTCCTGCAGGTTTGGTCGGACGAGGCCCGTGCCTGCGCCGACGCGGTCGATGCCGACGAGTCGCTGCGCACCGGCCGGCTCGCCGGCGTCCCCGTCGCACTCAAGGACAACCTGTGCGTCGCAGGGCACGCGGCCACCGCCGGCTCGCGCCTGCTGGAGGGCTTCGTGGCGCCGTACACCGCCACCGCGGCCCAGCGGCTCATAGAGGCCGGCGCCGTCATCGTGGGCAAGACGAACCTCGACGAGTTCGCCATGGGCTCCTCGACCGAGAACTCGGCGCTCGGCGTGACCCGCAACCCCCACGACCTGGAACGCGTGCCGGGCGGTAGCAGCGGCGGCTCGGCCAGCGCCGTGGCCGCGGGCATGGTGCCGCTGGCGCTGGGGTCCGATACCGGCGGCTCGATCCGCCAACCGGCGGCCTTCTGCGGCGTCGCGGGACTCAAGCCGACCTACGGCCGCGTGTCGCGCTACGGGCTCATCGCGTTCGCCTCGTCGCTCGATCAGATCGGCCCCGTGGCCGGATCGGTCGACGACGCGGCCGTAGCGCTCGAGGTGATCGCCGGCGCCGACCCCTGCGACTCGACCGCACTGGAGATCGACGTGCCCCGCTACTCGCAGGCCGAGCCGATCGATCCGGCACGACTGCGGATCGGCGTGCCCGACGATTGGCTCGGACAAGGGCTCGACGCCGAGATCCGCGCCGCGATCGAGGCAGCGCTGGAGGGGCTCGAGAAGGCCGGGGCCGAGCTGCAACACATCCAGCTGCCCCACCAGAAGTATGCGGTCGCCACCTACTACGTCATCGCCACGGCCGAGGCCTCCTCCAACCTGGCCCGCTACGACGGCGTACGGTACGGCCGGCGCGCCGCGGCGGTCGTCGATCTCGAGGACCTGCTGAGTCGAAGCCGCAGCGAGGGATTCGGAGAGGAGGTGCAGCGCCGTGTCCTGCTGGGAACCTACGTGCTCTCGGCCGGTTACTACGACGCCTACTACGGCCGCGCCCAGCGGGTGCGGACGCTGCTACGCCGCGACTTCGACGCGGCCTTCGACCGGGTCGACGTGGTCATCGGTCCGACGACGCCCACCACCGCCTTCCGCAGGGGCGACAAGACCGACGACCCCGTGTCGATGTATCTGAGCGACGTCTACACCGTGACGGCCAACCTGGCCGGCCTGCCAGCCCTCTCGCAGCCGTGCGGCAAGGATACCGACGGCCTGCCGATCAGCGCGCAGATCGTCGGGCCCGCATTGCGCGAGGATCTCGTGCTCGGCGTCGGACGGCTCCTCGAGCAGACGCTCGCCTAGCCCGCCCCCGAAGCCTGAGAACCGCCTGCTTCCAGACGAAACAACGCCCGGCAGTTGTCACCGGTCACCCGCGCCACCTGCGCCGCCTCCACGCCGTGAATCTCGGCGACACATTGCGCCACGGCACCCACGAAAGCCGGCTCGTTGCGCTTGCCGCGATGCACCTGCGGGGCCAGGTAGGGGCTGTCGGTCTCGATCAGCATGCTCTCGAGCGGCACGATGGCCGCGGTCTGGCGCAGATCGGCGGCGTTCTTGAAGGTGAGAATGCCGGAGAACGACACGTAGAACCCGAGCTCGAGCACCGACTCGGCCATCTCCCGGCTCTCGGTGAAGCAGTGGATCACGCCGCGCAGCGCACCGCTGCCCGCCCCAGCATCCCGGATCGCCGCGACCACGTCCTGCTCGGCCTCGCGGCTGTGGATGACCACGGGCAGATCGTGCTCTAGTGCCCAGCCGAGCTGCGCGACAAACAGGTCGCGTTGCGCCGCCCGCGGCATGTCGTAGTGATAGTCGAGGCCAATCTCGCCGACAGCCACGACCCCCGGCGCTCCCAGCATCGATCGGACCTGCTCGCGGGCGCCGTCGTCGGCCTCCTCCACGTTGTGAGGCGCGAAGCCGGCCGTGGCATAGAGCGCGGGCACAGAGCCCGCCTGCGCCGATCCTGCGAGCTCGATCGCACGCCGGCTGCTCTCGACGTTGTACCCGATCACCACGACGAGCTCGACGCCGGCGTCATGTGCCCGGCGCAGCACCTCGTCGCGATCCTCGTCGAAGCGATCCTCCGCCAGGTGGGCGTGAGAATCGACGAGCGGGCCGGGCTGACAGGGTGGTGGGTCCGGCGAAGTCACCGAACACGTTGCCCGGCCGGGATCCAGCCGTCGAAGGTCGTCAGGTAGGGCTTGCCGTCGACCTCGGCCGCCAGCACCATGCCCTGCGACGTGACGCCGCGGATCGTCGCCGGCTCGAGGTTGGCCACTACCACGATCTTCTTGCCCGGCAGCTCCTCGGGGGCATAGACCTCGGCCACGCCGGCCACCAGGGTGCGCTCCTCGCCGCCCAGATCGACGGTCAGCTCGAGCAGCTTGTCGGTCTTGGGGATACGCCGGGCGCTCTGGATCCGCGCCGTGCGCAGCTCGACCTTCATGAAATCGTCGTACGAGATCATCCGTTCGCTTCCTTGGTTGTCGGGGGCGTTCATCAACGGCTAATGCTAGCAGGCCGTCGTGAGACTCTGATGGGTCCGGTTACGTCGCCAACGCCGCAAACACGCTCTTGGCGGCGTTGGTGACACGGCGGCTCCGGACACCCGGGTCGCCTACGCGCTCAGATCAGCCCGCGCGCGCCAGGCGTTCCAACGCCTCGCGCCAGTTGAACAGCAACCGGATCGGCCCCGGGTCGGGCAGGACCATACGGTTCACCAGGATGCGCTCCCCGTCGGCAGACACGTCGAACTGCCGCCACAGGTGCGGCTTGAGCTCGACCCGCATGAGGACCTCAGCGTCGCCGGCACGGAGCTCGTCGCCGGCCTCGATGGGCACGGCAAGGAGCTCGTGGCGACCCGCGTCGTAGTAGAAGATCTCGGAGTCATCCTGCGTCCAGAGCGGCATGCTGCCCCCGCCCACCGTCAACTGCTGGCGCGACCCGCCGTCGGGGAATGCCTCCACGTACAGCTCGGAGACACCCGACTGGTCGGAGGTGTAAACGATCCACCGGCCGTCGGGTGACAGGTGGGCAACCGACTCGGCGAACGGCGTCTCGCGGAACGGCCGCGCGCTGTGATCCTGCAGGTTCAGGATCCAGATGTCGCCGAGGTGTTCAGCCAGGATGGTGTCATCCGCTGCCCACTGCAACGGGGTGAATCGCCCCTCCGGGATCCAGTCCAGCAACTCGGTGGTGGAAGGGTCGGCAACCGGGAGAAAGCGCAACTCGGCTGCACCGCTGTCGGCCTCGGCCTGGTAGAGGAGCTGCTGCCCCGTCGATGACCAGAGTGGCCGCGTGTCGTCCTGCGGGGTCAAGGTCAGGGCCACGCCGCGAGCGTCGTGGAACAGCCAAAGGTCGCCGGCATTGGAGGCGTCGCTCCGATCCACGACAACCTGTTCCCCGTCGGGCCCGAGGCGGGGATCGTAGTAGTTGCCCGGCTCGCCCACGGTGCCGATCAGCCGGCCGGCGCGATCTCGCCACTCGAGGGTGGAAACCACCCCCATCTGCGCCGAGCCCGCGGCATAGGCGAGCACCCTGGCGCTGGCGCTCACCATCGGGAGCTTCCGGCGGTTGTCGAGCAACACGTCCGCCAGCAGAGGGGCCGGACGTCGAGAGTCCTCGTCGCCGGAGCCGATCGCAGAGGCCCACAGAGTTCCCTCCGACCAGTACAGCTGCATATCGGGGGCCACCACTACCACATCCGATCGGCCAGGGTTGCCCTCGACGAGCACTTCGGCAGTCTCGACGCGGGTCAGGAGCAGGCCACGGTTTGCCAGCAGGCCTAGCTGCCCAGGGACCCACTGCGGCCAGCTCCAGGTCGCCTGCTGTAACACCGGATCCCCCTCGCTGAGGATCGTCGCTTCACCGCCATCCTCAGGAATCGCTGCCAGGTTGCCGTCGGTGTACATGCCCTCGCTGACGACGATGCGGCCGTCCTCGGTCCAGGTAGCCCCTAGCGGGAACTGCGGCGCGGCACCGAGAGTTTGCTGGGCACCGGTGGCCACGTCGATCTTCTTGAGCTGGCCGCCGGCGAAGAACGCGATCCAGCGGCCGTCGGGCGACCAGAACGGTTGCGTGGCACCGTCGGCTCCGGGCAGCGAGCCCACCGTGGGCTCGGAGAATCGACGCACCCAGAGGGAGCTGCGCCCCGCCTCCGAGCGGCCTACGAAGGCCAGGGCCTCGCCATCGGGCGAGAGCGCGAGCGCACCCGCCTGGGGCAGTAGCTGGATGCCCGGGGGCAGTGTGATCTCCATGTATTGCGGCTCGGCCGGGGCCTCGCCCCCTCCGAGAACCCAACTCAAAGTCGCCGCGACGGCCACGATCCCGCCAACTACCCAGCCGAGCGTGCCGGAGCGTGTCCGCGGGTCGTCCTGCAGCACCATCTCTCCGACGTCGTCCGGCCGCTGCAGCGCGATCCGCGCCTCGCCGATGTCCCGTAATCGAAACTCCAGGTCCTTCTCGAGACAGCGTGCCAACAGCCGCCGCACGTGCGCCGGCGTCGCTCTCGGCAGCTGCTCCCATTGCGGCTCCTGCTCCAGAATGGCGCTCAGAGTGTCGGCTACCGTTTCTCGTGCGAACGCCTGCGACGCGGTCAGCGCTTCATAGCCCACGCAGCCGAAGGCCCAGATGTCGACCCGCTTGTCGAGCGGCTGCCCCCGCACCTGCTCCGGGCTCATGTAGGGAGCGGTGCCGAGAATCACGCCCGCCTGCGTGCCGGCGACCGTCAGGGTGGGCGACAGTGAAATGTCGCCCACCGAAGCATGGGCCTCGACCGCCTTGGCGAGCCCGAAGTCGAGGACCTTGGCCCTTGTGTCCGGCGTGATCAACACGTTGGCGGGCTTGAGATCCCGGTGGATGATCCCTTCGCCGTGCGCCGCCTCCAGCGCTTCAACGATCTGCTTGCACAGATCGAGCGCAGCTTCCATGGGAAGCGGCCCCTTGGCGAGCCGCTGCTGCAGCGATTCTCCTTTGACCAGCTCCAAGACGAGAAAGCGCGTGTCTTCGTCCTGCTCCAGGCTGTGGATAGTGGCGATGTTGGGGTGGTTGAGCGCTGCGAGCAGGTGGGCTTCACGCTCTAGACTACTTGCCCCGGAAAAACTCCGATCAGAGGTAACTGAAGTCGCGGCGATCACCCAGGAAGAGGATGGCGGCGGGGCGCGGGTCAGCCCAGCGGGGTTGGGGACGATTACGTCTCCATAAGTGCGACGGTATCCAGGTCGTAGGCGAACACGGCCCAGCTTTCCCAGATCCGAGCGCCTTGGATACCCCGTAGTCGTGAGCGCCCGGCGTGGTAGGAACGTTTCAGGTGGGAGATTCGTCCCTCGTTGCCGACCCGGTAGCGGGCCCGGCGACGCCAGGTGTGTCGGGATGCGCAGCGGGTGACACCGGCGATGAACACCTCGCAGCCCAGCTCGGCGAGGGTTTCGGTAGTGGCCTTGCGGGAAAAACCAGCGTCGAAGACAGCTTCGCGGGGCCGCAGACCCAGGGCGGTTACCTCGGCCACGTTGTGTGGCAACAGCGTGTCGTCGTGGGTCGAGCCGGCACGTAGCTTCGGAGGCATCAGCAAGCCTCGGGCACCGCGGCGCGTATGGGCGTTGAGCTCGGCGAACTGCACGATGTAGCCGAACTCGTTGGGCTTGCCCCGCTTGCCACGGCGGATGGGACGGGCGTCCGGATCCGCCAAGGACACCAGCCGGTCCTTGATCCGTTCGCCGCGGAAGCGTTGCTGTACCTGCTGGACAACCCGCTGCGCCCGTTCGATCTCCTCGTTCAGTCGTGCCAGCGCCCGCTGCCGTCCTTGCGCTGAACTACCAGCTGCTCGAGCACGCCGTCGCTGGGCCTCACGCACCAGCCGCTGTGCCTCCCGAAGGCTCGCCCGCACGTGGGTGGCAGCCTCCTTGGTGTATCGCTCGACGGCAGCTTGCCCCTCGCCCCGTCGTTGCCGGAGTCGCTGGCTCATCGTTCGGAGCCGCTTGCCGACCGCTCGGGAGCGATCCCGCACCGTCGCGCCGATACTCGGGATTATCTTGCGCACCGCTCGTGCGACGTACGCCAGGCGTCGCACGGCATCGGCGCATAGCCCCGCATCGGTGGGATAGCGGATGTCGGCTTGCACCACTGTGGAGTCCACCCGCATCGCCCGCGGCCGAAAGTGCCGCTCATGGCACGCCTTGCTGATCAGGGCTCGGATCATCTCCTGTACCAGCTCGGCGTCCAGCCGCCGGGTCAGCTTGCGCACCGTCGATTCATGCGGCACCCGCTCATCCAGGCGCAGCAGACAGAAGCGCCGCAAGTGCAGCGAGTCCGATACCTCCCGCATCAGCGTCTCGTAGCCCCAGCCGCTACGTTGCTTGATCAGCATCAGCCGCACGTACATGGCCATCGGGATCGTCGGCCGGCCCATGCCCCGGGCGCCATCATCCCAGGCCCTGTGAAACGGCTCCAGCAGCGCCGCATCCGAAAGCAGCGTATCGATGATCGCCAGATCCTTGGGCAGGATCTGCACCTCCGGTGGCAATAGCATCTCCCACAGCGTCGTGACCGGACGATCGGGCGTCAGCCGCAGCATATCGACCTCTCCTGGGCGGGCGAGGTTCCCCGGAAGTATATATGCTTGCGGGCATCGTCGCGAGGTATCCTTCCCCACACCATGCCTGCTTCTGCCTCCAAACAGCTCGAGCGCCTACAGCACCGCTACCACCAGCTCGCCCTCCAGATCCCCGAGATCGGCTTCATCCTCAAGGGCTCTGTGGCGCAGCGCTCCAGCCGCTGCGGCAAGTCCAACTGCCACTGCCACGCCGACCCCCCTCAGCTGCACGGGCCCTACTGGCACTGGAGCACCGCGGTCGCGGGCAAGACTGTCAACCGCCACCTCAGCCCCCAGCAGGCGGTACGGTTTCTTCAGGGAATCGACAACCGCAAGCGCCTCGAGGCCATCCTTGCCCAGATGCACGAGCTGTCCCAGCGAGCCATCGATTTGCTTGACGCTCACCCCGCCCTTGCCGCCGATACCCCTGCCCCCGCTACGCGGCGCCCGTCCCCGAAACCGTCATCCAAGCCGTGAGTTTTTCCGGGGCAAGTAGCCTAGCGAGGCGAGAGTTATTACCGGATGTTGTGGATGGAGGGCAAAGAGAGTGGACCCCATCCTTTGGACAGGTTTGCGTCGCAGCTAAGGTGGAATCCGGGTTCATGATTCAGGCTGCCTTGGGCTTGCGAGACACGGGGCGAAGCCCCGGGCTCCTGTCTTCAGCCCCGTCGTCAATGTACGCCTCCTCGGGCGTCCGGTCCTGGAGCGACGAGTGCGGTCGGCACTCGTTGTAGAAGTCCATCCACCAGCCGATCCCGGCCCGAGCCTCGGAGCCAGTCGCGTACTCTGACAGATAGACCTGCTCGTACTTGAGCGATCGCCACAGTCGCTCGATGAAGACGTTGTCCATCCAGCGGCCCTTGCCGTCCATCGAGATCCGAATGCCGGCCTCCTTGAGCGCGTTGGTGAAGTCGACGCTGGTGAATTGGCTACCCTGATCCGTGTTGAAGATCTCGGGAGGACCGTAGCGCTCGAGCGCCTCTTGCAAGGCCTCGACGCAGAAGCTCGTATCGAGCGTGTTGGACAGACGCCAGGACAGCACCTTGCGGCTCGCCCAGTCCATCACCGCAACCAGGTACAGAAAGCCCCGCTGCAGCGGGATGTAGGTCACATCCGCGCACCAAACGTGGTTGGGTCGCGTGATCTCCAGATCACGCAGCAGGTAGGGGTAGATCCGGTGCTCCGGGTGCGGCTGAGACGTCCTGGGCCGCTGCAAGATCGCCTGCAACCCGAGCAGCCGCATCAGGCGGCGCACCCGCTTGCGAGAGACCGTGTAGCCCTGACGGCGCAGCCATCGTCGCATCTGACGTGAGCCGTAAAACGGCGTCTGAAGAAACTGCTCGTCGATCAGCCGCATCAGGCGCAGGTTCAGCGGACTCTCGCCGTGGCCCTCGTAATAGAACGAAGACCTCGCGATCGACACCAGGCGGCACTGCCGCGTGATGCTCAGGGGGCCGTGCTCCGGATCGACCATCGCCACCCTCCGGCCGTGGCTCAACGACCGAAGGCCTTGGACAAGAAATCCCGCTCGATGACGAGCTCCCCGATCTTCGCCCGCAGCTCCTTGATCTCGGCCTCCCGAGAGACCTCGTTGCGCTCCTGTTTCCCCGAGAAGCCAGCCAGCACCTTCTGCCGAGCCTTCTTCTTCCAGTTGGCGATCAGATTCGGATGCACATCGTAGCGGGCTGCCAGCTCCGCCATCGTCGCTTCCTCGCGAAGCGCCTCCAAAGCGACCTTCGCCTTCAGCTCAGCAGGATAACTCCGTCTCTTCCGTGGCATTCCAGACTCCTTCTTCTTGGTCTGGATCCCACCTTAGCAACCTGTCCGAATTTCGGGGTCCACCTCTACCAGTGGCCAAGACCAAGATGCCCGCCGCCGAGTGGGTTCGCAAGGGGCTCGCGGAGCACGGCACCGATCTGCTCCAGGAGATGGTGGCGGTGTTCGCGCAGCTGCTGATGAGCGCAGACGTGGACTCGATCTGCGGCGCCAGCTACGGGAGCCGGTCGCCGGAGCGGGTGAACCGCCGTAACGGGTACCGACAGCGCGACTGGGATACACGCGTCGGCACGATCTCGCTGGCGGTCCCGAAGGTCCGGGAGGGTGCTTACTTCCCGGAGTTTTTGCTGCAACCGCGGCGGCGTGCTGAGAAGGCTCTGGTGGCGGCGGTAGCAGAGGCCTACGTGCTCGGGATCTCGACCCGGAAGGTCGACAAGCTGGTCAAGACGATCGGTCTAGAGGGGATCTCCAAGTCGCGGGTCTCGGAGATGGCCAAGAGCCTGGACGAGAGCGTCGAGGCGTTCCGGAACCGAGCCCTGGATGCAGGCCCATACCCGTTCGTGTGGCTGGACGCGATGCAGATCAAGAGCCGCGAAGGTGGCCGCGTCGTCAACGTTACCGCCGTGATGGCAATCGGGGTTAACGGCGACGGGTACCGAGAGATTCTCGGAGTGGACGTGATCACGAGCGAGAACGGCGCCGGATGGTTGGCGTTCCTGCGCTCCTTGGTAAGCCGGGGCCTGACCGGTGTGCAGTTGGCGATCTCCGACGCCCACGAGGGGCTCAAGGGGGCGATCGGCGCGGCGTTGCCGGGAAGCTCCTGGCAGCGTTGCCGGACCCACTTCATGGTGAACCTGTTGGCCAAGGTACCGAAGGCGGCGCAGAGCGCCGTGGCCACCTTGGTGCGCTCCATCTACGCTCAGCCGGACCGCGACAGCACGTACGCCCAGTTCCGCCGGGTCGTGGAGCACCTCGAGGGTCGGTTCCCGCAGGCGACCGAGCTGCTGGCCGATGCTCAAGAGGAGCTCTTGGCCTTCAGTTCGTTTCCCAAGGCGGTGTGGCGTCAGATCTGGTCCAACAACCCGCTCGAGCGCCTCAACAAGGAGGTTCGCCGGCGTACCGACGTCGTCGGCATCTTCCCGAATCGATCAGCCCTGATCCGCCTGGTCGGCGCCGTGCTCGCTGAACAGAACGACGAGTGGGCCATCTCTCGCCGCTACATGAGCCTCGAGGTCATCTCCGAGGCTGTCGCGCCAACCACCCACCACCCTGAGGAGGACCTGCTCGCCATCAGCGCTTGAAAATGGATCGCCTCAGTGGCCTTCGTACACCACTTGACGGGACGTGACCAGTTGTAGTTCGTCTCCCTCGGGCGCATTGTCTATCTGCTGGTTCAATCCCTCCGACAAAAGCAGACCGTTCACAGCCTCTGCATCCAGAACCAACCTGTGAGCCAAGAGCAGCTCGTTTAGCTCTCGACGCACTTCGGCCCGTAGTAAATCCGGGACCTCTATGGGGGATCCGTCCCGAGTCCTGTGGAAATTAGAAAGGCGTAACCTCCGAGTAGCAAAACTCAGAGCCGCCACGAGCGGCAGGAGGTTACGCCGTGAAGCAGGTTAGCACGCACGACAACGAGGTCGTGGAGTTTCGACGGGACGTACAGATGTTGCTGCGGACGAGGATCCGTGAGGCGATCCAGATCACGCTCCAGGAGGAGCTCACGGAGGCTCTGGGGAGCGCGCGATACGAGCGCAACGGTCGGCGCGCCGAGGCTACCGCAACGGCACCCAAAGCCGGCGGGTGACGACGGCGCAGGGACTCCAGGAGTTGGACGTGCCGCGCGGTCGCGTCGTGGACGAAGACGGCGGCACCCGGGAGTTCCGGAGCGCGATCCTGCCACGGTACGCGCGGCGAGCACGACAGGTGGACGAGGCGATCCTGGGAGCGTACCTGGCGGGCGCCAACACGCGGCGGATCCGCAAGGCGTTGTCTCCGTTGCTCGGGAGAGCGCACCTGTCCAAGAGCACGGTCTCGCGGGTGGTGGGGCGGCTCAAGACGTACTTCGCGAGCTGGAGCGAGCGAGAGCTGTCCGGTGAGCGGTATCCGATTCTGTATCTGGACGGGTTTCACCTGAAGGTCAGGTTGGCGCGGCGCGTGGTCTCGGTGCCGGTGTTGGCGGTGCTCGGAGTCAAAGCCGACGGCCAGAAGGTGTTGGTGGCGTTGCGGTTGGCGGCCTCGGAAGCGGAAGTTCACTGGCGAGGGTTGATCGACTCGCTCGTGCACCGGGGGCTGCGATCGCCTCAGCTGCTGATCGCCGACGGTCACAAGGGGCTGGCGAAGGCGACCGAGGCATGGCCGCGGTCGCAGGTGCAGCGATGCATCCAGCACAAGTGGAGCAACCTTCGCGATCACTGCCCCGTGCATGCGCGCGATGAAATGAGGCGCGATTGGCATGCCATCGTCCGCGCCGACAACGGCAACGAGGCTCGGGCCGCGTACAGCGCCTTCGTGCGCAAATGGTCCAGGCTCGTGCCGGCCGTTGCCCGAAGCCTGGAGGAAGCGGGCCTGAGCCTGCTGACGTTCTACGAGTTCCCCAGGCCGATGTGGAAGACGTTGCGAACGACCAACCCGCTCGAGAACCTGAACCGGGAGTTCCGGCGCCGTACCAAGACCCAGGGTTCGTTCTGCACCGAGGCAGCTGGCGTGACGTTGCTGTGGGGCTTGGTCGCCTTCGGCCAGATCCGCATGCGCCGCGTCGACGGCTATCGTCACCTTGCCCAGATCACTCGCGGCCCGGACGAGCAGGCCGCCTAACCGATACGATCAGCCGTTGCCCAGGAGGCTGCGCTCATCCAATTTCCACGACATTCGGGGCACATCCTCTATGGGCTCGGCTTGCGGGTGAAACTCATCAATCGCGTTTCTCGTCGCGATCGGAAGATGCGAGCGGATTCGTGCCGCGAAGACGTTGTCCTTATTCCTCAGTTCCGCTATGACAGATGCCGGTTCAAGGAACTCGTCCCCTCGAATCCGGTAATCCGCGGAACCTAGATCAAAGCCCAGGTAGAGAAAAAAAACGTTGACCACAAAGATGAGCGGCCCCCCGACCAGGCCAACGA
The DNA here is from genome assembly GCA_965248845.1 of Acidobacteriota bacterium. Taxonomy (GTDB): domain Bacteria; phylum Acidobacteriota; class UBA890; order UBA890; family WLXD01; genus CBDFKO01. The sequence continues at coordinate 2,188,595 of CBDFKO010000002.1, read as the reverse complement.
GAAGAGGCGCTCTCGAGGGGGGGGCAGCCTCTTGACGCTTCTTATCTTGAAGTCTAACGAGCCGTTCCGATTGGCGCGGTCTTTGAGGGGCTCAGCGAGCGCCTCTTCGATCTCGATCCTGGCGTCGGCGATGTCGTGCAGTCGTCTTGTGCGGTTCTTGCGCAGGAATAGACGAAGCAACATCACCACAGATCTCGGCGTGTTGGCCGGGAGAGCGTCCCAGAGCGGTTCCTCGTTGAGGATCGCTACCAGGGTGTCGGCCGCGGTCTCTGTGGCGAACGCCTTGCGACCGGAGAGCATCTCGTAGAGCACACACCCGAACGACCAGATGTCGGTGCGCTTGTCCAGCACCTGGCCGCGAACTTGCTCGGGGCTCATATAGGCGGCAGTGCCCAGGATCACGCCAGACGTCGTCCCCGCCACCGTGATAGTCGGGGAGTCAGTCAGGTCTCCCTTCGCCCTCCCGATGCCGCTCGCCTTCGCCAACCCGAAGTCGAGAACCTTGATGTTGCCACCGGGCGTCAACATGACGTTGGCGGGCTTCAGGTCGCGGTGGATAATGCTGTTGTCGTGCGCAGCCCCCAGAGCCTCGGCGATCTGCCTGGCAGCCTCCAGGGCCTCCTGCACCGGCAGGGACCCGCGCTTCAGTCTCTCTGCCAGGGTCTCACCCTCAACCAGCTCCAGCACCAGGAAGCGGGTTTCCTCGTCCTGCTCCAGACTATGTATGGCGGCGATGTTGGGATGGTTCAGGGCGGCCAGCAGATGCGCCTCGCGCTGCAGTCGGGCAAGGCGCTCGGGGTCGCTCGAGAGCTCCGCCGGCAGCAGCTTGAGCGCCACGTCACGGCGCAGGTTGGTGTCGGTCGCCCGATATACCTCGCCCATGCCGCCTGCACCGAGCGGCTCGATAATCTCGAAGTGCCCGAGTCGGGTACCTGCTTGCACGATCTCTAAGGGTAGTGGCAGATCGCCAGACCGCCAAGGAGCGCCAGGCCCGTTAGGAGAGATTTCAGGACCTCCACGGCGTTCGACCGCCTGCCCACCCAATCACCCATGTGCCGCTCTCGGTGCGCGCTCACGGGGCGGAGAGCGTCGTGGCGGCTAGATCAGCCCGCGCTCCCGCATGCTCACGAATCCCTCCGCCCCGACGACCAGATGGTCGAGCACGCGGATCCCCAGCAGGTTGCCTGCCTCGCAGACCTGGCGCGTGATCCCCACGTCCTCGCGGCTCGGCGTCGGGTCTCCAGACGGATGGTTGTGAAACAGAATCACGGCAGGCGAAGCGGTCAGGAGCGCCTCGCGGAAGACCTCGCGTGGACGCACCACGCTGGCGCTCCAGCCGCCGTAGGAGAGGCGCTGCTCGCGCACGAATCGATTGCGACCGTCCAGCAACACCACACCGAAGCTCTCGTTACGCTCATCCCCGTAGCGCGCAACCAGGTAACCGCCAAGATCGCGGGGCTGGCGAATGCTCTCGCCGCGCGCCGGTGCGGCCCCCCGAAGGCGTCGGGCGATCTCGAAGACGGCGACCAACTGCGCCGCCCGCGCCGAGCCGACCCCTGGCTGCTGCCGTAGCTGCCGGACCCCGGCGCGCGCCAGCTCCCGCAGCCCTCCATGGCGCAGAAGCCGGCCCGCCACTTGCAGCGCGCTGCGCCCGGGTGACCCGGTGCCGAGCACCAGCGCCAGCAGCTCCGGATCGGTGAGCGAGCGGCCACCCAGGGCCGCCAGGCGCTCGCGGGGGCGATCGCCGTTGGAGGCGATCTGGGAGTCGTCTTTGCTACACTCCATACGGGCTCTCGGGACATCGGAGGCCGACTCGTCGGATGCGAAAGACCTCCACCAGACAGGAGACGGTCGCGAGGTGCCTCGTGTCCGTATCGATCTCGACTTTTCTCCGCCCGATTTCGTCTCAACCCTAGGAGAGACGATACCTATGGGAACGTTAACCGGGGCCCAAATGGCAGACGCGACAGCGGCTCCCAGCGACGAACAGCTAGTCGCGATGTCCGTCGACGGCGATGTCGGCGCCTTCAATGACTTGGTCTCGCGCTGGGAGGGCTCGCTCTACAAGTTCGTCTACCGCTACCTCGGTGATGCCGAGGAGGCGCGAGATATCTGCCAGGAGGCCTTCATTCGTGCCTACACGAACCTGGATCGCTTCCGCGGCCAGGCGAAGTTCTCGTCCTGGCTCTACCAGATTGCCCTGAACCTGTGCCGCAGCCAGTTCCGGCGGCAGAAGGCCCGTCCCACGGTGTCGATCGACGAGGACGAGCAGAAGAACCACCTGCGTCTCCTCCCCGATTCGGCCGTCACACCTGATGACACTGCAATAACCAACGAACGGGCGCAGGCGCTGCGGGAGGCGATCGGCGAGCTCCCCGACGGCCAGCGCTCGGTGATTATCCTGAAGGAGTACCACGGCATGAAGTTCCGCGAGATCGCAGAGCTCCTGGGGGCTCCTGAAAGCACAATAAAATCCCGTCTGTACCACGGCCTCGAGTCGTTGGCTACGCGGCTGGGACATCTGAAGAGTCAAGCGCTATGACCGAACACAAGAAAAGCGACGAGATTCGTGAGCTTCTGGTCGAGCTCGCCTACGACGAGGTCGATCCTCTCGACGCGGAGGCCGCCCGCAACTCACTCGACGATGAATCGCTCGAGATGCTGGAGGCCTTCCGCAGCGTGCGTGCCGACCTGCAGGCCTTCGACGAGCTCGAGCCCGCGCCATCGCGGGTCGCCTTCGTCGCCATGACCCCGCCGCGGCCAGCGGCTGGGCTGAGCCGCTGGGTCAAAGGGCTGGCGATCGCGGCGAGCTTCGTGGTGGGCTTCCTGCTGACCGCGGCGATCGCCAACATCCGAGTCGCCAACAACCCCGACGGCTGGTCGATCAGCAGCAGCCTGTGGCCATCGACACCCGCGGGACAGTCAACCGCCCAGCCACAGGCCATCCTGGCCCAGCAGCCAGCCGGCCCGACGTCGCAGTCCGGGCTGTCGGTAACCCCTGTCGGCATGAGCAATGCGGAGTTGGACCGCTGGTTCGAGAACAAGGTACGCGCGCACGGGCTGACGGCCGGCAACACCGCCGCGCCGGCGGTGCCATCAAGCGAGATCCTCGACAGGCTGTGGCAGGTGCGTGAGCGCCAGCTACGCGAGCAGTTGCGCACCGAGTGGGACTCGGAGCTGGCCGGTATGTTCCAGACCTTCGATGCCCAGCGCAACAACGACCAGCTGTTCATCGCCAACGAGTTCGGCCTCTGGCAGGAGAACACCGGCATCGAGCTGGAGCGCATCAACCAGGTGATCAACTTCCTGCTGACCCGCGTTCCGGCGGACCAGCAGGTTCCGGAGCCACGACGATGACTAGCAGGAGCCTCCTTGCCGGCGCGCTCTTGATCGCCCTCGCTCTGGGCCCAGGGGTCGGGACCGCCGGCGCGCAGCAGCGCGAGACTCGCAGGCTCAAGGCCATCCAGGCCTTCGAGGAGCTGCTCACCGAAACCGTCCACGAGCACGTCCAGAACGCGGTCAGCGCCTTCATGCGGCCCGAGCCCGGGCTCGACCAGGACGGCCGCCCCGACCTGATCGTGAGTCAGCCGCTGGTGCGCGTCGGCAGTATGAGCGCGGCGCACGGCGTCTACATCGACGGCTACGGGGTCGTCTTCTCGATCCAGCGGCCGCCGGTGGCCGTGATCCCGCGTGCCTTCGAGCGCCGCTTCCGGGAGCCCTGGGCCGTGCTGCGAGTCCCGGGCGATGAAGGCTTGGACAAAGCCCGGTTCCTGTCGCTCAGCGTCATCGACTATCGTGCCAAGCAAATCGCCGAGTCGCTCGGCGAGCTGGAGCTGCTGCTCGAGCAGGCGCAAGAGCACGGGGACGAAGGGAGCGTGTCGGAGATCTACGAGGGGCATCTCGAGGAGGTCCGCCGGGTACTCGACGCCGTACAGGTCGCCGAACAGGAACGGCAACAAGCCAGCGAGTCGCGTGACATCACCATCGTCCTGGAGCAACAGGACGAGTCGGGCGAGGAGTCCGCCGAGACCCAGCGCGCCCGCGATTCGTATCGCCGTTCGGCGCGGAACCGCTGGACCGAATACCAGGCGGCCATCGAGCAGCAGAGGTCGGTCAGCGAGACGCTGCGCAGCAGCGACCAGGACATCGATCATGCGGTCAACGACGCCGCCGTCGAGACGCTGTCGCAGTTCGGCAGCATCATCAACTGGCTCGATGACGACGAGCACGTGTCGGTGCTCGTTTACGCGCCGCGTCAGTTCAGCTTCGGCGTGCACACCGAGGAGCGCCTCGGCGCCGACGAGTACATTATCAGCGTCCGCTACAAGGACATCCGCGAGTACGGGGCCGGAAAGTTCGATACCGCCGGGTTCCGCGAGCGCATCCGGATTCACGACCGGCTCGGCGCCGAGATGGCGCTGCGAGCACGCGAGCAGCAGTAGCCGCCGCCGCTTGATGATGTGACCCGGGCGGCGCAATTTGATCCGTGACGGAGCACCAATAGGGTTTTGACCAAGCGTGCGATATTCTAGAATCTACCTGATATTCTAGAAAGTATCCGATCCGCGCCATGGCCCTCAGCATCAAGAACCCTGAAGCCGACCGACTGGCCCGTGAGCTCGCCGAAATGACCGGCGAAGGGCTCACGGAGGCGGTCATCAAAGCGCTCGAGGAGCGCCTGCGCCGCGAGCGTGGGCGCGTTTATCCGGTGCCCCTGCGCGAACAGCTGGCCGTGATCCGCGAGCGCTGCTCGCGTCTCCCCACGCTGGACGACCGCGACCCCGATGCGATCATCGGTTACGACGACGACGGGGTCCCGGCCTGATGGTGATCGATACCAGCGCCCTGCTCGCGGTGCTCCTGAACGAGCCCGAGGCGCCGTCCGTCCAGGCCGCCATCGACCGCGACCCGATACGCCTCATGGCGCCGCCGTCGGCGCTCGAGGCAGCGATCGTCATCGAGAGGCGATTTGGCGAGGCAGATGGTCGCGAGCTCGACCTGCTGCTGCACAAGGCCGGCATCGAGTTGGTTCCGTTCGACGGCGAGCAGATGGAGCTCGCGCGCCACGCCTACCGCTGCTTCGGCAAGGGTCGTCACCGCGCCGGGCTCAACTTCGGCGACTGCTTCGCCTACGCGCTGTCGCACCGCAGCGGTGAGCCGCTGCTGTTCGTCGGCGACGACTTCAGCAGGACAGACGTCGACGCCATCGCTTGCTGATTATCCTGGCACAGGCCCACTCGGAATCGGCATCGACCGCCGGCCGCGCCGTGCTACGCTGGTAGTTTGGCAGCGTCGTGAGCGCGGTGTGTAGCGTCCACGGCCGCGCCCGAGGGGGCGATCTGGGTTCGACGGGAACATTGAAGCCGAAGCTGCATGCCGAGCGTTCCATGCTGGCTCGTTAATCCCGCGTGGGCAAAAACACAACTGCCGATACACCGGTAGCCCTAGCGGCCTAATCCCCGCTAGCGTTCGCTGGACCTCGCCTGCTGGGTCCAGGTCGAACGCCGCAAGCAGGCTGGCCGTGCACCGCTCTTTCCGGCGGTAGGTCGCGGTGAGAACCAGAGCCGGAATAGCGCTGCATCGGTGAGCCCGCCGGGCTGATGCGGGGCGAAATCACCGGCGGGATATGCATGTAGACGCTTCGCGTGGATTGTTTTCGGACGCGGGTTCGATTCCCGCCGCCTCCACTGCTTGAGGCCCGAGAAGGGGCCAGATGCGGCGTTGCCGAAGCCTTGAAGGTCCAAATGACCGTCTGCGGCTTCGGCGCCTGGCATCTGGCCCCTTCTCGGGCCTCAAGCTCGTTCGGAGTACCTGGGACCTCGCTGCCCTTGGCGGCGTTACGGGAGCCTTGAAGGTTCCGATGACCGTCGGCGGCTCCGATGCCTTGCATCCGGCCCTTTCTCGGGCCTGAAGCTTGTTTCGAGGTTCCTCGGGAGGATCCGTGAGCCCGTCTCCAGAAGGTCAGCCGCTCATCTCACCGTGATCATCGAGCCGTTTGCGCACCGCTTGAAGCAAGGCCTTGGGTGCGAAGGGTTTTGTAAGCAGTGACGTGCCAGCCTCCAGAGCACCCCGATGCGTGATTGTGCCCTCGGCATAGCCCGACATGTACAGCGTCTTGATTTCGGGACGCAGCGAAGTAACCGCAGCCGCGAGCTCGGGACCGTACATTTCCGGCATGACCACATCCGTCAACACTAGGTGGATCGGACCGCTGTGCGTCCGGCAGGCCTTCAGAGCGTCTTCAGGATCTTGAGCTTGGATCGAGGTATACCCATAGTCTGTCAGGACCCCCGACACGAAGCCTCGAACCGTATCGTCATCGTCAACCACCAAGATGGTCTCGGAGCCACGAATCGGTACCTCCGGGGTTGGTGGGGGCTCCTCTAGCAGGCTGCTGAAAAACTCCCCTTGTTCGAGTAGATTTTGAACCACGCAGCCCGCGGCAAAAACCGAAGCATCAACGAGGTGAGCAGATGCGTGGTGAGGACGCGGGACAGGTGGCCGCCTTTAGTTACGTATCTCCGGAGCAGCGAGTACCGAAAGAGCATCCGCTGCGGCCGCTGCTGAGGATCGTCAACGACGTGCTGGGGCGGATGTCGCCGCTGTTCGAGAAGCTGTACTCGCACACGGGCCGTCCGTCGATCCCGCCGGAGAAACTGCTGCGGGCGCTGCTGCTGCAGGTGCTGTACACGATTCGCTCCGAGCGCATGCTGATGGAGCAGCTCGACTACAACCTGCTGTTCCGGTGGTTTGTGGGCCTGAACATGGACGATCTGGTGTGGGATGCGACGGTGTTCACGAAGAACCGGGATCGAGTGTTGGGAGGCGAGGTCGCCGAGGTGTTCTTCCAGGAAGTGCTGGCGGAGGCACGGCGCCGCGGTCTGCTATCGGATGAGCACTTCACGGTGGACGGCACGCTGATCGAGGCGTGGGCCTCACACAAGAGCTTCAAGCCGAAGGATCAGAGCGACTCCGATGAGGGAGGCAGCAACCCGAGCGTCGATTTTCGCAAACAACGGCGCACAAACGATACTCACGCCTCCAGGACCGATCCGGACGCACGCCTGTACAAGAAAAGTAGGGGAGCCGAGTCGAAGCTCTGCTACATGGGGCACCTGATGATCGACAACCGCCACGGGTTAGCAACCAAGGCATGCGTAACGATCGCTTCCGGGACAGCGGAACGAGAGGCGGCGGTGCAAATGGCGGACAAGATTTCCGGTAACCGCAGGGTGACCTTGGCGGCCGACAAGGGCTACGACACACGCGAGTGCGTCCGTAAGCTTCGAGATCGGAACATCACCCCGCACGTCGCACAGAACGACACCAATCGGCGCAGCGCCATCGACCGGCGCACAACCCGCCACCCCGGCTACCAGGTCAGTCAAAGGAAACGCAAGCTCGTCGAGCAGATGTTCGGATGGGCCAAGACGGTCGGGCTGATGCGCAAGACGCGGCACCGAGGCACCGAACGCGTCGATTGGATGTTCACCTTCACCGCCGCTGCCTTCAACCTGGTCAGAATGCGCAACCTCCAGGGGGCGACGTGACGATATCGGGACTAACCGCCCAAGAAATACCGGCGCGGCCGGCAACCAGAGCCTCGCACTCGCACACGGCGGCCGGGCAACTCACCTTGATCGAGACGATCCAGCCCAAAATGGCGCGCTCGAGCCGTTTTTCAGCAGCCTGCTAGGAGGTGGCGTGAGTGTAAGGAATCAGAGACGGTCGAACCCGCCAGTCGGGCACACCCCCGTTACGCCCCTGGGGCTGCGCGGCTTAGACCTAGCCCGCCTTCAAGAGTTTCGGGAAGTTCTCGTCGAAGAGATTCAAGAAGCTCGCGCCATGTTTCGGCGTCACGAAGCATGTCTTCAGCAAAAGCTCTCGGAACTTCGAGAACTTCACGAGCGAGATGCTGAACGTTCCGCGCGAATGCTAGTTGATCTTCGCCAAATTTTTGAGCGTCACCAAAAGGCCCTTGAAGCCGCGGCACAAGGGCTTCCTGAACTTCAGCGCCTTGGTCAAGCATCCGTGCAAGCGCTCGCTGAGATTCGAACACCTTGGTTAGCGAATCGATTCGATGACCAGGGTCTGAAGCCATGTTGACCTCCGGGGTTGTGGGATGCGCGAGGTGTCACCAGCGCCAGGACGCTACCACGGCCCCGGAGGTGCCTTTCGGTCGCTATGGAATGCCGCGGCTGTCGAGGCTGAGCGCTTTGGAGGACGAGTTGTCGTGAGTACGAGACAGTGAAAACACAGCTACCGACACGGCTACAGGCTCAGCTTCGTCAGGTCACGTTTGATGCCGAACTGGTCCAGGAGATACGGCGAGAGTAGAGTCCCCGGACGTGGTGTATGAAGCTCCGCCCGTCATCGACGCAGTAGTAGCAGGAGCGGTGGGAACTGGTGGGAAACGCAGAGCGTTTTCCACAGTTTCCACGGCGGGCGCGCCCTTGAGATAAAGATGGCCACTGGTCGATCCTTGGTTTGCCAAGAAGAAACCTTCTGCCAAGGAGAACAAGCAGTGGCCAAGACCAAGATGCCCGCCGCCGAGTGGGTTCGCAAGGGGCTCGCGGAGCACGGCACCGATCTGCTCCAGGAGATGGTGGCGGTGTTCGCGCAGCTGCTGATGAGCGCAGACGTGGACTCGATCTGCGGCGCCAGCTACGGGAGCCGGTCGCCGGAGCGGGTGAACCGCCGTAACGGGTACCGACAGCGCGACTGGGATACACGCGTCGGCACGATCTCGCTGGCGGTCCCGAAGGTCCGGGAGGGTGCTTACTTCCCGGAGTTTTTGCTGCAACCGCGGCGGCGTGCTGAGAAGGCTCTGGTGGCGGCGGTAGCAGAGGCCTACGTGCTCGGGATCTCGACCCGGAAGGTCGACAAGCTGGTCAAGACGATCGGTCTAGAGGGGATCTCCAAGTCGCGGGTCTCGGAGATGGCCAAGAGCCTGGACGAGAGCGTCGAGGCGTTCCGGAACCGAGCCCTGGATGCAGGCCCATACCCGTTCGTGTGGCTGGACGCGATGCAGATCAAGAGCCGCGAAGGTGGCCGCGTCGTCAACGTTACCGCCGTGATGGCAATCGGGGTTAACGGCGACGGGTACCGAGAGATTCTCGGAGTGGACGTGATCACGAGCGAGAACGGCGCCGGATGGTTGGCGTTCCTGCGCTCCTTGGTAAGCCGGGGCCTGACCGGTGTGCAGTTGGCGATCTCCGACGCCCACGAGGGGCTCAAGGGGGCGATCGGCGCGGCGTTGCCGGGAAGCTCCTGGCAGCGTTGCCGGACCCACTTCATGGTGAACCTGTTGGCCAAGGTACCGAAGGCGGCGCAGAGCGCCGTGGCCACCTTGGTGCGCTCCATCTACGCTCAGCCGGACCGCGACAGCACGTACGCCCAGTTCCGCCGGGTCGTGGAGCACCTCGAGGGTCGGTTCCCGCAGGCGACCGAGCTGCTGGCCGATGCTCAAGAGGAGCTCTTGGCCTTCAGTTCGTTTCCCAAGGCGGTGTGGCGTCAGATCTGGTCCAACAACCCGCTCGAGCGCCTCAACAAGGAGGTTCGCCGGCGTACCGACGTCGTCGGCATCTTCCCGAATCGATCAGCCCTGATCCGCCTGGTCGGCGCCGTGCTCGCTGAACAGAACGACGAGTGGGCCATCTCTCGCCGCTACATGAGCCTCGAGGTCATCTCCGAGGCTGTCGCGCCAACCACCCACCACCCTGAGGAGGACCTGCTCGCCATCAGCGCTTGAAAATGGATCGCCTCAGTGGCCTTCGTACACCACTTGACGGGACGTGACCTACGGCGAGCCCACAAGGCCGGTGCCACCCACGAAGAATTAGAACTGCTGTGGCAGCAGGCGGTGCCGTGGTTGCCGAAGGAGAGCGAGGATGGCGGCTGATCTCCATGCTCTGCGACCCGCCGACACACCCGCATACATGACCGACGCATGGCTCGGGTGCGTTCGCTGGGCGCTCGGAGAGCCAGAGATCGTGGAGGCGTTTCGGGGCGACACCGGCATGACGTGGCGCCCGGCGACAACGCCTATCGAACGCTCAATCGACGAGGCAACCGGCGCGGATTGGGCGTATCTGAAGGCGTTCATCAAGTGGGCGAACGTTCACGTCTGGGGGCCGATCTCTGGGGGACCGATGAGCAGTAGGGGGCGACGGTGAACTGGTACAAGTTCTTGCCAGCGGACTTACTGCCCGCTGTGCAGGAGTGGTGGCGAGGACTGGCGGAGCGCTCCCGATGAGCGGCCGTTTCCAGCCCATCCGCGAGGCGATCTGCCACCACGTCATCGAGGGCAGGGTTACCGACGCCGCCGCTTGGACCTACGTCTGGATGATCCTGCGTTGCTTCAGGGGCGTTATCTGGACATGCGCCCCGGTGCTCGCGAGCGATCGCCACATCAAGACGATCCGGGTGAAGAAGGAACTGCGCGAGCTCCGGAGCAAAGGCTACCTCCGGGACTTCCAACAACGCGGCAGCCGGGGCAGTTATCCGATCCTGATCCATAAGTACGAGGTACGCGAAGGCGACAAGGTCTACCGCCTGGATGCTCACGCCTCCTCTAGCCTCGACGACTTGGTGTGGGTCGAAGTCAGTCCGCGCGCTCACCCTGGTACCCCAGAAGGTACCCCGGAAGGTACCTCGAGAGGTACCTCAAAAGATACCTCGAACGGTACCACCATAATTACTCACTACTCCTACTAACTCCTACACTACTCCTACTACTAGTCGCAGCGCTCCAGACGCGCGCGCGGCTGCTGCTGGGCAGGTTCTGGAGTACCTCGGGACGTTCAGCCGCGTGGTGTATCCGCCGACGGCGCCACAGGCTAAGTACCTGCTGGAGCGTCTGGCTCAAGGGCACAGCCCGAAGGACTGCTGGTACGCCATCGAAGCGGCGATCGCTGGAGGGAAGCCAGCGCCACCCACGCCAGAGCGGATCTTCTCGCAGCGCTGGTTCTTCCAATTGGTGGACAACCGCAAGAACCCCGATTGGTGGACCAAGCACCGAGACAAACTAGATCGGGTTCTTGAGGAAACCGTCACAGCCGAAGAGGTGGCGAGTTGATGCCCGTCGACCGCAGGACACGTCCGGTCGGGGACCTCACGCCACACCTGACGCTCGCCCTGATGCGGCGCTTCTGGAGTCGCGTGGATACCAGTGGCGGCGTGAGGGCGTGCTGGGAATGGCGCGGCTCAGGCCGCAGTACGAGCCGGGGGTTGGTGTCACGGCTGCGTGAGATGTGCGTGGACGTGCGGATTGATGCGCCCGATTACCGCATGCGGCCGCTGCTGTCGGAGGCATCGTGAACGCGAGCATCAAGATTTCCGAGATGCCCGACGGCGAGCTGATCGAGCTGTTGCTGGATGCGAGCCACCGGCGTTTCACGGAATGGGAGCTGGGGGTCCTGGACTCGATTGCAACGAGGCGGAGACGGCGGATGCACCCGAACGAGCGGGCGCTGTGCGAAGTGCTCGTGGTGCGGATCGGGGCGAGTCTGAATCAGACAACGCGGAGGGCGTCGTGACAGTCAACGGGTATGGTGACGTGGCTGCGTCGGAGTTCGCTGATCTGTATGAAGGTATCAACCGGGCGTTCGATGTTATGGAGCAGATTTGCAACGAGCGCGACGAAGCCATCCAACGCGCCGAGAAGGCCGAGGCGGCACTCGCGCGCGCCCTCGCCGCCCCGCAGGAGAGCGCTAGCAAGTGACCGAGCCGGCACTATTTCGCAACCTGCGCGAGCGCCGCGTGCGTGGAAACTCGGACGACGCCTACGACCTCGTCATCGACGCCCTAGAGGCGGAACACGAAGCCCGCATGTCGCTCAGCTTCCGTTTCCGCCGGGGGCCTGGGGGAGAGGAGTACCTAGTCGTCTTCGACGAGGGATGGAGACAGGGCGAGAAGATCGCGGCGCACGTAGTCACCGCTACCAGTAAGTTCGAGGCTGCAGAGGTAGCTATCGAGAAATTGCGCCACGCTTACTACGAGTGGTTCAAATGACCGAGCCGGCGCGCCTGCTCTGGACGGCCGAAGACGCCGGAGAGTATCTGCGCCTCACGCCGGAGACCGTCCGCCAGCACGCCCGAGACGGCATGATCCCATGCTGTAGGATCGGCCGGCAGGTGAGATTCGATCCCGAGCTCCTACGGAGGTGGGTGCGTGACCAAACCCTTCAATCCCGTGCCGAGACAGTGCCGACACCGCGGCCGGCGGAAATGGGAAGTAGATTGTCGCCCGTGGGGCGAGACGATGAAGGCCCTGGGGGAACCGAACCGTCGCCGCTTCGAGAGCCGAGCCGAAGCCCTGTCCTGGTGCCAGGACCTGGTGATCGCCCAGAGGACGGGCCGCAAACTCGCTTCCCCCGAGGCTGCGGTCTCCGGCTACATCGAGAGATACCTTAGCAGGCTGCTGAAAAACGGCTCGAGCGCGCCATTTTGGGCTGGATCGTCTCGATCAAGGTGAGTTGCCCGGCCGCCGTGTGCGAGTGCGAGGCTCTGGTTGCCGGCCGCGCCGGTATTTCTTGGGCGGTTAGTCCCGATATCGTCACGTCGCCCCCTGGAGGTTGCGCATTCTGACCAGGTTGAAGGCAGCGGCGGTGAAGGTGAACATCCAATCGACGCGTTCGGTGCCTCGGTGCCGCGTCTTGCGCATCAGCCCGACCGTCTTGGCCCATCCGAACATCTGCTCGACGAGCTTGCGTTTCCTTTGACTGACCTGGTAGCCGGGGTGGCGGGTTGTGCGCCGGTCGATGGCGCTGCGCCGATTGGTGTCGTTCTGTGCAACGTGCGGGGTGATGTTCCGATCTCGAAGCTTACGGACGCACTCGCGTGTGTCGTAGCCCTTGTCGGCCGCCAAGGTCACCCTGCGGTTACCGGAAATCTTGTCCGCCATTTGCACCGCCGCCTCTCGTTCCGCTGTCCCGGAAGCGATCGTTACGCATGCCTTGGTTGCTAACCCGTGGCGGTTGTCGATCATCAGGTGCCCCATGTAGCAGAGCTTCGACTCGGCTCCCCTACTTTTCTTGTACAGGCGTGCGTCCGGATCGGTCCTGGAGGCGTGAGTATCGTTTGTGCGCCGTTGCCGGCGGAAATCGACGCTCGGGTTGCTGCCTCCCTCATCGGAGTCGCTCTGATCCTTCGGCTTGAAGCTCATGTGTGAGGCCCACGCCTCGATCAGCGTGCCGTCCACCGTGAAGTGCTCATCCGATAGCAGGCTGCGGCGCCGTGCCTCCGCCAGCACTTCCTGGAAGAACACCTCGGCGACCTCGCCTCCCAACACTCGATCCCGGTTCTTCGTGAACACCGTCGCATCCCACACCAGATCGTCCATGTTCAGGCCCACAAACCACCGGAACAGCAGGTTGTAGTCGAGCTGCTCCATCAGCATGCGCTCGGAGCGAATCGTGTACAGCACCTGCAGCAGCAGCGCCCGCAGCAGTTTCTCCGGCGGGATAGACGGACGGCCCGTGTGCGAGTACAGCTTCTCGAACAGCGGCGACATCCGCCCCAGCACATCGTTGACGATCCTCAGCAGCGGCCGCAGCGGATGCTCTTTCGGTACTCGCTGCTCCGGAGATACGTAACTAAAGGCGGCCACCTGTCCGCGTCCTCACCACGCATCTGCTCACCTCGTTGATGCTTCGGTTTTTGCCGCGGGCTGCGTGGTTCAGAATCTACTCGAACAAGGGGAGTTTTTCAGCAGCCTGCTAAGCGTCGCGCCCTACCCTCGAGCCGCCGGCCTCGAGCCGCTCGACCCTGTCGGCGAGCTCCTGCAGCCGGGCCCGCTGACGGGAGTTGTCCTCGAGCAAATCGTGCAGCGCGGCCGCCACACCGATATTCAGCTTGAACTGCTTGAAGATCGGCATATCGGTGTTGACCAGCAACTTGGTGACCGGGCGCAACAGCGTCCGCACGCCGCGGATGAGCCTGCCGACGGGCCCATCGTGGGAGCGGCGGAGGTCCTCGGGGCCGACGTTCCAATCACCGCCCAGGCCGAGCGCCTGCTGCATCGTGTAGGGCTGGTCGTCGTCCAGCACCAGGTACTCCAGCAGGCGTTTTCGGAGCTCCTCCTCGGCCACCGGGAAGTGAGGATCGGCGCCTGAGCGCACGGCGATCCGGGCGCGCACCTGCTGCATCAGGTCGACGACGTCGACTTGCGCGTAGTCGATACGGTACTCGGCTCTAGACATCGGACGATGGACCGGCAAGTGTGACCTTGAGTCGGCCCATTCTATCCCGGCCCCGTTGTCGCGGCCTGCTAGCATGGCGCGATGAGTAGCTCTGCCGGCCAGCCGGGTGCCCGGGCCAGTCGCATTCCCGAGGCGACCACGCGAAGGCTGTCGCTGTACCTGCGAGTCCTGACCGAGCTCGAGGACGCGGGGGCCGCGACGGTCTCGAGCCGCGGCATCGCCGACAGGGCGCGGCTGAACCCCGCGCAGCTACGCAAGGACCTGGCTTACTTCGGTGCTTTCGGCGTGCGCGGGGTGGGGTACGACGTCTCCGAGCTGCGGCACATCATCGCCGGCATACTCGGCCTCGACCGACGCGTTCGGGCGGTCATCGTCGGTGCCGGGAACTTGGGCAGCGCGCTGGGCGACTACCCGGGGTTCGGCGTCGGCGGCTTCGAGATCGTCGCGCTGTTCGACGTCGTGCCCGACAAGATCGGTCACCGCACCCGCACCGGCCGTCCCATCGAGCACATCGACATGTTGGATGCCACGATTGCCGAACAGGAGGTCGAGATCGCGATCATCGCGGTCCCGGCCGAGGCCGCACAAGAGGTCGTAGACCGTCTGGTCGCGGCCGGGATCCGCGCTATCCTCAACTTCGCGCCGTCGCGGCCGGATGTTCCCGAGGGCATCCTCGTGCGCCACGTCGACCTCAAGGTCGAGCTCGAGAGCCTCTCGTTCTTCCTGCAGCGCTAGCAGTCCGTCCGCACCCGCACCGCCCGCACGAGAAAGCGGGCGCCGCCCTCCATTGGAGAGTCGACGCCCGGATCCGTACCGGCCGACTGGCAGCGCGCGGCTGCTGCCGGGAGCTCTTACAATTCCGGCGCGAACTGGAAGATCAGCAGAATCGCGATCAGCAGGGCGTAGATCGCCAGCGACTCGATGAGGACGAGACCGAAGATCATCGAACCACGGATGGGGCCGTCAGCGCTCGGGTTGCGAGCGATGCCCTCGAGGGCCGCCGCGATGGCCCTGCTTTGGGCCAGGCCACAACCGGCCGCGGCGATCGCCATGCCGAAGCCGGCGCCAAAAGCGATGGCAGTCCCGACGTCGTAGGCGTTCGCCTCGGCGCCGTCCTGGGCCAGGGCCAGGTTCGGCGTAAGCAGCAGGACGAGGGCAGTGGCCGCGACGAAGGCGAGCCGCTTGGTCATCGGAGGTGCTCCTTTCAACGAGTAAGTGGCGGAGACGTGATGTTTCAATGCCGGTGCTCCAGGGAACCGGCGATGTAGATCATGGAGAGCATCACGAAGACGAACGTCTGCATGAACGAGACGAACACTCCGAGCGGCATGAAGATGACCGGGAGTCCGATCGGTAGCAAGAAGAAGAAGACGCCCGCGAGCGTGTGCTCGGCGAAGATGTTACCGAACAGCCTGATCGCCAGCGACACCGGTCGCGACATGTGGCTGAGTATCTCGATCGGGATCATCAACGGCGCCAGCCAGACGGGGTCGCCAATGAACTGCTTGGTGTAGCGCATCCCCTGGGCTCGGATGCCGACGAAGTTGTAGATCAAGAAGGTGAGGATCCCGAGCGCCGCGGTCGTGTTGAGGTCGGAGGTCGGTGGCTGGAACCCCGGGATCAGCGCCAGCAGGTTCGACAGCAGGATGAAGAAAGCGATCGGCCCCATGACGCGAGCGTACTTGCGTCCGTTCTCACCGATGAAAGCGTCACACATCGTGTTGATCGACGCCACGCCGATCTCGAGCATCTGCTGGACGGCGCCCGGCTGGTAGACGGAGAAGCGGCGCGACAACAGCGGCAAGACGACGGCCGCGAGCACCACGATGAACCAGGCCATCACGGCCTGGTCGGTGATCACGCCAGGGCCGAAGACGGAGTCGAGGCTCCCGTGAATCCAGTCGTAGAGCGCAGAGGTCTCGTGCTCCATGAGGCGCGCAGAAGGGTGGCTCTAGGAGTGGCGATGGGGGCCAGAGAGGACCTGAACGATCGCTTCCAGAAGGATTGCGAGAACGAGAACGGAGATACCCAGAGCTACCGGGACCGGCCCCACCCCGGGCACCAGGACGATAGCACAGAGAAAAACGCCCAGCAACACATGCCGAAACGCCAGAAATGCCGTCTGGAGGGCGCTAGGAGTGGTTCTGGCCCCACCTAGCATCGCGTCGGCGGCCGTCACCAGAAGCGCGAAATTGGCGTATATCAGGAGCGCAGATGCGATCAGTCCGGCGACCTGCCACACTGATTGGTTGACGACTAGGATGCCGAGAGCGGCGATCGCCGTGATCGCCACAGAATTCCGCCGCAGGCGCCGAACCAGGCGCGCCGGCTCCTCGATGCCCGGCGCACGAGCCGCCGTGCCGGCGCCCGCTGGCGTCGGGCTCTTCGGGTCGCGTGGAGTTGCGTCGCTGGTCACTGCGGTCGGCTCGGGTATCGACTCGGGACCGGGCGACTGTAGCCTGCAGCGGGCCTTCGCGAAACTCCGGGTTTCGAGCTCGCCCTGGCCTACTCGGCCAGGGGCCGGCAGCGTAGCGCGAGCGACCAGTGGGCGAATTGACTATAAGCATTCTGCCCATATTGATCGCTAGCTGTGAGTTCTGGGTAGGTTGTTCACGGACTCACCTGGAGCCTGGACATCGGAGTCTGCATGCCGATGCCCGCATGGGGTCGGTGACGATTGTAGTGGTTGGTCCAGGGTCCGAGAGCTCGAGTTCGGTGAGCGGAGAGTAGAGTCCCCGGACGTGGTGTATGAAGCTCCGCCCGTCATCGACGCAGTAGTAGCAGGAGCGGTGGGAACTGGTGGGAAACGCAGAGCGTTTTCCACAGTTTCCACGGCGGGCGCGCCCTTGAGATAAAGATGGCCACTGGTCGATCCTTGGTTTGCCAAGAAGAAACCTTCTGCCAAGGAGAACAACCAGTGGCCAAGACCAAGATGCCCGCCGCCGAGTGGGTTCGCAAGGGGCTCGCGGAGCACGGCACCGATCTGCTCCAGGAGATGGTGGCGGTGTTCGCGCAGCTGCTGATGAGCGCAGACGTGGACTCGATCTGCGGCGCCAGCTACGGGAGCCGGTCGCCGGAGCGGGTGAACCGCCGTAACGGGTACCGACAGCGCGACTGGGATACACGCGTCGGCACGATCTCGCTGGCGGTCCCGAAGGTCCGGGAGGGTGCTTACTTCCCGGAGTTTTTGCTGCAACCGCGGCGGCGTGCTGAGAAGGCTCTGGTGGCGGCGGTAGCAGAGGCCTACGTGCTCGGGATCTCGACCCGGAAGGTCGACAAGCTGGTCAAGACGATCGGTCTAGAGGGGATCTCCAAGTCGCGGGTCTCGGAGATGGCCAAGAGCCTGGACGAGAGCGTCGAGGTGTTCCGGAACCGAGCCCTGGATGCAGGCCCATACCCGTTCGTGTGGCTGGACGCGATGCAGATCAAGAGCCGCGAAGGTGGCCGCGTCGTCAACGTTACCGCCGTGATGGCAATCGGGGTTAACGGCGACGGGTACCGAGAGATTCTCGGAGTGGACGTGATCACGAGCGAGAACGGCGCCGGATGGTTGGCGTTCCTGCGCTCCTTGGTAAGCCGGGGCCTGACCGGTGTGCAGTTGGCGATCTCCGACGCCCACGAGGGGCTCAAGGGGGCGATCGGCGCGGCGTTGCCGGGAAGCTCCTGGCAGCGTTGCCGGACCCACTTCATGGTGAACCTGTTGGCCAAGGTACCGAAGGCGGCGCAGAGCGCCGTGGCCACCTTGGTGCGCTCCATCTACGCTCAGCCGGACCGCGACAGCACGTACGCCCAGTTCCGCCGGGTCGTGGAGCACCTCGAGGGTCGGTTCCCGCAGGCGACCGAGCTGCTGGCCGATGCTCAAGAGGAGCTCTTGGCCTTCAGTTCGTTTCCCAAGGCGGTGTGGCGTCAGATCTGGTCCAACAACCCGCTCGAGCGCCTCAACAAGGAGGTTCGCCGGCGTACCGACGTCGTCGGCATCTTCCCGAATCGATCAGCCCTGATCCGCCTGGTCGGCGCCGTGCTCGCTGAACAGAACGACGAGTGGGCCATCTCTCGCCGCTACATGAGCCTCGAGGTCATCTCCGAGGCTGTCGCGCCAACCACCCACCACCCTGAGGAGGACCTGCTCGCCATCAGCGCTTGAAAATGGATCGCCTCAGTGGCCTTCGTACACCACTTGACGGGACGTGACCGAGCGGAGGTCTGGTAGCAGGCTCCGTAGGCCCATTGTTCCTTGAGCGTGCGTATGAAGCGCTCGGCCTTGCCGTTGGTCCGGGGCGTGTAGGGCCTGGTGTAGAGGTGGCGGATGTTGAGTCGCCGACAGGTTCGATTGAAGCGTTTGGAACGATAGCCGGGCCCGTTATCGGTCATCACACACTCGATGACGAGGCCAAGTTTTCGGTAGAACTGGACTGCTCGTATCAGGAACTCGGTACAGGTGAACTGGCCCTCGTTGTGTAGCACCTGGACGTAGGCGATGCGGCTGTGGTCCTCGACGGCAACGTGGGCATGTTCCCAGCCGGCTCCCTCAACGGTCCTAGAGCGGTCGCGGTGGATGCGGTGACCCGGCCGCACGATGCGGGCGAGCTTCTTGGTGTCCATGTGCAACAGCTCGCCTGGTCGCTCCCGCTCGTAACGCCGGATGACTGCCTTCGGTTCCAGGTACAGCAGCCGGCCTAGGCCCGATCGCTTCAACCAGTCCGAGACCGTGGAGCGCGGGACCCCAACGCGCCGGCTGATTTGCCAAGCCGTCAACCGACGGCGTCGCAGCCGCTGGATCCGACGCACCGTACGAGCGCTCGTCTGACCGGGGCTCCGGTGTGGCCGACTGGTTCGATCCAGCAGTCCCGACTCGCCCTCCTGCCGATACCTACGCAGCCACTTGTAGAGCGTTCGAGGGGATACACCCACCGCCGCGGCCGTGTCCTTCACAGGCTCCGCCTGCTCCAGGACACGGCGGACCATCTCGCGGCGTATGTACGGGGTCGTTCGGGCGTTACCATGCAGCTGCATCGGGCGCTCCTTCTGAGCTGTGGGTGTGTGGTAACCCCATTGTTCTCAGAAGTGAGCCCCGATGTGAACAACGTCCTCGGAATACACAGCTAGCCAACCCACAGCCTACGGGGTAGCCAGCCGCACGCACGAGATCGGGGTGCGCATCGCGGTCGGAGCCCGACCGGGCTCGATAACCACGGCGATCGGCGTGCTCGCCGCGCTCGGCCTAGGCCAGCTGATCGCCAGCCAGCTGTACGGTATGTCGGCGCGCGACGCGAGCACCTACGTTGCAGTGGTCGCTGTTGCTCGCGGTGGCGTTGGTCGCCTGCTGGATCCCGGCACGGCGCGCCGCGCGGCTCGATCCGGTGACCGCGCTCAGGAGCGATTGAGCGGCTAATCAGTCGAGATAATGCTCTTGGCTGCCAGCACGTTTTCGAACGAGGCGAGCCAGTGCTCGAAGTATCCGGGGGCCTCGGGGTCCGGGTGCTCGGGCGTTTCGCCGCCGGCGGCGATCGCAGCGATCAGGTGCTCACGAAACTCGTCCCAGCCATAGAGGCCCTGTTCGCACAGAGCTACAGCCATCGCGAACACCCGCCGCTCCCACTCGTCGTGGAAGAGGATCTCACCGTTGCGACGCGGCAGCGCCCCGGAGTCCGCCATGTCGGCGATCGCCGCGTCGGCGGTGCGGTCCCTCGCAGGCCTCATCGGTCAGGGACCTGGACCTTGGCGACGCCGATCATCGCATCGCGCGTCACTAGCTCGGCGAGCTGCTCCTCACCGAGCCCTTCCGTCCCGGCGGGCCGTTCGGGTAGCACCAGATAGCGAATCTCGGCGCTGCTGTCCCAGACGCGGACTGCGACCGAGTCGTCGAGCTGCAGGCCGAACTCCTCCAGCACGCCGCGCGGATCGATCACCACCCGCGAGCGATACGCGGTGCTCTTGTACCAGCTGGGCGGCAGACCCAGGACGGGCCACGGATAGCACGAGCACAGCGTGCACACGACGACGTTGTGCACGTCGGAGGTGTTCTCTACCGTCACCATGTGCTCGCCCTGCAGGCCTCCGAATCCGAGCTCGGCGATTGCGGAGGTGGCGTCGTCGAGCAGCCTCGCTCTGTAATCCGGATCCACCCAGGCGCGGGCGACGACCTGTGCTCCGTTCTCCGGTCCGAGATCCTGTTCGTAGATCTCGACCAGCTTGTCCAGAGCGTCCTTGGAGACCAGCCCCTTCTGAATCAGCAGCGATTCGATGGCCTGGACGCGCTCTCCCAGAGCCGCGTTCTCCTCCCGGGTCCTTCGTGGCTCCAGGTAGGGGTTGGGCGGAGCGTCATGCGGGTGGTCGTGATCGTGCCCGTGTCCGTGATCGTCGCTCATTCGGTGCCCGCGCCGGCTGGCTCCAGGTAGTCTTCCCAGAGGTCGATGTAAAGGCGATCGCTCGTTGGTTTCGTAGAACCCCAGAGTTCGGTGGCTTCGAAGCACACGCAGTAGAGCGGCTGCGGATCTTCCCCATCACCGTGGGCGTTGGTGTCGGGAAACACGTGGGTGCCCTGGCAACGCGCAATCGTCCCGACGTGCCCTCTGACGTAGCGCGGCAGTCGGGTGTGCCCCACCGGGTGGATATTGCGGGCCCGCACTCGATCGCCCACTCCAAACCGAGGCTCGAGCCGGCCGGTATCGCGGCGGCTCGGCCCACCGGCCTGCACGATCGCCTGGATGATCTCCGCGTCCGGCGGTGGATCGCCCGCAGCAGGTACCGCTTCGGCGACCCCGCTGTCGATCTCCTCATCGGAGAGCACACCTGACTCTTTGGCCCGAGCCTCGAGTCCGGCCAGCCAGCGCTCGTAGTAGGAAGCGGCCAGGTAGCGAGCGGGACCCATGCGCTCGCTAGAGTGCCGGGCGCGGTCGATGGGTCCCAGCACGCCGCCGGCGGCGAGATTCATGGCGAACACGCGCCGCTCCCACTCGGCGTGGAAAACCGGCTCGTTGTCTTCTCGCGGGATGCGGCCGAAGCAGTCCATCCCGCCTATGTCGTGGATGCCGTTCATGAGACCTGACTTTCTACTACGGCTGCCTGTCTGAAAACCACTGCCCGAGGGTTTCGGCAATAAGAGGGACGGCGGGCGGGACACGGCTGCTTCCTTCCGTCAGGTTACGGATCATCGTCGCATGAGTCCCGGGCACGGTTCGGTGCTCGACGCCGTCGAGCCGCGTCGAGTCCACACTAACCAATCCATCTCCGGCCCACGGCGCGACGACGCCGGCAACGATCAGCAGCTCGACGCCCTCCGGCTGCGGCCGCCCGTTCAAGGTCGTCAGAAACTCGCTGTCCGGGATCAGATCGATATTTGCCTCACCGGCACCGTCGAAGATGCCCCGCAGGAGATCCGCTCCGCCCTCCACCGTGTTCACCCACTGCTCGCGGACCTCGGCCAAGAGGCGGAACCGCGCCACCTGGGAGCCGTGGTTGGGGGGTGCCACCATGATCAAGCCGGCAGCCGCGGGCGCGTCCCCGGCCCCCGCCGCCTCGGCGTAATCGATCACCGGACTGGTGAGCAGCTCGCGCGACACCAGCCCGCCCATGCTGTGCGCGACGATGACGATCTCTTCCACGCCGAGCCGGCTCAGACGCTTCATCTCACCGAAAACGAACCAGGAGGAGTCCGCGATAGGCTGATCGTTGGGATACGTCATCTGCCAGACGTTCACGTTCATGCCGCTCAGCGCCGGCGCCAGGCTCCTCCAGACCTTGCCTGGATCATCCAGCCCGTGGATCAACACGACGGAAGGCGCCGCCGCGTCGAGCTCCGTCGAGCCCGCAGGACCCTCCCCGTACCGGATCAGGCCATAGGAACCTGCGGCGCCCGCCGCCCGCTCCGGGAAGGCTTCCTCGACGGCGCTGCGTACGCCGCTACGGAGCTCCCGTTGCTGGCGCGGGAAGAGGTCGAATACGAACGACAGTCCGGCCGACACGACCAGG
The DNA here is from genome assembly GCA_965248845.1 of Acidobacteriota bacterium. Taxonomy (GTDB): domain Bacteria; phylum Acidobacteriota; class UBA890; order UBA890; family WLXD01; genus CBDFKO01. The sequence continues at coordinate 2,166,424 of CBDFKO010000002.1, read as the reverse complement.
GCCGCACCGGCGTAGATCGGCCAGCGGCGTTTCTTCCGCTTCGCTACCCGATCCGGAACCGTTGCCATCCCCTCATTGTGCATCAGGGCCGGACGAGCCTCACCTTGCCACTCAGGTCGCCGCTTTCGATCGCTATCGAGGAGAAATTCGCTCCCCCGGCCGCTCGACCACGGCTCGTTTTGCGGTTGACACCAGGCGCCTAGTAGCTCAATCTACTAGTAGACCAAGGGGGCGCACAATGGCGACAGCGACCGTGAGAATTCCGGCGGAAAAGCGGGATATCTTGAGGATCATCGCCGGGATCGAGAAGACCGAGATGAAGGAGATCCTCTCCGAGCTCATCGACGAGTACATCGAGCGGCACCAAGAAACGCTGGACCTTCTTTCCAAGCCCGAGTGGGTCGACATCATCGTTCGCGGCAAGCAAGAAGTGGACACCGGCGTCAAGGGAAAGACCCTCGATGAGCTGGCGGATTGAGGTCAAGCCGTCGGCCGAAAAGCAGTACCTCAGGCTCGACACACGCACTCGCCGGCGTATCAAGCAGACACTGCGAGACCTCCAAGACGCGGAGCAGCCGCTGCAGCACCCGCGCCTGCGACCCCTAACGGGGAAGCTCAAAGGGGACTGCAGGGTTCGGGTCGGGGGCTGGCGTGTCCTTCTGACGCCGGATCGGGAGTCCAGGGTGCTCTACGTCTACGCCATTCTTCCCCGCGGCGATGCCTACTGAGCTCCCGCTACGGGCGGCGGGTCGGTGTTGCCCCCCAGAAACGGGGTCCGAGTATCGGCCTTGCTTCCCCGGACACTCTTCGCAGCTTTCTTGACTGCGTTCACCTGCCGCATAAACAGGAGGCACCAATATGCACGGCGCGGCTCTGCGAACCCAGCTGCCTGATGGACGCCGACTTCGAACGTCAGGTTCGAGCGCCTGAGGCTTCCGACGCCGTTACTCGGGCGACGAAAGAGCAGCGGACTTCTAATCTGCGGGCCCTTCAGGCGGCGGGTCACTGCCGCCCATCTCGGCCGCCGAGCGGATCAAGTTGCGCATCGCGGTCACGACACCGAGTGCGAAGCCTCCGAGCAACAACCAGGGCGCCGTGCCGAGCCAACGGTCCAGGTAATAGCCGCCGAGCAAGCCGATGCCGATGGCCACCGGGAACATCATGCCGACATGACCGAGGGTGGCGAGCTGGCGGGCGAAGCCGCGGTCGTCGCCGCCGCTGTCTTGCTCGGCCACGGCCGTTCAGAGCGCCAGCGCTGAGCTCCGGACCCAGTCGACGAACGGCGTGGCCCAGAGGACGCCGAGCACCGTCACGGCTGCCGTGACCGCGAGCGTCAGGTTGAGCGGCAGCGATCGCACCAGCGACACGTCGTCGCTGGGCTCGCGCATGTACATCATGACGGCGATGCGCAGGTAATAGAACATCGAGATGGCGGCGTTGATCGCACCGGCGACGGCGAGCCAGCCCCAGCCGGCGTCGATGGCGGCGCCGAATACGTACCACTTGCCAAGGAAGCCGATGGTGGGGGGGATGCCACCGAGCGACAGCAGGAAGATCATCATCGCCGCGGCCGCCCAGGCCGAGCGGCGGCCGAGACCCGAGAAATCCTCAACCTGGTCGCCCGCCAGCCCCTGGCGGCGCAACAGAAGCACCATCGACCAGGCACCCACGTTCATGAAGGCGTAGGCCAACAGGTAGTACATCATCGCCGCCAGGCCCGTCGCCGTGCCCGCCACCAGGCCCATCATCGCGTAGCCGGCGTGCGCGATGCTCGAGTACGCGAACATGCGCTTGACGTTGTCTTGGCTCAGGGCCGCGACGTTGCCGAAGGTCATCGTTGCCACCGACAGCACGGCGAGCAGGCCGGTCCAGGCGTCGGTCATGGGCCCGAAAGCGATGAACAGGATGCGGGCCATCATGGCGAACGCCGCGGCCTTCGAGGCGACGGAGATGAACAGCGTGACGGGGGTGGGCCCCCCGGTGTAGGCGTCTGGCGCCCACAGGTGGAAGGGCACTGCTGCCACCTTGAAGCCGAGTGCGATCACCATGAGGATCAGGCCCAGAATCAGGATCGGGCTGCCCGCCAGATCCGCATCGGCGAGCGCCTCGCCGATGCCCTGCAGGCTCGTGGAGCCGGCCACGGCGTAGACCAGCGACATGGCGTAAACCAGGATGCCGGAGGCAAGCCCGCCGAGGATGAAGTACTTGAGCCCACCCTCGCTCGAGCGGCGGTCGCCCTTGAGGTAGCCGACCAGCACGTAGACCGATAGCGCTTGCAGCTCGAGCCCCACGAAGATGGAGATCAGGTCGGCACTGCGGGCCATGATCAGCATGCCGATGAGCGCCGTGAGCATGAAGAAGTAGAACTCGGGCTCGTGCGCTTTCTCGTCGTCGAGGAACTTGCCCGAGGCGCCGATGGCCAGCAGTGCCGTCAGCAGGACGAGCAGCGCAAAGAAGCTGCCGAACGGGTCGACGACGAGCTGGCCGGAAAAGGCGCTCGTGTTGCCCGCCTCGATCTGCGGCGGTAGTCCGAGCACGACCCCGAGCAGCGCTGCCCCGACCGTGAGCGCGGCCACCCAGGCGAATCGGCGGCTGTTCTGCCGGGCGCGCTCGAAAGCACCCCACACGAGGATCAAGGAGGCGCCGATGGTCAGCGTGATCTCGGCGTTGAGCGCGGCCAGGTCAGAGGCCGCGAAGGGCATGCTGTCCATGCTCGCTCAGTCTCCCTGGATGTTGTCGGCCACCGGCTCGCCGTCGGGCCGCGGAGCCGCGGCTGTCTGCGGCGGGTCGATCGAGGGCAGGGCCGGCGCAACGATGTCGCTGTCGGCGAAGTAGCCGGGCTGGACGCGCTCGATGATGGCGTTGACCGGCGGCTCGAGGGTCTCGAGGATCGGCTTGGGATACAGCCCCATCCACAGAGCCAGCAGCACCAGCGGCACGAGCGTCATCGCCTCGCGCAAGTTCAGATCCCTGAGGCCGGCGATCTCGTCGTTCTTGACCTCACCGAACATGACGCGTTGATACAGCCACAGCAGGTATGCCGCCGCCAGGACGATGCCCCAGATCGACCAGTAGGCGTAGACCGGATTCCACTCGAAGGCGCCGACGAGGATCAAGAACTCACCGATGAAGCCATTGAGGCCGGGAAGACCCATCGACGATAGCGCGATCACCGCGAACAACGTGGCGAAGACCGGCATCACCTTGCCGAGCCCCGAGAACGCTGTGATCTCGCGCGTGTGCATGCGCTCGTAGATCAATCCGACCACGAGGAACAGGCCGCCGGTCGAGATGCCGTGAGCGAGCATCTGGAACAGGCCGCCCTGCAGGCCGACCGGATTGAGCGCGAAGATCCCCAAGGTGATGAAGCCCATGTGGGAGACCGACGAATAGGCCACCAGGCTCTTCCAGTCCTTCTGCATCAGCGCCACCAAGGCACCGTAGATGATGGCGATAATCGACAGCACCGCGATCAGCGGGGCGAACTGCATGGAGGCGTCGGGCAGGATCGGCAACGACAGGCGGATGAAGCCGTAGGCGCCCATCTTCAGCAGAACGGCAGCCAGGATCACCGAAGCGGCCGTGGGTGCCTGCACGTGGGCGTCGGGGAGCCAGGTGTGGAACGGCCACATCGGCACCTTGATGGCAAAGGCGAAGAAGAAGCCGAGGAACACCCACCATTGCAGATCGGCCGGTACGGAGAGCTCGTAGAACTTCAGGATGTTGGTCGTCCACTCGCCGGTGACAGCGTGATTGTGGAAGTAGATCGCCAGGATCCCGACCAGCATCAGGACCGATCCCGCCAAGGTGTACAGGAAGAACTTGATGGCGGCGTACATGCGATTCTTGTCGCCCCAGATGCCGATGAGGAAGTACATCGGCACCAGCATCACTTCCCAGAAGATGTAGAAGAGGAACATGTCGAAGGCGACGAAGACGCCGAGCATCCCGGTCTGCAGCAGTAGCAGGAATACGTAGTACTCCTTGATGCGCTTGGAGATGTAGGTCCAGGAGGAGAGCACCGAGATGGCGCCCAGCACGGTGGTCAGGATTACCAGGGTCAAGGAGATGCCGTCGATGCCGGTGAAGTACTCGACGCCGAGGCTGGGGATCCAGGGGGCGCGCGTGACGCCCTGGAGCTGGGCCGTCGTGTAGTCGAAGCCGCGCATCAGGAAAAACGACAACACCATGTCGACGAACACGATGATGTTGGCGAACCACTTGATCGCGTTCTCGCGCTGCGTGCCCAACCCGAGGGCGATCGCGAGCGCGCCGAGCGCCGGTAGGTAAACGACGATTGTCAAGAGAAGGGATGGGCTCATCGCCGCTGTCTCCTGCCGTGCATAAGCCTGGTCCTGTCTCCGATCGGCGTTGCCGTCCGGTTCATGAGCACTCCGTCGCGACTCGGTCGCCCGGGCCGTGATTCATCCTGATTGTCGCGTGTCCGCTGCGCCCTACAGGAACAGGTAGGCGCTCACGACCACGAAGACGCCGATCGCGATGATCAGCGCGTAGTTCTGTACGAAACCCGTTTGCAGGGCCCGGAAGATCCAGGACCCCGACCAAAAGCTGTTGGCGACGCCGTTGACCGTCCCATCGACGACGCGCTCGTCGAACTCGGTGCTGGCGGTGGCGGTCTGCAGGGTGGCGTTGGCGGTGCCGTTGACGACGCCGTCGACGACTCCGTCGTCGAACAGCCAGAGGCCGGTGCCGAGGTCCTTGGCGCGGTTGACGAAGAGCGCGTCGTAGAGCTCGTCGACCCAGTACTTGTTCCAGAGCACCCGATACGGCGAGCCGAATCGCTTCTGGGGCTCGGTCGCCGGCGAGCTACCGTAGAGCCGCCAGGCAAGCCCGATGCCGGCAAGCGCGACGCCCGTGGAGATCAGCATCAGGGTCCACTCGAGTGCCGTGTGATCCTCGGCCGCCTCGGCTTGCCCCTCGTTCTGTGCCACGACGATGATCTCGGGTTCGCCGATCGCGCCAGCCACCGGAAGTTGGATTGGCCCTGCGGCGGCCGCGTGCGCCGCGTCCTGTTCGGCGCGCTCACCACCGCCTACGTGGGCGCCGCCGGTCACGGGCTCGAGCCAACCGATCAGGTCGACGCGATCGTGAATCGCCGCCAGCGGCCCGATCTGCAGGTTGGCGGGAATGCCGACGTAGCCGCCGATGACCGACAGGATTGCCAGAACGATCAGCGGGTAGGTCATCACCGGCGGGTTCTCGTGCACGTGCGACTCGGTGTGCTCGTCCATGCGGGACTCACCGTAGAAGGTGACCAGCAGCATCCGGAACATGTAGAAGGCGGTCATCCCGGCGACCAGCGTGCCGACGACCCAGAGGATCGGCGAGCCATTGGGGCCGGTCCAGGCGTACCAGAGGATCTCGTCTTTGGAGAAGAAGCCGGCCAGGCCTGGTACTCCCGCGATCGCGAGGGTCCCGACCAGAAAGGTCCTGTGAGTGGTGGGCATGTACTTGCGGAGGTTGCCCATCTTCCAGATGTCGAGCTCGCCGTGCAGGGCGTGCATGACGGAGCCGGCGGCCATGAACAGGAGCGCCTTGAAGAAGGCGTGCGTCATCAGGTGGAAGATGCCGACGGCGTAGGCGCCGACGCCGCAGGCCAGGAACATGTATCCGAGCTGGCTGACCGTCGAGTAGGCGAGGATCCGCTTGATGTCGTTCTGTACCAGGGCGATCGAGGCTGCCATCAGCGCGGTCAACGCTCCGATGACCGCGACGATCGTCATGACGGTCGGCGACAACGAGAACAGAACGTTGGCGCGCGCCACCATGTAGACGCCGGCCGTGACCATGGTGGCCGCGTGAATGAGCGCCGAAACCGGGGTCGGACCCTCCATGGCGTCGGGCAGCCAGACGTAGAGGGGGATCTGGGCGCTCTTGCCACAGGCGCCGATGAACAGCATCAGCGTGATGAAGGTCATCGCGGCGGCCCCGACCTCGTAGTGCTCGGAGGCGGCGGCGAAGACGATGTCGTAGTCGAGGCTGCCGAAGGTGAAGAAGATCGTGAACACCGCCAGCAGGAAGGCCGCGTCACCGATGCGGTTAACGACGAAGGCCTTCTTGGCGGCGTCACCCGCCGACTTCTTCTGGTAGTAGTAGCCGATCAGCAGGAACGAGCACAGGCCCACCCCCTCCCAGCCGATGAACATCATGGCGAAGGAGTTGCCGAGCACCAGGACCAGCATGAAGGCAGCAAACAGGTTCAGGTAGGTGAAGAACCTGTAATAGCCCGGGTCCGGCGGGTCGTGCTTCATGTAGCCGACGGCGTACACGTGGATCAGGAGGCCGACCCCGGTGACGACCAGGACCATGATTGCCGACAGGGGGTCGAACTGAAATCCGAACGGGACGCGGAAACGCGCCACCGTGACTCCGGTCTCGCTATCCTGCATGTGCGCGAGGCCGGCGGAGATCCAGTCGTAGAGCTCGATTTCGACATGGCGATCGGCCGCGGGCATGCCGGCGAGCTGGAGGAAGCTGCCGGCGCCGATGATGAAGGCGAGCAGCATGCAGCCGCTGGCGATCGCCCCGGTGACGTTCTCGTTGCGGATGAACCGAGAGGCCACGAGCCCGTTGATGATGACCCCCACGAGGGGGATCAGCGGGATCAGCCAGAAGTACTCAAGCACTGCGGCGCCTCACCCTCATCCCTCGAGCAGGTGAATCTCGTCGACGTTGATGGTCAACGAGTTGCGGAACATGGCGATGACCAGACCCAGCCCGATGGCCACTTCGGCGGCGGCCACGGTGATGGTGAAGATCGTGAAGATCTGCCCTGCCAGATCCGGGCGGAAGCGGGAGATCGCCACCAGGTTGATGTTGGCGGCGTTGAAGACGAGCTCCAGGCACATCAGCACCATGATGGCGTTGCGCCGGGTCAGCACGCCGAGCACCCCGATACCGAACAAGAGCGCCGACAGCAACAGGTAGTGGTTCAGTCCGAGAACGCCCACGTCAGACTCGCTTCTTGGCCAGGTAGATCGCCCCGACCATTGCCACCAGCAGCAGCAGCGAGGCGACCTCGAAGGGGAGCAGGTAGTCGGTGTACAGGGTCATGCCGATGGTCTCGGTGTTGCCCGCCTCTACGGCGCGCAGGACGCCGCCCGTCTGCTCGGGCGCCGCGGGCAGCCCCGCGCCGTTGCCCCACAGCAGAAAGCCGATCTCGGCGACGAGCACCAGCATCAGAACGGTCGCCGGTAGCCACTGCTTGTGCAGGAAGTCGATCTGGTTGACCTCGCCGAGGTTGACCAGCATGACCACGAACAGGAAGAGCACCACGATGCCGCCGGCGTAGACCAGGATCTGCACGGCGCCGACGAACTCGGCCTGGAGCGTGAAGAACAGCGCCCCCACGCCGACGAACGAGATCACCATGTAGACCACGGCGTGCACCAGGTTGCGGGCCGTCACCATGAGGATGGCGCTCAGCAGGATGATCGCAGAGATGATGTAAAAGGCGATGCTTTCCACGGCTTACCGCTCGTAATGGACGATGGTGTGACCGGAATCGAGGATGCGCAGGTCGTGGATGGAATCGGCGCGGTTGTAGACCGCGGCCTCGTACTCGTTGCTGTGGTAGATGGAATCGACCGGGCAGACCTCCTCGCACAGTCCGCAGAACAGGCAGCGGGCATGATCGATATAGAAATAGGTGGCGTACTTGCCGCCCTTGCCCTTGGCATAGCCGCGCTCACCGTCGAGGATGATGCACTTGTCCGGGCAGATCTTCTCGCACAGGTAGCAGGCAATGCAGGTGCTCTCGTCGACCCTCAGGATGCCCCGATAGTTGGGGTGCACCGCTACGCGCTCCTTGGGGTACTCGATGGTCACCTTCGGCTTGAAGGTGTACTTGAGCGTCAGCCAGAGGCCCTTGAGAAGCTCGACCAACAGGAAGCGATCGAGCGGGCCCTTCTGGGGTGCGGAGGAGACTCTCATCGGGTCCTTCACGGCCGGAGCGGGCATCAGCCTAGCAGAATCATCACCAACCCGGTGATGAGCACGTTGGCGATGGAAAGGGGGATCAGCGACTTCCAGTTGAGCGCCATGAGCTGGTCGTAGCGATAGCGCGGGAAGGTGCCGCGGATCCAGATGAACAGGTACAAGAAGAAAGCGACCTTGAGCAAGAACCAGACCCCGCTGGGGACGACGTCGAGGAACGCCAGCGCCTCTACGCCCGGGAAGGGCCGCAGCCACCCGCCCCAGAAGAGGGTCACGTTGATCGCCGACATGACCAGCATGGCGGTGTACTCACCAAGGAAGAACAGGGCCCAGCGCATCCCCGAGTACTCGGTGAAGAAGCCGGCGACGAGCTCCGACTCGGCCTCGGCCATGTCGAAGGGGGCACGGTTGGTCTCGGCAACCATCGCGATGGTGAAGATGCCGAAGGCAACCGGCTGGATGAAGCCGAACCAGAAACCCATCTCGCGCTGTGCCTCGACGATGCCGACCATCGACAGGGTGCCTGCGACCATGAGGCCCGAGACCACCGCGAAGGTCAGTGCAATCTCGTAGGAGACCATCTGCGCCGCGGCGCGCAGGGCGCCGAGCAGCGGGTATTTGGAGTTGCTCGCCCAACCGCCGAGGATGATCCCGTAGGTGCCGAGGCCGCCGATCCCGAGCACCAGGAGGATGCCGACATTGACGTCGGCGATGGCACCGGGAATGAAGTAGCCGAGTACCGCGATGCCCTCGCCGAAGGGGATCAGGCTGAGGGTCGTGAAGGCGGTGACGACGACGATGACCGGGGCCAACAGGAAAATGCCCAGGTCGACAGCGGCCGGCCGGATGTCCTCCTTCAGCAGCAGCTTGACGACGTCGGCGATCGGCTGCAGCAGACCGTGTGGGCCCACCCGCATGGGGCCGAGGCGGCTCTGGATGAAGGCGAGGATCTTGCGCTCGGCGAGCACGATGTATCCGGTCGCCAGGCCCAGGATGCCCAGAAGCACGCCGATCTGTACCAACGGGATGAGCACGTTGACGATCAGGAAATCGCTCATCGATCGACATCCCCCAGCACGATGTCGACGCTACCGATAACAGTGACCACGTCGGCGATCAGGTGCCCCTTGCACAGCGGCGCGATCGCCTGCAGGTTGCAGAAGGATGGGGCGCGAATCTTGCACTTGTACGGCGTGTCCTTGCCGCCGGCGATGATGTAGTAACCGAGCTCGCCGCGCGGGCTCTCGACTACGTGGTAGGCCTCGGTCCCGGCCGGGATCCGAAGGCTCTTCGGGACCTTGCCGGCGAGCGGTCCGTCGTCGGGCATCTTGTCGAGCGCCTGCTCCACGATACGGACCGACTGGCGCATCTCGTCCATGCGCACCAGGTAGCGCGAGTAGGAATCGCAGTCGGGGTAGACCGGCACGTCGAAATCCACCGTGTCGTAGCCGCAGTAGGGCATCGCCTTGCGGATATCGTAGTCGATGCCCGAGCCACGGAGTATCGGGCCCGAGAGTCCCAGGGCCACGGCGTCCTCACCGCTGATGACGCCGATGCCGACCGTGCGCTCGAGCCAGATGCGGTTGGCCGACAGCAGCGTCTCGTACTCGTCGATGCGCGCCGGGAAGCTGGTGCAGAACTCCCGCACGCCCTCGACCCAGCCGTCGGGCAGCTCGCGGCGCAGCCCGCCGGGGCGGAAGGCTGACGTCGTCAGCCGGTCGCCGAGCGCGGCCTCGAAGAAGTCGAGGATGACCTCGCGCTCACGAGTGCACCAGAACAGCATCGTCTGGGCGCCGATATCGAGTGCGTGGGTGGCGAGCCAGAACAGGTGGCTGGCAATGCGCGTCAGCTCGACGATGGCCATGCGAGCGTACAGCGGCCGCTCGGGAACCTCCCAGCCGCCAAGGCGCTCGACGGTCTCGACGTAGCCGAGGTTGTTGTAGGGCGCCGCCAGATAGTCGGTGCGGTCGGTGAAGGGCACGTTCTGGTAGTAGTTGCGCGTCTCGCAGAGTTTTTCCGTGCCGCGGTGCAGGTAGCCCATGACCGTCTCGATGTCGACGATCGTCTCGCCGTCGAGATAGAGCACCAGGCGCAGCACCCCATGGGTCGAGGGGTGCTGTGGACCCATGTTGAGCTCGAACTCCCTGGTCTCCAGCATGCTCTCGTCGCACTCCCATTCAGAACGGCAAGGTGCCGTCCGTTGCGGTCGGCCCGGGCGCCAGAACCGCGGCGCGCGGCGCCGTCAGCTCTGCTCGCCCGTCGCCTCCGCCTCCTCCGATTCTTTCGGCTCCGGCTCCGGCGGCTGCGGCGTCCACAGCTGCCCCACGATGCCCGGTGCGGCCATCTCCCGTTCCTGCTCGCTCATCTCGTACTCGCCGCGGATGCGGTCGAAGCGACCGCCGCGGAAAGCCGCCTGCTGGCGGGTCAGCAGCTCCAGGTTGGGCCCCTCGAGCGGATAGTCCTTGCGCAGCGGGAAGCCCTCCCAGTCCTCGGGCAGGAAGATTCGCCGCAGGTCGGGGTGACCGAGAAACTCGGTGCCGTACAGATCGTAGGTCTCGCGCTCCAGCCAGTTGGCCGCCGGCCAAAGGTCGACCATCGAGGGCACGCCGTTACCGTCGGCGCAGCCCGTTTTCACCGTGACTCGGAGGTTGTTCGGAATCGAATAGAGGTTGTAAACGACGTCGAAGCGCGGCTCGCGCTCCGTCCAATCGACACTCGTCAGGCTCGACAGGAAGTCCATGCGCGTCGAGTCGTCGTCGCGAAGCCAGGTCATGACCTCGACCAGATCGCCGCCGCCGACGCGGACGATCGGGGTGCCCAGCGCGTCGTCGCCCTCGTGCTCGTGGCGTCCGGGGAACTGGTTCGCCAGCGCGGCGACGACCGGATGCGGCTCCGGTTCCGGCTCCGGCTCCGGTTCGGGCTCCGTGGCGCGAGCTGCGCCAGCCTTGGACCCGGTTTCCGGCGCGGCCGCTCTTGGCGTGGCCTCGGACTCGGGCGCGTCCTCGGGCTTGTCTGGCGTTTCGTCGGGCATCTATCGGCCTGGGGGCTCGAGGGGGGCGATGGTGGCGGCTACTTCCGCAGCACCTTCATGTCGTCGATCTTGTCCTGCAGCCGCAGCAGGCCGTACAACAGGGCCTCGGGACGCGGCGGGCAGCCAGCGATGTAGACGTCGACGGGAACGATGCGGTCGACGCCCTGCAGCACGCTGTAGGTCGGGTAGGGGCCACCGCACGTGGCACACGAGCCCATCGAGATGACCCACTTGGGGTCGGGCATCTGGTCGTAGAGTCGCTTGATGATCGGCGCCATCTTCAGCGTCACCGTGCCGGCGACGATCATCAGGTCGGCCTGGCGCGGCGTGGCCCGGAAGACCTCGGCGCCGAAGCGCGCCATGTCGAAGCGCGAGCAGGTGGTGACGATCATCTCGATGGCGCAGCAGGCGAGACCGAAGGTCAGCGGCCAGATGGCCGACTTGCGTGCCCAATTGATGATCCCGTCGACCGACGCCGTCATGACGTTGTCGGGCAGCTTGTGCTCGATCAGACCCATTCCAGCGCTCCACGCTTCCAGGCGTACACGTAGCCGAAGATCAGGATGGCCAGGAAGATCAGCATCTCGATGAACCCGAACAGCGCCAGTTGCCGGTAGCGGATCGCCCAAGGAAACAGGAACACAGTCTCGACGTCGAAGATCAGAAAGAGCATCGCCACGATGTAGAAACGCACGGAGAATCGCTGGCGGGCGTCCCGCGTCGGCTCGATGCCGCACTCGTAGGCCGCCAGCTTGCCCTCGCTCGGGATCGGCTGTGGCCGCACGAAGCGGCCGACGATCAGCGGCAGGATGGCGAAGATCACCGCGACGCCGAAGAATATCGCGATGGGGAGATACGCAACCATACAATCCGCCTGGCGTGCCCGGCGCCAGGTAGATGCGCCGCGCGGGACTCTTTTACCGGTTGGTCCCTATGCTGTCAATCCGCTGATCCCGGCTGTGGCGGCCGTTCGTGGAGGCGCTACGCCGGAGCGCCTCAGGCGCGCAGATTCCACAGCAGGGGCAGCCACAGCTCGCGGGTCAGCGGCAGCTTCTTGCCGTCGAGCAGGATGTCGACGCTGGCCGGCGGAACGTGGCGGTCGATGATGCCGTAGAGGGTGTGCAACGCCTCGATCGCGCCGAGCTCGAAGGTGGCGTGTGTGCGGCCATCCGCGCTCGTCTCGCTCGAGGCGGCCGCTCTCAGGGATTCGGCGGCCTCACCGGCCGCTTCCCCTTCGAGGGGCGGGAACAGCAGGCTGATCTCGATCGGGCCACTGAACCGCTCGGGGAACAGCAGCCGCGCGGTCTCCTCGTCCAGTTGCGCCAACAGGCGTGCGTCGCGCTCGGGGTCGGGCCGGGTGCTCATGGGCGGTAGGATGCTTGTCACTCCCTCGGGAGGCAAGCGGATCACTCAGGGGAACGCGCATGACCGACCAGGATCTGTACCGGCGGCTGCCACGCATGGACGAGATCCTCGAGGATCCCGGCGTGCAGGCCTGGGTTTCGGAGCAAGGCGTGTCGCGCGAGCTGGCGCGCGAGGCGGCGACCCACGTGCTCGATGCGTTGCGCGAGCAGATCGCGGAGGGGCTCGACGAGGCCGACCTGGACGGGCTGCTGGTCGATCTCGGCGGCAGCGTCGCCCGTGCCGGGGAGCGCATCCTGATGCCGCGGCTGTGCCGCGTGGTCAACGGCACCGGGGTCATCGTCCATACCAACCTGGGCCGTTCCCCGTGGAGCCGGGCTGCTGCGGAGCGCGTCGGTGAGCTGACCACTGGCTACTTGAACCTGGAGTTCGACCTGCGGGGTGGAGCCCGCGGTGGACGCGACCGACCGGTCGGCCGCTACCTGGAGCGTCTACTCCCAGGCTTCGACGTGGCGGTGGTCAACAACAACGCCGCCGCGGTGCTTCTGATGCTCAACACCATGGCGCAGGGCAAAGAGGTCGTGGTGTCGCGCGGCCAGCTGGTCGAGATCGGGGGCTCGTTCCGCATTCCCGAGGTCATGGAGAAAGGGTTCTGCCGGCTGCGGGAGGTGGGGAGCACGAACCGCACGCGGATCGACGACTTTCGCACGGCCGTCGGGCCGGAGACCGGGTTGCTCCTGGCCGTTCATCCGAGCAACTACCGCATGGTCGGCTTCACCGAGAGCGTGCCGTTGCAGCAGCTGGTGGCGCTGGGCGCCGAGGCCGGCATCCCGGTGGCCGAGGATCTCGGCTCGGGCACCCTGGTCGATCTGTCGGCCGCCGGGTTGGACGAGCCCACGGTCGCCCAGAGCCTGGACGCCGGTGTCGACCTGGTGACCTTCTCCGGCGACAAGCTGCTCGGCGGCCCCCAGGCCGGCTTCGTGGTCGGCAAGCGGGAGTCGGTGGAGCGGATCCGCGACAACGCCCTGTACCGCGCCCTGCGCCTCGACAAGGCCACCTTCCTGGCGCTCGAGGCGACGCTGCGCGACTACGTCGCCGGCCGCCACCACCAGATCCCGACGCTGGCCATGATCTTCGCTTCGCCCGAAGACGTACGGGAGCGCGCCGAGGAGCTCCTGGAGCGCTTACGCCCATCGCTCGAGCCGCTGGGCACGCGTATCGAGCTAATCGAGACCGAGTCGCTCGTCGGTGGAGGGGCAGCCCCGGAAGCCGCCTTGCCGTCGTGGGGCGTGGCGATCAACTCCGAGATCGGCCCCGACGAGCTGACCCGCCGCCTGCGACTCACCGACCCGCCGCTGATCGCCCGGGTGGCCGAGGATCGCCTGGTCATCGACGTACGTACGTTGCTGGAGGGCGACGAAGAGCGGATCGAAGTGGCCCTCGCGCGAGCCTTGGCAACGGTCGGCTAGGGCAATGCGCGCTTATGGCTCGGCTCGAGCGTCGATGTAGCGGCTGACCCGGCGTGAGAACTCTGCGACGTAGCCGGGAACGTCTCGGCCGGCGCTCGCGGCAAGGTGCGTTGCAACGTCGAGCACATTCTGGGTGCACAGTTGGAGGCCTCGCTCCACTACCCAGCGCTCTTCTTGATCGGACATCAGCGCATCGGCGGCACGGCCTTGGTTCTTTCTGAGGGTCTGGAGCGCTTGGTCGACGGCCAGCAGATGCCGGCGGACAACCCGCGCGTCGAGCTCGCCGGGACTCATCGCCCGAAGCGCCCAGCCGCGATGCGGGCCGCTAGTGCTGCATCGATCTTGCGAAGTTGCGGCAGGTAGTCGCAGTAGCGCGACAGTGCCTGGCCCTCGCGGGTCGTCGTGGCCCTCAGGTCTCGACTCATGAGCCGCAACCCATCGCGCAGGACCCGGTGGTATAGCAACGGCGCGGCTTGATTGAGGACTACGACATCCACGGCGTTGCTGCTCAGCGCCGTCATCAGCTCGGCCGTCAGCTCCGCAGCGCAGCCGAACGGGGAATCCGGCAGGCGATCCGCATCTGTCACCAGGCCCGCCTTGACATCCGGAAGGGTGCAGCGTGGCGTCCGGAGAATCATCCACAGAACGGATGAAAATCATCCATATAGTGGTTGAAAATCATCCATCGCCCTCGGTAGGCTGGGTTCATGTATCCCCGGCATCTGACTGCGTCACTGAAAGCCGCACTGCAGGACACACCGGTGACCCTGCTCACCGGCGCGCGCCAGGTCGGCAAGACGACATTGGTGCGCGATCTGTTCCAGGGCGCCCGGTACCTGACTTTCGACGATGCGTCGGTTCTGACCGCGGCGGTTGGCGATCCCCAGGCATTCGTCGAGGGGCTCGACGGGCCGACTATCCTGGACGAGGTGCAGCGGGCTCCGGGGGTCTTTCGTGCCATCAAGCTCAGCGTCGATCACGATCGCACACCGGGGCGTTTTCTGCTCACCGGATCGGCCAACGCGCTGCTGGTGTCGCGAGCCGGCGACGATCTGGTTGGCCGGATGGAGGGCCTCGTTCTCTGGCCGCTATCGCAAGGAGAGATCTCCGGGCGGCGCGAGTCGTTCGTGGACCGTATGTTCGTGGAGGGCCCGGGGCCGGCCGCACCTGTATCGCGAAGCGACCTCGCCAGCATCCTCACCCGGGGCGGCTACCCGGAGGTGGTCGACCGGCGTGCTGCCCGACGCCCGGCGTGGTTCGAGTCGTATCTCGTCACGATGCTGCAGCGAGAGGTACGTGACCTTGCCGAGATCAGCGGGCTGGCCGATCTGCCGCGGCTCCTTGGCGTGGTCGCGGCACGGTCGGCGATGCTGATGAACTTCGCCGAGATCTCGCGTGCCGCCGGGATCCCGCAGACCACGCTCAAGCGCTACATGGCGCTGCTCGAGGCGACCTATCTCATCTTTCGTGTTCCTGCCTGGTCGGCGAACCTGGGCAAGCGACTGACCCGCTCGCCGAAGCTGGTTTTCGCCGACACCGGGCTGGCTGCCCACCTCATGGGGCTGACCGCCGAGCGGCTGGCGGGCCATTCAGCACTCGGGCCGCTGACCGAGACCCTGGTGGCGATGGAGCTGACCAAGCAGCTCGGCTGGTCCGATATTCGGTCTCGCCTTTATCACTTCCGAACCGCCAGCGGCCAGGAGGTGGACCTCGTGCTCGAGGCCGCTGACGGCCGCATCGTCGGAATCGAGGTGAAGGCAGCGGCGAGCATCGGCCGATCCGACGCACGTGGCCTACGGGCGCTTCAAGCAATGACCGGCGACCGTTTCCACCGGGGCGTCGTCGTCTACACCGGCGATGAGCTCCTGGCTCTGTCGAGCCGAATCACCGCCGTGCCGATGGCGGCGCTATGGAGCTGAACAGAATCTAATGTCCCGTGGGTACGAGCTGCTCGAACTCCTCGAACCAGTTGAGCACGACGTTGATCTGGTGCAGCGGGTCCGGCCGCCCGTTACGCTCCATCCGTCCGCACAGGCCGATGCCCGCGAAGACACGCCCACTCGAGCGGATGTGACGGCCACCGGCACGGTGGTGGGGACGCCGCCCTACATGAGCCCCGAGCAGGTGCGCGGGACCGAGACTGACGCTCGCGCCGATGTCCGGGCATTCGGCGCACTGTTCTTCGAGATGCTGACCGGCCGCCAACCTTTCGCCGGCGGCACGTCCGCTGACGTCATGAGCGCGATCCTCGAGCGTGACCCTGACATGTCGCTGCTGCCCTCCGGGACGCCGGAGCTGGTGGGTTCGCTGTTGCGGCGGTGTCTGCAGAAGGACCCCCGGCGACGATTGCGTGACATCGGCGACGCGCGGCTGGAGCTCGATGACGCCATGAGGAGGGCGACGGGCCCGCAGGCGCCGGTCGACTAGGGTACGGGCGGATCCTGGCGATGGCCCGCGGTCGGTACGGCCGCCGTACTCGTCGCGCTCCTGTTTGCGGCGTGGCCAGTTTGGTCGAGGTGGGCTCTACCGTGGTTCTTCCCGCCACCGTCGAGGGACCCGAGGACGCGTTCTCGGTGGGGCTGCACCGGCTGATCACCGACTACCTGGTGGATGCCGGCGACCTGAGCGTCAAGCTGCCCCCAGCTCAGGTTCAAATCGACCAGCTCGGTGGCGACTACGCGAGCCTGGCGCGGGCGTACGAAGATGTAGTCGATGTTGGCGCCCGGCGCGGTATGCCAGATCCAGACCAGGCGATCGGCGTCGGGGTAGGGGAGCGGGTTGATCACCACCGCGTTGACGACGCTGAAGATGGCGCTGGTGGCGCCAATGCCGAGCGCCAGGGTCCCGACCGCCGCGAGTGAAAACCCTGGTGCGTGCGCCAGGCGCCGCGCGGCAAGCCGAATCTCGGAGAGAAACTCTCGCAACATAGCGGCTACTCCAGGCCGGTCGTCCGGCTTCGGGGATAGCGGGGTGCGGATGGGGGAGGAAGATCGCCGTGGTCGGCGCAATCGCTCGGCCAGGCCGAACCAGAGCGCGTGGGCCGAGTTGCGTAGCCAGAAGCCCGCCAGGTGAAGCGGGCCGCGACGGCGTGCCGCGACGTGCAGCGCGCCGAAGGCGTACCGCATGCCGGGTCCGAACCGCCGGCGGAAGCCGCTGGGGTGGGCGCGCAGCAAACCGGCGTACAGGTTCGCGGCTGTCGAGCTGTGCGGCGAGCCGGGCAGGCCCGAGGGGCCAGAGGAGGCGGTGGAGCTCACCGGCGCTCCTCCGACAACAGGCCGAGCTCCTCGGTCAGCGATACCACGCCGGCCAGGCGCTTGGCCTCGGCGCGCACCACCTCGCGCCCGAGCTCGGTCAAACGGTAGTAGGTGCCGCGGCGGGTGTCGTCGTCTTGCGGCCGCTCGGCGGCCTCGTCGACGATGCCGTCGTCGAGCAGCTTGCGCAAATGCCGATAGAAAGGGCCGGTCTCGAGCCGGATCGTGCCGCCGGATCGCCGGCGCACCGACTGGATGACGCCGTAGCCGTGCGAGTCGCCCTCGGCCAGAGCCAGGAGCATGTGCAGGGCGACGGGCTTGAGCGGGAGGTGGGCGTCGGGAGTCGTGGAGCCGGGCTGCATGGAGGCCTCGCCGGAGGGGTACGTTTCGGATAAGTACGTATCGTATCTATCGATGTTTCACACCTCCCAGAAGCGAATGCAAGTCGACGAATCGCTACTAAAAACCGACGACCCCTCCTGAGCACGAGCCGCGCGCGCAACGTTCCAGCGCGGTGTACTGCCGTGCTTTCTGGGAACGGGCGAACGGAGAGTTAGCAGGCTGCTGAAAAACGGCTCGAGCGCGCCATTTTGGGCTGGATCGTCTCGATCAAGGTGAGTTGCCCGGCCGCCGTGTGCGAGTGCGAGGCTCTGGTTGCCGGCCGCGCCGGTATTTCTTGGGCGGTTAGTCCCGATATCGTCACGTCGCCCCCTGGAGGTTGCGCATTCTGACCAGGTTGAAGGCAGCGGCGGTGAAGGTGAACATCCAATCGACGCGTTCGGTGCCTCGGTGCCGCGTCTTGCGCATCAGCCCGACCGTCTTGGCCCATCCGAACATCTGCTCGACGAGCTTGCGTTTCCTTTGACTGACCTGGTAGCCGGGGTGGCGGGTTGTGCGCCGGTCGATGGCGCTGCGCCGATTGGTGTCGTTCTGTGCGACGTGCGGGGTGATGTTCCGATCTCGAAGCTTACGGACGCACTCGCGTGTGTCGTAGCCCTTGTCGGCCGCCAAGGTCACCCTGCGGTTACCGGAAATCTTGTCCGCCATTTGCACCGCCGCCTCGCGTTCCGCTGTCCCGGAAGCGATCGTTACGCATGCCTTGGTTGCTAACCCGTGGCGGTTGTCGATCATCAGGTGCCCCATGTAGCAGAGCTTCGACTCGGCTCCCCTACTTTTCTTGTACAGGCGTGCGTCCGGATCGGTCCTGGAGGCGTGAGTATCGTTTGTGCGCCGTTGTTTGCGAAAATCGACGCTCGGGTTGCTGCCTCCCTCATCGGAGTCGCTCTGATCCTTCGGCTTGAAGCTCTTGTGTGAGGCCCACGCCTCGATCAGCGTGCCGTCCACCGTGAAGTGCTCATCCGATAGCAGGCTGCGGCGCCGTGCCTCCGCCAGCACTTCCTGGAAGAACACCTCGGCGACCTCGCCTCCCAACACTCGATCCCGGTTCTTCGTGAACACCGTCGCATCCCACACCAGATCGTCCATGTTCAGGCCCACAAACCACCGGAACAGCAGGTTGTAGTCGAGCTGCTCCATCAGCATGCGCTCGGAGCGAATCGTGTACAGCACCTGCAGCAGCAGCGCCCGCAGCAGCTTCTCCGGCGGGATAGACGGACGCCCCGTGTGCGAGTACAGCTCCTCGAACAGCGGCGACATCCGCCCCAGCACGTCGTTGACGATCCTCAGCAGCGGCCGCAGCGGATGGTCCTTCGGTACTCGCTGCTCTGGAGATACGTAACTAAAGGCGGCCACCTGTCCCGCGTCCTCACCACGCATCTGCTCACCTCGTTGATGCTTCGGTTTTTGCCGCGGGCTGCGTGGTTCAGAATCTACTCGAACAAGGGGAGTTCTTCAGCAGCCTGTTAGAGGTTCACGACCTCGAACTGCTCCTGGTGCAGCGTCTGGTCGGCGACGACGTTCACCGGCGCTCTGACGATCTCGCGGATTCCGAGCATGACGGCGCGGGACTCGCCCACCAGCGCCCGGCTGACGGTCGGGTTCGTGCGCACGACGACGTCGCGGCCGTGCAGCTCCTTCCGCAGCCGGTTGACCTCGCGCAGGATGTCCAGGCACACGGTGTCGACCGATCGCACGCGTCCGGAGCCGTGGCAATAATGACACTCGCAGGTGAGGGCACGCTCGAGGCTCTGCTTGACGCGCTGGCGAGTCAGCTCCACGAGGCCAAACTCGGAGATCTGCAACAGCTGGGTCTTGGCGCGATCGCGCGCAAGCTCCTTCTGGAGCGCGTCCACGACCTGCCGGCGGCTCGCCTCCTCCTCCATATCGATGAAGTCGATGACGATGATGCCGCCGAGGTCGCGCAGCCGGATTTGGCGGACCACTTCCGTGACCGCCTCCAGGTTGGTCTGCAGCACGGTGTCCTCGAGCCGCTTCCTGCCCACGTACTTGCCGGTGTTGATGTCGATGGCCACCAGCGCCTCGGTCTGGTTGATCACCAGGTAGGCACCCGACTTGAGCCAGACCTTGGTCTCGAGGGCCTTCTCGATCTGCTGCTCCACCTTGTACTGATCGAAGACCGGGTGCGTCCCCTGGTGTAGCTGCAGCTTGTCGGCGACGGCCGGGTTGATCTGTTGGAGGAAGCGGCTGGCGCGCTCGAACTCCTCGGCGTCGTCGATGACGATGCGGTCGTACTCGTTGGTGACGTAGTCGCGCAGTAGCCGTAGCAGGACGGAGAGGTCGCGATGGATCGCCGCCGGTGCCGAGGCCGCCTCGCCCCGCTTCTTGAGGGCCTCCCAGAGCTCGTGCAAGAAGTGGACGTCGTTGGCGATCTCCTCCTGCGAGCGGCCGACGCCGGCCGTGCGAACGATGAAGCCGCCCATGCCCTTCTTGCGGATCTTGCCGGCGATGCGGCGCAGGCGGTTGCGCTCGGTACGATCCTCGATCTTGCGCGACACACCGACGTGATCGACCGAGGGCATGTAAACGAGGTAGCGCCCCGGCAGCGAGATGTTGGTGGTGATGCGGGCGCCCTTGGTGCCGAGTGGCGCCTTGGAGATCTGCACCAGGAACTCGTCGCCCTTGCTCAGCAGCTTGTCGATCTTTTGGTTCTCGCGGGCCCGCCGACTCTGTCGCTTCTGGGGACTCGGTGTGTCGCCGTTGTCGCGGTCGGATTCATCGAGCCAGGAGGTATAGGCGTCGATGTCGGGCAGCACGTCCGAGACGTAGAGGAAGCCGTCGCGCTCCAGCCCGATGTTGACGAAGGCCGACTGCATCCCGGGCAGAACGCGATTCACCCTCCCCTTGTAGATGTTGCCGGCGGTGCCTCGAGTGCTCTCGCGCTCGATGAAGATTTCCTGCAACTGGCCGTCCTCGAGAACCGCGACACGGGTCTCGTTCTCGGCGCAGTTGGCGATGATTTCTTTGCGTGGCATGGTGCTCTCCGCAACGCGCCCGGTCCCGGCAGAAAGTCGATGTGACTCGCCGGCGGGCGCGGCATGAGGATGGGCTCGGGCGCGGAGCAGGCCAGCCCCGGCCGGAGAGTTCGGTCCGGCCGTAGGCGATTGCCCTGCATGCTCGTCGAGTTGCCCATCAGATTTGGGTAGCGGCCGCCCGGGGGCGGCGCAATCATCGAAATACCGTTCGAATTCACGCGAGTCGCAGCATCGACGCGAGGACCATCGAGGCGCCGTATTCCGGGATAGCGCGTCTCTCGATGGCGCGTACGCCACATGCCCGGTTTGCCATGCTGTGGCCAACGGTGAAGTGTCAGCCTGGTCGCCTGGCGCTCCAACCGGAGCAAGACCCCGAGACTCAGGGTATTTGTACCACTATCGGGGTGGTGACGAGAAACCCCTTCGGTCTGCTAGACGATGAAGCGGCGGCTGCGCACCGAAACGACGAGCCCTAGGCCGAAAGCGGTGGCCATCGCCGAGGAACCGCCATACGACAGCAGGGGCAGGGGAATCCCCGTAATCGGGACCAGCCCAACGACCATGCCTACGTTGATCGCGAGGTGGAACGCCAGCAGCCCCGCCACACCGGCGCAAATGTAAGCGCCCGATCGGTCTCGCGCCACGTAGGCGCCACGCAGGATGCGCAGCAACAGCAGCAGGTAGATCACCAGCAAGCAGGCGATACCCACGAACCCGAGCTCCTCGCCCATGAGCGCCATGATGAAGTCGCTTTCCTGCTCCGGCAAGAAATCGAGCTGGCTCTGGGTCCCCGAGAACAGGCCCTTGCCGGTGAGCTCGCCCGAGCCGACAGCGATCTTGCTTTGCACGAGTTGGTAGCCGGCTCCCCGCGGATCGGCCTCCGGGTTGAGGAAGGAGGTGAGGCGGAGCCGCTGGAATGGCCGCAGGGTCCAGTACCAGATGGGTGCGGCGAACGCAGTGAGCCCGGCGAGCCATCCCACGGTACGAACGTGTAGGCCCGCGGCCCAGGCTACGGCCGCCAGGATCGGCAGGAAGGTCGTGGCGGTGCCCTGGTCGGGTTGCAGCGCGGTGAGCCCGACCGGCACCGCGACCAGGACGGTCGGCATGAACATTTCGCGTAGGCCGAACGGGCGCGGCTCCCGATCACCGAACAGTCGCGCCAGCGCAAGAATGACCGCGATCTTGGTGAACTCCGAGGGTTGCAATCCGAAGCCACCGATTCGCAGCCACGACCGTGCTCCCTTGATTGCCGGCGCGAACAGCAGCACGACGATCAGCGCGACGATACAAGCCCCCCAGATCAGGTAGGCGTTGTCGACCAGATGGCGGTAGTTGATGACGCCGAGGATGAACGCGAGGCCGAGGCCGCCGCCCATCCACACCACCTGGCGACGGGCCAGGTCGCCGTCCTCGTGCGCCGATGCGGAGGCCACCAGCATCACCCCGACGGCGAGGATCGAAGCCAGGGCCAGGAGGGTTCCCCAGTCGAAGACAGCCGCGGCCCGTCTATCGATCAGCATCAGCGCCGCTCCTGCTGCCCGGGGCGCTCCGATTCGCCGCCCTGCGGCGCATCCTGTCGGTTCTCGGGCGGGGCTACCGGTATTTCCTGGTAACTCACCTCCGAGGGCGGCACGCCGAAGTAGTACGCCAGAACCTGACCCCCCACCGGCGCGGTGTTGCGGCCGCCGGAGCCACCGTGCTCCAGATAGACGGCGATGGCGATCTCGGGGTTGTCGATCGGTGCCACGCCGACGAACCAGGCATGGTTGCGCAGGTGCTCGGGGCGATCCTCGTCGTCTTCGGCGACGTTGCCGGTCGAGGCGACCTGCGCCGTCCCGGTCTTGCCGCCGATACGGATCGATTCCAGCCCCGCTCGCCGCGAGGTACCGTACTGGGCCGAGCCCTGCATGCCGCGCAGTACGGTTCGGCGCGTGGTCTCGCGGAACTCGGCAGGCCGCGTCGACGGCGTGTGGGTACGGGCACCGTGACCGCCGCCGGACGACACCTCGACGCGGAACAGCAGATGGGGGGGACGCACGAATCCGCTCGACACGGTCGCCGCCATGTGGGCCATCTGCAACGGGCTCGCGGCCAGTCGACCCTGGCCGATCGAGATCGAAACGGTCTCGCCAGGATCGAAGCGGTACCCCATGCGCGCGAGCCACTCGTCGCTCGGGATGATGCCATCCTGCTCGTCGGGCAGGTCGATTCCGGTGGCGTCGCCGAGCCCCAGCCGGCGGGCCCAGCGCACGATGCGCTCGCGCCCGAGCTTGACCCCGAGCTCGTAGAAGAAGCTGTTGCAGGAGTAGGCCAGCGCCTGCACGACGTTGACCTCCCCGTGCTGTCCAAGGCAGCGGAAGAAGCGGCCGTACAGTGTCTTGCCGCCAGGGCAGAAGTAGGTGGTGTCGCTGGTGATGAACCCCTCCTCCAGGCCGGCAACCGCCATGACGATCTTGAACGGCGAGCCCGGCGGCAGGTTGGCGCCGAGCGCACGATTCTGCAGCGGCCGTGCCGGGTCCTGTACCAGCGCCTGCCACTCCTGAGCCGAGAAGCGCTTGGCGAAGGCATTGGGATCGAAGGCCGGCGAGCTGGCAAGTGCGAGGATTCCCCCGGTGTTGACGTCCAGCGCCACGACCGCGCCCCGGCGGCCGGCCAGCAGCTCCTCGACGCGTAGCTGCAAATCTGCGTCCAGGGTCAGGATCACGGTGTGGCCAGGCTCGGGCGGATACTGCTCGAGCATCCGTATCTCGCGGCCGACGTTGTTGACCACCGCCAGCTTGCTGCCGGCGAAGCCTTGCAGGTCGCCGTTGTAGGTGCCCTCTATCCCCAGCTGGCCGACGACGTCACCCATCCGGTAGCGATCGTCCCAGCGCTCGAGCTGGCGCGGCGAGATCTCACCCACATGGCCCAGCACATGCGCTGCCGAGGTTCCCAGTGGGTAGTAGCGCTGCGGCGAGACCTGAACGAGGACCCCGGGGTACTCGCGTCGCCGTGCTTCGACGCGCACGACCTGCGACTGGGTCAGACCAGAGGCCACGACAACCGGCCTGAACGGCGGGTGGTGCCGCTGCGTCTCGAGCCGAGCGCGTAGGGTCGAGATCGGCGCTTGTGCCACGGTCGCGAGCCATGCCAGCACGGCCTCCTCGTCGTGTACGAGCTCGCGAATCAGCGCGAGCTCGTAGGAGGCCGTATTGGCGGCGAGGATGCGCCCGTTGCGGTCGAGCACGAGACCGCGCGCGGGCCGAACCCGCGTGTTGCGCAGCAGGTTCTCGCTGGCCAGCTTGGTGTAGCGCGCACCGTGAACGATTTGGAGATTCCAGAACCCGAGCAGTAGAACTAGAACCAGGGCGACGACGACCCCCTCGATGACCCGCACGCGTCCGATCAACCGGGCCCGGTCCTCTTCGCGTTCCAGAGCCACGGGATTGGGAAGGGTGCGGTGCAGCGATCGCGAGGCAGCGATGAGCGACTGGGTGCGCTCGACGTCGCCGGGGCGATAGGGTCCAGTCGAGCTCATCGGGCGTACATCCTTCGGCGCCGCCGCCGGTTGAGCCACGCCTTGCGCGTTCGCGGGACCAACACCAGGAGCAGCCCCATGACGAGCGCCGTGACGGCCCCACGAGTGATCAGCAAGCTGCCGGTTCCGGCGCCCGGCCAGCCGAGCAACACCAGCAGGGTCCGGACGATGGCCCCCTCCGCCACCGTCCCGATCCCGACCACGAGGGCCTCGGCCAGCTGCCCGCGGACCACGAGGACGTTGCCCGCCGACCCGAGCACCGAGGCGATACCGGTCTTGGCAAAGGCGTGCAGTCCGATCAGCCCTCCGCCCAGGCTGTCCTGAACGAGCCCGGCGAACGCTCCGGTCATCACGGCCGGCACAAAAGGAAGCCGCAACGCCAAGAAGCCGGTCGCCATCATCAGGCCGTCCGCCCAGCCGAATGGCGGCCACAGCTGCGATAGCGTGTTCTGCAGCAATCCGATGAGCATCAGAAGCGCAGCGATCCGCAGGGCAGTCTTCACGAGTCACTCGGTCTGTCGAGCACCAGTACGGTCTCGATCTGTAGCAGGTCGAGATCGGGGGCCACGGTAATCTCCATGAACAGCGCCGCCTCGTCGCGGGTCAGCTCGATGCGCGGAGTGCCGGGGATCGGGCTTCCCGACGTCACGCTCGTCACGGCGCCGATCGGGATGCCGGGCGGGTAGATCTCGTCCTCGCCCGAGGTGATCACTCGCTCTCCGCGAGCGATGTTGGTCATCGAGTCGACGAACCGCAGCTCCAACTCGTGCCCGTTGGTGCCGCTCACCACGCCGGTGCCCCTGGAGCTCGACAGGCGAGCGCCAACCCCGCTCAGCGGGTCGGTGATCAGCTGCACCATGGCGGTCCAGGGGGCAACCTGCACGACGCGTCCGACAAGCGATCCGTTCGGTGCGATCACGGGGGCGTCGAGCACGACGCCGTCGCTGCCGCCACGGTCGATCGTCACCGACTGGAAGCGGTGCGCCAGGTCGCGCGCGACCACTCGAGCGACGCGGGCGCTGTCGAGCCGGCTCGGCTCCATACCGGCGAGTGTGCGCAGACGCTCGTTCTCGCGTCGTACCTCCTGCAGCGCTGCGATCTGCCGCCGCAGCGAGGCCACGTCCTGCCGCAGGGCAGCGACCTCACCGGCCGCGCCCACAAGGCTGAAGTAGCGGTCCCACACCGACGTGACGCCGCGGACCAGGGCGCCGCCCAACCGCTGCACGGGCGATACGACGTTGAATACGGCGCTGCGCGCTGATGCCAGCGTGCGGGCCCGATTCACCTGGAAGGACATCAGGATCAGGAAGACCACCAACAGGCCGACCACCAGCCCAGCTCTCCGAGCTGCATCGGTCAGTGCCTGCATGGTTATCTCCCCTGGCCTCCTAGCCCTAGGACAGGCACACCCGCCTGAGCAAGTCCATGTCGTCGAGCACGCGCCCGACACCCAGGACGACGGTCGACAGCGGATCCTCGGTAATGGTCACTGGGACCCCGGTCTCCTCGCGCAGCCGCACGTCGAGGTTACGGATCAGCGAGCCGCCGCCGGTGAGCACAATGCCCTTGTCGACGAAATCGGCCGATAGCTCGGGCGGCGTCCGCTCCAGCGCCATGCGTACGGCTTCGACGATCGTGCCGATCGGCTCGCTCAGCGCCTCGCGGATCTCGCGGTCGGTGACGGTGATGGTCTTCGGCACGCCCTCGACCAGGTCGCGGCCCTTGATATCGAGCGTTAGCTCGTCGTCGAGGGGGTAGGCGGAGCCGATACCGATCTTGATCTGTTCCGAAGTGCGCTCGCCAATCAGTAGGTTGTAGTTGCGCTTGACGTAGTTGACGATCGCCTCGTCGAGCTCGTTACCTCCGATGCGGATCGAGCGGGAGTAGACGATGCCGGCCATCGAGATAACGGCCACGTCGGTAGTGCCGCCGCCGATATCTACGATCAGGTTGCCCGACGGCTCGGTGATCGGCAGGCCGGCGCCGATGGCGGCCGACATCGCCTCCTCGATCAAGTAGACCTCGGAGGCCTTGGCACGATAGGCGGTGTCGCGCACGGCACGCTCCTCGACCTTCGTGATACCGCTCGGCACCCCGATAACGATGCGCGGTCGGACGAGCACGCGCCGGTTGTGCACCCTGCGGATGAAGTAGGAGAGCATCTGCTCGGTTACTTCGAAGTCGGCGATGACGCCGTCCTTGAGGGGACGCACGGCCACGATATGGCCCGGCGTCCTGCCCAGCATTTCTTTGGCTTCCTTGCCGACCGCCTCGACCTTGTTGGTGTTTCTGTTAATTGCGACGATCGATGGCTCGCGGACGACCACGCCCCGGTTCTTCATGAATACCAGGGTGTTCGAAGTACCGAGGTCGATGGCGATGTCGTTGGAAAAGGCCGATAGAATGGACCAGCTCATTGGGGGGCTCGATCTGAGATAGGCACCGCGACGGGCTCGGGGCTCTCTCACCTCGCCGGCCAGATGGGCACAACTACATCCACATTGTGAGTAAACGGATACACGCCGACCGCATACGTGGGCAGGTCGCCTGGAGCGGACCGAGAGGCAAATCCGTCCCATTTTGAGCGGCTGCGCGGCTGGTAGTGTAGCACGCGCGTGCTTGTTCCGGCCGGGATCCGACAGCTACCATGAGAGGTCTGAATCTCGCCGAATCCTCTCGAACTCAACGCCGGTTGCGGCCGCTCGTGATCCTCTCCTTTTCGGCCGCCGGCGCTGCCACCGCCCCGGAGTGACTTACCGTGCTCGATAGCTTCCGCCGCAACGTGCGCCGTCTCTCGTGGACGCTGTGGCTGGTCATTGCCGCCTTCATTGTCCTGTACATCCCCGACCTCGTCGGGGGTCGTGGCAACGTCGTCGCCCGCGTCGATGGCGAGGCGATCATGGCGACCGAGTTCCAGCGCGCCTTCAACGAGCAAATGTCGTACTACCGGAGTCTCAACCAGGGTCAGCTGCCCAACGACTTCAACCTCAACTTTCAGGTCCGCAACGTCGTGCTGGAGCAGCTCGTTCGGCGCCGCTTGCTGCTGGCGGCGGCGCGCGACCAGGGCTTTGCGATCGCGCCACAGGAGATCAAGGACCGGATGATGGAGTTTCCGGTCTTTCGCGACGAGGACGGGTACTGGGTGGGCGACGAGGAGTACCGTAACGTCCTGCTGCGCAACGGGCTTGATGTTGCCGATTTCGAGCGCTCGGTGATCGAGGATCTGCTCGTCGAGCGGGTGCAGGGGCTCGTTACCGAAGGCGTGTCGGTGACGGATGCCGAGCTCGAAGATGCCTTCCAGCGGCAGAACGAGCAGGTCGGCTTCGACTTCGTGCAGATCCGTCAGGCCGCATTCGAGCTCGAGGTCCGCGACGCGATCACCGATGCCGACCTGCGGGCGCACTACGACGGCAACCCCGATGCCTACCGTCTGCCGGAGCGGCGTCGGGTCTCGTACGCGCTGCTCGATACCGAGGACATTCGCGACGGTCTCGAGCTGGATGAGGAGACGCTACGCGCCGAGTACGAGGCCAACATCTCCGAGTACACGCTCGAGGAGCAGCTCAAGGCCCGCAAGATACTGTTCCGTCTGCCGCCCAACCCGTCCGAGGAGGATCGGGCCGCGGCGCGCACTGCCGCCGACGCGGCACTCGAGCGGTTGCAGGCCGGCGAGGAGTTCGCGGCGCTTGCCAGCGAGCTGTCGGACGATCCTTCGGCCTCGGCGGGTGGCGACTTGGGCTGGGTCACGCGCGGCCGGCAGGTCGAGGGCTTCGACGAGGCGGCCTTCGCGTTGCAAGCAGGCGAGACCTCCGAGGTGTTCGAGACCACCTTCGGCCTCGAGATCGTACGGGTTGAGGAGCTGCGCGACGAGCAGGTGCAGCCTTTCGATGAAGTCCGCGGACAGCTCGAACAACGACTGGCATGGGCCCGGGCCGAGGAGCGAGCGGCAGATGTCTCCGAGACGATCCGGCGCGAGGTGCTGCGCGGCTCAGGACTCGAGGCCATTGCCGAGGAGCACGGCCTGAGCATCGACACGAGCCCGCTATTCACCCAGGCCACGGGATTCGGCGAGTTCATCTCGCTCGAGTTCACCAACCGCGCCTTTGGCCTCGGTGACGGGCGCGTCGCTGAGCCGGTACGGGTGCGGCAGGGCTACATGGTCTTCCGCATCGACGAGATCGCGGCGCCGCACACGCCGGCGTTCGAGGACACGATCAACCGGGTGCGCGAGGACGTCGTCGATGTGCGCTCTCGCCAGCGAGCTGGCGAGGTGGCGCGTGGCTATGCCGAGCGGCTGGCGGCGGGCGAGCTGCTGGCGAATATCGCCGAGAAGGCCAGCACCGTGGTCGACAGCTCCGAGCCGATCACCCGCGACGGGTTCGTACCGGTGCTGGGTCGCGCCCCAATGCTCACCGAGGCGGTGTTCGAGCTCAACGCCGGGGAGTCGGGCGGACCGGTCGAGGTCAACGACAGGCTGGTCCTGTTCCAGGTCACCGAGCACCAGCAACCGGACTGGAGTCTGTTCGCAGAGCAGCGTGATACGCTCCGCGATCAGGAGACCGCCAATCGCCGCAACCGGCTGTTCGAGGCGTTCGTCCAGTCGTTGCGCGAGAGCTATTCGGTGCGCATTTACGACGACGTTCTACAGGCGGTGTCGAGCTAGCGTCTCTCGCTAGGGGGCGCCGCCCCCGCGCGGAGGACCGATGAACACCGAGGCTGTCGTTGCGCATCTGACCGGCTGGATCCGTCAGGAAGCCGACGCCGGCCGGGCTCGTGGCGCAGTCTTCGGGCTGTCCGGCGGTATCGACTCGGCTGTGGTGGCCACTCTGGCACGGCAGGCGTTCCCCGAGACCCACCTGGCGCTGATCATCCCGATCCACTCGGCGCAGCGCGACCTGGACGACGCGAGGCTCGTGGTTTCGGAATTCGGCCTCAACTCCAAGGAGCTCCGGCTCGACACGGTCTACGAGCAGTTCGCCACCACGCTCGGTGCGGCGTCCGACGATGCCGGCAAGCCCGACTTGGCGTTGGCCAACCTGAAGGCTCGGCTGCGCATGGCAGCGCTCTACTACCACGCCAACAAGTTTCGCTACCTGGTCGTGGGCACCGGCAATCGCTCCGAGCTGACCCTGGGGTACTTCACCAAGTACGGCGATGGCGGCGTCGACCTGCTGCCGCTCGGGCACCTCGTCAAGAGCGAGGTTCGGGAGCTCGCCGAGCATCTCGGCGTTCCTCAGCCGGTGGTGGACAAGCCGCCCGCAGCGGGTCTCTGGCGTGGTCTGACCGACGAGCAGGAGCTGGGGTTCAGCTACGCACAGCTCGAGCACTACCTGCTTGACGGGGCCGGTGAGCCCACGGTGCGCGAAAAGGTAGACGCCCGCCGTCGGGCCAATGCCCACAAGCTGCGGACACCCAAGATGCCACCCCCGATGCCGAGCAGTTGATTCGATGAGCGCACCGGCGTCTTTCCTCGATCCCAACACCTATCTGGCAGATTGTTTCCGCCTGGCGCGGCGCATCTGGGACGACGGCTACCGCCCCAACTTCCTGGTGGCGCTGTGGCGGGGCGGGGCGCCGCCCGGTATCGCGATCCAGGAGTACTTGCGATGGAAGGGACACGACCCCTATCACACGGCGATTCGCACGCAGTCGCTCGAGGGCGTGCGCGGGGGCGGTGGCTTTGACCTCAAGGGGCTTGAGCATGTAATCGACGAGGTCAATTCCGAGGACCGCATGCTCATCGTCGACGATCTGTTCCAGACTGGTCGCACGATTCATGAGGTGATCGGGTATCTTCGGCGTCGGGCGCGCAAGAACACCCCGGAGATTCGGGTCGCTACGGTGTATTTCAGGCCGCAGCTGCGCCGCTTCCGCGACGGGCCGCACTACAGCCTGCACGAGGTACGAGAGCGGCCGGTGTTTCCGCACCGGCTCACGGATCTGGACCGGGATCGCCTCGAGAGTGAGGACCCGGAACTGGCGCGCGCTATCTGGGGCGAGTGCGCTGCCGGACTCTAGTCGAGCTCCTCGTCCTGTAGTCGCTGCTGCTCCTCGAACCAGTCCACCAGGCGGTCCTTCTTGAAGCGCCACTGGCCCGCGACCTTGTTGCCAGGCAGCTTCCCTTCACGGGCCATGCGGTACACCGTTGACTTGTGGAGGCGGAGATATCTGGCCACCTCCTCGAGCGTCATGATCGTCGGACGCGTCTCGCGCTCGGCCATCAGAATCCCTCCTACATTCTTCCGAGATATCGCCCGATGCGCTCACCGGGCGCGTTGAGCAGTCTCATGCTGCTCGACCTTCGCAATCTCAGCACCTGACAATCGTCAAGCATCGCTTCTGACACAAGCCACTCTATGCGCTGCGGCTTAGACTGTCAAGATGGTACGGTGCGCAACTCTGCGCGGGTGTGTGCAGAGAGGTCGAGAGAGCGGATGCCGTGTCCGGACGGTCGCGCTAGAAGTAGACGCGGTCCTCGGCGACGATCTCGACGCCGCTGAGCGTTCGAAATACCACCCGAACCAGGCCCTCGTCTCCACGCGGCTCCACGTCGAAGAGGGAGTAGGGGATCGGGCCCAGGGTCAGCGCGGGCGGCGAGTAGTCGGTGTTGATGAAGCCGATGCGTCGCCGTGCGTAATCGTCCGTGTGCACGTTGAAGCGGCGGGCGTACAGCGTCGACAGACGCCGACGCATGCCGCCACCGGCGAACTCGGCGCGCGCGCGCTCACGCTCGACGATGTACAGATCGACGGTGCCGGCGGCCGTGACCGGCCGTCCGCGCCAGTCCTCGAGGACGAAGAAGACCTCGAGGCGTTGTAGGCCGTCGACGAAGGCGGCCAGCGTGCGGATTTTGAACGGCTCGTCGGCCCACCAGGAGGTCGGCTCGCCGCGGGCCTCGACGACGCGTCCGAGCTCGGTGGCGGGGATCGATCCTGCTGCCTGGAGCACCAGGAACGACTCAGGGCCGACCTGTCCGGTGGCCTGGTCGCGATGCACCACTTCGCCTTGGGCGGTGACAAACTCGAGGTCTACTCTCACGAGCAGGGCTCGATCGTTGGGGTTTTGGACCGGGGCGCTCCATTGGTAGGGCACCTGTCCGCTTACCTCGTCCGCCCACTCGATGACGATGCTCCTGCTGTCGATCATCACGCCTGGACCCTGGTACTGCGAGGAGCGGCCCGTGATTGCGGGCTGCCGGACCTGTACTTGTGCCGGGGCCGCTGCAGCTGCCAGATCGGGGCCGGCGACGCTCAGGGCGACGATCGTGCCCACGAAGAAGCCCAAGGTCTTGTTTCGCATCAAGGTGATCCAGGAGCTAGGTATGGATTCGATACCTCGCATCCTACCTGGGCTACAGTGGCCAGGTCAGCCCTAAAATGGCGTCTTTTGAATTTTTGTCGCGCAAAGTGGCCAAGAGTGTCCTGAGTAGATCCTCGGAGCACTACAGATATCTTTTGGCTTCGTCTCCGGCCTGTGGATGACTAGAATCAGCCAGGTAACGCGAGCCTCCAACGCAACCCACAGGCCCCATGCGAGCCAGGCAAGACGCAGGGCACGAGATCGAATTGCAAGAGCGGCCCAGGTCGAAGAAGCCACATCTTCGCCTCGCCGTGGCGCTGCCGTTCGTTACCGGACTGCTCAGCTTCGGTGTCGGTGTGTACGCGTATCAGGTCGGTCGAGCCGAAGCTACGGCGGTGTTGTCGGTGGCCGATGCCGCGCGAGTCTGGGCCACGCCACCGAGCATCTGGTGGCTCGGCGTGCTCACCGGGTTCGGCGCCTTGATGGGCCTGGCGATCGCCGTTGCGTTCACCCGCCAGCTCAAGACGCTGGCCCGGCGCACGGAATTCCTGGCGCGCCGCAACTTCAGCTTCCCCGTCGAGCTCGAAGCCGACGGAGAGGTCGCACCCCTCGTGTCGGCGATCAACGAGCTACTCGAGTCAGTGCGCAGCTACGCGCGCCACTCGGTGGGCGACGGTGTCATCTCCTTCAGCCGTGCCGGCAATGTGCTGTCGATCCCGCTCGCTGCCGTGGCGCTCGGGGTCGATGCCGAGGAGGTGATCGGGACCAGCTACCGCGACCTGATCCCGTCGGCGGCGAGCAACGCCCCGATCCTCGACGCGCTTGCCGGAGCGATTGAGCGCAGCGAGCCCTTCGACCTCAAGGATCTCACCTGGACGAGCCTGCGAGGCCAGAAGTTCGAGGTCGACCTGCAGGGCTTCTCGCCGGCAACGAGTCGATCGTCTCCATGATCGTCGTATTCGGCGAAGTACCCGATATGGAACAGATGCAGCGCGAGGTCAGTCGCGCACACCGGCTGATGATCATCGGCGGGTTTGCGGCGGAGTTGGCCCACGAGATCCGCAACCCGCTGAGCTCGGTTTGCGGGCTCGTCGAGCTACTGCATGAGCGGCTACCTGCCGGCGACACAGGGCACCTTCATCTCGACGTGCTGGACACCGCTGCCGGGCGCATCGAGGGTCTGGTCTCGCAGCTGCTGGATCTGGCGCCGACCGAGGTACACCACCTGGTGCGCTGCGACCCTAGTGTAACGCGTCGTAATTAGCTTGACTTATATGGCATATTATGACTTCCTTGTCTCGACAGTAAACTTGTCGGGACAGGAGGCCACGATGCCCAGGGTAGCACCGGAGATTTCGTTGACCGGGCAGCAGCGGGCAGCGGCTCCAGGGAATAATCGACGCGCCGAGCTCACAGCAGCGGCAGGTGTTCCGAGCCCACATCATCCTGCTTGCCGAGCAGGGGCTGCAGAACCAGCAGATCGCCGAGCGCCTCGAGACCTCCCGACAGACCGTGGGCATGTGGCGCGCTCGCGCAGCCAAGCAGGGCATCGAGGATCTCGGTGACGAGCCGCGCTCTGGTCGTGCGCGCACCTACGACGCCGTGCGGGAAGCCAAGATCATCGCCGCAACCCTGGAGAGGCCTCCGAGCCGAACCCATTGGAGCGCACAGCGGCTCGCCAAACAGGTCGATGCGAGCCCTTCGACGATCCTGCGGATCTGGCGGCGCAACGGCCTGCAGCCCCATCGCACCGAGACCTTCAAGTACTCCGCCGATCCACTCCTGCAGGACAAGGTCACCGACATCGTGGGGCTGTACCTGCACCCGCCCCAGGGGGCGCTGGTGCTGTGCGTGGACGAGAAGAGCCAGATCCAGGCTCTGGACCGGACTCAGCCGATGTTGCCCATGCGCCGCGGCGATCCAGAGCGCTGCACCCACGATTACAGACGCCACGGCACCACGACGCTGTTCGCGGCGTTGAACCTAGCCACCGCCGAGATCCTGGGCACCTGCATGCAGCGGCACCGCCACCAGGAGTTTCTTCGCTTCCTACGCTTGATCGACCGCACCTACCCCGAGGGCGAGATCCACCTGGTGCTGGACAACTACGGCACCCACACCCAGCCCCAAGGTCGAGGCCTGGTTCGAGCAACACCCGCGGTTCACGCGTCACTTCACGCCCACTTCCGCTTCCTGGATGAATCAGGTGGAGACCTGGTTCGGCATCCTCACCTCGCAGGCCGTCCGGCGCGGCAGCTTCAGCAGCGTCGATGTCCTGATCAAGGCCATCCACCGCTTCATCCGAGCCTGGAACGACGGCTCCGAGCCCTTCCTTTGGCTCAAGTCCGCCGACCAGATCCTCGCCAAAGCCATAAGACAAGACAACTCCGACGCGTCACACTAGCGGCGTTGTTCGCGACGCCGTCGCCTTCGCCCGATTCGGCGAGCTGGCGCGCGACGACGTCGAGCTGGTCGAGGAGTATGCCAGCGGCCTGCCCGATTTTCTGGTCGATCCGGACCGTTTGGCCCGCGCCGTGGAGAACATCGTGCGCAACGCCTATGCGCATACGCCCGCCGGCGGCACCATTAGCGTGCGGACGCACGAGAGCCGCCGCGGTGAGATCGAGATCGAGATCGTCAACACCGGCTCCTACATCCCGCCAGAGCGCCGCGAGCGCATCTTCCAGCCGTTCGTCTCGGGCCGCGCCAATGGCACCGGGCTCGGGTTGGCCATCGCCAAACAGATCGCGCACGCCCACGGCGGCAGCCTCGGCGTCGAAAGCTCCGAGGCCGGCGTAACCGGCTTCGTCCTGCGCTTGCCGGTGGCCGGCGAGGACGCGGCGATTCCCATGCTTCAGCCGCAGCCGCAGCCGAGCCTCGCTGCAGGAGCCGCCTGAGCCGTGCCTGTGAGCCGTATGTTGATCGTCGACGACGATCCCGAGCTGCGCTACACGCTGCGCGCCGCACTCGAACGCGACGGAATCGCGCTCGAGGAGGCCGATTGCGCTCATACCGGCGTCGAGCTGCTGTCGGAGGGCACCTACGACTTCGTTCTGCTCGATCAGCGGCTGCCGGATGCCGAGGGCCTGACCATCCTCGACGAGGTCCGTCGCCTGCAACCGGACGCCCTGGTGCTGATGATGACGGCTTACGGTACGCGTCGCACCGCCGTCGAGGCGATCCGTAAGGGGGCCTACGACTTCTTCACAAAGCCCATCAAGCTCGACGAGCTGCGTGTCGTCATGGCCCGCGCGCTCGAGCGCCGTAACCTGAGCCGCGAGGTGAACAAGCTGCGGTCGCAGATGACGGCGAACGCATCGTTCGGCCGCATCATCGGCGACTCACCGGCGATGCAGCAGGTCTTCGAGACTCTGGCCAAGGTGGTGGCCTCCGACCGACCGTGCTTGTTCTAGCAGGCTGCTGAAAAACGGCTCGAGCGCGCCATTTTGGGCTGGATCGTCTCGATCACGGTGAGTTAGCGGGGCGCCGAGTGCGAGTGCGAGGCTCTGGTTGCCGGCCGCGCCGGTATTTCTTGGGCGGTTAGTCCCGATATCGTCACGTCGCCCCCTGGAGGTTGCGCATTCTGACCAGGTTGAAGGCAGCGGCGGTGAAGGTGAACATCCAATCGACGCGTTCGGTGCCTCGGTGCCGCGTCTTGCGCATCAGCCCGACCGTCTTGGCCCATCCGAACATCTGCTCGACGAGCTTGCGTTTCCTTTGACTGACCTGGTAGCCGGGGTGGCGGGTTGTGCGCCGGTCGATGGCGCTGCGCCGATTGGTGTCGTTCTGTGCGACGTGCGGGGTGAT
Organism: Acidobacteriota bacterium; assembly: GCA_965248845.1. GTDB lineage: Bacteria > Acidobacteriota > UBA890 > UBA890 > WLXD01 > CBDFKO01. The sequence continues at coordinate 2,131,340 of CBDFKO010000002.1, read as the reverse complement.
GTTCCGATCTCGAAGCTTACGGACGCACTCGCGTGTGTCGTAGCCCTTGTCGGCCGCCAAGGTCACCCTGCGGTTACCGGAAATCTTGTCCGCCATTTGCACCGCCGCCTCGCGTTCCGCTGTCCCGGAAGCGATCGTTACGCATGCCTTGGTTGCTAACCCGTGGCGGTTGTCGATCATCAGGTGCCCCATGTAGCAGAGCTTCGACTCGGCTCCCCTACTTTTCTTGTACAGGCGTGCGTCCGGATCGGTCCTGGAGGCGTGAGTATCGTTTGTGCGCCGTTGTTTGCGAAAATCGACGCTCGGGTTGCTGCCTCCCTCATCGGAGTCGCTCTGATCCTTCGGCTTGAAGCTCTTGTGTGAGGCCCACGCCTCGATCAGCGTGCCGTCCACCGTGAAGTGCTCATCCGATAGCAGACCGCGGCGCCGTGCCTCCGCCAGCACTTCCTGGAAGAACACCTCGGCGACCTCGCCTCCCAACACTCGATCCCGGTTCTTCGTGAACACCGTCGCATCCCACACCAGATCGTCCATGTTCAGGCCCACAAACCACCGGAACAGCAGGTTGTAGTCGAGCTGCTCCATCAGCATGCGCTCGGAGCGAATCGTGTACAGCACCTGCAGCAGCAGCGCCCGCAGCAGTTTCTCCGGCGGGATCGACGGTCGCCCCGTGTGCGAGTACAGCTTCTCGAACAGCGGCGACATCCGCCCCAGCACGTCGTTGACGATCCTCAGCAGCGGCCGCAGCGGATGCTCTTTCGGTACTCGCTGCTCCGGAGATACGTAACTAAAGGCGGCCACCTGTCCCGCGTCCTCACCACGCATCTGCTCACCTCGTTGATGCTTCGGTTTTTGCCGCGGGCTGCGTGGTTCAGAATCTACTCGAACAAGGGGAGTTTTTCAGCAGCCTGCTAGGAGGCTTGTCCGGGGATCTACCCGTGGGTAGAATCGCCCGGACCTTCCGTCAGCCGGGACACTGGGGCATGTTCGAACGGGTGCTGGTCGCGAACCGCGGCGAGATCGCGGTGAGGATCATTCGATCGCTGCGCGAGTTGGGGCTCGGCGTCGTGACCGTGCACTCCGAGGTCGATGCCGACTGCCTACACGTCCGGCTCGGGGACTCGTCAGTCTGCATCGGACCGGCGCCGTCGGCGCAGAGCTATCTGCGTATCGATGCCATCCTCGGCGCAGCGATCGACAGCGGCGCCGGGGCGATCCATCCGGGATACGGTTTTCTCGCCGAGAGCGCCGCCTTCGCCGAAGCATGCGAGCAACGCGGGCTCGTTTTCATCGGCCCGACCGCCGAGAACATCCGGATGGCCGGCGACAAGCTTAGCGCCCGTCGATCGATGGCAGACGCCGGCCTGCCGGTGGTCCCCGGATCGCGCTCGGCGGTGCAGGACCTCGACCAGGCACGTCGCATCTGCAACGAAGTCGGCTTCCCGGTGGTTCTGAAGGCCACCGCTGGCGGCGGTGGCCGGGGCATGCGGATGATCGAGAAGGAGCAGGCGCTGGCCGAGGGCTTCATGATCGCGCGCGGCGAGGCCGCGGCAGCCTTCGGCGATTCTACGCTGTACGTGGAGAAACGCATTGACGATGCACGCCACATCGAGGTGCAGGTGCTCGGCGACGGTCACGGCCAGGCCATCCATCTCGGTGAGCGCAACTGCTCGGTCCAGCGGCGCCACCAGAAGATTGTGGAGGAGGGACCGTCGCCGGCATTGCCCGACCCGCTACGCGACAAACTCCACCGGGCCGCGGTCGACGGCGTCGCGGCGCTCGGTTACCGCAACGCCGGGACCGTCGAGTTCCTGGTCGACCCCGACGAGCGCTGCTACTTCTTGGAGTTGAACTCACGCATCCAGGTCGAGCACCCGGTCACCGAGTTGATCACCGGGTTGGACCTCATCAAGGCCCAGCTTCGCGTCGAGACCGATGACCGATTGCCCTTCGCCCAGGAGCAGGTACGCTTCCGCGGCCACGCGATCGAGTGCCGGATCAATGCCGAGGACCCGGACGACGAGTTCATGCCGCAGCCGGGGGTGATCGAGTCCTTCCGACCTCCTGCGGGCTACGGTGTGCGCCTCGACACCCACGTGTATGCCGGCTACGAGATACCGATCTACTACGACTCCCTGCTCGGCAAGCTGCTGGCACACGGCACGGACCGCGACGAGGCGATCGCAGTCATGTCGCGGGCGCTGGACGAGTTCGAGATCGGTCCCGGACGCACGACCATACCGCTCCTGCGGCGCATCATGGACGAGCCAGCCTTCCGCGACGGCAGCTACACGACGCGGCTGCTCGGGCAGATGTTCGGGGTTTCCGAGGAGCCCTAGCTGTGTATTCCGAGGACGTTGTTCACATCGGGGCTCACTTCTGAGAACAATGGGGTTACCACACACCCACAGCTCAGAAGGAGCGCCCGATGCAGCTGCATGGTAACGCCCGAACGACCCCGTACATACGCCGCGAGATGGTCCGCCGTGTCCTGGAGCAGGCGGAGCCTGTGAAGGACACGGCCGCGGCGCTGGGTGTATCCCCTCGAACGCTCTACAAGTGGCTGCGTAGGTATCGGCAGGAGGGCGAGTCGGGACTGCTGGATCGAACCAGTCGGCCACACCGGAGCCCCGGTCAGACGAGCGCTCGTACGGTGCGTCGGATCCAGCGGCTGCGACGCCGTCGGTTGACGGCTTGGCAAATCAGCCGGCGCGTTGGGGTCCCGCGCTCCACGGTCTCGGACTGGTTGAAGCGATCGGGCCTGGGCCGGCTGCTGTACCTGGAACCGAAGGCAGTCATCCGGCGTTACGAGCGGGAGCGACCAGGCGAGCTGTTGCACATGGACACCAAGAAGCTCGCCCGCATCGTGCGGCCGGGTCACCGCATCCACCGCGACCGCTCTAGCAGGCTGCTGAAAAACGGCTCGAGCGCGCCATTTTGGGCTGGATCGTCTCGATCACGGTGAGTTAGCGGGGCGGCGAGTGCGAGTGCGAGGCTCTGGTTGCCGGCCGCGCCGGTATTTCTTGGGCGGTTAGTCCCGATATCGTCACGTCGCCCCCTGGAGGTTGCGCATTCTGACCAGGTTGAAGGCAGCGGCGGTGAAGGTGAACATCCAATCGACGCGTTCGGTGCCTCGGTGCCGCGTCTTGCGCATCAGCCCGACCGTCTTGGCCCATCCGAACATCTGCTCGACGAGCTTGCGTTTCCTTTGACTGACCTGGTAGCCGGGGTGGCGGGTTGTGCGCCGGTCGATGGCGCTGCGCCGATTGGTGTCGTTCTGTGCGACGTGCGGGGTGATGTTCCGATCTCGAAGCTTACGGACGCACTCGCGTGTGTCGTAGCCCTTGTCGGCCGCCAAGGTCACCCTGCGGTTACCGGAAATCTTGTCCGCCATTTGCACCGCCGCCTCTCGTTCCGCTGTCCCGGAAGCGATCGTTACGCATGCCTTGGTTGCTAACCCGTGGCGGTTGTCGATCATCAGGTGCCCCATGTAGCAGAGCTTCGACTCGGCTCCCCTACTTTTCTTGTACAGGCGTGCGTCCGGATCGGTCCTGGAGGCGTGAGTATCGTTTGTGCGCCGTTGTTTGCGAAAATCGACGCTCGGGTTGCTGCCTCCCTCATCGGAGTCGCTCTGATCCTTCGGCTTGAAGCTCTTGTGTGAGGCCCACGCCTCGATCAGCGTGCCGTCCACCGTGAAGTGCTCATCCGATAGCAGGCTGCGGCGCCGTGCCTCCGCCAGCACTTCCTGGAAGAACACCTCGGCGACCTCGCCTCCCAACACTCGATCCCGGTTCTTCGTGAACACCGTCGCATCCCACACCAGATCGTCCATGTTCAGGCCCACAAACCACCGGAACAGCAGGTTGTAGTCGAGCTGCTCCATCAGCATGCGCTCGGAGCGAATCGTGTACAGCACCTGCAGCAGCAGCGCCCGCAGCAGTTTCTCCGGCGGGATCGACGGTCGCCCCGTGTGCGAGTACAGCTTCTCGAACAGCGGCGACATCCGCCCCAGCACATCGTTGACGATCCTCAGCAGCGGCCGCAGCGGATGCTCTTTCGGTACTCGCTGCTCCGGAGATACGTAACTAAAGGCGGCCACCTGTCCCGCGTCCTCACCACGCATCTGCTCACCTCGTTGATGCTTCGGTTTTTGCCGCGGGCTGCGTGGTTCAGAATCTACTCGAACAAGGGGAGTTTTTCAGCAGCCTGCTAGGACCGTTGAGGGAGCCGGCTGGGAACATGCCCACGTTGCCGTCGAGGACCACAGCCGCATCGCCTACGTCCAGGTGCTACACAACGAGGGCCAGTTCACCTGTACCGAGTTCCTGATACGAGCAGTCCAGTTCTACCGAAAACTTGGCCTCGTCATCGAGTGTGTGATGACCGATAACGGGCCCGGCTATCGTTCCAAACGCTTCAATCGAACCTGTCGGCGACTCAACATCCGCCACCTCTCTCCTTCGCCGGGCAAACCCAGTTGGACTTAGCCGTTCCTTCTACCCGGCGTTCTTCAAGATGGCCGACGTTCCGCTTCCCGATACCGAGGAGTTTCAGCAACTTGTAGCGAACATAGACCTAGCAGGCTGCTGAAAAACGGCTTGGGCGCGCCATTTTGGGCTGGATCGTCTCGATCAAGGTGAGTTGCCCGGCCGCCGTGTGCGAGTGCGAGGCTCTGGTTGCCGGCCGCGCCGGCATTTCTTGGGGATTGGTGCCCTCATCGTCACGTCGCCCCCTGGAGGTTGCGCATTCTGACCAGGTTGAAGGCCGCGGCGGTGAAGATGAACATCCAATCGACACGTTGCGTGCCTCGGTGTCTGGTCTTGCGCATCAGCCCGACCGTCTTGGCCCATCCGAACATCTGCTCGACGAGCTTGCGTTTCTTCTGACTGACCGTGTAGCCCGGGTGCCGGGTCGTGCGGCGGTCGATGGCGCTGCGCCGGTTCGTGTCGTTCTGTGCGACGTGCGGGGTGATGTTGCGATCTCGAAGCTTTCGGATGCAGTCTCGCGTGTCGTAGCCCTTGTCGGCCGCCAAGGTTACCCGGCCCCTTCCGGGAATCTCGCCCGCCATCTGCACGGCGGCCTCTCGTTCTGCTGTTCCCGAAGCGATCGTTACGCAGGCGTTGGTTGCTAACCCGTGGCGGTTGTCGATCATCAGGTGCCCCATGTAGCAGAGCCTCGACTCGGCTCCCTTACTCTTCTTGTATAGGCGTGCCTCCGGGTCGGTCCTGGAGGCGTGAGTATCGTTCGTGCGCCGTTGCCGGCGGAAATCGACGCTCGGGTTGCTGCCGCCCTCATCGGAGTCGCTCTGATCCTTCGGCTTGAAGCTCTTGTGCGAGGCCCACGCCTCGATCAGCGTGCCGTCCACCGTGAAGTGTTCATCCGACAGCAGGCTGCGGCGCCGCGCCTCCGCCAGCACTTCCTGGAAGAACACCTTGGCGACCTCGCCTCCCAACACTCGATCCCGGTTCTTCGTGAACACCGTCGCATCCCACACCAGATCGTCCATGTTCAGGCCCACAAACCACCGGAACAGCAGGTTGTAGTCGAGCTGCTCCATCAGCATGCGCTCGGAGCGAATCGTGTACAGCACCTGCAGCAGCAGCGCCCGCAGCAGTTTCTCCGGCGGGATCGACGGTCGCCCCGTGTGCGAGTACAGCTCCTCGAACAGCGGCGACATCCGCCCCAGCACGTCGTTGACGATCCTCAGCAGCGGCCGCAGCGGATGGTCCTTCGGTACTCGCTGCTCTGGAGATACGTAACTAAAAACCGCCACCCGGCCCGCGTCCTCACCACGCATCTGCTCACCTCGTTGATGCTTCGGTTCTTGCCGCGGGCTGCGTGGTTCAAAATCTACTCGAAAAAGAGGAGTTTTTCAGCAGCCTGCTAGAAACGCCGGAAAGTCGTACGGGGTCGCTGAGCCCAGATCGACGGGCGTTCCGCTCGCGGCCGGGACCGGAACCTCGCTCGCCGAACCGAGCCGCAGGCCGAAGATGGGCACCATCTCGCCGGTCCAGCCCTGAAGCTCGGACAGGGAGCCGCCCACGACGAGCACGCCCACCACCACCGCGAGTGTGCCCAGGCGTACCTTGGCCGGGGGGTGCCCCGAGCGAAACACGAACCAAGCGAGGCTGACCAACGCCGTGAGGACCACCAGCAGGCCAGTAACCACATTGGTCAAGCCGGCATCACCCATGTCGAGTACGCCGCGGATCAGCACGATCAGCGCCAACACGAGCAGCCACACACTCCAGAGCCACCGAGGCGGCACGATCCGCCGCTTGTCACCTGTGTCCGACACGAACCCTCCGCGGGAAAACGCCAAGCCAAAGTACTCGAATCCATAACTACGGTGATGTCTCATCGTAGTTATGGATTGGAAGTCCCGAGTCCCGAGTATCGAGCCGCGCCGTCAGCAGGTCAACGGGGAGGCGCGACGTTGGCGACGAGCCACTGGAAGATGATCGGGAAGACGGGGGCCCGCTCGCCCGTGTGCACGTCGCGCATGCCGTGGCCCACCCCGGGCAACAGCTCACGGGAAAAGGGCTTGCCGAGCAATATGAGCTCGTCCAGCCCGGCCACTGTCTCGGGAATCGGAATGCTGCGGTCCTCGTCGCCGAGCACCCAGAGGCCGGGCACCTGGGTGCTCTGCAGAACCGGCATCGGGTCGAAGCCACGGGGCCCGGTGTACTCGACGAGGCGCTGCGAGAGCTCCTCGTCCGAGAGATTCAGCGACCGCCCCTCGACCTCGCCGGTCAGGTCGCTGTAGTAGATCTCCTCGCCGACCGTCACCGTCGGACCCGAGATGATCACGAGATAGGCGACGTCTCGGCTCTTGCTGGCCACGACCGGGGCGATCCAGCCACCCTGGCTGATTCCGAGCACTCCGATCCTGTCGGCACGCACATCCGGATGCTGCTTGAGGAACTCGATCCCGGCGACGATATCGTCGGACAGCAGGCCGAAGACCTCCTCGCTGTTGGAGGGGCCAACGCCCGTGTAGGTGCCTCCCGACTCCCCCACCCCACGCTTGTCATAGGTAAGGAGCCCGAAGCCGTTGAGGGCCAGGTCCTGCGATAGCTGCTCGTAGCTGCCGCGAGCCGAACGGCCCGAACCGTGGGCGATCACCATCGCCGGATGTGGCCCCTCGAAGGCCGGCATCCGCAAACGGCCCACCAGCCCGATCTCGCCGCTTTGCAGGCGCACCTCCTCATCACGGTAGCCCAGGCTAGCAGGACCGGGCTCCTCCAAATCCCCGGCCCAGAGCCAGAGCAGCACGACGGGCAGCGAGCCGACCGCCAAGACGATACCGGTGATCAGCAGGCCTGCCTTAAGCAGTCGCTTGACCTCGCGGCTGAAGGGCGTGCCCTTGATCTCGCGGGGCTTGTCCATCTTCGGTCGATCCATCGGGCTCCCTCGCGGCTCGAGGCGGCGCGAACGCACCGATCCTCTCACGGATCCAGAGCAAGGGTCGTGCCAAGCCCAGATCGGTGAGTTGCGCGGCACGGCACGTCCACACGACGCCTCGGAGGCGGGACGCCGATCCCGGATCCGGACACTAGCAGGCTGCTGAAAAACGGCTCGAGCGCGCCATTTTGGGCTGGATCGTCTCGATCACGGTGAGTTAGCGGGGCGGCGAGTGCGAGTGCGAGGCTCTGGTTGCCGGCCGCGCCGGTATTTCTTGGGCGGTTAGTCCCGATATCGTCACGTCGCCCCCTGGAGGTTGCGCATTCTGACCAGGTTGAAGGCAGCGGCGGTGAAGGTGAACATCCAATCGACGCGTTCGGTGCCTCGGTGCCGCGTCTTGCGCATCAGCCCGACCGTCTTGGCCCATCCGAACATCTGCTCGACGAGCTTGCGTTTCCTTTGACTGACCTGGTAGCCGGGGTGGCGGGTTGTGCGCCGGTCGATGGCGCTGCGCCGATTGGTGTCGTTCTGTGCAACGTGCGGGGTGATGTTCCGATCTCGAAGCTTACGGACGCACTCGCGTGTGTCGTAGCCCTTGTCGGCCGCCAAGGTCACCCTGCGGTTACCGGAAATCTTGTCCGCCATTTGCACCGCCGCCTCTCGTTCCGCTGTCCCGGAAGCGATCGTTACGCATGCCTTGGTTGCTAACCCGTGGCGGTTGTCGATCATCAGGTGCCCCATGTAGCAGAGCTTCGACTCGGCTCCCCTACTTTTCTTGTACAGGCGCGTCCGGATCGGTCCTGGAGGCGTGAGTATCGTTTGTGCGCCGTTGTTTGCGAAAATCGACGCTCGGGTTGCTGCCTCCCTCATCGGAGTCGCTCTGATCCTTCGGCTTGAAGCTCTTGTGTGAGGCCCACGCCTCGATCAGCGTGCCGTCCACCGTGAAGTGCTCATCCGATAGCAGACCGCGGCGCCGTGCCTCCGCCAGCACTTCCTGGAAGAACACCTCGGCGACCTCGCCTCCCAACACTCGATCCCGGTTCTTCGTGAACACCGTCGCATCCCACACCAGATCGTCCATGTTCAGGCCCACAAACCACCGGAACAGCAGGTTGTAGTCGAGCTGCTCCATCAGCATGCGCTCGGAGCGAATCGTGTACAGCACCTGCAGCAGCAGCGCCCGCAGCAGCTTCTCCGGCGGGATAGACGGACGGCCCGTGTGCGAGTACAGCTTCTCGAACAGCGGCGACATCCGCCCCAGCACGTCGTTGACGATCCTCAGCAGCGGCCGCAGCGGATGCTCTTTCGGTACTCGCTGCTCCGGAGATACGTAACTAAAGGCGGCCACCTGTCCCGCGTCCTCACCACGCATCTGCTCACCTCGTTGATGCTTCGGTTTTTGCCGCGGGCTGCGTGGTTCAGAATCTACTCGAACAAGGGGAGTTTTTCAGCAGCCTGCTAGTGCTCCTGTGCACAAGTACGGCGTCAGCAGGTTGACACTGGCTGCATGAAGCTGCCGAGCAGACCCGGATCGAGCGCCCCGTCGACCCGCAGCCCGCTGCAGATGTCGAGGCCGAACGGACCGACCGCCCGAATCGCTTCGTCCACATTGCGCGGATTCAGCCCACCGGCGAGCCAAACCGGCACAACGGCCTGCTCGACGATACGCCGGCTCAGCGACCAGTCGTGCACGCGTCCAGTACCGCCGAGCTCCTTGGTCGACAGGTTCGGATTACCCGAGTCGAGAAGCAGCGCATCGACGTTCTCGGAGACCTCCAGCGCTTCCTCGACCGCCGCCTCACCCGTGACGTGAACCACTTGCACGAGACGAACTCCGGGCAGCTCACGCCGCAGCAGAGCCTGCGCACCGTTCGGCAGCCGGTCGACGATCTGCACCGTGCTCGTACCGCAACGACCGTGCTGCCGCACGATGGCATCGACTCGTTGCTCGCTGGTAAGCAGGAAGGTGTCGGCACGGTCGCCGACCGTGCTGGCGATGCGCGCGATGGCGGCCTCTTCGATGACGCCTGGCCCGCTCGGCATCCAGGAGACCAGTCCGAGCGCCGAGGCACCATGATCCAGCGCCATCTCGGCTTCCCGCTCGTTGCGGATGCAGCAGACCTTGACCCGTGGCGCCCGGCTCAACCCAGGGCGGGGCGCTGGGGTGCCTTGTCGTGCTGCGGAAGGCCGTCGTCGAGCACTACCCAGGCGTGCTTGCGGCTGGCGTAGACATGCCGATCGGGACGCACCAGATCCGGATCGTCCATCGACGAGGTGGCGACATCGATGGAGGGGTCGTCGGTACGCTCGTAGGTCAGCGTCGAGCCGCACTCGCCGCAAAAGGTGCGCGTAATCAGTGTCGGCCAATCGGACTCATGCTGATAGGCGCGTGGCGTACCCCGGGTCCACTCGAACGCCGTCCGCGCCACCGCCGCCCAGGCCACGACCGGGGCGCCGGAAACCCGTTGCCCAGGTGCCCACGGGCTCGGTACCGGGTCGCGCCACACAGACAGCCGCCCTCGAATCCGCTATGTGTTCCCATCGGAGCTCTCCGCGGTCGTGCGCTGCGCGCGAGCAGAGTATCACCCTGGGGGGTAGCGCCTTGGGCAGCCGCCGACTACATCAGGCGCGCGGAGCCCTGCCCGCCGGACAGCCCGTCGGGGCCGTGAATCCCGAGCGTGATCCACTCACGGGCGTCCTCGGCGTCACAGCCGGCGGCGGCCCAGGCGACCGCCGTACGACCTGAGATGTACCGGTGCAGCCAGGGTTCGGCCTCGTCCGGTGTAAAGCCGCGCCACAGAAAGCCGGCGGCAACCAGCGGATCCTCGGCGCCGACTTGCATCCAGGCGATGGCACGCCCCGGGCTCATGCCGGCGGCGAACCATCGGCCCGCGATGTCGGGTTCGAAGCCGGCGTCCGCCCAGATGTCGGTCTGGGCATCCGGGATTCCTACGTCCTCGTAGTCGAACACGCCGGTGTAGAGACTGAAGACCTGACAGATGTCGACGATGCGCTGGGCGACCTGAGCCGGCAGCACGAGAGTTGAATCGAGAAGCTCCGCCAACAGGCGAATCCCGGGCTCCGCGCCGGCTGCCCGCAGGCGCTCCACCAGCGCCTCCGCCTCATCGACACGGCGCTCACAATCGAGCAGCCGCTGTCGCCAGCGGTCGCCCTGAGTATGGTCGTCGAGCATGTCGGCGAAACGGACCAGCCCCTGAACGATCTCGCGCTGGACGTGGGCGTTCTCACGAAGCGCGGCCGCCCCGATGGCGCGCGCCAGAGGTTCCTGCAACAGCGTTTCCAGATCGCTGGAGTCGGTGAGCTCACCGATCAGCGACCTGAGCCGCGCTTCGGCCACCTGCAGCAAACGCCAGGCGCGCGAGGACTCCTGCTCGAGCACGGGGCGCTCCTCGGTGCGGAACAAGGGGTCGCGCGCCTCCAAGTTTCGCCACCAGCCATCGACCGTCTCGAGCACGCGCTCGGATCTGGCCAACTCGTCGGACCGGTCGGTGCCAGGAGCGAGCTCCTCGAAGGCGCTCTCGAAGATCCACATGCCCCGGAAGGCACCGGAGATCGTGTTCACGAAGGCGTGTGACAGCCGCAAGTCGCGGACGGTCTCGGAGTGCTTCTCGGCCCTGTAAGAACCACGCATGACTATCACATATCGGTTCGACAATATTGAAAGATCTGTCTACTCTTAAAAACATAGTATTAGTTAGTTAAAGATACTTCAGCATTTTTGTTATAATCCTTGGACGTAGTTGACCTCTAAAAATTGAACAAACAAAACCCCCAGGGCCTGGACGTGTCTCCAGGTCCTGGGGGTCTTCGCAGTGTTGTTTTGCCCTCTATCGCATCCCAGCAGACGCAGTTGCGTCGTAGCTGTTGCGCCAGTACATGCCCTCGACCTCACGCTGCCGGGGCCAGACCTCAGCCAGCGTGTTGCCGTCGTAGAGGCGCCCGTTCTTCATGACCCGGTGGATCGCCGCGCTGTTACGGATGTCCTCGAGCGGGTTGGCATCGAGGATCACCAGGTCGGCGATCTTGCCGGCCTCGATCGAGCCCAGGTCGTTCTCCATGCCGATGCCCGTGGCGCCATGGATGGTAGCTACCCGCAGGGCGTTGTGCGGACTCATTCCGCCCGAAGCGATATGCCACAGCTCCCAGTGGTAGCCGAGGCCGTCGAGCTGCCCGTGACTGCCGACGCCGCCACGACCACCGGCCTCGACGATCCGGTTGAGCACCTCGGCGTGCCCCTGGAAGGCGAACTCCTCGTCCATGAACCAACCGCCGGGGCCGGGGCTGCCGCCCGATCCGGCGCCGCGGCGACGACTCTTGGGCGCCAGCTCGCTGTAGGGCCAGAAATGCTGCATCTTCTGATCGTGGTACGGGTTCTCGCGCGCGTAGAAGTAGTTCTCGCCGAACGGCCCCCCGTAGCTGACGAGCAGCGTCGGTGTGTAGGTGATCCGGGTCTGGGAGAAGAGCTCGACGACGTCCTGGTAGAGCGGGTAGATCGGCAGCGAGTGCTCCTGGCCCGGATAGCCATCGAGCGCCATCGTCAAGTTGTACTCGAGGTCGAGTCCGCCCTCGGTGGTCGGCATAAGGTTTTGCTCGCGAGCGGCGTTGATGATCCACTGCCGCTGCTGCCGATTACCCGCCATGTACATCTTGATCGTGTTGGTCTTGTAGTACTCGCTGTAGCGCTTCAGCACGTCGCGCACATGGTCGGCATCGCGCCAGCGCTCGCCACTGAATACGCCCGGCCCGGTTGAGTAGACGCGGGGCCCGATCAGCTCGCCCGACTCCACCTTGTCGGAGTAGGTGAGCACGTCGGTCGTGGCGGTCTGCGGATCGCGGGTCGTGGTAACCCCGTAGGCCAGGTTGACCAGGTACATCCAGACCTGCGACTTGTGCAGCCCCCAGTTGGGCCACATGTGCGCGTGGGTGTCGACGAAGCCTGGAACGATGGTCTTGCCGGTCACATCGATGATCTGCGCACCGGCGGGTACGGTGACGCTGCCCTGGCGGCCCACCGCCTCGATGCGGTTGTCGCGCACCACCAGATCGGCGTTGTCGATGACCTCGTTGCCGTTCATGGTGATGACGCGCGCGCCGCGCAGCACGACCACGCCCTCGGGGATATCGCGCGACGCCATGACGATGACCCGCTTCTCGAACGGCTTGTACCCCTCGTCCTCCTCCTCGTCGGCCTCCTCGTCGCTGGCGGCGTCGCTTTCGTCGTCCTGCTCACCTCCGGGCTCCTCGACGCCCTCGCCTTCGTCTCCTTCCGCCTCGGCCTCGGCTCCTCCTTCGTCGTCGTCCGACTCCTCCTCGTCGGCCTCGGCCTTCTTTTTGGCCTCGAGCTCCTCTTCCACACGCTCGGCCTCGGCCAGGTCATAGACGAACTGAGCGTTGCCGATCGACCACTGCACCGTGTTGCCATCGCCACCCCAGGAGGGGAACTCGCCGCCGATATCGGTGAGCTTGCGCACTGGAACCGCTGCCTTGTCGGGATCGGCGACGGAGATGCTGGGAGCCTCGGCACCGATCTGCGGAATCGCGCCGATGACGTACAGATCCATCCCCACGCGCGCCAGAGCCTTGTCGCCGGTCGGCGCAATCTTCATCCAGCTCGCCGGGGGCGGCGGGCCCTCCGCACCCGGGAAGGGCGGCCCGGTAGCCTTCAGGATTGCTTTCTGATCGGTCCCGTCCCAGCGGATCGAGAGCAACCCATTGCGGCTGTACAGGTAGATGCGATCCGGATCGTCCGTGAAGTGGGGCGCCGTGCGCCCGTTGAGCGGGGCCACGAGCGTCCAGTCACCGCCGGCAGCGGGCACCCACACCAGATCGGTCGAGGCACCCGCGCCGAAGGGGCCTGTGGCCTCCTGGTAGGCGCGCGCCGGACCGCGGATCGCCACGATGCGCTCTGAGTCGGGTGAGTAGGCCGGCTGCATGTAGGTGCCGGTCATCGTGGTCAAGCGCCGCGCGTCGCCTCCGGAGGGGCTGACGGCGTAGATATGACCGCCGGCCGCGTCGCCCCAGGTGACGTAGGCAATGCTGCCACCGTCGGGGGACCAGGCCGGCATGGCCTCGACCATATCGGCGTCGGTCAGCCGTCGCGGCGTGCCATCGGGCCAGTCCATCACGTACAGCCGATCCAACGCAGCAAAGGCCAGCATGGTGCCGTCGGGCGAATGCGCGGCGTCGCGGATCTGGCGCACCTCGAACTCGGGGCTGTCGTCGACCGGGTAGTCGAACGACAAGGTCTCGCCCGCCTCGAGCTCGACGTCGGCGGTGAAAGGAATCTGGACCGGGTCGGAGCCGTCGGTCGGCACACGCCAGATCTTGCCGCCATACGAGACCACGAGGGCGCTCGAGTCCGGCGTGAAGTCCATGCTCGGCAGCACATCGCGCGACGCCAGCGACTCCTGGTCGTCGCGCTGCACCGGATACACGAGCCAGCGCTCGTCGCCGGTCTCCAGATCACGCAGGCGCAACCCCGTCTGGGTCTCGTGACGAGTCCCGTAGACGAGCCACTTGCCGTCGGGCGACGCGGCGGGGCGGAAGGCCGACCCGTAGCGGAACGATCGCGAGCTCGACTCCCCGGTCTCGCGGTCGTACACGGCGAGCTGATACTGCGGGAAGATCGCGTTGTAGGACCAGGGGCCGGTGCGGTAGGCGTACCAGATCCAGCGTCCGTCCGGCGAGAACGTGGCGCCCATGTCACGCCGCCGGGCCGGTTCGCGGGTCAGCTGGATACCGCTCCCACCTTGCTCGGCGTGGATCATCCAGAGCTTGTGCATACCAAAGTTGCCGCCCCCCTTGGAGACCACGACATACTCGCCGTCCGGTGCCCAGTCGGGCGATGAGTAGTTGTCCCTGCTGCCCTTGGTGAGCTGGCGGAAGCGCTCCTCTTCGTCCTCCTCGTCAACATCGAGGGTCCAGAGGTTCTCGGCGCCGCTGCGATCGGAAACGAACAGCACCCGGTCACCGTCGGGGCTGTAGCGCGGCATGGCGTCCCAGGCGATGCCGTCGGTGATTCGGGTCGCATCGCCGCCGGCGATCGGCACGGTGTACAGATCCCCCATGAGATCGAACACGACCGTCGCGCCGTCGGGGCTGACATCGACCGACATCCAAGAGCCTTCCTCGGCGGAAAAGGAGATCGTCCGCGTCGGCTCGAGCGGAAGATCCTTCTTGTCCCAGTCCTCCTCGTCGTCGTCGCCCTCGTCCTCGTCCTGACCAAGGAGCAGGAAGCCCATCGGTAGACCGCTAATCGGATCCAGCGGCAGGTCGTGGAACCAGTTACCTGGGCCCCACGGGTACAGCCCCTGGGTTTCGGCGTGGCCCTCCATGTCGACGGTCTGCTGCCAGCCGGTAGCCGATCCGGGCATGGCGATGGCCAGCACCAAGATCATCGCACCCAGGATGGTGAGCTTTCGCATGCCATTTCCTCGTTGGTCGGCGCCGCGGCTCACGGCGCAGGGCTTGTGTTGCCAAATCGCGGAACGAAGCGGGGCACCCGCTTGCTGTACTCGACGTAGGCCTGACCGAACCGGTCGCGCAGCTCTCGCTCCTCGAACAGCACGATGCCGTAAAGCGCCGGGACCAGCAGAAGCGTGAGAACCCACATCGACAGGTAGTTGCAAAAGAGCGCGGCGCCCAGCATGCCGAACGTCAAGGACACGTAGCGCGGGTGCCGCACCCGAGAGTAAATGCCCTCGTTCAGGAGCTTGCCGCCACCCGGCTGCGGTGACAGCTCGGGCATGCCTACGAGTATTCTGAATTTCAAGTGCCTACGGTGGTACAGCGCGACAACGAACGCCGCACCGTACAGAACCGCCGCTGGCGCCCAGAGAAACGGGCCGGTGCCGTACTCGGTGGCCATCAGCACGTCCCGCCAGATCCAGGCGAGCGCAGCGAGGGTCACCCCGAGCAGGATCATCACGGTGTAGGTGACCGCCGGGCCCCGTTTGCGCCAGAAGCCGATGAACGGGTGCACGAGGTACCAGAAGAGCATCGCCCAGGGAACACTCATCACGGTCAGCAGCGCAATGCCGTAGCGGAAGGTGTCCAGCCAGCTCATTGCCGCGTCCCTTGTGGCGCCGGCGGGCCTGCCTCGGTCTCGAGCCAGTGCAGTCCCTCGAGCGGCCGCTGACGTGGCCAGAGCTCGTCGAGGCTGTCGGCGTCGTACAGGCGCCCGTTCATCATGACCATCGCCACGGTGTTGGTGTTGCGAATGTCCGCGAGCGGGTCGCCATCGAGGATCACCAGATCGGCGAGCTTGCCGGGCTCGATGGAGCCGAGGTCCCCGTCGAGGCCTACGGCCTGGGCGCCAAAGATGGTGGCCACCCGCAGCGCGTCGTGCTCGCTCATGCCGCCCGCCTGCATGGTCCACAGCTCCCAGTGGTACCCGAGCCCCTGGAACTGACCGTGGCTGCCGACGCCGGCGCGGCCGCCGGCCTGCACCACATCACGCACGACCGCGGCCTGCTCCGGGAAGACGTGCTCCTCCTCGAGGAACCACCCGCCGGGGCCCGGGCCGGTGCCGGCGCCGCGACGTCGCGACGTGGAGTCGACGACCGAGTGGGGCATGAAGCGCCGGACCTTGGGATCGTCGTGTGGGTTCTCGCGCGTGAAGTACCAGTTCTCCGCCCACGGGCCGCCATAGGCCACCACCAGGGTCGGGGTGTAGGTGATGCCCGAGCGCGCGGTCAACTCGACCACGTCGCGGTACAAGGGAAAGATGGGGAACGAGTGCTCCTGGCCCGGGTATCCGTCGATCAACTCCGTCAGGTTCATCTTCAGGTTGAGCGAGCCCTCGGTCGTCGGCATCAGTCGCTGCTCGCGCGCCGCCATGAGGATCCACTGGCGCATCTCGCGGTTCCCCGCCACGTACATCTTGATCGTCTTGGTGTCGTAGTAGTCGGAGTAGCGCCTCAGCACATTGCGGGCGTGCTCCAGGCTCTTGATCTGCTCCTCCCAGAAGATCCCGGGGCCTGTCGAATAGACCCGCGGGCCCAGCATCTGACCGGCCCGCACCCTATCGGAGTAGGCGAGCACGTCGGTGGTCGCTGTCTGGGGATCCCGAGTGGTGGTGACGCCCCAGGCGAGGTTGGCCAAGTAGGGCCATATCTGCTGCTTGTGGATCCCCCACGCGGGCCACATGTGAGCGTGGGTGTCGACGAACCCGGGAAGGATGGTCTTACCCGCAACGTCGATGAACTCGGCACCGGCCGGCACGTGCAGGCTGCCACGCGGCCCGACCCGGGTGATCCGGTTGTTGCGCACGAGGATGTCGGCGTCGTCGATGACCTCGTTGCCCCGCATGGTGATTACCCGAGCGCCGCGCAATACGGCCACGCCCGAAGGAAGGTCGCGGGCGGCCTGTAACAGAATCCTCACCTCCTGAGGCTCGTATGGCTCGATCTCCTGGTCGGCGGGCGCACTCGTCGCTTCGCCCTCGTCCGCATCGTCGCCCTCGTCCGAATCGTCTTCCGAGTCGGCCGCGGCGCGCTCCGCCTGGCGCTTGGCCTTGGCCTGCTCCTGCCGCCGGGTGTCGATGCGCTCGGCCGCAGCGATGTCGTAGCGCACGTGCGCGTTACCGAGCGACCAGTAGACCGTCGCCCCATCGGCGCTCCAGCCCGCGAACTCACCACCAATGTCGGTCAGCCGGCGCATCGGCACCGGATTGGCCCCGGCACTGGCTACCGACAGACGCGCCGGCTTGCCCGTCTGTGCCGGCACTTCGAACACGAACAGGTAGGGCCCGTTCTGCGCCAGGGCGCGCTTGCCGTCGGGCGACAGCAGGATCAGATCGGCGCGCGGCCTGACGGTGCCCGGATAGTCGGGCGGGCGCGGGGCGCTGATCTGCATGTGTGACTTCGGATCGGTGCCATCCCATCGGATGGACACCAGACCATCGGCGAAGCTCGTCAGGTATATGCGCTCGGAATCGACGGCGAAATGCGGGTGGTGGCGTCCGTTGGTCGGCGCCACACGCCTCCAGTCGCCGCCGCCCGCCGGTATCCAGATCAGATCCTGGTTGGCCCCGGCGGCGAAGGGGCCGGTCGCCTCCTGGAGGCTCCGCGCCGGGCCCCGGACTGCGACGATGCGCTCGCCGTCGGGCGACCAGACAGGCGTCTGGTAGAGCCCCGACTGGGTGGTCAAGCGAGTCGGGGTGCCGCCGTCGGCGGCGGCGACGTCGTAAATGTGCCCGCCCTCGATCTCGTCCCAGCTCACGAAGGCGACTCGCGAGCCGTCGGGTGCCCAGACGGGCTGGGCCTCCGCCATCTCCGAGTCGGTCAGGCGGGCGGGCTCGCCGTCCGGCCAGTCGACGATCCACAGGCGGCCCATGGCGCTGAACACCAGCCGGGAGCCGTCGGGCGAAGGCACGGCATCACGGATCTGGCGCACCGTGAACTCCGGCGTGTCGTCGATGGCGTAGTCGAAATCGAGCTTGGGGCCGAGGTCGGCGCGGACCCGCGCCAGGAAGGGAACCTCCACCTGCTCGCCACCCTGAACCGGCACTCGCCATATGCGACCGCCGTACGAGACCACCAGCTCGGAGGCGTCGGGGGTGAAGCTCATTCCCGGATAGGTGTCGCGGGTAGCCCGCGACTCCTGGTCGTCGTGCTGGACCGGATAGGCCAGCCAGCGCTCCTCGCCCGTCGCCAAGTCGCGGATCCGCAATCCTGTTTGATCCTCGTGACGGGTGGCGTAGACGAGCCAGGCACCGTCGGGCGACAGGGTGGGGCGGAAGGCGGAGCCGAAGCGCGAGCTGCGCGAATAGGATCGACCTTCCTCGCGGTCGTACACCGCGAGCTGGTACTGGGGGAAGATAGCGTTGTACTGCCAGTTCCCCGTCCTCCGCGTGTACCAAAGATAGCGACCGTCCGGCCCGAACGCGGCCCCGATCATCTTCTGACTATCCGGAGCATCCCCGATTCGCAGGCCCCCCGACCCGTCGACGTGGAACATCCACAGCTTCGAGCTTCCGACGCGCAGCCCGGCGCGCGAGGCGACCACGTAGTTGCCGTCCGGGGTCCATTCAGGCGACTGGTAGCGGTAGTGCTTGCCGTGCGTCAGCTGCTCGAATCGGTCGTCTCCCTCGGCCGCCAGGTCGAGAGTCCAGAGGTTCTCGCCGCCATCCCGGTCGGAGGTAAAGAGCAGCTTCGCGCCGTCGGGTGAGTAGCGCGGCTGGCCGTCGAAGGCGAGCCCCTCGGTGATTCGCGTCGCCGTGCCGCCGTCGATCGGCAGGGTGTACAGATCGCCCAACAGGTCGAAGACGATCGTGGAGCCGTCGGGGCTGACGTCGAGCGATAGCCAGGAGCCCTCGCTCGTGGTGAACGAGACCGTCCTACCGACCTCGAGGGGCAACCGGGCCCCGTTGCCTCGATCACCCGCCTGCGCTGCCGCGTGCCCCACAGGTGCGGCAGCGGCCGTCAGCAGGCACAGGAGCGCCACACGGCAGGAGATACGACACATACCTGTACCTCGATCGTTTCCGCGCCTTGCGACGCGTTCGTACATTTCGCGGGGGAGCGGTCCGGAGCCGAACCGCAGTAGCGTATCGCTCGAGCAGCGAGGGCGCCACGAAGACCAGCCGCGTATCCGCCCGCCGTAAGCTACGCCAGGCGTAGGCGCCGATTCAACAAAGCTCGGCCCAGACGGCCTCGTCGAACTGCTCGAGCGAACCGAGTACGAGCGTTGCGTCGGCCAGCTCGGGCCGCGACCGTAGGCGCGGATCGGGAACCACCACGCAACGCATGCCGGCGGCGAGCGCCGACTGCATGCCCATGACCGAGTCCTCCAGGGCCAGGCAAGCTCCGGGCTCGACGCCGAGCCGAGCGGCCGTCGTGAGGTAGACCCCGGGGTGGGGCTTTCCGTGCGGCTCCGCCTCGGCCGAGTGGACGACCTCGAACGCCTCAGCGATCTGCAGGCTATCGAGCGCCGCCTCGATGATGCGCATCGGCGAGGACGAGGCCAGCCCGCACTTGAGCCCACGTTGGCGCACCGCAGCCAGGGCGTCGCCGACCCCCGGAAGGAGTGCCCCCCGTTCGCGGACCAGCTCGATCACCCGCGCCACGATCGACTCGGCGACCTGCGGCAGGCCATGGCGAGCCGCGTCCCAGGGTCGGCGCGCCAGCCAGTAGCCGACCACCTCGTCGATCCGCATACCGACCGTGTTGCACAGGTCATCGTCGCTCAGCTCGACGCCCACGCGCGCGAAGCCCTCGCGCTCGGCCTGCGGCCAGAACGACTCGGAGTCGAGCAGCAGACCATCCATGTCGAAGATGACCGCCTTCAGTGATCGATCCATCGAGCCTCGTCGCCCACATTCCGCCGTCGTCGAGCACCTCGCCGATGGCGCCGCAGCGCCGGTGTTAATCTCGTGTCATGCGCAGATGGCTGGTCCGCCTGGTAGTGGTCCTGGTGCTCGCGGCAGCGATCTGGGGCGTGCGGGCCACCTATTTCGCACCACAACCGTTCGAGGTCGAGGTGGTCGCGCCTGCGCGCGGCCGGGTCGAGTCGACGGTCACCAATTCCAAGGCGGGCACGGTCAAAGCACACCGGCGCGCCGACCTGTCCCCCGAAATCGGCGGTCGAGTCGTCGCCCTGCCGGCGCGAGCCGGATCGACGGTGCGCCATGGGGAGGTGCTGCTGCGGCTCGAAGACGGTAGCTATCGCGCTCAGCTCGAGAAGGCCCACCTGGACGTGGCGACCTCCGAGGCCCGCCACCGGGAAGTCTGCCTGGCCGCAGATCATGCGCAGCGCGAGTACCAACGCCACCAAGCGTTGGCCGAGCGTCAGATCGTGTCGCAGAACACGCTCGACCAGCTGCTCAATCGGGCCGCAACCGCGGCCGCGGGCTGCGATGCCGCCGAGGCCGCGATCGAGAGCACTCGCGCCGCCATCGGCGTGCTCGAGAGCGAGATGCGCAAGACGGTGATGCGCGCCCCGTTCGATGGCGTCATCGCCGAGCTGACGATCGAGCTTGGCGAGTACACCACGCCGTCACCGCCGGGCCTGCCGATCCCGCCGGTCATGGAGATCATCGATACGACGTCGATCTTCGTCAGCGCCCCGATGGACGAGGTCGACTCGGCCAAGTTCCATGCCGGCCAGCCGGTACGCGTGACCATCGACCCGTACCCCGGCCAGAGCTTCTCGGGCACCGTCACTCGGGTGGCGCCCTACGTGCTCGACATCGAGGCACAGAACCGGACGGTGGAGATCGAGGTGGACCTCGAGGACGGCGAGTTCGCGTCGCGTCTGCTCCCCGGCACCTCGGCGGATGTCGAGATCATCCTCGAGGTCCGCGACGACACGCTGCGGGTGCCGACGGCGACGCTCCTCGAGGGACAGGCGGTGATGGTGGTGGCGAACGGAGTGCTCGAGCTACGCGCGGTCGAGATCGGGCTACGCAACTGGGATTTCACCGAGATCAGATCCGGGCTATCGACCGACGACCGCGTGGTCACGACGCTGGATCGCGTCGAGGTCCAGCCGGGCGCCGAGGTCGTGGTGGCCGGGGAGCCCACAGACCGTTAGCGGGCAGAGAGCAGGAGCGACCCATGATCCGGCTGCGCGATATCTGGCGCACCTACGACGTCGGTGGTCGGCCGCTCCACGCGTTGCGCGAGATCGACGAGCACATCGAGTCGGGGGAGCACGTAGCGATCATGGGCCCCTCGGGCTCGGGCAAGTCGACGCTACTGAACCTGCTCGGCTGCCTGGACCGACCGACCCAGGGCTCCTACGAGCTCGACGGACGCGAGGTCGGTACGTTGAGCGAGTCGCAGCTCGCCGACGTGCGGCGCAACCTGATCGGCTTCGTCTTTCAGTCGTTCCACCTGGTACCGCGCCTGACCGCGTCTGGGAACGTCGAGCTGCCCATGATGTTCGCGGGCCTGCCACGCACCGAGCGGGCACGGCGTGCCAGCGATGCACTCGGCGCGGTCGGCATGCTCGATCGTGCCACCCATCGGCCGGATCAACTCTCGGGCGGCGAGCGGCAGCGCGTCGCGATCGCCCGCGCCGTTTGTCTCAGCCCCCGACTGGTGCTGGCGGACGAGCCCACCGGCAATCTCGACAGCAAGTCGGGTGACCGCGTCCTGGAGCTGCTGCACCAGCTCAACGATCAGGGCATCACGCTCCTCGTCGTGACGCATGATCCGAGTGTGGCCCGCCGGGCCAACCGCGTGATCACCCTGGTCGACGGCGCCATCGTTTCGCGCGTGAGTGGCGCGGAGATGGGCGCCGTAAACCCGTTCGTGGCAGCTGCCGAGCCCGATGAATCCCCCCACGAGGCGGCACCATGAGCCTCGCCGATATCCTGCGCTTCTCCACCAGCGCGCTCCGCGGCCACGGCCTGCGAACCGGGTTGAGCATGCTGGGTGTGGCGATCGGTGTCGCGTCGGTGATCATGCTCACCTCGCTCGGGGAGGGGGCCCGCACCTACGTGACCGAGCAGTTCGCCTCGCTCGGTACCAATATCCTGATCGTCGTGCCGGGCAAGACCGAGACCACCGGGGGGCTTCCAGGACTCGGCGGCGTGCCGAGGGACCTGACGATCGCCGACGCCGAGGCCCTGCGCCGGGAAATCCGCTCGGTGACCAGCGTCGCACCGGTGGCGAACGGTAACGAGACCGTGTCGCACGGCGGTCGCTCGCGGCAGGTGCTGGTCCTGGGCACCACCGCCGAGATGCAGCGGACGCGCGGCATCGAGATACGGTCGGGAAGCTTCCTGCCGGACGTGGATTGGGACCGTGGCACCTCGGTCGCGGTGTTGGGCAACAAGATCGCTGCCGAGCTGTTTCCCGAGGGCAGCGCCGTCGGCCAAGTCGTGCGGATCGGCGACTTCCGCATTCGGGTGATCGGCGTGATGGCGTCGCGGGGTGTGACCCTGGGAATGGACTTCGACGACATCGTGTTGATCCCCGTTGCCACCGGGATGCGGCTGTTCAACCGCTCAACGCTGTTTCGCATTCTCGCCCAACACGATCCTCAGTCCGATCCCGAGATCGTCAAAGAGGCGATCACTCGCCTGCTGCTCGATCGTCACGACGGCGAAGAAGACTTCACCCTGATCACCCAGGACGCAGTCATGTCGGCCTTCTCCCAGATCTTCGCCGCGTTGACTGCGGCCCTGGCCGGCATCGCCGCGATCTCCCTGACCGTGGCGGGCATTGGCATCATGAACGTCATGCTTATTTCCGTCTCCGAGCGCACCCGGGAGATCGGACTGCTCAAGGCCGTGGGTGCCGACCCGCGCCAGATTCTGATGGCCTTTCTGACCGAGGCGATCTTGCTGAGCACCGCGGGCGGCGCCGTCGGAGTGGGTGCGGCCTGGGCCGCCACCCGAGCGCTCGTCGCCGCCTACCCGGCGGTCGATGCGACGCCTCCAGGATGGGCGATCGCCGCCGCGGTCGGCGTCTCGGTGGGCGTCGGGATCGTCTTCGGGGTACTGCCGGCACGCGCCGCCACTCGTCTCGATCCGATCACCGCGCTCAGGAGCTGAACATGTATACACGGGACTTGGCGCGGCTGGCACTGGGGGCTCTCAGCGGGCATCGCCTGCGCACCGGGCTGTCGATGCTCGGCATCGCCATCGGCATCTGTGCCGTGATCCTCCTCACCTCGATCGGCGAGGGCACGCGGAGATACGTGCTCGATCAGTTCACCCAGTTCGGCACCAACATCATCGCTATCAACCCGGGCAAACAGGAAACGATCGGTATCCCCGGGGTGCTGGGGGGAACCACCAAGAAACTGACCATCGACGACGGTGAGGCAATCGCGCGCCTGCCCGGCATCGACGCCGTGGCGATGTTCGCCCTCGGCTCGGCACGCGTCGAGGCCAACGGCCGTGGCCGTCACGTCTATATCTACGGCACCAACGACAAGCTCCCGGACGTGCTCAAGTTCTCCGTCCGCCAAGGGACGTTCGTGCCCGGCGGCGATCCGCGCCGCGGCGCTTCGGTCGCCGTACTGGGGCCATCCCTCAAACGCGAGTTATTCGCTGAAGACAACGCGCTCGGCCAGTTCGTTCGCGTCGGAGGCCAGCGGCTCCGCGTCATCGGGGTGATGGAACCCAAGGGCCAGATACTCGGCATGGACATCGACGACGTGGTCTACGTGCCGGTCGCCACCGGCCTCCGATTGTTCAACCAGGACGAGCTGTTCGAGATCGACGTGGTATTCGCCCACGCCGGGCTCGAGCGTCAGGTCGAGGAGTCGGTGCGCCGGGTATTGATCGAGCGCCACGGCAAGGAGGATTTCACGGTCACCACCCAGACCCAGATGCTCGAGGTCTTCGGCAACGTGATGAACGTGATCACCATGGGTGTGGGCGCCATCGCGGGTATCTCGTTGCTGGTCGGTTCGATCGGCATTCTCACCGTCATGTGGATCGCCGTCGGCGAGCGCACCTCCGAGATCGGCCTGCTCAAGGCCATAGGAGCGACGGCCGGCCAGGTCCAACTCCTGTTCCTGGCCGAGTCAGCCGCGCTCTCCCTGGTGGGTGGCGCGACGGGACTTGCCGCCGGGATCGGCCTGGCGCGGATCGCCCGCGCCGCCGTCACCGGCCTGCCGGTCCATACGCCGGCGAACTTCGTGGTCGCAGCGCTCGCCGTGAGTTTCGCCACGGGGTTGATTGCCGGGGTGATGCCGGCGCGGAGGGCGGCCAGGATGGATCCTGTGGAAGCGTTACGGTCTGAGTAGGGAGGCTCGCTCACGGTCGGGGGCCCGGAGCCTTCGGGCGTCACCGGAGGTGAAGCATCCCCCCGCCGATCAGGTTGCGCCTCGTCGCGATGCTCCACGCCTACCTCCCGCCCTCGATCGGGGCCCTCTGTCATATCCTGAACCTCCGAGATCGACTTACGAGCAGGGCCCCGAACGTCCCTATGGAATCGCACGAGATTCGTCAGCAGCTCGAGCAGCTGCACGAGAACAGCTTCGGGTGGGCCCTGGGTTGCTGCCACGGCAATCGGGAGCAGGCCGAGGACGTGCTGCAGCACGCCTACCTCAAGGTCCTCGGCGGCAAGGCGCGCTTCGGCGGACGCTCCAGCTTCAAGACCTGGCTGTTCTCGGTGATCCGGTTGACCGCCGCCGACCATCGACGGCGGCGCGCCGTGCGCTGGGCCGGGCTGGACCGGATGCGCGAAGAACCGGCAGCGAACGCGGAGGCGGCCGCGGCCGAACAGGACGTCCACCAGGCGCGCCTGCGGGATCGCTTTCGAACTCTGCTGGCCGAGCTACCACGCCGCCAGCGGGAGGTCATACATCTGGTGTTCTATGACGACCACACCTTGAGCGAGGCGGCCGAGATCATGCAGGTTTCTCTCGGATCCGCCCGGACCCATTATCACCGCGGCAAACAACGCCTTCGTGAGTGGCTGCAGGAGCAGGCCGAAGATGTCTGATCGAATCGAGCGCCGAATCCGCGAGCTCGTGGCCGAGATCCGGCGTGAGGACCAGGCCCATCTCCCCGACTTCGTCGACCTGGTGCGAGCGCCGGCAGACCGTTCCGAGCGGCACCGGCGACACTGGTTCTGGCCTGTGCCCGTTCCCGCCGCGGTGGCGGCAGGGCTCGTCGCGCTCATTGTTTTCGCCGGCTTGTGGCCATCCGCCACGCCCCCGGGAACCCGGGGCACCGACACGGAGATCGCCGACTGGGTCTCTCCGTCGACCTCGTTCCTCGGCCTTGGCGAGGAGCTCCAGGGCGACGAAGCCGGCCTGGGTCCGCTGGCGGACGCCGACGATTGGGCGTTGCCAAGCGATATCCTGGTCACGCAGGCAGACGAGACCTTCAGCCAGGAGCTCTGAGCGTGGATATCCCGAGAGACCTTCCCCGGATGCGGATCGCCGTCATCGGCGCCGCCGCGATGCTGTGTCTCCTCTTGCTGCCTGACAGCGCGCTGGCCCAGGGTTTCCAGCGACCCAGCATGCCGGGCGGGCAGCAGGCCGAGGCCGTCAATCGATATCTCTACCAGCCTCGCCTGGTCCTGGGCTCGGCCGACGAGATCGGCCTGACGGAGGAGCAGCGCGCCGCTGTCGAGGTGGCCCTGAGCGAGTCGCGCGAGGTGTACCGGCGGACCCGCTTCGAGCTGTCGAACGCAATGACGGTGATCGCCGGGCTCGCGGTACAGCACCCGGTCGAGGAGGCCCAGATCCTCGAGCAGCTCGACTCGATCCTGGAGATGGAGCGGGAGATCAAGCGCAACCAGTTGTTGATGATGGTTCGCATCAAGAACGCGTTGACCCCGGAACAGCACCTGCAGCTCCAGGAGATCAAGGCCCGCCAGTACCAGCGCCAGCAGCAACAACAGCGCTAATTCCTAGCCGCGGCCGAAACCGACATTAGAGGCCTGCTAGCATCTCGCCATGAGTATGCAGCGCTGCGAGTGGGCGCGACGCGGCGGCGAGCTCGACATCGCCTACCACGACGCCGAATGGGGAGTCCCGGTGCACGACGAGCAGCGGCTGTTCGAATTTCTCACGCTCGAGGGTGCCCAGGCCGGTCTGCGCTGGACGACCATTCTGAAGAAGCGACAGGGGTATCGACGCGCCTTCGCCGACTTCGACCCCCAGCGCATCGCCCGCTTCAACAGCCGTTCGGTCGTGCGCCTGCTCCGTGACCCGGGGATTGTCCGCAACCGCCTCAAGGTCGAGTCCACGATCAGCAACGCCAGGGCCTTCCTGCGCGTACAGGACGAGCTCGGCAGCTTCGACGCGCTGCTGTGGAGCTTCGTCGACGGCACCCCGCTGCAGAATGGGTTCCGCAGCCTCAGCGACCTCCCGGCAAGCACTCCGGTTGCCATGGCAATGAGTAAGGAGCTGAAGCGACGCGGCTTCCGTTTCGTGGGTCCGACGATCTGCTACGCCCTCATGCAGGCGGCCGGACTCGTGAACGACCACGAGGTGGGGTGCTTCCGCTACCATGAGGTCGCAGCGCTCGGCTGAAAGGACGTACTCGGGTGGGCAACCAGGTTCCTCGCGGGCGGCTGGCGCTGGCCTTCCTTTTCGGTCTACGTCATCTGGGGCTCTTCCTATCTGGCGATCCGCTTCGCCATCGAGAGCTTCCCGCCCTTTCTGATGCTTGGCGCCCGCTTCCTGGTCGCGGGCCTCGTCATGCTCGTGCTGCTCTGGGCCCGGGGCGTGCCGTTGCCACGCGGCATGCAGTCGCGCTCGGCGACGATCGTTGGGGCGCTCCTGCTGGTGGGAGGCAACGGCGCGCTCGGCTGGGCCGTGCAAACCGTACCGTCGGGGTTGGCCGCGCTGACCGTGGCGGTGGTGCCGGTCTGGATGGTGCTCTTCGACTGGCTCGCCGGCGGGCCGCGACCGAGCCGCGGCATCGTCGCGGGCCTGCTCGTCGGCTTCGCTGGGGTGGGTGTCCTGATCGGACCCGAGGCGATCCTCGGTGAGGGAGCCGTCCATCCCCTCGCCGCCATGGTGCTCAATCTGGGCGCCATGGCCTGGGCGATCGGCTCGATCTACTCCCGTTCGGCCCCCATGCCTCGGTCGCCTCTCATGGCAACGGCCGCGCAGATGATTTGCGGCGGCATAGGCTTGCTGATCCTCGGCATGGCCGCCGGTGAGATCGCCGGGTTCGATCCGACGACGGTGACCTCGCGCGCGCTGTTGGCCTGGGCGTACCTCGTCGTCTTCGGCGCCATCATCGCTTTCACCGCGTACGTCTACATGCTGCGCGTGACGACGCCGGCCAAGGCGTCGACCTACGCCTATGTCAACCCGGTGATCGCCGTGCTCCTGGGGTGGGCGCTGGCCGGTGAGCCGCTGAACGGACGGGTTCTGGGAGCGATGCTGCTGATCGTGCCGGCGGTCGCTCTAATCATGAGCCTGAGCAACCGACCGGTCAGCGGAAGTAGCGCGGCCGATGCACCAGCCGGTAGCTCGGCCGAAGCGAGCGCACGCTGACCTGACGCCAGCGACCCCGCTCGAGGTCCGTGGGGCGGTAGCCGAGCAGGTAGGAGGCCCGCAGCAGCACGACCACATCGTCGAAGGCGCGCTCCAGCTCCGCCGGAGACTCGGCCTCGATGATAGCGCCGCCGCTATTGCCAGCCAGCGAGTTGAGAACCTCGCGCAGCCGCTGGTCGTTGCGTGCCTCGCCCATGACCACCGGGAACACCGGGATGCTCGTGCTGTGGATCAGGTCGATCACCTCGTCGAAGCGGCGCTCGGAGTGCTGGTCGGCCCCATCGGTGAGCAGCACCACCGCCCGCCGCCGCTGCGGTGCGCCCGGCTCACGTGCCTCCAGCTCGTCGCCGCAACCGACGCGGGAAACCTCGTGCACCGCCGGCTCGCTACCGTCGGCCTCCTCGGTCTCCGGCGCCCCGGGGGCGACCCCGGTGCTCATCGCGTCGATGGTACCGACGCCCTCGAAGACGGCGTCGTAGAGCGCCGTGCCCCCGTCCATGAAGATCCCTCCGATGCGCCTGGCCATGGCGGGGTCCCGAGCGTGACCCCAGTTACCCGGACCGACGCGCTCGTTGAACGGCAACACGTACACGCAATCGCCCGCCTCCAGGCTGCGCAGGAACGACTGCGCCGTGGTTCGAACGCGGCGCGCCGTGTAGGAGAGGCTGTTGCTGGCGTCGATCAGCAGCGCCACGTCGAGCGCGTTGGCGTTCGGCGCCAGGAAGTGGGTGATCGACTGTGGCACGTCGTCCTCGGAGACTCGGAAGTCGCCCACCGCCAGTCCCGCGACGGGACGCCCCCGCCGATCGAGCACGGCAACCGGCTGCAGAACCAGGCTGACCTCGGAGCGGAACGCCGCGCGCTGCGACAGCGGCACTTGCTGATCGCTCGTAGCAGCCGTCTGCCCCCGCGCCACGGGCACACCTGCGGCCGCGAGCAGCAAAACGAGCGCCAACGGGACTCTCATGCGAACGTGCATACTTAGAAGGTATCGATGTCGTGGCGCGACGCGCAAATCGACACGCCCTCTGACCCGACACGACGCTCCTGGAGCCCTCCGTGCCCAACCTATGGCTGTTCGAGAAAGTGCCTCACGATTATCACACGCCCAGCGAGCGGTCCGTGGGCGGCATCGGCCGGGCACAGGAGCTCGGACGCGGCGCATGAGTCAGGACCGGCCCACCAACCGACTGGCCGGCGAGACCAGCCCCTACCTGCTGCAGCACGCCCACAACCCCGTCGACTGGTACCCCTGGGGCCCCGAGGCGCTCGCGAGCGCCCGCGCGCACGACCGTCCGATCCTGCTGAGCATCGGGTACGCCGCCTGCCACTGGTGTCACGTCATGGAGCGCGAGTCGTTCGAGAACCCGGCGATCGCGCAGCAGATGAACGACAACTTCGTGTGTATCAAGGTCGATCGCGAGGAGCGTCCTGACCTCGACGACATCTACATGCAGGCGGTGCAGATGATGTCGGGGCACGGCGGCTGGCCCCTGACCGCGTTTCTCACGCCAGAGCTCGAGCCGTTCGCAGGTGGCACCTACTTCCCGCCGGAAGACCGACCTCACATGCCCGGGCTTCCGCGAGTCCTCGAGCACATCGCCACCACGTGGCGCGAGCGTCGTGGTGAGGCGGAGCAGCTCGGGAAGATGCTCCGCGATCGTCTGCAGCCGCAGCCCGCCAGACCCGACCTCGAGCTGCTCGACTCCGAGCTGATCCACCGCGCCGCGATGGCACTTCACGATCGCTTCGATCCCGACTATGGCGGCTTCGGACCGGCGCCGAAGTTCCCCAACACCACGTGGATCGCGCTGCTGCTGCGCTACGGCAACGCCCACGGCGACGACGATCTGATCGGCGAGGCCACCTTCACCCTGGACTCGATGGCAGCCGGCGGAATCCACGACCATGCCGCTGGTGGCTTCCATCGCTACGCAACCGACGCCCGCTGGCTGGTGCCACACTTCGAGAAGATGCTCTACGACAACGCCGTTCTCGCGGGCGCCTACCTCGACGCCTGTCAGGTCACGGGAAACGACAGCCACGCCCGAATCGCTGCCTCGACGCTCGACTGGGTGCAGCGTGAGATGCAGTCGTCCGACGGCGGCTACTACTCGACGCTCGACGCCGACAGCGAGGGCGTCGAGGGCAAGTACTACGTCTGGAGCACTGCGGAGATCGTCGAGCTGCTCGGCGAGGGCTCCGACACCTTCTGTGGCGCCTACGGGGTCGTGGAGTCGGGCAACTGGGAGGGCACCAACATCCTGCATCTGCCGCGCCCGCTGTCGCTGGTCGCGGCACGTGAGGAGATGCCCGAGGCCGACCTACGGGACCGCCTCGAGAGCCAGCTCGCGCGGCTGCGGCAGGCCCGGACCGCCCGCATCGCCCCGGCTCTCGATGACAAGATACTCGCCGACTGGAATGGCATGATGATCGCCGCCATGGCGCGCGGCTACCGCGTGCTCGGCGAACCCCGCTACCTCGACTCGGCCTCCCGAGCTGCCGAGTTTGTCTGTAGCAGCATGTTCGACGGCGAGCGGCTGCTGCACACGCATCGCACCGGCAGAAGTCATCTGAAAGCCTACCTCGACGACTACGCCACCATGCTGTGGGGTTGCCTCGAGCTGTTTGAGAGCTCCTTCGAGCCCCGCTGGCTGGCCGCAGCACGGCGCTTCGGCGACGGGCTGATCGACCTGTTCCTCGACACCGAGGCGGGCGGCTTCTTCTTCACCGGCGCCGACCACGAGCAATTGATCGCGCGCACCAAGTCGTCGCAGGACGGCGCCACGCCGTCGGGCAACGCCATCGCGGCGACCTGGCTGCAGCGGTTGGCGGTGCTCACCGGTGATCGCGACTACGCCAACTGTGCCCGGGAGGCTATCTACGCTTTCGCTGGCCCGGCCAAGCGTGCGCCCTTTGCCTTCGCCCAGCTGCTTCTGGCGCTCGACACCTACCTGGCGGAGCCGCGCGAGATCGTCGTGGTCGGCGCCCGAGACGATCCGCAGGTGCGCCAGGCGCTGCACCAGCTGTGGCGGCGCTACGCCCCGTCGACAGCCGTCGTGCACTTGGACCCCAGCGGCGAAGACTCGGACGAGCTCAGCCGGCAGGTACCACTGCTGCAAGGCAAGGCCGATGCGGCCGACCCCGATGCGGCCACCTTCTTCGTCTGCCGCAACTACGCCTGCAAGGCTCCGACGACGGAGCTGACCGAGGTATTGGCCGGCTGACCCGGCACGCCGTGGTGATCCACCAGGGCCTGCTACCGATACAGCCAGGCGCCCTCACTGCGGCGCAGCGGCTCGTACATCTCGGCCACCCACTCGCCGTACCCGTTGTAGATCTGCGTCGGGTAGACGTCGCCGGTGTGGATCAACCACTCCTGCGCCTGCGACCAGCGAGGGTGCGGCACCTCGGGGTTGATGTTGGCCCAGAAACCGTACTCGTTCGGCTTCAACGTGTTCCAGAACGTTTCTGGCTCCGTGTCGGTGAACTCGAACTTGACGATCGACTTGACCTGCTTGAAGCCGAATTTCCACGGCGTCAGCATGCGAATCGGCGCGCCGTGCTGCTTCGGGTTGGGCTTGCCGTAGGAGCCGGTAACCAGGAAGGCGAGCTCGTTGCGTGCCTCCTGAAGCGTCAGGCCGTCGAAGTAGGGCCAGGGGTACCAGTGCTGCTCCGGGACGCCCGGCATCTGGTCGGGGCGATGCGCCGTGGTCATGGCGATGAAGCGCGCCTCCTGCCTGGGCTCGAGGAAGTCGACGAAGGCGCGCATCGGAAAGCCCGTCCACGGGACCACGGCGGCCCAGGTCTCGACGCACCGGAAGCGGCAGACCCGTTCTTCCATCGGCATCTGGCGCATGAACTCCTCGAGGTCGTATTTGCCCGGCTTGTTGACCAACCCGGTGACCTCGAACGTCCAGGGCTCGGTGACGAAGTCGCCTACGTTTTCCCAGACCCCCTGCTTGGCCGTGAAGAACTCGTAAAAATTGTTGTAGGCGTGGGCGTACTCCGGTGGTGTCAACGTGCGGCCCGCGTCCTGCAGAGTGAGCCTGGAACTCGGGGCGGCCGGGTAAAGCTCGCCTGCGGGGCCTGTGGGGTACGACACCGACTGCGGGATCGGCCGGATCGGCCGACGTTGCAACTGCCCCCCGAGCGCCAGCGCCCGCGTGGCGCCGTAGATCCCGCCCGCGCCGACGGTGGCGATTCCAAGACCGCGCAGAATCGCGCGGCGGTTCAGGTAGGTGGACTCGGGCGTCACCTGGCGCCCGGGGATCTCCCAGCCGCGCTTCTTCTTGATCAGCATGTCGACTCCTCGGCACCCAGCGAAGCGCCACGGCTCGTTCGGACTCCGGGTTCGGGAACAACCGGCCGAACCACTCTACCAGGCAATTCGCACCAACCCGCGCGTGGGTTTCCGCTGCTCGGCATCAAATCGCAGTCCAACCGCTGCTCGGAACCGTATAATCAACGGGTCGGCGCTCGCTGACGATCTCCTCCCGCGCCTCCTGCGCACCGGCAGTGCTCGTATGCTTGCCAAGCTCCGTAACATCGCCATCATTGCACACGTCGACCATGGCAAGACCACGCTTCTCGACGAGCTGCTGAAGCAATCCGGGACGCTCGAGGTGCGCGGTGAAGCGCCCGATCGTGTGATGGACTCCGGCGAGCTGGAGCGTGAGCGCGGCATCACGATCCTGTCCAAGAACACGGCAATCCGCTGGGAAGGCTACCGCATCAACATTGTCGACACGCCAGGGCACGCCGATTTCGGTGGCGAGGTCGAGCGCGTGCTCTCGATGGTCGACTCGGTGCTCCTGTTGGTGGACGCCGTCGAGGGTCCCATGCCGCAGACGCGCTTCGTGACCCGCAAGGCGTTCGCCCACGGGCTGCGTCCGGTCGTGGTGGTCAACAAGATCGATCGCGACGCGGCGTGGCCCGACTGGGTCGTCGATCAGACTTTCGACTTGTTCGACAAGCTGGGCGCCAGCGACGAGCAACTCGATTTCCCGATCGTCTACACGTCGGCAATCGAGGGCACCGCAACCCACGACCTCGAGAGGCCGGGCACCGACATGCGGCCGCTGCTGCAGACCATCGTGGAGCAGGTACCCGCGCCGTCGGTCGATCCGGACGGGCCGCTGCAGCTGCAGGTCAGCTCGCTCGATTACTCGAGCTATGTGGGTGCCATCGGCATCGAGCGCATCGCCCGAGGCACGCTGCGCCGCAACCAGCGGGTCGCCGTGATCGACACCGAGGGCAAACCGCGCAGCGAGCGTGTGCTGCAGGTGCTCGGCTTCGAGGGGTTGGAGCGGATCGAGGTCGAGGAGGCTCAAGCCGGCGACATCGTAGCGTTCAGCGGCATCGAACGCCCCCGGATCTCGGACACGCTGTGCGATCCGGAGCATCCCGAGCGGTTACACGCGCTGTCTGTCGATGAGCCGACGATCAGCATGACCTTCGAGACCAACACGTCTCCGTTCGCCGGACAGGACGGCAAGTACATCACCAGCCGCCAGGTGGGCGGCCGACTGGAGCGCGAGCTATTGCACAACGTCGCGCTCCGCGTCGACCCGACCGAAGATCCGGACCGGTTCAGCGTCTCGGGCCGCGGCGAGCTGCACCTCTCGATCCTCATCGAGAACATGCGGCGCGAGGGTTACGAGCTGGCGGTGTCGCGTCCTCGGGTCATCTACCGCGAGATCGACGGCCAGCGCCAGGAGCCGTTCGAGGTGCTCTCGGTCGATCTCGAGGCTCAGCACCAGGGCGCGGTGATGGCGCGCGGCGCCGAGATACGCGACATGGTCCCCGACGGCAAGGGGCGTGTTCGCCTCGACTACGTCATCCCGGCGCGCGGCCTCATCGGTTTCCAATCCGACTTCCGCACCATGACCTCGGGAAGCGGCATCATGGTCCACGTCTTCGACCACTACGGCCCCGTTCGCCGCTTCTCGCGTACCCGCCGACCCAACGGCGTCATGATCTCCATGGCGCAGGGCAAGGCACTGGGCTACTCGCTGTTCAACCTCCAGGAGCGCGGCACCCTGTTCATCGGTCCCTCGGAGGCGGTCTACGAGGGCCAGGTCGTGGGAATCAACTCCCGTGATTCCGACCTCACGGTGAACCCCCTCAAGGGCAAGAAGCTGACCAACATGCGGGCCTCTGGGCGCGACGACAACATCGCCCTCACGCCACCGCTTCGCATGTCGCTCGAGCAGGCGCTGGAGTTCATCGAGAACGACGAGCTCGTCGAGGTAACTCCAACCAGCCTGCGGATCCGCAAGCGCCACCTCACCGAGAACACCCGCAAACGCGCCGCCAAGCAAGCCCTGTCTTCCCTAGCCTGACCAACGCGAAGCGGAAGCTCCGCGACCCGCTCTTCGGCCAGAAAGGCCAGAAACGAGAGGGGGCACGCGACGAGGGAAGGCAGGAAGCCTCGTCGCGTGCCCCCTCTCGTTTCTGAGCCCTCCTCGGACCAACTAGCGGGTCTTCGGGAGCTCCCGGTTCAGCTCCATGATGTCGGCATCGTCGGGAGCATCTCCTAATAAGTGACGGGCGAAGTACTCGGCGCGATACCAGGCCCAGTAGTCGGAGAAGACGCGGTAGCCGTGGCGCTCGCCGGGGAAGAGGAAGAAGTCGAAGCGCTTGTTGGCCTTGATGAGTGCGTGAGCCATCCGGTAGGTGAGCGACGGGTGGACGTTGTTGTCGATGTCGCCTGTGGTCAGCAGCAGCTTGCCTTTGAGGTTCGCGGCGAGCTGCGAGTTCTTCTCGATGTCGTATTCGAAGGTGACGTTGCCCTCGTCGTCTTCCTTCTCGGTCACGCCATGGTGCTTCTCGCTCCACCAGCGGTTGTAGATCTGGTTCTCGTGGTTGCCTGAAGAGGAGACCGCAACCTTGAAGAAGTCGGGATACACGAGCATCGCCGCGGTAGACATGAAGCCGCCGCCGGAGTGGCCGAAGATGCCCACGTTGTCGATGTCGATCCAGTCGTGGCGCATGGCCAGCTGCTCGAGCGCGACCTTCTTGTCCTCGAGGCCATAGTCGCGCAGGTCGCCATAGCCGTAGTTGTGGTACCACTTCGATCGTGCGGGGTGTCCACCGCGGTTACCGATCTCGATGACGATGAAGCCGAACTGCGCCAGGTGCACGTTCTGGGCCCGAGTCGAGAACGACTTGCTGACCGCCTCGGTCTGCGGCCCGGGATACACGTAGGCGATGATCGGATACTGCTTGGTCTCGTCGAAGTCGAATGGCTTGTACATGACGCCGTACAGGTCGGTGATGCCGTCGCCCGCCTTGACCTCGAACGGCTGCGGGAACTCGAAGCCGGCCTCGCGCACGAGCGACAGGTCGGCCTCCTCCAGATCCATGACCAGCTCGCCATCGGAGTCACGCAGCACCGAGGCGGGCACCGTGTTGACGCGCGAGAAGTTGTCGACGAAGTAGCCGTTCGACTCGCTCATCGTGGCGCGGTGGTCGAAGTCGCCTTCGTTCAGCAACGTCAGACCGCGTCCGTCGAGCCCGACCCGGTACAGGTGGTAGAAGTACGGGTCCTCCTCCTCGCGACCGTTGGCCTCGAAGTACAGCGTCCGCGACGCCCCGTCGATGCCCCGCACACCGCGAATCGACCATGCCCCGGAGGTGATGCGATTCTCGAGCGTGCCGTCGGGGCCATACAGGTAGAAGTGACCCCAGCCGTCGCGCTCCGACCACCAGACGATCTCGCCAGAGGCCAGCAGCTCGAGCCGCTGCGTCTCGATGTAGGTGTTGAGCCGCTCCTCGATGACAACGGTCGTGTCGCCGCTGGTCAGGTCGGTCACACAGACGTCGTAGCGGTGTAGATCGCGGCTGATGCGCCCCCAGTACAGCTGATTCGAGTCGGAACCAAGCCACTCAAGCGGCTGGGGATCCTCGGCGTCGGGGCGCGGGAACCGGCGCGCGTAGAACAGGTTCAGCGACTGGTCTTGGAAGCGTTCGGTGTCGAGCTTGGCACCCGACCGATCCGCGATGTCGAAGACCCAGATCTCCGACTGGGTGACGTCCTGCTCGCCCGGCATGTCGTAGCGGTACGTCTCCAGCGTCGGGCGTGGCTCGGCGATGGCGTTGATCACCCACAGATCGCCCACCTCGCGCTGGTCGCGACGCACGAGCGCGAACTTGCTGGAGTCCTGCGACCAGGCCGCGAACGCGGGCTGACGCTTGCCCTTGTTCTCTTCCTTTTCCTTGTCGGTCGATCCGCGGCCACCACGACCGTAGGTGTAGTACTGCTCACCATCGGTGCTCAGGCGAATCTCTTCGATGTCCGGGTCGACGTCCGACTCCTCCTCGTCCTCGCCCTCATCGTCCTCGTCATCGTCCTCGCCCGCATCCTTGCGCGCCTTCTCCTTCTCGAGCCACTCCTCGTACTCGGAGTAGCTCATCATGTATAGATCGTGGTCGCGGGAAAACAGCACCCACTGCTTGTCGGGCGAGATGTTGGCCCAGTCCGGATGGTCGGCCGGCTCCTCGTAGTTCTCTAGCTCGCGTAGCTGTCGGGTCTGCAGGTCGTACTCGAAGTGGAACACCTTCTTGTCGGGCTTGCCCCGTGGCGCGGGATCCTCTTCTTCCTGCTCGTCGCCCTCGGCTTGTTCGGGCTCCTCGTCTTGCGACGAGGTGACGTCGAACTGGATCGCCGCACCGTCGCTGACAAACTTGATGCGGTCGATCGGCAGGTGCCTGGCGTCGTAAGGATCCTGGGTCAGCAGCGTCAGTTGCGCGGCGATGTCGTCGTTGTCGAAGAGCGGCTGCTTGACCCGAGCGGCCGGGTCGACCAGGTAGAAGCTCTTGCCCTTGGAGGTCTCGTAGGCGTACCAGAAGCGGTCGTCGCCCTCGAGCCAGCGAGGATTCACCCGCGTGTCGAAGATGGCAGCGTCCATCTTGTCCTGCGTGAAGCGGGAGGCCAGCTCACGGTTCGCCGCCGGGGTGCGGTTGTCCTCCTGGGCCAGGCCGACTCCGGCGGTAAGCGGAACACAGATCAGAGCGACGGCGACGAGCACACACAAGCGCGCCGGGTGCGACCAAGAAGACATGAGAACCTCGATGGATCGGAGTAACGACAGCGGGGAGGCCCCTTAGCTAGTTCTTGTCCAGAAACCCGTAACTCTTTGACAATAAAGGGGATAAAGAGCGCTTAGGGCTGGCATTTTCGGGCTTGGTCGAGTAGAGTCAGATGATACAAAGACCTGATTCTAAACGACTTAGCCAGAAAAGAGGCCAGCCCAGATGCGCAAAACCCACCATCATCAGCCCAGCCTGATGGAGCCGTGGCTGGATCTGGATCATGCCAAAGAGCTACAGGCGATCTCGCGGATCCTACAGGAGCACCCGCAGATCAACGCCCTGATCCTACAGGATCTGCAGCGGGGTGCGGGGAGCCGCGAGCAAACCGGCTCCGGTGGTCTGAGCGCCGAGCAAGTGCTGCGAGCGCTGATCGTCAAGCAGATCAACGGCTCCTCGTATCGGGAGTTGGCGTTTCACTTGGCGGACTCCCGCACCTACCAGAGGTTCTGTCGGATCGGCATAACGGACAAGCCGCCGTCCAAGTCGGCGCTGCATGCAACCATCAAGGCGCTGCGCGCTGAGACCCTCGAGCAGATCAATCGGATCCTGGTGCGGGCAGCTACCGGTGCAGGAATCGAGTCCGGCCACAAGGTCCGGGTCGACTCCACGGTGGTGCCGGCCAACATCCACCATCCGACCGACTCGGGACTGCTGTGGGATAGCGTGCGGGTTGTGGTACGGCTGATGAAGCAGGCCCGGGAGGTGCTGGGGCCTGAGGTGATCGTCTTTTGTGACCGGACCCGGCGGGCGAAGCGTCGGCGCTACAGCATCAACAACGCCCACCGACAGCGTCAACGCGAGCCAGCCTACCGGGATCTGCTCAAGGCTGCCGAGGAGACCTACGCGTTTGGTGTCCGGGCGCGGCAGGTGCTTGCACAACCCCATCAGGTCGATGCGGTGCACGCCGGCATGCTCGGTGCGGTGGCTGACAAGCTCGAGCACTACCTGCCACTGATGGCGCGCGTGATCGAGCAGACCCGCCGCCGGGTACTGCAGTCTGAGACGGTGCCCGCGGCCGACAAGGTCGTCTCCATCTTCGAGCCGCACACCGACATCATCAACAAAGGCGGTCGCGACACCTTCTACGGCCACAAGATCTGTCTGACGCCGGGTCGCTCCTCCATGGTGCTGGACTGCGTTGTGCTGCAAGGCAACCCTGCCGACTCGACGCTGACCTCGGCAATGATCCAGCGTCAGCGGCAGCTGTACGGCCAGCTTCCAAGACAGGCTGCCTTCGACGGTGCCTTCGGCTCTGCCAACAACCTCGCCACCCTCAAGGGTCTCGGCGTCCAGGACGTCGTTTTCTGCAAGCGCAAAGAGCTGGCCATCTCCGAGATGGCCACCAGCTCCTGGGTGTACCGACGCCTGCGCAACTTCCGCGCCGGCATCGAGGGGATCATCTCGTTTCTGAAACGAGTGTTCGGCCTGGACCTTTGTACTTGGAGGTCGCTGCCGTCGTTCCACTCCTACGTGTGGAGCTCGATCCTCACCTGCAACCTCTTGGTCATGGCTCCACACCTCTTGGCGTAGCCACCGCCAGCGCCGCCGCGATCTGCCTTCAGGCCCTCGGTCTGTCCGGCGGCGCCCTACCGACCCCGATCGTCCTCACAACAGCCGCGTCCACCGTCCGGAGCCTCGAGTTCACCGCCCGCGACGTTGCAACATCAGCTCTCGAGGCTCAGAATCGTGCCGTTTCTGGACAAGAACTAGCTATAGTTATCAACTGGGGCTCCGCGACGCAACCCGGGGTGCACCATTTGTGGTGCAATGCGCGGAAAGCGCCGGCCGTGGCGGTCCGCGACCACAGATCGCCCCCAGCTTCCCACAGGGATTTCCACAGGTTCAGTGGGAATCGGGTTCACCGTGAAGTCCCGTGAGGCGGCGGCAGCGATCCGCGGCGGCGGACCCCTCAGTTCGCGTCTTGGATCCCGTAGGCCACCAGCAGCCGCTCGGCCGCGGCCGTGGGCGTGGTCGAGCCGGAGAGCACTTCGGCTTCGAGCTCTGCCCGCAGCGCTGCGACCTGGGGAGCCGTGTCGAAGGCATCCAGCAGCCGCTCCTGGATCAGGCTGCGCATCCACCGCAACAACTGCCCACGACGCCGGCGCTCGAGCGCGCCGGAGCCCGTCAGCTGACTGCGATGCTCCAAGACCATGTCCCAGAGCTCGGGAATCCCCTCACCGGTCAACGCGCTCGTCATCACTGCGCGGGGCTTCCACCCGGCCTCGGGGGAGCGCATGTACCGAAGGGCCGCGTTGTACTCGACCATCGCCTGGCGCGCCGCGGCCAGGTTGTCCCCGTCGGCCTTGTTCACGGCGACCAAGTCCGCGACCTCCAGAATGCCTTTCTTGATGCCCTGCAGCTCGTCACCGGCCCGCGGCAGCATCAGCACCAGGAACGAGTCGACCATGTCGGCCACCACCGTCTCCGACTGGCCGACCCCGACAGTCTCCACGATCACGACGTCGAAGCCGGCGGCCTCGCACAGCACCATGGCCTCGCGGGTGCGGCGAGCCACACCGCCGAGGGTCGTGGCCGATGGCGACGGGCGGATGTAGGCCCGTTCGTCGCGCGACAGGCGGGCCATCCGGGTCTTGTCGCCCAGGATGCTGCCGCCGGACACGGTGCTCGAGGGATCCACGGCCAGCACCGCGACGCGCATCCCCTCCTCCAGCAGGTAGAGGCCGAGGGCGTCGATGAAGGTGCTCTTGCCCGCCCCCGGCGCCCCACTGATCGCGAGCCGGATGCTACCGCCTGTCTCGGGCATCAGCTCGACGAGTAGCGCCTGCGCGGCACGCTCGTCCCCGGGACGGGCGCTCTCGATGAGAGTGATCGCCCGGGCCAACAGTCGCCGGTCACCGGCGCGCACCCCGGCGATCATCGCGTCTGCGTCAGCGGCAGTCAGCTGCCGCCTCGAGCGTATTTCTTGTGGTACATCTTCTTGAAGAACTTGGCGTCGTCCTTGCCGAGGGCCTTGCCGGCGTCACAGCTCGCCTGGTCGACGCTAGGCTCCATCAGGTTCGGGCTCTTGTCGGAGTGGCCGAGCCCGGCTACATGCCCGAGCTCGTGCTTCTCTACGGTCTCGTAGCAGGTCTTGTTGGCCATGAACTGCTCGGCACTGGCGCTGTCGTTGTTGAGCAGGTAGCCGCTGAATGCAGGGCCCAGATTGCGGATCGTCGGCCCCGAGAAGAACCAAGCCCCGCCTACTGCCAGGGTCGAGCTGGCGTTGGAGATCTCCTGGAGTGGATCGCCGTTCTGCATCATCATGCTGGCGTCGCCCGGTCGCTGGCCGCCGCCCGGCGCCGCGGTCTTGATCTTCTTGCCCTTCGACATCCACTTGATGATCTTGGAGAGGCCGTTCCAGGCCTTATAGGCCTTATTGAGCTGCCTCTTGCCGGACCCGGCCGTGGCGTGCTTCGTCTTGTGGAAGTTGACGGGAATGGTGCCGGCGGAGAAAGCCTCGTGCCAGCTGAAACCCAAGAACGGAATCTTGTAGAGGCGGCCCACGGCATCGATGGCGTTGACCGGCTCGGGCGCTTCCCCCGGATGGAACACTATCGTCTCGCTGGCAAAGCGCCGGGCCGTGGACTGCCGCGCCCGGATACGCCGTTCCAGGGTGGCAAGGTCGAGCTCGCGGTATGCGACCTCGTTGCCGTCCCCGTCGCGGCCGGCGTGGCGAACCGCCGAGTCGCCCGGTTGCCGCGGCTCGATGCTCCACTTGCCCTGCCAGAAGTTGGCGGTCTGCAATGTGTTATCGCGTGGCCGCACGTGCAGGAACACCAGCACCCGTTCGCCGGGCACGAAGCCGGGCTGGCCGCCGATGCTCAGGCCGACGTCGCCGACAACACCACCGAGTTGCTTGACGACGATTCGCTGGTGGGGGACGTCGCCGCGCAAGACCTCGTCGACTTCGAGCACCACATAGGTGTAGATCGTGGCCGCGGCAGTGTCCCAGACCGAATCGACGCTGTACACCCGCCCCTTGACGACGATGGAGGTCGAATCGGTGAGCTGCTCGATGGTCAGCAGGGGTCCGTAATCTGCCAGGGCCGTGCCCGTCATGGCGGTGACAACCAGAACAAACGTAGCAAGGCACGGACGAAGCGCGCGCACGACCATCGGACGACTCCAGGCAGCCAGGGGAAGGTTCGAACGGGTTCGAGTCTACCAACAGGGACGGGTGCGATTGTAGCCCCGGTCGCTAGTGTGACGCGTCGGAGTTGTCTTGTCTTATGGCTTTGGCGAGGATCTGGTCGGCGGACTTGAGCCAAAGGAAGGGCTCGGAGCCGTCGTTCCAGGCTCGGATGAAGCGGTGGATGGCCTTGATCAGGACATCGACGCTGCTGAAGCTGCCGCGCCGGACGGCCTGCGAGGTGAGGATGCCGAACCAGGTCTCCACCTGATTCATCCAGGAAGCGGAAGTGGGCGTGAAGTGACGCGTAAACCGCGGGTGTTGCTCGAACCAGGCCTCGACGTTGGGCTGGGTGTGGGTGCCGTAGTTGTCCAGCACCAGGTGGATCTCGCCCTCGGGGTAGGTGCGGTCGATCAAGCGTAGGAAGCGAAGAAACTCCTGGTGGCGGTGCCGCTGCATGCAGGTGCCCAGGATCTCGGCGGTGGCTAGGTTCAACGCCGCGAACAGCGTCGTGGTGCCGTGGCGTCTGTAATCGTGGGTGCAGCGCTCTGGATCGCCGCGGCGCATGGGCAACATCGGCTGAGTCCGGTCCAGAGCCTGGATCTGGCTCTTCTCGTCCACGCACAGCACCAGCGCCCCCTGGGGCGGGTGCAGGTACAGCCCCACGATGTCGGTGACCTTGTCCTGCAGGAGTGGATCGGCGGAGTACTTGAAGGTCTCGGTGCGATGGGGCTGCAGGCCGTTGCGCCGCCAGATCCGCAGGATCGTCGAAGGGCTCGCATCGACCTGTTTGGCGAGCCGCTGTGCGCTCCAATGGGTTCGGCTCGGAGGCCTCTCCAGGGTTGCGGCGATGATCTTGGCTTCCCGCACGGCGTCGTAGGTGCGCGCACGACCAGAGCGCGGCTCGTCACCGAGATCCTCGATGCCCTGCTTGGCTGCGCGAGCGCGCCACATGCCCACGGTCTGTCGGGAGGTCTCGAGGCGCTCGGCGATCTGCTGGTTCTGCAGCCCCTGCTCGGCAAGCAGGATGATGTGGGCTCGGAACACCTGCCGCTGCTGTGAGCTCGGCGCGTCGATTATTCCCTGGAGCCGCGCCCGCTGCTGCCCGGTCAACGAAATCTCCGGTGCTACCCTGCGCATCGTGGCCTCCTGTCCCGACTCACCTTGATCGAGACGATCCAGCCCAAAATGGCGCGCTCGAGCCGTTTTTCAGCAGCCTGCTAGAGCGGTCGCGGTGGATGCGGTGACCCGGCCGCACGATGCGGGCGAGCTTCTTGGTGTCCATGTGCAACAGCTCGCCTGGTCGCTCCCGCTCGTAACGCCGGATGACTGCCTTCGGTTCCAGGTACAGCAGCCGGCCCAGGCCCGATCGCTTCAACCAGTCCGAGACCGTGGAGCGCGGGACCCCAACGCGCCGGCTGATTTGCCAAGCCGTCAACCGACGGCGTCGCAGCCGCTGGATCCGACGCACCGTACGAGCGCTCGTCTGACCGGGGCTCCGGTGTGGCCGACTGGTTCGATCCAGCAGTCCCGACTCGCCCTCCTGCCGATACCTACGCAGCCACTTGTAGAGCGTTCGAGGGGATACACCCAGCGCCGCGGCCGTGTCCTTCACAGGCTCCGCCTGCTCCAGGACACGGCGGACCATCTCGCGGCGTATGTACGGGGTCGTTCGGGCGTTACTATGCAGCTGCATCGGGCGCTCCTTCTGAGCTGTGGGTGTGTGGTAACCCCATTGTTCTCAGAAGTGAGCCCCGATGTGAACAACGTCCTCGGAATACACAGCTAGCGGGCCTGCCAACCACGGCCTCCTAGCCCCTCGGTGCCTCGAGATCGTCGAGCAAGCCCCGCGCGGCCTCCGAGATCACCGTTCCGGGACCGAAGATCGCCACCGCCCCGGCGGCCCGCACGGCGTCGTGATCCTGCGGCGGGACGACACCGCCGACAACGATGAGGATATCCGGACGGCCGAGCTCGTCGAGCGCCGCACGCAGAGCCGGGACCAGCGTCAAGTGGCCGGCGGCTAGCGAGCTTGCACCGATCAAGTGGACGTCGTTTTCCACCGCTTGGCGGGCGGCCTCCTCGGGAGTCTGGAACAGCGGGCCGATGTCGACATCGAAGCCGAGATCGGAGAGCGCCGTGGCAATGATCTTCTGCCCGCGATCGTGACCGTCCTGCCCCAGCTTCGCCACCAGGATGCGCGGCCGCCTGCCGGCGCTCCGCGCGAAGGCCTCGACACGCACCCGCACGGCCCGAATCTGCTCGGTCGCCTCGCCCATCTCCCCACTGTATACGCCGCTGATCGAGCGAATGACGGCCTGGTGCCGACCGAAGACCTGCGCCAGCACGCCACTCATCTCACCGACCGAGGCACCGGCACGGGCCGCATCGATCGCGGCGGCCAGCAGGTTCCCGTGTCCATCGTCCGCGACCCCGCGCAGCGCCCCCAACGCCCGCTGGCACGCCTCGCCGTCACGCTCGGCCCGCAGCTTCTCGAGACGTGCGAGCTGTAGCGCACGCACCGCCTCGTTATCGACGGAATGCACTTCGATCGCTTCCTGATCGTCGCGGCGATACTTGTTGACGCCGACGATGGTCTGGCGGCCCGAGTCGATGCGCGCCTGGGTCCGAGCCGAGGCCTCTTCGATCCGCATCTTGGGAATTCCCGCCTCGATGGCTTTGACCATGCCCCCGAGTTGCTCGATCTCGTCGATGTGCCCCACGGCTCGCGCTGCCAGGTCGTGGGTCAACCGCTCGACGTAGTAGCTGCCGCCCCACGGATCGACCACGGCGCACACACCCGCCTCCAGCTGCAGCTGCAGCTGCGTGTTGCGGGCGATGCGTGCCGAGAAGTCGGTCGGCAACGCCAAGGCCTCATCGAGCGAGTTGGTGTGCAGCGACTGGGTGCCGCCGTGCACGGCTGCGAGAGCCTCGATGCACGTGCGCACCACGTTGTTGAACGGATCCTGGGCGGTGAGCGACCAGCCAGAGGTCTGGCAATGGGTGCGCAACATCAACGACCTGGGGTCGGCGGGCTCGAACTGGCTCATCAACCGGGCCCAAAGGAGCCGCGCCGCACGCAGCTTCGCGACTTCCGTGAAGTAGCTCACGCCGATGCCGAAGAAAAAGGAGATGCGCGGCGCGAAGGCGTCGACATCGAGCCCCGCAGCAACTCCGGTGCGCACGTACTCGATCCCGTCGGCGAGCGTGTAGGCGAGCTCGAGGTCCGCCGTCGCCCCCGCCTCCTGCATGTGATAGCCCGACACCGAGATGCTGTTGAAGCGCGGCATGTGCTCGGATGTATAGGCGAAGATGTCGGAGACGATCCGCATCGACGCGGGCGGCGGGTAGATGTAGGTGTTGCGAACCATGAACTCCTTGAGGATGTCGTTCTGGATGGTGCCGCGGAGCTGGTCCTGCCTGACCTCCTGCTGCTCGGCTGCCGCCACGTAGAGCGCCAGGATCGGCAGGACGGCCCCGTTCATGGTCATCGACACGCTCATCTGCTCGAGCGGAATCCCGTCGAACAGCACCCGCATGTCGAGGATCGAGTCGATCGCCACCCCGGCCATCCCGACGTCGGCCACCACCCGTGGGTGATCGGAGTCGTAGCCGCGGTGCGTCGCCAGGTCGAAGGCGATCGAGAGTCCTTTTTGCCCCGAGGCGAGATTGCGGCGGTAGAAGGCGTTGGACTCCTCGGCGGTCGAGAAGCCGGCGTACTGGCGAATGGTCCACGGGCGGCGCGCGTACATGGTGGTGTAGGGACCGCGCACGAACGGCGCGAACCCGGGCAGCGACCCCAGGTGCTGGAGTCCGTCCAGTTCCCGGATGGTGTAGCGATCGCGTAGCGTGATCCCCTCGGCCG
Source organism: Acidobacteriota bacterium (assembly GCA_965248845.1). GTDB lineage: Bacteria > Acidobacteriota > UBA890 > UBA890 > WLXD01 > CBDFKO01. Next base: position 2,086,905 of record CBDFKO010000002.1, on the reverse strand, counting down.
TCTGGCGCGAGCCGGCCTCTGAAGCGTCCGCGACACTTCGCGGCGGCGGGATCTCGTCGTATCCGAGCAGCAGGAAGTTCGGGATTCGCGTCATGGGGCTGCCGGCGCTTTCTGTTCATCAGGCCACGCGATCAACGGCGCGGCGCGCTCACGCTCCTCGCCGCCGCGCAGGGCGTCGCCGAGCTCCCAAAGCGTGGCACCGTCGCGCGCAGCAGCGACCAGCGCCTCGAACAGGGGGCCCGGCCCGTGCCTGGCGTCGGTGCCGGCGACCGCCGCCCGTACGCGCTCGAGGGCAATCGGGGTCGCGTGCCCACGGTACCGCTCGCGGATCCGCTCCACCATCCCGGCCCGGTCGAGAGCCTCGCGCTCGAGCCTCGTGTCCCCGGGCGGTGGGTGCACGCTGACGCCCAGGACCTGCGACGTTCCCGAGCTCAGAGCCTGGCGCCGCTGCGCAGCGGCCTCCCCGACCGCGCACCGCGCCACCGATTCATCGCCCCCGGCGATGAGGGCACTCGCCATGCCCTGGGTATCGAGGCGGCGGAGCTGCTCCCAGGCCGCCCGCGCCAACTCGTCGGTCAGCGTCTCGATGGCGTGAGATCCGGCACCGGGGTCGGCGACCTCACCGAGGTGGCTTTCCTCGTCCAGGATGGCGTGGGTATTGCGCGCCACCCGAAGGCCCCTGGTATCGCTGCGACCCAGACAGGCATCGAACGGGGTAACGGTGATGCTCTGGGCACCCCCCAGAACCGCAGCAGTTGTCTGCACCGTGGCGCGAAGCATGTTGAGCCAGGGGTCGGCTTCCGTCAGCGTGCGCGCGCCGGTCACCGCATGCAGGTAGGCGGCCGCCGGCTCGGCTTCACAGGCAACCAGCACCTTGGCCCAGACGCACCGCGCCGCGCGCAGCTTGGTCAGCTCCACGAGCAGGTCCCGGTCGATCTCGAACGACAGCACCATCTGGTCGGCAACGGCCCCGGGCGCAACGCCAGCAGCCGACGCGTAGCGCAGGTACTCGACGACGGTGGCCACAACGGCGCCCAGCTCCAGCGGCGCGTCGGCACCGGCGCGGGCGTACGGGGCACCGGAGGCGATCCAGGCGCGGGCCGCCGGCCACTGCTCCTGGCACTGGCGCGCCAGCATCGCAGCCTCCCAGCCTAGTGTGGCGTGGCTGGCCGGCAACTCCCCGTCGCGGGCGAGGCTGCCGAGCGGATCCGCGCAGAACCGCAGCCGAGCGTCCCCGGCATCGATCCCGAGGCGATCGAGCGCCGCAACGACGAGCGCTGCCGCAGGAAGGGCATTACCGCCGGCATCGATCCACAGCGACGGCGACCGTGTCCCGTCGAGCAGACCGCAGAACGAGTCGACGTCATACAACGCGATGCCGTCGCGGCCGATCACGGCCTCGGCGCCCTCGGCATCGGGCGCGACACCCAGACGCGCCGCAGCATCGAGGCACAGCCACGCGCCATCGACCCCCTGGGCGGAGTCCGCCAGCAGCTGCGCCCTCGCGACCTCGGGGTCCGGGTCGGCGTAGCGCTGGCAGCGTTCCCAGCCCGGGTCGCCGGGCGCGCGCGGCAGCAAGTCGATCCTCGTCGCGCCCGGGGGCGAGTCGTGGTAGAGCGGCTCCAGAGTCAGTCCGCCGGGCCCAGGCCGGCGCAGGGTCTCGAAGCTCGCTTCGCCTAGCTCCCGCTCGACCTGGGCACGCCATTGTCGTGGGCTGACCAGCGCGAAATCAGTCATGCAGCGAATTCTAGCGGCTGGCTCCGGCAGGCGGGCGAGGGCAACGCGCCGTCGCCCGCCATCACGGCCTCTTGATCGCGGCGATGCAGCTCACGAATGGCCTCGATGTTCTGCTATGGGTCGTAGTCGCTCAAACGTCAGAGCGAAAGTCGAGATCACGCCCCGCGTCGGCTCTCTCACCTCCGGCCGAAACCCCGAAAGCGTGCCTCACGATTCGGACTCCGTTGATGATCTGGCAAACGAGCGCCACGGACAGGCACGCACCGGCCGACGACACCAGGGGCCACACGTCGAACGTGAGTCCGTAGGCCAGAAGGGGCACGGCGGCGGTCCACAGGACAAAGCCAGCGACCTGCAGCCCACGATGGTGCATCGTGTACTGGGACGGCGGCACGACCTCGTACTCGCTGCGAACGCGCGCCTGAATCCAGGCGAACATGGGCAGCACGCGGCCAGCAATGCCGATCACCATCTGGGCCAAGAAGCCCAGCAAGCCGAACACGCCATACGCCATACGCCATCGCCGCCCTGATTTTCCAAGCGCCCGGCGGGGTCAAAGCGAGCGCCACACCGAGCCCTGCCGAGATTGCCAAGTACGCCACCGCCTGTGCGGCGTGCCACGTCGCGACGTCCGGTCGTACCAGTCCCTTCGGGGAGGGCTTCCGATGACGTTTCATCCACACGACGTTGCGAAAGAACGCCCCCAAGCCTGCAGCGACGAGCAGCGACGATAGGCGCAACGGACCAGTTGCGGCTGTCGGCAACGCCAACAGCAGGCCGATCAGACCCACCTCAACCAACACGGCGCTCGCCCACACGCGGCTATCCGCAGGCATGGCCGCCGGCAACACCATCGGCAACAGCCGGTACGCTGTTCCCATCACCATCATCGTGGCCCAGCCGACGGCGGCGAGGTGAGCGTGAGCGTATACGTTGTGCAGCACATGACCCGGGAGCACATGTACGCCTTGTTTCTCGAAACCCAGCAGGATGCCGAGCAAACCGGCACCTAGCAGGTTGGCGAACGCCAGCACGATGTGCAGCTTCACACCGCGGGGAACTGCGGCGGCCCACATCGAGAGGATGGCTCGGACCGAAACGTACCCCAGCGCGAGCAGCAGTGTGCCCGCCGACCAAACCATGCCGTTGTACTCACCGATCCAAAAGTGGACCACGATGCCTGACACACCCACCACAAGGAGCGCCCAGGCCGCGTAGTCGGCCTTTCCGGCCGGCATCGCGCTGCGAAGAGCGATGGGCGAGATCAAGTAGAACGAACCGAGGATCGACGAGCTGATCCAGCCGAGTGTCACCAGGTGGACCACGGCGAGCATCCTCGGGTGGTAGAAGAAACCACCGATCGTCGCCGGAGTGACGACCAGGATCAGGAACGCCAACAGCAGGCACACGTAGGCGAATGCCAAGTACAGAAGCGTGAGATTGCGGGGAGGCAGTTGCTCGCGCTGGCCGCGTGATGTCATGGACGGGTCTCGTGTCTACCCGGCGAGGCCAACGAGTCCGAATCGCCATCCGATTGGCCCGGCCAACCGGTAGAGCCGATCGGAAAACCCACAGCATACCGGCGCCGATCCTTGGCAGCATTGGCGTGGCGACGTCGTTGGACCAAGATGTCGATCACGTTATCGTCATGATCGACCGCAGGCGACAGAAAGTGGCGCTTCCGACGCATCGGGATGCGAAGGGGAAGCAGCTCGTTTCGTGGGAGGTCAGCGTGAGTAAGTCGCGGATTCTCATCGTTGGTACCGGCACCGCCGGAATCACGGCTGCGGCCCAGCTGAGGCGCCGATCGGGTAATACCGGCTGAGCTGCGTGGTCTCGGGGTGGCAGCCTGCTGGCTTCGCGTTCCACGAGCCGTTACAGTCCGTCGCCATGGATTCGGGCCTCTAGCAGGCTGCTGAAAAACGGCTCGAGCGCGCCATTTTGGGCTGGATCGTCTCGATCAAGGTGAGTTGCCCGGCCGTCGTGTGCGAGTGCGAGGCTCTGGTTGCCGGCCGCGCCGGTATTTCTTGGGCGGTTAGTCCCGATATCGTCACGTCGCCCCCTGGAGGTTGCGCATTCTGACCAGGTTGAAGGCAGCGGCGGTGAAGGTGAACATCCAATCGACGCGTTCGGTGCCTCGGTGCCGCGTCTTGCGCATCAGCCCGACCGTCTTGGCCCATCCGAACATCTGCTCGACGAGCTTGCGTTTCCTTTGACTGACCTGGTAGCCGGGGTGGCGGGTTGTGCGCCGGTCGATGGCGCTGCGCCGATTGGTGTCGTTCTGTGCGACGTGCGGGGTGATGTTCCGATCTCGAAGCTTACGGACGCACTCGCGTGTGTCGTAGCCCTTGTCGGCCGCCAAGGTCACCCTGCGGTTACCGGAAATCTTGTCCGCCATTTGCACCGCCGCCTCGCGTTCCGCTGTCCCGGAAGCGATCGTTACGCATGCCTTGGTTGCTAACCCGTGGCGGTTGTCGATCATCAGGTGCCCCATGTAGCAGAGCTTCGACTCGGCTCCCCTACTTTTCTTGTACAGGCGTGCGTCCGGATCGGTCCTGGAGGCGTGAGTATCGTTTGTGCGCCGTTGTTTGCGAAAATCGACGCTCGGGTTGCTGCCTCCCTCATCGGAGTCGCTCTGATCCTTCGGCTTGAAGCTCTTGTGCGAGGCCCACGCCTCGATCAGCGTGCCGTCCACCGTGAAGTGCTCATCCGATAGCAGACCGCGGCGCCGTGCCTCCGCCAGCACTTCCTGGAAGAACACCTCGGCGACCTCGCCTCCCAACACTCGATCCCGGTTCTTCGTGAACACCGTCGCATCCCACACCAGATCGTCCATGTTCAGGCCCACAAACCACCGGAACAGCAGGTTGTAGTCGAGCTGCTCCATCAGCATGCGCTCGGAGCGAATCGTGTACAGCACCTGCAGCAGCAGCGCCCGCAGCAGTTTCTCCGGCGGGATAGACGGACGGCCCGTGTGCGAGTACAGCTTCTCGAACAGCGGCGACATCCGCCCCAGCACGTCGTTGACGATCCTCAGCAGCGGCCGCAGCGGATGCTCTTTCGGTACTCGCTGCTCCGGAGATACGTAACTAAAGGCGGCCACCTGTCCCGCGTCCTCACCACGCATCTGCTCACCTCGTTGATGCTTCGGTTTTTGCCGCGGGCTGCGTGGTTCAAAATCTACTCGAACAAGGGGAGTTTTTCAGCAGCCTGCTAGAGCGGCTGCTGCGCACGGTGCCGATGTACGCGAACCTCAACGACGAGGACGTTTCGCGGCTGGCGCGAGTGGCGCGCTCCAACCTCTACGTGCGGGGCCAGCGGCTGTTTGGAGAAGGCGACTCGGCCGACCGCTTCCACACGATCATTCGCGGTCGCGTCAAGGTCTTTCGCACGACGCCCGGTGGCAAAGACATGATCCTGACCATCCTCGGGCCGGGCGATCCGGTCGGAGCGGTTGCCGTTTACCGCAACATACCGTTCCCGGCGAGCGCGGAGGCGCTCGAGGACACGGTGACGATCACGATCCGGCGCCAGGACTTCTATGAGCTCCTCGAGCGCACGCCGTCGCTCGTCCTCGGCCTTCTCCAAGGGTTGACCCGGCGATTGATCGAGCTGACCAATCGGTTATCGGTGGTGACCGGCAGCCGAGTGGAGCCACGATTCGCGCGGCTGTTTCTCAAGCTGGCTCAGGAAACGGGGCGGGATCATGCGGACGGGATCCGCATTCCCGTGCGGCTGTCGCGCCAGGAGCTCGCCGACCTCACCGGAACGACCATCGAGACCTGTATTCGCATCATGAGCCGCTGGGGCAAGCAAGACGTTGTGCGCACCGACGACAACGGCTTCATCGCCGTGGATATGGCAGTGCTCGAGCATCTCGGCGATAGCTGACCGCGCGCTGGTATCAGCGCGACCGGATTCTGCCCCTCGGCGCCTTGTATGACATACGTCATAGGAGACCCACGAGTCGGCGACTAGGGTGGCGCGCATGCTCGACGTCTCGCCCGCCGCTACCGACCTCGGAGAGGTTACCCGGCTGCACCTGATGCCCGAGCCCAAGAGCCCGCACGGCGTCGACGTTTCCCCGAACGGCAATTACCTGTCGGTATCGGGCAAGCTCGACCCGAAGGTGACCATCTACAGCATGGAGAAGATCCAGCAGGCGATCGCCAACGAGGACTACGAGGGTCATGACTCGTTCGGCGTGCCGATCCTGAACTTCGATTCGACCATGGCTGGACAGGTCGAAGTCGGGGCCGGCCCGCTGCACTCGCAGTACGACAACGAGGGCTATGGCTACACCAGCCTCTTCCTCGAGAACGCGGTGGCCAAGTGGTCGCTGGGCCCGCCGTAACACAGCGGCGACGACGCCTTCCAGCTCGTCGACAAGGTCTCCGTGCACTACAACATTGGCCACTTGGCCACGGCGCACGGGGACACCGTCAACCCACGCGGCAACTACCTGGTGGCGCTCAATAAGTGGTCGATCGACCGTTTCGCGAACATCGGCCTACTACACCCGCAGAACTTCCAGCTGGTGGACCTGTCGGGCGAGACGATGAACCTGCTGGCCGACATGCCGATCGGCATGGGCGAGCCCCATTACGCACAGCTGGCGAGCATCGATATCTTCGATCCGATTCGGGTCTACGAGCTCGGTACCTCGCCAATCACTGGGGAAATCGATCCGAACGCTATCAGCACCGGCGACGACGCACGGATCCAGCATCGACCGGGCGAGACCGAGGTGTGGATGTCGGTCATCCGCAGCCAGTACAACCCGGACATCATCCCGACGCGCAAGGGCGACAAGGTGATCATTCATCTGACCAACATCGAGCAGACGCCCGATGCGACGCACGGCTTCGCTATTCCGTCCAGGGACATCAACCTCAGCATCGATCCCGGAGAGACAACTACGGTCGAGTTCATCGCTGACACTTCGGGCGCCTACAGCTTCTACTGCACGGAGTTCTGCTCGGCGCTGCATCTGGAGATGCAGGGCTGGTTGCTCGTAGAGGATCCCGGTGCGGTGACCGAGGCGAGCGGACGCTAGTGTAACGCGTCGTAATTAGCTTGACTTATATGGCATATTATGACTTCCTTGTCTCGACAGTAAACTTGTCGGGACAGGAGGCCACGATGCCCAGGGTAGCACCGGAGATTTCGTTGACCGGGCAGCAGCGGGCAGCGGCTCCAGGGAATAATCGACGCGCCGAGCTCACAGCAGCGGCAGGTGTTCCGAGCCCACATCATCCTGCTTGCCGAGCAGGGGCTGCAGAACCAGCAGATCGCCGAGCGCCTCGAGACCTCCCGACAGACCGTGGGCATGTGGCGCGCTCGCGCAGCCAAGCAGGGCATCGAGGATCTCGGTGACGAGCCGCGCTCTGGTCGTGCGCGCACCTACGACGCCGTGCGGGAAGCCAAGATCATCGCCGCAACCCTGGAGAGGCCTCCGAGCCGAACCCATTGGAGCGCACAGCGGCTCGCCAAACAGGTCGATGCGAGCCCTTCGACGATCCTGCGGATCTGGCGGCGCAACGGCCTGCAGCCCCATCGCACCGAGACCTTCAAGTACTCCGCCGATCCACTCCTGCAGGACAAGGTCACCGACATCGTGGGGCTGTACCTGCACCCGCCCCAGGGGGCGCTGGTGCTGTGCGTGGACGAGAAGAGCCAGATCCAGGCTCTGGACCGGACTCAGCCGATGTTGCCCATGCGCCGCGGCGATCCAGAGCGCTGCACCCACGATTACAGACGCCACGGCACCACGACGCTGTTCGCGGCGTTGAACCTAGCCACCGCCGAGATCCTGGGCACCTGCATGCAGCGGCACCGCCACCAGGAGTTTCTTCGCTTCCTACGCTTGATCGACCGCACCTACCCCGAGGGCGAGATCCACCTGGTGCTGGACAACTACGGCACCCACACCCAGCCCAAGGTCGAGGCCTGGTTCGAGCAACACCCGCGGTTTACGCGTCACTTCACGCCCACTTCCGCTTCCTGGATGAATCAGGTGGAGACCTGGTTCGGCATCCTCACCTCGCAGGCCGTCCGGCGCGGCAGCTTCAGCAGCGTCGATGTCCTGATCAAGGCCATCCACCGCTTCATCCGAGCCTGGAACGACGGCTCCGAGCCCTTCCTTTGGCTCAAGTCCGCCGACCAGATCCTCGCCAAAGCCATAAGACAAGACAACTCCGACGCGTCACACTAGCGGCGTTGTTCGCGACGCCGTCGCCTTCGCCCGATTCGGCGAGCTGGCGCGCGACGACGTCGAGCTGGTCGAGGAGTATGCCAGCGGCCTGCCCGATTTTCTGGAGGTGGACCGATGAGAAAGCTACGAACTGCCGGAACGGTGGCGCTGCTGATCGCGGCGGCGGCCTGTGGGGCCGCGGCGAACGGGCCTCCCGAGATCCTGCTCGACCGCACTGTGTGTGCGCACTGCAAGATGCTCGTGAGCGAGTTGCGCTTCGCGGCCGCCTACCAGCCCGCCGGCGGTGGCGACATCAAGGTGTTCGACGATCTGAGCTGCTTCGCCGAGGCGCTGAGCAACGAGGCCGACGCGGAGGCCGCCGCCGTGTGGATTCGTGACTACATGGCGGATCGCTGGCTCAAGCCCGGCGAGGTCTTTGTGGTGCGTGCTGCCGCGATACCCACGCCAATGGGTGGAGGGACGGTCGGCGTACGGGGTGCCGGTGCCGCGGAGCGCTTGGCGGTGCGTGCGGACAACGCGCGGATCATGACCTATCGAGAACTGATCGCTGAACGGTAAGAAACGGAGCACGGATCAATGAACGCACGCCGACTCGCCCGGCCGCGTGGAGCTGTGATCGGACTCGCGGTAGCGGCTGCGGCACTCATCATCGCAACCCTGTGGTTGCCGCTCTGGACCATGTCGCTCGAGGCGCCGCAGTATCCGGCAGGGCTGCACATGCGCGCCTACGGTGATCGCATCACCGGCGACCTGTACGAGATCAACATCATCAATCACTACGTCGGCATGGCGAAAATCGACGAGGTGCCGGCGCCCGAGATGACCCTGTTCCCGTACGCCGTGTATGCGCTGGCGCTAGCCTGTCTGGCAGCACCACTGAATCGTCGGCTGCTCAAGCTGACCATGCTCGCCGTCGCCGCGATGCCCGTCATGGTGCTGGCCGACCTGCAATGGTGGCTGCATGTGTTCGGTCGCAACCTCGATCCAACAGCACCGCTGAGCTTCATCGAGCCGTTCACACCGCTGGCCATCGGGATCTCCAAGATCGGCAACTTCTGCTCGGTCGGGATGGTCTCGTACGGCTTGGTGGCCATGGTCTTGGCCGTGTTGCTGCTGTGGACCGCCTTGCGCAAGTGGCCGGTCCCGGCAGCGGGATCGTCCAAGCGCCTGAGCTCGAGCTTGGCCGAGGAAGCCGGTGTCATGAGCTGCCAGGCGAGAATCGCAGCCGTTCTGCTCGCGTTGTGCTTGGCACCCGTGGGCGCTGGGGCATCGTGGCACGGATCATCCGGCTCACTTGGTGACCTGCAAGCCCGGATCGACGCCGCGGCGCCGGGCTCGACATTGGTCATCGAGAGCGGCACGTACTCGGGCCCGGTCCGCGTTCAAGGTCCACTGACCCTCGAAGGCGTCGGCCGACCGGTGATCGAGGGTGATCGTCGCGGCAGCGTCGTCGAGGTCAGTGGCGATGGAGTACGGATCAGCGGCTTCACGCTGCGTAGCTCGGGCCGCGCGACCTCGGTCGAGGCCGCAGGGATCAAGACCGAGGGGTCCAACCACGTCTTTTCGGACAACGTCATCACGGACGTGTACTTCGGGGTTCACCTGGAAGATGGCTCCAACGCCCTGGTCCGGGGCAATCGCATCGAGCCCGGAATAGGCGACGGCGTTCGACCCGGCCACGCGGTGTCACTGTGGTATCGGACCGGCGACCGGGTGATCGACAATGTGATCGTTCGCGCCCGCGACGGGGTGTACCTGACCTTCGCGGATGATGTGCTGGTGAGCGGCAATACGATCGTCGAGTCGCGATACGGGGTGCATTCGATGTACTCGCAGCGCTCGACGTTCGTCGGCAACACCCTGCGCGCCAATCTCGTTGGCACAGCGCTGATGTACTCGCGGGGGCTGACGATGCGCTGCAACCGCATCGAGCGCCATCGCGAGGGTGCGACGGCCTACGCCATCTTGCTGAAGGACATCGACGATCTGGTGCTCGAGGGTAATCAGCTGATCGGCAACCGGGTCGGCATTTATGCCGACAACACGCCGCTGGGTCGCGGGCACGAGGCGATCGTTCGCAACAACCTGTTCGCGGGCAACCTCACGGCCCTGGCGTTGCAATCGACGGTAAGACTGACGTTCAGCGACAACCAGCTCATCGACAACTTGACCATGGTGCGCAGCGAGGGTGGCCGCCTGGCGCCCGAAAACCGCTGGTCGGTCGACGGGCGTGGCAACTACTGGGACGACTATCACGGCTTTGATCGCGATGGTGACGGGATCGGAGATCTCGACTATCGCTACGAGACCATCCTGAATGCGATGGTCCGCAAGCAGCCGTTGCTGCGGGCCTTCCTGTTCACGCCGGCGCACTTGGCCATCGAGAGCGCGGCACGGATGTTCCCGGTGATTCGCCGTGAGCCGCTGGTGACCGACGAGTTCCCGCTCATGACGGCCTCGTCGGTCGGTTGCTAAGAGGTGGGGGCATGATCGAGATTCAGGGGTTAACGAAGCGGTTCGGCTCCAACACGGTGCTCGACTCGATCGACCTGCGCGTCGGGACCGGCGAGGTCCTGTTGCTGCTCGGTGCCAACGGTGCCGGGAAGTCGACGCTCTTCCGTTGCATCCTCGGCCTGGTGACCTATTCCGGGCACGTTCGAGTCGACGGCCTGGACCCGTTGCGTGACGGCAAGGAAGTGCGACGGCGCATCGGCTACATGGCGCAGGCCGTCGGGTTGTACAACGACCTAACGGTTGATGAGACGCTGGACTTCCACACGTCGCTGCGCGATGCCGATCCCGAAAGCGCTGAGCGGCTGCTGACCGAAGCACGGCTCACCGACGCACGCGGCCTGCGGATCGACGAGATCTCGGGAGGGATGCGGCAGCGGCTGGCGTTCGCGCTGGCGGTACTGAGCGATCCGGCGGTGCTGTTGCTCGATGAACCGACCTCGAGCCTGGATGGCTGGAGTCGCCGTTACCTCGGCGACCGGATCACCGAGTTGGCGGCAGCGGGCAAGACGATCCTGGTATCGACCCATGCCGAGCACACGGCGCTCGGGCGCCTGGGTCGACCGGTCACGCTCGAGGATGGGCGGCTGACCGGTGGCGAGGAGTGCGCCGTCCCGGACCTGGTCGCGACCGCCATGAACGTCGATGCGGTCCAGGCCACGCACGGGGGTGGGTCATGAGGTCGATCGTACGCAAGGAGTTACGCGACGCGCTGCGCAACCACTGGTTGCAGGGCTATTCGGCGGGGCTCGCGATTCTCGGTCTGATGACGGCGCAGGCGGCCGCGCAAGGTTCTGCCGGTCTGGCGATGCAGACCTTCGGTCGTACCACGGCCAGCCTCACGAACCTGTGCCTGTTGCTGGCGCCGCTGGTGGCGCTGGGGCTCGGTGCCGCGACAATCGCGGGCGAGCGCGACCGCGGAACACTCGAGCGCCTCCTGGCGCAGCCGCTCGAACGCTGGGCAGTCGTCGCGGGCAAGTATGTAGGCCTGCTGGTGTCACTGATTGCGGCGACGCTGATCGGTTTTCTCCCCGCCGGATTCGTGGTGGTCGCCAACGGCGGCGCGGGACAGCTACTTGTGTACTCGCTGTTCCCGGCGCTGGCGATTCTCGTCATCGCGGCGATGCTGGGGGTGGGGGTGCTGGTATCGGTCCGCAGCAGAACCGGTGCTCAGGCCCAGGCACGGTCGATCTTTCTCTGGTTCCTGTTCGTCATGCTGTACGACCTGATCCTGATGGGAACCTTGATGACCGCGAGCTTGCGCCCCGCGGTGCTGGCGCTCTTGCTGCTGGTCAACCCGGTGAGCGCCGGTCGCGTCCTGGCGGTGTTGGCGCTCGAGGCTGACCTCTACTTGCTCGGCCCCGCCGGTGCCTGGCTGGTCGAGGAGCTGACGGCGGCGGGCGCCGCAGCAACGCTGCTGGCATCGCTGCTGGTCTGGACTCTCGGTTCATTCGCGCTGGCGCTGTGGGCGTTCCGGCTGCGACCGGACCGTACCCCCTGGCGGGCACGGTTTTCGAGCGCGGGCGCCGCGAAAGGGCCGACGCGGCGGGCATCCCGAGCAGGCTCCGATGACGGCATGAGCCGCTCCGCCCTTCAACGAGCGAGGACGACATGAAACGAACGATAACGATCGCTACCATGGTGGGCGCGGCGGGCCTGCTGGCAGCGTGCGCTGGGGGTGAAGCCGCCGAGCCGGCGGCCCCCAACGCTCCGGTTGTGCACCAGGTGACTCTGGCTTTGCTCGAGCAAGGCAAGGGGGTCTACATGATCAACTGCGCGCCCTGCCATGGCGAAACCGGCCGTGGTGACGGCCGCGCCGCCGCAACCCTCAAACCCAGCGCCGCGAAACCACTCGAACTCCGAGTACATGGATCAACTCACCGACCAGAAGATCGCCGATACGGTGCGCATGGGCGGTATCATCAGCGGCTATCCGAACATGCCGTCCAGCCCGCATATCACCGGCACCGACGTCGTGGCATTGATCGCCTACGTCCGGGCTCTCGGTCGTGGCCCCGATGGCGTGCAGACGGTGACGCTCGCGCCGCGATAGGACATCGCAGACGAGGCGCAACGCTGAGATCGCCCGCATACGGTAGGCCGTGGCAAGACTCACGACCCGCCTGGTCCCATCTCGGTGCGGAACAGCGAGCGGGTACTCTCCGCCACGTGACACTGGCGACAGCGGATGCGCTCCGAGTGCGAGGTGCGGATCTCCTCGCGCGCCGCGGTACCGGCGTGGCAGCCGGCGCAATTGTCGCGCATGAAGGTCTTGTGCGGGATCACCGGGGGCGACAAATCGTTGAGCCGTCGGCCGCGCCGCAGGTCCTGACGCAGCGCCACGAAGGCGTTGGCCACGAACAGGTCGTCGGTCTCCGAGAAGACGTGACACTGCCGGCAGCGGCTGATGGCGCTCATGCCGGCGGTAGCCTCGTGGGGTGAGGCCGGGGCAAATCCGACGTCCGGCACCGCCATGCCCCGCGCGTTGTGGCACTCGGTGCACGTCATGCCGAAGTTGTCGTGCGGGATCACCGGCGGCGCACCGTCGAAGGCACGCCGCTCCGCGCGCACGGTGGCGCTGGACTTGCAAAACCCCCACCCTCCACCTCGACATAAGAGTCGCCGCACGCGGTGGCGCCAGCAGCACTCGCCAGGACCAGCAGCAGCGCTGACCGGCGGCTCAGGCTCGCTCGATCCGCACGGCGCATTTCTTGTAATCCGGTTGCTTGCTGATGTTGTCCATGGCATCGAGCGTGAAAACGTTGATCAGCCGCGACTCGTCGAAGAAGGGTACGAAGGCCCGACCCCGCGGCGGCTTGCCGCGTCCGTCGACCAGCACAGGCAGCTCGACCTCCCCACGCCGGCTCACCACCTTCACCCGGTCGCCGCTCTTGACCCCGAGCTGCTGGGCGTCGGCGCGGTTGATCTCGACGTAGGCTTCGGGGATCGCCTGGTGTAGCTGCTTGACCCGTCGGGTCATCGAGCCCGAGTGCCAGTGCTCCAGAACGCGACCCGTGGTCAGCCAGAAGGGATACTCCTGGTCGGGCACCTCGGCCGGCGGATGGTAGGGCCGCAGCCAGACGGCGGCCTTCTCACCGTTTGCCTTGGCCTTGTAGAAGTGGACCCCGGACTCCTTCTGCACGTACGGATCGAAGCCGGCGGCGTAGCGGTAGCGGGTCTCCTGTCCGTCGAGAACCGGCCAGATGAGCCCCCGGGTCTCCTTGAGCTGCTGGTAGGAGCCCAGGTCCTTGCCGACACCCAGCGTGAAGCGCCGGTACTCCTCGAACATGGGCTCGTGCCAGTCGTCGTCGGGCCAGGGGAACAACTCGCCGTGTCCCATGCGCTTGGCCACCTCGATGACCTGCCAGGCATCCTCGCGCGCCTCGCCGGGTGGATCGATCATCTGATTCCACTGCTGCGTACGGCGCTCCGAGTTACCGAACACACCCTCGCGCTCCACCCAAGCGGCCGAGGGCAGCACCAGATCGGCCTGCTCGGTGGTCGGGGTCGGGTAGATGTCGGAGACGATGATGAAGCGGTCCTCGTCGGGCTCCCGATGCATGCGGTTCAAGTGCGGCATCGTCACGCAGGGGTTGGTGACCTGGATCCACATCACCTTGAGGTCGCCGCGCTCGAGCGCCCGGAACATGTCCATCGTGTGGTAGCCGGGGGTGGCCGGCACGGTGCCGGACTCGAGTCCCCAGATCTCCTCGGCCTTGGCGCGATGCTCGGGGTTGGTGACCACCATGTCGGCCGGCAACCGGTCGGACAGCGTGCCGACCTCCCGCACCGTGCCGCACGCCGAGGGCTGTCCCGTCAGGCTGAACGGATTGGCTCCCGGCCGACTGATCTTGCCGGTCAGCAGGTGGATGTCGGTGATCAGGTTGTTCATCCACGTGCCGCGCGTGTGCTGGTTCACCCCCATGCACCAGAGACTCACCGTGCCGCGGCTCTGGTCGCCGTAGATCGCGGCGAGCGACTCGATCTGTGCCTCCGGCACGCCGCTGATCTCGTGGACCCGGGCCGGGGTGTAGTCGGCCAGGAAGCGCTCCATCTGCTCGAGCGAGGAACCCCGGGCCTGGTCTTTGAAGCCGTACCGCGGCGCCGGGCCGTCGTCCGGGGTAGTGCCGGTGCCGTCCGCCCCCCAGCAGCCGAAGCCAATGGCGTCGAGATCCTCGGTGCCCCGCTTGAACACCAGGTTCTCGCGGATGAAGGCCTGGTCGAGCTGCCCGTTCCTGAACAGCAGGTGCAGGATGCCGTTGGCCAGCGCCAGGTCAGAGCCGGGCACGAACTCGACGTACATGTCGGCATAGTCGGTCGTCGGGGTGCGCCGCGTGCCCATGTCGACGATCCGCACCCCCGGGTCGTTGCGCTTGTTCTCGAGAATCCGTGAGAACAGCACCGGGTGCATCTCGGCCATGTTGTTGCCCCAGAGGATGAAGTCGTCGGATGTGCCCCGAATGTCGTGGAAATTGGATAAGCGCAGCCTCCTGGGCAACGGCTGATCGTATCGGTTAGGCGGCCTGCTCGTCCGGGCCGCGAGTGATCTGGGCAAGGTGACGATAGCCGTCGACGCGGCGCATGCGGATCTGGCCGAAGGCGACCAAGCCCCACAGCAACGTCACGCCAGCTGCCTCGGTGCAGAACGAACCCTGGGTCTTGGTACGGCGCCGGAACTCCCGGTTCAGGTTCTCGAGCGGGTTGGTCGTTCGCAACGTCTTCCACATCGGCCTGGGGAACTCGTAGAACGTCAGCAGGCTCAGGCCCGCTTCCTCCAGGCTTCGGGCAACGGCCGGCACGAGCCTGGACCATTTGCGCACGAAGGCGCTGTACGCGGCCCGAGCCTCGTTGCCGTTGTCGGCGCGGACGATGGCATGCCAATCGCGCCTCATTTCATCGCGCGCATGCACGGGGCAGTGATCGCGAAGGTTGCTCCACTTGTGCTGGATGCATCGCTGCACCTGCGACCGCGGCCATGCCTCGGTCGCCTTCGCCAGCCCTTGTGACCGTCGGCGATCAGCAGCTGAGGCGATCGCAGCCCCCGGTGCACGAGCGAGTCGATCAACCCTCGCCAGTGAACTTCCGCTTCCGAGGCCGCCAACCGCAACGCCACCAACACCTTCTGGCCGTCGGCTTTGACTCCGAGCACCGCCAACACCGGCACCGAGACCACGCGCCGCGCCAACCTGACCTTCAGGTGAAACCCGTCCAGATACAGAATCGGATACCGCTCACCGGACAGCTCTCGCTCGCTCCAGCTCGCGAAGTACGTCTTGAGCCGCCCCACCACCCGCGAGACCGTGCTCTTGGACAGGTGCGCTCTCCCGAGCAACGGAGACAACGCCTTGCGGATCCGCCGCGTGTTGGCGCCCGCCAGGTACGCTCCCAGGATCGCCTCGTCCACCTGTCGTGCTCGCCGCGCGTACCGTGGCAGGATCGCGCTCCGGAACTCCCGGGTGCCGCCGTCTTCGTCCACGACGCGACCGCGCGGCACGTCCAACTCCTGGAGTCCCTGCGCCGTCGTCACCCGCCGGCTCTGGGTGCCGTTGCGGTAGCCTCGGCGCGCCCACCGTTGCGCTCGTATCGCGCGCTCCCCAGAGCCTCCGTGAGCTCCTCCTGGAGCGTGATCTGGATCGCCTCACGGATCCTCGTCCGCAGCAACATCTGTACGTCCCGTCGAAACTCCACGACCTCGTTGTCGTGCGTGCTAACCTGCTTCACGGCGTAACCTCCTGCCGCTCGTGGCGGCTCTGAGTTTTGCTACTCGGAGGTTACGCCTTTCTAATTTCCACAGGACTCGGGACGGATCCAAGTCGTCGCCAGCTTCGAAGTCCTCGTAGCAGCCCATGGGCTCGTCGCTCTGGAACTGGGTCATGAAGCCCATGACCGCCGAGGCCATGCAGAGACGGGCGTTGGGGTCGACGTTGTTGGTCCCCAGGCCAGCCCGGAAGAACTTGGAAGCCGCGTAGCCGTCGAACACCGTCCACTGGCCCGAGCCGTACATCGCCACCGAGTCGGGGCCGTGGGCGTCGATCGACTCTTGCAGCCTCTGGGCGACCAGCTCGAGGGCCTCGTCCCAGGAGATGCGGCGCCAGGAGTCGCCGTCGCGCAACATCGGGTGGGTCAGCCGATCCTCGCCGTACAGCAAACCGGGCAGGTGGTAGCCCTTGACGCACAGCAGCCCGCGGTTGACCGGGCTCGCCTCGTCGCCCCGCACCGCCATGACGCGGCCGTCGTTCACGCCGACCTCGACACCGCAGCCGGTGCCGCAGAAGCGACACGGGGCCTTGTGCCAATCCAGATCGACATCGTTCAGCGACGCTTGCCGCGCCGCGATCTGGCCGGCGCGCTCCTGGTCCGCGCAGGAGAACGCCGCGATGCCGGCGCTCGATAGCCCGAGCGCCTTGAGCAGTTGCCTTCGTTCCATGGTCTCAGCCTCCGCCCGCCCGAGCGATCAGTCCTGACCCTGGCGCTGGTCGCCCTGGCCGTAGCGCCGTTCCATCTCCTCCTGGATGAGCGCCGCCTGCTCGGCCGCGCCCTCCTGGAACCAGGCGTGCTCGGGCCGGTCGAGGATCTCGTCGATGACCCGGGTCACGGCCCGGCCGGCAGCGCCGCCGGCGTGCTCAGCCATCTCACGCGCCTGCGGGATCAGCTCCATGTAGAAGCGCTCGGCCACCTCGTACATGCCGTGCCAGTGCGCATAGTCGGGCGCCATCATCGAGGCGCCGTGGCGCGCCCGCCGACCCTCGTGGTGCCATAGGTAGAACCAGGTCCACTCGATCTCCTCGTCGAACTGGGTCGCGGTGCGAGCACCCTGTTCGAACAGGGCGCCCATGATCTTCTGCCCCGCCTTCCCGAACTTCTCGTTGTAGAGCACCACGAAGTCGTCGTACTGCGTGTAGAAGGCGTTGACGTAGGCGGGCGTGTGGCAGTTAGAGCAGACCTCCTTCATGCGGTTGCGCTTGTCCTGCCACGAGTCGACCGTGAGCTGACGGCGCTCGTCCGGATCGGCGCTCATGACGATGGCGTGGTTGATGTCGGTGTCCATCGCCAGCGACACCGGCGGCCGGTTGGTCCAGGAGATGCGCTCGCCGGGATCGTGCGTGACCTTGCCGTTGTTGCGTACGTTGCCCGACATGTGGCAGGTGGCGCACGTCGGCGCGGCCGAGTAGTCGCGCCCGAGCACCCAGTCGGCGGCGTCGAGGTTCATGTCGTCCTTGAGGTCGCGGTAGGCGATGCCGTGCTTGGACTCCTCGTAGATTTCCTTCTGTGGATGGTCGGGACCCAGGTGGCACTTGCCGCAGTTCTCCGGCTGGCGCGCTCGCCGCGGCGAGAAGTCGTGACGGCTGTGGCAGGCGGAGCAGGAGCCACGCGTACCGTCGAGGTTCAACCGTCCGATGCCGGTGTTGGGCCAGGTGGCCGGGTGATACTCGGGAACACCGTTGGCGTCGCGCACGATACGCGCGACCGCATCGGCATTGGTGGGCAGGCCGTTCTCGTCGGGCTGCAGATCCTCGACGGTGATCCGGCCGCCGTCGGTGGAGCGGAACGCCACTCGGGTGCCGTGGCACTGCTGACACCCGGTCGCCGCGCTCGCCAGGCCGTTGACCATGTCGAAGTTGCGCCCCGGGGTGGGCGAGTGCGGGTTGAAATCGAGCCGCGCCCCCTCGACCGTCTCGGCCAGGTAGTTATCGAGCGAGGCCAGAATGTTGCCGGCCGCCGCGTGGTGGCTGGCGGCGAACTCCGCTGTTTCCTCGATGTGGCAGCGTGCACAGTCCCGCGGTGTGACGACGGTGGCGATGACCTCGCCGTAGTGCAGGTAGGCGTCGGGCTCGACGTCCTGGGCGGTGTGACACTCGACGCAACCGACGCCTTTCCCCGCGTGCGTGCTCCCGCGCCAGTGATCCACGATCCCGGGGTTGGTCTGCGCGTGACAGTTGACGCACTCCGCCGAGCTGGCCGGAGGCGTGATGCTCGCCCTGGTCAGACCGGCCTCGTCCGCACGCCGTGCGGTCTCGACCCATTGAACGAACAGGAGGGACACGAGGAACAGGGCCCCGAGGCCTCCAATGATCAGGCGCTTGGTCTCGAGTGTCATGGTTTACCTGCTTCAGTGCGCAACGATGGCTTCCCAGAGAGTCAAGGCGACGATGGCGATCACACCGGCGACGCCGATCCAGACGCTGGCCTCCTGGAAGCGGGTGCGCTTGCGGATCTGGGCATCGATGAACGGCCAGGTGAACATTACGAAGACGATCAGGCCAGTGCTGAGAATGGCCGCTGTGCCGGTAAACAGCTTCAGCCAGCGAAAGACGACATAGAAGAACCACTCCGGCTTGATGACCTCGGGCGTGGTGAGCGGATCGGCTGCGGGCCCCATCATCGCCGGCGAGATTGTCGCCAGGGCGCTCAGCAGAATCATCAACACCAGCCCCATGATGAGCTCGGTGTAGACGTGGTCCGGGAAGAAGTCGAAGTTACCCTTGCCGATCTTGTGCGGTTCCTCGCCCTTGAACCAGAACTCGGTCACGCCCTGCATGCGGATGATGGCGATGTGGATGCCGATCAGGGCGATCAGGGTGACCGGGAGCACCGCGGCGTGCAGCACGAAGAAGCGCGACAGCGTGCGCGGGTTGTAGCTGTCGCCCGCCAGCATCATGTTCTTGAGGAAGGGGCCGACGAGCGGCACCGAATCGGTGATGTTGGCCCCGACGGTGGCACCCCAGAAGCTCAGCTGCTCGAACACCAGGCTGTAGCCGGTGAAGCCGAGACCCAGCGTCGTGAGCAGCAGGCACATGCCGACGATCCAGTTGATCTCGCGCGGCTTGCGATAGGCCCCGGTGAAGTAGACCCGCATCTGGTGCAGCACGACGGCGGCGATCATCAGGGTCGCGGCCCACTTATGGACGCCGCGGATGAACCAGCCGAAGGCGGCCTCCTCGGTGATGTAGCGCACCGACTCGTAAGCGGTAGCCGCGGAGGCCTCGTAGTAGAAGGCCAGCAGGATCCCGGTGACTATCTGCACCACGAACAGGTAGGCTGGGGTGCCACCCAGCGCGAACCACCAATGCTTCATGTGGTAGGGCACCGGCTCGTTCGAGAGCTCCCGGATGACGCGCATATTGATCGGGATGCGGTCTGCGACCCAGGCACGCAGTGCGTTCACGCGCGGTCTCGCTTGCGGCGTGGCTGCGCCAGACAGGGGTCGTGGCCGGGAGCGCTGCGGCACTCGTCGATCTCGATCATCTCGCCCGGCTCATCGCCGTCGACCAGCCGCATCGTCGATACCTAGATGTAGACGAGGCCACCCTCGACCCGCACCGGGTACCGCGGCAAGGAGAGCCCGGCGTCACCGGGCGGGCCGGAGATGCCGACGCCACTCGGGTCGAACACTCCGTTGTGGCAGGGGCAGAAGAAGCGGTCGTTCTGCTGCTCCCAGTGCACCTGGCAGCCCAAGTGGGGACAGGTGCTCGAGAGCGCGACGAAGTCGTCGGCGTCACCGTTAGCAGCTTGCCGCATGACGCTGATCGTCTCGCCCGCGGGTGCTCGATAGAGCAACGACTGCCCGACCGCCATGCGCCCCAGCTCCATGAGGAACTGCCACGTGCCCGTTTCGGGGCGGGCCGGGTACAGGTACCGCGTGGCGATGGCTCCAAACGCACCGTAGCCGGCGATCAGTCCGGCACCCATTGCGACCCGCGATGCCTGGGTCAGGAACTCGCGGCGCTCGGGCTCGGGAGCCTTCGCCTCCGTCTTGCCATCGGCTTCTGACATCCCCTGTCTCCCCGGGCGAAGTCGGAACCTGCTGCGCGCCGCCTGCGGACTCCACCTCAGAACGAGTACGTACTGTATAACCAGATCTTCGTTGTGTCGGTGGCGAGCTCCTCGGCCTCCTAGCAGGCTGCTGAAAAACGGCTCGAGCGCGCCATTTTGGGCTGGATCGTCTCGATCAAGGTGAGTTGCCCGGCCGCCGTGTGCGAGTGCGAGGCTCTGGTTGCCGGCCGCGCCGGTATTTCTTGGGCGGTTAGTCCCGATATCGTCACGTCGCCCCCTGGAGGTTGCGCATTCTGACCAGGTTGAAGGCAGCGGCGGTGAAGGTGAACATCCAATCGACGCGTTCGGTGCCTCGGTGCCGCGTCTTGCGCATCAGCCCGACCGTCTTGGCCCATCCGAACATCTGCTCGACGAGCTTGCGTTTCCTTTGACTGACCTGGTAGCCGGGGTGGCGGGTTGTGCGCCGGTCGATGGCGCTGCGCCGATTGGTGTCGTTCTGTGCGACGTGCGGGGTGATGTTCCGATCTCGAAGCTTACGGACGCACTCGCGTGTGTCGTAGCCCTTGTCGGCCGCCAAGGTCACCCTGCGGTTACCGGAAATCTTGTCCGCCATTTGCACCGCCGCCTCTCGTTCCGCTGTCCCGGAAGCGATCGTTACGCATGCCTTGGTTGCTAACCCGTGGCGGTTGTCGATCATCAGGTGCCCCATGTAGCAGAGCTTCGACTCGGCTCCCCTACTTTTCTTGTACAGGCGTGCGTCCGGATCGGTCCTGGAGGCGTGAGTATCGTTTGTGCGCCGTTGTTTGCGAAAATCGACGCTCGGGTTGCTGCCTCCCTCATCGGAGTCGCTCTGATCCTTCGGCTTGAAGCTCTTGTGTGAGGCCCACGCCTCGATCAGCGTGCCGTCCACCGTGAAGTGCTCATCCGATAGCAGGCTGCGGCGCCGTGCCTCCGCCAGCACTTCCTGGAAGAACACCTCGGCGACCTCGCCTCCCAACACTCGATCCCGGTTCTTCGTGAACACCGTCGCATCCCACACCAGATCGTCCATGTTCAGGCCCACAAACCACCGGAACAGCAGGTTGTAGTCGAGCTGCTCCATCAGCATGCGCTCGGAGCGAATCGTGTACAGCACCTGCAGCAGCAGCGCCCGCAGCAGTTTCTCCGGCGGGATCGACGGTCGCCCCGTGTGCGAGTACAGCTCCTCGAACAGCGGCGACATCCGCCCCAGCACGTCGTTGACGAGAGGTGGACCCCATCCTTTGGACAGGTTTGCGTCGCAGCTAAGGTGGAATCCGGGTTCATGATTCAGGCTGCCTTGGGCTTGCGAGACACGGGGCGAAGCCCCGGGCTCCTGTCTTCAGCCCCGTCGTCAATGTACGCCTCCTCGGGCGTCCGGTCCTGGAGCGACGAGTGCGGTCGGCACTCGTTGTAGAAGTCCATCCACCAGCCGATCCCGGCCCGAGCCTCGGAGCCAGTCGCGTACTCTGACAGATAGACCTGCTCGTACTTGAGCGATCGCCACAGTCGCTCGATGAAGACGTTGTCCATCCAGCGGCCCTTGCCGTCCATCGAGATCCGAATGCCGGCCTCCTTGAGCGCGTCGGTGAAGTCGACGCTGGTGAATTGGCTACCCTGATCCGTGTTGAAGATCTCGGGAGGACCGTAGCGCTCGAGCGCCTCTTGCAAGGCCTCGCCGCAGAAGCTCGTATCGAGCGTGTTGGACAGACGCCAGGACAGCACCTTGCGGCTCGCCCAGTCCATCACCGCAACCAGGTACAGAAAGCCCCGCTGCAGCGGGATGTAGGTCACATCCGCGCACCAAACGTGGTTGGGTCGCGTGATCTCCAGATCACGCAGCAGGTAGGGGTAGATCCGGTGCTCCGGGTGCGGCTGAGACGTCCTGGACCGCTGCAAGATCGCCTGCAACCCGAGCAGCCGCATCAGGCGGCGCACCCGCTTGCGAGAGACCGTGTAGCCCTGACGGCGCAGCCATCGTCGCATCTGACGTGAGCCGTAAAACGGCGTCTGAAGAAACTGCTCGTCGATCAGCCGCATCAGGCGCAGGTTCAGCGGACTCTCGCCGTGGCCCTCGTAATAGAACGAAGACCTCGCGATCGACACCAGGCGGCACTGCCGCGTGATGCTCAGGGGGCCGTGCTCCGGATCGACCATCGCCACCCTCCGGCCGTGGCTCAACGACCGAAGGCCTTGGACAAGAAATCCCGCTCGATGACGAGCTCCCCGATCTTCGCCCGCAGCTCCTTGATCTCGGCCTCCCGAGAGACCTCGTTGCGCTCCTGTTTCCCCGAGAAGCCAGCCAGCACCTTCTGCCGAGCCTTCTTCTTCCAGTTGGCGATCAGATTCGGATGCACATCGTAGCGGGCTGCCAGCTCCGCCATCGTCGCTTCCTCGCGAAGCGCCTCCAAAGCGACCTTCGCCTTCAGCTCAGCAGGATAACTCCGTCTCTTCCGTGGCATTCCAGACTCCTTCTTCTTGGTCTGGATCCCACCTTAGCAACCTGTCCGAATTTCGGGGTCCACCTCTACGATCCTCAGCAGCGGCCGCAGCGGATGCTCTTTCGGTACTCGCTGCTCCGGAGATACGTAACTAAAGGCGGCCACCTGTCCCGCGTCCTCACCACGCATCTGCTCACCTCGTTGATGCTTCGGTTTTTGCCGCGGGCTGCGTGGTTCAGAATCTACTCGAACAAGGGGAGTTTTTCAGCAGCCTGCTAGGAGACCGTGGTGAAAGTGTGGTGGGTCTGGCAAGTAGGTCTTACGGGCGAGGGCAAGGAGCACCGACGAGGCGATGCAGGAACATCGTTGAGGAGGTGCGACACGGCCATCGCCCGTAACCCCTACTTGCCCAGAGGGTTACGCCGCCACGGGCGCATCTGCGGCGTTGGCGGCGTAACCAGACCCATCACACTTTCACCACGGCCTCCTAGCGGGCGCGCCGCAAGGCGTCGGCGATCTGGTCGAAATGCGTGTCGTGATGCAGGAGGCCAAGGTCGTTCTGGTCGGCGCACGCAGCGATCAGTAGATCCGTCGCCGGGACCGTAATTCCCCGCCTGCGGCAGGAGCGCGCCATCTGCGCCGCCGCGGACCAGACCGAGGTGCCGGTGGACGCCGTCGCCAGCTCCTGCTCCAAGTCGCGGAGCATGCGCTGCTCGTCCTTGCCTCGAGCTCCGACCCAGAGCTCCAGCCGCACTATGTCGCAGAGGTACGCCCGGCCCTCCAGGAGCGCAGTCTTCACGGCGGCTCGAACGTCGGGATCTCCGTCACGCCGCAGCGCTTCGACCCAGGCCGACGTGTCGACCAGAACGCCAGCCGGCATCGTCGCTCAGCCCTCCGTTCGCAGCCGACCCAGCTCCTCGCGACTCAGAAAATGCTCGAACTTACCGAGTCGCTCCGCCAGCCGGGCCAGACGGCGACGCCGGTTGAACTCGGCGATGGCGGTGACCACCGCCTCGCGCTTGGTACGCGCGCCCGTGAACTTCAGGACGCTCTCGAGCTCATCATCCGGAATATCAATCGTCGTTTTCATGATTCCAATATCATAGCGTTAGGAATCCAACCGATCCAGCCGCCGAATATGCTCGTCGCGTGGGCAACCCGCGCTACATGTTGCGCCGGTACTGCCCGCCGACCTGGTACAGCGCGTGCGACAGCTGCCCCAGCGAGCAGACCTTGGCGGCCTCCATGAGCGAGGCAAAGGTGTTCTCGTTGCCCACCGCGGTGCGCTGCAGGTGGCGCAGCGCACCGTCGGCGGCGCCGCGGTTACGCTCCTGGAAGGCCTGCACCGAGGCAATCGCATACTCCTTCTCCTCGGGCGCGGAGCGGATCACCTCGTCGGGCACCGGGGTCGGTGAGCCTTGCAGGTCCAGGAACGTGTTCACTCCCACCACCGGCAGCTCGCCGGAATGCTTGCGCGACTCGTAGTACAGGGACTCCTCCTGGATCTTGGAGCGCTGGTACATACGCTCCATCGCCCCGAGCACGCCGCCGCGCTCCGAGATGCTGCGGAATTCCGTGAGCACCGCCTGCTCCACTAGCTCGGTGAGCTCGTCGATGATGAAGGAGCCCTGCAGGGGGTTTTCGTTCTTGGCCAGTCCGAGCTCCTTGTTGATGATGAGCTGGATCGCCAGGGCGCGCCGCACGCTCTCCTGTGTGGGGGTGGTGATGGCCTCGTCGTAGGCATTGGTGTGCAACGAGTTGCAGTTGTCGTAGATGGCGTAAAGCGCCTGCAGCGTGGTGCGGATGTCGTTGAAGGCGATCTCCTGGGCGTGCAGCGAGCGGCCCGAGGTCTGGATGTGGTACTTGAGCTTCTGGCTGCGCTCGTTGCCGCCGTATTGGTTCTTGATCGCTTTGGCCCAGATGCGACGCGCCACCCGACCCATGACCGAGTACTCCGGGTCCATGCCGTTGGAGAAGAAGAACGACAGGTTGGGGGCGAACTCGTCGATGTGCATGCCCCGCGACAGGTAGTACTCGACGTAGGTGAAGCCGTTTGCCAGCGTCAGCGCCAACTGGGTGATCGGGTTCGCCCCGGCCTCGGCGATGTGGTAGCCGGAGATCGACACCGAGTAGAAGTTGCGCACCCCGTTGTCGATGAAGTGCTGCTGGATGTCACCCATCATGCGCAGCGCGAACTCGGTGGAGAAGATGCAGGTGTTCTGCGCCTGGTCTTCCTTGAGAATGTCGGCCTGCACGGTGCCGCGGACGCGGCTCAGCGTATCGGCGCGAATGCGCTCGTAGACCTCGGACTCGAGCACCTGGTCACCGGAGACGCCGAGCAGCATGAGGCCGAGGCCATCGTTGCCCTCGGGAAGCTCACCCTGGTAGCTGGGGCACGGCAGCTCTTTGTCGGCGTAGATCGCGGCAATCTTCTTTCCTACCTCCGCCTCCAGCCCGTCGGCGCACACGTGCTTTTCGCACTGCTGGTCGATGGCGGCGTTGAGGAAGAAGGCGAGCACCATCGGCGCCGGGCCGTTGATGGTCATCGATACCGAGGTCCCCGCATCGGCGAGATCGAGGCCACAATAGAGCTTCTTGGCATCGTCGAGTGTGGCGATCGAAACGCCAGAGTTGCCCACCTTGCCGTAGATGTCGGGGCGGTGGTCGGGGTCCTCGCCGTACAGCGTCACCGAGTCGAAAGCGGTTGAGAGACGCTTGGCCGGCATGCCGTGCGACAGATAGTGGAAGCGTCGGTTGGTGCGCTCCGGGCCGCCCTCGCCGGCGAACATCCGCGTCGGGTCCTCCTCGCCGATGCGCTTGAGCGGGAAGACGCCCGCGGCGTATGGGAACTCGCCGGGGACGTTGTCGGTGAGCAGCCAGAACAGAACGTCGCCCCAATCCCGGTAGCGTGGCAGGCACACCTTGGGCACCCGCAGGTGCGACAGCGTCTCGGAATAGAGGCTGCGCTCGATGACGCGGTCGCGCACCTGATACTGGTAGACGTCGGCCTTGTACAGCCGCACCGTCGTCGGCCACTCGCGCAGCATTCCGCGGCACTCCCGGTCGAGCTCCTGTTCCAGCCCGTTGTAGCGATCGATCAGGTCGCGCAGCGAGTCGGCCTCGCCCTCGCTGTGCGCGAGGACCGTGACGACGCCCGCGTTCTCGGACTCCTGCACCTCGACGCTGCGTTTGCTCCCGTCGGCGCGTAGCAGCTCGATAGTGCCGTGAAGCTGGTACATGCGTCGAGCGATCCCGACCTGCTGCTCGACCCAGCTCTGGTACCGCTCGCTGCCCTCGACGATCTCGGCCAGGTAGCGCACCCGCTCGGGCGGGATCACGTGCAGCTTCTCGCTCGAGCCCGCAGGCAGCTCGAGCTCGGAGCGCAGGTCGACGCCCGTCTTGTCGGCCAGCGCCTCGATCAGCACCCCGTACAACCGGTTGGTGCCCGGATCGTTGAACTGCGAGGCGATGGTGCCGTACACGGGCAGCTCCTCGTCGGCGGCCTCGAACAGCCGATGGTTGCGCTGGTACTGCTTGCGCACATCGCGCAGGGCATCGAGTGAACCGCGCTTGTCGAACTTGTTGACCACGATCACATCGGCGAAGTCGAGCATGTCGATCTTCTCGAGCTGCGTCGCGGCGCCGTACTCGGCGGTCATCACGTAGAGCGCCACGTCGCAGTGGTCGACGATCTCGGTATCCGACTGCCCGATGCCCGAGGTCTCGACGACAATCAGGTCGAAGGCCGCCGCCTTGCAGATCTCCAGCGCCTGCGTCACGTGCTTGGAGAGCGCCAGATTTGACTGCCGGGTGGCCAGTGAACGCATGTAGACGCGCGAATCGTCGATCGAGTTCATGCGGATGCGGTCGCCGAGCAACGCGCCCCCGGTCCGCCGTTTGGAGGGATCGACCGAGATCACCGCCACCGTCGTGTCCTGGGTCTCGATCAGGAAGCGTCGAGCCAGCTCATCGACCAGCGAGCTCTTCCCCGCCCCGCCCGGCCCGGTGACGCCGAGCACTGGGGGAAAGGCGCGCTCCTTGCCCATCGCCTGCAACGCGGGGGCCAGCTCGGCCGCCGCCACATCGGGGTAGTTCTCGGCCAGCGAGATGAGTTGCGCGATGGCCAGGGGCCGCCGTTCGGCCAGCCCGGAGAGGTTGCCGTTGAGCGAGGGCTCGATGGTGGCGAAATCGCTCTGCGCCAACAGGTCGTTGATCATGCCCTCTAGCCCCATGTGGCGACCGTCGTCGGGCGAGTAGATGCGCGACACGCCGTACTCGTGCAGCACCTCGATCTCGCTCGGCAGGATCGTGCCGCCACCGCCGCCGAAAACTTTGATGTGCGGCGCCCCCCGCTCGCGCAGCAGGTCGATCATGTACTTGAAGTACTCGACGTGGCCGCCCTGATACGAGGTGACCGCGATCGCCTGGGCATCCTCTTGGATAGCGCAGTCGACGATCTCCGACACCGAGCGATTGTGCCCCAGGTGAATCACCTCGGCGCCCGAAGACTGCAGGATGCGCCGCATGACGTTGATAGCGGCGTCGTGACCGTCGAACAGCGACGCCGCGGTGACGATGCGGACGTGGTGCTTCGGCTTGTAGGGCTCGAGGCGTTCGGTCATTCCTGGCTCCTCGGGTCGATTCTAGACCAGACGTGCGCCGAGCCCTTGCGCCTCCGCGCAACCCATGCGGTCACGGACGGTCCCGCCCCGTAGCCCGAAACAGATTATATCACCACGACCACGATATAGTATCATCTATTCAATATCTATGATATCATCAGTGGCATGGGCGATCAGCGATTCTCCGGCCGGTTCCTGCTGCGCATCGAGTCAGGGTTGCATGCCAGCCTGCGTGGCGCGGCTGACGCGGCAGGTCTGTCGTTGAACGAGTACTGCGCTCGCAAGCTGGCCGCGCCGGGGCCACCTCCCGGCGAGATCGGCGCCTTGGTATCCGTGCAGGCCGCGGCCGAGATCGCCGGCAAAGCTCTGCTCGGCGTCGTGGCTTTCGGGTCATGGGCCCGCGCCGAGCAGGGGCCCGATTCGGACGTCGACGTCCTGATCGTCCTGGCCGACACCCAGCCGATAACCCGGGAGCTGTACCGTCGCTGGGACGCCGCACCCCGGAGCTGGAACGACCACCCGGTCGAGCCGCATTTCGTGCACCTGCCGCCTGCGACGCGGCCGGGCGCGGGTGTCTGGGCAGAGGCGGCGATCGACGGGATCGTCCTGTTCGAGCGGCGGATGCAGGTGTCCCGCCGGCTGGCCGGCGTTCGCACGGAAATCGCACACGGCCGCATCCAACGACGCCACGTCGCCGGCCACGCCTATTGGGTGGAGGCCGCCTGATGCGCAGCCGCAGCCTCGCCCAAGACTACGTATATCGAGCCGAGGCGCGAGTCGCCGCCCTCGACGTGTTGTTCGACGCCTGTAGCTGGGCCGATGTTGTCCGCGAGTCTCAGGAGATCGTCGAGCTGGCGCTTAAAGGGCTCTTGCGCTCTGTCGGTGTGATCCCGCCACGGGTTCACGACGTGTCCGACATCCTCGAAGCCGAGCGTGATCGCCTGCCGCAGCCGGTGCGCCAACGGCTCGACGAGCTCACCGCCATCTCCAAGGACCTGCGTCGCGATCGCGAGCTGGCCTTCTATGGTGCTGAAGACCTGACACCGAGCGGCTTCTACCAGCGGGCCGATGCCGAGCGCGCCCGAAACGGCGCGCGCGCTACCGTGGATGCGGTGCGCCCCCATGTGAACGGCTAGGGCGATCTCACCGCTGGAGATCGGACACATTCAGGCCGCCGCGCTCCTGCCTTCAGGCGCTCGCCTGTGCCTCGTCTCCGCTGGCCGGAAGATCGCCGAACTTGCGCCGGTAGTAGCTCTCCCAGTAGCGCCCCCCGACGGTACCGATGATCGCCGGCGCCACCCAGGGAACCCAGTTGAAGGGGCCCAGGATCGACAGGTCCAGCACCACGCGGGAGCCGAATACCAGGAATGCGGTGTGGTAAGCAATGCCGGCTCCGAGCATGGCGCCCATGTGTTCGTACCACCACGCCATCTTCTCGGTCTTGCGGCCATTCATGTACCGCAGCATGCCGCTGCCGGCGAGCACGCCGATCGGGCTGAGCGCCAGCAGTACAATCGACACGCCCGACCATCGCAGCAGGGCGTAGCCGGCCACGATGCCGCTGCCAACCATCATCAGCCAGGTAATGCCGAGCATGAACCGAGTGCGGATCGCCGCCCGGTCGCGTCGCGTCCGGATGGTACGGACGGCGTAGTGTGTGATCGTCAGGGCCAACACGCCCAAATAGGCCAGGAAGATCAGGAATCCGAACGTCTCGACGTTCGCCGCCGGATCGGCGCCGCGCCAAAGCGCCCAACCGAGCCGGCCGAGCGCACCGATCAGCGCCGTGGTGCCGATGACATAGGCCGACGCGGCGAACACCTTTCCGAACAGCACGTGCCGCGCTCCGCCCTTCTTTGTGGTGAGCGGTATCCACCAAGCCGCCAGGCCGACGAATCCGACGATCATGTGGAACCAGCGGTTGATCTCGAAGACGGTGTCCATGCTCATTGCTCCGCGATTGCCGGCGCCCGCTCGCCGACGCGAGATTGCAGGCGACCGATTGTCTCGTCACACCAGGCCAACTTGGCGCGGATCTGGTGCAGCCCCATTCGCAGGGCGGCGTAGCGGTGAAACTCCGGGGCGGGCAGGTTGTCCGGGGACCCGGCCAGGGCCAGGATCTCTGCCTCCAGCCGCTCGAAGTTGGCCAGTCTCTCTGACCAGCGGCCTCGCATCGCCCGGACAACCGCGAGCGATTTCTCGAGGTCCCCGAGCTCGTCGAGAAAGAAGGTCTGGGCGACGTAGCCGAGACGCTCGCGTCCGATCTGAGGACGGGCTCGGCAGCCGACTCGACCGGTCCAAGGCACACCTCCGGACAGGATGCGATCAGCTTTGGCTAGCGCTTCTTGGGTGTCTTGCGCAAGTCCTTGTGGATCGCCTTCCACCGCCGCTTGGTGTTGGCTGCCTCCACCGGGTCCGTGCGGCGCCGCTCGTACGCGGCCTCGCGCCGCAGCTTCTGGAAGCTCTCCCAGCGACCACGAGACAGCGTGCCGGCCGCGAGCGCCTCGAGAACGGCGCACCCGGGCTCTTTCTCATGCCGACAGTCGCGGAATCGACACTCCGAGGTCCACGCCTCGATGTCATCGAAGGTCGCCTCGATCCCCTCTTCCGCCTCGACCAGACCGAGCTCGCGCATGCCCGGGGTATCGAGCACCAGAGCCTCGTCCGGCAGCAGGAAGATCTCGCGGTGGGTGGTCGTGTGCCGTCCCTTGTCGTCGGTAGCGCGGATATCACGGGTCGCCATGACGTCGGCCCCGGCCAGCGCGTTGAGCAGCGTCGATTTGCCGACGCCGGAGGAGCCGAGCAAGGCCACCGTACGGCCGGGGGCGAGGTAGCCGCGCACGTTCTCGACCCCGTCCCCGGTGATGCTGCTGACCGCGTGTACCGGTGCCCCGGCGGCCACCTCGCGCACGGCGTCCAGATCGGCTTCCGGCGCCGGCACCAGGTCGGACTTGGTCAGCAGCACGACGGGCTGGGCGCCGCTCTCGCGGGCGGCCACCAGATAGCGCTCGAGCCGCCGCACGCTCAGTTCCTGGTTCAGCGAGCTCATCAAGAAAACCACATCGACGTTGGCCGCGATCACCTGCTCCTGGCTCTCGGTGCCGGCCCTGCGACGCACGAACACGGTACGCCGCGGCAGGATCTCGACGATCGTCGCCGGCCCGTCGACCTCGGGCCGGATCAGCACCCAGTCGCCGACGGCCGGAAGCTCGCGCAGGCCGGAGGCCCGGTACAGCATGCGGCCGGGCGCCACGCCCGTGATCTCGCCGGTCAGCGACGCGAGCCGGTACTCGCCACGGTGTTGCGCGATCACCCGGGCCGGGAAGGCATCAGAATCGGGCTCCACCTCGCTGGCGTAGGAGCTCGACCATCCCCACGGGCCCAAGGCCTCCTCGAGGATCTCGCGGGGAAGCCTGTTCATGCAGCGGCCTGCTAGTCGCCGCGGAACAGATCGGGCGGCAGCAGCAGTGCGTTGAAGATCATCCGGAAGGTCCCGAACGGCTGGCCGCGCCATTGCGGCGCGAAGCCGAGGAGCACGACGTGTCCCTCGCCGTGAGCCACGCGCATCGCCGCTGCCTTGCCGTGCAGGTGCTCCTCGCCCAGCAGGTATCCCGACAGCAGCGGGCTCCCCGCCTCGGCGTAGCGGATGATCACCTCGCCGTCGAACTCCTCACCGGGGTCGAGAATGGGGCTGAAGCTGCTCGTCAAGCTGGCTCGCTCGGGCATACCGGCGGCCAGCGGGTTGGCCATGTCGACAAGTCCCTCGAGCAGCGACACGCCCGAGAAGTACTCATCCCGCTCCAGTTCGGCGCTCGCGTCGGCCACCGGCAATCCCAGCTGCTCGATGGCGAACCGGGTCGCCTGATTGAAAGCGACGAGCCGGCCGCCGGTACGAACGAACGCATCGAGAGCACGTACCCCCTCGGCACCGATGCCACCCGCGTATCGCGGCCGAGTCGTCCCTGGCGCGTGGCCGTTGAGTATCGAGCGGGCAGAGATGCTCGGCAGGACGATGACATCGTAGCGTTGGCGCAGGCCCCCGGCCCGTACATCGGCGTTGCGCAGGCTCTCGAACTCGAAGTCGAAGCGCTCCAGAACCCAGCGTGTCCATCCCTCATCCATGCTCGCGGTCCACGGCCGATACAGGCCCACCCGCGGGCGCGAGATCGTTGCTTGGCCCGAGGTACCCCGCGCCGCCTGCAGGGCGAGATCCTCGACGATGCCGGTCAGGCTCGCGTCGGCGAGGCCGGCCACGTGATAGCGCCCACCCTCGGGCGCCGGCGTGAAGCTCACACGGGCGCCCAGGTCCCAGGCTCGGTTGAGCGCGCGGTAGGCATTGTTTTGTGCCGGATCGAGCACGAGCGCAGACCCGCTGCCTGTGAGCCGGCCCGCCGGCGGCACGATGGCCGCCGCATTCGCGTCGGTGTCGAAACCGATTCCCGGCAAGCTGTCGAAGCGGGCTGGGTCGCGGCTCGGGTCGGTCTCGGGATTAGCTTCGGACGTCTCCGACCAGTCGGCGGCGGTAGCGGTCAACGGGGTCAGGGCACCCCACATCGCCTCGTCGATGGGCACCTGGCCAGCGACGACCCGCACGCCCATTTGATAGGGCAGCGTCCAACCGGCCGCGTCGTACGGCTGTTCGGGCGGACCCTCGGGATACTCCCGCAGGTCGGGGTAGTGCTGCACCTCGAGCACCTGTAGCGCCAGAGCCGCGTTCTCCTGGTTCATCGGTACGGCCCACGTTCCCGCGGGATAGTCGATGCCGTCGTAGCGCACGGGATTGGCGAGGCTGGAAACCCGGACGCCATTGAATGCCAGCCGCCGCAACAGCTCGACCGCGGTAACGGGATCGCGCTGCTGTCGCGGCACTATGTAGATGTACGGCGGCTCGTCCCGGAGGATCGTGTCACGACCCGCCTGGTACCGGTTGTACAGCAGGTTCTCGCGATACTTCGCGGCATAGTCGATGGTCGCGATCGAGGCGGTCAGCATGTAGTCGACCGCGTCGCGCAAGTGCCACCAGCCGCCCCGCCACGGGCTCGAGTAGAGCGACTCGGCGCGCAGGGCGCGACGGCCCGGCGGGAAGTCGCGCAGCGTGTAGAACTTCGGTGTGGCATAGGCATACAGCGCGGTCTCGGTCCACCACGACGCGATATTCCGGAGCATGGGCATGTAGTCGATGTAGCCCGGGTACCAGGCATCGAAGCCGGTCCCCATGTGCGTCGCTCCGACCTGGCCGCGCTCCTCGAGCGCCTGCGCGATCAACATGCCCACGGCGTTCACCGTACGCGTCATCAGCGGGTTTACGCGCGTCGCGATGGGCTCCGCGAACGGTGGCAGCCAGATGCGCGTTGGGAATGGAGAGGACTGGTGATGGATGTAGATGATCTGCGGCTCCCACTCGCGCCAGGTGCGCGCCAGCACGCGCGACTCGATCATGTTGAGCATGTAGGCATCGCGGTTGTTGTCGTGCCCGACATACTTCTGATACAGCCAGGGCACCGACGAGACCTCGTACGGGCCCCCGACGTTGCCGCGATACCAGTTGACCACGATGTTCTGCCCGTCGGGGTTCACCGATGGCCAGAGCATTACGATCGCCTCGTCGAGCATCGCCACAGTGGCCGCGTCGTCGGAGGCGGCCAGGTCGTGGGCGAGCTGGATCGTGTGCTGCGCGTGCGCGACCTCGCTGGCGTGGAGCCCACCGTCGATGTGGACGATCGCCTTGCCGCGCCGCGCCAGCTCCCGTGCCCGTGCGTCGGTGAGCATTGGGGCGGTGCCGGCGGGGCCACGAGGCAGAGCCAGCTGGCGGGCGATCTCGCGGTACTCCTCGACCCGCGCCAGGTTCTGGGGCGAGGACACGAGTGCCATGAACCAGGGTCGGCCCTCCGACGTCCGTCCGACCTCGCGGAGCTGGACCCGGTCGCTCGCGGCCGCAAGCGCTTGGAAGTAGGCGAGCGACTCATCGTAGGTCGTCAGGTGAAAATCGGCGCCGACACGGAACCCGAGCACCGATTCCGGCGTCGGTAAAGCCTGAGGGAGTGGCGCAGCCGCCGCCGACAGCGCTGGCTGCAAGACAAGAAGCGCGGCCGTTAGGGCGACCCGAAGACGTCTCATGGGCGGGAATCTACCACCGAGGATCCCCACCCGCCGAGTAGCAAGGCGCTTTCGTCATCGCAGCGAGCCAACCTTTCGTAACTCCGGGACGTCTTACCGGTCAGCGACCGGAGATCCAAACACCCATGGACACGCAGAAAATACACGCCTTCAGGCTTTTCGTTCTCGCTTACTTGCTCACCTGGGGCTGGCTGGTCATCAACACCTAGCAGGCCGTGGCGAAGGCTGTTTCGCGCCCTTACGTCTTCACGAGCTTCGCCCTGCAGGGATCGCTGTCGGATCCCGTTGCGATTGCCGCGCCCGCAGACCCGCCCCCGACAACGGCTGAGATCCCGCTGGAGAGTACCGGCGTCGCGTTCCCCGGCTAACAGGCTCCCGCAGCCAACTTCGAGTGGCCAAGCGTGGCCATCTCGGGCCGCAACACCACTCTGACGGCTCGTCCCTGGTTACAATGCGTTGCGAGGGGAAGCTGGATTCCGTGAACAGCCCAGGGGTGGGCTAGCCAAAAAGAAGGCAACCACCGTGGAAAAACCCAAGAATGTCCCGCAGGGATTGAAGTCCGGCCCCCGGCCGCTCGAGCAGGACGCCCAGGGCTGCACGCTCGGCCGTGAAGTCGCCTTCGACGGCACCCTGGCCGCCACCGAGGATCTGACCGTCCTCGGCCGGGTCAAGGGCGTGATCCGCGCCCAGGGCGCTCTGATCATCGGCAAGGAGGCCCAGGTCGACGCCCGCGTCGAGGGGCAGCGCATTGTGGTACATGGGCGGGTCAAGGGCCACGTCCGAGCCACCGAACGGATCGAGTTCGGCCCGTCGGCCAACATGCGTGGCGACATCGCCGCGCCCGTGGTGCAGATCTCTGAGGGGGCCCAGTTCGAAGGTCGCGTCTCACGCCCGGGCAAAGGCGGTCAAGCAGGTAGCCTGCTCGACCGCATTTTCAATCGCTAGCAGGCGCCACGCCGGCAAGCGAACCCCTGACATCGATCAGGCGTCCCAGCGGGCGTAGAGAATCTCCGCCACGCGTCCCAAGTCCTCGACGGTCTTCGGATCGGTCGGCGGGCGATGGCTCCACGCCGTGTGCACCAGGTTGGCGTTGATCCGGACGGATGGCAGCACGAGGTCGCCGTACTCCCGCTGCAGCTTCCGAAGCGTGCGCTCGCTCACGCTCGTCCTGCGGTCGAGCATGTTCGGCAGGATGTAGTCGGGCTCGCGTCCGACCTTGGCCAG
The DNA here is from genome assembly GCA_965248845.1 of Acidobacteriota bacterium. Taxonomy (GTDB): domain Bacteria; phylum Acidobacteriota; class UBA890; order UBA890; family WLXD01; genus CBDFKO01. Next base: position 2,052,247 of record CBDFKO010000002.1, on the reverse strand, counting down.
CGCAGCGATCGTCTGCTCGAGTGCCGCGAGCGGCAGGTAGCCACCGGCCAGCGAGACCGGAACGATCACGTCCGGCATCAGGCGTCGGAGAAACGCCCCCGTCAAGGCGTTCGAGTGTGCGGCGGTGTCGATGATCATCGTGTCACCAGGCACGCGGCGGAAGTAGGGTGGGACCTCGCCCACGGTTCGCATCGACCAACGCGCCAACAGGTCTCGATCGCCGGTCGGCAGCACGCGCAGGTGTCCCGCCACACGAATTGTGGAGAACATGGGGTGGAAGGTTCCCTCGATCAGCTCCGCGAGGCCCCGCCGCTCACCCATATCGAACCAGTCGGTGATGCTCCCCTGTGAGTCGCCATCGCAAAGCACGGCCGTTAGACCGTGGCGAGCCATGGTCGAGGCGAGGGCACACGACACCGTGCTCTTGCCGACGCCTCCTTTGCTGCTAACGAGCACAAATCGCTTCATTGGGCTCCACCGCTTGCGGCGACCGGACACTCCGGCCCCGGAAGCAGATTAGCCGGGTTCGCGGTCAACATCCGGCATCGCTGTCCCGGATGTCCAAGCTATCGGCCAACAGCGGCCAGCGGCGGCCTGGACCGGCGGGTATGTCCGCCTGCGGTCGCCAGCGGCCAGCTGGCGCCAGGGCCGACCACGGGAAACAATGGCCGCGTTCCGGGTCCGTCAGAGTCTTACCACGGCCTTGCCAATCACCGCCTCGAGGAAGACATGCCCAAGCTGATCGCCGTCGCCCTACTCATCCTGATCAGCCACGCTGCGCCGAGTCTGGCGCAGACGGAGCACGCCGACTTCGCCTTCTACCCCGGGCAGCCCGGGTATGACGAGTCGATCCCGACGCTCCAGCAGGTCGTCGGTCACGTTTGGGGCGACAAGATCACGTCGCCGGACGAGGCGGGGCTCTACATCCAGACCCTGGCACAAGCGTCGCCCCGCGTGCAGGTGCATCGATACGGCGAGACCTGGGAGGGTAGACCGCTCTGGTACGTGACCGTCACGTCCGAGGACAACCTGTCGAGGATCGACTCCATCCGCGCGGCCAATCTGGAGCTGACCACTCCGCGAGCCACCGACAGCGCCCGCGCCGAGGCAATCGTCGCCGACAACCCGGTGCTGGTGTGGCTGGCTTACGGTGTCCACGGCAACGAGATCTCGAGCACCGACGCCGCCCTGCTCACCATGTACCACCTGGCCGCGGCGCGCTCCGACGAGGTGGCCGACCGCATTCTGGCCAACACGGTCGTGCTGATCGACCCGATGCAAAACCCCGACGGACGCAACCGCTTCGTCAATCATTACCGGCAATCGGTGGGACGGTGGCCGAGCTCGCAGCTCGCCTCCGTCGAGCAAAACGAGCCCTGGCCAGGCGGCCGCACCAACCACTACCTGTTCGATCTGAACCGCGATTGGTTCGCGCAGACGCAGCCGGAGACGCGGGGCAAGGTTGCCGCGTACCGGGAGTGGATGCCGCAGATCTACATCGACCTGCACGAGATGGGCGGCAACTCGACCTACTACTTCCCGCCCCAGGCCGACCCGATCAACCCGAACGAGACCGAGGACATCGCCCGCTGGATCGGCGTGCTGGGCGAAAACAACGCCCGTTGGTTCGATCGTATGGGGTTCGACTACTTCACACGCGAGGTGTTCGACGCCTTCTACCCTGGATACGGCGTCAGCTGGCCTTTCTACCAGGGCGCGATCGGCGCCACCTACGAGGAGGCGTCGTCGCGCGGCCTGGCACGTGACCGCTCCGACGAAACCATTCTGCACTACCGCGACACCGTCCAGCACCACTTCATCGCCTCGATCTCGACCGCCGAGATGGCGGCGATGAACCGGCAGGAGATCCTGCGCGACTTCTACGCCTTTGGCGTCGAAGCCATCGAGAGCGGCAGCAACGACTCCATCCGCGAGGTGATCCTGACGCCCGGCACCGACCCGGGTCGGGCCGCGAAGCTGGTCCGCGTGCTGATGTCGCAGGGAATCGAGGTGGCGCGCGCCACCGAGCCCTTCGGCAACGTGGTGCAGGATTACTATGGCGGCGCAACGGCGCGAGTCGAATTCCCGGCCGGCACCTACCGCGTATCGATGGCACAGCCGGCAAAGCACGCCGCCAAGGTGCTGCTGGCTCCCGAGACGCCGATGGACGAGGAGTTCATCGCGGAGCAGCAGCGCCGGTTCGCGCGCCGGCTCGGTGACCAGATCTACGACATCAGCGGTTGGTCGCTGCCGCTACTCTTCGGGATCGAGGCCTACACCGCCAGCGAGCCGTCGACCGATGCCGCCGTGCTCGCAGGGGATCTTCTGTCGGAGCCACCGAGCTCGAGCGGCGGGGTCACCGGTGAGGCGCCGGCGACGGTCGCCTACCTGGTGCCATGGGGCACGCAGGCCGCCGCCGAGGGGCTGGCAGCGCTCCACCACCACGACATTCGGGTGCACAGTGCCGGCGCCTCGTTCACCCTCGGTGGGCGCACCTATCCACCCGGCTCCCTGATCATCAAGGTGCACGACAACGCCGACGATCTACACCAACAGCTCCAGATGATCGGTCAGCACCACGGGGTCGAGTTCGTTCCGACCGACACATCGTGGGTAACCGATGGGATCAACTTCGGCAGCGGCCGGGTGCGCTACCTGCCCAAGCCGCGGATCGCCATCGCGTGGGATCGTCCGACCAGCTCCAACTCCGCCGGATGGGCTCGTTACCTGCTCGAGAGCGCCTACCACACGCCGGTGACGATCATCCGCACCGAGCAGCTCGGCCGGGCCGACCTCGATGACTACAACGTGCTGATCCTGCCCGATGCCTTTTCGTTCGGCGGAGGGGGCGGCTACGAGACAAGTCTCGGCGAGCGCGATGCCACACGCATCCGCGACTGGGTGCAGGCAGGGGGAACGCTCGTGGCCCTCGGCAACGCGACCCAGTGGCTGATCGCCGAGGACGTGGGCTTGTTGGCGACCGCTACCCGTATGAAGACCAACGATATCGAGACCGAAGAGACTCGCGCCGAGCAAACCGATGCCGGGCTGCCGGCGGGCGTGTATCCCGAGCAGGAGCGGCCGGCGGCCTTGCCGGGAGCGATTCTCCGTGCCCAGGTCGATCCCGATCACTGGCTCGGCTTCGGCTACGACGACCGCATCAACCTCATCGCCCAGTCGCGCAACATCTACGATCCGATCAAGATCGATGACGGCCTCAATATCGCCACCTATGTCGCCAACTCCGACGAGCTCCTGGTTTCTGGCGTTGCCTGGCGCGACCAGCTCGAGACCATTGCCGGAACGCCCTTTCTGATGTACCAGCCGCACGGCGGCGGTCACATCATCGCCTTCGCCGAGGACCCCAACTTCCGCGCCTATTTCGATGGGCTCAACCTGCTGTTCCTCAACGGCGTGATGCTGGGGCCCGGCTACTAGTGGCAGACCCCTTTGATCGCCAGTAGCGCCCACGCGACTCTGCTCTGCAAGTTTGGTACGGTCTCTTGATCCACTGCCTCGCATGACCAAGGGAGCACCGATGCGCTGTCCACGCTGCCTGATCTCGATCGCCAGCATCGTCCTCGTCATCGTCCTTGCCGGCGCCGCCTCCGTCGGTTGGGCAACGACCTACCCCGCCTAAATCAAGATCCGCGACATCACCGGCGACAGCACCGACTCCGCTCACCGGGGGTGGATCGACGTGCTCTCCTTCACCGTCAACCGGGAGATGGTCGAGACGTGCGGCTCCGCCGAGCGCACCGACAACACGACCGTCGCCGATGTCGTTTTCACCAAGGCGATCGACAAGTCGAGCCCGAAGCTCGCCGAAGAGGTGGACAAGGGCGAGGAGTACCCGGAGATCGAACTCGATATCGTCAATCGCGGCGAGCGCTGCCGGCTGTTGCTGCATCAGGTCAGCGGACTCGGCGTCGCGCAGGATGGGGAACGCGAGCGCGTCTCGATGACCGTCGGGCACATCGCATTCGTCAAGGGCGATGCCGATTAGCAGGCCCCGGGGAAACCAGGTCGCCAGAGTCAGGTCCCCTCGGCACGCACGGTGTCGCCCTCGACGGCCTCGCCTTCGACCAGGCGGCAAACCGACGATCGGGTCAGGACCCGCTCGACCTCGACGATTCCGACCTGATCGATGATCTGATCAAGCAGCTCGCCGTCGGTGCCGCGGATCTCCTGGAGCACGCGGTAGACCGCGAACCGCTGCCCCGGCTGCACGTCGAAGTTGTCGCCTCGATCGATGTAGACGGTTCCCTCCGGGCTGCCGGTCCCGACGACGTTGCCCCCCAGGCGAAATACGGGTGGGGGTAACCGACGGGCCCGCGGCAATATCTGCTCGAGAAGCTCCCGAATGGCGGGCCGTAGCGTCTCGCGGGCGGCACCGACGTCGCCCTCGATCTGGGCCCGGACCCTGTTCACCGACCCACCAGCGGCCGTTTTGCTGCCACTTCCCTCGACGTTGAGCACGATCTCGCCGGCATCGGTATCGATCAGATAGGCGTCGATGGTCGCCGAGGCACGTGACATGCTTCCTCGGATCAAGCTCACACCCCCCGAGTACTTGTCTACCGTGAACTTCGAAACCCGGCTAGCCAGGACATAGGGGCAACCGACCCGTTCACCCGCGGCCTCCGCGACCCTCACGTCGAACGGGGTGATGGCCTCGACCTCGAGATCCTCCATCACGGGTGCCATCTCGGTGGGGCCGACGATGGTGAACTCGCCGGTCTCGAACAGCAGGTCGGCGAGCTCAGCGGCGGCCGCCAGTCCGATCGCATTGTCGCCCCAGTCACTCGTGTTCTGGAACGGGGCGATCGCCAGGCAAACTTGGCCAGCTTGGCCGGGCGCCGCCACCGGTGCCGACACGGTGACAATCGGCAACAAGACTATCGCGGGGACCAACATCGATCGCAACACGTGGGGCTCCGCAGGAGATCGGCCGGGCAGAATCCAACCTACGCGCCGGCAGGGTCGAGCATACACTTGACGCCGCCGGTACCTCCAGCCAGGAGGCCGTGGTGAAAGTGTGGTGGGTCTGGCAAGTAGGTCTTACGGGTGAGGGCAAGAAGCAGCGACGAGGCGATGCGACAACATCGTTGAGGAGGTGCGACGCGGCCATCGCCCGTAACCCCTACTTGCCCGAAGGGTTACAGACCCATCACACTTTCACCACGGCCTCCTGACCGTCGCTACCTTGGACGGCGGCTCCGACCACGACCATGAACAAGATCCGCAATTTCTGCATCATCGCCCACATCGATCACGGCAAGTCGACGCTGGCCGATCGGCTGATCCAGGAGTGCGGCGCGGTCTCGGAACGTGAGTTCCACGACCAGCTCCTCGACACCATGGAGCTGGAGCAGGAACGCGGCATCACGATCAAGAGCAACACGATCACACTTTCGTACGAAGCGGACGACGGCGAGACCTTCACGCTCAACCTGATCGACACCCCGGGCCACGTCGACTTCTCACACGAGGTGCGCCGCTCGCTCATGTCGTGCGAAGGAGCACTGCTGCTGATCGATGCCGCCCAGGGGGTCGAGGCGCAGACGGTCGCCAACATGTACCTGGCGCTCGAGTACGAGCTCGAGATGGTCGCGGTAATCAACAAGATCGACCTGCCGGCGGCGGATCCCGACCGCGTGCGCGAGGAGATCGACGCCGACCTGGGGCTGGACCCGTTCGAGGCGGTGGAGTGCTCCGCCAAGACCGGAGCCGGGGTCCACGGCGTGCTCGAGGCCGTGGTCGCCAGGCTGCCCGCGCCAGGCGGAGACCCGGAGGCGCCGCTCCGCGCCCTGATCTTCGACGCCGAATACGACCCCTACCGCGGCGCCGTGCTGCTGGTTCGCGTCTTCGACGGGCGGCTGCGACCGCGCGACAAGATCCACCTGATGCACAGCGACGCGCAGTACGAGATCGAGGAGCTCGGGCTGCTGCAGCTCGGCCGCCACAAGGGTATGGAGCTGGGGGCCGGCTCCGTGGGCTACGTCATCGCCGGCATCAAGTCGGTCAGCGACATCGAGGTCGGCGACACCATCACGCTGACCAGCTCGCCTGCCGACGAACCGCTGCCAGGCTACGTCGCCGCCAAGCCGGTGGTCTTCTCGTCGATGTTCCCGGTCAACTCCGACGAGTACGAGGAGCTCGGCAAAGCGCTGGACAAGCTCAAGCTCAACGACGCGGCCCTGACCTTTCAGAAGGACTCGTCGGGTGCCCTCGGCTTCGGCTTTCGGTGCGGCTTCCTGGGACTGCTGCACCTCGACATCGTGCAGGAGCGTCTGACGCGCGAGTACGGCCTTCCCCTGTTGCTGACGGCGCCCTCCGTGCGCTATGAGGTCACCACCGCCGATGGCCAGATACGAATCGTCGAGAACCCCGCCGAGTATCCCGATCCAGCGGCGATCGAAAGTGCGCGCGAGCCCTACATCAAGGCCTCGATCCTCATGCCCGACCGCTATCTCGGCCCGGTCATGGAGCTTCTGCTGGACAAGCGTGCCGTGAATACGGCGTTCAACTATCTGGTCGTGGGTCGCGTCGAGGTGACCGCCGAGGTGCCGCTGGCGGAGGTCCTGTTCGACTTCTACGACCGGCTCAAGTCGACGACACAGGGCTACGGCTCCTTCGACTACGAGGTCCTCGACTACCGCAAGGCCGACCTGGTCAAGGTCGACATCCTGGTCAACGGGGAGCAGGTCGACGCCCTGGCCATGCTGGTGCACCGCGACAAGGCACGCGGTCGGGCAATGCACGCCTGCAAGCAACTCGAGGAGCATATCCCGCGCCACCAGTTCAAGATCCCCATCCAGGGCACCATCGGGCGCGACATCATCGCGCGGCGAACGATCAACGCCATGCGCAAGGACGTCACCGCCAAGTGCTACGGCGGCGACATCACCCGCAAGCGCAAGCTGCTCGAGAAGCAGAAGGAAGGCAAGAAGCGCATGCGCAGCTTCGGCCAGGTACAGATCCCCCAAGAGGCCTTCCTCTCAGTGCTGCGGTCCGACACCGACAGCTAATGCGCCCTCGCCAGGCAAATACCGTGGCTCGCCGTGGTGCCATGGCCGTCTGCGCTCAGCGCTTGCGCTGACGTCCCTTCCCGGATCCGGGGGGCTTGCGGCTCTTGCGCTGGATATCGCGGATCAGCTTGCCCACCGCGAGTCCCAGCAGGGCCGGGATCAGCCACGCCGCGTGGAGGTAGAACTCGCGTGGCCAATCGACCCAGGCCGCGCCTTGCGCCATCTCCTTGGCGGCCTTGAGCGGGAAGAGTCCTACCATCGCGGCCGCGTACAGCGGCGGGTCCAGCCAGCCCATCGGAGCAAAGATCCCGACCAGGAAGCCGACGACGAAGAACGCCTGGAAGGTCCAGACCGACGGGCGCTCGACGGCGGCGCGGACCCACGAGTCCATCACGGGAGCCGCCGGATCGGCGACCGAGGGCAGCCAGACCGCGACAACGCCAAACCCGACCGCGGCAGCCAGGGCAAGGAGGTGTTTCTTCAGCATCGTCCCAGGCAGTCTCGGGCGCGCTCGAACACGTCGCGAAGCATCGGCCGTGTCAGCTTTCCCGTGAAGGTGTTCTGCTGACTGGGATGATACGAGGTCAGCAGCACCAGGTCGCGGCGAGGAAACCGGTCCCGACCCGTGGAGCCGACGATCGACTCCCCTCCGTGAGCGAAGCGCGGCTTCGGGCGCGGCACCCCGGCACCCCGATCACGCAGGATCCGGAGCGTCTGATCCCAGGCAAACTGACCCAGCGCCACCATGACCCGGATCCCGGGATCTGCCGTATCGATCAGCTCGAGCTCGCGCTCCATGAAATCGCGGCAGGAGTCGCGCTCGGCGGGCGTCGGACGATTCCCCGGGGGCGCACAGCGATTAGCCGCTGTGATGAAGGCATCGTTGAGCGCCAACCCGTCGCCACGCGCCGCCGACTCCGCCTGGGTAGCGAACCCGGTCTCGAACAATGCCCGGTACAGCCAGTCGCCCGACCGATCGCCCGTGAACATGCGGCCCGTCCGGTTGGCGCCGTGTGCGGCCGGCGCCAGGCCGACCAGAACGAGCCGCGCCCGGCGATCACCGAAGCCAGGGACGGGCCGGCCCCAGTACTCGTGATCCGCGTAGGCGGCGCGCTTGTCCCGCGCCACCCGCTCCCGGTGCTCCACCAGACGCGGACACGCGCGGCAGGCGATCACCTCGGCCTCCAGATCCTCCCAGTCGGAGCCGAGTGCTCTCACCGCAGCCTCTCCCCGCGCGCGCGCCGTCGCCCTTGCCACAGATACCAGCAGCCGACCGATCGATAGGGCCGCCAGCACTCGGCCAGAGCCTCGAGCGCCGCAGCGTCCGGCCGCCGCGGCAAGCCGTAGAGCACCTTGGCCCCATCGAGCAGCCCGAGGTCGTCCACCGGCAGCAGATCGAGACGGCCGAGCCGGAACAGCATGAACACCTCCGCCGTCCAGCGCCCGATCCCCTTGACCGCGCTCAGGGTCTCGATCACCTCGGCATCGCTCAAGCGCTCCAGACCGCCGAGGCGCAGACGCCGATGTGCAACGCGCTGCGCCAGGTCGCGCAGGTACGAAACCTTGGGGCGCGAGAGTCCGGCCGAGCGCAGATCGGCGTCCGACGTGGCCAGCAGGGCTCGCGCCGAGGGCGAGCGGCCACCGTACAAGTGCTTGAAACGCCGATGAATGCTGCCGGAGGCAGCGGTCGAGATCTGCTGCGCGATGATTGTCTGATAGAGCGCCGCCAGAGGATCTCGACGCTGGGTCTCGTCGAACCGACAAGGGCCGCAGGCGGCGATGGTCGCGCGCATGACCGGATCGGCACGACCCAGGCGCCGCTCGGCCTTGCGAAGCTGGTTCGGGCTCAGCATGGCGCTCCAGGGTAGACCAACCTTGCTCGGGTCGCAGGGTTTGCTTGTGCGCCCGCGCTCGCGACTGCTAGCGTGCAGTCCGCCCCCGAAACAACCAGGTTGCGACCATGCAAGACATCCTCGGATTCGATCTCACGAGCCTCGACTGGCGCGCCTGGCTCGAGAGCGCCCGCGACTTCGTCCTGCCGCGCGTGGGCCAGACTGCCGGGCAGCTGCTACTCGTGTTGGTCGTGCTCTGGCTGGGGCGGCTCCTGCTGCGCTATGTCGAGCGCCAGGTCACCTCCCGCACCCAGACGAAGCTCGATGACGTGCTCCTGATGATGGTGAGCCGCGTCTTGATGATCTCCGTCAGCTTCTGGGGTGCCTGGCGGCTGGCCAGCATCTGGGACCTTCCGAGCTTCGGCAACTTCATCGTGACGGTGTGGATCATCGCGCTGGCGATACCGGTGAGCCGTTTCCTGGCCGACCTGCTCAAGGTGTTCGAGCAGAAGGTCGCCGCCGAGACCGCGACGAAGATCGACGACACGGCGCTGCCCTGGATCAGCCGGACCATCCAGATACTCGTCATCGGCGCCGCGGTGATGACCGGCCTTCGCCATCTGGGCGTCGACATCACCCCGATCCTTGCCGGGGCCAGTGTCGCTGGGCTGGCGTTCTCGCTGGCGGCCCGCGATACGCTCGCCAACCTGATTGCCGGCATCCTCCTGGTGATCGATCGTCCCTTCGAGGTCGGCGATCGCATCCAGCTCTGGGGCACTCCTGCCCGGCAATCATCCTGGGGCGACGTCATCGAGATCGGCATTCGCGCCACCAAGATCCGCACCACCGACAACATCATCGTCATCATCCCGAACAGCGAGATCATGAACCGCGACATCATCAACTGGACGGCGTCGGGCGACACGGTGCGGCTTCGTATCCCCATCGGCATCGGCTACGACGTCGACGTCGAGCAGGCCAAGCGCATCATGCTCGAGATCGCCAGCACGAGCGACGGCGTGAAGCCGCAACCGCCGCCGGTCTGCATCCTGCGCAACTTCGGTGCCTCGTCAGTGGATCTGGAACTTCGAGTCTGGCTCGAAGACGCCCGCCAGCGGCGGGCAGTTGATGACGCGCTCACCGAGAAGATCAAGTACGCCTTCGACGCCAGCGGTATCGAGATCCCCTACCCGAAACGCGACCTGTACATCCGGTCGTTGGAGTCCGGCATCGACCCGAGCGGCGGGCCGGTGCGGCCGCCTAGGAGGCCGCGGAGCGAATGAAATATGTCTAACGGCACGGTGAAGCCCAGCGGCGAGATCACCCTGAACGACGTGCCTGCCGGGGCGGCCACGCAGACCCAGGTGCTGCTCGGCCCCGACGACGGCGCGCCCAACTTCGCCATGCGCCGCTTCGTGATGGGCGAGGGCGGCGGGATGCCGACCCACACCAACCTCGTCGAGCACGAGCAATACGTGCTGCGCGGCCGCGGCCGCGTGACCATCGGCGGGAAGGCGCACGAGGTCAAGGCCGACGACGCCGTCTACATCCCAGCCGGGGTACCGCACTCCTACGAGGTGCTCGAGGCACCGTTCGAGTTCCTCTGCGTCGTGCCCAACGCACCCGACAAGATCGAGATCCTCGACGAAACGCCCTCCTGACGCGTCATGAGGAACTGACCGTTACTGCGAAACGATCCCCTCGAGGATAGCCTGCAGGACTTCCTGGAGAACCGCATCGCCGCCAGCGTGCGCGAGAGCATGGGCGAGGCGGCAGTGCTGGAGGCGCTGGCTGCCATGCGGGCCGAGCTCGCCGACGCCAGCCGCAGAGGGCCGCGTCCGATCGGGCCCCTGTCCGCGGCGATCGGCTACGACATGCCCGAGGGCACCCAAGGCTCCGTGAGCTTCGAGCTCGACGGTAGCTTCTGGCTCGACCCCCGCGGTCGTTTCGAGAATCGGCGGTATGCGTCATGATCGGTCGACGCCGAGCGCGACTTTCTCGAGCTGGGGAGCACCGACATGCCCACGACCGATTCGATCTGCGCCAACGCCCCCGCCTGCCTGGCACGCCTGCTGCTTGCCGCTGCCGTGCCGCTGTGCGCCTGCGGGCCCGCCGAGACGCCCACCGGCGCCCTGGAAGACACCCTCCCCCCGGCGCCGCTGTCGAGGCAGCGAGTCGTGGACCTATCCCACGCGCTGAGCCCCGATAGCCTCTACTGGCCCACCGGGACACCGTTCGAGTTCGAGCGTCTCTCGTGGGGCCCCAGCGACCAGGGCGAGTGGTACGCGGCGGCCCGCTTCGCGACCGTGGAGCATCTCGGAACCCACCTCGACGCACCCGTTCACTTCCACGAGACGGGCTGGACGGGCGACCAGATTCCCGTCGAGAACTTCGTCGGCCCCGCGGTGGTGATCGACATCAGTGCCCGCGCCGGGACCGACCCGGATGCGACCCTGCAGGCTGGCGACCTCGAGCAGTGGGAAGCTCGCCACGGGCCCGTGCCGCGGGGAGCCATCGTCGTCGTGCGCTCCGGCTGGTCGAGACGCTGGCCCGACTGGAACGGCTACTACGGCAGCGACACTCCCTTCGACACCTCTACCCTGCACTTCCCAGGGGTCTCTCCCGGTGGCGCCGAGGCCGTCATCGAGCGCGGTGTCGTCGGGATCGGCATCGACACCGCCAGCATCGACCCCGGCAACGACATGATGTTCCGGGCCCACCGAGTGCTCTCGGCCGCCAATCTGTTCAACCTGGAGAACCTCAGCGGCCTCGACCAGCTACCCGAGTCGGGGGCGACCCTGCTCGCCCTGCCCGTGAAGATCGCCGGGGCCACCGGTGGCCCGGCCCGGGTACTGGCGCTGGTACCCGAGGAGTGAGCCGCGACCTCGACCTCAGTACTCGCGGAAGATCCGCTGGATCTCGTCCGGATCGTCGGTGTGCATCAGGGCGACCATCAGGAGAATCCGTGCCTTCTGCGGCAGCAGGTCGCCCGCGCCGATGGAGCGGCCGCGGCCGAAGCCGACCCGGCCGGAGCCGGTGCGCGTCGCCCGCACGACGAAGACGCCCGCCTCGGCGACCTCGTCTGCGACCTGCCCCTGGGCCCGAGTCGTGGCGCCGGCACCCGATGTCGCGATGACCACCCCGGCAGCGCCCGCTTCGACGAAGGCACGGATCTCGGTGCCGTCGGCGCCGTTGTAGGTGTAGGAGATATCGACCCGCGGAATGTCCTCGGCTCGCTTGTCGGAGACGTCGAACTCGCTCGCGTCGGTGTGGCGATTCTCGACGCGCCGGTTGTAGATGGGGCCGTCGCGCTCGACCGTGCCCAGGAGCCCCCAGGTTCGCGACTGGAAGGTCTGCACCCGGTTGGCGTTGGTCTTGGTGGCGTCACGCGCAGCGTTGATCTCCTGGTTCAGCACCACCATCGCCCCGCGACCGCGTGATCGCGGCGAGGCCGCGACCTGAACCGCGTTGAGCAAGTTCAGCGGACCGTCGGCGGAGGTAGCCGTGGCGGGCCGCATGGCTCCGACCACGACCACCGGCTTGGCGCTACGAACGGTCAGGCCCAGAAAGTAGGCGGTCTCCTCCAGGGCATCGGTCCCGTGCGTCACCACGACGCCATCGACCGGCCGCCCCTCGACGCCCTCGGACAGCAGCACGTTGATGCGCTGGGCCAGCGCCAGCCAGTCGCTCGGCAGCAGCGATGTGGAGCCGATGTTGCTGTACTGCTCCGCGGTGACGTCGGCGACATCGGTCAGCGCCGGGACTTCGGCCAGCAACTCCTCGATCGGAATCGCGCCCGACCGATAGCCCGACACGGCACCGGGCTGGCCGCGCCCGGCGATGGTTCCGCCGGTGGCAACGACCCGCACGTGGGCGCGAGGCTCGTCTGGCTCCTGTGGCACCGGCGCGGCGGCCAGCAGCAGCAACCCGGCGAGCAGCAGCGCCTGTCGTGCAAGGCCCATCGGATCCTCCTAAGGAACCAGCGCGAAGACGCGGACCTGACCGCCGGAGCCCCCGGCGATCTTGATGGGAGCGACGATCAAGAAGGCGCCGGTCGGCGGCAAGCCCTGCAGCGACGCCAGGCTCTCCAGGTGGTAGCCGCCGGCTCCGTTGACGATTCCGTGCACTGCGAACCCGCCGGTCGCCGGATCGACACTGAAGGTATCCACGCCGATGCCGCGGATCGCCCGATCCCGAACCAGGAAGGCGGCCGCCTCCGCGCCGAAGCCCGGAAAGTGCATGGCGCCCTCGGCGTCTTGGTTGGCGTACGCCGCCTGGTCGGGCCAGCGACTGGCCCACCCGGTCGCCATCAGCACCACGGCGCCAGGAGGAATCTCCCCGTGTCGTTGCTCCCAGTCCAAGACGTCCTGCAAGGTCAGCGCGTAGTCCGCGTTTGACACCACCGCCTCGCCGACGTCGATCACCACCGCCGGCCCGAACAGTTGCGCGGCGGTCAGCTCGTCGACCGTGGGCTGACCGTCGCGCGAGTGTGTCGGTGCGTCGAGGTGCGTGCCGAAGTGCTCGGGGGTCGCGTAGGCCGCCATCGCGGCGCGACCACTATCGTGCGCCGCCAGGATCGTGTGCTCGAACGGATTGCCACCAGGGCTCGGCCAGAACGGCGCCTCGGAGCTCAAGGCATGCGTCAGGTCGACCATTTCGACGCGCCCCTGTAGCAACGCCTCCAAGGGCGACTGTACCGACGAAGTCGCCTCGGGGCTCGGTTGGCTGCAGGCGGCCACGCCGAGCAATAGGGCAAGCACGAGCCGGGACGACGACGCTGTTACGAATCTCATTCGAAGCACTCCACACCGTGGATCGTAGCCATCAACACGACATCCGCACGATGGCGCGCGAACACCCCCGAGGTCACGACGCCGGGGGTGGCATCGAGCTCCATCTCGAGGCCTAGCGGATCGGTAATGCGAAGGCCGTGCACATCGAGGATCTGATTGCCGTGATCGGTGACCGTGCCCGGCCGCAGCACGGCATCGCCGCCGAGCTCGGCCAACCGCCGGGCCACCTGCTGCCGCGCCATCGGGATGACCTCGACCGGCAACGGGAACGCTCCGAGCACGTCCACCCGCTTAGAGGCATCGACGACACAGACGAATTGCTTGGCGATGCTGACCGTAATCTTCTCGCCCGTGAGCGCGGCGCCGCCCCCCTTGATCAGGTTCAGAGCGGGGTCGAACTCGTCGGCGCCGTCGATGTACACCGGGTAGCCCTCGACCTCGTTCAGATCGACGACTTCGATCCCGATGTCGTCCAGTAGCACCGTGGTCTCGCGGGAGCTCGAGACGGCCCGCGGAACCTGGCCCGCCATGCGCTGGCCGAGTATCTCGATGAAAGCGCGCACCGTGGAACCGCTGCCGACCCCGAGCACCTCGCCCGGTCGCACGTATTCGAGCGCCCTCTCGGCGGCAGCGCGCTTCTGCTCTTGGCTCACTCCCGCTCTCCCGGCTTGCGGTAGACGTCGACCAGTTGCTCGAGTCGAGCGACGCGACTCTCGATCGAAGGATGCGTGGAGAAGAGGCCCTTGGCCCGCTTCTCCCACTTCTTGATCGGCTGCACAATATACAGATGTGCCGTGGCGCGATTGGCGACCTCGAGCACTTCCCGATCCGACCCCAGCTTCTGTAGGGCCGCGATCATGGCCTCGGGATGGCGCGTCAGCTCCACGGCACCGGCGTCGGCCAGGTACTCGCGCTGACGCGACGCGGCCAGCTGGATCAGCTTGGCGCCGATCGGCGCGATGATCGACAGCAGCACCGCCAGCGCGAAGAGGATCGCGGCCCCGGCCCCCTCGCGCGAGTTGCCCCCACGGCGCCGGCCGCCGCCCGCCCACATGCGCAGCCGCAGGGTGCGCCAGAAGAAGTCGGTCACTAGCACCACGATCCCGACGAGGGTCGCCAGTAGCATCGCCAGGCGGATGTCGTAGTGGCGCACGTGCGAGACCTCGTGAGCAATCACCGCCTGGAGCTCATCACGCGACAGCTGCTCCCGCAGCCCGCGGGTGATGGCCACGGCTGCATGCTCGGGATCACGGCCGGTGGCAAAGGCGTTTTGTGCGGTGTCCTCGATGAGGTACAGGTCCGGCAACGGGATCCCGGCGGCGATGGCCATCTCCTCGACGACGTTGTAGAGCTGCGGGTCGTCGGCCTCGTCGATCGGGCGGGCGCGGCTGATGCCCAGAATCGCCCGGCCACCGCCGTAGTAGCTCCACGTGGCGGCCAAGCCGGCCCCGACCAGAGCGAGAGCACCCACCGCCAAGGCCTCTTCCGGGGTCGCCTGCAGCGCACCCGCCGCCATCACGCCCACCGTCAGACCGACGAAAAGCACGAATCCGACGACCAGAAGCGCACTGTTGCGCCGGTTCCTGGCAATCAGATCGTGATAGGTATCGTCCCCCCGGGCCATGGGCCAGGCCTCCATCGGCGGCGATAAGCCTGCTAGAACTTGACCTGCGGCGCCTCACGCTGCTCGGCGTCGTCGAGCTCGAAGAACTCGCGCCCCACGAACCCGAACATGCCTCCGACCACGTTGTCCGGGAACGACTCCAGTCGGGTGTTGTACTGCCGCACGGTGTCGTTGTAGTGCTGTCGCGCGAAGGCGATCTTGTTCTCGGTCGAGGACAGCTCCTCCTGGAGCTGCCCGAAGTTCTGGTTCGCTTTCAGGTCCGGATAGGCCTCCGACAGGGCGAATAGCTGACGCAACGCACCGGTGATCAGGTTCTCGGCTTGCGCCTGCTCGCCGACCGTGCCGGCGTCGATCCCGGCTCGCCGTGCCGCGATAACAGCCTCGAGCGTCTCGCGCTCGTGCGACGCGTAGCCCTTGACCGTCTCCACGAGGTTGGGGATCAGGTCGTAGCGGCGCTTGAGTTGGACATCGACCGACGCCCAGCCGTCCTCGGAGCGCACCTTCAGCTTGACCAGCCGGTTGTAGATTCCGACCAGCCAGGCGCCAACCACGACAAGGATCGCCAGCAATCCCAAAAAGCCGAGCATCGTGCCTCCTTCTGGGCGTGGAACTTGGCGTAGAAGCCAAGCATAGCAGCCGGGCGAGACCGACTACCCCGCTTGGGCCCAGTGGCTATAATCCGCTGACGGGGATTGAAACGGGCGCAATGGGGCTGTTTGGAGTTCCGCCACGGTCCGCGGAGCGCCCTTCTGGGGGAGAGTCCGAAGTGTCGGCTGACGATCATGACGGCGACGATACGGGTGGCGCGCAGGATCTGGCCTGGCGTGTCGGGGGCGCGCAAGGAAGCGGTGTCGATACTGCCGCGCTCATCTTCCAGCGCGCTTGCGGAATCGGCGGTTTGCACCTGTACGGTCGGCGCGAGTATTACTCCAACATCATGGGGCGCCACAGCTACTACGACGTCCGCGTGTCCGAGCTGCCGTGCACCTCGCATCGCGACACGGTCGACCTGCTGACGACCTTCGAGACCGAGACACTGGCGCGCCACATCCTGGCGGTCGGCGCGGGTGGCGGCGTTATCTACACGAAGAACGACGCCGACACACCCCTGACCTCGATCACCTTCCTCGACGAGCGCGCCGGCGTCGATACGTCGGCTTATCTCGAGGAACGCGGGCTACCCCCCACGACGGCGGGGTTACTCGAGGACGCGCGCAAGCGCCGCGTCAACACGTTCGAGGTCGATTTCGACGACATCGTCGAGAAGATCGTCGAGGCGATGGATGTTCCGCACAAGATCGCTCAGCTCACCAAGAACACGCTGGCGGTGGCAGTCTCCACGGCGCTGCTGGACTTCAAGCGCGACTACGTCAAGAAGGCGCTGGAGAAGCAGTGGCCCGGCCGCCAGAAGATCATCGACCTGAACATCGAGGCTGTCGAGCAGGCCTACAACTATGTTGATAGGCACTACGACCGAAGCGACTTGGCCTGCGGCCTGCACGCCGCCGAGAGCACCGAGAAGCGCATGTTGCTGAACGGTAATCAGGCGGTGGCGCTGGGCAAGCTGGCCGGCGGACTGGCCTTCCAGTCCTACTACCCGATCTCGCCGGCCACCGACGAGAGCGTCTTTCTCGAGGCGCACGGGGAGTTCCCCACCAAGTCGGGTCAACAGACCAACGTCGTGGTAGTGCAGACCGAGGACGAGATCTCGGCGGTGACGATGGCGACGGGCGCAGCCCTCACCGGAGCCCGCGCCTCGACCGCCACCTCGGGGCCCGGCTTCGCGCTCATGTGCGAGGGCATCGGCTGGGCCGCCATCAACGAGGTGCCGCTGGTAGTCACCGAATGGCAGCGCGGCGGACCCTCGACGGGCATGCCGACACGGAGCGAGCAGGGCGACCTGCGCATCGCGACCACGGGCGCACACGGAGACTTCCCGCTCATGTGTGTCGCATCGGGTGACGTAATCGAGGCGTTCTACGACGCCGCGGAGTGCTTCAACTACGCCGATCGCTACCAAACCGTCGTCGTTCACCTGCTCGACAAGGCGATTTCGAGCTCCTCGCGAACGGTGCCCTACTTCGACACCAACCGAACAAGGATCGAGCGTGGGGAGATCGCGGAGCCACGCGGCCCGGAGGCCGACGGCGCCTTCCAGCGATTCGCCGTGACCGAGTCGGGGGTCTCCCCTCGTACGATTCTGGGGCAGGAGGGCAACGGCCATTGGTGCACGGGCGGCGAACACACCCCCGAAGGCCGAGTTACCGAGGACCCGGTCATTCGCGAGCAGCAGGTCGAGAAGCGAATGCGCAAGATGGACCTGGCGCTGCGCGAGATCCCGCTCGAGCAGAAAGTGAAGATCTACGGCGATTGCGACGCCGAGCTGACGATTCTCAGCTGGGGTTCGAACAAGGGCGCAATCATGGAATGCCTCGACCGCTTCGAAGCCGACGGCGCCCCCGTCCGCTTTCTTCAGGCACGACTGCTGATGCCCTTCCCGGCCGACGAGATGACGGAGTTGCTGGGCAATTCCAAGCCCCTGATAATCGTCGAGTCCAACTACGCTGGGCAGTATGCCCAGCTGCTCCGCCAGCACACAGGCATCTGTCCCGATCACGCGGTCGTGAAGTACAACGGCCGTCCGATCTCCGCCGAGGAGCTTTTCGTGGTCCTCGAGGCGATTCGCAAGGGCAATGCGGACCGCCGCATCGTCCTCCGCAACCCCCATCAGTAAGGGTGCGCACATGACCACCGCGACGGCAACCGACCAGGCATACACGGCCAGGGACTTCCAGCAGACACACCCCAACGACTGGTGCCCGGGCTGCGGCGACTTCGGCATCCTCAACGCCATGCACCAGGCCTGCGCCAAGCTCGGCCTCGACCCCTCGAAGGTCATCGCCGTCGGCGGTATCGGTTGCTCCGGGAAAGCGCCCTACTACATGGGCACCTACGGCGTCCACACGCTGCACGGCCGGCCTATTCCCTATGCCACCGGCATCAAGCTCGCCAACCCGGAGCTCCATGTCATCGTGGCGGCCGGTGATGGCGACGGACTCGGCATCGGCGCCGGTCACTTCGTCAACGTCGGGCGCCGCAACGTCGACATCACGTACGTGATGTTCGACAACGAAGTCTACGGGCTCACCAAGGGCCAGGCGGCACCGACGATGCCGCTGGGTATGCAGACCAAGAGCCTGCCCGAACCCAATATCCAGATGAAACTCAACCCGATGATGATGGCGTACGCCTCGGGGTTCACCTGGATCGGTCGCGGTTACTCCTACAACGTCAAACAGCTCGTCGAGCTCCTGATGTCGGCGATGTCGCATCCGGGGCTGTCGTTCCTCGACGTACTGCAACCCTGCCCGACCTATAACAACCTGCACACCAAGGACTGGTTCGCCGGCAAGGATCTCGAGGAGGTCCGCCCACGCGTGCAGCCGCTGCCCGAAGACTACGACCCGGTCATCGCGCCCGACGACGACGAGGAAACCACCTGGCGCAAGACACGCCACTTCATGAAGATGGCGCGGATGTGGGGCGACACCATCCCCACCGGCGTCTTCATGGAGAACCGCTCGGTCAACAGCTTCGCCGAGCGCATCCGCCAGCGGATGGCCAGCTACGCGGAGTCATCGCCGGCCCAGAAGGTGATCGCCGACGAGTCGGGCATCAGCAACGCCGACCTGACCGGGCTTTTCGACGAGCTCGCGGTCAACTAGTGGCCCCACCTGGACCCGCGCGTCGTTGAAGGTGGCACCGCCGCCCACGTCGGTGAAGGCATCTGACACCAGCGCGTTCGAGGTCCGTCCGTTGAGGGTGCTGTGCGACCACAGCCCTTTCGGCAGGAAGACGACACCGGGCCGAACCTGATCGGTAACCTTCGCCAAGCAATGGACCTCGCCGAGCCCGTTGAACACGCGCAGGCGATCACCGGTCGCGATGCCACGCGCCGCGGCGTCGTCGGGATGAAGCCGCAAGGGTACCTGGTCGCGCACCAGCTGCCCGAAGGTCGAGCTCACCGTGCGGCCCGTGGCCGGCGATACCAGCGCCAGCGGATACATCTCGGTCGCGGGGTCGGGTCGGAAGGTGTAGAGGCCACCGGGTGCCTCCTCCTCGAGCGTCGCCGGCAGCAGTTCGATCTTGCCGCTCGACGTTCGCGGCAGCAGATCGACGAACTGGATCGGCGTGGCACCGAAGTCGGGGAAGATCGGCTCACCTGTCGCCAGAATCGCGCCACGGCCGTTGCCCAGGATCGCAGCAGCCAGCCCGTCCGGGCCGCTGGGGTCGTCGGGTCGATCCAGCCCCAGACGCCGAGTCAGCTCCTCGAACACTGCATAGTTGGGGCGCGCCTGGCCCGCGGCCGGAACCGCCGCAGGGGCGTGTTGTAGCAGCATGGCGCCGTAGCCGGCGCTCATCTCGTCGTGCTCGACGAACACCGTGGCCGGCAAGATCACGTCGGCATAGCGCGCAGTGTCGGTGAACACCTGCTCGAAGACCGCCGTGAACAGGTCCTCGCGGAGCATGCCAGCGATCACCCGCTCCTGCTCCGGAAGGGTCGCTACCGGGTTGCAGTTGTAGGCGAAGAGCACAGTCACGGGCGGATCGTCGCGCTCGCGTAGGTCGCGACCGAGCCGGTTCATGTTGAGCGTACGGGTGCGCGACGGCGGCTCGTTGGCCGAGACGGTCGCGTCGAGCGTGAACGCCCTGGAGTTGCTCATGGTGTAGCCACCGCCACGGACGCCGAACTTGCCGGCGACGGCGGGTAGCGCGAGCACCGCGGCAACCGACGCGGCACCGTTGCGATTGCGCTCCATGCCCCAACCCGCTCGGATCACCGCAGGCGAGGTCTCGGCGTACCAGCGCGCCAGGGTCTCGATCGCCTGCGGGTCGATCCCCGACACGTCCGCAGCGCGCGCCACCGGCCAGGCTGCCGCACGACGGCGAAACTGCTCCACTCCGTGGGCGTTGCGATCCAGGAAGTCGAGATCGGCGGCACCGTTGTCGAACAGCCAGTTCGCCACCGCTAGCGCCACGGCGACGTCGCTGCCCGGTCGTACGGGCAGATGTAGGTCGGCCTGACGCGCCAGCCGGTTGCGCCGCGGATCGACCACCACCAAGCGGGCACCGCGCCGTCGCGCCTCCTTGATGTGCGGCAGCAGGTGGATCCCCGTTGCGGTCGGGTTGCAACCCCACACGACGATGAGGCGAGCGTGCACGTAGTCCTGGAAGGCGACGCCAGGCATCTTGCCGTACAGACCGGCCGCCGCGAGGGTCGATGGAACAGCGCACACGGTGCGCGCCAGGTTGGAGGCGCCGAGGCGGCGAAATAGCCGCGCGTCGGTCGAGTCCTGGGTCAGCAGACCGTTCGAGCCGCCGTAGCACAACGGCAGAATAGACTCGCCGCCGTGCCTCGCGACCGCCTCCCGCATCTTGTCGGTGATCAGCCCCAGCGCCTCGTCCCAGGTCGCCGGCCGCACCTCACCACTGCCCTTCGGCCCCACCCGGATCGCCGGCTCGAGCAGGCGCTCAGGGCCGTAAAGGAGGTCCGGTAGGCGGCGCACCTTGGAGCAAATGTAGCCCTCCGTCAGGGGGTTCCGATGGCTACCATCAACGGACACGACGCGGTCATCGTCGGTCGTGACGACCAGGCTGCAAGCGTCGGGACAATCAAGCGGACAGTGAGACCGTCGCTCCACCGGTACCTCCGCAGTCCTTGTCGGACTATCATTGGGCGCTGCGGCACTCTACCGGGTAGCAGTGTCGCACAGAGTTGCCGTCGCATGCGAGCGTCCGGCGGATCGAACGGGGGGCGTATCGATCCGCCGGCCGGGTGGGCTGACGATGTCTGCTTTTTCTTTCATTCACTGCGCCGATATTCACCTGGGGGCCCCGACTCGTGGCCTCGGGAGGATGCCGCGTGCGCTGCGCGACCGGCTGCGCGACGCGCCTAACGAGGCCTTCGCTCGCATCGTCACCGCAGCGATCGACCGCCATGTCGACGCGGTGATCATCGCCGGGGACCTGTTCGACGGCGGCGACCGCAACCTGCGCGCCCAAGTCCTGCTCCGGGAACAGCTCCGGCGTCTCGACGAGGTTGGGATCCCGACCTTGATCGCAGCAGGCAACCACGACCCGCTCGGCAGCCTCTCCGCGACCGTCGAGCTGCCAGCCTCGGTCCATACCTTCAGTCCTCAGGTCGAGCCCTACGTCCTGCTACGTGACAACGAGGAGCTGGCACACGTCTACGGCGTCTCGTATGCCAAGTCGGCGACCTACCGGAATCTGGCCGCCGACTTCCCGAAGCGGCCCACCGGCCCGTTCAACATCGCCGTTCTTCACACCAACGTCGGCGACAGGACGGGCTATGCCCGCTATGCCCCTTGCCGCCTCGCGGAGCTCGTGGGCTCGGGCTACGACTACTGGGCGCTCGGGCACGTGCACACCCGCGAGACGCTGCACCGCGAACGACCGGTCGTGCACTACCCGGGTAATCCGCAGGGCTTGCACACCAAGGAGCCAGGGGCGCGCGGCGCCACGCTCGTGACGGTCTCCGAGGACGGTACGGTCGACCTCGAGCCAATCTGGACGGACGTTGTCCGCTGGCACCGACTGCGCACGAAGATCGACGACATCGAGTCGATCGACGAGGTGCTCGGCGCGCTTGCAGAGCAGGCCGGTTCGCTGCGCGGCACGGCCGCCGACCGCGTTCACATCGCGCGCTGGATGCTCACGGGCAGCGGACCGCTTCACGAGGAGCTCGGCCGCCCGGGCAAGGTGCAGGAGCTTTGCGACGCCGCGCGCGCCGCCGAGGGCATTCGCGCCGAGGGCGGCATCGTCTGGCTCGAGCGCATCGACCTGAGCACCCGGCCGGTGCGCGACATGGGCCGCCTGCGCACACAGCAGGACTACCTGGGCGACGTGCTGCGACTCGCGGCCGAGCTGCGTGACACGCCGCCGATCCCGCCGAGCGCCGACGTGGCCGATGCACGGGCACCCGGCACCGAGACCGAGGTCGCCAAAGTCGCGCGCCGCTCGCTCAGCGAGCTGCTCGACAGCCCGCGCCTGAACCGGGCGCTGGGCCGCGACCCTTGGAACGTGCTCGACTGGGATCGGCTCGCGAATCAGGCCGAGACGATGGCGATCGAACACTTGGCGCCCGAAGAGAGCGACTACACCTGATGATCTTCCGCCGCATCCACGTCGAGGGCTTCGGGATCTGGAAGGACCTGGACCTACGCGATCTGAGCCCAGGACTCAACCTCTTCTTGGCACCCAACGAGGGCGGCAAGTCGACCCTCATGGCCTTCATCAGGGCGATCCTGTTCGGCTTCAAACGACGTGGCGATCCGCATCGCTACGAGCCGCTCCGTGGGGGTCTCCACGGGGGCTTCCTCGAGATCGACATCGACGGGGCTGGCTACCGGATCCGGCGCAGCCAGGGCAGCAGCTCGCGCGGCACCGTGGAGGTCACCGACGAGAAGGACGAGCAGTTCTCCGAGGCCAAGCTGCAGAACCTGCTGTGTCATACGACCGAGACCCTGTACGAGAATGTCTTCGCCTTCGGGCTCGACGAGCTGCAGCAGCTCGACACTTTGCAAGCGGACGAAGTTGCCGGCCACATCTACAGCGCCGGCATGGGCTCGGGCGCTGTTAGCCCCGTCGCTTTCCGTGCCCAATTGCAGGAGTGGATGGACGACCTGTACCGGCCCAAGGGCAAGAAACAGCCACTGGCGCGCCTTCTCGCAGAGATCGAAGCCGATGAGGAACAGATCGAGCGGCTGCGGCAACGACCCGAGGAGCATGCCGAGCTGTCACGTCAGATCAAGCGCACGCGCGAGCGGTTGAACGAATGCGACGCAGCACTCGAACAGCGCCGCATGGAATGCGAGGCGGTGCAGCGGGCGCAGGGGGCGTGGGCCTCCTATGAATCGTTGCTGGGTGCCGAGGAGATACTGCGGTCGATCGGCGTCGAGCCCGAGCAGCTCCGCCAACGCGCGGCCGCGGTGGAGGATGCGCTCGAGGCACGTGCCGACGGGGCCGATCGGAAAGGGCTACCGAAGAGCTCGGTAGCGGTGCAGGCAGCCTCGATCACGGTCGACGCGGGGACAATCGCCGCCCTCGAGGTCATGTCGAAGCACCAGCGTGGCCTCCTCGAGGAGGCCAACAAGATCCGCGCCCTCCTGGCCCAGGCCGACCGTCTCACCGAGCTGCATTCGAGTGTGCTCGACCGCCAGCAGGAAGCTAGCGCGCTGCGGCACGCGCTCTTCAACGACCTGGAGGATCTAGGCTCGATCTGGTCGCTCGAGCGCGTACGCAACAGCCGGACCGATATCACGGCGCGCGACGAGATTCGCCGCTGGAGCGACCGCCAGCAGCAGGCGCAGACCAGCATCACCGCGTCGGAGACGCGCGCGGCGGACGCCAACCTGGTTTACGAGGCGATCCAGGAGAGCCGTGAGCAGATCACCCGTGGCACTCTGATGATCTCCTGGGGGCTCGTCGTTCTGGCGGTCGTGCTCACGGCCGTCCTCGTGCCGGAGGAGGCGCGCCTGGCAAGCGTGGCAAGCATCGTCTCGGTCGGTGCACTCCTGGGAACGTTGGTCACGTGGTTACACGCGCGAGGCCTTCGCCAGCGGCGCTCTGAGCAAGCGTTCTCCGCCGAGCGCGAGGCCGACCTGTGGCACCAGCACGAGCTGGCCAAGGAGGATGATCTCGGGGCGCGAAGCGAGTGGCAGGACTGGTTGTCGAGCCATCATCTGCCGGCCGACCTGACGACTCAGGGCGCGCTCGACCTGTTGGATCGGATCAAGCAAACACAGGACAAGGACCAGACCGCCAGCGCGGCTGAGGCTGCTGTGAGCACCGTCAAGGCAGAGCTGCAGCAGGCCTGCATGAACGTGCTGACGGTCTTCGAGCAGATCGACCGTTCCATCGAAGACCTGCGCTACGACGCCATGAAGATGGTCGACCCGCTGGTCGGTGCCATCAAGGGCGTGCAGGCGGAGCTCGACGACGTCGAGGCCCACCGAGCTCGTGTGCGCCACGTGCTCGATGAGCACGCTCGCGGTCGCGCCGCGATCAAGGCGCTCGCTGGTGACGAGGGCTTCGCGGCGTTCCGCGCCCGCCTCGAGCGCTGGGATCCGGAGAGCCTGGCTCGGACCGTCGGCGACGCGCAGGGCAAGCTGACGAGCGCCCGGGCCGACCGGGACGCTGTGGCCGAGAACCTCGGCGCGCTGCGGCAACAGATCGAAGCTCTGGAGACCGACCCGGAGCTGTCCAACCGGCTGGTCGGCCGTGAGAGCCGGCGCGCTGCGCTGGCCCATACCATCCAAGAGTGGGCCGGTCATGCCGTGGCCGCCGCGCTCTACGACGAGGCCAAGCGCAAGTACGAAGCCGAACGCCAGCCCGAGATCCTGCGAACCGCCAGTCGTTATCTGGCGATGATGACCGACGGCCACTACACGCGCGTCATCGCGCCACTCGGCGAGAGTCGGCTCGAGGTCGAGCGGGCGTTGACGGGGGAGCGGCTGGCGCCGTGGGCTCTGTCGCGTGGCACTGGGGAACAGCTCTACCTGGCGATGCGGCTGGCGCTGGCGAAGGTCTACGGCTCCGAGGCGGTTCCGCTGCCGCTGGTCGCCGACGACATCCTCGTCAACTTCGATGACGACCGGGCTCGCGCCACCGCAGCCCTGCTGGATGTCTACGCCGCGGAGGGCCAGCAGATCCTCGCGTTCACCTGCCACCGGCACCTCGTGGAGTCCATGGAGCGCAACGCTCCTAGCGTCCATGTGCAAACGCTCCCGGCTCACGCCTGAGCGCTCCGCATTCCCTGCCGCGGCCCCTTGAGACTCCTCGCCTGCTGGTGTTAGGTGCTGTAGGCAAGCATTCGGACCCGGCGGCGCTGCCAGCGCCCGCCGCCTGCACAGGGAGCCGCCAAGCATGAGCGAGTCTGAAGCCGAGCACCGCGACGTCGTATCGCGGCGGTCCTTTATCAAAGGAGTCGGTGCCGGCGGGCTCGGTACCACGGTGCTGCCCGCTGCCGCCATGGCCGCCGCCCAGAGTGCCGAGGCCGCCGAGCTCGGCACGGTGATGGGGCCGGGGCCGATACCGATCACGCTGCAGGTCAACGGGCGCGAGCTGCGGCTCGAGGTCGAGCCGCGCGAGACCTTGCTCGACGTGCTTCGCCAGGGGCAGACGCCCACCGGACCGATCGACATCACCGGCAGCAAGCGAGTCTGCGACCGGGCCTCCTGTGGAGCTTGCTCGATGATCGTCGACTCTCGCCTAGCATACGGTTGCACGATACTCGCCATCGAGGCGCAAGGGCGAGCGATCACGACGGTAGAGGGGCTCGGAACGCCGGATTCGATGCACGCGGTGCAGGCGGCCTTTGTCGAGCACGATGCGCTGATGTGCGGTTTTTGCACGCCGGGCATGGTGGTCGCGGTTGCCTCCTTGCTCGATGGGAGCCCATCGCCGTCGCGCGACGAGATCCGCAAGGCTCTCGACGGCAACATCTGCCGCTGCGGTACCTACATCCGCATCTTCGAGGCCACCGAGACGGCCGCGGCGCGGCTGCGGGGGAACTGAACATGGCCAAGCGCGACGAGAGCACATACCGCGCCGACCGTTGGGCCGAGAAACTGGAACCGGTGGGCGGGGCCAATGCTGCCACCGGGCGCGCCGAGCGCTGGGCACAGGATGCCGCGAAGCCACGGGAGTGGAGCTGGCCCGAGAATCGCCGTTTGATCGGCACCCGCGTGACACGCCTCGACGGCCCCGACAAGGCCACTGGCACGGCCCTCTACAGCTACGACATCAACCGGCCCGGCATGTGCTACGGAAAGATGGTGCGATCGCCTCACGCCCATGCCCGGGTCCTGTCGGTCGATACCAGCGCCGCCGAGAAGGCCCCCGGTGTCACTGCCGTGCACGTGCTGGTGGAGCCCGGGTCGATCGTCAGGTACCACGGCGAGCCGGTCGGCGCCGTGACGGCCGATACCGAGAATCGGGCGCGTGATGCTGCCCGCCAGTTCCGCGTGCAATACGAGGTGCTGACGCCGGTGGTCGCGCCCGAGCAAGCCGTTGCGCCCGGCGCCCCGATGCTCCACGAGCAGGGCAATGTGCGCCCGGGCCGAGAGGACGAGCGTGGCGACCTCGAGGCTGGATTCGCCGCCGCGGCGGTGACCTACGAGGGGAGTTTCCGCACCCAGGTCCAGACCCACTGCTCGCTCGAGACTCACGGCGTCGTCGCCGAATGGCAGGGTGATGCGGTCACGGTCTGGGCCTCGACGCAGGCGGTCCACGCCACCAAGGACGGACTGGTCGGCTACTGGAAGGACAAAGGTGTGGAGCTGGGCGCCAACCAGGTGCGCTGCCTCACCCCGGTAATGGGTGGCGGCTTCGGCTCCAAGTTCGGCATCGATATCCAGGGGGTCGTCTGCAGCGACCTGGCGCGACAGGCGGGACGAGCAGTGACGATGCTGCTCGAGCGCGACGAGGAGCACCTGGACACCGGTAACCGGCCGGCCGCGATGGCCTGGGTCCGCGCCGGTGTCGACGCGGAGGGTAAGCTCACGGCGTTCGACGCGCACACCTATGGGACCGGCGGGATCGGCAGGGGCGCCGGCTTCCCGATGCCCTACGTCTACGGGGTCGAGAACCGACGGCGGCGTCATTCCGACGTCTTCATCAACGCCGGGTCGGCGCGGGCGATGCGCGCACCCGGACACCCTCAAGGGTCCTTCATCATGGAAGGGGTGATGGACGAGCTTGCGGCGCGTCTGCGGATGGACCCCGTAGAGTTCCGCCGGCGCAACCTGCCAGAGGACTCGCTTTGGCAGGTCCAACTGGAGCGTGGCGCCACCGACATCGGTTGGTCGTCACGGCACGCCGACGGTGACCCGACCCCAGGGCCGATCAAACATGGTATGGGCTGTGCGGTTTGCGTCTGGGGCGGCGGCGGACGGGGCACGCAGGCAATTTGTGAGATCGAGCCGGACGGCTCGGTCACCATGAGCATCGGCACCCAGGACATCGGCACTGGAACGCGAACGCTGGTTGCGATGGTCACGGCCGAGATCCTCGGGCTGCCGCTGGAGGCGATAACCGCACGCGTCGGCGACTCGCGGTATCCGTTCTCGGGGGCTTCGGGAGGCTCGACCACGGCTGCCTCGGTCACTCCGGCCGCGCGAGTTACGGCGGGGCTCGCGTTCGAGGCGCTGGCCGAGCGCATCGCCCCCGAGTTCGCGGTGACGCCGTCGGAGCTCGAGGCGGTCGACGGCACGGTGCGCGTGAAGGCTGACCCGAGCAACGCCATGCCCTGGAGGCGCGCTTGTGGCCGCCTCGGCACCCAGGGCGTCACGGTCAAGGGTCAGTGGGAGCCCGGCCTGTCCTCCAGCGGCGTCAACGGTGCCCAGTTCGCAGAGGTTGCTGTCGATACCGATACCGGCGTGGTCACCGTCGATCGGATCGTCGCCTACCAGGATTGCGGCCTGATCGTCGACCTGCTGACGGCCGAGAGCCAGGTCATAGGCGGCGTCATCATGGGGATCGGCTTTGCGCTCTTCGAGGAGCGCATCCTCGATCCGCCGACCGGACGCATGCTCAACCCCGACTTCGAGTTCTATCACCTGCCCGGCCCCTCCGACATGCCGGAGATCGAGGTCCACATGATGGACGTCCCGGAGCGTGGGGTGATCGGGCTCGGCGAGCCACCGACGATCCCGACGGCGGCGGCGATCGCCAACGCCGTTGCCAACGCTATCGGCGTGCGCATCCACTCGCTGCCGCTGACCCCCGAGAAGGTGCTGGCAGCCCTGCACGAGGGCCCAGAAGGGACGCTGAAGCCGCTGCGGTTCCCGGAGATAGCAACCGACACCGACGGGGGGGCAGTCTGATGCGCGCATTCGAGTACGTCGAGCCGGGAACGCTCACTGGGGTTTCGCAACGACTCTCCGAGAGCGTGGGAGCGCTGCCGCTGGCCGGCGGCATGGACCTGATCGGCCTGATGAAGAACGACGTGGCGCAACCGGCCCGGGTCGTGAGCCTCAAGGGCGTCGCCGGCCTCGACAGCATCGCCGAGATCACCGGCGGCGAACTTGCCGGGGGCCTGCGGATCGGCGCTCTGGTGACGCTGTCCGACCTGGTCGGCCATGCCGAGGTGCAAGCCCGCTACCCGGCACTCACGGTGGCCGCCGAGAGCGTCGGGACACCGCAGATCCGCAACCGTGGAACGCTCGGCGGAAATCTGTGCCAGCGCCCGCGCTGCTGGTACTTCCGGTCCGATCTGTTCAACTGTCTGAAGAAGGGCGGAGACGCCTGCTTCGCCCAGGGCGGCGAGAACCGCTACCACGCGATTTTCGGCAACGCCCGCTGTGCCATCGTCCATCCGTCGAGCTGTGCCCCGGCGCTGATTGCCTATGACGCCGTGGCCCATGTGGCCGGTGCCGCCGGCGAGCGGCAGATCGCCCTGTCGCGGATGTTCGTGCGACCGGAGTCCAACGTTCGGGTGGAGAACAGCCTCCGTCCAGACGAGGTGATAACCGCGGTGCAACTGCCGGCAGGTGGGGCGACCCGCTCGGCATCGTATGTGGTCAAGTTCAAACAGTCGCACGACTGGCCGCTGGCGATCGCCTCGGTCGCGATGCGGGTCGACGGCAACAGCATCGAGCCGGGTGCCCGCGTCGTGTTGGGCGCGGTGGCTCCGGTGCCCTGGCGCTCTGAGACCGCGGAGGCCGTCCTCGCCGGAGCTCCGGCGACCTGGGCGACGGCCGAGTCTGCCGCCGAGGCAGCCGTCGCCGACGCCGACCCGATGCCACACAATGCTTACAAGGTGCACATCGCGGCAGCCGCGGTGAAGCGCGCGATCATGGCCGCGATCGACGGCGATGGAGCATCCGCATGAGCGACGCCCCGGCAAACACCGTAGCGATCGGGTGCAAGCACCTGCGCACGAAGAAGATGTACATCCCGGCCGAGTACACGCAGCCGGGACGCCTCACACGCTCCGATACCGCCTGCTATTGGTGTGTGTGCACGGCGCGCGAGATCGGCCCGGACGGCGCCCTGGCACACCTGGATCTGTGCACTCAGGACCGTGACTGCTGCGAGGGCCACTAGCAGGCCAGAGTTTCACCACGGCCTGTTAGAATCGGCTGCTGCGCACCCATGAACCGACCGGAGCACAGACCCATGCGTAGGATAACCGCCGCACTGATCGCCGCCTTCCTGTCCGTACCCCTGTCGATCGCCGCGACCCCCAGCGAGTCGGTGCGCGGCATCTACCTCGAGGCGCGCTCAGCGCAGGTCTTCATAGGCGGCTGCATCATGTCCTCGGAGGCCCACACGATGGGTCGTGAGGCAGTACTTGCCTGGCACGTCCAAGAGGGGTGGCAGGAAGGCGTGTCGCTCGACGGGCTGTCGATCGTTGCGGTTGTCGCCGGGGACCAGAATCTGGCTCTGCACCCCGAGGCACCCCGCAACACGGTTCTGTACGTCGACCAGTCGGGGAGCCCGGCGCAGCAAGAAGTGCTCGCGTCCTTGTTCGCCACACGCCTCGGACCCATGTTCGGCGAGGTGATCGAGGTGATCAGCGCGCCGGTCGAGTTCGGCGCCATGGGCCAGGGTTACCGGGTGCGTGCGGGTGAAGCCGTGCGCGTCGCCGCCGAGGCTTTGCCGCCACGCCACCAGGACCTCGTCAGTTGCGGGCAAATGGAATGGTACGAGCCCTTTATCGAGCTGCACGACAGCACCACGGCGGTGGCCCGCGAGTACGCCTACCGCGGGCCCTCGCTGGGCATCCGGTGGAGCGACCCGCACGGTCAGAGCGCCTACTTCGGCGCCTTCTCCTTCTAGTGGCCTGTAACAGGCCGTGGTGGAACTCTGATGGGCCTGGTTGCCGCCCTCCTCGTCGCCTGTCTGCTCGGCCCCGGGGTCGCCTTGGGGGGGCAGGAGCACGCCCTCCAGATCGGTGAGCTACCCCATCCCGGGAAGGTCCCGGAGGGTCTCGTCGATGGGCTCGAGACCCGTAGCTTCACCCTGACCAAGGATGGCGAGCCCGTACTGAGCCTGTGGCTTCGACGGGAGATCCCCGCAGACACCGGCGAGGCACCGACCGGAGAGCGCAACTATGCGACGCTCGAGCAGGGTGCCATGATGGGTGTCCTCGAGGTGGTCAAGCCGCACCTTGACTACCGCGACCAGATGGTTCCGACCGGCGTGTTCGCGCTACGCCACTTGAGCCAGCCCGTCGACGGGGACCATTCGGGGGTCACCTACTTCCGCGATTTCCTGGTGGTCAACCCGCTGCGATCCAACACGACTGCCGCGAGTCGCCGCTTCGACTCGACGCTGGCAGCCGCACTGCAGCTCAATACTCACCCCTACGTCTGGGGTCTGTGGCCAGCGCGCGAGGTGGCGACCGACACGGTCCCGGCGCTTGTCGCCGTGGATGGCGACAAGTACGCCCTGGTCGTCGAGCTGACCCGCGACGACGGCTCGACCCTGCGGCTGGCGGTAATCCTGGTAGGCAGCCAACCACCCGACGGCTACTACCACGCGTCCTTGCCGAAGAAGGGGTCGGCCATGGGGTCGCCTTTCAGGTAGCGATCGTACCAGGCCCCGTAGCGCCGCAGGACGTCGAGGCTCAGCGACGGCGGGAAGTCCCCGTGGCTCTGTTCCGGGTAGAGGATCAGGCGCGTGGGAGGTCCCCCCTCGAGTGCGCGACGGCGAAGCTGCGTGTAGAAGTGCTCGCTCTGCGCCGCGGGCACACGCCAATCGAGCTCCCCTGTGAGAAACAATGTCGGGGTCTCGATGCGATCCACGCGCTCGATCGGAGACATCTCGCGGTAGCGTCGTCGCGTCTCCGGGTCGTAGGGCAGCCCGAGCTCCGACTCCCACCACTGCTGCAGGTCGTCGGTTCCATAGCAGGCGAAGTAGTCGGCCTCAGAGGCCCCGGAGACCGCGGCGGCGAAGCGGTCCGAAGAGGTGATCAGCAGGTTGGTGAGGAGACCACCGTACGACCAGCCGCCGATCCCGATCCGACTGGGATCGGCCACGGCTCGATCCAGCACGTGATCGACGCCGGCGAGCACGTCCGCTCCGTCGGGCCCGCCCCAGTCGGCGAACAGGGCGCTGGCGAACTCCAGCCCGTAGCCGGAGGAGCCACGCGGATTGACATACAGCACCGCGTAGCCCTGCGCCGCCAGCCACTGGTGCTCCCAGGCCAGAGCCCAGGTGTATTGGGTTACCGGCCCTCCATGGAGGCGAACCACGAGCGGCAGCCGCGTCTGCTCCGGTGTCTCGGGCGGTCGCAGCAGCCAGCCCTCGATCGGGGTCCCGTCCGGGCTCGTGTAGCGCAGCGGTTCGGGCTCGCTGAGCACCACGCGGCCGCGCCAGGTGCCATTCTCGTCGGTGAGCTGGCGGAGCGCAGCGTCCGGCCGGACGGCGGCGGGCTGCACGTGAGCGCTGGGCTCCTGCATCGGGAAGGCAACCGCCTGCGGCCGCGCCGCCACCGAGAAGATCTCGAACGGCCGGGTACCCCACCCGATGGCGGCGACGACCCGCGAGCCATCGGGTAAGAGCGCGAAGCTCCCGACGACGCGTGGGCCCGCGACGAGAACACGCGGTACCCCGCGCGGTAGGGTGGTTGCGCGCCGCCGCCGCCTTTCGCGCTGCACCATGGGCTCCAGCCCGCTGCTGATCTGAACGAGAGGAACGGTGCCCCGATCCTGCACGGTCATGAGGAGCCCAGTGCCATCGGCGTTCCAGCGCGGCGGGCTTACCAGGGGCCGGTCCAACGCGCCCGTGAGCTCAACTGGATCCCCGGCCAGCATCACCGGCGACGGAGCCTCCGGATCGTCGGGCGCGAGCGAGAGAAGCCAGGCTCCCGGCTGCGCGTACACCGGCGGCTCGGCCGGCGTCGACAGGTAGGCAATGTGGCGGCTGTCGGGGGACCAGGCGGCGGCCGACTCAGGTCCCGGGGCGGCGGTGAGGCGAATCGCCGCTCCCCCGGTGGGACTGACCACCCACAGGTCACGGTTGTCGTTGACATCGGGCTCGGCCGTGCGGTTCGAGGTGAAAGCGATCCAGCGACCGTCCGGCGACCAGGCGGGCGCCGAGTCGTCCCATGGGCCCGAGGTCACCCGACGCGCCCCCGACCGAGCTCGACCCGTACTCTCGACGGTGACCACGTACAGATGGCTGCGCCGCGTGCCGACATACCCCTCTCCGTCGGCCTTGAATTGGAGCCGCGTGATAATGCGTGGCAGCAGCCGGTCCGGCGGCGGCGGCGCCGCGCCCGGTTGCAGCCAGACCTCGTCGACCGCGATCGGACCCTGGGAGTTTTGCAGATCGAGCTCCGGCTGCGGGTCCTCGGGCGCCCCCTCTGCCGGCTCCCAATCGCCCGCGTCGAGCTCACCCGGACCCACCAGCGGGGGTCCGGCCGGCACGGGCTCCTCTTCGGGCTGGGGGCGGAGCGGCACGATCGGCGGTGCCGGAGCGCGTGGATCCCGCGTCACAATTACGATCCGTGTCGAATCGGGCGCCCAGGCGAACTCCGATACCGGCTCCGGCGTGTCGGTCACTTGCCAGGGCTCACCCCCGTGCGACGGGAGAACCCAGACTTGCGAGTCGCGTAGAAACCCCAAAAAGGCGCTATCGGGCGAATAGCGTGGCACGCGGGCATCGGCGACCAGCAGATAGCGCTCGTCGGCGGCCGAGTCGTACTGGTAGATTGCGTCGACCCAGGCGTCATCGGAGCGGTCGATGTGACGACGCTCGTAGAGCAGCGCAGCGTCGTCCGGCGCCAGCTCGATCCGGCCAATCCGAACCTGATCGTAGTAGTCGTCCAATCGCAAAGGCCTTGGGATCTCCTCCTGCGCTCCGGCGCCGGCAGTCGACCAGGCGAGCATCGCGACGAGGGACGCGGCGAGCGCGGGTGCCGGTCGAGACGTACTCCGAGACATCGGACCTCCAGAAGTCGGATAGAGCGGGCGAGGGTAGCGAGTCGTTTGCCGTAATCGGGGGCCTCGTCCATCCTATCCGCGACGCTGCCCCGGGGTCATGGCGAATCGCCACCCCCTGACATGGAACCGACAGCCGCGATGCTCGAGCCGGTCAGCCCGAAAACCTACGACACAATCCGTACGCTCACCCGGCACGAGCGCGTCGCCGGGCACGACATCACCTACTGCCCTTGCCGGGTTCTCCCCGAGACCGTCCTGTCGCTCAAGGCGATCATGCGCGACGTGGAACGGCTGTGGCGGGAGAGCCTGGGCGAGACCGCCTTCGAGACCATCCGGACCCACAGCGAGGGCGCTCGTTTCTTCTCCGGGGAGGCTCGCATCACCTCGGTCCAGGAGGGGCGTCCCGACATGGTCTCCGTCTGGTTGCCGATCCCGCACGACTACCCACGCCGACTCAGGGTCCAGCTCGTCGACGCAGTCGAGCCGTTCGAGTTTCCCTAATGCCCCGCAGCGCCCATCGATCGAGCCGCACCAAGATCGTCTGCACGATCGGGCCCGCATCCGAGAGCAAGGCCCAGCTCACCGCCCTCGTCGACGCCGGGATGGACGTGGCACGGCTGAACTTCTCGCACGGCTCCGAGCCATGGCATCGCGAGCGCGTCCGGCTGCTACGCGAGATCAGCCAGGAGCACGGCCATCCGATCGGAATCATGCTCGACATCCCCGGCCCCAAGTTACGGGTCGGCGAGATCCCCGGAGGCGTGGTGGAGCTAGAGCCGGGGTCGACCTTCCGGCTGGTGACCTCGGAGGTGCCCGGCGACGCCACCCACGTCAGCGTGTCCCACCCGCGCCTGCCAGCGGAGCTCCAGGTCGGCGACCGCATCTTCGTGGCCGACGGCGTGATCGAGCTCGAGGTGCAGAGCACCGACCAAGACACCGTCCACACGCGCGTCCTGGTCGGCGGTCCGCTGTCGAGCCACAAGGGAATGAACTTCCCGACGCGCACCCTGTCGATTCCGAGCATCTCCGAGGCCGACCGGAATGCCATCCGGATCGGTGTCGAGACCGGCGTCGACTTCATCGCGCTGTCGTTCGTGCGCACGGTGGATGACGTGCGCCTCGCGCGTGACACCATGCTCGAGACCGGTGGCGCCGTCCCGCTGGTCGCCAAGATCGAAAAGCACGAAGCTCTGGGCAGCCTCGCGGAGATTCTTGCCGAGGTCGACGGCCTGCTGGTAGCGCGCGGAGACCTCGCCGTCGAGATTCCGCTCGAGGAGGTGCCGCCGGTGCAGAAGCGCATCATCCGGGCCGCCAACGACGCCGGCAAGCCGGTGGTCACGGCCACCCAGATGCTGAGCTCGATGGTGAGCGCCAAGCGACCGACCCGTGCCGAGATCACCGACGTCGCCAACGCCCTGTACGACGGTGCCGACGCGGTCATGCTGTCGGAGGAAACCGCGATCGGAGCACACCCTGTCGAGGTGGTGAAGATCATGCGGCGCATCTGTGTCGCAACCGAGCGCGACATCGCCAAGTCCACACAGGCCCGTGTGCTTTCCGAGGATCGGCGCGGCTCGGTGCCCGATGTCGTGACCGCAGCCGCAGCACTGGTAGCACGCCACCTGAAGGCCACCGCGCTCCTGATCCCGACCCGAACCGGGAGCACGGCCGTCAAGGTGGCCGAATTTCGGCCGCCTCAGCCTATCCTCGCCATCAGCACGCATCCGGTGACGGTGGGCCGACTGACCCTCAGCTGGGGGGTCATTCCGCTGCTCGGCAGCGAGGTTCCCACGCACGAGGCCATGCTGAAGGAGGCCGAGCGTGTGGCTCTCGAGGCCGGTTTCCTGAAGCAGGGTGATCTGGTGGTCATCACGGCGGGATTCCCGGTCGGCGGGCCGGGCTCCACCAACACGGTCACGGTCAAGGCCATCGGCGACGATATGGAGGACGGCGCCTTTGGGGACGCGCCCGACCAGGGCATGCTGTTTGATGGCACCCAGCGCCCGTAGCCCGGCACCCACGGTTGTAGGCTCAGGCTCGTCGACGACGATCGGGGCCGCGGCCTCGTGCCAACCCGGCACAGAGTAGATGGCAAGCGAGTCGATCGAGGACTACATCAAGGCAATCTTCCAGCTGAGCCGTGACGGCGCGGCAGTTCAGACGTCCGCGCTGGCCGATCGGCTGATGGTACGCCCGGCTTCCGTCAGCAACATGATGCGACGCTTGGCCAAGCTCGCTCTCATCGACTACGAGCCCTACCGCGGCGCCACGTTGACGCACGCGGGCGAGCTGATGGCACGTGGCATTGTGCGCCGCCATCGCCTGATCGAGCGCTTTCTCACCCAGATTCTCGACTATCCGTGGGAGGAGGTCCACGAGGAGGCGGAGCGTCTCGAGCACGCTGTCAGCCCGCGATTCGTCGAGGCCCTCGACCGATTCCTCGAGCGACCGCGCACCGATCCCCACGGCGCACCGATTCCTGCCAGCGATGGCACAATGGACGAGTTGGCCTACCCCTCTTTGGTGGAGCTGGAACCGGGCGACCGGGCAACGGTTCGGCGCGTGCGCGACAGCAACTCCGACCTGCTGCGCTATTTCCGCGAGGTGGGGATCAAGCCCGGGGTGGCCGTGGAGTTAGTGGCCTCCGCCGCCTCGAACGACGGGGTCAGCGTGCAAGTCGACGGGAGCGTCTGCCACCTCGATCGTGCTGCGGCGGCCGGCGTCTACGTCGAGCTACAGTACCGATCGAAACCAGAAGATTGAGCATGTGCCAGGAGCCAAGATGTCAGTTCTCCGACAGATCAGCGTGTTTCTCGAAAATGTCCCAGGGCGGCTGGCGACGCTGTGCAACACCCTCGAGCAGAATGGCATCGACCTGCGCGCCATGGCGACCTCCGAGGGTAGCGACTACGGCGTCGTGCGCATGCTGGTGAGCGACGTCGATGCTGCCGAGACCGTCCTGCGCGAGGCCAGCCTTCCGTTCTCCACGGTGGACGTTCTGGGAATCGAGGTTTCCGACGAGCCCGGCGCTCTGGGCAAGGTCGCCGTGCGGCTGGCCGAGGCCGGGATCAACGTCGAGTATGCCTACGCTACAGCGGTGACGGGCAACGCCCGAGCGCTGTGCGTCTTCAAGGTTTCCGACCCGCGCGAGGCCGAGGCGACGCTCGGGCTCGCGTAGGCGGCTCGGCGGGTAGATGATCCCTCACACGATGGTTGTCGACTTCGCCGTGGCGCTTCTGCTGACCTCGGTCGCCTGCGACGCCCTCGGATTCCTGGCCGAGGAAAACGACCTGCGGATCGTCGCGTATTGGACCCTGCTGTTGGGCACACTGGCAGCTGGCTTCGCGGTCCTGTCCGGCTATGCTGCCGCAAAGGCGGCGGCGCCAACCGGCGTGGCCGAAACAATCGTGCTGCGGCATCGCAATCTGGGGATCGCCGTTGTGGCGTGCTTCATGCCCCTAGCGGCATGGCGCCTCGCGTCTGGGGGGCTGGCACCACGCCGGCACGCCGCGGTTTACTGGCTGCTGACCGCCGTGGGGGCGAGCCTCCTGGTCGTCACCGCCTGGTACGGAGGCACGGCTGTCTTTCAACACGGCGTCGGGGTCCGCGTCGACGGCTGACCCGAGATGAGAGGCAGCCGCATCTTCGTGACCCGGCGAATCCCCGACGCGGGATTGCAGCGCCTCTCCGAGGCCGGCGCCGATGTGACGGTATGGCCGGGACCCGACGAGGCCGGACCGACTCATGCCGAGCTGGTGGAAGGCGCCCGGAACGCCGTTGTGATCCTGTCGCTGCTGACCGAGACGATCGATCGTTCGGTGCTCGCCGCCAACCCTCGCCTTCTCGGCGTCTCCAACTGCGCCGTCGGCTACGACAACATCGCCATGGAGGCTGCCACCTCGAAGGGCATACCGGTGGGCAACACGCCGGATGTCCTCACCGAATCCACTGCCGACATGACCTGGGCTCTGCTGCTGGCAGCGGCGCGGCTCGTGGTTCCCGGCGACGCCTACATGCGATCGGGCCGATTCCGGCTCTGGGGACCACAGCTGCTCCTGGGAGTGGATGTCTCCCCGGGCGGCGACGGCCGGCGCAAGACGCTCGGAATCGTCGGATTCGGCCGCATCGGCCGCGCCGTCGCCAGGCGCGCGGCGGGCTTCGACATGCGGATCCTGGTGCACGATCCGTCACACCGCCAGCGCGTACAAGACCACCCCGACGCCTCCTGGGCGGAGCTCGACGAGCTACTCGCGAATGCCGACTTCGTGTCGCTCCACGTTCCCCTGACCGCCGGGACACACCATCTCATCGGAGCACCACAGCTGAACAGGATGAAGCCCATGGCGATTCTCGTGAACACGTCGCGCGGAGCCGTAGTCGATGAGAGCGCGCTGGTCGAGGCACTACGCGACGGCCGGCTCGGCGGTGCGGGACTCGACGTCTATGAGCACGAGCCCGCCATGGCCGACGGGCTCGATCGCCTGGACAACGTCATCCTGATGCCCCATCTGGGGAGCGCCAGCCACGCCACTCGCGGCCGGATGGCCGTCATGGCGGCCGACAACGCCATCGCCATGCTCCGAGGGGAGCCGGCTCCTTGCTGCCTGAACCCGGAGGTCTACGCGTCGCCGGCCTATCGGGCCCGCCTGGCGAGTCACGACGAACGGCCCGAGGACGACGTGGCATGACTTGCCAGACCAACTAGAGTCTCGCTGCGGCCCGCTCGGGCCCGATGCTGCTACAATCGCCGATTCATGCGCTTCACAGAGTCCGAAATCCAGTTTGCCGCGAAGCTGCGTGGCGCGGGCCTCATTTGGAATCCCCAGCCCGGTCACTATGTGTTCGATATCGACGGCATCATACGGGCGAGCTCCCCGTTCCAGTCCGGCGTGCACATGATCAACAGCGCCAACGCCATGGAGAGCGCCGGCGGCGGCGAGGAGTCGTTGCACGGCGGCTTTGCCTGGTTACCTATCTGGGAAGACGCGCGCGCCTGGCTGCGCGACGCAGGGGTCGACGACTCGCGAGTCGTCCAGGCCCTGGACAGCGGCGTCAAAGAAGGCAGAAGCGATCGCGAGGCCTTGTACTTGCTCATGCTCGAGGTTCTCGAGACTCCTCGCGGAGAAGGTAGCCACTAGCAAGCCGTGGTGGATGTGATGGGTCTGGTTTCGTCTCCAAAGGTGCAGATGCAAGGCGCCGTCCTCGCTGTGGCCCGCGTCCACGGCGGTTTATCCCGCCTCCTGATCGCTCTTGTCCTGTGCGTGGCGGCAGCTGCCTGCAATCAGACGCCGACCGAGATCAACCCACTGCCGCGGGCCATCGGTGAGGTAGAGGCTATTCGGGTCCGGGTCAGCCAGTTGCAACCTCTGGATCCGCCGACTCAGGGGATCTACGCCCTCTACTCGGTACGCGATCGCAGCCAGACGGCCCTGCTCGGGACGTTCAATGTCGATCTCAGCGGTCAGATCGTCGACGAGAACGGAAACCCCGTCACGCAGTTCACCACCAACGAGTACCCTCTGCGCAATACTTTGAGCCTCCTGGTGACGATCGAGGTGCCGGGCTCCGTCGGGGAGTCCCCGGCTGGGTTCCAAATCCTCAGCGGGACGTTCATCGACGCCGTGGCGCAGCTGCGTATTCCGATCTCGTCAGCAATCCAGAGCGCCGCCGGCACGCTCCGAGTGCACACCCCCACGGACGGCCCCAATACCAACGAGACCGCCGGCGTTTGGATGCAGGGCCTGAACGGTGACTCGACGCTCCAGTTGCCCGACACGACGGCCGCGCTGCACTACGAGACGTTCATCGACATCGGCGGTCAGTCGCTGCCCGTCGGTCGGTTCGAGGCCGGCGACCAGGCCGACGACGCCAACCAGTTCAGCTCCGATCTGGTGGCGGCTCCAGAGCGCCCCGGCGAGGACCTGCTGCTCAACGCGCCCGAGGGACTGGCGTTCCCAATCGACCTGTCCGGCGCCCGTGTCACCATCAGCCTCGAGAGTCGCTTCGCTGGCGATTTCGTCCAACGCTCGCAGCTCGTCGTGCTCGAAGCCTTCCTACCGACCGGATTGCGCGGCGACGAGATCGTCACCTTCATCAACCGCACCGCGAGCTTTCCTGAGGGCGAGGCCCTGTTGTATTGAGCCGTAGCGTCGGTACGGGACTTCTTCTCGCAACGCTCGCTACCGGGCTGATCGCAGCAACGCCGGCCATGGCCTTGGCAGACGAGCCGCACGAGGACAGGGGAACCGCAACGGGTACCACCGGCATCTTCCTACCCCCGGCAGGACTACGACAGGATGTCCAGACTACGCGCGTCGACCAGCGGCCGACGGCCGACTCGGTCGGTGGCTTTCAGCTGAGCCTCGTGGGCGGCGTGCAACTCCGGGGTTCAGCCTCCGGAGCGGCCGGCGTGGCGCTCGCCTACTTCAAGCGCTCGACTGCCGCGGTTGGCGTCGAGATCGAGGCCGCCTTCACCCGCGGACCGAGCGGGCGCGTCTACCATGGGCTGGCGAGCGTGATCCTGCAATCGGGAGCACGTGCCTCCCGGATGTCCCCTTACCTGACGCTCGGCGCCGGATACTATCGCGCCGAGGAAAAGCTCCGCGATGCGGTTCGGGATGCCCTGCCCAGCTTCGGTATCGACCCGACCGAGGCAAAAGAGTCTGGCGTCTTGATCGCCTTCGGCCTCGGCGTGCGCTATTACCTGGCAGGCTCGTTGTCGTTCCGCGCCGACTACCGCGAGTTTCGCGCCGTCACGAGCGCCGAGGGAAGCCTGTTCGACAAGCTCTTCTCCATGCGGCGTATCGCCGGCTTCTTGTCGATCGACTTCTAGGAGGCCGTGGTGAAAGTGTGTTGGGTCTGGCGAGCAGATCGGGCGCGCCACGGCCGGGACCGCCGACCGCGAGCGCGAAACAAACGGTAGGGCGCCGACCAGGCCAGCTCACCGGGTTCAGAGCGAGGGTCCCCTGTTTCCCCTTCCGTCCGACGTAACCCCGGTACTTCCGAGCCAGCCCGATCGGCGCCCGACCGAACTTGCTGGTGTATAGAGCAAGACGGATGCCAACCCTCAGCCAGCGGACGTCCGCGGGGCGGTTCTTGGACACCTCGGAGCTTGCAAGCGACTGATTCGCGACGGCTTCCGTTCAGTCCGAAGTTCGACGGTCGGGTACGCGGCGGCGCCAGCTGGGGGCATCAGGAGCCGGCGGCGGGCCACGGGTGCGCTCGGCGCGACCGCCCGCAGACGTCGAAATGCCGGCAGTGACCAGCCGCGGTCAGTTCCCGGGGTCGATCCGGTACTTTCGCAGTTTGTGGTACAGCGACGTGCGTGGAATCCCCAGAACGTCGGCCGCGCGGGTCTTGTTGCCCCCGACGTGCGTCAGGACTCGCCGCAAGTGCGCCTCGACCACTGAATCGAGCCGCAGCGTCTGCGGATCGATGTCCGGTCCACCCGTGTCGATAGGATCCTCGGCAGCCGCCGTCATGGCCGCCGCGCGCTGGCTGATCCCCGGAGGCAGAACGTCGAGGGTGCAGGCGTCGCCGTCGGCAAGCACGGCGGCCCGGCGTACGGTGTTGCGCAGCTCTCGCACGTTTCCCGGCCATTCGTACTGCCGCAGAGCCTCCAGCGCCGCGGCCGTGAAGCCCTGCGGACCCCCACCGTTCTCGGCGGTGAACTTACCCAAGAAATAGTCGGCCAGCAGGACGATATCGTCGCGCCGCTCCCGCAGCGCCGGGACGTGGATGCCGAAAACGTTGAAACGATAGTAGAGATCCTCGCGGAAAATCCCCTTGCCGACAAGCTCCCCCAGATCCTGGTTACTGGCGGCGATGATGCGCACGTCGACACGGCGCGCGGCCCGATCCTCCCCTACCTTCTGGATCTCCCCGTACTCGAGGGCCCGCAGGAGCATGACCTGAAGGCGGGGGCTCATGCCCTCGACCTCGTCCAGGAACAGGGTGCCGCCGTCCGCCAGCTCCATCTTGCCAGGCTTGTCGCGGTGGGCGCCGGTGAACGACCCGCGCACGTGACCGAACAGCTCCGAGGCCAGCAGCTCCTCGGCGAAGGCACCGCAGTTGACAATCATCATTTCGCGCTCGCGGCGCGGTGAGAAATAGTGGATCGCGTGGGCCAGCAGCTCCTTGCCGACGCCGCTCTCCCCGGTCAACAACACCGGCTCGCGCGTCGGGGCGACCCGCTTCGCCAACGCCTCGATCTGCCGGATCTTGCTCGACACCCCCACGATCTCGACGTCGTAGCCGCGCCGTTTCGAGTACTGCGTCAGCCAGAGACGGGCGATGACGAGCGAAATCGCCTCGGCGAACTCCTCGAGCCGCTCCTGATGCTCGTCGGTGTAGTGGTCGCGCTCACGCGACTCCACCGAGAGCACTCCGATCGCCTCACCTTGAAGCCGGATCGGCACGACCAGATCGGCGCGGACGTCTTTGAAGGCCGGGAAGTAGTAGGGATCCTGGCTGACGTCGTTGCTCAAGTAGCTCTGGTTGTTGTGGTAGACCCAAGTGATGATGCCGGGCGACTCGGTGTCCAACTCGAGCAGCCCAGGCAGCTCGTCGAGCAGCTCGCCCTCCTCGCGATGGGCGAGCAGACGGACCTCGCCATCCTCTCGCTCCATCACGAAGATCGAGCCGTGGTCGCTGTCGGTGAGCGTCTTGGCGACATCCACGAAGTCGCCAAGCACGGGCTCCAGCACCCGATCGGACGGGTAGGCCTCCAGACACACCTTCTGCAGGATGTCGCGCGATAGCGCGGTCGAATCACCCATGGGGCTGATTGTATCCGTCGCCGTGTGCCGCGGCACCACGGCCTCCGATAGGGCCTACCCCGTGCCGGCGGGCTGCTGTCAGTCGAGGCGCTGCAGCGTCATCTGTGCGGACCCCGGATTCCAGCGCAGCTCCCAATGGCGCAGGAAGTCGCGTCCAAGGACGAGCTGAGGTGCAACCCGACCGCCGCTGGCGCGTGGGTGTAGGTCGGCCGTACCGATACTCTGCTCGCCGCGCCAGCCGCCGACCCGGATCTCGACCGTGGGGTCGGCCGGATCGACACCGTCCCGGAGCTGTCGCTCGTCAAGCAGGGTAGGGCCGGCCAGATCGAGGGAAGCGCTCACAACCCTGCCGTCGACGCGAGGCATGGCCAGCAGTTGTACTGCAAGGCCATCGCGCAACGCTCGCACTCGAATCCAGTGCGTGGTCTCCAGCGTCTCGCGCTCGAATGGCGTGCCGCGCGGGTCCCCGTCGCCAGGGCCGACAACGAGTCGGGGTGGCTGCAGTCGAACTATCCAGCGGGCCGCAGCGAGGGCATCGAAGCCCAGCACCCCCTCGTCCGGACCCAGCTGGGCGACCCGGAAGACCTGGTCGCGGTGTGCAGCTCCGATGGCCAGCCGCGCCGCGACCGACTGCGTGCGAGAACCCTGCGCCAGGAGCCCGACCTTCTCCGCCAAACCGGTGCTGAGGCTCGACCGGGCGGCGCTGAGGTCTAGCCGCAGATCGGCAGGCACTCCGTTGATGCGAGCGGATACGAGGACCTCACCGTTGGGTCCGATCCGCGCCTCGATCTCCGACCAGCTACCGCCCCAACCAGCCACCGATGTGTGGTCCTGCAGCACCACGAGCGTGGCGAATGCGCGCGCATCCGCGGCATCTCCCGCCGCCCTGGCGGGACCTCGCTCCCCATCTACGGCGCTGGACAGGTGGTTGTTCGCCTCTGCCACGCGCCCCTCGGCGAGCGCCACGGCACCGAGCAGCCCGTGGGCACGCCGGGCCAGCTCCTCTACTTCGAGAGCGGGACCGACCAACTCGCTGGCCTCGCTCAGGCGACCGCGTGACGCAGCGGCCTGGGCCTGGCTGATGTAGGCGCCCGGAATACCGCGCTCACCGGCCCGACGCGCCAGCGCCTCGCCTTGGAGGAGGTCTCCCTGGCGCCAGCGAACCCGCCCCAGGTAGGCCTGCGCTTCGGGGCCCGGCACCCGGCGCTGGTACGAGAGCGCCAGATCTCCGGCCAGCTGTAAGTCGTCGCTGCGCAAGGCCTCTTCGATTGCCTCCTCGGCGACCACGAGCTGCACGTTGTCCACGCTGCGCGGCGACACCGAGCACCCTGCCGAGGCCAGCAGGACAGCCCCCGCCGCAGCCGAGCCGATGCACCGAATACAGCTGCTGAGCGGGCCGTGTCGACCCCGGACGGGTTCTCTTGTGCCGACCGTCACGGTGATACAATCATCGGCTCATAGGAAGGCGCATGAAGATCGATAATTATCTGTCTCGCTGGCAGGAATTCCACCAATGGTCGGTCTCCAATCGGCCGGACATCGTCACCGGCGTGGAGACTCTCGGCCACGACCTCCGGCACTCGATCAGCGAGTATCGGCAGGCCACGGATCCCGACCAACGCCAAGCCCGCATGGATATCATCAAACAGCACTACGATCGCGTGGTCCAGTGGCACATGGAGGAGATCCTCTCCAAGCTGGACGGTGAGGTCTGAGAGCTCTCTGCGCTGAGAGGCCGTGGTCGCCTAGCAGTCCGTGATCGCCTCCACTGCTTTTTCCAGCCGGGTTGCCAGGTCCTTCAGTGCTTGCCGCTTTGGAAAGCTGAACTCCGCCCCGACATCGGTCTCGAGCCGCCGCAAGCGCTCCGCCGCGGCCAGCGCCGCCGCTTCGAGCTCCTCGACCCCCGGGCCCGTGGCGCCGGTCCGTGTCGACGACTGGCTGCTGGCCCAACGCTCGATCTCGTCGGGATCGAACCGCACGTTGAAGCCGAGCTTGCGGTGCGGCACGCGGCCAGTCCGAACCCACTCGTACAGCGTCTTGGGCCGGATGCCCAAGTATTCCGCGGTCTCCCCGACGCGCCAGAGCGACATCGTGAGTACGCCCCCCCCTGCTCGCTACCACCACTCCCGGGAGCCACGCTATCGCTCGTGCCCAGAGATGACAAGCGGCTGGCGCGCCGTGGTGAGACTTGATTGCGCCCTCCCGACGACGCTCCTATACTGGACAAGTCTTTCAGCTTTTCGTGAGCAGCCACCCCGCCGATGGTCAAAACAGCTTCCCAGCCCGATCCGCGCCGGATGCGCCCCACCGACGTGCTCAAGCGCGAGCATCGGCAGATCGAGGCGCGGCTGGATGTCCTGTCGGCCGCCCTGCGCGCACTCGGTGACCGGGGGCCCGACCCTGCCGTTCTCGACCGTATCGAGAAGGAGGCCCACTTCATCGACGAGGAAATGGCGATCCACCACCGCAAGGAGGAGGAGGGGCTCTTCCCGGTGCTCGGCC
Source organism: Acidobacteriota bacterium (assembly GCA_965248845.1). Taxonomy (GTDB): domain Bacteria; phylum Acidobacteriota; class UBA890; order UBA890; family WLXD01; genus CBDFKO01. Next base: position 2,007,716 of record CBDFKO010000002.1, on the reverse strand, counting down.
CCTACCTGGACGACCGCCTGCACCTGGACGGGCGCGTTGCCGACCATGAGGACCTGCGCATCATGAGCGGCAAGTTCAAGGACGCACTGGAAGCCTGTCGCCAGCCAACCGAAGGCGCCGGCAACTTCGACGCTCAGATGCTCAGGGGGTACGGGCTGTACATCATCCACCTGGTGCTCGAACATCTACTGAAGGAAGACGAGATCCTCTTCCTGGTTGCCGATCGCTACCTGACTCAGGACGAGGAGGCGGAGGTTCTGCGCCGCTTCCGCGCAATCGCCGCCGCCGTCCAATAGCACAGCGGGATGCAGCACCGCGACCACTGCCCTCAAGCACCATCGTTCCCGATGTGATACTATACCCCCCTATGGTATCTAACAGGAGACGGTTGATGCCCAACGAGACACGACCCGGGACCCCGCACCACGATGAGATTCACCGACTGCGCCGAATCGAGGGACAGGTCCGCGGCCTGCAGCGCATGATCGATGAGGATCGTTACTGCGTCGATATCCTAACTCAGGTGCGCTCGGTCTCCCGGGCCTTGCAGCGGGTTAGCGATGCGATTCTGAGCCGGCATCTGCGCCATTGTGTCGCGGAGGCCATGGAGAGTGGCGACGCCGCTCAACGGTCGGCCCGCATCGACGAGGTGCTAACCGTTCTGGAGCGCGGGCGATGAGCGCGACGGTCCAGACGCTCGACGTGCGTGGAATGCACTGTGCATCGTGTGCCAACACCGTCGGCACGACCTTGTCCGCGGTTCCCGGTGTGCAAGAGGCTTCGGTGAATCTCGCTACCGAGCGAGTGCGCGTCGCCTTCGACCCGGAGGAGGTTCCGCTCGAGGAGCTGGCGCGCCAAATCGACGCCGCCGGCTACGAGCTGGTGCTGCCGACCGACAAGGAGGTGGACGAGCCACGCCCGGGCGCACACACCCGCCGAGCGCTCCGCGAGGCGCAGGGAAGGCTGTTCTTCGCCTGGCTGTTCACCCTGCCGATCATGCTGATCATGACCTCCAGCTGGGCCTTCGGATCACCGTGGCCGTCACCGCTCCTGCATCGACTGATGATGGTCGTGCTTGCCTCCCCGGTGCTGTTCGTGGTCGGCAGCGAGACCATGGGCCATGCTTGGACGGCGCTCCGGCGGGGCACACCCAACATGGACGTACTGATCGCGCTGGGCACGCTGGCGGCGTACGCCACAGGCATCCTCGCCCTGTTCACGCCGATCGCCAGCTTCGCCGGCGTCGCAGCCATGATCATGGCCTTCCATCTGACGGGGCGGTACCTCGAGACCCGTGCCAAGGGGCGGGCGTCGGAGGCGATCCAGCGTCTCGTCGAGCTGGGGGCACGCAACGCCCGCCTGCTGGTCGAGGGCCGCGAGGTGGAGGTCGCGATCGGTCAGGTCCACACGGACGATCTGATGCTGGTGCGTCCCGGCGAGAAAATCCCCACCGACGGCGTAGTCGACGATGGCTCCAGCAGCGTCGACGAGTCGATGGCTACCGGTGAACCCGTCCCCGTGCCCAAGGTCCCGGGTGACGAGGTGATCGGTGCGACGGTGAACCAGCAGGGACGCCTGGTCGTCCGTGCCACCCGCGTCGGCTCCGAGACCTTCCTGGCCCAGGTGGTGCGTCTGGTAGAGGAGTGCCAGACGACGAAGGTCCCTATCCAGCAGCTGGCCGACCGGGTAACCGCGGTCTTCGTTCCGACCGCGCTCGCCATCGCGGCGGCAACGTTCCTGGCCTGGCTGCTGCTGCCCGAGCTCTTGGGCGGCATCGCGGCGGCCGCGGCCGAGCTCGTGCCGTGGGTCAACCCCGACCTCGGACGCGTGTCACTTGCCGTGTTCGCTGCCGTCGCCGTTCTGGTGATCGCCTGCCCCTGCGCCCTCGGTCTCGCCACCCCGACCGCCCTGATGGTCGGCACCGGGAAGGCGGCGGAGGCAGGCGTGCTATTCCGTTCGGGCGCCGCGCTGCAGGGCTTGGTCGACGCCGACGTCGTGGTGTTCGACAAGACGGGGACCCTGACCCAGGGCCACCCCGACGTGACCGCCGTGCACGCGACCCCAGGCACCTCGGACGACGAGTTGCTCGCCGTCGCGGCCGCGGTCGAGCGGCTGTCCGAGCACCCCCTGGCTCAGGCCATCGTCGCGGCAGCGCGAGCCAGGGGGCTGGAACCGGCTGCTGCCGAGCAGTTCGAGGCAGTGACCGGACGTGGAGCGCGCGCCCGCGTAGACGGGGCGACGGTGCTGGTGGGCAACGTCAGCCTGATGCAGCAGGAGAACGTAGAGCTCGACCCGGTCCAGGGGCTTCTGGAGTCGGTAGAGTCGCGTGCGCTGAGCGTCGCGCTGGTGGCACGCTCCGGCCGGCTTCTCGGTGTCGTCGGCATCAGTGATCCGATCAAGCCGAACGTGGCGGAGGCCATCGCGCTCTTGCATGCGAACGGGCTCGAACCCTACCTGCTGACCGGCGACAACGCACGCGCGGCGACAGCGGTCGCCGAGCTGGTAGGGATTCGCCATGTCCAGGCCCAGCTGTTACCCGACGGTAAGGTGGCGAAGATCCGTGCGCTGCAACGCGCCGGACACCGAGTCGTAATGGTCGGCGACGGCATCAACGACGCCCCATCACTGACCCAGGCCGACGTCGGCATCGCCATCGGCACCGGCACCGATATTGCTATCGAGGCGGCCGACGTGACGCTGGTCCGCGGTGAGATCGACGGCCTCGTCCGAGCCCTCGATCTGGCCCGCTCAACGTTCAAGACGATTCGCCAGAATCTGTTCTGGGCCTTCTTCTACAACATCATCGCGATCCCGGCCGCGATGCTCGGACTCCTGCACCCGCTCATCGCCGAGCTGGCCATGGCCCTGTCGTCGCTCACCGTCGTCGGTAACGCCCTGCGGCTGCGTCGCCAGACGTAGCACGGCCGTCCTACGACAGCTCGAACAGAAACGCCTCACCCACGAGACCGGGGCCGAAGCCGATCGCGACTCCAGGTCCGCGAAGCCCGCGGGCAACGATCCGCTCGAGGATGAACCCGATGGTCGCAGACGACATGTTGCCGTAGTCCGACAACACCCCGCGCGAGGCGGCGAGCGCCTCGGGAGCCAGGCCAAGGGCGTCCTCGACCGCTCGCAGGATCCTCGGGCCTCCCGGGTGTACTGCCCAGATGCCAATCTGCTCGACGGAGCGGGCCAATGTGCCCAGCCAGTCTTCGATCCAGTCTCCGACGTGGTCCCGAATCAACCCTGGCACACTCGGATCCAGGGTCATCTCGAAGCCGTAGTCGCCGATTCTCCAGGTCATCGCCGACTCACAGTCCGGGAACAGGAAGCTGCCCGTCGCCGGTATGCGCAGTAGCCCGCCGCCGGCGACCTCGCCAGTGCATACGGCGGCGGCGGCACCGTCGGCAAACAGCGAGTTGGCAACCAGCTTCTCCGAGTCCCAGGAGTACTGGAAGTGCAAGCTGCAGAGTTCCACCGCCACGACCAGAACGATCGCACGGGCATCGCCCGCCACGATGGTCCGCGCCAACTCGAGGCCGTTGAACATACCGTGGCAACCCATGAACCCGAGGTGCAACCGGGTACTCGTTGATGCCATACCCAGCTCTCGGATCAGGCCGACGTCCACCCCGGGTGCGTCGAAACCGGTGCAGGAGACGGTCACCAGGTGCGTGACGTCCGCCCCATCGGCCCGTGCGACCTCCAGGGCGCGACGACCAGCCTGGCGGGCCAACCCCAGTGCGGAGTCGGCATAGACCGCCATACGGCGTGCAGTTGCGGGCCCGCGATCGGAGCGTCCGCGGCGCGGCTCGTAGAACGGCTGGACCCCGGCGTCCCCGTCGGCAGCGAGCAGGACGCTGTGGCGGCGACGCACCCCGGCTCGCCGATACAGCGCGCGCAGCAGGCGCTCGCGGCGGCCCTCGGCACCTAGCAGAGGCAGGGCAACATCGACCGCCGCCGCCTGGTCGATCCCCGCGGACGGCACCGCCGTGCCCAGCCCGGTGACGATCATGTGGTCCTACTCCGCTCGGCCACCCCGACCGCCAGGCCGCGGGGTGCGATGCGATCGAGAAGGCGGGGCGAGCGGGACGCGATCGCCAGCACCAGCCGTCCGAGGCCCGGTCGTTTCGTCAACTCCCCCACGAGGCGGCTGCCGCGCTGCGCACGGCGCCGCCAGGCACGCTGCTGTCGATCCCAGCGACGCGCCGTCGAGTCGCTCCAGTCTCGCACCAGCCGGGCGAGAACCGGATGGGATCGGACTGCCGAGGTCACGGCCCAGCCGATCCCCTCCCCCGTGAACGGCTCGCCGAAGCCCGCGGCGTCGCCGAGTGCCAGCATCCTCTCGGCGTACTGTTTGCGATGCCACTGGCGGAGTCCCGGCGTTCCTCGCCACCCCTCGGTCCAGCGCAGTGCCGGCCGGCCGGCGCTCTCCAAGACCCGATCGACGGCCGGCCCCGGACCGTGCCGGTCGACCGCCGAGCGCTTCAGCGAGGCGGCGACATTGACCCTCCCGTCCTCGAGACCAACCAGGCCCACGTAGCCTTCGGCGGCGGCGGCCATGAACACCGTGCCGCCGCCCAGTTCGACGCTGGCGTCGTGTCGCGCAGCACCGAGACCGATCTGCCGAGCCGGGCGTCCAGGATCGGCCGACTCGAGGCCTGCGCCCAGTCCGCCGGCCACCACGACGAGTCGAGCCGTTACCTGTCGCGAAGCCTCCGGGGTCCGCAAGTCGACCCATCGACCGCCCGCGACCAGACCACCGATCGAGGCCCTGCACGGAGCCAACAGCTCCGCACCGGCTTCTCGCGCCTGCTGCAGCAGCGCCAGGTCGAGCCGCTCGCGCGACACGGCCACGTGCCCGGTCAGCTCGTGCTCCACCGACTTTCCCCAACCGCCAATGGTCAGGCGTCGCAACGGCAATCCGTGGCGGCGCGTGTCGACTCCGACGCTGGCCAACGCCTCGACCGTCAGGGGCCCGAGGCAACACCCGCACACCTTGTAACGGGGAAAGACGGCGCGCTCGACCAGGAGCACCCGCAGCCCATCGCGTGCCGCACCCATCGCCGCCACACACCCGGCCGGGCCGGCCCCGACGACGAGCAGATCGATCACGCCGGGGGCCCCGCGCCGGCCGCCGACAACAACATGCGGAACGGGAAGCGTCGCCGCACCGAGAAGTTGCGCAACTCGGCTCGCTCCGCGAGGCGCGCCAACTCGGGCACAGTGAACGCTGCGTGCACCGAACGCGGCCCGTCGGCGTGGACGATCGGCGACCGGGACAGCAGGCGACACCCGACGTGGGCCAGTGCCAGGCCCGGCCGTGAGCGCTCGAGATCGTCGACGAGCACACGCCGGCGCGCGACCGCAGCCATGCGGCGTAAGAGCTCCTCGGAAGCCCCGTCGTCGAAATGGTGCAGGAAGAGGCTGCTCATCACCACATCGTAGCCTTCCGGCAGAGACGGCCCAAGGACGTCCTGGACTTCGAAACTGGCGCGCCCCAGTCCGAGGCCACGGGCCTTGGCGCGAGCAAGCTCGATCGCGTTCGGACTCAGGTCCAGGCCCGCCACCTCGAGCCTGATGGCCGCGCGGCCGGCCCGCTGTGCCAGGTCTATCAGTAGATCGCCGCCGCCACACCCGACGTCGAGCACGCGCGCTGTCCGGGATCCATCGAGCTCCCGACGCACACATTGCCATAACACGCGCGCCGTCCCGGAGATCCGGTTGATGCGCCGCAGACCAGTCAGCGCCTGGTGGTGCTCGGCTGGATCCAGACCCGCCTGATCCATGATCTCGGGCGCCCTGTGGCGGGCCCGCAGTCGCGACATTCCGAAGCCTCCGGGGGTCTGACCTTTCGGATACGATGGTGCCATGGATGCCCGGGACACGGATCTGATCACCGCCATCGCCAGCGACATCGTGGTGGCCGACGGCGCCATGGGGACCTACCTGCACGAGCGCGCCGGGATCCCCTTGGATCGTTGCTTCCCGGAGCAGAATCTCTCGGACCCGCAGCTGGTCGAAGCCGTTCACGCGGAGTATTTCGCGGTTGGCGCGCAGGCCCTGCGCACCAATACCTACGGAGCCCACCGCATTGCACTCCGACGCTTCGGGCTCGAGGACAATATCCGCAAGATCAACGTTCACGGGGCTCGACTGGCTCGCCAGGCGAGCGAGCATCGCGCCTGGATCCTCGGCTCCGTCGGACCGATCGGTTATCCCCTGCAGCCGGTAGGCAGGACCTCCGTCCGCGAGGCAATGGAGGCCTTCCGCGAGCAGGCGGAGCTGCTGGCCGAGGGCGGCGTCGACGCCATCATCCTCGAAACCATCGCCGACCTGAACGAGATGCGTGCCGCGATCGAGGGTGTGCGCGCGGCGTGCGACCTACCGCTGATCGCGCTCAAGACCTTCACCGAGGACGGCGTCACGCTGATGGGCGAGTTCCCTGGAGAGGTCGTGCAAACGCTGTGCGAGCTCGGTGCCGACATCGTCGGCGCCAACTGTTCGCTCGGGCCGCACCGTTACGCAGCGATCATCAAGCGCATGGCGCTAGTAACCGAAAAGCCGCTCGCAGTCCTGCCGACGGCCGGAGCGCCCCATCGCGAGGGCAACCACGTCACTTACCACGCGAGCCCCGAGTACGTCGCCGACTACGCCCGACGCTTCGCCGAGTCAGGAGTTCGCCTGATCGGTGGCTGCTGCGGACACACTCCCGAGCACATCCGCGCCATGACCACGGAGATCGCCGGCTGGCGACAGCGACAGGTCGAGCGACCCCGAGCACCCGAGCTCGATCGCGTCGTCCGCATCGAGTCGACGCGCGAACCCACGGAGCTCACGGAGCGATCGGCCCTTTCCCACAAGATGGGCCACGAGCTCGTGATCACCTGTGAGATGGACATCCCGCGTGGCCACGACATGTCGACCCTTCTCGAAGGGGCCGCCTATCTCAAGCGGCACGGCGTCGATGCGCTCAACATCACCGACGGTTCTCGCGCTCGCCTGCGCCTTCATCCGATGGTCATCTGCCACATGATCGAGGACCAGGTCGGCATCGAGACGATCATGCACTACGCCTGCCGCGACCGGAACGTGCTCGGCATGCAGTCGGAGATCCTCGGTGCCGCGGTGCTCGGGTTGCGCAACATCCTGATCATCTCCGGCGACCCGACGGCGATCGGCGACTATCCCAAGGCGACATCGGTGTTCGAGGTCGACTCGATTGGACTGACACGCATCGTCAGCGGCATGAACTCGGGCCGCGACCTGGCGCGCAACGTCATCGGCCAGCCCACCAGCTTTCATATCTCGGTGGGGGCCAACCCGATGGCGAGCAACATGGACGAGGAGATCGCGCGGCTGCGATGCAAGGCCGCCGCCGGCGCCCACGCCGTGTTCACCCAGCCGATCTTCGAGATGGGGACGCTGGAGTGTTTCATGGAGCAGACGCGTGACCTGCACTTACCCGTGGGGCTCGGTGTCCTGCCGTTGCGCACGGCGCGTCACGCGGAGTTCCTGCACAACGAGGTTCCCGGGATCGACATCCCGGAGCCGATTCGAAAGCGCATGATCGCCGCAGCAGCCGGCGAGTCGGGCAACGAGGAGCAGATCGCCGCAGCGAAGCAGGCGCAGTCCGCCGAGGGCGTCGCCATCGCCGCCGAGCTGGTGGCGGAGGCCAAGAAGATGGTTTCATGCATCTACATGATGCCGCCGTTCAAGCGCTACGAGATGGTGGCCGAGATCATGCGCAGCGCCGACATCGAGCGGCCGCAGATCGCCGAGGCCTGACAAGGCTGAACGGGCTAGCGCAGCGCGGATCCGGCGACGCGCTGCCGGTACCGGTAGAGCACCCTGCGCACGTAGTCTTGCGTCTCCCGATAGGGCGGCACGCCGCCGTAACGAGCCACTGCCCCCTCCCCGGCGTTGTACGCCGCCAGCGCACGGCTCACGTCGGTGCGGTACTTCTCCAGCAGGCTCCGCAGGTGTTTGACCCCGGCGTCGAGGTTCTGTCGTGGGTCGAAGGGGTCGACAACGCCGTACTGCCGGGCCAGGTCCGGCATCAGCTGCATCAGGCCCATGGCACCTTTCGAAGATACGGCTGAGGCGTCGAAGCCCGACTCCATCTCCACCAACGACTCGACGAGTCGATGATCTACCCGGTGGCGCTCTGCCGCCGAATGCGCCATGGAGATGACCTCGGCCATGTGGAACGTGACCCGCAGGCCACCAGGGCGCCGGAGCGTGGGCCTGGACTGCAGGTGGGCACACCGCAGATCGGCGGCGCGGTCGGTGATCACCACCCGGCCGTTGTCGTCGCGATAGACGCACGGGTCGGCCTGGGTCCAGGCTCGCGTCGGCAGCGCCAACGCGATGCCGACGAGAATCGCGGTGCGCCAGGCCCCGACGACCTGACTACCGACCACGTCCCTGACCAACCAGCCCCTCGAGCCACGCCAGGTGATCACCCAGGTAGACGGTGATCTCTGGGTGATCTGCGCCGCCCAGCGAAACGAACTCGTAGTAGTGGCGGATCGCCTGCCCCCAGAGCTCCTGATCCTCGTAGACCATACCCAGGTTGTAGTGGGCCAGCGCGTTCTTCGGGTCGATCGTCAGGACCTGCACGAAGGCCCGCTCCGCCTCGGCATGCTGGCCCCAGCGGATAAAGATCAGTCCCTTGTTGGTGTAGGCGTCGAGCCGGCGGGGGTCGAGCTCCAAGGTACGGCCGAACTCGAGCATCGCGGCATCGTAGTTGCCTTGCCGGTAGAGCACGACGCCCAGGTTGTTGTGCGACCTGGCATTGTCGGGAGCCACGGCGATCGAGCGGCGCAGGTGGCTTTCGGCCAGACCGAGCCGGCCGAGCCCCTCGTACAGCACTCCGAGGTTGGCGTTCACCTTGGCATTGTGAGAGTCGAACTTGAGGGCACGCTTGTAGGCATCCTGGGCAGCCGCCAGATCGCCGGCCTTCTGCATGCGGACGCCGGTCTCGAAGGCTTTCTTGACCCCGGGATCGACGAGACCCTCGGGCAGCCGTGCCGACCCGGTCGGCGCCGCCGCGGCTCCACTATCGTAGGCCGACGCGCTGGCCGAGCCACCAACCGATCGCGTCGCACCGGCGGGCTCGCTACTGAGATCGAAGGAACCACCGCCGTCGGCCGACCTGCCGGCGGGCCTGCGCTCCGTCGACTCGAGGCGCATGAAGCCCCTCGACTCGGAAGCCGCCTGCGGAGCCTCGTCGCCGAGTTGACCCGACAGGTCGCTCATGTCGGCGCCGATCGGAAGCTGGGCTTCTGAGTCGTAAGGATCCTCCAGCTCGATCACCGGCGTAGCCACGGGCAGGTTCTCGGTGAAGCCGCCCGGCTGCTGGTCCGACGTCGGGTTCACCGAGCGTTGAGACTCGCTTGCGCCAGGCCGACCCAGATCCGAGAGCAACGGACGCTCGGAGTTCGATTCGGCACCGGCAAAAGTCGGCTGCAAGATCCAGAGTGTACCGACGACGACAGCGACCAGGCACAGCATGAGAAGCACGATCCAGACCGCCGACGATAGACCACGAAAGCCGGATCCGGAGCTGGAGCCAGAGCCAGAGCCAGAGCCAGCGTCGAGGGAGCCTCGCCCGGCTCACTGAGCCGGCGCAGCAGCGCGCTGTCGCCCTGTTGCGACCGGATTGGCATCCGCTCCGGGCTCTCACCCCGACGACGGTTCTCGTCCTGGACTCGCTTCAGGGCATCCAAAATGACGCTCATCGTACCCGACTCCCTTGCGCTCTCAGCTTCCCGTTACGTCGGCGACGGCGACGGCTTCCGCGTGCGCCACGCCGTGCGCGGTGCGGAGTCGCTCGGCCGCGGCGCGGGCCGCCTGCTGGTCGTCAAAATCTCCAACGATCAAGCGGTGCAGGCGCCCCTGGCCGGGAACATCGGCACCGATCAGAAATGTGGTCATGCCACTGGTCTCGACACGACGCCGCAGATCGACGAGCTGGTCGTCGTCGGGGCGGCGGGATGAGCTCAGATAGACAGTGAACGCCCCGCTTGGCCGGACCAGGTCGACGGGCTTCGCCGCACCGAGGAGATCGCCGGTGGCGTCGGCCGCCGTGAGGTTCTGGGTCGCCTCAGCCCGCGGGGTAGCGACCGGCTCGAGCCCGTCGCGTGCCGACAGCCACGGGGCCAGCATCAACCCGGAGACCAGCGCGGCGGCACCGAGTGCGAGCCCGCCGCCGATCTGGCCGGCACTCGGGAGCTTGAAGCCGGATCGCTGGACCCCCCTCTCCGGTGGCGCCACGGATCGAGTCAGGGCCACCGGCGCCGGGTTCGGCCGCACGGGGTGCTCCACCGGCGGTGCAACCCCGTGCTGCGCCAACTCGAGCGTCGCCGCCGCGCGATCGATGATCTGGTCGAAGATCTGCGTCGTCCGCTGCGCGTAAGCGGCCAGCAGGGCACGGTCGCACAGCAGGTTGACGAGGCGCGGTACGCCCTCGGTGTACTGGTACACACGCTGCACGGCAGCCGGCGGAAAGACGATGTCGCCGTCGCTGCCGGCGATCCGTAGCCGGTGGTCGATGTAGCGGCCGATGTCCTCGGCGTCGAAGGCCCGTAGCGTGTAGCGCACCGAGACCCGCTGGGCGAGCTGCGACAGCTCGGGAGCCTGCAACAGCTTCCGCAGGCCGAGCTGACCTGCCAGGACGATCTGCAACAGCTTCGACTTCGAGGTCTCGAGGTTCGACAGCAAGCGGATCTGCTCCATGACCGGAAGCGGCAGATTCTGTGCCTCGTCGACCACGAGCACCGCGGCTCGCCCCTGCATGCTGAGGTCCAGCAGGAAGTGGTTGAGCCGATCGAGCAGCTCCTGCTTGCCTATCCGTCGTCCAGACTCCGACTCGAGCTCATCGCGCGTGGCCACACCGAAGTCGGTGAGGATAATGCGGAGCAGATCCTCTTCCGACAAGTACGGGTTGAGCACGAGGGCCGTGACCACGTCCTGGCCGAAGCCCTCGAGCACGGTACGCAGCAGCGTCGTCTTGCCCGTGCCGGCGCCGCCGGCGAAGCACATGAAGCCCTCGCGCTCCCGCACGCCGTAGCGCAGCAGGTCGCGCGCCTCCGCGTGACACGCCGATGCGAAGAAGTACTTCGGATCCGGTGTCAGGCTGAAGGGCTTTTCGAGAAGCCCGAAGAAGTCACGATACATTGATCCCTCCAGAATCCGTTACATGCCGCGACGCACGCCTGACTTCCGGCTCCTGCGGCGCATCTCGATGCGCTGGAGCTGGTCGCGCATGATCTCGCGCACACGGTCCCCGTGGAGCACCGTGGGCGTGATCATCACGATCAAGTCGGCCTTGCGGTTGTCGCGATCGACCCGCTTGAAGAGACTCCCGAGGATGGGGATGTCTCCGAGAATCGGTGTCTTGGCTTCGCTCTCCAGTACGACGTCCTCGAGTAGGCCGCCGATGAAGATCGTCTCGCCCTCACGCACGCGGATGACGTTGTCGGTCACCCGCACGTCCATGATCGGGAAACGATCACCGTTCGGCGAGATCGCCTCACCGGCGAGGTTCGAGACCGAGGGCTGAATGCTCATCGTCACCCACCCGTCGGACGAGATCTGCGGCGTGACCGACAGGATCACACCGTTGGTAACCGTGCCGGGCGTGGTGATCGTCTGGGCCAGGTTGCCCTGTCCGTTGAACACGGTCTGGGTGGTGAAGAAGACCTCCTGGGTGCCGACACTGAGCAGGGCAACCTGATTGTTCATCGTCACGACGGACGGTGACGAGAGCACATTGACGTTGCCCTGGTTGGAGATGGCGCCGAGCACAGCGTTGAAGTTGTCGCGCCCGATGGTCGCCTGGAAGATGCTCAAACCACCGGACCCGACCGTCTGGACGAGACCGAGTCCGAGGTCGTCGAAGACGACATTCCAATCGACCCCGCGGCAACTCGTGGCGCATCACCACCTCGGCGATCTGGGCCTCGATCAGTACCTGGCGCTGGGCGATCTCCTCGACCGAGCGCAGGTATTCGGCGATGTCGTCGAGCACGTCCGGGTAATGCCGCACCATGACGGTGCCGGCGCTCCGGTTCATGTGCATCGACGGGCCGGCGCCCCCTGCGCCACCGCCGAAGCCGCCGAGGCCGCCACGCAGGCGCCGCCGAAGGTCCTCGGGGTCAAAGCTACCCAAGCCACCAAGTCCCGAGGTCATCAGGAACGCCACGCCCTCGGTGATCTCCTGCCACAGGAAGCTCGGATCAGTCGACTGCACCGAGGCCGAGCCGCCGCCAGCCGCGCCGCCGATACCGCCACCGCCACCAGCACCGGCAGCTCCGCCCGCTCCACCACTGCCTCCGCCACCGCCGTTGTTGGCACCTGTACTGACACCGATCGATCGCGAGCCATTGCGGTCGGTCTGGACGATGTCGAGGAAGAAGAAGCGCGTCTCCAACTGCCGGTCCCGCACCTTGAGCACGCCCGACTCGATGCGGTACACGAGGCCAAGCGGCTCCAGCAGGCTCTCCAGGAGCACCGGGAGCGACACGCCACGAATATCAGTGGTGACGTTGCCCTGGACCTCGGGCTCGATGCTTATCGAAATATCGGATTCGCGCGCGATCGCCAGCAGCACGGCGCGCACGTCGGTGTCGCGAACCTGAAGGTTGTAGGTGCGGCCGGGGTCGTAGCCGGTGTGCTCGAGCGACTCCTCGATCGAGGTAGCCGGAGCCTCGGCCATCGCGGTCTGCGGGTCGAACGACGGTCGATACGCCTCGTCCCAACCTGGCGGAGCGGGCGCGGGCGAGACGGCCGGACGGGCATCGTCACCGCTGCTCGAGGAGGCACATCCGGGGATCAGCAGCACGCTGAGGGCCAGGAGCGCCGTCAGCATTCGAGATCGTCGGTCGTTCGTCGTCATCGCTTCGTTTCTCCTCGGCCTTCGATTCGTTCGCGGCGGATTCATCAGTACCTCCCCGGCGTGCCGCCGCGGACGCTCAAGGCGATGGCTGCATCGGCCATTCTCAGTGGCGTTGCCCGTCAGCGAGGCGGAACACGACCGTATCGTTTCCCATATCCACTATCGTCATGCCGCCGAGCACGTCGCCGACACCGACGATGTCGTTGTTGATGATGGCGACCCGGCGACCCGTGCTGTCGATCACGATGCCGTTCAGCAGCAGGCCCGTCGCCACAGTCCCGGGGTCGGTCACGTAGACCGGACGATAGTTGGCCAGGGCCCAGATCTCGGCCGGCGTGAAGAACGGGTTGCGGCCCCAGTCGGAGGTCAGGCTCAGGTCCGCTGCGGTGACCCCGCGCCGTCCCGACGGCGTCGTCGTGCCGCTGGCCTGTGGACGAGTCACGCTCGGCGGCTCTACCGCACGAGGCGCTAACCCGGGAAGGTCGAAGCGGTCGTCCTGCGGCAACGGTGCCACGCCCCTGGTCGTACCAAACCCGCCGACGACACCCGTGAAGTGCAGGACGTTGTAGAGCAGGACCGCCACAAAGACGACGATCAGTAGCGTCAAGACGTTGCGACTACCCATTGCCGCGCCCTCCCTGACCGCCGGCGCGGGCCATGGATCCGGACGAGCCGCCCGCGGCGCCGTCCAGCTCGGTCGGTCGGAAGTAGACGATCACGACTGCCTCCGTCACCACCTCCGGGAAGCTCCTTGCAAGCGTGAGGCTCGAAATGTCGGTAACCCAGCCAAGTCGGCCAACCTGCGAGACAAAGCGGCTGGTCGACTGGAAGTCGCCATAGACCTTGAGCCGCAACGGCACCTAGCGAGCCCCGGGCACCCCGCCGAGTACGCGCTGTACCTCGGCAGGCGCGCCACCACCGGCGCGCGGATCACCCGTGACCGCTGTAGCGCCGCCGCTGGTCAGAAACACTTCCACTCCCTGGGAGTCACCCAAACGAACCAGCGATTCGATGAACAAGGGCAGCTCCGACTCTGGGCCGAGACCACTCATCAGGTCGTCGAGCGAACCCTGCCAGACGCTGCGCTCGGCGTCGGTGGCCGGGGGGATGCTCTCGATCTCACGGTCCAGGGCCTCGAGTTGCGACTCGGCGCTGGCGATATCCGCGAGCGCGGTCGCCTCGCGCGCCCGCATGGGCGATACGAAGAACGCCCAGACCAGGACCGCGATCACGAGGAAGACACCGACGGCGATGCCGGCCCTGACCGGAGGTTGCAGACCCGACCAGCTCATTGCGTCCCTCCCGACTGAATCCTCTTGAGCTGCACGCCGACCTTGAAGCCCACCGAAGTTACGCTCGGGCCGAAAGCTGGCAGGTCGTCCAGGCTGGTTCGAATGCTGACCTCGCCAGGCCGGCCACCACGCAGCTCGACGGGGCCTGGACGCCCTCGAACGGCGCCACCGAGGCGTTCCTGGACTGCCGAGATCAGGGGCGGCGGAACCCGCTTCCCCTCGAGACCGATCACCAGAGGCTCGACCAGGTGAAGATCATCGACGATCGGGTCGGCCTGCAGGATGGCGTAGAAGCGGTTGAAAATGGCCTGTGACTCGGAGCGCGTGTCTCCGTTGACGAAGCCGTTGAGCTGCGCGTCCCAGTAGGTCTGCCCCTCGGGACCGGAACTGCGTGTCCAGCCGATCGATTCCAGAGCAATCTTGTCGGGGATCGCCCGGCCGACTCGCTGCAGCAGCGCACCCATCAAGGTCGTCTCGAGTGCGCGGCGCTCGAGCAGATCGCGGCGGGCGCGATGATCGTCGCGGGCCTGTGCCGTGTCCCGAGCCTGGGTGAGCTCCTGACGTGTGCGGACCAGCTGATCCTCGATTCCGGCACTGCGACGGCTCGCAACGCTAGCGTTCAGCAGTGCCAGCAGGCCCCAGCCGGCGAGCAGCAATAGCACCACAGCCGCGGCGACACGTCCGACCGAGAAGAAGCGGTGCAGCTGCTCCTCGCCGACCTCCTCGGGAGGCACCAGATTGGCAATCGCCGTTCCCTCTAGCGACGCGGCGCCGAGCGCCACGGCCAGCGCAGGCTGATCAAATGGATCGATGCTGCTGCCGAGATCGACGCGCGCCGAAACATCGAACGGACTGACGTCGATCGCAAGTACCTCGCGAAGCTTCGTCGCAAGGTCGGGCAAGCTGCTCATGGGGCCAGCCAGAACCAGGCGCTCGACGCTGGCACCGTGGGCCCGCTGACCAAAGAACAGGAACGAGCGTCGGAGCTCCTCGGCAATCACCTCGGCCATGCCGGCCGGGTCGAAGTCCCGATCCTCGGCCCGCAGAACGAAGTCGCGCACCAACTCGAGAACGCCGTTCTGGAAGACCAGCAGGTAGGAGCGGCCCGACGCCAGATACGCGATCGCCTGACCGCCGGGCGCCGGTGGTAGCAGCTCGGCAGCCTTGGCCAGTGCGGCGGGAACCGTGGTCACCGTGTCGGCCCTGAGGCCAGCGGCCTCGATGGTGTCGACCGCGTTGCGCAGCGTCGTCCGATCGACGGCCGAGATCAGGACCTTCTGCCGCGAGATACCGGTCTCCTCGACGTAGCCGACGGCTTGGTGCGAGTAGGCCAGCTGCGCGGCGGGACCCGGAGCCAGCTTGCGAACCTCGGCACCTGCAGCCAGATGGCGCTCGCGGTCGCTCATCTCCGGCATCGACACCAGGAAGTGGTGCACGTCGCCATCAACGATCACCGCGCGGGCCGTCTTACCCGAGACATCGAGTGTTCCGAGCCAACGACGCAGCCAGCCACCGAGCTCGACTCCGTCGTAGCCTGCGTGCGCCGAGTGGCCGGCGGCCGTGATCTTCGGAGGGTCTCCCTTGAGCTCGACGACGGCCAGATCGCGGCCGATCTCGATCCCCACCCGGCCGCCTCGTCCGCGGAATCTATCGAAAGCGCCCATCGTTACCTCTGCTCGCTGGGGTCTGCCGACGCGCCTGCGGCGGTGTCGGTGGTCTCGGCCGACTCGTCGGTGGAGCCCGTCGGCGTGCTGCCGAGCTCCACGAAGATCTCTGCAAACTGCTGCGCGCCACCGCCGCGTACGATCACGATGGCTGTCTCGGTCTCGGTACCGCCGTCGTAGCGAGGGCAGCTCACGTGCACTGCGTGCGGTCCGCGGTGGACATCGGTAAAGGAGAACGGGGCGGTCTCGTCGTAAACGGAGGCGAGTGTCCCCTCACCCGAGTAGTAGAGCGTCACACCGCAGCCGTCGGGATCGGTGTCGATCACGCCGTCGCTGTGCCCCTTCACCGAGATGGCGACACTGCCGTAGGGCGTCTCTGGATTGGGCGGATAGAGCACGTCGTCGGCGTCGTCGTACACACCGTTCGGCCCGGCGCTCCGGATCTGGCCCAGACCCACGACGCCCACGTCGTAGGCATTGCCCCAAGGGTCGGTGACGGAGTCGAGCGCATCGCGTCCCGCGTTGACGTAGGGGCCGTTCCAGCCGTATCCGACTCCGGTCGTCTCGTCGATCCAGAAGGTGTTGCTGCCGGCCTGTTCCAGCTCGTCGAGCGTCCACTGGTAGCGTCCGAGGTCGCCGACGAATCCGAAGACGCCCTTCTCGTCGCTGCCGACGATAGCGGCGTGCAGCGCCTCGAGCTCCTGCTGGACCTGGCGCTGGCGCCGCTCGTGTACCGAGCGCAGCAGCGCTGGTGCAACCGCGGCGGCCAGCATGACGAGTGCCGCCACGATTAGCGTGACCTCGAACAAGCTCATGCCGGCGCTCGCACGGCGCCGACGATCGAGGCTGACTCGGTGGCTCGTATGCATCATCGGATCGTGGTGATGAGACGGAATAGCGGCAGGTAGAACGCCGTACCCATGAGGACTAGAACGCCCGCCAGCACGGCAAGCAGAATCGGGCCCATGTAGGTCGTCGTGCGTCGCACGGACGCGTCGACCTCGCGATCGTAGAAGCGGATGACGTTGGCCAGCGCCTCCTCCATGCGACCCGTACGCCGTGGCGACCATCTGCACGACAACGCTGGGGAACTCCTTGGTCTCGCGCATGGCGTGGGCCAGCGGCTGACCACTGCGTACGCGCCGATTGACGTACTCGACGACCCTGCCGAGGTACTCGTTACCCATCGCGCCGCGGACGATCTCGAGCGAGCGAGTCACGCTCACACCGGCTGAGTACATTGTGCCGAAGTGATGGGCGAACCTGGAGAAGCTCACCTTGCGGAGCAACGGCCCGCTGACCGGAACGCGCAGTTTCATGCGATCCCACTGGAGGCGGCCCCGCTGGGTGCCGACCCAGGCCAGGTAGGCGATCACAGACCCGAGCACGACCGCCAGGGTCAGCGGCCAGTAGTCGCTGAAGAGGCTGCTGTAAGCCATCACGAACCGTGTCGTTAACGGCAACTCGAAATCCTGCGTGTTCTGCAGCTGGCGATACAGCCTGCTGGAACCGCGGAATGGCCACCGTCACGATGACTACGTTGAGCGCGATCAGCGCCACCACGACGATCATCGGGTACGCGAGGATGTTGCGGACTCGCTGCCGCAGGTCGAGCTGCCACTCGAGGAAGTCGCGCAGCTCCACAAGCGCCTCCTCCAGTTTCCCCGACTCCTCGCCCGCACGAACGGTGTTGATGTAGATGTCGCTGAAGATGCTCGGATAGCGCGCCATCGAGTCGGCCAAGCTGTCGCCGCGCTCGATGCCGGCTCGCAGACCGCGGACGACGCCCTTGAGGCGCTCCTTGGACATCGATTGCTCGAGGTCCTCGAGTCCAGCCAGCAGCGGCACGCCGGTGGCGACGACCGGGATCAGCTGCGAGGTGAAGAGCACCAGATCCTTGCGAGTGACCCGCTCGATGTGGATTCCGGATAGCTGGCCGCTCCGTACGCGCACCAGCTACAGGCCGCGCCGTGCTAGCCGGTCGGCCAGCATCTCGCGGCTCGACGCGGTCTCGATGCCCTTCAACGTGGCACCGGCGTCGTTCTTGGCTACGTAGCTGAAACGGGGCATTACGCTCCTACTCGCGCGCCACGCGCGCGAGCTCCTCCAATGTGGTCTCGCCCCGACGAACACGGACCAGCCCGTGTTGCATCAGGGTCTGCATGCCTTCCTCGACGGCTACCTTGCGGATCGCTTGGGTATCGGCCTGCATCTTCACCGCCTCGCGGACCGCGGGGGTGACCATCAGGATCTCGAAGATGCCGGTGCGGCCCTTGTAGCCCGAGTCATCGCAGCTGCGGCAACCCGAGCCGCGCAGCCAGGTTCCATCAACCGGCTCCTCGTCCAAGCCGAGACGCTCGAGCAGTGCCCGGTCCGGCTCGATCGGTTCGGCGCAGTCACGGCAAGTACGCCGGACCAGACGCTCGGCCACGGCCGAGATCATGGTCGAGCCGATCAGATACGGCTCCAACCCCATATCGACGAGTCGCGGGAAGGTACCGGCGGCCTCGTTGGTGTGCAGGGTGGAGAGAACGAGAATGCCGGTGAGCGCGGCGCGCATCGCCAGCCCCGCGGTCTCGGGATCACGGACCTCACCGATGAGGATGACATCCGGATCCTGCCGCAGTACCGACCGCAGCCCGGTGGCGAAGTCGAAGCCTGCCCGCTTGTTGATCTGGCTCTGGCGAATCTCGGGAATCCGGTACTCGACGGGGTCCTCTAGCGTCACGATGTTGTGCGCCAGCATGTTCATGCGTGAGAGCATCGTGTAGAGCGTCTGCGTGCCGGAGTCCGACCTGCGCCATGCCATGGACCGGCTCCACCCGGAAGTTGGTGCGGCGCTCGATCTCATCGACCGCCAGGATGTTGAACGGGTCCGCGAAGGCGACCCGAATGCGATCGCCGGCTACCGAGATCGGCACAACACCGTGGCGCGGCGGGATATCCCGCGGCACCGCCTGCACGGCGGCACTCTCCACATCGTCCAGTCGCAGTTCCTGATAGGGAACTCTGGCGATCTGGGAAAGTGCCCGACCGAGAGTTTCCTCGTCCACCAGTCCTTGTTGCGTGAGGATCTCTCCGAGCAGAGCTGTTCCACCGGCACGCTGCCGAGACAAGACCTCGGCGAGCTGATCGGCCGAGACGATGCCCTCGTGCACGAGGTAGTCGCCCAGGCGCAGCTGCGTCATGGCTCCGGCGGAGGGGCCGCCGTTGGCTCCGATCTGGCTGTCGTTGGAGTCGCCTCGGTACATGTCAGTTCCCCAGGGGCTTAGTTGGCCCCTGTTGATCTTCTGTGATTATTTATACTTAGCCTAGCATCTTAACTAGTGTTAAAAATCCTTATTTGATCCTCTTAACCATGATGACCACGCCTGTCATAGCAGGAACCATCGGCAGAAGAATGACCAGGAGCGCGAAGGAGAGCGCCTTGCGGCTGTCGGTCAAGAGAATCCGCTTGTTGGCCACTGCCTTGGGACGAATCGAGATCAGCTCCTGTTGGCCGGCAAGCCAACTCACCGAGTTGAGGAACAGATCCCCGTTGCCCCGGAAGCCGAACAGTGAGTTGCTGGCGAAGTCGACGTCGCCCGCAACCACCAGGATCGCGTCCCCGACGGGTGCCGGCTCGCCCTGCTTCAGGCGCTCGCGATAGGCCCGGGGCGTCTCCTGGACGGCGCGGCCAACCGCAACGACGATCGGTAGCGGCCCGGCCAGATCGACCTCGGGATCCCAGGTCGCCCCCTGAGAGCGGTCGAACTCGGTCTCGCCCCAAGAGGAGGGAGTGCTCCGTGCCAGCGCCCGGACATCGAGCCCGTCGGGCATCGACTCGGTCGGAGTAACCGAGCGCGGCAGGTTGAACATCGTCATGACCCGGAAACCCTCGGTTATCGGGTGCGGGGTGTATTCGTCGACCACCGGCGCCTGCAGCCCGAGCCCGAACTGCTGGCCGTTGCGGCGCGTGTCGATCACGAAGTCGTTGTTCGCGTGCAGTCCATACCGACCGAGCAGTTCGTTGAGCACGGGCGTCTCGACCTGCGTTTCGAGCATCACCATCAGGCGGCCATCCGCATCGAGAAAGTCGACCAGCGAGTCCAGTTCCGAGGGGAGGATGTCGGCCTTCGGCGCGGCCAGCACCACGACGCGGCATCGATCCGGCACCGCATCGGAGGTGCCGAGGTTGACCGGTGCGGGCGCGTAGTTGGTCTGGCCCAGGGCGGCGCCGGCAGCCGACAGGCCCGAACGCTCCTTGTCTTGCCAGTCACGCTCTCCGTGGCCGACCAGGAAGCAGATTGGAACCGGTTCGCCCTGGGTCACAGCCAGTATGGCGTTGGTGATCTCCGGCTCCTCGATCGCGGTGGCCCGCTGCACGCGCTCGGTCCCCTCGACGATCAACCCGTAGTCGCGTACGTTGAGCTCGAAAGCCAAGGCCGGTTCGGCTTCCGGGTCGACGATGCGGAAGTCGACCAGAGGCGACTCGTCGGCATAGGCCAGGAGCAGCCGCTCGATAGCGGGGTCGTTGTCGCTCGGAAGAAACGCGGTCAAGGTGACCGGCGCCTCGAGCGTCTGGAGTACCGATCGTGTTTGCGCCGAGATGCTGAACAGGTGCTCCTCGCTCAGGTCCCAGCTCACCGGGTTGTAGTTGACCACCCACGTGACCAAGAACAGCGAGGCCACCAGCAAGACGATGCGCAGCCCCGCAAACGTCCATTGCGTGAGGCTGCGGCTGCTGGGCAGAACCTGTCGACGCTTCCAGCTCTCGACCCGGGCCCAGATCTTGGACTTGCTCATCGGCTGCGCACTCCCCGCCAGCGAATCGACTCCAGCGCCATGTGGGTCAGGAAGAGAAAGACCGCGATGAAGCAGGCGAAGTAGTTGATGTCCCGCAGGCTGATGACCCCCACCCGGGCATCGCCGAAGTGGTGGTAGATCGAGAGCCAGCGCACGAAGTCCTGCCAGACCGGGTTCGCAACCAGGTTCGCGGGCGCGTCGAGAAACCAAAAGACCAGGAGCAGACCGTAACCACCGAACGCCGCCACCAGCTGGTTGTCGGTAATCGAGGAGATGAAGAGCGCGCCGGCGAGCATGGCGGCCGCCATCAGCACGAGCCCCACATACCCGCTGATCCAGACCGCCGGGTCGCCGGCACCGAACGCGGTCAACAGGTACTGGTAGAAGAAGGTCGGCATCAGGACAATCAGTAGAAAGCTGAACGCACTGACGAACTTCCCCCACAGGATCCCGGCGTTGGAGACGGGCGAGGTGAGCAGCAGTTCCATCGTGCGCCGCTTCTTTTCCTCGGCGAGCAGCCCCATCGCAACGATAGGAACGATGAACAGGAGCATCCACGCGGTGATGTCGAGGAAGCTCCCACCGATCATTGCCGGCACGTTCAGGAGGTTGCCTTCGGGTCCGAACTCCTGCGCCCGCACATCGGCCTGACGACCCTGGACCGCCCAGAAGTTCATGATGCTGATGAAGAACGCCCCTTCCGCGATCCAGAAGATCGCCATGACGGCGTAGGCCACCGGCGACACGAAGTAGGAGTGCAACTCCCGTTTGCAGATTGCCCAGGCTCCTCGCATGATTCTCCTTGTCGCATGCCTCAGGCGACGCGCGTGGTCTCCTCGTCGGTGTCGTCGTTCTTGTCTTCGGTCAGGCGCAGGAAGACCTCCTCGAGCCCGAGCTCGGTGCGGCCGAGGCCGAGAAGCTCCCAGCCGGCGTTGACGACGATCGCCGCCAGATCGGGTCGGAGATCGATAGCGGTCGGGCCCACTACCTCACAGCGCCAGCACTCGGGCGCCTGTGGCTCCTCGACGATGCGAACCTGCTGCACACCGGCGACCGCCTTGAAGGCTCGCCGCAGCGCGTCGACGTCGCCGCGCACGCTCAGCACGATCTTGTCGCCGCCGCTGAACTTTCGGGTCAGGTTCTCGACCGTGTCGGTGGCCACCACCTTGCCGCGGTTCATGACGATGATGCGCTCGCACGAGGCCGAGATCTCGCTGAGGATGTGGCTCGAGAGAATGACCGTGTGATCACCGGCCAACTCGCGAATCAGCTGGCGTACCTCGATAATCTGGCGCGGGTCCAGACCCGCCACGGGCTCGTCGAGGATCAGCAAGTCGGGGTCGTGCAGGATCGCCTGAGCCAAACCGACGCGCTGCCGATACCCCTTCGAGAGCTGGTCGATGGGCTGGTCGGCCCGATCCTCCAACCAGCACTGGGCCAGTGCGCGATCGACCCGTGCGGAGCGCTCCGCACGCGGCACGCCCTTGAGCTCGGCGACGAACCGCAGGAACCTGGCTACCCGCATCTCCGGATACAGAGGCGGAACCTCGGGCAGATAGCCGACGCGCTTCTTGACCTCGAGCGGCGCGCTGCCCACATCGTGGCCGGCCACCTGGACCACACCGCTGGTGGGCGGCATGGCGCCGGTGAGAATACGCATTGTCGTCGTCTTGCCAGCTCCGTTCGGACCCAAGAGACCGACGACTTCACCCGGCTGGACGTCGAACGAGATGCCGTCGAGCGCCGGGACGGTGCCGAAGATCTTGCACAGGTTCTCAACGTGGATCATCTGCTTCGCTTCCCTCTCGAGAGCTCCGTTCGTGGGCGTACGCAAGAAAGGCCGCCAAGGGGCAGCGGAGTCCCCTCGACGGCCTATGGTGGCAATTCTGAGCCGGCCAGTTCTACCTAATAATGACTTTTACCGTCTTTTTATCGTAGTGGTCCGATCTTGACCGTATTTGTCTATGTTTAAGTGCTCAGGAGTGCTCCGGTCCGCTCCCGACCAGGCGGTCAGCGGATGCCGCCGGCGCCGGCCAGAACCACGGTGACGTCGTCGCCACCGGTGTACCAGCCGTGGGGCTGGTTGAAATAGGTGTGGATCGTCTCGTCCGGAGCCGCCTTGCAAGGCGATGCCCGAAGTTCCGGAGGCGTAGGTGTACCCATCGCCGTACAAGCTCGGGTCGCCGTGTACCAGTTGGCCCTCGAGAGTACCGACGGCGAAGGTCATCGCCGTGGGGTAGATGCCGCTCGTGGTCTGCGTGAAGCCCGCTCCGACGTCGAGTTGCCATTCCGTGTAGCCGATCGCAGAGCCCGGAGTGTCACCGGAGCCGACCAGCAGACCCAGGGGCCAGCCGCGCCCGCCGTAGCCCGACCAGTAGCTACCGGCCCCCGAGACCCGACCGTAGCTCGACGAGGCCCCCCAGCTGCGAGCCCCACCGCCGCCGGTGAAGTTCCAGGTCTGGGTCGTCTCAGCGGTCACCGGTGGGTGGGTGCATTCCTCGTTGCAGTCGTCGCCGCAGTTACCGCAGTCGGAGCGCGGCAGGTCGCAATTCACGCACCAGTCCGATCCCGGGCCCGTGCTCTGCGTCACCAGCATGCCGCTGGCCGCCGCCGACGTGGAGTACCCGCTCGCGGACCCGAACGACGCGGAGTACCCGCGCTGTGAGTAGTTGCGCGTTTGGAAGAAGGCGCTGTTTCCGACATCGTCGAGCATCACCTTCATCATCGAGCAGAGCACGCCGAGGTCCTCCTTGAGACGGACCTTGCGAGCCAGCGAGTTAAAACCGCCGATGCTCGGCAGAAGGACGCCGGCGAGAATCCCCAGCGCCAGAAGAACAACGGTCACCTCGATGAGGGTGAATCCGTGGGAGCGTGCTTCTTTCATCTCGGCCTCCAGTGAACCTCAGAGAAGCGCCCGGACAAGCGTCCCGGACGTGACTCTCGTTCTGGCCGAGACCTAGTGGCCTCCCACCCGGGAGAGCTGGGCGGTCGCTTCTCCCAGTGCGACCGCCCGGCCGGGTGGCAAGAGGCCCTGGGCCAGGGTGGCGTGACGAAACAACCACAGGGCCTTGGCCGGTTCTGGGTAGTGTTGGCCCCCCGTGACCGGATCGCAACGGCCTGAGGGCACTGTTGGCCGCTCCTGTCCGCTCCTGTCCACCAGTTTTCGCTCGGGTCCGCTCCTGGACGGACTCGGCCGCCCTCGGCCGGTCTCGACCGACTGGGTCCGCGCGCTGGGTCCGCGCGCGACCGGTGGTGCCCGGGCTCGTCCGCGAATGGCCGGGCCAGCGCGGCCACCTCGGGTAGACGCCGGCCAACGCCGGAACGCATGCGGCGTGAGCTCCCAGCGGCGGCCCGATGGGGGCACGGACGGCAACGCGCGGGCCCCGGCTCCCGATGAGGGACAGCCGCCGACTAGGACGGCAGCCCCGGTCCACAGGGGCCCGACAGCGTCCTGTGCGGGAGGATGGCGGTCAGGAGCGGTCAACACCGGCCAATCGCGATTGAACCCCGGGCGCAGGTAGGCGAGAGTCGTTCGCGTGACGGAACGACTGGGCCTGGAGAAGGACGAAGGCAATGAGGCCGAACAGCACGAAGCAGCCGGGCGTCAGGAGTCAGGCAGGCTTCACGCTCGTCGAGGTGACCATCATCCTGCTGGTGCTCGTGATCATCAGCATGATCATGCTGTCCCAGCTCGGGAACTTTAACCGGCTGGCCCGCAAGGTGAAGGTCTACGAGGACCTGGGCGCAATCTGCGCTACCCTCAAGAAGTTCCTCCACGAGGTGACGATCAGCGCCGTCTGGGAAAACCCGGGTGGCGGGAGCCAGGCACCCTCCGGTGTTCGAATCGGTCTGCTACACGGACCGGGCGATCCGCCGTTCGACGGCAACTCCAACACCTTCCATCAGGTCAACTCCCCGAACGACCCCTGGTCGCAGACGGGCGACGGCACGACGACCGTGAAGCTCAGCGTCGAGACTGACGCCCCGGGCCTTGCCAGCACCGCGGTCAACTTCGCGGTCGACCGGCTCGAGAACCACCTGCAGGTCAACGACCCGTTCGGTGATGGCAGTGTGGGGATCACGACGCGGTACAGGAACACGTCGGAGCTGGCGAGCGCCAACTTCTTCCTGAGCTGGAAGGGCCCCTATTTCGACACCATCACTCCGGACCCGTGGGGCGACCGCTATGTGGCCAACGTCTTCGGGCTGCACTCGTTGAGCAATCCATACGAGTACTTCACGGGCGCGGTGGTTTGCTTCTCGGCCGGTCCGGACGAGCAGATCTCCACCCGCTTCAACCAGCCGATGGACGATCCGGACAACAGCTACGGCTGGCAGGTGGGCGGCGACGACATCGCCGTGATCCTGAGCGCTGGCGGCCCGTTCTAGCGGGCCGTAGTCGCTGGCTCTCCTGGCGACCCGGGGCTTGGCAGCTGACCGGGTTGCTCCGTCAGGCCGCCGCTCGCGAACGTCCTGAGCGAGCGGCGGCCGTTTCTTCTCTTGCGCGAGTCCGAGCGGCCGCGCAAGGACAAAAGAAACCGCCGCCCGTGGAGCCTGGGAGAACACGGACGGCGGATCTCGGCGCCACCCTGGCGCCAGGATGCTTCCCAATCAGGACAGGGAGACTACGGGAAGCAACCTCGAAAATCGTTGTGTGCCTCGGCGCCAGGGGAAGGGCCGGCTGTGCGGCCGACCCTTCCCGGCGCGATGCGTTGTGACAGCTAGTTACGTACCTCCCTAGAACGGGCCCATCGCGCTGAGGACCGCAGCGATGTCGTCACCACCGATGACGAAGTTGTCCGGGTGCGGCATGCTGAAGTTGGTCTCCGCGATCGTGTTGGGACCGAAGGAGACGCAGATGACCGCGTCCGAGAAACCGATACCGTCGCCGTCGGAGTGCAGACCAAACGTGTTGACCTCGTAGCGGGTTCCCCACGGATCGGCGTTGATCTCGTTGAAATAGGGACCACGCCAGCCGAAGAACGCGCCAATCGAGGTCGTCTCGGTCTGGTTCTTGTACCGATAGCTCGCGGTGACCGAGTCGTCGTTGAACGGGTCGTTGATCTGCAGGTGAAAGCGCATATCGTCAACCCGGAAGATGACGGCAGTCCCCGTGCCCGGAGTATCCGGCGTACACGTGACCGTCCCCGCGGCCGCGGCGTTCGCCGCGAGCGGATCCGACCAGTTGTTGGCGTCGGCGCAGTTGCCGGCAGCCAACGCGCCGGAGTTGCTCGGGGGAGCCCCGGGGCCGACCAGCAACCCGATCGGGTTAACAGGCGTTACCGTGCCGCCGCCCGGCTGCTCGAATGGGCCTCGGACCATCACCTCGTCCAGGAACTTCTTCAGAGTCGCGCAGATCGCGGCCGTGTCTTCCTTGACGACCACGAAGCGGGCGAGCCGGTTGAAGTTACCGAGCTGCGGCAACATGATCGAGTTCAGAAGTACGAGAACCAGCAAAATGATGGTCACCTCAACGAGAGTGAAACCCTGCTGGTTCGTGAAACGGGTCGGCAGCTTACGGAGTGCCTTCAACGCATCGTCCTCCTCCCAGGCCCAATGGCAGCTTTGGCTCTCTCCGTCCATGGGAGGCACTTTGGACCCTCTCCTGGACACAAGCAAAGCGCTGCGGACACGCCTGGCCGCGTCTGTCCGTGCCTTCACAAGCCTTTTGAAACCAGAGGCTTAGACGGACCTGCATGGCGATCGCTGACCACGGAATGCCGCACCCTGCCGCAAGCGTCCGGGCCTGGGTGCGCCAGGCCGCGGCTGGCCGCGCGTGTCCGGCCTCGAGCGGCCCCGCACAGACATGCGCACGCGCCCCCGCGAGGGTCGCGGCAGCGCCAAGTCGGGATCTGACCGCGCCGATCGGTACAGCAGCTGCCAGGCGCGGCCACAGGACCTGGAAGACGACGCTGGCTACGGTTGCGTTCGGCAAACGCAGAAACGCCGCTCGCTATGCCTCCCAGGCTCAACGAGCGGCGAGTCTTGTCGGGGTCCCGGCCATGCCGGCCTCACGCTACGAAGGAGAGCGCCGTGAGACGCGTCCCTGTCCTCTCCTTCACCCGTTGCCCGAGGGCCGGAGCCGGGCGCCTTGCGGCTACCCCCGGCCCGGCCTCGAGCTCGTGCTGTCCTCAGACAGCCGTTCTCTCCTCCTTAGCAGGCTGCTGAAAAACGGCTCGAGCGCGCCATTTTGGGCTGGATCGTCTCGATCACGGTGAGTTAGCGGGGCGGCGAGTGCGAGTGCGAGGCTCTGGTTGCCGGCCGCGCCGGTATTTCTTGGGCGGTTAGTCCCGATATCGTCACGTCGCCCCCTGGAGGTTGCGCATTCTGACCAGGTTGAAGGCAGCGGCGGTGAAGGTGAACATCCAATCGACGCGTTCGGTGCCTCGGTGCCGCGTCTTGCGCATCAGCCCGACCGTCTTGGCCCATCCGAACATCTGCTCGACGAGCTTGCGTTTCCTTTGACTGACCTGGTAGCCGGGGTGGCGGGTTGTGCGCCGGTCGATGGCGCTGCGCCGATTGGTGTCGTTCTGTGCAACGTGCGGGGTGATGTTCCGATCTCGAAGCTTACGGACGCACTCGCGTGTGTCGTAGCCCTTGTCGGCCGCCAAGGTCACCCTGCGGTTACCGGAAATCTTGTCCGCCATTTGCACCGCCGCCTCTCGTTCCGCTGTCCCGAAAGCGATCGTTACGCAGGCGTTGGTTGCTAACCCGTGGCGGTTGTCGATCATCAGGTGACCCATGTAGCAGAGCCTCTCGGCTCCCTTACTCTTCTTGTATAGGCGTGCGTCCGGATCGGTCCTGGAGGCGTGAGTATCGTTTGCGCGCCGTTGTTTGCGAAAATCGACGCTCGGGTTGCTGCCTCCCTCATCGGAGTCGCTCTGATCCTTCGGCTTGAAGCTCTTGTGTGAGGCCCACGCCTCGATCAGCGTGCCGTCCACCGTGAAGTGCTCATCCGATAGCAGACCGCGGCGCCGTGCCTCCGCCAGCACTTCCTGGAAGAACACCTCGGCGACCTCGCCTCCCAACACTCGATCCCGGTTCTTCGTGAACACCGTCGCATCCCACACCAGATCGTCCATGTTCAGGCCCACAAACCACCGGAACAGCAGGTTGTAGTCGAGCTGCTCCATCAGCATGCGCTCGGAGCGAATCGTGTACAGCACCTGCAGCAGCAGCGCCCGCAGCAGCTTCTCCGGCGGGATAGACGGACGGCCCGTGTGCGAGTACAGCTTCTCGAACAGCGGCGACATCCGCCCCAGCACGTCGTTGACGATCCTCAGCAGCGGCCGCAGCGGATGCTCTTTCGGTACTCGCTGCTCCGGAGATACGTAACTAAAGGCGGCCACCTGTCCCGCGTCCTCACCACGCATCTGCTCACCTCGTTGATGCTTCGGTTTTTGCCGCGGGCTGCGTGGTTCAGAATCTACTCGAACAAGGGGAGTTTTTCAGCAGCCTGCTAGAAGGGGCCGAAGGCGCTGAGGATGCACGGCGATGTCGTCACCGCCGGTTTCCCAACCAGCCTCGTCGTCGTTGTCCTGCGGCTGGTTGAACTCGGTGTCGATGCCCAGATCCGGGCCGGTGGAGTAGCACACCACCGCCGAGGAGAAGATATCGTCACCGTCGCTGGCGGGCGGGGCGAACAGCGCGAAGCTGTTGATCGCGTAACGGTTGCCCCACGGATCCGGCGTCAGCGCGTCCAGGTACGGACCTCGCCAGCCGAAGAACCCGCCAACCATCGTGTTGTGCAGCGACGGGTGGTGGCGCGACTGATCGAGGTTGTCGAACACGTTCTTGTAGCGCTCGCCCGAGTTGCTCGTGCCCTCGGGGTTGTTGCGCTGCAGGTGGTTGGCCAGATAGTCGCAGGCGAACTGAACGTTGTTGATGTCGCCCGAGTCCGTGCTGATCTCCAAGCAGCCAGCGCCGCTGGGGATAGAGGTCTCGCGCCAAGCATCGCCAACCGCGACGGCACCGTCACCGTCGCCCACAGCGCCCGGCTGCGGCAATGCGCCAGGTCCCACGAGCAGACCCACGGGAGTCTCCGGGGCCTCTTCATGATCGTCGCCGCCCGGGTCCTTGTAGAAGGTGCCGAGCATGACCTCGTCGAGCATCTTCTTGGCGCTCGCACAGATCGCGATCAGGTCTTCCTTGGCCTTGACGTAGCGCGCCAGCCGGGTGAAGTTGCCCATCTGCGGCAACATGATCATCGAGAGGAGAGAGGTGGACCCCATCCTTTGGACAGGTTTGCGTCGCAGCTAAGGTGGAATCCGGGTTCATGATTCAGGCTGCCTTGGGCTTGCGAGACACGGGGCGAAGCCCCGGGCTCCTGTCTTCAGCCCCGTCGTCAATGTACGCCTCCTCGGGCGTCCGGTCCTGGAGCGACGAGTGCGGTCGGCACTCGTTGTAGAAGTCCATCCACCAGCCGATCCCGGCCCGAGCCTCGGAGCCAGTCGCGTACTCTGACAGATAGACCTGCTCGTACTTGAGCGATCGCCACAGTCGCTCGATGAAGACGTTGTCCATCCAGCGGCCCTTGCCGTCCATCGAGATCCGAATGCCGGCCTCCTTGAGCGCGTCGGTGAAGTCGACGCTGGTGAATTGGCTACCCTGATCCGTGTTGAAGATCTCGGGAGGACCGTAGCGCTCGAGCGCCTCTTGCAAGGCCTCGACGCAGAAGCGAGATATTGTCAAGAGTTGTGGATCGGCCTCGCATGATCAGGCGGCTTCCTTCCGATCCGACTCCTGGTTGTGGCGCTCGAGTTGAACGCCGTCGAGGAACGTCACGCCGGCACGCACGAGCGGCAGCAGGTTTGCTGCATCGAGTCGGCGCCATCGCAGCTGGGCCATCTCGAGCAGCTTGAACGCCATCGTCAGCGCCTTGGTTCGATTGCCGGCGCCCTTGGTGACACGCTGGCGCAGCCGCAAGGTCGCGAAAGGCGACTCGATGACGTTGGTCGTGCGTAAGTGCTTCCAGTGCTCGGCGGGGAACTGGAACAGCGTCAACAGCCGCGGTCCTTGCTCAGGCACTTGATGGCCTTGTCGTACTTGGGTGAGAACTCGTCGGCGAAAGCGTCGATCTGCTCGTCGGCCTGCTCGCGCGTTTCGGCGTACATCACCTCGCGCAGCATGCGCTTGGCCTTGCCCTGCAGCCGCGTGGGCAGCTTGTCCAGGACGTTGCCCATCTTGTGGCACCAGTCGCACTGCTTTTGCGTCTCGGGCCAGACCTCCCGCACCGCCCTCCAGAAGCCGAGCGCCCCGTCAGCAACTGCCACTACCGGCGCCTGCATCCCTCTGCGCTTCAGGTGGCGCAGCACCGACAGCCAGCTCTCGGTACTCTCCCGATACCCGTCCTCGATCGCGATCAGTTCCTTTGTCCCGTCAGGACGGGCGCCGATCAGCACCAGCGTGCACAGGCGGTCGTCCTCGAGCCGCACGTTGAAATGGATCCCGTCGGCCCACACGTACACGTAGTCTCGATCCGCCAGGCTGCGCCTCCGGAACGCCCGGTACTCGTCTTCCCACACCGCCGTCAACCGCGCGATGTTGGTTGCCGAGAGCCCCGCCGCCTCCTCACCCAACAGAGACGTCAACGCCGGCTTGAAGTCTCCCGTCGAGAGCCCTCGCAAGTACAGAACCGGCAGCACCTCGGCCACCTTTGGCGAGCGCCGCATGTACGGCGGCAAGATCGAGCTCGTGAACCGCTGCCGCTCGCCGGTCCCGTCCACCCGCTTGTCGTTGATGCGCGGCGCCCTTACCTGCATCGTCCCGGCACCGCACGTCACTTTCCTGGCCCGCGCCTTGCCGTTGCGAACCACCCGCCGCCTGTCCTGTTCGTCACGCTCATCCCCGTGGCGCTCGATGTAGGCTGCCACCTCCTGCTCGAGCGCATGCACCAGCATCCGCTGCGCACCCCTCAGTGCGATCTCGTCCAGCGTCCCGAGGCCATCGGCCGCTTCCCTTTCAAGCCTCTCTTCGAGTACCTTCAGCATAGGTGGCGTCTCCTTCCCCCTGGCTCCTACCAGGGCTCCGTGTTTTGGTTACACGGAAGGATACGCCGCCTTTTTCATGCTCCTGATCCACAACTTCTGGTCATACCTCGTGCACGAGAAAGGACCGCTCGATTCCGGTGGATCGAGCGGTCCCGATGGCCGACGATCGCGCCTCCAGGGCGCGGCCCACCACGGCTCCTAGAATGGCCCGCCGGCGCTGAACACCACGGCGAGGTCGTCGGCGCCGGTCACCCAGCCGTACACGCCGTCGCCGTCGCGGTCGTTCATGGGCTGGTTGAAGGCGGTATCGGCCCCCAGATCCGGACCCGTCGAGTAGCAGACAACGGCGCTCGTGAATCCATCGCGCAGCTCCGGCAGATCCCCGGGGCGGTGCAGCGCGAACACGTTGGCCATGTAGCGATTGCCCCATGGGTCGGGAGTAAACGCGTCCATGTACGGCCCGCGCCAGCCAAGGAAAGCACCCGAGGCCATGGGGTTGTCGAAGACGTTCTTGTACCGATCGCCATCGTTCCACTTACCAAGCGGCCGGTTCTGCTGCAGATGGTTCTCGAAGGTATCAACGACGAACTCCACGCGCGTGCCCGAGTAGTCGGTCGGCTCGCTGAACTCGGTGAGCTCTTCACGTTGCCAGTTGCTCCAGGACACCAGGCCCTTCGGGGGGATAGCGCCCGGGCCGGCGAGCAGGCCAACCGGTACCCGGCGCTCGAGCGGCTTGCCGTAGAAGGTGCCGAGCATCACCTGGTCGAGCATCGCCTTCATGACCGAGCAGATGGCGCCGAGGTCTTCCTTGGCCTTCACATAGCGCGAAAGTCGATTGAAGTTGCCCATCTGCGGCAA
Organism: Acidobacteriota bacterium; assembly: GCA_965248845.1. Taxonomy (GTDB): domain Bacteria; phylum Acidobacteriota; class UBA890; order UBA890; family WLXD01; genus CBDFKO01. The sequence goes on along the minus strand of CBDFKO010000002.1, from coordinate 1,976,227 downwards.
CATGATCGTGCTCAGGATGGTCAGCGTCAGGAGAATAATGCTGACCTCGATAAGGGTGAATCCTCGTTGATCTCGTGTGCTTTGCATTTGGCAGCCTCCAAGGAGGGAAATGGAAGTTCAAGGGCGGGACGCGTCCGTCCCGCCCCCGGAGAATCGGCGCCTCGGGTCGCGCGGTCGTAGCGACCGATCCTCCGTGCGCTCTGCTGGCGCCACCATTACATCGGCCCTCCGGCGTTCAGCAGAGCAGTGATGTCGTCGTCACCCGTGGTCCATCCGTGCGGTTGGTTGAAGTCGGTGTCGATCGCTGAGTCGGGGCCGGCGCTGTAGCACACCACCGCCGAGGCATAACGATCGTGCGGACCCGCTCCGGGCGGGTTGTACAGGGCGAAGACGTTGGCCATGTACCGGTTGCCCCAGGGGTCCGGGGTGATCTTGTCGGCGATGTAGGGGCCGCGCCACGCGAAGAGGCTCTGGAATCCCCGCCGCATCTCGAGCGGTCCGCGCCAGCGGCGCTCGCCCGAATCCAGCGGCGTGTTCGAGATCAGGTGGTTGCCGAGCGTGTCGACCCAGAACCAGGGCGCCAGGTTGCCGCCGTCGGTATGCTCGCCGAACTCGTCGCTGAACGGACGGCGCCAGTCCTCGCCATCCCGGGCCGTGCCGTAAAGGGGGATGTCTCCGACTCCGACCAACAGCCCGACCGGCACTTCACGGTTGGGTGGGTGGTCCGGACCCGCATCGACATAAAAGGCGCCCTCGCCCACGTCGTCGAGCATCATCTTAAGCACGGAGCAGAGCGCGCCAAGGTCCTCCTTGACGCGAACGTACCGGGCGAGCCGATTGTAGTTGCCGAGCTGCGGCAACATGATCGAGCTCAGAATAGTGAGCGTCAGCAGAATGATGCTGACTTCGACGAGGGTGAAGCCTCGCTGCGCGACCAGTCGATCTCTCATGATAGGGCCTCCCTGTCCGACCTCGCCTGGAAGCCACGCTTGCTTCCGAGCTGCCCCCGCGCGGGGCGGCCCTGGCGAGTAGGTCGGGCGAATCAGGTAACGCCCAATCTAGGCAGCCAATGGTCAGGCAACAACGAAACCCGGGGTCTCCTGGACGCTCCTGTCACCCCCGCCGGCGGCTCGACTCGGTGCCGCCGTCAGCCGCCGTCAGACAGGGCACGAGCTTCGCACGCGCGGCGTTTGACGGCCTGTGGTTAGCCGAGCATCGCCCCAGCGGCCGACGGGGGCGGCAAATCACCACAAACCGCGTGCGATGATTCACCACGGCGCCCGGCTGCCCGGCGATTGCTCGCCGGATTGCCGGGCCCCGGGCGATCTGCAAGGAGGGCGCAGCGGTCAGGCCGTCTGCTGCCCCTTGATCAGTCGGAGACGGGCGTCGTGTTCCGGCGCATGGTGCTCGAGCCAGTATTCGATGTCCTGCTCGCGGAATCGCCAGTGACCGCCGACGTTGACATACGGCAAACGTCCATGGACGACCTCGCGAGCAATCGAGTCACGGCTCAGACCGAGTCGCTCGGCCAGTGTCGCGACCGTCTCCACGCGTAGGCTATTGCTCACGTGAGAACCCCCAAAGGTGCCCAGGCCTTTGAAGTGGGGCCAGCCTATGACCGCGCGGGTCCGGCCTCAACTCCGCGTGGCCGCTCCTGGCCGCTGGTGTCCGCAGGACTGTCCTCGGAACCGCCGCGCAGCACCGTCAGCCGAGGCAATGAGCCGACCCGCTCCTTCCACACCTCGATATCACGCTCGCGAAAGCGCCAGAAGCCCGCGATGCTCACGTACGGCAGCCGGCTGCGCATGACCTCACGAACGATGGGGCGTTCCGGAAGGCCGAGTCGCTCGGCCAGCGTCTCGACGGTTTCGAGCGGCTGTTTCTTCATCGCGGTGACCGGGGGGGGGTTGATCCACGAGCCAGCATGGACGCAACGCCGATCAGCCGCAACAAGTAAAGGATCGGTCTGGCCCCGCGTGGCCGGGCGCTCGATCACGGTCGCGACGCGCGCGGCCAGATTGGGTCACGAAAAGAAAAAGGCCGGCGCTCCGGTCGGCTCGACCGGCGCCGGCACCGACGCTCGCGCGGGGAAGCTACAGGACGCCGATGCGGCGGCGGCCACCCTGGATCACGCGGAACTGTGATCGCTGCGTGCGTTGGCGCAGGTAGGACTCGATATCGGCGCGGCGGTAGCGCCGCCGCCCCCCGACCATCACGTACGCAAGGCGACCGCGCTCGACCTCACGCTGCACGGTGCGCGCGCTCACCTGAAGGTAGTCCGCCAAGCTGTACGTCGTAAACAGATTGCGCTCGTCCATGGCCGGCGAATCCCCAGTATCGAGTGGTCGTCGTCGCTTTGTCGTGTCCAAACCTACTCTCCCTGGTTTCGTGCCCGCAATTGGATCGGCGACACCGTGACCTCAGATGACCGGAAACGTCGGCTCGCCGGTCTGCCGCCCGGCCAGGAGCGGCCAGCCTCGACCCTCAAGCTGCTGCGGGTGTGCTGTGGTACGAGACGGCGATTCACTGGATTCGGGCGCTGATATCGAGGGTGCTGGCGGAGGCGTTCGAGATGAGCTGCTGCGTCGAGCTCGGATAGAGCGTGTCGACGACGCCGTCGGGACCGGCCGACAGCGCCCATACCGCCCGCTTCTGCTGAAAGCCATCGGCCTCGAGAGCGCCGGGCATCACCGACAGGAACTCGACATTGACGACGTAGCGATTGCCCCACGGGTCGGGGAGCAAATCGGCGCTCATGTACGGACCGTTCCACCCCGAGCCGCTCGCCGCGGTCTTCAACGGATAGCCGCGACTGCCGAACGACGGGCGGTTGTTGATCAGCTGGTTGGTGATGCGGTCGATCGCGTCGGGCGCCACCACGGCCCAGCCGCCTGCACCCGGCTCCACGTCGGGGACGGCCCCGGCGGATACAAGCAGGGAGATGCGGCGTGTCCGCTCGGCATCGCCCCACTGCGGGAAGAAGCCGGTGTCATTGAAGAACTCGTACACCGCCTCGGCGAGGATCTCGACGTCGTTCTGGGCCCGCGCCAGGCGCGACTGATTCAGGAAGTTGATGATCGACGGCGCCAGGAGCAGGCCGAGAATCGCGATCACCGCAAGGATGATCGTGATCTCCAGGAGCGTGAAGCCCCGAGCATCTGCCTGAGCAGGCCGCGGTTGGCGCCGGCACAGGGAGCTCATCGGCTGCCTCCCGCCAGTACCTTGATCAAGTCGTCGTCACCGGGAACGACCCCGTCGATCTCGTAAGCGGTGTCGACCTGCTCGTCGGCTCCCGCCGACAGCACGAACACGTCCTGCCAGATAGGCCGAGAGGCTGTCGCCATCGCTGGCCGATCGGGCGTCCAGGAAGCGCACGTTGATGGCGTACCGGTTGCCCCACGGATCCGAGTGCACGGGAGCCGACAGGTAGGGTCCTCGCCAGGCAAAGCGAGCGTTGCCGCCCATCTGGCTGGCGAAGGCGAAATGAGCCGCCGGAGCGCCAGTGAACAGATCGGCCGGGGTACGGTAGCGCGCGCGCCACCCGTTGCCCGGGGTGTTCTGTACCAGGTGGTTGGCCATGGTGTCGACCGTGTGGCCGTCGACCGGACGCCGCCACTGCGAGATCTCGGAGCCGCCGTCCGGCGTGTCGCCGTCGCTGACCAGCATGCCGACGACCCAGAACGGATCGGGGCTCGACGGGTCGTACTCGTACCCATCGGCCGTCTCCCGGTTGCCGTTGCCGAGGCAACGGAAGGCACCCTCGCCGGTGTCCTTGAGAAACTGGATAACCGCCTGCGCGATCGCATCGATGTCGCCTCGCGCCCTGGCCAACCGCGCATCACGCAGATAGCCGCCGATCCCCGGAAGCAGGATCAGACTGAGCACCGCCACGACCATCAAGATGATGGAGACCTCGACGAGGGTGAACCCGCGGGTGTCGCCCGTGCCCTGCAACGTCGCGACGTTGCCCCACGGCCGGTCGGCCGCGTCGAGGTGGCGTGTAAAGAACATCGGATATGCCTAGCGAAGTGAGCCGTAGGAGACCGGATAGGCGATGTCGTCGTCGCCGAGGAGAAAGCCACCGACTGCCTCGAAAGGCGTGTCGATCTGCTCGTCGGGACCACCCGACAGCACGATGATCGGCCGGATGAAGCCGCTCGAATCACCCCACTGCGGCATGGTGAACCACAGGACGTTGGCCATGTAGCGGTTGCCCCAGGGATCCGGTCGCACGGCGTCGAGATAGGGCCCGCGCCAGGCGAACTCGGAGTTGAAGCCCGAGCCGCTGATCGGATCGAACTGCAGGCCACCGGGCACACCGGAGCTAAAGTCACCGCCCGCCATGTCGGCCGGAGTGCGGTAACGCTCCCAGTTGTTGCCGGTCCCGCCGGTGTGCCAGACATCGGCAGGGTTGTTCTGGATCAGATGGTTGGCGAAGGTATCGACCAACCCGGCCGCCACCCTGACGTTGGCGAAGTCGGTCCTCGACTGCGTCACCTCCGACCCTAGCGGCTCACGCCAGTTCCAGACCTCAGAGCCGCCGTCGGGCGTGTCACCATCGCCAATCAGCATGCCCACGGGCGGCTGCTCGGCGCTGTTGTCGATGCGCTCCGGCGTCCGCCAGTTACCCTGCGGCTCGATATAGAAGCTGCTCTCGCCCGTGTCCTTGAGCATCTGCACCATCGAGACACCGATCGCGGCGACATCCTCGCGAGCCCGCGCGAAGCGAGCGTCGCGCAGAAACACGCCGATCTGCGGCAGCAGAATCGACGACAGGATCGCCAGTGCCATGACGATGATCGAGACTTCGACGAGGGTAAACCCCGTCGCAGCGGAACCCCCGGCCAGGCTTCCCCGAGCCCGACGAGTCATTTGTGTAGTCATTGTTCTCTCCCTGCGTGCTACTTGCCCTGCGGGCATTGTCGTTCCGACCATGACTAACTCCCGCTCGAGAAGAGCAGGGCGATGTCGTCGTCCCCGGAAACGAAGCCGTCCATCGAAAACTGCGAGTCGACCTCCTGGTCGGGGCCGGCGGAGAGGATCACGATGTCCTCGCCTCGGTTCGACACCAGAAGTGCGGTGTTGATCATGTAGCGGTTACCCCACGGGTCCCCGCTGCCTACGTTGAGATACGCGCCCTGCCAGGCACGAATGTCTGACAGGTAGCTGCTAATCGGGTCAGCACAATCCGCCAGCGTCGGGAACGCGCGATCCAGGTCGTTTCCAGGTGTGTTCGAGATCAGATAGAACTCGAGAAAATCGACCCAGACGCCTTCCGTCGGTTCGACCCACCACTGATCCCCGTCGGGACCCAGTGAGGGCACATCACCGGCGCTCACCAACAGCTCCACCGGATCGCCGGCACAGACGTTGGGTGCGCTACAAGAAGACGACGCGTACGCGTCGCTGGCGAGCCGACCGGGATCCGTCCCGAGTCCTGTGGAAATTAGAAAGGCGTAACCTCCGAGTAGCAAAACTCAGAGCCGCCACGAGCGGCAGGATGTTACGCCGTGAAGCAGGTTAGCACGCACGACAACGAGGTCGTGGAGTTTCGACGGGACGTACAGATGTTGCTGCGGACGAGGATCCGTGAGGCGATCCAGATCACGCTCCAGGAGGAGCTCACGGAGGCTCTGGGGAGCGCGCGATACGAGCGCAACGGTGGGCGCCGAGGCTACCGCAACGGCACCCAGAGCCGGCGGGTGACGACGGCGCAGGGACTCCAGGAGTTGGACGTGCCGCGCGATCGCGTCGTGGACGAAGACGGCGGCACCCGGGAGTTCCGGAGCGCGATCCTGCCACGGTACGCGCGGCGAGCACGACAGGTGGACGAGGCGATCCTGGGAGCGTACCTGGCGGGCGCCAACACGCGGCGGATCCGCAAGGCGTTGTCTCCGTTGCTCGGGAGAGCGCACCTGTCCAAGAGCACGGTCTCGCGGGTGGTGGGGCGGCTCAAGACGTACTTCGCGAGCTGGAGCGAGCGAGAGCTGTCCGGTGAGCGGTATCCGATTCTGTATCTGGACGGGTTTCACCTGAAGGTCAGGTTGGCGCGGCGCGTGGTCTCGGTGCCGGTGTTGGCGGTGCTCGGAGTCAAAGCCGACGGCCAGAAGGTGTTGGTGGCGTTGCGGTTGGCGGCCTCGGAAGCGGAAGTTCACTGGCGAGGGTTGATCGACTCGCTCGTGCACCGGGGGCTGCGATCGCCTCAGCTGCTGATCGCCGACGGTCACAAGGGGCTGGCGAAGGCGACCGAGGCATGGCCGCGGTCGCAGGTGCAGCGATGCATCCAGCACAAGTGGAGCAACCTTCGCGATCACTGCCCCGTGCATGCGCGCGATGAAATGAGGCGCGATTGGCATGCCATCGTCCGCGCCGACAACGGCAACGAGGCTCGGGCCGCGTACAGCGCCTTCGTGCGCAAATGGTCCAGGCTCGTGCCGGCCGTTGCCCGAAGCCTGGAGGAAGCGGGCCTGAGCCTGCTGACGTTCTACGAGTTCCCCAGGCCGATGTGGAAGACGTTGCGAACGACCAACCCGCTCGAGAACCTGAACCGGGAGTTCCGGCGCCGTACCAAGACCCAGGGTTCGTTCTGCACCGAGGCAGCTGGCGTGACGTTGCTGTGGGGCTTGGTCGCTTTCGGCCAGATCCGCATGCGCCGCGTCGACGGCTATCGTCACCTTGCCCAGATCACTCGCGGCCCGGACGAGCAGGCCGCCTAACCGATACGATCAGCCGTTGCCCAGGAGGCTGCGCTCATCCAATTTCCACGACATTCGGGGCACATCCGCCGACCGCGACCGCTGGCGCTCGGAGGAGCGTTCGGCGGTGCGACAGCAGGGGCTTCGACACTGTTGACACGTCTCCAACCGGAGTCGTAGCCGGAGTTCTGCGGCACGAACGTGCAGCCGATGTCCTCCAGGAACTCGGCGAGCGCTAGCGAAATGGCGACCAGGTCCGCCTCGGCGGCAGACAGTCGCGCCCTGTCTAGCACTCCGCCGATCACTGGAGCCATCACGGCGGACAGCAGGGCGACCACCGACAAGATGATCGACACCTCGACCAGCGTGAAACCCCGCTCGTTGCGATTGCTACGTGTCATTGGAGTCGAAACCCGATGTCATCGCCATACAACTCGGCCGCGTCGCGCGGCTGGTAGTACGGCGTTTCGACGATCCCGTTGCGACCGGCCGAGAGCACGAACACGGCGCCGAGCATGGTGCCGTCGAGTTCCTGGACGATGTTGCGGGGATCGAGATACAAGACGTTGACCAGGTAGGCATGCCCCCAGGCATCCTCTTTGACGACGGTCGGAAGGTAGGGACCTTCCCAGCCGCCGAGCCCGAGCGGATTACTAGCGCTGTACCCCTTGTCGTTGCGCGTCAGATGCGCCGACATGAGGTCGAGACGCGTGTCAATCCACCATGAGCCGGCCTGTGTCGCTTCCGGCAGCGGCGCGTCGCTGATCAGCGTGCCCAGCTCGAGGTCTCCCGGACGGCCGTCCCGCACGTCTTGGGTGCGCGGGAAGAAGCCGGTGTCGGCGTAGAACTCGGCAACGGCGCGACCGATCTTCTCGACGTCATCCCGGGCACGAATGCTTCGAGATTGCTCCAGAAGTCCCTGCGCAGATCCAGCAAAGAGGCTGGCCAGCAGGCCGACGACGGCGATGAGCACCGTCACCTCTACCAGGGTGAAGCCTTCGCGGCGAGTCACTGAGAGCTCCCTTCCTTCGGGTCTTCCTCAGCGCCTCGCGGCGACCGTGGCTTCGTCCAGATGCATCGGGTAGCGGTCCTGCGCCTGGTTGGTCAGGTACGCCTCGACGTCCTCCGGACGGTAGCGGATCAGATCACGAATGCGGATGTACGGAAGTCGGCCAGCCTCGCGCTCGCGGCGCACCGTGTGCGGCGACACCTGCAAGTACTCGGCCAAGGATTCTGTCGTGAAAAGCCCTAGCATCGCACGCCTCCTCGCCCGTTCTCCGTGAGAGCGAGCATTGAAAGATGTTTCCAGGTCGAAGCAGCCCCGTGGTTCTAGCGTTCACCCCAGTTGGCATGCGAAGCGAGGGAGTCCTCCATCGCCGACAGGCTGGCGTTGCGCTCCAGATACTGACGCACATCGCTCTCGCGATAGCGGATCTGGCCGCGCACTCGAACGAACGGTAGCCGGCCTTCCTTGCGCTCGCGACGAATCGTCCGAGGCGAGACCTGGAGCAGCTCGGCGAGCGTCTCGGTTGTGTACAGCTTCTGCACTTTCTGATGCTCCCATCTGTTCCAGGGAGGTGGGCAGTTGGGCGTCGGCTCTCCGACGCGGCAAGTAACAGCAATGCCCGTGCCAGATCAGGTGGTCCGGTGCGGCCAGGGCCTCCTCCAACACCGGATGATCCGGATACAAGTTCTTTGAAATCAATGGCTTGAAGGTCTCGTCTCAACCCCGAAACCGGTCAGCTGTGGGACATCAGCGGACGCGTCCAAGCAACCGCGTACCCTGACGCGCTGGTGGCCGCGAGCTCGGTCAGAGTCGGTGAGCATCACGTAACCCATTGATATATAAAGACTTAACATGATCCTCCAAAAAATGTAGGTGCCTCTACAGAGTTTGAAGGTTGACTCCGGATCGCGGCCTAGCCACGACAGCCGGCGCCAGGGCCGGCCCCGCGAGACCGGGAGTTACCGGGGCCCACCGAGAGGCAGGACGCCACCGACCCGGATCGGGCCGGGACCGGGAGTGCGAGCGTGCGGGAAGACGGTCTCAGGCCTTCAACCGGTCCACGTCGATGCCGTGCTTCTTGACCTTGTGCCACATCGAACGCTCGCTGATGCCGAGGCGCCGCGCGGCAGTCGCCTGCACACCACCGGCGTGGCGCAGGGCATCCAGCAGGAGCTGTCGCTCGATCCGGTCGATGGTATCCGGAAGCGCCTCACCGGCGGCGTCGGTCTCACGCGAGCCCACCAGCGAGCCGTTGACTACTTCCGCTGGCAGGTCTTCCCGCCTCAGCTCCTCACCATCCGCCCAGATCACCGCGCGCTCGACGGCATGGCGCAGCTGCCGGACGTTACCAGGCCACTCGTATCCGGTAATCGCGTCCAGAGCACCCGGGGCGATAACCAGGGTCGACTTGCCGTGGGTCACCGCGGCCTCGCGCATGAAGTGCTCGGCCAGCAGCGGAATGTCCTCCGTGCGGCGCCGCAACGGTGGCAGCGTCAACGTGACCACGTTGAGCCGGAAGTAGAGATCTTCGCGGAAGCGTCCGGCCTCACACTCACCGGCCAGGTCGCGGTTGGTGGCCGCAACCACGCGCACGTCGACTCTCACCGGCGCCACGCCGCCGACTCGATCGAACTCGCGCTCCTGAAGCACGCGCAAGATCTTGGCCTGAGTCTCCAGACTCATGTCGCCGATCTCGTCGAGCAGGATCGTGCCGCCGTCGGCGAGCTCGAACTTCCCCACCTTGCGCTGGTGGGCGCCTGTAAACGATCCCTTCTCGTGCCCGAACAGCTCGCTCTCCAGCAGCGTCGGGGGGATCGCGACGCAGTTGAGCTTCACGAAGGGGCCGTCGGCGCGGCGACTCTCGGTGTGAATGGCCTCGGCTACCAGCTCCTTGCCGGTGCCGCTCTCGCCTAGCAGGCTGCTGAAAAACTCCCCTTGTTCGAGTAGATTTTGAACCACGCAGCCCGCGGCAAGAACCGAAGCATCAACGAGGTGAGCAGATGCGTGGTGAGGACGCGGGACAGGTGGCGGTTTTTAGTTACGTATCTCCAGAGCAGCGAGTACCGAAGGAGCATCCGCTGCGGCCGCTGCTGAAGATCGTCAACGATGTGCTGGGGCGGATGTCGCCGCTGTTCGAGAAGCTGTACTCGCACACGGGGCGTCCGTCTATCCCGCCGGAGAAGCTGCTGCGGGCGCTGCTGCTGCAGGTGCTGTACACGATTCGCTCCGAGCGCATGCTGATGGAGCAGCTCGACTACAACCTGCTGTTCCGGTGGTTTGTGGGCCTGAACATGGACGATCTGGTGTGGGATGCGACGGTGTTCACGAAGAACCGAGATCGAGTGTTGGGAGGCGAGGTCGCCAAGGTGTTCTTCCAGGAAGTGCTGGCGGAGGCGCGGCGCCGCAGCCTGCTGTCGGATGAACACTTCACGGTGGACGGCACGCTGATCGAGGCGTGGGCCTCGCACAAGAGCTTCAAGCCGAAGGATCAGAGCGACTCCGATGAGGGCGGCAGCAACCCGAGCGTCGATTTCCGCCGGCAACGGCGCACGAACGATACTCACGCCTCCAGGACCGACCCGGAGGCACGCCTATACAAGAAGAGTAAGGGAGCCGAGTCGAGGCTCTGCTACATGGGTCACCTGATGATCGACAACCGCCACGGGTTAGCAACCAACGCCTGCGTAACGATCGCTTCGGGAACAGCAGAACGAGAGGCCGCCGTGCAGATGGCGGGCGAGATTCCCGGAAGGGGCCGGGTAACCTTGGCGGCCGACAAAGGCTACGACACGCGAGACTGCATCCGAAAGCTTCGAGATCGCAACATCACCCCGCACGTCGCACAGAACGACACGAACCGGCGCAGCGCCATCGACCGCCGCACGACCCGGCACCCGGGCTACACGGTCAGTCAGAAGAAACGCAAGCTCGTCGAGCAGATGTTCGGATGGGCCAAGACGGTCGGGCTGATGCGCAAGACCAGACACCGAGGCACGCAACGTGTCGATTGGATGTTCATCTTCACCGCCGCGGCCTTCAACCTGGTCAGAATGCGCAACCTCGAGGGGGCGACGTGACGATGAGGGCACCAATCCCCAAGAAATGCCGGCGCTGCCAGCAGCGCCGGCCTCGTACCCGCACTCGCCACCCCGCTAACTCACCGTGATCGAGACGATCCAGCCCAAAATGGCGCGCCCAAGCCGTTTTTCAGCAGCCTGCTAGGACCGTTGAGGGAGCCGGCTGGGAACATGCCCACGTTGCCGTCGAGGACCACAGCCGCATCGCCTACGTCCAGGTGCTACACAACGAGGGCCAGTTCACCTGTACCGAGTTCCTGATACGAGCAGTCCAGTTCTACCGAAAACTTGGCCTCGTCATCGAGTGTGTGATGACCGATAACGGGCCCGGCTATCGTTCCAAACGCTTCAATCGAACCTGTCGGCGACTCAACATCCGCCACCTCTACACCAGGCCCTACACGCCCCGGACCAACGGCAAGGCCGAGCGCTTCATACGCACGCTCAAGGAACAATGGGCCTACGGAGCCTGCTACCAGACCTCCGCTCACCGAACTCGAGCTCTCGGACCCTGGACCAACCACTACAATCGTCACCGACCCCATGCGGGCATCGGCATGCAGACTCCGATGTCCAGGCTCCAGGTGAGTCCGTGAACAACCTACCCAGAACTCACACCTAGCAGGCCCAGCGGGGCTTGCGCTTCTCCAGGAAGGCGGAGAGTCCTTCCTTGCCCTCGTCGCCGGCTCGCAGATCGGCAATCGCCCGGGTCGTGAACTGGCGGGCGTCCGCCAGGTCGCAGCCACGCACCTGCTCCACCAAGCGCTTGATGGTCGCTTGGCCGACGGGACTGCCGGCGAGCAGCGCATCGGTGGTGGCTTCCACCGCCGCGTCGAGATCATCCTCCGCGACCACGTGCTGCACCAGGCCGTACTCCAGCGCTTCGCGGGCGCCGAAGCGCTCGCCGGTCAGGAACAAGGCGAGGGCGCGGCCAGGGTGGATCTTGCGCAGCACGAACGGGGAGATCGTTGCTGGCGCGATGCCCAGGCGAACTTCGGTGAAGCCGAACAGTGCCCGCTCCGAGGCGATGGCGATGTCGGCCGCGGCCGCCAGCCCGCCGCCGCCGCCGAGAGCGGCTCCCTGGATGCGCGCCACGACCGGCTGCGGGCAGCTGGCGATGGCGGCAAGCATGTCGTGCAGACGGACCGCATCAGCGAGGTTGTCCTCGTCGCTGTAGTCGCCCACCCGCCGCAGCCAGTTGACGTCCGCACCGGCCGAGAAGTGCTTGCCGGTGGAGCGCAGCAGCACGACGCGGACCGCGTCGTCGCTGGCCACTGTCTCGAAGGCATCGGCGAGATCGCGAACCGTGTCGTCATCGAAGGCATCGTGGACCTCGGGGCGGCTCAGGATCACGTGAAGGACGGCTCCTCGACGCTCCGTGTGCAGGCTCCTGTAAGTCTTGTCGCTCAACGCTGGCTTCCTCCGATTCCGCTCCCTGGCACGCTCGACGCGGCGGCGATGTCCGCCGCGACGAGCCCCACGACACGGAATCGTCCCTCATGGATCTTGTAGCGGCGGTTGATGTTGATCAGTAGAACGGTCATGCGCTCGAGCGCCCGCGCGGCACGCAGGTCGCCGACGTCGACCGGTCGCAGCCCCAGCAGATGGCCCAGGATCTCCATCGCTCTGTTACGCGATTCCTCGGAGTCGCCACAGACGAACGCGTCGCAATCCAAAGGCACCTCGAGGCGACCGAGTCGGTGGGCGGGAATCGTCTTGAGCGCCGCCACCAGGCCCACTTCGGCGGGTAGGTGCTCACGGATGAGCTCAACCGCCGAACCCTGCGACACCTCGTGGTAGCGGGCAGCGCCGGCGGCGAAGCTCACCGGCACCGTCACGTCGACGAGCAACGAGCCGGGCAGGAAGGCGTCGCGAAGCGCGTCGATCGTGCTTGCAGCGTGGGCGAAGGGCACCGTCAGGATGTTCACCTCGCTGGCGGCGACGACTGCGGCGTTGGAGTCGCCTTCGATCCGGACCCCGCCGCGATCGTTGAGCTGCGCCACGACACCCCGGGCCTTGTGGGGATCGCGGGAGCCGACCTTGACCGTGTACCCGGCCGCGGCGAAACGCAGCGCGACGCCCTGCCCCTCCTTGCCGGTGCCGCCGATGATACCGACGACCGGTTTCGAGGCCGCCGCCGCCGCGCTCACACCTCGACTCCCAACGCGATCCCTTGGCCGCCGCCGATGCACATCGTGCACAGCCCCTTACCGCCGCCGATCCGCTTCAGCTCGTAGAGTGCCTTGACCGCCAGGATCGCGCCGGTGGCACCGATGGGATGGCCGAGCGAGATACCCGACCCGTTGACGTTGATGCGATCGATCTGCTCGCCCAACTCCGGGTACTCCGCGAAGCAGGCCAGGACCTGGGCCGCGAACGCCTCGTTGAGCTCAATCGTCGAGAAACTCTCCAGGGCGAGGCCGGTGCGCGCCAGAAAGGCGCGCGTCGCCGGGACCGGTCCGAGTCCCATCTGGTCGGGATCCACGCCCGCAGCGGCGTGGCCGAGGAGGCGACCGAGCGGCTCGACGCCGACCTCGCCAGCGCGCTTCGACGACATCAGGACGAGGGCCGCGGCGCCGTCGTTCATGCCGCTCGAGTTACCCGCGGTAACCGTGCCGCCCTCGCGGAAGATCGGCCGCAGCCTGGCGAGCTTGTCGAGGCTGGTGTCCGGTCGCGGATGCTCGTCGGTGTCGAAGATGCGATGGTCGCGCTTCCCCTCAGGCACCTCGATGGGCACGATCTGCTCGCTGAACCGACCGGCCTCGATGGCTTGCCCCGCGTTGCGCTGCGAGCGCACCGCGAGCTCGTCCTGGCGCTGGCGGGAGATGCGATGCTTGTCGGCCAGGTGCTCGGCCGTCTCGCCCATCGACAGTCGGGCGGTCGGATCGAGGCGGGGATCCTTGGCCGGATCGCCCTTCTGGACGAGTTGGTCGACCACCTTGGCGTGTCCCAGACGGAACCCTTCGCGCGCGCCACGTAGCAGGTAGGCGGCCCGGCTCATGGACTCCATGGCCACCACCAGCACGGTGGCGGCGTCGCCGCAACGGATCATCTGGGAGCCGACGACGATGGCCTGCAGGCCGCTGCCGCAGTGCATGTTCAGGTTGAAGCCCGGCACCTCCACCGGCAGCCCGGCACGCAGCCCGACAGGCCGCGCCGAGCAGCCCGGCAGGTCACCGCGATAGGTCTCGGACATCAGCACGGCGTCCACGGCGTCGGGCTCGACAGCGGCCCGCCGTAGCGCGGCCCGCGCCACCGCTTCGCCCATCAGCACCGTGTTGACGCGCTGCATTGAGCCCAGAAAGCGGCCTACCGGTAGTCGCGCTGCGCTGGCAAATACCACGTCGTGCATCTGCTGATCACTCTCCCGACCGGCCCCGCCGGAAGGCACGGGACGGTCGTCTTGGCACCGGGAGCCGTTAGCGAGGCGACGCCGAAGGGTGCCGGGGTCAGGCCCGTTCGACGCCCTCCAGCTCGGCCCGCGCCTGAGTGCCCGCTAGTAGGCCGTGGAGGATCATGTCGACGAACACGCGGGCGATTTCGTCGACGGTGAATCTGCCTTCCGACCGATACCAACGCAGAAACCAGTTGATCGACCCGGGGATCATCAGGACCGCGATGCGCTCGTCTCGCACCCGGAAGCAATGGCTCTGGACCCCCCTCGTGAATGATGTCGAAGAACCGGCGCTGATACTCGTCGCGCAGGGCCAGGATCTCCCCGCGATGATCGTCGTCGTCCAGCTCGTACTCCTGCTGCAACAGGAACGCGCCCTCGTCCTCGCTCGCCAGCAACCGCAGATGCTCGATGATGGCGACCTCGAGCTTCTTGGCCGCCGAGGCACCGACGTGCGCCGCGAGCCCGCGATCGACGCGATCGATGTGCTCCTGCATCGCCGTCTTGAGAACGGCATAGAGGAGGTCCTCCTTGGTGGAGAAGTAGTAGTACAGGCTGGCCTTGGTGACGCCCAGCTGCCCGGCGATGTCGTCCAGGGTGGTGACGTGAAAACCATGGCGGCCGAAGACGTCGGCCGCTCGCTTGATGATCAGGTCCCGCCGGGCATTGAACCGCGTCTGCTTGGCCGGCGTCGGGGCGGGAGCGCTCATCGACATGGGCGTATCTCCGGTTCGAACAAGGGCGACAGGAAACGTTCAGATAATTGGCCTCCGTCGATTCGCAGTATAGAGCCCGTCATGAACGCAGATGCGTCAGAAGCACTGCTTCCGACCGCACGCCGGCCCTCCTGATAGCTCAATCGTCGCCGCGGGCGAGCCGGATCAGGACCTGGCCCGCGCTCACCGGTTGCTCGTCGTCGACGAGGATCTCGACGACCGTTCCCTCGTCCGGCGACTTGATCCTGATGAACAGCTTCATCGACTCGAGGAGCCCAACCGTTTGCCCCTTGCTGACCTCCGTGCCAACGTCCACGAACGCTGGGGATTCGGGCGTCGCAGCCCGGTAGAAAAGGCCCGAAAGGCGAGCCTTGACTTCGAACGACCGATTCCCAGACACCCAGCGTGTGCCTCCCACAACAACCGACGCGACGGCAGCATTTTACCGCCTGGTAGAATTTCGGGCAACGTGCGGTGCCGCCCACCTTGGCCCAGGGTGCACGCCCGAGTTGTCTCAGCGCTCAGCTTGACAAGAATTCTACCGGCGGGTAAAACCCCGTGGATCCCGATACCCATCCCCGCTCTCGGGACAATACTCGCTCTCGAACCCAGCGTCGACCGTTTGGAGCTTCGCCGCGGATGGAATCGCTAAAGGCAGTGCAACGGCAGGTTGGCGCACGCTCGCGAACCGAGGGGTGGGCAGGCGCCGCGAGATCCATGAAGGGCGGGTGAGGGTGAGCGAACAGCTCGATGAACCCCCCAGCCGGGTGCGCTGGGAGATCGTCGCCATGCTGGTGGGTTTCAGCGTGGTCAGCTATGTCGAGCGCATGAACATCTCGGTGGCGGCCGAGTTCATGATGCCGGAGCTCGGCATCACCCAGATCCAGATGGGGCAGGTCTTCAGCGCCTTTCTCCTCGGCTATTCGCTGCTGCAGATCCCCATGGGCATGCTCGGTGACCGCATCGGCTCCTACAAGGTGCTCGCCGGGATCGGATGGTCCTGGGCGGTGCTGACCTTGGCCACCGGCTGGCTCCCGGGAACGGTCACCACGTCCGCCGCCGGCGCGTTCGCGCTCCTCATCGGGATCCGGTTTCTGCTCGGCTGCAGCATCGCCGCCGTCTACCCGATGGCTGCCCGCACAGTGGCCGACTGGCAGCCGGTAGCCCGGCGGGCCTTCTCGTATTCGTTCGTCGTCGCGGGGGTGTTCATCGGCTCGGCAATCACCCCTCCCATCATCGCCTGGTTGATGGTGACGTTCGGCTGGCGGCAGTCCTTTTACATTAGCTCGCTGCTCAGCGTCGCGATCGCCCTCGTGTGGATGGTGCGCGGGGCCGGTCGGCCTCAAGAGCAGGCGCGGGTCAACCGCGCCGAGATGGCGTTGATCGTTGGCGGCGCGCAGGCCGAAGCCGACGATCCGGCTCCTGTCTCGGCCGCGTCGGCTGGCTTCGAGGCGGCCTGGTGGCAGGCCTTGAGGAGCCCGTCGCTGATATTGCTTACCCTCAGCTACTTTCTGATGGGCTACGTGCTCTACGTCTTCGTGTTCTGGTTCTACATATACCTGGTCGAGGTTCGCGGGTTCGGCATCGTCGAGAGCGGCTTCGTTGCCAGCCTGCCGTTCATCGCCGCGGCGATGCTGTCGCCGTTGGGGGGCGTGGTCAGCGATCGCGGCACCGTGCGGCTGGGACGCCGATGGGGTCGCCGGGTCCCCGCCCTGGTGGGGCCCGTCCTGGGCGCCGCCTTCCTGTTGTACGGCGCTCGCACCGACAATCCGTATCTGGCCGTGATAGCGCTGGCGCTCAGCTTCGGTCTCGCCGAGTTCGCCGAGGGCACGATCTGGTCGACCGCAATGGACATCGGTGGCCGCCGAACAGGGTTGGCAACCGGCATCATCAACACCTCGAACAACCTCGGGGGCGTGGTGTCGACGGCTCTGATGCCGGTGCTGGTCGATCGGTTCGGCTGGGTGACCGCCCTGGACTCCTGCGCGGCTGTCGCGATCGTCGCCGCAGCGCTGTGGCTGGGCGTGAAAGCGGATCGGCCGTTGCAGACCGCGTGATCCTCGAGCACGGCGTCTGGCACGGTAGAGGCGCTGCAACCGCGAGCGTGACCAGGCAGACACGAAGGAGGCAACGACGATGATGCTCCCACCGCAACAGCGAATCCTCACCGGCTTGCTTGTGCTGGCGGCCGCAGCCGGCAGCGGGGGAGCCCACCTTGGCGCCTCGGCGACCGGCGGACCGACGGGAAGCGCGCCGAGGGCATGGATGCATGCAAGCGGCGAGTACGAGGATCTCGTCGCCCTGCATGGTGACTTCACCACGTTCCGGCTCTCGGCGCCTCGCCAGCAGGGCGTGTCCGACTGGTCGCCGGCAGCGATGAGGGCGCGGCTCGAGACCATCCGCGAGTTCCAGCAGCGCCTTGCCCGGATCGGGCCGGCAGACTGGCCGGTCTCGCAGCAGGTCGACTATCTGGTGGTCCGCAGCATCGTCGATCAGCAGGCGTTCCTACACGTTGTATCTCGCCCCTGGGCACGCGACCCGGGTTTCTACGTCGACCAGCTGCTACGCATCACGTTCGTCGACCTGCCGCTGCAGGGTCAGGCGCTCGAGGATGTGCGGACGCGCCTGGCGTCGGTGCCGGTGCTGCTGGATCGGGCACGGGCCAACCTCACGGATCCGGCTGCCGACTACGTGGCCCTGGCCCTCCACAATTTGCAGAACGCCGACGGCGTCGGGCACGGCCACCCTTACAGGAGCCCACCGCCGGCCGGCGTCGGCGGATGGTACGAGGACCTGCTGGAGCGCGCCCGGCATCATCAGCCCGAGATCGTCGACGCGGTCTCGACGGCGGGCGACGCGGTGCAGCGCTTTCGCCGCTGGCTACTGCAGAATCGTCAGAGCTGGACCGCCGAGGCTGGGGTCGGACGCGCCAACTTCGACTGGCACCTGAAGTACGTGAAGTACCTACCGCTGGACGCTGACGACGTGGTGCGGTTGGCGAAGCGAGAGTTCGATCGGCTGACCTCCTTCTACGCCTTCGAGCGCCATCGCAACGCCGAGCTACCGGAGCTCGAACCGGCGACGTCGGCGCAGGAGTACCAACGGCGCATCGACGACGCCGACGAGCACATCCGCGGCTTTATCCGCGACCGGAACATGCTGACCATCCCCGACTACATCGGCCAGCTGAGCACGAATGTCCCATGGATCGTGCGTCCGGGCGGTCGCAACTTCTGGGAGGAGATCCAGTACCGAGACCCGCGCCCGGATCACGTTCACGCTGTCATCCCAGGGCACGGCTTCGACGGTGAGATCGCCCGGCGCTCGCAGCATCCGATCCGCGGCGGCTACGCGGAGGGGGCGCGGGTGGAGGGTTGGGCCTACTACCTGGAGGAGATGTTCCTGCAGAACGGCCTCCTCGACGATCGGCCCCGCACCCGCGAGCTCTACTACGCCTTCGGCATCAAGCGCGCCGTGCGCGTGCCGGCCGAGGTCAACATGCACCTGAACAGGTTCTCGGTGCAGCAAGCTACCGATTACATGGTCGAGCGCGTACCGTTCCTGGATGCCGACGTCGCCCGCGTCGACGCCGAAATCTATCTGCGCCGGCCGCCGGGCTACGGGCTCGGCTACCTCATCGGCGGGCTGGAGATCAGCAAGCTGGCGGCCGATCGTTACCGGCAGCTCGGCGCGCAGGGTTTCCGACTGGGCGAGTTCCACGACGAGTACCTTGCCGCCGGTCGCATCCCGACATCGCTGATCCGCTGGGAGATGACGGGGCTAGACGACGAGGTGGCGGGGGTTTGGCGCCGTGAGCCCATTCCGGAGCCGTACTGATGGTGGGCCAGGCCCACGACGGCGCTCGGCGGCCCCGCAGGTCACGGCCAACGGCGCTGCTGCTGCTCGATTGCAGCCCGCGCCTGGGCGACCAGCTGGCGCAAAGGCTGCAGCCCCGCCGCCCATTCGAGCGCCGGCTCCAGTACCGCGAGGGCGGCGGCCGGGCGCTCGAGCGCCAGCAGCAGGCGACCCAGTGCGAAGCGAACCTCGATGCGACGGCCCTCGATCTCGAGGGCGCGGCGGAACGCTGTCTCCGCCGCCGCGGGATCGGCGCGTGCGATCTGAGCCAGCCCCAGATGGTAGAGCGCGTCAGCCGAGCTCGGGTGGCTCTCGACCAAGCCCTCGAGCTGTGCCACCGCGACCTCGGGAGCTCCCTGCGCCGAGGCCACGAAGGCCGCCAGAATGCGTGCCGCGAGCAGCTCCGGGTCCGCCGTCAGGGCCCGGTCGAGCGCCTGCCGTGCCTCGTCGACACGCCCCTCCGCGAGAGCTTCCCGTCCCTGTTGCAGGGCCGCCGCCGCACGGGCGGTCGCCTCCGTGCGACCGATCTCTGCGCTGCCCAGGGCGCGGTGCCGCTGCAGCAGCTCCCGCGCCTCGTCGCGGTCGGCCGTGCCGCCGCGCTGCTGCAGCGCCTGGCCTAGGGCGTAGAGCGCCTGGCGCTGGGCCGGCTCGAGCTCTAGAGCGCGCCGCAGGCTGGCGATCGCGGCGTCCAGCTCCCCGGCCTGCAGTTGCGCGTCGCCGAGCGCGGCGTGGGCCTCGGCCGATGCCGGGGCCAGGCGTACCGCCGTCGAGAGCGCGCGGTCGGCCGCTTGCAGGTTGCCACGGTCGATCTCGGCGCGCCCCAGTGCGAGTGTGGCATCGAAGAAATCGGGGTTGCGCTCGAGGGCGCGGCGCAGGTGGTCGACCGCCTGGTCGATCTCGCCTACCCGGTGCAGCACGGCCGCCAGGTGGTAGTGCACCGGCGGCGTTTCGTGCCCGAGGGCAAGGGCTTGCTCGAAGGCGTCCTGGGCCTCGGCCAGCCGCTCGAGCCGGCGGTACGCCAGCCCGAGCGCGTAGCGGACGGCGCCGCGCTGCGGGGCCCGGACGGCCAGCGGCTCGAGGATTCGTAACGCCTCCTCCGAGCGTCCCTGCCGGTGGTGGATCAGTGCCAGGGTCAGCGGCGGGTCCACCAGATCGGGTCCGACTTCCATGGCTCGCTGGAGGCTCCGGCGCGCCGCTGCAGCGTCGCCTGCGCGCAGGCTGGCCACTCCGAGATCGAAGTGGACGCGTGGCCGCTCGGGCGCCAGCTCGGCCGCCCGGCCCAGGCTCTCCAGAGCGCCCTGCACGTCACCGGCGGCGATTCGCGCCAGGCCCGTCTCGTGGTAGACGGACGCCAGCAGCTCCGGGCTGCGCGAGAGGCGCACGGCCGCGATCGCGAGATCGGCCAGCGCCCCCTCGATATCGCCCGCTCGCCGGCGAGCGCTGCCCAGGTAGGCCCAAGGCTCGTCCGCAGTTGGCGCCAGGGTCGTGGCCAACTCGAGCGCCAGCACCGCTTCCGGGGCGCGGCCCAGCTCCAGCAGCGCCATGCCGCGATAATACTGGCTCGATGGGTCGTCCGGTGCCGCCGCGACAGCGCGTTCGAGGGCGGCCAGCGCGGCAGCGGGGTTGCCGGCGCGCAGCAGCTCGATGCCCCGGAGAAGGTCCTCGGACTGGGCGGCGGTCGCGCCTCCTGAGCGCGGCGGCGGCGCAAGAGGCGGCTCCGGGCCGCCACTGGCTGCGTTCGCCGCGGAGGCGCAGCAGAGCCCCACGCCCGTCGCCAGCGCGAGTCGCAGCGCGGTGCTCATTGCGCGCGGCCGCGCTCGGAGTGGCGCGAACCTAGGGGTCCGACCGTCGGGTCCGGATGGCGGCCGAGCGCCGCCCCGCTGCGGGCGGTGATTCCCCGCCCCTCGGTGATGACCACGGCTTCGCCGGCCGCCACGGCCTCGACCAGGTCCCACTGACCACCCGGCCAGTGCACTTCGATATCGGTACTCGGGGCATCGCCGAGGCCGCACAGCAGTCGCGGGCCTCCTTGCGACATGAAGGAGCCGCCCGGATGCGCTCGTCGGACCAGTCGCGCGCCCGCGACGACACAGATCACCGTGGCGCCGAGCCCTTCCCGTGGCCCCGTGCGGCCTACGAGGCGGATGCGCACCGAGCCGTTGGGGCCGCCGGTGCCCGGGCCCTGCGCCCAGGAGCCGTTGGCCAACAGCTCGAGGTTGGCGGCGTTGTTGGCGATCAGCACGTCCGGATCACCATCGTCGTCGAGGTCGGCGGCGGCGGCGCCGCGGGAAACACGGAGGCGCGCCAGACCGGGCCCCGCATCGCCCGAAACCTCGCGAAAGATGCCGTCGCCGCGGTTCAGGAACATCAAGTTGGGCTGAGCGTGGGCCAACCGCGAGTCGTAGTGCTCGCGGACCCGGTAAATGTGGCCGTTGGCTACAAAGAGGTCCAGATCGCCGTCGAGATCGGGATCGAAGCCGACGATGCCGAAGCCCACAAAAGGCAGGCTCGGCCCTCGCAGACCGGCCGCGGCGGTATCGTCGACGTACAGGTCCCCTTGCCGCCGGTAGAAGGTGTTGTAGTCGTCCTGGAAGTTCGTCACTACCAGGTCGGCGTCCTGGTCACCGTCCAGGTCGTCCCAGACGATGCCCATGCCGGCTTGCGGACGACCGTCGCCGCTCAGGCTGGGGCCCTCGAGCAGTCCCTCGTCGCGGAAGTGGCCGGAGCCATCGTTGCGGTAGAGGAAGTTGCCGCGGGTGTCGTTGGCGACATAGATATCCAGGTCGCCGTCGTCATCATCGTCGACGGCATCGGCCGCCATGCCCTTGCCCTCGGCCGCGTTCGCGATGCCTGCGGCCTCGCCGATCGCCGTGAAGGTGCCGTCGGACTCGTTGCGGAACAGCTCGTCGGCTACGCCGTCGAAGAGCGCCGGGCCGCAGTACGATTCCACGGCCGCAGTGCCGTAGCGGCAGGTTCGGTGGTTCTCGAACGAGGCATCCAGGTAGTTCGTGACGTACAGATCAAGGTCGCCGTCGGCGTCGAAATCGGCCCACAAGGCCGCCGTCGACCAGCGGGAATCAGCGACGCCGCCGCGTCGTGTTACGTCCTCGAACGTGCCGTCGCCGTTGTTGCGCAGGAGCACGTTGGCGCCCCAGTTCGTCAGGTATAGATCGACGTGCCCGTCGCGGTCGTAGTCGCCGGCCGCGGCCGCCATACCGTAGCCGGTGTCCCCGGCTACCAGCAGGGGTCGTTGGCTGTAGGTTCCCAGCTCGACCGGGCTTTCGAAGCGCCCACCCAGGTTGCGGAACAGCCGGTTGACCGGCGGATGGTCGCGAGCCTCGGCGCCCGCGACAGGAGAACCCTGCGCTACGTAGACGTCCAGGCGGCCATCGGTGTCGTAGTCGAGCACGGTGATACCCGGCCCGACGCTCTCCCACACGTAGTAGCTGCCGTTGCCGCCGTGATCGTGAACGAAGGAGAGACCCGCGCGATCCTCTACCGGCACGAACTGCGGGATTGCCTCCACGTCCCCGCCGGAGCCCTGGAGCACCAGGAGCCATGCCGGAAGAAGGCATGCGAGCAGATGCCTCACAGGCAAGGGGAGCCCCCAGGATTCTGCAGCGCCCGATCGACGCGGGCGAGAATTCGTGGGTCGAGTTTTGTGACCGGGGGGTTAGTTAGCACTTGACAAGGAATTCTACCAGAGAGTAAAAGATTGTCGCCATGGATGATCGTTCTGACAAGGCGAGTGCCAAGGGCCTGGCCGTCGCGCTCGAGGCTCCAGCGCGCGAGTCGCGGACCTATACCGACAAGATCTACCTGGAGGACTACACGATCGGCGAGGTCCTGGTAAGCCCCAGCCGCACCATCACCGAGACCGATCTGGTCAACTACGCCGGGCTGACAGGCGACTGGCATCGGTTGCACACCGATGCCGACTACGCCGCCACGACGCCGTTCGGGGAGCGCATCGCGCACGGTCTGCTGACGCTGGTGATTGGCTCGACCTTGATTCTCCGCTACGGGCCGCATTGCTATCTGCCTCGCAGCTTCATCGCGTTCTACGGGATCGACGCGGTCCGCTTCACCGGGGCGGTGAAGATCGGTGACACCGTTCACTCGGTCAACCGGGTCGCCGACATCATCGAGAAGGACCCCAAGAAAGGTATTCTCCACTACCACGGCGAGGTGCTGAACCAACGCGACGAGGTCGTGCTGGTGTGGGACGCGAGGATGCTCGTAGGGCGTCGCCCGCAGGCCTAGCGGGACTAGCGGAACAGGTCCTCGCTGGCCGGTCGAATCAGCTCCGCGGCGCGGTCGTGTGCGTGGCCGGACCGGGTAGCGGCGCCAAACTCCAGGCCTCGAACGAGAGTCACTGGAACGCGCGAAAGCTTCCCCATCACCAACTCGGCGGCCGCGGCGATCTCGTCGGCAGCGGCGACGACGGTGCTGCGCAACGAGCGACCCGTCGGATCATGCTGGCCGCGATGATCGCGAACCACCGGCAGGCCGCTGGCGCCGATGGCGAAGTTGACGATCCCGAGCCGCCATGGCCGCCCCCAGGTGTCGGTGATCAGCACCGCGACGCGAACGCCCGTGGCCGCCTGCAGGTCCCGCCGCAGCTTCGCGGCCGACTCGTCGGGAGCCTCCGGCAACAGCAGCACACACCCCGGTGGGGCATTCGATCGATCGACACCGGCGTTGGCGCAGACGAAACCGTGACGTGTCTCGGCGATCAGCACCCCCCGATCCATGCGGACGATGCGGGCGGACTCGTCGAGCACCACCTGGACCTGACGCGCGTCGTAGTCGAAGCGCTCGGCCCATTCATGAGCGAGCGCGGACGGACGCACTCCCGCGAGCTCCACGATCCGTCCCTCGGCCTTGGACACGATCTTGTGTGCCACGACGACGATGTCGTCGTCGCGCAGATCGGTGCCGGAACCTCGCAGGGCGCCGAGGATGAGCTGCGCCAGATCGTCGCGCACGCCTACCTCGCGGATGCCGTGGACCGCCAGGATCTCGACCCGACTGGTCACGACGGGCTCAGTCCACGACGAGAATCGGGCATCGCCACGCGGGCGGGGCCGCGCTCCGCGCCGCGTCCCGGGAGACCACCACGGCCTGCTAGCGGGTGACGCGCAGCAGTAGCGCCTGCGGACGGACGACAGGGGCCTCGCGTCGCAACGCCTCGACCTCGTCGATCTCGATCGGTATGAAACGACTCAGCCACTCGTGCCCGTCCTCGGTCACTCGCACGTCGTCCTCGAAGGCCACGCGGGTGCCGTCGACCACGACGCCCTGCTCGATGGCCAGGACCATGCCTGGTTCCAGGGGCGCAGTGTAGTCGCCGTGCTCGTGCACCTCCATGCCGATGAAGTGGCCGATTCCGTAGGTATAGCTCACGTCCCAGCCACCGGCATCGCGCAGCATCTCGACCGCCATGGCGTGGAGCTGTTGCCAGGTAGCGCCGGGGCGCACGTTGGAGATGACCGTCTTCTGCACGTTCAACACCACCTCGTAGATACGCCGCTGCTGTTCGCTGAACCGCTCACCGGCCGGGACGGTGCGCTGGATGTCGGCCGAGTAGTGATTGAAGGCCGCGCCGGTGTCGAAGTGCACCAGGGTTCCCTCCAGGATCGGGGCGTCCCCCTTGCGAGCCGCCTCCTCATCGCGGGTGCTCTCCCAGCGGAGCTCCTCGTTCATGTTGCTGGCAGGCGAGACACCGGTGGTGAAGCCGAGCCGGGCACCGTTGAGGCGGTAGACGTAGTCGATCGCCTCCATTACCTGCTTGGTGCTCAGACCAGGGCGTGCTAGCTTCATCCCTTCCATGAGCCCCTTGCCGGTGATCTCGATGGCGCGCCGGAGATTGCGCATCCCGAAGTCGTCTATGACCATGCGCATGCGGTCCAAGATGTCGTCCGCGTCGCGAACTTCGAGCTCCGATGTCGTCTCGCGCAGTCGCGCGACGAAGTCCAGCCGGGGGTTCGCGGGCTCGGCAAGGTTGGTGAAGCGCGGATAGTTGACGTACAGGAGCTTGCTGTCGTTGCCCCAGCCCCGTGCCAGATCGGAGGCCACCGGTTTGAAGCGCAGCTGGGTGATCCGCAAGTTGCGGAAATCGGTGATGGCGCTGGACAGATGCTCGAGGAACTTGTCGGTGCGGAAGACGTGCTCGATGCCCGTGACTCGCCCGGCCTCCTCTGGGTCGTCGGCGGTGTAGAGGATCTCGCGGTAGGTCTGGCCGCCGGGATTGAGCACCAGGATCGACCCGGGGAAAGCCGCGTCGTACATGCCGGTGAGAAAGACGAAGTCATGGCTCTCGGTGTCGGGAACGTAGAACTCGTGGCGATTGGGCTGCGAGCGGTCGGCGCTGGTGATGATCGCCAAACCGCCCTGCATCCACTCCATCATCTCGGTGCGCCGGGCCGCCGCCGCTTCGCGGTGACCCTCCCGGTACTCGATGGCGACCCTCGAGGTCTGCGCCCCGGTCACCGCGGGCGCCGCGAAGACAGCGACGAGGACGCCGGCCAGGACGCCGTTCCCTCTGGCTTTCATCAGGCTTTCTCCTCGTGCCGGTCGAAGCCGGCGACACGATGCCCCCGGCTGCGGCCGGCGGCGTGACCGTCAGATCAGGTCATCTGCTCGCATCTCCGACAGCGCCGCGGCATGAGCCTCGACGATCCGCGCGACATCCTCGTCGGTGTGAGCGGCGGAGACCAGCCCGAAATGGGTCCGAGCTAGGAACAGCCCGTGCCGTAACAGGCGCGGGTAGAGGCCGCGGTAGGCGGCGTGGTTCTCGTGGGCCAGATCACGGCTGCTGCGCACCTCCTGCTCCACGAACCGGAGCATGAACAGGGAGCCGGCGCCGAGGACCGTGGCGGCGTATCCGCCGTCGGCAACCACCCCCCGCAGCCCCCGACGGACCGCATCTCCGAGTCTGTTCAGCTCGTCGTAGGTCTCGGGATGCGCTTTCAGGTAGCCGAGCACGGCGATCCCGACGGCCATCGCCGGCACACAACCGTTGAAGGTCCCACCGTAGTAGACTTTCTCGCGGAGATCCCTCGAGGGGTCGCCGGTGGTGCCCAGCATGGCCATCACCCGCTCGCTGCCGGCGATCACGCCAACGGGAAGCCCGGCGCCGATCGCCTTGCTGTAGGTGGCGAGGTCGGCGATCACCCCATAGTGCTCTTGAGCACCCCCGGCAGCCAGACGAAAGCCGGTGATGACCTCGTCGATCAGCAACAGCACGTCACAATCGCTGCACACGCGACGCAGCTCGGCTAGCCACTCCTGGCGCGCCGGAATCGCCCCGCCGGCGCCCTGGATCCCCTCCACGAGCACCAACGCCAGTCGGTCTCGGTGCTCGCGGATAAGGTCGAAGGCGGCATCGTGGTTGAAGGGCAGGGACAATGTGTGCGCCAGGTTCTCGTCCGGCACGCCGACTGAGTGGGACACGAAAGCCGGCTGCTGCACGGCTCCCGCTGCCTGGGGATCGTGGCCGACGCTGCCGAGCACGGCATCGTACCAGCCATGGTAGCCGCCCTCGAACTTGCCGATGCCGTGCTTGCCGGTAACGCCGCGGGCGATACGGATGCCGTTCAGTGTGGCCTCGGAGCCCGTGTTTGCGAAGGTGACCTGGTGGGCGCAGGGCACCGCTTCGACGATCAGCTCCGCCAGCTCGGCCTCCCGCGCATGGGGCGTTCCGTAGCCGACGCCGCCGAGCACCGACTCGCGGATGGCCTCGACGACCACCGGGTGGGCGTGGCCAAGCAGGTGGCAGCCGAAGCCCATGGCGCAGTCGATGTACACGTTGCCGTCGACGTCCTCGATGCTCGAGCCCCGCGCCCGGGCGGTGAAGAAGGGAAACGGATCCAAGATGCGGGCGCGGCTCACCGTGCCCGAGGGAATCACCCGGCAGGCGCGCTCGTAGGCCCGCTTGGAGGCCGGCCAAGTGCCGGCGAGCCACTCCAGAACGGGATCGCTCATCGCGGTGGCTCGTTGACGGCGGGGCGCGACATGGCCTGCTAGCCCAGGAAGTGGAGGATGGAGCGGTCCACTTCTCGGGGCGTGGCGGCGCCTACGATCGAGAGATTGCGTCGGACCTCTTGGGCGAGCGCGCGCACGAGACCCTCGACGCCCGCGGCGCCATCGGCAGCCAGGCCGATCATCAGCGGCGTGCCGATCATGACCGCGTCGGCACCCAGCGCCAGCGCCTTGACGATGTCGGTGCCCGTGCTCAACCCCGAGCCGGCGAGCACGTGGATGCCGCTGCCGTCCAAAGCAGAGACGATATCGGGCAGCACCTTGAGCGGCGGCACCGCGTAGTCGATGATCTCGCCGCCGTGGTGGCACACGACGATGGTGTCGACGCCCGCCGCCGCGGCGGATTCGGCGTCGCGTACCGAAAGGACCCCCTTGAGGATGAAGGGCACGCCGCTGGCGGTGCAGATCTCCGCCAGCTCGTCAGGGCGCAGCGGGGCGTTGTAGGTCTCGCCCACCGGCTCGTAGCGGGTGCGGACCCCGTAGACGGCGTCGATGTCGATCCCCACCGCCACCGCGCCACGCGATTCCGCGTCGTTGATCTTGGCGAGGATACGTTCGCGCTCCCGGTAGGGCTTGACGATCACGTAGGTCGGTGCACCGATGTCGAGGACGCTCTGCAGTTGCTCAGCCGGCGCCACCCCGACGCCCATCATGCTGCCGGCGGCCGCAAGCCCCGCGGCGATCGGCTCCAGGTAGCCGGTGCCGTACTGCGGGCCGTGCGCTGCCAGCTGGCCCAGCGCACGCCCGAAGCCCAGCGGTGCACCGATGATCGGGGCGGCCAGGGCGGTGTCGAACAGACACGTCGCGGTGTCGGCCGAGACCGCCTCCAGCACCCGCATCTCGAGGGCGATAGAGTCGAGGTAGCGCCGGTTGATACGGCTCGACGATCGCGTCTCCGCGGCCAGGTCGAGGTCGTCCTCGAGCCCCATCCGGCGGATCCGCTCCATGCCTCGCTCCCAGATCTCGCCGTAGGTCATGCCGTCGCTCGCAGTCAATTCAGTCGCGCAAGAGCTGTGCGCCGATGATGAGCTGCTGGATCTCGCTCGTTCCCTCGTAGATGCGCAGCGCACGGATCTCCCGATACAGGCGCTCGACGGCGACGCCCTTGACTACGCCGCTGCCGCCGTGGATCTGCACCGCCTCGTCGATGATCCGCTGCGCTGCTTCGGTGGCGTAGAACTTCGCCTGCGCACTCTCCAGCGTGAGTCGGCTCCGCAGGCCACGATCGCGCAGGCTGGCGGCGCGGTAGACAAGCAACCGGGAGGCATCCAACTCGGTCGCCATACGGGCCAGCTTCATTTGGATCGCCTGGAAGCTGCCGATCGGCCGGCCAAAGGCGTGCCGCCGCTTGGCGTAGGCAAGGGCCTCGTCGAGGGCATGCTGCGCCAGGCCGACCGCGCACGCTGCCACCGTCGTGCGGAAGAAGTCCAGGGTCGCCATCGCGACCTTGAAGCCACCGTTCTCCTCGCCGATGAGGTTTGCGGCCGGCACCCGACAGCCGTCGAAGGCAGGCTCGCCGATCGGATGCGGTGCCAGCAGCTGCATCCGCGCACCCGGATCGAACCCGGGGAGCCCCTTCTCGACGATGAAGGCGGAGATGCCCTTGTTGCCGGCATCGGCGGCGGTCTTGGCGAAGACCGTGTACAGATCGGCGTCCGGCGCCATCGTGATGAAGCTCTTGCGCCCGTCCAGGACGTATTCATCGCCCTCTCTGCGCGCCGTCACCCCGAGCGCGGCGACGTCGGAGCCGGTCTCCCGCTCGGTCAACGCGAAGGCGGCCACGAGCTCTCCCGCTGCCACCCGCGGCAGATAGCTCTGGCGCTGCTCCGGGCTTCCCATGAACGAGATCGGACCCGAGCCGAGGCCCTGCATCGTGAAGATCAGCTCGGCCACCGGGCAATGACGGGCGAGGGTCTCGCGGATGAGGCAGAACTCGATCAGCGACATCGGGTCGGGAGCGGCGCCGGTGCCGTGGGCTCCCGGCACCGTCCAGTCGAGCAGACCCTCTTCGGCGAGGCAGGACAGAACCGCTCGATCGACCGCTTCGACCTCCCCGGCGGCCGCGTCCAGCTCCCCGAGCTTGCCTCGGCATGCCGCCTCGACGCGCCGCTGCAGCTCGAGCTGGCGGTCGGAGAGCAGACTTGCGATGAACGTGTCCATGCTCGGGCCTCAGCTCGTATGCGGTGTTTCCGTGAGCACATCGTCGCCAAGGTCCATCTCGTCCCACTCCGGGAACGCCAGGTCCTGGGCCAGCAGCGGATCTGCGGGCGGCTCGGTCCACAGGCTGACCACCCAAACGAGCGCGAGGGCGAACAGGAACGCCGGCAACGCCTCGTAGCTCACCAGGGCCGTCAGGGCCGGCGTGAAACGCCAAACGACCGCCATGGCGATGCCACCGACGAGCCCCGCGACCGCGCCCCATTTCGTCATCCGTGGCCACCACAGCGACAGCAGCAACACCGGTCCCAGCGCGCCGCCGAGCCCACCCCAGGCAAAGAGCGCGATGAACAACGCCGACTTCTCGAGGAAGAAGGTAAGGAAAAGGCAGATCACGACGACCAGGAGCACCGTGACCCGATCGATACGCACCTTGGTGCTGTCGCGGATCGTGCTGCCGGCTCGCAAGATCTTCTCGTAGATGTCGCGGCTGACCGACGAGGTGACGATCATGATCATCGAGTCGGCCGACGACATCATCGCCGCGAAGACGCCGGCCCAGATCACCCCCAGAGCGAAGCCCCACGGGATCATGTCGCGGCTCACCGCGAAGAAGACCATCTCCTGGTTCTCGAACGGCAACAGGCTGACGTCGCGATACAGGACACGTCCTGCCAGCCCGAGGATGATCCCGCCCCAGCCGATGATGACGTTGAAGATCAGGTTCACGAAGGCGGCGCGCTGGAAGTCGCGCACCGACTTGATGCTCATGTAGCGCACCAAGATATGGGGGTTGCCGAAGGCGCCGAGCCCGGCGAAGAGCATGCCGATGGCGAAGGGCCAGCCCCGGCTGCCGATGATGCCCGATAGCCCCGCCCCGCCGATGGCATCGAGCTCGGCGTAGACGTTGCCGAGGCCGCCGGCGGCGTTCCAGGCCAGCACCGGGACCACGATGAGGGCGAGCACCATCATGCAGCCCTGCACCACGTCGGTGTACACGACCGCCTTGTAGCCGCCGACCGCCGTGTACAGGGCGGTAACGAACGCAGCGAAAATGATGGCCGGCACCAGCGGCCAGTCGAACACCTGCGAGATCACGAAGCTCATGCCCACGTATTGGGCCGCAATGTAGGCGAGCATGAAGACGATGAGCGCGAGGGCACACAGCAGGCGCAGCAGGTTGCGGCTGTCGTGGAATCGCTCCTCCAGATACTCGGGGATGGTGATGGCCCCGCGGCGGCTGGAGAACCGGCGCAGCTTCGGTCCCAGCAGGTACAGCATCGCCAGGTATTCGAGGATCGTCGCCATGAAGATGATCCAGACGGCCTGAAAGCCCAGCAGGAACGCCAGTCCGGCCTGGCCCACCACCGCCGATGAGCTGCGCGCCGAAGCGGCGGCGCTGATCGCGGTTCCCAGCGGACCGATCGAGCGGCCGCCCAGCAGGAAGTCCGAGGTCGACCGGATCCCGCGCATGCTCCAGATGGCGATGGCGAACAGCGCCAACAGGTAGATCCCGAAGGCGATCAGCATGAGTTCACCGTTGCCCTCCCGCGCGCTTGTCGCCGCGACCGTAGAGCACGAAGACCACGACTCCGATGAGCAGGTACACGATCAGCGTGCCGAACAGGAAGATCCAGTGCGAAAGCGGGCTCATGGCTGCATCATCTCGACATTCCCTGCTGCTCGATCGCCGACAGTACGTCGCGGATCAGCGCGGCG
Source organism: Acidobacteriota bacterium (assembly GCA_965248845.1). Classification (GTDB taxonomy): domain Bacteria; phylum Acidobacteriota; class UBA890; order UBA890; family WLXD01; genus CBDFKO01. The sequence goes on along the minus strand of CBDFKO010000002.1, from coordinate 1,945,565 downwards.
TCGGCACTGTCGGCCGGCACGAGCTCGAGGAAGGCGCGGAACGCTGCGGCCGCCCCGGCCAGATCGCCGGTGTTCACCAGCACGAATCCGAGTTGCTTGTGCGCCACGGCGAGCTCAGCGTCGATAGCGACAGCGCGCTGGTAGAAGTCGATCGCCGCCTCGTGGCTGCCCTGGTGGAAGTAGATCTCGGCGATGTTGTAGTAGAGCCCGGCGTTGTCGGGATCCCCCGCCGCAACGCGCTCGAAGAGCGCCAGCCCTTCGTCGACCTGCCCCTGCGTGACGAGAACCTGCGCCAAGCTGAACGCGGCGTCGAGGTTCTCCGGATCGAGCTCGAGCAGGCGCTCGAGCGCGCGCGCCTCACCTTTCTGGTCGCCCATGGCGACGTAGGCCTCCGCGATGCGCAGCAGCGTCGTGTGCGCGCCGGGGTTATCGACCAGGAAATCCTCGAAGCGCGCGATCGCGGTCGCATGATCACCCGCCTCGCGGGCCTCGATGGCGGCGAGGTACGCCGCCGCGTTTCTGGCGTCCACCAGCACGCCGCCCTCGACTTCCGCCAGATCGACCCTCATCTCCTCGAGCGTAACGTCGAGGTCGTCGTTGCGCCCGCTAACGCTGACCCGGTATTGGATCTCGTAGGGCTCGTATCCCTCCAGCTCGAAACGGAACAACCACGGCGCCGACCTAGAGCCGAAGCCGAGCATGCGCCAGCCCCCCTGCTCGTTAGTAGTGGCCGTGAAGCGGCTCGGCGAGAACGCCTCATTGGTGGCCGTGACCTGCACTCCCGCGAGCGGCTGGCCCGAGGCATCCGTGACCATGCCCTCGAGGCGCGCGGTGCCGCGCTGCATCTCGGCCCCGGCACTCGATGCGATCACCAGCACGGCACCGAGCACCGATGCGACGGTTCGCGAAACCTCGCACCGATGGTTACTCGGATACTGCATGCTGTCGCTCTCCCTATCGCGCTCAACCCTGACGGCAGCGGCAGCCACCGTCGGCAGGCGCCGCCGCGGCCGCGAGATCAGGCGAGTATAGTCGATAGCTTTCCGGGCGCTGCCGTCGATCCGTCTGCCGGAGATCCGATCGTGATGACCCTTGTGCGCGGCCGGTCGCCATCGCCGCGGCTTCGCCAAATGCTCGACGGAGCCCACCATTCAAGATATTCTACTATCTGGTCAGTAAGTAGGTCGATGGGTCGGCGAGTCGAATCCCCTACCGTAGGAGCCTGGCGATGAAGAACGTCCGCATTGGGTGCGGCTCGGCCTCATGGGGCGACATGCTCGATCCCGCGGTGGAGCTGGCCGAGAAGGGTGACGTGCAGTACATCGGCTTCGACCACCTGGCCGAGCTGACGATGTCGATCCTCAACAAGATCAAGGCCAAGCGGCCCGAGTACGGCTACATTCCCGATCTGGTTCCCTGGATGGAGCGGCTGCTTCCGATCACCCAGCCCAAGGGCATTCGCATGTGCACGAACGCCGGCGGGGCCAACGTCGAGGCCGCCGGTGCGGCGGTGGGCGCGCTGTCGAAGAGGCTCGGGCTCGAGGGCATGCGCATTGCCACGGTCCTCGGCGACGACGTTCTGGAGCGACTCCCGAAGTTGCGCGAGCAGGGCCTGAAGTTCCCCAACTTGGAGACCGGCGAGGAGGACATCGACCGGATCCTCGGCGACATCGTCCAGGCCAACGTGTACATCGGCGCCGAGGGGCAGGTCGAGGCCCTGGCGGCGGGGGCCGACCTGGTGATCACCGGGCGCGCCACCGACAGCTCGGCCCACATCGCCTCCATGGTCAATGAGCTCGGCTGGTCGCTGGACGATCCCGAGAAGATGGGCGCCGCCATCGCCATCGGCCACATCATCGAGTGCTCGTCGGGGTGCGCGGGCGGCATGTCGAACTTCTGGAAGGAGATCGAGGAGCCCTGGCGGGTAGCCTTCCCCATCGCCGAGGTCTACGAGAACGGCGATGCGATCATCACCAAGGCCGAGGGCAGCGGACGCATGGTCACCGAGTGGACGGTGAAGGAGCACCTGGTCTACGAGGTGCACGACCCGGCCAACTACATCATGGCCGACGGGATCAGCGACCTCACGGGCATCGAGCTGGAGACCGTGGGCGAGAACCGGGTCAAGGTTACCGGCATGGGTGGCAAGGCGAAGCCGGACCAGCTCAAGCTCACGATCGGTCACCGGGATGGCTGGATCGGACAATCCGAGATCACCGCGTGCTGGCCCGACGCCTACGAAAAGGCCCAGTTCTGCGAGCGCTTTTTGCGTGGCCGATTCGAGCAGCTCGGCATCTCCATTCGGGAGATCCGGTTCGACTACATCGGCCTGAACTCGATTCACGGTCCGCTGGCGAGGATGCCGGACAAGGTCGAGGACGTGAACGAGGTCCGGGTCCGCGTAGCAGTGCGCACGGAGACGAGGGCGGAGGCCAATCAAGTGCGCCGCGAGGTTACCCACCTCTGGACCCACGGGCCCGTCGGCATGACGGCGGTGATCATGCCGCCGGCGCCACGGGAGGTAATCACACTCTGGCCGACGTTGATTCCGCGCCACCTGGTCACCCAGCGCGTCGAGATGATGGAGGTACACTGATGGCTCGTACGTTGCAGCTCCGAGACCTGGCCTATGCGCGCTCCGGGGACAAGGGCGACGTCATTAATATCGGCGTCATGGCCAAGGACTCGGGTTCCTACGCCCTGTTGAAGCGACACCTGACCGCCGACGTGGTGCGTCAGCACTTCGAGGGCATCGTCAAGGGGGAGGTCACCCGCTACGACATGGATAATCTCGAGTCGCTGGAGTTCGTCATGACCCAGGCGCTGGGCGGGGGCGCGACGCAGACGCTGATGATGGACCAGACCGGCAAGGCGTATGGTCCTAACCTGCTGCGCCTCGCCCTCGAGGTCGACGACTGAGGGGGCGATCGCATGAACCCACCGGACGCCGACGCGACACCGATGGAGCGGCTGCTCGATCGGCTCGAGGAGCGCAACGCCGAGGTCGCCCGGATGGGCGGACAAGAGAGCGTCGCCAAGCAGCACGCCCGCGGCAAGCTGACGGCACGTGAGCGCATCGATCTGTTCTTTGATGCGGGCACGTTCGTGGAGCTCGGCCGGCTGGTGACCTCACGACACGTCGACTTCGGCATGCGCGAGCGGCCCACGCCGGCCGATGGCATCATCACCGGTCATGGCCAGGTGGACGGGCGACCCGTCTGCTGCTACGCAACCGACTTCACGGTTTTGGCCGGCAGCGCCGGTGAGAGCCACGCCGCCAAGATCGCCGCGATCGTGGGGCTGGCTGGCAAGATGCGCGTGCCGGTCGTCGGCATGCTCGACTCGGCGGGCGCTCGCCTGCACGAGGGAAGCGCGCTCAGCCGCCCCTTCAACCAGATCTTCATCAACCAATCGATCTACTCGGGGGTGGTGCCACAGATCCAGATCCTGATGGGTCCGTGCGCCGCCGGGCAGGGCTACTCACCGATGCTCTCCGACTTCCTGGTCATGACCCGCGATACGGCATACATGTGGCTCGGGGGGCCACGGTTGACCCAGGCCGCGACCCAGGAGGATATCGACGACTCGGTGGTCGGCTCGGCCGAGTCGAACATGCTCGCCGGTCAGTGCGACCTGATCGCCGCCGACGACCGCGAAGCGCTACAGACTGCTCGGCGGCTCTTGGGGTACCTGCCGCAAAGCTGCGACGAGCAGCCGCCGCTCGGCGATACCGACGACCCGGGCGACCGCCGGGAAGAGGCGCTGCTGCGGGTGCTGCCGGAGTCTCCACGCATGACCTACGACATGCACGAGATCATTGATCTCGTGGTCGACCGCAGCAGCTTCCTGGAGCTCAAGGACGGCTTCGCCCCGAACATCATCACCGGCCTCTGTCGCCTCGGGGGACGGGCGGTCGGACTCATCGCCAACAACCCGGACGAAATGGGTGGGGTGATGGAGAGCGACTGCTCCGACAAGTACATGCGCCTGATGCGCTTCTGCGATGCGTTCAACATCCCCATTATCACCCTGGTCGACACCCCGGGCTTCGTGGTCGGGCGCGAATGGGAGGAACAGGGGATCCTCCGACACGGCGCGAAGCTGCTGTTCGGATACGCTTGTGCCACCGTCCCCAAGGTATCGGTGATCGTGCGGCGTTCGTACGGCGGCGGCAACGTCGTCATGGGGTCCAAGACCCTCGGCGCCGACTTTTCCTTTGCCTGGCCCACGGCCGAGATCTCGATCATGGGCCCCGAGTCGGCCGCGGCCATCATCTGGTCCGAGGATCTCAAGAACGCCGAGGATGACGCGGCGCAGCGCCAGATCCTGGAGGAGCGGCAGCAGCGTTACCACGACACCTACATCGACATCTTCACACTCGCCGAGAACCACCGATTCGACTTCGTGGACGACATCATCGACCCGCGGGACACGCGCCGGGTTCTGATCACCGCGCTACGGGCATTGCAGGACAAGTCGGTCGAGTTACCGCGCCGCAAGCACGGCAACCCTCCGCAGTAGCCGCTCCAACCCTCGCCTGGTGGCGATCACGCAACGCAGCGAGGGGCCCCGCGCGGCGCTCTACTTCACCGCCAGCGGGTTGATCGGCGACCCTACCGCTCCGGTGATTCGCAGCGGCTGCGCGACGAAGAGGAACTCGTATACGCCGTCCGCGCAGCAGTCCGCCGCCAGTTCCTCTAGGTGGAACATCTCGCCGATCGTCAGCCCGAGGTCGCGGATCAAAACGCCGTGCAGCGGCAGTATGCCGCCCTCTTCTTCGGCGGGCTGCACCTCGGCGGTGACGTTGTCGAGCGCCACGGCCGCCACCTGGCGCTCGTGGAGCCAGGCGGGGGTCGTCTGGCCGAGGCCCGGCGCCCCCCTCCAGAACTCCCCCTTGTCCTCGAGCTCGTAGTACCAGGGGATGTGCCCGGTACGGATGAGGACCACGTCGCCGGTCCCGACCCGGGTGCCGGCGAGCTCCTCGGCGCGCTCCAGATCGTCGAGCGTGATCGCATAGCCCTGCTCGAGTCGCCTCTCGGAGCCTACGGCGGCGACGACATCGAGCAGTACCCCGCGACCGACGAAGTGACGGCACATCTTCTCGATGCCCAGGCGCCGAGCGCCTCCAGGGCCGCGAACGTAGCGGTGGCTGAAGCCGTTGTAGAGGCGATCGCCGTACCAGGCGTGGGCCAGGCCGTCCCACTGGGTGGAGCATTGCAGCGGCGCGAAGAGGTAGTCATCGGCGAACTTGATGCCCCCTTCAGGGACGCTGCCGAAGCCACGGAAGCCGGCCTCGTAGTCCGAGCCCGAGATCGCCATCAGATGCTTGGGCGGAGTGCGCCCGGGATAGACCGGGCCGCTCTCGTCGAGCGGAATGGCGCAGGAAAAGACGACGCCGCGCCGCACCAGCCCGGTGGCGCGAACGATGGCCTGGGGTGAGACGTAGTTGGCGGTGCCGACCTCGTCATCATCTCCCCAGCGTCCCCAGTTGCTCAGCTCTGTCATCTGACTCCTCGCTCAGTGCCGGCGGTTGCGGAACGGTCGCGATAGGGTCGGACCGCGTCGGCGGCGCTCGCCGAACCTACCTCGCTGGTTTGGAGTCCTGGGATTCTACCGGAGAGTCAAAGCTGGAGTAAGCTCCACGCGGTGCACTTGACTCTCGGGTAGAGAGATGAGACTTAGCTCAGCTGAACGGAGGCCGCTATGAGCACGCGTCCCGCGGATCGCGGGCCTGAAGAGAGCGTCCCATTGCCATCGCGCGGTGCCGCCCCGCCCGACGTCGCTGCTGACGGCGCCATGACGTTCCGGGAGCGACTCGCCCGTGGCGCTACGGTCCTCGGGCCGTTCGTCAACCTGGCGTCGCCGGCACTGGTCGAGATCGCTGCCCTGGCAGGGTTCGACTTCCTGGTGCTCGACATGGAGCACGCGCCGCTGGATCCGGCGTCCATCGAGAACCTGTGCCGCACCGCGGACAGCGTCGGGATCGCGCCCATCGTGCGTGTCGCGGCTCGCGATCCGGTCCACATCCTCCGCGCGCTCGATCTGGGACCCGCGGGAGTGCAGGTACCCCACGTATCGACGCCGCAGCAGGCCGCGGCCGTCGTCGAAGCGGCCCGCTATGCGCCTCAAGGGAACCGGGGCCTGTCGCCGTACACCCGCGCCGGCCGTTACTTCTCGGCGGGCGGTGCGGTGACCGAGCGTCTCAATCGGGAGACGCTGGTGGCCATCCAGGTGGAGGGCCTCGAGGGCATCGAGAAGCTCGACGAGATCGTACGAGTCGACGGCATCGACATCGTGTTCCTCGGTCCCTACGACCTCTCCCAGGCGATCGGGATCCCGGCGCAAGTCTGGGATCCGCGGGTGCAGGACCGCATGTCGCACGCCGTCGCGGTGATTGACGACGCCGGGTTGACGGCGGGGACCTACGCGGATTTCCCGGAAGGTGCCCGGCACTGGCTCGGGACCGGCGTTCGCTACATGTGCCTGTCGGTCGACGCCGGCATCTACCTCCACGGGTGCCGGGCGATGGTCCGGGAGACCTTCGGTCACGATGGAGAATCGGCTTGGCCGATGGCCAACTCAGAGGATTCGTGAAGCCCCCGGATCACGAGGTCTTCGCCAGCAGGCCGTGCAGGATCATGTCGACGAAGGTACGGGCGATCTCGTCGACCGTGAACCGCCCGTCCGACCGGTACCAACGCAAGAACCAGTTGATCGAGCCGAGGATCATGAGCACGGCGATCCTCTCGTCTCTGACACGGAAACTGTGTCGCTCGACTCCTTCGTGCAGGATCCTGGAAAACCGCTCCTGGTACTCCTGGCGCAGATCGACGATCTTCGTGCGGTGAGGTTCGGCGAGCTCGTATTCCTGCTGGAGCAAGAACGCGTGCTCGTACTTGGTCGCCAGCAGCCGCATGTGCTCGGCAATCAGCAGCTCCAGCTTCTTGGCTGGGGATGCCTCGGGGTTCTCGTCGAGCACGCGGTCGGCGAGGATCAGATGCTCTCGAATCGATGTCAGCAGAACCGCGTACAGCAAGTCCTCCTTGGTGGAAAAGTAGTAGTAGAGGCTCGCCTTCGTGACTTCCAGCTCGTCCGCGATCTCTTCAAGCGTCGTGGCGTGGAACGCCTTGCGACCGAACACCTGAGTCGCCTTCTCGATGATGAGATCACGCCTCTTGTTGAATCGGTCCTGTTTGTTCCGCTCCGCGGCTCGGGTTGAAGTTGCCATAACGGCGCTCCGGTTCGGGCAATCAGGCTGTCGGGCGTGCCTCACGAGACGTTCAATGATTGGCCGCCGTCGATGCGCAGCACCGCGCCGGTCATGAATGAGGATGCGTCGGAAGCAAGGTAATGCACCAGGGGTCCGATCTCTCCGGGATCGCCGACGCGACGAAGCGGGATCCTCGCCAGCACACTGTCGCGCAGCTGCGGGTCGCCCAGCACTGCCTGGGGCATCTCGGTGTCGAAGTACCCCGGTGCGATCCCGTTGACGGTGATGGCATAGCGGGCCCACTCCACGGCCAGGCTGCGCACGAGCTGGTGGAGTCCTCCCTTGGAGACGTTGTAGGCGACGGTCAGGGGCAGCACGCGTCCGACGAAAGCGGTTCCGAACAGGATCATTCTGCCGCCATGCGCCTTCATGTGGGTTGCGGCCTCGCGGGCAGCGACGAACGCCCCCGTCAGATTGACGCTCAGGACGCGCGACCAGTCACTGTCCGATGTCCGCAGCGCGGGCGCGGCATGCATGATTCCGGCGCAGTAGACGACGACGTCGAGATGCCCGAAACGATCGACCACGGCGTCGGTGTGATCTCTCACCGACGTCTCCATCGTGACGTCGATGGAGGCGACGCTAGCCTCTCCGCCCACCTTGGCGCACCGCGATGCGGTTTCCTCGAGCCCCTCGAGGCTCCGTGCGCAACAGGCGACGCTCGCTCCCGCACCAGCCAGGTGAACCGCCACTTCGCGGCCGAGACCCCGGCTTGCGCCGTAGATCATCGCGACTTTGCCGGAAAGATCGTGCCACGCCTTTTCCGCCAACGATCCTCCTACCCAAGGCTGTTCCCGTCGGGCCGGTTCCGGGTCCATGGCTCGGCGCCGGACCTACGTCCGCTCCATCCGCAGCACCACGTCTCCCGCACCCACGGGCGCACCGTTGGCGGCAACGATCTCCGCCACGCTACACTCACCCTCCAGCCACGAACGAAAAGCGGACACCATTCTACCCTCGGGTAGAATCTTCGGCAATAGCTTCACGTCCCGGGTCGCGATCCCTGGTTCGTGCAACTGCCCCTGCCCTTGGCGAATCGGCCCACAGTCCTCAGGTTGACATTAATTTGACTGATGGGTAGAAAGTCCGCGTTCTCAATCCCCGACTGTCTCACCCGCGGGGCCCCGGTGATCAAGATCGATCAGGCTGGTTCGTCCGATCGCAGAATTGCCGGTAATCGTCTCTCGTCGGAGCCTCGGAGGCACCATCATGCACGACTTCATGGCACGTCATCTCAAGCGGCTCGCGGTAGCTGTCTGCGTCGCTTGTTCGATCTTCTCGCTGCTTCCGGCTGACGTGGCGGGCGCTGGCCCGCTTCCGGCAACACGGAGCACCGCGGACCTGGCTGCCTTGCAATGGCGGCACATCGGACCGGCGATCATGAGTGGGCGGACCGTCGCCTTCGCCGTGAACCCGGACGACAAGCGGGTCATGTACGCCGCCACCGCGTCGGGAGGGGCGTGGAAGACCGACAACAGCGGCACGACGTGGAAGCCGGTTTTCGAGCGCCAGGGCAGCGTGTCTCTCGGTGCCATCGCGGTCGCCCCGTCGAACCCCAACATCGTGTGGGTGGGCACGGGCGAGGCCAACAACGTTCGCAGCTCTTCCTTTGGCGACGGCGTCTACAAGTCGATGGACGCCGGCAAGACCTGGAGGCAGATGGGCCTCGAGGGCACGCGTCACGTCGGTCGATTCGCGATCCATCCGACGGATCCCGACATCGTGTACGTCGCCGGCCTCGGTTCGCTCTGGGGTCCGAACCCGGAGCGCGGTCTCTTCAAGACGATGGACGGTGGTGAGTCCTGGACGAACGTCCTGCCGGTCAGCGACCATACCGGAGTCGTGGACGTCCTGATGGATCCGCGTGATCCGGAAGTCCTGTTTGCGGCCACCTTCCAGCGCGAGCGGCGCATGTGGAGCATGGTGGGTGGCGGCCCCGAAGGCGGGATCTACAAGAGCACGGACGCCGGTGCGAGCTGGGAGCAGCTGACCGTTGGCCTGCCGCAGGGTGACGTCGGGCGTATCGGGCTGGCGGTGTGTGCGAGCCAACCGGACACGATGTACGCGACCGTCGTTGCACCGGACGGCGGCACCTTCCGCTCGCGCGACGGCGGCGCCAGCTGGGAGCTCCGGAACGCCGACGTGCAGAGCCACTGGTACTACGGTCACCTGGCCTGTGATCCGCAGGATCCCGATCGCCTGTACGTCCCCATGACGCCCCTTTACGTGTCGGAGGATGGCGGCGAGACCTTCCAGACCGAGCTGGCTCGATCGGGCGTTCATGGCGACCACCACACGATCTGGGTCGATCCCGACGATTCCCGCCACCTGGTGCTGGGCAACGACGGCGGCATCTACATTTCGTACGACCGTGGCCTGACCTGGCAGTTCCAGGGCAACGTCTCGGTGGCGCAGTTCTACACCGTGGCCGTCGACATGCGGGAGCCGTTCTACTGGGTCCACGGCGGCACGCAGGACAACAGCTCCTGGGGCGGTCCCAGCGCCACGCGCTACGCGTCAGGAATCGCCAACGAGGACTGGATCGTGACCTCCGGGGGTGATGGCTTCTACTCGCAGATCGATCCGACCGATCCCGAGATCGTCTACAGCGAGTCGCAGTACGGCGTCATGTCGCGCGTCGACCTGCGGACCGGAGAGCGCCGCCGCATCCAGCCGTGGCAGCCGCAGGACGGCGCCCCGGGCTACCGCTGGAACTGGAGTGCCCCTCTGCAGATCTCGCCGCACGATCACCGGACGCTCTACTTCGCTGCCAACGTGGTCTTCAAAAGCACCGACCGGGGCGACTCCTGGGAGGTCATCAGCCCCGATCTCACGCGTCAGCTCGACCGTGCCACCCTGCCGCTGCAGGGCAAGGTCCAGCCGCCGGACGCGATCGACCTGCATGCCAGTACGGCGATGTACGGGAACATCTCGACTCTCTCCGTCTCGCCGGTCGCGGTCGGCACCTTGGCCGTCGGAACCGATGACGGCCTCATCCAGGTGAGCCGCAACGATGGCGGCACGTGGCGCCAGTCGGACACGTTCCCGGGCGTCCCCGACATGATGAAGGTCAGCTGGGTCACCTGGTCGGCCAACCGCGAGGGAACCCTCTACGCGGCCTTCGACGGGCACAAGGACAACGTCTTCGGGCCTTTCGTGGTCACGAGCGACGATTACGGCGAGACGTGGACGAACATCACCGGCGACCTGCCGGAGTTCGGCTCGTCGCGGGTCATCGTCGAGCACCCCCGCAACCCGGAGCTGCTGTTCGTCGGCACCGAGGTAGGGATCTTTACCTCGTTCACCGGCGGCAACGAATGGATCAGCCTGCAGAACAACCTGCCGACCGTCGCGGTGCACGGCATCGTCGTGCACCCGCGTGAGAACGACCTGGTGATCGGCACCCACGGACGGGGCTTCTGGATCCTCGACGACATCGGCATCCTCGAGGAGCTGGCCACGGCGGTGTCGAGCTCCTCGATCCATCTCGCGCAGCCTCGCCCGAGCATGCAGCTGCACGACTTCGCCAGGGGCCGCCGCAGCCTCGGCGCTTCCTTCTTCACGGCCCCGAACCCGCCTCGCGGGGCCATCATCACCTACTGGATCGGCGCCGACGCGAGCCAGACTGCGGCGGTTGTCGACATCCTCGACGCCGATGGCAACGGCGTTCGACGCCTGCCAGCGGGCCGAGGAGATTCCGGAATCCGGCGGCTCGTCTGGGATCTTCGCCACGATCCGCCGGCGGATCCACGGTCCCAGGCGGGCAGGCGCGGGCTGCGTGGCTTCTTCGTCATGCCCGGCGAATGGACCGTGCGGTTGACCGTCGGCGATCAGGTGCACGAGCGTACACTCGTCGTCGAACCCGACCTGTTGATCGACCGTAGCGACGCCGATCGGCGCCTCTGGCACGACACCCTGGCCTCCCAGTCATCGATGGTCGGCGTGGCGCGAGCCGCCGAGGTGACGGCTCGCGAGATCGTCGACCAGGTGACCCAGGCTCTGGGCGCGCTCGAGAGCCATCCGGACGCGCCGGCCAGTCTCGTGGAACGAGCCCGGGCGCTGGCTGACGGTGCGCGGCAGCTCCTCGTGGATCTCCGCGGTCCGCAGCAGTCGGGGATCGCCCAGCAAGAGACCAGTGTGCCGCTGGCTTCTCTCGTCGAGCGTCTCTACTCGACCACCGAGAGCTGGACCGGACCGCCGACGGCCGACCAGGCGCGACTGACTCGCTGGGCCTATGACCGCCTGGTCACTGCCGCCGCGAACCTAGACCGTCTCGCCCAGGAAGCGATGCCGGCGCTGCGCCGGGAGCTCGATGAGGCTGGCGTGGTTTGGACCCCGGGGCGCGCTCTCGGCACCTCCTCGGGTCTGGTACGACCCCCCGGGTGACGTCTCGCCGGTTCTCACCAGGGCCTGCTAGCGTGGTCAGTCCAGGGTGTGTTCCGTCCACATGACGAGGGCGATTCTCCACTCCCCGTCGACGCGGCGCAGCACCCAGACGTCCTCGCCCGAGTGCTGGCTTTGAGCGCCGGAGCGCGGAACGATCACCATGTCGTAGGTGTCGCGCAGCACCGCCACGTCGCCGTCGACGAGCGTCTGGTGATTGTCGAAGTTGACGCCGAAAAGGGCACCGGAGAAGAAATCGGCGAGATAGGCCCGGATGGCATCGTGTCCGACGACGGCCTCGCCGCCCGGAGGCAAGTAGGCGGCGTCCTGGGTGAAGTGGCTCAGGATGCGCTCCGTGTCACGTTGGTCGGTCAGGGCAGTCATGTGGTGATTGCGGAAGTCGTGGACGGCCTCGGCCTGATCGGGTGTGCCGCGTTCGACAGGCTCGGGTTCAGCGACCCGGGCATCGTCGGATGGACTCCCGGGTGCGCACCCAACCGGCACCAGGAGTGCCAGCAGCACGACCACGTGCATCACCGTGACCCGGCGGAGCGGCTCGCTGGAAGTTCTCATCACCGGCTCCTGGTTCGGTTTAGGGTCGCGCCCACCGCTATCGGAGAGTTTCCGCCGAGTCTCCGCGGGTTCGAGCCCCGGTGGGGGGAAAACTACTACCTTTACCAGTCGGTTAGTAGTGCCGGTCCTTCCCGCAATGTCGTCCGCGCGCACGTCCCGATAGCCCCAAGGCATGTCTATCCTGCGCTGCAAGACGACGTCGGGCGACGAGATTTCATGCCTGCCGCAGGTTGACTTTCATCTGACCAGTAAGTAAGACACCGACACTGGCCATCCGCCCTGTCGAGGATACGGAACAGCGGCGACATCCACGCCCATGGCGAGGGCAAACGACCCGGAAGGAACAGAATCCATGCGAGCAGCAAACGCTCGATCCAAACGTCTCGGCAGCTGGTTGGTGGTTGCTCGGGTGCCGCTGTGTATCTTGATGGTCGTCTCCATGGCCAACGGTGGATCCGCGCTGGCGGGACATGGTCTTGCTGCGGCCAGGCCGGCGGTACTGGCAGCCGATTTTGAGGCCCTCGTCGACCGGTACCTCTGCGAGGTGCGGGGCGTGGGCTGCAGCCTGCCCGGCGGCATGAGCGCCGAGAGCTTCGAGCGCCGTATCGAAGTCCAGCAGCGTCTGCTCGGCGATCTCCAGGAGATCGATCGGGCGGTGCTGACGCTGGAACAGGACATCGACTTCCGCTTCCTGGAGGGCATCCTCAAGGCCAACATCCGCGAGGGGCAGCAGGTGCAGCGCTGGCGCCAGGATCCCCGCCGCTACATGTTTACCAACGGCATCATCTTCAAGATACAGGCCGATCCGCGCCATCCCGACGAGCGCGGGCAGGCACTGATCCGCGACCTCCAGGGGCTGCGGGCGCGGCTCACGGACGGCCGCGAGAACCTGACCGAGTACATCCCCAACTGGCTCGTCTACTCCAACGCCCGCATCGACGGCACCATCATCGTCATGCAGGAGCACGTGCCGGACTTCGCAGCGCGCCTGGATCCGGAGATCGGACAGGAGCTGCGGGCCGAGGCGGAGCGTACGATCGAGGCGTTGAGGGAATTCCGTGTCTTCGTGAACGACGAGTGGACACAGCGCCCCGAGGGTGATTTCAGGATCGGCGCCGACCTCTTCAACTATCTCCACGAGCACCGCCACCAGCTGCCCGCCGCCGATCGCGAGCTCGAGCAGATCACCGCCGGCGAGAGGGGCTTCACCCGCGTCCCCGACTACCACGACTGGGGCTGGAAACAGTACGAGATCGTCGAAGGTCACCTAGAGGCCAAGGCGGCATCGATGGACCCCGACAAGACCTGGCTCGAGATCATCCGCGAGACCAAGAGCCTGCACCCGTTCAACGAGCAGCTGGTCTACGAGGGGATCGTGCTCTCGCGCAAGACGCGCGAGTGGACGCTGGCCAACGATCTGGTCTCGATTCCCTGGGATGACGACGACCAGCTCATGGTGGCGTCCGATCCCAGCATGTCCTCGTCGCAGTGGTGGGGCTTCGGCCCCGGGTACCTGCCGGCGGGGCACATGTCGATGAAGATGTCCTGGCCCATCATCCCCATCCAGCCGGAGTGGCCGGCGGACGTCGCCGAGGAGAACCTGACCGAGAAGGACTGGAGCTTCTTTTACGCCATCGGACCGCACGAGGCCTATCCCGGACACCATCTCATGCGGCTCTACCGTCACCGCAACGAGCGACCGCTGCGGCGCTGGGAGTCGAGCTACTCCGACCAGGGCTGGTGCTACTACGTCGAGTGGGAGCTGACCCCGAGGCCGGAGTACGGTTTCTTCCCGCCTGAGTTGCAGGACCGTTTCGAGCTCGAGATCCTGCGGCTCAAGCTGTGGCGCATGGGGCGGGTGATCATCGATTCGGGCCTGCACACCGGCCGCATGAGTTGGGAGGAAGCCGTCGACGTCGAGTCGAACCGCACCGGCTTCGTTCGCCGCGGTGCCGAGATCAACATCGACGGGATCGCCGGGCGTGGCACGGGGACGGCAGCCCCAACGGTCGGGTACTTCCAGTGGATGCTGCTACGCCAGGACTACTTCAACAAGATGCGTGAGCTCGACCAGAAAGGGACGCTGAAAGACTTCCACGATCGCGTCTATCGCATCGGCTTCATCCCGGTGCAGCTCGTGCGCGACGAGCTCATGGCCGAGCTGGAGATGGAGTTCCGACCCGAGTGGAGGCGGTGAGCCGGGGCACGGCATCCGGGGTCAGTGCGCCAGCGTGCCGAGCAGGACCCGCATGCGGCTGACGCCCTCGCGGATGTGCCGCTCCGAGCAGGTGAAGGCGAGGCGCAGATAGCCCTCGCCCGCGGCACCGAAGGCGGTGCCGTGCACGGCGCCGACGCCGCACTCCTGCACCAGGCGCATCGCCAGCTCCTCCGAGGGCAGACCGAAAGCGCTGACGTTGGGGAAGGCATAGAACGCGCCGGCTGGCGCCACGATCTCCACTCCCGGGATGTCACGTAACGACGCAACGACAAGGTCGCGACGGCGCCGGTACTGGGCGAGCATGTCGGTGACGCACTGTTGACTCTCGGCGAGGGCGGCGATCGCCGCCTTCTGCACGAACGAGACGGCACAGGTGACGGTATACAGATGGACGCGGTTCACGGCATCCACAACGTCCCGCGGGCCGCACAGCCAGCCCAGGCGCCAACCCGTCATGGCATACGTCTTGGACAGGCACCCCACGGTCAGCACGGTCGAGCGCATCTCCGGCAGCGAGGCCGGGCTGACGTGCTCCCCCTCGAACAGGATGTGCTCGTAGGGCTCGTCCGACAGCAGCCAGGCACCGCGCTCCCTGGCCATCGTGGCTATGGCCTCGATCCGGGCCCTCGAGATCACCGCCCCGGTAGGGTTGTGGGGCGAGTTGAGGATCACCATGCGGGTGCGCTCCGACCAGCACTCGGCGACGGCGTCCGGACACATCGCGAACCCGTCGGCCTCGGATAGCCTGCAGTACACCGGCACCGCGCCGGCCATCCGCAGGCAATATACGTAGTGGGGCCAGGCCGGGTCGGGGAGGATGACCTCGTCGCCCGGGTCGATCGTCGCAGTGATGGCGGCGCTGATTGCCTCGTTGGCGCCGCAAGTAACGACGATCTCGCTGGCGGGATCGACCTGCATCTGGTTGTCGCGCCGCATCTTGGCGGCGATCGCCTGGCGCAGCTCCGGGATGCCGCGGCTGGCGGTGTAGCGGACGAAGCCCGCGTCGAGTGCGCTGGTGAGGGCTTCCTTGATGTGTCGGGGCGTATCGAAGTCGGGCATCCCGAGGTGGAAAGGGATGGCCTCCTCGTCATGCGTAGACTGCCAATCTGTCAGTGCCTGCACGACGCGGCGTATTCCCGAGACCGGGACCTCGTCGAGGCGGTGGGCGAGGCGGTCGCGTCCGTGGCTCACTGCACCAGCCAGCCGCCATCGACCAGGAGCGTCGCCCCGGTGATGTAGCTGGCGTCGTCGGAGCCAAGAAAGGCGCAGGCCGCGGCGATCTCGTGCGGCTGTCCCAGCCGCCGCATCGGTATCGCTTTCACCACTTCCTCCTGCTTCATGGACGTTGGGAGAAGGCTACGCGTCAACTCGGTGTCGATGCTTCCGGGGGCAACGGCGTTGACCCGGATACAGTAACGGGCGAGCTCGTTGGCCAAGCTGGCGGCCATCTGGCGAACCGCAGCCTTCGACATATTGTAGGCGGCATAGTTGCGGAGCGCGCCCGCCGGGAGCGCACAGATCGATGCGATCTGCACGATGCAACCGCCGCCGGCGGCGATCATGTGGCGTGTGACCTCCTGGGCGCAGAAGAACGACCCACGGGCATTGACCGCCATGATCTGGTCGTAGTCCTCGGGACCGGTCTCGAGAAAAGGCACCTCCGGTGCGATGCCGGCGTTGTTCACGAGAAGGTCGATACTGCCGAGCCGCTCGACGGTCTCCGCCACCGCTGCACGGATCTCGTCGAGGTTCCGGAGGTCCGCCGCGATGGCGTGGACCGTGACGTCTTTCGATCCCTGCAGCTCTCGGGCGGTCTCAGCGAGTCTCGACGTGGGCAGGTCGACTAGGGCAACCGCCGCACCCTCCGAGCTGAAGCGCGTCGCAATAGCTTGGCCGATGCCACGAGCGCCACCGGTAATTAGTGCGGTTTTGCCCTGGAGAAGTCCGGATTTCATGGAGACGGGATGGCCGCGAACGAAGGAGATCCCGGGCGTCCACGGCCCGGACAATCAACTGAACGCGAATTCTTTGTCACAGATGCCTGAATTCGACGAGGCCCCTGCAGGTTCCTCGACAAATTGACTAAACGGCAAGGAGAAAAATGGGATCTTCTTTTAACACAGATTGCCTGAAGTCAGCGAGGCCCTGCAGGCTATTTGACAATTGACTAATCAGAAAATAGAGCACGGATGATCGTCTAACATGGATGCTGCCCCTTGACAAATTGACTGATCGGCAAGTAAAAGAGTCTGGCTTTCACGGTCAGAGTGCCGGGGATCGGACCAAATCTCGGGCGGGCCGTGCTTCACAGCAGGGAGGTTTCACATGCGAGCGGCCCGATGCGCGTTTTGTTGTTTTGTCATCCTTGCCATCGCGAGCGTGGCGTTTGCGCAAGGCCGGGATACTGGAGCCATCCGAGGCATCATCAGCGATCCTGACGGGACGCCACTGCCCGGGGTCACGGTGACGGTCGAGAGCGATGACCTGATCGGTGGTAGTCGGACGACGACGACGACGCTACAGGGAGTGTACCGGTTCCCCGGCCTGCCGACCGGGACCTACCTCGTGCTGGTCGAGCTTACGGGCTTCAATCCGGTCGGGGTGAGCGACATCGGCGTCCACCTGGGTTCGACCCTGACCGTCGACGCGCAGCTGGAGCTCGCCGGGGTCGCGGAGACGGTGACGGTCAGCGGTGAGGCGCCGATCATCGACGTCGTGAACTCGTCCGCAGAGTCCACCTGGGGCGAGGAGCAGCTCCAGGATATCCCCTCGGCGATGGACCTGTGGTCGTACATCCAGCAGGTTCCCGGGCTGCAGAGCAACCGCGAGAACGTCGGCGGCAGTGGCAGCGTCATGCTCGATGCCTTCGAGGTGCACGGCTCCGAGCGCGAGCAGCAGCAGTACAACATCAACGGCATGGACATGACGCTGTTCGAGCACGGGATCGGGCTCGGCTACTACAACACCGACGCCTTCGAGGAGATCCAGTTCACCACCTCAGGAATCTCCGCCGAGTACTCCAAGGGCGGCATCATCATCAACGCCGTCGTCAAGGACGGCGGCAACGACCTTCACGGCATGTTCCAGGGCTTCTACCTGAACGAGAGCATGCAGTCGAACAACATCGACGATGGGCTCCGTGCGGCCGGTGTCACCAGCTCTTCCGGCGGCATGGACTACATCAAGATAGGGTCCGCGAACGTGGGTGGCCCGATCAAGCGCGACAGGATCTGGTTCTACACCGGGGGCCGACGGTACGCCGTGTTTCCGCAGAAGCTCAACTGCCTGACGCCCGAAGGGAATCCCTGCACCGACGGCGTGACCATCTCGAACCTCAACGTCAAGCTCACCGGACGGCCCGACGATGCGAGCACGGTGATGGTGTACGGCGAGCGCCAGTGGTACGACCGGCCGACCCGCAACGCTGGGCAGTTCGTGGCCCAGGAGGCGACCTGGATCGAGGCCTACCGCTACCACGCCCTACAGGCCAAGTACAACCGCGTCTTCGGCAACACCGGCTACTTCGACGCCTACTTCGGCTACGGCACCTCGCCCTTCCCGCTGAACTACCAGAAAGGAGTCGGCGACACCACGACGGCCTACGACGTCGTCACGGGACACCGGCGGGGAGCGGCGGTGTACGAGTTGAAGACGATCGCCCACCTGTGGACGATGGGCAGCAACTACACGCTCTTCGAGGACGACTGGCTGGGCGCCTCGCACGACATGAAGTTCGGGGTCGAGCACCGGCGCAACTCCTATTACACCCGCAGGTCGTTGAACGGTGGTCTGGAGCGCCGCTACGCCAACGGCGCGCCCTTCCGGGTGATGGTGCGGAACATGCCGATCGAGGGCCATAGTTACCAGCAGGCGTGGATGGGCTATGTCCAGGACGACGTCCAACTCGGCAACCTGACGCTGAACCTCGGCGTCCGCGTCGAGGACCACAACGCCGACCTTCCGGAGCAGCCGGCCCAAACGGGGCAATGGATCGGCATCTTCTTCTCGAAGCAGCCGCTCGTCGAGGCGACCGACGGCGTCGCCGGTTGGACGACCGTATCGCCGCGCCTCGGCTTCGCCTGGGACATCAAGGGTGACGCCTCCACGGTGGTCAAAGGCAGCTTCGGGCGCTACTACTTCGGGATCGACAACGCCGACATCCACAGCTACGCGATCCGTTCGATCTTCGCCACTGCGCAGGCCGACTGGAACGATCTCAACGGCAACGACTTCCCGGACTACCCGGAAGAGTTCAGCGCCGCGGGGCTCATCGAACTGAGCAGCAGCAGGCGGCTGGCGGACGACTTCGACTCTCCGTACGCCGACGAGATCAGCGCCTCGATCGAGCGCGCTCTGGGCCGCCGCAGCTCGCTCACCGCCCGCTACACCTACAGGAAGAACAACAACCTCTGGGCCCAGACCTGGGCCGGGGTGCCGCCCTCGGCCTGGAACATCGCGAGCACGGCGATCGATCCGATCACCGGCAACACGGTCGACTACTGGTCGCTCGACCCGACCTGGGTCGGCATCGACAACGTGCCCACGCTGACCAACCAGCCGGACAACTACAACCGCTATCACGGGGTCGACTTCATCTACACTCGTCGCTTCGACGGCAAGTGGATGCTGACGGCCTCGGCGACGATCTCCGACAAGTACGGTCGAATCGGTGGCTTCGGCAATCGCAACGACCGGGAGATCTTCCCCTACGGTGCGCACGGGCTCGACTCAGGGTTCCACGGCCGGATCTCGGGCATGTACGTGGCGCCGCACGACATCTACGTCGGGTTCGCATTCCGCCACACCGGCGGTCGCAACGTCGATGGTCGCGCCAACACCATGGCCCGTAGCATGTTGGTCCAGGACGTCACCACCGGCTCCTTCTACCAGATCCGGGTGGAGGAGAACGGATCGTTCCGCCAGTCCGCCACGAACATCCTCGACCTGCGGCTGTCCAAGGTCTTCCGCATCGGGAACGTCTCCATCGAGGGCATGATCGACGGCTTCAACTTCCTCAACGCCAACAACATCCTGGTGTCCGGCACGGTCACCGGGGGTAACCTCGGCGTGCCTATCTCGGTGCTGCCGCCGCGGGTCTTGCGGATCGGAGCCCGGCTGGAGTTCTGAGCCGTCCGGGAGAGGCCGGAGACGGGCGCCGTCTCCGGCTGACCGGGCCTTGTGTGTGCCGGGCACTACCCGATCGATGCGGTCTGGCACCGGGCCGACACCACGTCTCCAGGTCGGAAGGGGAACACCCGTCATGACCAGCGATCTGAGCGCTCCGTTCTGGCTCCGAGGCCGCACAGTCGCAGGCTGCCTGTGCGTCCTCCTGACGCTGCTGCTCACGGCGGCCTGTGGAGCCACCGCGGAGCGGCCGTCCGGCGAGGTTCTGTCCGTGGCGGACTACCTCGAGGCGCGCTGGCCGTCGCGGCCGAGCTGGTCTCCGGACGGTCGGTTCGTCTCCTTTTTGTGGACCGACTGGCACACCCAGGACCTCCACGTCGTTGCGGCGGACGGTGGTGCCCCGGTAGCGTTGACGGAGTCCGAGGACTTCTTCGGCGGGCCGACCTGGAACAGCTCGGGACAGTTCGGCGAGTGGCTTCCCGACGGCAGCGGGATCGTCTACTCCGACGACGGCGATCTGTTTGTCGTCTCCGTGCCGGAGGGGCTGAGCCGTCGTCTCACCGAGACCGCGGCCCCGGAAGGGTCGCCGCTCGTGTCCCCGGATGGAGCGCAGGTCGCGTTCACCCGCGAGGGAAGGCTGTTTCTTCTCGGGCTCGACGACGGTAGCGTGTCGAGTCGAGGCGAGATCGGTCGCATGCGCCTGGGCCGCTGGTCTCCGGACGGCGAGTGGATCGCCGGCGGCGTTAGCGATCCGCGGCTGGAGCTCGCCTACTCGCCGCCCTTCTCGGGTCCACTGCTCGTGTTTCGACGCTACCGGGGGAGCCAGCGCGATGCGGCGATCGTGTCGACGCGGACGGGGGAAGTCCGGACCCTGCTGGCGTCACCCGCGCGCGAGTCGGTGGTGGCATGGTCGCCGGACGGCACCAGCCTCATCGTCGAGCGCACCTCGATCGACGTCAAGGATCGCTCGCTGCGGCGCCTCGATCTCCGCGGCAATGTCCTCAACTCGATCGCTACCCAGCATGATGATCGCTACCTGAACAGCCAGGACCGGGTCGTCGCCTTCTCGCCTGACGGCAGCGAGGTGCTGTACACGAGCGACGAGGACGGATGGAACCACATCTATTTGGTGCCGGTGGAGGGCGGCGAGGCAGTCCAGGTGACGACCGGCCCCTTCGAGGTCAGCTTCCCGGCCTGGACGCCGGACGGCGAGACCATCTACTTCGTTTCCACCGAGGCCGGCACCGAGCAGCGGCAGATCTACTCCGTCCCCGCCGCCGGGGGGCAACGCACCCGGTTGACCGACCTGGCTGGCGTCAACACCACCGCCGCGCTGTCACCCGACGGCCAGCGGGTTGCCTTCATACACTCCGATCCGTCGCGGCTGCCGGACATTTGGGTGATGGAGACGACGCATGGGGCCGAGCCAGAGCAGCTGACCGACTCCATGACGCCCGCCCTGCACGGCTACGAGTGGCAGGTTCCCGAGATCGTCACCTATCCGGGGCACGAGGGGCTGCCGGTCCGGGCCCAGCTGTTCCGTCCCAGGACGTTCGACCCGAGCCGCTCCTATCCTGCCATCGTCCACGTGCACCAGGCGGCCATCTATCAGGAGGTGTTCCTGGGGCCCGGGCCCCACAAGGACAACGTCGCCTGGTACGGCTGGCACCAGCGTCTCGCCGATCTGGGCTACGTCGTTCTCAACGTCGACTTCCGGGGCAGCTACGGCTACGGCCGTGACTTCCGCACCGCCAACTACCTGGACGTCGGCGTCGGTGACGCCGCCGACGTCGTCGAGGGGGTGACGTACCTGGCGGGCCTCGGGTACGTGGACACGGAACGTCTCGGCGTATACGGGATGAGCTACGGAGGTCACATGGTCCTGACGCTGTTGTCGAAGTACCCGGAGGTGTTTGCAGCGGGGGTCAACATCGCCGGGGTTCTCGATTTCGAGATGGAGGGCGGGCCGTGGGACGTCCGCAACGGCTGGATGTACGCCCGCCTGGGGACGCCCATGCAGAATCCCGAGGCCTACCACAACGCCTCGGCGTTGAACTTCCTCGACGATCTCCAGGCGCCTGTGCTGACCGTGCAGGGCACGGCGGATGTCCACGTGAACTTCCTGCAGTCGATCAAGCTGGTCGACGAGCTGTTGCGACGGGGCAAGCGGTTCGAGTTCGAGGTCTACCCGGGCGAGCCGCACTTCTTCAGCCGCAGCCAGAGCTGGGTCGATGCCTTCGGCAAGATGGAGCGGTTCTTCGACGAGCACTTGCGTCGCGGCGAGCCTAGCTAGTTCTTGTCCAGAAACCCGTAACTCTTTGACAATAAAGGGGATAAAGAGCGCTTAGGGCTGGCATTTTCGGGCTTGGTCGAGTAGAGTCAGATGATACAAAGACCTGATTCTAAACGACTTAGCCAGAAAAGAGGCCAGCCCAGATGCGCAAAACCCACCATCATCAGCCCAGCCTGATGGAGCCGTGGCTGGATCTGGATCATGCCAAAGAGCTACAGGCGATCTCGCGGATCCTACAGGAGCACCCGCAGATCAACGCCCTGATCCTACAGGATCTGCAGCGGGGTGCGGGGAGCCGCGAGCAAACCGGCTCCGGTGGTCTGAGCGCCGAGCAAGTGCTGCGAGCGCTGATCGTCAAGCAGATCAACGGCTCCTCGTATCGGGAGTTGGCGTTTCACTTGGCGGACTCCCGCACCTACCAGAGGTTCTGTCGGATCGGCATAACGGACAAGCCGCCGTCCAAGTCGGCGCTGCATGCAACCATCAAGGCGCTGCGCGCTGAGACCCTCGAGCAGATCAATCGGATCCTGGTGCGGGCAGCTACCGGTGCAGGAATCGAGTCCGGCCACAAGGTCCGGGTCGACTCCACGGTGGTGCCGGCCAACATCCACCATCCGACCGACTCGGGACTGCTGTGGGATAGCGTGCGGGTTGTGGTACGGCTGATGAAGCAGGCCCGGGAGGTGCTGGGGCCTGAGGTGATCGTCTTTTGTGACCGGACCCGGCGGGCGAAGCGTCGGCGCTACAGCATCAACAACGCCCACCGACAGCGTCAACGCGAGCCAGCCTACCGGGATCTGCTCAAGGCTGCCGAGGAGACCTACGCGTTTGGTGTCCGGGCGCGGCAGGTGCTTGCACAACCCCATCAGGTCGATGCGGTGCACGCCGGCATGCTCGGTGCGGTGGCTGACAAGCTCGAGCACTACCTGCCACTGATGGCGCGCGTGATCGAGCAGACCCGCCGCCGGGTACTGCAGTCTGAGACGGTGCCCGCGGCCGACAAGGTCGTCTCCATCTTCGAGCCGCACACCGACATCATCAACAAAGGCGGTCGCGACACCTTCTACGGCCACAAGATCTGTCTGACGCCGGGTCGCTCCTCCATGGTGCTGGACTGCGTTGTGCTGCAAGGCAACCCTGCCGACTCGACGCTGACCTCGGCAATGATCCAGCGTCAGCGGCAGCTGTACGGCCAGCTTCCAAGACAGGCTGCCTTCGACGGTGCCTTCGGCTCTGCCAACAACCTCGCCACCCTCAAGGGTCTCGGCGTCCAGGACGTCGTTTTCTGCAAGCGCAAAGAGCTGGCCATCTCCGAGATGGCCACCAGCTCCTGGGTGTACCGACGCCTGCGCAACTTCCGCGCCGGCATCGAGGGGATCATCTCGTTTCTGAAACGAGTGTTCGGCCTGGACCTTTGTACTTGGAGGTCGCTGCCGTCGTTCCACTCCTACGTGTGGAGCTCGATCCTCACCTGCAACCTCTTGGTCATGGCTCCACACCTCTTGGCGTAGCCACCGCCAGCGCCGCCGCGATCTGCCTTCAGGCCCTCGGTCTGTCCGGCGGCGGCATACTGGGTATTCCGGCTGATTCTGAGCACTCAATCCGGGGGAATCTGAACGCTCGTTTCGGGAATCTGAACGCTTCTTTCGGAGTTCTCGAACACCTGAGAAGCCGATCGAGTCCCCCGATCGTGAGGTCACCCCGAGGTGACCGGCAAGCCCAACGGTAGCGAAGCGACACCATGGATCCTCACCAACCGGGGAGGAGCTGTGGATGCCGCGACCGAGGCTACTGATGAGGCAAATACGACAAGTACTGCGGCTCAAGCACGAGATGGGCTTGAGCCAGCGAGCCATCGCCCAGGCCTGCTGTATGGGCGTGGGGACGGTGTGCGAGTACCTGCGGCGCGCGCGACAGGAGGGGTTGAGCTGGCCGCTGCCCGCGGAGATGGACGAGGCGACGCTGGAGGCGAAGCTGTTCCCGCCGCCGGCGCCCTCGGGCACGCCGCGACCGGTACCTCAGTTCAGCTGGATCCATCAGGAGCTAAAACGTCCTGGGGTAACGCTGCAGCTGTTGTGGCACGAGTACCTGGAGGTGCATCCGGAGGGATATCGGTACACGCAGTTCTGCGACAGGTATCGACAGTGGCGGGGAAAGCTCCGAGTCTCGATGCGGCAAGTGCATCGCGCCGGCGAGAAGGTGTTTATCGATTACTCCGGCAAAAAGCCCCACATCGTAGAGCGTGTCAGCGGCGAGCTGATCCAGGTGGAGCTGTTCGTCGGGGTCCTGGGGGCCAGCTCCTACACGTACGCCGAGACCACCGCGACCCAGGAGCTGGACAACTGGATCGGCTCGCACATCAGGATGCTGCAGTACATGGGCGGCAGCGCCGAGATCTGGATCGATCCCGGACAACCTGCGCAGCGGCGTTACCGAGGCGTGCCGCTACGAGCCGACGGTCAACCGCACGTACGCGGAGATGGCCGAGCACTACGGCGCGGTCGTGATCCCGGCGCGATCGTATCGTCCCAAGGACAAGGCGAAGGCCGAGTCCGGCGTGCAGCTGGCACAGCGCTGGATCCTGGCAGTGCTACGCGATGAGACGTTCTTCTGTCTGGATGATCTGAACCGCCGCATCTGGGAACTACTGGAGATCCTCAACGATCGGCCGATGCAGAGGCTCGGCGTGTCGCGCCGGGAGTTGTTCGAGCGGATCGATAGGGCGGCCCTCAAGCCGTTACCTGCCAACCACTACGAGCTGGCGTTCTGAAGGTGTGCCGCGTCAATATCGATTACCACATTGCCTTGGAGCACAACTTGTACTCGGTGCCCTATCAGCTGGTGGGCAAGCAGGTCGAGGCCCGATACACGCACTCGAGTGTGGAGATCCTGCGTGGCGGCAAACGCGTCGCCTCGCACATGCGCCTGCAGGGGCGAGGGAAGTGCTCCACGTGCAACGAGCACATGCCAGCTTCACATCGGGCGCACGCCGAATGGAGCCCCTCGCGGCTGATCCGCTGGGCCGAAAAGACCGGCCCTGCTACCGGTCGCGTGGTCGCCGAGATCCTTGCCACCTTCCGCCACCCCGAGCAGGGATACCGGTCCTGTCTCGGGATCATGCGGCTATCGAAACGCTACGAGCAGGATCGCCTCGAGGCGGCGTGTCTGCGTGCCGAGCACCTCGGCTCCTGCCGCTATCAGACGGTCAAGAACATCCTGGCCGCCGGCATGGACCGGTTGCCGCTCCAACAGCAGCAAGCGCCTACGTGCTCGGTGCCCGTGCACGACAACATCCGCGGCCCTGCCTACTACGGAAGGAACTGAGATGCTCAACCAGCCCACGCTCGAGAGGATGCACGCCATGAAGATGTCGGCCATGGCCGAGACTCTCGAGCAGCAGCAGAGCTCACGATCCTACGGCAAGCTCAGCTTCGAGGAACGCCTCGGCATGTTGATCGACGCCGAGTACGCCGCCCGCCAACAGCGCAAGCTCACCCGGCGGCTGCAACGCGCCAAGCTCCGGCAACCCGGCGCCTGCATCGAGGACATCGACTTCAAGACCCGACGCGGACTCAACCGCCGGGTCCTGATGGCCCTGTCCCGTTGCGACTGGATCCGCGATGCCCTCAACGTCGTGATCACCGGGCCCACCGGGACAGGCAAGACGTATCTGGCCTGCGCGCTCGCCAACAAGGCCTGCCGCGCGGACTTGTCTGCCTACTACGTCCGCGCCGCTCAGTTGCCCCAGCAGATGGCGATCGCCCGAGGCGATGGTTCCTACCCCCGACTGCTCAAGCGCCTCACTCGCACACGCCTGCTTGTAATCGACGATTGGTTGCTCACGCCCTTTACCGACATGGAGCGACGCGACATCCTCGAGGTCATCGAGGATCGGCACGAGCGCGCCGCCACCCTGATCGCTTCTCAGCTGCCGATCTCGGCCTGGCACGCGGCCCTCGGAGAACCGACCTTGGCCGACTCGATCTGCGATCGACTCATCCACGCCGCCCACAAGCTCGAACTCACAGGCCGCTCCATGCGCGAGATCCGCGCCGCCAAGCTCCAGGCCAATAGCTGAACCATGAACCTTGTCGCTGCGCTTCGATCCCGATCCCGACCGCGACCCCGGCTGTGGATCCTGCCGGGCCCGTGGAAAACGCATCCGCGTTTACCACCGCCCCTTGCACGGCGCTATCGCGCCGCGCACAGGCTCCATAACCTCTACCACGACTGCCCTGCACAAGGGCACATCCGCTAGGATCTGACCAACCACAACCTGGGAGGCAACCTCCAACCACAACCTGATCGTCGCTCCGCTCCGATAGGGTGCTCATAAACTCCGGAATGAACGTTCACTTTCCCCGGAACGAGCGCTCAGCTTCAGCGGAATACCCACCCTACCGACCCCGATCGTCCTCACAACAGCCGCGTCCACCGTCCGGAGCCTCGAGTTCACCGCCCGCGACGTTGCAACATCAGCTCTCGAGGCTCAGAATCGTGCCGTTTCTGGACAAGAACTAGTCTACTTGCCCCGGAAAAACTCACGGCTTGGATGACGGTTTCGGGGACGGGCGCCGCGTAGCGGGGGCACCCTCTCTGCCAACGTAGGTGAGACACCAGCACCCCATGGAATTACTGTAGGGCGGTGGCAGGTGAGAACCGATGGCAGTGGGGATAGACACGATGATCTTGGCTGGGCTTGCTGGTCCCGCGCTGGGGGCTGAGGAGCGGAGCGACGAGGCACCCAGCGCGGAGGCGATCGCCACGCCGGCGCGCCCGGACCCGGAGGTGTTGGCGAAGCCGAAACGGCGGCGATTCACGGCACAGTACCGGCTCCGCATCCTGGAGGAGGCAGACCGCTGCAGCCAGCGCGGCGAAGTGGGCCGGCTGCTCCGCCGAGAGGGACTGTACAGCTCTCATCTGTCGAGTTGGCGCAAGGCGCGTCGCGAGGGGGCATTTCGCGGGCTCAGTTCCAAGACACGCGGTGCAAAGTCGAAGGCGAGCAACCCGCTGGAGCCGAAGGTTCGAGAGCTCGAGGCGAAGGTGGCTCGCCTGCACAAGCAGCTGCATAAGGCACACACGATCTTGGACGTGCAAAAAAAAGTTGCCGGGCTGCTGGGATTCAGCCTCAACGACGAGAAGGACTCCTGATGGCTGCCGAACAACTGGCCCAGCAGGTCGGCGTAGCGCCGGCCTGCCGGGCTCTTGGCGTGTCGCGGGCCACGTTCTACCGGCGCAAGAGGCCTGCTCCCGAGCACCAGCAGCCGCGTCCTACTCCTGCCCGGGCGCTGTGCGAATCGGAGCGTGAGCGCGTCGTTGAGGTGCTCACCTTGCCGCGCTTCGTCGACCGATCGCCGGGCGAGGTGTTCGCCACGCTGCTTGACGAGGGCAAATACCTCTGCTCCGAGCGCACCATGTACCGGATCCTGGCCCTGGACCAGCCGGTGCGAGAGCGCCGCAACCAGCTCCAGCATCCGCAATACGCGAAGCCTGAGCTCGTGGCGACGGAACCGAATCAAATTTGGTCGTGGGACATCACGAAGTTGCTGGGGCCGAAGAAGTGGACGTACTACTACCTCTACCTCCTGCTGGACATCTTCAGCCGCTACGTCGTGGGTTGGATGGTGGCCGATCGGGAGAACTCGGCCTTGGCCGGGCGCCTGATCCAGGAAACGTGCCACAAGCAAGGAGTCCAACCGCAGGTACTGACGCTGCACTCCGATCGTGGCGCGCCCATGACGAGCAAGTGCACCGCTCAGCTTCTCGCCGACCTCGGGATCACGCGTTCCCTGAGCCGTCCCCAAGTCTGCGATGACAATCCATTCTCAGAGGCACAGTTCAAGACCCTCAAGTACCACCCCGGCTTCCCCGGGCGCTTCACCGACATGCCGGACGCCACGCGCTTCTGTCGCTCGTTCGTGCCCTGGTACAACACCGAGCACCGTCATGGCGGCATCGCCATGCTGACCCCCGACGATGTCCATCATGGACGCGCCGCGCAGGTGCTCGCGCAACGGCAACGCATCCTGGACGCTGCTTGGGCGGCTCACCCCGAACGATTTGTCCGCGGAATCCCGAAGCTCAGCCCTCTCCCCGAAGAGGTCTGGATCAACCCACCCGCTACCTCGACGACAGGAGGCATTGCTCACTAAATCCAGAACTCAGGTGTCTCAAAGTCGTTGACAGGTTCCGGCAGGGGTATCGGCGGCAAGGGCGGGGTGAGCGTCAAGCAAATCGATGGCTCGCTGGGACAGCTCGTGCATCTGGGCAAGGATGGCCTCGAGGCGCTTGCGGTTGTCGATTCCCTGAAGAAACCGTACCGCCTGCTGGGGGCTGAGGTGGCGGTTGACAGTCTTGCCCGCGACCGCGGTGCTCCAGTGCCAGTAGGGCCCGTGCAGCTGAGGGGGGTCGGCGTGGCAGTGGCAGTTGGACTTGCCGCAGCGGCTGGAGCGCTGCGCCACAGAGCCCTTGAGGATGAAGCCGATCTCGGGGATCTGGAGGGCGAGCTGGTGGTAGCGGTGCTGTAGGCGCTCGAGCTGTTTGGAGGCAGAAGCAGGCATGGTGTGGGGAAGGATACCTCGCGACGATGCCCGCAAGCATATATACTTCCGGGGAACCTCGCCCGCCCAGGAGAGGTCGATATGCTGCGGCTGACGCCCGATCGTCCGGTCACGACGCTGTGGGAGATGCTATTGCCACCGGAGGTGCAGATCCTGCCCAAGGATCTGGCGATCATCGATACGCTGCTTTCGGATGCGGCGCTGCTGGAGCCGTTTCACAGGGCCTGGGATGATGGCGCCCGGGGCATGGGCCGGCCGACGATCCCGATGGCCATGTACGTGCGGCTGATGCTGATCAAGCAACGTAGCGGCTGGGGCTACGAGACGCTGATGCGGGAGGTATCGGACTCGCTGCACTTGCGGCGCTTCTGTCTGCTGCGCCTGGATGAGCGGGTGCCGCATGAATCGACGGTGCGCAAGCTGACCCGGCGGCTGGACGCCGAGCTGGTACAGGAGATGATCCGAGCCCTGATCAGCAAGGCGTGCCATGAGCGGCACTTTCGGCCGCGGGCGATGCGGGTGGACTCCACAGTGGTGCAAGCCGACATCCGCTATCCCACCGATGCGGGGCTATGCGCCGATGCCGTGCGACGCCTGGCGTACGTCGCACGAGCGGTGCGCAAGATAATCCCGAGTATCGGCGCGACGGTGCGGGATCGCTCCCGAGCGGTCGGCAAGCGGCTCCGAACGATGAGCCAGCGACTCCGGCAACGACGGGGCGAGGGGCAAGCTGCCGTCGAGCGATACACCAAGGAGGCTGCCACCCACGTGCGGGCGAGCCTTCGGGAGGCACAGCGGCTGGTGCGTGAGGCCCAGCGACGGCGTGCTCGAGCAGCTGGTAGTTCAGCGCAAGGACGGCAGCGGGCGCTGGCACGACTGAACGAGGAGATCGAACGGGCGCAGCGGGTTGTCCAGCAGGTACAGCAACGCTTCCGCGGCGAACGGATCAAGGACCGGCTGGTGTCCTTGGCGGATCCGGACGCCCGTCCCATCCGCCGTGGCAAGCGGGGCAAGCCCAACGAGTTCGGCTACATCGTGCAGTTCGCCGAGCTCAACGCCCATACGCGCCGCGGTGCCCGAGGCTTGCTGATGCCTCCGAAGCTACGTGCCGGCTCGACCCACGACGACACGCTGTTGCCACACAACGTGGCCGAGGTAACCGCCCTGGGTCTGCGGCCCCGCGAAGCTGTCTTCGACGCTGGTTTTTCCCGCAAGGCCACTACCGAAACCCTCGCCGAGCTGGGCTGCGAGGTGTTCATCGCCGGTGTCACCCGCTGCGCATCCCGACACACCTGGCGTCGCCGGGCCCGCTACCGGGTCGGCAACGAGGGACGAATCTCCCACCTGAAACGTTCCTACCACGCCGGGCGCTCACGACTACGGGGTATCCAAGGCGCTCGGATCTGGGAAAGCTGGGCCGTGTTCGCCTACGACCTGGATACCGTCGCACTTATGGAGACGTAATCGTCCCCAACCCCGCTGGGCTGACCCGCGCCCCGCCGCCATCCTCTTCCTGGGTGATCGCCGCGACTTCAGTTACCTCTGATCGGAGTTTTTCCGGGGCAAGTAGCTAGCTGCTAGCCAAGCTAGGAGGCGGGCAGATGACGAGGGCCCCGCCGCGTCCTCCGCGCCGAAGCGCGCCGCAACGGCCTGGCCGATGCCACGAGCGCCGCCGGTGATCAGCGCCGTCTTGCCCCGAAAAGCCCGGATTTCATTGGCTGCGGTCGCCGTGAACGAAGGACAGCCCGGACGTCGACGGCCCGGAAAGTCAACCGACCGGTCAGTTTTTTGGCAGGCTTTTTGTAAGAGAAAACCTGAATTGTGCCAAACTGCCCCTTGACAAGTTGACTAACGGGCAAGTAGAAAAGCGGGGTAGCCTAATCGTCAGCGGAATGCCGGGGACCGGAGTGTCGTCTCGGGCAGCGAGTGTTTCACAGTGTGGGGAGGTCTTAGATGCGAACGGCCCGATGCGCGTTCTGTTGTTTTGTCATCCTTGCCATCGCGAGCGTAGCGTTCGCGCAAGGCCGGGATACTGGAGCCATCCGAGGCATCATCAGCGACCCTGACGGGGCGCCACTGCCCGGGGTCACGGTGACGGTCGAGAGCGACCGCCTGATCGGTGGCAGCCGGACGACGACATCGTCGGTACAAGGAGTGTACCGGTTCCCCGGCCTGCCGACCGGGACCTACCTCATGCGGGCGGAGCTGACGGGCTTCAGGACCGCCGAGGTGCCCAACGTCGTCATCAACCTCGGCACGAACCTCACGATCGACGCGCAACTCGATCTTGGCGGGGTGGCCGAGACCGTCTCGGTCATCGGCGAGGCGCCGATCATCGATACCAAGAACTCCTCTGCCAACTCTAACTGGAGCTACGAGCAGCTCCAGGAGATTCCCTCGGCGATGGACCTGTGGTCGTACATCCAGCAGGTCCCTGGCCTCATGGTCTCCAAGGAGAACGTCGGCGGCAACGAGAGCGTCCAGCTGTCCGGGTTCCAGGTACACGGATCGGAGCGCGAGGCGCAGCAGTACAACATGAACGGCATGGACATGACGCTGTTCGAGCACGGGATCGGGCTCGGATACTTCAACACCGATGCCTTCGAGGAGATCCAGTTCACCACCTCGGGAATCTCGGCTGAGTACTCGAAGGGCGGCATGATCATCAACACCGTCGTCAGGGACGGTGGCGACCAGTTTCACGGCGGTGTGCGCTACTACTATGAGAGCCCGAGCCTGCAGAGCAGCAACCTCAACCAGGAGCTCATAGACAGGGGAGTCAGCTCGACCGGCGGTAATCTCGACAAACTCACCGACTTGTCAGTGGACTTCGGCGGGCCGATCGTCAGGGACCGCGTCTGGTTCTACACTGCGGCCCGCGAGTATCGAGTGACGCCGTTCGTCGTGAACTGCCTCCTGCCGAACGGCGACCAATGCATCGACGGCTCCTTCCTGACCAACTTCACCGCCAAGATCACCGCTCGCCTCGATGACAACAGCCAGCTGATGGTCAACGGCGAGTGGGCCCGCAAGCAGCGCATCAATCGCGGCGTCAGCCAGTTCACCCGCCCGGAGGCCGCGTTCGTGCAGGATGGCCGCCACTACATCGCCCAGGGCAAGTACAACCGGGTGTTCGGAAACAACGCCTTCCTCGACGTCTACTTCGGCTGGGGGCAGCCGCCGTTCCCGCTCAACTACCAAGACGGCGTCGGCAACACCACCAGCCGCTTTGACGTGGTCACCGGCGTGCGCTCGGATGCGGCCTCGCAGGAGTTCTTCTCGCTCGCCAACCTGTACACGATGGGGACGAACTACACGCTGTTCAAGGATGACTGGCTGGGCGGCACGCACGACCTCAAGTTCGGGATCGAGCACCGGCGCGGCAACTATCTCACTCGTAGAACGCACAACTCCAGCCTGGAGCGTCGCTATGCCGCCGGCGAGCCCTTCCGGGTGCGAGTGTTCAATTCGCCGGTCGAGGCAACGAACAACCAGCAAGCGTGGTTTGGCTACGTTCAAGACGACGTCCGGATCGGCAACGTGACGCTGAACCTCGGCGCACGGATCGAGAAGCACAACGCCAGCATCCCGGAGCAGCCCGCAAACCGCGGGCCCTGGGTCGGCATCTTCTTCTCGGAGCAGCAGGCCGTCCAGACGACCGATAGCATCGCCGGCTGGACGACTGTTTCTCCGCGGTTCGGCGTCGCCTGGGACGTGAATAGCGATGGCCGCACGGTCGTCAAGGCAAGTGCCGGCCGCTACTACACCGGGATCGACAACAGCGACGTCCACTCCTACGGGATCCGCTTCGCCAGCCGTAGAGCCGACGTGGCCTGGGACGACCTGAACGGCAACGACTTCCCGGACTATCCGGCCGAGTTCTCCGCCGCGGGGATTCAGACGCTTAGCAGCAGCAACCAGTTCGCGGCCGACTTCGACAGCTGGCACAGCGACGAGGTCAGCGTCGCGGTGGAGAGGGCCCTGACGCAGCGCAGCTCGCTCAGCGCCCGCTATACCTACCGCCGCAACAGCAACCTGTGGGCCGTCAGCTTCGCCGGCATTCCGCTGTCGGCCTACAACGTCGCGACCAGCGCGGTCGATCCGATCACCGGTACCACGATCAACTACTGGTCGATCGACCCGGCCTTCGTCGGTGTCGACCGGGTGCAGACCCTCGGGAACCAGGAGGACAACTGGAACCGCTACCACGGCGTCGATTTCATCTACACTCGCCGCTTCGACGGCAAGTGGATGATGAACGCGTCGCTGACCCTCTCCGACCAGCAGGGCCGGGTGGGTGGTTTCACGACCCGCAACGACGATGAGATCTTCGCCTTCGGATCGACCGGCTTGGACGCACCCGTCGCCGTCAAGGTCTCCGGCTTCGTCGTGGCGCCCTGGGACATCAATCTCGGGCTCGCCTATCGGTACACGAGCGGCATGAACACCTACGGCAGCCTGACGCACGACATGGCCCGTAGGCTCCTGGTCCGGGACGCCACGACCGGCGGCTTCTCCTCGATCCGGGTAGAGGAGAACGGCGACTTCCGCCAGGGTGCCACTAGCATTCTCGACCTGAGGTTCGCGAAGACCTTCCGGGCCGGGGGTCTCTCGTTCGAGGCCATGATCGATGGCTTCAACATGCTGAACGCCAACACCATCCTGCGCACGGGCGTGGTCACCGGCTCGAACTTCAACGTTCCCCGCAACGTGCTGCCGCCGCGCATCTTCCGGCTCGGCCTGCGGGTCGAGTTCTAGGTCCGGAAAACGAAGGGCAGACGGACCCGTCCGGAGGACACAACAAGCTGACACAGGTTGATTGATGAGCATCAGTGGTCGCCCTCTCTCGCCGGTTCCCCTCCGGCGAGAGAGGGCGATCGCATTTTTAAAGACCGAGCCACGCGAACCAGGGTCGATCCTGACGGTCTGGGCGCGGGGCGGTCAGGCATGAGGTAGCCAGCGCATGAAGAGACGTGGATTTGCCGCAACCGCCGTCGCCGTTGTCGGACTCAGCCTTCTCGCGGCCTGGCTCGCGGCCCGTGGAGTCGAGAGCCCGCAGGCCGCTCTCAACATGGAGTTCGAGGGTCTCATCGACCGCTATCTGGAGGAGGTGCGCGGCGTCGGTACCCGCTCGGCTGCGCGCGATCTTGGCGCCGAGAGCTTCGAACGGGTCACGGAGACCAAGCGTCGGCTCCTCGCCGAGCTGCGGGGCATCGATCGCGACACCCTGACCTTCGACCAGTACATCGATCACCGCTTCCTCGAGAGCATCCTGGCGTCCGCGGTACTCGTGGAAGAGAACGTCCAGCGCTGGCGGCAGGACCCGCGCGTCTATCTCAACAACCGCGCCGTGGCCTACAAGGTCATCGTCGATCCCCGGCCTGTCGATGTACGCGCCGAGGGGTTGATCGCCGACCTGCAGCTGCTGCAGCGACAGCTGCAGAACGGCGAGCAGAACCTGAACCAATACATCGCCCGCTGGGTGGAGCTGTCCGACGCCTTCATCGACGGTTTCCTCGTGGTCCTGGAGAACGACCTTCCGGGTTTCGCCGAGCGGGTCGACGATACCGACCTTCGCCAGCGGCTCCTTGCCGAGAACGACCGCGCGATCGCCGCCCTGGGCGATTTCCGCGAGCACATCAACACCGACCTGACCGAGATGCCGGTGGGCGACTACCGCATCGGGGCCGACGTCTTCAACGGGCTCTTGGAGACCCGCTACATGTTCCCGGAGGACGACATCCACCTGCGCCGTATCGCGCGCGGGATGCCGGGCTTCACGCGCTTCCCGGCGTATCGGGAGTGGGGGTGGAAGCAATTCGAGATCGTCAAGCACCACCTCGAGGTGAAGGGCGAGAGAATCGATCCGGACCGGACCTGGGTGCAGATCCTGCGCGATGAGAAGGAGGACCACTTCTTCGCCGAGCAGCTCGTCTTCAAGCACCTCGAAGCGGCACGAGCCAGCCGCGACTGGGTCATCGACAACGACCTGGTGACGATTCCCTGGGATGACGACGACTCGATCATGCAGGCCGCCGACCCGAGCCTGTGGATGTCGCAGTGGTGGGGTTGGGGCCCGGGCGTGCCTGCCGGCCAGACGGAATTCCGCAAGTCGGCGTGGACGATCATCCCGATCAACCCGGAATGGCCGCACGAACAGGCCGAGGGCAACCTCACCGAGAAGGACCCCAGCTTCATGTACGCCATCGCCACCCACGAGGTGTACCCGGGGCACCACCTGCAGCGGCTCTACCAGAACGAGATCCCACGGCGGCTGCGGCAGTACGAGGGCAGCTACTCGAACCAGGCGTGGTGCTACTACGTCGAGTGGGAGCTGACTCCGGATCCGCAGTACGGCTGGTTCCCGCCGGAGAAGCAGGACATCTACGCCCTCGAGACCCTGCGCCTGAAGCTCTGGCGCTTCGACCGCGTGATCATCGACGCCGGCATCCACGCCGGTGACATGAGCTACAACGAGGCGCTGGAGCTCGAGACCGATGTGGTCGGGTTCGTCGAGCAGGGATCGCGGATCAACATGGACGGCATCGTCTCGCGCATCGGCTCGACCATGTCGGCGCCGACGCTCGGCTACTTCCAGTGGATGCTGCTGCGCGAGGACTACTTCCAGAAGATGCGGGAGCTCAACCAGCGGGGCACGCTGAAGGACTTCCACGATCGCGTCTACAGGATCGGCTTTCTGCCGGTCGTCCTGGTACGGGAGGCCATGTTCCACGATCTGGAGCAGCAGTTCGGCCAGGCCATCAGCGACTGAATCGAGGCTGGACATGCACGGCACGTTTCTGATCGGGGTGGTGGCCGTCGGCCTCGCCTTGATCACCGGGTTCGCTAGTAGCTCCCTCGAGACCAGCACGAGCCTCGAATTCGATGCCCTCGTGGACCGCTACCTCGCCCAGGTGCGAGGCGTCGGAGCCGGAGTGGAGGCCCACGACATGAGCGCCGCGGCGTTCGAGCGCGACGTCCAGGTGCAACGACAACTGCTCGACGAGCTACGCGGGATCGATCGCGACATCCTGAGCTTCGACGAGGACATCGACTGGAGATTCCTCGAGAGCATTCTCCGCGGCAACATCATTTGGGGCGACAACGTCCAGCGCTGGCGACAGGACCCGCGCGGCTACCTCGGCATCAGCCGCGGCTGGAGCGTGCGGCCGAACCGGCTCAACTACCTGCTGACCGTCGATCCGCGGACGCCGGAGGCCCGCGCCGCCGACCTTCTCGACGGGCTGCGGTTGATGCAGGTACGCCTGGACAACGGCGAGCGCAATCTGCAGGCACCGATCTACCGCTGGATCGAGCTTGCCGACGACCTCATCGAGGGTCTCGTGGTGGTCCTGGAGAACGACCTGACGGCCTTCGCCGGGCGGCTGCAGTCGGCCTCACCACGCCAGCAGCTGCTGGGTGAGAGCGAGGCGGCGCTCGCGGCGCTGAACAACTATCGGCAGTTCATCAACACCGACCTGATGGCCAGGCCCGAGGGCGACTTCCGCATCGGCGCCGACGTTTTCAACGACTTGCAGCAGGAGCGGTATCTCTTCCCCGAAGACGACATCCACCTGCGTCGCATTGCCCTCGGCCAGCCGGGCTTCACCCGCGTGCCCGGCTACCACGACTGGGGCTGGAAGCAGTTCGAGATCATCAAGCACCACCTCGAGGTGAAGGCGAGCCGCATCGATCCGCAACGCACCTGGCTGCAGATCCTCCGCGACGAGAAGGAGGACCATCTGCAAGCCGAGCAGCTCGTGTACGAGCACCACGAGGCGGCGCGGGCAGCCCGTGACTGGGTCACCGACAACGACCTGGTGACGATCCCATGGGATAGCGACGACTCGATCATGGAGGCGGCCGACCCGAGCCTGTGGTCGTCGCAGTGGTGGGGCTTCGGCCCTGGCGTGCCGGCCGGGCAGACCATCACCCGGAGGTCGGCCTGGCGGATCATACCGGTCAGCCCGGATTGGCCGGACGACGTGGCGGAGGAGAACCTGTCGGAGAAGGACCGCAGCTTCATGTACGCCATTGCCACTCACGAGACCTACCCGGGGCATCACCTGCAGCGCCTCCACCAGAACGAGAACCGCCGCCGCTTGCGGGTCTACGCGAGCAGCTACTCGAACCAGTCCTGGTGCTACTACATCGAGTGGGAGCTCACCCCAGACCCCAAGTACGGCTGGTTCCCGCCCGACAAGCAGGAGATCTACGCCCTCGAGACCCTGCGCCTGAAGCTCTGGCGCCTCGGTCGGGTGATCATCGATTCCGGGCTGCACGGCGGCGACATGGCCTACGACGAGGCTGTCGACCTGGAGTCGAACGTCATCGGATTCGTGCCCCGCGGCGCCCAGATCAACATCGACGGCATCGCCGCCGGAGGCACCAGGACGGCGGCGCCGACGGTCGGCTACTACCAATGGATGCTGTTGCGCGAGGACTACTTCCAGAAGATGCGCCAGCTCAACCAGCGGGGAGCGCTCAAGGATTTCCACGACCGCGTCTACCGCATCGGGTTCCTGCCGGTCGTGCTCGTGCGCGAGGCGTTGTTCCATGAGTTGGAGGAGGAATTCGGCTAGAAGCTCGCCCAAGTCCTCGGGCCCTGCGGCGACGATTCGTGCAGGGTCCAGTTCTCCGACCAAGGGAGGCCCGACATGAAGACGCCCAGGATCCTCGGCACGTTGCCGCGCATGGCTCTGCTGACTCTGATCGCCTTTGCCGCTATCGGCCAGCCGGTGGCGGCACTCGGGAGCGCCGCTGCGCCGGGCGCCGAGAACGCGGCTTTCGAGGCGCTCGTGGACCGTTACCTGGAGGAGGTGCGTGGCATCGGCTCGGCACGCAGCCCCAACGACATGAGCGCCGACAGCTTCGCCAGGGCGCTCGAGACCAAACGACGCGTGCTGCAGGATCTCGAGGCCATCGACCGCTCGACGCTGACCTTCGACCAGGACATCGATTACCGCTTCCTCGACAGCATTCTGCGCTCCGGCATCGTCTGGGACCAGAACGTACAGCGCTGGCGCCAGAACCCGGGGACCTACCTGGGCGCGCGGCCCATCGTATACAAGCTAACGGCAGATCCGCGGACGGCGGTGGAGCGTGCCGCCGATCTGGTTGCCGATCTGCAACTGCTGCAGACGCGACTCGCCAACGGCAAGGACAACGTCGACCAGTACGTGCCACGCTGGACGCAGCAGACCGTCGAGAACCTCGACGGCTTCGTGGTCAGCCTGTCGACCAACCTGCCGGAGTTCGCCGGCCGCGTGCCGCAGCCGCTCCAGGGAGAGCTTCTGGCGGAGAACGAACGGGCGCTTGCTGCCTTGCGGGACTACCGCACGTTCCTGACCGACGAGCTTCCCGGCCGCCCCGAGGGCGACTGGCGTGTCGGCGGCGAGGTCTTCAACGCCATGCACGAGCTCCGCTACATGTTCCCGGAAAACGACATCCACCTGCGGCGCATCGCTCGTGGCGCCCCGAGCTTCAGCCGCGTGCCGGACTATCACGACTGGGGGTGGAAGCAGTTCAACATCGTCCGCCATCACCTAGAGGTCAAGGCGCGGCTCATCGATCCCGAGCGCACTTGGCTGGAGATCATCAGGGACGAGAAAGAGGACCACTTCTTCAACGAGCAGGTGGTCTACGAGCACCACAAGATTCTGCGGCGGTCGCGGGACTGGGTCATCGACAACGACCTGATGACGATTCCCTGGGACGACGACGACAACGTCATGGTGGCCGGCGATCCGAGCCTGTGGGCGGCCCAGTGGTGGGGATTTGCCGGCACCGTTCCGGCGGGCTCCTCGTCACGCAAGTCGGGCTGGACGGTGATTCCCGTCAACCCGGACTGGCCGGACGACATCGCCGAAGGGAACCTGCAGGAGAAGGACGCCAGCTTCGCCTACGTCATCGCCACCCATGAGGGCTATCCCGGGCACCACCTGCAACGCCTTTACTCAAACGAGAACCCACGGCGGCTGCGGGTCTACGAGGGCAGTTATTCGAACCAGGCCTGGTGTTACTACATCGAATGGGAGCTGACGCCGGACCCGCAGTACGGCTGGTATCCGCCCGACAAGCAGGACGTGTACGAGCTCGAGGCCCTGCGGACCAAGCTGTGGCGCTTCGGCCGCGTGATCATCGATTCCGGGCTGCACACGGGCCGCATGACCTACGACGAGGCCGTCGAGCTCGAGTCGGAAACCATCGGGTTCGTCCTGCGTGGCGCCCAGATCAACATCGACGGCATCACCGGGGGCGGATCCGGGACGGCCGCGGCGACGCTCGGCTACTTCCAGTGGATGCTGTTGCGAGAAGACTACTTCCAGAAGATGCGGGAGCTCGATCAGCGGGGCACGCTCAAGGACTTCCACGACCGCATCTACCACATCGGCTTCCTGCCGGTCGTGCTCGTGCGAGAGGCTCTTTTCCACGAGCTGGAGCAGGAGTTCGCCGGCAGGCGGGTGACCGATGATGCGCCCTAGGAAGTCGCGCGGCGTCGAGGTCGCCGCAGTCGCTCTGTCGCTGATGCTGTTGACGGGGGCCACCGGCGGGTCAGGGTCGAGCCCGGCGCCGGTGCAGGGCCCTGACCAGCCATTCGAGGAGTTCGTCGAACGGTACCTGCGCGAGATTCAGGGTGTTGGCGGCGGCGACGCGCTTTCGGCGCCGATCACGCGCGGCGACGCGGCGCTGCGTGAGATGGACGCGTCGGGGTTTCGCCGGCAGACGGCGATGCTGCGGCACTTCATCGCCGAGCTCGGCGAGATCGACCGCCGAGCGCTGACGTTCGACCAGGACATCGATTACCGCTTCCTGGAGGGCACGCTGCGCGCCGACCTGCTGGTGGCCGACAACGTCCAGCGCTGGCGGCAGGATCCTCGTCTCTACTTCAACAACGGCCCCATCGTCTACAAGATCTCCGTCGATCCCCGCCCCCCGGTGGCGCGGGCAGCGGACCTGATCGACGATCTGCAGCTGCTGCAAGCGCGCTTGACGAACGCCCGCGCCAACCTCGACCAGTACATCGCGCGCTGGATCGAGCTCACCGACCAGACGCTGGAGGGTTTCCAGGCGGTGCTGGCCAACGATCTGCCGGCCTTCGCGGAGCGAGTCGACGACGACGGCTTGCGCGACCGACTACTGGCCGAGAACGAGCGCGCGGGTGCCGCCCTGGCGCGCTTTCGAACCTTCCTGGGCGAGGATCTCCCACGGCTTCCGGAGGGCGACTGGCGGGTCGGTGCGGCGGTCTTCAACGGCCTCCAGGAGCACCGGTACATGTTCCCGGAAAACGACATCCACCTGCGTCGCATCGCCCGCGGCCAGGAGAGCTTCACACGGGTCCCGGGTTACCACGAATGGGGCTGGAAGCAGTTCGACATCGTTCGCCACCACCTGGAGGTCAAGGCGCGGCGAATCGATCCGGAGCGCTCGTGGCTCGAGATCATCAAGGACGAGAAGGAGGACCACTTCTTCGCCGAGCAGCTGGTGTTCAAGCACCTCGAGGCGGCGCGACGGAGCCGCGATTGGGTCATCGAAAATGATCTTGTGAGCATCCCCTGGGACGACGACGACTCGATCATGGCGGCGGCCGACCCCAGCATGTGGGCATCCCAGTGGTGGGGATTCGGACCGGGCGTGTCGCCCGACTCGCCCAGCCGCAAGTCGGCATGGCGGATCATTCCGGTGGCGCCGGATTGGCCGGACGATGTGGCGGAGGCGAACCTGACCGAGAAGGAAGCCTCGTTCATGTACGCCATCGCCACCCACGAGGTCTATCCGGGGCACCATCTTCAGAGTCTTTATCAGAAGGAGAACCCACGGCGACTGCGTCGTTATCTCGACAGCTACTACTCGAATCAGGCCTGGTGCTATTACATCGAATGGGAGCTGACGCCCGATCCACAGTACGGCTGGTTTCCCGCCGACAAGCAGGAGGTCTACGAGCTGGAGACGCTGCGCCTCAAGCTGTGGCGCTTCGGCCGGGTGATCATCGATTCGGGACTCAACACCGGCAGGATGAGCTACGACGAGGCGGTCGAGCTCGAGACCGGGACCATCGGTTTCGTTCCCGAGGGTGGCCGGATCAACATCGACAACATCACGGCGCGGACGGGCGCCGACTACGCCGCTCCCACGCTCGGGTACTTCCAGTGGTTGCTGCTGCGCGAGGATTACTTCCAGAAGATGCGGGAGCTGAACCAGCGTGGGACCCTCAAGGACTTCCACGATCGCGTGTACCGGATCGGGTTCCTGCCCGTAGTGCTCGTTCGTGAGGCCCTGTTCCATCAGCTAGAGGAGGAGCTCGGCGCGTGAGCGGCGGGTCTCTGACCCGCCAGCGCATCGAGGGTCGAGCTCGGACAACCGCACTGGAGAGCCACAGATGAAGCGGACTGACTTTCCCTCGGCCGTTGTCGCCGGACTGCTGCTCGTTGCCGTCGGCTGCGGCCCGCGAGCCGGCGATGACGCCCCGGCACCTCCCGCCGACCCGGTGGTGTCGACCGCGTCGGACGGCTCCGCGTGGACCGAGTTTGGCTTCGACATCCACAACAGCAACTACAACAGCGCCGAGCAGCAGATCACCGCCTCGACGGTGGCGCGGCTGCAGACCAAGTGGGCGTTCCCAGTGGAGGAGATCCCGCCCTCGACGCCGTCGATTGTCGATGGAGTCGTCTACGTCGGCACCTGGGCGGGCGTCCTTCACGCCCTCGATGCCGCCACCGGCGAGGAAATCTGGCGGTTCAACGCCCGCGAGCTCGCGGGTGAAGAGAGCGCCTGGATCAAGCGGGGAGTCGGCATCCGGAGCGGTCTCAACGTCAGCGACGGGCGCGTCTACTTCGGCGATTCCGCCGGCTACCTCATGGCCGTCGACGCTGCCGACGGTGAGCTGCTTTGGCGCCATCGCCTCGAGAATCACCCGCACACGCGAATCTCCGCGACGCCGAAGATTCACGAGGGTCGGATCTACGTGGGCGTGTCGTCGTTGGAGGAATCGGCCATACGCGTGAATCCGTTGTACGACGGCTACACGTTCCGCGGCAGCGTCGTGTGTCTCGACCAGGCCACGGGCGCGGAGATCTGGCGCTTCTACACCATCCCCGTAGAGGCCACGCAGACGGGCACCAAGTACGAAGACCGGCCGGTGTACGGGCCCTCCGGGGCAGCGGTGTGGGCGACGCTCAGTCTGGACCTCGGCCGCGGTCTGCTCTACGCCGGGACGGGGAACCCGTACACCGGGCCGAAGCAACACCTGGGGTTGGCGGAAGCGGTTCTCGCTCTGGACATGGAGACTGGAGAGCTGCGCTGGTCCTACCAGGCAAAGCCGGGTGCCGACGATCTCTACACGAATGAGCGCCTGGAGGGGGACGACACCGGACCCGACCTCGACTTCGGCGCGGCGCCACAGCTCGTGGGCGGCCCTGACGGGAGTCGCTGGCTGGCCGCCGGCCAAAAGAGCGGCTGGCTGTATCTCCTTGATCCTGACACCGGGGAGAAGCTCTGGGAGACGAAGGTCGGACGGGGTGGCGGCCTCGGCGGCATCGAGTTCGGCTCGGCCTACGACGGCGTGAACGTCTACTCGGCCATTGCCGCTGGGACCGGCACGCTCTCGGCCATCGACGTCGAGACCGGTGAGATCGTTTGGGCGACGCTCAACGACGAGGGAGTCAATCATGCGTCGGTGACCATCTCCGGATCGGCAGGTGACCATGTGGTGTTCGTTGGCTCGAATCGCGGCAAGCTGCGCGCCTACGACCCGGACACCGGCGAGGTGCTGTGGGAGTACCAGTTCAGCGGCGGCGTCAACATCCAGGGCGGGGCCGCGATCGGTGAGGGGATTCTCGTCGTCGGCGCCGGCTACCACTCGGCCCTCGGTGGCGCGCGACCCGGCGAAGGCAACGAGCTGCGTGCGTTCTCGATCGATGGGAGGTAGTGGGGTGCGTTCGAGGACAGTGCTGTTCGAGCTGGCGGTCATGGGGATCCTCGTCGCCGTCCCGATGGCGCGGGGCCAGGCACCTCCGACGGTGACCGTGACCGACGCCATGCTGGAGCGCGGTCGCCAAACCTACGTTAATCAATGCGCCTCGTGCCATGGGCAGCAGGGCGAGGGCTTGGTGGTCCGCGGCGGCGGTCCCGAGACCCGGCCTCCCGATCTCGGCGACAGCGACTACATGGAGGAGCGCAGCGACGTCAGCATGGCGCGGATCGTCGAGTTCGGCGGCTTCCGGATGCCGGCGTACGCGCAGATCCGCGGCGACGATCTGGTCGCGCTGGTGGCCTACACGCGGAGCCTCAGCCGCGATCCGGTACGCACGATCGACCTGCAATCGATCGCCCAGGAGCAGGTGGAGGGCTACGTCGCGGTCACCGCCGAGATGCTCGAGAGTCCACCGCCGCAAGACTGGTTGATGTACCGCCGCACCTATGACGGCTGGGCCCACAGCCCTCTCGACCAGATCGATCGCGACAACGTCGGCCAGCTGCGCCTGGCCTGGTCACGAGCGATGGAGCCAGGCGGGCAGTACACCACGCCGCTGGTGCATCGCGGCGTGATGTACATCGCCCATCCCGGCGACGTGGTGCAGGCCCTCGATGCCACCGACGGCGACCTGATCTGGGAGTACCGCCGCAGCCTCGAGCCGACGCGGCGGTCGCGCAATCGACGCAACCTGGCGATGCTCGGCAGCAAGATCTTCCACCTCACCGACGACAATCACCTGATCGCCCTGGACGCCCGCACGGGAGCGCTGATTTGGCAGACGCAGGAGACGGGCGCCGACGAGGGTATCGGCCACAACGCCGGCCCGGCGATCGCGGGCGGCAAGGTCGTCAGCGGCCGCTCGTGCTCGGCGCGCGGTGGGCCGGAGATCTGCTACGTCGCGGCCCACGATCCGGACACCGGGCAGGAGCTCTGGCGCACCCGCACGATCCCCAGGCCCGGGGAGCCCGGCGACGAGACCTGGGGCGGCCTCGCGGACGAGAAGCGCTGGCACGTCAGCAGCTGGGCCAACGTCCCCGCCTACGATCCGGAGCTCGACCTGATCTACTGGGGCACGTCGGTTCCCGCCCCCTCGCTGGAGGTGCTGCGGGGAACGCCCGGACAGGACGTGCTGTACTCCAACAGCACCCTGGCCACCGATCCGGAGACCGGTGAGATCGTCTGGTATTACCAGCATCTGCCGCGCGACAACTGGGACCTCGACCACGTATTCGAGCGCTATCTGATCGACGTCCAGGTCGCGCCCGACCCCGCGGAGGTCGCCTGGATCAACCCGCGCGTAACGCCGGGGGAGCGGCGGCGCGTGCTCACCGGTATCCCGGGGAAAACCGGTATCGTGTACACTCTCGACCGCGCCACCGGCGAGTTCCTGTGGGCCCGCGAGACCCTGAACCAGAACGTCATCACTCGGATCGACGGCACCGGCAAGGTGCACGTCAACGAGGACGTCATCGTGGGGCCGTTCGAGGAGATCCTGGTGTGCCCGTCGCTCGGCGGCGGTAAGAACTGGGCTGCAGGCACCTACAGCCCGCGCACCGGGATCATGTACCAGCCGCAGCAAAACATGTGCGTGCTCAATACCGGCCATACGGACACCCCCACCGCCGAGGACGGCTACGCGCTGAGCTGGATCGTTGTCGAGGACCCGTCGATAACCGACGACCCGTATCCGGTCGGTCGGGTCGACGCGATCGACATCTCCACCGGCCGCCAGGCGTGGCACTATCAACAGCGTGCTGCGGTCACCGGCAGCATGGTCTCGACCGCCGGCGGCCTGGTCTTCGTCGGCGACGTGAACCGACGCTTCATGGCTTTCGACGACACGAGCGGCGAGATCCTCTGGCTGACCATAGTCAGCGCCCCGGTCACCGGCGGGGCCATCTCCTACGCGGTCGACGGCCGTCAGTACGTTGCCGTCGCGGTGGGTGGCGGCACCGCCTCACCGGAACGGCGAGCGCTGTCGGTCCATCCCGAGCTCAAGCCGCCCCACGACAGCCTGGCGCTCTTCGTGTTCGCGCTGCCCGAATGAGCTGCCGGTGGCGGGCCCCTCGCGCCACGTGCGCGAGGCGTGGCATCCGGACTCGCA
Source organism: Acidobacteriota bacterium (assembly GCA_965248845.1). Lineage (GTDB taxonomy): Bacteria > Acidobacteriota > UBA890 > UBA890 > WLXD01 > CBDFKO01. Next base: position 1,901,065 of record CBDFKO010000002.1, on the reverse strand, counting down.
TGACGCGGTACTGGCGTCGTAGTCGCCGGCGAGGACCGAGACGTCCACCGCGCCGTTGACGTGCCGCTGAAAATCGGTGACGCGATCTGTTGCGTCAACGACCTCGGCGTGGCAGGCGGCGCATTCGACGCCCGAGTTCAGATGGAAGGCATGTCGCCCTGACATGTCGATCTCGAGGCTCGTGCGGTAGTCGTGGCAGCCATCGCACCCGAGGTCCGTGCCGCCGTCCCATGTCATGGCGCGGGCCTCGGCCCGAGCGTCGGAGTGACAGTAGACGTTCGAACAGGTGCCGCTGAGGTACACGGCGCCGATGGCGCCGATCGGCGGTAGCGCGGGACTGAAGCGGACGTCGACCTTGCCATCGTCGTGCAGCTCCGGGAAGCGCTCGACGTAATGGCATCTGTTGCAGTCGAACCCGAAGTCGTAGCCTTCCAGGTCGGCGTGACTGGCATGGGCGCCGCTCGCCGGCGGCACACCATGGCATTCAGCGCATCGTAGCTGGCCCCCGGCCGCAGGCAGCCTGAATGACCTCCAGTCGAGCGGCACGGCGAGGTGACGTGAGGTCTGCGGTGCCGCCGAAGAGAGGGCTGTGGTGGACCACAGCGCCATGAACGCCACGATCAGACAGCCGCCGGTGGTGCCCTTACCTCTTCCTCGAACGGTCATCGCAGCATCCATCCCCCGTCGACCAGCAGCGTGTGGCCGACCACGTAGCTGGCATCCGGTGACGCCAGGAAGGCCACCGCTCTGGCCACCTCGTCGGCTCTTCCCGGTCGACCGACCGGGACGTTGGCTCGGGCCCGGTCTCGCATCGCCTCGGGCGTCGGGAACAACGATCGGCTCATATCGGTGTCGATGAGCCCCGGCGCGACGGCGTTGACCCGTATCCCGCACGGCGCCAGCTCCAGCGCCAGCGACCGGGTCAGCATGACGACACCGGCCTTGGAAATCTCGTACACCGACTGGCCGGGAGAGCCGACGTAGGCCGACGTGCTGGCGAGGTTGACGATCGTCGGTGAGGCTGCGGCGCGAAGCAGCGGCAACGAGGCCTGGCAAAGGAAGTAGACGGCCTCCAGGTTGACCGCCAGCACGCGATTCCAGTCCACGTCGGTGACCGCATCGAGCGGGCGATCGAGATGCACGCCGGCGTTGTTCACCAGGATGTCGAGGCGCCCGTGTCGCCTGGCGAGTTGATCGATCACCGCGCCCCGTGCGGCCGCGTCGGCGACGTCGAGCTCCATCGGCACAGCGCCATCGACGCCCGACCAGGTCTCGAGAACGCCCGGAAGGTCGGCAACTACGACGCGCGCACCGCGCGACGCCAGCTCTCTGACGATCGCCAGCCCAATCCCGCGGCCGCCGCCGGTGACCAGCGCCTGGAGCCCTTCCACGCCTGACCTCACCATGCCACCACCTCGTCGGCAGTTCCGAGATAGCGGAGCTCGGACCCCTCCTGGCAGTAGATGGAAACGACCGGGTCGAGGCGCTCGCCGCGATCGTCGAAGCGAACCGGGCCGCCGGCGCCGATGAAGTCGTCGAGCTTGGCGAGCGCCGCCCCGACGCAGACCCTGAGATTGTCCTGTCGCCGCGGCGATGCGGCCAGCGCTCGTTTCAGCGCCTCGAGCAACATGCCCGCCGCGTCGTACCCCTCGACGGTGTAGATAGAGTCGTGACGTCCGTGGCGTGCACGGATTCGGGCATCGAGCTCCGGCGACACGTTCGCGGCGTTGGCGGTCGAACACGTCAGGTACGGGCCCGCGAAGCCATCGGTCACGAGCACGCGGGTCGGTTTGATGGCATCGGTGCCGAGCAAGACGGCATCGCAGCCGAGTCTGCGGAGGGCTTGCGCGGCGACCCTGCACGGTTCCTCTAGCCCGACGACCAGCACCGCCTGCGGTCGCCGAGCGACCAGCCGTTCCAGCAGCCCATCGAGCGGGTCGCTCGCCGTTATGCCGACGGCCGGCCCGACCTCGAGTCCGAGCTTGCGAGCCCGCTCCGAGAACCGGTGCACCAGCGGCTCGGCGAAGCTAGTGCAATCGTGCACCGCCGCCACCCGCCTTGCCTCGACGAGCCGACTGGCTACCGCTGCGAGCACGTCTCCCTGAAGGTCGTCGGCAGGACACATCCGGCGGAAGGTGTGCCAACCGGCGCTCGACAGCTCCGGGCTCGACGCCGAATTCGTGATCTGCTGCAGCCCCGCCTCGTGGAACAGCGGCCCCTGGACGGCACAGGTCCACGAGTTCATCGGACCCGCCACGGCAACGACTGCAGGATCGTCAATCAGGGCTCTGGCCGCCTCCACGGCGCGCGCCGGATCCGAAGCGTCGTCGACGACGACGAGCTCCACACCCGGGAGGTCGGCGTCTGCCAGCGCCAGCTCGAGGCCCACTCTGAGCTGCGCTCCATACTCGGCCTCCGGGCCCGTGAGCGCCACGGACGCTCCCAGCTTCGGTCTCACCACGCCTCCTTCGATGCTCGCCAGGGCGGTCCGGCTCCGACGCAATGAAGCGGCGCTCCCGATCGACGACTTGGAGCTCATTCTACTCTCCGATCAAACTCGCATGAACCCTGACCGTGCCCGTGTCGCGGTCGAGCGACATCGACCGTCCAGAGCCGTCTCGAAACAGCTGACCATCGCCACCGCCACACCGACCCTGCGCACGACCGCGCGCGAGAGCGAGGAGCCTGCCAACTCCAGGGCGCTATCACAGGGGCAGAAGCCCGCTTGGCATCCCTGGCAGGTGGTAGTAGGCGCGCTGAAGGGTTAGTTTAGCTCGCCGAGCGTGGGGCGTAGGTGCTCAGTTCTTCTACTGACTGGACAGTCGAAGATGCTCGACGGTATGCTCCAAGCGCGCCGTCTCGCCGGCGGTCAACCTGACAGGAGGCCTCGTGGAGTTCGGTGTTGCGCTTCCCAACTTCAAGTTCGGAGCGGATCCATCGCCCGAGCATATCGTCGGTGTCGCCGAGACGGCAGAGGAATGCGGCTATACCTCGGTCATGACCAGCGATCATATTCTGGTGGGCACCGAGTATCCGCGTTACGGCAACCTGTACGAGAGCCTGATCACGCTGGCCTGGATCGCCGCTCGCACCGAGCGCATCCGTGTCGGTACCTCGATCCTCGTGCTGCCCATGCGCAACGCGCTGCTGGCAGCGAAGCAGCTCGCCACGCTGGACGCCTTCGCGGGCGGTCGCGTCATCCTCGGGGTCGGCATCGGCTGGAACGAGCAGGAGTACGGCTTTGTTGGCGCTCCGTTCCGGCGCCGTGGCCGCTTGCTGGACGAGTCGATCCGAGTGCTCCGCAACCTCTGGAACGAGGACCGGCCAGCCTTCCGAGGCGACTTTTACGAATACGACGAGAGCCTCAGCGACCCGAAGCCGGCGCGCGCGGGCGGACCACCGATCTGGGTCGGGGGCAACTCCGAGGCCGCAATCAAACGGACCGCCGCGCTTGGCGACGCCTGGCACGGCGACGAGGTGATGCCGGATGACTTCGAGCGGGGCATCGCGCAGATGCAGACGCTGGCTCGAGAGCACGGCCGGGAAGCGCCGAGGGCCACCGTACGCTTCACGGTCGACCTGTTCGAGGCCGCCGGCATCGAGCGGGCGAGCGACGAGGTCGCGGGACACTACATGGGAGGCGAGTCGGAGATCGGCACGAGCGGTTCCTTCGATCGGATCCGCGACTTTCTGCGACGCTATCGTGACCTCGGTACGACCGACTTTATCTGTCAGTTCGAGCACGACACGCAGGAGCAACACGTTCAGTTCGTCCGCATCTTCGCCGACGAGGTGATGGGCAAGCTCGCGACATCGTGAGTCGGGGGGGGGCGCACGGCCGGCGCTAGAGTCGACCGGCGTCCATGAAGGGTTGGGGAAAGGGAAGTCAAGTGGTGGAGACGACCAGATATCGCTCCCTGACCTTGGGGGTCGAGGAGCTGCCGGAGCCTCACACCGTTCTCGACCCGGACGGCACGCTCCTCGTCGAGGAGCCGCCTGTCTCGGACGAGGAGACGCTGGCCGGTCTGCGCGCCATGCTTCTCGGGCGCCGCTTCGACGAGCACTGCATCAAGCTGCAGCGTCGCGGCCTGATGGTGACCTTCGCCCCCGGCATCGGCCAGGAGGCATGCAGCGTCGGCAGCGTCATGGCACTGGACTCGAGCCGGGACTGGTTCGTGCCGCAGTATCGCGAGGCGGCCGGTCAGTTCCTTCACGGCCTGGCGCTGGCGCGCGGCTACCTCTGGCACATGGGCAGCCCGCTGGGATTCCACATTCCCGAGGGCCTCAAGATGTTGCCGTTCCAGGCCGCAGTCGCCGGCCAAATTGGCCATGCCGTGGGCCTCGGATGGGGGCTCAAGCTGCAGGGTCACGATGACGTCGTCGTCGTGCATTTCGGTGAGGGCGCCAGCTCCCACGGCGACTTCTACGAGCCCGCTAATCTGGCCGGAACCGTCAGCGCGCCGGTGATCTTCTTCTGCCAGAACAACCACTGGGCGATCTCCACCCCCCGCCCGCAGCAGAGCGCCGCCGCGAGCATCGCGCAGAAGGCCATCGGCTGTGGCTTCCCGGGCGTCCAGATCGACGGCAACGACCTGTTCGCCGTTTACGAGGTAACCCGTGACGCCGTGGTCCGAGCCCGAAGGGGCGACGGCCCCACCCTCATCGAGGGGCTCACGTATCGGCTCGGAATCCACACCACGGCCGACGCCGGCACCCGCTTCGAGCCGCCGGGGCTGCGGGCGAGCTGGGAGCCCAAGGATCCCCTGCTTCGCGTTCAGCGTTACCTCGCCAAGCGTGGGCTCTGGCACGAGGACGCCGAACGCAAAATGGAACAGGAGATCGAGGCGGAGCTGGAGGCGGCGTGGGCGCAAGCGCAGGCGGAGCCGCAATCGACCCTCGAGCAGAGCCTGCGATTCCTGCCCGCAACCCGATCGCCGCGGGAGGGAAGCGCCGATGGCTGAGACGACCATGGTCGAGGCGATCCGCTCGACGTTGGAGGCGGAGATGGAGCGCGACGAGCGCATCATCATCCTGGGCGAGGACGTGGGCGAGAGCGGAGGCGTTTTCCGCGCCACCGACGGCCTGCAGGATCGCTTCGGCACCGATCGGGTCGTCGACACCCCGCTGGCGGAGTCGGCGATCGTGGGAGCGGCGGTGGGGCTGGCAGTGTCGGGGTTGGTGCCGGTGGCGGAGCTCCAGTTCATGGGCTTCACCCACAATGCGTTCAACCAGATCGTCCAGCAGCTGGCCCGCGTGCGCTACCGATCCTGGGGCAGCCTCTCGGCGCCCGTGACCCTGCGCATGCCCTGCGGCGGTGGCGTTCGAGCCCCCGAGATGCACTCCGACTCGCTCGAGGCCCACTTCGCGCACGCGCCCGGTCTGAAGATGGTCGCGCCTTCCAATCCGGCGGATGCGAAGGGTCTGCTGGCGAGCTCGATCCGCGACCCTGACCCGGTGCTGTTTATCGAGCCGCTGCGCGGCTACCGGCTGATCCGCGGCGAGGTGCCCGCCGGGGAGCACCTGGTGCCACTTGGCCGTGCCCGCGTCGTGCGCCAAGGGGCGGACTGTACGCTGATCGCATGGAGCGCCGCCGTGCAGGTGGCGACCGCCGCCGCCGAGAGCGCAGGGGAACGCGGCATCTCCGTGGAGGTGATCGATCTGCGGACGCTGGTGCCCCTGGACACCGAGACCCTGTGGGCATCGGTGTCCAAGACCGGGCGCGCCGTCGTCGTCCACGAGGCCTCCAAGACCGGTGGGTTCGCGGCCGAGGTGATCGCCAGCATTCAAGAGAACGAGGACGTTTTCTACTCGCTGCACGGCCCCATCGTCAGGGTCTGTGGTCCGGATACTCCCTATCCCGTTCAGATGATCGAGCCCGAGTTCCTGCTCGGCGAAGAGCAGATCCTGGCGGGCATCGAAAAGGCGACGCAGAGCTGACAATGGCGAGATTCGAGTTCAACATGCCGGACATCGGCGAGGGATTGGCCGAGGTCGAGGTCGCCCAGTGGAAGGTTAGCGTCGGCGACCAGGTCGAGGAGAACCAGGACATCGCCGACATCGAGACCGACAAGTCGGTGGTTTCGATGCCCGCCCCGGCGACCGGACGCATCACCCGCCTGGCGGCCGAAGCGGGCGACCGGGTGCAGGTCGGGGCGCTGCTGCTGGTGATGGAGGTGGCGGAGCCCGACGCCGAAGGTGCAGCGGCTGAGCGCACCCCGCAGGCGAGCCCGGCGCGCCCTGTTGCCGGCGGTGCCTCCGGGCCCCTCAGAGAGGCCGGCGCCGCCCGCCCGGTGGCCGCCGCCCCGTCGGCGCGGCGGCTTGCCCGCGAGCTCGGTGTCGATCTGGCGGACGTCCGCGGGTCGGGGCCCCGCGGCCGGATCATGCCGGACGACGTCCAGGCCCATACCGGCGTCGCTGCCCGGCCGCCGGCGCCTGCGGCCGCTGACGCGGCGCCGAGCAGTGGCGACGCCGGGCACGAGGTCGTGGAGGTGCCGCTAAAGGGGATCCGCCGGCGGGTGGCGGAGAACCTGGCGATCTCCCACCGCGAGATCCCGCACGTGGCCGGTTTCCACGAGCTCGTGGTGCCGCGGCTGGTCGCCGAGCGCGAGCGGCTGAAGGCGCAGGCCGAAGCGCGCGGGGTCAACGTCACGTACCTCGCGCTGGTGGTCCGCGCCGTAGCTCTGAGCCTGCGCGAGCACCCCTGGCTGAACGCGGAGCTCGATGAGGAGCGCGCCGTTGTGCTGCTGAAGAAGTCGTATGACATCGGCATCGCGGTGGCCACCCCAGAAGGGCTCCTGGTGCCGGTGGTGATGGGTGCCGACGGACGCGACGTGTTCGAGATCGCCACCGAGCTGGCGCGCCTGGGGCGCGCGGCCCAGGAGCGCAGTCTGCGCCCGCAAGAGTTGCGAGGTGGTACCTTCACGATCAGCAACGTCGGGCCGGCCGGTGGCAACTACGGCACGTCGCTGATCCGTCCACCCGAGGTGGCCATTCTGGGCCTCGGTCGCATCCACGAGCGCGCGGTCGTCGAGGAGGGACAGGTCGTGGCGCGACCGGTGCTGCCGGTTTCCCTCACCTTCGATCATCGCGTCGTGGACGGCGAGCAAGCTCTGGCCTTCGTCGCTGCCCTGCGGCAATACCTCGAGCGCGACCCTGGCGCGCTCGCGCCCTGAGACCAGAAGCCATGAGCACACCTGTGATCAGACCCCCTGGCGCTTCCTCAGACACGGCCACGCGCGCGACGATCCGCCTCGCCGGGAGCCCATACGCATGAAGTTCGGACTCTGGTACCACTTCAGGAACCCCTCCCCGTGGCAGCGTCCCTGGGAGCGCCTATACGCCGAGGTTCTCGAACAGATCGCCTGGGCCGACGACCTCGGTTACGACTCGATGTGGACCTCGGAGCACCACTTCGTCGACGACGGCTACCTGCCCTCGTCGCTGGTGATGTTGGCCGCGGTCGCCGAACGCACCGAGCGCATGCGCCTCGGAACGCTCATCCTGCTACTGCCGTTGCACCATCCGTTGCGCATCGCCGAGGACGCCGCGGTGGTGGACGTTCTGTCGGGGGGAAGGCTGGATCTGGGCGTCGCGGTGGGCTACCGGGTGAAGGAGTTCGAGGGTTTCGAGGTGCCCCACGAGCGTCGCGGCAAGGTCATGGACGAGGCCATGCAGATCCTCACTCGCGCGTGGCAGCCGGGCGCCTTCTCGTTCCACGGGGAGTACTGGAGCTTCGACGACGTCGATGTGACGCCCAAGCCGCTGCAGGATCCGATGCCCGTCTGGATCGGTGGACAGTCCATGCCGGCGATCCGGCGGGCGGCACGCTTCGGCTGCGGGCTGCTGCCCTCTTCGACGACGCCGTTCGACATCGAGGCCGCCTATCACGGGGCGCTGCGGGCTGCGGGCAGGGACCCGGTCGACTTCTCCATGAAGGGCTTCCGGCCCCTGTACTGTTGCGAGGATGCCGCGCAGGGGTGGCGCGAGATCCGCGAACACTACCTGTACCAGCACAACGACTACCGGCGCTGGTACCGCGAGGCGGGCGACTCGGATTCTCCCGACCTCGAGGACCCCGAGGAGTTGCCGCGCGACACCTACATCTGCGGGACCCCGGACGATTGCGAGGCGGCGATTCGCGAGCTGCACGCCCAGTTTCCCTTCGACGAGTTCGTCTTTTGGGCATTCCCGCCGGGCTTCCCCGTGCAAAAGGCCACCCGGTCGATCCAGCTCTTCCACGACGAGGTCATCCCGAGGTTCCGCTAGCGGGCCGTGGTGAAAGCGCCTCGCATCGGTGTGAGCAGGAGCACCAGTGACGCAAGCTCGCAAGACGCTGCGACGGTTGATGCCGTATGGCGTCACCGCGGTGATCTTCCTGATCATCCTGCGCCGGATCCCGCTGCAGCGGCTGGTGGAGGCGCTGCAGGAGGCCGAGCTTGCGCCGTTCCTCGGACTGATGGTTGCCAACGCGATCGTCTACTTCTGCTGGGACACGCTGGTGCTCACGTACGTGATCCGCTGGTTCCATGGGCCCATCCGCTACCGCGACATGCTTCCCGCTCGCGCCGGGTCCTATGCGGTGGCGATGTTCAACACCAACCTCGCACGCGGTGCGCTGGCTGCCTATCTGGCGCGGCGGGTGCGGGCTCCCTTCCTGCAGCTCGGCAGCACGGTGATCTTTCTGTTGCTGACCGAGTACACGCATTTGATCGGCTGGGCCACTCTGGGCATGACGCTGGGGTACACGAAGATCCCGCAGCGGCTGTTCTGGGTGCCGCCGACGGCGGCCGTCTTCTGGTTGTTCTTCCTCCTGTATGCCAGGGCGGGGCTCAGCCCCTGGAAGATCGTCGAGCTCGTGGTGGGGAGCGGCGGCGGCTCGGCGCAACGCGGCCTGCGGCACTGGTCGATCTTCCGCACGTTCAAGATCGCCCCAGTGCGCCGCTACGTGCAGGTCGTCCTCATGCGCGCACCGATGTTCTTCGTGTCACTCTGCTTCCACTACTTCGCTGCCAGCGCCTTCGGAATCCACATTCCCTTCGCTGCGCTGCTGACCTTTCTGCCAATCATCTTCATGTTGGCGGCGCTGCCAATCACGGTTGCCCATCTGGGCACCACCCAGGTGGCCTGGATCTTCTTCTTCGGCGCCTACGCGCCCGAGGCGTCCTTGCTGGCATTCAGCCTTGCCGCGCACGCCACCTTCATGGCCTGCAGGGCGCTTCTCGGCGTGGCCTTCGTCAGCCGGGCCTACCGCGATCTCACCGAGGTCGCGGGCGCGCTCCCCGACGGCGCCGCGTCCTAGCGGGCCTGGTGGAAGTGTGATGGACGGCCCGCTCGCCAAAGTCGACGAGCCTCGGTGGCGCGCTTCACTCGGCTCTCCTGTAGGCGCCGCCCATGACCCGCCGCGACACTCCGTCTTCGTCCTGCTCCAGGGGTCCACCGGTAGCCCTCGCCATCGAACTGCCACGTCTCTCGATACTCGCCACCCATCTCACCGTAGCTGACGAGCCGGTGCACGATCGAGTCTCCCTCGACCTCGGAGTGATACTCGAACAGGTTGACCGGCATCTCGATGGCCACGCTGACCCCACGCACACCGCTGCCCGAGGGGTCCTGGTACCAGAAGCCCTCGGCCACGAGGACCCAATCCTCGCCGGAGCCAAAGTAGCTCTTCGAGTGAATCACTTGCCTGCCCACGCCCCACTCGAGCACGTGACGCGAGTTCGCAGCGGTCCACTCCCCCACCGCCAGGGCCCCGAAGGCCTCGAGTGAGGGGATCGCATCCTCCTGCGCAGCGGCCGTTGCGAAGGCCAGCGTCCCGAGGCAGATGTAAGCAGCCGCCTTGATCACGAGTCGCATCGTCTCTCTCCCGTCGCGTGCCCACGATCTGCAGGCATGGAAGCAGGATAGTCCCCCGTGCCGGCCGCGTATTGTACGGAAGTTACCGACTCGACCGAGCCGCTCCCGGCCACGGGGGCGGACGCTATCGCCGCCCGCGATACTGCCGGCGACGCCCGAGCATTCGCCCTCTCCGAAGCATACCGGTTCACCGCGGATTTTCCGACGCTCGAGGAAATCCTGGGCAGTCCGCCCGGCGAGCGCGGCGAGGTCACCGACGGCGGCACCCAGGCTAGCGGATCAGCTCGGGAACGAAACCGGGGGCCTCGGCCGGGTCGACCTGGTTGCCCCAGCTCTGCTGGCGACGTCGTACGTACTGGGTCGGCGTCATGCCCGTGAAGGCCCGGAAGTCTCGGATCGCGTGCGGCTGGTCGGAGTAGCCGGCGCCGACCGCCTCGCGCGACCAATGGATCGGCCGGCGCGCGTCGAGCTGGTCCAGAAGGCGGCGCATGCGCGCGATGCGCTGCAGGGCCTTGGGGTTGAGCCCGGCGCGCCGGCGCACCTCGGCCACGAAGTGACGACGGCTCACACCGAGTGACTCCTGGACCTGGCCCACCGACTCGGTCTCGCACGAGGTCAGCGCCTCGATGGCATGCCGCCAGGCCCGAGCACGCGCCGGCGGTGCAACCGACGCCGACAGCCGCCGCCTCATCGTGCGCAAGGCGTCGTCGGCGTCCATGCCGCCTCCGAACGACTCGACCAGCTCCTCGGGGTCGCCAAGGGTGCTCGAGGCGGCGTGCAACGGCACGATGCGATTGGCGAGCGCGTCCGCCGGTCCACCGAGGAAGGCCGCGATGCCGCCGGCTCGAAAGGTAGCCCCCACCACGTGCGTCTGGGCCGTGGGCTCGTTGATGATCGGCCGCTCGTGCGGCCCCGACAGCCACGCCCCGGCGATCTCCCGGGGCTGTGCCTCGGGCCGCGGTTCGGTCATGCGGAGAGGCGGACACAGGATCACCAGCAGCACTGCAGCCGGCGTGGGCAGGATCCGCTCCCGCCCATGCAGCGAGATGCCACGCGCGTACCAGACCCTGCCGACGTATCGTCCCAGCGGCGCCTCGGGCTCCGAGACCCGGAAGTCAAAGTCCTCGCGAGTCACTGCGCGCCTGCATCGTGCCGGACGCTCAGCGCCGGGAAGTCTTCCGGTACCACTTGGGATGATGGGAGGCCGCCCACTCGGGGCTGACCCAGCCGCGCACCATCGCCCCCACCGAGCCGCGAACCACGGCAGTGGCCATGTAGATGTGGACGATGATGCCGCCGATCGAGACCACCGCGGCGACCGGATGCACCAGCACTGCGGCGAGGTGCCAGGCGCGCGGGACGGTGGCGGCGAACCAGAGTACGACGCCGCTTCCGAGCAACAGGACGCCGGAAAGCATCTGGGCCCAGAAAAGCATCTTCTGCCCGGCGTTGAAGCGGCCCGGCTCCGGAAGGCCCTCGGTATCGTGGACTGCGTAGCGGTGCGCCTGGCGCAGCCAGCGCCGGTCGTCGGGCTCGAGGCGCATCTGGCCGGCCCAGCGCAGGGACATCGCCAGGAACAGCACCACGAACAGGACGCCGCCCCATGGGTGCCCCCAGCGCACGGTCACGCCGCCGCCAAGGACGGCGGCGATCCAGAAGAAATGGTGGCTCCAGAGCGCCAGACCGGACATGGCCGAGTAGAGGAAGCTCAGGGCCACCAGCCAGTGGACGGCCCGCTCGCCAAAGTCGAAGCGCGGTACCCTGTCCGCGCTGCTCGCGTGCAGGCTCATCGCTCGGCCTCAGCGCTGCCGCTCGCACCGGGCTCGGCCGTCGCATGCTCCATCGGTCCGAACCGCAAGTAGTGCAGGAAGGCCGCCAGGATACCGCCCCCGAGCAGCAGCGAGCCGATCCACTTCACCGGCCCTTGCCACAGCCTCACCGTCCAGGCGATCTGTGGGTCCTCGGGAAGCCCGTAGTCGGTCGGCCGGGTCGCATCGCCAAGCACGTACAGGACGTTGATGCCCCCCACCCCGGCGGGGTTGTAGAGGCCGGCGTTGTCCTGCCCGCCGGCGCGCAGCTGGCCTACCCGGCTCTCGGCACGGGCGAGCAGATCGTCGCGTGTGCCGAACGTCAGGCAGTTGGTCGGGCAGGCCTTGATGCAGGCCGGCTCGAGGCCGACCGCGGTGCGGTCGGAGCACAGCGTGCACTTGTAGACCTTCTGAGTCACCGGCGAGAGCCGCGGGATGTCGAAGGGGCAGCCGGCGATGCAGTAGCCGCAACCGATGCACAGGTCGTGGTCGAAGTCGACGACGCCGTTGGCGTGGCGGAAGATCGCGCCGGGCGCCGGGCACACGGCCATGCAGCCGGCATCGACGCAGTGCATGCACTGGTACTTTGCGAACAGCCAATCGACCGGCCGCTCAGCCCGCCCGGTGTCGATCTCGTGGAACTTGATCAGGTTCCAGAAGTCGTGGCGTACCTCCGGAGTGGTCTGATAGTCGCCGTCGAAGCTGCCGGCGACGAAGCCGTTGTCGTTCCACTCCTGGCAGGCCGCCTCGCAGGCCTTGCATCCGATGCAGGTCGTAGTGTCGATGAGCTTGGCGACGATCTCGGTCATGCGTCCGCTACGCCTCCACCTTCTCGAGATCCACAAGGAACCCCTTGTACTCCGGCGTACCGGAGTTAGGGTCGAGCACCGACGGCGTCAGGTTGTTCACCAGCGGGCCCGTGACGCGACCCAGGAAACCCCAGTGGATCGGCAAGCCGATCTGGTACACGGTCTGTCCCCCAACCTGCAGCGGACGGATGCGCCGCGTCACTAGCAGGCTGCTGAAAAACGGCTCGAGCGCGCCATTTTGGGCTGGATCGTCTCGATCACGGTGAGTTAGCGGGGCGCCGAGTGCGAGTGCGAGGCTCTGGTTGCCGGCCGCGCCGGTATTTCTTGGGCGGTTAGTCCCGATATCGTCACGTCGCCCCCTGGAGGTTGCGCATTCTGACCAGGTTGAAGGCAGCGGCGGTGAAGGTGAACATCCAATCGACGCGTTCGGTGCCTCGGTGCCGCGTCTTGCGCATCAGCCCGACCGTCTTGGCCCATCCGAACATCTGCTCGACGAGCTTGCGTTTCCTTTGACTGACCTGGTAGCCGGGGTGGCGGGTTGTGCGCCGGTCGATGGCGCTGCGCCGATTGGTGTCGTTCTGTGCAACGTGCGGGGTGATGTTCCGATCTCGAAGCTTACGGACGCACTCGCGTGTGTCGTAGCCCTTGTCGGCCGCCAAGGTCACCCTGCGGTTACCGGAAATCTTGTCCGCCATTTGCACCGCCGCCTCTCGTTCCGCTGTCCCGAAAGCGATCGTTACGCAGGCGTTTCGTGGCGGTTGTCGATCATCAGGTGACCCATGTAGCTCAGCGTGCCGTCCACCGTGAAGTGCTCATCCGATAGCAGACCGCGGCGCCGTGCCTCCGCCAGCACTTCTTGGAAGAACACCTCGGCGACCTCGCCTCCCAACACTCGATCCCGGTTCTTCGTGAACACCGTCGCATCCCACACCAGATCGTCCATGTTCAGGCCCACAAACCACCGGAACAGCAGGTTGTAGTCGAGCTGCTCCATCAGCATGCGCTCGGAGCGAATCGTGTACAGCACCTGCAGCAGCAGCGCCCGCAGCAGTTTCTCCGGCGGGATAGACGGACGGCCCGTGTGCGAGTACAGCTTCTCGAACAGCGGCGACATCCGCCCCAGCACGTCGTTGACGATCCTCAGCAGCGGCCGCAGCGGATGCTCTTTCGGTACTCGCTGCTCCGGAGATACGTAACTAAAAACCGCCACCTGTCCCGCGTCCTCACCACGCATCTGCTCACCTCGTTGATGCTTCGGTTTTTGCCGCGGGCTGCGTGGTTCAGAATCTACTCGAACAAGGGGAGTTTTTCAGCAGCCTGCTAGGGCCGCCCCCCGCACCTCGCCGCGGGCCGAGCGCACGCGCACCTCCTCGCCGCTAACGATGCCCTTTTCGGCCGCCAATTCCTCGGGCACCTCCACGAAGAAGGTCGGCTGCAGCTGCACCGAGCTGGCGACGTTCTTGGTCCAATAGTGGAAGTGCTCGGTCAGCCGAAAGGTGATCGCCACTTACGGGAACTGATCGGCAGAACCGAGAACATCGTCCTGCCCCTGGAGCACCCGCGCCATCGGGTTGCTACTCACCTGGGGGTGCAGGGCGTTCGCGATCGGAGACTCGGCGGGCTCGTAGTGCTCCGGCAACGGCCCCTCGACGAAGTCGGGCGCAAAGAGCTTCGCGACCCCCTCGGGCAACATGATGAAGGCGCCGTATGCCTCGGGCGCGGAGTCGGCGCGGTAGTCGGGTACGTCGCCGCGCCAGCGACCGTCCTGCCAGCGGATCGTCGCGCGCGTGGGGTCCCAGGGCGTGCCGGCAGCGTCGGCGGAGGCGCGGTTGTAGAGCACGCGCCGATTGGCCGGCCAGCTCCAGGCGTATTCGGCGTACAGGCCGAGCCCGGTCGGGTCATCGAGTCGCCGCCGATCCATTTGGTTGGCGGCCTCGGTGAACGAGCCCGAGTACAGCCAGTTGCCGCAGCGCGTGGAGCCATCATCGCGCAGCTCACCGAACCCATCGAGCTGGCGGATCGATTGGCCAGCCGTGATCTCCTGCCCGTTGATCTCGCGCGCCACCTCGGCCAGATCGGGCGACGGCGGGTTGTCGTAGTCCCAGGCAATCGACAGCAGCGGCTCCGGAGCGGCGCCGCCCTCAGCCTGGTACAGCTGTCGCACCTTGAGGAACAACCGCGCGATGATCTCCTGGTCGTTGCGGGCCTCTCCGGGCGGCGGCAACGCCGCATCCTTCCACTGCAGCCAGCGAGAGGAGTTGACGAACGTGCGGTCCTTCTCGGCGAAGCACCCCGCGGGAAGCAGGAAGACCTCCGTGTCGACATCGGAGGCGTCGGGAGCGTCGGCGTAGTACTCACCGGCGAGCTCACCGGCACGCCAGAACGACGCCGTCTCGGTGTCGAAGTTGTCGGCGACGATCAACCACTTCAGGCGCCCGAGCGCCCGGATCATCTTTCGGGTGTTGGGACCGTTGGCCACCGGGTTCATGCCGAAGGCCATCAACCCTTCCATCTGTCCCTGCGCCATGGCGTCGAAGATGCTGCCCCAGCTGTGGTCCTGCCCGGCGCCGATCTTGGGCAGCCAGTCGTAGCCGTACTCATTGGCGGCGGTGGCGGCGGAGCCGTAGTAGGCCCTGAGCAGGCTGACGATGAACCTGGAGGTGTTGCTCCAGTAGTTCATCGAGTCCGGGCGCAGGGGCCGCGGTGAGTTGGCCCCGACGTACGCCCGCAGATCGGGCCAGCTAGCGTGCGGGACCTTGAGGTAGCCGGGCAGCATGTTCCAGGCGCCCATGTCGGTAGCGCCCTGGATGTTGGAGTGGCCGCGCTGGGCATTGACGCCCCCGCCCGGCATGCCAATGTTGCCGAGAAGCAGCTGCAGCATCGCCGCGGCGTGGATCAGCTGCACCGAGTGGCTGTGCTGGGTCCAGCCGAGCGCGTACAGAATCGTCCCGGCGCTGCCGGCCTGGCCGGTCGAGGTGATCACGTCGGCGGCGCGCACGAACTCCTGGGCGCTGCAACCACAGATCTCGGCAACCTGCTCCGGGGTGTAGCGGTCGTAGTGGGTGCGCATCAGCTGGAACGCCGAGCGCGGGTGCTGCAACGTCGGATCGACGCGCGCGTAGCCGTCGGCGCCCGGTCTTGAGCTGCGTCGGCTCGGCCGCTGCCCGGTGCAGGTCGAGACCGAAGGTGGCGACCGTCGTCGCCGCGCCCGTCTGGATGAGCTGCCGCCGCGTGACCCGATTGCTCACGACCCCTCCCTCTGCCGACGCTTGGTACCACGGCGGCTCGGAGCTCGTCAACGGTTCGTTGGCGGTGACTCGGCCCCTAGCAGGTGCCGGAGCGATCCCTCGGCACTATTAACTTGTAGTCCAACGACGCTATTGACTTGTGGATACACGATAGAAAATACTTGTCGGACTACAGCTGACATCACTTGTAACTCCACGGAGCGAGAAAGCTCATACTGACCCGGGCGGAAAGATGGGAACCTCTCGAGAAAAACTCGCCCAGTCGTTGGAGCAACTCCACAAGCTCCAAGAACGCGGCCAGGGCGTCTTCCGCTCCCAAGAGCTGACAAGAGTGCATCGCGATCGGCTCATCCAGCAGGGCTTTCTCCGGCGCGTCATGAAGGGATGGCTCATTTCTACCAGCCCCGGCACTGCCCCAGGTGACACAACGCCTTGGTACGCATCCTTTTGGGAGTTCTGTGCACGCTATTGCTCGGAACGGTTCGGCGACGAATGGCATTTGTCGCCTGAGCAGTCTCTCTTGCTTCACGCCGAGAACACTTTGCTCCCAGAGCAGGTGATCATCTACACAACAAGGGGAACCAACAACAAACTCGACCTGCTGTTCGGCACTTCGCTGTACGACCTGCAGCAGCCCCAAATGCCGCCGGACGCTGATCTCACTGTGCGGGATGGCCTCCCCATCTACACTTCGGCAGCGGCACTGGCGAGAATCCCTGGGGCTTTCTTTCAACGTCGCCCCTTGGAGGCTCGAGTAGCGCTTTCCGGCATCCGCGATGCTTCTGCCCTGCTGGCCCCCCTACTCGAGAAAGGCCGTTCCGTCGTAGCCGGGCGGCTCGCCGGTGCCTTTCGCCGCAACGGACAGACCGAAATCGCCGACGAGATACTCCGGACGATGAAGGCCGCCGGCCACGACGTGCGGGAAACGGACCCCTTCGCTCCGGGTCAGGCGTTTCGGATCGTCGACACCACGACAGCGCCCATCGTGGGGCGTGTGCAAGCGATGTGGCAATCGTTCCGTAGTCCGATCGCCGAGTTGTTTCCGGCGCCGCCCGGTCTGCCGACAGACACCGAGGACTACCTGCGCTTCATCGACGAGATCTATGCCAGCGACGCTTACCACTCGCTCTCGATCGAGGGATACGTCGTCACACCGGAGTTGATCAACAAGGTCCGGTTGGGCGACTGGGACGCGGACAACCTGGAAGCCGATCGCTCAAGCCGCGATGCGCTCGCCGCGCGCGGCTATTGGGAGGCCTTTCAACTCGTCAAGGAGACGGTCGAGAGAGTCGTCGGCGGAGGCAAGCCCGGCCCACTCGTGCGCTCCGCCCACCGTGACTGGTACCGCGCCTTGTTTCTGCCGTGTGTGCGAGTTGGCCTCGTCGAGGCCTCGGCGTTGGCCGGCTACAGGAACGACATCGTGTTCTTGCGAGGTTCGCGCCATGTGCCGCCACGATGGCAAGTCGTCCGGGACGCCATGCCGGCCCTGTTCGATCTTCTGGAGCATGAGCCCGAGGCCTCCGTACGCGCCGTCCTCGGCCACTGGCTGCTCGGCTACATCCACCCCTACCCGGACGGAAACGGCCGAATTGCCCGCTTCGTGATGAACGCCATGCTGGCCTCCGGCGGCTATCCGTGGACGATCATACGCGTCGACGACAGGGCCAGGTACATGGCCTCGCTGGAGAGCGCCAGCGCACACATGGATATCCGGCCCTTTGCAGCGTTTGTCGCCGAGCGTGTGCGGTGGTCGTTGGCGCGTTCAGCGTGATCGGCGCCGGCCAGATGTCCCACTGCGGGTCTATCGCGAGCCAGGCGACACTAATCCAATGCGGCACCGAGAGCAGGATATCGAGTTGTTCGACGGCCAGGGCGGGCTCACCGACGTTGGCATAGATCCTGGCAAGAACCTCGACCTGTGGCGGAGGTCCGCCGACTGCGGCTGTCCCAACGACCAGTGCCCCAAGGCCTTGAAGGCATAGGCGGCCTGCTGATCAGGAGCCAGTGCGATAAGTCCGGATGATCCCGTGCTCGGCCAGCGCGCTCGACAGATACAGCGAGCCGACCTGAGGGTAGTTCGACTCCTGCTGGATGATGATGAAGTCGTGATGCGGCTCGCCGTCGCGGCGGGCCAGCCTCAGGTTCCTGCTCATGGGGGACTCTTGGATGAACCAAGCAAAGCGGGCGCACCCGTGGGCCGGATGCACCCTGCCGGCGGATGTTCCGCCGCAGGCTCCCTGGGTGTCAAGACCGCGGGTCAGTGTCCGCGAGTCAGAGAGCCGCAGGCGATCGGCGCAGCACGGAAAGGAGCAACCCCTCGACCAGCTCCGCCTGGCGATCCCACGAATACCGTGTCGTGGCCAGACGACGGGCTCGCGCGCCCATGGCACGGACCGCTGCCCGATCCGCCGCCAGCTCGGCGATCGCATCCGCCATCGACCCGATACCGCCCGATGGATAGAAGCGGGCCGCCTCCTGTGTGAGGTGCGTGCGCAAGTACGGGACGTCGGCAGTAACGATTGGTAGCCCGGCCGCGAGGAACTCGAACAACTTCACGGGTGACCAGTACCAGCCTGTCTGCAGAGCCGAGTGGGCCTCGAGGTTGAACGGCGCCAGCCCCACATCGGCATCGGCCAGGTAGCCGGGCACCTGCAGATGCGGCACAGCACCGAGGAAGCTGATGCGGCTCCCCAGCCCGGCGACCCGCGCTGCGGCCTCGGCGGCCCGCCGGCGCGGGCCATCACCGAGGCACCGCACCTGCACGTCGATCCCTCGCTCGGCGCACAGACGAATCGCTCCCACGAGATCCTCGGCCCCGTGCCAGGCACGGAAGCTACTCAGGTACACGCAGCGCAGCGGCCCGTCGTCCGAGGGCGGGCGGTCCCGGGCGGAAGCGCTCGCAATCGGCCCCGCTGACGACCTCGACGAAGCCCTCCTGGTACTCGGGAGGCATCACGATGGCGGCCTGGCCATAGAACCCCGCAGCCCACCGGTGTCGGATCCGCCGCCAGCGCTCGATGGGTCGAATCAGGGTGAGGGCGTCGAGGCGGTCGCGCCACGATCCGGGATAGGGTCGGGCGGGGGTGTGCACCTCGGACACGGCTGGGATTCGCAGCGCCCGAGATGCCAGCAGGCCACCGCCGCCGAAGGCGTGAAAGCGCTCGATCAGGACCTCCGGGCGGACGTCCTCGGCAATGCGCCGCAGCTGCCGCCAGGCCAGCCACTCGAGCTGAGCAACCGGGAACGGTCGGCTCAAAGGGTGGACGTGAATGTCGCGCAGCCACTCCGGATCGTCCCCGAGCGTGGCACTCGCCGCAGGCTCGAGCGCCGCCAGGTGGACCTCGTGCCCGCGCCGCACGAGGCCGCGGGCGAGCTCGATCGTATGGACACTGCCGCCGTGGGACCCTGGGATCTCGATTCCGGCCGTAACGTACAGAATGCGCAAGCGGTCCCTCCTGCAGCCCGTGCTGAGATCACTCATGCAACACGTCGAGATCATCCGACAGCGCTACGGACTGGGAGCGACTCGGCGCGTTCGTATGGCTAGACAGTCATCTGTGGCGGTCCACTAGCAGGCTGCTGAAAAACTCCCCTTGTTCGAGTAGATTTTGAACCACGCAGCCCGCGGCAAGAACCGAAGCATCAACGAGGTGAGCAGATGCGTGGTGAGGACGCGGGACAGGTGGCGGTTTTTAGTTACGTATCTCCAGAGCAGCGAGTACCGAAGGAGCATCCGCTGCGGCCGCTGCTGAAGATCGTCAACGATGTGCTGGGGCGGATGTCGCCGCTGTTCGAGAAGCTGTACTCGCACACGGGGCGTCCGTCTATCCCGCCGGAGAAGCTGCTGCGGGCGCTGCTGCTGCAGGTGCTGTACACGATTCGCTCCGAGCGCATGCTGATGGAGCAGCTCGACTACAACCTGCTGTTCCGGTGGTTTGTGGGCCTGAACATGGACGATCTGGTGTGGGATGCGACGGTGTTCACGAAGAACCGAGATCGAGTGTTGGGAGGCGAGGTCGCCAAGGTGTTCTTCCAGGAAGTGCTGGCGGAGGCGCGGCGCCGCAGCCTGCTGTCGGATGAACACTTCACGGTGGACGGCACGCTGATCGAGGCGTGGGCCTCGCACAAGAGCTTCAAGCCGAAGGATCAGAGCGACTCCGATGAGGGCGGCAGCAACCCGAGCGTCGATTTCCGCCGGCAACGGCGCACGAACGATACTCACGCCTCCAGGACCGACCCGGAGGCACGCCTATACAAGAAGAGTAAGGGAGCCGAGTCGAGGCTCTGCTACATGGGGCACCTGATGATCGACAACCGCCACGGGTTAGCAACCAACGCCTGCGTAACGATCGCTTCGGGAACAGCAGAACGAGAGGCCGCCGTGCAGATGGCGGGCGAGATTCCCGGAAGGGGCCGGGTAACCTTGGCGGCCGACAAGGGCTACGACACGCGAGACTGCATCCGAAAGCTTCGAGATCGCAACATCACCCCGCACGTCGCACAGAACGACACGAACCGGCGCAGCGCCATCGACCGCCGCACGACCCGGCACCCGGGCTACACGGTCAGTCAGAAGAAACGCAAGCTCGTCGAGCAGATGTTCGGATGGGCCAAGACGGTCGGGCTGATGCGCAAGACCAGACACCGAGGCACGCAACGTGTCGATTGGATGTTCATCTTCACCGCCGCGGCCTTCAACCTGGTCAGAATGCGCAACCTCCAGGGGGCGACGTGACGATGAGGGCACCAATCCCCAAGAAATGCCGGCGCTGCCAGCAGCGCCGGCCTCGTACCCGCACTCGGCGCCCCGCTAACTCACCGTGATCGAGACGATCCAGCCCAAAATGGCGCGCCCAAGCCGTTTTTCAGCAGCCTGCTAGTAGCGCCAGCTCGTCAGATCAGCACCCGGCGGCGCGGACTCCTGGATACGCTCGAGGATGCGCGGCACGTACATCGTGTTGTAGCGCAACCGCGAGATGGCGTTCGGGTTGTCGTGGTCGCCGTTCCAGCAGTGCTCGGCCCGATCGCCGTAGTCGACCACGCCGCCATAGTACGGGTCGGTGGTGCTCTCCAGGCGCTCCTCCGTCAGGTAGACCGCGTTGTTCAGATAGTAGTTGTCCATGTCGCCGACGTAGATGTGGATCTTGCCCTCGAGCTTGGGTCCCAGCGTCGCCCAGTCGCGCTGCAGGATGTGGGACAGGTCGTAGTTGTCGCGCCAGTACTCGGCGACCTCGTGGTCGATCTCGCCGGTGCGCTTGTCCCAGATCGGCTGCGGGTAGCCGTCCGGGCCCTGCGGCGAGTAGGTCGCCTGCCAGATGTCCCACTGCTGGCCGGAGCGGCCGTGTGTCGCCAGCGCCAGCTCGTGCAGGTTGTCGTCGCGGACGGTGACGCTGACCTGTCCGAGCCAGTCACGCCGGCCGGCACGCTCGACCCGGTGGAACGGCCCGTCGATGAAGTAGGCGTTGTCGTCGTCGTAGATGTTGACCAGCGTGTAGGCACGGAAGTCGATCGGATCCGGGCAGGCGGCGAACGTGCCATTGTACTCGTCCGGGTAGAAGACCTGCACCGCCAGGGCCTCCCAGCCGCCGGTCGAGCCGCCGTACAGGAAGCGGGCCCAGCCCTCGCCGATGCCGCGGAACTGTGCCTCGATGTAGGGGATCAGCTCGTAGGTGATGGCGTCGCCCCAGGGGCCCTGACTGGCGGAGTTCACGGCGTAGGAGTCGTCGTAGTAGGGCGTCGGATGCTGAATCTCGACGATCAGCATGCGCGGAAAGTCGGGGCGGGTCCACGTCCTGTAGAAGTCGTACGCCTCCTGCTGCTGGACACGGTTGTACCCCTCCAGATCGAAGCGCGTGCTGTAGTCGGGCTCGAGGTCCGGGTCTGGTGGCTCGGTACGGAAGCCGCCGAAGTCGCTCGGGAAGTGCCCCTGGAAGATGGCGATCGGGTAGCGCACCTCGGGGTGCTCGTCAAAGCCCTCCGGCAGCAGAACGTGGGCCCCGAGCGACATCGGCCGCCCCAGAACTCGGTCAGAAGCTCGCTCTGCATGCTGATGTGTTTGACGTACTGCGTGTCCTCGGGCGGCTCGATCGGTGCAATCACCTGATCGAGCACGATCTCGACACGGCCGCCCGAAGCAGGCTCGACCCGAATCGTCTGCGGTGCGCTGTAGAGATTTCCGGGCGCCCGGTTCCACTGCTGCCCCTCGCCTCGATCCATCGGCAGCTTGACGGTGTGCCCGCTCGACAGCTCGAACGTCTCGTACCGATGCAGCACCGCTTGCACCCAGTATTCGCCCGGCGGGAACTGGGCGAGATCCTCCACCGGAAAGCCGAAGACCCCGCTGTCCAGGACGGCCGACGCACCCGGCGCCAGAGCATCGACATCGACGCCGAAGATCTGCGCCGCATCGACACCGGGGCCCACCTGGAACCGCGGCTCGCTGCGATCCGACGCCGCGAGGATCAAGATGATCCTGCCGTCGACCGGTTGCTCCAGGGTCTCAGCCCGGAACGAGATCGCGAACTCGAGGCCGGAGTTCACCGGAAGACATCCGGCGGCCAGGACGAGGACACAAAGCAGGGTGGGAACGAAGCTCTTCATGGCGGCCTCCGGCAGGGATGACGGTGGTCTGATCATGGCACGGCCGGCGGCGGGAGCCCGGGAATGGCCCGCCCCGGGCCGAGTATCTCGGCCAGCAGATCGGCGTCGATGTTGCCGCCCGAGACGATGCACACGACCTTACCGCCGCCGGCGACCCCGGCGCGCGCCGCAGCAACCGGCAGGGCCCCAGCCCCTTCGGCGACTACCGCGCTGCTGCGTGCCAGAAGCCGCACGGCGTCGGCGGTGGCGTCCAGGGGTACCGCAAGGGGGCCCTGGAGCAATAGGTTGGCGAGATCCCACATCTCGGGGAACAGTCGCGGCCCGCCCGCCCCGTCCACAAAGCTGCGCCCGTACTCGATGTCCACCGGGTGACCCGCCTGGAATGCCGCGTGCAGGGGCGCGGCACTCTCTGGCTCGACCGCCCAGCAGCGGGTCTCGGGGTGCAGGGCATTGATCACCGCGGCGATACCGCAACTCAGGCCACCACCTCCATAGGGGATCAGCACGGTATCGACGTCGGGCAGATCCTCGAGGATCTCGAGGGCGATGGTGGCATTGCCGGCCATCACCCGGTGGTCGCTGAACGCGTGGACGAACAACCCGTCGACCCCGTCGTACTGGCGGGTTTCGTAGATCCGGAACCAGTCCTCGAAACCAACGCGCACGACGCGGCCGCCGAGGCGCCGCACCGCCTCGATCTTGGTCTCGGGGGCGCCCTCGGGCACGACGACGGTGCATTCGATGCCGAGGCTGCGGGCACACCAGGCCACGCCCTGGGCCATATTGCCGGCGCTCGCTGTCCAGACACCGGCATCGAGCGCGCCCGGCTCCTGCGACAACATCAGGTTGGCGCCGCCGCGGATCTTGAACGAGCGAATGGGCTGCAGGTTCTCCAGCTTCAGCCAGATCTCGCACGGGGCGTCAACCTCGAGCCGGGTCAACGGCGTGCGGGTGATCACCGGTTCGATACGCGCTGCGGCTTGGCGCGCCTGCTCGGGGGTGACGGGTTCGTGCTTCGCGATCATGACTGGTCCGTGTTGAAACTCCGCTGGCGCTCCCGCTTGATCTTGCGGCGGCGCGCCAAGTGCCAGGCCATCAGCAGGGGCCACCAGAAGGCCGCACCGAAGGCAAAGCCGCCACCGCCGCCCAGGGCATTCTGTAGCGCACCGCGGAAAGGATCGTCGTTGATCAGGTAGGTCCATGTCGAGGAGGGCCCCTTGAGGCCGATGGCCGCGAGGTCGATGCTCTCCTCGGTGATCTGGATGGCCGTCATGGTCCCGAGCACGCGCTCGGCGATGCGTTCGCGTAGGCGCAGGAACTCCTCGGTGATGTGTTGCTGGTAGTGTCCCAGCGGATCCCGCCGGCCTAGCCGCATCAGGTGGACCCCCTCACGCATGTCGGCCAACTCGTCGAGATGCTCGGCCCAGCACACGTCGATGTGAAAGAGCGTAACGAGGCGCTCGGCCTCGGCCACGGCCACGGCCCCGGCCGCCGCGACCAGGCGAGCATGGTGCTCCGGATCTTGGGTGGCCACCAGGTCGGGCGGCGCCAGCCGCAGCAGGAGCTCGCGGCGGCGTCCCTGGACGATCTTGCGCTGCTCCTCGAGCAGGTTGGAGTAGCGAAACAGCGTTTTGCGGATCTCCAGGTTCTGCCCCTCGACGACACGCTGGGCCCTGGCGATCTCGCGGCGGATGACCGGATCCTCAACCGGATTCTCCTGAGGGGCCGGAATCAGGGGCGCCGGAATCAGCTTGCGCAGACCGAAGCGCACGATCAGCTCGTCCTCGAGGCTGACGAAGAAACGGGAGGCACCCGGATCTCCCTGGCGCCCGGCGCGGCCCCGTAACTGGTTGTCGACGCGGACGCTCTCGTGGCGATTGGTGCCGATGACGTACAGCCCGCCCGCCGCGACCACGGCGTCGCGCCGAGCCTCGTCGGCACCCCCGAGCCGAATATCGGTCCCCCGCCCCGCCATGTTGGTCGAGATGGTCACCGCACCGGGCGCGCCGGCCTCGGCGATGATGCGCGCCTCCTGCTCGTCGGTGCGCGCGTTGAGCACCTCGCACGCTACCCCCAGGTCTCGCAGCTCGGCGGCCAGCGCCTCCGACTCCCGCACGCTCGCGGTACCCACGAGCACCGGCCGGCCGGCGGCCCGACTGGCTCGGATCTCCCGTACCAGCGCCGCGCGCTTGGCCTCCTGATGGGTGAACACCACGTCGGCCTCGTCGTGCCGGGCGCACGGCCGGTGGGTGGGGATCACCACGGTCTCGAGCTCGTAGAAATGCCGTAACTCCTCGGCAGCGCCCTGCGCGGTGGCGGTCATGCCGGCGAGCCGCGGGTACTTGTGCAGGAAGTGTTGCAGGGTGATCTGGCCGAGGATCTTGCCCTCGCGCTGCAGACGGACTCCCTCTTTGGCCTCGAGCGCCGCCTGTAGCCCATCGGGCCAGTGACGATCCTCGACCACCCGGCCGGTGAACTCGTCCACGTGCTCGACCTTGCCACCGCGGACGATGTAGTCGACGTCGCACCTCAGCAGCACCTCGGCGTGCAGGGCGTTGTTGAGCAGACCGAGCAGCGGCAGGTTGTCGGCATCGGTGAGGTTGTCGACGCCGAGCTTGGCCTCCGCGAACCGCATCCCGGGGTCCGTGAGGGCGACGCCGCGATCGTTCTCGTCGGTCTCCCAGTGCTCCGGCCCCAGCTTCCGCACCAGCGCGGCCATGCGCTCCGGGCCGCCCTCGAGGCGCTCGGTAGCGCCGGCGATCACCAGCGGTATCCGGGCCTCGTCGATGAGGATCGAGTCGGCCTCATCGACGATCGCGTAGTGGAACGGGCGGTGAACCAGCTCGGTGTCGGTGGCGCGTGCATCGCGCAGGAAGTCGAAGCCGGACTCCTTCGCGGTCAGATAGGTAACGTCGCAGGCATAGGCTGCCCGGCGCGCCGCTGCATCCATGCCCTCCTGCACGGTGCCGACGCTGAGGCCGAGGAGCGCGTAGATCGGCCCCATCCAGACGGCGTCGCGGCGCGCCAGATAGTCGTTGAAGGTGAGCACGTGGACGCCGCGCCCAGTAAGTGCATTGAGCGTGACCGGCGCCACGGCCGCCAAGGTCTTGCCCTCACCGGTTTGCTGCTCGGCAACGTTGCCCCGGTGCATGGCGATCCCGGCGATGATCTGCTCGTCGTACGGACGCAGTCCGAGCGCCCGCACCGACGCTTCACGCGCCGCCGCGAACACCGGCACCAGGAGGGCGTCGAGATCGGTGTGGTCGCGGGCCCGGCGCCCCACCGACCTGGCTTGGTCGGTGAGATCCGCGTCCGACAGGCGCCGCAGCTCCGACTCCTGCTCGCCGATCGCCTCGACCAGCGCCTCGTACGGTTGCAGGTCACGGAGCACCGGCGCGCCGCGGATCCGTGCCAGCCGGTCACGCAATGGACTGGATCTCGACATGGCTCTTCAGTCTGTCACGGGTAAGCCTATCCGTTCAGGGCGGGGTCCCCCAGCTGATGCGCGCCGCCAGCAGCAGCACCGGGGCCTGGACGAGGATCGCCATCAGCGTGTGCCAGGCGGGCTCCGCTGCCACCCCCATGCCGAGGTTGACGGCGCCGGCCAGCACGATCAGGGCGGTCGCAACGTTGCCGGCGATCCGTGTCGTCGGCCCGGCGATCAGCTTGAGCAGCGCGCCACCCACCCAGCCGCTGGCCGCGAACATCGCGATCGTGAGGATCCCCAGTAGCCCGATGTGCATGGTCCGATCGCCGAAGTACCACCACAGGACCCAGCCCATGTTGGCGTAGGCCGCGAAGACGTAGCCCGCAACCACTCCGCCGATACCGCGCAGCCAGAGCATGCGCGCTAGCCTCCGACGATTTCCAGTGGCGGGTACTGCTTCCAGCGCCCACGCGTGAAATCGGGGAACGGCACCGGGGCGGAGCCGGCGGCCACCGAACGCTCCGAGATCTCCGACACCGCGCTCAAGGCCACCGCGTCGTAGACGTCGACATCGTACGGCACACCCTGGCGCAGGCAGGCGATCAGACGCCAGTCCTCGACGAAGTCCATGCCGCCGTGCCCGGCGCCCTCCGACTCCTCCTCGAGCCGCCGCCAAAGCGGGTGGTCGAACTGCGCGCGGTAGCTGTCGGCCTCCTCCCACCGGTGCGCCGGACTGCGCCCCTCGATGTAGACGCGGTCGGGATAGCCCTGGAAGATGCCACGCGTGCCCTGGACCATGTTGATACGGCTGTAGGGGCGCGGCAGGTTGGTGTCGTGGCCCAGGATGATGGTCTTGCCGTTTGCGGTCTTGATCAGGCTGGTGTTGACGTCGCCGAGGGCGAAGGTCTCGGAGCGCTTCGGGTCCCCCTCCGGATAGTGATCACGGGCGAACTCCTGCAGACCGCGTGACGGGCTGCTCATCGAAACCAGGTAGTCGAAGCGGTCACCCCGGTTGATGTTCATGCACTGCGACACCGGGCCGAGCCCGTGGGTGGGGTAGAGATTGCCGTCGCGCAGCATGGAGTGGGCCCGGCGCCACATGCCCTCGCCCTCGTCGGCGAACTTGATGTCGCGCAGGTCGTGCAGGTAGCCACACTCGGCATGGACGATCTCGCCGAGCAGCCCCTGGCGCACCAGGTTGAGCACCATCATCTCGGTACGGCCGTAGCAGACGTTCTCCATCATGATGCAGTGGCGCTGGTGCTTCTCGGCCGCCTCGACGAGCTGCCAGCACTCCTGGAGCGTCACCGCGATCGGCACCTCGGAACAGGCATGCTTGCCGCTCTCGAGCGCAGCAAGACAGACTGGGACGTGCCAGCGCCAGGGCGTCGCCGTATAGACGAGATCGAGCTCATGGCTCTCACGCATGCGGACGAAGTCGGTCGGACCATCGGTGTAGAGCTTCGGTGGCGGGTGACCCGCCTCCTGGATCAGCGATGCGGCGCGCTCGGCGTTGCCCTCGTCGATATCGGCGACCGCCGCGACCACGCAGCCCTCCAGGCGCGTCAGGTTGCGGACGTGCGCGGTGCCCATGCCGCCGGTGCCGACGAAGCCGATGCGTACCTGATCGATCGGCGGCGCGGCGAACCGGACGGCCGGAGCCGGGCCGAGCTCGAGGCCGCGATCGAGCATCTCGCCGCCCGACCAGGTCCGAATCTGCCCGGGCTTCGTGCTGATCTGTGCGTGGACCGGCCTGGCGAGTGCCGGAGTGCCGAGCACCGCTGCCCCCACGCCAGTTGCCCCGAGACGCACCAGGTCGCGTCGCGAGAGCGGGGCGCGCGCGTCTGTCTTCTGTTGCCGTACCGGCTTCTTGCTCATCGTCGATCGTTTCCGGTAGCCGAGGGAAAGCAAGGTCGAGAGCGCTCAGAGCTTAGCAAAGCCGCAGAGGCCGGTCGCCCCACTCGAGAACAAGGACAACGCTCTAACGTCTTGACGTTTGGACGTCCTAACGTTAGGTTGTGCGCATGACCAAACTAGCCAAGCGCGCCACGGTGTACTTCGAGAGTGCCGTGCACCGCGCCCTCAAGCTGAAGGCCGTAGAGCTCGACGAGTCGATCTCGGATCTAGTCAACGCGGCCGTCCGAGGCAGCCTGGCGGAGGATGCCGACGACCTGGAACTTCTCGAGGTTCGTGAGTCGGAACCCGACTATCCGTTCGAGGATTTCGTCCGGGACCTGAAGCGGCGTGGACGGCTCTAGGAGGCCGGCTAGACGCTACCGGCTATTCATCAAGCCATCTGCGGCCAAGGAGATCGACTGGCTCCCAACGAAGAAGCTGCGACGGGCGGTGGTGAAGCGCATCCGCTCCCTGGCCGTGGATCCGCGACCCGCCGGATGCGTCAAGCTCTCCGGCGCAGACAAGTACCGGTTGCGTCACCGCGACTATCGGATCCTCTACAGAATCCGCGCCGACCGACTGGTCGTCACCGTGGTTCGCGTGGCCCACCGAAGCATCGTGGTTCGCTGAGATATGGCAAAGAAGCGCATCTTCATCGGCGACGTGCACGGCTGCGCCACCGAGCTCGAGGACCTGCTCGCCAAGCTGAAGTTCAGGCCCGCGAAGCATGAGCTGTACTTCGTCGGCGATGTGGTGAACCGCGGCCCCGAGTCGCTCAAGGCGCTGCGACTGGCCAGGGAGGTGGCCACGGGGGCGGTGCTCGGCAACCACGAGCTGCAACTGATCGGTTGCGCCGAGGGCACGCGCTCGGTCCGCCGTTCCGACACGCTCGACGGGATCCTCGCGGCCAAGGACTTCAACGAGCTGTTCGACTGGCTCTACGCCCAACCGCTCATGCGCATCTGGAAGGACATCGTCCTGATCCATGCCGGGATCAGCCCTGTCTGGGAGGGACCCGAGCCAACCGCCCGGCGGCTCCAGGAGGCCTTGTGGCGCCCCGGCGATCCGTTGCGCAAGCCCAGCCTCGCCTTCGCCACGCGGGTGCGTTACTGCGACTCGCACGGCCGCCGGGCCCCGGCGCGCCTGGTGAGCCAAGCCTCGGCGCGGTGCCACGACGGTAGGCCGGGACCGATCGCCGCGCCGTACAAACCGTGGGACGCCTTCTACCGCTCTCGACGCCGGGTCGTGTTCGGCCACTGGTCGGCTCGAGGTCGGGTCGTCGGCAAGCGGGTTAGGGGGCTCGACACCGGCTGCGTGTGGGGGGGGCACTTGACGGCCTGGATCGCGGAGGAGGACCGGTTTGTCTCCGTCCGTGCCCGCAAGCAGTATCTCTAAAGCCATGAGCGAGCCTGCGGATCTCCAACAGGGCTTGGTGCCGACCCCCGACGGTACACAGCTGTGCGTCTACCGACTCGGCGAGGGCGACGCGGCAGTTATCGTGCCCAACGCCATCTACCTGCTGGAGCACTTCGCGTGGCTGGCACGCAGCTACACCTTGATCGCCTACGACCTGCGCAACCGTGGGCGCTCGGCGCCAGTTACCGACCGGGCGCAGCTGCACCGGGGAGTGCACCACGACGTCGAGGATCTCGAGACGGTGCGGCGCTACTTCAAGCTCGAGCGCCCGCACATGATCGGCCACTCCTACCTCGGCCTGATGGTGATCCTGTACGCCGTCACCAACCCGGAACGGGTCGGCCGGCTCGTGCAGATCGGTCCCGCTCCGCCGGTGCATGGCACGCGGTATCCCGCCCCCCTGACGTCGCCGGATCTGGAGGAGCTGGCAAGCTCCGAGGGTGCGCGGCGGCTGCAGCAGCTCCGCGAGGAGGGCCGGCCGGCGTCCGACCCGCAGGGATTCTGCGGCCACTGGTGGGCGTTCATGCGTACGGTCTTCGTCGCCGACCCCGCCAAAGTCGATCGTATCGGCGACCACTACTGCGAGTTCGAGAACGAGTGGCCGGTCAACATGGAGAGCCACCTGACCCGCAACATCTTCCCGAGCCTCGAGCGCCTGCAGCTGTCCGACGAGCAGATCGGTGCGGTGGAGTCGCCAGTGCTAACGGTTCACGGCAAGCTCGATCGCAACTCGCCCTACGGCGCAGGGCGTGACTGGGCAGCTCGACTTCCCAACGCCCGCCTGTTGACGATCGACGACGCGGCGCATCTTCCCTACCTCGAGTCGCCGTCGAGAGTCATGCCGGCGATCGATCAGTTCCTGGGCGGGACGTGGCCGGCCGGCGCCGAGCAGATCGGGGAGGCCTGAGCAGGTGCCGCACCGAGCCCGTCGCATAGCCGAGATCGACTGGCAATCGTGGACGGCCGTCGATCAGGCCACCCTGCTGTTCGTGGTGCGCGACGATCGGATCCTGCTGATCCGCAAGAAGCGTGGGCTCGGCGCCGGCAAGATCAACGGCCCAGGCGGCCGCTTGGAACCCGGCGAGACACCGATGCGGGGGGCCATTCGCGAGGTTCAAGAGGAGGTCTGCGTGACCGCAGGCGGGATCCGCTGGCACGGCGAGCTCGAGTTCCAGTTTGTCGACGGCTACTCGATCCACGTGCAGGTCTTCCGCGCCAGCGACTTCACGGGCAGCCCGACGGAAACCGCCGAGGCGACGCCCGTCTGGTTCGAGATCGATCGGATTCCTTACGACGAGATGTGGGCCGACAACGTCCTTTGGCTGCCGATGCTTCTCCAAGGCAAGCGCTTCTTCGGGCGCTTCATCTTCGACGGCGACGCGATGCTCGATCACACGATCCACGAACTCGATCACACGATCCACGAACTGGTTGAGGAGACGACATGGAGTGGTTGACCGACCCGAACATCTGGATCGCGCTGGTCACGTTGACGGTGCTCGAGATCGTCCTGGGCGTTGACAACGTCATCTTCATCGCCATCCTGGCCGGCAAGTTGCCCCCGGAGCAGCGTGGCAGGGCGCGGACCGTCGGGCTGGGCGCCGCCATGCTCATGCGGGTCATGTTGCTGTTCGCGATCAACTGGATGATGCGGTTGACAACCCCGCTGCTCGAGCTCATCGGCCACGAGTTCACGGGGCGTGACCTGATCCTGTTGAGTGGCGGCCTGTTCCTGCTGACCAAGGCCACCCGGGAGATTCACGACGGGCTCGAGGGCGATGAGGGGCGCGCAGAGGCCAAGGCGCCGGCCACCTTCGCCGCCGTCATCGTCCAGATCATGGTGCTCGACATCGTCTTCTCGCTCGACTCGGTGATCACGGCGGTCGGCATGGCGGACAGGATTGGCGTGATGGTAGCGGCCGTGGTGATCGCCGTAGGGGTGATGATGGTCTCGTCGAGGGCTTTGTCGGACTTCGTGGAGCGCCATCCGACCGTGAAGATGCTGGCGCTGTCGTTCCTGCTGTTGATCGGCATGTCGCTGGTGGCCGACGGGTTCGGGCAGCACATCCCGAAGGGCTACATCTACTTCGCCATGGGCTTCTCGGTCTTCGTCGAGATGCTGAACCTGCGCATGAAGCTGAAGCGCGAGCCGGTGCACCTGCGACGCCGCTACGGCTCGGGGCCGAGCCAGGGCTAGCGATCCGGCCGACGTAGCCAGCGCCGATAGACGGGCACGCCGGAAATCACCACGGCGATGTTGACCCCGACCAACAACGGCTCCGAGACCAGGTAGTTGGCCAGCAGGTAGAGCGAGGCCAGCAGGAAAAGGCCAGGGACGATCGGATAGCCCCACGTCCGGTAGGGACGCTCTGCATCGGGGCGCGTCCTGCGCAGCAGAAACAGGCCCGCGACGCAGAGCACGTAGAACGGCCAGATGCCGATGATGAACTGGTCGGCCAACTGCGCGAAGGTGCGTACCGAGACGTAGATCATGGCCAGCGCGGCCATCATGGCGATGGATCGCGCCGGGGTCTCGAAGCGCGGATGGACCTGTCCCAGCCCGCGGAAGAAGAGCCCGTCCTCAGCCATGGCGTAGAAGATGCGCGGGCCAGTCATGCAGATGCCGTTGATGGCGCCGAAAGTGCTGATGACGACGGCGACCGTGACGAAGACCTGGCCGGCGTGCCCCATCAGAGCCCGCGCCACCTCGTCGGCAACCAGCGGGCTGGCGGCCATGATCGGCGGTGGCAGTACGCGCACGTAAACCCAGTTCACCGCCAGGTAGATCACGAGAATCGACAGCGAGCCGAAGATGATGGCGCGTGGCAGATTTCGCGTCGGATTGCGCACCTCGCCGGCCGCGTAGGCCAGATCGGCAAAGCCGTCGTAGGCCCACAGCACCGAAACCAGCGCCAGCCCGAAGGCAGAGAGTGCGAAAGGTGCCACGCTCGCGGCAGACGCCGCCTCCCCGGCCCGGGCCTCCGGCGCCAGCGCCAGCCCGATGGCCACGAGAAACAGTAACGCCGCGACCTTGAGAATCGTGCTGACGTTCTGGACGATGGAGCCGAGATGGACGCCGCGATAGTTGACGCTCGCCACGAGCAGGATCAGCACGGCGGCGGTGAGCTGGATCGGGGTCGTGGGCAACCAGGCCAGCGTACGGCCGCCATCGCCCCCCACGAGGCGCCACAGGTACTCAGAGCAGACGGTAGCGATCGCGGCGTAGGAGGCCGGCCGGATCACCAGCAGCGAGGTCCATCCGAACAGGAAGGCGGGCTGCCGGCCGAAGGCCTCGCGAACGAAGACGTAGACCCCGCCGGAACGAGGGAACATCGCGCTCAGCTCGGCAAACGTCAGCGCACCGGCCAGCGCCAGCAGACCCCCGACGACCCAGCAGGCGAAGAAGACGGCCTCGCCAGGCAACCGCTCTGCCACCACCGCAGGGGTGCGGAAGATGCCGCTGCCGATCGTCGTGCCGACGATGACGGCGACGGCGCTGGCAAGCCCCAGACGTCGTGGCAGGCGCTCGCCCCAATGATCTGACCCTTGGCTATCGTTCGGTCGCTCCACGATTCCCCCCGTATCGTCGCGGGCTCAGTCTTGTCCCGGCGCGGCGGGCCAGAAGGCGGTGTGGATCTGCAGTCCGTCGTCCTGCATCACCGGGCCGACGACCTGCATCTCCCAGCCGGCCAACTGCGCCAGCTCGGTCAGCGGGATTCCCTCATAGCGCTGCTTGATGGCATCGCTCATACGACGCGCGCCGACACCGAAGACCACTTTGCGAAGCCCGGCCCACAGGATCGCCCCGGAGCACATCAAGCAGGGCTCGGTGCTGGCGTAGAGCGTGCAGGTCGCCCGCGTCGCCTGGTCGAGAAGCTGCCAGGCGCGGCTGATCAGGACCATCTCGGCGTGGCGTGTAGCGTCACCGTCACTGGTAACGCTGTTCTCCGCCTCCAAGATCACCCGAGGCCCGCTCACGAGGAGCGCGCCGAACGGATGATTGCCCCGCGCCACGGCGGCCTCGGCTAGCTCGTAGCAGCGCTGGATGTACCCGCAGTCCTGCAGGGTCGCCTGAGGATGGTTCATGGCCCTGTCCAGCAGGCCGGCGGCCGCTCAACGCGAGCGGATGACCACCGACGTTTGCTCTTCGACCCGGTCGCCGGTCACGGCGTCCATCAGCCGAGCCCAGAGTCGGATGGTACCTCCCGGCAGCGACTCCGGGATGCGGGCCCGCAGCAACAGTTGCGTCTGCGTCCTCGCCCTCGTCGTAGCGTGTGGCGATGACGTCGAAGTCGCCCAGACGGTAGGGCTCCCCCTCCGCATCCTCGGCCTCCAGTACGATGCCGGCTCGTACCTCACCGGTCACCGGATGCCGGGGCACATGGAAGGCCACCACGAGCACCTCGAACTCCTCCCCCGGGGCCAGCACCGGACGGGCGCGCACCAGCAAGCGCTCCCGCCCGAACATCATGGGATCGAACGCCTCTCCGTCGCGCGGAGGAGCCGGGTCTCCGGAGCAAACCAGGATCAGCGGGCGGATCACCCGCATGGTCGGTTCGGAACCGGGGGCCCAATAACGTTGCGTCCGGCTGCTCATGCGGCCCACCTGCTGCTCGCGCAGCAGCAACTTCACACTCCCCGACCCCGCCGGCACCTCGAGCAGGTCGTTGAACAGGAAGCTCTGCTCGTACACGGGCCCACGCTCGGCCATGCCCGCAACGTCGATCCGTACACCGCGTCGAACAGTGTCGCGGACAGCTCCCTTCGCGTCGATGGCGAACAGGCCGATCTCGAGATCGATAACGCCCCCGCCGCGCGCCGCCGCCAACCGTTCTAGCTCGACACCCGGGACCTCGAGGATCACGGCGGCACCGCTGCTGCCACTCCCCGGGAAGGTCACCACCTGCGAGTCGAAGTCAATATCGCTGCGCTCGACATCGTCGTTGAAGAACTCGGCCAGCTGCAGCTGGCGCTGGGTCTCGTTCATGTCGGCGTAGGCCGGCGGCGGTGTCAGGCGTGTTGGAGCGGAGACCACACGCACCCCGCTGCGGGACACCTCGACCTCGACCTCCACGGTGGGCGGATCGTCCGGGGCCTTGCGGTAGGCGATCATGTAGTACTGGGATGTCGCGTCCTCGATCTCGGCCAGGGCCACCCCGATATCGTTCGTATTCCAGTTCATGGTGCCGCCGGTACCATCGGCCAGCGCCACCAGAGCCTGCCGGCCGGGGCTGCTCGATCGCAGCCCCGATGGGTCGATTGCATGGATCACGGCGTCGGCGCTGCGGAACATCTCGATCGCAGCGTCGATGCTGTCCCGGATTTCGGCAGCTCCGTACATCATCTCCGGATCCGCCGAGGCAACAGCCGTCGGATCCACGGCGCGGGCCTCGGCACCGGCCGAGAGGGCATCGAGTCCGACCCCGGTCAGTGCCACGTCCTCGAAGCCGCGCGAGAAAAACACGACGTGCTTGCGACCCTCGATCGCCTGCAACATCTCGCCGAAGTCCTGCAGCTGGTCGGTGAAGTTCGAGACGTTGGCGACGTACTCGCGGAAGCTTATGGCCGGCAGCGCCTCGAGCCCGCCGGCACCTCCAGCCGCCGCCTGCAACTCGGCGATCGCCTCGGAGATCGAGTCCTCGGCATCGAGCCCCTGGCCGACCATGTCGCTGGCGTCGCGCAGGCCGAGTGTCTCCACAGCAGCCAGGGCTTGCCGGTGATCGCTGGTAAAGGGCGCCAGCAGGAAGATGCCGTACCGATTGGTGGTAGCGACCCCGAGCAGGTCCTCCGGGTGCACCTGCTCCTGCACGAACCTCAGCGCCGCACGGCGCGCCTCGAGCACACCGCGCCGGCTGGTGAAGCTGAAGTCGAACATGAGCAGGAAGTGGCGCCGCGCCGCCACCGGCCGCACGTTCTCGCCCCTGTCGGCCGCCGCCGCCACGGCACTGTCGGCGGCGCGGCCACGACGCAGGTCGATCTCGTAGGCAATCTGGGCCGGCCGCAGCTCGCCGTTCACCCGCACCTGGAAGTCGTCGGCGGTCAGGCTCGTCACGAAGAAGCCGCGGGCATCGGCCACACCGACCTGGAGCTGTACGAGCTCGACCATGGCGCGGAACTGTGGCCGCTCCTGCGCGAGTCCCGGGCCCGCGAGCATCATGAGAGCAATCCCGGCGAGCAGAAGGCCGAGCGACCGGGGTGACGTCACTGCAGGCTTACGAAGATGGCAGTCTGCTCCTCGACACGATCGCCGGTCGCCGATCCACGAGGCGAGCCCACAGCCTGCCGCTCCCGGGCCGCATGTGGCCCGGCAGCCGGGCCTCCACCAGCAGCTGGGTGGCGTCGCTCGCCTCGTCGACGGCGCTGCCCAGGATCGTGAAGTCACGCAGCCGGTACGGATCGCCCTCGACGTCCTCGGCCTCGAGCATCAGGCCTGCGAGGAACTCGCCGGTCTGGGGATCGCGTGGCAACCGGTAAACGACCACCAGAAGCGTGAACAGCCGACCTGGCACCAGCGTCGGCGAGGCCACCGGCAGCTGTCGGACGCCGCCGAGGCTCAGAGGATCGAACCCGCCGTCGTCGTGGACTGTCGCCTCGAGCCCCGAAAGCACCATCGGACGGGCCACGGTAAGCCGCTCCACCGGACCGGGCGAGTAGTAGCGCTGCGTGCGGCTCGAGAGCTGGCCGATCTCCGACTCCCGCAGCAGCAGCCGCAGCCGGTGCTGTCCCGGCGGGGTATCGACGTACTCGCTGAACCGGAAACTCTGCGTTGCCATCGAGCCGCGCTCCCGCATCTTGCCTACATCGATCGTCACGCGCTGGCGAAACGAGTCGAGGATCACGCCGTCGTCGGCCAGCGCGAACCCGCCGACCTCGAGCTGCACCTGATCGTCACCACGCAGCTGGGCGAGGCGATCGAGCTCGAGCCCGGAGACCTCGAGGAACATCGCCAGGCGGGATGTCTCCGCATTGCCGGGGAACGCCACGACCTGCGTGTCGAAGGCGATCTCCCGACGTTCGATGTCATCGTTCAGGTACTCGGCTACCTGGATCGACCGCTGCATCGCGTTCATCTCGCGGTAGTCGGGCGGCGGCGTGAGCCGGGTCGGGGCCGACACGACACGCACGCGCGGCCGGGTTACCCGGACGCGCACGTCCACGGTCGCCGGATCGTCGGCCGCCTTGCGGTAGGCGATCATGTAGAAGGTCGCAGTCGACTCCTCGATCCGTGCCAGAGCCACGCCCAGATCGTTCCCGGACCAGTTCACCGTTCCGCCGGTGCCGTCCGACATCGCCGCCTGCGACTGGTGCCCGGTGCGCGCCGAGGTTGGCATGATGTCGCCCCCGCGGCGGGGTTGCTGCCCGCTACCGAGCTTTGCATGCGACCCGCGTCGTGCACCCCGGAGTCACGCAAACCCGATGGGTCGATGGCGTGAATGACGGCATCCGCTCCGCGGAAGACCTCGATCATCTCGCCGAGGCCATCGCGCACCTCGGCGGCTCCGTACATCTGCTCCGGGTCGTTGGCATAGGCCTCGGGGCTGGTCGCGCGGGCCTCGGCGCCAGCCGCCAGTTTCCCGAGACTCTGTCCGGTAACGGCGCGATCGTCGAAGCCGCGCGAGAACAGAACCACGTGTTTGCGCCCCTCGATGGCCTGGAGCATGTGCCCGAACTCCTGCATCTGCTCGGTGTAGTTGGCTACCTCGGCGACGTAGCTGCGAAACTCGGTCGAGTCGAGTGCCGCTCCGGTGCCGCCGTCGGTCCCCGCGGCACCGGCCGCCATCTCGGCGAGCGCCTGCCCGATCGACTCCTCGGCGTCGACGCCACCGGTGATCATGTCGCTGGCGCTGAACAACCCCAGACTCTGCACGGCCTCGAGCGCCTGACCGTGGTTGCCGGTAAACGGGGTCAGCAGATTGACACCGTAACGATTGACCGTGGCGACGGCGAGCAGATCGTCAGGGTGCACCTGGTTGTCGATGAACTCGAGCGCTGCACGGCGAGCCTCGATGACGCCGCGGCGCGTCGTGAAACTGAAGTCGAAGGTCAGCAGCCAGTGCCGCCGCGCGGCTACCGGGCGAGGCGCCTCGCTGGCTCGCGGCTGCGCCACACCATCGACGCGGGCCACTCCAGCGCCCTGGTCGCGGCGCAGATCGACCTCATAAACGACGCGGGCCGGACGCTCCTCGCCGTCGACCTCGATGATGAAATCGTCGACGCCGAGTCCGGTGACGAAGCTGCCGTCCTCCGCCTCGACGTTCACTTGCAGCTGCACCAACGCGACCGTGGTGCGGAACTGTGGAGGTTGCTGCGCCAGCACGCTGCTGGCAAGCACCGCGGCAGCGGTCAGGGCAACGAACGAGGAACGCTCACGCAGTCTGCTCATGGGCTTGAATCACGCATCGGAGGTCGGACGAGACGCGGGGAGGAGCGCGGCGAGCACCGCCCCGACATCATACCCCGGTCGGATCGCCGGGCGCTCGTCTCGAGAGTGCGGGCGCGGGCGCTCTCAGCGGCGCCGGGCGGCCAGCCTGGCATCGACCGAATAGCGACCGGGCCCCGCGATCAGCACCACCAGGAGGGCGAGCAGGTAGAGGATGGCACGTTCGGGATCGCCCGCGGCCCGCAGCTCCTCATCGGTCGGATTGGCGAGACCGATCCAGGTCAGCAGCTGCATGATCGCCCGATGGCGCCGGAAGGCCGCGACGAACATGGCGACCGCTGCGAAGCTGGCCGCGACTCGGGTTCCGAAGCCCAGGGCGACGCAAATACCGCCCCCGAACTCGGCCAGGGCCAGGGCCCAGGCGAAGACGATCGGGAGCGGGAACCCGAGGTTGTCGGCCATGCTCACAATCCCGGCACCTTCACCCGTCGCCAGCCGGACGATCTTGCTCCAGCCGTGCCCGAAGGCGAGGTAGAGGCCGGATAGCCGGATCACCAGCATGGCTAGGTCGTGGGCACCGTTTCGCTGCATTCCAGAGATCCCTTCGTCGCGTGGCTCCGTCCGGTCCTCCTACTGTGTCACGTCGGTTCGTCGAGAGCGGCGCCGCCGCGCGAACCATGAGCGTCTTAGCTACGGCGTGCTGGACGCCGTGGTAGCTTTGCTGCCGCCATCAGGAGGAGCGCCATGATCGACCAGGAACTGCTAGAAATCCTCGCCTGTCCGGAGGACAAGACGCCCGTGCGTCTCGCCAACAGCTCCGAGCTGGGAGCCCTGAACCAGCGAATTCGTGCCGGGGCGGTGAGCAATCGTGGTGGCACGGTCGTCACCGAGGAGGTCGCCGCGGGGCTGATCCGCGAGGACGGCGGCTTCCTGTATCCGATCCGCGATGACATCCCGATCATGCTGATCGACGAGGCCATCCCGCTGTAGGGGAACCGATGCATCCACTCGAGCTGCGCGAAGCCCGTTTCCGCCTGCAGCAGGCGGTCCAAAAAACGGAGGATGGCCAGGCGAGGTCGGTGTTGGAGCAGCAGATCCTCGATCTGCAGGCCATCTGCAAGCACGGTAGCTTCGACGAGGACCCCGAGAAGGGCTGGCGCTGCCGCGACTGCGATCTCACGCGCCCACCCGACACGAGTGAGGAACCGGAAGACCCCGGTGAGGTCGTCGCGGAGGCTGCCGGCGAAGCCTGACCGCGGCCATCGTCGGGACCGCCGCCGTTGTACAATGTTCGCTCGCTTGCGTGATCGCTCCGACGCGTTGGCTCCCTGATTTCGCGTGGCGGTCCTGGTCCGCGCGCAGCACCGAGACTCTGGAACACCCGAAAGGCGACGACCATGGCCAAGGCCGGCAGCCGCGTGCAGGTGAAGCTGAGAAGCTCCGAGAGCCCGCATCGCTACTACACCGTCAAGAACAAGCGGAACACCCCGGGTCGGCTCGAGCTCAAGAAGTACGATCCCGTCGTGCGCAAGCACGTCACGTACAAGGAAGAGAAGTAAGGCGGCCTCTAGGAGCCCGCCATGAAGCTCCGCACGCCGCCCTCCGACGTCTCCTTCCCGAGCCTCGAGGACGAGGTTCTGGAACGCTGGACGGAGCGGCGCGTGTTCGAGCGATCGATCGAGCAGCGCGACCCCGACAACGCCTACTCCTTCTACGATGGCCCCCCGTTCGCCACCGGCCTGCCGCACTACGGCCACCTGCTGGTTGGCACGATCAAGGATGTCGTCGCCCGCTACCAAACGATGCGTGGCCACCGCATCGAGCGGCGCTTCGGCTGGGACTGTCACGGCCTTCCGGTGGAGTTCGAGGTCGAGAAGCGCCTCGGCCTCAACGGACGCCGCGAGATCGAGGAGTACGGCGTCGACAAGTTCAACGAGACCTGCCGATCGATCGTCATGCGCTACGCCCAGGAGTGGCGCACGATCGTCGGCCGTTTCGGCCGCTGGGTCGATTTCGACAACGACTACAAGACGATGGACCTGTCCTTCATGGAGAGCGTCTGGCACGTCTTCAAGACCCTCTGGGGAAAGGACCTCATCTACGAGGGCTACCGGGTCGTCCCGTACTCCTGGCGCATCGGGGCGCCGTTGTCGAACTTCGAGGCGAACCTCAACTACAAGACCGTCCAGGACCCGTCGATCACGGTGAAGTTCCGTGCCGACAACGGCATGTCGCTGATGGCCTGGACCACGACGCCCTGGACGCTGCCGTCGAACCAGGCGCTGGCGGTCGACCCCGACGCCGACTACGCGGTGCTCGTGGAGATCAACGCCGACGGTGAGAGCGGACAGCAACTGGTGCTGCACGCCGATCGGGTGGCGGCTTACTGGCCCGACGACAAGGGCATCGTGCGCCACGGGCTCATCAAGGGCTCCAAGCTCGTCGGGCTCGGCTACGAGCCGCTCTTTCCCTTCTTCGAGGATCGCCGCGCCGAGGGCGCCTTCCGCGTCCTGCCGGCCGACTTCGTGACCGCGGAGAGCGGCACCGGGATCGTGCACACGGCGCCCGCGTTCGGTGAGGACGATTTCCATCTCGGGCGCGAGCACGGCATCGAGCCGGTCGACCCGGTCGATCAGGACGGGCGTTTCACGGCGGTCGTCGGCCCGTACTCCGGCATGCTGGTCAAAGAGGCCGACAAGGCGATCATCGTAGACCTCAAGGCAGCAGGGCAGCTGATGCGCCACGACACGGTCGAGCACAGCTACCCGTTTTGCTACCGCTCCGACACGCCGCTGATCTACAAGACCATCAACGCCTGGTACGTGCGGGTCGAGGCGTTCAGGGACCGACTCGTCGCCAACAACCAGCAGATCCAATGGGTGCCCGAGCACCTCAAGGACGGCCGCTTCGGCAAGTGGCTGGAGGGGGCGCGGGACTGGAACATCTCGCGCAACCGATTCTGGGGCAATCCGCTGCCGATCTGGCGCAACGATGAAACCGGAGAGACGATCTGCGTCGGCTCGCGCGCCGAGCTCGAGGAGCTGTCGGGACGCAAGGTCGAGGATCTGCACAAGCACATCGTCGACGAGGTCATCATCCCCTCGCCCACCGGCAGGGGCGAGCTGCGGCGCGTGCCCGAGGTGCTCGACTGCTGGTTCGAGTCGGGGTCGATGCCCTACGGACAGGCGCACTACCCCTTCGAGGACGTCGCGGCCTTCGAGGCCGGCTACCCGGCCGACTTCATCACCGAGGCGCTCGACCAGACGCGCGGCTGGTTCTACACGCTGCTGGTTCTGAGCACGGCCCTGTTCGACAAGCCGGCGTTCAAGAGCGTCGTGGTCAGCGGCCTGGTGCTGGCCCAGGACGGTCGGAAGATGTCCAAGAGCCTGCAGAATTATCCGGAGCCGATGGGGCTGGTCCGGCAGCACGGCGCCGACGCTATCCGCATCTACTTGCTGGATTCGCCGCTGTTGCGCGGCGAAGAGCTGCGCTTCTCCGAGACCGGGGTACGCGAGATGGTGCGGCGCGTGCTGCTGCCCTGGTGGAACAGCGTCTCCTTCCTGCTGACCTACGCCGCTGTCGATGCATGGGACCCCGAGACCGACTGGTACGAGGGCGAGCCCACCCACGAGCTCGACGTCTGGATCCGCGCCAAGCTCGAGGACCTGAAGGCGCAGGTCGAGACCGAGATGGCAGGCAACCGTCTGTACCGGGTGGTCACCCCGCTTCTCGACTTCCTCGACGATCTGACCAACTGGTACATCCGGCGCTCGCGCCGCCGCTTCTGGAAGTCCGAGACCGGCGCCGACAAGCGGTGCGCCTACACGACGCTCTACTCGGTGCTGCTCGAGTTCACCGAGCTGATGGCACCGTTCACACCCTTCATCGCCGACTACGTCTACGAACTGCTGCGGGTGACACCCGACACCCAGGCCTGCGACAGCGTGCACCTGCGTGATCTTCCGCCGCGGCGGGAGCTGAGCGAGGCCGAGAGGCAGACCGAAGGACGCATCGACCTCACCCGCAGGGTCTGCGAGATGGGGCGCTCGCTGCGCGCG
The DNA here is from genome assembly GCA_965248845.1 of Acidobacteriota bacterium. Classification (GTDB taxonomy): domain Bacteria; phylum Acidobacteriota; class UBA890; order UBA890; family WLXD01; genus CBDFKO01. The sequence goes on along the minus strand of CBDFKO010000002.1, from coordinate 1,859,568 downwards.
CAGGCCAAGATCCGCAACCGGCAGCCGCTCCGATCCATTCGCGTCGGAACCACCAGCCACCACGAGGTGGAGTGGCTCGAGGCCAGCCGCGACGTGATCCTCGAGGAGCTCAACATCAAGCGCCTCGAGGTCATCGAGGACCCCACCGCGGTCGCCCACCCGGTCATCAGGCCCAACATGCGTCGACTCGGGCCGCGGCTCGGGGCGCGCGCCAAGGAGATCATGGCGGCGCTGGCCGCGATCGAACCCGACGCGGCCCGTCGGCTTGCCTTCGGCGAGGCGGTCGAGGTAGCCGGCGAAGTGCTGCAAGCCGACGACGTGTTCGTCCGCATGGAGCCGGCCTCCGAAGGCGACCTGGTGCAGGCTGTCGGCAACCTGGTGGTCTCGCTCGATCCGCAGATCGATGCAGGCCTGAGGCTCGAAGGCATGGCCCGCGACTTCGTGAATCGGGTCCAGAAGATGCGCAAGGAGATGGACCTGCCGGTCGAGGCGCGCATCGAGGTCGGCGTCTCCGAGGCCGCGCAAGAGATCATCGAGGCGATCGAGGCCAACCGTGAGATCGTCGAGGGCGAGACGCTCTCGAGAGTCTCGACGATCAGCCTCGACCTGTCGGAGCTGCGAAAGACGCACTCGATCGAGGGCAAAGACGTGACCGTGGAGATCCGGCGACGGGAGGAGTAGCAGGCCGTGGTGCAACTCTCATGAACCGACGCCGCTTCCTCGACCTGTCGGGCCACACCATGCTCGGTGCCGGGGCCGCGGGCGTGGCGGGGATCGGCGGGATGACGCTGCCCTCGTCGCTGCGGCGCGCCTTCCCCACTGCCGCGCCGACCTCCCGCCCGCGATTCCAGGGCGAGCTGTCCGACATCTACGCCGCGATCGACGGGCGCGCCGCCGGCGACCTGGAGACCATCCAAGAGTACCTGCGCCAGCCGAGCATCTCGGCGCAGAACATCGGCGTGCGCGACTGCGCCGAGCTGACGGTCGAGTACCTGCGACGCCTCGGCTGCCAGGAGGCTGGACTGATCGAGACCGAGGGCCACCCCGTGGTCTGGGGGCTATACGACGCCGGGGCAGCCAAGACACTGGTGAACTACGGCATGTACGACACGCAACCCATCAACAACCCCGAGCGCTGGATGGATGACCCGCGCGAGGCCAGGCTCGTCGACCTGCCCGGCCTCGGCAAGGCGATCCTGGCACGCGGCGCGGTCAACACCAAGGGGCCGCTGCGGGCCTACCTCAACGCACTCGAGGCCATCGTCCAGGCTCGCGGGTCGCTGCCCGTCAACATGATCTTCACCATCGAGGGCGAGGAGGAGCTCGGCAGCGCCCATCTGCCGCAGGCACTGGAGCGCGAGACCGACCGGCTGGCCGACGCCGACGGGATGTACTTCGCCTTCCCCCTGCAAGGCCGGGACGGCTCCGTCTCGATGTACCTCGGCAACAAGGGCATCGTCTCGATGGAGATCCACAGCTCCGGCGCGAGCTGGGGGCGTGGCCCGCAGATCCGCAACATCCACGGTTCCAACGCCGCGGTCGTCGAGTCGCCGACCTGGCGATTGATCGAGGCGCTGGCCACCATGAGCCGCGACAACGGATCTCGCGTCACCATCGATGGCTATCTCGGCGCAGTGATCGGCCCGTCGGCGGACGACCGCGAGCTCATCGACGCGATCGAGGAGCAGTTCGACGCGGAGGCTTTCCAGCAAGCGCTCGAGGCCGGCGCCTTCGTCGACGACCTGACGGGCCGCGCCGTAATCGAACGCTACCTCTACACGACCACCTGGAACATCGACGGCCTGTGGTCGGGCTACACGGGCGATGGCTTCGCGACCATCCTCCCGAGCGAAGCCACCGCCAAGGTCGACTCACGCATCGTTCCGAACCAGCGCTCGGCGGACATCGTGCCACTGGCTCGAGCTCACCTCGACGCCCGCGGCTACGATGACGTGGAGGTGCGCCCCGTGTCGGCCTACGAGTGGTCCAAGACCTCACCGCGTGACCCGATCGCGCAGGCGCTGCGCGAAATGTTCCGTGACAGCGGCATCGAGCCCCAGGTCTGGCCCCACCTCGCGGGCAGCGCCCCGTTCTACCTTTATACGCGCGAGCCGTTGTCGTTGCCGATGGTGCTCGGCGGCATGGGCCACGGGGCCAACCAGCACACCTTCGACGAGTACTACGTCGTCGAGGGCGAAGGTGGCATCGCGTCGCTCGACGAGATCGAGAAGGGCTACGTCGACTTCGTCTTCCGCTTCGCGTCGCTGTAGACCCGCGTCGTTCCGCTCGCGAGCGCGCCTGTGCCCGGTTCCTCACCACGCTCGACCTGCCCGGAAACCGCGGCGCGCCGCCCGTCACCTATCTGTGAGCCGACCGCTCTGCGAGTAACCTGCCCACGGCCCGGAGGCGATGTGTATACTCATGTGTATGCGCACCAACATCGATCTCGACGAAGAACTCGTACGCGAGGCGCAGCTTCTCACGGGTATCACGACAAAGAAGGGCATGGTGCACGAAGCCTTGCGCATGCTGATCGCAGAGCGCCGGCGCCAGCGGCTACCGCTGTCCGACCTGCGCGGCAAGATCAAGTTCGCTCCGGACTGGGACTACAAGGCGGATCGGGCTCGGGATTGATCATCGTCGACACGTCGGTACTCGTCGACTACCTGCGGGGCAACCCGACCGCGGTCGCCGAGCGGCTGGCTTGGCTCGAGAAGTCCGGAGCTCCGTACGCGATTCCGCTTCTCTGCTGCCAGGAGTTACTGCACGGCGCCCGCGACGAGCACGAATGGGATCAGCTCGAGCAATATCTCGCCGTACAGCGACTCCTCCCCGGCAACGCCGACCTCGAGCAGCATCGCAGCGCCGCTCGCATCCACTTCGATTGCCGCAGGCAGGGCGTCACGGTCCGGGCGCCGAGCGACTGCCTGATCGCTCAGCAAACGATGGATGCGGATGCCACCCTTCTGCACGATGACCGTGATTTCGACCTGATCGCCACCGTGCGGCCATTGAGTACCTGGCGCGGCGAGTAGAGGGCGGCGGACTAGGGCAGTCCCTACCGCCCGTCGCCGGAGTCCTCATCCGGCTTGACCGTCCTCGGATACGCGATCCCCAACTGCTCCAAGTAGGTCTCGAAGCGATCCGGGTCGTAGCGCAGCTCCTGTAGAAGCGGGCGGAAGCGCGCCATCTTCTCCTCGTTCAGATGCGTAGGCGGCGGCGTGCCTTCGGGGATCAGGGACTCCCACTGCTGGTCCTTGGTGGTGACCTCACGATGGTAGGTCCAGGCTTCCTCGACCTTGGCGGGGTCGGCGATCAGATCGATCGCCGTCATAGCGATGACCCGGGCGCCGTAGTTGGCTCCCTTGTGGGCGATCGGAGTGGCCATCGCGATGCTCGAGGACCAGTGATGTCCGGTGGTCCCGGGAATCTGGCCGGGGTAGCGCAAACGCACCGTCGGGATGTTCCAGGAGACCTCGGCGATGTCGTCGGAGCCGCCGCCCATGCCCTGGTCGGACTCGCGCAGCTCACCGTCGTTGCGCAGCTCGGTAGGCAAGCCGTCGGTCTCGTCGCGCTCCATCATGGTCTGCACGGCGCGGGCAAGCTGCTGGTCCTGCTCGCTCCACTCCGGCAAGCCGACCTCGAGGATATTGGCATGCATGAGCTCAGCCAGCGGCTTGCTCATGCTGGAGGGCCAGGCGGCGCCAAAGACGCGCTCAGTGACCTCGGTGTCGGTCATCATGGCCGCCGCCTGGGCCATGCGCTGGCCGATGGCGTGCAGACCCTTGATGCGCTCGTAGTCGAGCTCGCGGAAGTAGTACCAGACGCGCGCCTCCGACGGCACGACGTTGGGCTGGTTGCCCCCGTGCGGAATCATGTAGTGGCTGCGCTGCTGCAGCCGCAGATGCTCGCGCCGGAAGTTCCAGCCAACGTTCATCAGCTCCACCGCGTCGAGCGCCGAGCGGCCGGCCCACGGCGAGCCGGCCCCATGCGCCGATTGCCCGTGGAAGGTGAACTCGGTCGAGACCAGGCCCGAGCCCGAGATCCCCCAGGCGGTGCCCATGTTGGAGCTGATGTGGGTGGAAAGCATCACGTCCATGCCCTCGAACAGACCCGCGTTGACCATATAGGTACGCGACGACACCAGTTCCTCCGCCACGCCGGGGATCACCTTCAGCGTTCCCTGGAGTCCATGCTCCTGCATGACCCGCTTGGTGGCGATCGCCGCGATCACGTCGACCGCCGCGGCACTGTTGTGCCCCTCCCCGTGACCCGGCCCGCCCGGGATCAACGGGTCTTGGTAGGCAACCCCCGGCTTCTGCGATGTTTCTGGCAGCCCGTCGATATCGCCCATGAAACCGATCATCGGGTGCCCCGATCCCCAGGTGGCCACGTAGCAGGTGGGCATGCCGGCGCAGCCGGTCTCGATCTCGAAGCCCTCGTCGCGCAGGATCGCCGTGATGTACTCCACGGTCGCGTGCTCCTGGAAGCCGAGCTCGCCGAACGAGAAGATCGAGTCGACCATCACCTGCGACATCTTGGTCATCGAGCCGACGATCTCCCGCGCTTGTTCCTTGAGCGCTTCCGCCGAGGGTGCCTGCGGCGGTGAAGTGGCGCTAGCTCCCGGGATCCCCAACAGAACGGCGAGCAGCGGCACGGCCAAGATCCGCACGGTGCGGTTGAAGAGGCGGTCCATAACGTTCTCCTTAGTTACTTGCCCCGGAAAAACTCACGGCTTGGATGACGGTTTCGGGGACGGGCGCCGCGTAGCGGGGGCAGGGGTATCGGCGGCAAGGGCGGGGTGAGCGTCAAGCAAATCGATGGCTCGCTGGGACAGCTCGTGCATCTGGGCAAGGATGGCCTCGAGGCGCTTGCGGTTGTCGATTCCCTGAAGAAACCGTACCGCCTGCTGGGGGCTGAGGTGGCGGTTGACAGTCTTGCCCGCGACCGCGGTGCTCCAGTGCCAGTAGGGCCCGTGCAGCTGAGGGGGGTCGGCGTGGCAGTGGCAGTTGGACTTGCCGCAGCGGCTGGAGCGCTGCGCCACAGAGCCCTTGAGGATGAAGCCGATCTCGGGGATCTGGAGGGCGAGCTGGTGGTAGCGGTGCTGTAGGCGCTCGAGCTGTTTGGAGGCAGAAGCAGGCATGGTGTGGGGAAGGATACCTCGCGACGATGCCCGCAAGCATATATACTTCCGGGGAACCTCGCCCGCCCAGGAGAGGTCGATATGCTGCGGCTGACGCCCGATCGTCCGGTCACGACGCTGTGGGAGATGCTATTGCCACCGGAGGTGCAGATCCTGCCCAAGGATCTGGCGATCATCGATACGCTGCTTTCGGATGCGGCGCTGCTGGAGCCGTTTCACAGGGCCTGGGATGATGGCGCCCGGGGCATGGGCCGGCCGACGATCCCGATGGCCATGTACGTGCGGCTGATGCTGATCAAGCAACGTAGCGGCTGGGGCTACGAGACGCTGATGCGGGAGGTATCGGACTCGCTGCACTTGCGGCGCTTCTGTCTGCTGCGCCTGGATGAGCGGGTGCCGCATGAATCGACGGTGCGCAAGCTGACCCGGCGGCTGGACGCCGAGCTGGTACAGGAGATGATCCGAGCCCTGATCAGCAAGGCGTGCCATGAGCGGCACTTTCGGCCGCGGGCGATGCGGGTGGACTCCACAGTGGTGCAAGCCGACATCCGCTATCCCACCGATGCGGGGCTATGCGCCGATGCCGTGCGACGCCTGGCGTACGTCGCACGAGCGGTGCGCAAGGTAATCCCGAGTATCGGCGCGACGGTGCGGGATCGCTCCCGAGCGGTCGGCAAGCGGCTCCGAACGATGAGCCAGCGACTCCGGCAACGACGGGGCGAGGGGCAAGCTGCCGTCGAGCGATACACCAAGGAGGCTGCCACCCACGTGCGGGCGAGCCTTCGGGAGGCACAGCGGCTGGTGCGTGAGGCCCAGCGACGGCGTGCTCGAGCAGCTGGTAGTTCAGCGCAAGGACGGCAGCGGGCGCTGGCACGACTGAACGAGGAGATCGAACGGGCGCAGCGGGTTGTCCAGCAGGTACAGCAACGCTTCCGCGGCGAACGGATCAAGGACCGGCTGGTGTCCTTGGCGGATCATCCGGACGCCCGTCCCATCCGCCGTGGCAAGCGGGGCAAGCCCAACGAGTTCGGCTACATCGTGCAGTTCGCCGAGCTCAACGCCCATACGCGCCGCGGTGCCCGAGGCTTGCTGATGCCTCCGAAGCTACGTGCCGGCTCGACCCACGACGACACGCTGTTGCCACACAACGTGGCCGAGGTAACCGCCCTGGGTCTGCGGCCCCGCGAAGCTGTCTTCGACGCTGGTTTTTCCCGCAAGGCCACTACCGAAACCCTCGCCGAGCTGGGCTGCGAGGTGTTCATCGCCGGTGTCACCCGCTGCGCATCCCGACACACCTGGCGTCGCCGGGCCCGCTACCGGGTCGGCAACGAGGGACGAATCTCCCACCTGAAACGTTCCTACCACGCCGGGCGCTCACGACTACGGGGTATCCAAGGCGCTCGGATCTGGGAAAGCTGGGCCGTGTTCGCCTACGACCTGGATACCGTCGCACTTATGGAGACGTAATCGTCCCCAACCCCGCTGGGCTGACCCGCGCCCCGCCGCCATCCTCTTCCTGGGTGATCGCCGCGACTTCAGTTACCTCTGATCGGAGTTTTTCCGGGGCAAGTAGTTAGCGGGGTGATCCGGCCTCGTGCTCCGGCTCACGCACCGTCGGGTACTCGATCCCGAGCTGTTCGAGGTAGGTCTGGAATCGATCGGGGTCGTAGCGCAGCTGCTCGAGCTGTGGCCGGAAGCGCGCCATCTTCTCCTCGTTGAGGTGGATCGGCGGGGGCGTTCCCTCGGGAATCAACGACGCCCACTGCTGGTCCTTGGTGGTGACCTCGCGGAAATAGGTCCACGCCTCCTCGACCTTGTCCGGGTTGGCCAGCAGATCGATGGCGGTCATGGCGATCACCCGGGCGCCGTGGTTGGCGCCCTTGTGCGCGATCGGCGTGGCCATCGAGATGCCCGAGGACCAGTGATGCGCCGTCACTCCCGGAATCTGCCCCGGGTAGACGAGACGGACCGTCGGCAGGCTCCAGGAAACCTCGGCAATATCGTCAGAGCCGCCGCCCATTCCCTGCTGCGACTCCTGCAACTCCTCGCTCACCAGCTCGGTCGGCAGCCCGTCGACGAGAGCGCCGAACCAGCTCCGCTCTCCCTTGGTGCCCATCATCTCCTGCACCGATCGGGCAAGCGCCTGGTCGGCCTCCGACCACTCCGGCATCCCGACCTCGAGGATGTTGGCGTGCATGACTTCCGCCAGCGGCTTGCTCATGTGCGGCTGCAGCAGCGATCCCACTACATAATTCCGCACGGCGGCAACCAGCCCAACGTCGTGCCGTCGGAAGCCAGCGTCTGGTACTACTTCCGCGAGCTCGACTACGAGCGCATCAAGGATCTCCACGGCATCGGCCAACGAATCGCCGAGGCCGCCACCATGATGACCGACACCGAGGTCACCGAGCGCGTCTTCGGTGCCGCCTGGCCCTCAGATGCTCGCGACGGAAGTTCCAACCGACGTTCATCAACTCCACCGCATCGAGCGCCGAGCGACCCGCCCAGGGTGAGCCTGCACCGTGCGCCGAGCGGCCATGGAAGGTGAACTGCGTCGACACGAGTCCGGAGCCTTGGATTCCCCAGAACGTGGCCATGGTCGAAGCGATGTGGGTCGACAGCATCACGTCCATGCCTTCGAACAACCCGTCGTTCACCATTGTAGGTGCGCGAGGCGACCAGCTCTTCCGCGACCCCTGGGATCACCTTCAACGTTCCGTGGAGGCCGTGCTCCTGCATCACACGCTTGGTGGCGATGGCCGCGATCACGTCGACGGCGGCCGCCGAGTTGTGCCCCTCGCCGTGCCCCGGACCGCCGGGAATCAGCGGGTCCTGATACGCGACCCCCGGCTTCTGCGAGGTCTCCGGCAACCCGTCGATGTCACCCATGAAGCCGATCACGGGATGGCCCAAGCCCCAGGTCGCTACGTAGCAGGTGGGCATGCCGGCGCAACCGGTCCGATCTCGAATCCCTCGTCGCGCAGAATCCCGGTGACGTACTCCGCCGTCTCGAACTCCTGAAAGCCGAGCTCTCCGAAGGAGAAGATCGAGTCGACCATTACCTGCGACATCTTGCCCATCGAACCGACGATCTCGCGCGCCTGCTCCTTGAGCGCCGACGCCGACGGTGATTGCTGAGCGTGGGAGCCGCTGGCCCCCGCCAGCGCGCTCAGAACGAGGGCAACGATCAGGGCGCGAGCGTGCCAGCTCTGTACAGGGCGTGTTCGTTGCATTCTCGATCCTCGAAGCTATCGGGGCGAAGGCGCTCCGCCGCATTGTCTCCATCCACCCCCAGGTTTCAACCCGGTATCGCGCCAGACGCCGGCCGTCCCATCGTTCCCATGGAACAAATCGGCGCGGCGAAGTTCAAGGAGCAGTGCCTCGCCCTGCTCGACAGTGTCGGGCCGGACGGAATCGTGATCACCAAGCACGGTCGGCCCGTCGCCAAGCTCATTCCCTATGGCGCGGCGGACGCGGAGCTCATCGGCCTGCTCCGCGACAAGATCAAGGTCAAGGGCGACCTGCTCTCGACCGGCCTGCGATGGAATGCTGAATCTTGACACCCACATCCTGGTCCACGCCCTGTTCGGCGAACCGACCCGGCGCGAGCACGATTTGCTGACAGCCCATCGATGGGGCATTTCGACAATCGTGCTCTGGGAGCTGGCCAAGCTAGTGCAACTCGGCCGACTGGAGCTGAATCTCGAGGACCCGGAGGTCCGGCGGGCGATCCAACGGCTTCACACCTGGCCCATAACGCTGAGCGTGTGCGGGGCGATCGAGCAGCTCGACTTCGTCAGCGACCCCGCGGACGAGATCATCGCCTCGACCAGCCTAGTACACGGAGCGCCGCTTCTTACGCGGGACCGGAAGATCTTGGGCTCCGGCGTGGTTCCCCTGGCGTGAGCCCGCTCAGTCGGCGAGGGTGGCGACCATTACCGCCTTGATCGTGTGGACACGGTTCTCGGCCTGCTCGAAGACAATCGAGTGGGCCGATTCGAAGACCTCTTCGGTGACCTCGATGCCGTCGAGTCCGAACTTCGCATAGACCTGCTCGCCGACCTTGGTCTCGCGGTTGTGGAACGCGGGCAGGCAGTGCATGAACTTGACGTCCGGGTTGCCGGTGGCACGCAGCGCGTCGCTGTTCACTTGATACGGCTTCAAGAGGCCGATGCGAGCGTCCCACACTTCGTCCGGCTCGCCCATCGAGACCCACACGTCGGTGTGCAGGAAATCGGCGCCCTGCACGCCGTCCGCGACCTCTTCGGTGAAGGTGAGCCGAGCGCCGGTCTCGGCCGCGATCGCCACACACTGGTGGCGCAGCCCCGCGGCCGGCCACAGGGCCTCGGGCGCCACGATGCGGACGTCCATACCGAGCTTGGCGCCGCCGACGAGCAGCGAGTTGCCCATGTTGTTACGAGCATCCCCCAGGTAGGCGTAGGCGACGTCGGCGAGACGCTTGTCAGAGTGCTCCTGCATGGTGAGCACGTCGGCGAGGACCTGGGTCGGATGGAAGCGATCGGTGAGGCCATTCCACACCGGCACGCCGGCATGCTCGGCCAGCTCCTCGCAGGTCCGCTGGGCAAAGCCACGGTACTGGATGCCGTCGTACATGCGGCCGAGGACGCGGGCGGTGTCCTTCATCGACTCCTTGTGCCCGATCTGCGAACCAGACGGGCCCAGGTAGGTCGTCGAGGCGCCTTGATCGGCCGCCGCGACCTCGAAGGCACAGCGGGTGCGCGTCGAGTCCTTCTCGAAGATCAGCGCGATGTTCTTGCCGACCAGCCGCGGCTCCTCCGCGCCGGCGCGCTTGGTTGCCTTCAGATCGGCGGCGAGCGACAGCAGCGAGCGGATCTCATCGGGAGTGAAATCGAGCAGGGTCAGCAGGCTGCGATGGCACAGATCGGATGGCATGGGCTCCCTCTCCAGCGACAAGACGGCGCGGCGGAACAGCGGGGCGATGGTACCCGAATCGTTGTCAAGCAGTGCCCCTACCGGCGTGGACGGAATCGCGGCCGAGGATTACCCTAGGGTTCCCCGCGCCGCTCGATTTCCCAACTCACACAGGAGCAGCCCATGTGGAGTAGGCGTCTGCGCGGCGGGTTCGCCGCGCTGCTTGTCGGTCTCCTCGTCGTCGCCTCGTCACCGGCCTCGGTGTCGGCACAGGCACCCCCACCTCACTACGCCATTACCGGGGTACGGATCGTCACCGGTACCGGCACAGCCATCGAATCAGGAACCATCGTCATCCAGGACGGGCTCATCAGCGCTGTCGGCGCCGACGTCGCGGTGCCGCCCGGTGCCTGGACGTTGGATAGCAGCGGTCTCACCGCCTATCCCGGTTTGATCGATGCACTGACGACGCTGGCGTTGCCCTCGGAGCTACAAGCCTCGCAGGGCGGCGGCTTCCCCGGCTTTGGCGGCGGAGGCGGCCAACAGGTAGATCCGGACGAGTACGCGCGCAGCGCCGAGGACCGGCCCGCGACCTTCACCTGGGTGAACGCCGCCGACAACCTCGAGTCGGGCGACTCGCGCATCGAGGCCTGGCGCAACGCCGGTTTCACGACCGTCGTGACGAGTCCCTCCAAGGGACTGTTGCCCGGCAACGCGGCGGTCATCAACCTGGCCGGCGCACGCCCGAACGATATGGTCGTGGCCACTCCGGTCGCGGTGATGACGAGCTTCACCAAGGGTCGCGACTTCGCCGGCTTCCCGAGCTCGCTGATGGGCATCATCGCCTACATCAAGCAGACCTTCTTCGACGCCCGCCATTACGACGACGCCTGGGCGATCTATGCTGCCTCCCCCGGAGGTGTCGCTCGACCCCGCTACGATCGTGCCCTCGAGCCCTTGCGCGAGGCGCTCGCCGACGGCCAGCCGGTGCTCTTCGCCGCCGACTTGGCGCGTGAGATCAAGCGCACCGCCGACATCGCGCGGGACATCGGCGTCAGCCCCATCATTTACGGCGGCCGACAGGGCTACGAGGTGGCCGAGTTCCTGGCGGCCAACAACATCCCGGTTCTCGTGAACCTCGACTGGCCCAAGCGCAACGCCAACGGCGATCCGGAGGCTGAGGAACCGCTGCAGACGCTCCGCTACCTCGACCGCGCCCCGACCACCCCGGCTGCTCTGCACGCAGCGGGGGCGCGCTTCGCGTTCACCTCGGGCTCGCTGTCGTCAGCCGGCGACGTGCTGCGCAGTGCGCGCCTCGCCGTGCGCGCCGGCCTGCCGGCCGATGCGGCTCTGCACGCCTTCACGATGGCGCCGGCCGAGCTCTTCGGAGTGTCCGATCGGCTGGGCAGCATCGAGGCCGGCAAGATTGCCAACGTGGTGCTTGCCGACGGCGACCTGTTCAGCGCCGGAACCAAGGTCAAGCAGACGATCGTCGACGGTCACCTCTTCGAGGTCGAGGAGGACACCGATGGTGAGGCCGAAGAGGAGACCGGCCCGTACGAGGCCATACCGATGGCCAAGACCCGGGGACCCGTGCGCTCCAATACCGCAACCTTGATCCGCAACGCCACGGTGATCACGGTCAGCGGCGCCACGATCGAGAATGGCGATGTGCTGATTCGCGACGGCAAGATCGCCGAGGTCAGCACCGGCCTGTCGGCGCCGTCCGGAGCACACGTCGTCGACGCCACCGGCAAGTACGTGATCCCGGGCATCATCGACGCCCACTCCCACATAGCGGCCGAGGCCATCAACGAGGGCTCGGTCTCCGTATCGGCGATGGGTGGGATCCGGGACGTGATTAATCCTGACCAGGTCTCGATCTACCGAACTCTGGCGGGCGGCGTCACGACCGCGAACGTCCTTCACGGCTCGGCCAACCCGATCGGCGGCCGCAACGCGGTCATCAAGCTGCGCTGGGGCGCCGACGCCCACGGTCTGCTGATGCAGCAGGCACCGCTCGGCATCAAGTTCGCGCTCGGTGAGAACGTCAAGCGCGATCGCAATCCCGACCGCTATCCCAACTCGCGCATGGGCGTGATGGACGTCATCCGTCAGACCTTCCTGGATGCGCAGGAGTACCAGGCCGAGGGCCGTCGCTACGAGCAGGCGATCTCCGACGGCGAGGAGGGCGTGATCCCGCCGCGCCGCAACTTGACGCTCGATCCGATCGTCGAGATCCTCGAGGGCACTCGGCTGGTGCATGCACACTCCTACCGGGCCGACGAGATCCTGCAGTTGCTGCGCGTGGCCGAGGAGTTCGACGTGCGGATCGGCACGCTTCAGCACGTGCTCGAGGGCTACCGCGTCGCCGACGAGATCGCCGAGCACGGAGCCGGCGCCTCGACCTTCTCCGACTGGTGGGCCTACAAGGTCGAGGCCTACGAGGCGATTCCCTACAACGCTGCGATCATGACGGATCGCGGTGTCACCGTGTCGATCAACTCGGACTCGGGCGAGGAGATTCGCCATCTCAATCAGGAGGCCGCCAAGACGATGAAGTGGGGTGGCATGAGTGAGAACGAGGCGCTTCGCATGGTCACCCTCAACCCGGCGATCCAGCTGGGTATCGATCAGTGGGTCGGGTCGATCGAGGTCGGCAAGGACGCCGACCTGGCGATCTACGAGGGCCATCCGCTGAGTGTCTACGGGGTCGTCGAGATGACGTTCGTTGACGGCCTGCCCTACTTCGATCGCGCCGCCGACGCACAGATGCGGGCGGCCATCGCCAACGAGCGCGAGCAGCTCGTGGCCAAGCAGCAACCGGCCGAAGGCGGACGCCGCGGCCGGCCTACGGAACCCGACGAGGAGGTGAACCGATGAAGCGCAAGATCGTCGCACTGCTGGCAGTGGCGGTGCTCGGCACCGCCGGCTTCGCCTCCGCCCAGGAAGACGTCATCGTCATCCGTGGTGGCCAGGTCTATACCCTGGGTGCCGCCGGAGAAATCGAAAACGGCGTCGTCGTGATCCGCGACGGCCGTATCGCCGCCGTGGGTGGCGCCGACACCGCGGTGCCCGACGGCGCCACGGTGATCGACGCGACCGGCTCGGTGGTCTACCCGGGCATGTTCGACGCGGTCACCCGGGTCGGGCTGACCGAGATTGGCCAGGTCACCGTGACCTCCGACTTCGCCGAGCTGGGTGACAACAACGCCCATCTCCAGGGAGCCACCGCGGTGCACCCGGCCAGCGCGATCATCCCGGTGACCCGAGCCAACGGGATTACTCACGTAGTGGCCTCGCCCAACAGCGGTGGCGGCTTCCGCCGCGGCGGCGGTGGCGGCATGCGCATCAGCGTTGCCGGCCAGGGCTCGCTGATGAATCTCGACGGCTGGACCATCGAGGAGATGATCCTCGATGCCGGCGTCTACATGGTGGTCAACTGGCCGTCGCTCGGCGGCGGCGGTCGCTTCGGGCGCTTCCGCGCCGCTTCCGGACCTCCGTTCTCCGAACGCAAGGCCCAGTACGACGCGGCCATCGCCACCCTCGAGGAATGGCTGGCCGATGCCCAGCGCTACGCCACGGCCGCCGAGTCGGGTCAGATCCTGGATCGAAACCTGAAGCTCGAGGCGCTCGGCAGGGTCGCCAACGGTGCTATGCCGCTGTTGATCAACGTCAGGGGCAGGCGCGACATTCGCGAGGCGATCGCCTTCGGCGAGCGCGCCAACGTCCGCATCATCCTGGCGGGTGCCAGCGAGGCATGGAAGGAGGCGGAGCTTCTGGCCGAGAAGAACATCCCGGTGATTCTCGGGGCAACACAGTCGATGCCGGCGACCGAGGACGACCCGTACGACTCGGCCTACACGCAGCCCGCCAAGCTGCACGAGGCCGGCGTCACCTTCGCCATCTCGACCTTCAATGCCTCCTCGGCACGGACCCTACCGTACGAGGCAGGCCAGGCGGTCGCTTTCGGGCTGCCGCACGAGGAGGGGCTGAAGGCCGTCACGTTGAACCCGGCTAAGATCCTCGGGGTCGACGATCAGCTCGGCTCGATCGAGGAGGGCAAGATCGCCAACGTCGTGGTCGCCAGCGGCGATCCGCTCGAGATCAATGTGCAGATCGAGCACCTGATCATCGCCGGCCGCTGGACCAGCACCGACAACAAGCACAAGGAGCTGTACGAGAAGTACAGCTCCCGGCCAGGTCGCGACTCGCAATAGCGCGGGACTAGCGTCGGAAGGGACTAAGGGGCCACCTTCGGGTGGCCCTTTCCTTCGTCGGCTTCACGGGCGCCCTGGTCGGCGCACACGACGCGATCAGGACGATCGCAGCAGCGGCAACCCCGTTCCTGAGGCGCTCACGACGCAGAGCCGTTCAATCCCCACGCAACGCGCCTACCGGATCGATGCGGGTCGCGCGCCGCGCCGGCAGCCAGGTCGCCAGCAGCGCCACCGCGCTGAGCACCAACAGGCCGGTCGCATACACCGCCGGATCGAGCGGCGTGACCTCGTGCAGCTGGCTCGCCACCAGCCGCGTCAGGGCAGCGCCGCCAAGGAGCCCGAGCAAGCCTCCGACGCCGAGCAACCAGAGTCCCTGGCGCAAGATCAGGCCCCGTACCGAGCCGCCGTCGGCGCCCAGGGCCATCCGGATGCCGATCTCGTTGGTGCGCTGACCGACCGAGTAGTTGATCACGCCGAAGATACCGAGCGCAGCGAGCAGCAGCGCCGAAGAGGCGAAGATGCTCAGGAGCAGCGCGATGAACCGGGGCTGGGCTACCGAGCCGGTCAGGACACCGGTTAATGGGAGGGCGCGTTAATGGGAGGGCGCGGTGCACCGTCAGGAGTGGGTCGACTCGGCCGAACGCTTGGCGCCCCTCGGGCACCAGGGAGGCGACGTCACCGCTGCCGCGGACCATGAAGGTAGCGAAGCGCCACGGTACCTGGCGGACCGGGGCGTAGAGCTCGGGCCACTGCTCACCTCCGTAGCCGTCGTGTCGCACGTTGCCAACCACCCCGACCACCTGGACAAAGTCGTTGTCGCCGAAATGCAACCGCATGCTCAGCGGATCCCGGTCGGACGGAAAGTGGCGCCGCACCAGCTCCTCGTTGACGATCACGACGCCCAGCCCGTCGGCGACATCGAGATCGTTGAAGTCGCGCCCAGCGATCATCGGGATCCGCATGGTGCGGAAGTAGTCGGACGATCCTGTCTGGAAAACGGCTCGCTGGTCGAGCCCCTCTTCCTCGCCGGTCTGGCCCTCGAGGAAGAAGCTGATCCGCGCGGCGGATCCGGAGAACGGCAACGCCAGCACCATGCCGGCCGACTCGACGCCCGGTAATCGGCGCAGCTGTCGCAGCGCCTCGTCGAAGAAAGCGACCGTCTTGGCGTCCTCGGCGTACCGATTGTCCGGAAGTGCAACGCTGAACACGGCCACCCCCCCGGGGTCGAACCCGGGCTCGACGCCGACCAGTCGCGCGAAGCTCTTGATCATCAGGCCCGCCCCGATCACCAACACCAGCGCGATGGCAATCTCCGCGACGACGAGCAACCCGCGGAAGCGCTGCGCGCCAGCACCCTCGCTGACCCGTGTCGAACCGAGAGTGCTGCGCAGGTCGGAGCGCGCCGTCTGCCAGGCCGGCGCGGTCCCGAACAAGAGCCCGCTGAGCGCGCTGACCGCGATCGCGAAGCCGACGATCCGAGCGTCCAAGGTCATCTCGATTTCGCGCGGCAACTCGGGGACGAGCCCCACGAACAGCTCGCCGCCCAGGAAGGCCAGGCCGACGCCGAGTGCCCCGCCGGCGAGTGACAGGATCAGGCTCTCGACAACGAGAAAGCGGAAGAGGCGTCGCCGCGACGCCCCCATCGCCTCGCGGATCGCCATTTCGCGCCGCCGGCCACTGGCACGGGCCAGCATGAGGCTCGCGATGTTGGCACAGGCGATCAGCAGGACGAAGCCGAGCCCAATCAGGGGCGTACGCACGCCGCGGACCGCAGCCTCGTGCAGGCTGCTCAGATATACCCCGCGATCGCTCTGATCCTCGGGTTGCTCATCGCTGATGGCGGCAGAGATCGCCTGCATCTCCTCGGTGGCCTGCTCGAGCGTGACGCCGTCGCGTAGGCGCCCGATGACGTCGAGGTAGCCGAGACCGTAGTCGGCCGTGTAGTCCTGCCCCGTATCGACCGGTGGTCGCGGTACGTCGTTGTCGGCCGCAGCCCAGATGTCCACATCGGTGCCGAAGCTGAAGGCCGGTTGCACCACGCCCACAACCACGAAGAGCTCGCCGTCGAGCATCAACTCGCTGCCGACCGCCTCCTGGGACCCGGCGAAACGGGTCACCCAAAGGCCGTGGCTGATGACGACCTCTGCCGTCGCGCGATCGGCCAGCGGAGTGAAGCCACGGCCAACCGGCGGCATCTGCAGCACGTCGAAGAAGTTACCGGAGACCCAGAGCCCCGACAGCTGGACGGTGCGCTCATCGACGGCGAGATTGAAGCTGGCGGTGTTCAGGGCAACCAGGCCGTCGAACAGGCGGGCCCGCTCCCGCCAGTCGAGGAAACCACGCGCGGTGACGGAGGCCTCGGTCTCCTCGCCGCTGGCCCGGTTGGTCTCGGTCACGGTGACCAGCTGCGACGAACCGGGGAAATCCAGGGGCCGCAGAACGACCTTGTCGAGCAGCGTGAAGATCGTCGTATTGGCGCCGATCCCGAGCGCCAGGATGGCGATCACCACGACCGCAAAGCCCTGGCGGGCTCGCAGCGCGCGCCAGGCGAACCGAATGTCCCGGGCCAGCGACTCCAAGGGACTCTCCTGTGTGGGGAGGATCATGCGGCCGCCCGGAGTCGACCCGTTCTGCAAGCCAAAACGCGGCAGTACCCGGCGGGTGAGTGAGTAGCGGCCGCGCAGCCGGTGCCAGCGCTCCGCCCAGCCGATCCGCCAGCAGGCCACCAGCAGGACGAGTGCACGCAACCAGAGGTGCGCGCCGGTGGGCCGGCGCACCGGACGATCTGCCGGCCGCAACCGGCGATGATCCGCCATCAGATCGGCGAACGACGGATCGAAGATGCGCTCCCGGTTCCACTCGGGTAGCAGAAACCGCAGCACCCAGGAGCGGTGCACAGACTCAGGCACGCTCCGCGCCCCGGTTGGCGCCAGCATCCGCCGCCAGGTTGCCCAGATAGAAATCTCGCGTGGCCTCCCAGGCGTCCTCCCCGACATCGGTGATCGCGTAGCTGCGCTCCTTGATCGCCTGGCTCTGGACAACCCGTTGCTCGTAGCGGCCCTCGACGAGGCCGGCGTCTTCCAGCCGCGCCATCATCTGGTAGAAGGCGGGGCCGCTGCGTCGCACGCCGTTGCTGCGCAGCAGCGCGCGAATGACTCGGCCTGCCTGAGCGCCCTGGCGCAGGCTCGAGAGGACAAGGAACTGCAGATGCGTGATGTCGGGAAGGCTCATGTTCGATCCAATGTAATATCATACAACCTAATGTTGAATTATATCGTATCCCGGCCGGTGTCACAAGATCGACGCCCGTGCTACAAAGAGGCGCCGAGAACAGACTAGCGGCCCGGCCGGGCCGTCGAGAAATGGGGAGTACGAGTATGGATCGCCGTCAATTCCTCGGAGCCGCCGGGGGCGGGCTCCTGGCCAGCTCCGTCACCGGGCGCGCCCTCGCTTCTGGCAGCGGTCAGCGGGGCCCCTTGATCTTGGACGCCATGGGGGAGATCCGGCTGACCCACCCCATGGAGCTGATCCGGGAGGTCCTCGACAGCGGCACGAGCTCGGTGTGCGTCACCCTCACCGATCCCAAGGTGTTCGGCGAGGCGGCTCTCGATGCCGCGCTCGACGATCTTGCCGCCTACGACCGCCACATCGCCGCACACTCCGAGCTGCTGGTGAAGGCCACCCGGGTGGCGGACATCGATCGGGCCCGAGCCGAGGGCAAACTGGCGCTCTTGTACATGCTGCAGAACACGACCCCGATCCAGAAGGACCTCGACCGCGTCGATCTGTTCCACAGCATGGGACTGCGGTATCTGCAGCTGACCTACAACTATCAGAACTACGTAGGCTCCGGCTGCCGGGAGCAGGGCAACCACGGCCTGACCATCTTCGGCCGCCAGCTCATCGAGCGCATGAACGAGGTCGGTATGCTCGTCGATACCTCGCACGCCAACATGACGACCATGGCCGAGGCCATCGCCACGTCGCGGCATCCAACGATCATCTCCCACACCGCCTGCCAGGCCGTCCACGAGCACGTCCGCAACACCACGGACGCCAACCTGCGGCTGCTGGCCAACCACGGGGGCGTCGTCGGCGTCTGTCAGATCCGGCCCTTCCTGACGACGGATCGCAGCGACGACAACGTGCGCTTCTACTTCGATCACATCACGCACGCCATCAACGTCGCCGGCATCGAGCACGTTTGTATCGGATCGGACCGCGACCACCGCGTCATCCAGGACACCCAGGAAGAAGTGCAGACACTCATCCAGGAGGAGGGAGCCCAGTTCGTCCCCGAGGACTGGCCGCTCTACATGCCGCGAATGAACGGCCCCCGGCGGATGGAGATCGTCTGGGACGGGCTGATGCGCCGGGGCTACTCCGAGGATCAGGCGGAGATGGTCATCGGCGGCAACCTCTACCGCCTCTACCAGGACGTGCTCGGCTAGCAGGCCGGGACTCCCGATGGACGCATCGCCCGGCGTTCCTGGCCCGACCTGACGGTTGCCGACGGCCTCTCCCGGGGGTGAAACGGTGCACCCGTCTTGACGCGGCCGCGCAAATTCGCGACTCTCTCGCCCATGAACGAAGCCGCTGCCTCGCACCGAACCCAGATGCGACCCGGGTCCTGCCCGGCACCTCGCGTCGCTCCCGGTGCGTTTGCAGCCTTCGAGTTTTTGTTTACCCGCTGGAGCCAGCGGGTGGCCTAGCCGCGACCGACTTCGCGCTTGCTACCCGCCGGGCAACCGGCGGGTTTTTTCTTGCGCACCCGACGAGGAAGAGACCATGTCCGACCAACTCTCCGATCTGCGAGGACGGCTCGACGCCCTCGACGCCGAGCTTGTACGACAGCTCACCGAACGCTTCCGTCTGGCCTTGGCGGCGGCCGACGCGAAGTCCGGTGCGACAGTCCCGTTGCGCGATCAGCAGCGCGAGGCCGAGCTCTTGCACGAGGTTCGCCGCCACGCTCGTGAACATGGCATGGACGAGGAGGTCATCGACTCGCTGTATCGCGGCATCCTCGAGCACTCGGTGCGCTACCAGGTGGAGCACATGGCCAAGGCGACCGACAGTCGTCCGATACGTGTCACCTACCAGGGCAGCGACGGTGCCTACAGCCAGATCGCCGCCCGCAGACACTTCGCGGACCGTGGGCGGGAGCTCGAGCTGCGTGGCTCCCCCACCTTCCGTGAGACCCTCGAGGCGGTGAGCCGGGGCGAGGCGGACCGCGCCCTACTGCCGATCGAGAACACCACTGCCGGGTCGATCAACGAAGCCTACGATCTTCTGGCGGACACGCGCCTCGTTGCCGTCGGCGAAGAGATCCTCCGCATCGATCACTGTTTGGTGGCCCTACGACCCGTACCCGTCGAGAGCATCACGCGGGTCCTGTCGCACCCGCAGGCGCTGGCTCAGTGCAGCCGCTTCCTGGGAAACCTTGCCGACTGTACCGCCGAGGCGTATACCGACACCGCGATGGCGGTGGAGCGAATCGTCGCCGAAGACGACTCGACCCAGGCGGCGATCGCCAGCGCCGAGGCGGCCTCCCTGCACGGGCTGACCGTGATCGCGCGCAATATCGCCAACCAGCGCGAGAACTACACCCGATTCCTGGTGATAGCGCGCGAGGCGGCCACACTCGAGGGGGAGACGCCCTGCAAAACATCGCTCGTCCTGGTGACGCGGCACGAACGCGGTGCCCTGGCCCGTTGCCTCGACGTGCTCGCCGAGCACGACCTGAACCTCACCAAGCTCGAATCACGTCCGCTACCCAAGACCCCATGGGAGTACACCTTCTACCTCGACTTCGAGGGCAACGCGAACGACGACAACGTTGCCGAAGCGCTGCGCCGCGTCACGGCGCGGGCCCGCTACATCCGGGTCCTCGGCTCCTACCCCTGTGCACAGGCCACGGCGGGCTGGCGCTCCACGAGCACGCCCCGCCGGCGGGCCAGTACCCGACTTCAGCGGCTGGAGCCGGCCAAGACCGAGGACCAGGCGCACGCCAGCTCGTCGTATCCGCTTGCCTCGCGGGCAACCCGGAATGAGGACACGCTGGTGCGCATCGGCCAGGTCACCGTCGGAGGCCACGAGCCCGTGCTGATCGGCGGCCCGTGCTCGGTCGAGTCCGCCACCCAGATCGCTGCCTGCGCGGCCGCGGTCAAGGAGTCCGGCGGCCAGATGTTGCGAGGCGGCTGCTTCAAGCCGAGAACATCGCCCTATTCGTTCCAGGGGCTGGGCTACGAGGGACTGGAGCTACTTGCGGAGGCCGGGCGGCGCTACGGCCTGCCGATCGTGACCGAGGTCCTGCACCCGGGCGATGTCGCGGGCGTGGCCGAGCTCGCCGACGTGCTGCAGATCGGTGCCCGCAACGTCCAGAACTTCGCGCTGTTGCGGGCGGTCGGCGAGGTGCAGCGGCCGGTGCTGCTCAAACGCGGCATGATGTCCTGCATCGAAGAATGGCTGGCGGCCGCCGAGTACATCCTCGAGCGCGGTAACCAGGAGGTGATCCTGTGCGAGCGTGGGATCCGCACCTTCGAGACCGCCACCCGAGGCACGCTCGACCTGAGCGCGATCCCTGTGGTCCGAGAGCGAACCCACCTGCCGGTGATCGTCGATCCGTCACACGCTGCCGGGTTGCGTCGCTGGGTTCCGCCGCTGGCGCGGGCAGCGCTGGCCGTGGGGGCCCACGGTGTGATGGTCGAGATTCACCCCGAACCTGACAAGGCCAAGAGCGACGGCCCCCAGTCGCTGACCTTGCCGCAGTTCGCGCGCCTGGCCAGGGAGCTGCGCGGCGAGGGCGACCTGGAGCTGGCCGTCTAGCTGTGTATTCCGAGGACGTTGTTCACATCGGGGCTCACTTCTGAGAACAATGGGGTTACCACACACCCACAGCTCAGAAGGAGCGCCCGATGCAGCTGCATAGTAACGCCCGAACGACCCCGTACATACGCCGCGAGATGGTCCGCCGTGTCCTGGAGCAGGCGGAGCCTGTGAAGGACACGGCCGCGGCGCTGGGTGTATCCCCTCGAACGCTCTACAAGTGGCTGCGTAGGTATCGGCAGGAGGGCGAGTCGAGACTGCTGGATCGAACCAGTCGGCCACACCGGAGCCCCGGTCAGACGAGCGCTCGTACGGTGCGTCGGATCCAGCGGCTGCGACGCCGTCGGTTGACGGCTTGGCAAATCAGCCGGCGCGTTGGGGTCCCGCGCTCCACGGTCTCGGACTGGTTGAAGCGATCGGGCCTGGGCCGGCTGCTGTACCTGGAACCGAAGGCAGTCATCCGGCGTTACGAGCGGGAGCGACCAGGCGAGCTGTTGCACATGGACACCAAGAAGCTCGCCCGCATCGTGCGGCCGGGTCACCGCATCCACCGCGACCGCTCTAGCAGGCTGCTGAAAAACGGCTTGGGCGCGCCATTTTGGGCTGGATCGTCTCGATCACGGTGAGTTAGCGGGGCGCCGAGTGCGGGTACGAGGCCGGCGCTGCTGGCAGCGCCGGCATTTCTTGGGGATTGGTGCCCTCATCGTCACGTCGCCCCCTCGAGGTTGCGCATTCTGACCAGGTTGAAGGCAGCGGCGGTGAAGATGAACATCCAATCGACACGTTGCGTGCCTCGGTGTCTGGTCTTGCGCATCAGCCCGACCGTCTTGGCCCATCCGAACATCTGCTCGATGAGCTTGCGTTTCTTCTGACTGACCGTGTAGCCCGGGTGCCGGGTCGTGCGGCGGTCGATGGCGCTGCGCCGGTTCGTGTCGTTCTGTGCGACGTGCGGGGTGATGTTGCGATCTCGAAGCTTTCGGATGCAGTCTCGCGTGTCGTAGCCCTTGTCGGCCGCCAAGGTTACCCGGCCCCTTCCGGGAATCTCGCCCGCCATCTGCACGGCGGCCTCTCGTTCTGCTGTTCCCGAAGCGATCGTTACGCAGGCGTTGGTTGCTAACCCGTGGCGGTTGTCGATCATCAGGTGACCCATGTAGCAGAGCCTCGACTCGGCTCCCTTACTCTTCTTGTATAGGCGTGCCTCCGGGTCGGTCCTGGAGGCGTGAGTATCGTTCGTGCGCCGTTGCCGGCGGAAATCGACGCTCGGGTTGCTGCCGCCCTCATCGGAGTCGCTCTGATCCTTCGGCTTGAAGCTCTTGTGCGAGGCCCACGCCTCGATCAGCGTGCCGTCCACCGTGAAGTGTTCATCCGACAGCAGGCTGCGGCGCCGTGCCTCCGCCAGCACTTCCTGGAAGAACACCTCGGCGACCTCGCCTCCCAACACTCGATCCCGGTTCTTCGTGAACACCGTCGCATCCCACACCAGATCGTCCATGTTCAGGCCCACAAACCACCGGAACAGCAGGTTGTAGTCGAGCTGCTCCATCAGCATGCGCTCGGAGCGAATCGTGTACAGCACCTGCAGCAGCAGCGCCCGCAGCAGCTTCTCCGGCGGGATAGACGGACGGCCCGTGTGCGAGTACAGCTTCTCGAACAGCGGCGACATCCGCCCCAGCACGTCGTTGACGATCCTCAGCAGCGGCCGCAGCGGATGCTCTTTCGGTACTCGCTGCTCCGGAGATACGTAACTAAAGGCGGCCACCTGTCCCGCGTCCTCACCACGCATCTGCTCACCTCGTTGATGCTTCGGTTTTTGCCGCGGGCTGCGTGGTTCAGAATCTACTCGAACAAGGGGAGTTTTTCAGCAGCCTGCTAGGACCGTTGAGGGAGCCGGCTGGGAACATGCCCACGTTGCCGTCGAGGACCACAGCCGCATCGCCTACGTCCAGGTGCTACACAACGAGGGCCAGTTCACCTGTACCGAGTTCCTGATACGAGCAGTCCAGTTCTACCGAAAACTTGGCCTCGTCATCGAGTGTGTGATGACCGATAACGGGCCCGGCTATCGTTCCAAACGCTTCAATCGAACCTGTCGGCGACTCAACATCCGCCACCTCTACACCAGGCCCTACACGCCCCGGACCAACGGCAAGGCCGAGCGCTTCATACGCACGCTCAAGGAACAATGGGCCTACGGAGCCTGCTACCAGACCTCCGCTCACCGAACTCGAGCTCTCGGACCCTGGACCAACCACTACAATCGTCACCGACCCCATGCGGGCATCGGCATGCAGACTCCGATGTCCAGGCTCCAGGTGAGTCCGTGAACAACCTACCCAGAACTCACACCTAGCAGGCCGTGGCGCCAATCGAGCCGGGCCTGGAAGCGGCCCTCATCACCCAAGCACAGGGTGCTGACGTCGGGAATGCAACCCGAGTCAGGGGCGACCGGTGCTGTGGCCGCGAGGATCGCCGCGTCGCTTGGGCTCTCGAATGTGTCGTTCCCCTTGAAGCCGGACATCATGATGGCCTCGCATCTGTGTGGGTAGAGTCGGGCTCGATTCGCCAGCGCGTTAGGGTCTCGTGGTCCTTGATCAGCAGGCCGTCCCCGACGGGGGCGGGATGGGCCCAGGTGGGCGAGTCGGCGACGGAGTACTCGGCCACCGGGGCGTACGTATCGGCGCCCGCGTCGACGACGATCAGGCGCGCCTCGTCGGTAAGAAAAAGGACGTGGTCATCCACCACCAGGAGGGCCGCGTTGCCGCCTTCGCGGCCGCGACTACTCCAGATAAGCTCGCCGCTTTCCGGATCGAGCGCGAAGAACTGGCCAGAGCGGCGATGCGAAAAACCGAAGACGCGCCCGTTGCTCAGCACCGGCGAGCTCATGTACAGCGACGCATCGGCGGTCTTCCACAGCTGCATCAGCCGCCACCCGTCGGGACCCGGCTCGGGTCGGGCGCGGAAGATGCCGTTGTTCAGCCCCGAGAGGATAACGGACTCGCCGATTGCCAGGGCGGTTACCGAGTTCTGATCGAAGTCGGTCTGGAATCCGACACTCCAGAGCAGCTCACCGCTGCCAGGGTCGACGCCGATGATCTGTCGGTGGGTCTGGGTGATGAGCTGCAGCGACTCGCGGAAGGTCGCCAGCACCGGCGAGGCGTAGCCGGGCCCGTCGGCCGCCCACCGCCACCACTCGGCGCCGGTCTCTACGTCGAAGGCGGCGAGTGCTCCGTCGTTGTCGCCGCCGACGTAGGCGATCAGAGTATCGTCGTACAGAATGGGCGACATGGCGGTGCCGAAGTTCGGCGAGGTCGCGGCGAACTCGTCGTCGAACTCGTGTCGCCACAGGAGCGCGCCGTCGCGGCTGTCGACGGCGCTCAGAATGCCGCTGATGCCGAGCACGAAGACGCGGCCGTCGGCGACGAGGGGTGTCGATTTTGGTCCCCGACCGTGGAATTCGGCGCCCGTGTGGACCCGGTACGGAGCCGGGTAGCGCAACTGCCACAGCCGTGCGCCGGTTTCGACGTCGAGGGCCTGGAGGACCTCGTCTCCCTCCTGGCGCGAGAACTGGTACGCACGGCCGGCCGCTGTCACGGGAGACGAATGGCCGAGACCGACCTCGACCGACCAGACCCGCTCGAGCTCGCCGGGCCACGTGTCGAAACCACCGCCGACCGTGCCGTCGCGGCTCGGGCCCCGCCACTGCGGCCAGTCGGCGCCGGTCTCCTGAATGGGAGCCCGGGGTAGTGCCGGGACAGCGAGGAGCGCTGCCGACAGCGCCAAGATCGCGACGGATCGTGTTCGCGGGTTGCTCATCCTCCCGATGCTAGCGAACCGGGTGCCTCGGTGGCTAGGCGGCGCGCGGCTATCCTCGGGCGAGATCGTGCAGCGCGACAGCGGCGGCTACACTCGGCGCATGGAGGAAGCGCTCTCGATCACCGGGCTGATCGGTTCGGCCGTCCGCGTCTTCTGGCGACTGGCGCTCGTTGCCGTGCTCGTCTGGCTCGCCTCGCGACGTGCCCCCTATCGGTACCTGCTGATGCATCGTGGGCACGGGCTGGCTGCGGTCATGTTCGCGTTCGCCGCCTTCGCCGTGCTGCGCTGGGCGTCCGGCCCCGCGCACCTGCCGGCGTGGAACGCGGTGTCGGTTCTGATCGGTCTCGGGCTGGGCGGCGCCGCCCTCGTCGTTTGGGGTCTGGCAGTGATCGCGCGGACGGAGCCAGGGCTCGAGCGTCGCGTTGCGGTCGGCTTCCTCGTCGTGTCGCTGATCCCGGCCGCAGCGCTGCTCCTGATGGCGTTCCCTCCGACCGCGCAGGCGGTGCCCGAGCCTCTCCATCCTTCCGGTCTGGTGGCCGCGATCAGCGGCCCGATGGCCAGCGATAACGCAACCCCAGGTAGCCGCTGACGCCCGGAGTGCCGTAGCCCCAGACGTCCTGGTAACGCGCGTCGAAGATGTTGTCGATGCGCCCGATCGCCTCGAAATCGCCGGTCAGTCGTGCCTGGGCCGTGGCGTTGAACACCACGTAGCTCGGCAGCTCGACCGGGGCCACGGTGCCGAAGTCGTTGCGGGCGCCCTTGTAGCGTAGCTCCGTGAAGAAGCTGACGTCCGGTCGGGGCGCGACGCGAACCATGACGGCGCCCTGGTGCCGGGGCCGGCGCAACAGCTGCTCGTCACTGCCGAGCGCATGGGCGTCGGTAAACGTGTAGTTGGCGTCGATCCGCACCTTCCGGTGCGGGAGGCTGCCGAGGTTGACCTCGAGACCGCGGGTCTGTGCCTGCCCCAGGTTGACGAAGCCTGCCGGGAAGGTGAACTCGATCAGCCCGTCCAGGTCGTTGCGGAAGTAGGTGGCATCGATCTCCAGTCGGCCGTCGAGCCAGTTGCCGCCGACCCCCAGATCCCAGCCGGTGCTCGCCTCCGGCCCGAGCGCCGGGTTGCCGAATCCGGGGAAGTACAGCTCGTTGAAGGTGGGCGCTCGGAAGCCCGTTCCCAGCGAACCGTGTAGCCGTACTCCCGTGGCGGGCACGTAGGCCGCTGTGAATCGGTAGGTCGTCTTGCCTCCGAACTTCTCGTGCTCCTCCGCGCGCACGCCGCCGCTGAGGTGGAGCCGGTCGCCCCAGCTGAACCGGTGCTGTGCGTACAACCCGAGCACGTCGATCTTCTCGTCGAAGCCGCTCGTGCCGAAGAAGCTCTCGGCGCTGGACCGGGCGCTTTCTTGCCGGTATTCGAGCCCGGCGACCGTGGTGTTGTTGTCGTCGAAGCGCAGCTCGTTCTGAAAGTCGATCTCGTTGACCGTGGTCTCGACGACCGACGCCGTATTGAAGCCGTCGGGAGTCTCGGTGTCGAGACGCGTGTCGCTCGTCGAGAGCGTCGCCTGACCCGACCACAGCCCCGCCGCGTAGCCGGCCCGCGCGGCCGCGAAGAGGGAGCGCGAGTCCGAGAGTGCCGTGGGATCGTCGATCGGCCCGAGGGCGAAATCGAAGCCGTCGAAGTGGGTACGGCCGTTGCTCCAGGTGGCGAAGGCCTCGAGGTCGAGGCCGGAGTCGAAGCGATGACCGATGCGACCGTCGATCGCCGCGTTGCGGAAACCGTCGCGCTCGGTGTTGCCGGCGCGCGCGTCGGCCGCCGAGATGTTGTCGGTGTCGAGATAGTCGAAGCCGAGCGCGTAGCGGGTGCCTCGGCCACTGCCCTGCAGGCCGCCTGTGATCCGAGCCGTCGAGTAGCTGCCGGCCTCGATGCTCAGATCCAGGCGCGGCGCACCGCCGGCCGCACGGGTGATCACGTTGATCACGCCACCGATCGCATCGGAGCCGTACAGGGTACTCTGCGGGCCCCGGATGATCTCGACCCGCTCGACCGACGAGGCCGGCAGGTATGCCCAGTCGAAGGCTCCGGTGGCCGGGGTGTTGGCCTTGAGCCCGTTGATCAGAACCAGGGTGTGGTTGGAGTTGGTGCCCCGGGTGAAGACCTGGTGACTGCGCCGGGACCTCCGGTGCGGGCCACGCTCAGCCCCGGCACGCGCGATAGGACGTCCAGCAGCCAGCGCGCCCCGCTGGCGCGGATCTGTTCGGCCGTGACGACCGTCACGCTGCTGCCGACATCACGAACGGGCTCCTGGAGCCGCGTCGCGGTGACGGTGACCTTTTCCTCGAGCTGGATTCGTTCCGGCTCGGATTCGGTCTGCCCGGTCTGGGCGAGGGCGATGGTCGGCGTTACGAACGTGCACGCCAGGACAAGAGAAAAAAGACGAGACCGCATGATGCAGCCCTCCCTCGAGGGTCAACCAACAGGCTGATTCCGGTCTCCTGGCTTACGGATCATCCTACTCGCCGCTACCTTCCCGGGCCGTGGCCCAGTGGCGTTCGGGCCGTCGCGTTGCGCGGCGGCTTCGAGCGGCTTTCGTCCCCGATCACAGTTGCGGGGCAGCGCGGGATTCGCACCCGCTTCCCGTTCCGGCGCTTGCCGGACGAGACTAGGGGTACCACATCACCAGCGACGGCGTCTACCAGGCTCCGGGCACGCGGGCAGGCGCCCGCTTTCCTTGGCTATTGGAGGGGCGAGAAGTCGGTCGGGTTGAGGAACATTGACTCGACGCTCGTCACGATGGGCCCGTCCTACCGCCCCGTCGGTACCCGCTGCTTCAACTCCTCGAACCAGTTGAGGACGACGCGGATTCGGGGGGGTGGCGGTCGCTGGGTTCCCGGGGCCCGCGCGGTTGGCGGGTAGCGTTACCAGGAACCTCTGTCCGTCGGCGGTGACGTCGAAGTTGGTACGGCGACGCTGGACGATGTCCGAGATTTCGACGGGTGCGGATGCGGAAAACGGCTCCATCGCCACTTCCGCCGCGAGGATGCCGGGGCCGTTGCTGGAGTAGTAGTAGATCTCCCTGCCGTCCTGCGACCAGCGAGCGCTAACGCCACCATGAGTACTCGTAGAGACCGGGAATGTCCGACCGCTCGCCACCTCCCTCACGTACACCTCTCTTTGCCCGGTCTCGTTCGAGCTGAAGGCGAAGAAGCGACCGTCCGGCGAGAAGTCGTGCATCAACTCAAAGGCCGGCGTAGCAAGGAGCATTTCCGGTTCCTCATCTGTATCGAGGGCCAGGATCTCCCGCCGTCGCTATCCGGAAAGGTCGAGTTGTGAAACAGCAGCATCTCACCGTCCGCCGAGATCGCCGCCGGTCGCACTGGAGCCTCCATGTCCAAAACCAGCTCGGCATCGAGACTCCGGTCCGCCCGCCGCTTCCAGATGTCGCGGTTGCCACCCCGATCCGAGGCGAAGAAGACCCACTCTCCGTCGGGCGACCAGACCGGAGTCTCGTTGTCGCCCTCCGTGGTCAGCAGAACCTGGCTGCCGCCTCGGTCCACCTCGTAGATCCAGATGTCGTCTGCGTCACTTCCCTCGTCGGTTCCCTCGATTTCGAGCGCGATGCGCCGCCCGTCCGGCGACAGGTCCACGCCGGAGGAATCACGCGGCTCGAACGGCAGCGGCTCGACCCGGCCGTCACGGTCCACCCAGGAGAGCTGGTTGACATCGGTGGCACCGGCGGTGCCCGGCACGTAGACGAGCCTGCCATTTTCCGTGAATCCGTAGTTGGCGGTTCCGGTAACCGCGGCCATTCTGATTCCCTCGACCATGGAGGCGGGTCGCGAGGGCGGCTCCATGACACCCGGATCGAAGGCCACGGCAAAGAGGGTTCCCGCCAGCGCGTATACGAGGTGCCCCGTCGGCACCCAGCGGGCGGCGGTGCCTCCCTGGATCAGCACCACCCGCTGCTCGGTGACCAACGACTGAGCCACGATGCTCGCCTCGTTCCATCCGCCGGCACTGCGCAGCGCGAACAGGAGCCATTCGCCACCTGGGAGAAGTTGCGGGCCTTGTGCCTGCTCGCCGTCTTGTACGTCGATGACGACCTCCGGCGTGCCCCCGGTGCCCGGAACCTGCCAGATCCCCTCGGGTCCCTGGCCGAAGTAGATCAAGCCGTTGTCGGCCCAGCTTGCCCCGTAGGGATTCGAAGCCGCACCGAGGACCACCGGCGCTCCCCCGGTAACGGCGATCCGCTTGAGCTGATACGGATTCTCGGCAACGAACCCGATCTGCTGCCCATCGGGGAAAAGAACGGTGTGCGCCCCGTCTCTGTACCCGGGATCGGGGTGGGCACGAGATCACCGACCTGCCGCATCCAGAGCTGGCTGTTGGCGGCAAAGACGATCCGCGAGCCGTCGGGCGAGATGGCCACGGACCGACGGCCTGTATTGCTGAAATTGACTCCCTCTGGCAGCTCGAACTCGAATCGCATGGGGAGCTCAGGAGCCTGGGGAGCAGGCCGGGTGGCGAACCGGGTCCCGAGGACACCGATGAGAAGAGCTGCCACCGCAACCGGGGCCACGAGCTTCCAGGGGATGCCGGGAGCCGTTTCCACAGCGGCGGGAGCGGCGTCAAGCGGCCCACCGAGGGGCATGGCCGTGCCCGACTCCACGTCGGCCGCGAGCGCCTGCAGATCGACCACGAGATCGTCGGCGTACTGGTACCGGCGAACCGGATCCTTGGCCAGGGCCTTGTCGACGATCCAGCCGAGACGCGGTGGTAGGTCGGCGCGCCTCTCCTGCAGCGGCGGCGGCTGCTTGCTGAGAATGCGGCTGAGCGTCTCGTGAACGTTGTCGCCGGCGAACGCACGCTTGCCCGCCACCATCTCGTAGAGCACACAGCCGAACGCGAACAGGTCGGCGCGCTGGTCGATCTCCTCGCCCTGAACCTGCTCCGGGACCATGTACCCGACGGTCCCCATGATCGCACCCGCCTGGGTGCCCAGCACCGTCGGCGACATCGACGTGCCCCCGGTGACGACAGCTCCCCTCTCGGTGAGCTTGGCGAGACCGAAGTCGAGCACCTTGGCGTGGCCGTCCTCGGTGACGAAGATGTTCTCGGGCTTCAGGTCGCGGTGGACGATTCCGGCCCGGTGCGCCGCCTTCAGCGCCGCGGCGATCTCGGCGCCGAGCGCCAGCGCCCGGTCGAGCGGCATCGCGCCGCTCGCGAGGGCATCGCGCAAGGTCTTGCCCTGCAGGTACTCCTGCACCATGTAGTGGGTGCCGTCGGCTTCACCGATGTCGTGGAGCACCGCGATGTGGGGGTGGTTGAGGGCGGCGGCGGCTCGGGCCTCCTGCTCGAAGCGAGCGGGCGCTCGGGGTCGGAGGCGAACTGCTCGGGCAGCACCTTGATGGCCACCTGGCGGCCGAGGCGGGAGTCGGTACCGAGGTACACCTCGCCCATGCCGCCGGCGCCGATCTTGTCGACGATCTCGTAGTGGTCGAGCCGGGTTCCGCTTTCCATGGGCCGGAAGGCTATGTTGCCTCGGGCTCCCGACACAAGAGCCGCGGCCGTGAGGAGTCCCGTGCACGAGGACCGGCCGGCCAGTGCATGGCTGTATCGTCGCGCGTCAGCGTCCGCCCGCCCGCCTCTGCATCTCGTCTGCCCAGCCGAGTACTACCCGTAGATTCTGAGCGGCGCCGTCGTCCTCGTCCCGTACCATCAGGAAGCGGCACGTCGGCGGCGCGCAAAGTGTCGAGGTCGAAGGGAACGGCCCAGACCGTATCGTCGCGCCGCTTGTAGACGAGATGCCCGCTCGGGGAATAGGTCGGGTGCGTACCCTCGGGGAGCAGGAAATCCCAAACGCCAGTCTCCCACACCTGGTCCTGTCGGACCGGGAGTTACCGGAGATTCGCAGTACAGGGTGGGGCTTGCCGAGACCAAGATCGCGGACATCATGATCCCGCGCACACAGATCGAGGTGGTCAAAATCGGGGCACCATCGAATCAGGTCGTTGGCCAGATCCGTGATTCGGGTACCACGAGACTCCCCGTGTATCGCGACAGCCTCGACGACATCGTCGGCATCCTCCATTCCAAGGACGTGATCCGTTACTCAACCGGGTGGGTCTCGGCCAGTCACTTCGCCTCGCGGAGCCGGCCGGTCCGGACGTCGTAGACGAAGCCCCGGATCGCTTCGTTGTGGAGTAGGAACGGGCTCGAGCGAATCCTGGCGATCGATCGTCGCACCGCGCTGTCGACGTCGGCGAAGGCCCCGATTTCGAAGCCCGGACGCGCGCCGGTCTCGGTCTCGATCGCTTCGTTCAGGTCGGCCTCGTCGAGGCCCAGCAGACCACACTCGGTGTGCTGGATCAGCATGATCTCGCGCGTTCCCAGGAGACGTTGCGAGAGCATCAGCGAACGGATGACGTCATCCGTCACGATACCCCCAGCGTTACGGATCACATGAGCGTCACCCTCCCCGATTCCCAGCAGGGCGCTCGGGCCGATGCGCGCGTCCATGCAAGCGACGATCGCGACTCTCATCGCTGGGTGCGCGGTCAGGCTTCCCTTGGTGAATTCAGCCGAGTACTTCGCGCTGCTGGCGAAACAGTCGTCAATAGCGCTCATGCTCGGGCGTTCCCACGGCCCAGCCATCCGCCGTCGGCAAGGCGCCTTGCCAACGGCGCCGTTGTCTCCTCAGGACACGCTACGGGCTCTCGACTCGGTTCACTGACTGTCGAAGGGAATTCCGGAGGACGCATAGGTGTAGCGCGTGTCGCCCACCCAATCGTCGGGACGATCTCATCGATGAAGATGGCGTCCACCGAGCATACAGGCTCACGCCCACCACGGTCGATGCATTCCTCAGGGTGGATCTAGGCCACACCGATGACGTATATGTCCGGCGGCAGGCAATATGTCGCCATCGTCGCCGGCGGCGCCGGAGGAAGCGCGGTGGGCGACTTCAGCGTCATCGGGGGAGACGACGGCGCCGCGCTCGTTGTCGTTAGTCTGGACGAGGGGCCGCGGCTCGCCCCCCTCGAGGGGCAGCGCATAGACGTCGCGGTCGCCGGCCCTGGATGTCGTAGAAGATCAGCTCGCTGCCGTCGGGGGTGAAGCCGGTGACCGCCGCCAGACCCTCGACCTGAAGCAGCTCGCGGGGCTCGTCGGAGGTGTCCAGGTCGAGCATCAGCAGCTTGCCGAGGTTGGGCCCGTCGAGGGCGCCCAGAGCAACGCGATCTCCCGATGGGTGCCAGACACCGAAGAACAGGGTGTCGCGCGTGAGGCGGCTGAGCGTCTGCGAGCCTAGATCGTAGTTCCAGAGGTCCGAGGTTGCATCGGTGATGGTGGCAGAGAGGGTGCTGGCGTCTGCTGAAACGCGCACGAACTGGTAGTTGCGCCGCGGCATCCCCGTAGGCGTCGTCACGCCACTGCGATCGACCCAGAGCAGCTCGACCTCCGCGTCGGGGCCACCCGGCAGATAGGCCAGGGTTCCGTTATCGGAAACCGAGTAGTGCCAATCGTCCAGACCGGAGGGCGAGGGCATATTCGCAATCACCACCGCTGGATCGCCGATCACCTCGCCGGTGTCGAGATCGAGCGCGACGGCCCAGATCTGTTGTTCGGTGCCGTACAGAAGATGCCCGGACCTGGCGACGATCGGAGAGCCCGCCTCCTGCACGATCACCTCGAGGCCACCGGTGGCGAGGTCGAGCAGCCCCAGCGGCTGATCTTGGACCAGCGCGCCCTCGGCGTTGACCACCAACAGCACCTTGTCCCCGGACGGGAGGAACGCCGGCGCGCTGAAACCCGCTCGCTCCATCTCGGCGGGAAGCTGCACATCGATGGGCACCGGCTCGCCACCGGTTACCGCAACCCGCAGCAGTCCGTTTGCCGAAGCGACGAGAATCCATGATCTGCCCGACACCCGTTCCCAGCACCGTCGGCGACATCGACATGTCGCCGCTGCCGAGCGTGCCCGGCCGGGTGAGCTTGGCCAGCCCGAAGTCGAGCACCTTGGCGTGCCCATCCTCGGTCACGAACACGTTCTCGGGCTTGAGGTCACGATGGGTGATACCCGCGCGATGCGCCGCGCCAAGGCCCTCGGCGATCTCGAGTGCCAGGGTGACGGCGCGCTTGAGCAGCAAGGCGCCGGTGTCCAGCACCGTGCGCAAGGTATGCCCCTGGAGATACTCCTGGAACCATGTAGTGGGTCACTCCCGCTCCGCCGCCATCTGGTTCGTGGCCGACATCGAACACAGCGGCGATGTGCGGGTGGTTGAGTGCGGCAGCGGCCCGCGCCTCCTGTTCGAAGCGCGCCAGCCGCTCCGGGTCGGAGGCGAACTCGGCGGGCAGCACCTTGACCGCGTCCGGCCGTCTCCAAAATGTCTCCAAATTTTGGAGCGGTTTTTGGTGCGTTCAGCAGCTCCCCGGCGGCCTCCAGCGCCGCCGGGGTCGAGGCCGCTACCGCTTCGGTCCGCTTGCCCGCGTTACCACCGCTCGCGGCGACCCGGGGACCTCCTCGGGCAGACTGGCGAGCAGGGCGGCCATCCGTGTAGGCCCGGGCGAGGCGGATCTCATGCTGGTGGACGAGTTCCGCCGGTAGCGCTGACCACGACCTGCTCACCGACCGGGACCGGCTCTCGAAGAGCAGAGACAATTCCTGCGCGTCGCTCCACGCCGAGACTCCCGCACGAGAGCCGGGAGGGAACTTCCGGTACCCTCGGAATGCGGGGACAGGTGGCACCTCCCGGTCGTAGCGCTCGCTGCTTCGGTCGGTCGCCACTCCCGCGGCAAGCGACTGACTCCGGCGCGGCAAGTCTGCAACCCCGGCCTCGGAAAGGGAGAACGAACGCGATGCCCGAGCCTGACCGAGCTTCCAAGCACCTGCCCCCCGGCCTCACCGAAACCGTCGGCGGGGTCGAGGAGATTCTCGGGCGGGTGGTGGCGGAGACCGGTGGTGCGGCTCTGTTCGATGTGGTCGAAGCCGTTCGCCAGGAGATGGTCGGCTTTCGCGAGGCCGACTCGGAGGTAGGGCGGGAAGCGGCACTGGATCGGGCCAGCGGAATCCTCGACGGCCTCTCTCTGCCCGACAAGACCAACCTCGCCCGCGCCTACACGCTCTACCTGCAGCTGATCAACGTCTGCGAGAACGCCTACCGCACGCACCGGCTGCGGGCGCGCCTCGGCAAACAGAAGCCGGCGGATGCGCGGGGCCAGGTGACGTTCGTCTTGACGGCCCACCCGACCGAGTCGCGCTCACCCGACAACATTCGCGTTCTCCGGCGGGTGCAGGACGAGGTCGTGGCCGCGCTCGCGGAAGAGCGCCCGATAGATCGCGACGAGGTCGAGAACCTCCTCCATCTGGCCTGGAAGATCGGCACCCACCCGCCGAGCAAGCCGAGCGTCGAGGACGAGGCCAACCACCTGGTTTCCTTGCTCACCGCCCCCGTCCTTGCCGAGGTGATCGCCTTGAACCAGGCCGGGCACAGGGTGCTGTTCAGGAGCTGGGTGGGGGGCGACAAGGACGGCCACCCCGATGTCGGTCCGGAACAGACGCAGGCCGCGCTGAACCTCGCTCGCGGTCGCCTGCTGGCGTTCGCTCGAGCCCGACTGATGGAGACGGTGCGAGAGGACGTGGCCCTGGCCGGCGGCGACGCAGTCGAGTCCGCCCTGGGTAGCCTGGAAGAGGCACTCGCCCGGCTAGAGACGGTGACCGAGGGTGACGGCGCGCGCGTCGGCGTCCTCCACGCTGCGATCGACGACTTCCAGGCCACCTACCGGGAGCGCTTCGGCATCGCCCATCCGGCGGTCCGCCGGATGGCCACACTGCTGGAGGTCTTTCCGGCGCTGGTCGTGCCCCTGGAGCTCCGCGAGGAGAGGGGCCATTTCGCCACGGACGACCCGATCGCACACATGATGCGGCGCGTCCGCGAAATCGCCCGAGGCGGCTGCGTCGACGCGTACGCGCGGGCCATGGTCGTCAGCATGACGTTGGAGGCTGGCGATCTGCTCGAGGCGCAGCAGCTGGTCCAAGAGGTGTTCGATGGACCCGCCGTCCCGGTGATCCCGCTGTTCGAGCTGCCCGACGTACTGGACCGGGCGCCGGCGATCTTGCGCGACACGTGGGAGGATGGGTCTTTCCGTCGCGCCGCCCGCGAGCGCGGCTACCTGGAGGTCATGCTCGGCTACTCGGACACCGCCAAGCGTATGGGCATGCTCGCCAGCCGAGTCGCTCTTCACGACACCATGCGCCGGATCGTCGACTGGGCCGAGACGGAGGAGATGACGCCGCTGTTCTTCCACGGCCACGGCGGCAGCGTCGGCCGGGGCGGTGGCCGGATCGAGGACCTCGTCGCGACCTGGCCGCCACGAGCCCGGACGCCCTACAAGTACACGCTGCAGGGCGAGATGGTCGAACGAACGCTGGCCACTCCGGAGATTCTGCGGAGCCTCGTCGGGAAGGTTGCCGAAGTGCAGTCGAACCCGCCTCCATACCGTGGCGTCAGTTATCTCGCACGAGACCTGGCGCGCACCGCCGAGGCGAGCTTCGCGGCGCGGGTTGAGTCTGACGCGTTCCGCGCCTTGCTCGAGGCCGCTACCCCCTACACCCGACTGCAGGAGCTCACGATCGGCTCGCGACCGGCGCGGCGCGGCGGAGGTGGGCTCGAAGAGCTGCGGGCGATCCCGTGGGTCCTCTGCTGGACCCAGACCCGACTGCTGGTCCACGCATGGCTCGGCGCCGGCGACGCCTGGCGCGAGTGGCAGGAGGGGTCTGGATCCGAGACGACCCCGAAGGATGCTCTGAACGAGGCATGCCGGAAGGACCCGTTGTTCCGCTCTTACACCCGACTGCTCTCCTTCACCATGGCCAAGACCGAGCGGGCGCTGTGGAGACGCTACAGGCGAGCCCTCGCCGACAACGTGCCGGCGGGACTGATCGAGGAGCTCACCGCCGACTACGAGGCGGCCCTGGACCTCGCCCTGCAAGCGCGAGGCTCCGACACGCTCTTGCCCGACCGGCCGTGGCTGCAGGAGTCGATCCGCTACCGTGCGCCGATGATCCACCCGCTGAACCTGCTCCAGGTCGAGCTTCTCGCCAAGGCCGAGTGGAACGAAGCGGAAGTGCAGCTGTTCCGCGAGACGGTGACGGGTATCGCGGCTGGAATGCTGACCACGGGGTAATCGCTACAGGGCAGACCCCCGTCAGAATCGCTCGTGGGGCGCCCTCCGCCTTCGAACCCGAGTCAACTCCAACCTATCGGACACACCCTGTGTTGAAGCTGACGTTGTCGGCTCCGAAGCGGAAGCTACCGGAGATTCTGTAGGGGGCCGTTCCCCAGGCAATAGTCACGCACCGGCCAGTCTTGAGACAGAGACGAGCCTGGGTCGCGGGGGTTCGATTCGCGGACGTTTCTGACTCCGGGCGGCCCTCCGGACAATCATCGACGCGGGCTCCTCGTGCGGGGCGTGCTTCCCGCGTTCGGTTTCCGGCTCCCCAACGAGTCTCCGAGCCCGACGGTGGCAGCGAAAGGCACCAGCTGTCGACCCGGCGGTGGGGCCCGTCCTCATTGGGCCCCGACCAGGGATCGCGTCTACTACGTGAACGAAGGCAGGATGATGTGAGTAGCGGTCTCGTTGGTCACCGGCCAGCCGAGCGACGAGCCTCAGCTGCTGTTCCAACTAGACGAGCGCACCTGGTGGTGGGAGTGGGACGTCCTGCCTGACGGCCGTGGGTTCGTGATGCTTCGCGCCGTCGATGACTCCCCGTTTGCTAACCGCCTCGAGATCGTAACGGGGTGGCTCGACGAGTTGCTGCGGAGAGCGCCGACCGGGCAGTAGCCGCCTCTGTCGAAACGAGCTGCCATCGTCCGCTCTCGAGCTGGCAAACACGAGGACGACACACCCGCCGCCCGGTCTCCACAATGTCTCCACGACTGGGGTCGACTCCCGGGGACTCACGGGCACTCCAGGGGACAGACAACGGCGGCGGCAAGTCCCGTCGCCACAGGTAGTTACGGCGAAAGTCGTTTGCTATCAGGTAGTTAGCGGGACCGCGCCATTCGGGTTCGATTCCCGCCGCGCTGTTACCGCCCGGTCGGCGCCCGTTGCTTCAGTTCCTCGAACCAGTTGAGGATGACGCGGATACGGGGCGTGGGGGTCGCCGGGTCCGAAGCGTCGCCACCGGGGAACGTCGTTACCAGGAACCTCTGCCCATCGGGGGCGACATCGAAGTTGGAACGGAAACGCCTGCGGATGCCCGAGATCTCGACGGGTTCGGACGCGGAAAACGGCTCCATCCTCACTTCCGCCATGAGGATGCCGCTGGCGGCGAGGTAGTAGATCTCGCTGCCATCCTGTGACCAGCGACCGTGGGCGCCACCACGGACACTCGTGGAGATCGGGAACGTCCGACCGCTCGCCACTTCCCTCACGTACTGCTCGAATTGGCCCGTCTCGTTCGAATGGAAGGTGAAGAACCGACCGTCCGGCGAGAACTCGGTGGCGAACTCCAGGGCCGGGGTGGCGACGAGCATTTCCGGCTCCTGATCGGAATCGAGGACCAGTATCCCCACGTCGCTCGGAGGGCTGCCGTTGTCAAAGAGCAACATCTTGCCGTCCGCCGAGATCGTCGTCGGTACCACCGGAACCTGCATATCCAGGACCAGCTCAGGGTCGGTGCTCCGATCAGCCCGCCGCTTCCAGATGTCGTAGTTGCCACCCCGATCTGACCCGAAGAAGACCCAGTCCCCATCGGCTGACCAGACGGGAAATCGGTTGTGGCCCTCCGTCGTCAGCAGCACCTGCCCACCCCCTCGCTCGGCCTCGTAGATCCAGATGTTCGACTGGCCATCATTTCCCGTGATCTCGAGCGCGATGTGCTGCCCATCCGGCGAGAGATCCACGTAGCGAGAGTCACGTGGCTCGAAGGGCAACCGCTCGACCTGGCCGTCACGATCCACCCAGACGAGCTCGTATGTCTCCGCCAGGTCAGCCGTGCCGGGTACGTAGACGAGCGTGCCGGTTTCGCTGAACTCGTACTGGGCGGCACCGGTACCCCCGCCGCCTGACCTGACATCCTCGACCATCGGGACGGGCCCGGAGGGCGGCTCCACGACATCAGGGTCGAACGTCAGGGCAAGGAGGGTTCCCTCAAGCACATAGACGAGGTGTCCCGTCGGCACCCAGCGGCCCTCTTTGCCTCCCTCGATCAGCACTACCCTCCGTTCGGTAACCAGCGACTGGGCCACGATGCTCGCTTCGTTCCATCCTCCCCTAGCGGCTCTCGCCAGCGTGAACGGGAGCCATTCACCACCCGGGAGAAGTTGCGGGCCGTGTACAGCTTCGTCGTCTTGCGTCTCGATGACGAGCTTGGGCGTGCCCCCCGTACCCGGAACCCGCCAGATCCCCTCGGGCCCCTGCGCAAAGTAGATCATCCCGTCGTCGGCCCAGCTTGCACCGTAGACCCGGTCAACTGAGCCGAGGACCACGGGTGCGCCCCCGGTTATGGCGACCCGTTTGAGCCGCGCCTCGTCCCGGGCCGAGAAGCCGATCTGCTGCCCGTCAGGGGAGAAGAACGGTGTGCTTGCGCCCTCCGTACCGGCGATGGGGGTGGGCACCAGATCACCGATCAGCCGCATCCAGAGCTGGTCGTTGGCTACAAAAACGATCCGCGAGCCGTCGGGTGAGATCGCCACGGTCCGACTGCCGGTGCTCGTGAAATCAACCTCCTCCGGCAGCTCGACATCGAAGGTCACGGGGAGCTCGGGAGCCGGCGGCTCGGGTGGCAAACCAGGTTCCGGCGACGCCGAAGAGCAGCGTTGCGACCGCCATCGGGGCGGCGAGCTTCCAGGGGATGCCGGTAGTTGCCCCCGCGCCCTCCGGAGCAACCGCCGGCTGGCCACCCAGCGGCAGCGCCGAGCCCGACTCCACCTCCGCGACGAGCGCCCGCAGGTCGACCACTAGCAGGCTGCTGAAAAACGGCTCGAGCGCGCCATTTTGGGCTGGATCGTCTCGATCACGGTGAGTTAGCGGGGCGGCGAGTGCGAGTGCGAGGCTCTGGTTGCCGGCCGCGCCGGTATTTCTTGGGCGGTTAGTCCCGATATCGTCACGTCGCCCCCTGGAGGTTGCGCATTCTGACCAGGTTGAAGGCAGCGGCGGTGAAGGTGAACATCCAATCGACGCGTTCGGTGCCTCGGTGCCGCGTCTTGCGCATCAGCCCGACCGTCTTGGCCCATCCGAACATCTGCTCGACGAGCTTGCGTTTCCTTTGACTGACCTGGTAGCCGGGGTGGCGGGTTGTGCGCCGGTCGATGGCGCTGCGCCGATTGGTGTCGTTCTGTGCAACGTGCGGGGTGATGTTCCGATCTCGAAGCTTACGGACGCACTCGCGTGTGTCGTAGCCCTTGTCGGCCGCCAAGGTCACCCTGCGGTTACCGGAAATCTTGTCCGCCATTTGCACCGCCGCCTCTCGTTCCGCTGTCCCGGAAGCGATCGTTACGCATGCCTTGGTTGCTAACCCGTGGCGGTTGTCGATCATCAGGTGCCCCATGTAGCAGAGCTTCGACTCGGCTCCCCTACTTTTCTTGTACAGGCGTGCGTCCGGATCGGTCCTGGAGGCGTGAGTATCGTTTGTGCGCCGTTGTTTGCGAAAATCGACGCTCGGGTTGCTGCCTCCCTCATCGGAGTCGCTCTGATCCTTCGGCTTGAAGCTCTTGTGTGAGGCCCACGCCTCGATCAGCGTGCCGTCCACCGTGAAGTGCTCATCCGATAGCAGGCTGCGGCGCCGTGCCTCCGCCAGCACTTCCTGGAAGAACACCTCGGCGACCTCGCCTCCCAACACTCGATCCCGGTTCTTCGTGAACACCGTCGCATCCCACACCAGATCGTCCATGTTCAGGCCCACAAACCACCGGAACAGCAGGTTGTAGTCGAGCTGCTCCATCAGCATGCGCTCGGAGCGAATCGTGTACAGCACCTGCAGCAGCAGCGCCCGCAGCAGTTTCTCCGGCGGGATCGACGGTCGCCCCGTGTGCGAGTACAGCTTCTCGAACAGCGGCGACATCCGCCCCAGCACATCGTTGACGATCCTCAGCAGCGGCCGCAGCGGATGCTCTTTCGGTACTCGCTGCTCCGGAGATACGTAACTAAAGGCGGCCACCTGTCCCGCGTCCTCACCACGCATCTGCTCACCTCGTTGATGCTTCGGTTTTTGCCGCGGGCTGCGTGGTTCAGAATCTACTCGAACAAGGGGAGTTTTTCAGCAGCCTGCTAGGTCGCCTGCGGCCTGGTAGCGCTTGGCCGCTTCCTTTGCCAGGCACTTGTTGACGATCCGGCGCAGCTCGAACGGCAAAGACTCGTCCACCTCGACGAGCGATTCTGGCTCGTCGAGGAGAATCCGCGACAGCGTGTCGGGGATGCTCTTGCCCGCGAACGGCTGCCTGCCGACGATGCTCTCGTAGAGCACGCTCCCGAACGCGAACAGATCGGCCCGGTGGTCGATCTCCTCACCGCTGACCTGCTCGGGAGCCATGTAGCCCGCCGTGCCCATCACCTGACCGGCGACGGTTCCGAGCATGGCCGGCGACATCGATGCGGAGCCACCGGTCATCGCGCCCACCTCGGTGAGCTTCGCCAGCCCGAAGTCCAGTACCTTCGCGTGCCCGTCCTCGGTGATGAAGATGTTGTCAGGTTTCAGGTCGCGGTGGATGATCCCGGCCTTGTGGGCGGCGGTCATCGCCTCACCGACCTCGGTGGCGAGATTCAGGGCCTTGTCGAGAGGCAGGGCCCCCTTGTCGAGCCGATCGCGCAGGCTCTGACCCTGCAGGTACTCCTGGACCATGAAGTGGGTCGGAACATCGGGGCCGGCGGTGGCTTCCGCCCCCACATCGAAGACCGCGGCGATGTGGGGGTGGTTCAGTGCCGCAGCCGCCCGCGCTTCCTGCTCGAAGCGTGCCAGGCGCTCGGGGTCAGTGGCGAACTGTGGCGGCAGCACCTTCACCGCCACCTTGCGGCCCAACCGCGTGTCCTGCGCCAGCCACACCTCGCCCATGCCGCCCGCGCCGAGCTGCTCGATGATCTCGTAGGGTCCGAGCTTGCTGCCGATCATCGATAAGTCCCCGTTTGGCAGGTCCGGGCGGAGTCTAGCAGAGCGACTGTTCGGGTAAGCAGACAACGCGAAGGCGTGGCCGTCTCCTGTTGTCATGCCCACGATCATGCGCGTCGGCCCCTATCGCTTCTTCTTCTTCAGCAACGAGGGGTCGGAGCCGGCCCACGTGCATGTGCGCCGTGATCGAGCTGTCGCCAAGTTCTAGTTGCGGCCCGTTCATCTCGCGTCGTCGTGGGGCTATGATGAACAGGAGATCCACAAGCTCTACCGCCTGGTGCGCGAGCATCAGTTCGCCTTCGTGAGCGCCTGGAATGAGTTTCACGGAAGCCGGCACTGACCCGCGCGCCAGAGATGCCGACATCAGCGACGCGAAGCTCATCGTCCACCTTACGGACGGGCGAACCGTGATCGCCCCGCTCAACTGGTTCCCCCGCCTCGATCAGGCGAGCCCCGACGAGCGCGATGACTGGGAGCTTCTGGGCGGCGGCATCGGCATTCACTGGCCGACGATCGATGAAGACATCAGTGTCGCCGGGCTGATCCGTGGAGAGCGAGCGGCCGGCTGAACGGAGTAGGCCGGCGGCAGCGAGCCAGGTCGCCGCCTGCTGCCACGTCCCACGACTGCGCCCTGGCCGATCGGTACCAGGTCGTCACGATCGATGTCGTGAGCACGGGCGCCGGCTGAGCAACACGCTCGCCAGGGGCGCGTGGAAGCGCGTACTCCGGAGAGCCGAGGTGCCTCACCACGGGTTCCACGCCGCCCGCCACTACCGGGCTTCGCAGTGGCTGACCGAGGGCGTCCCTGTCCATATCGTGAGCCGTTGGCTCGGGCATGCCCAGGCCTCGATGACGCTCAACGTGTACGCCCATGTGCTGGATGAGATCGAGGATAGCCGGTGGAGCACCGGCGAGGTGGTGACCGAGGTGGCTACGTGATGACGCATAACGGCCGTGACGACGGTGCTACAGTGGCCTCCCGCCCACCGCCAGGAGATGCGCCGTGAAGGACGTACTACGCACC
Organism: Acidobacteriota bacterium; assembly: GCA_965248845.1. GTDB lineage: Bacteria > Acidobacteriota > UBA890 > UBA890 > WLXD01 > CBDFKO01. The sequence goes on along the minus strand of CBDFKO010000002.1, from coordinate 1,817,553 downwards.
CCCGAGGAACGCTTCATCGACGTGCCGGACTTCCCCTGGGCGCCCAACTACGTCGAGGATCTGCGCGACTACGAGGGGCTGCGCATGCACCTGATCGACGAGGGCTCGCCGTTCTCGGACCAGGTGTTCCTGTGCCTGCACGGGGAGCCCACGTGGAGCTTCCTGTACCGCAAGATGATCCCGGAGTTCCTGGCGGTCGGCGGGCGCGTGGTGGCGCCGGACTTCTTCGGGTTCGGGCGCTCGGACAAGCCGGTGAACGACCGGGTGTACACGTTCGACTTCCACCGCAACGCCCTGATCGCGCTCATCGAGCAGCGTGATCTCCGCAACATGACGCTGGTTTGCCAGGACTGGGGCGGCCTGCTCGGCCTGACGCTGCCGATGCACATGCCCGAGCGCTTCGAACGGATGCTGATCATGAACACGGCGCTCGGCACCGGAACCTACGAGTTGCCCGACGGGTTCATCGCCTGGCGCCAGTTCGTGCGCGACACGCCCGACTTCCCGATTGCCGACCTGATGCAGCGAGCGACGCCGGGCCTGACGGGGCGTGAAGCGGCGGCCTACGAGGCCCCGTTCCCGGACGCGCGCTACCGGGCCGGTGTGCGGCGCTTCCCGGACATGGTTCCTGATCATCAAGACGCTGACGGTGCGGAGATGTCGCGCCGGGCGGCTCAATGGCTGGCGACCGAATGGTCCGGCGACAGCTTTCTGGCGGTCGGCGCCCAGGATCCGGTGCTGGGTGTTCCGGTGATGCAGCAGCTCGCCGGCATGATCCGCGGCGCCCCCGAGCCTCTCGTTCTCGAGGAGGCGGGCCACTTCGTCCAGGAAGCGGGCGCGGAGGTCGCTGCGGCGGCGATCGAGCACTTCGACTAGCACTCGATCACGCTGACCGGCATCTCGATCGCGTTGACCGCCAGCCCGCCGCGTGCGGTTTCCTTGTACTTGCTCTGCATGTCGGCGCCGGTATCGCGCATGGTCCTGATGACCTTGGCGAGCGAAACGAAGTGCTTGCCGTCGCCTCGCATGGCCATGCGGGCCGCATTGATCGCCTTGACGGCGGCCATGGCGTTGCGCTCGATGCACGGGATCTGCACGAGGCCGCCGATCGGGTCGCAGGTCAGGCCGAGGTTGTGCTCCATGGCGATCTCGGCGGCGTTCTCCACCTGTTCCGGGGTGCCACCCAAACGTTCGGCCAGAGCTGCCGCAGCCATCGAGCAAGCCGAGCCAACCTCGCCCTGGCATCCGACCTCCGCTCCCGAGATCGAGGCGTTCTCCTTGTAGAGCAGTCCGATGGCGGCGGCCGTAAGCAGGAATCGGATGGTGCCCTCGTCGTCGGCGCCCTCGACGAAGTGACGGTAGTAGTGCAGTACGGCCGGGATGATCCCGGCGGCGCCGTTCGTCGGCGCCGTGACGACGCGGCTACCGGCGGCGTTCTCCTCGTTGACCGCGACGGCCCACAGGTTGACCCAGTCCATGGCGGCGAGCGCGTCCCCGGCGCCTCGCCCCGCCGCCTGGACCCACTCGATCGGCTGCTCTACCGGCGGCGCGAAGGGCGGCGGCGTGTAGCAGGACTCGGGAGGCACCACCCTGCGGGCGATGCTGTCGAAGCCGGGGTTGCAGTTGAACGAGAACAGCAGGCCGACGCGGTTCGCCTTGTCGGCGAGCTCCCCGAGGCGCACCGGGTCCTGCAAGTTGCTGTAGACGGCCATGCCATCGAACCCAGCCGCTATGAGCCGGCTGGTGTTGTGGCTGTCGGCGAAGATCCGGACGTGGTCGAACTGGTTGCGCAGGTCGTTGCGGACCCGATCGGTCTGCTCGCGCCATTGCTCGTCGGTGGTGTAATCGGCGTTGGTCTGCTCGACCTCGTGGCAGTCGACGAAGCTCTCCTTGATCAGCGTGCGGAAGGACTTGAAGACCGGGCCCTCGCGGCCGCTCTCGTCGCGCAGGACGAGGAAGCTGTCCCAGCCACGCTTGTCGCCGTACTCGCGAATCAGGTACTGGACATCGTCGGCGTAGTGGCTCGAGCGACTCCTGGAGTAGGGCTCGAGATGGAACGTGACTTTGATGTCGTGTGCGCCCATCACGTCCATGATTCGGTGCACGAGCCGGTCCTCGAAGCTGTCGCGCCCCCACCAGCTGATGTTGATGGCACCGGCTCCAGACTTGCGGATCCAGCGCGCGTGTCGCTCGATCACGCTCAGGTCGCCGGACGCGTACGCACCCAGCGCCGGTACGCTGGTGGTCGCCATGTCGGTGGGCGGCGTGCGGGTCCACTGCTGCCAGTGGCGCCACGGGTCGGTTCCGTACCAGGGGTAGTACTCGAATACAAAATGACGCTTCAGGTCGTCGAAGCGTGCCTGCAGGCCGGCGCCGATCTCCGTCCATGGGAACCTCGCCAGGTCGATGGCGGCGAAGTCGTCCCTGGGCCTCGGAGCCACCGATGCGCTCGGCGGCAGGCGCAGCGGAGCCGGGGAAGCGCAGGCGGCGAGCGCCAGGCCTCCTCCCGCCTCCTTGATGAACCGGCGACGACTGGACAAGCTCATGGGTGAATTGAACTGAACGCCGCCCGCTCAAGACAAGTAGGGAGGTGACTTCGACACTACTTTACTTTTCTTGCGAGAGGTGGTCGATGCGTCGTCGCACGAGACTATTGATGATCCTTGTGGTCGCCACCCGGCTCGCCGCGTGCGGCGGCGCGCCGGGCTTCACGTGGAAGGAGACGCCGGGCAGCCTGGTTCGGAGCTTCGAGGGCTGTGATCCCCGGTCCGAGGCCGCGCTCTGCACGAACGTCGTTTTCGAATGGCCGCGACTCGAGGGACAGGGCGCCGCGGCGACCGAGGTGAGCGCCTTCATCGACCAACAGATGCGCTCCCCGGTGCTCGGCGAGGAGCCGGCGGAGAGCCTCGATGCGGTAGCCGACGGCTTCCTGGCCGAGTACCGGTCGTTCATCGAGGAGTTCAGCGAAAACGAGTTCCCCTGGGTGCTCGAGCGCAAGATGCAGGTGTTGTGGCAGGGCGAGCGGCTTTTGACCCTCGTGTTGCGGGAGTACAGCTATCTGGGCGGGGCGCATCCCAACACGGCCCAGAGCTACTGGGTGCTCGATCGCGCTAGCGGATTACGGGTGGGGTTGGCCGACCTGCTGGTCGAGGATTTCGATGCCGCGCTGGCAGCCGTGGCTGAGGAGGCGTTTCGGCAGCTGCACGACGTACCCGAGGGCCAGGGCCTCGAGGCCGCCGGCTTCTGGTTCGACCAGGACACCTTCGTGCTGAACGACAACTGGGCGGTCGACGGCGTCTCCTTGCGCTTCTACTACAACCCTTACGAGGTCGCGGCCTACGCCCTGGGACCGACCGAGATCGAGTTGCCACGCGCCACGATCGCCGACCTGATTCGTCCCGATGGCCCGTGGCGCTGAAGCCGGGCCCCGCTCCATGACTTGACCGCCGACCGTACGGCTCGGCACACTGGCCTATCAGTATTTCTCTGATAGTGAGCCGGACGATGCGCGGTCGCCCCGAGAGCCTGCTGCCACTGAAGCCGGCCGACTTCCATATCCTCATGGTGCTGCTCGATGGCAGCCTGCACGGCTACGGCCTGATGAAGGCAGTTGTTCGGGGTTAGCGCCGCGGACCCGGTGACCTTCGCGGGCGTAGCGATCCTGCTGTCGCCGGTGGCCCTTGCTGCGAGCGTGGTGCCGACAGCACGTGCCCTCCGGGTCGATCCGGTCGAGGCGTTGCGGGCCGAGTGAACCACGAGACTGGACACCGTTGGGCGATTCTCGCCTGGTGCCCTGAGCCGGACCGGCGCTGAGCCGCTAGATCTTGGCCAGTGCGGCCACCCCGGCGTCGGTCAGCGAGACCCGCTCGCCGAGCTTGGCGCCGGTGCGGCCGACCCAGTCCTCGGTCTGCAGGAGCCCCTTGCCCTTGAGATCCTCGTACCAGCCGACGAGGAAATCCTGCGCATGGCCGTCGAAGTGCACGGTGCCGTTGCGCAATGTGGCGTTGGTCTCGGAAGTGGTCTTGAAAACGCCCAACAGGGCGACGTGTCCACGGTGAAGAGCGATCGGTTCCGACATGTCGTTTTTTCAGGGGATCTCTGGACGGTGGCCTCAGGGAGCGACACGGTCGTGCCGCCGGTTACCCGGTGTCTATTCAAATAGACGCAGCCAATGCTCTGCGGGTTTCCTGCAAACTCAATCCTACCCTCGCGGCGGGGCGGCCGCACGTCGATTTCGCCGCAGCGCGCCGGATCGGCACGGTCTCCGGTCATCAGAGCTTCGTCGAGCCGGCCTGAGGCCGGTCGTGGCGCTGGCACGGGCAGGAATGGCTCGCCCCCCGCCGCGGTAACATCGCCGAGTGCGCGGGCGGACTCGCACGTTGCGCGGCCCTACTTTCTGGGCCCGTGGCCGCCGACGGCCGGCTTTTCGAGGGATCGACGACGTCCTGACAGACGCGGACGCCTGGCTTTGATCGACCGGAGGATGAACATGGAGCGCCTGCCGACTGCCCTCACGACTCGCGCCGGCCTGCTCGTCCTGTTGCTCTTGCTGGCCGCCTGCACCGGCGTGCCCGACGCAGGAGTAGCCGGCGAGCCCGAGCCAGCGGAGCTGGCGCTTCCGGAGCCGGTCGAGGTTTCGGTCCCCGCGCAGTGGAAGTTCGCCGATCTGGTTGGCACGGCGCCCGAGCGCTCGGGCGCCGGCATGGTCACGAGCGATGCGCGCCTGGCGACCGGGGTAGGTGTGGCGATTCTCGATGCTGGCGGCAACGCCCTCGACGCGGCGGTCGCTACCGCGTTTGCCCTGGCGGTGGTCTATCCGGTCGCAGGCAATATCGGCGGCGGCGGCTTCATGGTGGCGCGCATGGCCGACGGCGAGCTAGCGACGTTGGACTTCCGCGAGAAAGCGCCCATGGCAGCGCACCGAGACATGTATCTGAACGAAAGCGGGGAGGTGACGCGGGACGCCGTGGTCGGCCACAGGGCCTCGGGTGTTCCGGGCAGCGTGGCGGGCCTATGGGAGGCCCACGCCCGCTTCGGGTCCATGAGCTGGGAGGAGCTTGTGGCGCCGTCGATCCGACTCGCCGTCGAGGGCTTCGTCGCCGACCCCGACTTTGCCGGGGCGGCCGACGGCGCGCGTTTCGAGATGTTCGAGGGTTCCAGGGCGCTGTTCCGGCCGGGCGGTGAGCCCGTCGCCGAGGGCGATTACTGGGCCAACCCCGATCTGGCCGTGGTGTTGCAGCGCGTCAGCGACACGGGGCCCGACGGTTTCTACTCGGGCCCCACCGCCGACCTGATCGTGGCGGAGATGGAGCGTGGCGGGGGATTGATCACGCACGCCGACCTGAGCGACTACGCGGCGATCTGGCGCGAGCCCGTGCTCTTCGAGTACCGCGGCTACGAGGTGGTGTCGATGCCGCCGCCTTCGTCGGGAGGGCTGACGCTGGGCCTGATGGCCAACATCCTGGAGGGCTACGACATGCGCGCCCTCGGGTGGCACAGCGCCGCTTCGGTCCATCGGCTGGCCGAAGCCATGCGGTGCGCCTTCGCCGATCGCAACCATTGGCTCGGAGACCCCGACTTCGTGCCAGTGCCGCGCCAGCAGTTCCTCTCCGAGGAGTATGCGGCGCGGCTTCGTGCCGGGATCCGCGAGGACGCGGCGACGCCCTCCTCCCAGATCGATCCGGCCTTCGGCAGCGACGGCTCCGAGGCCATGCACACGACCCACTTCTCGGTCGTGGATTCGCAGGGCAACGCCGTCGGTCTGACTACCACGATCAACCACGGCAACGGATCGGGGGTGACGGTTGCAGGCGCCGGCTTCCTGATGAACAACGAGATGGACGATTTTGCCTCCAAGCCGGGCTCGCCCAACGCCTTCGGCCTGGTGCAGGGAGAGGCGAACTCGATCCAGCCCGGGAAGCGCATGCTGTCGGCCATGACGCCGACCGTTGTCTCCTGGCAGGGCCGCCCCGTGCTCGTGACCGGCGCCAGCGGTGGCCCGACGATCATCACGGGGGTCCTGCAGATCATGACCAACGTAATCGACTACGGACTCGATGTGCGCACTGCCGTCGCCCTACCACGGTTCCACCAGCAGCACCTTCCCGACCTGTTGCTGTACGAGGGGGGCGGCTACCCGGCGGAGCTCCTGGAGCAGCTCCAGGCTTTGGGGCACGAGCTCATGCCGGGACGGTTCGACATCGCTGTGGGCGCCTCGCTGCTGCAGCGGGGTGACGGTTGGACCGGGGCACACGATCCACGCGCCCTGGGGCTGGCAAAGGGGCAATAGTCTGGATGCGCTTTCCGGTGCACGGTTGGGTCGGCTTGGCGCTGATCGCGCTCGTGTGGCCGCTCAACTGGGGCCTGTCCGGGCTGCGTACGCATCTGCTTTTCTTCCCGCTCTGGCTCGGCTACTGCCTTCTCGTCGACGGCCTGGTGCTGCGGCGCGATGGCGATTCCCTCCTAAGCCGGAGCTGGTCACGCTATCTCGGTCTTTTCCTGGTGTCGGCACCAGCCTGGTGGTTGTTCGAGGCCATCAACCTACGCACCGCCAACTGGGTCTACCTGGGGCGCGAGCGGTTCTCCGACTCGGAATATGCCGTGCTGGCGACGATCGCATTCTCCACCGTCATCCCCGCCGTCTTCGGTACCGCCGAGCTGCTTCGCGGCAGCGCGGCTCTGACGGGCATGCGCACCAGCCGACCCCTGTTGGCGAGCCCATCGGCCCCTACCGCCATGCTCGTCACCGGAGTCCTGATGCTGGCGCTGTTGCTGCGCTGGCCGCGCCTCTTCTTTGCGCTCGTCTGGCTTGCCCTGTGGCTGATTCTCGAGCCGCTGAACCACTGGCTCGGCCACCGCACCTTGCTGGCGCCGCTGCGCCGCGGTGACCGGAGGCCGCTGGTAGCACTCGCCGGGGGCGCCCTGGTGTGCGGTTTCTTCTGGGAGCTCTGGAACTGGCATTCCTACCCGAAGTGGACCTACGAGGTTCCCTTCGTCGGATTCCTCCGCGTTTTCGAAATGCCGCTCTTGGGATACGGCGGCTATTTGCCGTTCGCGCTCGAGCTGTTCGCCATCTACCACCTGGTCACGGGGCTGCTCGGGACCCGGCGGGGAAGCTATCTGCGCCTCTAACAGGCCACTAGCAGGCCGTGGCGTAACCCTCCGGGCAAGTAGGGGTTACGGGCGATTACGGGCGATGGCCGTGTCGCACCTCCTCAACGATGTTCCTGCATCGCCTCGTCGCTGCTCCTTGCCCTCACCCGTAAGACCTACTTGCCAGACCCACCACACTTTCGCCACGGTCTGCTAGCAAACCTCGCGGGGTGGCCCGTCCCTGTCTCACTCGAGCAGGGAGCTCAGATCCGCCCCCCGGCTCGCCTCGGTGGGCTCCTGGCCCCGACGGAACACACGGGCGCCGCCGGTGCCCAGCAGTACCACGGAGTCGCCCTCGACGCGCAGCAGCGTGCCCTCACGCAGTCGGACCACGGGCTGCCGATTGTGCCCGTGGAACTCCTCGATCCGGGTCTCCCGGGTCTCACCCATGTGGGTCGAGTCGGGCTCGGGATCCAGATAGTGCGGATTGATGTTGAAGCGCACCAGACCGAGGGCATCGAACGATGGTGGATAGGCAATCGGCATGTCGTTGGTGGTGCCGATCGTTCGTCCGGCCACGTTGGATCCGGCGCTGCTGCCCATGTATGGCATCCGAGCTCGAGCCCGGTCGCGAATCGGAGCGATGAGGCCATTCTCGTACAGGGCTCTCAGGAGCACGAAGGTGTTGCCTCCCCCGATGAAGACGGCGCTCGCCGTTGTCACCGCCTCGACTGGATCGTCCGACTCGTGGATCCCCGCCACCCGGTAGCCGACAGCACCGAGACTCGCGCGGAACAACTCGGTGTACCGGTCGTGAGTTATCCCGCTCGGGCGGGCGTAGGGCACGAAGAGGATCGAGTCGATCTCGCCGAAGAACTCGTGCACGAAGGGAACCGCATACTCCATGTATCGCCCCCCGTGGAGAGTCGAGGTCGAGAACAGCATCAACCGCCGCATCCGAGCTCCTCTTCACACAAAGCTCACCATTCGGGAGCCTCCGGAGGCACTCCCGGTGACCTGGGAGAGGTTACGATACTCGGGCTCGATCCGAGCCAACGCTGTTCGCGCGCCAAGCTCATGCACTCGAAATTTATCCAGAATCCGGACGGCTCCTACACCGCTCGCGTTTCCAAGCGCGGCCGCGACGTGCTTCGCGACCCGCTCATCAACAAGAGCTCGTCCTTTACTGCCAGCGAGCGCGTGGCACTGAGCCTCGAGGGGCTCCTGCCCACCGGCGTGTCCGACATGGCGATGCAGATGCAGAGCGTCAGCGACGCGCTGTCACGGCTCGATGATCCGCTGGTGAAGTACGTCGAGCTCGCGGACCTGCAGGATCGTAACGAGGTGCTCTTCTATCGCATGCTCGTGGAGCACCTGGAGGGGCTCATGCCGATCGTGTACACGCCGACGGTCGGCGACGCGAGCCTCAACTACAGCCACATCTTCCGCCGGGGTCGTGGGCGCTGGATCACGCCCGAGCATCGAGGCCGCGTGGCCGAGGTCCTGGGCGGCATCCTGGCCGACATTCGCCTGGTCGTCGTTACCGACAACGAGCGCATTCTCGGTCTGGGCGACCAGGGCGCCGGAGGCATGACGATCCCGGTGGGTAAGCTGGCGCTCTACACGGCCGCCGCCGGGCTGCATCCCGCGTTGCTGCTTCCGGTCAGCCTCGACGTGGGTACCGACAATCCGCACCTGTTGGAGGACCCTGCATACCTCGGGTGGCGCGGGCCGCGGCTGCACGGGCCGCTGTACGACGAGCTCGTTGCCGAGTTCGTCGGCGCCGTGCGTACCTGTTTCCCCAACGCCCTTCTGCAGTGGGAGGACTTCAAGAAGGGCAACGCCTTTCGGCTGCTGGACCGCTACCGAGAGGTCATCCCGTCGTTCAACGACGACATCCAGGGCACCGCGGCCGTGGCGCTGGCGGGGGTCATGGCGGCGTGTGCCGCCAAGGGCGAGACGCTCCGCCACCAGCGCGTGGCGATTCTCGGCGCCGGCGCCGCCGGGGTCGGCATCGCCCACCTGCTGCGCGACGCCGTCGCGCGCGAGGGAGCCACCGGAACGGAGCTCGAGCGCACCGTGGCCGTGCTCGACAGTGGGGGCCTGCTGCTCGATTCGCGCCAGCTTGACGAGTACAAGCGCGAGTTCGCCTGGCCCGACGACCTGGCGCGCTCGCTCGGCTTCGAGGACGAGGTCGCGGACCTTGCCAAGGTTGTGGCTACGTACCGGCCCACGGTGCTGATCGGTACCAGCGGTCAGCCTGGTCAGTTCACCCAAGGGCTGATCGAGGTGATGGCAGCGGCCTGCGATCGGCCCGCTATCTTCCCCTTCTCCAATCCCACCAGCAAGAGCGAGGCCGTGCCCGCGGACCTCCTCGAGTGGACCGGTGGACGGGCCCTGATCGCGACCGGCAGCCCATTCGAACCGGTGCAGCGCGACGGCGTGACGCACCACGTCAGCCAGGGCAACAACGTCTACATCTTTCCGGGGGTAGGCCTGGGAAGTCTGGCCGTGGGTGCCAAACGGGTCACCGACGGCATGTTCACGGCCGCCGCGACCACGCTGGCGGGCCTCGTCACCGACGGCGAGCTGGAGAACGGCCGGCTGTACCCGCCGCTGCCAGAGCTGCGTCGCGTCAGCCGCACGCTGGCCATCGCGGTCGCCGAGGCGGCGATCGCCGACGGGGTCGCCGCGGAGCCCGAGGAAGGGGTCGAGGCGGCGGTCGATCGCTGGATTTGGGAGCCGGAATATCCGCACCTCGAGGCTGTCTGAGCCTCTGGCCCGCCGCGCTACATGCGCGTGCTGCTTCGTGCCGACGGCGACCCAACGCCGCTGGTCGCATCGGCTCGAGCTGCGATCACCGAGCTCGACCCACTCCTGCCAGTCTCCGATGTTCGCAGCATGGCGCAGGTGGTGGATGACTTCCTGCTGTCGCAGCAGGTCGTCGTGACGGCCCTGGCGGTGCTCGGCGTCGGCGCGCTGCTACTGGCAGCGATCGGCGTATACGGGCTGATGGGGAGCTTCCTCTACGGTGTGGGCGCGACCGACCCGATCCAGGCGCTGCGTGCCTGAGCCAGAACCCGTGGGGTCGTTGCCGCTGCCGTCGTGCCCTACCGACGCTCGGCCCGACGTTCGGCTCGCAGACCGTTGACCCTTCCGTCGAGCTTCCACTGCGGTGCTGCTTCGATGCCCAGATGCGCCAACGCGGTGACCGCTACGTCGACGATCTCGGGCGGCTCGTGTAGCGATGCGGCTGCGGTCGACAGGCCGCTCGCGAGGTAGAAGATGGTCAGCTCCTTGTCCGACGTCTCGCCGTGGCCCCCGTCGTCGCGGCGGCCGTGATCGGTGCTCATCAGCACCAGCCAGTCCTCGCTGCCGTAGCTTGCGCGGGCTCGCACCGCGGCGATCAGCTCGCCGACCTGACGATCGGCAGTCTCGATGGCTGCCTGGTACTCGGGCGACAGCGAGCTGGTGTCGTGGCCGACGACATCGGCGTTGCCCAGGTAGACGAAGGCGGCGTCGGGATCACCGTCCCGTAGCCGCTGCACCGCCGCGCTCACGGTTTCCTCATCGGCGGCCGGATACCCTATCGCGTCGCCGTCGATGTTCACCCTTTCGTCGATTCCGTCGCCGATCATCGGGCCTCCCGACGCCTCGGTACCCAGCGGTGGCCAGTCGAGGATCGCCAACGTGCTCAGATCGGGCCGCTCCTGCTCGATGCGGGTCAGGAAGTCCGGGCAGGTGCGGTAGTCGTTGTCGGACAAGTCGTTGTCCTCGACACCGTGCTTGTCCATCCAGACGCCGGTGACCATGCTCGACCAGCCGGGACCACTGACCGTGTTGGGTCGTGTGCGCGCGCTCACCGAGAAAGCGCCCGCGGCCGCGAGCGCGTCGATGTTGGGGGTCGCGGCGCGCTCGAGCACATCGACCCGCACGCCGTCGATGCCGATCAGCAGGACCTTGGGTACCGGAGCAGGGGCCGGCGGCGTGCAGCCGACGGCGACGACCAGAATCAGTGGGGTGACGGACTTTGTCATCTCGAGTCTCCCAGGGGTTTCACCACGGCCCTGCTCGTGGCTCGAGTCCGATCGTATCGCGCGCCGCTTAGGCTATGATCCACTCCTCGCACGCGACCGCCAGCGGATCTCACCCCGCCGCGCTGCGGCCACAAAAGGAAGCCGCCATGGCCGACCGAATTGCCGAGCTCCAGGACAAGATCCGCGAGCAGGGCGCCGAGCTGCTGGTTCTGACTCCGGGACCCAGCATGACCTGGTTAACCGGGCATGAGTTCGAGTCCCACGAGCGCCTGTTCCTGCTCTTCGTACCTGCCGCGGGGGCTCCATCGGCCATTCTCCCGGCGCTCGAGCAGGACAACTGGGCCACCTCGGTGCCCGGCGTCGACACCGTCTTTCTGTGGGATGACAGGGACGGGCCCGGAGAGGCGGCTGCGGCCGCCTGTGCGCAGTTCGGCGGCGTCTCCTCGGTCGCCATCGAACCGCTAGGCATGCGCTACATGGAGTACATGGCGGTGTCCGAGCAACTTCCGGGCCGTGACTTCGTGGCAGCCGACGCGATGATCGGGGCGCTCCGGCAGCGCAAGAGCGTCGAGGAAGCCGATCGGATTCGCGGCGCGGCGCGAATCGCCGACGCGGCGCTCGAGGAGACCCTGGGGCTGGTGCGCGTCGGCATCACCGAGAAGGAGATCGCCTCGCAGCTCTGCAGCCGTCTGCTCGGCAAGGGTGGTGAGGGCATCTCCTTCGGGCCCATCGTGCTCGGAGGCCCGAAGAGCGCCCTGCCCCACGGGGTTCCTGACGAGCGGCCCGTGGGCAATGGCGAGTTCCTGCTGATCGACTTCGGAACCTCCTGGCACGGGTACCACTGCGACATCACGCGCACCTTCGTGGTCGGGTCGCGGCCCGACGATCGCATGCGCGACGTCTACGAGGCCGTGCGCCAGGGAAACGCCGCGGGCGTCGTCGAGGCCACCGCCGAGGCTACCTCGCACGAGGTCCACACGGTGGCGCAGGCACCCCTCATGGATCCCCGGTTCGAGGGTTACCTCAAGCACCGTACCGGTCACGGTCTCGGGCTCGACATCCACGAGCCCCCGTCGGTGATGGAGGGAAACCACGAGCGGCTGGGTGTCGGCACGGTGATCACCGTGGAGCCCGGGCTCTACATGGAGGGCTGGGGCGGCGTGCGCATCGAGGACGATGTTTGGGTGACCGCCGATGGGCCGGTGAGCCTCACCGAGTATCCCCGTGAGCTGCGGATCGTGGGACGATGAGCCGCGCCCTCTCCGCATGGTTGGATGGGCCCGGAAGGGGGAGCAGCCGCCGCTAGCGAAACCCGTTGCCGCTAGGTGGCGGAAGCGGGCCCGCGGGCAAGCCGTCGAATGCATCGGCGGTGTTGAAGACCACGGGGGCAACGTCGTTGGCCGCGTCGGCGTGGAATAGCGACGCGAGGTACTGAATCTGACCGCGGCCGGGTCCGAGCTCGGACTGGCCTCCGCCGTAGGTCCCGATCTGTCGGTCGTGGCAGTAGTCGTAGGCATCACAGAGACGCTCCAGCGACCCGAAGCGTGACGGCTTGAGATTGATCATGCGCGGGGCGTGCTCGAGCCCGTCGATGTCGTCGGCGCTGTGGATCGGCGCGTCCCACGAGACCCGGTGCAGCTCGGTCGCGAGCACTTCGTCGCACTCAGGAGTGCGATGTGGGTCCTCGAGCAAGGCCTCCGGAAGTGCGTCCACAATGCGCTGATAAAGCTCCGGCTCGGGTGCCTGATCCACCGTCGTTCCGACGTATGCACCCTTGAAGTCGACCACCCGCACGCGGTCCATGGCGACGAGCTCGGCCACCAGGACCGAGTCCCAGAATGCGGTCGCATCGAGCTTGAAGCCGAGCTCGGGAAGCGCGCGGTGCAGCCGCCGGAGGCGGGTCAGACCCTTCTCGTCACCGAGCGACAACGACGCGACGAACTCGACCGGCTGGGCGGGGCGCCCGAGTCGTGCCGCGGTCGTCGTATCCGCCTGGCGCAGTGCCAGATCGAGCGCCGCGCTCTCGAACGCCCATCGGCGGTACGCCTCATTGCCGGGGTACTCCGGGGTTGTGTCGAACAGCGGCAGCATGTCGAGGTGTCGGGCGAGCCCGGCCAGCGTCCACGCCCCCTGCAAGGGGAGCGTCGCACCTCGGGCCTGGAAAGCCTCCTGCTCGCCGGGGAAGTAGTTGACGTCTTCGCCGACCCCGCGAGCGCCGCCGCCCTCGAGCCATACGAGCGTCGTTCGGCGTGGCCATCCGTCGCCATCGTAGAGCAATCCCTCGAGGCTGTAGCCGTCGATCTGGACGGCAGAGTCTGCGAGTAGGTCCCAGGTGCGCATGGACATATAGTAGGGCCTCTTTCGGTCTTCTCGAGGTCCTCGGCCCATGCGCAAGGCGCGACAACGAGCTCACCGAGTTCGAGCTCGGGTCAGGCTGCCGTGATGAGTAGTTCCACCGTCCGCCCGCTCGACTCCCGCATGTGGGTTCCGTTCCTCGTGCTCGTCGGCGTCGTCGCGCTGGCCAAGCTGCTGATCTCCGGGCCGGTCGGGTCGCGGTCGACCTGGGCCACGATCCTGGGGCTCTGGGGGCTCGGTGCGGTCTGGGCGGGAGTGGCCCAGGCGCGGGTCGCGTCGGCGGCCTCCGGGCAGCTCCTGGGGACCCTGGCGCTGCAGAATCTGGTCATTCAGCTGGTCGTGGCCTTGCCGGCACTCGTGGCTGGGGTTTGGCGACTCGCCGGTGCGGGCGAACTGGATGTCGTCTTCTGGGCGAATGCGCTGCTGACGCTCGTCGCGGTGCCGGCCTTGAGCGCCGTGGTCCTCAGCTTCTTCGGCATGATCATCGCCGTGCCGGTCTTCCGGCTCACCCGGACCTGTCGCTGAGAGCCGCGAGGGCGCCGGTCCTGCTCGGAAATTTCGCCGGCTCCGCGTATCTGGATCGAGCGGCCGGGCGGCTCATTCGAAAAATGATAGAGTCGATCAGGTGAGGTCCTCGCGCCTGCTGCCCGCGTCGCTGTCGCTGCTGATCTTGTCGGCGTGCGTTGGCGCGGGTGTGCCCCAGGGCTCGCCGGCGGTCATTATTTCGGACGCCTGGATGCGGCTCGCGCCCGGCGGTGAGGGGGCTTCTGTTTACCTCCGCCTCCAGAGCCGGCGAGACTTGTCGGATGCGCTCGTCGGGGCCAGCATGCCGGCGGCCGAGGCGATCGAGATCCACTCGATGAAGGTCGAGGACGGGATGATGCGGATGCGCCATCTCGATCGTGTCGAGCTGAAATCGGGCGAGGAGATCCTCTTCGAGCCCGGCGGGTACCATCTTATGGTGGTCGGGCTCGAGCCCGGCGTGGAACCGGGGACGGAGGTCGAGCTGACCTTGGAGATGCAGAGCGGTCCGATCGATGTATGGATTCCCGTGCGGGTGACGGCCGGTGACGGCGGCTGATCATCGGATACGCGGCGGCGCGGCCGCTGGGCTCGTGGCGTTGGTCGCGGCGAGTTGCTCCGGCGGGGCTCGTGAGCCCGCGGTCCCGGACAGCGGCTCTGGCGCACCGGGCGCAGAGCCGTCGGAGTCGCTACGCACTCCGCCGATGCTGCAGGAATTCGCGATCGGCGGTGATTTCACGCTGACCGATCACAACGGCGAGCGCTTTGCGCTGCAGGAGCACCGCGGGCAGCTGTTCCTGATGTTCTTGGGCTACACCTCCTGCCCCGACTTTTGCCCGAACACCATGGCACGGCTGGCCCAGGCGTACGATCTGCTGGGCGGCCGAAGCGAGGCGGTTACGACGCTCTTCGTCACCGTTGATCCTCAGCGCGATACGCCGGAGGCGTTGGCGGGTTACCTGGATCTGTTCGGGGTGCCGGCGCGGGGGCTCACCGGCACCGACGAGGAGCTGCGCCGGGTGGCCGAGGCCTACGCCGCGCGATACGAGATCGAGCCGACCGACTCGGCGTTCGGCCCGCTGTTCGCCCACACCACCTACGTCTACCTCATCGACCAGGCCGGGAAAGTGCGCTATTCGTTCATGCACGACGATACCGCGCGCTTCATCGCGGCGGGGATCGAACAGCTGCTTGACGCGGATCCCGAGGGGATCTAACGTCCAACACTAATTGAGACGTAATCTCAACTAGGGTGGAGCGTCCAGGTTGCGTCCGGCGCCATCCATACCGGATAACAAGGTCCGTTCGTGAACGATTGCACTTCGCCGAGCTGCCTCGCCAAGCTCCGCCAGGGTGAGCGCGGAGTTCTCGATCGGATCGATCTATCCGACGAGATCGCTGCCCGGCTCATGGAGATGGGCTTCGTGCCGGGTACCGAGCTCCGCGTGGCACACCGGGCTCCGGGCGGCGATCCGCGGGTCTATCGAGTCGACGGCGCCGAAGTCGCGCTGCGTCAGGAGACGGCGTGTCGCCTGATGCTGCGCGCCTCCGATAGCTCCCCCCAGGAATGAGTGGAGCCATCGCTGCAACCCGCGAGGGGGGTGAGAGCATTGGGCGGATCCGTCCGCACGTCGCGGCAATGCACGACCTCGTGGCCCTGGTCGGCCCCCCCAACTCGGGCAAGTCGACGCTCTTCAACCGCCTCACCGGTCTGCGCCAGAAAGTAGCGAACTACCCGGGGGTCACGGTCGAGCGTCGCAGTGGCACTGTGAACCTCGAGAGCGGCCGTGACGTGACCCTCCTGGACCTCCCCGGCGTCTACAGCCTCAGGCCTCGCAGCATCGACGAGCGTATTACCCACGACGTGCTACACGGTGAGATCGAGGAGCTGGCCCGCCCCGGCGGCATCATCATCATTATCGACTCGACCAACCTGGAGCGTCAGCTTGCCAGCGTCGCACCGGTGCTGGCGCTCGGCCTGCCTACCTTGGTGGCGCTCAACATGGCCGACGAGCTGGCCGACCGCGAGGGCTCGATCGACGTCGACCGCCTTGCCCGGCGGCTCGGCGTGCCCGTGGCGCTGATCAGCGCGGTGCACGGCGAGGGAGTCGATCGGGTCTATGCCTTCCTCGAGGGCACCCTCGGCTGGGGAACAGATCGGCAACAGGAAGCGATTCAGCTGCCCGTATTGCAGGACGTACCGGCCCGTCGTCGCTGGGCCTCCGATGTCGGTGAGCAGGCTGGCTACCGAGCGCCGGATCCGCCCGAGTGGACCCGACGCTTGGACACGGTGCTGCTGCACCCGGTCGCTGGTCCGCTGATCTTCCTGGCCGTCGTGGCCGTGGTGTTCCAGTCGATCTTCACGCTGGCCCAGCCGCTCATGGACGGGGTTGAAGCGCTGATCGGGGCCTCGGGTGCGTGGATCGCAGGCGTCCTGCCCGATGGATGGGTGCGCTCGCTCGTCGTCGACGGGATCTGGAACGGTGTGGGCTCGGTGGTCGTGTTCTTGCCCCAGATCCTGATCCTCTTCTTCTTCATCGGGCTGCTCGAGGATTCGGGTTACATCGCCCGTGCTGCGGTGATCGCGGATCGTTCGATGCACCGAGTCGGGTTGCAGGGCAAGTCGTTCCTGCCCCTGATGTCGGCGTACGCCTGCGCGGTGCCGGCGGTGCTGGCAGCACGCACCATCGAATCCCAGCGCGACCGCATCGCCACCATTCTGATAGCGCCCTTCATGACCTGCTCGGCACGGCTCCCGATATACATGCTGCTGATCGCCGCGTTCGTGCCGGCGCAGCCCGTTCTCGGCCCGTTCCTCGGAACCCGGGCCCTGACCATGATCGGGCTGTATGCGCTCGGTCTGCTTGCCGCGGTCGCGACCGCCGCGTTGCTGCGGTCTTCCGTGCTCAAGCCCACCCCGACGCCGTTTGTCCTCGAGATGCCGCCCTACCGGCGCCCGAGGGTCCGCCAGATCCTCCTGCGATTGGTCGATCGCTGCAAGATCTTCCTGCGCCGTGCCGGCACGATCATCCTGGGGGTAACCCTGGTGCTCTGGTTCTTCACCCAGGTGCCGCGCGACAACGGCAACCCGCCGGCACTCGAGGACAGCGCTGCGGGCCGGCTCGGCAAGCTCATCGAGCCCGCGATCGTGCCCCTCGGGTTCGATTGGAAGATCGGCGTCGGGCTCATCAGCTCGCTCGCGGCCCGTGAGGTGATCGTCAGCACGCTGGGGACGATCTACGGCCTCCAGGAGAAGACCGACGAGACCTCCCTCGAGCTGCAGGATCGCCTGCGGCAGGACCTCACGCTGGGCAGCGCGGTGGCCCTGATGATCTTCTTCGTCTTTGCGCTCCAGTGCGCCTCGACGGTGGCCGTCGTGCGTCGCGAGACCGGTGGCTGGAAGTGGCCGATCCTACAATTCGGCTACATGCTCCTGCTGGCCTGGGTCGGCTCCTTCGCTGCCTATCGCCTGATCGGCTGAGCCCGGCTCGGCCCGGCGCACGCGGTCGTGCCGCGACCTGCTGCGAAACCCGGCTCGGCCTGAGTCGGAGCAGCTTGCCTCAGCTGTGCAGCGCGCGGCCGTCGAGAGCGAGGGCCGCCTCGTGCACGATCTCCGAGAGCGTCGGGTGCGCGTGGACCACCTGGATCAGGTCTTCGCTGGAGGCTCCGAAAGCCATCGCGGTTGCGGCCTCGGCGATCAGGTCACCGGCCCGTAGCCCGATCATGTGCACTCCCAAGATTCGGTCGGTGTGGGCGTGCGCCAGGATCTTCACCCTGCCCGTGATATCGCCGAGGCTGCGGGCGCGGCCGTTAGCGCCATAGGGGCTGAATCCCTTGCGGTACGGCACCTCGCCCTCTTTCAGCTGCTGTTCGGTCTGGCCGATCATGGCGATCTCGGGATGGGTGTAGACCACCGCCGGAATGCGGTCGTATCCGACGTGAGCGACACGGCCGGCGATCGTCTCGACGCACGCCGTGCCTTCGTGCGACGCCTTGTGGGCCAGCATGGCCCCGCCGATACAATCGCCGAGCGCATAAACCCCGGGAGCACTGGTGCGGAAGCCGTTCTCGACGCGGATGAAGCCGCGCGCGTCGGTGCTCACGCCGGCCTCCTCGAGTCCCAGCCGACCCGTATTGGGTACGCGGCCCGTGGCGACGAGGATGCGGTCGGCGTGGATCGACTCTCCGCCCTTCACCCGGATCAGGCAGCCGTCCTCGACCGCTACGGCACTCTCGACGAGGGTGCCGGTGCGGAACTCGATGCCCTGCTGCTCGAAGGCGCGGTGTGCCAACCGCACGATCTGTGCGTCGAGGCCCGGGAGGATCCGATCCATGGCCTCGAGAACGAGCACCTGGGAGCCCAGACGCCGCCAAACCGAGCCGAGCTCGAGCCCGATGTAGCCACCGCCGATGACCACCAGCTGCTCCGGCACGCGATTCCACGACAGCGCCGTGGTGCTGTTGCCGATGCGGTCGTCGTCTTCCTCCACTCCGCGCAGGCTTGCCGGGCGCGAGCCGGTGGCGATGATCACATGCTCGCTGGCGAGCACCGTCTCCTGGCCGTGAGAGATCACCGCGACCTTGCCGTCGCCGAGCAGACGTGCGCGGCCCTGGATGGAGGTGACACCGTTCTTCTTGAACAGCTTCGCGATGCCATCGGTGAGCGCCTCGACCACGGCGTACTTGCGGGCCATCATGCGCTCCAAGTCCAAACCGACGGTCTCGAGCACCACGCCGTGGTCGGCCATTGCCTCACGGGCCTCGACGTAGCGCTCGCTCGACTCGAGCAGCGCCTTGCTAGGGATGCACCCGACCCGCAGGCAGGTTCCGCCCAGCTGCGCGTTCTCGTCGATGCAGGCGATCTTCATACCGAGCTGAGCGGCGCGGATCGCCGCCACGTAGCCTCCTGGCCCAGCTCCCACGACGACAAGGTCGTATCGCGATCCGCTCATTCCGGTCAGATCTCCAGGAGAAGCCGTGCCGGCGTCTCGATGACGTGCTTGACGGTCTTGAGGAAGGTCACGGCTTCGCGCCCGTCGATGAGGCGGTGATCGTAGGTCAGCGCGACATACATCATCGGTCGTACCATCACCTCGCCGTCGCGGGCTACGGGCCGCTCCTGGATGGCGTGCATGCCCAGGATGCCGCTTTGGGGCGGATTCACGATCGGGGTCGACAGCAGTGAGCCGTAGATGCCGCCGTTGCTGATCGTGAAGGTGCCGCCCTGTAGCTCGTCGGGTTGGATCCGGTTCTCCAGCGCCCGGGCCGCCATGTCGGCGATGCCCGATTCGATCAGGGCAAAGCTCAGGGTTTCGGCGTTGCGCAGGACCGGCACCACCAGCCCCTTGCCGCCGCCGATGGCGATGCCGATGTCCTGGTAGCTGCGATAGACGATGTCGTTGCCCCGGACCTCGGCGTTGACCGCAGGGACCCGCTTGAGCGCCTCGACGGATGCCTTGACGAAGAAGGACATGAAGCCGAGCCGCACCCCGTGAGTCGTCTCGAACTCGTCCTTGTGCTGGCGGCGCAGTTCCATGACGGCGCCCATGTCGATCTCGTTGAAGGTCGTGAGCAGCGCCGCGCTCGACTGTGCCTCAACCAGCCGGTTGGCGATCGTGCGGCGGATCATGCTCATCGGCCGCACCTCCTCGGTGCGGCCCGGGGCCACTTCCGCCACCGGCCCCGAAGTCGTGGCTTCCATCGACTGGGCATTCTCGAGGGTGGCTCTCGCCGCCGACCGTGCCTGCCGTTGCTCGATGTAGCGCTGCACGTCCTCCTTGAGCAGGCGTCCGCCGGGGCCAGTGGCAGGCACAGCCTCGCTATCCAGCCCGTGTTCCTCGAGGAGTCGCGCTGCGGCCGGCATGACGTTCAGAGCCTGCGCCTGGGAGCTGCCTTCGTCGATACCGTCGCTCGGTTCGGCGGCCCGAGCCTCCATCTCCACTGCCTCTGGCGTGCCGTCGTCACCCTCCCGCGCGGCGATCCGAGCGATCGCGTCGCCGACTTGCGCGAGCTCACCCTCCTTCCTGAGGATCGTCAGGACGCCGGGATCGGGGGCGGCGACGACGACCGAGGCCTTCTCGGTCTCGATCTCGACGAGATCCTCGTCGCGTTGCACGGTGTCGCCGTCGGCCTTCAGCCAGCGGCCGATCTGTACCTCGGTAATGGACTCCCCGACCTCGGGGACGGTCAGCTCGATGCTCATCGGTGTACTAGTCCTCGGCGAAGGCGGCCTCGAGGAGCTGCTCCTGTTGACGCTTGTGAGTGCTCAAAGATCCCGTGGCGGGGCTCGCCGAGACCGGCCGGGTGACGCGGCTCAGGGGGAAGTCGCCCATCGGCCTGCGGGCGGACTTTAGCTTGAGGTAGTGCCAGAATCCCATGTTGCGCGCCTCCTCCTGGACCCAGACAACGGGTGTGCCGGCGGGGAAGGGCTCGAGCGCCGCACGCAGCTCGGCGTCGGGATACGGGGCGAGCTGCTCGATCCGCAGAATCGCCACTTTGTCGTCGCCGAGCTCTTTGCGGCGTGCGACGAGGTCCCAATAGATCTTGTCGCTACAGGCGAGGATCTTGCGCACCTCCGCCGGCCTGGCGTCGGCGTCCGGGATGACCTTCCGGAAGCGGTGGCCGGGCTCCACGTGCTCGAGACCGGACACGACCCGTGGATGACGCAGCATGCGCTTGGGAGTCAGTACGAACAGCGGTTTGCGCCAGCGCCGCTGCACCTGGCGCCGCAGTAGGTGGAAGTATTGGGCCGGCGTCGACGGGTATGCGAGCTGGATGTTGCGGTCCGTCGAGAGCTGCAGGAGCCGTTCGGGCCGGGCGCTGGAGTGCTCGGGTCCCTGCCCCTCGTAGCCGTGCGGTAGCAGCATCACGAGGCCGGACAACCGGTTCCACTTCTCCTCGGCGGAGGCGATGAACTGGTCGACGATGACCTGCGCCGTGTTCCAGAAGTCGCCGAACTGGGCCTCCCACACGACCAGCGCGTCAGGGTAGTCGAGGCTGACGCCGTACTCGTAGCCGAGAACGCCCGCTTCCGACAGGGGGCTGTTGTAGATGCGCAGCGATGCCTGCGACTCACCGAGGTTGGCGAGCGGCATGTGCTGGGCCCCGGTCGTGACGTCGTGCAGCACCGCGTGGCGATGGCTGAAGGTGCCGCGCTGCGCGTCCTGCCCGGACATCCGCACCGGCGTACCCTCGAGGCTGATGCTGCCGAGGGCCAGCGCCTCGGCCGCCGCGAAGCCACTCGATAGCAGGTTGATGTGGTACCTATGTACCAACGCATCGGTTGCCGTGCGAGGACAGGGTTGCCGATCGAACCTGGCAGAAAGACCGGAGGTGGCGCGATGAAGATCCATCGGGTACAGACCGGCGTGCGGATCGAGAAGCGCATGCTGAAGGTCCTCAAGGGACTCGCGGAATACCTCGACATGACGCTCGGAGATCTGCTCGAAGGGATCGTGTTGTATGCCTTCGAGGGCAAGTCGGCGTTGTCCGACTCCACCCTGGAGAGGATCGACCAGCTGAAGCAGGTGTACGGGATGGACTATGGGTCCGAATGGAGCCATCGCATGGAATGGAGCCGTCGCATGGTAGAGGAACAGGACAGCTGACCCGGCGTTGCGGCCGACCCAGCGAGGGTGACTCCAGCGTCGCAACCGGTGGTTCGCCGTGATATAAACCCGTGCCTTCCGAACCGCGGATTCACGCCATGCAGTTCGCTCCCGGAACCCGACCGTCGCGTCTCGTCGTCGTTGTCGCGCTCGCCGGCCTGATCGCTCTGAGCACCGCCTCTGGTGCCGGTGCGTCCCAGTCGCCCGGTGTGCTCGATCGCGTCCAGGAGGCCATCTCCGCGGGCCGCTTCGCGGAGGCCGCCGGCCTGGCCACCGACCTGCTCTCAGCAGACTCCTCGCTCGTGGGTGCGTATCTGATGCGGGCCCGAGCCCGTTACCGTCTGGGGGAGGAGAGCGCCGCGGCCGAGGACCTGGAGAGGTACCTGATCGCTGGACACGAAGACGCTAGCGCGGGGCCGCCCGAGCGGCTGCCGCCGGGATTGCCCCCGGACTTCGTAGCCTGGGCGAGCCGCACGTCGATCGAGATCCTCGGGGCCGTCGAGGCACCCGCGCTTCCCGAGGTCTCGCTCGAAGACCTGGAGCTCGAATCGGAGATCCTCGAGATCAGCTCCCACTTCGTACTCGATATCGAGATCGTCCGGATCCCGGTGATCGTCGAAGGGGAGAGCGGTGTGTTCATGTCGGATCTCGAGGCCGGCACCTTCCGCGTCGTCGAGGGCGGTGGATTGCCGCAGCGGGTGGATGAGATGATCTCGGAAAGCGCGCCGACCAGCGTGGGCATCCTGGTCGATGCCAGCGCCGCGGTCGGCGAGCGTGCCGCCGAAGTGCGCCAGGTGCTGGTGCAGCTGATCCAGTCGCTGAAGGCGGAGGACGAGGTGTTCCTGCTCCAACTCGCCGCGCAGGCTGAGTTCCTCAGCGCCTTCTCGACCGATCGGCTCGTGCTCACGGCGGCGGCCGACCGCTACACCGTGGGCGAGGGGCGGGCCCTGTATGACGGCATCGCCATGGGCCTGATCCAAATGCGCTCGGCGCGGTACGACAAGAAGGCGTTGATCGTGGTGGCCGCCGGCGACGACACCAGCAGCAGCACGGAGGCCGCGGTCGTGCAGCTCGCCGCCCAGCGTGAGGCGGTTTCGATCCACGGCGTGGTGCTCGAGAGCGGTGTGCCGCGGTGGCGGCCCTCCGCGGAGCCGGCCCAGGACGCTCAGCGCACGGAGGCGGCCGCCCCCGCCGAGTTCCTGCAACGGCTGGTACACAACACCGGTGGACTGGTCGCGCTGCGGCCGCCCAACGTCGAACGCTACGGGGGCTTGGCCGGCTGGTTCGAGTCGGCTGCCGCCGACATCGCAAACTACATCAACCATCAGTACCTGATCCTGTACGAGTCGCGCAATCCCCCTCCGCGCGGGCAGTGGCGTCAACTGCTGGTAGCCGTGTCGGAGATTCACGGCCGGGTGCGGTTCCGTAGCGGCTTCGTCCGGTAGGCATGGCCGAGCTCGACCGCCAGGGTACCGACCCGCCGCCCGGCTACGTGCGCTCGCCGAGCGAGACCCTCCTGAACATCGGCTTTGCCGACCGCGGCGAGGCCCGCGGCATCAAGTGGGCGGGGATTGCGGCACTGCTCGCCCACTTTCTTACCTTCGTGGCCGTGATCCAGGTGGGGCCGAGCTTTCAGATCGACATCGACCCCCGGGAGATCACGGTGGTGCGGCGCTACACGCCGCCGGAGCCGCCGGAGAGCGTCAAGAAAGTCGTGCGCCGCCGCAAGGCCAATCGGGTGCCGATTCCCGATGCCAGCCCCGACGAGCCCGAGCTGATCCTCCCGGAAGAGGTCTTCATTCCCGAGGACGAGCGTGTCGATTCCGAGTTCATCGCCACCGGCCCGCTGATTCCCGGACCGCCGCCGCCGCCGGCTTTCGAGATGGATACCGACGCCCTCAACCCCCCGCGACTGCTCGAGTGCGTCGAGCCCGAGTACGACCGGGACCGGGCGCGCCGCGGGGTGCAGGGCACCATCGACATCGAGATCGTCATCGGACCTCGGGGCACGGTGGTGTTCACCCGGGTGATCAACAGCACGTCGGACGAGGAGCTCGATCGCAGCGCCCTGGCCGCGGTCGAGAAATGGACCTTCGAGCCGGCCGAGCTCAACGGCGAGCCGGTTCCCGTGCGCGCCGTCGTGACGATCAACTTCCGCATCTACTGACCGCATCGAGGCACCGGCGACCAGCCTGGTGGACTACATGCACGTGGGCCGCCCGGAAAGAACCGGGCGGCCTGCTCGTGCCTCGGGTCGTGCCTACTGGCCGCTGCCGTCGCCCTGCGGAACGACGATCGTCGGCAGGTCGCCCAGCATCTCGTTGAGCTGACGCAGCGAGCCGTCGATGATCGTCTGCAGCGTCTGGCGATGCATCTGGGCGTCGTTGATCAGCTCGTTCATCACAGTGACCTGACCCTCGGTCGGCGGGGCCTGTGCACCGCCTCCGCGCGCCACGCCGCGGATCTCCTCGCTCAGTCGCGGGTAGTCACGATAGCCCATGCCGTCCGGCGGACGGTGCAGCTTGTTGTCGAGCTCCTGCAGCTCGGCCATGGTGGTGCCGATCTGCTCGCGGATCTGCTCGATGTCGTCGCGACCGGCCTGCTGCACGTTCTCGCGCACGTCCTGGATCTGCTTGGTCAGCCCGGCAACGGTGTCGATCATCTCGTTGGCTTCGCTGGTCAGCTCGACCATCCGTTGGGCCATCGCGTGCGATTCCTGCATCTCGGCTGCGGTCATCTCGACGCGCGGATCCCAGCGCAGGTCGATGTCGACGCTGCCCTCGTTGTCGCCGGCCATGACGGTCGCCGTGTAGGTTCCCGGGAGCGCGGGAGGCCCGAAGCGCGCGAAGCGCGCGAAGAAGCCACCGCCGCCGCTGCTGCGCGAGGGCCGCGGGCCACTGTGCCGCATGGTCCACAGGGCCCGGTTCACGCCCGCCTTGGCGTCCTCGTGCGTGAAGGTCTGCACCTCGTTGCCCTCGGCGTCCGAGATCCGGACCCGCACCGGTCCGTCGGGGTCCTCGGCGAGCCAGTAGTTGATGTAGGCGCCGGCGGCAGGGTTCTCGCCGCGGAAGACGCGCTGCCCCTGGGAAGCGTCGGAGTTCCACTGCTGCCAGTTGGTGGCCAGCCGGGACGAGAAGACGTGCAGCGGCTTGAACATGCCGCCGTCGCCCTCCGAGGCGAACACCTCGCCGAGCTCCTGTAGGGGACCGATGTCATCGAGGATCCAGGCCCCGCGACCGTGGGTGCCGATCACCAGATCGTTGTACTCGGTCTGGATCTTGATGTCGCGCACCGAGACCCGGGGCAAGTTGAGTCGGATGTCGTGCCACGCGCTACCGGCATCCCACGAGCCGTAGATACCGCGCTCCATCCCGACGTACAGCAGCTCCGGGTTGCGCGGATCCTCGCGGATGACCTTGGTGTAGTCGTCCTGCGGCAAGCCTGCCGACAGGTCGACGCAGGTGGCACCGTAGTCGTCGCAACGCCAGACGTGCGGCGTGAAGTCGTTGAGCCGATGCTGGTCGACGTTGATGTAGGCGCGCGAGCCGTTGTGGTGCGAAGCGTCGATCTTACTGACCCACGACTCGGCCGGTAGTCCCGGCAAGTTGGCGTTGATCAGCGTCCAGTTCTCGCCGCCATCGCGCGTTACCTGCACGTTACCGTCGTCGGTGCCGACCCAGATGACGCCGGCCTCGACCGGCGACTCGCGTACCGTCAGGATCGTCGTGTGGAACTCGGCCGCGGTGTTGTCGAAGTAGATGTCGCCGCCCGAGTCGGCCTGCTTGTTCGCATCGTCAGTCGTCAGGTCCGGGCTGATGACGTCCCAGGAATGGCCGTAGTCGGTGCTCTTGAACAGCACGTTGCCGCCCCAGTAGACGGTGCCCGGGTCGTGCGGCGAGATATGGATCGGCGCGTCCCAGTTGAACCGGTACTTAGCCTGGAACATGCCCTGGCCCGCCGAGCCGATCATGCGGGGATAGGGCTCGATCGATCGCGTCAGCCCAGATCGGGTGTCCGTGATCCGCAGGTAACCCCCCTGGGCATTTGAGTACACCAGGTAGGGCTTACCGGGAACCGGCACGGTGTAGAAGCCGTCGCCGCCCGACACGGTGTACCACTCGTCGTCGAGAATACCGCCGCCGCCAAAGCCGCCGTTGCTGGTTCGGCTCGGACCACACCAGTTGCCGTTGTCCTGCAGGCCCCCGCAGACGTAGTACGGATCCCGATCGTCGACGAAGATCTGATAATACTGCGACAGCACGACGTTCTTGATCACGTCCCAGTTGTCGCCACCGTCGAAGCTGACCTGGTAGCCGCCGTCCGAGCCGGACAGCACATGATCGCCGTTGGCAGGGTCGATCCACAACGATTGGTGGTCACCGTGGACGCCCTGGCCGACCGACTCGAAGTTGCGGCCACCGTCGGTTGACTTGTACAGGCCGCCGGAGAGCGACCAGACGATCTCGGGGTTGCTGGGGTCGGCCCGGACGTCGCTGTAGTAGAAGGGCCGGAAGTTGATCGACTTGTTGTCGCTGGTCATACGCCAGCTGTCGCCGCCGTTGTCGGAGCGGAACATCGTGCCCTTGGTCGGCGTCTCGGTCACCACATAGACGGTGTCGGGCTCGCTCTGGGCAACCGACACGCCGATGCGCGCCATTGGCTCGTCCACGACCTCGACCTTGTCCCAGGTGTCGCCACCGTCCTTGGTCTTGTAGAGCGCTGTCTCGCCACCGCCGTCGCGGAAGTGCCACGGCTGGCGGCGGAAGGTCCACATGCCGGCGTAGAGGATGCGGGGGTTGCTCAGATTGATGTCTAGGTCGGAACAGCCGGTGTCCTCGTCCAGGTACAGCACCTTGTTCCAGCTGGCGACGACTTGGATCCGTCCCGAGTCCTGTGGAAATTAGAAAGGCGTAACCTCCGAGTAGCAAAACTCAGAGCCGCCACGAGCGGCAGGAGGTTACGCCGTGAAGCAGGTTAGCACGCACGACAACGAGGTCGTGGAGTTTCGACGGGACGTACAGATGTTGCTGCGGACGAGGATCCGTGAGGCGATCCAGATCACGCTCCAGGAGGAGCTCACGGAGGCTCTGGGGAGCGCGCGATACGAGCGCAACGGTCGGCCGCGCCGAGGCTACCGCAACGGCACCCAGAGCCGGCGGGTGACGACGGCGCAGGGACTCCAGGAGTTGGACGTGCCGCGCGGTCGCGTCGTGGACGAAGACGGCGGCACCCGGGAGTTCCGGAGCGCGATCCTGCCACGGTACGCGCGGCGAGCACGACAGGTGGACGAGGCGATCCTGGGAGCGTACCTGGCGGGCGCCAACACGCGGCGGATCCGCAAGGCGTTGTCTCCGTTGCTCGGGAGAGCGCACCTGTCCAAGAGCACGGTCTCGCGGGTGGTGGGGCGGCTCAAGACGTACTTCGCGAGCTGGAGCGAGCGAGAGCTG
This sequence comes from Acidobacteriota bacterium, assembly GCA_965248845.1. Taxonomy (GTDB): domain Bacteria; phylum Acidobacteriota; class UBA890; order UBA890; family WLXD01; genus CBDFKO01. Next base: position 1,790,493 of record CBDFKO010000002.1, on the reverse strand, counting down.
TCCGGTGAGCGGTATCCGATTCTGTATCTGGACGGGTTTCACCTGAAGGTCAGGTTGGCGCGGCGCGTGGTCTCGGTGCCGGTGTTGGCGGTGCTCGGAGTCAAAGCCGACGGCCAGAAGGTGTTGGTGGCGTTGCGGTTGGCGGCCTCGGAAGCGGAAGTTCACTGGCGAGGGTTGATCGACTCGCTCGTGCACCGGGGGCTGCGATCGCCTCAGCTGCTGATCGCCGACGGTCACAAGGGGCTGGCGAAGGCGACCGAGGCATGGCCGCGGTCGCAGGTGCAGCGATGCATCCAGCACAAGTGGAGCAACCTTCGCGATCACTGCCCCGTGCATGCGCGCGATGAAATGAGGCGCGATTGGCATGCCATCGTCCGCGCCGACAACGGCAACGAGGCTCGGGCCGCGTACAGCGCCTTCGTGCGCAAATGGTCCAGGCTCGTGCCGGCCGTTGCCCGAAGCCTGGAGGAAGCGGGCCTGAGCCTGCTGACGTTCTACGAGTTCCCCAGGCCGATGTGGAAGACGTTGCGAACGACCAACCCGCTCGAGAACCTGAACCGGGAGTTCCGGCGCCGTACCAAGACCCAGGGTTCGTTCTGCACCGAGGCAGCTGGCGTGACGTTGCTGTGGGGCTTGGTCGCCTTCGGCCAGATCCGCATGCGCCGCGTCGACGGCTATCGTCACCTTGCCCAGATCACTCGCGGCCCGGACGAGCAGGCCGCCTAACCGATACGATCAGCCGTTGCCCAGGAGGCTGCGCTCATCCAATTTCCACGACATTCGGGGCACATCCCCGCCGTCGGTGGTGCGGAACACTCCGCGTTCCTCGTTGGCACCCCATTCGTGGCCCATGGCGCAGACGTAGGCTACGTCGGGGTCGCTCGGGTGCACGCGGATTCGCTTGATGCGCTCGGAGTCGTCGAGCCCCACATGGGTCCAGCTGTCGCCACCGTCGGTCGAGCGCCAGACACCCAGACCGTAGGAGACCGAGTTGCGCGGATCTCCCTCGCCCGAGCCCAGGTACAGGACGTTGTGGTCGGAGGGAGCCAAGGCGACGGAACCGACCGAGTAGGCCTCCTCGTCCTGCCATTGGCCCTGAAAAGTCGTGCCGGAGTTGGTGGTCTTCCACAGACCGCCGTCGGCACCACCGAACCAGAAGGTCGTGGGGTCGCCCGGCACTCCCATGATGTCGGTGACCCGGCCGCCCATATTGGGCGGGCCGATGCTGCGCCAACTCATCGACGAGAGTGCCTCGGCGACTTCGTTGGATTCTTCCTGGGCGAGGGCGAGTGTGCCGGTGGCCAGGAACGCTGTTGCCAGCAGAATGAGGACAGAGCGCGATCGCGATCGCTTCACGGAGAACCTCCTGGGGGCTGCAGAGCCAGCTGTCGTCCGTGCGGGGGGCGCCGGCGGTTGCCGGCGCATAGTGCTCCTGTGCACAAGTACCCAACGAGATCGCACCGGCGATGCAGTTCGACCCTTCGCCTCCGGGCCTCGCGGGGGTCGGAATGCCGGATGCCGCCTCGACGGATACGACTTCAGTGCGACCCAGCGCCTGGCCGACTGCGGCACGCCCGGCAACGGACGAGGATCTGGCATTTCTGCCCCTGTCGCGGCCGGCGCACCTGGTGCGCCGGCGACAGGTCAGCTCCGAGGAGCTCACCCGGATCTACCTGGAGCGGCTCGAGCGCCTCGATCCGCTCCTGCACTTCACGGTCACCCTCACCGAGAAGCTGGCCTTGCAGCAGGCCCGCCAGGCTGACGCCGAGATCCGTGCCGGCGACTACCGCAGCCCACTTCACGGCATCCCATGGGGCGCCAAAGATCTGCTGGCGACGCGTGACTACCCGACGACCTGGGGTGCCGCACCCTACCGTGACCAGATGATCGACACCGATGCGATGGTCGTGCAACGTCTCGAGGCGGCCGGCTCGGTTCTGGTCGCCAAGCTGGCGCTCGGGGCGCTGGCAATGGGCGACTATTGGTTCGGCGGACGCACGCGCACCCCGTGGAATCCTGAGCAGGGCTCGAGCGGCTCCTCCGCGGGGCCCGGATCGGCCACCGCCGCGGGCTGCGTCGGCTTTGCCATCGGCACCGAGACGCGCGGCAGCATCGTCTCGCCGGCGACACGCAACGGAGTCACCGGGCTACGGCCGACCTTCGGGCGGGTAAGTCGCCACGGCGCCATGGCGCTGTCCTGGAGCATGGACAAGATCGGTCCCATGTGTCGCAGCGCCGAGGACTGCGCCCTGGTGTTCGCGGCCATGCACGGCGCCGACGGTCTCGACCCGACGGCTCGATCCATGCCCTTCGATTGGGATCCCGATCGTCCGGTCACCCAGCTTCGGGTCGGATATCTGCAGTCGGCGTTCGAGCCGTCCAAGCGCTACACTAACCGCGACTTCGATCTCGAGACGCTGCGGGCGTTGCGCGACGACCTGGGGATCGAGTTGATCCCGATCGAATTGCCCGAGTTCCCGGTCGATGCGATGGGTCTGGTGCTGATGGCCGAGGCGGCCGCCGCCTTCGACGAGCTGACGCGCAGCGGCCGCGACGACGAGCTGACGCGCCAGACGCGTGGCTCCTGGCCCAACTCGTTGCGGACCGCGCGCCTCATCCCGGCGGTCGAGTATATCCAGGCCAACCGGGCTCGCACGATGTACATGCAGTTGTTCGCCGAGGCGATGGGCGACGCCGACGTCTTCGTGACGCCGTCCTTTCGTGGTGGCGTGCTGGCGGGGACGAACCTGACCGGGCATCCTTGCGTGGCCGTGCCGAACGGCTTCACCGAGGCGGGGTCGCCGGTGAGCATCTCCTTCATCGGCGGGCTGTACCGTGACGCCGAGGCGCTGCTGCTGGCGCACGCCTACCAGCGGGTCACCGACTTTCACACGCGACGCCCGGCGCTGCCTGTGGCGTAGCCAGGCCTATCAGAGTTTCGCCACGGCCTGCCAGCAGCCGCCCGGTCCGTAGGTAGACTAGTGTGGGCGGGCTCGCGCGGCTCGAAGAAGCGCTGTGGGGTCGAGCAGGGGCAGCCCCGCGCGAGCGGCGAGCGTCCCGGGCCTGCGGCGGTACAATTGCGACCCCACACCCAGGACCGAGCTGTCGATGAGTGCACTCTTACCCGAGGCCCGCCAGACGCGGATACAGACGGTCTGCCTCACGATCCTGGCGGCGGTGGCGACAGGATGGGTCCTGGCGTGGGCACGACCCGTGCTCTTGCCGTTCGTGTTGGCGGTGATCGTCGTGCTGTCGCTCTCACCGATCGCCGATCTGCTGACCAAGCGGCTGCGCTGCCCCCGGCCGCTGGCGATCCTCGGAACCCTGATCTTCGCGCTGGGTGTGCTGCTGCTCGTGAGCGTGACCGTGTCGATCTCCGTCGCCAGCCTGGTGGCCAACGCGGCGACCTACCAGCGGCAGATAGGGATTCTCATCGACACTGCCCTCGAGTCGCTGCCGTTGGGGTATTTCGGCCTCGATCCCGACACGGTTCTGGCGCAGATCCCGCTCAACGCGGTCAGCGCGGTGCTCGTCGGCACTGGCAACGCGCTCGTCGACATCCTGTCGCAGGGCTTCCTGGTGATCATTTTCGTGGTCTTCCTCTTCGTCGGCGGGCAGTCGTCCAGCACCCGGCCGCTCGGAGGCATCTGGAGCGAGGTGCGCAACCGCGTACAGCGCTACGTCACCACCAAGGTCGTGGTCTCGACGGCGACCGGCGCCATCGTGGGCACCATCTTGACGGTGCTAGGGATCCCCCTGGCCGCCATGTTCGGGCTGATGGCCTTTCTGCTGAACTTCATCCCGAGCGTCGGCTCCATCGTCTCGACGCTGCTGCCGCTGCCGATCGTGCTGGTGAATCCGGACATCGGCCTGGCCCGTGCGGTGCTCGCCATCGCCCTGCCGGGGCTGGTGCAGGTGACCTTCGGCAACTTTGTCGAGCCCCGGGCCATCGGCGAGTCACTCGACCTGCACCCGGTAGTGATCCTCATGTCGCTGGTCTTCTGGGGCCTGCTCTGGGGCATCGTCGGCATGTTCCTCGCCGTGCCGATGACCGCCGTGTTGAAGATCCTCATGGAGCGCGTCGAGCACACGCAGCCGGTCGCCGAGGCCATGGGTGGACGCCTCGACGCGCTCTTGGGCGACGAGGATTGAGGCTCGCGCGCCGACCTGAAGCGGTGCAGACTTCTGCGGTGCCGCAGCGCGCGATGCGAGGTCTCCGATGCTCACGCTGTACGATCACGAGCCCAATGTCGCCGTGCCCCGCTTTCTGCTGCGCTATGCGGACAATCCGCAGGAGCACGCCGAGGTGATCGCCCGGAAGCAGAGGGGCGGCCACAAGGCGATCGGCGCCATGGAGGAGCACCTGAGCTCCAGCGGCTTCTTCGTCGCCGATCGCTACACCATCGCCGACATCGCGCTGTACGCCTACACGCACGCCGCCGACGAGGCGGGTATCGATCTGACAGCGTATCCCCCGGTCTCGGCGTGGCTCGACCGAGTCGCCCGGCAACCGGGCCACATGCCGATCGAGGCGTAACGGGCCAACACACTTTCACCACGGCCTCCTGGGCCGCCCGGTACGATCTGGCGCGTTGAGGTTGTCGTGCGACCCCAATACCCTTGGCGCAGGGCCCGAGTGCCCCGGCCCGGGGCTGGACCCCGCAACCTCCGGGAGGTGGAGATGCTCGTTCCCCTTACCGCACTATCGCTGCCGATCGTGTTGTCGGCCGTCGCGGTGTTCATCGCCAGCTCGCTGATCCACATGGTTATTGGCTGGCACAACAGCGACTATCGCAAGATGCCGGGCGAGGACGACGTTCTCGACGCGATGCGGAAGGCCGGCGTCGGTCCCGGCGACTATATCTTCCCGTGTGCGGAAAACCCGGCCGACAACATGCGGTCCGAGGAAGTCATCGAGAAGTGGAAGACCGGTCCGGCGGGCAAGATGACCCTCATGCCCTCGGGGCCGCCCAACATGGGTAGGAACCTGGCGCTGTGGTTGGTCTACTCGCTGGTGATCGGCGTGCTGGCGGGCTACGTCGCGGCGGCGACACTGGAGCCCGGCGCCGAGTACCTGAAGGTGTTCCAGGTCGTAGGAACGGTGGCCTTCCTGGCCTACGCGGGTTCCGTATGGCAGGCAGTGATCTGGTGGGGCAGGGGACCGGGCGCGGCTTTCAAGGACATCCTCGATGGCCTCGTCTACGGGCTGTTGACGGCCGGCGTCTTCGGCTGGCTCTGGCCTTAGCGCCGAGGACACAACCAAGAAGGGCTCCCGAACGGGAGCCCTTCTTGGTGATTCGCAATCGCGGGCGCTTATACCCTGACGCGGTCCTTGAGCCCTTTGGCCGACTTGAAGGCCGCTACTGTCGTGGCGGCAATGTGAATCGTCGCGCCGGTGGCAGGGTTGCGGCCTATGCGCGCGCTGCGGTTACGCGTCTCGAACGTGCCGAACCCGGCGATGGAGACCTTGCGGCCCGCGTCCAGCTCGACGGCGATGATCCCGTGACCGGGCTTCGTCGAAAAAATGCAGTCGATGATCTCTGCGGCCTTCGCCTGCGAGACATCACAGTTGCCGGCGAGCTTGGCTGCCATTTCGGCTTTGGTCATACGACCCTCCTCGAAGTTGACGATGGTGCCCCCGAAACGCTCACCGGAGCTGCCTTCGATGCGTCCAGCCCGCGCGACGGAACGGCGAAAGATTGTCGCTATTGGGGCGATTCGTCAAGGTGGGCGGGCGAAACACCTTCCCAGAGGCGAGCGACCATTCGGCGCGAGCGCCCGAGCGCGCGCCCTCCCAGGGGCGCCAGTTCGAAGTAGCGTTTTGCCCGCCCGCCGCGCGAAGCGGTCGGCTCGCCGAGCGCCGAGAGTACGAATCCTTTGTCCTCGAGACGCCGCAGTGTCGCGTACACGGCGCCGATCGAGACCGTGCGGCCGGTGCGGTGCTCGATCTCCAGGCGGATCGTCACCTGTTGGCGAATGTCAGCGGCGTGGTTCGTGGGCTCGTCGAACGTGTGCACGATGAGCGCCATGTTGGGCGAGGTGTGCTGACGGATCGGCAAGATCACCATCGGCCGGTAGTACATGAAGGTGCGCATCCCCTCGGCGAAGCCGACGCGGTCGATCGCGACGACGAGCCCTCTTCCGACGCCCGGGGCTCCAATCTCGACGCGTGCAGGTGATGCCGCCGCAGGTAGATCAGGGCCGCTCGGGACCCGTAGGAGCTACCCCAGAGGTTGATCGCCTCGTACCCCATGGCGGCCCGGACCTCGTCGAGATCGCCCATCGCGATCGGGGTGGTGTAGAGGCGCAAATCGGCTCGCGCTGCGAGCAGGGCGCAGGGGAATCGTCGATCCGACCGCAACATGGGTGTCACCTCAGGCGGGGATGCGAGCGACGCCTCCATGGCAGGCAGGCAGCGGATGCCCGGTCTACCGTGTGCCCCACAGGCACCGTCCCTCCGGCAGCTCGCGAGGCCGTCGTGTCGATCGTGGAACTCCAGGACGTCGCACGCATCGAGTCGTTTCTGCGTCGAGACGCCGCGCTGCACGTGTACGCGCTGGCCGACCTCGACGCGCGCTTCTGGCCCCTGACTGAGTGGTACGGGCTGGAGGTAGGGGGCGAGCTGGTCGCCGTTGCCTTCGTCTTCAAGCCGCTGGTCCCCCCGGTCGTTTACGCGGTTTCGCCGCCGCGTCACGCGCCGACCGCCGAGCTGCTCGGGGCTCTCGCCGGCAGGCTTCCGGCGATCTTCTGGGCCGACGTCGCGCCCGGACTCGAGCGCTGCCTGCTACCGACTCACGAGCCGGGGCCAGGCCGAGTCAACTACAAGATGGTACGGGAGGCGGGGGACGGGCCCACGCTCGAGCACGCCTGCAGCCGGCTCACGGCGGCGGATGCCAAGGAGCTGGCGGGCTTCTACCGCGAACGGGCGTACGCGCCGGGCGAGGAGGTTGGCCGCTACTTCGACCCCTACATGCTCGAGATCGTGCCGTTCTTCGGTATCCGCGACCGCAAGCGGCTGGTCGCCGCGGGCGGCTTTCACGTCAAATCGCCGCAGCGTCGGGTTGCCGCGGTCGGTAACATCGCGACCGATCCGGTCCATCGGGACCGTGGATACGCCCGACGCATCACCGCGGCTCTGTGTGAGTCGGTCGGCGATCAGATCGACATGATCGGCCTCAACGTCGCGCGCGACAACTTGCCTGCGATAGGCCTGTATCGGAGCCTGGGCTTTCGCGTCGCCGGCGAGTTCGTGGAGCAGCTCTTCACTCGGCGCGAAGCGCCTCGATAGGGTCGACGCGGGACGCCCGTAGGGCGGGCACGACGCACGCCACTACCGACACGGCAGCGATGATCAGCGCCACGGCGAGGTGGGTGGCCAGATCCGCCGCCTGCACACCGTACAGTAGGCCCGTCAGCAGGCGCGCGACGCCATAGCTGGCAAGCCCACCGACGAGGAGTCCGACCGCCACCAGACGCAGACCGCCGCCGATTACCAGGCGCAGAAGGTCGTGACTATCGGCTCCGAGGGCGATGCGCACGCCCATCTCCTGGCTGCGACGGGAGACCGAGTAGGACAGCACGGCATAGATACCGGCTGCGCCCAGGATCAGCGCCAATACCGAGAACAGCCCGAGCAGCTGACTGGCGAAGCGCGGCTGCCACAGCAGGTTCCCGAGGCGACGGTCGAGCGTCTCGACGCTGTAGATGTTCATGTTGCGACCAAGGCTCCAGACGGCACGCTCGGCGGCCCTGCGGATCGTCTCGGGGGCGTCGCGGGTGCGCACCAACAGGTTCATGATGCCTATGGGTGCCTGAGCATAGGGCAGGTAGACCATGGGCAGGGGTGCTGGGTCGAGGCCCGCGGCGCGAATGTTCCCCACGACTCCCACGATCTCCCACTCGGATCCGGGGGGTATCGCGATAGTGGGGCCCACGCCGCTCAGGTCGGGAATCAGACGCTCGCCGATCGCGTCTCCCGAGAATACGTAGCGGCGAACGAACTCCTCGTTGACCGCGAGCACGCCGGCCGTCTCGGCGGTGTCCGACTCGTCGATAGCGCGGCCACGAAGCACCGGCATGCCCATCGTGCGGAAGTAGTCCGGCATCACGAGGCGTACCGTCACCGCTGGATCCGACTCGGGGTCGGGTGCGGCCCCCGGGCTATGGAACGTGAGATTGGCGTTGGGGAACTCGGTCGTCCTGAACGAAAGTGCGTCCCATCCAGGCGTCGGCGCCCAGCAACTCGAAGAAGTCATGCGTTACCAGGTGGGTCAGCGGGACCAGCGGCTCGTCGAGCTCGGTGAATCCCAGGCTGCTGTTCTGCAGCGCTACGAGCCCGATCACAGACTCCGTGGTCTCGCGCCACTCGAGGAGATCAGCCGGCGTGAGCCCGGCGCGCAGGCCGATCCCTCGGCGCGAGCCGTCGCTGGTCAGCAGAACGAGCTGATCCGGTTCGGCATAGGGCAGAGGATGAACAGAACCCCGTTGATGACGCTGAAGATCGCCGTGTTGGCGCCGATGCCGAGCGCCAGCGGAAGGCCGGCGGCGAGCACGAAGCCGGGTCGATGGAGCAGGGCGCGGGCAGCGTAGCGAGCGTCATGCAGCAGCGAACCGCGCCCGGATCCGCGCCGGCCGTTGGTGCGCAATCTCAGGCGGATTGCGTCCTCGAGGGCATCCAGGACGCGCCGCAGCCGAAAGCCGCGCTCGGCGTGCGCTAGCTCGGTGCCCCATTCGCGTCGCCATTCCGAGCGGGTCCGGGGCGGTACGATCTGCGATAGCAGCGCCAGCAGCCGGCGTCCGCGGCTAGACACGTGCCTGCTCCCGTACGAGCGGCCCATCGGGGAATCGATCGCGCGCCGCCGCCACCAGGCTCTCGGCCGTCTCGGTGAGCTCGTAGTACTTGCGCGGCGGCCGCTGGCTCGAGCGGGAGACCGCAACCGGCTCCCAGCTCGAGCGGACCATGCCCGCCTCTCCGAGCCGGCGCAGGATCGGGTAGACCGTCCCGCTGCGCACCCCGACCGCGTCGATGATGTCGAACCCGTACCGGTGTCCGGCCGCCAGTGCCTGCAACACCATGGCGGTCGCATAGGTCACGCGCATTCTGGTTACCCCGTCGCGATTCGAGACAATCGATATATGTCTAAATCTATATAGATCGAGTTAGGTCGGCAAGGGCAAGTCTTGTTCGCAGCGCGCGGAGGGCTAGAAGGCCTCCTCGGCGAGCAAGCGATCGATCTCGACGAACAGCTGTCCGCCCCGTACACGGCACGGAGCCGACCGTGCCGATCGAGCAACAGGTTCGTCGGCAGGCGGTCGATGGAGAATGCCAGCGCGATCTCGTCGTCGTAGCCATGCCGGGCGTGGATCTGTGGCCAGTCGACATCCTGGCGCGACAACCAGCTGCGGAGTGCACCCCGGTCGAAGGTGTCGAGGCTGATGCCGAGGATCTCGAAGCGCTCGCCGTAGCGCGCCCGGGCACGCTTCAGATAGGGAAGCTCGCGCAGGCAGGGGGCGCACCAGGTCGCCCAGAAGTCGATCAGCGTGATCCGGCCCTTCAGGCGTGCATGGCTCCAGGTTGTGCCCTGCACGTCCTGGGCGCGCAGCTCGAGAACGGCCTTGAATCGGAGGGCCCGACTCTGCGGGGTCGAGGTCGAGGAGGTATGACCAGAAGTTGTGGATCAGGAGCATGAAAAAGGCGGCGTATCCTTCCGTGTAGCCAAAACACGGAGCCCTGGTAGGAGCCAGGGGGAAGGAGACGCCACCTATGCTGAAGGTACTCGAAGAGAGGCTTGAAAGTGAAGCGGCCGATGGCCTCGGGACGCTGGACGAGATCGCACTGAGGGGTGCGCAGCGGATGCTGGTGCATGCGCTCGAGCAGGAGGTGGCAGCCTACATCGAGCGCCACGGGGATGAGCGTGACGAACAGGACAGGCGGCCGGTGGTTCGCAACGGCAAGGCGCGGGCCAGGAAAGTGACGTGCGGTGCCGGGACGATGCAGGTAAGGGCGCCGCGCATCAACGACAAGCGGGTGGACGGGACCGGCGAGCGGCAGCGGTTCACGAGCTCGATCTTGCCGCCGTACATGCGGCGCTCGCCAAAGGTGGCCGAGGTGCTGCCGGTTCTGTACTTGCGAGGGCTCTCGACGGGAGACTTCAAGCCGGCGTTGACGTCTCTGTTGGGTGAGGAGGCGGCGGGGCTCTCGGCAACCAACATCGCGCGGTTGACGGCGGTGTGGGAAGACGAGTACCGGGCGTTCCGGAGGCGCAGCCTGGCGGATCGAGACTACGTGTACGTGTGGGCCGACGGGATCCATTTCAACGTGCGGCTCGAGGACGACCGCCTGTGCACGCTGGTGCTGATCGGCGCCCGTCCTGACGGGACAAAGGAACTGATCGCGATCGAGGACGGGTATCGGGAGAGTACCGAGAGCTGGCTGTCGGTGCTGCGCCACCTGAAGCGCAGAGGGATGCAGGCGCCGGTAGTGGCAGTTGCTGACGGGGCGCTCGGCTTCTGGAGGGCGGTGCGGGAGGTCTGGCCCGAGACGCAAAAGCAGTGCGACTGGTGCCACAAGATGGGCAACGTCCTGGACAAGCTGCCCACGCGGCTGCAGGGCAAGGCCAAGCGCATGCTGCGCGAGGTGATGTACGCCGAAACGCGCGAGCAGGCCGACGAGCAGATCGACGCTTTCGCCGACGAGTTCTCACCCAAGTACGACAAGGCCATCAAGTGCCTGAGCAAGGACCGCGGCTGTTGACGCTGTTCCAGTTCCCCGCCGAGCACTGGAAGCACTTACGCACGACCAACGTCATCGAGTCGCCTTTCGCGACCTTGCGGCTGCGCCAGCGTGTCACCAAGGGCGCCGGCAATCGAACCAAGGCGCTGACGATGGCGTTCAAGCTGCTCGAGATGGCCCAGCTGCGATGGCGCCGACTCGATGCAGCAAACCTGCTGCCGCTCGTGCGTGCCGGCGTGACGTTCCTCGACGGCGTTCAACTCGAGCGCCACAACCAGGAGTCGGATCGGAAGGAAGCCGCCTGATCATGCGAGGCCGATCCACAACTCTTGACAATATCTCGAGGTCGAGGCGTGGACGCCGCTCGCTAACAGAGCCAGCGCCAGCCCCAGTGCGGCCGGCCGCATGAGAAGTCGAGGAGCCTTCATCGGCCCAGTGTAGCGGGCACCGGCGCACAGATTGGCGAGCGCGGAGCGCCGTGTCGCCGAGAAGCTGCCGTAGACCTCAGCTGTCCGGAGGAGGTCGACGCCCCCACATCACCGAACCGCCTCGACCCGGACTTCGCCGACTCCGGCTCGCGAGCGAGCGCAGCCCCGGAGCCTGCTACGTGATGTCCTTGAGCTTCAGACCGTTCTTGCGCAGGTAGGCGTGCAGGCCGTCGCGGTCGATGGCGCTCAGGGCCGACGTGGAGATTCGCATTCGCACGTGGCGGCCGAGCTCCTCGACCCAAATGCGCTTGTTCACGAGGTTCGGACGGAACCAGCGCTTCGTACGGTTCTTGGCGTGCGAGACGTTGTTGCCAGAGCGCGGACCCTTGCCGGTGATCGCACACTTCCTGGCCATGACAGTCCTCACTGGTGGGTCTTCGTAGGGATCGACCGGCGCGTTCCTGCACGGGTGTGCGAGAGAGGCCCGCGCGTCGCGGTCGAAGCCAGCAAAGACTAGCACGGCCTGCTCGAGGCCGTCGAATCGGCTCGCGAGCGCTGGGCTAGAATCGCTGCATGTTCGAGATCGCGCTACCGCGTCGGCAGCTGGTTCGCCGTGGACTCTGGCTCTCCTGGCTGACGTTCGGCTACAACAGCATCGAAGCCACGCTGTCGCTGGTAGCTGCCATCGTTGCCGGCAGCGTCGCTCTGCTCGGGTTCGGGGTCGACAGCACCATCGAGCTGGCGGCCTCGGCGATCGCCATCTGGCGCTTGTACAACGACGCCGACGAGGATCGTCGTGCCGAGCGCGAGCGCCTGGCCCTCCGGCTCATCGGGGCCAGCTTCGTGGTGCTGGCGATCTACCTGGCCTATGAGTCGGTGGGCATGTTGTGGCGTCGCGAGGTGCCCGACGAGAGTCTCCTCGGCATCCTGATCGCGGCGGTCGCAGTGGTCGTGATGCCGATGTTGGCGCGAGCCAAGCGGCGCGTCGCCTGTGGCATCGGTTCCGGGGCGCTCAACGCCGAGGCGACGCAGACGATGCTGTGTACCTACCTGTCGGCCATCCTCTTGGTGGGACTGTTGCTCAACGCGGGTCTCGGCTGGTGGTGGGCGGATCCGCTCGCCGCGCTGGGCATGGTGCCGATCGTCGGCAGGGAGGGCTACGACGCGCTACGGGGCCGTGCCGCATGTCCGTGCTGCAGCGCCACCCCGGCGGGTTTCGAGCCGTAGCGCGCCGCGGCGCGCGCAGTATAGTACGGCACCTCATGAGCTCTCAGGTCGAGATTCACGTCGTCACGTTGAGCGCGGTAGAGCCGCGTCCGGAGGTTCTTGAGGGGCGTGAGCGCGCCCGCTGGGAGCGGCTCAGGATCGAGGCCAAGCGGCGCCAGTTCGTGGCGGCCCAGACGGCGCTGCGCACCGTGCTCGGGCGCCGAACGGGCCTGGAGCCCGGCGAGGTTCGGTTCGGCTACGGCGAGCACGGCAAGCCGTACCTGCCGGCACGGCCCGATCTCGGGTTCAACATGACCCACTCGGGCGACCGGGCGCTCATCGCCGTCTCGGATGCCGCAGACGTGGGGGTGGATCTGGAGTATCTGGGACGCGACCGTCCGTTCTTGCGCTTGGCGCAACGCTACTTCTCCGCCCCGGAGCACGAGTGGCTGGCGGCCCTGCCCGAGGATCGCCACCGCCGTGCCTTCTACCGCACCTGGGTGCTCAAGGAGGCCTACCTGAAGGCGGTGGGGACCGGGCTGACCTTCCCGCCGTCGGGCTTCACCCTCGAGCTGCAAGCGGAGCAACCGCGCGTCCTGGCAACCGAGTTGCCAGGCGACACTCCCGGGGGCTGGTCGTTGCGCGACCTCGAGATACACCGCGACTACGCCGCGGCACTGTGCGTGCGGGGGATGCTGGAGCGAGTCGACCTGCGGGCCTTCTGAGACCGCGCCGCCGTGACATATGCTGTGGGAAGCTCAAGCGGAGGTGCGGATGAACTGGCTCAAGACCTTGTTGTTGATCCTGGCGCTCGGGCACTTGTTGTTCGGGGCCTACGCGCTGCTCGTGCCGGACGCGGCCGCCCGCATTGTGTCGCTGCAGCCCATGACGCCGGGCGCGACGGGAGAGATTCGCGCGATCTTCGGAGGGCTGATTGTCGGCATGGGTCTGGTGATCGTGCGCGGCGCGGTCGGAGGTGACCGCGGCAAGCAGTGGCTGCTCGCCGCCTCTGTCGCCTACTTCGGGCTGGTCCTGGGGCGAATTGTCAGCCTCGTACTCGACGGTGCCGTGGCGCACACGCTCATGGCCGGGGCGTTCGAGGGTCTGCTCGGCGTGCTCCTGTTCTACGCGGCGATCGACATCGCCCGGCCGGGCACAGGCACGGCTCGCGGCGCCGCTCCGGAGAGCGGCGCGGTGGCTACGGCGCCACCGGTCTCGCCAAGCCCGATCGAGCCACCGAGCGCCGGGCCGCAGCCGCCCGGTGACGACTCAGCCGGCTACGGCGCCTAGCGAACCGGCGAACTCGAGGATCTGACGCGGTTGTTCGGCGCGGAAGTGCGGTCTCGCCGTCCAGCCCGAGTCGTCCGAGTGGGTCCCGAACACGGCGCAGACGCTCAGGACCTCGACGTCGACGTCGATTGCTCGGAGGTGGGCGTTGGCGTTGTGCGCGCATTGGGTATCGGCCTCGTGATCGCCGACGTAGAAGATCGTGCCAGGCCGCAATCGGGTGAGCCGCTCGATGCACGCCACCAGTGCGTCGGGCGCCGGCTTGTGGCGCGTCGGCTCGAAGGCCTCGTAGCCGATCACCTCGTCGAAGTGGTGGCCCAGACCGAGCGCCTCGACCAGTCGCAGGATGTTGTCGCGCGCATTGAGCGACACGATGCCGTGGGGCAGGTGATCGAGCGCCTCGAGCACTTCACGGATGCCTTCGTACGACTGCGGTACGGTCGGCTCCTCGATTTGCGCCGCGCTCCACAGCCCGCCGGCCCGGGCGGTCTCCGCCTCGCTCATGCCGAGCTCGACGCGGTAGAAGTCGGTCCAGCGGTCATGCCGATGCAGGGCGTGCTCGTAGTCCGCCAGCGAGCGCAGCGCCTTGCACTCGTCGGCAGACACACCGCGCACCAACTCGATGAGGTAGCGGGTGACGTTGAGGTTCTTCTGGCGCGTGTCGACGAGGGTGCCGTCGAAGTCCCAGATGACCGCGCTCAGCGGTTGGCTCATGGTCGGAGCCTAGCAGGCCGTGGTGGAAGTGTTGACGCGTCGCCGGCGTCCGTATTAAACATTGTTAAATAAATCGTTCGAAGGAGAGCCGCGCCGTGGGGAGGAAAGGATTCCTGGGCGAGTTCGAGCAGGTGGTGCTGCTGGCCCTGGCACGATTGGGGGCCGACGCCTCCGGCAAGGAGATCTACGCCGAGATCGAGCGCCACACGCTGGCACCGGTGATCCTGACCGCGGTGTACGTGACGCTGGGTCGGCTCGAGGTCAAGGACTACGTGGCATCGCGGCTGGGTGAGCCGACGCCGGTGCGCGGAGGTCGAGCCCCGAAGCTGTTCACGTTGCGGCCTCAGGGCACTGAGGCCCTGCGACGCTCGCGCGAGCAGCTCGACCGATTCTGGGACGGCGTAGTCCTCGACCTGCCGGCCAAGCAGGCTCGATGAGCTCCTCGAGTGCGCCTCCGTGGCTGTGGGCCCGCCTGTTGCGGGTCGCAGTGCCAGGCCCGGTGCGGCAGCAGGTGGTTGACGATCTCGGCGAGATCTACGCGTTGATGGTGCGCGATTCGGGCTCGTGGCAGGCGCGCTCCTGGTACCGCCGCCAGGTCCTGGGCACGGTCGTCGGCCGACCCGAGCTCGGCTTCGTGCAGGATTGGCCCTCGCCGGCCAACTTCCTGGACTGGCAGGGTCGCAACGACGCCTTCGAGGTCCTCGGCACCGCGCCCTTGCTGGGCCGGGTGTTCGACGCGGCCGAGGCCGAGGGCTCCTACTACGACAACAGCGGGAACCAGTACTGGCCGCGGCGGCCGATCGTCATCGGGGAGTCCTTCTGGCGCCGCAGCCGCGCGCCGAGGGGCGAGCGATCTCGCGAGACTCCCGTGTCGGCCTTGCGAGCCGAGTGAGGTTGGCACGGAACCTGCTGTTACAGTGAGCGGTACTGCCGCTGCGGCAGCGCATCCCCGCAGAGCGCCATGGTCGACGCACTGGCCGGCTGGGTCGAAGGTTCCGGACAGCTGATCTATGTGGCGGCGCCGTTGTTCACGGTCGCCGTCGCGGTTCTGCCGATCCCGGCCGAGATCCCCGCCGTGCTCAACGGCATGGTCTTCGGGCCGATCTGGGGGTCGCTGGTCACATGGATCAGCGCTCTGATCGGGGCCCAAATCAGCTTCGAGCTGGCGCGCCGTTTCGGTCGGCCCCTGGGTGAGCGGTTGCTACCCCGCCGCGTTCTGGCCCGCGCCGATGGACTGGTGGAGTCGGCAGGGTGGCCGGCGTTGCTGGTGCTACGGCTGACTCCCACGGTCGCCTTTACGGCGGTGAACTGGGCCTCGGGTCTGACGAGGTTGCCGCGGACCCGCTTCGTCTGGACTACCGCCGTCGGTATCCTGCCCGGGGCCGTCGCGTTCACTACCACCGGGGCCGGCCTCCTGGCCCTGTTGGGTGGCTCGGGGCCGGCGGCGCTGGCGTTCTATGGGGTGATGGGGATCTTGGTACTGGCCAGCATCGTGCTGATGTGCCTGCCTCGCGTGCGGCCACACCTCTAGAGACTGACCCATCAGAGCTCCACCGCGGCCTGCTGGCCGCCTGCACGGCTACAGACGGCTCGGCGAGCGGGTTCGAAAGCGGACGCCATTCCCGCGATCGGACGGTCGCCGGGTGGGATCAGCCGGCCTGGGCGCGGATCTCGGCCTTGCGATTACGGTACAGCTGCGCGTCGACGACGTTTGCCATGGTCTCGGGATCGAGCCGCCCGCCGAGGAAGGCGCTCACCCGGCGGGCGAACTCGAGCGGCGCCTCGAGCGCGTCCCGGTACTGCACCTCGAGCAACTCGATGTTCTTGCGATTACGCGCCAGGAACCTCACCTGGACCAAATGGCGCAGGAAGTAATCCTTGGTCGAGCGATCGTCCAAAGGATTGTTCTCGCCCCGACGCTCGAGCATCTTGTTCTGCGATGCCACCACCTCGTCGAGGTCGCGGCGCAGGAAGATGATCCGGTAGTAATTCTCCTCGGGCAGGTCTTTGAGCAGGTGCGAGATCACCTTTAGCACCTTGCCGCGCGCCTCACGGACCCAGGAGCGGTCGGGATCTTTCTCGAGGTTCTTGACCCGCTCGTACTCGTAATAACCCTTGGGGTTGTCCTCGTCGGCGGTGCGCTCGTGGTCGGTCATGATCGGCAGCCCGGCGGCGTCGAGCATACGCATCATCATCGAAGTCCCCGAGCGGGGGAGCCCGGACACGATGATGACGTCGTCGCCGTAGGTCCGGCGTCGCAGTCTGCGCTGCAGCGAGTCGAACACGGGGCCTCACGCGGCGGTGGGAGGGTCGCGTCATTGTAGCAATCGGGGGCTGACGGCGAGTGCCGGACGGTTCGGCGCGATCACCGGCCATTGCGTCTCCGATGCCCCTGTACAATGCCCCAATGAAATGGGCATCGTTCGTGTCGGAGGAGCCGGATCTCGAGGTCGCGGTGCAGCAGGCGGCCTCGGAGATCGGCGCCGAGATGGGGTCGGTCGAGCCGGATCTGCTGCTTGCGTTCGTCTCGCCCCACCACGAGGACGACTACCCCGACGTCCCCGCGCTGCTGCGCCGCTACTACCCGGACGTGCTGTCGGTCGGCTGTTCCGGCGGCGGAGTCGTCGGGGGTGGCCGCGAAGTCGAGCACAGCGCCGCCATCTCGCTCATGGCGGCATCGCTCCCGGGCGTCGACCTGTGTCCGTTTCGGCTCGATCCGACCGATGGTCAGCGGCTCGTGGGCGATCCGGGAGGTTGGCAAGCACTTCTGGGGCTGGAGTCGGACGAGTCGGCGCATTTTGTGCTGCTACCCGATCCGTTCAGCAGTGATGCGCGCCGTCTGATCGAGTCCCTCGACATCGCCTTCCCGACGAGTGCCAAGATCGGCGGGCTGGCAAGCGGCGCCCAGCGGCCTGGCGACAACGCCTTGTTCCTGGACGACACCGTCTTCCCGGACGGTATCGTCGGCCTGGCGATCCGGGGCGATATCCACATGGACACGATCGTCGCCCAGGGGTGCCGCCCGATCGGCAGCCCGCTCTTCGTCACGCGGGCGTTTCGCAACCGAATCCTGGAGCTCGACGGGCAGCGTCCGACCGACGTGCTGACCGAGCTGTTTGCCGAGCTCGCCGAAGACGACCAGCGCCTGTTTCGCCATGCTCTGTCGATCGGCGTCGTGATGCACAGCGACCAGGAGGTCTACGAGCACGGCGACTTCCTGGTGCGGAACATCGTCGGCCTGGATCCGGATACCGGGCTCATCGCGGTCGGCGAGCACGTCCAGCCCGGGCAGGTCGTGCAATTCCACCTGCGCGACGCTGCCACCTCGGCGCGCGACTTGGAGTCGCTCCTGGTGGGGTACAAGTCGCGAGCGGGGGCCACGCCCGATGCAGTGCTGCTGTTCTCGTGCCTGGGGCGCGGCGAGACCCTCTACGGAGAACCCGACCACGACAGCCGGGTGATCGCGGAGCACCTCGGGCCGGCCCCGATCGCCGGGTTCTTCTGCAGCGGCGAGATCGGGCCAGTGAACCGGCGGACGTTCCTGCACGGCTACACGAGCTCGATCGCCGTGTTCCGCGCTCCGGGCGCCGGTGCGGCGTGAGAGCAGCGACGCTGGCCCTCATCGTGGCGCTCTGGGGACCAGCCATCCCAACGAGCGAGGTCGCGGAGGAGGTCACGGTGGAGTACGTCGCGCACGCCTGCTTTCGAGTTCGCTCGAGCGGTGGCTCGGAGCTCCTGCTGGACCCGTATGCGGACCGGGTGTGGCTCGGCTACGACTTCCCGCGGCCGGCCGCCGCCGACGCGATCCTGATCTCGCATCCGCACTACGACCATGACGGCGGCCGTTATCGGGGACTCGAGGTGCCGTGGGCTCCCGGTGCGCGGCTGCTGGATGCTTCTGGCGAGTACACCGTGGGGGACATGCAGGTCACCGGGGTCGCCGGCAAGCACGCCGACCCGTACGGCAAGGAGTTCGGCCAGCGCAACACCATCTGGCTGGTGCAGGTCGACGGCATCCGGATCGTTCACGTCGGTGACAACGGACCGCTGACCGAGGCCAACGTCCGTGCCCTCGGCAGGGTCGACGTGCTGATGCTCCCCATCGACGCCGACTACCACATCTTGTCCCAGTCGCAGATCGACGGGATCGTCGCGGCGCTCCGCCCGCGGGTCCTGGTGCCGATGCACTACCGGCTGCCGGACCTGGAGGCCGAACCCGACTCACCGTCGGATCTGGGTGAGATCGACTCCTGGCTGGCGGGTCGCCAGGACGTCATCAGGGTCGGCTCACACCGCCGCTCGTTCTCGACGGACGATCTGCCGGCCGAGCCGGCGGTCTGGGTGTTCGACCACGGCCCGGCCGTCGTCGCCCGTTAGCAGGCCCTAGCAGGCTGCTGAAAAACGGCTTGGGCGCGCCATTTTGGGCTGGATCGTCTCGATCAAGGTGAGTTGCCCGGCCGCCGTGTGCGAGTGCGAGGCTCTGGTTGCCGGCCGCGCCGGTATTTCTTGGGCGGTTAGTCCCGATATCGTCACGTCGCCCCCTGGAGGTTGCGCATTCTGACCAGGTTGAAGGCAGCGGCGGTGAAGGTGAACATCCAATCGACGCGTTCGGTGCCTCGGTGCCGCGTCTTGCGCATCAGCCCGACCGTCTTGGCCCATCCGAACATCTGCTCGACGAGCTTGCGTTTCCTTTGACTGACCTGGTAGCCGGGGTGGCGGGTTGTGCGCCGGTCGATGGCGCTGCGCCGATTGGTGTCGTTCTGTGCGACGTGCGGGGTGATGTTCCGATCTCGAAGCTTACGGACGCACTCGCGTGTGTCGTAGCCCTTGTCGGCCGCCAAGGTCACCCTGCGGTTACCGGAAATCTTGTCCGCCATTTGCACCGCCGCCTCTCGTTCCGCTGTCCCGGAAGCGATCGTTACGCATGCCTTGGTTGCTAACCCGTGGCGGTTGTCGATCATCAGGTGCCCCATGTAGCAGAGCTTCGACTCGGCTCCCCTACTTTTCTTGTACAGGCGTGCGTCCGGATCGGTCCTGGAGGCGTGAGTATCGTTTGTGCGCCGTTGTTTGCGAAAATCGACGCTCGGGTTGCTGCCTCCCTCATCGGAGTCGCTCTGATCCTTCGGCTTGAAGCTCTTGTGCGAGGCCCACGCCTCGATCAGCGTGCCGTCCACCGTGAAGTGCTCATCCGATAGCAGACCGCGGCGCCGTGCCTCCGCCAGCACTTCCTGGAAGAACACCTCGGCGACCTCGCCTCCCAACACTCGATCCCGGTTCTTCGTGAACACCGTCGCATCCCACACCAGATCGTCCATGTTCAGGCCCACAAACCACCGGAACAGCAGGTTGTAGTCGAGCTGCTCCATCAGCATGCGCTCGGAGCGAATCGTGTACAGCACCTGCAGCAGCAGCGCCCGCAGCAGTTTCTCCGGCGGGATAGACGGACGGCCCGTGTGCGAGTACAGCTTCTCGAACAGCGGCGACATCCGCCCCAGCACGTCGTTGACGATCCTCAGCAGCGGCCGCAGCGGATGCTCTTTCGGTACTCGCTGCTCCGGAGATACGTAACTAAAGGCGGCCACCTGTCCCGCGTCCTCACCACGCATCTGCTCACCTCGTTGATGCTTCGGTTTTTGCCGCGGGCTGCGTGGTTCAGAATCTACTCGAACAAGGGGAGTTTTTCAGCAGCCTGCTAGGGGTCGTTGCGCCCGAGCAGGCCGCGCAGGGCCCGGATCCGCGCCGCGTTGGCGCCAAGATCGCTGCGCCCGACCCGAGAAAGCGAGCGCACATCGACGACGCTGCCGCCGCCTTCGGCACGGATTCTCACCACGATGTCGTCGACAAAGCGAAACAGCGAGGTTGCGTGGGTCGCCTCCACCAGCCCGACTGGTGTGCTCGACCAGGTCACGGTCCAGCCGAGTCGCTGCATCGATTCGATCACGTGGGCCTGGGCCCCATCGGGTGCCGAGGGTAACCGGATCGATACCAGGTCCGGGTAGGCGCCGGCCTGTAGCCCAGGAACCTCGGCGCCCCCGTGCGGATAGGTCATGTCGCGGCCGTGGTTGGCGTCAAGCTCCGCGGCTGCGGAGAACTGCGGCGGGTCGATCGGGTTGGTAGTGATGTCGTGGATCGGCGGGACCCGCGCGGATCGCGCCTGAACCACGAGGGCGATCAGCAGCAGAATTCCGGCGGCCACCTGCCACCGGCCCTGCGCGCGGCTCCGGGCGTCGATACCCCGGTACAGCTTGAGGGTGCCGGCCACCGTGGAGGCGACGCCCCCGAGTACCCAGCTCACCATGAAGATCCCAAAGCTGGTGATCGGCTCGACAACCCCGATGCGCACCAACCCGAGGGCCAGAACCATCGCGACGAGGGCGACGGTCGGCAACGACAGGACGGTCTTGATCCAGGCCACGGCATGCTCCCGGGTGAGTTCCGATCATAGTGGGTCGGGCGCGCCTCGGTGGGCCTGAAGCGAGGCACCCGATTCATCGTCCGTACCGGCCCCGACGGGGGCAGCAGGCTGCACGAGATGACGGCCGAGCAGCTGGTCGAGGCCACTCTTGGTGGTGGCGGGCAGCGGACACCGAATGTCTTGTGGGACATGAAGTAGCGCGGGCTCCGCCGGATAGCCAAGAGACTTCCGCGTCCGCTTGCAGGCGATCCGAATCCGCCCAGTGCCCGGCACACGAAAAGCCCGCCCGGCACGAAGCCGGGCGGGCCGCCACGCGCGTGCCCACATCGCGTGGGCAGGTCGTTGTCTAGCAGGGTGATGAAAAACTCCGCCGAGGGCGGAGAATCTCTTGAGACAGGTTGGTAGGGTAGGCGCGAGTGCTCAAGTGACCGTCGTAGGGGGTGGGTTGATGCGAGGCGACGACACGCGGCAGGTAGCGGCCTTCAGTTACATCTCGCCGGAGCAACGGGTACCGAAAGAGCATCCGTTGCGGGCGATCCTGGAGATGGTGGACGAAGCGTTGCGCACGCTCGGGCCGCAGTTCCGGGAGTTGTACTCGCACACGGGGCGCCCATCGATTCCACCGGAGAGGTTGCTTCGAGCGCTGCTGCTGCAGGTGCTCTACAGCATCCGATCCGAGAGGATGTTGATCGAGCAGCTGGAGTACAACCTGCTGTTCCGCTGGTTCGTGGGGATGGGGATGGACGATACGGTCTGGAATCCGAGTACCTTCAGCAAGAACCGTGATCGGTTGTTGCAGGGGCAGATCGCAGACGCCTTCTTCGAGGCGGTGCTTGCCCAGGCTCGCGAGCGGGATCTGCTGTCGGATGAGCACTTCTCGGTGGATGGCACGTTGATCCAGGCGTGGGCCTCGCACAAGAGCTACGTCGCCAAAGGCGAGGTCTCTGGCCCCGGAGGCGGGGGTGGCAGCAATGCGGCCGGCAACTTCCGTGGACAGAAGCGATCCAACGCGACGCATCATTCAATCACCGACCCTGATGCGCGGCTGTTCCGCAAGGCACGAGGGCACGAAGCACAGCTGTGCTACATGGGGCATGTTCTGCTTGACAACCGGCACGGTCTGGCCAGCAAAGCCCGAGCAACAAAGGCCTCCGGCACAGCGGAACGAGACGTCGCCGTCGAACTGCTCAAGGCGGCTGTGCGAGGCACTCGGGCCACCATAGCCGGAGACAAGAACTACGACACTCGGAACTTCGTGGCGCAAACACGAGCGCTTGGAATCACGCCCCACGTAGCGCAAAACGCCTACCGGAATCGACGCAGCGCCATCGACGCCAGAACCACTCGGCATCCCGGCTACCAGGCCAGTCAACGCAAGCGCAAGCTGACCGAGCAGGTGTTCGGCTGGGTCAAGACGGTAGGCACTCTGCGCAAGACGCGACACCGAGGCGAGCGACAGGTGGACTGGACGTTCACGTTCTCGGTTGCTGCCTACAACCTCGTGAGAATGGGCAATCTGGCGGCGGCGACATGACCAGGCGCGGTTGCACGGGCCTGCTGCGAGCTGCTGGACTCGCCCAACGGGCAGCATGTCCTTCGATCGGGCTGCACAACAGACAAGATCACGCTCTTGAACTCCGTGGAGCGATCCAGTCCCCCGACAAACCAGCGTTCTTCATCACCCTGCTAGAAGGGGCCGAAGGCGCTCAGGATCACCGCGAGGTCGTCACCGCCGGTCTCCCAGCCGGCTTCGTCGTCGTTGTCCTGCGGCTGGTTGAACTCGGTGTCGATGCCCAGATCCGGGCCAGTGGAGTAGCACACCACCGCCGAGGAGAAGATGTCAGCTGCATCACCTTCTGGAGGAGCAAACAGCGCGAAGCTGTTCACCATGTAGCGGTTGCCCCACGGATCGGGCGACAGCGCGTCGAGGTACGGACCACGCCAGCCAAAGATCCCGCCCACCATCGTGTTGTGCAGCGATGGGTGGTGGTCCGACTGGTCCAGGTTGTCGAACACGTTCTTGTAGCGTGTACCGCCGGAGCTCGTGCCGAACGGGTTGTTGCGCTGCAGGTGGTTGGCCAGGTAGTCGCACGCGAAGCGAACCTGGATGCTGCCGCGGTCCGTGATGACCTCCAGGCAGTATGAGCTCGGGACGTCGGTAGGATCGGTACGCCATGCATCGCCGACGGCAACATAGTTGTCACCCTGGCCGACGCTACCTTCCGCGGGAAGGGCGCCGGGGCCGACCAGCAGACCGATCGGCTTGTCGGGAGCGACCTCGTGGTCGTCGCCGTTCGGATCCCGATAGAAGGTGCTGAGCATGACCTCGTCGAGCATCTTCTTGGCTGTCGCGCAGACCGCGATCAGGTCTTCCTTGGCCTTCACGAACCGTGCGAGCCGATTGAAGTTGCCCATCTGCGGCAACATGATCATGCTGAGAATCACCAGCACGAGCAGGATGATCGTGACTTCGATCAGAGTGAAACCGCTCTGATTCTTGGGTTTGAGTCGCATGGCTGCGTCTCCCTGTGCTGTGGCAGCAGGCGCGGCGGCCCGCTACCGGTTGCTCCCGGGTGCCGGCCTTATCCCGGCTCCGTGGCCCTTGACTGCGCCGCGGCCCCACCGGCCCTGGCTGACGGCCCGATCGAGCGGCCGATTTGCCAGGAACTGGTGTGATAGCCCCTGCGCAGTCGGGAGCAGCGTAGAAGGGCAACGGCCCTGGAACGATGGCTTCGGGACCCCGTCGGCCGCTGCTGGCCAACCCGCCGGGTGCCTTTCTGGACGGTCTCGCCATGACCGCCCCTGGTCCGGCAGCCTGGTTCGGCGGCGGTTTTGCGGGCCCACGAGGCGACGGACGGTGACGCGATGCGGCCCACGGTTAGCAGGCAGTGAATCGGGGGCTCCCGAGCGGTCGCCCGTGGACGAATGACGGCGAAACGCGGCCAGGTATGCGAACAAGAAGGAAGGGCCAGCCGGATCGGGGGTGGCTCTCCCCCGATCTGACCGGGAGCAACGACCGCACGCCAGACCCGATCGGGCCGACCGTGCGACGTGGCGGACACCATAGCTAGTTCTTGTCCAGAAACGGCACGATTCTGAGCCTCGAGAGCTGATGTTGCAACGTCGCGGGCGGTGAACTCGAGGCTCCGGACGGTGGACGCGGCTGTTGTGAGGACGATCGGGGTCGGTAGGGCGCCGCCGGACAGACCGAGGGCCTGAAGGCAGATCGCGGCGGCGCTGGCGGTGGCTACGCCAAGAGGTGTGGAGCCATGACCAAGAGGTTGCAGGTGAGGATCGAGCTCCACACGTAGGAGTGGAACGACGGCAGCGACCTCCAAGTACAAAGGTCCAGGCCGAACACTCGTTTCAGAAACGAGATGATCCCCTCGATGCCGGCGCGGAAGTTGCGCAGGCGTCGGTACACCCAGGAGCTGGTGGCCATCTCGGAGATGGCCAGCTCTTTGCGCTTGCAGAAAACGACGTCCTGGACGCCGAGACCCTTGAGGGTGGCGAGGTTGTTGGCAGAGCCGAAGGCACCGTCGAAGGCAGCCTGTCTTGGAAGCTGGCCGTACAGCTGCCGCTGACGCTGGATCATTGCCGAGGTCAGCGTCGAGTCGGCAGGGTTGCCTTGCAGCACAACGCAGTCCAGCACCATGGAGGAGCGACCCGGCGTCAGACAGATCTTGTGGCCGTAGAAGGTGTCGCGACCGCCTTTGTTGATGATGTCGGTGTGCGGCTCGAAGATGGAGACGACCTTGTCGGCCGCGGGCACCGTCTCAGACTGCAGTACCCGGCGGCGGGTCTGCTCGATCACGCGCGCCATCAGTGGCAGGTAGTGCTCGAGCTTGTCAGCCACCGCACCGAGCATGCCGGCGTGCACCGCATCGACCTGATGGGGTTGTGCAAGCACCTGCCGCGCCCGGACACCAAACGCGTAGGTCTCCTCGGCAGCCTTGAGCAGATCCCGGTAGGCTGGCTCGCGTTGACGCTGTCGGTGGGCGTTGTTGATGCTGTAGCGCCGACGCTTCGCCCGCCGGGTCCGGTCACAAAAGACGATCACCTCAGGCCCCAGCACCTCCCGGGCCTGCTTCATCAGCCGTACCACAACCCGCACGCTATCCCACAGCAGTCCCGAGTCGGTCGGATGGTGGATGTTGGCCGGCACCACCGTGGAGTCGACCCGGACCTTGTGGCCGGACTCGATTCCTGCACCGGTAGCTGCCCGCACCAGGATCCGATTGATCTGCTCGAGGGTCTCAGCGCGCAGCGCCTTGATGGTTGCATGCAGCGCCGACTTGGACGGCGGCTTGTCCGTTATGCCGATCCGACAGAACCTCTGGTAGGTGCGGGAGTCCGCCAAGTGAAACGCCAACTCCCGATACGAGGAGCCGTTGATCTGCTTGACGATCAGCGCTCGCAGCACTTGCTCGGCGCTCAGACCACCGGAGCCGGTTTGCTCGCGGCTCCCCGCACCCCGCTGCAGATCCTGTAGGATCAGGGCGTTGATCTGCGGGTGCTCCTGTAGGATCCGCGAGATCGCCTGTAGCTCTTTGGCATGATCCAGATCCAGCCACGGCTCCATCAGGCTGGGCTGATGATGGTGGGTTTTGCGCATCTGGGCTGGCCTCTTTTCTGGCTAAGTCGTTTAGAATCAGGTCTTTGTATCATCTGACTCTACTCGACCAAGCCCGAAAATGCCAGCCCTAAGCGCTCTTTATCCCCTTTATTGTCAAAGAGTTACGGGTTTCTGGACAAGAACTAGCTAGCCAGCGGCCGCAGGTGAAAGGCAGCGGGCCGTGGCTGGCCATCGCTGTCAGCGGCATCGGCCCGCTTGTCGTGATCGTAGAACCAGCCACGGTCAAGCGGGGTCACGCTTCGGGGGCGATCGGGCCGTCCGGAACCCTCGTCGGTGCTCCTTGCCCGCGCCCGTAAGACCTACATGCCAGACCCACCACACTTTCACCACGGTCTCTTAGCAGGCTGCTGAAAAACGGCTTGGGCGCGCCATTTTGGGCTGGATCGTCTCGATCACGGTGAGTTAGCGGGGCGCCGAGTGCGGGTACGAGGCCGGCGCTGCTGGCCCCGCCGGCATTTCTTGGGGATTGGTGCCCTCATCGTCACGTCGCCCCCTCGAGGTTGCGCATTCTGACCAGGTTGAAGGCCGCGGCGGTGAAGATGAACATCCAATCGACACGTTGCGTGCCTCGGTGTCTGGTCTTGCGCATCAGCCCGACCGTCTTGGCCCATCCGAACATCTGCTCGATGAGCTTGCGTTTCTTCTGACTGACCGTGTAGCCCGGGTGCCGGGTCGTGCGGCGGTCGATGGCGCTGCGCCGGTTCGTGTCGTTCTGTGCGACGTGCGGGGTGATGTTGCGATCTCGAAGCTTTCGGATGCAGTCTCGCGTGTCGTAGCCCTTGTCGGCCGCCAAGGTTACCCGGCCCCTTCCGGGAATCTCGCCCGCCATCTGCACGGCGGCCTCTCGTTCTGCTGTTCCCGAAGCGATCGTTACGCAGGCGTTGGTTGCTAACCCGTGGCGGTTGTCGATCATCAGGTGACCCATGTAGCAGAGCCTCGACTCGGCTCCCTTACTCTTCTTGTATAGGCGTGCCTCCGGGTCGGTCCTGGAGGCGTGAGTATCGTTCGTGCGCCGTTGCCGGCGGAAATCGACGCTCGGGTTGCTGCCGCCCTCATCGGAGTCGCTCTGATCCTTCGGCTTGAAGCTCTTGTGCGAGGCCCACGCCTCGATCAGCGTGCCGTCCACCGTGAAGTGTTCATCCGACAGCAGGCTGCGGCGCCGCGCCTCCGCCAGCACTTCCTGGAAGAACACCTTGGCGACCTCGCCTCCCAACACTCGATCTCGGTTCTTCGTGAACACCGTCGCATCCCACACCAGATCGTCCATGTTCAGGCCCACAAACCACCGGAACAGCAGGTTGTAGTCGAGCTGCTCCATCAGCATGCGCTCGGAGCGAATCGTGTACAGCACCTGCAGCAGCAGCGCCCGCAGCAGCTTCTCCGGCGGGATAGACGGACGGCCCGTGTGCGAGTACAGCTTCTCGAACAGCGGCGACATCCGCCCCAGCACATCGTTGACGATCTTCAGCAGCGGCCGCAGCGGATGCTCCTTCGGTACTCGCTGCTCTGGAGATACGTAACTAAAAACCGCCACCTGTCCCGCGTCCTCACCACGCATCTGCTCACCTCGTTGATGCTTCGGTTCTTGCCGCGGGCTGCGTGGTTCAAAATCTACTCGAACAAGGGGAGTTTTTCAGCAGCCTGCTAGGCCCTGCGTTGGCCGACCCTGGCCGCACTTGACCTATTCTGGCCGATCCTGGCACGGCGGCCGATATCCGCGCCCTTTCGAGGCCCCACCGGTCAGCGTCGGCGCGCGCAACTCGCACCCGCCTCCCTTCAAGGGGCACTGAAGGAGTCCCGTTTGACAGTCGCCCCACTTGGCGAAGGCAGGTGCCCCTTGGATTTCATGCTTGCGCCGCAATGGACAAATCTGTTATGCGTACTGTTGGCCATAGTTAGACATGTAAGGACATCTCGAGGCACAGGATGGGATCAAGAGCCAACTTGAGAATCTACGTGCTGATCCCGCTGCTGGTGCCGGTCGTTGCCTTCGCGGTGGCAACGGTCGGTGCGCAGAACGGTGCCAAGGCGGTCAACATTCGCAAGGTATCGGCGGATCACGTTTCGGGCGCATTAGTCATCCACGGTAGGAACTTCTGTCTGAATCCGCTCGTGACGCTTGCCTCCACCCCCCTGGAACTGGTGTCCGTAGAGATCGGTGACGGAGCCGACTCCATTACCGTCGCGGTTCCCGCCGACATGCGGCCTGCGGGTTATCGCCTGCGTGTGGCGTGCGGGTTCAACAAGCGCAACCAAGCGCTCGGAGACAGTTTTGACCTCGGTGGGGGCGGCGCGGTTGGCGAAGCCGGACCCCCTGGACCGCAGGGCCCAACCGGCCCCCGCGGCAGCGATGGTGCCGCTGGCGCTACTGGCCCCGCAGGCGCAAGCGGTGCGGATGGTGCCACTGGCGCTACAGGCCCCGCAGGCCCCACCGGAGCCACGGGTCCGGCAGGCCCAGCAGGAGCCACGGGCGCCACCGGGGCCACGGGCGTTACTGGAGCCACGTGCGCTGACGGGGCCACGGGCGCTACTGGAGCCACGGGCGCTGACGGGGTCTCCGGTTGGGAACGGATAACGAGCACCTTGACCGTCGCGTCCAAGACCACGTCGCAGTCGACCGTGGTATGCAGCTCCGGGGAAAAGGTCCTCGGCGGAGGCGCCACGTCTCCCTCCGGGGGTGACGACGAAGACATTGATCTTGTGGCATCCGGACCTAGCTCCGACACTCAGTGGGAAGTGCGGATCAACAATGATTCGAAAGATTCGGTCACCTATACGTCGCACATCATCTGCGCAACCGTGTGATCGTAGGCAGGATTTCGTCATGGTTGTCCAGGTGGACAAGTCGGCCACCACCCGAGGCTCTTGGCCATCGCGTCGGCTAGCTCTTCATTGGTGTCGCCCTGGCCTGAAAACCCGATCTCGTCGACCTGGAGCACTCGCTGCTAGTGGAACGCGGCGTAATTAGCTTGACTTATATGGCATATTATGACTTCCTTGTCTCGACAGTAAACTTGTCGGGACAGGAGGCCACGATGCCCAGGGTAGCATCGGAGATTTCGTTGACCGGGCAGCAGCGGGCGCGGCTCCAGGGAGTAATCGACGCGCCGAGCTCACAGCAGCGGCAGGTGTTCCGAGCCCACATCATCCTGCTTGCCGAGCAGGGGCTGCAGAACCAGCAGATCGCCGAGCGCCTCGAGACCTCCCGACAGACCGTGGGCATGTGGCGCGCTCGCGCAGCCAAGCAGGGCATCGAGGATCTCGGTGACGAGCCGCGTTCTGGTCGTGCGCGCACCTACGACGCCGTGCGGGAAGCCAAGATCATCGCCGCAACCCTGGAGAGGCCTCCGAGCCGAACCCATTGGAGCGCACAGCGGCTCGCCAAACAGGTCGATGCGAGCCCTTCGACGATCCTGCGGATCTGGCGGCGCAACGGCCTGCAGCCCCATCGCACCGAGACCTTCAAGTACTCCGCCGATCCACTCCTGCAGGACAAGGTCACCGACATCGTGGGGCTGTACCTGCACCCGCCCCAGGGGGCGCTGGTGCTGTGCGTGGACGAGAAGAGCCAGATCCAGGCTCTGGACCGGACTCAGCCGATGTTGCCCATGCGCCGCGGCGATCCAGAGCGCTGCACCCACGATTACAGACGCCACGGCACCACGACGCTGTTCGCGGCGTTGAACCTAGCCACCGCCGAGATCCTGGGCACCTGCATGCAGCGGCACCGCCACCAGGAGTTTCTTCGCTTCCTACGCTTGATCGACCGCACCTACCCCGAGGGCGAGATCCACCTGGTGCTGGACAACTACGGCACCCACACCCAGCCCAAGGTCGAGGCCTGGTTCGAGCAACACCCGCGGTTCACGCGTCACTTCACGCCCACTTCCGCTTCCTGGATGAATCAGGTGGAGACCTGGTTCGGCATCCTCACCTCGCAGGCCGTCCGGCGCGGCAGCTTCAGCAGCGTCGATGTCCTGATCAAGGCCATCCACCGCTTCATCCGAGCCTGGAACGACGGCTCCGAGCCCTTCCTTTGGCTCAAGTCCGCCGACCAGATCCTCGCCAAAGCCATAAGACAAGACAACTCCGACGCGTCACACTAGCTCAGGTCGTACAGCTATCTGTGATAGCCCCACTCCGTGAAGCAGGGCCCCCATTGCTCGGCTATCCGGGCGGCAAGACGCGGCTCGAGCTCCGGGTAGACATTCTTCGCGTAGCCGCGGATCGACTCGAGGTAGCGCTCCACGGGCTCGCGCGTGGCGTCGAACGGTGGTAGTTCGAGGGCAGAGTAGATGCGCTCGAGCGTCGATACGGGGTCGGTGTCCAGATCGGCGTAGGCGACCTCGATCAGGTGACCCGGGGGCACGAGGCCCCGGTTCCTGAGGTACGTATCGTACAGATCGCGGTAGCGCCGTAGGATTCGCTCATCGAGATCGGACAGCCGGCTGCGCTGGTACCGGAAGAGCGGCTCGACCTCGAGCTCCATGTTGCGGGTCGACTGGAAGACCGCGTAGGGATCTCGGTGAACGTGAACCAAGCGGGCGTCGGGAAACGCCTCGAGCAGCAGGGGAAGGCGCGCGGTGTGCAGCGGCGACTTGAACACGAGCCGCCGGCCGTACTTGAAGGTGAGCTTGCGGGCGAAGGTGCGCAGCGATTCGATCCAGCGTCGCCGCTCCTCGGCGCTGGCGTCGTCGAAGGTCAGGAAGCGGCGGGCGTAGTGGTGGGCGCGGGCCGGGAAATGCCAGGCCATGTGCGGCGACAGGAAGGTGTTCGGCGCACAGGGCGAGCTCGTCCTCTGCCGGTACCCGCAGGTCGAACCGAACGTTGTCATGCGGGCGCCGTCGCATGGTGAGGCGAGCGCCGAGGCGCGATCCGAGCGCCTCGGTGGTCAGGAATATCCGGGGCTGGCTGGCCTGGAAGTTGTTGGGGAAGGCAAAGCGCGGGTCCTGAGCGATCAGGCTGTGCAGGTGGGTAGTCCCGGAGCGGTAGTGGCCCAGGATGAAGAGTGGCTCGCGCACCTCGGTGGCATCGATCTGGGCACCGTAGAGTTGCTGCTCGCGCCTGGCCTGGGCCGAGTTGAACAGGCTGCTGATGGTAGTGAGCGCCCCCCGGGGCCAGAACGCCGGCGCGATGGCGAAGCGATTGTCGCGCAGGACCACGATCCAGTCGCCGAAGGTGACCCCCTGAAGCGGCGAGAGAAGCCAGCGAGCGAGAAATAGTCGGAGCCGGTCCATGAGGGTAGAGACCACGGGTGCCAGCCTACACGCTGCCCCCCCAGGACGGCTCACGCCGGTGCGACGGCCGTTTGACGGCAGGGTCGGTGCATACGATATTGCCTGCGAGGATGGCGCTCACCAACCGGTCGGCTTGCTCGGGAGGCGAAGGCGCCAGACGACCGTATCGAGGCCGAGCCCGAGCGCGCCCTGGATTACTTAACGCGAGCATGGCCATGCCTGACTCGAGACAGGAGCTGATCGCCATCGTCGCGGCGATGGAGGACGAGATCGCGCCCCTGCGCGAGCGCGTGCAGCAGCAGGAGGAGATTGCCGACGGACCGCGTCGCTACACGCGCGGCGTGTTGCACGGTGTTCCGGTGGTTCTCGCCGTGACCGGCGATGGCAAGCGCAATGCCGACCTAGGCATCCGCAGCCTGGTGCAGAAATGCAGCCCGACGCGCGTTCTGGCGCTCGGTCTCGCCGTCGGGCTCTCACCGAAGCTGCGCGTGGGCGAGCTCGTCGTCTCGAGCGAGGTGATGGAGGGAAGCCGCGTGTTGTCCTGGCCGGATCTTCAGTGGCTCGAGGAGGCGAATCTCGATGTGGAATACGACCTCGGCCGCATGGTCACGGTCGACGAGATTCTGTCCACACCCGAGACCAAGCAGAAATGGTGGGGCAAGACGGTACGCGACCAGCCCGCCGTAGCCGACA
This sequence comes from Acidobacteriota bacterium, assembly GCA_965248845.1. Taxonomy (GTDB): domain Bacteria; phylum Acidobacteriota; class UBA890; order UBA890; family WLXD01; genus CBDFKO01. The sequence goes on along the minus strand of CBDFKO010000002.1, from coordinate 1,759,145 downwards.
TGGAGTCGGCCTGCTTTGCGCGTGTCGCCATCGCCTTCAAGATCCCTTACCTGATCGCCCGGGCCGTGAGTGACGCGGCCGACGGGACGCTGCCCCATTTTCTCGAGGATTGCCGCGCTCAGGACGGCAGTATCGACCGTCGACAGGTGATGTGGAAGGCCGTATGGCGCCCGAGCTCCTGGGTCCCGCTCTACAAGCTGCGCCGGCGGATGGATCGGTGTGCAATCCTGCTGGCACGCTTCGCGGAGGGCGTTGTAGCAGCGCTCGCTTGAGCGACAGCGTCGTGTCGCGCTGCGTAGTCACCGCCCACGATCGCGTAGGCGATAATAGAGGCGCCCTCCCGCGCACGGAACCCGAGGCCGCGATGTCCGATCCCACCCCAGCACTCGCCGAACGCGACCGCAAGGCCGAGCATATCCGGTTGGCGCTCGATGAGCGGATGCAGCTGCGCGCCAGCTATTTCGAGGAGTGGGCCTTCGAGCACTGCGCCCTGCCGGAGGTCGATCTCGGCGCGCTCGATACCGGGACCGAGTTTCTCGGCAAGGCGATGGCGGGACCTCTGCTGATCTCGTGCATGACGGGTGGTACCCAGGAGGCCGCTCAGATCAACCGCAACCTGGCCGAGGGCGCCGAGCGCGTCGGGGTTGCCCTCGGAGTGGGCTCGCAGCGCAAGGCGATCGAGGATCCCTCGACCGCCGCGACCTTCCAGGTTCGCGACGTGGCGCCGACGATCCCGGTGCTGGGCAACCTGGGGGCCGTGCAGCTCAACTACGGCTACGGCGTCGAGCAGTGCCGATCCGCCGTAGCGATGATCGACGCCGACGCACTCGTGCTGCACCTGAATCCGCTGCAGGAGGCCCTACAGCCCGAGGGCGACGGCGACTTCTCCGACCTGATCCCGAAGATCTCGGCCGTCGTCCAGGAGCTCGGTTGCCCGGTGGCGGTCAAGGAGATCGGCATGGGCCTGTCGGGGCCCGTGGGACGGCTGCTCGCCGAGGCCGGGGTGAGGATCCTCGATACCGCGGGCCTCGGCGGCACCAGCTGGGCACGTATCGAGGCCCAGCGCGCCGATGATCTCGACCTCGGCGAGCTGTTCGCCGACTGGGGCGTGCCGACGCCGGATTCCATCCGTGCTCTGGCGGCGTTGCCCGACGTCACGGTGATCGGCAGCGGCGGCGTGCGCAACGGGCTCGACATGGCCAAGGCGATCGCCATGGGGGCCGACCTCGTGGGGCTGGCCTATCCCTTCCTCAAGGCGGCCGTGCAGTCCGCAGACGCCGTCGAGGCGACGATCCGGCATACCCTGCACGAGTTGCGGATCTGCATGTTCTGCGTCGGCGCGCGTGACCTGTCGGAGCTGCGCGTCGCACCTCTGTGCCACCGGAGCCCCCAGCGATGAGTGAGCAAGAGGCGACCGCGGTCGGTATCGACGAGTTGGTCGAGCAGATTGCCCGTGGCGATCGTCGCCTGCACCTGCTGCCTGCCGAGCTGAGCGCTGAGGTTGCGGCCGAGGTCCGGCGCCGGGCCATCGAGCGCATCACCGGCGCCGCGCTTGAGCACGTCGGACACTACTCGCTCGACGCGCGCCGGGCTGCCGCGTCGCATTGCGAGAACTTCATCGGCGTGGCGCAGATCCCCGTCGGTATCGCCGGGCCTGTGCGGGTCCGCGGCCGTGAGGCCGACGGTGACGTTTACATCCCGTTGGCAACGACGGAGGGAGCGCTGATCGCGAGCATCAACCGCGGCTGCTCGGCGATTTGCGCGGCCGGTGGCGCCACCGTGCTGGTGGACGACGTCGGCATGACGCGCGCGCCCGCTTTCAGGTCGTCCGGGATCATCGAGACGCGCGAGTTCTTGGACTGGGTCGAGGACAATATCCAGGAGATCCGCGAGGTGGCCGAGGGCACCAGCCGATACCTCAAGCTCATGGACCTGAAGCCCTTTGCCTTCGGCACCACGATCTTCCTGCGCTTCAGATTCCAGTCGGGCGACGCCATGGGAATGAACATGGCCACCATCGCCTGCGATCGTGTCGTGCGCCGCCTGATCGAGCCGGCCACCGGGGTGACGTGCATCGCTCTGTCGGGCAACTACTGCGTCGACAAGAAGCCGGCGGCAGTCAACTTCCAAGAGGGACGCGGCAAGCGCATCCACGCCGAGGTCAAGCTCGATGCTGCCGTTCTGGGTCGGCTCAAGACGACCGCCGAGGTGCTGGTCGAGGTCCAGTACCGCAAGAACCTGCTGGGCTCGATCGCCGCCGGATCCAATGGCTTCAACGCCCACTTCGCCAACGTGCTGGCGGCCTACTTCCTGGCGACGGGGCAGGATCCGGCGCACGTGGTGGAGGGGGCGATGGGCGTGACCTGCATCGAGCCGTGGGAGGATGACGGGGTCCTTGCCTCGGTGTTTCTGCCCGATGTACCCCTGGCCGCGATCGGCGGTGGCACGGCGCTCGCAACGCAGCGCGAGTGTCTGGACATGCTCGGCGTGCAGATCGACCCGAACAGGCCGGGCACGGCGGTACTGCGGCTGGCCGAGATTCTCGGTGCCGCGGTCTTGGCGGGCGAGCTGTCGCTCATGGCTGCGGTTGCGTCGCAGGACCTGGCGGGGGCTCACGAGCGACTCGGACGGGTCGGTCCGGGCTCCGCAGAGACGTCCTGAGCTTGCGTTTGATGGCGGCCGGCCCCCGCGCTCGGATCTCGGTGCCGGGCAAGGTCATCTTGATGGGCGAGCACGCCGCGGTATACGGCCATCCTGCCGTGGCTGCGGCCGCGGGTATGCGGTTGCGTGCGGCGATCACGCTGCGGCCGCACGCCAGCATCGACATCGAAATCCCCGGATTGCGACTTGCCTGGCAGACCGATTGGCAGGCCGTTGCACAGGCTGCCGAGGGCGCCCGCGTGGCCTGGCAGGCCTACACCGAGGACCCGACGCCAGCACGCTTCGCCGCGTTACGTCCGGACTCTGCCGGTGGCCTGGTGACGCTGGCCCTGGGTGAGGCCGTGCGCGTAGTCGCCGCTACGCGGGATCTTCCGGGCATGCACCTGCTCGTCGAGTCAGAGATTCCGGTCGGAGCCGGCTTCGGTAGCTCGGCGGCTGCGGCCCTGGCCATCGTTGCCGGGGTCGTCGGCGTGCTCGAGGGCGAGATCGACTGGACGCTCGTCAACCGGGCGGTGCTCGAGGTGGAGCGCCGCCAACACGGCAGCCCGTCGGGTGTCGACGCGGCGACCGTGTACCACGGCGGGGTGCTGCGTGCCCGCCGGCTGGATGGCAGCCTCGAGCTCGAGCCGCTGGCGGCGCGACCCGATCTGCTCGCCGCCGTTCACCTTTACAGCACCGGGTCGCCGGCAGAGAGCACGGGAGAGGTAGTTGCCGCGGTTCGCACCCGGCACGATGCGAACCAGACCGCGTTCGGCGCGACGCTTGGCCGCATGCGGGCTCAGACCGAGCGGCTGACCGGGATCCTGGCGCACGCGCGCACCACGGTCGCCGATCTGCTCGAGCCGATCCGCGAATACCACCGGTGTTTGTGCGAGCTGGGCGTGGTGCCCGCGGAGGTTCGGGTCCTTGTTGCGCGGGTCGAGCAGGCCGGTGGGGCGGCGAAGATCTCGGGTGCGGGCTCGTTGGCTGGTCCCGGGGCCGGCTCGCTGCTGAGCATCCACCCGGACCCGGGCTACTCGGAGCCAGCGCTCCAGGAGCTCTTGGTATATCCGGTGGCGCTGGGAGTCGAGGGGGTTCGTGTGGAGACCCTGGCGGTTGCCTCATGAGTCGCGTGGTCACGGTCGAGGCCCCGGCCAACATCGCCTTCATCAAGTATTGGGGCGCCGTCGATCTGGAGCGCGCCATACCGGTCAATCCGTCGATCTCGATGACCCTCGATCGCTGTGTCAGCCGCACCACGGTCCGGTGCCTGGGGCCGTCGGCGCCGGACCGCGTCGAGCTGATCGGCGAGGATGGGGCGTCCGTGCCGGTCGGCGGCTCCTTCCGCGCGCGAATCGTGGCCCATCTCGATCGTCTGCGCGCCGAGGCGGGCGTCGCGACGGGGCTGGAAGTGCGGACGCGCAATAGCTTTCCGGCCGCGGCAGGGATGGCCTCGTCGGCGTCGGGGTTCGCGGCCCTGACCGTGGCCACCACGCGGGCCCTGGGTCAGGATCCGGACGTCGCGGAGTTGTCGCGCCTGGCCCGGCTGAGCGGCTCCGGATCGGCGGCCAGATCGGTGCTCGGCGGCTACGTGGAGTGGCCGGCGGAAGGTTCGGAGAGTGCGCACGCGGTACAGCTCGCCGACGCCGACCACTGGGATCTGCGGGATGTCGTCGCGCTGGTCCAGACCGGGCCCAAGCGAATCTCCTCGCTCGAGGGCCATCGGCGTGCCGCCACCAGCCCGCACTACGCCCGCCGCCAAGAGCTCCTACCGGAGCGTCTCGCGCGGGTGCGCCGAGCGATCCGCGCGCGCGATCTCGAGGCGCTGGGGCCCGTGCTCGAGGCGGACGCTGTCGAGCTGCACCTCGTCGCCATGTCCTCGAGCCCGGCGATCTTCTACTGGGCCCCGGCCACGTTGCGCGTACTGGAACGACTCCGCACGCTGCGTGAGCAAGGTGTCAGGGCCTGGGCGACCATGGATGCCGGTCCCAACGTGCACGTTATATGCGCCCCCGAATCGGAGGGGCCGATGGCCGCGGCGCTGGCCGCGATCGAAGGGGTCGAGCGGGTCATCCGCGATCGCGTCGGATCGGGCCCTCGGCTGCTCGAGGACCACTTCGATTCCGCCCCCGAGGCAACGTCGTGAGGCTGCGGCTGGTCAAGCTCGGGGGCAGCCTGATCACTGACAAGCGGCGCGCCCGCACCGTGCGTCGTCGGGAGCTCGAGCGGCTCTGCGCCGAGATCGCCGAGGTCGATCGGCGCGCACGTGTGCGCACGATCCTGGGGCACGGCAGCGGTTCGTTCGGGCACGTGGCGGCAGCGCGCCACGGTGTCCACCGCGGGCTACGCCGGCCGCAGCAGCGGCGCGGCGTGGCCTCCACGCAAGCAGCGGCTGCGGCGCTCCATCGCATTGTCACCGATACCCTGCGGGCGCACGGTGCGGCTCCCTGGTCCTTGTCACCGTCCAGCGCGCTGGTTGCGCGTTCCGGCAAGGTTGCGACGCTCGCCCTGGAGCCGCTAACGCGCGCCCTCGATGCGGGCCTGCTGCCAGTCACGCATGGCGACGTCGTCATGGACCGAGAGCAAGGTGCCTCCATCGTCTCGACCGAGACGGTATTGCTGGCCATCGCGCGTCGATTGGCGTGTCGGGGGGTGGAGATCGTCGGTGCGTTCTGGTTCGGAGACACCGACGGCATCTACGACGAGCACGGTGACACGCTGCCCCGCATCGGACCTGCCGAAGTCGCCGCAGCGAGGCGGCTGGCCCGTGGATCGGCCGCAACCGATGTGACCGGCGGCATGCGCCACCGGCTCGAGACTGCTTGTGCGCTGGCGCGGCTCGGCATCCCGTCGCTGATCGCTGACGGTCGCACCCCCGGATTGATCCGCGCCGCTCTGCGTGGCGGGCGAGTGGAGGGCACTCGCGTCGAACCCTAGGAGGCCGTGGTGAAAGTGTGATGGCGTAACCCTCCGGGCAAGTAAGGGTTACGGGCGACGGCCGTGTCGCACCTCCTCAACGATGTTCCTGCATCGCCTCGTCGGTGCTCCTTGCCCTCGCCCGTAAGACCTACTTGCCAGACCCACCACACTTTCACCACGGTCTCCTAGCCGAGGCCGTGGCGCGCGGCCGACTGTCGCTGTACCGGACGCCGGGAGATAATCGGCAGGATCTCCCTCGCGTGAGCCGAAGTCATGGACCGCATCGACGAGCTGCTCGAGAAGACCAGCCGCACCTTCGCCCTGTCGATTCCCCTGCTGCCCGAGCCGACGTGCCGGGAGCTGGGGATCGCCTACCTGCTGTTCCGCATCGCCGATACTTTCGAGGATGCGGCCCAGTGGGAACAGGACGAGCGGGTGCGGGCGCTGGAGCAGCTCGTCGAGCTGCTGCAGCAGCCCGACCTGGATTCCGCCGATCGGCTCGGCGATCGGTGGGCCCGAGCGGTTCCCATCGAGCACGACGGGTATCTGGAGCTGTTGCGCGACTCCGGGCTGGTGCTGCGCGAGTTCCTGGAACTGTCGGACAGCGCCCGCGGGATCGTTGGGGCGCATACGATCCGGACCGCCCGCGGCATGGTTGGCTTCGTCGAGCAGACCATTGACGGGGTGCTGCGGCTCGACGGTCTGCAGGACTTACGCCGCTACTGCTACGTGGTCGCCGGGATCGTCGGTGAGCTGAGCACGGAGCTGTTCTTGCTCGATCGACCCGAGCTCGGTGGCGTGGCCGGCCGCTTGCGCCGGCTGGCACCGCGGTTCGGTGAGGCCCTGCAGCTGGTCAACATCCTCAAGGACTCGGCATTCGATACGGCCGAGGGGCGCTGCTATCTGCCGCCCCACGTCGATCGCGCCGAGGTGTTCGCACTGGCACGCGAGGATCTCGGGCTGGCAGCTGACTACTGCCACGTTCTTCAGGAGGCCGCGGCGGCGCGCGGCATCACGGCCTTCTGCGCGCTTCCCGTGCGCCTCGCGTACGCGGCGCTGGACACCGTCGAGCGTGCCGGGCCGGGTGCCAAGATCGGCCGCGACCGGGTATGGAGCATCGTGGCGGAGATGAACGCCGCGCTCGACGCCGGCGAACCTGCGGTGGCTCATCCGAGCGCCGCGAGCGCCGCCGCCACCTCCTGAAGCCATTCGGCGGCGTCGGGGTGGGCCGACCGTTGCCACGCCCGAGCCAGATCGCCGGCGCGCTCGAAGGCGTTGCGGCTGGCGCGCTGCTCGTTGATCTCCCGGTAGGCCTCACCGAGCGCGATCTGGTTCGGCGGATAGTCGGGGTAGGCCCGCGCCGCGATCTCGGCGTGTTGCAGACCGCTGTCGGGATCTCCGGGTCCGGTTGGCCACCCAGGGGCTTGTGCGAGAACTCGCGCCAGTACGCGATGCGGTCCGGCGCGGTCCAAGTCCGGATCGCGGTCAATGGCGATTCGCAGCTGCTCGACCATGCGCCGGAGGCCGTCGACCGCGGTCGAGCGGCGTTCGTTGACTTGGACCCCGAGCGCCAGCGCCAGCCAGTAGCTGCAGGATGCAAGCCCGGGTCGCCGGATCTCGCACCACTGCGCCGTCTGAACGGCTTGGCGCGACTTGTCGTCGCGCCGGTCTCCGGAGTCGAGGTGACGGGCTAGCCAGGCCATCGCCTCGGTGGCGCCCAGGATGCCCTCGACGCCGTCGGGATCGGCGCGTGCGGCGAGCAGAAAGAGCCGCTCGGCCTCCTCCACGGCCGCGATGTCGGGACGTCGACCGAACAGGACGCGCGCTTCGGCGATCCAGCTGGCTGCTGCCAGCTGGTCGATCGCCTCGGGGTCGACCCGGCCCAAGTCGGAGTTCGGGTCGACCGGTCGCAGGGCGCTGGCACAGCCGCCCGCCAGCAGGGCGGCGATGATCAGACTGAAGGAGCGTGCACGCCGGGTCACGTGTCGAGAAAGGCTGACCGCGCACGATCCAGCGCGTCGGTGTCCAGCGGTTCGAAGCGACTGAGGCGCAGCATTTCCAGCACCTGTCCGAACCGCGACTGCTCGTGCACGCTCAGGAGTCCCCGCACCAGTGCGTCGACCTGATCCTGCTCGATACGGCCGCCGACGGTCGCCACCACCGCGCCGATCAGCTCCTCGGAGGTGGCCACTATCTCGAGTGCCGCGATGTCGGGAAGGTCGTCGAGCGCGGCGGTCTGAGCGCTGTCGAGCAGCACGGCGACCTGGTCGCCGGCGAGCGCCCGTCGCAGCGCCCCTAGCACCCGACGGGTGAATACGATATCGGCCCGCTCCGGCAGCCTGCCCCACGCGCCCAGGGCGGGGCCGCGTACGAATCCGGGGGCATACGCCGGAACCCCGGTGATCTCCCAGCCCTGCAGATCCTCGGGGCCGTCGACCTTGCCGGTGGGGGCCACCAGGCTCCAGGTCTCGGTGGCCTGCCCGTTCTGTTGCACTACCTGGAGCACGGCCTCCAGTTGCAGCGCCTGCTCGTGCTCCAGGAAAAAGGGTAGGGGCACGAGCGCCAGGTCAGTGTCGGTCGCGTGCATCCGCGCGATGCCCCGCTCCTCGTCCTGGTGATACTCGGCCGTAAGGGATTCCGCCGGCCAGCCGGCGGCCGCGGTCACCATCGCCGCGAACTCGTCCATGGTCGGCTGGGCCTGCGACATGTTGCCGGGATACCCGGGGGCACAGGCCACGAGGTGGTGCGGTGCCGGCGCTACCCCGGCGCCCCCGGAGGCGACTCCGGTTGCTGTCGTCAGCAGCAGGACGGCGGTAGCGTAGGGCTTACTCATGCACCAAGAATAGACCGATCGTGCCGGCGGAGCTCGATCCGAGCTCAGCGGCGTGCCAGCCCGAGGGCGACGATCAGGTTGGGCAGCAGACCGAGGGCCGCAACGGTGCAGGAGCCGACCCCGATCAGCAGGAGGAGCCCAAGGCTTGCCATGCCGCGATGCGCGGCCAGTGCCAGGCTGCCGAACCCGACCATCGTCGTGAGTGAGCCGATCAGGATGGCGCGACCGGTGTGGGACACGACCGTGATCATGCCCTCGTTTCCCTCGAGGCGATAGCGATGGACCACGTGGACGCCGGCATCGATTCCGACCCCGAGCACGATGGGCACGGCGACCAGGTTGGCAAGATTGAAGGACAGCCCTGCCAGCGCCATGAACCCGAGCATCCAGAGCGTTCCAGCCATCACGGGGACGATGGCCAGCAGCGTCAGCCGAGGATCACGGAAGTCGATCCACAGCAGTACGAACACCAGCAGCGCCCCGCTCAGGAAGGCGGCTCCAAAGCCGGATGTGATGAGCTCGGCGTGGTCGTGGAACAGCATCGGGAAGCCGATGGCGTCGTCGGCAACCTCTCGGCTGGCGGTGTTGAAGCGTGGCAAGAAGGCCGGGTCGTACATGTCACCGGCCGGGTGTAGGTAGCCGAGGAAACGGCCGCCGGAGGTGACGAAGCGATCCGCGATCGCCTTGGGCAACGTCTCTAGAGTTGGGACGTCGGCGCGCGCGGCAACGCGCACGCGATCGAGCACCGGCCGTAGCTTGGTTCGCAGCGCGCCCTCGGCCTCCATCCACGCGGCGAGCTCGGCAGGGCTCGCCGCATCTACCAGCGCCAGTGCGGCTTCGGCCTCGGCGCGGCCGCGCTCCAGCGCTCCGGACAGCCCGCCCAGCCCGGTCACGAAGGCCACGTCGGCCGCCTCGGCGAGCGCTTCCTCGAGTCGTGCCAGCGAGCTGGCACGCCGATCGTGGCCGCCCGCCCCCGGTTCCATCAGCGACAGCCGATCCAGGAGCGCCGCCGCCCGCTGCACTGCGTTGGCCGCTGCCTCCGGCTCCGCGGGCAAGAAGGTGAGCACCGACTCGAAGCGCTCGATCTCCTGCGCCGCATCGGCACGATCGCGTAGCTGCTGCAGCTCGGCCAGGCTACGGGCAGTGACCAGGTTGAAGTCGTTGCTCAGCGCCGACTCTTCGTTCAGAACCTGGAGGTAGCGCAGCGACTCGGCACTCGCCGGTAGAAGCTCGAGCAGGTTCCTGCGCATCTCCACACCGCTGGCGAGCCCAGCCGCCGCCAGGCTGAGGAGGACGAAAAGGCCGACCGCGAGCCTTGGCGCCCGGGTGAGCAGCCGGGCTGCGTCGTCGTCCCAGACATGATCCACGGCGGCCTTGCGCGGCGCACCGTCGGGGTCGTGCCAGGCGCCATGCAGCACCAGGAGCGCCGGCAAGACCATGAGTGCCGCCAGCAGACACAGCAGGACCCCGACGCCGGTGACCAGACCGAGCTCGGAGAAGCCGCGGAAGTCCATGAGCAGGAAGCAGAAGAACGCCGCCGAGGTGGTCAGGGCCGACACGGTGACCGCTGCACCGGTCTTGCGCATCGCGGCCCGCACGGCGGCCGGACGCTCCTTGGTGCGCCGCTCGAGCTCGTACTGCGAGATCGGGTGTACGGCATAGTCGATCCCCATGCCCACCAGGATCGGGATAAGCGCCGTGGTGATCATGTTGAGCGAGCCCAATTCCAGCCGCACCGCGCCGATCGACCAGACGACGCCTGCCGCCAGCGTCAGGAGACCGACCAGGGCATGACGCCGCAGCTGGAAGGCGAAGAGCGACAGGACGAAGACCCCAGCGGTGGCGATCAACGTTGTCTGCCGTCCGTCGCGGCGCAGGGCCGCCATTTCTTCCACGTCCATGGCCGGCGCGCCGGTGAGTCCGTATCCGATCCCCGGGTGCACCGCCAGGAGCGTCTCGGTCCGCTGGCGAGCCGCAGCCACCAGGGCCTGCTGCAGGGCCAGGTCGCCGTCGTCCCCGGCCATGCTGATGAGGACGAAGACGGTCCTTTCGTCGTGCGTTGCCAGGTACCCGTTGGCGGTGATCGAGCCGCGATCGGCGGTCTCGAGCAGGCCGAGTGGCGATTCGCCAAGGGCCTCGACATAGCCCGACGGATCCTCCAGGAAGCGGCGCTGCTGGGCGATCAGCTCGCGCAGACGATCGGCGGCCTCGTCGGCCTCCTGCGACAGGAGCACGGTGCCGCTAGCCAGCGATTCCTCGATGCGGGCGGCGATGCGCTCGTTGAGCTCGGCGAAGCCCGACAGGCGCACGCCGCCGTCGTCGCCTGCGAGTAGCTCGTCGATCTGTTGCACCGCGGCCTCGAGCCGCTCGGGTGGGGCGAGGTACAGGGCGTGGTCGGTGAGCCAGTCCAGATCGACGCGGTAAAAGACGCGGCTGGCCAGCGGGTCGTCGACGAACGACGCACCCAGCTGCCGGGCAACCGACTCGAGCTGCTCGCCGGCGACATCGGCCGTCAGCGCTTCGAGCGCGACGATCAGCGGCTCCGGACCGCTGAACTCACGCTGCAGCTCGTCCCAGCGCGCCTGCGTCGGGTCGCCCTGCGGAACCAGCTCGCGCCGGGAGGTGCGGAACTCGATCCCGCCGCCGAGCCAGACCGCGACGACGCAAAGTCCCACGGCAGCCGCGAGGACCGACCTGGGGCGGTCCACGACCGTGTCCTCGGCCCGTCGCAACAGACGCTGCAGCATGGAGGCGCAGTCTAGCCTGTCTGGCCCCGGCAGGGTCGCACGGTTACGATCGCGGCGGCACCACCCCACCCGGTACCTATGACTCCCCGGAGCCCACCCGTAAAGACCCTGGTTCTTACCCAGAGCGACGTTCGTTCGCTGGTTCGCATGCCGGCCGCCGTCGAGGCTGTCGAGAACGCCTTCGCGGCGCACGGCCGGGGGGAGACTCAGATGCCCGTCAAGGTGTACTTGGAGCTGCCACAGTTCGAGGGCGACTTCCGCGCCATGCCCGCGTTCATGGGGCAGTCCGCGGGCGTCAAGTGGGTCAATGCGCACCCTCGAAACCCGGAGCGCCACGGGCTGCCATCGGTGCTCGGCATGTACATCCTCAGCGATCCGGCCTCCGCCGTTCCGCTGGCGGTGATGGACGCCACCCTGTTGACCGCCATCCGCACCGGCGCAGCTGCCGGGGTGGCCTCGAAGTACCTGGCGCGGCCTGAGGCGCGCAGCGTCGGCTTCGTGGGGTGCGGCGTGCAAGCGCGAACGCTACTCGCCGCACTCAGGGTCGTGTACTCGGAGCTCGAGGTGGTCGGCGCCGACGCTTCGGCCGAGATTGCCCAGGCTTTCGCCGACGAGCTCGGCGGTGCGGTCGGGACCCTGCAGGCGGCGGCAGCATGCGACATCGTCTGCACCGCCACCCCGGTCCGCCAGCCGATCCTGCAGGCTGACTGGTTCCGGCCCGGCGCACACATCAATGCCATGGGGGCTGATGCCCATGGCAAGCAGGAGATCGAGGGGAGCCTGCTGCAGCACGCCAAGGTGGTGGTCGACGACTGGGAGCAGGCGTGCGCGAGCGGCGAGGTCAACGTGCCGCTGCACGATGGCACCATCAGCCGTACCGACATCCACGCCGGCCTCGGCGAGATCGTCTCGGGGGCTCGGCCCGGCCGCGAGTCGGCCGACGAGATCACTTTGTTCGATTCGACGGGCCTGGCGGTGCAGGACGTTGCCCTGGCGCGACTGGTTTACGAGGAGGCCAAGGCGTCCGGCGTCGGGCTCGAGGTCGACTTCTTCAGCTGAGCAGCTTGACGATCGGCTCGCCCGCCTTCAGGTACGTTCCGGTTATGCCTGCTTGGACAGCGCCGCGACTGATCTCATTCCGGGTCGCGCCCGGGTCAGCCGGTGTCGACCGCGTCATGTACGCGTCGGACCAAGCCACGCTCGGTAATCGTCAGGTCCCGCCGGTGTCCGTCAGGACTGACTATTGATTGCGAACTCACATAGATGGTAGGGTGTCGACTTGTAATAAAAACTAACTGATTTTTCTGACAAGATGATGTCTCTACAGGATCGACTTCTCAAGAGAGTCCAGCGGAAGGGTCGAGCGAGTGTTTTCGTCCCTCGAGACTTTCTCGACATGGGTTCGCGCGCAGCCGTAGATCAGGCACTCAAGCGGCTTGTGGCCAAGGGCAAGATCAGGCGTTTGGCCCGTGGTGTCTACGACTATCCGCGGCAGAGCAGGTTGTTCGGCGATCTTAGCCCCAGCATTGATGACATTGCGCGTGCTGTAGCACGAAGCACTCAAACCACGATCCAGGCGTCTGGCGCACGAGCGACCAATGCTCTCGGCCTGTCACAGCAAGTACCTGCGCGTCCGACCTACCTGACGGACGGTCTGCCCAGGACTGTCCAGGTGGGACCCTACAAGATCGCCTTTCGCAGAGCGGCTCCCCGCAATCTGCTCGCTGCCGGGACGCCCGCAGGGAACGTGTTTCAAGCGTTACGGTATCTGGGCAGGACTGGCGTCGATGACATGGTCATAACCCGGTTGCGATCGTCTCTGGACGACGGTACCAAAGCCGACCTGAGCGACCACCGTGACGACATGCCGATCTGGATGCGGCCGATCATCGATCGGATTACGCGGCCACAGGCACTGGCGGCATAGCCGTGGACGAGATCGCGCAGCTGTCCAAGGAAGACCGGGCGGATGTCTTCCGGGAGACTGCAGCGCGAATGGGCGGCATCCACCCGCTCATACCCGAGAAGGACTACTGGGTTTCGTGGGTCCTAGCAGAGCTTTTCGCAGCCGACGCATACCCCACCTTCATGTTCAAGGGCGGGACCTCGCTGTCAATGGCGTACGGCGCGATTGATCGGTTTTCCGAAGACGTCGATCTTGCGCTGGATCGGTTCGAGCTCGGTTTCGAAGGAGGCGAAGACCCACTCGAGGCGAATTCCTACTCTCAGGCCAAGAAGCTCATCAAGAAGCTGGACGGTGCCAGAGCACACTGCGTGAATCACCTGATCAGGCCAAGACTCGCAACTGCGGTGAGAGACCTCCTTGACGACGGCAGCATCAAGATCGTTGAAGATGGCCATTCGATTGCGTTCATCTACCCGGCGTCGCTAAGCGACGACGAGTACGGCGGCTTCAGCTATGTGTCGCCATCCGTCTTGCTCGAAATCGGCGCGCGGTCAGATCACGATCCTGTGGAGACTCACGTGGTGAGTTCCTACGCAACGGAGCGATTCCCAGAGTTTGCGGCCTCTCCTGTGAACATGCGGGTCCTCGCGGCCGAGCGGACGTTCTGGGAGAAGGCAACGATCCTTCACGTTGAGGGCCTACGACCGAAGGAATCCCGGGGCAGTTGGGCGCGTCAGTCGCGCCATTGCTATGACATCCACGAGCTGATCCGGCGAGGAATCGCAGCTAAGGCTCTAGAGCGATTGGATCTGCTCGAGGCCGTCAGCTGGCACAAGACTGTCTTCTACCGCTCGGCCTGGGCCGACTACGCTGCAGCGACGCCCGGTAGCCTGATTGTTCGGCCGCGGGGCGAGTACGCGGAAGCGCTGGCACGCGACTATCGCGCGATGGAGCAGATGATCTTCGGAGAGGTTCCCGACTGGTCAGAGGTCACGAACGCACTCGGCGCCTTCGAAGGTCGATTGAACGACGCGGCTGGCACCGTCCCAGCGGCTTGAATCTGAGCAGCGTCGCGCTGCGGTTGCCTCTTACTGCTCGAAGCAGTACAGCTGAACGGGGCTGGCACAGGTGACGAATCGCGACTCCGTCCACCTGCTTCCCGTAGACAATGCGAAGCCCATGTGCCCGAAATTGGGGTAGAAGCCCGATGAAGACCAGTTACTGCAGCTCGCCCCGGCAGGTTTCGTGGACCCATTTGGAGATACGTTCGACCATACGAGCTTATCGACGTTACGGCCGCCGACGCTTGCTCCGGACTCGTCCTTGGTTATCGGGTTCTGCAAGCATGTAGGGTTCGTGCAATCGGTCAGATCATTCCAGCTATAGGCGACGAGAACGCCGTCCGTTCTCACGTATGAGGTGGTCGCCCTGTTGAACCGCGTCGACGGAGAGCCGCTGCCGTCGGCCGACGCCGTGCGCAGTGAGCAGGTCACGTGGCGAGGCCGGGGCCACCAACGTCGATCAGCAGGCTGCGCTCGTTGGGGTGACGATCAGGGTCGAGTCGCCCTGGTCTAAGTCGATGAGGTAGATGCGGAGCGGCTAGTCCAGCGGGAGATCACTGCTCGGAGATCACGATCGCCGGCAGGTTTCTTGGACGACACCATCTCGTTGAAGGCCGCCAGATCGGTGTCCATCACCTCCTGGAGCTGCCCCATGAGATCGGCGAGCTGCGGCTGCAGGTCCTCGAGCCGGTCGTAGGCCGCGTCGGTCGGCTGTGAGTCGCCGCCACCGAAGCCGCCGAGGATGTAGCCATAGAGCGTCACAATCTGGTTGTCGAGCATGGGCGGGAAGTTGATCGGGTCCTGGTTCGACTTGCTCTTGACCTGGGTGAGCTGCTCCTCGATGGCGGTGAGCTTCTCGTTCATCGCCTTGGCCGCCTCGGCCACGTCGTCGGCCTCGGCGCCGGCGCTCTCGAGGCGCTCGACCACCTGCATCGACTGCGTCTTGACGGCGCGTAGGTCGGCGAGCCCGCCATACAGCTCGTTGATCATGTCGCCGACCTGTCCGAGCAGGTCGTACTGCTTGCCCAGGTCATCGGCCGTAACGCCCGGCTTCGGGCTCACGTCGACCACGAGCGGCTGCTCGGCGCTCCAATCACCGTTGCTCAGGCGCACCGTGTAGGTGCCCGGTTTGATGACCCGTCCGGGTGCGAAGCCCCATAGCACGACCTCCTGGGGTCGCTCCGGCGCCTCCTCGCGCAGCCCCCAGGTGAACGTGTTGTGGCCTTGCGCCACCGACAGGTTGCTGCCGCCGCCGCCGAACAGGGCCGCGAAGAAGCCTCCGGGACCTGCAGGCCCGCCCTGAGCTGCGCCGGCCTCACCGGTGAACTCGCGCAGCACGTTGCCATCGGCGTCGAGAATCTCGAGCTTGACCTCCCCTTCGGGGGCCTCCTCGAAATAGAAGTGGATCCGTGCCGAGGCGAAGCCGGCCGCACGGTACACGGTGCGCGGCGCGAACAGGTGAGCGGCCCCGAGATCGGCGGACGCCTTGCGCAACGGTGTGATGTCGTCCATGACCCAGAAGCCGCGGCCCTGGGTCGAGAGCACCAGATCGTCGCGGAAGATGCGCATGTCGGTGACCGGCGTTACCGGCAGTTCCATCTGGAAGTCCTGCCAGTGGGCCCCGTCGTCGAACGACACGTACATGCCGAACTCGGTGCCGGCGAAGAGAAGTCCGCGGCGGACCGGATCCTCGCGTACCGCACGCACGAAGTTGGTGTCGGGGATGCCGTTGGTGCCGTCGGTCAGCAGGCTCCAGTTGGCGCCGTAGTCGTTGGTCTGGAAGATGTAGGGCCGGAAGTTGCCCTCGCGGTACTGGTAAACGCCGACATGGGCGCGGCCGGCATCGTGCGCCGACAGGTCGATCACGTTCACCGTACCGCCGGGGGGCATGTCGGCCGGCGTGATGTCGGTCCAGTTGGCGCCGCCGTCGCGCGAGATGTGGATCTTGCCGTCGTCGGAGCCGGTCCACAGCAGCCCCGCGGTATGGGGCGATTCCTCGAAGGCGAAGATCGTGTTGTAGACCTCGACGCCGGTGGAGTCGTGGCTGATCGGGCCGCCGGCATAGTCCTGGGTCTCCGGGTTGTCGGTGGTCAGATCGGGCGAGATGGTCTCCCACGTCTGCCCGCCATTGCTGGTCTTATGAATCACCTGCGAGGTGTGGTAGACGACGTCCGGGTCGTGCGGCGACATGCGGATCGGCGCGTTCCACTGGAAGCGGTACTTCAGGTCACGCGGGCGCCTGCCCGAGCTGCAGCTGCGGATAAGCGAGGATCTCGCGCGAGGTGCCGCGGTCGCGGTCGATGCGGGTGATCGAGCCACCGTAGCAGCCGGCGTAGACCACCGAGTTGTCGCGCGGGTCGATGGCGATATGGCCCGACTCACAGCCACCGACCGAGTACCAGTCGGGGAAGCCGCCGAAGCCGCCGAAGCCGCCGGAGCTCGGGATCGAGATCGTCGAGTTGTCCTGCTGGCTGCCGTAGATGCGGTAGGGCCAGTCGTTGTCGACGAAGACGCGGTAGATCTCCGAGGTCGGCTGGTTCATCTGCCACGACCAGCTGCCGCCGCCGTTGAACGAGACGTTGGCGCCGCCGTCGTTGGAGTTGATCATGTTCTGGCTGTTGCCGGGGTTGATCCACAGGTCGTGGTTGTCCCCGTGCGGCACCTGAATCTGGGTGTCCCAGGTGCTGCCGCCGTCGATCGACTTGTAGAAGCCAGTGTTGAGCGCGTAGACGGTGTTCTCGTCGTTCGGATCGGCGTAGATGTGGATGTAGTACCAGGGGCGCTGGCGCAGGTTCGCATCGCCATTGATGCGCCGCCAGGAGTCGCCGCCATCGTCGGATCGGTAGACACCGCCGCGCTCACCCTCGGCCTCGATCAGGGCCCAGACGCGGTCGGAGTTGGCCGGCGATACGCTGACGTCGATCTTGCCGACCATGCCCGTGGGAAGTCCGCCCTCGAGCTTGTTCCAGGTATCGCCGCCGTCGGTGGTCTTCCAGATGCCGCCGCTTTCGTTGCCCGAGATGAGGGCCCAGGGCTTGTGCTCCGCGCGCCAGGCGCTGGCGTACAGGATGCGCGGGTTGTTGAGGTCCATGGAGACCTGGTAGAAGCCGGTCTCCTCGTCGACGTAGAGAACCTTGTCCCAGGTTGCGCCGCCATCCTCGGAACGGAACACGCCGCGCTCCTCGTTGGGGCCGAAGATGTGGCCGAGCGCCGCGACATAGACCAGATCCGGGTTGTTCGGGTGCACCCGGATCTTGGGGATCTGCCCCGCTTGGCGCAGCCCGATGTGCTTCCAGGTCTTGCCGGCGTCGGTCGAGCGGTAGATGCCGTCGCCGTTGGAGATGTTGCCGCGCGGGCAGCCGGAGCCGGTACCGACGTAGATCACGTTCGGGTCCGAGGGGGCCACCGCGATGGCGCCGACGCCCCCGACGCCGAAGAAGCCGGCGCTGACGTTGGTCCAGTTGTTGCCGGCGTCGGTGGTTTTCCACACGCCACCGCCGGTGGAGCCGAAGTAGTAGGTCAGCGGGTCGCCGGCGACGCCGGACACGGCTGTGGAGCGGCCGCCGCGCGAGAAGCCCGAGGAGCGGTAGGAGAGGCCCGAGAAGAATTTCGGATCGACGGTGACGTTGGAGTCGTCATCCGTGTCCAGGTCGCTGCGGCTGCCCTGCGCCATCGCCGAGGGCGCGAAGGCAAGGCTCAGCGCTAGGAGCAGGGCAAGTGAAAAGACGACACGGGATATACGCCAGGCTGGCTGCATCGACGGCTCCGGGTGTTCGATCGGGGTGGGCCGAGCCGCGGGGGGTGCTCGGTGGCGGCGAGAACAAGACGACCTCGCACACCGAGATTCACGACAAGTAGATCCCCGCACGAGCGAGCCGTCAAGCAGCGTGCGACACGCTCTGCTAGTCGCGGACTTCGCCGACGATAGTGAGAGATCGATAGTGACCGTTGATCGCCTTCACCACGAAGTCGGGGAGGCGCTCGTGCCCCTGACCGTCTCGCCAGACCTCGCGGAATCGCGCCACGGTCTCGCGCGCAGCGCTCAGTACGGCTCGCTCCGACAGCCGCGCCTTGGCTGCTAGCCTCGCGAGGCTGTCGATCGACAGTTCACAATCAAGTATCTACTCGGGGCGCAACCACGCACCGTTGCTCATGGCTCGAAGCGGACCGGCCCCGGGGCACGCCGCACGGCGCGCCAGCCACGAAAGTGCCGCTAGCTCAGCGGCCTTGGGTGCGGGCTTGCTCGACGATTCTTGCGAGATGATCGAGCTCGTCGGCAGGGATCTTCTCGCGCGCCTCGTCCAGGATCGCCGCGACAGTCTTGGCCGGCGAGCCGTCAAAAAAAGTGTGCATCATTCGCCGCAACGTCGCTCGGCGCGCCTGTTCCAGGGGCACGGTCGGAAAGTAGACATTGCGCGGGCCGTCCTGTGCGTGGCTGGCCGGCGCCCGGCAACTAGGCCAAACATAAAGATGTCGCGTTGCGCACTACGACGTGATCGGAGGTCCACTGCGGTCGAACGACACCGTGTGTAGGCTGGATCCGAACGCGAACGGGACTCCGACATGGGAATGACGGACATGGACAACGGGTTTTCAGCGGCAGACTTCCACCTGCTCGAGGAGATGGCGCGTCCCGGAGCGCCGGGCGAACCCGATCGGAATGCGCGCGTCGAGGCCTTGTGGGCGAAGGCCACCCGGCTCGTCACCCAGCTCGGCGATCGGCTGTTCGTAGACGACCGGTTCACGGCGGACGTGTGGCCTGATACTGCCGAGGACGAACGGCTGCCCTTCATCTGGGCACGCCTGAAGCGTGCCGAGAACGCGCGCTTCGCCACCCACATCGGCCTGTTCCTGTCGCCGGATCAGTGCAATCTCTGCATCGATCTGGAGAAGGACCTGCTCGACGCCGGCGCGGCCGGCGAGAGGCTCGAACAGGTACTCGAGTTCTACCGCGGCCAGCTGGCGGAAAGGACTGCATCGCTAAACCGATCCGACGTAAGGGTCTGGACCGATGCGGATAACGTCGTCAGCGCGGTGGAGTTCCCGAGCGTGGACTTCGGGCGCTTCATGGAAGCCAACACTGACACCGACCATCCCTGGCCGCGGGTCGGCTACTTGTTCGATGCTGCCGAGGTGCAGGCGTTCGCAGACCGCTGGGTCGAGGAGATGACACTGCGGGCAGGGGAGTTGGCGCCGGTCTACGACGCGATGACCCGCGCATACCGCCGCGAACCTTGACGACGGTGTTAGAACAGGACTACTGCAGGAGTTCCAGCGAGGCCACCCAGTAGAGCGAGACCACGGCACTCCCCCTACGGGGACGGAGTAGGGCGTCGGACTACTTAGCGCGGCGACCGTAGCCGGTGGCGACCGCAATCACCACGATCACCAGCAGGATCCAGGAGTGGATGTTGGCCATCCCGACCTGCAGGGCCGACAGGCGCGGCATGCCGGCGTCGGCGTCCGACTGGGTGAGGCTCGCCGCCAGGATCGTGGGGACGAACCAGGGCAGCAGAAACGGGTAGGTGCAAACTGTGGTGTCGAGCAGGTTGGCGGTGCGGGTGCGCGGAAGGCCGAAGCGCTCGCCGGTCTGGCGGGCAAACTCGCCGACTGCCAGGATGGCGACCACCGCATGGGTAGTGAACAGCGTGGCGCCCGAGACGGCTGCGAAGATCCAGCCCTCGGCGCCGCGGGCGGTGCGGGTGGCGCCGCGGGCCGCATCGACCAGGCGCTCGAGCAGGCCGCTGGCCTCGATGGCACCGACCAGGCCCATCAGCAGCAGGGTGAAGACAGAGATGCCGATGCCCCGCTCCATGCCTTCGACCAGCAGGCCGCGGGCACCAAACGCCTCGGTGTCGATCCGCACCAAGTCGGCGAAGGCGAAGCGGCCGGCCGCCAACCCCACGAGGATCGCCGTGCCGATCCCTGCCATCAACCCCTCGACCAGGTGGCGTTGGCGCAGCAGGAGCACGAAGGCGACGCCCGGGGCCAGGAGCATCGTCAGGCCCGCCGCGTCCATCTCTGCCGCGGTCGCTCCGATCGCCGAGGCCCCGTCGCCACGAAAGATCAGGTAGCCCGTCGCAGCCACCGCGGCCGCCGGGAGCGCGTACAGGAGGCGCGAACGCACGACCGCTCCGATCTCCACCGCCTGCGTCGTGGCCGAGGCGATCGTGGTGTCGGAGACCGGCGAGACGTTGTCGCCGAAGGTGGCCCCCCCGAGGATGGCGCCTGCGAGCATCACCGGGTCGGCGCCGAGACCGGCGCCGGCAGGGTACAGCAGCGGGAAGCAGACGATCAGGGTTCCCAGGCTGGTGCCGGTGGCTGCGGACAGCAGACAGGCGACGACGAACGCGGAGACGACGTAGCCGCCGCCGCTCAGTCCCACCGCCGCCGCCAAACCGGCGAGAGCGTCGACCAGGCCGCCGGCCGAGAGCAGGCCTCCGAACACCCCGGCGAGCAGCCAGGCGAGGATCATCAGCGCTACCAGCGGCCGCGCCATGCCGTCGATCACGGCCTCGGCGTAGGCGTGTCGCTCCTTCGCGAGCACCAGCCCGGCGGCCAGCGCCGCCAGCAGCATCGGCCACAGGCCACGCTCGTCGGGAGCGCCGGAGAGCCCGAGCCAGGCGACTCCGGCCAGGAACACGACGAACGGCAGCAGTGCCCCGAGGGTGCCAGCGTGAAACTGGAGCTGTCGGTGGTCGGGCTCGTCTTGCATGGATGGCGAGCTTCGCGAGAGGCTAGGCGCCTAGTTGGGCAACACAGGAGGCCGAGAGCATGCCCGAGCACGACGACGAATTCACCCTCTGGGACCTGCGGGTCGAGGTTGTGGAGGGCGACCGGCCCATGGTGTGCAACCACGCGCCGGGCGACTACTTCGAGCTATCCGGCGAGAACCTGACGCTGCCGCCCGGTCAGAGCTTCCCGATCTATCCGCTGGCAGCGCTGCTGCCGCTGCTGCCTGCCAAGCAGCGCGACACCCATCGGCACGACTGGATGACGACCGATACCGAGATCGCCTGTCCCGATCCTTACTGCGGCGGGCGCTTCCGCATCACGCGCACGGCTCGCCGCACCTTCCGGCACAGCGAGGTCACGGCGGTGCCGCTGGGGCCCTCGGCCGATGACGTGGCCTAGCAGACCCGTCACACTTCCACCACGGCCTGCTGAGCACGAGCCGGGGGCGTGAGCGAGATCGAGCGGCATGAGCTGGCCGACGGCTACGTCATACCGCGCGTTGTGGTGGGCCTCTGGCAGCTGTCGGAGGGGCACCGGCCAGGCGGCGTCGACGTTGCCGCGACGATCGGACAGCTCGAGCGCTTCGTCGCCGCCGGGCTCAATACATTCGATTGTGCCGATATCTACACCGGCGTGGAGGAGATCCTCGGCGGGCTCATCCGCCGAGTCGGCGCCGATCGGGTCCAGGTGCACACCAAGCTCGTGCCCGACCGCGAGGCACTGCCCACGGTCGATCGAGCCTACGTTCGAAGGATCGTGGAGCGATCACTCGGCCGCCTCGGGACCAACACCATCGACCTGGTGCAACTCGCCTGGTGGGACTATTCGGTGCCGGGCTACGTCGAGGCCCTGGGCTGGCTCGCCGAGCTTCGCGACGAAGGCAAGGTGCGCCTGGTCGGCACGACCAACTTCGACGTGGCCCGGCTGCGCGAAATGGCGTCTACGGGCGTGGCGCTGCCGAGTCACCAGGTCCAATACTCCCTGCTGGACCGACGGCCGGACAACGGCCTCGTGGACCACTGCGCCGCCACCGGGTCCTCGCTGCTGTGCTACGGCACCTTGGCTGGAGGCTTCCTGTCAGAGCGCTGGTTGGGCACTCTCGATCCGACCCCCCCCCCGTGGCCCAACCGGTCGCTCGAGAGGTATCGACTGATCATCGAGGACAACGGCGGCTGGCCGGGCATCCAGGAGCTACTGACGCTGCTGCACGAGATCGCGACGAGTCACGGCGTCGGCATCGCCAACGTTGCAACCCGGCTGGTGCTCGACCGGCGCCGAGTGGCGGCGGCGATCGTCGGGGCCCGTGATGCCCGCCGGTTGCCTGCGACGCTCCGCACCCTGGAGCTCGCCCTTTCCGACGCCGATCGGCGGCGGGTTGCAGCGGTGCTCGCGCGCTTCCCCGGGCCGGCCGGTGACGTATTCGGGCTGGAGCGACAGCCCGACGGGCCGCACGCCCGTATCATGCGCTACGACCTGAACCGTCCAACCTGAGGTTTTCTGCTTGAACCGGGCCGCAGACCGAATACGATTAGTCGGCACTGACCGAGCCGAGTCCCCAGCCATGCCGCAGCAGATCAAGGCCGTTACATTCGACGCCCGGGGCACCTTGCTCAAGGTGCGCTTCCCGCTGGGCGAGACCTATGCCACGGTGGCGCGCCGCCACGGTGCGGTGCTGCCGCCGGAAGCGGTCGAGGCCGCGTTCTTCGAGGCCTTTCCGTCGATGCCGCCACTGGCCTTCCCGCCGATGTCGGAGGCCGAGCTCCATGCCCAGGAGCAGCAGTGGTGGCGCACGCTGGTGCAGCGTGTCGTTGTCGCCGGTGGCGGGGTCGACGACTTCGACAGCTTCT
Organism: Acidobacteriota bacterium; assembly: GCA_965248845.1. Taxonomy (GTDB): domain Bacteria; phylum Acidobacteriota; class UBA890; order UBA890; family WLXD01; genus CBDFKO01. Next base: position 1,736,457 of record CBDFKO010000002.1, on the reverse strand, counting down.
TCAACGAGCTGTTCGGCATCTATCGGGGTGCCCAGGCCTGGAAGCCCTACCGCGAGGCGGCCTCGGTGCTGTGTCTGCTGCGCTCGAGCCGCTACAAGCTCGGCCTGGTCTCCAACTTCGATTCGCGCATCGAGGAGATCCTGGTGGCGTTGAACCTGAGCATCTGGTTCGACGCCGTGATCTTTTCCAGCCGCTGTGGTGTGGCCAAGCCCGAACCGGCGATCTTCGAGCGTGCGCTCGAGGAGCTGGGCGTGGCGGCGGCCGAGACGCTGCACGTGGGGGATAGCCTCCCCAAGGACTACTACGGCGCGCGCGACGTCGGCATGCGGGCCCTGCTGCTCGATCGGTCGGGACGCTACGAGGATCGGCACGACATCGACGCCATCGATGGGCTCGAGGGCGTGCTCGATCACCTCGGAATCGTCGGCTACGGGCGTTTCGCGCGCGCCCACGCCAGCTGAGCCGCCGGCAGCCGAGCGGACCCTCTACTCGCGGGTCGCTACCCAGGCGAGGCGAGTTCCGTCGGGGCTGATCGCCAGACGGGTGATCCCGGACACTGCCTCGCTGCTCAGATCCGCCATCAGCGTCCACTCGCCGTCGGGCTGCAGGATGAAGATCCGGGCTCCGGAGGCCATCAGTATGCTGCCGTCGGGTGTCCAGACCATGTCCTGTGAGCCCTCGAGCGGCACGGCGATGTCGGTCAACACGCCGCTGTGGGGCGCAAAGCGGCGGATCATCCGAGACTCGGCGGTGCCTTGTAGGAAGCTGTAGTCGTCGTTGTCGGGAATGGCGTGGAGCGAGCGGCCGATATCGCTGGCGACGATCTCGGCGTTGCCGGTGGAGGTGTCGGCGAGCTGCAGGGTGGGTGGTTCGCCGAGCACGAACAGCACGAGGCTCTCGGCCCCGCCCCAGGCGTGGTAACCGACCAGGGCGACCTCCTCGAGCACGATCCGCGGCGCGCTGCCGTCGCGGCGGAAGCTCCACAGGCGCTGGGTGCCGTCCTGCTCGACCCGAACGACCGAGATCTCGAGCCCGCTCGGCGTCACGGCGGGGGAATACTCCGACTCGGGCGTTTCGCTCAGCTGGCTCGCGACCAGGCTCTCGAGATCGAGCCGATAGATGTCGGTCTGGCCGTTGCGCTGCGAGGTATAGAGGAGCGCGCGTCCCTCGGGCTCGAACGAGGGCTGGTTGTCGTAGCCGTCGCGGTCGGTGACGTTTCGAGCTCCCGTGAGCGCCGGCGGATCGGATCCGAGCTCCAATCGCGCGAGCCAGATATCGGTCGAGGGTGGAACTTGTACCCCGGACGTGAGAGAGGCAGATGCCGCCAGCACCAGAACGCACGCTCCACGCACAACATCGATACGCACGATTGCTCCCGAGCCCGAGTTTGAATTGCCCCGCAGCTTAGACGAGATCGTATGCGCCCCCTGCGACCAGGTCTACAAACGGGTGCCTGTTCAAGCACGTCGCGCTGATATTACTAGTGGATTACTAGTAATTATCTAGTAGAAACCACGACCCCTACCGCGCACCCCCTCGGCCGCGTGTCGACGGTCCCCCCGCGAGGCCGTCAGGTTTCTCCGCCACCTGGCTCACGAGCTCCATCGCCCCCGGTGCACGGCGGCGACACGGTCTGCCGGGACCCGGCAAGCTCGCCCGGGGTCAGCGTCTGGATGCCCAGCGCGTGCACTCCGGCGGCGCGCTCCTCGGCCAGCGCTTCGTAGACCAGCCGGTGACGCTGCACCCGCGGCAGCGCCTCGAAGCGGGACGAGACGACGACCACCCGGAAATGGGTCTCCGAGTCCGGCGCCACGTTGTGCATCCCGCTCTCGTTGATTACCTCCAGGTGCGACGGCTCGAAGGCGCCTCGCAGCCTCCTCTCGATGGCCTCGTGCAAGCTCATGCCGATGTTCCCCGAGCTCGTGGTAATTTGCGGCTCGACCGCTGCCCGGTCGGCCGGCCGGGAAGATCCGTATCCACGACCAGGATTCTACTGTCTTGGGCTCCCGCAAGCTGCGTGGTCGCGTCATGACCGAGGCCGGGCTGGCCGGCGCAGAGATTACCTTCGACGCGCTCGTCGAGGCCCTGGATCCGGTCGATACGGATCCCGACGACTACCTGATCCTGCCTGGGTTCATCGACCTGCACGTGCACGGCGGTGGCGGCGGCGACGTCATGGCGGGCGAGGAGGGGGTGCGGCGGGCGGCGCGCTTCCACGGCTCGCACGGTACCACCGCGTTCGTGCCGACGACCCTGACCGCCGAGCTGGCGGACCTCGAGCGCGCACTCCTGGGCATCGACGCCGTGTTGCGAGCTCCCGAGCCCGACGGGGCCGTGGTTCTCGGCGCACACCTGGAGGGCCCGTACATCAGTTCCCAGCGGCTGGGAGCGCAGCCGCCCGCCACACGCGATCCGGAGCGTTGGGAAGTCGAGCGCCTGCTCGAGCTGACGCGGACTCGAATCATGACCTTGGCGCCGGAGCTGCCCGGGGCGGACGTGCTGCTGGAGCTGTTGCTCGAGTCGGACGTGCGGCCGCAGATCGGCCACACGATGGCCGACTACGCGATCTGCCGCGACTGCCTGCTGAAGGGGAGCGCTGGCGTCACGCATCTGTTTAACGCCATGGAGCCGATGCACCATCGGCGCGGCGGCGCTCTCGGCGCGGCGCTGGCCCACGCGCAGTTCGCTGAGGTAATTCTGGACATGCGCCACGTCGACGCCGCTGCCTACCGGGTGGCGGCGCGAGCCATCCCTCATCTGTACTGCGTCAGCGACGCCGTACCCTGTGCCGGCATGCCCGACGGTGACTACCGGCTCGGCCCCCACACGGTGCGTCTGCAGGGAACAAGCGTCACCCTGCAGGACGACACGCTGGCCGGCAGCGCGCTGAGCCTCGACGCCGCGCTGCGCCACATGGTTGAGCTGGGGGAGGAGCTGGAGACGGCGGTGCGCCGGATCTCGACATTTCCTGCGGACTACCTCGGTCTGGGGGATCGGGGTCAGCTGGCCCCGGGCGCGCGCGCCGACATCGTCGTGATGGATCGCCATCTCGAACTTCACGAGGTGTTCATACTGGGTCACCCGCTCGCTGGCGGCTAGGCACGGAGGAAACCGATGACAACGCTCGCTCGTCTGCTCCTGCTCGTCCTGATCGGGACGCTCACCAACACGGGGTTGGTCGGCGCGGCTGCGCTGCGTTCCGATGCCGTCGAGGGTGCGTGGAGCCTTCTCGAGTACCGCCTCGCCGACGGGCGGGTACATCCGCTCGCTGGCACCATCTTCTTCCTCGCCGGCCGCTGGCAGGTGGCCTTTTTCGTTCTCGATGCTGACGGAGCGCCGCAGCGGGCGTCGGCCGAGGGTGGCACCTATTCGATCGAGGGGTCTCGGTTGGTCTTTCACCACGAGCTCAACTTCTCGTTCGGCAACGAGTTGCCAGGCTTGCCGCCGAGCGAGCTGCGCATGAGCCTGCGGTCGGCCGACGAGGCCGCGGCCGAGCCGGTTGCGGTCGAGATCAGCGCCGGCACCATGCTGGTCGACTTCCCGAGCGGCAACCGGATCCGCTTCGAGCGCGTCACGTCGTGAGCGTGATGGCAGGCGCCGTGCACGTTCGCGTGGGCTCGGTAAACCCGGTGAAGGCAGCAGCCGTCGAGGATGCTTTCGCGGCCTACTTCGCTCGAGTCACAGTCGAAGGGGTCCCGGTGCCGTCGGGCGTCGCCGACCAGCCTGTCGGCGACGAGACGATGGTGGGCGCGCGCAATCGGGCGCGGACGCTTGCCGCCCGCGGCGACGCGGCCGGCGTCGGCTACCACGTCGGCATCGAAGGCGGCATCGTACAGCTCGCCGACCGTTGGTTTGCCCTCGGCTGCATGTGCGTGCTCGATCATCGGAGCCGGGAGGGCTACGGGACCTCTCCGTTGTTCGAGCTGCCAGCGGGCGTCGTCGAGCGCCTACGTGCTGGTGAGGAGCTCGGCGCCGTGATCGACGAGATGACCGGCGACACCGACACCAAGCGCAAGGGCGGCGCCATCGGTCACTTCACGCGCGGCGTGATGGACCGCAAGGCTCTTTATCGAGCCGGTCTGGTCGTGGCTCTCGTGCCGTTCGTCAACGAGGAGCTCTACCTGGCCGACCGGTGCGAGGTCGGTTGACTCCGACGCGTCTCTCTGACACACCCCTCGAGGGCGGGCGCCGCCCCCGTCTCGAATCGGGACTTCTCTGCGATGCCAAAGCCGGCTTTTTTTCAGCAAGTCAACCGTTACTTCGACAAGGCAGCCGCGCACACCGCGCACCCGGCCGGGTTGCTCGGCCAGATCAAGGCGTGCAACCAGGTGTTCCACACCAGCTTCCCGCTCGAGCGGGAGGACGGCTCGATCGAGAGCATCGAGGCCTGGCGCGCCGTGCACAGCAACCACAAGCTGCCGACCAAGGGCGGCATCCGCTTCACGATGCACGCGTCCGAGGACGAGGTCATGGCGCTCGCGGCGCTGATGACCTACAAGTGTGCCCTCGTCAACGTCCCGTTCGGCGGTGCCAAGGGTGCGGTACAGATCGACCCACGGCGCTACAGTGAGCGCGAGCTCGAGCGCGTCACGCGTCGCTACGCGTTCGAGCTGTTCCAGAAGAACTTCATCGGCCCTGGCGTCGACGTGCCGGCCCCCGACTACGGCACCGGGCCGCGCGAGATGGCCTGGATCGCCGATACCTTCCAGCAGGTGTCCCACGAGCTCGACGCCATCGGTTGCGTCACCGGCAAGCCGCTGTCGCAGGGGGGCATCCGCGGTCGGGTCGAGGCCACGGGTCGCGGCGTCTACTTCGGCATCCGCGAAGCCTGCGACAACCAACAGGACATGGCGGCCATCGGCCTACCGCGCGGACTCGAAGGCAAGCGGGTCGTCGTCCAGGGGCTCGGCAACGTGGGCTACCATGCCGCCAAGTTCCTGCAGGAGGGGGGCGCGACGATCGTCGGCCTGATCGAGTACGAGGGCGCGATTCGCTGCGAGTCGGGACTCGACGTCGAGGCGGTCATGGAGCACCGGCGTGACAGCGAATCGATCCTGGGATTTGCCGGCGCTCAGAACATGCCGTCGCGCGAGGCGGGGCTCGAGATGGATTGCGAGATCCTGGTGCCGGCGGCGCTAGAGAATCAGATCACCGCCGAGAACGCGCCCCGGATTCAGGCGCGTATCATCGGGGAGGCGGCCAACGGGCCGGTGACCGCCGATGCCGACGATATCCTGACGCAGCGGGGTGTTCTGATCATTCCCGACGCCTTCCTGAATGCGGGCGGCGTGACGGTTTCCTACTTCGAGTGGGTCAAGAACCTCTCGCACCTGCGATTCGGTCGGCTCGGCCGTCGCTTCGACATGCGGCTCCGGACGCTGTTGCTCGAGACGGTGCAGGAGCACGTCGGCACGAAGTTCCCGCCCGGCGCTATCGAGCGCGTTGCCCAAGGTGCCAACGAGGAAGATCTGGTGAATTCCGGGCTCGAGGACACGATCATCGAGGCCTACCACGAGGTGCGCACTCTCCGGGAACACCAGGACAATAGGATCGACATGCGAACCGCGGCCTTCATCTGCGCCATCGACAAGGTGGCGCGCACCTACCGCGAACGCGGGATCTTCCCCTGAGATCGGCACAGCGCCTTCGTCCTCGGGCGCTTCTGGCGCTGGGGTTGGTCTGGGGTTGCGCGCCGGTCGATGGAAGTCCGGTTGCCGACATACCGGGCGCCGTACACCGTTTCGGCGAGGCCGGCGGCACGCGCTGGCATTGGTACGAGGCCGGCAGCGGCGAGCCGCTCGTGCTGGTCCACGGGATGCCGCAGAGCGCCTACGCGTGGCGCCACCAGATCGCGGCGTTCGCCGGTCGGTACCGCGTGATCGCCGTCGACCTCAAGGGGTTCGGCCTGAGCGGCAAAGCCGACGGTGACTACTCGGTCGCCGCGATCGCCGGAGAGCTGGCCGAGCTGCTCGAGGTGGCCGGGGTCGGGCGTATGCGGCTGGTCGGTCACGATTGGGGCGGCATGGTGGCCGCGCGCCTGGCCGGCGAGCGTCCCGACAAGATCGTCGCCTATGCCCACGTTGCCGCCCCGATCGACATGCTCGATCTGGCCCGATGGCCCGACTACCGCGACTTCCACAACGATCCCGACTACGTTGCTGGCTTTCTGCGCTCGGCCGACGTATTCGTGACGCGGATCTTCGAGACCACGATGGCCGATGTGGCAGCGCTGAGCCCCGAAGAGCTGCAGCGCCACATCGACGAGTTCGGCCGGTCGGGTGTGCGACATGCGGTCGGCCATTGGTTTCGAGACCTGGAGCTGGATCGGCGCGGCCGGCTTGGCGAGAGGTCGCGCGCCGACTGGGCGGCGATGAGCTTTCCCGTGGCCGTTCTCGTAGGTGATCGCGATCTGCAGGCGCCGCTCGAGCTGTACCTCGGCGCCGAATCGACGATCCCGGGCTTCGCCGGCCTGGTCGTCATCGACGACGCAGGACATTATCCGGCCGAGGAGCAGCCGCGACGCTTCAGCGAGGCCCTGGAGGCCCTGTTCGGGCCCCATGACTGAGAGCTTCGAGACCCTACGTGCCGCACTCGTGCAGGCCCCGCCCGTGCTGTTCGACCGGGAGGCCACCGTCGAGCGGGTCGCCGAGTTGACCGCCCGCGCTGCCGAGCAAGGCGCCGGCCTGGTGCTCTTTCCCGAGGCCTACTTGCCGGCCTATCCGCGCGGCCTATCGTTCGGATCGGTGGTGGGCAGCCGCACCTCCGAGGGGCGCGATCTGTTCGCTCGCTACTGGTCCGCGTCGGTCGAGGTGCCCGGCCCGACTCTCGACCGGCTAGGCGAGATCGCCTCCGCGAGCTCGGTGTATCTGTTGATCGGTGTGGTCGAGCGCGACGGCGAGCTGTCGGGCGGGACGCTGTACTGCTCGCTGCTGTACTTCGGGCCCGACGGCAGCTACCTGGGCAAACACCGCAAGCTCAAGCCCACCGGATCGGAGCGGCTGATCTGGGGTGAGGGCGACGGCAGCACGCTGACCGCGATCGACACGCGATTGGGGGGTCGTAGGTGGGCTGATCTGCTGGGAGAACTACATGCCCCTGGCACGGGCAGCGATGTACGCCAAGGGGGTGCAGATCTACCTGGCCCCGACGGCCGACTGTCGCGATGCCTGGCAGTCCAGCCTGCGCCACATCGCGCTCGAGGGGCGCTGTTTCGTCCTCGGCTGCAACCAGTACGTCACCAAGGCCGACTACCCCGACGATCTCGCTTGCGGCGCGGAGCTAGCGGCGCTGTCCGAGGAGGTCTGCGCCGGCGGGAGCGTTGTCTACTCGCCGCTGGGGGATTGCCTCGCCGGGCCCCTGTTTGGCGAAGCCGGGACCCTGATCGTCGACCTCGACATGTCGGAGATCCCGCGCGCCCGCTACGACTTCGACGCCATGGGCCACTATGCGCGTCCCGACGTCTTCCGCCTCGAGGTCAACGAGGCGCCACAGCGTCCGGCGAGCACGCCAGCGGAGGAGATTTGAGTTCCCCCGATCCTCATGTGAACTTATGCGGAAGGGTTTTGACTGACCGAGCTTGCGCTGGAGGCATCAATTTTGTTGCGCGCAGGGATCTTTCTAGACGTCGAGAATCTCGTCCGTGGTGGTGGTTGGGGGATCCGCTTCCGGGCCGTCCGTCAACTGGTCGAGGCGCAGGGGGCGACGGTAGTTCGTGCCAATGCCTACATGGCAGCTGATCGTGGCCGTGAGGACGAGGACCCGGAATACCGAATCAAGAAGGCCGAGTACCGTGACGCGGTGCGGCGCGAAGGCTTCCGCCTCACCCTGAAGGAAGTCCGGCACTACCGCGATGAGGACGGCGACGGGCACTCCAGGGCCGATGTCGATCTGGAGCTGGCGATCGACGCCCTCTTGCAGGCAGAGAATCTCGATTATGTGCTCCTCGGCACCGGCGACGGCAACTTCGTGCCTCTCGTGCAGGCGCTGCAAAGCAAGGGCCGGCGAGTCGACCTGCTGTCGTTTTCCAACACCAGCACACGTCTGCGCCGCGAAGTCGACAATCACTTCGCCGGCTTCCTGTATCCGGGTATCCTGCCCGAGGCGTCCGAGGACATCGAACGGATGCGGGGTGTGATGCACCACGTGATCGAGGACAAGGGGTTCGGCTTCCTGACCGTACAGACCGGGCTTGCGGTGTCGGAGTGCCGCGACGATGTCTTCCTGCACATCAACGACTTCACCGACGAGGACGGCCATGCGCCGTCGAACGAGGAGTTCGCATCCATGAAGCGGCACCACACGATCATCGAGTTCGAGCTGGTCGAGCAGGACGACGACAGGTTCAAGGCCGTCGACGCGTGCGAATACATCCCGCCGGCGTGGTAGCCGCGGAGCGGTCCGCTTGAGCTCGACCTCGAAGCCGAATCTCCCAACCTACGACGACGTTCTCGACGCGGCACGACTGCTGGAGGGCGTCGCGCACCGTACCCCGGTGGTCACTTCGCGGACCCTCGACGAGCAGGTCGGGGGGCGCGTGTTCCTCAAGTGCGAGAGCTTCCAACGCGCGGGTGCGTTCAAGTTCCGCGGCGCCTACAACACTCTGGCGCGCCTCGGCCGCGAGGCACGGGCGGCCGGGGCGCTGGGGTACTCGTCGGGGAACCATGCGCAGGCCATGGCCGTGGCCGGTAGCCTGCTCGGTATCGACACCACGATTGTCATGCCCGAGGATGCGCCCGCGGTAAAGCTGGCGGCGACGCGCGGCTACGGCGCCGAGGTGGTGACCTACGACCGGTCGGTGATGGCGCGTGAGGAGCTTGGCGGGCAGCTTGCCGCGGAACGGGGCCTCGAGCTTGTGCCGCCGTTCGACCATCCGCACGTAATCGCCGGGCAGGGGACGGTGGCGCGCGAGCTGCTGCTCGAGACCGGGCCGCTGGATCTGTTGATCACGCCGTGCGGTGGCGGAGGGCTGCTCACCGGGTGCGGCTTGGCGGCCCGCGCCCTTGCCCCGGGCTGCCGTGTTGTCGGCGTGGAGCCCGAGGCGGGCGACGATGCCACACGCTCGTTCCATAGCGGCGAGCTGGAACGCATCGACGAACCCGATACGATCGCCGACGGAGCGCGCACGTCGAGTTTGGGAGCGCTCACCTTCCCGCTGATCCGCGCGCTAGCGAGCGACATGGTGACGGTCGGCGATGCCGATCTGCTTGCCGCCATGCGCTTCGCCTTCGAGCGCATGAAGCTCGTGATCGAACCGACCGGAGCGCTGGGCCTGGCGTCGTTGCTCACCGGAACCATCGAGTGCCGTGGTCTTCGCGTGGGCGTGGTGATCAGCGGCGGCAACGTCGACCTACGACAGTTCGCCGCATGGCTGTCCGGCTAGGGCGCGACAGCACCAGCCTGCTGCACTACCTGGCGATCGTGGCCGGTGCAGCGTTCTACGGAGGCATCACCGTAGGCGGCCGCTACTTTGCCGGGATCGGCTGGTCGCTACTGGAGATTTCGCTGACCGGCGCGCTATTCGGTGCGCTGATGCTGGCGCCGATCCTGATCTGGCAGCCGCGCTACCGGATCCGCCGCTCCGAGCTCCTGTTCTTCGCTGCCTTCGGGCTTGCCGGGGCGGTGCTGCAGATCACCCAATTCCTCGGCATCGTGCTCGGCGTGCCCGTCGCCCTCGTGGCGCTCCTGCTCTACACGCAGCCCATCTGGACCGTGATGCTCGGCCGCGTTTGGTTGGGCGAGCCGGTGACTCGCCCGAAGGTCGTGGCGGTTGCCCTGGCAATCGCCGGAACCGCGGTGCTCGTCGACCCGTTCGGAGCGGCTGCCCGCTACTCGTGGGTAGGGCTTGCCGCTGCCCTGATCGCCGGGCTGTGTCTCGCGTTGTGGGTGCTGTTCGCTCGGGTCAGCGCCCTGCGTGGAAACGAGGCGCTCAGCACCAGTTTCGGCTACCTGGCCGGGACCGCGACAGTCTTGCTGCTTTCCATCCCCGTGTTGCAGCTGCTCGCCCCGGGCAACGGGATGACCCGACTCGACCCGAGCCTCTGGTTCGATAACTGGATTGAAGTCGGAGGGTACACTCTGCTCGCGGCGGTCCTGCCGGCTCTGCTGACGATGTGGGGCGTGCGCGGCGTGCAGGCGTCGGTGGCGGGCGTACTGTTGTTGCTTGAGCCGGTGAGCGCCGCGCTGCTGGCATACGCCTTGTTCGGGGAGCCGCTGACCTCGCGGATCTGGCTCGGCGGGGCACTGATACTGGCTGCCAACTGGGTGTTGCTGTCGCGCAGGCCGTGGTTCCGCGGCGGCCTGCTAGCCAACGGAAAGCCGAACGATGACTCGACAGGAACGACGTAGGCACGTCCGGCGCGACTCGGCGGTCAGAGGGTGGCGGCAAGTGGTCGGCGTAGCTGCATCGGTTCCTCCGAAACGGGATGGAGGCTCCATGCTAGCCCGAGCGGATATCCGGTCCGCAAGTCTCAGCACGGCCTCCTAGCCGTCGGCCACCGCCGCCTGCGGGCTCGGTTCGCCCTGCTTTCGACCTGCCACCAGTCCGACGAAGCCGGGGACCAGGGCCAATCCGATGACGATCAGACCGGAGATCATGAAGCTGGCGTTGCCGCTACTGACGAGCGGCATGCCCAGCGCCACGGCATCGATTACGTAGTGGGCCACGATGCAGGTGACGAGTCCGTAGCGCAGAAAGGCGACCCCGAACAGCGTCCCGGCGATCGTCAGCTCGATGCCTCGGATGTAGACCGGGAAGACCGGATAGTTGGAGTGGCCGAAGGCCCAGATGGCCGCCGGAATCACCAGCGCCAGCGTCGTCGATCGCGTCAGGCGCTTGAACAGCGAGATGCCGAAGAGACGGTAGATCGTCTCCTCCGAGATGGCCGCCACGAGCGAGATGGTCAGCGGGGTCAGCCACGGCAACGCGTTGTTGAAGATCTGCGAGTAGGGCCCTTCGGCCGGCATCCAGGCGCCCATGTAGTTGCGGGCGAACCAGTAGAAAGCGGTAAAGAAGCCGAGGAACGCGCCTGCGAGCGCGTAGCCCCGCAGCGCCGAGGCACCGAACTCGGGCGTGAAGATCCTGCCGCGCATCATGGCGCTGAAGCCGCGCAGCGCCGAAGGGAACAGCTCGCGGGCCATCGACTCGCCGGCGGCGGTCGGGAACATGACGAAGACGCTGTAGAAGACGGCTGCCAGCACCAAGCCCAGCGCCATCATGCCGAGGAACACGCCCCAGCCGATCGAGGTCTGGTAGCGGAACTGGGCCTCCGGCCACGCGGTCATCGTGTAAGCGGTGAACATGGTGCCCACGACGACACCGCAGGTGATCGCCAGGCGCCAGTCCACCTCACCTGCCCGGTAGCGCACGATGGCGATACCCATGGCCACGAGCGCCAGCAGCACCGTGATCACGATGCTGGCGATTGCCAGGAAGGTGCCGATGCTCTGCACACTCTCGAACTGCCGCGAGAACTCCTCGGGGATGCGGAGGAAGCGGGCGTAGCCGCCAACCTCGTCGCCCAGCACACGCACCATGACGCGCGCCGAGCCGGTTCCCGCCTCGGGATCCTCGGGCCGCCAGTCGATGGTGCGCCCGCGCGACTCCCAGACGAACAGGTGGTCGGTGCGGTTGTCCTTCTTGTCGGCTGAGGCCGACACTGGCTCGAGCTCGCTCAGGTCGGCACCGCGCTCGCGCAGGAAACGCTCCGCCAGCACCCGGGCCGCAGCCTCGTCGAGATCGGCGCCCGGTGCGGCCTCCTCGAGAACGTGGCGGAAGGCGACCAGCTCGCCGTCGACCCCCACGAAGGCGAGCCATTCCTCGGCATCGCCGGGGCGGAACCAGCGAATGTCCCAGGTCCACACGGGGGCGTCGCTAGCCGCCCAGCGGCCGGCCTCGGCGTCGCCGAGCGTCTGCTGCAGGAAGACCAGCGATTCGGTGTCACCGGCGAAGAGCGCGGCGCGGCGGTACTCGTCGAGCTCGGCGCCCTGCTGGCGCAAGAAGGCGTCGGCGTTGGCGATCGCTTGGTCGCGGGTCACGTCCATGTCGACCAGGGCGAGCGGGAAGGCCGACTGGTACAGGAAGAACACCACGGCGAGCCCCACCAGACCCAGCATGCCGAGGGTGAGATCCGATCGCTTCAGGTTGGACATTCGCGGTGCTCCGGCTGGCCCTCTCAGGGCATGCTGCTCATGTGGAACGAGGGCGCCAGGAGGGCCGCCGCGATGAGCACGGTGGCCATGCCCCCTATCGCCATCATCAGGCGCCGACGGTCGATCGGCTGCGTGCTCTCCCAGCGAAACAGGTAGCTGTTGAGCCAGCCGCCGAAGACCAGCGTGGCGAGCAGTACCACAATGGGTCCGATGAGCTGCGCCACCCCGTAGCCTCGCAGCATCACGCCCTGCAGCAGCTCCACCAGGTAGCTCGACGGGATGATCCTGGCGATCGCCTGCACCCAGTCGGGCAGCATGGAGTAGGGGTAGGCCGCGCCGGACAAGAAGACCAGGGGAAAGAACAGCAGGTTGCTGATCGCCGGCGCCGTGCGCATGTCTTGCGCCACGCTGCCGACGAAGAGCCCGAGCGGCACGAATGCGGCCGCCCCGAGCAACATGGACAGGACCATCAGCAACAACGAGCCCTCGATGGTGTAGCGGAAGACCAGCCAGCCGACGGTGCCCTGCACGCCGATCGAGATGAACATCATGACGATGGCCCGAATCGAGTTCGCCATCACCACCGTCAGGGCGCTGACCGGCGTCACGCTGTAGCGCCGCAGGATGCCCGTTTCGCGCTCGCTGACCATCTGATACGAGACTCCGAAGAAAGAGCTCGACAGGATCGTAATGGTGAACAGCCCCGGCATGGCGAGCGAGGCGTTGTCGCGAAAGAACAGGAAGCCGAACAGGAATAGCCACACGAGCGGAAAGATGATGCTCCAGAACATCGCCGTGCGCGATCGGAAGGACTGCATCAGGTAGGCGTGAGTCAGCGGCCCGAGACCGCGCAGTGAGATCACGACTCCAACTCCGAGGCGTCGGAGTCACCAGCGACCAGCTCCAGGTAGACGTCCTCCAGTGTCGGTCGCTTGAGTCGTAGGTCGACGAGCGTCAGCCCCTGGGATCGCAATAAATCACCGAGCGCCAAGATGGTCGCGGTGGGGTCGGTAGTCGAGAACTTGTGGTGCGCGCCTTGCTCGCCGAGCGGCTCGATGCCGGCCGCCAGCAGCGGCGACGGGTCCATGTCGCCGTCGACCGCGATCCAGATGGTCGAGGAGCCCCGACTCCGGCCGACCAGATCGAAGGGAGTGCCGTCGGCGACGATCTCGCCCTCGCGGATCACCAGGACGCGGTCGCACAGGTGCTCCGCCTCCTCGATGTAGTGGGTCGTGAGGATCGTCGTGCGACCCTGCTCGCGCAGGTCCCGGACGACCTGGTGCAGATCTCGTCGGGCCTTGGGGTCGAGTCCGGACGTCGGCTCGTCCAGCAGAACCAGCTCGGGATCGTGGATCAGGGCAATGCCCACCACCAGTCGCTGCTTCTGGCCGCCCGAGAGTGTGCTGGCCTTCTGGTGCGCCTGCGGGGCGAGATCGATGACCTCGAGCATCTCCTCCACCGGGCGAGTCCGCTCGTAGAACGAGGCGAACAGGGCCAGCGATTCATACACCGTGAGCTCGGTGGGCAACGTGGTGCTCTGAAGCTGCACGCCGAGACGTTCCTTGAGCGCCGGCCCCTGGGTCGCCGGGTCCAGGTCGAGCACGGATACCTTCCCCGCGGTCGGCTGGCGAAGCCCCTCGAGGATCTCGACCAGCGTCGTCTTGCCGGCGCCGTTCGGACCCAGCAGTCCGACGACTCCGCCCGGCTCGATCTCGAGATCGACGCCGCGCAAGGCGCGGGTCTCGCCGTAGGCCTTGTGCAGTCCCTCGGTGCGAACGACCATCAGGCCGTCGGCATGGCGGGGACGACCGGCTCGGAGTCGCCGACCCAGGGGAAGCCCCGCTCGCGCAGCGCCAGGTAGATGCCTCCCATGCCGAGGATGATGGCGGCCAACCGGGTGAGGAATCCCGCGTAGGGAATCCAGGCGAGGATCATCAGCAGCAGGAAGCCGAGTGCCAACGACAGGTATTCCGACGGCTGCTCCTTGCCGGCGCGTCGCAGGAGCCAGTCGCCGACGAACTGGGCCGTCACCAGCCGCGCTAGAAAGGCCGTGAGGACGAAAATCGTCAGGCCGATGAGGCCGAGCGGGGCGGAGACGATCAGCACGATCGCCACCAGGCAGGAGATCGGGAAGACGACGGCGACCACGAAGCCGAACCCGAGCCCGGGAGCCGGGTGGCTGCGCAAACAGGCGGCCGGCAGCCGGGCGCCCACGCCCCCCAGCAACAGAAAGGCGAAGCCGACCACGAGGTTCGCCAGGTACTTCCACAGCGTCCACATGATGTTCCAGAAGCTCCAGCCGTCCGCGTCCTCCTCCTCGTCCTGCTCGTCGGGTTCGTCGCTTTCCTGGTTCCAGATGATCTCGCCGTCGATCGTGGCATCGTCGTCGATACTGGCCTCGTCGCCCGACTCGTACTTGAGCTCGCCATGCACACGCGCGTCGGGCGACAGGCTGAGGCTGCCCACCTCGAGGTCGAGCGAACCTACCTCCCCGGTGATGATCACCAGACCGCCGCTGCCCTGGACCTTGCCGCGTACGGTGCCCTCGATCCGGACCGAGCCGGAGAACACGAGCACGTTGCCGTGGATCATGGCGTCGTGGGTGATTCGCGTCTCGTTGCTAAAGGAATAGACATCGCCCATGACCTCGCCGTCGACCGTGGTTGAGGCGCCGAAGGCGAACAGGTCTCCGTCCACCGTGCCGCCTGCGAGCGACACCATCTGACCGGCCAGGAAGGCGTTGTGGAGCACCTCACCGGTGACGTTGACGCTCTGCGCCCAGACGAAGAGGTCGCCGCCGATCTCCTCGATGTTCATGATGGTGCCGTACCGGAAGCTGGGGGGGTCGGGGATCGGTTGCGAGGCCTGCGGTTCCTCGCCGCGTTGCGGCTCGGCTGCGGGCTCCTGTTGTAGCGGGACGCCGTTGGCGAGGGTCGGCACCCCGAGGGCTAGCAGCAGGCCGATGGCGAAGGCGCCGAGGAGCGCCAGTGGCACGCCCGGGCAGGTGAGGAGGGCGTTCCTGGTTCGTTCAGGCATGGCTTCGTGACAGGTTGGTCGGCGGGATCCTGACATCTCAGAGTATCTATCCGGGTTGGTGCTAGCCACGACTACTTCGAAAGGAACGGAAGCGCGACGTGCTCACCGGTCGAGTGGTGGGGGCGAACGGCTACCAACCGAGCAACTCGCGCAGCTTGCGGGCCCGGCGGCGCGACACGTGGACCTCGATGCCCACGGCCGGGCGCAGCACCGCCGTGTAGGTGCCCGAGAACATCGGGGCCAGATGATCGACCCACTCGAGGTTGACGATCGCCGAGCGCGAGATGCGCATGAACGGTGGCGACGGCAGTCGTTGCTCTACTTCGTGGAGGGCCAGCTTGAGGCGGTAGCGCCCCTTCGGCGTGTCGGCCCACGTGATGGTGTCCTCGACGCTAACGCAGGCGATGTCCTCGAGAACCAGGTTGACGATCTTGCCGGCGCGATGCGCGGCGAGGTGGCCTGTGGCGGGACCGCTTCGTGGCTCGGAAGAAGGCTCATCGGAGACGTCCGCCGGCTGCCCGCCTACACGGCTGTCCGGCGCGCGGCTCCAGAGCGACTGGCGTACCCGGCGCAGCGCCCGCGTGAGCTGCTCGCGATCGATCGGCTTGACCAGATAGTCGGTTCCCTCGAGGGCGAAGGCGTCGACCGCATGTTCCTCGTAGGCGGTCGTGAAGATGGCCAGCGGCAGCACCGACTCGGGGAGTTGCTGGCGCAACGCGCGGAGCGCCTCGAGCCCGTCGCTACCCGGCATGCGGACATCGAGGAAGACGACGTCGGGACGCTCTCGAAGGACGGTCTCGACGGCCTCGTTGCCATTGGTTGCCTCGCCCACCAGCTCGACGTCGGGGTGCTCGCGCAGCAATCGCTGGAGTCGGCGCCGGGCGAGCGGCTCGTCGTCTACGGCGACGGCTCTGATCATCATGCCGGGATCCTCAGCTCGACCCGGGTGCCTGGGTCTGAGTCGAATACCTCGATGCGGGCGGCGCCACGGTAGCGCAGCGCCAGACGCTGCACCACATTGGCCAAGCCTCCGCCGGCGCCGGCCGTGCCGCCCCCGAGCTGTACCGGTCGGAGCGCCGCCTCGCCGCTGGCCCGCTCCAGAGCCTCGCGAACCTCGTCGGGTAGCCCGGGCCCGTCGTCCTGCACGGTGATGTGCAGCCCTTCTTCCGATCGCTTGGCGGTGATGGTCACCAGCCCGCCCTCGGTCCGCGTCGCGACACCGTGCTGCACCGCGTTCTCCACCAGAGGCTGCAGGAGCAGGCCCGGCAGCGGAGCATCGAGGGCGTCGGCGTCGATCCACTCCTCAACAGCGAGTCGATCGCCCAAGCGTGCGGTCTCGACGCGCAGGTAGCGGCGGACGGCCTCGAGCTCCTGGGCCAGCGAGACCACCCCCTCGGCCGAGGAGCGCAGGCTGTAGCGCAACAGGTGGGCGAGGTCGCCGACGAGCTGCTCGGCCACGGCCGGGTCGTCGTGGGTGAGCTCGGCCAGGGCGTTGAAGGCGTTGAACAGGAAATGCGGGTTGATCTGCGCCTGCAGCGCGCGCAGTCGCGCCCGCAGGTTCTCCTCGCGCAGCGCGGCCGCGCGCGCCCGCGCCTCTTCGATCTCCCGGCGCATGCGGGCGTGCGAGTAGATCACGCCGGCAAGCCCGACCCCGAGGGCGGCGGCCAGGATCGGAAGCGTTACCGCCTCGCGCCAGCGCAGCAGCCAGTACGAGCTCGGCTCGCGCACCATGGTGGCCCAGGCGGCGACGATGGTCCCGAGCAGTACCACGCCGATGCCGAGCGGTCGCCGCAGATACGACGGGAAGGTCGCGTAGCTCGGCCGCACGGCGCGGCGCAACAAGATCCCGGAGACGATTCCGCAGATCAACGCCCTGCCGGGTTGCCACGCGCCGTGCAGGTACCACAGGAGTCCGGCCGCCAGGACGGAGCCCCCCGCTGCCGAGAGCAGGTCGACGGTCAGGTCGGCCAGGAGCCTCTGGGACGGGCCCTCCCGGCTCACGCAGGGCCCCGTGAGCGCAAGACGAGCAAGGTAATGTCGTCTGCCTGCTCCGACACGGTGTCGGTGTGACCGGCGACGGCGTGCAGGATGGCGGTCGAGATCTCCTCGGCGGTGTCGCCGCCGTGCGCCATCGCGACGTCGGTCAACCGCTCGGTGCCGAACTCGCGCTCGGCCGCATCGGCTGCCTCCGTGACGCCGTCGGTGTAGACCAGCAAGACCTCGTCGGGTTCCAGTCGCAGCTCCTGCAGCTCGTACTTGGCGGTATCGAACAGACCCAGCGGGAACCCGCCACCGATGAGTTGGCGCTGGCCACGCGGTCCGACGACGATCGCAGGGTTGTGTCCGGCGTTGACGTACAGGAGGCGTCCGTCGCGGGTCAGGTGGCCTACGAAGAAGGTGGCATAGCGTTCCGGAGTAGTGCGGCTCACCAGGAAGCGATTGACGTGGGCACAGACGTCATGAAGCTCGGACTCGGTCGAACAGGCCGCCAGAAAGGAGGTCTGCAGCGACGACATCAGAAGCGCGGCCGGGACTCCCTTGCCGGAGACGTCGCCGACCGCGAAGCGGAGCCCGCCGTCCCCCATTTGCATGAGCTCGTAGTAGTCGCCACCGACCTGCCGTGAGGCCCGGTTGACCGCACACGCGTCGATCCACGAGGGCGTCTCGCCCCCTGATCGTAGGAGGTTCTCCTGGATCTGGCGGGCGATCTCCAGGTCCTCTTCGAGCCGCCGCCGGTCGGCCACCTCGCGCTCGAGGCGTCTGTGGGTGTAGATGATCCCGGCCAGCCCCAGCCCCAGGATGCTGCCCAAGATCGGTAGGGTCACCGCCTCGCGCCAGCGCAGCAGCCAATAGGCCAGGGGCTCTCGCGCCAGCGTCGCCCAGCTTGTGATCGTGGTGCCGAGGGCCACGACGCCGACGCTGAGCGGGACACGGAGGTAGTGCGGGAAGGAGGCGTAGCTGGTCCGGATCCAGCGCCGCGTGACGATGCCGCCGAGCCCGCCACACACCAGGGCCCAGCCGGGCTGCGCTTCGGCGTGCAGGTACCACAGGAGAAGGAAGGCGAGGAAAGTCCCGAGGATGCCGGCGATCAAGTCGCGCGTCCATCGGCGTTCCTCGGAGCGCCCTTCCTGAGCCACCATGGGGATACGACCGGCTTCCGGCCGGGTTCAGCTCGCCCTAGTCAGATAGGCGCCGCTAGTGGTGTCCACCCTGATCCGGTCGCCCTGGTTGACGAACGGCGGGACCTGGACGGTCAATCCAGTCTCCAGCTTGGCCGGCTTGGTCTGGGCCGCGGCGGTGGCTCCTTTCAGGGCTGGCTCGGTTTCCACCACCGTGAGCTCGATCACGCCGGGCAGATCGACGCTCAGCGCCTCGCCGTTGACGTAGCTCACCGTGACCTCGAGGTTCTCGATCAGGTAGGGAACCGCGTCCTCGAGCTTGGAGTCCGGGAAGCCGACTTGCTCGTAGGTCTCGAGGTCCATGAAGGTGTACATGTCCCCATCCTGGTACAGGTACTGCATCTCGCGCGTGTCCAGGTGCGCCACCTCGACTGTCTCGGCCGAACGAAAGCGCCGATCACTCAGCGTGCCGGTGCGCAGGTTGCGCAGGCGGGTCTGCATGACCGCCTGTCCCTTGCCGGGGGTGACATGCGTGAAGTTGTGAACCTTCAGGAGCTCACCGTCCACGTCGAGGATCATCCCCTTGCGGATCTGGGTCGCGGGAATTCCCACTGCCGGTTCTCCTGCCCACGTGTCCTCGAGAACGAGGCCCGCAGCGTATCACGAGGTCGAATTCACTCTGCCGGGCGTCTACCCTGGCGTCGGCCAAGCATGCCGTGGTGAGACTCCGGTGGGTCTCGGGGCCTGTCGTGCAGACTGTTTGGGAGGGGCGGGGCTACATGCCCGATTGGGTGGTACCGGTGCTGCCGGTCGCAACCGGGTGCGTGGCACTTTGTCTGGGATGGCGATGGCGCCGGCTGGCCGACTGGGTCGGCTGTGCCGGGCTGGGACTGTCGGCCGGTCTGCTGGTGCGCTACGCGCTTCCGGTCTTCGGCGCGGCGGCGCGACCCGGGGTCGCATCGGCGCTCGAGCTGGCCTATGGGCCCAACGGGACTCCCTACCGGGAGATCGACCTCGGCGTCTGGCTCGATGCCGGCCAGCTCGCCCTCACGATACTCCTGCGCGTTGACCCGCTCGCGGCGCTTCTTGCCACGGTCGCGCTGGTGCTCGGGGCCATCGTGCTCGGCCACCGGGCATGCGGCGACGAGGCACCAGATGCCGCGGGGGCAGGACCTCTCGTGCTGCTCGTGGCCGGGCTTTCTTGGCTGCTCCTGGCGGCGGACATTCTGGTCTTGGTGGCGGCGTGGCAGGCCGTGGCGGCGCTTGCATGGCTACTCGGGTCGACTACCGCTCAGGGGGAGGCTCGGCCGGGATGGGTGGGATTCGCCGTGACCCAGGCCCTCGGCAGCGCGGCGGTCCTGCTGGCAAGCCTGGCACTGGTCTGGACCTTGGGAACCCTGGATCTGAGCGAGATCAGCTCGCGCGCCGCCGCGGTATGGATGCAAGGCCAGCCGACGGCGCTTGCGGTGTCGTTGCTGATCGTGCTGGCCTCGATGGCGCGGCTGGCGCTGGTGCCGGTGCACTCCTGGCTGCCCGGCATATCGGTGTCGAACACGAGCACGGCCGCGGTGTGTCTGACGATCGCTGGATTGTCGGGGGTCTACCTGCTGGCGCGATTCCACGCCATCCTGCTGCTCGGGGCGTCGTCGCTGGCGCTCGCCGCTGGGTTCGGTGCCATCGCCGCACTGTCGGCCTCGATCGCGGCGCTGGCTCAGCGCCGCCCCCAGGCCATGGTGGCCTACGGGTTCGTCGCGCAGGCCGGGCTCGTGTTCGTCGGGTTGGCGACCGGCCACCCGGTGGCCGCGGTGCTCCATGCCGCCAGCGCTGTGGCAGGAAGCGTGCTCCTGTTGGTCTGCACCGATCTGCTGTACACAGCCCGGCCGAGCCGGCAGCGTTCGGCCGGCTCGGCCGGCGGTGTCTGGGCCGTGGCCGTCGGTCTGGTCGCCGTGGCCGCGTGGGGTGGGGTGCCGCTGCTCGCGTCCACTGCGGCCTCGCGTGACGCAATTGCTTGGTCCGCCCTGCAGCCCCCGATCGGCAATGTTTCGCTGTGGTTGACGGCTGTCGTCGCTACCGTGGTGAGCGCCGCGGCGGCGATTCTCTGGTTCCTGACCGTCACCCGGGCCGCATCGGTCCGAACAGTCCGACGTGCGTGCCTGGTGCCGGCGGCTGCCTTGGCGGCTGCCATGGTGCTCGTGGGCGCTGCTGGATTCGGCAACGCCGACCAGGGCTCGGGCTGGGCCGCGCGCCTCGTTGGTAGCTCGTTGCGACTGCCTCCGGAGCTCACGCTCACGAGCCCCGAGCAGATGGCGGTGGCCGCACCGCGGCCGGAGCTGCGCCCGCTCAGCACGCTGCTGCTGCTGTTGGCGGTCGGTGTGGGCTTAGCGGCGGGCATGCGTCTAGGCTCGCCGCGCAGCGCCTTGCGGCGCTCGCTGCGTAGCCCGAGACTGCTGTCGCGGGTGCGGGCGTCCGCCGAGCGCGGCTGGTACCTGGAGGAGATCGTCGGCGGCCTTGCCCGCCGACCGCTGCTGTTCCTGTCGCTGCTGCTCCGCCGTCGGCCCCCGGAGCCACCGGAGGCATGGCCGTCGCGGCCCCGTGATGCCGTCGGGCGGCTGAGCGCCCCCGTGTTGCTTGGTATCGGCGCCCAGGTTCTGCTGGTGGCCGGCGTTGTTGCGGGAATCGGCCGAGCCGGCAGTGACGCGAGCCTCCGGCTCCTGTTCGCTCTCGTCGTCGGGCTGCTCACCATGCTGGCGCTCTGGGTGGCTCATCTATCGGCGGGCTCGACCCGACGGGAGGCAGCATCGATAGGCACGGCCGGTGTTCTGCTGCAGGCGAGCCTCATGCTCGGGCCGCCCGTGCCGTGGCTAATGGCGGCGCTCGCCGCGCTGATGGGCTCGGTCCGGGGCGGCGCGTCCCGGCCGGCTCGTCTGCTCCCGCTGCTGGCACCGCTTGCGGGCGGCGTGCTGGTGCTCGCCGCGCCCCTGGCCGCGCCACGCACCGCGATGCTGCTCGCCGTGGCAGGTTACGGCTTGCTGCTGGGCTGGTTCCCTTTCCATCCCTGGCGACTCCGAAGCTACCGGCGGCTGGGCCCTGGGGGTGCCGTCTGCCTGGCGGGGCCGTGGACGGTCGCGGTGTCCGGGTCGTTGCTCGCCTTCCTGGCCGGGTCTCCCGATCGCTGGGCCGAGATCGCCGGTGGCGTCGCCTTGGTGGCAGGGCTCGGGGCCCTGATGGCAGCCCCGCTCGCGCTCGCGCAAAACGACCTGCGCGGTGCGCTGGGCTTCGCCGACATATACCTGGGGGCCGCCGCCCTGCTCGGGCTGGCGGCCTGGAGCTCCGAATCGGTTCTCGGCAGCGTGTTACTGGTTGTTGCCGAGAGCTGCTCGGTCGGCGGCCTCCTCGCCTGGATCTTCGTGCTGGCCTCGCGGGGCTGCGGACCCGGGTTCGCCGGATTGGCGGGCTCGGTCGCAGTGCCCCGGCTGTGGCGCAGTATCGGCGGGATCCTCCTGCTCGGTGCTTTCGGGTGTGCCGGTACGGTGGGCTTCCCCGGGTTGCTGCTGAGCCTCACCGGTTCGTTTCGCGCCGCGCCGGGCTCGGTGGCGGCGGTGCTGGCAGGTAGCCTGGGCTGCGTGTGGGTATGTGCTCGCGTGATCGAGCGGTTCGGCGGAC
This sequence comes from Acidobacteriota bacterium, assembly GCA_965248845.1. Taxonomy (GTDB): domain Bacteria; phylum Acidobacteriota; class UBA890; order UBA890; family WLXD01; genus CBDFKO01. Next base: position 1,714,492 of record CBDFKO010000002.1, on the reverse strand, counting down.
GGGCTGCATCGGGCCCGGCTGCGCCGCTCGCTGTTGGCGAGCGCATGCTCCTGCTGAGCCTGGCGATGGCGGTCGTGGTGGGCGGTGTGTTCCCGGGACCGACAGTGGGCCTCGCCCGCGATGGTGTGGCGGCGTTGCTGGCGGTCGAGGTCCCCTTCGAGCCCGCCGATCCGGACCTCGGCCCGGACGATCGGAGAGTCGCGCGCGCCCTCCGGCCCGGATCAGTCGAGCAGGTGGCGCAGGAAGAACAGCACGTTGGCCGGCCGCTCCGCGAGGCGCCGCATGAACCAGGGGTACCAGCTCGGCCCATAGCTCACGTAGATCCGCACGGTGTATCCGGCCTCGTGGAGCGATCGCTGCAGCGGCCGCCCGATGCCGTAGAGCATCTGGAACTCCCATCCGCGCGGCTGGTGCCGATCGATGATCTCGCGACCGTGCTCGAGCATGGCGGCATCATGCGACGCGACGCCGACGCGGACCCCCCGGTCGCGGGCGTCGTTCTTAGCCAGGCGGTCGAGGATCTGGACGTAGCCCCGATCGACGTCGGCCTTGTCGGCGAATGCCACCTCGGGCGGCTCGTTGTAGGCACCTTTGACGACCCGGACGGACGCCCCGTCCGCGACGAGCCTCTCGATGTCGCCGAGCGATCTGCGCAGGTAGCTCTGGATCACCACGCCGACCTCCGGATACCCGGTCCGCACGCGACGCCAGATCGCGAGCGTGGCATCGACGGCGTCCGAGGCCTCCATGTCGATGCGAACGAAGTTATCGTGAGCCCGCGCGGTCTCGAGGACCTGTTGGAGGTTGGCCTGCGCCACCTCCTCCCCCAGGTCGAGCCCGAGCAAGGTCAGCTTGACCGAGACGTTGCAGTCCAGACCCCGGGCGGCGATGCGATCGAGAATCTCGACGTAGACGGCGGCAGCCTGGGCGGCTTCCTCGGACGTTCGGACGTTCTCACCGAGCGGATTGAGGGTCGCCGTCATGCCGGCGGCGTTGATCTCGTGAACCGCGACCAGCGCTTCCTCGAGCGTCTCGCCCGGGATGAATTGAGCGACGACGCGACGCGTGACGCCCCAACCCGTGAGCAGTCGTTGCCACCTCCGCGAGCCGGCCATCGCCAGTAGAATGGAACGTGTCGGGTTCATTTCGGACGATGATACATCCGGCCGTTAGCAGGCTGAACGATCGATGAGAGCGATGCTCCTGCGCCATCAGGCGCCGCCCGAGACCGATCCCCTGCGCCTGGCCGAGGTCGCCGAGCCCGAGCCGGCGGCCGCAGAGCTACTGCTCGAGGTGTTGGCCTGTGGCGTCTGTCACACCGACTTGCACATCGTTCGCGGCGACCTGCCGATGCCGCGCCCGGAGCTGATTCCCGGTCACCAGATCGTCGGTCGCGTGCTGGCCACCGGGCCCGGCGTGACCGATCACCAGCCTGGCGTGCGCGTTGGTGTGCCCTGGCTCTCGAGTGCGTGTGGCAGCTGCCAGCAGTGTGTGGCCGGGCTCGAGAACCTGTGCCCGGATGCCCGCTTTACCGGCTACCACCGCGATGGGGGCTTTGCCGAGCGGGTCGTGGTGCCGGCGTCTGCTGCCCTGCAGTTGCCCGATGCGTTCGACGATCTGCAGGCGGCGCCGCTCCTGTGCGCCGGGATCATCGGCTACCGTTCGCTGCGACTCTCGGGGATCGCTCCGGGGCAGCGGCTCGGTCTGTTCGGCTTCGGAGCCTCGGCGCACCTCACGTTGCAACTGGCGCGAGCGCAAGGTATCGACGTTTTCGTCTTCACCCGCTCGCAGCGCCACCAGGAACTGGCGTTGGAGCTCGGGGCTTCCTGGGCTGGCAGTGTGGCAGAGGAAGCTCCGAGTCTGGTTCATGCGGCAGTGACGTTCGCACCGGCCGGCTGGCTGGTGCCCGAGGCACTTCGTCGGCTCCACAGGGGCGGCACGCTGGCAATCAACGCCATCCACCTGGACAAGTTGCCGGAGCTCGACTACACCGAGCACCTCTACTGGGAGCGTTGCGTGCGGTCGGTCGCCAACCTGACCCGTCGCGACGGGCGGGAGTTCCTGGAGCTGGCCGCGCGGATTCCCTTGCGCAGCGTCGTCCGGGCTTTCCCGCTTCGCAAAGCCAATCGGGTTCTCCAGCTCATGGCGGCCTCAGAGCTCGATGGCGCCGCGGCGCTGGTACCTGTGGTTAAATCCGGAGGTCGACGCACTCCCCGGGTTGGTGATTCCTTGCGCAAGACTGCCCTGACCCTGCTGCTCGTCGCTATGGTGGCCTGCTGGCAGGAGGAGATCGTTCCGGAGCCCTACCTGCCCACCGATGCCTGGGACGCCTACTGCCATGGCTTGGTTACAGCCGGGCTCGACGCGACCGCGCTGGGGCGCGACTGGATCGAAGCCGGCGAGCGCGCCCTGAGCGCTCCGGTGGGCGCCAGCTTGCCCTATGCCGAGGCGGGCGCGTTCGACCCGCGCGCTGCCCACGCGGTGGGCTATCGCTTCGGTGTCGATCGCGGCCAACGCGTCGAGGCGGCAGTGCAGCTGGGTAGCCAGGCGTCGGCCCGCGTCTATCTCGACCTGTTCCGACTCGGTCAGGCGGGTCCCGTGCACGTCGCCTCCTCGGAGGCGGGGTCGAGTCGCCTGGCCTTCGAGCCCCGCCGCGACGCCGAGTATGTGCTGCGGCTGCAACCGGAGCTGCTGCGCGGCGGCCGCTACTCGCTGGAGCTGCGCCAGGTCGCGTCCCTCGAGTTTCCCGTCGAGGACCACGACATCACCGACATCCAGAGCGGCTTCGGGGCGGCGCGCGACGCCGGGCGCCGCAGCCATCACGGCGTCGATATCTTCGCTCCCCGAAACACTCCGGTGCTGGCGGCCAGCCGCGCGCGAGTCCGCCGTGTCGGCGAGCAGCGGCTCGGCGGCAACGTGATCTGGCTGTATGACGAGGCGCGATCGCTCAACCTGTACTACGCCCATCTGGAGAGCCAGGCGGTGCAGGGTGGGGAGTGGGTCGTGCCGGGGCAGGTGATCGGTGCCGTCGGCAACTCGGGTAACGCCCGCACCACACCTACTCATCTGCACTTCGCGATCTACGCGCGCGGTGAGGGGCCGCTCGACCCCGACACGTTCCTGCGGCAGCCACGCACCGGCCCGCCCGCGCTGCGTGCCGACCCCTCGATCGTCGGGAGCTGGGCGGTCACCGCCGCGCACCGGCTGCGGGCCGCCCCCACACAGCGCGCCGGAGACCTGGCGCGACTCGGTGCCGAGACCCCCGTGCGCATCTGGGCCGCTACCGGCAGCTACTACCGGGTGGCGCTGGCCGACGGCAGCGCGGGGTTCCTGGCAGCCTCCCAGCTGCTACGGTCTTCGGCGTCACCGACCGCAGGCTCCGAGTAGGGGAATCCGACGCGGACTGCCGGCGTAGCTCGGAGACGGTTAGCTCAGCTCGAACAGCTTGGACAGCAGGCTCTGCAGTGGAAATCGACCGAGCCGACCCGCGGCGGCCGACTGCTCATCGAAACGCTCGACGGGGTCGGCCACTTGGCCCGGACCCCAGATCAGGAGCGGCAGCGGATCGGCGCCGTGCTGCCCGCTCTCCGAGAGAGTGGCGTGATCGGAGGCGACGGCGACGCGAAGTGGTCTGTTGACGCTGGCGAGGAACTCGGCGAGCGCGGCATCGAGTCGCTCGAGGAACTCGGCCTTCAGATCGGGTCGCCGGTCGTGTGCCGCGATGTCAGCGCCCTTGACATGCACGACGGTCAGGTCGTTGTGGCGAATCGCCTCGCGAGCGGCACTGAATTTGGCCGTCAAATCGGTATCGAGGTTCGACGTCATCGTCGGTTGCGAGACGATGTCGGCGCCGAGCCAGCGCGCCAGACCCAGAACCGTCCGGTCGCCGCTGATGCAGCAGAGGCGTAGCGGCAACCCGGCATCCTCCAGGCGAATCAACTTGTGGATCCGCCCCGCGCCGCGGCTCAACACAGCGTTGGCAATGGGTTCGTTGCGCTCGGCCCGCGCACGATTGATCGGGCTCTCGGCGAGAACCTCCTTGGCGGCTTGCTCGAAAGCCTGCAGCGCCCGGGCCGTATAGACGGCCCGCTGGTCGGCTGCATCGTGGGCTTGGGGCTCGAGCGACGGTCCGGGCACCGCTGCGTCGCCCGGGTCGCTGCCCTCGATGGCGGTCGACAGGTTGGCGCCTCGGAGCAGGATCGCCAGCCGATGCTCGGTACCCGCCTTGACCCGGACCTTTACGTGGCGCCCCAGCTCACCCAGCAGCGTGATGCTGTCGAGCGCCCGGGCAAGCTCCTTGGCCTCGCCGCGTATGCGGCCGGCGCGACGATCGACGACGTTGCCGTCGTCGTCGAACGTGGACAGGTTGGCGCGCAACGCGACGTCGTCGGGGTGCATGCGGATCCCGGCGCCGAGCGCCTCCACCGGGCCGCGCTTGAGGGCCACGGGCGACTGGCCGAAGAGGGCCAGAGTACCCGCCGCGGTGTCGGGCACGATGCCGGGTCTCACCGGGTCGGCGAGCCCCACCCGCCCTTCGCGCGCCAAGCGGTCCAGAGTGGGCGTGGCGGCGGCCTGTAGCGGGGTGCGTCCCCCGAGGGCGCGGACCGGGCGGTCGGCCAGACCGTCGATGATCAGCAGCAGCGTCGGTGCCTTACGGCTGGCCTGCCAGTCGGGGCGGGTCAGGGCCGGCAGCCGTCGCTCCAAGGCACCGGCGAGCAGCTGTATCGCCCGCGCTTCCGGTTCGTCGTCTCGGAACGTGTCCAGCAGCGGGATGTCGTTGGCCTCGGCAAGATCGAGAAGATGGTCGTTGACTGCCCGGATGGCGCCGAAGGCGGTTACGTAGCGGTCGGCGCCGCGCTCATCCCCATGCGACCGGCTGAGCATGCGGCTGCGGTGGGACTCGTGGTCGGGGCTGCCGAGCACGATCGGCACCTGATAGCAGGCCCCCTCGAGGTCGGGGAAGGGCACGCTACCGGGACGCAGATGGACGCCCTCCACGATGATGCTCATATTCTCCGCGATGGCCCGCTCCACCACCGCGCGAACGCCCACCAGGACGCGGGCAGACTGCTCCTCGTAGTTGGCGATCACCAGGTCGGTATCGTTCGTATCGGCGCCGCGGGACCGCTGGTCGGCGCCGCCCTCGTGCCGTGGTGGTATCTCGAAGCTCGAACGGTGCAGCGCCGGCAGGATGTTCGGCGTGAAGACCATTCGCATCACCTGCCGGATCGTATCCGTCGCGATCACCCGGTAGATGCGAAGCAGTGGGGCCAGCTCCAGCGCCAGGCTCGACTTGCCCGTGCCGCTCGCGCCGCCGATGTAGACCACGACCGGGTTGGGAAGACGGTGGATGTTGCGCAGCACCCGGTAGCGTCGGGTCGCGTCGCGCCCCTCGCGCCGTGCGAGTAGATCGTCGACGCGTCGCGCCACCTCGCCGCTGGAGAGGAGCGTGACGTTCTCCTCGTGTAGCTGTGCCTCCAGCTCGGCCACGATCAGGTAGGCATCGGCCGCCTCGACCCCGGCGCCGTGCAGGGTCTCCGCGAGCAATCCCTTGCTGAATGGCTGCTCGTGTCCCCGTGAGATGACGCGAACCTCGCTGACGGGCTGCCACGCGGGCGGAGCCCGCAGGGCCAGCTCTTCGTCGATCGATGCCAGCTCCCGGTCAACGGTCGCGTGGATCTCCCGGGTGGAGACCTCGTCGCGACCCTCGAATGCCGCGCGTGTGGCTTGGGCAATGGAGTAGGCGGCGTCGAAATCGAGGCCCCGCTTGACGAGATCGTGGGTGATCATGCCGCGCAGGAAGCGCGAGCGCGATCCGGACGAACTGACCACGATCGGGGTCGTGCGTCGTCCTCGTGGGCCGTCTGGCTGGTCGGCCTTCGTCAAGATGGCGTTCCGTCAGTCGCGAGTGTGCTCGGGCCCCCACTCCCGGTAGGGGTGCTCGGCGAGCTGGCTGTTGCGGTACCGCGCGTCATGGCTGACCTCACGACCCAGCCAGTCGGGGAGAGCAGGTCGTTCGGTCTCGTTGGCGAGCTCGACCTCGGCGAGCACCAAGCCACGATTGCTGCCGTGGAACTCATCGACCTCCCAGGTGTGATCACCATAGGGTACCCGATACCGGGTCTTGTCGATGAGGCCAACGTCGCAGGCATGCTCGAGCAACGCTGCCGCCTCCGCGGGGGGAATCTCGTACTCGTGCTCGGTGCGGGTGATCCCGCGGGTGGGGCCCTTGATGGTCAGCCAGGCGCGACTATCGCTGACACGCACGCGGACAGTGGCGCGCTCGCCGCGGCAGAGATAGCCCTGCCGATACCGGATTCCGGGGTCGTCAGACTGCCAGGAATCGTCACGCACCAGAAACTTGCGCTCGATCTCGACCGGGCCGTGGCTCAGCGGCCCGCGGGCCGGTCGCGCCACTTCTTCCACGATCGCGTGTGTTTGCTTTCCATGTCGAGAGCGCGGCCGTCGATCCAGCTTTGCAGAACGTTCGTACGGATCTCCAGCAGGTCGCCATCGGCCAGCACCAGGCTGGCGCTCTTGCCGACCTCGATGGAGCCCAACGTGTCGCCCAAGCCCAGCATCTCGGCCGGCGCCAGAGTCACCGCGCGGAGCGCCGCCTCCGGCGTCAGCCCGTAGGCCGCAGCGAAGCCGGCCTGGTACGGCACGTTGCGCTCGTTGGCTGGGCCGGAGCCGTCGGCGATGGCGATCTCGACCCCGGCGGCGTGCAGCTTGCCAGCGTTCGCGTACATGGCGTCGTACGGGTCGTCCTGGTTCCCCGGGATCACCATTACCGAGGAGACGATCACCGGGACATTGGCCGCGGCCAGCTCCTCGGCCGCCCGCCAGGTGTCGCCGCTGTCGAGGATGACGATGCGGAACTCCTGGTCGGCACCCCATTCGAGGGCCGCCTTGATGGCCCCGGCGCCGCGCGTGTGGATGAACAGCGGCACCTCACCGGCCAGCACCGGCAGCATGCCTGCCAGCTTGACGTCGACGTCGTGACGCGCGCCGCCGCCGGCCTCGGCCGTCTTGGCGCGACCGTAGGCGCGGGCATCGTCGAGGAAGGCATCGATACGCTTGAGCGCTTCGCGGCGCTGCCGCTCGATCTCTTCCTCAGAGGGCGGCGGTCCGAACAGCGCAGCGAAGCCACCGCCACCGCCACCCGGGAACGCCAGGTGCATGCCGGCTCGCGGCAGTGCCGTCATCTCCTCCCAGGTCCAGCCGTCGAGCCGGATCAAGGCGCTGGCGCCGGTGATCGTTCCACCGCGCGGGCTGGTCAGCGCGTGGGTGATGCCGTTGGCGCGAGCCACGGGGAGCAGCTCCGAGGAAGCATGGATCGCCACCTCGGCACGCAGGTCGGAGTTGAACTCGTTGATCTCCGCCGTGTCGATCGTGCCCGCCACCGAGTCGATCTCGGTGATGCCCAGCTGGCTGTCCATCGAGATCATGCCTGGGAACAAGTGCTTGCCCGCGGCGTCGATTCGGGTCGCGCCGTCGGGCACAGGGGTGCCGGCGCCGCCCACTGCGGTGATGACGCCGGCCTCGAAGACGACCACCCCGCTGTCGATCACATCGCCCGAGACCGTGTGAACCATGGCCCCGACGATGGCAACAGCGCCGACGGCCGGGTTGGCCGCATAGTCGCGCGGCTGCGGATCGGCGAAGCGGTGCGGCTCCCCGGGGTCCTCGGTCGCTTCGGCCTCGTCGGTTTCCGCAGCCTCGTCTTCCTCTTCGTCGTCACCCTCGATGAGTGCCACGATGCGTGCCTTCTCGGCAGCGCGGGCCGCGTGGATCTGCCGATCGAGCGATCGGTCGAACACCTTGCGTCCGTCGACGAAGGTGTACTCGGGGCGCGAGTAGATCGACAGCGGGGGGCCGTTCCAGACCACAAAATCGGCGTCCTTGCCCGCGGTGATCGAGCCCATCCGGTCGAACAGGTGCAATTGTCGGGCCGGGTTCGAAGTCACGAACGCTAGCGCCTCGGTGTCCGGCAGGCCGCCGTACTTGATGGCCTTGGCGGCCTCCAGATTCAGGTGGCGGGCCAGCTCGCCGGAATCCGAGTTGAACGAGACCAGGACTCCGTCGTCGTGCATGATGGCGCCGTTGTAAGGGATCGCCTCGTACGCCTCGATCTTGTAGGCCCACCAGTCGGAGAAGGTCGAGGCGCTGGCGCCGTGGGCCGCGATCTCGTGCGAGGCCCGGTACCCCTCGAGCACGTGCTGGAACGTGTTGACCTTGAACCCCACCTCCTCGGCCACGCGCATGAGCATGATGATCTCGTCTTGCCGATAGGAGTGGGAGTGAACCTTGCGACGGTCCTCGAGGATTTCCACCAGGGTCTCGAGTTGCAGGTTGCGCCGCGGCGGTACCGCGCGTTGCTGCTGTGCCTCCGAGAGCTCGTCGTAGCGCTGCCAGTCGGCTTGGTAGTCCTGGGCCGCGAGAAAGGCGCGGCGGATCGAGTTGGCCACACCCATGCGGGTGGCCGGGTAGCGCCGGGGGATTCCGGGAAACGGTAGCGAGAAGGCCGACCGCTTGGGGTTCTCGCCGAGGGCGAACTTGATCGTGGGGATGGCGCCCTCGATCAGCATGTCGCGGGCTCGCGACGCCTTGTACCGCCATTTCACCAGCGCCGACTGGCCGCCGATGGCGTTGGCCGAGCCGTGCAGGATCTGTGCGGCCGTGGTGCCTCCCGCCAGCTGCTGGTAGATGTTGATTCGGGTCGGGTTGAGCACGTACTCGCTGCTCACCTCCGCGGTGATGTTGTTGCTGGCCTCGTTGGTACCGTCGCTACCCGAGTGGCTATGGGCGTCGATGATGCCGGGTGTGACGTGCATGCCAGCCGCCTCGATGACCAGGGCACCGTCGGGAGCCGTGAGGCCGGTGCCGATCTCGACGATCTTGCCGTCGCGGGCCAGTAGGTCGGCCGCCTCGAGCACCCCGCGCCCGTCCTGAGTCCAAATGGTGGCGTTGCGTACCAGGACCGTTCCGGCCGCCGGGGCGGTTTGCCAGGTCAGCTCCAACGGAACGTCCTGTTCCTGCGCCAGCGCGGCTGGCGTGATCAGCAGGAGGGTCGTCGCCAGCAGAAAGAGCCGCTTCATCGCTCGCCTCCCTCGGGGCCCGAGATGCGTTCGCCCTTGAGGCTGAGGGTTATCGATTGCCCATTGGGTATGTCGATCCAGGAGGAGCCAGTGAATTCGTCGCCCTCGATTACCACGGTGGCCTCGAGCTGGCCCATGGGCCCGGCGATCACGACCGTCATGGCGTTGCCCTCCAGGGTGACGCTCCCGAACTCCGTCTCGCCCTGATCGCTGAGGCTGCGGCCGCTGTAGCTACCCTCAGAGCCCTCGATCGTCCAGGTCGCGTTCTGCACGTTTCCCATCACGGTGACCGTGACGGCCCACTCGCCACGCGGATCGACCACGGCGTCGGGGTCGCCCACCTGCTCCTCGGCCTCGATCTCGTAGTGATGGCCGTCGACGAAGACGTGACGGATCTCGGTCTCCTCGCCGAAGGGAGCGCCGGTGGCGACTACCACGTTGGCGATCTTGCCGGCCTCGATGGTGCCCATGACGGCCGACGCGTCGAGCAGGGCCGCCGGCACTGTCGTCACCGCGGCCAGGGCCGTTGCCTCCGAAAGGCCTGCCTCGATGGCCTTGCGGACGTTGTCGGCGAACTTGGTCGCGTTGCTCATGCCGTACGGCGTCAGCGCGAAGGTGATTCCCGCTGCCTCGAGCGCCGCCCCGTTCCCTGCGGCCTTCTCCCAGCGCTGCAGGCTCTGCAGGCTGACCGCGTGGAGACGCTTAGGGTTGGATACGTCGGGATCGTCCGGGTAGTCGACGGGCACGATGAAGTGGGCCTCCGTGCCCGCGAGTACCTCGAGCATCTCGTGCTCGAGTCCACTGCCGAGAACCGTCACGAACGCGGTGGCGCCGAACTCGGCCACCAGGTGCAGGGTCCGCTCGATCGCCAGGTTCGAGCCGGCGTGGACGAATACGCCGCGGCCGTCGCGTCCGATGGTTGCCAGCGCCTCCATCGCGTCGTTGTACTCGGGGCGTGGCATGCCCGACGGGTTGGCGTCGTAGCGCTGCCTCCATTGGTTGTACCGCAGCGAGTCGTAGTGGACCTGGCGGATCGTGGCGATCGTGCCGAGGATGTCGGACGGGTAGCTGCCGAAGAACTGGCCGGCGTCGAAGCCGACGTGCTGTGCGACCACGGGCGACACCACCATGTCGCGCGGATGGCCGTCGCTCAGTGTGATCAGGGCACTCCAGCCGCGGTAAACGCCGCCGCGCGGAGCTGCCAGGGCGGCCGTGAAGCCGAGCTTCCGCCGCTTCTCGATCTCACCGTCGTCGGCGATCAGGTCGCTAGTGACCCGGTACTGGGGATGTACGAGCTCGATCGGGTGGCCGGTGCCCGGTTCCTCCGCGTCGCCGGGGGCGAACAGGGCCGCGAGGCTGAACCCACCACCGTCGCCCCCCGCCGGCGGCTGCATGCCGAGGTGGGAGTAGGCATCGATCCAGCCTGCGTAGACCGTCATCCCCTCCCCGTCGATGACCTCGGCGTCGGCCGGGACGACGACGTCGGCCCCGACAGCTTCGATCAATCCATCGCGCAGCACCAGCGTGGCTGACTCGAGGGTCTGCGCGGGAGCCGTGATCACGGTGGCGCCGGTAATGGCGTAGACGAGGGGGCGCTCGGCGTGAGCCGGGGTCAGCGAGCCGATAATCAGCAGGGCCGCGCCGATGATGGCGTATGCCCGGCTCCTGCGGTCGACTCGATCCCTGGACTCGCGCGCCATAGTACCGCGCGACATCTGGGTTCTCCCTGCCGTGCCAGGACGCACGGCGGTGATTGGGGAGGCTAGCAGCCCGTGGTGAGACTCTGATGGGTCTGGTTCGTATCCGGGCGCCGAGCAGCGCTCCGAACGACAGTGGCCGAACTCAACCGCAGGCCGGCCGGGGCGTCAAGCCGGCGGCCACAGGATCAGAAGGTGCCGGTGTCGGCGCGGCGGACCGCGAACCAGGCGATCGCGAGGCTGGCGAGCACCGCAACGGTGGCGATGGCGAGCCCCTGGCCGGTCGGCGTTGCCAGTACCTCGAGCCAGGCTGTAACGTCGATCGGCTCGGCGCCCGCGCGTGAGTTCTGGCTCATGCCGATGAACGTCGCGAAGGTCAACGCCAGCGCGACCCCCAGCCCCGGCAGGAAGCGCTTCCAGGGAAACTCGATCGGCGGCGGCACGGCAGCTTCCTCACGCACCGAGGCCATGACGCGTGACGCGAAGTCGTGCGACGGCCGGACCACTTGCTCGTCGGAGAGGATACGGTCGATCTCGTCCATGATCAGGCCTCGTCAGCAAGCGGAGAGGGAGCGTGGAGCAACCCGGCCAGCTTCTGCTCGAGCAGGGCGCGGGCGCGGAACAGGCGCGCCTTGACGGTGCCGGGCGGTAGTTTGGCCGATCGTGCCGTCTCGGCAAGATCCATCTCGTGAAAGTAGTAGAGCACGACTACGTCGCGGTACTTGGGTGGCAGCGCTGCCACGGCGCGTCGCACGGCCTCGTCGCGCAGCCCAGAGTCGACCTCCCGATCCAGGTCACCGCCGACGAGGCCGTACGCGACCTCGTCGACCGGCGTCGTCGGCGGGTACCGGCGACGCATGACCGATCGGTAATGGTTGGTGGCCACCGAGAACAACCAGGTGGAGAAGCGCGCCTCTTGGCGAAACTTGCCAAGCCCTCGGAAGACCTTCAGGAACGCCTCCTGAGCCATTTCCTCGGCGACTCCAGGATCGCGGCAGAAGCGGTAGGCCAGGTTGACCCGCGGCCCCTGCCAGCGAACCACGATCTGCTCGAAGGCGTCGACCTCGCCGGCGAGCACCCGGCGGACGGCGGCTTCGTCGTCCGTGTAGCGATCGGCCTGGGCTTCCAAGTGGGCTCCCTGTTCGGCGCCGAGCATCGCATCGGCGGCTAGCTGGCCCGTGCTCGCGGGCATGATTGCTCTCCGTTCGCCGGCTCGGGCTCAGCTCCGATCGCGGTTGTCGGGGAACGCTCCCAGTGGCGGAACCGGGCCGCTCTTGGGTGCGAAGAAGATGGCGTACAGCAGCATGCCGAGGCCGATGAACAGCGGGATCGCTCCAACCATCCAGACGGCCTCGTCGCGGATGAACTGCATGCCCGAAGATCAGGCCAACGCCGACTCCGGCGATGATGAAACCGCCTGCGATCATGCCCTGGCGCCGTCGCCACATGTCGGCCTCGTACTCGAAGCGCATCAGGTCCTGCACATGGCCGGCGTTCATCTCGCCGGCCTCGACCAGTTTCTTGCGGAATTCATAGCGATAGTAGGCTTCGCGCTCGCGGCGACGCTGCTCGGCCCAGCCGATCACGGCCAGGAAGGTGAACAGCCCCACCGACCCTACGATCGGGATCATGAAGACCATGCCTTCCGAGAACCATTCCATCGTCTGTCTCCAAAATGCCCGCGCCGGTTCGCGCGCGGTAGGGTGTCGTGGTCTCGTTGGGTGGGACCGGAGCGCGAGGCGTCTGGTTGCATTTGTTGGCGTGACCCGCGAGGCTCACGCGCGGCGCCACGGTAGATGTCACGGCGATGAAGTTCCAGCGCGGCCTGCAGTGCGGTAGAGGGACCCATGAGCGCAGATCACTCGAACCCCGCTCGCGGCTTGATTCGCGCGCTCGGACGCTGGGACCTCACCGCCGTGGGCGTCAACCAGGTCATCGGCAGCGGCATCTTTGTTCTGCCGGCCTCGGTCGCCTTGCTGGTCGGCGCGGCCAGCAGTCTCTGGCCCTTCGTGCTCGCAGCCGTGGCCAACATCCTGATCGTTCTTTGCTTTGCCGAGGTCTCGACGCGCTTCCGGGACACCGGCGGCCCCTACCTCTATGCCCGCGAGGCGTTCGGTCCCTTCGTGGGTTTCGAGGTGGCCTGGATGCTCTGGCTCACGCGAGTTGCCTCCCAGGCCGCACTGGCCAACGCGCTGGCCCTCTATCTAGGCTACTTCTGGCCCGGCGCTGGGTCGGGGCTGGCCCGGGTCCTCGTCGTGACGGTGACCATCGGGGTCTTCGCGCTGATCAACTGGCTGGGAGTTCGCTACGGATCATGGGCGATCAACCTCTTCACGGTCAGCAAGCTGGTGCCCCTGCTCGGCTTCGTGCTGGCCGGCGTCTTCTTCATCGACCCTTCCCGTTTCAGCGGGTTCACACCGAGCATCGATGCGCGCACCGGCGAGGCCGTGCTACTGCTGATGTTCGTGTTCGGCGGCTACGAGCTCATCACACTGCCCGCGGGCGAGGCGCGCTCGCCGCGTCGTGACATACCCCGCGCCCTGCTCACGACCATCGTCGCCGTGGCGGCCGTCTTCATCGCGGTGCAGTTGGTCACGGTCGGCACTCTGCCGGGCGTGGCCGACTCGGCGACGCCGCTCGCCGACGCCGCCCGCGGATTCCTCGGGCCGACCGCCGGCGGGCTGATCGCACTGGGTGGGCTGATCTCCATCGCCGGCTCCAACGCCGGCACGATGCTGGCCGGACCGAGAGTCACCTTCGCCCTCGCCGAGAGCAGTCAGGTGCCGCGTCTGCTCGGCCAAGTGAGCCGTCGCTTCCGCACGCCGGACGCGTCGATCCTGCTGTATGCCCTGGTGGCCTGGGGGCTCGCAGCGACCGGGTCGTTCGAGCAAATGGCCAAGGTCAGTGCTCTGGCGCGGCTGCTGTTCTACGTCGCCACCTGTGCGTCGGTGCTGGTGCTGCGCCGCCGTGAGGCCGAGACCGGGCGCGACGCGTTCAGGCTGCCCGGGGGGCCCGTGATCCCGATTGCCGCACTCGCGGCGTCGCTGGCCATTGTCGCCGGGGCGGACAGCGTGTCACTGGCGGCAGGCGGTATCGCGCTCGCGGTGGGTGCGGCCCTGCACCGGCTAGCGGCCCGCTAGCGCGAGCCGAGCCCCGGGCCGCGACGCAAGACCTTTCCGGCGGCGCCGTCGATGATCGTCCGCTCGCGTACCGCGCGCTTGCCGTTCACGAAGACGGCGTGGATTCCCGTTGGCGGTCGGTCCGGGCGTTGCCAGGTACCCTGCTCGGCGATCTTGTCCGGGGCAAAGACCACCAGGTCCGCCGCGAACCCCGGCGCGATTCTTCCACGACCCCGGATACCGATGCGCTCGGCGGGAAGCGACGTGCCCTTGCGAATCGCCTCGGCGAGGCCGAGCCAGCCCTGGTCGCGTGCGTAGTGGCCGAGTAGGCGCGGGATCGCGCCGTGGCCGCCAGGATGTGAAACGCCCTCGCCCTTGAGAATTACGTCGATGGCCAGGGCGTGGCGCGGGTGGGTGAGCAGGTCGTGCAACACTCCGTCGTCGTCCGCAGTACCGCTGATCGCGTGGTATCGCGCCAACACGTTACCGTGCGAAGCACGGGTCACCTGGGCCGCGCAGTCGAAGGGGGAGCGTCCCTCGCGCTCGGCGATCTCCGTCAGGCTGTGGCCGAGCCAGCCCGCGTGCGCGGTGCTCGCGGCCTGCAGCAACACGATGTTGTCCCAGCCACCCGCAAGCACCAGGTTGTGCGCCCAGCCGTCGTCCCAGGGCGGCCATTGCGGCTCGAACCCGTGGATCGCGGAATCGATGCGAGCGCGTTGCTTCTCGTCCGCCAGCCGGCCACACAAGGCCTGGACCCCACCCGCCAGCGCCCAAGGGGGGTAGATCGCCATCAGCGTGGTGTTGACCGCGTGGTAGGGGATCACGTCGGAGGCTACGTCGAGCCCGGCGTCACGGGCCGCCTGCTCCATCGCCATGGTTCGCGCCGCCAGGTGCCAGAAGCCCGGCCCGAAGGCCTCGTGATGCGAGTGCTGCAGCCGCACACCGGTACGCTGGCCGATCTCCAGCAGCTCCCGCACCGACTCCACGGCCAGCTCGCTAGAGCCGCGCACGTGACAAGCGAAGATCCCATCGGCCGCCGCGACCCGATCCGCCAAGCTGACGAGCTCGTCGGTGTCCGACCACATACCGGGCGGATAAATCAGCCCCGCTGAGAGTCCGAAGGCGCCCGCCGCGAGTGCCTCGGCGAGGTGGTTGCGCATCGCGTCGATCATCCCCGGCCGAGCCGGTCCGGGCTCGGCGCCCGCGGTCGCGCACCGCAGGGCGCCGTGTGCTGCCAGGGACGCGACGTTGAAAGGCAGCGGGCGGGACTCGAGGGTGCGCAGATACTCGGCGAAGGTCTCCCATGACCAGTCGGCAGCTTCGGGCACGATCAGCGACATGAACGCGGCCAGCTCCGGCTGGCGCTCACGCGGCGCCGGGGCGACGCCGATGCCGCAGTTACCTATCACCTGGGTCGTCACCCCCTGGAGCAGGAAGGGGGAGAGGATCTCGGGAGCCGCCGGGTGCGTCAGGGCCATGTCGGAGTGGCCGTGAATGTCGATGAAGCCGGGACAGACGGCCAGCCCCTGGGCGTCGAGAACCGTGCGCCCGGCGGCTGCGCCCGGCGGGCGCAACGACTGGATGCGCGATCCGACCAGGACCAGGTCGGCGCGGCGCGGTGCGCTGCCGGTGCCGTCGTACACCGTCGCATCCCGAATGACCCGCGGAGCGGCGCTCATTGTGACCCCCTCGACGACCATGGTATAAGGGCGCCCGGTTGTAATGACTACCGGGAAGCGGGTGAGATTCCCGCGCTGCCCCGCAACTGTGATCGGGGACGAAAGCCGTCCGAGGTGCCCCAGCAGGCCTGCTAACAGGCCTGCTAGCGCACCGGAACGCCACCGGCGCGGCCGGGAAGGCGACGGCGAGTAGGACGATCCGTAAGCCAGGACACCGGAACCGGCCCATCTGCCGCTTCGGGCCGGCCCTCGTGGGAGGGTGCATGGACGAGCCCTTGTCGCCGTCCGGCGGCGCGCTCGTCGCCGAGCGTGTCGTCTTCGGCTATGGAGCCCCGGTACTACGGGGCGTGGACTTGTGCGTCTCGCCCGGCCAGTGTGTGGTGCTGCTCGGCGCCAACGGGGCCGGCAAGACGACGCTGCTGCGCCTGCTCGGGGGACTGCTAGCGCCCGAGTCGGGCAGGGTGCGGCTCGGGGATCGCGATCCGTTCGTGCTGGCGGCGGCCGACCGGGCCGTGGCGCTGGGCTACCTGCCGCAGCGCATCCCACCGGCGCCCGGCTACGCGGTATGCGAGATCGTGCTGATGGGCCTGTACTCGCTGTTGCCCGCCCGCGGCTTGGAGAGCCATCGTGACTGGCTCACGGTCGGCCGGGCGCTGCGGCGCGTCGGTGCCAACCGTCTGATGCGGCGACGCTTCGACGAGCTGTCCGGGGGCGAGCAACGGCGCGTCCTGCTGGCGCGAACCCTGGTGGCCCGCCCACGGGTACTCCTGCTCGACGAGCCCATGGCCGCCCTCGATCCCGGCTTCGCACTCGAGCTGGAGGAGACCCTGGCTGCCCTCAAGGCCGCGGGGGTCGCGCTGGTGCTGAGCACGCATCGGCTGGAGGTGGCACGCCGCCTCGCCGATCGAGTCCTGATGCTCCACGAGGGGGTCGCTTTGGCCGACGGCGAGCCCGACGAGGTCATGACGGCCGTCAACCTGGATCGTACCTACCGGACACATCGCTTCGGCTCGGTGCGCGCTCGAGGCACCGCGTGAGTCTGATCACCGGAGTCCCGCGGCGGCGCTTTGTTCTACTGATGGCCGTGGTGACGTTTCTGCTGGTGGCGGCGCTGGGGGTGGCGCCGCTGGTGGGCTCGACCCCGGTCGATCTGCGGCGCGTCTGGGCCGACCCCTTCGACTGGGCCGGCAACGCCGACGCCGCGATCTTCTTCATTGCGCGCTTGCCGCGCGTGCTGCTGGCCTGTTTGGTCGGGGGCTCGTTCGCCCTGTCGGGTGCCACGTTCCAGGCGGTCCTGCGTAACCCGCTCGCTACTCCCTACACGCTGGGTGTCTCGGCGGGCGCCATGCTTGCCGCCTTTGTCACGATCAGTTACCTGCCCGACCCCGTCCTCGCCGAGTTGACGGTCCCGGCGGCGTCCCTGGTCGGGGGGCTGGCGACGACCCTCCTGGTGCTGGCCCTAGCCTCTCGGCGGGCCGCCTTGCCTCCGACGGTACTGCTGCTGGCCGGCGTCACGCTGAACTTCTCGATCGGCGCGGTCGTCATGCTGCTCCAGTACTTCGCCGACTACACCGATACGGCGCGCATGGTGCGCTGGACAATGGGCGATCTCGATGCCGCGACCTATCGGATGCTGGCGATGCTGGCGGTGGGCAGCATTCCGGCGTGGATGGTGCTCGTGCGGTCTGGCCGCGTCTTCAACCTGCTGAGCCTGGGCTCGGAGGAGGCACGCGCGCACGGCGTCGATGCCGCCGGGGTGCGCCGGAGCAGTCTCCTGTGGGCTGCCTGGTTGACCGGCCTGGCCGTGGCATTTGCCGGCCCGGTCGGATTCGTCGGCATTATCGTGCCGCATGCCTTGCGCCTGATCGGGGGTGCCGACTACCGCATCATCCTTCCAGCCGGGATCGTCGGGGGAGCCGCGTTCCTGGTGATCTGCGACACCGCCGCGCGCACGATCTTGGCCCCGGTCGAGCTCCCGATCGGGGTCATCACCGCTTGCCTCGGCGGCCCTTTCTTTCTCATGCTGCTGCTGCGCCGGCGCGCTCTGGGGGCGCCATGATCCCCGACCTCGAGCGCCGCTGGCGGCAACGCGGCGGTTGGCGGCTGGCGCTCGCACTGCTGGCAGGCGGCGTGGGCGCGACCCCGCTGGCCGGGGCCCAGGAGGCGCCGCAGCGGCTGGTCTCGTTGGTCCCGGCGGCAACCCAGGTGCTCTTCGCGATCGGAGCCGGCGATCGCCTGGTCGGGGTTTCCAGCTATGACACGTGGCCGGAGGAGGTCGGCCGCTTGCCGCGGGTGGGCGCCCTTCTGGACCCCAATCTGGAGGTCATCTTGGCGTTGCGTCCGGATCTCGTCGTCGTCGATCCGGCGCAGGCCGCCCTGGAACGCCAGCTTGCGTCCGCCGGTATCGACAGCTACGTCTATGCAACCGAGGACATCGCCGGCATCCTCACCCACATGCACGAGCTCGGATCACGGCTCGGACTGGCCGACGCCGGGACACGAGCGGCGAGCCGGCTTCGCAGCGAGCTGGCGCAGGTTCGCAGCGCCGTGCGCGGCAACGAGACGGTCGCCACGGTGCTCGTCTTCGGCCGACGGCCCGGTGGCTTCGCCGAGCTCTGGGTCAACGGTGGGGTTGGATTCCTGCACGAGCTCGTCGAAGTGGCCGGCGGCAGGAACCTCTACGCCGACATGGAGCGCCAGTCGGCCCGCGCCGGGCTCGAAGTCTTGCTGGCGCGGGTGCCCGAAGTACTCGTCGAGCTGCGGCTCGGGAGCGATCTCGCCGACCTCGATACGGAGGCGATCGCCGCAGAATGGCACGCGTTGCCCGGATACGCCGCTGTGCGCGTGACCGTACTCACCGACAGCTGGCTGGTGACTCCCGGATCCCGGGTCGCCGAAGCGGCACGCCTGTTTGCCGACGCCATCCGGCGGTGAGCGGAAACCCGGCAGTAGCGCGGTAGGGCGATCAGGAAGCCGACGGGGAGGTCAACGACCGGCCTCACGAACGCGTCGGAGGGCCCGCTCCTCGGCGATCTGAAGCGCGGTGCGCCCCGAGCCGGCCGCGTCCTCCAGGACCGATCGCGTCGTCGTGCCGAGCCGGGCGATCAACGATGGCGCGTCGCCGTTGCCGAGGAAGTCGCACAGGCCGTGGATGACAGCGCCGGCCGACGAAATCATGTCGGGAACGAAGAGGATGTCGCGCGCCGACAACGCGTGGGCCAGCTCCGGCCGCGCCAGGATGTTGTTGGCGGCGCCACACACGGCCCAGGCACGGATTCCGTCGACGACCTCGTCGGTGATCACGCCGCCGCGCGCGCAGGGTGCCAGGACATCCACATCGGCGCGGAGGATGTCCTCGGGGGGCACGATCTCCGCCCCGGTCTCGGTCGCCACCCGGGCGGCGGCATCGCGGTCCAGGTCGGCGACGACTAGGTGAGTGCCGGCCTCGTAGAGGGCTCGCGACACCGCCCGACCGATAGCGCCGCAGCCCTGCACCGCGACGCGGAGCCCGGCGATCGAGCCTCGACCAGCGGTTTGGGCGCAGGCAGCAAGACAGGTACGGAGACCCGTCCCCGCCGCCGCCACCAGGTCCGCCTCGTCGGTGCGCACGTAGCGGGTCCTGGCGGCCATGATTCGTAGGTCGGTGCCCCTGGTACCCAGATCGCCCGCTGTAAGGAAGTTTCCCGCCAGCTCCTCTACCCGATCGCCCAGGATGTTGAAAGCGCGGGCCCGATCGAGGTTGCCGGGCGCCATCACCACCATTTTGCCCCCGCCGGCGTCGAGCCCGGCGATGGAGCACTTGAGCGTCATCGCGTGTGCAAGCGCCACGGCGTCGGCGATGGCCGCGGTCGCGTCGGGATACGACGCCGTGCGGATTCCGCCGCATGCCGGCCCCAGTGTCGTGTCGTGCACTACGAGAAATGCACGCAGGCCGGCGGCCGGGTCCGTGAAGGTCAGCAGCTGCTCAACGCCGTGCTCCTCGAGCAGCTCGAGCACTCGCTCCATAACGCCCTCCAGTGTGGAATCCACAGTATGCTACCGTGCCCGCCGAACCGGATTGCGCACGGCCTCCTATAGGAGACAGCGATGAAGATCCGAGCCGCGCTGCTGCAACAGTTCGGCAAGCCTCTCGAAGTTCACGAGCTCGATTTGGCTCCGCCCCGCGCGGGCGAGGTCCTGGTGAAGGTCCACGCCTGTGGTATTTGCCATACGGACATGTACACGTGGAGCGGCGCCGACCCCAGCGGTTACGTTCCGACGGTGCTCGGCCACGAGGGGGCGGGGGTGGTCGAGGAGGTTGGAGCGGGAGTGAGCTCGCTGCGGCCCGGCGATCACGTGATCACTCTGTTCTCCCCCGAGTGTGGGGAGTGCGCCCACTGCACCAGCGGCAAGACGAACATCTGTACGGCGATCCGCGAGCAGCAGGGCCGGGGCTTCCTTCCCGACGGGACCTCGCGGCTCTCGCTCGAGGGCGAGCCCATGCGCCACTTCATGGGTACCAGCACCTTCGCCGAGTACACCGTGATGCCCGAGATCGCCCTCGCCAAGGTCGATGCCACGGCTCCGCTCGACAAGATCTGCACCCTCGCGTGTGGTGCGACAACGGGTCTTGCCGCGGCGCTCTACAAGGCAGAGGTCACGCCCGGGTCGACCTGCGCGGTGTTTGGATGCGGCCTGGTGGGCCTCGGCGCCGTGGCAGGCTGCGGCCTGGCCGGGGCCGGGCGCATCATCGCTCTCGACCAGTCGGAGGAGCGCCTGGTGATCGCTCAGAGGTACGGCGCTACCGACACGATCGTCGCAGGTGACTCGACACTCGAGCAGATCCTCGAGATGACCGGGGGCGACGGTGCCGACTTCACATTCGAGGCCACCGGTAACGTCAAGGTCATGCGGCAAGCGGTCGAGGCGGCCCGCTTCGGCTGGGGCCTGTGCACCGTGCTCGGTGTCGCCGGCAAGGGCGAGGCGCTCGAGATCGTCCCACGCTTCTTGATCACCGGGAGGCGGGTCCAGGGGGGTAGCTTCGGCGGCGCCAAGGGACGTACGCACGTGCCCCGATTCGTGGAGATGTACCTGCAGGGTCGGCTCGACCTCGATGGCCTGGTCTCACATCACCTGAGCCTCGAGGAGGTGAATCGCGGCTTCGAGCTGATGGAACAGCAGGATGGGATCCGGTCGGTCATCATGCTCTGAGCCACAGGTTCCGAACCAAGCCCACACAGCCGGCCTCCGGCTACCCAGGAAAGAGCGCAATGATCATCGAGCGCAGCATGAGCGACGGCTGGCTGTCCAACTCCTTCGTGGTGGGGGACCGGCCAGGCGGGCACGGGGTCCTGATTGATTCGGGCGGCCCGATCGAACCCATCTTGAAGACGATCGCGGACAACCAGCTGAGCATTACGCATCTGCTCCTGACCCACCATCATCAGGACCACGTGATCCACAATGCCGCGTACGTCGAGCGGTTCGAGTGCGGTATTTGGGGCCACGCCGCAGAACGCGAGTACTGCGCCGAGATCGAGCACGAGATCGCCGACGGTGACGAGATCCGATCGGGACATCTGCGCATCCGCGCCCTGCATACGCCCGGACACACACGCGGCATGCTCGCCTTCGTGATCGATGACGAGGTGGTGTTCACCGGCGATACTCTGTTCAAGGGGACGATCGGGGGCACGATGGCACCGGGCCACGCGACCTATGCCGATCTCAAGCGCTCGATCATGGAGGTGCTCCTGCCTCTGCCGGCCGCGACCGTCGCGCACCCCGGCCACACCGATTCGACGACGATCGGCGCGGAGTGGGACGACAACCCGTTCGTTCGTATCTGGCGCGGGCTCGACGCCGAGGGGGTCACGCCGTGCACGGCCTTCGGCCGTCCGGCCACCCTGGTGCTGCGCGCGACCGATTACGACGGCGGTACCAAGTGCTGGGTCCGTTTCGCCGACGGCAACGCCGACGACATCGTCCCTGGGTCCCAGGTAACCACGACCCGCTAGCCCCCCGGGAGCGCGACCCGTGACGACCGCCGCTGAGGTCAAGACGATCGTCGGAAACTACAGCGCCGAGGCCGACAGGGTGTCGCTGCAGCCCTCGGCGCTGCTGGTCTCCGGGGAGGGACGCGACCAGCTCGCGGCCGAGATCGTCGCGCTGGCCAACCGTGACGGCGGTCGGGTTGTCCTCGGTGTCGATCGTCAGGGTCGCTTCGAGGAGCAGCTCGCCTGCGGCGCGGAGGCGGCTCGGGCGGCGGTCGCTGAGCTGGCCGGCTCTCGCGTCTCACCGGCTCTCGATGTCGAGCTCGAGCTATTGACGGGTGAGGAGGGCGACCTGATCGTCCTCAAGGTGCCGCGCCGACAGGCACAGCCCCACGCCGTGGGGCGGGCCAACACCCGCGGTAGTGTGCGCTCCCGTGGCTTCCTGGTGCGACGCGGCGGGCAGGCGCGGCCGGTTTCGGACGCCCAGCTCGCTTGGATGTTCCGCGTCCTGTCCGATCCGGCCGTGGAGGTGGAGTTCCCGCTCAGCATCCACACGATCCCCGGGAGCCTCGTGCCGTCGACCGAGGTTCCGCAGCTGCGAGCGGTCGAGAGCTTCGAGCGCCTCGTCGCCGGCCTGGATCCGGACTTGGCCGCTGATATCGCTGCCGACCCCGATCGCCGGCAAAACGCCCTGGTCGAGCTGGCGGCATGGGCGTTCCTCGACGAGGTCCCCGCGCTCCTGGTGGAAAGCGACGCCCGCGAGTCGATCTCGCTCGACGAGCTTCCCGTTCCGACCCGGGGATCCGAGTTCGCCGCACTCGATGGCGGGCTCCGCGCCCTCCTGGGTGGCGCCCCGCCGCCGCGCGGCCTGCGCAAGCTCCTCGGCCGTCGGCACGAGTCGCGCCGCTACGTGCTGCCCACCGAGTGCGAAATGCAGGTGGACGCGCTGCCCCACCAGCAGAAGGTCCGACTCATGCTCAATCATCCTGCCTGGATTGTCACCTTCGCGGCCCGCGCGGCGGGAGCCGGGGAGGGACTCGAGCTAGCGGGCGGGGCGGAATCGGCTGCCGCCGATCGACTCGCCTGGACGCGGCTGGCCCTCACCTATAGCTGCTCGTTCCCGTTCCCGGAGACCGACGAGGCCGCACATGCGCGCCTCGGCTTCCCGGAGCGGCTGCGGCGTCATCTCGAGACCGGGTGGAACAGCGAGCGCTTCGCCGCGGCGCTGGCGCCGCGCTGGATCGAGCGCTTCGGCACTTACGATTCATCTGTTACAGGCCACTAGCTCGGTACAGACAGGCTCCGCAGCACCGGCTCGAGCACCGTCCAAACAACCTCGGCAATGATGGCATGGCCGCGGTCGTTGGGATGGATACCGTCGGGCAAGTCATCTGCGGGAGTCCCCCCACACCCTCGAGCAGGAACGGGATCAGGTGGGTTCGGTTGGCCTCCGCGAGCGTGGGGAAAATCTGCCGGAACTGGCGCGTGTATTCGGAGCCCAGGTTGGGGGGCACCTGCATGCCGGCGAGGACAATCTCGAGGTCGGGGGCGTGCGAGCGCGCCCGATCGATGATGCCCTGAAGGTTGGCTCGGGTGGCTTCGAGGTCGGTTCCACGCAGTGCGTCGTTACCGCCGAGCTCGATGACGAGCGCGCGTACGGGTTGCCGCATGAGCCAATCGATGCGTCGCAGGCCGCCGGCGCTGGTCTCGCCGCTAACGCCACCGTTGACGACTCGGAAGCGCAACCCGGATTCGTCGAGCCGACGCTGGATCAAGGCCGGGAAGGCCTGCTCAGGGTCGAGCCCGAGTCCGGCCGTGATGCTGTCGCCGAGGAACAGCACCACGGGGACTTCTTGCGCCGTTGCCGGTGCCCCAGCCGCGGGGTCGAGCCCTGTGCACAAGAGTCCGGCCGTGATGCTGTCGCCGAGGAACAGCACCACGGGGACTTCTTGCGCCGTTGCCGGTGCCCCAGCCGCGATCACGATCGCCAGCAATGCGACTAGTGCTCCTGTGCACGTGCGGGGTGATGTTGCGATCTCGAAGCTTTCGGATGCAGTCTCGCGTGTCGTAGCCCTTGTCGGCCGCCAAGGTTACCCGGCCCCTTCCGGGAATCTCGCCCGCCATCTGCACGGCGGCCTCTCGTTCTGCTGTTCCCGAAGCGATCGTTACGCAGGCGTTGGTTGCTAACCCGTGGCGGTTGTCGATCATCAGGTGACCCATGTAGCAGAGCCTCGACTCGGCTCCCCTACTTTTCTTGTACAGGCGTGCGTCCGGATCGGTCCTGGAGGCGTGAGTATCGTTTGTGCGCCGTTGCCGGCGGAAATCGACGCTCGGGTTGCTGCCGCCCTCATCGGAGTCGCTCTGATCCTTCGGCTTGAAGCTCTTGTGTGAGGCCCACGCCTCGATCAGCGTGCCGTCCACCGTGAAGTGCTCATCCGATAGCAGACCGCGGCGCCGTGCCTCCGCCAGCACTTCCTGGAAGAACACCTCGGCGACCTCGCCTCCCAACACTCGATCTCGGTTCTTCGTGAACACCGTCGCATCCCACACGAGATCGTCCATGTTCAGGCCCACAAACCACCGGAACAGCAGGTTGTAGTCGAGCTGCTCCATCAGCATGCGCTCGGAGCGAATCGTGTACAGCACCTGCAGCAGCAGCGCCCGCAGCAGTTTCTCCGGCGGGATCGACGGTCGCCCCGTGTGCGAGTACAGCTCCTCGAACAGCGGCGACATCCGCCCCAGCACGTCGTTGACGATCCTCAGCAGCGGCCGCAGCGGATGGTCCTTCGGTACTCGCTGCTCTGGAGATACGTAACTAAAAACCGCCACCTGTCCCGCGTCCTCACCACGCATCTGCTCACCTCGTTGATGCTTCGGTTTTTGCCGCGGGCTGCGTGGTTCAAAATCTACTCGAAAAAGAGGAGTTTTTCAGCAGCCTGCTAGACGCGGCCTGCTCATGTCCATCGCGGCTATTATAGGTCGGTCGAGCCTGAATCCCCGGACGTCGAATGAGCCGCGAACCGATCCTCGAGGTCCAGGGCCTCACCAAGACATTCCACGCCGCGCACGGCGAGCTGACCGTGGTGCGCGACGTCAGCTTCGACGTCGTCGCCGGAGCCACCTGTGCCATCCTGGGGCCGTCGGGCAGCGGCAAGACCACACTGCTGGGCCTGTGCGCCGGGCTCGACCGCCCGACCTCCGGGCAGGTGCGGCTCGCCGGAGAGCGTCTCAACGACCTCGACGAGGACGCGCTCTCGGCGCTGCGCAACCGAGCGGTCGGCTTCGTGTTCCAGAACTTCCAGTTGCTGGCGACGCTTACCGCCCTGGAGAACGTCATGGTGCCGCTGGAGCTGCGCGGCGACAAGAACGCACGTGATCGCGCGACCGAGCTGCTGGGACGCGTAGGACTGGCCGACCGTGCCGACCACTATCCGGTGCAGCTCTCGGGGGGCGAGCAGCAGCGAGTCGCCCTGGCACGGGCTTTTTCGAACCGTCCAGCGATCCTTTTTGCCGACGAGCCTACGGGTAACCTGGACGGGGAAACCGGCGCGCGCGTCCAAGATCTGATGTTCGCGGTGAACGCAGCGCATGCGACCAGCCTCGTGGTGGTGACCCACGACGTCGAGCTCGCGGCGCGTACCGACCGCGTGATCCGACTGCGCGACGGCGCCGTGGTCTCCGACCGGCCCGCGGTCGCCGGGCTCGCCACGGCTGGACGATGATTCGCTGGGCCTGGTGGTTCGCCTGGCGCGATGCGCGCGCCGACCGGCGGTGGCTGGTGGTTTACGTCTCGACGATCGTGGCTGGCGTGGCCGCGCTGGAAGCCGTTCGCTCGTTCGCCTACAACCTCGAGCTGGCGGTCGACGCCGAGGCCAAGGCCCTGCTTGGGGCCGACCTGGAGATCTATGCCCGGCAGCCGTTCGATCCCGCAGCCGAAGAGCTGATCGCGGAGATCGGCGGTGAGCAGGCACGCCAAGTGCGGACGGCCTCGATGGCGACCTTTCCCCAGCAGGGGGAAACGCGCCTGTCGACAGTTCGTGCGGTGGAACCGGGCTTTCCCTTCTACGGCGAGCTCGAGACCCTGCCGGCCGACGCGGCGGCGCGTTTCCCGCGACCGCGGACGGCGCTTGTGGATTCCACGCTGATGCTGCAGTTCGGCGTGCAAGTCGGCGACACCGTCAAGATCGGCGAGGTCGAGTTTCGTATCGCTGGCCGTCTGCTCCGAATCCCCGGCGAGGTACCGACCGCGTCGCTGGTGGGCCCACGGGTGTTCATCCCGTTGCAGGATCTCGAGGCAACGCGGCTGATCCGTCCCGGCAGCCGCGCACGGTACAGCGTTTTCTTCCGTTTGCCGCAGCCGCCCGAACAGGTCTCCGAGCTGGTGGGCGACCTCCGCGAGCGACTCCGCGCCTCGGCGCTGGAGGCCGAGACGGTTCAGTATCGTCGCAGGCTGGTCGGCCGCGGCCTCGAGAACATGAACCGCTTCCTCTACCTCACGGGCTTCGCGGCGCTGTTGCTCGGTGGCGTCGGGGTAGCGAGCTCCATGCATCTGTACGCCCGTTCCAAGACCGCTGCGGTGGCCACGCTCCGGTGCGTGGGTGCCTCGCCAGGGGCGCCTGTCGTCGCCTTTGCCATGCAGGCTGTGGCGCTCGGCAGCGTCGGAGCGACCCTTGGCGCGGTCGCGGGGGTGATCGCCCAGCGGCTGTTGCCCTGGGGTCTGGCCTCCTTCCTGCCGATCGAGGTGGAATTCGGGGTTTCGCCCGGAGCCATACTCGAGGGGCTGGCGACCGGCACGGTGGTGGCGCTGCTGTTCGCGCTCCTGCCGCTGGTCGGATTGCGACGCGTGAGCCCCAGCGCCGCCCTGCGCATGTTCGTTGCGCCCGCGTCAGGTTGGCGCGATCCGGCGGCGTGGGGCATCGTCGGGTTGTGCCTCGTTGGCCTGACAGCGGTGGGTACCTACGGCAGTGGCGATCTGCGGCTGGTCAGCGGTCTGCTGGGTGGCCTGGCGCTGGCGCTGGCCGCGCTTGCCGGGGTGGCGGCGCTGACCCGTGCGGTGGTACGCCGATTGTTGCCACCCGCGTGGCCCTTCGTGATCCGCCAGGGGCTGGCCAAACCTCTACCGACCCCGCAACCAGACACTCGTCGTGCTGCTGTCGCTCGGCTTCGGCGTCTTCGTCCTGGGTACTCTCTACCTGACGCAGGCGGCGATACTCGGAGCCGTGTCGACCTTCGGATTGCAGAGCGATGCCAACCTGGTGGTGTTCGATGTGCAGCCAGACCAACGTCAGGGCGTTGAGGCGATCCTGCAGGATGCCGGAATGCCACTGGTTCAGGCCACCCCGGTCGTGCCCATGCGACTGGAGCGACTCGATGGCCGAGCCGTCTCCGAGGTCCGTCCGGGTGAGCTGCCGCTCTGGCTCGTGCGGCGCCAATACAACTCGACCTATCGGGCCGGCTTGGAGCAGACCGAGGTCGTGGTACAGGGCGATTGGGTCGGCCGGGTCGAGGGGTACCGCATCGGGGCGGGGGTCAGCGTGCCCGTCTCGCTCGAGGAAGGCATGGCCGGCGATCTGAAGCTGCAGGTCGGTGACACGCTCGCCTTCAACGTTCAAGGGCTCGTCGTCGAGGCCCATGTCGCCAGCGTACGACGGGTCGACTGGGAACAGGTACGCCCGAACTTCTTCGTCCTGTTCCCGGCCGGGGTTCTCGAAAGTGCCCCCCAACAGATCGTGCTGGTCTCGCGGACCGAGTCTGAGGAACAGGCGGCTGAAGTGCAGCGGCGGCTGGTCAGCCGCTTCAGCAACCTGGCGATCCTGGACCTGGCGCTCGTGTTCGAGACCATCGAGTCGGTCCTGGCGCGCGTAGAGCTGGCGATACGGACGATCGCGCT
The DNA here is from genome assembly GCA_965248845.1 of Acidobacteriota bacterium. GTDB lineage: Bacteria > Acidobacteriota > UBA890 > UBA890 > WLXD01 > CBDFKO01. Next base: position 1,687,037 of record CBDFKO010000002.1, on the reverse strand, counting down.
GTTCTGCGTACTCGCCGGCTTCGGGGTCCTGGTCGTGGCTGTTGCCGGGACGCGCCGAGAGCGGGTGCGCGAGGCGGTGCTGTTGCGCACACTGGGGGCGTCTCGCCGGCAGATCCTGGCGATCGGGATCTCGGAGTATCTACTCCTCGGTTGCCTGGCGGGGTCGTGCGGTCTGTTGCTGGCCTGGGCCGGTGCCGGGGTCCTGTCGGCCACGGTCTTCGAGACGCCGATGAGGTGGACGCCGCTGCCGATGCTTGCCCTGCTCGGTAGCACCGCTCTGGCGACGCTTGGCGTCGGTCTCTGGGGCAGTCGCGGCGTGACGTCCCATCCGCCGCTGGAGGTCTTGCGCGCCGAGCGTTGAAGTCCCTGCATGTCCGCAGCCGGAAGGTTCAGGGCCGGTTCTGGCCGTTCGTGGCCGCGCTTGGCCGAAGGTCTCGGGGGCGTCGTGTCCGGACTTGGCCGCTCCTGGCCGCTCTTGTCCACTGGCTTGGGTCCGGGTCGATTGCCGTGGCCGGGACACCTTCCTAGACTCTGTTGTCTGAAGTCGAGACGGCGTCACGAGCCTGGGGAGCCGTGAGGCGGGAATGAAGAGCACGAAGCGCTGGCTGGCGGCGATGGTCGCCTGTGCGTCCCTGTGGGTTCCGGCGGCGGGCTCGTCCGCGCAGCAGGACCCGCGCATGTTCTTCGAGGTAGGCGACCTGGCGACCGCCACGGGGCGCGGCGACGTGCTGATCCGGTTCCGGCCGCGGAGCCTGCAGTTGCGGACGACGCGAGTCGAGCTCGATACACGCCTCACGCCCAAAGGCATCACCTCGAACAAGCGATGCGAGAAGATCGCCATCGCCAACGCGCATAACGTCATCGTTCACGATATCTGGATGCAGACCACGGAGATCATCGATCGTCCGGAATTCGGCGAGATCGCCGATGTGCAGTACGACTGGGACTGTAATCTGATCATCGCCGATATGGGGGGCAACGCGATCGGGGCGCCCAAGCCGAAGGACGGCGTCCTGTGGCTGCTGACCCCCGAGGGTGAGCTGCGGCGCATCGGCATCCGGCGGCGCTGGTCCAACCCGGCCTTCCTCGAGATGGACGAGTGGGGCACGCTCTTCGTGATCGACAAGGGCTCGGGCCAGAAGATTCCGGGCAGCGGCGGCTGGCACTACGACACGATCTACAAGCTCGGCCCACCGCGCTACACCCATGCCGTTGCCAAGTTCAAGCGCAAGGGGCTCGATGCCACCTCCTTCACGATGCACCCCGACGGGCGTTTCTTCATCGGCAACCGCGACCAGTTGCTCGTGCTGCAAGACGACCAGCTGTACGACTACTGTCCGGGAGCGCGCTTCAACCGGGTCAATGGCCTGGCGCTGACCTCCGACTTGGAGCTGTTTCTGCTCGACGGCTACGATGTGTTCGGCGATTCGTTTCTGTACCGAGTGGACCCCGGCTGCGACCTGCGGCTGATCGAGACCGGCGCCAAGATCGACGGGGCGCAGGGGCTGACGGCGGGGTTGCCCGCTCGCTGAAGCTTCACCACGGCCTGCTGAAGGGACACGCGAGGACCGCCGGCCCGGCCGCGTGTGTACCATCGAGGGATGCGCACGGTCGCCGTTGTCACCACCTCCCGAGCCGACTACTCCCATCTGTACTGGGTCCTGCGCGAGCTGCAGGATCACGCTGCGACGCGGCTGCGGCTCATTGTCACGGCCGCCCACCTGTCGCCCGAATTTGGGCATACGGTCGAGAAGATCGAGGCCGATGGCTTCACGATCGACGAGCGTGTCGAGGCCCTGCTGAGCTCCGACACCGACCTCGGCATGGCCAAGACGATCGGTGTCGCAACACTGGGCCTCGCGGATGCACTGGGCCGCATGCGCCCAGATCTGCTGTTGCTGATCGCCGACCGGTACGAGATGCTCGCGCCGGCGACCGTGGCGTTGGCGCTCCGCATTCCCATCGCGCACATCGAGGGCGGAGAGATCAGCGAGGGGGCGGTGGACCAGGCCGTGCGCGACGCGCTGACCAAGATGAGCCACCTGCATTTCACGCCCACGGAGCGCTCCCGCGAAAGGGTGTTGGCCATGGGCGAGGAGCCTTGGCGGGTGCACCAGACGGGCGCGCCTTCGCTCGATCACCTGCGGCGCAGCGAGCTGCCCGATCGCCAGACTCTCGAGGTCGAGCTGGACTTGAGCCTGGCGACGCCACCGCTTCTGGTCGCCTATCACCCGGTGACCCTGGCGGCGAACACGACGCGCGAGGTCGACGCGCTGTTTACCGCGCTCGAGTCTACCGATAGGCCGATCGTCTTCTCGTTTCCTAACGCTGACGCCGGCAGCCGCCGGATCATCGAGCGGGCGCGGGCGTTCTGTGGGCGGCGCGACAACGCGCGTCTGTTTGTCGATCTCGGGATGCTGCGCTACCTCGGGTTGTTGCGGCAGGCGGGCGCGCTGGTCGGCAACTCCTCGAGCGGCATCATGGAGGCCGCCTCTTTCGAGCTGCCGGTCGTCGACGTCGGCATTCGGCAGCAGGGCCGCGAGCGGGGTCGCAACGTGCTCGACGCACCTGCCGATGCCGGCACGATCGCCACCATCATCGAGCGCGCCCTCGACCACGAGTTCCGCGACTCGCTGTCGGGCCTGACCAACCCCTACGGTGCCGGGACCGCGGCGAACCAGATCGTCTCGGTGCTTGCCGAGGTCCCCCTCGGCGAGCAGCTGCTGCTGAAGCGCATGGCGACAGTGGACAAGGTTGCGAGATGAGTCATGACATCTGGCACTTCACCTACGGATCCAACCTCGATCGAGACCGACTCCGAGCCCGGGTGGGGGAGTGGGAGGAGACGCGCCGCGCCGTGCTGCCCGACTACCGGCTGCGCTTCTGCGCCGAGGTGAGCTCCGAAGGCATTGGCGTGGGGCGTCCGCCGTCGGCGAACTACCTGGGCCACATCATCCGGGGCCTGCGCCAGGCCGGCTACGGTGACGAGGTGGTCTCGCAGGTCGAGGCCGTGGCCGCGGCCGAACCCTCAGTAACTGACCCGGGCGATGGCGTCTCAGCGCTGCTGGTTGGGTTCCGTGAACACCGCCGCTGGAAGCTTGTCGTATACCTGGATCTCCCAGTCGAAGCTCCCGCCCTTGCTGGTTGCCAGCATGATGTTGCCGAAGAGCTGCCACCCCGCCCACGGCCGCGTGAAACCCGGTTCGACGGCATCCCGATTCGGGAAGTAGCTCCATTGCTCGACCAGCCCGCTGTCCTTGGCCACGTAGATCAGGTAGCGGTTCTGCGGGGTCACCCCGACATTCTCGAAGGTCATCTCCAGGACGTCCGCCTCGCGGTCGTCCTCCATGATGTCCTCGCCGACGTAGCGTAGGTTGACGCCCGGGTCGAGCAGCTTGTACGGCATGAACATCCAGTAGGAGTCGTTGACCCAGGCGCGCCAGCCTCCCTCGAGCATCTGTGTCAACTCCTCGGCGTCGGCGACCTCCTCGCCGTCGGCCCAGGCGCGTCCCTCGCGGCTGTTGATGTTCATCAGTACCAATGTTGCCGGTCGCGGGTTGCCCTGGCGATCCTGCCCCGCCGGGGTGGCGATGCGGATGTCGCCCGTCCACTTGTCCCAGTGGTGCTGCCGTCGGCCCATGAACATCCACGAGATGTAGCGGGTGCTGTTCCAGGCGTCGTGCCCACCCATCTGCTCCATCACCGACTCGGCGATGGCCCGCGCTTGGGGATCGGAGCTCGTCTGCGCGGCCGGCACCGGCGCAGAGGGTTGCAGCAGGATCAGAAGCACGGACAGCAACAAGCAGTTCCGGGTTCGGCTCACGGGTTGTCTCCGGAGTTCGAGGCAGCGAAAGACGGCAGGCCGAGCGACTCACGCACAAACTCGACCATTTCCTCCGCAATGAGGCTATGTCCGACCCAGTGCGGATGGCAACCGTCGCTGGTGACGAAGAACGAGCGGCGGGTGTCCATGGCCCTGCCATACAGGGCGCGGTAGCGGGCCACCTTCTCGGGGTGGAGCTCGCCCGCGATCAGCGCGTCGATCCGCTCCCCGAAGAGGCTGCGGACATCGAGCGAAGGGACGTTCAGCTCGGCCGCAAGGTCGCGCATGGCGGCGGCATACTGCCGCTCGCCGGTGCAGACCGACATGAAGATCGTCTCGGCTCCCGCCTCGGCAGCCAACCGCGTCATCGTACGGAGGTTCTCGACGTAGTCGTCCCGGGCGACCGCCCGCACGCGCACGGGCCCGGCTCCATCGGCGGGCTTGGCCCGCAGAGGATTGGCGGCCGTCAGTATCACGCGTCGCAGCAGCTGGTACGTGCGCAAACGCAGAAGCCCGAACCGCATTGCGCCCCGCCAGGTCTCGTCGGCTGCCAGAACGGCGTCGGTCGGCGTCGGCACCCGCCGCGGGTCGTTAGCCCCGTAGCTGACGATCAGCAAGTCGGGCTCCAGCTGTAGTGCGTAGTGGCGCAGCATCCCGAGCCCGTGGCGCGTGTTGTGGCCCGGGATTCCGAGATTGAGGACCTCGATGCGTCCGGGCAGGTGTTGCTCCAGCCGATCCTCCAGAAGGCGCTGGTAGGTGTGCTCGACGTTGACGCCCCAGCCGAAGGTGCTGGAGTCGCCCAGCGTCACGATGCGGATCGTTCCGGGAGCTTTGGGCGAGAAGGGCCGCTCGCGAAAGCCATCGCGATTCGAGCTGAGCCGGAACTTCACCTGCTTGGCGACCTCGATCTCGTTGAACGGGTTGACCGCCTCGACGTCGACGTCGGGCTTGAGCTTGTACTGGATGAAGCGTGCTTCCTCGAAATGGTAGAGCCACGCGACCTCTTCGGCGGCGATCGGCTCCCCGCCGCCTCGGCGCATCTTGGACTGACGATCGCTGACCCAGGCTTCGTCGGCCAGCAGCCAGACCGGGAGCGCGATCTGCGAGTCTTCGTTGCGGGCCAGATCGGTGCGCACCCCGAGCGCCCGGATCGCCAGCTCGCTGAGCCCTAGAAACAGGAGCGGCGACACGACCAGCAGCAGGAGACGCTCGAGAACGACGGGGAAGCGGCGTTCGCCCATGCGCGACGGCAGGCTCCAGTAGGCGTGTGAACTCTGACGGGTCTGCTCACGACGCTCGGTAGACTGTGGTGAGACCCTGAGTGGTCTGGTTACTCCGCCAAGGGCGTAGATGCAAGGCCGGGAGGCGCCGGCGGATCGTCGGGGGCCCCGTGGCCGGGGTCCACGCGGGCGTGCGGTGCCGGCTCTTGCGGTCGGCTACACTCTGCAATTGGCAGGCTGCCCGTCGGGGTCTCATCCCGGCCTGCAAGAAGCATCTTCCGCCCGACCCATCGCCCCGAGCGCGCCGCAATTGTCGACGAGTCTCTCCGGTCAGCGCGACCCCACTCTGTTCCAAATGACGGGCCCACTCGTGGTCTCGTTCGTGATGCGCGCCGCCTTCACCTTCGTCGATACGGCGTACGCGGCAACCATCGGCGACGCCGCGGTGGCGGCAATCGGCCTGACGGTGCCGTTCGAGTTCCTGATGATCGCGATCTGGGTGGGCCTCTCGACCGGGCTCACCGCGGCCCTGTCGCGCACCATGTCCTCGGGTGAGGGCGACAAGATCGAGCAGTACCTCGGCGCGGCCTGGCGCATGGCCTGGGTCATCTCACCGCTGTTCTTGGCGCTTGGCGCCGGTATCTGGTTCCTCGCCCCCCGATACGGCCTCAGCGATGAGGTCTACCAGGCCTTCCGGATCTACGCGGCGGTCATACTCGGGGGATCGGCGTTCACCGCGTTCTGGTCGGTCATTCCCGACTCGATCGTCAAGGCGCACCAGGACACGCGCTCGATGATGTGGGCAGGCATCGCCTCCAACATCATCAACGTGACGCTCAACACGATCTTCCTGTTCGTCTTTCACTGGGGCATTTTCGGCATCGCCCTCTCTACGGTCATCGGGCGCATCGGCGGGCTTGTCTACGCCCTGAACAAGGCGCGCCAGCACGAGGTTCGCCGACTGGCCGCCGGGCGTCACGACGTTCCCGGCCTGGATCCGCACCCCTACCGAACGCAGCTGTCGCTGGCCGTGCCGGCCGGCTTGACCTTCGTGCTGTCGGCCGTGGAGATGGCGATCATCAATACCCTGCTCGCCGGCCTGGCCCGTCCCACCGCGGCGATCGCCGCCTATTCGATCTATCACCGTGTGGCCTTTTTCGCGATGAACCCGCCGATCGCCATGTCGGTGGCCATGCTGCCCTTCGCCGGGCGGCTGGTCGGCAAACACAATTGGGCCGGCCTGCGCCTTGGCCTCCGCCAGGCACTCGGTGCCGCGGCCGGCTACTCGGTTCTGGTGGTGGGCCCGATCATGCTGCTGATCGGGCCCTGGCTGGCGCGCTCGCTGGCCGAGTCGGAGCTCACGGCGCAATACACGCGCTTTGCTCTGTACGTCGTGCCCATCGCCTGCCTGGCCAGCACGCCGTTCTTCCTGGCGCGGCCGATCTTCGAAGCACTCGGACGGGGGCGGCCCGGGCTGATCATGGCCGTCGGGCGTACGCTGGTGACGGTGCCGATCGCGTGGGTCGGTATCGAGGTCGCCAACCGTCTCGGGTATCCGAGCCTGTACGGCCTGATTCTCGCGCTGCTGCTCGTCGCAGTGCTCTCGTCGGGGACGTTCGTGCTCTGGTTGCGCGTGGCGCTGGGTAACGTGGCCCGCGCGGGAGCGGCCTCTGAGCCACCGCCGGTCGAGGCGACCGCGTCGGGGCTCATCGGCGATCCAGGCCTGCACCCAGAGCCACCCGAGTAGCCTGCTCACACGTCAGGAGAGAGTGGATAGCCATGTCTGCGAATGCGGAGTTTCCACGCACCTTTCTCCCGGAAGACCTGGATCCGGGCAACTGGGACGCCGTCGAGCCCTGGGTCGTGAAGCTGCTGGCATGCGACCTGGACGTCGGTGCCGACCTGGAGGCCTGGCTTCTCGAGGTCAGCGAGCTGCAAGCGTGCATCGGCGAGGAACGGGCCCGCCGTTACATCGCCATGACCTGTGACACGGAGGATTCCGAGGCCGAGGCGCGCTACTTGGAGTTGGTGGAGAAGTTCATGCCGCGCGCCAAGCCCTGGCTGCACCGGCTCAACGAGCACTACGTCGCCGCCGCCGGCCGGCCCGAGCTGGAGCCGGGGCGCTATGCGGTTCTCGATCGCGACATCGAGGCAGAGATCGATCTGTACCGGGAGAAGAACATCGAGCTCCAGACCCAGGCGAGCGTGCTCAGCCAGAAGTACCAGAAGGTCACCGGCGCGATGACGGTGCAGTTCCAAGGCGAGGAACGCACGATGCCGCAGATGGGCAAGTTCCTGGAGGTAATCGACCGGCGGGTGCGGCGCGGAGCCTGGGAGGCGACCTCGGCGCGCCGCTTGCAGGATCGGGAGGAGCTCGACGGCATCTTCGACGAGCTCGTTCAGGTGCGCCATCGGATGGCGCTCAACGCCGATTGCGCCGACTATCGGGCGTACACATTCAAGGCCTACCGTCGGTTCGACTACTCACCCGAGGACTGCGCGAGTTTTCACGAGGCCGTCGAGGAGGTGGTCATGCCTCTCGTACGTGGCCTCACGGAGCAGCGCCGAACGCCGCTCGGCGTCGACTCACTGCGTCCCTGGGACTACGGCGTCGACCCGCTCGGCCGGCCGCCACTGCGTCCGTTCGGGGCGGCCGACGATCTCGTGGCCGGGGTCTCGCGGATCATGGCGCGGCTCGACCCTGACTTGGAGGGGCAGTTCGCCAGCATGGTGGCTGCCGGAGACCTCGATCTGGAGTCGCGTAAAGGGAAGGCTCCGGGTGGATACCAATCGTCGCTCGACGAGGTGCGCCGTCCGTTTATCTTCATGAACGCCGCGGGGCTGCACCGCGACGTAGAGACGCTGTTACACGAGGCTGGCCACGCCTTCCACGCCCTCGCCGCGCGCCGCGAGCCGCTGGTCGAGTACCGGCACGCGCCGATCGAGTTCGCCGAGGTCGCTTCCATGACCATGGAGCTGTTCGCCGACGATCTCCTTGATGAGTTCTACGACGAGGCCGACGCGGCCCGCGCCAAGCGCAAACACCTGGAGGGCGTCATCGGCCTCTTGCCCTGGATCGCCCGCGTGGACGCCTTTCAGCACTGGATCTACACCCATCCGGGACACGACCGGGAGCAACGCACGGCCGCGTGGCTGGAGCTCGAGGAGCGCTTCGAAGCACCCACCGACTGGAGTGGCTACGACGCCCAGCGCGAGTCGCTGTGGCAACGCCAGCTCCACATCTACTGCTACCCGTTCTACTACATCGAATACGGCATCGCGCAGCTGGGCGCACTGCAGATCTGGGACCTGTTCAAGGAGGATCCTGCGCTGGCTCTGGCCAACTATCGCGAAGCACTGGCGCTCGGTGGGTCGAGGCCGTTGCCGGAGCTGTTCGCGGCCGCCGGCGCGCGGTTTTCTTTCGACGCCGACACCATCGGTCCGCTGATCCATCGGGTCGGTACCGAGCTCGCGGGGCTACCCGCCTGAGCAGCCTCCTAGGCAGCGATGCTGCTCGAGTCGGCGGCCTCTGGCAGGGACCCGCGGTCCGAGGCCGTTTCTCCCACCTCGAACACGAAGGTCGAGTAGGGGAGAAAGATGTCGGACGGGAGACCGACAACCCGGCATGCGCCACGGAACGCCACGTTCGCACCGCTCAGAAGGCGGGAGAGGTGCGTATGCCCCCTGAGACGTAGGGTCGCGGCGGTCTTGTCGATCGAGTTGAAGCGGTTCTCCGGCGACAGATCGCGGACGCCGCCCCGTGACCGAGCCCAGGTTCGCAGTTCGCGCCAGGTGAGACCGTAGGGCAACTTGTGTGCCTGTGCCCTGCGCCGGCGCAGGCGCGGCAGCGGCATGCGTGTGTAGTAGTCGAGGGGGAACAGGCCGTTCTCCGTGGAGACCACCAGCAGCCCTCCTGGTTTGAGGACGCGGATCATCTCCTCGACGTACTGCTGGCGTCCGGTGGGGATGAATTCCATCACCGAATTGGTGATCACGAGATCGAAGGAATGCCCGCGGAATGGCAGGCGGGGGCGTGGCGCGTACGCGACGGGCCGTAGCCGCGCGCGGACGCCGAAGTAGGTGGCGCGATGCCGCGTCGCCTCGAGGCTGGCGAGCGTCGGGTCGAGCGCCGTGACCTCCGCGCCGGCGAGCGCCATCCCTACCGACAGCGCGCCGCTGCCGCAGCCGAAGTCGAGCACCTGTTTGTTGCGCAGACCGTAATGACGAGCGATCGGATCGACCAGATCGCGGGCGTGCTCCCGGATGCGCACGAACTCGCGACGCGCCATGCGCTCGACGGCCGCCTCGTTGCTCGTTTCTGCCGGTGCCTTCGCTGGCCGCGCGCCGAAGCCCTCCGCCGAGTCGTCGTAGATGTCCTGCCAGGAGGCGCCGCGCGCCACACAGTCGCGGAACGCACGATAGGCGGGGTGCGTGATGTCGAGTTCTGCCGAGGGAATCATCAGCGGCAGGCTATCGAGGGCGGCCTGTCCACAGCCAGCCAACTGTCCCCCGCGAAGCCGGTTGGGGCGACAGGTCGGGCCACGCTTCGCGGTCGGTGACGATCGCGCCTCGCAGGTAAGACCTACTTGCCAGACCCATCACACTTTCACCACGGCCTGCTAGCCGAGCCGGCTGAGGAAGTCGCGTAGCATGCCCTGCACCGTGCCGACGGCGCCGATGTTGTAGCGCTCGGGGATGACCAGGTCGGCCCAGGCCTTGCTGGGCTCGACGAACCGCTCGTGCATCGGCTTGACCGTGGACAGGTACTGCTCGAAGACCGAGGAACGCGTGCGGCCACGCTCCTCGATGTCGCGGTCGAGGCGGCGCATGAAGCGGATGTCGGCGTCGGTATCGACGAAGATCTTCAGGTTCATGAGCTCGCGCAGGCCGGGGTCGGCGAGGACCAACACGCCCTCGACAAGGATCACCGGCCGGGGCTCGACACACTCGGTTTCCGGCCGCCGGTTGTGGATCGCGAAGTCGTACAGCGGCTTGTCGATCGCCTCGTCGCGCAGCATCGAGGCGAGGTGCTCGGCGAGAAGCTCGGTTTCGAGCGAGTCGGGATGGTCGTAGTTGACCTCGACGCGCTTCTCCAGCGACAAGTGGCTCAGGTCGCGATAGTAAGAGTCGTGCAGGATCAGCGCGACGTTGTCGGCTCCCAGGTCGGCGGCCAATGCCTGGGCGATGGTGGTCTTGCCGGAGCCGGAGCCGCCGGCAATACCGATCACCATCTTGCCAGTGTCGTTCACTGCGCGGCCTCCGCCGGGTTCTTGACGTACTGGTCGAACCAGTCCAGCCATCGCTTCCAGAGGTCCAGGTAGCTCTCGATGGCGCTGGGTCCGTGCGACTCGTGCGGATACTCGTACAGGACCGCGGTCTTACCGAGCCCTTGCAGGGCCTGGATCATGCGGCGCGACTGGATGGGGAAGGTGCCGGTGTTGTTGTCGTCGCCCCCGTGGTACATCAGCAGCGGCGTGTCGATGTGGTCAGCCTGAAAGAAGGGAGACATCTCCAGGTAAACGTCTTGGGCGCTCCAGATGAAGCGGCGCTCGCTCTGGAAGCCCATCGGCGTCAGCGTCCGGTTGTAGGCGCCGTCGCCAGCGATTCCGGCCTTGAAGTAGGGGGTGTTGGCGAGCAGATTGCCGGTGGCGAAGGCGCCGTAGCTGTGGCCGCCGTGACCGATGCGATCGATGTCGACCCAGCCCATCTGATCGACCTTGCGAATCGCCGCATACAGCGTGTCCGACAGGTCTTGAATGTAGTGGTCGTTGTAGGGCTCGCCGATGATCGGCACGTCCGGATAGACGATCGCGTACCCCTGCGTCAGCCAGATGTCGGACCAGCGCAGGTAGCTCAGGTGAGTGAACGCGTTGCGGTTGCGGCTGCGAATCGCGGCTCGCAGGTACTCCTCGTCGCTGCGATACTCGCGCGGGTAGGTCCAGAAGATGGCGGGCACACGCTCGCCCTCGGTCCAGCCGACCGGCATCGAGATTCGCGCCTGGATCTCGAGTCCATCGCGCCGCGTGAGCTCGAAGTCGATGCGACTCGCCCCGGTGATTGCGGGGAAGGGGTCGCGATTGACGGTCAGCGGCTCGAGGAAGCCGTCCTGGCGACTCCACAGCCACGAGTCGGGGAAGCTGCCCTTCGACTGGCGTTCGACGAGTGGCGACCCAGAGTCTCATCGAGCCCGACCAGGGGACGCTCGTGCATGTCGGCGGAGCTCTCGAACAGGCGCGCGGCGCCACTACCGTCGAGGGGGATGCGGTCGAGGAACGGCCGCGGACGGAAGTCCTCCCGGTAGCCGGCACCCTGCAGGAACACCGCGTCGGTACCGCCGCGGACCCGGGTCACGCCGTTTCCGTTCGTCGTCGTCAGCAGATCGCCCGGGTCGGCCAGCGGATCGGCCGGATCCCAATCCTGTACCAGGGTGACCGGCTGCGAGCCCGGGTTGCCGATCTCGTAGGTAACCACGGCACGCTTGCTGTCACGTGATTGGCGAACGAAGGCGCGGTCGGCAAGGCCGTTGAACAGAAGACCGCTGAATCGTGCTCGCTCTCTGCGAGGGTTACCGCCGAGTCCGGTGTGAAGGGCGGGTCGAGCCGCATGATGCGGTCTCGGGGTTCGAATCCTCGTCGCTGTTCGCGGGCTCCTCCGCCTCCCCGTCGCTTTCGGGTTGCTCGCGCTGCAGGAAGCCCAGACCACTCCCGTCGGGGAGCCAGGCGACCTCCCTCGGCAGGTCACGGTCAGGGCGTGCGCCCGGTGCGCGCCCCTCTTGGAGCGGCCGCTCGCGCAGCGTCGCCAGTGTGGTCCCGCCCAGATCGAGAATCTCCAACGTACGGGCGAAAGAGCGGTGCGGCACCAGCGGCGACAGGGGGCCGACGATTCGCTCGATGAGCAGGTAGCGGCCGTCGGGGCTCAGCTCCAGGCTCTCGATCATTCCCTGAGTGCCGATCGGCCGCGGCAGAGCGCCGGGGCTGAGCTCGGCGATCTGGGCCGTAGTGTGATACTCGAAGCGGGCCTCCTCGAGAGCGTCCTGCAGCAGGAAGGGGCGTGGGGTTGGGGAGGGCGTCGTCGTGCGTGCGGCGAACGATCGGTCCGCGGGCGGCCTCCCGCACGGGCTCCGGACCACGGCCGGCCGGCACCAGCAGGGTGATGACGGAGCCCGCAGGCGTCCACTGCACCATGCGCGACCGGCGCGGGCTGCGGCTCTGCGAGCGCGTCGCCAGGGTGGCCATTAGCGGGGCGTCCGAGAGGCGGCGCGCCGTCCCAGAGCTCGCGTCGGCGATCCACAGCTCCGTCTGCTCCGGGCTGTGAAGGAGCATGGCGATTTGAGTGCCGTCGGGCGACCAGGTCATGTCGCTGACCAGCGAGTCGGGCGGAAGCGGCACCTCACGCGTGGCATGTGCCTCCAGGTCGAAGAGCCGCAGGCCGGTGATGCCGAACGTGTCGAGGCGCCAGGTGCGGCTGCGCTGCCCTCGCAGCTCCAGGCCGGCCAGCCGTTGCGTGGGCCGTCCCATATGCTCGATCGTCGAGAGTTCGTGGTAGACCGGCACGAGGAAGTGACGGCCGTCGGGTGAGCGGTTATCGAGCGTGGCGTAGTTCTTGTCGACCTCGAACAGCCGTTGCACCGATTCCGGCGGCAGCTCGTAGAGCGACTCCCGGCTGACCGATGCCGGAGCGGATTCCTGCTGGGCGGCAGCGCCCGGGGCCGCGATCAGGACCAGGAAGAGAAAGGGCAGGGGGGTGCGCTTCATGCCATTCGGTTCCATGCTGAGGTGACCGACCGGGCCGACGATGCCGTGCCACCCGGCGGGGCGCAACCCGGATGCGGGGCCGAGTGGCATCGAGACCTCGGATCGACAAGTTCACGGGCCTGGGCCTTCGCGGCACCGGGCGGGCCCGTCCCGCGCTGACGCCCGCGATCTGCGAGGATATGGGTATGGGTGTCGCTTGGATCGATACGGTGCCGCGTGATGAGGCAACCGGCGAGCTGGCCGAGCTATATGAGGCCGTGCTGGACCCGACTACCGGCCAGCTCGATCACATCCTGCAGGTCCACTCGCTGCATCCGGCCGGGTTACGCGCGCACTTCGAGCTGTACCGCGCCGTCATGCGCAGCAGCCGGGGTTTGCGCAAACTCGACCGGGAGATGATCGCGTTGGTGGTGAGCCGCCAGAACGAGTGCCATTACTGAATGGAGCATCACCGGCGCGGGCTGCGCCGGCTGCTCAAGGACGATTCGCTACTGCAACGGGTGGAGGAGGACTTCGAGGGCGCCGGTCTCGAGCCGCGTCGCCTGGAGATGTTGCGCTATGCCTCCAAGCTCACGGCAAGCCCCGCGTCGATAGGCCGTGAGGACGTGGAGGCGCTGCGGCAGGCCAACTTCGCCGATGCCGACATCCTCGCCATCGCCGAGGTGACGGCCTACTATGCCTACGTCAACCGGATCGCCGACGGACTCGGAGTGACGCTTGAGCGACGATAGCCCGCCCCTGCTCGAGCTCGTCCCCCCGTGGCAGCACGACGAGGACGAGTGCATCGCCGAGACCCCGATCTTTGCCCTCAGGCGACGGCGGGGAGTCTCGCCGACACGCCCACAGACCCCGGGACGCTTCGTCTACCTGGACTCGAACGACTGGGTGAACGTCATCGCCCTGACTCCTGAGCGCCAGGTGGTGCTGATCGAGCAGTTCCGGCACGGCACTGCCGAGGTCACGTTGGAGATTCCTGGCGGCATGGTGGATCCCGGAGAGGACCCCCTCGCCGCCGGGGTTCGCGAGCTACGCGAGGAAACAGGGTTCATCGGCGGAAAGTCGCAGTTGATCGGCGCGGTGACGCCGAACCCGGCGATCCTCAACAATCGCTGTCACACCGTATTGGTCCGCGATGCTCAGGCGCGTGCCGCCCCGGCCCCGGAGCTGAACGAGGAGATTGGGCAACGGCTCGTCCCGCTCGAGCGCATCCCAGAGCTCATCGCGGGTGGAGCGATTCATCACGCCCTGGTCGTGGTCGCCTTCCACCTGCTCGAGTTGCAGGTGCGCCCGTGAGATTGCCTCTGCGACTGCCGGTCGTGCTCTTGGCACTGTTGGGTCTGCCCGGTTGCAGCCTCGAGCGCGCCGAGATCCGCATCGCGTGGGAACCGCTCGAGGAGCTCAACGAGCGTCTGCCTGACGGCGTACTCGTGTTCGCCGGCGAGGATCCCAGCATCCCGTTGCGGGCCTGGCACGTCCGCGTCGATGCCCCAGGAGCGGATCTGGTGACGCGCGTAGTGGCCTCTAACGATCTCGACGGTACGGAGACCGTCGCCGAGTTCGCGCACCGCACCGGCGCGCTGGTGGCGGTGAACGGCGGCTTCTTCCGCATGGACCAGGATTCGGCGACACATGTCGGACTCCTTCTGGTCGACGGCCGCCTCATCGAGCCTCCTTTGAGGTCGGTACTTCGCGACGAGCAGCGCTACTACCTGGCCCGCGCGGCGCTCGGTGTCATGGACGACGGCCTCCTCGATATCGCCTGGGTTTCCGGCCGCGAGGGGGTGCTCTACGCGTGGGACGAGCCGCCTCCCAACGAGCCGGGCGCGCCCGGCAGCGCCCCGAAGCTCGACGGGCTCCCGGTATGGGACGCCGTCGACGCAGTGGCGGCGGGGCCGACGTTGCTAGTGGGCGGTGAGGTCCGTATCAGCACCGACGCGGAGGTCTTCTTTGGCTCCGCGATTCCGGAGGTCCACCCGCGCACGGCGGCGGGCGTGATGCCCGGCGGCGAGCTGGTTCTGCTCGTTGTTGACGGGCGGCAACGGGGCAACCGGGGCGTCGACCTTGTCGAGCTTGCCGCGCTGATGCGTGATCTGGGTTGCGTCGAGGCACTCAACCTCGACGGCGGCGGATCGTCGACCTTGGTGGTTACCGGTGAGCTGGTGAACCGCCCCCTCGGCGGTACCGAGGAGCGTGAGGTAATGTCGGCGCTCACGGTGCTGGCGGAGTGATTGGCTCCAACGATCCGCCCGGCATCGGGCTTCAGGAAGTGCCAGATGCGTAGCGTGCTGACGATTGCCGGGTTGCTCATCCTCACCACCGCCACGCTCGGCTGTCGAGGCGGTGCCGAGCAGGAGGCGACGGACATCACACCGATGGACATCGAAGCGATGGCGCGACAGATCCACAGCAGCGTCATCACTGTCGATACCCACGACGACATCCCGGTCAACTTTGCCACCGCGGAGGTCGACCCGGGTGTGCGCGGTGGGCGTCAAGTCGATCTGCCCAAGATGCGGGAGGGCGGGCTCGACGTGGGGTTCTTCGTCGTGTACGTGGGGCAAGGCGCCAACACTCCGGAGGGCTACGCCGCGGCCTACGAGCAGGCGGTCACCAAGTTCGACGCCATCCATCGGATGACCGACGAGATGTACCCGGGTCAGATCGAGTTGGCCCACAGCGCCGACGACGTGGAGCGCATCCACGCCGCCGGTAAGCTGGTGGCGGCAATCGGCATCGAGAACGGGTGGCCCGTGGGCGAGAGGCTGGCGAACCTGGCCACCTTTCACGAGCTGGGTGCTCGTTACATCACCCTTGCCCACAACGGCCACAACCAGATTGCTGACTCGGCAAACCCGCGCGCGGGCGAGCTCGAGGAGCTGCACGGCGGCATCAGCGACTTCGGCGCCGAGGTGATTGCCACCATGAACTCCCTCGGCATCATGGTCGATGTATCGCACATCTCCAAGAACGCGATGCTCGAGGCACTGGAGCTGTCACAGGCGCCGGTCATCGGCTCGCACTCGAGCTGCCGGAGCCTGTGTGATGTCGCGCGTAACATGGACGACGAGCAGCTCCTGGCGCTGCGCGACAACGGCGGTGTGATCCAGCTCGTGGCGCTCGGTAGCTTTGTCAAGCTGACGCCGGAGCGTGATGCAGCGATCGATGCGCTGGTTCGTGAGGCGACCGGGTTGGACGGGACGAGGGCCATGTTCGGAGCCATGTTCGGTGCGTCCGGGCAGGAGCGCGCCGAGATTGAGGCCGCCTGGGCGGCGCTGCAGGAGCGCGTCGTGGCCGAGATCGACCCCACGTATCCGCCGCCCAACGTGCAGGACTTCGTCGATCACGTCGACCACGCCGTCCAGTTGATTGGCATCGACCACGTCGGAATCAGCTCCGACTTCGACGGAGGAGGCGGCGTCGTCGGCTGGAACGATGCGTCCGAGACCTTCAACGTGACGCTCGAGCTGGTTCACCGCGGGTACTCGGAGTCGGACATACGCCAGCTGTGGGGCGGTAATACCCTGCGGGTATGGCGCCAGGTTGAGGCAGTCGCCCAGCGCCTGCAGTCCGGCGAGTAGTTCGCGCCCAGCACGCTTTCACCGCGGCCTCCTAGGGAGCCGATGAGCGAGATCGACCACGATAACGTCGTGACGCAGCCCCGCGTCGCGGTGCCGGGTACAGGCGTGCAGACCACGCCCATGTGCGCCGAGTCGGGGGCCATGTTCTGCCCCAGGGGCGGCGTCAACGCCGGCGCCACGAAGCGCGTGGGGCGCCAGACTACGCAGCTGTTGCAGGGTCGCCTGAAGATCCTGACGCCGTTCCTGGCAGCCGTGGAGCTGCTTGCAGGCGTGCGCTTCCTGTTCGTGAACCCGCCCGCGGCGATCGTCCCCTTCGCCTCGGCGGCGCTTGCCCTGGTGGCGACCGTGCTGCTGTATCGGCAGCCACGGATGCCGCGCGGTCTGCTGTTGGTAGTCAAGACGGTGATCGTGCTCGGCACGCTCGTCCTCGCACTGGCAGTGAACCAGTACCTGGTGCTCAGCGCGCGGCTCGCGGCGGGCGATCACGACGGCTTCCTGGCCGACATCAACCGTGTGCCGGGGCTGTGGCTCATGGTGATCGTCGCCTACGCCATGTTCATCCCCGATACCTGGAAGCAGGCGGCCGCGTTCGTAGGGATCTGCGTTGCCGCAGACGCCAGCGTGGCGGCGGCGCTACGACTTCGGTACGGGCCGATTACCGGCGTGCTCGGCACCGAGGAGCTGATCGACATGGCCAGCTTCGGACTCGTGCTCTTCATCGCCGCCGGTGGGCTCGCCGTCTTCGGCACCCACGCGATGCACGAGATGCGTCGCACGATGGCCGAGATGGGGGATGCGGGGATGTACCGCCTCGTGGGTAAGCTCGGGGCCGGCGGCATGGGCGAGGTGTGGAAGGCGGAGCACCGGCTGCTGTCGCGCCAGACGGCAATCAAGATCATTCGACCCGATCTCCTCGACACCGCCAGCAGCATCGCTCCGGCCACCGTCATCGGCCGGTTCGAACGCGAGGCCCGGGCTACCGCCAGCCTCCAGTCGCCGCACACCGTGCAGCTCTACGACTTCGGTGTGACCCGCGACGGCACCTTCTTCTACGTCATGGAGTTCCTGCGCGGCCTCGATCTCGACGAGCTGGTGAAGCGTTTCGGTCCACTGCCACCGGCGCGAGCCGTCCACCTCTTGAAGCAGGCCGCCGAGTCGCTGCACGAGGCCCATCAGCGCGGCACGGTGCATCGCGACGTCAAGCCGGGGAATATCCACGTCGGCGCGCTGGCAGGTCGTCACGACTGGGTGAAGGCGCTCGATTTCGGTCTCGTGAAGTCGTTTCGCGATGAAACCCAGGACAGCCTGCAGCTGACGCAGGAGGGCGTGACTACCGGGACGCCGGCCTACTTCCCGCCCGAGATGGCGCAGGACGCGGCGCATGCAGACGGACGCTCCGATGTCTACGCGCTCGCGGCCGTCGGCTACTTCCTGCTCACGGGCGAGCTGGTGTTCGACGGCGCGGGGCCCATGGACATGGTGGTCAAACACATCCGTGACGAGCCGGTGCCGCCGTCGCAGCGGGTCGAGCTGGAGATCCCGGAGTCACTCGACGCTGCGATCCTGGCCGGCTTGCGGAAGAGCCCGGACGACCGTCCCCAGTCGATGCTGGAATTCGCCCGATTACTGGACGAAGCGCTCGAGGGTCCCACCTGGAACGAAGCCCGGGCCGCGGACTCGTGGAAACTGCACCTGCCCGATGAGGTCGATTCGCTGGCTGGTGACCTGCGGGTGGCCTGAGCGTCGACCCTCGCACCCAACCCAAGGAACGGAACTCATGCGTGGAATCCTCTACATGTCGCACTCGGGCGCCCGCTACCTGGTCTTGCTGGCGGCGATCGTGGCGATCGTTTACCTGGTCACCTCCCTGAGCAAGAAAGGGGACACCCGGGCGCGGATGATCATGGGGATCTTCACCGGCCTGCTTGACCTGCAGGTCCTGCTCGGCTTGCTGGTGCTCACGCAGGTGCCTTTCTACGGGCAGCTAGCCGGGCACATCGTGATGATGTTCGCGGCCGCGGGCACCGCGCATGGGTTCTCGATCGTCAACAAGAACCGTCCGCCCGAGGCGCAAAGCAACGGGTTGTTGCTCATGGGCGTCCTGGTGACGATGGCGCTGGTGATCGGCGGCATCATGGCGATCGGACGGCCGATCTTCGGCAGCGTCGCTTGATGGATGGGCCCGCGCGTCTGCGTACCCACCTCGAGCAGGTCGTCGACCTGCTCGCCGCGCAGGCACTTCTGGGCTGGGATCAGGAGACCTACATGCCGGCTGCGGCGGTGGAGTCGCGTGCCAATCAGCTCTCGACCCTGGGGCGTCTGCCCCACGAGCTCCTGATCGGACGCAAGACCCGCGAGCTGCTCGAGGCTGCCGAAGCCGAGGGGCTCGATCCCGACTCCGACGAGGCGCGCTTGCTGATGGTGGTACGTCGCGATTTCGACAAGGCGACGCGGCTGCCCGGCGAGCTCGTGGCCGATCTCGCCCGAGCCACGGCCGTGGCCCAGCAGGCATGGGGCGAGGCACGCGCCCGCGACCAGTTTTCCCACTTCCGGCCGCACCTCGAGCGCATCCTGGACCTCACGTTGCAGAAGGCCGAGGCGCTGGGATACGAGGCGACCCCCTACGACGCGCTGCTCGATGAGTACGAGCCCGGCATGAAGACCGTGCGGGTCGTGAGCTTGTTCCGCGAGCTGCGCGAGCGCCTGGTGCCGATCGTCCGCGCCATCGGCGAGAGCCCGGGGCCCGACGACGAGATGCTGCGGCGACACTATCCGGAGGACCGCCAGTGGGACTTCGGCCTCGAGGTGGTGCGTGACTTCGGCTTCGACTTCCGCCGCGGTCGGCAAGATCGGTCGTCGCATCCCTTCTCCACCAACTTCTCGATCGACGACGTGCGCATCACGACCCGGATCGACGCGGAGTTCCTGCCGACCTGCCTGTTCGGCTCGCTGCACGAGGCGGGTCACGCAATGTACGAGCAGGGCGTGGCGCGCTCGCTGGAGCGCACGCTCCTGGCCAACGGGACGTCGCTCGGCATGCACGAGTCACAGTCGCGTCTGTGAGAGGTGGACCCCATCCTTTGGACAGGTTTGCGTCGCAGCTAAGGTGGAATCCGGGTTCATGATTCAGGCTGCCTTGGGCTTGCGAGACACGGGGCGAAGCCCCGGGCTCCTGTCTTCAGCCCCGTCGTCAATGTACGCCTCCTCGGGCGTCCGGTCCTGGAGCGACGAGTGCGGTCGGCACTCGTTGTAGAAGTCCATCCACCAGCCGATCCCGGCCCGAGCCTCGGAGCCAGTCGCGTACTCTGACAGATAGACCTGCTCGTACTTGAGCGATCGCCACAGTCGCTCGATGAAGACGTTGTCCATCCAGCGGCCCTTGCCGTCCATCGAGATCCGAATGCCGGCCTCCTTGAGCGCGTCGGTGAAGTCGACGCTGGTGAATTGGCTACCCTGATCCGTGTTGAAGATCTCGGGAGGACCGTAGCGCTCGAGCGCCTCTTGCAAGGCCTCGACGCAGAAGCTCGTATCGAGCGTGTTGGACAGACGCCAGGACAGCACCTTGCGGCTCGCCCAGTCCATCACCGCAACCAGGTACAGAAAGCCCCGCTGCAGCGGGATGTAGGTCACATCCGCGCACCAAACGTGGTTGGGTCGCGTGATCTCCAGATCACGCAGCAGGTAGGGGTAGATCCGGTGCTCCGGGTGCGGCTGAGACGTCCTGGGCCGCTGCAAGATCGCCTGCAACCCGAGCAGCCGCATCAGGCGGCGCACCCGCTTGCGAGAGACCGTGTAGCCCTGACGGCGCAGCCATCGTCGCATCTGACGTGAGCCGTAAAACGGCGTCTGAAGAAACTGCTCGTCGATCAGCCGCATCAGGCGCAGGTTCAGCGGACTCTCGCCGTGGCCCTCGTAATAGAACGAAGACCTCGCGATCGACACCAGGCGGCACTGCCGCGTGATGCTCAGGGGGCCGTGCTCCGGATCGACCATCGCCACCCTCCGGCCGTGGCTCAACGACCGAAGGCCTTGGACAAGAAATCCCGCTCGATGACGAGCTCCCCGATCTTCGCCCGCAGCTCCTTGATCTCGGCCTCCCGAGAGACCTCGTTGCGCTCCTGTTTCCCCGAGAAGCCAGCCAGCACCTTCTGCCGAGCCTTCTTCTTCCAGTTGGCGATCAGATTCGGATGCACATCGTAGCGGGCTGCCAGCTCCGCCATCGTCGCTTCCTCGCGAAGCGCCTCCAAAGCGACCTTCGCCTTCAGCTCAGCAGGATAACTCCGTCTCTTCCGTGGCATTCCAGACTCCTTCTTCTTGGTCTGGATCCCACCTTAGCAACCTGTCCGAATTTCGGGGTCCACCTCTGTGGGAGAACCTGGTGGGCCGCTCTCGCCCCTTCTGGGAGCACTACTTCCCGCGCTTGCAGCGGGTTTTCTCAGAGCAGCTCGGGAACGAGCCCTTAGCAGGCTGCTGAAAAACGGCTCGAGCGCGCCATTTTGGGCTGGATCGTCTCGATCAAGGTGAGTTGCCCGGCCGCCGTGTGCGAGTGCGAGGCTCTGGTTGCCGGCCGCGCCGGTATTTCTTGGGCGGTTAGTCCCGATATCGTCACGTCGCCCCCTGGAGGTTGTGCATTCTGACCAGGTTGAAGGCAGCGGCGGTGAAGGTGAACATCCAATCGACGCGTTCGGTGCCTCGGTGCCGCGTCTTGCGCATCAGCCCGACCGTCTTGGCCCATCCGAACATCTGCTCGACGAGCTTGCGTTTCCTTTGACTGACCTGGTAGCCGGGGTGGCGGGTTGTGCGCCGGTCGATGGCGCTGCGCCGATTGGTGTCGTTCTGTGCGACGTGCGGGGTGATGTTCCGATCTCGAAGCTTACGGACGCACTCGCGTGTGTCGTAGCCCTTGTCGGCCGCCAAGGTCACCCTGCGGTTACCGGAAATCTTGTCCGCCATTTGCACCGCCGCCTCTCGTTCCGCTGTCCCGGAAGCGATCGTTACGCATGCCTTGGTTGCTAACCCGTGGCGGTTGTCGATCATCAGGTGCCCCATGTAGCAGAGCTTCGACTCGGCTCCCCTACTTTTCTTGTACAGGCGTGCGTCCGGATCGGTCCTGGAGGCGTGAGTATCGTTTGTGCGCCGTTGTTTGCGAAAATCGACGCTCGGGTTGCTGCCTCCCTCATCGGAGTCGCTCTGATCCTTCGGCTTGAAGCTCTTGTGTGAGGCCCACGCCTCGATCAGCGTGCCGTCCACCGTGAAGTGCTCATCCGATAGCAGGCTGCGGCGCCGTGCCTCCGCCAGCACTTCCTGGAAGAACACCTCGGCGACCTCGCCTCCCAACACTCGATCCCGGTTCTTCGTGAACACCGTCGCATCCCACACCAGATCGTCCATGTTCAGGCCCACAAACCACCGGAACAGCAGGTTGTAGTCGAGCTGCTCCATCAGCATGCGCTCGGAGCGAATCGTGTACAGCACCTGCAGCAGCAGCGCCCGCAGCAGTTTCTCCGGCGGGATCGACGGTCGCCCCGTGTGCGAGTACAGCTTCTCGAACAGCGGCGACATCCGCCCCAGCACATCGTTGACGATCCTCAGCAGCGGCCGCAGCGGATGCTCTTTCGGTACTCGCTGCTCCGGAGATACGTAACTAAAGGCGGCCACCTGTCCCGCGTCCTCACCACGCATCTGCTCACCTCGTTGATGCTTCGGTTTTTGCCGCGGGCTGCGTGGTTCAGAATCTACTCGAACAAGGGGAGTTTTTCAGCAGCCTGTTAGAGGAGTTCTATCGCGCCATCAACCGCGTAGAGCCCTCGCTGATCCGCGTCGAGGCCGACGAGGTCACCTACAGCCTCCACATCATGGTGCGGCTCGAGCTCGAGCTGGAGCTGGTCGAGGGGCGACTCGCCGTTGTCGATCTGCCGGACGCGTGGAACTCCAAGTACGAGGAGTACCTCGGCCTGACGCCGCCGAGCGATGCCGACGGCGTGTTGCAGGACATTCACTGGTCGCTCGGTGCGATCGGCTACTTTTCCACCTACGCGCTCGGCAATCTGATCTCGACGCAGCTGTTCGACGCCGCTCGGCGTGAGATCGGCGACCTCGAGGAGCAGATCGGCAAGGGCCAGTTCGACGAGCTTCTGTTCTGGTTGCGCGACCGCGTACATCGCCACGGGCGCAAGTTCACCGCTCCCGAGCTTCTCGAGCGGGTCACCCGCGAGGATCTGCAGGCGGACAGTTGGCTAGCCTACGTGCGCGACAAGTTCGGGACGCTGTACGATCTCTGAGCTGCGTTGCTTGTTAGTGACACCAGAGCCTTCCAAGGAGAGAGAGATGACTCGGCGCACCCTGTCGATGATCGTGCTGATCTGGCTGGCCGCAACACCCGGCGCCGTGACTGGGTCACAGGAGGAAGCCCAGTCGGATCGGCTTGCCGCTGAGGATTCGCTGCGGATCCGCAACGTCGGCGGCGTGCGCATCTCCCCGGACGGCGAGTGGGTGCTCTACACCGTGGGCGTCCGCGACATGGACGACGACGATCTGGAGCGCCGTACCCATCTGTGGCGGGTGCGCATCGACGGCACAGGGGGCCGCCAACTGACACACGGCGAGACTTCGGCAGGGTCGCCGCGATGGTTCCCCGCTGGTGACAAGATCGCCTTCACGCGCTCGGCCGACGGCGACAGCCAGGTCTTCGCGATGTACACCGACGGTGGCGAGGCCTGGCAGCTCACGGAGCACGGCGAGCGCGTCGGCAGCTACGCCATCTCGCCCGACGGCGCGCGCGTCTGGTTCGCGGCGCGCGATCCGGAGAGCGACGAGGAAAAGCGGCGCAAGCGACAGCGCGACGACGCGGTAGTCGTGGACGAGGAGTTCACCTGGACCCACCTGTGGATGCTCGACATCGACAGCGGCGAGACGACGCGACTCACCGAAGGCGACTTCACGGTGTCGGATCCCCGCTGGTCGCCGGACGCGAGCCGCATCGCCTACGTGACGCGCCCAACGACCAAGGTCGATGACGGCTGGAACAGCGATATCCACGTTCTCGACGTGGCCACCGGCGAGGGATGTGCCCCGAATGTCGTGGAAATTGGATGAGCGCAGCCTCCTGGGCAACGGCTGATCGTATCGGTTAGGCGGCCTGCTCGTCCGGGCCGCGAGTGATCTGGGCAAGGTGACGATAGCCGTCGACGCGGCGCATGCGGATCTGGCCGAAGGCGACCAAGCCCCACAGCAACGTCACGCCAGCTGCCTCGGTGCAGAACGAACCCTGGGTCTTGGTACGGCGCCGGAACTCCCGGTTCAGGTTCTCGAGCGGGTTGGTCGTTCGCAACGTCTTCCACATCGGCCTGGGGAACTCGTAGAACGTCAGCAGGCTCAGGCCCGCTTCCTCCAGGCTTCGGGCAACGGCCGGCACGAGCCTGGACCATTTGCGCACGAAGGCGCTGTACGCGGCCCGAGCCTCGTTGCCGTTGTCGGCGCGGACGATGGCATGCCAATCGCGCCTCATTTCATCGCGCGCATGCACGGGGCAGTGATCGCGAAGGTTGCTCCACTTGTGCTGGATGCATCGCTGCACCTGCGACCGCGGCCATGCCTCGGTCGCCTTCGCCAGCCCCTTGTGACCGTCGGCGATCAGCAGCTGAGGCGATCGCAGCCCCCGGTGCACGAGCGAGTCGATCAACCCTCGCCAGTGAACTTCCGCTTCCGAGGCCGCCAACCGCAACGCCACCAACACCTTCTGGCCGTCGGCTTTGACTCCGAGCACCGCCAACACCGGCACCGAGACCACGCGCCGCGCCAACCTGACCTTCAGGTGAAACCCGTCCAGATACAGAATCGGATACCGCTCACCGGAC
Organism: Acidobacteriota bacterium; assembly: GCA_965248845.1. Lineage (GTDB taxonomy): Bacteria > Acidobacteriota > UBA890 > UBA890 > WLXD01 > CBDFKO01. The sequence continues at coordinate 1,662,806 of CBDFKO010000002.1, read as the reverse complement.
AGCTCTCGCTCGCTCCAGCTCGCGAAGTACGTCTTGAGCCGCCCCACCACCCGCGAGACCGTGCTCTTGGACAGGTGCGCTCTCCCGAGCAACGGAGACAACGCCTTGCGGATCCGCCGCGTGTTGGCGCCCGCCAGGTACGCTCCCAGGATCGCCTCGTCCACCTGTCGTGCTCGCCGCGCGTACCGTGGCAGGATCGCGCTCCGGAACTCCCGGGTGCCGCCGTCTTCGTCCACGACGCGACCGCGCGGCACGTCCAACTCCTGGAGTCCCTGCGCCGTCGTCACCCGCCGGCTCTGGGTGCCGTTGCGGTAGCCTCGGCGCGCCGACCGTTGCGCTCGTATCGCGCGCTCCCCAGAGCCTCCGTGAGCTCCTCCTGGAGCGTGATCTGGATCGCCTCACGGATCCTCGTCCGCAGCAACATCTGTACGTCCCGTCGAAACTCCACGACCTCGTTGTCGTGCGTGCTAACCTGCTTCACGGCGTAACCTCCTGCCGCTCGTGGCGGCTCTGAGTTTTGCTACTCGGAGGTTACGCCTTTCTAATTTCCACAGGACTCGGGACGGATCCCCGGCGAGTCGATGCTGCTGTTCGACAATCCGGGACCCGACAGCTCGCCCCGCTGGTCGCCGGACGGCACCAGAATCGCGTTTACCGCCAAACAGCACGAATCGACCACCGTCTGGCACAGCAAGCTGTACCTGCTGCCGGCCGATGGCTCGGGCGAGCCCGAGATCCTGCTGGAAGACTTCGATCTCAACGCCGGGGCGCCGATCTGGTCCCCCGACGGCGCCGACATTTACTGGAGTACCGGAGAGGGCACGCGCATCAACCTGTACTCGGTGCAGGTGACCACAACCTGTACTCGGTGCAGGTGACCACCGATGAGACTCGTGACTACGACGCCCCGGTCGGCGCCAACTTCGGCTTCCAGCTGTCGCCCGATGGCGGCCGCTGGGTCTGGGTGCGCAGCTCGCCGTCGAGTCCGTCGGAGCTTTTCACCGCGCCCTCGGAAGATCTATCGCAGGCGCGCCAGCTCACCGATCACAACGCATGGATCGGCGAGGCCGGCATCGAGCTCGCCGATGTCCGGGCGATCACCTGGTCCAATTCCGACGGACAGGAGATCGAGGGAGTCGTGCATTTCCCTCCCGGGTTCGCGGAGGGCACGGCGTATCCGCTCATCGTGAACCCCCATGGGGGCCCCAGCGGTGCGGTGCTCGAGTCGTTCAACACCACCAACCAGATGCTCGCGGCCAACGGCTTCGTGGTGCTGCAGCCCAATTTTCGGGGCAGCTCCAACTACGGCCAGGAGTTTCTCAACGCCAACCGTAACCACTGGGGGCTGCGCGACTACGACGACATCATGACGGGCGTCGACGACGTGATCGCACGGGGCTGGGCCGACCGAGACCGCATGGTCGCCTACGGGTGGAGCTACGGCGGCTACATGACCTTCTGGATGTCGACCCAGACCGACCGTTTCAAGCTGATCTCACCCGGTGCGGGCCTAAGCAATCTGTACTCGATGTACAGCACGACGGACATTCCACGGTATCTCGGCTGGTTTTTCGGGCAACCGTGGGCCCACGAGGAGGTCTACGTGCGTCTGTCTCCGATCCGCCACGTCAAGAACGTCACCGCCAAGATGCTGATCATGCACGGTGCCAACGACGCGCGCGTCCCGCCCGAGCAGGCGGTGGAGTTTTACCAGGCGCTGCGCGATCTCGGCAAGGACGTGACCTACGTTTCCTACCCGCGCCAGGGACACGGGATCGGCGAGCCCCGCCTGCAGCTCGATCGTCTGCGGCGCTACGTATGCGCCTTCACCGATGTGGTCGGGCTCGAGTCGACGACCGAGGAGTGCGACGGCGATGTGCCGGCTGCGCCGAGCACGGATGAGGATCGAGAAGACGGCGCCGATGAGCAGCCTGCAGCTGGGCTTCGCGACCCGGGCGTTTTCGAGGTGATCGAGCGCTGATCGCCGGGGATCTGTCGGGGTGGAGGTAACCGCTCAGTCGGATTGCGGCTCGTGGCTGAGCGGATTGGCCTTGATCATCGTTACTGCGTTGCCTCGCTCGCTGAACTCGACCGTATCCATGAAGGTCCGCATCAGCATGATTCCGCGCCCGCTGACGGCCAGCAGATTCTCCGCGGCCGTTGGGTCGGGAACGTCGTCGGGGTTGAAGCCGGGGCCCTCGTCCTCGATGTGATAGGTCACCGATTCGGTCGATTCGGTCGCCGTGCAGGTGACCATCCGCGACGCGTAGGGCTCCTGCCCAGCGCGCTCGGCCATGAGAGCGTCATAGCCATTGCGATCGGTGGCCCGTAGCTCCGAGCCGACCTCGAGGTTGCCGCGCACCATGGCGTTGGCCACGGCCTCCATCAGGGCCATCCCGATCTGCGTACGGACCCCCTCGTTGCCGAATCCCAGCCGCTCGAGGCTGCCCTGAAAATAGGCAACCAGCGGGGTGATCAGGTGGATGTCGTTGATCAGGCTGAAGTGGGTCTTCCGGGCCCCGAGGAATCGCAGGATCTGCTCGCGCGAGCGTCGCGATTCGGCGAGCTCGAGGACCTGCTCGATGGTCTCGGCGAGCTCCGCCCGTAGCTCTTCCTTCGGAACGTAGCTGGCGGCGCCAGCCTCCAGCGCCTTCACGGCGATCTGCTCGCTTCCACGCGCCGTCATCAGGATCACCGGGACCAACGGATGCTCCTGCTGGATGTGCTCGACGAGCGCCAGGCCGTCCATCTCCGGCATGCGCAGATCGGTGAGGACAACATCGGGAGCGTCGCTGGCCATCATCTCGAGCGCCTCGACGCCCTCGCAGGCAAATCGCAACTCGAGCTCTTCGTCGTAGGCTTTGAGGCAGCGTCGAGCCAGCTCGCGGTCGATCGGCTCGTCGTCGACCACCAGGATCTTGGTCATGGCTCCTCCGCATCGGGGGCCGGTTCGGGCCAGGTGAAGCGGAAGGCCGCACCGCCGGCCGCGCTCGCGCCAGCACGAACGGTACCACCCACGCGGGTCACGGTTTTGTGCACCAGCGCCAGACCCATGCCCGTGCCGCTGCTGGAGCCGTGCCGCTGCAGCATCTGAAAGATACGTTCGCGCTCCAGTTCCGGGACCCCCGGGCCGTCGTCCTCGACGGTGAACTCCCAAACAGAATCGATCTTTCGAGCCGCGACCTTCACGCGCCCATGGTCACCATCATGGTGGGTGATCGCGTTGGCGATCAGGTTACGGAAGACGAGCTCGAGCGCCGAGCGGCTGGTTTCGAGGACCGGCATCAACGGGTCGACCTCGATCCGCGTGCTCTCGGGCGGGTGCAGGAGGCGCACGACGCGTGCCACCTGCTGGCCGGTGTCGACGGGCTCGATCTCACCGCCCAGGTGTCCGGCCCGCGAGTAGGCCAATAGGTCCTCGATCAGCTCGCGCATGTGGGCGACCTTGTCGTCGAGGTCGACCAAGTGCTTGCGGACCGAGTCGGGGAGATCCTCCGGCATGTCTTCGGCGATGAAGCCGGCCAGTGACGAGATCGTCCGCAACGGGGCCTGCAGATCGTGGGAGGCAGCGTAGGCGAACTGCTCCAGATCCTCGTTGGAGCGGCCCAGCTCCTCCGCCTGACGTGCGATCAGCTGACGGGCCCGCCGTTCCTGGGTGATGTCCCGGGCGACGGCGTAGATGAGCCCGTCGTCGCGCGCCGGGGCCGAGCGCCAGTCGAGCCAGAGCCAGCGGCCGTCGGAGGTACGGTAGCGGTTGGAGAAGTCGATCACCGCTTCGCCGGAGGCCAGCAACTCGAGCCGATCCAGGGTGGCTCCTCGGTCGTCGGGGTGGACGAACTCGACGAAGCGGCGGCTCAAGAGCTCCTCCCTGGGGTAACCGAGCAGGCGCACGAAGGTCGGATTGATCAGCCTGAAGTAGCCATCCAGGCCGGCAATACACAGAACATCGAGCGACAAGTCGAAGAGCCGTCCCAGCTGATGGCGGCTGCGCTCCTCGAAGCTGACCGGGCGGAAGGACGCGGTGGCCATGGGCTCGTCGGTCGATCGGCTGCCGGCGACCCAGCCGTCGACCGGGATCCGCGTGCCGTCCTTGGCCACGAGAACCGCGTTCAGTCGCAGCGGCATCTTCCCCGCGGCCGCCTGCTCGAAGAGCCGCTCGCAGTGGGACTGGCTGTCCGGCGCGATCGTGTCGGCCAGCCGCAGCGGCTCGATCTCCGCGCGACGGTAGCCGAGCCGCTCACGCCATGCACGGTTGACGTACCGGAATCGCCCGTCCAGTGAGACGGTCTGGATCAGGTCCGGAGCGTACTCGCAGACGTCGCGGAACAGCTCGTCCTTCATGCCGTGCGGCCGTTGGCGGGGATGCCCGATGCTACCTCCCGTCCCAGGAACAGTAGGGCTGCGTGGGGATCAGTTGCTCCAGCAGCGAGGTCGGCGGCGGCAGGTCGTCCCAGGCGCGGGAGTTACCCAGGAAGCTCATGCTGGGCTCGCCGATGGGCTCTCCGGGAGGAGCCGCCTGCGTACGTACAGCCTGGTAAGGCTCGGCTGGCCGATCCAGGAAGCGCTGCACGTCCTTGGCGAGCAGGAAGTAGTGCGCCTCGGCCGGGGACAGAGGCGGCACCTCGTCCAGCTCGGCGTACTGCTCGGCGCGTGCACCCAGCGCTGCCCAGACCCGGCTGGCGTCCTCCGCGAGTCGTGCCGTGACGATGGCGCGGACCTGCGGCATCGGGGCCGCCGACGCCAGGGTCATCAGCTGCTCGATCGTGGCTCGGTGAACGGCCCGTGCGATCTCCGCCTCGTAGCCATCACCGCCGTCGTCGCCGACGGCCTCGAGGGTCAGGTTGATTACGTCGTGCAGGCCAGGCAGCGACGAATCGAGCGCGTTCTGCTCAACCAGTCGGGCAGCGCGACTCGGGGCGAAGATTTCCGACAACACGTGCTGCGCGGCGATCAGCGCGGGGGTGATGGCGTCGAAGGTCGAGCCGGTGTAGCGCGGGAACAGCTCCCGATGGCGGCCGTAGCCACTGGGTCGGGGAGGAAGCAGCGCCAGCACGTTGCGCGGTAGCGCCAGCTCGGCCGGACTGATGGTGGCCAGCAACGCCTCGAGCGCGGCCAGCTGGTCGGAGCCCGGCGTTGCGTTGGTGGCTACACCGTGCCCGTCGCCGCGCAGCGCGTAGTGGTAGTTCATGCCGCCGATTGCCGAGGCTGCGGCGGTGACCTGGTACCGGTGATGCAGGTACAGCGGGACCAAGACCTCCTCGAGCTGGGCCAACGGCTGGCCGAGCTTGATCGCCGTCTCCCCGAAACGATCGAGCGCGTGTCTGCGCACCGCCATCATGCGGTTGAGCTCGACCGCGGGGTCGTCGCCGTTGGCCCACTGATGGACCCGCGGCTGAGCGGACATATCCTGGTTGCTCATGTAGATGACGTCGCGGTCCCAAGCCTGGTCGAGAATCTCCCGGAGCTCTTCCGACTCATCGGCGCCCGCCGGGAAGTCCTGGTAGGCGTAGGCGACCGCGACCTTGTCCCACTCGCCGATCTTGTCGTCGTAGACCCCCGAGGTGGCGAGCTCGCCGTCGGTGAGCTCCACCAACGGATGGGGATAGTCCATCACCGAGATGCGGCCCATCGAGCTCGCCCAGTAGTTGTGGCCGAAGCCTATTGTGTGGCCGACCTCGTGGGCCGAGAGCTGCCGCAGTCGTGCCAGCGCCCAGGCGGCGAGCTCCGGCGGCGTCTCGGTGCCGGTCTCGTAGGGCGACAGCAGGCCCTCGGCGATCAAGTAGTCTTGCCGCACGCGCAGCGAGCCGAGGGTGACGTGCCCCTTGATGAGCTCGCCGGTACGCGGGTCGCTGATCGAGCCACCGTAGCTCCAGCCGCGGGTCGAACGATGGACCCACTGGATGACGTTGTAGCGCACGTCCATGTTGTCGGCGCCCTCGGGCATCATCTCGACCTGGAAGGCGTCGCGGTAGCCGGCGGCCTCGAACGCCTGGTTCCACCAGCGGGCGCCGTCGAGCAGGGCTGAGGCGATCGGCTCGGGCGTGCCGCGGTCCAGGTAGTAGACGATCGGCTCGACGGGATCCGACACCTCGGCGCTCGGGTCGACTTTTTCGAGTCGATGCCGACCGACGAAGCGCTGCGCCAGCGAGGTCCCGAGCGGCACCGCGTAGTCCTGGTAGGTGAGACCGAAAGCGCCCGAGCGCGGGTCGAATGCCCGCGGTTGGTAGTTGTCGTCGGGCAGCTCGACGAACTGGTGGTGCGTCCGCACCGTTACCGCCTGGGCGGTCGGCGTCACGGCACCGAGCGAGCCCCGTCCGAAGCCGCCGCCCGGCCCACGCTGCATGCCAAAGCCGCCGAAGCCACCTCGTCCGCCGCCCGGCGTGGTGAGCGTAAGCGTGGCGTTGATGATCACGTTCTTGGGGAAGGCCTTGGTGTGCTCGCGCGACACGAAGCTGCGGGAGGCGTCAAGCCGGTACTGCGCCGGCTGCAGCCGCGCCGCCACCCCGTGGGTGTCGCGCAGCAGGAACGAGCTCATGTCGACGAGCACCCGGCCATCGGTCTCGGCGGCGACGGTAAAGCCCCAGAGGATCGACTCGGCGAAAGCTTCCTCGACCGCCCGGCGCTCGTCCTCATTGTCGCTGATGGCGCGGTAGGTGAGGTTCGGCTGCACCATCAGGATCTTGGGCCCGACGCGCGCGAAGGTGACCAAGCCGCCGCCGCCGAGCTGCCCCCGGTCCAACCCGATGTCGTTGGAGCCGAGACCTGCGGCCAGACCCCGCACGTACAGGACCTCCTCGTCGAAGCGGGAAATCTCCATGTACAGGACGCCCGCGGTGGAGTCCCAGTAGAGCGGGAAGTAGCCGTCGAGCCGTTCCATGCCCGCGGTCTTGTCATCGATCGAGGGGACCGGTCCGGAGGCCCCACCGTCGGGGCGCTGCGTGACGGCCGGTGTGGCAAGTGCCGCCGATGCACCGAGCAGCAGGGTGAGGCTGAGAAGCGTGGCGAGGTGGGGCCGGGGTATTCCGAGGATTCTCACGTGGACTTTCCTTGTTGTTGGCAGGACGTGGACAAGGCCAGCCGACCCCTTACAGGGTTGCCAGAGCCCCGCAAGTTTGCCAACTGCGGGGCCGATTGACCAACCCACGCGACCGCCGGCGAGGCGACCGCGCACCACCGGAGGCGTTTGGGGCTACTCGAGCGGTACCAGGGTAACCAGGGTCGCTCCCCAGCCCGACGCGTCGCCCGCCAGGCGGTAGCCGGCGACGTCGTCACGCCGGTCGAGCCGCGCGTGCACGATCCTGCGTAGCGCTCCCGTGCCCTTGCCGTGGATGATCCGTACCTGCAGGACACGGCGATCACGGCACGCGTCCAGGTACTCGTCGACCAGATCTCCCGCCTCGGACGGGAGGAACGTATGCAGGTCGAGGAGCCCGTCGATCGGCAGCTCGAAGGGCTCGTCAGAGCTGATCACGCTAGCCGGGCGTGGTGAAAGTGTGGTGGCTGAGGCGGCCAGAGCATGACGATCCGAGCGCCCCCGCGAGGCCGAATCGTGGGCCCGTGGCGAGCTGCCTCACACGTTTGGGCGGAAGAGCTCCAGACGCTCGCGTATGCGGGCGCCCTGGCCGTTGCTGAACTTCCGCATGCAGGCATCGTCGGAGTAATCCATGAAGTTTCGGATCGGGTCCCTGCCTGCGTCGCTGCAGGTGTCGCGCCCCTGGGGACAGCCGAACGCCGGGCTGGACTCGGGGGGAGTGTCGTCGACTCGGTCGCCCGGGGCGTTGCATCTGCTTTCAAACGTGTGGTAAAGACCGGCCCAGTGGCCCACCTCGTGAGTCACCGTGTCGCCCTCGTCGTAGGGCGCTGCGGTGCCGTTCGGCAAGCTGGAGTAGAGCGCGACGACCCCGTCCTGAGCGGTGCCAGTGATACCTGTCGGCCCGCCCGGCAGATCCCACACCAAGCCCAGTACGCCACCGGGGTCGCAGGTGTAGATGTTCAGGTTGCGCGACGGATCGACCGCGAGCTTGTCGGTCATTTTCCGGTACGGGTTCCAGGTGCCACATTTGCGGAACCAGCTCCTTTTCTTGGTCTTGGTGATGCCAGCCAGCTCGAACTCGATCCCGTGCTTCTTGAACGCCCTGTTCAGTACCTTGATCTGCTTGATTACGTCCCTGTCGGGGACCAGGCCGTTCTTGCCGTCGTGCACTACGTGGACCCAAACGTCGATCTTGTCGTCCTCGGTCGCCGCGGCCAGGCCGAACGCGCGTGCCTGCAGCAGCGGTCGGGCGCGCTCCTCGATGGCCTCTTGCTCCTGGAGGGTGAGCGGGGCGACGCCGCAACGAAGTCCGAGCACCGTGGTGCCGCGGCCGCTGGCGTATTCGACGTCGGCCGCCGTGCTGGCACGATACAGCTCGCTGTCGTGAATAACCTGCTCGGCGGTTCGGGGTCGCTGACGCTGAGCGTTCGCCATCGAGGCGAAGCCTCCGAGCGCGGCCATGGCCAGCGCCAAGAACATGAGCGGAGCGGCCTTCTTCATGGATTGATCATCCTGTTGTGGGCGCGTGCCTCCATCGTAACCCGGGCAGTCGCCTCGACGTCAGCCCGCGCGCCGTCCGGATGCCGGCGATGTCGGGTTCGTCGCGGCCACGCCGCCGCGCAGACGAACCGTTGCGAGGGCTCGTCTTGGCATAGGAAACAGGTCGGGGAGGCGACCGGGGAGGCGCGCTCGATTCGGCCAGACTGGAAGCTAGCACGCACCGCTGCCTACCGGGCGCGGCGGGCCGCCGGTCATGGCCGTGTCTGGACGCGGCTGTCCGGTGGACCTGGCGTCAGCTACGCTAGTGCGTGTCACTCGCGGACAGCCGCGGACCCTTTTCGCCCTGTAGTAGACCCGTCACACCACCACCACGGCCTGCTGGCCGTCGCCGCCATGCCCAACCGATCGATTGCCCTGCTCGTGCCCCTGATGCTTGTCACAGCTCCCGTCCTGGCGCAGAGCACCGTGGACGGGACGACCGCCGGCGGAGCCACCTATCGCATCGTCATGCCGGATCTCTGGAACGGCGATCTGGTGATCTGGAACCACGGACTCTCGATGGCGTCGCCAGAGCCCGGGCCCGACGTCGGACCGCTGGTCGAGGTCCAGCTGAGCGAGGGATTTGCCGTCGCGGCCTCGTCGTTTCAGCAGAGCGGTTATGCGGTCTTCCGCACCGTCAAGGATGTCCGAGCGCTGGTGAAGGCTTTCGAGGCGCGTTTCGGCGTCCCGGGCCGGATCATTCTGTACGGGGCGTCGCTCGGGGGGTTGGTAACGGCGCAGCTGCTCGAGAAGGGCAAGCTCGGCAACGTGGTCGGCGGAATGATCTGGTGTGGAGCGGTGGCGGGCAGTCGCAACTGGGACGCCGCTGTTGACCTGCGTCTGTCCTACGACGCGGTTTGCTCCGAGGTCCCCGGCGGGGCCATCCCGGGCGCCGCGCTGGGCTTGCCCAAGGACTCCGACCTGACCGACCAGGAGATCGAACTGGCGGTGGATGCGTGTACGGGTGTAGATCGCCGTTCGGCTCGACGCACCGACGCGCAGTCCGATCGCCTGCAGCAGCTCCTCGACAACGTCGGAATACACGAAGACTTCTTGCAGACCGACATGTGGTACGTGACGCGCGCAATGGCGGACCTGGTGCACGACAAGGGCAAGCTCAAGGGCAAGATCGGCGCTGGCAACCGCGGGGTCAGATACCCGGACCCGTTGATCGACGCCGCCATCGAGCGGGTCGAGCCCAAGAGCTCGAGTGCCCGCCGGCTGGCCAAGAACTACACGCCGACGGGCAAAGTCGGCGACGCGCGGGTCGTGATCATGCACACGGACAAGGACGATCTGGTGGTCGTCGAGAACGTCAGCCACTACCGGGATCGGCTGGCGCCCGAGCAGATCGTAGCGGCCGTGGCGGTGGAAAAGGAGCCCAGCCATTGCGGCTTTTCCCTGGCCGAAGGCGTGGCCGGGTGGGAAGCACTCCTGAGCTGGCTCAACGGCGGCGACACGCCGACCGCGGAATCCATCCAGACGTTGTGTGGCGTACTCGATGCCAGCGGCCTGATTCCGGGCCCTTGTCGCATCGACCCTGGCTACCAGATCGGCAACCTGGACGAGCGCATTCCGCCCCGATGACGATCTCCAAGGAGTCGGGCTACGGAGCCCAGAGCATGGTTGCTCCGCTTCGCCGCGTCGTGGTGCGAGCTCCGGAGCAGACCTTCGGATCTGTCGATCCGGATCGCTGGCACTATGCAGCGCGGCCCGATCAGGCGGCGGCGAGCGCCGAGCACGACGCGCTGGTCTCACTGCTCGCCGACGCCGGCGCCGAGATCATCCGCCACGATGCTCCGCTCCCGGGGTTGGCCGACGCCCTGTTCGTTCACGATCCCGTGTTGGTTACCGAGCGTGGCACCGTGGTGCTGCGCATGGGTAAGCAGCTGCGCCGCGGCGAGGAGGAGCCGCTGGCCGCCTGCCTTCAGGAAGCGGGGGTGCCCGTGCTGGGCCGCCTGGAGGGCGAGGCGACCGCCGAGTGCGGTGACCTGCTGTGGATCGACCGGCAGACGCTGGCGGTCGGACAGGGCTTTCGCACCAACCGTGAGGGTCTGCGCCAGCTTCGCGACGTGCTGGGTGGGATCGGGGTCGAATGCGTGGCCGTGCCGCTGCCCGTGTATTGCGGAGCCGATGCCTGCCTACACCTGATGTCGTTGATCAGCATTCTCGACGAGGACCTGGCGGTTGCCTTCGAGCCACTCCTGCCGGTGCCCTTCTGGGAGCTGGTGCACGATCGCGGTGTACGCATCGTGCCAGTGCCGGAGGAGGAGCTCGCTACGCAGGGGCCGAACGTCCTGGCGTTGGGGCCCCGCCGCTGCGTGATGCTCGAGGACAACCCGATCACCGAGGCGCGCCTTCTCGCCGCCGGATGCGAGGTGACGACCTACCGGGGTAGGGAGCTCAGCCTCAAGGCCGAGGGCGGCGCCACGTGCCTGACTCGTCCGGTGCTTCGTGGCTGAACCCGGATCGCTGTCGCCCGCGGAGCAGCGCGCTCTGGAGGCCGTGGATCTCGCGGGCTTGCTCGGACTGCTCGAGAAGCTGGTGGCGATCCCGAGCCTGGACGGCCACGAGAGCCCGGCCCAGGAGTTGGTCGCCGAAGAGCTGGCGGCCGCGGGCATGGATGTCGACGCGTGGGACATCGACCTGGAGGCGCTGCGCCGCCACCCAGTGTTTTCAGAGGAGATCGTGCGCGACGACGCTCTCGGGGTGGTGGGGACAACGGGTGGCGACGCAGGCTCCACACTGGCGCTGAACGGGCATGTCGACGTGGTGCCAGTCGGGGACGAGCGCGCCTGGAGCGTGCCACCCTGGCAGATGACCCGCCGCGCTGGTCGTGTCTACGGGCGGGGCGTCGTCGACATGAAGGGTGGGCTGGCTTGCGCCATCTACGCGGTGCGTGCCATTCGCGACGCCGGGGTGGCGCTCCAAGGCTGTCTGTCGATCCAGAGCGTGGTCGGCGAAGAGGACGGCGGCACCGGAACCCTCGCCACGATCGAGCGCGGTCATCGTGCCGACGCCGCTGTCGTCGTCGAGCCGACCGGGCTCCGGATTCTCGCTACTCAGGCCGGTGCGGTGAGCTTTCGGATCCGGCTCACGGGCAGGTCGGCGCACGCCTGCGTACGTCAGGAGGGCGTCTCGACGCTCGACAAGCTGCCGCTCGTGCTGGAGGGGCTGCGGTGCCTCGAGGCCGAGCGCAACCAGCGCCCCAGCCACCCATTGCTGGCGCGCCACCCGTTGCCGATACCGCTCAGCGTCGGCCGCGTGCGCGCCGGCGACTGGCCGTCCTCCGTGCCTGATTGGCTCGAGCTCGAGGGGCGGTACGGCATCGCGCCAGGCGAGTCGGTCGAGGCCGCATGCGCCGAGCTCGAGAGCGCCGTGCGCAATGCGGCGGCCCAGGATGACTGGCTGCGCCTGCATCCACCCACCGTGGAGTGGTGGGGTGGGCGCTTCGAGTCCGCCAGCACCGACGTCGACTCCACCGTGGTCCGGGTGCTGCGCCAGACATCCGCCGATCTGTTCGGCGAGCCGGCGGCGCTCGACGGTGCGACCTACGGGTCGGACATGCGTCTGCTGGTCAACCAGGCACAGGTGCCGACCGTCTTGTTCGGCCCCGGAGACGTGCGCCGAGCGCATGCTCCCGACGAGAGCGTGAGCGTGACCGAGCTCGAGCAGGCGGCGCGGGCGCTGACCCTGCTGGGCATGCGGTTCTGCGGCGTTACAGGCCACTAGCGAAGCTTCGCCTCAAACCGACGAGAGGGGTCCGAGGTCGTATCGGGGAACGGAATGATGTTGGCGCCAGCCGTTCAATCGAGGATGCGTCGGTAGTACTCGTACATGGGTTGGAGTACCTACCCCGCCGCCGGCTCGTAGCGGTCGTTGCACCGCACCCGAGTGCCGCTCCGATCGTCCGGCCCATAGAAACGCACCATCGTCAGCGCGTCCTCGACCGGGAAGCTGTAGTAGGCCGGCTGCACCGCGACGGGCGCGAACCCCAGGCGCCGGTACAGCTCGATCGCGCCACGATTCGACACTCGCACCTCCAGGCGGCAAAAGCTGGCATCGCTCTGGCTGCCCCAGGCCAGGACCTCCTGCACTAGCCTGGTCGCCAGCCCCTGGCGCCGCTGGTCCGTGTGCACCGCGACGTTGGCGACCAGGATCTCGTCGTCACGATGACTGGCGACCGCATACCCGACCAGCCGGTGGGCATGCTCGGCCCCGATTGCGAGGAGTCCGGGCGCCGACACCGCCATCTCGAACGCCGAGCGGGGCCACGGGGTCGAGAAGCTGGCCTGCTCGATCTGTAGGGTCTCCGGAAGGTCCTCCAACGTCAGCCGCCGGATACGCGGCTGGGCGAGCTCAGGCACCTCGTCGCGCCTCGCTACGAGCCGAAGTACTTGACGACCATCAGGGTCAGGTCGTCACCCTGCGACGCGCCGGCGCTGAAGCCGTCGACGGCGTCGAACACGCCTTTGCTGATGGCCTCGGCTGCGTTGGCCCGGTGACCGTCGACAACGAAGGTGAGCCGATCCTCGCCGAACTCCTCCTCGCTCAGGTTGTTCGCCTCGGTGACGCCGTCCGAGTACGTCAGGACGAGTTGCCCGGACTCCAGTTCCCGCGTCTGCAACTCGTACTCGCGGGCCGCGAACAGGCCGAGCGGGAGGCCGCCGCCCATCAGCCGATCGGGCTGCTTGCCGCCGATCAGCAACGCCGGGTTGTGCCCGCAATTGATGTAGCGGAGGGCTCCGTCGGGCGAGATGATCCCAACGAAGAACGTCGCGTAGCGCTCGGGCGTCGTGCGCTCGACGAGGAATTGATTGACGTGCGAGCAGACGAACTCGAGGTCGTCGTTGGCATGGACGGCAGCCAGGAACGCCGCCTGCAGCGTCGCCGCCAGCATCGCTGCCGGGATGCCCTTGCCCGAGACGTCGCCGACGGCGAAGCCCAGCGACCCGTCCCCCGGCTCGAAAAACTCGTAGTAGTCGCCGCCGACGCCACGCGACGGGATGTTGAAGGCGTGCATGTCGAAGCCGGCGACCTCCGGGAAGTCCGACATCAGGAGGCCACGCTGGATCCGGTTGGCAACCCGGATCTCCGCGTCCATGCGGCGCTTCTCGAGGGCCTCCTCGTACAGGCGGGCGTTGTCGATGGCGATTGCTGCGTGGCCGGCGAACGACTCGAGCATCGACAGGTCCTGGTCGCCGAAGTGGCGTGTCGGCGATCGCCGGTCGACGTACAGCACTCCTAGGATGCGGGCCCGCGAACCGTCGGCACCGCCGGAGCCGGTCTGGTACTCCTGCAGACCTAATTCCGTCTCGTCCTCCGAGAAGTGGGAAAGCCGCAGGGGTACGCACATCACCGTGCGCAGGTGCAGGCCGACGATGCTCTGCTGCGCAGAGAACCGCGAGTCCTCGGATACGTCGGGCAGGATCTGTGCGTCGCCTGTGGCGTAGGCCTCCCGCACAACGCTCTGGCTGTACTGTTTGGAGGGGTCGGTGTCGGTCAGGTTGCGGTGAGCCGCCATCTCGAGGTCCTCGACCGAGCGCCCTAGCAGCATCATGCAGCGCTCGCCATCGGTCAGCGCGATGACCGCGTCCATGACCTTCTCCAGCACGTCGGTCAGGCGCAGCGAGGAGTTGAGCGCCTTGGCGATCTCCAGCAACGCGGTGAGGTTCTGCGCGCTTTCCAGGCGCGCCGTCGGCTCCGTCTCGTGCGTCGGCTGCTGCGGGCTATCCGACTCTGGTGCGCCGGTGCCGTCGCGTGCCGCCGTGACCTTGCCGGTGGTGCCGATCAACATGGTGAACTCGCCGCCGCTACGGAAGGTGAGGGTGTGCCCCATGGCGCCGCCGAGGCGGATGCGGTCGTTGGCTTTCAGGACATGCCGATCGATGCGTTCCTGGTTGACGTAGGTGCCGTGGGTACTGCCGAGATCCTCGATGAAGAACTCGTCCTTATCGCTCGCGATGCGGGCGTGATCGCGGGAGATCGTCGGGTCGAGAACCTGCAGATCATTGGTGCTGCGCCGGCCGATCGGTCACCGGTGGATCCTCGAGCGGGATCCGGGTCATGTTCCCGTCCGGGTCGCGCATCATCAGGTACGGCTGGGCCGAGCTGTCGTCGGGCATGGGCTGCCGGCTGCTCCCGTAAACGGCTGTGGTGGCGCGTAGTCCTCGGTAGGCGCACCAGTAACGGCGCGATTCTAGCAGGCCGCGGTGAAACTCTGGTGGGTCTGGCCCAGAGGGTTACGCGCCGGTACTCCGCGCATTGTGTTGTAAAGTACTCGGCGTTATGCAGCCCGCTTTGGCTCGGTTCGCCGAGCACAGTGCAAATGGGGCCCTATCGGATGACCGTCGAGTCGCTTCACGAACGCGCCGAGTCGCAGCTGAGCTTCATCCGCGACTCGATGGCCCGGGCCCGCTCCTTTACGGCCATCCCCGGCTGGGGAGGCGTGGGTATGGGTGTCGTCGGGTTGGCCGCCGCGGTCACGGCTGCCGGCGCGGACGACGCCCGCGGCTGGCTGACGATCTGGCTCGGTGCCGCTGCGGTCGCGGTTCCGCTCGGGGCGGTCAGTCTATTCCTAAAGGCACGCGGCGCAGGGCTCGATTTGGCCTCGGGTGCCGGGCGGCGCTTCGTGGTCAGTTTGGCGCCACCGATCCTGTCGGGAGCCGTGCTGACTCTGGCGCTCGCGCAGTCCGGCGCCTATCGGCTTCTGCCAGCCGTCTGGTTGCTGCTGTACGGCACCGCGACCGTCGTGGGCGGCGCGTTCTCGGTGCGGCCGGTGCTGCTGATGGGGGCCGGTTTCATGGCGCTCGGAGCGCTCGCCGCCTTCGTGCCGATGGCCCTCGGCAATTGGCTGCTCGGCACGGGCTTCGGAGCTCTGCAGGGTGTTTGTGGACTGGTGATCGTGCGCCGCTACGGCGGCTGAGCGAGGGAGGCGAGCGATGGCTGGCAAGTCAGCGGCCCGGCGGGCCGTCGGGAAACTCGAGACCAGGGGGCCCGGCGAGGCAATCGCGGGCGGTGCGCGCGGCGCCCGCGACGTCGACCGACTGATCCACCAGCCGATACGACTGGCGATCGTCAGCTCACTCGCGGTCAACGCGGCGTTGACATTCAACGAGCTCAAACGGCTGCTCGACCTGAGCGACGGGAACCTGAGCGTTCACGCCCGCAAGCTCGAGGATGCCGGCTACGTCGAGTGCGACAAGGGGTACGCCGGCCGCGTGCCGCGCACCGAGTACCGGCTCACCGACGCCGGCCGCGCAGCACTCGAGCGCTACCTGGGCCACATGGAAGCGCTGATCGCCGCCCTCCGCGGCGTCTGAGCTGGCACGATCGCGCCGAGCCCAGCCCGCGTGCCGCGGTTGCGCCGCGGCCCGCTACAGATCGGGCAGGTCCCCCATGGCATAGTGGGACCATGTCGACTCGCCGCTCGTTTTCACCGCTGGGCCTTTCCAGGGCCGGGTTCGCCCTCGGCGCGCTGCTGCTGGGCTCAGCTTCGCTGGCCCTGGGGCTGGCCACGCAGGATGGCAGTCAGGAGATCCTGGGACCCACGGACTCGCCGGCCTACTACCGCTCGGGTCCGCACCTGCCGGGATACAGCTTCACCTAGCTCCCCCTCGACCCCGATTCGCCCTTCTATCCGTCCTCTGCCTCAACACGCTCTGGCGGTTTCTATTCGCAGGCGCAGCTCATGGACGTCGAGCGCTGTGGCGACGTCGGGTGTCATCCGGACATCTACGACATGTGGTTCGAGTCGACCCATCATCTAGCCTCGATGAGCGACCCCTGGTACCGACGCTCGGTCCAGTTCATCCAGGAGCGCGCCGGCATTCGGACCTCGCAGTGGTGCGCCGGGGTGTCACGACCCGGCGCTGATGATGACCGGGGTCATGCAAGGCGACGAGCCGATCGACTTCGGCAGCGCAGCCTCCAACATCGGAATCAGCTGCCAGTTCTGTCTCATAGCGTTGATCAGATCCACCCTGCCCGGGCCAACGGGTCGTTCCGGCTGGCGCCGGCCGCGGCCCTGCCTTACGCCGGTACCGACGATCCCGAGCTTCGGGCGCGAGGCAACGCCGAGCTCCTCGCCGATGCGGAGCTGATCCGCCGCCACAAGGGCCGACGCCGCAGCTACTTCCACTCGCTGTCACAGTTCTGCGCCACCTGCCACAAGCAGAGCCTCATCACGCCGGTGAACAACTACAAGTGGTTCCGTGGCTTCGACGAGTACGACGGATGGCAGGCAAGCGGTATCTCGGGGGCTTCGGCGCGCTCGTTCTACTACCCCGAGAACCCGCTCCGGTGCCAGGACTGTCACATGCCGGAGGTCCCGTCCAACGATGCGGGCAACGACGGCGGCTACGTCAACTCACACCGCTTCATCGGCGCGAACACGGCGCTGCCGGCCTTCCACGGCTACACCGCGCAGCTTCGGGCCACCGTCGAGCGCCGGGCAGTGAAGCCCAGGCCGAGATCGTCGTCCGCACGCGGGGGGTCGGGCACCAGTTCACCGGCGGAACCACCGACAGCAACATGGCCTGGCTGGAGGTCGCGCTCCTGGACGAGACCGGTACGCCGCTCCTGGTCAGCGGGTTCATGGACGCGCAACGCTTCGTCGATCCGGAGTCCCACTTCTACCGCGGCGTGTTCGTCGGCGAGGCAGGCCAGGAGCTCACCAAGCGCAACGGCTGGGACCGGCGGGCTCCGATCTACGTGCGGGCGATACCGCCGGGATCGGCCGACACGGTCCACGTGCGCTTCCGGGTCCCGGAGTCGGCCGAAGGACCGCTGCGGTTGCGCGCCCGTCTCGTGTATCGCAAGCACAAGCAGTCCTACAATCGCTGGGCCATGGGCGCGGTGCCTGCCGCGGAGCAGCCGGATGGCGCGGTCGTGACACCCGCCGTCGACACCCGGGTCTGGGACTACGACGACTCCCTCGTGCCCGACCTGCCGGCGGTGATCCTGCACGAGACGGAGCTGGAGCTGCCGCTGGCGGGAGCCGAGTCGCTGGTCGATGGTGCCGCACCGGAGGCCGACGTCCTGATCACCACACCGGGTCATTGGATGCGCTTCAACGACTGGGGGATCGGGCTCCTGCGGCAGGGCGACCTGCGCGGGGCGGTGCGGGCTTTCCGCCTGGTTCAGCAGATGCGTCCGGACTACGCCGACGGCTTCGTGAACGAGGCCCGAGCGCACCTCCAGGGAGGCAATCTCGGCGAGGCCGAGCAGGTGCTGGAGAGTGCTTTCGCCCTCGAGCCGGGTTACTTCAAGGCCGCCTACTTCGCCGCGCAGGCGGCACGCGGCTTCGGCGAATACGAGCGGGCCGCCGAATTGCTCGAAGGAGTGATCGACCAGTTCCCCTACGATCGGGTCGTTCGTCTCGACCTGGGGAATACCTACTATCTGATGGGTCGCCACGCGGAGGCCATCGAGCAGCTCCTGTTCGTGATCGACAACATCGATCCCGAGGAGCTGGGCGCCCACTACAACCTGATGCTTGCGTACCGGGCCCAGGGGCTGGAGGATCGCGCCGAGATCCACGAGTCCCGCTACCTCCGCTACCGTGAGGACGAAGACATTCGCCAGATCACCGGCCCGTACAAGCGAGCCAATGAGGCCGATAATCGCGAGGCCCAGCCGATTCACCTCCACCGGCTGCAACCCACGGGCTTGCGTTACAGCGCGCCGGAGCGCTTCCCCTGGACCGACTGGCTCGAGGGCGGGCCCCGGTACCGCGAGCCGCTCTACTACCCGGGCCCGACGCCCCCCTCGCTAAGGGCAGACCGACCCGTCGACCGGGTGGGCGGGCGATGAGACTCGGAGCCCTGATGCTGGCAGCCGTGCTCGGCGGCTCGGCTGCCCCCGGCGGAACGATCGACGGCCCCGGCTTCGTCGACGCGACGGCCGCCTCAGGACTGAGCTTCCGACACGTTAGCGGCGCCTTCGGTGACAAGTGGATGCCCGAGAGCCTGGGCAGCGGCGTGGCCATCTTCGACGCCGACGCCGACGGCATCTCCGACGTGCTCCTGGTCCAGGGCACCGCGTGGCCCGGCCACGAGGAGGCGGTGCCCGCGCAGCTGCGCGATGCGACCATGCGCTTGCTGCTCAACCGGGGCGACGGGACGTTCCGCGACGCGACTCCGGGGTCCGGTCTCGACGTGCCCCTGTATGGCTTCGGCGCTGCGCCCGCCGACTACGACGGCGACGGCGACATCGACCTGTACGTGACGGCCTACGGGGTCAACCGGCTGTTCCGCAATCTCGGCGGGGCTCGCTTCGAGGACGCTACAGCCGAGGCCGGCGTGGGGCATCCCGGCTGGAGCACGTCGGCCGCGTGGCTCGACCACGACGGCGACGGTGATCTCGACCTGTACGTTGCCAACTACGTGGTCTGGTCGCCCGAGCAGGATATCTGGTGCAGCCTCGACGGCACCCACAAGTCCTACTGCACCCCCGAGTCCTATCAAGGAGAACCCTCGGTTCTGTACCGCAACGAGGGGTCGGGCGTGTTCGTCGACGCCACCCGTGAGGCGGGTCTCTTCGTCCCGGGCGGCAAGTCGCTCGGGGTCGCGGTCGGCGACTTCAACGCCGACGGCTGGCCCGATCTGGCCGTGGCCAACGACACGGAGCCCAACTTCCTGTTCGAGAACCGAAAGGACGGCTCGTTCGAGGAGGTCGGCCTGGTCTCCGGCATGGCCTTCGATGCCAGCGGCCGGGCCCGCGCCGGCATGGGCATCGACAGCGCCAACTTGGCCAACGACGAGACGGTGACGCTCGCGATCGGCAACTTCAGCAAGGAGATGATCGGGCTGTTCGAACGTGGACCCGCTGGGCTGTTCGTCGACGTCGCCGGCCGAGCGGGTGTGGGGCGCAGCAGCTTCCCGTTCCTCACCTTCTCCCTCTTTTTCTTCGACTACGACCTCGATGGCTACGAGGACCTGTTCGCCGTCAACGGCCATCTGGTGGATCGGATCAACGAGGTCGAACCGGGCATTACCTATCCGCAGCGCTCTCTTCTGTACCGCAACGTCGGTGATGGGCGGCTGGTCGAGGTTGCGGGCGAGTCCGGAGAGATGCTGATGGAACCGGTCGTCGGTCGCGGCGCCGCCTACGCCGACCTGGATCGTGACGGAGATCTCGACATCGTCGTCACGACCAACAACGGTCGGGCCCGCCTGCTGAGGAACACGACGCGCGACGGCGAGGGGGGACCTGCGGTGCTGCGCGTCGTGCTGATCGGCGAGAACGCTAACCGGCAGGCGCTCGGCGCATGGCTCCGCCTGTACGGCGTGCCCGGTGTGCAGACACGGATGGTGCGGAGCGGCTCCTCCTACGCCTCGCAGAGCGAGTTGGCGGCGACCTTCGGTCTCGGAGGCGAGGGACCCGCCTCGCGCCTGCTGATCGACTGGCCGGACGGTGGAACGACCGAGATTGGTCCCCAGGTTCTGGCCGACGCCGTCGATGTCGAGCTTCGAATCGACCGGCGCGCAGGCGTGATCGAGCGCCTCAAGCTCGGAGAGTAGCTCGAGCACCCGCCCTCGAGCCGGTGGCTAGCCGCTTGCCGCCCTTTGGGTCCCAGCTTAGGCTGGACGGGCGCTCTCCTTCTCATTCGGATTTTGTCCCATGAGTGCCTCTACCGCCGGCTCGTCTCCGAGTCGCTCGCCCTTCGCATACGTGGTCGCCGGCTTCCTGCTGGGCGCGGCGATCGCCGCAGCGGCTGGCTGGCTGCTCGTGTCGCGCATGATCTCGGCCGACAGTGTGTCCGGTGCCGGGGCCGCCGCCGGCTCAGGTTCAGGTGTGGTGGATGGCTTCGGGGCGTCACCGGTGGATGTCGTGGCCGCGGTCGAGACCATCGCCGCAGAATCGGTGCAGCTGCTGGGTTCGGTTGCCCCGGTGCGCCAGTCGCTGGTCGCCAGCGAGGTCGATGGGCTCGTGGCCCATGTCAGTGTCGACGAAGGCATGCAGGTCCAAGAGGGTGACGTGTTGGTGCGGCTCCGCACCACGACCCAGGAGCAGCAGCTCGCTGCAGCGCGAGCTGCCCGCGAAGAGACCGCGGCCCGGTTGGCGCGCGCCGAAGCCGACTTCGATCGACTCGAGCGACTGCTCGAGCGCCAGGTCATCTCGCGGCGCGAGTACGACCAGGCCGTCGCCGACCGAGATGCCTTCGAGCAGGGTGTGGTTCGGCTCGAGGCCGAGGCCCAGCGCCTCGAGGAGCTCGTCGAGCGGGCCACGGTCCTGGCGCCGTTCGGCGGTCGTGTGATCCAGGTGTCCGTCGAGGTCGGCGAGTGGGTCGACCGTGGCGACGAGATCGTGTCACTGGTGGATCTGTCGGAAGTCGAGGTTGGGATACAAGTGGCGGAGCGCTACATCACCGCCGTTTCTGCCGGCTTCACGGTCGACGTGGTGTTCGACGCCCTGCCCGGGCGCGAGTACCAGGGCCGCATCAAGGCGGTGGTGCCACAGGCCATCCCCGAGGCGCGGACTTTTCCGGTGCTCATCGAGGTGCGCAACCGCGACCTGGCCATCAAGGGCGGCATGGCAGCCCGCGTCATGGCACAGCTCGGAAGCCCCGAGCCGGCTATCCTCGTTGCCAAGGACGCAATCGTCCGCCGGGGGGATCAAGTGCTCGTATTTCGAGTCGCCCCCGGGGCTCCGGCGGGGCCACGGGCCGGCGACGAGTCTCCCGGTGCCGCGGTGCCGGAGGGAACCCAAGGAACGATCGAGCAGGTCTCGATCGACGTCGGGCCGGCGCGGGGCCAGTGGCGCGTGGTCTACGGACCAATCGCCGCCGGCGATCTGCTGGTGGTTCGCGGCAACGAGCGGGTCTTCCCGGGCCAGTCGGTGGTGGTGGCGAACCTGCGCGACCTTGCCGTGCCAGGCGCCGATCCTGACAGGCCCATCGCTGTCGATCCCCGAGGTCAGCAGCAATGAAGCTGGTCGACAATGCGATCCGCTATCCGGTAGGCGTCACGGTCGGTGTGCTGCTGGTCGGCATGTTCGGGTTGCTGTCCGTATTCCGGATTCCGGTCCAGCTCATCCCCGATGTGGAGGTGCCTCAGGCAGTGGTGACCACCGTGTGGCCAGGCGCGTCCCCGGAGGAGATTGAGCTGGAGATCGTCCAGAAGCAGGAGGAGCAGCTCAAGTCGCTCGAGGGCCTCGCCGAGATGACCAGCGAGAGCCGTCAGTCACAGGGCATGATCCGCCTGCGCTTCCAGATCGGAGCCGACCAGGACTCGATCCTGATGCGGGTCAACAACCGCTTGCAACAAGTGCCGGAGTACCCGGCCAACGTGCTCAAGCCGGTGATTACCGAGAAGGACACCTTCCAGCAGGCGATGGTGGCGTGGATGACGCTGTCGCCCAAGCCCGGGGTCGCGATCGACATCGAGCTTCAGCGCCAGTTCGTGGTGGAAGTGGTCCAGCCGGCGCTGGAGCGGGTGGAGGGCGTGGCGTCGGCCCGCGTCTTCGGCGGCCGGGCGCTCGAGCTGCACGTCACCGTCGATCCACAGAAGCTGGCGATCCGCGGCATCACCCTGGCGCAGGTGGCGGCGTCCCTCGACTCCGAGAATCGCGATGTCAGCGCCGGCGACTTCGACGAGGGCAAGCGAGCCTACGTCGTGCGGACGCTCGGGAAGTATCTGAGCCCGGCCGACGTCGAGGACGTCGTGCTGACCTGGCTCGACAACGCTCCGGTCTACATCCGTGATGTCGCCACGGTCGAGCTGGGCTACGCCGATCCCGAGTCACGCTTCCATGTAGAGGGCGAGCCTTCGATGGGGCTGGGCCTCATGCGCCGCGCCGGGTCGAACACGCTCTCGGTGATGGACGGGCTCGCCGACGCGGTCGAGAGGCTGAACGCTGGCGTGCTGGCCGAGCGAGGCATGACGTTGCGGATCGCCTTCTCGGAGGCCGACTACATCGAGCGCGCCATCGCACTGGTGCGTCGCAATATCTTCGTAGGCGGATTGCTGGCGGTCGGGGTCTTGCTCCTGTTCCTGCGATCGGCCTCGAGCACGATGGTGATCGCGCTCGCCATCCCGGTGAGCGTCGTCGGGACCTTCCTGGCGATGACGGCTTTGGGGCGGAACATCAACGTCGTGAGCCTGGCGGGGTTGGCGTTCGCTGTGGGCATGATCGTCGATGCGTCGATCGTGGTGCTCGAGAACATCTACCGCCACATCCAGCGCGGCGAGCGACGCGCCCAGGCGGCCTACACCGGCACCGTCGAGGTCTGGGGCGCCGTCCTGGCCTCGGGGCTGACGACCGTGGCGGTCTTCCTGCCCGTCGTGTTCGTCGAGCAGGAGGCGGGCCAGCTGTTCCGCGACATCGCGGTGGCGGTCAGCGCGGCCGTCCTGATCTCGCTGTTGGTCTCGGTCACGCTGATCCCGAGCATGGCTGCGCGCGTGCTGAGTGCCGTGCCGGTCGATCACGCGGCGCGGCCGGCTACGGGCTGGCGCGGTCTCTGGGGGCTGGCACGGCTCGGTGAGGTTGCCAGTCAACGCCTTGCCGGGGCGGTCTACCGGCTGACCGGATCGGCCTCGGTCAGGGTCCTCGTGATCCTCGTCTTGACGCTCGGGGCGGTCTTGTTCGCCTGGGTGCTGATGCCCGGGACGGAGTACCTGCCGACCGGGAATCAGAATCTCGCCTTCGGTATATTGCTGCCGCCGCCCGGCTATAACATGGCCGAGTTCGACGACATGGCGGAGCATGTCAAGGGAACGCTGGCACCCTACTGGGAGGCCGAGCCGGGGACGGCCGCGGCGGCGGCGTTGCAGGGGCCGCCGTTCGAGGAGTTCTTCTTCGTCTCCTTTGCCGGTGGCGTGTTCATGGGGTCCATCGGGTACCAGGATGACGCCGACCGTGCCGACGCCATGATCCCGGTGATACAGCGGGCGGTGACCGGCATCCCAGGAACCTTCGGCGTCGTTCAGCAGCCCTCGATCTTCCAGCGTGGCGCCGACCCGGGCCGCTCGATCGACGTCGACCTGACCGGGCCGGATCTGGAGACCTTGCTGGGGCTCGGTGCGCGAGTCTTTGGCGCTGTGAACGCCACCATGCCCGGAGCTCAGGCGCAGCCCGTACCGGGGCTGGATCTCGGGGGACCCGAGGTTCGGGTGGTGCCGGACCGGGAGCGTGCGGCCGAGCTCGGCTTCACCGCCACCGGGCTTGGATTCGCTGTGAACGCACTGGTCGACGGTGTCAAGGTGAGCGAGTACCAGCACGAGGGTCGCGCCATCGACCTGATCATGCGTGGCGCCGAGACCTACGCGCGCCGCACCCAGGACATCGAGGCGTTGAACATCGCCGCCCCGGTCGGCAGGGTGGTCAGCGTCGGCGACGTGGCTCGGGTCGTCGAGGCCAACGGCGCCACACAGATCAACCACATCGAGCGGCAACGGGCCGTGACGATCCAGGTGATCCCTGACGCCAGGGCGCCGCTCGAGGGCGCCATGCGCCACATCGAGGACAACATCCTGGCGCCGATGCGCGCCGAGGGCTCGATCGCGGCGCCGTACGAGGCCAATCTGGCCGGCACTGCCGACGATCTGACCGAGGCCCGTCAGGCGCTGCAGGGAAATTTCATACTCGCGTTGATCGTCACGTACCTGCTGATGGCGGCGCTGTTCGAGTCGTTCCTGTACCCCTTCGTGATTCTCTTCTCGGTACCCTTTGCGGCGGTCGGTGGCTTCGTGGGGCTGAGCCTGGTGAATGCGTTCATCACCTATCAGGCCCTCGACGTGATCGCCATGCTCGGGTTCGTGATTCTCATCGGCATCGTGGTCAACAACGCGATCCTGATCGTCCACCAGACGCTGAACTACATGCGGGGTCGGGGTTTCGGGCACCACGAGGCGATCCGCGAGGCCGTAGCCGATCGCATCCGTCCGATCTTCATGAGCACGCTGACCTCGGTCATGGGCATGGCGCCGCTCGTGCTGGTCACCGGCGCCGGCTCCGAGATCTATCGCGGGCTGGGATCGGTCGTGGTCGGCGGCCTGTTCGTTTCCACGGTGTTCACCCTTTTCCTCGTTCCGGCCGTGCTGTCGCTGGTGATGGACGCGCGCGAGGCGCTGCGGCGGCAGTTCGCCGCAACCCACGAGGTCGCGACAACCAATCCATGAGCCGCGCCGAGGTCATCGACCGCAACCTGCGGGAGTTCCTGGCGGCCCAGGAGGCGCGGCCGCCCCGCTCGCCCAACGAGCCGGTGCGTGCCGGATCCTCGCTCCCGGGCCGCGGTTTGTTGCAGATCATCGAGGCGCAGTTCCAGGCCCGCCAGCTCGATCTCGTCGCCCGTCGGCTCAAGGAACGGGGCGAGGGTTTCTACACGATCGGCAGCGCCGGCCACGAGGGCAACGCCGCGGTCGCGGCGGCCACGCGCCCGACCGACCCGGCGTTTCTGCACTATCGATCGGGCGGCTTTTTCGCCCGGCGGGCGCAGCAGGTGTCAGGGCAGACGCCGATCTACGACGTCGCCTTGTCGCTGTGCGCCGCCCGCGACGATCCGATTTCCGGCGGACGCCACAAGGTGTTCGGCAGCCGGGAGCTGTGGATCCCGCCGCAAACGAGCACCATCGCGTCGCATCTGCCCAAGGCGATGGGGGCGGCCTTCGCCATCGATCGGGCTCGCTATCTGAAGCTGGCACTCCCCGTTCCCGACGACTCGATCGTCGTCTGCTCGTTCGGCGATGCATCCCTGAACCACTCCACGGCTCTGGGCGCACTCAACGCCGCCATGTGGGCGGCGCACCAGCACCTCCCCATGCCGGTGCTCTGGGTCTGCGAGGACAACGGGCTCGGGATCTCGGTGAACACCCCGACCGGATGGGTCAAGAGCATGTGGTCGGGCCATCGGGCGATGCCCTACTTCGTCGCCGACGGCACCGATGCGGTCGGTAGCTACGACGCGGCGGTGGCTGCGGTGGACACGGTGCGCGAGCGTCGCGTCCCGGTGTTCCTGCACCTCGAGCTCGTGCGACTTCTGGGCCACGCCGGGAACGATCCGGAGCTGGCATACCAGACGATCGAGCGCATCAAGAAGGCGGAGGCCCGGGACCCGCTCCTGTTCTCGTGCGGCGCCGCCATCGAGGGAGGCGTTGCGACGCCGGATCAGTTGCTGCGCCTCTATGACGAGATGGCCGCGCGCGTCGACGCCGCCGCCACGGAGGCCGCCCGATGCCCGCACCACGAGTCGCCGGCTTCGATCGTGGCTCCCCTGGCTCCCAGCTATCCAGATCGCGTAGCCGAGCTGTCGGCCGGGCAGGCCCCCCCGGACCGGCGCTTCGAGCACTGGGGTGGCGATGCGCGACTTCCCGAGAACCGGGGTCCGGAGACCCTGTCGAAGCTGATCAACTGGGCGCTGCATGACCTGGCGCTGACCTATCCCGAACTGCTGTTGTTCGGCGAGGACGTCGGCCGGAGGGGCGGCGTGTACGGCGTGACCTCGGGCCTATGGCGGAAGCTCGGCGCCGGCCGGGTATTCAACACGCTGCTAGACGAGCAGAGCATCCTGGGGTTGGCGATCGGCACAGCACACCTGGGGCTGTTGCCGGTGCCCGAGATCCAGTACCTGGCCTACATCCACACCGCCATCGATCAGATCCGGGGCGAAGCCGCGTCGCTTCAGTTTTTCTCCAGCGGTCAGTTCCGTAATCCGATGGTGGTCCGCATCGCCAGCTTCGGCTACCAGCGCGGCTTCGGCGGCCACTTCCACAACGACAACGCCATCGGACCTCTGCTCGATATCCCCGGGGTGCTGGTCGCCGCTCCCTCGCGGGGCGCCGACGCCGTGGGGATGTTGCGAGCCAGTCTGGCCGCCGCCCGGGCGGAAGGCCGGGTCGTTCTCTTCCTGGAGCCGATCGCGCTCTACACGACTCGCGATCTACACGAGGAGGGTGATCGCGCCTGGTGCGACCCGTATCCCGGCCCGAACCATGTGGTACCCGCGGCCACGGCACGCGTCTACGGGGACGAGCGGCGGCCGGATCTGACGATCGTGAGCTGGGGAAACGGCCTATGGCGGGCCTTGCGGGCCGCGCGCCGCCTCGAGGCCGAGCATTCCCAACGCGTGCGCACGGTGGACCTGCGCTGGCTCAAGCCTTTGGATCGGACGACTCTGCTGGCCGAAGCGCGGCGTAGCGGTCGCGTGCTCGTGGTCGACGAAGGACGTCGCACGGGTGGACTGAGCGAGGCCCTCGTCACCGAGCTGGTGGAGGGGTTTGCCCCGGCACCACCGCCGAGTCTGGCGCGGGTGTGCGGCGAGGACACCTTCATCCCGCTCGGTCCTGCCTGGGATCACGTGCTGCCGTCGGAGTCGGACATTGTCGAGGCCGCCCTGAAGCTGCTGTCGCAGGAGCGCCGCGGCGCACAGGACGACTCGTGAGGCAGCGGGTCGCCGTCTTGTGCCCCGGCCGAGCCAGCTACACGGCCACGCAGCTCGGCTCGCTGTCGGGCATCGACGAGGCGCCTCGCGCCAGCGAGCTTGCCGAGCTGATCGAGCGCACCGACCGCCGCCGCCTCGACGTCGGGGACCCCGGCGTGCGGGAGATGGATGGTGCCGAGCGGTTCTCCGCGAGCTTTCTGGCCGGCCACAACGCCGCGCCGCTGATCTTTTCCGTGAGCGCCTACCAGTTCCTCAAGCTCGATCGCGACAAGGTCGATCTGGTTGCGATCGGCGGCAACAGCATGGGTTGGTACTCGGCGCTGGCCTGTGCGGGTGCGCTGTCACTGTCAGAGGGTATGCGGCTGGTCGAGACCATGGGCGGCATGACACGTGAGGGGGAAATCGGTGGCCAGCTGATGTACCCGGTCGTCGATGCCGGGTGGCGTCCCAGCGCCGATCGTGCTCAGCGCGTGGCACGTGCCCTCGCGAAGGTGGCGGAGCGGGCGCAGTGCGGCTACTCGATCCGTTTCGGCGGTTTCGAGGTGCTCTGGGGCGAGGACGCCGCCCTGCAGCCGCTCTCGGCGGCATTGCCGGCGATCCGCTTCGGCGAACAGGAGTATCCACTGAATCTGTTCGGCAACTCGGCCTTCCACTCGCCGTCGATGGCTGAGGTGTCGGGCCGCGGCAACGAAGCTCTTGCCGATCTGGCCTGGAGATCTCCCCGCGTCCCGTTGATCGACGGCCGCGGCGATCAGTGGCGACCGGTGACTGCGACAGTTGGCGATCTGGCGCACTACACGCTGGGACACCAGGTGGTCGAGACTTTCGATTTCACGGCCGCGGTGCGGACGATCCTGCACGAGTACGCTCCCGACCGGCTGGTCCTGCTCGGCCCCGGCGAGTCGCTTGGGGGCGCCGTGGCGCACGTGCTGATTCGCGAAGCGTGGCACGGGATTCGCGATCGGGAGAGCTTTCTGGAGTCGCAGCGGCGAGATCCGTTCCTGATCTCGTTGGATCGTCCTGACCAGGCGGCCTTGGTGACCTGAGAAACTCGGGAATACGCCGATCGGGGGCGGCACACTAGTTGAGACGGCCTGCCAGGACACCCCACTTTCACCACGGCCGCCTAGCCCGATGAGGTGCAAGATGAACCGAGGCAAGCAACTGCTCGTGCTCGTGGCCGTTTCGATCTCGTTGTCCCTGGTGACGGCGCAGGCTCCGGAGAAATGGCGCGGTACCATCGATCTGTCGTCAGTGGCGCAAGGGGAGCTCGAGTTTTTCGTCGTCTTCACGCCGGGTGCCGACGGCTCGTTCAGCGCGACGCTTTCGATCCCGGCCCAGGGCGCCGTCGACCTTCCGGTGGGCGAGCTGGTCTACACCGACGAGCGCATCGAGTTCACCTTGGCGGTTCAGCCGCCCGGGCAGTTCAGGGCCGATCGGGATGGCGACGAGGCGAAGGGCGTGCTCAGCCAGGGCGTGGAGCTGCCGATCTCGCTTCGCAAGGTCGCCGCGGGTGAGGTTACCGGACCCGCGCGTCCGCAGACGCCGCACCCGCCGTTTCCCTATGAGGCGCGCGAAGTGAGCTACTCCAATCCGGAGGACGGCACGGTCCTGGCGGGCACCTTGACGATCCCGGAGGGCAGCGGTCCGCATCCCGCGGCCCTGCTCATCACGGGCTCGGGGTCGCAGGACCGCGACGAGACCATCTTTGGCCACAAGCCGTTCCTGGTAATCGCCGACCACCTGACGCGCAATGGTGTCGCCGTCCTCCGGGTTGACGACCGTGGTGTCGGCGGCTCCAAAGGAGAGGTGGCCGGGGCCACCAGCTTCGATTTCGCGGGTGACGTGCGCGCCGGGATCGAGTTCCTGAGGCTGCAGAGCGAGATCGCGGCCGATCGCATCGGTCTGATTGGCCTCAGCGAGGGCGGTCTGATCGCGCCCATCGTCGCCGCGCGCAACGACCGCGTGGCCTTTATCGTGTTGCTGGCGGGTCCGGGCCTCAGCGGCCGGGAGCTGATGCCGCTACAGCTGGCGGCGATTCAACGTGCCGGCGGCCGCCCGGAGGACAACATTCGCCGGCAGCTCGAAGCCCAGGCCCGCATGCACGATCTAGTAGTCAGCGGCGCCGGCGAGGCCGAGCTGCGCGTGGCGGTCGAGGCGCTGGTCGACGTGCAGCTCGAGACGGCCACGCCGGAGCAGCGCGAGGCGGCCCGAGATGCAGCCGTCGCCACCGCGCTGCGACAGATACGTACCCCCTGGTGGCAGACTTTTCTAGCCACCGATCCGCGCCAGTATCTGGCCAGCGTAGAGTGCCCCGTCCTGGCGCTCAACGGTAGGCTGGACCTCCAGGTTCCGGCCGATCCCAACCTGCCGGCGATCGAGCAGGCCCTGACCGAGGCCGGCAACGACGACGTCACGGCACGCGAGCTCGAGAACCTCAACCACCTGTTCCAGACCGCCATGACAGGGTCGGTGGCTGAGTACAGCAGAATCGAGGAGACCTTCGCTCCCGAGGCGCTCGAGATCATGACGGCGTGGATCAGAACACGTACCAGACTCGACTGATACCTTAGGCGGCATGCGACTGAGCCGCCTGTATACGCGTACCGGGGACGACGGAACGACCCGCCTGGCTGACGGGCAGGAGGTGCGCAAGGACTGTGCCCGAGTGGCTGCATATGGCGCAGTCGACGAGCTCAACGCCTGGCTGGGTGTCGTGCTGGCCGGCGGCATCGACGAGCGGCTGCGCGAGTGGCTGACCCGGCTGCAGAACCAGCTCTTCGATCTCGGCGCCGACCTGGCCAGCCCGCGGGGCGTGGAGCTGGGATTCGAGGTGCCGCGCATCGAAGCGGAAGCGGTGGCGAGGCTCGAGCGTCAAATCGATGAGCTGACCGAGTCCACCGGCCCGCTCGAGAACTTCGTGCTGCCCGGGGGAGCGCCCGGCGCAGCGGCGCTCCACGTTGCCCGCACGGTCTGTCGCCGCGCCGAGCGAGCGGCGATCACGCTGGCAGGGGAGGCCGACGTCGGCGACGTGGTGATCCCGTTCCTCAACCGACTCTCCGACTTGTTGTTCGCCATGTCACGCGCCGAGAATCAGTCGCGTGGCGTGGCGGAACCCCTTTGGGAGTCGGCCAACGGCTAATCCTTCGCGGCGACGAGCCGCGGCGTGGCCTCAGTGGGGCTCCAGGTTGTAGCATGAGCCGGTACCCGCCCGGCGGGCCGTTTTCCCGGAGAGCGACGAGCATGTTCTACCGCCCCAGACTGTTGCACCGTGTATGGGCATGGATCCGCGGTCAGTTTTGGGTCCCATGCCCGATCTGCAAGAGGGGCTTTGCCGAGCACGAATGGCTTGACGGTCACGAACTCTGGCTCACCGACCGTGACTCGGTCGCCGTGTGTCCGAACTGCGGTGCCGAGGCCGCGCGGCTCAACGCGGAAACCGGCTTCCCTCCGAGCAGGCGGCCAGAGTACGAGCCCGAGCCGATCGGCTGAGTCGAGCACTGCCGTGAGCGGGCTTGGTTCAGTCGTCGCTGGTCAGCAACTGGTCGATCAGCTGGCGAAGCTGCTCGTGCTTGTTCGGCAACGCCCCGGTCCAGACCTTGCGGATGCGCCAGTCACGGTCGATGAGCACGGTCGTCGGTATGGCCCATAGCGGCCCGAAAGCGCGCTCGAAACGGGCGTTGCCGACCGCCATCGTGTAGTCGGACGGGAAGCGATCGCGCAGCAACTTCCGGATCTGCTCGGCCGAGCCCGAGTCGATAGCCACTCCGACAATCTCGACGCCCCTGGAGCGATACTCGGCCGCGATCTCGTCGTAGCGCGGGATCTCGGCAAGACAGGGCGCGCACCAGGTAGCCCAGATATCGAGTACGAGCACCTTGCCGGCGAACGTTTCGGTGTCCACGGTACCGCCGCCGATCCGTTGCACGCGAAAGCTGGGCGCATCCACAGCCGGCTCGAGCCGGGTCGTCGTGGGCGCGACCACGAAGTCTCCGCCTACCAGGATGAACCCCAGCGAGGCGAGGCAGGCGCCGCAGGCCGCCAGCGGGATCAGGGCACGATTCGACATCAGACGGAAACCGGTGGGGGTTCGGATTCGTGTCAATCTACTGTCAACGGGTTTGCCCCGGGCCGTCGAGTGGTTTCAGCTCTCTTGTGTGAGTTTCGAGCCCTTTCCGTGAGTCGCATCGCGGTCGTTGCCGGCCCGCGGGCTGCTAGAATTGCCAGCCATGGTGCAGAGCCTGTCGATTGAGGTCCCGGGCCCGGGGCTTCACGAGATCACCGATCGCGTGCACGCGGCGGTGAGCCGCGGCGGTGTGGCCGAGGGCGTGTGCACGCTCTTCATCCGTCATACCTCGGCTAGCCTGGCGATCCAAGAGAACGCCGATCCGTCGGCACGTCGCGACCTGGAGGGCTGGCTCGAGCGCTTGGTGCCTCCCGAGGACCCCCACTTCACGCATACCGCCGAGGGTCCAGACGACATGCCCTCGCACATCAAGGCGGCGCTGACCTCGACCTCCCTGTCGATCCCGATCATCGAGGGGGGGCTCGGGCTCGGAACCTGGCAGGGCATCTTCATTTGGGAGCACCGGACCCGTGCACGGACGCGGATCGTCCTAGTGGCCTGTAACAGATGAATCGTAAGCGCCGCGAGCAACGACGCCGGACACTGAGGACACCATGACCAAAGCTGCTCGTTTCGTCCCGCTGCAGACCTATCGCGAATACCCGATCGAGGAGATGCGGGCGCGGTCGCGTGCCTTCTACGAGGAGATGTCGCGGCGACGGACCGTGCGCGAGTTCTCCGACCGCGAGGTGTCGCGAGACGTGATCGAGGACTGCATTCGGGCCGCGGGCACGGCACCGAGCGGCGCTAACCTGCAGCCGTGGCACTTCGTCGTTGTCTCCGACCCGGCGGTCAAGCGGCAGATTCGCGTGGCCGCCGAGGAGGAAGAGCACGAGTTTTACACGCAGCGAGCGCCGCAGGAATGGCTCGACGCTCTGGCGCCGCTAGGCACCAACGAGCACAAGCCGTTTCTGGAGACCGCCCCGCACCTCGTCGTGGCGTTCGCCGAGCGCTTCGGCGAGCTCCCCGACGGGCGCAAGGTGAAGCACTACTACGTGTCCGAGTCGGTCGGCCTGGCCACCGGGCTGCTGATCGCCGCCGTACACCACGCAGGGCTCGCCTCGCTCACCCATACCCCGAGCCCGATGGGCTTTCTCAACGAGATCCTGGGGCGGCCGGCCAACGAGTCAGCATTTCTGATCCTCGTGGTGGGATACGCGGCGGACGATTGCGAGGTGCCGGACATCTCGCGCAAGGAACTATCCGAGATCGCTTCCTTCCGTTGACGCCCGCCGCGGGCCAGGCCGCGGCCTCCCGTCGATTCTCGAGCGATCCCAGGGTCAGGCGGCCTGCTGACTCTCGATCTCGGGCGTGTAGTCGCCGCTGCGCGAAAGACCGTTGCAGCGGGCCCGGTGGGCGAAGGCCCTCTGGCCGGCCTCGAGGTTGGCGGCGCTGCCACCCCAGGCCTTGAGCGCCGAGGCCTGCAGGGCCCGGCCAAAGGAATAGCTCAGCTCCCACGGATGCGGACCGCGCCGGTTCATGGCGTTGAGGAACTCGGTGGCCCGCACCTCGGACAGGCCGCCCGAGAGGAAAACGATCCCCGGAACCGACGAGGGAACCGTCCGCGACAGGGTGCGGATGGTCTTGTCTGCCACCTCGTCGGCGCCCGCCTGCGCCGGGCAGCGATCGCCGGAAACGATCATGTTCGGCTTCAGGAGCGTGCCCTCGAGCTCGACGCGCTGCACGTGCAGTTGGTGGTAGACCTCGGCGAGAGTCGCCTCGGTGGCCTCGGCGCAGCGCTCGATCGTATGCGCGCCATTCATCAACACCTCGGGCTCGACGATCGGCACCAGGCCGGCTTCCTGGGACAGCGCCGCATAGCGCGCTAGCGCGTGGGCGTTGGCCTCGATGCAGTAGCGGCTCGGGATGCCGTCGCCGATGGTGATCACGGCGCGCCACTTGGTGAACCGGGCGCCGAGCTCGTAATACTCGTTGCAGCGCTGGCGCAGGCCGTCGAGGCCTTCGGTGACCAGCTCGCCCTCGGCGCTGGTCAGGGGCTTGGCGCCCTTGTCCACCTTGATTCCCGGCACGATCCCCTGATCGGCCAGCAGCTGCGCGAACGGCGTACCCTCGTCCGTGCTCTGACGCAGGGTCTCGTCGAACAGGATGATGCCGCCGATGTACGGGGTCGCCTCGGTGGTCGTGAAGAGCATCTGACGATAGGAGCGCCGGTTCTCCTCGGTGGATTCGACGTTGATGGAGTCGAAGCGCTTCTTGATGGTCGGAGAGCTCTCGTCGGCCGCGAGGACGCCCTTCTGCGGAGCCACGATCTGCTTGGCTATGTCGGCCAGGGCCATGGATTCGCCTCTCTCCGTCGATCGACGGAAGATCTGCACAAAGACAAGTGGACGTCGGCAATCTTCCGCGACACCGTTTGGGCTGTCAAACGCCGACCGAGCTACGCCTAGCGCCCATACGGGCCAGGTTGCCCGAGCCGCCGCTAATGCCGCCAAACGACGTCGGGAGCCGTAGGGTCATGGTGGCATCGGGCACTGGACTCCACCCGATCCCGACCCTGGAGACCCGACGGGTCCCCTGGATCAACGGGCGGCGCGGCCACCGAGGGCCCGTGTCGCCGCCCCGTACAGCGCTGCCCGCGATTCCAGGATCACGTGAACCGGAATCGCCGCCGCCAGGTCGTGGAACCGGCCCTTGTCGGTGAATGCTGTCAGGAAGCGGGGCTGCTGCAGCGCCGGCAGGATCCGGGGCGGGATTCCGCCGCCGAGATAGATGCCCCCAGTGGCAACGATCTGCAGGGCGAGGTTGCCCGCTGCAGACCCGAGCATGTCGACGAACATATCGAGCGCTAGCGAGCAGGCCGTGCACTGGCCGACCATTCCGGCCTCGATGATTGCCGGCGTCGGGTCTGCGGTACTGCGGATCGCCTCGATGATATCGGGGTGGGCCGGGAAGCCGCTCGAGCTCAAGAAGTGGAACAGGTGAACGAAGCCGCTGCCCGAGCAGGCACGTTCCAGGCTGACGTGCCCGAAGCGCTCGCGTAGGTATCCAAGATAGTCGGCCTGGCGCTCGTTGCTGGGTGCGAAGTCGGTGTGTCCTGCCTCCGACGGCATGGCGTGGTAGGTGCCACCCAGGTGCACGAGCATCGCCTGCCCGATTCCCGTGCCCGGGGCGATTACCCCGATCGCTCCGCCAGGCCGCGGCACCCCCGGATTGAGGGTCTCGATCTCGTCATCGCGCAGGTGGGGAACGAAGATAGCGGTCGCCTCGAGGTCGTTGAGCAGGCGTACGGGCACACCTTGGAGGGCGCGCGAAATGGTCGCCGCGTCGACGTGCCAGGGCAGGTTTGAGCCGGTCGCGACGCCATCGATCACCGCCCCGGCCACCGCCAGCGTGGCGGATTCCACCGGTCCTACGCCGTCCAGGAGCTCCGTCGGGCTGGCGCACTCGCGGGTCGGGCGCTGTTGGCTCTTCGTCGGATTGCGCGGATCGGCGCCTTCGGGATACGTGCCCAGAACAGTCTTGCTGCCGCCGATGTCACCAGCCAGGTGCACACGCGCTCCTTCGAGCAGGCCGTGGTGAGACTCTGATGGGTCTGTTTGCGCCGCCCAGGGCGCAGGTGCAAGGCGGTGCGCTCTCAGCGATGTTCGGGCATCGTCAAGGGCACCAACGTAGCAGAAACCCCCTTGGCGGCGTACCCTCGGGCAAGTCACGCGCGCCGGCGACGAGCTGCTATCATTCGACGAATGATATCCAGCTCGCCGCGGTCCGACGGGAGCCGGGCCGCTCCGCCGAGGATCGCGAGATGACCGCTCGACTTCGCCGCAGCGACGACGAGCTGCCGCTCAGCCCGCCAGTTCTGTACGTCCTGCTCGCCGTGGCTGACACCGACCGGCACGGCTACGCCATCATGCAGGAGGTGGAGCATCGCACCGGCGGCAAGATCCGGCTACTGCCCGGGTCGCTGTACAGCACGATCAAACGCATGCTCGCGGCCGGGCTGATCGAGGAGAGCGAGCGCCAGGCCGAACAGGGTGACGACCCGCGTCGTCGCTACTACCGGATCACCAAGCGCGGGCGTGAGCTGGCAGCCGCCGAGCTCGAGCGCATGGCTACCCTCATCGATCTCGGCACGGCCAAGCAGCTGCTCGAGCGCAACTGACCGGACCAGGGTCTTGTGTGCCGGTATCCTTTTTTGGAAGTATAGTATGCGATAGGCATCTTCGAATCCTGGTCAGGATCCCCCGGAGATAGACACCGATGGCCGGACTGCTTCACGATCTGCGTTTCGCGACTCGCACGCTACTGGCGCGCCCCGCCTGGACGGCGCTCATCGTTCTGACGCTTGCGCTGGGCATCGGGGCCAACACAGCGATCTTCTCGGTCGTGGGCGGCGTACTCCTGCGGCCGCTCCCATACCCGGCGACCGAGGAGCTGGTCGTGCTGCAGCAGCACCGGCCGCAGGCCGGCGTCAGCAACCAGTTCTTCACGATTCACGAGGTACACGACTACCAGGAGATGAACCGAACCCTGGAGAACGTCGTCGAGCACCACACGATGTACTTCAATCTGATCGGCAACGGCGAGCCGGAGCGCGTGCAGACCGGCGTGGTCTCTGCGGAGTTCTTCGACGTCCTCGGCGTGCAGCCCATGCTCGGGCGCAGCTTCGTCGATGCCGACGACGAGCTCGACGCCGAGCCGGTCCTGGTGTTGACCTACGAGTATTGGCAGCGCAGCCATGGCGGCGACCCGAACGTCGTCGGCAAGACCTTTGAGATGAACGACCAGGCGCACACCGTCGTCGGGATCATGCCGCCGTTTCCGCAGTACCCGTCGACCGTAGCTGTCTACATGCCCACCAATGCCTGTCCGTTCCGCGCTAACGCGGAACGCGCCAACACGCGGGGGGCGTTCCGGGCCTTGACGACCTTCGCGCGCAGCCAGCCGGGCGTTACCCGCGACGAGATCAACGCCGACGTCGCCCGGATCGCGGCCAGCCTGCGCGCCGAGTACCCCGATTTCTATCCCGGCAGCGGCGGCTACGAGGCCAACGCGGCCGGCCTGTTCGGGCAGCTCACCGACGGTGCGCGGCCGACCCTGATGATCCTGCTGGCCACCGCTGGCTTCGTGCTGCTGATCGTCTGCGCCAATGTCGCCAACCTGACGCTGGCCCGGCTGCTGCAGCGCGACCGCGAGATGGCCGTGCGCACCGCTCTGGGCGCCAGCCGTGGACGTCTGGTGCGGCAGCAGATCACCGAGAGCACCTTGCTGGCCCTCGCCGGCGGCCTGCTCGGTTTGGGCTTGGCGAACGCCGGCCTGCAGGTGCTTGTCGATTTCGCCGCCGGCTTCACGCCCCGTGCCCACGAGATCAGCCTCGATGGGATGGTCCTCGGCTTCACCCTCGTGATATCGCTCGGTACGGGGATCGTGGCCGGGCTTCTGCCCATACTCTCGGAGCGGCGCGACCTGACGCGGTCGCTCAAGGCCGGCGGCGAACGGGGCGCCTCGGCCGGCCATCATCGGCTGCGTGGGATGCTGGTGACCGTCCAGCTCGCCGTCTCCTTCGTGCTGCTGATCGGTGCCGGCCTGATGATCCGGAGCCTGACCAACCTGCAGGCCGTGGACCTGGGCGTGCAGTCGGAGCGTGTGCTGACCATGCAGATCGCGCTCGACTGGTCGCGCTACACCTCGCCGCAGGACGGTCGCCGCTTCTGGAGCGAGCTGCTCGCCGCGTTGAACGAGCACCCGCAGGTGCGCAGCGCGGCTCAGGGCACGAACTTCCCGCTCGGGGGCGGGCTGCCGCAGCGGCGCACCTTCATCGAGTCCAACCCCGTCGACGACCCCGAGTTCCTTCCGGTAATCGATTACCGCTCGGTCAGTCCGCGCTACTTCGACACGCTGGGAATCGAGATCTTGGGGGGGCGGGACTTCGATGCGCGGGACGAGACCGAGAGTGCGCCGGTCGCCATCATCAACTCCACGATGGCCGAGACCTATTGGCCGAGCCGGGATCCGCTGGGCGAGCGCATCTCGAACGATGGCGAGAACTGGCGGACGATTGTCGGCGTGGTGGGAGATGTGAAGCAGCGAGGCCTCGACCAGGAGACCATGTCCGAGATCTACGTTCCATTGAACCAGGGGGGCTTCGGCAACCGGCTGCTCGTTGCCACCGTGGGTGATCCCGCCGCGATGGTGCGCACCATTCGCGAGGAGGTATACAAGGTCGATCCGAACCAGCCGATCTCCTTTGTGCAGACCCTGGCCGAGGTGCGCTCGGACGCCCTGGCATCGCCACGGCTGATGACCACGTTGCTGTCGATGTTCGCGGGCCTGGCGTTGGCGGTGTCGCTTGCCGGGATCTCGGGCCTGATCGCCTTCGCCGTCAACCAGCGAACGCGGGAAATCGGCATCCGCATGGCGCTCGGCGCCCAGCGCACCAGCGTGCTCGGCATGGTCGTGCGCCAGGGCATGCTGCTCGTGGGAGTCGGTCTTGCCGTCGGAATCCTGTGTGCCGTGCTGCTGAGTGGATTCGTGTCCGGGCTGATTTTCGGGGTCGAGTCGACCGACCCGTTCACCTACGTAGGTGTAGCCACGATCTTCCTGATCGTCGCGCTGGTTGCGTGTTTGCTGCCGGCACGCCGCGCCACGTCGATCGATCCGATGATCGCCCTGCGGTCGAGCTGAGCCGGGGCTGGCCTGGCGCTCGATCCGGTTGCGTCAGGTGCGCGAGACGCGGAGCTTGCGCAGGACGCGAGCGGCCGGAGTGGCGGTGCGGACCTGCTTCGTCCGCAGCGGCGGGATCGGCTCGGTGATCGAGTCACCCGTTAGCTCACAGGTCGGCTGCGGATCCCTCGAATTGGCGTCCAGCTGGCCCGGGGCGCTGGGAATCGTCGAGGCCGCGGCTGCCAGCATCGGCAGGCACAGCGCGACCACGCCCATCACACGGCCGCGGCGCGGGCGGCTCGTCGGCTCGGGCCTGCTGATCGGTTTCGGGGCGACGGCGACCAGGTCGCCGTTGCGCTCGAGCCGTTCGATATATTCGCGCATTCCGTATCGCGCCATCGTCTTCGTTCCTCGCGGGGAGTTCCGCGTCCGACTGCCGTCTGCTGTAGGTGTCTTTGCAACCGGCGTGCCATCGGTTTCTCACTCCTATAGACGGCCGGAGGAGTCGAAAGGTTGGGGTTAATCGCCCTTGTGACAAAGATGTGACAAAGAGGTGCCCGGAGGCGCGACAGTATTCCCGTAGGCGCTACACCGGGGATGGGCGGGCACTCGGGCGCGCGCGTCGATATGATTCAAGGTGGTCCCGCCGCCCTACTGCGCCGGCTGTGACGGCCTAGCCAACAGCGATCGAGAGTCTAACCGTGTCCGGAACCGCAGTCCGCGCGCTCGTGCTGACCGGCTGCGCTGCGCTGGTCGCCCTGCCGTCTGTAGCGGGGGGCTCGTTGCAGGAGACTGACTTCCTCAGCCGGGTGCGGCGGCTTACGTACGAGGGCCGCAGGGCCGGGGAGGGTTACTTCTCAGCCGACGGCACCAAGATCGTGTTGCAGAGCGAGCGCGAACCGGGCAACCCCTTCTATCAGGTCTATGTGCTCGATCTGGAGAGTGGTGAGTCGTCGCGCGTGTCGCCGGGGATCGGCAAGACCACCTGCGCCTTCATCAATCCGGACAGCGGCGACATCCTCTATGCATCGACTCACCACGACCCCACCTCGATCCGGCAGCAGGAAGAGGAGCTGGCGTTCCGCGCTTCGGGCGAGGAACGCCGCTATGCCTGGGACTACGATCCCGAGATGGAGATCTACGTGGCGCTAGCCGACCGCGGCCGTTCGCGACGGTTGACTACTTCCCGGGGTTACGACGCGGAGGGCAGCTACTCTCCGGACGGCGAGTGGATCGTGTTTACCTCGAACCGCCAGGCTTACGACCGGGAGCTGAGCGACGAGGAGCAGCGGCTGTTGGGGATGGATCCAGCCTATTTCGCCGATCTCTACCTCATGCGCGCCGACGGTAGCGAGTTGCGCCAGCTAACCGATGTTCCTGGCTATGACGGTGGTCCATTCTTCTTTCCCGACGGCTCGCGCATCATCTGGCGTCGCTTCGAAGAGTCCGGGCTGCGTGCCGACGTCTACTCGATGAATCCCGACGGCAGCGACGTGAAGCGGCTGACCGACTTCGGCGCGCTGAGCTGGGCGCCCTACGTGCATGCGTCGCAACAGTACGTGTTGTTCGCCTCGAACAAGCTGGGCTTCGCCAACTTCGAGGTCTATATGGTCGACATCGCCGGCGAGAAGGAGCCGGTGCGAATCACCTACGCCGATGGCTTCGACGGCCTGCCGGTGCCCTCGCCCGACGGGTCCATGCTCGCCTGGACCTCGGAGCGGCACGGCGAGAAGGGTGGGCAGATCTATATGGCGCAGTGGAACCACGACAAGGCCCTCGAGGCCCTCGGGGCGGCCGCGCCGCGCACGAATCACTCCGAGGTAGACGATGACAGAGGTGGACCCCGAAATTCGGACAGGTTGCTAAGGTGGGATCCAGACCAAGAAGAAGGAGTCTGGAATGCCACGGAAGAGACGGAGTTATCCTGCTGAGCTGAAGGCGAAGGTCGCTTTGGAGGCGCTTCGCGAGGAAGCGACGATGGCGGAGCTGGCAGCCCGCTACGATGTGCATCCGAATCTGATCGCCAACTGGAAGAAGAAGGCTCGGCAGAAGGTGCTGGCTGGCTTCTCGGGGAAACAGGAGCGCAACGAGGTCTCTCGGGAGGCCGAGATCAAGGAGCTGCGGGCGAAGATCGGGGAGCTCGTCATCGAGCGGGATTTCTTGTCCAAGGCCTTCGGTCGTTGAGCCACGGCCGGAGGGTGGCGATGGTCGATCCGGAGCACGGCCCCCTGAGCATCACGCGGCAGTGCCGCCTGGTGTCGATCGCGAGGTCTTCGTTCTATTACGAGGGCCACGGCGAGAGTCCGCTGAACCTGCGCCTGATGCGGCTGATCGACGAGCAGTTTCTTCAGACGCCGTTTTACGGCTCACGTCAGATGCGACGATGGCTGCGCCGTCAGGGCTACACGGTCTCTCGCAAGCGGGTGCGCCGCCTGATGCGGCTGCTCGGGTTGCAGGCGATCTTGCAGCGGCCCAGGACGTCTCAGCCGCACCCGGAGCACCGGATCTACCCCTACCTGCTGCGTGATCTGGAGATCACGCGACCCAACCACGTTTGGTGCGCGGATGTGACCTACATCCCGCTGCAGCGGGGCTTTCTGTACCTGGTTGCGGTGATGGACTGGGCGAGCCGCAAGGTGCTGTCCTGGCGTCTGTCCAACACGCTCGATACGAGCTTCTGCGTCGAGGCCTTGCAAGAGGCGCTCGAGCGCTACGGTCCTCCCGAGATCTTCAACACGGATCAGGGTAGCCAATTCACCAGCGTCGACTTCACCGACGCGCTCAAGGAGGCCGGCATTCGGATCTCGATGGACGGCAAGGGCCGCTGGATGGACAACGTCTTCATCGAGCGACTGTGGCGATCGCTCAAGTACGAGCAGGTCTATCTGTCAGAGTACGCGACTGGCTCCGAGGCTCGGGCCGGGATCGGCTGGTGGATGGACTTCTACAACGAGTGCCGACCGCACTCGTCGCTCCAGGACCGGACGCCCGAGGAGGCGTACATTGACGACGGGGCTGAAGACAGGAGCCCGGGGCTTCGCCCCGTGTCTCGCAAGCCCAAGGCAGCCTGAATCATGAACCCGGATTCCACCTTAGCTGCGACGCAAACCTGTCCAAAGGATGGGGTCCACCTCTGACTAGCGCTCCTGTACACAAGTACCGCGACGTTCGCAGCAGGCGGCTGCCCGGAGGGTTGGAGCGGAATGGGTTCCGGGTCCTGGCAGCGGCCGTCGCCCTGCTGCTCGCCGGCGGCGTGCTGGCGAGCCAGAACACCGACACCGACGCCATCCGCAGCCACGTCGAGTACCTGGCCTCCGACGAACTGGGGGGTCGGCTGACCGGTAGTGAGGGAGCCGCAAAGGCCGCCGCCTACATCGTCGAGCAGCTTCGCCAGATCGGCGTCCGGCCGCTGCCTGGCGCCGACGACTACCGGCTGCCGTTCGAGTTCACGGCGGGGGTCAGCGACGGCGGCAGCGAGCTCGACGCCGGTGATCTCGGCTCCTGGACCGGCACCGAGCTCGTCCAAGGTCTCTCCTTGTCCGACGACACCTCGGTATCCGGGGAGTTGGTCTTCGCCGGGTACGGCTTGGCGATCCCGGAGAGCCAGGGATACCCCTACGACAGCTACTTCGGTCTCGACGTCGAGGACAAGATCGTCGTCGTGCTCCGCTACTTCCCCGAGGATGTCGAGCAGGAGGCGCGTGCTGTCTTGTCGCGTTACTCGGGCTTGCGGTACAAGGCCATGCAAGCGCGTGAGCACGGCGCCAAGGGGTTGATCGTTGTCGTCGGGCCGCGCTCGCCGAACGCTGGCGAGGTCGTGCCGATGACTGCCGTCGCCGGCTCCGGCATCGCCGCGGCGAGCGTCGCCGGGCAAGTGGGTGAGGCGCTGTTCGCGGCCGCCGGCAAGAACCTCGAGGAGGTCCAGGCCGAGCTCGACACCGGCAATCCGCACATCACGGGCTTCGAGCTCGGGGTCGAGACGGAGCTTGCCGTGCGTATCGATCGCGAGAGGCTCACCGGCCACAACGTGGTCGGCTACCTGCCGGGCAGCGACGCCGGCGACGACAGGTCCTGGGTCATGGTGGGAGCCCACTACGATCATCTCGGCAGCGGCCGCGGTGGCAGCTCGCTCGCCGACAAGGACCATGCCGGACAGATCCACAACGGCGCCGACGACAACGCCTCCGGCGTGGCCGGGGTGCTCGCTGCCGCCGCCCGGCTTGCCCGGATGCAGCATGCTCGCAACGTCGCGTTCGCTTTCTGGGCAGGCGAGGAGCTTGCCGCCTACGTCAACTTCGACATGGTCGGCCGCTCGCGCGACAACAAGCTCATCGTTCAGGCGGTGGGCACGGCGTCCGCGTGGCCGTCGCTGATCGAACGCAGCAACGTTCCCGTGGGCTTCGACATCACGCTACAGGATGACCCCAACGTCCCGACCGACTCCT
Organism: Acidobacteriota bacterium; assembly: GCA_965248845.1. Lineage (GTDB taxonomy): Bacteria > Acidobacteriota > UBA890 > UBA890 > WLXD01 > CBDFKO01. The sequence continues at coordinate 1,620,663 of CBDFKO010000002.1, read as the reverse complement.
CGGCGTTCAACCAGGCCGAGGTGCCGACCCCCGCTTTCTTCACGGGCAGCCACGAGAACTACCACCGTCCGAGCGACGACGCCGACACCCTCAACTACGGGGATCTTGCACGCGTGGCCCAGCTCGGTGCGCTGGTGGTTCACAAGGTGGCCAACCTCGCCGAGGCCCCAGAGTTCATCGCCGTGGCCTCGACGACGACCGGTGCCGGCGACCGCGACTCCGTGCGCGCCTTCACCGGCACCATTCCCGACTACGCCAGCGACATCGAGGGCCTGTTGCTCGGCGGCGTGATCGCCGGTGGCCCGGCCGACGAGGCGGGCCTGCGGAAGGGCGACGTGATCGTGGAGCTCGCGGGTCAGACGATCGCCAACATCTACGACTACACTTACGCGCTCGATGCCCTGAAGATCGACGAGCCGGTCGAGGTCGTGTTCCTGCGCGGCGAGGAGCGCATGGAGGCGATGCTGGTCCCGAGGGCGCGCCAGTAGGGGCCCCTTGTCCGGGCGCTCTCCACGGCCTGCTAGCGCCGCTCCTCCGGCTTCGCCTCGGTCGTGAATTCGACCGTCGAGTCGATGATGCCGAGCTCGACGCGGCGGTTCTGGGCGCGGTCCTCGTCGGAGGTGCCCGCCACCAGCGGCTGCAGCTTGCCGAACCCCCTGGTAGTGATGATGTCGGGGTCGATGCCGCCGGCGACGAGGTAGTCGGCCACGGTCTGCGCGCGGCGCTCCGAGAGGGTCTGGTTGTACTCCTGGCTGGCGACATCGTCGGTGTGGCCGAAGATCTGGATCTTGAAGCCCGTCGTGGTCAGCAGCACGCCGACGATGCGGGCGAGCAGCTCGCGGTCCTCGGGCCTCAGGTCCGCCTTGTCGTACTCGAAGTTGATCGAGTCCTCGCCGAGGTTCATCACCAGGCCGAGCGCGGAGCGGCGCGTCGGGGCGATGCCGTCGAGGACGCCCTGGAGTCGCGAGATCTCACGATCACGCTCGGCGCGGATCTGCTCGGTCTCCGCCTGGGCGGCTCGCGCCGCCTCGGCGGCGCGGTCCGCGTCCAGGCGCGCGAACTCGGCATCGGTCTCGGCCGTGCGTGCGGCATTTTCCGCTACGACTCGGCCGGCGGCCTCGTGGTCGGCGCGCGTCTCAGCCGCATCGACCTCGACGCCGGCTGCCTCGGCCGCGCGCTCCGCGGCGTCGGCGCGCTGGTGTGCCGCCTCGGCCCGCTGCTCGGCGCTGGCCACGGCCTCGTCGAGCTCGCCGATCGACCGCTCGAGCCGGGTGACACGGTCGTAGGCGAGCCAGCTGCCGAACCCGAGTACGACGACCCCCACGACCATGAGGGCATAGAGGGCCTTCGGGGTGCCGGAGCTGCCGGCGGGACGCGAATCGTCGGTCGGGAGGCTCATCGGGGTTCCCTTGGCACGGTGCACCACGGCCTGCTAACGAGTCGTTCGGCGTGGAGTCTCCAATATACACGGGCGGGGCACCCATGCGCCCGGCGTTGTCGGGCGGTACCATGGGACGAGCAGGGGTGATGGAAGCATGGCTGGCAACGTCTATCAGTTCCGGGTTCCGGGCGCCGCCGTGGGGCGGTTCCTCGCCGTCCTGCTCGGCCTGCTGCTCGCCGCGCTCGCCTTCTTCATGTTCGCGTTCGTCGCGGTCGCGGCGCTGCTGTTCGCGGCCGTCGGACTGGTGCGGATCTGGTGGTTGGGGCGCAGCCGCGCGCCGCGGCGCCCACCCGATGTCCTGACTGTCGAGTACACGGTCGAGCCGTCGGAGAGCGCGCCGCCCGAGCCGGCGCTGCCGCCAGCAGGCCACCGGAGCTGAGCGCCTCGCTGGTGCGGCGCCTGGCGGCGCTCGGGCTGCTGATCGCGGTAGCCCTGGCCATCTGGTCCTGGGTCGGCGGCGGGTTCGTTGCCCTACTGCTCGACCCCCAGCTCTCGAGCGCCGAGCGGGTCGAGTCGCTGCGCCGGATGCTGCTCGCATTCGGGCCGCTCGACCCGGTGGTCTACGTGGCCGCGGTTACAGTCGAGGTCGTGGTGGCGCCCTTCCCCGGGCTTGTCCTGTACGCCCCCGGCGGCATCATCTTCGGGGGCTTTCTGGGTGGCCTGCTGGTGCTCGTAGGCAACGTGCTCGGCGCCGGCATCGCGTTCTGGATCGCCAGAGCGCTGGGAGGGCGCGTCGCGGCGCGCTTCGTGGGGCAGGGTGACATCGCGGCGCTCGAGCGTCGTCTTGCCGAGAATGGCGGCTGGGTCGTGTTCCTTCTCCGGGTCAACCCGCTGACCTCTTCGGATCTGGTCTCCTACGCCGCCGGTCTCACGACGATGCCCGCCACCAAGCTCCTGGTCGGCACCGCACTCGGCATGGCGCCGCTCTGCTTCATCCAGGCCTACGCGGCCGACAGCCTGTTCGTGCGCTGGCCCTGGCTCGTCTACCCCCTCGCCGTGGTTGCGGTCGGCTACCTCGTGGCTGCGATCTGGCTGGTGGCCGCTGTCCGTCGCCGCGCGGGATCGATCGCCTCAACGGCCTCCTAGGCCTCCTAGTAGCGCGTCGAGCGGCGTCTTGCGGCTGAACTCCTCGAAGGCGCTCGGCTGCGCGGCCATGGCCTCGACCTCGTCGATCTCGATAGGGATCACCCGGCTCCACCAGACGTGACCGGTATCGGTGACCAGCACGTCGTCCTCGAAGGCGATACGCGGGCCGTCGGGCGGCGCCACGCCCTGCTCGATGGACAGCGCCATGCCCGCTTGCAGGGGCCTCGAGTAGTCGCCCTCGTCATGCACCTCCATGCCGATGAAGTGGGCGATGCCGTAGGTGTAGTACTCGTCGTAGCCGCCGGCGTCGCGCAACATCTCGACCGCCTTCTCGTGCAGCTCCCACCACGTGACACCGGGGCGCACCATCGAGATCACGGTGCTCTGGACCTCGAGCGCGATCGCGTACAGACGACGCTGCTCGTTGGTGAACTTGCCGTCGATCGGGAGGTTTCGTTGGATGTCGGCCGAGTAGTGGTTGATGGCCGCGCCGGTGTCGGTGTGGAGCATGTCGCCAGCCTGGAACGCGGCACCACCGGAGCGAGGCACGAACTCGATCCAACCCTCGGGCACGGCGCGCGTGACCTGGCGCCCGCCTGAGAACTGGCGACGAACCGAGGTAGGAAAGCCGAGGGTGGCGCCGCGGTAGCGATAGACGAAGTCCATCGCCTCCATGACCTGCTTCTCGGTCATTCCGGGCCGAGCCAGGCGCAGCGCCTCGACCACGCCCTCGCCGGTGATCTCGACGGCGCGCTTCAGATTGGCCAGGCTCCAGGAGTCGTGCAGCTGGCGAATCGGATCGAGGATATCGGCGGAGTCATACAGCTGGATCTCAGGAGAGAAGCGGCGGATTTGCTCGAAGGTCTCGAGGCGTGCCGGCTCGGGCATCCCGAGGCGGAAGAAGCGCGGATAGTTGAGATACAGGACCTTGTGGTCGCGGCCCCAACGCTTTGACAGCGCTGCCGCTAGCGGCCAGCGGCGCACCTGGGTGATGCGCCAGTCCCGGTAGTCAGTCATCGCCACCGAGAGGTCGGCCTCGAGCTCAGTGAACGGGCGCACCTCGTCGATACCGGTGTGCGCCGAGAGAGCATCACGGTTGCCAGAGGTGTAGAGGACCGCCCAGGGCCGGTCGGCAACCTCTTGCGGCGAGATCTGGGGGCCGGGGGAGGGCAACAGCAGCAAGGCCGAGTCGAGGCTGTCGATACCGTCGAGCCCGGTCAGATAAATGAAGTCGTGGTTGTCCGAGTGGGGCACCTGGAACTCGTAGCGCCGCTCCTGGGTACGCTCGACCGAGAAGATCAGCATCGCCCCGTTCGCAACAGCCGACAGTACACGAGCCCGCCGCCGCGCGAAGACCGCACGTAGAACGTCTGGAGCAGGGTCGTCCACATCGAGCCTCCCGGCCAGCTGTGCCTCGGCCGCGTAGTCGTATTCCACGGGCGGCGCGCTCTGAGTCGGCGACGGCGTGGCCGGGACGGTAGTCGGTAGAACCAGGGCGACGAGGACGACTGCCAACAAACGCATCAGGACCTCCGAGTAAGCGCACGTGATCGCGGTTGGCGAGAGGCTAACAGGGCGCGGCGCCACGGAGGTCCTTCCCGACGCCACGCCCGACGATGGCCGCACAGATTCGAGCCGGTTGGCTGGCCGTACGGCCCCATCTGGCAACGGGCATCGTGACGTTTCTGCTGATCGTCGGGGCGCTGCTCGTGGTCACCGAAGAGGTTCTCGACGACGCGCTGGCGGTTGAGCTCGGCTTCTCGGCGCGGCAGCTCAGCTGGCTCTTTGCGCTGATTTACCTGACGAGTGCCGCGGCATCGCATCGATCCGCCGATCTGCGTGGTTGGTTCGGACACTCCCGTCTGTTCCTCGCGCTTGCGATGCTCGCCGGTCTGTCGCTGGTGCTGTCGCCCGCGGCCGGCATGGTGGTCGGAGGCGGGCTGGTCGTCTTCCGCTACGCGGTGCGTGCAGTCTGGGAGAACATCCGCTCCGACCTGCTCAACCGCCGGCTCGATTCGGTTGGACGTGCCACCGCGCTCTCCACCTTCACGATGCTCGAGCGCACCCCCTACGTTCTCGGTGCTGTGGCCGTCGGCGGCGCCATCGAGAGTCAGGGTGCCGCCGGCTTTGCTGTGCCGCTGGGTGCTGTGCTGCTGCTCACCTGCCTGGCCGGGCTCGGGCTGGCGAAGGCCTGTTCTTGAAGCGCGGCATCGTTTTATCTACAGTGTGAGTTAAACACGTCCCCTGAGGAGTTCACGCGGTGACCGGTCCTATCCGGCCGCCGGAGCCGTTTCCCCGGCTCCTGTGGCTGCTGCGCGATCCAATTGCTCGTGAGACCGTCGCCGGAGACCTCCAGGAGGAGCTGCAGCGCCTGGCCGCGGCGCGCGGATCCCGAGCGGCACGGCGCTGGTACCGGGGCGCCGCGCTGCACTCGGTCATCGATCACTGGAAAGGTGGGCGGAGCCCGCGTCCGCCACGCAGGCGGGAGCTGGGCCGGGGGTTGGGCGCCGATCTGAAGATCGGCCTACGCATGCTGCGCAAGGACCCGGGCATGACGGCGATCGCGGCGGGGGCGCTGGGTCTCGGCATCGGCCTTTCCACGGTGGGTTTTGCCGTGCTGTACGGCAGTGTCCTGCGGGGCCTGCCCTACGAGCGCGCCGAGGAGTTAGTGCATTTCGAGCGGGCTCAACCGTCGGAGGATCGTTTCACCCTGGCGGTCACGCCGCACGACTACGAGGCCTGGCGCGAGCAAAACCGCAGCTTCGTGGCTCTCGGGGCCTACGTCGAGGCCCTGTTCCTGCTGGGTGACGAGGATGGGCTCGCCGAGCAGCACTGGGGTGTCGCGATCAGCGCCAACAGCTTCGAGTTGCTCGGTGTTGAGCCGATCATGGGACGCGGATTCCGTGCCGATGAGGACTCGCCCGGTGGACCTGAGGTCATGATGATCGGGCACGGCGTCTGGCAAGGCCGCTTTGGCGCCGATCCGGAGATCATTGGCCGGAGCGTGTGGGTCAACGGTGTCGATACTCGGATCGTCGGGGTCATGCCGCCCGAGTTCGGCTTTCCGATTGCCGAGGGATTCTGGCGTCCGCTACGACTGGATACGGGCTCGATCGATCGCGGCAGCGGCCGGCTCGATGTCTTCGGCCGGATGCAGCCCGGGGTCACTCTCGAGCAGGCGCGCGACGACATGGCGCGCGTGACCGCCACGCTGGCCGAGGTGTTCCCCGAGACCAACGCTGGCATCGAGGCGCGGCTGCAGACCTTTACCGAGGAGTATGTTGGCCCGGAGTTCGGAGCTCGCGTATGGACCATGCTGGCTGCCTCACTGCTGGTGGCGCTCCTGGCCTCGGTGAACGTCGCGACCCTACTGCTGGCCCGGGCCACCGGCCGCGTGCGAGAGGTAGCCGTACGTACGGCGCTGGGTGCTAGCCGGGCCCGAATCGTCCAACAGCTGTTCCTCGAGACGGCTGTCCTCGTGACACTGGGCGCCATGGTCGGCCTCGGTGTCGCCAGTGTGGGCACCGCCCTGTTCGAGCGCTATTGGGCCGGTACCTCCATGTTTGCGCTGCCGCACGGTCCCGACGCACCCTTCTGGTGGCGCTCCGGCATCGACATGCCCGCCCTGGTCTTTGTGCTCGCCGTTACCGGGGCGACGCGCTACACGTGTCGACCCGCTCGACGCCATGCGGGCCGAATAGACCGCGCGGGAATGAGCCGCCCGGGCCAAGCGCCACCTCACTCGCTCTCGGGATCGGCGATCCGCACGGCCCACAGGCCGGAGTGGAAGTCGGAGAAGAAGATCAGCCCCTTGTACGGCTGCGGCCCCCAGGCCATGGCCACGTTGGGGATGTGTCCCTCGGGGTCGAAGGCCTTGAAGTAGCCGATCTCACGTCCCTGGCGGTACAGGTCGCCCAGCAGCTCGCCGGAGACGTCGACCGCGCGCAGACCGCCCTGGTAGTAGGCGATGTAGAGGATGCCGTCCTCGACCCAGAGGTTGTGGCTGCCGCCCTCGGGCAGCTGGTAGCGCGCCACCTCCTTCGGATCGCTGCCGTCGCCCCAGTCGAGCACGTGAATGTAGCCGTCCATCAGCTCGAGCCCTTCCTGCAGCCCAGGCTCGACGTCACGAAGCACTGCCTCGTCGCCGGCGAACACGTAGAGCTTGCCGGTCGATTCGCTGCGATAGGGGAAGGCGGCGTGGTTCCAGCCGCTCGGGTAGGCGTAGCTGCCCATCATCACCGGACTGCGCGGCGAGCCGCCCCTGCCGCCCCCGCCGATGTCGACCGCCACGACACCGTCCTCCCAGTTCGAGGACCAGGCGATACCGTCCTCGACCCAGACGTCGTGGATGGAGTGGCCCAGCGTGTCGAGCTCGAAGCGGCCGACGCGATGGGGCTTGGTCGGGTCCTCGATACTGATGATGTCATAGCGGCGCCCGGCGCTGAGCGCGTAGACATGGTCCTCGTAGATGAAGACGTTGTGCACCCCCCCGGTGAGCTCGTCGTCGCAGCGGGCCAGCACCTTCATGCCCGACTGCGGATCGGAGACGTCGAGGATCACCAGGCCGTTGCGTCGGTTCGAGGCTCCCTCGCGCGAGATCACGGCGACGCGGCCATCCGCCGAGACCTTCACATCGTTGACTGTGCGAGCGTCGAGCTTGACGGTGTCGATCAGCTGCATGTTGCGGGCGTCGGTCACCTCCCAGAGGTAGGCATGCCCTTCGGCACCCCAGGTTCCGGTCAGGGCGTAGTCGCGTCCGTCGGGGGCCTCCCAGACCCAGAGGTCGGAGGTGAACCGGTCACGTACGGGGCCGTGTCCCACCAACTCGACCTTACGGCCGGCGTTGCGCGGCGTGATGGCGACGGTGCGTGTCGCCGGCACGCCACCGGCGACCGCGACGATCGTGTATTCGCCCGGCAGGTCGGCGACGAAGCTGCCGTCCTCGTCGATCCGCCCCGAGCTCGGCTCGCCGAGACCGGCGGCATCGGTACGGGCTCGGAAGGCCCACTGGATCGGCACATCCTCGAGGCTCGAGCCGTCGGCAGCACGCGGCACCGCGTCGAAGTGGAGCACGTCGCCGGTGCGGGCGGAATCGGCACTCGTCATCAGGTCGAGAGCTGCCACCGGGTTGGGGAAGACCTCGAGCTCGACCGCGTCGCGCAACCGGTCCACTCCGACCTCGAGGGTCGTTCTTCCTGCCGCTTGCAGGTGTAGGTAGCCGAGCCCATCGACCCGGGCTACGGACTCGTTGCTGCTACGGAACAGGGGCACGACGTCGCGGCGTGTCGCCCCGGTGGCGTCGCGAATCCGGGTAGGAGGATCCGTCCCGAGTCCTGTGGAAATTAGAAAGGCGTAACCTCCGAGTAGCAAAACTCAGAGCCGCCACGAGCGGCAGGAGGTTACGCCGTGAAGCAGGTTAGCACGCACGACAACGAGGTCGTGGAGTTTCGACGGGACGTACAGATGTTGCTGCGGACGAGGATCCGTGAGGCGATCCAGATCACGCTCCAGGAGGAGCTCACGGAGGCTCTGGGGAGCGCGCGATACGAGCGCAACGGTGGGCGCGCCGAGGCTACCGCAACGGCACCCAGAGCCGGCGGGTGACGACGGCGCAGGGACTCCAGGAGTTGGACGTGCCGCGCGGTCGCGTCGTGGACGAAGACGGCGGCACCCGGGAGTTCCGGAGCGCGATCCTGCCACGGTACGCGCGGCGAGCACGACAGGTGGACGAGGCGATCCTGGGAGCGTACCTGGCGGGCGCCAACACGCGGCGGATCCGCAAGGCGTTGTCTCCGTTGCTCGGGAGAGCGCACCTGTCCAAGAGCACGGTCTCGCGGGTGGTGGGGCGGCTCAAGACGTACTTCGCGAGCTGGAGCGAGCGAGAGCTGTCCGGTGAGCGGTATCCGATTCTGTATCTGGACGGGTTTCACCTGAAGGTCAGGTTGGCGCGGCGCGTGGTCTCGGTGCCGGTGTTGGCGGTGCTCGGAGTCAAAGCCGACGGCCAGAAGGTGTTGGTGGCGTTGCGGTTGGCGGCCTCGGAAGCGGAAGTTCACTGGCGAGGGTTGATCGACTCGCTCGTGCACCGGGGGCTGCGATCGCCTCAGCTGCTGATCGCCGACGGTCACAAGGGGCTGGCGAAGGCGACCGAGGCATGGCCGCGGTCGCAGGTGCAGCGATGCATCCAGCACAAGTGGAGCAACCTTCGCGATCACTGCCCCGTGCATGCGCGCGATGAAATGAGGCGCGATTGGCATGCCATCGTCCGCGCCGACAACGGCAACGAGGCTCGGGCCGCGTACAGCGCCTTCGTGCGCAAATGGTCCAGGCTCGTGCCGGCCGTTGCCCGAAGCCTGGAGGAAGCGGGCCTGAGCCTGCTGACGTTCTACGAGTTCCCCAGGCCGATGTGGAAGACGTTGCGAACGACCAACCCGCTCGAGAACCTGAACCGGGAGTTCCGGCGCCGTACCAAGACCCAGGGTTCGTTCTGCACCGAGGCAGCTGGCGTGACGTTGCTGTGGGGCTTGGTCGCCTTCGGCCAGATCCGCATGCGCCGCGTCGACGGCTATCGTCACCTTGCCCAGATCACTCGCGGCCCGGACGAGCAGGCCGCCTAACCGATACGATCAGCCGTTGCCCAGGAGGCTGCGCTCATCCAATTTCCACGACATTCGGGGCACATCCTCCGGGTAGCGAGGCGCAGGCGCGTCCCGGCGAAGAGACGCTGCGGGAGATCGACCAGCTCGACCGACACCACCGGCGGCGCCGGAACGCGGATCGTCACTCGGCCGCGCAGCGCAGGGGTACTCTCGTCGCTCCCCGGCGCGGCCGGCACGATCACCACGACCCCGTGCCGGCCGGCGGCGTGCGCGGTCACCAGCCCCGTATCACTGACCTCGAGGCTGCGGCGGGCGCGAGACAAGTAGATCAGTTCCGTCTCGATCTGGTGCCCCTCCTCGTTGAGCACGGTGGCCACCAGCTGCAGTGTCTCGCCGACCTGCAGAACCGCCCTCTCCGGCGCGATGCGCAGCTCGGCGGGCGGGCTTTCCGTCTCCTGCGCGGCGACGGGGATCGTCGCGAGCGCTGCTACGAGCCAGAGAGCCCGGAGTCGGTGGCGCTGCGGTAGGTCGATCATGGGCTCGAGCTGTTGGTGGCAAGGGCGGTCGACTGAGATCAGAGGGTATCCCGCGGCGCTGTGACGTGTCGGTGACAACACGGGCGGGGAGGGCGGCTTCAATGTCCAGGACTGCCACTGAAGACCACCCTCGAGAGGCTCGCGACCCATGGGAAATCTGTCCTTCTTTCACTACCTGCCGATCGGTACCACGCTGATCTCGGTGCTCTTCGCGGCCCTCGTCTACCGCCGCTATCGGCTACGCGGCGGCGGCATCCACCTGGTGTGGTGGAGTGCCGGGATCTTGGTGTACGGCCTCGGGACCTTTGCCGAGAGCTGGATCACGCTGTTTGGATGGAACCCGGTGATCTTCCAGTTCTGGTACATCGTCGGTGCCTTGCTGGGCGGTGCGCCGCTAGCGCAGGGCACCGTGTGGCTGCTGATGAAGCCGCGTACCGCGCGCGCCCTCACTCTCGGGCTGGTCTCGGTGGTGGTGTTGGCCGCGGCCAGTGTGCTGGCGAGCCCGATCAACTACGAGCTCGTGAACCCGAACCTGCCGAGCGGCCGTGCTTTCGGCTGGCAGTGGGTGCGGGCCTTCAGCCCCTTCATCAACACCTACGCGGTGATCTTCCTGATCGGCGGAGCCTTCTGGTCGGCCTGGCGTTTCCACAAGGCGTGGCGGGTCGACGGGCGCGGTGCCGCGATTGCGCACGATCGCTTCGTCGGCAACGTGCTGATCGCGGTGGGAGCCATTCTCCCGGGCCTCGGCGGCGGTGCGAGCCGTATGGGACACACGGAGTATCTATATATGGGCGAATTCGTGGGCATCCTGCTGATCGCGGCGGGTTACTGGTACAACGTACGCAAGCGGCCGATTCACGCGCCCCGGGCGGCCCGAGCCGTGACCGCCTCGCTGGCGTTAGCGATGATCATGGGCAGCGCCTCGCCCACCATCGCCGAGCCGGTCGCCCCGCAGGCCGGCGCCCCAAACGCATCGATCGAGGTCCTCGTCTCTGGCCCCGATGGGGCGATGATGCCCCGTGTTCCGATACGCGTGCGTGATGCCGGGGGTGCGGAGATTCGGCTCGTTACCGACGCGCAGGGTGGCGCGCTGGCGCAGACTCTGGCGCCCGGCCGCTACGTCGTGGTGATCGACGTGCTGGGGTTCCGGCCTCTCGAGCAGGTCGTCCGAGTGCAGGCCGATCGCCGGCGCGTGGTACGGGTGCGCTTGATGCTGGCACCCTTGGCCGAGCAGGTCACCGTGGCCGCCACCAAGACCGAACGGGCGGTCGAGCGCGTTCCCGGGGAGGTGGCGGTCATCGAGCGGCAGGATCTCGATCACCTGCAGGCCCGCAGCCTCGATGACGTGTTTCGCTACGAGCCCGGCATCGAGATGTCCGAGGCACCCCGTCGTCTCGGCCAGACGCCCAACATCCGCGGATTCGACGACCAGCGCATCCTGACACTGCGGGATGGGGCTCGGGTCGCTCAGTTCAATTCCGGTCATCGTGGCACCTATTTCTTCGACGTCGAGGACATCGAGCAGGTGGAGGTGATCAAGGGTCCGGCGTCGGCGCTCTACGGCTCCGGGGCGATCGGTGGTGTTATCTCGATCACCACACGCGACCCGGGTGACCTGCTCAAGCCGAGCCGCCAGGTCGGGGGCCAAATCCGCACTGGCTTCTCCTCGGCCTACAACGAGTTCATGTTCACCCCGCGACTCTATGGGCAGACACCTTCGGGCTTTGGTTGGCTGCTCTCCTACACCGCTCGTCGTAACGACGGCACGGTGAAGCTGGCCGGACCCCCCGACACGCTGAGCCAGGCCGAGGAGGACATCAACGCCTTCAACGGCCGTTTCACCGCCCCCGTGTCGGATCGTGACCTGCTGCGCTTCAGCTTCGACTACTACCGTCACCAAGGCCGTAGCTCGACCAACTTGGCGATCGTCGAGGTGGGCGCGCCTGAGCTGATCGACCGCCAGACGACCAACGTCACCGGCAATCTGCGCTATACGCACACCGGCGAGCGCTGGTGGGATCGCTCGGTCAACGCCACCTTCTACGTCGATCGAGCCGACATCGACGAGGTCCGCTTGGCCGACGATCGTACCGACGACATCCGCTATACCACCTGGGGCCTCGACGTCCGCAATACGGCGCCCCTGGGCTCCGCACACTCGATTACCTATGGGCTGGAGTTCGTACGCGAGCGCCAGGATGCGACGCGCAACGAGGAGGTTCACGCCTTCTTCCCTGCGGGCCGGCGAACACAGCTCGGCGCTTATGTGCAGGATGAGATCTCCCTCGCCTCAGGGCGTTTGTCGATCGTTCCGGGCCTGCGGTTCGACAGTTGGAACTCGCGACCGGACGACCTGGCGCTCGAGACCCGGCAGCTCGACCGCCTGTCGCCCAAGCTGGGACTTACCTATGAGATCGTCGACGGATTGGTGGGCTCGGTGAGCTACGGCGCTGGCTTCCGGGCCCCGTACTTCCAGGAGCTGTTCCTGCAGGACGTGCATTTCGCCTTCCCGCTTCCCGGCAACCGCTTCTTCCTGGCGCTGTTCTTGCCCAACCCGGATCTGAGCCCGGAGACCACCCGCAACGTCGATCTCGGCCTGCGCTACCGAAACCATGTGTTCTCCGTTCGTGGCGCCTACTGGCGTGCCGATGTCGAGGACTTCATCGAGTTGCTACCCATCCATACCGGTCCCTTCCCACCGCCTGGCGGCATCCAGATCCAGCTATGGCAAGCGCTCAACCGTCAGGACGCGGTGCTCAAGGGATTCGAGTCCGGGCTCGACTGGGCGCCGCATCGGGATTGGCTGCTGCGCGGCGTCTATTCGCGAGCGCGGGGGCAGGACAACGCCAGCGGTGAGCCGCTGTTGCAGATCCCGGCCGACAAGCTGGTGCTCGGGCTCGACTGGAGCCGGCCCGGCTTCGGGACCCGCGCCTCCTGGTCAACGCGCGTGTACGGCGACCGGGATCGCGTCCCGACCAGGGTGGAACCGACCGATGGCTACGTGCTGCACGATGTGGCGATTAGCTGGACACCTCGCTTCTACCGCGACGTAACCCTGCACCTCGCCGTCAACAACCTGGCCGACACGCAGTACCAGAACCCCCGCTTTGGCACTCCGGGCATCGGCCGTGACTTCCGCATCGGCTTCAGCCTGGACTACTGACCCGGGCGGACAAGGGGCGCAACGCGGGTGATTAGAATGCGGGTGACTAGAATACGGCGGTGCCGAAGTTCGACACGGCCCTATCCATCTTGCACCTCGCATGAGCAGATCTCGTCGCACCAGTCGCTACGTTCGGGTCGGCTTTGCCGTGCTGCTGGTCTTGAGCACCGCCCAGGCCGCCTGGTGGATCCTCGACCAGTGGTGGTTCACCGCCGAGGTCGAAGAGTCGCTGCGGGCCCTGTACGAAGGGCAGCGGCGCGCCGCCGAGCGCCTACTGGCGACGGGCGTCGAGGAGGGCCAGGTGCGCGAGATGTTCCCCGATCTGCGCATCGCCCCAGGAGCCGTGGAGATCTCACCTGCGGCCGAGGCGCGCATGGCGGAGGCGCGCCGCAGCCGGCTCAACCAGTACCTGTGGGAGGGCGGCTTCTTCATGGTGGTGCTGCTGGCGAGCCTCGGTGTTATCGGTCAGGCGTTGCGCCACGATGCCGAGCTTCGGCGCCGGCAGAGGAACTTTCTGGCCTCGGTGAGCCACGAGCTCAAGAGCCCGCTGGCCAGCGCCCGCATGGCGGCCGATACGTTGGAGATGCGCGATCTGGGGCCCGAGGCACACCGCACCCAGGTGGGACGCATCCTGCGCAACATCGACAGGCTCGAGGCCATGATCACCAACCTGCTCGATACCGTACGTATCGAGGAGGGGAGCTTGGTTCTCAAGGCCGAAGATCACGACCTGCGGCAAACGCTCGAGCCCGTGCTGGGGGGCTCCGCGGAGCGTGCCGGTGATCTCGGCATCGCGCTCGAGGTGCAGATCCCGGAGGGCATCATCGTGCGCACGGATCGCCAAGCGCTCCGCGTGGTGGCCCGCAACCTGCTCGAGAACGCCCTCGAGGCGGTGACCGGGACCGAGCAACCGAAGGTTCACGTGACCGCCTTGATCGAGGCAAGGATCGTCACGTTCGAGGTGCGGGACAACGGTTGTGGCTTCGAGCCCGAGCAGACGGAGCGCTTGTTCGAGAAGTTCTACCGTCCGGGCGACGAGATACGACGCGGCGGTAGGGGCGCCGGGCTCGGCCTGCACATCGTGCGCGAGCTGGTGACTCGCTCCGGCGGCGAGGTCGAGGCCAGTAGCGAAGGCCCGGGCCGCGGCGCCGTCTTTCGTGCCGGCTGGCCATTGGCCGCGCGGGTCGGAGGTGGTGCGTGACCGAGCCTCGGGCACGCATCCTGATTGTCGAGGACGAACGTGACCTCGCCGACGGCATCCGGGAGAATCTCGAGGCCGAGGGCTACGAGGCCGAGATCGCCCGCGACGGCGACGCCGGGCTCGAGCGTGCCCTGGTCGGCGGGCACGACCTGGTCCTTCTCGACGTCATGCTGCCGGGCCATGACGGTTTCGCCATCTGTGGCCGCATCCGTGCGGCCGACAACCAGGTGCCGATCCTGTTCCTCACCGCCAAGAGCGATCCGGCCGATCGCATTCGCGGCCTCGAGGAGGGCGGCGACGATTACCTGACCAAGCCCTTCCAGCTTCGCGAGCTGTTGCTGCGCGTGGCGGCGATCCTGCGCCGCAGTGCCTGGTACGCGCGGGTTTCCGACGATGGCAAGCTGCGCTTTGCCGGCCACGAGGTCGATCTCAGGTGCTACCTGGTGCGCCTCGCTGATGGCTCCGACTACGGGCTCACGCACAAGGAGGCGCAGATCCTAAAGCTGCTGTCCGAGCGTGAGGGCGAGGTCGTGACGCGCGACGAGATCCTCGACACCGTCTGGGGCTACGGCGCCTTTCCCACTGCGCGCACCATCGACAACTTCGTGTTGCGCATGCGCCGCCGCTTGGAGCCCGATCCCGCCCGCCCGGCTCACTTCCACACGGTGCACGGGGCCGGTTACCGATTCACCCGCGAGCCCTCGCGCTTGCGCGGCTGAACGGTCATCGACGGTGTGCGGCTGCGGTCAGTAGCCCATCACCTCGAGCCCCGGAACCCGCTGGAAGTGCTCCACGTCGCGGGTGGCTACCGGCTCGACTCGAGGATCAATCGATCGCCCGCCGGCGGTCGCCACGGCCTGCTAGTCGTACGGTGAGCCTTCGAGCAGTCCCTCGAGCGGCAGCTCCTCGGCGCCGCTGTCGGTGCAGATCGCGAAGGTGCCCTCGGCGGCGCCGTACATGGCGACTCCGGCGTACTCGCCGGCCTTGCTCAGAATGAAGAAGCGTACGTCGAAGGCGGGGTTTCCGGTGGAGTTACGCAGGCGATCCTCGACGGTGTTGTCGCGGATGCGCCGCAAGGCTTCCATGCCGGCGTCCTTTGGGCCCATACCGCGGCGCATGCTCTCGACGATGAGGAACGAGCTCAGGTTGTACAAGTTGGCCTCGCCGCGGCCGGTGGATCCGCAGGCGCCGACCTCGCCGTCGATATAAAGGCCGGCCCCGAGAATGGGGGAGTCGCCGGTGCGGCCGGGGATCTTCCACGACAGCCCGCTGGTGGTGGTGACACCGCACATCTCGCCCTGGGCGTTGATGCCGTTGCAGCTGATCGTGCCATGGAAGGAGTGCGGGTCGAGCAGGCCGTCGCGCACCATCGATAGGGCGGCGGCGTAACCGGCCTCGGCGCGGCGCTTGGGGTCGAGCCAGTGATCGGGATCGACGCGGCGCTTCCATTCGATCCACAGACGGCGCGACTCATCGGTGTTGAGGTCATTCTCGATCTCGAAGCCGAGTTGGCGCGCGAACTCCTGGGCCCCCTTGCCGACGAGCAGGTGGTGGTCGGTAAAGTCCATGACCGCTTTCGCCACCAACGACGGAGTGCGTACGCCCTCGAGCGCCGCCACGCCCCCGGCGCGCTTGCGCTGCCCGTGCATGCAGCAGGAGTCGAGCTGCACGACGCCGTCGGCGTTGGGTAGGCCGCCGTAGCCGATGCCGGTCTCGGTGGGGTCGTTCTCCGGGATATTGGCGCCCGCGATCACCGCGTCGAGGACGTCCTCGCCCTGGACGATCATCTCGTAGGCCTTCTCGAGAGCGTTCTGCGGCCCGCCGTTGCGGAAGGCGAAGCCGGAGCGGTCGGAGATCACCAGCGGGCGCACACGCTGCCGTCGTATCGCGGGTGCGTTGCCCAAGGCGGGTAGGGGAGACGCCGAGGCGGCGACCCCGGCGGCTGCGGTGGCGCGGACGAATGTTCGGCGGTCGATCGTCTTGCTCATGGATGGCTCTCGTCGCGGTTGTAATTCGGCAGCTCCGGATCGCGAGCGTAGTCGAAGATCAGGGAAGTCTCGACCCGGGCCACCTGCGGGCGCGCTGCAGCTCGGCGAGGATTCTGGCGTCGATTCGGTCGAGTCCCATGTACGGCTCCCGAGGGCGCTGAGAGGAGCTCGAGCGCCTCTCGAACTCCTGTACCATCGTCAGACAGCCTGGAAAGCTCGCTTGCCGCGGAGACGCTCGCTTTGGACACGACACTACTGGAATTCCACGCGCGACTGAGCAGGCAGTCCGGTCCGTACAAGACCCGTAAGCTAATCGAAGACTACATTCCAGGAGTAGCGCCGAACGGGACGACGTGTGCCCTCCTTGGCGAGAAACTGGGCCTGTTCTCGGATGACCGGAAGATGCTACTCAGAATCGCGGCGATCCTTTTCGAGGCCGACGATTGGGTGCGCGGGGCGCGTTTCTACCGACAGGTGTTGCAACTCGACCCGTCCCACTTGAAGTCGATGAGGCGGGCGTTCTACTGCTACAGAAAGCTAGGGCGCTGGCACGCGACGTTGGAGATGGCCGAGCTCACTACGGAACAGCCCCGGGCCGTCTGGAGGGACTTCTTCGAGCTTGCCAAGGTGCAGGATCGCCTCGGCAGCAACGAGGGGAGTCTCGTCAGCCTTCGCGCCGCGTATGCCATGAACCCGTGCATTCCGGAACTAGCCGAGCGCCTCGCGGTCGCGTTGGATCACGCGGGGGACGTCGCCGAGGCCGATGATGTTCGTCAGCGGTCCGATCGGCGAGTACCGAAGCTGACCGCGGCTGACGTTGTGGCGCGCATCCAGCGATCCATGCCGGAGGGGATGTCAGGGTTCATTGTCAACATCGGATGCCGAGACGGCAAGAGTTGGTCAGATCCGTGCTACGAATTGTTCCGGAGCGGATACGCGGGGCTAGCGGTCGACGCAGGGTACTTTCCCGAGATCTTCCAAAACCTGCCGCAGCCTGAGATTGCGAAGCTCCTGAGGACCACGATCACGCCGATGAACGTGGTCGATGTCCTTGAGAAGGTCGATACGCCAACTGAACTCGACTTGTTGAGCATCGACATCGACAGCTTCGACGGCATGCTCCTGGCCCCGATCCTGCAAGCCTATCGGCCGAAGGTAATTCACATGGAAGTTAATCGTGCGATCCCCCCCCGGTGAAATTCGCCGTCGACTATCACAAGGAGCTTCGCCCGGGCGGTAAGGGCGGTTTCTTTGGCTGTTCAGTTAGCTTTGCTACAAGCCTGCTCGGGCAATTCGGCTATTTCCTATTGCAGCTGGATTTCTCGGATCCACCGCATCGGCATGACGCGATGCTGGTTCGAGAGGAGTACAGGAAGGCGTTGGGTGCGAGCGGCCATCCGGACGAGACGGTGCTGTATGATGCCGAGCCCTACACTCCGGGACCGTTCCTGGACGTTGGAGTGGACAGCCAAGAGTGGCGGTCGATTGATGATCCGCAAGCGCTGCTTTCCGAGATCGCTGCGGCTTGTAAGTTGGGGTCCATCGCAAAGCACTCCGGGAAAGTCTTGCCCTTTGTCCTTACGCTCTAGCAGGCTGCTGAAAAACGGCTTGGGCGCGCCATTTTGGGCTGGATCGTCTCGATCACGGTGAGTTAGCGGGGCGCCGAGTGCGGGTACGAGGCCGGCGCTGCTGGCAGCGCCGGCATTTCTTGGGGATTGGTGCCCTCATCGTCACGTCGCCCCCTGGAGGTTGCGCATTCTGACCAGGTTGAAGGCCGCGGCGGTGAAGATGAACATCCAATCGACACGTTGCGTGCCTCGGTGTCTGGTCTTGCGCATCAGCCCGACCGTCTTGGCCCATCCGAACATCTGCTCGACGAGCTTGCGTTTCTTCTGACTGACCGTGTAGCCCGGGTGCCGGGTCGTGCGGCGGTCGATGGCGCTGCGCCGGTTCGTGTCGTTCTGTGCGACGTGCGGGGTGATGTTGCGATCTCGAAGCTTTCGGATGCAGTCTCGCGTGTCGTAGCCCTTGTCGGCCGCCAAGGTTACCCGGCCCCTTCCGGGAATCTCGCCCGCCATCTGCACGGCGGCCTCTCGTTCTGCTGTTCCCGAAGCGATCGTTACGCAGGCGTTGGTTGCTAACCCGTGGCGGTTGTCGATCATCAGGTGACCCATGTAGCAGAGCCTCGACTCGGCTCCCTTACCCTTCTTGTATAGGCGTGCCTCCGGGTCGGTCCTGGAGGCGTGAGTATCGTTCGTGCGCCGTTGCCGGCGGAAATCGACGCTCGGGTTGCTGCCGCCCTCATCGGAGTCGCTCTGATCCTTCGGCTTGAAGCTCTTGTGCGAGGCCCACGCCTCGATCAGCGTGCCGTCCACCGTGAAGTGTTCATCCGACAGCAGGCTGCGGCGCCGCGCCTCCGCCAGCACTTCCTGGAAGAACACCTTGGCGACCTCGCCTCCCAACACTCGATCTCGGTTCTTCGTGAACACCGTCGCATCCCACACCAGATCGTCCATGTTCAGGCCCACAAACCACCGGAACAGCAGGTTGTAGTCGAGCTGCTCCATCAGCATGCGCTCGGAGCGAATCGTGTACAGCACCTGCAGCAGCAGCGCCCGCAGCAGCTTCTCCGGCGGGATAGACGGACGCCCCGTGTGCGAGTACAGCTTCTCGAACAGCGGCGACATCCGCCCAGCACATCGTTGACGATCCTCAGCAGCGGCCGCAGCGGATGCTCCTTCGGTACTCGCTGCTCTGGAGATACGTAACTAAAAACCGCCACCCG
This sequence comes from Acidobacteriota bacterium, assembly GCA_965248845.1. Classification (GTDB taxonomy): domain Bacteria; phylum Acidobacteriota; class UBA890; order UBA890; family WLXD01; genus CBDFKO01. The sequence continues at coordinate 1,601,867 of CBDFKO010000002.1, read as the reverse complement.
GCCCGCGTCCTCACCACGCATCTGCTCACCTCGTTGATGCTTCGGTTCTTGCCGCGGGCTGCGTGGTTCAAAATCTACTCGAAAAAGAGGAGTTTTTCAGCAGCCTGCTAGTGTAACGCGTCGTAATTAGCTTGACTTATATGGCATATTATGACTTCCTTGTCTCGACAGTAAACTTGTCGGGACAGGAGGCCACGATGCCCAGGGTAGCACCGGAGATTTCGTTGACCGGGCAGCAGCGGGCAGCGGCTCCAGGGAATAATCGACGCGCCGAGCTCACAGCAGCGGCAGGTGTTCCGAGCCCACATCATCCTGCTTGCCGAGCAGGGGCTGCAGAACCAGCAGATCGCCGAGCGCCTCGAGACCTCCCGACAGACCGTGGGCATGTGGCGCGCTCGCGCAGCCAAGCAGGGCATCGAGGATCTCGGTGACGAGCCGCGCTCTGGTCGTGCGCGCACCTACGACGCCGTGCGGGAAGCCAAGATCATCGCCGCAACCCTGGAGAGGCCTCCGAGCCGAACCCATTGGAGCGCACAGCGGCTCGCCAAACAGGTCGATGCGAGCCCTTCGACGATCCTGCGGATCTGGCGGCGCAACGGCCTGCAGCCCCATCGCACCGAGACCTTCAAGTACTCCGCCGATCCACTCCTGCAGGACAAGGTCACCGACATCGTGGGGCTGTACCTGCACCCGCCCCAGGGGGCGCTGGTGCTGTGCGTGGACGAAAAGAGCCAGATCCAGGCTCTGGACCGGACTCAGCCGATGTTGCCCATGCGCCGCGGCGATCCAGAGCGCTGCACCCACGATTACAGACGCCACGGCACCACGACGCTGTTCGCGGCGTTGAACCTAGCCACCGCCGAGATCCTGGGCACCTGCATGCAGCGGCACCGCCACCAGGAGTTTCTTCGCTTCCTACGCTTGATCGACCGCACCTACCCCGAGGGCGAGATCCACCTGGTGCTGGACAACTACGGCACCCACACCCAGCCCAAGGTCGAGGCCTGGTTCGAGCAACACCCGCGGTTCACGCGTCACTTCACGCCCACTTCCGCTTCCTGGATGAATCAGGTGGAGACCTGGTTCGGCATCCTCACCTCGCAGGCCGTCCGGCGCGGCAGCTTCAGCAGCGTCGATGTCCTGATCAAGGCCATCCACCGCTTCATCCGAGCCTGGAACGACGGCTCCGAGCCCTTCCTTTGGCTCAAGTCCGCCGACCAGATCCTCGCCAAAGCCATAAGACAAGACAACTCCGCCGCGTCACACTAGGATGACATTCGCCCAGGCCTGACCCTCCGGGCAAGTAGGGGCTACGGGCGATGGCCGCGTGGCACCTCCGCAACGCTGTTGTCGCTTCGCCTCGTCGCGGCTCCTCGCCCTCACCCATGAGACCTACTACGTAACCGCTGTTGGCGCTGCCGCCTGCTTTCGCCACCTTCGGCCTGGCCGTGATGCTGTGGCGCGATAAGAAGGGGGCCTGTGGGGCCGCGCCGTGTACTCGGGGCTGGCCGAACCGCGGAGCAGTACAATCGGAGTTCCAAGGTGTGGTGACCCGAATCGGCCGATTGCAGTTACGAGGAGCCGTGCATGAGACAACACGTTCTCGCCGCGCTTGTCGGTGTGGGCCCCAGGGCCATGACCAGGAGGTACAGCCAGGCGGCACGCGTCAGGTAGAGTCTCATGTCAGCCGCCATGCTGGTGGATTCTGAGGCGTGCGTCAGTGCGTTGCGCTGACAATCTGAGCGTGCGTACGGTACTCCGCAAGGCAGGCAGCGCTGAATCGACCGTTACCGGGGCCGCGGAGATGGCTGAATGCTAAAACAACTGATGCGGCTGGCACCGCAGAACCTAGTGCGTTCGCTCACGGCGATGGAACGGAGCCAGGAGCAGACGAGGCGCCGCCTCGAGATCCTGTCGAAGCAGCTCGACGAGCTAGCGCAGACGGTGGCTGATCAGAACGACGCCCTGGCCGGGGTGCCCGCTCTGGGGGTCAAGGTCGAGCAGTGCATCCGGGCCTACAGAAGCGACGAGATCAAGGGGGTAGCCCGCCTCGCGCCTGCGCGCCAGCTTCTCGACGCCGGTCGCGTCGCGTCCCACGTCCGGGAAGCGGTTGTGGCAGCGCCGCTCGAACTGGATCCGTTTCCTCACGTCGTCATCGACGGACTACTACCCGAACAGATCTACAGTGAGCTGGTAGCGGCGATACCGCACCCCATCTTCTTTCGGGAGTCGGATGCCGGAGTGGATCAGCTGCGCGTGCCGTTCACCTTCGCACCTGCGCACAGCCGCGAGGTCTGGGGTTTCTTCGTCCGCGAGGTTATCGATCGGGCCCTTGCTCCTGCGCTCGCGGACAAGTTCCAGACGCCGCTGGATGATCTGGTTCGCAGCCACTGGCCCGACTGCGCGAGCATGACCGAAGCAGGGTTCAGCCTGATCAAGCTCAACAGCCGGCTACTCATGCGTGGGCCAGGCTACGAGATCAAGCCGCATCGGGATCCACGCTGGGCATTCATGACGTGTCTGGCCTACCTGCCGGGGCGGAGCGAGACCGCCATCTACGGAACGGAGCTGTACAGGCTCAAGGAAGAGCGGGAGGCGCCGTTCGGCTCACCCTTCTACGTGGATCGTGACGAATGCGACCTCGTCAGGGAAGTTCCAGGCATTGCGAATTCGGCACTGGTGTTCCTCAACGGAGCTGGCGTCCATGGCGCGTCGATCCCAGCGGACGCTCCGGCCGTGACACAGCGCTTCATCTACCAGATGCAGCTGGGACCCGATGCGGACGCGAGGTCGGCGTTGCTCGAGCGTCTGCCCGAACAGGAAAGAGCTCGATGGACGACGAAGGCGTGACACTTTCGCCACGGCCTGCTAGCGTCCACCTTCCACGATGACGGCGTCGATCACCGCGCCCTCGAGCACGGCGTCGAACGCGTCGAAGCCGTCGATGACCTCGGCGATGATGGTGTAGTCGTGGTCGAGCCGGACGTTGTCGACCAGGTTGACGAAGATCTGGCCGTCGCCGGTGTCACGGCCGCGGGTGGAGATGCCGACCGTGCCTCGTAGATGGGAGCGATCGGTGACCTCGTCGCGCGTGTAGGCGCCGTGGCCGGCGAACTCGTTGGCTCCCGGGCTCGCCCCCTGAATGACGAAGTTGGCGGCCACGCGGTGGAAGGTGAGCCCGTCGAGACTGCCGGCGCGCGCCAACTCGACGAAGCGGGCGGTCGTAGTCGGCGCCTCCCAGGGCAGCAGCCGCATGACGATCTCACCGCCACCGGCCATGCGTAGCGTCGCCCGCGCCGCGGCCATCTCCTCGATTTGTGCCAGCGTGGGGTAGGGAGCGCGTGGCATGGGCTGCGGCTCCGGGATCGCCTCCTGGCCGGTCCACGCGGTCAGTATCCGCGCAGTTCGCTCGGCAACCAGCGGATCGAAGTCCCGTAGATACGGGATCAGGCGTTCCGCTTGCTCGCCGCCGCCGATCTCCTCGATGCTCTCGAGCGTCGCCATGCGCACATCCCGGTCGGTCTCGCGCCGACCCGCCGAGAACCTCTCGAGCGCCTCGAGTAGAGCCGGTGTTGCTTCGTCGGCCCGTGGGCTACTCTCGAGTACCCGCGCCGCGGCCATCACGAGCTGCGGGTCCTCCGACTCCAGAGCGGCCAGCGCCTCCGCGTCTGCCGCGTGCCCCGGTAGATCGGCGAGCCCACGCAGGGCGGCTACGCGGACATTGGCGTGGGTGTCTCGGACGAGGAGTCGGAGCGTCGCCTCGTCCCCGACCTGCTGCGCCGCGCGCGCGGCGTACATACGGCTCTGCCACGGCTCGGCGCCAGCGAGCACCGAGATCGGGCCGCCGGCGGCCGACGGGTCGAGCGCGGCCAGCGCCAGGAGCGCGTGAGCCTGGGCGTGCCAAGTGTCGTCGGCCTGCGCCAGAACGCGCACGAGGATCGCGCTGCTCCCGGGGCAACTCGCCAGCCCGTCGATCGCCGCGAGCCGAACGTGTGGGTCGGCGTCGTCGATCGCCTCTGCGAGCCGGGCGCACGCCGTCGCGCCCTCCTGCGCGGCGACACGAGCGACTGTCCGCAGGGCTGCCAGGCGCACCCGGGCGTCCGGGTCGGTCGCGGCACGGTCGGTCAGGGTGCTGCGCCATTCGGTGTCTGTCACGTCGGCCAGGGCGCCGGCGGCCAGTCGGCGCACCTCGGCCTCGGGATCGACCAGGGCCAAGTTGATCTGCTCAGTCGAGGCGGCTCGCTGGCGCAGCAGCGTCGAGAGCGCCAGCGCGCGGATCCGCGCACCGGTCAGTGGGTCGTTGCCGTCGTAGCCCAGCAGCTCACCCAGGCGTTGCCTCGCCGCCTGGTGCAAGATCGGCTCGTCTGGTGACCGGCGGCGCAGCAGCGCTTCCAATCCGCGCGAGACGCCGAGCATATCGACTCGTTGGCGGCGCCGCGTTCGGGCGCGGGGTCAGTCCCGGCAATCGGATCGGTGTGGTCTGCGTACGTCGCGTCCAGAAGCGCGTCGAGGGCCTCGACGATCGGCTCCCCGCCGTCGTAGCGTAGGCGGCCGAGCGAGGTTGCCGCTGCGCTCCGGACGGCGGGGTCAGCGTCGTTGCGGAGCGCAACAACCAGAGGTGCCACACCCTGGATGCCCGCGCCTCGGGAGAGCGTTTGCGCCACCGCCCAAGCGGCCGTCGCGCGAACGGTCGGGTCGGGGTCGGTACGCAACGTCTCCGTGATCACGGCCAGGTGGACGTTGCTCTCGAGGCGTCCGAGTGTGCGCACCGCGACGCGCCGCACGTCGAGTTCCTCGGCGCCCAGCGCTTCGATGATCAGCGCCAGGTCTCCGTCGCCGATGGCGCGACGATCCTCGGCCTGCATCACGGCAAGAATCTGCGGCGAGCCCTGGCGAGCGCACGCCATGGTCAGAAGCGCCGCCACGGCGACAAGGATCGTTCGCGTAGCCCGCGGGCTCGGGGCGTACACGGGCGCGGCAATCATTCGTGACGCAGGAACAGGATGATCGAGGTGATCAGCGTCCCATCGAAGTCGAGAACAAGATGCGGCGTCCGGTGTTGCTCGGACGGTATGACGCAGGGGTTCTCCAAAGCGTATCGTGGTACGCGAAATACCGGCGGTTGGATCAGGTTCATGCCCGAGCCCGCTACGATCGACTCGCGGAGCTCGTCGAGGGTAAAGAATTCCTCGTGTTGGCCGCCGTTGAGGATCAGTTCCGTGGCGACGACCGCGACGCCGCCCGGCCGGCAAACTCGGGCTTTCTCGCGCATGGCTCGCGCCGCCTCCGCCGGCCCGCCGAAGTGCTCAATCGACGACATCGAGAACACGACGTCGAAGCTGTTGTCGGGGAACTCGAGCTCGCGGCCGTCCATCCTCAGAAAGCGCAGGCGGTCGGCGCGGTACTCGAACGGCGCGTATTTCGCCGGGTTTTCGAGGACCTCGGGATCTCCTTCGGCCGCGCCCTCCGAGGTCCAGTCGCCCTCGTACAGATCCGTCCCCACCACCTCACCCACGTGATTGGCGAGCCAATAGAGGATCGCCTCGTGCCCGCTTCCCACCCCGAGGCAGCGGACGTCTGGTCGAATCAGCCCCAGCCGCTCGAGCCCCTCGATCGTCTGCGCTGCCTCGAAACCCTTGCGATGCATGAGTTCGGGGTCGGCGCACAGGGCAAGCTCGTCAAGGTGCGCCCTCCACGACTCGTCGAGCCATCGCCGCGGGTTGGCGCACTCACAGAGCTGCGGCTCGTGGATCGGGTCGGCCGAGACGTAGGGCAGGAACGACTCGTTCGGATGGACCTCGACGAAATCCTCGAGCAGCAGCGTGTACGGGTACTTGACCGGGCGGCCAACCCGCCCCTCCGGCGAATCGAGCAGGGCGTAGAACAGCCCGCGGCGGTCGATGGCGTCGGTCTGCAGCTCCCGCGTGTAGAACTCTAGCAGGCTGCTGAAAAACTCCCCTTGTTCGAGTAGATTTTGAACCACGCAGCCCGCGGCAAGAACCGAAGCATCAACGAGGTGAGCAGATGCGTGGTGAGGACGCGGGCCGGGTGGCGGTTTTTAGTTACGTATCTCCAGAGCAGCGAGTACCGAAGGAGCATCCGCTGCGGCCGCTGCTGAGGATCGTCAACGATGTGCTGGGGCGGATGTCGCCGCTGTTCGAGAAGCTGTACTCGCACACGGGCCGTCCGTCTATCCCGCCGGAGAAGCTGCTGCGGGCGCTGCTGCTGCAGGTGCTGTACACGATTCGCTCCGAGCGCATGCTGATGGAGCAGCTCGACTACAACCTGCTGTTCCGGTGGTTTGTGGGCCTGAACATGGACGATCTGGTGTGGGATGCGACGGTGTTCACGAAGAACCGAGATCGAGTGTTGGGAGGCGAGGTCGCCAAGGTGTTCTTCGAGGAAGTGCTGGCGGAGGCGCGGCGCCGCAGCCTGTTGTCGGATGAACACTTCACGGTGGACGGCACGCTGATCGAGGCGTGGGCCTCGCACAAGAGCTTCAAGCCGAAGGATCAGAGCGACTCCGATGAGGGCGGCAGCAACCCGAGCGTCGATTTCCGCCGGCAACGGCGCACGAACGATACTCACGCCTCCAGGACCGACCCGGAGGCACGCCTATACAAGAAGAGTAAGGGAGCCGAGTCGAGGCTCTGCTACATGGGTCACCTGATGATCGACAACCGCCACGGGTTAGCAACCAACGCCTGCGTAACGATCGCTTCGGGAACAGCAGAACGAGAGGCCGCCGTGCAGATGGCGGGCGAGATTCCCGGAAGGGGCCGGGTAACCTTGGCGGCCGACAAGGGCTACGACACGCGAGACTGCATCCGAAAGCTTCGAGATCGCAACATCACCCCGCACGTCGCACAGAACGACACGAACCGGCGCAGCGCCATCGACCGCCGCACGACCCGGCACCCGGGCTACACGGTCAGTCAGAAGAAACGCAAGCTCGTCGAGCAGATGTTCGGATGGGCCAAGACGGTCGGGCTGATGCGCAAGACCAGACACCGAGGCACGCAACGTGTCGATTGGATGTTCATCTTCACCGCCGCGGCCTTCAACCTGGTCAGAATGCGCAACCTCGAGGGGGCGACGTGACGATGAGGGCACTAATCCCCAAGAAATGCCGGCGCTGCCAGCAGCGCCGGCCTCGTACCCGCACTCGGCGCCCCGCTAACTCACCGTGATCGAGACGATCCAGCCCAAAATGGCGCGCCCAAGCCGTTTTTCAGCAGCCTGCTAGGCCTTCCGGATCCGCCTCGCGCCCGAAGACGACGCGATACAACACGGCGACGAAGTCGCGCTCGTTGTCGAGGTCGTACAGGCGCTTGTGGGAGCCTCGTGGCATCGTGCCTGCTACCCGGTCGAGGCCATCAGCCGCACGGGTACCTCGCGCTCTTCGCCTTCGCGCTGGAAGCGAACGGTCACGACGTCGCCGATGCTCTTTTGCTCGAGGACTTGGATCAGGTCGCCCGGCGAGCGGATCTCGCTTCCGTCGATTGCCACGATGATATCGCCTAGGCGGATCTGACCTCGGAGATCGCGGGTCGTCGGGCGGAGTCCTGCCGCCTCCGCGCCGCTACCCTCGTAGACGTTGCGCACCATGGCGCCCTCGAAGCGTAGCCGACGGTTGATCGTCAGCGGCCAGGGATCGATGCCGAGCGCCGGACGCCGAACTGCGCCGAACTCGATCAGGTCGTCGATCACCCAGGCGACGGTATCGACGGGGATGGCGAAGCCTACGCCGGCGTAGGCTCCCGAAGGACTGTAGATCGCCGTGTTGACGCCGATCAGACGGCCCGCCGAGTCGAGCAGCGGCCCGCCCGAGTTGCCGGGGTTGATCGCGGCGTCGGTCTGGATCACGTCGCGGATCTGGGCGCCGGTGACGGTATCAGCCGAGTCGATGATGCGGCCGAGTGCGCTGATCACCCCGGTGGTGAGTGTGTTGTCGAGGCCGAAGGGGTTGCCGATCGCCAGTACCGTCTGCCCCACCCTCAGGTCACCCGAGCGGCCGATGGCGATCGGCCGCAGGCTATCAGCCGGGGCCTGGATGCGGAGCACGGCGAGGTCTTTGTCGGGAGCAGCGCCGACGAGCTCGGCATCCCAGGTGGTCTGGTCGTCCAGCGATACACGCCACTCGCGGGTGTTCTGAATCACGTGGAAGTTGGTAACGATATGGCCGTCCTGGTCCCAGACGAAGCCCGAGCCCGTGCCGCGCTCCACCTCGCTGACGCTCCTGCTCCAGAAGTCGCGCACTTGCGAAATCGAGGTGATGAACACCACCGACGGGGCCGCATCCTGAAACAGGGCGATTCTCGAGAGCTCGCTGGTCGACAGGTCTCCGCGCGGCGTTACGCCACGGGTACCCGGCCGCAGATCCACCGCGCGCGTCGCCGCCTGCGTTTCCTGCGCCGGGTCCCCTGCGGTCGGCGCACGGGACAGCGGCTCGACGGCGCTCGAGGCGCGGCCGACGAAGAAACCAGTTCCCAGGACGGCGCCTACCAGGAGCGGGTACAGGAACAGCTCGCGGGTTCCCCAGGGTCTCCGCTCGTACATGATTCGATGCTCCAAAACGGGGTCGGGGTTCGGTCAGTTGGGTCGTGCTTGCAGAGCCTCCAGTTTCCCACAGACGTGTCCCACACGCCCGGGCTGGTTATGCTCGCCGCCATGCAACAGATCACCGTGCGACAGGCGCGCCGGCTGGCGCTGGCACGCGCTGGCCTGCTCAGGCCGGAGCTCACGGCAATGCCCTGCGCTGGCCGAGGGGCGGGACGGCGGGCGCACACCGCGGCACACCGCGTCCTCGAGCGATTCGGCTACCTGCAGCTCGACTCGATCTCCGTAACCGGGGCTCGGTCGCATGGCATCGTCTTGCTGTCGCGGGTGCGCGGCATGGCGCCGCGGGTGGCCGAGGAGCTTCTGCAGCCGGGGGCGCCGCTGTTCGAGTACTGGGGTCACGAGGCGAGCTGGATGCCGCTTGACCTGTACCCACATTTCGAGTGGCGTCGTCAGGACTACAGGAAGCATCCTTGGTGGGGCGATGTCCTCGGACAGAATCAGCGGCTCGCCGAGGCAATTCTCGAGCGCATCGTCGCCGAGGGTCCGCTACGCTCCAGTGACTTGCCGAGCGATGGTGTCGATCTCGGCCAGTGGGAGTGGGCCGGACCGACTCGCAAGGTGCTCTCGGCGCTGTGGTCGGCAGGTGAGCTGGCGATCGCCCGGCGCATTCACTTCCAGCGGGTCTATGACCTCACCGAGAAGGTGATCCCGGAGGAGCTGCGCGACCGGCCGGTCGACCGCGCCGAGGCGCTGCGCATCCTTCTGCTCCGTTCGCTCACCGGCCACGGCTGGGCCAGCACCGGAACGCTCGCCGCCACCTACCGGCTGCGTAATCTGCGGGCCGAGATCGGCAAGGCGCTGTGCGAGCTCGAGGAGTCCGGGCTCGTGGCGCCTTGCGAGGTCGTCGGTGGGCCGACGAAGCGGCGCGGCTGGGTGCGGACTGCCGATCTGGAGTTGGTTGGGCGTCTGGACAGGGTGCGCCCGCGTCGGGGCGTCGGCGTGTTGCTGTCGCCCTTCGACCCACTTGTGTGGGATCGCGCCAGGACTGCCTGGCTATTCGGGTTCGAGGCACTGCTGGAGGTCTTCAAGCCCAAGGCCAAGCGCCGCTACGGCTACTACTGCATGCCGGTGCTGGCTGGCGAGCGCCTGGTTGCCGGGCTCGACCTTAAGGCCGAGCGCGCCAAGGGTCGGCTGCACGTACTCAGCTGCCACTACGAGCGCGAACCGGCCGCGCCAGTCGATCGGCAGGCGACTCGCGGGGCGCTCGCTCGCTACGCCGATGCCCTGGGCTTGGAGCCGACGGGTTCGATCTGAGCTCCCCCTGCGCTACGGCCTGCCAGGCGATGTTCGGGTCAGGCACCCTCGAGCTTGTCGACCCGCTGCTGATGGCGGCTGTCGAACGGCGTCTCGAGGAAGGCGTCGACGATCTGCTCGGCTAGCGCCGCGCCGATCATGCGGCCCCCGAGGCACAGGACGTTGGCGTCGTTGTGCTGGCGCGCCATGGCGGCGTAGTGGGGGGCGTTGCATTGCGCCGCACGGACGAACTGGATGCGGTTGGCGACCATGCACATCGCCATGCCGGCGCCGTCGACGAGGATCGCCCGCTCCGAGTGGCCATAGGCCACCGCCTGGGCCGCCGGACGACCGGTGTCCGGGTAATCGGCGGGCCGTTCGTCGTGCACCCCGTAGTCCTCGACGACGTGGCCGCGGGCTTGAAGCCGCGTCTTGAGGTGTTCCTTGAGCGCGAAGCCGGCGTGGTCGCTGGCCAGGGCGATGCGCATCTCCACTCCGTCGATCCGGTGAGCTCCGGAGTGTAGCAGGCCGTGTTGAAACTCTGGTTGCGGACTCCTCACCGCGGGCCACCCCGCGCCTGGCTACTCCGACTTGAGCACAGTCAACGGGTCGACGCGCGTGACCAGGCGAGCCGGTACCAGCGTGGCCACGAACGTAATCAGTGCGAGCAGGCTCACCACCCCGAGGATGATCCACGGGTCGGTGGGGTCGACCTCGTACATGAAGCTCTCGAGCCTGCCCGCGAAGGCCATCGCCGCCAGCAGGCCGGCAGCCAGCCCTGCGCCGAGCGGGCGTACCATGCCACGTACCACCAGCCCGATCAGGTCCGACCCCTGAGCGCCCAGCGCCAGGTGGACGCCCATCTCGTGCCGCCGCTGACCGACCGTATAGGCAACGACTCCATAGATCCCGATCCCCGCGAGCAGCACAGCGAGCAGCGCGAAAGCGCCGGTGACCGTGGAGCCCATGATCTGCGGCATCATGGTGTCGCGGGTCACGGCCCGCATCGTCGTGAGCCGCCTGATCGAGACGTCGGAGTCCAAGGTCGCGATGACGGCCCGGAGCTGCGGTAGTAGCGCGACGACGTCGCGTTCGGCACGGACCGCAAGGGTCAACGGAACCGAGGCAGTCACCGCGGGTCGCTGGCCGAGATACAGGTAGCCGAACGGGTAGTCGCCCGCACGAATGCCGTCGTCCCACTTGGTATTGCCGACGACGCCGATCACGGTGATCGCCTGATCGTCGAAGGTCCGGACGACGCCGCCGATCGCGTTTCGGCCTGGCCACCAGGCCGTCGCCATAGCCTCGTTGATGACCACGACGCGGTCCGTTCCAGCGTTGTCCGAGGGCTCGAAGCTCCTGCCGGCGAGGAGCGGCAGACCCAGGGTCTGGAAGAAGTCGCTGCCGACGTAGTTGTACTCGAGTCGCAGCTCCTCATCGGGACCGAGCTCATAGCCTTCGACGGCGCTCAGGAGCGTCGCCGTTCCGCTGGGTAACAACGGCAGCCGGGAGCCGAGGGTCGCGTTCTCGACCCCCGGGAGCGCCCGTACCCGCCCGACGAGCTGGGCGGTGAACTCCTCGGCCTCCGCTGGCTCGTAACGCAGCAGATCGAGCTGGAACGTAGCCAACGCCAAGCTCTCGGACTCGAACCCCAGGTCGTAGTTGAGGCCGTTACGCAGCGCCTGCAGGAATAGCGCCGACGACAGTAGCAGGACGACGCAGACCCCCACCTGGATCGCCACCAGAACACCACGTGCCCGGCTGGAGTCGCCCACACCGCGGCCCGACCGGAGAGCATCGACGACCGATGATCGCGTCGATTGCAGTGCTGGGACGAGCCCGAAGGCCACGCCGGTCAGCACCGACAGAATCGCGGCGTACGCCAGGACGCGGGTGTCGAGCTCGGTACCGATCTGGTCGAGCACCAGGCCGCCCGGGAGCTGATAACCAGCCATGACTCGAAGGCCGCCGGCAGCCACCGCCAGCCCGGCAACCCCGCCCACGAGCGAGTAGAGCACGCTCTCGGTGATGAGCTGGCGCACCAGGCGCCCGCGGCTCGCACCGATGGCCTCGCGCACGCCGATCTCGTGGCGTCGAGCGCTCGCTCGGGCCAGGAAGAGGTTGGCTAGGTTGGCGCACGCCAGCACGAGGATCAGCACCACCACCCCGAGCAGGATCCCGACCAGCATGACGACGTTGCCCTGATCCTCCAGCGGGAGCTGGTAGTTGCCGGCGGGGTCGACGGTGACCGTTCGCGACCCGCGCGCATCGGGGTCCTCCTCGGCGAGCTGGGCCGAGATCGCCAGCATCTCTTGGCGCGACTCGGCCAGGGTCGCGTCCGGCCGCAGGCGGCCGACGAGGCCGGAGATCCAGCGGCTGTCACGGGTGTCGAAGATCCCGTCGGCGCTCATGTCGCCGCGCCGCAAACCGGGCATCGCCAGCAGCGGGACGTACAGATCGGGCACGTCGCCGAGCCGTAGGCCTCGGAAGCGCGGATCCATGATGCCCACCACGGTGAACGGGGTGCGGTTCAGGTGGGTCGTTGCGCCCACGATGGTCTCGTCGCCGCCGAAGTGGCGGCGCCAGAACTCGTGGCCGAGCACGGCCACGGCCTGGGCGGCACCACGCGTGTCGTCGGCGACCTGGATCAGCCGCCCGGCGGAGGGTGTGAGCCCTAGCAGGTCCGCGTAATTGCCGCTTGTCATGTGCACGTTGACCAGGGCCGCACCCTCCTCGGAGCCCAGGCTGGCGACGGTCTGATCGTGAGCCGCGATGTCGACGAACGTCTCCGAGCGATCGCGGTAGTCGAGATAGTCGGGGTAGGACGACGAGCAGCGCGGATTCCCAGCGCGGCAGGTGGTCCAGACGGTGGCCAACTCTTCGGGAGCCTCGACGGCAGGCCGGCGAAGGAGCGCGGCGTTGGCGATGCTGAAGATGGCCGCGTTCGCTCCGATACCGAGCGCCAGCGTCAGCACGGTAACGAGGCTGACGCTCGGGCTGCTGATCATCCGTCTGGCGGCGTAGCGCAGGTCCTGAAACAGCTCATCGAACAAGATTCTCCTCCAACGGCGGCGGTCGCGACGACGATTCATCGTGCGGCAGTAGTCCTCGGTGAACTCGAGATCGCCGAAGCCGGCAACCGCCCTGCGGCGGGCCTCCTCGGCCGAGCATCCGGAGCGCATGAGCTCACGAGTCCGCGCATCGACATGAAAACCGATCTCGTCGCGCAGCTCGCGCTCGTTTCGAGCCGTGTTGGGGAAGGGAAGGCGGAACAGACGGCGTAGACGACGTGAGACGCTCACGAGACGGACCTCAGGGGGTATCGAGAACCTTGAACACTGCTTCCGCGTAGCTGCGCCACGCGCCGGCCTCGTCGTTTGACTGCTGGCGGCCGATAGCGGTCAGCGTGTAGAACTTGGCCCGACGATTGGTCTCGGTCCTGCCCCAGTCGGCGTCGACCAACTCACGCGCCTCGAGACGATGCAGGGCCTGGTACAGCGCAGCGTCATCGAGCCCGAGTACGCCGTCGGTCTGCTTCTCGATCCAGCGGGCGATGGCGTATCCGTGCAGCGAGCCCAGCTCGAGCGCTCGCAAAATGAGCACGTCGACCGTGCCCTGCAGCAACTTCGATTTCTTGCGCATCGGGATCGGCCTCGACGGTCCTATCCCTCATTTGATGAGGGGTATGGAGATGAGGATAGCGATCGTCGCAGCGCGCTGCTAAGTCGGTGGCCTCTCGGCCGTCGTTGCAGCCGGGCGCGGGCGGCGCGTCTACTCCTGCTCCCAGTAGAGGCGCTGGCGGCTCCGCGGGTGGTTGCCGATCTCGTCCATGGTCACGGCGTCGAACAAGCGCCCGTTGATCATCACCATGCGGGTCGACTCGGTGTTGCGTAGGTTCTCGAGCGGGTTGCCGTCGAGCACCACGAGATCGGCGAGCTTGCCCACCTCGATCGAGCCAATGTCACCGTCGAGTCCCAGGTAGCGCGCTCCCGACAAGGTGGCGCTGCGCAGCGCCTGGTGCGGGGTCATGCCGCCCTGCTCGAGCATCCAGGTCTCCCAGTGGGGGCCCAGGCCCTGGAGCTGGCCGTGGGCGCCGATCTGCACGGAGCCGCCGCGCTGGACCAGGTCGCTCGCACCGCGGGCGATGTTGACGTGATTGAAGTCACCGTCGGGCGCCTTGAGGCGGCGCCGGGATCGGGCGTCGATGATCTCGCGGGGGACGAACTCGAGCAACCGCTCGTGTTCCCAGACATTCTCGTGCTGATACCAGTAGTACTCGCCCGACAGGCCGCCGTAGGAAACCAGCAGAGTCGGCGTGTAGTAGGTCTCGCTGGCAGCCCAGAACGTCAGCGCATCGTCGTAGAGGCGGGCCACCGGCACCGAGTGCTCGATGCCTGTGTGACCGTCGGCGATCATGCTCATGTTGTGCTGGTAGAGCGATCCGCCCTCGGGCACGATCATCATCTCGAGCTCGCGGGCTGCCTGGATGACCTGCTGTCGCTGATCGCGTCGCGGCTGGTTGTACGACTTGACGCTGAAGGCACCTACCGCCTTTAGGCGCCGCAGATGCGAGCGCGCGTCGTCAAGGCTGTCGATCTCGGCGCGGAAGTCGCCGGCGGCGCCGTACAGAATCGTTCCGGTGCTGAAGATCCGAGGCGCGACGATGCGGCCGGCCTTGGCCATCTCCGACGCAGTGAAGATCGTGGCCGTGTTGTTCGACGGGTCGTGGATCGTCGTGACGCCGAAGGCCAGCGTCGCCAGGTGGGCCCAGTTCTGCTCCGGGACCATGCCGTTGGCTGCGGCCCCGCCGTGCGCGTGAACATCGATCATCCCGGGAATGATCGTCATCCCGGCCGCCTCCACGATGTGCGCGTTGGCCGGCGCCCGGACCGACCCGCGTGCACCTACCGCCGTGATGCGGTTGCCCTCGACGAGTACGGTCCCATCCTCGAGGACCTCGTCGCCGCGCATCGTGACGATTCTCGCCCCCACGAAGGCGACCGAGCCTGAGGGCACCTGGTACAGGAGCTCCGGACCGATGTCGCGACCCTCGGTCGGTGGCTCGGGTAGATCATCGGGGGCGCCCTCCAGAAAGGCGAACGCGTCGGTGAGCCCGCGGCTGTAAAGCTCCGGGCCCAGGCTCCAGTAGACGGTCGCCGAGTCGCCGGACCAATGCAGGTGGTTGCCGGCGTCGCGCGAGATCCGCTTCACGGGCACCGGGGCGCTGCCCGGACCGACCTGGATCGATCGACCGGTCCGCGGCAGTGCCACAACGTACGCGTTGAAGCGCTCGGCGTAGGCGACCCAACGGCCGTCCGGTGAGACGACGAAGTCGGTGGCGTTGTCGGAGGTCACGTGGACTCGGCGCTTGGTGCCATCGAGCGCCATGCTGAGCAGGGCGCGCTGACCACCCTCTGCGCCGATCAGGAAGACGCGGTCCGGCTCGGACCCGAAGTGGGGCCGCCGCCCCACGCGGCTGACGCGCTCGGGCCCTGTGCTGCCATCCAGCGGCACCCGATAGATGCCCTGGTCCCGGGAGTAGAGGGGGCTGACGAGGAAGCCGCCGCCGACTCGCCGGTAGAGCAGATTCTCTCCATCTGGCGTGAAGACTGGCTCGACGTAGTGGCCGGGGCCGACGTCGATCGTCCGGGGCTCACCGCCGTCCACGGAGACGATGCGGACTGTGGCCAGCTCCCGGTCGTCCCAGGCCACGTAGACGAGCTCGGCGCCGTCCGGACTCCACGACGGGTAGTAGGCTAGCTCGCTGTCCGGTGTGACCGGCATCGGCGAGCCATCCGGCAGATCGCGCACGAAGACGCGGCCGACTGCCGAGTAGGCAACGCGGCCACCATCCGGTGAGACCGTGGGCCAGCGAAGCATCTTGACGTCGACCTGGGTCGGAGCTACCTGCTGTGGGTAGCGGACCGCCGCGGCGATGTCGATCTGCACGTCGGCCGCGAAGGGAATCTCCGCTGCCGCACCGCGGACAACCTCGATGCGACGGATCTTGCCGCCGGCCCAGACAACGACGGCCGAGTCGTCCGGGGTCCATGCGAAGGCGGGGTAGACGCCATGGATCGCCCAGGTCTCCTGCATGTCGCGGTCGAGGCCGGAGTAGATGGGCCACTCGCGGCCGCTGTCCAGATCGTGCAGGTAGAGCACGGTCTGGAGGCGCACGCGCCGGACGAAGGCGAGCATCGAACCGTCGTGCGAGGGTGTCGGCCGCACCGCGCCGCCGGCCCCGCCGATCCAGTTCTCGATCTCCCCGTTGTCGAGATCGAGGCGCCGGGTTGTGTAGATGCCGGCGTTGGGGTCTTTGTTGTACTGGAAAAACGGTCCCGGGGTCAGATCCTCGCTGAAGTAGATGTAGCGCCCGTCGTGGCTGAACACCGGCTCTCCGGCGTCCTGCTGCTGATTGCGGCGCTCGGTGAGCTGCACCCCGTCGCCGCCAGCGCGGTGGTACATCCACATCTCGCCCGCACCGAGCGATCGCGTGCTGCTGAAGTGCTTGCGGGCCACGATGTACTCGCCGTCCGGCGACCAGTTCGGGCTATTGAGCAGGCGGAAGCTCTCCTTGGAGACCTGCCGGGGGTCGGAGCCGTCCGTACGTGCGATCCAGATGTTGTCGCCCCCGGCCCGATCCGACGTGAAGGCAATCCAGTCGCCATCCGGGCTGTAGCGCGGCTGCATCTCCCACGCCACGCCGCCGAGGATCCGGGTCGCCTTGCCGCCACCGATCGGCAGCGTGTAGATGTCGCCCAGCAGGTCGAAGACGATTTGGGCGCCGTCGGGGCTGACATCGAGGGTCATCCACGTGCCCTCCTCGACGGTGAACTCGGCTGTCTGCGACGGCCCGGGAGGAGATTCCACGTTCCAGTCGTCTTCCTCCTGCGGTTCCTGTGCTGCGGTCGCGAAGGAGCCGACTGAGATCGGCAGGAGCAGCGCCAGCGTCATGAGCCGGGCAAGGCGGTACCAGCAGGTGGATCGCATCACATTCCTCGCGTGTCGGGGGTCGAGCGCCTGGCGGCGTACGCTAGCGAGGCGGAGTAAGCGTCGCAAGCCCGGGCGGCCGAGTGCCGGCACCGGCCTCCTAGATGGGCAGCGGCATCTCTTTGCTCTTGTAAGTGTTCCAGCCGAAGACTTCCTTGAGTGCCAGGACCAGGTCGAAGCCTTCGTATCGCAGCCGCTTCAGCGAACGGTTGAAGCGCGCCGGGAACACCGCGTGACCCTCGAACTCCTCGTTCCAGGATCCGACGGTGTAGACGGGTAGCAACGCCGCGGATTCCTTTTCGTCGGGCGGATCGAAGTAGATTCGCCGACAGTATTCGTCCGTTGCCCGGAGGAAGTCGGTGTAGCCGTTCCGGCTGGCCCAGAGGCGAGCGTGGCCCTTCTTGGCGAAGCCCGCGGCCAGGCTGGGGAACAAGCGCAGCGGCTCCTCGGTGAAGCGATTGGTGAACGTCGTCACGTGCTGGAGAGTCCGGCTCAGCAGCTCCTGCGGTCCCCGAGCGTAGTCGGACCCAATGGTCGCCCCGTCGAAACCCTCCGGGGTGGTGGCGTGGTGGTAGACGAAGACCCCGTCGAAGTTGCGGCTGCGGCGCTCGCGATCCTCGTTGAACCGGTCGCGGCTGCTCAGGAGCATCTCCTCGCCGACCAAATAGGGAGGCGCACCGTAGATATGTGCGAAGGCATCCCTGGCTACGCTGATGACCTCGTCGATCAGCTGGAGCTCCGTTAACAGCAGCTCGGGCCAGCCCCAGGTGTGCGAAGCATAGATGAAGACTACGGGGCGAGCGCCGATCTCGAATACCCGAGCCGGCGAATCGTCGCGTGCCTGGGCCAGGAAGTGGGCCATCTGCTCGAAGTCCTCGACCATCCGGTCGCGGGTGGCCGTCGGGATGAAGCTCAGCCGGTCGTTGCCGTCCCCCAGGTTGATCGAGCTCTCGTACAGCATGCAGGTATATCGCGAACCTAGCCGCGGTGCCTTCATGTAGCCCCGCCGATAGGCGCGGACGGTGCGCTCATTGATCCGTGGGCTGATCCAGGACAGCGCGTCGACGCCGATTCCGAACTCGTTCTTGAGCCGGTTGAACTCGCCCTCGACCGCCGGGTCCGACGACAGGTAGTTGCCGCCCAGGAACTCGGCCGTGGCCGTCGGGCGGTTCTTGGCTTCATGCCATCCGTAGTGCCAGGCAACTGTGATCGGCTGCTGTCGTACCGGCTCGCCGCGCTGACGTAGCACGCGGAGCGAGTCGAGATCCCGCGCGCCGACTCGCAGCCGTGCGAAGAAGTCGGCTCGTGGGTCATAACCGTTCGCAGGTTTGAGGTCGAGCCCGCGCCGGCTCCCGACTGCCGCGCGAAGGGCGCGCTCGTCGGCGTCGCCGATCTTCCCATCGCCGTCCAGGTCGGCCAGGTAGGCCGGTGGCAGCTTGAGCCGACGACCCTCGAGTGCGACTGCCGAGGCGTACGCACGAGGCCCGAGTGCGGCGCCGCCGAGTACGGTCGTACCCAGGAGACGGCCAAAACGTCGCCGGTCGAGGCGCGACGCGTCGTCGCGGCGAGCGCCTTGGGCGTCGCTGTGCGCCTCGGTGGGGAGCGGGACCGTTCCTATATCAACGTCTTGAGGTCGGTGGCCCAGGGGAAGCCTCGAGCTTGTCAGGCGCGGGATCCGAACGCTTATAGATACCTTACCGGGCCGCTGTTTTCAACAGCCGGTGATCCTTGCCAGACCCACCACACCTTCACCACGGCCTGCTAGGGCTCGGGCTTTCGTGGCTGTGTATAGAATCCTGCCAATGTTGCGTCCCCTCCAGATCCTACTCGCGGCTCTCTTCGTCGCGAGCTTCGCGGGCCTCGATTTCCGATTGCTTCCGGGACCGGGGTTGCTGCTGGTCGTGGTTCTGGCCAGCCACGCCATCAGGCCGCTGGCGGCGGCGCTCGGCTCGCGCTCGGCGGAGTCCTCGTGGCTCGCGCAGCACCGCTTCGAAGTCGGGGTCGGGCTTGTCTGTCGGCTGGCGCTCGCGCTTCAGCTCAACGGCCTGCTCGCCGACATCGGCCGGGCCCCGCTGGACGTCGATGAGAACAGGCTGGCAAGACCGTCGGTGAGTTCTTCCGCTCCGGGAGCGTCCCGCACCATACCGTCGAGGACTATCCGGGGATCTACTATTGGGCTCTCGTCGCGGTCTACTTGTTTATCTATCTCGGTGCCCTGATGGCCGGTGTTGCGGCCGACTTCGACTCCGTACCGCAGGAGATCTTTGTGGCCGCCGGGCGGCTGGTCAACGCGGTGCTCTATTGCGCAACCGTCGCTGTGGTCGCATGGCTTGGCCGTCGATGTGTCGCGAGCGGGGCCAGAGGCGAACTGCTTGGCTTGTTTGCCGGCGGCCTCTTGGCGATCTCGCCGTTGGGCATGCGGATCAGCGGCCAGTTCCGCAACGATGCGGCTCTGTTGTTGCTCGCGACGGCTGCCCTGCTCGCTGCGGTGCGGCTAGGTCACCGCGGGCCGACCCGTGCGCTAGTTGCCGGTTGTCTCGCCGGTCTGGCTGCTGGAGTCAAGTACACGGGCGTGTTTGCCATCCTTCCTGTGCTGGCGGCGGCCATGCTCGTGCCGAGCGGCGGCGGCCGCCGCCGTTGGGTCGGGGCGGCGCTCCTCGGGTTCGCGGCGGCGTTGCTGTTGTCAAACCCCCTTCCTTTGGCTCGACTTCCCCAACTTCGTCAACCAACTCCGCGTCGAGGTTGCGATGACGGGCGGGGAGCACTGGTCGGTGACCTCGAATCCAGCGCTGTACGAGGTATGACCAGAAGTTGTGGATCAGGAGCATGAAAAAGGCGGCGTATCCTTCCGTGTAACCAAAACACGGAGCCCTGGTAGGAGCCAGGGGGAAGGAGACGCCACCTATGCTGAAGGTACTCGAAGAGAGGCTTGAAAGGGAAGCGGCCGATGGCCTCGGGACGCTGGACGAGATCGCACTGAGGGGTGCGCAGCGGATGCTGGTGCATGCGCTCGAGCAGGAGGTGGCAGCCTACATCGAGCGCCACGGGGATGAGCGTGACGAACAGGACAGGCGGCGGGTGGTTCGCAACGGCAAGGCGCGGGCCAGGAAAGTGACGTGCGGTGCCGGGACGATGCAGGTAAGGGCGCCGCGCATCAACGACAAGCGGGTGGACGGGACCGGCGAGCGGCAGCGGTTCACGAGCTCGATCTTGCCGCCGTACATGCGGCGCTCGCCAAAGGTGGCCGAGGTGCTGCCGGTTCTGTACTTGCGAGGGCTCTCGACGGGAGACTTCAAGCCGGCGTTGACGTCTCTGTTGGGTGAGGAGGCGGCGGGGCTCTCGGCAACCAACATCGCGCGGTTGACGGCGGTGTGGGAAGACGAGTACCGGGCGTTCCGGAGGCGCAGCCTGGCGGATCGAGACTACGTGTACGTGTGGGCCGACGGGATCCATTTCAACGTGCGGCTCGAGGACGACCGCCTGTGCACGCTGGTGCTGATCGGCGCCCGTCCTGACGGGACAAAGGAACTGATCGCGATCGAGGACGGGTATCGGGAGAGTACCGAGAGCTGGCTGTCGGTGCTGCGCCACCTGAAGCGCAGAGGGATGCAGGCGCCGGTAGTGGCAGTTGCTGACGGGGCGCTCGGCTTCTGGAGGGCGGTGCGGGAGGTCTGGCCCGAGACGCAAAAGCAGTGCGACTGGTGCCACAAGATGGGCAACGTCCTGGACAAGCTGCCCACGCGGCTGCAGGGCAAGGCCAAGCGCATGCTGCGCGAGGTGATGTACGCCGAAACGCGCGAGCAGGCCGACGAGCAGATCGACGCTTTCGCCGACGAGTTCTCACCCAAGTACGACAAGGCCATCAAGTGCCTGAGCAAGGACCGCGGCTGTTGACGCTGTTCCAGTTCCCCGCCGAGCACTGGAAGCACTTACGCACGACCAACGTCATCGAGTCGCCTTTCGCGACCTTGCGGCTGCGCCAGCGTGTCACCAAGGGCGCCGGCAATCGAACCAAGGCGCTGACGATGGCGTTCAAGCTGCTCGAGATGGCCCAGCTGCGATGGCGCCGACTCGATGCAGCAAACCTGCTGCCGCTCGTGCGTGCCGGCGTGACGTTCCTCGACGGCGTTCAACTCGAGCGCCACAACCAGGAGTCGGATCGGAAGGAAGCCGCCTGATCATGCGAGGCCGATCCACAACTCTTGACAATATCTCGCGCTGTTCTACGCGCAACGACTGGCCGGTTCGTTCGGCCTGCCCCTCACTCTGTTCGCTACACTGGCGCTCGGCCGCACATTGGTGTGGCCGACTCCCCGATTCGCGCTGCTGGTCGTCGCAGTGGTGCCGTACGTCCTGTTCATGACCCGCCAGCCAGGGCAGTTCGAGCGTTGGGTGTATCCGTTGCTTCCGGCGGTCGCCGTGCTTGGGGCTGGGGGGCTTCTGTGGAGCCTGCAACTGGTACGCGACCGTACCCGCGCGATCGACCGACGATGGAGTCAGGCAGCGGTGATCCTGCTGCTGGTGATCGTGCTCATTCCGGCGGGCTATCGGGGCGGGTCGCTCGCGGTTCGGCGGGCGCGCACCAGCACGTTCGGGCTTGCCGAAGCCTGGTTGGCGGGGCACGCCGAAGACTCGCACGTAGTCATGGCCGGGCGCGGCTGGCTTGACCTGGATAGAGTCGGGTTCACGGTAGAACGAGTCGAGGGGATCGAGGAGGTACTTGCCTACCATCCTTTCCAGAGGGCCGCCTACGATTGGCTGCTCGTTCCCGAGCCCAGCCTGACCTTGATGCGCAGCGAGTTGGGAGAGCCGCAGGCCGAGTTCCTCGCCGGCGAAGGCTGGTCATCCCGCCTCGGCTATGACTTCGCCGTGTACGCCGGCTCGGCGACTCGAACCTCGCGGTTGGCACTGGTCGAGATCCCGGGCCAGCACGCCAATCGTTACCTGGGTCCGGAGTGGCGTCCGCCGGTCGGGCCCGGATACCGCGTTCCGTCGAATGCTCGGGTCTTCCTGCCGTTGACGCCGGAGCGATCGCAGGTGCTGCGGCTCGAGCTTGCCTACGATGCGGAAGTCGGGGGTCTGGAGGCCGAGCTCAACGGTCGCCCGCTCGAGATTGCCTGCACGTCGAGGTTGCCGTCAGACGGGTCCAGCGCGGCCCCGCCAGCCGCCGTCGCGCGACGCGAAATCTGCCAGGTCGTGCTGCCCGGGAGTCTGGCGCGCCAGCGGCCGGATATCCTCCGGCTGACGCCATCCGCAGATGGGCTGGTGTGGCTGTCGAGCCTGCAACTATCAATAGTTGCTACCATGCGTTGACTCTCCAGCCGCTTGTGCCCTGGATCCTCCACGACACCCGATGCAACAAATCGACATCATCTCGCGCGACGATCGGCCGCTGGCCTACGTCATCAGCGCGCAGCTGCAGCCGCAGCAGACGACCTTCATTACCCCGCCGGAGTTCAAGCAGCAGGTGGGCTTCGTGGTGTACCCGGCAGGCGGGGAGATTGCCCGCCACGTGCACAAGCCACTGGAGCGCCATCTTGTGGGTACCTCCGAGGTGCTCATCGTAAGGTCGGGCCGTTGCTTGGTCGATATCTACGATGACGACCGGGAGCTGGTCTCGACTCGTGAGCTCGGACCCGGCGACATCATGCTGATGGTCGGCGGGGGGCATGGCTTCCGGATGCTCGAGGACACGGTGCTGCTCGAGGTGAAGCAGGGCCCGTACACCGGCCTCGACGAAAAGGAACACTTCTGAGCCGTGCCGTGATCCCTGTCAACGAGCCGCTCGTGGGCGACCGCGAGCTCGAATACCTGACCGATTGCATCCGCACCGGCTGGATCTCCTCGGCCGGCGAGTACCTCGATCGCTTCGAGCAGGAGTGGGCAAGCTACTGCGGGGTCGAGCACGGGATCGCCGTCTCTAGCGGAACCACGGCGCTGGTGGCCGCGGTAGCTGCCCTCGATCTCGAGCCCGGCGACGAGGTCATTCTGCCCAGCTTCACCATCATCTCGTGCGCCCTGGCGGTTCTGTACAACGGGGGCGTTCCCGTCCTGGCGGATGCCGATCCGGAAACCTGGGGCATGCAGACCGAGGGGCTGACGGCGAAGGTCGGGCCGCGAACCCGGGCGATCATGCCGGTGCATATCTACGGCCACCCAGTCGATATGGACCCGGTGCGCGAGCTGGCCACCGAGCGCGACCTGCAGATCATCGAGGACGCGGCCGAGGTGCACGGGGCCGAGTATCTCCTGGGCCACACCGGCGGCAAGGGCGAGTGGCGCAAGTGCGGCAGCCTCGGCGACATCTCGACTTTCAGCTTCTATGCCAACAAGCTCGTCACCACGGGTGAGGGCGGAATGGTGCTGACCGACGACGACGATACAGCCGACTTCCTGCGCCGCTACCGCAATCTCTGCTTCGCGCCACCACGCCGCTTCGTGCACCACGAACTGGGACAGAACTACCGTATGACCAACTTGCAAGCTGCCCTCGGTCTGGCGCAGGTCGAGCGTATCGACGAGATCGTCGCCAAGAAGCGTTGGATGGGCCAGACCTACACCGAGCGCCTTGCC
Organism: Acidobacteriota bacterium; assembly: GCA_965248845.1. Lineage (GTDB taxonomy): Bacteria > Acidobacteriota > UBA890 > UBA890 > WLXD01 > CBDFKO01. The sequence continues at coordinate 1,578,449 of CBDFKO010000002.1, read as the reverse complement.
GACATCGAGGGACTATGGCTGCCGACCGAGCGCCACTGGGCCCGCCAGGTCTACTGGATGTACGGGATAGTCGTCGATCCCGTGCGGGGCCTCGACGCCGACGAGCTGGCGACCCGGCTGCGTGACCGTGCTGTGGGAACGCGACCGTTCTTTGTCGGGATGCACGAGCAGCCGGTGCTGCGCGAGCGCGGGCTCTTCGAGGGCGAGAGCTACCCGGTGAGCGACCTGCTGGCGCGCCAGGGGCTGTACCTGCCGTCCGGCCTGACGATCACCGAGTCGCAGATCGACGCGGTGTGCGAGGCGGTACACGAGGCCCTGGCCTGAGCGATGAGCGAGGCCGCCCCTCGGCTCAGCGTCGTGCTGCCGACCTATGACGAGGTCGACAATATCGTTCCGCTGATCCGCCGCCTGCAGGCGGCGCTTCACGACGTCGAGCACGAGATCCTGGTGATGGACGATCGCTCCCCCGACGGCACCGCGGCGGCGGCGCGTGCGCTGGAGGTCGAGCATCCGGCGCTCACGGTCATCGAGCGCGAGCCCCCGGCCGGACTGACGCGATCGATCCGCGACGGGGTGAAGCGGGCCCGGGGGCCCCTGGTCGTGTGGATGGACTGCGATCTGTCGCACCCGCCGGAGATGGTGCGCGACCTGCTGGGTGTCCTGGAGACGGGGGAGGCTGACATCGCCGTCGCTTCGCGCTACGTGGCCGGCGGTGCCGACGCGCGTCCGTTGCGGTTCACCCGTTCCTACAGCCGCCTGATCAACTTGATGGCACAGGTCGTGGTTCACCCGGGGGTGCTCGACTACACCACCGGCTACGTCATGGGGCCGCGCGATCTGATCCTGGAGATCGGCCTGGTGGGCGACTACGGCGAGTACTGCATCGAGCTGCTCGGGCGTGCGGTCCTCGGCGGCGTGCGGGTGTGCGAGCTGCCCTACAGCATGGCTGATCGCACGGCGGGCGAGTCGAAGACGGCACGGAGTCTTGGCGGATTCGTCCGCCGGGGGCTGCGCTACCTCAAGACCCTAGGCAGGCTGGTGCCGGTCCGCCTACGGCCGCCGCACTACCGCGTCCAGCGCTGATGGAGGCCCACGAGTACGCCAAGATGGCGGCGCTGCAGGAGCACCACTGGTGGTTCGCGGCGAAGCGGCGCATGGCGTCGGGGTTGCTGGCCCGCCACGCCGGCCTACCCTCTGCAGCACGCGTCCTGGAGGTCGGCTGCGGCACCGGCTCGATGGTGCCGACCCTGGCGGCATGCGGTCCGGTCGTGGGGCTCGATGCCTATGCGCCGGCGCTGCAGTACCTGGAGGGGGCGGCGGGTGTCGCCGGCGATGCGCTGGCGTTGCCCTTCGACGAGGATGCCTTCGACCTGGTCGGCTGCTTCGATCTCCTGTACCACCGCCACGTACCGCGCGTCGAACTGGCGCTCCGCGAGGTCGCACGGGTGCTCCGCCCCGAGGGATTGTTCGTGCTTACCGACTCGGCCTGTCCGGTGCTGTACGGCCGTCACGACGCGGCGCACCATGGAGCGCGTCGGTTTACCCGCGAACAGCTCGAGACGGCGTGCCTCGCGGCGGGAATCGAGCCAGTGCACACGACCTACTTCCACACCGCGGTGTTCCCCGCCGTCGCTGCGGTCCGCATCGTCTCGCGCTGGCTTCCGGCCGGCAGCCCCCCGCCTGCCGAGGGCAAGTCGCAGCTCGAGCCCGCCCCGGGCTGGGTCAACGGGCTAATGAACCTGATCTACGCCGTCGAGGCGCCGCTCGCGAGCCGGTTCGCGCTGCCCTTCGGGGTCAGCCTCGCCATGCTCGGTCGCCGCCGGGCGGCGTGACTACGGGCAGTCAGTCTTGCCGTAGGGCGATCAGCGGGTCGATCGTGCTGGCTTGGCGTGCCGGTAGGTAGCTGGCTACCACGGCCACGGCGGCCAGCACGGCGGCGACCGTCAGAATCGGACCAGGATCGAACCCCCGGATCTCGTACAGCATGCCGGCGAGGGCCTGGGCCGCCGCAATCGAGGCCACCAGTCCGATCGTGGCGCCGATCGCCACCGGTACCAGCGCCTGCCGGATGATCAGGCTGCGGACCTCGCGGTGGCCGGCACCGAGCGCCATGCGGACGCCGATCTCGCGGGTGCGCTCGCTCACGGCGTACGAGACGACGCCGAAGATGCCGATCGCGGCGAGCATCAGCGCCAGGAATCCGAAGGCGGTCAGCAGGACCATCGCGAAGCTCTCCATAGCGTAGCCTTGCATCATGGCGCTCTCGAGCGTGGCGATGCCGTAGACCGCCTGCCCCGGGTCGAGTTGTGCGACCTTGTCGCGAATGGCCGGAAGGACCGCCATCGGGTCGGCCTCGGTGCGGACGATAAGAAATAGCTGGTTGAAGATGCCGTTGACCTGCCGGAGGCTGACGTAGATCTCCGGCTGTGGCGGCACGTGGAGACCGGCGTTACGGGTGTCGTCTACGACCCCGATGATCTGTAGCCAAGGGCGCTGCTCATCATCGATGGTGCCCAGCTTGATGCGCTTGCCCACCGGGCTCTCGCCCGGGAAGTAGCGCCCGGCGAGCGTCGCGTTGATCACAGCGACGAATCCGGTGTCGGGAAGGTCCATCGCGGTGAACGTGCGCCCGCGTTGCAGCCGGATCCCCAGTGTTTCGAAGTAGTCGGCGCTGGCGATGGTGAACAGCCCTCTTGGCAGTTGCGCTTGGCTCTCGACCACCAGGTCGGGGAGCGAGAATTGCTGGCGGAGAAAGCCGATCGGCGTGAACTGGGAACCCGACGCGGCTTGCTCGACGCCGGGGATCTGCTCGACGAGCCGAGCCAGGTCGACGAAGAAGTTGGTGATCCCCTCGCCCTGGAACTTCGCCGCCGGCAGCGTCAATCGCATGGTGAGGACGTTCTCCGGGTCGAGCCCTGGATCGACTCGTTGCAGGCGCGCGAAGCTGGTGATGAAGAGCCCCGCACCGACGAGGAGAAGGAGCGCCAAAGCGACCTCGACGGCGACGAACAGCCCGTGCAGGCTCCGGCGGCCCCGGCTCCCCGTGGACTGGCCAGTCTCGAGCGTCAGGGCCCGCTGCAGGTCCAGGCGCGAGCCCTGCAGCGCCGGAGCGAGGCCGAACAGCAGCCCGGAGGCCAGGGAGATCGCCAGCGTGTAGCCGAGCACGCCCAGGTCGATGTCCAGCGGGCGCGTCGTCGGAATCAGGGCTGGCGGCGTGTTGGCCGCGAGCCAGCGGAGTCCGAAGAACGCCAGGCCGACACCCACGGTGCCGCCGGCAACGGCCAGCAGGAGACTCTCGGACATCAGTTGCCTGACGATCCGACCGCGTCCGGCCCCGACCGCGGCGCGAACCGCGATCTCGCGGCGGCGTCCTGCGGCGCGGGCCAGCACCAGGCTGGCGACGTTGGCGCAGACGAGCAGCAGCACGAATCCCACCGAGCCCAGCAGTACCATCGCCGCCGGTCGCAACGTACGAACGTTGGCCTGCGTCCAGGTCATCGCCTCGAGCCGCCAGCCTTGGTACTCCTCGTGCGCAGCGCCGTAGGCCAGCTCGGTACGACGCGCCAGGGCGTCGAGCACGGCGTTCACCTGGTCGAGGTCGGCGCCCTCGCGGATGCCGGCGATGATCTGGAACTGGCGCCGGTTGCGCGGCATGTCCGACACCTGGGCCCACATGGGGGTCCAGAGGTCGATCCCGTACAACACTGCGGCGTCGGGGAAGACGCCGATCAGCGTGTGGGGTCTATCGTTGATCTGGATGGTCGAGCCGACGACGGCCGGATCGGCCGCGAAACGCCCGTGCCATACGCGCTCGCTGATCATCGCCACCGGCTCGTCTTGGACGATCACGCCGCTCGGCAACGAGCGGCCGACCACGGGCTGCAGGCCGGCGGCCGGTAGCGGATCGCCCCACCAGAACCCGGTACGGACGTTCTCAGGCACGTCGCCGCCCGTGATCTGCCGGTTTCCCATGTCGAAGCCCACGACGTTCTCGATGCTTTCGAGCTGCCGGATGTCGTCGTATTCCGCGGCCGAGAGCACCTCGAAGAAGCCGAGTGGCTGGTTGAGCTTCGGGAAGACGGGCCCGACCGTGACCACGCGGTCCGGCTCGGGGAAGTCAAAGGGGTTCAGCACCACCGCGTCGACGACGGAGTAGATGAGCGCGTTGGCACCGATTCCGAGGGCCAGCGTCAAGATCACCACCAGGGAGAAGATTGGACGGTGCAGCAGCGTGCGGACGGCGAAGCGCAGGTCGCGCAGGATCATGTCGGGTGTCCAGTTCGGCAGGGGAGAGGTTGGTCCAGGGAGGCCAGGCGTCAGGTTCGGGCGCTCCCGCCGACCGAAGCGCAGGCGCAGCGCCGTGCGGATCAGGTCGAGGCCGCCCAGCAGCGCGACCCGAAGGCGCCTTGGGCCGCGCTCCTGCGCCACCCGCCAGGCGAATAACGCGACGATCTCGGAGCCGTACTCGGTCCGGAAGGCAGCGGGCAACGCCATCAGCACCAGACGCCGCGGTGTCGCGGCGAGGTAGCTCGAGATGCTCACCGTGCCTCCACGCCGTCCACCAGCCCGTCGGCGCGCAGGTCGGCCACCAGGCGCGCAAGGCGCCCGGCCTCCGACTCGAGGATCGACCTGCCCTGATCGGTAAGCTGGAAATAGCGCCGCCGCCGGTCGGCCCCCTGCGGCGGCTCCGCCTGCTCGATCAGACCACGGCGGCGCAGCGTGTGGATCGACTCGTACAGCGATGCCGGTCCGATGCTCACGTGCCCGCGCCCGAGCTCCTCGAGGCGGCTCAACAGCCGGTAGCCGTGTTGTGCCTCGCCGTTCAGGGCCCACATCAGCAGGAAGACGCGCGGGGTCAGGGGCAGCAGGTCGGAGGGGTTGTCAGGCATTTGCAAGTACTCCGGTTTCCGGATATTCTGGTTACCGGAATAGTGAACGATACGTCCCTGGAGTGTCAAGTCGGGCGGCCGGCGCGAGGCGGAGATGTGGCTCCGCGGCCCCTGGCATACTGGACTCGTCCAGGTGCATCGAGGAGGCGAGTGGCGGTGATCAACGCAAGGCTTAGGGTCGGTCTCGTGCTGGGTGGCTGGCTCCTGGCAGCGGCCAGCTGCGGTAGCGGCGCACAGCGGCCCATCGTGCTGATCGTGCTGGACACCGTGCGGGCTGATCACACGAGTCTGTACGGGTACGAGCGCGACACCACGCCGACCCTCGCAGCGCTGGCCCGCGAGGGGGTCGTGGTCGAGAATGCCTTCGCCGCGGCGGCGTGGACCCTACCGTCGATGGCCAGCATCCTCAGCGGTCAGTGGCCGAGTGTGCACGGTGCGGGCTTCGGCGCCGACAATCGCTTCCTGCGCTCCGACGCCTCGATCCCGTCGCTCGCGGAGATCCTGCGAGCCAGCGGTTACCGCACCGGGCTGGTGGCGAGCGCCGGCTACTTCGACGAGGAGTTCGGGCTCTCGCGGGGCTTCGAGCACTACGACTACCTCACCGGGAGCGACGAGGTGACCCGCCGCGTCGACGAGTCGGTCGATCGCGCCCTCGAGTGGCTCGACGAGGTCGGGGATGCGCCCTTCTTTCTCATGTTCCACGCCTTCGATGCGCACCGGCACTACGATGCTCCGGAGCCGGCTCGCGGCACTTTCACCGACGCCTTCGTCGAGCGCTACGGCGACACGCTGGCCACGCTCGAGAGCCGGCTCGAGGCCGAACGCGAGGGGGATCTGGAGTTCCACATTGCTGCGTACGACGAGGAGATCCTCTTCCTCGACGGCGAGATCGCGCGGCTGCTCAGAGGCTTGCAAGCACGCGGGCTGTCGGACGACGCGCTGGTTGTCCTGACGGCGGACCACGGCGAGGCTTTCTTCGAGCACGACTCGCACGGTCACGGCGCCTGCGTTCACAACGAGGTGATCCAGGTGCCGTTCGTAGTCTGGGGCCCCGGGGTTGTCGCGGGCCGCCGCGTCGGGCCCGTTTCCACAGTCGACATCCTGCCCACGGTGCTCGAATTCGCGCACGTCGAGGTTCCGCCAGCCGCCGGCATCTCGATGTGGCCGTTGCTTCGCGGGGAGGCGCTGCCGGAGCGGATCCTCTTTAGCGAGAACTCGTTCTACGGCACCAGCTTGACCGCGGCAGTTCGCTGGCCCTACAAGGCGATCCGTGACTTCAAGGGCCGTGCGACGCGCCTCTACGACCTTGCCTCCGATCCGCAGGAAACCTTCGATCTCATGAGCGAGCCCGACCGCAGCGGGCGGCGTATTGCTCGCGATCTCACGCGCCAGGCCCGCGACCTGCGCGATGTGACCTCTGGCGAGGGAGTAACGCTCGACGAGGAGACTCGGGCGCGGCTGCGCGCCCTCGGCTACATCCATTAGCAGGCCGTGGTGAAAGTGTGATGGGTCTGGTTACGCCGCCAAGGGCGCAGATGCAAGGCGGTGCGACGGCGGCGATGTTTGCGCATCGTCAAGGAGCGCCAACGCGGCAGATGCGCCCTTGGCGGCGTAACCCTCCGGGCAAGTAGGGGTTACGGGCGATGGCCGTGTCGCACCTCCTCAACGATGTTGTCGCATCGCCTCGTCGGTGCTCCTTGCCCTCACCCGTAAGACCTACTTGCCAGACCCACCACACTTTCACCACGGCCTGTTAGGGGCGGTCATCGTAATTGCCGAGTGCCGTGCCGATTCGATAGGCTCGGGGGACGCCGAGGCGCTGGGCAACTCGAGGATTCTTGGTGGCGTTCGTCGGTGTCCTGCAGCTCGCCGTGGGGCGCCGCAGGCCGTCGACAGTCACGATCGCATGTTGGCCGCGCTGGCGAGCCTGGCCGGGACGCGCGCTCAAGCGGCCGGACCCCAGGCGGCAGCGGCTCGTCTGCGGCAGGCCGCGCGGAGGGTGCCTCCGCAGACGCCACCGGATCGGCTTGCCGGGCTTCGGGGCTCGCTGGCGGTGGCCGAGCTCCGGGCCGGCAACTTCTCGGAGGCTCGGCAGCAATTCGGCGCCGTGCTGGAGATCGCTGCCCGCCTGCCGATCGCCACGCGGTCGGGCAATGTCGCTCTGGCCGAGTACTTCTCTGGCGTGACCTGGCTCCGCGAGGTTCTGGCGCGTGAATGCGTTGATCGGCGCAACGACAGCGCCTGCATCCTGGTCCGTGGTGATGGCGCGGCCACCGGGGAGCAGGCCGCCTTGCGGGAAGCGCTGGCCCACCTGCAGCGTGCCCAGGCCGCTGCCGGCGACGGTAGCCGCATCGGCATTGCCTCCCGCTGGCTTGCCGGGCTCACGGTGGCCATGGGCGACCTGGAAGGCGCCGAGGCCTGGCGCTGGCCTACCAGCGCGATGCCGGTCGGCTCGGGGCTTACGGGCTTCGCCAACGTGGCCTCCGCGGTCGGTCTTGATGTCTTCGACTACGCCGGGGGCATGGTCGTTGATGATCTCGACGGCGACGGCCTGCTCGACGTCTTCTCGAGCACCACCGACATCGCGGGCCAGGTGCGACTATTTCGCAACCGTGGCGACGGCAGCTTCGAGGATCGAACGGTTGCTGCCGGCCTTACCGGGATCACCGGCGGTCTGAACGCCGTGCAGGCCGACTACGACAACGATGGCGATCTCGATCTCCTCGTGCTACGGGGCGCCTGGCGCGGTGAGACCGGGAGGTGGCCGAACTCGCTGCTGCGCAACGACGGCGACATGCGATTTCGGGACGTGACCTTCGACGTCGGGCTCGGCGGGGTGCACTACCCGACGCAGGTGGGTGTGTGGGCCGACTACGACAACGACGGCGACCTGGACCTGTATGTGGCCAACGAGGCGACCGGAGACCTCCGGTATCCGGCACAGCTGTTCCGTAACGATAGTGGGCGTTTCGTCGATGTGGCGGCGCAGGCCGGAGTGACCAACGATCGGTGGGGCAAGAGCGCCGCCTGGGGCGACTTCGATGACGACGGCTGGGTCGACCTGTACGTGTCGAACCTGCACGGGGCGAACCGCCTCTACCGCAATCGCCGCAACGGCACCTTCGAGGACCTGGCGCCGCGGCTCGGTGTTGCCGGCCCTTCCAGCAGCTTCGCCGCGTGGTTCTGGGACGCCAACGAGGATGGCCAGCTCGATCTGCTCGTTCAGAGCTATCAAATGCCCGCCGCGGGCGGCGTCGGCGACATCTGGCACGCGGTCGCCGATCGACTCGGTGGGGAGCACGACGCCGAGCTTGCCAAGCTCTATCTCGGCGACGACACCGGCGGCTTCCGGGAGGTGGCCGAGGCGTGGGGCATCGCTCACTCGACCTTGCCCATGGCCGCCAACTACGGCGACCTGGATAACGACGGCTGGCTCGATTTCTATCTGGGCACGGGCTACCCGGGCTTCGAGGGCCTGGTCCCGAACGTCATGTACCGCAACGACGGCGGACAGCGCTTCGCCGATGCGACCGCCGACGGGGGCTTCGGTCATCTGGCCAAGGGGCACGGGATCGCCTTCGCAGACATCGACAACGACGGCGACCAGGACGTCCTGCAGCAACTAGGCGGTTTTCTCCCGGGCGACGAGTACCACAATGCGCTCTTCGAGAACCCCGGGGCGCCAGGTAACTGGTTGGCGTTGGAGCTTCGTGGCGCCGGTTCCAACCGGTTCGCGGTGGGCGCGCGGGTGCGAGTATGGTTGCGCGACTCCCGGGGAGCGCGGTCGCTGCGTCGCGTCGTCGGGACCGGGGGAAGCTTCGGCGGCAATCCGCACCGGCTGCACATAGGCCTGGGTGGAGCTCGGCGCGCCGAAAGCCTCGAGATCCGATGGCCCGGTGGCGAGACCGAGCGTTTCGGTCCCCTTGATGCCGGGGCGCACTACCGCATCACCGAGGCAAGCGGCGAGGCGCTGATCCTGCGGCGTCCCGCGCTGCAGCTCGCAGGCGCGCCGCGGTAGCGATAGCTCCATGGGCGTCGAGATCCGACGCCGCCCGGCCTGCTAGCGGCCGTCGAACGCCGACGGGAACAGCTCCGACGGCGTCCGCGCCTCGTGCGCCATGGTCAGTAGCTGCTGCACCCTGTCGGGTCGGCTCTCGGCCAGGTCGGTGGTCTCGGCCGGATGATCCGCGGCCAAGTCGTACAGCTCGACCCGCAGCTCGCCGGCCTCGTCGGCAAAGCGCAGCAGCTCCCAGTACAGGTAGCCGTGGCGCGCCTGCTTGCTGCGCCCCAGCAGGGTCGGGGCGAAGCTGCGGCCGTCGACTCCGTCCTGGGCGTCCAGCCCGGCGATCTCCAGCACCGTGGGCAGCACGTCCCACTGGGCCGAGACGTGGTTGCTCGTGCTACCGGCCTCGATGTGCCCCGGCCAGCGGGCGATCATCGGGGCCCGGATGCCGCCCTCGTACAACTGCCCCTTGAGCCCACGGAGCTCTGCGGCCGACTCGAAAAACTCGGAGTCGGCGCCGCCTGCGTACGTCGGGCCGTTGTCGGAGCTGAACAGGATCAGCGTCGTGTCTGCCAGCCCCAGCTCGTCGATCAGATCGACGATACGCCCCAGGTCGCGGTCCATGCGCGTGATCATGGCGGCGTAGGCGGCGCGCGGCTCGGGGTGGGGAAGATAGCCCTCCTGACCCAGGTACGGCGCCTCGTCGAGCCTGCCGCCATACTGCGCCAGCGAATCTTCGGGAACCTGGATGGCGACGTGCGGCACGATCGTCGGGAAGTAGAGGAAGAAGGGCCGATCTGCGCTGTCGCGGATGAACTGTAGCGCTGCCTCGCCCATGCGATCCGGTGCATAGGTCTCGCCGCGATACTGCTCGTACCCGGATGGATCGTCGGGCGGGGCGTCGATACGTTGGTGGGCGGCGAAATAGTCGTTGCCCGGCAGCATCTCCTTGTCACCGTTGCGCCACAGGTGCGTCGGGTAGTAGTTGTGCGCCACCCGCTGGCACAGGTAGCCATAGAACAGGTCGAAGCCCTGGAGATTGGGATGGCCCTCGCCGTCGGGGCCGCCGAGGCCCCACTTGCCCATGGCCCCGGTGACGTACCCCGCCTGGCGCAGTCGCTCGGCCAGCGTTACCTCGTCGGCTGCCAGAGGCCACTGGCCCTCGGGCTCGTCGGGTCCCCATCCGCCGAGCTCCTTGTTATCGCGGATGAAGGCGTGGCCGGTGTGCTTGCCGGTCAGGAGCACTGCCCGCGATGGAGCGCAGACCGCGCTTCCCGAGTAGTGCTGGGTGAACAGCATGCCCTCGGCGGCGAGTCGATCCAGGGTCGGTGTGCGGATCGTCCTCTGCCCGTAGGGGCCGATCTCGCCGATTCCGAGGTCGTCGGCGTAGAGATAGACGATGTTTGGAGGCCGCCCGCCGTTCTCCAAGGGCGTCGTGCTGCAGCCGGCGAGCAGAGCCAGACAAACGAGTGACAAGAAGCGCATACGTATCCTCGCGCGCGAGTCCGTGGCCGGACGTCAGGTTCGGGCGCTGATAATAGCGCGGCGGCGACCGCGGTCGTGCGACTCCCAGCGGCCGCGGAGCGTGATCCAGAACGACAGCAGGATCATGCGCAGGTCGAGCCAGCTCGAATGGTTGCGGATGTACACGGCGTCGTAGCGGAACTTGTGGCGAGGCGAGGCGTCCTTGGACAGGTAGATCGCGGCGAGGCTCGTGAGGCCGGGACGTACCGACAGACGGTAGTCGAAGCCGAGTACCGACTCGTAGCGCGTCCCGTCGGGCAGCACCTCACCGATCGCCAGGGGTCGCGGCCCCACGATGCTCATGTGGCCGCGGAAGATGCTGAGCAGCTGCGGTAGCTCGTGCATCGCGGTGGCGCGCAGTAGGCGCCCGACGCGGGTAACCCGGGGGTCGTTCTCCTGCGCCGGGACAATCCCCAACCTGTTGGCGTCGGGGATCATGGTGCGGAACTTGAGCACGTCGAAGGCGCGGCCGTCGCGGCCCCAGCGGCGCGGGCGGAAGAACACCGGTCCGCCATCCTGCAGCTTGATGGCGATGGCTGCCGCCAGCCACACCGGCGATAGGACCAGCAGGCCGATCCCGGATACCAGCACGTCGAACGGGCGCTTGAGCCAGGGCTCTGCCTGGCGCCGGTCGATCTGCAGGGCAGCCTGATAGGTCTCGATGACGGCGTCGGCGACCTGGGCCACGTCGAAGCGCCGTTCGGCGCGCACGCGCCCAGCGGCACCCATGCGGTGCCGCAGCAGCTCGTCGCCCGTGAGCCGGTCCATGGCCGCGACCAGCGATGGCACATCACGGGCGGGAACGAGGATGCCGTTGTCGCCGTCGCTGACCGCGTCGCGGCAGCCCGGGGCATCGGCGGTAACGATTGGCAGGCCGGTGGCGGCTGCCTCCAACAGGATCCTGGGGATCCCCTCGCGGTAGGCCGTCGGCAGCACGACCGCGTCGACCTTGCGCAGCAGGCGATCCATGTCGTCGCGGTGGCCCAGCCACTCGACGACACCCTGCCGGGCCCATGCCGTTAGTTGTGCCTCCGGCACGGAGCGCGGGTTCCCGGCGTCCGGGGCGCCGGCGATCACGAACTCGGCATCCGAGCCGCGGGCGCGAAGATGGCGTGCGGCCTCGACGAACTCCGCCACACCCTTGTCCCACAGGAGCCGGCAGGCCATGAGAAAGCGCACCGGCTGGCCGGTTCGACCCGGGTCGGGTCGGAAGCGCTCGAGGTCGACCCCCGAGCCGGGCACCAGCCGTCCACGCGCCGGTGGCACGACGCCGGGCTCCTGGAAGGCGCTGCGGTCATCCTCGTTCTGGAACAAGACGCGGACCCGCTGGGCACCGAGCACGCAGCGCAGGGCCAGCCGCAACGGTGGACGGATGAGCCGGGCGGCCAGGGTCTCGCTGCCGAAGACGAACCCCAGCCCGCTGACCGTGTTGACGATCGCCGGCACGCGCGCCAAGCGAGCCGCCAGCGTGCCGTAGACGACGCACTTGGTGGTGAAGTGGTGCACCAGCTCGGGTTTGGTGTGCCGGTACAGCCCGATCCATCGCGGCAGCGCCCGTAGATCGGCCAGCGGGGAGATCGGCCGGCTCATGTTCAGCTCCAGCCAGTCGAAGCCGGCCGCTTCCAGACGGTCTCGATAGGGGCCGTCGGGGCAAACCATGGTCACGTTGCCCCCTGCGCGGCGCACGCGCTCCGCGACCTGGAGCTGGAAATTGAACAGGTACCAGGGGGTGTTGGCGACGAACAGGATCGTCGGGCCCAGCGCGCCGCGGTGTGGCGCCCGGAGCGGAGCGGTGCGGGGTGTCGCCGACAGGTTGGCCATGGGCTCGGGACCGAAAGGTGTAGCGTCATTTGTCTTTTAATGATTTTGGAAGCGGATTCATGATTTAGGCAATGGTTCTATGGACCGATGTGACCGGAGTTGACCGCAGCTGGACACAGACCTGCGGTCGGAAGGGCTCGGCGGCGGCCAGACGCGGTCAGCCAGGCCGTTCGCGTGGGCACCACAGTGGGTCACCGTTAGCATCGGAGCATGCAGATCTTCTGGGTCATCAGTAGCTTGGGAGCCGGCGGCGTCGAACGGGTGACGACGTCGTTGACGCGGGAGCTAGCGGACTCAGGGCACGACGTTTGCCTCGCGACGCTGGCCCGTGCGGATCGGGACGTCTTCGCCGCGGCCCCGGCGGTGCAGCGGGTGTCGCTGGATCTGATGAGCGCCTCGATCGGTCGGCTTGACGCTCTGGCGCGCAACGCGGCGCGCGTTCGCGCGCTGCGCCGAGCGATCGTCGAGGCGTCACCCGACGTGGTCGTGTCCTTCATGACGGAGACCAATGTCGTTACCCTCGTCGCCAGCCGCGGCCTCGGAGTTCCCGTCGTGGTCTCCGAACGCCTGCATCCGTCCGAGCCGCATCTGAGCATGCCGTGGAAGGCGCTGCGTCGGCTCTGGTATCCGACCGCTGACCTGCTCGTCGTGCCAGCGGCGGAGCTCGCGCTCTGCCTGAGCCGGCTGACCCCGCGCCGACCCCCGGTCGTGATTCCCAACCCGCTGTCGCGCGAGTTTCTCGAATCCGCTCGCCTGCTCCCGAACCAGACCGAGCGAACCGCCATCCTCGCGGTTGGCCGATTGACACCCCAGAAGGACTACCCGCTGTTGCTGCGCGCCTTTGCACAGGTCGCCCGTCGCTTCCCGCGCTGCGAGCTGCGGGTCGTCGGAGAGGGGGAGGAGCGCGGGCGTCTCGAGCGCCTCGCCCGCGATCTCGGTGTTGGTCAACGGGTGCGATGGCTCGGCTACCGGCGCGACATGGTCGCCGAGTACGATCGGGCTACGGTCTTCGTCCTTGCCTCGCGCCACGAGGGGTTCCCCAACGTGCTCGTCGAGGCCATGAGCCGCGGGCTGCCGGTGGTCAGCACCGATTGCCCGAGCGGTCCGGCCGACCTCGTGACCGACGGGGTCGCTGGCCTTCTGTGCCCGGTGGGGAATGTCCAAGCCATGGCCGACCGTGTGGCGCAGCTTCTGGGCTCGGCCAGGACGCGGATGCGCTTGGGAACCGAAGCTCTGGCGACGCGCGAGCGCTTGGCTCCGGCGCGGATCGCGCGGCAGTGGGAGCGTGAGCTGCGATCCCTGTGTGCTGAGCTGGCGCCCGCCAACGCGGCGCGCGGCCGCGCCGTGCCGGTCAGCTAGCGGACCACCGTTCCCGCCAAGCCTGGAACATCAGGACACCCCAGAGATGGTACTTCCAGTCGTACCGTCCACTGAGGTGGTCGCGCCACAGGCTCTGTACGATCCGCGGCTGGAAAACCCCCTCGGCAGCCAGCCGGCGGGGCTCCAGGAGCTCCTCTGCCCAGCCCCGCAGCGGTCCGCGGAGCCACGGCCCGATCGGTACCCCGAAGCCGGCCTTGGGCCGGTCCATGAGCGCCTGTGGCACGTGGCGGTAAAGGACCTGGCGCAGCAGCCACTTGGTGGTGCCGTCGCGGACCTTGAGATCCATTGGCAGGCGGCAGCTCATCTCCACGAGGCGATGATCGAGCAACGGCGCCCGGATCTCCAGCGAAGTGGCCATGCTCGCCCGGTCGACCTTCACCAGGATGTCCTCGGGCAGGTAGGTCTTCAGATCCAAAAGCATCATCTGGAACACGAAGTCGGATATTCCGAGCTCGCTGCTGATGCGCCGTTGCAGTCGCATGACCGGGTCGATGGCCAGCGAGCCCTCCCGGCTCGTCGACGGCTCGAGAATCTGAGCGGGATCGTCGAAGAAGCTGACCAGTCGGCGATACAGGTACTCACGCCCGCCGGCGTCCAGGATTCGCGAGAGCTTGTGCGCCTTGTCCCCGTACAGCCGCATGCGCAGCCTCCGCGGCAGCACGGGTCGCGCCACCGCCATGAGCCGGTCCCAGCTCTCCGGCGACAGCAGCCGCAGCGACGCGGCCGCCGTGTGGCGCACCGAGTCGGGGGCCCAGCCGACCTTGTGCCAGAGCTGATCGGCGACGCTGTACCGCTGGTAGCCCCCGAACAGCTCGTCGCCACCGTCGCCTGCCAGGGCAACAGTTACCGAGCGGCGCGCCAGCCGCGACACGATCAGGGTGGGGAGCTGCGACGAATCACCAAACGGCTCGTCGTACACATCGGGCATCTCGGGGATGACACGCAGCGTGTCTTCGGCCGTTACGTATAGCTCGGTATGGTCGGTGCCGAGGTGCTCGGCGATGGCGCGCGCCTCCGTCGCCTCGTCGTGCTCCGGGTCGTGGTAGCCGATGGTGAATGTCCGTACGGGGCGATCGGCTACTGACTGCATCAGTGCCACCACGGTCGCCGAGTCGATTCCCCCGGATAACAACGCACCCAGAGGAACATCGGCAACCATGCGCTGGGAGACGGCTCGTCGGAGTTCCGCCTCGAGCTCGTCCACGGCCTCGCGCGTGTCCGGGCGCGGGATCGCCCCGGCAGCGGCGATCGCCAGGGGATCCCAGTAGCGCTCGATGCGTGGTTCGCCCAGGCACCCGTCGCCCGCCTGCTCGACCACGGCGTGGTGGCCAGGCTCGAGCTTGGTGGTGTCCTCGAAGATGCAGTAGGGCGATGGTACGTAGTGATAGCGACTGAACAGATAGACCGCCTGCGGATCGAGTCGGCGTTCGAACGCCGGATGCGCACACAGCGCCTTGAGCTCCGAGGCGAACAGGAGCAATCGCCGGCGCGCGTGCACATAGAGCGGTTTCTTGCCGAGGCGGTCGCGAACCAGATGCAGTCGCCGCTCGTGCCGGTCCCAGAGCGCGAACGCGAACATTCCCTCGAGGCTTCGTACGGCGTCGTCGAAGCCCCACTCTTCGATGGCCTCCAGGATGACCTCCGTATCGCTGCCGCCGCGGAAGCTCCGGCCGGCCGCCAACAAACGAGTGCGGAGCTCGACGAAGTTATAGACCTCACCGTTGTAGGTCAGTATCCAGCGTCCGCTGGCCGAGGTCATCGGTTGGGCGCCGGCGCTCGATAGGTCGATGATCGACAGGCGGCGGTGAGCCAGGCCCATCCCGACCGCCGGGTCTACCCAGACGCCGCAGGCGTCCGGGCCGCGGTGCGCCAGCGTACTGCCCATCGCCTCGGCGCGCTCGTTGAGCTCGTCCTCGCTCGCCGTCTCGGGATCCCACAGCCCGGCTATGCCGCACATGGCAGCTCCTCCGGCCGGCCTGTCAGCCGGCGATAAAGGTTCAGGTAGCGGTGTGCGACCGACTCGAGCGAGTAGCGTCGGGCGATGCGGATACGGTCACGCTCGCCGATCTCGGCTCGCTGCTGGTCGGTCCGACCGATCACCTCGAGGATCGCAGCCGCCAGCGCTCCGGGGCTTTCGCGCGGCACCGTGCGCTTGGGGTCGCCAAGGATCTCGGCGGCGTCGCCGACGTCGGTCGACACGCACGGCGTGCCACACGCCATGGCTTCGCCGAGCACGTTGGGGAAGGCCTCGCTGCGGGATGAGACGACGAGCAGATCGAGGCCGTTCATCACGGTAGCGATGTCATCGCGCTCGCCGATCAGTCGCCAACGGTCGCGGAAACCAGTCGCACACAGCTTGCGATGAAGCCTCAGGTTGTCGACGCCGAAGCCGCTACCGGCCATGACGAAGATGGCGTCCGGACGGCGGGCGTGCACGAACTCCGCGGCGCGCAGGAAGTTGCCGATGTTCTTGGCGGGGTCCTGCCGCCCGACCAGGCCGATGGCCGGTGTTCCGCGCGGGATCGTGAGCTCCTGCCGAAAGCGGCGGCACGCAGCGTCGTCGGGCCGAAAGGATTCGACATCGAACCCGTTGGGGATCACGAGCGCCCGATCGGTTTGTAGGCCCTGCCTCTCGTGGTAGCGCAGGCCGGCGCGCGAGTTGGCGACGATGGCCTCAGGCCAGCGTGACAGCAGCCCGTTGAGGCGCAGGCCCAGCGAGGTCATGGAGCCGAATCGGTCCCACGGCATGTCGGCACAGCGCAGTCCCCAGACGACCGATCTGACCCGGGCCAGTCGCGCCGCGACGAGACCGTAGAGATTCGCCTCGGACAGCCAGGTCTGCACGATGTCGGGTCGGTCGCGGAGCAGTAGGCGCCGGAGGCGGTGCAGGCAGCGCGGATCGACCGCTGAGCGCGCCTTACCGAGGGCCACCACCGGGACGCCGGACCGCGCCAGCCGGGCGCCGATTGGCCCGGCGGCCGAGAGGCTCACCACCGTCGAGTCGACTTCCGGCATGGCTCGAACCAGCCGGGCCAGCGCCGTCTCCGTGCCGCCGACGGGAAGCGCGCCGATACAGTGCAGAACCTTCAGGCCGGACATGGGATCGGCTCCCTTCGGCCGGCCAGCGCGCCGTACAGGTCCTCGTAGCGGCGGCGTGCCGCCTGGTGGGAGAAGTGCTGTTGGATGCGTTTACGAGCGGCACGCCCCAGGCGCTGTCGCCCCTCGTGACCCAGGCTCAACAGGTCGACGACGGCGCGTGCGAGGGCCTCGTGATCCCCAGGCGGGACGACCTTTCCGGTCTGGCCGACGATCCGTGCGGCGTCCCCGAGGTCGGTCGCGACGCACGGCACGCCCGACGACATCGCCTCGCCCAGCACGTTCGGGAACCCCTCGCCGGAGGCCGACGACATCACCAGGACGTCGAGTCCCCGCATGAGTCGAGCAATGTCGTCGCGTCGGCCCAGCAGCAGACTGCGTTCCCTGACCTCGGGTGCGAAGAGCGCGACAAGCGGGGCATTCTTCAAGGTAATCTCGGAACCGGCGAGTAGGAACCGGGTATCGGGAAGCGCCCGCGTCACGGCGGCGGCCGCACGGGCAAAGGTGGCGTGGTCCTTCTGAGGGTCGTGACGACCGATCAGGCCGACCAGAGGTACGTTCCCCACCCCGAACTGCGCGCGAACCGATTGGCGTGCTTCCGGGTCCGGTCGGAACTCGACGGTGTCGAACCCGTTCGGAATCACTCGCATACGACGAGTCTCGAAACCGTGCTGCCGGTGGTAGGCGCGGCCCCGCCAGGAATTGACGACGATCGCATCGGGGTGGCGCGCGAGCAGCTTGTTGAGCCGGAACGCCAGCGCCGCAGTGCGAGGGTAGAACCGCCAGTCCGTATCCGCGCAGCGCAGGTTCCAGACGATTCCGGGCACTCCTGCCATCCGCCCGGCGGCGAGCCCGTACAAGTTGGCCTCGTACATCCATGTCTGGAGCACCTCCGGCTGCTCGCGTCGGAGCAAGCGCGCCAACCGCGGTACCACTCGGGGATCCGGAAGGCCGGCGCGCTTGTCCAGCGTCCGGACCCGAATGCCCGCTTCGCGCAACCGTGACTCCAGCGGCCCGTCCGAGATGAGACTGACGACCAGCGGATCGTGATGCCGAGTGGCGACCGCCAGGCGAAACAGTGCCATCTCCGCGCCCCCCAGTCCGAGTCCCGAGATGCAGTGCGTGACTCTCATTGCACCTGCTCTCGGGATCCGTCCCGAGTCCTGTGGAAATTAGAAAGGCGTAACCTCCGAGTAGCAAAACTCAGAGCCGCCACGAGCGGCAGGAGGTTACGCCGTGAAGCAGGTTAGCACGCACGACAACGAGGTCGTGGAGTTTCGACGGGACGTACAGATGTTGCTGCGGACGAGGATCCGTGAGGCGATCCAGATCACGCTCCAGGAGGAGCTCACGGAGGCTCTGGGGAGCGCGCGATACGAGCGCAACGGTCGGCCGCGCCGAGGCTACCGCAACGGCACCCAGAGCCGGCGGGTGACGACGGCGCAGGGACTCCAGGAGTTGGACGTGCCGCGCGGTCGCGTCGTGGACGAAGACGGCGGCACCCGGGAGTTCCGGAGCGCGATCCTGCCACGGTACGCGCGGCGAGCACGACAGGTGGACGAGGCGATCCTGGGAGCGTACCTGGCGGGCGCCAACACGCGGCGGATCCGCAAGGCGTTGTCTCCGTTGCTCGGGAGAGCGCACCTGTCCAAGAGCACGGTCTCGCGGGTGGTGGGGCGGCTCAAGACGTACTTCGCGAGCTGGAGCGAGCGAGAGCTGTCCGGTGAGCGGTATCCGATTCTGTATCTGGACGGGTTTCACCTGAAGGTCAGGTTGGCGCGGCGCGTGGTCTCGGTGCCGGTGTTGGCGGTGCTCGGAGTCAAAGCCGACGGCCAGAAGGTGTTGGTGGCGTTGCGGTTGGCGGCCTCGGAAGCGGAAGTTCACTGGCGAGGGTTGATCGACTCGCTCGTGCACCGGGGGCTGCGATCGCCTCAGCTGCTGATCGCCGACGGTCACAAGGGGCTGGCGAAGGCGACCGAGGCATGGCCGCGGTCGCAGGTGCAGCGATGCATCCAGCACAAGTGGAGCAACCTTCGCGATCACTGCCCCGTGCATGCGCGCGATGAAATGAGGCGCGATTGGCATGCCATCGTCCGCGCCGACAACGGCAACGAGGCTCGGGCCGCGTACAGCGCCTTCGTGCGCAAATGGTCCAGGCTCGTGCCGGCCGTTGCCCGAAGCCTGGAGGAAGCGGGCCTGAGCCTGCTGACGTTCTACGAGTTCCCCAGGCCGATGTGGAAGACGTTGCGAACGACCAACCCGCTCGAGAACCTGAACCGGGAGTTCCGGCGCCGTACCAAGACCCAGGGTTCGTTCTGCACCGAGGCAGCTGGCGTGACGTTGCTGTGGGGCTTGGTCGCCTTCGGCCAGATCCGCATGCGCCGCGTCGACGGCTATCGTCACCTTGCCCAGATCACTCGCGGCCCGGACGAGCAGGCCGCCTAACCGATACGATCAGCCGTTGCCCAGGAGGCTGCGCTCATCCAATTTCCACGACATTCGGGGCACATCCTGCTCTCGGCTGGCGCGATGAAAGGCATAGACCAGGAGCGGTATCGTCACGCCGTACGTCAACGACGTGGCGAGGGCCACGCCGGCCAGACCGAGGATCGGGCTGAGAGAGGCGTTGAGCGTCACCTTCACGATCAGGGCCACGATCGCGATGAGGAAAAGCCAGCGGGTGCGTCGGACCGCGATCACCGCGCGCGAGTAGAGCAGGCTGCTGAGATAGAACGGGATGCCCACCGCCAGCAGCGCGAACGTCAGACTGGCCTCTGACAGCTGGGCGTCGCTCATCGAGCCCCATCCCAGCAGAGTCTCCACGATGGTGTGTCGCCCGAGGATCAATCCCGCTACGAGCACGGACGAGAGTGCTAGCATCGCGCGGGCAGCACCGTGGACCGAGCGCCGAAGCTCCGCAGGGTCCCGCAACCCTAGTTCGCTCCAGTTGGTCAGGCAGACGACGAGCACGCCGGTCACCAGCAGGGTCACCGGTACCGACCAGATGCGTGTCGAGTACTCGAGCAAGCTGACGCTGCCATCCGGCAGCGTGGCTGCGGCCAGCCGGTCGGCGACTGGGAGCAGGCCGACGATCAACGAGCCGGCGAGCTGCCAGCTCGCCTCGCGAAGGAAGCGCCCGAATTGGAGCGGGCGATCGTTGCTCGCGCCGGTCGCTGCGTAGACTCTCCAAGCCAGCCAGGCAACGAGGCTGGCCTGCAGGATGGCACCGACGGTGAGCCCGACGGCGACCGCTCCGATGCCGAGCGCCGGCCCGAGCCCCAAGACGACGCCGATCGCGGCGACCGGCCGAAGGCCCGAGCAGGCCGCGGCCGGTCCGTATCGCCCGGCCGCATACAGGGCGCCGGTGATCGCGCTGGCGACGGCACCCGCGACCACGTAGCCGGTGAGTCCGGCGACCCAGAGCCACGCCTCGCCTCCGAGCTGGCGGGGTTGCGACACGAGCAGGAACGCGGCCGCCGCCGCAACGAGCACGAATCCGGCCACGGCGCTCCCGAGGGCCATCCTGATGATCAGCCGGCGGGATGCGGCGCCACGGAGGCGAGCCTCCACCAGGAAGGGAACCGCGGTCGATTCGCCGATCGTGATGATGGTCTCGAGCGCGTAGGTCGCCAGCGCAAAGGCCACGAAGAACCGGTCGGTCACTCGGCTGGCCCCGAAGCTGGCCGCGACGATCATCGAGAGCACGGGTCCCCCGACACGACCGACCGCCAGGAGCGCGGTGGTACGTAGCGACTCGAAGCCGACAAGCCCGTTGCTCGACCGCTCCAGGCGGTCGAGCAACGCTCTCAGAGTGCGTGCCCCCCCCCGCCGGGCGTCGGTCACCGTGGTCGCGTCGGAGTACAACTGGAGTCCTTCCCCGAGCGATGGTCAGGTACATTTCGCCCGTGACTCCATTGGGCCTGCCGCGGCGGCGCACGGCAACGGGTAGATCGGGCTTCCTGGCCGCGCTTGTCCGTCCGTGTCTGGGCACCTTCTCGGCGCCCTGACGACAGCGGCCGAGTACGGCCGGATATGCGCCGTCGGATCACGGCGATTCCGCCGCGGTCCCTGCCTGGCCCGCACCTGTCCGCCGACTGTGGTCAGGCCTCGAGCCCCGCACGCTGATCGTTGTTATCTTGGCCAAACCCGCCCTTTACCCCCCCCGGAGCTTCAATGCCGATGCCAGACCGAATGCGAGACGTCGTGGTCGTCGGCGCGGGCCCCGCCGGCAGTACCTGTGCGCACGCATTGGCGCAGCGCGGTGTCGACGTGCTCCTGCTCGAGCGCGATCGGACGCCCGGTGACAGCGCCAACTGCACCGGGAGGCCGATCCGGCACTGCCCGCCGATACCGCGATGGTCCTGTTGGGAAGAAAGACGGCGCCGCGGGGCTTCGGGTGGATACTTCGGATCGACGACGGCTGGGCGAAGATCGGGGTCACCGTCCCGACGGCCGCGACCAGCCGCCTGCGCCAGATCCTGGCCACGACTGGCGCCGAGGCTTTTGTCGACGTGGGGCGTGGGCGGCTGCGGACCAGCCCTATCCCGGTGGGATGTGTACATCGCAGTGTCGCCGAGCGTGTGCTGCTGGTGGGGGAGTCCGCTGGCCAGGTCAAGGCGACGAGCCACGGCGGAATCTACTACGGGATGCTCGGCGCGCGCCTCGCAGCACGGACGCTGGAGGAGGCGCTGCGCCGCGACGATCTTTCGGAGGCTCGACTCGGCTCATACGAGACGCGTTGGCGCGCGTTGCTCGAGCCCGAGATCCGAACCGGAATTTGGCTGCGCCGGCGGATGGGGCTGGTCGGCGACCTGTGTCTGGCCGGCCTGATGAGCCTCGGTGGCTCCGATAACATCATGCGGTGGGTCCGCGACAACGCAGACTTCGACTGGCACCGCCCTCTGATTCAGAGTCTACGTGAGGGTTGGTCGTTGCCGAAGCAGCCCGATCGGCAAGAGGTCGAGTCGGTGTTGCCTCAGGCCGCCGGGCGCCTGGCCAGGCAAAGGACGTAGGGCCTAGCAGGCTGCTGAAAAACTCCCCTTGTTCGAGTAGATTTTGAACCACGCAGCCCGCGGCAAGAACCGAAGCATCAACGAGGTGAGCAGATGCGTGGTGAGGACGCGGGACAGGTGGCGGTTTTTAGTTACGTATCTCCAGAGCAGCGAGTACCGAAGGAGCATCCGCTGCGGCCGCTGCTGAGGATCGTCAACGATGTGCTGGGGCGGATGTCGCCGCCGTTCGAGAAGCTGTACTCGCACACGGGCCGTCCGTCTATCCCGCCGGAGAAGCTGCTGCGGGCGCTGCTGCTGCAGGTGCTGTACACGATTCGCTCCGAGCGCATGCTGATGGAGCAACTCGACTACAACCTGCTGTTCCGGTGGTTTGTGGGCCTGAACATGGACGATCTGGTGTGGGATGCGACGGTGTTCACGAAGAACCGGGATCGAGTGTTGGGAGGCGAGGTCGCCGAGGTGTTCTTCCAGGAAGTGCTGGCGGAGGCACGGCGCCGCAGCCTGCTGTCGGATGAACACTTCACGGTGGACGGCACGCTGATCGAGGCGTGGGCCTCGCACAAGAGCTTCAAGCCGAAGGATCAGAGCGACTCCGATGAGGGCGGCAGCAACCCGAGCGTCGATTTTCGCCGGCAACGGCGCACGAACGATACTCACGCCTCCAGGACCGACCCGGAGGCACGCCTATACAAGAAGAGTAAGGGAGCCGAGTCGAGGCTCTGCTACATGGGTCACCTGATGATCGACAACCGCCACGGGTTAGCAACCAACGCCTGCGTAACGATCGCTTCGGGAACAGCAGAACGAGAGGCGGCGGTGCAAATGGCGGACAAGATTTCCGGTAACCGCAGGGTGACCTTGGCGGCCGACAAGGGCTACGACACACGCGAGTGCGTCCGTAAGCTTCGAGATCGGAACAGAGGAGAGAGGTGGACCCCATCCTTTGGACAGGTTTGCGTCGCAGCTAAGGTGGAATCCGGGTTCATGATTCAGGCTGCCTTGGGCTTGCGAGACACGGGGCGAAGCCCCGGGCTCCTGTCTTCAGCCCCGTCGTCAATGTACGCCTCCTCGGGCGTCCGGTCCTGGAGCGACGAGTGCGGTCGGCACTCGTTGTAGAAGTCCATCCACCAGCCGATCCCGGCCCGAGCCTCGGAGCCAGTCGCGTACTCTGACAGATAGACCTGCTCGTACTTGAGCGATCGCCACAGTCGCTCGATGAAGACGTTGTCCATCCAGCGGCCCTTGCCGTCCATCGAGATCCGAATGCCGGCCTCCTTGAGCGCGTTGGTGAAGTCGACGCTGGTGAATTGGCTACCCTGATCCGTGTTGAAGATCTCGGGAGGACCGTAGCGCTCGAGCGCCTCTTGCAAGGCCTCGCCGCAGAAGCTCGTATCGAGCGTGTTGGACAGACGCCAGGACAGCACCTTGCGGCTCGCCCAGTCCATCACCGCAACCAGGTACAGAAAGCCCCGCTGCAGCGGGATGTAGGTCACATCCGCGCACCAAACGTGGTTGGGTCGCGTGATCTCCAGATCACGCAGCAGGTAGGGGTAGATCCGGTGCTCCGGGTGCGGCTGAGACGTCCTGGGCCGCTGCAAGATCGCCTGCAACCCGAGCAGCCGCATCAGGCGGCGCACCCGCTTGCGAGAGACCGTGTAGCCCTGACGGCGCAGCCATCGTCGCATCTGACGTGAGCCGTAAAACGGCGTCTGAAGAAACTGCTCGTCGATCAGCCGCATCAGGCGCAGGTTCAGCGGACTCTCGCCGTGGCCCTCGTAATAGAACGAAGACCTCGCGATCGACACCAGGCGGCACTGCCGCGTGATGCTCAGGGGGCCGTGCTCCGGATCGACCATCGCCACCCTCCGGCCGTGGCTCAACGACCGAAGGCCTTGGACAAGAAATCCCGCTCGATGACGAGCTCCCCGATCTTCGCCCGCAGCTCCTTGATCTCGGCCTCCCGAGAGACCTCGTTGCGCTCCTGTTTCCCCGAGAAGCCAGCCAGCACCTTCTGCCGAGCCTTCTTCTTCCAGTTGGCGATCAGATTCGGATGCACATCGTAGCGGGCTGCCAGCTCCGCCATCGTCGCTTCCTCGCGAAGCGCCTCCAAAGCGACCTTCGCCTTCAGCTCAGCAGGATAACTCCGTCTCTTCCGTGGCATTCCAGACTCCTTCTTCTTGGTCTGGATCCCACCTTAGCAACCTGTCCGAATTTCGGGGTCCACCTCTGACCACGAGCTTGGCACCTTCAAGCAATCCGCCAGAAACATCACTTCCTGACCGCTATGACGGCCCTGGGCGCTGTAGTTGAGCCGGTATTTGATTCGGCGATGCAACGGGTAGAGGCGATTTCGAACAGCGGCGCGATCATAGGTAACAACCCAAGGATGTTCCAATAGAGCGACATGGTTTGCGAGAGCACGGTGACCTTCTTATTCGAGCCTTTCTTCACCACCAAGGAGGTCGGCCCGGGGACGGGCCTGGGCATGTCCACTGTTTACGGCGTGGTCAGACGGTGCGGTGGTCACATCGAGGTAGACGGTGAGGAGGGCGGAGGGACGACGGTCAAGATCTATCTGCCGCGGATCGAGGAAGCGGTTGAGACCGCCGTATCACACGAGGCTGCTCTTGAGTCGCGAGCTGGCGCGGCGATGATCCTGCTAGTCGAGGACGAAGAGATCGTTCGGAAGTTGTGCTCTCGAGCGTTGCGTAGCAGCGGCTATGAGGTGCTCGACGTGGGTCAGCCTTCTGAGGCCATTCAGGTGTGCAAGGGTCACGGCGGAGAGATTCACTTGCTGGTGACCGACATGCTG
Organism: Acidobacteriota bacterium; assembly: GCA_965248845.1. Classification (GTDB taxonomy): domain Bacteria; phylum Acidobacteriota; class UBA890; order UBA890; family WLXD01; genus CBDFKO01. The sequence continues at coordinate 1,553,912 of CBDFKO010000002.1, read as the reverse complement.
ATGCCGAGGATGAACGGTGTGGAGCTCGCCAGGCAGGTGACGGAGATGCGCCCCGAGACGAAGGTCCTGTACATGTCGGGATACGTCAACGACGCCTACAGTCCGCTGCCGGCAGGAACGGCCTTCCTGCCCAAGCCCTTCAGCACGAAGGGCCTGCTGCACAAGGTACACGACGTGCTCAACGCAAACCCGTGGGCAGCCGGAGTGCGACCTGCTAACGCGTCGGCAACACGACGCGCGGTCGCACGTCAGATCTCCTGTATCCGTCCACCAAGCTGGCGCGCCAACAGCTCGTTGGCCTCGAGTGCGACCTGGAGCTGCGCCACCGGGATGTGCTCGTCGACGGTGTGCGCCAGCAGCTCATCGCCCGGGCCGAAGCCGACGCAGGCCATGCCGGCCTGGGAAAAATGTCCTCCGTCGGTGGCGAATCGCCAGGTTCCGACCGTGGTGGTCGGGCCGACCGCCGGCTCGAGGATCTCGCAGGCGGCGGTGATCGCGGGGTGGTCCGCCGGCAAGATGTAGGCGGGATTGTCGCCGGCGATGTCCATGGGCACGCCGGTGTAGGCGGTGCGGTGGTAGACGGGGATCTCGACCTCGCCGCGCGCCCCCTCGATCAGGCTCTCCTGCAGGATGGCGTCGAGCTTGGCGGCGGCGTCCGCGGCGCTCTCACCCGGGACCTGGCGCCAGTCGCAGGTCAGCCACAGCTCGCCGGGGACGACGTTGCCGCTCACCTGGTCGGTGCGGATCAGGGTGGGGACCACGGTGCTGCGGCCCAGGTCCTCCTGTTCGGCCATCTGTAGCTCCGGCAGCCGTGCCACGAAGGCCGCCAGGACCTCCCAAGGGTTGACCCCCTGGTGCGGGACGCTGGCGTGCACGGAGCGGCCGGTGATGTGGACGATGAGCTCGCAGCGGCCACGGTGGCCCCGACGCAGCGTGTTGCTGCTCGGCTCACCCACGATCACAACGGGTGTTTGCAAGTATCCCTGAAGATGACGCGCTCCGACGCCGCCGATCTCCTCCTGGACGACCGCCGTGACCCAAACGTCGCCGGCGGGTGTGAAGTCGTCCCGGAGCAGACGAGCCACGCCATGAACCTGCGCCGCGAGGGGTCCTTTGATGTCGACCGCGCCGCGGCCCCACACCGATTCGTCGTGGATCTCGCCGCCGTAGGGGGGATGCGGCCAGCGGTCGTGGTCGCCCACGTCGACGTGGTCCAGGTGGGTGTTGAACATCACCGCGGGTCCGTTGCCTCCGGGCACACGGCCGCGCACGTTGCCCACCTCGTCGATGCCTGCGTCCGCGTAGCCGAGGACCTGCATCTCGCCGAGCACCAGGTTGGCGGTGTCGCCCTCCTGGCCGGGCAGCCCCGGCGTACGAATCAGCCGCTGCAGGAATCCGACGCAGGTGTCCAGGTCGTCCATCAGTCGGCGGGCTAGCGGCTGAGCTTCTCGATCCGGCGGATCGTGTCGGTACCGACCAGCTCGTCGTCCGAGTTGCGGTACCAGGCGCGCACCTTGGGCAGCCGCACGCCACCGCCGGTGACCTCCCGATCGAGCACGATGTACTCGCCGTCGTTCGCCGACTCGTCGTGATAGAAGCGGTAGCCGACCATCGCGTAGCTCGCCGGGTCGAAGTAGAAATACCAGGTGTCAGTACCGATCTCGGGGTCGTAGGTGACCCGCACTTGCCAGACCTCGGCGCCGTTGAACTGCGCACCCTGGGCCTCTGGGTCGACGAGGGTTCCTCCGTCGCGCAGCTTCATCGGCAGACCGTACAGGAAGGTGTGATAGTTACGCGTTTCGCGCATCTGCTCGCAGCTGAGGCGGAACCTGCGCTCCTGCTGCTCGGTGATCTCCGAAGCGCCGTTGAGACGAGTCCAGCACTCCTCACCGGTCACCGTCGTCTCCACGAGGTTACCGAAGCGCTGGCGCTCCATATGAAAGCGGCCCGCGGTGTTGTCGATGACAACGGTGGTCATGGTCGGTCCGGCGATAGGCCGCGTCCCGGCGATGACCAGCCGATAGCTGCCGGAAGACCAGCCATTGTCGGGGTCGTGATACGCCATGCTGCGCTCGAGAACCTCGAGCGCCGGCTTGGTGGCCTGGGCCGGCCCAGGCCCCGGACCGGCCGACAGCATCACGAAAAGCGGCACCATGAGCAGGCTGACGTTCGGCTTTCGGCGCATCGGAGACTCCTGGGCGGGCCGTGGCGAAACTCTGATGGGTCTGGTTACGACGGTGCGGGCGAGCGACGGCGCTTACGATTACGCTCTCGGCATCCTGACACACCGCTTGTCGGCGTGTCGTGGGCGCACTAGTCTCCCCTCCGCCACCTCCCCGCCACGGCCTGCTAGGCAAGGACTGCCATGCACGAATCCGCCGACCTGGACCGGTTCTGGCAGGAAGGCGCCGCCGCGATCATTCGCACCGACGAGCAGGCTACGGCCCGGGGTGCCATCCAGGCCGCCGTGCGCGCCGGATTTCGGGTGGTGGAGTTCACCCTCGGGTGTCCGGGAGCCTACGAGCTCATCGAGGAGTTTGCTGCCGACGCGACCCTGATGGTCGGCGTGGGCACGGTGCTGCGGCCCGGCCAGGCGCGCGACGCCGTGGCTGCAGGCGCCCGCTTCGTAGTCTCACCGGTCACCGACGAGGCGGTCATCGGCGCGGCGCTGGAGCTGGGTGTGCTGGCCATGCCCGGGACCTACACCGCGACCGAGATGCAACGCGCACACCGCGCTGGTGCGCAGCTTCAAAAGCTCTTCCCCGCTCCTGCCAGCGGCCCGCAGTACGTCAGCATGATGCTGGGCCCGCTGCCGTTTCTGCGCATCGTTCCCACCTCCGGGGTCACCGCCGAGAATGCCGCCGACTGGTTCGCGGCAGGAGTGTTCGCGGTTGGCTTCGTGGGCAGCCTGTTCGAGCCCAAGTTCCTGAGAGAGCGCGATTTCGATGCCATCGAGGCGCGCGCGCGCGCCTGCATCGCCGCCGTTCGGGCGGCCGAGCGCACCCTTCCACAACCCCCCATCGCCGCGACTCCGGCGTGACGCCCCCGGAGCGAGACATGACCAAGCGCATTGCCGCTATCGTCCTGAGCCTGGTTCTGCTGCTGCCCACCTTCGTGGGCCTCGCCGTTGCCTCCACCAGCGAGGATGTCGCGGGGCGGCGCATCGAGCTGCCCGACATCCTCGCCTGGAAGGCCGTCCGCGACCGGGCCGTGTCGCCCGATGGTCGCTGGCTCGCCTACGTGCTGCAGCCCAACGAGGGGGACAGTGAGTTCGTCGTCCGCTCGGTCGAAGGCGCCGCCGAGTACCGCTTCGATGCCGGCGAGCGTCCACCTTTCGGCGGGCGCGGCGCGTTGGCGTTCTCCGACGACTCGGCCTGGCTGGCCCTGGGGATCCGTCCCTCCGCTGAGGCGGCCAAGAAGGCCCGCAAGTCGGACGAGCCGCTGTTGAACGCCGTGGGGCTCATCGAGCTGAGCAACGGCGAGATGGAGAAGTTCGAGGCGATCCGCGGTTTCGCGTTCGGCGGAGTCGATGAGATCTGGCTGGCGATTCACAAGGAGATTCCGGAGAGCCAGTCGAAGGACTCCGACAAGTGGTCGGGCAGCGACCTGATCCTGCGGCGCCTCGCCGATGGCGTATCGATGACAGTCGGCAGCGTCTCCGAATTCGCCTTCAACGAGGGTGGCGCGCTGCTGGCCACGGCGATCGATACGCGCGGCCGCGCCGGTAACGGAGTGCAGCTGCGTGATCTGAGCGCCGGTCGTGTCGTGCCGCTTGCCTCGGTCCAGGCGAGCTATGAAAAGCTCGCCTGGACCGAGGAGGGCGACGCCCTCACGGTTCTGCGGGGGGTCGAGGACGAGGGCTACGAAGACGACCTTTACTCGGTGGTGGCCTTCTCGGGCCTCGATCAGGGCGCGCATGAGCGCATCGAATACGCCCCTGCCGCCGACGAGTCCTTCCCCGAGGGCATGACGATCCACAAGGCTCACGCGGCGCTCTGGAACGCGGCTCGCGACGGCCTCGTGTTCCGCATCCACGAGGCGGAGGCCAAGGAGGGCGTCGATAACGACGAGGGCGAGGCAGAGCAGGACGAGGCTCCGGAGACGCCCCCGCTCGACCGCGGCCCACGGCCCGGGTTGGACGACGATGATCTAGACACCGCCGATCTGGTGATCTGGCACTGGCTCGATGACCGGTTACAGTCGGCCCAGCAAGTACAGGAGACGCGCGATCGCGACTTTGGCTTTCTGGCCACCTACCGAATCGACGAGGGGCGCTTCATCCGCATCGCCGATGAGGAGGTCAGCCAGTTCAACCCGGCCCCCAAGCGGCGCTACGCCGTTGCCTCCAACAACGACGCCTACGAGCGCATGGGCAACCTCGACGGTCGCCGCTATCAGGATGTCTACGTCGCCGACCTGGTCACCGGCGAGCGCCGGCTCTCCGTCGAGCAGGTCCGCTGGGTCTTTCAACCCTCGCCGGCGGGAACCCACCTGCTCTACTTCGACCAGGGCAACTACTGGGTGCTCGACCTGACCGACGGCGGCAAGCGCAACCTGACCGGCGATCTTCCGGTGGCCTTCTGGAACACGGAGGACGACCACAACGTTGAGATGCCGCCGATCTTCCAGTTCGGCCTTGGCTGGAGCGCCGACGGGGCGCACCTGCTGCTGTCCGACAGCTGGGACATCTGGAAGGTGGCGGTCGATGGCAGTGAGGCGGTCAACCTGACGCAAAACGGCCGCCAGGAGCGGATCCGTTACCGGCGCGCCTTCCGGCTTGACCCCGACGCCGACGGCATCGATCTGACAGGACCGGTCTACGTCACCGCCTACGGCGAATGGACCAAGAAGGGCGGCATCGCGCGTCTTGACGCATCACGGCCGGGGGTCGAGATGCTGCTGTGGGATGACGCTTCGTTCGGCAACCTGGTCAAGGCCGAAGAGGCCGACCTCTATCTGTACACGCGCGAGGATCACGCCGAAAGCCCGAACTTCTGGGCCGCCGACGCGGCGCTGTCGGGCGGTCGCAAGATCACCGAAGCCAACCCGCAGCAGGCCGAGTTTGCTTGGTCATCGGGCGTCAGACTGATCGATTACACCAGCGCCAAGGGCGACAAGCTACAAGGTGCGCTGTATCTCCCTGCCGGCTACGAGCCTGGCGAGAGCTACCCGACCATCGTTTACATCTACGAGAAGCTGTCGCAGCGGGCCAATGCCTACTGGATGCCGACCGCCAACGGCTTCAACAAATCGGTCTATACCAGCAACGGCTACGCGGTCTTGATGCCGGACATCGTCTATCAGGTCGACGATCCGGGCATGTCGGCGGCCTGGTGCGTCCTGCCGGCGCTCGACGCCGCGGTGGCAACGGGGATCGTCGATCCGGCCTCGGTCGGGCTGCACGGTCATTCATGGGGTGGCTACCAGACGTCGTTTCTCATCACCCAGACCGGTCGTTTCTCTGCTGCCGTCGCGGGCGCGCCGCTGACCAACATGATCAGCATGTACAGCTTGATCTACAAGAACAGTGGCGGTGGCAACGGCGCCATCTTCGAGAGCAGCCAGGGCCGTTTCACCGGTGGCCCGTGGGACGTTCCCGAAGCCTACGTGCGCAACTCGCCCGTGTACCACGCCGCCAACGTCACGACCCCGCTGATCCTGCTGCACAACGACAAAGACGGCGCCGTCGACTTCACCCAAGGTGTCGAGTACTACAACACGCTGCGCCGCATGGAGAAGCCGGTCGTGATGCTGCAGTACGTCGGCGAGAACCACGGACTGCGCAAGCCTGCCAACCGCAAGGACTACACCGTGCGGATGAGCGAGTTCTTCGATCACTACCTGCGCGATCTCGGCATGCCAGTGTGGTTGCGCGAGGGCATCCCACACCTGGAGCTCGAGGACCACCTCGAGGCCGCCGCCAAGGCGATCGCCGAGCAGGTCGAAGCGGCCGAAAAGGCCGCCGAGAGCGTCGAGGATGCCGGCGAGGCCGACAAGACCGGAAGCCGCGACCCGGGGCAGTCGGAGCGATGAGCAGACAGCGGATCGTTGCTGGTGTGATCGCGCTGCTGGCGGCCGGCTGCGTCTCGCCGGCCCCGGAGCCGATCGATCCCGAGGTTCATCGGGCTCAGATCCAAGAGTGGCGCCAGTGGCGGGATGACGAGCTGTCGCGGCCAGACGGATGGCTTTCGCTGGCCGGGTTGTACTGGCTGCAGGAGGGCGGCAACTCGTTCGGTGCCGATCCGACGAGCGATCTAGTAGTCGAGATTGAGGGGGTTCCGCCGCTGCTGGGAGAGTTCCAGGTTGCCGGCGAGCACGTTGACTTCATCGTCGCCGGCGGTGCCGAGGTAACGGTGCAGGGTCAGCCCGTGCAACGGGTTGTGGCCCGAACGGACGAGGAGGGCGCGGAGCGGCCGGTGATCGAATGGGGCTCGCTGAGCTGGTTCGTGCTCGAGCGCGGCGACCGTATCGGCGTGCGGATGAAGGACACCGGGAGCCCGATACTGGTGGGCTTCGAGGGTGTCGACAGCTACGCGATCGCTCCCGAGTGGCGCCTCGTGGGCCGCCTCGAGCCGTATGATCCGCCCCGTACTATCAAGGTCCCCAACATCCTCGGAACTGTCAACGACGTCGAGTCGTCGGCGGCGGCCGTGTTCGAGCTCGACGGTCAGACCTACCGGATGGACTTGTGGCGCGATTCACTGGGAGACACCGACTGGTTCACTGCCTTCGGCGATGCCACCAACGGTGAGGCGACGTATGGCGGGGGCCGCTTCGTGCGCATCGACCCGCCCGACGAGCACGGGCACCTGGTCATCGACTTCAATCGGGCCTATAACCCGCCGTGCGTGTTCACGCCGTTTGCCACCTGCCCGTTACCGCCTCGACAGAACCGCCTCGAGCTCGGCGTCGAGGCCGGCGAGCTCGATTTCAGGGCCCACTGAGCGGCTACTCTACCTTCCACAGGCCGATGCCACCGGCCTGCTTGCCGATGTCGATATTGGCGACGCGCTCGAGGGTCTCGAGGCTGATGGCCTCTACCGAGCCCGGCTCGCCGCCGATTCCCTCGATGCTTACGAAGGCGTACCTGCCGTCGGGCGAGACGACCACGCCGTGCGGTAGCGGCCGCAGGGTGTCGATGCGTGCCAGCTCCTCACCGGTCTCGGTGTCCCAGACGCCCACCGCCTGGGCGCTCTTGTAGGTGCCGACCAGGATCTTGCCGTCCGGCGTGACGTCGAGGTTGTAGACGCCCTTGCCGGTGTTCTTGAAGGTGCGCTCGATGCGCCAGCTCGCCACGTCGACCTCGTAGATCGTGGCGTTGCCGTTGCCGGCCACGTACAGCTTGCCCTGAGGCGTCACCGGCGTGACCCAGGTGGGCTTGGCGATCGGCGGCTTCATCTCGTGGTGGCCTTCCGTGCCCTCCGAGCCGGAGTGATCCATCGCGCCCTGCTCGCCCATCTCCATGAGCCCGTTGCCGTGCTTCTGGTAGTGGTGCCAGGAAGGAGCGTTCTCGGACAGCGGCAACACCCGGCTGGTGCGCAGCTTGTAGGCGTCGATCTCGCGCAGCTCATCGTTCATCATCGCCACGCTGTAGTGGCGCGAGCCGGTTGCGTTCATGCGCGAGCCGTGCGGCATGACCCCGGTGTCGATCTGTGCCACCTCCGTCAGCGACTCGGTCTCGACAACCGAGACGGTGCTCGGCACATGATCCCCGTGCAGGTTGAAGTTGACCGCAAACAGCAGGCCCGTGCTGGGCGAGATCGTCATCGTTGCCGGGAACAGTCCGAGCTTGGTGTCCGCCACGTACGTGTCGGTCTCGGTCTCGTACTTGAACAGCAGGCCGAACGGGTTGCCGTGGGCCAACGTCACGTACCAGTAGCGCCCGTCCGGGGAGATGGTGATGCCGTGCGGCCCCTCGGTCTCGGTCGGCCAGATGCCGACCGGGATGCTGCGTACGTGCCGGAAGCCTCCTGGGCCGAACGAGATCTTCTCGACCACGTCATCGGACTCCGCCGCAACGTAGAGCGTGTAGGTCTTGTCGGCACCTTGCGGTCTGGGTCTGGCCTCGGCTCGCACAGGCATGAGCAGCAGCAGCGCCACCAGGAACGCGAGGAGCGTGATGCCGGCCCCGGCGACGAGCACAGCGAGCTGAAAGCCAGGACTCCGCGATCGCTCGAGCTCCATCTCTTTCTCCGTATGGTGGCGAGCGTCGGTCAGCTCTCAGACCCGGTGGTCTCGTCCTCGTCGTCTTCGGGCTCGAGGCGGACGGCCCAGAGCCCAGAGTGGTAGTCCGAGAAGAAGATATTGCCCTTGTAGGGCTGCGGTCCCCAGGTGAAGGGTGCGTTGGGGACGAAGCCGTCGGGATCGAAGGGCAGGAAATAGGCGATCTCGCGTCCCTGGCGGTACAGGTCGCCGAGTAGCTCGCCGGAGATGTCGACGACGCGCAATCCGCCCTGGTAATAGGCGACGTAGAGAATCTCGTTCTCCTCGTCGACCCAGAGGTTGTGGGTACCGGCCTCGGGAACCTCGTAGCGCGCCACCTCGGTCGGGTTGTTCCACTCGTCCCACTCGAAGATGTGGACCCAGCCCCGCATGCGGGCTGGCTCGCCCTCGTAGCCGGGCGTGCCGCCGCGCAGCCCGGCCTCGTCGCCGCCGATCATGTAGAACTTGCCTGTCGAGTTGCTGCGGAACGGGAAGGCGGCGTGGTTCCAGCCGTTTGGATAGGGTGTCTTGCCTAGCATCACGGGGTTGCGCGGCGAGCCGCCCTTGTCGCCGCCACCGACATCGACGGCGACGACCCCATCGGCCCAGTTCGACGAGTACGCGATGCCATCGGTGACCCAGACGTCGTGGATCGAGTGGCCCGGCGTGTCGAGCTCGAAGCTACCGACACGGTGCGGTCGGGTCGGATCTTCGATGTTGATCACGTCGTAGCGCTGCCCCGCACTCAGGGCGTACACGTGATCCTGGTAGACGAAGATGTTGTGTACCCCGCCGGTGAGCTGGTCGTCGTAGCGTGCCAGTACCTGGGCGCCTTTGTTGTAGAGATCCGATACGTCGAGGATCACCAGGCCGTTGCGCCGGTTGGAGGCCCCCTCGCGGCTGATCACCGCGATGCGTCCGTCCTCGGAGACCTTGACGTCGTTGACCGTGCGCGCATCGACCTTGATGGTGTCGATCTTCTGGATATTCCGCGGGTCGGTGACATCCCAGAAGTAGGCGTGGCCGGCGGCGCTGTGCGTACCGGTGGCGGCATAGTCCCGGCCGTCTGGACCTTCCCAGATCCACAGATCGGAGGTGGCGCGGTCGCTGACGCGACCCTGACCCAAGACCTCGATCGGCCGCTGCACGTCGCGCGGCTCGATGGCCACCGTCAGCGAGGCGGTGTGTGCGCCGCTGGCGGCGACGATGGTGTACTCGCCCGGCAGGTCGGCGACAAAGCGGCCGTCCTGGGTGATCAGGCCCGAGCCCGGGTCACCCAGCGAGTGCTCGGTGGTCCGCGACTGGAACGCGAACTGGACCGGTAGATCGGCGATCGCCGTGCCGTCACGGTCGCGCGGGGTGGCGGTGAAGTGGATCACGTCGCCGGTGCGCGCGGACCGGGCCGAGGCCTCGAGGGCGAGCGCGGCGGTCCGGTTGGGTCGCACCGTCACCGTCAGGCTGGCCTCGAGGGCGCCGGCCCGCACCGACAGGGTGGCGTTACCGGCGACGCGGAAGGTCACGGTGCCCAGTGAGTTGATGCTCGCGATGTCGGGGGCGCTGCTGGTGAACTCGAGCGGCACGTCGTCGCGCTCGGCCCCGGAGACGTCGGTCAGCAGCGTCTCGAGCCGCACACGCGTGTCGGCATACAAGGAGGCGGGCGTGTCCCTGAACTCGATCGCCGCCAAGGGTGGCAACGGCACGTGAACCGTGACCATGGCACGAACCAGGTCGGGCGAGCGCCGGTTGAAGGGCTGCCCCGGGTTGGGCACGACCGCCATAATCTGGATGTCTCCGGGTCGGAATGCCTCCAACTCGCCGGTCGCCGAGTTCACGCCGACGCGTCGCCGCGACATCGAGAAGAACATCACCGGAGCCTCGAGCATATTGCCGTCGGCGTCCTTGACTACCGCCTCGAGGGTCGCCTTCTGGCCTACCTCGAGGGTCAGCTCGGCCGGGGTCACGACGACCGCGGTGGCCCGGGTGGCGGCCTCCTCCTGCTGCGCCGTGGCGGCCGGGGTCAGAGCGAGCGGAACGAGGGCCAGGAGCAGGAGAGCGCGCTTCATCGGGAACCTTCCGAACCGTGTTGAGCCCGGCTGCGTGGCGGGCTGCCCCGGGCAGGTAGCCATAGCTTGCCACCGGTGACCGCGGCCGACAACAGTGTCAGCCTCGAGCCCGTGTGGTAGAAGAGTCGCATCCCAACCGCAGGAGCGCCCGCATGAAGCCTGCCCCGATCAAGCCGACGATCGAGCTCGCCGACCTCGACCGTATCGACATCCGCGTCGGCACGAGGGCCCGGTGATGCGGAACCTTCTCGGGGCACTTCTGCTCGGCCTGATCGTTGTCGGCTGTGCCGAGAACGATCAGATCGTGGCTCCGGAGCCTCTCGAGGACACCGATGCCGGCGAGATCTACTTCCCGGGGCGCGCCGAGCGCTGGGAGAGCAAGGAGGCGGCCGATGCGGGCTTCGATCCGGATCTGCTGCAGGCCGCTGTCGACTTCGCCCTGGCCAATGATTCCGACACCCCCACCGACCTGCGCGGCTATCTCGAGTCGAGGTTCGGTGACCTGCCCGACCAGGAGATCCTCGGGCCGATGAAGAACCGGGGCCCGATGGCTGGGATGATCGTGCACAAGGGCTACATCGTGGCGGAGTGGGGCGACACCGAACAGGTCGAGATGGCCTTCAGCGTGACCCAGAGCTTCCTGGCCACGACCATCGGTCTGGCGCTGGATCGCGAGTTCATCGGCGACCTCGCCGACCCGGTTGCCGCGCTGGTCGACGACGGCGGCTACGACTCCGCGCACAACGCGGCGATCACCTGGCACCAGACCCTACGCCAGACCAGCGAGTGGAGAGGTGTGCTCTGGGACAAGCCCGACACTGCGGACCGGCGTGAGGGACGTGGTCGGCAGCTGCAGCCCCCGGGCTCGTTCTGGGAGCACAACGACGTGCGGGTGAACCGCGCGGCCCTCTCGGCTCTGCGGGTCTGGGGAATTGCGCTTCCGGACGTGCTGGACCGCGAGCTCATGTCACGCATCGGTGCCAGTCGCTCTTGGCGATGGCACGGCTACAGCAACTCCTACGTGGAGATCGATGGCGAGCAAGTGCAGTCGGTCAGTGGCGGCGGCCACTGGGGTGGCGGCATGTGGATCAGCACCCGCGACCTGGCACGCTTCGGCTATCTGTACCTGCGCGAGGGAATGTGGCGCGGCAACCAGTTGTTGTCGTGGCGCTGGGTGCGCGCGGCCACCGCTGCGGCCGATCTCAACCCGAACTACGGCTACATGTGGTGGGTCAACGCCAACGGCGAGCTGTGGCCGAGCGTTCCCGAGACATCGTTTGCCGCACGCGGTGGAGGCGACCACCTGGTCTGGGTCGATCCGGAGCACTCGCTCGTCGTTGTCGTCCGCTGGATTCAGCGCGGTGCCCAGGACGAGTTGCTACGCCGGGTGCTCGAGGCACTCGGTGCCGACGAGGACGAGTAGTGCTGCGGACTGAGTTCTCCAAGTCCGAATGTGAGCGATGCTCCGTCAGGCTGGAGCCCGTGGCGCGGCCGCGGCGGCGGCGTGTCAGCGACTGACGTCGGGGTCCCCGCCGTCCGGCTACAGGGCGTCGCGAAGAGCTACCACGAGGGCGATGTCGAGCATCTCGTCCTCGAACACGTCGACCTGGAGGTGACCCGCGGCAGCTTCGTCGCCCTGCTCGGCCCCAGCGGCTCGGGCAAGAGCACGCTGCTCAACCTGGCGGGCGGCATCGATCTGCCGACGCGTGGGCGGATCGAGGTCGGTGGAGTCGCGATCGGCCAGCTAAGCGAGCACGAGCGAACGATCTTCCGGCGCCGGCACGTCGGCCTGGTGTTCCAGTTCTTCAACCTCATCCCAACTCTCACCGTACAGGAGAACCTCCTGCTGCCGCTCGAGCTGGCCGGCACGCTGGATGCACAGGCTCGGAGCCAAGCACTAGCAGGCTGCTGAAAAACTCCCCTTGTTCGAGTAGATTTTGAACCACGCAGCCCGCGGCAAGAACCGAAGCATCAACGAGGTGAGCAGATGCGTGGTGAGGACGCGGGACAGGTGGCGGTTTTTAGTTACGTATCTCCAGAGCAGCGAGTACCGAAGGAGCATCCGCTGCGGCCGCTGCTGAAGATCGTCAACGATGTGCTGGGGCGGATGTCGCCGCTGTTCGAGAAGCTGTACTCGCACACGGGCCGTCCGTCTATCCCGCCGGAGAAGCTGCTGCGGGCGCTGCTGCTGCAGGTGCTGTACACGATTCGCTCCGAGCGCATGCTGATGGAGCAGCTCGACTACAACCTGCTGTTCCGGTGGTTTGTGGGCCTGAACATGGACGATCTGGTGTGGGATGCGACGGTGTTCACGAAGAACCGAGATCGAGTGTTGGGAGGCGAGGTCGCCAAGGTGTTCTTCCAGGAAGTGCTGGCGGAGGCGCGGCGCCGCAGCCTGCTGTCGGATGAACACTTCACGGTGGACGGCACGCTGATCGAGGCGTGGGCCTCACACAAGAGCTTCAAGCCGAAGGATCAGAGCGACTCCGATGAGGGAGGCAGCAACCCGAGCGTCGATTTTCGCAAACAACGGCGCACAAACGATACTCACGCCTCCAGGACCGACCCGGAGGCACGCCTATACAAGAAGAGTAAGGGAGCCGAGTCGAGGCTCTGCTACATGGGGCACCTGATGATCGACAACCGCCACGGGTTAGCAACCAACGCCTGCGTAACGATCGCTTCGGGAACAGCAGAACGAGAGGCGGCGGTGCAAATGGCGGACAAGATTTCCGGTAACCGCAGGGTGACCTTGGCGGCCGACAAGGGCTACGACACACGCGAGTGCGTCCGTAAGCTTCGAGATCGGAACATCACCCCGCACGTCGCACAGAACGACACCAATCGGCGCAGCGCCATCGACCGGCGCACAGAGGTGGACCCCATCCTTTGGACAGGTTTGCGTCGCAGCTAAGGTGGAATCCGGGTTCATGATTCAGGCTGCCTTGGGCTTGCGAGACACGGGGCGAAGCCCCGGGCTCCTGTCTTCAGCCCCGTCGTCAATGTACGCCTCCTCGGGCGTCCGGTCCTGGAGCGACGAGTGCGGTCGGCACTCGTTGTAGAAGTCCATCCACCAGCCGATCCCGGCCCGAGCCTCGGAGCCAGTCGCGTACTCTGACAGATAGACCTGCTCGTACTTGAGCGATCGCCACAGTCGCTCGATGAAGACGTTGTCCATCCAGCGGCCCTTGCCGTCCATCGAGATCCGAATGCCGGCCTCCTTGAGCGCGTCGGTGAAGTCGACGCTGGTGAATTGGCTACCCTGATCCGTGTTGAAGATCTCGGGAGGACCGTAGCGCTCGAGCGCCTCTTGCAAGGCCTCGACGCAGAAGCTCGTATCGAGCGTGTTGGACAGACGCCAGGACAGCACCTTGCGGCTCGCCCAGTCCATCACCGCAACCAGGTACAGAAAGCCCCGCTGCAGCGGGATGTAGGTCACATCCGCGCACCAAACGTGGTTGGGTCGCGTGATCTCCAGATCACGCAGCAGGTAGGGGTAGATCCGGTGCTCCGGGTGCGGCTGAGACGTCCTGGGCCGCTGCAAGATCGCCTGCAACCCGAGCAGCCGCATCAGGCGGCGCACCCGCTTGCGAGAGACCGTGTAGCCCTGACGGCGCAGCCATCGTCGCATCTGACGTGAGCCGTAAAACGGCGTCTGAAGAAACTGCTCGTCGATCAGCCGCATCAGGCGCAGGTTCAGCGGACTCTCGCCGTGGCCCTCGTAATAGAACGAAGACCTCGCGATCGACACCAGGCGGCACTGCCGCGTGATGCTCAGGGGGCCGTGCTCCGGATCGACCATCGCCACCCTCCGGCCGTGGCTCAACGACCGAAGGCCTTGGACAAGAAATCCCGCTCGATGACGAGCTCCCCGATCTTCGCCCGCAGCTCCTTGATCTCGGCCTCCCGAGAGACCTCGTTGCGCTCCTGTTTCCCCGAGAAGCCAGCCAGCACCTTCTGCCGAGCCTTCTCCTTCCAGTTGGCGATCAGATTCGGATGCACATCGTAGCGGGCTGCCAGCTCCGCCATCGTCGCTTCCTCGCGAAGCGCCTCCAAAGCGACCTTCGCCTTCAGCTCAGCAGGATAACTCCGTCTCTTCCGTGGCATTCCAGACTCCTTCTTCTTGGTCTGGATCCCACCTTAGCAACCTGTCCGAATTTCGGGGTCCACCTCTCACAACCCGCCACCCCGGCTACCAGGTCAGTCAAAGGAAACGCAAGCTCGTCGAGCAGATGTTCGGATGGGCCAAGACGGTCGGGCTGATGCGCAAGACGCGGCACCGAGGCACCGAACGCGTCGATTGGATGTTCACCTTCACCGCCGCTGCCTTCAACCTGGTCAGAATGCGCAACCTCCAGGGGGCGACGTGACGATATCGGGACTAACCGCCCAAGAAATACCGGCGCGGCCGGCAACCAGAGCCTCGCACTCGCACACGGCGGCCGGGCAACTCACCTTGATCGAGACGATCCAGCCCAAAATGGCGCGCTCGAGCCGTTTTTCAGCAGCCTGCTAGGTCTGCTGGAGGAGGTCGGCCTGGCTGAGCGCGCGGGCAGCTTCCCTGATCGACTCTCGGGAGGGGAGCAACAACGGGTCGCGATCGTCAGGGCCCTGGCCACGGCTCCCGATGTGGTGCTTGCCGACGAGCCGACCGGCAATCTGGACCAGGAAACTGGCGATCGCATCCTGCAGCTGCTGCTGGATCTGCTGCGCCGCAAGGACGCGGCCCTGCTGTTGGCCACCCATAGCCGGCGCGTGGCGAGCCGCGCTGATCGCGTTGTACAACTGCGCGACGGTGAGATCCACGCCGTGGCCGCCGGGCCTCCCGCGCCGTGAGGCGTCGTCCGGTTCTCCTGGCCCGAGCCAGCCGGCGGTTCGTGCTGCAGCATCCGTGGCAGTTTGGCCTGTCGCTGTTGGGCGTGGCCCTGGGGGTCGCGGTCACTGCCGCGGTGAGCCTGGCCAACGACAGCGCGCTGCGTGCCTTCGAGCTGTCGCGCGAGGCACTGACCGGCCCGGCTACGCACCAGATTGTCGGAGGCGATCTCGGGTTTGACGAGTCGCTCTTTGTGCGGCTGCGCGTCGGCCTCGGCCAGCGACGCTCCGCACCGCTGGTGCTGGGATGGGTCGCAGCCGAGACTGACCCGGCACGCCCGCTCCGCGTCATTGGTGTGGATCCGCTCGCGGAGGTGGCGATGCGCCGCCGCTTCGCCGGCCGTCCGGGCGCGAGGGTGCGGCCGGGTGGGGTGGATCTGAGCGCCCTGATCGGCTCCCAACCCACGACCCTATTGGCCGCCTCGAGTGCGCGAGCGCTCGGAACCGAGGTGGGGGCGGAGCTCCGGGTTCGTACCGAGAGCGGTGGTGCGGCGTTGCAAGTGCTCGGCCTATGGGATGACGAGGATGCGGCGGGGTTGCGCGATACCCTGCTCGTGGATATCGCCACGGCGCAGGAGATGCTGGGCCAAAGCGGTCGCCTTAACCGTATCGACCTGGTTCTAGCGAGCGAGAGCGATGTAGAGACGTTGCGGGCGGCGCTCCCGGACACCGTGGCGCTGCTGTCCGCCCAGGCGCGGTCCGACTCGATGCTCGAGATGACACGCGCGTTTCGCTTGAACCTCGCTGCCATGAGCCTGCTGGCCCTGTTGTGCGGGCTATTCCTGATCTACAACACCATGACCTTCTCGGTGGTTCAGCGGCGTGAGCTGTTCGGAGCGCTGCGTGCGATCGGGGTCACCCGTGCCCAGCTGCTGCGGCTCGTCGTGGCCGAGGGCCTCGTGGTGGGCGGTGTCGGCACTCTGCTCGGCCTGGGGGGCGGCGTCTTCCTGTCGCGTGGACTGGTGCGACTGGTGACGCGAACGATTAACGACTTGTACTTCGCCGTGCAGGTCGAGCAGGTGGCACTGGCGACGTCAACCCTTCTCGCCGCTGCAGCGCTGGGGACATTCGGGACACTGGCGGCGTCGCTGGTTCCTGCTCTCGAGGCCACGCGAGCGACCCCGCGTCTGGCGATGACCCGGTCGGCGATCGAGGCGGCAACCGTCAGCCGGCTCCCGTGGCTTGGTGGTGCGGCCGCTTCGAGCCTGCTCGTAGGGTGCGGACTCATCGCCGCCACCGACGACCTGCTGGTGACGTTCGTGGGGCTCTTCGTCGCTGTGATCGGCGTGGCGTTAGCCACGCCCTTAGCGACGCTCGGCCTGGCGCGGCTGGCGCGCGCCCCCTTGCACGCGCTGCTCGGGGCACCGGGTAATCTGGCAGCCCGCGGTGTCGCGGCGGGGCTGAGCCGAACCTCTGTGGCGGTGGCTGCGCTGATGATCGCGGTGTCACTCGTCATCGGGGTCAGCGTCATGGTCTCGAGCTTCCGATCGACTCTCGTGCGCTGGCTCGGGCACACCCTGGCGGCGGACCTGTACGTGGGTCCCGTGCTCTCGACGTCGACCGCACGGCTGGCGCTGGACGAGGCGCTGATGGCTCGCCTGCAGTCCGATCCTGAGGTGATGGGGCTTGGCACGATTCGCCGACGAGTCCTGGAGTCGGTACAAAGGCGCACCGAGCTGCTAGCCGTAGGAGCCGGCGACGACATTGCCGAGGCCTATCGCCTGAAGCGGCAGATCCTCGATCCGTGGGGCCGGTTCGCGGAGGGCGCCGTGCTTGTCTCGGCGCCCTACGCTCACCGTACGGGTGCAGCGCCCGGGGACCACATCACGCTACCGACCGACCAGGGGTTGCAGCCTTTCCGGGTCGCCGGGGTGTTCTACAGCTACGCCAGCGATCGAGGAGCGGTGTTGATTGCCCGCGCCAGCTATGAGCGATTCTGGAACGATCGGGGCTACGACGGGCTTTCCGTGATCGCCACCGACGGTGCCGACCTGGCGGCCCTTGGCGAGCGCGTCCGACAAGCGTTTGGCGACCGGCAGCTCGTGCAAGTGATCTCGAACCGGGAGCTGCGCGATAACTCGCTCGTGGTGTTCGATCGTACGTTCCTGATCACCTTGGTGCTTCGAGCGCTGGTCGGCGCCGTGGCCTTCGTCGGCGTTCTGAGTGCCCTGATGGCCCTGCAGCTGGAACGCCGCCGGGAATTCGGCATGCTGCGCGCAGCCGGTATGACGCCGCGCCAGCTTTGGCGCATGGTTCTGGCCCAGACCAGTTTGCTGGGGGCGATCGCGGGCTTGTTGGCGCTTCCCGTCGGCCTGGCGCTCGCCTGGGTGATGATCTTCGTCATCAACCGGCGCTCCTTTGGCTGGACCCTGGTGATGGAGGTGCCGCCTACGGTCCTCGGCCAGGCGTTTCTGGTTGCCGTCGCTGCTGCCCTGATGGCCGGGCTGGTTCCGGCGGCGCGCACGGCGCGCACCGTTCCCGCCGGCTTACTACGGGAGGAGTAACGATGCACAGGAGCACTAGCCGGCGGCTGGACGCTGCCCTGCTGCTCGCACTGGCCTGCAGCCTCGCGTCGTGTCGGCCGGTCGTCGCACCGCATGCCGGCGCGCCTCCGCTCGACGTGATCGAGATGCTGACGGGCGACGCGACGGGCTTCGAGCGCGCGCTCGAGCCGCGCGCCTTCGAGTTCCCTGCAGATCACGGGTCGCACCCCGAGTTCCGCAGCGAGTGGTGGTATGTCACCGCTAACCTGCGGGCTCGGTCGGGCGCCGGCTACGGCGTTCAGTTCACCCTGTTCCGCTCGGCCACCGAGCCGACCCCTGCGACCGTCGCTTCGGCCTGGGCCACCAATCAGCTGTACATGGCCCACCTGGCGGTCAGCGACCAGTCGGCCGGCCGCTTCGACGCCTTCGATCGCTTCGCGCGCGGCGGATCCCTAGAGTTGGCCGGGGCGCGCACAGCGCCCTTCGTCGCCTGGCTCGAGGACTGGCGCCTCGAGCAGCTGCCGGGACAGGGAAGCCGACAGCTCCCAGGGTTCCGACTGACCGCCGCTGATCAGGGCGTGGCCATCGAGCTGGCCATGCAGTCCACCAAGCCGGCCGTGCTGCAAGGACAGGCGGGGCTCTCGCGCAAGGGGGCGATCCCCGGGAATGCCTCCTATTACTACAGTCTTACCCGCTTGACAGTCGCCGGTCGCGTCACGATCGACGGGCACAGCGAGGCGGTCGAGGGAACCGCCTGGCTCGACAGGGAATGGGGGAGCAGCGCGCTCGAGCCGGGTCAGGTGGGGTGGGACTGGTTCGCGCTGCAGCTCGATGACGACACCGAGTTGATGCTCTACCAGATGCGTCGCGACGACGGCTCGGTCGATGCGGCGAGCGCCGGGGTGCTCGTGCAGCAGGACGGCAGCTCGGTGTCCCTGTCGTCGTCGGACTTCACCGTGAGCTCCACAGCGCGCTGGCGCAGCCCGCACAGCGGGGTCGAGTACCCGGCGCGGTGGCAGATCGTTGTGCCGTCGCTTCAGACACGCTTGGAGATCCGTCCCACGATGTCCGACCAGGAGCTCAGGCTGGCGTTTCGCTACTGGGAAGGCGCCGTCAGGGTCGAGGGCGCCGTCGCCGGCCAACAAGTCGGCGGAGTGGGCTTCGTCGAGTTCACCGGGTACGGGCGTACCGGGGGCGGCGCCCGGTGACGCTCCAGCCTTCCCGTCGAGCTCTACCGCGCCTGCAGGATTTCGACGTCGTAGCCGTCGGGGTCCTTGATGAAGATGTAGCGTGACGGATCGGGTTTGGACCGGCGGTACCACCAGCCGCGCTCCTCGACCTCGGCGACGACTGCCTCGAGGTCGTCGGTGAACAGCGCCAGGTGGCCGAACTGGTCGCCGAGCTGGTAGGCGCGCCCGTCCTTGTTGTAGGTCAGCTCGATCAGGTAGCTCTCGTCCGCGTCGGCCAGGAACACGAGGGTGGCGTCGTTGCCGAGCTCCTTGCGGCGGGTTACGTGGAGCCCCAGCAAGTCGGTGTAGAAGTCGATCGACCGATCGAGGTCGCGGACGCGGATCATCGTGTGGGCTAGCTTCATCGGTCTCTCCTTGTGGCGAGCTGTTGCGCGCGCGTGGGTGGAGTGTAGGAGAGGTCGAGGCGCCACGTTCTAAGATGCGCCCCATGGTCGACAAGTGGCGCGTCCTCGTGGCGCTCTCGATCGCCGAGCTTCTGGCACTCTCGCTCTGGTTCTCTGCCTCCGCCGTGGTTCCACAGCTCACCGCAGAGTGGCAACTCAGCGCGGGCCAGCAGTCCTGGCTGACGATGAGCGTGCAGCTCGGCTTCGTGGCAGGCGCTCTGGCGATCGCGATCTCGAATCTGGCGGACCGGGTGCCGGCGCACGTCGTGTTCGTGATCGGCGCCCTGGTCGGCGCCGTGGCCAACGCTGCCATCGCGATGCTGCAGCCTACATTCGGTGCTGTGGTGGCGCTCCGCTTCGTGACGGGAGCGTGCATGGCCGGAGTCTACCCCCCGGCCATGAAGCTGGTCGTGAGCTGGTTTCGCCAATCGCGGGGCCTGGCGATCGGCGCCCTGGTGGGGGCCACGACCGCCGGCTCCGCGTTGCCTCATTTGTTCGCCGTGTTGCCGGTTTTCGCGGGTCCCGGCGGTCTGCCCCCGTGGCCGGTGGTTGTGCTCGCGGCGTCGGTCTCGGCCTTGATCGCGGCGGTGATCGTGGCGCTGGCAGTTCGGCCCGGGCCCCATCTGCCGGAAGCGAGCCCGTTCGACTGGCACCAGGCGGTGCAGGCGCTGCGCGATCCGGCCCTGCGTCAAGCCAACTTCGGGTACCTCGGGCACATGTGGGAGCTGTACGCGATGTGGACCTGGGTGCCGCTATTCCTGTTGCAGTCGTTCGCGCACGCTGGGCTGCCAGCGCGGTGGGCCCGCGTGATCGGCTTTTTGGTCGTTGCCGTGGGGGCTGCCGGATCGGTGTTGGCGGGCCGCCTCGCCGACCGGCTCGGACGCACGATGGTGACCAGCGTCAGCATGCTGATATCGGGCGGCTGTGCGCTGGCCGCGGGCTTTCTCGGTCCGTGGCCTGGGTTGCTCTCGGCCGTGTGCATCGTCTGGGGCCTAGCGGTGGTGGCCGACAGCGCCCAGTTCAGCGCCGCAGTCAGTGAGCTCGCCGACCCTTCCTATGTCGGCACCGCGCTGACCATGCAGACGGCCATGGGCTTCCTGCTCACCCTGGTAACCATCCGCGCGGTGCCCGGGATCGTCGCCGGGCTAGGGTGGGGCCCGGCCCTGGCCTTTCTCGCAGTGGGGCCTGCGTTCGGCGTCGTGTCGATGCTTCGCCTGCGGCAGTTACCGGCGTCGACTCGGATCGCAGGTGGGCTTAGATAAGTTTTATCAACTTATTACATCTGTAACAACTCATTAATAAGTTTCAATGATTAATAATAATCATATAGACTTTATAGAAAGATTCAGTAACTACAACCGATCCGTGTCTCATGTCCGAACGCTGGTCCGAAGAGCGCCCGGCGACGGTACTCGTCGTCGACGACGACGCCGCGGTGCGTCGATTGGCCGCACGCTGCCTGGGGTCGCTCGGGGTCCGCACGGTGCCGGCCGACTCGGCGGCAGCGGCGGAGGGCGAGCTCGAGCGGCAGGTGCCCGACCTGATCGTGCTCGACATCGTCATGCCGGAGGTCAGCGGACTCGAGCTGTGCCGCCGCTTGCGCTTGCGCGACGACACGCGAGATACCCCCGTGCTCATGATGACCGGCGCGAAGGACCCCGGAGCCCTTGAGCGCGCCTACGAGGCCGGGGCGACTGACTTCGTCGCCAAGCCGTTCACACCGGTCATGCTGCGGCATCGCGTTCGCTACTTGCTGCGGTCTGGGAACGCCTTTCGCCAGCTCCACGAGAGCCAGGCCCGACTTGCGGCGGCGCAGCGCATCGCGCAGCTCGGCACCTGGGAGCTGGACGCCGCCGAGGGCACGCTGTCGTGGTGCGACGAGCTGTTCCACATTTTCGGCATGCAGCGGCGCGAGCGGGTCGATGTGGACGAGATGCTGGCCCGCGTTCACCCCGAAGACGCCGGCCGGGTCAAGAGCTTCCTTGGTCAGGCGGCAGCCGGTCGGCAGCCGGAGCCTGTCCAGTACCGCGTCATGCTGGAGGACGGGGTAGCCCGCCACATCTACCA
Source organism: Acidobacteriota bacterium (assembly GCA_965248845.1). Classification (GTDB taxonomy): domain Bacteria; phylum Acidobacteriota; class UBA890; order UBA890; family WLXD01; genus CBDFKO01. Next base: position 1,532,592 of record CBDFKO010000002.1, on the reverse strand, counting down.
GCAGGTGCAAGTGGACAAGGACCCCGTCGACGGCTCGCTTCGCGTTCTCGGTACCGCGCAGGACGTCACCCGGCGCACGGAAGATCAGGCGAAGATCCGCTTCCTGGCGTATCGCGATGTGCTCACGGGGCTGCCTAACCGCCGGCTTCTGACGGACCGGCTCGACCGGGCGATCGGGTCGGCCCAGCGCTCCGGACTTCGTACCGCGGTTCTGCACGTCGACGTGGACCGCTTCAAGGCGATCAACGAGGGCTATGGGCACCATGTCGGCGACGAACTGCTGCGTGAGATCGCGGCGCGGTTGGCGCGTTGCCTGCGTATCACCGACACGGTGGCGCGCGACGCGCCGGATCGTCCTACGCTGTCACGTCTGGGCGGTGACGAGTTCATCGTCGTGCTGCACGAGCTGGAGGGTGAGTCCGAGCCGACTCAGGTTGCTGCGCGTGTGCTTTCGGAGCTCGGGCACCCCTACTCGGTCGGCGATACCGAGATCCTCATCTCGGCAAGCATCGGCGTTGCGGTGTACCCGGAGGACGGTGTCGACGGGAAGGCGCTGATTCGGCGTGCCGAGACGGCCCTGGCGCATGCCAAGAGCCAGGGCGGCAACTCCTTCCTCTTCTACAACGCGCAGATGAATACCAATGCGGCGGCGCGGCTCGAGCTGGCAAGCCGGCTGCACCGTGGCCTCGAGCAGAAAGAGTTCTGGCTCGCGTACCAGCCGATCTTCGATACCGACTCCCGAGAAGTACGCGGCGTTGAGGCGCTGCTTCGCTGGACCGATCCGGAGCGGGGCGAGATCGGCCCGGTCGAGTTCATCCCGGTGGCCGAGGAGACGGGGCTGATCCTGCCGCTCGGCGACTGGGTGATCGACGAGGCGTGTGGGCAGTGGCGGGCGAGGCTGGACGAGGGAGTCGGGCCGTTGGAGGTCTCGGTCAACGTCGCGGCGCGCCAATTCCGCGACCCCGATCTCATTGTCCGTGTCGCGCAGAGCATCCGTCGTCATGGCGTCGACCCGGCCTACCTCCGGTTCGAGCTCACCGAGGGCACCCTGATGAGCTCTAGCGCGCTGACGGCGGATCTGGTCTCCGAGATCCAGCGGCTGGGCATTGGGCTGGCCGTGGACGATTTCGGCACCGGCTACTCGTCGCTCGGCTACCTGCGGCGCTTCCCAGCCGAGGTCCTGAAGATCGACCGCTCGTTCGTTCAGGGAATTCCCGAGAACCAGGAGAGCTGCAGCCTGGTCGCCGCCATCGTGGCCATGGCGCACAAGCTCAGGATGCGCGTGGTGGCCGAGGGCGTCGAGACCGAGGCTCAGCTTCGCTTCTTGCGCGCTCGACTGCGAGGAAGTCCAGGGCTTCCTGCTGGCTCGGCCGGCACCGAGCGGCGAACTGGAGGGCTTGCTGCGCGAACGCCTCTACCGGGGCGACGGAACGCGGGTCTTGCCCTTCCGCAAGCGCACGGCCTCCTAGCAGGCTGCTGAAAAACTCCCCTTGTTCGAGTAGATTCTGAACCACGCAGCCCGCGGCAAAAACCGAAGCATCAACGAGGTGAGCAGATGCGTGGTGAGGACGCGGGACAGGTGGCCGCCTTTAGTTACGTATCTCCGGAGCAGCGAGTACCGAAAGAGCATCCGCTGCGGCCGCTGCTGAGGATCGTCAACGATGTGCTGGGGCGGATGTCGCCGCTGTTCGAGAAGCTGTACTCGCACACGGGGCGACCGTCGATCCCGCCGGAGAAACTGCTGCGGGCGCTGATGCTGCAGGTGCTGTACACGATTCGCTCCGAGCGCATGCTGATGGAGCAGCTCGACTACAACCTGCTGTTCCGGTGGTTTGTGGGCCTGAACATGGACGATCTGGTGTGGGATGCGACGGTGTTTACGAAGAACCGGGATCGAGTGTTGGGAGGCGAGGTCGCCGAGGTGTTCTTCCAGGAAGTGCTGGCGGAGGCACGGCGCCGCAGCCTGCTATCGGATGAGCACTTCACGGTGGACGGCACGCTGATCGAGGCGTGGGCCTCACACAAGAGCTTCAAGCCGAAGGATCAGAGCGACTCCGATGAGGGAGGCAGCAACCCGAGCGTCGATTTTCGCAAACAACGGCGCACAAACGATACTCACGCCTCCAGGACCGATCCGGACGCACGCCTGTACAAGAAAAGTAGGGGAGCCGAGTCGAAGCTCTGCTACATGGGGCACCTGATGATCGACAACCGCCACGGGTTAGCAACCAAGGCATGCGTAACGATCGCTTCCGGGACAGCGGAACGCGAGGCGGCGGTGCAAATGGCGGACAAGATTTCCGGTAACCGCAGGGTGACCTTGGCGGCCGACAAGGGCTACGACACACGCGAGTGCGTCCGTAAGCTTCGAGATCGGAACATCACCCCGCACGTCGCACAGAACGACACCAATCGGCGCAGCGCCATCGACCGGCGCACAACCCGCCACCCCGGCTACCAGGTCAGTCAAAGGAAACGCAAGCTCGTCGAGCAGATGTTCGGATGGGCCAAGACGGTCGGGCTGATGCGCAAGACGCGGCACCGAGGCACCGAACGCGTCGATTGGATGTTCACCTTCACCGCCGCTGCCTTCAACCTGGTCAGAATGCGCAACCTCCAGGGGGCGACGTGACGATATCGGGACTAACCGCCCAAGAAATACCGGCGCGGCCGGCAACCAGAGCCTCGCACTCGCACTCGCCGCCCCGCTAACTCACCGTGATCGAGACGATCCAGCCCAAAATGGCGCGCTCGAGCCGTTTTTCAGCAGCCTGCTAGGCCCTACTGGGCCCGCGCAGAACCCGCGCTGGCAGCATCAGAAGCGCGCGCAGGGTCTCGAAGAGCGCCTCGACGCCGATCCCCACCAGTCGCAGCGGCAGGCTCAGGAGCCAGACGATCGGATACAGGAGCAGTGCGATTACCGCGATCGGCCAGCACACAACGAACAGCAACAGCCACATCAGGAACGTGAGCATTATCGGCCTCCGCTTTCCGGGTATCCGACTATTATGACGTGCCAGACGCGTCAGAGTTCCACCACGGCCTACTAGTTGCTAGGAGCATGCCATGAACCGAGTTCCGGCCCTGAGCCTGATCGCCGCTGTCCTGGCCCTCGCCGCCGTGCCTCCGGCACAGGCACAGGAGGCCCGTCGACGCTGGGAGCGCATGGCGCAGATCCGGCAGGACAAGTTCGACTATGTCCTCCCGGAGGTCATGCGCGAGAACGACATCGACATGTGGATCACGGTGGTCAAGGAAGGGCTCCCGGATCCCTTGGTCGAGGATCTCGGCCGCGGCTACGTAGGGAGCATCGGCTACTATATCTTCACCGACCATGGTGGCGACCGGATCGAGCGCGCGGCTCTCGGAGTCGGCGGCTACCTACTGGAGCGAGACGGAGCCTACGACATCGTTGGGAACGAGGCGCTGCTGGAGTTCGTAGCGGCCCGCGATCCACAGCGTATCGGCGTCAACATGTCGGAGCAGATCGGAGCCGCCGACGGGCTGTCCCACACCTCCTACCTGCATCTGGTCGAGGTGCTGGGCGAGCCGTATTCTGAGCGTCTGGTGTCGGCCGAGAAACTCGTCTCCGACTTCCGCTCGCGCCGCGTCGCCACCGAGATCGCGGCCTTCGCCGAGGCCGGTGAGCTGTCGCGCGAGATCGCCGAGAGGGCCTTCACCAACGAGGTGATCACTCCCGGCGTCACAGCCCTCGAGGACGTTGCCTGGTGGATGATGGACGAGCTTCTGCGCCGCGGCCTCGACACCTCGTTCGACTTCCCGTCGGTGTACATCACCGGACCCAGCGGCATCGAGGCGACCTCGAATGAGCGCATCATCGAGCGTGGCGATCTGCTGATGATCGACTGGGGGGTCGGCTTCCTGAACATGTACACCGACATGAAGCGCATCGCCTACGTGCTGCGCGAGGGAGAGACCGAGGCACCGGCCGGCCTGCAAAATGCCTTCGACCAGGGTCTGAAGGTGCGGGCCATCATCCGGCGCACGATCAAGCCGGGCCCGACCGCCGCAGACATGCTCGAGCAGCTCCACGACGAGATCACGGCGGCCGGCTTCGAGATGATGAAGGAGTTCAACGTCACCTCGGGCAGCGATCTGACGGAGGTCATCATCGGCTGCCACTCGGTCGGCAACCTCGGCCACGGGGTCGGGCCGTCGATCGCCTGGTTCAACCCGCTCCGGCTGACCTTCGAGATCAAGCCGAGTAACCTGTTGTCGATCGAGCTGTTCGCCTACACGGCTGCTCCGGAGTGGAACGGAGCCAAGGTGCGAATCCCGCTCGAGGACGACGCCATCGTCACCTCGCGGGGGGTGGAGTGGCTCTACCCGGCCAACCAGCGGATCTTGCTGATTCGCTGACACCCAGAGGATTCGCTGACACCCAGAGGAAGGGACCGCGCGTGAAGCTCGTCAGCCGTATCGACGCCCTCAACGAGAGAATCGGCCAGTTGGTCGGCTGGCTCGTTCTGGCGATGGTGTTGATCGGTGCGTTCAATGCCGTCGCCCGTTATCTCGGCCGCTGGATCGGGGCCAACCTCAGCTCCAACGCCTACCTGGAGCTGCAGTGGTACCTGTTCAGCCTCGTGTTCCTCCTGGGCACGGCCTATACCTTCAAGCGTGATGAGCACGTGCGCGTCGACGTTTTGTACGGTCGTCTTTCGCGCCGGGCCCGGCTCTGGATCGACCTGGCTGGAACGGTGCTGTTCCTGATGCCCTTCTCGATCTTCTGCCTATGGGTGTCGTGGCCGTCGGTGCGCAACTCCTGGGCGGTGTGGGAGGTGTCCGCCGATCCAGGAGGGCTGCCGCGATACCCGATCAAGACCATGATCCTGGTGTCGTTCGTGCTGCTCCTCCTGCAGGGGCTTGCCGAGACGATTCGCAAGATCGCCCTGCTGCGCGCGCCGCAGCCGCGCGATCCAGACAACGCCGCGGCCTCGACCCGCGAGGGCGTCGCATGAGTGGGGACTGGCTGGCCCCGCTGATGTTCGTGGCGGTGTTCATCCTCATCTTCAGCGGCTTTCCGGTTGCCTTTGCGCTCGGCGGGACCGCGCTGCTCTTTGCCTTCATCGGCGTCGCGGCCGGCTACTTCGACTGGGCCCTGATGTATGCCATGCCGGAACGCATCTTCGGCGTGATGTCGAACTACGTGCTTCTGGCGGTACCGTTTTTCATCTTCATGGGTACCGTGCTCGAGAAGTCGCGGCTGGCCGAGGATCTACTCACGACGATCGGCAAGCTGTTCGGCCCGGTGCGCGGCGGCCTGGCGCTTGCGGCGGTCTTCGTGGGGGCGCTGCTTGCGGCGGCAACCGGGGTCGTGGGTGCCTCGGTCGTGGCCATGGGGCTGATCTCCCTGCCGGTGATGCTGCGCTACGGATACTCGATCTCGCTGTCGACCGGCGTGATCACGGCCTCGGGCACGCTCGGGCAGATCATCCCGCCCAGCGTCGTCCTGGTCGTCCTCGCCGATCAGATGGGCGTCGCGGTCGGCGACCTGTTCGTCGGCAGCCTACTCCCCGGCTTGATGCTCGCGGGGTTGTACGCTGTGTATGTCGTGGGCGTTGCCATCGTGCGCCCGGAGGCAGCGCCGGCGCTGCCGGAATCGGAGCGCGAGCCGTTCGGCCTCGGCCTGCTGCGCCAGGTGGCCCTGGTGATGGTCCCGCCCTTGCTCCTGATCCTGCTGGTGCTAGGGAGCATCTTCGCCGGGATTGCCACGCCGACCGAGGCAGGGGCCCTCGGGGCGGTAGGAGCGCTGCTGCTGGCAGCGGTGAATCGCCGCCTGACGCGCGCGGCGCTCGTCTCCGCGCTCGACCACACAACGCGGCTCACGTCGATGGTGATCTTCCTGCTGATCGGTTCGACGGCCTTCGCGCTGGTGTTTCGCGGCCTCTACGGTGATCTCTGGATCGAGGATCTGCTGACCAACTTGCCAGGTGGCCGGGTCGGATTCCTGTTGGTCGCCAACCTGGTGATCTTCGTGCTCGGCTTCTTCATCGACTTCTTCGAGATCGCCTTCATCATCATCCCGTTGCTGGCGCCTGCCGCACGCCTGCTGGGTATCGATCTGGTCTGGTTCGGGGTAATGATCGGCTTGAACCTGCAGACCTCGTTCTTGACGCCGCCTTTCGGCTTCGCGCTGTTTTACCTGCGCGGCGTGGCGCCGCCCGAGGTTCAGACCACCCAGATCTATAGGGGCGCGGTGCCGTTCATCCTGATCCAGCTGCTCGGTCTGCTGCTGATCATCCTGTTCCCCGAGATCGTCACGGCGCTGCTCGGTTAGCAGGCCGTGGGGTAACCCAGGCAGTTAGGGATTGCGCGCGATGGTGGCGTCGGTGCCTGCACGATGGCTACCCGATTCAGCGCGCGCGCAGCACGAACAAGCCGCGCTGGATGTCCGAGACCACCACGTTGCCGGAAGGGAAGCCGGCATAGATGCCCCAGGCACCGTTGAAACGGGCCTCGTCGGTGTCCGGGTGGGTGTCGAAGTAGCCGCCCGTCGTAGGGCTCTTGGCCTGTGTGATGTCCAGCAGGCGCAGGCCCGCGGTGTAGGACGACACATAGAGCGTATCGCCCTGCACCATGCTGTTGTGGTCGATCGACGGCAGATCCCACTCGATGCTGTTGACCAGGCGCGGCTGCGCCGTTGCGAACCCGTACCACGTAGGTGGTCATATGGCCGACGTCGCTGTCGAGGCGCTCGTGGAGCTCGTCGTTGACGTAGAGGAACTTGCCGTCGGGGCTCAGGGCCCCGCTGTGGCCGTAGGTGGCGTTGCGGTAGGGCAGGTGCGCCAGGGTCGTCGGGCTGCCCTTGTCGGTGACGTCGATGACGTGCAGCCCGAAGGGGCCCGTCAAGGCGAAGACCACCTCCCGACCCTTGTTCGGGCCGTGCACGTAGCTCAACACCTGAATATCGTGGACATAGGCGGCGTTCCAGGCCACGGGCTCGATCACGGGGTTGCTCGGATCCGACAGATCGGCCGCTACCAATCCGCCTCGAGCCAGATTGCTACCGAGAAGGTAGACATATCCGGATACCTCGTTCACCTGGATGTTGTGCGCCGTCCACAAGCCCATCTGGGTGACCTGGTCGGCCAAGGTCACGATTCCCTGGTCGATCTGCCGCAGGTCGATCACCTGCATGCCGCCACCGCTTTCGTTGACGCTGTAGGCGTACTCCCCGTAGACGGCCATGTCACGCCAGTCGGAGCTGACCCCGTCGACCATTGCGGTGACCCGGGGGGCGGTCGGGTCGGTGATCTCGACGAACGCCGTGCCGGTCTTGAGGCCGATGATCGCGTATTCCCGACCGAGCGGCGACGTATAGCCCCAGATGTCGCTGGCGTTGGTCGGAACCCCCGTGATGTCGACGCCTGTCATCCAGCTCAGAAAGCTCATCCGGCTGGCGGCGAAACCGAGGACATTGTCGTCGGCATCGCCGGCGCGCAGCGGCAGCCGGGTGATACCGCGGCCCGGATAGGGCCCTGGAATCCCGTCGCGGCCGAATCCACAGGCCCCGACGCGGCAGAACGGGTTCGGCGGGATAACCGAGGGCCCGGACTGGCCCTCGGCTGACTGCAAGCCGAGAGTGGAGGCGGCAACCAGCAGCGCGGCGACGGTCCCCGGCAGGGAGCGGGGAATGGACATGGTGGATGCGACCTTCCTCAGGGCGAGGGATTCCAGTCTAGCCTATCAACTACCACGCGCGCCTGGCCGCGGAAACGGATCACGCGCCGGCGCCGCGCGGGAAGGCGAACTGAGCGTAGGGCAGCTCGGCGGTGGCTGCCCAGCGGTAGGCCTGACTCCGGTAAGCCCTCCAGGACTCGTAGATCCTGCGATAGGTCGCATCGGCGGATGCCTGCTCCTCGTACAGCTCGAACGAGGCCCGATGGGCGGCCTCCATGATGTCGTCTGAGAATCGGTGAACTCGCACTCCGGCGTCGAGCAACCGGGTCAGCGCTGGCGGGTTCACATTGTCATACCGCGCCGTCAGGACCATCGCCGCCTCGGTGAAGACGGTGCGCAACAGCTCTTGGTACTCGAGCGGCAGCGAGTCGTGGGCGCGCTGGTTGACATAGAAGGACAAGGTTGGGCCTGGCTCCCACCAACCCGGGGTGTAGTAGTTGTTGGCCACCTGGTGAAAGCCGAGCTTCTCGTCGTCGTAGGGGCCTACCCACTCGGCCGCGTCGATTGCGCCTCGCTCCAGGGCCTGGTAGGTCTCGCCGCCGGCGATCACCTGGACCCCGACCCCGAGTCGGCTCATCACGTCGCCGCCGAGCCCGGGGATGCGCATCTTGAGGCCGCCGAGGTCAGCCAGGCTGCCGATCTCGTTGCGGAACCAGCCCCCCATCTGGGTGCCGGTGGAGCCGCCGGTGTAGGTGCGAATGCTGAAGTCGGCGAACAGCCCGTTCATCAGCTCGTGCCCGCCGCCCTCGAGCAGCCAGGCGGCCTGTTGGCGTGCCGTGAAGCCGAACGGAAGGCCGGCGTCGAAGGCCAGGGCCTGGTTCTTGCCAGTGTAGTAGTAGCTCGCCGTGTGGCCAATCTGCACCGTGCCCTGCTGCACCGCGTCGAGTACCTGGAAGGCCGGCACGATCTCGCCGGCCGGATAGGCGCGTACCTGGAAGCGGCCCCCGGAAAGCACCTCCAAACGCTCGGCGACGTAGTCGTTGATCCCGTAGAGCGTGTCGAGGCTCCGCGGGAAGCTCGACGCCAGACGCCAGCGAAGAGTCGGGCGCGTCTGCACAGCCGGTCCGCCGCCCTCGCCATCGGCGCATGCGCCGGCCGACACGGCCGCGGCCGTGGCGGCGGCACGCGCTACGAACTTACGGCGATCTAGCGGCTGGTCTCGACTCATCGGATGATCTCGACGGGGGAAGCGTCAGGGGCGGCGCCCAGCGTATCACCACCGCAATCCGACTCTGCTGCGGCGCCTCCTGGTTGCGGCGGCACCCCGAGCAGGGCCAGGAGCTCCGCCAGGATCATCGCCGTCGCGCCCCACACCTTGAGCCCGTCGATCTCGAAGAACGGCACTCGAGCCCGCGTGCCTCGAATCTGCCAGATCTCGCTACGCAGCCGGCGAGGGTCGACGAGCTCGGCGAGCGGCGTGTGCACGAGGCGCTCCACTTCCGCCTCCGCCGGGTGCATGCCGTCGGCCGACTCGGTGGCGCCGACGATCGGATGCAGGTGAAAGCCAGTGGCGGGAATGTGCAGCGGAGTGAGCCTTCCCAGGACGCGCACGCGGGCGCACTCCACGCCCACTTCCTCGGATGCCTCGCGTAGGGCGGCGTCCTCGTAGCTCTCTCCGGGCTCGAGCATGCCGCCCGGCAGCGACACCTGTCCGGCGTGCTCCTCGAGATCGGCACGTCGCAGGGTCAGCAGCAAGCTGGGCCGCCCGTACCGCTCGTAGAGCATGACGAGCGCCGCCGCTTGGCGACACCCGGGCGGCAGCATGCCGGGGACCCAGCCATGCCTCGGTTGCGGCGACAGCAGGGCCTGCGCTTCGGCGCCCGGCAGCGGCTCCGCCAGCGCGCCGGTGACGCGATTCACGAGCCGCGCATAGGAGTCCAACACACCCACGACTCGTCAGGGGGTGCGGCGTAGCGGGACGCTGAGCACGCGGATCTCGTCGTCGCGCCGGATCTGCAGCACGATCAAGTCGCCCCAGCGTTTGGTGGCCATGAGCCGGTTGAAAGTCTCCTTGTCCGCCACCGCCTGGCCGTCGAATGCGACCAGGCGATCCCCCGGCCGGACACCGGCCTCGGCCGCCGGCGTGCCCTCCTGCGCCATGAGCACGTCGAGCCCTTCGGCGTCCTCGGCGGCGCGGGTCGAGAGTCCGAGCGACGGGTACAGCGGGGCGTCTTGTCCGGGGATGCCCCAGACGAAGTCGGCATACGATGCCTGAACCGTGCCTCTCGGGGTGCCGGAGGAGCTGGTCACGGGCACCGGGATCAGCGAGGCGGTCGTGCCGTCGAAGAAGCGCCGCGCCTGGCGCTCGATGCCCAGCCCGTAGGAGACGTGGCCGGAGCCGATGAGCACGACCATGATGGCCTCCTCGGAGGTGGCGTGCTCCTGCAAGCGCCGGACCGCGTTGTATCCCATGGTCGCGTCCCAGGTGCACTGTGCGGCGAACATCGCCCGCCACTGCTCGTCGCTCATCGCCGAATGCATCGAGTCATCGTCGCCGAAGTAGGACTTGAACAACCGCAGGTGCTCCTCGTTGTCGGTGTCGACGCTTGGAGGCAGATAGGCGGCCTCGTGGGGGTCGAGGTTGTCGATTCCCTTCTGACGCACGGCGCGGACCACGTCGCGAGGCGCGTTGAGCGCGTACATGCGGGCGCCCCGAGCCTGGGCCAGCACGAAGATGTCGCGGTAGTAGTTCCAGTGGTAGCCCCAATGCTCGTACCAGTGCGAGGCGGTCACGAACTCCTCCTGCCCGAGCTGCTCGTCGAGCCAGCGATCGAGGTGTGCCTGCTCCGTTACCGGGAACATCTCGAGACCCACCAGGACCTCGCGCCCCGCATCGAGCAGGGCTTGGATGATTCCCGCTTGGGCGCGGTGAAAGTCGATGCTCGTGTGGCTCTCGCCGACAAAGAGGATATCGACGTCGTGCATGCGGGCGGCGGCCTCGGCCGGGGTCAGGACCGCGCCGTCGTCGGTGCTCATCAGGCCGTCGAGCAGCAGGGCCACGGTCTTGTCGCGTCGCGCCGGGTCGCCGATCGGCAGGCCGAGCACGTCTTGTGCCCCGGCGTGCCCGGGCGAAACGAGCGCGGCGACGATTGCCAGCAGAAGAAAGCGGCGGCTCATGTCAGGAACTCCGATACCGGGTCATATGAAGAATCCTAAGGAGGCGCTCCAGGGCCGTTTGAGACCCCTTTGAGACCCATTCTTGGCAACAACTTGGCAACAGACGGATTCTACGGCACGGGGTCCGCGGGCGAGGCGTCCCTTGCCCACGTCGCGCTCCTCGACGCGCCTTGAACCAGGGTGCGCGGCGTGTAGGCCGCGAGCGCCGCGAGCGCCTGGAGCCCCGTGGCGCGGTCGCGGAACATGCGGAACCAGGTGTAGCCCATGTTGTCGAAGCCTTGCTCCGGGCGGTCTCGGCCGATCTGCACGACGCGCTCGGGAGAGTCGATGGCCTCTGGCGCACGCAGCAGCGTCGCGTTGGTCATGCTGAAGATCGTGGTGTTGGCACCGATGCCCAGCGCCATGGTCACGATCGCCACCAGGGTGAAGCCGGGGCTGAGGGCCAGTACCCGAGCTGCGAACCGAACATCCTGTAACAGAATGGACAAGGTCCACTCCTTGCGTTCCCAGAGGGAATGGGGGAGAGCTCCTAGGCAGAGCGATAGGGCGCCGGGTCGGCGCCGGCGAAGGCCGGGGAGCGGCTCGCGGTGTTGCAGGTTCCACAGCTCGGACTCCCACTCCTCGAGCCAGCGGCCACGATCGGCGCGGGGGACCAGCAAGCTGCAGACGCGAAGGAGTCGGCGTGCAGCACCGCCAGTGGCGGCGCCCGGAACATGGCTCATCGGTGCTGCGCGCTGGTGTCGAGCGCCAACGCGCCGTAGCTCTCCAACGCCTCGTCGAGGGCCCGCTGCCCGGTTGGCGTGAGCGCGTAGTAGCGGCGGCGCGGCCGGCCCTCGCGCTCGGCGATGCGGTGGCCTTCCCAGGCGGCCTGGAGGTAGCCGCGCTTGTGCAGCCGACCGAGCGTCACGTAGACCGTGCCGCTCGGCAGCCCCGTCGCCTCGATGATCTCCAGCCCGTAGGGGTGGCCGTCGGCAATGGCGCGCAGCAGGGTGACCGTCGCGAATCCCAGCTTGCGGCGTCGTTTCAGCATGGTCGTCTCATCGTGCCTAGAGGAACCGGCGAGATCCGCCACAGGCCCCCCGCATGAAAGATAGATATTAATGTAAGGTAGGGGGCCAGCCGGTGCAAGCCCGATGGCTCGCGGGTGCCGGGCGTCGGAGAATCAGAGGTTCGCCTCGGCAACTTGCAGGGCTTCCGTGAAGATGTCCAGGGCCGGGTCGATCGCCTCACCCTCGACGATCAGCGGCGGGATCCAGCGGACCACGCCGCCGCCGGAGCCACAGGTAAGCAGTAACAGGCCACGGTCGCGGCACGCCGCGCTCACCGTGGCTGCCAGCTCGCCAGCCGGCGCACCGTCGATCGTCAACTCGACGCCGACCATCAGACCCCGACCGCGCACATCTCCGATGACCGGGTGGTGCGACTGGATGCTCTCGAGGCCGTTCAGGAGATACTCGCCCATCACCAAGGCGTTCTGGAGCAACCCCTCCTCCTCGATTGTCTGAATGGTGGCGATGGCGGCGGCCGCCACCACCGCGTTGCCGCCGCCATAGGTGCCGCCGTGGGAACCGGTGGGCCACGACTCCATCAGCTCGGCCGGTGCGGCGAGGGCCGACATCGGCATGCCCGAGGCGATGCCCTTGGCCATGATCAGGATGTCTGGCTCGGCGCCGCTGCGCGAATGACCCCACCACTCGCCGGTACGCCCGAAGCCGCACTGGATCTCGTCGTAGGCCAGCAGGATCGAGTGGGCGTCGCACAGGCGACGGAGCTGACGCAAGAAGCCGTCGGGTGCGGGCACGTAGCCTCCCTCGCCGAGCACGGGCTCGATGAGGATCAGGGCCACCTCCTCCGGTGGCATGCGCTGATCCAGCAGGGTCTCGAGCTCGCTCAGGCAGTAGGCGGTCACCTCGGCGTCGGTCATGGAGTACCGGTACGCGTAGGGGTAGGGCGCGAAGTCGATGCCGGCCGGCAGCGGCTGGTAGCCGGCGCGGTAGATCGGCTTGCTGGCGGTAAGCGCCATCGCCAGGTGCGTGCGGCCGTGAAAGCTCCCCTGGAAGGCGATCACACCGTGACGTCCGGTGGCGCGCTTGGCCAGCTTCACCGCGCCCTCGATCGCCTCGGCGCCGCTGTTGGCGAACAGGAAGCGGTTGAGGCGCTCCGGAGTGATGCGGTCGAGGTGCGCTGCCAGCGCCGGCGCGGTCTCCGGGATCACGCAGTTGATCTGCCCGAACAAAAGGCGGCCGGCCTGCTCGCGAATCGCCTCGACGATCCTCGGGTGGCAGTGCCCTGTGCTGGTAACGCCGATCCCCGAGGTGAAGTCGAGCAGGCGCTCGCCGTCCTGGTCCCACAGCCATACACCCTCGGCGCGAGTGATGATGCGCTCTGAAAGGTGCGCCCAGACCGGCGCCAAGAGGTCGCGACCATCTTGCAGGGGCTTGCCGTTGCCGGAGGCCATCTCGTCACTCACCTGCCAGGCTCCCGGTGGTCAGACCCGCATAGGTCTCGGGCCGCCGGTCGCGGAAGCAGTGCATCAGACTGCGAAACTCCTCGATGCGTCCCAGATCGAGGGTGGTTACCAGGATCTCTTCCTCATCGCCGGCTTCGGCGATGACCTCGCCGAACGGATCGATGATCAGACTGCCACCGTAGAACGACATAGTCTGCTCCACGCCGACCCGATTGACGGCTGCAACGAAGACCCCGTTGGTGATTGCGTGCGACCGGAGGACGGTACGCCAAGCCTCGAGCGAGCTGTACCCCGGTCGCTCCGGCTCCGACCCGATTGCCGAGGGATACAGTAGAAGCTGGGCCCCGTCGAGGGCGAACAGCCGGGCAACCTCCGGGAACCACTGGTCCCAGCAGATGCCGATGCCGAGCCGCATGCCCAGGGTCTCATACACCGGATAGCCCACGTTTCCAGGGGCGAAGTAGTGACGCTCGTGGTACCCGGGCGCCTCCGGGATGTGGTTCTTGCGGTACTTGCCGAGCGCCGCGCCGTCCGGCCCGTAGAGCAGGGCTGTGTTGTAGGGGGTGGCGCCGTCGAGCTCGAACAAGGGCACCACCAGCGCGACTCCGAGCTCACGGGCGAGCGCCGCCATCCGCTTGCTCAGCGGTGACGGTATCGGCTCCGCCAGCTCCCGATGCCTGGGATCGATAGCCTGGGGAAAGTAGCGCCAGGCGAACAGCTCCTGCAGGCAGACGATCTGCGCGCCCTGCCCGGCAGCGATGCGAACGCTGTCAATCGTCGCCTCGACGTTGTCGGAAACGTCGGCGGTGAGCGATTCTTGTAGCAGCGCGATGCGAATGCTCGCCATTGCGACCTCGAGAGCCTGCAGCCGGGAGTCGAGTGTAGTCATGCCTGCCCCCTCTTTACGAGCGGTCGCCGGGATTGTCCGCTCGGGCGGGCGCGTCGGGCTCTCGTGCATGCTCCTGTGTTTGGTCGCCGGCGTCGGCTGCCGGAGCGGAGGCGGGGCCGACTCCCCAGATGTGGCCGAGCAGGTGCCGCGGCTCCAGGAGCTGGTCACGATCGGTTGCCCCGAGTACGAAGGGGTGGGGCAGATCACCCCGATCGGGGTGTCGCTGAGCGCCACCCGGGTGTTCGTGACCGATCGGTACGAGCCGGTGGTGCGGGTATTCGCGTTGGAGGGCGAAGAGGTCGGGGCCTTCGGGATGCGGGGCCAGGGGCCCGGGGAGCTCGAATTGGGTGTGGCGGCCCTGCCCGTGAGCGACGAGCTCGTCATCGTGTACGACCTGATGGGCCTCATGGAGTACACGTCGACCGGCGAGTACCTGCGGACCATGCGGTGGAGCCCGCGGTTGCCCCATTCGTTCGACTTCGTCGGCACCTCACGTCAGCTCTACATGGTGGCCAGCCCACTACCCATGGAAGGCGGCGGTGTGGAAGATCTCGGAGACGGTAGTGCTCCTGCGCTGGCACCTCGATGGTGACGAGCTGGAAGGGGAGGTCCTGCTGCGTGGGTCGGAGTTGCCACGGCATCCTGATGATCCGAGACGCGTGGGGAGCCGGGTCGTGGGCGCGGATCCGCGCGGCGGGTTCGTCGTGGGCGAGCCCTGGGGCTACGAGCTGGCCCGCTACGATGCCGACGGCGACCTCTTGTACCGGACAGGCCGCGAGCTCGAACGGCCGCTACGGTCCCCCGAGGAGCTGGAAGCCGCGCGGCGCTTCAATGAATCGTTGCGAGCCCGGGGCATCAACCCCGCCATCCCCGCCGAAGAGAGCCCCCACTTCCGCTCGCACGGTCTGCGCATCGACCAGGCCGGCCGGCTCTGGGTGCTGACGCGCCGGCGCAACGAGCCCGGCTCGGTCTTCGACGTCTTCACGGCAGAGGGTGAGTTTCTCGGTGGGATCGCCATCGAGGGCCGGATCGGGGGCGGCTACGCCCTCTGGGATCTGGAGGCCGGCCGGCTTGCGGCCGCCGTACCGGGCGACGACGGCAACGCCATCGTGCGCATCTGGCAGATCATCGATTCGTAACTACTTGAATGCTGAGCGATAGCGGAAGATCCAGGCGAGGAACACAGCGCCAGCGGCGAGCATCAGGCCGCCGGGAAGCGGCGCGACGGTGCCGTGAACCACCAGCCAGCCGAGGCCCGCGCCTACGAGCAGGATCCGTCCGACCTCGAGCGGCAGGGCCCAGCCCTTGAGCTCGAAGAGGCCACCCCACACCAGGACCGACAGCAGAATCGCCACGGCGCCGGCCAGCGCGAGCGCCTCGCCCAGGACTTCCTGCCACATCAATAGCGCGAAGGTGGCCGCCGCGATCGGCACGAACTGGACCGCAACGTAGATCCCGAGTCCGCGCGGGAAGTCGGTGCTGAACTTGCGGTAGCTGCTGCGGTCGACCGGGGCGGCGGGCTTGATCTCGTGGGTGAGTGGATCCCAGCCGGGATCGGCGAACCAGACCGTGATCTTGTCGCGCCAGCGGGGTGCGGCCCGTGCCCTTTCCCAGATCTCGACCCAGTAGTGGAAATTGGCCCAGATCGGGTTCCAGCTGGCGAATGGCCGCAGGATGCCGTAGACACACGGCACGTTTTCCACCTGGAAGGAGTGGAACATCCGGTCCCACACGATCAGCATCGCGGCGTAGTTCTTCTCCAGGTACTGGGGGTTGATAGCGTGGTGTACTCGGTGGTGGGAAGGCGTGTTGAGGACCCACTCGAGCGGTCCGAGCTTGCCGACGGTCTCGGTGTGGATCCAGAACTGGTACAGCGTCGAGATTGCGTCCGCAGTCAGGAACACGTAGGGCGGGATCCCGACCAGCGCCAGGGGCAGATAGAAGACCCAGTTGGTAGCGCTGGTGAACCAGGCCTGGCGCAGTGCCACGGCGAAGTTCATGTCCTCGCTCTGGTGGTGGACGATATGCGCTGCCCACATGAAGTTCACGACGTGCGAGGTCCGGTGCCACCAGTAGTAGAAGAAGTCGACGCCGACCAGCGCCCCGGCCCAGGTCCAGGGTGAGGTGGCCGACAGCTCGAAGAGGCGGCCGTTCTCATAGACCCAGAGGTAGGCGGCGAACAGCACTGCCTTGAGGAACAGCCCGGTGACCTGCTGACCGATGCCACAGCTCAGGTCGGTGACAGCGTCGTTGATCCGGTACACGCGCTTGCCCTGCCAGCGCGCGACAACGTACTCCACCCCGATCAGCGCGAACAAGACCGGGATTGCCAGGGCGATGTAGTTGACCACGTGCCAGCCTTGGTCGCGGCAGCAGGCTTGCAAGGATCCGACTACCATACGCCGAATCACTCGCCACCTTGCTATTGCGAGCCCCAGTCGTAGAAGCCGGCGCCCGTCTTCTTGCCGAGCTTCCCTGCGGCGACGAGGTCGCGCAGGATCTGCGGGGGCTCGAAGGCGTCGGAGCCCAGCTCGGTGTGTAGGTACTCGGCGATGGCGAGCCGCACGTCGAGCCCCACCAGATCGGTCAGCTTGAGCGGGCCCATCGGATGGCGGTAGCCGAGCTCCATGGCGGTGTCGATATCGCTCGCCGAGGCCACGCCCTGCTCGAGCATGCGCATCGCCTCCAGCCCCAGCGCCAACCCGAGCCGGCTGGTTGCGAACCCGGGCACGTCGTGTACGACGATCGACGTCTTGCCCATGGCCGCACCCACGTCCCGGGCGGTCGCCAGCGTCGCCTCCGACGTGCCCTCGTGCACGACGATCTCGAGCAGCTGCATGATGTGCACTGGGTTGAAAAAGTGCATGCCGATGAAGCAATCGGGCCGTGAGCCGCTGTGCGCCAGCCGCGCGATGCTGAGCGACGAGGTGTTGCTCGCCAGTATGCAACCATCCGGGGCCGCCTCGTCGATCTGGCGCAGAATCCGCAACTTGAGCTCGAGGCGCTCGGGTGCCGCTTCGATCACCAGGTCGGCGAGTCCCACCGCGGCCGCGAGATCGGCACTCGATGACAGCCGGCCCAGGATCGCCTCCTTGGTCGCTTCATCGAGCTTGCCCCGCGCGATGCCCTTGGTGAGGTTGCCGAGGATGCGGTCGATCCCGGCGTCGGCGATGTGGGATTCCACGTCGTACAGCGTCGTGGTGTACCCCGCCTGTGCGGCGACCTGGGCGATGCCATGGCCCATGGTGCCGGCCCCGATGACCGTGACGCGTTGGATCTGCATGCGTGCCTCGCGAGAGAACGATGTCGATGCCGGCTCACCCGGCTGTGCAAAGGGATCTGTGGAGATGATAGGCTCTGCGCCCGTTACCGGCCGACCGGGCCGGTGAGGGAGTCGCGAGGGTTCCCGTTCGGGCACCTGGTCTCCCGCCAAGGAAAGTGCGAGCGGAGGTCGAATGAGCACGGCTGCGGCAAACACCAGCTTCTTCGGGCACCCAAGAGGGCTCTCGACGCTCTTCTTCACCGAGATGTGGGAGCGCTTCAGCTACTACGGCATGCGTGGGCTGCTCCTGCTCTACCTGACCGACCAGGTGCGGGGCGGGATGGGATTGGACGTAGGCACCGGGGCCGCGATCTATGGTCTGTATGTCTTCGGGGTCTATGCCCTGGCGCTGCCAGGCGGCTGGGTCGCCGATCGTCTGCTAGGGCAGCGCCGCACGGTACTGTACGGCGGCATCATTATCGCGCTCGGCCACTTCTCGCTGGCCGTTCCCTCGACCACCTTCTTTTTCCTGGGCCTGTTCCTGATCGTCCTCGGGACCGGCCTGCTCAAGCCGAACGTCTCGGCGATCGTCGCTCAGCTCTATCCGGAAGGTGGCGCTCGGCGCGACGCCGGCTTCTCGATCTTCTACATGGGGATCAACATCGGGGCGGTGATCGGGCCGACAATCTGCTCGTTCCTGGGCGAGGGCGTGAACTGGCACCTCGGGTTCGGGGCAGCCGGCGTCGGCATGACGGCGGGGATCATCCAGTACATCATCGGGCAGAAGCATCTCGAAGGCTGTGGCAACTTGCCCGAAGACTCCGCTGCCCCGGAGAAGGTGGCGTCGGCCAGGTCGATGCTCGCCAAGGGGTTCGGGCTGACTCTGGCCCTGATCGTGGGGATCTGGGCGCTCAACAACTTCGGCGTCCTGACGCTGACGCTGGTCGGCTTCGCGCAGGCTACCGGGCTGATCGTGGTCGTCCTGGCGACGCTCTATTTCCTCGGCATCATCCTGTTCGTATGCCGTGACACCCTCGAGCGCCAGCGGGTCTTCGTCATCTCGCTCCTGTTCCTGGGGGCGGCGATGTTCTGGTCGGGCTTCGAGCAAGCGGGCTCGTCGATGAACCTGTTCGCCCGCGACTTCACCGACCGGATGATCGGCTCCTGGGAGATGCCGGCGTCGCTGCTGCAGAACGTCAACCCCACGTTCATCATCATCCTGGCCCCCGTCATCGGCTCGCTATGGGTCTGGCTCGGGTCGCGCAACCCTTCGATTCCGCTGAAGTTCGGCCTGGGATTGGTGCTGCTGGGCGTGGGCTTCCTGGTGCTGGCGTGGGGCGCACAGTTTGTCGAGGAGGGGACGGTCAGCCCGATGTGGCTGATCGTCACCTACTTCTTCCACACCGTCGGTGAGCTGTGCCTGAGCCCGGTCGGCCTGAGCTCGGTGACCAAGCTCTCGCCTGACCGGCTGCAGGGCCAGATGATGGGCACGTGGTTCATGGGTGCCGCCCTCGGCAACCTCATCGCCGGCCTGGTCGCTGGCTATATCGAGGAGCTGCCAACGGCGCAGATCTTCAGCACGGTGGCGCTGATCGTCATCGCGGCCGGGGTCGTATTCTTCGTGCTCGCGAGACCGGTCCAGAAGCTGATCGGCGATATCAAGTAGGCCAGACGGCTAGCCGAAGCGGAGTCGCAGCAGCGATACGTCGTCGTCGAAGGCGCTGCCGCCCCCATAGTCGCGTAGGCGTTCGAGTGCGATGTCGAGTGCCTCATCGCCCTCGGGGATCTGCTCGAGGATCTCGATCAATCCTTGCAGCCCGAGCATGGTCTCGCCGGAGTCGTCGTCAGGTGGAAAGATCTCGTAGGCGCCGTCGCTGAACACCCAGAGTTCGCAGGGCGGCTCGATCTTCTGGGTGACCGGCTCGTAGAGGGCCTGCGGCAGGGCACCGACGATCAGGCCCTTGCCCGGAAGCTGCTCCGCCGTACGGCAGCCGTCGGCTCGGCGGCATAGCACGAGGCTGGGCGGATGCCCGCCGACGGCGTAGGTCAGCTCGTGGCTCTCGGGTTCGTAAACGCCGTACCACATGGTGAAGTACCTGTTGTCATGCTCGCTCATGCGAAAGGTTCGGTTGAGAGCGGCGAGCACCTGTTCCGGGTGTACGAGATCGGTATCGGGCAGCGCGCGGGCACGCAGCACGTTCATCACCGAGACCGACAGGAGTGCCGAGCCGATGCCGTGGCCCGATACGTCGAGCAGATAGACGGCCATGCGCCGCTCGTCGAGCGCGAAGAAGTCGAGGATGTCGCCGCCAAGGTCGGCCGACGGGATGTGCCGGAAATCCACCGCCAGACTGCCGCGCTTTTCCTGCGGCAGCAGCGAGCTCACATAGGCGGCTGCCTTGGTCAACTCGTCGGCCAGATGGGCGCGGCTTTCGGCGAGCTGGGTCTGCACGGCCAGCAACCGACGTTGAGCCTCGATGATGTCGACCAGCTTGAGCTCGCGCTCCACCAGTCCGGCAAAATCGCGCAGAATCGCGAGCTGAGTGTCGTCGAAGCCTCGCGGCGACTGGTCGGCGACGCAGAGCGTGCCGACGCCGAATCCCTTGCCCGCGCGCAACGGCACACCGGCGTAGAAACGCAGGTGTGGCTCGCCGGTGACCAGGGGGTTGTCGGCGAAGCGCGCATCGAGCCAGGTGTCCGGAATCACCAGCGGCTTGTCTCGCAGGATCGTGTGGCCGCAGAACGATATGTCGCGGCTCGTTTCGTCCGTCGGCATGCCGATCTGCGACTTGAGCCACTGGCGGTTCTCGTCGACGAACGATACGTAGGCGATGGGCATCTCCAGTACCCGCGCCGCCAGGCTCACGATGCGGTCGTAGCGCTCCTCGGTCGGGGTATCGAGGATGTCGAGCGCCGCCAGAGCCCGCAGGCGCTCCGACTCGTTGGCGGGAATCTCGGGAGCGATCATTCTTGGCCCTGGGTCTCCTGGATCCAGCCGTCGACCTGGGTCTCGAGGATCGACAGCGGAATAGCGCCGTTGCGCAGCACGACGTCGTGGAAGGCCCGCAGGTCGAAGTGATCGCCCAGCTCGCGCTCGGCGCGGTGGCGCAGCTCGGTGATCTTGAGCTCGCCGATCTTGTACGCGAGTCCCTGTCCTGGCTCGGTGATGTGGCGATCGATCTCGGCGGTCACCGGGTCGATACCCATGCCCGTGTTCTCGGCCATGAAGGCGATCGCGGCCTCGCGCCTCCAGCCCAGCGCGTGCATTCCGGTGTCGACGACCAGGCGGCAGGCACGCCAGATCTGGTAGCTGTACATGCCGAAGCGGTCGTAGGGGTCGTCGTACAGGCCGACGTCGAGCCCCAGGCGCTCGGCGTACAGTCCCCAGCCCTCGGTGAAGGCGGTGATCCCGCCCCGGCGCCGGAACTCGGAGATCTCGTCGCTCTCCTGCGCCAGCATGATCTGCAGGTGGTGGCCCGGCACGCCCTCGTGGAAGGCCAGCGCCCGCGTGACCCAGAGTGGCCGTGAGTACAGCTGCGAGGTGTTGATGTTGATCCAGCCCGCACGCGTGCCATCGGGGTTGCCCCGGTCGTAGTAGCCGGCCGATTGACGGGGGGCGACGTGATCGGGGATCTTGCGCACACCATACGGGGTTCGCGGAAGCCGCTCGAAGAGCTCGGGTAGGTGGCCTTCCATCAGCTTGGCGACGTAGGCGACCGCCTCCAGATAGCCTTGCTGGGTCTGCACGTAGAAGCGCGGATCGGTGCGCAGAAACTCGATGAAGTCGAGGTAGTCGCCCTCGAAACCGACCTCTTGCATGATCGCTTCCATGTCGGCGCGCAGTCGCGCGACCTCGTCGAGCCCTAGCTGATGCACCTCCTCGGCGGTCATGTCGAGCGTGGTGTACATCGCCACCCGATGCCGGTAGTAGGAGCCACCCTTGGGCAGCGCGGTCAGCCCGAGGCTCGGCCGGGCAGCCGGGATGTACTCCTGGACGAAGAAGTCACGCAGCTCGCGATAGGCCGGGATTACGGAGTCTCGGAGGGCGGCGCTGGCGTCGGCGAGGATGCGACTCCGAGTCTCCGGAGCCAGCTGCTCGGGGATCGCCGCCAGCGGCTTGAAGAAGCTGCTGGCCTCGATTTGCTCGACAACGTGCTGGCCGGCGGTGTGCTCGTAGCCCTCCAGGACCGCCCGGGGCATGACCATGCCGGCCTCGATGCCGGCTCGCATCAGGGCGATCTGCTGCCGCGAATGCTCCAGGAACGACTGCATGGCACCGATGTACTCGTCGTAGTCGTCGGCCTCCTCGAAGCGGCCGCTCGCCGGCCGGTTCGCGAAGGCGAAATGGAAGCCAGAGCGACTACCGAGTGGCAGCAGGTAGCCACGGTGCTGCAGCTCGGTGACGCGGTTCGACACCTGAATCCGCAGGAGCTCCGCGTCGATTCTCTGGCTTCCATCGAGCTGGCTGCGGTCGATCGTTCCCAACCGTGTCAGGAGCTCGGCGAGGCCCTCCTTCTCGTGCTCGAAGCGCTCGACGCCGACACTGTCGAGCCGATCGGCGTAGCGTTCGTCGGCGCCGTCCGGTAGCGGCAAGGTGTGGTCGGCCCGGCGGACCTCACCCACCTCCTCGATTAGCTGTGCCAGCTCCTCGGAGGCCGACTGCGGCGTCGCCAGACCCATCACGCTCCCACCACGGCCTGCCAGAAGCAGCGCGCCGGCCATCATGGCGGTAGCAACTCCGGGGCTCATCGCGTAGCTCCCTCGGCGGGCGGGGTCTCGGCACGCTTGCGCAGGTGGCGTGCGAGCCCGTGCCAGGAATCCAGCAGACCTCCGCCGGCGGTGTATCGGGCCCGATCAGCGGGGCTCAGGCGGTCGGTGAGCTCTTCCCGCACGGCGGTTCGGAAGCCCTCGGCAAGCTCGGCGTCCGGCTCCCCGGACGCCAGATCGCGGGCCACCCGGTCGGCCCATTCTGCAAGCCGGCTCTCGTGCTCGTCGAGATGCTCAGCGGCCGGTCGAGCCGGGCCGAAGTGCGTCGGGCACAGCAGGTCGGGGCTCCAGCCGCGGATGCGCTCGAAGCTGTCACGCCATGCATCCAGGTCGACGTCGGGCGGCGGGGTGACCGGGAGCACGTACGGGCAGTTGTCGATGCGGATGCCGGCCACATCGCCGACCCAGGCGATGCCCGACTCGGGCTCGAAGTAGCTCACGTGGTGCCCGGCGTGGCCCGGCGTGTGGGCCACCTCGATGCGTCGGCTTCCCAGGGTCAGCGACTCGCCGCCCGAGAGGACGACGACGTTGTCGCGTGGAACCGGTAGGAACTCGCCCCAGAACTCGTCCATCCGCGGACCATACAGCCGTGTCGCGCTGGCGATCAGCCGGGTGGGGTCCATCATGTGCCGAGCGCCTCGTGCATGCACGAAGACACGGAGCGCCGGGTTGCGCCGAACGAGCGTTCCCGTGACCCCGGCGTGATCCAGGTGAATATGGGTCAGCAGCACGGTGGTTATCGAATCGAGCGAATGGCCGGCGAGGCGCAGCCCCTGCTCGAGGGTCGGAAGGGTCGAGGTCGGCCCCGGGTCGACCAGCAGTAGCTCGGGGCCCGCCTCCAGGACGTAGCAGGCGATGTACTCGGGGTGCCCGAGGAAGTGGAGATCGATCAGACCCGTTGCCGGTGCGATGGAACGCATTTCACCATGGCCTCCCTAGCAGGCTGCTGAAAAACTCCCCTTGTTCGAGTAGATTCTGAACCACGCAGCCCGCGGCAAAAACCGAAGCATCAACGAGGTGAGCAGATGCGTGGTGAGGACGCGGGACAGGTGGCGGTTTTTAGTTACGTATCTCCGGAGCAGCGAGTACCGAAAGAGCATCCGCTGCGGCCGCTGCTGAGGATCGTCAACGACGTGCTGGGGCGGATGTCGCCGCTGTTCGAGGAGCTGTACTCGCACACGGGGCGACCGTCGATCCCGCCGGAGAAACTGCTGCGGGCGCTGCTGCTGCAGGTGCTGTACACGATTCGCTCCGAGCGCATGCTGATGGAGCAGCTCGACTACAACCTGCTGTTCCGGTGGTTTGTGGGCCTGAACATGGACGATCTGGTGTGGGATGCGACGGTGTTCACGAAGAACCGGGATCGAGTGTTGGGAGGCGAGGTCGCCGAGGTGTTCTTCCAGGAAGTGCTGGCGGAGGCACGGCGCCGCAGCCTGCTATCGGATGAGCACTTCACGGTGGACGGCACGCTGATCGAGGCGTGGGCCTCACACATGAGCTTCAAGCCGAAGGATCAGAGCGACTCCGATGAGGGAGGCAGCAACCCGAGCGTCGATTTTCGCAAACAACGGCGCACAAACGATACTCACGCCTCCAGGACCGATCCGGACGCACGCCTGTACAAGAAAAGTAGGGGAGCCGAGTCGAGGCTCTGCTACATGGGGCACCTGATGATCGACAACCGCCACGGGTTAGCAACCAAGGCATGCGTAACGATCGCTTCCGGGACAGCGGAACGAGAGGCGGCGGTGCAAATGGCGGACAAGATTTCCGGTAACCGCAGGGTGACCTTGGCGGCCGACAAGGGCTACGGACACACGCGAGTGCGTCCGTAAGCTTCGAGATCGGAACATCACCCCGCACGTCGCACAGAACGACACCAATCGGCGCAGCGCCATCGACCGGCGCACAACCCGCCACCCCGGCTACCAAGGTCAGTCAAAGGAAACGCAAGCTCGTCGAGCAGATGTTCGGATGGGCCAAGACGGTCGGGCTGATGCGCAAGACGCGGCACCGAGGCACCGAACGCGTCGATTGGATGTTCACCTTCACCGCCGCTGCCTTCAACCTGGTCAGAATGCGCAACCTCCAGGGGGCGACGTGACGATATCGGGACTAACCGCCCAAGAAATACCGGCGCGGCCGGCAACCAGAGCCTCGCACTCGCACACGGCGGCTGGGCAACTCACCTTGATCGAGACGATCCAGCCCAAAATGGCGCGCTCGAGCCGTTTTTCAGCAGCCTGCTAGGGCAGCTCGTAGTCTTTGAAGGTCTCGCGCAGCACGGCCTTCTTGAACTTGCCGGTCGAGGTGCGCGGGATCTCGTCGGTGAACTCGATGGCATCGGGGAGCCACCACGAGGCGAAGTGGGGCGCCAGGTACTCGCACACCTCCTCGAGGGTTACTTTCTCATCGCCGGCCGGAACGATCACCGCGATAGGCCGCTCGGACCACTTCGGATGCTCGATCGGAATCACCGCGGCCTCGGTGATCTTGGGATGGCCCATCAGCGCGTTCTCGAGCGCGATCGAGCTGATCCACTCGCCGCCCGACTTGATCAGGTCCTTGGCGCGATCCTCGATGCAGACGAACCCCTGCGCATCGATGGTCACGATGTCGCCGGTCTTGAACCAGCCGTCCTCGGTGAAGTTCTCGCTACCCTGCTCGCTGTCGTAATAGGACGAGGCGACCCATGGGCCCCGCACTTCGAGCTCGCCCATGGTCTTGCCGTCCCAGGGCGCCATGCCTGCGTCCCCCCGGGAGCGGATCTCCACCAGCGGAGCCATGCGACCCTGCTTGGCGCGTAGGCTCCAGCGCTCCTCGGTCGAGAGGTCATCGTGCTCCGGGCCGAGCACCGACACGGTGCCCAATGGCGAAGTCTCGGTCATGCCCCAAGCGTGGACCACACGCAGCCCGTGGCACTCCTCGAAGGCCTTCATCATGGCGGGCGGCGCGGCGGCACCGCCAACCAGCATGTGTTTAAGGCACGACAGGTCGTAGGCGCCGGGGTCGGCGTCGAGGTGCTCGAGGATTCCCATCCAGATTGTCGGCACGCCGGCGGTCTGGGTCACGCGCTCGCCGGCGTACAGCTCGCACAGGCTTGCCGCGTCGAGATGCGGACCCGGCAGCACCTGCTTGGCGCCGAAGAGCACGCAGGCGAACGGGATTCCCCAGGCGTTGACGTGGAACATCGGCACCACCGGCAGGTAGACCGACCGACTCGTGATGCCGCCCTCCAGCTCACCGAGGCCGAACCCGAGGGCGTGCAACACGGTCGAGCGATGCGAGTAGAGCACCCCCTTGGGCATGCCCGTGGTTCCCGACGTGTAGCACATGGCCGCGGCGTCGTTCTCGTCCGAGCCCGGGGCCGTGTAGGCGCCCGGGTCGGTGGCAGCGAGCAGCTCCTCGTACTCGAGCATGCCGTCGGGCACGGGCACCGGATCGACGCCGTCGCCGACCTGGCTCATCACGATCAGATGCTCGGCGGCGATGCGGTCGCGGAACTGCTCGAGCAACGGCAGCAGCACTTGGTCGACCAGGATGACGCGGTCGCCGCCATGGTTGGCGATGTAGGCGATGTCGTCGGGGTGCAGGCGCAGGTTCAGGGTGTGCAGAACCGCACCGGCCGCCGGGATGCCAAAGTAGGCCTCGAGGTGCTGGTAGTGGTTCCAGGCCAGTGTCCCGACCCGGTCACCGGGCTGCACCCCAAGCTGCCGAAGTGCCAGAGCCAGTCGCTTGGCGCGCTCGACGAACTGGCCCATGGTGTACCGGTGCAGCGACCGATCGGGCCGGCGCGACACGATCTCGCGCCGCGAGTACAGTTGGCCGGCGCGCTCCAGCACCGAGTGCAGCGTGAGCTGGGTGTCCATCATCAGGCCGCGCATGCTGCCGCTCCGGTTGCTGCCGCGGGGTGGAGGGAGGGGGTACCACGGCCTCCTACTGACGACGCACCCCTACCTCGTCCCTCGCAAGGGGTACGGGTTCGCCGAGCCTCGCCGTCAGGCGGCGGGCATGATCCTGGCCTTGAGCTGCATCAGCACGAGCCCGACGGCCATGCCCTGGACACCGGTCGCAACGCCGTCGAGTACTGAGTTGACCCAGGGACCGACGACTGCGATGGCGTCGAGACTGTTGGAGAAGACGGGGAGTGCCACGGCGACGACGTAGATCACCGTCCGTTCCTTGACATCAGCACTCTCGCCCATCACACCTGCAACCAAACCGAGGATGACAAGGGCGAGTCCCGCGTACGGGACCGCAGCGGCAACGGCCGGGATGGTTGCCAGGATCGCGACGACTACGATCAGGGCCGTGAGGATACGTTCGGACATTCTGATGCTCCTTCCACCTGCGCTTCTGAGACGGACTCGAAGCGCGGACTTCGAAAGCCCCCAGCGAGCAAAGGGGAGCCGGTGACCGGGTGCACTCAAACCTAAGCGCAGGGTTTTTTCAACCTGGCGTAGCTTGTGCTGCCCGGAAACACCGGTAAGCGCCCGTTGCCCTCACGTTGGCCGGTGGGCAGTTTCTCCTTTGGTGGTCATCAGTTAGGCTGTCGCCATCGTCCCGCAAGGCGGGCAGAGCATATACTTCGCCGATGGGGCTGAAGAACTTCCACCCGGCGGTGCGCGCCTGGTTCGAGCGCACCTTCGAGGCGCCGACCGAGCCGCAGAGACGGGGCTGGCCGGCCATTCGCTCGGGCCGCCACACGCTGATCGCTGCGCCGACGGGCTCCGGCAAGACGCTGGCGGCATTCCTGTTGGCGATCGACGATCTCGTGCGGCAGTCGCTCGACGGCACCCTCGAGGACACGACCCAAGTTGTCTATGTGTCACCGCTCAAGGCGCTGAGCAACGACATCCGCAAGAACCTCCGGGTTCCCCTCGAGGGCATCGCCTGCGAGCTGGTCGAGTGCGGGCTGCCGCCGGCCCCGATTCGCGCCGCCGTGCGTACCGGCGATACCCCCGCCTCGGAACGCGCCGCCATGGTGCGCAAGCCGCCGCACATCCTGGTAACTACGCCAGAGTCGCTCTACATCCTGCTCACCAGCGACGGTGGTCGCCGCATGCTGGCCGGAACCCGGACCGTCATCGTCGACGAGATCCACGCCGTTGCCGACGACAAGCGTGGTTCGCATCTCGCGGTCAGCCTCGAGCGGCTTCGCGATCTGGTGGGGGGCGAGCTGCAGCGCATCGGCTTGTCGGCCACGCAGCGCCCCATCGAGCGGGTTGCCCGCTTCTTGGTGGGAGGCGGTGCAGGCGCGCAGGCGGCTGACTGCGAGATCATCGAGGCCGCGAGCCGGAGGCACCTCGACCTGGCGATCGAGATCCCCGGGTCGCCGTTGGCCGCGGTCATGGAAGGCGAGGTCTGGGAGGAGGTCTACGACCGACTGGCGGAGCTCATCGCCGAGCACCGCACGACGTTGATCTTCGTCAACACCCGGCGTATGGCCGAGCGCACGGCCAAGCACCTGAGCGACCGTTTGGCGGAGGATGCCGTGACCTCGCACCACGGCAGCCTGTCGCGCGAGCAGCGGCTAGAGGCAGAGATGCGCCTTAAGGAGGGGAGCCTGGCCGCCCTGGTTGCGACAGCGTCGCTGGAGCTCGGGATCGACATCGGCGCCGTCGATCTCGTGGTCCAGATCGGCTCACCGCGCTCGATTGCGGCGCTGGTGCAGCGCGTGGGCCGCGCCAGCCACCAGGTAGGTGGGGTGCCCAAGGGGCGCGTTTTCCCGACTAGCCGCGACGATCTCGTCGAGTGCATTGCGGCACTCGATGCGGTGCGGCGCGGCGAGCTCGATGAGCTGATCATCCCGGACGAGCCCATCGATATCTTGGCCCAGCAGATCGTCGCCTGTGCGGCCGCCGAGGATTGGGACGAGGAGCGGCTCTACGACCTGGTCCGGCGCGCCTACCCATTCCGCGACCTGACCCGGGAGCGCTTCGACGAGGTAGTCGAGATGCTGGCCCAGGGGTTCACGACCCGGCGCGGGCCGCGCGGCCGCTACCTGCACCTGGACGCGGTCAACGGTCGCATCCGGGGTCGCAAGGGGGCGCGCCTGACCGCGATTACCTGCGGCGGCGCCATCCCCGACAACTTCGAGTTCCGGGTGCTCCAGGAGCCTCAGGAGCTTACCGTCGGCACGGTCGACGAGGACTTCGCTATCGAGAGCCTTCCCGGCGATGTGTTCCAGCTGGGCAACACCTCGTGGCGCATCCTCAAGGTGGAGCTGGGCGTTGTGCGTGTCGAGGATGCTCAGGGGCAACCGCCGAGCCTGCCGTTCTGGTTCGGCGAGGCGCCGGGCCGTACACGCGAGCTGTCGGAGGCGGTGTCGCGCGTGCGCACGGAGGTCGATTCGCGATTGGGGCCCGAGGGCGACATCGACGGTGCTGTCGCCTGGCTCACCGGAGAGGTAGGAATCGTCGAGGAGGCGGCGATCGCGGCAGCCGAGTATCTGGCGGCCGGACGCATCGCGCTCGGTGCCATGCCGTCGCGCGAGACCATCGTCATCGAGCGCTTCTTCGACGAGGCCGGCGATATGCACCTGGTGGTGCACTCGCCGTTCGGCACGCGGGTCAACCGGGCCTGGGGCCTGGCGCTGCGCAAGGTTTTCTGCCGCACCTTCAACTTCGAGCTGCAGGCGGCCGCCAGCGACGACGCGCTGATCCTGTCGCTGGGGCCGACCCACAGCTTCCCGCTCGAGGATGTCTTCCAGTACCTCAAAGCAGGGAGCGTCGAGGACAAGCTGGTGCAGGCGTTCCTCGACGCACCGATGTTTCCCGTACGCTGGCGCTGGAACGCCGCCCGGTCGCTGGCGATCAAGCGCTTCGTCTCGGGCAGGCGCCTGGCCCCGCAACTGCAGCGCATGGACGCCGAGGATCTGCTCGCCGTGGTGTTTCCCGACCAGCTTGCCTGCTTCGAGAACATCCAGGGCGATCGCGAGATCCCGGACCACCCGCTGGTGGCCCAGACAATCCGCGATTGCCTCGAGGAGGCGATGGACTTCGAGGAGTTCGATCAGCTCCTGCGGGCGATGGAGGCCGGTGACAAGCGGCTCGTTGCGCGCGACGTACGCGAGCCGTCGCCCCTGACTCACGAGATCATAACGGCCCGCCCCTATGCGTTCCTCGACGACGCGGCGGCCGAGGAGCGTCGAACCCTGGCCATCCGCACCCGTCGCTGGGCCGATCCCGAGAGCATGGATGATCTGTCGGCGCTCGATGGGTCGGCGATCGAGCGCGTGCGCTCCGAGGCCTGGCCGGATGCCGAGACCCTCGACGAGCTCCACGATGCACTGCTGCTGCACGGGTTCCTGACCCATGACGAGGCCCGGGCCTGGCCGGAGTTGCTGGCCGAGCTAACCGCGGAAGGTCGCTGTACCTCGGTTCGGGCGGGCGATGGCAGCGCGCGTCTCTGGGTCGCGGCCGAGCGATTGCCTTGGTTCGAGGCAGCCTTCCCTGGGCGGGACCTGACGGCTGAGCCGACGGTGCTGGTGCCGGCCCGCTACGCCGCCAATCCGCCGGCCGCCCACGAGGCGATGCGCGAGATCGTCCGGGGGCGCCTTCAGGCCCTGGGCCCGGTGACCGCGGCCCGGCTCGCCGAGAGCCTCGGCGGCGAGGCCCGGGGCGTCGACACTGCGCTCCTGGCGCTCGAGGCCGAAGGCTTCGTGTTTCGCGGTCATTTCACCCCGGCGCTCGATCAGATCGAGTGGTGCGAGCGGCGCCTGTTGGCCCGCGTTCACCGCTACACGCTGGCGCGCTTGCGGGCCGAGATCGAGCCGGTGTCGGCCGCCGACGCCTTGCGCTTCCTGCTGGGCTGGCAGCGGCTGTTGCCGGACGAGCGCGCCGAAGGGCCGGAGAGCCTGGCGCCACTCCTGGAGCAGCTCGAGGGATTCTCGGCTCCGGCGGCGGCCTGGGAGTCGGAGATCCTGCCGGCACGAATGCTCAAGTACGACCCCGTGTGGCTCGACACGCTCTGCCTCTCGGGGCGCGTGAGCTGGGCCCGGCTGGCACAGCCGCACCGGGGCCCCCGCGGGAGCGCCCGCAGCGGTCCCATCCGCAGCACCCCGATCGCGTTGGTGCAGCGTGCCCACATGGAAACGTGGAATGCCCTCAGCCCGGCACCAGGCGTGGCCGATCTGGCGATTTCTGCGACGGCTCGAGCCGCTCTGGAGCAGCTGCAAGGGCAGGGCGCGAGCTTCTTCGTCGATCTGGTACGCGAAACGGGTGTCCTGCAGTGCCAGATGGAGGACGCGCTTGCCGAGCTCGTTGCCTGGGGGCTCGTGACTTCCGACAGCTTCACCGGGCTGCGTGCTCTGCTCGTACCCTCGAGTCGCCGGCCGCGGCCGGGAAGCCGGCGACGCCGATCGACGGCCGTGTTCGGCATGGAGAACGCCGGCCGCTGGTCGGCCGGTCGGGTGGCGTCGGCGGCCTCCGAGCAGCGTCCTGACCGGGCCCACCTCGAGCGGCTCGCACAGGTGCTGTTGCGCCGCTATGGCATCGTTTTTCGCCGGCTACTGGCGCGCGAGGCGGGCCTGCCGCCGTGGCGGGATCTGGTTCGCGTCTTGCGCCGGCTGGAGGCGCGCGGCGAGATCCGAGGCGGACGCTTCGTGGCTGGCTTTTCGGGCGAGCAGTACGCCTGCCCCGACGCCATCGCGCGGTTGCGCGCAGCGCGCAAGACTGCCGACGACACGACCCTGGTGTCGATCAGCGCCGCCGATCCGCTCAATCTGGTGGGGATCCTGACCCCGGGCGACCGGGTTCCGGCACTGCTCGACAATCGCGTTTTGTACCGCGGCGGCGTGCCGGTTGCGGTGAAGGTCGGCGGCGAGGTCTGTTTCCTCGAGGAGGCCGACGCGGCAACGCGTTGGGATCTGCAGCGTGCCCTCGAGCGGCGGGTCGTGCCGCCAAAGCTGCGGGCCTATCTCGGCAGGCCGGCCTAGAAGATCTGAAGCTAGCCAGGAATGGCTGGTGATGACTCCGGATTGAGTATCTCGTAGATCACCGGCAGGACCACGAGGGTCAACAGTGTGCCGGTGAACTCGCCCCCGATGATTGCCACCGCCAGGGGGCGCTGCAGCTCGGCGCCTGCTCCCAGGCCCAGCGCCAGCGGCACCAGGGCGCAGATCGTGGTCACGGTCGTCATGAGAATCGGCCGCAGGCGTAACGCGGAGCCCTCCAGGATCGCCCGTCGTAGCGGCACGCCGTCGCGCCGAAGCCGGTTGATCGTGTCGAGCTTGATGATGCCGTCGTTGACCACGATTCCGGTGAGCACCACAGCACCGATCAGCGCCACGACGTTGATGGTCAGCCCGGCAAGCCAGAGCCCGGTAACCACGCCCACCCAGCCGAGCGGCAGCGTGAACAGGATTACGAACGGGTGAACCAGCGACTCGAACTGCGCCGCCATCACCATGTAGACGAGCGCTGCGGCAAGGGCCAGGGCCCACCCCAAACTGCGGAACGAGGCCTCGACTTCTTCTCGATCACCTCCGATCGCCCACCGGTAGCCCGCTGGCCAGTCGAGCGAGGCGAGCGCGCTCTCGGTGGTGGCGACAGCCTCCGACAGCTCGATGCCGGAGACGGAGGCGCTCACCGGGATCTGGCGCGTGCGGTCGCGTCGTTGGATCTCACGGGGTCCGCTGGTGATCTCGTAGTGGACGAGCTGGCGTAGCGGTACCGCGCCGCGCGCCGTCTGGTAGGTCTGGTCGAGCACCGCGTCGACTCCGCCGCCGTCCCCCTGTGCCATCACGCGAATGTCGATGTGGCGGTCGAACTCGACGAACTGGGTGGGGACGGTTCCCTGCAGCGCGGCGCGCAGTGCCCGAGTGACGTCCTGCACCGTGACGCCGTAGGAGGCGGCTACGTCGCGGTACACGTGGAGGCGAATTTCGGGGTTGCCGCGAGCCGTGTGGGAGGTGACGTCCTCGAGGCCTTCAACCTGCCGCAGCCGGACACCCACCTCGTCGGCGAACCCCTCGAGGATGTCGAGGTCGTCGCCCCGAATCAGCACCTCGAAGCTGCGAGTGCCGAAGCCGAGCAGACGCTGGAGCGGGTTGGACTGTGGGTCCACGATGATGTCGACATTTTCGAGGCGGGCCGCGGCCGCGCGCACGCGTGCCTGGGCGGCCTCCACCGCGTCGTCGCCGGCCCGTGATGCGGTGCCTGCCATCACTACCGCGATCTGGGCACGGGTGGGGGCAAGCCGCGCGCTGCCCGCGGCAGCCGTGACGGCGCCCGGGTCGGCACCGAGCGTGGCGAAGGTCGATTCCACACCGTCACCGGCGCGGGCCGCCGCCTCCAGCGCCCGAACGAACCCTTCGAGTCGTGTGTACGGTGTCCCCGGTGGAGCGTCGACCGTTACCTCGAAGCGCCCGGTGTTCACCTGCGGCATTAGCTCCCAGGGCAGCAGGCGCGCTACGCTCACACCCCAGGCAACGAGTCCGGCGAGCCCGATCAAGGTCAGGATCTTGTGGTTCAGGCACCAGACCAGCGCGCCGTGGTACAGGCGTGCAAAGGCATCGTAGAGCGCCCCGAAGGCGTTGAGCAGCGGCTCGGCCAGCCAGCGGACCAGCCTGGTGGCGAGCTTCACCCAGAACAGCATCACGGTCAGGATCGGCTGCAGCAGCCATCCGAGCAGCCGTCGTGGCCCGGACCGCAGCCGGGCCCAGCGCCTGTCGCCCGCCGCCGCCGCCTCCTCGACGGCCGGCTCGGGAATCTCGACGTGCAAGAAGCGCGCGGCGAGCATCGGCAGAACGGTGAGGGAGACCACGAGCGAGGCGAGCAGCGCGAAGGTCACGGTCCAGGCCTGGGCCTCGAACAGCTCTCCGGCGATCCCGTGCACGTAGGCGATCGGTAGGAAGACCGCGATGGTGGTGAAGGTAGCCGCCGCCACGGCCATGCCGACCTCCTCGGCGCCGCGTGTCGCGGCCTGGCGCGGCGACATGCCTTCTTGGCGGTGGCGAAAGATGTTCTCCAGTACGACGATCGAGTTGTCGACCAGTAGCCCCGCCCCCAGCGCCAGGCCGCCGAGCGTCATGATGTTGAGCGTGATTCCGGTGAAGTAGCAGAGTACGAAGGTAGCGACGATCGAGATCGGAATGGCGATCCCGATCAGGATCGGGTTGCGCGGGTCGCGTAGGAACAGGAACAGCACGCCGAAGGCGAACAGGCCGCCGAGCGCTATGTTCTGCACAACCGAGTCGATGGCCTCCGAGATGAAGGAAGCGTTCTCGAAGGCAACCGCGATCGAAAGCTCGGGAAACTGCGCACTGAGCTCCGCCAGGGCCTCCTGCGCGGCGCTCACCGCCTCGACGGTATTGCTGCCTGCCTCCTTGTGGAGCAGGACCCCGACCGCTTCCTGGCCGTCGAGCATCGCTCCCGCCGTCCGCGGCCGCGTCGATTCTTCCACCTGGCCCACGTCGCTCAGACGCACGCGCGTATCGTCCGGGTTGCGCCCGAGGATCGTCTCGCCGATCTCCTCTACGGTGCGGAACTCGCCCATCGCGCGTACTTGGTAGCGCAGGGCGCCCTGCAGGAGGTTGCCGCTCTGAAGGCTGGCGTTGGCACTCTCCAGGGCGCTCTCCACGTCGGCCACCGTCAACCCGAACAGCGCCAACCGGTTGGCGTCGAGGGTCACGTGGATCTCACGCTGCGCACCGCCGGTAACCTGGGCGCCGGCGATCCCCGATACTTGCTCCAGGCGCGGCACCACGATGGTCTCGACCATCTCGCGAAGCGCCCCGGCACCGTCTCGTCCGGCCACTGCGATCCCGAGAACCGGCTCGCTTCCGGGATCCCAGCGCAGCACGGCCGGGCGTTCGAGGCCCTCGGGCAGGATCTCCCGCACCTTGTCGATGGCCTCGCGCACGTGCAGTGCCGCCAGATCGAGGTCGGTACCCCATGGGAACTCCACCGTGATCAGCGACAAACCCTCGCGCGAGACCGAGGTGATGCGGCGCTGCCCAGAAACGGTGGCGATCTGGCTCTCCAGGTGGATCGTGATCAGGCGCTCGACCTCGGGCGGAGCCAGCGCCAGCGCCGCGGCATTGGTGACCAGCGTGATGCGCGGCGTCTCGACATCCGGGAGCAGGTCCACAGGCAACCCGCGGAAGGAGACGCTGCCGAGCAAGAGCACGCCGGCGCAGCCCATCAGCACGGCTACCGGCCGGCGTACTGCGGACGCCGTTGGCGAGAGCGACTGCCGCACGCTCAGTCCTTGCCGGAGTCGTCGCTGTCGACCACGCGCACCGCGGCGTCGTGCGCCAGGCTGTAGTGCCCGCTGGTGACGACCTCGTCGCCCGGCTCGATGCCCTCGAGAACCTCCACCCAGTCGCGGTTCTCGAGCCCCCTCCGGATGTAGACCCAGCGGCTACGCCCGTCCTCCACGACGAACAGCATGGGCCGCTCGTCGCGCAACAGCACGGCGGTCCCCGGCACCAGTAGCCGGTCGCGGAAGACCTCGGTATCCAGCATGATCTCGGCAAACATTCCGGGCTTAAGCCGGAGCTCCGGGTTCGGTAGGCTGACAATCACGTCGAGGGTCTTGCTGTCGGCGTCGACCAGCGGGCTGATGGCCTCGATCGAGCCGACGAAGGTCTGACCGGGGTAGGCGGCGAAAACAACCTCGGCGCGGCGCCCCTCACGCACTAGACCCGCCTCCGACTCGAGGACGTCGACGCGCACGCGGAGCGGATCGGCGTCGACGAGCGTCAGCAGCTTGGTGCCCGGGGAGACGCGCTGCCCGACCACGGCCTCCAGCTTGGCGATCTGCCCCTTGAACGGGGCGAGCGTCCGTGCTCGTGCCAGCTCGATCTCGGCCGTTTGGAAGTTGGCGCGCGAGGTCAGCAGGCTGTCCTGCGACGCCATGACCTCTTCGCGGCTGATGGTCTCGAAGATGGCGTCGAAGCGCGGGTCGTCGATGATGGCGCGGAACTGTCCGGGCGCCATGACGCCCCCGATCACCGCCTCCTGGGCCTGCATCATCTCCCGCATCGTGGAGCTGGTCGCCGAGTCGTCGTTGAGGAATGCCTGTTTCTCGGCGTAGCGGGCCATGGCTCGGACCAGTGTTTCGCGCTGGGTCTGCACCTTGAGGCGCAGCTCGGTGTCATCGACGGCGGCGAGAAGATCTCCGCCGGTGACCCGCGCTCCCTCCTGGACCGGAAGCTGAGTGATGGTGCTGGCGACGGCCGCCTGTACCTCGAGCTGACGCGAGGCCTCGGCGATACCGATCGCGGTGATCTTCATCACCAGGTCGGAGCGCTCGGCGATGGCGGTCTCTACGGGCACGGGCATCGCTGCCGGTGCAGCCAGGGTGCTCACCCCGGCGTCGTTGTCCGCACGGACCGCCGCCTCGGCCTCGGCCTCGCTGGCAGTCTCGGGCCAGCCAACCAAGGCCACGTACCCGACCCCGGCCAACGCAATCAGCACGAGGGTGCTGATGAGAAGGCGAACCAGGCCTGTGCCGCTCGTTTGCCCGCCGAGGGTCGTGTTGCTCACGGGGTTTCCTGCATCACACGGGGAGGGACTGCCAGGTGTCGACCACACGTCGAGCGAGCCCACCGGCGCGGCCACGCCAGCGCTCGGCCATCAGGTAGAGGATCGGGGTAACGGTGAGTGTCAACAGAGTGGACGCGGTAAGGCCGCCGATGGTCGACAGCGCCAGGGTGCCCCAGATGTCGCTGCTACGCGAGGCCTCGTCGGTTGCCGTGATCAACACCAGCGGGAGCATACCGCCGATCGTGGTGATCGAGGTGATGAGGATCGGTCGCACGCGCTCGGCGGTCCCGACCACGACCGCCTCGAACAGCTCCAGGTCGCGGCGCCGCAGGTTGATGTGATCGACCAGCAGGATGGCGTTGTTTACCACGATACCGCCGAGCAGAACCACGCCCACCGAGGCCGAGGCGTCGAAGGGCTTGCCGCTCCAGTAGAACGCCAGGAAGACGCCGATTAGCGCGCCGGGCACCGACAGCAGCACCACGAACGGCTGGAGCAGCGACTCGTAGAGCGCGGCCAGCACCATGAAGACAATCGCCAGCGCCAGGATCGCCACGTTACGCAGTTGCAGGCGCTCCTGCTGGGTCAGGCGGAAGGTGTCCTCGAGCGAGGCGCTGTAGCCGGGCGGCAGATCGAGGGAATCGAAGATGGCCTGGCGGTACGCCGTGGAGGCCCGGGTGGAGCCACGATACTCCCACTGCACGTACCGGTCATAGCGCTGGTCCTCGCGCGTGATCTCGCCCGGAATACTCTGTATCGACACTTCCAGCAGATCGCCCATGCGCACCCCGACACCGTCGACCGTCCGGATGGGTGCCTCGAGCAGGTCCTGCAGCGTGCGCTCGTCGACCCCCGACACCTTCACCTGGAGGTTCCACTTCTCGCACGCGATGCGTAGCTCGTCGCGGTTCGTGCGACCACGCAGCAGGCTCTCGAGCTGCAGCCGCAGGTCGCTCACCGTCAGGCCGTAGAGTGCTAGCTGATCGCGCCGGATCGACAACACCAGCTCACCCCCCTGGTCCGACCAGTAGCCGGTCGATCCGGCGGTCACGGTGGCCTCCTGAACGCGGGCGCTGCGCTTGGCCATCTCGGCGATGTTGGTGCCGATCTCGCCGAGCTCCTCGTAGTTGTAACCGTAGAGCTTGATGCGGCTGCTCATGGTGAAGGCGCGGCCGAAGCCGCTGGCGTAATAGTTGTCGTCGAAGCCGCCGACGCTGACCTGGAGTCCGGCGTAGCGGGTGGCGATCCCGATCAGCTCCTCCTTGACCACCAACGGGTAGGCTGTGGCTTCGAGCTCCGGTGGGAACTCCACGAACATCGTGCCGTTGTTGCTGGTGACCCGCACCTCCAACCGTTCGATGTCGGGCAGGCCGAGCACGTACTCCTCGAACGGGCGGAGCGCAGCCTCGGTGCGCGAGGCCTCGGCACCCGATTGCAGCCTCAGATTGACCATGATCCGCTCCTGGGATCGATCCCCAACCGCGGAAAAAGTCGCCGCGCGCCACGTTGGCGTCGAACAGGCTCCAGCTGTAGTACCAGAGACCTCCTGCCAGCAGCAGCAAGATCCACGGGTGCCGAAGAGCCAGGGCGAGCGCCCGCTGGAAGCGGGGGAGCCGCCAGGTCCCCTGGCGCGACGCGCGGGTTACCCACCCGCGGCCTGCCGCGGCCGGCATGAGTGAGACAGCCACCAGGAGCGATGCCCCGAGCGCGAAGGCGATCGCCAGCGCCAGTGGCATGAAGAACTCGCGCAACCGGCCCTGGAAGTAGATGAACGGGAAGAAGACTCCAACCGTCGTCAGTGTGGCCGCGAGCACCGGGGTGATTACCTCCGAGGTACCACGCCGCGCCGCCTCGTGGGTAGGCGCGCCGT
Source organism: Acidobacteriota bacterium (assembly GCA_965248845.1). GTDB lineage: Bacteria > Acidobacteriota > UBA890 > UBA890 > WLXD01 > CBDFKO01. The sequence goes on along the minus strand of CBDFKO010000002.1, from coordinate 1,495,023 downwards.
TTTCCCGGTAGCGCAGGATGTTCTCCAGCACCACCACCGCGTTGTCCACCAGCATGCCGAAGGCGAGCGCCAGACCGGTGAGCGTCAGCACGTTGACCGGGATTTGCAGGTGGTACAGGGCCACCACGGTCATCGCCAGCGCCGCCGCGATAGAAGTGAAAAGGAGCGGCGCGCTGCGCAGATCCCGGAGCAGGACGATCAGCAGAAGCGCGACCAGCGCCAGGACCAGGGCAAGGCGCCGCCCCACCAGCCGGAGCTCCGACTCCATGTCGGCCGCCTCGTCGGCCTGGGTCTCGAAGGTGAGATCCGCAGGTAGCTCGACCTTGAGCTCCTCGAGCCGTGCTCGCACTGCCCGGGCCACGCCGAGCAGATCGGTGCCCGCCTTGCGATCGACTGTCACCAGCACCAGCGGCTCACCGTTGACCCGCGTGAAGCTCTCGGTGGCGGCGTAGGCGTAGGCCACCGCCCCGAGATCACTCAGCTTGATGATGTGGTTGCCGATCTGGCGAATCGGGAGGCTCCGCAGGGGCTCGAGGTCCTGAAGGGATTGCTGGATGCGCAGGGTGTACGCGGTTCCGTCGACCTCGACCTGCCCGACCGGGAGCTCGGCGTCAAGATCGCGGATCGCCTGGTGGACCACGCCGGCAGGGATTCCGTGCAGCTCGAGTCGCTCCGGATCCAGCGTGATGCGCAGCTCCGGATCCTGGCCGCCGTAGGTGTTGATCTCCGAGACCCCGTCGACGGCTACCAGCGCCGGCTCGATCTCGTCCTTGGCCAGCTTGCGCAGCTCGTTCAGCGGCCGGGATGCGCGCAGCGTGAACGACAGGAACTGCCCACCCTGCAGGTTGCGGAACTGCTGCGGCAGATCCTCCCGGATCGTCGGCATCTGGGCGGACGGGGGCAGGTCCTCACGCAGCAGACTCAATCGGTCGGCCAACTCGAAGCGAGCCAGATCGAGGTTGGCGTCCTCGAGGAACTCCACCGTTACCAGGGAGTCGCCCCGGCGCGACCGCGACGTCACCTTGTGGACGCCCGGTATGGTCATCGCCACTGACTCGATCTTACTGGTGATCAGGCTCTGAACAGCCTCGGGCGAGGCGCCGGACCAGGGTGTGGAGACCTCTAGCTTGGGGAACTGGCCGGTGGGATCGGGGGCCATGTCCACCGGCAGGTTGACCCAGGCGGCTCCTGCGAGCAGAGCGATCCCCGCGTAGAACATCGCCACGGCCACCGGGCGTCGTACCGAGAATTCGATCAGCCAGCGCATGAGCCCTCGTTACCCGCATGGGACGGACACCGAAGCCCGCGTTCCCTCACCCACTACGACGCTATCCGAAGCGGTTCGGCCGACGCCAGGGGGCGTGGGGCGGACAAGCGCCTGGAGGTGAAGGCTCCTAGCACCGAGGGGTCGTCAAGGGTACTACTTTATTACTAGTAAGATTCTGGTAAGAACCACGACCCTTGTGAGCTAGTGGGTGCGTCGTTCTCGGCCTCGGACTCCGCTAGGCCGACCGACAGGTCACCACGATCGCCGTGACGTTGTCGGTACCGTCGTCGGCGCAGGCCTTCTCGACCATGGCAAGGGCGGCATCGGAGGCGCTGCCAGAGTCGGCTATGGCAGCGGCGATCGCCGCCTCGTCGACGGCGCGCACCATGCCGTCGGTGGCGAGCACGAAAACGTCGCCGTCGAGCACCTCGCCCTCGAGCACGTCGACGCTGACCTCGGGCATGTTGCCCAGGCTCCGGGTCAGCACGTTGCGCATGGGGTGCACGGCCGCCTGCTCGGGAGTGAGGATGCCGTGGCGCATCTGCTCCGCGATTACCGAGTGGTCGTCGGTCAACTGGGTGGCCTCGCCGGCACGTACCCGCCAGGCGCGCGAGTCGCCGACCTGGCCGATCAGGTAGCGGGCACCGCGAAGCAGGATGGCCGTGAGCGTAGTGCCCATGCCGCGCCGATCGCGGAACTCGAGCGACTCGCGAAAGATCGAGTCGTTGGCGAAGCGGATGGCAGAGGTGACGGTCTCGGAGCCGAGACCGTTGTCGACCCGTGCCCCGAGGTAGTCGAGGATCTCCTCGATCGCCAGGTGGCTGGCCCGCTCGCCGGCATTGTGACCGCCCATGCCGTCGGCAACCGCGAACAGACCGATCGACTGGGCGAGGCCAAAGGAGTCCTCATTGTGCTCGCGCACGTGGCCAACCTCGGTGTGCACACCGACATCGTGTCGCCAGCCGGGAGAGGTAACGGATGATTCCATGAGGGTTCCGGAGACGGGAAAACTCGAAGATTGTATCGGAAAGCTGGTCCTCGGGAGGTGCCTTGCGGTTCAGGTTTCCCTAGTCGAGAATCCGAACGCCGAGGATCGTTCCACACGGCGCGCGGCACGGCTTCCTCCGGCGGTTTTGTTCGATCGTGTAGCAATAGCGGACTATTCTTGCACGGCGCCGCTCCGGTGTCGGGAGGTCGAGTCATGACCGCGGGTTACTCGGGAACCCCGTTGATCAAGAAGCTGGGGATCAAAGCCGGCTCCAAAGCCGCGCTCGTCGATGCCCCGGCGCACTACCTGAGTCTGCTGGGTGATCTGCCGCCCGATGTGCTACTGCTGAGCCGCCTCGGCCGGCAGATGGACTTCGTCCACTTCTTCACCGCCAGCTACTCGAAGCTTCGACGCCGTTTCCCGACGTTGAAGCGTGCGCTCGTCTACGACGGCATGCTCTGCGCGCTCGACGATGACTGGTCGGGGCTCAAGTTCATGTATCGGCTCGAGGACCGCCCGTGAGTCGACTGACGCCGCCGGTGCGGATGATTCTCGGCCTCCTGGTGGTGATCGTCGCCGTCGTGGCCCTGTTGCTGGCGGGCAACGGCCTGGCGACGCGGCACTTCGAAGCCGCCGGATTGCCCATCACCTTCATGCTGCCGAGCGCCCCCGACACCTCCGAGCCTCTCGAGCCGGCTGCCGAGCCGGGCCAGGCCCCGCGGCACGAGCCGCAGAGCCTGCCGGGCGTGATCGTGGCCCATGGCTTTGCCGGATCAAGCCGCATCATGCTCGGCTACGCCCATGCCCTGGCCCACGCCGGCTACGCCGTGCTGTTGCCCGACTTGTCTGGCCACGGCGACAACGACCACCGCTTCGACGGCAACGAGCTAGCGCTTGCGGCTGAGATCCACAACGCCTACGAGGCCCTGTTGCGCCAGCCGGAGGTCGATCCGGGTCGCGTTGCCCTGGTGGGCCACTCGATGGGGAGCATGGCGGTGCTGGCGGCGGCGCTCGAGAGCCCCGAGCGCTATCGGGCGACGGTGGCGATCTCGCCGGGGCGCGTCGAGGTCACGCCCCTGACTCCGCGCAACCTGCAGCTCCAGGCCGGCGCGGCCGAGCCACGCTTTCTGCGCAACGCCGAGCATCTATTGGAGCTGGCGGGAGGAGCCAGCGCCGACTTTGCCAACGGCCGAGCGCGTGAGCTGGTACCGGTGCGGGGTGCCGAACACCTGACAATCCTGTTTCGGGACGCGAGCCACGCGGCCGTGATTCGCTGGCTCGACGTGGCACTGGGGCACGCCAGCGGACCGCGGGCATATCGCGATCGGCGGATCCTATGGTGGCTGGCGCTGGTGTGCGGCTCGCTGCTGGCGCTGTCGTCGGCGGCGCCGCAGCACACGCGCCACGCCGTCGACGAAAACCGAATCGGGCTGATCCGCCGACCACTGCACTGGGTAGGCGTCCTGCTGGCCCCGGCAGCGGGCGCTGTCGTGTGCGCGCTTCTCGGTACCGTCGTCGACCTGCGCAGCGTCGCCGGCATGCCGATCGGTGGCGCGATGGCCCTCTGGATGTTGGTGTCCGGTCTAATCTTCCTCGGCGTCGCCTTCCGGCCACATCGGCCTGCCCGTCGCGACCTGACCGGCGCCATCGGGGCCTTCGTGTTCCTGTGGTTGGTGTTCGGTCTCACGGCCGAGTTCGTCTGGTTGACCTGGGGACTGGTCTCGCCCCGTGCGCTGCGCTGGCCCCTCTTGGCGCTGGCCTGCACGCCCTGGTTCCTGGCCGCGGAGCTCGCCCAAGGTGATCCGCAAGGCAAGGGCCGTCTAGTCTGGTGGCTCCTGCAATCGCTATCCCTGAGCTTCGGACTCCTGTTGCTGATGCGGTTGACAACGGGCCTCGGATGGATCGCCCTGGTGTTGCCGCTGTTGCCGCCGATCCTGGCCTTGCTGGGCTGTGTCGGCAGTCGTTTCAACCGCCCGTGGACCTACGGACTGGCCGCGGGCGCGTTCTTTGGCTGGCTGATCGTCGCCACCTTTCCCCTGTTGGGCTGACCCTGGAGAAGAGCTGATGACTCGAACCTGGACCCCGCGAACGGCGTTGGCGCTGTTGCTCCTGTCGCTGCTGGCCGCCGAGGCGACCGCCGTGGCTCCGTCGGACGCCAGCACCGCCGCGATACCGGACTCGCTCCTTTCGTCCCTGCAATGGCGACCGATCGGTCCCGCCGTCATGGGTGGGCGAATCGCCGACATCGCCGCGGTCGACGGCGATACTTTCTACGTGGGTGCTGCCACCGGGAACCTGTGGAAGACGAACAACCGAGGGACGACCTGGGAGACGTTTTTCGACCGGGAAGAGGTCAACTCGATCGGCGATGTCACACTCGCCCCGTCGAACCCCAACGTCGTGTGGATCGGCACCGGCGAGGCCAACAACCGCCAGAGCTCGCCGTGGGGCGGTGGCGTGTACCGCTCGACCGACGGTGGCACGAGCTGGAGCCACGTCGGCCTTGCCGAGACGCGCCACATCGGCCGTATCGTTGTGCACCCGAATGATCCCGATACCGCCTGGGTCGCCGCGGGCGGCAACCTCTGGGCCCCCTCCGAGGAGCGCGGCGTCTTCCGCACGCGTGACGGCGGGGCCACCTGGGACAAGCTTCTGTACGTCGACGAGCACACCGGCGCTACGGATCTGGTCATGCATCCCACCGATCCGGACACGCTGCTGGTGGCGATGTACCAGCGGCAACGCTCGGCCTGCTGTTTCATCGGCGGCGGCCCCGGAAGCGGGATCTACCGCAGTAGCGACGGCGGCGACACCTGGGACGAGGTCACCGAGGGGCTCCCCGAGGGTCACAAGGGGCGCATCGGTCTGGACTTCTACCGCGCCGATGGCCACGTCGTCTACGCCACTATCGAGGCTGCCGGCGAGGGGCGCGGCGTATACCGCTCGGCCGACACCGGCATGAGCTGGGAGAAGATCTCCGAAACCAACCCGCGCCCCATGTACTTCAGCCAGATCCGCGTCGATCCGACCGACTCGAGCCGTATCTACGTGTTGGGCGTGCGCCTGCACGTCTCCGACGACGGTGGCCGTACCTTCCGCGACGACGGCGCCTCGTCGGTGCACTCGGACCACCACGCCATGTGGATCGACCCGAACGACTCAGATCACCTGATCATGGGCTCCGACGGCGGGGTTACCGTGAGCTTCGATCGGGCTGCCACCTGGCGCGCTCTCGACAACCTCAATCTCGGCCAGTTCTACGAGATCGGTGTCGATATGCAGGATCCCTATTGGGTGTACGGCGGCCTGCAGGACAACGGCTCCTGGGGTGGGCCGAGCAACAGCCTCGACCGGCGGGGGATCCGCAACGCCGACTGGTTCAACGTGCACGGTGGCGACGGCTTCTATACCCGCGTCGATCCGCGCGACTCGAACATCCTGTTCGCCGAGTCGCAGAACGGGAACCTGTCGCGCCTCGACCTGACGACGATGGAGCGTCAGGCCATCCGTCCGACGCCGATGCCAGGCCGCGCCAACGTATCGGGCGCGGAGCCCGATCTCGACGACGACGGTGAGCCGGCGCCGTACCGCTGGAACTGGAACGCGCCCGTGCTCATCTCGGCGCACGATCCGGCCACCATTTACTACGGTGGCAACTACCTGTTCCGCTCCCGCGACCGCGGGCTGACCTGGGAGGAGATGAGTCCCGACCTGACCCGTGCCATCGATCGTGGCGAAGAGGAGCTGATGGGCATGAAGCCCGGGCCGCGGGCGCTGTCGCGCAACGACGGCATCTCCTCGTACGGCAACATCACCACGCTCAGCGAGTCACCGCTCGACGCCGGCGCTCTGTACGTCGGCAGCGACGACGGCAACGTACAGCGCACCCTCAACGGCGGGGTCGACTGGACCGATCTGACGGAGACCTTCCCGGGCCTACCGGAGCGCACCTATGTGAGCCGGGTGGCGGCCTCCTCATCGGTGCCCGGGCGCGTCTACGCCAGCTTCGACAACCACTACCACGGCGACTTCGCGCCGTACGTCTACGTCAGCGAGGACAACGGCGACACCTGGCGGCCGATCACCAACGGCCTGCCGGAGTGGTCGGTCAACGTGATCGTCGAGCACCCACGGACACCCGACTTGCTGTTCCTCGGCAACGAGCTCGGCGTCTACTTCTCCATCGATCGGGGTACTTCCTGGAAGCGGTTGCAGAACAACCTGCCGAGCGTTCCGGTCGACGATATCGTCGTACACCCGAGCACCAACGACCTGGTGATCGGCACCCATGGGCGCAGCGTCTGGATCATCGATGACATCGCGCCGCTGCAGCACCTAGCGGCCGCGCAGGCCGCCGAGCGCTTCCTGTTCCCGGTGCGCGACGTGATCACGCGTAACGTGAACTCGCCACAGGGTTGGGTTGGGGACTCGGAGTTCCGGGCGCCGAATCCGCCCTCGGGCGCGATCATCCGCTATCGCCTCTCGGAGGCCGCGGCGGCTGAGGCCACCTCCGAGGGCGACGACGTCGCCGAGGGTGGCGACGAGAGCGAGGGTGACGATGAGCCACAGGTCGAGCTGACCGTCCGCGACGCCTCCGGACGTGTCGTCAGGACGCTCGAGGGTCCGGCCGCTGCGGGCAGCAACCAGGTGATCTGGAATCTGCGTACGGATCCCCCGTACGAGCCCGAGGAGCAGCAGCAGGGGCGGGGACGTGGTGGTTTCCGCTTCGGCGGCGCACCGCCCGGCATGCTCGTGCTACCCGGCGAGTACCATGTCGAGCTCGAGGGCGCAGAGCCGGTGAGTATGCGGATGGCCCTCGACCCCCGCGTCCAGATCTCCGAGGCCGACCTACAGTTGCGCCAGGCCACCATCCAGAAGTCGTTCGAGTTTGCCAAGCCGTACAACAACGCCAACCGGGAGGCCACACGGCTCAACCGTCAGATCGCCGAGGCCAAGGAGCAGATCGCCCGCTTCGAGGGAGCCTCCGAGGATCTGTCTTCGATGGCCGAGGAGGTCGGAGGCGAGGTCGCAGATATTCGTCAGGCCTTGCAGGGTATGCGCCGGCTTCTGTTCGCCGCCTTCGCGGCCGAACGTGTCTCGGCGCGACCGACCGAAGATCAGATCTACTCGATCGACCGGGCGCGCCGGCGGCTGCCGCCGCTGATCGAGCAGCTCAATGCGGTCATCGGGGCGCGCTTGCCGGCCCTGTACGCCAGAATGAACGAGGAGGGGATTCGTGCGAACCCCGGTGAGCTGATCGCAGTTCCCGACTGGCAGCGATGATTCCCACCCCTCCGGCGCCTGCTTTCGAGCGCCGGCGGAAGGCCGCGGCGCTCGGCGCGGCCGCGCTTCTCATCCAGGCGTGCGGTGCCGGGCTCTACGTACGGCCGCAGCTCGCCGCAGGCTGTGCCGCCTGTCTGGCGGCCACCGAGGATCTCGACGCGCGGCTCGTCCTGATCGGCGACACCGGCGAGTACAAGCCCCAGCACCCCAACTACGCGCTGCTGGCCCGCGAGGCGCGGCGCAATCCGAACCGGACCCTGATCCTGTTCCTCGGTGACAACGTCTACCCGCGCGGCATGCCCGCCGACACCGAGGCGGAGCTCGAGGATCGGCTCGCCTCCGAGGTCGTGCTGCAGCAGCAGATCGATGCGGTGCGCTTTACCGGGGCCCGGGCGGTGCTCCTGCCCGGCAACCACGACTGGGACCGGAGCGGAGCCCGCGGCCAGGAGCGTGTGCTGGCCCAACAGGAGTTTATCGAGCGGCATGCCTACCCCGGGGATATCCGGCTACGCCCGCGCGACGCCTGCCCCGGTCCGGTCACGGTCGACATCGGCATTCGGGTGCGCGTCGTGCTGACCGATTCACAGTGGCTCTTGACGCCGCCTGCGCAGCGGCGTGGCACCCGCTGCGAGTGGGGTCCCGAGGGCGCGGGACAGATCTACGACCCGGCCGATAACGCCGACGTCTACGCCAAGCTGCGCGAGATCATCGCTTCCAGCACGGACAAGGACCTGGTCTTCGCGACCCACCATCCGCTGCGCACGCGTGGCCCGCACGGCGGCTACGTTTCGCTCAAGCACTGGATTTTCCCGCTAACCGGGTTCAGGAGCTGGCTGTGGCTACCCGTGCCGTTGCTCTACCCGGCGTTGCGCTACGGCGTGAAGCGCTCGGACCAAGACCTCGTCGGCACCCAGAACAGCCTCATGGTCGAGGCTCTGCTCGAGGTCTACACCAGCACCTCCAAGCAACCGCTGATCGCAGCCGCCGGCCACGAGCACGCCCTGCAAGTGTTCGAGGAGCCCGGCACTGCGCTCTACCACTTGGTGAGCGGCGGCGGCGTCAAGCACGAGCCTACCGGCAGGACCGACCGGAGCCTGTTCAAGCACGCCGCGGTTGGCCTCATGGTGCTCGACTATTTCACTGACGGCCGCGTCGGGTTGCGAGTGCTGGAGCCGCGCGGGGTAGGTGAGGCCGAGGAGGTCTCTTCGATGTGGCTGGCGGAGTCCCGCTAGGCCGTTTCGATCGCCGGCTTCGGCGCGGCGAGGCCACGGCGCATGAGTTGCTCGAAGCTACGCACGAACTCGCGAACCTCGGGGACGCGCGAGGGCAGGCGCGAGTCGGTGATCAACTCGCGGATCTGCTTGGTGGCGAAGAAGAACACGAGGCTGCCGAGCAGGCTGATGTGGGTGACGTACGAGTTCACGTTGACGAAGGTGCCCTCACGGATGCCCTGCTCGATGATCTCCTGCACCAGCTTGAACAGCTCGAGAAAGCGGGGCAGCAGGTCCGCGTCGATGTGCAGGCCGCCCGAGAGCACCTCGCGGATCACCATGATCGGCAGCGCCGGCTGGGTCGCGGCGAGGTCGGCGAAGGCGAAGATGAAGTCTCGCAGTCGCTCGTCGGCGGGGGCTTCGGAGTGGCGGATCGCGTGGAAGCGATCGTGCGCCTCGTTGAAGGTCGCGGCCAGGATCTCGTTGTACAGGCGCTTCTTGCCGCCGAAGTGGTAGCTGATCATCGCCTTGTTGACGCCGGCCGTCTCGGCGATCTTATCCACACGGGTGCCGTCGAAGCCACGCTCGGCGAACAGCTCGGTGGCGGCGCTCATCAGCGCCTCACGGGTGGTTTCCGTGTTGCGCTCGGCCCGCATGGCCTTGCCCGATCCTGATCTCATGCACACGAGCGTAACCCAAGCGAGCCCTTAGGCCAACGGCCACTCGGGCAATCCGGCGACAACTTTTGCATCCAGCGCGTCGGATCAGTTCTCCTCGGGTTCCACCGGAGTGGGGGGGGGCCGTCGTCGTTGAACATATCGGCAGCGACCTTCCAGGACCCGTCGGCCTGCTTCACCCACACCGTTATGTACTTGCCATCAATCTTCATGGGCAGACCGTCGGGCCCTTCCAGCCGCATCTCGTACGTGCCCATGGTGTACCCGAGACTACCGCCGTCGCCGGCATCGGCCAGCGTCGGAGACCACTGAATCGAGAAGCCGGGCATGGCCTCGAGCTGGGTGATGACGGCCGCGATCGCGTCCTTGCCGGCTGCCAGGGGCGCGCCGGGCGGCAGGAGATGAGCGTCGTCGAGAAGCGCGTCGACGAATACGTCGACCGGACTGTCGCTCATCGAGTACGCCTGAAACCAATCCTGGTCGGCCCTCATCAGCGAAGCTCGCTCTGCCGCCAGGTCGATACCCGGAGGCGGAGCCTCTGGGGTGGGAGCGCAGCCCACCGCCAGCAACCGACACGACAGGGTCATGGGGAGCATTGGCCGCACAGGTCACCTCCGCAGATTCGTCGGACAGCGCGTGCCCTGTCCGGCTGGGGCTCGATCGACTTCAACGCCGCAGCAGTCAAGCATAGGTTCGCGGCAGGCTCCAGGGCACGTCGCCGACCCAGTCAGCGCGATGCTCGGTCTCGCCAGAACCGCGCGGCACCCGGATGCAGGTCGATCGGCATGCCGTTGTCGAGGCCGAATGCGGTGGTCGGAGAGATGTCCGCGGCCCGCGGGTGCTGCGCGATCAGATCGGGGATGTTGGCGAAGATGGCCTCCAACAGACGATAGACGAGGTCTGCATCGAGGCTTGCGGCACCAACCAGGAGCGCCTTTACGGCCACCGTCGATACTGCGTCGGGTTGGTTGGCATAGGTCGCCGCTCGAATCGTGGCAGGAACCAGGAATGGCTGGTTGGCGTGGAGCCCCTGCGCTACCTCGGGATCAATCGACAAGAATTGGACTTCGCCGCCGCGAAAGAGCTGCTGCAGCGGCGGATAGGGGGCGGCAGTCCATTGCATCGATACCTGCAATCCTCCGCTGAGAAGGGAGATGTTCGCGTCGCCTGCCGGCAAGAAGCCCGGCATGAGATCGTCGACTCCGATGCCGAAGTGTGAGAGGAGGATCTCGGAGGTGAATCTGCTGCCGCTATCAGGCAGACCCAGGTTGACCGTTCCCCCCCTCAGGTCGCCGATGGTCGTGATGCCGGAGTCTTGGCGTACGACGATCTGTGCGAGCTCCTCGTAGAGTACGGCGAGGCCGGTTATGTTGGTCGACGGCCGCCCAAGCACGACGTCGGTCTTCACCGAGTTGAAGACGATGTCGTTTTGCGCGATCGCCAGGTCCACTTCCCCGCGATCGAGGAGACCGGCATTCTCGAACGATCCGTCCGTCGAGAGCACCTGGACGTTGACGTTGACGAGCTCCCGCTCGACGACTTCGGCGATACCCGTCCCCACGGGGAAATAGACACCCGTAGTGGTGTCCGCCGTGGCGATCCGGAGCACGGTAGGTACTACCGTCTCGGCATCGCCGCCCTGCATCATGACGTACCCGATCGCGGCGGTGATGAGCACGAGGGCGCCTACCGCCACCCAAGCCGAGCGGCGCGCCGAAGGCTTGATTGCAGGCGGGTCAGCGGGACCAATCGGTTCCCCGACGTGTGCAGGCTGCTCTCCCGAGTCGACCTCGGCCCTCAATCCTTCGAGGTCGTTGCGTAGGTCCTTTGCCGACTGGTAGCGGCGCTCCGGGTTCTTCTCCAGGCAGTGGCCGAGGATGCGCCCCAAATGTCGTGGCAAAGCACGGTTGACCTCGGTAGCCGGGACCGGCTGATCCTTCAGGATCGACGAGATTAGCGAGATCTTGGTATCGCCCTTGAAGGGCCGCTCCCCGACTGCCATCTCGTAGAGAATGATGCCCAGCGAGAAAATGTCCGATCTCCGGTCGACCTGCCTGCCCTCAGCCTGCTCGGGAGACATGTATGCCACCGTCCCGAGTACTTTGCCCTCTTCCGTCAGATCGGCGGCATGAGCCTCCGCGAGCTGTGTCGCGGCATCGGCCTGCGGCTGTTGTTCCGTCAATTTTGCGAGGCCGAAGTCCAAGACTCGCAGCCGCCCGTCGTCTGAGACCATGATGTTGGAGGGCTTTAGATGGTGTGGGATGCGACGGTGTTCACGAAGAACCGGGATCGAGTGTTGGGAGGCGAGGTCGCCGAGGTGTTCTTCCAGGAAGTGCTGGCGGAGGCACGGCGCCGCAGCCTGCTGTCGGATGAGCACTTCACGGTGGACGGCACGCTGATCGAGGCGTGGGCCTCACACAAGAGCTTCAAGCCGAAGGCTCAGAGCGACTCCGATGAGGGAGGCAGCAACCCGAGCGTCGATTTTCGCAAACAACGGCGCACAAACGATACTCACGCCTCCAGGACCGATCCGGACGCACGCCTGTACAAGAAAAGTAGGGGAGCCGAGTCGAAGCTCTGCTACATGGGGCACCTGATGATCGACAACCGCCACGGGTTAGCAACCAAGGCCTGCGTAACGATCGCTTCCGGGACAGCGGAACGAGAGGCGGCGGTGCAAATGGCGGACAAGATTTCCGGTAACCGCAGGGTGACCTTGGCGGCCGACAAGGGCTACGACACACGCGAGTGCGTCCGTAAGCTTCGAGATCGGAACATCACCCCGCACGTCGCACAGAACGACACCAATCGGCGCAGCGCCATCGACCGGCGCACAACCCGCCACCCCGGCTACCAGGTCAGTCAAAGGAAACGCAAGCTCGTCGAGCAGATGTTCGGATGGGCCAAGACGGTCGGGCTGATGCGCAAGACGCGGCACCGAGGCACCGAACGCGTCGATTGGATGTTCACCTTCACCGCCGCTGCCTTCAACCTGGTCAGAATGCGCAACCTCCAGGAGGCGACGTGACGATATCGGGACTAACCGCCCAAGAAATACCGGCGCGGCCGGCAACCAGAGCCTCGCACTCGCACTCGGCGCCCCGCTAACTCACCGTGATCGAGACGATCCAGCCCAAAATGGCGCGCTCGAGCCGTTTTTCAGCAGCCTGCTAGATCGTCCATGTTCAGGCCCACAAACCACCGGAACAGCAGGTTGTAGTCGAGCTGCTCCATCAGCATGCGCTCGGAGCGAATCGTGTACAGCACCTGCAGCAGCAGCGCCCGCAGCAGTTTCTCCGGCGGGATCGACGGTCGCCCCGTGTGCGAGTACAGCTCCTCGAACAGCGGCGACATCCGCCCCAGCACGTCGTTGACGATCCTCAGCAGCGGCCGCAGCGGATGGTCCTTCGGTACTCGCTGCTCTGGAGATACGTAACTAACAGGCTGCTGAAAAACGGCTTGGGCGCGCCATTTTGGGCTGGATCGTCTCGATCAAGGTGAGTTGCCCGGCCGCCGTGTGCGAGTGCGAGGCTCTGGTTGCCGGCCGCGCCGGTATTTCTTGGGCGGTTAGTCCCGATATCGTCACGTCGCCCCCTGGAGGTTGCGCATTCTGACCAGGTTGAAGGCAGCGGCGGTGAAGGTGAACATCCAATCGACGCGTTCGGTGCCTCGGTGCCGCGTCTTGCGCATCAGCCCGACCGTCTTGGCCCATCCGAACATCTGCTCGACGAGCTTGCGTTTCCTTTGACTGACCTGGTAGCCGGGGTGGCGGGTTGTGCGCCGGTCGATGGCGCTGCGCCGATTGGTGTCGTTCTGTGCGACGTGCGGGGTGATGTTCCGATCTCGAAGCTTACGGACGCACTCGCGTGTGTCGTAGCCCTTGTCGGCCGCCAAGGTCACCCTGCGGTTACCGGAAATCTTGTCCGCCATTTGCACCGCCGCCTCTCGTTCCGCTGTCCCGGAAGCGATCGTTACGCATGCCTTGGTTGCTAACCCGTGGCGGTTGTCGATCATCAGGTGCCCCATGTAGCAGAGCTTCGACTCGGCTCCCCTACTTTTCTTGTACAGGCGTGCGTCCGGATCGGTCCTGGAGGCGTGAGTATCGTTTGTGCGCCGTTGTTTGCGAAAATCGACGCTCGGGTTGCTGCCTCCCTCATCGGAGTCGCTCTGATCCTTCGGCTTGAAGCTCTTGTGTGAGGCCCACGCCTCGATCAGCGTGCCGTCCACCGTGAAGTGCTCATCCGATAGCAGGCTGCGGCGCCGTGCCTCCGCCAGCACTTCCTGGAAGAACACCTCGGCGACCTCGCCTCCCAACACTCGATCCCGGTTCTTCGTGAACACCGTCGCATCCCACACCAGATCGTCCATGTTCAGGCCCACAAACCACCGGAACAGCAGGTTGTAGTCGAGCTGCTCCATCAGCATGCGCTCGGAGCGAATCGTGTACAGCACCTGCAGCAGCAGCGCCCGCAGCAGTTTCTCCGGCGGGATCGACGGTCGCCCCGTGTGCGAGTACAGCTTCTCGAACAGCGGCGACATCCGCCCCAGCACATCGTTGACGATCCTCAGCAGCGGCCGCAGCGGATGCTCTTTCGGTACTCGCTGCTCCGGAGATACGTAACTAAAGGCGGCCACCTGTCCCGCGTCCTCACCACGCATCTGCTCACCTCGTTGATGCTTCGGTTTTTGCCGCGGGCTGCGTGGTTCAGAATCTACTCGAACAAGGGGAGTTTTTCAGCAGCCTGCTAGGTCGCTTGCGAAGTCCTCGGGAAGAACCTTGATCGCGACGTCGCGCCCCAGTCTGGTGTCCCGCGCCCGATACACCTCCCCCATGCCGCCCGCTCCGAGCGGTTCGAGGATCTCGTAATGAGCGAGTGTCTTGCCGACCACGATGACGGCTTCCTTCGGGAGAAGAGCCGGCAGGACTGTATACGGAAGGCGGGGCGCCATACAGGGGCAGAGAGAATGCTGGCGGGGCTGACCGCGGCGCGACACGAGCGCTCGTGCAAGCAGGCACCAGGCGCTAGACACATCTTGAGGTCGCCGCGAATTGGTGCTTGGATTGCGGCTTGTTGGCATTGGCTGGGGCCGGTTGCATGGCTGGCTGCAACAGGACAACTTCACCGGAGGCCCGGTGTCCATGCTGACGACCCACCGCGGCGCGAATGCCCCCGACGAGCTCCTGCGGATCTCCGAAACCGGGTCGTTCGGAGAGGAGATCGCGGCCAAGGAGTTATACGAGTTTCGCCGGTTCATCGCGCCGGACGACGCCCCGGTGTCCACTTTGGCGGCGGGCTCCGTATCCCTGGAGCGAGGACAGATCATCGACGTCAGCCGGGCCGGAAGTGCCGGCAGGAGTCTGCCTGCAAAGGTCTTCTTTTTCCTGCGCCAGTTCCGCGACGGCAAACGCATCCTCAACTTCAAGCTTCCGGTGAAGGTGACCGCAAACGGCACCATGAAGCCTAAGCAGAAGGCGTTCGAGGGTACCGAGATGCGTCCAGGCGACGAGCTCGTGTGGCTGCTGAAGTTCAAGGGCGGGGGCTGATGCCCGGCGACGGGTGGAACTACGAGTTCCACCTGCACGGCGAGTGAAGAGCGCCGCCGCGGTGGCCGCTCGAAGAGCCGATTCGGTACGGCGTTGATCCCAGTTGCCTGGCAGTTGCCCAGTGATTCTCAAGTGATTGATTCGAGGCGGCTTACGGGCGGCCTAGAACTAACTAAACATTTGTTTGATAATGCTTGAATGGATATCTCGAGGATTGGTCGCTGGTGGGGCGACGAGGGACGCATGGATCTTCCGAACGACGTCACGGTCTACGAGGTGGGGCCGCGCGACGGGTTCCAAAACCTGGCGCAGTTCATTCCCACCGATGTGAAGGTCGCCTTCATCGACGCCCTCAGCGCCACGGGGCTGCCGGCCGTCGAGGCCACCAGCTTCGTCTCGCCCAAGTGGGTGCCGCAGCTCTCGGACGCCTCGGAGGTCATGGGCAAGATCCGGCGCGACCCCGGCGTGCGCTACTCCGTGCTGGTGCCCAACAGCATCGGTATGCAGAACGCCCTGCGGTCGGGGGTGAGCGAGATCGCCGTGTTCACGGCGGCCTCGGAGGCGTTCAACCGGCGCAATATCAACGCCACGATCGCCGAGTCGATCGAACGTTTCCGTCCGGTGGCCGAGCGCGCGCGCGAAGCCCGTGTTCGCATGCGGGGCTACGTTTCGACGGCTCTCGGGTGTCCTTATCAGGGGGACGTCGACCCGGCGGACGTAGTGCGGGTCGCCCAGGAGCTGTTCGAGCTCGGGTGCGACGAGGTCTCGATCGGCGACACGATCGGCGTCGGGGACCCCGCCCAGGTGACGGACCTGGTGGCACGGCTGAAGGACGAGATCGAGCTTTCGCGTATCGCCCTGCATCTGCACGACACCTACGGCCGCGGCTTGGCCAACGTGCTGGCCGGCCTCGAGTCGGGGGTGACGATCTTCGATGCCGCAGCCGGGGGCCTGGGCGGTTGCCCGTACGCCCCGGGCGCCTCGGGTAACCTGGCTACCGAGGATCTTGTAGCGATGCTGGACCGTCTCGGCGTGCGTACAGGTGTCGACCTCGGGCGCCTGGCGCAGGCCAGCACCGATCTGGCCACTGCCACAGGGCTGGAGCTGCCGTCGAAGGTCCTGGCCGCGATCTGTTCGGGCCGGCGGCACGAGCGAGTCTCCGCCTGAGAGGGCGGGAATGCTACTGCCGGCCTAGTCGCTCCAGCGCGTCCCGATACCAGGTGTTGTCGGGAGCCAGCTCGACTGCCTTCTCGAGCGCCTCGCGGGCGCCCTCGATGTTCCCCGCCAGGCGCCGCGCCTGACCGAGCACGGCGTCGACTCCGCCCTCCTGATAAGGCGGGGGCCGGATCAGTCGATCCGCAGCGAGTCGACGGGATCGACGCCTGCGGCGCGACGCGCCGGGAGCGCGCAGGCGAGGGCTGCTGCCAGCAGGAGCGCCAGCGGCATGCCAACGAAGGTGATGGGGTCGAGCGGGTTGAGCCCGAAGAACAGGCCCGCCATGACCCGCGACACGGCAAGACCGGCACCCCACCCGAACAGGATGCCCGCCGCGACCGGTGCCAGGCCCTGGCGCAGCACCATGCGAACGATCTCTCCGGAGCGGGCGCCCAAAGCCATGCGCACACCGATCTCCGGGAGCCGCCGCGACACAGCGTAGGCGACGACGCCGTAGGTCCCCGCTATGGCCAGCGCCAGGGCCGTCAGCGCGAACAGGCTGAGCAACCCGATCACGGCGTAGTCACTGGCAAGGTCGTCGTACAGGACCTGGTTCATCGTGCGAACGTCCTCGACGGGCACGTCGGGCGCGATGCCCCGCAGCTGGGCCCGTACCGGGCCCTGGGAGCGCTCCGGTTCCACCGCCGTGCGGATCATCAGGGCGACTCTTCTGATCGGGCTCCCGGCCAGCGGCACATAGACGTGAGGCTCGGGTGGCTGATCGGCATCGGGGTTGCGCAGGTCGCCCACGACCCCGACGACCTCGTACCAGGTCGGCTCCTCGCCCAGGCGAATTCGCGTGCCGATCGGACTGCGCGGCTCCCAGAAGCGCTCCACAGCCCTCTCGCTGACAACGGCCACCGGGGCCGCCGCGTCGTGGGTGGCTCCGGCGAACAGATCCCCGCTCCTGAGCGGGATTCTGGTCGCTTCGAAGAAACCCCGGGTCGCATGCACCAGCGCTACGCGCGGCAGCTCTTGTCTCGCCGCGCTGCCTTCCCCTTCGATCTCCAGGCTGCGATCCGGCTCGTTCCCGATGATCGGCAGGTGGCTGGTCATGCCGACGGCGGCGACCTCGGGCAGCGCCGCCAGCGAACGCTCCAGCTCGCGAAGCGTCGGCGCGTCGGTGAGCGACTCAGCCGCGGGTCCCGGCTCCAGGACGAGAGTCAGGATGCGCTCCGCGTCGAAGCCCAGATTCATCCAGGTGAGCGCGATGATCGACTGCACCGCCATGCTCGCCACCACCAGCAGAACAAGCGCCAGCGCCACCTGCGAGGCCACCAGCCAGCGGGCCGAGCCGCTGCCTTCCGGCCTGCCGTCTGTCGGCCGGTGCCGTCCTTGAGACCGGCCTGCAGATCCGGGCCCGTACCGCGTATCGCTGGCAGCACCGCGAAGGCTATCGGGGTGGCTAGAGCCAGCCCGAGCGCGAACAAGACCACCACCGGATCGATCGACAGCTCGGTGAAGAACGCCAGCCGGCCGCGCGTCACGGCTACCAGCGACGCAAACAGGATCCGAGTCAGCACCAGGCCCAGGAGACACGCCGCCGTCGCCAGCAGGACACTCCCCGTGAGCAGCTGGCGCACGAGCCGAATCCGGCTGGCACCCAACGCCTGACGCACCGCCAACTCGCGGCGTCGACCGGCGGAGCGCGCCAGCAGCAGGTTGGCGACGTTGACGCAAGCGATCGCCAGCACGAAGCCGACCGCCAGGCTCATCAGCGTCAGAGCCCGCGCCGCGTTGTTACCCAAGAGGGACTGGCGCAGTCCGATGACCTCCATGTCCCAGCCGGCGTTGGTCTCCGGATGGCGCGTCGTCAGCTGCGCCGCGATGCCTGTGGCCTCCGCCTGGGCGCTGGCGTGCGTGCTGTCGATGGCGATTCGGGCGATGACCGCGAACTCTCGCCGATCGCGGGCGGCCCGCGGATCGGGCTCGAGCGGTCTCCAGACTTCGACCTGACGCAGGCTGCCGAACTCCATCTCCGGCATCACCACCCCGACGATCCGGTGCTCGATCTTATCGAGCTCGATACCGCGCTCGAGGATGTCGGGGTCGGCCCCGAAGCGCCGTTGCCAGGCGCCGTGGCTCAGGAGCACGACGGCAGCGTCGCCGAGCTCGGCCTCCCGCTTCGAGAACGATCGACCGAGGACGGTCCGCACGCCCGTGACATCGAAGTAGTCGGCCCCGACGCGCATCCCGACGATTCGTACCGGTTCCCGCACACCCGTGAGCGTGAAGCGGCCGGAGACGTACGGGGCGACGCCGTCGAGGGTTTGGGCGGCTGCTGCCAGATCCATAAGATCGGGCAGCGATAGGCCCGCACGGAGCCGGTTGAGCTCGAGATTACGGCCGCGCAGCACCACGAGCCGGCCCGTGTCCTCGAACGAGATCGGCACGAAGATCAGGAAGCGCACCATCGAGAAGATCGTGCTGTTCACCCCGATCGCCACCGCCAGGGTCACGATCACCGTGAGCGCGAAGCTCGGCCGATGCCAGATCATGCGTAGGCCGTAGCGGGCGTCCTGCACCCAGCCCCCCGAAGGGCGCCCGCCGGCGCCGGGAGGTCCCGGCGGGCCAGCGCTGTGGCCGAATCGCGCGCGGCAGGCGGTGGCGAGCAGTCGGAGGCTGGCGTCGAGGGCAAAGCCGAGGCCTCGGACGAGGCCGTGCTGGCGCGTTTCCTCGAGCCATACCTCACCGAACAGCTCCACCATCTCGTTGCGCCGTAGCCGCCGGAGGCGCCGTGGCAGCGTCAAGGCAAGCAGCCCGTAGACCGCGACGACGAGGCTCGTGAGCCGCGGTTCGGGTCGCCGAGACGATGCCGTGCGTTCGGGGGTTCGAGGCTCAGTCACTGGCCGGCGTCGATCGGGGAATGAGTTGCTTGGCCTCGGCAGCGCTCAGCAGCTGGCGCATTCGCTCGGCCTCGGCGGCGGCGGCCGCCCGGCCGGCGTCGGTGATCTCGTAGTAGCGGCGCATGCGAGCCGAGTCGGGGGCCTGTCGTCGCTCGCCGTCGCGAACCAGCCCGGCGTCGATG
Organism: Acidobacteriota bacterium; assembly: GCA_965248845.1. Taxonomy (GTDB): domain Bacteria; phylum Acidobacteriota; class UBA890; order UBA890; family WLXD01; genus CBDFKO01. The sequence goes on along the minus strand of CBDFKO010000002.1, from coordinate 1,475,809 downwards.
AGGCGCTGCAGCGCCCGGTACAGGTTGGCCGGGTCCAGCCTGAGGGCATCCTGTGTTCGCGCGGCGATCGTCTTGCGCAGTCCGTACCCGTGGCACTCGCCGTCAAGCAGCGTGAAGAGAACGTGGAAGTCGCGCAGCGACAGCGGGCTGGGGTGGGCAGCAAGCGACAGATCGCTGAATCCTATCAAAACGCCGCGAGTTTGATGCCGACCAGCTATGCCTTGCACGCCGACGGGATCGGAACCGGTACTTCCGGAGGGGATAGCTTGCGACCGTCCCGAGTTGATCCCGCCGCGCGGTCGCGAGATAACTCGGTGCGGTGGCCCGACGGACCCGGAACACAGGTAGGTGCATGACGGCTTCGAGGACTCTGGCCGGTCTCCTTGCCGCTGGCGATAGCCCCGACGAGGCGATTGCTGCGCCCGGCCGGCCACCGCTCGCGTACGCCGGCCTGCGCGACCAGGTGGCGGCGGTGATCGGCGCCCTCAACGCGCGCGGTATCGGGCGGGGCGACCGGGTTGCGATCGTGCTGCCTAACGGGCCCGAGATGGCGAGCGCGTTCGTCAGCATCGCCAGCGCTGCGACCACCGCGCCGCTGAACCCGGCGTACCGCAGCGCGGAGCTCGAGTTCTATCTTTCCGATCTGGGCGCGCGAGCCCTGGTCGTGGAGGCAGATAGCGCCTCGCCGGCTCTCGCCGTTGCGAACAAGATGGGTGTCCCGGTCCTCGAGATCGTGCTCGACAGCACAGCCCCGGCCGGGGCGTTCGATCTCCGGGGCGGCGAGACCGGCCTGCGGCCCGTGCAGGGAGGTCCGGCGGAACCCGACGACGTGGCCCTGGTGCTGCACACCTCGGGTACGACCTCTCGGCCCAAGATCGTGCCGCTCACCCACGCGAACCTGTGCGCCTCGGCGGCGAACATCCAGGCGACCCTGGGCCTCACCGCCGCGGATCGATGCATGAACGTCATGCCCCTGTTTCATATCCACGGGCTCATGGCGGCGCTGGCCGCGAGCTTTCGTGCCGGGGGCTCGGTCTTCTGCACCCCCGGGTTCAACGCGCTCAAGTTCTTCGGATGGCTCGATGAGGCGCGGCCGACCTGGTACACGGCCGTTCCCACCATGCATCAGGCGGTTGTCGGCCGCGCCGAGCGCAACCGGGATGTCCTCGAGCGCGCTCGCCTGCGCTTCATCCGTTCGTCCTCCTCCTCGCTGCCGCCGCAGGTGATGGCGGCCGTCGAGGAGACGTTCGGAGTGCCGCTGGTCGAGGCCTACGCCATGACGGAGGCCTCCCACCAGATGACGTGCAACCCTCTGCCGCCTGGGGAGCGCAGGCCGGGCACCGTGGGGATGGCGGCGGGTCCGGAGGTCGGCATCATGAACGAGCACGACGAGCTCCTGGCGCCGGGCTTTGCCGGAGAGGTCGTCATTCGTGGCGACAACGTTACCGCGGGCTACGAGGCCAACCCCGAGGCCAACGCCAGCTGCTTCTGCGATGGCTGGTTCCGCACGGGTGACCAGGGCGTCCTCGACGAAGACGGGTATCTGTCGATCACCGGTCGGATCAAAGAGATCATCAACCGCGGGGGCGAGAAGATCTCGCCGCTGGAGGTCGATGTGGTGCTGATGGATCACCCGGCGGTGCAGCAGGTCGTGACCTTCGCCGTGCCGCATCGGAGCCTCGGCGAAAACGTCGCTGCGGCCGTCGTCCTACGCGACCAGGCAGAGTGCACGGAGAGCGAGTTGCGCGGCTTCGCCGGCGAGCGGCTGGCCGATTTCAAGGTGCCGCGCACCGTCGTGTTCCTCGACGAGATCCCCAAGGGCCCGACCGGCAAGGTGCAGCGCATCGGGCTGGCCGCGAAGCTCGGGCTCGAGGGCTGACGGGCATGCGAATCTGCATCTACGGGGCGGGTGCCATCGGGGGTTATCTGGGGGCCCAGCTGGCGCTCGATGGCGCCGACGTGTCGCTCGTCGCCCGCGGGCCGCACCTGGCAGCGATGCGCAGCAACGGTGTGCGGCTGCAGATCGACGGCGAGGAGCGGGTGGCGCGCCCCGAGTGCACCGACGACCCTTCGAAGCTCGGTCCGCAGGACTACGTCATCATCACGCTCAAGGCGCATTCCGTTCCGGCCATCGTCGAGCCGCTCCAATCGCTCCTGGATGACCGCACGGCCGTGGTGACGGCGACCAACGGAGTTCCGTGGTGGTATTTCTACGCCCTGGAGGGTGAGTGGCGCGACCGCCGACTGCCAAGCGTCGATCCCGGCGGCGTGCTCTGGGACCGGATCGGACCGGAGCGGGTTATCGGTTGCGTCCCTTACCCGGCCGTGGAGGTGCAGGAGCCGGGTGTCATCCGGCACCTCGAGGGCAACCGCTTCAGTCTCGGGGAGCCGAACGGTGACAAGACCGAGCGCACGCGCCGGCTGAGCAGGGCTCTGATCTCCGCCGGCCTCCGGGCACCTCTGCGCCGGATCCGCGACGACATCTGGTTGAAGCTGTGGGGCAACCTGGCGCTGAACCCGATCTCGGCCCTGACCCACGAAACGCTCGACGTGGTGGCTACCGACCCTGGGACCCGCTCCTTGGCTCGCTCCATGATGCTGGAGGCACAGCGGCTCGGCGAGCGACTCGGCGTACGCTTCGCTCTCGACGTGGAGCGGCGCCTCGACGGCGCCGCAGCGGTGGGGGCTCACCGAACGTCGATGCTCCAGGACCTGGAGCAGGGTCGGCCGATGGAGATCGATGCGCTTCTCGGCGCCGTTCAGGAGATGGGCGAGCTGGTCGGTGTGGCGACGCCGACCATCGACTTCGTACTGGCCCTGATCCGACAGCGGGCGTCGGCCGACGGTCTCTACCCGAAGAGCTGAATGCCGAAGACGCGCGCGGCGATCAGAATCGCGCTCAGGCCGCTGAAGACCACGAGCGACACGGCGGCGAACGCGACGGCCCCACGTGATGGGTAGAAGTCGGGGTCGTCCTTGGGAATCACGGTCAGGCAGTAGTAGAGGTTGAGGAAGTAGATGACCGGGGCTACGAAGAAGGCGAGCGCCGAGGCGATAAGCACCAACAGCACCGGCCTCGGGAAACCGACGATGATGGCCGCAGCTGCAACGAGCGAGTAGAGCATCGTCGTCCGATAGATGTTGTACTCCGAGTACCAGGTGGAGCGGTGTTCGGGCGTCAGATCTTCGGCCGCAGTGCCCTGCAGGCCGGCCGTGCCGCGAAACAGGTTGCGGCTACAGGCACCGACGATTCGCGGCCAGCCGTCGAAGTAGTTGAAGGCGGTCGAGAAGGTCGCCGCGAAGGCGCCGATCAGGAAGACGATCGCCATCCAGGGCTGACCGACGCTACGCGTGAAGATGCCGGCGATCTCTCCCATCACCCCGCGTCCCTCGACAGCGCTCGGATACAACCAGACCGCGGCCAGCAGCGGGAAGATGCAAGCCATGATGAACGAGACCACGTGACCCAGGCGGAAGTCCCAGAGGCCGATCCGGAACCACCGCCGACAGTATTTCTGGGCGGCCTCTGGCATTCGCGAGGTATCGACCGCCAGGTCTTGCTTCGTCGAGCTGAAGGGATCGAACGTCGGAGCCAACCCGCGGCGCTTCCAGCTCCGGCCGTACGCGGCTCATGCCGACCCGTTTCGCCTTGCCCCACTCGGAGGCCTGCAGTGACACGTCGAGCCCGGTGGGAAGCAATCCGAGAAACGCCGCGATCAACAACCAGGAGCCGCCGGGCATCTCGAGTGTCCAGAAATGGCTCATGGCGCGCAGGGGCGCCGGCCGGACGAGGTATACCGCCACGGTCGAGGTGAACATGATCACGGCAGCCACCTTGGCGCCGGTCTCGAGGGCCCCATAGCTACCCCGGAGAAGAACGAGGACCGAAGCGGCCCCCAGAACGACCCCGTACAAGCCGAGCGGCAAGGGGAGTCCCAGACTCACGGTCAGCGCGTAGTAGAGCACTGCAGCGGCAGCGATGAGGCGACCCGCCTGGCCGATGGCGCATTGCACCAGGGTCGTCACCATCACGTACCAGAGCGGCCACTTGCGCCAGGCAGTGCCGTACGCCTCGAGGATGCTCTTGCCGGTGGCGTTGGTGAAGCGGAACGCCATCTCGAACCCGTAGTACTTGAAGACGTAAGCGACCGGGATGCACCAGAGCAGCGCGTACTCGAAGCGGCCGCCCGCAGTCGGCGCGGTTACCAGGTGGCTGGTACCGATTCCTGTCATCATCAGGATGATCCCGGGGCCGAAGTAGACCATCAGGCTGCCGAGCACCATGCTGGGCGGCTCGAGCTCCTCGAGCTCGACGATCGCCCGTCGCTCGCTACCCGACATGCGGCCCTCCACCACGGCCTGCTACGCTCCGACTCGGTTCGCTTGGCCCGCTCATCGAAGCACGTACCGGAGCCCGATCCTTGCGCTGATCCCGGGCTGCGGAAAGCCGATGAAGTGCGCGTAGTCGGTGTCCGTCAGATTGTCGGCACGTCCCTGGACTTGCCACGCGGGGCTCAGATCCCAGGCCGCGGCCAGATCGACGACTCCGTATCCCTCGACCGCAGTCGTGTCTGGAACGGCGAGCTGTACGTCGAAGCTCTCGGAGGCGAAGCTCGCCTCTACGCGGACGTGTAGGGGCTCTACCGGCCGGAAGCCCACCCTGACACTGCCGCTCCAATCGGGCAGGTTGCGCAGCGGCTCGGCGGAGTCGGGGCTCTCGGCGTCTTGGTAGGTCAGGTCAGCGAGGACCGTGACCCGCCGATCAGGGTTCCACCGCAACGCCAACTCGACCCCCCGCGCCGTTACCTCGTCCCGGTTGACGTTCTGAAAGAGGTCGAAGTCGAAGTCGATGAGATCGTCATAGCGGATCCAGAATAGCGAGAGCGACGCGGTCAGGTCCCAGTCATCGAGCCGCTGATCGATGCCGATATCGGCGCCGACGCTGGTCTCCGGTCGCAACTCGGGATTGCCGCCGAGTTGTCGTGGGCTGGCGAGGGCGAAGAAGCTCGGCAGCTTGAAGGCGCGGCTCAGCGTGCCACGCAGCGCCGTGCCGCTGTCGCCGAACTCGTATCGGGCACCGATCCTCGGGCTCCACTCGGTGTCCTTCCCCTCGGGGAAGTCGGCGCGCAGGCCGGCCTCGAGGCTCAAGTTCTCGCCGCTCACGGTCGCCTCGATGAACGTCCCGGGTGTGGTGCGCGACAGCGCGTAATCGCCGCTGACGTCACCACCGAAGAAAGGCGGCAAGAACAGGGTGCTGACGTTATCGCCGTCTTCGTGATCGACGTCGACCCCGGCGCTGATGTGCGCCGCCGCGGAAAGATAGTAGGTTTCGAGGGCAAGCTCATCTGCTGCGCGTACGCGCCGCGGGCTGGAATGGACCTGACGCCGCGGCAGCTACGGACCCGCCTGGCCGCGCTGGTACCGACCTACATGCTCCCCATCAACTGGGCGCCGTTCGAGCAGCTGCCCCTGAACCTCAACGGCAAGATCGATCGACCGAAGCTACGCGAGCACTTCAACGAGCTCCAGGCTGCGGCCCGACCGGCCACGAAGCGCTCCGAATCCCCCACCGGAACCGAAGGCTGACCCCGCGACGATGTCTGACTCCGAGACCCGTGACCGCGTCGAGTGCCTGTTCGAGGAGACCCTTACGCTCGACCTACCGGCACCGGACGCCAATCTGCTCGAGATGCTCGATTCGTTGTCGCTCGTCCAGCTGCTGTTCAATCTGGAGGGTGAGTTCGAGCTCGATATCACCAACGACGATATCGACTTCGAGAACTTCCGCACGGTGGACCGGATCGTGGCTTACGTCGACGCACAGCGACACGCGAGCAACGAGCCCCGGACCGGTACGCGCATCCCAGCCGCCTGAGACCCATGCAGACACCAGCAGCCTCATTGCCGACCCCGGCGATCGCGCCGGCGCTGGCCGGTGCCAATCGTTACCGTCTCGCCACCATCACCACGACCCGCGACTTTCTGGCCCTCGAGTCGGAATGGAACGCGCTGCTGGCCCGGGCAACGAGCTCCAGCTGCTTTCAGAGCTTCGAGTTTCTGTTCACCTGGTGGAGGTGCCATGGATCCGATAGGCAGCTCGCGGTGCTCGTGGCTCGCGACGCAGGCAAGCTCGTCGGTATCGCGCCGCTGATGCGCGAGCGGCGTTCCATACCCTATCTACCGCTGCGATATGACGAGATCCGATTCGTCGGCACGGTTCCCAATCCCTACTCGCCCCGATCGTTCACCGGCACCCTGGACCTCCTGATCGATCCGACGCACGAGGCGGCCCGCGAAGCGCTCGTGCGCGGCCTGCTCACCTGCCTCGGGCACCCCAACGCCTTCCGCCTGCACCCGCTCCCGGAGACCTCGCCAACCTTCGCGGTCTTCCAGCGAGCCGGACAGGATCTGGGTCTCGAGATCCATACGCGCAAGGTGTTCGACAACGCCGTGGTGCGGATCGAGCAAGACTGGGAGGGCTATCTCGGCGATCGATCGGGGAAGTTTCGCTACAACCTGAGGCGCCTCCACCGCAGGCTCTACGAGGAGCATGGGGCGGTGTGCGTGGAGTACCGGCATCCCGAGAAGATCGACGAAGCGATCCGGCAGATGCTTCACGTCGAGGCGAAGTCCTGGAAGTTCTCTGGCGGAATCGCCCTCGCGGATCGCAGCCTATGCGACTTCTACTCGGAGCTGACCCGAGCCCTTTCGAGCAGCGGCCGGCTGGGCCTTTTCATCATGACGGTCGATGACCAGCCCATCGCCTACAACCTGACAGCCGACTACCACGGCCACGTGATCGGCCTCAAGACCGGCTACGACCGATCGTGGGCCAAGTGCTCCCCCGGAACGCTGCTGCAACAGAGGGTCTTCGAGCGCGCCTTCCAAGCCGGCGCCACCGACTTCGACATGCTCTGGGGCGATCTGACATACAAGCGCAAGTGGGCGACCGATCTCGAGAGCCGCCATGAGATCTACCTGTACGGGGCGGATCGATACTCGCAGCTGATCCGGTCGCTCAAGACGAATCCGCTACTCGAGCACGGCTACGAATGGCTGCGCAAGGTGGCCGACCGAATCTCGAGGTCCTAGCAGGCCGATAGGCGGACGATCAGGCGCAAGCCTCGCCGAGTGGTGGCCTCGTACGGGTTGCCCCGGGCGAGGGTCTGTCGCGGCGCGTCCTTGGCGAGACGACTCGAGGTGTCGGTGCCGAAACGGCGGTCGAATCGCGCCTCCATGGCGTGCGTCACGCGCTCGAAGAGACGCGTGTGGGCGTCGCCGAACAAGCTCCTCGCACACCATCGCGTGGCCAGGCGCAGCGTCTTGGCGAAGCCACGCCTGCGGTTCGACCCGAACAGCTTCCCCACCGAGCCGAGCACTCTGGTCAAACCTCAGCCATGCCGTCGGCCATCTTCGCGCCCTCCCCCCACAAGAGAACCAATGCGGCGTTGGCCCGCGGCACCGCGGCCCGGCCGGCACCCCCATCCACCGATACACTGTACTCGAATCCCCGTATTCGGCCGGCCTTGGCGTCCAATGAGAGATCTCCGCGACAGGCATGAACCGTGAGCGATCGCTCGCTCCGCTACTGTCGGCCGGTTTGCTTCCTCGGCTTCTGCTGCCTTCAGCTCATCAGCGTCGAGGCGCACGCATGGCCCGCCCGAGGGGCAGGGCAATCCCGATCGCAGCAGGAGGAGGCCCAGGTCGAGGAACGCGTCGTCGTTCGTGCCCGGCCGCTGGATTCTGTCGCCGCATCGATAACTGTCATCGAACAGGAGACCATCGAGGCCGCCAACGTACGAACCGTGGCCGAGCTGCTCGAGTACGTCGCCGGCGCGCGGGTTCTCTCGTCCGGATCCGGCGGAGCGACGACGATTCAGCTTCGCGGCGGCGACCCGAACTTCGTCCTTGTGCTGCTGGACGGCGTGCCGCTCAACGACCCGACGGATCTCGAGGGCGGCGCCGTCAACCTATCGAGCCTGCCCATCTCCGGCGTTCAACGCATCGAGGTGGCGCGAGGCCCCTTGTCCTACTTCTATGGCTCGACCGCGCTGTCGGGGGTCGTCAACATCGTTACCCGGCGCGGCACCACGCCTGAGCCACAGGTGCGAGCCGCCATCGAGGGTGGCAGCTACGGCCTGTTGGGGGGCAACGCCTCGGTGGCGGGAACGGCCGGCGATAGCGACTACTACCTGGGCTTCGATTGGGATCAGCAGGAAGGGCACGTCGGCGACGACAGGTTCCGGCAAGCAAACCTCCAGGGCCGGTTCAAGGTACCGATGGGAGCGCGGGCAACGCTGCAGCTCAGCACTCGGGCGGCTTCCTGGAACGCCGATGACTACCCGGAGTCGTCCGGCGGTCCGGTGTTCGGCTCGGGCGACTTGCGAAGCACGGAGGCAACCGAGCTCGATCTCGGTGTCGATTTGGAATGGGACACCAATGGGCGCTGGCGCAATCGCGTTATCGCGACCTACTACCGTCGCGACCTGGACCGCGACAGTCCGGGGGTCTTTCCCCTGGTGCCGCCGTCGATCGAGGATACGTCGTACTGGCACCTGCGGAGCGGTTGGCTGAGCACCTTCCGAGTCGATCGCGACGACCGCCGATTCCTTGATCTCGGCCACCGTGCTCAGGGCCGTCTCGATTTCGCCGAGCTCGATCCGGTACCCGCGGCTCTTGATCTGCGAATCCGCCCGCCCGATGTAATGGAACAGGCCGTCCTGGTCGACCTTGGCGAGATCGCCGGTCTTGTAGATCCGGGGCGCCTGGGCGGCGGCGCCATCGTGAGCGACGGCCGGATCGTTGACGAAGACCTCGGCGGTGCGCTCCGCGTCGCGCCAGTATCCGAGGCTCAACCCGACGCCCTGGATGTAGAGGTCGCCGATCTGTCCCGGTGCGACGCGCTTGAGGCTCGCGTCGAGCACGAGAAGATCCTCCCCGTCGCATGGCCTGCCGATCGGCACCGGCTCACGGGCGTCTGCCGGCGTTGCGGGCACGGTGTAGTAGCTGCTGGCGATGGTTGCCTCGGTAGGGCCGTAGAGGTTGGTGAACGCCACGTGGGGCAACCGCTCCATCCAGTAGATCAGCGGCGCGGTCGGGAACACCTCACCGCACCAGATGAGTCGCTTGAGGCTCGGGAAGTCCTGCTGGCCCACGAGATCGAACTTGGCGATGTAGTTGAGAGCCGACGGGACCGAGAACCACTGGGTTAGCTCGTTGTCGCGGATGAACTGCGCCAGCTTGTTCGGCAGCAGGTTGGCCTCGGGAGGTACCAGGTACAGCTCGCCGCCGGTCGACAGGGTGCCGTAGATGTCGAACGTCGAGAGATCGAAGTGCAGCGGCGAGTGGCCCGAGTTGCGATCACCCGGGCGCATCTCGAAGTAGCGCGTGCCCCAGGCTACGAAACTCAACACGTTGGAGTGGGTGATGACCACGCCCTTGGGCATGCCAGTGGAGCCGGAGGTGAACAGAATGTGGGCGGCGTCGCTGGTCCTGTTGCGGTACTGGAGAGGTGGACCCCGAAATTCGGACAGGTTGCTTCTTCAGACGCCGTTTTACGGCTCACGTCAGATGCGACGATGGCTGCGCCGTCAGGGCTACACGGTCTCTCGCAAGCGGGTGCGCCGCCTGATGCGGCTGCTCGGGTTGCAGGCGATCTTGCAGCGGCCCAGGACGTCTCAGCCGCACCCGGAGCACCGGATCTACCCCTACCTGCTGCGTGATCTGGAGATCACGCGACCCAACCACGTTTGGTGCGCGGATGTGACCTACATCCCGCTGCAGCGGGGCTTTCTGTACCTGGTTGCGGTGATGGACTGGGCGAGCCGCAAGGTGCTGTCCTGGCGTCTGTCCAACACGCTCGATACGAGCTTCTGCGTCGAGGCCTTGCAAGAGGCGCTCGAGCGCTACGGTCCTCCCGAGATCTTCAACACGGATCAGGGTAGCCAATTCACCAGCGTCGACTTCACCGACGCGCTCAAGGAGGCCGGCATTCGGATCTCGATGGACGGCAAGGGCCGCTGGATGGACAACGTCTTCATCGAGCGACTGTGGCGATCGCTCAAGTACGAGCAGGTCTATCTGTCAGAGTACGCGACTGGCTCCGAGGCTCGGGCCGGGATCGGCTGGTGGATGGACTTCTACAACGAGTGCCGACCGCACTCGTCGCTCCAGGACCGGACGCCCGAGGAGGCGTACATTGACGACGGGGCTGAAGACAGGAGCCCGGGGCTTCGCCCCGTGTCTCGCAAGCCCAAGGCAGCCTGAATCATGAACCCGGATTCCACCTTAGCTGCGACGCAAACCTGTCCAAAGGATGGGGTCCACCTCTCCAGACCATCTTGCTCGGTCTCGCAGCCTCGCTGTTGCTGACACTCTACCTGGCAGCTCTATACGGATCTCTCCAGCTCTTTCGCGCACGCCGATACTGGGCCCTTGGCCTGGTCGCCCTGGTCATCGGTTACTTCCTGCTCCTGTCGAGTGGTCCTGCTGCGTACTCCCGCTTCCGAGTCCCCCTTGCGCCACTCATGTCGCTGCTCGCCGGCTATGGCGTAAGCCATGTGCTCGCTAGCGCGAGCAGCCCTCCATCAGGTCGTCCAGGGAGTCCGGAAGAAAGCGCGCGATGATCGCGGCCAGCTCGGGGTCACGCTCGAGCAGTTCGGCGCGAGTTCCCGAACGCGGCCCTGAGTCGCCGATCGCCACGTCGACCCATGGCCCCGGGAGCGACTCGTCGAGATCGAACCAGGCGTTGATGCTGTGGGTCAGGTACTCGTCGTCGCGGTACGCAATTGCTCACGACTGATGCACTGATACTCGCCACCGGCGATCGTCCCGTCGCCGCCAGGATCGTGGCGCCAGAGGTCGAAGTAGGCCTCCATGGCGACAACGAAGTACTCGTTGGTCTCCGCGTCATCGCCGACGTAGATGCCCGACTCGAGCGCATGGGCAAATGCGTCGCCAAGGGCGGCATCCAGCTCGGGTGCGGCGTAGTTGATGCCGTAGTCCTGGACGAAGTGGAGGATCTCCTCATACCCGGCGTCGCGGGTCGGATCGTCGGACATCGCCGCCTGGGTACCCTCGAGGATCGTCTCGTAGGCGCGTAGATCCTGCGAGTTGACGCCCGAGCCGAAGAACCGTTGCCCGGCGTCGCTGCGCATCGACTCGGTGCTCGCGAACAGGCCGAGGATTGCGTGGTTGTTCGCCATGGCGTTGGCGATCGCCGACTTGTCGTCGCCCGTAGCGCGATCCCGAAACGTCACTCAGATGGCTCTGGAGCACGCTGCGGGCGCTCGTCGTGGTCTCCCTTGCACGTAGAGCCAGGATCGTACTCTGATAGGACCGACCTGAGCGTGCAGCGTCGTGGCCGATTCTCACAACACGGCAGACTGAATGGAGAAGGGGATGTGAGCGCGTTGACCGCCTCCGGGCACTCTGATCTGGTCGGGCTGTTCGAGGAGTTTCGCGCCTCCCTGGCGCCGCAAACCGACGCAGGCGTTCCCGACTACACCCCGTCGGCGATGCAGCGGAAGCGTGAGGAGCTGCAGGCGTTGCGCGACCGGCTCGCTGGATTCGACCTCAGCGAGTGGAGCGTTGCCGAGCAGGTCGACTACCAGGTGGTCCGCGCCGAGTTGAACGCCGTGGCTTTCGACCACGAGGTCCTGCGGCCCTGGGCCCGCGATCCCGGCTTCTACAACATCACCGACGGGGTCTACCCACGGCTGCTGGTGCACTACTCGCGGTTGGATGACGACTGGTCGCCGCGAGCGGTCCGCCTGCCTGTTGCCGAGGCTGAGATCGGCAGGCTGCGCACCAAGCTGCGGTGTGTCCCCGCGGTGCTGGAGCAGGCACGCGGGAACCTCACGGAGGTTGCCGGCGACCTGGCAACCGTGGCGATTCGGGTGCAAGAGCGCGAGCTCATCGGAATGCGTGAGCTCGTCGACGGACTTCTCGAGACCCATCCGGGGCTGGCCGCCGAGGCAGGTCGGGCGCTCGCCGCCATGCGCGGCTTCCACGAGTGGCTCATCGACAGCAAGAGCAGGACGGTGGCGCCCGCCGGGATCGGCAAGGACAACTACAACCGCTGGCTCAAGGATGTCTTGCTCGTGCCGCACACCTGGGATGAGCTGCTGACGATGATCCAGAGCGACTATCACCGCGCCGTGGCCTTTCTGAGACTCGAGGAACACAAGAACAAGGGCTCGCCGCCGTTCGAGCTCACGTCGAGCGAAGCCGAGAACCTCGAGCGTCAAGGAGCCGCGGCGCAGGAGCTGCTGGAGTTTCTGCGAGATCGCGACATCATCACTGTCCCGGATGATCTCGAACCCCTGCCGCCGGCCCACTACCCGCGCACCTGGGGGATGAGCGCCTACCTGCGGCCCGGATATCGTGGCTTCTTCGAGCAGTGCTGCGATCGCGAGCCGATGACCCAGATCGCCCATACGTTCTTCGGCCACTACTACGTTCGCGACCGGACCATCTGGTATCAGCACGGCGACAGCCGGCCGATTCGCGGCACCATCCGACTGTTCGACATGCACGAGTCGCGCTCCGAGGCGCTGTCGTACTTCGTCGAGGAGATGCTGCTGCAGCTCGGTGCGCTCGATGAGCGGCCGCGGGCCAAGGAGATCACCTACATCTGGATGGCATTCCGTGCCGCGCGCGCCATCTCCGACCTCAAGATGCACGCCAACGAATACACGATGAACGACGGGATCCGGGCCTTCGTGGACAAGCTCCCGTACCCGTGGGCGGAGGCCGACGGCGACGCGGTCTGGTGGGACATCGAAGAGGCCCTCCGAGCCCCGGCACACTCGGTGAGCTACGTGGGTGGCAAGAACATGATCCTGCAGCTGCTGGCCGAGCGCTCGCGTCAGCAGGGGTCCGAGTTCGACCTACGCCGCTTCATGGACGAGTTCATGGGCGGCGGTATCATTCCGATTTCGCTGACCCGCTGGGAGATGATCGGGCTCGACGACGAGCTCACCTCCCTGCTCAGCTAGCAGGCTGCTGAAAAACGGCTTGGGCGCGCCATTTTGGGCTGGATCGTCTCGATCACGGTGAGTTAGCGGGGCGCCGAGTGCGGGTACGAGGCCGGCGCTGCTGGCAGCGCCGGCATTTCTTGGGGATTGGTGCCCTCATCGTCACGTCGCCCCCTGGAGGTTGCGCATTCTGACCAGGTTGAAGGCCGCGGCGGTGAAGATGAACATCCAATCGACACGTTGCGTGCCTCGGTGTCTGGTCTTGCGCATCAGCCCGACCGTCTTGGCCCATCCGAACATCTGCTCGACGAGCTTGCGTTTCTTCTGACTGACCGTGTAGCCCGGGTGCCGGGTCGTGCGGCGGTCGATGGCGCTGCGCCGGTTCGTGTCGTTCTGTGCGACGTGCGGGGTGATGTTGCGATCTCGAAGCTTTCGGATGCAGTCTCGCGTGTCGTAGCCCTTGTCGGCCGCCAAGGTTACCCGGCCCCTTCCGGGAATCTCGCCCGCCATCTGCACGGCGGCCTCTCGTTCTGCTGTTCCCGAAGCGATCGTTACGCAGGCGTTGGTTGCTAACCCGTGGCGGTTGTCGATCATCAGGTGCCCCATGTAGCAGAGCCTCGACTCGGCTCCCTTACTCTTCTTGTATAGGCGTGCCTCCGGGTCGGTCCTGGAGGCGTGAGTATCGTTTGTGCGCCGTTGTTTGCGAAAATCGACGCTCGGGTTGCTGCCTCCCTCATCGGAGTCGCTCTGATCCTTCGGCTTGAAGCTCTTGTGCGAGGCCCACGCCTCGATCAGCGTGCCGTCCACCGTGAAGTGTTCATCCGACAGCAGGCTGCGGCGCCGTGCCTCCGCCAGCACTTCCTGGAAGAACACCTCGGCGACCTCGCCTCCCAACACTCGATCCCGGTTCTTCGTGAACACCGTCGCATCCCACACCAGATCGTCCATGTTCAGGCCCACAAACCACCGGAACAGCAGGTTGTAGTAGAGGTGGACCCCGAAATTCGGACAGGTTGCTAAGGTGGGATCCAGACCAAGAAGAAGGAGTCTGGAATGCCACGGAAGAGACGGAGTTATCCTGCTGAGCTGAAGGCGAAGGTCGCTTTGGAGGCGCTTCGCGAGGAAGCGACGATGGCGGAGCTGGCAGCCCGCTACGATGTGCATCCGAATCTGATCGCCAACTGGAAGAAGAAGGCTCGGCAGAAGGTGCTGGCTGGCTTCTCGGGGAAACAGGAGCGCAACGAGGTCTCTCGGGAGGCCGAGATCAAGGAGCTGCGGGCGAAGATCGGGGAGCTCGTCATCGAGCGGGATTTCTTGTCCAAGGCCTTCGGTCGTTGAGCCACGGCCGGAGGGTGGCGATGGTCGATCCGGAGCACGGCCCCCTGAGCATCACGCGGCAGTGCCGCCTGGTGTCGATCGCGAGGTCTTCGTTCTATTACGAGGGCCACGGCGAGAGTCCGCTGAACCTGCGCCTGATGCGGCTGATCGACGAGCAGTTTCTTCAGACGCCGTTTTACGGCTCACGTCAGATGCGACGATGGCTGCGCCGTCAGGGCTACACGGTCTCTCGCAAGCGGGTGCGCCGCCTGATGCGGCTGCTCGGGTTGCAGGCGATCTTGCAGCGGCCCAGGACGTCTCAGCCGCACCCGGAGCACCGGATCTACCCCTACCTGCTGCGTGATCTGGAGATCACGCGACCCAACCACGTTTGGTGCGCGGATGTGACCTACATCCCGCTGCAGCGGGGCTTTCTGTACCTGGTTGCGGTGATGGACTGGGCGAGCCGCAAGGTGCTGTCCTGGCGTCTGTCCAACACGCTCGATACGAGCTTCTGCGGCGAGGCCTTGCAAGAGGCGCTCGAGCGCTACGGTCCTCCCGAGATCTTCAACACGGATCAGGGTAGCCAATTCACCAGCGTCGACTTCACCAACGCGCTCAAGGAGGCCGGCATTCGGATCTCGATGGACGGCAAGGGCCGCTGGATGGACAACGTCTTCATCGAGCGACTGTGGCGATCGCTCAAGTACGAGCAGGTCTATCTGTCAGAGTACGCGACTGGCTCCGAGGCTCGGGCCGGGATCGGCTGGTGGATGGACTTCTACAACGAGTGCCGACCGCACTCGTCGCTCCAGGACCGGACGCCCGAGGAGGCGTACATTGACGACGGGGCTGAAGACAGGAGCCCGGGGCTTCGCCCCGTGTCTCGCAAGCCCAAGGCAGCCTGAATCATGAACCCGGATTCCACCTTAGCTGCGACGCAAACCTGTCCAAAGGATGGGGTCCACCTCTGTCGAGCTGCTCCATCAGCATGCGCTCGGAGCGAATCGTGTACAGCACCTGCAGCAGCAGCGCCCGCAGCAGCTTCTCCGGCGGGATAGACGGACGGCCCGTGTGCGAGTACAGCTTCTCGAACAGCGGCGACATCCGCCCCAGCACATCGTTGACGATCTTCAGCAGCGGCCGCAGCGGATGCTCCTTCGGTACTCGCTGCTCCGGAGATACGTAACTAAAGGCGGCCACCTGTCCCGCGTCCTCACCACGCATCTGCTCACCTCGTTGATGCTTCGGTTCTTGCCGCGGGCTGCGTGGTTCAAAATCTACTCGAAAAAGAGGAGTTTTTCAGCAGCCTGCTAGTGCCCTGAGTCACCTCCCCGGCGGGAATCGAGTCGAGGCAAGCGCAACGTGTTGATCGACTGGCTGGTCATTGCGGCGTACCTGATCGGCGTCACGCTGCTCGGCATGTCGGCCGCTCGTCGGGTAAAGACGTCGTCGAGCTTCTTCATCAGCGATCGCCAATCCGGCAAGCTGCTGATGACGTTCTTCTCGTTCGGCACGGGAACGAACACCGATCAGGCGGTCACCGTTGCGTCGAAGACGTACACGTCCGGCGCCTCGGGAATCTGGTACCAATGGCTGTGGCTGTTCGCCACGCCGTTTTACTGGTTGCTGGCGCCGCTGTTCCGCCGCATGCGCGCAGTTACCACGGCCGACTATCTGTTGGTGCGCTACGGGCAGAGCGTCGCCGTACTCTTCGCGATCGTCGGCATTGCCCAGTTGTCGGTAAACATCGGCGTCGTTCTCAAGGCGACCAGCGCGATGATCGCCCCGGTCTCCGGCGGCACGATCAGCCCGGCCATGGCGATCGTCGGCATGACCGTCTTGTTCGTCATCTACGGTGTCGCCGGCGGGTTGAGCGCGGCGATCCTGACGGACGCCGTCCAGGGCGTTCTGACCGTCGTGCTTTCGTTCTTGATCCTGCCCTTTGCGCTCGACGCGGTGGGCGGTCTGTCAGGGTTGAGGGCGTCGGTCACTGATCCGGACCTCTTCTCGATCGTCGCACCCGGCGAGATCACCGTCCTGTACGTCGTGATCATCGCGCTCAACGCGCTCGTCGGCTGGGTTTCCTCGCCGTACTCCATGCAATTGACCGGCGACGGCAGGACGGAGAACGACGCCCGTGTCGGTCTCGTCGCCGGCATGTTCCTCAAGCGCATCGTTACCATCGCCTGGCTGCTGACCGGCATGTGCGCGGTAGGACTGTACGCTGGCACGACGATCGATCCGGACCAGGTCTACGGCTTGATGGCCCGCGATCTGCTGCCGACGATCGCGCCCGGCCTGATCGGGCTGTTCATCGCCTCGATGCTGGCGGCGGTGATGAGCTCGTGCGACTGCTTGATGGTGTCGGCGGCGGCGCTGTTCACGGAAAACCTCTACCGACCGCTGATCCACCCGGATCGCGACGAGCGGCATTACGTGCTGGTCGGCAGACTGGCTTCGATCGCCGTGGTGCTGGCCGGGATTCTTGTCGCTTTCGCGCTCTCTAGCGTTGTCGCCGGGCTGGAGACCTTCTGGAAGGTGCAAGCAATGATGGGTGTGGCGATCTGGGTGAGCTTCGTGTGGCGGCGCGCCACCGCCGCCGCCGCCTGGGCCTCGACCCTCAGCGGCTTTGCGACGTGGTTCTTCACCAGCGACATCGCGTTGGTCGGCTGGAGCTTCAACGCCCGCTTCGCCGGCTCCCTCCCGGCGTTCATGCTCTACGACGGCACCCTGTCCCTGCCCTGGCAGATGATCATCTACCTGATCGTAGGGCTGGTCACGATGGTCGTGGTGAGCTTGGTCACGCAGCCGCCCGACGAGAGGGTCCTCGACAGGGTTTACGAGTGCTTGCGCACGCCAGTAACCGAGGACGAGCCGGAGGGCGGGCCGCTGACGCTGCCTGCCGGAAAGGAACCGGCCCCCCGCTGCGTCCTGATCGAGCACCCTGACTTCGAGCTCATGCGGCCCACGCCGGCAACCGCTGGCGGTTTCCTCGTCGCCTGCATCGGTGTGGTGGCGTTGATCGGCATGTTCATCTGGATCATCGGCTGAGCTTGTCGGGTTCCGATTGCGGCGAGCGCCTACATCGGCTTGCGGAACTTGAGCACCATGCGGTCGATCTCGACGCGGCTGCCCATGCCCTCGTAGTTGCCGAAGTCGTCGTCGGGGTTGGCGAGCAGGTCGGACGACTCGACCAGTTCGAATCCGGCCGCCGTGATGTGATCGATCACCATCTGCTCGTTGATGCGATGGGTCGACTCGTCGAAGCCCTCGTTGGGGGTGCGCGCGTCGACAACCCCGAAGATGCCGCCCGGCTTGAGGGCGGCGAGGGCGCCGGTGTAGATACCCCCGGCGCGTCCGGCGTTCTCGAAGTCGTGCACGTTGCGCACGGTCACGATCACGTCGATGCTACCGGCCTCGAGGCCGCCCATATCGGTCATCACGGTGACATTGGCCATCGAGTCACCGGAGGCGTCGAGTCGTTCCTGCAGGCTACCGCGCCGGTCGGGCCCGGCCATCACCGTGCCGGAGTCGCCGACGAGCTTGCCCAGGAGGAAGGTGTTGTACCCCCCGCCCGGCGCCAGGTCGACGACGCTCATACCCTCCTCGACACCGAAGAAGGCGTAGACTTCGAGCGGTTTGCTGCCGGCGTCGCGCTCGCGTTCGCCGGCGGGACGCGCTGGATCGTCGAGGATGTCCTGCCAGGCGAAGCCGAGGCCCGCCGTCACAACGGCGGCGAGTACCAGGGCCATCAGTACACGGGGTCTCGCGGACATGGCTTGCTCCTTGGGGATCGGGAAACGGCCATCACAATCTACAGGATTATGTCGCAGCGAGTCAGGGGCGAAAGCGCCCCAGCGCATCGCAGCTCACTCGGTCCGCAGGGCGCGCAAGTCGCGCGACCGACGCAGCTCCGCGGAGAGGGATCAACGGTCGTCGGGATCGACGAGCTGAAGCAGCTCGACACCCCCGTCGACCTGGTCGCCGACCGACAGCGACAGGCCGGAGACGATCCCGGGCCGCGGCGCCTTGACCTCGAGCTGCATCTTCATGGCCGTCAGAACCAGCAGTACCTGCCCCTTCTCGACCCTGTCATCCTCGGCGACCAGGATTTCCTGGACGGTGGCCGGGATGGGCGCGACCAGACCGCCGGGCGCGCCCCCTGCGGCTCCGCCGCGCTGGCGGACGGCCTCGAGGTGCCAGGTGCGCCCGTCGAGCCAGATCCACCAGTTATCGTCGTCGCGCATCGCGTAGAAGCTGTGCAGGACCTGCGGCTCGTCGGGTCCCCGGGCGAGGAATTCGGCACTACCGACGCGCCGAACCGTGTACTCGTCGACGCGGCTGCCGTCGCGGCGCAGCGACAGCGTCTCGTCCTCGAGCTTCGCCTCGATCTGCAGCTCCACCCCAGTGCGCGTCCGCAAGGTCCGTTGGCTCACGAGGCATCTCCGGGCGCCGAGAGCCGCAGGCCCGTGCGAGCGTCCCACGGGTCGTAGCGGCGCCGTGCGCCGTGCTGCGACCGTCTCGTGCGCCCGGCACCGAAGCGCGCGGCGACGGCGGTCGCCGCCAGTACCAGGTCGGGGACCCGCTCCTCACCGGGCCAGCTCGGGAGGTGCTCCTCGAGAAAAGCCGTGGAGAGGTCGCCGGCGGCGAACGCGGCGTGCGATACCACAGACTGCAGGTGGTCGATGTTCGTGGTCACCCCGAGCACGACGAAGCGACGCAGTGCCTCGCGCATCCGGGCCAAGGCGCTGGCTCGGTCTCGGCCCCAGGTGGAAAGCTTGGCCAGCATGGGGTCGAAGTGGATGGTGATCTCCTGCCCCTCGGCGAGTGCCGAGTCGACCCGTACGCCCGGCCCCGACGGCTCGCGTACCAGCAGCAGCCGGCCCGACTGTGGGAGATGCCCGGCAGCGGGGTCCTCGGCATAGATGCGGCACTCGATGGCGTGGCCGACAAACGCCGGCTCGAGTGCTTCGGGGGGCAGCGCCGAGCCGGCCGCCACCTCGAGCTGCAACCGCACGAGGTCCAGGCCCGTGACCCACTCGGTCACCGGGTGCTCGACCTGCAGGCGCGTGTTCATCTCGAGGAAGTAGAACTGGCCGTCGGGACCCAGCAAGAACTCGACCGTTCCCGCGCCGATGTACCCGACTGCCTCGGCGGCTGCCACGGCGGCGTCCGACATGCGGCGACGCAGTGCCTCGTCGACGGCGGGTGAGGGTGTCTCCTCGACGATTTTCTGGTGGCGCCGCTGAACCGAGCACTCGCGCTCGCCGAGGGCAACCGTGTTGCCGTGGCTGTCGGCGAACACCTGGATCTCGATGTGACGCGGTCGCTGCACCACCTTCTCGAGGTAGATGGCGCCATCGCCGAACGAGCGCAGCGCCTCCTCTGATACCTGGCGGTGCCGTCGCACCAGCTGCTCCCGATCGGCGACGATCGCCATGCCCTTACCGCCGCCTCCCGCGATCGCCTTCAGGAAGACGGGGTAGCCGAGCTCCTCGGCGGCGGCGGCGAGCACTTCAGCATCGCCGGGCTCGGTGCCCGGAACCACCGGAACGCCGGCCTCCATCATCGCCGCCCGCGCCGTGTCCTTGCCGCCCATTACCTGCATCGCTGCGGCTGGCGGACCGATCCAGCTCAGACCGGCCGCGGTTACCGAGGTGGCGAAATCGGCGCTCTCCGATAGGAAGCCATAGCCCGGGTGTACCGCGTCGCAGCCTTGCCCTAGCGCCACCCGCACGAGCTCGTTGCCGTCGATATAGCTGTCGATGGCGACGGCACGGTCGGCCACCTGCAGGTGGGGTGAGGCGGCATCGTGTTCGGTGAAGACGGCAACCACCTCGACGCCGCACGCATGGCAGGTGCGGGTGATACGGATGGCGATCTCGCCACGGTTGGCGACCAGGAGCCGCTTCGGCAGCGCGGTGCTCACATGCGGAACACGCCCATGCGCGGCTCGTCCATCGGGGCGTTGTAGGTGGCCGACAGCGCCAAACCCAGGATATCCCGCGTCTGCACCGGGTCGATGATGCCGTCGTCCCACAGCCTTGCGGTGGCGTGGTAGGGGTTGCCTTCGGTCTCGTACTTGTCGAGGATCGGCTGCTTGAAGGCCGCCTCGTCCTCGTCGCTCCACTCCTTGTCGCCTCGGGCTAGCTGGTCACGCTTGACGGTTGCGAGCACGGTTGCGGCCTGCGGCCCGCCCATCACCGAGATGCGGGAGTTGGGCCAGGTGAAGAGGAGTCGGGGGTCGTAGCCGCGGCCGCACATGCCGTAGTTGCCGGCCCCGAACGAGCCGCCGACGATCACGGTGAGCTTGGGCACGGTGGCGTTGGTCACCGCGTGGACCATCTTGGCGCCGTCTTTGGCGATACCGCCAGCCTCGTATTTGCCGCCCACCATGAAGCCGGTGATGTTCTGCAGGAACAGCAGCGGGATGCGGCGCAGATCGCACATCTCGATGAAGTGGGTCGCCTTCAGGGCACTCTCGGAAAACAGCACGCCGTTGTTGGCCAGGATCCCCACGGGATAGCCGTGCAGTCGCGCGAGCCCGGTGACGATGGTGGTCGCGTAGGTCGACTTGAACTCGTGGAACCTGCTGCCGTCGACGATCCTGGCGATCAGCTCGCGGGCGTCGTAGGGTCGCGACACGTCGATCGGCAGCACGGAGTAGATCTCCTCTGCGGGATAGAGCGGCTCCTCGGGCTCGGTCAGCTCCGCTGCGACCTGTTTCACGGTGTTCAGGTTCTCCGCGATGTTGCGGGCGATCCGCAACGCGTGCTGGTCGTCGTCGGCCAGATGATCGGCGACGCCGCTACGGCGTGCGTGCACGTCGCCGCCGCCCAGCTCCTCGGCGGTAATCTCCTCGCCGGTGGCCGCCTTCACTAGCGGCGGCCCCCCTAGGAAGATCGTCCCTTGGTTGCGCACGATCACGACCTCGTCGCTCATCGCCGGGACGTAGGCGCCGCCGGCCGTGCAACTCCCGAGCACGACCGCGATCTGCGGGATCCGTGCGGCGCTCATGCGTGCCTGGTTGTAGAAGATTCGGCCGAAGTGCTCGCGGTCGGGGAAGACCTCGTCCTGCAGGGGGAGAAAGGCACCGCCGGAGTCGACCAGGTAGATGCAGGGCAGCCGGTTCTCGAGCGCCACCTGCTGGGCTCGCAGGTGCTTTTTGACCGTCATGGGCAGGTAGGTGCCGCCCTTCACGGTGGCGTCGTTGGCGAGAACCATCACCTCATGTCCCGCGACGCGGCCGATTCCCGTGACGATCCCGGCACACGGTGCCCGGCCCTCGTACAGGCCGTTCGCCGCCAGCGGCGACAGCTCCAGGAACGGGCTTCCCTCGTCGAGCAGCAGATCGATCCGGTCGCGGACGAAGAGCTTGCCCTGCTCGCGATGGCGCGTCTGGTATTTGTCACCGCCGCCCTTGCGGGCCCTCGAGACGCGCTCCGCGAGCTCCTTCACGAGGCCCCGATGGTGCTCGGCGCGTGCCAGCGCCTCGGGCGAGCTCGGATCCAGATTGGAGACGATCTGTTCCATTGGCGAGAAAAAAAGATACCGGTATACGATTTACTCGGGCCATGCCCACGAGGAACAAGTCGAATCCTACCTCAGGCTCGACGACGCCGGATGCGGCGCGGGCGTCAGTAAACGGGGGAAGACGATGTTGGTGCAAGACCTGTTTGTCAGGAAGGCGGTGGACGGACGCTAACCGATCCGCACGTCGATCTCGCCGATTCCCAGATCGATGCGAATCGTTGCCTCGCCGTCGCCCTCGTCCCAGGAAAGCTCGCTGGTGAACAGCCCGGCCACCGAGCTCTTGCCATCGCTCGTGCGCAGCGACGTCTCACCGATGCCGGCGTCGAGCAGTACCTTGGCGATGCGCGACTCGTCCATGCCGACGAAGACCTCGCCGATCCCGAGGTCGACGGTCACGTCGGACTCCAGATCGCGGATTTCCACCTCGCCGATCCCCATGTCCAGCGACAGGGCCATGCGAGCCGGCAGCCGCACCTCCAGGTGGACCTCCAGGCCCCGGCTGCGCCAGGCGCTGTAGCCCTCGACATCGATCGAGAGCCGCCCGTTGCGCTCGCGTGACACCAACTCGATGCGTTCGGCGCGATCACGGCAGCTACGGCTACGCCAGCCGGTGTCACACTCGAGGACCACCTCGATCTCGACCCGGTCAGAGCCACCGGGACCGATCTCGACCTCGCCCACAGGCACGTCGAGCAGGACCGAGGTGATGTCTCGGGTCGCGTACTCCTGTGAGAACGTTCTGACAACCTCGTCGCTCGAGCCGGCCGACAGGGTTGCCGCCAGCAGCAAGGGCAGCATCACGGCGCGCATGGGTCTCCTCCGCACGGATTCTCTGGCAAAGTCTGGTTATCACTACGGACACATCTCGGTGCTGGTTTCGAGGGAAGCATGCCGATTCATCGTGAGACGATCGAGCGCCAGACGGCCGCCGACACCGACATCCACGACCTGTCGGCCGCGGTGCAGGCGATCGTCGATCGCTCGGGGGTGCGCGAGGGCACCGTGACGGTGTTCACCCCGGGATCGACCGCCGGCATTACGACCATCGAGTTCGAGAGCGGCGCCGTGGCCGACCTGAAGCGCGCCATCGAGAGCATCGCACCAACCGGGGCTGACTACGCCCACGACGCGCGATGGGGCGACGGCAACGGCTACTCCCACGTTCGGGCGGCGCTGATGGGTCCGTCGCTGACGCTGTTGGTGGCCGACGGCACCGTGCAGACCGGTACCTGGCAGCAGATCATCCTGTGCGACTTCGACAACCGGCCGCGGCGACGGCAGGTCCTTGTACAAGTCGGCAGCTAGGAACCGCTGATTCGTAATCAGCAGGTCCGCGGTTCAAATCCGCGCGCCGGCTCTAGTGCAAGCCCCGCAAACCCGGCGGCTTGCGGGGTTTGTGTGTTGCTCCGCCCGGCGTGGCTGATGATCTCAGGCGGAAAGCGGTGCCGACGGTAGCTCAGCCAATCGTTGCTCATCGGTGAACTCTGCCCGGCCACCCGTTAACTTGACAGTATCTTTTGAAGACTATAAACGATCTACACACATCTTTAAAATGTAAGATAATAGTTTAATATCATATTCTATGGTTGTATATGTTTATATGCTCTTTGATATGCTCCAATAGCCCGGCACCTGCGCGGGAGGCTCAGGCCATGGTGGTAGGCGTCCCAGGAGAGAACAAACGTGCTGACGTTGGATCGAGAGAAAGCGAACATCCTCCTCGTTGACGACCAGGAGACGAACACCCGACTGCTGCGGAGACTCCTCAACAATGCCGGGTTCAGTTCGATCCGTTCGCTGAACGATCCTCGAACGGTTCTGTCCACGTATCTGCTCAGCCCGCCCGACATGGTCGTTGTGGATTACAGGATGCCGCACATGGACGGACTGGAGGTAATCGAGCAATTGCGCCAACGGATCCCTGAGGATACCTACCTGCCGATCCTCATGATTACTGGCGATGGCTCGCAAGAAACCGCGATCCGAGCACTGGCGACTGGAGCCAACGATTTCCTGACGCGCCCGTTCAACGCGACCGAAGTGGTCCTTCGGATCGAGTGCCAGCTGAGCATACAGGCGCTTCACGCCCAAGTCCTGGAACAGAACACCTCGCTGGAACAGAGGATCGCTGAGCGGACTCGTGAACTGGAGACCGCGCACGAAGAGCTTCTTTGGCGCCTCGCCCTGGCCGGTGAGTTTCGCGACGACGACACCGGCGAGCATGCGCACCGAGTCGGAACGATCGCTGCGCTAGTGGCCCAGGAGTTGGGCCTGGACAAGCAGACAGTCGAGACAATCGGCAAGGCAGCCCGACTGCACGACGTGGGAAAGATCGGCATTCCTGATGCCGTTCTGCTGCAGCCCGGGAAGCTCACCCCCGAGGAGTTCGACGTGATCAAGACCCACACGACGATCGGCGCCCAACTTCTCGGCAAGAGCGCTTCGCCCGTCTTGCGGATGGGCCAGGAAATCGCGCTGAATCATCATGAGAACTGGGACGGCTCGGGCTATCCGGCCGGCCTCACTGGGGAGGCCATCCCAGCGTCAGCGCGGCTCGTGTCGATTGTCGACGTCTTCGACGCCCTGTCGTCGGATCGACCCTACCGGCCGGCTTGGTCAACCGCGGACATCTTTCAGGAGATTCTGAGGCTATCCGGCGTGAAATTCGATCCCGTGGTCGTGGAAGCGTTCTTCCGCGTCGTGAAGTCGGGGCGGGTTCCCGGAGCCGAGCTCGAGACCCCGCTGCAGAGGGTCGCGTGACGCCCCCGGGGGAATCAGGGTAGGACGCGCGCATCGACGAAGACCGTGGGATGGCCGCTTCCGATACGTCGCAACACGGCGAACAGGTAACGACACGCATCAACCATGAACAGATCCGGTGAGCCCTCGATGGGGTGCTCGCTCGGTGGAATCGCAACGCGGCCGACCCCAAAGCGCCGCCCCAACGAGACACATGTCCAACAGCGCGTGGAACACGATCGGTACCTCGGATATCCGGAAGCTGGCCACCGCCATCACCGGCATTCTGCTCGTCGTTACGGTTGGGCTCGCCTACGGGTTGAATGTCATCCAGACCACCGCGAGTGACAGCCTGAGGATGGAGGTGGCGGGTCGGCAGCGCGTGCTCGTGGAGCGACTGGCGCTGAAGGCACTTGCCGGACCGGACTCAGCGGCGGTCGAAGGGGATGTTCGCCGTCTGCGCAGCGTGACCGAGACGCTGCTCAATGGTGGGCCCGTGGGCAATGTTCTCCACGCTGAGCAGGTCGAGAACATCGTCGCGGTGCCGAGCGGGCCGGGCCGCGAGGCGTTGCTCGAGTTCCGCATCGAGTCGGAGGCGCTGATCAGTCTTGCGCAAGCCTATCGCAGTGAGGGAGTGGGGACTCCCGGCGATTCTGGCAACGCGCAGGTCCAGCAGGCCCGGGAGCGCTCCCTGGCGGCCTCGCACAGCGTCCTCCAGCAACTCACGGCGACCGCCGGGGCCCGACAGCCACCGTCGCGCGCCTCTACTGGTTTCTGTATGTCCTCATCTTCGCCACGGGCCTCTTGGCCTTCTTCGGCGCGCGGCGGAGCATCCTGAGGCAACGGCAGGTGGAAGAGGCACTCCGATCGACGTCTGAGAGGCTCACGCTAGCGACGGGCGCTGCGGGCGTTGGAATCTGGGACTGGGACGTCGTCAGCAACGTGCTCATCTGGGACAACCAGATGTACCAGCTCTACGGGATTACGGCCGATCGCTTCGCCGACGCGTACGAGGCCTGGGAGGCGGGACTGCACCCCGAAGACCTCCAGCGGGGAAGAGACGAGGTCCAGCAGGCGCTCCGCGGCGAGAACGAGTTCGACACCGCGTTCCGCGTCATTTGGCCGGACAAGACGGTTCGGTACATCAGAGGACGAGCCACCGTGGAGCGCGACGCGGGCGGCGCTCCCCTGCGGATGATCGGTGCCAACTGGGACATCACGGATGTCAGGCTGGCCGTAGAGGGAGCCTCCAGCACGCTGCGTGAGCTCGAGCGCCTGAAGACCGCTCTCGACGAGCATTCCATCGTTGCCTGCACCAACGTGAAGGGCGAGATCACCTCCGTCAACGACAAGTTCTGCGCCATCTCGAAGTACTCCCGCGACGAGCTCCTCAGGCGAGACCACCGGATCATCAACTCCGGCCACCATTCGAAGGAGTTCATCCGAGAATTGTGGACCACCATCGTGAGCGGCAACATCTGGAAAGGCGAGATGAAGAATCGCGCGAAGGACGGCTCCTTCTACTGGGTGGACACAACCATCGTTCCATTCCTGGATGCCGAAGGGAGACCGTTCCAGTACGTGGCCATCCGCACGGACATCACCGAGCGCAAGGCTTCCGAGGAGATTCTTGCGCAGGAGAATATGGAGTTGGAGGAGACTGCCCTCTCTTTGCAGCGGATCGGCTTCGAACACTCGCCGGTGGCGCAGATCTACTGGGATACCGGCTTTCAAATCACGGCCTGGAACCGCGCGGCCGAGAGGCTCTTCGGTTACACCCGGGCCGAGGCGCTCGGACACCACGCGCGTCTCCTGGTACCCGCGGAAGCCGTAGCGGCGGTCGACGCCATCGGGAGCCAGCTGCTTGCCAATACGGCGACCATGTCCACCAACGAGAACGTCAGGAAGGACGGACACACCCTCACCTGCGAATGGCACAACGCACCGCTCACCTCCGCCGACGAGACGGTGGAGGGCGTGTCCTCCGTCATACTCGACGTGACCGAGCGCGCGCGACTGCAGGGAGCGCTCGTCCAGTCGCAGAAGATGGACGCCATGGGGCATCTCGCCGGTGGGGTTGCCCACGACTTCAACAACATCCTTGGGGTGATCGCGCAGTACGGCGGCTTCCTTCAAGATGCGCTCCCACAGGGCGACGAGCGACGAGACGACATCATCGAGGTGCTGAAAGCGGCAGACCGGGGCGCTGGGCTCACGAGGCAGCTCCTGGCGTTCACCCGGCAGCAGCCGACGGACAAGAGACCAACCGACCTCAACCAACGCCTCGCCGAGTTACACAGGCTCCTAGGAAGCGCAGTTGGCGATAGCGTTGAGCTCAGCATCAGCCCTTCGGCACGCCCTGCCGTGGTCCGAATCGACCCGGTGCAATTCGACCAGATTCTCCTGAACCTGGTGGTGAACGCGCGCGACGCGATGCCGAGTGGCGGACGGCTGCGCATCGCCTTAGAGCACGTGGGTATTCCGGCTGATTCTGAGCACTCAATCCGGGGGAATCTGAACGCTCGTTTCGGGAATCTGAACGCTTCTTTCGGAGTTCTCGAACACCTGAGAAGCCGATCGAGTCCCCCGATCGTGAGGTCACCCCGAGGTGACCGGCAAGCCCAACGGTAGCGAAGCGACACCATGGATCCTCACCAACCGGGGAGGAGCTGTGGATGCCGCGACCGAGGCTACTGATGAGGCAAATACGACAAGTACTGCGGCTCAAGCACGAGATGGGCTTGAGCCAGCGAGCCATCGCCCAGGCCTGCTGTATGGGCGTGGGGACGGTGTGCGAGTACCTGCGGCGCGCGCGACAGGAGGGGTTGAGCTGGCCGCTGCCCGCGGAGATGGACGAGGCGACGCTGGAGGCGAAGCTGTTCCCGCCGCCGGCGCCCTCGGGCACGCCGCGACCGGTACCTCAGTTCAGCTGGATCCATCAGGAGCTAAAACGTCCTGGGGTAACGCTGCAGCTGTTGTGGCACGAGTACCTGGAGGTGCATCCGGAGGGATATCGGTACACGCAGTTCTGCGACAGGTATCGACAGTGGCGGGGAAAGCTCCGAGTCTCGATGCGGCAAGTGCATCGCGCCGGCGAGAAGGTGTTTATCGATTACTCCGGCAAAAAGCCCCACATCGTGGAGCGTGTCAGCGGCGAGCTGATCCAGGTGGAGCTGTTCGTCGGGGTCCTGGGGGCCAGCTCCTACACGTACGCCGAGACCACCGCGACCCAGGAGCTGGACAACTGGATCGGCTCGCACATCAGGATGCTGCAGTACATGGGCGGCAGCGCCGAGATCTGGATCGATCCCGGACAACCTGCGCAGCGGCGTTACCGAGGCGTGCCGCTACGAGCCGACGGTCAACCGCACGTACGCGGAGATGGCCGAGCACTACGGCGCGGTCGTGATCCCGGCGCGATCGTATCGTCCCAAGGACAAGGCGAAGGCCGAGTCCGGCGTGCAGCTGGCACAGCGCTGGATCCTGGCAGTGCTACGCGATGAGACGTTCTTCTGTCTGGATGATCTGAACCGCCGCATCTGGGAACTACTGGAGATCCTCAACGATCGGCCGATGCAGAGGCTCGGCGTGTCGCGCCGGGAGTTGTTCGAGCGGATCGATAGGGCGGCCCTCAAGCCGTTACCTGCCAACCACTACGAGCTGGCGTTCTGAAGGTGTGCCGCGTCAATATCGATTACCACATTGCCTTGGAGCACAACTTGTACTCGGTGCCCTATCAGCTGGTGGGCAAGCAGGTCGAGGCCCGATACACGCACTCGAGTGTGGAGATCCTGCGTGGCGGCAAACGCGTCGCCTCGCACATGCGCCTGCAGGGGCGAGGGAAGTGCTCCACGTGCAACGAGCACATGCCAGCTTCACATCGGGCGCACGCCGAATGGAGCCCCTCGCGGCTGATCCGCTGGGCCGAAAAGACCGGCCCTGCTACCGGTCGCGTGGTCGCCGAGATCCTTGCCACCTTCCGCCACCCCGAGCAGGGATACCGGTCCTGTCTCGGGATCATGCGGCTATCGAAACGCTACGAGCAGGATCGCCTCGAGGCGGCGTGTCTGCGTGCCGAGCACCTCGGCTCCTGCCGCTATCAGACGGTCAAGAACATCCTGGCCGCCGGCATGGACCGGTTGCCGCTCCAACAGCAGCAAGCGCCTACGTGCTCGGTGCCCGTGCACGACAACATCCGCGGCCCTGCCTACTACGGAAGGAACTGAGATGCTCAACCAGCCCACGCTCGAGAGGATGCACGCCATGAAGATGTCGGCCATGGCCGAGACTCTCGAGCAGCAGCAGAGCTCACGATCCTACGGCAAGCTCAGCTTCGAGGAACGCCTCGGCATGTTGATCGACGCCGAGTACGCCGCCCGCCAACAGCGCAAGCTCACCCGGCGGCTGCAACGCGCCAAGCTCCGGCAACCCGGCGCCTGCATCGAGGACATCGACTTCAAGACCCGACGCGGACTCAACCGCCGGGTCCTGATGGCCCTGTCCCGTTGCGACTGGATCCGCGATGCCCTCAACGTCGTGATCACCGGGCCCACCGGGACAGGCAAGACGTATCTGGCCTGCGCGCTCGCCAACAAGGCCTGCCGCGCGGACTTGTCTGCCTACTACGTCCGCGCCGCTCAGTTGCCCCAGCAGATGGCGATCGCCCGAGGCGATGGTTCCTACCCCCGACTGCTCAAGCGCCTCACTCGCACACGCCTGCTTGTAATCGACGATTGGTTGCTCACGCCCTTTACCGACATGGAGCGACGCGACATCCTCGAGGTCATCGAGGATCGGCACGAGCGCGCCGCCACCCTGATCGCTTCTCAGCTGCCGATCTCGGCCTGGCACGCGGCCCTCGGAGAACCGACCTTGGCCGACTCGATCTGCGATCGACTCATCCACGCCGCCCACAAGCTCGAACTCACAGGCCGCTCCATGCGCGAGATCCGCGCCGCCAAGCTCCAGGCCAATAGCTGAACCATGAACCTTGTCGCTGCGCTTCGATCCCGATCCCGACCGCGACCCCGGCTGTGGATCCTGCCGGGCCCGTGGAAAACGCATCCGCGTTTACCACCGCCCCTTGCACGGCGCTATCGCGCCGCGCACAGGCTCCATAACCTCTACCACGACTGCCCTGCACAAGGGCACATCCGCTAGGATCTGACCAACCACAACCTGGGAGGCAACCTCCAACCACAACCTGATCGTCGCTCCGCTCCGATAGGGTGCTCATAAACTCCGGAATGAACGTTCACTTTCCCCGGAACGAGCGCTCAGCTTCAGCGGAATACCCAAGCACGCGGACGAGCCGGGCACGGAGCGAACCGACCCAGGTCGGGTATGCCTCAAGGTGACCGACAACGGGACCGGCATGGATGAACGAACCCGGCAGAACATCTTCGAGCCTTTCTTCACCACCAAGAAGAAGGGCCAGGGCACCGGCATCGGACTGGCGACGTGCCTCGGCATCGTCTCCGACGCTGGCGGGCAGATCCACCTCGAGAGCGCCCCAGGCCACGGCACCACCTTCACTGTTGAGCTTCCGCTTTGCAGCGAGGAGGATTCGGCGGTCAGTGATTCGACGCCGGTGGAGCACGATCGTCATGGTGAGACAGTGCTCCTCGCGGAAGACGACGCGGCCCTACGGACAGCGGCAGCGCGCGTGCTCGGGAGCGCCGGCTTTACCGTGCACGTCGCGGCGGATGGACATGAGGCCATTAGGAAGCTCGACGAGCTCGGGTCCGGTCTCGACGTTCTGGTTAGCGACGTGATGATGCCGGGGCCCAGCGGTTATGACGTGGCAGAACACGCGAAGCGCGTGGCGCCCCGCGCCGCCGTGGTGCTGGTCTCCGGGTTCCTCAACGAGCCCGCCAGGCAGAGGCATCAAGAGGACCTGCCGATCCTGTGGAAACCCCTGCCGCCGCAAGAGCTGGTGCGGGCGGTCGACAAGGCGCTACTGGCGCGCCCGACGAAAGGGACAGCGCCTGCATCGGCGTGAGCTGCTCCTGATCTACAAGGAGTTGCTACACAACGTCGCCCGGCACGCCGACGCTGAACGAGTGCGGATAGGACTTATCGCCATGGAGGGTCGGCTCCAACTCCGGGTGGCCGACGATGGGGTGGGGTTCGATTCCGCGGCCGCGGCGGACGGTCACGGCATGGCCAGTCTCAAGGCGCGGGCCGACCGCCTCGACGCCACCCTCGTCATCGACAGCAAACCGGGCCGCGGAACCGTCGTCACCATCGATGTCCCGTTAGCGCGGGACTTCGATTAGAGCTGACGCCCACGACCAGCGGACGGCCCGACTCCCGTGTTCAAGTGATGCGGGTGCGAACGACACCTCCGTATTCTGGAGCGCACCTGGGGCTCGGCGGGCGGTAGCTATAGCTATAGCTATAGCTAGGTCAGAAGTCGACGGTGTAGGAGACGCCGGCGCTGAAGCCGAGCGCGTCGAAGCCCGATCCGTGCATCCGGTAACTGCGGTCGGTGATGTTGTTGATCGCCACCGTCAGATGCTGGTTGTCGCGGACTTCCCAGGCACCACGCAGGGTAAAGGAAAGCCAGCCCGGGGTCGCGAGGAAAAGCGGCGCTCCTGCACCTTCGGGGCCCAGCACCCTGGCGACTACCTCGTCCAGGCTCTCGCCCGTGGCCAGCAGGACGCCATCCTGCACCAGACCGAGACGGGGTCCCTGGTTGTTGAAGAAGTCGGCGATGTCGCCAGCGTCGCGGAAAGCGCCGATGCGCGTGTCCTCGATATCGCCGGGGTTGAGCCGATCCTGTTCGAGGGCACTGCGCGCCAGCCCTTCGATCCAGAAGCGGGCACCCGGAGCCCGCCAGCGCAGGACCGCCGTCATGTTGTCGGGTGCGATCTTACGGGCGAAGAAGCCGGTGTCGAGCTCTTTGCCCCGTTGCAGCGCTGCCTTGAGCGTGGCGAGCCAGCTGGAACCGAAGGCGCGCTGTGCCAGCATCTCCAGACCCCATACGCGCAGGCTGCCGATGTTGGCGCGCGATACGATCGGGTCGGGGTCGGATGCCACGAAGATCCGACCCTCGGAATCCTGCGCAATGATTACCTCGCCGCCGATCGACTGGCCGACGACATCACCGGGCACGATCATGACGCGGCGCGAGATCGCCTCCTGGAACCTACTGACGAAGCCGGTGAGCTCGAAGCGGATCGTGTCGGCGAACACGCGCAGCCCGGCCTCGTAGCTCCACAGTACCTCGGGCTTCAGCGGCGTCCATGCAATGCCCGTGGCCAGGGCGTTGCGTGCGGCCGAATCGCCGATGCGAGCGCCGATCCCGACCGCCTCGCCAGGCGCGACTTCGAATCCGCCCCCCGTCAGGCCGGTCTCGCCGAAATCGAACACCGACGGGGCCCGAAAGCCGCGTGCCAAACGGCCCCATACGCCGATGTCTTCGGTTATCCCGAAGGTAGCTCCGAGGTTGAAGGTGAGGTCGTCGAAGCTCTCGTCCTGGTCGGGCACCACGGCCTTGCCGTCGATGATGTTGTCGGCGGCGCGGGCCCGGAAGCTGAAGGCCGAGTAGCGTGCGCCCACCTGTACCTTTAGCCGGTCGCTCGCAGCGCTGAAGTCGTCGAGCAGGAAGAGGCCGAACGAGGTGTAGCGCGAGCCGTTGGGGGAGCGTGGGCGCACCTGCTCGGTCACGCCACCGGAGGTCTCGAACTGCATCGAGTCGACGTGCTCGTCGTAGATCTCGACGCCCCCGGTGACCAGATGGCGGCCGAAGCTCTTGGAAGCTGCCGTTTCGAGGCCCAGGGCGGTGTCGGCGTTGTCCTCCTGGCGTAGCGAGCTCGTTGGCCGCCGCTGATCGAAACGGCCGTCGGTCTGGCGGTTCAGCGACACCGTAACGTCGAAGAAGGTGTCGCTGAAGAAGCGTTCGTATCGCAGGTAGCCGAACAGGAGCTTCTGCGGCTCGAAGTCGGCCCTCACGCGACCGTCGCCGCCGAGCAGGCGGTCGTACCGGCGCACGTCGTACTGCCGCGACGCGGCCAGAAACGCGTTCAGGTTCGCCGTGCTGCTGGTCTTGAGAGCCAGCTTCGAGGTGAGTCCGAGCTGCGAATAGGAGGTATCGACGTAACGAGTGCCGAAGGCGTCGCGTACCTGATCGTCGCTGAAGCCGAGGAAGCGCACGGTCGAATGATGCGAGTCGCGTGCCCCGCCACCGCGCACGTCGCCGTGCCCAGCACCGCTCAGTGCCAGGTAGCCGGAGAGCTCCCGGCCTCCAATGCCCAGCGTGCCGTGCAGCCCGCCACCGAGTGTCGCCGACTGGCCGTAGGCCCGGACACTTCCGTTGACGCGGGTTCTGTCGTCCACGTGTGTCGGAGTCGGGTTGCTGATGACGTTGACGGCACCACCGAGTGCGTCGGAGCCGTAGTTCACGCCGGCCGGCCCGAGTTGCGTCTCCACCGAATCGACCGCGATGTCCGGAATCCACGCCAGATACTGGGTGTTGCCGGCCCGGTAGGTCGCGTTGTTGTAGCGGATCCCGTCGAGAAGGTACAGAACCGCCTGCGCACTCTGCCCGCGCAGGATGGGAGATCCCTGCCCGGGGGTCGTCTGTTGCGTCAGGATGCCGGGCTCCTCCTCGAGCATGCGCGGCAACAAGTCCACGGCCCGCAGCTGTAGCTCGGCCCGATCCAGTATTCGAACGGTGGCGGGCACTTCGCTCTCGAGCTGCACGCCGCCCCGAGAGGCGGTGACCGTGACTCGCTCCTCGACACCCGTCGGACGTAGCTCCAGCTCAACGATCAGCGACTGCTCGTGTAGCTCCACGACTCGGAAGATGTCGGTGTACAGCGGGTCCGAGATGCGCAGCTCATACGTGCCACGGGTCAGGCCAGCGATCGAGGCGTTTCCGGACTCGTCGGAGCGCGTCTCCGCCACCAGCGTACGGGTCGGGCCGAGAAGTTGGACGAGCGCCGACTGTACGGGAAGCCCGTCGCGGTCACGCAACCGGACGGTGAGCTCGGCGCTGGTTGCCTGGGCCTGCGCAAGCGCCGGAGCGCCCGCCAGGCAGATGGCGAGAATCGAGCAGAGTACGGGCTTCATCGACATCTGGGAGGAGGAAGGAAGCGGTGAGCCAGGGGTCAAGTAGGAGGCCTGAGCCCATTCAACCAGGCTAGCATCGGCTCCCGCCCGGCGCTAATACGACGGGGCGCAGACCGAGTGGTCTGCGCGGCCTCCTAGGGTCACTTCACCGCCTTGAGCAGGACGATGAGCGCCTCGTCGTCGCCGTTGATGCGCGACGTGCCCACCACGACCGTCTCGCCTACGTTGAGACTGAACGAGGTTCCGAGCAGATTCTCGCTGTCTCCGTACATGATCCGGTCGACGTCGGGATCGGAATGCCGTTCCCAAGGGCGATAGCTCAGCTCGAAGTAGCTAATCACGATGCGCTCGTCGGTCGAGTGCTGGTCGATCCCGAGGTTGACCTCGAACGCTGCCGCCTCGCCCAGGCGAGCCCTCGCGCCCTCGTGCGTTCGGATCCATGCGGTGTCGATGAGCTCGAACAGTTGGTAGGGCAGCACGCGCACGATGTCCTCGAGCGCGGTAATCGCGTCGTCAGGTAGGTCGGGGAAAGACAGCCCCCCCGGCGTGGCGTTGACCAGGATTACCTGGAACTCGTGGGTTACCGGCATCGGCCGCTCACGCCCCTCCTGCGCCAACGCTGCGAAGGGGTGGGCGGCAAGGGCGACTAGCAGCAGCCCCAGCGGGATCGTTCTGTGTCGAGTCAGCGTCATGATCAGCTCCTGACCTCGGCATCCTCGGAAAGGCCGGCATCGTGCGCATGGCGCAGGTTCCAGACGATCCGGGTGCCGTTCGGGGCGGTGAAGTGAAGCTCTCGGGTCAAATCGGTCGGGTCGGCGCGCCGCTCGGTCGGATGGCGGGGGCTGAGCGTCGTGCGGGCGCCCAGCGATGTTCCACGCGCAGCCACAGCGGACAAGCCCTCGGGTGTCACCATACTGGGAGGCGCAGGCTGTGGCCGCCACACGATCGTGGTGATCACAGCGAGGGCCGTGACCCCCATGGCCAGCAAAGGTCGCCAGTCGGGGAGCCGGATCGACGCCGGAACGCTGTCGATCCGGGCACGCAGGCGGCGCAGCTCCACGCCACTGAGCGGCGACTGGTGCCGCACCGGATCGGCGCGTCGCAGCAGGTCGCGCAAGGCGTCGGAATCAGTCGGGCGCTTCATGGGATCCTTGGAGGTCGGGCTCGAGCAGGCGCCGCAGGCGCTTGCGTGCGGCCGCAAGGTGCCAGCGCACGGTCACATCGCTCATCTTCAGGGTTTCGCCAATCTCGCGGCTGGTGCGGCCCTCGATCTCGGAGAGCACGACAATGGCGCGGCGGCGGGGCGCGAGCGTCGCGAGCGCTTGCTGCACGGCAAGGCGTAGCTCGGCTTCGGTTTCGGTACCCGGTGACGTGGTCGGCCGGCGTTGGCGAGCCGTCGCGCGGGCGGCGCGCCGGCGCCAGCGGTCGCGAACCAGGTTGACGAGCACACGGACAAGCCACGCTCGAGCGGCTGCGCTCGGTTCGGGTATCGCGCCGATGCGCCGGGCGGCGCGCAGAAAGGTCTCCTGGACCAGATCCAGCGCCTGTTCCCGGTCTCCCGTGAGTCGGAGGCCCAGTAGGAACAGACGCTGGTTGTGCGACTCGAACAGCTCGCCCAGCCGCTGGCGGGCGAGGTCGTCGGTCGCCTCGCCGGCCAGATGAGTACGAAACGTCAGCGCGGTGTCCACGCCCCTATATACGCATGAGAGGCGTGGACTGTTGGGCGTCGGCGAGGGTCGGCGCGATTACTGATTGCGCAGCGAGACCGATCCGCTGCTGCAGATCAGTCGGATGCGGGGGCCGGAGCTGCCGCCGGCCATGCTCTGCTGCGAGGAGGCCTCGCGACGATCGCCGTCGAAATCGCTGTCGATGCGCCCGTAGCTCGACTGGGCCTCGAACTGCATGGGCGCACTGGCCGGCCACCGGAAGCGGATGTTGGCGTAGCTGGTCTCGACGGTGTGCGGCGAGCGTAGAGCCTCTCCACGCAGGCCTGATACCTCGACCCGGCCACTCTGGTTGCGAACGTTCACCGATCCGCCGACGT
The DNA here is from genome assembly GCA_965248845.1 of Acidobacteriota bacterium. Taxonomy (GTDB): domain Bacteria; phylum Acidobacteriota; class UBA890; order UBA890; family WLXD01; genus CBDFKO01. The sequence continues at coordinate 1,440,121 of CBDFKO010000002.1, read as the reverse complement.
CCTCGACCACCACACCGTCGTAGCTCGTTTGTACGTTCACCGTGCCGTCCACACCGTGCACTGTCACCGACGAGCTGGAGCTGTCGATGCGCAGGCTGCCCCGGATGCCGCTGACCCTCACCGGGGCATAGGAGTTGCGTACCGACGAGTCGCCGCCGACATCCAGGAGCGTCACCGCGCCGCTCGAGTTGCTGATCTGCGCCCCGGCGCCGACACGCTCTACCGACATCGATCCGTACGAGCCCTCGACAACGGCCTTTCCTGCCACGTCGCGTACGACGATGTCGCCGGAGCTCGTGCGCAGCTCCAAGTCACCGGCGATGCCGGAGACCTCCGTGGTGCCATAGGAGTTGGTCAGATCGGCGTCGCTGTCCACGTCGCCTGGTTTCGCCGATCTCGCCGCCAGCCACGAGGCCACGCTGGCCCGCCTTCTCGATCTTCAACGCGTCAGCCTCGCAAAGGGTTGGAACACCGCGCGAGCCCTTGAGGCTCGGCCCCAGCCGAGTATGCTGGCCGCCGGGAACACCGCCCGGCGAACGGGCCGCGTTGATCCAGCCCGGAGAGGATGACGATGTCAAGAAGGCGAGTCTCCAGCGGGACGCCCTGGGAGCCGATTGTCGGCTATTCACGCGCCGTGCGCGCCGGCAGTCACGTCTACGTATCGGGCACGACGGCTACCGACGCCGAGGGCAAGCTCGTCGGGGTGGGGGATCCTCGCGCCCAGACGTTGCAAACCCTGGCCAACGTGAAGACGGCACTGGAGGCGGTGGGTGGGTCGATCTCGGATGTCGTGCGAACGCGCATCTACGTGGCGCGCATGGAGGATTGGGAGGCCGTGGGGCGCGCTCACGGCGAGGTTTTTCACGACGTGCTGCCGGCGACGAGCATGGTCGAGGTCAGTCGACTGATCGACCCGCGCATGCTGGTAGAGATCGAGGCGGTAGCCGTCATCGACGAGGAGAGCGACTGATGCGAGGTGCTTTGCGATTCACCGCCGTCCTGACGGTGCTCACGAGCTGTCTGGTCGGTTCGGCGGCCAGTGGCAGCGCTTCGCCCCGGCGGGAGGGGCCCAAGATCTACATCTCCGCCGACCTCGAGGGCGTGACGGGTGTGGTTACTGGCGAGCAACTCGGCCCTGGAGGCTTCGAGTACGCCCGCTTCCGCGAGTTCATGACCGACGAGGTGCTGGCGGCCATCGAAGGCGCTCGGGCGGCGGGCGCCGGCGAGATCCTGGTGAGCGACTCCCACGGCAACGGGCAGAACCTGCTGATCGAGCGCTTCGACGAGGACGTGCGGATCGTGCGATCCTGGCCGCGCTCGCTGTCCATGATGGAGGGCATCGACGACAGCTTCGATGGGGCGATCTTCATCGGCTACCACGCTGGCACCACGAATCCCGAGGGCGTGCGGGCCCACACGATGTCCAGCGCCACCCTGACCGACGTCCGCATCAACGACTACTCGTCCAACGAGACCATCTGGAACGCCGCCGTCGCCGGTGACCTCGGAGTCCCGGTGATCATGGTCTCGGGCGACGATGCCACCGCGGCCGAGGCCAGGGCCCGGCTCGGCGAAATCGAGACGGCGGTGGTTAAGTGGGCCCACTCCTTCCACTCGGCCACTACACTGACCCCGCAGGCCGGTCAGGCGCTGATCCGTCAGACTGCGGAGCGTGCGGTGCGACGTCTGCAGGCCGGCGAGCTGCGTCCCTATCGAGTACAAACGCCTGTCGCGGTCACGGTGCGCTTCAAGAACTACCAACCGAGCCAGATTCTGGCCTACCTGCCGATGTTCGAGCGCATCGACGCCCACGCGGTGCGCTACAGCGCCGCCGACATGCGCGAGGCCGCGCGAACCTTCGTGTTCCTGCGCACCTACCGCGCCGCCATCACGCCGTGAGCGGTGTCGCGCCTGGCCGGATAGCGACACTCGGCGCGGTCGCCTTGCTGACGGTCTCAGCAAGCAGCAGCGGCCTGGCGGCGACGCCGGGGCAGGCGCCCGAGCTGGCCGCGGCGGTGCGCGCACGCCTGACCCCAGAGGGGTTGCAGGCCCAGGTCGAGGCGATCGTGCGCCACGATCGTCGCTCAGGAGGTGCGGGCGAGAATGCCGCCATCGACCACATCGTCCGGACCTTGGAGGGCGACGGTGTGGCGACCGAGGTCCACGCGTTCCGGGCTTGGACCAGCGACCCGATCGCGGCCTCGGTGTCGGTGCCGGGAGCCGCCTTCGATCCGCAGGCCATCACCGTCGCATACTCGGGCTCGGTAGATGCACTCGAGGGCGAGGCGGTTGACCTGGGCTCCACCTCGGACCTGCCGGAAATCCTGACCTCGAGCGGCGAGCAGCTCGACCTGGGTCCCTGGTCGGGGCCCGATCCGACCGGCAAGATCGTCATCATCGAGGGGCTTCCCGGACCCGACGAAGCCTGGACGCTGCAACAGCTCGGTGCTGCGGGGGCAATCTTCGTCAACCCGGCCGAGAGGCTCAACGAGCTGATCACGACGACGGTGTGGGGAAGCCCCTCGCTGCGCAACGCGCACCGCGACCCAAAGCTGCCCGTGGCCGAGATCCGGGCATCGGACGGTGAGCGACTGCGCCAGCTGGTCGGCTCTGGATATGCCGTTCGGATGAGCGCCCAGACCCGTACCGGGTGGAGACTGCTACGCCTGCCGGTGGCCAGGATCGAGCCGACGGACGGAAGCGATGCCTTCGTCCTTCTCGGTGGCCACATCGACTCATGGCACTACGGGGCAATCGACGAGGGAGCCTCCAATGCCGCCATGCTCGAGCTTGCGCGGGCCTTTCACGCCGAGCGTGCCCAGCTGCGCCGGGGGCTCGTAGTGGCCTGGTGGCCAGGTCACAGCACGGGTCGCTACGCCGGCTCCACCTGGTTCGCCGACCGTTTCTTCGAGTCGCTGTCGGCAGGGGCGATCGCCTACCTGAACATCGACGGCGTCGGCCAGGCCGGGGCCAAGCGCTTCGGCGTCGCGGCCACGGCCTCACTGGAGGGGCTGGCGCGCCAGGTCGTAGAGCGTGTAGCGGGTGAACGGGAGCGGCCGCGCGTTCGGCGTCCGGGCCGCAACTCCGACCAGGCTTTCAACGGCATCGGCATGCCGCTGCTCCAGTTCAACCACTCGCGGCTGCAGGAGGACGGCGGGTACTGGTTCTGGCACACGCCCGAGGACACCCTCGACAAGGTGGACGCCGAGGTGCTCGTGCTCGACGCTGGCCTCTACGCCGGCGCGTTGGCCAGCTTGCTGGCCGAGCCGTTGCCGGCGATCGGGGTCGTGGCGGAGATGGCGGAGATACTTGCGACCCTCTCGGATCTCGACTCGGCCGCAGGCGACGCGTTCAGCCTCGCGGAGACCCGTCTCCGTCTGGCGGCGCTGATCAAGGTCGCCGGTGAGCTGCGACGTGCCCTGGCACGCGATCCCGGCGACGGTGATGCTGCCCTCGCGCTAGTTCAGCTTCTGCGACCGCTTTACCGGGTCATGCTGACGCGCAACGGCGCGTTTCATCCCGACCCGGCCATCGCCATGGGCCGCTTGCCGGGGCTCGCCCCGATGCGCGGGCTGAGCGAGCTCGACCCGGATTCTGCGGCCTACGGGTTTACGCTCACCGAGCTAGTCCGGGAGCGCAACCGGCTGCACGATGCGATCGACCGGTCGCTCGAGGTGGCCCTGCGCGCTGCCCCAGGTGGCGACTAGGGCTCCTGTACAGGAGCCCTAGTCGGTCGCGCGTCGCGCGATTGCATCGGCGCTGCGCAGGGTCAGGGCGACGAAGGTGTTGGTGCCGTTGGCGCAGCCGGCGCTGACACAGGTCGGGGCACCGGCGATCCACAGGTTCTCGTGGTCCCAGGCGCGGCCCCAGGGGTCGGTAACGCCGGTCTCGGGGTCGGCGCTCATGCGGCAGCCACCGCATGGGTGGTCGAGGTAGCGCCCCACGGATGTGGCCTGGATGCTGCCGCCGCCCTTGGCGACCATGGCGTCGAAGATGGCGTGGATCTTCTCGTGCGTGGTGTCGGTCAGGGCGACGGTGTCGTCGTGATCGATCATCTGAATCCTCGGCATCGGGTCGCCGAAGGCGTTGCGGTTGGTCGGGTCGAGGCTCAGACGGCTGTCGCGGGAGGGGATCACGTCGTAGTAGGCACGCACTCGCGCGGCACCGGTCTGGGTCCGCGCGCGCCAGTCGGCCAGGATCGCGTCACCGAGGAGCAGGTTGCCGTCGTCGTCGCGCAGTCGCGGCTGCTTGCCGAACGTCGATTCGAAGATCCTCAGGTCGTGACGCACGTACGGCTCGTTGTCCGGCAAGCGCATGTACTTGCGGGTCACGAGCGTGTTGTAGCCGTTGATCCCAGGATAGATCTTCACCGGGACCTCGACCATGGCGGTCACCGGCCGGTGACCGGCCATGTGTCGGCCGACGAGGCCGGAGCTGTTGGCGAGCCCGTCGGGATACTCGCCGTCGGCCGACAGTAGCAGCAGGTGGCTGGACCAGGCGTAGCCCGCCGCCAGCACGAACAGATCGGCCTCGTAGGTGATCTCCTCGCCGCTGTCCCGGTTCACGGCCGTAGCGCGCACGATGCGGCCACTGCTCGGGTCAGCCTCGAGCCGTCGCACCAGCGTGCGCGTGTCGATGGCGATGGCGCCACGCTGCAGCAGCGCCCGGAAGGTGAAGTCAGGGGAGTACTTGGCGCCGGTGGGGCAGATGATGCAGGTGTCGCACCGCTGGCACACCGAGCGGCCGTCGTAGGGCTCGGTGTTCTTGGCCGACGGGGTGGTCCAGAACGGGATGTCGGCCTTGGCGGCCCAGTCGCGGTAGGCGCGCAGGTTCGGGTTCAACGGATGCGGTGGCATCGGGTAGGGCTCCGAGCGCGGGTCCTCACCGACGCTCCCGACCTCGCCTGCCACTCCCATGCGTCGCTCGGCTTCGCAGTAGAACGGCTCCAGATCGTCAAGCTCGATCGGCCAGTCGTAGCCCACCCCATACAGCGACCGCACCCGGAAGTCCTCGCGCGAGAAACGCGGCACGGTGCCGCCCCAATGTAGAGCCGAGCCGCCGAGCGCCATGGTGCGCGAGATCACGCCCTCGCCGACCTGTCCGGGAACCGTGTCGCCCGGCCAGCCGTTCTCCCCGTAGTCGAGGGCTCGCTGGCGGTACTCGAAGCGCTGGTCCAGGCCGAAGAAGGTCGAGCCGGCCTCGAGAACGCGGATGTCCGAGCCCGTGTCGTCGGCCAGCTTGGCCGCCATCATGGCGCCCGTGATTCCCCCGCCGATGATGCAGACGTCGTTTGTCACCACCTGGCTCATGCGTCATCCCCGGTCTCGACTGGCGAGAGCCCGTCGACGTCGGTGAATAGCCCCCTGCAGACCTCGCGGCGGATCGAGACCCCGTAGCAGCGGTCGGTGGCGGGAGCGCCGCGGTAGTAGTGCGACAGCAGGCCGATGCATAGGTGCGAGTCGTCGGGTCGTCGTGGCAGCGCGTCGAGTTGGGGCGCCGCGAGCTCGATGGCGCCCGCAACGAAGTCTCGGAGCTCATCATCGGAGAGATCCAGTAAGTTTCCGCCGACCAGCGCGTCCAGATCACGAAGGTCCTGCATGTAGCCGGGCTCCGGGCTCGGCGCCGTGTAGCGCTCCCGGGTGAAGCCGTAGCCGTGGTCCATCTCGGCGTCGGCACGGTAGCGCCGTAGCCAATCCAGGAAACCGGAGACCACCGCGTCGCGCTCCGCCGCGTCGACCTCCGACGGCAACAGGACGTCTGCCAGGCGCCGGATCTTGTCCCGCGGCAGCCCGGAAACTGGATCGGGCGCAGGGGAACAGCCAGGTACGGCCGCCGATGCGAGGCCGGTGGCGAGACCCGACGTCCCGGCTGCGGCGCGGCGTAGGAACCCGCGTCTCGAGTAGTTGCGGTCGTCCTGGGCCACGTCTTTCCTCCAGCATTTCGGCGCCCGCACCCGGCAGCGTGGCGTGAGCCTAGCGGCTGCCAGCGAGGCGAACAACCGAGCCGGGCCACTGAACCGCTTCGCCCTGGGCGGCGTAATTGTCATTGAGGGGATTCGAGAATCCGCCCTTTACTCGTTCTCCAGCGGCCAAGATCATGTGGAGTCAGCCTTACAATCAAGCGCGCCCGCGACATGCCCGACGGCTCGAGTCACAACCCCTCCCCCAACCGCGCTCTCTCGGCAATGCTACGCGCCGGTGACGAGCAGAGGTTGGTCGAGATCTACGATCGGCATGGGGGTACCTCGTACGCCCTGGCGCTCGCGATCCTGCGCGACCATGCCGACGCCGAGGACGCCGTGGCGCAGGCCTTCGCGCAGGTGTGGCGCCAGCGGGAGCGATTCGATCCCGAGCGGGGTGGGCTCGGTGCGTGGGTACACACGATCGTGCGAGGCCGGGCGCTCGATCTTCACCGCTCGCGCCGGCGGCGGTTGCGCGCGGTGCGCGCCGCCGAGCAGGTGGGCGATCCGGTGAGGCAGGTAGTCCCGGGTCCGGAGGCAAGCGCTGAGCACGCGGAGCTCCGCGTTCGTGTGGGGGAGGCGCTCACCCAGCTCAGCGCCGAGCAGCGCCAAGCGATTGAGCTGGCCTACTTCGGTGGCATGACGCAGACTGAGATCGCGGCCGAGACGGGAACCCCGCTGGGAACGGTCAAGACGCGGATGCGCGCGGGCATGCAGAAGCTCCGCCACGTGCTCGCGGGTGACGACGAGGTGGCGCGATGAGTCACGAGTGGCTCGAGAATTCCGTTGCCTACGCTCTCGACGCCCTCGATGCGGGCGAGCGCGAGCGCTTCGAGCGCCATCTAGAGGGCTGCGCGGAGTGCCGCGCGGAGCTCGAGCGAGTACGCGAGACCGCCAGCATGCTCGCCTATGCTGCGCCGCCGGCGGAGCCGCCGGCAGGGTTGCGTGATCGCGTCCTACGCGAGGCGCTCGGCGACCGCGCCACGAGTGCTGTTTCTGCCCACGAGCCACCCCGACCGGGCGGCTTGGGGAGCCGCCCGGCGTGGTGGGTCGCGGCTGCCGCTCTCGTGGTCATGGCGGTGGCCCTGTGGGGTTGGTCGGGCGAGCGGCGGGCCCGGGGCGCCGTCGAGCGGATGCTGGCCGAGGCCGGCGTGCAAAACGAGGAGATCGGCCGACAGCTCGCCGAGCGCCAGTCGTTGCTCGATGCCATGCTCGGCCCCGACGTGGTCACCGCTTCGCTGGCCGCCAGCGGCGATCTGCCGGCCGCCCGCGTCTTCTGGAACCGGGGGCAGGGGGTGGCGGTGGTCATGGCGTTCAACGTGCCGACGGCCCCGAGGGGCCGCACCTATCAGCTGTGGGGTATCGACTCGGCCGCCGGCACGGCTCCCGTGAGCCTCGGGACCTTCGATACCGACGCGGCTGCGACTGCGCTGCTGCAGGTCACGGTGCCGCAGGGAGTGACCTTCGACCTCGCGGCGATGACCGAGGAGCCTGCCGGAGGCTCCCCCCAGCCCACCACGCAGCCCTTCCTGGTAGGCGCGTTCGGCGCCGATTAGCGGTCGCGGCCAGGGCAAGCAATCCGTTTTCTTGTTCGCGGCGTATACGGCGTGACACGGCGATTAGGGAGGATCCCACGCCGGTACGAAGGAGAGCATCGATGCGCACGTTAGCGCCCATCGGCGTGGGCTGTCTCGTATTGCTAAGCGCCGGCGCGCTGGTGGCTGGGATCGCACCCGGACTACGCGCCGCCGACCACCTCGACGCCCCCGGCCTGACCTCGCCGGACGGCAACCTGATGGCCGATCTGGCCGATCTGTTCGTCTTCACGCCCGACGGCAAGAAGAACCAGGTGGCCTTGATCGCCACCTACAACCCGGCGGCGGGTGTCTTCGGGCCGGCCGGGTTCGACCCGACAGTGACCTACGCTCTCAACATCGATACGGACGACGATGCCGTGGCCGACATGGTGTACGGCGTGACGTTCGATGCGCCTGGCGGCAATACTCGTCAGGATTACACGGTCTGGCTCGACGGGGTTGCCGTCGCCAGCGGCCGCACCGGGCGCAAGACACGCTTCGATAGCGGCAACGGCAGGGCGTTTGCGGGGGTGGCCGATGATCCGTTCTTCTTCGACCTGGACGCCTTCCTGGGCAGTGGCGGGCGCGGCTTCTGCGATGGATCCTCGCAGGACTTCCGAGCTCATCCACCGGCACCTGCAAGGCGATCATGTTGACGTTGAGCCCGGCGAAGAAGTACAACGACGTCGATCCGGTCGACGACGTAGCGGATTACTTCGCCACCCTGCGGGGCGGCTTTCGAGCCGGCGGCAACGACAGTGCCACCGCGAAGGCTCTGGCGGGCGTGCTGCTGCCCGATATCTTGCCGTTCGATCCCTCGGTCGCCTCCGGCTTCTTGAACGGCCGGACGCCGGCGGACGACGTGATCGATGTCGAGCTCGGGCTGCTGACGGCAGGTGCTCTGGCTACGGGCGACTGCGTCGACAGCAACGACGTGCCGTTCCTCGATACCTTCCCCTATCTCGGCCAAGCACACTGAGGACTGATCGGAGTACCAAGCCGCGCCGGGGCTGGCGGACCCGGCGCGGCCGCTCCCCCATGAGGACGGGAACATGATTCGAGCTGGAGTGGGCAGCGCTAGCCTGGCGGCCCTGACAATGATCGGAGCCTCGTTGGCGATCCTGCTGGGCGGTGCCGGCGGTGCCTCCGAGCACCCGGCCGCGGCGCTTTTGACCTCGTTGGTCGGCCCCGACGCAGCCCCGCTGCCGCGCCTGGATCCGGCAGCGCGCCACCTGCGGCAGTTCGAAGCGCGGCTGCAGCGTGCGCCGTTGAGTGCCAACGGACACGTGATGTTGGCGGCACTGCTGTCGCGCCACGTCAAGGAGTCGGGCAACGAGACGCCCCTGGCCCGGGTCGAGACCTTGCTCCGGCGGGCACTGGAGCTACGTCCGGACTACCCGGAGGCCACCGAGGCGCTTGCCGACTCGCTCAACACCCAGCACTGGTTCGCCGCCGCCGCCGTCCTCGCTGAGTCGGAGCTCGGGGGGGCGGAGCCGCGGCCCGGGTTGCTCTCGGCGCTGTTCGACGCGCGGCTCGGGATCGGAGATTGCCAGGGCGCTGCTGCGGTGCTTGCGGATCTCGTGGCGGCGGCGCAGCGCGGACCCGCGGTGCTGGCTCGCAAGGCGCGGTTGCTGGAGCTGCACGGCCAGACCGCCGCAGCATTCGAGCTGCTCGTGAGCGCCGCGGCGCAGGCGCGCGATGGCTACATGTCACGGGGCCAGGTAGCCTGGTACCTGTACCGGCTGGGCGATCTGCTCGGTCACCAGGGTCAGCACCGCGAAGCGCTCGTATATGCCGACGCCGCGCTCGAGTTGGCGCCGGCGGGCCTGCCCGCCCGGTTGGTTCGCGCGCGCAGTCTGGCGGCACTGGGGCGCACCGCGGAGGCCGTGGTGGCCTACGAGGATGCGGTGCTGCAGGCGCCCCATCCTGAGATCGTCGGAGCGCTCGGATCGTTGTAGGAGGCAGCAGGCGAGGCCGAACGGGCGCAGGAGGCGTACGCTGCCGCGATGGCGGCCGGGGATGCCGCCGGGGCGAGCGAGGACCGGCCGATGGCCCGCTTCCTCGCCGACCACGGCCTGCGTCCCGAGGAGGCCATTGTCCGCGCACAGCGTGATCTCGAGTCCCGCCAGGACCTCGAGGCGTGGGACACCCTGGCCTGGGCTCTGTATCGCGGCGCGCGGATGCACGAGGCGGCGCATGCCAGCGAGATGGCCCTGCGGCTCGGCACCCGGCGTGCCGACTTCCACTTCCACGCTGGGATGATCCGCCTGGCGCTGGGCGACAGTGCAGCGGGACGCGTACACCTGGAGCAGGCGCTGTCGATCGATCCTTCGTTCGATCCTCTACTTGCCGATGTCGCCCGCACGGCCCTGGGCGTGCACGACCGGAACGTCGGATAGGCGAGTCGGCCGCCGCGGTGACGGGTTCGGCTCCGCGGTCGCGGGGTAGTGCGGCGCCGCCGCCGATCTCCTAGCAGGCTGCTGAAAAACTCCTCTTTTTCGAGTAGATTCTGAACCACGCAGCCCGCGGCAAAAACCGAAGCATCAACGAGGTGAGCAGATGCGTGGTGAGGACGCGAGACAGGTGGCCGCCTTTAGTTACGTATCTCCGGAGCAGCGAGTACCGAAAGAGCATCCGCTGCGGCCGCTGCTGAGGATCGTCAACGACGTGCTGGGGCGGATGTCGCCGCTGTTCGAGAAGCTGTACTCGCACACGGGCCGTCCGTCTATCCCGCCGGAGAAGCTGCTGCGGGCGCTGCTGCTGCAGGTGCTGTACACGATTCGCTCCGAGCGCATGCTGATGGAGCAGCTCGACTACAACCTGCTGTTCCGGTGGTTTGTGGGCCTGAACATGGACGATCTGGTGTGGGATGCGACGGTGTTCACGAAGAACCGGGATCGAGTGTTGGGAGGCGAGGTCGCCGAGGTGTTCTTCCAGGAAGTGCTGGCGGAGGCACGGCGCCGCGGTCTGCTATCGGATGAGCACTTCACGGTGGACGGCACGCTGATCGAGGCGTGGGCCTCACACAAGAGCTTCAAGCCGAAGGATCAGAGCGACTCCGATGAGGGAGGCAGCAACCCGAGCGTCGATTTTCGCAAACAACGGCGCACAAACGATACTCACGCCTCCAGGACCGATCCGGACGCACGCCTGTACAAGAAAAGTAGGGGAGCCGAGTCGAAGCTCTGCTACATGGGGCACCTGATGATCGACAACCGCCACGGGTTAGCAACCAAGGCATGCGTAACGATCGCTTCCGGGACAGCGGAACGAGAGGCGGCGGTGCAAATGGCGGACAAGATTTCCGGTAACCGCAGGGTGACCTTGGCGGCCGACAAGGGCTACGACACACGCGAGTGCGTCCGTAAGCTTCGAGATCGGAACATCACCCCGCACGTTGCACAGAACGACACCAATCGGCGCAGCGCCATCGACCGGCGCACAACCCGCCACCCCGGCTACCAGGTCAGTCAAAGGAAACGCAAGCTCGTCGAGCAGATGTTCGGATGGGCCAAGACGGTCGGGCTGATGCGCAAGACGCGGCACCGAGGCACCGAACGCGTCGATTGGATGTTCACCTTCACCGCCGCTGCCTTCAACCTGGTCAGAATGCGCAACCTCCAGGGGGCGACGTGACGATATCGGGACTAACCGCCCAAGAAATACCGGCGCGGCCGGCAACCAGAGCCTCGCACTCGCACTCGCCGCCCCGCTAACTCACCGTGATCGAGACGATCCAGCCCAAAATGGCGCGCTCGAGCCGTTTTTCAGCAGCCTGCTAGACTTGTGGGCGACCCGGCGCCTGGCCTCGCCCGCCCACTTCCCGCGCCGAGGTTCCCTGTTCTCGCGACTCGGACGCAACGATGAGAAACGACCTCCGCCCGCTCCTGGTAGTCGCGCTGCTTGTCGGTGGCGCGGCCATCGCCGGCTGCGGCGGCGGTGGGACCGGCGTCAACGTCATCCTGATCTCGATCGATACACTGCGCGCCGATCACACGAGCCTCTACGACTCGGGTCGCCACACCACCCCGAACATCGAGAGGCTGGGGGGGCGCGGCGTGATCTTCGAGAACGCCTACGCGCAGGCGCCCAATACGGCGCCCTCCCACACGACGATGCTCAGCGGTGTCTACCCGTCGGCGCACCTGGTCTGGAGCCACGGGATGATGCCGAACCCCTCGCTGCCGACCCTGCCCAAGCTCTTCCAGGAGGCGGGCTATCGGACGGCCGCGTGGGTGCAGCTCGAGGGCATGACCTACAACGCCGGCTTCGACGAGTACCACTACATGGCCAAGCGCTGGAGCTACATTCCCGAGCGCCCTGCCGAGGTCGTCCAGTGGCTGCGCGACAACCGCGATCAGCCCTTCTTCATGTTCCTGCACACCTACGAGCCACACGCCCCCTATCACCCGCCGGAGCAGTATCGGGCGAAGTACGACACCGGCTACGACGGGCAACTGCGCAACGACATCATCAAGATCGACGAGCTGGCCCTGATGAACAGCGGCGAGATGCCCTCCACCCAGGCCGAGCTCGACCACGTCATGGCGATGTATGACGCCGAGATCGAGTTCATCGACCAGCGGTTGTCGGTCGTGTTCGACGCGATCGAGGAGCTGGGTCTCTCCGACAACACGGTCGTCGCGCTTGTGTCCGACCACGGCGAGGAGTTCGGCGAGCGCGGCCAGATAGGCCGCCACAGCTACACGATCTTCAACGAGCTCATGCACATCCCCATGGTGTTCGTGGGCCCGGGCATTCCCGAGGGGATGCGCATCGAGACCCAGGTAGGTAACGTCGATCTGGCACCGACGCTGCTGGGTCTGGCCGGTATCGAGGTGCCGCGCGTGTACCAGGGCATCGACCTGGCGTCACTGTGGAACGGGGAGTCGGATGAGGTACGGCCCGTTGTGGTCGAGCGGCCCGACGAGCAAGCCATCATCGCGGGCAACTGGAAGTTTTTCTCCGGTGGACAGCTCTACGACCTGGCCACCGATCCCGGCGAGACCGTGGACGTGTCCGAAGCGAATCCGACCCAGACAGCCTTCCTGCGCGACCAGCTCGACCGCTGGCTGGCAGAGACCCAGCGGGTTCAGGATGTGGTGGGACCGGTTGGGGGGGAGCGGCTGACGCGCCAGGAGCGCAATCGTCTTCGCGACCTCGGGTACATCCAGTAGCCATCAGTGCCGCCCTATGGGGCTACCCCGGGGAGGGTCCAACATGCGGGCCTTTAGCGACGGGCTTGTTTCAACCTCCCGTCATCGCTAGCCCACCCCCACCGAGACCGCCGCGCCGCCCCTTCTTCGAGGGTCGGATCGGAAAAACTCGGCTCCGCAGTTCTTACACAGACAGCGATACCCGCGCAGGCACGGAACTGCGCAGGAGGTGTAATGAGCTCCCCACCGGAAGGCACGGCATCTTTCGAGGTGGGTGCGCGCGCGCCCAGCAGCCGACGCGCCTATCCACGCCTTGAGGCCGCTATCTATGTGGAAGTCCAGACCGCGGGATCTCCGGAGGCTGTTCGCGGAGTGACGCTCAATCTGAGCCGCGGAGGTATGTTGGCCAACTTGGAAGGGTCGGTTGCGGTGGGGGAAGAATGCCTCATCCGTTTCCCGAGTCCGGGCACGGAATTGCCGCTCAACCGGAAGACCTGTCCCCAGTGCGGATACCTGTATCCCGCTCCTTTTGTCCCAGGTCAAACGATCAAGGGCCATGCTACTCGCGTGCGAGACAGAGCTGGTGTCACCACCGCCGCGTTCGGGTTCGCGATCCTGCTCGAGGTAGCCGAGGAGTAGGTACGACCGACACCGGCGTGGGGATGGACGAGGAGACCCGAAGCCAGAGCTTTGAGCCGTTCTTTGCGACGAAGGCCCTGGGCGAAGGAACGGGGCTCGGACTCTCGACGGTCTACGGGACGGGAAGATCCAGGAGCTCGCGCACCCTGTGCGTCAGCGCCGACGGCGTGAACGGCTTCTGAAGGAAGGCCCTCCCCTGATTCGCCAGGCCGCGGCCGTCGAGAGCCTCTTCCCTGTAGCCCGACATGTACAGCACCTTCAGTTCCGGGCTCAGCCTTCTCAACCGCTCCGCCAGCTCACGACCGCTCATTCCCGGCATGACCACGTCAGTGAGCAGCAGGTTGATCGGGCCCTCGTGCCGCTCGAAGATCTCGACGGCCTCTGGGCCCCTTGGCGCTTCCAGAACCCTGTACCCGTTTCTCTGCAGGACCGTGCCGGCCAGGGCGCGCACCGCCTCTTCGTCTTCCACCAGCAGCACGGTCTCGGTGCCCTGCAGCGGCTTGACCGCGGCACTCCTGCGTTCGAGCGACTCGGGCTCAGTGGCCTCATCGGCCCGCGGCAGGTAGATCTTGAACGTCGTGCCATGCCCCGGCTCGCTATCAACGTCGATGAAGCCGTCGCTCTGTTTGACGATCCTTTAGCAGGCTGCTGAAAAACGGCTTGGGCGCGCCATTTTGGGCTGGATCGTCTCGATCACGGTGAGTTAGCGGGGCGGCGAGTGCGAGTGCGAGGCTCTGGTTGCCGGCCGCGCCGGTATTTCTTGGGCGGTTAGTCCCGATATCGTCACGTCGCCCCCTGGAGGTTGCGCATTCTGACCAGGTTGAAGGCAGCGGCGGTGAAGGTGAACATCCAATCGACGCGTTCGGTGCCTCGGTGCCGCGTCTTGCGCATCAGCCCGACCGTCTTGGCCCATCCGAACATCTGCTCGACGAGCTTGCGTTTCCTTTGACTGACCTGGTAGCCGGGGTGGCGGGTTGTGCGCCGGTCGATGGCGCTGCGCCGATTGGTGTCGTTCTGTGCGACGTGCGGGGTGATGTTCCGATCTCGAAGCTTACGGACGCACTCGCGTGTGTCGTAGCCCTTGTCGGCCGCCAAGGTCACCCTGCGGTTACCGGAAATCTTGTCCGCCATTTGCACCGCCGCCTCTCGTTCCGCTGTCCCGGAAGCGATCGTTACGCATGCCTTGGTTGCTAACCCGTGGCGGTTGTCGATCATCAGGTGCCCCATGTAGCAGAGCTTCGACTCGGCTCCCCTACTTTTCTTGTACAGGCGTGCGTCCGGATCGGTCCTGGAGGCGTGAGTATCGTTTGTGCGCCGTTGTTTGCGAAAATCGACGCTCGGGTTGCTGCCTCCCTCATCGGAGTCGCTCTGATCCTTCGGCTTGAAGCTCTTGTGTGAGGCCCACGCCTCGATCAGCGTGCCGTCCACCGTGAAGTGCTCATCCGATAGCAGGCTGCGGCTCCGTGCCTCCGCCAGCACTTCCTGGAAGAACACCTCGGCGACCTCGCCTCCCAACACTCGATCCCGGTTCTTCGTGAACACCGTCGCATCCCACACCAGATCGTCCATGTTCAGGCCCACAAACCACCGGAACAGCAGGTTGTAGTCGAGCTGCTCCATCAGCATGCGCTCGGAGCGAATCGTGTACAGCACCTGCAGCAGCAGCGCCCGCAGCAGTTTCTCCGGCGGGATCGACGGTCGCCCCGTGTGCGAGTACAGCTTCTCGAACAGCGGCGACATCCGCCCCAGCACATCGTTGACGATCCTCAGCAGCGGCCGCAGCGGATGCTCTTTCGGTACTCGCTGCTCCGGAGATACGTAACTAAAGGCGGCCACCTGTCCCGCGTCCTCACCACGCATCTGCTCACCTCGTTGATGCTTCGGTTTTTGCCGCGGGCTGCGTGGTTCAGAATCTATTCGAAAAAGAGGAGTTTTTCAGCAGCCTGCTAGACCGTCGCCAATCCCAGGCCCGTCCCTTCGCCCGTGGCCTTGGTGGTAAAGAAGGGCTCGAAGATCTTCTCCCGGGTCTCCACGTCCATGCCGCGACCCGTATCGCTCACCACCAGCATCACATAGCGGCCCGGTGCCATGCCGTCCTGCAAGTGCGCATCGGCCTCGTGCATATCGGCGTTCGCCGTCTCGATCCTGAGCTCACCGCCCTGGGGCATCGCGTCCCCGGCGTTGAGTGCGAGGTTCATGAGCCTGTCGGGCACGAAGTCGCTGTCGCGGTCGGCGAGCACTTCCGATATCGGGATGGAAGCCGGCTCCTGGCTCAGCACCGGAGTCGCAAAAGACATAGAAACCAGGATGCTGGCGAGCACAACGCGAGGTGCTCGGCGGGGTAGAGCACCATTGTTGGCATGCTTCCGTTGGGAGTGAAGCAGCATGGCTGTTGCCCGGCGCTGGTCGGTTGGACTCTAGCAGGCTGCTGAAAAACTCCCCTTGTTCGAGTAAATTTTGAACCACGCAGCCCGCGGCAAGAACCGAAGCATCAACGAGGTGAGCAGATGCGTGGTGAGGACGCGGGACAGGTGGCGGTTTTTAGTTACGTATCTCCAGAGCAGCGAGTACCGAAGGAGCATCCGCTGCGGCCGCTGCTGAGGATCGTCAACGATGTGCTGGGGCGGATGTCGCCGCTGTTCGAGAAGCTGTACTCGCACACGGTCCGTCCGTCTATCCCGCCGGAGAAGCTGCTGCGGGCGCTGCTGCTGCAGGTGCTGTACACGATTCGCTCCGAGCGCATGCTGATGGAGCAGCTCGACTACAACCTGCTGTTCCGGTGGTTTGTGGGCCTGAACATGGACGATCTGGTGTGGGATGCGACGGTGTTCACGAAGAACCGAGATCGAGTGTTGGGAGGCGAGGTCGCCAAGGTGTTCTTCCAGGAAGTGCTGGCGGAGGCGCGGCGCCGCAGCCTGCTGTCGGATGAACACTTCACGGTGGACGGCACGCTGATCGAGGCGTGGGCCTCGCACAAGAGCTTCAAGCCGAAGGATCAGAGCGACTCCGATGAGGGCGGCAGCAACCCGAGCGTCGATTTCCGCCGGCAACGGCGCACGAACGATACTCACGCCTCCAGGAACGACCCGCAGGCACGCCTATACAAGAAGAGTAAGGGAGCCGAGTCGAGGCTCTGCTACATGGGGCACCTGATGATCGACAACCGCCACGGGTTAGCAACCAACGCCTGCGTAACGATCGCTTCGGGAACAGCAGAACGAGAGGCCGCCGTGCAGATGGCGGGCGAGATTCCCGGAAGGGGCCGGGTAACCTTGGCGGCCGACAAGGGCTACGACACGCGAGACTGCATCCGAAAGCTTCGAGATCGCAACATCACCCCGCACGTCGCACAGAACGACACGAACCGGCGCAGCGCCATCGACCGCCGCACGACCCGGCACCCGGGCTACACGGTCAGTCAGAAGAAACGCAAGCTCGTCGAGCAGATGTTCGGATGGGCCAAGACGGTCGGGCTGATGCGCAAGACCAGACACCGAGGCACGCAACGTGTCGATTGGATGTTCATCTTCACCGCCGCGGCCTTCAACCTGGTCAGAATGCGCAACCTCCAGGGGGCGACGTGACGATGAGGGCACCAATCCCCAAGAAATGCCGGCGCTGCCAGCAGCGCCGGCCTCGTACCCGCACTCGGCGCCCCGCTAACTCACCGTGATCGAGACGATCCAGCCCAAAATGGCGCGCCCAAGCCGTTTTTCAGCAGCCTGCTAGGCGATCCTTCGTTCGAGCCCGGCGAGCGTCGTCGAAGTGTCCGCTTTTCACAAGGGCGGTCGAGTGGCCGGAGCCGGGCTCATCGAGACCCCGGCAAGGCAGGCAGGGTCGACTATACCCAGTAGCCGCTAGTGTGACGCGGCGGAGTTGTCTTGTCTTATGGCTTTGGCGAGGATCTGGTCGGCGGACTTGAGCCAAAGGAAGGGCTCGGAGCGCCGTCGTTCCAGGCTCGGATGAAGCGGTGGATGGCCTTGATCAGGACATCGACGCTGCTGAAGCTGCCGCGCCGGACGGCCTGCGAGGTGAGGATGCCGAACCAGGTCTCCACCTGATTCATCCAGGAAGCGGAAGTGGGCGTGAAGTGACGCGTGAACCGCGGGTGTTGCTCGAACCAGGCCTCGACCTTGGGCTGGGTGTGGGTGCCGTAGTTGTCCAGCACCAGGTGGATCTCGCCCTCGGGGTAGGTGCGGTCGATCAAGCGTAGGAAGCGAAGAAACTCCTGGTGGCGGTGCCGCTGCATGCAGGTGCCCAGGATCTCGGCGGTGGCTAGGTTCAACGCCGCGAACAGCGTCGTGGTGCCGTGGCGTCTGTAATCGTGGGTGCAGCGCTCTGGATCGCCGCGGCGCATGGGCAACATCGGCTGAGTCCGGTCCAGAGCCTGGATCTGGCTCTTCTCGTCCACGCACAGCACCAGCGCCCCCTGGGGCGGGTGCAGGTACAGCCCCACGATGTCGGTGACCTTGTCCTGCAGGAGTGGATCGGCGGAGTACTTGAAGGTCTCGGTGCGATGGGGCTGCAGGCCGTTGCGCCGCCAGATCCGCAGGATCGTCGAAGGGCTCGCATCGACCTGTTTGGCGAGCCGCTGTGCGCTCCAATGGGTTCGGCTCGGAGGCCTCTCCAGGGTTGCGGCGATGATCTTGGCTTCCCGCACGGCGTCGTAGGTGCGCGCACGACCAGAGCGCGGCTCGTCACCGAGATCCTCGATGCCCTGCTTGGCTGCGCGAGCGCGCCACATGCCCACGGTCTGTCGGGAGGTCTCGAGGCGCTCGGCGATCTGCTGGTTCTGCAGCCCCTGCTCGGCAAGCAGGATGATGTGGGCTCGGAACACCTGCCGCTGCTGTGAGCTCGGCGCGTCGATTACTCCCTGGAGCCGCGCCCGCTGCTGCCCGGTCAACGAAATCTCCGGTGCTACCCTGGGCATCGTGGCCTCCTGTCCCGACAAGTTTACTGTCGAGACAAGGAAGTCATAATATGCCATATAAGTCAAGCTAATTACGACGCGTTACACTAGCGAATATAGCCGAGCGACCGGAGCCGCTCGATCGTCTCCTCGTCGAGCTCGCCTTGACTCTCTTCTATCTGCAAGCCGCCGAGAACCAGACGGTTGGCTTGCTGCTGCAGCCGCAGCCGCTGCAGGAGCCGCTGCGCCAGCGCGGGGCGCTCGGCAGCCAGGTCGTTTTCCTCGGCCGGGTCGGCGCTCAGGTCGTAGAGCTCGACGCGTCCGAGGGCCTGATCCCAGATCACCTTCTTGCCGTCGCGCACCAGCACCGACATGGGCTTGAACGGTTCCTCGCCGCGGACCCGCAGCGCCAACCCGACGGTATGAGCGTAGATCTCGCGTCGCGGGGGCGAGCTGTCGAAGACCACAGGCAAGAGGCTGTGGCCTTGGAAGCCGAGTCCCTCGGCGTCGACACCGATGCCGTCGAGCAGAGTCGGCGCCACGTCGATGAGCGTTACCGGCTCCTGGAGGGCCCGCGCGTGGCCGGTGTTGGCGCGCGGCCATTTGATCACTAGCGGTACCCGCAGCAGCTCCTCATACATCGGCCAGGTGTGGAGGAAATGGCCGTGCTCGAAGAAAGCCTCGCCGTGGTCCGACAGCAGCACGACCACCGCATCGTCGTACCGGCCGGCGCCCTTGAGCTCCTCGACGATCTGGCCGACCAGCTCGTCGGCATACTGCACGTTCTCCAGGTACGCCGACCAGGCGTAGCGGATCTGCTCGGGTGTGGGCGCGCCTTCGCCGAGCGAAAACGACCAGGCTTGCAGGTCGCCCATGTCGAGCGACAGGTCGGCGGTGAATCGACTGCTCAGGGTTCCGCCGTACGGCGCTGGGGCGGCGTAGGGTGCATGCGGCGGCACCAGGTGGATGAAGGCGAAGCTCGGTTTGCCGGGCCGCAGCATGCCGTCCTCACCGTGCGCCTTGGGCAACAGCTCGCGCCGTCGGAAACGCTCCCGCGGCTTGATGTCGACGATCGTGTCGACGTCGTAGCGCAGGTTGCGCGTGCCCCGGTAGACGGGATGCTCGGTCCACAGATACGTGTAGTAGCCGGCCGCGTACATGTGCTGGAACAGCGAACGGATCTCTTCGGGCAGCTGGTCCTTCCAGGCCGCGATCCCGTGGGCCTCCGGGTAGCGGCCGGTGAAGATCGAGTAGATGGATTGGCCGGTCCAGGGGGCCGCTGTATAAGCGGTCTCGAATCGGGTGCCGTCGGCCGCCAGGGCGTCGACGTTGGGCGTCGCGGTGGCGCCGCGGAAGGTAGAGAAAGCGTCGGCGCGGGCGGCATCCAGCAGGATCACGACGATGTCCGGCTTGCCGAGCCGCCCCGAGGTCTCGGGGATCGGCAGCGGCGGCGGGTCGAACTGGCGCTCGTCGACGCTCCCCTGGAACCCGAGCCCGGTCCACAGGACGTGGCCTTCGGCCGAACCCCAGGTGCGGATACGAACCGAGACCGACTCGCCGGCCCAGCCCGACAGGCTCGCCGGCAGGCCGCGGCGGAACAGGCTCGTGCCGGTTCCGCTGGCCAACTCGTGCACCGATCCGTCGGCCGTCAGTAGCTCCGCTGTCCAGTCGATGCTCCCCGACGCATCCGAGTCGAGCTCGACCACGGGCGTGCCGAGCAACCGTGCCCGGTCGGGTAGGTCGACCGCCATCTCGAGGATGCTGTCGGCGGGCAGGACGATGGCCGGTCCCTCGGCCAGCTCGATGACGCCAGGTCGCCAAAGCGGTCGGGGTGCTGCAGTCTCGGCGGCGCTGGCAGGAGCAACCGCGATAGAGAAGTCGTCGCCTTGAGCGATTCCCGGTGGCGCCGGGCGGGCGGTGGGCGGAAGCAGCCGGAAGTATCGGAACCTCGCGGCCAACAACCTGTCGTCGCTGTTGTCGGCGTCGATCTCGCTTGGCCGCAACGGGGTGCTGAAGCTCAGGTCGATGCGGTTGTAGCCGATTCGGAGAAGCTCCGCCGGCAGCTCCAGCTCGTATCGGGCCCAGCCGGGGCGCATCGACACCGCAGCCAGGAGACGCTCCCCATTGAGCCGAGCCGTGACCCCCTGGGCCGTTGCGCCCTCTGGGGGTACTGCCTCGAAGGCCAGCCGGTGGGCGCCCTCCTGCACCACGAAGAGGTGCAGCTCGGACTCCTTGCCGATGGCCCATATGCCCTCGACGAGCTCGGAGTCGATGTCGACGTCCCAGCCCCGGCCGAGCGACCTCAAAGTGTCCGGATCCTGGCGCCAGACCATGTCGGTGGCGAGGGTCGCGCCGGCGAGTCCGAGATGGCGCGCCAGCAGCAGATCGGGCGGACCGGGGGCCGCGCAGGCCACGAGCGTGACCACGATCAGGAGCAGGGCAGACCAGGAGAGAAAACGCGACATGTGGAATCGACGGCCAGAGTTCGACTCGGGACACCAAAGAACGGGGCGTCGAGCTCAAACTTTGCCGCAACGTCCTCCGCCGCGCAAATGTGGCGAGCACACTTTCATCGCGGCGTGCTAGCCGCGCATCGCGGCGTAGGCCTCGGCGTCGACCGTTTGCCGCTGAGCCAGGTCCGTCCGCATGTCCGCGCCCCAGGCGCCAGACGCGGCTCGGGGTCCGGCGTGCAGCACCAGGAGCTCGGCGCCGAATCCGGAGCCGTAGGAGAAGGCGGCGATGCGTTGCCCCTCGATCAGCCCCTGGAGAGCCTGGGCCACCGAGATCCACAGGCTCGCGGTATAGGCATTTCCGGCCTGCCGGTTCCAGGCCATCGTGCGATCGACCTTGTCGTGGAAGAACTGCTCGATCCGCTCGGGTGTCCAGCCGAGCATCTCTCCGACCTGCACGACCACCTTCTTGACCATCTTGGGGAAGGGGACGTGAAAGCAGACTGCGGCAAGCTCCGCCAGAAGTCGTTCGGGGTCGCGATCGGCGAACAGCGCGCCGAAGCAGCGCTCGGCGGCACGCTTATAGCAGTCGAGGCTGAGCGGCCCGTCGACGCGTGGGAAGGCCTCACCGACCGGCCGCCAGAAGTCGAAGGCAGGCTCGCTCCAAGAATGGGACTCGGTCTCGATGGCGGCGATTGCCGGTTCGTCGATTACCATGGCGATGGCGCCGGCACCCTGCGTCGGCTCGCCCGGGTCGCCGGGCTCGTACAGCGCGACATCGGCCGCGACCACCAACGCTGCGCGCGAGCCGGCGGCGCCCGAGAGCTTCCACTCCGTGGCCTGACGCACCGCCAGCGTTCCGCCGTAGCAAGCGTGCTTTACCTCGTAGGAGCGGATGGCTCCGCTGAGCCCCAAGCGGTCGGCGACGTAGGCGCTCAGCGGGCGGCTCATGTCGACCGCCGTCTCGGTGC
This sequence comes from Acidobacteriota bacterium, assembly GCA_965248845.1. Classification (GTDB taxonomy): domain Bacteria; phylum Acidobacteriota; class UBA890; order UBA890; family WLXD01; genus CBDFKO01. Next base: position 1,418,460 of record CBDFKO010000002.1, on the reverse strand, counting down.
CGACGGCAAGCAGGCCGATATCGGTGCGATCCCCGTCCCAGCGCTTCAAGGCGCGCTCCGCCGCGGTGCTGGCCAGATCGATCACACCGTAGCCCGGCGGGCACAGCGCCATGGTGTCGCAACCCAGCCCGACCTTGTACTTGTCGGGGTCGACGCCGCGAAGGCGGGCGAGCTCGTCCAAGTCCATAGCCATCGGCGGCAAGGCCAGGCCGAGCGATGCGATTCCGGTCGTTAGCGAGTGCATCGCGAAGGGTCTCCGGTTCGATAGGGCAGGGGCCCGCGGGGGGTATCGCCGAGATGCTAGCCAACGCGGCGGCGGGGGTCAGTCAACCAAACGGATGGTCGACGGTTCGGTCGCGGCCGCGGCGAGCACCCCAGCGCTCGCCGAATCGCCAGATTGCCAGATCTCGAGGCGCTACCGGATCGCTCGGCCCGGGGTCCACGGCACGCCCGCATCGTCGAGTCCCCGGTTGAGGTCGGGCACAGCGGTGGCAAGCAGCTCGTTTAGCAGGCTGCTGAAAAACGGCTCGAGCGCGCCATTTTGGGCTGGATCGTCTCGATCAAGGTGAGTTGCCCGGCCGCCGTGTGCGAGTGCGAGGCTCTGGTTGCCGGCCGCGCCGGTATTTCTTGGGCGGTTAGTCCCGATATCGTCACGTCGCCCCCTGGAGGTTGCGCATTCTGACCAGGTTGAAGGCAGCGGCGGTGAAGGTGAACATCCAATCGACGCGTTCGGTGCCTCGGTGCCGCGTCTTGCGCATCAGCCCGACCGTCTTGGCCCATCCGAACATCTGCTCGACGAGCTTGCGTTTCCTTTGACTGACCTGGTAGCCGGGGTGGCGGGTTGTGCGCCGGTCGATGGCGCTGCGCCGATTGGTGTCGTTCTGTGCGACGTGCGGGGTGATGTTCCGATCTCGAAGCTTACGGACGCACTCGCGTGTGTCGTAGCCCTTGTCGGCCGCCAAGGTCACCCTGCGGTTACCGGAAATCTTGTCCGCCATTTGCACCGCCGCCTCTCGTTCCGCTGTCCCGGAAGCGATCGTTACGCATGCCTTGGTTGCTAACCCGTGGCGGTTGTCGATCATCAGGTGCCCCATGTAGCAGAGCTTCGACTCGGCTCCCCTACTTTTCTTGTACAGGCGTGCGTCCGGATCGGTCCTGGAGGCGTGAGTATCGTTTGTGCGCCGTTGTTTGCGAAAATCGACGCTCGGGTTGCTGCCTCCCTCATCGGAGTCGCTCTGATCCTTCGGCTTGAAGCTCTTGTGTGAGGCCCACGCCTCGATCAGCGTGCCGTCCACCGTGAAGTGCTCATCCGATAGCAGACCGCGGCGCCGTGCCTCCGCCAGCACTTCCTGGAAGAACACCTCGGCGACCTCGCCTCCCAACACTCGATCCCGGTTCTTCGTGAACACCGTCGCATCCCACACCAGATCGTCCATGTTCAGGCCCACAAACCACCGGAACAGCAGGTTGTAGTCGAGCTGCTCCATCAGCATGCGCTCGGAGCGAATCGTGTACAGCACCTGCAGCAGCAGCGCCCGCAGCAGTTTCTCCGGCGGGATCGACGGTCGCCCCGTGTGCGAGTACAGCTTCTCGAACAGCGGCGACATCCGCCCCAGCACGTCGTTGACGATCCTCAGCAGCGGCCGCAGCGGATGCTCTTTCGGTACTCGCTGCTCCGGAGATACGTAACTAAAAACCGCCACCTGTCCCGCGTCCTCACCACGCATCTGCTCACCTCGTTGATGCTTCGGTTTTTGCCGCGGGCTGCGTGGTTCAGAATCTACTCGAACAAGGGGAGTTTTTCAGCAGCCTGCTAGCTGTTCCACGACCGATTCGAGGCGAGTCTCGGCCTCACCGATCGCCGCCCGCTCGGTGTCGTTGGGCGCCGCCGTGAAACCGCTGATCGATCCGGACGCCTGGTTGAGCAACCGCGTGATGCCGGGCGGCACACTCGGGTCGGGCGGGAAGCCGCGCGCTCCCTGGATGTCGGTCAGCAACGAGCGCGCCGCGCGGGTCAGCTCGCGGGCCTGCTGGTGGAGCTCGTCCGGGACCCCGGTGGTCGCGCCGAGCGCTCGATCGACCGCCTGCATCTGGTCGCGCAGCTGCTCGGCGGTTCTCTGCGCGGCGTGCGCTGTCGCTTGCAGTTCGGCGATCCTGAGCAGCGCGTCGTGACGGGCGTGGCGGTCGGCCTGGCTCATCTGCACCAGCGGATCGGGTCGGACCTCGACCTGCCGCTCGCTGACCAGGTCGCCGACCGTCAAGCGCGCTGTGTAGATGCCGGGCATGACGAGTGGTCCACGCGGTGCGCCGCCACCGAAGAAGCCACCGAAACCGCCCTGGTTCTGCGCCGGGTCGGCCCGATAGGGTGGCTCGTGACGCAGATCCCAGAGCGTCCGGTGCAGGCCCGCAGCGCTCGCTAGCTGCAGCCGTTGCACGAGCTTGCCGTCGTTGTCGAACACCTCGAGGCGCGGGCCATGGGCGGCGCCCCCTCTGCTGCCCTGTTGCTCACCGGCCCCGTCGCCTCGATCGGAGGCCCCTGCCTCGCCGGAGTCCTCGCCGGCGCTTCCACGCGCCTGGTCCCCCACGTAGTACGTGAGGATGGCGCCGCGAGGCGGGTTCGGCGCACGGAAGTAGCGCGCCCCCTGGGAGCCGCGACCCCGGTTGAAGTTGTTGAACTGGGTCGCCGGTCGTACCGACGCCAGGTGCACGCCGACTCGGCGTGCCGCGGCCAGCTCCTCGAGGATGGCGATGTCGTCGAGTATCCAGATACCGCGCCCGTGCGTGCCGATCACCAGGTCGTTGTCGCGCGGGTGAAAAACGATATCGTGCACCGCTGTGGTCGGCAGGTTGTTGTTCAGGTGCACCCAGTGGCCGCCCCGGTCGATCGACACGAAGACACCGAACTCGGTGCCTGTTGCCAGTAGGTCGGGATTGCGTGGATGCTCGCGGATCACGCGCGTCGAGCCGAACTCCGGCAGGTCCGAGGAGATGTTGGCCCAGGTAGCACCTCGATCCTCGGACACCAGGACGTAAGGCAGGAAGTTGTTGTCCTTGTGGCCGTCGAAGGCGACGTAGAGGCGCCCGTCTGCGTGGCGCGACCACATCAGCCGGCTGACCCGTGTCAACTCGGGCACCCCCTCGACGCCGTCGATTCGTCTCCAGGCGCCGCCGCCGTCCTCGCTGATCTGGACCAGACCATCGTCGGTACCCACGGCGAGCAGGCCCCGAACCCGCGGTGACTCGTCGAAGCTGGTGATGTTGCCGTACTCGGAGACCCCGGAGTGGCGCGAGACCGCGTCGCTCGGCCAGTTGCGGCCCATCATCGGAAGCTCGTCCCGATCCATCTGCCGCGTCAGGTCGTCGCTGATCACCTCCCAGACATCGCCGCGGTTGTCCGAGCGGAACACCTTGTTGGCGGCAAAATAGATCAGGTTGTTGTCGTGGGGCGAGATCAGCAGCGGGGCGCTCCAGTTCCAGCGGTTGCTCTCGCCTTCAGGCGGTTGCGGCTGGATGCGCTTGCGCTCGCCCGTCGTGGTGTCGAAGCGCACCAGGCCACCGTACTGGGACTCGGAGTAGACGATCGTGGGGTCGGCCGGGTCGATCTGGGCGTAGAAGCCGTCGCCGCCCACCGTGATGTACCAGTCGTCGTTGACGATGCCGTCGCTGTTGCGAGTGCCGCTCGGGCCGCCCCAGGTGTTGTTGTCCTGAGTGCCACCGTAGACGTAGTAGAACGGCTCCTGCATGTCGACCGCGATGTGGTAATACTGCGTCACCGGCAGGTTGGCTGCGAAGTCCCAGGTGGCGCCCCGGTCGTAGGAGAAGGCGATGCCACCGTCGTTGCCGATGATCATGCGGCTCGGGTTGTCGGGGTCGATCCACAGTGCATGGTGGTCGACGTGGATGCCGGGCGCGCCGTCGTTGCGGAAGGTGCGGCCGCCGTCGTCCGATACGCTGACCCGAGTGCCCAGCACGTAGAGCCGCTCAGGGTCCTGAGGGTCGACGCGGATCTGGCTGTAGTACCAGGCCGTGGGATTGTTCGTGCTGCGATGTTCCCAGCTCGCGCCCCGATCGTGGGTCACGTAGATGCCTGTCTGCTGCCGGTCCTGCGCCTCGACGATGGCGTAGACGATGTCGGGGTTGCCGGGGAACATGGCGAAGCCGATCTTGCCGATATCGGGATCCGGGAGGCCGTTCTCGAGCTTCTGCCAGCTCGCGCCGCCGTCCTCGGTGCGGTAGATACCGCCCTCCGGGCCACCGCCGAGGAAGCTCCAGTTGCGACGCTCCCGCTGGTAGGCAGCGGCGTACAGGCGGTCGGGATCGCGTGGGTCCATCACGACATCGACGACGCCGGTGTTGTCGCCCAGGAACAGGACCTTGTCCCAGGTCGCGCCACCGTCGGTACTCTTGAACAGACCGCGCTCCTCGTTGGGACCCCAGAGGGCGCCGAGCGCAGCCACATACACGACGTTCTCGTCGTTCGGGTCGATCGCGAAGCCGCCGACGTGTTGCGATTCCCGCAATCCCATGTGCTGCCATGTCTTGCCGCCGTCGCGCGACCGGTAGACACCGTCGCCCCAGGAGGAGGAGCGCTGATTGTTCGCTTCTCCCGTGCCGACCCAGACCACGTTCGGATTCGACGGTGCCACGGCAATAGCCCCGATCGAGATCGTGCCCTCGCGCTCGAACACGGGCTGCCAGGTGGTGCCGCGGTTCACGGTCTTCCATACGCCTCCGGAAGCCGCGGCGGCGTACACCACGTCGTGGTCGCGCGGGTCGACGTCGATGTCGACGATCCGGCCGCTGGAGATCGCCGGCCCGATGTTACGCCACTGCAACGCCTCGAACAGGGCGGCCTCCGGTGGGCCCGGGGTCTCCTCGTCCTGGGTGGTGCCGGCGGCCGGGATGGCGAGCATCAGGACGAGCAGGGCGATCGACAGGGGACGCTGGAACGCACGCGCGGGCATGGTGAACTCCGGGACTGGCGGGGCGGGCTGGAGGGGCTCAGAACGGCCACATCTTGAGCCTGACGGAGCTCGATCTCAACTTGGCGCGTTGTGCTACGGTAAAGGCCTCCCCGCCCCTCGAGAGGATTCGTATGCCCGGATTCGGAGTCATCCTGCGGCTCCTTCGTGCCGTGCGGTGGCGTGCGCGCAACAATCAGCTGCGCCAGGGGCTCACCGATGCGGCCATCCGGATTCTGGGGCTGTTTCTCCTGATCGCGCTGTGGAATCGGCTGGCACCGCTCAGCTGGGTGCTCGGGTGGCCTGCGTTTGCCGTTGTGGCGGGCACCGCGGTCGGGTTCAGCGCCTGGCGCTTGGCGCGCGCGGAGCCGCTCTGGAAGGCCGCCCGTCGTGCCGACCAGGCCGCCGAGCTGTACGACGAGCTGACCTCCGCCTACTGGTTCCAGCGCCACCCGGAGGACTCGGAGTGGGTTGCCAAGCACATCGATCGGGCCGAGCAGCACGCCGCGGGGCTCGACGCCCAGACCCTGGTACCGTTCGAACGGCCCCAGCGGCTCGCCTGGCCGATCGTGCTGATTGCCGCGATCGGGCTGCTGAGCGTGACCCCGGTGCCCCGGGTCTTCGAACAGATCGTCGAGCGGCTCTCGCAGATCCAGTTGACCGGCGGCGACAAGTCGCGCGATCCGGTGGCGGAGCTCGACGAGGCGACCGACCGCGACGGCGACGGCTTCGAGGACCAGCCGCTCGAGGAGCTGCGGCCGTTGCTGCCGCAGCTCGAGGAGCAGCAGCAGGAGGGCGAGAACGCCCTGCCGGACGATGCTCTGGGCGAGGAATCCGAGGCGCCCGAGGGTGCCCAGATGGAGGGCGAGGAGGGCCAGCAGGAGGGCGAGCCGGGGGAGGATGAGGGCCAGCAGATGGAGGCTCAGAACCCGGAGGACATGGAGGCCGACTCCGAGGGTGAGCCGTCGCCCGACCCCAACGCCCGCGAACAGGACGGGCAGGGGGATTCGACTGAGGACACGGGCGCTATGCTCCCCGGCGGCGACGAGGTGTTCCTCCAGGAGGGTGGCGAGGATCTGGAGCAGGTCGAGGCCGGCGAGGAGGAGCTCGGCCACGCCACGCGCGAGGGCGGCGGCGAGGAAGAGCTCGAGCTCGGCGAGATGACCACGCTCGAGGTCCAGCTTCAGCGCGAGATCTTGGCGGTTCCGGAGCCCGAGGAGGAAGAAGATCCGGAGGCGGACAAGGAGGAGCTCGTGACCCGTGCCGAGCGCTCTTACCTCGACTTCGAGTCGGTCGAGTTGCCGCCGGAGTTCGAGAAGCAGGAGCTGCTCGAGAGCGAGCCGATTCCATGGCGCTACCGCCCGTACGTATTGACCTATTTCAAGGCCCTGCGCGAACGCGACAACCAACGGCGGGAAGAAGAACGGCGATGAGTCCCCAGGCCGCAGAGCAGATCGAATCTTTTCAGGAGCAGTTCGAGGTCGTCCGGCGCGAGATCGGCAAGGTCATCGTCGGGGACGAGGACGTCATCGATGCGATCCTCATCAGCGTGCTGGCCGGCGGCCACGCGCTACTCGAGGGCGTCCCGGGGCTGGGCAAGACCAAGCTCGTCCACACGCTTGCCGATGTGCTGCACCTGAAGTTTCACCGTATCCAGTTCACCCCCGACCTGATGCCGGCCGATATCGTCGGGACCACCGTGGTGCACGAGACGACCGAGGGCGCCCGCTTCCTCGATTTCCAGCAGGGGCCGATCTTCGCCAACATCATTCTGGCTGACGAGATCAACCGCGCCACGCCCAAGACCCAGTCGGCGTTGCTCGAGGCGATGCAGGAGAACAGCGTCTCGGTGGGCAACGAGACCTACCGGCTCGAGCAGCCATTCTTCGTGCTGGCGACGCAGAACCCGCTCGAGATGGAAGGCACCTACCCGTTGCCCGAGGCGCAGCTCGATCGCTTCCTGTTCAAGATCAAGCTGTCGTATCCGAGCGTCGAGGACCTGCACGAGATCATGGAACGCACCACCCAGCCGGAGTCGCCGAGCGTAGATCGTGTGCTCGACGGCGGGCAGATCGTGGCGATGCGCACCACGGCGCGTTCCGTCCCGATCGCCAGACCGGTGCAGGACTACGCCATACGGCTGACGCTGGCCACGCACCCTGGCAACCCGCACGCCGTCGAGGAGACGAACCGTTACGTCCGCTACGGTGCCGGGCCGCGCGCCATTCAGGCGCTCGTGCTTGCCGGCAAGATCCGCGCCCTGCTTGCCGACCGGGTCCATGTCTCGGCCGACGATATCAGCGGCGTGGCGCTGCCGGCGCTGCGTCACCGCGTGCTGCTCAACTTCGAGGGCGAGGCCGACCGGATCGATCAGGACACCATCCTGGAGGCGATTCTGGAGCGGCTGCCAGGGCCGCAGGAATAGGCGACCAGAGCGCCGGGGGAGGTAGCGATGGCCCTGTCAGGCTCGCAGCCCATCAGCCAAGGGAGCTTCGGCCCCTTCGACGAGGAGTTCCTGCGCAAGCTCGAGCTTCTGAGCATGGTGGCCAAGCGTCTGCTCTCGGGGCAGTTCAAGGCCGAGCGGCGAGCCAAGCGGGTCGGCGCCGGCATCGAGTTCGCCGACTACCGGGGCTACGTCCCGGGTGACGACTTCCGTGCCGTCGATTGGCGCGCTTACATGCGACTCGACAAGCTGATCCTGCGGCTGTTCGAGGAGGAGACCGACCTGCCGATCTACATCTTTGTCGACGCCAGCGCCTCCATGGGCGGCGCCGGCAACGAGAAGCTCGATTACGCCAAGAAGGTGGCTGCCGCGCTGGCCTACATCGGCCTGTCGAACCTGGATCGTGTGACGCTCGTCGCCTACGCCGATCACATCATCGATGAGCTGCCACCACAGCGCTCCAAGGCGCAGATCTTCAACATCTTCCGCTTCCTGGCCCGCATCAGGCCGAGCCACACGACCAACGGTGGTGAGGCCTTCCATCGCTTCTTCACGGCACGCCGCGGGCGGGGGTTGGCAGTCGTGGTCTCCGATTTCTTCGACCCGCACGGCGCGCAGCACTCGCTCGACATCATCCGTTATCGGCGTCAAGACTTGATGGGCATCCATGTCGTCTCGCCGGCCGACTCGAGTCCGCCGCTGAACGGCGAGATCACGTTGGTGGACTCTGAAACCCGCGAGACCCAGGACGTAACGATCACGCCACCGCTGCTGAAGGCCTACGAGCACGAGTTCGAGTCCTACTGCGCCGATCTCGACCGGTACTGCTCGGTGCACGGCTTCGGCTACGTGCGCACCCAGACCGACTTCCCGTTCGAGGACCTGGTGCTGCAGATCATGCGTCAGGGCCGCTTCGTCAGCTAGTGCTCCACTGGTTTCGGAGGTCGACGCCGACACCCCTTGACACGAGTGCGACGTTTGTCGCATTCGATAAGGGGAGGGAGCTCATGCCCGAGCGATTGCCCGAGCTGTCACGGTTCGAGTTGCAGTGCCTGCGACGAGTCTGGGAGCAGGGTGAGGCCTCCGCGCGCCAGGTGCACGGGGGCCTGGAGGACCCGCCGTCCTACTCGACGGTGCGCAAGATCCTCGAGCGGCTCGAGTACAAGGGTGCGATCGAGCGCGTCGGAATGGACGGGCGCGCCGTGCTCTACCACTCGCGAGTGGGACGCGCGGCGATGATTCGCAAGGAGATCGGCCGGCTCCTGGACTCGCTGTTCGACGGCGCCGCCGCGCCGCTGCTCAGCCACCTGGCCGACATGGACGCGCTGGACCTCGACGATCTGCGCGCGCTCGAGCGTACGCTCGAATCGGGCGAGACCGGACAAGGAGAGAGCTCGTGATCGAGGCCGTCGCGAGCGCGTCCTTCTGGTCGGCGATGGCCGACCACCTGTCGCAGAGCGGTATCGTCATCCTGGTGCTGTGGGCGCTGGCGAGGGCCATACACCGCGCCCCGGCCCGCTACCACACGGCGATCTGGTGGTTCGCCATCGGCAAGCTGCTGTTGCCGGTGAGCCTGCTCGGTGCCGCGCTCGCCTGGCTCGAGCCGAGCGTGGCCATGGGGCAGCCGCTCTCTCGGCTGGGTCAGGCCGTGGCCTCGATGCCCGGCTTCGGGGTGATCGTGACGGCGCCTAGGCCGCAACAGCCGGGGGCGGTCTTCGTGCTCCTGTCGGCGGTCTGGATCCTGGGCGCGCTCGCCCTGCCGGTCGTCAGCGGGGCGCGGGCGCGCCGCCGGGCGGCCTCGATCGGGGCGACGATGCCGCGGGTCGTCGGTGTGCTGCGGCCGCGGGTGGTCGTTCCCGACGCCCTGCGCGAGGCCTATGCGCGGGCGCTGGCCCGCACGGTCCGGCTCGGGCTGGTCCCGGCGCTGGGCAGCGCCTACCTGGCAGGCTCGCGCCAATCCGTTGTCCAGCGAATCGATCGAATTCGTAATCCAGAGAGGTTCCTTGCCATGCGTCGTCACAATCTGATCCGGGTTGCCGCCTTCGGCCTGCTGGCGGTCTCGCTTGTTCCTGCCCTTGCCGGCGCGCTGGCGCAGCAGATGAGTCGTGAGGATCTTATCGAGCGCATCGGGCTCGACCACGCCGCGCTGCTAGACCTGCGCGGCGTCGGCCAGCGGGTCGACCTGCTTGCCGAGGAAGAGCCGCTCCGCCGCGTGCTCCGCCGGCTCGGCCGTCGCGGTGGCTTCGAGGTGGTAATCGAGGGCCGGGCAGGTGATCGGAAGATCGGGCTGGGCCTGCGCAACGTCACCATCGGGGAAGCGCTCGTGACGCTGGCCCGGGACCATAGCCTGGAGTACCTGGTGACCGATGGAGGCGCGCGGCTCACGGCCGCCGCTCCCGTTCGCATCGGCGGCGAGATCCAGGCGCCGGGGCGCGTGCGCTACGTGGCGCCCGAGTATCCCCAGGAGGCCCGCGAGATGGGCCTCGAGGGGATCGTGATCATGGAGACGACGATCGACACGGAAGGCCGGGTCGTCGACGTTCAGGTGCTGCGTGGTCTTCACCCGTTGCTGGACGAGGCGGCGGTAGCATCGGCGATGCAGTGGCTCTACACGCCCGTGATGCTCGACGGTGAGCCCGTCGAGAGCCTGACCGTAACGGTCCAGTTCCAGCTGCAGCACGAGGGCTAGTCTCCTGTATCAGAAATAACTGATATAAGTTATAGTGTGCATATGTCGAACTTGTAGCTGAGCACAGGAGATTGTCGCATGCGCACCGGTCGACCCAAGGCTCCCTTAACGCTGACGCCACAGGAGGAGGCACACCTGAACTCGTTGGCGCATCGATCCCGCACCGCCCCCGCCCCAGCACGCCGCGCGCGCATCGTCCTGGCCTGCGCGCAGGGACACGACAACAAGGCCGTGGCCAAGCGCTTGCAGCTGTCACCGAGCACCGTGGGCAAATGGCGGGCACGCTTCGTGTCGGATCGTCTCGATGGCCTGTACGACGAACCGCGACCCGAGAGGTGGACCCCGAAATTCGGACAGGTTGCTAAGGTGGGATCCAGACCAAGAAGAAGGAGTCTGGAATGCCACGGAAGAGACGGAGTTATCCTGCTGAGCTGAAGGCGAAGGTCGCTTTGGAGGCGCTTCGCGAGGAAGCGACGATGGCGGAGCTGGCAGCCCGCTACGATGTGCATCCGAATCTGATCGCCAACTGGAAGAAGAAGGCTCGGCAGAAGGTGCTGGCTGGCTTCTCGGGGAAACAGGAGCGCAACGAGGTCTCTCGGGAGGCCGAGATCAAGGAGCTGCGGGCGAAGATCGGGGAGCTCGTCATCGAGCGGGATTTCTTGTCCAAGGCCTTCGGTCGTTGAGCCACGGCCGGAGGGTGGCGATGGTCGATCCGGAGCACGGCCCCCTGAGCATCACGCGGCAGTGCCGCCTGGTGTCGATCGCGAGGTCTTCGTTCTATTACGAGGGCCACGGCGAGAGTCCGCTGCGCCTGATGCGGCTGATCGACGAGCAGTTTCTTCAGACGCCGTTTTACGGCTCACGTCAGATGCGACGATGGCTGCGCCGTCAGGGCTACACGGTCTCTCGCAAGCGGGTGCGCCGCCTGATGCGGCTGCTCGGGTTGCAGGCGATCTTGCAGCGGCCCAGGACGTCTCAGCCGCACCCGGAGCACCGGATCTACCCCTACCTGCTGCGTGATCTGGAGATCACGCGACCCAACCACGTTTGGTGCGCGGATGTGACCTACATCCCGCTGCAGCGGGGCTTTCTGTACCTGGTTGCGGTGATGGACTGGGCGAGCCGCAAGGTGCTGTCCTGGCGTCTGTCCAACACGCTCGATACGAGCTTCTGCGTCGAGGCCTTGCAAGAGGCGCTCGAGCGCTACGGTCCTCCCGAGATCTTCAACACGGATCAGGGTAGCCAATTCACCAGCGTCGACTTCACCGACGCGCTCAAGGAGGCCGGCATTCGGATCTCGATGGACGGCAAGGGCCGCTGGATGGACAACGTCTTCATCGAGCGACTGTGGCGATCGCTCAAGTACGAGCAGGTCTATCTGTCAGAGTACGCGACTGGCTCCGAGGCTCGGGCCGGGATCGGCTGGTGGATGGACTTCTACAACGAGTGCCGACCGCACTCGTCGCTCCAGGACCGGACGCCCGAGGAGGCGTACATTGACGACGGGGCTGAAGACAGGAGCCCGGGGCTTCGCCCCGTGTCTCGCAAGCCCAAGGCAGCCTGAATCATGAACCCGGATTCCACCTTAGCTGCGACGCAAACCTGTCCAAAGGATGGGGTCCACCTCTCCGGAGCGCCGCGCAAGATCACGGACGCCCAGGTCGAACAGGTGATCATCCGCACCTTGGAGAGTACCCCGCGTGGGGCCACCCACTGGTCCACCCGGTCGATGGCCAAGGCGACCGGCTTGAGCCACGCCACAATCAGCCGGATCTGGCGTGCCTTTGGTCTCAAGCCACACCGCACCGAGACGTTCAAGCTCTCGCCCGACCCGTTACTGGTGGACAAGGTGCGCGACGTCGTCGGGTTGTATGTCAACCCGCCCGAGCACGCGGTGGTGCTGTGCGTGGACGAAAAGAGCCAGATCCAGGCACTGGATCGGACACAGCCGTTGCTACCCATGCGGCCCGGCCAGATGGAGCGGCGCACGCATGACTACCAACGCCATGGAACGACATCGTTGTTCGCCGCCTTGGACATCAAGACGGGAACCGTTCTGGCTCAGACTCACCGCCGGCATCGCTCGGTGGAGTTCCGCAAGTTCCTGGACATGATCGATGAGCAGGTGCCTGCCCAACTGCAGGTGCATCTGGTCCTGGACAACTACGGCACCCACAAGAGCCCGATGATCCACACCTGGCTGGCCAAACGGCCACGCTTCCACCTGCACTTCACCCCTACCTATGCCTCGTGGCTCAACCAGGTCGAGCGCTGGTTCGCCGAGCTGACCAACAAGCAGATCCGCCGCGGATCTCATTGCAGTGTCGCAGCGCTGGTGGCAGCTATCTGGGAGTTCATCGATGCGCACAACGAGACCCCCGAGCCGTTCGTGTGGTGCAAGAGTGCCGACGAGATCCTGGCTCCCATCGCCCGGTTCGCACAGCGCACTCTCGACCAACACGCCTCATGACTTATGCTGCGAACCACTGTTACAGGAGACTAGGAGGCCGTGGTGAAAGTGTGATGGGTCTGGTTACGCCGCCAAGGGCGCAGATGCAAGGCGGTGCGACGTCGGCGATGTTTGGGCATCGTCAAGGAGCGCCAACGCAGCAGATGCGCCCTTGGCGGCGTAACCCTCTGGGCAAGTAGGGGTTACGGGCGATGGCCGCGTCGCACCTCCTCAACGATGTTGTCGCATCGCCTCGTCGTTGCTCCTTGCCCTCACCCGTAAGACCTACTTGCCAGACCCACCACACTTTCACCACGGTCTCCCAGTAGAGCGACCTGTCCCCGGCGCCCGGTGATTGGGCCTCGAGTGTCCGGCCGGGTACAATCGGAGATCTCCCCGCCACTGACTCGAGTCTCCCTGTGTCGACGCCATGAGCTTTCTCGGGGTGGCGCCGTGGCTGGCCTGGTCTGCCCTTGGGCTGACCGCTGCGGCAATCACCGTCATCTTCTTCCTGCGCATCCAGCACCGTCAGGTGGTGGTGTCCTCGTCCTTGCTCTGGGCGCGGGTACTCGAGCGGCGCAAGACGCGCTCCTGGTTGGAGATCCTGCGCCGGGTCATCTCCTTGCTGATCGCCCTGACCATCGGCCTGTCGCTCGTGCTGGTCTTTACCGAGGCCGAGACCGGGTCGGGGGGCGGCGCGCCGCGTCGCGTCGCTGTGGTCATCGACACGAGCCCGAGCATGGGCACCCGAACGGCCGACGGGGCGACGCGGCTCGACAAGGCCAGCGCCCTGGCCGGCCGGCTCCTATCGGGTGGCTCCGCGGCCGATACGTTTGTCGTCTACGACACCAACGGGCGCGTCCTGGCCCCGGCATCGCGCGATCGTACCGGGGCGCGTGAGGCGCTCCAACAGCTTCGCGCCCTGCCGTCCGAGTTCAGCTTCCCGGATCTCGAATCGGGCTTCGACACCTGGCTGATAACCGATGGGGTGGGCGCTATCGGGATTCCGGACCAAGTCAAGGTGCTGTCGGTGTTCGAGCCGGCCGACAACGTCGGCGTCTCGGCCTTCGAGGTGCGACCGATGCCCACCGATCGGTTCCGTTACGAGGCCTTTCTCGAAGTCGGCAACTTTTCGCCCGGCCCCAAGGAAGTCACGATCGCGCTGCAGGACGATCGTCAGGTGCAGTTCCGGCGCACGGTGCAGCTGCAGCCCAACGAGTTCTATCGCAACACCTTCGACCTGAGCCCGCTGGAGGGTGGCGCGTTGCAGGCGCGCGTGTCGGCCGACGGTGACGCCCTGCCGCTCGACAACGAGGCCTGGGCCTTTCTGCCGCACGGCAAATCGGTGCGAATCGGTCTGGTCGGCCCCGACGACTCGGCGGTGGCCGAGGCGCTGGGCGCCGAATCCCACGTCGAGCTCACGCGACTGAGTGCAACGGAGTACGAGGATTGGGTGAGCTCACGCACGGGTAGCGGCATCGGGGGCATGGCGCCGGTGTCGGCAGCCGCCGATCCGGGCCCGCTGGACGGGCTGGTGTTCGCCGGGTACGCCCCGGCTCAGCCCCCCTTCGAGCCGGCGCTGCTGATCGCCCCGCCTGCGGCCAACTGGTTGCCGATCCGCACCGGTCGCGTCGATGAGCCGGGGGACGTGCTGGAGCTTGCTGCGGATCCGCTGCTCGAGTTCGTCGACGTACACGACCTGCGGATCGAACGTGCCGACGTGTACGAGGCTGGTGAGGCCCGGGTGCTGGCCTCGGCGGGTGACGTGCCCATCCTGCTCATGGGCGACGAGGGTGCCTCGTGGGTGATGCTGACTTTCGAGCTCGAGCGCTCCGATTTTGCGCAGAGCCTGGCGTTTGCGATCTTCTTGTCGAACCTCATCGAGTGGTTCCGCGACGAGGCCCCGATGGTCCGCGCGCTCCCCGGCGCCATAACGATTCCGCTGGCTCACGCCGCCGTGACCTCCCCCGGGGGTGGGTTGGCCGAGACCCGGCAGTTGCCCGGCCGTACGGTCTTCGAGGCGCACGAGTCCGGCGTCTACATGGCGCACGGCGGGCGACGCACGCTCCCTGTGGTGGTCGCCGCCAACGGGCGCCGCGTCTCGGCGGTAAATCGACAGGTTCTGGTCAGCGAGCCCATCCCGGTGGAGGAGGTCCCGAGCGCTCGCGTCTTGTGGCCCCTGCTGCTGCCGCTGGTGGCGGCGCTGCTGGCACTGGAGGGTTTGACCTATCACCGGAGGATCACGATATGAGCCCGCTAGCAGGCATGCCGTGAGCCTGAGCTTCGGTGTCCTGTGGCCGCTCGCCCTGCTGCCCTTCGCGGTGGCCATCGTCGTGTGGGCGCGGCGCAGCAGCCTGATCGAGTTCCACCCGCGCCAGGTCGATCTGATGACCCTGCTGCGCGGCGTGGCGCTGGTCCTGGTGATTCTGGCGATGACGCAACCGGTGCTGCATCGCAGCGGCTCCTGGCTGTCGCTGATCTACGTGCTGGATGTTTCACAGAGCGTCGCGCCGCAGGCGGTACAGGACGCGATCACGTGGATCGAGCAGGTCGAGTCGATGGGTGGCTCGGAGCACTCGCGTTTCATCGCCTTCGGTGCCAACACCACGACGGTCGCCAGCGCCGACGCCCTGCGCCGCGTGCGCGTGGCCGACGGACCGGTGCGCGGCGCCGTCGACCGGAGCCAGACCGACGTCGCGGCGGCGCTGGAGGGGGCTGTGGCCTCGCTGCCGCCCCACCACGTGCCACGAATTGTCCTGCTCAGCGACGGCAACGCCACGCACGGCGACCTGAACCGCGCCGTCGAGCATCTCGAGCTGCGCGCCGTGCGCGTCTACCCCAAGCCGACCGCCGCACGCTTCGAGGGCGATACCTGGATCGACAGCCTCACGGCATCCGCGACGGTCCGGGCCGGGAGCCCGTTCGACCTGCACGTCGACGTCTACGCCCAGGTGCCGGCCCAGGGACGACTGCTGGTCATGTCTGGCGACGAGGTGCTGGCTACCGAGGAGTTGCAGCTGCAACCTGGGCTCACCAGCCTGGCGCTGCTGCCGGTGGTCGATCGGGCCGGCAGCACGACGCTCGACGTGGTACTGCAGCTCGACTCAGATCCGAAGCTCGACAACAACCTGGCGCAGGTGGCCTTGCAGGCTCGCGAACGGGCCCGGGTGCTGTATATCGAGGGCGTTCCGCGGACCTCCGGCTTCCTGGCCGACGCGCTGTCCCAAGGCGGCTTCGACGTGACGGTCGTGAGCCCGCTCGCCATGCCGATCAACTGGACCGACTTCGACGACTACGAGCTCGTGATCATGAGCGACGTCCTGCCCGAGATGATCCGACCAGAGACGATGGAAGCGATCGCCTACTACGTGCAGGAACGGGGCGGCGGCTTCGTGCTGGCCGGCGGCGAGTCGGTCTACGGCGAGGAGGGCTACGCCGAGACGCGT
Source organism: Acidobacteriota bacterium (assembly GCA_965248845.1). Taxonomy (GTDB): domain Bacteria; phylum Acidobacteriota; class UBA890; order UBA890; family WLXD01; genus CBDFKO01. The sequence continues at coordinate 1,402,472 of CBDFKO010000002.1, read as the reverse complement.
CTCGAGGAGGTGCTGCCGGTCTGGTTCAAGGCGGAGCGCGAGCCCAAGGACCTGGTCCTGGTAATCGCCCTCGACAAGTCCTACAGCATGGTGGGCGACAAGATGGCGCTGGCCAAGGAGGCCTCCAAAGCTGCGGCGCGGTTGCTCGAGGACGAGCAGCAGTTCGGGCTGCTCGCCTTCGACTACCACTTCTACTGGCCGGTACCGATCCAGCTGGCGCGCAACAAACAGAGCATCGAGGATCGCATCTCGAGCGTCGAGGCCAGCTCGCCCACCAACATCTACCCGGCGCTTCAGGACGTCTACACGTCGCTGCAGACGATCGACGCCGAGGTCAAGCACGTAATTCTGCTGTCCGACGGCAAGACCTATGAGGACGACTACGAGGGACTGGTCACCCGCATGCGCGAGGACGACATCACGGTGTCGACCGTCGCCGTCGGCGACAAGGCCGACCGCGAGCTGCTTGGCAGCATCGCCGATTGGGGGTCGGGTCGCTCGTACTTCATCGCCGATCCCACGCGAGTTCCTGAGGTGTTCATCGACGAGACCCAGATGGCCCAGGGCATCACCATCGAGGAAGGAGACGACGTCGTTCCCGTCGTGCGCAAGAGGATCGAAGTGCTGTCTGGCCTCGACATGGACGAGGTCCCGCCGCTGCTTGGCTACGTGCGCACGATGCCCAAGGACGGAGCCGAGATCATCATCGATACGGGCGAGGATGGCGACCCGATCCTGGCGCGGTGGCAGTTCGGCCTCGGACGGGCTCTGGTGTTCGCCTCCGACGTCAAGAATCGCTGGTCGGCGCCGTGGCTGGAGTGGGAGGGCTATGGCAAGTTCTGGAGCCAGCTGGTGCGCGAGAACCTGCGCCAGAGCGACTTGAGCGAGCCAGGTCTGACGGTCGCGCGCACGCGTGGGGCGGCCACCGTGAGCCTGGATCTCGTCGATGGTCGCGGCCGCTTCCGCAACGCCGTGCGGCCCAGCGTGCTCGTGACGGTCGGTGACACCGAGCCGCGCACCGTGCAGCTGTCCCAGGTCGCTCCCGGCAGCTACGAGGCGCGGATCGGCGCCGCCGCCGAGGAGCCTCTGACCGTCTCCTGGGCCGGCGATCGCAACGAGTCGGCCGAGCGGCGCTTGCTGCCCGGTATCGACCCGGAGCTTCGCTACCGGGCGCCGGATCAGGCGCTGCTCCGCGGCCTGGCTCGGGCCACCGGTGGGCGCTACGACGCGACCCCGGACCAGCTGGTCGCCACCGACGGCCAAACCGTCGAGCGGCCACTTCAGCTGTGGCCTGGCCTCGCGGCCGTGGCGCTGCTGCTGTACCTGTTGAACATGCTGCTGCGACGGGTGCGTCTGATCGGTGAGGCGCCGGAGGCCGGGGCGATCTGACAACGCCGGATCGCTGATCACAGAGCCGGAAGCCGGAGTCGTTTGGAAATTTATTAAACAAGCGTTATTGGCGCAGCCGGTGGTCGATTACCTCGAGTCGGTCGGGCAAGCTGACGAGGGGTTCGAGCACCTGCCGCTGACACAGGAGGCGCGCGGCGCGTATCTCGGGCGGTACTCCTACGGTGCCGGACCCGACGAGCGCCTCGAGGTCTACATCAACGACCGCAACGACCTCCTCATGGTCCGCCGGCCGGGAGGTACGCCGCGTGTCCTGTTCTACGTCGGCGACGACGCGTTCTTCCCGACGGGGGCCGCCAAGGTGCGGCTTCAGTTCCGCCGGGAAGACTCACGCGTCGTCGAAATGACCGTGCTGGACCCGGAGGTCCTCGTCAGGGCGACGAGAGTCGGCTCCTGATCACTGGTGGCGAATGCGGATCGAGCCCTGCAGGGTCTCGATCGAGATCTCGGCGCTGCCGCTCCCGGTGCGGAAGCTGAGCTCCTTCGAGGGGACCCAACGGCTGCTGCTGCTCGCCTCGGGGCCGAACTCGTTGACGATATCGCCCATCATCGTCTCGACGTCGAAGGATGCCGACACGTCGGCAGGCAGGCTCAGGTCGATGTCGCCGTTGACGTTCTCGAAGTCGAGCTCGGCACCGGATGCGAATCCGCCCACGAACGTGATGTCGCCGTTGACCGACTCGAAATCGGCCTCGGTGACGCGGGGAGCTTGCGCCGTGATCGAGCCGGTGACGTTGGCCAGATCGAGCGTCGTGGCGTTGCCCGAGTACTCGATGCTGCCGGTAACTGACTCGAGGTCGATCGAGCCGTCGACGCCGTTGACCCTGATCGACGAGGTCACGCCCTCGATCTCGAGGCTGGCACCGCGAGGCACCCGGATCTCGAGGTTGATCTCGACGTCGTTGTGATCACGGCCGCGCCAGCGCCGGCGACCACCCTCGTTGTCGTCATCATCGTCCCAATCGTCGAAGTCGGCTCCGACCTCGATGTTGTCGGGTCCACCCTCGACGTAGAATTCGTCGACATCGGCGCCGATGGTGCCGGTCAGCTGGAACTCGTTCTGGTCCCACCCGGTGATGACGATCGAACCGACGATGATCTCGTCGATCTCGATCATGACATCGGGGCTCACAGCCCGCCGGTCCTCGACTTGCTGCTGGGTGGCCGTGGCGGTAGCGGGGACCGCCATCGCTAGAACGGCCCCCAGTGCTACCCGTCGCCAGTCGTTGGTGCATCGCATGGTCGCTCTCCTCAGAGTCGGCTCATCTCCCGCAAGAAGGTCACCCGCTTGCGGTAGATATCGTTCAGCTTGAAGGCCAGCCCGGCGTTGGAGGGATCTCGCTCCAGCGCCGCGCGCGCCTCTTGGATCGCCTGATCAATCAGGCGGAGATTAGTTTCGACGATCTCCACGGTCTCGGGCGCCAGCCCTTCGCTGAGGGCCGCGAGTAGCTCGTCGGTGATGCGCTCGTACTCGCGTTCGGCCTGCTGGAACTCGTCCCACGCGACGGTGGAAAGGCTCGAGGCGCCAGCGTTGTCGGCTCCGGGGATCTCGGCCGGCCCGGTGGGGGCGGTCGCGCCGTTGATCAGATATGCGGTGATCCCCGAAGAGACCGTCATCAGCAGCATCGCCGCCGCGGCCAGCAGCCCCCAGCGACGCCAGTCGAAGGTGGAAGCGGGCTTGTCCGCACGTTCGGCAAAGCTCGGTCGCAGCAGCTTGCGCTCCTGGATGCGGGCCGCGATGGCTGGCCACAGGTCGTGCTCGGGCTCGATCGATCGGGGTAGTGCGTCGGTTCCCGGAATCGGGTCTTCGTGTTTCATCGGTTCAGTGCCTCCCGCAACAGCTTGCGCGCTCGATGCAGTTGGGCCTTCGAGGTTCCAGTGGCGAGCCCGGTGATCTGGGCGATCTCGTCGTGTCGATAGCCTTCGATGTCGTAGAGGACGAAAATTGTGCGTGCCCCCTCGGGAAGTGCCGCGATGGCCTCCTCGAGGTCGGCGGCTGAGCCCCGATCGGTACGGTCCGCGCCTGCCTTGTGGTGCGACAGATCCTCCTGGGCGACGACGCGCTCACGCTGGCGAGCTGCGCTGCGTCGCCGGCTCAGCACGACGTTGGCGGCCACCCGGTGCATCCAGGTGGAGAAGTTGGCGTCGCCGCGAAACGTGTGAAGCTTCTCCCAGGCACGAATGAAGGCCTCCTGAGTCAGCTCCTCCGCTTCGGCGGGATTCGCCGTCATGCGCAGGCACAGCGCGTAGACGCGGCCGATGTTGTCGCGGTACAGCCTCTCGAACGCGCTCCCGTCGCCCTGCGCGGCGGCCGCGACGAGGTCGACTGGATCCTGGTCGACGGGTCCGTTCGGTGTTGAATCCAAGAAGGCCTGCATCTCGGCCGCTCTCCGGTATCGTGGGTCTCTGCACCTTTTGACACCGGCTGAGGCCGAGGGGTTTTAGCGGGGGTCGAAGAAAACCCGGCGAATGAACCGTGCTCGACGCGCCCCGCGAGATTAGCGTAACGGTATCAGCGGGCGCCGGTGTCCCGCATGAGGGGCTGCTGGCTGCTAGGCGGCCGCGGCGCTTGTCGCCGGAACGGCGCGACCCGCCGCCCAGGCACGCAGCGCGCCGATTTCTTCGGCGCGGGTAACCGAGAGCGGCCGGGTCGACTCGATCTCGCGAAGGACGTGGGTGGTGGCGAGAGCTCTCCCGTCGGCGAAGGCCGAGTACATTGCCGCCACCACCGCCTGCTCGACCTCGGCACCCGAGAAGCCGTCGGTAGCGCCGGCGAGCCGCGATAGGTCGAACTCGGAGGGGTCGCGCTGACGGGCCGCGAGGTGCACCTCGAAGATCTGGTAGCGCTCGGCACGGCCCGGCAGGTCGACAAAGAAGATCTCGTCGAAACGGCCCTTGCGCATGATCTCGGGAGGCAGCTGGTGCACACCGTTGCAGGTGGCGACGACGAATACGGGAGCGCGGCGATCCTGCAGCCACCCGAGCAGACGCCCGAAGATCCGCCGCGACAACCCGCCGTCGGTCTGGCCACCGTCGAGGGCCAGCGCCTTCTCGATCTCGTCCATGAGCATGACGCAGGGGGCCATGCGCTCGGCCGCGGCCAGAGCGCGCTCGAGCCGGCGCTCCGATTCACCGATGTACTTGTCGAATAGCCGGCCGGCCTCGAAGCGCAGTAGCGGCAGCTGCCAGTCTCGGTGCAACCGCCCGCGCGGCCATGCTCTTGCCGCAGCCCTGCACGCCCAGCAGCAGCACGCCCCGCGGCGCCTCGAGGCCGAAGCTCCTAGCCTCCGGCGTGAAGGCTCCGCGGCGCTTGGCAAGCCATCCACGCAGGTTTGTCCAGGCCGGCGAGCGTCGGGCCGTCGTCCACCGCGATCGGTTCGAGCAGCCCTTCGGCCGCGAGCCGCTCCCCCTTTGCCGCTGCGATCTCGACCACGTCTTCCGGCGTCAGCGCCGAGTCATGCAAGGCCGCCCGTGTCAGTACCCGCCGGGCTTCCGTACGGGTGAGGCCGGCGAGGCCGTCGATGATCTTGCCGAGCTGGTCGCTGTCGACCCGGACGCCGATGTCCTGCGTCCGCATCAGGTCATCGAGGGTGGCGCGCACGAGACTCTCCAGCTCGCTCCGATCCGGCAGTTGAAGCCGGAAGGCCACGGCGTGCTGCGACAGCTCAGCGGGTAGCTTCAGCCCGGCCGCCGCGAGCACCACAGTGCGCCGGTCACGATCGAATAGCGTGGCCAGGTCACGTAGGGTGCGCAGCACAACCGGGTCGTCGAGAAACCGGTGCAGGTCCTTGAAGAAGTAGACGGCTTCACCCGAGATCGAGCGCAGGTTGGCGAGCGCCTTGGCCGGTTCCAGAGTGTCATAGATCGTGCCGCTGCCGTCGCCCCGCTGCAGGCCCTCCACAACGCTCCAGGTGAACAGTGGTACCTGGAGCCGCTGGGCGCAGATCTGCAGCAGGCGCTCGATGCGACGCTCCTCGACCGATTCGACGATGAGGATCGGGTAGCGTGAGCGGATCAGGAGCTCGAGGTCGGCGATCTCTTGCATAGCGGCCTCTCGAGACGCGAGACGGGCTCGATCCTAGGAGCCACGGACTCCCAGGATTGTAGGGGGGTCAGACTCGGCCCCGAAGCTCTTTCTACGGCCACCGGCGGCCCCGGCCCCGGCCCCGACCCCGGCCCTGACCCCTTGGCTCGGTTTCTCGGGCAGACCCGGCTCCAGCGGTCAACCTGGAATTTGGTCGGGGTGGGCGAGGCGGTAGCTTGTGCTTCGGCCCCCTCCGGGGTTCTTCACGAGGATGCCTCGTTCCAGGAGCTTGCGGATGTCTCGAAGTGCCGTGTCGTTCGAGCACTTGGCAAGCTTCGCGTACTTCGACGTGCTGAGGTGTCCCTTGAAGTTGCCAAGCATGCGGTTGATGACTTCGCGCTGGCGGTCATTGACCGGATTCGGGTTGATTCGTTGCCAGAGCTTCGCTTTGTGAAGTACCGAGCCAAGCGTCTTATCGGCGTCCTCGATGGTGTGGTCGAGACATCGCAGAAACCACGCGAGCCACGCCGTGATGTCGAGGCTCCCTCGCTGGGCGGATTCGAGCTGGAGGTAGTAGTCCTTCCGCTCTTCCTCGATCCCGGATGACATGCTGTAGAAGCGGTCCTTCGTGCCGTCTGCCTGTGAGAGCGCCATGTCGGCGATCGCCCGAGCGATGCGCCCGTTGCCGTCGTCGAACGGGTGAATCGTGACAAACCAGAAGTGCGCAACCGCAGCTTTAAGCACCGGGTCGATGCCAGGCGACGAGTCGAACCACTCAAAGAAGTAGTTCATCTCGGTCTCGAGGCGCTCGGCATCCGGCGCCTGGAAATGCACCTTCTGCTTGCCGATCGGCCCCGAGACGACCTGCATCGGGCCAGCCTCACCGCTGCGCCACGCGCCGACAGTGATCCGGTGCATGCCACTTCGCCCGGTCGGGAAGAGTGCCGAGTGCCAACCGAAGAGACGCTCGGCGGTGAGCGGCTCTTCGAAGTTGCGTGTAGCGTCGAGCATCATCTCGACAGCGCCTTCGACTTCTCGTGCGGGTTTGGGAAGTCCTGCAACGTCAAGCCCAAGCTGGCGAGCGATCGACGAGCGAACCTCTCCCGGGTTCAGGTGCTCGCCTTCGATGGCCGAGGATTTTACGACTTCATCGGTGAGCGCAGTGAGACTGGCTTCCGCTCGGAGTTCGAAGCCCAGAGCCTCCATCTTGCCGAGGTGCTTGCCCTGCTTGTGGCGCACGGCGGCCAGAGCCCCTACCAGGGCCCCACTGTCCCATGTGAATTCGGGCCACCCGGCCCGTTCGTGAATGAACAGCATAATCACCGTACCTGTTGCGGTGATTGTATTCTTGGTTCACCGCATGGGCAAGTATTCGCCGCAGCCAGCGCGGCGAATAGAGTCCCTATTCACCAACCAAAGGCGGCCCCGGTCCCCGGCTCGGGCCGCGATGGGCTATCCCAGAACGTCGCGGAGAGCTGGCTCGATCTGTGGGTGACGGAACGAGTAGCCAGCCGCCTGCGCCGCCGCGGGAAGCACCCGCTTGCTCGAGAGCAGCTCGGTGGAGAAGCCGCCGAGCACGATCCTCAGCGCCAACGCCGGCGCCGGCATGAACGCGGGACGGCGCAGCACGCGACCCATGGCGCGTGCGAAGTCCCGCTGCCGTACCGGTGACGGAGCCGTGTTGTTCAGCGCGCCGCTGGCGCCCGTACCTGGATGGAGCATGTGGGCGATCAGCCCCAGAACGTCGTCGAGGTGGATCCACGACCACCATTGCCGGCCGGAACCGAGCGGCCCACCCAGCCCGAGCTTTGCCGGCAGGAGCATCTCGGCCAGAGCGCCGCCGCCGCGACCCAGGACGATTCCGGTGCGCAGTCGCAGGACGCGCGAGCCCAACTCCTCCGCGGCAGTTGCCTCCGCCTCCCACTCGCCGCAGGTTCGTGCCAAGAAGTCGTCGCCAGGCCCCGACTGCTCGGTGAGCTCCTCATCGCCGCGGTCGCCGTAGTATCCGATGGCGCTCGAGCAGATCAACAGCGCCGGCGGGGTGTGGGCGCGACGCATCGCCTGCACCAGGTAGCGAGTGCCCACAACGCGCGTGTCGCGGATGGCGCGCTGCTTGGTCGCGGTCCAGCGCCCGGCGACCGACTCGCCGGCCATGTGCACTACCGCCTCGGTTCCCTGTAATGCCGCCGCGGGAGCCTCCTCGCGCATGAGGTCCCAGTCGTGCGCTTCGCTGATCGCCGCGACCCGTTGCCGTGCCGACGCGGCATCGCGCGACAGCGCCACTACCTCGTGGCCGCCTCTCCCGAGTCGATCGCATAGCGCCGACCCGATGAACCCGGTGGCGCCCGTTACCAGCACTCGCATTGTGTGTTCTCCGTGGTGTCCCGCCGATCGCCGGAGCGGCTGGCCCGGCTGGTAGCTCGCAACTCGGGGCCGTCGGGATCGCCTTTCTCGCCGCATGCTTTGACGCCATGGGCGAGGCTGGTAGATGTTAGGCGCATGGTACCCTCGACCGACAGCCTTGCTGCCACCTTTACCTCCGCTTCGCGCGCCGCGGGTGGCAACCTGCGCCGGGTCGGCTCGGGGTGCGAGGTGGCCGAGATCCTCGAGCAGGCGGTGACGAAGCACTCCGCACCGCACACGCTTCTGTACGAGCCCTGCGAGCTCGCCGAGGAGCTCGGCTTGCCGTTGGCGTTGAGTGCCCGAGGAATCAGGCTGCTCCCTGTCAGTGCGTCGGGCGATCGTGCGCCGGGGCTGACCATCGGCTTGACGGGAGCCTCGATCGGTATTGCCGCGACCGGGACGATCCTCGTTGGTGGGCGGCCGGGAGGATGGGGGCTCGCATCGGTACTGCCCTGGATCCACTTCGCACTCATACGTGAGCGCGACGTGTACCCGGACCTGGCCAGCGCGTTCGCTGTCTTTCATGCCCGCTTTGCCGCGGGCGATCGGGATTGGGTCTGGATCACCGGCCCATCGAAGACGGCCGATATCGCCAAGACGCTCGTCATGGGCATCCACGGGCCGAACGCGCTCGAGATCCTGCTGGTGCACGAGAGCGCCGTGCGAGGCGCACCGTGAGCCGGGACCTGGCGGCCGAGATTCGTACTGCCCTGGCCGATGCGGAGTTGCAGCTGGCGCTGCCGAAGGCCACCGGCCTGTCTGCCCGGCACCGGCGCGAGGCCGTGGATGCGTATCCCAGTTACGAGGCGGCGCGGGATCGTGCCCGCGCGATAAAGGAACGGGCCATCGAGCGCATGCCTGAGCTCGTCGAGCAGCTCGAGGAATCGGTGCGCTCTGCGGGCGGCCATGTCTACCGGGCGGCCGATGCCGAGCAGGCCTGCTCCATCATCACCGGGATCGCCACCGAGCGTGGCTTGGCGCGGGCCGTCAAGTCCAAGTCGATGACGAGCGAGGAGATCCATCTCAACGCCGCGCTCGAGGGCGCCGGGATCGCCGTGCGGGAGACCGACCTGGGTGAGTACATCGTCCAGATCGATGGGGACCGACCGTCGCACATCATCGCACCGATCATCCACAAGGGGCTCGAGGATGTGCGCGAGGCATTCCGTACCGGCCTGGGTATGGACGAGGTACCGCAGCGGGCCGAGGAGCTGACCCAGCTGGCGCGCGAGCTGCTGCGCAGCGACTTTCTCGCCGCCGATCTCGGCATTACCGGGGCCAATTTCCTGATCGCCGCGAGCGGCACCGTCGTCATCGTCGAGAACGAGGGCAACGCGCGCATGTGCACGCAGCTGCCGGCCGTGCACGTGGCGCTGGCCGGGGTGGAGAAGATCCTGCCGACGATGGCCGACCTGGAGCCGTTTCTGGAGCTGCTGCCGCGCAGTGCCACCGGCCAGCTGCAGACCGCGTACCTGTCGGTGATCAGCGGACCGGGATGGGATGAGTCGCCGCTGGTTCAGCGGCATCGTGAGTTCCACCTCGTGTTGCTCGACAATGGCCGTACCGAGATGCGCGACGACCCGGTGTTGCGCGAGGCGCTGTACTGCGTGCGGTGTGGCGCTTGTCTCAACGTGTGCGCGCCGTATCAGGCGGTCGGTGGCCACGTCTACGGCGGTCCGACCTACCAGTCGGGAATCGGCAACGCCTGGGAGGCGGGCGTCAGCAGTCTCGATACGGCGGCGGAGTTCAACGAGCTGTGCACCGGATGCTCCCGCTGTCGCGATGTTTGTCCCGTGCGCATCGACATCCCGTGGATGAACATGTCGATCCGCGAGCGCATCGGGGAGCGGGATGGGGGGCGCGATGGTGTTGCCACGCGGCTACTCGCTGAGCCTCGACGCCTCTACGAGCTCGCGCGCCGCGGTGCGCCGCTGCACTGGGCCACCACGACCCCGCCGGTACGGTGGGCCCTCGAGCGGGTACTCGGTGTCGATCGCCGCCGAGCACTTCCGCAACTGTCCCACCAGACACTGGCCCAGTGGCACGCTGAGCGCGGCGGCAGGGTCCTGACCGACGGGGCCGTCCTCTCCTCGTTGGTGTCTGATACGGTCGTGTTCTGGGCCGACTGCCATACAGACCACGTCGAGGTCGAGATTGGTCAGGCCGCGATCGGGGTTCTCGAGGCGCTCGGCTTCGAGGTCGTGCTGGCAACGCGCAGCTGCTGTGGTCGTGCCGCCATCTCGCAGGGCAACCTCGGCGAGGCTCGCCGCCAGGCCCGGGAGACCCTACGGCTGCTCGAGCCTGTCGCCGAGCAGGGGCTCTCGATCGTCGGGATCGAGCCCTCGTGTGTCTCCTGTGTCGTGGAGGATCATCGGAAGTTGGTGCCAGACGACGGGGGCCTCCTGCTGCTGGAGGTCGCGGTGCGCGAGATCATGCAGTTTCTCGAGGACCATGCCGAGAGGCTGGACCGGGCCTTGAAGGCCAACAGCGCAGCCGAGCCGACCCACCGACACCTGGTGGTGCACGGCCACTGCCAGCAGAAGACGGCGGGCTGGTTCCCGTCGACCGAGGAGGTGCTCGCGCGGCTCCCGGGAGTCGCGGTCACGAGCACCAGCGCCGAGTGCTGCGGCATGGCGGGCTCCTTCGGGTACAAGCCGCAGGGCTACGACATCAGCCGCGAGCTTGGCCGGCGGCTGGTCACCGAGATGGCCGATCTCGCCAACAGTGCCGGCAACGGTGCAACCGAGCAGCTTGCCTGCGGCACCTCGTGCCGAGCCCAGATCGCCGACTTCGGCGACGCCAAGCCGAGGCACCCGGTGCAGATCGTGGCCGAGGCGATCGGTCTGTGAGCGCCGGCAAGGGACGCCTGCGCGGGCTGCTGATCGCCCAGTTCTTCGGCGCCTTCAACGACAACGCCTGGCGCGTCATGGTCACGCTGCTGGGCATCGACGCAATCGCCGGCGCCGCGACTCTCGCCGAGCGGGAGGCAGCGGCGCAGGCGTACACGACGCTCGCGACGGTCGTGCTGACCCTGCCGCTGATCGTGTTTTCGCTTCCCGCCGGACTGCTCAACGACCGGGTCAGCAAGCGGAGCGTCATCGTCGGCCTCAAGGGATTCGAGATCCTGCTGATGGGCGCGGCCGTGTACGTGCTCTGGAGTCAGCCCGAGGGCGGCATGTCGGCGCTTGTGATCCTCGGCGCTCTGGGCGCCCAGAGCGCCCTCTTCAGTCCCGCGAAATACGGCATCCTGCCGGAGATCGTGCCCCACTCGCGCCTCTCGGCCGCCAACGGGCAGCTGGAAATGTGGTCGACCCTGGCGATCATCTGTGGTGCGGGAGTTGCCGGTACGCTGCTGCAGCTCGCCGGGGCTCGGAGCTGGATCGCCGGTGCCGTTCTGCTCGGTCTTGCCATCCTCGGATTCATCGCCGCGCAGTCGGTGCCCAAGGTGCCTCCGGGGGCGACCCAGGGCGGCCTGATCAGCGGCTGGCGCGACTCCTGGGGAGCCATGCGCACCGATCGAGTCCTCTGGCTCGCCGTGCTGGGATCGGTCTTCTTCTGGTTCGTCGCCAGCATCTCCTTCCAGGTGGTGGTGGTCTATACCAAGACCCGGCTCGGCTTGTCGAACGATCGGGCCAGCATCGCTCTCGGGGTGATGATGGCCGGCATTGCCGCGGGCTCGGTGTTGGCGGGGCGGATCTCCCGCACCCGCGTCGAGTACGGGCTGCTGCCCCTCGGAGCCGTGGGTATGGCGGTGTTCACGGCGCTGTTCGGCCTGCTCGGGCCGAGCTTCTGGCCGACGCTCCTGTTGCTGTTTCTCATGGGGGTCTCGGGCGGTGTGGTCAACGTTCCGCTCAACGCCCTGAAGCAGTGGCGCTCGCCGGCCGAGAGTCGGGGCGGCGTTCTGGCCCTGTCCAACCTCCTCGTCTACACGGGGATCCTACTCGGCTCCCTCGGGACCGGCGCGCTGTCAGCGGCCGGCTACTCCTCCCAGGGCATCATCCTGCTGACGGCTGGCGTCATCCTGGCCGGCACGGCGTGGGCACTCTGGCTGTTGCCGGACGCGCTGATCCGCCTGTTGCTGATCCTGACGACCAACACCTTCTACCGGCTGACCATCGAGGGCGAGGGCAGCATCCCGCGCAAGGGCGGCGCGCTGCTGGTCCCCAACCACGTGTCGTTCATCGACGTGTTCCTGCTGCTGGCCGCTACCGACCGGCCGATCCGGTTCATTGCCGATGTCGCCTTCTACAACCACCCGTTGCTGCGTCCGTTCATGCGTAGCATGGGAGCCATCCCGATCTCATCGTCGGGCGGTCCCAAGCTGGTCCTGCGGGCCCTGCGCGCGGCGGGAGAAGCGATCGATCGCGGCGAGCTCGTCTGCATCTTTCCGGAGGGACAGATCACACGGATCGGCATGCTGCTGCCCTTCCAGCGCGGCTTCGAACGCATCCTCAAGGGGCGTGATGCGCCGGTGATACCGATCTTCCTGGATCGGGTCTGGGGCAGCATCTTCAGCCGTGCCGGCGGCCGCTTCTTCAGCAAAGTCCCCAGCAAGATCCCATACCCGGTGACCATCGCCATCGGGGATCCGATGCCCGCCGACACGCCGATTCCCGAGGTGCGTCGTCGTGTCCGCGAGCTCAGCACGGAGGCCTGGATCCACGGCGGCGTTGCGAGCATGCCGTTGCACCGCACCTTCGTGCGCCGCTTCCGCAGGGCTCCGTGGCGCCTCGGCTTCGCCGACCTGACCCGTCCGCATCTGAGCCGGTTCAAGTGCCTCGTCGGAGTCATTGCGCTGGCCCGGGCGCTACGACCCCACTGGGCAGGCCAGACGTGTGTCGGGATCCTGCTTCCGTCGAGCGTGGGCGGGGCGCTGATCAACATCGCCGCGGCGATGGCCGGCAAGGTCTCGGTCAACCTGAACTTCACCGCCGGCAAGAAAGGCATGGAGTCGGCCGCCCGCCAGGCGGGACTCGAGACTGTGGTGACCAGCGGCCTGTTCGTGGCCAAGGCCGAGCTCGAGCTGCCCGAGGGCGTCGAGCCGATCTGGCTCGAGGAGGTCGGCACGACGATCGGCGGCGGCTCACGCATCGTGGCGATGCTGCTGGCGGCCTTCGCCCCGATGGGCGTGCTGGAGCGAGCCTGCGGTGCAGCGCGCGAGGTCCGGCCCGCCGACCTCGCCACCATCATCTTCAGCAGCGGCAGCACCGGCGAGCCCAAGGGTGTGCCGCTCACCCACTTCAACATCGACTCGAACGTGCGAGGTTGTATCCAGGTGATGCCGATCGGCAAGCGCGACCGATTGCTCGGGATACTGCCGTTCTTCCACTCGTTCGGTTACATGGCGACCCTCTGGATGGCCGCCAACTTGGGCGTGCCGGTGATCTTCCATCCCAGCCCCCTCGACGCCATGGCCATCGGCGATCTGGTGCGGCGCTATCGCGTGACCATGATGTTCGCCACCCCGACCTTCCTGCAGCTGTATGCGCGCCGCATCGCGCCGGGCCAGTTCGGCTCGATGCGGCTCGTGGTGGCCGGTGCGGAGAAGCTACGGGCTCAGGTCGTCGACTCGTTCCGCGACCACTTCGGCTTCGAGCCACTCGAGGGCTATGGCGTGACCGAAACCTCGCCCGTGATTGCAGTCAACGTCCCGGACTTTCGCGCTGCCGGTCTGTACCAGCCGGGGTGGAGGCGGGGAACGGTCGGACAGACGATTCCCGGGGTCTCCGTGCGTATCGTCGACCCCGAGACCTTCGAGCCGCTGAACGCCCCCGAGGAGGGCATGATCCTGGTTCGCGGTCCGAACGTCATGTCGGGGTATCTCGAGCGCCCCGATCTTACCGCCGAGGTCATGCGCGACGGTTGGTACGTCACCGGTGATATCGGCACCTTGGATGCAGACGGTTTCCTGCGGATCACCGATCGCTACTCACGCTTCTCCAAGATCGGCGGCGAGATGGTGCCGCATGGCGTGATCGAGGAGGCGTTGGAGCGGTGTGTCGAGAGGGAGGAGCGCGTCTTCGCGGTGACCGCCGTGGAGGATCTCAAGAAGGGGGAGCGGGTCGTCGTCGTTCACACCCTGGATCCCGACGAGATCCCGGAGGTGCTGCGCAAGCTCGGGGGTATGGGACTGCCCAACCTCTTCGTCCCCCGCAAGGACGACTTCCGTGCGGTCGGCGAGATCCCGGTGCTTGGCTCGGGCAAGACCGACCTCAAGGGCGTACGGGAGATTGCGCGCGACCACTTTGGTTGAGCGCAGAAACGCCGGACCGGCAGCTGCCGGTCCGGCGTTCCGGGAGATTCGCAGCGCCGGATCAGCCAACCATGAAGTCGTGCGCCCGGACCGTCTTTCGGCCGTTGGCGCCGGCGCGCTTGGCGGCCTGATCCAGGTACCAATGGCAGACCATGTTGAGGGCGCCGAGGGCATCGCCGCCGACGTTGACGCCTTGCGCCTTGAGCGCTGCCTTGGCCTTGCTGGCGACGAGGATCATGTCGGGCTGTCCGTTCATCGGAAACTCCTGACTAGCCGGTCGGGTAGCCCCGAACCCGGGGCGGCCCCTGCGGGCATGTGTTGAACTGATGGTCGGTCGATCGTGCGGATCGCCGCCCCCCCCATTGCGAGAATGCCGGAATCATAGTCGATCTGGCGAAAACCAGCACTCTTCGCCTCGACCGGGCGAGGCTGGTGTCCAGGGCCTGCGGGCCGCTACTCGGGGGGGAGCTCCGTGAAGGTGTCGCGAAGCTCGGGCGAAAGACGCCGCCAGTGCCACCAGAAGATGCTCGAGCTGGCGCCCATGACGAGCACCCAGAGCCAGGTGGAGCGCAGGTACCAGGCGGTTGCCGGCATGGCGAGGTCCTTCCACACGTGGGCCACCAGATAGGTCCCCAGCAACGCGGCGCCGATCGCCCCGACGCGACGGCGGGTCGAGGCCGTCGTCAGGAAGCTGATGCCGGCGGCAAGGCTCGGGTTGGTTCGATCGACGGCCGCTAGAGAGGCGGCCACCAGCAGGAAGTTCACCAGCATCGACGTTACGAGGATGTCCACGCCGAGGAAGAAATCGCCAGCGAGGTGGCTTCCGAAGATCCCGGCGCTGGCCATGCACGCGCTGCCGATGATCGCCACATCGGGCGTATGGCGGCGGGGATGCACCGCCATGGCGGCGCGCGGGAAGATGCCGTCATCGGCCCAGGCGAACACGAGCCGCGAGACCGCCAGCAGCATGGCCGGCAGGTCGTTGATCAGGGCGACGGCGGCCCCGGCGACGATCGCCATGGTCGCGAACGGTGGCAGCACGTAGCCGAGCAAGCCCGGCGCCGTCAGGTCCTCGGTCATGGCGCGCTCGGCGACATAGGGCCACGGCACCACGTGATACATCGCCGCCGTGAACAGCATGTAAAAGGTACCTACGCCGACGATGGCGATGCCGATGGCGAGCGGCAGGTTGCGCCCCGGGTTCTTGGCCTCGCCACCGGCCTGGGCGATCGAGTCGAAGCCGATGAAGCTGGAGAACAGGATGACCGATGCGGCCATGAAGGTGCCGAAACGGAACGTGCTCTCGGCCTGCAGCGGTACCACGACGCCGTCGCGGGCCAGCACGGCGGCGGCGAAGGTATCGTGGTCGTTGCCGAACCCCGCGACGATCACGACGGCACCGCCCAGGAACATCAGGATCATCAAGGGCACGAGGGTGCGCTCGTAGGTGCGGATGCCGCGCAGGTTCACGCCGGTGAACAGCCACAGGAAGGCGAGCGCGATCGCCAGCCGGGCCGGCCCCGCCATCATCACGGCGGCCAGGCCCTGCATCCCGGCCGCGATCGCCATGTCGCGCAGAAACGGCACGATCAGGTACGAGACCACTCCGATGGCGATGCACAGGCCGAACCACTGGGAGAAGCTGGCTACGAAGCCGATGTAGGGGTTCAGCGAGCGGCTCACATACAGGTAGCTGCCGCCGGCGCGCGGAACGCCGGAGGCCAGCGAGGCGTAGGCCATGGCCGCGAACAACGCCGGCACTACCCCCATCGCGAAGGCTGGCAGAACCCACGGGCCGATGCCCGGCACGTTGCGCTGCAGCATCAGCGGCACGACGTTGATGGCGGCGCCCATCATCGAGCAAATACCGGTCGCGGCGAGCCCGAGGAGGCTGAGCTGTCGCGCCAGCGATCCGGATGCACCAGGGTCGGTCACGGGCGCAGTGTAGCCGACTCACGAGTCGCGCACGGGCTCCGGCTGGGTCACCGCACCGCGCGGGAGTTGAGCATCGCACGCTTCCTGGATAGAGTGCCCCAGGCCTGCCAACTGCCACCGAGGAGTCGACTCGTCATGCGCTCGCGCCTACACCTGGTTCTGCCGCTCCTGTTCGCCGCCCTGGTTTGGGGCTGCGCTGCCTCCCCCGACGCCGACGGTAACCACGCGGCCTTGGTCGGCGACACCGACTCGGGCGGCGAGCACGATAGCGAAGACGGTGACGACCACGAGCACGGCGCCGAGGGCAACGAACGCGACGGCTGGTCCAAGCCGCACGAGGTCTATGCCTTCATGGGTGTGGGGGAGGGCGATCGGGTCGTCGACCTGATGGCCGGCGGCGGTTACAACACTCTGCTGCTGGCCGACGTGGTCGGCACGTCGGGCAAGGTGATCGCCGAGGGCGGCAACGAGGACCTGCGCGGCCGCGTGCTTGGCGGTGACCTGGCCGGCTACAGCCAGATCGAGTTCGTCGACGACATCTATGGGGTCGCAGACGGCGGAGCCGACGCCGTCCTGGCCGTGCGCGCCTACCACCTGTTCCCCGATGTTCCGGCTGTGCTGGCCGAGCTGCACAGGGCGCTGGCCCCCGCGGGCGTCGTAGGTATCGTCGAGGTCCGTCTCAACCAGGAGGAGGGCCACAACATGCAGAGCCACCGCATGGGTGAGCAGACCGTCATCTCCGACATGGAGGCGGCCGGCTTCGAGTACGTCGGCAGCTCCGACATGCTGCGGATCGACGACGACGACTACACGGTGTTTGCAGTCGAGGGTCGGACCCGCTTCATGACCGACCGGATGCTGCTGACCTTCAAGAAGCCCGAGTAGCTCGCGACCGCAGACCGGCAGCGGCAGCGATCACCGCGGCGGCAGCGCCCCAGAGAACGAATCCGAGTCCGGAGTCGCGCAGGAGTGCGGGCTCGATCGCCTCGAGCAGGCCGCGCGACTCGGCGAAGTAGGCCAGCACGGTTGTGGCGAGCCCAGCGACCGATGACCAGAGCACGCCCCTGGATGTGGCCCAGGGGAGGAACACTGCCGCTACCGGGAAAGCCACCGCGGCGGTCAGCACGCCCGAGGATAGATAGAAGATGTCCCACAGCGACTCGGTGTAGTGGGCGAACAGGCAGGCCGCGACTACCGAGCCGATCACCACACCGCGTGATGCGGCCGGGCCCCGCCGCGTGCCGCTACCGCTGGGGTCGAGCAGATCGTAGCCGACGCTCAGCGCCATCACGTTGATGCAGGTGTCGATGGTGCTCATGGCGGCTGCCACGAGCCCGAGCGACACGAGAACCGCCAGCCAGGCCGGGGCAAATCGTGCCACCAGGGCGGCGAAGATGGCGTCGCCCTCGACGCCGATCTCGGCGGGGAACGTCCCGCCGCTCATCGGGAATGCTGCCAGCGCCGCGATTCCGATGAAGGCGGGCAACAAACCGACGAACAGGAAGCCGTTGATGCCGGCGATGACCACGCCACGCCGCGCCGCGGAGGCATCGCGCGCCGCCTGGACTCGAAGCCACAGGTCGGTCTCGAACAGCCAGCCCGGCAGGTAGGCCACGAAGGTGAGAGCGATCGTGGCGATTCCCGGCGTCAGCAGGTGGTTCCAGCCCACGTCGGTCTTGGCCCCGGTGATCGGTAGCTGCCACAGCGCTGCCCAGGCACCGGGGCTGCGATCACCCGAGCTGGCCCAGGCCTCGGTGCTGCGAAGCGCGAGCACCGAGAGCCACGCCATGGCGGCCACGTAAGCCGCTGCGATGCCGTACTGGAGCTTGTCGGTGCTGAGCACGGCGCGGAACCCGCCGAGAAGCGAGTAGCCGCCCACGACGATGCCGATCAGCACGATCAGCAGGTCGCGTGAGGTTGCCATGGCCGGCGCCAGGAGGTTGGCGGCAACGTAGATCTCGGCGCCGCCCCAGACCAGGAACACGAACGCCAGGGCGATCGCGACGGCGCGGCGCGGGGCCGGTCCGAACCGGTCGCCGACCATCTCGGGTTGGCTGAACGCGGAGAGGCCTCGATAGCGGCCGGCCAGCCAGTGGATGCCGGCGAGGGCCAGGAGCCAGGGAACCGTGATGAGCCACACCGCCCCCAGGCCGTACCAGTAGAAGAGCTGCACGGCGTAGACGCACGACCAGGAGACCGACATGAAACCGGCCGAGATCGACACGCCCACCGACCAGGCGCTCAGGTCGCGGCCCGCGTCCCAGAACTCGGCCTCGGAGTCGGGCCGTGTGCGGGACCGCCAGCCGAGACCGAGGGCGACGAGCGAGTAGGCGAGGAAGGCGATCCAGGTGGCAACGAGCATGGCGCGAATACGGTAGCTTATTGCCGGTCCCACTCCGATTCCGGAGGCTGATTTGAGACTCCCGCCCCCGCGCCGACGGGCGCAGTGTGTCCGCCGAGCGCGGATCTGTCTGCTGACGCTCGTGCTGGTCGCATCTCCAATGGCTGGCATGGCGCAGCAAGAAGCCAGCACGCAGCTGGTGCGCGGAGGACCTGCCCTGGTCACGCCCGCCGACACCGGGTACCAGGTGACGGCCGTCTACGCGACCGAGGTGCCGAGAATCGACGGGCACATCGACGAGGCCATCTGGAATCAGGCCCAGCTGATCGACGGGTTCACGCAGTCCAAGCCCGACGAGGGCATGCCGGCGACGCAGCGGACCGAGGTCCGGGTTCTGTTCGACGACACGGCGATCTACATCGCCGCGATGATGTACGACGACAATCCCGCCGCAATGGTCGCCACGGTGCTGCGTCGCGACGAGAGCCACAACGACAACGACGCCTTCGCGGTGACCTTCGACACCTACCACGACCACCGCAACGGCTACTTCTTCGAGACCAATGCGTTGGGGGCCAAGTTCGACGCCCAGATCATCGGCGAGGGCGGAACCAGCCGCATCGGCCAGGGCCAGACCTTCAACCGTGACTGGGACGTGGTGTGGGACGCCGCCGGCCAGAGGCTGGAGAAGGGCTGGTCGGTGGAGATCACCATCCCCTTCTGGGTGCTGCGCTTCGACCACGACAGCATGGGCGTCTGGGGGGTCAACTTTCGCCGCGCCATCCGGCGCAACAGCGAGGAGGCCTACTGGGCCCCGCTGCCGCAGCAGTTCGACCTGACGCGACTGTCGCTCTCGGGAGTTCTGCTCGGCCTCGAACGTGTGGCGCGCCCCAAGAACTTCCAGATGAAGCCGTACGCCCGCGGCGACGTCGGCCAGTTCCCGGCCGGTCCCGATGGGGATCCGTTCGCCACCCACACGACCGACCCCGGGGGCGACGCCGGACTCGACATCAAGTGGAGCGTGACGCCGAACATGACCCTCGACGGCACCCTCAACACCGACTTCGCCCAGGTCGAGGCCGACGACGTGCAGATCAACCTGACCCGCTTCCCGCTCTTCTTCCCGGAGAAGCGCGAGTTCTTCCTCGAGAACGCCGGATTGTTCCAGTTCGGAAGCGGTCGCCGCGGGACCGATCGAGTCGTCGGCTTTCACTCCCGCCGCATCGGCATCTTCGCAGGTGATCAGGTCCGGCTCCTGGGCGGCGCCCGGTTGAGCGGCAAGGCAGGTGGCTGGAATATCGGTGCCCTGAACATGCAGACCGCCAAAGATGACGCGCTGGCGCTGCCGTCCGAGAACCAGACCGTGGTGCGGGTGCGTCGCGAGCTCGGCAGCCGCTCCAGTGTCGGCGCGCTGTTCACCAACCGCCAGGCGGGCGGCTCACAGTACAACCGTCAGCTGGGCTTCGACGGTCGCTGGGCCATCAACGACCAGGGGACCTTCGACGGCTGGCTGATGAAGACCTGGACGCCGGGGCTGGAGGGCCGCTCGGACTGGGCCGGCGCGGCCAACGCGCAGTGGGCGACCTCCACGTGGAACGTCACTGCGGGAGCGCTGCAGGTCGGTGACATCTTCAATCCCGAGCTCGGCTTCGTGTCGCGCACCGATATCCGCGCCTACGACAGCACGCTCATGTGGACGCCCTTCTATCCGCAGGCGAAGCACGTGCGCAACATGTCGCCGCACGTCTCCTTCAACTACAACACCGACCTGGAGAACCGACTGCTGACGCGCCGGTGGCACTTCGACTGGGACGTCTTCCTGAAGCGCGGCGACAAGATCTCGGTCGCCCACAACCGCATCTTCGAGCAGCTCGACGAGCCCTTCGAGATCGTCCAGGGGGTGGTGATCGTGCCAGGCGCCTACAAGTTCGAAGAGACCGAGATCGAGCTGCGCTCCGACAAGAGCCGCACGGTGTGGGCCGAGATCGTCTTCAAGCTTGGCAGCTTCTGGGATGGCGACAAGAAGGAGCTTCAGGCCGCTGCCGGGTTCCGCGTCGGGGCCCGCCTCGACACCTCGCTCCGCTTCACCCGCAACGACGTCGAGCTCAGTGGCGGCGAGTTCGTGGCCGACATCTGGCGCCTGCGGATGGCCTACGACTTCAGTACCCACTTCTTCCTGTCGGGGCTGCTCCAGTACGACAACCTCAGCGACCAGCTGCAGACCAACCTTCGGCTCAACTACATCCACGCGGCCGAGTCGGACATCTTCCTCGTGTACAACGAGCGCCGCCTGCGCGAGGATCCGTCGCTGATCGACCGTTCGATCATCCTCAAGGTCACCAAGCTGTTCCGCCTCTAGCAGGCTGCTGAAAAACGGCTCGAGCGCGCCATTTTGGGCTGGATCGTCTCGATCACGGTGAGTTAGCGGGGCGGCGAGTGCGAGTGCGAGGCTCTGGTTGCCGTCCGCGCCGGTATTTCTTGGGCGGTTAGTCCCGATATCGTCACGTCGCCCCCTGGAGGTTGCGCATTCTGACCAGGTTGAAGGCAGCGGCGGTGAAGGTGAACATCCAATCGACGCGTTCGGTGCCTCGGTGCCGCGTCTTGCGCATCAGCCCGACCGTCTTGGCCCATCCGAACATCTGCTCGACGAGCTTGCGTTTCCTTTGACTGACCTGGTAGCCGGGGTGGCGGGTTGTGCGCCGGTCGATGGCGCTGCGCCGATTGGTGTCGTTCTGTGCGACGTGCGGGGTGATGTTGCGATCTCGAAGCTTACGGACGCACTCGCGTGTGTCGTAGCCCTTGTCGGCCGCCAAGGTCACCCTGCGGTTACCGGAAATCTTGTCCGCCATTTGCACCGCCGCCTCTCGTTCCGCTGTCCCGGAAGCGATCGTTACGCATGCCTTGGTTGCTAACCCGTGGCGGTTGTCGATCATCAGGTGCCCCATGTAGCAGAGCTTCGACTCGGCTCCCCTACTTTTCTTGTACAGGCGTGCGTCCGGATCGGTCCTGGAGGCGTGAGTATCGTTTGTGCGCCGTTGTTTGCGAAAATCGACGCTCGGGTTGCTGCCTCCCTCATCGGAGTCGCTCTGATCCTTCGGCTTGAAGCTCTTGTGCGAGGCCCACGCCTCGATCAGCGTGCCGTCCACCGTGAAGTGTTCATCCGACAGCAGGCTGCGGCGCCGCGCCTCCGCCAGCACTTCCTGGAAGAACACCTTGGCGACCTCGCCTCCCAACACTCGATCTCGGTTCTTCGTGAACACCGTCGCATCCCACACGAGATCGTCCATGTTCAGGCCCACAAACCACCGGAACAGCAGGTTGTAGTCGAGCTGCTCCATCAGCATGCGCTCGGAGCGAATCGTGTACAGCACCTGCAGCAGCAGCGCCCGCAGCAGTTTCTCCGGCGGGATAGACGGACGGCCCGTGTGCGAGTACAGCTTCTCGAACAGCGGCGACATCCGCCCCAGCACATCGTTGACGATCTTCAGCAGCGGCCGCAGCGGATGGTCCTTCGGTACTCGCTGCTCTGGAGATACGTAAGTAAAAACCGCCACCTGTCCCGCGTCCTCACCACGCATCTGCTCACCTCGTTGATGCTTCGGTTCTTGCCGCGGGCTGCGTGGTTCAGAATCTACTCGAACAAGGGGAGTTTTTCAGCAGCCTGCTAGTGGCGACTCGCCGGCCGAGGATCAGACATGCAAGATCTCACCGAGGGCTCGATCGGCCGGCACCTGGCCAAGCTGGCCGCCGCGACGCTGGCGTTGGGCTACGCGCTGACCGGGCGATACATGAGCACCCTCGGCGCCGACGCGGCCACCGTGGCCGCGGGCAGCCAATACCTGCACTGGTTCCTCCTCGAGGGCGAAGTGGCCGGTGTCGAGTAGGTGCAGCTCGACATCCTTCAGGTCGTCCAGGTAGGGATAGGCGCCGTCGGCGGGGAATATCGGGTCGTTCTTGCCCCACACGATCAAGGTCGGCGGCTGCCAGGTGCGCAAGTACTCCTGCCATTGGGGATACAGCGGCGGGTTGGAGCCGTAGCTGTAGAACAGGTCGAGCTGAATCTCCTGGTTGCCGGGACGATCGAGACGCGGTTGCACGTGGTCCCAGGTATCAGGGCTGATGGCCTCGAGGTTGCGCACACCGTGGGTGTACTGCCACTTGGTGGCATCGAGCGTCAGCAGGCCGCGCAGCGCGTCGCGATCCTCGGCGTTACCGCTGGCCCAGTACTTCTTGATCGGCTGCCAGAAGTCGTTGTCGATGCCCTCATCGTAGGCGTTGCCGTTCTGGACGATCAGCGTCTGCACGCGCTCGGGGTGTCGGGTGG
The DNA here is from genome assembly GCA_965248845.1 of Acidobacteriota bacterium. Lineage (GTDB taxonomy): Bacteria > Acidobacteriota > UBA890 > UBA890 > WLXD01 > CBDFKO01. The sequence continues at coordinate 1,379,785 of CBDFKO010000002.1, read as the reverse complement.
CCAGCCGGAAGCCCACGGGAGCGCCGTAGTCCATCACGTAGATCGAGTAGCTGCGCAGGCCGATCTGGTCGGTGAACCTCTCGATCACCTCGGCGAGGTTCTCGAACGTGTAGTCGAACTCCTCGGCCGGTGGGGCGGAGCTGTTGCCATAGCCCGGGTAGTCGGGGGCGACCACGTGGTAGCGGTCGGCCAGTGCCGGGATGAGATTGCGGAACATGTGCGAGGAGGTCGGGAAGCCGTGCAGCAGCAGCACGGCCGGCGCGTCGGCAGGGCCGGCCTCGCGGTAGAAGATGTCGAGGCCCGTCGATCTGCGCGATACGGTGCTGCACCCGGCTGGCTTCGAGACTCGTGCTGGAAGGGGAGGCCGCCGCGGAGGCGGCTGCGATCACGATGATGGCCAGGGCCATGAAGGTCTTGCGGACGGGGGTCATGGTCGTGTTTCTCCAGGGTTTCCGTGTTGCGGGGTTCGGTAGCAGGGAGGTCTAGCAGGCTGCTGAAAAACTCCCCTTGTTCGAGTAGATTTTGAACCACGCAGCCCGCGGCAAGAACCGAAGCATCAACGAGGTGAGCAGATGCGTGGTGAGGACGCGGGACAGGTGGCGGTTTTTAGTTACGTATCTCCAGAGCAGCGAGTACCGAAGGACCATCCGCTGCTGAGGATCGTCAACGACGTGCTGGGGCGGATGTCGCCGCTGTTCGAGAAGCTGTACTCGCACACGGGGCGACCGTCTATCCCGCCGGAGAAGCTGCTGCGGGCGCTGCTGCTGCAGGTGCTGTACACGATTCGCTCCGAGCGCATGCTGATGGAGCAGCTCGACTACAACCTGCTGTTCCGGTGGTTTGTGGGCCTGAACATGGACGATCTGGTGTGGGATGCGACGGTGTTCACGAAGAACCGAGATCGAGTGTTGGGAGGCGAGGTCGCCAAGGTGTTCTTCCAGGAAGTGCTGGCGGAGGCGCGGCGCCGCAGCCTGCTGTCGGATGAACACTTCACGGTGGACGGCACGCTGATCGAGGCGTGGGCCTCGCACAAGAGCTTCAAGCCGAAGGATCAGAGCGACTCCGATGAGGGCGGCAGCAACCCGAGCGTCGATTTCCGCCGGCAACGGCGCACGAACGATACTCACGCCTCAGGACCGACCCGGAGGCACGCCTATACAAGAAGAGTAAGGGAGCCGAGTCGAGGCTCTGCTACATGGGGCACCTGATGATCGACAACCGCCACGGGTTAGCAACCAACGCCTGCGTAACGATCGCTTCGGGAACAGCAGAACGAGAGGCCGCCGTGCAGATGGCGGGCGAGATTCCCGGAAGGGGCCGGGTAACCTTGGCGGCCGACAAGGGCTACGACACGCGAGACTGCATCCGAAAGCTTCGAGATCGCAACATCACCCCGCACGTCGCACAGAACGACACGAACCGGCGCAGCGCCATCGACCGCCGCACGACCCGGCACCCGGGCTACACGGTCAGTCAGAAGAAACGCAAGCTCGTCGAGCAGATGTTCAGATGGGCCAAGACGGTCGGGCTGATGCGCAAGACCAGACACCGAGGCACGCAACGTGTCGATTGGATGTTCATCTTCACCGCCGCGGCCTTCAACCTGGTCAGAATGCGCAACCTCGAGGGGGCGACGTGACGATGAGGGCACCAATCCCCAAGAAATGCCGGCGCTGCCAGCAGCGCCGGCCTCGTACCCGCACTCGCCGCCCCGCTAACTCACCGTGATCGAGACGATCCAGCCCAAAATGGCGCGCCCAAGCCGTTTTTCAGCAGCCTGCTAGGAAGCCGGGCCCCGATAGCGGCGCTCCGACTCGTCGATGGGGATGTCGTTGGCGCTCATGTCCCGCCGTGACATCAGCCCGTCGGCGTCGAACTCCCAGTGCTCGTTGCCGTGGGCGCGGAACCAGTTCCCGTCCTCGTCGTGCCACTCGTACTCGAAGCGCACGGAGATGCGGTTGTCGGTCCAGGCCCACAGCTCCTTCATCAGGCGGTAGTCGAGCTCCTTGGCCCATTTGCGGCGCAGGAACGCTCGGATCGCTTCGCGCCCACAGAAGAACTCTTCGCGGTTGCGCCACTTGGAGTGCTCGCTGTAGGCGAGCGCCACGCGCTCCGGATCGCGGCTGTTCCACGCATCCTCGGCGGTCTGCACCTTGGCGCGGGCCGTCTGTTCGGTGAACGGAGGCTTGATCGCGCTCGACATGTGCCGTTACTCCGTGGGTTGGTGCTGGCGGATCGCCGCCACTGCCTCGGCAGTGGTGATCACGTCGTTGGCGATGAAGCGGAAGTTCACCAGCGCGGCGGCATAGCCGTCGCCCTCGGCCACCTGCGCGGCGGCGGTGGCGTCGCTGACCACGGCGACCTCGAACCCCTGCTCCATCAGCTCACGCATGTGCGACTCGGTGCACAGGTTGGCCGACATGCCGGCGAGCACGACCTTGTCGATGCCCCGCTTGCGCAGCTGCAGCACCAGATCGTTGGTCTCCGGGCCGTAGACCTTGTGCGGGTTGCTGATGACGGTGCGCCCGTCCTCGATGTAGGGCTTGTAGCGCGCCAGCCAGTCGGCGCCGGAGCCCTCGAACGACTCCAGGCTCAGGGCCCCGGCGCGATCGAACATGCCGATCTTGTGCATCAGGGCCTCGAGGGCGCCCTCGAAGCGCCAGCCGTGATCGGTGGGATAGTAGTAGTGCGGCGAGACGAACACCTCGAGCCCGCCGTCCTTGGCGCTCTGCAGCAGCGCCTCGATGTTGGCGACGGTGTTGTTCTCGGTGACGCTGGCGCCAACCACGCCCCAGGCGACTCCGTCGGGGCTGAGGAAGTCGTTCTGCGGGTCGGTAATCAGCAGCGCCGTGTTGCCGGGCGTGATGGCCATCCCCGGGTCAGGCAGCTGGGCGGACGCCGGAACGGCGATGACGGCGAGCAGCAGGGAGAGCCCGGCTGCGAAAGCAGGGTTGCGACGCCTGGTCGACTCGAGATGGGGCCTCAAGGTTCCTCCTCCGGGGTCGCCCCCGATGTGATCCGAGCCCTCATGGTCCGGATCGGTTGACAGGAGGAACAATGAGCAGGACCCGTGCCAACTCGGTCCGATCTCGATTTATCTCAACATCATCGACACTTAGGTGTGTGGTGGCGAGCCCGTGGACATCACGAAATCTCGTGGATCACGAAATATCGTGATGGCCTGCAACGAAGTTTCGGGGTTGCTCAGCCGCTTCGCGTCAGCCCCATCTTCTTGATCCGCGAGGCGAGCGTGGTCGGGCGGATGCCGAGCAACTCGGCAGCGCCGCCGCCGCCGTATACCTTCCAATCGGCGGCATCCAGGGCGGTGATCGTGTTGGCGCGCTCGAGCTCGCGGATCTCGGCCTCGCACAGGATGCCGCTCTCGCCTCCGACCGGGCCATCGTCCGCCGCCCCAGCGGCGGCTCCGGCCGGGACTCCGGCGCCGTCCGGAAGGTCCAGCTTCAGCGTACCCGACGCGGCCGAGCGGATGGTGGCGCGCTCGATGCAGTTTTGTAGCTCGCGCACGTTGCCAGGCCACTCGTAGGCCTGCAGCGTTGATACGTTGGCGTTGGTGAGACGGACGTCGGGCCGGTTCAGGCGCACTCGTGCCGACTCCAGGAAGTGGGCGGCCAGAGCCGGGACGTCGCCGCGGCGGTTGCGCAGTGGTGCCACGGGGATGGGGAAGACGTTGAGGTGGTAGAACAGGTCCTCGCGGAAGCGGCCGGCGGGGACCTCGTTCTCGAGGTCGCGGTTGGTGGCGGCGATCAGGCGCACGTCGATGCTGCGGGTGCGTGCCTCGCCGACGCGCTCGAACCTGCCCTCCTGGAGCACGCGCAGCAGCTTGCTCTGCATCTCGAGCGGGATCTCGCCCACCTCGTCGAGGAACAGCGAGCCCTGGTCGGCGAGCTCGAAGCGTCCGATGCGGGCGCGGACCGCACCGGTGAAGGCACCGCGCACGTGGCCGAAGAACTCGCTCTCGAACAGCTCGCGGGGGATGGATGCGCAGTTGACCTTGATCAGCGGCTTGTGGCGCCGCTCGCTCAGGTCGTGGACGGCGCGGGCGATCAACTCCTTGCCGGTACCGGTCTCGCCGGTGATCAGGACCGAGGCATCGGTCGTGGCCACGGTCTCTACCGCCTGTAGGGCTCGGCGGATGGGGGCCGAATCGCCGACGATCTGGCGGAAGTTGTGCTCCGTGTGGATCTCCTCCTGGAGGTACTCGTTCTCGGCGAACAGGCGGTCCTTTAGCTCCTGCACTTGATCGAGCGCCGTACGCAACTCGCGCTCGGCACGCACCCGCGCGGTGATGTCGCGGAATACCACCACCGCTTCGCACAGCTCGCCGTCGCGTCGGATCGGCGTGCTCGTGTACTCCACCGGGAAGCTGGACCCATCGCGCCGCCAGAAGACCTCGGTGGTGACGGTGTGGACCTGCCCGTCGCGGAATGCGGCGTAGATCGGGCACTCCTGGCGAGGATAGTGGGAGCCGTCAGCGTGGCTGTGGTGCAGCACCTTGTGCATGGGCTGGCCGCTGAGCTCGTGGGCCTCAAAGCCCAGCATCGCCGCCGCCGCCGGGTTGACGAAGGTGGTGTGCCCCGAGCGATCCAGGCCATATACGCCCTCGCCGGCCGCCTGCAGAATCAGCTCCGTGAGGCGAGGATCGAACTCGTTGTCAGCGGGGTCGTTGGCCATCAGGTCCTCGCGGCGCAGTCTGCCGCATGCAGGCGCGCCGGGCAACGAGGGGCGCCGTGGACGCGTGCGTGCGCCTGGCCCGTCGGATATCCCGGTTCGTCTCGTGCTCGCGAGCTACCGGGTGCTGCTGCGTCTGGTGCCGTCCCGCGATCGGCGTCACCAGGGCGAGACGCGGTGCCTGACAAGGGAGCTATTGGAGCGCGCCTGGGAGAGCGGCGGGCTGGCCGCGCCAATGTCGCCTCCCTGCTGGTTGCTCGCGCGCTCACCCGCCGCCGGGAGATGGCGATCCGCACCGCGCTAGGCGCCGAGCGCAGCCGTCAGGTGCGGCTGGTGCTCGCCGAGAGTGTGGGCACGACCATGTATCCCTCCGACAACGGCAACTACATGGGGGCCGTTGCGATGCAGGGGCGCGATCTCGGTTCCGCCGATCTGTTACAGCTCAACGAGCGCCACGTGACGCCCGGGTTCCTGTAGAGGACCGATCGGCGCTCCAGCGGGTTGCTCAGCGATCCAGCGCCTGCAGCTCCTCGAGCCAGTTGAGAACGATACGTAGCTCCTCGCGCCGCTCCGGCGCATAGGTCATCATGAAATCGCCGTTGGGGAAGACGTCGTATTCCTGGTTGCGGCCCCCCTCCTCGACGGCAAAGCGGCCGCGGAACAGGAGCTCGGGCTCGCCGACGGAGAAGCGGGGCTCGCTGATCAAGGGCACGGCCCAGAGACCGTCACCACGGCGGAAGTAGAGCTCGGTGCCGTCGGGTGACCAGCGCGGCTGGGTGCCGCCCTCCGGCGTGACGATGACCTCCAGGCCGCGCAGCCCGGGGGCGGGGCGCACGTACACCTCGTCGGCGCCCGTCACGTCCGAAATGTACGCCACCCAACGGCCGTCGGGCGAGAACACGGCAGAGCGCTCGCTGGCCGGCGTCACCAGGAAGGGGAAGGGCTCGTCGCTACCATCCAGGGGCAGTGCCCAGATGTCGCGCTCGGTCTCGGGGTGGATCTCGTAGTAGAGCAGCAGTTGCCCATCCGGCGCGACCCCGGTCGGCCAGGTCGAGATCGCCTGGGAGTGCAAGGTCTCGATCTCGGCGCTCTCCAGGTGGATCCGCGCGAGCAAGTATTCGCTGCCCCGCCGCTGTACGAACAGGACGCTCCTGCCGTCGGCGTCCCACTGCGGGTACAGCCCGCTGTTGGCCAGCCGCCGGCGCGCGCCGCGCTCGGCGTCCCATAGGAAGAGGCCCGGCTGGTCCGAGCCGGAGGCCACGATCAGGCTGCCGTCCGGCGAGACCTGAGGTCGCGAGTACTGGGTGTCGAACTCGTCCAGCGGGCGGCCGTTGCCCTGCCGATCCAGACGTGCAAAGCGGAAGACCCGCGCCGGATCGCCCCAGCGATACGCGAGGGTCCCGCCGGGCGATAGCTCGTAGTCGAGCACGCCCTCGGCGAGCGGAGTCGGCTCCCTGGTGATCTGGTAGGTGTCGGCGTCGTAGCGGGCACGGTACAGGCGGCCCGCCTCGACGTAGAGGGCATGGCCGTCCGGGAGGTAGCTCACCTCAGGGTGGTCGATCCAGATCGGTTCGCCACCGTCGAAGAAAAAGACACGCGTGCGCGTCTCGACGCCGAGCACCCGAGACGCCTCGACGGAGAGGCCCGTCCCGTTGGGCAGCGTGCGTGGCCGGTGGATGTTGCGCGCATCCTCCACTGGTGGCAGCACCTCCTCCGCCACGCCGCCTGCGGCCGGAACCCGGTAGATGCCCGTTCCGGTGGCCCATTGGATGAAGTAGATGTCGTCCCCGATCCAGACCCCGTTGGAGTTGTTGGTGGCGACGTCGCAGATCTCGCGCGGCGAGCCGCCCGCGACCTCGACGCTCCATAGCTTGCCGCGGGCGAAGAACGCCAGGCGCCGGCCTTCCGGGGAGAAGAAGGGGCCGACCGCGCCCTCGCTGTCGATCACGGGGGTGGGCTCGAACGAGTCGACAGGCTGCAGGACCAGCGGCCGATCGATCGATTCGGCGCGGTAGGCGACGAGGCGGCCGTCGGGAGATATCGCGTGGTAACGGGAGGTAAGGCTCTGCGGGAAGCTCGCTGGGAGGGCGAGACGCGCGACCTCCGGTGTGCCGCTGCTGGTGACGGCGCGGTAGGCGGCGAAGGCCGCGGCCAGGAGCGCCGCCGCAGTGAGCAACCAGGGAAGGCCGGCAAGGGCCCGCGGCGACCCGGCAGCGCTCGCCCGGTCGGGAGCCGCCGCGGCCGCGGGCGCGGCGGCCAGCCTGCGCAGGTCCACGGCGAGGTCGTCGGCGTGCTGGTAGCGGTTGCCGCGCTCCTTGTCGAGGCATTTCTCCAGCAGCCATACGACGTCGGCGTCGAGGCGGGACGTAGACTGCCTCAGCTCCGAGGGCTCCTGACGGGTGATGGCGTGCAGCGTGTCGACCAGCGTCTCGCCCGTAAAGGCGCGCGCGCCCAGCAGCATCTCGTAGAGTACGCAGCCCAGGGCGAACACGTCGGCGCGGCCGTCGACCTCGTCGCCGCGTACCTGTTCGGGCGCCATGTATCCGGCGCTGCCCATGACCGTTCCCGCCATGGTCCCCAGTGCCGTCGGCGATCTGGCCGGCCAGTGTGAGCGCGCGTCCCCGTGCCACGGGGCCTGTGTCGAGCACCTGGCGCAGCGACTTGCCGTCGAGCAGCTCCTGAACGAAGTAGTAGGTCCCGTCTTGGTACCCGACATCGAATACCGCCGCGATGTGCGGGTGGTTCAGCCCGGCGGCGGCGCGGGCCTCCTGCTCGAAGCGGGCCAGCCGCTCCGGGTCGGCAGCGAACTCGGCTGGCAGCACCTTGACCGCGACCTGGCGCTGCAGCCGTCCGTCCTGGGCCAGCCAAACCTCGCCCATCCCGCCTGCGCCGAGCTGCTCGAGGATGAGATAAGGGCCGAGCTCGGTGCCGATCAACGTGTCTGTAACTCCATTGCCCAGAGGTTCGATTCGCGCACCCCGATCGTGAAGTAGAAACGCTCGCCGTCGGTGGCGAACTCGCGGCGTCCGGCCCAACGGGTCAGATCGTCGAAGCGGACAAGAAGCCGGGGCTCACCGCCGTCCACTGACACCGACCAGATGCTCGACTGGCCGCGCTGGTTGAAGGCGGTGTAGTAGATCGTGCGGCTGTCCGGCGACCAGGCAGGGAACTCCGGCGCAGGCATCGCCGCACGGTCGTCGACCCGCATCAACTCGCGTCGCACGCCATCCTCGGGCTCGATCAGCATGAGACTGGTACCGGTCGAGCGAGTGATCACATAAGCGATCAGAGCGCCGTTGGGCGACCACCGGGGTCGGTTGCCGTCGTCGTCGGTGAGCACCGTCTCGTTGCCCCAGAGGCCATCGAGCGTTTCGCGTGAAACCACGGAGAGCCCCGAAGTCGCCGCCATAGAATCGGAGACCGAGTAGGCCAGTCGTAGCCCGTCGGGGGACCAGGTGGGATAGCGGTGCTCTCCGCGAGCCGAGGTGATCTGGGTCGGGGTGCCGCCGCCGGAGGGCATGGTGTACACCCGACGAAAACCGCTGCGCATCGAGTAGAAGCTGATCTCCGAGCCGTCGGGCGAGTAGGCGGTCATGTAGTCGGGCGCCGGGTCGGTGGTGAGCTGCTCCTCCTCACCGCCGTCGATCGGCATACGGTAGACGTCGTGGTTGCCGCTGAGGTTGGAGTCGAAGGCGAGCCAACGGCCGTCGGGTGACACGGCCATCGCCTCGATCACCTGCTCGCCGCGCGTTACCGGTACGGCGTCGGCAACCGATGCCGGCTCGCCGGTCGGGATTTCCAGCGCCCACACGTTGGTGCCGTAGCGGAACTCGGAATAGGCCAGCCGGGAGCTGTCGGGTGACAGGCTCACCGTGTGTGCATCGAGCGCTGTGGTGAGCCGCTGAAACTCTCCCGACGGCGTGCCCGAGTCGCCGAGTTGTACCCAGTAGACATCACGGTTCCCATCGCGATCCGACACGAAGAAGAGCGAGGTTCCAATGCCCCAGGCAGGGCTGATGTTGAGCGCGAGCTGGTCGGTGACACGAATCGGTTCGCCACCCTGGGCGGCAACCAACCAGATCGAGCTCGTCGCGATGTTCCCTAGCAGGCTGCTGAAAAACGGCTCGAGCGCGCCATTTTGGGCTGGATCGTCTCGATCACGGTGAGTTAGCGGGGCGCCGAGTGCGAGTGCGAGGCTCTGGTTGCCGGCCGCGCCGGTATTTCTTGGGCGGTTAGTCCCGATATCGTCACGTCGCCCCCTGGAGGTTGCGCATTCTGACCAGGTTGAAGGCAGCGGCGGTGAAGGTGAACATCCAATCGACGCGTTCGGTGCCTCGGTGCCGCGTCTTGCGCATCAGCCCGACCGTCTTGGCCCATCCGAACATCTGCTCGACGAGCTTGCGTTTCCTTTGACTGACCTGGTAGCCGGGGTGGCGGGTTGTGCGCCGGTCGATGGCGCTGCGCCGATTGGTGTCGTTCTGTGCGACGTGCGGGGTGATGTTCCGATCTCGAAGCTTACGGACGCACTCGCGTGTGTCGTAGCCCTTGTCGGCCGCCAAGGTCACCCTGCGGTTACCGGAAATCTTGTCCGCCATTTGCACCGCCGCCTCGCGTTCCGCTGTCCCGGAAGCGATCGTTACGCATGCCTTGGTTGCTAACCCGTGGCGGTTGTCGATCATCAGGTGCCCCATGTAGCAGAGCTTCGACTCGGCTCCCCTACTTTTCTTGTACAGGCGTGCGTCCGGATCGGTCCTGGAGGCGTGAGTATCGTTTGTGCGCCGTTGTTTGCGAAAATCGACGCTCGGGTTGCTGCCTCCCTCATCGGAGTCGCTCTGATCCTTCGGCTTGAAGCTCTTGTGTGAGGCCCACGCCTCGATCAGCGTGCCGTCCACCGTGAAGTGCTCATCCGATAGCAGGCTGCGGCGCCGTGCCTCCGCCAGCACTTCCTGGAAGAACACCTCGGCGACCTCGCCTCCCAACACTCGATCCCGGTTCTTCGTGAACACCGTCGCATCCCACACCAGATCGTCCATGTTCAGGCCCACAAACCACCGGAACAGCAGGTTGTAGTCGAGCTGCTCCATCAGCATGCGCTCGGAGCGAATCGTGTACAGCACCTGCAGCAGCAGCGCCCGCAGCAGTTTCTCCGGCGGGATCGACGGTCGCCCCGTGTGCGAGTACAGCTTCTCGAACAGCGGCGACATCCGCCCCAGCACATCGTTGACGATCCTCAGCAGCGGCCGCAGCGGATGCTCTTTCGGTACTCGCTGCTCCGGAGATACGTAACTAAAGGCGGCCACCTGTCCCGCGTCCTCACCACGCATCTGCTCACCTCGTTGATGCTTCGGTTTTTGCCGCGGGCTGCGTGGTTCAGAATCTACTCGAAAAAGAGGAGTTTTTCAGCAGCCTGCTAGGGCGTTGGGCGTGTAGTTGTAGTCGTTGTTGCCGCGCACGAAGGCGATCTAGCGCCCGTCAGGCGACCAGGTGGGGGAGTGGAGATCCTGCTCGACCAGCAGCGTCGCCTCGCCGCCGCCCGAGGGCACGGTCGACAGACCGCTGTCGTGGCTGAAGACGAGGCGATTACCATCCGGCGACTAGTCGAGGCCTCTGATCTGTCCGCTGGTGCCTGTGCTGACCTGGCGAGGGACTCCGCCGAGCGGCGGTACGGTCCATATCGCGTCGCGCGTCGAGAAGGCGATGCGCGATCCGTCGGGGGACCAGCGCGGCACCCGGTGGTTGCCAGGAAAATCCTCGGCCAGTGGGATGGCACGGCCGCCGGCAACGCTACGAACGAACAACCGCATTTGCCCCTGCGGCCCCGACACATAGGCGACCATCTCGCCGTCGGGGGAGAGGGCGGGGTCGAGCTCGAGCCCCGAGGCGCGCGTGATCTGGGTCGCGGAGCCGATGGCGAACTCGACCTGGGCGGGGGTGGGCAGCCATTGCCCGGCGAACACGGCCGCTGCGGCCAGCGCGACAAGCACCACGGCGGCCAGAATTTGCCGGAGCCCGACGCCCCGCCCGCGCTCGGTTGCGGCGTCCGATGCGGCAGCCAGCGAGAACGCCTCCACCTCGCCCGAGCGCACCTCCTGCGCCAGCGTCTGGAGGTCGTTGCGCAGGCCGAGAGCCGACTGATACCGGCGCGTAGGGTCCTTCCGCAGGCACTCGGCGATGATGCGGCCGAGATGACGTGGCATCGCCGGGTTGCACCGCACGACCGGATCGGGCTGGTCCTTGATGATCGCCGAGAGCACCGATATCTTGCCGTCGCCGGTGAAGGGTCGCACGCCCGTCGCCATCTCGTACAGGACGATTCCGAGCGAAAAGACATCGGAGCGGGCATCGACCGCGTGCCCCTGGGCCTGCTCGGGCGACATGTAGGGCGCGGTTCCCATGATCACGCCGGCGCCGGTGGCGGCCATGATGGTAGGCGAGGCCGTGAGATCCGTCGAGACGCTCCCGGGACCGTCCTCGGCCCCGATCGCCTTGGCGAGGCCGAAATCGAGCAGCTTCACCTCGCCCGCGACGCCGAGCATCACATTCGCCGGCTTGAGGTCGCGGTGCACGATGCTGCACGCGTGGGCGGCCTCCAGCCCGAGTGCCAGCTGCCGGGCAATCTCGACCGTTTCCTCGAGCGGCAGCGGGCCGGCAGTAAGCCGGTCCGCGAGTGTCTCGCCCTCCGCCAGTTGCATCACCAGGAAGCGCTCGGTGCGCCCTTCGAGCTGCGCCTCCTCTAGTCCGTACACGCCCGCCACGTTCGGGTGCTCGAGCTGCGCCAGCACCTGCGCCTCACGCTCGAGCCGGGCGAGACGATCGGGATCGCCGGCCAGCTCCGCCGGTAGCACCTTGATCGCCACCTGCCGTTTGAGCCGCGTGTCCTCTGCCCGATACACCCGTCCCATGACCCCCTCGCCCAGGGGCGACACGATCTCGTAGTGGTTCAGACGGGTACCGGGCTGCACGGAGACTCCTCAGGTGCGAGCCACGATAGCACCTGTGTCGGCCGGTCCGGGAGCGGGAGGGCCCGGGCCGTCGCCGCTGAGCGTCAGTCGAAAAGACCAGGCTTCTCGCGCGCCGACTGGAGCTCCTGAACCTGCTGCTCGAGGCGTTCGAGGCGCCGCATCACGAGCTCGGGATCGAACTCCCGCTCCGTGGGCCGTGGGGCGCTCGCTGCCTGCGGCGCCGCATCCGCCGGGTCGTCGATACCCACGCGGTGTCCCCAGCGCGCCTCCTTCTGCCCGGGCTCGCGCTCGAGGAGGGCGGCCAATGGCTCCGGCGGCGCGGCCAGGTCGGCCAGGGCCGCCTGGACCTCGGCCGCGGAGGCGAACTCGTGCAGCCGCGCGGTACGTGCACGGACCTCCCCAACGGTCTGCGCGCCCCGCAGCAGCAGCACCGTGAGTGCGGCCTTGCTCGCCGCATCGAGGCCCCACCGCCGATCGACGCTCTGGCTCCACTTGGTGGCCCGACTGCCAGCTTCGCGCCTCACCATCTCGTCGCGTTGAAGCCGCTTCAGCGCGCCGCGAACCTCGTCCTCCGAGAGCATCAACACGGGGTCGCGATTGCTACGCTGATTGCAGGCAGCTATCAGGGCGTTCAGGGTCAGCGGGTAGTACTCCGGCGTCGCCTGCTCTTTCTCGAGTAGGCAGCCGAGCACACGGAGCTCATGGCCGTCGAGCAGGCGAGGTAGGCGCTGGATCATTGCGCCAGCGTAACGCAGTCGGCCGACTTCGGCCCTTACTCGGTCGGCATCTCCAGGGTTTCGCCCCACAGATGCCAGGCGAACCATTGCCAGTTGTGCCACAGCGCGCCGTGCACCTGCCGCAGTCCGGAGACACCGTGGCCGGGACCGTGGTACTCGACGAAACGGGCCTCGACACCGACGTCCTTCAGTGCCTGGTACAGCTCGTAGGCGTTGATCACCGGCACGATGGGGTCGCCATCAACGTGCTGGATCAGGGTTGGCGTGCTGGCACCGCGAATGTGCGCCACTGGAGACGCGACCTCGTACGCCGAGGGGTCCTCCCACGGCGTGGCGCCGAAGGAGAAATCACGGGTCGTGACGTTGACCGGTTCCCACGCGTAGTGCGAGCGCCAGTCGGAGATGCCGGCGCCCACTGATATGGCTGTGAACACCTCACTGGTGGCGCTCAGGTAGGCGGAGATGAAGCCGCCGTAGCTCCAACCCATCAGCCCGATACGGTCCGGGTCGGCGAGGCCGGCGGCGACCAGATGTTCGGCCCCTGCTTCGACATCGCGCGCGTCGCCGCCGCCCAACGTTCGGTGATGTTTGGAGCGGAACTCGGGACCGTAGCCAGTCGAGCCCCGATAGTTGGGCTGCAGCACCATGGCACCGCGGGCCACCCACTGCACGATGGGGTACACGAAACCCGGCGCTACGCTGGGACGTGACGCCGCACGCGGGCCGCCGTGCACGACGACCAGCAACGGATAGCGTCGCTCCGGGTCGAAGTCGGCGGGCTTGGTGAGCACACCCTCGATCGGCGTGCCGTCGGCGGCGTACCAGGTGATCAGCTCGGTGTCGCCCAGCGGCCAGCCCGCCACCTGCTCGGTGAGGTCGGTCAGGCGCGCGGGCACACCGGTGTTCCGCTCGAGGCGGTAGACCTCAGGCAGTGTCGTACCCGACGCGCCGATCAGCGCGACGGTGTCGCCGTCCATCGAGGTCGAGACACCGCGGACGATCTCGGCGACGCCGTCGACCCGGTCGATCTCGCCGCTGTCGGGGTCGAGTCGGTACAGGCCGATCAGAGCCTCCTCCTCGGCCGCAAACGAGATGCCGGCGGCGGACCATTCGACGTTGCGCGGCGCGGTGTCGACCTGCGCGGTCACCATCCGTGCTCGTCCGCCGCCGGCGGGCACGATCATTAACTCGAGCGGCAGGTTGGAGATTCCAGCACCCCGCGCTGACAGATATGCCACCTCGGAGCCGCTCGGCGAGAAGACCTGCGCGGTGTCGACGCCTGCCTCGGCGGCCAGCAAGCGACTCGTGCGGCTCTCGAGATCGAGAATCGATATGTCTACGTCGAAGCTGCTGTTGGGGCGCGCGTCCGGCTGATGGGTGATGGCGATCGCGCTGCCGCCGGGGGCCCAGGCGATGCCGGTCACGTGGATGTCGGCGCCCGTGAGGCGCTCCGCCTGCAGGGGCGTCTCTGCTGGGTCCAGCAACCACAGGCTGCTGACTCGCTGACCCGCGTCCTTGATCTCGAACGGCCCGTACATCTCCTGGATTCGGGCGCTGCGGTCGTCCTGAGGCTCGCGCGCCATGACCGCGATGTGCCCGCCCGTCGGCGCCAGCTCGAATTGAACTGTGCCGGGCGGCAAGGGACCGATGCGCGGACCGGGCGTGTCGTCCAGGTCAACCGTCTGGATGTAGCTGTCCCCTTCTTCACGCTGCATGATCGCCAGCGCGCTCGAGTCCTGCAGCCAGCGATAATTGCCGCTGAAATCGGCGGCTGCAGCCAGTGGCTGCGGCGTCTCGCCCGGAGCGGCAATCCATAGATCGAGCCGTCGGCCGTTGCGTTCCCAGTCGGGGATCGCGACGACGTAGGCGATCCGACTGCCGTCCGGCGCCACCTGGGCGTCGACGACTCGCCGCAGGCTCAGCAGTTCGCGGAAACTTGGCGAAGGCTCGGTCGTCGGCAAGCCGGGGTGCGGAGCAGCGGCGACCGCCGTGCTACCCAACAGCATGGAAGTGACCAGGAAACGAACTGTACGGCGCTGGAAAGTGCGGCTGTGCATGGTGCCGCAGACAGTAGCAAGAACCCCGGAACGAGTCGCCCTCGCCTACCAGATCGTCGGCACCGGATAGCGCTGAATCGCCTCGTCGGGCGTCGCCAGCGTCAGTCCGTGGACGATTGCCTGGCATACGAGCATGCGATCGAACGGATCGCGGTGGACTCTCGGCAGGCGATGCACGTACAGCGTGGCCGCCTCGTCCACCGGCAGCGACTCGATCGCGTAGGCCTCGCGGATCGCCGGGATGAGCGTCTCCGGCCGCTGCGCGAGTCGGAGACGCCCGAGGTCGTACTTCACGGCCACCTCCCAGGCGGAGACGGCGCTGAGAAAGACCGAGTTGTCGGGATCGAGGATCGCGTCGCGCGCACGGGCCGAGAGCTCGGCCCCACCGGAAGCGAGCCAGAGCGTGGGCACGGTGCCGAGGAGGATCCTCACTCGGCTTCGCGGCGCGCTCGCGCACCGCGCCCCTCGAACGAGTCGAGCAGATCGTCCGGCAGCGGCTCGAAGAACTCCGGCGGCACCTCGAGCTTGCCCTTCCAACGCCCGGGGGCCGCTGGCTCTCGCTGATTCGAGCCTATGAGTCGAATCTCGGCCACTGGGATGTTGCGTCGGCACAGAACGATCGTCTCGCCTTCGTGCAGCTCGGCCAAATAGCGGGACAAGTTCGTCTTCGCGTCGTGCATGTTCACTCGCATGCTGGAATTCAGAGTAAACTAGGAACTTAGCTACTTGCCCCGGAAAAACTCCGATCAGAGGTAACTGAAGTCGCGGCGATCACCCAGGAAGAGGATGGCGGCGGGGCGCGGGTCAGCCCAGCGGGGTTGGGGACGATTACGTCTCCATAAGTGCGACGGTATCCAGGTCGTAGGCGAACACGGCCCAGCTTTCCCAGATCCGAGCGCCTTGGATACCCCGTAGTCGTGAGCGCCCGGCGTGGTAGGAACGTTTCAGGTGGGAGATTCGTCCCTCGTTGCCGACCCGGTAGCGGGCCCGGCGACGCCAGGTGTGTCGGGATGCGCAGCGGGTGACACCGGCGATGAACACCTCGCAGCCCAGCTCGGCGAGGGTTTCGGTAGTGGCCTTGCGGGAAAAACCAGCGTCGAAGACAGCTTCGCGGGGCCGCAGACCCAGGGCGGTTACCTCGGCCACGTTGTGTGGCAACAGCGTGTCGTCGTGGGTCGAGCCGGCACGTAGCTTCGGAGGCATCAGCAAGCCTCGGGCACCGCGGCGCGTATGGGCGTTGAGCTCGGCGAACTGCACGATGTAGCCGAACTCGTTGGGCTTGCCCCGCTTGCCACGGCGGATGGGACGGGCGTCCGGATCCGCCAAGGACACCAGCCGGTCCTTGATCCGTTCGCCGCGGAAGCGTTGCTGTACCTGCTGGACAACCCGCTGCGCCCGTTCGATCTCCTCGTTCAGTCGTGCCAGCGCCCGCTGCCGTCCTTGCGCTGAACTACCAGCTGCTCGAGCACGCCGTCGCTGGGCCTCACGCACCAGCCGCTGTGCCTCCCGAAGGCTCGCCCGCACGTGGGTGGCAGCCTCCTTGGTGTATCGCTCGACGGCAGCTTGCCCCTCGCCCCGTCGTTGCCGGAGTCGCTGGCTCATCGTTCGGAGCCGCTTGCCGACCGCTCGGGAGCGATCCCGCACCGTCGCGCCGATACTCGGGATTATCTTGCGCACCGCTCGTGCGACGTACGCCAGGCGTCGCACGGCATCGGCGCATAGCCCCGCATCGGTGGGATAGCGGATGTCGGCTTGCACCACTGTGGAGTCCACCCGCATCGCCCGCGGCCGAAAGTGCCGCTCATGGCACGCCTTGCTGATCAGGGCTCGGATCATCTCCTGTACCAGCTCGGCGTCCAGCCGCCGGGTCAGCTTGCGCACCGTCGATTCATGCGGCACCCGCTCATCCAGGCGCAGCAGACAGAAGCGCCGCAAGTGCAGCGAGTCCGATACCTCCCGCATCAGCGTCTCGTAGCCCCAGCCGCTACGTTGCTTGATCAGCATCAGCCGCACGTACATGGCCATCGGGATCGTCGGCCGGCCCATGCCCCGGGCGCCATCATCCCAGGCCCTGTGAAACGGCTCCAGCAGCGCCGCATCCGAAAGCAGCGTATCGATGATCGCCAGATCCTTGGGCAGGATCTGCACCTCCGGTGGCAATAGCATCTCCCACAGCGTCGTGACCGGACGATCGGGCGTCAGCCGCAGCATATCGACCTCTCCTGGGCGGGCGAGGTTCCCCGGAAGTATATATGCTTGCGGGCATCGTCGCGAGGTATCCTTCCCCACACCATGCCTGCTTCTGCCTCCAAACAGCTCGAGCGCCTACAGCACCGCTACCACCAGCTCGCCCTCCAGATCCCCGAGATCGGCTTCATCCTCAAGGGCTCTGTGGCGCAGCGCTCCAGCCGCTGCGGCAAGTCCAACTGCCACTGCCACGCCGACCCCCCTCAGCTGCACGGGCCCTACTGGCACTGGAGCACCGCGGTCGCGGGCAAGACTGTCAACCGCCACCTCAGCCCCCAGCAGGCGGTACGGTTTCTTCAGGGAATCGACAACCGCAAGCGCCTCGAGGCCATCCTTGCCCAGATGCACGAGCTGTCCCAGCGAGCCATCGATTTGCTTGACGCTCACCCCGCCCTTGCCGCCGATACCCCTGCCCCCGCTACGCGGCGCCCGTCCCCGAAACCGTCATCCAAGCCGTGAGTTTTTCCGGGGCAAGTAGCTAGATCAATCCTGAGTCCGCGAACTTGGCCGCGGCCGCCCGACTCGGAATACGGGAGACGGCCGCGGTCCGACCTGTTCCGGCAGGGCGCTTTCTAGCAGGCTGCTGAAAAACGGCTTGGGCGCGCCATTTTGGGCTGGATCGTCTCGATCACGGTGAGTTAGCGGGGCGCCGAGTGCGGGTACGAGGCCGGCGCTGCTGGCAGCGCCGGCATTTCTTGGGGATTGGTGCCCTCATCGTCACGTCGCCCCCTCGAGGTTGCGCATTCTGACCAGGTTGAAGCGGCGGTGAAGATGAACATCCAATCGACACGTTGCGTGCCTCGGTGTCTGGTCTTGCGCATCAGCCCGACCGTCTTGGCCCATCCGAACATCTGCTCGACGAGCTTGCGTTTCTTCTGACTGACCGTGTAGCCCGGGTGCCGGGTCGTGCGGCGGTCGATGGCGCTGCGCCGGTTCGTGTCGTTCTGTGCGACGTGCGGGGTGATGTTGCGATCTCGAAGCTTTCGGATGCAGTCTCGCGTGTCGTAGCCCTTGTCGGCCGCCAAGGTTACCCGGCCCCTTCCGGGAATCTCGCCCGCCATCTGCACGGCGGCCTCTCGTTCTGCTGTTCCCGAAGCGATCGTTACGCAGGCGTTGGTTGCTAACCCGTGGCGGTTGTCGATCATCAGGTGACCCATGTAGCAGAGCCTCGACTCGGCTCCCTTACTCTTCTTGTATAGGCGTGCCTCCGGGTCGGTCCTGGAGGCGTGAGTATCGTTCGTGCGCCGTTGCCGGCGGAAATCGACGCTCGGGTTGCTGCCGCCCTCATCGGAGTCGCTCTGATCCTTCGGCTTGAAGCTCTTGTGCGAGGCCCACGCCTCGATCAGCGTGCCGTCCACCGTGAAGTGTTCATCCGACAGCAGGCTGCGGCGCCGCGCCTCCGCCAGCACTTCCTGGAAGAACACCTTGGCGACCTCGCCTCCCAACACTCGATCTCGGTTCTTCGTGAACACCGTCGCATCCCACACCAGATCGTCCATGTTCAGGCCCACAAACCACCGGAACAGCAGGTTGTAGTCGAGCTGCTCCATCAGCATGCGCTCGGAGCGAATCGTGTACAGCACCTGCAGCAGCAGCGCCCGCAGCAGCTTCTCCGGCGGGATAGACGGACGGCCCGTGTGCGAGTACAGCTTCTCGAACAGCGGCGACATCCGCCCCAGCACATCGTTGACGATCCTCAGCAGCGGCCGCAGCGGATGCTCCTTCGGTACTCGCTGCTCTGGAGATACGTAACTAAAAACCGCCACCTGTCCCGCGTCCTCACCACGCATCTGCTCACCTCGTTGATGCTTCGGTTCTTGCCGCGGGCTGCGTGGTTCAGAATCTACTCGAACAAGGGGAGTTTTTCAGCAGCCTGCTAGTACCGTCGTGCGCGGGATTCACTCGCCGGAGACGATCTTGATCGGACGCAGTCTCGGCCCCTACGAGATTCGGGAACAGCTCGGAGCGGGCGGCATGGGGGAGGTGTACCTGGCTCACGACACCCGGCTGGGCCGCGAGGTCGCCGTCAAGGTACTGCCGGAGCAGTTCGCTGCCGACCCGGATCGCCTGGCGCGCTTCGAGCAGGAGTCGCGCGCTTCCGCAGCGCTCAACCACCCGCACATCGCCGCCGTGTTCGACGTCGGCGAGGCCGCTGCCGAGGACGGCTCCGGTACCACGCACTTCATGGTGCAGGAGTACCTGCAGGGCCAGTCGCTGCGTGACCTGCTCGACAAGGGGCCGGTGCCGCTCAGGCGGGCGCTGGCGCTCGGAGCCGAGGTCGCCGAGGCGCTGCGCGCCGCCCACAAGGCGGGCATCGTGCACCGGGACCTGAAGCCAGAGAACATCTTCGTCACCGAGGATGGCCACGCCAAGGTGCTCGACTTCGGCCTGGCCAAGCTCACCGAGGTGATGCGCGGGCCGCTGTCGAGCCAGTCGATGTCGCCGACGGTGCTCGGCACCCAGGCCGGTGAGGTCATGGGCACGGCGGGCTACATGGCGCCCGAACAGGTGCAGGGCCAGGACGTCGACGAGCGCGCCGACCTGTTCGCCTTCGGCTGCGTGCTGTGGGAAATGGCCACCGGCCGCCGCGCCTTCGCCGGCAAGAGCGTGCCGCACACGCATGCACAAGATCCTCGACGAGGAGCCCGAGGGGGCGGACACGAAAGACAGCGAAATGCCGCTGCGCCTGCGCTGGATGCTCGACAAGGCGCTGGCCAAGTCGCCGGACGCGCGTAGCCAGTCGGCCGGCGACCTGATCGTCGACCTGCGGCAGATCGCCGCCGAGGTCGAGTCGGGAACCGCGGTCACGGATCGATCCGAGCGCCGCGCCGAGGCCCGACGAAGAGGCCGTTGCGGCGGCCGCGGGGACCCCTGGTCTCCCGGCCAAGCTACTGATCCCGGCCGCGGCCCTGCTGCTGCTGGTCGGGGCGACCATTGCCTGGATGGTGCTGCGCCCGGGACCAGCTCTCGTTGAGCAACCTATCCGCTTCACCATCGAGCTCGCCGGGTGGCGTCGCCGACTTCAGCAACCGCAACCAGCAGGTGGTGGCGATCTCGCCCGATGGCCGGCTCGTGGCCATGATCGCGGACGACCAGATCTGGTTGCGCGAGCTCGGCGAGCTCGAGGCGACCCCCCTGCGCAACACCAGCGATCCACGCTCCCCGACCTTCTCGCCCGACTCTCGTCAGCTCGCATATTGGGACAACAACCAGATCAAGCGCATCGAGGTGAGCGGCGGCGCCGCGGTCGTGGTCGGCGACCTCGGCCCTCGCCCCATGGGGGTGTCGTGGGCCGACGACGGGTTCATCTACGCGGGCGACAACAACGGCCGTGTCATCTGGAGACTGCCCGAGACCGGCGGCGAGCCAGAGCAGGTCGTCGAGCTCACCGACGAGGGCGGCCAGGCCTACGGGCCACGGTTGATCCCCGGCGCCGAGTGGCTCCTGTTCACGCTCTCGCAGGGACGCGCCTGGAACAGCGCGCAGATCGTCGCGCAGTCGCTGTTGACCGAGGAGCGCCGGGTACTCGTGGAGGGCGGACACGACGCACGGTTCTCACCGACCGGCCACCTGACCTATGTCACGGGTGGTGTGCTGCTGGCCCGCACGTTCGAGCCGAGTAGCCTCGCGGTCGGGGCGGGCGCCGTGCCGATACTGCAGGGTGTGCGCACCTCTGGCGGGAACGTCACCGGGGCCGCCTACTACGGTTTCGCCGACAACGGTTCGCTCGTCCACGTGCGTGGGCTCGAGGGCAGAGCCGAGGCTGTCTCGCTGGCCTGGTTCGAGCGCGATGGCACCCGGACCGCACTGCCCTTGGATACGGGCGCCTTCCGATTCGACGCAGCTCTGTCTCCCGATGGCCGCTTTGTCGCAGTGACCCTGAGCGAGGGAGAAGGCGATCGCGTGTGGGTCTACGCCGTCGACCGTCCCGGTGGCCAGCGCCTGTCGAGCAACGATACCCAAGACCCCGTGTGGTCGCCGGACGGCGAGTGGGTCTACTTCTCCAAGACAGTCGAGGAAGGCGACCGGGACATCTGGCGGCGCCGCGCCGACCTCAGCACCCCCGAGGAGCCCGTTCTCGCCGCAGCCGGAGTCCAATGGCCTGAAGACGTATCCCAGGACGGCGAGTGGCTCTACTACAACACCTTCAACGAATCCGCGCCTGATATCGGCCGCGTATCGCTGAGCAGTGAGGCAGAGCCTGAGATGGTTGTCGTCAGCGAGGCCGCGCTCATCGGCGGCAGCGTTTCTCCCGATGGTCTGTTCATTGCCTTCATCTCCAACGAGAACGGCAGATTCGAGGCCTTCGTCGTCGAGATCGCCAGCGGCCGGCGCTGGCGCATCTCTCCCGGCGGCGCCGGCGAGCCGGCCTGGTCGCCCCAGGGCGACGAGATCTTCTACAGGACCCCGACCGCCACCTATTCGGTCGCCGTCACCACGGGATCCCGACTTCCGCGCCGAGGTCCCACAGCAGTTGTTCCCGAACACCGACTCGTTGAGATCCAGAGTCGCGGTCACACCCGACGCCCGGCGCTTCCTTTACCGGACACCGGGGAGCCTGGTCCAAACAGAGAGCTTCTCACCGCGCGTCGACGTGGTGCTCAACTGGTTCGAAGAGCTGAAGGAGCGCGTCCCGATCGAGCACTGACCCGACGCCTCGACTCTGGGGGGAATCAGGCCGGGGCGACCAGCTTCAGCGGAAGCAGCTCCGCGTAGCGTGCGAAGTCCTGGTCGGTGGTCAGGATCGCGGCCGGGTGCCGTACGCTCACCGCGCAGATCAGCAGGTCGATCGAGGCACACGCCAGGCCAGCTGCTCGGCAGCGATTTCCCATCCGGGCGGCAGCCTCGTAGTCGGACTCGGAGAGCCGCTCGTCGGGAAAAGCCCGCATCCAGTCGCGAACCCGATCGAAGAGCGCGCCGTCGCGAATGCCCGACAACAGCTCCTGGCGGATCGGCCCGATCATGACCACGCGATGCTCGTTGATCAGCTCGCGAAGCTGCTGAACCAGCCGCATCTGCCCTGGCGAGAGCTGATCCGGGAGACGGCGCAACGCAAGCGACCAGACCGACGTGTCGACCAGGACCTTCACCGGCGGCGACGTTCGGCCTTGTAGTCGTAAGACGCGTCGTACTCGACCGTCCCGAACAGGTCGACGACCTCGAGCTGCCGCCGGCGCTGGATGTACTCCTCCAGCGCCTGGGTAACGGCTGCCTTTTTGGTTCGGTGGCCACCGAGCCGCTTGGCTTCTTGGATGAGAGTGTCGTCGAGATCGAGGTTGGTTGCCATGATCTAGGAGTATACACATCGTAGTGTGTGGCCTAGAGTGTGGAACGGGCATTTGAGGCGAGGCGACGCGGTCGCTAGAGTCAGACGGCCATCCAGCCGTCGATTCCGGGGTCGGTGCATGCGGACCGGGCTCGGGCCGGCGCTTCGGGATCGGGACCGTGCTGATCTACGAGCGCTACTTCGTCGGCACCGACGAGAGCTGGGGTACCGACCTGGGCCGGCGCCTGCTCGGCCCGGGCGACCTGCACGATCTGCGCTCGATCTCCAAGAGCGTGACCGCGGCCCTTCTGGGAATCGCTCTCGAATCGGACTTCATCCCTCCCGCGCCGCGAGATCCGTATCCCTCGTGTGTCGCGGGGGCGAGAGCCTGCCCGCCGGAGGACTGTGGCGGAGTCCCGGGCTATGCGGAATTGCTCGACACCATTCGCGACCCCGACCACGAGGACCACGTGGAAATGCTGGAATGGCTAGTCGGCAACTTCGCGCCCGATGCGTTCGACCCGGAAGCGGTCCACGTTACTAGACCGACTCCGGCAGGATCCTGGCAACGTCGATCTCCAGGTCCGGGAAGGCCACCGGCGCTACGGTCCCCTCGGTGACTCTCGTGCACAGCCCGTAGTCTGGCCCGTGCGGCTCGCGATGCAACTCCACGGCGTCGGTGGTCAGGTCGACGATCCACACCTCGGGGATGCCGGCAGCCGCGTACAGCGGCACCCTTATCGCGCGGTCGAGACGGAGCGAGTTGTCGGCCACCTCGACCAGGAGCAGCGTCTCTTCCGGGCCCGGAAGCCCGCGGGCGTAGCCGTCTGCGCTCGGCCACAACACCGCAACGTCGGGCTCCGGGATCGAGTAGCGGCTCAGGTGCACCGGACCCTGGAGGCTGACAACGGCTCGCCCGGACAAGGCGCCGACCAGAAGCTGATTCAGCGCGTTCACGCAGGCGAAATGACGGCTGCCGATGGCGTGCATCTCGACGATCTCACCGTCCAGCAGCTCGACGCGATCCTCCTCGGACAGGATCCCACGGGCACGGCGCCCAGCCGCGGCTTGCCCTTCGCCGGCCGCACATCTTAGCCTCTCGCCCCAGGCCCAGCGCTCACCACCAGCCTTGCCAGTCACTGCCCGATTCCCGGCCACCAGGAATGTTGGATGATGCCCGAGACCAAGGACATCACGGCAACTCGCCGCAACCTCATCCAGAACGCCAGGCTGGCCATTCGTGACGTCCTCGACGCCATCGTCGAGTTGGTAACGAACGCCGACGATCGCTACCAGATCCTCGGTGAAGGGTCGACGATCGAGATCGAGGTCGAGAGACGACGCGGCGACAGGGCGAGCCTCCTGCGCATCCGCGATTTCGCCGACGGTATGACCGGCGAGGCGATGGACCGAAAGCTGTCGCGCACCGGCGAGAGGGTCAGCGGACTCGAGCGTGGCAAGGCGGTTCGGGGCACGAACTCGCGCGGCGCCAAGGACATTTGCGCACTCGGGCACCTGACCTTCGAGTCGATCGCCGCCGCTGATGACCGATACCACAAGTGCGAGATCACCCCTTTTTTCGAGTTCATCGCCCACAGGTCGCGCCAGGTCACCCCGGCGATCCGACGAAGGGTCGGGATTCAAGAAGGTACCGGCACGCTCGTGACGCTCGAGATCGAGCCGAAGCACGCCGTGCCCCGGTACGACACCCTGTTGGCGAAGCTCGAACGGCTCGTACCGCTCAGGAACATCGTCCGCGACCCGCACAGGAACATCCTTCTGCGCGACCTGAACAAAGGCCGCGAGGACCTCGTGCGACCGCCCAAGATCGCGGGTAAGAACCAGCTAAAGGAGAGCTTCGAGGTGCCGGGCTATCCCGGCACCAAGGCCAAGCTATTCGTGCGGCGGGCGAAGCGACGTCTCGAACGCGCCCTCCCCAACCTCCGCCTCGGCGGATTCCTGGTCGAGTCCCGTCGCGCCATCCACGAGGCCACTCTGTTCGACTCCGCCCTGGAGCGCGACCCCCACGCCGCCTGGTTCTTCGGACGCCTGGTGTGCGACGCCATCGACGACCTGTGTACGGAGTACGACGATTACATCGAGGAGCATCGCGATCCCCCGGCCCACAACCCCGTCCCGCTCGTGGACCCTTCGCGACGGGGCGGCTTGACCCGCGAGCACCCGTTCACCAAAGCGCTGTTCGAGGCCGTGCTGATCCGGCTGCGCCCCCTCGTGGAGGAGGAGCGACGACGCGCCGAGAGGGAGAAGGACAGCATCGAGAGCCGGGCCACGCGGCGCAGGCTCGAAGCCCTCGAGCGAGCCGCAGCCAAGTTCATGAAGGACTCCGGCGACGAGGACCTGAGCACCGGCCCCGACCGCTCGGACCCGAACAGCAGCTTCACCCGTCTCGGCTTCCTGCTCAGCCCACCCTTCGCGCAGCTGCTACTGGGGCACAGTCGGATCTTCACACTTTCGGTGAGCCAGCAGGCACATCCGGCGATCAGGCCGAGCGCGACGGTGCGAGTCTCGGCCCTGACCCCCGATCTCCGGGTCGAGCAACGCGCGGTCAGGCTCGAATCGCAACCCGGACGGGCGGATTATCTGTCGGCTTCCTGGCGAGTTCGCGCGATGCTGGTCAGCCCGGCCACTGGGATCCGCGCCGAGGTCGAGCAGATCGCGGCGACCTCGACCGTAGAGGTGCTGGAGAGTCATGCCGACCTGTATTCGGACGTCGACGACCTGCAGTTCCGGCGCTCTCGCTACCGGATGAAGGTCGACTCCGTGAAGCGCAACATTGAGCTACTGGCTCCGCTGTCGATGTTCCCGGAGCCGGTACGCGCCGAGATCCACATCGACGACCCGAGCTTCGATATCGTCGGCGAGACGAACCTGCGTCCCGAAGCGGCTCTCGGTATCGCCCGCTGCAAGTTGAGCGTCGCTGCCGGCCCCCGCGAAGCCCGTGCCGCCCTGAGCGCCACGGCGGCCGGCTGCCGGGCCGAGGCACACATCGAATCCGTGACTCCACTCGGCTCCAGGCTGGAGATCCGGATCGAGGACATCGACTTGGAGCACCAGCGCTATCGCTGGCGTCAGAACGTGCTCGAGATCGCGGCACGCCACCCTTCACTGTCTCGCTACCTGGGATCGCGGGAGGCTGGTTTTCCCGGCCAGGAGACACGACATTTCCGCCTTCTGTTGGGCGAGATCGTGGCGGAGGCAGTGTGCTCGAAGCTCCTGGAGCGGCAGGAGCAGGCGAGTCCCGAGGCCTTCGACGGTGCCAACTGGATCAGGTACTACACCGACTTCAGCCGCCTCATGACCGCCTTCCTCCCCGTTTCGCATGCGCTGGTGCTCCCCAACGAGAGCTTGCCCGGGTGACCGGGGCCAGGTTCGCCCGCGCTGGCGCCTGAGGCCGCGGTCACGAGTCGCAGTGCCGTTACCGCGGAACAAGCACGGTGCCCGCCAGCCGGTCTGCAATCGACCGCTGGGGCACCAGGATCGCGTGCAACAGCCCTCCGACGCCACCCACGATCAACGTGGAGTGTGCCGATGCGGCCGAGAGGGTGAGACCAAGCATCGCGAGTTCAAGTCGTCCCTGCGGTTCAGATCCCGGTGCACGATCCCGCGCTCGTGCGCCGCCTCGAGGGCAGTGGCGATCTGCTGCGCGATCGGCAGCGCGGCCTTAACAGGCTGCTGAAAAACTCCTCTTTTTCGAGTAGATTTTGAACCACGCAGCCCGCGGCAAGAACCGAAGCATCAACGAGGTGAGCAGATGCGTGGTGAGGACGCGGGACAGGTGGCGGTTTTTAGTTACGTATCTCCAGAGCAGCGAGTACCGAAGGAGCATCCGCTGCGGCCGCTGCTGAAGATCGTCAACGATGTGCTGGGGCGGATGTCGCCGCTGTTCGAGAAGCTGTACTCGCACACGGGCCGTCCGTCTATCCCGCCGGAGAAGCTGCTGCGGGCGCTGCTGCTGCAGGTGCTGTACACGATTCGCTCCGAGCGCATGCTGATGGAGCAGCTCGACTACAACCTGCTGTTCCGGTGGTTTGTGGGCCTGAACATGGACGATCTGGTGTGGGATGCGACGGTGTTCACGAAGAACCGAGATCGAGTGTTGGGAGGCGAGGTCGCCAAGGTGTTCTTCCAGGAAGTGCTGGCGGAGGCGCGGCGCCGCAGCCTGCTGTCGGATGAACACTTCACGGTGGACGGCACGCTGATCGAGGCGTGGGCCTCGCACAAGAGCTTCAAGCCGAAGGATCAGAGCGACTCCGATGAGGGCGGCAGCAACCCGAGCGTCGATTTCCGCCGGCAACGGCGCACGAACGATACTCACGCCTCCAGGAACGACCCGCAGGCACGCCTATACAAGAAGAATAAGGGAGCCGAGTCGAGGCTCTGCTACATGGGTCACCTGATGATCGACAACCGCCACGGGTTAGCAACCAACGCCTGCGTAACGATCGCTTCGGGAACAGCAGAACGAGAGGCCGCCGTGCAGATGGCGGGCGAGATTCCCGGAAGGGGCCGGGTAACCTTGGCGGCCGACAAGGGCTACGACACGCGAGACTGCATCCGAAAGCTTCGAGATCGCAACATCACCCCGCACGTCGCACAGAACGACACGAACCGGCGCAGCGCCATCGACCGCCGCACGACCCGGCACCCGGGCTACACGGTCAGTCAGAAGAAACGCAAGCTCGTCGAGCAGATGTTCGGATGGGCCAAGACGGTCGGGCTGATGCGCAAGACCAGACACCGAGGCACGCAACGTGTCGATTGGATGTTCATCTTCACCGCCGCGGCCTTCAACCTGGTCAGAATGCGCAACCTCCAGGGGGCGACGTGACGATGAGGGCACCAATCCCCAAGAAATGCCGGCGCTGCCAGCAGCGCCGGCCTCGTACCCGCACTCGGCGCCCCGCTAACTCACCGTGATCGAGACGATCCAGCCCAAAATGGCGCGCCCAAGCCGTTTTTCAGCAGCCTGTTAAGGGTGAGCGGTCCTACAGGCTGCGGCCGGCTTGTATTGAAGCCGGCACCCGCACTAGCCTCTCGGCCGATGCAACGTGGCTCGCGCTTGGCCCACTACGAGATTCTCGATCGCCTCGGCAGCGGCGGCATGGGCGACGTGTGGGCAGCGCGCGACACAAGCCTCGGCCGAACCGTGGCGATCAAGGTCCTGCCCACCGAGATGACCGAGTCGTCGGAACGGTTGGCCCGCTTCGAACAGGAGGCCAAGGCGCTGGCAGCACTCGATCATCCGGGAATCGTCACGGTCCATTCGATCGAGAGCGCGCCCCTGAACCCGGCCGGCGGAGCTTCCCATACCGCGGATCCACCGGCCGAGCTGCGCTTCATCACCATGCAGCTGGTCGATGGCAGCACGCTCGATGCCAGGATTCCGCGCGGCGGCTGCAGCACCGAAGCCTTCTTCGATCTGTCTGTGCCCCTCGCCGACGCGGTAGCCGCCGCCCACGAGCAAGGAATCGTGCATCGGGATCTCAAGCCGGCCAACGTACTGGTGACCGGCGAGGGCCGCATCAAAGTGCTCGATTTCGGGCTCGCCAAGTCGGCCCAGGTTCTCGGTGGTACCGACACCGGGACCGAGATGGCCACCGAGATGACACCGCTGACCGAGGAAGGCAAGGTCGTAGGCACCGTGGCCTATATGTCGCCCGAGCAGGCGCGCGGCAAGCCGGTCGATCGGCGCACCGATCTATGGGCGCTCGGCTGCCTGCTGTACGAGATGTTGACGGGCAGAC
This sequence comes from Acidobacteriota bacterium, assembly GCA_965248845.1. Classification (GTDB taxonomy): domain Bacteria; phylum Acidobacteriota; class UBA890; order UBA890; family WLXD01; genus CBDFKO01. The sequence goes on along the minus strand of CBDFKO010000002.1, from coordinate 1,352,062 downwards.
GGGCCTTCGACGGCGAGACGGCTACAGACGTGATCGCCTGTGTCTTGCAGCGCGAGCCGGAATGGGGCTGGCTCCCGAGCAGTACTCCGCCCGGTCTGCGCCGCCTGCTCATTCGCTGCCTGGCCAAGGATGCGGACAACCGCCTGCGGGATGCGGGCGACGCGGGCTTGCTGTTACGCGAGGCACTGGCCCCGGATCCCGTCGACGACCCAGGTTCGCAGGGGATGGCAAGCCGCTCGCCGATGGCGCGACTCGTACCCTGGCTGGTCGCCGCCGCGGCCGTTCTGGCAGCCGTGGCTGCCTGGACCTTGCGACCTTCCGCCTCGGCGCTGAGCGGGCCCGCGCGCTTCTCGGTGACGGTTCCCCAGGGCTCGGGCGTACCGGTTCTGTACTACGGCGGCTCAAGCTCGCTGGCGGGGGTAGCGCTTGCGCCCGATGGCTCGCGTATCGCCTACGTCGGCCACGATGGCACCGAAGGCAGCCTGAGGGTGCAGCGCATCGGCGACTTCGACGCGGCGCAGTTGCCCGGTACGCTCGGGGCGATCGCTCCGTTCTTCTCCCCGTCCGGCGCCCAGTTGGGTTTCTTCGCCGGCGGCCAGCTGCTGCGGATCGCGCTGCCCGGCGGCGTCCCGGTGGCGATCACACCCGCTTCCAGATTCGCCGAGGGAGCGACGTGGACCGCGGACGACAGGATTGTCTTCACCCCGAGCTACGCCGACCCACTCTCGATCGTGCCGTCAAGCGGGGGCGTGTCGCGCGTGTTGACGCGGCTGGACGCCGCGGCAGGCGAGGCGAGCCACCGCTGGCCACACGCTCTGCCCGAGAATCGCGGCGTGCTGTTTGTCGTCAAGACGACCACGATGGAGGCGCTCGACGAGGGACGGATCGCGGTGGCCGACCTCGACACCCGCGAGCACCGTGTCGTGCTGGACGGCGGAACGCGGCCCTCCTATCTGGACAGCGGGCACCTGGTCTTGGCCCGCACCGGGCGTCTGTACGCGGCCCCCTTCGACCTCGGGTCCCTCGAGGTCACCGGTGCGCCCGTGCCGGTGCTCGAGGGCGTGATGACGTCGCCACCCACCGGCAACGCCTTGTACGCCGTTACTGCGGCAGGCGCGCTGGCCTACATAGCCGGCGGCAGCATGGTTCCCGAAGCCCGCATCGTGAGGCTGACTCCCGGGGAGCTGCCGGAGTACCTGCCGCTGGAGGTTCGTAATTACACGGTGCAGGACCTGGCTCCCGATGGTCGCCGGCTGCTGGTGGGCCTGGCCGCCGCCAACGACAAGCTCTGGGTGGCCGACCTGCGAGCCAACAGCCTGACGCGGCTGGCGACCGGCGCGGGCAACGACCAGTCGGGCTGCTTCTCGCCCGACGGCCGATGGGTGATCTTCGCCTCCGACCGGCAGGGCGGCTTGATGCGTACGCACCGCATGCCCGTCGATGGCAGCGCGTCACCCGAGCCACTGTTCGAGGACGATGCCTGGGGCTCTCCCGGGCAGGTCGCCCGTCGGGTTCGGCTGCTCGGCTACGAAGGGTGGAGCGACAGCTCCGGCTTCGATGCGTACCTGTTGCCGTTGACCCCGGAGGGGGCGCTCGATGGACAACCGCGACTGGTCGCCGGCGGCGTAGGGGATCAGATCGAGGTCGCACCCTCGCCGGATGGCTCGCTGGTGGCGTACACCTCCACGGAGTCAGGCGACACCGCCGTCTACGTGGTCGTGCTGGAAAGCGGAGACCGCGTGCGACTCACCGGCTCGACCAGTTCGCTGGCGGTTTGGGGAGCCGAGGGCGACACGCTCTTCTACAGTGCCGACCGCAAGGTGTATCGGGTAGAGCTTCTCGGAACCGCACCACTGACCTTCGGCGAGCCGGAGCTTCTCGCGTCCGACCTCGACTACGACACCTACACGCTCGACTCCGACGGTCGCAGCCTGCTTGCCTCCGGGATCGAGGAACGGCTGGTGCGTCGCCGCGAGATCCGCCTCGACCTGGCCTGGGGCGAACGCGTCGCAACAGAGCCGGCGTCCGACCGTTGAGGCCGATCGGCCCGCTGCTCGGCTGGCGTTTTATGCGGTCAGGCTAGCGCTGCCCGTTCGACGATCCTTCGTCGGCCGCCTCCGGGCGACCTGGTCGGCTCATCCATTCCGGGAACGGCAGGAACGGCGAGTTGACCACATCCGGCCCGACGTTCTCCTTCGACTCCGCCACCATCCGGGCGACCTCTTCCATCACCTTGGCGTTGTCGACCACGACACCGTCCTTGATGGTGTAGATGATCCCCTTGGTGCGGTACATCTGCTGGTTCTCGTCCATGCGGATGGCGCCGAACGGGTACAGGTAGCGCAGATTCTCGGCCGGGTTGCCGTCGACCAGGAGCAGGTCGGCGAGGAAGCCGGGGCGCACGAGGCCGAGCCGGTCTTCGCCGAGTAACTTGGCAGAGTTCTGGGTGGCGGTGCGCAGGACCTCGAGCGAGTGCATTCCGGTCTCGCGCATCAGCTGCAGTTCGCGCACGTTACCGAACCCGCCCGTCGACCACTGGTAGTTGTCGTCGGTGCCGAAGGCGACCATGCCGCCGCGCTTGTTGAACTCGTAAATCAGCTCGCCCCACAGGTTGTACATGTACTGCCAGTAGTACTCATCGTCCGAGGTCCAGTCGTAGTGGAAGACGGCGTGATTCTGGGGGTTGGGCAGGTGCAGGTCCCACAGGGCCTGGTGGGTGTACTTCTCGTGCCAGGGCCAGCCCATGGCTGCGAGGACGTTGCGGTTGGCCTCGTAGGTGGCTCGGTTGGGCTGCATGACGACGCCGGAGGCCACCAGGCGATCGACGATCTCGCCTAGAAGCCGTTCCCTGGCTGCCGGGTTGCGCCCCGCCTCCTCCCACACCTTGCCGGCCTGGCGGAAGCGCTCGTTCTCGTCGTAGTAGTCGTAGTCGCGTGGATAGTCCGGCACCGTGCGATCCAGCGCCGACTCGGCGTAGCCGTAGTGGTGCACGATCATGGTGACGCCTTCCTCGGCGGCGATGACGGCGTTGACCTCGGACAGCGACGATGGCTGCACGTGCACTGCGGTGATGCCACCAGCGGCCGTGATCGCGCGGGCCGCGGCACCGAACAGCTCGCGGTTCCAGCACAGCCCGTTTAGGTAGACCTGCCGGGCCCCGGCGGCGACCATGGCCTCGGCAATCTCGGGCGCCATGGCCGGGTCCTCGAGCTGCTCGCGCGAGTAGCCGCTGATGCCCGAACCCCAGCTCCAGAGCGGGAACATGCGCGGCGCCAGCAGCTCATTGCGAGCGCTGCGCCCGGCCTCGGTCATCGCTTCGTCGAGCCCGCGGTCCGAGGCCGGCCCCAGCGTGGTGATGCCCGTGGCCAGCTGCAGGTAATAGACGTAGTCGAGCGGCAGCGGCTCGTTGCGCAGGTGCAGGTGCAGGTTGATCATCCCCGGCATCACCCATTTGCCGGTGCCGTCGATCACCCGGTCGCCCTCCAGGTGCTCGCGCTCCTCGATCGGGTCGTAGGCGCTGAAGCGCCGCATCTCGGTGATGACGTTGCCCTCGATGAGGATGTCGTAGATCCCCACCGAGGGGCCGCCGTGTCCGGGCAGGACGTTGACGTTCTGGATCACCAGCCGGTTGTAAGGACCCTCGGCGAGCTGTCCGAATTGGCGCGTCTGCACCGGCGTCGGCTTGACGTCGGTGATGGGCTCCTGCGCCAGAGCGGGCGCAGTGAGCCCGACAAGCAGAGCCAGCAGCGCGGCCACGGCCGGAAACACGGTCCTTCTGGGTGTGCCGGTGGATGACTTCATCGGAGACGCCTCCTCGAGGTGAGCGATGGAAACTCGCCGAAGGATAGTGCCAACCGGCCCGAGAAACAGCCGAGGGGCGGCCCGACGGAGCGCGCCGAAACGAAAAGAGCCCCGGGAGCCGGGCCCCCGGGGCTTCCTAGATCGTGTCGGCGCCAGGCGCCGGCTACCACATGCGGATGCGTACCTCGTCGTCGCCGTCGATGACGTGCACCAGGTCGCCGCTCGGGGCGGCGCGCAGGGCGCCGACCAGGCGCGAGGTGCGGAAGTACTGGCCTTCCATGTCGTAGGCGTTGACCACGGCCATCATCGACTCGAACGGGATCGCCACCGTGACCATGGTGTCGCCGCGGTCCTCGACCCACACCTTCAGGAGACCGCCCTCCTTGTAGACCTTGACGTGGTCGCCACCGTCCCGGACCTCGACGAAGATGCCGTCGGGAGTGTTTTGCAGCTCCTCGACGATGCGCTCCAGGTAGGGCGCGACCTCGGCGAACTCCGGTACCTCGACGTACTTGACCTCCTCGGGCGCGAAGGCCATGCAGAGCTGGGCCAGGGCCAGCGGCACGGGGATCGTCAGCGTGACGTCCTCGTTGTCGACCGAGACCATCATCACCGAGGCGTTCATCACCACGCCGCCAACGAGCGCGGCAGGGATCAGCGTAAGCGCGGCGACCTTTATCAGCATGGCGATCAGCTCTCGTTCTGGTCGTCGATCCAGACGCGAACGGTGGTGTCGCCGTCGTTGACCTGGATGATCTCACCGCCGTTGGAGTTGGCGAGCTCGCGCAGAGCCCCGACCAGGTTCAGCTCGTAGCCCTCACCCTCGAGCAGAATATCCACCACGGAGAAGGGAACCTCAACCCGGACACTCTCGTCGCCGTCGTCATCGACCTCGATGTGAACGCGATCACCGGCGCGGTAGATGCGCACCAGCTCGTCGCCGTCCTCGACGTGGACATACTCGGCGTCGCCCGAATCCCGCAGCCCGTTCCACATGCGGCGCAGGTCGGCCACGTCCATGTCGGTGTGGCGCCCGAAGTGCATGCCGCCATGCTTCTCCATGGCATCCATGCCGTGCTCCTGGGCGATCTCCATCGCGACCTCGAGCAGAGCGATGGGCAGGTTGACGTTGACCTTGGCGCCGTCGGTCTCGTCGACGCGGATGTGGATCCACTGGCTCTGGCCATAGGCCGGCGCGACCAGCGCGATCAGCAGGGCACCGATGCCCAGTGTGAGCAGCTTCCTGTTCATGGTCTGTCCTCCGTGAAAGTCTCGATCGGTGGCGCGAGGCGCCGGCCTCTTGCACCCTCTACGGGGGGCCGGACCGCTGGGTTTCGCCTCACCCTGCTGTCTCAGACGGAAATTGGCGCTGCGAAGTTTCACCCAGGCGCTAACCCCGGCGCCGCACTCATCGTCCAAACCAGCAAATGAGCCACACCGACCCCGAACTCATCGCCCGGGCCCGAGCCGGGCAGGAGGAGGCCTTCCGCATGCTGATTCAGCAGCACAGCCGGCGGGTCTTCGGCCTGGCCTACCGGGTCACCGGCAACGAGCACGATGCCGAGGAGGCGGTGCAGGAGACCTTTCTGCGCCTCTTCCGCAAGATCGAGTTTCGAGGAGCGGGCCAAGTTCGACACCTGGCTGTACCGCGTGGCGTCGAACGCCGCACTCGATGTGGTTCGCCGACGTCAGCGCCATCACGACCGCCAGACGGCGCTCGAGCGCGTTGCCGCCGAGCCGTTGCCGTTGCCCGGCCGGGAGCCGGGCCCCGAGCGACTGGCCGAGGGCGCCCAGGTCAACGAGCGCGTCGCCGAAGCGATGCGGCGCCTGACACCGGGCGAGCGCGCCGCGTTCACGCTGCGCCACCTGCAAGGGCTGTCGATCCGGGAGATCGGTGAGGCCTTGGATCTGAAGACCAACGCCGTGAAAAACGCGATCTTCCGGGCAGTACAAAAAATGCGCCAGGAACTGGCGCCGATCGTGAGTGAGATCCCATGAACCATCCAAGCGAACAAGACCTGGTGCTGTTCGCCCTAGCCGATGCCGACGACATGGGTGAGATCGAACGACACCTGACGGAATGCGAGCGCTGTCGCGACGAGCTCAACGCCGTGCGCCACCTGCTGGCAGCGACGGAGAAGCTGCCGGTGCCCGAGCCCGACGCTGGATTCGAGGACCGCATCTGGGAGAAGCAGGTTCGGCACCTGAGGAAAGCGCGCGCGCGCATCGCCTTGGAGAACGCGCCCACGGTGGAGATCTCCTCGCTCGACGCGCGCGTCATCCGGCCGCCGTTCTGGAGCATGCAGCGCATGGTGGTCTGGGGCGCGGTGGCCGCGATGCTGGTGATCGCCTTCTTGATCGGGTTGTACAACTCGACCCCGGGGACGGAGCTCGTTCCGGAGCCGGGCCCCGGTGCCGCGGCGGTCGCATCCGGCACCGACGCGCCCAAGGCGTCGACCGGTCGCGACCGCATCCTGCTGATCGCGGTGGGCGACCACCTCGAGCGGGCAAAGATGGTCCTCGTGGAGCTGGTCAACGCGGAGACGCCCGACGGGCCGGTGGATGTGTCGACGCAGCAGGCCCGCGCCGAGCAGCTCCTTCTCGACAACCGGCTGTACCGGCAGAGCGCCAGCCTGCAGGGGCAGAACGACGTGGCCGACGTGCTCGAGGAGATCGAGCGCGTGCTGATCGAGGTGGCGCGCAGCCCCGGGCAGATGGATTCGGCAGAGATCGAGTGGCTGCGGGATCGCATCCAGTCGCGCGACCTGCTGTTCAAGGTGAGTGTGATCGAAGGACGAACACGCTGGGACGACGGTTCGTTCCTGCGTCCGATGGATGCCCTTTAGATGGATACCTGTAGGAGAAAACCGATGACGAGAAGCTCGAGGATGATCCTGGCAGCGGCGCTGGTCGCGACAATGTGGGCGATGCCCGCACTGGCGCTGCAGCGCGTATACGACTCGGCCGGTATTGGCGGCGGCAGCGAGGCGCCGTTCAGGAATCACCAGGAGGCCGATCTGTACGAGCGGGCCACCGCGGCGTTCGATCGCGGCGACTACGCCGCGGCCATCGGGCTGTTCCGCCAGATCGTGCAGACCGAGGGCTCGCGTGCGGATGCCTCGCTGTATTGGATTGCCTATGCCTACTCCAAGAACGGCGAGGCGGCGGATGCGCTGGCAGCGATCGGCGAGCTGCGCAGCACCCATCCCGATAGCCGCTGGATCGACGACGCCGAGTTTCTCGAGGCCGAGATCCGGGGCGCCGCGGGCCAGGACGTCGAGGTCGAGCCGGAATCCAACGACGAGATGCGACTGTATGCGCTCAACTCGCTGATGCACGCCAACCCGGAGCGCGCGGTGCCGCTGCTGCGGCGCATCCTCGACGGCGACGAATCCGACGAGATGAAGGGCCGCGCCCTGTTCGTGCTCGTGCAGAATGACTCCGAACAGGCCTTCGACGTGGTGGACGGCGTGGCCCGCGGAGAGAACAACGTGGAGCTACGCCTCACCGCGCTGCGCCACATGGGCATGTACGACAGCGAGCGCGCGCACCCGGTGATGGACGAGATCTACCAGTCCACCAAAGACGTCGAGATCAAGGCGGCGGTCCTGGCGGGCTTCATGATGGGCGGCCACACCGAGCGTCTCCGGCAAGCGGCACGCACCGAGACGGATCCCAAGCTGCATATTGCCGCCATCCGTTACCTGGGGATGAGCGGCGGCGCGGACGAGCTCTGGGACCTGTATCAGAGCGAGAGCTCGATCGAGGCCAAGAAGGAGATTCTGCGGTCGATGGGCATGACCGGCCACTCCTCGCGGCTCGTCGAGGTGTTGCGCACCGAGTCCAATAGCGAGCTGCGCTCGGCGGCCCTGCGGGGACTCGCCATGGTCGGTGACGACGACGAGGAGGGTGCGGTCGTGGTTCGCGAGCTGCTGCTCGAGATCTACGGCGATGCCGACACAGAGCTGCGCGGGCAAGCCCTGCAGGCCCTGTGGATGCGCGGCGACGCCAGCACGCTGATCGAGCTATACGGCCAGGAGAGCGATCAGGAGATGCGCACTCGCATCGTTCGGGCGCTCTCGATGATGGACTCCAAGGAGGCCATCGAGTTCCTGATCCAGCTGATCGAGCAGTGAGGCGAGCCACCGTGCGCGCGGTGCTGCTGATTGCGGGGCTCCTGGCGGCCATTCCGGTGGCTGTCGCCACGCAGGCGCCTGTGCCGCGCGGCATCGAGGGGGGTGAGATCGTCGTGCGCAGCGGGGTCGCGCTGGAGGCGGCAGTGCTCGAGGCTATCCATCAGGCCGACGGGGTCGCCTGGATCGGCTACGGGGTGCCCAGGAGCGTGGGCGAGGGGTACATCTGCTGCTCTCGCGACGGCGACGGATGCTGTAGCGGGTGTCGCCTGGAGGGCGACGAATGGTACGCGAGTGGGTCGGGCGACCGGCACGCTGTCGTGCTCGAAGCCGAGCCCACGCTGCGGGTCTTCCTCCGGGTCCGCGACGGCCACCTGGTGCGGATACGCACCTTCTCCGCCGACTGCCCGGTCGACGCCTCCGGCGCGCGGGTCGTCTGGCTCGACGGCGTCTCGCCGGCGCAAAGCCTCGAGCTGATGGCCGGGCTCATCGAGGGTAACGGCCCGCTCGCCGCCAGGACACGCATGCGGGAGCGTGGCGGCGGCTCCCACGCCGCCATGGCCGCGGTGGCCTACCACCGCGGCAGTGCGCCCTTGAACCGCATGCTCGAGTGGGCCCGCCACGCCGGCGATCGCGACCTGCGCCGCCAGGCCATCTTCTGGCTGTCGCAACGCGCGGGGGTGCGGGCCGCGGCGACCATCGAGAACGCGGTGCTCAACGATCCCGACGAGGAGGTCAAGACGCACGCCGTCTTCGCCCTCAGCCAGCTACCCCCGCAGCGAGGGGTGCCGTTGCTGATCCGCATCGCGCGCACCCACAGGGTCCCGAAGGTGCGGCGTCAGGCGATCTTCTGGCTCGGCCAGTCCGACGATGATCGCGCCCTCGAGTTCATCGAGGATCTGCTCGACTTGGGCTAGCTGGCGCCTTCCGGTGCAAAGAAAAGGCCCCGCGGCCTGTGCCGCGGGGCCTTCGTGACTTTGGAGCTCGGGTCGCTTCAGGCGACGTGAGCCATGCGCGCGAGATCGAGGCGCTCGTCTTCGTGCGCCAAGCGCTCACGGATCAGCTCCGGGCGGATGCTGACGTAGTCACACACCTGCTCGAACCATTCGCTGGCGAAGAACTCGCGCGGATCCCCGTCCTCGGTCATCTGCCGCAGCTTCTTGCGGTCGTACCGCGAGGACTGGGTCTGCCCGCTCATCTTCTGCAGGAATCGGTAGTCGAGAACTGCGAGCTCGATCATCGACAGATACAGCTGCCGGCACGAATCGACATCGTGCTCCTCGATCGCATCGGTCGTACGGCCAACGATCTCCCGGTCGGTGAAAACGTTGAATTCTGCGAGCATGGACATGTCCGGTCACCTGTCGTCATTCATTGGTCAAGAGCTTGAATTTACTTATACAAAACCTTTGCAGAAGAAAACAACCCCCGTTGCACAATTTTTGACTAAGAAATACTCTTCTCCTCGTCATGCCCTACTCGATCAAGGCCGCCGCTATGGCCACCGGTGTCTCGGCGAGCCGATTGCGGACCTGGGAGCGCCGATATGGCATCCCGCGGCCCGACCGGAGCGACTCAGGCCGGCGCCAGTTCGACGAGTCCGATCTGAACGTGGTACGCCGCATGTCGGTTCTGATCGACTCGGGCATGCCGGCCTCGGAGGCCGCCGAAACGGTGCGCTTGGAGGGTTCCACCGGCCTTCCAGAGCCGGTCACCCCCGAGCGGGCCAGCCCTCTGGTGGAGTTGTTCGTGCGCAAGGCGCACGAGTTCGAGCACGGCTGGATGGTGCGCATCTTGCACGACTCGGTCTATTCGAGCGGCTGGGCGCCGACCATGGAGCGCGTCGTGTTCCCGGCGTTGCGCGACCTGAGTCAGCAATGGGGGCAGGCGCGCGCCAGCATGGCCCATTTGCGGTTCACCCACGAGATGTTGCGCGAGGAGCTGTCGGCGGAGCTCGTGAAGCTCGGGCCGGTCTCGGCCTCGAGCTCGGCGGTGTTGTTGGCCTGTTGTGAGGACGACGAGTACGACATTGCCGCCATGGCGCTGACCCTGCTGTTGCGGCTCGTGGAGCTGCGTGTCATCTATCTCGGGCGCTCGATTCCGCGAGAGGATCTGCTCGAGGCGGCGCGCCAGATCAAGCCGGCCGCCATTTGTGTCGTGGGTACGCGGCGCGCCAGCCCCACGCGCCTCAACCGGACGGCGCGCTTGGTCGTGGCCAGTCGCCTGCCAGTGCAGCTGTTCGTCGGTGGTTCGGTGCTGACGCGGCGAGATGCGCCCGAGATCCCGGGTGTGCATCTGCCACAGTCACTCATCGCCGCCGCGGAGCGCCTCGCCGGCTCGATCAACGGGAAGGGTTGAGCGTTAGCGTCGATACCGTCGCCGCGGCGATGGCCTCTTCGCTCCAATACACCGGGTGTAGCTCGCCGGCCAGGTACGCTGCCATCTGGTCGTCGTAGTGCGGGTCGGCGGGGTGGCCGGACTGTCCAGCGGGCAGGACCAGCAAGCTGCCGTCTGGAACCGCCGGATCTGCGATCCAGCGCAGTGACGGGCCGTACTGGACAGGGCGACTTCCGCCGCGCCACCTACCGCCGAAGGCCGCCACCGTGGTTGCCGAGCCGGCCATCGGAATCGGGCCGCGGTTGAGCCAGCCGCCGAGAACCGGGAGAGTGCCGAGCGGGCTGGTGAGCTTCAAGGGGTGCAGCTCGCCGTAGCTCCAGTCCGCCGGATCCTCGCCCCAGCGTTCCACGGCCTCGCTCCAGGCGGCCTCGAGCGCCCGCGTGACGATCTGTACCCGGCTCTCGGGCTCCGGTGTCCCGACATCGTCAAGCCAGTCCTGCGAGATCTCTGAGCGAAGCACGCGCAGCAAGGGGTCCCCGGCGTGTGGCTGCGCAAGATCCCAGGCCAGCGGCGGCAGTCCGAGCCGGCGGGCCTCGTCGCCGAAGGTCGCGTCGCGGAGCTCACGATCGAACAGGGCGAAGAGCGCCGCGGTGCCCTCCGGCCCCATGGCGCCGTCCCAGGACTCGAGCAGTGCCAGCGCACGGCCGGCGTTTCCCGCGTATTCGCCCTTCACCAGCTCGACCAGCTCGAGGGCGTAGCGCGAGAAGATATCGGTCTGGACGCGAGCCAGCTGCTCGGGTGCCCAGTCACGTCGGCTGATCAGCAGCTCGTGGATCCGGTCGGCGCGATGCGACGACAGGAAATCGGCGCTGAACGGCGGCAATTCCCCGCGGCCGTCAGCGAGGCCCAGGTCCTGGTTGGCGGTGACGAACAGATCGGCCGCCGGCTGCAGCACCGTGGGGTTGCCGATCTGGGCCTGCAGCCCGTCCCATCCGTACTCGGTATTCCAGCCGGGCGCGGGAAGCCGCCCGTCGCCGCGCCGACGTGCCGGCGCGCGTCCGATGGCGGTGTACAGAAGGCCGCCATGGCGGTCGGCCGCCACCAGGTTCTGCGCTGGTGCGCCATAGTCCTCGAGGGCGCCCACCAGGTCGCCCACCGACTTGGCCCGAGCCAGGGCCATCAGGAGCGACGCCGAGTCGGCCGGCTCGTCGCCGGTCCACGCCAGCGACCGGGGCGGCAGGCCCCGTTCCTCGTCGGCCTCGAGCAGGACGCCCAGCTCGGTGTAGCGCACGGTTTGGGTCTCCGCGGCGCCCCGAGTGCGGACGATACGCTCCTGGGTGACCTCGAGCGGCAGCCAGGCGTCGTCGCGCTGCACGGCGAGCCCGTCGTCGCTGAGGCGCTCGAGGAACAGGTCGTGATCGTCGAGCATCACGTTGGTCAGTCCCCAGGCCAGATCCGGGCCCTGCCCGATCACGACGAACGGGAAGCCGGGCAGCGTCACACCTGCGACCTCGTAGTCCGGTGAGTGGATCTGCACCTGATACCAGAGGCCGGGAAGCGGCAGCGGCAAGTGCGGGTCGTTTGCCAGCAGCGGCGTTCCCGAAGCCGTGCGGGAACCACCGAGGATCCAGTTGTTGCTACCCAGCGGTACGCCGGGCCCGGCCCAGAGGGTCGCCGTCGGATCGGGCCTGGGCATGGCGTCCGCCACCTGCTGGATCTCCAGAGGCACGTGGAGCTCGGGGCCGCCGAGCAGTTCGCCCAGTCGCTCCGGCCCCACCGCTGCCAGCCAGCGCAGGCGCTCCTCCTCCGGGCGGCCCTGCCAGTAGGAAAGCTCATGTCCCATCTGCAACAGGAAGTAGATCGAGTCGAGGCGAGTCCAGGGCGCTCCGGCTGAATGCCCAGGATGCGGAGCTCGGGAGGCAGGTCGCTGCCTCGTTCGCGCAACCAGGCGTTGACCCCGCGCGCGTAGGCCTCGACCGCGGCCTGGCTCTCCGGTCCGGCGCCCATCAGCTGCATGCGTGCCCAGCGGGGGAACCCGAGCGAGCGGAAGTAGCGATCGGACGGCAAGGCGACGTCGCCGAACACCTCGGCCAGGCGCCCAGCGGCCAGGCGACGGCCGAGCTCGAGCTGTGTCATCCGGTCGTTGGCGTGGACGTATCCCACGGCGGCGGCGACATCTCCTAGCAGGCTGCTGAAAAACTCCCCTTGTTCGAGTAGATTCTGAACCACGCAGCCCGCGGCAAAAACCGAAGCATCAACGAGGTGAGCAGATGCGTGGTGAGGACGCGGGACAGGTGGCCGCCTTTAGTTACGTATCTCCGGAGCAGCGAGTACCGAAAGAGCATCCGCTGCGGCCGCTGCTGAGGATCGTCAACGACGTGCTGGGGCGGATGTCGCCGCTGTTCGAGGAGCTGTACTCGCACACGAGGCGACCGTCGATCCCGCCGGAGAAACTGCTGCGGGCGCTGCTGCTGCAGGTGCTGTACACGATTCGCTCCGAGCGCATGCTGATGGAGCAGCTCGACTACAACCTGCTGTTCCGGTGGTTTGTGGGCCTGAACATGGACGATCTGGTGTGGGATGCGACGGTGTTCACGAAGAACCGGGATCGAGTGTTGGGAGGCGAGGTCGCCAAGGTGTTCTTCCAGGAAGTGCTGGCGGAGGCGCGGCGCCGCAGCCTGCTGTCGGATGAGCACTTCACGGTGGACGGCACGCTGATCGAGGCGTGGGCCTCACACAAGAGCTTCAAGCCGAAGGATCAGAGAGGTGGACCCCATCCTTTGGACAGGTTTGCGTCGCAGCTAAGGTGGAATCCGGGTTCATGATTCAGGCTGCCTTGGGCTTGCGAGACACGGGGCGAAGCCCCGGGCTCCTGTCTTCAGCCCCGTCGTCAATGTACGCCTCCTCGGGCGTCCGGTCCTGGAGCGACGAGTGCGGTCGGCACTCGTTGTAGAAGTCCATCCACCAGCCGATTCCGGCCCGAGCCTCGGAGCCAGTCGCGTACTCTGACAGATAGACCTGCTCGTACTTGAGCGATCGCCACAGTCGCTCGATGAAGACGTTGTCCATCCAGCGGCCCTTGCCGTCCATCGAGATCCGAATGCCGGCCTCCTTGAGCGCGTCGGTGAAGTCGACGCTGGTGAATTGGCTACCCTGATCCGTGTTGAAGATCTCGGGAGGACCGTAGCGCTCGAGCGCCTCTTGCAAGGCCTCGACGCAGAAGCTCGTATCGAGCGTGTTGGACAGACGCCAGGACAGCACCTTGCGGCTCGCCCAGTCCATCACCGCAACCAGGTACAGAAAGCCCCGCTGCAGCGGGATGTAGGTCACATCCGCGCACCAAACGTGGTTGGGTCGCGTGATCTCCAGATCACGCAGCAGGTAGGGGTAGATCCGGTGCTCCGGGTGCGGCTGAGACGTCCTGGGCCGCTGCAAGATCGCCTGCAACCCGAGCAGCCGCATCAGGCGGCGCACCCGCTTGCGAGAGACCGTGTAGCCCTGACGGCGCAGCCATCGTCGCATCTGACGTGAGCCGTAAAACGGCGTCTGAAGAAACTGCTCGTCGATCAGCCGCATCAGGCGCAGGTTCAGCGGACTCTCGCCGTGGCCCTCGTAATAGAACGAAGACCTCGCGATCGACACCAGGCGGCACTGCCGCGTGATGCTCAGGGGGCCGTGCTCCGGATCGACCATCGCCACCCTCCGGCCGTGGCTCAACGACCGAAGGCCTTGGACAAGAAATCCCGCTCGATGACGAGCTCCCCGATCTTCGCCCGCAGCTCCTTGATCTCGGCCTCCCGAGAGACCTCGTTGCGCTCCTGTTTCCCCGAGAAGCCAGCCAGCACCTTCTGCCGAGCCTTCTTCTTCCAGTTGGCGATCAGATTCGGATGCACATCGTAGCGGGCTGCCAGCTCCGCCATCGTCGCTTCCTCGCGAAGCGCCTCCAAAGCGACCTTCGCCTTCAGCTCAGCAGGATAACTCCGTCTCTTCCGTGGCATTCCAGACTCCTTCTTCTTGGTCTGGATGATCCCACCTTAGCAACCTGTCCGAATTTCGGGGTCCACCTCTCAGAACGACACCAATCGGCGCAGCGCCATCGACCGGCGCACAACCCGCCACCCCGGCTACCAGGTCAGTCAAAGGAAACGCAAGCTCGTCGAGCAGATGTTCGGATGGGCCAAGACGGTCGGGCTGATGCGCAAGACGCGGCACCGAGGCACCGAACGCGTCGATTGGATGTTCACCTTCACCGCCGCTGCCTTCAACCTGGTCAGAATGCGCAACCTCCAGGGGGCGACGTGACGATATCGGGACTAACCGCCCAAGAAATACCGGCGCGGCCGGCAACCAGAGCCTCGCACTCGCACACGGCGGCCGGGCAACTCACCTTGATCGAGACGATCCAGCCCAAAATGGCGCGCTCGAGCCGTTTTTCAGCAGCCTGCTAAAGGCCCGGTCCGGGCTTCAGCGAGGTCGATTGCTGGCCGTCCAGTTGTGCTCGCGCTCGGCGCCGGTCTGCTCGCCTTCCCCATCGCCTGCGGCGGCGAAGATAGCGGTGAGGCGCCGTCGGGCGCCGACGGCTGGCAGGTCGAGCGCTCCACCGAGGGCGAGGTCACCACCGTGCGCAACCTCGCCGGTTCCAAGTGGGGCGCTGACGCCACGCTCGAGCTGGTGTTGGAGATCGGGGTCGAGGAGGGCGAGCAGGAGTACATGCTGGCTCAGCCTAGGGCGTTCTGGGCCACTGACGACGAGATCTTCGTTCTCGACGCTCGCCTGAACATGGTTCGCGTGTACGGGCGCGACGGTGTGCACCATCGGGATGATGGGGTTGTGCAAGCACCTGCCGCGCCCGGACACCAAACGCGTAGGTCTCCTCGGCAGCCTTGAGCAGATCCCGGTAGGCTGGCTCGCGTTGACGCTGTCGGTGGGCGTTGTTGATGCTGTAGCGCCGACGCTTCGCCCGCCGGGTCCGGTCACAAAAGACGATCACCTCAGGCCCCAGCACCTCCCGGGCCTGCTTCATCAGCCGTACCACAACCCGCACGCTATCCCACAGCAGTCCCGAGTCGGTCGGATGGTGGATGTTGGCCGGCACCACCGTGGAGTCGACCCGGACCTTGTGGCCGGACTCGATTCCTGCACCGGTAGCTGCCCGCACCAGGATCCGATTGATCTGCTCGAGGGTCTCAGCGCGCAGCGCCTTGATGGTTGCATGCAGCGCCGACTTGGACGGCGGCTTGTCCGTTATGCCGATCCGACAGAACCTCTGGTAGGTGCGGGAGTCCGCCAAGTGAAACGCCAACTCCCGATACGAGGAGCCGTTGATCTGCTTGACGATCAGCGCTCGCAGCACTTGCTCGGCGCTCAGACCACCGGAGCCGGTTTGCTCGCGGCTCCCCGCACCCCGCTGCAGATCCTGTAGGATCAGGGCGTTGATCTGCGGGTGCTCCTGTAGGATCCGCGAGATCGCCTGTAGCTCTTTGGCATGATCCAGATCCAGCCACGGCTCCATCAGGCTGGGCTGATGATGGTGGGTTTTGCGCATCTGGGCTGGCCTCTTTTCTGGCTAAGTCGTTTAGAATCAGGTCTTTGTATCATCTGACTCTACTCGACCAAGCCCGAAAATGCCAGCCCTAAGCGCTCTTTATCCCCTTTATTGTCAAAGAGTTACGGGTTTCTGGACAAGAACTAGCTAGGCTCGCCGCGTCGGAGTTGTCTTGTCTTATGGCTTTGGCGAGGATCTGGTCGGCGGACTTGAGCCAAAGGAAGGGCTCGGAGCCGTCGTTCCAGGCTCGGATGAAGCGGTGGATGGCCTTGATCAGGACATCGACGCTGCTGAAGCTGCCGCGCCGGACGGCCTGCGAGGTGAGGATGCCGAACCAGGTCTCCACCTGATTCATCCAGGAAGCGGAAGTGGGCGTGAAGTGACGCGTAAACCGCGGGTGTTGCTCGAACCAGGCCTCGACCTTGGGCTGGGTGTGGGTGCCGTAGTTGTCCAGCACCAGGTGGATCTCGCCCTCGGGGTAGGTGCGGTCGATCAAGCGTAGGAAGCGAAGAAACTCCTGGTGGCGGTGCCGCTGCATGCAGGTGCCCAGGATCTCGGCGGTGGCTAGGTTCAACGCCGCGAACAGCGTCGTGGTGCCGTGGCGTCTGTAATCGTGGGTGCAGCGCTCTGGATCGCCGCGGCGCATGGGCAACATCGGCTGAGTCCGGTCCAGAGCCTGGATCTGGCTCTTCTCGTCCACGCACAGCACCAGCGCCCCCTGGGGCGGGTGCAGGTACAGCCCCACGATGTCGGTGACCTTGTCCTGCAGGAGTGGATCGGCGGAGTACTTGAAGGTCTCGGTGCGATGGGGCTGCAGGCCGTTGCGCCGCCAGATCCGCAGGATCGTCGAAGGGCTCGCATCGACCTGTTTGGCGAGCCGCTGTGCGCTCCAATGGGTTCGGCTCGGAGGCCTCTCCAGGGTTGCGGCGATGATCTTGGCTTCCCGCACGGCGTCGTAGGTGCGCGCACGACCAGAGCGCGGCTCGTCACCGAGATCCTCGATGCCCTGCTTGGCTGCGCGAGCGCGCCACATGCCCACGGTCTGTCGGGAGGTCTCGAGGCGCTCGGCGATCTGCTGGTTCTGCAGCCCCTGCTCGGCAAGCAGGATGATGTGGGCTCGGAACACCTGCCGCTGCTGTGAGCTCGGCGCGTCGATTATTCCCTGGAGCCGCTGCCCGCTGCTGCCCGGTCAACGAAATCTCCGGTGCTACCCTGGGCATCGTGGCCTCCTGTCCCGACAAGTTTACTGTCGAGACAAGGAAGTCATAATATGCCATATAAGTCAAGCTAATTACGACGCGTTACACTAAGAGGCCGTGGCTAAAGTGTGGTGGGTCTGGCAAGTAGGTCTTACGGGTGAGGGCAAGGAGCACCGACGAGGCGATGCGACAACATCGTTGAGGAGGTGCGACACGGCCATCGCCCGTAACCCCTACTTGCCCGGAGGGTTACGCCGCCAAGGGCGCATCTGCGGCGTTGCCGCTCCTTGACGATGCGCAAACATCGCCGACGTCGCACCGCCTTGCATCTGCGCCCTTGGCGGCGTAACCAGACCCATCACACTTTAGCCACGGCCTCCTAGGAAGATAGATCGATCGGCTCGGTCGGCTCGGCGGCCGGCGCCTCGATCGGTGGCGGCGGCTCCGTCAGGACGCGGGGACGTGTCTGCCTCTCGGCCTTCGGGGTCAGGCGCACATAGGCGAACAGTAGCCCGACGAACACGAGACCGGAGACCGCGGCCAACAGTCCCGTCTGCGCCAGCTCCGGCGTGGGTGCCTCCGGATCGATCAGCGGCTGAGCTGCGAACGCGAGCAGGTTGTTGGCGCCGTGCGCCAGCATTGCCGGGTAGATGGAGCCTGAGCGCCACACCAGCAGGCCGAAGTAGATGCCCATGAGGGTGCGCGGCAGCAGTCCGATCGGGTCAAGGTGGAAGATGGCGAATAACACTGCGGTCACGGCGATCGCGCCTGGCCAGCGGCCGCCGAGCGTCAACAGCCGCAACATGAGACCCCGGAAGAGGATCTCCTCGCAGACGGCAGCCAACACCACGGCTCCGAGGATCAGCGCGGCGAGCTCGGCGTTCGTGTCGGCCGAGAGAATCGCCTCCAACGAACCCTCGATCATCTCGCGCCACCTGTCGCTCGCCGGCATCGACTCGATGACGATTTCCATCACGGCGCCGCCGAACAGCTGCAACGGGATCGCTGCGATCCCGGCCATCGCATAGTGACTCCAGTGAGTCGAGTGCAGCCCGAACGCCTCACGGAGATTCAGGCGCAGCAACATTGCGAAGAGAATTGGCGCGGCGAGGATTGCCAAGAGCTCGTCGAGAATCACCAGGGCCTTGAAGTCGAGGCCCGCGATCAAGCCCCCCATGACCAGGAACAGGTGCAGCGCAAGGGCGAAGAGAAACAGCGCCAGTGCAGTCCAGCGAGCCGAGAGAGGTGGCGGCCAGGGCAAGGTTCAGCAACCTGGGAGCGGGCGAGCGGGAGGAGGAGGCTAGCAAGGCCACGGGGTTGGCGCGACGCGGCGCATCTTAGCATGCTGGTGTCGTCGTTCCGGTATGCTCGGGCGCACGTTGGCGGCCGTTTCCGACCGGAGGTAGCCATGGACGAACCGACGACCGGAGGCCGGCGCTGCTGGACACGTCGCTCGGCGCGGCCGTCGTGTCGACCCTGAGCCCACAGGAATGGTGCGGCACGCTGGAGCTGTCGGTCCAGTTCCGCGATCCGGCCCGGCACGGACCACTGAGCGGGCGAGGTCGCGTCGTGCGGCGGGGACGGCACGTGGCGTTTGCCGAGGGTGAGGTACTCGATGCACGGGGCCGGGTGGTGGCTGCGGCGCACGGAGTCTGGACCGTCTGGCCGAGCCATCCCGACGGCGAGGAGCCGGCTCAAGGGTAGAGCAGGTAGTTCTGACGCCGACTCAGGAACTCGCGCAGGCCGGGCTGCCAAGCGCGTACGATCTCTACGGCCGTGAGCCCGCGCTCGAGCTGCTCCAGGATTCGCTCGCTGCCCCAGAGCCGAGGCATTACCGCCGGATCCCACTGGTCGGGGTACAGGCGATGCAGGGTGGTCACGAGGGCTGCTGCGACCGCCCCAGCGTCGAACCTGTCGCGATCGGTCAGGATCAGGTTCACACCGCCGCAGTCGAGGCCGGCGTGCACGCTGGCCTCGGGGGTCAGACGGCGCGCCACGAAGCGAACCCCCGGGAGCACGTGCGCGTTGAGCGCCGCCGCCAACTCGCGCGGCTCGATCCATGGAGCCCCCAACCACTCGAACGGCGCGTCGGTGCCGCGCCCCACTGAGACGTTGGTTTGCTCGATCGGTGCGACCGCGGGATACAGCGTGGCCTGGGTCAGGCTACGGATGTTTGGCGAGGGATCGATCCATAGCAGACCGGTCTGGTCGAACCACATGTCGCGCCTCCAGCCCTGTGCCGGAATGACATGCAGGCGGGCACCGATGTTGCGCTCGGTGTTGAAGTAGCCCGCCAGTTCGCCCAACGTCATGCCATGGCGTGTTGGAATCGACGCGTAGCCGACGAACGAGCGGAGCTCCGGCTCGAGCACCGGACCGGAAACGCGTGTCCCGGAGATCGGATTCGGACGATCGAGCACGACGATCGGTAGATCGTGCTCGGCGGCGACCTCCAAGCAGTAGGCCATGGTCGTTGCGTAGGTGTAGAAGCGCGCGCCGACGTCCTGGACGTCGAACACCAGGGCATCGACCTGCTCGAGCATGGCCGGGCTCGGCCGGCGGTTGTCACCGTAGAGGCTGAACACCGGCAAGCCACGGTACCGAGAGTCGTCCACCTTGCCCTCGAGCCGCGCCTCGAGACCGTGCTCCGGGGACAGCACGGCGGTCAGCTGCACCGCGTCGGAGTCGAGCAGGATGTCGATCGTCGACCGACCGCTTGCCGAGATACCGGTGGAGTTGGTGATCAGGCCGAGGCGCTGGCCGGCCAGCGGGGCGAACCCGCTTGCCGCCCAGACATCGATGCCCGGGAGCACCTGGGGCTCGGCGATCGGACCGGAATCTTGAGCCGCTGCGGTGCAGGATAGAGCCACCGCGACTGCGACGAGCAGCGAGCGGTTGTCGCGGTGTGTCCGGGCATTGTCCGGGCCGCCGACGAACCGTACACTCATGTCACCTCTGGACGCCTATCCGCAGGATTCGATGATCCGGCTCCACATTGCGCATCTTAGCCCACTACTGCGCGCGCTGGCAGGCATCGCTATCTTCGGCGTAGCCCTGCTGGCCACCACCGGCACTCCGTTGCGCGAGCCGGAGGCACCGGGCCAGGCGGAGAGCCCGACGCAACCGATCTCGCTCGATCCACGCGTCCCACTGCCGGCCGCTCAACAACTCTGGGTCGAGCAGACGCTCGCAGGGATGTCGCTGGAGCGGCGCGCGGGTCAAGTGATGATGGTGCGCGTATTCGGCGAGTACTACCCTGCCGACGACGAGGACCGCCGCAAGCTGGTCGGACTGGTACAGGATCTCGAGCTCGGCGGCTTGGTTCTGTTCCGGTCCGAGGCCTACGCTGCAGCGGCCCTGCTGCACGACCTGCAGCGGGCGGCAGCGGACGCCGGCAGCCTGCCGTTGATCGTCGCCGCCGACTTCGAGCGGGGTGCCGACTTCCGGATCGACGGTGCCGTGCCGTTTCCGACCACGATGGCCGTTGGCGCCACGTACGACACCGGCGCCGCCGAGTGGATGGGGCGCGCCAGCGCTCGCGATGCCTTGGCCCTGGGCATCCACTGGATCCTGGCTCCGGTGGCCGACGTCAATGTCAATCCGGACAACCCGGTCATCAACATCCGCGCCTTCGGTGAGGACCCAGAGCACGTCGGCCGCATGGTCGCGGCCTTCGTGCGCGGTGCGCAGTCGGCCGGCGTGCTGGCAACCGCCAAACACTTCCCGGGCCACGGTGACACGGCCATCGACTCTCATATCGCGCTACCGGTGCTCGATCACGACAACGCCCGCCTAGTGAGCGTCGAGTTGGTGCCCTTCCGCGATGCGATCGACGCCGGGGTCGGGAGCATCATGACCGCCCATCTCGCGGTCCCGGCACTGACGGCGGACCAGGGGTTGCCGGCGACGCTCTCATACGCCGTGCTTACCGAGCTATTGCGCACGCAGCTCGACTTCGGCGGTCTGGTGGTGACGGACGCCATGGAAATGGGCGGCATCGCTCGCCGTTGGTGGAGCGGCCAGGCGGCCGTCGAGGCGCTGAGCGCCGGCGCCGATCTCGTCATGCTGCCGCCGCAGCCCCGGGCGGTACGCGCCGCGATCGTGCGAGCGGTGCGACGTGGCGACCTGCCATCCGAGCGGCTCGAGGACGCGGTACGCAAGGTGCTCACCGCCAAGGCCCGTCTCGGCCTTGAAACCTTCCGCAACGCGCCTTTGCTGTCAGGCCTGCCGAGTCGCTTTGCTCCGGCCGCCGACACCGAGCGTGCTCAACAAGTCGCGGACAGCGCGGTGACGCTGCTGCGCGACCGTGACGAGCTGCTGCCCCTCGACGCGCGTGACTGGCAGAGCGTTGCCGTGGTCAGCGTCGCGGACAGCAACGCCCCGGCCTCGGTCTCCGGCCTGGTGCAGGCCCTACGCCGCTCCCTCGGCAATGTGGCGTCCTACTCGATCGACGGTCGGACGCGGGGCGACGAGGCTGCGGCGATCGTGGCGGCCTCCTCGCGTGCGCGAACGATCGTGCTGGCAGTTCGCGTTCGGCTTCGTACGGGCACCGGGAAGATCTCCCTGCCGAGTCGGCAGGCGGCGTACGCCAAGATGATCGCCGATCTGGACGTGCCGACCATCGTCGTGGCCCTGGGTAGCCCATACGCGATCACGGAGTTCCCGCAGGTCTCGACGGTGCTGGCCTCCTACGGCTCCAGCGAGCCGCTGCAGCGGGCGGTTGCGCGCGCCCTGTTGGGCGAGGTACCTGTGCGCGGGCGACTCCCCGTCTCCGTTCCTGGGCTGTACGCGCGCGGCCATGGCGAGCAGCGCGAGCGGCTGGATGCTCGCCTGGAGACCGATTCGACGCGCATGGCGACCGACGATGGCGGGCTGCCGGTCGACTTGGCCGGCGCCCGTTTGGCGCTGCGTGATTGGGTTGATCGCGGGGCCTTTCCGGGCGCGGTCTACGCGATCGGGTTCCGCAACCAACTGGTGGGGTTGGGTGCCGTGGGCAAGATGAGCTACGAGCCCGCCGCCGCCGCCATGACGCCCGAGTCACTGTTCGATCTCGCATCGGTCACCAAGGTCGTCGCCACGACCACGGTGGCGATGCAGGCGGTGGAACGCGGGCTGCTTCGGCTCGATTACCCAGTCGCGTCGCTGGTACCGGAGTTCGAGGGACAGGGCAAAGCGGCCGTGACCGTTCGACATCTCCTGACCCACACGTCCGGCCTTCCTGCCTACGTCGAGTTCTTTCGTGACTACGAGCCCACTCAGGCGGGGGATCGGGCCCGGCAGGAGATTCTGGAGCGCATCTACGCGACGCCACTCGAGGCCGCGGCGGGTACCCGCTACAGCTACTCCGACCTCGGCATCATCCTGCTCGGGGAGTTGCTGACTCGGGCCCTGGGCGAACCGTTCTGGGAGTTCGCGTCGCGCGAGATCTTCGAGCCGCTGGGCATGCGCGAGACGCTCTACAACCCGCCGGCCGAGCTGCACGACCGTATCCCCCCGACCGAGCAGGATCCTTGGCGCGGCCGCATGTTGCGTGGTGAGGTGCACGACGAGAACACCTACGTGATCGGGGGGATCTCCTCGCACGCCGGCCTGTTCTCCACCGCGGGCGACCTGGCCGCCTTCGCGCAGACCATGCTCAACATGGGGACCTATGACCATCAGAGGATCCTCGGCCGCGCCATCATCGATCGCTGGCGGCGGCGCCAGGAGGTGGTCGCGGGCAGCAGCCGTGGGCTCGGATGGGACACGGCGGGAGGTAGCGACAACTGGTCGATGTTCGCGCCGACAGCCTACGGCCACACGGGATTCACCGGGACGTCGATCTGGATCGACCCCACTCGCGACTTGTTCGTGGTGCTGCTCACCAACCGGGTGCACCCGACCCGGGACAACGCGCAACATCGGCAGGCGCGCATCGACTTCCACACTGCGGTCGTCGATGCGTTCGACGCGGCGCGTAGGTGATCGGCCCCTGCTACGGCGCTGACGCTCGGCCGCGATGAGCGTCGCTGCCCTCAACTGGCTGGTGGTGCTGGCCTACTTCGCGGCCACCCTATGGCTGGGGGAGAGGTTTGCGCGCAGCCAGGCGAACCTCGACGACTATTTCCTTGCCGGGCGCCGCATGCCCTGGTGGACCGCAGCGCTGTCGATCGTCGGCACGGAGACGTCGACGCTGACCTTCGTCGGTGTACCGGCCATCGCCTACGCCGGCAACCTGACCTTCCTGCAAGTCGCCCTCGGCTACGTAGTCGGGCGCCTGTTGGTGGCCTGGCTCCTGGTCCCCGCCTACTTCGCCGGGCGCATCCGGACGGCGTACGAGCTTCTGGGTGAGCGCTACGGCACGGGGGTACGGAGACTTGCCTCCGGCATCTTCGTGGTGTCGCGATGTTTGGCGGACGGGGTACGGTTGTTTGCCACGGCGCTGGTCCTGCAGGCCCTGCTGCCGATGCCACTATGGGTTGCCATTACTTCGGTGATGGTGGTCACTGCGGTATACACGTTTCGCGGTGGCTTGCGCGCCGTGATCCTCAACGACGGCGTCCAGCTCGCTGTCTACATGAGCGGCGCGCTCGTGGCTTTGGTTCTGATCCTGCAACGCGTGCCGGACGGTTGGGCGGGCGCCGTCGGTGTGCTTCAGCCGCTCGGTAAGCTGCGGTGGCTGGATCTTGCGTGGGACTGGACGCAGCCCTATCTATTCTGGTCCGGGCTTGTCGGCGGCGCCGTGCTGACCATGGCTACACACGGCACCGATCAGATGTTCGTGCAGCGGTTGCTGGCCTGCGGCTCGGAGCGTGCCGCGAAACGAGCCGTGGTGGCGTCCGGGGTCCTGGTGCTCGGGCAGATGGCAGTTTTCCTACTGCTCGGTGCGCTCTTGTACGTCTTCTACTCGGCCTACCCGCCCGACCTCCCCTTCGCGTCCAACGACCAGGTGTTTCCCCGCTTCATCGCCGAGCAGATGCCCGCGGGGCTCGGGGGGTTGGTGATCGCCTCGGTGTTCGCCGCCGCCATGTCGACGCTGTCCTCTTCGATGAGCTCGCTGGCGTCGGCATCGGTCCTCGACTTCGGCCGCGACGTGGCCGCCAAGGCCTCGGAGGCGGGTCTCGGCGAGTCGCGCCGGGCAACGCTCGTGTGGGCGGTGGTGCTGGCTGGCGTGGCCGGTTTGGCACAGGCGTGGGGCTCGGTGCTCGAGGCCGGCCTGACCATTACCTCGATCACCTTCGGTAGCGTGCTGGGGGTCTTCCTGGTGGGTGCCGTCGGCTGGCGCGTGCCCCGTGGAGGTGTCGTAGTCGCCATGGTCACAGGCCTCGTCGTGCCTCTCCTGGCGCATCAGTTCACGCCGCTGGCGTGGACCTGGCTGACACCGCTCGGAGCGGCGACCACCGTGCTGACGGCCGCAGCGTCTTGCCTCGTGTCGCGCGGCTGAACCGTGCGCGTCGCCGTCATCGGCAGCGTGGTGGACGACACCATCCACCACGTCGACGGCCGCCGAGTACGAAGCCTAGGGGGGATCACCTACACGGTCGGGACCCTGCAGGTGCTTGCCTGGCCGGGCCTCGAGATTCTGCCTGTGTGTCGTGTCGGCGGCGACGTGTGCGATCGCCTGCTGCGACAATGGCGCGCCGCGGCGGGCGTCGTACGGCTCGATGGGCTGGTTCATCAGGATGAGCCGGGCGCCCGGGTCGAGCTGGAGTATGCGGTCGGGCCTGGCGCGAGTGATCGATCGGAGCGGCTGACCGGGCTCCTCCCGCCGCTGACGCTCCGCGATCTGGAGCCGGTCCGGTCGGCAGATGTGCTGCTGGTCAATTGCATCACCGGCTTCGACGTGGAGCTCGAGGCGCTCGAATCGGTCGCCGAAGCCGTACCGGTGGTCTACTTGGACGTCCACGCCCTGACTATGGCGCTGCTGCCCGACGGGCGTCGCGAACACCGGCGTCGTGACGACGTGCCCCGCTGGCTGGCGACGGCACAGGTCGTGCAGTGCAACGCTCGCGAGGCCGCCACGTTGGCCACAGGCGGCGAGCCGGAAGAGGCTCTTACCAGGATGCTCGGGCGCTCTGGGCAGGCCGTGGTCGTTACCCGCGGCGAGCTCGGGGCGAGCCTGCTGCGCCCGGGGATGGCCGAGGTAACGGTCCCCGCCCCGGAGATCGACGTAGTAGATCCCACGGGCGCCGGGGACACCTTCGGCGCGGCGTTTGTGCTCGCATGGCTACGCAGCGCGGACTTGCGGAGCGCGACCCGGGTCGCAGCGCGGGTCGCCGCGATGGCGTGTAGCATCGACGGCACGGCCGGGCTCAGTGCCCTGCCGAGGCTGCTGGGCGGGTCGCTCGACGACCTCCTCTAGTGCCTGCTTATAGAGGGCTGCTACGGACCTTGCTAGCGCTGGAACTCGAGGATGACCTCCGCGCGTTGATAGCCGACAACGGTACCCGGTACCACGAGCTCGACGGTGGCACGCCCCGGGCCCGGCGCGACGATCGTCGTCTCCAGTCGACCCGCGGCCCGGACCAGCGGCCACGGCGTGTTGAGGTTGAGACGATACCGGCGACCGGGAATGCCCTCGACCCGGACCTGCAGCGCGCCGTCGCGGAAGGTCGTATCGACGAGTCGCAGCCCGCTGCTCCGGGCTCCCGGCTCCAGCGTGGGAACCGGCGGAATGACCTCGGCAAAGCGGCTGTGCCGGAAGACCACCCGGGCGCTCGGTTCGGTCAGCGTGGCGATCACCGAGGCCTCCTTCTCGCCGGGGTGATCGATGATGGTCTCGCCTTCGAGCAGCACCACCCCGACGGTGGCGTCGCGATCGAGGTTCACCAGCACTGAGCGCGGGAAGGGAAGCGACAGCTCGAGCTGCACGGGGCTGCTCCCCGCGACCCGCTCGATCTCGAACCCCGAGTTCTCGGCGCCGCGCGTGATACGGACGCGAAACGCGTCCTCGCCGACCCGAACGTAGTTGGCGACGACCTCGTTCCAGCCGCCGGGCAGGTGCGGATGGACGCGCAGCCGGCCGTTCATGGCATCGACGCGTATCCCCAGTAGCCCTTCGATCGCCGGGAGCAGGACCATCGCCTCCGACCAGGACTGGTGGCTCGTGACTCCGGCCGACTCGAATCGATCGCCGTCGAGTGTCTCGGGCATATAGCCGAGGTTGTCGTGCCGGTACAGGCGTATGTTGGCGATCAGATTGGCCCAGGCACCCAGCGGCCGGTGGTGGCGGTAGCCTGCGAGCGCGGTCCAGCCCGAGAAAAGCGGCCACACCATGCCGTCGTGGTAACCGCGAGGGTCGTAGTCGGGGTTCGACCGCTCGACCATCCGCGAGCCCCAGTCGGCGGTAATCTGGGCGCTGGCGAAGAGATCGAGCAGGGGCCGGGACTTGGTCTCCTCGAGCAACCCTAGATACATCGGCACCGAGGGCATGATCGTGCGGATCGCCATGAAGGTGCCATCGGCGCGCTTGCCGTGGTACCAGGAGCGCCCGGCGTCGTCCCAGAAGGCGGCATCGAGGATCTCGCGCACTGCCAGTGCCCGTGCCTCGGCATCGTCGGCGAGCTCGGCGTCGCCGATCCAGGAGGCCAGGTTCCCCACGGCATCGAGGGTCGCGGCCCACAGCCCGGCCAGGTAGAGGGTCGTATGTGCCCCGTAGAACTTGCCGCCCTCGATCCAGCCGTGGCCGACCGCGGTGTTCTCGATGAGCCCGTCACCGTCGGTGTCGGTAGTCTCCAGAAACGCCATGGCGCGTCGCACGCTGGGCCACAGGTCGCGCAATAGGTCGCGGTCGCCGGTGGCGCGGATATGGTGCTCAAGGCCGATCAGGAACAGCGGCGTGGAGTCGGCGGCGTCGTAGTGGATGGCCCACGAGGGCGACATCTCGTGGAGGATCTTGCCGTCGACGTCCTGGTAGCGGGCCAGGAAGCGCAAGGCCTCCGCGGTGAGGTCGGTACCGCCGTATGCGTCGGCGGCAAAGGCCGTCCACACCGCATCGCGTCCGAAGTACCAACCGTATCCGGGCCGGCGCAGGAAGTCGTTGTCGACCGACCACGTGTCTACCTCCCGGTCGGCGCTGGTGGCGTAGCCCGCCATCAGCCCAGTGCCGAGCCCCGGGGTCGTGGCGCGAAACGCGTCGAGTCCGACCTTGGCCCAGCGGAGGGCGTCGTTGAAGGTCGGATCGGGGGTCGCCAAGTCCAGTGTGTCATCGAGGAATTCGCGGTAGTAGTTGGCGTTCGATGCCCACACGGCGACGGGGTCCGCGAGAATCGACAGGTAGGTGTCGCGCGCGGCATCCGGCTCCGTCGCGTCTGCCCCGACGGCGAAGATGATCGGCGTTGCGGAAGCGGGGTCGTGCTCGATTGCCAGGGTGACGCCGCCGTCGGGCGCGCTCTCGGGCGCGGTCCCCGAAGACAGCTGCACGAGCGCGTCCGGGCGTCCGAAGCCGGCCCAGGCCGCGAAGCGTCCTTGGGCGTCGCGCCAGACCACCGCTCCGGTCTCCGGCTCCCAGCCGATCTCGAGCACGCCGAGGTGACCTTCCTCACGTGGCCAAGACACCGCGTGATCGACGGTCCAACGTGCTACCAGCGTCTCGCGCCGCGGGCTCTCGAGATCGATCAGCAGCAGTGCGCCACCACTCTGCCGCGCCACCGAGAGATGCACCGAGACTACCCGGTCGCCCAGCCGGTACTGCCAGGAGTCTCCCTCGGGGCGGGCGACGAAGCCCCCGTCATCGGCGGTGTCGAGCCAGGTGACCGTCCCGTCGCCGGCGCGCAGGCCGAGGCGCAAGTCGCGTAGGACTCGTACCGGCCAGATCCAGAGGTCCTCGATCACGCCGGTCTGGCGTCCGGTCAGCAGGACGGTGGGGCTGAATAGGTCGAAGGGCGCGTCATCGACCCCCTCGGTCTCGAGCGCCAGCCCGGAACGCGCCGCCGAGACCGCCTCCAGGAGCGTCGGGTCGTCCTCGATCTCGGGCAAGGTGGCCGGCGTCGGCTCGAAGAAGCGGATCTCGGTGCTCGCCGGACCCCAGAAAGTCGTGGCCTCGAGGATCTCCGGAAGCTCGAGTGTTGGCCCGGGCTCGACGGTGTCGGCACCGGGTGTGCCCGGCGGCGCGGGCGCCGTCGCCTCGTCGGCCGCCATGGTACTGGCCGACGGCAGGGCGGAAGCCCCGGTTGAAGCCACGGCCGCTCCGAGCGGCGCCGGCGGCTCGATTCCGGCAACGTGCCGCAGGGCGTCGCCGGTGAATAGCTCGAGATGGAGGCGATTCCGGTTGGTCGAGTCGGCGAAATAGATGCCCTGGCCGATGCTCAAGACGGTGCCGCGTCGCTGCGGGCTGGGACGGTACTCGAGGATGACCCGCTGCGAGGTGTCGATGCCGATGTAGCGTTTCGCCACGGCAACCACCTTGCCTTCACTCGGCCAGCGCTCGCCGGTGTAGCGGGCCACGGCGTAGCGCCGGCCCTTCGATAGGGTGGCGGTGTAGGTGCCGCCCCAGAAGCGACGCAGCAGCGGGTGCCCCCGGTAGGACTGGAAGCCGGCGAGAATGCGGTCGTCGTCGGGCCCCCAGCGGGCAAAGTCGGTTCCATCGACCCAGTCGATCTGATCGGGGCCTCGCGACTCGAACCCGAGCGGAACCACCCAGGTGGAGGCGAACAGAGTCAGCAGCACAGCGCCGCCGGCGCGTACGTGGTCGCGGACCGCGTCCAGCGTGCTGGGCGCCATGGCCGCTGACGGTAACTCGCGCGACGCGGCGTAGTGCCACCAGAGCACCTCACGGGGCTCGAGCCTCGCTCCTGCCAGGTCGACGAGCTGAACCTGCCGTATCTCGGTGCCGGGCTGGGCACGAAGCCAAGCGAAAGCGGCGCTTTCTTCCTCTGGCAGCGAGCTCTGGGCCGTGTCAGAGACGAAAACGACACGCATGAGATCGTCGGGCGCCGCCCTGCCCGGTGCCGCGCCTGCACACGCCGCCGCCGCCGCGGCACAGGCAATCAAGCCGAGGAGTGCGTCCCTGCGACAGCGTCGGCTGCGCTGGCGAGGCGATGCAGGGACATCGTTGAGGAGGTGCAACACGGCCATCGCCCGTAAGCCCCTTTCGCCCGGAGGGTTGGACCGCCCACGGCGCATCCGCGGTGCTGGCGACCGAACCAGACCCATTGCGTTTTCGCCACGGCCTGCGTGAGGGTGCCCAGTATAGCCGCGGGCTGCTATCCCGGGTCGGCGCTAGCGAGTACCCGTCGGGACGCCCGCCATGCCGATGCTGACGCGGAGAGCCGCCAGCAGTGTGCCCTTGGCTTGCTCGAGTCGGGCCAGCGCGGTCACGTAGTTGATGACGGCGCGGAGCTCGGCGCTCTGGGCGTCGGCGAGCTGCCGCTGGAACTCCAACACCTGGAAGTTGGTGGTCGTACCGACGGCGAACTTGCGCTCCTCGGCGTCCATCTGCCGCTCCGCGAGCTCGCGCGCTACCTGTGACTGCTCCACCGACTCGGCCCCGGTCTCGACCTGTCGCGCTGCTTTCATCACGTCGACGCGCACCTGCTGCTCCCGATCGACTATCTGCGTGACGACGCTGCGCTGGTTGATCAGGGCCTGGGCGTGCTGGGCCTTTGCGCCCCAGTTGTTGAGCGGGAAGCTCACCGAAAGCCCGAGAGTCCAGTTGCGGAAGTCACCCGACATCATGTTGCGGACGGCGCTGCCGAAGCCGCCCTCCTGGACCTCGAGTAGCGCGCTGGAGCCGAAGCCGCCGCCGGTGATCAACAGGTCGCCGCCCTGGCCCGACAGCTGGATCGAGCCAGTAAAATTGACCTGTGGCAGGAGCTGGTTGCGTGCCACGCGCACGTTCAGCTCCCGCGAGCGCATATCGATGCGCCGCTGCCGCAGCGTCGGATCGTTCTCCAGCGCCTTCCGGATCGCGCCCTGGACATCGATCGGCGTGGTGTCGACCTCGAGCTCGGCGGTCGGCGTAATGTTCACCAGCCAGCCACCCTCGTGGGCGGCATCGATGTTCAGCAAGCGCTTCAGATCGTCCTGGGCGTCGCGCACCGCTACCTGGGCCTGCAGCAGCTGCAGCCTGCGCGTGGCCACCTGCTGCTCGGCCTGGATAGTCTCGATCGGCGCCAGGGTGCCGATCTCCACCTGGATGCGATTGCGCTCGAGCTGTTGCTCGGCCAGCTCGAAGGACTGCTGCTTGACCGCCAGGTCCTGCTCCGCGAACGACAGCTCCCAGTAGGCCTGGTAGACCTGCAGGATGATGTTCTGCACCGACAGACGAAACTGCTCCTGGCTCGACTCGAAGTTGTTCTGCGCCACGATGATCGGCTGCTGATTCACTTGCTTGCCGAAGTTTCGCAGCAGGGGCTGGGTGACGTTGAGGTTCAGGTTCGCGCCGATGCGCGGGTTGAAGGTACTGAACGAGCTGTTGGAGACGTTGCGGGAGCTGTTCCAGGCGATGCTCCAGTTGGTGCCGTAGGTCAGCGTCTGGCTGAATTGAAAGCCCCCCGAGATCGCCTCGCTGGTAAGAACGTCGGCGCCCGACAGCTGGTTGGTGCCCTGGGACACGCTGCGGTTGAACTGCTGCGGGATGGTGAAGGTCACAGTCGGATCGAAGCGCTGCTTGGCCGAGGTGATGCTCTCCTCTTGCAGGTCGGGGGTGAAGGCCGCGATCCGCACCTGCAAGTTGTGACGCAGGGCCATCTCGACAGCCTCGTACAGCCCGAGCTCCAGCACCGGGCCCTCGGTCTCGGTCTCGGCTTCCTCCTGCTGGGCAGGCAGACCGTAGGCGGCCGGCCCGAAAGCCAGCTGCGCCGCAGTCAGCAGCGTAAGGATTCGCCTCCAGCGCATGCTCGTCTCCTTGCCACGCCGCGGTACTCGTTCGATGCCGAGAATCGGGAACGGCAGCGTTTTCGGAGGGCCGGACGTCGCTTTTGTCTCGAATTCGTTGGAGACGGTCGCCCACCGCCTGTGTTGGTACCGCTTACTCGTACCGCAGCGCTTCCACGGGGTCGAGTCGGGCAGCCCGGTTAGCAGGATAGATACCCGACACCACCCCGATCAAGGATGAGGTTCCGACCGCGATGGCGAATGACCACCACGGTAAGGATACGGGGAATCCAGTCGCCACGTGGGCCAGGTAGCCGATGCTCGCGCCCATTGCTGCGCCGAGCATCCCGCCGACCGCGGCCAGCGCGATCGCCTCTGCCAGGAACTGCATCAGGACATCGTCGCGCCGGGCCCCGAGTGCCTTTCGGACGCCGATCTCGCGCGTCCGCTCGGTGACCGAAACCAGCATGATCGCCATCACGCCGATACCACCCACCATGAGTGCCACCGACGAGAGAGCAACCAAGGTCAGAAAGAAGTAGGTCGTCATGTCCTCCCACAGATCGAGCAGGTCCTGCTGGTTCATGAGGTCGAAGTCCGGCTCCTGGTCGGCCCGAAGGCCGTGCCGCGCTCGCATGACTCCCTCGACCTCCGTCTGCATCTGCTCGATCGTGTACTCGGGCTTGGAGCGCATCACGAGCATCGTTCCCTGCGGCCGCGGCCCGAACAGCTTCCGAAAGTTAGACGCAACCACGATGACGAAGTTGTCGGCCTGATCGCCGAGGAGCGAGGCGGCGGCACGCTTCTTGGTGGTGCCGACGACGCGATACTCGCGACCCTTGACGCGGATCCGCCGGTTGATCGGGTCGACGCCCTCGTCGAACAGGGCGATCCGCGCCCCGTTTCCGATGACCACGACGTCGCTACGCTGCCGCATGTCCAGGGGCGAGATGAAGCGCCCCAGATCCAGCTCGATGTCCCCCGCCTCGAGAAACCTGGAGTTGACCCCCATCACCACGGTCTGGTCAGAGCGGTTGCCGCGGTACCGGATCGTCGTGATGGCTGGCGGGAACCCCTGCCCGTACATGACCGAGATGCGGTAGACGGTCTCGGCGAGCTCCTCGATGGCCTCGACGTCGGCCTCGGTGATGTCGGGGCGCTGGTTGAGCTCGCGAATCTGCTCGATCGAGGTAACCAAGCGCCCGCCCCACTTCACCAGAAACAGTGTGTTGGAGCCTAACGTCTGGATCTGCCCGGTCATCGACTGATCAAACCCCCGGATCAGACTGGTCATGCCGACCACCATGGTGATGCCGATGACGATCCCCAGCACGGTCAGCGCCGAGCGCATCTTGTGGCTGCGCAGACTGTCCCAGGCCATCCCGAGAACCTCGGTCACCACGACTGTGCGCATGCGCTCCTCAGCTCCTCACTCGAACCGCAGCGCGGCAATGGGATCAAGCTTGGCCGCACGACTTGCCGGGTAGATGCCGAACAGCACGCCGATCACCATCACGGTGGCGAGCGCCGTAGCGATCGACCAGGGGGCCACTACGAAGGGCAGCGGTGTGAAGCTGGCGATGGTTGCAGCGATCGCGTATCCGGTGGCGATCCCGGCGACCCCGCCGGCCACCGACAGCGTCACCGCCTCGACCAGGAACTGCCAGAGCACCTGCTGGTAGGTGGCACCCACCGCCTTGCGAATGCCGATTTCCCGGGTTCGCTCGGTGACCACCATCAGCATGATGTTCATGATCACGATGCCGCCAACAACCAGCGCCATGGCGACGATGCCTACCAAGACACCGTAGATCCCGGCGGTGAACTGGTGGTATAGGTCCAGGAATGTGTCGGAGCTCGTGACCGCAAAGTCGTCGCTGTCCCGCGGGCGTAGTCGATGTTGGAGACGCATCAGCATCCGTGCCTCCTCCATCGAGTCCTCGACCAGGTCAGGGTGCCTCGGCTTGACCCGGAGATCGAGCGACTGGCGCGTGCCAAACATGCGCAGGAACACCCCCAGCGGGACGACCACGTATTCGTCCTGGCTGAACCCGAACGCGGTCCCTTGCGAGTCCATTACACCGATCACTGTGAAGTGCAGGCCGTTCACCCGGATGCGCTCGCCGATGATGGCAGCCGGGGCGCGGCTGGGCATCAGCTGCTCGACGATATCAGGCCCCAGCAGCGCCACGGGCCGGTTGCGATCGGTCTCGAGCGGCGAAAAATAGCGCCCCGCTTGCAGCCCGGTGCTCTCGAGCATGGTCCAGTCATAGGAGCGGCCCCGCACGCCCACCCCCCCCACCGACTCGGTGCGGTAGTCGATGCGAGCCGAGTTGTCGGCCCCGGCGGCGACGAACTGGATCGTGCTCGATTCGTTCCGCAGGAAGCGGGCATCGTCCATGGTGAGCCGCGGGCGATTGCGCATCGCGAGGCTCGCCTCGTGCGAGAAGGCAATGCCCTCGCGCTCGACCGTGAAGACGTCGGCGCCCTGGCCCGCGAGTAGGTCGG
Organism: Acidobacteriota bacterium; assembly: GCA_965248845.1. GTDB lineage: Bacteria > Acidobacteriota > UBA890 > UBA890 > WLXD01 > CBDFKO01. The sequence continues at coordinate 1,318,745 of CBDFKO010000002.1, read as the reverse complement.
TGACCTCGGCGTTGACCCCCTGGATGATCGATACCACCAGGATGATCGACATCACCGCGATGATGTTGCCGAGCACGGTCAGGAAAGAGCGCAGCTTGTTGGACCAGAGCGCCTCGAGGGCGATTCGCACCCCTTCGCCCAAACCGACCGCGCCTTGGGGGGCGGGGCTCATGCCTGTGCCGGGACGGGCGCCGCGCGCTGGGGCTCCTGGCGCTCGTCGCGCACCAGCCGTCCGTCGAGGAACCGGGTCACCCGGTGGGCGTACTTGGCGATGTCCGGCTCGTGGGTGACTACGATCACCGTTTGCCCCTGGTCGTGGAGGCGGATGAACAGCTCCATCACCTCATACGAAGTCTTCGAGTCGAGGTTCCCGGTCGGCTCATCAGCCAGTAGGATCGCCGGCTCGTTCACCAGGGCGCGGGCGATCGCCACGCGCTGCCGCTGGCCGCCGGACAGCTCGTTCGGCCGGTGGTCGGCGCGGTCGGAAAGACCGGTGATCTCGAGCGCGTGCAGGGCCCGCTTCTTGCGCTCGCGGGCCGACACGCCGCCGTAGATCAGCGGTAGCTCGACGTTGTGCAGCGCCGTGGCCCGCGGTAGCAGGTTGAAGGTCTGAAAGACGAAGCCGATCTCGCGGTTACGAATTGCAGCCAGCTCGTTGTCGTCCAGCTGACTGACCTCGGTGCCGTTGAGCCGATAGGAACCAGACGTGGGGGTGTCGAGGCAGCCCAGCAGGTTCATCAGCGTCGACTTGCCCGATCCTGACGGACCCATGATGGCGATGAACTCGTTCTCCTGGATGTCGAGATCGACCTCGCGCAGGGCCTCGACCTTGAGCTTGCCCATGTCGTAGGTCTTGCCGAGGTTGCGGATCTCGATGATGGGCTTGCCCCCCGACGGCATCTCACTCATGACGTCTCATCTCCGGTCTTGGTACGCCGGCGGGGTGCCCTCTCAGGCTCGACGCGTTCGTCGGTTTGCAGGGTTCGGATAACGGTAAACGGGCCTACGACCACCTGGTCGCCTTCATCGAGCCCGTCGAGAACCTCGAAATGTCGCTCGCCGGCGATACCGATCGTGATCGGTACGAAGACCGCACGATCATCGCGTACCACGAAGGCGCCTTCCAGCTCCTGCAGGTCGGCGTCGTCGACCGCGCCCGGCTGCTCGATTTCGGCGAGCAGATCCTCGATCGGGTCGCGCTGAATGACGTTACCGTCGGCGTCGAGCTCGACCTCGCGCAGGATCAACGACTGGATCGGCACAGCCAGCACCTGCTGGCGTCGCGCCGTGACCAGATCGGCGGTACACGAGAGCCCCGGACGGGCGCCGAGCACCGGCTCGAGCAGACGCACCACGACCTTGAAGGTGATCGCCTGGTTGGCGCTCTGCTGCACTCCGGCGATCGGGCTCTTACCCACCTCGATGACTCGCGCCGTGAACACGGCGTCGGGGAACGCGTCGATGCGGACCTCGGCGTCCTGCCCGAGCTCGACGCTGACGATGTCGGTCTCGTCGACCTCGATCTCGGCCTCGACCACCGATAGGTCGGCGACCGTAAGCAGCACGGTCCCGGCGACGTTCATCGTGCCGACCAGCGCGTTCTCACCCTCCTCGACGTTCAGCTTGGTGATCACACCGTCCATCGGTGAGGCGAGGGTCACCTGCGCCAGCTCGTGTTCCGTCTGCGTCAGCTGGGCGCGCAGCCGCGCCAGCTCCTGTTCTCGCATGGCGACGGTACGTTCCTCGCGGCGCACGCTCTGGAGGGCCTCCTGGTAGGTCTCCTCGGACAGGAGATCCTGCTTGCGGAGGCCCTCGCGACGATCCAAGACCTCGCGCGCATAGTGCAAGTCTTGCCTGGCGAGCTCGATGTTGGTCTCGGCGGAGGCAATCGTCGCCTCGACCTGCTCGACCGCGCTGCGATAGCGCACCGGGTCGATGCGCATCAGGAAGTCGCCGGTGCGGACCGTCTGCCCCTCTTCGACGGCGAGCTCGACGATGCGTCCCATGACGTTGGAGGAGATGTCGACCTCCTTGAAGGGACGGATTCTCCCCGAGCCCGAGACGATCGCCGTCAGGTCGTGGCGCACTACCAGCTCGAACTGAACCTTGACGGCGCGGGGCGCCCGTGTGCGGTTCGAATAGACGCCGCCGGCAACGACGCCGACGACGACGATCGCGATCAAGACCTTCTTGAGCATGCCAGCGCTGCCAATGCGGGAGGGGATGCGGGAGGGGATGCGGGAGGCTCGAGAATCTGTCGGGTCAGCCAGGATTGAGATTAGCCAAGGTGGTGGCCCCCGGCAAGCACGTGATGATGGCCGGGCCGGACGACCGGTGGGCGGTCGCCAGGCCCCCACGAACGGCGCACGAGGCAGCGCACGGGGCCGGATAGCCGGTGGCTACGCGGTCGGTCCGAACGGGCCCCATGCTACACTCCGAGACGTGGAAAAAAATGCCTTCAACCGCCTGCTCTCGGGCACTCTCGCCGTTCTGGCAGCGCTCCTTCTCACGGCTCTCGCGGGCAGTTACTACGTGGCACCGGACGGGGCGTTGTGGCCCGAGGTCGATCTCGGCGGACCGCTGCCGAGACTGCGCTCAGGCGGCGATGCCGGCAGTGCCTGGGCCGAAGTGGCGCGGGTCCTGGCCCCGTCGGTGGCCTACATCGTGGCCTTCGACGAGGAGAACCAACGGCGCTCGAGCGGGTCCGGGGTCGTGGTGCGTTCCGACGGGTATCTGGTGACCAACTGGCACGTGGTCGACGGCGCGACGCGCGTCGAGGTGCAGCTCAGCGAGGAGCGCAGCTACGAGGCTACGCTCGTCGGTCGGGACGACGGTACCGACCTCGCAGTGCTCCGCGTCGATGCCGATGGAGCGCTCGCCGCCGCGGCGCTGGGCGACTCTGAGAGCCTCGAGGTGGGACAGTGGGTGGTCGCCATGGGAGCTCCATTCCAGCTTCGTGGCACGGTCTCGACCGGCATCGTGAGCGCCTTGAATCGCCGCGTGCGCTCGCTCTCGACCCGCAGCACGTTCGTGCAGACCGACGCGGCGATCAATCCCGGCAACTCCGGCGGGCCGCTGGCCAACCTGCGCGGTGAGGTGATCGGCATCAACACCGCGATCGCCGTTTCCGAGGCGGCCCAGCGTGCCGGGCAGGGCACCTACGCTGGCGTCGGGTTTGCCATTCCGATCAACACGGTGCGGCTAGTGGCGTCGAGACTGATCGGGCGTGCGACGATGACCGAGGGCGGAGCCACCGCGACCGCGGACATCCCCTCGCCACTCTGAGCAGCCGCGTGCGTCGCAGTACCTCCGAGAAGCTGCGGCTGCTGGTGATCGCCTCGACCGTGGCGTCGGCCGCGGTTGTGGTTCTTCTCGGCGTGCCTCGTGCGCGGATCTTCATGACCCCTCGCCTCGAGCGCGTCTGGGTGGTGTCGGCGGCGCTGGGTGACCAAGTGGCCTCGGCGGAGCCGCGCGAGGTCGTCGTCGGAACGCCGGTGACCCTGTACGCCCTGATCGAGGCCCTTCCGCGCGGCAGCGACGAGACGGTCTTGTACGGCGCCATCGATCGGGTGCTCCTGCCCGACAGCGGCGAGCCGAATCCGGTCGAGCCATGGAGCGATTGGTGGCTGGCGCCGGAGTTCCTCTGGTTCAAGGTCGAGCCTGGCTACCCGTTCGCCAACTCCGAGTTCGATCCGGAATTCGTCGCGCAGGACATCGAGTTCGTCGACAGCTACCAGGTGAGCTGGGGCTTCGGCTGGTCGCACGCGGCAGATATCGGCCCCGGCGGCGACGCCTATCCCGAGTGGGATACAGGCACGATGCGCTTCGCCGCCCGAGTCGTGCTGCGCGACGAGCGCGAACGTATCCTGCAGCGCGGGGTCTCCCCTGGTGGTGACGCGGTGCACGTCGCGGATCTGGCGGGCCGTCCGCCGAGGGTCACGGTCATCGGAGGCGACGACGCCTTCGGCCGCGTCGGCGGTTTCGCAGGGTTGCCGTACGTGCCCTTGGTCGGGGCGATGGGGCGCGGCGAGCATCCGGCGGCACGCTATCTCGGCGGTACCGTGCTCGATTTCTGGGTTCTGGCGTCGCATGCGGCCGGTCAGTGGGAGGGGGGCCTGTTCGAGTGGGAGGATCTGCCGCGGCATGCCGAGCTCGTGGTGCGTGACATGTTCCTGGCCAACGACGGCATCTATTACTACACCGACGATCCGTTGCGCTCGGTCACCTGGGACGAGGTTCGCAAGGGCGACATCCTGGCGATCGACGATCACATCGGGGTGCTGTACGAGGATCGGGGCCCGGGCGGCGGCGGTGACGGGCTGTTGAGCCGCTGGGACCGGCTGATCGAGGCCTACTTCGAGCCACTACGGGAGTCGGAGCTGGGCGAGGCCTTCGTCTCCGACGTCTCGGTCTACCGGCTGCGCGCCCCTACGCCACGTCCATGACGGCGACCGGCCACACCGAGATCGAGCACACAGCGGATCTCGGCTTCGAGGTCTGGGCGCCTGGTCTCGATGATCTGTTCGCCGAGGCGACGCTCGCGGTTGCCGAGCTGTGCTACGACCGCGAGTCGGTACGCCAGTCGGAGCCGCGCCGTCTCTCCGTCGAAGGGTCCACTACCGAAGAGCTCCTCGTCCGCTGGTTGCAAGAGGTCTATCTGCTGCTCGAGGGGGAGGGCTGGCTTACCGGTGCAGTCGACGGGCTCGCCATCGAGCCTGGCCGCGTTCGAGGACGGCTGCTCGGTGAGTCCTACGACGCCGCCCGGCATGTGCTCCACACCGAGATCAAGGCGGTCACGTATCACGATCTGCGGGTGGCACGCGACACGACCGGCCTGCTGCGGGCGCGGGTCATTCTCGACGTGTGACCGATGGCTCCTGCCGCCGCGCCGAGGTTGCGCCAGATCGACGAGCTGGTCTGGGAGATTCCACGCCGGGGTGCGATGCGGGTTCCCGGACGCATCTTCGCCAGCCGGTCGCAGATCGAGCAGATCCGCGAGGACCGCTCGGCCGAGCAAGTGGCCAACGTCGCGTGCCTGCCCGGAATCGTCGTGGCGTCGCTCGCAATGCCGGACATCCATTGGGGCTATGGCTTCCCGATCGGGGGGGTCGCAGCTACCGATCCGGCCGAGGGCGGCGTCATCTCTCCGGGTGGAGTCGGCTACGACATCAATTGCGGGGTCCGCGTATTGCGCACGGCCCTGTGCGCCGACGATATCGGCGATCGGATCGTCGCGCTCATCGACGACCTGTATGCCACGGTCCCGACCGGGCTGGGATCACGCAATGCGGTCGCCAAGCTCCGCCGCACCGAGCTGCGGCGCATCCTGCGCCAGGGAGCGGCGCACGTGGTACACCGGAGCGGCATGGGGACCGAGGAGGACCTGCAGCACACCGAGGAGCTCGGTCGCCTCGAGGGGGCCGATCCGGCAGCGGTCTCGGAACGTGCCCTACAGCGGGGGGCGCGACAACTGGGCACCCTCGGCTCCGGCAATCACTTCCTGGAGATCGGGGTCTGCGATCAGATCTTCATGCCGGCCGCCGCGGCGCGCCTGGAAGTGGAGATCGGCACGGTGTGTGTTCTGATCCATTGCGGCTCGCGCGGCTTGGGCCATCAGATCTGCCAGGACTCGCTGCACGCCATGCACCGGGCGGGCTCCCGCTACGGAATCGAGCTCCCGGATCGACAGCTCTGTTGTGCGCCGATTCGTTCACCCGAAGGGCGGCAGTATCTGGCGGCGATGGCGTGCGCGGCGAACTTCGCCTGGGCCAATCGCCAGAGCATCACGGCGTTGGCGCGGCGCTCGTTCATGCGGGTCCTGCGGCTCGATGCCGCCGCGCTCGACATGCGGTTGATCTACGACGTGTGCCACAACATCGCCAAGTTCGAGGAGCACGAGGTCGAAGGCACGCAGCGCACGCTCTGCGTGCACCGCAAGGGCGCCACCCGGGCTTTCCCACCCGGCGACCCGCGCATCCCCGAAAGCCTGCGCGACCTGGGACAGCCGGTGCTGGTACCGGGCGACATGGGACGCTACTCCTACGTGCTGCTGGGCGCTTCCGGGGCGCTACGGCGGACCTTCGGCTCGACATGTCACGGGGCCGGGCGCATGATGAGTCGGGCCCGATCGAAGAAGGTCAGTGCCGGCCACGACCTGTTCGGCGAGATGCTCGATCGGGGTGTAGTGGTACGCGCCGCGAGCCATCGCACCGTCGCCGAAGAGATGCCCCATGCCTACAAGGACGTCGCCGAGGTCGTCGACGTCATGGAGGGCCTGGATGTCTCTTACAAGCTCTTCAGGCTCAAGCCCATGGGTGTGATCAAGGGCTGAGCCGCAGCAGCGAAACGAGTGGAGTCGAGGATGGGTGAGGGGACCATCGCCGTGGGCGGCCGACCGATGTACGAGGAGATGCGTCCTGCGGAGCCGATCCGGGCACCGCGCGGCACCGAGCGCCGCTGCCGTACCTGGGACATCGAGGGCGCGCTGCGCATGTTGATGAACAACCTCGATCCGCAGGTGGCGGTCGACTGGGAGCAACTCGTCGTGTACGGCGGCTCCGGCCGCGCCGCCCGCAACTGGCAGGCCTACCGGCAGATCGTCGCTACCCTTGAGCGACTGCGCGAGGACGAGACACTGTGCGTGCAGTCGGGCAAGCCGGTCTACGTTGCACGAACCTGGCCGCAGGCCCCGCGTGTCATCATCGCCAACTCCAACCTGGTTCCCGATTGGGCGACCGAGGAGACCTTCGAACAGCTCGATCTGGCGGGTCTGATGATGTACGGGCAGATGACCGCGGGCTCCTGGATCTACATCGGTACCCAAGGAATCCTGCAAGGCACTTACGAGACTTTCGCAGCCTGTGCCAAGCAGGAGTTCGCCAGCCACACGCTTGCCGGCCACTTCCTGCTGACCGCGGGCCTGGGCGGCATGAGCGGCGCGCAGCCGCTGGCCGCCACCATGAACGAGGCCGCCTGCCTCATCGTCGAGGTACGCGCCGACCGCGTCGCCCGCAAGGTGCGGGAGGGCTATTGTGATCGCCAGACCGGCAGCCTGGAGGAGGCGCTGAGTTGGATCGAGCAGGCGCGGTCGGCACGCCAGGGGCTCTCGGTCGGCCTGGTAGGCAATGCCGCCGAGGTCTACCCGGAGCTTGTTGTGCGCGGCGCCATCCCCGACGTCGTGACCGATCAGACGCCCGCCCACAATCTGCTCGACTACGTCCCGACCGGCAGCCTGGACGAGCTCGACGCGCTGCGACTCGACGATCCGGCCGAGTACCGGCGCCGGTCGCTCGATTCGATCGTGGCCCACACCCGCGCCATTCTCGATCTCCAGGCCGCCGGGGCGGTCTGCTTCGACTACGGCAACAACCTTCGCGGCCAGGCCGAGCGGGGAGGCCTGACGGTGCGCGACGAGAGCGGGTCGTTTCTGTACCCCGGTTTCGTTCCGGCTTACGTGAGGCCGCTGTTCTGTGAGGGCAAGGGGCCGTTCCGCTGGGCCTGCCTGTCGGGCGACGAGGCCGACCTGGCGGTGCTCGACGATGCCCTCCTGCGGGTGTTCCCGGACGATCCGGTGTTGCGCCGCTGGGTGCACCTGGCCCGCGAGCGAGTGCCCCAGCTGGGCCTGCCGGCGCGTATCTGCTGGCTGGGGTACGGTGAGCGCGCCCGCTTCGGCCTGGAGATCAATCGTCTGATCGCCGATGGCAAGGTGAGCGCCCCCGTGGCGATTGGCCGCGACCATCTGGACTGCGGCTCGGTGGCCTCTCCGAACCGGGAGACGGAGGCGATGCTCGACGGCTCCGATGCGGTTGCCGACTGGCCCCTGCTCAACTTCGCAATGAACGCCGTGGCAGGCGCCTCGTGGGTCTCGTTCCATCACGGCGGCGGGGTCGGCATGGGCCGGGCCATGCACGCCGGCATGGTCGTCGTTGCCGACGGCACCGACGACAAGGCCGAGCGGTTGCAGCGGGTGTTGACCATCGACCCCGGATTGGGCGTCGCGCGCCACGCCGATGCGGGCTACCCGATTGCGGTGGAGGTGGCCCGCAGGCAGCGGGTCGACATGCCGTCGCTGGGAGCACTGGTGACGCGGCCCGGCGCATGAGCTCGATACCCGGCGGCAGGTTGCAGGCGAGCCTCGTCATCCGCGGGATCCGCCAATGCCTCACCATGGATAACGGGACGCCGGGAACCGCCGCCGGACCCCTGCAAGACGAGATCGGGTTGGTCGAGGACGCCGCGCTCGCCGTCGACCGCGAGCGCATCGTCTACGTGGGGCCGGCGAGCCGGCTCCTGTCGCACGTACAGATCAGCGCGGACGCGACCACGGTGGACGCCGACGGGGGCGTTGTGCTGCCCGGGTTCGTCGACCCTCACACGCACTTGCTGTTCGGCGGCTGGCGGCCGCGCGAGTTCGCACAGCGCATCGCCGGCGAAACCTACCAGGAGATCCTGGCGGCCGGGGGCGGCATTCTCAACACGGTCGAGGCGACGCGCGCCCTCAGTGAGGAGGAGCTGGTCGAGATCGGCGCCCGACGGCTCGACCGCATGCTGCGCGAGGGCACGACCACCCTCGAGGCCAAGAGCGGATACGGGTTGAGCCTGCCCGACGAAGCGCGCCTGGTACGGGCGGCCCGGCGACTCGATGCCACCGAGCTCACCGACGTGGTGGTGACGCTTCTGGGTGCGCATGCCGTGCCGCGTGAGCGGCGCGACGATCGCGGCCGCTACCTGCAGGAGGTCGAGGAGATGATCGATTCGATGGCCGATCGCATCGACTTCGTCGACGTCTTCTGCGAGCTGGGCGCCTTCTCGGTGCAGGAGTGTCGTGGAGTCTTCGAGGTGGCCGCGCGACACGGCCTGCGCGCCAAGCTGCACGCCGATCAGCTCGGCGACACTGGCGGCGCCGAGCTCGCTGCCGAGGTCGGCGCCATCTCCGCCGATCATCTCGACTATATCTCGACCGCCGGGATCGCCGCGATGGCCGGCGCCGGGGTGATCGCGGTCCTGCTGCCCTCGGTGCCTCTGTACCTGAACTCGCGCCGCCAGGCGCCAGCGGCCCGGCTGATAGCTGCCGGAGTTCCCGTGGCCCTGGCAACCGACTTCAATCCCGGCAGCAGCCCGGTCGACTCCATGGGCCTGGTCGTGGCGCTGGCCTGCATGCAGCTGCGCATGAGCCCGGCAGCCGCACTGGTGGCGGCCACCCGCAACGCCGCCTACGCGATCGATCGGGGCGACGAGGTCGGTACCCTCGAGGCCGGCAAGCTCTGCGACCTGCAGATCTACGATGTCGACGACTATCGCATGCTGCCCTACCGCTTCGGGCGGCTGCGCCCGAGGGCGGTCTACAAGCGGGGCAGGGAAGTGGGCCACTAGTACGCCGTCCGTCTTGGCCGTCGAACTTCAGATCGACGCTGCCGGATGGATCTGCCGGCGAAACGCTGGGCGACGTCGCCTGCGTATCGGGATTCGATTTCCGTCGACTCGACTCCGGTCCTCACCAAGAGCTGGCAACTGGCTCACGCTACGTCGCTCTACAGATTGGTCTCGATCTTGCCACAACCGGTCGTAGTCGAAGGGAGTCCACGATGCCGATCACGCGGCCAGAGTTGTCTGGAGATCTGAAGCCCGAGTCAGCGAGCGGCCCCTCCGCGCCGTCCCCCGCTAGTTCGCGCAAGAGCTCCTCGAAGACGGGTGCAGTCCTCCTGCACCCCCGAGCTCGTGAAGCGACGGATGAGCAACGAGGGATCAGTGGCGGATACAGTAGCGCCGGCTTCGCGGTCGCTCTGGTGATCTTGCTGGTAGTCAGTGTCCTATCGATCCGCCTTCACCTCGGCACGCAGGAGGAATCCGCTTGGGCGCGGCATACACTCGAGGTTCTCCTTCAGAGCGAGCGCCTCGTCTCCCTGTTGCAGGATGCTGAAATCGCGCAGCGTGGATATCTCCTCACCGGAGCCGAACACTACCTGGAGACCTACCAGCAGGCGCACAGGGATCTGGGCGGGACTCTCTCCGCACTCCGAGAGCTCACCGCAGACAACGGCGAGCAACAGGTGCGGCTCGACGCTCTTGAACCGCTGCCCTCTCTGCCAACGTAGGTGAGACACCAGCACCCCATGGAATTACTGTAGGGCGGTGGCAGGTGAGAACCGATGGCAGTGGGGATAGACACGATGATCTTGGCTGGGCTTGCTGGTCCCGCGCTGGGGGCTGAGGAGCGGAGCGACGAGGCACCCAGCGCGGAGGCGATCGCCACGCCGGCGCGCCCGGACCCGGAGGTGTTGGCGAAGCCGAAACGGCGGCGATTCACGGCACAGTACCGGCTCCGCATCCTGGAGGAGGCAGACCGCTGCAGCCAGCGCGGCGAAGTGGGCCGGCTGCTCCGCCGAGAGGGACTGTACAGCTCTCATCTGTCGAGTTGGCGCAAGGCGCGTCGCGAGGGGGCATTTCGCGGGCTCAGTTCCAAGACACGCGGTGCAAAGTCGAAGGCGAGCAACCCGCTGGAGCCGAAGGTTCGAGAGCTCGAGGCGAAGGTGGCTCGCCTGCACAAGCAGCTGCATAAGGCACACACGATCTTGGACGTGCAAAAAAAAGTTGCCGGGCTGCTGGGATTCAGCCTCAACGACGAGAAGGACTCCTGATGGCTGCCGAACAACTGGCCCAGCAGGTCGGCGTAGCGCCGGCCTGCCGGGCTCTTGGCGTGTCGCGGGCCACGTTCTACCGGCGCAAGAGGCCTGCTCCCGAGCACCAGCAGCCGCGTCCTACTCCTGCCCGGGCGCTGTGCGAATCGGAGCGTGAGCGCGTCGTTGAGGTGCTCACCTTGCCGCGCTTCGTCGACCGATCGCCGGGCGAGGTGTTCGCCACGCTGCTTGACGAGGGCAAATACCTCTGCTCCGAGCGCACCATGTACCGGATCCTGGCCCTGGACCAGCCGGTGCGAGAGCGCCGCAACCAGCTCCAGCATCCGCAATACGCGAAGCCTGAGCTCGTGGCGACGGAACCGAATCAAATTTGGTCGTGGGACATCACGAAGTTGCTGGGGCCGAAGAAGTGGACGTACTACTACCTCTACCTCCTGCTGGACATCTTCAGCCGCTACGTCGTGGGTTGGATGGTGGCCGATCGGGAGAACTCGGCCTTGGCCGGGCGCCTGATCCAGGAAACGTGCCACAAGCAAGGAGTCCAACCGCAGGTACTGACGCTGCACTCCGATCGTGGCGCGCCCATGACGAGCAAGTGCACCGCTCAGCTTCTCGCCGACCTCGGGATCACGCGTTCCCTGAGCCGTCCCCAAGTCTGCGATGACAATCCATTCTCAGAGGCACAGTTCAAGACCCTCAAGTACCACCCCGGCTTCCCCGGGCGCTTCACCGACATGCCGGACGCCACGCGCTTCTGTCGCTTGTTCGTGCCCTGGTACAACACCGAGCACCGTCATGGCGGCATCGCCATGCTGACCCCCGACGATGTCCATCATGGACGCGCCGCGCAGGTGCTCGCGCAACGGCAACGCATCCTGGACGCTGCTTGGGCGGCTCACCCCGAACGATTTGTCCGCGGAATCCCGAAGCTCAGCCCTCTCCCCGAAGAGGTCTGGATCAACCCACCCGCTACCTCGACGACAGGAGGCATTGCTCACTAAATCCAGAACTCAGGTGTCTCAAAGTCGTTGACAGGTTCCGCTGCTCGCGGTAAAGCAGACGGACCTTCGCGAGACGATCAACGGGCGAAGGGACGCGGGATTGGACGGGGCCCGCGCAGTCGTTGCCATGGATCGCGGGCAACGAGCGATGGACGAGGTCCGAGAGCTGGCCGCACGGATCGGCAGCGAAGAGCTGGCCGTGCTGGAGAGTCGTCGCACCGCGTTGCGGAGCACCGCGAACCGGACCCTCTTGATGATCCTGGGGGGAGCTTTCGTGGCGCTCGTGATGGGAGGCGGCGCGGCCTGGAGCATGCATCGGCACGCCCGAGCGCGCGAGGCAGCCCAGGCGGCGCTTCGGACGCTCAACGCAGCACTGGAAGCGTCGAATGAGGAACTCAACGCCCTTGCCCACGCGGTCTCCCACGAGCTGCGGGCGCCAGTGAGAACACTGGACGGATTCAGCGCTGCGCTGCTACAGGACTACGGCGAGAAGCTCGATGCGGAGGGAAAGGACATGCTGCGCCGAGTGCGAGGAGCCTCTCGACGCCTCGGGGCTCGCGTCGATGCCATGCTGACTCTTTCGCGCCTGGCGCGCCGCGAGATGAACGTCGAAAGAGTCAATATGAGCAGCTTGGCCCAGTCCGTAGCGGACTCCCTTCGGCGGGCGGCGCCGGAGCGCCACGGAACCTGTCAACGACTTTGAGACACCTGAGTTCTGGATTTAGTGAGCAATGCCTCCTGTCGTCGAGGTAGCGGGTGGGTTGATCCAGACCTCTTCGGGGAGAGGGCTGAGCTTCGGGATTCCGCGGACAAATCGTTCGGGGTGAGCCGCCCAAGCAGCGTCCAGGATGCGTTGCCGTTGCGCGAGCACCTGCGCGGCGCGTCCATGATGGACATCGTCGGGGGTCAGCATGGCGATGCCGCCATGACGGTGCTCGGTGTTGTACCAGGGCACGAACAAGCGACAGAAGCGCGTGGCGTCCGGCATGTCGGTGAAGCGCCCGGGGAAGCCGGGGTGGTACTTGAGGGTCTTGAACTGTGCCTCTGAGAATGGATTGTCATCGCAGACTTGGGGACGGCTCAGGGAACGCGTGATCCCGAGGTCGGCGAGAAGCTGAGCGGTGCACTTGCTCGTCATGGGCGCGCCACGATCGGAGTGCAGCGTCAGTACCTGCGGTTGGACTCCTTGCTTGTGGCACGTTTCCTGGATCAGGCGCCCGGCCAAGGCCGAGTTCTCCCGATCGGCCACCATCCAACCCACGACGTAGCGGCTGAAGATGTCCAGCAGGAGGTAGAGGTAGTAGTACGTCCACTTCTTCGGCCCCAGCAACTTCGTGATGTCCCACGACCAAATTTGATTCGGTTCCGTCGCTACGAGCTCAGGCTTCGCGTATTGCGGATGCTGGAGCTGGTTGCGGCGCTCTCGCACCGGCTGGTCCAGGGCCAGGATCCGGTACATGGTGCGCTCGGAGCAGAGGTATTTGCCCTCGTCAAGCAGCGTGGCGAACACCTCGCCCGGCGATCGGTCGACGAAGCGCGGCAAGGTGAGCACCTCAACGACGCGCTCACGCTCCGATTCGCACAGCGCCCGGGCAGGAGTAGGACGCGGCTGCTGGTGCTCGGGAGCAGGCCTCTTGCGCCGGTAGAACGTGGCCCGCGACACGCCAAGAGCCCGGCAGGCCGGCGCTACGCCGACCTGCTGGGCCAGTTGTTCGGCAGCCATCAGGAGTCCTTCTCGTCGTTGAGGCTGAATCCCAGCAGCCCGGCAACTTTTTTTTGCACGTCCAAGATCGTGTGTGCCTTATGCAGCTGCTTGTGCAGGCGAGCCACCTTCGCCTCGAGCTCTCGAACCTTCGGCTCCAGCGGGTTGCTCGCCTTCGACTTTGCACCGCGTGTCTTGGAACTGAGCCCGCGAAATGCCCCCTCGCGACGCGCCTTGCGCCAACTCGACAGATGAGAGCTGTACAGTCCCTCTCGGCGGAGCAGCCGGCCCACTTCGCCGCGCTGGCTGCAGCGGTCTGCCTCCTCCAGGATGCGGAGCCGGTACTGTGCCGTGAATCGCCGCCGTTTCGGCTTCGCCAACACCTCCGGGTCCGGGCGCGCCGGCGTGGCGATCGCCTCCGCGCTGGGTGCCTCGTCGCTCCGCTCCTCAGCCCCCAGCGCGGGACCAGCAAGCCCAGCCAAGATCATCGTGTCTATCCCCACTGCCATCGGTTCTCACCTGCCACCGCCCTACAGTAATTCCAAGGGGTGCTGGTGTCTCACCTACGTTGGCAGAGAGGGCACTGCCTCCAGGTACTCGCAGATGGCCCCGAGATGCCAGTTGTCGCAAAACGACGACGGATCCACGTGCCGCCATAGCTGGCGCGTGAACTCATGCAACGAGTGCTCCGCCAGCTGCTGGTGTACGGACGCTGTTTGACAAGCCTGCCGCTGAAGCCACTCGCGGCCCAGCTGTGCGTAGGCGTTAGTGGACGGTGCCGGGCTCGCCATCGACGCCCTCGCCGCATTCCAGGATGCTCACGATCTTCCGCATCTGCTCGGGGGTTAGACCAGCCTCCCCGGCTGCCCGGAAGAATGCGGCGCGCTCCTGGCCCTTGAGCTGCTCGACCACCTCAAGAGTCTTCATGTCCTTCCAACGCGACGGCATTCGGTTCTTGAGGTAGAAGATGATGGCTGTGCGGTCGCCCTCCATCGCTTGCGAAAACAGCTTCCCCTCGACGCGCCCGTGAGCCTGCATCTCCGTCTCGGACTCGGACTTGGCAAACTGAGCGTTGGATCGACGGTGGGTCAGGACGGTCGGATAGCTGACTCCAACCACTGCGGCTGCGTTCGTACGGCCGAAGCCATTGGCGAGTAGCTGAAGGTATTGCTCCTTTTTTAAGGTATTAAATTTAGAAGGTTTAGATGCTCGCTGGCCCTCGCCACCGGGCCGGTGCTGATGGCATAGCGCACCCTTGGAGAGACATCGTCGACACGGCTTGCCATCGTTCGTCCGTCCTGGCTCAAAGCTCATTTTCGAGACCATCTGCTGATGGGAGCTGCGAACGCACTATCAGACTTGAGCCCAATGGCTCAAACGCTGATTCGTGCACCAGAAATGGTGCAACGCTTCAGCCCACCCGATGCTATCCGAGCTTTCTACCGCGCCGGAACGAACCGAGGTCTCGGACAGTGCGACCACCCGATGTTCGGTCTGTTTATTCCGTCGTGGGTCGGTCCCGCATGGCCCGTAGACCGCAGGCTGCGACCGCTAGTCGACCCCTGCGTGAGTTGTACGAGTCGCTGGATCTTGACTCGAAACTCTACTCCGGCCTATCTTGGATATTCGGGTCGTCCTGCCCCTCGAGTCACTCTCTCGTAGGATTCTGGTAGCTGCTGGTCGCGGATTGCTGGTCGGCGCTACCCTTGCACTGCTGTTCCCGACCCAACGAACGGTCGCCAGGGATCCGTCCCGAGTCCTGTGGAAATTAGAAAGGCGTAACCTCCGAGTAGCAAAACTCAGAGCCGCCACGAGCGGCAGGAGGTTACGCCGTGAAGCAGGTTAGCACTAGGAGGTGTTGTGATCGCTCTGGCAGAGATCAGGCGGGCCGCTCGCTGGCTCGCTGGCTCTCGTGGCTTCGCCGGCGTGGTGGTCGGTTCTCTCGCGGTCGGAATTGGCACTGCTGGAGCGATGTTCGCCGTGACTGATGCTCTGTGGTTCCGGGCGCCTTTCGGGGTCCAGGAGCCTTGGGATGTCGTCCGAGTTCAGTTCAGGTACCGCGGCGAATCGTCATTAGTTGAAAGGACGAGCTATCCGGCCTTCTCCGACCTAAGGGCCAGTGGCGCGTTCGCGTCCTTGGCAGCACACACTCGCGCGTCCGTGTCCCTCGGTTCGGGCCCTGATGCACGGCTTGTGGATGCCATGCTGGTATCTGAGGACTTCTTTTCTGTCCTGAGCCCAACGCCGCATCTTGGAACGTTGTCTCTAGCAGAGGTTGGGAGCCATGACGGGGGCCAGAACGTAGTCATTTCGTACGGGCTCTGGCAGCGCCATTTCGGCAGTGATCCTGAGATCGTAGGTGCGAGCATCACGTTCGCTGGGACTAGCTACTCGGTTTCCGGAGTCCTTCAGAGAGGGTTCCAGTCCCCAAGTAACCGGCCGATTGATGTCTGGCTACCCTTGGAGCACGCTGTTCCTGCTCTTGTTGCGCCCGACGACTGGTGGATTGCGCCCGACGACTGGCGGAATAATCGTGAGCCCTGGCTGCGCTTGGTAGGACGATTTGCGCCAGGCGCGGATCGTACCGAGACGGAACAGCGAGCGGGATCCGCTTTGGAGGCACAACGCCAATCTCTTTCAGAGAGCCGCCCGAAGGCGGACGTAGTGACCGTCTCGCTAGTTCCGGGGCGGGACGGCGTCGCGTCGCTTGAGGGCAAAGTGTCGTTATGGCTGGGTGGCGTCTCTGTTTTCGTCCTATTGATCGCATGCGCGAATGTGTCAAGCCTGGTGCTAGTGCGGTCTCTGGCTCGGAGGCGGGAGTATTTTGTCCGCCTGGCGCTTGGTGCCTCCGCATGGAACTTAATACGCCATTCGCTGGCCAACACTCTCGTGATCGTGTTGGTAGGTACAGTCGGCGCTACGGGGGTGTCCTACTTCCTTCGCAACGCGGTAGCAGGGTTTGTCTCGGTGGGGATTCCGCTTTCGCGCGACCTCTGGGATCTACGGGCCGCTGGCGCTTTGATGGCAAGCGCAGCAGTCGCGTTTATGCTGGTTTGGGCGGCGTCGCCGACACCACGTCGCTTAGCGGCGCAAAGCAGCGCATGGATGACTCGACGCAACGGCGAGGAAGTAGGAAGCACAGCGCGCCGGCTCTTACTAGCCGTGCAGGCTGGCCTTTGTCTATCACTTCTCTTCGCAGCCATTCTGTTCGTGACGAGCGTACGCCGAGTGGAGTCACTTGATCTTGGGGTGGACCTCGACAAGACAATCCAAATCACTGTCAACTTGCCACCTGACGGAACCGATTCAGTGCAACAGGCGGAGATCTACGAGCGCGCTCTCAGAGGTGGACCCCATCCTTTGGACAGGTTTGCGTCGCAGCTAAGGTGGAATCCGGGTTCATGATTCAGGCTGCCTTGGGCTTGCGAGACACGGGGCGAAGCCCCGGGCTCCTGTCTTCAGCCCCGTCGTCAATGTACGCCTCCTCGGGCGTCCGGTCCTGGAGCGACGAGTGCGGTCGGCACTCGTTGTAGAAGTCCATCCACCAGCCGATCCCGGCCCGAGCCTCGGAGCCAGTCGCGTACTCTGACAGATAGACCTGCTCGTACTTGAGCGATCGCCACAGTCGCTCGATGAAGACGTTGTCCATCCAGCGGCCCTTGCCGTCCATCGAGATCCGAATGCCGGCCTCCTTGAGCGCGTCGGTGAAGTCGACGCTGGTGAATTGGCTACCCTGATCCGTGTTGAAGATCTCGGGAGGACCGTAGCGCTCGAGCGCCTCTTGCAAGGCCTCGACGCAGAAGCTCGTATCGAGCGTGTTGGACAGACGCCAGGACAGCACCTTGCGGCTCGCCCAGTCCATCACCGCAACCAGGTACAGAAAGCCCCGCTGCAGCGGGATGTAGGTCACATCCGCGCACCAAACGTGGTTGGGTCGCGTGATCTCCAGATCACGCAGCAGGTAGGGGTAGATCCGGTGCTCCGGGTGCGGCTGAGACGTCCTGGACCGCTGCAAGATCGCCTGCAACCCGAGCAGCCGCATCAGGCGGCGCACCCGCTTGCGAGAGACCGTGTAGCCCTGACGGCGCAGCCATCGTCGCATCTGACGTGAGCCGTAAAACGGCGTCTGAAGAAACTGCTCGTCGATCAGCCGCATCAGGCGCAGGTTCAGCGGACTCTCGCCGTGGCCCTCGTAATAGAACGAAGACCTCGCGATCGACACCAGGCGGCACTGCCGCGTGATGCTCAGGGGGCCGTGCTCCGGATCGACCATCGCCACCCTCCGGCCGTGGCTCAACGACCGAAGGCCTTGGACAAGAAATCCCGCTCGATGACGAGCTCCCCGATCTTCGCCCGCAGCTCCTTGATCTCGGCCTCCCGAGAGACCTCGTTGCGCTCCTGTTTCCCCGAGAAGCCAGCCAGCACCTTCTGCCGAGCCTTCTTCTTCCAGTTGGCGATCAGATTCGGATGCACATCGTAGCGGGCTGCCAGCTCCGCCATCGTCGCTTCCTCGCGAAGCGCCTCCAAAGCGACCTTCGCCTTCAGCTCAGCAGGATAACTCCGTCTCTTCCGTGGCATTCCAGACTCCTTCTTCTTGGTCTGGATCCCACCTTAGCAACCTGTCCGAATTTCGGGGTCCACCTCTGGTCGAGCGCGACGACATCGAGTTAGAGGCGCAGACACAGGTCAAGACAATCGTCCCGAAGAAGGCACTGGCAAAGATCCGGGATCTGAGTGAGCCCGAGTCGACGGTGCTCTTCACACAGGATGATTGGCAGCTGCACTTTCGGATCGGCCACAGGGTGCTGTCGAGCCACCTCATCGTGGGGAACTTTCCACCCTACGAGAAGGTGATCCCGAAAGCTGACGAGGCGGCCTGTGTGCGGTTTGACAGAACAAGCATGCGAGATGCGATTGGCCGCGCGACCCTGCTGTCGCCGCGCAAAGGGCTTTGTGTTGGGTTCGTGTTTGAAAACGGCTCGGCGGTGGTTTCGGCGGCCGATGGGCAGCTAGGCAAGGCGACGGAAACCGTACCGGTCAAGTATGCGGGCGAGCGGATCCAGGTCGCCTCCAACGGTCGCTACTTGGTGGATTTTCTTGATGCTACGAAGGCCGACCGGATCGCCCTGTATGTGAAGAGCAACACCAGTTCCGGTCTCCTGGTGCCCGAGCCACAAGACGGGTCGCGCTATTGCTACACCGTTGGGTGGATGAGGAGGCTGTGAACGTGTCAGGGGCAAGGATGCAAGCGTCGCTGTTTTCGACCCCTCCGTATCAGCGCCACTCCGAAGAGTCCAGGGCCGCCGCGAAGGCGATCGTGGATTCTCTGAGCAAGCTCCAAGCCCGGGTGCTGGCCTACATCGCCTCCTGCCCGTACGGGGCCACCGATGAAGAGATCCAGCACGCACTCAGGATGAACCCCTCCACACAGAGACCTCGGCGTTTGGAGCTGTTCAAGCTCGGGTTGATCGACAAGGCCCCCTATTGCCGCAGGACGCGCGCGGGGCGAAAGGCCGCTGTTTGGATCGTGCCTACCACACAAGATCCGTGCACGGCAGCCGTAGCGCCTCCGGGGCCGCTTTGTGGTGGGCGGAGGGCGTCATGAAGCAGACGTTAACGCACTCGCGTCTGGCCACCTTCCGGTTCTGCCCGCACAAGCACTACATCCGCTACGAGCTCGGCCTGGTGCCCGACAGCGACTCCCTGGCACTGCGCGTTGGCTCAGCGTTCCACCTGGCCCTGGACACGATCAACAAGGGTGGTGATCTGGATGCCGTAATGGAGGCGGCTGTAGAGGATCCGTACGACCTCGCCCTGGTGGCCGCGATGGTCAACGCCTACCAGATCCGATGGGCCGACCACCAGCTGGAGAGCGTGGAGTCGGAGTACGAATTCAATCTGCCGCTGCGCAACCCTGAGACGGGCGCTCCCACTTCGGTGTGGGACATCGCCGGGGTGATCGATCGCATGGTGCGGCTGCCGGACGGTCGTCTGGCGCTCAAGGAGAGCAAAACCACATCGCAGGACTTTAGCCCGGGATCGGACTACTGGACACGGCTGCATCTGGACCAGCAGTTGTCCATCTATGTACTCGCCGCGCGCCAGCTTGGCTACGAGATCGACACGATTCTGTACGACGTGACGCGACGGCCGGGCCTACGGCCGTTGAAGGCGACACCCGAGGACAAGCGCAAGTACAAGGGCAACGGACAGCTGTACGCGAAGCAGCGCGACAGGGACGAGACGCCAGCGGAGTACGCGATGCGCGTCGCCGAGGCCATCGACAAGCGCCCCGAGCACTACTTCACGCGCATCGAGATAGCACGCCTAGACCAGGACCTCGAAGAATGCGCTGCCGAGCTATGGCAGCAGCAGCTAGCGATGCGCGCCGCTCAGAAGGCTGGCCACTGGTACCGGAATCCCGGGGCGTGCTTCTCCAACTTCGGTGCCTGTCGGTACCTGCCGATCTGCACGAATCGCGATCTGGACCAAGCCGTTCCCGCTGGATTCGTTCGACTGGATGACATTCATCCAGAGCTCGCTGCGTCGGGAGCTAGCCCGACACGCCACGCCCAGGCCAGTGGGCAATAAGGGAGGATGACGATGGCCACACCCGCCTCGCAGCTGCCACCACCGCCGCCACCGCGACAAGAGGTGCCAGCCCCCACGAGCCTTGCGGTGATATCGGGGCAGATCGACTCGCCTCAGCGCGTTCTGTTGTACGGACCGGGAGGCATCGGCAAGACAACCCTGGCGTCTCTGGCACCTTCACCTGTCTTTATCGACCTAGAAGAAGGCAGCTACGCGCTGGACGTAGAGCGCGTGAAAGGAATCGAGTCCTGGGCCGACCTGCGGCACTGCCTGCAGTCGGACCTTCTCGATGGTTACCAGACCGTCGTGATCGACTCGGCGACACACGCACAGGAGATGGCGATTGCTCACACGCTTGCCACGGTGAAGACGGACAAGGGCCGCGTTGCCCATTCACTTGAGGACTACAACTGGGGGAAAGGTCCGTCCCACGTCTACAACACATTCCTTCTGTTGGTGGCAGAGGTGGACCCCGAAATTCGGACAGGTTGCTAAGGTGGGATCGATCCAGACCAAGAAGAAGGAGTCTGGAATGCCACGGAAGAGACGGAGTTATCCTGCTGAGCTGAAGGCGAAGGTCGCTTTGGAGGCGCTTCGCGAGGAAGCGACGATGGCGGAGCTGGCAGCCCGCTACGATGTGCATCCGAATCTGATCGCCAACTGGAAGAAGAAGGCTCGGCAGAAGGTGCTGGCTGGCTTCTCGGGGAAACAGGAGCGCAACGAGGTCTCTCGGGAGGCCGAAATCAAGGAGCTGCGGGCGAAGATCGGGGAGCTCGTCATCGAGCGGGATTTCTTGTCCAAGGCCTTCGGTCGTTGAGCCACGGCCGGAGGGTGGCGATGGTCGATCCGGAGCACGGCCCCCTGAGCATCACGCGGCAGTGCCGCCTGGTGTCGATCGCGAGGTCTTCGTTCTATTACGAGGGCCACGGCGAGAGTCCGCTGAACCTGCGCCTGATGCGGCTGATCGACGAGCAGTTTCTTCAGACGCCGTTTTACGGCTCACGTCAGATGCGACGATGGCTGCGCCGTCAGGGCTACACGGTCTCTCGCAAGCGGGTGCGCCGCCTGATGCGGCTGCTCGGGTTGCAGGCGATCTTGCAGCGGTCCAGGACGTCTCAGCCGCACCCGGAGCACCGGATCTACCCCTACCTGCTGCGTGATCTGGAGATCACGCGACCCAACCACGTTTGGTGCGCGGATGTGACCTACATCCCGCTGCAGCGGGGCTTTCTGTACCTGGTTGCGGTGATGGACTGGGCGAGCCGCAAGGTGCTGTCCTGGCGTCTGTCCAACACGCTCGATACGAGCTTCTGCGTCGAGGCCTTGCAAGAGGCGCTCGAGCGCTACGGTCCTCCCGAGATCTTCAACACGGATCAGGGTAGCCAATTCACCAGCGTCGACTTCACCGACGCGCTCAAGGAGGCCGGCATTCGGATCTCGATGGACGGCAAGGGCCGCTGGATGGACAACGTCTTCATCGAGCGACTGTGGCGATCGCTCAAGTACGAGCAGGTCTATCTGTCAGAGTACGCGACTGGCTCCGAGGCTCGGGCCGGGATCGGCTGGTGGATGGACTTCTACAACGAGTGCCGACCGCACTCGTCGCTCCAGGACCGGACGCCCGAGGAGGCGTACATTGACGACGGGGCTGAAGACAGGAGCCCGGGGCTTCGCCCCGTGTCTCGCAAGCCCAAGGCAGCCTGAATCATGAACCCGGATTCCACCTTAGCTGCGACGCAAACCTGTCCAAAGGATGGGGTCCACCTCTCTACGAGTGGTTCAAATGACCGAGCCGGCGCGCCTGCTCTGGACGGCCGAAGACGCCGGAGAGTATCTGCGCCTCACGCCGGAGACCGTCCGCCAGCACGCCCGAGACGGCATGATCCCATGCTGTAGGATCGGCCGGCAGGTGAGATTCGATTCCGAGCTCCTACGGAGGTGGGTGCGTGACCAAACCCTTCAATCCCGTGCCGAGACAGTGCCGACACCGCGGCCGGCGGAAATGGGAAGTAGATTGTCGCCCGTGGGGCAAGACGATGAAGGCTCTGGGGGAGCCGAATCGCCGCCGGTTCGAGAGCCGGGCCGAAGCCCTGTCTTGGTGCCAGGACCTAGTGATCGCCCAGAGGACGGGCCGCAAACTCGCTTCCCCCGAGGCTGCGGTCTCCGGCTACATCGAGAGATACCTTAGATCCTGTGACCGCTCGCACCTGGCCCCCACCACCGTTCGGCACTACGGCTTCGCGTTGGCGAAGGTGTTCCTGCCGTTCACGCGGAGCATCGGCGTTGATTACATGGACCAGGTGACGCCGGGGGCGATCGAGGAGTATCGCCAGTACCTCGTCACGAGGTACGCGCCGAACACGGCGCATAACTACATGACAGCTCTCAAGAGCGCATTCAGCTGGGGCTTAAAGCTGCGGCTGTTCGACTCCAATCCAGTCCAAGGCCTCGTGCCACCGGCACCGCCAAGCGATCGCCGGTCGCTAACCGACCAGGAGCGCCACAGGGTGCTCCATGAAGCACGCTACCGTGACGTGTGGTTCACGTACTTGCTCACCGGGCTTCGGGCTTCCGAGCTCGCCGAGCTGCCGACCGACAGCGTGAAGCTCGACACTCCGGCTCCGCATCTGGTCGTCGTGGGCAAGGGGTCCAAGGAGCGCATCGTGCCAATCCACGGGCACGATGCGGTGTCACACTTTCGGAAGCTCGTGGCCGACGCGAGGGTGCGGCGCGATTCCCGGTTGATGCCGTGGAGGACGCAAAGGGTGCAGGGGCTTTGGCGGCAGGACCGAGAACTTCTGGGCTTGCCCGAAGACATCACGATTCACACGTTCCGGCACACGTATGGGACGTTCATGGCGTACCGAGACCTCGTGGGAACGCAGCGTGCGATGGGGCACTCGGACATCAAGACGACGATGCTGTACGGCGCAATGGGGAGCTGTTTTGCATGGCGATGATGCCCGAAATGGTACAAAATCGGTACTACATTCAGAATATCTCAAGTAGAGCAAGCGCTCGCGGTGATCCTGACGGTCACGGGGATGTCGTCGCGGACGACGCCGAGGTTGACGTCCAGGCGTCCCTGCTCGGGTACTCGCACCGTGTACTCGAGCGTTCCTGGAGCGTGGGTGTACAGGCTTCGTCGGTAGATTCCCCGGCGGGCCTGGGTTCTCACGCCCACCGTTGCCCCAGCGTAGTCGGCCGCCGCCGGAATGACGCTCACCGAGAGAATGTCGAGAGTGGCCGGCCCCTCGGCACTGAGCTCGAAGCCGAGTTGGCGCCACGGACCCTTCCACTCTCCCCACGACCAGTCGGCCCGCATCAGGTAGCTATGCGCGTTGCCGTCGTCGATCAGATGCACCGTCTCGCCGACGAACTGGAAAGGGCCGCGCTCGTGGACTCCGGGTCCGAGCGCCTCGCGAACATTGAACCCGGCCGTGAGGTTGTTGACCTCGCCCGTGCTCCGGGCACGAACCATCACGTGGGACCAATCCTCGCGCTTCCAGTCGGGCAAGTCGACGTAGATGCCTCCGGACAAGCCCGTGCGATTGCCGGGCGCCCCGGCAACGCGATTTACCTCGGTGAGGACGAGCTGCAGTGCGTCGTCGTTACGCCTTGCCGTGGCCGGCTCGGTCTCGGGGTTCAGGGGACTTGTCGCCTTCCAGTCGGGATGCTCTTGGTCGAAGCGCCACTCCACCGCGATGGGAGCGTCGGTGGCAACCTCGAAGCCCTCGACGGTAGCGGCATCCAGGTGCTCTTCGAGGTGCAGGGGTAGCTCCGCGGTCAGCGGCGCCTGCCCTTGTTCCCCTCCCATGCAACTGACCACAAGGAGACCGGTGAGTGGAGCCAGCCAAGACGCCCCGCAACGGTTGCCCGTCTTGAACATCGTGGTTGCTCTCCCCCCCGTTTGATCCTACTCAGAACTGTTATCGCAGACAGTCACACCGGAGAAGAACCTACGCAAGCACGTGGAGCCTGACACCGGACTACCCGGCGGCCCC
Source organism: Acidobacteriota bacterium (assembly GCA_965248845.1). Taxonomy (GTDB): domain Bacteria; phylum Acidobacteriota; class UBA890; order UBA890; family WLXD01; genus CBDFKO01. Next base: position 1,294,810 of record CBDFKO010000002.1, on the reverse strand, counting down.
CGGCACGTGATAGAGCATCACGTAGACCATGATCCCGGTAATCGACACGTAGAGCCAGACCGGCAGGGCGATGCGGGCCAGGCGTGCGTGGGACTCGAAACGCCCGCGGAGTGCGCGCACCAGCGTCCAGATCGCCAGCGGCGCCGCCAGGATCGCCAGCGCCGTGTGACTCAGCAGAACCGCGAAGTAGAAGGTTCGCATCGGGCTACCTTGGTGGCCGAAGGCGGTGGCACCGATGTGATAGTGCAGGGTCAGGTAACCGACGAGGAAGAGAGTCGAGGCGCTGAACGCCGTGATCATGCAGGCTCGGTGTTGCTGGATCCTTCGGGCGCGGATGTTGCGGTACCCGAGCAGCAGGAACACGGCGCTGGTGGCGTTGAGCAGGGCGTTGATACTCGGCAGGTTGGCGACCCAGCTCGGGGCTTCCATGACGGCCTCCCTGGCCTATGCCGGCCCGCGGTCGGCGAGCATCAGCACGAGCAGCGCGGGTAAGTACAGGAGCGAGTACAGGAACGCTGCGCGATCGGCGACGCGTGATGGCTGGCGTTGCGCCCGGATCGCCATCACCAGGAAGCCGAGGCTCAGCAACGCAGCTCCGACCAGGTAGATCGAGCCGGTCACGCCGAGCCAGGTCAGCGACATCGAGATCGGCACCAGAGCCGTGCAGTAGGCGACCATATGCCGGTAGGCGACCGCGCCGTCGGCGTCCTGGACCCCCACCATCACCATGCCGGCCTGGGCGTAGTCGTCGCGGAACAGGCGCGCGATCGCCAGAAAGTGTGGCATCTGCCAGACGAACAGAATCGCGAACAATGCCCCGGCGACCCGGTCCAGACTCCCGGTGGCCGCTGCCCATCCGATCATTGGAGGGATCGCTCCAGGGATCGCGCCGACCAGCGTGCACAGGCTCGTGACCCGCTTCAGCGGCGTGTAGAGGAAGACGTACAGCAGGTAGCCGGCGAGGCCCAGGAGGGCGGCCACGGGATTGACCTTCATCCACAGGATGACGACCCCCGCCAGTCCCGTGACGAGACCGAAGGCCGCCGCGGGGCCGACCCAGAGCCGCCCGGCGGGGAGCGCCCGGTCGCACGTGCGCCGCATCAGTGCGTCGACCTCGCGCTCGTAGACCTGGTTCATGGCATTGGCGCCGCCGACCACCAGCAGCGTTCCGAGAAGCGTGAACGCGAAGCGGGCCGCGTTGCTGTCGGCTGCAGCGAGCAGATAGCCGGCCGTCGTGGTCGAGAGCACCAGCAGGCTGAGCCGCGGCTTCATCAACGAGAGGTAGTCGACGAGTACCGACGGTGCCGGTGAGCGAGACATGCGCGCCTCAGGCGGCGGCGCCCGAGGACGCGGCAGCGGTTTGCTCGGTGACCTGATGAGTTTCCAGCACCCGGTAGGCGCGCAGGGTGAGGACCACCAGACAGCAGAGCAGCAGGGCGCCCCCTCCGACATGGGCCGTAGTGATTCCCACCGACAGCTCGGAGAGCACGCTGAGGGCGCCGAGCAGCAGCTGCAGACACACCAAGACGACCGCCGCCAGGGCCGGGCGCCGCAGCTCGGCGACGTCGGGGTGGCGGGCCCAGGCCCGCTCGGCCAGAGCCACGACGAGCAGTGTCACGAGTACCGCCCAGCCACGGTGCAGCAGGTGCAGCGCCAGGATGCCGCTGGTGATCTCGGGCAACAGCGCGCCGTTACACAACGGAAAGTCGGGGCAGGCGAGGCCGGCTCCGGTGTGGCGCATGGTAGCGCCCAGCAGGATCTGCACGTAGACGGCGCTGCTCACCAGCAGGGCCGTGCGCGACAGGGGCACGGCCCCCATGCCCGCCGGCCGCCGCGTCGCGTCGTGCCATCCGGGGCCGGTCACGACGGCGATCGCCGTGACCATGCAGAAGAAGGCCATCGCCGTGCCGAGGTGGCTCGTCGAAACCAGGGGCGGGAGCAGCCATAGCACCGTGATTCCGCCGAGGACCGCCTGGATCACGACGGTGACGAGTGCCAGCAGCCCGAGCCGGCGTACCCAGGCGCGCGCCTCGGAGTGCCACAGCCAGATCGCCAGCCCCAGGGTCATCAACCCGACGGCCGCGGCGATCATCCGGTGACCATGCTCGTAGAGGATTCCGCCGACCATCGGCGGCAACAGCATGCCGTAGGACAGCGGCCAGTCGGGCACCGCCAATCCCGAGTCGGTGCTGGTTACCAACCCGCCAGCGATGATCAAGAGGAAGGTCGCGACCACGCACAGCTGGGCGTACCGATGCAGCCAACTTCCGCGGGTCTCTCTACGCGGCTGCGCGCTCACGACTGCGGCCCTCTAGCCGACCCATCAGAAAGCGATGCTGGCCTCGGCCGTCTCGTTCGGCGCTACGGTGATGCTCTGCGTCTGCGTACCGAGCGTCGCGTGCCACGCCTCGATGACGTACTCGCCGGGCGGCAAGTCGGCGATGCTGAAGCCCCCGTCCGCCGTGGACAACGCGAAGTAGGGGTGGCCGAAGACGTGGATGAACGCAGACATCCAGGGGTGCACGTCGCACCGCGCCGGTATTGCGGTCTCGGGGTTCTCGAAGACCGTGTCGCGCGTCATGCCGGCGACCGGCTGACCCTGGTTGAAGGCCGGGTTGTCGCTCGGCTGCACGTTGATGTTGTGCAGGGTGTCGTCGCTGTTGATGATCTGGAAGGTCTCACCGGCCCGCAGCGCCAGGACGTGCGGCAGGTAAGAGCAGCCCTTCTGGTCGAGCGACTGGCCGCCGGCCGGAGCCGGGTAGGTCCAGTCGCCGAGGCCACCGGAAACGTGGACAACGACGTCCATCAGCCCGCCGTCGGCGTCGACCAGTACCGGCGAGCTCATGACTGCCTCGCTGTGGGACGCCTGGCAAAACGGATCGGCAGCCATGGCGATGGCTTCGGCCGCTGGGGCATCGCCGCTGAACGTGACGTTGCCGGCGATACCGCCGGCATTGCTCAGGTCGGGGGCGGTGGCGGTCGGGGCGGCCGCGGCCGCTGGAGCGCTGGTGTCCTCACCGCCGCCACCACAGGCGGCGACAGTGACAAGGGAAATCAGCGCGAGGGCTGACAAGTACTTACGCGCGGTCATGGGCAGGATCCTCCTGATGACATCCGCCGGTACGCGTTGACTGTACTGCAGCGGTTGAGTGACGTTCCGAATGGCGGGCACTAGTATGCCCTGCCACCGCTGTGTGTGTCGGCCCGATAGCCCGGCCGGCGAGCCCTCAGTTGCCGAGGCTCATGATGTAGGCGACGAGCGCGTCGATCTCCGTTTGCGGATCGCGGTTCAGCGGTGCCCAGAAGCCTTGCCCCGCATCCAAGCTCGGGTAGAACTGCGGCATGTTGGTGCCCGGCTGTAGTTGCTGAGGATCCTTGATCCAGAGGTCGATCCAGTCGGGCCGCAGCCGCTCGCCAGCCAGGGCCAGGTCAGGGGCCCACTGGGTAGAGGCGACGCGCGGCTCGCGGCCGCCGCTGAAGTGGCACGACAGGCACTGCAGCGAGCCACGCTGGTCGGCGGCCAGCACGGCACCTTCCCGTACGAGGTCACTCGGGTACTCGTGCGCCGTCGTGAACACCTCCTCGAAGGGGTAGGGAGCCCCGTCGAGCGCTGCGAAGTAGGCGGTCAGCGCGTTGAGCTGCTCATCGTCGAAGTCGAAGGTCGGCATGCGAACCTGCAGCCACGGCCGCACGGTGCCGGGCTCCGTGAAGAACCGGTATAGCCACTCGGGCTGCACGCGTGCGCCCTCAGACTTGAGGTTCGGGGGGCCGAACACGAGCCCGGCGGGACGGCTGGCGACCTCGCCCGTTGCCACCATGCGTTCGGCGATGACCTCGCGGATGGCTCCGCCGGCATCTTCGATGACGTGGCAGCCGCGGCAGTTGTAGTCATCGACGATGGCACGGCCAGCTTCGATGGCCAGTCGCTCGGGCGTTTCCGCCGGCTTGGCCTCCGGCAGCATCTCCTGGTCGGTGAAGCCGAGCAGCGCCGTCGAGATGGCGTCGATCTCCTCGTCGGTGAGATCGAAGTTCGGCATTTTCAGGATCTCCTGCGGCGACCGCACCCGACCATCGTCGTAGGAGCGTGGGGCGCGCAGCTTCTGCTCCAAGAAGGCGCGGCGCTCGTGCGGCAGATCCAGCAGACCGAAGTCGAGCCGGGTGATCGCCTTGCTGCCCCAGTTCGACAGGCTGGTACCGATGCGGCCGGCGTCCTCGAATCCCGGGATGTTGTGGCATCCGGCGCAGCCGTAACGGCTGATCAGGCGCTCACCGAGATAATGGCGGGTCTCGTCGTCGTCCATCTCGGCGAGGCGTGCAGCGGCCTGGACGCTCGGCATTTGCTGCTGCAGATACTCGAGCGCCACCCCGTCGCGAATCCCGGCGTCGACCTGCGGGATCGGCGCGGCGGCAAAGTCATCCACGGTAAGCCCGACCAGGTACGCAGCTACGTCGGCGGCCTCCTGCTGGGTGAGGCGCAGGCTGGGCATCGTCGTCTCGTCCCAATAGTGGGTCGGGTTCCGCACCCAGGTGTATAGCCAGTCGGCGCCCACCTTGCTCCCGATGCCGTCGAGGTTGGGTCCGAATTGCCGGTACCCGGCGAAGCGAGCGTCGGCCATAGCTGCGTCGTCGGCCGCCGTTTCGTCGCCCACCATGTGACACCCGAGGCAGCCCACCGACGCCACGAGCCCCTCGCCGCGAGCCGCATTGCCGGGCGGCGCGGTTTCGAGCTCGATCGGCGTGGACTCGTCGTACAGATAGGTGACGATGGCCTCGACCTCGACCTCATTGCGCTGCGGCCAGTCCTCGTCCGAGGTGTTGGCGAGGTTGAAAAAGCGCGGCATCGGGGTCGTGGGCCGGAAGCTCTTCGGGTTCATCACCCATTTGTAGGCCCAGTCGGGCGTGGTCTTTACGGAAATGTGCGCCAGGTCGGGACCGCGCTTGCGCAAACCGTCCCAGCGGTCGAGCTGGTGGCAGCCGTAGCAGCCCAGGCGCTCCATGAGCCGCAGGCCGTACTCGAGGTCCGGTGCGTCCGGGATCCAGGTGTCCGTGAGGTGGCACTTCAGGCAGCCGGACTCGATCTCGTCGCTCGGTCGCATCGGCCACTCCCAGAGCTCCACGTGCTCCCAGTCGAGATCGTGCTCCCAGCGCTCCATCTCGCTGTCGTTGTCCGGGGTGTGCACGGCCGTCGCGAAGCTGGTGGCGTGGCCCTTGCCGCCGTGGCAGACGGTGCAGCCGAACTCGCCCATCGGATGGATGGCGTTGTCGGCGACGTACAGGTCGAGATTCGGATGGCTCTTGAAGGGCTGGTCGTAGGCCTCGAACTCGGCGCTTCCGATCCCTAGATGGCACGACTCGCAACGATCCACCTGGGGCGCGTCGGTGAAGTTGAGGTCGAAGCGGACGTTGTCGAGCACGACCTGGTTGATGCGTTCGGAGGCGTTGAAGCCGTCCATGAAGGGCGCGTTGCGCAGGTAGTAGACCCAGTTGAAGCGCAGGCTGTCGAGTCGGTCGCGCAGTCGGTCGATCTCGCGCGTCATTTCGACGATCTCGCTCTCGCCGGCGCTGACGGCACCGGTGATCGGGTCGATCTGGCCCTGCAGATCATCGCGCCGAATCGTCAGCTCTTCGACCTCGGCGGCATAGCCTGTCCGGTCGGCTTCGGCTGCCTCCATGGCGGCGCGCTCGGAGGCGGAGCCCTCCTCACCGTTGTGCTTGCGTGCCTCCTCGAATTCCCAGCGCCGCGTGTCGTAGGTCGAGCGCGCGAAGCGCAGATTCTGTTCGGCGAGCCCGAGGCGCGTCTGCACCGGCCCGAGCTCGGCCTCGATCTGATCGATCTGGTCGCGCTGATCCTGGACCGCCTGCTCGGCCTGGTCGCGTTGCGTCGTGACCTCGGCCCGCCGTTGCTGGTCGATTCCTGCCTGCTCGTTGGCGAGCTGCTCCTGGGTGACCTCGCTCTGGATGACCTGGAACTGCCGCTGGTATTTCTTCCACGGCCGTGCGTAGTCGTCGTAGATCATCCACAGCACCGTCAGCATGCTGACGATGGAAACCAGGGCGAACAAGATGTTCATCCGGTCGATGTCGCGCGCGTATACGCCCTTGCGCCTCTTGGCCATCGGCCACCCCTTCTTCGTTGCTGGTCCGCTCCGCCGGGGGGACGGACCTGCTTGCGTCGCGATTCGCTCAGATGTTGAAGAAGAACTCCGGGATTGCCACGAAGTACTTCAGGTTCACGGTCCAGCGTAGGTACATCTTGATGGGGATGAGCATCATCCACAGGAACAAGTGGGTGGTGATGCCGTACCGAACCGGACCCAACTTGTCGTAGTACATGCGAAACCAGCTCCGAGCCAGCCACACCGGCAGCACCAGGAAGTACAACAGCAGCAGCACGATGCCGACGATCTCACGCACTAGCCAAAACGACGGCATGCCGATGCCGAGCCAGCGGGACCAGACGAACTCGGACAGCTGCACATTGGCCAGTGGCACCAGCTTGTGCAGGTCCCAGTACTCGTAGGGGCCGTAGAAGTTCCAGTTCGGTCCTCGTAGGAACGTGCCCTCAAACACCAGGAACACCCACAGGACGATGAACCCGAACTGGAAGAGCAAGATCTCGCTGCGGCGCTCCTCGAACGTGTAGTACCCGTTCCCCTTGGGATTGGTGTCGATGTAAGGGAGCGCCATCAACCCGATGACAATGAAGGTCGGGATGACCACCCCCGCCAGCCAGGGGTCGAAGTAGACCAGAATCTCCTGCAAGCCCAGGAAGTACCAGGGGGCCTTGGACGGGTTGGGCGTCAGCTGCGGATTGGCCGGTTCCTCGAGCGGCGCCGGGATCACGATCGACCATACCGTCAGGAAGATGCTCACCAGCAGAATGCAGATGAGCTCGGTGTAGACGAGGTCGGGCCAGACGAAGACCTTCTCCTCCTCCTCAGGATCGGCCTCGGCCGGCGGGCGTCCCTCCCTGATGCGGTCGTCGTTGACCACCGCGAGCTTCAGCCCCAGCCAGCTGAAGAACATGACGAGGAAAATCATGATCGCGATCGGAACGTTGTCTGGCCGCTTGAACTGGACCCAGAAGTTGGCGTCGAACGCCGACAGCGCGAAGAAGACGACCGGCGCCCCCACGACCAGGTAGGCCAACCGCTTGTTCTTGGTGATCGCACGGCGATACCGGTAGAACAGCAACAGGCCGATGATCGTCAAGCTCAACGCGAACTGCGGCGTGAACAGGAAGTTGATGAGACCCTTGATCGCTTCCATGGCCACCCCCTAGAGCGCCAGCGGGCCACCCTTGCCCGGACCCGAGATGCCACCGTCGCGTCGTATTCGCCAGAAGTGTGTGGCGAGCAAGATCACGAAGACGAACGGGATCCCGAGGCAGTGCAGCACGTAAAAGCGAAGCAGCGCCGCCTCGCCGACGAACCGCCCAGCGAGCAGGACGAAGCGGGCGTCGGATCCGGCCGTGATGAGCGGCACGTCGCCGATCTGCATGAGCTGTGCCCCGGGTCCCTCGACGCCCATCATCGGCGTGGCGCGCGCCATGTTGCTGCCCACCGTGACGGCCCACATGGCCAGCTGATCCCAGGGCAGCAAGTAGCCCGTGAAGGAGAACAGCAGGGTCAGCAGCAGCAGCAGAACGCCCACCACCCAGTTGAACTCGCGCGGCGGCTTGTAGGAGCCGGTGAGGAATACGCGCAGCATATGCAGCCAGACCGTGATGATCATCAGGTGCGCGCCCCAGCGGTGCATCTCACGCATGATGCCGAGCGACGCCGACTCCATCAGATCGAGCATGTCGGGGTAGGCGTGCTGCGCCGTCGGCCGGTAGTAGAACATCAGAAGAATGCCGGTCACCGTCAGCGACAGGAACAAGAAGAAGGAGATCCCGCCCATGCACCAGGTATAGGAGATCCGCATTCCCTGCTTGCGCATACGCACCGGGTGCAGGTGCAGGAAGACGTTGGTCAGCACGACCAGGGCGCGGTTCTTGGGGTCGCTTGGCAGCTTGTGGCGGAAGAGCGACTTCCAAATCGGCGTCCGCGTGAGGTCGCCGAACCACGCCGACGGGCTGCCGATCTTCTCGCGCAGATTGCCCAGCCGCTCCTTGAGACTGCTCATTAGCGCCTTACTCCTGCCAACTAGATCCGAGGCACCCGCTCATGTCAGGCGCTGAAGGGGAGGAATGAGTCAGGGTCGTCCCAGCCGCCCTGGCCGAACAGGAACTTGCGGGACTTGTCGACCAGGATCTGGCCGTCGTCCGCCAGGGAGATCGCGGCGCGCTCCAGCGGTCGCGGCGCCGGGCCCTCGAAGTTGATGCCCGTGATGTAGAAGCCACTGCCGTGGCACGGGCACTTGAACTTGGCCTCGGTCGCCAGCCAGTTGGGCGTGCAGCCGAGATGGGTGCAAACGGTGATCAGCGCATAAAAGCCGGCATCATTGCGTATCACCCAAACCCCGAAGCGATCCTTGAAGGCCGTCGAAACGGCGCCGATCTGAAAATCGGCGGGAAAGCCGATCTTGAACTGCTGCGGCGGCTCGTACAGGACGTTGGGATACAGGAACCGTACGCTGGCCGCGAGCGCACCCGCCGTGGCTGCGGTGAACGAAGCCCAAGCCAGGGTGACCCAGGGCACCCGCTCGAGAAACTCGCGACGGGTCGCCGCGGCGCTCGCCTGGCCGCCAGCGGCGGCCTTCGGCGCGTCGGCTTCTGCCATATCGGCTCCCTCTGTAGATCAGTGCTCCTGAGCCAGGAGCTGTCCAGCGCCACCCGAGGCCGACCCCGCGACCGCGGCCAAAGCCTGCCGCGCCGCCTCGCGAACGCGCAAGTCGGGGTCGGTATCGCGCAGCTTGATGAGTTCGGTTTCGTACCGCCCGGAGCCCAAGGTCCCCAAGGCCGCCAGCGCGGCCAACATGGTCGTAGAGAGCTCGCCCGGGTTCACGCCGGGCACCGTGGACAGATAGTCACGGTCGATCATATGCCCGAGCTCGTCGATGCCGGCTGCGTCACCCATGAGCCCGAGGGCGACGGCAGCGTTCCAGCGGACGGCCGGCACCGGGTCGTTGAGCGCGACCGAGAGTGCTTCGCGAGTGTCGATGGCCCGGATCACGCCGGCGACGTAGCTCGCCATGGTCCGGACTCCCGCATCGTCGTCGCGTAGTCGCTCGACGATCGCCGGGCCGGCCTCACTCTCGCCGATGACGCCCAGGGCCCAGAGACTGTTGACCCGCACCTCGACGTCCGGATCGGCAGTGTGCTCCATGAGGATCGGAACGGCCACGGGGTGGCCGATGCGGCCGAGTGCCACGGTGAGGAAGCGGCGCACGCGCTCGTCGCCCTCGGACGATTTTTCCAGGGCCGTGACGACCTGCTGGGCGAAGCTCCGGTCGCCCTTGAGGCTTTCGTCGTACTGCAGTTGCTGCGACAGATGGAAGGCGGCCTGCCAGGGCTCGTTGATGCCGCGTCCGAGGATCGCGGGCAGGAAGTCGGCCGGGTCGGTGTTGTCGTGCGCTAGGACGCCGAACACCAGGAACACGCCGACCCCGCCGAGCACGAGCAGGAGCGGCAGGACAAAGAACCCGAGCGCGACCTGGAACGGACTCGGTTCCTCCTGCTCCTCGGCCTCCGGATGCGGCTCCAGTTCGTTCGAGTCGGTCATGTCCATCAGTCAGGCGAGAAGGCGACGCTTCACGCGGGCGGATCGGCGGCGCGGGCCGGACGCAGAGCCGCTCAAACCTACCCGGAACGCTGCGGGGTGTCAATCCAACCGGATGGGGCCGAAAAGGCCCGAGGACGGCGTTTTTCGGCCTTCAGTCGCGTGAGGCTGAAGCGCCTCGGGCGAGCTTCGCATTGGCCGGCGACTCGCGCCGGTAGCGGTCCGCCAGCAGCGGGTCGTGGGCCCGGTGACGCGGGTTGTGCTCGAAGCCTCGGTAGATCGCATCGCAACCGTAGCAAACGGTGATCTCGGGCACGAAGTAGTAGAGGCCATAGTCGAGACCCATGCAGATGACGAGGCTCAGCCCGTAGGTCCATGGCGACAAGACCGCCCCGACGATCACGACCCCGAGGCCGATCTTCCGGTTGAAGTCCTTCTGCGAGTACATGCGGTCGTAGCCGCACACCAGGCAGCTCTCGACCGGGTCGAGAACTGCTCCGGTTGCCTCGAAGGTGCCCTCGTCGTAGGGCTGGACGTTGCTGCAGTTGCGGCAGTCGAGCTGCTGGCCCCCGTCGAGATCCTGCAGGCTCGGACGTTCGCAGACGCAACAGCGCCACTCGATCGAATGACTCATCAGAACGGGGTGCCGGTAGAGAGCGATAGGTAGAGCGAGATCAGCTCGCCGAACAGCACGAAAACGATCGCAGCATACAGGATGCCGGTGGCCGACTGAATCGAGCGGATCTGAACGGTCTTCCAGGTCATCCAGGCCAGCCCCAGCGGCGCCGCCACACCCAGCACGGCGCGCACCGCGACGAAAAGCGCGTCCCCCAGAACCAGGGCGCGGAGCAACCCGCCGTCGGCGCTCATCCAGTCCGGGCCATGGATCGCCAGGATGGCCAGGAGCATCACGAGCTTGAGCACCTCGGTGCCCATGAACAGGACGAGCACGCGGTTGAGCGGCTCGATCGGGAGCTTCGGGTCGATCAGGTACCAGTGGGCCAGGATCATTGCCAGAACCACGGCACCCAGGACGATCCCGACCGTCGCCAGGCCCACGGCGTAGAGCCAGGCCGGAACGCCGTCGACGCGATTCGCGCGAAGCACCGGATCGACGAGTATCGCCGCCAGCGCCGCGACTCCGGAGATTCCCAGCAGCGCTCCGTCTTGCCGCTCCGGGTCGATCCCCTTGCGCGCTACGAAGGCCACCAGGGCGGCCGCGGCGATCAGCAAGAGCACGATCAGCGGCATGCCGGGCGGCGGCAACGCGTGGCCGAGCGAGCTGGCACGGAGTCCGAGCCCGGCGGCCCCGCCTCCGAGGATCAGAAGTGACACCAGGCGCCAGTATCCCGGTCCCGTGGGCGCGTTGCCGATCCAGGCGGCGACCAGCATGCCCAGCGCGCCGGACAGGAACATCACGGACACCGCTGCTACGAGCATGGTCGGGAGCGCATCGGGTGGGGGCGTCGTACCGAGAGAGGGGCGACGAGAAGTCTGGCAGAGTAGCAGAGGGGCCAAGCGGCTGTGGTCAGAGTTTGACCGCGGCCTCCTCGGACGGCGCGCGCTAGACTCTCGGTATGGATCGCACTCCTCAACTCGCTATCGTCATCCCCGCGTACGACGAAGCCGAAGCGCTGCCGCGTGTCGTGCAGGAGATCCCGCGCGAGCGCTCACCGCGGATCGTGGTGGTCGACAACGCCAGCCGCGATGGAACCGGAGCGGTGGCGCGCCGACTGGGCCTCGAGGTGGTCGAGGAGCCCGAGCGGGGATACGGGCGTGCGTGTCAGCGCGGGCTGCGCGAGCTCTCCGGTAGGCCGCCGGACATCGTTGTGATCCTCGATGGCGACTACTCCGACTATCCGGCCGACCTCGAGGAGCTGCTGCGTCCGATCCTCGAGGACCGGGCGGACCTGGTGCTGGGCTCCCGTGTGCAACGAGCAGCACGTGGGGCGCTGCCGATTCAGGTGCGCTGGGGCAACGCGCTGGCGACCCAGCTGATTCACTTGCTGTTCGGGCACCGCTACGCCGACATGGGCCCGTTCCGGGCCATCCGTTGGGCCGCGCTCCAGCAGCTCGACATGCGAGACGGCGCATTCGGCTGGAACGCCGAGATGCAGGTCAAGGCCCTTCAGCACGGCCTCCGAGTCCAAGAGGTGACGGTGGGCTATCGGCCGCGGATCGGACCCTCCAAGATCAGCGGCACGCTGCGCGGGGTCCTGGGCGCTGGCCACGGCATCATTGCTACGATTCTCTATCTTCGCTTCGCCCCCCGACGATACGCCCGGCGCGTCGTCGCCATGCCCTGAGGCAGCAGCCCGTCAGGAGAACCGCCCGATGGATCGCCTCGAGTTTTATCGAAGCCTGGCGATGCCGTCCGACCGCCGCATTCTCTTCATGGTCATCGACGGACTGGGCGGCCTGCCACACCCTGACTCCGGGCTCACCGAGCTGGAAGCGGCCACGACGCCGACTCTGGACCGGCTGGCGGGCGAGGGCGAGTGTGGGCTGACAACGCCGATACTGCCGGGTGTGACCCCGGGCAGCGGTCCCGCCCATATCGCGCTGTTCGGCTACGACCCCATCCGCTTTCAGGTCGGCAGGGGCGTGCTGGCGGCGCTCGGTATCGGCTACGACCTGCACCCCGGCGACGTCGCGGCCCGCATCAATTTCTGCACCCTGGACGCCGACGGTCGCATCACCGATCGGCGCGCCGGTCGGATCGGCGACGAGATCGGTGCGCCGCTCGCCGAGCGGCTCGATTCGATCGAGCTGGTCCCCGAGGTGCAATGTTCCGTCCTCCACGTCAAGCAGTACCGGGCTTGCGTGATCTTCCGTGGTCCCGGTTTGGACGGGCGCCTCGCCGACACCGACCCGCAGCGCACGGGGGTGCCGCGGCTCCACCCGGCCCCTCTCGACCCGGCCGCAGAGCCGACGGCCAGGCTGGCGGCCGACTTCGTGCGCCAGGCCGACAGGCTGCTCGCCGACCAGCCGACCGCCAACGGGCTAACGCTGCGGGGATTCGACGCCTACGAACCACTGCCCGACTTCGAGGCGCTCTTCCGCCTCGACGCCGGCGCTGTCGCCGCCTATCCGATGTACCTGGGAGCGGCCCGCCTGGCGGGGATGACCGCCTATCCGGCGCAGGACAACACCGCAGCTCTGGCCTCCCAGGTGGCCGCCGCCGGGTCCCACGACTTCGTCTTTCTGCACTACAAGGCGACCGACAGTCGAGGCGAGGATGGCGACTACGATGGCAAGGTGGCCGAGATCGAGAAGGCCGACGCCCTACTTGCCGAGGTGCACGAGCAGTTCGACGTCGTCATGGTGACGGGGGATCACTCGACGCCGTGGAGCATGCGCGCGCACTCCTGGCACCCGGTACCCCTGCTGATCAGCTCGTCCCGATGCCGGCGCCACGGGGTAGCCGGCTTCGGCGAGCGGGAGTGTCTGCATGGCAGCCTCGGGCGGGTTCGCTCCAACGACGTGCTGCCGTTGGTGCTGGCCCACGCGGGGAAGCTGCGCAAGTTCGGCGCCTGAGCACTAGCAGGCTGCTGAAAAACTCCCCTTGTTCGAGTAGATTTTGAACCACGCAGCCCGCGGCAAGAACCGAAGCATCAACGAGGTGAGCAGATGCGTGGTGAGGACGCGGGACAGGTGGCGGTTTTTAGTTACGTATCTCCAGAGCAGCGAGTACCGAAGGAGCATCCGCTGCGGCCGCTGCTGAGGATCGTCAACGATGTGCTGGGGCGGATGTCGCCGCTGTGCGAGAAGCTGTACTCGCACACGGGCCGTCCGTCTATCCCGCCGGAGAAGCTGCTGCGGGCGCTGCTGCTGCAGGTGCTGTACACGATTCGCTCCGAGCGCATGCTGATGGAGCAGCTCGACTACAACCTGCTGTTCCGGTGGTTTGTGGGCCTGAACATGGACGATCTGGTGTGGGATGCGACGGTGTTCACGAAGAACCGAGATCGAGTGTTGGGAGGCGAGGTCGCCAAGGTGTTCTTCCAGGAAGTGCTGGCGGAGGCGCGGCGCCGCAGCCTGCTGTCGGATGAACACTTCACGGTGGACGGCACGCTGATCGAGGCGTGGGCCTCACACAAGAGCTTCAAGCCGAAGGATCAGAGCGACTCCGATGAGGGCGGCAGCAACCCGAGCGTCGATTTTCGCAAACAACGGCGCACAAACGATACTCACGCCTCCAGGACCGATCCGGACGCACGCCTGTACAAGAAAAGTAGGGGAGCCGAGTCGAAGCTCTGCTACATGGGGCACCTGATGATCGACAACCGCCACGGGTTAGCAACCAAGGCATGCGTAACGATCGCTTCCGGGACAGCGGAACGAGAGGCGGCGGTGCAAATGGCGGACAAGATTTCCGGTAACCGCAGGGTGACCTTGGCGGCCGACAAGGGCTACGACACACGCGAGTGCGTCCGTAAGCTTCGAGATCGGAACATCACCCCGCACGTTGCACAGAACGACACCAATCGGCGCAGCGCCATCGACCGGCGCACAACCCGCCACCCCGGCTACCAGGTCAGTCAAAGGAAACGCAAGCTCGTCGAGCAGATGTTCGGATGGGCCAAGACGGTCGGGCTGATGCGCAAGACGCGGCACCGAGGCACCGAACGCGTCGATTGGATGTTCACCTTCACCGCCGCTGCCTTCAACCTGGTCAGAATGCGCAACCTCCAGGGGGCGACGTGACGATATCGGGACTAACCGCCCAAGAAATACCGGCGCGGCCGGCAACCAGAGCCTCGCACTCGCACACGGCGGCCGGGCAACTCACCTTGATCGAGACGATCCAGCCCAAAATGGCGCGCTCGAGCCGTTTTTCAGCAGCCTGCTAGAGGTGATCCGTCTGAGCGAGCCACTCGGCCGCGCGGACCAGATCGTCCGGCGTGTTGACGTTGAGCAGGACGATCTCGGGGTCGCCGTGACGCGCCAGTTCGTCGGCCTCGATGCTCGCGGTCGGGGTCCGGTCGAGAAAGGCCTGTAGCTCGAGACGCTGCGAGTCGAGCCAGGCCTGCAGGGCCGGCAACACGGCGGGGGAGTAAGCCCCGACGAGCGGGTGCCAGCGTCCGTCGAACCGCGGGATGGCGGCGAGGTGGTTCTCGTCGAGCCGGCCGAGAGCGTCACGCAGCAGGCTCGGTGCCACGAACGGGCAGTCGACCGGACACACGACCACGGCGCATCCCGGAAAGACGCTGAGCGCCGTCTCGATGGCCGCCGCTGGTCCCGTGCCCGGGCGAAGATCCGACAACACTTTCCATGGGATCCCGGGCAACGGCTCGCCACCGACCTGTACCCGATGGCGGCAGGTGGCCGCTAGCGCCGCGGCGGCCCAGTGCGCGAGGAGGCGCCCCCCGAGCAGGGCGGTCGTCTTGTCGCTGCCCATCCGCCGGCTGCTTCCACCGGCGAGCAGTGCCGCGACGACGGTATCGGCGGCCAGGGCAGGCAGGGAGGGAACCATGCGACGTGCTCCTATCGCGAGCCCTGAACCCGGGCTTGCGGGCGGCGATTACGCCCCAGACCGGGCCGAGATCGACGTTGCGGTAGTGCGGTACACTCCGCCAGATGATACGCAAGAACCGCCTGATGACACCCGGGCCGGCACCCGTTCACCCTCGCGCCCGGCAGGCGGCGGTCGAGCCGCTTCCGCACCATCGAGCCCCGGAGTTCAAGCTCCGCTTTGCCCGCGTCCAGCAGGGATTACAGGCGGCCTTCCGGACCCGCGGTCCCGTCGCCGTGCTCGCCGCCTCCGGCACCGGCGCCATGGAAGCGGCCCTGGTAAACCTGTTCGCTCCGGGCGACCGGGTGCTGGTGATCGCAGCCGGCAAGTTCGGCGAGCGGTGGGCCGAGCTGTGCAACGCCTATGGCATTCGCACCATCCAGGTAACCGTGGCCCCCGGGGAGCCGTTCGAGCCGCAGGACGCCGCCGAGGCCGTCGCCTCCAACCGGCCGCTGGCCGGTCTGGTGATAACGGCGAGCGAGACCTCGACGGGGGCGGCACTCGAGGTGCGCGCCATCGCCGAGGCGGCGCGACGCCTCGAAGCGGAGCTGTGTATCGTCGTCGACGCGATCACGGGGATCGGTGCTCTGCCGATCGAAACCGACGCTTGGCGACTCGACGCGGTATGCGGGGGCTCGCAGAAGGCGTTCATGATCCCGCCTGGCCTCGGCTTCGTCGCCGCCTCGCCGCGCGGCTGGGAGCGCATCAACGAGGAGCACGCGAAGCCGCGGTTCTACTTCGACTTGCGCAAGTACCAGAGCTCCGCAGGCAACGACCAGACACCCTTCACCCCGGCGACCGGGCTGTTGCTGGAGCTCGAGGCGGCGCTCGAGGCCATCGACGAGCTCGGCGGGATCGGTGCTCTCGAGGAGAATGCCGGCAGGCTCGCCGCGGCCACCCGGGCAGCGGCTGGTGCGCTCGGACTCGAGCTGCTGTCGGGTGCGTCGCCGAGTCCGGCGGTCACGGCGATCCGGGCGCCAGTGCCGGGCAGCGCGCCCGAGTTTGTCGCACGGGTCAGGGATGAGCATGGGATCCAGATCGCGGGTGGCCAGGGCGAGCTGAAGCCAGACATCTTCCGCATCGGTCACCTCGGCTTCATCGACGAGGTGGATCTTCTCGGGACTCTGGCAACCGTCGAGCGTGTGTTGCGGCGGCAGGGGCTCGAAGTCGCACCCGGCGTTGCGGTCGCCGCTGCCACCGCCGCCCTCGAGAGGCCGGTCGAGGCATGAGCGAGACGGCCGTCCTGGTCTGCGGCCGCCTGCCGGCGGGCGGTCGGGAGGCACTCGAATCGGCATGCATCCGGGTCGACCACCAGCCCGATCGCAAGAGCGGCAGCCTGGCGGACGTCATCGAGCCCTTTGCCGGCGTCATCGTGCACTCGCCCCATCTCGTCGACGCGGCGGCGATCGAGGCGGGCCGCAACCTGCGAGTCGTCGGTCGCGCCGGGGTCGGGGTCGACAACGTCGACGTCGAGGCGGCGACCGGTCGCGGTGTGCTGGTGATGAACATGCCCTGGGGCAACACCGTGAGCGCCGCAGAGCACACCGTGGGGCTGATGCTGGCCTTGGCGCGCAACGTGCCCCAGGCGGCTGCGTCGCTGGCGGCCGGGTCGTGGGATCGCAAGAGCCATCTCGGCGTCGAGCTTCATGGCAAGCAGCTGGGGATCATCGGGCTGGGCCGCATCGGCCGTGAGGTGGCGCGGCGGGCCCGCGGTTTCGGCATGGAGGTTCTTGGTAGCGATCCGTTCTTGCCGGTATCGGCCGCCGAGCAGCTCGAGATCCGTCTGGTCTCCGTGGCGGAGTTGCTGCCCGAGGTCGATTTCGTCACCGTACACGTGCCGCTGACCCCCGATACGCACCATCTGATCGACACCGAGGCTCTGGCGCAGATGCGACCGGGTGTGCGGATCGTCAACTGTGCTCGCGGCGGCCTGGTCGACGAGGACGCCCTCCTGGCGGCGCTGGAGTCGGGCAAGGTGGCGGGTGCCGCGTGCGATGTGTTCGAGGTCGAGCCCACCGACAACGCAGCGCTGCTGGCGCATTCGGGCTTCATTGGCACGCCTCATCTGGGCGGCGCGACGCGCGAAGCACGCGAGCGTATCGGCGTCGAAATAGCCCGTCAGGTTGCCGACTACCTGTCGCAAGGCGCCATCCGCAACGCGATCAACGTCGATGCACTGCCTCCGGAGCAGCAACGGGTCATGGGCCCCTACCTGGATCTCGGGCGCGCCCTCGGCTCGCTCATGTCTCAGTGTTGGGGGGGCGGGCAGAGCCTGCGCGTGCACTACCACGGCGAGATCACCGAGCTGACCCCGAAGGCGGTGACGGCCTGGATCCTGGCCGGCTTTCTACGCCCGTTCCTGGGAGACGAGGTGAACGTCGTCAACGCCCCGGCGATGGCCGACGAGCGCGGCCTCGCCATCGAGGAGCACTCGCGACCGGGCGATGGTGGTTACTCGAGCTTGATCCGGGTCGAGGTAGTCACCGGCGAGAAGGTGCACAGCGCCGCCGGGACCGTGTTCGACGGCAAGCAGGGAAGGCTGGTCGAGTTCGAGGGCCTGCCCATCGAGATCACACCAACTGGCCATCTGCTGGTGTTCGCCAACGAGGACACTCCAGGTGTGATCGGTCAGGTGGGGACCTTCCTGGCAGAGCGCGGCATCAACATCGCCGACATGCGCGTCGGCCGCACGGCGCCGCGTGGCGAGGCAATCGCTGCGGCCACGATCGATGAGCCGCTGGATGCCGCAGGGCTCCGCGAGCTGCTTGCAATCGCCAACATCCGCTGGGCCCGTATCGTCGAGTTTTGAACGCTTTCACGGGCCGTGGTAGCGTCCCCGGGTCGGGTCCGATTCGCGGTCCGACCTTCCGCTAGATTTGCCACGCGCAGCCAAGAGTCTGTCCCGATAGCGGCCGAGGCGCCGCTCGGCACACCCCGACGGGATCATCTCGCCCGGCGCGTTGACCCGCATTTGCGAGGCTTGGATGTCCGACTACTACCTACCGCCCGCCGACGGCGAGCGCATCGGCATCGCCGACGACGGAAACCTGCAGGTGCCGGACCGCCCGATCGTCGCCTGGCTCGAGGGTGACGGAATCGGCCCGGACATCTGGGTCGCGGCACGGCATGCCCTCGATGGAGCTGTTGCTCGCGCCTACGGTGGCTCACGCGCCATCGCGTGGATGGAGATTCTGGCCGGCGAGAAGGCACACCGCGAGCTCGGCGAGTGGCTCCCGGAGCGCACACTCGCTGCCATCCGGCAGACACGCGTCTCCATCAAGGGGCCGATGACGACGCCGGTGGGCGGGGGGCTCCGCAGCCTCAACGTGGCATTGCGCCAGCTCCTCGACCTGTACGCCTGCGTCAGGCCGGTCAAGTATTACCGCGGCACGCCGTCGCCGGTGCGCCAGCCCGAGAAGCTCGACGTGGTGATTTTCCGCGAGAACACCGAGGACGTCTACTCGGGGATCGAGTGGGAGTCCGGGACATCGGACGCCGTCAGGGTCATCGAGTTCCTCAGCGGCGAGATGGGCGCCAAGTTGCGCTCCGACGCCGGCATCGGGGTGAAGCCGATGTCCCCGATGGCGTCCAAGAACCTGGTCCGCAAGGCGATCCGCTACGCCATCGAGCACGGTCGCCCGAGCGTTACTCTGATGCACAAGGGCAACATCATGAAGTTCACCGAGGGCGCCTTCCGCACCTGGGGCTACGAGCTTGCCGCCGAGGAGTTCGGTGACCAGACGGTGAGCGAGGAGATCCTCTGGAAGGAGCACGGCGGCGTGATCCAGGAAGGCAAGGTCCTGATCAAGGACCGCATCGCCGACGCCATGTTCCAGCAGGTGCTTCTGCGTCCCGACGAGTACGACGTGATCGCCACACCCAACCTCAACGGCGACTACATCTCCGACGCTTGTGCCGCGCAGATCGGCGGTCTGGGGGTCGCGCCAGGCGCCAACTTGAGCGACGAGGTGGCGCTGTTCGAGCCGACTCACGGCACCGCGCCGAAGTACTCCGGTCAGGACAAGGTCAACCCCTCGAGCCTCATCCTCTCGGGCGTCATGATGCTCGACCACATGGGGTGGCCCGAGGCGGCGCGCCTGATCGAACGATCTCTTGAAAAGACTCTACTGGCCAAAACAGTCACCTACGACCTCGAGCGCCAGATGGACGGCGCCACGCTGCTGAGCTGCTCACAGTTCGGCCAAGCGCTGGTGAACAACATGGAGGACTGAGCGATGGCACTCAAGAAGGTCACCGTCGTCGGATCCGGTCACGTCGGGGCCACCTGCGCCTACAGCATCGTCAATCGTCGGCTCGCCGACGTGGTGCTGGTCGACATCCTGGAAGGAGTGCCGCAGGGCAAGGCCTTGGACATGATGGAGGCGACGCCGATCATCGGCGGCGACTGTAGGATCACCGGCACCAATAACTACGTCGATACGCAGGATTCCGACATCGTCGTGATCACGGCGGGCCTGGCGCGCAAGCCGCGCATGAGCCGCGACGACCTGCTGTTCAAGAACGTGCAGATCGTCGGCTCGGTCGTCGAGGAAGTCGTCAAGTACTCGCCCGAGGCGATCTTGATCCTCGTCACCAACCCGCTCGATGCCATGGTCTGGGTAGCCGAGCAGAAGTCGGGCTTCCCGCGTGAACGCATCATGGGCATGGCCGGGATCCTCGACTCCTCGCGGTTCCGTGCGTTCATTGCGATGGAGCTAGGGGTGTCGCAGGAGAACACGCACGCCTTCGTCCTCGGCGGCCACGGCGACACCATGGTGCCCCTGTCGCGCTACTCGACGGTTGCGGGCGTGCCGATTACCGAGCTGATGAGCTCCGAGCAGATCGCCCGTATCGAGGACCGTACGCGCAACGGCGGGGCCGAGATCGTCAAGCTCCTCGGCACTGGATCGGCCTACTATGGGCCCGGCGAGTCGGTCGTCGAGATGATCGAGGCGATCCTGCTGGACAAGAAGAAGATCCTGCCCGTTGCAGCCAAGCTGCAGGGCGAGTACGGGGTCGACGGGCTGTTCGTGGGCGTTCCGGTGGTGCTGGGCGTTGGTGGCATGGAGCGGGTATTCGAGATCGAGCTGACCGAGGCCGAGCAGGCGGAGTTCGACCGCTCCGTCGATCACGTGCGGCAGCTCGTAGCCAAGTTGGAGAGCTGAGATGGCAGTGCAGACAACCCTGGCGATGATCAAGCCCGACGCGGTCACGCGGGGTCTCGCCGGCAAGATCCTGGCCCACTACGAAGGGGAGGGCTTCAAGATTCTGGCGTGCAAGAAGACGACGCTGTCGCGCGCCGAGGCCGAGGCCTTCTATGCGGTGCACGCCGAGCGCCCGTTCTACGGCTCGCTGTGCGACTTCATGACCTCGGGCCCGATCTACGCTGTGGCCCTGGAGCGCGACAACGCCATCGCCTACCTGCGGCAGGTCATGGGCGCCACCAACCCGGAGGAGGCGGCCGAGGGCACGATCCGCGCGCTGTACGCCGAGAACATCGAGCGCAACAGCGTGCACGGCTCCGACGCGCCCGAGACGGCGGCGGACGAGCTCGCCTTCCACTTCGCCGGCAGAGAGCTCCTGTAGCCGATCTGCGGCTCAGGAGGCAGGCCGGTGCCGCACGATCCGCCCGCCGACCATCACGAAGCGGACCCGGTGGAGCGCCTCGATCTGCTCGGCCGGGTTGCCCGCCGTGGCGACGATATCGGCCGCCATCCCCGGCGCGATGCTGCCAATCTGATCCTGGAGCCCGAGCGACTCCGCCGCCAACGAGGTCGCCGAGATCACCGCATCCATGGGCGACTGTCCACCCTCGCGCACCCGGAATACGAGCTCTTCGACGTTGCGCCCATGGGCGCCGGCAACCGCATCTGTTCCGAAGACGATGCGCAGCCCGGGAACCGTCAGCGCCTCACGAAAGACGGCCAGCGCGCTCGGGGCGGCTTGGCGCATCTGCTCGAAGCCCTCCTCGGTGTAGTTGCCAACGCCGAGGAAGCGCTCCTTGTTCTCGAAATAGTTGCGGAAGACCAGGTCGACGTTGGGGTCGAAGAACATCTCGTGCTCGGCCATCAGCTCGAGCGTCGCGCGGTCGAGCAGGGCGCCGTGCTCGATGGTAGTGCAGCCCGCCAGGGCAGTGCGGCGGGCGCTTTCCGGTCCGTGGGCGTGTACCACCGAGCGTAGACCGAGCGCCGAGGCCTCGCCGCACAGGGCGTCGAGCTGCTCCTGCGACAGGGTAGGGGGGCCTCCGTCGCGGATGCTGGCCGAGGCGAAGATCTTGATGGCGTCGGCACCGGCCTCGGCGAGCTCGCGGACGCGCTGGCGCAGCGCGTCTGGCTCCCCGGCCCAGGCGCCGAGCGATCGCATCGAGGTCAGGATGCGCGGTCCCGGTAGTACCCCCCGGGCGATAGCGTCGCGCAGCTCCCGGTCGCTTGGCGACCCGAGGCTCTGGAGAGTCGTGATGCCGGCCTGCAGAGTCACCCAGGCGTTTTCCGCCGCGTACAGGACCGACTCCTCCGGTGTCTCCTCGACCTCGCTGCTGTGCGAGCGTCCCGTGCGGTCGAAATGCCAGCCGATATGGACATGGGTGTCGATCAGCCCGGGCAGCAGCGTCAGCGAACCCAGCTCGTACACCGTGCCGCGACCTTGGCCGGCCGGTAGTACTGCCGCGATCTGGCCGTTCTCCACCACGATGTCGCGATCGCGCAGCGTGTCACCGCGCCCGTCGAGGATCAGCCGGGTGCGCAGCACGATGGCGTCGGGCTCCCCTGCCTGTTCGGTCGTGCCTGCCGGCTCCGGGGGCTCGGCGGCGCAGGCCGAAACCAGCAGCAGGGTGCCCAGGACCATGGGGAAGGACGGCGTGAGCTTCATGCGAGGACTCCGGACTTGTCAGCGCCAGCGTGACTGCAGCGTCTCGACGATCCTGTCAGCCGCCCAAGGCGAGATCTGGTGCTGGCGATGGCTGGTGTCGCTGATGACGTCGAATTCACCGTCGCCGATCTCTTCGACCGCCCTGCGGACCACCGCCCGATACGTTTGCCATGCATCGCCAGCGAAGCAGCAAGGGTCGAATCGGTTGAGGATCTGCAATTGTCCGTGGCCCGCCCCCAGGCTCCCGAGAACGTACAGCTCCAGGTAGTTGGCGATCCGGTAGGGCTCTGGCGTCAACTGCTCCCAGTCGGCTGATTCGAGCGTGCCAGCGAAGCGTAGGTACATCGGCGCCGTTCCTGCCGCCGGGAAGCTCAGGCCAATCCGTGAGTCGATCGCGGCGCAGATCGTGGTGGTCCATGCCCCTCCCGAGAGGCCGATCATGGCGACACGCTCGGCGCCCAGAAAATCCATGACGCCCAGGACCGGCTCGACGAAATAGCGGAGGGGGTGCCCTGCTGGTGGCTCGAGGAAGCCCATTTGGTCATGGGCTTCGAGGCGGAACTGTCCGAATCGCGGAGAATCAATCAGCGGTTGATTGTTGGGGCCTAACAACGGCATCGACAGGGCGATTACCTCGTAGCCGAGGGTGACCAGGCGCTCGATCAAGGCGCCTCCCTTGGCAAAATGGCCACCATGCCCTTGGTGATAGATCACCGTGTGGCCGTTGAGGTCCTTGGGATGGAATCGGTAGATGACCGAGCGCAGTCCGAAGTCCATCTCGACCGTGAGACGGTCGATTGTCGCCAAGCCGGAATAGGCGAATCGATCGTCGAAGATGGCCTTTTCTTCGGCTACAGGCGTCGCGGAGCGTGCCGAGTCGCCCCACAGCAACCTTCGGAGGCGCTGTCTGGTTGCGTCAGCCTGAGCGCGGCTGCGGATCGTGATCAAGCTGTCGGGGCGCGTCATCGGTACTGGCGGGCGGATGTCCTCCGCCGACTCGGGGGTGCCCTGGATCAGGTGGAATCCGGCTCGAGCCAGCCCGTAGGGGGGCCACTGGTTTCGCTGCGCCAGCATCCCGTACAACAGCGAGGCAACCCCCACGCCGGCAAGGACCGCGATTCTTGGCGCCGAGACGCTCCTACGAGCCACGAAGCACGTTGCCGATGATGCCGCCGATGTTGCCGCGGCCACCCGACGAGGTGCGGGCCGTCGGCAGTCGCGGAACCAGCCAATCCAGGAAGGCCTGGTTCGAGCGCGTCTGCAACCAGACCGTGCCCGAGCCTTGGAACTCGGCCACCAACCCCTCGCCCGAGATCAGCGAGGTGAGCATGCCGGAGACCTTCTTGACCTTCCACTGCAGGCTCGAGTCGAAGGCGACGATGTGGCCGGTGTCGATGATCAGGCTGCTCGTGCCATCGAGAATCACCGGGTGAATGGCGCCGAACGAGCTCATCAGCACGCGGCCGTTGCCCTTCAGGTGCAGCAGGAACAGCCCTTCCGAAGCGAAGAAGGAACGCGCCCCGCCCCACTTGATGTCGATCTCGACGCCGGGATCTCCCGCCAGGTAGGAGCCCGACTGCACGTAAAGGTCGCCGTGCACCTGATGGTCGACGACATCGCCCGGCAGGCTGGGAGCGAAGGTCACGTGGCCGGGAGCACCCTGCGCGGTGAAGGTATTGACGAAGAAGGACTCGCCGCCCAGGAACTTGCGCATCGCGCCTTTCAACAGCCCGCCCTGGATGCCGCTCTCGACCTGCACGTTGCCGCTCATCGAGACCATGGCGCCAGTCTCGGCCCTGACCGATTCGCCGGCCTGTAGCTCGACGATACCGAGGGCGTACGAAGGTCGGTGCTCAACGGTGATGTTCATGGTGGCTCCGGTGTCGGGACGGCTTTTCACCGCGCGGGGTCTAGAAGGGCAGCCACTCCCACCAGCTGTCCGGGATGAGCTTCGAGATGTCCAGGGTGATGACCAGGGCCATCAGCGACACGATGAGGATCAGCCCGACCTGCATGATGCGTTCCTTGACCTGCAGCGACAGGTCGCGGCGGATAGCCCCCTCGAACAGGATGAGCGCGATCTGGCCACCGTCGAGCACCGGGATCGGCAACAGATTGAGGATCCCGAGCTGCAGGCTGATAAAGGCCATGAAAGCGAGCAGAACCGACGGGTCGCCGGTACGCGCGGCGCCGCCCGAGAAGCGGGCGATCTCGATCGGACCCGATAGGGTACGCACCGACATGCGCCCGGTGAACAGCCGCTCGAGGATCTCGAACAGCATGAGCGACTGCTGCTTGATCTCGGTGCCGGCGCGGGAGACCGCTTCGCCCAGCGGATAGCGGCGCATCTTGAAGAAGTATTCCCCGACCGGGAGGAAGCCGATGTCGAGCGCGCCCGTCTCCGTCATCACTGGCGTGAGCGTCGTCTCGAAGGTCTCGCCGGCGCGCCGCACGGTGAGGCTGGCGGGATTGCCGGCACCCTCGAGAAGTCGTTCGATGGCGAGGTTCCAGTGAAAGGTGGGCTGGCCGCCGATCACGACGATCAGATCACCGGGCTGAAGTCCGGCCTCGTCGGCACTCCCGCCCTCGCGCACCTCGCCGACCAACGCGGGCAGCGGCGAGGAAACACCGAGGTAGCCGGTGCCTTGCTCGCCGGCGGGGCGGGGCGTTACGGGAATGGTCAGCTCGTCGTCCTCGCGCACGACACCTAGTTGCAGCTGCTGGCCGGCCGAGATCAGGATGCGCAGCCGAAACTGCTCCCAGTTGGGCATCGGCTGGCCGTCGACGCTCGCAACCAGATCCCCCACGAGCAGGCCGCCGTCGTCAGCGGCCGAATCGCTCTGCACCAGCCCAATGATGACCGGATCGTCGGCGTCCGCCTGCACCCGGATGCCGAGCTGGAAGACGGCCACGATGAAGATGAATGCCAGCGCGATGTTCATCGCCGGTCCCGCCAGCAGGATCAGCAGTCGCTGCCACTTGGGCTTGGCCAGGTACTCGTTGTCGGCGCCGGTGGTCTCCTCGTCCGGGTTCTCGCCGACCATCTTTACGTAGCCCCCGAGCGGCAAGAGGCTGACGCGATAGTCGGTGTCGCCCCTGCGCCAGCCCAGGAGCCGTTTGCCGAAGCCGAGCGAGAAGACCTCGACTCCTACACCGAAGGCTTTGGCCAGGAGGAAGTGCCCAAACTCGTGGACGAAGATCAGTACGCCCAGGACGAAGATCAGGGCGAGAACGTTGGTGGCCACGTCGAACATGCGCAGAAACCCGCAGTTGGCGTCGGGAGGGGGAGAGGCGCAGGAGGAATCTACTGTAGCCCAGTGGGCTCAGGGCAGCCAGCCGGAGATCAGCGCGATCCACAGCGCGCCGCCGGCCAACAGATGAGCATCGATTCGGTCGAGGACCCCGCCGTGGCCCGGCAACAGACTGGAGGAGTCCTTGGTGCCGGCGGCGCGCTTGAACGACGACTCGAGCAGATCGCCCACCTGGCCAAAGGCGCCGAGCACGACGCCCAGGACCGCCGCCTGTGCCCCACCGATGGCTGGGATCCAGTTGGCCACCACGGCTGCGGCCAGCGCAGAGCCGGCGAGCCCGAACAGCGAGCCCTCGATCGACTTGTTGGGCGAGAGCTCGGGCGCGAGTCTGTGACGGCCCAGCGCCGTGCCGCCGTAGTAGGCTGCCGAGTCGCCGACGGCCACGGAGGCGTACAGCAGGATCAGCCAGCGGCTGCCGCCCGACTGCATCCGAACTCCGATCTGAGCGCCGAGCAGAAGCCCGATCCACAGGACGCCCGCGAGGGTCGAGCTCAGGGCGCGGATCAGGCCGGCTGGATCGCGGTACTGATCGCGCAGCGCGGCCAGGCTCAGCAGCAGAGCGCTCAGTAGCACGGTCAGCAGAGGCGCTTCGGGTCGGTTCGAGGCGAACGCGAGCGCGCAGGCAAGCGCCGCCAGAGCCCCCGGCGCCGATACCGGCGCTGCCCCGATCGAGGCGGCAAGACGAGCATATTCGCGCCAACCCAGCAGCAGCACGCCGGTCACCGCGACAAAGAATACCCAGGGAGGGCTGAGCAGGGCCCCGATCAGCAGGGCGATGATCACCGATGCGGTGAGGATCCTGGTCATGGCGCGAACGCTGGCTGCCTCGTCGGTTGTCGCGTCTCGAGTGCCGGCTGAGTGTATCCCCTGGCCTGCTAGCGGTCGTGCTCGTAGTCGATCCGGACCAGGCAGAGGCCGCGGGCGGGTGCCGCGGCTCCGGCCGCGTCGCGGTCGCCACTGGCCGCCAGCTCGCGTAGACTCGCCGGTTCGCGGCGCCCCCGTCCGACCTCGACCAGGGTTCCGACGATGCCGCGTACGACGTATCGCAGGAAGCTGCGTCCGATCACCGTCACACTGACCAGGCGGTCACGCTCGATGCGGATCGATTCGATCGGACGGATCGTGTCCTCGCTGTCCGGTTGGGTGGCGAAGGCGCGCTGATCGACGGGGCCTTCGAGGTAGGTCGCCGCCCCCTGCATGGCTTCGACGTCGAGCTCCTGGCGGACGTGCCAGGTGAACGGCGCTAGAAACGGCGAGGCTACGGCGCGCTCGTCAATGCAATAGCGGTAGATCTTGCGGGTGGCGTCGTAGCGCGCGTGAAACGCGGGGTCCACTGGCTCACACGCGAGCACGCGCACGTCGTCGGGTATGCGCGCATTCAGGGCCTGAAGCCATACCTCGGGCTCGAGGCGCCCGTCCACGTCCATGTGGGCGACCTGCCCGGCCGCGTGCACTCCGGCGTCGGTCCGCCCGGCGCCACTGACGGCGGTGATGCGGTCGGCGGTGCGTCCGGCAGCAGCCTCGAGCACTCCCTGCACGGTGGCAGTGTCCGGTTGGCGCTGCCAGCCCGCATAGCCGGTTCCGACGTAGGCAAGGGTGAGCTTCAACCGCATGGGACGATGCTATCCTGACTCACGAAAGCGAGAATCTCCGTGCCAGCCTGCCCCTTCTCGGACCGGAGTCCATGGCCGTTCTCCCGATCATCAAGTATCCCGACCCACGCCTGAGCGAGCCCTGCTTGCCCGTCGAGGAGTTCGACGAAGATCTCCGCGTGCTCGCACAGGAGATGGTCGAGACGATGCACTCGGCCCCGGGCATCGGTCTGGCGGCGGCGCAAGTCGGTCGCTCGAAGCGGCTCACGGTCATCGACCTGTCGGTCGACACCGAGCCCGACGCGCTGCTCGTACTGGTCAATCCGCGCGTCATCGAGTCTCACGGCGAGGTGCGCGAGGAGGAGGGCTGCCTGTCGTTCCCCGACGTCATGCTGGTGGTCCCCCGTCCGGAGCGCGTCGTCGTGGAAGCGCAGGATCTCCGAGGCGAGCCGTTTCGAGTCGGGGGGGAGGAGCTGCTGGCACGCTGCCTGCACCACGAGATCGATCACCTCGACGGCGTAC
Organism: Acidobacteriota bacterium; assembly: GCA_965248845.1. GTDB lineage: Bacteria > Acidobacteriota > UBA890 > UBA890 > WLXD01 > CBDFKO01. Next base: position 1,267,341 of record CBDFKO010000002.1, on the reverse strand, counting down.
TGTTCATCGACCGTGTCAGCCCGCTGAAGCGCGACCTGGCACGCAGCAAGATCAACAAGCGGATCCGTGCCGGCGACTGGTAGCCCGGGAGCGCGCCGCCTGCGCGTACTGTTCATGGGCACGCCCGCGCTGGCGCTCCCGACGCTCGAAGCCCTGTCCGAGGCTCACCAGCTCGTCGGGGTGGCGACGCAGCCCGACCGGCCCAGGCGGCGTGGCAAACGGCTCGAGCCTTCACCGACGAAGGCGTGGGCGATCGCCCGAGGGATCCCCGTTCTGCAGCCCGAGACCTTGCGCGGCAGCGGCGAGGTGGCACGCCTCGTGTCGCTGCAACCCGATGTCGCGGTGGTGGTCGCATACGGACTGATCCTGCCACCGCCGGTTCTCGAGCTGCCGCGCCTCGGGTGCGTCAACGTGCACGCCTCGCTGCTGCCGCGCCACCGTGGTGCGAGCCCCATCCAGGCCGCGATCCTGGCCGGCGATCAGGTCTCGGGCGTGACTACGATGCTCATGGACGAGGGGCTCGATACCGGGCCTGTGCTGCTGCGGCGCGAGGTTCGGGTCGAGCCCCGCGACACCGCCGCCAGCCTCGGCGACCGCCTGGCGCGGGCCGGCGCGGAGCTTGTCCTGCGCACACTGACGGCGCTGGCCGCCGGTACGATCGAGCCGCAGCCGCAGGATGCGTCCGAGGCGACCATGACCCGGCTGATCCGAAAGCAGGACGGCAGGATCGACTGGCGGGATGCGGGTGTCGCGATCGATCGTCACGTACGCGCCATGCAGCCCTGGCCCGGGGCCTGGACCGAGTGGGGCGACGCACGCCTGCGGATCTGGTGCGTCGAGACGCAGCCGGGCTCCTCTGGCGTGCCCGCCGGTCGGGTCGTCAGTAGCGCCGGGGAGCTGGTCGTAGGATGCGGCGATGGGCTGGTCCGCGTTCTCGAGCTGCAGCGCGCCGGCGGCCGCCGCATGGCGGCGGCGGATTTCGTGCGGGGCGCTGCGCTGATCTCGGGCGCGGTACTCGGGACGGCCGGTTGACATCCGAGGCACCCGGTCGCACGGGGGTCGCCAGCCGCCGCGCCGCGTTGGAGGTCCTGGTAGCGGTCGCCGGCGGGGCCCGGAGCGACCGGTCGCTCGACGGCGTACTGCGACGATCCGGCCCATCCGACGCCGACCGGCGCCTGATTACCGAGATCGTCTACGGCACGCTGCGCCGGCGCCGGACTCTGGACCGAACCCTGCAGCCGTACTGTCGTACTCCCTGGCGCCGTCTCGACGCCTCGACGCGCGAGGCCCTGCGCATGGGCGCCTACCAGGTCGGTTACCTTCGATCGGTGCCGCCTCACGCCGCGGTGCATGCCACCGTGGGAGCTCTGGGCCCGGAGCAGCGCGGTGCGGCCGGCATGGTCAACGCCGTGTTGCGGGCCTGGTTGCGTGACGGTGGCGAGCTGCACGCCGGCGATGGCGGCCTCGCCGATCGACTCGACCTGCCGCCCTGGTTGCTGGAGCGCTGGGTCGAGCGCTACGGCTCCGAGCGGGCAACGCGCTGGTTCGAGGCCGCGCTTCGGCCCGCGCCGCTGACGCTTCGGGTTCATGCGGGGGTCATCGGAGGCGACGAGGTGGTCGCGGCACTTCGGGCCGCCGGGGTCGAGGTCGAGGCGGCGGGCTGGTCGTCGCGGGTGCTCCGCGTTGTCTCCGGACGTCCGCTGGCTCTCGAGGCCGTGCGTCAGGGGCGGCTGACTCTGCGCGGCGAGGCCGGCCAGATCGTCGCCGCGCTGCTTCCGAAGGGTGGGGCCCGAGTCCTCGATACGTGCGCCGGGCGGGGCGGCAAGAGTGTCCAGTTGTCCGAGGAGCACCCCGACGCGCGTGTCGTCGCGGCGGATCGCCGACCCGAGCTGCTGCGCCGGTGTGCGCGTGCCGGCCGCGAGGCCGGGGTCGAGGGCATCCGAGCGGTGGCGGCGGACATGGCCGGGTTCGCCCCGTTTCGTCGTCGCTTCGACCGAATCCTGGTCGATGCCCCGTGCTCGGGAGTCGGCACCATACGGCGCCACCCGGAGATCCGCTGGCGGGTGCGTCGCGCCCGATTGCGCCAGCTCAGGACGCTCCAGCGACGGATCCTGACCCAGGCGATTGACCTTCTGGCCACGGGTGGACGGTTGCTCTACACGACCTGCTCGACCGAGCCCGAGGAGAACGAGCAGGTCGTTGAGCGGATCTTGGAGGTGAATCCGGGCGTGACCCTGGTGCCGATCCGGCCACCCGCCGGTCTGGAGCATCTGGTGGCGGGTGATGGCATGTTCCGAACCTATCCCGAGGAGCCGGAGCTCGACGGCTTCTTCGCCGCCCAGCTTGGCCGCTAGCCGTCGGCCGCGTAGGGCCTCGTGATAGGATCGACCCCGCCCGCCACCCCGTCCCGCGGCGTCGCGACGGTGACCCACGAGCTGCTTGGCAATCTGAATTCGCGTGGCATCCCGACTTGCGTTGATTCCACAGCTGGCCCTGGTGGTCGGTCTCTCGGGCGTCCTGTTTCTCGTGGGCGGATGGCTTGCTGTGCGGGCGTCGGTCCGGGGCTCGACCGACCCGGTTCCCGAGGTGAGGGGCTTGTCGGTGAGCGAGGCGCGTGACCGACTCGAGGCACTCGGAATGATCGCGGAGATCGACGACGACGTGCTGCCCGTCGAGACGATGCCGGCGAATCACGTAGCGCGCCAGGATCCGGGACCGGGAACTCCGGTGAAGCGCATGCGCGTCGTGCGCCTGTTGCTGGCGTCCGGCCCGCGGGTGCTGCGCCTGCCCACGGTGGTGGGGGATAGTCGATCGCGCGCCGTGATCGCGCTGCAGCAGGAGAACTTCGTCATCGACTACGTCGCCGTGGCACCGAGCTGGGAAGTGGAACGCGACCGGATCATCGCCCAGGAGCCGGATCCGGCCGAGCTGGCGCCCGGCGCGACAGCGCCCCTGCGTCTGCTTACTTCGCTGGGACCGCCGCCTGTCGCCTACGTCATGGTCAACCTGGTCGGTCGCAGCGTTGCCGACGTGCGACCCTATCTCGAGTCTCTCGGCTTTCGCGTCAGTGAGGGCCCCAATCGTCGCGTCATGCAGAACGTGGCTCCGGGCACCGTGGTGGACCAGTCGCCGCAGCCCGGATTCCGCATCAGCGCCGGTCAGGAGATCATCTTGCAGGTAAGTCGATGAGCGACATCAAGATCGCGCCGTCGTTGTTGGCGGCCGACAAGACCGACCTCCGAACCCCCATCGGGATTCTCAAGGACCAGGCCGACGTGTTCCATGTCGACGTGATGGACGGTCATTTCGTGCCCAACATCTCGTTCGGTCCGTCGGTGGTGCAGCATCTCCGGCCACTGACGGCGCGTCCGCTCGACGTGCACCTGATGGTGTCGGAGCCGGATCAGTGGGTCCCGGTCTATCGCCAGGCAGGCGCCGATTGGCTCAGCGTCCATGCCGAGGCGACCGTTCATCTGGAGCGCACCGTAAGCCACGTTCGCGAGGTCGGCGCGCGTGCGGGCATCGGGCTCAACCCGGCCACGCCATTCGCCGGCCTCGAGTACGTGCTGCGCAACGGCGACTTCGTGCTGGTGATGACGGTCAACCCCGGCTACGGTGGACAGCGGTTCATCGAGAGTTCGATCGGCAAGATCAGGGCACTCCGCGAGATGCTCGACGGCAACGGTCTGCACGAGGTCGACATCCAGGTCGACGGCGGAATCGATGCGACCACCGCCGGCCGGGTGGCCGACGCAGGGGCCCGGATTCTGGTGGCCGGCTCGGCGATCCTCGGCGCTCCGGATCCGGTTACCGCGGCCTCCGAGATCCGCGCCGTGGCCCAGGCCGCGACCTCGGTGGTGAGCGAGCTCTGATGCGCTTTGTCGTTACCGGTTCCGCCGGCTTCATCGGCTCGACCGTGAGCGAGCGCCTCCTGGGCGAAGGGCACGAGGTCGTGGGCATCGACGGCTTCGTCGACAACTACGCGGTATCGCTCAAGCGGGCCAACGTGCAGGCGCTCGAGTCGTACACCGGGTTCGAGCTTGTTGAAGGGATGATCGAGAACCTCGATCTGCCGGCGATCCTGGAAGGGGCCGAGCGCGTCATCCACCTGGCCGCTCTGCCGGGCGTGGGTGCGTCCTGGGGGAGCAGCTTCGAGGACTACTCATCCCACAACGTCTACGCTACCCAGCGCGTTCTCGAAGCGGCTTTGGCCTGCGGCATCGCGCGCTTCGTCTACGTCTCCTCCTCGTCGGTCTACGGCAACACCGACGTGTTGCCGATGGTCGAGACGGCCCGCGAGAAGCCTCATTCGCCCTACGGGGTCACCAAGCTCGCCGCCGAGCATCTGGCGCAGCTGTACCACCGCAACTACGGGCTGCACACGGTAAGCCTGCGGTACTTCACCGTCTACGGCCCGCGCCAGCGCCCCGACATGGCCATCCAGCGTTTCCTGACGGCGGCTCGCGACGGAACGCCGATCCAGCTTTACGGCACAGGCGAGCAGACGCGCGACTTCACCTTCGTCGCCGATACGGTCGAGGCAACCGTGCGTGCTGCCGAAAGGGGGCGCGCTGGGGCCGTATATAATGTCGGAGGTGGCAGCACTGTAACCGTGAACGGGCTCATCAAGATGATCGAACGCGTCACGGGTCGGGGGCTCGATGTGCAGCGCTGCGACGCGCAGCGAGGTGACGTGGGCCATACGCGTGCCGACACCTCCTTGGCGCGGGACGATCTTGACTTCGTGCCATCCACGCCCCTGCAAGAGGGTCTGCAACGACACTGGGAGTCGCTGCAGCCGCAATCCTTACCAACCCCTGCTGAATCGTGATGATGTCTCGAGTGCGACGGGCGCAGACTCTGAATGGATTGATCGTCGCCGCGGCGGCGGTCGGCGTGGCTGCTTGTGGTTCGGGCGGCATGGCACTGCCGGCCAACGCCGCGGGTACCGAGCTGTTCGAGCAGGCCGAGCAGTACCTGGCCGCCGAGAGTTGGAGCAAGGCGATCGAGGCGTACGACACGCTGCTGCGCAACTACCCAACCAGCCCGCACCTCCCGGATGCGCGGCTCGGGATTGGCCGGGCCTACTACGAGCGGGGCCGGACCGACGCGTTGCTGCTGTCGATCGACGCCTTCAAGAACTTCCTGACCTATCACCCGTCGCACGTCCAGACCGACTACGCCCAGCTCATGGTCGCCATGGGGTACGCGGGGCTGATGCGCTCTCCCGACCGGGACCAGGGGTACACCAAGGAGGCGCTCGAGGAGTACGACGCGTTTCTCGAGGACTACCCCGATAGCGGACATCGGCAGATGGCTCTCGATCAGCGGATCGTCGTGGTCAATACGCTCGCGGGGCACGAGCTGGCCGTCGCCAAGTTCCAGATGGGACGCGACCGGTACGTCGCGGCACAGGCGCGTTGCGACTACGCGCTGCGCAAGTACCCGACGACAGTGCACCGGTGCGAGATTCTGTACACCTTGGCGGAGGCGCTGCGCCAACAGGGGATCGGCGATCAGGCCGCCGTTTACTACCAGCAGATCGTCTCGGAGTATCCTGGCTGTTCCTTCGTGCCTAGCGCACAGACGCGGCTCCGGGACGTGGGCATCGCCGGCGAGGGTCGCTGACCCTCCCGGCATCGACATCCAGGACCCGAACGCGGAGAGGTGGGGATGCGGTCTTCGTCAAAGGGAGCGTTGCTACTTGTCGCGTGCGCGGCGGTGGCCGGCGTGGCGATCGAGGTCGCCTTCGCCGGCACCGTGCAGCGGCCGACCACCGCCAAGTACGATGGCCCGATCTGCTTCGCTACCGTCTTGCCGGGCGTCAGCGGTCAGCTCGGAACGGTGCTCGAGTCGCGCGATAACCCGCTGATGGCCTTCGCGACGGACGAACGCATTTTCGTTCGTGCCGAGGCCGGAGGGCTCGAGATTGGTCGCGAGTACCTGCTCTACCGCGAAGAGGTGCAGCTCGAGCACCCCGAAACGAAGGCGCCGGTGGGTAGGGTCGTCAGCTTGCTGGGCCGAGCCCGCGTTCTCGATGCCCAGGGCGACCGCACCCTGGCGGTGATCTCACACGCCTGTACCGAGATCGAGCCCGGAGACCGACTCCATGCCCTAGTCGACGCCGAGATCGCGCGCCCCGAGCAGTTGCCCGAGTATGACTCCGATCGGTTGGTGACACCACAGCCCGAGGACGCCATGGTGATCTTCGGTAGCGGCGAGACCGTGCGCTCTGCGCAGCGCGACAACGAGCGCGGCTCGCTCAACGTGCGAGCCATGTACGGTACCGGCGACGTGGTGACCATCGACAAGGGAAGCCTTCAGGGTTGGGTGGCGAACACGCCAGTCCTGTTCTATCGAGCGGCCGGCTTGTTGGGTCGGGGACGCCCGGAGGCCGCCGAGCAGGCCGTCGTGGCCCAGGGAGTGATCTTCTGGGCCGAAGCGACCACGGCGGCCGTGCTGGTCACCGCCGGCGATCGAGCCCTGGAGGTCGGCGCCGGGGCCGTGCGGCTCCGCTAGTGTGTCGGGTGGCCCTCAGTTGACCCGCTCGACGACCACGTAGGGGCGCTTGCCTTGTGCCTCGTGGTAGGTGCGAGTGAGCATCTCGGCCAGCATCCCCATCAGGAGAAACTGTACGCCTACGGTCACGCCGAGCATCGACAGATACAGCAGTGGGTTGCCGGTCATGTCGATCCCTTGCGAGAACTTCATGGCGATCACCGCCGCCAGTGAGCCGACGCCGAGCATGCCCGAGGCGGCCGCCGCCATGCCGAACATGCGGATCGGGTGGGCGCCGTAGCTCATCAGGAACTTGACGGTCGCCAGGTCGAGCAGAACCGTGAACGCACGGCCGATACCGTATTTGGTCGAGCCGCGCTCGCGAGCCCGGTGGTTGACCTCGATCTCCGCGAGATGGCCGCCGTTCCATACGGCCAGCGCGGGAAGGAAGCGATGCAGCTGACCGTAGAGCTCGAAGCGGCGTAGCACCTCGGTGCGATACGCCTTCAGGGCGCAGCCGTAGTCGTGCAGGTGTACGCCGGTGATACGCGAGATGAGCCAGTTGGCCAGGCGCGAGGGCAGGGTGCGGTTGATGAACGTGTCCTTGCGCTGGCGGCGCCACCCGCTGACAACGTCGTACCCCTCGTCCATTTTCGCGAGCACAGCAGGGATGTCGCGCGGGTCGTTCTGCAGATCACCGTCCAGGGTGACGATGACGTCGCCACGGGCGATATGGAACCCCGCCGACAGCGCTGCCGTCTGCCCGGTGTTGCGGCCAAATCGCGCCAGCTTCAGGCGGGGCATGGTAGCGGCGCGGGCCCGCAGCCGCTCGAAGGTGTCGTCGCTGCTGGCGTCGTCGACGATGACGATCTCGTACTCACCGCCGAAAGGCTCGAGTGCCTCGGTCAGCTGCGCCAGCAACGGCTCGACGTTGTCCCCCTCGTTGTAGACCGGCACCACGACGCTCAGCCGCAGGTGGTCCATGCCCTCGGCCAGTTGCTCGTCGAGATGCAAGGTGGTTTGCGACACGGAATCCGTCGCCCCTCTTCGGTAGCGGAAGCCGAACATGGTAGCCTTATCACATGCGATCCCAAGGGCCAAATGCCTTTCTCGCCATAGGCCTGCTGGCGATAGTGCTGCTCATCAGTGCACAGCAGGAGGCCTCGGCAGACACCATCTATTTGAAGAACGGCCGCGTCATCAAGACCGCGCAGGCGGGTGTCGAGGAGGACCAGCTGGTCTTCGTGCAGTTCGGCGGCGAGGTGCGTATCCCGATGTCGCTGGTCAAGGAGGTCGTGGCCGCCGAGGAGGCCGAGGACGTCGTTGTCGTTGCGCCGCCCGTGCCGCCGAGACCGTCCAACGGCGAGCCCGAAGAGCCGCCCAAGCCGATTGGGGCTCCGGCCTCCCCAGACGAGGAGGAGCTTCCGGCCGAGGACACCGAGGCCGTGTGGCGGGAGAAGATTCGTGCGATCAACGACCAGAAGGCGGCGCTCGATGCGGAGATCCTACGGCTGCGCCGCCAGGAACGGGCCTTCCTCTTTTCGCACCGCTCCACGACCGAGACTGCGGCCAAGATCAAGGAGGCGCAGGAGCGTCAGCAGGCGCTCGACCAGGAGTTCACCGATCTGCGGCGCGAGGCGCGCCGTCTCGGGGTGCCGCCGGGCTGGCTGCGGGTTCGTGGCTGAGCCAGCCTGCTACCGGGAGTCCAGGTAGATCGAGCGCAGCTGCGACAGGTGCGTCGGCAGTTGCAGCGAGGCCAGCTCGACCGGCTCGAAGGACTTGAAGAAGCGATTCACTGCCGCCAACCGCTCGCCCAGACCCTGGGCCTCGAGGCCGACAACCAGCTGCGCGAAGCGCGGGTCGGTGCCTGCGAGCGCACGAGCCTCACCGAGGTCGCTCTGGAATAGCTCGCCGCCGTCGCGATCGGCGAGGCTGTCGGCCAGGTTCTCCATCTCGGCCAGGCGGGCGAGGCGGGCCATCGGATCGTCGGGCTGCATGCGACGGATTATAGACACCTGCAGGCCGGCCAGACTACCGGCTGCGGAGCCATCGAGGGTTGCTGCGCGATCCAGACGGTGAACCGGTGAGGACCGCTTGCACCCTCACACCCGTGTGTTCAGTGGGGTCGTCGATCATACTAGTGTCGTACTAGTTTCTTACTAGTAGCTTTCCAGTAAGAACGCCGACACGCGTGCGCCACGGGCGGCTCCGGCGTTCGGACCGCGACGATCTGTCACGCTACACGGACCTGCTGCTCCGGGTGGAACTCGCCGAGCACGCCTGATGTCGGGCCGCAGCTGGCCCTACCCATGCGAGGCTGCTGGGAATCCGGTGCGCCGGTGCAGAGGGCTCTGACCGCGAGAGGCGCCGTCAGAGAGCTCCGGCCGATGCCGTCCCGCTCGGTCCCTCCGCGGCGCCGATTGGCTCGACCCGCTCGCGCCCGTCGGTTCCTGCCTGAGGCCGATCTTGGCCCCCGCCGCCGCTAGGCTCCCTCTGCTTACCCTCAGGACAGCAGCGGCCGATCCCTTGCCGCACCGGCCCAACCCGCCTGCGGCTGACAGCTCCTGGCGCTGACCGCGGATTTGCCCCCGTCAACCCAGGCCACGCCGGTCCCGAAGCCATGGGCTGGAGGTCAAGGTCCCTCTACGGTGAGCAGGACTTCAGGACCGGCTATCGGGGTTCTGTCTGTTGCGTGGCATCTGGGCCCGGGCACCGATCGACGGGCCCCCAATGACACGGCGGACGAGGGCCAAGCTCAGTGGCAGGTGGAAGATGCAGATGCTGACCGAACAGAGGCGAACCGCCGGGCGGCCTGGCCACCGGACTGGCCAGCGTGGCTTCACCCTGGTGGAGGTGAGCATCATCCTGCTGGTGCTGGTGATCCTGTCGATGATCATGCTGCCGCAGATGGGCAACTTCAATCGCCTGGGACGCTTCGTCAAGGCGAAGGAAGACCTGGTCGCGATCTGCGCCTCGGCCAAGAAGATGATCGATGAGGTGATGCTGGGCACCTTCTACGACGACCCCGGCGGCGACGATCACGTGCTGGGGCCGGTCAGCCCGATCGGGCTGATCGTTGGGCCGGGCGCAGCGCCGGTGGGGGGTTCGATCCCCAACGGTGACGCAGAGCACAACATCGGCGGCGCCGACGGCTGGTACGAGCCGGATATCCCAGCCGGGGATTGCCTCCAGATCGACACCGACCAGGGCAACGAGAGCGAGCTGTTCTCCTGCGACTTCCTGGTCAACCACCTGCAGAGCAACTTCCCGCAATTCGGGTTCCCGTACAAGAACGTATTCGACGATGTCGATCCGGTCGGCGGGCACCCCGGACTTCAGAACACGCTCGTGGGAGGGATCCACGGCTGGCGTGGGCCGTACCTGGATGCGCTGCAGCCGGACCCGTGGGGTAACCGCTACATGATCAACTCCTTCGCGCTCTGGGCGCCCCCCGGAGGGTGAGGTGGGGGAGATCTACTCCTCGGCGGTGGTGTGCTACTCGAGTGGACCTGACCTGGGCGTGGACACCGCCTTCAACCAGCCCCAGGACGGCGACGATGCCGCGGGCTGGGCGACGGGCGGCGACGATCTCGCGGTCATTCTCAGTGCCCTCGGGCCGTTCTAGGCACAGAGACGCTGGCCCGCGGACGCGATAGAAACAACAGGGAGCGTCAGGGACGATGAGCAGTTGCCGGTACAGTTCGACAGACCGAGTTTGTAGGACATCGTTCGTCTTTGCGGCCACGATGCTGCTGGGCATCGTCACGGCGGCCTCGGCAGCGCCGCCAGGAACCGTCAAGTCGGAGCAGAAGATCTCCGACACGGCAGGCAGCTTCGGCGGCACGCTCTCCGACTTCGACAGATTTGGTTCCTCGGTTGCCAGCCTCGGGGAGCTGGACGGCGACGGCACGACCGACCTGGCTGTCGGTGCCCAGTTGGACGATGACGGAGGCCCCGACCGAGGCGCGGTCTGGGTGCTGTTCATGAAGACCGACGGGACGGTGAAGGGACAGCAGAAGATCTCCGACACGGCCGGCAGCTTCAGCGGGGCGCTTGCCGACGGCGACAATTTCGGTTTCTCACTTGCCAGCCTCGGGGATCTGGACGGCGATGGGTTCACCGACCTGGCTGTCGGGGCAGCTGGCGACGAGGACGGGGGCACCGACCGCGGCGCCGTCTGGGTGCTGTTTCTCAAGACGGACGGGACGGTGAAGGGACAGCAGAAGATCTCCGACACGGCCGGCAGCTTCGGCGGCACGCTCACCAACAACGACGGCTTCGGTTTCTCGGTTGCCAGCCTCGCGGATCTGGACGGCGATGGGTTCACCGACCTGGCTGTCGGGGCAAATGGTGACGATGATGGGGGCAGCAACCGCGGCGCCGTCTGGGTGCTGTTCTTGAAGACGGATGGGACGGTGAAGGGGCAGCAGAAGATCTCGGACACGGAGGGCAGCTTCGGCGGCGGGCTCGTTGACGGCGACAGCTTCGGCAAGTCCGTCGCGAGCCTCGGGGATCTGGACGGGGACGGCGCGACCGACCTGGCCGTCGGCGCGTACTTCGCCAATGGTGGGGGCATCAACCACGGCGAGGTCTGGGTGCTGTTTCTGAAGACCAACGGAAAGGTAAAATCCGAGCAAGAGATCTCAGACGTGGCTGGCAACTTCGGCGGCGCGGTCAGCGAGAGCGACAACCTCGGGTCCTCGCTTGCCAACCTCGGGGATCTGGACGGAGACCTCATCACCGACCTGGCGGTCGGGGCCATTGGCGACGACGACGGGGCCGGTGGGCAGAACGAACGCGGCGCCGTCTGGGTGCTGTTCCTGGACGGTGTGGCTCAGATCGCCATCGACATCGAGCCGCGCAAGACTCTTAACAAGATCTTCCGGCGCTCCATCCAGGTGGTGATCCTCTCCAGCCCCACCTTCGATGCGCCCTCTGAGGTCGACAGCGCGACGCTGACCTTCGGGGTGATCGGCAACGAGGACAGCCTGCACCGCTGCCGGCGAGGGCCAGGCCGCGACTTCAACGGCGACGGCTTCAAGGATCTGTACTGCACCTTCATCACCAAGAAGACGGGCCTGGATTTCCCCGACACCAAGGCGATCCTCAGGGGCGACACCAACGCCGGCCAGGCACTCTCGGGGAACGACTCGGTCATCGTGATCGCGGTGCCGTAGGCTGAGGCACGACAGAGAATGCCGAACGTCATCCGGATCCGCATCGACACGACCCAGCCGCCGAGGCGGACCCTGCCACGACCGTTGCTCCGGTGGGCGGCGACACGCCTGTGGCGATCGTTGGGGTTGTGGATCGACACCGTCCGCGCCGCCACGCGAAAGCCCGCTAGCGCCCAGGACGCGTCCCGCTGGAGCCGCGCGGAGCTGCAGCGGTGGCTCGATGTCCAGCGGGCGGGACGGACGGTGAGGCCGCGCCTGGTGTTCGCGACCTTGCTGGTGTGCGCCTTCGTGCCCGCCAACTTCGAGACCGATGACCTGCGGAGGTTGGCGCGCATGCTGGCGCCCGACATCGCCTCAAGCATCGAAGTGCTGAGACGCGTCGGGGATGCCGAGCCGGTCGTCATCGGCTACTACGACATGGGACAGGGGCAGGGTGTGGTGAGCCAAAGGCGCGCCATCCAGACGGCGACCGAGCTGCCGCAGCCGCTGCGGTCGCGGGACCTCACGATCGAGGGGCTGGATCCCGTTGACGTGCTGTTCGTGCAGAACTCTCGCGACTCCGGGTACGACCCGCGCTACGCAGCCGCGCTCGAGCAGATCGAGATCGCGGTCGGCAAGGGGATGCGCCTGATTCTCCACGATCGACGTTTGGAGGGAGTGCAGGCGATCCTGCCGGAGGGGGGGCCTGGAGATCGTCCGCAAGCCGCCGCCGATGGTTCGCATAGCACACGCAGCAGGAGCAGCACTGGAGGGCGGCAGTGCCGGCGGCGTGCTCGATAACGAGCTTCTCGAGAGTGCGGCGGTGCTCGCCAACGGCTACGTCCAAGCCCACAGCCTGCCCGAGGACGCAGTGCCGCTCCTGGTCGCAGGGGATGGAGGCGTCGTGACCTTCTGCTATCCGTTCGGCACGGGCGCGGTCATCTATTCGACGATCCCGCTCGATGCCTATCTCGAGGACTGGCGTCCGGGACGCTCGGCGGCGACCAAGGCGTTTGCTCGAGCCTATTCGTCGAACCTGCTGGCGTACGCCGCCGCCGGCGCATGCCGATCGCAGACGGCGCCGGTCAGCATCGACATCGAGCCGCGGAGCTCGAGCAACGCCGTGCGCAAGCGCGCCATCCAAGTGCTGATCCTGTCCGGTCCCGGCTTCGACGCTGCGAGCCAGGTCGATATCTCCTCGCTGCGCTTCGGCACGACGGGGAAGGAACCAAGCCTGTACCGGTGCCGGCGCTTCGGCAGGGACGTCAATCGCGACGGGCTCCCCGACCTGTACTGTAGCTTCCTCACCGATCGCGTCGGCGGGAAAGCCGGCGAGTCGTATCTCATCCTGACCGGCCTGTCCACGGACGGGCGCCCGCTCTGGGCCGCCCAGCCGGCGACGATCGAAATCGGACACTGAGCGCCGGCCGGCGGGCCGCGGAAGCCGTCCGTGAAGCAGGCCAGCACGATGAGAAGCGCGTCACTAGCAGGCTGCTGAAAAACGGCTTGGGCGCGCCATTTTGGGCTGGATCGTCTCGATCACGGTGAGTTAGCGGGGCGCCGAGTGCGGGTACGAGGCCGGCGCTGCTGGCAGCGCCGGCATTTCTTGGGGATTGGTGCCCTCATCGTCACGTCGCCCCCTCGAGGTTGCGCATTCTGACCAGGTTGAAGGCTGCGGCGGTGAAGATGAACATCCAATCGACACGTTGCGTGCCTCGGTGTCTGGTCTTGCGCATCAGCCCGACCGTCTTGGCCCATCCGAACATCTGCTCGACGAGCTTGCGTTTCTTCTGACTGACCGTGTAGCCCGGGTGCCGGGTCGTGCGGCGGTCGATGGCGCTGCGCCGGTTCGTGTCGTTCTGTGCGACGTGCGGGGTGATGTTGCGATCTCGAAGCTTTCGGATGCAGTCTCGCGTGTCGTAGCCCTTGTCGGCCGCCAAGGTTACCCGGCCCCTTCCGGGAATCTCGCCCGCCATCTGCACGGCGGCCTCTCGTTCTGCTGTTCCCGAAGCGATCGTTACGCAGGCGTTGGTTGCTAACCCGTGGCGGTTGTCGATCATCAGGTGACCCATGTAGCAGAGCCTCGACTCGGCTCCCTTACTCTTCTTGTATAGGCGTGCCTCCGGGTCGGTCCTGGAGGCGTGAGTATCGTTCGTGCGCCGTTGCCGGCGGAAATCGACGCTCGGGTTGCTGCCGCCCTCACCGGAGTCGCTCTGCTCCTTCGGCTTGAAGCTCTTGTGCGAGGCCCACGCCTCGATCAGCGTGCCGTCCACCGTGAAGTGTTCATCCGACAGCAGGCTGCGGCGCCGCGCCTCCGCCAGCACTTCCTGGAAGAACACCTTGGCGACCTCGCCTCCCAACACTCGATCTCGGTTCTTCGTGAACACCGTCGCATCCCACACCAGATCGTCCATGTTCAGGCCCACAAACCACCGGAACAGCAGGTTGTAGTCGAGCTGCTCCATCAGCATGCGCTCGGAGCGAATCGTGTACAGCACCTGCAGCAGCAGCGCCCGCAGCAGCTTCTCCGGCGGGATAGACGGACGGCCCGTGTGCGAGTACAGCTTCTCGAACAGCGGCGACATCCGCCCCAGCACATCGTTGACGATCTTCAGCAGCGGCCGCAGCGGATGCTCCTTCGGTACTCGCTGCTCTGGAGATACGTAACTAAAAACCGCCACCCGGCCCGCGTCCTCACCACGCATCTGCTCACCTCGTTGATGCTTCGGTTCTTGCCGCGGGCTGCGTGGTTCAAAATCTACTCGAAAAAGGGGAGTTTTTCAGCAGCCTGCTAGATGGCCACTATCACCGTCGCTTCGCCCCCTCCAGGACCCACCGATCGAACACGGCAAGCACGCCGTCGCTCAGCGGCGGAGCGCCCGAGGGCATGCGATCTCCCGTGATGCCTTCGCCCTTGAGCTTGCGTCTCAGGTAGCTGTTGGCCGGGTCCCTCGGCTGGATGCGGTTGAGCATCGGCATCTGGGTGCTACGGACTCGCACGATACTGGCGTACGCGGCGCCGTCGTTGAGCCTCAGGAAGGCCGCAGGAAACGCGCTGTTATGGCATCCAGCGCGATCGCAGGAGTCAGTGAAGACGGGTTAAATGTGATTATCGAAGCTGATGGCCTCAGGATTCACCAGGCTCAGCGCGCCCCTCCGGTCGCGACGCTGACCGTCGGGCCCGACGAGGCGCAGGGCTATCGTGCGTGGCTCACCCTCCCCGTAGTCACCGACGAGCGTCACTCGAATCTCCTCGGCGCTGACGTACTCGATTGTGCGGACCACAGCGGTCGGCTCCGGGGCTCCGCTCGCACCGCCCGGGTTACCCGCGTAGACGACAACCCCGGGTGCAAAGTGGTTCCCGGTGATCCGCAGGGTCACGGGCGCACCGAGCGGGGCCTCGGCGGGTGTCACGTCGTCAACGCGAAGGCGCCTGCCCGGCGTGGCTGCAGGCGCCAGGGTGATCGGCTGGGTGCTGCCCCCCCCGCTCGAGCGTGCCGACCAGTCGCTGGCCCGATAGCCCGAGCTCGAAGCTCAGCGCGCCGCTATCCAGGGCCAAGCGTCCGGTGAGCTCCGTTCCGGAGAGCCTTCCACGCTCGAGGTTGCCGAAGGCCGTGCCAAGGTAGCCGAAGCCGGCCACCGGTGTCGGGGGCGAGCCGGGTTCCCGCTGCGATTGCACCTCCAGCCAGCGCTGCGCCGGTTCCGCGATGATCTGCAGCAACAGCGACGTCGGGTTGCCGTCGATGTCGACTGACCCCACCCACGTTCGCTGGATCGGCACCGTCGGACCGGCGCGATGAAGCAACAACGGACCGCGCACCACGGCACCGTCCGCCGCGACCAGACGTCCCTTCAGATTGTCGCTGGCGGGCTTGAAGTTGAGGGTCACCGAATACGAGCTGATGCGACCAGCCCCGGCGAGCCGAGGCTCGGCCAGCACCAGGTCGAATACGATCTTCCTGTTGCGACGCCGAAGGTTCTGAACCTCCAGGACCTCGAGACCGCCAGCCATGGTCAGGTCGGCCGGTAGCCAGGCGAAACCGAGCCCGTCCTCGCCCTGGAACGTTGAGGTTGAGGAGAGCGGGTACTACGGGTACGAGGCGATCGGCCGCACCTCGCGGCTCAAAGCTGCCGAGCCAGCTGCCGTCAAAAGGCGAGTCGAAGTACGAGGCCCTGGGCTCACCACCGATGGAGATCGACGTTCCGAGGATGAGGAGTGCGGCGACGACGAGGGCGCGCGAGAAACCGAGGTCTCGATGGCGCGCTGCCCTCCTCGACCTCATGCCCTGAGCTGGCGAATCGATAGCCTCGAACAAGACGAGCACCAACGTGACGACCTGGTCGACGAAGTGGAGGCGGCGAGATAACCGCACGGTAACAGTTCAAAGCGGCGGTTTGTGCTCTGCGGGATGCGGTCTACCGAAGCCAACCTGCGGATGTTGCTCGTAGCCGGGGCCCTCCTATTCGTCGGCACCGACTCGGGCGTCCACGGCGTATTCCCCGGCTCTTCGACGCACCGCGAGATCCGCCTGCTCGTGAGTTTGGGAATGTCGCCAACGCAAGCGCTGCAGGCCGCAACAAGCGGGCCGGCGGCGTTCTTGGACCCTGATGGCGGCTTCGGGAGGATCGCACCGGGCCAACGTGCCGACTTGCTTTTTGTGCGTGGAGACCCCACCGAGGACATCGATGCCCTGGCCGAGATCGAAGAAGTGTTCGTCGGCGGTCGGCGGTTGCAGCGGCTCGCACGGTAACCCTCGCGATTTGTCTGATCGTCGGGTCCAGCCGGGAGCGTCACCCGACCCTGCAACAGCGAGAGATACGAAAGTGGAGCTGAGGGGGCTCGAACCCCTGACCTCGTGACTGCCAGTCACGCGCTCTCCCAGCTGAGCTACAGCCCCCGTTTGGAGTCCGCCTAGTGTAGCGGATTCCAATCGTTCGGCAGCCCTCTCAGGCGGCCTCGGTGTCCTGCTCACCCTGGGCGCGGAGCTCGGCGATCTGGGCTTCTCTCTCGGCGATCTGAACCTCGATCGTAGCGATGTTGGCCACCAGATCGTCGTATCCCTCGACGCGAGCCAGCGTCGGGCGTTTGTCGCTGTCCTTTTGAGCCTCATAGATCAACTGGCCCAGACGAGCGCAATGCTCGTTGACTTCCCGGCGCAGGCCGCGGATGTCGAGGCGAAGGCGCGCGATGCGGCCGCCGCGCCGGGTCTCCTGCTCGACCTGACGCGTGATCTGCTTGATCTCCTCCCACAACCGCTCGAGCTGCCAGCTGAGGTCGCGCTTGGGCTCCTGCTCACCGCTCTGGTTGCCGCCCGTTTCCTGGTCCGAGGTTGTCTCCTCGTCGGTCACCGTTCCCTGCTCGACCATGGTGTCCTCGCTCTCCGAGAGAAAATCAGATGCCCATATCTATTGAACCACGTCGGCGGTCCGTGGGTTCGGCATACACACACTCGGCGCCCGACCCTGCTGGCAGGTCTACGAGCCGACTGCCAGAATGGTTCCGCCTTCCTCCTCCGGAGCGTCGGTGCCGGAGCCGCTCTCGAGCGGAAGCGAATGGGGTCTGGTGGCCTTCTCGGACTTCAAATCCGATGGGGGTTGTCGGAAGGCAGCTCCGCTGGGTTCGATTCCCAGGCGCTTCCGCCATTTTTAACTCCTGTGTTTACTACAGGTTACGGATAGACACGGTCGAGTTCCGGAAACCGCAACGTGTCGTTATGCAGGGCTCCTTTCACGAGCGTGGTACGGATCGTGGTACGGGACGGCCACGATTTCCTCGGTTCGGCGCCGGCATGAGGGTGCTCGTCGGGGCATGGATTCGCCTTCGCCGGATGGCGCGCACCGGGTGGCGGCTCGAGGAACTGCTCCGGCTCGGGAGGGCGGCGTAGGTGTGGCTGCTGCCGAGGTTCGTGATGCTGGCACGGCGCGCAGGTTTGCGGTCGCTACTGGAGCCGGCGGCATGAGGCGCTTCCGGCTGATCTGCGCCGACGTGTTCGAGGGCCTGTCGCAGCTGCCGGACGAGTCGGTGCACTGCGTGGTGACCTCGCCGCCCTACTGGGGCCTGCGTGACTACGGGACTGACGGCCAGATCGGGCTCGAAGCAACTCCCGAGGAGTACGTCGAGCGGATGGTGGCCGTGTTCCGAGAAGTGCACCGCGTGCTCCGCTCGGACGGCACGCTGTGGCTGAACATGGGGGATAGCTACGTGGCAAGTAGCAGGGGGGCGGGTGGTGGAGGATTGGAATGGCCTTTGCAACGAAGCAATCGCGGTTCGTGCTTCCGCAGATCCTCACGCTACACACGGTGTGCTCTGCCGGCCAAGAACTTGATCGGCAGAGGTGGACCCCGAAATTCGGACAGGTTGCTAAGGTGGGATCCAGACCAAGAAGAAGGAGTCTGGAATGCCACGGAAGAGACGGAGTTATCCTGCTGAGCTGAAGGCGAAGGTCGCTTTGGAGGCGCTTCGCGAGGAAGCGACGATGGCGGAGCTGGCAGCCCGCTACGATGTGCATCCGAATCTGATCGCCAACTGGAAGAAGAAGGCTCGGCAGAAGGTGCTGGCTGGCTTCTCGGGGAAACAGGAGCGCAACGAGGTCTCTCGGGAGGCCGAGATCAAGGAGCTGCGGGCGAAGATCGGGGAGCTCGTCATCGAGCGGGATTTCTTGTCCAAGGCCTTCGGTCGTTGAGCCACGGCCGGAGGGTGGCGATGGTCGATCCGGAGCACGGCCCCCTGAGCATCACGCGGCAGTGCCGCCTGGTGTCGATCGCGAGGTCTTCGTTCTATTACGAGGGCCACGGCGAGAGTCCGCTGAACCTGCGCCTGATGCGGCTGATCGACGAGCAGTTTCTTCAGACGCCGTTTTACGGCTCACGTCAGATGCGACGATGGCTGCGCCGTCAGGGCTACACGGTCTCTCGCAAGCGGGTGCGCCGCCTGATGCGGCTGCTCGGGTTGCAGGCGATCTTGCAGCGGCCCAGGACGTCTCAGCCGCACCCGGAGCACCGGATCTACCCCTACCTGCTGCGTGATCTGGAGATCACGCGACCCAACCACGTTTGGTGCGCGGATGTGACCTACATCCCGCTGCAGCGGGGCTTTCTGTACCTGGTTGCGGTGATGGACTGGGCGAGCCGCAAGCTGCTGTCCTGGCGTCTGTCCAACACGCTCGATACGAGCTTCTGCGTCGAGGCCTTGCAAGAGGCGCTCGAGCGCTACGGTCCTCCCGAGATCTTCAACACGGATCAGGGTAGCCAATTCACCAGCGTCGACTTCACCGACGCGCTCAAGGAGGCCGGCATTCGGATCTCGATGGACGGCAAGGGCCGTTGGATGGACAACGTCTTCATCGAGCGACTGTGGCGATCGCTCAAGTACGAGCAGGTCTATCTGTCAGAGTACGCGACTGGCTCCGAGGCTCGGGCCGGGATCGGCTGGTGGATGGACTTCTACAACGAGTGCCGACCGCACTCGTCGCTCCAGGACCGGACGCCCGAGGAGGCGTACATTGACGACGGGGCTGAAGACAGGAGCCCGGGGCTTCGCCCCGTGTCTCGCAAGCCCAAGGCAGCCTGAATCATGAACCCGGATTCCACCTTAGCTGCGACGCAAACCTGTCCAAAGGATGGGGTCCACCTCTGCACGGCGCCGCAGCCTGCTATCGGATGAGCACTTCACGGTGGACGGCACGCTGATCGAGGCGTGGGCCTCGCACAAGAGCTTCAAGCCGAAGGATCAGAGCGACTCCGATGAGGGAGGCAGCAACCCGAGCGTCGATTTTCGCAAACAACGGCGCACAAACGATACTCACGCCTCCAGGACCGATCCGGACGCACGCCTGTACAAGAAAAGTAGGGGAGCCGAGTCGAAGCTCTGCTACATGGGGCACCTGATGATCGACAACCGCCACGGGTTAGCAACCAAGGCATGCGTAACGATCGCTTCCGGGACAGCGGAACGCGAGGCGGCGGTGCAAATGGCGGACAAGATTTCCGGTAACCGCAGGGTGACCTTGGCGGCCGACAAGGGCTACGACACACGCGAGTGCGTCCGTAAGCTTCGAGATCGGAACATCACCCCGCACGTCGCACAGAACGACACCAATCGGCGCAGCGCCATCGACCGGCGCACAACCCGCCACCCCGGCTACCAGGTCAGTCAAAGGAAACGCAAGCTCGTCGAGCAGATGTTCGGATGGGCCAAGACGGTCGGGCTGATGCGCAAGACGCGGCACCGAGGCACCGAACGCGTCGATTGGATGTTCACCTTCACCGCCGCTGCCTTCAACCTGGTCAGAATGCGCAACCTCCAGGGGGCGACGTGACGATATCGGGACTAACCGCCCAAGAAATACCGGCGCGGCCGGCAACCAGAGCCTCGCACTCGCACACGGCGGCCGGGCAACTCACCTTGATCGAGACGATCCAGCCCAAAATGGCGCGCTCGAGCCGTTTTTCAGCAGCCTGTTAGGCTTACGTGGTCTTCCGGGGCTCACCGACCCCGGATCGCATGCGTACCGCACGCGTCACAGGAGTCTGAGGATGGCGGAGCACGACAAGCGCCGCGGCAACCTCCTGCAGGGAATCTACGGGTTGGTGATCGGATTCGTCTGCCTGGCGGTGATCCCCCTGGGCTTGCCGCTGAGCGCGATTGCCCTGGTACCCGCGACGCTGGCGCTGGGCTTCGGAGCGTCGCACATCCGCGAGGCCCTGCTCGACGACGCGACGCTGCGGGAGCACTAACAGCCCTGCTGGGCCGCTAGTCCGGCTCCTGCCACTCGCTGCTCTGGACCACGGGTAGTTGCAGTGCCCGCTCGCGATCCAGGTCGAGCGAGCCGACGTGCAGCGACAACGGTGCCTGAACCCACTTGTAAATCGAGCGTGAGAAGAGCATGGCGAACTTCTGCGCCCAGGCTGCCAGCCTATCCGGGTCGTGCTCGGGGAAGATCTGTGGCAGCGCCTGGGCCATGTCGGCGGCCGACAGCTTCTCGGCAGCGTAGAGGTACAGGCAGCTGTCGAGCACCTCGAAAGGCATGAGCTCCGCCTCCGCCTCCTGGTTGCCCGCCAGCTCGGGGCCGGGCTTGGTGGCGAGCGTCGCGTTGATGCCCTCGAAGCCGTGACGCTCGACCAGGTGCTCGAGCAGCGCCACGACAACCGTCTTGGGAACGTTGGCGATCACTGACAGAGCGCCCTCGAGATCGCCGCCGATGGTGGTGTAGCCGACCGCCTTCTCGCTCATGTCCCCCGTCTGCAGGAACAGCGCCCCGGAGCTGTTGGCCCAATTCCACATGCGCTGGGCGCGCAACCGGGCCTGGATGTTCTGGCGCGTGATCTCCGTGGGCTCGGTGCCCGCGAGCATCTCCTGCGTCGTCTGGAGCTCGCGCTCGAAGGCATCATCGATGGGCACCACCTTGAGGTCGACCCCAAGCTCCTCACAGATCCGGTGCGCTGCTGATCGGGTACCGTCGGTGGAGTAGCGGCTGGGCATGTAGAAGGCCTGGATGAGCGAGCCAGGTGCGCTATCGTCGT
Organism: Acidobacteriota bacterium; assembly: GCA_965248845.1. Lineage (GTDB taxonomy): Bacteria > Acidobacteriota > UBA890 > UBA890 > WLXD01 > CBDFKO01. Next base: position 1,246,165 of record CBDFKO010000002.1, on the reverse strand, counting down.
GGCGCTCCTCGACCAGCAACTGGGCGGCCCGCCAGGCGACTAGGAGCGTCAGCAGCGAGTCGCGGCCGCCGGACAGGGCGATCCCGAAGCAGCGGAAACATCCGGTCTTGACGAAGTAGTCCTTGAGCCCGAGCCCGAGGGCCTCGAACAGATCCTGCAGGACACGGCCCCTCCGACTGGAATCGGGCGCACCCGGTAGCGGCAAGAAGAACGAGCCGGCTGCGGGAACCGGGTAGGGGAGCCCTGCCGTATCGGCGCCGGGCAGCTCGCTCCTCAAACACGGGACCTGCAGCGAGTCCTCCAGAAAGTCCTCGCAGTCGCTGCGCCAGGTAGTGTCCTCGGTACGCAGCCGCAGTGTCCGATCGAGGTCGACCACACAGGTCGAATGGCCCTCGCGAAAGCGCGGTGCCTCGAGCTCGCAACGCCCATTCTGGAAGATATAGCCGCCTCCGTCGTAGATGAGCCCGTCCTGCGCGCCGACGGTGTTGGCGTAGACCAGCGTCACCTGATTGTCGGCGGAGCGGGTGGCGAGCATCTCGCGGCGGGTCTCGTCGATGCCAACGCGGTAGGGCGACGCCGAGATGTTGACGACGATCTCGGCGCCTGAATAGCAGCGCCGGCGCATGGGCCCGTCGAGCGACCAGACATCCTCGCAGACCTCGACCGCGACGGTGCCGAAGTCCAGACCGAAGATCAAGTCGCCCAGCGGGAGTCCGCCAGCGTCGAGCCTAAGGGACCGCGTGCCGCGCGAGAAGGTGCGCCCCTCGTAGAAGATGTTGTAGGTCGGAAGCTTCTCTTTGGGCACGAAGCCCAGGATGACGCCCCGATGCACCAGAGTTGCGACGTTGAACAGCTGGCCGCCTACCGGCACGGTGAGCCCAACGACGAAAACCGTGCCCAGCTCCCCGCTCGCGCCGGCGAAGCGCTCCAGCTCGTGGCGCTGCGCCGCCACGAAGGCGCGCCACTGGACCAGGTCCTCCGGCGGGTAACCACCGATCACCTGCTCGCTGAAACAACCGAGGGTCACACCGTCGTCGGCCATCGCGTGCGCACAGGCGATGAGCTTGTCCGTGTTGCTGCGCGTGGCTCCGACCGTCGTGTTCACCGAGGCCAGGCCGATCTTGACGAGCCGCATGGGCGGTCAGGGTAATCTGGGCCCGGCGTGGGTGAAAGCCGGTGTGGGGAGGACCATCGGTGGGATGCCTCGTGCTGGTGGCAGGTGCAGCCGACCGAAGCCCCTGCTCTACGGCTTGTGCTATCGAGTGTGTGAGCGCGGCGGCGCGTCAGCTACTGCTTGACGAGCTTTTCGAGGAACACCTCGACCAGGTGGGGACTCCACAAGCGGTCGCTGCCCCCGCCGATCGTGTGTTGCGCCGTATCCGGGCTGAGCGCCGGCCGGTAGGCGCGCTCCGATGTGAGCACGTGGAACACGTCGCAGATGCCGACGATCTGGGCTCCGACCGGGATCTGGTCCGCCTTCAAGGCGTCGGGGTAGCCGGTCCCGTTCCAACGTTCCTGATGGTGGCGCACCATGCCGGCCACCGAGTGCAGCTGGGTGCACTGTCCCAGCATTTCGGCACCGAACTCGGGGTAGCGACGCACGAGTTGCCACTCCTCCGGCGTCAGTCTGCCCTGCTTGCCCAGTATCGCTGCAGGAATCCGACTCTTGTCCAAGTCGTGGGTCAGCGCCGCCAGCTCGATGGCCACGACCTCCTTTTCCTCGAGGGCCAGCCTCTCGGCCAGTGCCCGTGCCGTCTCGGCTACCGCCTCGCCGTGCCCGGGGAACTGATCCCGCTGTTCAACGCCGCGCACCAACTGCAGGAGGGCCTCGCGCAGCGTGGAGCTATCGATGGGCTCGTTGCATACCTGGGCAAGTACCTGCTCGGCGTCCTCGGGATCGATCGTCTCGACGACACCGGGCACCGCGGATGGAGCCGCCTCCGGTTTTGCGGTTGCCGCTGCAGCGGCCACTGTCGCCCGTGCGCCGCCCGCAAGCAAAGCCCGTAGCGCGTCAGCGACGATCTCGCTCGGCTCCTTTTGGCTTGATTCACTGAGCTCTACGACGCGTTTCCAGAGACGCTGCGGGAGAAAGAGGCGTTGCTCGACGAATCCTGGAGGCGTGTCGGACACGGTGCGTTCCCGTCTGAGGCGGTCCGTTGGGAGAGGACGCAGGTTGCTAGGGTGACACGATCTCGAGTGGAATACATACCTTCTGCATCCAGGCCCGCCTCTGGTATGCTGCCGCGCATGTTCGGCCGCCATCCCGCCCGGGCTCGCCGCCTCGGGCGCTGCCTACCGCTCGCTGTCCTGCTGGTACACGGGCTCGTTGTCGGCTGCGCCAGCACACAGGTCGCGCCTGCGGCTGACGACGACTGGATCAGCGCCGAGGTCTGGCGCCGCCTCGGCCAAGATCGACGCGTCGACGCCGCCGAGATGGCTGTCGACACGCGCGACGGTGTCGTGGTCGTGTCGGGAATCGCGGCCTCCACCCGCGAGGTGCGACGGGCGCTCCAGATCGCGGCCGACGTGCGCGGTGTGCGGCAGGTCGTCAACCGGCTGCGGGTGCTGCCAACGTCCGGAGCTAGTCATCTGTTACAGGCCGCTAGAGCATCTTGAGCGCCTGGACCACCAGCAGTGCTGCCATCACCGCGACCGTGCGCATTTCCTTGTTGCGCCGCTCGAGCGGCCAGGAGAACTGTTTGCGGGGTGGTCGTTCCTGCTCAGGCCAGTCGGTGCGGCGCAGCGGCCACGGCATCAGCCGCGGTACCTCCTCCATGTATTCCTGGTACTCGGCACCGAACAGCGACTGAAGCCGCAGTTCCTCGACATACATGGCCGGCAGGTAGAACCCGAGATACAGCGCCACGAAGGCGCCGAGCCACAGTGTCAGGTTCTGTGCCAGCACCGTCAGGCCGATACCGATCAACAGGCTGCCCAGATAGAGGGGATGGCGGATCAGCCGGTAGGGGCCGTCGCGCGTCAGCGTCTCGTTGCGAACCAGGTAGCCGCAGGCCCAGACGCGGATCGCCTCGCCCGCAGCGACGAGCACGGCGCCGAGGAGGAAGCGCTCGGGCGAGGGGCGCGAAAAGGCGACGTAAAACAGCGCGAAGAAGATGCCGACGTGGACGCGATGGTGGGAGGCCCACGCGCGCCACCGAGACGCGAATCTCATGGCCTCGTCTCGGTGGACCGTGCCCTAGCAAGGCGTCCAAGGGCCGCCTCGACGAGCTCGGCCGCGGGAATCGACTCGAGGCACTCGTTAGTGCGCAGCGGACAGCGGCGCTTGTGGCAATGGGAGCACTCGAGTCGGCGGTAGACGATCGCGTCGTCAGGATCGGTGGGCCCGAGGCGGCCGGGGTCGGTGGGACCGAAGAGCGCCACGATGGGCGTCTGGGCCGCGGCGGCCAGATGTAGCGGGGCGCTGTCGCCGCCCACGAACAGTTCGGCGCCGGCGATCAGGGCCGCCAGCTCGGGCAGTCGAAGCCGGGGAGCCTGCACATTCCCCGGACCGGCCTGTTGCACCCGCGCGGCGACCCCTTCGCGTTCGCCCGGGCCCCAGACCCATACGATGTGCAGTCCCGTGCTCGAATGCAGCTCGCGAGCCGTGGCTACGAGGCGCTCGGCCGGGTATCGCTTGCTGGACCAGTTGGCTGCTGAGTGCATCACCACGTAGTGCTCCACCCCCATACAACCCAGCGCCTGGGCTACGGAGTCGCGATCCGCGGCATCAGCGAGCGCCGGGTACACAGGGTCCGTGCCGGGCGTGCCGGCGGCGGCGGCGGCAAGGTGGAGATTGTGACGGACGATGTGAGATCCCGTCGGCACCCGGGCGGCGCGCTGGTGGTAAAGGCGCGAGGCGATTCGCTCGCGAACATTCTCGGGGGCGAAGCCGAGCACCCGCTTGGCCCCCAGCCGGGCGACGACGGCGGACTTGACGAGGCCCTGAAAGTCGAGCGCGAGGTCGTATCGGGCAGCGCGGAGGTCGGCGAGGCCCCGCCCGGCGGCGGCCCAATTGCGGGGGCGCCGCAGGCTCCGCCGCCAACGCTGCAGGTCGAGCTCGTGGATCTCGAGCGGGCCCGGTAGCCGCCGCACCAGCCCACCCGCCGCCGACTCGACCGCCCAGCCGAATCGAGTCTCGGGCCACGCCGCGCGCAACGCCATGTAGGCGGGAATCGTGTGGATGACGTCGCCGATCGAGCTGAGCTTGACGATCAGAGCGCGGCCGGGCGCCGATCTCATCTCGGCCTCCGCCTGACCGCGTCGATCATGTTGCCCGTGCTGTGCCGTTTGATGTCGCCGACAATCGCCACGCGTCCGCCGACGGCTGCCACCGATTCTGCCTCGGGCACTCCCTCGGCGTAGTCGGTTCCTTTGCAGTGCACATCGGGTCGCAGTTGCCGGATGATGGCGTCGGCCGTGGGCTCGGAGAATACCGTGACCAGATCGACGCAACGGATGGCGGCCACCATTTCGGCTCGGGCGGCCGCGGCAAGGAGAGGACGTCCGGCGCCCTTGAGGCGGGCGACCGACTCGTCGTCGTTGATCGCCACTACCAGCATGTCGGCCTCGGTGCTGGCCGCGGTCAGGTAGCGGACATGCCCGACGTGCAGCAGGTCGAAGCAGCCGTTGGCCAGCGCTACCGTGGTGCCACGCGCGCGCGCCTGCTCGATCCGTTCGGCTACCTGATCTGGCGAGAGGATCGGCGCGGTTTGTGGCGCGCTCATCCCTCGTCTTGGCGAAGCGCCCCGAGGAGCTCCTCGCGAGGTACCGTCGCCGTGCCGTGCTTGAGCACCGCCAGACCGGCGGCGACGTTGGCCAGGCAGGCCGCCTCGGCGATGCCGGCGCCTGCCGCCAAGGCCAGTGTCAGCGTCGCGATCACGGTGTCGCCGGCACCGGTAACGTCGGCGATCTCGTCGGTGCCGTGGATCTCGAGGTGCAGCGGGGTCGCACCCGCCTCGAAAACCGCCATGCCGAACGAGCCGCGCGTAATCAGCAGGTGGCCCGCACGAAGTCGCTCGAGCAGCTCGGTCCCGGCGCGTTCGATGGCACATCGATCCCCGTTGAGGCTGATACGGAGGGCCGACTCGACCTCGTTCTCGTTGGGCGTGGCCGCGGTGACGCCGGGGAACTCGAGGATGCGATGTCGTGAGTCGAGCGTTAGTGGCGGCACCGTCGCGCCAAGGCGCTCCCGCAGGCGGCGGTACAGCTCGGGGGTCACGGTGCCGAGCCCGTAGTCGGAGATCAGGAGCCCGTCGGCGTCGGCCGCGGCCCGCGCGAGCTTCTCGAGAAGATCCGCGGCCGTCGCGTCGTCTCTGGCCCACGGCCGGTCGTTGTCGATCCGGAGGATCTGCTGGCGGACCGTGTGGAATCCCCCCGCCATCACCCTCGTCTTGACCGGCGTGCAACCGTCGGTACGGGTTACCAAAGACGTCGTGTCGATTCCCGCGCCCTCCAGCTGGGCGAGCAGTCGGGCGCCCTCGCTATCGTCACCCAGGAACCCGAACACCGCGACGGCGGCGCCAAGCTCGGCGGCGTTGAGCGCCGCATTGCCGGCGCCGCCCGGGCGGACCTCCTCATCCTCGTAGCGCAGCACCAGCGCCGGCGCTTCGCGCGACACACGGGTCGTAGAGCCGAGCAGAAACCGGTCGGCGACCAGGTCGCCCCAGACCAGCAGTTTGCGCTGCGCGAACTGGTCCACCCAGGGGCAGAGGCTCGCCAACGATGGCGAAGGTGAGGACATACGGTCCAACGGGCTTGCGCCCGGGAGCAGGCGCGGGGATCAGCAAGCGTTAACGTAACCGCGCCTATCGGGGAGCGTCAACTCACAGAGGCGGTCGCACTGCCTTCCCAGAGCGGCTCGAGGACTCCGAGGACGAGCTCTGGCGGCATGGCTTCCATGCACCGGTGGTCGAGCGGGCAAAGCTTCGACATGCAGGGTTGGCAGAAGGCTCCGATACTGGCAATTCGGACACGCGGCCCTCGGGCCCGCGTGCGCGCCGGATCGGTGGGTCCGAACAATTGCAGCGTGGGGCTGCTGAGGCTAGCCGCCAGGTGCGCTGCACCGGTGTCGTTGCTTACCACGGCATGGCAGGCGCGCAGCACGGCAGCCAGCTCGAGCACATCGGTGCGACCGGTGAGGTTCACACAGGCGGTGGAGCAGGCCGACTCGAGCTGGCGCGCTACGTCGACGTCCTGCAGGCCTCCCAGGATTACCGGTGTGGCGCCCCAGCGGCGATTTGCCTGTTCGCCGAGCCGGGCAAAGAAGCGCGCGGGCCAGCGCTTCGATGGCCCATTGACACAGCCCGGGACCAGGCCGAGCGGACGTGGCGCAGAGCCCAGCAAGCGCGCCGCGAGTTCGGTTCCCCGGGGCACTTCGAGACGCGTGTCCTCGGGGTGGGGAGGAGGTACCCGCAGGGGGGCCAGCAGCCGTGCAAAGCGGTCGCCGTCGTGCAGCGTCTCCCAGGGCGCGGGGGTCGGCACGGCGTCGGTGAGCAGCCAGCGCCGCGCGTCGGTGGCGTAGCCAACCCGGCGACGGACACCCGCGATGCGGGCCGTGAGCGCGGGCTCAAAGGCGTTCGGCAGCAAGACGACGCCGTCGGGTCGCAGCCGCTCCAGGTCACGAGCCGCACGGACGAGATCGGCCGTCGCGGCGATCCCAGGGCGGCGAGCGAACGAGAGATGCTTGCCTGTGACGCCCGTGAACCGCAGCAGTTGCAAGTGGTTGTCGGCGCCCCACAGCGTGAGCCGGTCGCTGCAGCGCGCCAGCGCCCGGATCGTCGGCACGGACATCACGGTATCGCCGAGCCACGTCGGGAGCCGTACGACCCAATGTCCGTTCATACGCTACTCGGCCGGTCGCTCGCGCCAGCGATCGTGCATCCACAGCCAGGCCTCGGGGCAGGCTCGCACGTGATGCTCGATGCGCTCGGTGGCCCGCGCGGTGACTTGCTCGATCACCTCGTCCCGTGGGCCACCGGGAATCACGAGAGGTTCTTCGATCAGCAGACGGTACCGCTCGCCGTCGGGTACCGCGAACGCCGGCAGGATCGGAGCCCGGCTGCGGAGGTGGAGGTGTCCCAGCGCCGGTGTGGTTGCGGCAAGCCTCCCGAAGAAGCGCACGAACACTGCTTCGTGGCGCAGGGTGTTCTGGTCGACCAGGAGTGCTACCAGCTTTCCGTCGCGCAGGGCGCGCAGGATCCCTCGGATTGCGTTGGCCTTCGGCAGGATCTCGGCGCCGGTCGCCGTTCGCAGCCGGTGCAACGTGCGCTCGAGGTCCGGGTCGTCGAGGGGCCGCGCCACCGACACCAGCGGGACGCCGATTTCGGGCAGCACGAGCCCCATGAGCTCCCAGTTGCCGTAGTGGGCGCCGGCGAGTATGGCGCCGCGCCCGCCCTCGAGGGCGCGATGAATGTTGGTGACACCGACGGGGTCGACCGCCCGCTCGAGGCCCTTGTGCACCAGACGCGGGCTGGACAGCATTTCGACAACGGTCCTGCCGGCCTGCTCGAACGACGCCCGCGCGGTGTGCCGGTGCCATGTGTCGTCGCGGTCGGGGAAGCAGGCCGCGAGGTTGCCCAGCGCCACTCGCCGGTGACGCGAATCGAGCCGGTAGCCCCAACGGCCGAGGGTCCGGCCGCGACGCGAAGCGTGGGCGAAGCTCCAGCGCTGGGCTCGCGAGCCCACGAGACCGAGAGCCCGGGAGGCCAGGCTCATGCTGCGCCGTTGCCTGCGACGGCGTCGAGCCGCGCGCCGAGCCATCCGGCCAGCGCCGCGGGGTCCTTGGGCTCGAGGCGATATCGCCAGACCCAGACGGGAAAGTCCGGCCGGGTCAGCGCGGCCATGCGAACGGCGTCCTTCTCGGTCGTGATCAGCGCCTCGGCACCGTCGGCGCGAGCTACTCCGACCAGGGCCTCGAGGTCGGAGGCGCGATACCAGTGATGATCGGCGAACTCGCGTGTTGCGACCACCCTCGCCGCCCCCTCCAGGCTTTCGAACAGGCGCCGGGGCCGGGCGATTCCGGCGAAGGCCAGGAGCCGGGTTTCCGGGGGAATGGCCGAGGCCGTCGCCACGGCCGCGTCCCGAAGGAAGACGTCCAGCCCCACCACTCCGGGGAAGCCGCGGTGGAACACGAAGATCGGACGATTCGGGAAGCGCCGCTGCAGAGCCGCGGTGGCATTCTGAGCGGCGTGCGGGCTGCCGTGAAGCACGAAGGCCGACGCACGGGCTGCGGCGCTCGGCATCTCGCGGAGCCGGCCGCTGGGCGGAGGGGAGGAGTGGTAGAAGGGCTGGTCGGCATCGACGACGAGTAGATCGACATCGCGCGCCACGCGCACATGCTGGAAGGCGTCGTCGAGCAAGTAGAGGTCGGGGTGCAGCTCCGAGGCGAGGGCGGCAGCGGCTTCCCGCCGCCGGGCGACCGCGACGATCGTGTCCGGCAGCGCCTGCGCATACCAGGCCGGCTCATCGCCCGCCTGGCGCGCCGGGACCTCGAGCCCGTCACCCTTGCTGACCAGGGTCGGGGAATCTCCCGAGCGCCCGTAGCCGCGGCTCAGTACAGCGACTCGGCGCCCGGCGCCCGCCAGGAGCTTGCCGACGGCAGCGACCACCGGAGTCTTGCCGGTACCACCCATCTCGAGCGCCCCGACGCTGATCGTCGGGCGGTCGAGTCTGTGGACCGGAAGCCACGATCGCCGGTACGCGGCAACGCGCGCTGCTGCGATCAGGCCCCAGGGGACTGCGAGCGGATTCGCCAACGTTACGCCGCGGCGGGGGCCAGCAGCCCGAGCAGGATTCGCACCGCGCGCTCGCCGGCGCGCGCATCGGCGCGCGCCACCGCCCGCGCCTTGTCGCCCATGCGACGACGCGCCGATTCGTCGGAGAGCAGCTCGTGGAGCACCACGGCCAGATCCTCGGCGTCCGCTACACGGCGCGCGGCTCCGGCCGACTCGAACTCGGCCGCCATGGCAGCGAAGTTCTCCATGTAGGGTCCGAAGACCACCGGCATCCCCTGGATCGCCGGCTCCAGCAGGTTGTGGCCTCCCGTCGGTACCAGGCTCCCACCGACGAAGCTCACTTGGCCAAGGCCATAGGCGGCCGGCAGCTCGCCGATTGTGTCCAGGAGGATCACGTCGGCGCCGTCAGGGCCAGCTCTGCTTCGTCTCCGGCTCGTGAACCCGGCGCCGCGGATCAGGGTCTCGACGTCGTCGAAACGCTGCGGGTGGCGTGGCGCCAGCAGCAACCGGGCCGCCGGATGGCGTTCGCGGAGCCGCCGGAAGGCGAGCAGCACCTTCTGTTCCTCGTCCGGCATGGTGCACCCTGCCACGATGAGCTCGTCGTCGCCGTTGACCGCGAGCCGGTCAGCCAGGCGACGGCGGAGCTGGTCGGGTGGCTGCAGCGCCGCTGCGTCGGCCTTCAGGTTGCCGCTGGAAAAGACCCGGGACGCCGGGATCCCCAGCCGTCGGAAGCGGGCGGCCTCGACCGGGGTGCGTGCGAGCACTCGGCTCAGGTCGCGAAAAGGGGCCGGCCATAGGCGCCTGAGGCGCGCGTAGCGGCGGAAGGAGCGCTCCGAGAGGCGGGCGTTGACCAGCGCCACGGGTACGCCACGGCGCCGGCTCAGCCGCAGAAGGTTGGGCCATAACTCGGTCTCGACCAGCAGGACAGCGCGCGGCTCCAGGGCGTCCAGGTAGGGGCGTAGCGCACGCGGCAGATCGAGTGGCAAGAAGAAGGTCGCGTCGGCCCCGGCGCCGCCGGCCATTTCCTGGCCGGTCGGGGTCGTGGTCGACAACACCACGGGCACGCCGCGGAGCTCTCGCCGCAGATGAGGGATGAGGCCGCGCGCTGCGTGCACCTCGCCAACCGATACCGCATGAATCCAGATCGCCCCGGCATGCTCCTGGAGGCCGGCGGGCACCCTGCCGAGGCGTCGCGCCAGGCCAACGGCGTAGCGGCCCCCGCTAATCAGATGCCACAGAGCCTTGGGCGCGAGGACACACAGCCCCATAGCGTAAAGGAAGGTGTAGGCGACGTACAAAGGGTCCTCGGGAGCGGGCACGTGTGAGCAGCACAGGAGCGCTGATTATACGGCTCGCCGGCGCCCGCAGCCACGATCGCGGTGCATCCCGGCGGGGTGCTCTATGCTGGTTCGGCAACCCATCGGAGCCTCACCGCGGCCCGCCGGGCCGAACCCAGCAAATGGAATCCGAGGCATGACGATCGCTCCGCTGAACCTGCTCGACAGCCCGCCCTCCCAGTGGCGTGAGCTGCTCGTCGAGACCGTCGGGGTGCCCGCCTACCGGGGCGACCAGATCGCTGCCTGGGTCTACGGACGCGCGGTGTACGACCCGGCGGCGATGACCGACCTCCCGGTCGAGCTGCGGTCGTCGTTGCCCAGCACCTGGGTCGCGACACCGCCGAGCGTGCACCGGGCATACGCGTCGGTCGACGGGAGCCGCCGCTTCCTGCTGCAGCTCGAGGGCGACGTTGTGGAGGCGGTCAGCATGCCCGTCGGACACCGGACGACCTTCTGCATCTCGTCGCAGATCGGCTGTCGCTTCGCGTGTACGTTCTGCCAGACGGGAACGATGGGGCTGGTGCGTTCGTTGAGCCCTGGGGAGATCGTCGGGCAGGTGCTTGCGCTTCGCGACGAAACCACGAGCGGCCGGGGGCGCGTCAATGTGGTGTTTATGGGCCAGGGCGAGCCGCTCGACAATGCCGAGTCGGTTATTCGCGCCTGCGAGATCATGCAGGATCCCAAGGGCCTCGACATGTCCTGGAGGCGCATCACGGTTTCGACGGTGGGCCTCGTCCCGGCCATCCTGCGGCTCGAGGAGATGGGCCCGCGCCGTCCCCGACTTGCGGTGTCCCTCAACGCCGCCACCGACGAGCTGCGCGCTGAGATCATGCCCGTGAACCGCCGCTACCCGATCGCCGATCTGCTGGGTGCCCTGCGCCGGATACGCTGGCGATCGCGTGAACGCGTGACGTTGGAGTATGTGCTGCTGGCCGGCGTCAACGACCGTCCCGAGGACGCCCGGCGGCTGGCGTCGCTGTTGCACAGACTACCCGCCAAGGTGAACCTGATTCCGTGGAACCCGATCGGCACCATGCCCTATCGTCGGCCGGCCCCGGAGGCGGTGGAGCAGTTCCGGCGGGCGGCATTGGCGCACGGCCTGGACGCCTTGGTCCGCTACAGCCGTGGCGCCGACATCGGTGCCGCGTGTGGACAGTTGCAGGCTGAGAATCGCGCCGCCCCCGGGTGCTAGCCGGCTAGGAGACCGTCGGCGGCGAGCCGCGCCTCGAGCTCCTGTTGCATCTTGTCGACCTTGGTGCTCTGACCCTCGCGGTTCGCGTCGACCCGGCTTGCGGTGGCGCCGTCATTCAGTGCCAGGATGCGCGCGGCGAGATGGGCGGCGTTGACGGCGCCTGACTTGCCAACCCCGACCGTAGCGACCGGTACGCCCCCCGGCATCTGCACCGTCGCCAGCAGCGCGTCGAGCCCGCCGAGCGAGGAGGCCACGAGCGGGACGCCGATGACCGGCAGCCGAGTGTGTGCCGCCAGCACCCCGGCCAGATGGGCCGCGCCCCCGGCGCCTGCGATGATCAGGCGGATCCCGCGCTCGGCTGCTTCTGCCGCGTAGGCGGCCACCGCATCCGGGCTGCGGTGCGCCGATAGCACACGTACCTCGTAGGTGATCTCCAGCTCAGCTAGAACGCGAAGAGCCGCCGCCATGATCTCGTAGTCAGAAATGCTTCCCATCAGAACCGCTACGCGCGCATCATTCACTAGAGTCGCTCCCCGCGGCGGCCGATGTCCCGCCGGTAGTGCATTCCCTCGAACTCGATCTTCGCGACCGCTTCGTAGGCCGTGTCGAGGGCCGACTCGAGGCTCGAGCCTGTAGCGGTCACGCCCAGCACGCGCCCGCCGCTGGTCGCGATCTGGTCATCTTCGCGAAGGGTGCCAGCGTGGAACACGACCACATCGTCACGCCCTTCGAGGCCTTCGAGACCGCGGATCGGGTCGCCGTGCCGGTACTTGCCGGGATAGTTCTCGGCCGCCAAGACGACGCAGGCGCAGTGCTCTGCGCGCCAACGCAGGGGCCGCTCCAGCCGGTTGCCCTCGGCGATGCCACCGAGCAACTCGCCGAAATCCTCGTCCAGCAGCGGGATGATGGCCTGGGCCTCGGGGTCGCCGAAGCGACAGTTGAACTCGAGCACACAAGGGCCTGTCTCCGTGAGCATGAGCCCGGCGTAGAGAACGCCGTTGAACTTCCGGCCCTCGGCCGCCAACCCGGTGATCGTGGGCTGCAGCACGGTCTCGGTGATCTGCCGCGCGGCTGCCTCGTCGAGAACGGAGTAGGCCGGGGCGAAGGCGCCCATGCCCCCGGTGTTGGGCCCTCGGTCACCGTCGTAGGCCTGCTTGTGATCCTGCGAGGGCAGCAACGGGATGGCTGTTTCCCCGTCGGACAGGGCCATGATGGTGACCTCGGTCCCGCGCAGGTACTCCTCCACGACGATCGTATTGCCGGCGCCGCCGAAGGCCTGCTCGACCATGGTGGTGTCGATCGCGGCGCGGGCCGCCAAGGCATCCTCAGCGACAATAACGCCCTTGCCCGCCGCCAGGCCGTCGGCCTTGACGACGAGTGGCAGGCCCCACGGCGAGTCGTCGACGAAATCGCGCGCCGCGCCGGTCTCGCTGAACACCTCGAACCGGGCCGTCGGGATGCCGTGCCGCTGCATGAAGTCCTTGGCGAACCGCTTGCTGCCCTCAATGGTGGCAGCCGCGCGATCGGGCCCGAAGCACGGGATGCCGGCCTGGTCGAAGAGCTCGGAGATCCCCAGCGTCAACGGCACCTCCGGCCCGACTACGACCAGATCCACGGCGTGCTGTTCGGCGGCGAGGACCAATCCCTGCAGGTCGTCGGCCTTGATGTCCCAGCACTCGGCCAGCGGCGCGATTCCGGCGTTGCCCGGGGCGCAGTAGATTCGCTCGACACTGGGGCTTCGAGCGAGGGCCCAGACGAGCGCGTGTTCGCGTCCGCCGCCCCCGACAACCAGGACGTCCATGCGAGTACCTTGGCTACGAGAGATGCAACAGGGAAGCGCCGGGAGGCCGGCCGAGCCGATTATTGCACGGGCCTGCGCGGCGGGCAGACCGCCTCAGGAACTGCGAATCGGTGGGCCGGGAAGCAACGATCCGCGGGTGTTTGACCGCTTTCGCAGGCTCGGCTACTCTGATGGCTCCGCGTCGTCGGATCGGGACTCGTGTGTCCGTTGCCGGCGCGCGAGTTGCACGACCCAGGAAGGATCTGATCACCATGGCCTATGTTCGCGTCGAAGAGGGCGAGTCGATCGAGCACGCTCTCCGACGTTTTCGGCGCACGGTGCAGCGGGAGAACATCCTGCGCGATGCGAAGCGCCATTCTCACTTCGTAAAGCCCGGCGAGCGTCGCCGCGCCAAGCAGGCTGCAGCCCGACGTCGCTGGCGCCGCCGTATCCGTCGCCTGACGACCGACCGGTAGGCAGCCAGCCCCAGATCCGCTTCCACTCAATCGAGGCGATGGGTGCCTCTGGCAGGCCATGGCCTGCCCGGGGCCGGTGCGCCGAACCGGCGCGCCTGCACGATCCAGATCACTGCCGCCGGCACGAACTGGACGAAGCGTGGCCACAGCGGCTCGACCCAAGCGTCGCTGGTCCCCGAGTTCACTACCAGGATCCAGTAGGCCACCGGGGCGAGCGAGCAGAGACTGATCCAGCCAACGTCGAGCGCCGTGGCAGCCAGCGGCAAGGCCCACAGCAGGTACCAGGGGTGGATCGTCGGCATCAGAGCGATGAAGGCGAGCAGCAGCCAGTAGCCGCCCACGACCGGCTCGACGTCCCGACGCCAGAGCCACGCCAGCAGTCCAACGCCGATCCCCGCAGCCAGCGCCTTGCCGAGCTCGAGCGAGCCGGTCGCCGTGGCCAGCAGCCAGAAGACGCCGTCGTTGAACCGCCAGCGCCCGGCGTAGTCGAACCAGGGCTGCAACATCTGCACCCCGGCATCGAGATACGGCAGGTAGGCGAGTACGAGAAGTCCGGCGAACAGCCCCACGTGCCATCGGGGACGGTGCCGGACAAGCAGGGGAACGAAGACCAGTGGCCAGGTCTTGAGCAACACGCCTGCGGCCAGTAGCGTCGTGCTCGTGGCCGCATACCCGCGGGCGTGGGCGAGGATCGCGCCGAGCACGGCGGCGCAGGTCCAGGCATCGAAGTGTCCGCTCGAGGCGAACTCCAGCGCCGGCAACGGGTGCAGCGCATAGAGCGCAACGTACCATCGTGGCAGGTTCCAGGTCGCCAGTAGCCCCAGGGTCAGGCCGACGACGAGCAGGTCTCCCAGCAGCGCCAGCCACTGAAAGGCACCGATCGTGGGGCTCACCCGATAGGTGGAAACGAAGAGTAGCTGAGCCAGGGGCGGATAGATCGAGCGAATCCGGGGATAATTGATCTGGGCCCAATGCTCGTCGCGGAGATCTTCGAGCCGGGTCGCGCCCGGGGGCTCGACGTAGGGGTTGATGCCGTTGGCTTGCACGCGGCCGTCCCAACGATAGCGATAGATATCGTCAGAGAGGCTCGGCGGGGCGAAAACGAGGATGGCACGCATGGCTACGGTCACCGACAACACCGCCAGCAGGATCCGACGCCGCGTCGGCTCGGGCCATCCATGCCAGCCACGCGCCAGGGCCAGGCAGGCCAGCCCGTACGCCAGGCTGCCGGCGAGCAGGACGGCGATGGCCGTTGCCGCGGATTGTCGAAGGTCGCCGACCTGGGCGAGCGCCGCAGCCGTCAGGACGATCCCGGCGAGCGAAGCCGACAGCAGCAGCGGGGGTGCGCGGTGACGTCCGACCTGCTGCTCGGTGGCTACTTCGCCCTGCTCGGCGTGTTGGCGGTGTTCGGAGTCCATCGCTTCCTTCTCGTTGCCAACTATCTTCGGTCGCGCGACCGCCGGCCGGTACTCCCCGAGGCACCTGCGTCGTGGCCTGCCGTCACCGTTCAACTGCCGCTGTACAACGAGCCCACGGTCGTGGAGCGCCTGCTGCTGGCGGTGGCTGATCTCGACTATCCTGCCGACCGGCTCGAGGTCCAGGTGCTCGACGATTCCACCGATGGCACCAGCGATCGTATCGCTGCGATCGCTCGGCTGCTCCGAGACCGCGGCCTGAGCATCGAGCACCTGCATCGTTCCGACCGAGTGGGATACAAGGCCGGGGCCCTTGCGGCCGGTCTGGCGCGGGCTAGTGGTGAGCTTCTGTGCATCTTCGACGCCGATTTCGTGCCGCCCCGCGACTTCCTGCTCCGCACAGTGCCCTACTTCGCCGAACCGCGCGTCGGCCTCGTGCAAGCGCGCTGGGAGCACCTGAATCGTGAGGGCTCGCTCTTGACCCGAGTGCAGGCGCTGCTGCTCGATGCCCACTTCAGCATCGAGCAGGCCGGTCGGTGTCGCAGCGGGCGACTGTTCAACTTCAACGGTACCGCCGGCGTTTGGCGTCGCGAAGCCATCACCGCCGCCGGTGGATGGGAGCAGGACACCCTGACCGAGGACCTGGACGTGTCCTATCGTGCCCAGCTCGCCGGCTGGAGATTCCTCTACGTGGATGCGCCCGAGGCTCCTGCCGAGCTTCCGATCTCTCTCGTAGCCCTCAAGAGCCAGCAGCACCGCTGGACCAAAGGGGCGTCGCAGACCGCGCGCAAGCTACTCGGGCGATTGTGGCGTAGCCAACTGTCGCTGCCCGACAAGATCGAGGCGACCTTCCACCTGACGGCGGGCATCGCCTATCCGGTAATGGCCGGGATCTCCCTCCTGGTCGTCCCGACCATGGTGTTGCGTCACGGCGGTGACCACGGGTTCGCGACCGGTATCGACGTCGGCGTGCTGCTTCTCGCGACCGGTTCGGTAGCGCTGTTCTTCGCGGCTGGCCAGGCGGCGCTCGGCCGTTCGGCGCTGGCGGCCCTGGTGCGTCTCCCGGCGCTCATGGCCCTCGGTATCGGGATGTCGCTCAATAACACGCGGGCGGTGCTCGAAGGTCTTTGCGGGAGGCGCGGAGAATTCGTGCGTACCCCGAAGGCGGCCTCCTCGGGGCCGGGGGCTGGAGCGGCCCCGGCTCGGGGTCGGCTGGTGGGTTGGCAGGTGGGGCTCGAGCTGGCGCTGGCGGCCTACTTCGCGGGGAGCACCGTAGTGGTATGGGAGCTCGGCCTGTGGAGCTTCATGCCGTTCGTGCTCCTGTTCCTGGCAGGTTACACCTGGGTCGGTGTCGGCTCGCTCATCGAGTGGCGCCGCCAGCCACGGGCCAACGCGAGCCCGATGCGGGTTCCTGCGTGAGCGTGCGCGTACGATTCGCACCGAGCCCGACCGGTTCGCTGCACCTGGGCAATGCGCGCACGGCGGCGCTCAATTGGCTGCTGGCGCGACAGACCGGCGGGGAGCTGGTGCTCCGCATCGAGGACAGCGACAGCCAGCGCAATGTGGCGGGAGCGGAGTCGGCGATCCTCGAGGACCTGGCCTGGCTCGGAGTCGACTGGGACGAGGGCCCCGATGGCGGCGGTCCGTGCGGTCCGTACCGGCAATCCGAGCGCACAGCGGTCTATGGAGCGGCTCTGGCCCGGTTGCTGGAATCGGGGCAGGCGTACGAGCACGACTCCGCCGTGCGCTTCCGTGTGCCGCGGCGTGAGGTTCGTTTCATCGATCGCTTGCGGGGCGAGACCGGCGTCGGGGAAGGGGAGATCGAGGACTTCGTGATCGGACGTTCCGATGGCACGGCGACCTACCAGCTCGCTGTGGTCGCCGACGACCACGCCATGCGCATCACCGATGTGGTCCGTGGCCAGGATCACTTGACGAACACGCCGCGTCAGCTGCTGTTGTACGAGGCACTGGGTTGGCAGCCGCCCCGATTTGCCCATCTGCCCCTGGTTCTGGGTCAGGACCGAGCCCGGTTGTCCAAGCGACACGGCGCCACCAGCGTCGCGACTCTTCGGGAGGCCGGCGTGCTGCCCCAGTCCCTGCTCAACTACCTCGTCCTGCTGGGCTGGGGGCCGCCGGATCAGCACGAGGTGCGCACCGCCGGCGAGCTGCTTCACGACTGGCGCCTCGATGCGGTCTCGTCGGCCAATGCCGTGTTCGACCTCGACAAGCTCGACTGGCTCAGCCAACAGCATCTGTCGCTGTTGGCGCCGGCCCAGGCGCTCGAGGCAGCGCGCCCGTTTCTGGCGAAACGTGGCCTGGGCCTCGAGGGGGCCGAGCCCTGGTGGATCGCGGCCCTCGACCTGGTGCGTCCCGGGGCGCGAGGGCTGGTGGAGCTGACCGAGTTGCTGTATCGCGCCTTCTGGTCGGGGCCGGACGGCGAGTTTGTGCCCGAGGACCCGGCGACCCGCGCCGCGCTGGAGGCGTTCGCTGCTGCATCGCGGCGCCACGAGATGGTGGATGCGGATACCTTCCGCACACTCGCGCGACAGGTCGCCGAAGCTACCGGACTTCGGGGCCGGGGCCTGTTCCACCCGCTGCGCCTGGCGACCACCGGACAGGAGGCAGGTCCCGATCTAGGCCGTCTGTTGCCGCTGATCGACGCGGCCGCTCGTGGCTTGGTCAAGCCTGCCGTGAGCGACGTGGCGACCCGTATCCAGAAGGCGCTGGGATGAGCCGGACGGAGTGGCTTGTAGGAAAGCATGCCGTGGCTGCCGCGCTCGACGGCGAGGCCCGTTGTCTGTACGAGGTGTGGATTCGCGAGGGCGCCGAGCCGCGGGTGGCGAGTAGCTTGGAACGCCACGCCGCCCGACACCGGGTTCCGGTGGTGCGAGTCAGCTCCGAGTCGATGATCCAGGAGGTCGGCGAGGTGGCCGCAGTTGCGGCCCGTTGCGGGTCGTACCGCTATCGGGACGAGGCAGATCTGCCCGCGGCCAACGCCACCGGCGGTCTCGTGGTGGTGCTGGACCGGATCCAGGATCCGCAGAACTTGGGAGCCATCATCCGCACGGCCGAGGCGGCCGGTGCATCCGCACTCTGCATCGCCAGCAGGCAGGCGGCCGCAGTGACTCCGGCCGTGGTCCGTGCCTCGGCCGGCGCCACCGAGTTCCTCCCCATCTACCGCGTGGTCAACGTTGCCCGGGTGCAAGCTCGTCTGGCCGACCTTGGCTACTGGTCGGTGGGGCTGGTGCCGGAGGCAGCTCAGGCCTGGCACGAGGTGGACCTGACCGGCGCCGTGGCGCTGGTTGTCGGCGCCGAGGGTGCCGGCCTGAGGCGGCTGGTGGCAGAGCGCTGCGATCATCTCGTTTCGCTGCCCATGGCCGGGCGAACCGAGTCGCTCAACGCGTCGGCGGCGTTCGCTGCCATGGCGTACGAGCTGGTGCGCCAACAGGCGCACGCCGGGACCGGATAGTACGCTTGTCGGCACCCCGGGCAGAACCTATATTGGTCGCCCCTGGCTCTGGCCAGAGCGGGTGCTGGCGTAGCTCAGTTGGAAGAGCAGCTGATTTGTAATCAGCAGGTCGGAGGTTCGAGTCCTCTCGCCAGCTCTTTGGAATCAACGGCTTACGATAGTCTGCTCCAATGCGATTCGGCTCGGGGGTCAGCCATCGCGATTCCGAGCGCCGCCCGTATTGCCGTCGGTCGCATGCCCCGCGTGGCACCAGAGCAGCACCCGGCCGTCATTGCCCTGGTGGGGCTCAAACTCGCTCCCTTGTCGGGGTGGGTTTGGCAGCAATGGCAGCCTGCTCCGGAGCAAGGGTCGCCCCCGACAAGCTCCCGGTGACTTCAAGATCGCTTACAGGATCGTGTGGGATGGTGGCCGACTCGTCCACATGGACGACCACAACGAAATCCTGCCTGCGATCACACGGTTGCGCAGATGACGTGCAACGTATAGCAGGCTGCTGAAAAACGGCTTGGGCGCGCCATTTTGGGCTGGATCGTCTCGATCACGGTGAGTTAGCGGGGCGCCGAGTGCGGGTACGAGGCCGGCGCTGCTGGCAGCGCCGGCATTTCTTGGGGATTGGTGCCCTCATCGTCACGTCGCCCCCTGGAGGTTGCGCATTCTGACCAGGTTGAAGGCCGCGGCGGTGAAGATGAACATCCAATCGACACGTTGCGTGCCTCGGTGTCTGGTCTTGCGCATCAGCCCGACCGTCTTGGCCCATCCGAACATCTGCTCGACGAGCTTGCGTTTCTTCTGACTGACCGTGTAGCCCGGGTGCCGGGTCGTGCGGCGGTCGATGGCGCTGCGCCGGTTCGTGTCGTTCTGTGCGACGTGCGGGGTGATGTTGCGATCTCGAAGCTTTCGGATGCAGTCTCGCGTGTCGTAGCCCTTGTCGGCCGCCAAGGTTACCCGGCCCCTTCCGGGAATCTCGCCCGCCATCTGCACGGCGGCCTCTCGTTCTGCTGTTCCCGAAGCGATCGTTACGCAGGCGTTGGTTGCTAACCCGTGGCGGTTGTCGATCATCAGGTGACCCATGTAGCAGAGCCTCGACTCGGCTCCCTTACTCTTCTTGTATAGGCGTGCCTCCGGGTCGGTCCTGGAGGCGTGAGTATCGTTCGTGCGCCGTTGCCGGCGAAAATCGACGCTCGGGTTGCTGCCGCCCTCATCGGAGTCGCTCTGATCCTTCGGCTTGAAGCTCTTGTGCGAGGCCCACGCCTCGATCAGCGTGCCGTCCACCGTGAAGTGTTCATCCGACAGCAGGCTGCGGCGCCGCGCCTCCGCCAGCACTTCCTGGAAGAACACCTTGGCGACCTCGCCTCCCAACACTCGATCTCGGTTCTTCGTGAACACCGTCGCATCCCACACCAGATCGTCCATGTTCAGGCCCACAAACCACCGGAACAGCAGGTTGTAGTCGAGCTGCTCCATCAGCATGCGCTCGGAGCGAATCGTGTACAGCACCTGCAGCAGCAGCGCCCGCAGCAGCTTCTCCGGCGGGATAGACGGACGGCCCGTGTGCGAGTACAGCTTCTCGAACAGCGGCGACATCCGCCCCAGCACATCGTTGACGATCTTCAGCAGCGGCCGCAGCGGATGCTCCTTCGGTACTCGCTGCTCTGGAGATACGTAACTAAAAACCGCCACCTGTCCCGCGTCCTCACCACGCATCTGCTCACCTCGTTGATGCTTCGGTTCTTGCCGCGGGCTGCGTGGTTCAAAATCTACTCGAACAAGGGGAGTTTTTCAGCAGCCTGCTAGGTGACGGAGTCGTTCGAGTCATTGCTGATCCGCGCCTCCCACTGGGTGTCGGAGCTAGGTCCGGATGCCACAATATGAATGTCCTGGTCGTCGTCCCCGGAGGGAGACGTGACGCCTCCGCCGAGGAGCTTTTTCCCGGAGCTGCATGCTACGGTCGACTGCGCCGTGGTCTTGGACGCCACGGTCAAGGTGCTCGTCGTCCGCTCCCAACCTGAGACGCCGTTAGCGCCCGCCGGACCCGTGGCACCCGTAGCGCCCGTGGCACCCGCCGGACCCGTGGCACCCGTAATGCCCGTGGCACCCGTAGTGCCCGTGGCACCCGTAGCGCCCGTGGCACCCGTAGCGCCCGCTGGCCCGGTCTCTCCCGTTGGCCCGGTCTCTCCCGTTGGCCCGGGCGGTCCCGCTGGCCCGGTCTCTCCCGCCGGACCGGCCTGCTCGCCGTCTTCGCCCGGGGGGCCGGGCGGCCCCGGGGGGCCGGGCGGCCCGGACGGGCCGGTATCGCCAACCGCTTTGCCTCCCCCAAGAAAAGCCTCTCCGAACGTGCGACGAGCCTGTCGGTCGAAGCGGCAGCTCACGGACAAACGGTAGCCTGCCGGAGCCAGGTTCTTGGGGAGTTTCGCGATGATCGTCTCGGGCCCGCTCAGGTCCACAGACTGCACCCTGAGCCGCATGGTCGAAAGCTTGACCAACGGGTTCATGCAGAAGTCCTCGCCGACCATGATCAGCAGCGTCCCAGAGGGGTTCGTGCGTACCTCACGAATCGTCGGCGTGCGCTCCGCTGCCTTCTGGCTCTGGGCGAACACCGGGCCCGATGGTTGCACCAGCAGCAAGATCCCGGCTCCGATCACCAGGATGGTCGCATTGGACTTCGTCGAGTGCCTCACCTCTTAATACCTGTGAGTATGTTCTTATGACGTTGACTAACTTTTACAATTATAATATAGTTTTGGATTTCTTTAAAGATGGTTTTAAGCTCAATATGATCTTTTAATGACTGTAACAGCGCTCAATCAAGTCGCAGCGCCGCGACCGAATGGCAGGTCCAAGCGCATCTGAGGGACACGGCGACACCCATCACGCTCCCACCACGGCTTCTTAGAGGACGCCCGCCGGTTGCTGGTGCCCCGAGGCGATCAGGCGCGGGACCGACCGCTCCTCGTTGCCGGATCACCTCGCATCGCCAAGCGTGGCCCTAGGCGGCCGGCCAGACGACCAGTAGGTCACGCGGTACGACTTGCGTCCCGACGCGCCCACGCGGAGAATCAGGCCCGCCAGCTTGCCGGCTATCCGGGGGAGTTGCCCGAGTGGACAAAGGGAGCAGACTGTAAATCTGCCGGCTGATGCCTACGGAGGTTCGAATCCTCCACTCCCCACTCGCAGACAAATACATGCTGAGCTGGCCCCGTCGAATGCTCGGGGAGGCGGCGGCGGAAGTAGCCCGTGCCGCGACTTGGCGGCCGCAGAATCCGGTGCTACACTCAGCCCCTTGCTGAGGGGCAGTTCTGTGCCTACGTCGGCTTCGAGGCGGGAATAGCTCAATCTGGTAGAGCACCAGCCTTCCAAGCTGGGGGTTGCGGGTTCGAGTCCCGTTTCCCGCTCTTAGCGTGGCCGCGGCGGGAAGGTGGGCGACATCGGGACTCCCCCGCGTCCCTATTCGTTTCGGAGGCCCACGTGGCTCAGTGGTAGAGCGCTTCCTTGGTAAGGAAGAGGTCACCGGTTCAATCCCGGTCGTGGGCTCTACCCAGTTCGCCGATCGGCAGGTCACACTCGGCAAGCTAAAGAACGTCGCCTGAGAGTACGTCACTAGGAGACCCTGATGGCGAAGCAGAAATTCGAACGCACGAAGCCGCACGTGAACGTGGGGACGATCGGCCACGTGGATCACGGCAAGACGACGCTGACGCAGGCGATCACGTTGATCCTGTCGAAGTTGGGTCGTGCGGACTACGCAGCGTTCGACGATATCGACAAGGCGCCGGAGGAGCGCGAGCGCGGGATCACGATCGCGATCGCCCACGTGGAGTACGAGTCGGAGGTGCGCCACTACGCGCACGTGGACTGTCCCGGGCACGCGGACTACATCAAGAACATGATCACGGGCGCGGCGCAGATGGACGGAGCGATCTTGGTGGTCTCGGCGGCAGACGGACCGATGCCGCAGACGCGGGAGCACATTTTGCTGGCGCGCCAGGTTGGGGTGCCGGCGGTGGTGGTGTTTCTGAACAAGGTCGACATGGTGGATGACGAGGAGCTACTGGAGCTGGTGGAGCTGGAGGTGCGGGAGCAGCTCTCGACGTACGAGTTTCCAGGCGATGATCTGCCGGTGATCCAGGGTTCGGCGCTCAAGGCGGTGGAGTCTGGGGATCCGGAGTCGGAGTGGGGCCAGAAGATCCTGGAGTTGGTGGATACGCTCGACACCTACATACCGCAGCCGGAGCGAGCGCTGGACCAGCCGTTCCAGATGCCGATCGAGGACGTGTTTACGATCTCGGGTCGGGGCACGGTGGTGACGGGCCGTATCGAGCAGGGCGTGGTGCACACGGGCGACGAGATCGAGATCGTGGGGATCCGCGATACGCAGAAGAAGGTGGTGACGGGGGTGGAGATGTTCCGGAAGATCCTGGACGAGGGTCAGGCCGGGGACAACGTGGGCGTGCTGCTGCGCGGCACAGATCGCGACGACGTGGAGCGGGGTCAGGTGCTGGCGAAGCCGGGCTCGATCACACCGCACACGAAGTTCGGCGCGGAGGTGTACGTACTGACCAAAGAAGAGGGTGGGCGCCACACGCCGTTCTTCAAGGGATATCGGCCGCAATTTTACTTCCGTACGACGGACGTGACGGGATCGGTGGAGCTGCCCGAAGGTGTTGAGATGGTGATGCCTGGCGACAACGTGACGATCAATGCGGAGCTGATTACGCCGATCGCCATGGACAAGGGGCTGCGCTTCGCGATTCGCGAGGGTGGCCGTACCGTCGGTGCTGGCACCATCACCGAGATTCACGAGTAGTGTTGCCGGACTCCGATCCGGGTCGACGTTTGGGAGGGCAGTAGCTCCAATTGGCAGAGCACCGGATTCCAAATCCGGGGGTTGTGGGTTCGAATCCCTCCTGCCCTGCCACTGATTTCGGTCGCCCGTGGAAGCCGAGCAGGCCGGCCGTACCGGGGTCGGCGTGAGGAAACCAGGCAATGTTGAACCGTTGGAAGACCTTCTTCCGAGAGATCAGGGCCGAGCTCAAGAAGGTCACTTGGCCAAAGCGCAAGGAGGTCTACGGCACCACCACGGTGGTGATCGTCACCTGTTTCATCTTCGGCTTCTTCCTGTGGGCCGTCGATCTGGTCATGAGCCAGCTGCTGGCCTGGCTCTACGCGGCAGTCGGCTAGAGCCGATGCCTGCTGGTAGCGACAACTGAGGCTGTGTTGACCGAGCAAGCTGAACGCAAGGACCTGGAGGCCGCCGCCAAGGCGCTGGGCCTGTCGCCCGAGGACCTCGATGGCGACGAGGGCCAGGCCGTACCCGAGCCTGCCGAGGGGGAGAGTGCTGCCGCGTCCGAGCCGGCAGCCGTGCCGGTCGAGGCCACCGAGGAGCCGGTCGAGTCCGCTCGTCCCGAGCGGGACCCGGACGACGGCACCAAGTGGTACGTCGTCCACACCTACTCGGGCTACGAGCGCAAGGTGCAGCAGGGGCTCGAGGAGCGCGTGCGGACGCTCGGGCTCGAGGATGAGATCGCCAAGATCCTGATCCCGACTGAGGATGTCGTGGAGGTCAAGGGCGGCAAGAAGGTGGTTTCGTCCAAGAAGTTCTTTCCGGGGTACCTGCTCGTGCGCATGCGCATGAACGACCACCTCTGGCACCTGGTGAAGAACACTCCGCGCGTCACCGGATTCGTCGGGGAGGGCCGCGCGGCGATTCCCCTTACCGATGACGAGGTCAACAAGATTCTCAACCGTATCGAGGAGTCGGTTGAAGCGCCCAAGCCCAAGTTCCAGTTCAGCAAGGGCGAGACCGTGCGCATTACCGATGGCCCCTTTACGAACTTCACCGGCAAGGTCGAAGAGGTCGATGTCCGGCGCAACACGCTCAAGGTCATGGTGTCGATCTTCGGTCGGCCGACCCCGGTCGAGCTCGACTTCTTTCAGGTCGAAACGAACTGACGCGACCCGCTAACGGAAACCGATAATGGCGAAGAAATCCAAGCCCGTGATCGGGTTGATCAAGTTGCAGATTCCTGCCGGCAAGGCGTCTCCGGCGCCTCCGGTCGGCCCCGCGCTCGGCCAGCAGGGCGTCAACATCATGGACTTCTGCAACGCATTCAACGCGCGTACGCAGAACCAGCCGGGGATGGTGATTCCGGTTGTCATCACCGTGTACAAGGACCGGACTTACTCGTTCATCACCAAGACGCCGCCGGCGGCCGTGCTCCTCAAGAAGGCAGCCAATATCGCCTCCGGATCGAGCGAGCCGAACAAGGATATCGTCGCCACGGTGACCCGCGGGCAGGTCGAAGAGATCGCCAAGCTGAAGATGCCCGACCTCAACGCCGTCGACATCGATGGCGCGGTGCACATCATCGCGGGCACGGCGCGGTCGATGGGGATCAAGGTAGACGGCGTGTAGGCGCCGAGGAGCAAGAGTTAATGGCCAGGCACGGTAAGCAGTACAAGAACGCCAAGGACAAGATCGAGGCGCGTCACTACGCCGTGGACGAGGCGATCGCCGCGCTGCGCGCGGGTCAGTTCACCAAGTTCGATGAGACGGTCGAGGTTGCGGTGAACCTAGAGGTCGACCCCCGCCACGCCGACCAGATGGTGCGCGCCAGTGTCGTGCTGCCGCACGGGACCGGTCGGACCAAGCGCATTCTCGTGATCGCGCAGGGCGAGAAGGTCAAGGAGGCCGAGCAGGCGGGCGCCGATCACGTCGGGGGCAAGGAGCTATGCGACAAGATCGCCGACGGCTGGCTCGAGTTCGATGCCGTCATCTCGACGCCCGACATGATGCGTGAGGTCGGCAAGCTCGGCCGTGTTCTCGGGCCGCGGGGACTCATGCCGAATCCCAAGACCGGCACAGTGACCTTCGATGTCGCCAGGGCCGTAGGCGAAATCAAGGCGGGCAGGCTGGACTTCCGCGTCGACAAGAACGGCGTCGTGCACGCCCCCGTTGGCAAGCTGTCCTTCGAGCCGCCACAGCTTTCCGACAACGTGCGTGCCTTGTTCGAGGCGGTCCTTAGGGCCAAGCCCGCTGCCACCAAGGGCAGGTACGTCAAGAGCATTTACATGACTTCGACCATGGGCCCGAGCATCCAGATCGATCCGGGCGAGGTTGCGCTTGGGTAGGGAACGATGAACCGTACCGAGAAAGCCACGGAAGTCGAGATCCTCGGTCAGAGTGTCGGCCAAGTGGCGCATGCCTTTCTGGTCGACTTCAAGGGACTCGATGTTGCCCGCTCGACCGACCTGCGCGCCAAGCTGCGCGACAAGGAAGGCCGCTTGCGGATCGTCAAGAATCGGCTTGCCAAGCTGGCTCTGGCCGAGACGCCGTTCGCGGAGCTCGAGAGTTTTCTCGCGGGCCAGACGGCGATTGCCTATCCCATCGGCGAGGATGTCGTCGGTGTGGCGAAGGTGTTGCGGGACTTCGCCAAGGACCACGATCTGGTCCCGTTCAAGGCGGGCATGGTCGACGGCAAAACCATTACCGCACAAGAGTTCGACAGCCTGGCCGATCTGCCCTCGCGTGAGGCGCTGATCGCCCAGGTGCTGTACATGATGCAGTACCCGATCACCGGTTTCGTGACCACCCTGAGCGGGGTTCTGCGCAATTTCGTCGTGGTGCTGGAGCAGATCCGGCAACAAAAAGAGAGCGAATGAACCGCCCTTCCGGGCGTCGCTGCTGAGTGGAGGAAGAGAGTCGTGGCGAAGCAACTTACGAGTGAACAACTGATCGAGCAGATCGAGGGCATGTCGGTCCTCGACCTGGCCAACCTGGTCAAGGACCTCGAGGAAAAGTTCGGTGTCAGCGCGGCGGCGATGGCCGCTCCGGTCGCGATGCCCGGTGGCGCTGGTGCCGGTGGCGGCGAGGAGGAGGCGCAGGACGCGTTCGACGTCGTTCTCACCGCTTTCGGCGACAAGAAGATCAATGTCATCAAGACCGTTCGTGAGGTCACCAGCCTCGGCCTGAAGGAGGCCAAGGAGCTGGTGGACAACCTCCCGAGGTCGGTAAAGGAAGGCGTCTCCAAGGACGAGGCCGACCAGCTGAAGGCCAAGCTTGAGGACGCCGGGGCCCAGGTCGACGTCAAGTAAGCGGTTGCTCGAGCTGACACACGCGGTGCTGCTGCCGGTCGGCGTGGCACCAATCCCCGTCGTGCTTGCCGCCGATAACTCGGCGGCTAGCGACGACGTGCGTCCCGGGTTCGAAGGAACCGTTGCGGCGCGTTCGCGCGTCGAAGGAGTCGCGAATCATGGCTGAGATCTCCGTCCGTCCACTCAGGGACCGGGTCACATTCGCCAAGATCCCCACGGCGATACCGCTGCCCAATCTCATCGAGGTCCAGAAGAAGTCGTACGACCGCTTCCTGCAAATCGACGGGTCGCCCCACGACCGTCAGAAAGTGGGCCTGGAAGAGGTATTCAACACGATCTTTCCGATCTCCGACTTCCGCGAGACGGCCTCGCTCGAATTCGTCGGCTACTCGATCGGGGACCGTGAGGGCCGGGTGCGTCCGACGTTCAACGAGGAGGAGTGCCAGACCCGCGGTATGACCTACGCCGTGCCGCTGCGCGTCACCTTCCGCCTGGTCGTCTGGGACAAGGACCCCGACACCGGTACCAAGACGATCCGCGACATCAAGGAGCAGGAGGTCTATCTCGGCGATATCCCGCTGATGACCACCGGCGGCACGTTCGTGATCAACGGGACCGAGCGGGTCATCGTGTCTCAGCTGCATCGGTCACCAGGGGTCTTCTTCCACCCCGGCTCGGGCAAGGTGCTGTTCACCGCCCAGGTGATCCCGTACCGCGGCTCGTGGGTGGAGTTGGAGCTCGACGCCCGCGACTTGGTCCAGGTTCGCATCGACCGGCGGCGCAAGTTCCCGGCGACCATCTTCCTCAAGGCACTCGGTCTCGAGACGGAGGAAGCGATTCTGCGTCAGTTCGTCAGCTGGATGAGCGCCGAGATGATCGACGGCGGGGTCCGTCTCAACGTCTCGGATGCGCTCGTCGGCATGACCTTCTCGCGCGCCATCAAGGGCGAGGCCGGCAAGTACAAGGGCAAGGAGATCGTCCGCGTCGGCAAGAAGTTGACCCGTGCGGCACTGAAGCGTCTGCGTGAGGTCGAGCAGAAGTCGATCTTCGTCGATCCATCGGATCTCGCCGGGGCATACACGATCCACGACATCGCCGACCCGGAAACGGGTGAGGTTCTCGTTCAGGCGAACGAGGAGATCACCCCGGCTGTGCTCGATCGCATCGCCGAGGCCAGCCCCGAGTCGTTCGACATCTTCTTCCCGGAACTATCGACCGGCGCCAAGGTGCTCAGCAGCACGCTTCGCAAGGACACGGTCAAGTCCCGCAAGGATGCGTTGATCGAGATCTACCGCAAGATGCGCCCCGGCGATCCGCCGACGGCCGACAGCTCACGGAACCTGTTCAAGAACATGTTCACCAACCCGCAGCGTTATGACTTCTCGCGGGTCGGTCGACTCAAGTTCAACCACAAGCTCGGGGCCAGCAAGGACCTCGAGGATCGGCTCCTCGATGTCGACGACTTCATCGCGGTGGTCGGCTTCCTGCTGTCGCTACCCGAGGACCCGCGCGGCGTCGACGACATCGACCACCTCGGCAACCGGCGCGTGCGCTCGGTTGGCGAGCTGCTGGAGAACCAGTTCCGCATTGGCCTGGTGCGCATGGAGCGCGGCGTGCGGGAGAAGATGAGCGTCTACCAGGAGATCGAGACGGCGATGCCGCACGATCTCATCAACCCGAAGCCGGTCATGGCTGCGGTCCGTGAGTTCTTCGGCTCCTCGCAGTTGTCGCAGTTCATGGACCAGACCAACCCGCTTTCGGAGGTGACCCACAGGCGTCGCCTGTCGGCCCTGGGGCCGGGCGGTCTGTCACGTGAGCGCGCTGGCTTCGAGGTCCGAGATGTGCACCCGACACACTACGGTCGTATCTGCCCGATCGAGACGCCGGAGGGGCCGAACATCGGCTTGATCTCGTCGCTTTCCTGCTACGGGCAGGTCAACGAGTTCGGCTTCATCGAGAGCCCATATCGTCCGGTCGAGAACGGGCGCATCAACGATCGTGTCCGTGTCGTCGACGCCGGCGGTACCAAGTTCAAGGTCGACGATGAGGTTTCTCTCGACGATCTCAAGCGCGAGAACAAGCGCGTCGGAGTCAAGAAGTCGGCGAGCTGGAACTACAGTCCGGTGTTCCTTTCGGCCATCCAGGAGGACGCGTTCACGATCGCGCAGGCGAACGCGCCGATCGACCCCGAGACCTTCGAATTCACCCGTGACCGGGTTACCGCACGTGCCAGGGGTGACTTCCGGCTGGTGCCGATCGAGGAGATCGACTTCATCGACGTGTCGCCCAAGCAGGTCGTCTCGGTGGCCGCGTCGCTGATCCCGTTCCTGGAGAACGACGACGCGAACCGCGCGCTGATGGGGTCGAACATGCAGCGCCAGGCGGTGCCGCTGTACCGGCCGCAGGCGCCCTACGTCGGCACCGGGATGGAGGCCACGACGGCACAGGTGTCCGGAGCCGTGGTGCTGGCTCGGCGCAACGGGGTCGTCGACTACGTTGACTCGGAGCGAATCATCGTCAAGGTCGACGCGCAAGACGGCGAGTACGACGCCGACATTTTCGGGCTGGCCAAGTTCCGCCGATCCAACCAGAACACCTGCATGAACCAGAAGCCGCTGGTGAAGGTCGGGCAGCGGGTCGCCGTTGGCGAGGTACTCGCCGACGGCCCGGCGACCGAGCAGGGCGAGCTCGCCCTGGGCCAGAACCTGCTGGTCGCGTTCATGCCGTGGCGCGGCTACAACTTCGAGGACGCCATCGTGCTCTCGGAGCGCCTGGTCAAGGACGACAGCCTGACCTCGATCCACATCGACGAGCTCAATGTGGAAGCGCGTGACACCAAGCTCGGCCCCGAGGAGATCACCCGGGACATCCCCAACGTTTCCGAGGAGGCGTTGCGTGACCTCGACGAGAGCGGCGTCATCCGCATCGGTGCCGAGGTCCAGCAGGGTGACATCCTGGTCGGCAAGGTGGCGCCGAAGGGCGAGACTCAGCTGACTCCCGAGGAGAAGCTGCTACGCGCGATCTTCGGCGAGAAGGCGGGCGACGTGAAGGACGCGTCGCTGACCTGCCGCCCTGGGATTGCCGGGACCATTGTCGACGTCAAGGTGTTCACGCGCAAGGGAGTCGACAAAGACGCCCGCGCGGTCGACATCGAGGACGCAGACGTCGCCCGGTTGCAGCGCGATCTGCGCGACGAGATTCGCATCCTGCGCTCGGGTCTGCGCACGCGCATCTTCGAGCTCGCCGGCAACAAGAACATCGACGCCGCGATCAAGCACCCGAGCACGGGTGAGACCGTGGCCGAGAAGGGGCAGGCGCTCACCGAAGAGCTGCTTGTTGAGCTGCCGTCCGACGCCCTGAGCGGGATCCGGCTGACCAAGACCAACAAGAGTGTCGAGGCGGAGATCCACGCCCTGATCGGGAGGCTCGACGAGCGTATCGAGGTGCTCCGAGAGGAGTTCGAGGAGCGCGCCGAGGCCTACCGGCGGGGCGACGAGTTGCCGCCCGGTGTCATCAAGATGGTCAAGGTCTACATCGCGATGAAGCGCAAGATCCAGGCCGGCGACAAGATGGCGGGGCGCCATGGCAACAAGGGCGTCATCGCCACCGTGCTGCCCGAGGAGGACTTGCCCTTCCTGCCCGACGGCACCCCGGTGGACATCGTGCTCAACCCGCTCGGAGTTCCGTCGCGTATGAACGTCGGTCAGATCCTGGAGACCCATCTCGGCTGGGCCGCGAAGGCCCTCGGGGTGCACTTCTCGACGCCGGTCTTTGACGGCGCCACCGAGCCAGAGATCAAGCAGAAGCTGGCCGAGGCCGGGCTGCCGTCGAGCGGCAAGATCCAGCTTCGCGACGGCCTTACCGGCAAACCCTTCGAGCAGGAGATCACGGTCGGCTTCATCTACATGCTGAAGCTGTCCCACATGGTCGACGACAAGATTCACGCCCGGTCGATCGGACCCTACTCGCTCATCACCCAGCAGCCGCTGGGTGGCAAGGCCCAGTTCGGCGGCCAGCGCTTCGGTGAGATGGAGGTGTGGGCGCTCGAGGCCTACGGTGCGGCGCACACGTTGCAGGAGTTGCTCACGGTCAAGAGCGACGACGTCTACGGGCGCGCCAAGATCTTCGAGTCCATCGTCAAGGGAGAGGGCGACCTCGAACCCGGGCTGCCGGAGTCCTTCAACGTGCTGGTGAAGGAACTCCAGGGCCTGGCCCTCGACGTGGAGCTGTACCGAACGCGGCGTGGTGAAGCCAACGCCGACCCCGAGTTAACGCTATGAACGCTACTTGGAATGTGAAGGGGATCAGCACCCTCCAAACCACGGAAGAAGGTGGATCGTGAGGAGCGCACTCGGTTTCTTCGAAACCAAGCCGGTCAACATCAACGAGTACGAGGCCATCCGCATCGGCCTGGCCTCGCCCGAGAAGATCCGGTCGTGGTCGCACGGTGAGGTGACCAAGCCCGAGACCATCAACTACCGAACCTTCAAGCCGGAGCGGGATGGTCTCTTCTGCGCCAAGATCTTCGGCCCGGTCAACGACTGGGAATGCTTGTGCGGCAAGTACAAGCGGATGAAGCATCGCGGCGTCATCTGCGACAAGTGCGGCGTGGAGGTCACACAGTCGAAGGTGCGACGCGAGCGTATGGGCCACGTCGAGCTGGCGTGCCCCGTATCGCACGTTTGGTTCTTCAAGGGCCTGCCGTCGCGTATGGGACACCTGCTCGACATGACGATGCGCGAGATGGAGCGCGTCCTGTACTACGAGGCCTACGTCGTGGTCGACCCCGGCCCGACCGAGCTCAAGGAGCGCGAGCTCATCAACGAGGAGCGCTTCCGCGGGCAGCGTGCCGAGTTCGGTGATGCCTTCCTGGCGATGATGGGCGGGGAGGCGATCAAGGAGCTGCTGCGCCGTCTCGACATCGCCGGTCTTGCCAAGGAGCTACGCGCCTCGATGAAGACCGAGACGTCGAAGCAGAAACGCGCCAAGTTCGCCAAGCGGCTCAAGGTCGTCGAGGCTTTCCTCAAGTCGGGCAACGAGCCCGAATGGATGGTTCTCGACGTGATTCCCGTGATCCCGCCCGAGCTTCGCCCGCTGGTGCCGCTCGACGGCGGCCGCTTCGCGACCTCGGACTTGAACGATCTGTACCGGCGAGTCATCAACCGCAACAATCGGCTCAAGAAGCTCATCGAGCTCAAGGCGCCGGACGTCATCATCCGCAACGAAAAGCGGATGCTTCAGGAGGCGGTCGACTCGCTGTTCGACAATGGCCGACGAGGTCGCGTGCTGCGCGGTGCCAACAACCGGCCGCTCAAGTCGCTCTCCGACACCCTCAAGGGCAAGCAGGGTCGCTTCCGTCAGAACCTACTGGGTAAGCGCGTCGACTACTCGGGCCGTTCGGTGATCGTCATCGGGCCGGATCTGCAGCTGGATCAGTGTGGTTTGCCCAAGAAGATGGCGCTCGAGCTGTTCAAGCCGTTCATCTATCAGAAGCTCGAGGAACGCGGCCTGGTGGCGACCATCAAGGCCGCCAAGGAGATGGTCGAGGGGCACGAGCCCGAGGTGTTTGATGTTCTCGAGGAGGTCATCCAAGAGCACCCCGTCCTGCTGAACCGTGCTCCGACGCTCCACCGCCTCGGCGTGCAGGCGTTCCAGCCGGTGCTGGTCGAGGGCAAAGCGATCAAGATCCACCCTCTCGTCTGCACGGCGTTCAACGCCGACTTCGACGGCGACCAGATGGCGGTCCACGTGCCGTTGTCGCCGCGCTCGCAGATCGAGGCGCAGGTGCTGATGATGAGCACCCAAAACCTGCTGTCGCCGGCGTCGGGTCGTCCGATCGCCATCCCGACGCAGGACATCGTGCTCGGCGGCTACTACCTGACCAAGGGCCGCAAGGGGACGCGCGGTGAGGGCCGCCTGTTCGGGGACATGGACGAGGTGGTGCTGGCGCTCGAGGCCGGTGTGCTGGAGACGCAGACGCCGATTCGGCTGCGCTACAGCGGTAGCCTCATCGATCTGCACAAAGCGGCCGACGACCAAGATGTGGTCCACGCCGAGATCGAGCACGTGACCAACGCGATCGTCGACACGACGGTCGGACGCGTTCTGTTCAAGCAAGCCATGCCCGCGGAGATGCCGTTGATCAACGGCGTGCTCAAGAAGCGTGGCCTTGGGCAGGTAGTGAACTACTGCTTTATCCACTTCGGTAACGAGCTCACGGTCAAGGCGCTCGACGCGCTCAAGAACCTGGGCTTCCAGTACGCCACGATCGCCGGGTTCACCGTTGGCATCGACGACATGACCGTCCCGGCGAACAAGGAGGACCTGGTGGGTCAGGCGCGTGACCAGGTCATCGAGATCGAGCAGCAGTACCTGGACGGCGCGATCACCGACGGTGAGCGCTACAACAAGGTCGTGGCCATCTGGTCGGAGGTAACAGAGCGCGTCGCCGACGCCATGTTCCACAACATGCAGGAGCAGGATCTCCGCGGCGGCATCAACTCGATCTACAGCATGGCCGACTCCGGCGCGCGTGGCTCGATCCAGCAGATCCGCCAGCTAGCGGGCATGCGTGGGCTGATGGCCAAGCCGTCGGGCGAGATCATCGAAACTCCCATCACGGCTAACTTCCGTGAGGGGCTGTCGGTTGCCCAGTACTTCATCTCCACGCACGGCGCCCGGAAGGGTCTGGCCGATACGGCGCTCAAGACGGCCGACTCGGGTTATCTGACCCGGCGTCTGGTCGATGTCGCCCAAGACGTCATCGTCACCGAGGAAGACTGCGGCACGATCGAGGGCATCGATGTCACGCCGATCGTCGAGAGCGGCGAGATCATCGAGCAGTTGCGCGATCGCATCATCGGCCGCGTTGCCCTCGAGGACCTCAAGGACCCGTTCAGCGGCGAGATTCTCTGCGTCGCGGGGCAGGGGATCGATGTCGAGCGCGCCAGCACCATCCAGGACTCGGGGCTGGAGCGCGTCAAGATCCGCTCCGTGCTCACCTGTGAGACCGAGTGGGGCGTGTGCCAGAAGTGCTATGGCCGCGATCTGTCGACCGGCCGCCTCGCCGAGCGCGGTACCGCGGTGGGCGTCATCGCGGCACACTCGATCGGTGAGCCGGGCACACAGTTGACGATGCGTACATTCCACATCGGTGGAACGGCCTCGAAGGTCGGCGAGGAGACGACGCTCGAGGCCAAGAACCCCGGCACGATCGCCTTCCTGAACCTGCGCACGGTCGAAGACAAGGACAAGAACCTAGTCGTGATGAATCGCAACGGCGCGGTTGCCCTGCAGGATGAGGAAGGGAACATCCGCGAGCGCTACTCGGTGGTCTACGGCGCCAAGCTGAAGATCCGCGAGGGCGACAAGGTCCAGAAAGGCGACGTGCTCGTCGAGTGGGACCCCTACTCGTTCGCCATCCTCACCGAGGAGAGCGGCACGGTGAAGTACACCGACCTGAACGTCGGTGTTACCACCGAGGAGGAAGTCGACGAGGTCACCGGCCTGTCGCAGCTCGTCGTCAAGCTCGCGATCCCGGAGGACATGCAGCCGCAGGTTCAGATCCTGGATCCCGAGTCCCGGCGCAAGGTCAAGCAGGCCTACATGCTGCCGGCCAGCGCGCACCTCAACGTGCCCGATGGCGCCCCGGTGCAGCCGGGCGATGTGCTGGCCCGTATCCCGCGTGAGACCACCAAGACGCAGGACATCACCGGTGGTCTGCCGCGCGTCACCGAGCTGTTCGAGGCGCGCAAGCCCAAGGAACCGGCCGTGATCGCGGAGATCGACGGCGTCATCGAGTTCGGTGAGGTGTCCAAGGGCCTGCGCAAGGTCATCGTCAGCAACTCCGAGACCGATGACAGCCGTGAGTACTCGCTGCCGCGTGGGGCCCATATCAACGTTCGTGACGGCGATCCGGTTCGTTCCGGTGAGCCGCTCGTGGACGGTGCCGTCAACCCGCACGATATCCTCGATGTTCTGGGTGAGCGCGCGCTGCAGGAGTACCTGGTCAACGAGATCCAGGAGGTCTATCGACTGCAGGGCGTGAACATCAACGACAAGCACATCGAGGTGATCGTGCGCCAGATGATGCGCTGGGTGAGGGTCGGGCAGGTCGGCGACACCGACTTCCTGGTCGGCGCGCAGGTCGATCGCTTCCGCTTCCAGAACGATAACGCTCACGTCATGGAATCGGGCGGGCAGCCGGCAACCGGTCGTCCGATGCTGCTCGGGATCACCAAGGCCTCGCTGTCGACCGACTCGTTCATCTCCGCGGCTTCCTTCCAGGAAACCACGCGTGTGCTCACCGAAGCGGCCATCACGGGCGCGATCGACCGCCTGCGTGGATTGAAGGAGAACGTCATCATGGGTCGCCTCGTCCCGGCGGGTACCGGCTTCCAGGAGTACCGGCGGGCCGCGCTGGAGGAGGAGGTCATCGAGCGTCGTCGACCGGCGGACATCCTCGCGGGGATGGCCGAGGCAGCCGCCGAGGCAGACGCGCGCGAGATGCGCCAGAAGGGGCATCCCGAGTAGGGCCATACGCCAGCAAGCCGTCAGAGTTCCACGATGGCCTGCTCGTCCCGGAGTGATTGACTGGACTCCGGCGGCTGCTATACTTGGCGCTTGCCAAGGGGCATTTGTGGGGTTCGTGTGGCCATCCACGCGAATTCGTATCGTGAATTCCCCCGCCTACGGGCTGCGGTCGCCCCTGGCACCCACTCCCTCAGTGGTTGCGAGGGACGTTTGCCTTCGGCGGGGCTAATCCGGAATAGGTTGAGAGGGGTTTTTTGCCTACCATCAACCAACTAGTGAGGAAGGGGCGTAGGCGGGCCACCACCAAGACGTCGAGTCCGGCACTGCAACAGTGCCCGGAACGACGTGGCGTGTGCACCCGTGTGTATACCACTACCCCGAAGAAGCCGAATTCGGCACTCCGCAAGGTCGCCAGGGTGCGTCTGACCAACGGGTTCGAGGTTACCTCGTACATTCCCGGTGAAGGTCACAACCTCCAGGAGCACTCAATCGTTCTTATTCGCGGCGGCCGTGTGAAGGATCTTCCCGGTGTGCGGTATCACGTTATTCGCGGCACGCTCGACGCAGCAGGCGTCGATGGCCGCAAGCAGGGACGGTCGAAGTACGGGGCGAAACGCCCCAAGTCCTAATCTCTGCAAGCCTCTGCCGGCACCTCCCGCCGGCGCCCTCCTCTTCCGGTACAAGACAGAGGAATGTGGACTGTCCACGGTCGGGCCCGACCTGACCATGGCGGAGTGAACCATGCCGCGTAAAGACATCAAGGTAGCGAAGCGCCAGGTACCGCCGGATCCGGTTTATGACAGCCGGATGCTCACCAAGTTCATCAATCACGTGATGCTCGACGGCAAGCGCAGCGTGGCTCAGGGATTGGTGTATGGCGCGCTGGACCGCGTGAAAGAGAAGACCGGTGACGAGGACGTCATAGCGGTGTTCACCCGGGCTATGGACAACATTCGCCCGGTCCTGGAGGTCAAGTCGCGTCGCGTTGGTGGTTCGACCTACCAGGTTCCCGTCGAGGTATATCCGAAGCGGCGTACGTCGCTGGCGATGCGCTGGTTGCTGAATGCGGCGCGCTCGCGCGGCGAGCGCACCATGTCCGAGCGGCTCTGCAACGAGTTTCTCGATGCTGCCAGCGGCCGCGGCGCGGCCGTGAAGAAGCGTGAGGATACCCACCGGATGGCAGAGGCCAACAAGGCCTTCGCTCACTACCGGTGGTAGGGCGTAGTTAGGAGTAGCTGTTGTGTCGCGCCAAGTGACGCTCGACAAAACCCGGAACAT
Organism: Acidobacteriota bacterium; assembly: GCA_965248845.1. GTDB lineage: Bacteria > Acidobacteriota > UBA890 > UBA890 > WLXD01 > CBDFKO01. The sequence continues at coordinate 1,209,860 of CBDFKO010000002.1, read as the reverse complement.
CGGCATCATGGCCCACATCGATGCCGGCAAGACCACGACTACCGAGCGGGTCCTGTACTACACCGGGATCACCCACAAGATCGGTGAGGTGCACGAAGGCACCGCTGAGATGGATTGGATGGTCCAGGAGCAGGAGCGCGGTATCACGATCACGTCGGCCGCGACGACCTGCGAGTGGCGCGATCACCGGGTCAACATCATCGATACGCCGGGGCACGTCGATTTCACCGCCGAGGTGGAACGCTCGCTCCGTGTTCTCGACGGCGCGGTCGCCGTTTTCGATGCCGTCGGCGGTGTCGAGCCTCAGAGCGAGACCGTCTGGCGCCAGGCCAACAAGTACGGCGTGCCCCGCATAGCGTTCGTCAACAAGATGGATCGCGTCGGCGCAAACTTCGAGCGCTGTATGCAGATGATGGTAGATCGCCTCAAGGCGCGTCCTGTTCCTGTGGTGCTGCCCTGGGGCAGGGAGGACCAACTGGAAGGCGTGATCGACGTTGTGCATGGCAAGGCGCTGGGCTACAAGACCGAAGACCTCGGGGCCGAGCCGGTCGAGGAGGAGATCCCGGCCGAGTACGCCGACGCTGTCGCGGCGGCGCGCGAGCAGATTGTCGAGGCCGCCAGCGAAGTCGACGACGCAGTCTTGGAGAAGTACCTTGGCGGCGAGGAGATCAACGACGCGGAGCTGGTGGCCGCGCTGCGCCGGGGCACGATCAACCTGCAGCTGACCCCGGTTCTGGCGGGCGCCGCGTTCAAGAACAAAGGCGTGCAGCCGCTGCTCGACGCCGTGATCGATTATCTGCCTGCCCCGACCGATATCCCGCCGATCAAGGGGATCGACCCCGACGATAGTTCGGTGGAGCTCGAGCGCGCCGCCTCTGACGACGCGTCGTTTTCGGGCCTGGTGTTCAAGATCATGACCGACCCGTTCGTCGGTCAGTTGGCGTTCTTTCGCGTCTACTCGGGCGTACTCGAGTCGGGCGCCACCGTGCTCAACGCGACCACGGGCAAGAAGGAGCGCATCGGTCGGTTGCTCAAGATGCACGCCAACAAGCGCGAGGAGATCCGGCAGGTCTACGCCGGTGATATCGCCGCCGCCGTCGGACTCAAGACCGTCTCCACCGGCCACACGATCTGCAATCCGGATCACCCAGTGCTGCTGGAGTCGATGGAGTTCATGAAGCCGGTGATCTCGATGGCCATCGAGCCCAAGACGCGCGGTGACCAGGAGAAGCTTGCCGACGCCCTCGGCAAGCTGCAGCGAGAGGATCCGACATTCAAGGTCCACCGCGACGAGGAGACCGGACAGACGATCATTTCCGGCATGGGCGAGCTTCATCTCGAGGTGCTGATCGACCGCATGCTGCGCGAGTTCGGGGTGCAGGCCAATGTCGGCGCACCGGAGGTGGCCTATCGCGAGGCGATCACCAAGCCGGCCAAGGGCGAGGGGCGATTCGTGCGCCAAACCGGGGGCCGTGGTCAGTTCGGCCACGTGCAGCTCGAGATCGAGCCGCTGGCGCCGGAGGAGGGGCAGAAGTTCGAGTTCGTCAACCGGGTGATCCGCGGAGCGATCCCGAAGGAGTTCATCAAGCCGGTCGAACGGGGTATCCGCGAGGCCATGGGGAGCGGCCCGCTTGCCGGTTACGAGATGGAGGGGGTTCGTGCCGTGCTGTACCACGGTTCGTTCCACGACGTCGACTCCTCCGAGGTTGCCTTCAAGATTGCCGGGAGCATGGCGTTCAAGGACGCCGTCAGCCGCGCCGTCTCGGTGCTGATGGAACCGATCATGGACCTGGAGATCGTCGTGCCAGAGGAGTACATGGGCGACGTGATCTCGGACTTGAACAGCCGCCGCGGCCGCATCGAGAATCTCGACACGCGCGACGGGTTGAAGATCATCAACGGCCGCGTGCCGCTGGCAGCGATGTTCGGCTACGCCACCGACCTGCGTTCCGTCACACAGGGGCGGGCCAACTTCACCATGCACTTCAAGTGCTACGAGCAAGTTCCCAAGAGCATCACGGAAGAGATCGTTCTCAAGGTGAGGGGCAAGGCTGTCTGAGGCCGGGCACCTAGAGGACAAGGGGAGAGACCGATGGCGAAGCAGAAATTCGAACGCACGAAGCCGCACGTGAACGTGGGGACGATCGGCCACGTGGATCACGGCAAGACGACGCTGACGCAGGCGATCACGTTGATCCTGTCGAAGTTGGGTCGTGCGGACTACGCAGCGTTCGACGATATCGACAAGGCGCCGGAGGAGCGCGAGCGCGGGATCACGATCGCGATCGCCCACGTGGAGTACGAGTCGGAGGTGCGCCACTACGCGCACGTGGACTGTCCCGGGCACGCGGACTACATCAAGAACATGATCACGGGCGCGGCGCAGATGGACGGAGCGATCTTGGTGGTCTCGGCGGCAGACGGACCGATGCCGCAGACGCGGGAGCACATTTTGCTGGCGCGCCAGGTTGGGGTGCCGGCGGTGGTGGTGTTTCTGAACAAGGTCGACATGGTGGATGACGAGGAGCTACTGGAGCTGGTGGAGCTGGAGGTGCGGGAGCAGCTCTCGACGTACGAGTTTCCAGGCGATGATCTGCCGGTGATCCAGGGTTCGGCGCTCAAGGCGGTGGAGTCTGGGGATCCGGAGTCGGAGTGGGGCCAGAAGATCCTGGAGTTGGTGGATACGCTCGACACCTACATACCGCAGCCGGAGCGAGCGCTGGACCAGCCGTTCCAGATGCCGATCGAGGACGTGTTTACGATCTCGGGTCGGGGCACGGTGGTGACGGGCCGTATCGAGCAGGGCGTGGTGCACACGGGCGACGAGATCGAGATCGTGGGGATCCGCGATACGCAGAAGAAGGTGGTGACGGGGGTGGAGATGTTCCGGAAGATCCTGGACGAGGGTCAGGCCGGGGACAACGTGGGCGTGCTGCTGCGCGGCACAGATCGCGACGACGTGGAGCGGGGTCAGGTGCTGGCGAAGCCGGGCTCGATCACACCGCACACGAAGTTCGGCGCGGAGGTGTACGTACTGACCAAAGAAGAGGGTGGGCGCCACACGCCGTTCTTCAAGGGATATCGGCCGCAATTTTACTTCCGTACGACGGACGTGACGGGATCGGTGGAGCTGCCCGAAGGTGTTGAGATGGTGATGCCTGGCGACAACGTGACGATCAATGCGGAGCTGATTACGCCGATCGCCATGGACAAGGGGCTGCGCTTCGCGATTCGCGAGGGTGGCCGTACCGTCGGTGCTGGCACCATCACCGAGATTCACGGGTAGGAGATCGCTCCCGGGGGCTCGCTGAGGCGCCCGGGAGAACCAGGAAGCTGAAGGTGTAAGGGATGGACCAAAAGATTCGAATTCGGCTCAAGGCCTACGATCATCGTGTGCTGGATCAGTCTGCCCACGAGATCGTGGAGACCGCCGAGCGAACGGGGGCAGCAGTCGCTGGTCCCATTCCGCTGCCCACCCAGCGCACCATCTACACCGTGCTGCGGTCGCCATTCGTCGACAAGAAGTCGCGTGAGCAGTTCGAGATGCGCACGCACAAGCGGCTCGTCGACATCCTGCAGGCAACGCCGCAGACCATCGACGCGCTGATGAAGCTCGATCTTCCGGCGGGCGTCGATGTTGAAATCAAGGCCTTTGGGCCGGCGCACTGAGGCGATCGATCGTGAAGGGTCTCATCGGGAAAAAGGTCGGGATGACTCGGGTCTTCGACGAAGCCGGCAACCATGTGCCGGTAACCGTCCTGAGGGCCGGCCCGTGCGTCGTCCTGCAGGTCAAGGACGAGGAAACCGACGGCTACCGCGCCGTGCAGCTGGGCTACCTCGAGGAGGGGCTCAAGCCCGAGCGCATGAACAAGCCGATGCGCGGTCACCTGGCCAAGGCCGGCTCGGCCGCCGTACGCGTGATTCGTGAGTTCTCGGTCGACGGTGACGAGACTCCCGAGCTCGGTGCGCGTATCACGGTGGAATCGTTCGCCGATGTGGCCAAGGTAGATGTGACCGGCACGACCAAGGGCCGCGGCTTCCAGGGCGTGATGAAGCGCCACGGATTCAAGGGCGGCCCTGCGGGCCACGGATCCATGTTCCACCGCTCGCCGGGTGCGATCGGTCAGGCTGCCTGGCCGTCGCGTGTTTTCAAGGGCAAGCGGCTTCCCGGCCAGATGGGCAACAAGCGGGCTACGACCGAAGCGCTGGATGTCGTCCGTATCGACGCCGACCAACACCTGCTGCTGGTCAAGGGCTCAGTGCCAGGCGCCCGCAACAGCTACGTGTTCATCCGCCAAGCGGGGCGAGGTTGATCATGCCGACTCTCGAGATCCGTGATCGCGGCAACAAGGTGGTCGGCAAGGTCGAGGTCGGTGCCGACGTCTTCGAGCGCAAGGTCAAGCCGAGCGTGTTGCACGAGGCGGTCGTGCACTACCGGGCTAGCGAGCGCCAGGGGACGCACGATACCAAGACGCGAGCTCAAGTCGCCGGGACCTCCCGCAAGCCGTTCCGGCAGAAGGGAACCGGTCGGGCGCGGCAGGGCGACGTTCGTAGCCCGCTGCTGCGCAAGGGCGGCGTAGTGTTCGGCCCCCACCCGCGCGACTACTCGTTCAAGATGCCGCGCCGGAAGATGAAGAGGGCCCTGCAGATGGCGCTCTCGGCGCTGTGCGAGGAGGGCTGCATCGTCGTGCTCGACGAGCTCAAGGTCGAGGAGGCCAAGACCAAGCAGGTCGCGGCGCTGCTGTCCGCCCTGGGGCTCGAGGGCAAGACGCTGATCTATGACCCGGACGACAGCGGCGAGCTCGCCCTGGCGGCCCGCAACCTGCAGGGCGCCAAGGTCGTGAGCGGTTTCGGGCTCACCGTCTACGACCTGCTGTACCACGACAACCTGCTCACTAGCCAGGCGGGCATCACCAAGATCGACGAGGCGCTTCGATGAACGCTCACGAAGTCATTCGTCGCCCCGTGATCACGGAGAAGGCGACCATCCTCAAGGAGGAGCACGAGACGCTTTGCTTCGAGGTCCATATGCGTGCTACGCGGATCGATGTACGTCGGGCCGTGGAGGAGATCTTCAAGGTCAGGGTGGCCGACGTTCGCGTTATGAAGGTGAACGGCAAGCCGCGTCGTCTCGGTCGCCATCTGGGTAAGAAGTCTGATTGGAAGAAGGCCTACGTCCGCCTGGCTCCTGGTCAGGCCATGATCGAGTACTTCGAGGGGGTCTGAGATGGGAATTCGCAAGCTTAACCCGACCTCGCCGGGCTCGCGCTTCCGCCGGGCCCCGGACTTCGCCGAGGTCACCGACAAGAAGCAGAAGCCGGTCAAGAGGCTCACCGAGGGCAAGCGGCGGATCTCGGGCCGCAACCACAAGGGCAAGATGACGATTCGTCATCGCGGTGGGGCCCACAAGCGGAAGTACCGCAGCATCGATTTCAAGCGCGACAAACACGGCGTGCCGGCCAAGGTCGCGGGTATAGAGTACGATCCCAACCGGACGGCGCGGATCGCGCGCTTGCACTACCTGGACGGTGAAAAGCGCTACGTGCTGGCCCAGGTCGGTGTGGCTGTCGGTGACACGCTGATGTCGGGTCCGGAGGCCGATATCCGCCCGGGCAACGCGCTGCCGCTGCGCGCGATCCCGCTGGGGACGGTGATCTCCTGCATCGAGATGAAACCGGGCAAGGGCGCGCAGATCGCTCGTAGCGCGGGCGCCCAGGCCACCTTGGCCGCGAAGGAGGGCAAGTACGCACAGATCCGCATGCCTTCCGGCGAGGTTCGTCTGATCCACCTCGACTGTACGGCGGTAATCGGCCAAGTCGGCAATCTGGATCACCAGAACCAGTCGTACGGCAAGGCCGGCAGGCGTCGCTGGCTCGGGCGCCGGCCACACACGCGCGGTGTGGCGATGAATCCGATCGACCACCCGATGGGTGGCGGTGAGGGCAAGGCCTCTGGCGGCCGCCACCCGTGCACGCCGTGGGGGAAGCCCACCAAGGGCGCCAAGACACGCCACAACAAGAGCACGGATCGCTTTATCGTCCGGTCGCGCCACAAGGCGCGCAGGAGGAGATAACCATGGCACGGTCGCTCAAGAAGGGGCCCTACGTGGAGCCCTCCCTACGCAGCCGGCTCGACAAGATGAACGACGCCGGGGATCGCTCCGTGATCAAGACCTGGTCGCGGCGTTCGACGGTCGTGCCCGAGATGGTCGGACACACGCTGGCGGTCCACAACGGCAAGCGGTTCATCCCCGTTTACATCACCGAGAACATGGTTGGGCACAAGCTCGGCGAGTTCGCCCCGACGCGTACGTTCCGTTCGCATGCCGGTGGCAGGTCCGACCGCAAGACAGGATTCAGGTAGCGATGGCCGCCAACGAAATCGAGCATGTCAGCACGGCGCGGGGTCGGTACCTGCGCGGTGCCCCGACCAAGTTCCGCTTGGTTGCCAACACGATCCGTGGGCGTCGGGTCCCCGAGGCCTTGGGAATCCTGGATGTCTCCACCAAGCGTGCCTCCGTGGCGATGGAGAAGTTGCTGCGTTCGGCGATCGCCAACGCTGAGGATCGGCATCCCGAGGTCGACGTCGACGAGCTGGTCGTGGCCGAGATCTTTGTCGATCCGGGACCCTCGCTGCCGCCTCGGATCCGGCCCCAGCCGATGGGACGCGCCTATCGGATCATCAAGCGAATGAGTCACCTGACCGTCAAGCTGGCAGAGAGAGAGGCCTGAGGTGGGTCAGAAGGTACATCCCTACGGCTTCCGCCTCGGCTACACGAAGGACTGGCGCTCGCGCTGGTTCGCCGGCAAGGACTACGCCGATCTCCTGCACGAGGACATCGCCGTGCGCGATCGGATCACCAAGCGGCTGCACCACGCGGGCATCTCGAAGATCGACATCGAGCGTGCTGCCAACAAGCTGCGAATCGACATCTACACGGCGCGCCCTGGGATCGTCATCGGCCGCAGGGGCGCCGAGGTCGATCGCCTGAAGAAGAAGATCGAAGAGGAGACCGGTCGCGAGGTCTTCATCAACATCCAGGAGGTCCATCGCCCCGAGCTCGACGCCCAGCTGGTGGCCGAGAACGTGGCGATGCAGCTCGAGCGACGTGTTGCCTTCAGGCGCGCCATGCGCAAGGCGGTAGAGAGCGCCCAGCGCTTCGGGGCCGAGGGGATTCGGATCCGCTGCGGCGGGCGTCTGGGCGGCCTCGAGATCTCGCGGGCAGAGTGGTACCTGCAGGGCAAGCTGCCTCTGCACACACTGCGGGCCGACATCGACTACGGATTTGCCGAGGCCAAGACCACGTATGGTCGGATCGGCGTGAAGGTGTGGATCTACAATGGCGAGATCCTGAGTCCGGATCTGGCCCGCCGTGCCAGCCTGACCTCCTGAGCGGAGCCGGAAACGGACTAGAAGCGAGATAGGAAAACGCCGATGTTGATGCCCAAGAAGGTCAAGTTCCGCAAGGTGCACCGCGGTAAGCGGCGCGGCAAGTCCTTGCGTGGCGGCAGTGTGCAGTTCGGCGAGTTCGGTCTGCAGGCCCTGGAGCCTGCGTGGATCACGAGCCGTCAGATCGAGGCCGCCCGTGTCGCCATGACGCGTCACGTCAAGCGCGGCGGCAAGATCTGGATCCGGGTGTTTCCGGACAAGCCGGTTACCAAGAAGCCCGCCGAGGTCCGCATGGGCAAGGGTAAGGGCAACCCCGAGTACTGGGTGGCCGTGGTCAGGCCCGGACGCGTGATGTATGAGATCGAGGGGGTGGCAGAGGACATCGCCCGTGCCGCGATGCGCCGCGCCGCCGCCAAGCTGCCGATCCGGACGCGATTCGTGAGGCGGACGGTGCAGGAGCTGCAATGGTAAAAGCGGAGGAGCTTCGCGGAATGTCCGAGGCCGAGCTGTCGGACAAAATCAACGATTTTCGTGAACAGCTGTTCAAGCTGCGCTTCCAGCAGACGACAGGCGCGGTGGAGAACGCTGCCAAGCTGCGGACGGTGCGGCGCGATCTGGCTCGCGCCCTGACCGTGCGGCGCGAGTATATGGACCAGGCCCCGGGCTCCGCGACGAGTGTCGCGGCGGCGGAGTGAGGAAATAGGCGATGAGCATCGAAAGTGGCCACCGACGGCAAGAAGTGGGCGTGGTGACCAGCGATCGTATGGACAAGACCGTTGTCGTGACGGTCGAACGAACCTGGTCGCATCCGCGCTACAAGAAGGTTGTCCGGACGCACAAGAAATTCATGGCGCACGACGAGGACAACTCGTGCCAGGTCGGAGACCGCGTGCGTCTTATCGAGCATCGGCCCATGTCGACGCGTAAGCGCTGGCGGGTCGAAGAGATCATCCAGCGGGCTCCCGGCGCCAAAGTCGGTCAGGCCGCCGACTGATGTCGAGGTGATGCCATGATCCAGATGGAGACGGTACTCGACGTTGCCGACAACTCCGGAGCGCGCAAGATCGCTTGCATCCGACGGCTGGGCGGCTCCAGTGTCTCCCAGATCGCCGGGGTGGGTGACGTGATCTCGGCCTCGGTCAAGGAAGCAGTGCCGCGCGGCACCGTGAAGAAGGGTGAGGTCGTGCGCGCCGTGATCGTGCGCACGAGGAAGGAAACCGGACGCCGCGACGGCTCCTATATCCGCTTCGACAACAACGCTGCGGTCATTATCGACGAGGCTGGCGACCCGATCGGCACGCGCGTTTTCGGCCCGGTGGGCCGTGAGCTGCGCGAACGTCGTTTCATGAAGATCGTGTCGCTGGCGCCGGAGGTGCTCTGATGGGCCGTTATGCCAAGGTGCGTAAGAGCGACACGGTCTACGTGATCGCGGGTCGTGACAAGGGCAAGAGCGGCCGCGTCTTGCAGGTGATGCCGGAGAGCCAGCGAGTGCTCGTCGAGGGCGTCAACTTGGCCACGCAGGCAGTCAAGGCCAACCCGCAGAAAAACATCAAGGGTGGTCTCGTGCGGAGCGAGCGCCCGCTGCACATCTCGAATGTGGCGGTCGTCGATCCCGAGACCAACGCTCCGACGCGAGTCGGCTACCAGTACCTCGAGGACGGCTCGAAGGTACGGGTCAGCCGGCAGGGCGCCATCATCGACAAGAGCTGACGAGGGAAGGACGATGGTTCCGCGTCTGAAGAAGACATACGAAGAAGAGATCCTGCCGAAGCTCCTGAAGGAGCGGGAGTACGGCAACACCATGGCCGTGCCGCGCCTGGTCAAGATCAGCGTCAACATGGGCGTTGGTCAGGCGTCGCAGGATATCAAGGAACTCGACAGCGCGATGGAGGAGCTTGCTCTGATCACCGGCCAGCAACCGAGGGTACGACGGGCGCGCAAGTCGATCGCCGCCTTCAAGTTGCGCGAGGGCTTGCCGGTGGGCTGCTCCGTCACGCTACGCGGACAGCGAATGTACGAGTTCCTCGATCGGCTGATCACGATCACCCTGCCGCGTGTGCGCGACTTCCGTGGCGTGCCGCGCCGCTCGTTCGACGGGCGCGGCAACTACACGATGGGGCTGCAGGATCAACTGATCTTCCCGGAGATCGACTACACACGGGTCGACAAGGTCCGGGGGATGAATGTGACGATTTGTACATCGGCGGAGTCGGACGACGACGCGCGCGCCTTGCTAGAGGCGTTGGGCATGCCGTTCCGCCGCGATCAATAGGACGGTAGAAGTGGCGACAACCGCTTGGATTGCCAAGTCGAAGCGCAAGCCGAAGTTCTCGAGTCGTAAGGTGCGCCGCTGTCGGATCTGCGGGCGCGCGCGGGGCTACTTGCGGAAGTTCCAGATGTGCCGGATCTGCTTTCGCGAGCGTGCCCTGAACGGCGAGATCCCGGGCGTCAAGAAGGCGAGCTGGTAGCGGTTGGCCAAGAGTCGGAGAGCGACACAATGATGACCGATCCCATCGCCGATATGCTCACGCGGATCCGCAACGCCATCCAGGCGGATCACGATCGCGTCAGCGTCCCGGCCTCGAAGACGAAGCGCGAGATGGTCCGCATCCTGCGCGAAGAGGGCTACGTGACCTCCGTTTCGGAGACGGACGAGGGCCCGCACAGCGAGCTCGACATCGAGCTGAAGTATCTGGGCGAGCGTGAGTCCGTGATCGACGGCCTCGAGCGCGTCAGCTCTCCGGGTCGCCGTGTGTACTGCGGCAAGGAACACCTGCCGCGCGTGCTCAACGGGCTCGGCATTGCCATTATCTCCACCTCGCGTGGCTTGATGACCGATCGCCAGTGCCGCGAGCAGGGTGTAGGCGGCGAGTATCTCTGCAAGGTTTGGTGAGCTATGTCTCGAGTCGGATTGAAGCCGATCCCGCTACCCGATGGGGTCAGCGTCGACATCAAGGATGACCACCTGGTCGTAAAGGGCGGCAAGGGTGAGTTGACGACGCCTGTCCCCGAGGGCATCAGCTTCGCCGTCCAGGACGGCACGCTGAGCGCCTCGCGGGCCAACGATGCCAGGCAGTCACGTGCCTATCACGGATTGGCGCGCGCCCTGGCTGCCAACGCGATCAGGGGTGTGAGCGAGGGGTTCAAGCGTGAGCTCGAGGTCCACGGTATCGGCTATCGCGCCCAGGCCCAGGGCAAGATGCTCAACATGCAGCTAGGGTTCTCGCACCCGGTGGAGTTCGCGGTGCCGGAGGGGCTGACGATTACCACGCCCGACCAGACCAAGATCGTCATCGAAGGAATCGACAAGCAACTCGTCGGTGAGGCCGCGGCGCAGATTCGCCGCCTCCGGCCGCCCGACGCCTACAAGGGCAAGGGCATCCGTTACAGCGACGAGGTCGTGCGCACCAAGGTCGGCAAGTCCGGCGTCGCTGCCGCCTGATTAGTGAGTTGAAGCCATGAGAGTGAATCGCCGAAAGAAGAAGGAACAGCGGCGGGCCTCGGTCCGCACGCGCGTGCGCAAGAAGATCACGGGCACGCTGGCGCGTCCGCGCGTAACGGTCTTCCGGTCGAATCGCCACCTGCACCTGCAGGTGGTCGACGACGGAGACGGGCACACGCTCGCCTCGGTATCGACGCTGGAGAAGGCGTTTCGCGACCAGGGCTTCGAGTGGGGAAGCACGGTCCCGGCGGCTACGGCGGCCGGCACGATGCTGGCTGAGCGTGCCCTCGAGGCCGGCGTAAAGAAGGTCGTGTTCGACCGCAACGGTTACGACTATCACGGACGCATTCGTGCGGCGGCAGAGGCCGCGCGCGAGGCCGGACTGGAATTCTGAGGAGATTGTCGATGGCGAAGCGCAAGCCGGTGCTGGTCGACCCGCGGAGCCTGCAACACGAGCTGCAGGACACCGTGGTCGCCATCAACCGCGTCACCAAGGTGGTGAAAGGTGGCAAGAACCTCGGGTTCAACGCCCTGGTCGTGGTCGGCGACAAGCACGGTCACGTGGGATACGGCCTGGGCAAGGCACGGGAGGTGCAGCTGGCCATCCGCAAGGGACATCAGGAGGCCCAGAAGCACATCATCAAGGTGCCGATGAACGGCGCCACGGTGCCGCACGCGGTCGATGGCCACTACGGTGCGGGCCACGTGGTCTTGAAGCCCGCTGGCCCGGGTACCGGTGTGATCGCCGGTGCTGCGGTGCGCGCCGTGCTCGAGATGGCGGGAGTGGGCGACATCCTGACCAAGTGCATCGGCACCCGGAACCCGCACAACATGCTCAAGGCAACGTTCGACGCGCTCATGCGGCTGAAGGATCCGGTCGACGTGGCGCGCCGACGTGGCGTGCCGCTGGAGCACGTTCAGCCTGCAGCCCGTAGGTGAGGCGATCATGGCCGCCAAGAAGAAGAGCAAGCTGATCATCCAACAAGTTCGCAGCACGATCGGGTGCCCGCGTTCCCAGCGTGAGGCGATGCTCGGGCTCGGGTTGCGCCGTATCGGGCACCGCGTCGAGCGTGAGGACAACCCGCGGGTGCGCGGCTCGATCAACGTCGTGTCGCACCTGATCCGGGTGGAAGAAGCCTGAACCACTGAGCACAGAGAAGCCGAGTCGTGGGCCGGCGGCCGCGGCGATCGATAGGAGGCAACCGTGAAGATTCACGACGCGCGCCCGAAGCCGGGCAGTAGGCGACCGCGCAAGCGGGTAGGCCGGGGTCACGGCTCCGGGAGTGGCAAGACCGCTGGTCGCGGCGAGAACGGGGCCAAATCGCGCTCCGGATATAGTCGCAAGGTGGGATTCGAGGGTGGTCAGCTACCGCTGGTGCGGCGTATCCCCAAGCGCGGCTTCAAGAACCCGTTCCGCACCGAATGGGCCGAGGTCAACCTCGACCAGCTCGACCGCTTCGTTGCCGGCACGCTGGTCGATCCCGAGTCGCTGCGCGCCGCTGGGTTGATCAAGGGCCGCTACGACAAGGTCGTGGTGATGGGTCGCGGTGATCTCGAGATCTCGCTCGACGTCAAGGTCCACCGCTTCACCAAGTCGGCCGCCACCAAGATCGAGGCTGCCGGGGGCAGCACCGAGGTGCTTTCGTGATCGAGACGTTCCGGAACATCTTCGCGATTCCGGACCTGCGTCAGCGGGTGCTCTATACCTTCGGCCTACTGTCGGTTTTCCGCATCGGTGCCAACATCCCTACTCCGGGCGTCAACTCCGCCGCGGTGCTGGAGTTCTTCGAGTCGCTCCAAGGCAGCTTCTTCGGGTTCGTCGACCTGTTCTCGGGCGGCGCGTTGAGCAACATGACGATTTTTGCGCTCGGGATCATGCCGTACATCTCGGCATCGATCATCCTGCAGCTGCTCACGGTCGTTTGGCCGTACCTGGAGCGTTTGCAGAAGGAGGGCGAGCTCGGCCGCAAGAAGATCACCCAGTACACGCGCTACGGTACGATCGCGCTCTCGATCGTCCAGTCGATGGGCATCAGCTTCGCGCTGGAGAACACCAACAGCCCGAGCGGAGTTCCTTTCGTCGATCAGTCGGGTTGGTCGTTCCGAATGATGACCATCCTGACCCTGACCACCGGAACCGCGTTCCTTATGTGGTTGGGCGAGCAGATCACGGAGCGGGGGATTGGCAACGGCATCTCCTTGATCATCTTTGCCGGCATTTCTGTCGGGCTGCCCGGCGCCTTGATCGGGACCTACCAGCAGCTCGAGGTGGGATCGATCAACTTGCTGACGCTGGCCCTGCTGGGCGCGGTCATGATCGCGGTGACAGGCTTCGTCGTGTTGATGGAGAGCGCCCAGCGGCGCATCCCGGTGCAGTACGCCAAACGCGTAGTCGGACGGCGGATGTATGGAGGACAGAGCACGCATCTGCCGATCCGTGTGAACACCGCGGGCGTTATCCCGGTGATCTTCGCCTCGTCGATCATCATGTTCCCGCAGACGATCGCACAGTTCATCAACCACCCGTGGGCTCAGGAGCTGAGCAGCCAGTTGGGGTGGGGGATGCCGCTGTACAACTTCATCTACGTCGCCGGCATCATCTTCTTCTGCTACTTCTACACCGCGATCATCTTCAATCCCGAGGATGTCGCCGACAACATGCGGAAGTACGGCGGCTTCGTGCCGGGGATTCGTCCCGGCAAGCGCACCGCCCAGTACATCGACGACGTTCTTACTCGGCTGACACTGGTCGGCGCCCTGTACCTGGCGGCAGTGGCGATGATGCCCCAGTTCCTGATCTCGGGATTCAAGGTGGCGCCCATTCCGGGCATTGGCCCCTACCTGGACTCGATCCTGCCGTTGTGGATGACCGAGGGCCTGGGCGTGACCTTCTTCTTCGGCGGCACGTCGCTGCTGATTCTCGTCGGGGTTGCCATGGATACGGTGCGCCAGATCGAGAGCCAGCTCGTCATGCGCCACTACGAGGGCTTCATCAAGGGCGGCCGTATCAAGGCGAGGCGGTTCATCTAATGCTCGTGGTCTTCCTGGGTCCGCCCGGCGCCGGCAAGGGCACGCAAGCTGCGCGCCTGTCGGCGAAGTATGGGCTACCGCAGATCTCGACTGGCGACATGCTGCGGGAGGCCGTCGCTACGGGCTCGGAGCTGGGCCAGCGCGTGCAGGCCATCATGGATGCCGGGGATCTGGTTGACGACGAGACTATGGGCCGGGTGGTCAGGGAGCGTTTGGGCCAACCCGACGCCGAGTCGGGAGCGCTCATGGACGGCTACCCGCGCAATCGCGTGCAAGCCGAGTTCCTCGACTCGCTACTGGCCGCCGGCGGTCGCGGCGAGGTCGACGTCGTGCTCTATCTCGATGTTGCCGAGGAGCTGCTGGTCGATCGGTTATCGAAGCGCCGCGCCTGTCCCGATTGCAACGCCAACTACCACCTCGACTTCAGGGCGCCGGCCACCGACGGTGTCTGCGACCGCTGCGGCGGCCAGCTGATCCAGCGTGAGGACGACCGAGAAGAGGTGGTCCTCGAGCGCTTGGCCGTGTATCGCTCGGTGACCGAGCCGCTGGTGGTCTACTACCGCTGCCGGGGGCTGCTGTCGGAGATCGACGGCGCCGGCACCATTGACGAGGTCTTCGCCTGCGTCGACGGCGCCATGGCCGAGGCGGTGCGCGCATGATCGTTTGTAAGTCCGGAGCGGAGCTCGAGGCGATGTTCGCCGCCAACCAGATCGTCGCCACGGTGCGCGACGAGCTCGTCGCCCGGGTTCGTCCCGGGCTTTCGACCGGCGAGCTCGACGAGTACGCCGAGGCGCGAGTTCGGGAGCTGGGCGGTGAGCCTGCCTTCAAGGGGTATCGCGGCTTTCCCGCGACCCTGTGCACCTCGCTCAACGAGGAGGTCGTGCACGGGATTCCCTCGGCCAAGCGACGCCTGGCCGCGGGCGACATCCTCGGCATCGACCTCGGCGTCCGGCTCGACGGGTTTTATGGCGACGCCGCCATTACCGTTCCGGTTGGCGCCATCGATCCGCAGGTCGGACGACTCCTGGAGGTGACGCGTAAGTCTCTCGAGAGGGCGATCGAGCGCTGCGTTGCGGGCAACCGGGTGGGGGACATCTCTCACGCGGTGCAGCGGCATGTCGAGGCCGCAGGGTTCTCGATCGTGCGCGAGTTCGTCGGCCATGGGATCGGCGCTTCGTTGCACGAGGATCCGCAGATTCCCAACTTCGGGGAGCCCAGGGTCGGCGCCCGACTGCGGGTCGGTATGGTTCTGGCGATCGAGCCAATGGTGAATCTGGGCCGGCCCCAAGTGGAAATACTGGGGGACGGCTGGACCGCAGTGACGACTGACCGTACGCCGTCCGCTCATTTCGAGCACAGTGTGGCGGTCACCGACGACGGCCCATGGGTGCTCAGCGCTCCGGTCGTGTCCGAGCGCGCCGAGGCTCGCTACGCGAGCCGCTGAACTGAGGATCGGATGGCGAAAAAGGAAGAAGCGCTACAGGTCAGGGCCAAGGTGGTCGAGACGTTGCCAAACGCCATGTTTCGCATCGAGCTCGACAACGGTCACAAGGTGCTGGCCCACATTTCGGGCAAGATGCGGAAGTATTTCATCCGCATTCTGCCGGGCGATGAGGTGCTCGTGGAGCTGTCGCCCTACGACCTGGAGCGCGGTCGGATCGTCTACCGCTACAAGTAGAAAAAGGGAGCCCCGTGAGCGCGGGGAGGTGGATGCCGAGCCGGCGAGAGCCTGCTACAATGTTGCATCCGCCTAGCTAAAATAGGTGGGAGTTTGTCGTGAAAGTGAGAGCGTCCGTTCGTCGTATGTGCGGCAAGTGCAAGATCGTGCGACGCAGGGGCACGATCTACGTGATCTGCGAGAACCCGAAGCACAAGCAGCGCCAGGGCTGAGCCGGGTTCTGCAACGCGACACGGAGCATGGCCGCTTGCGGCCGGTCCGGTCACGTGGGACGCACGAAAGAGGAGCCTTCTGATGGCCCGTATTGCGGGTGTTGATTTACGTCTGGACAAGCGCATCGAGATCGCGCTGACAGGGATCTACGGTATCGGCCGTGCGCGTGCCAACTCCATCCTGGCGACCGCAAAGGTCGACCCGGATCGCCGCGTCAAGGACCTTACCGAGCAAGAGGTCAGCCGGATCCGCCAGGTTATTGACCGGCAGGGTCGGGTCGAGGGTGACCTGCGCAAGGAAGTCCAGATGAACGTCAAGCGGCTCATCGAGATCGGCTCCTACCGCGGCATGCGCCACCGGCGGAACCTCCCGACTCGCGGGCAGCGCACCAAGACCAACGCGCGTACGCGCAAGGGTCCGCGCCGCTTGGCCGTCAAGAAGAAGCAGAAGGTGGGGCATTGAAGATCGCCAACCGTCCGACGCGCTTGCTCGCGGCGGTCTGAACGGCATTACGAGCTCAGGATCGAGTCATGGCACAGAGAAAGAGCGGCAAGAAGAAGGTCAAGAAGAACATCGCCCAAGGGGTGTGTCACATCAAGGCGACCTTCAACAACACGATTATCACGATCGCCGACAAGGACGGGAACACCATCTCCTGGTCCAGTTCGGGATCCAAGGGATTCAAGGGCTCGCGCAAGGGCACGCCGTTCGCAGCGCAGATCGCTGCGAGCGACGCCGCCATGAAGGCACGCGACCATGGCCTGCGACGCGTCGAGATCTGCGTCAAGGGTCCGGGCGCGGGGCGCGAGTCGGCGATCCGCGGCCTGCAAGCGGCCGGTATCGAAGTGACGGCGATCCGCGACGTCACGCCCATTCCGCACAATGGCTGTCGCCCGCCGAAGAAGCGTCGCGTCTGAGTTTGTAAGAGGAGCACAAGAGTGGCCCGCTACAATGGTCCGGTTTGCAAGCTCTGCCGCAGGGAGGGCATGAAGCTCTTCCTCAAGGGCTCGCGTTGCACGTCCGACAAGTGCGCTATCGAGCGCCGCAACTATCCTCCCGGTCAGCACGGCCGTCGCCGTCGCCGCCGACCGTCAGATTACTCAATCCAGCTGCGCGAGAAGCAGAAGGTCAAGCGCACTTACGGCGTGCTCGAACGCCAGTTTCGCAAGTACTTCGCAGAGGCGGCCCGCGTGCGCGGCATCACTGGTGAGGCGTTGCTCAGCTCGCTGGAACGACGCCTCGACAACGCCGTGTACCGGATGGGCTTCGGCCTGTCGCGCCCGCATGCCCGGCAGCTCGTCAAGCACGGCCACATCTCCGTGAACGGGTCGCGTGTCGACATACCGTCGTATCAGGTGCGTCAGGGGGAAGTCATCACGGTGCGCGACAGGAGCAAGACCAACACCGAGATTCAGCTTGCAACCGAGGCGGCCCGTGTCGGCGCGTTTGTAGGCTGGGTCGAGGTCGACCTCGACACCCTCTCGGGCACGGTGGCACGGCTGCCGATGCGCGAGGACATCGATATCGAAATCCAGGAACAGCTGATCGTCGAGCTCTACTCCAAGTAGAGCCGGCCACGATCTTGGCTGCCGAATCCCGCGTGGCCTAGGAGGTCCGGAATGCTCTGGACAGGTTTTCAACGTCCGAAACGGCTCGAGGTTGACCTCGACTCGCTGACGGATCGCTATGGAATGTTCATCGCTCAGCCGTTCGAACGCGGCTTCGCGATCACGGTGGGGCACGCGATGCGTCGCGTGCTGCTCTCGTCGATCGAAGGGGCTGCCGTCACGGCGCTCAAGGTCGAGGGCGTACTGCACGAGTTCAGCTCATTGCCCGGCGTGGTGGAAGACACTACCGACCTGATCCTGAACCTCAAGACCGTTCCGTTCCGCCTCAACGTCGACAAGCCCAAGACGCTTCTGCTCAAGAAGAAGGGTGAGGGTCCGGTCACCGCGAGCGACATCGTCGAGGACCCGGATTTTACCTGCATCGAGCCTGATGCCCACATCTGCACGCTGGCCAAGGGCGGCGAGATCGAGGTGCAGATGCGCCTGGCACGCGGCCGCGGCTACGTCCCGGCCGACCAGAACCTCGACAACGAGATGGGCATCGGTTGGATCCCCATCGACTCGGTGCACTCGCCGGTTCGCAAGGTCAACTACAAGGTGGAGAGGGCCCGCTTGGGTCGTGTAACCGACTTCGAGCGCCTCGTGCTCGAGGTCTGGACCAACGGCACGGTGACGCCGGATCGCGCCATCGCGCTCGCTGCCAAGCTGGCGCGCGACCATCTGGCGATCTTCGTCGACATCGAGGAGGAGCCCGTGCAGCCGCCGGAGGAGCCGGATCAGGACCTGACCGCCTTCTACGCTCACCTCAATCGCTCGGTCGACGAGCTCGAGCTCTCGGTTCGCTCCTACAACTGCCTCAAGAACGCCGATATCCGTACGATCCGCGACCTGGTGCAGCGCAGCGAGCCGGAGATGCTCAAGACCAAGAACTTCGGGAAGAAGTCGCTGCAGGAGATCAAGGAAGTCCTGGCCGAGATGGGTCTGACCCTCGACATGGACCTGTCCGACCTGCCGCCGCCGGCCGATTCCTGATAGCGCGGGGACAGAGCAATGCGCCACCGGCAGACGACACCGTCACTGAACCGTACTCCGTCGCATCGCAAGGCCATGTTCCGCAACATGGTCACGAGCCTGTTGCGCCACGAGAAAATCCGTACGACCGAGGCCAAGGCCAAGGCGTTGCGCCCGATCGCCGAGAAGCTGATCACCCTGGGCAAGCGGGAGAGTCTGCACGCCCGCCGCCATGCGGCGCGTTACGTGCGCGACAAGGCCGTGGTCAAGAAGCTGTTCGACGATCTCGCCCCGCGCTACGCCGAGCGTCCGGGTGGCTACACCCGCATCACCAAGCTTCCGGCGCGGGCCGGCGACGCTGCCGAGATGGCGGTCATCGAGCTGGTCGAGGCCGAGATGAAGGCCAAGAAGAAGAAGCCGAAGCGCAAGGGCGGTCCGAGAACCGCGGCGCAGGACGCGGTGAAGGCTGCCGCCGCTGAGGCCGCGGAAGAGGCCGAAGATGCTGTCGAGGCCGACGAGGCGCCTGCGGATGCCGACGAAGAGGCTTCGGACGACGCGGCTGATGATGAGGACAAGGAGGAGGACTGAGATCCTTCTGACTGAGGGCCGTTAGCTCAGCTGGGAGAGCGCTGGCCTCGCATGCCAGAGGTCGGGGGTTCGAATCCCCCACGGTCCACTGCACGGGCGCCCGCCACACGGCGGGCGCTTTGTTGCGCGGGGGCGGGCACGGCCGAAGGGCCCGCCGTGGGGCGGTCGAGGTGCAGCGGCGCCGCGCAGGACTGCTCACAGGGGTTTCTGGTGCGTTGGGCGGCTTGCGACCTCTGCGCGGCTGAGGGACCGTTCGGCGGCGCCGACTCTGAACGACGATGATCTGCGTTGGCACGAAGGAGAACCTTGATGCGGGAGATCTGGTTCGAGAGCGGTGGGGTTCGGCTCTTCGCCGTAGAAGAGGGCGAGGGTCCCGAGATCGTCATGTTGCACGGTGGGATGGCCGACCATCGGGCGGCGTTGCCGCTGATCGTGCCTCTTGGCGCGCGTCACCGCGTCATCACGCCCGACCTGCGAAGCAGCGGAAGGTCTTGGAGCGCGGCTCCACCGAAGAGCAAACAGCCACGTTCATGATGATGGACGCGTTGGCGAGGGCATCCGCTGCTCAGCCGTTCACCTCGTCAGCGGAACTGCGTTCGCTAGAGGTTCCGACCCTGGTGGTCCGCGGAGACGATCCGGTTCATCCGGCGGAGATCTCTGACCTCTACGCCGGGAATATCCCAGACTGCTGCGTGGTGTCAGCGTCGACTCCTGATCTGGCACACGCCATCGGCGTGTTGACTCCCGGTACCCACAGCCGCTCGGGCGTGGCGACCCCGCTCGCCGAAAACCTCCACGATCAGATCCGAGACCCCGTTGATAACGAGCGGCTGCTGGGTGAATCCGGAAACCGCATTCACGGAGCCGTTGATCTTCACGATCCGGGTCACGTTGTCGAGGCTGCCCGCCGCCTGCCTGATTACCGCGATCAAGTTCATCGTCACGTCACGCGCGATCTTCACTGCTTCTTCCACGCTGATGTCCGCGCCGACCTGGCCGGCGAGCAGCTTGCCGTGCTCGTCGAAGGGTACTTGCCCCGAGACAAAGACCAGGTTCCCGGTCTTCACGAAGGGGACGTAGTTGGTCACCGCGGCCTTGACCTCCGGCAGTCGAATATCGAGATCTCTCAGTCGATGCTCTGCGGTTGCCGTCATTGGTCGTCTCCGCCGCCGGAGCGGCTTGTGCCGGTGAAGAGGTGTGCTCGTGGATGCATTAGCCCAGTAACCGGCCTTGCATCGCCCGCACTGCATGCCCACCCAGGTGGAGCAGGAGATCCCTCGACTGGAAGCGCGTGACGAAAAGGTGCAGCAGGGCCTGTCGATGGATCTCCAGACCCTGCTCGCAGGTGAACGTGAGCGCTTCCGCGTTCGGATCGCCGTGCTGGGCCCTGTGAACGGATCGTATTCTTGCGACTGACTATCCAGATGCCTCGGAGTTCGCTGTGCTGAGACCGCCGGCGGAGGCAGAGATGCTGAGGGTCTTTGAGTCCGCCGCTCCGCAGGGCATCGATTGAGATGCGATGCGCCTAAGTGCCGCTACAGCGCTGATAATCTCTCCGCATGGACCTCGAGCCCGGCTCTCACATCCGGTCTTCGGGGTACAGCACATCCTCGTGACGCCGCGCCCCTGAACCGGAAACGTCAGCCCTGTAGAGTCGATTTCCGGCGCCAGGCGGCCCGGGCGAGACCGTGGCGAGGCCCGTAGCCCGAGGCTCTGAGCCGGGCGTACTACCGGCGCGCTGCTCCGTGGTAACGTCGCGATCCGCGGCAGCGCGCAAGGCGCGTGGCGATAGCGGGGGGACGGGGGTGGGTATGAACAACCGGACGTACTGGCAGGAAAACCTGCGGTTGGTCGGTCTGTGCCTGGCGATCTGGTTCGCCGTGTCCTTCGGCTTCGGCATTCTCCTGGTCGACCAGCTCAACCGGATCCAGATCGGCGGCTTTCGCCTGGGGTTCTGGTTCGCACAGCAGGGCAGCATCTATGTGTTCGTCGCGCTGATCTTCTTCTACGCGTGGCGGATGTCGGTGATCGACAGGGCTCACGGCGTGGACGAGGACTGAGCAGTGGGTCTACAGACTCTCACTAGCCTGGTTGTCGGAGCCTCGTTCGCGCTCTACATCGCGATCGCCTTCGTGTCGAAGGCGCGTAACACCGGGGAGTTCTACGTCGCGGGCAAGCACGTGCATCCGGTGGCCAACGGCATGGCGACGGCGGCCGACTGGATGTCGGCGGCTTCGTTTATCGCCATGGCCGGAAGCATCGCGTTTCTTGGCTACGACGGCTCGGTTTATCTCATGGGCTGGACCGGCGGTTACGTGCTGCTGGCGTTGCTGTTGGCGCCCTACCTGCGGAAGTTCGGCAAGTTCACCGTGCCCGAGTTCATCGGCGATCGCTATGTCTCGCAGACGGCGCGGGTCGTGGCCGTGGTGTGCCTGATCGTCATCTCGTTTACCTACATCGCCGGCCAGATGCGCGGCGTGGGGATCGTGTTCTCACGCTTTCTCAACGTCGACATCTCGACCGGACTCTTTGTCGGCATGGGGATCGTGTTCTTCTACGCCGTGTTGGGCGGCATGAAGGGCATCACCTATACGCAGGTCGCCCAGTATTGCGTGATGATCTTCGCCTACACCGTCCCGGCCGTGTTCATCTCGCTGCAGGTGACCGGCACGCCCATTCCGCAGATCGCATTTGGCAGCTCGGTGGCCGGCGGAAGCGGGCATCTCCTGGCGAATCTCGACCGAATCGTGACGGATCTCGGGTTCGCCGCATACACGGCTGGCACGAAGAGTCGCGTCGACGTGTTCTTCATCACCCTGGCGCTGATGATCGGTACGGCCGGACTCCCGCACGTGATCGTGCGCTTCTTCACGGTCCCGCGCGTGCGTGATGCGCGAGTTTCCGCGGGCTATGCACTGTTGTTCATCGCGATTCTCTACACGGCCGCACCGGCGGTCGGCGCACTGGCGCGATGGAACCTGACGGAGACCATCCAGACCGGGCCCGTCGGAACCTCCGATGGCAATCTCGCCTACGAGGATCGGCCGGGCTGGTTCCGGCGCTGGGAAGAGACGGGCCTGCTGGGCTTCGAGGACAAGAACGGCGACGGCCGCATTCAGTACTACAACGATGCGAACGAGGAGTTCGCCGCTGCCGCCGAATCTTATGGCTGGCGCGGCAACGAGCTACAGGTGGACCGTGACATCATCGTGCTGGCCAATCCGGAGATCGCGGGGCTTCCGAACTGGGTCATCGCGCTCGTCGCTGCCGGGGCCATCGCGGCCGCTCTGTCGACGGCGGCGGGGTTGCTGTTGGTGATCTCGGCGGCGGTGTCGCACGATCTGTTGAAGGGAGTGTTCGCGCGTCGGATCGGCGAGCGTCGGGAGCTGCTCGCGGGCCGGTTGAGCGCCGCAGTCGCGGTCGCGTTGGCGGGATACCTCGGCTACAACCCTCCCGGCTTCGTCGCGGAGGTGGTGGCGCTGGCGTTCGGGCTCGCCGCAGCGTCGCTGTTTCCGGTCATCTTCCTGGGGATCTTCAGCTTCCGGGTCAACAAGTACGGGGCGATCGCGGGGATGCTGGCCGGGCTGGGATTTACCGTGGGGTACATCGTCTACTTCAAGGGCGTATTCGTTGCGCCCTTCGCACAGAACGTGGCGGAGAACTGGTTTCTGGGCATCTCGCCCGAGGGGATTGGTGCGCTCGGAGCGCTCCTGAACTTCGCTGTCGCAATCGGTGTCAGCGCGTTCACGCCGCCGCCTCCGGCGGAGGCACGAGAGCTGGTCGAGCGCATCCGGGTGCCGGCCGAGGCACCCGCTGCTGACGCTGTGTCCTGAACGATGCGGTTTGTGCCATTGATCGTCGTGAGCCTTTGCCTGCTGGCCTGCACCGCGGGGCGACCGCCGCTGGCCGCGGAGTCCGCTCCTGCCTTCATGATCGCTTCCGGGACAGCGGAACGCGAGGCGGCGGTGCAAATGGCGGACAAGATTTCCGGTAACCGCAGGGTGACCTTGGCGGCCGACAAGGGCTACGACACACGCGAGTGCGTCCGTAAGCTTCGAGATCGGAACATCACCCCGCACGTCGCACAGAACGACACCAATCGGCGCAGCGCCATCGACCGGCGCACAACCCGCCACCCCGGCTACCAGGTCAGTCAAAGGAAACGCAAGCTCGTCGAGCAGATGTTCGGATGGGCCAAGACGGTCGGGCTGATGCGCAAGACGCGGCACCGAGGCACCGAACGCGTCGATTGGATGTTCACCTTCACCGCCGCTGCCTTCAACCTGGTCAGAATGCGCAACCTCCAGGGGGCGACGTGACGATATCGGGACTAACCGCCCAAGAAATACCGGCGCGGCCGGCAACCAGAGCCTCGCACTCGCACACGGCGGCCGGGCAACTCACCTTGATCGAGACGATCCAGCCCAAAATGGCGCGCTCGAGCCGTTTTTCAGCAGCCTGCTAGTGGTCCTGGCCGTCGCCGTTCAGTAGACTGCGGGCCCACACCGAGGAGGAGACATGAAGACTTCCAGCGCTCTCGGGTTGCTGCTGGTGGCCGGCATGGTGGCCGTGGGCTGCCAGGCATCGCCCGACGGCAGCGAGCCGGCCAACGATACCGAGGAGCCGGCGGCTCCGGACCCCGGCGCCGAACCGGCCGGGCAGGCGGAGCGTCGTGAGCGGGCGCAGCCCCAAGCGCCGCGTGCCGAGGGCGTGCAACTTGCCGAGTTTCTCGAGGGCGCCGATGTTCTGCTGCTCGACGTTCGTCGGCCCCAAGAGCTCGAGTCGCGCGGCACCGTCGAGGGGTACCTGAACATTCCGATCGAGGAGCTTGCCGATCGGCTCGAGGAGGTGCCCAGGGACCGTCCGATTCTCACCGCTTGAAACGGCGGTGGCCGAGCCGCGCGTGCCGCGGCTTTACTCGAGGAAAACGGTTTCGAAGTGATCGCCTTCTGCGGTTTGAACGACTACGAAGGCGAGAGGATCTTCCCGAAGGGGGAGGGCGAGTCGTGATTCACGCTGCGAAGATCTCGTAGCTTGAACCAATCGAGCGCGGCTTGGTCCTCGTACATCCCGCGCGAACGCGACCCCGTCGAGTCGTGGCTGAGATGAGCGCGATGGTTCGTCGGCCGGGTCCTGGAGACGTGTCCCTCGCCCAAGCTCTCGTAGCGCAATGTCACGAGACCTTCGTGTCGGAGACCTACTTGCGCGGGCTACTCGAGAGCTCCCGGAACCTCCTGGTCATCGCGCAGGTCGGTGACGAGATCGCCGGGTTCGTCTGGGCGCACTGAGCCGAAGGGAGAGAGTCATGAGTCAAATGGGTATCGAGCTGGAGCTGGGAGTGCTCCTGGGCGGGCTGCTGTTCGGCGCCGAGATTTCGCTCCGTTCGAGATCGAAACGCCCGCCTGGAGGAAGATCGTCAAGTGGTCGTTCGTGATCGGGCTGACGCTGGTCCTTACCCGGTTCATTGGCCACTGGGCGGCGGTCGTACCCGTGGGCTTGGGATTGCTGGGCCTCACCTTTCACTTCATCTGGTGCAAGAGGAACGGGATCCATCCCATCCGCGCCACACCGCGACGTCGCTACTACGAGCTCCGCGGCTGGGAGTGGCATGAGTGAAGCGCGTTCCCCGACTCTCGCAAGTCGGTCATGACCTTGCCGACGTTCTCCGCGTTGGCGTCGGCAAACGACGGGTCGACTCGGTATTGACGCCGTGCGATGAAGGAGAAGGTCAGTCGTCGGGCGTGCGTCCACGCCGAAGGTCCAGGCCGAAGTCACGTTCCACGGACTCGTACCATGCCTCGTCGTCTGCGGCTCCCCAGTCGATCCAGTCCTCATCGGTCATCGCCGCGCGCCAGCCCAGGAACGGTCCCGCGTCTGAACCGACTGGGTAGCGCAGCTGCCATGAGTCGCTTTCGATGATCTCGCGGATCTTGTCACCAACCACCCCGGGGTCGGTCGGTGGCATCAGGGAAGCCGCGAACAATCGGGCCATGCGACGACCCCCTGCGGATAAAGGGACGTCTCGGACTCCGTGGTGGCCGATCTGGCCATGTCCGTGTTGACGACCCCGGGCTGCACGATCGCGACGCGGATCCCCACCGCCTTGACCTCTTGAGCCAGAGCCTCGCTGATGGCCTCGAGGGCAAACTTTGAGGCCGCATAGGGACCCAGTGGCGAGGAGGAGATTCGGCCCGATATCGAGGTGACATTGACGATGCACCCCGCGGCCCGGCTCCGCATACTCGGCAACACGGCCTGTATGCAGCGGATCGCCCCAAAGTAGTTCGTTTCCATTACTGCTCTGAACTCCGCAAGGTCCAACTCCTCCACAGATCCCCGGGCCTCGATACCAGCGTTATTCACAAGTGCATCGAGGGGCCCGTGCCGAGTGAGAATCTGACCTAGCGTCTCGCGCACGGATTGATCCGAGTCTACGTCCATGGGCGAGATCGCAATCCGAAGGGACTCTGCGCTCGCAGCAGCTCCCAGCTCTGGTGCTCGACCCGGGTCACGCATCGTCGCGAATACGTGATGACCCGTCCGTCCGAGCGACAGGCAAGTGGCCAGTCCAATGCCGCGGCTCGCGCCGGGGTCACGTCCCGTCAAGTGGTGTACGAAGGCCACTGAGGCGATCCATTTTCAAGCGCTGATGGCGAGCAGGTCCTCCTCAGGGTGGTGGGTGGTTGGCGCGACAGCCTCGGAGATGACCTCGAGGCTCATGTAGCGGCGAGAGATGGCCCACTCGTCGTTCTGTTCAGCGAGCACGGCGCCGACCAGGCGGATCAGGGCTGATCGATTCGGGAAGATGCCGACGACGTCGGTACGCCGGCGAACCTCCTTGTTGAGGCGCTCGAGCGGGTTGTTGGACCAGATCTGACGCCACACCGCCTTGGGAAACGAACTGAAGGCCAAGAGCTCCTCTTGAGCATCGGCCAGCAGCTCGGTCGCCTGCGGGAACCGACCCTCGAGGTGCTCCACGACCCGGCGGAACTGGGCGTACGTGCTGTCGCGGTCCGGCTGAGCGTAGATGGAGCGCACCAAGGTGGCCACGGCGCTCTGCGCCGCCTTCGGTACCTTGGCCAACAGGTTCACCATGAAGTGGGTCCGGCAACGCTGCCAGGAGCTTCCCGGCAACGCCGCGCCGATCGCCCCCTTGAGCCCCTCGTGGGCGTCGGAGATCGCCAACTGCACACCGGTCAGGCCCCGGCTTACCAAGGAGCGCAGGAACGCCAACCATCCGGCGCCGTTCTCGCTCGTGATCACGTCCACTCCGAGAATCTCTCGGTACCCGTCGCCGTTAACCCCGATTGCCATCACGGCGGTAACGTTGACGACGCGGCCACCTTCGCGGCTCTTGATCTGCATCGCGTCCAGCCACACGAACGGGTATGGGCCTGCATCCAGGGCTCGGTTCCGGAACGCCTCGACGCTCTCGTCCAGGCTCTTGGCCATCTCCGAGACCCGCGACTTGGAGATCCCCTCTAGACCGATCGTCTTGACCAGCTTGTCGACCTTCCGGGTCGAGATCCCGAGCACGTAGGCCTCTGCTACCGCCGCCACCAGAGCCTTCTCAGCACGCCGCCGCGGTTGCAGCAAAAACTCCGGGAAGTAAGCACCCTCCCGGACCTTCGGGACCGCCAGCGAGATCGTGCCGACGCGTGTATCCCAGTCGCGCTGTCGGTACCCGTTACGGCGGTTCACCCGCTCCGGCGACCGGCTCCCGTAGCTGGCGCCGCAGATCGAGTCCACGTCTGCGCTCATCAGCAGCTGCGCGAACACCGCCACCATCTCCTGGAGCAGATCGGTGCCGTGCTCCGCGAGCCCCTTGCGAACCCACTCGGCGGCGGGCATCTTGGTCTTGGCCACTGGTTGTTCTCCTTGGCAGAAGGTTTCTTCTTGGCAAACCAAGGATCGACCAGTGGCCATTCTTTATCTCAAGGGCGCGCCCGCCGTGGAAACTGTGGAAAACGCTCTGCGTTTCCCACCAGTTCCCACCGCTCCTGCTACTACTGCGTCGATGACGGGCGGAGCTTCATACACCACGTCCGGGGACTCTACTCGCGCCGGTAACCAGTATCGACGCCATATCACACCTCCGGTGGATGAGGCACTGTGGACCCTCCGGGCCTCGCACGGCACAGCGACCGTCCGAAGGCCGGGGAAGAGGGTTCGAGTCCGGACTCCATCGCGGCACACGCTGCGACTACCTCTCGAGCGTATTCCCGAGGTGTGCCAGTCCTGCTGGCAAGGCGCCGCAGTCGCGCCACGTCGATGGTTCGTTCGCGTAGAAAAACGCCGGGTGAGGGCACGACGATGCCGGCCTGGATCGGGCGCCAGTTCGTGGCTGCGCTGACTCGATGAAGTGCGCCCAGTCGATGTTCCGGCACCGTGAAGACGAGCTCGAACTCACCGTGCACCGCGGCCAGGAGCGCCAGTGGTGGCAAGGCAAGCTCCTCCGCCACGGCCGCGCCGCGTCGCGAGAGCAGGTCTCGCGGCCGCGAGTCGATGCGCATCCCGACCCGGTTGATCCGCGCCAGGTGATCGAGCGTTACCAGGAAGCCGTCGCTGGTATCCATGCAGGCAGAGGCCACACCGCGGAGGGCCTTCCCGTGGCGGATCCGAACCGGCGGACGAAAGTCCGCCTCGCTGTACAGCTCGGGCGCGCCGAGCACCCGTACGGCGGCAAGCGCCCCTCCGTCGCCCAGCGGTCCGGAGACGAAGATCCGGTCGCCGGGCTTCGCACCCTTTCGGGTCTGCTGCGCCCCCTCTGGCAGCAAGCCGAGTCCGACGCAGCTGATCGACAATGTAGCGGCGTCGTTGGTGTCGCCGCCGAAGACCGCGATCGAGCAACTACGGCAGACCTCGGCGACTCCACCGGCCACGCCTCGTTGGACCTCGGCTCTCCGCTCCTGCGGCAGGCCCACCGAGAGCAGCAAGCCAAGCGGCTCGGCACCCACCGCCGCGAGGTCCGAGAGCGTCGCGAGCGCCGCCACCCGGCCCCCGGTGTAGGGCTCGCGGTAGATCCCCCAACGGATCTCCTCGTCGATCGTGTCGATCGTGGCTGCTAGCACCCTCCCCGTGCCTAGCGGCAGGAGTTCGGCATCGCTCTCGTTGAAGCGATTCAGCTGTGACGGTGAACGCGGTAGCTGGCGCGCCCAGGCCGCCAACAACTCGTCCTCGTCAACCGTGTCTTTGGTGTCCTCGAGACCCTCTAGCCGCATACCTTCAGCCCTCCCCGAACTACTACGAAAGAAGCGCGTGTGACCTCGATCAGCTCGCCATCGAGCTCCAACGCCACGGGGCGCGACGTTGTCAGCTCGACCCGACGTGCCATCCGGTGCCAGGTCTTGGAGCGGCCACGGAACCGGCCTGATCGGAGTCCCCACAACAGCCCGACCAGCTCGGGGCGCGTCATGTCGTGGCACATATTGACGGCCATACGCCCGGAGTCGGGTGCGACCGGCGTGTCGTAGCGCAGTGTGCCGCCGAGCCACGGGGTCTTGAGCAGGCTGAGGTTGGAGACAGACCACTCGCGGCCGGTGCTGCCGTCGATACTCAGCTTGACCCACACTGGTCGATGGCGGCCGATGCTGGCGGCCGCCGCTTGCAACACCGCCACGTCGGAAATTCGTCGCCGCCAGAATGCCAGTGAACCCGACGGGGAGTTGAACAGAGCATTTGCCTCGGCCGTGGCGCCGCACGACGCCGAGACGACAAAGCATCGTCGTTCCGGCCCCGCCGGGGTCGTGCAGTCGACCCTGACCACATCGGTCGTCACGGCGTTGTCGGGGTCAATGCGCGCCGGGACTCCCTCGAGCAAGCACGACCTGCCCTTGTGAAAATCGTTGCTCGAACCGAGGCCGATCGCGCCGAGCAGGAAACGGTCCGCGCCGACCTCGAGAAGCTCGCGTGCCACCGCGCTGACGGTACCGTCGCCTCCAGCCGCGATCACGAGTCGGGGAGTCCCGGATCGCAGCGCAGCGCGCAGCTCGGCCAGCCAATCGGACCCCTGGATCGGCGTCAGCTCGAAGCTGCGCTCGAGCGCCGGATACACGCGAGCCAGCCGTGCCGGCGCGTGGCCGTAGCCAGCCGCCGAGTTGACGACGATCAGCGCGGGTTCTCGCATCAGATCTGGCTCCGCTCCGGCCGCGTGGAGAGCGCCAGCTCGAAGAGGGCCAGGAATACGAGGACGGGCAGCCCCAGTGCCGGCCGTAGCAACACCGCCAATCCCGCGTGCAGCACGACAAACCCACGTACCGAGCCGACGATCGCCGGGTGCGCGTCTGCGTCGCACTGCACGCCGACCATTTGCAGGTGGGCGCGGGCGAGTGCCACGACGCCCGCGCTCACGAGCAGCAACGCCAACCCACGACCTGGCGTCAGGGCGGGTGGCGCCACGTACACCGCTCGCGCCGCTGCCGCAGCAGCCAGGACGGCAAAGCCTGCACTGACGAGCAGCGCCGTATGCCGGCCGAACTGCACCGGCAGGGTCCGATAACCGGTCGCTCGATCCGCGTCGATGTCCTTGAAGTAACCGAGGAGGACGAACACGGCGTAGGCGCAGAAGACACTCGTCACGACCGACAACAGCATCGGCTGCTGTAGGGCGAGCCGGGGCGTAGCGCCGCCGCTGAGCAGACCGATGATCGGGAGCAGGGCCACGATCCAAGCGTTCCACAATGGCCCGCCCCAGAATCGTCGTTTGAACCACGTGTATGTGGACAGCCCGAACGTTGCCAACAGCACCAGCAGCCCGTTCCACGGGTTCAGAGTCGTGAGGGCGGCGGCGGTGCTCAGAAGGCCGAGAATGCTGATGATCAGTACCTTCGTGCGACTGATCGTGCCGCGCACCAGTGGGCGGTACGGTGCCGACAGACGGTCCGTATCGACCTGGAAGACGTCGGTCAGCGCCTGCCCGAATCCGTACCCCAGGAACAGCGCCGCGAACGCTAGCAGTTGCCCGCCGGCCCAAGGTCCTTGCTGCATCGCCAGGCCCACGAGGCCGGCTGCACCGGAGACGAACAGCAGGTACGGCCGCATGGTGATTCCGTAGTCACGAATTGTGCTGGTCGCGCTCATGCCACCTTGCTCCCCGGGGTGCCCGACCCCGCCAGTACGGCGCCGATCTCACAGATCTCCCGACGGGTTCGGCCGAGGATCCCGTAGTGGCTGCCGATGCTCGTCAGAGTCTCGACCGCCCGATCGATATCGGTCGCCGTGTGCCGTGCCGAGACGCTCATCCGGATGATGCCCTCGCCTCGGGGCACGGCCGGATAGGTCACGTTGCCGCACTTGAAGCCGGCGTCGAACAGGTCACAGCTCATCTGCCACAAGAGCGATTCGTGGCCCGCGAATACCGGGACGATGGGCGACTCGAGCTGCGGCACACTCAGACCGCTTTGCTTCAGCCCCTTCCAGAGCCGACGGCAGTTACACCAGAGTCGCTCGCGGTGCTCGGGCTCTTCGTCGATCACTCGAATCGCCTCGGTCAGGCCGGCACAGAGCGCTGCCGGGAGCGCCGCAGTAAACATGCACGATCGCGCGTAGACGCGAAGGTACTCCACCAGCTCGCGGCTCCCACATACGTAGCCGCCGACCGCCCCGGGAGCCTTGCTGAAGGTCCCCATCAACACGTCGGCAGCGCCGGCCATCCCCCAGTGCTCCTCGATGCCGCGGCCGGTTTCGCCGAGCACACCCAGGCCGTGGGCGTCGTCCACGTACAAATCGCGCCGTGCCGATCGGCCATCTGCCGGAGCCGCGGCAGCGGGGCGATCCGTCCGTGCATGCTGAATACCCCGTCGGTGGCGACGAGACGGCCGCCGTCGGACATCGAGCCCAGGATCTTGTCGAGGTGATCGACGTCGAGGTGACGGTAGCGGTGGTTCGTCGCGGCCCCCGAGAATCGGCAGCCGTCATGAATCGAGGCGTGACTGAAGCGGTCGCAAACAACATGGTCGCGACGCCCGAGCAGGGCGGTGAGCGCGCCGATGTTGGCTGCGTAGCCCGTCGGGGCGATCATGGTGTCCTCGCGTCCGAAGAACTCGCTGATCGTGTCCTCGAGCTGCCGCAGGTAGCGGTTCGTACCGCCGAGCAGCTGGGCGCTCGGGGTGCCATACCCGACGATCTCCAGCGCCCGCCGAACAGCACCGACGACGCGGGGGTGCAGATGCAACCCGAGATAGCTGTTCGAGTCGAAGCAGACCAGCTCGCGTGTTGCCCCGGTGTCGGTGCGCACCAGGATGCGGTGATCGAGCGCCCCCTCGAGCGTGACCCGGTACTGCCTCTGGAACAGCCCGCGAGCCCGCATATCGCCAAGCCAGGCTTGGAAGCCCCGGCACTTTTCGAGCAGGTCGTCGGATGCGCTCTCTGCGAAGTGCGTCAGGTCGTGGGTTTCGATGCTCACTGGCTCGCGCCGGGCTCGACCGTGATCGGTTCGCATCGCGATTGGCGCTTCGACTCTCATTGCGGATCTCCTTTGCCGGGGACGCCGGGCTCCTTGGACCCGAAGCGTCGCGCGCTGCAGCTCGAAAGTCCGGACGAACTCCTTAGGAACCTCTGAAAGCCGCTACCGCCGCCTTTTCAGCCCCTGTTCAGCGATTCCTAAGGACTCTCGCGGGGCCAAAGCGCACGCTCCGAGATGATCACGCGGTCAACTCGAGCGAACGGAGGCGCGTCATGTCCAAGCCGAAGCTGCAGATCATCGTCTTGTTCCAGAACTTGGCCCCTGAGCGGACCTACTACGCCCGATGCCCGGCACCGCCGCTTACCGGTCTCCTGCTGGCTGCCCTGACTCCCGACATCGTCGAGGTCGAGGTCCTGCACGAGATGGTCAGGCCGATCGACTACGAGACCGACGCCGACTTCGTGGCCCTGAGCTTCATGGACTTCTGCACTCCGCATGCCATTCGAGTCGCGGAACGGTTCCGGCGCCTCGGCAAAAAGGTGATCGCCGGCGGGCGCTACGCCACGACTCATCCGCAGTGCGTCGTTCCGCACTTCGACGCGACGGTCGTCGGCGAGGCCGAGTCGGTCTGGCCGGCGGTTGTCGAGGATCTGGTCGCCGGGCGGCTGCGGAGCGTCTATGAAGCTCCACTGACGCCGACTCTGGCAGGCATCCCGCCCCCACGATACGACGTGGCCGAGCCCGAGTTCGCCGCGCCGGTCGTCACCGAGGCAACGCGCGGCTGCCCGTTCCGCTGCAGCTACTGCCAGCTCAACATCCAGCGCCGGGCCTTTCGAACGCGGCCGATCGAGGACGTCGTTCGCGACCTGCAGGCGGCAGCGTCGCTTCCCTGGCACCGTCGCCAGCTCGCGATGTTCTACGACAACAACTTCGGCGGCGACATGGCGTACGCGAAGGAGCTGCTACGCGAGATCGCTCGCCTCGACTTCGTCGGAGTGGGCTTTCAATTCAGCTTCAACTGCCTGCGGGATGACGAGTTCGTCGACCTGCTCCAGCAGGCCAACGGCATCATGGCGTTCGTGGGGCTCGAATCGCTCAACCAGGCGAGCCTCGACGGCCTAGCCAAAAGGCAGAATCGCGTAGTCGACTACACCGAGCAGTTCGCCAAATTGCGGGCGCGCGGCATCATGAGCTTCACCGGCATGATGGTCGCTCTGGAGGAGAACACCGCTGAGTATTACGAGGAGCTTCCAGCCAGGCTGCGGGAGGTCGATCCGTCGGCGTTTCTCCTGTCGATCTCGATTCCGATCCCGGGAACGCCTTTCCAGCGGGAGCTTGCGGCGCAGAACCGCATCCTCGACACGGATCTGGCGCACTACGACGGCGATCATCTGGTCTTCGAGCCGCGGCACGTCAGCGGCGAGCAGGTCCTCGCCGCTGTCGAGCGGATAAGCCGTTCCTTCTATGCCTGGCCCCAGATCGTTGTGCGTGGCTTCCGTCTGGTTGCCTCGTACCTCGGCGGCGATTGGGTCTCGTCGCGCCGCTGGATGCGCTCGCTAGTTCTCGCGGTGCTCTTCTTCAAAGTGTCCTGGTTCCAGCGGCACCACGCCCTCGAGAAGGTCTTCGGGCGCTCGCATGAGCTTACGGACTCCACCGATGTCGCGCGCAAGAAGGCCTCATGAGCCACTCGGGGACTTCCGAGACGAGCTGGGCTTCGAATTCGACGGGTTCGCAAATCGTGCCGACGGTACCCCGTACTACGCGGAGATGGTGGCCAGCGAGCGAAAGTTCGGCCTGCACGAGCCCTGTTCATCGTTCGCGATCCGGATGCGCACGAGATCGTTTTCGCGTTCACCGATCCGGCCCAGCACACGATCGATCCGTGGTAGGAGGTTTCCGATGCCGGCTCGCTCGTGCTTGGACGGTGCGCGCAACAGTGAGCTAGCCGAAGGGAGAGAGTCATGAGTGAAATGGGTATCGAGCTGGAGCTGGGAGTGCTCCTGGGCGGGCTGCTGTTCGGCGCCGAGATTTTCGCTCCGTTCGAGATCGAAACGTCCGCCTGGAGGAAGATCGTCAAGTGGTCGTTCGTGATCGGGCTGACGCTGGTCCTTACCCGGTTCATTGGCCACTGGGCGGCGGTCGTACCCGTGGGCTTGGGGTTTCGGCGGATCAACGCCACCCTCACGTGGTTCCCGATCCCGTGGCGCGCTTCAGCCACGGAACGCCCATGTTCTCTCGAGGGCGCGATGTCGTGCCTGCAGACGATGAGGACCGGAACATGGAGCGTCCCAACTACTTGACCGCCGTGCGCAGGCTTGCTGGTGGGGGGAGGGGAGAGGTGGACCCCATCCTTTGGACAGGTTTGCGTCGCAGCTAAGGTGGAATCCGGGTTCATGATTCAGGCTGCCTTGGGCTTGCGAGACACGGGGCGAAGCCCCGGGCTCCTGTCTTCAGCCCCGTCGTCAATGTACGCCTCCTCGGGCGTCCGGTCCTGGAGCGACGAGTGCGGTCGGCACTCGTTGTAGAAGTCCATCCACCAGCCGATCCCGGCCCGAGCCTCGGAGCCAGTCGCGTACTCTGACAGATAGACCTGCTCGTACTTGAGCGATCGCCACAGTCGCTCGATGAAGACGTTGTCCATCCAGCGGCCCTTGCCGTCCATCGAGATCCGAATGCCGGCCTCCTTGAGCGCGTCGGTGAAGTCGACGCTGGTGAATTGGCTACCCTGATCCGTGTTGAAGATCTCGGGAGGACCGTAGCGCTCGAGCGCCTCTTGCAAGGCCTCGACGCAGAAGCTCGTATCGAGCGTGTTGGACAGACGCCAGGACAGCACCTTGCGGCTCGCCCAGTCCATCACCGCAACCAGGTACAGAAAGCCCCGCTGCAGCGGGATGTAGGTCACATCCGCGCACCAAACGTGGTTGGGTCGCGTGATCTCCAGATCACGCAGCAGGTAGGGGTAGATCCGGTGCTCCGGGTGCGGCTGAGACGTCCTGGGCCGCTGCAAGATCGCCTGCAACCCGAGCAGCCGCATCAGGCGGCGCACCCGCTTGCGAGAGACCGTGTAGCCCTGACGGCGCAGCCATCGTCGCATCTGACGTGAGCCGTAAAACGGCGTCTGAAGAAACTGCTCGTCGATCAGCCGCATCAGGCGCAGGTTCAGCGGACTCTCGCCGTGGCCCTCGTAATAGAACGAAGACCTCGCGATCGACACCAGGCGGCACTGCCGCGTGATGCTCAGGGGGCCGTGCTCCGGATCGACCATCGCCACCCTCCGGCCGTGGCTCAACGACCGAAGGCCTTGGACAAGAAATCCCGCTCGATGACGAGCTCCCCGATCTTCGCCCGCAGCTCCTTGATCTCGGCCTCCCGAGAGACCTCGTTGCGCTCCTGTTTCCCCGAGAAGCCAGCCAGCACCTTCTGCCGAGCCTTCTTCTTCCAGTTGGCGATCAGATTCGGATGCACATCGTAGCGGGCTGCCAGCTCCGCCATCGTCGCTTCCTCGCGAAGCGCCTCCAAAGCGACCTTCGCCTTCAGCTCAGCAGGATAACTCCGTCTCTTCCGTGGCATTCCAGACTCCTTCTTCTTGGTCTGGATCGATCCCACCTTAGCAACCTGTCCGAATTTCGGGGTCCACCTCTGGGTACCTACCGGCGACCCAGGGCTTCGATCTCAGCTTCGCCGTGAACCGCGCGGGGCAGCCGGGATCGTACTTCCCGCCGTACGAGAGCCCGGACTGGCCGGCAACCGATGTGCCCGATCTGGAGGGCGATCCCGATGGCTCGTATCTGACCGATCGCCTCACCGATGCATCGCTCGACTTCATCGAGGCCAACCGCGACCGGCCGTTCCTCTTGGTGCTTTCTCACTACGGGGTCCACACGCCACTGCAGGCGCCAGCACCTGCCGTGCAGCGGTACGAGGCAAAGGCTGCGAGGCTGGGGCCCGACGGGGAGGCGAATTACGAGGCGGAGCGGGACGCCAGCACGAAGCTGCGCCAGGACCATCCGACCTACGCGGCCATGGTGGAGAGCATCGACGCGAGTGTGGGCCGGGTCCTCGGAAAGCTGGCCGAGCTGGGAATCGAGGAGCGTACTGTGGTGGTGTTCGTCTCCGCCAACGGCGGGCTCAGCACGCTGATGCGCCGTGGCTTCAACCAGGCCACCGCCAACGCTCCGCTGCGCGCTGGGAAGGGATGGCTCTACGAAGGTGGGGTGCGCGCACCGCTGATCATCCACTGGCCGCGCCAGATCAGCCCCGGGACCCTCGTGCAGTCCCTGGCCATGAGCACGGATCTGTTCCCGACGTTGTTGGAGCTCGCGGGCCTCCCCGCCCGACCCCAGGAGCACGTTGACGGAGTCGGTCTGCTCGGGACGATGACGGGCACCATGCAAGATCCTCACGAGGCCTTGTTCTGGCACTTCCCTCACTATCACGGCTCGGGGAATAGCCCCGGGGGCGCCGTTCACCAGGGTGATCTCAAGCTCGTGGAGTGGTTCGAGGACGGCGGCCTCGAGCTCTACGATCTGGCGGTGGATCTCGGCGAACGGCACAACCTGGCACTCGAGCGCCCCGACGATACGGCGCGACTGCTGGGGGCGCTCCGGGCCTGGAGGCAAGAGGTCGGCGCCAACATGCCGAGCGTGCCGGGCCCGCACGGATCGCTCTAGCTGCGCGAGGAGCGCGCCTGGTAGGTCTCGGGCCTGCTTCTATCTCCAGGTCACTTCCATGGCGAAGAAGTGATCGAAGACCTCGCGGCCCGGATGGTTGGCCTCGTTGCGCTCCGGGCTGCGGATGTAGGAGTCGAGCTGAACGAGCGCTGGGTTCACGGCCCCCGCCGCCGATGAGCTTCCCTCCAGCGGGTAGTGCACCTGCAGCGTCTCCCGATCGCGCATCCCCTGCGTGACCATGAAGTGAATCTCGTAGTCCTCGTACAGGCTCCGACCCTCGAGCGTTGCCGATCCGATCCCCCAGCCCGCCACGTACAGGAGGCTCTTGGGCCAGTTGCTGTCGCCACATCCGGCGTCGCCGTGCTCGAACAAGAACGCTGCGATACCGCCGTCCTGGCACGGAGAGAACTCCTGGAATCGGTCCAGCTGGACCACGTAGTGGCCCTCCGGTAGCTGCAGCTCGGCCCGGAAGCGTCCGGTGTTCTGGATCTCGTCGACGTCGACGATTGCCTCACATCCCACCGGACGCAGCGCCTCGGCGAGGTCGCCCATGTGATCCCACGGGGAGATGTCGGAGAGGGTCCCGACCTGGAAGATCCTCGAGCCCGTCAGCACGAAGCGCCCGTCGTAGAGATCGTGTTGTTCGGGCGCGTAGAGACCCATCTCGGTGCCAGGCTGAGTTCGGGGACCTCTCTCGGGCTCCGCAGACTCGGGGGCGGCGCCGCAGCCGTGCCCCACGAGGAGCACGGCACAGATGCTCGCCGTGACGCCGGCCTTCATCGCGGCCAACGATAGGTTAGATCGGGCCTCTGATCGCAACGCGCTTCTCCTGGGAGCTCATCCACGGGTTGGCCCGTCGATCTTGGCCTCTGGGATGTAGATCGTCAATGACGCGTTGCCGGCAGAGGGCTGCGGGGCCTGTGGCAGAAGGTGACGTCCTGGTCGGAGGCGATCACCACCTGGCGCCCGACGGGGTTTTCGCCAGGGAACAGGCTCTCCGCCAAGATCCGGTTGATGAGCATCGCCGGAGCCCTGTCGCGGGTATCGGTCGCATCGAGCCGACGCCCGGCAAGCAGCGGGATGCCCATGGTCTCGAAGTACCCGGGCATGACGGTGCGCGTCATCGCCGTTTGCATCCACGCCGGATTCTCCTGCGGGTTGCGGGAGTCGTAGACGTAGATGTTGTTGCCCGGGTTGACGATGGGTAGCTGACTGATCGCTCCGATGGAGGTCACGCCTGGAACCGCGTCCATGCTCTCGGTGAGCCGCTCAAAGAACTGCGGCCGGCTCTCGGGCGGATGCTCGTCACGCGTGCCTCCGCAAGTAGCGCGCTCGTCAGGGTCACAGGCTGTATGCGTGCTCCGAGCCGGCCCCGGAGCCCAGCCCGATCGTCGAGTCCAGTAGGATCGGGTCATGCACAGCCACGATGCCCCGGGCGCGAGCACGTGATCACCCGC
Source organism: Acidobacteriota bacterium (assembly GCA_965248845.1). Classification (GTDB taxonomy): domain Bacteria; phylum Acidobacteriota; class UBA890; order UBA890; family WLXD01; genus CBDFKO01. The sequence continues at coordinate 1,172,411 of CBDFKO010000002.1, read as the reverse complement.
TGGGTGGTGATCGCCGTATTGGTCTACGTGGCCTACGCCGGCGTCGTGTTCGCGATGCAGCGGCGTGTCCTGTACCCGGGGGTAAGGCTGCGTCCCAATGCCACGGGGTCCGCGGCCGTTCACTCGGGAGCCGAAGCCGTTCAGCTGTCGACGGGGTCCGGTCAAATCGAGGCCTGGTACGTTCCGGCGGCGGCCGGTTCGCAAAACGGGGCGGCAACGGTGGTATTCCACGGCAATGCCGAGCTCGCGCCCGATGTACTCGGCGCGCTCGCCGGTTTGGGCGATCTGGGCGTCGCCGCGTTGTACGTCGAGTACCCGGGCTACGGCGGCTCCGACGGCAGCCCCACCGAGGAGTCGATTCTGGAGGCGGCAGCCGCAGGATACGACTGGTTGGTCGAGAAGCCGGGCGTAGCTCCCGAGCGTGTCTTTGCCATCGGCCGGAGTCTCGGGTCGGCGGTCGCCGCTGGTCTGAGCCGCCGGCGGCCCCTGGCGGGAATGGTGCTCTGGTCGCCGTTCGTAAGCGTCGGCTACATGGCGCTGCGCAGCTTCGGGCTGCCGCCCTTCCTGGCGCTCGACCGGTACGATTCCCGTGGGGCGGTAGCGGTCTTCGCGGGACCAGTGCTGATCTTCCACGGACGCCAGGACCAGGTGATCCCGGTGCGCCACGCCTCGGTCCTGGCGCAGGCCGGCGCGAACACCGAGCTCGTCCTGTGGGACTGTGGTCATAACGACTGCCCACCGTCCTGGCCCGAGCTCCGGGACCCACTCGAGAGGTTCCTCAAGCGGCACGGGCTTCTCGACGCCGACGGCTAGCAGGCCAGGCCCACCACACTTTCACCACAGCCTCCCCAGGAGGCAGCTCGCTTGATAACCTGTCAGCCTCTGCATCGCACGGAGGACCGATGATGTTGACTCTTCTGTCACCGGCCAAGACGCTTCACTTCGACTTCTCGGCAGATGGCCTGCCGACCACACTGCCTCGCTTCGAGCACGACATCGAGGTGCTGCTGAAGCGCTGCAGGCGGCTGAGCGTCAGCTCGCTCCGCAAGCTGATGAAGCTGAGCCCGGCGCTCGCGGAGCTCAACCGAGAGCGCTTCCAGGAGATGAGCCTGCCGTTCACGGCCGACAACTCCAGGCCGGCACTTCTAGCCTTCGGCGGCGATGTCTACCGGGGCCTGGATGCGGCGAGCTTGTCGAAGCGGGATCTCAGCTGGGGGCAGACGCGCCTACGCATCCTGTCGGGTTTCTACGGCATGCTGCGGCCGCTCGATTTGATCCAGCCCTACCGCCTGGAAATGGGGACGCGGCTGTCGAACACGCGGGGCAAGAACCTGTACCAGTTCTGGGGACGGCGGTTGGTCGACGCGCTGAATGCCGAGCATGCCGAACGCCCCGTCGCCGCGGTTCTCAACCTGGCGTCGAACGAGTACTTCAAGGCTGTTCAGTCGGTGCATCTGGAGCCTCCGCTCGTCACGGCGCTGTTCCAGGAGAATCGCGAGGGCAAGCTCCGCACGATCAGCTTCTCCGCCAAGCGTGCCCGCGGCTTGATGGCCAGGTACGTGATCAAGAGCCGCGCGAAGACGCCCCAGGATCTGCACGATTTCGCCGAGGAGGGTTACACTTTCCGGCCCGATCTGTCGCAAGAGGATCGCCTGCTGTTCGTGCGCGAGCAGCATTGGGCAGCCTGAAGGAAATCAGCCGTGTTGGACTGGGACGACGTAGTGAGATTCGCCGACGAGGGGAACCCGGCGCCGGAGCGGCGCGTGGAGCGCACCGATGAGGAGTGGCGGGCGCAGCTCACGCCCGAGCAGTACCGCGTAACGCGCCAGCGGGGTACCGAGATGCCGTTCAGCTCCGAGATGTGCAGCCTCTTCGAGCTCGGGCTCTACGCGTGCCTTTGCTGCAACACGCAGCTGTTCGATTCCGAGGAAAAGTTCGAGTCGGGGACGGGCTGGCCGTCGTTTACGCAACCGGTGCAGCCCAACGCGGTTGCCTACGAATCGGACGGGTCGCACGGGATGCGCCGCATCGAGACGACGTGCAATACCTGCGACGCCCATCTGGGGCACGTTTTCCCCGACGGTCCCGCGCCCAGCGGCCTGCGCTATTGCATCAATGCAGTGGCGCTCCGGAAGGTGGACCGCGGCTAGCGTTCAGCTCTGGAGTCCGCCAGGTGATCCTGTCCAGGGGCATGACCGCGGATGTGTGGCATGCTGCCGCCCGACCACGTTTCGATCCGCCGAGCGGCGCTCCCTAGCACACTTGCCGCCAGCCATTCGAGAGCCATGAGCCTGTTCACGCATCGCGTCTCCCGTGTCCTTGTCTGGATCCTCCTGCCCCTGGTCCTGGTGCCGGGAGCCCTGGCACAGACGGCCGGCGAAAACGATGCCTCGGCCGAGGAGGCGAACAAGAACGACTCGCTGCCGCTGATCGCCACTCGCACGCTCGAATTCACCACCGACGAGGGAACTTGGATCTCCCTCGACCTGTCACCCACCGGCGAGACCGTCGTGTTCGAGCTGCTCGGCGACCTCTATACGATCCCGATCACCGGTGGCGAGGCTGCCCGCATCACCAGCGGACAGGCCTACGACATGCAGCCACGCTACTCGCCGGACGGGTTCCAGGTCGTCTTCGTCAGCGACCGTAACGGCTCCGAGAACCTGTGGATCGCCAATGCCGCCGGCACCGACCCCGAGGCCCTGACCAGCGGCGAGCGCGACAGCTACATGTCTCCGGTGTGGACGCCGAACGGCGACTACGTGATCGCCGCCAAGGGCGGTCAGCTGTGGCTCTATCACGTCGACGGGGGCTCCGGCTTGCAGGTGACCGGGCACGACGACGGCGCGCCGATGCATTTCGGCCCCGCGTTCGGTGGCGATCCGCGCTATCTGTGGATCAACCTGCGGGGCCGCCTCGGGGGCGGCTTCGTGACCAGCAGCCACGCCGCGCCGGATCAAGAGTTCGGCCCCGACCACCGAGCGCGAAGCTCGGCCCGCCTGGTCGGCCCCTACCAGATCGCAAGCCTGGATCGCGAGACCGGCCGGGTGCACGTGAGGACACACGAGCTCGAGGGCGCCCTCCGTCCGCTGCCGAGCCCCGACGGCAGATGGCTGGTTTACGCCACGCGCCACGACACTCGCGAGGCGCTCAAGCTCCTCGACCTGCAGAGCGGACAGGAGCGCTGGCTCGTTATGGACGTCCAGCGCGACGAGAGTCAGGGCGGCGGCACACGCGATCGCGACGTATATCCCGGCTCGGCGTTCACGGCCGACTCGAGCGCGCTGATCACCAGCTTCGGTGGCAAGATCTGGCGCGTTGCGGTCCCCTCGGGCGAGGTCTCCCCGATCCCGTTCACGGCCAAGGTCGAGCAGCAGCTCGGACCGCTGGCGAGGTTTGACTATCCGATCAACGACACCGACCTGACGGTTTCGCAGATCCGCGGCGCGCGCCCGTCATCCGACGGCACGCGGCTGGTCTTCGCGGCTCTGGATCGCCTGTGGATCGCCGACCTTCCCGAAGGCAGGGGCGCGGCCGCCCGGGATGCTACCGAGCCGCCGATCATCCGGGACGCGACGAGGCTCACGTCATCGACCGACGTCGAGCACGGGCCGGCCTGGTCGCCGGACGGCCGGTACATCGCCTACGTCACCTGGAACGACACCGACGGGGGCGATATCTACCGGGTCATGGCCGACGGCAGCACCGAGCCGGAGCGTCTGACGCCTACGTCCGCATTCTTCGACCGAATCGCCTATGCGGGCGATGGATCGCGTATCGTCGCGGTCCGCGGCTCCAAGATGCATCGCATGCGCACGCTCGAGGACTTCGGCGGTCACGGTGGCGCCGCCGAGCTGGAATACGTGTGGCTTCCCGCGGAGGGTGGGGACCCGTCGCGTATCACCTGGGTCGGAAGCGGAGCCACCCAGCAGGGGCGCAACGCGCCCCACTTCGGGCCGGATCCCGACCGCATTTACATCTGGGCCGGTTCGGAGGGACTACTCTCGATGCGCTTCGACGGGACGTAGGTCCGGACCATCGTCAAGGTCACCGGACCGCCGAACGGGAGCCGCTCCGGGCCGCCGACGCCGGAGGAGGTGGTGCTGTCGCCCGATGGCCGCAGGGCGCTGGTTCGAGTGAGCCGCAACGTCTACATGATCACCGTGCCGCCGATCGGCGGCGAGGCTCCCACCGTGTCGGCGGCGTCCTCGTCATCGGTTCCCACGTGGCGCCTGACGCGCATCGGCGGTGATTTCGTCGGCTGGACCCACGATGGCACGGCGGCCTACTACTCGATCGGTCGCAGCTTCTTCGTGCACGACCTGGAGATGGCCGAGCAGGTCGCCGAGGCAGCGGCGGCCGAGGCCGCTGCCAAGGAGGAGGAGCAAGAGGAGGCGGAGAAAGACGACCCGGAGGCCGAGGACGCCGAAGAAGGAGTCGAGCCGGCTGCCGCCGAACCGGAGGCCGGGGAGGGAGACGAGCAGGAAGACGACGCCGAAGACGAGGATGAGGCCGAGGACGAGCAGGCGGGGTACGAGCCCCATCGAGTCGACGTCGAGATTGTCGTTACCAAGGACAAGCCCCGGGGTACGGTAGCCCTGCGCGGGGCCCGGCTGATCACGATGCGCGGCGACGAGGTGATCGAGTCCGGCGACATCGTGGTGCGGGACAACCGGATCCTCGCCGTCGGTCCCAGTGGCGAGGTGGAAATCCCCGACGGCGCCGAGCTCCGCGATATGTCGGGCAAGACCATCCTGCCGGGGCTGGTCGACATTCACGCCCACACGTGGGTGGCGTGGGGCGTGCACCGGGGTCAGGTGTCCCAGTTCCTGGCGCAGCTGGCCTACGGGGTTACGACCCAGCGGGATCCGCAAACGTCGTCAGAGGACATCGTGACCTACAGCGACCTGATGGAGATCGGCGAGCTCATCGGTCCGCGCCTCTACTCGACGGGGCCCGGTGTCTTCTCCGCTGACAACATCTCCAGCCTCGACGATGCACGCGACGCGCTGCGCCGCTATGCCGACCACTTCAATACGAAGACCATCAAGCAGTACATGGCCGGCGATCGGAAGGTGCGGCAGTGGGTGATCATGGCCGCCCGCGAGCTGGGCCTGACCCCGACTACCGAGGGTGGCTCCAACTTCACGATGAACCTGACGCTGATGCAGGATGGCTATGCCGGCCTCGAGCACTCGCTGCCGATCAGCCCGTTCTACGACGACGTGGTGCGGCTGGGTGCCTTCAGCGGGCTCACCTACACGCCGACCTTCATCGTTGCCTACGGCGGACCCTCGGGTCGCCAGTACTATTTGACGCACACCGACGTCGATCAGATCGAGCGTCTGCGGTTCTTCACGCCGCACGACGAGCTCGATAAGTGGAAGAGCACACAGTTCTACCGGACCGACCAGTACGTGCATCCGCTGCACGCGCAGCAGCTTGCCAAGTGGGTCGAGGCGGGTGCCAAAGCAGGCCTCGGCTCGCACGGCGAGGTTCAAGGGCTTGGAGTGCACTGGGAGCTCTGGATGATGGCGTCGGGCGGCATGGACAACCACGACGCTCTGCGCATGGCCACGCTCGATAGCGCCGACGCCATCGGGTTAACGGGCGACATCGGGTCGCTGGAGGTCGGCAAGCTCGCCGACCTGCAGGTTCTCGACGAGAACCCGCTGGAGGATCTCGAGCACACGGTTTCGATCCGCTACGTGATGAAGAACGGTCGACTCTACGAGGCCGACACGTTGACCGAGGTCTGGCCACGCCAGCGGCCGCTGCCCACCCAGTGGTGATGGCGCGTCGAGCCGCCCGCTCCGCGCGGTGAGCGGTGAGCGTCATCGAGACCGAGCGCACGAGCCTGCGCCGGCTCGGCGAGGCCGGCGCCGCTCAACCAGGCGATCTGCACCCCGAACTCGGCACAGCTATCGCAGGAATCGGCCGCGCGGCTCGAAGAGCAGGAACACCCATTTGTCGCCTCTCACGGTGGGACCGTCCCAACCGTCGACGACTCCGGCGAGGATCTCGTCGCTGCCGACTGACAACACCATCAAGCCAGCGTTGCCACCGGGTGCCCACAGCCGGTAGCGAACATCCTTCCAGGCAAATGGGGTATCCGGAAGCCAGTCGGCGAGCTCCGCCGGCGCCTCCCCGAAACGGGTTTTTGCGTCCGGGTACCTGCCGTTCGCCTGCCGGTACGCAACCAAGCCCTCGCGGATGGCGGCAGCGTCGCCCAAGACCTTTCTGGTATGAGATCTGACCTCGTGCCCGGGCAGCAGCGCCAGCGCCATGTTGAGCACGATCGCGACGACAAAGAACTGGTTGAGCGACCGTACCATCGACATTCGGCGAAGCGCGAAGATGCCGTTCTTGCGATTTCCCTCACGAGGGAGAGATGAGCGCGCCGGCGGGGTGGCCACGCCCGTCAACCCGGCTGCTCGACGCTGGCGAAGACGCTATCCCAGTCCTGCATCGAGTCGTACACCACCGTCTGATCGGCGCGCGAGTACGACAGCCGATAGCGCGATGGAGTCAGCACCACCAGCGACCACTGACTCTCGTCGGGCATTCCCAGCTCCTGCTGCCTGTCCAGGAAGCTTCCCTGTTGCCGGCGGTAGTCTTCCATGTCCATCGCTACGAGGCGGAGTGCGGCCAGCATCTCGCGCCGCAGTTCAGCCGGGTGCGGCTCGTCGGGCGCCGGTGCCGAGAGCCAGATGGCGTTCATCACCGTCAGTGCCAGCGCCAACACGGCAAGCACGGGAAACGCAAGCCGTTGGCGGCGATCTCGACGGGCCTTGGCTTGCATGCGGATGCGCTCGTCGCGGGCGACGACGGCGATCTCGGTCATCGCCAGGCTTGCGAGCATCTCCCCGGTGTTGGTGGGACGCTCGCTGGTGTCATGCTCGTCGGTATTGCCCCGCGGCGGTTGGCGGTGGGCGCTCGACCTCGGCGAAGACTCGTCGCCGAGGCCCCACTTGGCCCGTAGCTCGGCCCTGGCCCTGGTGTTGGCGGCGCGCTCGCTAGCGATCCAGTCGGGGGCGTCGCTCTTGCTGGCCGAATCGTCGGCCGGCCGGTCGACGGAGGGCTCCTGGCGGCGGCGTTTGCGGCGTTTGCCCAACGTCCACCTCGCGTGAGGGCCCGTGCCCTTAGTCGATGGAGTACACGACGCGCTTGACCTCGGACAGCGTCGTCTGGCCTGCCAGGGCCACCTCGATGCCGTTCTCGAACATGGTGCGCATGCCGTGTTCACGAGCGTGCTGGAAGAGTTGCTGGGCGGGGGAGGATTCGCGGATCTGCACGCGGGTGGTGGTGTCGATCTTCAGCGTCTCGTAGACGCCGATGCGGCCGAAGTAGCCGCTACCGCTACAGCGGCTGCAGCCCGTTCCCTCACGTAGCTCGACGCCCTCCTCCTTGAGGCGGTCGGGGTCGATGGAAAGGGCGGAAAACTCGTCGGGGTCGGGCTCGACGGGTTCCGAGCAACGCTCGCATACGCGCCGTACGAGCCGCTGAGCAACGATGCTCAGCAGCGAGCCCGCGACCAGGTAGGGCGCTAACCCCATGTCCTCGAGGCGAGTCAGCGATTCGACCGCGCTGTTGGTATGCAACGTCGACAGCACCAGGTGGCCTGTGAGCGAAGCTCGCAGCGCAATCTGCGCCACCTCGGGATCACGCATCTCGCCGACGAACACGATGTCCGGGTCCTGGCGCAGGATCGATCGCAGGCCGCCGGCGAATGTCGTGCCACCCCTGGTGTTCACGTTCACGTGGCTGACGCCGGGGATGGTGAACTCGACCGGATCATCCTCCAGCGTCACGATGTTTACTTCGACGTTGTTGAGATGGTGCAAGCAGGCGTGGACCGTGGTGGTCTTGCCGCTGCCGGTCGGGCCCGTCACCAACACCAGCCCCTGCGGCGTGGCGAGGTTGTCGTTCAGTAACGTCAGGTCGCGCTCGGGCAGCCCGAGCTTGTCGAGGCTCGACAGCCCGCTCTCCTTCTTGAGCACCCGCAATACGCACTTTTCGCCGTGCGCGGTGGGCAGGGTCGAGACGCGGAAGTGCACCGTGGTCTGGCTGTAGGCAACCGAGAGATGGCCGTCCTGCGGTACACGGCGGTTGGTGATGTCGAGGTTGCTGATCACCTTGAACCGGGTGACGATCGGCATCTCGAGCCGCTTCGGTGGGCTGATCAAGGTGCGCAAGCGGCCGTCGACGCGGATGCGGACCCGCAGTGAGCGCTCCTCCGGCTCGATGTGGATATCGCTGGCGCGCTGCTTGATGGCCTCGGCGAGCATGAAGTCGGTGAGGGTGATGATGGGGGACTGGTCGCTGGCCAGACGCAGCTCGTGCAGGGCGAGGTCGTCGTCCTCCGGGAGATCCATGCTGGGCTCACCGCCCATGTAGCTGAGCGCCCGGTCGTAGAACGTGTCCCCGTCGAGGATCTCGTCGATCAGGCTGGTGGTGTCGAGGTGCTCGCGAATGTAGTCGCGGAAGTCCGACTCCACGCAGGCCGCCACGACGATGTCTGTGAAGCCCGTCAGGAAGCGGATGTCGTCGATCGCGGCGAGGTTGTACGGGTCGAGCATCACCACCCACAGGCGGTTGCCCTCTCGTTTGAGCGGAATGACCTCGTTGCGCCGGACGAAATCGAGCGGGATCAATCCAGCGACCTCGGGGTCGAGGTCGCCGACGATCCCCAGATCGACTACCTCGATGCCGGTCTGCTCGTGGAGCGCCTTGCGGATCTGCTTCGCGGTGCAAACCCTGCGCTCGATGAGGAGTGTCCCGAGGCGGGTCTCACCCTCCTTCGCCTGGCCCTTGAGCAGCCGTTGCAGGGTGAACTCGTCGACGATGCCAGCCTTGATCAGGATCTCGCCGAGGCGCGGCGCCATATGGCGGGGCGGCGTGCGCCGCTCGTCGGTCTCTTCGATCGGTTCTGGCTCGCCCATGGGTTCCTCGGGGGCTGCGGATTATGACCTGTACGCGATACTTCCGCAGCGTCTCCGTTAGCGTGGAACTATGTGGACTCTAAGAACATAGACTTACATCTTATCAATCAGCATAAGCTAGCTAAAGCTATAATTAGATATTAAAAAATATAGCTGATCGTTCGTCATATCTTCAGGCCGACCCTGACCGTCCCGTGCCCGATGCTTGCGGTGGTGGCAACGAGGCCTGGCGACCGAATCGATCCCCCGGCCGCCGGGCTCAGAAGTCCTCGCCGAGCTCCACGAAGGCGCCGTTGCCGGCGCGCACGATGTCGTCCTTGCCGGCGCCGCCGAGGCCGCGCGTGGTCCTGCCGTCGGCGCCGATGCTGTACAGATCGAAGTCGGTGTTGAGACGTTTGAGGAACGCGTCGGCGCGCCTCTGCGAGGCGCTATTGGGTGCACCGTCGATTCGCAGGTATCGGTAGGGCTGGCCCCAGGGATCCAGCGGCAGGATCGAAACCGCTTCGGCGAGGGTGTCGGGGAAGTGTCCGCTGAGCTCGCGGAATAGGTATACCCGCAAGCTCATGTCGCTGATCACGCCGACGCTCTCGGCGATGCGGGCGCGCTCAACGTGCCTGGCGTATGCCGGCACGGTGACGCTCGCCAGGATCCCCGACAGGGCAAGCACGAGCATCAGCTCGACCAACGAGTAGCCGCGCCGGCGCATCTTCACCGCCCGCTGACCCGGCGCCAAACCGCGCCTCGGCGATTCTGTAGCTGCAACGTCACGTTCCTCGAGTCGAACATCAGCCTGACCCACTCGGTCTCGCCGGACGCCAACTCATACTCGATACCGTACAGCGCCCCCGAGGGCGATTCGCCGCGCTCGACAGTTACGATCGTGTGAGGCGGAGGCGTTGCCTCACCCTTGTCGACCCGGATGATGCCGGGGCCTATCTCGAGGAAGCGGTCGGCGTACTCGGGGTCCTCGGTCTGCCAGCGGCCCATGATGTCGGGCGGTAGCTCGGCCGTCGTTTCGCCGCACGCGGCGGTCAACACGAGCGCCAAGAGGGCGGCTGCGGCTCGTGCCGTCGGTCCATTCATCGCGTGCGCTCCATGCGCCAGTCCATGGCCTCGATACCGTCCTTGGCCGTGTACAACGCAACCTGGGAGTCGGCCAGGGTCGTGATCGTTGCGTCACCGCCGAAGAACGCGCCTTGGAGATTGCGATCGCCGACCACGAGGCTACCGACGATATCGAGGTCGCCAATCATCTGCAGTGATCCGCCGATGAGCATCGAGCCCGCGTAGATGATCTCCCAGCCTCCTGATATGTCGTCGGTCACCACGATGCCCGGCTGCTCGTCGGCGACTCCGTGAACCGGCGCCGTGATGTCCAAGCTCTTGTCGACCAGGAGGCTCAGCGTCGCTGGCGCGTCGGCAGTTCCCACCTGGCCGCTGATCGTGAGGTCGTCGTGCACGTAGTAGGTCGCCCCGAGGTCAGCCGCGCTGGCCTCTCCCAGGCTCCATCCGTCGCGCTTGTCGTACGTCCACGGCCCCCAGGCGTCGCGGCCGTTGTGGGTGTCGAAGATTCGGTGGCCGCCGGAGTCGTGTACCTTGCCGTTGCCTCTGAGGAAGTAGTCGACGGTGTCCGTATACTTGGCCGCCCTCACGTCGTCGTACTCGAAGGTGGGCAACCCCGAGTGCGATTGCTCGTACTCGAGCAGTGCGTCCCCCTCGACCTCCTCGCCCTCGATCTCCACGCTGAGGGCGCCAAATGTCAGGAAGCTGGCTGCGGTCACGCCGGCGTCGTAGGTTCCGTCCGGCAAGTTTGCCAGGCCGTTGGAGTGCAGCTTGGTGTACTCGCCGACCAGGTCCATGCGACCGTGGCCATCGACGAAGGCCCCGAAAAATACTCCGGTGTAAGGCTTCGTGCGGGAGCGTGCGAGGACGGCGCGCACGGTCACCTCGGTGGCGCCGTGGGTACCGATCGACAGGAGGTCGATGAAGCCATCCTTGTCTGACAGATGGTCGCCGTCGCCTTCCGGATTGTTGACCACGATGACGGTGTAGGTGCCGCCCGTTTCGTCATCGCTGAGCTGCTTCGGCTCGCTGATCGCGGATGGGGGAGCGCTGGCAGGGCAGGCCGTCGACATCGTTGGCCGGTCGGTCGAACATCGCGTTGCTCCTAGTCGGTGTCGCAGCCGGTCCACGGCTCGCCGGCACCGGCGGTCTCTCCGGACTTGCTGTCATCGTCCTCATCGCCGGACCTGCTGTCGTCCTCATCGCCGGCCGTAGAACCGGAGGCTTCCTCGGAGCAGCGTCCATCGAGCATGCCGGGGAAGGCATTCTGGTTGTGAAGGCGCACGTTCAGCCGCAGCTCCACGATCGGCAGCGGGCCGCCGTCGATTCGCAGGCTGCGATCGGGATCCGTGATTCGCACGGTCACTGCCACCCGCACTACCGTGGCCCGCTGCAGGGCGGTGAGCCCGGCGGGCCCGGGTGCCATCTCGATCCCGGTGCGATCAAAGTAACGGAACAGCGGCGAGCCGGTCTGGTCGGCGCGGGCCATCGGACTGTAAGCGCTTTCAACTAGCCAACGCTTGCCGTCCCAGCAGTCGACGGAGCGCTCGATAGTGTCCTTGTTGGTCCGGTAACTGATGCGCTCGGCGCCGCCGTCGGGGAACTGGCTTTCCCGCGCGCACGGAGTGCCGTCACTGCCGAGGTCGACGTCGCCGGCGAACGTGATGCGGTCGGGGCTCGCTTGCATCAGCCCCTCGGGTATATCCCCGAGCCCGTAGCCCGCCAGACGCAGCTCGCTGGCGATGCGATACAGCGAGATGCGGGCCTCCTGCCTTACCGCCGTGTTTCGGTTTCGCTCTGCGACTGTCTCCAGAGCGGTTGCTGCAAGCCCGAACACCCCCGCCATCACCAAGCCCATCAGGGCCATGGCCACCAGCACTTCGACCAGGCTGAAGCCGGTCGCCGCCGGGCGTCGACTCTCGGGGGGCCTCCTCATCCTTCGGCGTCCTCGCGCAAGATGAACGTGATCTCGAGTGGATCCAGCATCCCGTGCGGGAGTGTCTCCGTCGTTCGCACCGACTCCAGCACTACGGTCTTGCAGCTAGCCACCGGCGTGTTGTACTCGACCGTCCAGGTGTAGACCATGCGCGAGCCGTCGGGCAGGAACTCCTCGGCACGCCCACTCTCGACCTGGGCATAGGGCAGGCTCTGCAGTTCCTCCACCTTGGAGGTCATGTAGGTAGTCACTACGGTGAGCTTCTCGGCGCGGTGCGAGGCCGCCAGGTTGCTGATCTCGAGGCTCACCAGCGCCGGCACGAGGATGAAGATCAGGCCGAGCGCCACAAGCAGCTCCACCAGGGTGAATCCGGCCTCCCGAGGGCAAGATGCTCCGCAGACCTGCACCCCCGCACGCTGTACTCGGTGGCGAGCGGGCTGCAACACTCGGTTCGGGTTTTCTCGATTGGCTGGCAAGAGCACCGCTACTCCTGCGGCTCGAAGCTGATGGAATTAGTCACTGATCTAATGTTAATAGCCTGGCCGAAGTAGAGTCCCCGGACGTGGTGTATGAAGCTCCGCCCGTCATCGACGCAGTAGTAGCAGGAGCGGTGGGAACTGGTGGGAAACGCAGAGCGTTTTCCACAGTTTCCACGGCGGGCGCGCCCTTGAGATAAAGATGGCCACTGGTCGATCCTTGGTTTGCCAAGAAGAAACCTTCTGCCAAGGAGAACAACCAGTGGCCAAGACCAAGATGCCCGCCGCCGAGTGGGTTCGCAAGGGGCTCGCGGAGCACGGCACCGATCTGCTCCAGGAGATGGTGGCGGTGTTCGCGCAGCTGCTGATGAGCGCAGACGTGGACTCGATCTGCGGCGCCAGCTACGGGAGCCGGTCGCCGGAGCGGGTGAACCGCCGTAACGGGTACCGACAGCGCGACTGGGATACACGCGTCGGCACGATCTCGCTGGCGGTCCCGAAGGTCCGGGAGGGTGCTTACTTCCCGGAGTTTTTGCTGCAACCGCGGCGGCGTGCTGAGAAGGCTCTGGTGGCGGCGGTAGCAGAGGCCTACGTGCTCGGGATCTCGACCCGGAAGGTCGACAAGCTGGTCAAGACGATCGGTCTAGAGGGGATCTCCAAGTCGCGGGTCTCGGAGATGGCCAAGAGCCTGGACGAGAGCGTCGAGGCGTTCCGGAACCGAGCCCTGGATGCAGGCCCATACCCGTTCGTGTGGCTGGACGCGATGCAGATCAAGAGCCGCGAAGGTGGCCGCGTCGTCAACGTTACCGCCGTGATGGCAATCGGGGTTAACGGCGACGGGTACCGAGAGATTCTCGGAGTGGACGTGATCACGAGCGAGAACGGCGCCGGATGGTTGGCGTTCCTGCGCTCCTTGGTAAGCCGGGGCCTGACCGGTGTGCAGTTGGCGATCTCCGACGCCCACGAGGGGCTCAAGGGGGCGATCGGCGCGGCGTTGCCGGGAAGCTCCTGGCAGCGTTGCCGGACCCACTTCATGGTGAACCTGTTGGCCAAGGTACCGAAGGCGGCGCAGAGCGCCGTGGCCACCTTGGTGCGCTCCATCTACGCTCAGCCGGACCGCGACAGCACGTACGCCCAGTTCCGCCGGGTCGTGGAGCACCTCGAGGGTCGGTTCCCGCAGGCGACCGAGCTGCTGGCCGATGCTCAAGAGGAGCTCTTGGCCTTCAGTTCGTTTCCCAAGGCGGTGTGGCGTCAGATCTGGTCCAACAACCCGCTCGAGCGCCTCAACAAGGAGGTTCGCCGGCGTACCGACGTCGTCGGCAGAGGTGGACCCCATCCTTTGGACAGGTTTGCGTCGCAGCTAAGGTGGAATCCGGGTTCATGATTCAGGCTGCCTTGGGCTTGCGAGACACGGGGCGAAGCCCCGGGCTCCTGTCTTCAGCCCCGTCGTCAATGTACGCCTCCTCGGGCGTCCGGTCCTGGAGCGACGAGTGTGGTCGGCACTCGTTGTAGAAGTCCATCCACCAGCCGATCCCGGCCCGAGCCTCGGAGCCAGTCGCGTACTCTGACAGATAGACCTGCTCGTACTTGAGCGATCGCCACAGTCGCTCGATGAAGACGTTGTCCATCCAGCGGCCCTTGCCGTCCATCGAGATCCGAATGCCGGCCTCCTTAAGCGCGTCGGTGAAGTCGACGCTGGTGAATTGGCTACCCTGATCCGTGTTGAAGATCTCGGGAGGACCGTAGCGCTCGAGCGCCTCTTGCAAGGCCTCGACGCAGAAGCTCGTATCGAGCGTGTTGGACAGACGCCAGGACAGCACCTTGCGGCTCGCCCAGTCCATCACCGCAACCAGGTACAGAAAGCCCCGCTGCAGCGGGATGTAGGTCACATCCGCGCACCAAACGTGGTTGGGTCGCGTGATCTCCAGATCACGCAGCAGGTAGGGGTAGATCCGGTGCTCCGGGTGCGGCTGAGACGTCCTGGGCCGCTGCAAGATCGCCTGCAACCCGAGCAGCCGCATCAGGCGGCGCACCCGCTTGCGAGAGACCGTGTAGCCCTGACGGCGCAGCCATCGTCGCATCTGACGTGAGCCGTAAAACGGCGTCTGAAGAAACTGCTCGTCGATCAGCCGCATCAGGCGCAGGTTCAGCGGACTCTCGCCGTGGCCCTCGTAATAGAACGAAGACCTCGCGATCGACACCAGGCGGCACTGCCGCGTGATGCTCAGGGGGCCGTGCTCCGGATCGACCATCGCCACCCTCCGGCCGTGGCTCAACGACCGAAGGCCTTGGACAAGAAATCCCGCTCGATGACGAGCTCCCCGATCTTCGCCCGCAGCTCCTTGATCTCGGCCTCCCGAGAGACCTCGTTGCGCTCCTGTTTCCCCGAGAAGCCAGCCAGCACCTTCTGCCGAGCCTTCTTCTTCCAGTTGGCGATCAGATTCGGATGCACATCGTAGCGGGCTGCCAGCTCCGCCATCGTCGCTTCCTCGCGAAGCGCCTCCAAAGCGACCTTCGCCTTCAGCTCAGCAGGATAACTCCGTCTCTTCCGTGGCATTCCAGACTCCTTCTTCTTGGTCTGGATCCCACCTTAGCAACCTGTCCGAATTTCGGGGTCCACCTCTTTGATCCTCGAGCCCCGATGCCCTGTTCCTGGCGGTCGGCTGGCGCGAGCACGTTCGCGGGGGCGCTCAGCGTTCCCCGCGCCGGGGGGCCGCACCCGAACACCGCGCAGGTTGGCAAAGCCGCCGGGGATCGGTAGCCTCCGACAGCACTTGAGGGCGGCATGAAGCTCCGGAGGTGAGGAATGTCGAGGTTCGAGACCTGCGCCGCGCTCGTGCTCCTGTACACAAGTACGGCGACGTTTGCAGCAGGCGCCTCGGCGCCCAACATGATCGTCGTGCTCGTCGACGACCTGCGATGGGATGAGCTCGGCGCGGCCGGGCATCCCTTCATCCAAACTCCGAACATCGACCGAATTGCCGCCGAGGGTGCCTTCTTCACCAACGCCTTCACCACGACGCCGCTATGCTCCCCGGCTCGCGCCAGCTTGCTCACGGGCCTGTATGCCCATGCCAACGGCATCACCGACAATCTGGGCCGCAGCGAGCAGAGCCATGCGCTGCAGACCTTCCCGCGGCGTCTGCAGGAGGTCGGCTACGAGACAGCCTTTGTCGGCAAGTGGCACATGGGCAACGATGATTCGCCGCGACCCGGATTCAATACCTGGGCCGCGATGCGAGGCCAGGGCGAGGCGATCGATCCCACGTTGAACGTGAACGGCGAGCGCGTTGCCTTCGAGGGCTACTCCACGGACATTCTCACCGAGCAGGCTCTGGCCTTCGTAGAGAGCCCGCGGTCCAGCCCTTTTCTCCTCTACCTGTCGCACAAGGCGCTGCATCCCAACGTCATGCAGCGCGACGACGGGAGCACGGCCTCCATCGGTCGTGGTGGCTTCATCCCGGCGCCGCGGCACGAGGGCATGTACGCCGAGGCGGAGGTTCCACGGCGCCCGAACGCCGCCATTGCGCCGGCGGACAAACCGGCTCTGGCCCGCCAGATAGGCGACATGCCACCGCTCGGCCCCGGACACGATCACCACCGAGCGCACGATCCGTGAGCGGGCCGAGATGTTGATGGCCGTCGACGAGGGACTGGGGCGACTGCTCGGTTCCCTCGAGCGCAGCGGAACCCTCGACGACACCGTCGTCGTGTTCACGAGCGACCACGGCTACTGGTACGGAGAGCATGGGCTGAGCGCCGAGCGGCGGTTGGCCTACGAGGAGGCGCTGAGGATTCCGATGTTCGTCCGCTACCCGCCGGCCGTCGATGCAGGAGAGCGCCCGTCCCAGATGGTCCTGAGCATCGATCTGGCACCCACCTTGCTCGAGCTCGCCGGGGCGCCGGGTCGCGAGTCGCTGCACGGGCGGTCGCTGGTGCCGATCCTGCGGGGTGAGACCCCCGACTGGAGGACCTCCTTCCTCGTTGAGTACTACAGCGACACGGTGTTCGAGCGCATCGTAAACATGGGCTACCGCGCTGTTCGGACCGAGCGCTTCAAGTACATCCAGTACCAGGACCTCGAGAACATGGACGAGCTGTACGACCTGGTGCAGGATCCGTACGAGCTCGAGAACCTGATTGGCGAGCCCGGTGCCCAGGAGACGCTGCGACAAATGCAGTCAGAGCTTGCGGCGTTGGTGGAGCGTACAGGTGGGGGCTAGCAGGGCGCGGTGGCGGTGCGCGCTGTCGCTGGCACTGCTGGGAGCCTGCTCTGGGCCTCAGATCGGCTCCGACGCGTCGCAGGCGGTCCGGGAACAGGCGGGCTCGCCGCCGAACGTGCTGGTCCTGCTCGTCGACGACCTCGGATACATGGACATCGGGGCGAATAACCCCGACACCTTCTACGAGACGCCCCACATCGACCGGATTGCCGCCCGCGGGATCCGCTTTACCAATGGCTACGCGGCAAACCCGGTCTGCTCGCCAACGCGTTACAGCATCATGGCGGGCAAGTATCCGACCCGGGTCGGGGCCACCAACTGGTTCTCCGGCGACCTCGCGGGTCGCTTCCTTCCTGCCTCCCTCAACGACCGCATGCCGCTCGAGGAGCTCACCGTTGCCCAGGCCATGCGCGAGGCCGGGTACGCGACGGTGTTCGCAGGCAAATGGCATCTCGGACCGAGCGCGCAGTACTGGCCCGAGAATCGTGGCTTCGACATCAACGCCGGCGGCCACGAGCGTGGTGGGCCCTATGGCCCCGGCCGTTACTTCACGCCGTACGGCAACCCCCGCCTCGAGGACGGGCCGCCGGGTGAGCACCTGCCAGCCCGTCTGGCCGCCGAGACCATCGAGTTCATCGGCAGCCACCGCGACCGCCCGTTCTTCGCCTACCTGGCCTTCTACTCGGTGCACACGCCGCTGATGGCGCCGGACGATCTGGTCGAGAAGTACCGAGCCAAGTCCGTGGCTCTCGGGCTCGAGAACCAGGAACAGTTCGCGGCGGAGGAGCAGATCTGGCCCGATGCCGAACAACGCCGGGTGCGTACGGTGCAGGCCCACGCCACCTACGCAGCGATGGTCGAGGCGATGGACCGAGCAGTTGGAGACGTGCTCGGCTACCTGGATGCGGAGGGTCTGGCCGACGAGACCGTCGTCATCGTGACCTCCGACAACGGCGGACTGTCGAGCTCCGAGGGGCTGCCGACGAGCAACCTGCCGCTGCGAGGCGGCAAGGGCTGGCTGTACGAGGGCGGGATCCGTGAGCCTTTTTGATCAGCTGGCCCGGGGTCACGGAGCCGGGAGCGGTGAGCGCCGAGCCGGTGATCACGATGGACCTGTATCCGACGATTCTCGAAGTCACGGGCGCGCCGCTACGGCGGCAACAGCATCTCGACGGGATCAGCCTCGTGCCGCTGCTGCGCGGGCAGAGGCGCCTTCAGCGGGACGCCCTCTACTGGCACTACCCGCACTACTCCAACCAGGGCGGGTTCCCCGGCGGAGCCGTACGCGTTGGCAACTGGAAGCTGATCGAGCGCTACGAGGATGGCCGTGTGCAGCTGTTCGACCTGGACGCCGACCTGGGGGAGCTGCACGATGTTGCCGCCGCCCATCCCGAACGTGTTGCGCAGATGCGGGCGCGATTGCACGACTGGTACGAGGAGGTTGGCGCCCGGTTCCTGCGGGCGCTGCCCGGCGGACCGGAGCCTTGGAGGCCAAGCTGAGCATGCCGCGCTGTCGCGAGGAATTTCCGCGTCGATACATGGAGTAGGAGGAGGAAGGATGAACCGACGTCGAGCCGCTACGCTGCTGGCTGCCGCGCTCGTGCTGGCGGCGCTGCACCCCGTGTCCCCCAGTCGAGGTGCTGGTACGGCCTGGGCTCAGCAGGCGCTGCCTCCGAGTGTCGAGCTCCCGGCTGAGCTCCAACGAGTCCTCAGCGACTACGAGCGGGCATGGGCCGCGGGCGACGCGAACGCACTTGCCGCGCTCTTCGCCGCCGATGGCTTCGTCCTGCCGAACGGATCGCCGCCGGTAGCTGGACGCGACGCCATCCGAGACTACTACGCCGAGAGCGGCGGCTCCCTGGCGCTGCGGGCCATCGACTACTCGATCGACGGCGACACCGGCTACATCCTCGGTGGTTACGCGAGTAGCCCCCAGCAGGCTGATCCCGGGAAGTTCACGTTGACGCTGCGCCGGGACGGCGGGCGCTGGCTGATCGTCTCGGACATGGATTCGGGCAACGCGGTCCCAAGGCGGGGCCCGCGCTACAACACCGAAGCGCTTCGCCGTCTGATGCATGAGTGGGAGGTGAAGCTCGAGAAGATGGAGACCCATCTCCAGGCGGCCATGCAGCGCGCCGGAGTCGATATGTGGATCATCATGTCGCGCGAGTTCAACCTCGACCCGATGCTGCAGATGTTCGGCGACTACGGGATCTCGGGCTGGTACGGCCACCGCAACGCCTATGTCTTCTACGACCCGGGCGCAGGTGAGCCTCTCGAGCGCACGTTGCTCGGCACGCATCAGAGCGGCCGCATGCGGGAGTTCTTTCCGACCATCATCGGTTATGGACAGGAGGGGTTGAAGCCGCACCTGTCGGAGTTCGTGGCGGCGCGCGAGCCGCGGCGGATCGCCGTCAATCGATCTCGAACCGTGGCGATGGCGGACGGCCTGACTGCGGAGATGCTGGCGTTTCTGGAGGATTCGATCGGGCCGGAATACGCCTCACGGCTGGTGTCGGCGCAGGACCTGATCTTCGACTACATCAGCCACCGCACCGGGCAGGAACTCGAGATCGAGACCGAGGCCAGCGTGCGTACCTGGCACATCCTCCGGCGCGCTTTTTCCAACGAGGTCGTGACGCCCGGGCGAACGCGGCTGATGGACATATACGGCTTCATCCTGCAGGAGTGGCAGAACCAGGACCTGGAGTTCAACTTCGCGCCCGGGGTGACGATCTACCGGAGCGGTGTCGAGGGAGGGATCGACGACACCGACAATCCGGTGGTGCAGCCCGGCGACCTGCTGCATGTGGACTTCGGCGTCCGTCTCATGGGGCTGGTCACCGACCAGCAGCACGTGGCCTACGTGCTGCGGCCAGGCGAGACGGAAGCTCCCGCCGGCCTGCGCGAGCTGTTCCGACAGTCGGTGGTGGCGGGAGAGATCTTCGCCCAAGAGCTCAAGGCGGGGGCGATCGGCACTCGCGTGAAGGAGATCGTCGAGGAGCGGGCCGATCAAGAGGGGATCCAGGCGTCGATCTACGGGCACACGCAGGGTAACTGGGTCCACGGAGCCGGCGCGCGCGCCGTCTTCGACTGGCCCGATCGGTACGGCGATTTCGCGCGCGAGCCGGTGCGGGAGAGTGAGTTCTGGTCGATCGAGTACAGCGTTCAGGGGCCGGTAGCGGCGTGGGACGGACAGGTGGTCCGTATCCCCAGAGAGGAAGATGCTGTGGTGCTGCCGGGCGCTCAGGGCGCCCGCTTTCTCGTGGGCCCACAGCAGGAGCTGTGGCTCATCCGCTCGCAAGCCCCGAGCCACTGAACGCTGTCGTGCCGCTGATCGTCCCGTATCGAGACGAGTGGCCGAGCCTGTTCCAGCGCGAGAGCGGTTTTGGCGCGATAACCTGGTTGCCTCCCTCCCCGCGCGGGGGGTAGAGTCGCGCGACTCCCCGAGACCCTGTCGCGTAATCGAGCCGAGGTCAGGTATGCACAAGCCATCGAGAGCCCTGGGTGCGGTCATCGCCATGACGCTGCTGGCCTCCTCCAGCCTCGCGGTCGCGCTGGGCCAGTCGGCCGACATTGGTGTCCTTCTGTCCGGCGGGGGACCGGTACTGGGTGTCTTTCCCGGGCAGCAGACGGCCGAGGGCGGTGCAGCGGTTGTGGAGAACGAGCAGACCGACTTCGTTTTCTACTCGATGGAGCGGGGTCCCTTCGACATCCCGGCCATGCAGGAGTACGCCACGGCGATGCGGGCGGCGGGGCCGCAACGGCAGTGGCCTCTGGCGCTTCGCATTCCGCCCATCGGCGAGAACGAGTCGGCCGCTCGCGAGCGTATGCAGCAGGCCATCGAGGCCGGCGTGGCCGCGATCGTGGTGCCGCACGTAACCAGCCGCCGTGAGGCCGAAGTTGCGGTCGCGGGGATGGGAGCGCGCGGGTGGCCGAAACATGCCGGGGGCGATCTGGTGAACATGCTGATCGTCGAGGACAAGGAGGGCGTGGCCAACGTTCGCGACATCGTCGGCACTCCCGGGGTGAGCGTGGTCTTTGCGGGTCCCGGTGATCTGAGCCGTGCCTACGAACGGGATATGGAGGCGGTTGAGGATGCCATTCAGACGATCCTGTCGGCATGCCTCGAGTTCGACGTTGCGTGTGGGATAACGGCGGGCGCCGAGGATATCGCCCGGCGACTGAGCCAGGGGTTCCGGGTGGTGATCGTGACGCAGAACGAGGCTTTGGGGGCGGCGCGCGAATACCAGCGCCGTGCCGAGGAGCGCGAGCGCGGGATCCGTGAGCTACAGGCGATGGATCGCCCGATCGGGGCGCTCGATTCAATATGGATCGAGGAGCTGACCTTTCTCGAGGTTCGGGACGCGCAGCGAGCCGGCAAGACGACCGCCATCGTGGCCTCCGGAGGAATCGAGCAGAACGGCCCGTACGTCGCGACCGGCAAGCACAACTACGTCCTGGCGGGGATCTGCGAGGGGCTGGCACGCGAGCTCGGCGACTCGCTATGCGCGCCGATCCTCAAGCTCGTCCCCGAAGGCGGCATCGATCCGCCCTCGGGGCACATGCGCTATCCGGGGACGATCTCGCTGCGCGAGGAGACCTTCCGCGCCGTGCTCGACGACGTCGCCAGCAGCCTGCGCGCCACCGGCTTCGAGCACGTCGTCTTCATCGGCGACAGCGGCGGCAACCAGGGCGGCATGGAGGCCGTGGCGGCGGCCCTGAACGAGCGCTGGGGGGAGACCCGCGTCCACTACATCCCCGAGTACTACCGCATGGACGAGGTCATCGCGTACCAGGAGAACGTGCTCGGGATCACCGAGGTCAGCGAGGGCTACCACGACTTCTACTGGCTCACGGCGATGATGATGACCGTGGATCCGGAGACCGTGCGCTACGACCAGCGAGTAGCCGCCGGCCTGGCCTCGATCAACGGCGTGCCCATCGCCCCGCTGAGTGCGTCGGTCGAGGCAGGGGAGAGGCTGATCCGCTTCCGAGTCCAGCGGACGGCGGAGGCGATCCGAAACGCCATCGCGGCGGCGGGCGCAGAGCAGCAGTAGGGCGCGCCCCGAGCTCGTTCGGCGTGCTGTTTCGTGGACCCGGTGCCGCGGCCTGCGTTAGCAGGACACGCACCTGTGGTTGTTCTTGGAGCCGAGCGACTCGAGCAGGGCCACAGTCTTCGGGAACGGCCGGATCCGCTGCACCGGGCCGTTGGCCATGTCGGCGACGGTGTGGCCCTCTCGGTTCACCACGGTCACGTCGGCACCGCGTTCCACGAGATACAGGATCATCTCGTTGTCGCCGCGGGCGGCAGCGTGGTGCAGCGCCGTGTTGCCTTCGTGATCGAGAGCGTTGACTTCGGCACCCAGCTCCTCGATCAGAAAGCGAACTGCCGGCAACCAGCTACCCGGAGCGTGTCGGTGGGAGTTGGCGGCGAAGCCCTCACCGAAGCCGACGCCGGCCGCAGCCTGCAGTGGCGTGACGGCCGGACCTCCAACGGGAACCGGCGGGAGGCCGGAGTGGTCCTCGATCTCACGGGTGGCGTCGCCGGTACGCGGGCGTCCGGGGGGCTTCCGGGTGGGGATGCTCGGGTCGGCGCCGTAGGCCACCAGCAGTCGCATGGCTGCGAGGTCTCCGGCGTATGCGGCGCGCCAGAACGGGGTGGCTCCACCCTCGTTGACGCCCGACAGGTCGAAGTTGTACCCGGAGTACCAGATCTTCTTGTCCAGCCGAACCGCGGTCGCGGCGCCGGCGTCGAGCAGCGCCCGCATCAGCTCCACGTGGGTCGTCTGTTGCTGGCCGAAGGCCCGCGGTTGCGGGTACAGGGACTTCGGTGCCCACTGCACATTCAGCGCGGCGTACAGCGGCGTCGCTCGCGAGTCGCTGGCCAGAGTTGGATCGGCGCCCTGCTGCAGCAGGAACATCGCCAGGTCGAAGTGCCCGTTGATCGTGGCCATCAGCAGTGGGCTTGTTCCGTCGGCGCTGAGGTGGTCGATGTCGGCACCGAGCTCGAGCAGCGCCTGCGCCGATTCGACATGGCCCTGACGGGTTGCATGGTGCAGCGGGCTCATTCCGCCCCGCTTGCCGATCAGCCCGCCGTAGGAGAGACGCTCGGGCTGTTCGGCCTCCTCCGCCTCGGGGGCGCGCTCGGCCCCCGGTTCGGCTTCCTCGGCCTCCTCGCTCTCGGTGGCGCCTTCCTGTTCGGTTCCGGTTGCCTCGGCGGCCTGCCCCGGCGTTCCCGGCGTGCCGGCGAGCTCTTGGTCCTCGACCGCCTCGGCCGTCTCCGCCTGAGCCTTGGCCTCGTTACCTTCGGCAGCGCCGGCTACCGCTTCCTCGTCCGCGTCGGGCTCGGTTGCCTCGCCTTCCTCGCTCTTGAGCTCGGCGGCGGCGGCCTCGGACGCGGTTTGCCGCTCCTCCGGCTCCGCTGCGCGTTCCTGTTCGGCCTGAGCGGCCTCGACTGAGCGTGCCCGTATGATGGCCTCGCGGCGCTTGGCCGCAAACGTCTCGCGCCACCGCTGCTCCTGCTCGACAACGTCGACATCGAAGCTCGCCAGATTCGGGTCGGCGCCGGCCTCTACCAGGGCGGTGATCGGCTCCACGTAGTTGGCGCCGGCGGCGAAGATCAGGGCCGTCTGGCCGTACGTCGACTCCCGCGTGTTGACCTCGGCACCGGCTTCGAGGAGGACCCGCACGGCGCCGCTATCCCCGGAGGCCGCAGCCAGCATCAGGGGTGTCGTACCGTTGGCAGTGGTCGAATTGGCATCGGCGCCGGCTCGCAACAGCGTGGCGATCACGGCCGAGTTGCCGTACTTGCCAGCGACCAACAAGGGCGTGTACGCCCCGACCCGCGTGGCCGCACGGAGGCTCGCCCCGGCGTACAGGAGCATCTCGGCCATCTCGACGTCGTCGTGCATGGCCGCCCAGTGCAAGGCCGTCATGCCGTCGCCCTGAGCCGCGTTTACATCTGCACCCTCGCGGAGCAGGGTGCGCACGGTCTCGCGGTCACCGTGGCGCGCCGCATCGGCCACTGGCGACACGGCGGGGGTCGCGATCGCCACCGAGGCGAGGCACGCGACGGCGGCGAGACTCAATCGAAGTGCGCGCATCGATCCTCCTAGCCGACGCTCAGAGGGCGAAGGTGCCGGTGCTGTCGCCGAAGCTTTCCTGATCGTCGAGGCCGAGCTTGTGCAGCAACGAGAGCATGACGTTGGCCATCGGGGTGCCGTCCTTGGCCCGCAGGTGCTGGTTGCCGGCGAGCTGGCCGTTGGCCCCGCCGACCAGGAACAATGGGCAGCGCCTGTGGTTGTGGACGTTGGAGTTGCCCATCGGCGAGCCATAGATGATCAGGGTGTTGTCGAGCAGCGTGGAGTCGCCGTCGGTGGCCGCCTGCAGTCGTTCGAGCAAGTAGGGCAGCATGCTCACGTGGTAGCGATTGATCTGCGCGAAGTCCTTGATCCGACTCGCCTGCTCCCGGTGGTGCGACGACGGGTGGAAGGGGGCGTCGATGCCGCTGTCCGGGTACACGCGGCCTGAGCCGTCGCGCCCGAGCTTGAGGGAGAAGACACGCGTTACGTCCGACTGGAAGGCCAGCACCTGCATGTCGAACATGAGCCTGACATGCTCCTCGAACCCGTCAGGCACGCCCACGGGAGCCTCGGGCATCTCACGGACCTCGCCGCTGCTGTTGTGTGACTCGATCTTCTGGATGCGGCGCTCGACCTCGCGGATGGTATCGAGATAGCGGTCGAGTCGGTGGCGGTCGGCCGGCCCGATCTCCGCTTTGAGCCGGGTAATCTCCCCGGTGATCCAGTCGAGGATGCTGCGGTCGGTGCGTCGGCGCGCGGCGCGCGCCTCCGGGGTGCCGCCAGCACCGAAGAGCTGGTCGAAGGCGACACGCGGGTCGCGCACCATCGGCAGCGGCTCCGTGGGCGCGGCCCAGCTGATCGTATCGGTGTAGACGCAGGCGTAGCCGTAGGCGCATCCGCCCGACTGGTCGACGTTCTCGATGCATAGCTGCATCGAGGGGATCGGGGTCTCCTGGCCGAAGCGCCGGGCATACAGCTGGTCCAGCGACGTGCCGACCTTGATGTCCGATCCCTCGGTCTGGTGCGGGTGGCTCTGGGTCAGAAAGACCGCGCTGGATCGGAAGTGATCACCGCCGATCTCGCGCGCGGTGAAAGCCTCCGCGTTGCGGCAATCGGTGTTGCTGACGACCGTCAGGTAGTCGCGGAAGGGCTCGAGCGGCGACAGGCTGCTTGGGCTCAAGTCGAAGCCGCTGCCCACCTCGGCCGGGGCCCAGAGGTGGTTCTCGATGCCGTACTCGGTGCTGCCGGCGGCCCCGTGCACCATCTCGATGCACACCAAGCGCGTCGGGTCCTGCTTGCCGGCCGCCCAGGCACGGCGCGCCGGTAGCATGGCCCCCAGGAACGGCACGGCCACGGTGGCACCAACGCCACGCAGCATCGTGCGGCGAGAGAGTTGCCGGTTGGTCAGGTACATGGCTATTCCTCGGTGTCGGACGTCTATTCGTCGGCTCCGGCAGTCCTTCTGGCGTCGCTCGTCCTGCTCATGCGGAACGCTCGGCTGTTCACCACCCCCATGATGAACGAGGAGAGGCGATAGTCGTTAGCGGCCGCCTCGCGGACGATGGCGCGAATCGCTGGCATGTCATGGTATTCGACTCTGCGGCCAAGTCCATAGGCCAGGAGGTTCTCGGTGAAAGTGGTCACCACCACATCGGCACGCTCGAGCAGTGCGTCCCGCAGGTCGGCCGGTGTTCGCAGGGGGGTTCCGTCGTACAGCTCGCCCGAGGTATCGACCAGGGTGCCGCGGTCTTTGATTCGCCAGACGCCGGTGACGTCGAAGTTCTCCAGTGCCAGCCCGATCGGGTCGATCATGCGATGGCAGGAGCTGCAGGCCGGGTTGCTGCGGTGTTGTTCCATCTGCTCGCGAACTGTCAGCACCCGGGTCCCGTCGACCGCCTCGGTGGCCTCCAGGTCGGGCACGTTGGGCGGCGGAGGTGGCGGCGGGCTTCCCAGCAGCACTTCCATGACCCATTTGCCGCGCAGAACCGGAGAGGTCCGATTGGCGTGTGAGGTCAGGGAAAGAATGCTGCCTTGGCCCAGCAGGCCACGTCGATTCGGGTCGGACAGCTGCACACGACGGAACTCGGAGCCGACGACGTTGGGAATCCCGTAGTGACGCGCCAACCGGGCATTGACAAACGTATAGTCGGCCGTGAGCAGCTCCAGGAGGCTCCGGTCGTCGCGCACCAAGCCATAGAAGAACAGCTCGGTCTCGCGTCGCATCGCCACGGCGAGCGTGCGGTCGAACTGCGGGTACAGGAGCGCGTCCGGGTGCAGCTTCTCCAGATCCTGAAGGCGCAGCCACTGGGCTGCGAAGCGCGTTCCGAGCGCCTCGGCCCGCGGGTCGGCCAGCATACGCGTCACCTGCGCCTCCAGCACGGCCGGGTCCGCGAGTAGCCCTGACGCGGCCAGCTCGAGAAGATCGACATCGGGTGCGGCGCCCCACAGGAAGAAGGAGAGGCGCGACGCCAGTGCCCGATCGTCGAGCCGGTAGCTGCCGGCCTCGAGGGGCTCGCTGGCCGGACGCTCGAGGCGCAGCACGAAGTGCGGGCTGGTCAGGATCGCCTGCAACACGGTTCGAATTCCGGCCTCGAAGCCGCCCTCGGCGGCGGCACGCGTGTAGAAGAGCATGAGGCCCGCCAGATCGTGTGCGTCGGGCTGTCTGCGGTAGGCCTGTGTGGCCAGCGCCGAGACGATCTGGGTGGCGCACGGAAGCTCGTCGGCCGCGGAGACCGGACGGCAGGTGAAGACTCGCCTTCGCGACGCCGTGTCCGACACTCCGGTGACGTTGTACGGGCCGATGATGCCGAGGTCGCGCAGGTGGGGCAGCGTCGTGATGCCGAAGTCGAGCCCGATCTGGGTATCGGCCAGCGTGTGTGCGATGGGGGCGATCAGATCCTCCACCGGGCCCTCGAAGCGCTGCAGAAAGGCGGCCGAGATCCGGCGCGCGCCGGCCCGGACGGAGATTGGGGCCGTCGGCATGTTCATACCGGCGGGATCGGACTCCGACATGGTCGGGTCGATGTCGAGCAGCGCCACACGCTCCCCGTCGACCGAGACCTCGATCTGCTCGCCGCTGACGGTGGAGCCGAACAGCTGACCGGTGGGGGTGGGGTGCAGGACGATCTTGAAGACGTACTCGCCGTCGGCCAGGAAGTTGTGCATCACCGAGACCCCGCCTCGAGTGCCGAACGGAGCACCCTCGACGTGGTCGAGCTGAGCCGAGGTGCGCGGGACCTTGTAGGTACTCTCGCTGGGGTCGGCGTCGGGATCGCCCAGGGCGAGACGGCTGACCGCGCCGGCGGCGCGCAGGTAACCCTCCATGAGGGTTGCCGAGAGCTGCTGGACGTCGGCGATATTGTCGAAGTTGTGGCTGTAGGTGTCGGGCGGAAGATAGGCGGCGACGTCGACGTCGATGCCGAGCAGATCGCGCACCGAGCGCGCGTACTCGGCCCGGTTGAGGCGCTGGAAGGTGCGGTTGCCCGGGTTTGGATCGGCTGCAGCCGCGGTGTCGATCCGGGTCTCGAGCCACTCGGCAAGGCTTGCCAGCGTCACCTCGTCGGGGCGTCGTGCCCACGGTGGAGGCATCATGCCGGCCCGCAGTTTGCGGATCATCTTCTCGGCAAGGGCCGGATCTTGCTCGGGGCGCCGGCCGACGAACGCCTCGAGGGTCATGTTGCCGGTCAACGATTGGTCGTTGTGGCAGCGCAGACAGTAGCGACCGATGATCGCCTTCTGCTCGTCGTCCGCGGGGATGAGCGAGGCTGGCGTGGCGAGTGGGACAGCGCTTCCGCGCTGCTGCGCCGGGTGAGCCGCGAGCTCGGGATTGGGCACCAGCCCGAACAGCAGTAGAGTGATTGCGAGACGCGCAACGGCGGCAGGGTAGCGTTGCATACGCGAGAGTCTACGGCGGCGTCGAGCTCCAAGGAAGTGGATCGCGGTCGGCAAACGGTAAAAGAAGTGCAAATATGCACCGGGCGCTGGGAGGCCCTATGGATCACGCGTCGGTCGGCGAGCTCTGGAACGACACCGCCGTGGCCTGGACTCTGCTAGTCCGTGCGGGTTACGACCAGTATCGTGACCATCTGAACACGCCGGCGTTCCTGGCGATGCTCCCGGGGATCGAGGGGCTTGACGGAGTCGATATCGGGTGTGGAGAGGGGCACAACACGCGCTTGCTGGCAGGGCGCGGTGCGCGGATGCTCGGGGTCGACATCGCCGAGCGATTCGTGGCCGCGGCGCGCCAGTCGGAGGCCGCCGAGCCGCTCGGCATCGGGTATCGGGTGGCGAGCGCGGTCGACCTGCCGTTGGCGCCGGCATCGTTTGATTTCGCCGTTGCTTTCATGAACCTGATGGACATCCCCGACACCGAAGAGGTGCTCGCGGAGGCGTACCGGATCCTCAAACCGGGCGGCTTTCTCCAGTTCTCGATTGCCCATCCCTGCTTCGATACACCGCATCGGCGCAACTTGCGTGGCGACGACGGTCTCACCTATGCGATCGAGGTGGGCAGCTACTTCCGCCGCATGCGAGGTGAGATCGTCGAGTGGACGTTCGGTAGCGCTCCGGCGGCCGTCCGCGCCCGGGTTGGGAAGTTCCGAGTGCCGCGTTTCACGCGGACTCTGAGCGAATGGCTCAACCTGCTGGTCGAGGCCGGGTTCACGCTCGAGCAGATCGGTGAGCCGCGGCCCGACGACGCTACCGTCAGGCGGCACCCGGCGCTGCAGGACTCCCAGGTGGTCGCCTACTTCCTGCACGTGCGCGCGCGTAAGGTAGGATGGGGCGTGCACACGGGTGCGGACGGCGCCCAGGCCACTAGCAGGCCATGGTGAAAGTGTGTACGTTCTTTCCGGCCCGAGACAGTCCGTCTTCCCCAACCGGAGCATCCGAGCCATGGGTGTCTACGCCACGGTTTACTTCGATCTCAACATCAGCGACGAGCCCGTGGGCCGCGTGGTCATGGAGCTCAGCGACGTTACGCCGCGAACGTCGGAGAACTTCCGAGGCCTGTGCACCGGCGAGAAGGGATTCGGGTACGCCGGCTCGACCTTCCACCGCGTGATCCCGAGCTTCATGTGTCAGGGCGGTGATTTCACCAAGCACAACGGCACCGGCGGTAAGTCGATCTACGGTGACCGTTTCGACGACGAGAACTTCGAGCTCAAACACACCGGCCCAGGAGTGCTCTCGATGGCCAACGCGGGGCCGAACACGAACGGCTCCCAGTTCTTCCTGTGTACGGCCAAGACCGAGTGGCTCGACGGCAAGCACTGCGTCTTCGGCGTGGTGACCGAGGGCATGGACGTGATCCGTCAGGTCGAGGCGGTCGGTAGCGGTTCGGGTGCCACCCGCGCGCGCGTGTCGATCGCAGCCTCTGGGGAGTTGCCCGCGGAGTAGGTCGATGGCATATATCGAGGGCGTCGAGCCGAGGCAGGCGGGCCTGATCAGCCGGTTTCTCTACCGCATGGCGCGGCGCAAGACAGGCCAGGTCGCGGGACGGCCGAAGCTGGTCGATCCACTCAAGATCACGCCCCCCCCCCGGCTCCTCCGCGTAGGGGTCAGCGAGCGCTGTTGGCGATGCGGATCAGCGCATCCTGCAAGTGGATGCGGGTCATGCGGTCGTCGACGCCGGCCTCGAGTGCCGCCTCGATCTCGCCGTGCAGCAGGGTCAGCTGGTCGCGGATCAACGGGCGGATGTCGGACTGGCCGATGTGCAGATCGGCATTCAGCGGCGGGTCGTCGTTGCTGCCCACACGCAGATTGCCTGAACGCGGCGGCGACCAGGAATCCGACTCGGCCTCCTGCAGCAGGTAGCGGGCCTGCTGCAGGTAGGCTCGCTGCAGGTTGCGCCGGAAGGTGTCGATCGCACGGCCCTCGCGGATCTCGCGCCAGACGATCTGGCGTGCGTCGTCGAGCATGTCCGCTGGCCGGTAGGTCGCCTCGCCGAGGAAGGCCTCGTGCTCGATCATGCGCGCCAAGCGTGCATGATTGAGTAGGCGCTGGATGGCGAGCTCTTGATACGCCCGGATGCGCTCGACCGCGCCGGCGTGCTCTAGCCTGCGCAGCTGGTTCAGGTCGAGCGCCCACGTCGGCGTCTGCAGCACGTACTCGTCGAGGAAGGCCATCGCCTTCAATTGATACTCGCGCGGAATGGCCGTGTAGACGGCCCCCTCCTCACCGAAGCGCTTGTGATGCGTTTCCGAACCGCCGACGGCGGCGGCCGCGTGCTCGGCGTATCGGTTCCACTGGGTCAGCAGCTGCAGGTAGTTGGCCTCGAGCTCGTAGTAGTCGTCGCCCGCATCGAGCACCCACTCGATGAGGCTCTCGGAGGCACCCATCATGTTGCGCATGCCGTACTCGGCGGCGAGGACGGGATCATCGGAGATGCCCTCCGTCATGCGGTACGGGTCCCATTCGACGTCCATGCCGAACAGGGCAGAGCCGAAGCGAAACCAGGGCCTGTCTGCGCGCTCGACGATCCACTCGTTCAGCGTTGCGAGCTCCTCCTGGGGCGTGGTGGCGTCCGGGATCGGCTTGTAGGCCCACATCACCGCGAACTTGTCCCAGATACCGACCCGGCGTTCGGGCGGAACGCCGTCGCCCGGCTGGGCCACGTAGTTGAACCGCGTACGCCCGACGGACGAGGCCGAGTGGCCCATGCGGGCGATGAACTCCGGGTCGCGGAGCGATTCGGGCGGGTAGACGAAGTTGGCGCGCTGGTTGTGCGGCAGGCCGACCGCGTGCGCCGACTCGTGCGACACGACGTACCGGATCGCCTCACCCAGATCCTCGGGTGACAGCTCGTTGGTGGCGAGGTCGGGATTTGGCATACCGACCTGCGACAGAAGCTGCCAGCGGATGCGCTCGGGCAGGCCGTGATAGATGTTCATGTGGGCCCGGATCGCCTCGCCCGAGCGCGGGTCGACGAGGTCGGCACCGGCGTTGGCCGATCGGGTGGGCGAGGCGTTGTAGCGCACCACCGAGTAGCGGGCGTCGAGCAGCGAGAAGGTCGGGTCTTGTCCCTCGACCGGCGCCAGGCGTACCTGGATCGCGTTCTTGAACCCGGCCTCCTCGAAGGCAGCATTCCACTCCAGGATTCCGGCCTCGATGTAGGGGACGATCTCCGGCGGCGTCGCCGGGTCGATGTACCAGACCCAGGGTTGTACCGGCTCGACGAGCTCGCCGCGCGCCATGGCCTCGGGATCTGACGGCTCGAGGCGCTTGCGGATGATGTACCGCTGCGGCCGGACGCCCTGGAAGTCACGCGAGTAGTCGGTGACCTGCAGCGAGATGATGCCGGTACGCTCGTCCCAGAGCCGCGGCATCATCGGTTCCGCAGGGAGCATGACCATCGAGTGGTTGACCTCGAAAGAGACGGTCCCGCCACGGGCGCTGGAGGGCGGCTCGCTTGCCTCGTAGGTGCGGACCACGCGCACCTCGACGTTGATCGGGAAGGCGCGGGCCCATTCGAGCCAGCTACGGTCGCGGTCGTGACGGCGCACGCCGAGTCGTTGCCGTTGACCGGCGGGGAGCGAGAAGGTGGGGTGATCGCCGAGGTACAGGTCGGTGACGTCGATCACCGAGGTGCCCTCACCACGCGCCGCGATCGGCAGCGAATGTAGTACCGGCGCGAAGTTGGAGGCCTCGACGGCCATGGCCACCGCCGATCCCTCCTCGGCGATGTTCTGGTAGGAGACAGCCCGCAGGAGGATGCGATCGCCGCGCCGCTCCCACCGCACCGTGAGGTTGCCCGTCATGTTGGCGCCCCCGCTCGATAGCCCCGACTGCACCTGGGCGTAGCGGCTCATGATGATCATGTCGCGGCCCAGAGCGGCGTCCGGGATCTCGAACAGCAGCATGTCGTCCAGCTGGTGCACGGCGAACAACCCCTGCTGGGTCTCGGCGCCTTCGGGGATGACCTCGGCGTACTCTTGCATCTGAGCCAGAGCGGGCATGGGCAGCAGCACGACGAGAATGACCAGCGTGAGCGTGCGGATCGGTTGCATGGGTCGCTCCGGGGATCCGTAGTATGAGCTTCGGGACGCGGGCCAGACTACCGGAGTCGGGGGCTTGGTGCGCCGGACCTCGCCGTAGTGCCGACGCGCGTGGTATGACTCCGAGCGTGAGTGACGACACGAGAATACTCAGCCCGGGCGCCGGGATCGGGACCGCCCTCGGCGTGGCGTTCTCGCACATGCACCGCCGCTCGAGCGACTCGAGCGAGGAACCATAGTGGCGCCGGGTGGAGGGCTATCGAGACGCCTCCGTTTGGTGCCGCGGGTCGGGCTGGGGGTCACGTTATGTTTGGCGGCGGCCCCGGCCAGCACTTCCCCCCAGGTTTCGGCGGAGTCCATGCGCCTGATCGCTTACAACATCCATCACGGCGAGGGGATGGACGAGCGTATCGACCTGGAGCGCATCGCTATCCTTATCGACCGGTTGACCCCGGACCTGGTGACTCTCCAGGAGGTCGATCGAGCTGTCGAGCGCACGGGCTTCATCGCCCAGGCGGCCAGGTTAGGCGAGCTGACGGGGCTGCGTGCCGTGTTCGGACAGTTCATGGAGTACCAGGGCGGTGAATACGGGATGGCGATCCTGTCGCGCTGGCCCGTCGCGGAGTCGACCAACCACCGACTGCCCGACGGAGCCGAACCCCGCTCGGCGTTGGCTGTGACGGTGGTGTCCCCGCGGAGCGGGCGCCGGCTCGAGCTCGTCGGGATCCACCTCTACCGCAGCGAGCAGGAGCGCCTGGCGCAGGCCGCGGCACTCTCGGAGATCTATGCCGACGTCGATCACGCGGTGATCCTGGCGGGTGATTTCAACTCGCGTCCCGGCTCATCGGTGCTCGAGCTGCTGGGGCAACGCTGGCAGTTCATCGACAAGGGCTCCGATCGCCTGACATTCCCGTCCCACGCTCCGGATCGCGAGATCGACTTCGTGGCCTACCGGCCGGCCAATGGCTTCGAGGTACTGAGCCAGCGGCTGATCGACGAGCCGGTCATCTCGGACCACCGGCCGCTGGTGGTCGAGCTGGCCTGGCGATAGCAAGTCGTGGCGAGACTCTGTGGCTTGCCGGCCTGGTCTCGGTTGCCATCGGGTACGGCTCAGGGCCGCCGCTCGCGCCCGAGCTCGACATGACGCCGGTTGCCGAGGCCGCCCGCCTGGCCGTCAAGCCATCGGACACGGCGGCCTCTTCACCGGCCACACCGCCGGGCTCTGGTACCTGCCCGGCTGTGACGTTACCGTCGCCGCATTCATGAACCGAGGTTTCGTCGGGCTGCGGCAGACCCTGGACTCCGTCGTCGAGGCCTTGGAGAGCAGTCTGCCGGATCGTGCTCGGAGCCCGGTATGCTGACAAGGGACCACTGTGAAGCACGTCGACGAGGTAGGTTGGTAGGAGGGGCGAGGGCGGGTTGGACGGGAACGGCTGGAACGACTACTACGCATCGAATCCCACCCCGTGGACCCGTCCCGACTTGGATCTGGTTGCCGAGGCCCGACGCCTGACGCCGGGGCTCGCCGTCGATCTCGGAGCCGGTGAGGGCGCCGATTCGCTCTGGCTCGCCTCCCAGGGGTGGCAGGTCAGCGCGCTCGACTACGCGCCGGCCGCGCTGCGGACGATCTCGAGGCAGGCCGCGGCCCGCGGACTCGAAGTGAGCACTCGCCTCGGCGATGTTACGGAACTGAAGCTCGAGCCCGACTTCGACCTGATTTCGATTTGCTACCTGCACATGGGTGCCGAGCCGCGGAGACGGATGCTGCGTGGCGCCGTCGCGGGCCTGGCCCCGCACGGGACCTTCGTCTACATCGGCATTGCCCGCGGACCCGGAGGATCGGACATCCCGTCAGAGCTGCTTGCTGTGCCCGGCGAGATCGTCGCCGAGTTGGGCGATCTCGAGATCGAGCGCGCCGACGCCAGGTTCCGTGAGATCGGCTGTCCGGAAGGCGACTTCGAGGCCGAGGTCATGGTGGTGCGGGCGCGGCGACCCTCGTGAGAGCCAACCTGCTCGGGCTCGGCATGCTCGCACTCGTTGCCACGAGTGCGCTGGCCCAAACGGGCGCCGCGCCGCCGACCCCCGCAGACGCGATTGTCGGTACCTGGCTTCTCGACACCGGAGAGGACCGCGTCCACGTGGAGATTGTCCGCGGCGACATCGGCTACGACGCGCGCATCGTCTGGATCGAGAACCCGGTGTTCGCCGCCGACGACCCGCGGGGACGGGGTGGCCAACTCAAGGTCGACTGGAACAATCCCGACGCGGCACTCCGGGACCGCCCCATTGTCGGCATCACGCTCGTCGAGGGCATCGAGTACGACGCCGGCACGAAGCAGTGGGGCGAGGGCAGGATCTACGCCCCCGACCAGGGCCGGACCTATCGCTGCACCATGCGCCTCGACCCTACCGGCGTGCTTCGGGTGCGCGGCTACGTGAAGATCGGCTTCATCAAGATCGGCCGTACGATCGAGTGGGTTCGCGTCGACTGAGAGGTACCGGTCACCCTGGTAGGCGGTTACTCGGCGGGCACGCTGGCCGGATCGAGTGTCGAGGTGTCGCCGACGACTTCGCCGCGCTCCTGAGCCTTGAGCAGGCGCCGCATGATCTTGCCCGAGCGAGTCTTGGGCAGGCTGGGAACGAAATCGATTGCCGCCGGCCGGGCGATCTTGCCGATTTGCCGTTCCACCGAGTCGCGTAGCTCCTGGCGAAGCTCGCCGGTACCGTCGACGTTCTGGTGCAGGATCACGAACGCCTTGGGTACCTCGCCCTTGATCTCGTGGGGAATCCCGATCACAGCCGCCTCGGCGACCGCGTCGTGCGCCACCAGGGCACTCTCGATCTCCATGGTGCCGAGGCGGTGCCCGGCCACGTTGAGCACGTCGTCCATGCGGCCGAGGACCCGGATGTAGCCGTCGGCGTCGCGCACCGCGGCGTCGCCAGCCGTATACATGCCTGGGACGGTCGACCAGTAGGTCTCCTGGTAACGCTCCGGATCCTTGTAGAGCGTCGCCAGCATCGACGGCCACGGCCGTTTGATCACCAGGAAGCCCCCCACTCCGGGCTCGCGCGAGTTGCCCTCGGGGTCGACCACGTCGGCGTCGATGCCGGGGAAGGGGAGCCCGGCCGAGCCCGGCTTCTGGTCGTCGGCCGGGAGTGAGCTAATCAGGATCGAGCCCGTCTCGGTCTGCCACCAGGTGTCGACGATGGGACAGTCGCCGTTTCCGATGACGCGGTGATACCAGCGCCAGGCCTCGGGGTTGATGGGCTCGCCGACGCTGCCGAGCAGCCGCAGACTGGTGAGGTCGTACCGGGCAGGCCATTCTTCGCCGAGGCGCATGAACATGCGGACAGCGGTCGGCGCCGTGTACAGGATGTTGATGCCGTAGCGCTCGATGATCGCCCACCAGCGGCCGGCGTCAGGGTAATCGGGGGCTCCCTCGGCCATGAAAACCGTGGCGCCGTTGAGCAGAGGGCCATAGACGATGTAGCTGTGGCCGGTGACCCAGCCGGCATCGGCGGTGCACCAGTACAGATCGGTGTCCCGCAGGTCGAAGACCAGCCTGCAGGTCAGGTAGGTGCCCACCATGTAACCGCCGTGGTTGTGCACGATCCCTTTCGGCTTGCCGGTCGAGCCCGATGTGTAGAGAACGAACAGCGGATCGTCGGCGCCCATTACCTCGGTCGTAGCCTCGGCGTTACAGCCTTCGATGGCCTGCGACCAGGTCAGGTCGCGGCCTTGGACCATTGGCGTGTCGATGCCGGTGCGCTCGTAGACGATCACGTGCTCGATCGAAGGGCACTCGGTCACGGCATTGTCGGACGCCGACTTGAGCGGCACGACGTTGCCCCGGTAGTAGCCACCGTCGGCCGTAATTAGCACCTTGGCCTCGGCGTCGTTGATGCGGTCACGTAGGCCGTCGGCGGAGAAGCCGCCGAACACGACATTGTGAAAGGCACCGATCTTGGCCGTGGCCAGCATGGCGATCGCCTGCTGTGGGCAGATCGGCATGTAGATGGTGACGCAGTCGCCCTTGCCCACTCCCAGCCGCCGCAGGCCGTTGGCCAGCCGATTGACCTCACGGGCCAGCTCGCCGTAGGTCAGCACCTGCCGATCGCCGTTTTCACCCTCCCAGAGGATCGCCACCTTGTGGCGGCGCCAGGTATCCAGGTGTCGATCCACCGCGTTGTGGACGATGTTGCACTCCGCCCCCGCAAACCAGCGGGCGAAAGGCGGCTGCCAGTCGAGAATCTCGTCCCATGGCTTGAACCAGTCGAGGTCGCCGGCGGCTTCGGCCCAGAACGCCTCGGGATCGGCGAGGGCGCGCTCGCGCAGCTCGGCTGGCGCTTTCACGACCGCCTCGTCAGCGAACCCGCCGGGGGGCGCGACCGGGTCCTGCACCTCGAGAACGGAGTCGAGATCGATACTGTCCATGCGGTCTCCGGGCGAGGGTCTACCGGTAGGCAGCCGTCTGGTGCGGGGCTGCCGAGTCTACCTGAAGGTGGGCCGGCTAACTGAGCTCCCGCGCTTTGGCCACCAGCTCCTCGGTCCCCTCCTCGTTGCCCAGCCTCTCGACCAGCTCCTCGAGCTTGCCCGCCACCATCGGGCTGTCGGTCCGACTGAGGATGTCGAGGGCGTGGGATCGCACCCGCATCGGCACCCCGGAGTCGCCGACGATTTCGCCCAGGGCGTCGACGGCAGCGTCGCCGCCGATATCGCCCAGCGTGTTGACGGCGGTATTGCCAACCAACTCGTCACCCGCCATGGCCACCGCGGAGACGGCGCCGACGGCTTTCGGGTCGTGCGCCTCGAGCCGGCTCATTTCGCCGAGCGCCACGGCGGTCGCGTCACGGCTACCGGTCTCCAGGACACGCACGAAGGCTCCGGACGCCTGCGCCGCGTCGAACTGCTTGATCGCATTGACGCACGCCTCGCGGACGTCGCGATCGCCTGCCGACATCGCGTCCGCGAGTGCTGGCAGTGCGCTTGGGTCTCGGATGTTGCCAAGGATCGTCGCGGCCCACCGCTTGACCTTGCCGCTCTCGTCGTTCTCCAGCGTGTCGATCCAGAGGGGAATCGCCTCGACCGATTCCAGGAGCTCGCGGTTGTCGCTGTACGTGGCGGAGACTTGCGGATCGTCCAGCCGAGCCTGCTCGACCAGGGAACCGACGGCGTTCTCGAGCGGCGAGCCGCAACCTATGGCAAGTGCCGCGAGCGCGGACAGCGCGATGAGGCGTCGAGTCATGATGGTCCTCTCGCTTGTTGACGAATCCCACGCGCCTCAGGCGGCGGGATCGGGGAGTAGCCGGAGGTGTCAGTATTGGTCCTCCAGACGTTGGATAACGTAGCCGACCAAGTCATCGATCGATCGTCCCGAGACCTTCCAGCCCGCCGAGGTGCGGCGCAGGTAAACGGTCCGCGTGCGAGTGCCGCCCTGTGGCTCGGTCATGGTGACCTTGACCCGGGCGGTGTCGCCGTTGACGTCGGCGGGGGGTGCGTCGTAGAAGAGGCCCTCCTCCCGCGGGGTCTCCTGGAACAGCCCCCACAACATCGTTTCGACGGAATCGCGCAGGAACTGCTCCGGGTCGCCCTCAGTGTTCACCACCACGACGTCCTCCTGCACCCTGCGCACGATCGTGTCGATGTCCAGCAGGTCAACGGCCTCGTCGGACAAGGCCTCGCGGGTCGCCCGCAGGTACTCGATCGCGACGATCTCAGGATCCGGTGTCGCACATGCCGCGATCAGAATCGAAACACCCAGAACCACCCGGAATCCGCGCGATCGATTCGCTGAAGGCATGGGATTGCCGACCGTCTTTCGAGGCGGTGAGCTGGGCTCGAGACTGTAGCGAAACTATGGTTGACCCGGCTGATTGTCAAGGATCCGGTTGGACGTCGAAGTCGGGCTGCACGAGCGGGCGCGAGTAGATGACTCGCCCGCCGACCAGGGTGACCATCGCCCTGGCCTGAGGCAGTGTGCTGCCGCTATCGGTGAAGGGGTCCGCCGACCAGACCACGAGGTCTGCAGTCGCGCCCGGCGCGAGGGTCGGCATCGGGTTGCGCCAGCGGCTGGCCGCGTGAAGCGCCATGGCGTCGCGAACACCGATGCGCTCGGGCCCGTTCCAGCCGTCGAGCGGGTAGCCTTCGAGATCCTGGCGCCTCCACGCCACCCAGGTCGACGCCATGGGCGCGAGTGGATAACGCGGCGCCAGGGAGGCAAAGGCGACCAGTTGTCCCGCCGCTACCAGGGAGCGCAGCAGATGGGAGGCGCCGGCGCGCTCTGCCCCGAGGCGCCGATCCAGGAAGTAAAGGTCGTGGCTCAGGCGCTGCGGCACCGCCGCGACACTCACCTGCGGGGCGCCATGCTCGAGGATGCGACCCGGGAGGTCGGCGCCGACGATCAAGCCGCGCCCCCCGGTGATCAGGTCACAGCGGAGTGCCGCGGCGAGGGCGGCGTCGCCGTGAACGTGGACGTCGAGGCGCAGCGACATCTGCTCGGCCCTCGCGCAGGCCGCGGCGATGCTAGCGGAGTCGATCTGTGGTCCCGACTCGGCGGTATCGGAATAGGGCTGCTCGAGCGCTGCCAGTCGCGGCCCGAAGGGTCCGTCGAGCTCGAGCCCGATGGCCCCGATAGTGAGCAGGTCGCTGCCCGTCAGATCAGGCAGCGTGGCCTCGATGCCCGGTGCAATGCGGATCTCGATCCGGATCCCCAGCTCTTCGTCGTGCTCGAGCTGGAGTAGGATCTCCACGGCCTCGGCATCGATCGGGGCGCTGCTCACGCTCGTGTAGCCCGCCGCGGATGCCTGCCTGGCACCCTCGGCCAGCCACGTTCGCCGAGTCCGGAGGTCCGGCTCCGGCACGACGGCCTGCAGAGGCTCGAGGGCCGGCCCCGTTACCAGTCCGCTCCAGCTGCCGTCCGCCGAGGCCAGGAGCCCCTCGGGTGCGGTGGCTTCGAGGCCGCTGGCGCGCATGGCGGCGCCGTTCAGCCAGGCCAACCGGTCGGTGTGGTGCCACAACACGACGGGACGGTCCGGCTCGGCCGCGTCGAGCACCGGGTGGGCCGGGAGCTCGGGGCGAGGCCAGATCGACTCGTCCCAACCCCAACCGATAATCCAGGCGGAGTCGTCGCGCGCCGCAGCTTCGCGCAGTCGCGCCTGGACCTCGCGCGGCGTGCCGGCACGCCGCAGGTCGAACCCGGTCTGCCACCGTCCTACGGCTTCCAGATCGATCCAGGCGTCGTAAAGGCCCGGCAGCACGGCGGCGTCCCCGAGTTGCATCTCCTGCGTCGAGTCGCCCACCAGCGCGCGGATCTCGACATTGGTTCCGACCGCGACGACCCGGGCGCCGTCGAGCGCAATCGCTTGTAGAGGCTCTTGACCGCTCGCGGAGGTGTATATGCGCCCGCCGGTGAGGATCAGTCCCGGTCCGGGCTCGGGTGGCGGGCCACACGCCACCAGACCGCAAAGGGCGATCGCGAGGCTCCGAAGGCGTCGGGTGGCGTGAGTCATGGGGCGTCTCTAGGTTGGATTCTAGCGGAATTGACAGCTAGCAGCCCGTGGTGAAAGTCTGATGGGTCTGGCAAGTAGGTCTTGCGGGTAAGGGCAAGGAGCGCCGACGAGGCGATGTTTGCGCATCGTCGAGAAGGCGCGACGCCGCCATCGCCCGTAACCCCTACTTGCCCGAAGGGTTACGCCGCCAAGGGCGCATCTGCGGCGTTGGCGCTCCTTGACGATGGGGAAACATCGCCGATGTCGCACCGCCTTGCATCTGCGCCCTTGGCGGCGTAACCAGACCCATCAGACTTTCACCACGGGCTGCCAGCAGCCCCGACAATAGCCTGCTCGCCATGTGTGTTTCACCGCGCTTGCGCGGGTTAGTTGTGCGCTTCGCTCCGGGGACGCTGATCGCCCTCGTGGTTGCTGCACTCCTGCTTCTGCTCGGCCCGACGGTAGGAGCTCAAGAGCCCGAGCCGGAGACCGAACGGCTCTTCGATTGGCCAGACGAGACCGTCGGGTTGCTGCACGACTTTTTCGAGCGCGTCGATGTCGAGGCGATCCTGACCGACGTTCGGGCGCCTCGGGCCCCCGAGCTGGATCGTGATCCGGTGACCGTGGCGATTCGTCTGGGCCCGGCCTGGGAGGCGCCGTTCCGCTACGTGCGCGGCGCCATTGTCTACGAGCCCTATGCCGGCAGCGTACGGGGTGGGCGGGGCACGCTGTTGGCCGGAGCCGGCAACTCGCTCGATCAGGCAGTTCTGCTGAGCGAGATGTATCGAGCACGGGGCAGCCGGGCGCGGTTGGTGCGCGGCACTCTGCGCTGGCCGGAAGCCGTTGAGCTCGTCGGCGCCGGTGAGCTGGACCGCGTCGAGCGTGGGGATCCCTGGCTGCGCTGGATCGAGATCGCCTCCGACCACTGGTGGGTCGAGGTGGAGCGCGACGGGGAGTGGGTCGAGCTGGACCCGTCGTTTACCGGGAGCAGTGTCGGCGAAAGCTACGGCAGGCGCCGTGGGGTCGCCGAGAGCGTGCCGCGACGCGAGAGGGCGACCGCCATGGTGGAGGTCCTGCTGGCCGGTCAGCCGATCGACCGGGTGACGATCCCGGTCGCACAGCTGGTCGGCAGACCGGTTCGCCTCCAATTGCACAAGGAGGTCCCCTCGCCGCCGGAACCGGATGCAACGCTACGGGTCGGGGAGGACGCGCCGCCGCCGATGTCGTTGTTGCCGGCGTCGCCTGCGGCCGAGGACGACGCACAGCCGCCCGAGCGGGATCCGCTGGCCACCGTGCTCCCGATGCTGCCCGAGGGCGCGCCCAGGCTCGACCTCACGGTCGGCGCGCATGTCTCGCAGATTGTGCTCGGCTCCTTGACCGACCTGGGGCAGGTCGTGTTGCGGGTCAGCGTGCGTGCACCGCTGGGCGGTGAGCAGTCGATCGGCATGCCTTGGCAGGGTGGTAGCGACGGACAGCTGCTGGTGGTCGTCGGCCCGGGCCGCGTGAGCGTCGAGGAGCTCCGGGCTGTGGCGGCCCCGGTCTACCGACTTCTGGTGGCGCTCGCCGAGGCGGAACGGGCAGGTCTCGATGCTTACGAGGCACGTCCCCAACCCGATGAGGCGGAAGCGCCGGCCGCGGAGGGGATCATCGCCGGGGCCACTC
This sequence comes from Acidobacteriota bacterium, assembly GCA_965248845.1. Classification (GTDB taxonomy): domain Bacteria; phylum Acidobacteriota; class UBA890; order UBA890; family WLXD01; genus CBDFKO01. The sequence continues at coordinate 1,131,543 of CBDFKO010000002.1, read as the reverse complement.
CGAGTCACCGCGCCCCTCGGGTACCGTTGCCGAACACGGTCGTCCAGGACGACGCCGAGGGGTCGGAGCCGCTGCATCCTGCCGAGGAGCTGCACGTCGCCCTGGTGCGCGCCTGGCTGGCGTTCGAGGAGGATGCCCTTCCCGCGCTCGGGACGACCTACCTGGCGGCGGTTGACCGGCTCCATCCGGGGACTCGATTGGTGCGCTCGGGTGTTCGGCTGGTGGGCCTGTCGTGGGCCCGGCCCGACATGATTGCTTCGGGGAGGCTCGCCGTCTCGAGCTCCGATCCGGTAGCCGTCGGAGGGCTCGACGCGGCCCGGCGACGCGGCCTGCAGGGCGCCTACGGGCTGCTGGAGTCGGCCTTGCTCGGCCACGTGCTCAACGGCTTTGCCGACCGACCACCCGTCACCGCCTTCGACATTACCCTTCGCAGCGTCGGCTCCGGGAGCCGCCTGGGCTGGTGGCGTCGGCGGGATCCGCTCCCGGACGAGTGGTCGCCCGCCGGTCGTGAAGCGGCCCAGAGCATTCTTCGCGACGGCTTCACCATCGTGGGTCCGCGCGTCCCTGTGACGCGGCAGGGACAGGCGCTGCTGGGCTGGTGGGCCCTGTCACCCGCGTCCGGGGCCATGACCGGGATGATCGACTCGGAAACGCGCATCGCCCAGGGGGCGGTCGACTTCGCGGTGCCGATCGACCTGACCGTTCTGTCCACCGTGCTCGCCGGGGTACGGGATCTGCACGTGTCTGCCAAGTGGCTGATCGCCGCGGCCGACCCCGAGAGCGGCACGCTGGCGGCGCTCATGCCGCGCGCTTGCGCAGCAACCTCGCTGGTTGGAGACCTGCTGATCGCGGGCGCGCCGCGCGACTGGCAGCCGCCGCTCTTCGCGAGCTACTGCGTGGCCAGCCGGCCGGCACCCTGATCGTCCAGCACACTTTCACCACGGCCTCCTAGGGCCCGGCAAATTGTCGATGTACAGCGAATGCCTCGATCCAGTGCCTCGATCGTCATGCGTTCGTCGGGTGCGTGATGGTTCATGTCGGGCGGCCCGTAGGGAACCAGCAGGCTCGGTAGGCCCAGAACGCGGGTGAACACGTAGTCGGGCGTGGTGCCGCTGAGTCGCGGGCACAAGACGGGCTCGCGGCCGTAGGCGGCTGCCACCGAATCGATGAGGGTTGGGGCCAGCGGCGTGTCCATCGGCGTGGCGGATGGAGGAACGGCTGCCAGGCACCGCACACGTGCTTCCGGCTCGAGCCGAGCCACCGCGGCACAAACGGCGGCAAATACATCGTCGGGATTCTGGTCGGCTACGAGACGGATGTCGATCTTGCAGCCGGCGCGATGCGGTACCACCGTCTTGATGCCTACCCCGGAGTAGCCGCTCCACAGTCCGGCAAGATTGAAGGTCGGACGGAACATCAGTGCCTCGGCAAGCTCGCCCGGCGGCACTGCGGGCTGGGCCCCGAGCTCGGCCGCGAGTGCCGCCGCGTCCGGTTCCAGCTGCCGCAGGAGCTCACGCTCGGTCTTGGTCGGAGGGCGCACCTGGTCGCAAAAGCCCGGCACCCGGACGGTGCCCTCCGTGTCGCGCAGGCGTGACAGCAGGTGGATCAACCTCCAGGCGGGGGTGGGCGCCACGCCGCCACGGTTGCCGGAGTGCAGGTCGGTACGGGCGCCCTCGAGCGTGACCTCCAGATACAGGAGCCCCCGGACGCCGAAGATGACAACGGGCTGCCCGTTGGCCTGCAGCGGTGCGTCGGACGTCAGCGCCAGGTCGGCGACGAGCCGGTTGCGGTGGCGCTCGGCCACAGCGGCGATGTGAGGACTACCGATCTCCTCCTCACCCTCGACCAGGAACTTCACTCCGACGCCGAGATCGCCGGTGCTCAGCAGCTCGCGGACCGCAACCACATGAGCCAGCAACTGTCCCTTGTTGTCGCCGGCGCCGCGGCCGTAGACGGCCCCGTCGCGGATCGTCGCCTCGAAGGGTGGGCTCTGCCACTGCTCGAGGGGTTCGGCCGGCTGCACGTCGTAGTGGCCGTAGAACAGCACGGTCGGCACGCCCGGGGGCGCGGCGCGCTCCGCGAAGACGATGGGGGCACCGTCGCTCTGCCACACCTCGACGTCGAGTCCGGCCTCCGAAAGCAGCGCCGCCGTGTGCTCGGCGCCGGCCTCGAGCTGTTGGCCGTGCGCCGAGACGCTGGGGATCCCGACGAAGCGGCACAGGTCCCGTACAGCGCGGTCGAGCACGGCGTCGGGAGTGGGCGGGACCGTACGAACGTTCGTCATGGTCGCTGCTGTTACCATCTGGGCTCCCTCGCGGCAAGGATGCCGCCGCTTCCCAGGCCCCCTCCATACGTGAACCTCGAGCGCTATCGCCGCGACCTGGAAGCGATTCTCCGGGCACAGTCGGAGCTCGCTTTCCTTCGAGCCAGAGGCCTCGCCGACTCGGATGAGCTGGGCGATGAGCAGCTCGATCGGCTCGCCGATCTGACCAGCGACGAGTCGATCCTCGCGTTGCATGGGCTCGGAGAGTCTGACCGTAGCCTGGCACCGCTGATTGCCTGCGTCGAGGTGCTGGCCGTCGCGCAACGCTCGCAGGAGCTGTTCGCCGAATTGCGGGCCCGTCTGGCGGGGGAGGGTCTGCGCGGCGAATCGGGCCTGGTGCCTCTCGAGCTGGCCGAGGTGTGGCTGGCGAGCCGCTCGGGTCGAGACGAGCTCGAGCGTGCACGTCGCGATCTGGAGGCCGCCAGCAGTGTCAGACAGGACTGCATCGAGGAGCTCGTCGGCTTGCGCCGCGACCAGCTGGTGCCGCAGCCGGGCTCCGAGCCCGCGGGCCCGGCCGCCGACGGTCCGCTGCACACCCTCGGTGCTCGGCTGCTGGAGATCTCCGCGGCTCCCGCCCGCGAGCTCCTGGGTGCTCTACTGCCGCGTATCGTTCCGGAGCACGGGCCTTGCCCGGCGTGGACGGCGCTCCCGTTTTTTCTCGGGGGCGAGCCGCTGGCGGCCGGGCTCGCCGAGCCCGACGAGCAGTTCGTCGCCTACGCGATACGTTGCCTGGGTCTGCAGCAGGCAACACAGGGGAGGCTCACCATCGACCTTGCGGGCCGGGGTGGAAAGCTGCCAGGCGAGTACAGGATTGCAGTCGAGCCGGGGCGCGACGTTCATGGCAGCTGGCGGCCTCTGGGCCGCCTTCGCGACTACCGCGGTGTGTTGCGGGTGCTGGGGGGGTGCTTGCCCTGGGCGCTCGTGGAGGATGCGGACCGACTCGAGATGCGATTGGCTGGCGACGCCGTGCCGCGCGTCTGGGCCGCGTTGCTCGGCTCGCTGACCCACGATGCACGCTGGGTCGAGTCCACCTTCAGGAAATCACTGGCGCCGGAGATCCGAGCCCACTGGCGTGCGCAGCACCTGATTCACCTGCGCGGGGTCGCCGCGACGCTCGAGCCTGGGGTGCGGGGTCCGGCCGCGACGCTGCCGGCAGCTCCCTCGGCCGGAACCATGACCGAGGCAACGGGGTTCGTGCATCCGGAGCTCCCGGTGCCGTGGACGCTGAGCCCCTTGCACGCGCGGCTGGAGCTCGGTGCGGAGAGCGCGTCTGCTGCTATTCGCGACGCCCTGGCCACCCGCTTCGGGAGTGCCTGGTGGCGTCGCTCCGAATGTGGTCGCTACTTGCGGGATCTCTGGGCCGCAGGTCATGCGGACACCGGGAGCCTATGCAACGACGTGGGTGCCGGGCCGCTGGGTGCCGGGGATCTGATCGAAGCCTGGCACGCCGGGGCGTGAAGCGGGTGACACGCCGTCTTTGAGACCGGACCACGCAGTCGCGTATCATGCAGGTATGAACCGACACGCTCTCCGCCGGTTGCGTCCGATCGCCTGCCTGGCCCTCGCGGCCGCTCTTCTTGCGGGTGCCCTGCCCGCGCCGGCGCAGGAGCCGGAATGGCGCGAGGGGTTTCCGAAGATTCCCAGCGACGCGGCCCGGCTATACGACATCGACATGCCGCCCGACGACTGGCTCGACGGGCCGGTCCAGTACATCATCCTCGACCTCGAACGGGATATCTGGCGCGACCTCGAGACCGACGAGGAGCGGCGCGACTTCATCGCCTGGTTCTGGGCCCGCCGCGATGTCGACTCGCGTGACGAGGAGCACCCTTTCCGGCTGGATTTCTACAGCCGCGTGGCCTTCGCGAACGAGCGCTTCCATGGCTTTCCGCGCGGCTGGCGGGGCGATCGTGGTCACGTGATTATCACGCTCGGTCGGCCGACCGGCGGCATGCGGCGCGTCAACCTGGCGGGGTACGGTCGCTGCTCTGCGGAGTCCGGCGAGCAGTGGACCTACTACACGCAGAACATGGCGTTCAACTCGAGCATGGGCGAGTTCAGCATCATCTTCATGGAGAGTCGAATCGGCCAATACGAGATCTGCGATCCGTACATGCTGGGCCCGGGCGGGTGGCCCGACAATGTGCGCCGGGCCTTTATGTTCACCAATGAGGCCGTGGTTTTCGATACCGTTACCGAGTTCGGTTCCGACGACGCGGCACGGCCGGTCGATGCGGTGCGGACGGCCGTCGCAAGCACCGAGCCGCTGTCGGTGCCGGAGGCGCGTTGGGGGATGTCGGGAGCCGGCAGCATGGTCGTTGTGCCCATGCAAATCCCGTTGCGCGACCTGCTCTTCGAACCGGGCGACAACACACTCGTGGCCACGCTCATCGTCGATGCGTCACTGGTGGGGCTCGGGGATCAGGCCGGCGAGCAAGGGCAGCAGCAGTGGAAGATCGAGCTCGATGCCGAGGCGTCACGGGGCATCGGAGGCTCTTCGGTGCGTACGGCGTTGGCGCTGCCTGCCGCTCCCGGGGGTTATTCGGTCAGCGTCCGCGTGGTCGATCCTCTGTCGGCCAAGGCCTGGGTCTGGGATGGATCGGTTGAGATCGCCGACGAGGGCAGTGCGGTCAGTTCACCTCTGGTCGGGTCGACCCTCGTGCGGCTACGGGAGGGGGGCGAGGTCGCGCTCATCACTCCCGAATTGCCCTCGGTCTCGCGTGGTGGACCCGTATTCGCTGTCGCCTGGGTCCGCGGCCGGACACCCGATCCGCGAGCGGTCACCGTGGCCCTTGCCGGAGTGGACGGGGTCGTGCACGAGCTCGACGGGCAGGCGTTCTGGGGTAGCGCCGCCGCCGGCCCCTTGGTATATCAGGCGACTGTGCCCGATCTGGCGGCCGGGATGTACACGTTGACGCTCGTCGTGGCGCCCGACCTGGAGCCCGTGCTGGCGCGTCTGAGGATCGAATAAGACCCCGGAGGTGCACTCCGCGGCGACCGTTTGGCGCAGTCCCTGCGTGGTAGCATTTGCCTGTTGGCTCACAGAGTGCCCCCGTCGCTCGCGGGGCACGGCCCGGGGATCGGCAGATGCGTCTAACACAGGCCCAGATCGAGGTAATCGCGTACCGGGTCGTCCACGACTTGCAACGCAACGGTCTGGTCGCCTCCGACGACAACGCAGATCTCGAGGCGCGGATTCAGGCCGTGATCGTCGGTGACCTCGAGGTCGAAGATCGGTTGAACGAGGAGGTCCGCGACATCATGCGCGAGTACGATGCGCAGATCCGTCGGGCCGCCGTCGAATATCACGAGATGTTCAAGGTCATCAAGTCCAAGCTCGCCCGCGAGCGCAACATCATCCTCTGACGATGCGTCTGTCCCGTGGCAAGGTGAACCAGCTGTCACGGCTGGTCGTGGACGCCATGGCGGAGCACCCGTCGGTGGAGATGTTCCGCGACATCAACCAGGTGCGCTTGGCCATCGTGGAGATCCTCCAGGAGGAGCTGCGGCGCGACGAGTATATCGACCGAAAGGTGTGCCAGAAGATCGCCTCGCAGAAGCGGGACATCCCGGAAGGGGGTCGAGAATGGGAGATCCTCTATCGCCAGTATTACCGGGAGGAGTTCGACAAGCACCGCCCCGTGCGGGGCTAGCGACCCGCCAGGGGTTGCGGCTGTCGACTTCTGCCGAGCTTCGTCCGAGCGGGGGCTGAGCCTTGCGACTACGCACGCTCCTGCGGATCGTGATGCTCGGGATCGCCGCCTCGGTGAGTCTCGTCGTCTACCATCAATGGCAGCCGGGTTCGGCTCAGACGCAGGCGTCGGAGACTCGACCGGGGCTCGCCATTGGCGAGTCGGGTGACGAGCGCGCGGCCGAGTCGCTCACCTCGGGACTCGATTTCCACAAGTCGGACCAGGAGGGCCTCGTGTTCCGCATTCGGGCCCGCGAGCACGTCGATTTCGCCGACGGATGGAACGAGTGGTCCTTCCCCGTTGTCCTGTTGGCGGGGCGCGACGAGGGTAACGACGTCACTCTCACCGGCGAGCGGATGCGTACTTCGGGAGCCATGGAGAACCCGGACGATGTGCGACTCCTGGGCGACGTGGTCGCCACCCTGCCGCGCCAGGGCACCTTCACGTCGAACCGCATCGACTTCGACGCGATCACCGGTCTGGTGAGCACCTGCCGGCGCGGCACGCTGGTCTATGCCGGCCTCGACGTTCGGTCGGCCTGCCTCGAGTTCCAGACCGCGGGGGATGTGACGCGGGGTGACGGGGTGGTGCCCGAGACCCTGCGCATGTGGGATGACTTGAGCATTCGCAGCGCTGAGCAGGAATCCGGCCTGCCGGCCGGCCTGGGCGGGTCAGCGCAGGAGATGCAGTTTCGTCCTGGCGGCGATCGCGTGAAGCTGCTCGGCGAACCGAAGCTGGAGTTTTCCGGCACTTGGATCCGCGGCGATTTCATGGAGCTCGACATGAATCTCGAGAGCCACGAGCTCCGCACGATCGAGACCAGCGGCAACGCCCGCCTGCGGTACTACCCGACCACGTCTGAGCCGATGCCGGGCGGCACGGAGCCCGATCCGACCGACCTCGCTGCGCCGTCCGTGCCCTCGAGCGATGCGGCGGATGAACTGGCAGATGATGGCGCCACCCCGTTGATCCTGCGCGCCGATCGCCTGCATATCGCCTTGGGTGGGGACGCGCGCATCGGCGAGGTGATCGCCGTGTCGGAGAGTGGCGAGGCGGCCCGCCTTGCGCTGGGCGAGCACGGCCGATTGACGGCCGACGAGATTCTGCTGCAGCCGGGCGACGAGGCTCAGGAGATCACCGCCAGCGGCTCCGTCACCTGGCACGGGGATCCAACGGCCGGCTCGCTCGGCGATCTGAGCGCGGCGAGCCTCTCGATCAGGGTCCTGGACGGTTCCCTTGAACGGCTCGAGGCGAACGGGCAGGTGGTCGCCGAGCTGCCCTCAGGTGATACCTCAGCAGAGTTCCGCGGCCGGCAGTTGGTCCTCGAATGGTCCGAGGAGGGTCTGTCGTCCGGCGAGTGGCCCGAAGGGGTGCGAATCAACACCGACGGCCGCCGGACTGTCGCCAGCAGCGCGACGTACGAGCCCGAGATCGGCGTCTGGCTTCTCGCCGGAGCCCCGCCGCCCTCGGTCTCCGACGAGGCGATGCACATGTCAGCTGCTTCGATGGAGGTCGGAGGTGAGAGCGGGCTGCAAGCCAGCGACGGCGTCGAGGTGCGATTGGGGGGCGCTCTGTTGGCCGCGGCCGGACCGCTTTTCGGCACTGCGACACTCATCGATGTCAAGGCCGGAGAGGCGACCATCAGCCCGCTCGGAGTGCTCACCCTCGAGAGCCGCGTCGAGATCGCCTGGGAGGAACAGTCGCTGGTCGCCGGCAAGCTGCGCCTGGAGACCGATCCGGGTCGTCTTCACGCCAGCGGTAAAGTAGAGATGGTGGCTGTCTCGAAGGCGCAGCCTGAGGAGCGCGCCGCGCAGGAGGTTCGCGGCGACATCACGCCCGAGGGGTCGGAGGAAAGCACCGTCTCCTCGCGCTTCATTACCGTCAGTGCCCAGGACATGCTCGTCGAGGAGCAATCGGCGGATATTCGACTGGCCGGCGTCGCCAAGCTGCGGCACGGGGCCCGCAGCATCGGAGCCAGCATTCTAGTGGTGCAGCTCGACGGGGCGGGCGCCTGGAGCACCATCCAGGCCCGAGACGAGGTCCAGTTCCGCGACGCCGAGGCTTCCGCCACGGGCGAAGCGATGACCTATGACCTGGAAACGGGGGAGCTCCTGCTCGAGGGGTCGGAGCTGCAGCCGGCGACCTTTCTGTACAACGGTATCCAGTACAACAGCGGCGAGGCCTTGCGGGTGCGCTTCGAGGATGGCGAAGTGCAGATCGAGACGACCCAGGACGGTCGCACGCAGACGCGTGTAGTTCCGCGCCAGCAGCTCGACTACAAGTAGTCGAGCGGATCCAGATGGACCTGGGCACCGTCGATGACGGACTCGATCGACGACGAGGTCTGGCTGGCCAGGTCGATCGACCTGGGGGGTTCGACGTCGTGTCCGTCCGGGTCGCGCACGACCAGAATGTGCGGCCGCGTCGGATCGTCTGGGTTGACCCGATCGGCAACGGCCAGATGGCCGCTGGCCAGCCGCACGCAGGTTCCAGGCGGGTAGTGGCCGACCATGCGTCGGAAGCCACGGAACAGCGCGCTATCGAACTTCTTCGAAGCCTCCTCCTGCATGATCTTCATCGCACGGTCGGCGGGAACTGCGGCGCGGTAGGGGCGGTTGGAGCGCAGCGCATCGTAGACATCGGCGATGCACACCACGTCGGACACGAAGTGCAGCTCCCATTGACCGTGGTCCGGACTGTCGTGCTCGTAGGCGAGCTGGTGCTCGTAGGCCACTACCACCGACAGGTCCGACGCCGATGGGCTGCGCAGCAGCAGCTTGGTGCCGTCGGCGCTGTGGCGCTGCATGACCTCCCACTTCTCCTCGGTCAGCTTGCCCGGCTTGTTGAGCACCTCGTCGGGTACCAGTTCCTTGCCGATGTCGTGCAATAGCGCGGCCATCGCCATCTGTACCAGAGCGGCACCGTTGATCCCCATCTTGCGCGCTATCGTGAGGCTGAGCATCGCGACGTTGAGCGAGTGGGTGAACGAGTATTCGTCGTGCCTCTGAAGCGAGTGAAGCAGCAGGAACACGTCGGGCTGGTCGCGCACAGCCTCGACCATCTCGGTGGCGAGCGAGGCCGACGCGGCGACGGCCCTGGCCCCCTCGCCGCTGACCAGGTCGCGCCGCACGCGGCGCACCGTGCGCAGCCCCTTGGAATAGACCTGCCAGGCCTGGGGCAATGCTTCGCGTCGCGTCGGCCCCGGCTCCTTCTGCTTGCCGAGCCGCAGGGGGCCCGCGACGACGTGCTCGATGCCCTGGCCGGCGAGCAGTGGCTTCATGCCGCCGGCGGCCGAAAGCTCTTTCTGTGTCGCGTTGAGGGCGCCAACGAAAGCGTTGATCTCCCAGCGGCGTACTCCGTCCCTCATGATCAGCTTGCCGACACCCTGACGGCGGAACAAGGCCGCCAGCCCACCCATCAGGTCGGTGTTGGTGGCGATCGGGGCGTTCTCGAAGACGATCTCGCTGTCGGCCAGCGCGATACGCATCTCCGAGCGGTCGGCGAGCATCTCGTTGGCGTGGAGGTACAGCTCGCGTACGGCACCGATGACGCGCGGGTGCTCGCTCGGGTGCATCGCCTGGATCTGCTGAGCGGCCAGCAAGTACTGGGTGAAGCGCTTCAGCTCGATCGGACATTCTTCGGTCATGGTCATCTCACGCTGCGATCGACTGGCGAGCCTGGGGCTCGCGCTGGGTCGCCAAGGCGCTCGCTTCCGTGTTCTTGATGGCCCGCAGCGCCCGCTGGGCCTCACGCCATACCGGCGCGCGACGATTGTGGAAAAGGAACGGGCGTCGGGCCAGCTTGGCGATTCGTGGTAGCGCCTCCTGGTCGGCCACCTGCGCCAGCGCCTTGATGGCGGCAATGATCAGGGTATTGTTGCGTCCCGTGGTGTTGCGTAGCCGCAGGTAGCCGTACAGGCGCTCGCGCGCCTGGCCCGAGAAGACGGACCGAAATGCCTTCAGCCCCGCAACACGAACCTCGAGGGCGGAGTCGGTGAGTGCGCCCATGATGACGCGCTCGGCCTCCGGACAGGGGAGGCGTACCAGGCCGACGATGGCCTCGCGGCGGACGCCCGGTTGCGCGTGCTCGGCTGCGCCGACCAGCAACGGGATCAGCTCGGGGCGACGCAGCTCGGCGATGATTCCCGTGATGTCGCGGGCGTAGGAGGGCTTGCCGCTGGTGATCGCTTCCTGGAACGTGGCGACGGGCAGCTCTGCGACCTCGGTCAGCACACGTGTCAGGTGCGCCCGGTAGGCTGGCGAGCTACGCTGCGCCAGCGCGTCGAGCAGGGGCGGCAGGCAGGTGGGGCCGAGCCTGTCGATGATGCGCCAGAGGATGTGAAACTGCTCGGAATCCCCGCTGGACAGCCGCTCGGCCATCGAGCGGATCAACTCAGGCTGCTGCAGGGCCGCCAACGCCGTGCCTGCTGCCTGCCGCAGCTCTTCGGCCAACGAATCGTCGCCGGCATGCTGGGCCAGGGTCGAGACGATGGCCTCGAGCAGGTCGAAGTCGTCCTCGGACAGGATCACCGGAATGGTCTCCTCGACCGATTGCAGCAGCAGCCGGTAATCGTCTGCGTCGGTCTCGCGTCCGAGCAGCGCGAGGGCGATGCGGGCCTTGCGCACCCGGGTGAAATCAGCGCGCATCTCGGCGCTACGGGCGCGCAGCACGCGCGGCTCCCACAGGAGCGTGTCGTCGTCGAGCTGTGCTGTGGCCTCGTCGAAGGTGGCGCGATAGTCGGCGTTGACGTAGGGATCGATATCCTCCCCCTGCATGACCTTCATGAACTGAGGCCAGGCTTCGTTGAACGCCGGCGAGTCCACCTGGCGGATCTGTCCCATCAGCGAGGTGACGAGTGATTCGCGATCGGGTCGAGCGCGCAGAACACGGTCGAAGAAGCGGTACAGGCGCGGCGTCGAGCGCGATCGAGTTCGCAAGGCGTAACGAATCAGCGAGCAGACCTGCTCGTTCGACAGCGATCTGCCGATGGCGACGGTCAGGTCGGCCTGGCCGGCCTCGCCTTCGCCGTTTTCGAGTGGCAGCGGGTCGGCCAGGATCTCGAGCCATGCCTCCGGGTCGATCTCGTCGAACAGCGACGCCGACGCCTTGGTGAGCGTGTCGAAGACCGCACGTGGGTCCTCGACGGCGACACTGACGATCTGTTCGCAAAGCAGCCCGAACGCGTCGGTCTGGGAGTAGCGCTGCATCTCCGTGGGTTGCGACCCCGGCGACAGTGCCCATTCCAGGAAGCCGCTCAGGGTCTGCACGTCGCGGGCGATGCCGCTCCAGCTGTCGACACCGGGACCTGGCGCCGCTGCGAAGCCGGCGAGCACGCGCGTCCAGATCTCCTGTTGCGACACCTTGCCGCCGCCGTGGGCGAACAGCGCCTCGAGCTGCAGCTGCTCGGCCACGATGTGCTGAATACTGCCCTCGAGCAGCGGTCCGCTCCGATCCCCCGCCTCTGTCGGCGTGGACAGATCATCGAGCAGCTCGTAGAGCGCCGCGCTGGTCAGCCCCGGCTTCAGTCGCAGCCGGGCAACACAACGCCGGTGCAGGGTGTCGGCCAGATACTGTTCCCGGGCTCGATGGCACTCTCCGGAAGTGTCGGTCCAGACAAGCTCCTCGGGCTCGATCTCCAGGACCAGCGGCCCGCGAGTCAGAGCGGCCTGGAAGGCCCTCAGCGTCTCCTCGATCTTGCGTGCCAGGACGGGCGAGTCGGCCGGGTAGAAGCGTCGCACGCGCAACGCGAAGGCGAGACGCTGGATCGCCGTCCCGATATCGGGGTCGGCAGTAGCTGCTTGTGGGTCGGCGGGTGGTCCGCTCATTCGGGTCGCTCGTTCAAGATGTCTGGGCGAGCTGGTCACCGCCTTCACGACGCTGCTCATTGAAGTCGGCTATCTTCTCGCGCGTCACGCGCATGATGTCGGTCGGGTTGGCCGCCATCGCCACTACCGACAGCCCGGTTGCATCCTCGATCGCTTCGATCGCGACGCGGTTGAGCGGGTCGGCCATCGCTACCACCAGTGCGCCCTCCGTGAGCATCAGTGCGAGGCAGCAGAACTCCTCGCACAACTCGAGCGGCAGGGCGGCAACGATGCGCGAATCGGTCTCCTCGAGCGTGTGCAGGTCGGCGGAGGCGTTGGGCTGGGTCAACAGGGCCTCGACGATGCCGGCGCGCGAGACGATCCCCATGCGCATCAAGATCTGGCCGAGCGGCTCGCCATTGCGGCGCTGGCGGCGTAGCGCTTCGCGGAGCTGGTCGCGGCCCATGACTCGACGGTGCATGAGGATTTGACCCAGTTTCATCGCGAGGCTCCCCGCCGATCTTGCCTGTATTTGCTTATAAGACGATGCTGACGGTAATTAAATAGTAGATAAAGTCAGTTTCAAACATGAAAAATCGTCTACAAATAATTAGAGTCAGACTTGCCTATCTCTAGGCGACGAGGCGGAGCGAAGCTACCCCGAGGGGTTTTCACGTTGACCGGCGTAGCGGCAAGTCGCTACGATGCGCGTTGAGATCGCCGTATTGGTACGATATCTGCATAAGAGATCACCAACCGAACCAACTCCGCGAGCCACCGTCATGGTAACGCCCGTTACCGCCCATGAGGCCAAGCCCGTGCTTGAACCGGGGCCGCGACACCTTCTGGAGGTGCGCGGCATGGTGAAGGCGTACGCCGGCCGGCGCGTCGTCGACGGCGTTTCGCTGCAGATTGCCCAGGGCGAGGTCGTCGGGCTGCTCGGTCCGAACGGAGCCGGCAAGACGACGACCTTTTACATGGTCGTCGGGCTGGTGCGCGCCGACGCCGGCCAGATCCATGTCGGGGGTGTCGACATCACCCGCGAGCCGATGTACTTGCGGGCTCGACGGCACGGGATCGCCTACCTGCCCCAGGAACCGTCAGTCTTCCGCCGCCTCACGGTCGAGGATAACCTCATGGCGATCCTCGAAGGGCTACGGCTGTCGCGGGCCGATCGCCGCCGTCGCTGCGACGTACTGCTGCGCGAGCTCGGGCTCACACATCTGGCACAGCACCGCGCCTACACGCTGTCCGGTGGCGAGCGGCGGCGGGCGGAGATTGCTCGCGCGCTCACAACCAACCCCAGGTTCGTACTCCTGGACGAGCCCTTCACCGGGATCGATCCGATAGCCATCGCCGACATCCAGCAGCTGGTCGGAGAGCTCAAGGCTCGCGGCATCGGCGTCCTCGTGACCGATCACAACGTGCGCGAGACTCTACGCATCACCGATCGTGCCTACATCATCACCGAGGGCAAGATCTTCCGTGCCGGCGATCCCCGCGATCTGGAACGGGATCCCCAGGTGCGCAAGATCTACCTCGGCGAAACCTTCAGCCTCTCCTGACGATCATGGCACTCGAGCAGAAACTAGTCCCACGCCTGCAGCAGAGGCTGGTCATGACCCCGGCGCTGCAGCTCGCAATCAAGCTGCTGCAGCTCAACCGGCTCGATCTGGAGCAGACCTTGCAGGAGGAGATGGTCGAGAACCCCGTGCTCGAGGAGGAGTCAGCGGCGCAGACCGTCGAGATCGAATCGACAGAGGCCGCAAGTACCGAAGAGGAGCGCGAGGAGCAGGTGGAGGAGCAGGTGATCGACAACCTCGACGTCGACTCGTTCTTCGAGAAGTACTTCGATTATCAGCCGACCACCGCCAACATGCGGGAGCAGTCGGAGGCGCCGCCGCTCGAGAACACACTGACCAGCACCGAGACACTCAGCGACAATCTGCTGTGGCAAATCGAGATGACGGTCATGGAGCCGGAGCAGTCGCAGATCTGCCAGGTCATCATCGGCAATCTCGATCGTGACGGCTACTTGCGTGCCGACTGCACCGAGATCGCGGCCATGATGGAGTGCCATCCGCTCGAAGTCGAGCGCGCGCTTGCGAGGGTCCACGCCCTCGACCCGACCGGTGCGGGGGCCCGCGATCTCCGCGAGTGCCTCTTCCTGCAGCTGGAGAAGATCGGTCTCGAGCACGATCTCGCAGGCGTCATCGTACGGGAGCATATGGACGCGCTCCAGGCCCACCGCTTTCGTGACATTACGCGGGCGACCCGTCGCGATCTCGACGATGTTGCCGACGCGATCACCGTCATCCGGGAGTTGAATCCGAAACCCGGCCAAGCGTACTCCAGCGAGGCTCCTCGCTACATCGTCCCCGACGTGTTCATTCGCAAGGACGGTGAGGAGTACATCGTCTCGGTCAACGACGACGGACTCCCCAAGCTGCGCGTCTCACGGCTCTACAAGCAGATGCTCTCGGGCGAAAACAACCTTTCGAAGGATGCGACGGAGTATCTACAGGAGAAGGTGCGCTCGGCACTGTGGCTGATCAAATCGTTCGGTCAACGCCAGCGCACGATCCAGAAGGTGGCCGAGAGCATCGTGGCCCACCAGCGTGCCTTTCTCGATCATGGCGTCACGGCCCTGCGCCCCATGGTCTTGCGTGACGTCGCCGAGGACATCGAGATGCACGAGTCGACCGTATCGCGCGTGGTCAACGGCAAGTACATGCATACGCCGCGAGGCACTTTCGAGATGAGGTACTTCTTCCACAGTGGGCTCGGACATGCCAGTGGCTCGGACGTCTCGTCGGTGAGCGTCAAGGACAAGATCCGGCGATTGATCCAGGACGAGGACGCCCGCAAGCCCCTCTCCGACGCCGCGTTGGCCAGGTGCCTGACCGACACCGGACTGCAGATCGCTCGTCGTACGGTCGCGAAGTACCGTGAGGAGCTAGGGATTCCGGCGTCCAAGGCCCGGCGTGCGATTAGGTGACGGCCCATGCGGCTTTCACCGCGGGCTGCTGCGGCGGACGCAAGGCGCCGCGCTCTCGGCGCTGCGAAATATTCATCGTGCAGGAGCGTCAACTAGTCGCCGCCTGCGAGGATCAGACGGAGCGCGCCGATGGAGTATCTTCTCGGGGTGCGAGATGATCCCGGGGTTTCACCACGGTCTCCTAGGAGGTCACGAGGTTCGATGAAGATCGATTGGACGGTTCGCGGCACGACCGTGCCCGAGGCTTTGCATGCTCGTCTGGAACAGCAGATCAACAAGCTCGAGAAGTTCCTGCACGGCCATCGCGAGGCCCAAGTCGTGGTGACCCAGCACGGCGAGGATGTCGGCACCGCCCGACGCGCGCTCGAGGTGATCGTGCGCAACCGTGTGGGAACTTTCACCGCCAAGGACGAGTCGCACGACCTGGGCGAGTCCGCCAAGGTCGTGATGCAGCGTCTCGACACTCAGGTCCATCGAGCCCACGACAAGCTGCTCGAGGCCAGGCGCCGCGGCGACGGACATTCGGTCACGGTCGAGGAAGGCGAAGAGGCGTAGCCGGCCCTCCCGCCCACGAACCCCAACGGCAGCTGGAAACCAGCGCATGGCGGACAACGAGTCGAGCCCGTCCCCCGAGGGCGCTATCCCGGTCCGTGAGCTCATCGAGGCCGGCGCAGACTACCTCCAGCTGGAGCTGTTGACCGGTGCCGCCGGACTCGGCAACCCGATTACCCACCAGCGCATCCAGAAGCCCGGCCTGGCCATGGCCGGCTACACGGGTTTTGTGCACCCGGGACGCGTCCAGGTGTTCGGCGAGTCTGAGATCGGCTATCTGGCAAAGCTGCCGCCGGAGGAGCGCAACGCCCTCTTGGCACCCTTTTGCGCGCAGCCCCTCTCCTGCGTCGCGCTCACCAAGGGCCTCGAGCCGCCACGCGAGCTGGTTTCTGCGTGTGGCGACCGCGATATCCCCCTGCTCCGAAGCCCACTGCTGTCGTCGACCTTCATCGACCGGCTCAACCACTTTCTGGACGCGCACTTCGCGCCGCGAACGACGGTCCACGGGGTGCTGGTCGACGTGCTCGGCGTCGGCGTCCTGATCTTCGGGCAATCCGGGCTCGGCAAGAGCGAGTGCGCTCTGGAGCTGGTCATGCGCGGGCATCGCCTGGTCGCCGATGACGTGGTCGAGATCCGCTGCCGCCAGGGCGAGATTCTGGTCGGGCGTGGACCGGAGCTCGTTAGCCACCACATGGAGGTGCGCGGGCTGGGCATCATCAACATCGCGCATCTATTCGGTGTCGCCTCGACGCGGCAGCGCAAGCGCATCGAGCTCGTCCTCGAGCTGCAGCCCGAGGGCGGGGACCATGAGTGCGAGCGGCTGGGCATCGATCTCGAGACTCGGGAGATCCTGGGGGTGCAGATCCCGTTGGTGCGGCTGCCGGTCGCTCCCGGCCGCAACCTCGCCAACCTGATCGAGGTCGCGGCGCGCTACCTGCTGCTCCGACTCCAGGGTCTGAACCCTGCCGAGGAGTTGAGTGCGCGGCTGAGCGCGGCGATAGCGAATCCAAGCTATCGGGTCGGCTCCTACGACCTGGATGAGGGCGACCTGGAATGAACGACACGCGGCTGGTCGTGCTGTCGGGAATGTCGGGTTCGGGCAAGAGCAGCGCGCTACAGTGCTTCGAGGATCTCGGCTACTACTGCATCGACAACCTACCGCCGCCGCTGATCCCCACGCTCGTCACCCTGTGCCAGCGCGCTACGCCACGCATGCGGCACGTGGCGCTGGTTGTCGACGCGCGCACGCGTGATTTTCTGGAGCAGTTCATCCCGGTATGGAGCGAAGTGGCTGAGCGGCTTCCGCGCGCCAAGCTGCTCTTCTTCGACGCCGACGACTCGACTCTGGTGAAGCGGTTCTCGGAGACCCGGCGCCCCCACCCGCTCGCTCCTCGCGGTTCGGTGCACGAAGGCATCGCGGCCGAGCGGGACCTGCTGGCCGATCTGCGAGCGCGCGCCGACGACGTCATCGATACCACGACCTTCAATGTCCGAACGTTGCGCGAGTTTCTGCTGGCCCGGTTTCGACCCGGTTCGCAACCCGGGCTGAACGTTGCCATCGCCAGCTTCGGATTCCGCAACGGCCTGCCCGACAACGCAGATCTCGTGTTGGACGTACGGTTCCTGCCGAACCCCCACTACGAGCCGGAGCTCCGGCCCAAAACAGGTTTGGACAAGGCGGTTCGTGAGTTTGTAGAATTGCGAGCCGAAACACGGGAATTCCTCGATCTCGTGGAGCGCCTGTTGAGCTTCCTGCTACCGCAGTACGCCGAGGAGGGCAAGACGTACTTGACCCTCGCGTTCGGCTGCACCGGCGGACGTCACCGCTCGGTAGTGATTGCCGAGCAGGTAGCATCGCGCCTTCGTGCGCTCCGGTATCCCACTACCGTCACCCACGCCGACCTCGACGAATGACCCAAGCCGAAGTCGTGATCCAGAACAAGCTGGGATTGCACGCTCGTGCCGCGGCGAAGTTCGTCAGGTGCGCCAGCCGGTTCGAGTCGGACATCCAGGTAGGCAAGGACACCATGACGGTTAACGGCAAGAGCATCATCGGCGTGCTGCTGCTGGCCGTCCCCAAGGGGAGCAGCATCCTAATCATCGCCGACGGAATCGACGAGGCGGAGGCCGCCGCGACGCTCAGCCAGCTCGTCGACGATTGCTTCGGCGAGGTATGACCCCCACTGGGCAGCGAGACGGCGGCCGATCCGCTGACCGACGTGCTGTTCTTCCGGCTCGCGGCCGACGAGCCGAGTGCACCCTGCGCCGGAGGCCGAAGCGTTTCCCCTGGATCGGCTTATGGCACACTTCCCAGACGGTTTCTGATGCGCCACTGAGGTGAGATCCGACGCTGGCAGGCTCCTGTCACGCGGGTCGGATCGGGTGCGGAGAAGGAAGCACGAATGCGGATCGTCGACAAGCCCTGGGGACACGAGGTCATCTGGGCCGAGACCGACTCCTACGTCGGCAAGATCCTGCACATCCAAGAGGGTGAGCAGCTCAGCCTCCAGTACCACGAGGTCAAGGAGGAGACGCTGTTCTGCCAGAGTGGGCGTCTCGAACTTCAGGTGCGGGAGGTCGGCAGCGACGATCTGCAGACGATCATCCTGGAGCCGGGCCACGCGAAGCACATCCCGCCACGCACCGTTCATCGGATGCGAGCCTTGAGCACGTGCGATGTGTTCGAGGTTTCCACGCCACATCTCGAGGACGTGGTACGGCTCGAAGATCGTTACGGCCGCACGACCGGCGAATAAGTACTGAAACGGCACGCAACCGGAGTCGATGATGGGCAGCGAATGGAGCCGACGCGACGTAGTCAAGGTGGGAGTGGCCGCTGGCATCGGCGCCCTGGGTAGGCCTGGATCCGCCCCGGCGATCACCCGGCGGTGCCAGGCGAGGCCGGTCGCGCTGGCCAGCGGCAACGGTCTGGAGGCCACGGCCAAGGCCGTACAGATGGTGAGTCAAGGCGCCGATACGCTCGATGCCGTGATCGCCGGCGTCAACATTGTCGAGCTTGACCCTGAGGATACGAGCGTCGGGTACGGCGGCCTGCCGAACGAGGCGGGGGTCGTGCAGCTCGACGCATCGTGCATGCACGGTCCGAGCGGCCGCGCCGGCGCGGTAGCGGCGATCGAGGGATGCAAGACGCCGTCCAACGTTGCCCAGCTCGTGGCCTATCGCACCGACCATGTTCTGCTCTGTGGCGAGGGGGCGACCCGCTTCGCACGTGCCCACGGCTACGGCGGCGAGGAGCTGTTGACCGATCGCGCCCGGCAGGCCTGGGTGCGCTGGAAGGAGAACCTGTCGGATCGCGACGACTGGCTGGCGCCGGAGCGCCAGCAGGAGACGGCCGAGCTTGGTTTCGATGCGTTCTACCGGGAGCACGGCACGATCAACTGCAACGTCATCGACTCCGACGGCAACCTGGCGGGCGTGACGACGACCTCCGGGCTGGCCTTCAAGATCGCCGGTAGGGTGGGGGACTCGCCGATTCTCGGCGCCGGTCTGTACGTCGACAACGAGGTCGGGGCGTGTGGCTCCACCGGCCGCGGCGAAGCCAACATGCTCGAGTGTGCCTCCTTCCTGGTCGTCGAGTTCATGCGCAGCGGCATGCACCCGAAGGACGCCGCCATTGCGGCGCTGCGCCGGATCGCCGACAAGACTGTGCCGCGCCTGCGTTTGGACGATGGCCGACCGAGCTTTGGCCTCAGCTTCTACGCCCTCAACAAGGCCGGCGAATACGCCGGTGCGGCGATGTACGGTGCGGGGGGTGGCGGAGCTCCGGTCCGGTTCGCCGTCAATGATGGCGGAGAGAGCCGCCTCGAGGAGTGCGCCGGCCTCTTCGACCGGATGGCCGGCTGATTCCGAGCCGAAGGCACCAGCCGAAAGTCGCCGCTGGGCCGGTGCACCGGCGTCGCCGGCGTAGCACAATGAGAGTGTGAGCACCCGCCGATCGGTCCGACTCCGAACGATTACGTCGCTGGCTCTCGTTCTGGCTGCGGCCGCAACCGTGAGCCTCGTCTCCGCCGCTCAGGTGCGGCAGCCGCTGATCGTCGTTGCCGAGCTGGCTGATGCGATCCACCCGATCACCGCCGAGTTCGTCGTCGAGTCGATCGCCCAGGCCGAGCAGCGTCACGCCGACCTGTTCGTTCTACAGCTCGACACTCCCGGCGGGCTCGACCAGGCGATGCGAGACATTATCCAGGCGTTCCTGAACTCGCCGGTTCCGGTCTGCCTGTATGTCGGGCCGCAAGGAGCCCGTGCGGCGTCTGCCGGCTTCTTCATGGCGATGGCGGCCGACGTGGTGGTGATGGCGCCGCGCACCAACATGGGGGCCGCCAGCCCGGTTGCGGTCGGTGGTGGCGCCGACGAGACGATGCAGCGGAAGCTCATCCACGATGCCGAGGCCTATATCCGGAGCCTGGCGCACGGGCAGGATCGTCCTGCCGATGCGGCCGCCGAGGCGGTGACCGAAGGTCGCTCGTTCTCGGCCGAGGAATCCGTCGAGCTCGGTCTGGCCGACCTGATCGCCGACAACCTCGACGCGGCGATCGCCGCGATCGACGGGCGCCAGCTCACCAAGTCGGGGCGTGAGCTGACGCTGTCGCTAGCGAACGCTGAGGTGCAGAGCCTGGAGCTCAGCACACGGCAGCGGATCCTGGCGGCCCTGGCCAATCCGACCGTGGCCTACATGCTGCTGTTGATCGGTCTCGCCGGCCTCTATTTCGAGCTCTCGACCCCCGGCGCGATCTTGCCCGGTGTGCTCGGTGGGATCTGCCTGGTGGTGGCGTTGCTGGCCTTCCAGATACTGCCGATCAGCTTCGCCGGGCTGGCACTGATCGGGCTGGCGATGCTGTTCTTCATACTCGAGGTCAAGGTGACCTCGTACGGGCTGTTGACGGTGGCCGGCCTGGTCTCGTTCGTGCTGGGCTCGCTGATGCTGGTTCCCGGCCCGATTCCCGAGATGCGCTTGCATGCAAGCGTCGTCGTGCCGACAGCGCTGGGCATCGCGGCCATCGCTGGCTTCCTGCTCAGGCTCGTTCTACGTGCCCACCGAGCCCAGGTGACGACAGGTGCAGCGGGCCTGGTCGGCAGAATCGGCGAGGCGATCTCCGACTTCGGGGCCGGCAGCGACGGCAGGGTGTTCGTGCACGGCGAGATCTGGCGGGCGCGCTCGGATCTTCCGGTCCGCACCGGTCACGCTGTCGAGGTGCTTTCGATCGAGAACGGCATGACGGTCCGGGTTCGTCCGCGGGCCGAGAAAGGCAGCTGAGTCATGGGAGCGTTGTCACCCCTAGTGTTCGTTTTCCTGGTCCTGGTCCTGTACGTGGTCAGCGCCATCAACATCCTCAAGGAGTACGAGCGCGGCGTCATCTTCCGGCTCGGCCGCCTGCTTCCGGAGCCCAAGGGGCCGGGTATCATCCTGGTCTGGTGGCCGATCGACAAGATGGAGCGCGTCACGCTGCGGACCATCGTGCTCGACGTTCCGCCACAGGACGTGATCACGCTCGACAACGTGTCGGTCAAGGTCAACGCAGTGCTCTACTTCCGGGTCATGGATCCGACGCGGGCGATTGTCGAGGTCGAAAACTTCATGTACGCGACCTCGCAGCTGGCGCAGACCACGCTGCGCTCGGTGCTGGGGCAGGTGGAGCTCGACTCGCTGCTGTCCGATCGCGAGCAGCTCAACGCGCAGCTGCAGGAGATCCTTGACGCTCACACCGATCCGTGGGGCATCAAGATCTCGATGGTCGAGGTCAAACACGTCGATCTGCCACAGGAGATGGTCCGCGCCATCGCCAAGCAGGCCGAGGCCGAGCGCGAGAAGCGCGCCAAGATCATTCATGCCCAGGGCGAGGCGCAGGCGTCGAACACTCTCGCGGAGGCCGCCGAGGTGCTGTCGCGCCAGCCGGTGGCGGTGCAGCTGCGCTACTTCCAGACACTGACCGAGGTCGCCTCAGACCGGAGCTCGACGATCGTGTTTCCGATCCCGATCGACCTGTTGGCCAAGTTCACCGGCGGAGCCTCGGGCGGTGACTCCGATGGGTGAGGCAGCCGACGATGTTCGACAAAACTACCTCTCGATACGGTAAAGTAGCCATGGCCTTGGCTGCGCAGTGGGGCCTGCGCTGGACGCTGCCGAGGCCGGCAGCCGACCTGGAGCAAGGGGTGGAACCATGAGTGGATCCGGCAAGCAGAGCTTCTACGAGATCCAGCTGTCGAACAGTAGCCTGATCGTCGCCTTCCTCATGGCGGTGGGCATCGGTCTCGCCGTCTTCACGCTCGGTGTCATGGTTGGCAAGGGACAGGCCCCGACCATGCCTGCCGACCAGGAATTCGTCGACAATCTCGCGAGCGATTCCGCCCAGGCGGAAACGCCGGCGAGCAGCGACCTCGACTTCTTCGAGCGCGTACAGGACCCGATCGAGGGCGAGGAGGGCACCGAGGGCGCGATGCAGCCTGCGGCCGTCGACGCGCCCGAGGCCAACCAGCCAGCGACGGAGCTCTCGACCGCACCGACGGAGAGTTCGTCCGCGCCGACGGAGAGCTCGCTTCCGGCCGCCGACATGAACATCGCCAGCGGCTACGTGGTTCAGGTCAAGTCGACCCCGGATCGCGATGAGGCCGATGGCCTACAGGCAGCGCTCGCGGGCGCAGGCTTCCCGGCGTTTGTCGTTTCGGGGGATGTAGGCGGCCGAACCTTCTACCGAGTGCGCGTGGGCCGCTACCGTGACCGCTCTGATGCGGAGCGCATCGCCGCGGCGCTGAACCGCCGGTCGGAGATCGAGGAGTCCTGGGTCACCGAGGGGTAGCGGGCGTGGCGGAGGAGCGCGGGTGCTGAACCGCCGGATCGGTGTGCTGCTCGGCGGACTGGCGCTGGGTCTCGCCTATCCCAAGATCGGTTGGTGGCCGCTCGCGTTCGTGGCGCTCGTTCCCCTGATCGTCGCAGCGGGCCAGGTGCGAGCCGCCCCGCGAGCCTTCGGGCTGGGCGTGTTATTCGGCGTCGGCTATCGCGCCGTGACGCTCTACTGGCTGGTGCATACGATGCACGTCTACGGCGGACTCGCCTTGCCGCTCGCCGTGCTCGGCTACCTGCTCCTGGTGCTCTACTTGGCGGCCTACCAGGGTGCGTTCGCACTCGCAGCCGCCAGGGTACCGAACGGCAGCGTGCGCGCCGGGATCCTGCTGGCGACCGTGTGGACGGCCCTGGAGTACGTGCAGTCCTGGCTGTTCACCGGTTTTCCGTGGGTCCTTCTCGGCTACACCGGCGGAGCGTCCGGGGTGCTGGTGCAGGCGGCCGACCTGTTCGGGGTCTGGGGGCTGTCGTTCCTGGTCGTTCTGGTGAACTTCGCCGTCGCCGCGGCGCTCGCGGAGGGCTTGCGGGCCCGGCCGGCGGCCGTGGGCGCTGCCGTGCTGTTGTTGGCCTGGGGCGGATACGGTGGCTGGAGGCTGAGCCAGGCAACAGCTCTCGGGGATGCGGCGCTTACCGTTGGCATGCTGCAGGGCAACGTGCCTCAGGACTTGAAGTGGGATCCCGATGCCAAGGAGGCAACGCTGTCGCGTCACCTGCAGCTGGCTGCCGAGGCGGCCGACCGCGGCGCCCGGCTCGTGGTCTGGCCCGAGAGCTCGTGGCCCGACGCCTACGGTGCCGAGCGTGACCCCGTTGCCCGGGTCCGGCTGCCGCAGCTTGCCGACTCGACCGGCGCCGCCCAGCTCGTCGGTACTGTCCATGTGGAGGACGCAGGCGATGGCTTCACTGTCTCCAACTCGGCGACCTTGCTCGATGGCGCCGGGCGGTGGCGAGGCCGGTACGACAAGAGTCACCTCGTTCCCTTCGGCGAGTACCTGCCGCTACAGCGCTGGCTGCGATTTCTGGGTCCGCTGGTGCAGGCCGTCGGTGTCCTGGCGCCCGGTGGGGCGAACCAGCCGCTGCTGAGCGTGCCGGAGCAGGGCATCGACCCCTTCGGCCTGGCGATTTGCTACGAGATCATTTTCCCGAACTTGGTGCGCTCCCAGGTCGCCCGAGGTGCCCGTTTTCTGGTGACGATTACCAACGACGCCTGGTACGGCACCAGCAGCGGTCCCTACCAGCACTTCGCCATGGTCCGCCTGCGCGCAGTCGAGAACCGCCGCTATCTGGTACGCGCCGCCAATACCGGGATCTCGGGTATCGTCGACCCGTGGGGCCGGGTGCTGCAGCGATCCGAGCTCGAGACCGAAGCCGTTCTCGTTGGGCAGGTGGAAGGACACCAGGCGATGTCGCTGTACGCCTCGGTCGGCGACGTCCTGCCGCGTGCTTGCCTGCTCGTCACTCTGCTCGGTGCCGGCCTGGCATTGCGCCGGCGGGATCACGGAGCCTGAAGTTTCGCGGTACATTCCGCGCGACCCGATATCAGTCCCCGGGAGCCTCCATGATCGAAGAGCCACGCCGCGCCCTCGATGCGCTACGCTCGCGCTACCAGGCTCTCGGAGGTCATCTTTGACCCGGACGGCGCCACAGCTCGGCTGCAACAGCTCGAGGAGGCCATGTCGGCGCCGGGCTTCTGGGACAGCGGCGGCGACGCGACGTTGCTTCGAGAGCGTTCCCAGATCCAGGAGCGGCTGAAGCTCGACCGAACGATGCGCGAGCATCTCGACGAGGCCGAGGCGTTCCTGGAGCTCGTCTCCGAGGGCGAGGAGGAGGCCGAGGCGGAGGCGATCGCGGCGCTCGAGCGTCTTGCCGACGACCTGGATGCCTGCGAGGTTCGGCTATTGCTCGGCGATCCGGACGATGTGCGCGCGGCGTTGGTCGACATCCATCCTGGCGCCGGCGGAACCGAGTCGCAGGACTGGGCCTCGATGCTGCTGCGCATGTACGTGCGCTGGGCCGAAGCTGGTGGCTACAAACTCGAGGTCATCGACGAGACCCCGGGCGACGAGGCCGGTATCAAGAGCGCCACCGTTCGGATCGAGGGCTCGTTCGCCTTCGGCTACCTGAAGGGGGAATCGGGCGTCCACCGGCTGGTGCGCATCTCGCCCTACGACGCGGCCAGCCGGCGGCACACGTCGTTTGCCTCCGTAGCCGTCTCGCCCGAGACCGATGACGACATCGACATCGCGCTCGACGAGAAGGAACTGCGAATCGACACCTACCGCTCCAGCGGCGCGGGCGGCCAGCACGTCAACGTTACCGACTCGGCCGTGCGTATCACCCACCTACCTACAGGAATCGTTGCTCAGAGTCAGGCCGAACGGTCGCAGCACCGCAACAAGGCCATGGCGCTCACTGTTCTTCGGTCACGCCTGTACGAGCGGGAGCGGCAGAAGCGTGAGGCCGAGATGGCCGAGAAGCAGGGTGAGAAGAAGGAAATCGCCTGGGGATCGCAGATCCGCTCCTACGTCCTGCATCCCTATCGGATGGCCAAGGATCACCGTACCGGGGTCGAGAAAGGCGACGTCGATACTGTTCTCGATGGCACCTTGCAGCCCTTCATCGAGGGTTACCTGAAGTGGCAGGCCGACATCTCCTGAGCGACCAATCATCTGTTAGCAGGCTGCTGAAAAACGGCTCGAGCGCGCCATTTTGGGCTGGATCGTCTCGATCAAGGTGAGTTGCCCGGCCGCCGTGTGCGAGTGCGAGGCTCTGGTTGCCGGCCGCGCCGGTATTTCTTGGGCGGTTAGTCCCGATATCGTCACGTCGCCCCCTGGAGGTTGCGCATTCTGACCAGGTTGAAGGCAGCGGCGGTGAAGGTGAACATCCAATCGACGCGTTCGGTGCCTCGGTGCCGCGTCTTGCGCATCAGCCCGACCGTCTTGGCCCATCCGAACATCTGCTCGACGAGCTTGCGTTTCCTTTGACTGACCTGGTAGCCGGGGTGGCGGGTTGTGCGCCGGTCGATGGCGCTGCGCCGATTGGTGTCGTTCTGTGCGACGTGCGGGGTGATGTTCCGATCTCGAAGCTTACGGACGCACTCGCGTGTGTCGTAGCCCTTGTCGGCCGCCAAGGTCACCCTGCGGTTACCGGAAATCTTGTCCGCCATTTGCACCGCCGCCTCTCGTTCCGCTGTCCCGGAAGCGATCGTTACGCATGCCTTGGTTGCTAACCCGTGGCGGTTGTCGATCATCAGGTGCCCCATGTAGCAGAGCTTCGACTCGGCTCCCTTACTCTTCTTGTATAGGCGTGCCTCCGGGTCGGTCCTGGAGGCGTGAGTATCGTTTGTGCGCCGTTGTTTGCGAAAATCGACGCTCGGGTTGCTGCCGCCCTCATCGGAGTCGCTCTGATCCTTCGGCTTGAAGCTCTTGTGCGAGGCCCACGCCTCGATCAGCGTGCCGTCCACCGTGAAGTGCTCATCCGATAGCAGACCGCGGCGCCGTGCCTCCGCCAGCACTTCCTGGAAGAACACCTCGGCGACCTCGCCTCCCAACACTCGATCCCGGTTCTTCGTGAACACCGTCGCATCCCACACCAGATCGTCCATGTTCAGGCCCACAAACCACCGGAACAGCAGGTTGTAGTCGAGCTGCTCCATCAGCATGCGCTCGGAGCGAATCGTGTACAGCACCTGCAGCAGCAGCGCCCGCAGCAGTTTCTCCGGCGGGATAGACGGACGGCCCGTGTGCGAGTACAGCTTCTCGAACAGCGGCGACATCCGCCCCAGCACGTCGTTGACGATCCTCAGCAGCGACCGCAGCGGATGCTCTTTCGGTACTCGCTGCTCTGGAGATACGTAACTAAAAACCGCCACCTGTCCCGCGTCCTCACCACGCATCTGCTCACCTCGTTGATGCTTCGGTTCTTGCCGCGGGCTGCGTGGTTCAAAATCTACTCGAACAAGGGGAGTTTTTCAGCAGCCTGCTAGAGGCCACTAACTTCCCGTCGTGTCGAAGCGGCCGTTGTTCAGGAAGTAGGCCTGCTGGTAGGGCTCGAGCGCCAGGATGTCGTGTTCGGTGCGGCCGCACACGCGCGTCGGCCCGGTGCTCTCGATGTAGGCCAGCTCGACCGACTCGCGGCAGTAGGGGCCGTGCAGCAAGCCGGTGAACGGATCGACCCGTCGGAGCTCGATGTTGACGGGCATGGGCAGCTCGCGGGGCGTGCCGCCCTGTTCCGTCGCCCGCATCACCTCGATCCAGATCGGCAGCGCGCTGCTGGAGCCGGTGGCACCGCGGTGGATGCGTTCCTTGAGGTCGTTGCCGATCCACACGCCGACGGTGTGATGCGGCGAGAAGCCGACGTACCAGACGTCGGTGCGGTCGTCGGTGGTGCCCGACTTGCCCCCGAGCATCATGCCGAGCTCGGCCGCCAGGGGATTGGCGCGCACGCCGGTGCCACGCTTGACGACGGCGACCAGGAGTCGTGACATGACGTAGGCGTTACCGGCATCCAGGACCTGGCGCGCGTCGCGCTTGGTCTGCTGCAGCAGGTGGTCGCGGCGGTCGTACACGCTCCGCAGCAGGTGGGGCTCGACCAGTGCTCCTTGGTTGGGGAAGACCGTGTAGGCTCGTACGATCTCCCACACCGAAATGTCCATGACGCCGAGCCCCAGCGACAGGTAGGGGCCGAAGGGCGCCGACAGGCCGAAGGCACGCGCCATGTCGATGACGTTCTCGACGCCGATCTTCTGCTGCAGCTTGACCGTCGGCACGTTGCGCGACTTGCCCAGGGCCTCGGCCATCGAGGTGATGCCGATGTACTGGTTCTGGAAGTTCTGCGGCGCGTAGGGCTGTCGCGTCGTGGGGTCGCGGAACGTCGTGGGCTGGTCGACGAACAGCTCCGACGGGGTGATGCCCAACGCCACGGCAGTCGAGTAGACGATGGGCTTGAAGATCGACCCGGTCTGCCGCACCGCCTGGGTGGCGCGGTTGAACTCGCTGTCGTCGAAGACGCGCCCGCCCACGAGGGCCTTGACCTCCCCGGTGAGGTTCTCCATCACCAGCACCGCGCCCTGGACCGTGGGCTCCTGGTCGATCTCGAGGTCAAGCGCGCCGTCCTCGCCGATCTCCTTGACCCAGACGCTGACCAGGTCGCCGGCCTCGATCAACCGGTCGAGCATCTTGCGCCGTGTCCATTCGATGTTGTCCGGAGTGAGCTCGACGATTCGGTCGCCGATACGGACGCGGGCAGCTTCGGGGGTGACCTGAACCACGAGCGCGGGCACCACATCGTCCGGCTCGATGGGGAAGTCCCAGCGCGTCTCGTTCCAGCTCTGGAGGTCCTCGCCCTCGGCCAGGAGGTTGCGCGGCGCGCCGCGCCAGCCGCTGAGGCGATCGACGTTGCGCAAGCCGCGGTCCAGGGCGCGCTCGGCCGCGCCCTGGATGCGCCGGTCGAGCGTCGTGAGAACGCGCAGCCCGGAGCGGTAGATGCCCGTAGCGCCGTACTCCTGGATCAGCTGCTTGCGGATCTCCTCGACAAAATAGTCGCCAATCTTGCGCCGTCCCGAATCTTCCGCCAGCACCAGAGGTGCGGCCCGGGCCGCGGCGGCCTCTTCGGCGGTGATGTACCCCTCGGCCCGCATCCGCCCGAGCACGATGTTGCGCTTGGCGACGGCGCGCTCGGGGGAGCGATCGGGACGGTAGGAGTTCGGGGTCTGGATCATTCCGGCCAGCAGAGCGGCCTCGGGCAAGGAAACGTCGGCGATCGGCTTGTCGAAGTAGAACTTGGCGGCCGACTGGAACCCGTAAACGCTGCCGCCCATGAAGATCTGGTTGGCATAGAAGGCGAAGATCTGCTCCTTGGTGTAGAAGCGCTCGATCTGCACCGCGTAAACGGCCTCACGGATCTTGCGCTCGATGCTCTTGTCCTTGGGCAGCCACGTATCGCCGCCGAGGTAGCGATCCAGGTTGCGCGGGATCTGCATGGTGATGGTGCTGAACCCCTCGCAGAAGCTCATGCACCTGAGGTCGGCGATCGCGGAGCGGAAGACGGCCCAGGGGTCGATGCCGACATGCTTGAAGAAGCGGGCGTCCTCGGCCGCGACAACCGCCTGCACCATGAGCGGCGAGATCTCGTCGTAGGTGACCACTTCTCGATGCTGCTGTAGCCACTCGGCGTACTGCACTCCGTCCCGGTCGTAGATCCGCGTAACCAGGCTGGGCTCGTAGTCGCGCAGCGCCTCGACGATGGCGGCGTCGGGCACGTAGGCGATCGCTGCTCCCGCAGTTGCGCCGATCGCCAGCGCGACGATCGGTATCGACCATAGGAAGGGTCGCCGGGCGATGCCCGAAACGGCGCGCGAGGACAGGCTTACGAGTCGATCGATCATGCTGCGAACCCCGACCGCCGGATGGGGTGCCAATCGTCTTGACACCCGGCCAGGCGGGTTGTTTCATGTACCTTTAGCACTCCACGCGGCAGAGTGCTAAGGATCGATCCCTGAATCCACCCCCTGGCTCACTTTACTCGCTCGAGGCCTCCCGTAGCCATGCCAAGACCCCCTCTAGCCGCTCGAGGTGCCGTCGTGCTCGACACGATCGTCGAGCGGTTCATCTTGACGGGTGAGCCGATCGGGTCGGTATCGATCACGCGGCGGCTGCCCGAGCGGGTCAGCCCAGCCACCGTGCGCAACGTCATGGCCGAGCTCGAGCACATGGGCTACCTGGAGCAACCGCATACCTCGGCGGGCAGGCGACCCACGGCTGCGGGCTATCGCCGCTACGTCGAGACCCTGTTCGCCGAGGGACGCTACGATAGCGTCGACCCGCGGCCGCTACAGGACCAGCTCGAGAGCGATTCGATCGACATCCGGGAGCTCCTGCAGCACACCTGCCGGCTGTTGGCCGAGTTGTCCGACCTGGTCGGTGTGGTCTCGGCTCCCCCCTTTGCCGACACCGTGTTCCAGCACATCGACCTGGTGGCGCTGGACGGGGACCGCATACTCGCGGTCGTCGTTGCCCGCGGTGGTCAGGTGCAGAACCGCTTCGTTACCCTGAGCGAGGAGATGTCGCAGGCGCAGCTCGATAGGGCCGCCGGCTACCTGGTCCGGCGATTTGCCGGCCGCAGCCTACGCCACGTCGCGAGCCGATTGGCCGAGCTGGTCGACGGCGTCAGCGAGCGGCTCGAGAGCTATGAGCGGCAGGCGCTGGCGCTCGGCGTGAGCTCGATTCCGTCAGACCTCGGTGGCGCCGAGGTCCTCGTCGAGGGCGCTGCCAGCTTGGTCACTCGTCGCGACTTCGGGGCGCGTGAGGATCTGCAGACGGTATTGGAGGTCATCGGTGAGCCGACCGAGCTGGTGCCTGCTCTGGACATTGCCCAGACCGAAGGCGGCGCGCACGTCGTGATCGGCCGCGAGCCGCTCCCGCTCGGACTCGGCAACTGCTCCCTGGTCGGGGCTTCGTATGGCGCGGGAGGTAGCATGCGAGGAACGGTCGCCGTCTTGGGACCGACCCGCTTGCCGTATGGGCGGGCTATCGCGGTGGTCGAAGCAGTAGCCCAGGCGACCTCGGCGCTGGCCGCGCGGCTCATCCCCTGAGCCCGCCGTTCGCGAGAAACCCTATTGCGAGAGTGAATCCCTGATGAGCGAGCGAGAACGCACCAGTCTGGAAGAGAAGTGGGCCGCCGAGATGTCGGCGCAGTCTGTCGAGCCCGAGGGTCTGGAGCCCGCCGCGGAGACCGATCAGGAGCGCGAGCGTCTGCGGAGCGAGCTGAAGGAAGCTCGCGATCAGGTGCTTCGGCACAAGGCCGAGATGGTCAACTTTCGCCGCCGCACCGAACGCGACCGCACCGCGCGCATCGTCTCGGCGCGTGCCGAGGTGCTCGGCGAGTTACTGCGCGTGGTCGACGACTTCGACCGTGCTGTTGGTGCCGACACCGACAACCTGGCCGCCTATCGCGAGGGTGTCGAGCTGATCCTCAAGTCGTTGCATGACACCCTGGCGCGGTTGGGCGTCGAGCGCCTCGAGCCGCTGGGCGAGCCGTTCGATCCGCACCGCCACGAGGCGGTCGAGCGGATGCCGAGCGACGAGGTTGAGCCCGGGTACGTGGTTAGGGTCTACAAGCCCGGATACTCGCTCGGTGAGCGACTCATCCGTCCCGCCGTGGTCGCGGTCGCGACGGCCCCGGCCGACGCGTCGCCGCCGCAGGAGGACGCGGAGTAGCCATGCCGCGCGACTATTACGATGTCCTGGGTGTGGAGCGGGGGGCCTCCGCCGATGCGATCAAGAAGGCCTACCGCAAGAAGGCGCTGCAATACCACCCCGATCGCAATCCGGACGATGCCGAGGCCGAGGAGCGCTTCAAGGAGGCGGCCGAGGCCTACTCAGTGCTCGGCGAAGCGGACAAGCGCAGCCGTTACGACCGCTTCGGCCATGAGAGCGTACGCGGTGGCGCAGCTCCCAACTTCAACGCCGATGTCTTTGCCGATTTCGCCGACATTCTCGGGGGCTTCTTCGGCTTCGACGTTGGTTTCGGCGGCCGCGGCCGGCGCGGCGGCCCGACGCAGGGCTCGACCCTGCAGTACCGGCTCGACGTCGAGCTGGAACAGGCCGCCTCGGGCGATCAGATCGAGATTCGGGTGCCGAGGCGGCGGCGGTGTGCCACCTGCAACGGCAGCGGGTCCGCGAGCGGCACGGGCACGGTTCGCTGTTCGGTCTGCGGCGGTGTGGGCCAGGTGCAGCAGCGCCACGGTTTCCTGACCATCGCCCGTGCCTGCCACCAGTGTGGCGGTGCCGGTCAGACGATCAGCGATCCCTGCGGCACCTGCCACGGCCAGGGCCGCGCCAAGGAGACCGCCACCTTGCGGGTCAGGGTTCCAGCCGGCGTCGACACCGGGATGCAGCTGCTGTTGCGCGGCGAAGGGGAGAGCGGTCAGCAGGGCGGTCCGCCCGGCGACCTGATCGTACTGATGAACGTGCGCGACCACCCCAGGTTCGTTCGGCGTGACTCCGACCTGTTGACCCGGATCGGGGTTTCGTTCCCGCGCCTGGCGCTGGGCGGCGACATCGAGGTCCCGACCTTGGACGGCGAATCGGCCAGCCTCCACGTGCCGTCCGGTTCGCAATCCGGCGACGTGCTCGGGCTCCGCGGCCGCGGGATGCCGTCGGTCAACGGAGGCCGGCGCGGCGATCTGAAGGTGGCGCTGCAGGCGGTAACGCCGCGTAGCCTCGGCGAGCGCGAGCGTGAGCTCCTCCAGGAGCTGCACGAGCTGTTGCCCGACCCGGACCCGCTGGGCGAGGAGGAGACCTCCTGGTGGGACCGCCTGCGTAGCGTCCTCGGCTAGCCGGCGATCGGGTGGGCAGGACCGGCGCGCGCTTCGCGATCTCACCGGGGTCGCTGCGGGCCGGTGAGATCGAGCTGGGCGCCCCGGCGGCGCGACACATGCGGGTGATGCGGTTGCAGCCCGGAGCGTCGCTGCTCCTGTTCGACGGCCAGGGGTCGGAATCGGTCGCCGAGCTTGTTGCGTTGGAGGCGTCGCGTGCCGTGGTCCGCGCCCAGGAGCCCCGGCCAGGTGGCGGGGAGTCGGCACTGGAGTTGCACCTGATCCAGGCGCTTCCCGTCAAGCTGCCCCGCTTCGATACGATCGTACGCACCTGCACGGAGCTCGGAGTGGTGTCGATCCAGCCGCTGATCGCGGCGCACAGCCAGCTGCCGGGAGGTGGGGTGGCGGTGGTGAACCGGCGCCAGGAGCGCTGGAATCGCATCGCCGAGACGGCCGCCGAGCAGTGCGGACGGGCGCGAGTCCCGTCGGTTGCCCGGGCGTGCGGCTTCCAGGAGTTGGACTGGGAACGGCTACCGTCGCCTCGACTGCTCCTGCAGCCGGGCGCCCCGGCGGCGCTCGGCGCGCGGCTGCTACGCGCGGCTCCCGAGTCGGCTACGGTGATGATCGGCCCGGAGGGCGGCTGGTCGCCCGCGGAGCTCGAGTTTGCTCGGGACCAGGGGGCGGCGCTTGTCTCGACCGGTCCTCGGATCCTGCGCGCCGACAGCGCTGGCGTGGTGGCGCTGGTGCTGTTGCAGTCGATCTGGGGCGATCTGGGAGGCCGTGGCGAAGGTTTCTAGCGCCAGCCGGCCCCCTTCACCTCGCGCCGGAAGTCCTTGCCGTGCATCAGAACGGGTGAGCACATCTCGTACAGGCGGCTGCGCAACCGATCCCCGATGCGCTCCTCCAGGCTGATGCCGTCAGGCCCGGGGTGATCGCTGTAGTTGGTGGTGATCAGGGTGATCTTTCGCCGGTTGTAGCGGTCGTTGAGGATGTGGGTCACGGTGTCGCGCACCCAGTCCGTCGGCCGCCGGGCTCCGAGCTCGTCGAGCAGCAACACCTCCGCACCCAGCAGCGGACGGAGAACCTGCAGCTCCGAGGTTTCGGACACCGGGTTGTAGGAGTCCTGAATGTCGCGCAGTAGATCGCGGTAGTCGACGAAGCGAGTCTTGATTCGGTGCGTCTCGACCAGCGCCCGCACGACGGCCACCGCTAGGTGCGTCTTGCCTACCCCGACCGGTCCCTGGACCAGGAGGCCGTGCTGGCTGTGGACGAACCCTTTGACGAAGGCCTCACACTTCTCGCGGCACAGCTTCAGCGCCGCGTCGGCGCCGGGGAAGTCGACCTCGAAGTTGGACAGGCTGCAGTGACGGTAGCGCTCCGGGATACGGGCGTGCTGCAACAAGCGGCCTCGTCGCGCCTCCAGGAAGCACTCGCAGCGGGTCAGCTCGGCGCCCGCCTCCTCGCTCGTCGGCGTCCAGCCCGTGCCGTCGCAACGCTCGCACTCGCGCATCCCCACCTGCTGCTTCACCACGGCCTCCTAACCCTCGTCCCGTCGACGCGGCACCAACGCACCACCCCGCTCAACCCGCACCAGGGCACGCTGGAAGCGCTGCTGTAGCTGGTCCTGCCCGTCAAGCAGCTCGTCGCGCACGAAGCACATGAGCTCGGCGATCTCGCCCTGCAGCCGCGCCATGTTGCGGCGCATGTTGAGGATCACCTCGACACCGGCCAGGTTGACGCCCAGGTCGCGAGTCAGCGACAGGATCACCTCGAGCCGTTCCAGGTCGGCTTCATCGTATAGGCGCGTGTTGCCACGCGAGCGGGAGGGCTTGAGCAGACCCTCGCGCTCGTACATGCGCAGCGTCTGTGGGTGGAGCTCGTAGCGCTCTGCCACGGCGCTGATCATGTAGCTGCCCCTGCGCTTGCCGTCGGCGCTCATCGCGACTGCTCGCTACGCGTCGCAGGAGGCTGTGGTGCAACCTCCTAGTGGCGCGGATCGTAGGTGGTGCGTACGGCAAACTGGCGGATCAGCTCCTTGGAGTCTTCATCGACCAGCGCCGGCACGTGGATTTGGACGCAGATCAGCATATCCCCTCGGCGCCCATCTGGCAGCTCGAGGCCGTGACTGCGAACGCGGAACTCGCTGCCCGAGTGGGTTCCGGGAGGTAGCCGCAGAAAAGCGACCTCGCCATCGAGGCTGGCAACCTCGATCTTGGCACCTAGGACTGCCTCGCCGACGGTGATGGGCAGCGTGCGGTGCAGGTGGGGGCCGCGGCGCTCGTAGCCGGCGACCCTCTCGACGTGGCAGATCGCCACCAGGTCGCCACGCTCGCCGCCGCGCGGGCCACAGTGACCGGCGCCGTCCATGCGGATCTCCTGGCCGTCGATCACACCCGGGGGCACCCGCACCAGTGTCTTGGCGTCGACCAGGACACGACCCTCGCCGTTGCACGTCGGGCAAGCTCGTCCGGTGACGATACCGTCCCCCTTACAGTCGCTGCAGGTGCAGCTGACCGATAGTGCTCCCTTGACGAAGGTCTCGGTGCCGTCGCCGCCACAGCGCTCGCACGTCAGGTCGTGCTGCAGCTCGATGCGGCCGCGGCCGCTGCACTGGTCACACGGCACGTTACGCCGCAGGGGCACGGACACGCGGCGCCCGAGCTCTGCCTGCAGGAGGGGCATCTTGACGGTCGCGTGGATGTCCTCGCCGCATGGCTCTGAGCTGCGGTCGCGGTGGTCGCGCAGTCGCCGGAACAGCTCCCCGTAGGAGCCGCCCTCCGCGTCTGCCAGGACGCGTACGCTCAGACCCGGCGTCGAGGCGCGGAGCGACTCGACCAGCGAGCCCTCACGGTCGTAGCGCGCCCGGCGCTCGGGATCGGCGAGCACGCCGTAGGCCTCCTCGAGACGCTCGAATACCGCGGCCGCGTGCAGGTCGCCGGGGTTGATGTCGGGATGGTAGCGGCGGCTCAGATGGCGATACGCCGCCTCGATCTCCTCGGCCGCGGCGGTGGGGACAACCCCGAGGGTCGCGTAGTGATCGCGGGCCAGCATTCCGTACCTCTGGTGTTCTGACTCAGGGCACTGGTCCGGGACGAGGGGGCCCGGTCGCTCGGGCCCCCCTGATCCGGCCGGTCTTCAGCTCGTGCTGTCGTCCTCCACGACCTCGGCCTCGATTACCTCACCCTCGTCACTCGATGCCGAGGGCTCACCGGAGGCGGAAGCGGTTTCGGCCGAAGCCTGTGCATACATTGTCTGCGCCAGCGCGTGGGAGGCCTGTTGCAAGGCCTCGGTGGCGGTCCTCAGATCGGCCGTAGAGGTGTCCTCCTTCTCGAGGGTCTCCTTGGCCGACTGGACCGCCGCCTCCACATCGCTGAGAGCCGAGGCATCCAGGTTGTCGCGGTTCTCGGCGAGCAGCTTCTCGGTCTGGTAGACCATGCTGTCGAGTTGGTTGCGTGCGTCGATTCGCTCGCGCCGATCGTGATCCTCGGTGGCGTGCTCCTCGGCGTCCTCCACCATGCCTTCGATGTCGGCGTCCGAGAGGCCCGAGGAAGAGGTCACGGTGATCTTCTGCTCCTTGTTGGTGCCGAGATCCTTGGCAGCGACGTTGAGGATGCCGTTGGCGTCGATGTCGAAGGTGACCTCGATCTGCGGCACGCCGCGTGGCGCCGCCGGGATTCCCTCCAGGTGGAAGCGGCCGAGGGTGCGGTTGCCCGAGGCCATCTCGCGCTCACCCTGCAGAACGTGGACCTCGACCGACGGCTGGTTGTCGCCGGCCGTGGTGAACGTCTCGCTTTTCCGCGTCGGGATCGTCGTGTTCCGCGCGATCAGCACGGTGTTGACGCTGCCCAGTGTCTCGATGCCGAGCGACAGGGGCGTGACGTCGAGCAGCAGCAGGTCACTGACCTCGCCGGCCAGCACGCCGCCCTGGATCGCGGCGCCGAGGGCCACGACCTCGTCCGGGTTGACGCCCTTGTGCGGCTCCTGGCCAAACACCTCACGAACCTGTGCCTGGACGGCCGGGACCCTGGTCGAGCCACCGACGAGCACGATCTCGTCGATCTCTCCGGGCTCCAGACCGGAGTCGGCCAGTGCCTGCTTGCACGGCTCGATGGCCCGGCGCAGCAGGTCTTCGACCAGGCTCTCGAACTTGGCTCGCGACAGCTTCAGGCTCAGGTGCTTCGGGCCGCTCTGATCGGCCGTGACGAAGGGCAGATTGATCTCGGTCTCGGGTACGCTCGAGAGTTCGATCTTTGCCTTCTCGGCGGCCTCCTTGAGGCGCTGCAGGGCCATGCGATCGCCCGACAGGTCGATCCCCTGGTCCTTCTTGAACTCCTCGATGATCCAGTCGATGACGCGCTGATCGAAGTTGTCGCCACCGAGGTGAGTGTCGCCGTTGGTCGCCTTGACCTCGACGACGCCGTCGCCTACCTCGAGGATCGAGACGTCGAACGTGCCGCCACCGAAGTCGTAGACGACGATCTTCTCGTCGGTCTTCTTCTCCAGCCCATAGGCCAGCGCGGCGGCGGTCGGCTCGTTGATGATGCGTTCGACCTTGAGGCCGGCGATCTTGCCGGCGTCCTTGGTCGCCTGGCGCTGTGAATCGTTGAAGTAGGCCGGCACCGTGATCACGGCACGCTCGACCTTCTCGCCCAGGTAGTCCTCGGCAGCGCTCTTGAGCTTCTGCAGGATTATCGCCGAGATCTCGGGCGGCGAGTACTTCTTGCCCTGCGCGACGATGCGGACGTCGTCTCCGTCCTTCTCGACCTGGTAGGGGACCATGGTCAGCTCCTCGGAGACCTCGCTGTGGCGACGCCCCATGAAGCGCTTGATCGAGAAGACGGTGTTTTCGGGGTTGGTGACGGCCTGGCGCTTGGCCACCTGGCCGACGAGGCGCTCGTTCTTGTCGGTGAAGGCGACGACCGAGGGCGTCGTGCGTCCGCCTTCGGCGTTGGTGATGACAGTAGGCTCGCCACCCTCCATCACCGCCACCACCGAGTTGGTGGTTCCGAGGTCGATTCCGATGATCTTCGACATGGTGTGCTCCTGTTCGGGCTCTCCGGCGATGCCGGAGAATCGCTCACGATTGATCTCGCGCGCAGCAGCCTCGAGATCGGGCTGATTATTCAGTCACGCAGAATAATAAAACCTGAGCGTCTTAATATCAAGACAAATCTGACACACGAAACTCATTGGCAATAAAGGACTTATAGCCGATCGGAAGGGCGCCGGGCTATCGTGAATCCACGGCCCCCTAGAGCTTCGTGACCTTGCGCTTCTGCAGGAAGACCATGCGCAGCTGGTACAGGACGTCGTCGAAGATCTTTGACTCCTCGGAAGACCGATTCCCCTCGGTCTTCTCCTGCAGCATGCTCAGCAGGTCGATCTTGTACTGGGCCAGCTCGAGGTCCTCGACCACCTGGCCGGTCTGCGGGTGCGGGATGGCGCCCAGGTACAGGAGGGTCTCGTAGTACTGGCTTTCGACAAAACCCGCCAGGTCGTGCGGTAGCTCGTCGGCGCCGCGCGCAGGAATGCCCGCTCGGGGTGCTGCTCCGGCCATCGGTTGCTGCAGGCTCGGCTCCGAGGCGTCGGGGTCCGGGGGCTCGGGAGCCTGGGGCTCGGGAACCGGTACGGGCTCGGGTGGCGCGGCCTCGGGTGGCGCGGCCTCTGTAGCCGGGTGCGACTCGAGGACCTCCTTTGGCTCGTCCACCGCGTCGGGGGGTTCTGGCGCATGCGCCTCCCGGGTGGTCTCGGAGGTCGCCGCTTCCGGCTCGGGCGCCGTTGCCTCAGGCTCTTCCGAGTCGGCGCGGAAGTTCCCCTCGGCGTCGAATAGGCGCCGATCGGTCACCTTGATGATCGGTCGCTCCTCGTCGTGCTTCTCGTCGCTCATGGCCGCGAGTGTAGCAACGGCGGTGCCTCACCGAAAGCGAACTGCCGTGCTGGCGCCGGGGCACTAAACTGGGCGCCTCATGAGCCGGACAGACATCGAGCGAGCCGGACACGCCTTTTCCCGCCTCGTTGACATCATGCGCCGGCTGCGCGCTCCCGGAGGCTGCCCGTGGGATCGCGAGCAGACCTTCGAAACGTTGCGCCGCTACACGCTCGAGGAGGCGTATGAGGTCGTCCAAGCGATCGATGACGGCGATCGCGAGGCACTGCGAGGTGAGCTGGGCGACCTGCTCCTGCAGGTGGTCTTTCTGTCCCAGCTCGGCAGCGAGGAGGGTGTCTTCGAAGCGGCCGATGTGGCGCACGCGATCAGTGACAAGCTCGAGCGACGCCATCCGCACGTGTTTGGCAGCACCGAGGTGGCAGACGCCGACGAGGTAGTACGCAACTGGGAGGTCATCAAGCAGCAGGAGCGCGCCCGTGGCTCGCTCCTCGACGATGTGCCGCGCTCCCTACCGGCGCTCGAGCGGGCCCAGAAGCTCGGCAAGCGGGCGGCACAGCTCGGCTTCGACTGGGAGGCGGCCGGCTCGGTGCTCGACAAGCTGCGCGAGGAGCTCGAGGAGTTGCAGCAAGCGATGTGCTCCGAACCTCCGATGCGCGTCGAAGAGGAGCTCGGCGATCTGCTCTTTGCCGCAGCCAGCCTTTCGCGCCACCTTCGACTCTCGGCGGAGGTTGGGCTCAACCGGGCCAGTGCCAAGTTCGAGCGCCGTTTCCGAGAGCTCGAGCGGGGCGTTCAGGAAGGGCGGGTGGGAACCGATCTCGAACAACTCGAGGCGGAGTGGCAGCGGATCAAGCGCAGCGCCGAGTAGCCGCGGCCTCCCAGACTCCCTAGCGGCCGGCCAGTGCGGCCACTGCCACGCCGAGCAGGTACAGACCGAGCAGAGGCACCGCGACGAGCACCTGACTCAGCACGTCTGGTGGGGTGAGCCATGCGGCCGCGACGAAGATCGCCAGCACCGCGTAGGGGAACCAGCGCAGCAGGGTCCGGGCGTTGACCAGCCCGACGCGGGCCGCCGTGAAGCTGACCAGCGGTAGCTGTGCCGCGATCCCCAGCGCCAGCATCAACCGCACGGCGAAGGTGAGGAAATCGCGCACCGTGATGGCGTGCTCAAAGCCCGAGCCGACCTCGAGCAGATAGGCGACGGCGAACGGCAGGAGCACGAAGTAGCAGAAGGCGATGCCCGACAGGAACAGCGTCGTCGCCGACACGACGAACCCCAGCATGGCGAGCACGCGGCGGCGCTGGATCCGGTGGCCGACGATGATGAAGAGCTGGGCGAGCAGCAGCGGCGACGCCAGCACCACGCCGGTGAACAGCGACACCGAGAAGTAGAGGATGAACGGGTCGGTGAGGCCTGTGAAAACGAGCCGGGGATCCTGCCCGCGGATTTCCAGCTCGCGCGTGACGGGCAGGGCGAGGATCTGGTAGAGACGATCGGAGTACACCCAGCCCACCCCGGTGCCGACGATCAGCGTCAGAAGCGACCAGAGGGTATGCTTGCGCGCGCGCTCGATGCCGGCGAGCAGCACCAGGAGAGGTGAAGCGTCTTCGGGGTGCGCTGTCGTCGAATCGGGTGCCACGGGCGCTCGCTGATTCACTCGGGCCTGCTATATCGGGTAGGTAGCAAGAATGGCACAACTGGAGCCGCGTCGGCCGCAACAAGATCTCTGTACGATCGAGGTCATCTGCGGCAGCATGTTCTCGGGCAAGAGCGAGGAGCTGATCCGGCGGCTGCGTCGGGCCGAGATTGCCCGCCAGGACGTGCAGGTGTTCAAGCCCAGGGTCGATGATCGCTACGACGGGGATCACATCGTCTCGCACAACAAGCAGCGACTGCCGAGCGAGCGTGTCGGTAGCTCGGCCGAGCTGTACGAGCGCGTCAGAGAGGGCACGCGCGTGGTGGGGATCGATGAGGCCCAGTTCTTCGACGAGGGGCTGGTACAGGTCTGCGAGCAACTTGCCGCGGAGGGGCACCGGGTCATCGTTGCCGGCCTCGACAAGGACTTCCGCGGCGAGCCGTTCGAGCCCATCCCGTCGCTTCTGG
The DNA here is from genome assembly GCA_965248845.1 of Acidobacteriota bacterium. Taxonomy (GTDB): domain Bacteria; phylum Acidobacteriota; class UBA890; order UBA890; family WLXD01; genus CBDFKO01. Next base: position 1,092,014 of record CBDFKO010000002.1, on the reverse strand, counting down.
CGGTGGCCGAGTACATCACCAAGACGCTGGCGATTTGCATGCAGTGTGGTCGTCCGGCCAACTTCTCGCAGCGATTGACGGGCGCGACGGAGCGTGTCGTGGTCGGCGCCGGGGACGTCTACGAGGCGCGCTGCCGCAGCTGCTTCGACGCGGAACCGCGCGGCTGAGCGGTCAGCGGCCCCGCCCGCTCACGGGCCGGCCCGCCATCGTGTGCCGCTGACCCTGACGCGGGATCCCAGCCGCACCGTGAGCGCCCCGTCGCGATCGGTGCGATAGACGGCCGCCGGCAGCGCCCGAAGCCGGCGCATGACCTCGTCGCGCGGCAATCCGAACGAGTTGCGAATGCCGACGCTGACGATCGCGTGGCGGGGACGCAACCGTTCCAGCAGGTCGGCCCCGGTCGCGGATAGGCTGCCGTGATGTCCGACCTTGAGGATCCCACCGTGCAGCCCGTCGAGCCGCCAGAAGGGCTCGGCCGCGAGGCCCGCGTCGCCGGTCAGCAGCAACCGGCGTTCGCCGCATGCGACGGCCAAGACCAACGACGCCGCGTTCGAGACCCGTGTCACCGCGATTGCCAGCTCTCGCGCCGGAGGTACCTGCGGCGTCCAGGTACATCCGGCGATGCGTCGCGCCGCCATCGGTGTGAGCGCGACCCCGGGCCCGCCGGAGCTCAGTAGCGCGTCTTGCAATCGGCTGGTCGAAGGCGACGGGCCCAGCCAGAGCTCGTCGGCTCCGTGTAGACGGCGTACAGCGGGCAGGCCGCCGTAGTGATCCGCGTGGGGGTGGGAGCCCGCGAGGACCGCGAGGCGCCCGATTCCCAATCGCCGCAATGCAGGGGCGACGACGTGGGCGCCCACGTCGTAGTCGATTCCGGGGTAGCCGCCGGCGTCGAGCAGCACTGCCCCTGCGGCGGATCGAAGGAGCAGCGCGTCCCCCTGGCCGACATCGAGCACGATCAGCTCGTGGGTGGCGGGCGGGCGGGGCGGTCGGGTTGCCAGTGCTGCTGCCATCGCGGCCAGGGCCAGGCCGGCCGCCCGACACACGTTGCGTCTGGCGCGGGGCCGCAGGCGCCCCGGCACCACGAAGGCACACGCGAGCCCGATCCACCAGAGCAGAGCCGCCGCAGCCGAGGGCGACGGCACGGTGACAACAACCCCGGGCAGCCCGGCGCCCCATGAAGCGAGCCCGACCAGTGCCTCCAGGCCGCGGCCGGAGAGCTCGCCCAACAGGGTGGATAGCCAGTCGAGTCCGGCCAGCCCACAGGCTACGCTGAGCGCCAGCACCGGCATGATCGTTGCCAGCAACGGTACCCCCAGGAGATTGAGCAGGGCCCCGCCGGCCGCCACCTGGGCGCCGAAAGTGGCGAGGATCGGCGCTGCGGCGGCCTGCGCGGCAAGCGGCGTTGCAACCCAAGCCGCGATCCGGTTGGTTCGCGCCCTGCGGCCGCCGGTTGCGAGCAGGATGCCGAGTACAGCGGCGACGCTGAGCCAGAGACCCGGGTCGGAGCTGCTAGCGGGATCGACCAGCAGGATGACGAACAGTGCGGCCGCGAGACAATCCAGGGCCTCCACGCGCCGACCCAGGGCTCGCGATCCGAGCGCCAGGCACGCCATGCCGGCGGCGCGCACGACCGCCGCCCGCGGCACCACCACCATCGGCAGGATCACGGCTGCGACCACCCCGACTGCCTGCACCAGGCGGGGCGAGCCACCCGCCAGCCGTGCCAGTGCGATCGCGGCACCGACGGCGATGCTCAGGTGAAGACCCGAGATGGCCAGCAAGTGGGCTAGGCCCGTACGCGACATTGTCAGACGCGACTGGTCAGCAACGCGGCCCCGCTCGCCCAACAGCAGCGCCATTCCCAGCGGGGCGCTCGGGCCGAGAGACTCTCCGATCTGTCGGCGGATACCGTTGCGCGCTCGGGCCAGCCAGGCATGCGTGTCGCCAGCCGAGCGGATCCGTACCTGCCGATAGCTCTTCAGGCTGGCGCGAGCATCGACGCCGGGTGGTGGGGCGCGTGGGCGCTGGCGCGGATTGAGCGGCGGGCGCGGCACCCGCATCGCCAGGAAAGTCTCGATCTGTGTACCCGGCGCCAGCTCCGGGTTGCGGGGCTCGTCTACCGACACGGCGACGATCCCGTCGGTCGGTAGCCACGTACCGGCGACGCGGACCTGGCCCACGCCAAGCTCGCCGCGGGAGCCGTTCCTCTGCGCCTCGGGCTCGCGCTGCACCACCCCACGAATCCGCCAGGGCCCCTCGAGGCCGCCCGGCTGGTCGGTCAGAGTGAGGAGCCGGGCGGGGGCCGCCAGGGTAGCCGACAAGAGAATTGCCACCGCGGTAAGGACCGGCGCTAGCCATGCAGCCTCCCACGCGGGCGCTCGTGCGACCCGGAGCCACAAACCCACCGTTAGCAGGCTCAGCGCACGGGCCAGCAGACGCCAGCCCAGGCCGGGCGCGCCAAGGCCCGCGATCTCAGGAACCTGAAGACCGACCAGACAGCCGAGCCACCAGGCGGCGGTGGCGAGCAGCCGACGGGCGGTGACTAGGTCAGGCCCAGGGGCTGAAGGGCGGCAGCCGGACACCGCCGCGGCTGCCCTCCATCTGGGTGGCGAGCCCCTGCTCGATCGTGCGGGCCTCGGAGTCGATTTCACCGACATCCACGGTACCCGAGTCGGCGCGCCCCGCCAGATCCTGCAGTGCGTCGGCCGCCGATCTCAGTGCGTCGGCGCCATCGCCGGTGCACGAGGTTGCCGCCGCCAAGCAGGTGTCCGATGCGCTTCGCAGGTGTTCGGCTGCCATGGCTAGCGCCGCCATGGCTCCACGGGAGCTCGCCGATCCGGCGGCCTCCCGATGCTCCTGCCAGACTTCCTCGACGTGCTGCTTGCAGTAGCGCAGCGAGTTGATCTGCTGCGGGGACGAGGTGGGCTCGAACCGATCGAACGCCCGGTTGATGCCGAGCAGGACAACTTCGGGAGGTAGGCCGCGATCGTGCCACTCCTGCACCAGCTGCCAGTCGCGCGGCGAGAGCATCAACCGGCCGGCACGACGCAGGCCGAACTGCCGCTCCACACGCTCGAAGTAGTCGGACTCGCTGTCGGACATGGTCAGGCCTCACATCCGGAAGAGACGGACGCGGCCACTCGAGCGTCCGGGGCGAGGTAGGAGCTCACGTCTCGAGGCGGGCCGACCGTGGCCACGAAGCGTGGCTCAGCGGAGGCGGCCCGGTCGCCGGATCGGCCCCGGCGAGCAGCCAGGCCGAGGCCGCGTCGGCAGCTCGCCGCAGCCGCTCCAGACAGGCTCGGTACGCCTGCAGGTCACCGCCCATCGGATCGGGGATTTCCAGGACGGTTGTGGCGGAGCCGCCCGGATCGGCACTCTGGGTCGCGGCGTCCGAACACGGCGTGAAGGCGCCGAACAGCCGGATTCGCTCCTGCGCCGAGGGTGCGAGCGCTGCCGCGACCCGAGACTGCTGCACCGACATCGTGAAGATATGAGCGGCGGCCTCGATCGCCTGTACGGTCAGGGGCTGCGAGCGCTGCTCACCGATGTCGATTCCGTCCTCCTGGATGACGCGCCGCGCGGTGCTCGTCGGCGGATCCCCGCCCATGGCATACGTTCCGGCGGAGGCAACGCGCCAGGTGCCCGGCAGCCGCGCCTGCATCAGGCCGTGGGCCATGGGGCTGCGGCACAGGTTGCCGAAGCAGACGAGTACGACCGAGTGCGGATCCGGCATGCGCCCATCGTAGCAGGCCGTGGCGCGAGCGTGATGGCTCGGAGCGACCATCCGGGCGCCCGCAGGGGCCGTGATTGTTGGGCGCTCACCACCGTACTACCATCCTGTCCCTTGACCTTCTCGCAACGGCCCCGAGTGGTCCGAGAGATTCGCTTGGCAACCGAGATCACTTCGAGTCCGAGGCTCGCGGCGCTGGCCGCGGCGGAGCCGATCTCGGTCCGCGGCGCCCGGGTCCACAACCTGCGCAACATCGACGTCGACATCCCCACGCAGCGCCTGGTGGTAGTCACCGGGGTCTCGGGATCCGGCAAGTCGAGCCTCGCCTTCGACACCGTGTACGCCGAGGGCCAGCGCCGCTACGTCGAGTCGCTGTCGGCCTACGCGCGGCAGTTCCTGGAGCGCATGGACAAGCCGGACGTCGACGACGTGCAGGGGGTGTGTCCGGCGATCGCCATCCAGCAGAAGGTACCGCCGCGCAACTCGCGCTCGACGGTGGGGACCGCGACGGAGATCCAGGACTACCTACGGCTGCTGTTCGCACGCGCCGGAACCACGACCTGCCCGTCGTGCGGCCGTGAGGTGCAGGCTGACACGCCGGCCGATGCCGTCGATCGACTGCTGCAGGAGCACCCCGAGTCGCGCGCCCTGCTGACCTACTCGATGGCGGTCCCGGAGGACCAGGAAGCGGGGCTCGCCGCGCTCAAGGGGCTGCTCAAAGAGGGGTTCCGCCGGGTTCGTGCAGGCGGGCAGCTGGTCGAGCTGGCGCCGCGCCGCCTGGCCGAGCAGCTAGCGGAGCTCGCGGGTGAGCTCGAGGTCGTCGTCGATCGAGCTTCATTGCGCGAGTCGGCCCGCGAGCGGCTGGTCGACTCGATGGAGATGGCCTTCCACGAGGGTGGCGGCAGGGCCCGGGCCTGGATCGACGCCGACGAGGACGGCAACGAGATCGGGCTGCCCTTCGACGAGCGGTTCCGCTGCGCCGATTGCGAGCGTGACTTTCCGCGGCCGGAGCCGCGACTGTTCTCCTTCAACAACGCCTATGGCGCCTGTCCGGAGTGCAAGGGGTTCGGCAGCATCATCGAGATCGACCTGGACAAGGTGGTCCCCGACAAGAGCCAGAGCCTGGCCAGCGGTGCGATCGAACCCTGGACCAAGGAGAGTCGCAGCCGTCAACGCACGGCGCTGCGCACCTTCTGCCAGGAGCAGGGGATCCCGTTCGACGTGCCCTGGCGCGACATCGCACCGGAGCAGCGCGAGTCGGTGATCGAGGGGCAGGGGAGCTACGCCGGGGTGCGAGGCTTCTTCGACAAGCTACGCCAGAAGCAGCACAAGCTCCACGTCCGCGTTCTTCTGGCACGCTATCGGGGCTACGTCGATTGTCGTCTGTGCCGTGGCACTCGGCTTCGCCCGGAGGCCCACGCCGTCGACGTCGGGGGCAGCACGCTGGCCGAGGTCTCGGCGCTGAGCATCGGCGAGGCGGCCGAGTTCTTCGCCGTGCTCGAGCTTCCGGCGCACGTCCTGCTGGTCGTGGACCGGGTGCTCGACGAGATCCGCTCGCGACTACGCTATCTGGTCGAGGTGGGCCTGGAGTACATCGCCCTGGATCGGCTCACGGGCACGCTCTCGGGCGGTGAGGCCCAGCGCATCAGTCTCGCCACCTGCCTGGGGTCGTCGCTGGTCGGCTCGCTCTACGTGCTCGACGAGCCCAGCATCGGGCTGCACCCGCGCGACAACGATCGACTGTTCGCGATCATGGAGCGACTGCGGGACCAAGGCAACACGGTGCTGGTGGTCGAGCACGACCGGCAGATGATCCTCGACGCCGACTGGCTGATCGACATGGGTCCCGGTGCCGGAGTGCATGGCGGCCAGGTGGTCTTCGCCGGCGCGCCGGCCGATCTGGACCAGGAGACGGGCTCGCTCACCGGGGCCTACCTGTCGGGCCAACGACGCGTACCGTTGCCGCCCCTGCGGCGGCCACCACTCGAGAAGCTGATCGTCGTCGGTGCTCGGCAGCACAACCTGCAGTCGATCGATGTGGAGATTCCGGTCGGTGTGCTGTGCTGCGTTACGGGAGTTTCGGGCTCCGGCAAGAGCACGCTGGTGCACGACGTCCTGCACGCCGCGTTGCAGCGGGAGCTCGGAGAGTGGTCGGGCAGGGTTGGCGACCACGATCACATCGATGGGGCGGCGCTGGTGCGCCACGTGGTGATGGTCGACCAGTCGCCGATCGGCCGTAGCGCGCGCTCCAACCCCGTCACCTATATCAAGGCGTTCGACGCCATTCGCCAGTGCTTCGCCCGGGCCCGCCCGTCCAAGGCGCGGGGCTACGGTCCGGGCCACTTCAGCTTCAACGTTGCCGGCGGTCGTTGTGAAGCGTGCGAGGGCAATGGTGAGATCCGTGTCGAGATGCAGTTCCTGCCCGATGTCTCGCTGCCCTGCGAGGAGTGCGGTGGGACCCGCTACCAGCGTGAGATTCTCGACATCAAGCACCGGGGCAAGAACATCCACGAGGTGCTTCAGATGACGGTGAGCGAGGCGCGCCGCTTCTTTTCCGACATCCCCAGGGCAGCGCAGCGACTCAAGGTGCTCGAGGACGTGGGGCTCGGTTACCTGAGGCTCGGCCAGCCTTCGAGCACCCTGTCGGGCGGCGAGGCGCAGCGGGTCAAGCTCGCGGCCCACCTCCTGCAGGGTCGTAGCCACGGCAAGGGCACGCTCTACCTGTTCGACGAGCCGACCACCGGGCTGCACTTCGACGATATTGCCAAGCTGCTGTTCGCTCTCAACCGGCTGGTCACCGGCGGCGCCACGGTCTTGGTGATCGAGCACAACCTGGATCTGATCAAGGCAGCCGACTGGATCATCGACCTCGGCCCCGAAGGGGGTGATGGCGGTGGGCTGGTGGTTGCCTCGGGCACCCCAGAGGAGGTGAGCGCCTGCGCCGAGTCCCATACCGGCCGCTACCTGCGCGAGCTGCTGGACTCAGAGGAGCGCTGACCAGACCCATTCGAGTCACCACGGCCTGCTAGAGTCTCGAGATCGTGATTGGTACCTCCATTGGCCCGTACAGCATCGAGAAGCAGCTCGGCGTGGGCGGAATGGGTGAGGTCTACCTGGCCGAGGACTCGCGGCTCGGCCGCAAAGTCGCGGTCAAGGTGCTGCCGGCGGAGCTGGCGTCGAACCCCGAGCGGCTGGCGCGCTTCGAGCAAGAAGCTCGAGCTGTCGCGGCGCTCAATCACCCGAACATCGTCACGATCTACTCGGTCGACCGGTTCGAGGGCGTGCAGCTGCTCACCATGGAATACGTCGAGGGCAACACCCTCGACGATCTGATCCCGCCTGGTGGTATGGGCCGCGAGCGCTTCTTCGAGATCGCCGTGCCGATGGCCGAGGCGCTCAACGCTGCCCAGGAGCGGAGCATCACCCACAGGGATCTCAAGCCGGCCAATGTCATGGTGACGCACGAGGGCCGCGTAAAGATCCTCGACTTCGGCCTGGCCAAGCTCGCAGATTCGGCGTCCGAGCTCGACGATCAGCCGACGCAGATCCTCACTCAAGAAGGGGTGGTCATCGGCACGGTTGCCTACATGTCGCCCGAGCAGGCCCAGGCGCGTTCTGTGGGTCCGCTGTCTGACATTTTCAGCATGGGCGTCATCCTGTACGAGATGGCCACCGGCCTACAGCCGTTTCGCGGCGACAGCTCCGCCGAGGTGATCTCGGCGATCCTGCGCGACCAGCCACGCCCGCTGGAGCAGCTCGCGACCAAGGTCCCCGGCGCCCTGGGCCACGTCGTCGCGCGCTGCCTCGAGAAGAACTCGCGGCGGCGGATACAGACGGCGCTCGATCTGCGCAACGAGTTGCAGAGCATCCAGGGTGGTGGCGTCGAGGAGCAGCGGGGTACCTCGGTGGCCGTCCTGCCCTTCGCCGACATGAGTCCGGAGCGGGATCAGGACTACTTCTGCGAGGGTATCGCCGAGGAGCTGATCAACGCGCTTGCCAAGATCCCCGACCTTCAGGTCGCATCGCGCACCTCGGCCCTGCAGTTCAAGGGCTCGAGCCAGGATATTCGCGAGATCGGTCGTCAGCTCGGGGTCAGCGGTGTGCTCGAGGGCAGCGTGCGCAAGGCGGGCGACCGACTCCGCATCACCGCGCAGCTGGTCAACGTCGCGGACGGTTACCAGCTTTGGTCAGACCGGTACGATCGGCAGCTACAGGACGTGTTCGCGATCCAGGACGAGATCTCGCAGAGCATCGCCGGGGCGCTGCAGGTGACGCTGGTGCCCTCCGCGCAGCGGGCCGCCAAGCGGTCCTCTACGACCGATGTCGAGGCCTACGAGTTCTACCTGCGCGGCCGCAAGTTCTTCCACCGGTTCAGCCGTCGCGACCAGGAGTTCGCCCGCCGCATGTTCATGCGGGCCATCGAGATCGATCCCGGCTACGCTCGGGCGTTCGCTGGCATCGCCGACTGCTCCGCGTTCCTGTGGATGTACTTCGATCGGAGCGATTCGCACCTGACGCAGGCCGACGAATCGAGCCGGCGAGCACTGGAGCTCGACCCCGAGCTCGCCGACGCGCATGCCTCGCGCGGGCTGGCCCTGTCGCTCAACCGCCGGTACGGCGATTCCGAGGTCGAGTTCCAGGCGGCGATCCGACTCGACCGAAGCTCTACGAGGCCTACTAGTTCTATGCTCGCGCTTCGTTGGCGGAGGGCAAGAAGGCGCTGGCCGCCGAGCTGTTCGAGCAGGCCTGCACGGCGCGGCCTGAGGACTACCAGGCGCCCACCTTGCTGGCGACACTGTACGAAGGGCTGGGGCGAGGCGACAAGGCGGCGGAGACCGACCGGCGTGCCTTCTCCCTGATCCAGGAGCACCGCAAGCGCCACCCCGACGACGCTCGGGCGACCTATTTCGGTGCCGGTGCCTTGATCCGCACGGGACAGCGCGAGCTCGGCCTGGAGTGGGCTAGGGAGGCGCTCGACCTCGGTCCCGACGATCCGATCGTGCTGTACAACGTGGCGTGCGTCTACGCCAACGCGCACGAGATCGAGCTAGCGATCGACTGCCTGGAGGAAGCGCTCAACGTCGGCTACGCACACAAGGAGTGGATTCAGAACGATCACGATCTGGATCCACTGCGAGACCATCCGCGCTTCGCGGCGCTGCTAGAGCGCCTCGAGTAGGAGACGGGCGCGTCGCAGCGAACCGGCCGATCGGTTAGCTCGGCGGGTAGTTGCGCAGCTGTTCGAGGTAACCGTTCCGGTTGCGTTGGATCTCGCGCAGGCTGTCGCCGCCGAACTTCTCGAGGCAGGCGTCCGCCAGCACCAGCGCCAGCATGGCCTCACCGATCACGGCGGCGGCCGGCACGGCGCAGACGTCGGAGCGCTGCACCACGGCCTCGACGCGCTCGCCGGTCTCGATGTCGACCGAGGGGAGGGGCTGGCGCAGCGTCGCCAGCGGCTTCATGGCGACGCGTACGCGCAGCTCGCCACCGTAGGTCATGCCGCCCTCGGTACCACCGGCGCGGTTCGTGGGGCGTACAAAGCCACCGTCCTCACCCGGCAAAATCGCGTCGTGCGCACTCGAGCCCGGGCCGCAGGCGCAGCGCAGCGCGGGACCGATCTCGACGCCTTTTTGCGCCTGGATCGACAGCATGGCCTCGGCGATGCTTGCCTCCAGGCGGCGGTCCCACTGGGTGTGGCTGCCGAGGCCGGGTGGCATACCGCGGGCGATCACCTCGAAGGTCCCCCCGAGCGTCTCGAGGTCGTTCTTGGCCTGATCGATCGCGCTCACCATGTGCCCACTCACTTCCGGGTCGACGCAGCGCACCGGCGACTGCTCCACCACGGCGACGACCTGGTCGAAGGGGGTCTCGCGTTTGTCGTCGAGCGCCGCAGCGCCGATCCGGGTCACGTGGCTGGTGATCTCGATCTCGAGTGCCTGCAGAAACTGCCGGCAGAAGCCGCCCGCCGCGACCCGCGAGGCGGTTTCCCGGGCGCTGGCACGCTCGAGGATGTCACGCAGATCCGAACGGTCGTACTTCAGCCCGCCTGCCAGGTCGGCGTGGCCGGGGCGCGGTCGGGTGACGCGACGCCTGTCGACTGCGGAGGGTCGGTTGCCGCTTTCGGCCACCGCGGCGCCCTCGTGCTCGGACCCCGCGGAGGGCGCGGCAACCGCCATGACGCTCTCCCAGTTTTGCCAGTCTTTGTTCTCGATCAGCCAGGCGATGGGGCTGCCGAGGCTCTGCCCCAGGCGGACGCCGCCGACCACGTGCGCTCGGTCCGACTCGATCTTCATCCGCTTGCCGCGGCCGTAGCCGCCCATTCGCCGGGTCAGATCGGCGTTGACCGCCTGGATATCGATCGGCACACCAGCCGGAAACCCGTCGAGGATCCCAACCAGCATCTCTCCGTGGGACTCACCGGCGGTCAGAAGTCGCAGACGGCGCACGCGCAGCTCCCTCGGCTTCCAGAGTTGAAATCGACAGCTTACAGGGCTCGGGCCGCTCCACCCACATCGGCTGAACCGGTTGTCGCGATCCACGGCGCCCGTCCGGGCCTATAATCCGACCCATGATCAAGGTCCTGACGGCGGCGCAGATGCGGGCGTGCGATCGCGCGGCGATCGACGAGCACGGCATTCCCGGCCTGGTGCTGATGGAGAACGCCGGCATTGGGGTCCTGGGGGCGATGACGGAGCATTTCGGCGGGCAGCCACCCCTATCGACGGCGGTGCTGTGCGGCAAGGGCAACAACGGCGGTGACGGCTTCGTGGTTGCCCGGCACCTGCAGGACCTCGGCGGCGAGGTGGTTTGCTACCTGTTCGGCGAGCTCGACGGCCTGGCCGGCGACGCTGCGGCGAACGCGGCGATGGCGGCGGCCGGCGGCGTCCCGATTCACGAGGCGAACGAGGCCGGCAAGTGGGCCGATCTTGCGGCCGGGTTGGGCCGTTTCGACTGCCTGCTCGACGCCATGCTCGGAACCGGGCTGCAGAGCGCCGCGCGCGGCGTCATCGCCGACGCCATCGAGTCGATGAACGCCGCGGCGGTGCCGGTGGTCGCGGTCGACCTTCCCAGCGGACTGTCGGCCGACACCGGAGCCGTGCTCGGTCCGACCGTGCTCGCCGACCTCACGGTGACCTTCGGCGCACCCAAGTGCTGTCACGTGCTCGAGCCTGCCGCCGGCTACTGCGGCGATCTCGAGGTGGTGGACATCAGCATTCCGACCTCTGTGATCGAGTCGACGGAGCCGGCGCTCGAGCTGGTGACGCCACAGGACCTGCCCGGGGTGATCCCGGAGCGTCGACGCGACTCTCACAAGGGCTCGTTCGGGCGCGTGCTGGTGATCGGGGGTGCGCCGGGAACCGCCGGGGCGGCCGTGCTGGCGGCCCGCGGCGCCCTGCGTGGCGGCGCTGGCCTGGTGCACATCGCCTGTCCCGATCCGGTGTGTCCGCTGGTTGGTGGCCAGATCACCGAGGCGCTGGTGCACTCGGTCCCGGCGGAGGCCAGTGGCGGTATCGGCATCGAGGCCAACGCGGTGCTGGCGCAGCTCGTGGCGCGCGCCGATGTCGTGGCGCTGGGCCCGGGCATCGGCACCGCCGAGGAGACCCGCACGATGGTCCAGGCTCTGGCGACCACGGTCGAGCGACCGATGGTGATCGATGCCGACGGCCTCAACGCTCTGGCCGGGTCGCTCGATTCGCTCACCGGGGCGCCCGCCGCGCGCGTGCTGACGCCGCACCCGGGCGAGGCGGCACGCCTGCTGAAATCGACGATCGACGCCGTTCAGGGGGATCGCCCGGCTGCGGCCCGCGAGCTCGCCGAGCGCAGCGGTGCGGTGGTGGTTTTGAAGGGATACTACTCGCTGATCGCCGCGCCAGGAGCCGCGCCGCTGGTCAATCCGACCGGCAATCCTGGCATGGCTACCGGCGGCACCGGTGACGTGCTGACCGGCCTGATCGCGGCGCTGGTGGGGCAGGGGATGGAGCCGTTGGTTGCTGCCTGGGCCGGTGCCTACCTGCACGGTCTTGCGGGCGACCTGGCGGCTGAGGAGATGGGCGAGATCTCGATGATCGCCGGCGACCTGGTCCATCTGCTGCCGGAGGCCTTTCTGGCGGCCGCCACCGGAGAGCCGCGGTGAATTCGCCTCGGGACTACGTCTCCGAGGGGTCGGCCGAGACGGCTCGCGTCGGCCGCGCGCTCGGGCAGCGGCTGCAGGGCGGCGAGGTGGTGCTGCTGTTCGGACCGATGGGGGCGGGCAAGACCCAGTTCGTGCGCGGACTGGCGGCCGGCTTGGGCGTCGACGCTGCCGAGGTCACGAGCCCCTCGTATGCGCTGATCAACGAGCACTCCGGGCGGACGGCTCTGTACCACGTCGACCTGTATCGGCTGACGACCATCGATCTGCCCGACCTCGGTCTCGAGGAGCTGTACGGGCGCAACACGGTGGTGGCCATCGAGTGGGCCGAGCGACTCGAGGAGGCAGGCTGGGATCTCGGTAACTCGATCATCGTGGAGATCAGCTATCACCCGGATGAGGCCGACGTGCGGATGATCACGGTCGACGAGCCGCGGTCCTTCGACTGAGCGCCGGCCCCGCGTCAGAGGCTGATCCGCTCGCCGGTACGGGCGAGAGCGAACCCCGGCGGCAGCTTCCCGTGCTCGGGCGCGGCGGGGTCCCAAAGCGGATTGGTGTGGTTCAGGTGGATGAAGCGGATCTCGGGCCGCCCCGGCATCCCGGCGTAGCGCTCGAGCGTGGCGATCACCGGCGGGTGCGGCACCTCGCCCTGGGGGCGGTGCCCGAGCTCATCGTGGCTGAAGAAGGAGCCGTCGATCAGTGCCACGTCGACCCGGCGAAGCAGATCCTCGAACGGGGTCGTCCAACCGTCCCAGACATCGGCGTCGGGCACGTACAGGACGCGCCGCGATGGTCCCTCGATCAGGTAGCCGAGCGTATCGCTGTACTCGGGCCGGTGCACGACCTCGAACGGGATCACACGCAGGCGCGGGGTGAAGCTCGATCGGCGTTTCGTGGGCCGCGACCCGCAGATCGACGTAGCCGTTATCGACCAACGCATCCCACGGACCATTGGTGCTGAGGAACTCACGCATCGTGCGGCTGGCCCACAGCGGCAGGGCACGGGGCGCCGCCACCTCCTTGCCCAGGTGTACGAGGCCGGTGTAGTGACCGATGTGAGCGTGGGTCAGGAAGATGCCATGCAGGTGCTCCTGCAGCGGCACGGTTTCGCCGCGGACCTCGGCCAGCGATTGCCCCGACGGCGCCAGCAACTCGCCGACCTGCTGGTTGAAGTCGGGCGTCGCGTCGATCAGGTAGCGCTGCCCCGCGGCGTGGTCGATCAGTCCGAGGCAGGCAACGCGCGGATTCTCGGCCTCCCCGGCACGCACCCGGGCACAAACATGCCTGAAGCAGTTGACCGAGGGAACGCCGCCGTCCTGCGCCGTGCCGAGCACGACGATCTCCACACCGCCCTGCGCCGGGGCGCCCCGCGCAGCGGAACCTACCCCGAGCCCGGCCACCGTCAGCGAGGCCAGTTTCAGGAAGCGGCGGCGATGCAGGCGCGTAACGAACACGCCCGCTACTCGACCTGGACCCGGTAGTTGGGAGCTTCCTTGGTGATCTGCACGTCGTGCACGTGCGCTTCCTTGAGACCCGCGGCCGTGATGCGGATGAAGCGCGCGTTCTGCTGCATAGCCTCGATGCTCTGGCAGCCGCTGTAGCCCATGCCGGCGCGCAGCCCACCGACGAGCTGGTGCAGGGTGCTGGCCACGGGCCCCTTGTAGGGCACGCGCCCCTCGATGCCCTCGGGTACCAGCTTGGCCTCCTCCACGTCGGGCTGGAAGTAGCGGTCGCGGCTACCGGCCTTCATGGCTCCTACCGAGCCCATGCCGCGGTAGGCCTTGAAGGCGCGGCCCTGGTACAGCTCGATCTCGCCCGGCGCCTCCTCGGTGCCGGCGAGAACCGAGCCCACCATGACGCAGTCGGCGCCTGCAGCGATGGCCTTGGCGACATCGCCCGAGTACTTGATGCCGCCGTCGGCGATGATCGGCACGCCGGTTCCAGCGGCGGCTCGGGCGCAGTCCGAAATGGCGGTGATCTGCGGCACGCCCGCCCCCGCCACGACGCGCGTCGTGCAGATCGCCGAGGGGCCCATGCCGACCTTGATGGCGTCAGCACCGGCCTCGATCAGGTCGCTCGTGGCATCGGCGGTGGCGACGTTGCCGACGATACACTGGGCGCCCGAGTGTCGCTCCTTGATCGTCTTCAGCGTCCCCAGGACACTGTCGGTGTGGCCGTGGGCCGTATCGATAACCAGGACATCGACGCCGGCCTCCGTGAGCACGTCGGCCCGCTGCACGGCGCTCTCGCCGACGCCGAGCCCGGCCCCCACCCGCAGTCGGCCGCCCCCGTCCTTGCACGCACTGGGGTACTGGATGGTCTTTTCGATGTCCTTGACCGTGATCAATCCCTTCAGGAAGCCATCGGGGTCGGTGACCAGGAGCTTCTCGATGCGATGCCGATGGAGTACCTCGATGGCCTCGTCGAGCGTGGTCCCGGGGCGCACCGTGACCAGGTCGTCCTTGGTCATGAGCTCCTCGATGAGCCGCTCGTGATTGCGCTCGAAGCGCACGTCGCGGTTGGTGAGGATGCCGAGCACGCGGCCGTCGTCGTCGGTCACCGGCACGCCGGAGATCCTGTACTTGGCCATCAGCCCGAGCGCCTCGCCGATGGGGCGCTGCGGACCGATGGTGATCGGGTCGACGATCATGCCGCTCTCCGAGCGCTTGACCTTGTCGACCTCGTCGGCCTGCTCGTTGGGCGTCATGTTGCGATGGACGATCCCGAGACCGCCGTTCTGCGCCATGCCGATGGCCATCTGAGCCTCGGTGACGGTGTCCATGGCGGCCGAGAGGATGGGGATCGAGAGCCCGATCTCGCGCGTCACGCGCGTCGTCGTGTCGGCCTCCGACGGCATGAAGCTCGAGCGCGCGGGAACCAGCTGAACGTCATCGAAGGTCAGTGCCAGTGGGATGTCGTCCGAGTTCATTTGGTGTCCTGCGTTCGCCGGCTCAGAAGCCGTGGCACTTCTTGTACTTCTTGCCGCTGCCACACGGGCAGGGCTCGTTGCGTCCGACCTTTGCCTTGGTGCTCACCACGGTCTTGACCGCCGCCGGCCGGTCGCGGGTCGCGGCCATCGCGATAGCCTCGGCGCGCTGTGCCTCGTCGCGCCGCTGGGCCAGCTGTGCCTCCTGCTGCTCGCGCGTCATCGGCTCCATGCGGAAGGCGTAGCGCACGATCTCCGCTTGGATGCGGTCGCTCATCTCCTGGAACATGTCGAACGACTCCCGCTTGTACTCCACGAGTGGGTTGCGCTGGCCGTAGCCGCGCAGTCCGATGCCCTCCTTGAGCCGGTCGAGCGCGTACAGGTGATGCTTCCATTTGGCGTCGAGAACCTGCAGGCAGATCCATTTCTCGAACTCGGGCGTCAGATCGCCCAGTCGCTCGCGCTTGGCGTCGTAGCGGGCCGTGACGGCCGCCTCGATCCCGGTACGGATGTCCTCGGGGGAATCCTTCTGGAAGTCGACCGGCAGATCCTCGGAGGCCAGGCCGAAGAAGTCGACGATGTGCGTCTGCAGCTCCTTGACCGGCCAGTCGAGTGGGTCCTTGTCCACCTCGCAGTGGGAGTCGATCAGCCACTCGAGAATCTCGTTCCACGACTGGCGGATGTAGTTGCCGGGGGCATCCGACTCGGTCACGAAGACGCGCCGGCGGGTGTACGTCGCTTGACGCTGCTTCTCCATAACGTCGTCGTACTCGAGCAGATGCTTGCGGATCTCGAAGTTGCGACCCTCCACCTGCTTTTGAGCCCGCTCGATGGCGCGGGTCACCAGCCGATCCTCGATCGGCACGCCCTCCTCCATGCCGAGGCGCTTCATCAGCCCCTGCAGCCGGTCCATGCCGAAGACGCGCATCAGGTCGTCCTCGAGCGACAGGAAGAACTGCGACGAGCCCGGGTCGCCCTGACGGCCGGTACGACCTCGCAGCTGGTTGTCGATGCGCCGGGCCTCGTGGCGCTCGGTGCCGAGCACGTGCAGACCGCCGAGATCCGTGACCCCGTCGCCCAAGACGATGTCGGTACCGCGACCCGCCATATTGGTGGCGATCGTGACGGTGCCCATCTGTCCTGCATCGGCGACGATCTCGGCCTCGCGCTCGTGCTGCTTGGCGTTGAGCACCGTGTGCTTGATGCCGCGCTGCTTGAGCAGGCGCGACAGGTGCTCGGAGCTCTCGATCGAAGCAGTACCCACCAGCACCGGGCGGCCACTGGCGTGCAGCTCGCCGATCTCCTCGCCGACGGCCTCCCACTTTTCGGCCACGGTGCGGAAGATCACGTCGCCGTACTCCTGCCGCTGCAGGGGGCGGTTGGTCGGGATCTCCATGACATCGAGCGCATAGATCTTGCCGAACTCGGCGGCCTCGGTCATGGCCGTGCCGGTCATACCTGCCAGCTTGTCGTACATGCGAAAGTAATTCTGGAAGGTAACGGTGGCGAGCGTCTGGTTCTCCCGCTCGATGGCCACCCCTTCCTTGGCCTCTACGGCCTGGTGCAGCCCGTCGCTCCAGCGCCGGCCCGGCATCATGCGGCCGGTGAACTCGTCGACGATGACTACCTGACCGTCCTTGACCAGGTACTCCTTGTCGCGCGTGTACAGCGTGTGAGCTCGCAGCGCCTGCTGCACGTGGTGCACCAGGGCGATGTTGCTGACGTCGTAGAGGTTCGTGATGCCGAGGATCTTCTCGACGTGGTGCACCCCCTCCTCGGTCATCGCCGCGCTACGCTGTTTCTCGTCGATGTCGTAGTCGATGTCCTTGCCCAGTTTCGGGATGATCGCATTAACCCGGTAGTACAGCTCGGTGTTCTGCTCCGCCGGGCCCGAGATGATCAGGGGCGTGCGCGCCTCGTCGATGAGGATCGAGTCGACCTCGTCGACGATGGCATACTGAAAGCCCCGCTGCACCCGGTCCTCAAGCCGAAACTTCATGTTGTCGCGCAGGAAGTCGAACCCGAACTCGTTGTTGGTGCCGTACGTGATGTCGGCGGCATACGCGGCCTGCCGCTCGGAGTCCTGCATGTCGTTCTGGATGGCACCGACGCTCAGTCCCACGGCCTCGTAGATCGGGGCCATCCAGTCACGGTCGCGGCGGGCCAGATAGTCGTTGACCGTGATCACGTGCACACTCTGGCCGTCGAGCGCATTGAGCACCGCCGGCAGCGTGGCCACCAGCGTCTTGCCCTCGCCGGTGGTCATTTCGGTGATCGTGCCTTGGTGCAGCACGACGCCACCGATCAGCTGCACGTCGTAATGCCGCATCCCGGTGAAGCGCTTGGAGGCCTCGCGGGTGGCGGCGAAGGCATCGGGGAGGATCTCGTCGAGCGACTCACCGCCCTCCCGCCTCGCCCTGAGCTTGGCGGCCGTGCCTCGCAGATCCTCGTCCGAGAGCGCCTCGTAGGTGTCCTCGAGCGCGTTGATCGCCCCGACGAACTGCTCGCTGATGCGTTTCAGCTCGCGATCGTTGTGGGTGCCGATGAACTTGGTGAGGATGCTGTTGAACATCGCGCTCGGGAAGGAGGGGGGAGACGCCGGGACTCCGATCCGAGAGGTGGAGGAGGTGGCCCGTCACGGTCAAGGCCATCGTAGCAGAATCTCGTGCCTGGATATGTGGCGACAGCGAGCCCGTTGCCCACGACAGTTATCGCTGGCACTCGGGACAGGTCAGCCGGCGCAATCCTCGGTATCGCCATGACGGCCGGCGCGCGTCATGCGCGCCCAGGGCGACAGATCGGCCTCGGTAAGAAAGCGCCACATCAGGCGCGCCCACGAGTCGTGACCTTGGAGCGATCCATAGTACTCGGGGGCGGCCGCAGTGATGCCCGGCAGCCGGTTCCACGGGACCGAGGAGAAATCGTGGTGCTCGGTGTGGTAGCCGACGTTGAAGGCGATCCGGTTCATGTTGCCGTAGTAGCTGAAGGTCTCCTGGCCGTCGGTTCCCGCGAGGTAGTGCTCCTGGATCCAACGGGCACCCAGTGGATGCAGGCCGGTACCGAAGAAGAGCGAAGCCACCAGGTACAGAAACGCACGCGGACCCCACGCCCAAATCAGCAGCGCATCGACGGAGAAAACAATCGCCCAGTCGACGAACGTCCAACGGGTGAAGAACGTCATCTGCTTGAGGCGGATCGGTCGAATCGCTTGCACCAACGGAAACAGGACCAGCCAGACCGCCTTGCGGAAGAACGACCTGCCGACCAGGCGAGCCTCCCAGTAGGCCGGTATATCAGCATCGAGATCGTGCACGCCCTGGTGCGAATGATGCTTGAGGTGATACACGCGAAACGACATCGCCGTCGGGGCGGTGTTCACCGTGCCCGAAAGGATGCCAGCGAGATTGTTTGCCCAGCGTGC
Organism: Acidobacteriota bacterium; assembly: GCA_965248845.1. Lineage (GTDB taxonomy): Bacteria > Acidobacteriota > UBA890 > UBA890 > WLXD01 > CBDFKO01. The sequence continues at coordinate 1,073,806 of CBDFKO010000002.1, read as the reverse complement.
TCGAAAGATCAGCCCGTGAACCGCGTCGTGGATCATCACGTAGCTGGCGTGATTCATGAACGCTCCGAAGCAGTACGCCACGATCCCGATTAGCCACCACGGGCTGTCGCGCAGCGTCCAGGCTACGGTGAACTGGACCGCAATGATGCCGAGGATGATCGCGAAGGACCAAGGGTTACGGCCGATCAGCTCGCGGATCTCGGGGTGATCGCGCAGGATTGCCCGCGTCCGCTTGTGGTGCGGCTCGCACTCGTGCGAGTGCTGGAAGTCGTCGAGCGTCTCTGGCATGCGCCGAAGCTCCGGCAGGGGAAACCGAGAACCGGTAGTGAGCTGAACGTCGGCAGCGTATCGGGAGGAGCGGCTACGGTCAAAACATCGGGGAGGCCCGACGGGGCTCGCCAAGCGAATTAGGTTCGGCTAAACTGCAATTATTAGTCGAACCTAAACTTTCGTCGCGTGGGCCGTTCCAAAGGCCTGATGCCGACGGCGCACTTGAGCTCGGAGTTCACCGATGCCGTTTCTACGAACCGCGTTGCCAGCACTGCTGCTCATCGCCGCCCCGAGCCTGGCTCGAGCGTTACCCGCTTGGCAATCGGCTGGAGGGTCGAAGCCACCCGATTCGGTGGTGGAGCCGGCGGACTCGCCGGGCACCGGCCAGCAGGATGTGGTCGAGTCGTCGGTCGGGCTCGAGGCTCTGGTCACCGACCGACCCGACGCCACAGAGAGTTCCGAGACCGTCGCACGAGGCCGCTTCCAACTCGAGACCGGCTACACCTTCGCGAGGGTCGAGGACGTACGTACTCACACGTTCGGGGAGTTCCTGCTCCGGATTGGGGTGCATGACAACGTAGAGCTGCGCCTCGGCCTTAACTCGTACGCGCTCGTTCGGGGAGGCGCCTTGAGAGCCGACGGTCTCGAGAACCTCGGCCTCGGCGTCAAGGTCCGCGTCCTGTCTGGAGGCGGAGTGGGTCACGCGCGGCCGACGATCGCGATTCTGGCTGGCACTTCGATCCCGACCGGCAGCGCCGATGTCAATGCCTCGAGCGCTCACCCGGAGGCGCGCATCGCAGCCGCTTGGGACCTGAGCGAGGTCGTGTCGTTGTCGACCAATCTGATCTGGGCCTCGATCAAGGACGACGTGCTCGACGAGCGGCTCAGCGAATGGGGCGTCTCACTGGCGCTGGGCTACGGTTTGAGCGACCGCTGGGCAGCCTATCTCGAGTATTTCGGCGCGTACCCGAGCGGTGGTCGCGATACGGAGAGCTTCGTGAACAGCGGCCTGACCTACCTGCTCAGCAACGACCTGCAGCTCGATGCTCGTGTGGGCTACGGGCTCAACGATCGCGACGAAGACTTCTTCTTCGGTGTCGGAACCGCCGTCCGCTGGTAACGAGGCAATGATGAGCTCCCGAAGCGCTGCGGCACCCCTGGCCACGACCCATCGACGCCGTCGCCTCGCCTTGCTGGCGACGGTTGTTCTGGGAGTACTATTTCTGCTTCCTCTGACCGTCCGCTCCCACATCATCCGCGAGGAGCCCTGGCACCCGGTTCCCGCGGCGTATCTGCGCAGCCTGTTCTACCTCAAGCTGCAGCCGGTGGACTGGGCGCTGGTCGGTGCCGAGTACGCGAGCGTGCGTGAAGACGGTTGGCAGCTCGACTCGGTGTACGAGGGCATCGCCATGGCCACCGAGCTGCACGGGACCGACCACACGGCGGCGATTCGTGATGCCATCGTGGCCCACGATGCGGAGTCCTTGTCGGCCGCCGCGACCCATGCGATGTCGCAACTCGTGCGCCTGCATCTGCGGCGCGCACTGGCCAAGCTCGACACCCCAGGGGCGGCTCTCGAGCAGGTGCACCGAGCCAGCCGGATGTACCGCGCGTTCGACCGGTTCGTCCGCGCCACCGATTCGGAGGGTGCCCGGAGAATTGGCCGTGCGTGGCTCGAGATGACAACGACGGTGGGGACGACCGGGGTTCAGGAGCGCGGCGTCAAGATGGCCGACAGGGAGCGTTTCGCGAGCGCCGTCGACACGGTGGAGGCGTACCTGACCGCCAACTACGAAGGCAATGGCGGGCCGAGCATGACCGACTTCGATCCGGTTCCGGCGGCCGGTCGCACCTCGATGACCGCGGTGGCGCCGTGGTTGCCGCCGGGTGCCGACCTCAACGACCAGGATCCTCTACCTCGCCTGGTTCTGAACTTCGAGGAGCTCGGCATCGACGAGAAGGACCTCTTCCTGGTGGCCTACGGCGACATGCTGTTCGACTCGCCGCAGGTCTTCGGCGACCCGGCACGCGGCCTCGGCCTCACGTGTTCGCGTTGCCACAACCGTAGCGACATCAACCAACGGCTCTTCATTCCAGGGATCAGCACCCGACCGGGTAACGCCGACGTCGACGGGCACTACTTCAACCCGCGCTTCAACGACCGTCGGGCCGATGCCCTCGACATCCCGAGCCTGCGGGGCCTACGGTTCACGGCGCCCTATGGTCGCGACGGCCGCTTCGCGAGCCTGCGTGACTTCACCCGTAACGTCATGGTCAACGAGTTCGCCGGCGAGGAACCTTCGCCGTTGATGCTCGATGCTCTGGTCGCCTACATGCTCGAGTTCGATTGGCTGCCGGCGCCCTACCTGCAGCCCGACGGCCGGCTCAACGGCGCCGCCTCCGACTCCGCCCGGCGCGGCGAGGCGCTGTTCAACCGCCCGTTCGCGGGAATGGGTGATCGCGCCTGTAGCACCTGCCACGTGCCGAGCAACAACTTCCTCGACGGGCGCCCCCACGACATCGGCAGCAGCACCCCATCGAGTCCGGGTGCTCGGGACGCGTTCTTCGACACGCCGACGCTGATCGGGGTGGTGCATACGGCGCCGTACTTCCACGACGGCTCGCTGGCGACGCTAGTCGATGTGGTCGACTGGTTCGACGACCAGTTCGAGCTCGGTCTTGGCGAGAAACAGCGGGCCGACTTGACGACCTATCTCGAGACGGTGGGCGAGGGTACGGATCCGTACGAGGTCTTCGACGCGGACAACACCCCATTCCAGCTGTTCTGGGGCGAGCTGTCGACCTTCGCCTCGACACTTGCCACGCTCATCCCGGCGCGCGACGCCGAGCACGCCGACCTCATGCTGCGCACGGTCGCGATCGATCTGAGGCTCGACGCCTCGGCGCTCGAGGACCTGTCGCAGGCGCCCAAGGTCTTCGAGCTTGCCGACCGCCTCGACGACATTCGTGCCGCCATCAACGCCGGCGACTGGGATCAGGCGGCACAGCTGTGGACCGAATACCAGGCGCTCGAAGTCGCCTACGAACCGGATTTCCGCTGATCTCGACCGACGCGGCGGGGAGGACGACATGAACCGACGATTCCGCAAAGCCACGCTGGCCCTCGCGACCGCGCTGGCGCTGTGCTCGGTGCAACCGGCCGATCAAGCCTCGGCAACGCCGCAGGCTGGAGACAAGCTGACACTGGCGTTTATTCCACAGGAAAACCCCGAGAAGCTGCTCGACGACATCTCCGAGATTCGGGGCTACCTGTCCGAGGAAATGGGCATGGAAGTCGACGGTTACGTGTCGCTCGATCATGCTGCTGCGGTTGAGGCGCTGCGCAACGGCACCGCCGACGTCTCGTTCATGGGGGCTTTGCCGTACGTCCTGGCGCATCATCACATCAACGCCCAAGTAGTGCTCGCCGAGGTCTATCGCGGCAGCCCGACGTATCGGGCGCGCGTGTTCGTGCGGCGCGATAGCGGCATCACCGGTCTCGCCGACCTGCGTGGCAAGAGCATCGCCTTCGCCGATCCGATCTCGGAGTCCGGCTACCTGTACCCGCTCGACCTGTTCGCCGACGCCGGGTTTCTGATGCCGGGCGACGATCCACAGACCTTCTTCAGCTCGGTCTATTTCGCAGGCGGCTACCAGCAGGCCATCCAGGCGGTGGCGAACGGCTACGTAGACGCCGCCGGCGCCAGCCAGTTCGCCGAGCTGTTGCTGACGCCGGAGCAGCTGCTCGAGGTTACCTCGATTGCCGAATCGGACCTGATCCCATCGCACGCCGTGATCGTGCGGGGCGATCTCGCGCCGCGCGTCGTGGCGGCGTTCAAGCGCGCCATGCTGCAGCTCAACGAAGACGCCTACCGGCACCTCCTGCAGTACGTGTACGGGCCCGACGGCTACGTCGAGGTCGACCACGCCGCCTTCGCGGACGTGGAAGCCCTGGCGCGTGAGTACGGCTATCTGCAGAAGTAGCGCCGTCAGCCCCGGCGAGTAGACTCGGGGCGTCCGGCCCTCTGGCGAGGGTTCAACGAGCCGCCTGAAGGGAGCGTCTGTGTCCGAGCCGGTACTTCGCCTGCGCCACCTGCGGGTTCGCTACGGCTCCAAGCCGCCGGTCCTCGACGTGAGCGCACTCGAGGTTGCTGCCGGGGAGATCGTTTGCCTTATCGGGCCGAGCGGCGCCGGCAAGACTACGTTTCTGCGCCTGGCCAACGGTTACGTGCACGCCGAGAGCGGTGAGCTCGAGGTCCTCGGTTCGACGAATCGCTTCGGTCCTGCCGGCGGCACCGATCGTCGTGACCGAGCACTGCGCCGGCGCGTAGGCTTCGTCTTCCAGAGCTTCAACGTCGTCGAGCGCGCCAGCGTGTTCGACAATGTTGTTTGGGGTTCGCTCGGGCGCCAACACGGCATCGGCGTGCTGCTCGGCCGCTTCCCGGAAAGCGATCGTCGCCTGGCCATGGAGGCGATTGCCGAGGTAGATCTGCTCGAGCAAACCACGCAGCGCGTGGATACCCTGAGCGGCGGTCAGCAGCAGCGGGTCGGCGTGGCCCGGGTCATCGTACAGCAGCCGCAGCTGATGCTGGCGGACGAGCCGGTGTCGAGCCTCGATCCGGTGCTCGCCGGGGAGATCGTCGAGCTGCTCGTGCAGGTCGCTCGGCGACACGGCACCACCTTGATCATGAGCCTGCATCTGCCCGAGCTGGCGCAACGCTTCACCGACCGCGTAGTCGGACTGCGAGCCGGCAGAGTGGTTTGGGACGGCGGCGCGCAGGCGCTGGACGATACGGTGATCGCCTCGATCTACGGATCCGAACAGCCGCCAGCCGCACCGCGGGCCCAGCGATGAGGTCCGAGTTGCGCGCGGCCAGTACGGCGGCCCCCGCGGCGCCCGAACAGAGTTTGGCCGCGACGGCTCGGCGCGCCGCCGGAATGATCGGGCTGGCCGTGGTGATCGCCTGGGCGTGGAACGGGACCGGTTTCGAGCTCCGCCGCGTCAGCGGCAGCCTTGCCCCGCTGATGGAGTTTCTGGGACGCATGACCCCACCCGATGTGTCGGCGCTCGAGGTGGCGATGACGGCGACGTCCGAAACACTGCAGATCGCCGTGCTCGGCACGTTCTTGGCGGTCATTCTGTCGATTCCGCCGGCGCTGCTGGCGGCCGTCAATCTGACACCGGGGTGGATCCACCACCCGGTGCGCTGGGTCCTGGCGCTGCTGCGCGGCATTCCGCTGCTGCTGCTGGCGCTGATGTTCGTCGCGGCGCTTGGCCTGGGCCCCGTGCCCGGGGTACTCGCAGTCGCCGTGCACTCGGTCGGTATGCTGGCCAAGTTCTACGCCGACGCCTTCGAGAGCGCCCGCCAGGGCCCCATCGAAGCGCTAGATTCCGCCGGCGCCAACTGGCTCCAGCGCGTACGCTACGGGGTGCTCACGCAGGTGGCGCCCGATCTGGCGCGCGACACGCTGTTCCGCTTCGAGCTCAACCTACGCGAGTCGCTGGTTCTCGGCCTCGTCGGCGCCGGCGGCATCGGCTTCTACATTCAGCTCTACATCCGCTCGTTCCGATACACACGGGTGGCCACGCTGACGCTGGTAATCCTGGTGATCGTGGTGCTGGTGGAGCAAGGTAGCGTCGCCATTCGTCGTCAACTTCGCTGAGCTCCATGAGGCGCTTGCGAAGCCGGGCACACTCCGTCGCCGTAGTGGGCGAACAGGGTCAGGCGGCGAGAGTCAGGCTCGAGCCCGCGGCGATCATATCCAGGAAAGCGTCGATAACCCGGCGGTCGAAGCTGTGGCCGCGCTCGTCACGGAGCTCTGCTGGGCGGCCTCGGCAGAGAAGGCCGGACGGTAGGGTCGGTCGGACGTGAGCGCGTCGTAGACGTCGCACACGGCCACGATGCGAGCTCCGAACGGGATCTCCGTTCCCTTCAGCCCGTGGGGATACCCGGTACCATCCCAGCGCTCGTGGTGGTGCAGGATGAGGGGGACGGCCGGCGCCAGGCACGGGACCTGTTCGAGGATGTGAGCGCCGATCTCTGAGTGGTGCTCGATCTGGTCACGCTCCGTGCTGGTCAGCTTCCCCTTCTTCAGGAGGATGTGGTCGCTGATGTCGATCTTGCCGAAATCGTGGATGAGGCCGGTGATCTCCACCGCCTCCACCTCCTCCTTCGGGCAACCGAGGTGAATCGCCAGCGCGCGAGCTCGGGCGGCGACCTTCTTGGAGTGTTTCTCGGTGTAGTGGTCCTTCGACTCCACCGCCCCGAGCAGAACGGCGAGTATCTGACGCACGATCGGGCTGTCGATGCGCTGTCCTCGTAGGCCTGCGAAGTCCTCCAGCAGGGGCTGGAGGTCGGCAAATGCGTGCGGCAGCTGGCGGCGTGCCGTCAAGATGACGGCGCGCAGCAGTTCATGATTGCGCGTATCGTCATCCGCGGCGAGATCGACGCGACGGACGCGGTTGCCGCCCTCGCCCTTGGCCAGGTACATGCCGCGGTCTGCCACCTCGATCAGCGACTCGAGATTCTCGCCGTCAGTGTGGAGCGTCGCGAAGCCGATCGAGGCGCGAGGCGATACCTGGCCCGAGCGGTTTGGCTCCTTCCATGCGGCGAGGAGCTGGTCGAGTCGCTCACGCGCCCGATCGCCGCTGGCCCGTGCCAGGACCAGGAACTCGTCGCCTCCGTACCGGCAGACGAGGTCGTCCGGGAAGGCTCGGCGTAGCGCGTCTGCGACCGCCACCAACAGCCGGTTTCCGGCGCTGTGGCCGGCGCGGTCGTTGACCTGCTTGAGATTGTCGAGGTCGATCATTGCCAGACTCATCGGCGTGCGATCGTCCTTCGCGCCCAGCATCGGGCCGGCCTCCTCGATGAAGGTGTCGAAGTTGATCAGCCCGGTGAGGCCATCCAGGCGGCTCCGGCGGCGTAGCTGTCCTATCAGGTTGCGCTCGGTCACGAAGGCTGCGGTCATCACCGCGGCGATCCGAGCGAAGTCACGAAGCGCCGGGCCGAACCTACGGTCGGCGCTACGATCGCGCAGGAAGAAGGCGCCGAGCACCTTGTTCTCGCTTCGAATGGGGATCACGAGGAAGCTCTGGAACGGTCCGATCTTGGGCAGGTGGTGGCTCATCTCGGCCCAAAGCTCTGGGGGCTCGTGCGGATGTACCTCGACGATCCTGCCCTGATTCAGCGACTCGCGTAGCTCGGGGTAGGCGTCGAGATCGATCGCCAGGATGTCGACGTCCGGATCGTCGCCGCTGGCGGCCACGAAGCTTTGCGAGCTTTCCGCGTCGGTCAGGACGAGCGAGCATCGCTCGACGCCGACGATGACCTGAACGCAGCGTGCGATCTCGTACAGAATCCTTGGCGCCGGCTGGGGGCTGAACCCGAGCCAGCCGATGGTGGCCAGTCCCTCGGAGATGCGAGCAGTGAGCTTCCGGCCGTTGCGGGTCTCATGGACGAGCGTACCGAAGAAGACCACGACGCAGAAGGCGAACGGCAATCGGACGAGCAGCTCGGTGTCGCGGAGCAGGTCGCCCCCTGCCTCGAAGGAGAGCAGCCCACCGTACGCGGATACCACGATCGCGGCAATCCCAGCCACCATAGCGGAACTGCGGCTCAGCGAGGCGATCAGCACCGTGGCCAGGCAGAAGAAATACAGATCGGGCGCGCCGACGCCGACTACGATCACGGCGGTAACGATTGCCGCAACGTCGAAGGCGACGAGCATCCAGTAGACGCGCGACGTGCCCGCGGTGGCGCGGAGTGCGCGCGACATCAGGATGTTGGAGATCAGTAGCAGGCCCACGAGGGCGGCCTGCGAGCCGGTGAGCAGTCCCGGGGCACCGTACAGCACCAGGTAGCATGTCCCTAGTGCGAGCAACCAGCGCGTTAGCGCATACTGCCGGGAAGCCCGGGCGAGTAGTCCGGGCCGTGCTCGGGAGCAAGCGTGGGCAGACCGTGGCCGCCGGTGGCGGGGCCCCGGGTCGGTGTGAGCAGTCCCCAAGGGGCTGCGTATCCGCGGCTTGGTGCCATGCTGTCAAGCCTGGTGTCAGGGCGACCGGGGAGTCGATGAAAGCCTAGCAGGCAGAAACGATCAATAGAAGGCACATCTGACGCTTTGTATCATTTGATGATTTCTGGTGTTCTATCATGGCCAGAGGGAGGACGGACCTGACCCCAGTTGTCAAGACACCGAGCAAGGCCCATGGCGTCATCTCACATCCAGGCGGGCCGTTGCCGGTAGGACCGCGAGCGGGTAGTTTCGGGGGGCTCGAGTCGAGCGCTGCGCTGCGTACCAACGGACCGGAGACGGGAATGGACAACTTTCTCAAAGACGTGAAGTTCGGGCTCCGCATGCTGTTCAAGAGTCCCGGGCTGACGCTCGCGGCGATCGGGTCGCTGGCCCTCGGTATCGGCGCCAACACCGCGATCTTCTCGGTCGTCAACGGCATCTTCTTTCCGCCGTTGCCGGTACAGGACGCGAGCGATCTGGTGACCATGTTCACGCTCGACGAGAAGATTCCCGGGTTCATGCAGGTCTCGTATCCCAACTTCGAGGACTATCGCGGGCGGCAAACAGCGTTCGACCAGATCACTGCCTACCAGTTCGCGCCGATGAGCTACCGCAACGAGGACGGTAGCGGCGAAGCCATTCTCGGCGAGCTGGTCTCGGGCAACTACTTCGATCTGTTGCGCGTGCAGCTGCTCGAGGGCCGCGGCTTCGTTCCCGAGGAGGACCAGACGCCGGGGTCGCATCCAGTGGCGGTAGTGAGCCACGGTTTCTGGCAGCGGCGGGTTGCCGGCGACGCCCATCTCGTCGGCAAGACGATCTTCCTGAACCGTATTGCAGTAACGGTGATCGGCATTGCCCCGCCCGACTTCACCGGCACCGACATCGGCATTGCGCCTGAGGTCTGGTTGCCGATGATGATGTACGAGCGCATTTCGATCCAACCCGACTGGATCACCTCGCGTCGCGGCCTGATCAACGCCGTGGTCGGGCGCCTCGCGCCGGGCGCCACGATCGAGGCCGCGCAGCAGGAGTTCGACGCCATCTCGGCCCACCTGGCCGAGGCGTACCCGGACGACAACGACGGGCGCCGGCTGACCCTGGTGCCGACGTTGCAGGCGCGGGTCAACCCGAACGTGCGCGACGGCTTCGTCCAGGCCATGGGCTTCATGATGGTGGTCGTCGGCCTGGTGCTGCTGATCGCCTGCGCCAACGTCGCCAACCTGCTGCTGTCCAAGGCCACCGGGCGCCGGCAGGAGGTGGCGATCAAGCTGGCGCTGGGCTCCAGTGTTGGCCGTCTGGTCCGCCAGTTGCTCACCGAGAGCATCCTGCTGGCCCTGGCCGGCGCGGCCCTGGGACTGCTGGTTGCCCGGTGGACCACCGGGCTGCTGATTGGAGCCATTCCGCCGACGCCGTTTCCGATCACGATGTCGTTCGACCTCGACGCCTCGATATTGCTGGTTACGCTCGGCGTTGCCCTCGGCACTGGTCTGATCTTCGGGCTGGCTCCGGCGCTGCAGGCGGCCCGAGCCGACGTCCTGGCGGCATTGAAGAACGAGAGCTCGGCATCGATGGGAGCCGATCGGCGCTTCGGTCTGCGCAACCTGCTGGTCATCGGCCAGGTGGCGGTGTCGCTCGTGCTGCTTGTCGGGGCCGGACTCCTGGTGCGCAGCGTGCAGTCGGCGCAGGCGATCGACCCCGGGTTCGACATCGACGGCGGCCTGGTGGTGACCATGAACCTCGACCTCGAGGGCTACGGCCCCGAGGACGGACGAGCCTTCCTTCGCGAGCTCACGGCGCGGGTCGGCGCGCTCTCGGGCGCGCGCTCGGCCACGGTCGCTCAGTCGCTGCCGTTGAGCCTCTTCGGTGCCGGGCTCTCACGCACCGTGTTCGTCGAAGGAGAAGCCGCGGGTACCGAGGAGGACGGCATGCTGATCGGCGTCAACAGCATCGGCCTCGGCTTCTTCGATTCGCTCGGGATACCGATCGTCGAGGGGCGAGACTTCGATGCCACCGACAACGTCGGGGGGGGGGGCCGGGTGGCGATCATCAACGCGGTGATGGCCGAGGATCTCTGGGACGGAGAGAGCCCGATCGGACGCCGCTTCATGTTCCACGGCCAGCTCGACCGTCCGCTCACCGTGGTCGGCGTGGCCGCCTACGCAAAGGTAGGAACGCTCGGCGAGGACCCGACGCCCCTGATCTACATGCCGGTGGAGCAGGAGTACAGCGGCGGCGTTTTCCTGCAGGTTCGCACCGAGAGCGATCCGCTGGCGCTCGCCGACGTGGTGCGACGTGCCATCCGCACTCTCGACCCTGAGATGCCGGTGTTCGCCATCACCACGCTGCGCGACCAGGTCGATGCGTCGTTGTTCCCGGCGCGCGTCGGCGCCGGGATGCTCGGCGTGTTCGGCCTGCTCGGATTGACGCTGGCCTCGATCGGGCTGTACGGGGTGATGAACTACTCGGTGGCACGGCGGACGCGCGAGATCGGCATCCGCATGGCGCTCGGAGCCGACGCTCGGGGAGTGCTGCGGCTGGTCATGGGCCAGGCGTTGCTGCTGGTCGGCGTCGGCCTCGCCGTGGGGCTGGTCCTGGCGGTGCTCATGGGTCGCCAGATGGCGAGCTTGCTGTACGGCATCGGCGGCACCGACCTGGTGGCGTTCGGCGGCACCTCGATGGTGCTGTTACTCGTTGCCGCCGTCGCCAGCTTGGTGCCGGCGCTGCGCGCGACGCGAGTCGATCCAGTTCGGGCGCTCAAGTTCGAGTAGCTCATCCTCGAGGAGCCTGCGTCCGGCGAGCGGATTTCCGACCGACAGATTGTCGAACAGCATGCAGACGATCCAGGCGCCACCGATCGCCAGGGGCAAACAGTGCACGAGAGCTTTATACTTCAGCCGCACGCTTCCAAACGGAGGGCGGCACGCCTCCTCTGGCATCATTCCTACTAGAGATCGCGTCCACTCGAGGCCCTGGCCCGGGCAGGCGCCACGTACTGAGTAGCAGTCCGGCAGCGCTTCCGGGGTGCCGCTGTGTCATCATGTGGCCGGCGAGCACCAGAGCGCCTGGCAATGGGGACCTCTTGGAGCAGTAGCGCAGGCAGGTGGAATTTGGCACGACCGCTCCGGGTAGGCATTCTGGATCTCGTCACCAAGGCGCCGACCAAGGCACTGTGGGCCCGCGTCATGCACCCGAGCCTGGCCAGCATCATGCCCCAGGCCATTGCCGTCTGGTGCGAGAAAGCCGGCCACGAGGTGACCTTCGTATGCTTCACCGGGTGCGAGGACCTGGTCGCAGATTTTCCCGAAGACCTCGATATCCTGTTTGTCGGGGCCTTCTCGCAAGCGGCCCAGCTGTCCTACGCGCTCAGCAACCTGTTCCGGGAACGCGGGGCGGTAACCGTCCTCGGCGGGCCTCACGCCCGCTGTTACCCGGACGACGCCGTCAAGTACTTCGACTACGTGCTCGGGTTCACCGACGAGTCGTTGATCCACGACGTCCTGGAAGACTGCCAGCCCCACCGCCCGGTGGGCCTCGAGCTTCGGGCGGATGGACAGCCGGCAGGGCTGCCGTCGGTGCGCGAGCGCTGGAAGTACATCTCGACCACCCTCGATAAAGCCCCGACCAAGCTCAAGGGCGTACCCATGCTGGCCAGCCTGGGCTGCCCCTACACGTGCAGCTTTTGCATCGACTCGGTGGTCAATTACCAACCCTTCGACCCGGGCGGCCTACTCGAGGATCTGCGTTTCCTGGCCGACCGGCCGGGGGGCGCGTGGATCGGGTGGCACGATCCGAACTTCGGAGTCCGGTTCGACGATGTGATGTCGGCCGTGGAAGCCGTCCCGCGTGGCCGACTCCGGCACGCTGCGGAAAGCAGCCTGTCGATTCTGTCCAAGGACCATCTCGAGCGCCTGAGAGACGCCGGTTTCCGGGCCCTTCTTCCGGGAGTCGAGTCCTGGTACAGCCTCGGAGACAAGTCCCATACCGGCCGAACCGTAGGGTTGGAAAAGGTCAACCGGGTTTCGGAGCATCTGAACCTGTTGCAGGAGTACGTCCCCTACGTTCAGGCCAACTTCGTTCTCGGCCTGGACTGCGATGAAGGCCCTGAGCCGTTCGAGCTCCAAAAACAGTTCGTGGATAAGTCGCCGGGCGTGTTCCCCGGCTACTCCCTGCTGTCGGCCTTCGGGGAGGCAGCCCCACTCAACCTCGAGTTGCAGGAAGCCGGGCGCGTGCTGCCGTTCCCGTTCCACTTTCTCAACAACAACACGGCCATGAACGTGAAGCCGAAGAACTACGAGTGGGTAGAGTTCTACGACCGCGTCATCGACGTCACTCGCTACACGTTCTCCGGTCCGCGCATCGCCCGCCGCATCAGGGCGAACTATGGAAGCTTTGCCGGCTGGCTCAACTTCGTGCGGGCCATTTCGTCCGAGGGGCGAGGGCGAATCAAGTACTACCGAACCGTGCGCGACCAGCTGAAGACGAACCGAGATTTCCGTCGCTACTTCGAGCGCGAGACGGAGGCGCTGCCGGCGTTCTTCGTGGACCGGATACGCGCCGATCTGGGGCCCCTGTGGGAACATCTCCCTGAAGGCGCCATCTACCACGATCAGAACGCCTACCTCAAGCGCACGAAGGCCATGAAGGCCGGCGCCAGCAGCCCGGCCAGGAGAGCACTTGCCGCGGTCTAGGGCCATCCTCAGCGCGCTAGCAAGGGCACGGAACGCCCGCAGGACAAGGGGCCGTGGTTGCAGAGGGGGGTCCCTCGCGGTGGGGTCGTGACTCTTACTAGCGAGTTACCAGTAACCAACTAGTAAGATCGGCGACCCACCTGGTTGGACAGGGCAGGGGGTCCCCGCACGGGCTTCTTTCTCGAGCGACTTTGACCGCCCGAGTCGCGTGCCGCGGGCGGTACTCTCGAGTGCCCTACATCGAGGTGCTCGGCCGGCGAAACCGCAGTGCCTCGAGCAGGTGCTGGTCTTGGATGTCCGCGCGGGTCTCGAGATCGGCGCAGGTGCGCGCGACGCGCAGCATGCGGTGCCAGGCACGTACGCTGAGGCCGAGCTTCTCGGCCATCGATCGGCCGCGCCGGGCCACCGAGGCCGACAGGCCGATGGACTCGTCCAGGCACGGGGCCGGAAGCCCGGCGTTGGTACGGGCGTCCTCGGCCCGGGCGCCCAGTCGATGGATCCGTTCGGTCTGCCGCTCACGGGTGGCGCTGATGCGAGCCCGTACCAGGGCGCTCGAGTCGCCGGCCGGGGTGCTGGCGAGGTGCTCGAGCGGGATACGGTTGATCGCCACGAACAGGTCCAGCCGGTCGAGCAGCGGCCCCGAGACGCGCTTCCAGTAGCGGCCGACCGAAAGCTCGCCGCAGCAGCAGTCCGGGGAGGTGGGGCCGCGACCGCAGGGGCACTCGTTCATCGCGGCCACGAGCTGCAGGCGGGCCGGGAACTCGTGCGATTCGTTGGCCCGGGCGATGGCCACGTGGCCCTCCTCGAGCGGCTGGCGCAGCGACTCGAGCGCCTGACGCGCGAATTCCGAGAGCTCGTCCAGGAACAGCACCCCGGCCGTAGCCAGGCTGATCTCGCCCGGACGCAGCGGCGAGCCGCCACCCACGAGCCCGGCGCGGCTGATGGAGTGGTGCGGGGCGCGAAAGGGTCGCTGCCGAAGCAGCCCACGGCCCTGCAACCCACCCACCACGGAGTGGACGCTGCTGGCCTCGAGCGCTTCTTCGTAGCTGAGTGGCGGCAGGATCCCCGCGAGCGCCCGTGCCAACAAGGTCTTGCCGACGCCCGGGGGCCCCACCATCAGGACGTGATGGCCGCCCGCCGCGGCGATCTCCAGGGCTCGCTTGGCTATGGCGTGGCCGCGGATCTGGCGCATCTCGATCGCCGCTGGCGCCTCACCGTCGTGCGGCAGCGCCTCGGCTGTTTGCAGCTCGGTCTCGGCTCGCGCCCATGCGGCGGCGGTCGCGAGATCGGGAGCGACAAGCGTCTCGAGCTCCGGCCCCGCCGCCGCCTCGGCGCCGTTGCCCGGCGGAACCAGCAGCCGTCGGATCCCGGCCGCGCGTGCCGCCAGCGCCGCGGGAAGCACTCCCGGGACGGCGCGAACTGCTCCGTCGAGCGCCAGCTCCCCGATCACCAGCGCGTCCTCGAGACGCTCCGGTGGCAGCGCCCCGTCGGCGGCCAGCAAGCCCAGGGCGATCGGCAGATCCAGTCCTGCTCCCTGCTTGCGTTGCCCCGCCGGCGCCAAGTTGATCGTCGTGCGCCGGGGCCGCAGCGCCAGGCCCGAGTGCGAGCAGGCGGCGTGGATGCGCTCGAGACTCTCGCGCACGGCGCTTCCCGCCAGCCCGACGATGGTCTGGCGCGGCAGACCCGGACCGCGGTGCACCTCGACCAGCACCGGTATCGCCGCGACGCCACCGATCATCGCCGAGCGAACACGTCCGATCGATGGCGTCTCCGCCGGGTCCGGCATCGCCTCTCCCATGGCTGCGTCCACCGTTCATTCGGTGGCTGCCTGTTGACAGGAGACGGACGCCGCGGTCGCGGTTCCGGCGCGGCCTACTCCTCGCGCAGGATCACGACAGGATCCACTCGTGTCGCGCGCCGAGAGCGAGGCGAATCCCGTAGTCGCGCGTGCGCCGAGCCACCGAGTTCGGAATCGGCGGGTCAAATCAACTCATGGATACGCCTGGGAGCGTTTGCGCCGCTCCTCCGGCTCCTCCTGCTCCTCGGTTTCCTCTTCGGGCTCCTCGGGCGCCTCCCAGAACCCCTCGGTCCCGGTGGCGGCCGCGGCACGGTCGCCGTGGAACAGCACCGCGTTGAACAGCGCCCTAACAGGCTGCTGAAAAACGGCTCGAGCGCGCCATTTTGGGCTGGATCGTCTCGATCAAGGTGAGTTGCCCGGCCGCCGTGTGCGAGTGCGAGGCTCTGGTTGCCGGCCGCGCCGGTATTTCTTGGGCGGTTAGTCCCGATATCGTCACGTCGCCCCCTGGAGGTTGCGCATTCTGACCAGGTTGAAGGCAGCGGCGGTGAAGGTGAACATCCAATCGACGCGTTCGGTGCCTCGGTGCCGCGTCTTGCGCATCAGCCCGACCGTCTTGGCCCATCCGAACATCTGCTCGACGAGCTTGCGTTTCCTTTGACTGACCTGGTAGCCGGGGTGGCGGGTTGTGCGCCGGTCGATGGCGCTGCGCCGATTGGTGTCGTTCTGTGCGACGTGCGGGGTGATGTTCCGATCTCGAAGCTTACGGACGCACTCGCGTGTGTCGTAGCCCTTGTCGGCCGCCAAGGTCACCCTGCGGTTACCGGAAATCTTGTCCGCCATTTGCACCGCCGCCTCTCGTTCCGCTGTCCCGGAAGCGATCGTTACGCATGCCTTGGTTGCTAACCCGTGGCGGTTGTCGATCATCAGGTGCCCCATGTAGCAGAGCTTCGACTCGGCTCCCCTACTTTTCTTGTACAGGCGTGCGTCCGGATCGGTCCTGGAGGCGTGAGTATCCGTTTGTGCGCCGTTGTTTGCGAAAATCGACGCTCGGGTTGCTGCCGCCCTCATCGGAGTCGCTCTGATCCTTCGGCTTGAAGCTCTTGTGTGAGGCCCACGCCTCGATCAGCGTGCCGTCCACCGTGAAGTGTTCATCCGACAGCAGGCTGCGGCGCCGCGCCTCCGCCAGCACTTCCTGGAAGAACACCTTGGCGACCTCGCCTCCCAACACTCGATCTCGGTTCTTCGTGAACACCGTCGCATCCCACACCAGATCGTCCATGTTCAGGCCCACAAACCACCGGAACAGCAGGTTGTAGTCGAGCTGCTCCATCAGCATGCGCTCGGAGCGAATCGTGTACAGCACCTGCAGCAGCAGCGCCCGCAGCAGCTTCTCCGGCGGGATAGACGGACGGCCCGTGTGCGAGTACAGCTTCTCGAACAGCGGCGACATCCGCCCCAGCACATCGTTGACGATCTTCAGCAGCGGCCGCAGCGGATGCTCCTTCGGTACTCGCTGCTCTGGAGATACGTAACTAAAAACCGCCACCCGGCCCGCGTCCTCACCACGCATCTGCTCACCTCGTTGATGCTTCGGTTCTTGCCGCGGGCTGCGTGGTTCAAAATCTACTCGAACAAGGGGAGTTTTTCAGCAGCCTGCTAAAGGTGCCGAACGGCTGACCTCGCCATTGCGGCCGGAAGCCGAACAGGATCACGTGGCCGTCGCCGTGCTTCACGTCGAGCGCGGCGGCGTAGCCGTGCAGATGCTCCTCGCCCAGCAGGTAGCCCGACAGCAGGGGCGATCCGGCGTCCTGGTACCTTGCCAACGCCGTACCCTCGAACCCCTCGGTCACGGTGTAGACGGGGCTGTTGGTCACCGTGATCTTGGCGCGCTCCGGCATGCCGGCCATCACGGGGTGCCCGGTGTCGACGCGTACTTCCACGATCGAGCCGCTGGAGAAGAACTCGATCGACTCCAACTCGCCCACGACGTTGCGCACCGGCAGGTGCAGCTCCTCGATGGCGAACAGGCCGCTGCTCTCGAGGCAGACCAGCGTACCGCCGTCGCGAACGAATGCGTCGAGCGCCCGCACGCCCTCGCGGCCGATGCCCCCGGCGTAGCGCGGCGGCACGGTGCCGAGAGCCGCCCCGTCGACAATCTGGCGGCCGCGTATGTCGGCCAGCACGATCACGTCGTAGCGATCGCGTAGGTTGCCGGCGCGCACATCGGAGTTGTAGAGGCTGCGGAAATCAAAGTCGTACACCTCCAGCAACCAGCGCGTCCAACCCTCGTCGATGCTGGCCGCCCACGGACGATAGAGCCCGACGCGCTGGAGCGCTCGGCCCGCAGGGCCAGCTCTGCGACCATCGCATCGACCGTTGCCTGCCCCAGCCCGCTGATCAGGTAGCGTGCATCGCCGTTGCCGCTGGCAGCGCTGACCCGGCCGCCGGCGGCCCAGGCCCGGTTGATGGCGCGGAAGGCATTGTTCTGGGCCGGGTCGATGGCCAGTGCCGAGCCGCTGCCGGTGGCGCGCCCCGGTGGCGGCACGATGCCGGCGGCGATCGGGTTCGTGTCGAAGCCGACGCCGGGCACGCTATCGAACGAGGCGGCGTCGGGCTCGAGGCCGCCACTATCGAGCCTGTCCCACGGCACCGGATCCACCCGAACCGACTCGAGCGCGGCCCGCACCGAGTCCCCCAGCGGTGAGGCGACGGCCACGGTTCGTACTCCGTACTGGTACGGCAGTGTCCAGCCGGCGTGATCGTACGGCAGGTCCGGCGGGCCGTCAGGGTATTGGCGCAGGTCGGGATATTGCTGCACCGACAGCAACGAGTGTGTGAAGTTGGAGCCCGACTGGTCCATCGGAATGACCCAGGTCCCCGCCGGGAAGCGCTGCTGCTCCACGGTCACCTCCTCGGTGAGGCGATAGACCTCGACGTCCTGGTAGGCGAGCCGACACAGCATCTCGACGGCGGCCACGGGGTCGCGCTGTTGCTGCGGCACGAAGTAGGCGTACGGGGGCCCCTCGCGGAAGGCATTGATAACGTCGCGCGCCGCCTGGTAGCGGTTGTAGAGGATGTCGTCCTTGAACTTGGCCGCGATGTCGAGCGTCGAGGTGGAGGTCGTGAGCATGTACTCCACTGAGTCGCGCAGCCGCCACCAGCCGCCACGCCACAAGCTGGCGTGCAGGGTGCCCGGCTGCAGCGCCCGATCGGCCTGCGGAAAGTCGCGCACGGTGTAGAAGCGCGGGGTCGGCGAGCCGTGGATCCCGGTCTCGCTGAACATGATCACGATGTTGTGGAAGAAGTTGATGAAATCGATGTAGCCGGGGTACCAGGCGTCGTAGACCTCGCCCTTGTGCTCGGCGCCGGGCAGGCCGCGCTCATCGAGGGCCGCCGCGGCCGCGGTGCCCATCAGGTTCACCATGCGGTTCATCAACGGGTGGATGTTCGGATAGATCGGCTCGCCGTAGGGCGGCAGCCAGATCGTCGCCGGCATGCTCGCGGTCATGTGATGGCTGTAGAGGACCTGCGGCTCCCAATGCCGGTTGGTGCGCACCGCCACGCGCGACTCGATCATGTTGAGGCCGTAGCCGTCGCGGTTGTTGTCGTGGCCGATGTACTTCTGGTACAGCCGCCGCAGCCGCGAGGTCTCGAACGGCGTCCCCAGGTTCTCGGCGTACCACTCGGCCACCATATTTTGCCCGTCGGGGTTGATCGACGGCCACAGCAGCAGGATGACGTTGTCGAGAATCGCCCTTCCCTCATCGCCCTCCTTCTCGGTGACGATGTCGTAGGCGAGCTGGATGGTGTGCTGCGCGTGGGCCGTCTCGGTAGCGTGCAGGCCGCCGTCGATGGCGACGATCGCCTTGCCGTCGCGCGCCAGCTGCCGGGCTTGTTCGTCGGTCATGCCGTCGGGATGCGCCAACCGCTGTGAGATCTCCCGATACTGCTCGAGCCGCTCGAGGTTGTCCGGCGACGAGATGAGGGCGATGTACCAGTCGCGCCCCTCGGAAGTGCGCCCCACCGGCACAAGCTGCAGCCGGTCGGTCGCCGCATCGAGCGCCATGAAGTACTCGATCGACTGGTCGTACGAGGCCAGCTTGAAATCGTCGCCAACCCGGAAGCCGAGCACCGACTCGGGCGTCGGGATGCCGGCGGCGGCGTTCTGCTGCGGGGTTGCCGCGACCGCGGCCGGCAGGGCCGCCACGCCGAGCGTCAGCGCGGCCACTGCCAAGAACCGTGAGACCCGACCTACGAGCATCGAACGCATGCCATCACCTCGCTAGGCGCCGTTGTACGAACCAGGAGCGCTGATTGTTGTCTGCCACGCCGGCAAAGTGAAGCTGCGGCGACGGGCGTGCCGGCCTTCCAGGGCGTAGGAGCGACAGGGTACGAGGAGCCTCTATGCGCCGGCGGTCGCAACGACGGCCCCACCTGCTATTGGGGTGGGGTGGGGTCGTCGCTGTTACTAGAGAGTTACTATAAAGCAACTAGTACGACAATAGCAAGAAAATAGTAAGATCGGCGACCCCACCGGAAGAAGGACCGGTAAGCCCGGTAGCGTGGGTCAGGCGAGCCGTCGCGGCTGGCCGAGAAGCGTACGACTGGCCGAGAAGCATGCGTCTGGCCGAAGAGGAATCAGGTCGCGCCGCGGACCTTTCAGCGGTCGGCGTTGTTGGCGGCGCGGATCAGCAGCCGATTGCCCGGGTACAGAGTGCTGCGCGGGCTGATGCCGTTCCAGGCGCACAGCTCGTTCACCGACACCCCGAAGCGCAGGGCGATGGCGTAGAGGGAGTCGCCGCGCCGGATCGTGTAGGTCGCGGTGATCTGGCCGGCCGGCGTGCGCGTGTAGATAGTCAGCTCGTTACCGGGATAGATGCGGTCGGAGCGCAGGGCGTTCCAGCGCTTGAGGTCCGAGATCGTCACCCCGTGGATCTTGGCGATGTCGGCCAGGGTGTCGCCGCGCCGGATGCGGTAGGTCATCTCGGTCGTGGCAGCGGCCTGAGCCGGGGTCGGTGGCGCTGCGCTCGAGGAGGCGCGCACGCTCGGTGCGGTGGCCACCGTGTTGCCGCTCTGCGGCGGGCCGCTGGTGCCGTAGTAGATCTCCAGCCGGTCGCCCCGGTTCAGACGATCCGAGGTCAGGTTGTTCCAGCGCTTGATGTCGGCGATGCGGGTGTCGTAGGCGCGGGCGATGAGCCACAGGTTCTCGCCGCTGCGCACGGTGTGGACGATCTTCTCGCCCCGCTGGCGGTTGTCGCCGCGGACGATGTCCCGGCTGACGATAGTGCTTGGCGCGCCGGTTGCCTGCGACATCGGAATCATGAGTGTCTGGCCCGGGCGCAGGCGCCGCGGGTCGCGGATGCCGTTGAAGTCGGCGATGTTGCGCCACGACAGGCCGTATTCATCGGCGATGTGCGACAGGGTCTCGCCGCGGCCGACGACGTGCTCGGCGACGCGCAGTCGATCGGCCACGGGAACGGCGGCGAAGGCGGCGCGGAAGGCGGAGCCGCTGCCCTCGGGCACGCGGATGGTGTAGGAATCGACCTTGGGCGTGGTCCGACGCAGCAGTTGCGGGTTGAGCTCACGAATCACTGCGAGGCTGGTGCCAGCGGCATCGGCGATCACCTCGAGGTCGGTCATCGTATCGATCGCCACGGCGTCGAAGGCGAAGGGCGGCTGCGGCGTGATTTGCAGGCCGTAGGCCTCGGGATCGGAGCCGATCAGCATGGCCGCGAGGATCTTGGGCACGAACTCGCGCGTCTCGCGCGGCAGGTGTCGCGTGGTAGCGAGGCTCCAGAAATTGTCCACGCCGGCGCGACTCAGGGCGCGGGCGACGCGGCCCTTGCCGCCGTTGTAGGCCGCGATGGTCAGGTGCCAGTCGCCGAACTCCTGGTAGTAGTCGCGGATGAACTGGGTGATCGCGTAGGTGGCCTTGATCGGGTCACGGCGCTCGTCGACCAGCGAGTTGACGGTCAACCCGTACAAGCGGGCCGTCGGTGCCATCAGCTGCCACAGCCCCACGGCGCTGGCGCGCGAGCGTACGGCCGGCTTGTAGAGGCTCTCGATCAGTGGGATGTAGGCCAGCTCGGCCGGTAGACCGGCCTCGGCAAAGACCTCGCGGATCAGCGGCAGGAAGCGCGATCCCCGCGATAGACCCTCCTCGATGACGTCCCTGCGCTCGGTCGTCAGGTACTCGACCGTCTCGAGCACGCGCGGGTTGTCGGCCGGCACCGGGATGCTGAAGCGGGGCATCGCCGGCAACGTGCCGGCAATGCGCGTGCGCAGCATGTTGATCTCGCCGCTGCTGAGCGCCGGGATCTCGTCGTTGCGCAGCTTGGTGGCGCGCGCGTCGGCCGGCGTCAGGGTCAGGTCGTCGAGCTGCTGCGCCTGCACCCGAGTCACCAACGAGTTGAAAGCCTCGCGGAAGGCGGCCTCCTCGTTGGCCGGGATGTCGGCGTCCATGTAGACCTGGATGGCGGCGTCGAACTGCCGGTCGGCCACGTCGAACCGGCCCGCCTCCTGGGCCTCGAGTCCCAGCCCGTAGTACTGCTCGGCCTCGGCGGCGAGCTCCTCGACGGACGGTATGCGCTGCGACGGTGCGGCCGTCTCGGCCTCCTCGAAGATGGACGGCGGCGGCTGCAGCTCGGGCGGCGGCGCGGTGGCCGGTTCGGGCCCACCGGCGCAGGCAGTCGCCAGCAAGACCAGCATCAGTGTCGGGATGCCGGCTCCAGCGCGAGATCGGTGCCGGACGGGAGATCTATGTGCGCTCGAGGATTCCGTGCTTGCCAAGTTCATCCGCCAGGGAAGTGATGATTGTCCGGAGCCGGGTTGTCTCGCCACCCGCCGGTCCGACCGCGGCCGGTGCCACTTGGCGCGCCCCAATGCCAAACCCGCCGGATTATACCCCGGGAACACCGGAATCCGGCGACCTGCGACTCGAGATCTCCCATCTGGCGGCTGTCTTTAGGGAAGCCAGGCTAGCAGGCTGCTGAAAAACTCCCCTTATTCGAGTAGATTTTGAACCACGCAGCCCGCGGCAAGAACCGAAGCATCAACGAGGTGAGCAGATGCGTGGTGAGGACGCGGGACAGGTGGCGGTTTTTAGTTACGTATCTCCAGAGCAGCGAGTACCGAAGGAGCATCCGCTGCGGCCGCTGCTGAAGATCGTCAACGATGTGCTGGGGCGGATGTCGCCGCTGTTCGAGAAGCTGTACTCGCACACGGGCCGTCCGTCTATCCCGCCGGAGAAGCTGCTGCGGGCGCTGCTGCTGCAGGTGCTGTACACGATTCGCTCCGAGCGCATGCTGATGGAGCAGCTCGACTACAACCTGCTGTTCCGGTGGTTTGTGGGCCTGAACATGGACGATCTGGTGTGGGATGCGACGGTGTTCACGAAGAACCGAGATCGAGTGTTGGGAGGCGAGGTCGCCAAGGTGTTCTTCCAGGAAGTGCTGGCGGAGGCGCGGCGCCGCAGCCTGCTGTCGGATGAACACTTCACGGTGGACGGCACGCTGATCGAGGCGTGGGCCTCGCACAAGAGCTTCAAGCCGAAGGATCAGAGCGACTCCGATGAGGGCGGCAGCAACCCGAGCGTCGATTTCCGCCGGCAACGGCGCACGAACGATACTCACGCCTCCAGGACCGACCCGGAGGCACGCCTATACAAGAAGAGTAAGGGAGCCGAGTCGAGGCTCTGCTACATGGGTCACCTGATGATCGACAACCGCCACGGGTTAGCAACCAACGCCTGCGTAACGATCGCTTCGGGAACAGCAGAACGAGAGGCCGCCGTGCAGATGGCGGGCGAGATTCCCGGAAGGGGCCGGGTAACCTTGGCGGCCGACAAGGGCTACGACACGCGAGACTGCATCCGAAAGCTTCGAGATCGCAACATCACCCCGCACGTCGCACAGAACGACACGAACCGGCGCAGCGCCATCGACCGCCGCACGACCCGGCACCCGGGCTACACGGTCAGTCAGAAGAAACGCAAGCTCGTCGAGCAGATGTTCGGATGGGCCAAGACGGTCGGGCTGATGCGCAAGACCAGACACCGAGGCACGCAACGTGTCGATTGGATGTTCATCTTCACCGCCGCGGCCTTCAACCTGGTCAGAATGCGCAACCTCGAGGGGGCGACGTGACGATGAGGGCACCAATCCCCAAGAAATGCCGGCGCTGCCAGCAGCGCCGGCGCTCGTACCCGCACGCGGCGCCCCGCTAACTCACCGTGATCGAGACGATCCAGCCCAAAATGGCGCGCCCAAGCCGTTTTTCAGCAGCCTGCTAGAGGGCGTCGGGTTTGTCCTCGTGCAAGAGGAGCCCGAACGGCCGGAACCGTTCAAAGTCATCCGCGTTGCACGTGAGCAGCCGGGCCTGTTGACGGATGGCGATCGCGGCGATGAAGCAATCGCGCAAAGAGCGGCGGCGCCGGCCGCCTTCGTTGAAAAGCTCGGCCGCGAGCTCGGCATCCTCCTCGAGCAGCGGGACACGGCGCCGGATCGGCGCGCCGGCGAGCTCGAGTTGCTCGAGGTGCAGCGGTCCGCAGAGGAACTCCGCCCAAGCTGGAACGCTGATCTCAATCGGCTCATGGCCGTCCAGCAGCCCGAGGAAGCGATTCTCCTGGGGGGTGCCAGGAATCAGGGCGCGAACCAGGAAGCTGGTGTCTAGATGGATCAATCGTCGGTCCGCGGGCGCCAACCGTCGCGCTCGGCTCGGATCTCGCGGATCCAGGTGTCGGCCTTTTCCTCGGTCAGCGCGAGGCTCTGCTGCAGGGCACGAAAAGCTTGCAGCCGGGATGGTCTCTCCGACGCCGCGGTTTCGTTGATGGCTCGCTGTAGCGCGCCCGATTTAGTGGTGCTCCAGCGCCGGGCTAGCTCCTCGAGCTGGTGCACTGTTTCTACATCCAATGAATACGTCGCCTTGATCCTCGGTGTGGCCATATTAAGAGTATGGCCATATTCTTGCGCCCAATCAACCCTCGATTCGTTCACCAGAAGCGGGATCGCCCCTGTGGGGTTCAACAGGGTCAGACGGGCACGGAGGAGCGTATGACGGGCTGAAAACCTCTCAGCTCTCGAATCTACGCTCGAAGATTCCGTGTTGCTCGCCAATCTCGTGCGCCAGGGGAGTGATGATCGTCTTCGGCCCGATACGGATCGTCTCGCCCCGATCGCGCGCCGCGATCACGTCGGACTCGGCGACGAAGTCGACCGAGGCTGCCGGTTTCGATCTTGCGGGTGCCTCCGGCGTCGGTGCGTCACCCGCCGGTCCGACCGGGGTGGTTGCCGCCGGGCGCGCCGCACCCGGTGGCTGCGGCCGCTCCTGCTTCGTGGGGCCCGTGCCGGCGCACTTGGCGCACTCACAGTCATCCCCGCACTCGCCCGTCGATCCCGAGCCCGAGCTCGAGGCCTGCAGGACGAAGCCGCGGTCGCGCAGGAAGCCGGCAACCTGAGACTCGAGGTCTCCGCTGCTCGCCGCTGGCGGATCCGGCCGCCACCCCGCTACCCCGGCCGCTACCCCAGCCGCGACCCCGGCCGCGACCCCAGCGAGGTCCGCCCCCGGCTGCGACCCGTGCGTCGTGGACCCCTGCATCGTGTTGCTGGCGAAGGGGCGCACACCGTAGGCCAGCCGCTTGACGTTGAACAGGTGCTGCGGACCGACGTTGTCGGAGGTGATGTTGTTGCCCCACGAGCCACACCCGAGCGTCATCGACGGGAACAGGTTGGTGGTCAGGCCCACCGCGCCGACCGCCGCGACCGTGTTCACCACGACCCGGTGCGCCGGCTTGTACAGGCCGAACTGCAGGATGATCTCCTCGTCCTTGCAGTGGATCACCATGGTGTGACCCAGGCCCCCAAAGCGCAGCAATTGCTGGCAACGCTCGCAGCCCTCCTTCCAATCCTCGACCTCGTAGAAGGCGAGCACCGGTGAGAGCTTCTCGTGCGACAGCGGGTAGTCGCGCCCGACGCCCTCCTGCGGGCACACCAGCACCCGCGTCCCTGCCGGCACCGACAGACCGGCCGCCTCGGCGATCTGCAGCGCCGTCTGACCCACGAGCCGCCCGTCCACGAGCATCTTTTCGGTGATCAGCACCGGCGCCAGCTTGTCGCACTCCGCGGGGCTCAGCATATGGCCGCCGTGGCGCTTGATCGCCGCCTGAACCTCCTGGCTGATCACCCGATCACAGGTGATCGACTGCTCCGAGGAGCACAGCGTGCCGTTGTCGAAGGTCGTACCGGAGAACACGTCGCGTACCGCCTGGTCGATGTCGGCGCTGCGCTCGATGTAGGCCGGCACGTTGCCCGGACCCACCCCGTAGGCCGGCTTGCCGGCCGAGTAGGCCGCCCGCACCAGACCCATGCCGCCGGTGGCCAGGATCACGTCGGTGTCCTTGGCCTTCATCAGCGCGTCGGTGCCCTCCATCGACACCACGGTCATACAGCCGATGATGCCGCGCGGCGCCCCTGCCGCCACCGCCGCCTCGTGCATCACGTCGGCGGAGGCCTTGATGCAGGCCTTGGCGTTGGGGTGGGGCGAGAGCACCACGCCGCAGCGCGCCTTGAGCGAGATCAGGCACTTGAACATCGCCGTCGACGTGGGGTTGGTGGTCGGGATGATGCCCGCCACCACCCCCACGGGCTCGGCGATCTCTACCACCTTCGCGGTGTCGTCGCGCCGCAGCACGCCAACCGTGCGCATGCCGCGCATCGCCGCGACCACGTCCTGCAGAACGAAGTTGTTCTTGGCGACCTTGTCGGGCTGGTTGCCGTAGCCGGTCTCATCGACCGCCATCTGGGCCAGCCGCTCCGACTCGCGCAGTCCGGCGGCGGCCATCGCCTCGACAATGGCGTCGACCTGCTCCTGCGATAGCTCCTCGAGGCGAGCCTGCGCCTTGGAGGCCGCACGCGTCAGCGCGCGTGCCTCCTGTACGGAGCGCAGGTCGCGATCGAGATCGGAGCTCATGCGAGGCGCTCAGCCGAGCCGCTTATTCGCCCGCCAATTCGGGGAGGATCTTCTCGACCTCCTCGTGGGGGCGCGGGATCACGTGCACCGAGATCAGCTCGCCGACGCGGCGTGCCGCCGCGGCCCCGGAATCGGTCGCGGCCTTCACCGCGCCCACATCGCCGCGCACCATCACGGTAACCAGCCCAGCCCCGATCTGCTGCTTGCCCAGCAACACGACCTTGGCGGACTTCACCATGGCATCGGCAGCCTCCACGGCGCCGACCAGGCCGCGCGTCTCGACCATCCCCAGAGCTTCGTATGACATGCTCGTCTCCTGTCGTCCCGGCGGCCCCGGGCGTGGTGGGAAATCGGGGCGAAGGTAGCATGCTGCGGCGACGAGGGTCAAAAGCCCGCGCGGCGCTCGAGACCGTCCAGAACAAGGCTGCGGGACGCCTGGTCGCGGCGCGCGCAGGCCCTCGGTTGATGCCGTCGGCACCCCTGGTTAGACTGACCGTTCGGGGCCTCCAAGAGGGGCTTGATGGGGGCCGCCGAAGCATGCTTTTCGAGCACCGTTTCGTGCCTGAACTCCCGGCGCCGGTGCCCAACGCGGAGGGATATCGCTATGCGAGCAACCAGGCCCGCCCGATCGCCGGTCCTGCGTATCGCCGGCCTGATCGCGGGCGCATTGCTCATCGCCGGTTGTGGCGGCGGCAACGGCCCGGCCCAGGTGGCCGTCCAGCCCGAGGTGACGCTGCCCGACAGCGTCGCCATGGGCGAGCCCCTGAGCTTCGGCTATACCTGGACCCCGACCGACGGGTTCACCGCGCCGCAGGAGGACTACCGGGTGTTCGTGCACCTGGTCGACCCGCAGGGCCGCATCCTGCTCCAGGACGACCACTATCCGCCCGAGCCCACCAGCCAGTGGGAGGCGGGGCAGCCGCAGAGCTACCAGCGCTGGCTGTACCCGCCGGATCTCGAGGTCGAGTACGTCGACCTGGTGGTGGGGCTGTACGCCCCGGATCAGCGCCCCCAGGTGCACGACGGCTCCGGCTGGGTCGATGCCGTGACGGCGCACCGTATGGCCATCCGCATCGAGGACCAGACCGGCGATCCGGTCTACATGGGGGGCTGGCACGACGCCGAGAGCATCGACGACACGGTGCTCGGCTCCTGGCGCTGGACCGAGGGGGTGGCGGCCGCCGTGTTCACCAACCCGCAGCGCGACGCCGTGCTGCACCTGCTGGTGCACGGCCCGTACGACGAGCTGCAGGGCGGCCAAACTGTGGTGATCAAGATCGCGGAGCAGGAGGTGGCCCGCTTCACGATCGACACCGCCGACTCGATCCTGCAGCGGATCGAGCTGGCGGCCGACATTCTGGGCGACACGGACTGGGTAGAGATTGCGATCGAGGTGGATCCCGTGCTGGTGCCGCAGGAGCTGGACTCCTCCAGCGCCGATGTGCGGCGGCTCGGACTGCAGGTGTTTCAGCTGTACCTGTCGTCCTCCTGAAACCGCCAGCACTGAAATCACCAACGTGGGACCGTCTCAACAGGGTAGGGGGTATGGACAATGGCTGAGAACAAGGATCGAGTGAAGGCGGCCGAGATCGCGATGTCCCAGATCGAGCGCCAGTTCGGCAAGGGCTCGATCATGAAGCTGGGCTCGCGCGACCACGTCGACGTGCCCGCCGTCTCGACCGGTTCGATCGCGCTCGATCTGGCGATCGGTGTCGGCGGTGTGCCGCGCGGCCGCGTGGTCGAGATCTACGGGCCGGAGTCCTCCGGTAAAACGACGCTGGCGACCCACATCGTCGCCAACGCCCAGCAGGCCGGCGGCCTGACCGCTTTCATCGACGCCGAGCACGCCATCGACCCGGAGTACGCCCGCGCTCTCGGAGTCGACATCGACGAGCTGCTGGTGTCGCAGCCCGACTCCGGCGAGCAGGCGCTCGAGATCTGCGAGACGCTGGTGCGCTCCGCCGCGCTCGATGTCATCGTGGTCGACTCGGTGGCGGCCCTGGTGCCGCGCGCCGAGATCGAGGGGGAGATGAGCGACCAGCAGCCCGGCCTGCAGGCGCGCCTCATGTCCAAGGCGCTGCGCAAGCTCACCCACGTGGTCTCCAAGTCGATGACCACGCTCATCTTCATCAACCAGATCCGCGAGAAGATCGGCGTCATGTTCGGCAGCCCCGAGACCACGCCGGGCGGCCGGGCGCTGAAGTTCTATTGCTCGGTGCGCATGGACATCCGCCGCATCGGCTCGATCAAAGACGGCGACCGCATCGTCGGCAACCGCACCCGCGTCAAAGTGGTCAAGAACAAGGTCGCCGCGCCCTTCCGCATGGCCGAGTTCGACATCATCTACGGCGAGGGCATCTCGCGCGAGGGCGAGCTGATCGACCTGGGTGTGCAGCAGAACATCGTCGACAAGTCGGGCTCCTGGTTCTCCTACAACGACCTGCGCCTGGGCCAGGGCCGCGAGAACTCCAAGGCCTTCCTGCGCGACAACATCGAGACCGCCGCCGACATCGAGCGGCGCCTGCGCGAGGCCTTCGGCATGATCGCCCCGGCCCCCACGGCCGCACAAGAGAGCGCGGCTGAGGCCGCCGCCGAGAGCGAGGCGGTGCAGCACGCCAATCCCACCGCCCGGGCCAAGGCAACAGCCAGAGCCTGACCGCGTAGGGGGTCCACACCCTCCCGACCACCGAGCCTCAGGGGCGAGAGAGCCTCAGGCGCCGGGCGCGCTCCCCGGCCCCTGGGTCTTTTCGGGGTGCTCGTAGGTGGTGTCCGGGGTGCTGAAGACCTTGCGGTAGCAGAACAGCGTCAGCGCCGTGATGCCACCCCAGGCCAAGATCAGGAACAGCCAGCCGAAGGCGTTCATACCCATCGTCGGGCTCCTATCCCTTGCTGGCGGCGCGCTTGCGCCAGGCGTATGAGACCGCGAAGCAGAAGCCGAGGAAAATCCCGATCATGGTCAGGCGCGCGGCAAGGTAATAGGGAACGTACTCGTCCGGCACGCCGCTGTAGCTCAGCTTCTGTGGCAGCGCGGTTAGCAGGTAGCTGGCGAGAATCACCAGCAGCATCGCCGGGGTGACGTACTTGATGATCACCCGGAAGATCGGCGGCACCTTGATGTCGGCGCCGCGGTTGAGCTCCGCCCAGCCCTTGTCGATGCCGAACACCCAGGCGAACAGGATCATCTCGATGGTGGCGAACACCACCAGGCCGAAAGTCCCGGCCCAGAAGTCGAACTCACCCAGGAACCCCTCCTGGTTCCAGAAGATCACCGGCTGGCAGAACAGGAACACGACGCCGCCCAGCGCCAGCGCCGCCTTCTTGCGCGCCAGGCCGAACTCCTCCTGGAAGAAGGCCATCAGCGGCTGGCCCATGGCCAGCGACGAAGTGATGCCGGCAAAGAACAGCAGCGCGAACCACAGGGTGCCGAAGAACTGCCCCGCCGGGATCTGCTGGAACAGCGCCGGCATGAGCGCGAAGGGCAGATCGAAGCCAATACTCGCCAGCTCCTGGGTTCGCTCCAGGCCGAAGAAGGCCACCGCCGCGGGGATGGCCAGGGTGCCGCCGAGCACGACCTCGGCAAACTCGTTGGTCGAGGCCGTGGCCAGACCGGTCAGGGCGATGTCGTCGTTCTCCCGCAGGTAGCTGGCGTAGCAGTGAATCGAGCCCAGCCCCAGGCTGAGGGTAAAAAACACCTGGCCCGCGGCCGCCAGCCACACCGAGGGGCTGGTTATCATCTCTGGCACCGGGTTCCACACGAACCCCATACCGGCGCTGATGCTGTAGTCGGGCAGCGACGCATCCGGGGTGCCGAGCGTCAGCACCCGGATCACCAGCACGACGGCGAGAATGAACAGGGTCGGCATGGCGATCTTGGCGATCGCCTCGATGCCGCCCGAAATGCCCTTGGACAGGATCCAGACGTTCACCGCCAGGGTGACCACGAACAGGATGTAGGCCGGCCACACCGACGAGAAGTACTCGATGCCGGCGTCGGCCACCAGCGGATCGGCCAGGTTCGGTGCGTAGCCTTGGAAGCTGTGCAGGAAGGCCTGCATCGGCTCGAACGCCGAGGCCCCCCAGTAGGCGCCTGTGGCCGAGAAGATCGAGTAGCCCAGCGACCACGACTCGATATAGGTGTAGTAGGTCATCACCACGAGCGGCATGAACAGCCCGAGCACACCCAGATACTTGGCCAGCGGGTGATCCCAGAGCCGCTCCATCATGCCCGGGGTCGAGGAGTGGCCGTGGCCACCGCCGTGCCTGCCGATCGACCACTCCACCCACATCAGCGGGATGCCGAGCAGCAGGAAGCACACGAAATAGGGGATCATGAAGGCCCCGCCGCCGTTCGAGGCCGCCTGCACCGGGAAGCGCAGGAAGTTCCCCAAACCGACCGCGTTGCCGGCCATCGCCAGGATCAACCCGACACGGGTCCCCCAGCGCTCTCTCTCACCCATGCATTTCTCCGAGTAAAAGTCGGGGGGACCCCGTTGCGCGCGCTCAGAAGTAGCTTTTGCAGCCACTCGCAGGCCGGTACTATAGCAAAAATGCCCGTTTGACTGGACCGAGCGCGCGGTCTACAAGTAACGGGCCTTCCGGGTCGCCGCGGGCTCTCTCCTCAGGCACCGAGCCCCCTCCCGGACAACCCACGGACTTTCCGGTGGGCTCGTAGCTCAGTCGGTAGAGCGAGGGCCTGAAAAGCCCTGCGTCGGTGGTTCAATTCCGCCCGAGCCCACCACTTAAATCCCGCACTCACAACGACTTGCCGGGATCGAGACGCGACACCGACTTCACGCGTTTTCGCCTGGTTTGGCGCTTTTTCACCCAAAGTGGACACAAGGTCGGTCTTGGGGAGAATAGGACTTGCCTCAGGCAGGCCTATCGTCGAGCGGCAGTTCTAGTTGACCAAACGAGGTGTTTTTGCTTCCCAAGCGTCGGAGGCAACGATTTGGCGACACCATCGCGCTCGTTGGGTAGCCCCGACGGGACCTGACGGGCCTCCTCAACGACTTGCGATTGCTCAACCTGGTGGCGTCATTGGCTTGGGCCCTGGGCGACCCTGAGCAGGAGGCGCGAACCTGGGCTCGGGGTAGGAATCCCGTCAATGGAAGCTGTAACTTGTTGAACAAGGACGGCTTGTAGGAGAGGAGTTACGCCTGATGTCCAAGAGGTGGACCCCGAAATTCGGACAGGTTGCTAAGGTGGGATCCAGACCAAGAAGAAGGAGTCTGGAATGCCACGGAAGAGACGGAGTTATCCTGCTGAGCTGAAGGCGAAGGTCGCTTTGGAGGCGCTTCGCGAGGAAGCGACGATGGCGGAGCTGGCAGCCCGCTACGATGTGCATCCGAATCTGATCGCCAACTGGAAGAAGAAGGCTCGGCAGAAGGTGCTGGCTGGCTTCTCGGGGAAACAGGAGCGCAACGAGGTCTCTCGGGAGGCCGAGATCAAGGAGCTGCGGGCGAAGATCGGGGAGCTCGTCATCGAGCGGGATTTCTTGTCCAAGGCCTTCGGTCGTTGAGCCACGGCCGGAGGGTGGCGATGGTCGATCCGGAGCACGGCCCCCTGAGCATCACGCGGCAGTGCCGCCTGGTGTCGATCGCGAGGTCTTCGTTCTATTACGAGGGCCACGGCGAGAGTCCGCTGCGCCTGATGCGGCTGATCGACGAGCAGTTTCTTCAGACGCCGTTTTACGGCTCACGTCAGATGCGACGATGGCTGCGCCGTCAGGGCTACACGGTCTCTCGCAAGCGGGTGCGCCGCCTGATGCGGCTGCTCGGGTTGCAGGCGATCTTGCAGCGGCCCAGGACGTCTCAGCCGCACCCGGAGCACCGGATCTACCCCTACCTGCTGCGTGATCTGGAGATCACGCGACCCAACCACGTTTGGTGCGCGGATGTGACCTACATCCCGCTGCAGCGGGGCTTTCTGTACCTGGTTGCGGTGATGGACTGGGCGAGCCGCAAGGTGCTGTCCTGGCGTCTGTCCAACACGCTCGATACGAGCTTCTGCGGCGAGGCCTTGCAAGAGGCGCTCGAGCGCTACGGTCCTCCCGAGATCTTCAACACGGATCAGGGTAGCCAATTCACCAGCGTCGACTTCACCAACGCGCTCAAGGAGGCCGGCATTCGGATCTCGATGGACGGCAAGGGCCGCTGGATGGACAACGTCTTCATCGAGCGACTGTGGCGATCGCTCAAGTACGAGCAGGTCTATCTGTCAGAGTACGCGACTGGCTCCGAGGCTCGGGCCGGGATCGGCTGGTGGATGGACTTCTACAACGAGTGCCGACCGCACTCGTCGCTCCAGGACCGGACGCCCGAGGAGGCGTACATTGACGACGGGGCTGAAGACAGGAGCCCGGGGCTTCGCCCCGTGTCTCGCAAGCCCAAGGCAGCCTGAATCATGAACCCGGATTCCACCTTAGCTGCGACGCAAACCTGTCCAAAGGATGGGGTCCACCTCTACAAGAAGAGTAAGGGAGCCGAGTCGAGGCTCTGCTACATGGGGCACCTGATGATCGACAACCGCCACGGGTTAGCAACCAACGCCTGCGTAACGATCGCTTCGGGAACAGCAGAACGAGAGGCCGCCGTGCAGATGGCGGGCGAGATTCCCGGAAGGGGCCGGGTAACCTTGGCGGCCGACAAGGGCTACGACACGCGAGACTGCATCCGAAAGCTTCGAGATCGCAACATCACCCCGCACGTCGCACAGAACGACACGAACCGGCGCAGCGCCATCGACCGCCGCACGACCCGGCACCCGGGCTACACGGTCAGTCAGAAGAAACGCAAGCTCGTTGAGCAGATGTTCGGATGGGCCAAGACGGTCGGGCTGATGCGCAAGACCAGACACCGAGGCACGCAACGTGTCGATTGGATGTTCATCTTCACCGCCGCGGCCTTCAACCTGGTCAGAATGCGCAACCTCCAGGGGGCGACGTGACGATGAGGGCACCAATCCCCAAGAAATGCCGGCGCTGCCAGCAGCGCCGGCCTCGTACCCGCACTCGGCGCCCCGCTAACTCACCGTGATCGAGACGATCCAGCCCAAAATGGCGCGCCCAAGCCGTTTTTCAGCAGCCTGCTAGTTGCCAAAGTACTGTCAAGTCGACTGTCGGGATGGCACAGTTTGGCGATGAACATGATACGCCTGTCGTATTGGATCCCCCTCCTGTTGCTGCACGGCGCCGCGTTGGCTCAGGGAACTCTGGTCGGCGGCCCCTGCGAAGGCTGTGAGGCAGTGTTCGAGTACGCGGACAGGGCGCTGACACCCATGGCTACGCTCCCCGATTTCGACCGGCCGGGCCCCCGGCTCGAGCTCACGGGGACGGTCTACGGTGCGGACGGCAGAACGCCCGCGGCGGGCGTGATCCTGTACATCTACCACACCAATCAGGGTGGAATTTATGAGACCCGCGGCGGGGAGACTGGGTGGGCGAGGCGTCACGGCTCCATCCGCGGCTGGATCCGCACCGACGAAACCGGACGCTACACATTCCATACGCTCAGGCCCGGGAGCTACCCCAACAGGTCGCAGCCCGCACATGTCCACGGCACCATCCTGGAGCCCGACGGGCGCTACTACTGGATCGATAGCTGGCATTTCAGGGGCGACCCGCTCCTGGATGAGCAGGCGGACGACGCAGACACGGCGTACGGTGGATCGGGGATCGTAGAGCCAGAACGAGAAGGCGAGCTGCTCGTTGCCAGGCGCGACATCGTACTCGGCAAGAACGTGCCGGGATATGGCGGCGCTCGCTAGCAGAAGCGGAACTCTACGTGCAGCCGGAGACGCTCCTTGATGCCCTGGATGTCGCGGAAGGGCCCAGTGCCTCGAAGCTCGAGGACCCGAATCGCTCTTTGACCCAGCGCGCGGTCGCCGCCCGTCGGGCGACCGCTCTCCTGGCCTCCGAGCTCATGCGGGCTGCGCGTTTCCGACCGCCAGCACGACCGTAGCGTCGGAAGCGCTCCCGGATATCTGGGGATAGTCTCATGTGCGTTGCCCAAAATCCGACGATCGCAGGTGCTGGAGCGGCCATCCGGGGTACTGTCGCGAGGGATAGCGGTAGAATCCGCGCACGAAAATCTATTCACGTCGAGGGTGAAGAAATGGCGAAGATCCAGGCGACGATGGTTGATGCCTTGAACGCGCAGATCGTGTGCGAGTTGCAGGCGAGCCAGAACTACCTCGCGATGGCGGTCGATCTCGACGCTCGGAGCCTCGAGCGCCTGGCCGCGTTCTTCTACCTGCAGGCCGATGAGGAGCGCGCGCATGCGCTGAAGATCGTCCGCTACCTGCTCGAGGTCGGCCATCGTCCGGCGATCCCGGCCCTGGAGCAGCCGGAGAGCGCGTTCGGTTCACTCGACGACATCGTGCGTCGCTCGCTCGAGCAGGAGCGGGTGGTGACCGCTGCGATCCACGAGATCGCCGACGCGGCCGTCGAGACGCGTGACCACACAACGTTCCAGTTCCTGCGGTGGTTCGTCGACGAACAGGTCGAGGAGGAGGCCACCTTCTGCAAGCTGGTGGACATCGTCGAGATGTCGAACAACCCGCTGCAGGTTGAGCAATACATGCGCCACATGATGGGCGCCGGGGGCGGGGAGAGCGGCTAGCAGGCGGCGTAACCCTGCGTGACTGACGCGGCTCCACTGTGGGCCCGCGGAGCCGCGACTCCATCCTTTTGGTGGAGTCTTACTGAGTTCGGGTGTGTCGCGTCGGCGCGGGTCACTGGCGTCAACTATTCCTGCCGGTCCCTCGCTGGCGATCGGGCAGCCGTTGACTCGCCGGGCTTGGCCTTTCGTGGGGTCCGAGGCTTTGTCTTCCCCGGATACCGAGCCTTCGCCTTCTGCGGAGCTTGCTCTGGCTCGACGAGGCTCGGAACACGCCGACTCAAGTTGCAATGATGATATCGTCCGCGGTACTCTAAATCCGAAGGGCCGAGCTGGCGGCCGATGTGCATGGGACCCGCGGTTGTGTGGTGGTCCGACTCTAGCAGGCTGCTGAAAAACGGCTTGGGCGCGCCATTTTGGGCTGGATCGTCTCGATCACGGTGAGTTAGCGGGGCGCCGCGTGCGGGTACGAGGCCGGCGCTGCTGGCAGCGCCGGCATTTCTTGGGGATTGGTGCCCTCATCGTCACGTCGCCCCCTGGAGGTTGCGCATTCTGACCAGGTTGAAGGCCGCGGCGGTGAAGATGAACATCCAATCGACACGTTGCGTGCCTCGGTGTCTGGTCTTGCGCATCAGCCCGACCGTCTTGGCCCATCCGAACATCTGCTCGACGAGCTTGCGTTTCTTCTGACTGACCGTGTAGCCCGGGTGCCGGGTCGTGCGGCGGTCGATGGCGCTGCGCCGGTTCGTGTCGTTCTGTGCGACGTGCGGGGTGATGTTGCGATCTCGAAGCTTTCGGATGCAGTCTCGCGTGTCGTAGCCCTTGTCGGCCGCCAAGGTTACCCGGCCCCTTCCGGGAATCTCGCCCGCCATCTGCACGGCGGCCTCTCGTTCTGCTGTTCCCGAAGCGATCGTTACGCAGGCGTTGGTTGCTAACCCGTGGCGGTTGTCGATCATCAGGTGACCCATGTAGCAGAGCCTCGACTCGGCTCCCTTACTCTTCTTGTATAGGCGTGCCTCCGGGTCGGTCCTGGAGGCGTGAGTATCGTTCGTGCGCCGTTGCCGGCGGAAATCGACGCTCGGGTTGCTGCCGCCCTCATCGGAGTCGCTCTGATCCTTCGGCTTGAAGCTCTTGTGCGAGGCCCACGCCTCGATCAGCGTGCCGTCCACCGTGAAGTGTTCATCCGACAGCAGGCTGCGGCGCCGCGCCTCCGCCAGCACTTCCTGGAAGAACACCTTGGCGACCTCGCCTCCCAACACTCGATCTCGGTTCTTCGTGAACACCGTCGCATCCCACACCAGATCGTCCATGTTCAGGCCCACAAACCACCGGAACAGCAGGTTGTAGTCGAGCTGCTCCATCAGCATGCGCTCGGAGCGAATCGTGTACAGCACCTGCAGCAGCAGCGCCCGCAGCAGCTTCTCCGGCGGGATAGACGGACGGCCCGTGTGCGAGTACAGCTTCTCGAACAGCGGCGACATCCGCCCCAGCACATCGTTGACGATCTTCAGCAGCGGCCGCAGCGGATGCTCCTTCGGTACTCGCTGCTCTGGAGATACGTAACTAAAAACCGCCACCTGTCCCGCGTCCTCACCACGCATCTGCTCACCTCGTTGATGCTTCGGTTCTTGCCGCGGGCTGCGTGGTTCAAAATCTATTCGAAAAAGGGGAGTTTTTCAGCAGCCTGCTAGTGGACGGGCCCCTGGAGGCCCTCGATTCGCCTGCGCGCCTGATCGTAGTACGCCTGGTGCTTGGTCCCGAACACGATCTGGTGCCCGTCCGGATCGGACATCGTGATGAAGTCCATCCAGGGGCGCTCCTCGACCTCGTCGGGCACTTTGCTAGCCTCCCGTCGGGACGGCGCGGATCTCCACCGACCAGTCGGCGCCGGAGCGGATGCCGTAGGCCTCGGTGAAGTTGTCCTGGTTGCGAGCGAACCCCATGGTATGGCTCGAGTTGACCAGCATCAGCGGCTCCCCCAGCTCGACCTCACCGAAGGTGCGTACATAGGGGATGGTGGCGTCGTAGGCGGTCGTCTCGCCGTTGCGGATGGTGACGCGAACCAGTTCCCCTTCCTCAAGGCCCAGCTCCTGAAAGACGCTCAGGTCGATGTTGGTGGAGACGTTGCCGAACCCGCCACCGGCACCGCGAATGTGGCCGTAGGCCACCCCGTCCTCGACCCGGGCCTCGGGGTAGGGTGCCGGCAGGGTAGTGACCTCCGGCTCGAGCAGCGGTCCGACCTCGTCGTAGGTGATGATCCCCGCGGCCAGCCGGGCAGCGGTGAACGAATAGACGTCACGCCCGTGGAACGTGTGCGACCAGCCGGTGCCTTCCCGGCGGTTGACCGACTCGTCGATCTCACGTACCGCGTCGATGCCGAGGGTCTCGGCGACCATCGACAGCGTGCCGTTGTCCGGGCTGACGAAGTAGTGGCCGCTCGTGGTCTTGAGCACGACCGACTTGCGCGGGGTTCCCACGCCCGGATCGACGACCGACACGAAGACCGTGCCGGGCGGCCAGTAGGGCGCCGTGCCGTTGAGGCTGCGCGCCGCCGCCGCGATGTCGTAGTCGGGAATGTCGTGGCTGATGTCGTCGATGAACAGCTGCTTGCTGACGCCGTTGACGATCCCGTGCATTACCGCCGGCCCGAAGTCCGACTGCAACACCACCGCGGACATCTCCGGCGCGGGCCCCGTGGGCTCGGGGGCAGGAGCACAGGCGCCTCCGACAAGCAGGAAGCCGAGCGCCAGGGCGGCTGCCTGCCGCGCCGGTAGGCTCAGCGGTCGTTGCTGCCGCTCTCGTGTGGCGGGTACGGGACAACGCGAACCATCAGAACGCTCGAGCATGAGGTGTCTCCCCTGGCAGATTCCGAGCTAACGGCCCAAGGTCGCGAACCTGGCGCAGCTTGTCAACCGGGAAGGCTGCCGATCACCGTGGCTTCGATGCTCTGCTCGTGCTTTCGGTACCAGACGGCGGCGCCGATGATGGCCAGGCCTCCGAAGCTCAACAGGAAGGGGAACAGGAGCGAGTCGTCGAACGTCTCGAGCCTTGCTCAATGCACCACGGTGGGCGGCGTCGGCGGTCGCGGTGGCTGCCGGTCCCGGCGCTTGCCGCCGGAGGCCTCTTCCGGCTCGTCGGACGTTCCGAGCGCCTCGTGCCACCCGCGTCGCTTGCCGACCCGGTAGCCCACCATGGCGCCGAACGCCGCCACCAGGATGAGCAGGCCGCCGGCCAGAACCTGGTCGAGCG
Organism: Acidobacteriota bacterium; assembly: GCA_965248845.1. Lineage (GTDB taxonomy): Bacteria > Acidobacteriota > UBA890 > UBA890 > WLXD01 > CBDFKO01. Next base: position 1,036,208 of record CBDFKO010000002.1, on the reverse strand, counting down.
TTTCGGTCATCGGAGTCTCCGCATCATGCCAGCAGCGTCGGTCGGGGGTGGGGCTCCGAAAGGCGATCGGCGATCCGCTCGACCGCTTGCACGAGGCGGATCGCCAGCTGGAAGAGATAGACGACTACAACGAGCCAGACGCCGAAGAAAAGGAGCGGAATGAGCAGGGTTCCCATGGCCATGCAGCACCTCCTGGAGTTCTCAGGCCCACAGGCTCGCACCAGGCGGCGTGAATCACAACGCGGTGCACGCGGTGTTGTGAGGTGATGGGCGCGTCTCAGGGGGCTCCCTTGTGCACCCCCGGGAACCCATGGAACGATGCGGCGCTGTGATGGAAAGTCCCCGAGGCCGGAGCAGTTTGATGACCAGGCGAACCGAGATGCGGACGTTACCCCTTCTGCTCGCGCTGCTCGTTGTGGCAATTCCCGCGGTGGCTCAGCAGGGAGCCGCCAGGACGGCGCTCGACATCTGGGTCGAGCACGTCAACGACGCTTCGCCGGAGGAGCTGGAGGCGTACCTGTTCCTCGCCTTCTCGGAATCGTTCCGGGAGCAGGTACCGCTCGATCAGATGCTGGCGGTCCACGACCAGCTCGAGGCGATCGGTACGGTGGAGGTCGGTCCCGTCGAGTCGGAGAGCGACACTGCCCTGGTGGCGTTCCTGCGCACCTCGAGCGGGACATGGCTACGGGCGCAGCTCAGTGTGGCCGGCGATCCGCCCAAGATCGTCGGGTTTCTGATCCAGCCGGCGGAGCCCCCGGGCGAGGCGGAAGCGGACGACGAGTTTGAGTGGAGCACGCTCGATGAGCTGGCGGCCGCGGTTGCCGAGCGCTGGGACCTGCCGGGCGTGGCGATTGCCTGGGCTCGGCTGCACGAGGAGCCGCAGGTCGGCGTCGCCGGCGTTCGTGCGGTCGGTGGGAACGATGCGGTCGAGACCTCCGATCGCTTCCACATCGGATCAATCACCAAGTCGGTTACGTCCACGGCCCTCGGCGCCCTGGTCCAAGCGGGCACGCTGAGCTGGAGCGCGACGCTCCGCGAGCTACTCCCCGGGGTCGAGATGAACGCGGCGTTTGCCGAGGCTGAACTGTTCCATCTAGTGCGGCATCGCGCCGGGATCCCGCAGCACCTGACGCACGACGATGCCGAGATGAGGCGCCTCAACGGACTCCCCGGAAGCACCACCGAGCAGCGTGCGGCCTACACGGCCGAGGTGGTGGTGCTCGATCCGCTGCCGGATGGGTTCCACTACTCCAACGCCGGCTACGCCATGGCCGGCTACATCGGTGAGTTGGCGAGCGGACGGAGCTGGGAGCAGCTCGTGCAGGAGGAAGTGTTCGACCCGTTGGGACTCGAGACGTGCGGCATCGGTTGGCCGGCAACTGACCAGCAACCCGACCAGCCGCGCGTGCACTTCGGCGCCCAGGGTAGCCGCAGAGCCCAGGGCCTCGAGGAGTACCCGCTCCGAGGCTTTATCGGACCGGCGGGCGATGTCCACTGCTCGGTGGCCGACCTGGCTCGTTACGGGCTGGCGCATCTGGCCGGGTTGTCTGGCGAGGACGGTTTTCTGGCAGCGGCGACGATCCAGGAGCTGCACCGCACCGACGACGATGTGCCCTACGCGGCCGGTTGGGGAATCGACCCGGAGAGCGGCCAGCATCGCCACAACGGCTCGGCGGGCACCTTCTTCTCGTACCTCGTGATCGACCCGGAGGCACGGCTCGTGGTGGCGTTTCTCACCAACGCGGGTCCGCCGGACGGTCAATTCGCCGGGCAGCGGGTCGTCAGCGAGATTCTGCTCCGCACCGACGACGACGTCGCGTCACGGCCGAGCGGCCCTCGGATCTTTGCAGCCGCGTTGACTCGGGCCAGCGCCCCGCTACGATAAGCGCATGAGCGAGCCCAGCGAGTTGAAGGTCGAGATCCGTTCCTGCCCCACATGACGACGCTCCCAGACCAAGGCGACGAGTCTCGTCGCCCTCGTCAAGCAGCGTCTCGGTATTGACGCCGTCGTCCGGCCTGGCAAGACGGGTCAGTTCGACGTGCTGGCGGACGAAAGTCGGATCGCCTCTCGGGGCGGCAACATGATCACCCGGCCCTTATTCGGCGCCGGGTTTCCCGACCTCGAGAATGTGCTCGCCGAGCTGAAGAATCGCCCCGCCCGGGGCTCTGGCGAAGACCCGGCGGCAGGTTGATCCCCAGATATCGGGGGAGCCACATCGCCGCCGGGTCGGCTCGGTGCCGCGACGCTGGCCCCGTTGGCTAGTGGCGTAGGCTACGCGGATTTCTCGGTATCAACGGGCAGGCTCGGCGACTCGCAGCAGGGCGCACGCGGCGACCGCGAGGACACCCGCCAAGGCGTTGATCAGAACGTCCTTCCACTCGAAGAAACGGTTCGACAAGACGCCCTGGATGAGCTCGTCACCCAGGCCGACCGCGGCGGCGAGCGCGACGCTCGCATACCATGCCTGGCGGCGCGGCAGGTCGATCGCCAGGGCCCGCAGGGCCAGGTACCCGAGCAGGCCGTAATAGAGAAAGTGCAGCCTCTCTGCGGCGGTCAGCGTGAAGGCCGCCAGCGCCCAGGCGTAGCCACCCGCCACCACGAGAAGACCGCCGATCCGGGCCCGGCCGGTGGCGCCGTAGCGGCCGCGGTGGCGCATCAGGCGCGCAACCGCGAGCGCAGCGACCGCCAGCAGGCCGATCAGCGCCAGGTCGTCGGCGAGCGTACCGGTCAGCTGGACGACCTGGCTCCACACGCGAGGACCGATCGGCAGGGACGTGTAGATCACCGCGACCAACAGGAGGGTCAGAGCCCAGGCTCTCCGCCGTTGGCGTGACACGGATCGCGACGACTTGCTCAGGTTCAACCTTCGTTCTCCTGGGCGATCCGCAAGCGTGGCGCCGACCTTCCTAGGATCTCCGGCGCGGCCGCCAACCTTGCCCCGGGATCGGGGGTCCCAGGATGCACCATCGATGCGCGTTCGGGGTCTACGAGCGGTCCCGGCGACTTCCGTGGCGCTCAGTGACTCCGGGGGGTAGGCTGGCCCCTTCGCTTCTTGGGAGCATGCACCATGGGCAAGACGGTAGTGGTTACAGGAAGCAGCTCGGGGTTCGGCCGCGAGGTGTCGGAGAAGCTGGCCCGTAGGGGCGATCGGGTGTACGCGACGATGCGCGGCGCGTATGGCTCCAACTCCGAGGTGGCCGGCGAGTTGCGGGCGCTGGCCGACAGCGAGGGGCTCGACCTGCGAGTCCTCGACCTGGACGTGACTGCGGGCAGTTCGGTCGAGGCGGCCGCGTCGCAGGCGCTCGAGGAGTCGGGGGCGCCGGACGTAGTGATCAATAACGCCGGCCAGATGTTCGTCGGCCTGACGGAGACCTTCAGCGCCGAGGAGCTCGCCCGGCAGCTTGACGTCAACGTGGTGGGTGTTCACCGGGTGAGCCGTGCGTTCCTGCCGGCGATGCGCGAGCGTGGCAGCGGGCTTCTGATCAACGTCAGCTCGATCGCCGGTCGAATGGCGGCACCGTTCTTCGGCGTGTACCACGCCAGCAAGTGGGCGCTCGAGGGTTATTCCTTGGCGATGCGTCGCGAGCTGGCGTCATGCGGAGTCGACGTGGTGGTGGTCGAGCCGGGGCCATTTACTACGCAGCTGTTCCCCCGCAGCCCGCAGCCGGCGGATGTCGATGGGCGGGCGGCTCGGTACCCGTCGGTCGCGCACGAGACGTTCGAGGCGCTGGGTGCAGCCTTCGACGAGGTGTTGGAGGATCCGGAGATGCCGACCGATCCAACGCTGGTCGTCGACCGGATGGTCGAGTTGGCGGACATGGACAAGGGCACGCGGCCGTTCCGCAGCGTCGTGGGGGTCGACTTCGGGGTGCGTGATCGCAACGCCTCGGACGAAGCCCACGATCCCGGCCTGCTGGAGGCGATGGGCCTCACGGAGTTTGCGACGCTTCATCGCGAGTCTGAGGCGTAAGCCGACAACGTCGGCGTCGTCGCGGTCGGCTCACTTCGTGACGCCCGACCCCGTGACTCTGGCGAGCTCACCTGCTAAACCAACGGCACGCTGGTGATCTCGGATCACCCCAGACGAGGAGGCGCCATGTCAGAACACACCTACGAGGAGCTCAAGTCCAAGACCGTCGCCCATCTCAGAGAGATCGCGGCGGGTGTGGAACACGAGGCGGTGCACGGCCACACGACCATGCACAAGGAGCCGTTGCTGCACGCCTTGTGCCTGGCCTTCGGACTCGAGGAGCACGTGCACCACGATGTCGTCGGCATCAACAAGGCGAGGACCAAGCGGCAGATCCGCGCGCTCAAGGTGGAGCGCGACGCTGCCCTGCAGGCGCACGACTCGCGCGAGCTCAAGCGGATCCGCCGTCAGATTCACGGTCTCAAGCGCAAGATCAGGAAGGCTACGGTTTGATCGCGGAGTCGCTTTGACACCGGCTCGAGCCTGATCTAGGTTGCCGCCCCGACACTCGATGGAGGCACGAGCGATGGGCGTCAACAAGAAGTACTCCGGCTACCGATCCTTCGACTACCTACGAGCCACGCGCGACTTCCGGCAGTTCGAGCTGATCGAGGGACACTCGTCCTTCGAGCCCTACTTACTGCCGCTCGATGCCGAGCAAGAACGTCGCGTCGAGGATCTCGCCGCCCGCCTGGTGATGATCTCGCTGCACGAGCACCCGCACCTGTTTCCCGCCGATCTGGCGGAGATGGAGTCGTACGACAAGGAGGCGCGGATCTCCACTGCCTACGCCGCGCTTGCCGACTCGTACTGGGACGGCGTGTTCGACAACTTCCAGAACGGCACAACTTTCATCACCTCCAAGAGCGGCTGGAAGTTCGACGACATCGTCTACGACATGGGTATGCGGCTCTGCGATCTGGCGCACCAGGACTTCCTGATCCGCTGCGAATCGGTGGACGACTTCCAGCGGGCTCACCGGGAGGGCCGCATCGCGCTGGTGGCGGCGCAGGAAGGCGCCGCGATGATCGAGAACGAGCTCGACCGTATCGAGATCCTCTACGGCATCGGCCTGCGGGTACTGGGGATCACCTACAGCGAGTCGAACGCGCTCGGCACCGGGCTCAAGGAGGTCCGCGACGGTGGTCTCACCGACTTCGGCCGGCGGGCCGTGCGGCGCATGAACGAGGTCGGCATGGCGATCGACTGCGCCCATGCCAGCGACCAGACCACGCTCGATGTGGTCGAGGTCAGCAGCAAGCCGATCTTTCTGACCCACACGGGGGCGCGGGCGCTCTGGAGTATCAAGCGCCTGGCGCCCGACGAGGTCATTCGTGCGGTGGCCGGTAAGGGCGGCGTGATCGGCATCGAGGCGGCGCCGCACACCACGGTCACGGCGCGGCACCCGCGCCACGATCTCGAGTCGTTCATGGAGCACTTCGAGTACATCAAGGAGCTGGTGGGGATCGACCACGTCGCCTTCGGGCCCGACACGCTCTACGGCGACCACGTGGGTCTGCACAAGGTCTACGCCGATGCCCTGTCGATCGACGCCTCGCATGCCGGTGGCGATCCGTCGGAGGCGATCCCGGGATTCGAGCCGGTGGAATACGTGCGCGGCGTCGAGAACCCGACCGAGGCTTCCAAGAACATCCTGCGCTGGCTCGTGAAGCACGAGTACTCGGACGAACAGATCGCCACGGTCATGGGGGGCACCATCCTGCGCGTGCTCGAGGAGGTCTGGTAGTGGAGCCTAGCGACGGGCCCGGAGTTCCGCGCGTCTCGCTGCTGCTGATGGCGCTGTTCTTGGTAGGCGGCAGCCTCGGGTTGCTGCTCGACTGGCCGGCAGGGCCCGCGAACCTGGATTGGGGGGTCTGGCTGCTGGTCTACGGCGGCTACGTCTACGTGGTGGCGGCGGCGCTCGTACACGTGAAGACCGGGAAGTAGCGCCGCGGCGTGGGCGCCACCGGGCAGTACACCGTCATCCTCGTGCTCTACTTCGGTGCGCTGATGGGGCTGGCGATCTGGTTCAACCGCCGGCAGCGCAGCCGCGCCGACTACTTCCTGGCCCGTGGCAAGCTCGGCCCCGGCACCATCGGGTTTTCCTACTCGGCGACCCAGATGAGCGGCAGCTCCTACATGGGCGCGGTGGGGACGGAGCGACTGCTCGGCTACAACTTCTCGCCCGGCGGCGTGGCCTCGGCGGCGGCGCCCTGGTTCGCCTACGTCCTGCTGGGCGATCGGCTGCGACGGGTCGCGGCCAAGATCGAGTGCACCACGCTGGTCGACGTGTTCGAGGCGCGCTACTACGGCAGAGGGCCCGGACGCGTCGCGGCGACGATCATGCTGGTCGCCTTCGTTCCGCTCATCGGCGCTCAGCTCAAGGCCGCTGCCAACGCCTTCGAGGTGCTGCTGGGGATGCCGTACCTGGCGGCGCTCGCGCTCTTCGGCGGCATCGTCATCCTGTACACCGTGATCGGCGGCATGCACGCGGTGGCCTGGACCGACCTGATCCAGGGGACGATCATGATCGTCGGCTTCGCGGTGCTGGCGCCGACCGCGATCGGTGCCGCGGGTGGCTTCGCCGAGATGCACCGTCAATACGGCGAGATCAACCCGGAGGGGCTCCGCTTCGTGGGCGAGATGCCGGCGCTCTGGGTGGTTTCCTCGTTCCTGGTCTGGGGGTTCTTCCAGATCGGCGGCGCGCCGGCAGCAGTGACCCGTTTCCTGATTCCCGAGGACGATCGTACGCTGAAGACGGCGATGGTCTATTCGGTGACCTTCTCGGCCTTCATCTACGTTTGCGCGACGCTCATCGCTATTGCCTCCGGTGTGTTGCTACCGACCCTGGATCGGCCCGACCTGGCCTTGCCCACGCTGGTCGCGAATCTACTGCCCCCGGCTCTCGGCGGCATCATCGTGGCCGCGGTGCTCGGCGCTACCATGTCGACGATCGACTCGATTCTGCTGCTGGCCGGCTCGCTGGTCGTCGAGAATCTCTACCTGCCACGCCACGGCGGCCAGATCGACGAGGCCACCGGCATGCGGATCGCCCGGTGGACGACGCTGGGTATCGGCGCGCTGGCCATGCTGGTGGCGGTCGATCCGCCGGCGGCGATCCTGTGGATCGTCACGATGTCGTTCAGCCTGATGGCCTCGGCGTTCACCTTCCCGTTCCTGCTCGGATTGTGGTGGCCGCGCGCCACCCGCGAAGGGGCGCTCGCCGGAATGCTCGGTGGCGCCGCCGCGTGCGTGCTCTGGTACCTGGCCGGCTACCTGACGCACGGGACGCTCGACAACTGGATCGCCGGCATCTGGCCGGCGCTCGTGGGCCCGTTCGTGTCCCTGGCGCTCGTGGTGACTGTCAGCCGACGCACCCCGCGGCCTCCCAAGTCGGTCGTCGAGATCTTCTTCTCGGCGGAGTCGTAGTCAGCGGTCGGCGCCCGTCCGCGTGCCGGAGCACGAGATGGCTGCCACTCTGACGAGTGACGTCGAAGCCGTGCGTCCGGAGGATCCTCAGGAGCTTGGCTGCCGAGATCGTCGGCAGACGCGGGGCACCAGACCGCGACGCGGACCGTGGTGGTCCTAACCTCCTCGTAGACGGGCTCTCCGCGTTTCAGACCGTCCTCGAGGTGCAAGCGAACCAGCGGGGCACGGGCGGCAATCCTAGTGACCATGGCCGTCTCATGAAGTAGGAGGCCGGTCGGGCCGCGTCCTGCGTGATTCACCGTGATATGTCGAAACTGATATAGTGTCGAGGTTTGCAGTGCCTAATGAAAGGCTGCTCCGGTGGCTCGCGGGCGAGATCAAGACGCCGCCGTTTCCCGCTGCAGGACGCATCGAGGCGGGCGTCTTGTTGCGGAAGCTGCAGAAGGGTGAGCGTCTCTCGATGCCGTGGTCGCGGCCCATTCCCAGGGTCGGGCGCAACTGCCACGAGCTGCGCATCACGCGTGATCCGGAACTGCCGGCGCCGTCTCCGGGAGTACGACGATGGATAGAGCTAAGTGGAATCGGCTGCGAGACAAAGGCTGGGAGGAGGGAAGCGTCGCCGAGTTTCTCGACCTCGGCCCTGAAGACGCGGCCTACGTCGAGCTCAAGCTACAGCTCAGCGAAGCCGTGAGGTCGCTGCGGCGCCAGAGCAAGCTGACGCAGGTTCAGCTGGCCGAACGACTCGGCTCGAGCCAATCGCGTGTAGCGAAGATCGAGGTTGGAGATCCGTCCGTGTCGCTGGATCTGCTGACGCGGTCGATGCTGGCGCTGGGAGCCTCGAAGAAGGACATCGCACGGGCAATGGCTCGGTAAGCGAGGCCGCCAGTGGGCACGGGTCCATCAACATCTGTTACAGAGCACTACTGTCAGCGGTCGTGGATCACCTCCGCAGGAAAGCGGTAGCTGACCTCCAGGGCATCCAGGTGCGGCAGCACGCTTGCAAGCCGTTCCACGAAGCCCGGCCAGTCGCGGCTCACGCGCGGGCTCCAGACCACCTCTGCCATGGGCAGCGCCCGCGGGAAGGCCATGTACTCGAGGTACTCCGGCGTGCTGATGTACTCGGTCCAGACGTTGCCCTGGGCTCCGAGGATATGCTCGGCCTGCTGCTCGGTCAGGACCTCCGGAACCGGCTCGAACTCGTAGACTGTCTGCAGGGTGATCGGGAAGCCGGCCCAGTCCATGGCCAGGGGCTCGGTGGCCTCGTCGCCCTGGTAGAAGTCGAAGTAGGCGTGCTCGATGGGGGTCATGATGACGTTGTGGCCCTGGTGGGCGGCCTCGATGCCACCCTCGTTGCCGCGCCAGGACATGACGGTGGCGTCGGGCGCTAGCCCTCCCTCGAGGATCTCGTCCCAGCCGATCAGGCGGCGGCCGTTGGCGCGCAGGTGGCGCTCGATGCGGCGGATGAACCAGCTTTGCAGCTCGTCCTCGTCGGCCAGGCCCTCGCGGCGAATGACCTCCTGGGCCAGCTCGCTCTCCTGCCATTGGCGCTTGGGAACCTCGTCGCCGCCGATGTGCAGGTACTCGGAGGGGAACAGCTCCATGACCTCCGAGAGCACGGTCTCGAGGAACTCGAAGGTCTCCTCCTGGGGGCAGTAGATGGTGTCGTGGATGCCCCAGATGGTGGAGACCTCGAGCTGCTCGTCGGTGCAGCCGAGCTCGGGGTAGGCAGCGATCGCGGCGGTGGCGTGGCCGGGCATCTCGATCTCGGGGACCACGGTAACGAAGCGCTCCTGGGCGTAGACGACGACCTCGCGGATCTGCTGCTTGGTGTAGAAGCCTCCGTGCGGGGTGCCGTCGCCGGTGTAGATTTCGCGGTTTCCGTCGGCGGGACTCTCAGCGCGCCAGGCGCCGACTTCGGTGAGCCTGGGGTAGGCGTCGATCTGGACACGCCAGCCCTGATCCTCGGTCAGGTGCCAGTGCAAGCGGTTGAACTTGAAGCGCGCGATGGTGTCGATGTACTTCTTGACGACCTCGACCGGGAAGAAGTGGCGGCCAACGTCGAGGTGCATGCCCCGGTAGGGGAAGCGCGGCGCATCCTCGATCTCGAGCGTGGGGATCGTCCAGTCGACGCCTTGCACCGGGGTGTCCGACTCGATCTCGGGCGGCAGCAGCTGACGCAGCGTCTGGAAGGCGTAGAAGACGCCGGCTTCGGTCGAGGCCTCGATGCTCAGCTCGCCCGGCACCACGCGCAGTCGGTATCCCTCCGCCGGGAGCGTCGCGTCAGCTACCACACGGATGCCCAAGGCGTCGTTCGCCGCATCGGCGAGTGGCAGCCCGGTGCTACGGCGCAGCGCCTCGATCTGTCGCGCGACGACGCTCGCGAGCTCGGGCGGAGGCTGCGCTACTTCCGTCGCGACCGTCAGGCGAAAGAGCCCGGAACCCAGGGTCATGGAGGCGGGGGCCGGGACTAGTCCGATCACGGTCATGGGGGCAGGGGACGCGCAGGCGGCGACCGCAACCAGCTGGGGAAGGCAGGCCCCGATCGCCGGAAGGGTGCGCCACGCCATGAGCCTGGTTCCGCATTTCATGCCGGCTTCAGGGTAGCGCCAGATCGTCGGCCTACCAAGCGGCGGGCCGCTTAATCACACTTTCACCACGGGCCGCTAGTCTCCTGTATCAGAAATAACTGATATAAGTTATAGTGTGCATATGTTGAACCTGTAGCTGAGCACAGGAGATTGTCGCATGCGCACCGGTCGACCCAAGGCTCCCTTAACGCTGACGCCACAGGAGGAGGCACACCTGAACTCGTTGGCGCATCGATCCCGCACCGCCCCCGCCCCGGCACGCCGCGCGCGCATCGTCCTGGCCTGCGCGCAGGGACACGACAACAAGGCCGTGGCCAAGCGCTTGCAGCTGTCACCGAGCACCGTGGGCAAATGGCGGGCACGCTTCGTGTCGGATCGTCTCGATGGCCTGTACGACGAACCGCGACCCGGAGCGCCGCGCAAGATCACGGACGCCCAGGTCGAACAGGTGATCATCCGCACCTTGGAGAGTACCCCGCGTGGGGCCACCCACTGGTCCACCCGGTCGATGGCCAAGGCGACCGGCTTGAGCCACGCCACAATCAGCCGGATCTGGCGTGCCTTTGGTCTCAAGCCACACCGCACCGAGACGTTCAAGCTCTCGCCCGACCCGTTACTGGTGGACAAGGTGCGCGACGTCGTCGGGTTGTATGTCAACCCGCCCGAGCACGCGGTGGTGCTGTGCGTGGACGAAAAGAGCCAGATCCAGGCACTGGATCGGACACAGCCGTTGCTACCCATGCGGCCCGGCCAGATGGAGCGGCGCACGCATGACTACCAACGCCATGGAACGACATCGTTGTTCGCCGCCTTGGACATCAAGACGGGAACCGTTCTGGCTCAGACTCACCGCCGGCATCGCTCGGTGGAGTTCCGCAAGTTCCTGGACATGATCGATGAGCAGGTGCCTGCCCAACTGCAGGTGCATCTGGTCCTGGACAACTACGGCACCCACAAGAGCCCGATGATCCACACCTGGCTGGCCAAACGGCCACGCTTCCACCTGCACTTCACCCCTACCTATGCCTCGTGGCTCAACCAGGTCGAGCGCTGGTTCGCCGAGCTGACCAACAAGCAGATCCGCCGCGGATCTCATTGCAGTGTCGCAGCGCTGGTGGCAGCTATCTGGGAGTTCATCGATGCGCACAACGAGACCCCCGAGCCGTTCGTGTGGTGCAAGAGTGCCGACGAGATCCTGGCTCCCATCGCCCGGTTCGCACAGCGCACTCTCGACCAACACGCCTCATGACTTATGCTGCGAACCACTGTTACAGGAGACTAGGAGACCGTGGTGAAAGTGTGGTGGGTCTGGTTACGGTGCCACCGTCAAGGACGCGCCGCTGGCGGCGTAGCCTTCCGGGCAGCGGGCGTCTCACTGCTCGAGTTGACCGTGTGCCTCGCGATCGTAGGGCTACTCGTGCAGACGGCTGCTCCCGCCTGGGTCCGATGGCGCCAGAGCCAACAGCTCCTGTCGGCCTGCGGCGCGATTGCGACGCAGGTCGCCGTCTTGCAAGCGAGAGCGAGCGCCCACGGCCGGCACTTCGGCCTTCAGTTCTACACGGTGGACGGTCTGGAATGGCACGAGCTCGAGGATGGCGATGGGGACGGCCTCCGATCGGACGACCTGCGTCGGAACATCGATAGGCCGACGGGTCGAGTGTTTCGTCTCGAACGCGACTTTCCCGGGATCGTGGCGGGTCTACCGGCCGGGGTGCCGTCGCTGGCCGGCGCCCGGCCCGCGGATGGCGTCGCGTTCGGCCGTCTCGATCGGCTGAGCGTTGCCCCTGAAGGGTCGACGAGTAGCGGTACGGTCTATCTCCACAACGCTTACGGGGACGCTGCGGCGGTGCGCTTGTATGGGGCGACCGGCCGTGTCGCCGTGTGGCGATTCCGCGCCGCTACCAGCGGCTGGGAGCGGGTCCGGTAGGCTTTTCTGCGGCCTCTTCCGCGCGGTGGAAGGCGCCGTGAGGCGCCGTTGGCAGAACTACCAGGCCCATCACACTTGCACCACAGCCTGCTATGGTAACTTGAGGCGTCGCGTCGGCCCGACGCCCGTCTGTTCGCCCATTCCTGCTCCGTCCCGCGGGAGGTCCCTTGCCCGAGCTGCACGAGACGCCTCTGCACGATTGGCACGTCGCTCAGGGCGCCAAGATGGTGGACTTCGCGGGCTGGCACATGCCCGTGCAGTACAGCGGCCTCATGGACGAGCACAACGCCGTGCGTGAGGCTGCCGGCCTGTTCGACGTCAGCCATATGGGCGAGGTGCGGCTGCGGGGGCCTGCTGCGCTGGCCAACATCCAGCGCCTGACGGTCAACGATGCCTCCGGGCTCGAGGTCGGCGGCGCGCAGTACACGGCCATGGTCAACGATGCCGGGGGCGTCATCGACGATCTCCTGGTCTACAGGGTGGCGGATGAAGACTACCTGCTGGTGGTCAATGCCGGTACGGCACCCAAGGACTACGCCTGGATCGAGGCCCACGTCGAAGGGGACGTGGAGCTTCGCGACGAGAGCGCCGAGTGGGCGCAGCTGGCGCTGCAGGGCCCGCGGGCCGAGGTGGTGCTGAGCCGGATCCTGCCCGATTCGCTTGCCGACATCGGCTACTACCACTTCGTCGAGTCGGTCTATGGGGGGCGTTCGGCGATCCTGTCGCGCACCGGCTACACCGGCGAGGACGGCTTCGAGGTTTACCTGGCGCCCGATCTGGCACCGACGCTCGCCGACGCAATTCTGGAAGCCGGTGCCGACGACGGGGTCATGCCCGCCGGATTGGGGGCGCGCGACACCCTTCGGCTCGAGGCCGGGATGCTGCTCTACGGCAACGACATGGACGAGGAGCGCTCGCCTATCGAGGCCAAGCTCGGGTGGATCGTCAAGCCCGACAAAGGCGATTTCATCGGGCGCGAGGTGCTGGTCGGGCAGAAGGCTTCGGGCACGGCGCAGCGACTCGTGAGTATCGAGGTGACCGGGCGAGGCATTCCTCGCCACGGCTACCCGATCCTGTCCACAGATAGTGAGGTGATCGGTGCGATGACCTCGGGGACCTTCAGCCCGACCCTCAAGAAGGGCATCGGTCTGGGCTACGTGAGCAGCGCTCACGCGGGACTCGATACTGAGCTGGCCGTGGAGGTGCGTGGCCGTGCGGTGGCGGCCCAGGTCGTCAAGTCCCCGTTCTATCGACGTCAACAGTAGGTGGCCGCGCCCAGTTCGTGACACGCGATCGTGGCCGGGCCGGCGCAGCGGAGGAGCTCATGGCCGACTACCCCGACAGTTACGTCTATTCCAATGAGCACGAGTGGATCTCCGTCGACGGCGAGGTGTGCACGGTAGGGATCACGCACCACGCCCAGGACGAGCTCGGCGACGTAGTTTTTGTCGAGCTCCCCGAGCCCGGGAGCCGCTTTGGCAGGGGAGACCCTTTCGGGACGATCGAGTCCGTCAAGGCGGTCTCCGACCTGTACGCGCCGGTCGCCGGCGAGATCGTTGTCGTCAACGAGGAGCTCGTAGATGCGCCCGAGACCGTCAACGACGATCCACACGGGGCCGGCTGGATGGTGCGCATCAAGATGGACGACGCTGCCGAGGTGGCCGCGTTGATGAGCGCCGACGCCTACCGCTCACACATCGAGGAGTGAGATCGCAGTGACGATCGATGCGAGCCAGTCACGGGGCAACGACGCCCGTGGGTCGGGCCGGCTGCTGTCGCAGGGCCATGGCGATCGAGACGCGATGATGCGGACGGTCGGCGTCGACCACATCGACCAGCTGTTCGAATCCATCCCGGCGTCCGTCCGCTTCACGGGCGAGTTGGCCGTCGAGTGCACCATGGCCGAACAGGAGTTGGTGTCGCTGATGGAATCGCTGGCGGCGCGTACTGCTCCGGGGCAGGGCGCCCTCAGCTTCCTGGGGGCGGGCTGCAATCCGCACTTCGTCCCGTCCCATGTCGACGCGCTGATCCAGCGCCAAGAGTTCCTCACCGCCTACACGCCCTACCAGGCGGAGGTTGGGCAGGGAACGCTGCAGGCCATCTTCGAGTTCCAGAGCTTGGTCTGTCTGCTGACCGGCATGGAGGTGTGCAACGCCTCGGTCTACGATGGGGCCAGCTCGGTGGCGGAGGCGGTTCTGATGGCTCGCCGCCTGGTGCGGCGAGGCGGCAGGGTGCTGCTTTCAGAGGGTGTGCACCCGGGCTACGTCGAGGTCACCCACACCTACGCCACCCATCTCGACATCGAGTTCGTGACGTTGCCGGTCGATGAGAGCGGGCGCACGCGGCTCGAGGCGGTCGACGACGAGGTGATCGCCGTAGTCCTGCAGCAACCCAACTTCTTCGGCGTCATGGAGGATCTGCGCGCTGCCGGAGCGCTCATCGCCGAGAGTGCTGCGAAGTTCGTAGTGGCCACCACCGAGCCGCTGGCACTCGGCCTTGCCTATCCGCCGGGCGATGCCGGCGCCGACCTGGTCGTGGGCGAGCTCCAGAGCTTCGGCAACGGGATGAACTACGGGGGCCCCTTGGTCGGCTTCGTGGCGTGCCGCGACCGTGACAAGCGGAACCTCCCGGGCCGGCTGGCGGGCGAGACCGTCGACGCGGCCGGGAAGCGCGGTTATGTGCTGACGTTGTCGACGCGCGAGCAGCATATCCGCCGCGGCAAGGCGACCTCCAACATCTGCACCAACGAGGCGCTGTGCGCGCTGGCTGCGTGTATTCACATGTGCACGCTGGGGCGCGGAGGCGTCGCCGAGCTTGCGAGCCACAACCTGGCCAAGGCCAGCTATGCGCGAGAGGCGCTGGCGGCGGCCGGATTCGAGCCGCTGTATGGCGGTCCGCACTTCAACGAGTTCGTCGTCCGCGTACCCGGCTCGGCCAGCGAGGTGTGCCTCGCGGCCGCCGAGCGCGGGGTCGTCCCTGGAGTGCCGCTCGAGCGCTTCGATACGGAGCGTGGCGACCAGCTGCTGGTCTGCGTAACCGAGGTCCACACGCGCGAGCAAATCGATCGCTTGACCGAGGTCTTGAGCGAGGTGTCGCGATGAGCCGACCGATAGCTGCCACCGAGCAGGGGCAGCTCAAGTCGGAAGGGCTGATCTTCGAGCGTAGCGGGTTCGGGCGGGTTGGGTATTCGCTGCCCGAGCTCGACGTGCCGGCGGTCGTGGCCGCCGAAGCCTGGGGGCAGGATCAGGTGCGCGACGGGATCGAAGGGTTCCCGGAGGTCTCCGAGGTCGACGTCGTACGTCATTTCACACGCATCTCGCAGCACAACTACGGCATCGACATGGGATTGCACCCACTGGGCTCGTGCACGATGAAGTACAACCCGCGGCTGCACGAGCGGGTGGCCAGGTTAGCGGGGTTCGGCGGCGCGCATCCCTACATGCCCTACGAGTGCATGCAGGGATGCCTGGAGCTCATGTGGCGGCTCGAGCGGACGCTGTCGGAGATCACCGGCCTGCCCCATGTGTCGCTGCAGCCGGCGGCCGGCGCCCAGGGCGAGCTGACCGGGATCATGATGATCGACGCGTACCATCGGAAGCGCGGCGATCGTGCCCGCAAGAAGGTACTGATTCCCGATGCGGCCCACGGCACGAACCCGGCAACGGCCAGTCTCTGCGGGCTGCGGCCAGTGGAGATCCCCAGCAACGCGTCGGGAATGATCGATCTTGAGGCGCTGCGGGCTGCCGCCGACGCCGAGACCGCGGCCCTCATGCTGACCAACCCCAACACGCTGGGGCTGTTCGAGGAGCAGATCGTCGAGATCATCGGGATCGTCCATGGCGCGGGTGGCCTGGTCTACTGCGATGGCGCCAACCTGAACGCCATTCTGGGCAAATCCCGGCCCGGGGACTTCGGCGCCGACGTCTTCCATATCAACCTGCACAAGACCTTCACGACGCCGCACGGCGGCGGGGGTCCGGGGTGTGGCCCAGTGGCGCTGGCCGAGCATCTCGAGCCGTTCCGGCCACGGCCGATTGTGGCGCGCGACACTGACGGCCGCTTCAGTATGGAGGGCAACCGTCCCGACAGCATCGGCAAGATCCACGGCTTCTACGGCAACTTTGGCATGATGGTCCGGGCTTATACCTACATCCGGGCCCTCGGACCCTCGGGCCTGCGCCGAGTCGCCGAGGATGCGGTACTGGCGGCGAACTACCTGAAGGAGCGGCTTCGCAACCACTACGAGCTGCCGCACAACCGGGTCTGTATGCACGAGGTCGTGTTCTCGGACGCCCGCCAGAAGGCGCTCGGCGTGAGCGCGATGGACATCTGCAAGCGTCTGATGGACTACGGCTTTCACCCGCCGACCGTCTACTTCCCGCTGGTAGTGTCCGGCGCCCTGATGATCGAGCCGACGGAGACTGTCTCGCTGCAGGAGCTGGACCAGTTCGCCGAGGCACTGATCGCCATCGCGGGAGAGACCGAGAGCGAGCCAGAGAAGGTAACCGGGGCGCCCCACTCGACCTATCATCGCCGGCTCGACGAGACCGCCGCGGCTCGCAGGCCGGTATTGCGTTGGGTGCCGGAACCGGCCGACGAACAGAGCGCCTGACGTGAAGACGATCGGAGTTCTGGGCGGCATGGGGCCGGTAGCAACGGTCGACTTCTTCGCACGGCTGGTACGCATGGTGGGTGCCGGGAAGGACCAGGACCATCCTCCGTGCGTGGTGTACAACGCCACACAGACGCCCGACCGGACGGGTCATCTGACGGGCGACGGGGCCGATCCGGCACCCGCGCTAGGCGCGGCGGCGCGGGTGCTCGAGGGTGCCGGAGCCGATCTGATCACGATCCCTTGCAATTCGGCACATGCCTACCTGGAGGCGGTGCGCGAAGCAGTTGGCATCCCAGTACTCGACATGATCGACCTGGCCGCACGCGAGGTGGCCCGACGGGTGGCTCCGGGCACGCACGTAGCGATCCTGGCGGCGACCGGGACAGTCCATCTCGGGCTGTACGATCGTTGCCTGGAGGCGCAGGGGTTGGTTCCGGTTGCCCTCGCCGCGGAGCCCCAGGCCAACGTCATGGCGGCGATTCGTGCCATCAAGGGCGGGCGAACGGGGCGCGATCCGCGTCTCATGGATTCTATCGAGGCGCTCGTTGCGGCGGGCGCTCAGGCATTGGTTCTGGGTTGCACCGAGCTGCCTCTCGCGGTCGATCCGCAGGCTGTGCCGCTGCCGGTCATCGACGCCTCCGAAGTTCTGGCGCGGACGGCGCTGCAGCAAGCTGACTGTCGGCTCGCGGCGGCTTGAGGACGGTGCCCGGCTCCCGCGTACGGGTCGAGCTCCCCGCAGGTGAGGATCGCAGCTACGAGGTCATAGTTGGCAGCGGCCTGCTCGAAGGAGCCGCCGAGCATACGGCTGCATGGCTGCAGCCGGCCGGCTGGGCGTTGATCAGCGATACGACGGTCGCCGAGCTCTACAGCGCCGTTACGCAAGCGAGCTTCGCGCGCTCCGGCACGCCGGTCCGGACGTTTACCTTTCCCGCCGGCGAGGCGGCGAAATCGCGCCAGACGGTAGGCGCACTCCAGGACGCGATCATCGAGTCGGGTTTCGGGCGCGATGCGGCCGTGGTTGCGCTCGGCGGCGGCGTGGTCGGTGACCTGGCGGGCTTCGTCGCGGCGACACTCTATCGCGGGTTGCCTTTCGTGCAGCTGCCGAGCACCCTGCTGGCGATGGTCGACAGCTCGGTGGGAGGCAAGACGGGCATCGACACGGCGGCGGGCAAGAACCTGGTTGGCGCGTTCCACCAACCGGCTGGCGTGATTGCCGACGTGGAGCTGCTTGCCAGCCTGCCGGATTCCGAGCTCGGCGCCGGCTTGGCGGAGGTCATCAAGTACGGCGTCATCCTCGATGCGCAGCTCTTTGTCGATCTTGAGGACGGCCTGCTCGAGTCGTGCCGGGGCAGGGTCGCGGGCGCCCTCGAGAACGTCGTCGAGCGCAGTGTGCAGCTGAAAGCTGGAGTTGTTGCCGATGACGAGCGGGAGGCTGGGCGACGGACGATCCTGAACTTCGGGCATACGCTCGGCCACGGGGTCGAGGCGGCCAGTGGCCTGAGCGTCAGCCACGGCAAGGCGGTCGCCATCGGCATGGTCGCTGAGGCCCGGCTGGCCTGTCGCCTGTTGCGCGCCCCTGCGGATCTGCCGGAGCGCATCGAGTCGCTCTGCGCCCGTGCCGGCCTACCCACCGCCCTGCCGGCCGGGATGGCCGCACAGGACGTCGTGGCCGCAACGCGTCACGACAAGAAGTCCCGCAAGGGCGTGACTCGCTGCGCGCTGCCGCTCGCACTCGGCGAGATGGCGGCGGCCGACGGCGCTTGGGCGATCGACGTGGGGCCGGAGGATCTCGTGCGGGCTCTGGAGCGCTGAAGGGGCCGAAGCACGGTCTCCTAGCAGGCTGCTGAAAAACTCCCCTTGTTCGAGTAGATTCTGAACCACGCAGCCCGCGGCAAAAACCGAAGCATCAACGAGGTGAGCAGATGCGTGGTGAGGACGCGGGACAGGTGGCCGCCTTTAGTTACGTATCTCCGGAGCAGCGAGTACCGAAAGAGCATCCGCTGCGGCCGCTGCTGAGGATCGTCAACGATGTGCTGGGGCGGATGTCGCCGCTGTTCGAGAAGCTGTACTCGCACACGGGGCGACCGTCGATCCCGCCGGAGAAACTGCTGCGGGCGCTGCTGCTGCAGGTGCTGTACACGATTCGCTCCGAGCGCATGCTGATGGAGCAGCTCGACTACAACCTGCTGTTCCGGTGGTTTGTGGGCCTGAACATGGACGATCTGGTGTGGGATGCGACGGTGTTCACGAAGAACCGGGATCGAGTGTTGGGAGGCGAGGTCGCCGAGGTGTTCTTCCAGGAAGTGCTGGCGGAGGCACGGCGCCGCAGCCTGCTATCGGATGAGCACTTCACGGTGGACGGTACGCTGATCGAGGCGTGGGCCTCACACAAGAGCTTCAAGCCGAAGGATCAGAGCGACTCCGATGAGGGCGGCAGCAACCCGAGCGTCGATTTTCGCAAACAACGGCGCACAAACGATACTCACGCCTCCAGGACCGATCCGGACGCACGCCTGTACAAGAAAAGTAGGGGAGCCGAGTCGAAGCTCTGCTACATGGGGCACCTGATGATCGACAACCGCCACGGGTTAGCAACCAAGGCATGCGTAACGATCGCTTCCGGGACAGCGGAACGAGAGGCGGCGGTGCAAATGGCGGACAAGATTTCCGGTAACCGCAGGGTGACCTTGGCGGCCGACAAGGGCTACGACACACGCGAGTGCGTCCGTAAGCTTCGAGATCGGAACATCACCCCGCACGTCGCACAGAACGACACCAATCGGCGCAGCGCCATCGACCGGCGCACAACCCGCCACCCCGGCTACCAGGTCAGTCAAAGGAAACGCAAGCTCGTCGAGCAGATGTTCGGATGGGCCAAGACGGTCGGGCTGATGCGCAAGACGCGGCACCGAGGCACCGAACGCGTCGATTGGATGTTCACCTTCACCGCCGCTGCCTTCAACCTGGTCAGAATGCGCAACCTCCAGGGGGCGACGTGACGATATCGGGACTAACCGCCCAAGAAATACCGGCGCGGCCGGCAACCAGAGCCTCGCACTCGCACTCGCCGCCCCGCTAACTCACCGTGATCGAGACGATCCAGCCCAAAATGGCGCGCTCGAGCCGTTTTTCAGCAGCCTGCTAGGCGGTCTGGCGCTTGGCGAGCTGCTGGCGGAACCAGGGAATCGTGAGCTCGAGACCTTCGGCGAGGTCGATCTGCGGGTCCCAACCCAGCTCCGCGTGCGCGCGGCCGATGTCGGGGCGTCGCACCTTGGGATCGTCGACCGGAAGATCGTGAAACACGATCTCGCTGTTCGACTCGGTCTTGTCGACGATCAACCGGGCGATGTCCAGAATGGAGATCTCGGCCGGGTTTCCGACGTTCACCGGTTCGCTGACCGCCGAGCACATCAGTGCCACGAGGCCACGCACCGTGTCCTCGACGTAGCAGAAGGAACGCGTCTGGGAGCCGTCCCCGTACACCGTGATCGGCTCGGCCGTAAGCGCCTGCATGAGGAAGTTGGGCACCGCCCGTCCATCGTCGACCCGCATTCGAGGCCCGTAGGTGTTGAAGATTCGCGCGATCCGTGTCCGCAGCCCGTGGCTGCGGTGGTAGGCCATGGTGATCGCCTCGCCAAAGCGCTTGGCCTCGTCGTAGACGCCGCGCGGGCCGATCGGATTCACGTGCCCCCAGTAGGACTCGGGCTGCGGGTTGATCTGGGGGTCGCCGTACACCTCGGAGGTCGAGGCCAACATGAAGACCGCGTTCTTGTGGCGCGCCAGGCCGAGTGCCTTGTGCGTCCCCAGCGCACCGACCTTGAGCGTCTGGATCGGGTAGCGGAGATAGTCGATCGGGGACGCCGGCGAGGCGAAATGGAGGACGTAGTCGACCGGCTCATCGATGAACATGTAGTTGGTGACGTCGTGCTGGATGAACAGGTAGTCGCGGTTGGCGAAACGCGCTACGTTGCTCGCGGTGCCGGTGAGCAAGTTGTCCATGACGATCACGCGGGCACCCTGGCCCAGCAGATGCTCGGCGAGGTGCGAGCCGATGAATCCGGCACCACCTGTGATCAGCACTGTCTCTGTGCGTTCACTCATGATCGCACTCCCGCCTCCCAGCGAGCCGGCGGGGCTTGCTCAGTAGGCGTGCTCGTGGACCATGCCGTTGGTTACGGTCATCCAGAGGATCTTGAAGTCAAGCGCCAGCGACCAGTTCTCGATGTAATAGAGGTCGTATTCTATGCGCTTCTCGAGCGACGTATTCCCCCGCCATCCGTGTACCTGGGCCCAGCCGGTAAGCCCGGCTCGCACGCGATGGCGAAGCATGTAGTGAGGGATGTGCTCGCGGAACTGGTCGACGAAGTAGGGGCGCTCCGGCCGCGGGCCGACCAGGCTCATGTCGCCGCGCAGCACGTTCCAGAACTGTGGTAGCTCGTCGAGGCTCAACTTGCGCAGCGCCGAGCCGATCGGGGTACAGCGCCGGTCCTTTTCATCGGCCCACACCGGGCCGGTGTGGGCCTCGGCATCGACGACCATCGAGCGGAACTTCAGCAAGTCGAAGGGGCGCCCGTCGAGACCCATGCGCTGCTGCCGGTACAGGATCGGGCCGGGTGAGGTGAGGCGCACGGCCAGCGCGATGATGGGGAACAACGGGGCAAACAGCAGCAGACACGCCCCGGCGAAGAGGATGTCGAAGGTCCGCTTGACGACGGCGGGGAAGCCCTCGAGCGGGATACGCGAGAGGTTGACGATGGGCACACCGTCGAGGTCCTCTACTCCTGCACCCAGGGTAATGTACTGCAGCAGATCCGGGACCACCTTGACCTCGACGATCTCGTGGGCCAGGTCGCGGAGCAGCTGCAGGATCTGCTCGTGGGCCGACAGCGGCAGGGCGACGTAGACCTGGTCGACCTTACGCTTGCGGACCAGGCGCGCCGCGTCGGCCAGGGATCCGACCACTGGCACGCCGCGGTACTCGGCCGCCTCCGGCTCGGCTTCGAGCATACCGACCACTCTGAGGCCGAATTCCTCGTGCAGGCGGATCTTGTTGATCACGGTTTCCGCGAGAGGCCCAGTGCCGGCAATGAGAATGCTCTTGAGGTTGCTGCCGGATCGCCGGGCGCGGTCGATAAAACGCTGAATCAGCACGCGCCCTGCCACTGCCGCGAACACCGTCTCGGCCCAAAAGAAAATCAGGAACCAGCGGGAGATCTGGAAGCTGATGACACGCACGAGCTCGGTCTGCCCGTCGCCGACGTTCACCGGCACTAGCTGCTCCGGTCGGTACAGCGCGGCCACCAGGGCGGCGACGAGCAGCAGGCCGAAGCTGACGGCGCCGGCCACCCGGATGTAGCCCTCGATCCGGGCGTTCGTGCGCCCGACCCGGTACAGCCGCGCCGATGCCAGGATCAGCGGAACCACGATCAGCGCCGCGGCCAATACGGGCCAGTAGCTGCCCAGGGTCGGGATGTCCTCGGGTCGATCGCGGACCTCGATCACCTGGGCGACGAAGCGCAGCCAGTAGGCGAACCAGAAAGCCACCCCGATAGCGACGAGGTCGGATATGAAGAGCGCGACCGCTTGCTGAGTGCGCTGGCGTGCGATCAATCCGTGGCCTCGGGTCAGGAAGGTGCGGGGTCGGAGGGCGGGTGGGCAGCCATCTGCGACCCGCTGAAGTTTTGCTCGACGAAGCGCTCGATACGACGCCTGAACGCGGCCCGGGAGTAGCGCTCCGCATGCGTACGGATCGTCTCAGTATTGAAGGAGAGGCCTTCGGCGGTGTCAATAGCTGCGTTCATGGCCTCGGAAGTCGGTGATTCGATAAGCAGACCCGTTTCGCCAGGTACGATGGCCTCCGCGGCTCCGCCCTGGTTGAGCACCAGCGCCGGCCGTCCGCAGGCCATGGCCTCGAGCGGCGCGATGCCGGCGTCTTCGACGCCCGGAAGCAGGAAGCCGCGACATCGACGATACAGGTCGAGGAGCTCCGTGTCGGTCACCTTGCCGACGAGACGGACGGTCGGTCCGGCGAGATCTTCTAGCCGCTCACGCTCGGGCCCCCACCCCGCGATCACCAGCGCTCGTCGCGTGCGGTTGAAGGCCTCGATCGCCAGCTCGATGCGCTTGTACGGGGTGAGGGCCGAGACCATCAGCCAGAATGGCTCGGGGGCTGTCTCGCCGGGAGTGAGACGCTCCGTGTCGACCGGTGGCGGGATGACGACCGCCTCGCGGTCGTAGTAACGGCGGATCCGCCCGGCAACGTAGGCAGAGTTGGCGGCGAAGGCGTGCACGCGATGAGCTGTCGCGCGATCCCAGTGCCGCAGCCAGGCGATGACCGCACGGATGATCGGGTAGCGTAGGCGGCCCGACCGTTCAGGTGAGAAGTAGGCGTCGAACTGGTCCCAGGCGTAGCGCATGGGGGTGTGGCAGTAGCACAGGTGACGTGCCCCCGGCGGCGCGATGATCGCCTTGGCAGCGCAGTGACTGCTGGAAAACACCAGGTCGACCTCGCCCGGGTCCAACCCGCGTACGGCGGCCGGGAATAAAGGCAGGTACCAGCGGAAGGCCGAGCGCGTCGGCAGCCGCTGGATGAACGAGGTATGGATCGGCCGCGATTCCAACAGGTCGCTCACCGAGCCGAGCTCATGCACTAGCGTATGGATGGAGGCCTCGGGGAACAGCCGGACGAGCTCCTCGAGTACCTTCTCGCCACCGCGCATACCGGTGAGCCAGTCGTGGACGAGTGCGACTCTCACAGCCCGATCAGACCCATCAGATTTTCACCGCGACCTTCTGGAGGGTGACCAGCTCGTAGATGTCGAGGGTTGCTTCGGCGGCGCGTTGCCAGCTGAATCGGGAGGCGCGCTCCCGCCCCCGACGGGCCAGCTCTCGGCGGCGGGTCTCGTCGCTCAGGAGGTGAGCCAGGGCCTCGGTCAGTGCCTCCACACTACCCGGCTCGACCAAGACGCCGGCGTCGCCGACGACCTCGGGCAGACCACCAGCATCGGATGCGACTACCGGCGTCCCCGCAGCCATGGCCTCTAGCGCCGGCAGACCGAAACCCTCGTACAGCGACGGCATGCACTGCAGTGTCGCCTGTCGGTAGACGCAACGCAGCTCGTGCTCGGACAGGAGGCCCAAGTTGTGGATCCGAGCGGCCAGGTCGGTCGATGCCGGATGCGCTGCCACCGCATCGGCGAGCGCCCCCAGAGGCCCGACCAACACGAGCTGCAGAACCGGATAGTCCGCGGCCAGGCCGGCGAAGGCACTCAGCAGACCCGATAGGTTCTTGTGCGGCTTCGGGTTGCCCACGAACAGCACGTAGAGACCGGGCAGAGCCGCGTTCCTGTCGTCGGAGTCGGCCCGGTCGGCTACATGCGCCGCCAGCGCGTCCGTCCCACCTCCGTTGAGGATTGCCGTGACCCGGGTGGCGCCGACGCCAAGCCGATCGACGATATCGGCTCGCGTGGCTTCCGACACGGCGATCACGTGGCTCGCCGTGCGCGTTGCGAAGCGCATCATGCGCTGCGCATACAGCAGGCTGAGGCGGCGAGGTAGCAGGCCGAGCGGACGCGGCAGATGGCCAGGGTACCGTAGGTGGATGCAGTCGTGGATCGTCACGATGCCGGGGCAGGGGAGGCGCCGCGGGAAGACATAGTGCGGCGCGTGAAACAGGTCCGCTCCGATCCTCCGGGCGCAACGACTCCCGGCCACCATCTCGCCCAGCGAGTAGTCGCCGGTGGAGTCGAGAACGACGCGTACGTTCCCGGCAGCCCAGGTGGCGATGTCGCTGTTCTCGGGTCGCGACATCACGCAGAACTCCCAGCTCGGTCGTAGCGCGGCCGCGGCCCCCACGAGTCCTCGGATGTACCTGCCGATGCCGAAGTCGCCGAGCTTGCGCGCGTCGATCAGCACCCGCATCAGCTGCCCGCTCCCGCTCCACGCCCGAGTGCCATGGCGACCACCTGCCGGGCCCTGGTTCCGCGCGCGCCACCGGCCAGGAGGGCGGCGACACCGAAGCGGGCCAGTAGCCAGCCGCGGAGCATGGTGCGCTGCACCGACCCACGGTGCTTGTCGTAGAAGGCGAGCTGGCTGCGTCGGTAGGCGAGCGCCGTTGCCGCCGGTGCTGTCGCCGCTGAGCCACCGCGCAGGTGACAGGCCGTGGCTTCCGGAACGTATCGGAGGCGCCAACCTGCTTGGCGCAAGCGGAGGCACAAGTCGACGTCCTCGGCGTAGAGGAAGAAGCGCTCGTCGAGCCCGCCCACCGACTCCAGGGCCGTGCGCCGCAGTAACAGGCAGGCGCCGGTGAGCGATCCCGCGATCCGCGGGCGTGAAGCGTGTCGCTCCAGTAGCGGCGTCAGGGGGCCGTTGCCACCCCGATGCAGGAGACCGGCGACCAGGAACCCGATGTCGTTCAACACGCTCATGGTGCGCCCTGTCGATAGCTCGAGTTGACCACCGGCACCGCGGATCCGCGGCCCCGCGCCGGCCACCTCGGGGTCGCGCTCGAGAACCTCAGCCAGCCGGCCCAGCGCCGCGCTCTGGATCGACGCGTCGCTGTTGAGCAACAGCACGAGCGGCGCCGAGCCCTCGCCCACGCCACGATTCACGGCCGCGGCGAAGCCGCGGTTGGAGCCCATGTCGATGACGTGCGCCGCCGGAACGCGTTCGCGAACCGCCGCAGCGCTACCGTCATCGGAGGCGTTGTCGACGACGAAAAGGCGGGTTGCCTGCTCGAGCCGTCCTACGGCAGCACAGCACTGCAGCAGAAGATCGCGGCGATTGTAGCTGACGACGACGATGTCGATCGGCGTCATGGCGTCGATCCGATGTCAGCGAGTCGGGCTCGCAGACGGGCGGCGCTCGCGTCCCAGTCACGACCGACGGCCCAGCCGTGACCCCGTGCGATCTCCTGGTCGCGGACCTCCTGACTGTCGAGCAGGCGAGCCAGCGCTTCGAGCCAGGCCACGTCGTCGTCGTGGTCCACGAGCCGCGCCCGGCCGGAGAAGACGTCGAGGAGTGCACTGGTAGCCGAGGCCACGACGGGCGTTCCGCATGCCAGGGCCTCGAGCACCGGTAGGCCGAACCCTTCGTAGCGCGACGGGTAGGCCACCACCGTAGCGGCGCTGTAGAGGGCAGGGAGGTCCTCGTCGGGAACATAGCCCAGTCGTCGTACGTGCCGGTCTTGATCGGTGTGCTCGGCGGCCTCCGGATTGCCGCCGACGATGCATAGCTCCAGGTCATCGCGACCGGCCCGTAGCTGTGCTACGTGACGGCCGAGGGCATCGATGTCCCGCCGCTGCAGCTGCGAGCCGACGAACAGCACGACGCGGTCGCGCAGTCGGTAGCGTGAACGCACCGTCGCCACCCGCTCGCGGGAAGCGGGCCGGAACTCCGGCGTGCATCCCCACGGGATAACGAGGAGCCGCTGGTCCGAAACGCCGAGCCACCGATGGCATTCACGCGCGGCGAACTCCGAGCCCATGAAGATCACTGCGGCTCGGCGGGCAGCAACGCGCGCCGACCAGCGTCGGCGGGCCCGCTCTCGAGCGGCGAACGTCTCAGGTAAGGCGAACGGAGCGCAGTCGTGCATACACACGGCTGTCGGGATTGGGGCGAACCGCGGCATACCGTAGTTGGGCGCAACTAGGACCTCCGCGTCGCCAAGCGCCATTGGCAATACCGTCTGCTCCCACAGGGCCCCCGGGAGTCGGGGGGCGCCGCTTGCCGTGCGCACGGCCCATCCCTCGCGCAGCCAGGGGGGGCGGATGGCGGAGCGACAGATTAGCTCGATTCGGTCGTCGGTTCTGGGCCAGGACGCCAGGAGGCCGGCGACTACACGGCCGACCCCCGTGGGGCGACCCTCGAGCTCACGAGCGTCGACGGCGATCCGCAGCGGCTTGCCGGAACTCATGCGGCGAGCTGTCGGTACAGCTCGTGGGTGCGGCGCGCGGTGTTCTGCCAGCGATAGCGGCGCGCCCGTTCGGTGCCCCGTGCCACCAGACGTCGTCGCCTCTCGGGATCGTCGGCGAGACCGAGACAAGCATCGGCCAGGGCGCGTGCGTCCCCGACATCGAACCAGATCGCGGCGTTACCCAGCACCTCCGGCAGGGCTCCACACCGCGTCGCGATCACCGGTGTTCCCATGGCCATGGCCTCGATCGCAGTAAGCCCGAACCCCTCCCACCGCGATGGCAGCAGCAATCCTTCGGCGCCGGCGTAGATACCGGCAAGTCGTTCGGTGGACTCGTGCGGCATACGGATGGTCCGGGCCCGCGCGCGTTCGCTTGCGGCCGCCCAGGTCTGGTCCCAGCGCAGGCCGTCCGGACCGACTAGAACGAGATGCTGGTCGGGGTCGTGGTCCAAGATCAGGTCGAACGCCTGCAGGAGTGTGCGCGGGTCCTTGCGCGGTTCCCGGCGTCCGACGAACAGCAGGTAGCGCGCAGGCAAGCCGGCGATCCGAGCGACCGGAGCCTCGTGGCCTTCGAAGGCCGGGTCCAGCCCGAGCAAGGTCACGTGCACGCGCTGCTCGGGAATGTCGACGAGCTCGAGCAACTCGCGTCGGGTCGTCTCGGTGTTGGTGATGATGCCATCGGCCGACTCGAGTGCTCGCTTCAACATGGGTGCGAAGTCGCGTCGCATCGGTCCATCGACGTCCTCGGGATGGCGCAGAAAGTAGCAGTCGTGGACCGTGACGACCTGTCGGGCAGTGCGCGTCGGCAGCGGCAACGGCGACGGCGAATGGACCAGGTCCTGCGGACCGACCCAGCGTTCGATGGCCGGCCAAGCGCCGCGGTTCCAGAGCAGATCCAGGAGCCGGACCGGGAAGCGTGCGTCGACGAACCGGGCGCCTTCGAGTTCCTTGGGTGGGTCCGGACGGTGTCGCCACGAGGCCGAGAAAGCTGTGATCCGTTCGTCGGGGTAGCACTCCAGCAGCCCGTACAGCAGCCCTTTTACGTAGGTGCCGACCCCAGTGGACTCGTGCAGCGCCGGCCGGTAGTCGATACAGATTCGCATCGGGAGCGGGCAGATGGGAGGCGGAGCAGGGGCGCCCCAAGAAGGCTGAACTCTAGCACGGTCTCCTACCAGGCCGTGGTGAAAGTGTGATGGGCTGGTTACGCCGCCAGGGGCGCAGATGCCTCGCGGCACGCTCTCGACGATGTGCCTGCGCCGGCTCTGCCGAGCCTTGCCCTCGGCCGTAGAACCTACTTGCCCCGACGCATCACACCTCGCCATGGCCTGCTCGTACCCGGCCGTTTCGTGCGCTGACGATCGGGTACTCTAGCGGGATGCGAAAGACGCCCGATTTCCGCGAGCGCCTGACGCAGGGGGTCATCGTGTCCGACGGCGCCATGGGGACCTACCTGCATACCCTGGGCGTTCCTATGGACCGTTGCTTTCCGGAGCAGTGTCTGCTGGCCCCGGGTCTGGTGGAGCGCATCCACCGGGAGTACGTCGCGGCGGGAGCGGAGATCGTCGGCACCAACACCTACGGTGCGCACAGACTGCAACTGGAGCACTTCGGGCTTGCCGGCCAGGTGCAGAAGATCAACGTGCACGCCGCTCGGCTGGCGCGACAGGCCAGTCGGGGGCGGGCCTACGTCGCCGGGGTCGTAGGGCCGCTGGGGCTGGCGATGGAACCGCTCGGATCCGTTCCCCGCGCAGCTGCCATCGAGGCCTTCCGCGAGCAGATCGCGGCGCTTGTGGACGGCGGTGTCGACCTGCTCGTAATCGAGACCATCTCGGATCTCGAGGAGTTCGACGTGGCCCTTGGGGCCGCACGCGACACCTCGGACCTGCCGATCGTAGTTCACAAGACCTTCACCGAGGACGGCCGTACCCTGATGGGCGAGCTACCACATGAGGTCGTGGCACGGGCGGAGGCCGGCGGTGCCGACGTCGTCGGCGCCAACTGCACTGTTGGACCGCAGCGCATGCTCGACATCATCCTGCGCATGGCCCAGCGGAGCGAATTGCCACTGTCGGCTCTGCCGACAGCCGGTCTGCCGCGCCTGGTCGATGGGCGCATCGACTACCACGCCGAGCCGCAGTACATGGCGCGATACGCGCGCCTGCTTGCTGAGGCCGGGGCTTCGATCGTCGGTGCTTGCTGCGGCTCAACGCCGGAGCACGTCGCTGCCATGGCCGCCGAGATCCGGCGTCAGGTAGTCGAGGTGCGACGCGACGGCTTGCAGGACGAGCCGGCGGTCAAGGGCGCGCGTGAGCCCGTTCCCGCGCCTCAGCGCACGGGTTTAGCCGCACGGCTGGGTCGGAGCTTCGTGGTGGCGGTCGACCTGGAGCTCCCGCGTTCCCATGACCTGGCTCCGACGGTGCGGCAAGGTCGCAGGCTGATGCAAGCAGACGTCGACACCCTGATCCTGTCCGAGTCGCTGCGGGCGCGCCTGGTCGTGCATCCGACGGTCGTAGCCTATCGGCTGCAGTCTGAGCTCGGGGTCGAGTGCGTGCAGGCGTACGCGAGTCGCGACAAGAACATGCTCGGGATTCAATCGGACATGTTGGCAGCCCACGTGCTCGGAGTGCGCAACCTGTTGATCTCGGTCGCCGATCCGGCCAACTTCGGTGACTATCCGAATGCCACCACCCTGGCCGACGTCGGCCCGCTCGGCCTGGTCCGCATTCTGGACTCGATGAACCGGGGGCTCGACCTGGCGGGCAATACCATCGGTGAGCCGACCGCCTTTGTACCGCTGGTGGCGGGAGACCCGACCGCGGCCGACCTGGACGACGAGGTACGTCGCCTGAGCGCCCAGGCAGAGGCCGGAGCTGTGGCGGTAGTCACGCCCCCGATCTTCAGCCTGGATCTATTAGATCGCTTCCTGGCCCGGATCGGAGAGCTGTCGGTCCCGGTGATCGTCGGCCTCCTGCCCCTGCGCACGAGCGCGCATGCGGAATACCTCCACAACGAGGTTCCAGGAGTCGACATTCCCGAGTCCATGCGGGGTACCCTGTCGGCCGCGGCGGATCCGGAGGCCACGGGTCGTCGGCTGGCGCGAGATCTCCTTGCTGCCCTGCCGGGCCGCGTCGCCGGAGTACACGTCATACCGCCCTACCGAAAGGAGGAGCGGGTGCTCGAGGTGCTCGAGGCTCTCGACATCACGGGGGTCCGGGGCGCTGCCCTGGAGGGCTGAGGCTTGGCGCCTGGCGGGCTGGACCAGCGCGGCGGTCGCCGCCTCTTGATCGTGGCCGGCGAAGCTTCGGGGGACCTCCACGCGTCGAGCCTGGTGCACCAACTGCGCCACGATCCCGAGCCGCTCGAGGTCTGGGGCGTGGGTGGGGATTGCCTGGCGGCGCAGGGGGTCGAGCTCCTCTACCACTATCGGCATTTGGCCGTGGTCGGCTTCACCGAGGTGCTGGCGCACCTGGGCGACGTACGCCGGGCCATGAACGGGCTGGTGGCAGCGGTTCAAGATCTCGACATCGACGGTGTCATCCTGGTCGATTATCCGGACTTCAACATGGCGTTGGCGCGCCGCCTGCGCAGGGTGCGTCCGGAGATGCCAATCGTCTACTACATCAGCCCGCAGGTGTGGGCCTGGCGGGCGGGCAGAGTGCGTGACATTGCGCGCCTGGCCGACCGGGTGCTGGTGATTCTCTTGTTCGAGAAAGCGCTCTACGAGGACCTCGGGGTCGCGGTCGACTTCGTCGGCCACCCGCTGCTCGACGTCATCCCGGCGGAGCCGCGCTGCCCGCGTGAGCAGCTTGCCGCGCGGCACAGCCTGCCAGCGTCGGCGTCGTGGGTCGGCCTGTTGCCTGGGAGCCGCAAGAGCGAGGTATCGCGGCTGCTGGACCCGCTGCTCGGGGCTGCCAGCCGGTTGGCGGCCCTGGAGGGCGCGCTCCACTTTCTGATCCCGCGTGCATCCGGCGTCGATCGCTCGGAATACGAGATCCCGTTGGCCGGGCTGCAGCCCGAGCTCCGCGAGCGCGTACACCTCCTGGACGGCGACTACTACGATCTGCTTCGCCAGTGTCGGGCAGCCGTGGTCTGTTCGGGAACCGCGACGCTCGAGGCAGCGCTTCTCGGGACGCCCGAAGTGGTCGTTTACAGAACATCCTGGCTTACCTATAATCTCGGAAAGTTACTGGTGCGCATTCGTGACATCGCATTGGTAAATGTGGTTGCGGCTCGCCGTGGGGTGCCAGAGCTGCTCCAGGAGCAGGTCACTCCAACACGGATCGTTGAGGAGCTCGTCCCGTTGTTGCAGGACGGTGCTCCACGTCGTCGGTGCCTCGAATTCCTGCAGGAGGTTCGGATGCGGCTCGGCGAACCGGGCGCTTCCCGGCGGGCCGCGCGTGCCGTAGCTGAGACGATCGTTCCACCGAGCGTCCGCACCGCAGACGACGCGCTGGCATCATGACCAATCTCCGCCGCCTCAGCCCCTTCGTTCGGCCCTACGTGTCCAGGATGCTGGGTGCGATCGCCGCCATGGCCGCCCTGGCGACGGCGAACGCGGCGATCATCTACATGCTGCGCTTCGTAGTCGACGAGGCCTTTGTTACGAGCGCCGTCGCTACCGATGTCCGCATGCTCGCCGCGGCCATCGTGCTGCTGTACTTGACGCTGGGAATCGCGCGCTACCTGTCGAGCTACCTCATGGGCAGCGTCGGCTTCGCGGTCGTTCGTGATCTGCGCGTCCACGTCTACCGGCACCTGCAGTTCCTGCCTCTCGGGTTTCACGCGCGACGCTCCACCGGCAGCTTGATGTCACGGGTTACCTCCGACGTGCTGGCCATCCAGGAGGCGCTGACGCGAGTCTTCGTCGATCTGCTGCGCGAGAGCATGACGCTGGTCGGATTGATCGCGCTGATGCTCTACACCGACTGGGTCTTGGCGCTCCTGGTGCTCACCGTCGGACCGGTCGTGGCGACCGTCATCGGCGCGCTCGGTAAGCGTCTACGCCGGGTCAGCCGCGCCGCACAGCAGGGGCTTGGCGAGATCTCGGCACTGCTGCAGGAGACGCTTACCGGGATCCGCGTGGTGAAGGCGTTCGGCATGGAGCAGCCGGAGTCGGAGAAGTTCCGGCGCGCGGCCGAGCGGCTGTACCGGCATTCATTGCACGCCGAGCGCCTGTCCGCGATCGGCTCGCCTTTGATGGAGTTCATCGGCGCGTGCGGCGGCGCGCTGGTGGTGATCTACGGGTCGTGGCAGATCGCGCAGGCGCAACTGACGCCGGGTGAGCTCACCTCGTTTCTCGCATCGGCCCTGCTGACCTACGCGCCGCTGCGGCGCCTCAGCTCGGCGAACGTGCGGGTGCAGGCCGCGGCATCGGCAGCAGATCGTCTGTTCGAGGTGCTCGACGAGCCGGTCGAACCATTGCCGGCGGCCGATCGTTTGCGGTTGATCGGCGGTTCGCTTTCAGAACCTGTCGCCGGGTTCGAGCCGACGGTCCCGATGCCGGCTCTTGTTCATGGTTTGCGCTTCGAGTCCGTCGCTTTCGAGTACGCCGACGGCGGCGGCGAGCAAGTGCTGCACGATATCGATCTGGAGATTCGGGCCGGCTCCGCGGTTGCGTTCGTCGGTCCCTCCGGGTCCGGCAAATCGACGCTGGCCAACCTGATTCCGCGCTTCTACGAGCCGAGCTCGGGCCGCGTAGCGATCGACGATGTAGATCTGAAGGGCATCCGTCTCGACGAGCTGCGCGCGCAGATCGCCATGGTCACCCAGGAAACCATCCTGTTCAATGATTCGGTGCGCGCTAATATCGGCTATTGCCAGCCGAATGTTTCTGCTGAAGCGGTCGAGTCGGCCGCCCGCGCGGCCTTCGCGCACGAATTCATCAGCAAGTTGCCACAGGGCTACGAAACCGTGCTGGGCGAGCGCGGGCTGCGCCTGTCGGGGGGGCAGCGTCAGCGCATCGCGATCGCCCGCGCGCTGCTCAAGAACGCGCCGATCCTGATCCTGGACGAGGCGACGAGCAACCTCGACGTACGCTCCGACCGCCTGGTGCAGGAGGCGTTGGTCAATCTGATGGAAGGACGTACGACCGTCATCATCGCGCACCGTCTGTCGACGATCCGCAACGTCGACCTGATCGTCGTGATCGAGGGCGGCCGTGTCGTCGAGCAGGGGACCCACGAGCAGTTGCTGTCGCGCATGGGTGCGTACCAGCGTCTGTACGCGCTGCACTTCGCCGCCGCGGTGGAGCCAGGGTTCGCGTTGGAGGGCTGAGCGTCTACGATGCCGTCTCGACTCCGCGCCGGTCTGCGCCGGTCGATGCTGAGCGGGGCCGGCACCCTCGGGGCGGGGTACCTGGCGATGGTTCGCCGCACCATGCGGCTGCACCGCGTGGGCGCGGAGAACGCCCTACCCGAGGACGGCGGTCCGGTGATCTACTGCTTCTGGCATTCCCAGCTGGCGATGATGCCCTGGGTGCAGTTCCGGCCTCCCACCGTTGTACCGATCTCACGTTCGGACGACGGCGCGATGACCGCCACGCTCTTTGGGTGGCTCGGTGTGGAGGCCACCCGTGGGTCGAGCTCGCGCGGCGGCGTGGCCGCCGCACGGGGCATGGTTGCCGCGGCTCGGCGCGGCCGCGACATGGGAATCACGCCCGATGGTCCCCGCGGCCCGGCCGAGAAGGTGCAGCCTGGGGCAACCTGGGTGGCGCGGGCTACCGGAAGGCCTTTACTGCCCGTGGCTTTCGCGTGTAGCCGCGAGCTACGGCTCGGCACCTGGGACCGCATGATCTTCCCGCTGCCGTTCAGCCGTGGCGTGTTCGTTTACGGGCCGCACCTGTGGGTGCCGCGGGACGGTGGTGACGCTGCGCTCCGGAAGGCCGATTCGGAGGTGGCGGCGCGCCTTGCGAAGCTCTCCGAGCAGGCCGGACGCGAGATCGGCTGAAGCCGCTGACACGGCAGCTCGGGTGGGCGAACCGAATCCAGACGGGCTGCTAACATTGCGCGCCATGATTCGAAGCATGAGCGGGCACGGGCGGGGCGAGGCCAGCTCGGAGCGGTTGCGGGCAGTTGCCGAGGTTCGCAGCGTCAACCATCGATTTTGCCGGGTCGCGATGCGGCTGCCGTCGGAGCTGGCGTTCTTTGAGGGCCGGGCGCGGCGAATGATCCAGGAACATGTCCAGCGCGGCAAGGTAGACATGACACTATCGGTGGCGGCAAGGGCCGGCGGCACATCGCGCATCGACCGGGAAGCCGCCAGCGCCTGGGCCCGCGAGCTCGACGAGATGGCTGGCGATCTGGGGATTCGGAGTGATCTCGGCGTGGCAGATCTGCTGCCGTTGCCAGGCGTCATGAGCGTCGGGGATGAGGCCTCCGTCGATCCTGAGGAGGACACGCCGGTGATCGAGAAGGCGCTCCGCACGGCCCTCGAGGGGCTCGGTGCGATGCGTGCCCACGAGGGGACCCATCTTGCGCAGGATCTCGGCGCCCGGGTCGACCTGCTTGACGGCGGCCTTCGCCGTATCGAGAACGCGGCCGCTGAGCTGCCGGCGCGGATCCGCGACCAGCTCCGCGAGCGGGTCGGAGAGCTGCTTGCAGAGGTCGGGGCACCGGTCGACGAATCTCGGCTCATCCAGGAGGCCGCCTACTATGCCGAGCGCGCTGACGTCACCGAGGAGACCGTGCGCCTTCGGTCGCATCTCGACAAGACGCGCGATCTGCTGCAGTCGTCGGACTCGGTGGGGCGCGCGCTGGAGTTCGTCGCCCAGGAGATCCACCGGGAGCTGACCACGATCGGGGCCAAGACCAAAGACCTGGCGGTGGCCGACGAGGTGCTCGGCCTGAAGTCGGAGCTCGAGAAGATCCGGGAGCAGGTGCAGAACATTGAGTGACGCGGCCGCGCCCTCCGTGTGCTTCGTGATATCGGCTCCCTCGGGGGCTGGCAAAACGACGCTGGCGAACACGCTGCTGGCCCGGGCCGACCGGCTCGTTCGTACGATCTCTTGCACGACGCGGGTCGCCCGGGACAACGAGCACCACGGCCGCGACTATTTCTTCGTCGGCGCCGAGGAGTTCGAAGCACGCCGTGCTGCCGGCAATTTCCTCGAGTGGGCGCAGGTGCACGGCTACCTCTACGGCACATTGCATTCGGAGATCGAGCGCATCCATTCCGCTGGAGCCGATGCCGTTCTTGTGATCGACGTGCAGGGGGCCGAGTCCGTGCTTCGGCGTATGGCCTCCGCCGTGACGATCTTCGTCTTGCCGCCCTCCCGGGACGAGCTCGAGAGCCGTCTGGTGGGGCGCGATGGGCTCAACGACGCGAACCGATCGACGATCGAGCGTCGGCTGGGCATCGCGGCGAGCGAAATCGCCCACTATGTGGGCTACGATTACGTGGTCGTCAACGACGAACTCGACACGGCAGCCGCGGAGCTCGAGGCTATCGTGCGCGCGGAGCGCTGCCGACGTACGCGGCGAACGTCTCTGGCGGAGCGGATCAGCCGCTCCTTCGGTGGGGAGCGTACGCCGCCGCCCGGCTCTATCGTGGGCCACTGAATCGGAGGATTCTCGTGAAGCCAGAAAGTGAGTATCTGTTCGTAGAGGTGGCGGCGCAGCGCTGCCTCCAGCTCATGCGCGGCGCCCGGCCCAAGATCGAGGCCACCGTGCGCAAGTACACGACCCTGGCCGTTCGCGAGGTCGACCAAGGGACCGTTCCTTGGCGTTTACGCGAGGAGGGCGAGCTCGATCTCGTTGCCACCGCGATGCAGGAACCTAGCGACGACGCGGCCGGCGAAGAGTAGGCCACCGCGGCCGCTGCCGCGACAGGAAGCGATCATGACCGGAATCGCCGAGCCACAGGCCCGGACGACCGTCGTGCTGGCGGTGACCGGCGGGATCGCCGCCTACAAGGTGTGCGAGCTGGTACGCCGGCTGCGCGAGCGGCAGCTGCGGGTCCGGGTCGCGATGACACGCGGCGCGACTCGGTTCGTCAGCCCGACAACCTTCGCCGCGCTGTCGGGCGAACGGGTCATCGACAGTCTGTTCGACGATCCACGGCCTGAGTGCATCGCGCATGTTCGCTGGGCCGAGGAGGCTGATCTTCTCTGCGTCGCCCCCGCGACCGCAGACTTCATTGCCAAGCTGTCGCACGGGATCGCCGACGACTTTGCGTCCACGCTGGCGCTTGCCAGTCCGGCCCCGCTGCTGCTGGCTCCGGCTATGGAAGACGAGATGTACGCGCACCCGGCCGTGCAGCGTAACCTCGCGTCCCTGGTGGATCGGGGCGCGTGGCTCGTCGGTCCCGGAACCGGCTCCCTGGCCTCCGGCCGATCGGGACCCGGGCGCATGGCCGAGCCGGCCGAGATCGCCGGCACGATAGAACGGTTGCTCCACGACCCGCCCGAGCACGCTTGGCTCCGGGGCCGCCGCGTGCTCGTGACCGCTGGTCCGACGCGCGAGCGCATCGACCCGGTCCGCATGCTCACTAATCGATCGACCGGGAAGATGGGTTATGCACTGGCGGCAGAGGCTTCGTTGCTCGGCGCCGAGGTCATTCTCGTCAGCGGTCCGACTGAGCTTGCGGCGCCGGCCCGCGTCGAGCGGGTCGATGTCGAGAGCGCGGCCGAGATGGCGGCTGCCGTGCTCGACCTCGACCGGCGCTGGGACATTGCGCTGTTGTCGGCGGCGGTATGCGACTATCGACCCGACGCGACGCGGGACGAGAAGATCAAGAAGGCGGGCCACGACCACCTGGAGCTGCGACTCGAGCGGACGCAGGACATCCTGGCGGCGCTCGGCGCACGGGACGAGCGGCCGCTGCTGGTCGGCTTTGCCGCGGAGACCTCAGACATCGAACAGCGGGCCGCCGCCAAGCTCTCGGCCAAGGGCTGCGACTTGATGGTGGCAAACCAGGTGGGCCATTCTGGAACGGGATTCGGGTCCGACGACAACGCCGCCGTGGTTCTGGACCGCCGGGGCGGCCGCGACGAGATCGCGCGCGCCTCGAAGCGCGTCGTCGCCGGAGCCATATGGCAAGCCGTGAGCCGCTTCCTGGCCGTAGGCGAGGGCGATGGCGGATAGGACGCTCGAGGCGCGGCACCAACTGGCGTTGCATCTAGAGCAGCTGCGCGACGACGGCGTTTGGGGCATGGCGACTCGATCGCGCGCCGACGTGGCGGCGCGCCAGCCGGGCGAGGCAGCGACTCCCGTCGGTGCGATCGAGCAGCCGATCACCAGCGGGGCGCCCACCGCCGAGCCGGTTGCCACCGGTGGCGAATCCGATCAGCCGGCGGCGGATGAGTCTCTGGAATCGGTGGCGGCCGAGGCTGCCACATGCACCCTCTGCCGCCTTTGTGAGACCCGAACGAATGTCGTATTCGGCGTCGGCAATCCGACCGCGCGGCTCATGTTCATCGGCGAAGGCCCGGGACGCGACGAGGACCTACAGGGAGAGCCATTCGTCGGGCGCGCTGGTCAGCTACTCGACCGCATCATCGTGGCTATGGGACTCGAGCGCTCGCAGGTCTACATCGCCAATACCGTGAAGTGCCGGCCACCTAAGAACCGGAATCCGGAGCGGGACGAGCTCGCCGCCTGCCGCCACTTCTTGCTGCGACAGGTGAAGGCCGTCCGCCCGGAGATCATCGTGCTCCTCGGCCGAGTGGCGGCGCAGGCGGTGCTCGACGTCGATGCTCCGCTCGGCCGTCTGCGGGGGCGCTTCATGGAGTGGGACGGTATCCCGGTCATGTGCACCTACCACCCGGCGTACCTGCTGCGGAGCCCGGCAGAAAAGCACAAGACCTGGGACGACATGCAGATGGTCATGGCTCGTCTCGCCGGGCACGAGTGAGCGGCCGGCAGGCGCTGCTACTACCCGAGGTCGGGCGGCTGTTCGCCCGCGTCGCGGTTCCTGTGCCGGCGGAAGGGCTATACAGCTACCGGGTCCCGCCGCAGCACGAGTGGCTCGTTGCCCCGGGTGCCAGGGTGCGGGTGCGTTTCGGGGGGCGTTCGCTCGTGGCGCTCGTGGTCGAGACGGTAGAGGCTCCGCCCCCAGAGGTGTCGGCCGATCGGCTGCGGGACATCGACGATTGCCTGGACCGCCGTCCGCTGCTGACCTCCGCCATGCTCGATCTGACGCGCCGGGTGTCGGAACGCTACATGGCATCCTGGGGCGTGGTGGCGCAGCTCGCGCTGCCCGCCGGCAACCCCGAGCAGAGCGCCCGGGTACGCCTGGCTGGCACCGCACCGACGCACATTGCGGGGCACGATCCCCGGCGGTTCATGCAGGCGCTCGCCGGGCTTCGCCATGGCTCCCGCTGGACCCGGGTCAGCCAGATTGCCCGCATGCTGCCGGGCGTGGCGCCGATGGCGACGGTCCAGCGCCTGGCCGCAGACGGGCTCCTGGAGGTGCGCGATGAGTGGAGCGGCCAGGCCAGCGGTCGGACTGCGACCGAGATCCGGCTGACCGCAGGGCTCGACGAAGCGACGCAGGGGCAGGCGACCCGGCACGCTCCGGCGCAGCGTCGCGCTGTGGCGTGGCTGCGGGCGCACGGTGAGCGCGAGGTGGACTCGATGCTGCTCATGCGCGAAGCGGGCGTGTCGGCCGCCGTGTTGCGGTCGCTCGAAGCCAAGGGCCTGGTCGAGCGTCTCGAGCGGGCGGTGGACCGAAGCGACGGCTGGAGCCTCGGCTCTGCCGGGGCAGGCACGTTCATGCTGACACGCGATCAGAGCGCCGCCCTGCGGGACATCGACCGGGCCAGACGCGATCGAGTGCCGGTGCTGCTCCACGGGGTGACGGGAAGCGGCAAGACCGAGGTCTATCTTCGCGCCGCCCGGACCGCACTGGAGGCCGGGTGTTCGGCGATCCTGCTGGTTCCGGAGATCGGCCTGACACCGCAGCTGCGTGGGCGGGCGCAGGCGGTCTTCGGCAGCCAGGTGGCCGTTCTACATTCGGGATTGTCGGCCAGCGAACGGACCAACGCCTGGTGGCGGTTACGCCGGGGCGAGGCACGCGTCGTGGTCGGCCCACGCTCGGCGCTGTTCGCGCCGCTCGCAGACGTCGGTCTGGTCGTCGTCGACGAAGAGCAGGATGCGGCCTACAAGCAGGAGGAACGCCCCCGCTACCACGGCCGCGACGTGGCGTTGATCCGCGGGGAGTGCGAGGGGGCCGTGGTCGTTCTTGGATCGGCGACGCCCGCACTGGGCACTGCCTGGCGCGCCCGCGCCGGGCGCTTTAGAACGGCTCTGCTTCCGAGGCGGGTTGCGGCGCGCCCGATGCCGAGCGTGGCGCTCGTCGACATGCGCCGCGAGTGGAAGGAGTGCGGTCGTACCCTGGTGTCCCGCGCCCTCGAGAAACGGATCGAGGCCCGGTTGGTCGATGGCGAGCAGGCGCTCATTCTGCTGAACCGCCGTGGCTATGCTAGCGCCTTGGTCTGCCGTGTCTGCGGTGCGCGGCCGGAGTGTCCCGAATGTGCTGTCAGCCTGACGCTGCATCGGGCGGAGCGTTCCCTGCGCTGTCACTACTGCGACTACCGGCGCCCGGCGGTCAGTCTCTGCCCGCAGTGTGGGGCCGATTCGCTACACGAGCTGGGTCACGGGACCGAGCAGTTGCAGGGTGCCCTGGCCCAGGCATTCCCAGCGGCTCGAATCGGAAGGTTCGACGCCGATCAGACACGCCAGAAGGGAGCGCACGCGCGGATTCTATCGGCCTTCGGCTCGCGCCAGCTCGACGTCTTGGTCGGCACCCAGATGCTCGCCAAGGGACACGACTTCCCCGGGGTCACGCTGGTCGGCGTGGTGGGCGCCGACGCTGGGCTCGGGATGCCCGACTTTCGCGCTGCCGAGCGGACCTTTCAGCTGCTCACCCAAATGGCTGGACGCGCCGGGCGGGGAGACACGCCCGGCGAGGTGGTCCTGCAGGCTCACCAGCCCGGGCACTACGCCATCGAGGCCGCGCTCGAGCACGACTTCGAGACCTTCTACGCGCGTGAGATCGAGTTCCGGCGTCGCCTGAGGTACCCGCCCTTCGTCTGTCTGGCCGCATGTTTATGCCGCGCCAAGGTAACCACCGACGTCAAGGAACAGGCCGATCGACTGGGTGCGGCGCTGCGGCGCAACGTTGTCGGCGAGGTAGCGGTCATCGGTCCAGCGTCGCCCCCGATCTCCCGGTTACGCGGCAAGTACCGCATGCAAATCCTCCTGAAGAGTCCGGATCGTGATGATCTGGTCGGTACCATTCGGAGCTCGCTCGCCGAGCTCGAAGCCGGTCGTGGGTTGCCCCGCGACCTGGTCGTCGACATCGATCCCCGTACGCTCATGTAGCCAGACCCATCGCACTTTCACCACGGCCTCCTGGGAGACCCTCATGCCGCTCGCGCGCACCATCGCCCCCGTTGCCCTGCTCCTGCTCCTGGTACCTGTGCCGCCCGCCGTAGCGCAGGAGGACAACCCGCCGGTAGCGGAGGACGAGCTGGAGCCGGTGCGGGCGATCGATGCGGGGATCCACCAGCGGCTCGCGGGGTCGGTTTCCGGGCTCGACATGGACCTGATCATGGAGGGCGCCGACTTCAGCGGCTCGCGCCCGTCGTCGGTTCGGTGGCACCCCGACGGTGACCGGCTCTGGTTCCAGTGGTGGAAGCGTTGGGGCAAGAGCGCACAGGCACGTGGGAGTACGACGTCGACGCGGGCGCGCTGCGGCGCCTTTCGGACGACGAGGCCGAGCTGGTGCCGGCCGCCTTCGCGGTCTGGGATCGGCATCACCGACGTGCGCTGTGGGCCGCTCGCGACACGGTCATGCTGCTCGAGGGCGGCGAGACACGGACTTTGATCTCCGGGCTCGACGGGGCCCGACCGCAGGCGCTGGCCGACGGCGGCCGTGTGGCGGTCGTTCGCTATCGCGACAATCTGTTGGCCCTGCCGATCGACGCCGCTGGCGGAGTGTCGGTGCTGCGACGCCTCACCGACATCCGTCCGGGGAAGGAGTCGGACACCGAGCCTTCTACCGACAGTCAGCGGTGGTTGCGTGATCAGCAACTCGCACTATTCGACGCGCTGAGCCGCCGCGCGCAGCGACGCGAGGAGGCGCGTGAACGGTCGGAGCGACTCCAGCCCGCTCCGGTCTGGCTGCAGGGGCTCACGGCCGGCGCGCTCGTCGTATCGCCCGATCTGCGCTGGGTGGCGATCACGGCAAGCCGCGAGGCGGGCTCGGATCGAGTTGCCGACGTGCCCAACTACGTGACGACCAGCGGGTATACCGAGGACATCTCGACCCGGATCAAGGTGGGCGACGAGCTCGGCGATTCGACGGTAGGGGTGATCGAGGTGGCAACCGGGCGCATAGCGTGGGCCGAACCGGCGCTCGACGATCGGGACGTCGCCTTCTCGGGGCCCGTGTGGAACGAGGAGTCGAGCTCCTTCCTGGTGCACGCGCGCGCTACCGACAGCAAGGACCGCTGGTTCACCGTGATCACGCCGGCGAGCGACGGTGAGGAGCTTCGCGCCGAGGCGGTCCTTGCGGCGCATGACCACGACGAGGCCTGGATCAACTGGAGCGTCGCCGGTGGCTACGGCTGGATGCCGACGGGTGACGCTCTCTACTTCGTCTCGGAGCGCGCCGGGAGCATGCATCTGTATGTCGCGCCTGCTGCCGGCGGCGAGGCGCGGGCCCTGACGGCCGGCAACTTCGAGGTCTTCGGCCCCCGGCTCTCCGCCGATAGGGAGAGCTTCGTGTTCGAGGCCTCGATTGTCGATCCGTTCGAGGTCCACACCTATCGCCTGCCGATCGGCGGCGGCGAGCCCATCGCCCTGACCTCCGGGCACGGACGTCACGACTCGACGCTGTCGCCGGACGGGAGTCGGCTGGCGAGCGTAGCCTCCTCGTCGAACCGGCCGTCGGAGCTGTACGTGCGAGACGCTGCGGCCGACGCCGAGGAGACGCGCGTCACCAGCTCGCCGAGTCCGGCGTTCGAGTCCTACGTCTGGATCGACCCCGAGATCGTGCACATCACGGCACGTGACGGTGTCGAGGTTCCGGCCCGTCTGTACCTTCCGGAGA
Source organism: Acidobacteriota bacterium (assembly GCA_965248845.1). GTDB lineage: Bacteria > Acidobacteriota > UBA890 > UBA890 > WLXD01 > CBDFKO01. Next base: position 994,714 of record CBDFKO010000002.1, on the reverse strand, counting down.
ACCCTCATCCGGATCGTCCTGCCGTGATCTTCGTGCACGGCGCCGGATACCTGCACAACGTGCATCGGTGGTGGTCCTCGTACTCGCGCGAGTTCACGTTCCACCATCTGCTGATGGAGCGTGGCTACACCGTGCTCGATATCGACTACCGAGGCTCTGCCGGCTACGGCAGAGCCTGGCGGACCGCGATCTATCGGCACATGGGCGGTCAGGACCTGGAAGATCAGATCGACGGGGCCCGGTACCTGGTGGACCAGCACGGGGTCGATCCCGACCGCATCGGCATTTACGGCGGCTCCTACGGCGGATTCATCACGCTCATGGCGTTGTTCACCGCCGCCGATCACTTCGCGGCGGGGGCGGCCCTACGCCCGGTTACCGACTGGGCCCACTACAACCACCCGTACACCAGCAACATCTTGAACTCGCCTCAGGACGACGCGGAGTCCTACTGGCGCTCCTCGCCGATCTACTTCGCCGAGGGCCTGGAGGACCCGCTGCTCATCTGCCACGGGGTCGTCGACACGAACGTCCACTTCCAGGGAGTGGTGCGTTTGGCGCAACGGTTGATCGAGCTGCGCAAGGAGGACTGGGAGGTGGCGCTGTATCCGGTCGAGAGCCATGGCTTCGTCGAGGCCGCCTCGTGGGCCGACGAGTACCGCCGCATCCTCCGACTGTTCGAGCGGAGCCTGAAGTAGCCCGCTGGTCGGCCCCGGATCAGCGGTGCGGCGGCGGCGAGATCCGCACCCAGTACTCGATCTGCCAGCTCCGGGCCTCGGCGAGGCGCTCTCCGGGAACCTGGCCTGCCGACTCCAGATCCCAGGCGCGCCCGCCCCGCAGCATGCGGGACAGGTCTTCGTGGTGCAACGTTGTTCCTACCGCATCGAGGATCTGCAGCACCACCGTGACCCCCATGTCGGTGTGGCTCGGGTTGCGTAGCGTCGCCGACCAGCGGTAGCTGCCGGCCGTTCCGTCGATCCACTCGAACCGGGGCGCCGCGAGGTAGAGAGGCCCGTCGGTTGCCTCGGGCGTAGCCTCGGCGCCGGTCTGCCGGCCAGTGACCGGCGCCGGTAGCGGGCCGGCGTACGTCGTGGGGGCTACGGGGCGCGCCAGGCTCACGCAGCTCAGGACGGCGACGGCCGCCATGGCGCCGCCCGCAATTCGGCCCGCCCGCTCGAGTAATGCGGGTGGCCGGGGTCGTGACGGGTCGTTTCGGATTCGCACCAGAGAGGAAAATGTACGTTGTGAGCGATTCGTCTGCAGCTGAGTCCCGGCCGGGCAGCCGAGGCGCATCAGCGCCTCAGCACGGCCTGCTATAGTCGCCGCATGAGCTCGAACGGCGCGCATTCCGGGTTCGTCCACCTCCACAACCACACGAACTTTTCGCTGCTCGACGGGGCCACCCGGATCGATCAGCTCATGGCCCGCTGCTCCGAGCTCGGCATGCACTCCGTGGCCCTGACCGACCACGGCAACATGTTCGGCGCGATCCAGTTCTACCAGAGCGCCAAGGCCCGCGACATCAAACCCATTCTGGGCATGGAGGCCTATATGGCTCCCGGCTCGCGGACAGGGCGCACCGCGGGCTACGCAGGCAAGCACAACTTTCACCAACTCCTGTTGGCCAAGAATGCCCGCGGCTACCGCAACCTGATGCGGCTCTCCAGCATCGGGTATCTGGAGGGCTTCTACCACCGGCCGCGCATCGATCGGGAGGCGCTGGCCGCGCATGCCGATGGGTTGATCGGAACCACCAGCTGCTTGGCGAGCGAAGTCAGCCAGGTCTTGATGAACGGCGACTACGCTGCGGCGCGCACTCTCGTCGGCCAAATGGTCGAGATCTTCGGCCGCCACGACTACTACGTCGAGCTGCAGGACCAGGGGCTCGCGGAGCAGCGGAGGATCAACCCGCACCTCGTGCGCCTGGCGCAGGAGTTTGGCCTCCGCCTGGTCGGTACGAACGACTGCCATTACCTGCGGCGGGAAGACAGCCAGGGGCACGACGTACTCCTGTGCATCCAAACGGGCAAGGGCATCAATGATCCCAACCGGCTCAAGTTCCCGAACGACGAGTTCTACGTAAAGAGCCAGGAGGAGATGGGCCAGGTCTTCGCCGAGGTGCCCCAAGCGTTGACCAGCACCGAGGAGATCGCGGAGCGCTGCGACGTCGAGCTCGACTTTGATAGCCACCACTTGCCGCACTTCCCTGTACCGAAGGGCTTCGAGCTGGGCGGCTACTTCGAGCGCGTCGTCCGGGCCGGCTTCGAGGAGCGCATGAGGGCGCTGGGGCAAGGCAACGGTTGGCGCGGCGCCGTGTCGCGCACCGAGTACGAACAGCGACTGGACTACGAGATCTCGGTGATCGAGCAGATGGGGTTCCCGGGCTACTTCCTGATCGTCTGGGACTTCATCCGCTTCGCCCGCGAGCAAACGATCCCCGTTGGGCCGGGGCGTGGCAGCGCAGCCGGCAGCCTGGTCGCCTACTCGCTCGGCATCACCGACATCGACCCGCTCGAGTACGGGCTCGTATTCGAGCGTTTCCTGAATCCCGAGCGCATCAGCATGCCGGATATCGATATCGACTTCTGCATGCGGCGGCGCGGAGAGGTCATCGAGTACGTCGCCAACAAGTATGGGCGCGACAAGGTGGCTCACATCATCACGTTCGGCACCATGGCCGCGAAGGCGGCGATCCGCGACGTGGGCCGTACGCTGGAGATGCCGTTCGGCGATGTCGACCGCATTGCCAAGATGATCCCGAGTGACCTCGGCGCGACAATCCGCGGGGCGCTCCAGACCGAGGATCCGCTCAAGGCGGCGGTGAGCGACGACGAGCAAGTGGCCAGGCTTGTCGATCTGGCCGAGCAGGTCGAGGGGCAGCTCCGGCATGCATCGACTCATGCGGCCGGCATCGTGATCTCCGACGAGCCGCTTACGGAGTATGTGCCGCTCTACAAGCCCGCGTCAGGCCAGGGGGCCGACCAGGATCACTTCGTGGCGACCCAGTACCCGATGAACGACGTCGAGGCAATCGGTCTGCTGAAGATGGACTTCCTCGGGCTGCGTACGCTGACGCTAGTACACGACTGCCTGGCTTCGATCTCGCGTGAGCACGGAGAACCGTTCGGTACCGGCGACATCCCGCTGGACGATGACCAGACCTATGCTCTGTTCGCCGCCGCCGGCACTTCCGGGATCTTCCAGTTCGAGTCGTCCGGGATGCGTGATTACCTGCGCAAGCTCAACCCCAGTCGTATCAACGACCTGATCGCGATGAACGCCCTGTATCGTCCGGGACCGATCGGCTCCGGCATGATCGACGAGTACATCCAGCGCAAGCACGACCCGACCCGCGTGCAGTTCGTGCTCCCTGAGCTGGAGCCGATGCTTCGAGAGACCTACGGCATCATCGTGTACCAGGAGCAGGCCATGCAGATCGCCTCGGCACTGGCCGGCTTTTCGTTGGGTCAGGCCGACGTGCTGCGCCAGGCCATGGGCAAGAAGAAGCCCGAGGTCATGGCCGCGATGGAGGAGCAGTTCCTGGGCGGCTGCAGGGCGAACTCGATGCCCAAGGCCCCGTCGAAGCAGATCTGGGACCAGATCGTCGAGTTCGCGGGCTACGGCTTCAACAAGTCACACTCTGCGGCCTATGCGCTGCTCGCCTACCAAACCGGCTATCTGAAGGCGAACTACTCGGTGCACTTCATGGCGGCCCTGCTGACCACCGAGCAGAGCAACACCGACAAGGTGGTCCGGTACATCAACGAGTGCCGCGGTATCGGCATCGACGTGCTACCCCCGACGGTCAACCAGTCGAACATACACTTCACCCCGGTAGGCGAGGCGATCCGCTTCGGCTTGGCCGCGATCAAGGGGGTGGGCGAGGGGGCCGTGCTGACGGTTCTCGACACGCGCAACGCCGAGGGGCGCTTTCAGCATCTGCTCGACTTTTGTGAGCGCGTCGATCTGGCGCGCGGCATCAACAAGAAGACGCTCGAGAGCCTGATCAAATCGGGCGCCATGGACGGGCTGCTGTCCCCCTATGGCGACCTGCCGGCCGGGACCGTGCGGGCCGTCCTGATGGCGCAGCTGGAGCCGGCGATGGAAAGCGGGCAGCGGCTGCAGCGCGATCGCAGGTCCGGGCAGGGCGGGCTCTTTGACGCGATGGCGAGCGGCGGCGCCGACGACTCGGAGCCGCAGCCCATGCCGCGCCTTCCCGACTGCGATGCCTGGTCGGACCGGCAGGTCCTCAACGCCGAGAAGGAGGCCCTGGGCTTCTACGTGACCGGTCATCCCTTGCAGCGGCACGCGGACAAGCTTCGTCACCTGGCCGACACGACGACCGCCGATCTGGCGAGCGCCAGGGAGCCCACCGAGGTCGCGGTCGGCGGCTTGATCGTGTCGGTCCGCAACCTGAAGACGCGTAAGGGCGACCCGATGGCCGTGCTGGTAATCGAGGATTTGTTCGGTCACGCCGAGGTCGTCGTGTTTCCGAAGGTGTTCGAAGCCTGCAGGGAGCTGCTCGTGCCCGATGACGTACTGTTGTTCCGTGGTCGCGCCGAGGCCGAGGACGATACTGCTCGGATGGTCGCCAGCGAGATTCTGCCTTTCGATCAGGCTGAGAAGCAGAAGAAGGAGCGGCCGCCGCAGACCGTCGAGATCGCCGTCGACCTGACGACGGCGGCCCCGGAGCTTCCGGTTCGCCTTGTGGACGTGCTGCAGCGGCACCGCGGCAATATCCCCGTTCGGGTCAGCCTGGTCCGTGCTCACCCCGAGGGCTTCCGAGCGAGCATCTCGCCGAACCGGTACCTCTTCGTCGATCCCACGGCCAGCCTGGTGCAGGAGCTGGAGGCGCTCGTCGGCAGCGAGTGTGTCCGTCTGCGGGTCTGACGTGGAGGTCGCGGCCGCAGAGGTCGAGGCAGCCCTGGCGAGGTTGCCGGATCCGAGCGCTCTGAGGCCGGAGGCGCGCGAGCGTTTCGTGCGCAAGCGGCAAGAGATTCACCGACGTTACCGGGCCTGGCGCCTGAGCATGCCCTCGCTCGACACGCTTTTCGACGATGACCGTCACCGCGCCAAGGCCCTGGCCGGCAATTTGGCCACGGAGCTCGAGGCAGCTCTGATGGCCTGGGTGCGGGCTTTGCAGGAGGACGAGGCCGATCTGCCCGGTAGCCAGCGCCGGCTCGCCAAGCAGGTCGCAGCATGGCGCTCGGTGGCGCGTCCTGTGGGTAGGGGTCCTGGTTGGGATGCCGAAGCCGTCGGAGTCTTCGACAGCTTCCTGGACGAGCTGAGCGCACGCGCCCAGAGGCGCGCCCAGACGGCCCTTGCTTCCCCACCGACCGCGCCTTCGAGCCGCGTCGGGGGCGTCCTGGGCGTCCTGGGAGCGGGCGTCGTCACCGTGCTGCGCCGCGTCTTCCGGCCAGATCGAGAACCCCTCTAGCAGGCCGAGCTCCCGGTGCGTGCTGCTGTTGCGGGTGAACGCCGGGCACCGTGCTACGCTTTGCCGCGATGCGCAAGACCGAAGAGTTCGAGAAGCCGATCCGGGAGATCGAGCAGCAGATCGCCGAGCTAGAGAGCTATCCCGAGTCGATGCAGCGGGAGGCGCGCCTCGACAAGCTCAGCCGGAAGCTCAACGAAACCCGAAGCGGCATCTACGAGAACCTCTCCCGCTGGGAGACGACGCTCGTGGCGCGTCACCCGAGTCGCCCCTATACGTTGGACTACGTCGGCGGCATGCTCACGAATTTCCAGGAGCTCCACGGGGACCGGTTGTATGGCGACGATGCCGCGATGGTGGCCGGCTTCGGGGAGTTCGACGGCGAGTCGGTTTGCGTCATCGGGCAGCAGAAAGGGCGCAACACCAAGGCCAAGCTGCACCGAAACTTCGGTATGCCGCACCCGGAAGGGTACCGCAAGGCCCTTCGGGTCATGCGGCTGGCCGAGAAGTTCGAGCGGCCGATCCTGACGCTCGTCGACACGCCCGGCGCCTACCCCGGCTCGGGTTCCGAGGAACGTGGCGTAGCAGAGGCGATCGCCACCAATCTGCGGGAGATGGCCTTGCTGCGCGTCCCGATCATCGTCAGCGTGATCGGCGAGGGCGGCAGTGGTGGCGCGCTCGCCATCGGGGTAGGGGACCGGGTCAACATGCTTCGATTCTCCACGTACTCGGTGATCTCTCCCGAGAGCTGCTCGTCGATCCTGTGGCGTGATCCGGAGCACGCCGAGGAGGCTGCGCACGCCCTGCGATTGACAGCACCGGATCTGCTCGAGCTCGGCCTCGTTGATGAGGTCGTGCCGGAGCCTCCGGGAGGAGCGCACGCCGACCCGGCAGCTATATTCCAGGAGCTCGGCGCCGTGCTGCGCCGACAGTTGGGCACGTTGCGATCGATGCCGATCGACGAGTTGCTGGCCGGTCGCTACGAGAAATTCCGTGCCATGGGTACCTTGGCAGCCGAGTGAGCACCGCCGACACTCTCGGCGCGCCGGCCGCGCGTCTTGCCGCACGCCGGCCGTGGCAGCTCCGCGCCATCGACGAGCAGGCGGCGAATCGCCTGCGGACCACGTTGGGGCTGAGCTCGGTCGCGGCCCGGGTGCTTGCCGGCCGCGGCATTGAAACCAGCGAGGCGGCCGAGGCGTTCCTGGAGCCTTCACTCGCGGGTCTGCACGACCCTTTTCTCTTCGCCGACATGGAGGCTGCCGTGGATCGCTTGCTGTACGCCATCCGGTGCGGCGAGCGCATCGTCGTGCACGGCGACTACGACGTCGATGGAATCACCTCGACCGTCCTGCTGATCATGGTGCTGCGTCATCTCGGAGCCGACGCCGAGTTCGTTCTGCCTCATCGTATCGATGACGGATACGGGCTGAATCCGTCCGGAATCGACAAGGCCACGGAGGTCGGGGCACAGGTACTGATCTGCGTGGACTGCGGCATTACCGCGCACGAGGCCTGTGCGTTGGCCAAGCAGCGAGGCATCGACGTCATCGTGGTCGATCACCACATTCCGCGCACCGAGCTGCCCGAGGCGGCCGCGATTCTCAACCCACGCGTCGAGGGTTCGGGCTATCCCGAGGAGGACCTCGCGGCGGTAGGCGTGGCTTTCAAGCTGGCGCGGGCGCTTCTGGCGCGCCATGTGACCACCTCCAGCGGTCTGTCGATGCTGAAGCTGGTGGCGCTCGGCACCGTTGCGGATCTAGTACCGCTGCACGGAGAGAATCGGGTCATGACGTTCCACGGTCTGGCCTCGCTCGCAGGAGCCGTGAACCCGGGGTTGATCGAGCTGATGAAGGTTGCGGGCGTCGATGCCCGCTCGGTAACCGCCGGCGACGTGGGCTTCAGGCTGGCGCCGAGGATTAACGCGGCGGGGCGTATCGGCCATCCGGGCGAGGCAGCCGAGCTGTTTCTGACTGGCGATCCTGGTAGAGCCCGACGGCTTGCCGGCCACCTGCAGCGGCTCAACACTCGGCGCCAGGAGCTCGAGCGTAGCGTCTATGACCAGGCGGTCGAGTCGGGAGGCTCGGGCGACGATCCGATCGTGTTGGTCTGGGGTGAGGGCTGGCATCGCGGTGTGATCGGCATCGTAGCTTCGCGGTTGGTGGAGCGCTGGGGGCGTCCGGCGGTCGTGGCGTCGGTCGACGAGGGCGTCGCTCATGGCTCGGCTCGCTCCGTTCCCGGCTTCAACATCGTGGAGGCGCTGAACGGGGCGGCGGAGCTACTGGGACGCTACGGCGGCCACAAGCAGGCGGCGGGCTTCGAGCTGCCCGCGTCCAATCTGCCTGCCCTGGCCGAGGTGCTCGGCAGCAACGCCCGAAACGCCGATCCGAGCTCGCTGCGCGCGGTGCTGACCTGCGACGATCGTCTGGAGGCTCGCGACGTCAGTGTGAGCCTGGTGCACGAGCTCGAGCGGCTGGCTCCGTTCGGCATCGGCAATCCGCGTCCTCGCTTCGTGTGTGAGGGCGCACGCTTGGCGGGGCCGCCCCAGCTGCTGAAGGAGGCCCACACAAAGCTCCGGTTGCGCGCCGACGAAGGCGACGTCGAGGCCGTGGCGTGGCGCCGCCCCGAACTGGCGAGCGCGCTTGCAGGAATCGACGAGATCTCGGTGGTTGCAACGCTGAAACCACGCCGGTGGGGCGGCAGGGTAGTGCCACAGCTGGAGATCCAGGATCTCTGTGCCTGACTTACACCAGTGCTCCTGTACACAAGTACGGCGGCTGCCCGGAGGGTTGGAGCGGGATGGTGGCGTCTGCGGCGTTGCACCTCGCTCGACGATGCGCTCACATCGCCTCGTCGGTGCGCCTGGCATCCGCCACCATCCCGCTCCAACAAACGTCACCGTACTTGTGTACAGGAGCACTAGTCGCGCGGCTGCACCAACCAGGCGATCCCGATACCGAGCAAGTACAGCAATAGCATCGGCGTGGCCAGGATAATCTGTGTGGGCGCGTCGGGGGTGGGCGTGACCACGGCGGCAATGACGAAGATCGCGACGATGGCGTAGCCGAGACCGCTCCACATTGCCCCGGCCGTCAGGATCCCCAGGCGTGCCAGAAAGAAGACCACGATGGGCCATTCGAACACGAGGGCGCACCCCAGCAGCGTTCGCACGAGGAAGCCGAAGAGACGGTTCACGGTAAGAACCTGGCGAAAGTCGGAGCCGAGATCGAGGAAGAAGTTGGCCATCACCGGGAACAGCACGAAGTAACCGAAAGCGCCGCCGGCGAAAAAGCACGCGGCGGAGGCAGCTACGACGGGCAAAGCGTGCTGCTTCTCGTTTCGGTACAGACCGGGGGCCACGAACATCCAACCCTGGTAGATGACGACCGGTGAGGCCGCGAACAGCCCAGCCAGGCCGGCCACCTTGAGGTAGAGGACGAAGGGCTCGGTCAACGACAGGAACGCCAGCCGATTGTCCTGTTCCGGCAAGATTTCCACGACGGGTCGGGTCAGCAGCCGGTACAGCTCGTCGGCGTAGAACCAGGCGCCGATGGCGCCGAGCACGACGGCGATCACGGAGACCAGCAAACGCCCGCGCAGCTCGGTGAGATGATCCATGAGGGACATCTCGGGCAGACTCTCTCGCCGGCCGGCAGCCGAAGCTGTCTCCGGCAGGCCCGGAGGCTCGGCCGTGCTCACCGCGTCAACTGTCGTCGCGCGGTCCGATGTCGCGCCGTGGCTCGTCGACGCGGACCTCGTCCTCGAGCGAGCGCCTCAGATCGCTGGAAGCTCGCTTGAACTCAGCCAGCCCCTTGCCGATCGTGCGGCCGAACTCGGGGAGGCGCTTGGGGCCGAACACGAGGAGGATGATAACCAGGATCAGGACCAGCTCAGGGCCACCGATGGAGCCGAACATCTGAATCTCGCGTGATAGTTGGCGGACGGAACGTGGCTCCATGATAGGACCCCGGCAATGGCCCCGGCAATCCGCCCGGTTGTCAGGCGAGCGACGAGAGGTACTTGTAGGCGTTGCCCGTGAGGAAGCAGACCACCCTTTCTTCGCGGTGCAACCCCCCGCTGTGGCAGAGACGCAAGGCCGCCACCAAGGTGGCCGCGGCCTCGGGGGCCGCGTAGATGCCTTCGGTGCGCGCCAAGCGGCGCAGCATCTCGACCATGGCGTGGTCCTCGACAATCAGGGCGTCGCCCTCGGAGTCGCGGAGCACTGTGAGAATCTCGCGATCGGCGAAGGCCCGCGGTACCCGCAGACCGTTGGCCAGCGTACGCGCATTGTGCCAAGGTTCGGCCGTCGCGTCGCCGGCTTCGAAGGCGCGGACGATCGGTGCGCAGCCCTCGGCCTGGACGGCGTACATCCGGGGACGCGCCGGGCCCAGCAGGCCGAGCCGTTCGAGCTCGTCGAAGGCCTTCCACATGCCGAGCAAGCCGGTGCCGCCACCCGTCGGGTAGATGATGGCGTCGGGCACGCTCCAACCGCCCTGCTCGGCAAGCTCGAAGCCCAGCGTCTTTTTGCCCTCGAGCCGATAGGGCTCCTGGAGCGTGCTAACCGGGAACCAGTCCTCCTCGGCCTCGGCGAGCATTCGCGCACCGGCGTCGGTAATCGTGCCGTCGACGCTGACGACCTCGGCGCCCAGGTCGCGGTACTCCTGCAGGAACTCGCCGGGGGTATCGATCGGAAGGTAGATCACCGCCCGTAGTCCAGCTCGGGCACAGTAGGCGGCCATGGCGCTGCCGGCGTTGCCGGCTGTGGGGATCGCGATCGTGGTGGCCCCCAGCTCCCAGGCGCGGCTAACGGCGAGACACAGACCGCGCGCCTTGAACGACCCGGTCGGGTTGAGCCCCTCATCCTTCATCTCGAGGCGCGGCAACCCCAGCTCCGGGCCGAGTCGCGTGGCGGCCAGCAGGGGAGTGCCCCCCTCTCCCAGGTCGAGACGGTAGCTTTCCTCGCGGACCGGCAGTAGCTCGGCGTAGCGCCATAACCCGGCGGGCCGTGCCGCGAACTCTGGGGTGTCCCAGCGGATCGCTCGCGGGTCGATCGCGTAGCGAGGGTAAAGGGGGCCGCCACACGCCAGGCAAGAGCGTTGTAGGCGGTCGGCGTCGTGCGGGGTTTCGCAGCGGCTACAGGCCAGGTCGGTCAGGGCGGAGAGGGTACTCACAGGCACTCCGGCAGGAGGCAGGTTGTGGGGCGGACCGCGATCTTGAATGAAGCTGTACGGCGACGCAAACGCCGTCAGAGAATTACCACGGCCTGCTAGCTCGGGCTCGTTGAAGCGGACCGGAGTTCTTGGTAGAGTTTGCGGCAATTCGGGTACTGCGAGCGAAGTGGGCCCTCGTGCCCGCTTTTTTTTGTCCAGAGGAGCAAGACGGTGCCAGCACCGGCCAGAACGACATCAATGGGGGCGGTAGCGGAGGCCGTCGCACCTCTTGCCGAGCGCGCCGCGCGCCGTCAGGGCTGCGAGCTGGTCGAGGTCCGTTTCGCGACCGGCAGTCGGGGCTGGGTGCTCCAGGTGATCCTCGATACGAACGGAGGCGTCGATGTTGAGGACTGCGCCTCGGTGAGTCGGCAGTTGTCGGCGACGCTCGACGTCGAGGACATCGTTCCGCACGCCTACACCCTCGAGGTCTCCTCCCCTGGATTGGACGAGTTCTTGCTGGTGGCGGCCGACTATCGACGGTTCGCGGGCCGCCAAATCCGTATTCAGACCCGGGCCCCGATCGGTGAGCGCAGCCTGTTTCGGGGGACCCTGCGGGGCTTCCGGCGCGGCGTTGTGCTGATGGACGACGAGGCGGGTACGCAGGTCGAGATTCTACTGGACCAGGTCGCCGAAGCGCGGCTCGAGGTCGAGATCTGAGTCCGGTCCGCCCAGACGCGAGTAGGAATAGGAACAAAGAGATGGCCCAGATGCTACTCCAGACGATCGAGCAGATCGGTCGTGAGAAAAACATCGAGCCGCAGGTCATCATCGAGGCGGTCGAAGAGGCCATGGCGGTAGCGGCCCAGAAGTTCTATGGGACCGAGGACTACCTCGAGGCTTCGCTGAACCCTGAGACCGGCGAGGTCGAGCTGGCCGCGGTGAAACGTGTCGTCGAAGTGGTCGAAGACCCGCTTGCGGAGCTGACCGTCGAGGAGGCGCGAGCCGAGGGAATGGACGACCCGAAAGTGGGTGACGAGCTACGGCGCTCGATGTCCACCGATCAGCTCGGGCGCATCGCGGCCCATGCGGCCCGGCAGGTCATTTTCCAGAAAGTCCGCGATGCTGAGCGCGACAATATATATGTGGAGTATGTCGACCGGGTCGGCGAGCTCCTGACCGGGATCGTCAAGCGCTTCGAGCGCGGTGACATGATGGTCGATCTGGGCCGAACCGAGGCCATCTTGCCGCGGCGCGAGCAATCGCGGGCGGAACACTACAACATCGGCGACCGCATTCGGCTGGTCATCATCGAGGTGCTGCAGGCCACGCGCGGACCGATGGTCGTAGTGTCGCGCAACAGCCCCGAGTTGCTCAAGCGGCTGTTCGAGATGGAGGTCCCCGAGATCTACGACCAGACGGTCGTGATCAAGGGCGCCGTGCGCGAAGGCGGTGACCGCGCCAAGGTGGCGGTGCAGTCCAACGAGCCGGACGTCGACCCCGTCGGCGCGTGCGTCGGCATGCGGGGCTCTCGGGTCCAGGCCATCATCCGTGAGCTGCGCGGCGAGAAGATCGACATCGTTGAGTGGTCGCCGGATCGCTTCCAGTTCGCGATCAACGCGCTCAAGCCGGCAAGGGTCAATCATGTGAAGGAGGTCGACGTAGTCGACGAAGTGACCGGAGAGGCCGCACAGCATCTTCAGGTCATCGTGAACGAGGACCAACTTTCCCTTGCCATCGGCAAGCGCGGGCAGAACGTGCGCTTGGCCGGCAAGCTGCTCGGCTGCAAGATCGATGTCGGCGGCGCCGGACAGCCGGCCGCAGATACGGAGAAAAAGCCGGTAGCCGCGCCGACCTCGGCGGCACCGGGTGTCGAGCAGCTAGAGGCGGTGGGCGCGACCGCAGCCGCCGCCTTGCGCGAGGCCGGCTTCGAGACGGCACGCTCGATCGTGCTGGCCGGTGAGGATGCGCTCCTCGCGGTGGCCGGTATCGGACCCAAGTCGGCGTTGAAGATCTATCAGCAAGCGCGTGACCTGATCGAGGGGACGCAGGAGGCCCCCGAGGTCGCCATCGCGCCCGTGGAACCGGAGGACACCGAGGCTGCTGAGCCGGAGGTTACCGAGGCTGCCGAGCCGGAGACCACGGAGGTTGCCGAGCTGGAGCCCGCCGAGGCCGCCGAGCCGGAGGTTACCGAGGTCGCCGAGCCGGAGCCCGCCGAGCCGCAAGCCACCGAGGTTGCGGAGCCCGAGGTCACCGAGGCCGATGAATCGGGGGCCGCCGAGGTTGCGGAGCCCGACGCTGCGGCTGACCAGGAGCCGGCGCTGGGTGAGGACTCGGACGATGGACGATTCTGAGAGCGCTTCGGCATCGAAGCCTGAAACATCGAGCGGAACGCGTAGTTAGCGGCAACAGGAAGCGGAAGGATTCACAGGAATGCGGGTTTACGAGATCGCCCGGGAACTGGACGTCGAGAGCAAGGTGGTCCTCCAGGCCCTCAACGAGCTGGGCGTAGCGGTCAAGAGCCATGCCAACTCGGTGTCCGAGGAGGAAGCGGCTCGCGTGCGGCAGGCGCTTGCCGGAGAATCGGGGCAAGGCCCCGAGCCCCTGGTAGCCGGGCCTGAAGCTGAGATTGAGATCGAGCCTGAGGCAGAGGCCGAGCCCGAAGTAGGGCCCGAGCCCGAGCCCGAAGTTGAGCCCGAGCCCGAGCCCGAAGGAGAACTCGAGGCCGAGGCCGAGGCCGAGCCCGGGGCAGCAGCCGACGCAGAGCCCGAGCCCGAGCCGGAGCAGGAGGTCGAGCCGGAGCCTGCCGCAGCCGCGGCACCGGCTCGCGCGGTAGCGGTCGAGGAGGGTGCTACGGTCGGGCAACTGGCCGAGGCCATGGGAATCAGCCCCGCGGAGATCATCCGCGAATTGATGGGCCGCGGTGCCATGGCCAACGTGAACCAGGCGCTGGATGCCGATGTGGCCGTGGAGATCGCTGCCGAGCACGGAGTGGCCCTGCAGTTGTTGGGGCGGGACGAGGTCCTGCTCGGCGAAATCGAGACCGGTAGCAGCGACGATCTCGAACCCCGAGCGCCCGTCGTGACCATCATGGGGCACGTCGACCATGGCAAGACCCATCTGCTCGATTCGATCCGGCAGACAAACGTTGTGGCGCGCGAGGCGGGCGGGATCACGCAGCACATCGGCGCGTCCGAGGTGGAATGGAACGGCAACCGAATCGTCTTCATCGATACCCCGGGCCACGAGGCCTTCACGCGAATGCGAGCCCGCGGCGCACAGGTCACCGATCTGGTGGTCCTGGTGCTCGCCGCCGACGACGGAGTCATGCCGCAGACCGTGGAAGCCATCGACCACGCCCGCGCGGCCAACGTGCCGATCATCGTGGCGGTCAACAAGATCGATCGTCCCGAGGCCAACGTCGACCGAGCCAAGCAGCAGCTGGTCGACCGTGACTTGACGCCGGAGGATTGGGGCGGCGATACCGTCTGCGTTGCGGTCTCGGCCAAGACCAAAGAGAACCTCGATGGGCTGCTCGAGATGATCATTCTGTCGTCGGAGCTCTTGGAGTTGCGTGCGAACCCCAAGATCGCGGCGCATGGCGTCGTGCTCGAGGCCGAGCTCGACCGGCGACGCGGCCCGGTCGCGACGGTGCTGGTCCAGGCAGGAACGCTCGCCGTAGCCGACAGCCTGGTCGCGGGCGCCGAGAGCGCCAAGGTCCGTGCCATGTTCGACTCCTACGGGAACCCCGTGAAGGAGGCCGGACCGGCGACGGCGGTCGAGGTGCTCGGCTTCTCCGGCGTGCCGGGAGCCGGCGACTCCTTCCAGGTCGTCGAGCAAGCGTCGTTGGCGCGCAAGGTGGCCGAACTGCGGCGGGACAAACAGCGGCGCGAATCATTGGCCGGTGGCACGCGCCTGACGCTCGCCGATCTGCACGCGCGCATCGAAGCCGGTGGTCGGGTGAAGCTTTCGGTCGTGCTCAGGGCCGACACCCAGGGCTCAACCGAGACGCTGCGTGACGCGCTGGGCAAGCTGTCAGGCGACAAAGTCGAGGTGCAGATCATCCGCGCGGCGGTCGGTGGCGTCTCGGAGCACGATGTGTTGCTGGCCTCGGCGTCCGAGGCGATCATCGTGGGATTCAACGTGCGCCCGGAGCGTGGCGTGGCGGATATCGCAGCCAGCGCCGGCGTCGATCTTCGGCTCTACACGGTCATTTACCAGCTCATCGACGATGTCAAGCAGGCGATGGTGGGTAAGCTCGACCCCACCTTCGAGGACGAGGAGCTCGGACAGGCCGAGGTGCGCGAGACTTTCCGCATTCCCCGGATCGGCTCCATCGCCGGCTGCTACGTGACCGGGGGCAAGGTGACACGCGCCGCCAAGGTGCGTCTGGTGCGGGACTCGAGGATCGTCTACGAGGGGCAGGTCAGATCGCTGCGACGCTTCAAGGACGACGTCGCCGAGGTGGGCCAGGGTTACGAGTGCGGTATCGCGCTCGAGAACTTCAACGATGTCAAGGTCGGCGACATGATTGAGTTCTTCGTCCTCAAGGAGATCCGCCCGAGCCTCTCTAGGAGGCCGTAGTGAAAGTGTGATGGTTATCGGGGCCTGCACCCTAGAGTTGCACTTGCCCGCTTGTCGCAGCCTCAAGGACAAGCGCAGCGTGATCAAGAGACTCCTGCACCGCCTGACGTCACGCTTCAATGTGGCGGTGGCAGAGGTTGCCTACCAGGACCTGTGGCAGCGCTCGTGTATCGCGGCGGTCTCGGTTTCCAACAGCCGGCCACGGTTGGAGGGGTTGTTCGAAAAGCTGGTCGACGAGGTCGAGCGCAGCGCCGAGGCGCTGCTGACGCGCGTCGAGACAGAGTACCTCTAGCAGGATCTTGGTGAGGCTCTCATGGGTCTGGTTAGGCCGCTAGCAGGCCGTGGTGAAAGTGTGATGGGTCGGGTTGCGCCGCCAAGGAGTACAGGCGGCTGCCCGGAGGGTTCGAGCGGGATGGTGGCGGTGTCGCGCCGCCTCGACGATGTTGTCGCATCGACTCGTCGGCGCTCCTTGCCCTCGCCCGCAGGACGTACTCGCGAGATCCATCAGCGCTTCACGAAGGCCTGCTAGCCATGTCATTTCGGCCTCGCAGAGTGGCGGATCAGATTCGGCGAGAGCTGGCGGATCTGCTCATGCGCGAGGTCGGCGATCCTCGGCTCGGCTTCGTGACGGTCACCGAGGTGCGGATGAGCAACGACCTGCACCACGCCAAGGTCTGGGTCAGCACTTTCGGTGACGAGGAGGCGCGCGCGGAATCGATGCAGGCCGTGCGGTGGGCCGGAGCCTTCCTCCGCCGTCAAGTGGCCGCGCGCCTGCGTCTGCGTGAGGCCCCAGAGCTACACTTCATCGAGGATCGGACCCTCGACGCGAGCGAACGGCTGGAGCATCTGCTGGAGGAGAATCCGGTTCGCGAGGTCGAGGTGCCGGACTCGTTCGACACCGGTCAGGCGGGGGGTGACGATGACTAGCGTGCAGGACGTCGCCGACGTGGTCACCTGGCTCGAGGCCCACGACGACTTCGTGATCGGATCCCATATGAACCCTGACGGGGATTCCCTGGGGTCCTCGTTGGCCTTGGCTGCGGCGTTAGAGCAGCGCGGCAAGCGAACGCGGGTCGTGATCGGCCAGGCCTTGCCCGATCGCCACTTCTGGCTTCCGGGTGCCGAGCGCATCGAGACGGCGAGCGCGCCGCCGGAGGGGTGTGCCAGCGCGATTCTGGTCGAGTGTAGCGACTTCGCGCGGACCGGCCTCGAAGGGCTCGAGGCGCTGCCCTCGCTCAACATCGATCACCACACCAAGAACGGGATGTACGCGCATGTCAACTGGATCGACGCGTCGGTCGCGGCGGTCGGAATGATGGTCGGCGAGCTGATCGGCGCGCTGGGGGCCGAGATCGACGCCGACATGGCTGCGCAGTTGTATGTGGCGCTGCTCACCGACACCGGATCGTTCCGTCACTCCAATACCGACGCATCGGCGCTCTACTTCGCGGCCGACATGGTGGCCGCGGGTGCTCGCCCCGAGCCGATCGCCTCGTCGGTTTTTGGCAACGTGCCGGCTGGTCGAGTCCAGTTGATGGGCGATGCGCTCACGACACTGACACTGGAGCAAGGCGGTCAGATCGCCTGGATGCGGTTGGGACGGGATCAGTTCGAGGCGCGGGGGACGACCGATACCGAGGGTGTCATCAACCACGCACAGGGAATCGCCGGGGTTCGTGTCAGCCTGCTGTTCAAGGAGCCGGAGCCGGATGTGTTCCGCATATCCTTTCGCTCCGACGGCAGTATCGATGTGGCCGAGTTGGCGTCGGCACACGGTGGCGGGGGGCACCGGCGCGCCGCTGGGTGCCAGATCCTCGGCGAGTTCGAGCACGCCTACGCGTCCTTGATGAGCGCTATTCGGGCCGTGTTGGACTCGGGAGGGGCCGACGAATGAGCCTTGCCGTCGCTGGGATGCTGGTTCTCGACAAGCCGGCAGGGCTGACCTCCCACGACGTTGTCGTGCGCGTTCGCAAGCAGCTGGATGCGCGGGCTGGGCACACCGGCACGCTCGACCCACAGGCTACCGGGGTGCTGCTCGTCTGTGTCGGTGGTGCGACACGCCTGAGTCGCTTCCTGCAGCACCAAGACAAGGTGTACGACTGCAGCGTACGCCTCGGCTGGGCGACAGATACTTACGACGCCGAGGGGGAGATCGTGGAGGGGCCGGTCACGGTCGAGCCGCTCGACGCGACGGCCATCGAGCAGGCACTGGAGCGCTTTCGCGGGCCGATCGAGCAGATCCCGCCGGTGTACTCGGCCAAGAAGATCCGTGGTCAGCCTGCGTACAAGCGGGCGCGACGCGGCGAAAGCGTGGTGCACGATCTGATTCGTGTGGAAATCCACGCGCTGGAGATGCTCGCCGTTGAAGGGGAGCGCATCGATCTGCGGGTGCACTGCGGCTCGGGCACCTACGTACGTACGCTGGCCCGCGACCTGGGCGAGGCCTTGGGCTATCCCTCGCACTTGGAGTCACTGCGTCGTCTCGGAGTCGGGGGCTTCGGCCTCGACCGCGCCATGCTGCTGGACTCTCTGGAGCAGGTCTCGCGCGACGATCTGCTGGCGGCTGTGATTCCATGCGCCGAGATGCTTCCGACCTGGCCTGTGGCCCGGGTCGGCGAGGAGGGGCTGCACCGGCTCCGGAACGGCGGCGTCATCGAGCCCCGCCACATCGTCGAGCGCAGAGCCGGTGCGGACGGCGACATCATCACCGGCACCGGGGCCGGGGGCTGGGTACGGATCCTGGACCAGCAAGGCTCCATGATCGCGGCCGCGGAGATTCGCCCGGGGGGCATGTTGCAGCCGAGGGTGGTGCTGCAGTGACGCCGTCGCGGCCTCGTCGCGACGGGATTCGAGGCCGATCACGTATGCGCCCGCCGGCTCGCCAAAGGGTCGAATGGGCTCGACGACGACGCGGCGCTAGTGTAACGCGTCGTAATTAGCTTGACTTATATGGCATATTAAGACTTCCTTGTCTCGACAGTAAACTTGTCGGGACAGGAGGCCACGATGCCCAGGGTAGCACCGGAGATTTCGTTGACCGGGCAGCAGCGGGCAGCGGCTCCAGGGAGTAATCGACGCGCCGAGCTCACAGCAGCGGCAGGTGTTCCGAGCCCACATCATCCTGCTTGCCGAGCAGGGGCTGCAGAACCAGCAGATCGCCGAGCGCCTCGAGACCTCCCGACAGACCGTGGGCATGTGGCGCGCTCGCGCAGCCAAGCAGGGCATCGAGGATCTCGGTGACGAGCCGCGCTCTGGTCGTGTGCGCACCTACGACGCCGTGCGGGAAGCCAAGATCATCGCCGCAACCCTGGAGAGGCCTCCGAGCCGAACCCATTGGAGCGCACAGCGGCTCGCCAAACAGGTCGATGCGAGCCCTTCGACGATCCTGCGGATCTGGCGGCGCAACGGCCTGCAGCCCCATCGCACCGAGACCTTCAAGTACTCCGCCGATCCACTCCTGCAGGACAAGGTCACCGACATCGTGGGGCTGTACCTGCACCCGCCCCAGGGGGCGCTGGTGCTGTGCGTGGACGAGAAGAGCCAGATCCAGGCTCTGGACCGGACTCAGCCGATGTTGCCCATGCGCCGCGGCGATCCAGAGCGCTGCACCCACGATTACAGACGCCACGGCACCACGACGCTGTTCGCGGCGTTGAACCTAGCCACCGCCGAGATCCTGGGCACCTGCATGCAGCGGCACCGCCACCAGGAGTTTCTTCGCTTCCTACGCTTGATCGACCGCACCTACCCCGAGGGCGAGATCCACCTGGTGCTGGACAACTACGGCACCCACACCCAGCCCAAGGTCGAGGCCTGGTTCGAGCAACACCCGCGGTTCACGCGTCACTTCACGCCCACTTCCGCTTCCTGGATGAATCAGGTGGAGACCTGGTTCGGCATCCTCACCTCGCAGGCCGTCCGGCGCGGCAGCTTCAGCAGCGTCGATGTCCTGATCAAGGCCATCCACCGCTTCATCCGAGCCTGGAACGACGGCTCCGAGCCCTTCCTTTGGCTCAAGTCCGCCGACCAGATCCTCGCCAAAGCCATAAGACAAGAGAACTCCGCCGCGTCACACTAGTAACGGAATCGAGTGCGTTTTACAGCCCCATTGGCCTATGCTAGCCTAACCCGATTCAACCGAGGCATTCGTGTGTCCACGCTCGGGTATCTGCAAGCGGAACGGAAATCAGAAGAAGATTGATGATGGAAACTGCATTCGACGATTTTCGGCGACACCCTTCGGACACGGGCTCGCCAGAGGTGCAGGTTGCCCAGCTGACCTCGCGGATCAAGCACCTCACCGAACATATGAAAGCTCACAAGAAGGACTTCGCCACGCAGCGCGGACTCCTGATGCTGGTCGGCAAGCGTCGGCGCTTGCTGGACTACCTGTGCCGCGAGGACGTGGCGCGCTATCAAGGCCTGATCCAAGAGCTCGGGCTGCGGCGGTAGGTTACGAATCGATAGAGCCGGTTGGTGCCGGCCGAAGCGGAAAAAGCGGACGCGGCGAAGGGAACTAGCGGTTAGTCGGTTGACGCGGTCTTGGCGGAACGCACTCTAGCGATTCATACCTCGGACCAGGGCAACCCAGCTGCGCTTCAGCGCGACCCTGACGAGAGCCCCAGTGCGGCTCAAAGGACGAGCGGAATGAGCATAGTGCGTGAAACGATCGAGCTCGGCGGCATTACCATCGAGGTCGAGATGGGCAGAATCGCCCGCCAGGCCGACGGGGCAGTTGTGGTCTCGTGCGGCGACACGAAGGTTCTGGTGACAGCGGTGATGGCGCGCAAGCCGCGTGAGGCCTCCTTCCTGCCGCTCACTGTCGACTACCGTGAGTGGACCTACGCGGGGGGCAAGATCCCCGGGGGCTTCTTCAAGCGTGAGGGACGGCCCTCCGAGAAGGAGATCCTGACCTGCAGGATGATCGACCGGACGATCCGGCCCTTGTTTCCGAAGGGATACCGCCACGAGACCCAGGTCATCGGCATGGTCCTGTCGGCGGATGGCGAAAACGATCCGGGTGTTCTGGCCAAAGTGGGCGCCTCCTTCGCGCTCAACCTGTCCCGGATCCCGTTCGACACTCCGTTCGGTGCCTTTCGCATCGGCATGATCGACGGCGACTACGTACTCAACCCGACCAGCAGCCAGATGGAGGAAAGCCGACTCGATCTCGTGCTGGCTGCCCGCCGCGACGCCGTGATGATGGTGGAGGCGGGGGCCGAGGAGGTCTCCGAGGACGAGATCATCGGAGCGCTTGAGTTCGTACAGCCGTTTATCGACACCGTGATCGACGTCCAGGAGAAGCTGCGCGAGCAGGCGAGCATCGAGAAGTTCGAGTTCGTGCCCGATGTGCTCGACCCGGCTCTGGTATCACGCATCGAGGAGCTCGCCGGCGGGCCCATCAGCGAGGCGCTGCAGGTCCGCGACAAGATCGAGCGCCGCGATCGCATGGGCGAGATGAAGGCCGCCATCAAGGAGCAGGTCGCCGAGGATGAGGAGCTCGGGCCAGTCGTGAGCGAGGCGCTCGGTGAGCTGATCAAGCGCTACACCCGCAAGTCGGCCCTCGAGGACGGCGTTCGCTTCGACGGTCGTGCCTTTGACGAGGTGCGTCCGATCACCTGCGAGGTCGGCTATTCACCCCGAGCGCACGGCTCGGCGTTGTTCACCCGCGGAGAGACGCAGGCCTTTGTGACCACGACCTTGGGCACGAGCGACGATGCCAAGAAGGTCGAGGAGTACAACGGGGAGTACTGGAAGCGTTTCCTGCTCCACTACAATTTCCCGCCCTTCAGCGTCGGCGAGGCGCGCTTCATGCGAGGGCCCGGCCGGCGCGAGATCGGCCACGGGAACCTGGCGGAGCGGGCGCTCTCGCCCGTGATCCCGCCCGAGGACGAGTGGCAGTACGTGATCCGCACGGTATCGGAAATCTTCGAGTCGAACGGCTCCTCGTCGATGGCAACGATCTGTGGCGGTACGCTGTCGCTGATGGACGCCGGGGTACCGATCCGGGGTCCGGTCGCCGGTGTGGCCATGGGGTTGATGAAGGAGGGCGACACGGTAGCGATCCTGTCGGACATCGCCGGCGAGGAGGATCACTACGGTGACATGGACTTCAAGGTCGCCGGGACGCCGCAAGGGATCACGGCGCTGCAGATGGACATCAAGGTCAGTGGTCTGTCCCGGGAGATCTTCGAGACGGCGCTGAACCAGGCGCGCGAGAACCGGCTGCACATCCTGCGCAAGATGAGCGAGGCTCTGTCGGCGCCGCGACCGGAGACCAGCCGCTGGGCGCCGCAAATCATCAGCCTGAAGATCCCGGTCGATCGCATCCGCGACATCATCGGGCCCGGCGGCCGCATCATCCGGCAGATGCAGGAGGAGACCGGCTGCAAGATCAACGTCGAGGACGACGGCACCGTGCAGATCGCCTCGCCCGACACCGATGCCTGTGATGCCGCCCGGAGGATGATCGAGGATCTCACCCAGGAGGCCGAGGTCGGCCGCGTCTATCGCGGCAAGGTCCGCTCGATCAAGGACTTCGGCGCCTTCGTCGAGATCCTGCCGGGCACCGACGGCCTACTGCACATCTCCGAGGTTTCGGAGCAGCACGTCCAGGACATGCGCGAGCACGTTGCCGAGGGCGACGAGATCGTGGTCAAGGTAGTGAAGATCGAGGCGCCCAACCGAATTCGACTCTCGTTGAAGGCACTCACCGAAGAGGAGAAGGTGGCCGCCGGAGCCTGAGGCGGCCGGCCGACCCGTGATCGAACCCCGGCCCGCTGCTGGGGGATGAACCGAGAGTGATGAACCGATGAGTACCCCGTTCCCTTCCGCCAAGGAGATCGAGCGCCGCTGGCTGACGCTCGACGCCGAGGGTGCGGTCCTTGGTCGGCTGGCCACGACAGTGGCGCGCCTACTCATGGGCAAGCACAAGCCGACCTACACCCCGTTCCTCGACACGGGTGATCACGTGGTGGTGGTGAACGCCGACAAGGTGGTGCTCACGGGCGCCAAAATGGAAGACAAGAAGTACTACCGGTACAGCGGCTACCCGGGTGGGCTCACCGAGATCCGAGCCCAACGCATGATGGAGACGCACCCCGAGCGCATCGTGGAGCTCGCGGTCAAGGGCATGCTGCCCAAGACCCGTGTGGGCCGCCAGATGTACCGCAAGTTGAAAGTCTACGCCGGGCCGGACCACCCGCACGCGGCGCAGCAGCCCGAGCCGTTCGCCGAGTAGACCGGAGTAGATCGATGGCAGACACGCAGTTCTATGGAACGGGCAAGCGGAAGAACGCGGTGGCCCGCGTCTTCTTGCGTCCGGGTACCGGGCAGGTGACGGTCAATAGTCGCGAGTTCGACGATTACTTCCCGAGCGCGTTGCAGCGGGCAGACGCGATGCGACCGCTCGAGGTCGTTGACCAGCTCAACAAGTTCGATCTGTTCGTCACGGTCAAGGGGGGCGGTCTCAGCGGCCAGTCCGGTGCAGTGCGCCACGGCGTGGCACGGGCCCTGCTGGCGACAGACCCGGATCTTCGGCCGAAGCTCAAGGAGCACGGCTTTCTGACTCGCGACGCGCGCGAGAAAGAGCGCAAGAAGTATGGCCAGCGCGGCGCGCGAGCCCGCTTCCAGTTCAGCAAGCGGTAGTAGGAGGACGACTTGCTCAGCGTGACGCTGCGAGACCTGTTTGAGGCCGGCGTTCATTTCGGCCACCAGACCGGGCGCTGGAACCCGAAGATGAAGCCCTTCATCTTCGGCAAGCGCAACGGCATCTACATCATCGACCTGCAGAAAACGCAGAACGCCTGGCGAGGCGCCCTCGAGTTCCTGGAGGAGGAGTCCGCGCAGGGCGGCAGGGTGCTCTTCGTAGGCACCAAGCGTCAGGCGCAGGACATCATCGCCGAAGAGGCCACACGCTGCGGCCAGTACTACGTCAACCATCGCTGGCTGGGCGGTCTGCTGACCAACTATCAGACAATCCGTCGCTCCATCGACCGGTATGTTGATCTCGAGGCCATGGCGGCCGACGGGCGCTTCGATCTGCTTACGAAGAAGGAAGTGCTGAAGCTCGAGCGGGAGCTCTTCAAGCTCAAGCGCAACCTCGTAGGCATCAAGGAGATGGGAGGGCTTCCCGACGTCGTGTTCGTAATGGATATCCGGCGCGAGCGCATCGCCGCCGACGAGGCGCTAAAGCTGGGCATTCCTGTCGTAGCGGTCGTCGATACCAACTGCGATCCCGACGGGATTGCGCACGTCGTGCCGGGTAACGACGACGCAATCCGGTCGATCCGTCTGTTCTGCCGGATCGCCGCCGACGCGGTGATCGCGGGTCGTGCCACCTACGACGATCGCCTCGAGGCCGCGGCGCGTGAAGCCGAGGAGGCCAAGAAGGCCGAGGCCGACAGCGAGTCAACCGAGGGGTCGGCCAACGAGACCGAGCCTGAGACCGGGGCGCAGGCCGACGCTTGATCCCTGGCTCCGGGGTCCGCGATTTAGAATTTTCACGGTCGCGCCGCAAGGCCTCCTAGATCCGAAACCCAGCAAGTGACGAAAAGGATGGAAATCACCGCAGCAGCAGTGAAGGAGCTCCGCGAGCGTACCGGCGTCGGCATCATGGATTGCAAGGGCGCCCTCAAGGAGGCCAGTGGAGACATCGACGAGGCGATCAAGATCCTACGCACCAGGGGCAAGGCCAAGGCAGCCAAGCGCGCCGGCCGGGCGGCCCGTGAGGGGCGGATCGAAAGCTATGTGCACATGGGCGGCAAGATCGCCGTCGTTCTCGAGCTCGACTGCGAGACCGACTTCGTGGCACGCAACGAGGACTTCGTTGCGCTGGCGCGGGACCTGGCGATGCAAGTGGCGGCTGCCAGTCCACGCTACGTCTCCCGCGACGACATCGACGGCTCGTCGCTCGAATCCGAGCGGCAGCTTTACCGGGAGCAGGCGATCGCCGCGGGCAAGCCGGAGCATATCGTCGAGAAGATCGTCGACGGCAAGGTGAAGCGGTATTACTCCGAGGTTTGCTTGTTGGAGCAGAGCTTCGTCAAGGATCCTGATCAAAAGGTGGGCGACATGCTTGCCGAGGCGATGGCCCGGATCGGCGAGAACATCGTCGTGCGTCGATTCGCGCGCATGGCGATCGGCGATTCCGACACCATCCTGGCGGCTGCGGCGGATCCCGCCGAATAGCCGAGGCGCCGATGTCCGAGGCCACCGTTCTATATCGCCGGGTCCTGCTCAAGCTCTCTGGCGAGGCCCTGATGGGCGAGCAGGGTTACGGAATCGACGTGTCGGTGGCCCGTGGCGTTGCCGACCAGATCGCGCAGGCGCACGCAGCCGGCACCACGATCGGCATCGTGATCGGTGGCGGCAACATCTTCCGCGGGATCCGCGCCGACGACCTGGGCATCGACCGGGTGAGCGCCGACTACATCGGCATGCTCGCCACCGTCATGAACAGCCTCGCGTTGCAGGATGCGCTGGAGAAGCGTGGCCTCGAAACCCGGGTCATGTCGGCGCTGCGGATGGACAAGGTCGCCGAGCCGTTCATTCGGCGCCGGGCGATCCGTCATCTGGCCAAGCAACGCGTCGTCATCTTCGCTGCCGGAACCGGAAATCCGTATTTCTCCACCGACACCGCGGCGGCGCTGCGGGCACTCGAGATCGGTGCGGACATCGTGATGAAGGGGACCAAGGTAGGCGGCCTGTATACGGCAGACCCGGAGATCGATGCCACCGCCCAGCACATCGAGCGCGCTACCTTTCAAGCAGTTCTGGATCGCCGGCTGCGCGTCATGGATACGGCGGCCGTCACACACTGCCAGGAGAACGGGCTTCCCATCCTGATCTTCAACATGTGCGAATCCGGTAATATTGTGCGCGCAGTACGGGGTGAAGCGATCGGTTCGCTGATCGTCGACGAGGAGCCCGAGTTGGTCGGATAGGAGTACTAATAAGACTCGAACAGGAGGTCGGAGATGCTCAACGAGACTCTGCTCGACGCGCAGCGTCGCATGCACGCCGCGGTGGACGCCGTTGCCCGTGAGCTACGCGCCATCCGGACCGGCCGCGCCAACATCTCGATTCTGGACGATATCCACGTCGACTATTACGGCACCAGCACGCCGCTGAATCAGCTTGCCAACATGGCGGCGCCCGAGCCGCAGCTGCTGCAGCTGCAGCCCTATGACAAGAGCTCGATCGGAGCGATCGAGAAGGCGATCCTGCAGTCGGATCTCGGCCTCAACCCGAACAACGACGGCCAGGTGATCCGTATCCCGATCCCGGAGCTCACCGAGGAACGGCGCCACGACCTGGCCCGCTTGGTCGGCGTCGCCGCAGAGGACGGCAAGACTGCGATCAGGCAAGTACGGCGTGACTCTAACGAGCAGGTCAAGAAGCTCGAGCACGACAAGGAGGTCTCCCAGGACGAGGAGCGCCAGGCTCATGGGCAGGTACAGGAGTTGACCGACAAGTTCTGTGCCGAGATCGACGAGGTCGCCGAAAACAAGCGTCAGGAGCTCCTGACCATCTAGGAGACCGTGGCATAGCCAGATCCGTCAGATTTCACCACGGCCTGCTGGTGCGGCGGTTTCGCCGGCTGGAAGCGAGGTACTGCTGAGCGCCGCACGCCGTTCAAGTCCGGATCGCGCGCAGATCGCCTCCGTGGCGGCCGTAGCGCTCGGGTCGTCGGTATGGGCTGGTTCGCACTGGATCCCGGCCGGCTCCGGGGCGCGCGGGTCGCTCGTCGTCGTCGTTGCCCTGGTGACGGCGGGCGCATTCTGGGCGGTCCTGGTGGTGGCCGCAGGACTTGCCGCCGCCTTGCCCCGCCTGGCGGCATGCGTTGACACCCGCCTTCGGGAGATCCCGGTTCGGGAGCGGGCGCAGGCTCTGCGCCCGGTGATGATCGGGCTGGCCCTGCCCGCACTCGCCGTGCTCCTGGCCCCACTGTCGTTCCGCCCGCTGACTTCGGCTCTGGGCTGGATCGGAGTGGCGATCGGCGGGCTGATGAGTGCCTGGCGCTTGACGGCGCTGGCCCAGTCCACGGGCCGCCCGGCGCGCGACCGAGCCTTGACGATCGCCACGCTCGCGGTCCTCGTGGGCCTGGTGGCGCTAACGGGCTGGCCGTCGCCGCAAGGCGACGAGCCCCACCACCTCCTGGTCGCACACTCGATCTGGGAGGATGGCGACCTCGATGTGGCCGACGAGTATGGGGCTGGTGCGTACCGTCCCTTCCACCCGACGGCGCTGTCGCCTCACTACAAGCCGGGTCTCGCAGAGGGATCGAGATACTCGATGCACGGGGTGGGCTATGCGCTGTTGCTGCTGCCCGCGTACACCCTGGGCCGAATGGTGTCGCCGACCGCCCCGGTGGTCGTGGCGCGGGGCTTCCAGCTCATCCTGTTCGGGCTCTGCCTGATATGCCTGTACCGGCTGGTCGACGAGATCGCCGGCCGGCGGGCGGCACTTGGCGCGGCGCTGGCATCGGGAATTACCGCCCCGCTGCTGTTGGCGCCCCTGCATCTGTTTCCCGAGACCGCGGCGATGACGTTCGGCTGTGCCGCGGTTTGGCTGCTGACGCGTCGCGCCGGGGCCCCCGCCTCCTGGTGTGGTGCCGGGTTGCTGCTGGCTGTGCTGCCGTGGCTGGGCGTCAAGTACATCCCGCTGGCGCTGGTCCTGGCGGCGGTGGCGCCATGGGCCGGGCGGGCGGTCTCCCCGCTGCGGGCGACCCTGCTGGCCTGCGCGCCCGTCGCTCTGGGGCTGGCGCTGCACGGCTGGTTCACCTGGAGCCTCTACGGTTCCCTGTCCCCCGCGGCGCTCTACCTGGGCGCTGACCCGGACTTCGGACGGCAGGCCGGCTACGGGGCCGACTGGGCGGCCTACCTGCGCGACTGGCCCGTCGCTCTACGTACCCTGGCCGGCTTCTTCGCCGACCAGAAGGAGGGGCTGCTGGCCGTGGGGCCCCACTTCCTGCTGGCAGCCATCGGGTTCCCGTGGTTGCTACGGACCCAGCCCCGGCTCGCGCTGCTGCTGCTGCTGGCAGTGGCGGCGCATCTCGGTCCGTACGCGTTGTCACAGCAGGCCGGCGGACACAGTCCGCCGGCGCGCCCGATCATGCCGGTCGCCTGGTGCCTGGCGGTGCCTCTCGGAGTGGCTCTGTCTACTCCAGTCAGGGGGCTCGCGGCGCTGCTAATGGGCGCGTTGCCGGTGGTTAGCATGGCACTACTTGGCGCCTTCCTCGTCGATCCTTCGCGGCTGCCGCATGACTATGGCATCGAGGCGTCGCGGCTGCTGCGCGAGCTGTCGCCGTTCGGGATCGAGATCTGGCGTGCCTTTCCGTTGCTGATCTCACGACAGCCTAACCTGCTAGTTTCGGTCGCCTGGCTGCTGGCCACGACGGCGCTGGGGTGGATCCTCTGCCGTTCCGCTCAGGGGGCTCCACCGAGCCGCCGCGAGACGCGGCCGGCACTCGTCCCCTGGACTAGCGCTACCGCGCTCGTTGTGCTCGTCGGGATCGTCCTTGCGGGGCAGGCCCAGCTGGTGCTTACCGATCGGCACGTCGGGCGCGCCATCGCCACCGGAGTAGAGGCCTGGAGCTTGGACGCAGTGCCGCCGCGCGCATATATCGAGCCGGGCGGCGTTTGGGTGCCGCCCGGGCCACCCGTCGAGCTGGTGCTGACCTCGAGCCAGCCACTCGAGCGCACGCGCGTCTGGCTCCGCACGCTCGTTCCGTCGACGGTCACCTTCGAGATCGAGGGACAGCGAGTACGCTCGCGCGTGGAGCCGGCTGCACCGCTGGCACACGACTTGGCGGTACGCGGTCGGGCGGACGGTGACCGATGGGTGTACCGCGTCCGGCTGGGCGCGTCCGAGGGCGGGATCCCGGCACTGCTCGAAGGCGGCGGCGATCAGCGGGTCCTCGGGGTGAACCTGCGTCTGGAGCGGATCGCGGCCGGCCGGCTACCAGAGGAGTCGTGGTGAGATCTGGCGGTCTCGTACCGATGATCCTGGCAGCGGGGCGGGCCACGCGCCTGCGACCGCTCACCGAGATGCGTCCGAAAGCGACCATCCCCTTTCTCAACCGGCCGCTCCTGGACTACACCTTCGATTGGCTTCGCCGGCAAGGGCACAGGCGGGTGGTGATCAACCTGCACCATGGCGGCCGGGCCATACAGCGCACCTATGGTTCACTCGCCTTCGGCATGCGTGTGGACTACAGCGAGGAGCCGGTGCTGCTCGGCACCGCCGGAGGGCCGCGAGCGGGCCTGGATCTGCTCGGTGAAACCACGTTGCTGGTCAATGGCGACGTGGTTACGCAGGCGGCGCTCGGGCCGCTGTTCGAGACCCATGCCCGCAGGGGCAGCCAGGCCACCCTGGGGCTCCATCAGGGGCCGGTAGCAGCTGGCTACCCGCAGTGCCTGGCCAGCCCGGCAGGCGAGCTGCTGGCCTTCCCGCCGGCAGCGGACACCCCCGGTATTCGGGGTGTGTTCACAGGCATTCACCTGATCGAGCGGGGGCTGCTGGAAACCCTGCCTGCCGAAACGCCGTGCGGAACCGTCGATCCGCTCTACCGGACGGCGATGCAGGCGGGTCTGGAGGTCAGCGCCGTGACGCTGCCGGGCCCCTGGTACGAGGTCGGTACTCCCCGCCGGTACATCGCTCACCAGCTCACCTCGCTGCGCCGCGGTGACATCCCGCTGGCGCTACGGGGCAAGCAACGACTTCTGGAAGCGGGCTATGTCGATCGGTACGCTCATCTGGAGAACGTCCGTATGGTTCCGCCCTTCCTGCTCGGCGCCGGGGCCCGGGTGAAGCACGGGGCTTCAGTTGAAGCGAGCGTGGTCGGCGACCGCTGCCGCATCGGTCGGGGGAGCCGACTCCTCGAATGTGTGGCATGGCCCGGTGCCTGGATCGGTCCTCGATGCGATCTGCAGCGCGTCGTCATCATGGACGCCGTGCGAGTGCCTCCCGGCACGATACTGAAGGACGCTGCGTTCACCCCCGACGGGCCGGTTCCGTTCGCTCCGAAGGCGGCATCGTGACCGATGCCGCCCGCCACCTGACGCGGGAGGGAAGCCTGAGGGGCTTGGGGGTTCGGGTCGAGACAGCCCACCGTCTCCACGGGCACGCCTCGACACGCCGTTTCTACCGCGTCTCCACGGGCGAGGGCGGGGGCGTGCTCGTGGTCTACCCCGCGGGCCAGGAGTCGGAGCTCGATCGCTACGAGAACACCGCCGACTGGTTCCGTGCTGCCGGCGTCAGGGTGCCTCGGGTCTTCGTTCGGGGTGAGCAATCCTTGCTGGTCGAAGACGGTGGTGCCCGCATGTTGGAGACCCACCCGACGGATCCGACGCTGCGAGCGCGATGCTACCGGCAGGCCACCGGGGTGATATTGCGCATCGAGGCCCACGCGCGGCGCGCCGGGCTCCCGAACGCGGGCTGGGTCCTGAATGCCGAGCGCCTGCGCCACGAGCTCGAGTTCATGGAGCGGCACACGTTGCACGATTGGCTCGGTATTGCGCACGGGGGCTCCGCCCGTGCTGAGTGCTACGACCGGTTGGCGGCTGCCTGCGACGCCCTGCCGAGGGTCGGCTGTCACCGGGACTTCCACGCCCGCAACCTACTCGTGACCGGCGACCGATTGATGGTGCTGGACTTCCAGGATGTCATGCCCGGCCCGCTTTTCTACGACGCCGCCTCGCTCCTATGGGACAACTACTGCGAGGTCGACCCACGGCTTCAGGCAGCGGTGCTGTCGGATTACTGGCACGCGGTGCCGCGGCGGCTCGAGCAGTCCCCCGAATGGGGCGACCCTGACAGTCCTCCAGGCCTGCTCCCTGCGGCGCGTCAGGCGTTCAACCTAGTGGCCTTGCAGCGCTCGCTCAAGGCCCTGGGTACCTTCGGTTACCAGATCGCGGTGGCGGGATACTCCCACTACGCCGAGTACGTACCCCACACGTGGAGCCACGCCCGTCGTGCCATGCGAGCACTCGGCTGGCATGAGATGGAATCGGAGTTGGCGGTGGTAGCGCGCCTGCTGGCGTGACTTGGGCCTGGTACGACTGTACCTTTTCGACCTTGGTTCGAGATCGCGTCCGGTGGACGGTCCGCGCCGTTAGCTCACCCGCAACCCACCGGCTGCAAGAATCATCGTAGTTCCGAATCGGAGTACCAAGTCAGGGAGAAGACCGTGGCCCCACGCGCGTCCGTCGCCAAGCTCGCCGAGCACGTCGAGCAGGAAGTTACGATCGCCGGCTGGCTCTACAACATGCGGTCGAGCGGCAAGATCGGCTTCCTGCAGCTGCGCGACGGCACCGGCACCGTGCAGGCCGTGGCCGTCAAGAGCAAGATTGCCGAGGCGGACTGGGCCGCGATCCAAGACTTGCACCGGGAGTCGTCGGTCTCGATCACCGGCCAAGTCAAGGCCGACGCGCGTGCTCCGGGCGGCTACGAGATCTCGGTCAGCGGCATCGATGTTCACCAGGTGGCCGAGGAGTACCCCATCAGCCCCAAGGAGCACGGCACCGAGTTCCTCATGGATCGGCGGCACCTGTGGCTGCGCTCCTCCCGGCAACACGCGATCCTGCGGGTGCGTAGCGAGGTCGAGCATATCGCCCGCAGCTACTTGCATGACCGGGGCTTCACGCTCTTCGACTCGCCGGTGTTGACGCCGCTGTCCGTGGAGGGCACGAGCACCCTGTTCGAGACCGACTACTTCGGCCGCTCGGCTTACCTGACCCAGAGCGGTCAGCTGCATCAAGAGGCCGGGGCCATGGCGTTCGGCAAGGTCTACTGCTTCGGCCCCACCTTCCGGGCCGAGAAGTCCAAGACTCGCCGGCACCTGACCGAGTTCTGGATGCTCGAGCCGGAGGTGGCCTACGCGACCATCGACGACATCATGGATCTGGCCGAGGATTTCATCGCCTCGGTGCTCTCAGAGGCCCTGCGCCGCTGTGCCACCGAGCTCGAGACCCTCGAGCGGGACACGGCGAGCTTGGAGGCCGTGGTTCCTCCGTTTCCTCGAATTCACTACGACGACGCGGTGAAGATGCTCGAGGAAGCGGGCGAGGAGTTCGAGTGGGGCAGCGATTTCGGCGGCAATCACGAGACGATCATCTCCAGGCAGTTCGACCGCCCCGTGTTCATCAACCGCTTCCCCACCAAGATAAAGCCGTTCTACATGCAGCCGGATCCGGAACGCCCGGAGCTGGTGCTCGGCTGTGACCTGATCGCGCCGGAGGGCATCGGTGAGATTGTCGGCGGTGGCCAGCGCATCCACGATCTTGCGTTGCTGGAGCAACGACTCGAGGAGCACGGGCTGCCGCGCCAGCCATACGAGTGGTACCTGGACCTGCGCCGCTACGGCAGCGTGCCCCACTCCGGCTTTGGAGTTGGACTCGAGCGGCTAGTGGGCTGGATCACGGGCCGGCCGCATATCCGCGAGTGCATCCCGTTTCCGCGTACCCTGGGGCGCCTCTCGCCGTGAGCTCCGCGCGGCTGATTGCCAGCTGCTTCGGACTGGGGAGGGTGCGTATAGCACCCGGGACCGTAGGCTCGCTGTTCGGGGTCGCCTGCTTTGCCCTCCTGCTGGCCCCGGCGTCGCTGTTCGTGCAAGTGGCCGCGGTTCTTGGCGCTTCGGTGATCGGCGTCGCTGCGGCCACCGCGGTAACCCGCGAGCTCGGGCGTGAGGACCCTCAGGAGGTCGTGATCGACGAGCTTGCCGGCATGTGGCTGGCGATGCTGGGGACCACGGGTTGGATGACCTGGACGGTGGCCTTCCTGTTGTTTCGGCTCTTCGATGTCACCAAGCCCTTTCCGGTGCGCAACCTCGAGGCGCTGCCGGAGGGGTGGGGGATCGTGGCCGATGATCTGGCGGCGGGCGCCTACGCCGGGATCGCCACATGGCTGGTGATGCGATGGATCGGATGACGAGCGAGCTTGCCCGCGTCCTGGTGGCTCGGCTGACCGGAGCCGGGCAGACGGTGGCCGTCGCGGAATCATGCACCGGCGGCCAGGTGCTGTCGGCACTTACCGACGTGGCCGGTGCCTCCAAGTGCGTTTGGGGTGGTGTCATGGTTTACACCGCCGCCGCCAAGACGCTGCTCGCCGATGTCCCGGGCGAGACCCTCGAGGGGCACGGAGTCGTTTCCTCCGAGGTGACGGTGGCCATGGCCCGCGGGATACGGCGGCTGGCCCGTTCGGACCTCGGGGGCGCCGTGACGGGCTGGGCAGGGCCAAGCTCCGCAGGTCCGGATCCCGTTGGCACCGTGTTTCTGGCCGTGGCTACGGCGGCCGGTGAGACGGCACTCAGGGAGCTGTACACAGGCTCCAGGTCCGAGGTCCGCCTGAGTGCGACACGAGATCTGCTCCGCCTTCTAGAGTCGGCCTGCCCTGTGGAGCAGGCGGCGCCATGACGTCGGCCGCGGTAGTCGTCGGAGCCTTCCTGCTCGGCAGCATCCCATTCGGTTTCCTGCTCGTACGGCTCGTTGGCGGCGCCGACATCCGCGACGTAGGTAGCGGCAACATCGGCGCTACCAACGTCGGCCGCGTCCTGGGCAAGGCGGGCTGGGCGGCGACGCTGCTGGCGGATGCGGCCAAGGGGGCGACGCCAGTGCTGGTCGCGGGCGCGCTCGCGGCCGGGGACGTCAACCTGGCGGCGGGCGCGGCGTTCGCGGCGATTCTGGGCCATTGCTACACTCCGTGGCTCGGCGGTAAGGGTGGCAAGGGGGTCGCGACCATGCTGGGCGCCTTTGCGGTGCTGGCCCCGCCGTCCCTGCTTGCAGCAGTTGTCTGCTTCGGCGTTGTCGCGTGGCTTTCGTGCTATGTATCGCTCGCCTCGATGCTGGCGGCGGCGGCGATTCTCGTCGTGTCCTGGCTGACTCGCGAGCCCCTGCCGAGCGTGGTCGCGGCAGCGGCAACCATGCTGCTCGTCGTTGTGCGTCACAGGAATAACCTCGTGCGCCTGTTGGCGGGAACCGAGTCACGCATAGGAGGGAGCCGATGAGCCCGGACGGCGGCCCCCGGGGGCCGGTTCCGCCGCGAGCCCTGCGCGTCGCCGTCATCGGGGCTGGCTCCTGGGGGACCGCCCTGGCCATCCACGCGGCCCGCGCTGGGCATCCGGTGACAATGTGGGGTCACGACGCTGCCAAGATCGATGCCATCGCCGCCGTCCGAGAGAATTCCTCTTACCTGCCAGGCTTCGCGCTCCCGGAGCGGCTGGAGGTTACCTCGGATGGCGTGGCCGCACTGGCGGGCGCCGAGATCGTGCTCTCTGTGGTGCCTTCCCGGTACCTGCGCGGGGTCTGGCAGCAGCAGGCGCGGGGCCTGGAGCCCGGAGCCCACGTGGTCTCGGCGACCAAGGGCATCGAGGAGGGCTCGGGGCTTCGCATGACTGAGGTGCTCGCCGAGTGTGTGGGGGAGCGGCCGCGCGCGGTCTTTTCCCTCTCGGGCCCGTCGTTCGCCCGCGAGCTCGTCGAGGAGCACCCCACCGCCGTCACGCTCGGTGGCTACGACGAGGAGGCGGGTATCGAGGTCCGGTCGGCGCTGAGCTTTGGCCCTCTGCGTATTTACACGAACCAGGATCTGGTCGGAGTCGAGCTTGGCGGAGCCCTGAAGAACGTCATCGCGATCGCCGCCGGGATCGTCGACGGGCTCGGACTCGGCACCAATACCCGCGCCGCGCTCGTCTGTCGCGGGCTCAAGGAGATGGCCGAGCTGGCCACGGCCATGGGTGCTGATCCATCCACCCTGATGGGACTGGCGGGCCTCGGCGACCTCGTTCTGACCTGTACCGGTCCGCTCAGCCGCAACCGTTCCGTGGGAGTCGAGGTCGGCAGGGGCCGGGCGTTGGAGGAGGTCGTGAGCGGCATGGCGATGGTGGCCGAGGGACTCGTGACCGTGCGCTCGGCGCGCGAGCTGGCGAGCAAGCACCGGGTCGAGATGCCGATCACCGAACAGGTCTATCAGGTGCTCTATTGCGGCCGCGACCCCCGGAGCGCGATCGACGCGCTGCTGGCCCGCGACCTCGTCGACGAGTGGCGGCGTTGACCGTGCTACGATCTCTGCAGCATCCGGTACTCGGATCCCGGGGGGGTGATCATGCGCCGGCTCGCCGCGACTGTGCTTTTGGTCCTGATCAGCGCCGCGCCCGTGGTTGGACAGCAGCGAATCGACCCGCTGATCGGAAGCACCGACGACCCGCTCGTCCTGCAGCAATACGGTATCGAGTTCTACCGCCAGAACCGTCCGTACGATGCGCTCGCGGCGCTGAACAAGGCCGCAGCGGTGTATGCCAACAACGCCGAAACCCATATGTGGCTCGCCATCGTCTATACGCGCCTCGACGATCTGGCCACGGCGCAGGCAGAGTTCGAGCGTGCTCTCGAGCTCGATTCCGGTCTCACCGAGGTCCACAACTGGTTCGGGCTGTACTGGCTGCGGCAGGGTGATCTCGACCGCGCGGTGCAGGAGTACGAGCTTGCCCTCAGCGATCCGGCCTATCCGCGCATCTCGCGCGCCCGGGTCCTGCTCAACATGGGCAATGCGCTGATGCAGCAGCAGCAGTACGAGGCGGCGACGCCACGCCTCAGCGAGGCCTTCCGGACGCCGTTGCCTTCCAACGACCCGGCCTTCCTCTGGATCCGACTGGCGCTCTCGGAATCGCTGATCAAGACGGGTCGTCCCGACGAGGCCCTGATGGTTCTCGACGAGCTCAAGGTGCTTCCGGACGTGTCGCGGGCCGAGTTCCTGGGCGGACTGGCTCATCGCGACCTGGGCGAGTACGGCAAGGCGCGCGATCGGTTGGGTCGAGTCGTTCGGCTGGAGCCCGGCAGCGAGCTGGCCGCGCAAGCCAAGCAGATCATACGCGATCTCGAAAGGGACGCCGGCGCCTCCCGTTGACGCGCGGAGACAGATGAGATGGCGAGCTTTCTGGCGCGCACCCTGCGGAACAGCCGCGCCCGTCTGAGCGACGCCGTATCGCGGCTGCTGCCGGGTGGGCGCCTGGCTGAAGCCGACCTAGAGGCGCTCGAGGAGGCACTGATCGCGTCGGATATCGGACCGGAAACCGCGCTCGAGCTGGTCGACGCGGTTCGCGACGCTGCCGACGGCACCGAAGAGCCACGCATCGTGCTCAGCCGCCTCATGACGGAGGTCCTGCGCCGCGCCGACGGCGGGCCAACGGAGCACGCGGCGAGCCGATCGGGTCCGCTCGTGTGGCTCATGGTCGGGGTCAATGGCTCCGGCAAGACTACCTCGGCCGCCAAGATTGCCCACGCCTTCGAGCGGCAGGGCAGGCGGGTGATTCTGGGCGCAGCCGATACCTTCCGTGCCGCGGCGATCGAGCAGCTCAAGACCTGGGGAGATCGTCTCGATGTGCAGGTGGTGGCCCACCGCACCGGGGGCGATCCCGCGGCGGTGGTCTTCGATACCTGCGAGGCGGCGCGTGCTCGCGGGCTCGATCTGGCGATCATCGACACTGCGGGCCGGCTCCACACCCAACACAATCTGATGGCCGAGATCGACAAGATCCGGCGGGTGGCCGGGAAGGTCGTCGAGGGGGCGCCGCACGAGGTGCTTCTCGTGCTCGACGGGACTACCGGTCAGAACGGGCTGCGCCAGGCAGAGGCGTTCCTGCGCCATGCCGGGGTCACGGGCCTGGTCATCGCCAAGCTCGACGGCACTGCCCGCGGTGGCATCGCGTTGACGATCGCGCGTCAGCTCGGTCTACCGATTCGCTACATCGGCACCGGCGAGCAATTGGAGGACCTCGAGCTGTTCGACGCCGCGACCTACGTCGCGGCCCTGATCGGCCAGGAAGTGGCGTGACCGGCGGATCGCTCAACGGTGCCTCCGACCGGGAACTGATCGCCGCCTGCATCGAGCTAGCGGGTCGAGCCCGCGGCGCGACCAGTCCGAACCCGCTGGTCGGGGCCGTCGTGGTGAACCGGGGAGAGGTCGTGGCCCAGGCGTATCACGAGTGCGCCGGGCGGCAACACGCCGAGCGGCTGGCGCTTGCCGAGGCCGGTGAGTCGGCACGAGGCGCGACGCTGTACGTGAACATGGAGCCGTGCGCCCATCACGGCCGCACGCCGCCGTGTGTCGGTGCGATCGTAGAGGCTGGTGTGGTCAAGGTCGTGGCGTCGATGGAGGACCCGGACTCTCGCGTCGACGGGCACGGCTTCGACAATCTGCGAGCGGCGGGTGTCGAGGTCGAGGTGGGCCTACTGCGTAGCGAGGCTGCCGAGCTCAACGCGGCGTACCTCAAGACCAAGCGGGACGGACGACCGCTGGTCGTGGCCAAGGCGGCACTGTCGCTGGACGGGAGGTTGGCCACGCGAGCCGGCTCTTCGCAGTGGATCACCGGCCCGGAGGCGCGGGCCCGAGGGCACGATTTGCGCGCGTCTTCGGACTTGGTGATGGTCGGGGTCGGGACACTCCTGGCCGATGACCCGCGCCTGACCGCTCGGGACGGCGCGGGTGCCGGGCCCGGGTACCGCGGTGTCGTGGACTCGCGGCTTCGCACTCCCGTCGAAGCACGCTTCCTGGCCGAGGAGCAGGGCCAGCCGTTGCTGATCACGACCGAGGCGGCCCCGGGCGCTGCACGACGACGGCTGGAGGACGCGGGAGCTCGGATTGTCGTGGTCGATGCCGATTCGAGCGGTCGGGTCGAGCTTCGGGCGGCGCTGGCGGTGATGGCTGAGCTGGGCATTAATCAGGTCATGATCGAGGGGGGTAGCCAGCTGCTCACCAGCGCATTCGAGCTTGGTATAATCGATCGCGTCACGTTGTTCTACGGCCCTCTGCTGATCGGGGGGCTGGAGGCGCCCGCGCTCTGGGGCGGCTCTGGTTCCGAATCGATTCGTGACGCCCTTCGTTTGCGTCGCGTGGTTACCCGGCAGCTCGGTCCCGATTGGGCCGTCGAGGGCTGGCTTTGGCTGCCGCACGAGCTCGAGAAGCCGGGCGAGTAGTTGCGCCGCTCGACCGTTTGGCAGCGAGTATTCAGACCATGTTCACCGGGCTCATCGAAGAAGTAGGAATGGTCATGGCGATCGAGGCCGTGCCGCACGGATCGCGTCTCTGTATCCATAGCGGGCGTTTGTGCGACGACCTTGCCGAGGGCGCCAGCATCGCCGTGGACGGCGTCTGCCTGACCGCACTTGGCGTCGGCCGTAACGAGTTCTTGACCGACATCTCGCCCGAGACCATTGCGCGCACCAATCTCTCGTTCTTCAAGATCGGCACGCCGGTGAACCTCGAGCGCCCTCTGGCGGTTGGGCAGCGTCTGGGCGGCCATTTTGTGCAAGGGCACGTTGACGGGATCTCGCGGGCGGTCGAGACCCACCCCGAGGGTGAGTTCACTCGCATGCGGTTCACGATCCCATCCGGCCTGGCCGGATATCTGGTCGAGAAGGGGTCGGTAGCGCTCAACGGGGTATCGTTGACGGTCGCCAGCCTTCAGGAGGAAACCTTCGACGTGCAGTTGGTGCCGCATACCATAGAGCGCACAAACTTGACGGCGGAGCGCCGAGCGGAGGCGATCAACATGGAGGTCGACATTCTGGGCAAGTATGTGGCCCGGCTTCTTCAGGGAAGGGACGAGAGCGAGGAGTCGCGCTCGGTCCTGGAAGGGGCATCGGTCGACCCGGGCCAGTTCATCCGACTGCCGGGAGACGAGTCGTGAGCGACACCCCGAGGCTGGTGGGGAGCTTCGACACGATCGACGCCGCGCTCGAGGACATCCGGGCCGGCAAGATGGTGATCGTCGTCGATGACGAGGACCGCGAGAACGAGGGCGATTTGACGATTGCCGCCGAGAAGGTTACGCCGGAGGCGATCAACTTCATGGCGCGGTTCGGTCGTGGTCTCATCTGCCTGCCGATGACTTCCGAACGGCTCGACCAGCTGCAGGTCCCGCTCATGGTCGCCGACAACACTGCCAGCTACGGCACGGCTTTCTGCGTCTCGATCGAGGCCAAGGCGGGCGTCTCGACAGGGATCTCTGCGGCCGACCGGGCGCAGACCATTCGTGCCGCGATCGACCCTCGCACGGGTCCCTCGGATCTGGCCAGGCCGGGCCACATGTTTCCGCTGCGTGCGGCTGAGGGCGGCGTGCTCCGACGTGCCGGGCAGACCGAGGCCGCGGTCGACCTGGCCCGTATTTCCGGCCTCTACCCGGCCGGAGTGATCTGCGAGGTCATGAACGAGGACGGCACCATGGCTCGCTTGCGCGAGCTACGCGCCTTCGCCGCCGAGCAGGGCATCCGGGTGGTCTCTATCGCCGACCTGATCAGCTACCGTCTGCAGACCGAACGCTTTGTCAGGCGAGTGGCGAGCCCGGTGCTGCCGACCCGCCATGGCGACTTCCGCATCTACGCCTACGAGAACGAGCTCGACGGCAAGGAGCACGTCGCCATGGTCATGGGTGAGGTCGCGGACGACCAGCCGTCGCTGGTCCGGGTCCATTCCGAGTGCCTCACCGGGGACGTCTTCGGTTCGCAGCGGTGTGATTGTGGAGACCAGCTCAATCAGGCGCTTGCGCGCATCGCCGAGGAGGGGCGTGGCGTCCTCGTCTATCTCCGGCAGGAGGGTCGCGGCATCGGCCTGCACAACAAGCTCCGCGCCTACGAGCTTCAGGACGACGGCGCCGACACCGTCGAGGCCAACGAGGCCCTGGGCTTCAAGCCGGATCAGAGGGACTATGGGATCGGAGCCCAGATCCTTACCGATCTGGGGGTCAAGAAGCTGCGGGTCATGACCAACAACCCGCGCAAGTTCGTCGGCTTGTCGGGCTACGGACTGGAGATCACCGGGCGGTTGCCAATCGAGGTCCCGCCGGCTTCCGAGTCGACCCGGCGTTACCTCAAGACCAAAAAGGAGAAGCTCGGGCACAAGCTCGAGTCGGTCTGAGGGCAATATGTTCGATCAGCTGACCGGTCGCTTGCAGGGGACGCTGCGCAAACTGCGCGGCTCGGTCAAAGTCGACGAGCGCAGCTTCGACGAGATCTCGCGCGAGCTGCGGTTGGCCTTGCTCGAGGCCGACGTCCACTTCGGTGTCGTCAAGGAGTTCCTGGTCCGGGTCAGGGACAAGGCCCTCGGTCGTCAGGTACTCGAGTCTTTGAGCCCTGGGCAACAGGTCATCAAGGTCGTCCACGAGGAGCTCGTGCAGCTGCTCGGCGGAGAGAGCCAGGAGCTGCGCTTCGACGGCCCGACGCCCCACGTGCTGATGATCGTCGGGCTTCAAGGCGCCGGCAAGACCACGACGGTCGGCAAGCTGGCGCACTACCTGCGCGGTCGGGGTCGTTCGCCGCTTGTCGTCTCGGTCGATGTTCACCGTCCGGCAGCGCGCCAGCAGCTGCAGGTCGTTGCCGAGGCAGTCTCGGTTCCGGTCTACACCGGACAAGGCGATGATCCAGTGACCCTCGCCCGCGGCGCCGCGGCCGAGGCGCGCCGACGCGGTGACGACGTGCTGATCGTCGACACGGCGGGACGGCTGCACATCGACGAGGCCATGATGGCGGAGGCCCGCGCCGTCGCCGATGCTCTCGAGCCCGAACGGGTGCTGTACGTAGCCGACTCGCTGGTCGGTCAGGACGCCGTCAACGCCGCAACCGTGTTTGCAGAATCGCTGGAGATCGACGGGCACATCCTGACGAAGCTCGACGGCGACGCCCGTGGTGGAGCCGCTCTGTCGGTGGCGGCGGTCACCGGGCGGCCGATCTACTTCGCGGGCGTCGGCGAGAAGACCGATGACCTCGAGATCTTCCATCCCGACCGCATCGCCTCCCGAATTCTGGGGATGGGCGACGTCCTGAGCCTCATCGAGAAGGTGCACGACAAGGTCGAGATCGAGGACGCCGAGGGTATGGAGAAGCGCCTCAGGCGCGGAGAGTTTACGCTGGAGGACTTCGGTGCCCAGTTGCGGCAGATCCGCCGTATGGGACCGATGTCGCAGATCCTGGAGATGCTCCCAGGCGTCGCGAGCGCCCCGGGGCTCGCAGACATGGCGCCCGACGAGCGTGAGCTCGCCAAGATTCAGGCCATCATCGACTCGATGACGGCCACGGAGCGCGAGCGTCCACGAATCATCAACGGCAGTCGACGTCGGAGGATTGCCGCGGGTAGCGGCACAGCGGTGCAGGACGTCAACCGCCTACTCAAACAGTTTGCCCAGACCCGGAAGCTCATGAAAAAGCTCGGCAAGAAGGGCCGACGATCGAGAAACTGGGCGAAGTTACCGAGCTTCTAAACCAACGGCCCTTCGCGAAAAGAGGAGGAAAACAGTGCTCACTATTCGTCTGCGCCGCGCGGGCGCCAAGCGAGATCCACACTACCGTGTGGTCGTTGCCGACCGCGCTGCGGGCAGAGACGGACCGTTTCTCGAGATCGTCGGCCACTACCACCCGCGGCGTCAGCCCGCGGAGGTCGTGTTCAACGTCAATCGCACGGAGGCTTGGCTGTCGCAGGGCGCACAGATGTCGGACACTGTTCGTAGCCTGTACCGCGCCGTTAAGGCTGGGCGGTCCGAAGCGGTTCCTGCGAAAGAGGCCAAGGCGCCGGCGCCGGCCGAGGTCACCGAGGCGGTCGCAGAGGCTGAAGCCGCGGTCGAGGCGGGCCCGGAGGTGGTTGGGGCTGCGGAGGATATGGCGGACGTCGCCGGGGTCGTTGAGGCTACCGATGTCGTCGAGGACACCGCGGAGGTCGTCGAGGCCGTCGAGGTCGCCGAAGCCGTCGAGGAATCTGCCGATGCTGCCGACGCCGTCGAGGAACCTGCGGGTGCCACCGAGGCTGCCGATG
Organism: Acidobacteriota bacterium; assembly: GCA_965248845.1. Lineage (GTDB taxonomy): Bacteria > Acidobacteriota > UBA890 > UBA890 > WLXD01 > CBDFKO01. Next base: position 953,758 of record CBDFKO010000002.1, on the reverse strand, counting down.
CCGCAGAGGATACCGCGGAGGATGTGGAGGCCGTCGAGGCTACCGAGACCGCTGCGGCCGCCGATGCCGCGACCGACGACCCCGAGGGCGGCCAGGGCGACAAGCAGGACTGATCCTCCAATGCTCTCGAATCGACCCCTGTTAGCACAGGCCGAGAGCTCTCGTAGCTGAAGGAAGGTGTGGTCGATGCAATTGAGGGAGATGATCGAGGAGATCGCCAGGTCGCTGGTCGATTATCCGGACGAGGTCCGGGTCAGCGAGGTCCAGGGCGAGCAAACCACGGTGCTCGAGCTCCGCGTCGCGACCGACGACCTGGGTAAGGTGATCGGCAAGCAGGGCCGGACGGCGCGCGCCATGCGCACGCTGCTGGCCGCCGCCGGGACCAAGCACCAGATGCGCGCGGTGCTGGAGATTCTCGAGTAGCCGACGTCGGCGTGGTTGACGACCTGACCCGGGTCGGGGTCGTAGTGCGTCCGCATGGCATTCGCGGGGAGCTCGTCGTGACCCCGGAGGGCGCCACGCTCGAGTCGGCCATGAAGGGCGATTCGATCTGGCTAGGCGCCGAGACTGCCCCGAGACGGGTGGTCTCGGTGCGGCCGCACAAGGGCCGCTGGCTGTTTGCGCTAGAGGACGTGCCCGATCGGACGGCGGCCGAGTCTTGGCGCGGGGCCGAGGTTCGGGTTGCGTCGACCTGCCTGGCCGGTTTGACCGACGACGAGATCTGGGCCCACGAGATCGTGGGGTACCGGGTCGAGGCGGCGGATGGGACACCACTCGGGGTAGTCCGTGAGCTGGTGCCGTCGAGCCCGCACGACCTTCTCGAGATCGAGAACGATGGAGCCACGGCCCTGGTGCCGATGGTGCGCGATTGGCTCGTGAGGCTGTCGCGGGAGGATCGCTGCATGACCCTCGAGCTCCCTGCTGGCCTGCTTGAGGCCACGGCGGGAAACAGGAGGTAGAGCGGTGCGCTTCGACGTGGTGACCATCTTCTCGGAGTTGTTCCCGGGGCCCCTCGGACACGGCGTAGTCGGGAAGGCGATCGAGCGGGGCGTGCTCGAGCTAGTGGCCCACGATCTTCGCGAGCATGCTGATCCGCCCCACTACAAGGTCGACGATGAGCCCTTCGGCGGGGGCGCCGGAATGGTCTTCAAGCCGGAACCGCTGTACCGGGCGTTGAGGGCGGTCGGCGCGGCCGTCGAGATCTCCGGCGCGAAGGCTGGCCCGCGGGTACTGATGACCCCCCAGGGCCGCAGGCTCGACCACGCGCTGGCCCGGGAGCTTGCCGACGAGGCTCAGATCACCGTCGTGTGTGGCAGGTACAAGGGGGTGGACGAGCGGATTCGGACCGAGATGATCGACGTGGAGGTGAGCATCGGTGACTACGTGGTTACAGGCGGAGAGTTGCCGGCGATGGTGCTGATCGAAGCGGTGGGCCGGCTGCAGCCCGGCGCACTAGGCGACCCCGACTCCGCACGTCAGGACTCGTTCGTCGACGGGTTGCTGGACCATCCCCACTACACCCGCCCAGCCGAGTTCCATGGCTGGTGCGTACCGGAGGTCCTGCGATCAGGCAATCATGGCGCGATCGCCGCCTGGCGACGCCGTGAAGCGGTGCGGCGAACGGCGCGCCGTCGTCCCGATCTGCTCGAACGTGTGGAGCTGACCGACGAGGATCGCCGCCTGCTTGACGAGCTGCGAGAGTGACGGCGGTCATCGGGGTGCTGGGCTACAATGCTCCGTTGGTTCGCCGGGTGTCCCGCGGCCACCCGCTCGCAACTCCGGCGACAGGAGTAATGACAATGGACGTGATGAAATCCATCGAGGCCGAAGTTCTCCGCGACGATCACCCGAAGTTCGCCCCCGGCGACACCGTCCAGGTACACCTGAAGGTCGTGGAGGGCAACAAGGAACGGATCCAGGTGTTCGAGGGCGTGGTGATCGGCTGCCGCGGCAGCCGTGCCAGCGCCAGCTTCACCGTTCGTAAGATCTCCTACGGCGTGGGGGTGGAGCGGGTCTTCCCGCTGCACTCGCCGAACATCGAGCACATCACGGTCACGCGCCGGGGCAAGGTGCGTCGGGCGAAGCTGTACTACCTGCGTGAGCTACGAGGCAAGGCTGCTCGTATCAAGGAGCGGCGCATCCTCTGACCTGTGGGGGCCGGAGGTGGAGCCATTCGAGACCGAGCTCGCAGCCCGCGGTAGTCGATACATCGCCGGGCTTGACGAGGTCGGGCGCGGCGCCCTCTTCGGACCGGTGCTGGCCGCCGCGGTGGTACTCCGGAGTGGCGCCGAGATCGAAGGGCTCCGAGATTCCAAGCAGCTGACCGCGAAGCAGCGTCGGGAGCTGTTCCTCGAGATCGACAGCCGGGCGCTCGACTGGGCTGTCGGGATTGCCTCGGCCGCGGAGATCGATCGCATCAATATTCTCCGAGCAACGCGTCTGGCGATGAAGCGGGCCATCCGCTGCCTGCGACACCCCCCCGACCACCTGTTGATTGACGCGCTGGAGCTGGCCGACGTGCCGATCCCTCAAACCGCCATTGTCAAGGGCGACGCCCGGTGCCGCTCGGTAGCGGCTGCCTCGATCATGGCGAAGTGTGCCCGCGACGGGCTGATGCAACAGTACGGCCGTCGCGTGCCCGGGTACGGTCTACGCCACAACATGGGATATGCCACCGTCCAACACCGCGCCGCTATCATGCGGCGGGGGTTCAGCGAGCTGCACCGTCGCAGCTTTCGTGTACAGGGCACGCTGCCGTTCGACGTCGAGGACTGATCGTTGATCCAGGAGCTGCGCCAAGGCATCGCCGAGACTCTCTCCGAGGTAATTCGTGAGCTCACCGGCGTCGATATCCCGGCTGCCGAGGTTCCGGTAGAGGATCCGCCGCGGCCGGAGATGGGCGACCTGGCCTGCCCGGTGGCGCTGCAGCTGGCCCGCGAGACGGGGCGCAAGCCGCGCGAGCTAGGCGAGGCGCTGGCGGCGGCGTTGTGCGAACGGGAGGTGGCAGGGGTAGCCGGCTGGTCGGTGGCCGGCCCCGGCTTCCTCAACATCACGCTGCGGCGCGGTGAGGTGCTATTCGGTCTTCTAGCCGGGCTCGGACAGCAGCGCCCCGCCCGGGAGGAGAGGGTGCTGGTGGAGCACACCAGCATCAACCCGAACAAAGCCGCCCACATCGGCCACCTGCGCAATTCGTGCCTGGGAGACACGCTCGCCCGCGTGTTTGTCCGTCAGGGCCATCCGGTCGAGGTTCATAACTACATCGACGACACCGGCGTACAGGTTGCCGACGTGGTCATCGGCTTCATCGACCTGCGCGAGATGACTGCCGACGAGGTGGCCGTTTTGCCGGAGCCCTTCGACTATCTGTGCTGGGACGTGTACACGGAGGTCAGCCGGCTGTTGGCGGCCGACGAGCGGATGCAGGAGCGACGCCGGGAGACGCTGCGGGCGCTCGAGGGACGAGAGGGCCCCGAGGCCGCGATGGCCCAGGTCGTCGTACGGCGGATCGTCGGTCGACACATCCTGACCATGCGGCGACTGGGGATCGAGTACGACCTGCTGGTCCGCGAGGGTGACATTCTGGCCCTCGACCTCTGGGCCGAGGCGTTCGACCGGCTGCGGCAGCACGGCGCCGCGGTTCGTGTCGAGGAGGGCAAGCACGCGGGCTGCTGGGTGATGCCCCTGAGCGACGCCGAGGGCTTCGAACACCTGGAGGAGGCCGACAAGGTCCTGGTGCGATCCAACGGCGTGGCGACGTATGTCGCCAAGGACATCGCCTACCACCTATGGAAGTACGGGCTGCTCGACCGGGGCTTCCACTACGAGGTCGTCGAGGGGCTCGAGAGCATTGCGGGCCACGAACCGCACGAGGTCTGGCAGACAACCTGCGATGACGGGGTGGAGCGCGCGTTCGGTGACGCCGGCCGGGCCGTGAGCGTGATCGACGTGCGTCAGTCCTACCTGCAATCGATCGTCGGACGAGCCTTCTTCATGGTCGGGGAGCCAGCTGCCGGCGAGACCTTCACCCATTTCGCCTACGAGATGGTGGCGCTGTCGCCGCGCACGGCCCGGGATCTGGGTATCGCTGTCGAGGAGGGGGAGGAGCGCAGCTTCGTAGAGATGTCCGGCCGCAGGGGCTACGGCGTCAAGGCGGACGACCTGCTGGACGAGCTAGAGCGCCGCGCCACTGAGGAGGTCAGTCGCCGCAACCCGGAGCTGGGCGCCAGCGAGCGCCGCACGCTGGGGCGGCAGATCGCCGTCGGCGCGGCCCGGTATTTCCTCCTCAAGTACGCGCGCAACACCGTGATCGTCTTCGACCTGGACGACGCGCTGAGCTTCGAGGGTGAGACGGGCCCCTACCTGCAGTACGCAGCGGTGCGCGCCGCCCGCATCTTCGATCGGCTGCGCGAGCAGGCCGGGATCGACGTCGCGGCGGTCGTCGAGGCGGCCGGCAGTGGCACCTGGGAGGCCCGGGGCACGATCGAGGCCAGGCTCGACGCCGACGACGGCGAGCTCTGGGGCTTGATACTGGCGCTCACGCGGCTCGACGAGATCGTCGATCACAGCGTTCGCTCGCTGGAGATCTCGGTACTGGCCAAGTACGCCTTCAACCTGGCGCAGGCGTTCAACCGCTTCTATCACGGCTACCCGATCATTCAGGCCGCTGACGCGGAGGATCGTGCCCTGCGCATCCTGGTCGCCCATGCGTTCCGTCGTCGACTGGCCAGCGTCCTGCAGCTCCTGGGGATTCCCTTGCCGGCTCGCATGTAACCTGGGCGTGCATCGTTGTTTGGCCGGAAAGCGCCGTGCTAGCATCGATTTGGATGGCGTGCAGGGGCCTCGCTCGGCCCGGCGCCCGCTAGTTCCCTTGCCTCACTCGCGCCACCCTCGCGTAACGAATGCCCAAGACCTCCTCCAGCCGAATCCTGCTCACGACTGCCCTGGTGCTGGCTTTCGCGGCCGACGTTGCGACGGGTCAGGCGGTGGCGCCTCCCCCAACCATGCCGCTGGCCGATGTGCGCGTGGGCATGCACGGTGTAGGGCTCACGGTGGTCTCGGGATCGCAGCCCGAGGAATTCGGCGTCGAGGTGCTCGGCATCCTGCACGATGTCTTTCCCAAGCACGACTTGATCGTCGCGCGGCTCAGCGGGCTGGGCTTGGAGCGTAGCGGAGTGGTCGCGGGCATGAGCGGTAGTCCCGTCCTGGTCGACGGCCGGGTCGTAGGCGCCGTGGCTTACCGCCTGGTGAACTTCGGCCACGAGGCGATTGCCGGGATCGTTCCGATCGAGCAGATGCTGGCAATCGCCGAGCTGCCGGCGGATACGGCCCCGGCGGGGGCCGCCATGCCGGGCGTCGTCGGCGAGGTGCTGCATGCGGCGGCAGCCCGTCTCACCGATCAGCCCGCTGGTAGCCTCACGGGCCTGGCGGGGGTCTCGGCCGGCGCGGGAATCGAGCCGATCGCTACCCCGATGAGCCTGGCTGGGTTTCAGCCAGACTTGGTGCGCCGCCTGGTGCCGCTGTTCGAGGAGCTCGGGTTCGCTCCCGTTGCCGGCGGCGTGGGCGGCGCCGGGGTCGGCGTCGACCCCAACTTCGTTCCCGGCGGTGCCATGGCCGTGCAGCTGATTCGTGGCGACGTGAGCGTGACTGCCTCGGGCACGATCACCTACCGCGACGGCGATCGCCTGCTCGCCTTTGGGCACCCGTTCTTGCAAGGCGGCAGCGTCGACTTCCCTATGGTCGCCGGCGAGGTGATCACGGTGCTTAGCAGCTCGGCCTCCTCCAGCAAGCTATCGATATCGGGGCGGGAGGTGCTTGGGGCGATCCGACAGGATCGTCTGGCCGGCATCATGGGGATCCTCGGTGCCGAGCCGAAGCTGGTCCCGGTTCGCCTGCGGCTCCGCGGCGAGACCGGTATCGAGGAGCAGCTGCGGATGGAGATCGTCGCCGACAAGATCCTGACACCGCTTTACTTGTTCCTCGGCATCATTAACGGTGTGCAGAGCCTGCATCGGGTCTACGGTGAGGGCTCGGTGGAGCTCGCCGCCCGAATCAGGCTGGTCGGCGAGTCGGAAGAGGTGCAGTTCGGCAACCTGTTCTCGTCGCCGAACCAGGCGGTCATCGGACTGTCGGCGACGCTCGCCGGGATCTTCGGTTCGTTGTACGACAACGCTTTCGGCCCCGTCCAGGTCGGCGACGTGGACATCGATGTGCGCTTGCGCAGCGACCGTCGCTCGGCGACGATCGAACGCATCTGGTACGACCGGCGCGACGTCAGACCGGGCGAGACACTGCGTGTCGTGGTTACGATGAAGCCCTACCGGAGGCCAGTCGTGGTCGAGCAGTTCGAGGTGCCGATCCCCGCCAACCTGGCGCCTGGTCCGGTGACGTTGCTCATCGGTGCGGGCGATGTGATGGCTCAGGAGGAGGCAGGCTTCGTTCAGGGCGCCCTGCGGCCGCGAGATCTCGGCCAACTCGTCGAGCAGCTCAACCGGGCACGCCGGAGCGACCATCTCTACATACAGATGTCCCGGCCGGCCGCCGGAGCCCTGATCAACGGGCGGCTTCTGCCTGCATTGCCCCCGTCGGTTCTGGGGATGTTGGGCTCTGAGCAATCGCGCGGCGACGTCGTACCTGTCCGGCGCGCTGTGGTGATGGAGAGCTCGCAGGCCGTCGACTACGTCGTGACCGGCTCTCACCGTATCGAGCTCAACGTGCAGGGTCGCTGAACGCCGCTGTGAGCCCGCTGTCCCAGACAAGAGGAACCCCGATCTTGAGAAATTCGATCCTGGCCTTCGGTGTGATCGGGATGGTCGCGTTAGCCGTGGGCGCCCAAGGCAGTGGTCCGCGGGTCTGGACCCAGGCCGTCTACGACGACTTTGCCGCTGGCAAGGCCGAGGGCGTCACCATCGACAGCGAAGGGACGCTGACTTTGGCACCAGCCACGCAGCTACGCTTTGACACCGGAACACCACGTATCTGGGCCATCACGGGCGACGGTGTCGGCAACCTCTACGTCGCCGTGGGGGAGGAGGGCAAGGTCTTCCGCGTTGATCCGTCCGGGAACCGCACGGTTTTCTTCGAGTCCGAAGAGCTCGGAGCCCAGGCGCTGGCTTGGGGCCCGGACGAGCATCTGTACGTGGCGACCGGGCCGGACGGGGCGATCTATCGCCTGCCGGCAAGCCACGACGGGTCGGCAGTCGAGCCGTGGCACCGACCGGAACCCGTGTACGTTTGGGATCTGGAGTTCGATGCCGACGGGCGGCTACTCGTGGCAACGGGCGATCCGGGGCGGATCCTCCGAATCAGCGACGACGGCAGCGCCACGGTCGTCTTCGAGGGGCAGGCACATGTGCGCTCGTTGCTTTTCGATGGCGAGACTCTGTACGCCGGAACGGCCGACGACGGCCTGGTACTAAAGGTTGGGGTCGACGGTGATGTGGTCGTGTTGCACGAGGCGGACGAGGCGGAGGTCACGAGCCTCGCGATAGTCCAGGGGAGCCTGATGGTTGGCACCTTCGGCGGTGGCGCTCCGGCCGCTGCGGCCGGAGATGGGGTGGCCGGCGCGAGTGGAGGCGCTGCCGGCGTGAGTGGGGGCGTGGCAGGCGCGATCTACCGTGTTCATGACGACGGATACGCCGAGCGGCTCTGGTCGAGCTCCACCGAGGGAGTACACGCCCTGGCCGCGGCAGGCACCGCCGTCGTCGCTGGTACAGGGCCCTCCGGGTTGCTGGTACGAGTGGACCCGGACGGTGGCGTGAGTCGGCTCGGCAAGCTCGAGGCCGCGCAGGTCGTGGCCCTCGTGCCCGGGACCCAGGGCGGGCTGGTGGCCGCTACCAGCAACCTGGCCAAGGTCTACACCGTCCCAGATGCGTTTGCGGCCCGCGGAACGTTTCGCTCGCAGGTGAAAGACACCGGCGCGGCCTCCCGGTGGGGAGTGATTCGTTGGCGCGCCGTGCTGCCGGCGGGCACCGGCGTGGAACTGTTCACCCGCAGCGGGAACACGTCATCACCCGACGACACCTGGAGCGATTGGCGAGGACCGTACGCCGATGCAGACGAGAGTGCGATCGACTCACCCGCGGCGCGCTTTGTTCAGTGGCGGGCTGACCTCTTCTCGAATGATCCGGGGACAAGCCCGGTGCTCCATCGCGTCGAGATCGCCTACCTTCCGCGCAACCTGGCGCCCAAGATCAGCAAGTTCCGGGTACACCCCGGAGGTGTCGTTTACCGCCAGAACGCCGCCTTCGAGGATGGCTTGCCGTTCGCACAGCTGCCCCAGTCGGTGGCGGCTCAACTGCGTGAGCTCGACCCGAATGGCGGTGCGGCGGTAGCGGCCGGTCGCGGTTTCCTCGGACGACCGTTGTACGTTCCGGGGCTGCGTACGCTCACCTGGGAGGCAGCCGACGCCAACGGCGATCCGATGGTGTTCGACCTGCAGCTACGCGGCGAAGACGAGGTCGCCTGGAAGCCGCTGGCGCAGCGACTCGGCGAGTCGATCTACACCTTCGAGACGGGGCGTGTGCCCGACGGCGTCTACCTGGCAAAGTTGGTGGCTACCGACGCTCCCGGGAACCCGGCCGGCACCGAGGAGCGAGCCGACGCGGTGAGTCGACCGTTCGTCGTCGACAACACCGCTCCGGTGATCTCAGGACTGGGGGTTACCCTGAGTGGTGGGTCGGCGCTGGTTCGTGGCTCGGTAGCGGATGCTACTTCGCTGATCAACGGGCTCGAGTACTCGGTCGACGGTGGTACCTGGCAGGTGGCCCTCCTGCGCGACGGCACCGCCGACTCGAGCCGTGAGGCGATCGAGCTGCTGATCGACGATCTGGCCGCAGGCGAGCACACCGTGATCGTCCGGGTCAGCGACACGGCTTTGAACCGAGCCGCCGGCAAGGTAGTCTTCGTCGTCCCATGAGCAGCGGCGGCTCAGCAGGCCGTCGTGAAACTCCGATGGGTCTGGCAAGTAGGTTCTACGGGTGAGCGCAAGGAGCGGCGACAAGTCGATGCAGGAACATCGTCGAGGAGGCGCGACGTGGCCATCGTCCGGGTTCCCTACTTTCGCGAAGCGGTACGCCGCCAAGCCTGGTCGGACCCCTTGCAGATGAGCGGAACCGACACCGGTAGTGGCGAAGGGCTCTTGCTACGGGTTCGCTGCGGCAGTCGCCGTGAGTGGATCGACCCCATGCAGACGCTGTCGGAGTCGGTCTTCACGTTGGCCGGGTTCGACAACCAGTCCTCCTACTGGCCGGTCCTCGCCGTGCGTGAGGCCGTCATGAACGCGGTTCTCCATGGCAACCGGGAGCGCCCGGATCGCTCGGTCAGCGTCGAGTACCGGGTGGCCGGAGGCCGTGTCGAGGTGCAGGTGTGCGATCAAGGCGATGGGTTCGACCCCGCCACGTTGGAGGACCCGTTGTCCAAGGAGAACCTCCTGGCCGAAGGGGGCCGCGGCGTCTACCTGATGCGCCAGTTCATGGACGAGGTCGACTTCAGCTTTCCCGAAAGGGGTGGCACGTGTATCTCGCTCGTCAAGCGCCTGGGTGGCGGCGAGGGGACGTAACCGCGGAACCTACTGCGCCGTGGCCGTGATCCCATTGCGCAGGATCTTCCGGGGTTTGGATCCCCGCGGCGGGCCGACGATCCCCTCCGCCTCCATCATGTCCATGATGCGTCCGGCGCGGGCGTAGCCCAATCCGAGCTTGCGCTGGATGTTCGAGACCGAGGCTTCGCCAGCCGTGACTACCAGGCGCACCGCTTGGTCGAAGAACTCGTCCCGGTTGAGGTTGCGGCGGCCCGACTTCCCGAACTTGCCGGCATCGGGCGGAGCTTTGAGGACATCGTCCTGGAACCGAGGCCTCGCCTGGTCGCGCCAGAATTCGATCACTGCCTTGACCTCGTCCTCGGTGACGAAGGCCCCGTGTACCCGCGAGAGCCGCGACGTCCCGGGCGCCAGAAAGAGCATGTCGCCACGGCCCAGGAGCGTCTCGGCCCCTTGGGTGTCGAGGATCACGCGGGAGTCGACACGGGACGCGACCCGGAAGCTCATGCGCGCCGGCAGGTTGTTCTTGATCACCCCGGTGAGCACATCGACCGAGGGACGCTGTGTTGCCAGGATCAAGTGGATCCCAACGGCTCGCGCCATTTGCGAGAGGCGGATGATGGCTTCCTCGACCACGTTGGACGCGGTCATCATCAGGTCGGCCAGCTCGTCGATGATGACGACGATGTAGGGCAGGGGCTTGAGGTCCTTCCCGTCGATGTCGGCCAGCTCTTCACCGCTGCGCTTGAGTATCAGGTTGAACTGGTCGATGTTGCGTACCCCGTAGTCTGCTAGCAGGCGGTAGCGTCGCTCCATCTCCCGGACGGCCCAGCTCAGCGCGTTGGCGGCGAGCTTGGGATCGACCACCACGGGCGTCAACAGGTGGGGAATGTCCGTGTAGAGGCCGAACTCGAGTCGCTTGGGGTCGATCAGGACGACCTTTACTTCCTCGGGTGTCGCCTTGTACAGAAGGCTCAGGAGCATGCAGTTGAGGGCCACGCTCTTGCCCGATCCGGTGGTGCCTGCGATCAACAGATGCGGCATGCGCGCCAGATCGGTGACGATGTTCTCGCCGTGGATCTGCTTGCCCAACGCCAGCGTCAGCTTCGAGGCCGAGCTGTTGAACTCGTTCGACGCGAGGATATCCCGGAAGCCGATGGTGCTCCGCTCGTTGTTTGGCACCTCGATGCCGACGGTAGCCTTGCCAGGTAGTCGGGCGATGCGGATCGATTCGGCGCGCAGGGCCAGGCTGAGGTCGTCCTCGAGGTTGGTGATGCGGCTGTACTTGACCCCGGTCCCAGGCCGGAACTCGAAGGTCGTGACCACGGGGCCCGGGTGGATGGCAACAACGTCCCCCGTCACGCGAAACTCGGCGGCCTTCGAGGTGATCGCTTTTGCCTTGGCCATCAGCTCCTTCTGATCGATGAGCTGGCTGGCGTCGGCGTTCTGCAGCAAGTCGACGCTAGGGAGGGCGTAGCTCCCGTAGGGCCCTGCCGGCTGTTCGAAGGGCAGGGGCGCAGGATCGGCCTGCGGGGTCAGCTCGATCGGCGGTAACTGGGCGATCTCCTCGTCGGTCTCGGGAACCGGCGCCCCGAGCCGGCGGGTCTTGATCGGTACTTTGACGGTGAGGAACAGGTTCGATTCTTGGGCCGACCCTTGATCCTCGGACTCCTCGATCAGGGGCTCCGGGTCCTTGGCGGAATACTTCCGGATAACGGTCGCCCGTTGCTTGTTCTTGCGCCGTTGCTCGCGCCAGCGTGCCGTAAGCATCCGAGTGTGGCGGAAGCTTGCCCCCATGGTCTGCACGACCCACTGAGCGATCCATGCGATCGACAGCTTGGTGAGCCCGACGAAGGCGAGTAGCGAAGCGGTAAGGGCGAGCAACGGTGCACCCGCGGTACCGAAGGCCGCCTCGAGCCGGGCGCCGCCCCAGCGACCCAAGAGGCCGCCCGCGGCGGTCGACTGGCCGCCGATGGTGATGTCGCCTATTGCGTACTCGGCCAGAATGCAGCCGAACATCAGCAGCGCCACGATGCCGGTCAGCTTGGTGGCTACGGCCGGCACCGGAATTCTTCGGAGCTGGACGTTCGCCACGGCGCCCATCACCACGACGCTGAGATAGGCGCCGATGCCCATCAGCTGGATCGCCAGCGCCGCGAAAGTCGCACCCACCCTACCGCCGAGGTTGGCCGGTGGGCCGTTGGCCAGGTGAATGAAGAGATCCCCGTCGTTGGTGTCGTAGGAGTAGAGCGATACCGCGAGGAAGACCGTTCCTGCCAGAAGCAGGAGGCCGAGGATCTCATCGGAGTACCGCGAACGCGGGGAAGCAGAGCGTTTCGTGGGGCGCTTGCGGGTTTTCTTCCGAGCCACGTCTTGCCTTTCGCTAAGACGGTCGGCTGCGGGCCGGCTTTACGCCCCTAACGCACGGCCACGAGCAACCCGAGAGCCGCCAACCAGCAGTACCACGCGAAGTGGGGCCACCAGCCCGTGCGAGTTGCCCGATGCACCAAACCGATGCAAAGAAAGCCAACGATTCCGGCTGCAAGCGTAGCAAAAAGCAGGCTGCTTAACAAGAGAGTGGTGGGGGCCGATTCGACGGCTAGCTGCACAGCATCGAGCACTGTTGCGCCAAGGATGGCGGGTATCGACAGCAGGAGCGAGTATGTCACCGCCTGGCGGGATTCTGCCCCGAGCAGCAGCGCCGCGGTAATGGTCAGCCCCGAGCGGGACACGCCGGGGAAGGTCGCGAGCCCCTGTGCGACTCCTACCAACAGCGCAGTGCGTACCGTCAGTGGGTGACCGTTGCGGGCGCGCCGCGGGGAGACCATGAGTACGACCCCGGTGAGCGCCCAGCCACCTGCAATCCAGACAGGGCTGTCGAAGGCGTGGCGAATGGCGTCGCGCGCCAGGAAGCCGATGAGGGCCGTGGGCACGGTCCCCGTCCCCAGCAGGAGGATCCAGTGCCGTCGGGATAGGCCCAGCAAGGCGGGGTCTGCGTCGTCCCCCCGAAGGATCGCGATCAGCAGGGATCGGTAGTAGATGACGACGGCGAGAGTCGTGCCGACGTGGGTCGCGAGCTCGAGCGTTACCCCGGGGTGGGTCAGGACCGGCGCGACGAGTTGCGCGGCCGCCAGGTGTCCGCTGCTCGAGACGGGTAAGAACTCGGTGAGTCCCTGCAGCAGCCCGAGTAGAGTCGCCGACCCGGTTCCCTGGGCCTCGGTCACGAGTCGGACTCCGGCAGCGCGGCGGCGAGGCGGGCGAAACGCTCGGGTGACAGCTGCTCGGCCCGGGTACGCGGCTCGACCTGGGCCAAGCACAATCCTTCGGCGATCGCTGCCGGATCCCAGCCTCCGTAGCGCAGCGCGCGCGATAGCGTCTTTCGGCGGTGGGCGAAGGCCGACTCGAGAACACGGCGCTGGTGCGCGTCGATCGGACCACCCCCTACCGGGTCCCGACGCACCAGGCGAACGAAGGCGGAGCGCACCCGGGGTGGGGGGCGAAAGGCGCCTGGTGAGAGCCGCTGCACCACGCGGCACTCGTAGTGCCATTGGAGCAAGACGCTGAGCAGCCCGTAGTCACGCGACCCGGGGGGCGCTGCGACCCGTTCCGCGACGTCCTCCTGGAGCATGTAGTGGGCGTCGATCACGCGATCGTGATTGTGGGCTGTCAGGCGCAGTATCGGGCTACTGACGTTGTACGGGAGGTTTCCGACGAGACGCAGCGAGCCGGTGACCCAGGGGAGGGTTGGATGCGCCAGTATATCGGCGTTGACGACGGTGAGGTTCCGGGCGCCCAGGTCCTCCAGTAGAGCAGCGCACTCTGGGTCGATCTCGACCGCCACCACCTGGATCGGCCGACGGAGCAGTGGGATCGTGAGGCGGCCGCGGCCGGGCCCGATCTCGATGAAGCGATCCCCCTGCCGCGGTGCGATCGTGTCGATGAGACTGACGGCGAGGGTCTCGCTGGCCAGCCAGTGCTGCCCCCATTTCCTGCGCGCCGGGCTCATGGGGCGCAATTATAGGGGCGCGGCGTGCTACCGTTTCGACTCCCTTTCTACGCCGCACCGTGCCGTGCTCTGCCCCGTTTCGTTTCCGAGGCGGCCGCGAGCTAGGCGTTGCTTGGAACCTTCGTCTCCCATGAGCGACAGGACATCTGAACCGTCGATGGACTTCGACATGCCCAAGGGCTTCGAGCCCGCACCGGTCGAGGAACGGTGGATCAGGAGGTGGGACGAGGCCGACCTGGGCGTCGCCGATCCCGATTCGGAGGCGAAGCACTTCGCCATGGTGATACCGCCACCCAACGTGACCGGCGAGCTGCACCTGGGTCACGCGCTGGATCAGACGCTGCAGGACATCGTGGCGCGGTGGAAGCGCATGTTGGGTTATGACGTGCTGTGGCTTCCCGGCACCGACCACGCCGGCATCGCGACGCAGAACGTGGTTGAGAAGGCATTGCGAAAGGAAGGCCTGGATCGCGTCACGCTGGGTCGCGAAGCCTTCGAGAAGCGGGTTTGGGAGTGGAAGGAGCGCTACGGTGGCCGCATTCTCGACCAGATGCAAAGGCTCGGTTTCTCGGTCGACTGGAGCCGTCTCCGGTTCACGCTCGACCCGGGAATGTCGCGTGCGGTTCGGCGGGTGTTTGTCGACCTGTACGAGCAGGGACTGATCTACCGCGGCGAGTACATGGTCAACTGGTGCCCCAAGGACAAGACGGCTATCTCCGACCTCGAGGTCAAGCACAAGGAGGTCGACGGCAAGCTGTGGAAGATCCGCTATCCCGTCGTTGGCGAGGGCGAGCCGGGGTGCGTCGAGGTCGAGACCACGCGACCGGAGACGATGCTCGGTGATACCGCGCTCGCCGTGCACCCCGACGATCCACGCTACCAATCGATCGTCGGTCGTACGGCGAGAGTGCCGCTGATGGGCCGCGAGATCCCCGTCATCGCCGACGAGTTTGTCGACCCGGAGTTCGGTACCGGGGCGGTCAAGGTCACCCCGGCGCACGATCCCAACGACTACGAGGCCGGCAAGCGCAACAGCCTCGAGCAGGTCCAGGTGATCGGTTTCGACGGTCGCATGACGCCAGCGGCCGGTGCCTACGAGGGACTCGATCGGTTCGATGCGCGCCAGCGTGTCCTCGAGGACCTGCGAGCCCATGGCCTTCTAGTGGGCGAACGGGATCACCGTTACGCCGTGGGACACAGCGAGCGCTCCGACGCCGTAATCGAGCCCCTGATTTCGACCCAGTGGTTCGTCCGTACCGGTCCGTTGGCCGAGGCTGCTCTGGCCGCCGCCGAGGACGGGCGTGTGCGCTTCCACCCCGCCAACCAGTTCAAGGTCTACCGCGAGTGGATGGCGAACATCCGTGATTGGTGCATCTCACGCCAGCTCTGGTGGGGGCACCGGATTCCCGCCTGGTACGACGACCAGACCGGCGAGGTGATCGTCTCCTTCGAGGAGCCCGAGCCGGCTCCCGGTCAGATCCTGCGGCAGGACGAGGACGTACTCGACACCTGGTTCTCGTCGTCGCTCTTTCCGTTCTCGACCCTAGGTTGGCCCGACGCGACGCCGGAGCTCGAGCGCTACTATCCCGGTGGGCTGCTGGTGACCGGCTACGACATCCTGTTCTTCTGGGTGGCGCGCATGATGATGATGGGGCTGCGCTTTCGTAACGAGGTGCCGTTCAGCGACGTGTATCTGCACGGTCTGATCCGTGACGAGCAGGGCCTCAAGATGAGCAAGTCACGGGGCAACGGCGTCGACCCCCTGGAGCTGGTCGACGAGTATGGTGCCGATGCAGTGCGTTTCACGCTCGCGGCTATGGCCACCCCGGGTAACGACCTGATCTTCTCGCGCGAGCGCATGGCCGGATACCGACTGTTTGCCAACAAGCTCTGGAACGCTGCCCGGTTCTCGTTGATGAACCTCGGCGACACAGAAGAGCAGCTACAGGCCGCTGCCGACGCCGCCGATCCCAAGGCGCAGAGTCTGGCCGATCGCTGGATCCTGTCGCGCCTCGCCGGTCTGATACCGGCCATCGAGGCCGACCTGGGGAAGTACCGCTTCGACGAGGCCGCCCGGCGCCTCTACCAGTTCATCTGGGGCGAGTTCTGCGATTGGTACTTGGAAATGAGCAAGGTCGTGCTCAACGGCGACGACGCCGTGGCGTGGCGCGCCACTCGGGGCACGCTGCTCGCGGCGCTCGAGAACATCCTCCGGGGCTTGCACCCGTACATGCCTTTCCTCACCGAGGAGCTGTGGAGCCGCCTGCCCGGTGCCCGTGGTCTGCTGGCTCAGGCCCCGTGGGCCGCCGCGCAGGAGGAATGGCATGACGCGGATGTGGAGGATACCGTCGCGTTGCTGCAGGGCGTCGTGGTCGAGGCGCGTCGCCTGCGCGCCGAGGTCGGGATCGAGCCACGCCGGCGAGTGCCACTCATTCTGGTGGCCGAGAACGAGGAGCGTCGGGCTGTATTGGAATCGATGCGCGAGCTGCTCGCCGCCCTGGCGCGCACCGGCGAGGTGGAAGTTGCCGCAGCGACACCCGAGTCAGGCGAGCGGGTCAGCGGGGTGAGCGGCGACGTGCAGGTGCTGATCCCGCTCAGTGGCGTAGTCGACCTCGCCCACGAGCGTGAGCGTATCGACAAAGCGCTTCAGAAGACCACGGGACAGCTACAGCAAGTGCGTACGCGCCTCGAGAACCCCGGCTACGTGGCGAATGCACCGGCCGAGGTGGTTGCCAAGTCGCGTGCCCGCGCCGAGGAGCTCGAGGCCGAGCGCCAACGGCTGCAGCAGCAGCTTAGCGGCCAGGGCGGCTGAGCATGGTTACCGCTGCCGTCGAGCCGGCGGAATCCAGGGCGCTGCGGCTCGAGCCGCGGGTCATCGAGGCTCTGACCTCGGATCTCGGCGTGGCCGCGATTCATCTCCTCGGACGTGTGGGGTCGACCAACGATGAGGCGCGCCGGCTGGGGCGGGAGGGATCCCCCGACTACACGCTCGTCGTGGCAGCGGAACAGACTGCGGGCCGCGGACGTCGTCGTCGGCACTGGTGCTCCGGGCCTGGTGGCCTCTATCTGAGTCTGGTGCTGCGGCCGTCGGTTCCGAGCTTCGAGTATGCTGCCGGCTTGCAGCTCGCCGCCGGGATCGCGGTGGCCGAGGCGCTGGTGCCGTTCGTTCCGGAGCCGGCCGAGTTGCTGTGGCCCAACGATGTCCTTTGTCGTGGCCAGAAGATCGCCGGGGTTCTGGTCGAGAGCGAGGTCACCGCGGACCGCCTGGAGAGTGTGATTTGCGGCATGGGTATCAATGTCTCCCAGGAGCGGACAGCTTTCGCCGGTGAGCTCGCAGGTCGGGCAGCAAGCCTAGCCATGCTGAGCAGGCGGAATCTGACCCTCGATGAGGTTCTGCTTGGTGTGCTGTGCAGGTTGCAGCACTGGGACGGGACGCTGCGCCATCGCGGGCTCGCTCCTATCATCGAGCGGTGGGTCCGGTTGGGGCGTGCCACCCTGTCCGGCGCCCGCGTCGACGTTCAGACCGCCCACGGGATGTTGGAGGGCGAGGCGGTTGGCCTGTCACCGCGCGGCGGCCTTCTCGTGAAGACCGACCGCGGCGTCGAGGAGGTCGTCACCGGTGAGCTGATTCGAGTGCGGAGGCGCACGTGAGCGTGAAGGCGATTCGAGGTACCCGAGACGTGCTGCCCGGCGAGGTGGAGCGCTGGCAGCGACTGGAGGCCTCGGCCCGCGAGGTGTTCGCGATCTACGGCTTACGGGAGCTGCGCACACCGATCTTCGAGGACAGCGCCGTGTTCCTCAAAGGCACCGGAGAGGCCACGGACATCGTCCAGAAGGAGATGTATCGGTTCACCGACCTGGGCGACAACGATCTGACGTTGCGACCCGAAGGTACGCCGCCGGTTATCCGCGCCTATCTGGAGCACGGTCTCGGGCAGGGACGCTCGATCGACCGCTTCTACTACATCGGGCCGATGTTCCGATACGAGCGGCCGCAAAAGGGTCGCTATCGGCAGTTCCACCAGATCGGCGTCGAGGTTCTCGGGGCCGAGTCGCGGCGGGTCGATGCCGAGGTCATCGAGATGGGGATGCGCTGGCTCGTGCGCCTGGGGGTGCAGATGCCATCGCTGCGGCTCAACACCGTGGGGGACGAGGAATCCCGCCAGAACCACATGGCCGAGCTCGTCCGCGCCCAGGCCGGGCGGCTCGACGAGCTGTGTGAGGACTGCCGGCGCCGACACCGAACCAACCCGCTTCGGGTCCTGGATTGCAAGGTGCCCTCGTGCCAGCCGGTAATCGCGACCTTTCCGACGATCCATGCTCACCTGACAGCCGCTTCGGCACGGCACTTCGATCGCGTGCGCAGCTGCCTGGAGTCCTGGGGAGTCGAGGCAGTCGTCGATCCTCGGATGGTGCGTGGGCTGGATTATTACCGCGAAACCGTGTTCGAGATTACCTCAGGGGTTTTGGGCGCCCAGGACGCTCTGCTCGGTGGCGGACGGTACGACGGCCTGGTGGCCCAGATGGGCGGCGACGACGTCCCGGGCGTCGGCTTTGCTTCCGGGATCGAGCGCATCTTGCTGGCCATGCAGGAGGAGCCAGACGAGGCGGCGACGGACGTGTTCGTGGTCGGGTTCGACGAGTCGGTGACCGAGGCGGTTCACGATCTGATCCACAGGCTGCGGGCAGCCGGAGTTCGGACGCTGACGGCGGCCTACGATGGCCGCAAGAAAAACGCCCAGAGTCGCGCGGCTCGGCGTTCCGGTGCGGCCTGGCAGCTGGTGCTCGGTCCAGACGAGATCAGTGGCGACCGGTACACTCTGAAGCGAGCAGCCGACGGGCACCGCGTCGAGTTGAAAGGGGCTGGGCTGGTGGAAGGCATCAAGCGGTTGCTCGTGTCGCCTGTGCCTACTGACGACTGACGGAGCGGGGTTGGGGGCGATGAAGCGAACGCATCGATGCGGAGAGATCGACGCCGGCGCGGTCGGTGGTGAGGTATGCCTGCAGGGCTGGGTGTGGCGTCGTCGTGATCTGGGCGGCCTGATTTTCATCGACCTGCGTGACCGCTCCGGAAGCGTGCAGTGCGTTTTGAACCCCGAGAGTGCGCCGGCGTCGCACGCCGTGGCGGGCGAGTGGCGATCCGAGTATGTGGTCGAGCTGTACGGCACGGTGGTGGCTCGCGACGCGAACACCGTGAACCCCAAGCAGCCCAACGGTGATGTCGAGGTCCTGGTCAGCCGGGCACAGGCCCTGTCGCGTTCCAAGACCCCTTTCTTCGTCATCGAGGACGACGCCAGAGCTTCGGAGGAGCTTCGACTCAAGCACCGTTTCCTCGATCTACGGCGGGCGCCCCTGCAGCGCTCGATCACGCTGCGTCACCGGTTGGCCCTGGCCACTCGCAACCTGCTCGATGCGCGGGGATTCCTGGAGATCGAGACGCCGATGTTGACGCGCTCGACCCCCGAGGGGGCGCGCGACTACTTGGTGCCGAGTCGGGTCCACCCGGGCAAGTTCTATGCCCTGCCGCAGAGCCCACAGCTGTTCAAGCAGTTGCTGATGGTCTCGGGCTTCGATCGCTACTTCCAGATCGTCCGCTGCTTTCGCGACGAGGATCTACGCGCCGATCGGCAGCCGGAGTTCACCCAGATCGACATGGAGATGAGCTTCGTGAGTATTTCCGATGTACAGGAGCTTACCGAGGAGCTGGTACGGCGCATGTTGGCGATCGCTGGCCATGACTCCGACGTAACGTTCGAACGGCTCAGCTTCCGGGAGGCGATCGATCGCTTCGGATCCGACCGACCCGACATGCGCTACGGAGTCGAGTTGGCCGACGTGACGGAGGTGTTCGTCGGTAGCGGCTTCCGTGCCTTCGCTCAGGTCGCCGAGACACCCGGTCACGCGATCAAGGCGCTGCGTGTTCCCGGCGCTGGAGAGTGGGGCCGTGCCCGCTTGGACAAGCTGACGGAGGCCGCCAAGGCGGCTGGTGCGAGGGGTCTCGTATGGCTCAAGGTACACGATGGCGAGGTCACGTCGCCGGTGTCCAAGTTCATCGGCGAGGGGGCCGTGCAGCAGCTGCTCGAGGCGACCGGTACCGGACCGGGTGACGCGCTGTTGCTGGTCGGCGACGAGTGGGAGAGAGCCGCCACGGTGCTCGGGGTGCTTCGTAGCTCGCTTGCCGCAGGTGAGGGCTGGATCGCTGAGGAACTGCGATTCCTTTGGGTGACCGAGTTTCCACTGTTGCAGCACGACGAGGAGGCGAACCGGTTCGTGGCGCGCCATCATCCGTTCACCGCGCCCATGGAGGAGGACATGGCCTTGCTCGAGACGGAGCCGCTGGCGGTCCGTGCCCAGGCCTACGATCTGGTGCTCAACGGCGTCGAGTTGGGTGGTGGGAGCATCCGGATCCACCGGCGCGACGTGCAGCAGCGGGTCTTCGACGCGCTCGACATGGATAGCCTCGAGGCCAGCGAGAAGTTCGGCTTTCTTCTGCGTGCCCTCGAGTACGGAGCGCCGCCCCACGGTGGCATTGCACTGGGGTTCGATCGTATCGTGATGATGATGGCCGGACTCAAGAGCTTGCGCGACGTGATCGCATTTCCCAAGACCACCACAGCCGCCGACTCGATGACAGGGGCCCCGGGCATAGCCTCGCCCCGGCAGCTACAGGATCTCCACATCGAATTGCGGCCCGAGGCCGCCGAGCTGCTCTGGTCGGCGGACGACGCCTGATGGGGGAGAGCAAGCTACGGAACGCGCCGGGTCGCCGAATCGGTCTCGGAGACGAAGAGTCGCAGGTGCTCTTCGGCACTCACGATGAGAACCTGCGCCTGATCGAGGACAAGCTCGGTGTGACGATCTCTGCCCGTGACCAAGAGGTCTTCCTGGAGGGCGATGAGGGGGCGGTCGATATGGCCGAGAAGATCCTCGTCGAGCTCGGCCGACTGGTCAGTCGCGGGTATCCGATCAAGCGGGCTGAGATTCGCACCGCGCTCCACGTCGCCACGGCCAATCCGGGGGTGTCGCTGGAGCGTTTCTTCACCGACAACGAGATCCAGACGGCCAAGGGGCGTTTCGTACGGCCGAAGGGGCCCAACCAGAAGCTCTATGTCGAGGCGATCCGAGCGCACGACATCGCCTTCGCGGTCGGACCGGCGGGGACCGGCAAGACCTTCTTGGCCATGGCCATGGCCATCGGGGCGCTCAACAGCCGCCGGGTGCGCCGCATCGTCCTGGCCCGACCCGCAATCGAGGCCGGTGAGAAGTTGGGATTCCTGCCCGGCAACATGATCGAGAAGGTGAACCCCTACCTGCGCCCCCTCTACGATGCGCTATACGCCCTGGTCGACTTCGACCGGGCTGAGCGGCTGCTCGAGAGCGGGGAGATCGAGATCGCGCCGCTGGCCTTCATGCGTGGGCGTACCTTGTCAAAGTCGTTCGTCATCCTCGACGAGGCCCAGAACACGACGCCCGAGCAAATGAAGATGTTCCTCACGCGGCTGGGGATGCGCTCGAAAGCCGTAGTCAACGGCGACGTCACCCAGATCGACCTCCGCACCGGCCAGGAATCGGGGCTGGTGCACGCAAGCCGCGTGCTCGGTGGGGTCGACGGCATCGCTCACGTGCGCTTCGACGAGCACGACGTGGTGCGCCACGACCTCGTCAAACGGATCGTGGCTGCCTATGATCGGGTCGATAGGGCGGAGCTGGAGCAGCAACCGGCACCCGCTGCCCAGCCGGATCCGCCGCAGGAGGGTAATGAGTAGCGAGGGTAGGGGGCGCCGTTACCGCAGGCCACTCGAGCAGCTGCTCGACCGCGAGCATCTCTGGTCGCTCTTCGCCGTGATCGGGATCGTCGCCATAGCCGGCACCCAGCTCAATGCGCGCGACTACGATTATTCGGAAGGCGACATTGTCGAGGCCGACATCATCGCGCCGATCGGCTTGCGCGTGCCCGACCCGGAAACGACGCAGCAGCGCCGCGACAGCGCGAGCACGGCGGTCCTCGACGTCTACGACTTCGATCCGTTTGCCTGGCGCACGCCGGTCATGGCGCTCAACTCGGTGTTTGGTTGGGGGCGTGAGCAGATCGAGGCGGAACGCGCACTCTCGACAGCGGTGCAGGATGAGGCGGGCGAGCCCGTAGAGGCCATTGCGTCTCCCGACGTGCCCGAGTGGGGCGTTTTGACCGGCGAGCGCCGCGAGGAGCTCCTGGACTCGGCTGCTTCGGTCGCCGGCCTGAGCCTGCCAGAGTCATTCCTGGCCGGCTTTTGGGACGCCGGATTCGACGCTGAGACCGAGCTCGCCGCCGAGCGTCTCTTGCGCAATCACGTGCAACACTCGCTGGTTGGGACTACCGACGTGACCGGGCTCGGGGGCAGCCAGCCGATCATCGTCCGTAACATCGGCGATCAGCAAGAGCGTGTGCTCGACGACCTGAGCAGCGTCAACGATCTGTCCATGGCCAAGCAGCGCCTGCGGCGCCAGGTCGCCGATCGCCTCGACCTGGATCCCGAGCTCCAGGCCACTCTGGCCGACTGGATGGAGCGGTTGCTGCGTCCGAATCTGACCTACAACAGTGCCGAGACCCAGGCGCGCAAGCAGACGGCGGCCGAGACGGTGGACCCGGTCTTCTATCAGCTCAAGCGGGGCCGCACGATTGCGCGCGAGGGGGACCCGGTGACCGAGCGCACGCTGCGGGAGATTGGGGCGTTGCAGGAGCAGTGGGTCGGGACGGGTTCGAGCACCGCGGTCGGAGGGCTTCTCCTCCTCGCCGGTGCCGCCGTCTTGTCGCTCTGGCGCTACGCCGCGCACCGCAAGCGGTCGGGACGGTTCCACCGGGTTCGGAGGTTGTACCTGCTGCTGCTGCTCGTTCTCGTTGCCTCGGTCCTGATGACGCGGTTGTTCCTGTTTGTCGGTGAGGCCGTCGCGGGTGCGTTCCCGAACCCGCCGTTTGACAGCGCCGAGGCCTACCGATTCGCGGTTCCGTACGCCGCGGGCGCTCTCGTGATCGTGCTTCTGTCCGACGTCGGAGCCGCTTGGATCTACGCCGCGGTCCAGGCGGTGGTCATCGGCGCCATGACGGGCAGCGCCCCGCTGATGATCTACTCGCTCCTGAGCGCTTTCGCCGCGATCTATGGGATGGCGCGATTCTCCGAACGCACAGCGATGTTGCGGACCGGTGTGACGGTCGGCGCCATGAACGTCGTTCTTGTCGTGGGTCTGGCGCTCCTGGCGCAGCCGGCACCACCCTGGACGCTCACTTCGTTCGAGATGGCCCTCGCCGCCTTCGGCGGGTTGCAGGTCGCTCTCCTGGCGCTGGCGGCGCTGCCGGCGCTCGAGTCGGCTTTCAACACGCTCACCGACGTCAAGCTGCTCGAGCTGTCGAACATGAACCTCCCGCTCCTCAAGCAGCTGGCGGTGGTCGCGCCCGGCACCTACCACCACTCGGTGGTCATCGGTACGTTGGCCGAGAAGGCGGCCGAGTCGATTGGCGCTAACCCGCTGTTTGTGCGCGTGGCGGCCTACTACCACGACGTCGGCAAGATGCGCCAACCCGAGTACTTCATCGAGAACCAGAAGGACGGTCGAAATCCGCACGAGAAGCTGTCGCCGCACATGAGTGCGCTGGTGCTGATCCGGCACGTCAAAGACGGCGTTACCTACGCGGAGGATGCCGGGCTGCCACGGCCACTGATCGACGTTATCCCCCAGCACCACGGCACCCGCATGATGCGCTACTTCTACGAGCGCGCGCGGAAGCAGGCCGAGCAGACGGCGGAGACCGTGCGTGAGGAGGAATTCCGCTACCCGGGTCCTAAGCCGGCCACCAAGGAGGCGGCGCTAATCATGCTTGCCGACGGTGTCGAGGCCATGTCGCGGTTGATCAGCGATCCAACGCCGTTGGCGTTGCGCGACATGGTGCGCAAGAACGTCCGCTCCGTGCTCGAGGACGGGCAACTCGACCAGTGCGACATGACGCTGGCAGATCTGGCCCGAGTCGAACAGGCGTTCCTCGATGTGCTCTCGGGCATGCACCATCAGCGCATCGAGTACCCGGAGGAAGCGCCGGTTGCATCAGAGCCTGCTGCGAGCCCGGGTTGAAGGTGATCGTGCGTAACTTCCAATCACGACCGGTGCTCGCCGTCTCCCGGCTCGAGGCCATCGCCGCGGCAGCGCAGAAGCGGCTCGGAGCTCCACGCGGCACCCTGGGCGTTGCGTTCGTGGACGATCGCCTGATGAGGGAGCATCACGGACGCTACCGAGGCCAGCCGACGACGACCGACGTGCTCGCCTTCCCGAACGAGCTCGATCTGCTTGCGGGGATCTCACCCCAAGCCCTGGGAGGGGAGGACGAGCCGGTGCCGTACTGGGGTGACGTTATCGTCTGTGCGGACCAGGCTGCGCGCCAGTCGCGCAGCCTGCGCCAGCCCTACGAATACGAGCTCGCCCTGCTGGTCCTCCACGGTGCTCTACATTTGCTGGGCCACGACCACACCCGCGACCACGGACAGATGGCGCGCCTGGAGGAGGCGCTGAGGCCCGTGTGCTGGGCCGCCGGGAGGCGAGCTTGAGCGGCATCGAGCTCGCCGGAATCGGCATCACGGGGATCCTACTGTCAGCCGCGTCGGTCCTCACGCTGGCGGTAGGCACGCTCAGCCGCCTCGAGCAGCGTGCTTGGACGGGTGCCGAGTTGGGCGAGGAGGAGGAGGGCGACGGTGTCACCGCGACCGTCGAGACCTCATTCGCGGCGCTGGGGTTGGCGCGGCAGCTCCTACTGATCCTGCTGGTGGTGCAGCTGGTACGGGTGGCGAGCCTGCAGCGGCCCGACTTCGTTCTGCTCAACGGTGTCGGGATGGCGCTGGTCGCCTACCTGTTGTTCGACAAGTTGCTTCCGCACGGGCTCTTGACCCTCGTGGGCGCCCGCTTGTTGCTCACCCTCGGCGCCCCGGCGTCCTGGGTCCTTCGTACGCTTTTCGGACCCTTGGCGCGGGTGCTATCGCGAAGCGCGGCGCGCGCGCGCGATCGTCACCGCGACGACAACGGCGAGGAGGGAGGTGATCTGGGGGCATTCCTCGACATGGCAGAGGAGGAGGGGATCGTCAGCGAGTCGGAGGAAGCGCTGCTGCGCGGTGTCGCCGACTTCGAGGAGGCGCTGGTACGCGCGGTGATGACACCGAGGGTGGACATCATCAGCATCAACGCAGGGGCGACGCTACGCGAGCTGCGCCAGCTGATCGCCCGACATCGCTATTCGCGGATTCCGGTCGTGCGCGAGGACATCGACCACGTCGCGGGTGTGGCGAATCTGAAGGACCTGGTCACGGCGCTCGAGGCGAGCGGTGAGGAGACGGGAATCGACGAGATCTGCAGGCCGGTCTGGTTCGTGCCCGAGACCAAGCGAGTCAGCGCCCTGCTGCAGGAGTTTCAGCTGCGCCAGGAGCAGATCGCAGTCGTGGTCGATGAGTACGGCGGCACCTCCGGGCTGGTGACGCTCGAGGACCTCGTAGAAGAGATCGTCGGCGAGATCCAGGACGAGGATGAGCCCCAGCGGACGTTGCTCGAAGTAGACGGTGACAGCGTCATCGTTTCGGGCAAGGTGGAGGTGGAAGAGGTCGAAGAAGCGTTGGGGATCAAGCTCGGCGCGGGTGACTTTCACACGGTGGGCGGCCTCGTCTTCATGCAGCTCGGACGGGTTCCGGAGCCCGGCGAGCGGCTCGAGCACGGAGGGCTTGCGATCGAGGTCCTCGACGCGGACGAACGTCGAATCCACCGGGTTCGGATAACCTCTCGCTGAGCGACCCGATCAGGGGCGCCGGGAGGAGAGCCACGGTGGAGAGGTCAGGGCCGAAGCAGCCGCCAAACGATAGCGCTGGTGTGGTGCGCAGCGGCACCGTCGCGCTGATCGGCCGACCTAACGCGGGTAAGTCGACCCTGATGAACCAGCTGGTCGGTACCAAGGTGTCGATCGTGTCGAACAAGCCGCAGACCACCCGTCATCGGATCCGGGGGGTCTTGACCGAGGAGCGCGGCCAGATCGTCTTCGTCGACACGCCCGGAGTGCACCGTCCGCACTACCGCATGAACCGGCGCATGATGGATCTGACACGGGCGACGCTCCAGGATGTGGACCTGATCGTTGTCCTGATCGACGCAAGCGAGTCGACTGGCTCCGGCACCGACTACCTGCTGACGTTGCTCGATGACGTTCGAGCACCGGTTCTGCTGGTGCTCAACAAGGTCGACAAGATCGAAAAGCCGCGGTTGCTGCCGCTTATCGATGCCCTGCAGAAACGCCACGAGTTTGCCGATATTATTCCGCTTTCCGCCCTGAAGGGGGACAATACGGAGGCTTTGGTCGGGGCACTGTTTACCGGGCTGCCGGTTGGCCCGCCGCTCTTCCCGGAGGACACGCTCACCGATCGGCCGATGCGGTTTCTGGTGGGCGAGTTGGTTCGCGAGCAGCTTCTGCACCGGACCCATGACGAGCTGCCGTACACGACCGCGGTGACGATCGACTCGTGGAAGGAGCCGGAGGGCTCTGAGGACAAGCTCGAGATCGGCGCGACGATCTATGTCGAGCGGGAGACGCAGAAGCCGATCGTGATCGGCAAGGGCGGCTCGATGCTGAAGCGCGTGGGAATATCGGCCCGCAAACAGATCGAAGAGCTGACCCGGCAGCCCACGCGCCTGCAGCTCTGGGTCAAGGTGCGCCCGGACTGGCGGGAGCAGCCGAGAATCCTGGACGAGTTGGAGATCACTCGCTGATGCAGCGCATACGTGTCACACGGTTGGTGGACCCGCTGCGGCGACTGCTGCGCCGTGGCGCGCGGGCTCATGCCACCAACATGCTGTCGAAGCTGCACCCGGCCGATCTGGCACGGTTGATGGGGCTCCTCGACGACGACGAGAGTCTCCACGTCTTCGGTCTGTTGCTGGCCACCGATCTGGAGCGGGCTGGAGAGGTCCTGGCGGAGCTCGAGTCCGGCGAAGCGCTCCGCCTGCTCGAAGGGCGATCCGACCAGGAGGTCGCCGAGATCCTGGCAGAGCTCGATCCGGACGATGCGGCGGAGCTCGTGTCGTCGCTGCCCGCCGAGGTCGCGGAGGGCGTGCTCGATCAGCTCGAGCGTACCGGACACGAGCAGGTCGAAGACCTGCTGGGCTACGCCGAAGAGACCGCGGGTCGCATCATGAGCCCGGAGGTCTTCGCGCTGAGCGAGGGTGTGACCGTAGGTGACGCCATTGACGCTGTGCGCTCGTCGAGCTCCGAGGACCTGGAGATGGTCTTCTACCTCTACGTCGTCGACGAGCGCGGCCAGCTGGTGGGCGTCTGTTCGTTGCGCGACCTGCTGCTGCACCGGCCGACCGACCAACTCGAGGAGGTGATGAGCACGCGCCTCGTCTCGGTCAACGTCGAGACAGACCAGGAAGAGGTCGCTCAGCTGGTGGCCCGCTACAACTACCTCGCCGTCCCGGTGGTCGATGACGGCAACAGGCTCGTCGGAATCATCACGGTTGACGACGTGATCGACATCATCCGGGAGGAGGAGAGCGAGGACATCCTCCTGATGGCGGGCGTCGGCGAGGACGAGGAGGAGGTGCTCACGGCGCCGCTATGGCGCAATGCCCTGCTGCGGCTCCCCTGGCTGTTCGCCGCCTGGATCGGCGGGATTTTGGCGGCGCAGGTGATCGCCTACTACGAGGGGCTACTGGATCGACTCGTGGCGCTGACCTTCTTCATACCGATCATTGTCGGCATGGGTGGCAATGTCGGAACGCAGGCGGCGACGATCGTCGTGCGCGGCATGGCGACCGGGAAGTTAATTCCGGGTCAGCAGTTCCTTCAGGTGTTTCGCGAGCTGCGCGTGGCGCTGGCGTTAGGAGCCCTGTTCGGTGTGCTTCTGGCGCTCACGGTATACGGCCTGAATCCCTCGCAGCCGGCGCTGGGGCTCGCGGTTGGCCTGTCCCTGGTCGTCTGCATGGCGCTGGCGGCGACCGTCGGAGCCTCCACACCGATCCTGCTGCGGCGCTTCGGCGTCGATCCAGCGATTGCCACGGGGCCCTTCGTTACCACCTCGATCGACGTTCTGGGTATCTTGGCCTACTTCACCATTGCCGGCCTGCTGGTCCTGTGATCCACACCGTCGTCGGAGGTACTCGGTCATTTTGCCGTCGGCAGTCCCGGCGCTGCTGACGTGGCCATTCGCCAGGGAACCGCCTACGCCCTGAGAACCCGACCGCTCGGTGAGGCCGACCTGATTGTCGAGTTCTTCACCCTCGAGCACGGCCGCGTGCGTGTCGTGGCCCGCTCGGCACGGCGCCTGCGCAGCCGCTTCGGTAGCGCCTTCGAGCCGTTCACACGCTCGCGGCTGGTCTGGTTCCAGCGCGACAAGGACGACCTCGGAAGGGTCTCGTCCACCGAGATCGATCGTTCGTGGTTCGAGACGTTGTCGGGGCTGGAGCAGTCGCTGATTGCCGCCTATATGGCCGAGCTACTCATGGCATTCATGCCGGAACGCGATCCCGCTCCGCGTGTCTTCCGGCTCGTGGGAGCGATCCTCGACACTCTGGAGTCAGGCGCGGATCCGGACCTGCTGGCGCGCTACTTCGAGGTCTGGCTCCTACGCCTGTCGGGCCTCTTTCCCGATGTGGCCCGTTGCGGCGAGTGCGGCAAGACGCTCGCCGATGCGCCCTGGGTCAGCGATGTGCGCCTCGAGCTCCTCTGCGGCCGCACTTGCGGCGCGGTAGTGGGACGCCGGCGCTTGGCCCCCGCGGCGAGATTGCTGCTGGACCGAGTTATTCGGCTGTCGCCGGACCAGCTCGCGGCCGAGAATCCGGACTCCTCGGTGGTTGTGGCGCTCGGCGAGGTTTCCGGGATGCTCGTATGCGGTCATCTGGATCGCACCCCGCGCTCGCTACGGGTGATTCGGAGGCTCGAGGGGCACATGCCGGGCTCGCTGCAGCGCGAGGGGGCGAGGGTATCATCGCGCCATGGGTAGGATCCGAGTGCTGCGCGCACAGATCGTCGACCGGATTGCGGCTGGCGAGGTAGTGGAGCGCCCGGCGTCGATCGTCAAGGAGCTGGTGGAGAACTCGCTCGACGCCGGGGCCGGGCGGGTCGATATCCGCGTCGAGAACGGCGGCCGTACGCTCGTGGAGGTCTCGGACGACGGCCACGGAATGAGCCGTGCCGACGCCGAGCTGGCCTTTACGCAACACGCAACGAGCAAGATCCGGGAGCTCGGCGACCTCGATCGGATCGAGACGTTGGGCTTTCGGGGCGAGGCGCTGGCGAGCATTGCAGCTGTCGGCCTGGTCGAGCTGGTTTCCGGAGTAGGGGAGGGGCCCGCTACCCGCGTCGTTGTCGAAGGCGCGGCGCCGATAGTCAGTGGGGCCGGGGCGTCGCGTGGTACGCGCATCCGTGTACGCGATCTGTTCTACAGCACGCCTGCTCGTCGCAAGCACCTGCGTACCGACGCGACGGAATTCGCCCAGATCGCCGCGGTGGTGCAGCAGTTCGCGCTCCTGCGGCCCGACGTCGCGTTCTCGTTGACCCACGACGGCAGAGAGCGGCTGGTCGCGGCGCCGGTCGCCGGCCTCGAAGACCGGGTGCACCAGGTGCTCGGCGAAGAGGTAGCCGGGGCCTGGCTACCGGTCAGTGATGCCGGCACGCGCGTGACGGTCACTGGCGGGGGTACGGATCCGGAGCAGACGCGAGCCGATCGGCGGGGCATCTACTTGTTCGTCAACGGGCGCGCAATAGCCGATGGTCGGCTCTCCCACGCGGTCGTGAGCGCGTACGGCACGTTGCTCGACCGCGGCCGCTACCCGGTGGCGGCGTTGTTTCTCCAGCTGCCGCCCAGCGATGTCGACGTCAATGTCCATCCGCGCAAGGCCGAAGTGCGCTTCGTCGAACCGGGCCGTGTTTACGGCTCGCTGCGGCGGGCCGTGCAGCGCGCGCTGGCAGCGCACGTGCCTCCGCCGCTGCTGCAGGCCACGACCCCGGTTGCGGGCGTGCCCGAGGCCGCGGTGCGCGAATCTGCTCCGCCAACTTGGGGCGGTGCCACGTCGCTGCCGCTGCGCGACTGGCGCGAGGTTCACGTACCCGAGGCGTCGGGTGCCAGTGTCCCGCTCCCGGGGCCGATCGTGAGCCCGATCGCCGGAACCTCCGGGGCAATCCAGCCGTTGGGCCAGTACGCCAACACCTATATTCTTGCCGCCGACGACGAGGGGCTCCTGGTCATCGACCAGCACGTGGCACACGAGCGTATTCTGTTCGAGCAGATCCTGGCCCAGCGCTCGCGGCAGTCGCTGCCTGTGCAGCGGCTACTGGTGCCAGAGACGTTGGACCTGTCGGCCGAGGAGGTGGCCACGGCCGAGGCCCACGCGTCCCGACTGGCTACCTTCGGGTTCGAGATCGAGCCGTTCGGAGGCAACACCTGGGCGATCCGCGCCGTGCCGGAGTTGCTGCAGAAGCGGTCGGCGGAGCCTGTAGTCAGAGCGCTCCTTGCCGAGCTAGGGCGCGAGGCCGGTGCGCAGCAGGTCGAGAAGCTGCACCAGGAGCTGGCGGCGTCGATCGCCTGCCACTCGGCCGTGCGTGCCAACCAGCCGCTGAGCGCTGATGTGATGGGGTATCTGATCCGTGAGCTCGGTGGCTGCGAGGCGCCGAATCGTTGCCCGCATGGGCGGCCGGTCATGCTGCGGCTGGCGCACTCCGAGATCGAGAAACGGCTCAAGCGTCACTAGGCGAGGCACGCGGAGTTCGATGATGGTGCCGGGCTCTTCCATGGCGAAGTGCTCGACACACGCGATGTGATCACGTTCCAGGGCACCAGCGTGCAGGAGTTGGAGGAAGCCTTCCGCGAGTCGATCGAGGACTACCTCAACTTTTGCAGGGAGCGACGAGGAACCTGACCGGCCGTTCTCGGGTCGCCTCATGCTCCGCCTTCCTCCCGAATTACATCGCCGCATTTATGTCGAAGCCAAGCACGCTGGCCAGAGCATCAACCAGTGGATCGCTAACCGGCTCGAACAGGCCGGCATCGGTTCCGGCGGCGTGCTGTCCAGGCTCAGGCGCTGCGACTTCCCGGCCTGATGGCGGTCGATCCGGTGGCGCAGAGGGGGCAGTCGGCCGCATCCCAGCTCGGCACTTCCAGATCGAGCAGTGCTATCAGTGGCAGCCCGTCGAGCGTCGGGAGCCCCGACCTGTTGGCGATACTCCCGGCCGCGACCGGCTCGGCACCGGACGCGCGAATGACTTCGAGGGTCTCGCGACTGGACAGTCCCGTGGTGACGACGTCTTCGACGAGCACGATCCGTTCGCCTGGTTGCAGACCGAAGCCGCGTCGCAGCACCATCGCGCCACCGACGCGCTCGGTGAAGAGGGCGCGGACGCCGAGCGCACGGCCGACCTCGTGGCCGATGATCAATCCTCCCAGCGCCGGGGAAACCACGGCGTCGATCGCTCCGGCCGCCGCGTCGACGCGGGCTGCCAGGGCGGCCCCGAGCGCGCTCGCGGTCACGGGGTGCTGCAGGGCCACGGCACATTGCAAGTAGCGGTCGGAGTGCAGGCCCGACGACAGCACGAAGTGGCCCTCCAGCAGCGCGTGGTGCGCCAGCAGCCGCTCACGGACCTGCTCAGTCGTCATCGTCATCGCGGCTCCAGACGAGCCGCCCGTCGACGATCGTGGCGGTGGGCCAGCCCGTCAGCTCGATGCCGTCGAAGGGAGTGTTGCGTGACAGGCTGGCGAACTCCGAGCTGTCGACTGTTGCGACCCGGGCGAGATCGATGACGGTCACGTGGGCCGGAGCGCCGATCGAGAGGGTGCCCCCGTCGATGCCCAGGATGCGGCTCGGGTTGAGCGCCATGAGCTCCACGAGCCGGCTGGCATCGACCACACCGGGGCCGAGCAGGTGGGTGCATGCCAACGGAACCGCGGTCTCTAGGCCGACGATGCCGAAAGGGGCGTGGTCGTACTCGAGAAGCTTTTCGTCGGCGTGGTGCGGGGCATGATCGGTAGCGATTGCGTCCACGGTGCCGTCCGAGATCGCCTCGAGCAGGGCTTGGCGATCGGCTTCCGACCGCAACGGAGGATTCATTTTTGTGTTGGTATCGAAGCCTCGCACTGCCTCATCGGTCAGTGCGAAGTGGTGCGTCATGACCTCGCAGGTAGCAGTCGCGCCACTGGCCCTGGCCTGCCGAAGCAGCTGCATCGAGCCGGCCGTCGACAGGTGTGCCAGGTGCAGCTTACCGCCAGTGGCGGTCGCCAGGATCAGGTCCCGAGCCACGATAATCTCCTCGGCAGCGGCGGGCCAGCCGCCAAGTCCGAGCGCCGCTGAGACCGCACCCTCGTGCATGACCGAGCCGTGGGTCATCGAGGTCTCTTCGCAGTGCTCGATTACCGGAATATCGAACATCGACGTATATTCGAGCGCCTTGCGCATGAGCTGCGCCGTAGCCACCGGGTAGCCGTCGTCGCTCACCGCCACGCAGCCCGCCTCGACCATCTCGCCGATCTCCGCCAGTGCCGCGCCCTTTTGGCCGACGCTCACGGCGCCGATCGGGAAGACCCGGACCGGCGTTCGGGCGGCGCGCTCCAATATGAACTCCGTGACCGAGCGGTTGTCGTTGACTGGGTCGGTGTTGGGCATGCAGGCGACCGCGGTGAAGCCTCCGGTGGTCGCGGCGCTCGCGCCGCTGGCGATCGTCTCCTTGTACTCGAATCCCGGCTCGCGCAGGTGGACGTGCATATCGACGAACCCGGGGGCAACCAGCTGGCCGCTGACATCGAGGACCGTCACCGAAGGGTCGTGATCGAGCCCACGCCCGAGCTCGGCGACCTTGCCGTCGAGAATGAGAAGGTCGAGCGGCTCGTCAACGCCGTTGGCTGGATCGACGACTCGACCGCCCTCAAGCAGCAGCGTCGACATGACGAGGGTTCCCTCCCGACAGCAGATAAAGGAGTGCCATGCGAACCGCGACGCCGTTGGCCACCTGGTCGAGAATGACCGAGCGGGGTCCGTCGGCGACGCTAGAGGCGATCTCCACACCGCGGTTCATGGGTCCGGGGTGCATGACGATGGCGCCGTCGGACGCCAGCGCCAGGCGATCCTCGGTTAGGCCGAACTGCTTGAAGTATTCTGCCCGGCTCGGGATGTTGAGGGAGCCGCCGCGCTCCACCTGGACGCGGAGCATCATGACGACGTCGGCTCCGTCGATCGCAGGCTCCAGGCGGCGGTGTGCTTCGACTCCGAGCGCCTCGATCCCCACCGGCATCAGCGTCGGGGGGGCGGCGACCGCGACGCTGGCGCCCATCTTCTGCAGCAGCAAGATGTTCGAGCGAGCCACTCGGCTGTGGCTGATGTCGCCGCAGATAGCCACCCGCAGCCCCTCGATTCGGCCGCAGTGGCTCCGGATGGTGAGCGCGTCCAGGAGCGCCTGGGAGGGGTGTTCGTGCGCACCGTCACCGGCATTGATCACCGACGCGCGGCAGTGCTCGGCCAGGAAATGAGCGGCGCCCGCTGCGGAGTGGCGGATCACCAGAATGTCGGGAACCATCGCCTCGATGTTGCGCGCAGTATCGAGCAGCGTCTCGCCCTTGACGGTGCTGCTGGTCGAGGCCGTGATGCTCTGTACGTCGGCCGAGAGCCGCTTGCCGGCGATCTCGAAGCTGGTGCGAGTCCGGGTCGAGGGCTCGAAGAACAGGTTGACCACGGTCTTGCCGCGGAGCGTGGGCACCTTCTTGATGGGTCGCTCGGCAATCTGTCGGAACTGCCCGGCCGTGTCGAGCGCTAGCTCGATCTGACCCGCCGTCATCGGCTCGATGCCGACGATGTCGGAGGGGAACTCGGCCACCGACTCCCCCGTGCCGGTGTCAGGGCGGCCCGACTTTCCTGGTGCCGTGGTGTCGAGATCTGCCATGCCGACCCCGGGATCGGTCACGCTCATCGGACAGCCTCCTCGGCCTCGAGGATCTTGACGGTGTCCTCCCCGTCGGTTTCCTCGCAGGCCACTTTGATGACCTCACGCATCGAGGTGGGCACGTTCTTGCCGACGTAGTCGGCGCGGATGGGTAACTCCCGGTGTCCGCGGTCGACCAGTACGGCGAGCTGGATCGACCTTGGGCGCCCGAAGTCCATCAGCGCATCCATCGCCGCGCGAACCGTGCGGCCGGTGAACAGAACGTCGTCAACCAAGACCACGTGGTAGTCGTCGAGCTCGAAAGGCAACTCGGTTGCCTGGACGATCGGATTGGCGGCGATCTGCGACAGGTCGTCGCGGTACAGGGTCACGTCGACGCTGCCGTAGGGCACCTCGACGCTCTCGAAGTCTTTGATCTTGGCCACCAGGTGCCGGGCCAGGGGAACGCCCCGAGTGCGGATGCCAACCACGGCGACCGCCTCGGGACCGTTCTTCTCGACGATCTCGTGAGCGATTCGGGACAGGGCGCGGTCGATCTGCGTCCGGTCCATGATGTGTGCCTTGAGGCGCATGGGGGGCTCCGGTTCTCTAGCGGGCCGTGGCCTGCTCGGGCGGGGGGTGCGCCCGGCGGGCAAAAAAAACCCCACGCGGCGCGCGGCCGCATGGGCAAGCTGCTTTCTGATCTTGCATCGGCAACCTTTCCTGGCCTCGCCGGGCCAGCCCTTAAAAGGTATCCGGGACCAAGGCTACCACCGAGCAGCCCATGGTGAAACTCTGAGGGGTCTGGTTACGCCGCGTCTCGCGGCGTAACCCGCACTTGCCTACCCATCAGAGCCTCGCCACCAGACGTCAACTCGGCTGGCGATCACATGCTAGCGTGGGGCCGATGCGCGATTACTGTGGCGAAATCGAGGCAATTCGCTTCCTCTCGGATCGGTATTTCGTGCTCTCGGTGCGCTGCCCCGACATCGCGCGTGAGTCGGAGGCGGGTCAGTTCGTCATGATCGAGGCGGGTCGAACGATCGATCCACTGCTGCGCC
The DNA here is from genome assembly GCA_965248845.1 of Acidobacteriota bacterium. GTDB lineage: Bacteria > Acidobacteriota > UBA890 > UBA890 > WLXD01 > CBDFKO01. The sequence goes on along the minus strand of CBDFKO010000002.1, from coordinate 919,256 downwards.
GGCCGATGGCGATCTACGGCATTATGCGCGACGGCGGCACGCCGATCGGGATCACACTCCTGATCGAGCGCACTGGACGCGGCACGCGGCTGATGGCCGAGGCTCGCCCCGGCGATCAGACCCGGGTGCTGGGACCCATCGGGCAGCCCTTCGCTACGGCTCCGGGCGAGCTGGAGCACCTGCTGGTGATGGGCGGAGTCGGTGCCGCGCCCTTCCCGTTGCTGGCCGATCGCCTGCGCTCGTTAGGGGCCCGTGTTCGCGCCTTTGTCGGAGGACGTTCCCGGCAAAATCTCCTGTGCGAGGATGATTTCGAGGCCCTGGGCGTGCCGGTCGTCCTGGCCACCGAGGATGGCTCGCGTGGCAACCGGGGACTGGTGACCACGCCGCTTCTCGAGTACCTGGAACGGGCGGGAGAGGTAGCACTCTACTCGTGTGGGCCGATGGGGATGATGCGGGCCGTCGACGAGATCGCTCGCGCTCGCGACATCTACCACCAGGTGAGTCTGGAGGCACCGATGGCGTGCGGCATCGGGATCTGCTTGTCGTGTGTGGTCAAGGTCCGGGTGGGCGATGACTGGGCCTACCATCGGATATGCCGGGAGGGCCCTGTCTTCGACGCATCCACCGTGCTATGGGGGGCATGACTCTCAGATCGCCTCTTGGGCGCGCCCGGAGCTCACCCGCAACTCCTGGCCGCAGATATCGCCGTAGTTCTGGATTGGAGCACTGAGTTGACGAAGCGTGCCGTGGATATGTCGGTGCAGGTGGGCGCCGTTCACCTCCAGACCCCGGTCATGCTGGCCTCGGGCACGGTTGGCTATGGCGAGGAGATCGGCGAGTTGGTCGACCTGAAGGGCATCGGCGGTATCGTCGTCAAGGGGCTGTCGCTCGAGCCCCATCGTGGCAATCCGCCGCAACGGATCGTCGAGACCAGCGGTGGGATGCTCAACTCGATCGGGCTGCAGAACGTCGGCGTCGAGGCGTTCGTGCGCGACAAGCTCCCGGCCCTGCGGCAGCACGGGATCGCGGTGGTGGCCAACATCTGGGGCTGCACGGTGCGCGAGTACGCGGGCGTGGCGGCGCGCCTCGACCAGGTCGACGGTGTGGATGCCCTCGAGCTCAACGTCTCGTGCCCCAACATCAAGGAGGGTGGAATCAGCTTCGGCACCGATCCGGGGCAGATCCACAGCGTTACCGGGGCCGTGAGAGCGGTGACCTCGAAGCCCCTCTGGGTCAAGCTGGCGCCGGGGGTTACGGACATCGGTGTCATCGCGGGGGCAGCTGAGGACGCCGGCGCGGATGCCCTGTCCGTGATCAACACCATCCGAGGGATGGCGATCGATGTGGACCGTCGTAGGCCGCTCCTGGCCACGATTTACGGTGGGCTTTCCGGGCCGGTGCTGTTCCCGGTCGCTCTGTATCTGCTCTACGAAGTATCCTTAGTCACGTCGATCCCCTTGATAGGTATCGGGGGAATTACCGATCTCCCGCACGTTCTGCAATTCATGATTGCGGGTGCGTGTGCGGTGCAGATCGGAACTGCGAATTTCTACGACCCGACGATCTCGACTCGGCTGGTCGATGAGCTGCAGGCGTGGTGCCAGGATGAAGGTTTGGCTTCGGTCCAAGAGTTGGTGGGGACGCTCCGGGTGGACGAGCCGTGAGCGCCTCGCGCGGTTCGCCGCGGCCGTTGTTCTGCTGGCAACTGTCGGCGCCTGCTCTTCGGCCGGCCGGCCGGCGGTGCGCCCCGGCAGACAGGTCTCCTCGGTGGTCGCGTCTTGGTATGGCCCCGGCTACCATGGGCGCCACACGGCAAGCGGCGAGGTCTACGATATGCACGGCCTGACCGCGGCCCACAAGACTCTTCCGTTCGGTACTCGCCTCAAGGTGACCCACGTGCACAACCAGCGTTCGGTCGTCGTCAAGATCAACGATCGCGGCCCGTTCATCCGAGGCCGGGACCTGGACCTGTCGTACGGCGCGGCCCAGGCTCTAGGCATGGTCGACGAGGGTGTGAGCAAGGTGAGAGTCGAGCGCCTTCGCTGATGCGCCCGCGTCTTGCTGTCGCGCTCGATCTGCGTGACGCCGAGGCGGCGCGCTGCTGGGCTGAGCGTCTGCACGGGCATGCCGACGTCCTGAAGGTAGGGCTAGAGCTGTTCGCCGCGCACGGTCCGGCGCTGGTGCGTGATCTGATCAGCGATGGCTGGGGAGTGTTTCTGGATCTGAAGCTGCACGACATTCCGTCTACTGCGGCGCGCGCGACCTCGGTGGCCTGCGATCTCGGGGTGGAGCTGGTGACCCTTCACGCCGGCGGCGGCCCCGCGATGCTCGAGGCAGCGGTGCAGGCGAGGGGAGACGCCGCGACGCGCCTGGTCGGGGTCACGGTGCTCACCAGCCTCGGGAGCGAGGAGTTCGCACTTCTGGGTTGGCAGGGCGACGCGGGCGAGGTGGTCCAGCGGCTGTGCGGAGTGGCTCACGATTCCGGCTGCGATGGCGTGGTAGCCTCCGTGCTCGAGGTGGGAGCCGTCAAGGCGGAGTGTGGGGACAGTTTCCTGGTCGTGACCCCCGGGATCCGGCCAGCCGGAGCGTCCCTCGACGATCAGGCGAGGGTGGCGACGCCGGGAGCGGCAGTCCGGGCCGGAGCCGACTATCTGGTCGTGGGGCGGCCGATTCTCCGCGCTGAGGATCCGATCGCGGCCGCCGCGAGCATCATGGAAGAAATGGCACAGGCAACTGCGGATGGAAAGCAGCGTGACGGGCTCGACGAGGACGCCGAACGGTAGCAACACCGATCTGGTCGCGCTCGAGGAGCGTCTGGGCTACACCTTCGAGGATCGCTCCTTGCTCGTCCGCGCCTTGACCCACCGTTCGTTCGCCAACGAGGCGGGCACGGGTAGCGGTGATAACGAGGTGCTCGAGTTCCTCGGGGACGCGGTCCTCGGGCTGGTCGTCAGCGACGTCCTGTGCGCCCGCCACCCGCGCTTGTCCGAGGGCGAGATGTCGAAGCTCAAGTCTCACCTGGTCTCGGCCGAGACGCTTACGCGCTTCGCAGAGGAGATGGAGCTCGGGCGCTTCGTGCTGCTGGGCCGCGGCGAGGAGAAGACCGACGGACGCCAGAAGAGTTCGATCCTCGCCAATGCCTTGGAGGCCGTGATCGCGGCGCTGTACACCGATGGCGGTTTGGAGTGTGCTCGTAACTTCGTGCTCAGCTGCATCGAGCCGTTGCTGGGCCCGGTCCAGGAGGGCGGCAGGCACCCGGTGCGTGACTTCAAGTCGGCCCTGCAGGAGCACGTCCAGGGCGCCGGGCTACCCCTCCCGCGGTATCGGGTCGTGGAGGAAGAGGGTCCCGACCATGAGAAGGTGTTCCACGTGCGGGTTCGGGTTTCCGAGGGCTGCGTCGCCACCGGTCACGGACGAACCAAGAAACGCGCCGAGCAGCGCGCCGCGCGCCAGGTTCTCGAGCGGCTCCGGATCCAAGAGGCTGGGCCCGCTACGCCGCCGACCGATTGATCCAGCCGCCGCCCAGCAGCAGATCACCATCGTAGAACGCCACTCCCTGGCCGGGCGCGATGGCGCGCTGAGCCTCGTCGAACACGAGCTCGACGCGATCCCCGCCGAGGGGCGTCAGTGTCGCGGGCGCGGCCGCGTGACGATGACGAATCCCGGCCTCGACTCGTAGCGGAACGGTAGGCGGCTCGATCGATACCCAGTTGCACCGGTCGGCACGCAGGTGCCGGGAATAGAGCCGATCCTCCGCTCCGACGGTGATCGCCCTGCGGTGCGGCTCGATATGCAGTACGTAGAGCGGCTGCTGGCTGGTGACGCCGATGCCGCGGCGCTGGCCGACGGTGAAGCGGTGTACACCGGGATGGGTTCCCAGGACCGCGCCGGACTCGTCACAGATCGTTCCCGGCGCCGCGGTTTCGGGGCGGCGCCGCTCGACAAAGGCGTTCTTGTCGCCGTCCGGAATGAAGCACAGCTCGTAGCTTTCGGGCTTGTCGGCGACCTTTAGCCGGTGTCGCCGCGCCGCGGTACGGACCTCGTCCTTGTCCAGGTGGCCGAGGGGGAAGCTCACACCCTCCAACTGTTCGGCGGCGATATCGAACAGGAAGTAGGACTGATCCTTGTCGGGATCACGCCCCCGGCGCAGGCGAGGTCTCCCCTGTCCTGTGCTCAGACGCGCGTAGTGACCCGTTGCCAGGCGATCGGCGCCAAGGCATCGGGCGAGTTGCCACAGGAGGCCGAACTTCAGCCGCCGGTTGCAGGTGATGCAGGGGCTGGGGGTGAGCCCGTCCGACCAGGCGTCCAGGAACGGCTCCACAATTTCGCGCCGGAACGAGTCGGAGTGGTCGAAGACGTAGTGGGGAAACCCGAGCTGGGCGGCCACGGCGCGTGCGTCGGCGATATCGGCCGGGGAGCAGCACCGACCCTTCCCGGCTGCCAGGTTCTCGCTGCTGTAATCCCAGAGCTGCAGTGTGATCCCGACCACCTCGTGGCCGGCTTCGTGGAGCAGGGCGGCGGCGGCGCTCGAGTCCACACCCCCGCTCATAGCGACCGCGATGCGGTTCACGGCAGGCTTGCCCCGACCGCGGCCTGGCGCACCGCGCTCGCGGCCGCGGCGATCCGAGTGGCGGCCGTCTCGATCTCCTCCGGCTCCGTGTCGTAGCCCAGGGAGACTCGAAGAGCTCCGGCCGCCGCTTCCGCCTCGACGTCCATGGCGCGCAGAACCGGCGAAACGTGGGTCGCGCCGCTGTGGCAGGCAGACCCCGAAGACACCGCCACCCCGTCAAGATCCAGGCGCGCCACCAGTGCATCGCCAGCGCACTCGTGAAAGCAGAAGTGCACTGTATTGGGAAGCCTGGGCGCCGACACTGTGAGCCGGGCGTCCGGGCAGCGCCCCAGCACCGCCTCGGCGAGCTGCAACGACAGGCCTGCGATCCGGGCACTTTCGGTCTCGCGGCGAGCCTCGACACGCGCGGCGGCGGCTCCGAGCCCCACGATCAACGCGGTGGGCTCGGTTCCCGGTCGTCGGGCCTTCTGTTGCCCGCCGCCCAGGAGCTGCGGCTCGAGGTGGATGCCGCGGCGCAGAATCAACGCGCCGATCCCCGGCGGTCCGCCGATCTTGTGACCCGAGAGACTGACCATGTCGACATCGCCGAGCAGCTCCGGCAGCGCGCACCAGGCCGCCGCCTGTACGGCATCACAGTGCAACGGCGTTCCATGAGCGTGAGCCATCTCGCAGATCTGGGCGATCGGCTGCAGGGTGCCGACCTCGTTGTTGGCAGCCATGACCGAGACCAGGCGGGTTTCGGGCCGCAGTGCCTGCGCCAGTGCCGTCAGGTCGATCCGCCCGTCGCCATCGACCGGTACGACGGAAACACCGACGCCAACGAGCTCGAGGTGCTCGGCCGGCTCGGCCACGGCTGGGTGCTCGACCGCCGAGATCACGACGTGGCCAGCAGGCGGCCAGCCGAGGCAGCCGTGGACCGCCAGGTTATCGGCCTCCGTTCCCCCGCTGGTGAAGACGACCTCGGCAGCCGGATCGAGCAGCGCGGCGACGTGCTCGCGGGCCTGCTCGACCGCGGCGCGCGCGGCGCGCCCGTCGGCATGAACGCTCGACGGATTGGCGGGCCGAGCCGTCAGCCAGGGTGTAATCGCCGCGGCCACCTCGGGCGCGAGCGGTGCGGTAGCGTTGTAGTCGAGATAGATCCGCTTCGGCATAGGGATGAGCATGCCACGCCTCCCTGCCGTCTGCGTGGTAGCCTGACCCACTCGCCCGGTTCCGGGCCTGGCTGCGACCGTCATGCACCACCGCTTGCGAGGTTGCCGATGTCCGAGTTCGAGGCTCTGGACTTCTACGATTTGGACGAACTGCTGACCGACGAACAGCGCCTCATCCGGGATACCGTGCGCCAGTTCGTCACCGAGAAGTGCCTACCGAGAATCGAGGAGCATCAGGCCGCCGGGACCTTCCCGACCGAGCTGATTGGCCCCGTGGCCGAGCTCGGGCTGCTTGGAGCCAACCTCCCCGAGGAGTACGGCTGCGCCGGCCTGGAGAGCAGCACCTACGGGCTGATCATGCAGGAGCTGGAGCGGGGCGACTCGGGCCTGCGCTCGTTCGTGTCGGTGCAGGGCGCCCTGTGCATGTATCCGATCTTCGAGTTTGGCTCCGAACAACAGCGGCGGGAATGGCTCCCGCGCATGGCCTCCGGCGAGGCCATCGGGTGCTTTGGACTGACCGAGCCAGATGCCGGCTCCGATCCGGGCGCCATGCGGACCACTGCCCGCCGTGACGGTGACGACTGGGTGCTGAACGGCGTCAAGATGTGGATCACCAACGGCACGATGGCCTGCATCGCCATCATATGGGCCAAGACCGACGAGGGGATCCTCGGCTTCATCGTGCCCACCGACGCGCCCGGGTTTCAGGCGATCAAGGTCAAGGGCAAGTACTCGCTGCGCGCCTCCGACACCGCCGAGCTGGTGCTGGAGGATGTCCGTGTCGCCGGGGACGCGCTGCTGCCCGGAACCGGTGGACTGAAGTCGCCGCTCATGTGCCTGAACCAGGCTCGTTACGGTATCGCCTGGGGTGGCATCGGTGCGGCCCAGGCTTGCTTCGACGAAGCGCTGCGATACGCCAAGAACCGCATCGCTTTCGATCGGCCCATCGCGGCGACCCAGCTGATGCAGGAGATGCTGGCGGAGATCGCCACGGAGATCACCAAGGCACAGACCCTGTGCCTGCGACTGGGCCAGCTCAAGGATGCCGGCAAGGCGCGGGCGTGGCAGATCTCCATGGCCAAGCGCAACAACATCCGTATGGCCCGTGACACGGCACGCCAGTGTCGTGAGATCCTGGGCGGCAATGGCATCCTCGACGAGTACCAGGCGTTCCGCCACATGGTGAACTTGGAGTCGGTGTACACCTACGAGGGAACGCACCAGATTCACACGTTGATCGTCGGCAATGCGCTGACCGGCATCCCGGCGTTCTAGCAGGCTGCTGAAAAACTCCTCTTGTTCGAGTAGATTTTGAACCACGCAGCCCGCGGCAAGAACCGAAGCATCAACGAGGTGAGCAGATGCGTGGTGAGGACGCGGGACAGGTGGCGGTTTTTAGTTACGTATCTCCAGAGCAGCGAGTACCGAAGGAGCATCCGCTGCGGCCGCTGCTGAGGATCGTCAACGATGTGCTGGGGCGGATGTCGCCGCTGTTCGAGAAGCTGTACTCGCACACGGGCCGTCCGTCTATCCCGCCGGAGAAGCTGCTGCGGGCGCTGCTGCTGCAGGTGCTGTACACGATTCGCTCCGAGCGCATGCTGATGGAGCAGCTCGACTACAACCTGCTGTTCCGGTGGTTTGTGGGCCTGAACATGGACGATCTGGTGTGGGATGCGACGGTGTTCACGAAGAACCGAGATCGAGTGTTGGGAGGCGAGGTCGCCAAGGTGTTCTTCGAGGAAGTGCTGACGGAGGCGCGGCGCCGCAGCCTGCTGTCGGATGAACACTTCACGGTGGACGGCACGCTGATCGAGGCGTGGGCCTCGCACAAGAGCTTCAAGCCGAAGGATCAGAGCGACTCCGATGAGGGCGGCAGCAACCCGAGCGTCGATTTCCGCCGGCAACGGCGCACGAACGATACTCACGCCTCCAGGACCGACCCGGAGGCACGCCTATACAAGAAGAGTAAGGGAGCCGAGTCGAGGCTCTGCTACATGGGGCACCTGATGATCGACAACCGCCACGGGTTAGCAACCAACGCCTGCGTAACGATCGCTTCGGGAACAGCAGAACGAGAGGCCGCCGTGCAGATGGCGGGCGAGATTCCCGGAAGGGGCCGGGTAACCTTGGCGGCCGACAAGGGCTACGACACGCGAGACTGCATCCGAAAGCTTCGAGATCGCAACATCACCCCGCACGTCGCACAGAACGACACGAACCGGCGCAGCGCCATCGACCGCCGCACGACCCGGCACCCGGGCTACACGGTCAGTCAGAAGAAACGCAAGCTCGTCGAGCAGATGTTCGGATGGGCCAAGACGGTCGGGCTGATGCGCAAGACCAGACACCGAGGCACGCAACGTGTCGATTGGATGTTCATCTTCACCGCCGCGGCCTTCAACCTGGTCAGAATGCGCAACCTCCAGGGGGCGACGTGACGATGAGGGCACCAATCCCCAAGAAATGCCGGCGCTGCCAGCAGCGCCGGCCTCGTACCCGCACTCGGCGCCCCGCTAACTCACCGTGATCGAGACGATCCAGCCCAAAATGGCGCGCCCAAGCCGTTTTTCAGCAGCCTGCTAGGAGGCCGTGGCGGAAGTGTGGCGCGTTGACCACCGAGACGCGACGTTGCTAGCATGTGCCGATCCGCGGGTATAGCTCAATTGGTAGAGCGTCAGCTTCCCAAGCTGAAGGCCACGGGTTCGATTCCCGTTACCCGCTCTCTTTCCCGATCCGCAGCCGCCGGGGCGCTGCGGCCGCCCAGACAACTTTGAGACCCGCCTCATGCCCGATCGAGACAAGACCCCGGCCGTGCCGGCTTCGCCGCCGATGACACGATCCTACCTGGGCCCCGGATGTGTGTTCGAGGGGGAGATCGTGGGTAGCGGTTCCCTCGAGTGCCACGGACGCGTTCAGGGAAGGGTCGCACTGGATGGAGAGATCCACATCGGCGAGCGCGGCCAGGCCGTGGCGCAGCTTCAGGGAAGCGAGATCCTGGTGGAGGGGACGTTGCAGGGCGACGCCATCGGCAGCGAGCGGGTCGAGGTCGGCGCCACCGGGCACGTCGTCGGCGACCTGCGGGCTCCGTCGGTCGCGTTCGCCGAGGGCGCGGTCTTCGAGGGCAACGTGGAGATGCGCTCGGCGCAGGCCAAGCGTGGGAAAGCGGCGCGGTGATCATCGGCGTCGTCAGGGAGATCAAGGCACAGGAGAACCGTGTCGGGCTGGTCCCGGCCTGGGCCCGCCAGCTCGTGCAGGATGGCCACGAGGTCCTGGTGCAGAGCGGTGCCGGCGATGGGAGCGCGCTCCCCGACGCACAGTACGAGGCGGGCGGAGCTCGGATCGTCCCTAGCGCCGCTGACGTCTGGATCGGCTCCGATCTGGTGGTCAAGGTCAAGGAGCCGCTGGAGTCCGAGTACGGCCACCTGCGCCCGGGGATGATCCTCTATACGTACCTGCATCTGGCGCCGTTACCCGAGCTCACGCAGGCGCTGCTCGACAACAAGGTCACCGGCATCGCCTACGAAACCATCGAGCTGGACGACGGTTCATTGCCGCTCTTGGTGCCGATGAGCGAGATCGCTGGACGCATGGCGATCCAGGTGGGAGCACACTTCCTCGAGAAGGCCCGCGGCGGGCGTGGCGTGTTGCTTGGCGGCGTGCCCGGCGTCAATCCGGCCGATGTCGTGATCATCGGCGGGGGCATCGTCGGGCGCAACGCGGCCCGTATGGCATACGGCATGGGAGCGCACGTCACCGTCCTCGACACCCACGCGCCCACCCTGCAGTACATCGACGATATCTTCTCGGGCCACGTGACTACGATCATGTCGCATCCGACCACGGTCGAGGCCTGGGTGCAGCGCGCCGATCTGCTCGTCGGCGCCGTGTTGATCACCGGCAGCGCCGCCCCCCGGGTGGTGACGCGGGAGATGGTGTCCACCATGAAGAACGGCAGTGTGATCATCGATGTGGCCGTGGATCAGGGCGGCTGCATCGAGACGACCCGGGTAACCACGCACAGGGAGCCGATCTTCGTCGTCGAGGGTGTCGTGCACTACGGTGTGGCCAACATGCCGGGCGCGGTCCCTCGGACCTCGACCTTCGCGCTCACCAACGTGACCGGCAACTACTTGCGCCGCATCGCCGCCCTCGGGGCCGAGGAGGCCTGCCGGCAGGACGCGGCCCTTGCCAAGGGTGTGAATACCTACGAGGGGCATGTGACCTGCGGTCCGGTAGCGGAATCTCAGGGCCGCCCCCACGTGGCGCTCAGCGACCTGCTCTGAGGGGCTGATCGTGTCCGTGGCTTCCCGCCCCGTTCTGCGCCTGCTCGTCCACGATGAGCTGCCCGGCCCGATCAACATGGGCCTCGACGAGGCATTGCTGCAGGGGACCGGCAGCGGCTGGCAGTACACCCTCCGCCTGTACCGCTGGTCGCTTCCCACGGTCTCGTTAGGTTACGGCCAGCCGTGGCGCGAGGGCTATGACCCGAGCCTGGCGCGGCGCGAGCGTATCGACCTGGTCCGCCGCCGCACCGGTGGCCGCGCCGTGCTCCATGCCGACGAGTTGACCTACTCGGTAACCGGACCCGAGGATCCCGGCCCGTTCGAGGGCGGCGTGCAGGCCACCTACCGGGTGATCTCCGAAGGGCTCGTCGCCGGCCTCAGGAGTCTTGGAGCCGAGGTCGACATGGTCCGCAGCCGCGGCCGCCAGGCACGCGCCGAGCCTGGCGCCTGCTTCGGCGCCCGGGCGCTCTACGAGATCACCGCCGGAGGGCGCAAGCTGCTGGGAAGCGCCCAACGACGTCAACGGGGGCGCGTGCTGCAGCACGGCTCGCTGCCGCTTGGTCGGCCAGACCGGCGCCTCTGGGCCGTCCTGGGGCCCACCGGTGTACCGGCAGCGGCCGAGTCAGTGGGCCTGGTCGAGGCGCTCGGCCGACGACCTTCGTTGCGCCGGCTGACGTCGAGTCTGGGGCGGGGGGTAGCGGCCCGGTTCGGCATGGAGCTCGTTGCCGCCGACCTCAGTCACGCGGAGCGCGTCGTCGCGCAGAGGTGCGCGCGGCGCTACCGTGACTGCGCCTTTACGTACCGGCGCTGACGCCCGGCTGCATGCTATTCTGAATGTATCTGTTCCCGGCGTCGCAATCGCCCGGCGCACTCCGTCGGCCCGTCGGCGGAGGACGTGCGTCGATTCCTCGACGACGATCTGCACCGACGGGCTTGGCGGCATCGCATGCGTGGCAACAAGGAACACCAGCCCCGGCCGGGGTTCACTCTGGAACGCGCCATCCTCGTCGCGTTGGTGCTACACCTGTTGCTGGGCGGGGTCGTGACGTGGTGGCCGGGCCTTCTGGTACCGGCGCAGCTGGCGGCGGAGCTCGACTCGCAGCCACTCGATTTCACCTTCGTCGACACCCCCGATCCGGAACCGCCGCCCGAAACACCCGACACCGACACGCTCTCCGATATCGACCGGCGGGCGGCCGACGCCTCGCCGCGGGAGGATCAGGCCGACCCGTTCTCGGAGGGCAATACGACGCAGACCGTGGTGCGGCCAGCGCAGCTTCCGCAGGAGGAGCGGCTCGCCGATCCGAGTCCGGACCAGCCGGAGGCCGACCCGGCCGAGGCCACCGAGGAGCCGGTCGAGGCGCCTGCTGAGACCGAGGCCACGGATTCGGAGCAGCCAGCCGCGACGGCCGCGGAGAACCCTCCCGAGGACAATGTCGCCGAGCCGCAACCGACGGCGCCGCCAGTACCGCCTCGCAGGCGAACCCTGCGCGACTCGCTGGTTCGCCTGGAGTCGGTGGTCGAGCCTCAGGTGTACGATAATCCCGGCGGGGGCGTCGACGCGCCGCAGAGTCTGGCGCAGTTCGACACGCGTGGCTATGATCTGGGCGCCTACCTACGCGCAGTGTTGAGCGAGATCGAGCGCAACTGGCGCGCCAACATCCCGCCGCTGATCCGGACCGGAGTGGGGGGCGCAACGTTCGTCGGTCTTTCCATCCGACGCCACAGGATCGATGACGGGACCGAGGTGGCGATCCTGGTAGCGGAGCGCACCTGGAGCTCGGGGCAGCCTGCTTACGATTCGGCGGCCTTGTTCTCGCTGGAGCTTTCCACCCCACTCCCGGCGATCCCGTCCCTCTACCCATACGAGACCATCCAAGGCCGCCTCGGCTACATCTACAACCTGGACCACGAACAGATCGACTTCCCGGACCAATAGCGTCGGTCTGCACGATGGCCAGATCCGAAGACGACATCACGAGGGAGTTTCTGCCCACATGCTCGAGGTCATTAGTAACGGCGGTCCGCTGATGATCCCGCTTGGCATCTGCTCGGTGCTGGCGCTGGCGGTCATCGTGGAGCGGTTCTGGAACCTGCGCGACGCCAAGATCCTGCCGCTGAAGGAGGTCGAGCGACTGCGCACGCTCATCGACGCCGGCGAGTTCGAGCGTGCCGAGGAGTACGCGATCAGCCGTCCAGGCCCGCTCAACAACGTCTTGCATCCCGCCCTCCAGAACCGGCGCGAGAGCCGCGACTTCATCCGACAGCTCGTGCGTGACGCCGGGCGCCAGGAGGTGCCGGGTCTCGAGCGCTACCTGGGGGTCCTCGGTACGATCGCCAGCATTACGCCGCTGCTCGGGCTGCTCGGAACGGTGCTCGGGATGATTCAGGTCTTCGCCGTCATCTCGGCGCAGGGTGTAGGCCAGGCCGACGCTCTCGCCGGAGGCATCTCGCAAGCGATGATCACCACGGCCACGGGGCTGGCGATCGCCATTCCTTCGCTGGCCGCCTACAACTACCACGTCGGCAAGGCCGAGGGCATTCTGCTGGAGCTCGAGCGGCTGGTCCTGGAGATGATCAACCTGATCATCGAGCGGAGGGCGCTCGTGGAAACGGACGTCTCGGAGGCCTGATCGCGTGTTCGCCGAGAATCGCCACCGTAAGCGTCGGGCGCAAGTCGACATGTCGCCACTGATCGACGTTGTCTTCCTGCTGCTGATCTTCTTCTCGGTGACCACGACCTTCATGGAGCAGTCGGGAATGGATCTGGAGCTGCCGGAGTCCTCCACAGCGACGGCTACCGAGACGGCAACCATCGTGGTGGAGATCGGCAATGACGGCACGATCCAGTACGAGGGAGAGGGCGTCACGGCCGAGCAGATGGAGCAAAGGATTTCCGGGCTCAGTGAGGAGGAACGTCGCAAGGTCACCGTGCGGGCGGATCGGCAGGTCGAGCTCGGAGTCGCCATTCGCGTTATCGATGCTCTCCGACGGGGCGGGGTTACCGAGATCTCGCTGTCGATGGTGCCCGTGGAGCAGTGACGCCGGTCGAACGCGTGGAACTTCCGCTGCTGCTGATCGTCGGCCCGACGGCATCGGGTAAGTCGGCGGTGGCAGAGGCGCTATCGACGCGGATCGACGCCGAGCTCGTCTCGGCAGACGCGTTCCAGGTGTATCGGGGGCTCGATATCGGCACGGCAAAGCCCGACGCGGCTTCCCGCCACCGCTATCGCTACCATTGCCTCGACACGATGCCACCGGACTCGCGCTGCACGGCCGGGAAGTTCGCACGCCGGGCCCGGCAGGCCATCGAGTCGATTCGCGCGCGTGGCCGCTGGCCCTTGCTGGTAGGCGGGAGCGGCTTCTACATCGACGCTGTCGTCAACGGGCTGGACCCGGTGCCACCGAGCGAGCCCCGCTGGCACGCGGCGCTGGAGGCGGTCGTCGGCCGGCGCAAGCCCGGCTGGCCCTACGCTGCCCTGGAGCGTCTCGACGCCGCTCGGGTGGCCGAGATCGGGCCTCACGACACGCGAAGGCTGGTGCGGGCGCTCGAGGTCGTGATGCGTTCCGGACGCACGCACGATCGCCAGCGAGAGGCGACCGGCGAGCCGGCAGGAGGCGGGCTGGAACCCCTTCGGGAACCCTGCCGATGGTTCGGGATATCGCGCCCACGCGACAATCTCGAGACCCGCATCCGGGATCGCATCCAGAGGATGCTGGCGGCTGGGTGGCTCGATGAGGTCCAGGGCCTGCTCGAGGCCGGTCTGCCGCAGCATGCCCATGCCCTGCAGGCACTCGGATACCGGCAGCTCGTGGCCGTGTGCCGGGGGCGCATGCGACTGGATGATGCCGTGGAGGAGATCGGCACTTCGACGCGGCGGTACGCCAAGCGCCAGATGACCTGGTTCCGACGAGTTCCGCAGATCGAATGGATCGAGGCTGCCTCCGGGCACGATGGGCGCGGGGATGCCGCGGTGGTTGACGAGATTCGGGAGCGGATCGGAGCAGGTGCGCCGTGCTAGGGTTTCGGCGACGTCGCTTTGAGGGAATGGCCATGGGTGTCGCGAGGCGGGGCGGGGTAGCTGTTGTGGCGCTTGCCGTCGTCGGTGTGTCGGGGATCGGCTGCGCCAGTACCGCCGAGGTGCCTGTCACCGCGCCCGCGGCCGCGGCGCTCGGACCCCAGCGTGTGCCTCCCGCGGCTCCTAGCTCGAGCGGGCCGGTAGCCGAGGCCTGGGAGGCGGTGCGCGGAGCCGCACTCGAGAGCGCGGCCGTCCTGGTCGCGGCGCTGAGCCCGGCCGATGCCGCCAGCCCTGAAGGGCGCACGGCATTTGGATTCCTGGCGCTGCGCCGCGGCGATCTGATCGCGGCCCAGGATGCGTTCGGTGCCGCCGCTTCGGCCCAACCGTTACTCGGAGAGGCCGCCTACGGCATGGCGTTGGTGGCGCGGGCGCGGGGCGACGACCAGCTGGCCCGGCGCTGGCTCGATTCGGCAACCGCTGCCACGCCGACCTTGACGCGTGCCGATGTCGCGCGCCGGAGCCTCGATCTGGAGATCGTGGAGAGCGAGTTGTTGCGGGCCGAACGGGCCGCGGCAGCGGGCGATAGCGCCGTGGCACTCGAGTCCTACCGGCGGGTGATCGGACTGTCGCCGCTCTCGTCGGGGGCCTACACCCAGGCGGCGAGGATCCAGGCTCATAGCGGCGATCGGGAGGGTGCGATCGAGACCCTGCGCCGCGGCATCGCGGTGACGGGCGATGACACCGCCATGCTGGAGCCTCTGGCGGCGATGCTGTCGGACGCCGGCCGACTGGCGGAGGCGGCGGGCGCCTGGCGACGGCTGGCCGAGCTGGTGCCGGATGACACGCGCATCACCGGACTGGCACGCGCGGCGCGGGATCGCTACGAGGAGGAATCCTTGCCCATCGAGTATCGGGCGCTCGCGCAACGCAGTGTGATCTCACGCGAGGAGCTGGCAGCCATTCTCGCCATCAACCTAGTGGAGCTCGAGGGGCGAATCCCGACGACCGAAGGAGTCATCGTCTCCGACAGCGGCGGCAGGTGGTCGACGCCGTTCGTGCAGCGGATGGTCCAGTGGGGCGTTCTCGACGTCTACCAGAACGACTTCATGCCCGAGATGGAAGTCCGCCGCAGCATGCTGGTCGAAGCTTGCTACCGCGTTCTGGAGCTGGTCGGGGCTGAAGCCGGCGCCCCGCGTCCGACCCTGCAGGACCCGCCTCGGCAGCATCTGCTCTACCGCCCCGTACAAGTGGTCGTCGGGCTCGAGCTGATGGACGCGGGACGCGACGGCAGCTTCGACCTGCTCGCCCCGGTGTCGGGAGCCGAGGCGCTTCGCACGGCCGAACGTCTCGCGGCGTTACTGCGTCAGTAGCCTCGTCCGGATCGTCGTTTGCCAGGGTATAGTGCGGCCGCTACGATTCCCGGGTTCAGTGCCCCTTCTCGGAGACGCCATGCCGGAGCATGATGAGACGGTTGCCCGCGAGACACAGGCGCGCTCTGCCCGGCCGCGCACGACCGCCGACGGTGAGCCGCGTGTGCCCCTGGGCGGCGCGCTTCCCGCATGCTTGCTGGCGTGGGCGGTCCCGGGACTCGGGCACCTGTTTCTGCGTCGCTCGGGCCGTGGCGCGCTGTTCGGGCTGATGATTCTCGGCGTGTTTGTCGGAGGGCTCCTGCTCGGCGGCAAGGTCTACCGTCCGCTGCCCGGCGAGCCGTTGACCTATCTCGCCGCGCTCGGCGCCTCTGGGGTGGGTGTCCCGTTCCTGGTGGCCCACTACACCGGTCTCGCGGACGGCGAGATCGAAGGCGCGTTCTTCGACTACGGCAACACATTCACTCTGGTCGCGGGGCTACTCAACCTGCTGGTCGTGCTGGACGCCTTCGACATCGCGGCGGGTCGACGGTGACCCACCTGTTCTTCCTGGTGGTGTTCTGCGGCGCTGTGGGTGTGGTCCTCGGTGCAATGCTGCGTCGTGATCCACGCGAGGCCGCCAAGCTCGGGTTGTGGATCGCCCTGGGGATGGTCGTCGTGGCGCTGGCGATCTCCTGGGTGATGTACTTCCTGCCGCCGTAGCGGGCGTGGTGTCGGCACGCCGCATGCTCGCCTGGTTGCCGTCGGTGGCGCTGATGGCGATGATCACCTACCTGTCGCATCAGTCCCAGTGGCCCGAAGTAGCGCAGGGCTTTCCCGACTGGATCCTGCACGGGGGCACCTACGCCCTCCTGACCCTGTTTAACTGGTTCGGCCTGATCGCCGGCACCAAGGAGCCGCCGCGCGCGGTACACGCGTTCCGGGCTTTGCTCGGCTCCTCCCTCTTCGGTCTCGTGGACGAGTGGCATCAGAGCTTCATTCCGGGGCGCGCCATGTCCGCGTGGGACTGGGCGGCCGACATCCTCGGAGCCTCGTTCGCGGCGCTGTTGCTCGGAACTCTGAAGCGTCGCTGACGCGAGTTTGCCGGCCTCCGGGGCGTATGGGAAGATCGACTCGATCGCACAGGGAGGTGCCATGAGCGAGGAGATTTGGGTACTGGAGGGCGCGCGCACGCCGATGCGCCGCTTCCTGGGCGACTTCGCCCGGACCTCTGCCATCGACCTGGGTGCGGTAGCGGCTCGGGCCGCCATGGATCGCGCCGGGGTCGATCCCGCCCAGGTGGAACACGTCGTGGTCGGCAATGCCCAGCAAACCTCGACGGACGCCGTCTACGGCGCGCGGCACGTGGCTCTGAAAGCCGGGATCCCGCAATCGACCCCGGCGCTCACCGTGAACCGGTTGTGCGGCTCCGGTATCGAGGCGATCGTGCAGGTGACCCGCCTGATCCGCAGCGGCGAGGCTTGCGTGGGGCTGGCCGGAGGCATGGAGAACATGAGCATGGCTCCGCACGTGATCTACGGCGCCCGCCGCGGCTTCCGAATGAGCAACGCCAAGATGCAGGACTCGCTCCTGGAAGCGCTGATGGACCCGTATTGCGGCTGCACGATGTCGATGACCTCGGACAACCTGTCCCGTGACTACGGCATCAGTCGAGAGCAGCAGGACGAGCTCGCGCTGCGCAGCCAGGAGCTGGCGCACGCGGCGCGCGAAGCCGGCCGGCTGGCGGAGGAGATCGTGCCCGTCGAGATTACGACCAAGCGGGGCACGGTTTCGATCGACCAGGACGATCACCTGCGACCCGAGACCACGCTCGAGACGCTCGCGGCACTGGCTCCGGCCTTCGGCCCCGACTCCTTCGTCACGGCCGGCAACGCCAGTGGCATCGTCGACGGCGGTGCGGCGGTGATGGTGGCGGGTGCCGACTGGGCGCGGGCAGAAGGGCATGCGCCACTCGGCACCGTAGTGGCCTGGGCCACCGTTGGCGTCGATCCGAGCCGCATGGGGATCGGCCCGGTTCCGGCCACGCGTGCGGCCCTCCAGAATGCCGGCTGGGATCTGGCGGCTCTCGACGTCATCGAGG
This sequence comes from Acidobacteriota bacterium, assembly GCA_965248845.1. Classification (GTDB taxonomy): domain Bacteria; phylum Acidobacteriota; class UBA890; order UBA890; family WLXD01; genus CBDFKO01. The sequence goes on along the minus strand of CBDFKO010000002.1, from coordinate 901,786 downwards.
TCAACGAGGCGTTCGCCGGCCAGTATCTCGCTGTCGAGGCGGAGCTCGGCCTCGACAGCGACAAGGTGAATGTCAACGGGGGCGCCATTGCGCTCGGGCACCCGCTCGGAATGACTGGCACACGCCTGGCGTATACCGCGTTGCGCGAGCTGCGTCGGCGCGGTGGCGGACGGGCGCTGGTCACGGCGTGCATCGGCGGTGGCCAGGGTATCGCCCTGTGCCTGGAGAGCCGCTGAGGTGGAGGCCGACACGCTCGAGATCGGGTCCGTCGGCGTTCTGGGCTGTGGTCTGATGGGCAGTGGGATCGCCGAGGTCTGTGCCCGGTCCGGTTTCCGCACCGTTGTTCGTGAGCTCGAGCAGGAGCTTCTGGATCGCGGCCTCAGCGCTATCGAGCTCTCGCTGACGCGCGCTTGCGACCGGGGCAAGCTGACGGCCGAGCAGGTCGAGGGGGCGCGTGACCGCCTGTCCGGCACGATCGAGATGCGTGACCTGGCGGATTGCGATCTGGTCATCGAGGCGATCACCGAGCGTCGCGATCTCAAGATTGAGACGTACCGGCTGCTCGACGCGGTGTGCAAGCCGGAGACCATCTTCGCCAGCAATACCTCGTCGCTCAGTATCACCGAGCTGGCCGTTGCCACCGACCGCCCAGATCGCTTCGTCGGGCTGCACTTCTTCAACCCGGTCCCGGTCATGCAGCTCGTGGAGGTCGTTCACACGCTCGTGAGCGACGAGCGCGTCGTGGAGCAGGCGCGCCGCTTCGCCGAGGCGCTGGGCAAACGCGCCGTAATGACCAAGGACCGCACCGGGTTCATCGTCAACCGGCTCTTGATCCCCTATCTGATGGAGGCCGTGCGGGCGCTCGAGGAGGGGCTGGCCTCGATCGAGGACATCGACGCCGCCATGCGCTTGGGCTGCGGCTATCGGATGGGGCCCTTGACGCTGCTCGATTTCGTCGGTCTGGACACGACCTACTACATCGCCAACATCTTTTACGACGAGTTCCGCGAGGCGCGATATGCGCCCCCGCCGCTGCTCAAGCGGATGGTCCTGGCGGGCCAGTTGGGCCGCAAGAGCGGCCGCGGCTTCTACGACTACACCGAGAGCAAGCCCGGGGAGTCCACATGAGCTTCGATTTCCAGAACCTCCGAGTCGAGGTCAGTGATCGGGTCGCCACCGTGACCATCGATCGTCCCGACGTGCTCAACGCGCTCGACGAGACGACCACGCGCGAGATCGGCGAGGCCATCGCGCGGCTGGATGCGGACGATAGCGTCGGGGCCATCGTGGTCACCGGCGCAGGAGACAAGGCATTCGTGGCCGGCGCCGATATCAACGTTCTGGCCGGGTACGGCCCGGAGCAGGGCAGAGGCGGCTCCCTCGCCGGCCAAAGCGCCTTCGATCGCATCGAGCGCAGCGGCAAGCCGGTCATCGCGGCCGTCAACGGGTACGCGCTGGGCGGCGGATGCGAGCTTGCTCTTGCGTGCCATCTGCGGGTCGCCTCGGATCGCGCGCGACTGGGCCTTCCTGAGATCAACCTCTCGATCATCCCGGGCCACGGCGGCACGCAACGGCTTCCTCGGCTGCTCGGCAAAGGTAAGGCGCTCGAGCTGATCTGCACCGGCCGTCACGTCGACGCCGAGGAAGCCCTCAGGATCGGCCTGGTAAACGAGGTGGTACCCCACGACGAGCTCGCCGGCCGTGCCCACGAGCTGGCCACGGAGCTCGCGTCCAAGCCACCGCTGGCCATGCGCTACGCGCTTGGTGCGGTGAACGAGGGGCTCGAGGCGGCGTTGAGTGAGGCGCAGGCCATCGAGGCCACCTACTTCGGTCTCTGCTGTGCGACTGAGGACAAGTTCGAGGGGATGACCGCGTTTCTCGAGAAACGCAAGCCCGAGTGGAAAGGGCGCTGATGAGCCTTCCCGACGAAAGCACCCTGGTCTACGACTGGAACCGGGTCGCGGGTAGCCCGGGGCCGCGGCGCGTCGAGTTCGATGACGAGACGCTGCGTGACGGCCTGCAATCCCCGTCGGTCAAGGACCCGGACATCGACACCAAGCTGCGCATCCTGCACTTGATGGATCAGCTGGGGATCCACGCGGCCGATCTTGGACTGCCCGGCGCCTCCGAGCGGCAGAGGCACGACGTGGCCCGAATGGTGCGCGAGATCGACGAGCAAAGGTTGTCGATTCGTCCCAACTGTGCCGCGCGAACCCTGGTCGGCGACATTGCGCCCATCTGTGACGTGGCCGACGAGGTCGGCATGGCGATCGAGGTCTCGTGTTTCATCGGTTCGAGTTTCATCCGACAGTACGCCGAGGACTGGGACCTGGATCGCATGCTTCGCCACACGGAGGAGGCGGTCGGTTACGGGACCGGTCGAGGAATGCCGGTTATGTACGTCACCGAGGACACGACGCGCGCGCATCCAGACGATATTCGCCGCCTCTACACGACGGCGATCGAGAATGGGGCGCGACGGGTATGTGTGTGTGACACGGTGGGCCACGCGACCCCGTCGGGCGTGCACGCCCTGCTCGGATATGTCCGCGAGGTAGTCGAGGCGACTGGCGAGGACGTGAAGCTCGACTGGCACGGTCACCGCGATCGCGGCCTCGACGTGGCCAACACGATGGCGGCCATCGAGGCCGGTGCCGACCGGGTTCACGGCACCGCGCTGGGGATCGGCGAGCGTGCCGGCAACACACCCATGGACCTCATCCTGGTCAACTGCCGCGTCGAGGGGTTGATCGACAACGACCTGAGCAAGCTGGGAGAGTATTGCAGGGTGGTATCGGAGGCCACGGGCAGGCCGATCCCGATCAACTATCCGGTCATCGGCGACGACGCCTTCCGTACTGCCACCGGTGTCCATGCTGCGGCGGTCATCAAGGCCTCGGCCAAGGGCGACGCCTGGCTCGCCGATCGGATCTACTCGGGAGTGCCCGCCGGACTCGTGGGCAAGCGCCAAGAGATCGAGATCGGCCCCATGAGCGGTGTGTCCAACGTTCTTCACTGGATGCGGCAGCACAACATCGAGCCGACCGAGGAGCGGGTCGCCGCGGTCTTTGAAGCCGCCAAACGTGCCGATCACGTCCTCACCGAGAGCGAGGTTCGCGAGATCGTCGAGCGCCGCGGCTAGACTGCTAGAAGTCGATCGTCACCGGGACCAGCGTGAACGAGGTGACGAAAATCGCCAGGGCGATCAGGAGCAACAGGATGCGGCCGGCGCCTAACCGCTGCTCGAACACAAGCGGGCGCGGGTGCTTGGTGCCCAGCACGAACAGTACGATGGCACCGAAGACGAACCAGCCGGTGAAGTAGCGGAAACCGGCGTAGAACATCAGCCCCACCATCGCCAGCGAGATCTTGCGGTGATGCCGCGGCAATAGGGCATAGAGCAGGTGGCCGCCGTCGAGCTGCCCGATGGGCAACAGGTTCATCGCCGTGACCAGCAGGGCGAACCAGCCGATGAAGGCGAGCGGATGCGCCAGCAAGGTCTCGCCGGCGCCGACCGGTGGGGCGAAGAGGGCCTGCAGCGGGCCCCAGATCAGCGGCTCTCCCATCTCGATGCTCGGGCCTAGCTCGGCACGCGTCACGACCCGCGACTGGGCCAGCCCGACGGCCAGGATCGGCAGAGCCACGATGAAGCCCGCCAGAGGACCAGCGATGGCCACATCGAACAGGGCGCGCCGGCTCTTGAGCGGGCTGAGGATTCGGATCACGGCGCCCATCGTACCGGGCAGCAGCACGAACGGGGGCACCGGCGGGATGGGAATGAAGTAGGGCAGGGTGGCGCCAATGCCGTAGTAGCGGCAGGCCAGGTAGTGGCCCATCTCGTGCGACAGAAGGAACGCGATGACCGCGAGCCCGTAGGGCACGCCAGCCAGCATCAGGTGCGGGGCTGCTAGCGGGTTGAGCACCACCTCCTGGACCTCGTCGAGGTAGAACGACTGGTACTGGATGAAACCCCAATAGATCGTCGTGAGCAGCGTCAGCGCAAATAGGACCGCGTTCGTGACCGGGTTCCTGCGCGGCACGGAGGGCGAACCGAGCTGCGACGGGTCCGGCGGAGTAATCGGCGGGAAGTGGCTGCCACGGTCGGGGTCGAGCGCCGGGTCGGTCTCGTGCGTCGCGGTCGAACTGGTGATCGGCGCCGGCTCGGGGACGGGGGCGCTGCCGATGGGGTCTCGCGGTGGCGGCACGAGCTCGGACTCGGGCGGATCTCTTCGTTCGTCAGACATCGAAGGGCTCCCTGCGTCGCCCTGCTAAAGATCGGCCGGCAGGTCGCTCAGGTTCTTGCCTGGACGAAAGCGCGTCGTCTTGCCCGACGGGATGGCGACCGGCTCGCCCGTGCGTGGATTGCGGCCGATGCCGCTCTTGCGGGGCCGCACCTCGAAGACTCCGAAGCCTCGCAACTCGATGCGCTCACCCCGCGCCAGCGAGTGCTTGACCGCCTCGATGATCTGTTGCACGGCGCGCTCGGCCTGCACCTTGGGGATGCCAACCTCGCTCGCGACGCGGTCGACGATATCCGCCTTGATCATCCAGGACCTCTACGGTGGGGTGTGGGGAGGGACGCTGTCCGAATTAAGTCCAAGGTATCATATAGATACGGGTTTCCATCGCCATCCATTTCTCGAACCTCGGCGCCCCTCGAATCTCGCCGGCGCCCCTCCGTTGCAGTTGCCATGCCCTCCGATCATCTTCCGGAGATTGCCATTATCGGCCGCCCGAACGTCGGCAAGTCGACGCTGTTCAACCGCATCGTCGGTCGGCGTCAGGCGATCGTCGGCAAGCAATCGGGCCTGACCCGTGACCGGCACCTGGCCGACGCCGATTGGAACGCAAAGCGCTTCGTGGTCACCGATACGGGAGGTGTCGAGTGGAACTCGGCCGACGAGCTGTTACGGGCGATCCAGGGCCAAGCCTTCCACGCCGTCGATTCCGCCGCCGTACTGCTGCTCGTGGTCGACGCCCGCGAGGGACTGGTGTCGATCGAGGCACGTATCGCTGCGGAGCTCCGCCGCCGCGGCCTGCCGCTGCTACTGGTGGTCAACAAGTGCGACGAGTGGGAGCAGGCGCAGGCGCAGGCCGGGGAGTTCCACAGGCTCGGGCTCGATCCGGTGTTCCCGGTGTCTGCCGAACACGGCGATGGGGTCGCCGATCTGCTCGATCACATCGTCGGGCTGCTTCCCGAGACCGATCCGTTGCCGGAGTCGGTGCCCGAAGGCGCCGTGCACGTGGCCGTGGTAGGCCGGCCCAACGTCGGCAAGTCGTCGCTGGTGAATGCACTGCTGGGCTCGGACCGGGTAGTGGTAAGTGAGATTTCCGGAACGACCCGCGACGCCGTGGATAGCCTGCTCACCCAGGAGGGTCGCCACTACCTACTCATCGACACGGCCGGTATTCGGCGTGGCGCACGGCGCGAGGGCTTCGCCGAGATGGTGAGCGTGACGATGGCGCGTCGGCGGCTTCGGCGGGCCGACGTGGCTCTGTTGGTTATCGATGCCGAGGTCGGCCTCAGCCGCCAGGACGTCACCGTTGCGGCAGAGGTGGAGGCGAGTGGCTGTGGGCTGGTGGCGGTGGTCAACAAGTGGGACCTCATCGACACCGATCGCTCGCCCGCCAACGAGTGGATCGAGGAGCTGCGCGGCAGGATGGGGCGGCTGTCGTTCGCCCTGTTCGCCTTCACCTCGGCCAAGACGGATGAGGGTGTGGCGCGCCTCTTGCCTCTGGTCGATCGGGTGCGCGCCAACCGGGCCCGGCGTGTGACGACCTCGGAGCTCAACAGGCTCTTCGAGCAGATGCGGCAGCGCGGGTGGCAGGGCCCACCGGGCTCGCCGCAGCTCAAATACGCGACGCAGGCAGCGGTGGATCCGCCCACGTTTATTCTCTTCGTGCGGGGCCGGGGCCAGTTCGACGAGGGCTTCAGACGCCACATCGAGAACCGGCTCCGGGCCACCTTCGGGCTCGAGGGGACACCGATCAGGATCCGCGTGCGGCGGTCCGAGCGTGACGCCCCGGAGCTGGAAAGCTCGCGGGCCATGGGCGACCGGTGAGCTATACTGCCCGTACCCTTCTTGTACCCCCGGCCGGCCCCGACCCCCGCGCCATGACCCTGACCAAGCGAGAGATCGCCCGGGCGATCCATGAGGCCGAGCCAGGCATTTCCATTGCCGAGGCCGTGCGTCTGATCGACCGCATGTTCGACCTCGTGAAGCGCGAGCTCGAGCTCGGAGGGCGAGTCATGGTAACGAACTTCGGCTCCTTCGCGGCGGTCGATCGTGCTCCGCGCCGGGGCGTCAATCCGGCCACCGGGGCGACGATCCGCATCCCCGGGCGGCGCGCCGTCGTGTTCCATCCCGCGCCGGCGCTTCAGGACCTGGTCGATGACTGAGGCCGGCCTCGAGCGAGCGCCCAGGCTCGGCTACCGCAAGGGCTTCTACAAGGTCGGCGAGGTTTGTGCAATGACCGAGCTGGAGAGCCACGTCCTGCGGTACTGGGAGAACGAGCTGCCGATGCTCAGACCCCGCAAGAGCCGCGGTGGGCAGCGTCTCTACAGCCCGGAGGACATCGAGCTGATCATCCGGATCAAGAGCTTGCTGTACGACGAGGGGTACACGATCGCAGGCACGGCTCGACGCCTCGAGCTCGAGGTGCGTGACGCAGGGCCCACGAACGAGGCACGGGCGGCGCTCGATCAGGCGCGAGCCGAGCTGCGGTCGATCTTGACCATGCTGGAGGCCAATGAGACTCTCTAGCCGGGCGCCAGCGTCACGACGCGCGTCCGTTGTCGGGGCGTGGCGTAGCTTGGTAGCGCGCTTGACTGGGGGTCAAGAGGTCGGAGGTTCAAATCCTCTCGCCCCGACCTGATCCAAACTGCTAGAGAGCAAGGACTTCCGGGCTGTCGCCGTTCTCGAGGGAGCGCGGCAGCCCGTTCTGTAGGTCCCACATGGGTGCCTGACGCCGCCTACACCTCGATTTCTATGACGTCTCCTATGAGACGAACGGGGTACCTGGCGACACCTTCAGGGGCAGGTGGTCCGATGACCTCACCGGATTTGATGTTAAAGCAAGCGCCGTGCCACGGGCACTCTACTTGGTCGCCGTCAACGGAACCTTCGCTGAGTGGCCCACCCTGATGCGTGCATGTGTCATCAATGGCGTAGAACTCGCCACCAAGGTTGAACAGGGCGATCTGCTTGCCGTCGACCTCTACACAGGTGCCTGATTGGTCGGCGATCTCCGATTTCTTGGCTACTTCGACGAACTCCGGCATGGCGGTCTCCTTTCTGCAAGATTGAGGTTCAACACGGACCCCCGGTCACTCAGCCAGGGGCGCCATTTGAAAGTGCTCACTTCCTCGGCACTCGCATCTCGTCGATCTTGTCCTGCAGCAGGATCAGCACCTACAGAAGCGCCTCGGGGCGCGGCGGCAGCCAGGCCCGTACACATCGACGGGTCGTCGTCACGTTCTGCTAGGCCGTTGAATCCTGAAAGAATTGTCAGGTACCGTACCATGGCCTCGAGTACCCCGGGGCACAGACCGTCAGGCGTGCAACGACGAGATGGCCTGGAGCCGGAGGCCCTCGTGATCGAGCTGCCGATCCCGGCGCCGAGGCCGACCGGGCCGCGCAGGGCCGACCACTCCGCGATGAGGTGTGCTCACCGCGCGTCTGCGTTGAGGCCCTCCCACATGCCGGTGGATCCGTAGCGCTCGCCGGTATCGTTGAGGAGTGTCACCAGCGTGCGATGCTCGCCGCAGCCGGCCAGATCCCAAGCGGCGTGCACGTAGGCTCCAGACGACGGGCCGACGAACAGCCCCTGCTTGGCGAGCTGGGCGCACATCGCCACCGCGTCCTCGAGGGTGACGTCGACACGGCGGTCGATCAGGGACTCGTCGAGGATCTCCGGGACGATGTCGTTGGGGTCGCCGAGCGGCTTGAGGCCCTCGATGCCCGGGAACCGCTCGGGGATCACGGCCAGGACGCACGCATCGGGGGCAGCTTCCTTGATCCGGCGCCCGACGCCGGTCAGCGTCCCGCCCGTGCCCACCCCGACGACGAGGGCATCGGGTGGGGTGCCGGTAGCCTCCCGTACTTGCTCGAGGATCTCGACCCCGGTGGTGTGGTAGTGAGCCAGCCAGTTGTCGTCGTTGGCGTACTGGTTGGCGTACCAGTAGCGCTGCGGCTGCTCCGCTGCCAGCCGGGCCGCCTCGCGGATGGCGAAGTCGTAGCCCTCGATCGGGTCGGTGAGGATGATGCGGGCCCCGTAGGCAGCAATGCGGTCCAGTCGTTCCTTCGTGGCGTTGGCCGGGATCACGAGCGTCACCGGCACGCCGAGCGCCGCGCCGAACATGGCGTAGGCGATCCCGGCGTTGCCCGACGACGAGTCCAGCACGCTCCGATTCCCCGACAGCTTCCCGTTCTCGAGGGCGTTGACGAGGATGCGCGAGACCGGGCGGTCCTTCAGGGAGGCGCCCGGGTTGACCGCTTCGAGCTTGGCGAAGACGCGCACGCGTGCGGGCAGGGGCCCAGACGGCGGCTCGAGTTGCTCCGGCTGGGTTAATTGAAGTAGAGGGGTGCGACCGACAGCGTCGAGCAGCGTTCGCGCCGCCGCTCGTTGCGAGGCCGCTGCGTGCGTCGCCGCTCCTCGCCCTCGTCCGTAAGACCCACTTGCCGGACCCATCACACTTTCGTCATGGACTGCTAGGCCGCGACGCTGCAGAACTGCTCGTAGTCGATGTATCCGGGGAAGCTGGCCCCGTCGCCGCAGTACTTGCAGTGCGGGTCGCGCTCGAGCTTGAACTCGTTGAAACTGACCTTCAGCGCGTCGTACTGCAGCAGGCGACCCACCAAGGGCGAGCCGATCCCGAGCAGGATCTTGATCGTCTCGACCGCCTGCAAAAGGCCGACGACCCCAGGCAGGACACCGAGCACCCCGGCGTCGGCGCACGACGGCGCCAACTCGGGTGGCGGCGGCTCCGGGTACAGACACCGGTAGCAGGGCCCCGGATCCTCCGGCCGCCCGGGCCAGAAGACGGTCGCCTGGCCGTCGAAGCGGAAGACCGAGCCGTGGACGTTGGGCAGCCCCAGCTTCACGCAGGCGTCATTGACCAGGTAGCGGGTGGGGAAATTGTCGGTGCCGTCGACGACCAGGTCGTAGCCGGCGAAGATCTCCTCGACGTTGCTGCTGCCGAGGCGAAGCTGGTGGGCGGCCACCTTGATGAGTGGGTTGAGCGCTTCCAGCGTCTGTCGCGCCGACTCGACCTTGGGGGTGCCGACGCGAGCGTCGGTGTGCAGGATCTGGCGCTGCAGGTTGGAGCGGTCCACCACGTCGTCATCGACGATGCCCAGCGTCCCGACGCCTGCGGCCGCGAGGTAGTAGGCGGCCGGCGACCCCAGTCCGCCGGCGCCCACCAGCACGACCTTGCTCTCCATGAGCCGGGCCTGTCCCTCGTCGCCGACCTCGGGGATGCTGAGATGGCGGCTGTATCGCTCCCGCTCCTCGGCCCCGAGTGTCGCCGGCACCTCGACCGGAAGCTCCTCCTGCTTCCACCGATCGAACCCGCCACGGACCGAACGCACGGCGCTGTAGCCGAGCTGCCGCAGGTCCTCGGCGGCAAACAGTGACCGCGAGCCGCCGGCACACATGACCAGCAGCTCCGTGTCCGGGTCGGGCACGGCATCCTCGATGCGGAGCTCCAGGTAGCCGCGGACGATGCGCTTCGCGCCGGTGGCGCTCCCGAGGGTGACCTCGTCGGCCTCACGCACGTCGATCAGCACCGCTCCCTGGCGCTGCAGCTCCCGCGCTTCCGCCGGGGTAACCTCGGGGATCTGCTGCCGCAGCTGCTCCAGCCTGCGTTGCTTGGCGCTCATCGGCCACCTCCTGCCACCGCAGGGACGATGGAGATCACGGCGTTGTCGTCGACCGCAGCCGCCAGCCCGCCGAGGACGCTGACGTTGGTGTCGCCGAGGTAGAGGTTGACGAAGCGCCGGATCTCGCGGTCCGAGTCCAGCACCTCCCCGAGGATGCCGTCGTGTCGGCGGTCCAGGGCCTCTAGCGCTTCCGCGACCGTCGATCCTTCCACCGTGACCTCGTCGGCCCCTGCGGTGTAGCTGCGCAGGGGAGTAGGGATGCGGATGGTGACCTCGCTCATTAGCTCTTCTCCTGGATCGTTTGGGAGATGAAGCGCGCGTCGCGAAGGCGCCAGGCCTGCCGGTCGGCAACCCCTCCGGGGCCGACCGAGAGGATCAGGTAGACGTACCCGTCCCAGGCCGCCTCGAGGTCGGTCGCCGAAGGCCGCGCCGGGTGGTCCGGGTGGGTGTGCCAGAGGCCGACGATCTCCAGGCCATCATGCCGCGCAGCGTTGTCGGCGGCCAGGAAGTCGTCCGGGTCCAGGACGTACCGGTCGCCCAGCCGATCGACAGCCAGGTTGCGCGCCGACTCGATGCGCTCGACGAGCACCGCCGTGCCCGGAACCCGCCCGATCAGCAGACCACAGACCTCGTGCGGGTAGCCGCGGGTCGCCAGCCGATCGAGTTGCTGCAACAGCGACGACGGTATGGACAGCACGGGATCGACGGCGACGGGGGTCGGGCCCGATGGCAGCTGTACCCTCCGACCGAGATCCTGCATCGGGGTTCGCTTACCTTCGCGGCACGCACGGGCAACGTTACGTTGCGGCTGCGGGCGGCGCCATTGAAAGCCGATTAGAATAGTCGGGATCATATCAAAAGAGAGAACCCGGCCGCTCGCGGGAGCGTCGGCTACGTCACATGCGCGACCGACGCAGGGGAGGAAGTGGGGTCCGGGAGCGACGAGCCCGGGATCGGGATCGGTGCGAACGGCCTCCTAGAGCTCGAGCTGGACCAGGCCCGCGTCGTGCCTGCTGTCTCGAGCCGCACACAGATCCGCGAGCGAGACGGAGTCGAACGCCCGTTCGATCTGCGTGTGCACCTTCATCCACAGCAGCCTCGAGACGCAGAACTCACCCCGGCCGCACTCCTCGAAGTGGGGGTCCGGGTCCGCGCACGCCGACACGAAGACGGGCCCCTCGAGGCAGCGAACGATCTCGCCGATGGAGATCTGCTCGGGGGTTCGTGCAAGCTGATAGCCGCCATGGCACCCTCGGGCACTGGTCACCATGCCATCGCGCCGTAGCGCCCCCATGATCTGTTCCAGGAACGGCATGGAAAGATCCTGCTCCTCGGCGACGACGCGGAGCGGCACTGGCCCCTCCCGCCAATGAAGGCTGAGCTGGAACATCGCGCGCACCCCATAGCGGGCGCGACTCGACAGCATCATCGCCATGCGGTAGCACCTCCCTGCTGACCCCTTGAGGTTATACCAGCAGCACGCGGGACCCTCCAACGCCGCGATTATGGGCAGCGGACGGTCGTTTCTCGCCGATTTCGAGTTAACTTGACAGTACCCACTGAAGGAATTGGTTCAGTTTGCCTCAACAATAGCGTGGCCATCTACGCGGCAAGTGGCAGATCAGCGATGAACGTAACCCCCAGCGGCCGGAGCCTTGGCGTGCGTGACCGGTTGGACCGGCCGATGCGCGACCTGCGAATCTCGATCACAGACCGCTGCAACTTCCGCTGTCGCTATTGCATGCCCAGGGAGGTCTTCGGCGAGGGCTACCGGTTTCTGCCGCGCGAGGAGATCCTCAGCTTCGAGGAGATCACTCGCCTGGTCCACATCTTCCGTGGACTGGGCGTTCGCAAGGTGCGCCTGACGGGCGGGGAGCCACTTCTGCGCAGCGAGCTGCCAAAGCTCATAGGCATGCTGGCTGAGATCCCTGGCCTCGAGATAGCCATGACCACAAATGGCTCGCTGCTGGCGCAGCACGCGCAGGCGCTGGCACAGGCCGGGCCGGTGCGCGTCACGGTGAGCCTCGACTCGCTGGACGAAGCCGTTTTCCAAGCGATGAACGACGCAGACTTCCCTGTCTCACGCGTGCTAGAGGGCTTCAAGGCGGCCACCGCCGCGGGGCTGGGACCGCTAAAGGTCAACGCGGTCGTACGCCGCGGGGTCAACGACCACACGGTGGTGGGCCTGGCGCGGTACTTCGAGGGCAGCGGCCACATCTTGAGGTTCATCGAGTACATGGATGTCGGCACCACCAACGGCTGGCGCATGGAGGAGGTGGTTCCCGGCGCCGAGATCATCGAGCGCATCAGCGCCGAGATGCCCCTGGAGCCGCTGGATCCGAACTACCGTGGCGAGGTGGCGAGGCGGTGGCGGTACGCCGACGGAGACGGCGAGATCGGCGTGATCACCTCCGTGACGCAGCCGTTCTGTGTTGATTGCACGCGCGCCCGGCTGTCAGCGGCGGGGGAACTCTACACGTGCCTATTCGCTACTGGCGGTACCGACCTTCGAACTCCGCTGCGGGACGGCACCGACGAGGAGGAGATCGGCGTACGGCTGCGGCGGCTATGGGGTGTGCGCCAAGACCGCTACTCAGAGATACGTTCCAAGGAGACGAGGGGTCTCGAGCGGATCGAGATGTCCCATATCGGCGGGTAGGGCACCGACGACGACCAGCTCGACGACGCTACCCCTACTTCGCCGGAGGATCGGCGATCAGGCTGGCGGCAAAGCCATCGTGGTCGGCAGAGCGACGCTGCACCATGTCGCGCAGATGCTCCAACGCCTTCTCTTTGCTCGATAGCCCGTACATGTATGTCTTGAGCGGGCCTATCAAGCCGAGGTAGTAGTGGTTGGCGTCGCCGTACTCGGCGGCGCAGGCGCTCGGATCTACGGCGACTGCCAGCAGATCGTCGAAGGTGTCGGCGAACTGCGCCAGCAGCGGTTCCCGATGCAGGTCGGCCGGAATCTCGGGGAAGCGGGTGACGAGCTCTTGAACGGTCATCGTGCGCGGGTCCGGGAGTTGATCTGCGACGCAGAGTATAGAGTGTTCGACCAGGAGGAATCGTGTCTCCATCGATCCTGGTTACCAACGACGATGGCATCCACTCGGAGGGGCTGCTCGCGCTGGCCGACGCCCTGCGTCCCTTGGGCGAGGTCACCATCGTCGCGCCCGACCGCGAGAAGAGCGCCGCGTCGCATGCCCTGACGCTGCACCGTCCCGTGGCGGTTAAGCGCGTTTCATCGGGCCTCTACATGGTCGACGGGACGCCGGCCGACTGCGTCTACCTGGGCGCGCTCAGCGTGCTGGAGTGCAAGCCGGATCTGGTGGCGTCGGGGATCAACCGGGGCGGCAACATCGGCGATGACGTCACCTACTCGGGCACCGTGGCCGCGGCGCTCGAGGGGACCATCCTCGGCATCCCGTCGTTCGCTATTTCCCAGGCCGGCTACCACCACTTCGAGCGCGGTGCCCACGCCGGCGGCGGCACGACATGGGAGGCGGCTGTACGGGTGGCCGCGCAGGTGGCTAACCGCGTGCTGCAGGAGGGTCTGCCCGAAGACATTCTGCTCAACGTCAACGTGCCGGGCGGAGAGCCAAAGGGAGTACGGTGCACTCGCCAGGGTAAGCATCTGTACGACCAGGTGGTCCATGAGGCAGTCGACCCGCGGGGCCGCCGTTACTACTGGGTTGGCTCCGGCGCGGCTACAGACATCGAGCAGCCTGCCGACACCGACTACACGACGGTCAAGCAGGGCTACGTTTCGATCACGCCGCTTCACCTCGACCTTACGCACCGCGCCTTCCTCGAGGTGCTCAAGGAGCGCTGGGAAGCGCCGATCGACGCTGCCTTTCGCCAGGGAGCCGGGTCGTAGCCGGCAGGCCGCGGTGAAACTCTGGTGGGGCTCGACCTGCTAGTCGTCGTTTCCGATGCGGGTTACCGCGAGGGTGGCGGTCGCGCCGAGCGCGATGAGCAGGGCGCCGCCGCCTACCTGACGGGGGCTCGGGACGAAGCTCACGACCGGCCAGTCCTCGGGGGCGACGCCGGCCACGGTCTGGGGCGTCATCACCTGGCCCCGGATCACGTTTCCCGGCTGCGGTGGAACTCCCTGCTGGAAGGGCCACAGGCCGACGACGACCCCGACGAGCAGCCCCAGGAGAAAGCCGAGAGTGCCCTTCGGGTGCGCATGCAGAAGCCAACGCAGGACGTTCGCCACCCCGGCAATGCCGACCAGCATGCCCAGCCCCACGGGGAGGAACACCCCGAGCACGGGCTCGCGGGCAGCCGTCATATCGCCGATAACCGCAGCGTCGGCGGCGCGATCGATAGCGGACAGGATCGGTACGTACTGCCCCAGCACCAGAAGCAGATAGCCTCCGCTGATCCCGGGCAGGATCATCGATGCAGCGCCCGCGGTGCCGGCGACGAACAGCGGCAGGAAGCCGCCGCTCGAGGGGCCCGATGCCCCTGCTCCGGCCTGCTGTGCCAATGCCAGGGCGGTCATCACCACGAATCCGCCGCTGGCGCCGGCCCAGAGCGCTGGCGTCGCGGGTCGGGCCAGGCGCCAGAGCGCCGGGATGCCGCCGAGCGTGAGGCCGACGAAGAGGCTGTACATGACCCAGCGCTGGTTCACCACGCTGTCCTTGATCGGCCCCGCCAGCAAGATGATGCCGCTGGCCGCGGCGGCGGCCACCACCAACAGGAAGAGCAGCTCGCGGCGATCGAATCGCAGCCGGGTGATCGAGGAGACGGCTTCGATGAAGCGGGTGTAGACGCCTGCCGCCAGCAGCATGGTGCCGCCGCTGATCCCCGGGACCAGGTTGGCGAGCCCCATCAGCAGGCCGCCGACGACGGTACGGGTCCAGGGAACACTCTCGATTGGCGCCGCCGTTGGCGGGTCTGAGGACGTACTGGCTTGGGGCATGACGGCGATCGGGAGGTCGGTATTAGCGGGCGTCAGGACGCGCTAGTGAGCCCTGAGATGCCATGATACAGTCTGCGCCTCACGGTTGATTTCGGGGTCGGGGCGTGGCGCAGTTTGGAAGCGCGCACGGTTCGGGTCCGTGAGGTCGGAGGTTCAAATCCTCTCGCCCCGACCATTTTCTTCGAGCGCCGGCCTGCGCCCAGGGGCGCGGAGCTGACATGAACCCTGCAGTTGTCGAGGAGCAGTTGCGCGCCGCAATTCGCGACGTGCCAGACTTCCCGAAGCGCGGCATCCTGTTCCGCGACGTCACCACGCTGCTCGAGGACGCGGAGGCTTTTCGCTCCTCGGTGCAGGCGCTCTGCCAGCCTTTTCGCGAGGTTCCTCCCGAGAGCATCGTCGGCGTCGAGTCGCGCGGCTTCCCCTTCGCCGCGGCGATGTCGTACGAGCTGGGCCGCGGGCTGATTCTAGCCCGCAAGCCGGGGAAGCTGCCTGCCGACACCGAGCGGGTTACCTATGCCCTGGAGTACGGTGAGGACTCCCTGGAGATGCACCGAAGCTCGGTGCGACCCGGGCAACGCGTGCTCGTGGTCGACGATCTGCTGGCGACGGGTGGCACGGCTCGAGCCGCGGTGGATCTGGTCGAGAAACTCGGTGGCGAGGTAGTGGCCATCGCCTTCCTGATCGAGCTCACGTTCCTGGGTGGCCGCGACCAGTTGGACGGGTGGGAGATTCACTCCGTCCTCAAGTACTGAGACCGGTGGCCGGCGTTTCCGGATCCGGCGCACGCCGGGCCCTGCGTAACCATGCTCTCGAGATCGTGCACGCCGGGATCGATGCAGCGGACGCCGGGGTCGCGCTGCAGGGAAAGGCCCGAATCTTCGACGGTGATCTCGTCGTCGGCGACCATCGCTGGCGGCTGCCGCCGGGGCGGCTGCTCCTGTGTGGAGCCGGTAAGGCCTCCGGCCACATGGCCCGGGCTCTCGAAGAGTTGCTTGGCGCGCGCATCGCGGACGGTCTGGTGATCGTGCCGCACGGCAGCGAGCCTTGCGGGTTGAGTCGAGCTGCTACCGGCTACGGCGCTCACCCGCTCCCGGACCGTAGCGGTCTCGCGGCCTCCCGGGAGTTGCTGCGCATGGCCGAGGATCTCGGTCCCGGCGACGGCATGGTGTTCGTGCTCTCCGGCGGAGCTTCCTCGCTGTTCGAGGTGCCCGTCGAGGGTGTCGGGCTCGAGGATCTTCAGGAGCTCGGGAGTCTTCTGCTGGGGAGCGGCGCACCGGTGGCGGAGGTCAACCGGGTGCGCACGGCGCTCTCGCAGGTCAAGGGCGGACGGCTGGCGGCGACGGCGAGCCCGGGTAGCATCCTGACCCTGATCGTCTCCGACGTGATCGGCGACCGCCTCGAAGCGATCGGCTCGGGACCGACGGTTGCGGGTGCCGTCCGGCACGACGCGGCCGACGTTCTGCGCCGCTACGCGCTCATGGAGAGGATTCCGGACGCCGTAGCGGCGTACATGGGGGGCTCGCGGGGGCGCTCCGTCGCGCGGGCCTCGGAGGCCGGCCCACAGGTGACCAATCTCATCGTGGCCAACAATCAGACCGCGGTCGACGGCGCCCTGGCCGCGGCCACAGGGCTGCAGTACCGCGCCCGCTATCTCGGGATTGTGGATGGCGAGGCACGGGAGGCCGCAGAGCCGCTACTGCAGCGGCTCGCCCAGGGCCCCGAGAGCACATGCCTCGTGGCGGGCGGGGAGACAACCGTCACGCTGCGTGGCAACGGAGTCGGTGGACGGAACCAGGAGTTGGCGCTCACCATGGCACTTCTTCTTGACGGTCGCCCGGGGGTTTGCTTCGCTTCTATCGGAACGGACGGCCGCGACGGGCCAACCGACGCGGCCGGCGCTCTCGTCGATGGGTCCACGGCGGCGCGGGCGCGGGCAGCCGGAATGGACCCGGTGGCTGCCCTCGAGCGCAACGATTCGTACTCGGTGCTCGCGGCGGCTGGCGATGTCGTCGTCACGGGGCCGACCCGGACCAACGTAATGGACCTGCAAGTGTTGCTGAGAACGGAGACAGCTTGAGCCCGGCGGACGAGTTCGAAGATACCCTCGATGCGATCGAACAGGCACGTACCGAGCACGAGGAGCGATACTTCAACGCTCTCGAGCAGCTCCGGGGACGTGCCGAGCGGCTATTGGCGGCGGTCCGACTTGCCGAGACCGCCGCCGCCGAGCAACCCCAGGCCACTGCGGCGGTAACCGTAGAGGCTCCGATCTCGGTGCCTGAAGCCGCTTCTGCGGGGCCAGCCGGCCAGCAACCCTGGCCCAGCGGGGGCAGCTGGGTGCGCCGCCAAGTCAACCGGGCGGCCCACTGGCTCATGCACGACTACATTGCCACGCTCGACCGCCGTCACATGGCCATGGAGCGCGCTCTGCAGGCTCATGCCGACCGGGCCGACGCCGGGGTCGTGGCGGCGTTCGACGCCATCGAGCGCGTCCGTGAGGCAGCTGAGCGCGCCGACCAGGAGGTGGTCGAGTCGGCCGGTCGTGGCGCCGACCAGGCGCGTTCCTGTTTCGAGGCGCTGCGCGAGGCGCTCAACCGGTCGGCCGAGGCCGTGGACCTGGTGGCCGATCTCGCGGAGCGTTCGCGGTTGCTCGGCGACGCCAAGGATGCGGAGACCCTGCAGCGCGCGACGCATGGACCGCTGCGCAAGATGGAGCTGATGTTCGACGAATTCGGCCGCCAGCAGGAGGTTCTGTTGGCGGAGCTCGTCGGACGTCGTCAGGAGCTCGATGCCCTGATCAGCCGCGTATCGAACACGCCCGAGGACAGGGATTAGTCGCTTGAGCCAGGCGCCCCGCGGCGTACCGCGCCGGTGGGCCGATCGAGCAGCTCCCGTAGATCGATCTCGGGATCGGGGATCCGATCGTGCAGCCGCGCGGCCAGATGCTCGAGGCGGTCGTGGCCCCAGAACAGCTCGCCGTCGATCTCGAAGGTCGGTACTCCGAACACACCGGCCTGCAGCGCCTCTTCCGTACGGTCGATCAGACGACGCTTTGTGCCGGCGGCCCCCAGCCGGCGCTCCAGATCCTGGGAGTCGAGTCCTTCGGAGCGCATGACCTCGCCGATGACGCCGATATCGGTCAGGTCGGCGCCGTGGCTCCAACAAGCCCGGGCCAGCGCCACGGCGAGCCGAAGTGCGGCTGGCTCGTCCTCACACAGACATATGGCGCGCAGTGCCTCGAGGGAGCGGAACGGATGGGCCGGTGGTCCGACCAGTGGAGCGTCGATCAGAGCAGCACATCGCCGAACATCACCGAAGGTATAGCGGCGCTTGGCCGGGACCTCGACCGGGCCAACGAGGCTCGTATGCTCGAGCAGCGCACCGTAGACGACTGGCCGCGGAGCGAAGCGCACCGAGTGCTCTCGTGCGAAATCCGAAACCCGATGCAGCGCCAGAAAAGCGTACGGCGACACCAGGTCGAAGTAGATCCTGACCTCAGTCATCGTCCCGCTCCTCGGCGTTTTCGAGGGCCTTCTTGAGCCGAGCTCGCTCCGCGGGGTCGGCGAACAGTGTGACCCCGGTCCGGAGCAGGTCGCCCACGACAACGTCCATGTCGCGGATTTGCTGCTGTCGCTGGTGATCGCTGATGTCCCCGATGAACGGCCACAGCTTGTCGCGTACGTCTGGGGGCAGAACCTGTTCCAGGTACTCGAGCGAAATCGACTTCAGCTTCTGGTCCTCGAGAACGATGCCGTGAAACGCCGTGCGGATCGGATCCGGTGACAGCACCAGCGACAGCAGCCGAAAGGTGTGCTCGAGCGATAGCTCCCCACGGCCGTACACCTTGTCCGCGACAAACCCGTCGGCAGTGGGCTGATTGTCGAGCAACTTCTGCAGCTCCCAGATCGGCCGCTCGTGACCGAGCTCACGATGCACCGCGGCCCAGATCGTCGGCTCTCCGTCGGCTCCGCTGTTCGCGAGCTCCTTCTTGCGCCGTCGGGCCAAGGCCGCGGCCGATCGGTCCGTACCTCGAAGCGCTTGGCGTCGAGGCCCGCTATTAGCGCCTGGTCGGCGCCGATGTCGTTCATGTGGGCGAGCACGCGCGGTATGCGGCGCCGCACTACGAAGTCGGCCGACTCGTCGAGGAGCAACTCGGCGAGGGGACCGATGGCGGAGGTACCCAGGGTGGCGAGCACGTCGCCGGCGCGTCGATAGAAGGGGTCGCGCGCGAGCAAGCGGATGAGCGCCGGGACGTGTGCCGGCGCCCAGTCCTCGGCGTCGTCTAGCACCGCGGACACCGCGGTGGGGTCGGACGATAGGAGTCTTTCGAGTGTGCTCGCGCCCGTCAACAGGTCAGGGTCCGGGGCGCGCACGCGCGGGGCAGGCTTGGGCGCCGGAGGCGCCATGGTCTGCAGCAGGCCGGTCTGGGTGAGCGCCGCTCGGACATCGAGCTGGGTGACCGTCATGGTCATCTCGCCGCCGACGAATTGGGACTGCACCAGCTGGTCAGCGACCTCCTCCTGCCCCTCCTCCAGCCGTGATAGCAGCGTCCGGAAATACTGGTTGCCCATGGCGCGCGCCAGGCCGATGAGCCCGAGGCACAGCACGACCACGAAGACAGTGAGCCCTTGCGACGGCAGGTCGAGGAAGATGACCCAGAAGCCCACCAGCAGCGCGGCGAGCCCCTCGGCACCGCTGTCGACGACCGAATCGATGAAGGTCTTGGTCCGGCGACGCAGCTCAGCTGGCACCGGGACCCACAGGTACTCGATCACCGACCGGTGTAGCGACTTGCGCAAGGAGTTGTCGGCGCCGCGAACGAGCGTGACGGTAAGGAGGGTAGGGGCCAGGAGCAGTGCGCTCGATCCGAGCAGCAGTGCCAGCGGTAGCACCGCCAGGGTCGCGGCCACGCCGGCTGCGCCGAGCATCTGCGAGGCGACAAAGACCTGCAGAAACAGGCTGATCGCACCGGCGACCCCGTAGAAGATGGCAAGGAAGCCGGCGAACTCCTCGGCCTCGGGATACTGGATGGCCGCGAGCTCTATGAACTGGTAGCCGATCAGATAGGAGGCCATGGTGGCAGCCGCGACCACGCCGGCGAGCAAGCGCAGGTGGGGCTCCGAGACGACCGACGCGAGACCCTCGCGAACACCGCCGGCGCCCGGCTTGTCGGCATGCGGGTGGGCATGATCGAGCTTCGGCATGAAGCTCTGCAACGGATATAGCGCGAGCAACAGGACGACCAGGCAGGCGACCAGCCCCGTCGGCCCGATCGCCGCGCCGAGCGGGTTGACCGCGGCTGCCGCGAGCATCGCCCCGAGCGTGCCGCCGCCGCTGATCATGCCGAACAGCCGCTTGGCATCGCGCAGCGCGAAGTACTCGGAGGTCAGGATCCAGAACCCCGACGTCAACAGCAGTACGCCGATCGCGGTTGCCAGGTAGAAGCTCACGATGGCCCCGGCCGGCACTGCGCTTGCCTCGGGCGACAAACTCACCGCGGCCCAACTGCTGGAGACCGCCACAGACAGGCCGAGCAGCACGACACGGAAGACGGTCTTCGGATCGTGCCGCGACAGGATACGACCAAACGCCGCGACCGTGGGGAAGGTGAGCACCGCCGTCGCGATGGTGATGGCCGGGAGGGCCTCGACCGAGAACTCGGTGATGAAAAAGGCCTCACGCAGCGAGCGCGCTACCACCAGGAACGACAGGACCAGGAACGCGCCCAGCGCCGAGATCCCGAAGGTCCGATACTCGTGCGGTCGGACATCCAGCCAGCGGGCGAGAGCTTGCAGTGGGTTCATGCCGGGCGCGGTTGAGGAGCGCGGTCCGCAGACGCGATACTTCGAGTCCACTGACGCGGATCGTTAGGATACCCTCTCGGCGCGACACGTGGGACGGCCCCAGTGGTTCAGGAGCATGCGGCGATTGACACCAGTGCTAAGCTCTTTCCATGGGCGTTGCGTCGCGCCCGGAGAGGACGAGCAGTGACCGGTACCAGCAGCACACCGATCCGCGTGACCGACAAGGCGATCGAGAAGGTCCAGGACTTCGCCGACGAGAACGTTGCGGCGGCGGGGAAGGGCCTGCGGGTCTACATCCAGGGGGGCGGCCGAGCCGCCTACGAGTACGGGTTCACCTTCGATGAGCCGACCGATAGCGACCAGGTGATGCAGCACGGCCCGATCGCGGTGATTGTCGACAACTACTCGCTGATGTACATGGACGGCAGCGAGGTCGACTTTGTCGAGGATGTGCGTGGCAGCGGTTTCGTGGTCAACAACCCGAACAAACCGGCGCTGCTACAGGATCCGACCGCCGAGCTGGTGCAGGAGCTGATCGACAGCCGCATCAACCCCGGCATCGCGAGCCACGGTGGGTGGGTGCAGCTGATCGACTACGAGGACGGCCGCGTCTACGTGAAGCTCGGTGGGGGCTGCCAGGGATGCGGCATGGTCGATGTGACCCTGAAGCAGGGCATCGAGACATTGCTCAAGCAGGAGATCCCCGAGGTCGTAGAAGTGCTCGACACGACCGATCACGCATCGGGGACCAACCCCTACTACAGCTCGGCCAAGTAGCCGGGCCGGTCGTGGTGGGTCTCACCACGACTGGCTAGCCAATCACGATCCGGAGTTCGCTGTACGCCTGGCGTAGAACCACCTCGACCTGCTCCGCCGTTTCGCCGCGGGCGAACAGAAAGCCGAGGTAGCGGTTGCCCTCCGGCAGCGGTTCGACCTGCTGACCCCGGCGGATGGAGATCACCAGGTCTTGTACGCCCGACGTGGTGCGTGCGGCCGCCTGGCCCTCGACGCGGCGGAGAGTGCCGCGGCGGGCAATGGGCAGCATCATGACCCCGGCGGCCCGCCCCTCGAGCGCGGTCCGAACGGGGAGTCCGAGCGCGTGGCGCAGGATGATCTCCTCGATCGACTGACCGGTCGCGAACCTCAGGACCCGGCCGCAAAGCCCTCCGATCGAACGGGCGGCGGCCTCGATCACCGTCGGGCCGACCACGGGATCGAGGCGTACCTCGGCGTGAACGGGGCCGCGCCGCAGTCCGGCTGCGGCAAGTACGGTGGCGACCGCATCCTGGATGTCCACCTGCGTCGCCTGCGGCAGTCGCGAGGGCGTCACGTAGAGCGTCTCTTCGAAGAAGGGGCCGTCCAGGGGATCGGGCTTGTCGAACAGGGCCAGCTCCTGGAGGCGGCCGTGGCTCAGCAGTCCCTCGAAGGCGACCTCCGGTCCGGGCACGAAGCGCTCGATCAGTATCTGCCCGGTGACCCCGGCCGCACGTGCTGCAACCTCCGAGCGTGCCAGCAACTCGTAGATGCGGTCGAGCGCGGCGCCGAGCTGGCGCGGGGTGTCGGCCCGGATCACACCGCGTGACGCCGACAGGAACGCCGGCTTCACGACGCACGGAAAGGTGGGGAGCCGCGCCAGCGCTTCGGTCTTCGTCCCGAGGGGCACGGCGACGAAGTCGGGGTGGGGGAGATCGTGTTGGCGCTGTAGCCGCCGGAAGGCCAGCTTGTCGCGCAGCGTCGCGACTGCCGCGGGATCGGCATGGGGAAGGCCTAGCGCAGCGGCCGCGGCTGCTGCCGTCACCACGGTCTCGTCGTCGAGGCCGATCACTGCGGATAGCGAGGTGCGGGCATGAATCGCCGCGATCTCGCGGCTCGCCAGCTCGGGGTCCTCGATCTTGATCGTGGCCGTGGCTCCGCCGCTCTGACGCTCGAGGGCCTGGGCCCCGTCGCTGCCCACGATGACATCGACTCCCTGAGCATCTGCGGCACGAAGCAAGTCCTCCGCGCGATAGGTGGTGGTGGGCAGCAGGAGCAGTACGGCAGGACGACGCATCGACTCAGGATATCCGGATTTGGGATCCACAAAGTGTCGGCGCTTGGCCCGGTCGGCGCTCGATCAGGAGGCCCGCGCAGCCTGCTGTGATCGTTGCGATTGCACGATGTCGAAGCCCTGGTCGAACGATACCGGGCGTACGCTGCAGGCGGTCAGGAGTCTCAGCAGTTCCTGGCGCGACACCTCGCTGCAGCCGAACTGCGCCAGGTGAGGGCTCGGGTAGACGACGTCGTGGATCGTGAAGCCCCCGGCCTGGAGCACCCGAGTCAGCTGCACCAGTGCCACTTTGCTGGCGTCGCGCACACGGTGGAACTGACTCAGTGTGATGAAGTAGGAGCCGAACGCTAGCCCGAATAGTCCACCGGCAAGCTCGCCGTCCTTGCGACACTCGATGCTGTGCGCCGCGCCCATGGCGTGCAGCTGTGCGAAGGCGCGCTGCAGTCGCGGCACGATCCACGTTGTTGAGTTGCGCTGGCCGCGGATCTCGGCGCAGGCTGCGACGGTCTCCTCGAAGGCCTCGTTGGCGGTCACCTCGAAACGCTGGTTCCGTACCAGCCGGGCAACGTTCTTGGGGACGTGGAACTGCTCGATCGACATCAGTGCGCGCCGCTCCGGCAACTCCCACTTGATCCTACCGGGCCCGTTCTCCAGCGGAATCACCCCGAGCCGGAAGGCGCTGAGCACCAGCTCAGGGGTGATCTGCTGGGCGTCGAATAGAGCGGGCATCAGCCGGTCCGGGCCGGACGGAATGCGACGCAGCGTGGCGGTGGCCAGCCGACGCACGGTCCGGTTCAGGTTGAGGTTCAAGGGCATGGGTCGCTCCAGGGCCGGAGGCCTTGTTGACCCCGGTATACGCCGCAGCGGGGCCGTGGGCAACGGTACCGGCGCCGGCCGGTCGGTCTCGCCCGTCAGACACGGCCCTGGCGTTGCAACTGGGGCAGTGCGCACGGTCCTCCACCCTGGCGGGGTCTCGCCATACCTTTCGTCTAGCGCGACCTGCGACACGGCTACGCCCGCGTTGCTGGGGCCAGAGGGTCGCCGAGCAGCAGCTAACGGCGCAATCTGGTCGAGGTTGTTTCAATCGACAAGGAAGTTGGGAACGCCTGGTCGATGTGTCACATTAACGTCATTGCATAAAGACCGATAACATAAGTTTTTTCTGCTAGAGTTAGAATCTGGGCTGCGGTATTGGGAATCCTGCAGGTCAGCGTCGGAAATGCCTCGACAAGAGCTCGAGGGTTCTCTGACAGCAGGGGACTCCGGGCCACGTAAGGCGCGAGTTGTCGATTGCGCGTCGAATCGTCGAGAAGACCTGGGGTCCAAAGGGGAAGACTTGTTACTTGGGGGCCGCCAGATATTCCAACCAGGCGACGGGGCCGGTGCGCGACCTGCGGTGCATCTGAGCCTCGTCCTGACGTTGGCCTTGGTCGGCGCAGCGGCCCCAGAGGGGAACGGGCGGGCGCTAGCGCCCCGCGGCCTTCGCATCCCAGTGGATGACTTCGGCTACCAACTGCAAGGCTACCGCGCCGACCTGTCGCGCGTGCGCGACTCCGGCTTCGATTTGGTCGTCATCGACTACTCCCGGTGGGGCGACGGCGACAGCGAGTTTCCTCGGAGTGTCATCGACGCGGTGAGAAACTCCGGGCCCTGTGGTCGGCGCGTCGTGTTGGCCTACATGAGCATCGGCGAGGCCGAGGACTATCGGTATTACTGGGACGAGTCCTGGATCGACGACGCCGGCAATCCGATCGAAGGCGTCGCCCCGAGTTTCCTCGGCCCGACGAATCCGGCCTGGTTCGGCAACTACAACGTCCGGTATTGGGACAGGGCGTGGCAGCGGATCCTGTTCGGTATCACCGAGGGAGGCAGCAAGAGCTACCTCGATCGAATCATCGACGCCGGCTTCGACGGTGTCTACATGGACATCATCGACGCGTTCGAGTACTGGGGCCCCAAGGAGATCGGTGGCAACGACGAGAGACGGCAAGCCCCCAGGGACATGGTCGACTTGGTTCGCCGTCTGGCTCGTCATGCTCGCAAGACACGGCGCGTCGGCGATTTCCTCGTGGTTCCGCAGAACGGCGCCAACATCATCGATCCAGCCGCGTATCCGGATGCCGCCGACCCGGACAAGGCGGCTTCAAAGCAGCGGCGGCGCTACTTCAAACAGATCGACGCGATCGGGGCCGAGGACACCTTCTTCTTCGGCGACCGCGACGAGAACAACAAGCTCGATCCCCAGTGGGACATCATCGCCTGGCTCGACCAGTTCGCAGCGGCGGGCAAGACGGTGCTGGCGATCGACTACCTGACGCAAGAGACCAAGATCGCCGATTTCTTCGGGCAAGCTCGGGAGCGGAGCTACGTGCCCTACACGTCGGTCCGTGACCTCGACAAGCTGACGATCCCCGAGGGCTTCCCGCCCACCTGCAACTAGCGGTGCGTCCTGCGTCAACGAGCCCAATGCGCCGCAGGGGTGGTGTCGTCGCCCGGAATCGGCCAAACGGCTGATACGACAGCGGAAAGCCCACCGTTATTGACAGTGCCCCTGCCAGGGCTCGAACCTGGGCTCCGGGATTAGCAATCCCGTTGCTGTATGCCGTAACTTGTTGGGCAGAAACGGCTTGCAGCAGAGCGGCTACGCCTGGTGTCCATATAGGTGTCCATTTCGGTGTCGAATCGTCCCTTCCGGTGGCGGTAGGACGAACACGTTCAGGCACCCCACACGCACCCAGGGGGGTGGGGGATATTCGGGACTCCCGGCTGGGTAGTGGTATAAGACACGCGATGGACAGGCGTCTGTCTATGTCATGAACGCGGATGGTTCAGGAACCGTGCGTCTGCTCACGGTCACGTCCCGTCAAGTGGTGTACGAAGGCCACTGAGGCGATCCATTTTCAAGCGCTGATGGCGAGCAGGTCCTCCTCAGGGTGGTGGGTGGTTGGCGCGACAGCCTCGGAGATGACCTCGAGGCTCATGTAGCGGCGAGAGATGGCCCACTCGTCGTTCTGTTCAGCGAGCACGGCGCCGACCAGGCGGATCAGGGCTGATCGATTCGGGAAGATGCCGACGACGTCGGTACGCCGGCGAACCTCCTTGTTGAGGCGCTCGAGCGGGTTGTTGGACCAGATCTGACGCCACACCGCCTTGGGAAACGAACTGAAGGCCAAGAGCTCCTCTTGAGCATCGGCCAGCAGCTCGGTCGCCTGCGGGAACCGACCCTCGAGGTGCTCCACGACCCGGCGGAACTGGGCGTACGTGCTGTCGCGGTCCGGCTGAGCGTAGATGGAGCGCACCAAGGTGGCCACGGCGCTCTGCGCCGCCTTCGGTACCTTGGCCAACAGGTTCACCATGAAGTGGGTCCGGCAACGCTGCCAGGAGCTTCCCGGCAACGCCGCGCCGATCGCCCCCTTGAGCCCCTCGTGGGCGTCGGAGATCGCCAACTGCACACCGGTCAGGCCCCGGCTTACCAAGGAGCGCAGGAACGCCAACCATCCGGCGCCGTTCTCGCTCGTGATCACGTCCACTCCGAGAATCTCTCGGTACCCGTCGCCGTTAACCCCGATTGCCATCACGGCGGTAACGTTGACGACGCGGCCACCTTCGCGGCTCTTGATCTGCATCGCGTCCAGCCACACGAACGGGTATGGGCCTGCATCCAGGGCTCGGTTCCGGAACGCCTCGACGCTCTCGTCCAGGCTCTTGGCCATCTCCGAGACCCGCGACTTGGAGATCCCCTCTAGACCGATCGTCTTGACCAGCTTGTCGACCTTCCGGGTCGAGATCCCGAGCACGTAGGCCTCTGCTACCGCCGCCACCAGAGCCTTCTCAGCACGCCGCCGCGGTTGCAGCAAAAACTCCGGGAAGTAAGCACCCTCCCGGACCTTCGGGACCGCCAGCGAGATCGTGCCGACGCGTGTATCCCAGTCGCGCTGTCGGTACCCGTTACGGCGGTTCACCCGCTCCGGCGACCGGCTCCCGTAGCTGGCGCCGCAGATCGAGTCCACGTCTGCGCTCATCAGCAGCTGCGCGAACACCGCCACCATCTCCTGGAGCAGATCGGTGCCGTGCTCCGCGAGCCCCTTGCGAACCCACTCGGCGGCGGGCATCTTGGTCTTGGCCACTGCTTGTTCTCCTTGGCAGAAGGTTTCTTCTTGGCAAACCAAGGATCGACCAGTGGCCATCTTTATCTCAAGGGCGCGCCCGCCGTGGAAACTGTGGGAAACGCTCTGCGTTTCCCACCAGTTCCCACCGCTCCTGCTACTACTGCGTCGATGACGGGCGGAGCTTCATACACCACGTCCGGGGACTCTACTCTGCTCACGAGACCGGCGCCCAAGAGGTGAGGATTCCCGCGTGAGGCAGCGGTCTACCCCCTATGAGGCCCCCGGTGTCAAGAGCAAAGTGGTAGCTGGCGGTGCTTCGCGCCGCAGCTGATGCCGGAGCCGTTGTGCGCACTGCGTCCACGAACGAGCCGGGAGCAAACGAATGGCAACTCTTGTAAATCGAGCCGTCAAACGAAACAGTGCCCTGTTCATGATTCTCGCAGGAGGAGTCATGTGGTGGCCTGTTGCGGTCATGCTTATCGGCGTTCCACCCCGGTTTCTCCGGGATCTCGGTTTCGCCTCAGGGCCGCCGGGAACTCTCCTGGCTTGGTCCCTGAGTTTGGTTGTCGCCGTGTTCTATGCTGCCTACGCAGTCCGAAACATTCCTCTGGTCCGCGAACATTGGCGCGCCGTATCGCTCTTCAAACTGTTGGGGATTCTTGTCGCGGTGTCGGCGGCTCTTGTCGAGGAAGCCTTCTTTCGTCGCCTCCTGATGGACGGGCTAATGAGAGCTGGCTGGCCTGCCGTAGTCCAGGTGGTCGCTTCGGGATTAGTTTTTGGCCTGGCTCACGGCGTCTGGGGAATCATGACCGGTCGTGTTTCCGTCGGCATCGGTACGATGATCGCAACAGGAACGCTCGGCACTGCGCTGGGGCTGGTCTATGTCGTTGGTGACCGCAGCTTGGCCCCGGTCATCGTCGCGCACTTCGTTGTCACGGCGACGATTCAGCCGGGGATCACCTTTGCCGCCTTCAGCGGACAAATGCGCCAAACAGCCGTACCGACTTAGCAGGCTGCTGAAAAACGGCTTGGGCGCGCCATTTTGGGCTGGATCGTCTCGATCACGGTGAGTTAGCGGGGCGCCGAGTGCGGGTACGAGGCCGGCGCTGCTGGCAGCGCCGGCATTTCTTGGGGATTGGTGCCCTCATCGTCACGTCGCCCCCTGGAGGTTGCGCATTCTGACCAGGTTGAAGGCCGCGGCGGTGAAGATGAACATCCAATCGACACGTTGCGTGCCTCGGTGTCTGGTCTTGCGCATCAGCCCGACCGTCTTGGCCCATCCGAACATCTGCTCGACGAGCTTGCGTTTCTTCTGACTGACCGTGTAGCCCGGGTGCCGGGTCGTGCGGCGGTCGATGGCGCTGCGCCGGTTCGTGTCGTTCTGTGCGACGTGCGGGGTGATGTTGCGATCTCGAAGCTTTCGGATGCAGTCTCGCGTGTCGTAGCCCTTGTCGGCCGCCAAGGTTACCCGGCCCCTTCCGGGAATCTCGCCCGCCATCTGCACGGCGGCCTCTCGTTCTGCTGTTCCCGAAGCGATCGTTACGCAGGCGTTGGTTGCTAACCCGTGGCGGTTGTCGATCATCAGGTGCCCCATGTAGCAGAGCCTCGACTCGGCTCCCTTACTCTTCTTGTATAGGCGTGCCTGCGGGTCGTTCCTGGAGGCGTGAGTATCGTTCGTGCGCCGTTGCCGGCGGAAATCGACGCTCGGGTTGCTGCCGCCCTCATCGGAGTCGCTCTGATCCTTCGGCTTGAAGCTCTTGTGCGAGGCCCACGCCTCGATCAGCGTGCCGTCCACCGTGAAGTGTTCATCCGACAGCAGGCTGCGGCGCCGCGCCTCCGCCAGCACTTCCTGGAAGAACACCTTGGCGACCTCGCCTCCCAACACTCGATCTCGGTTCTTCGTGAACACC
This sequence comes from Acidobacteriota bacterium, assembly GCA_965248845.1. Lineage (GTDB taxonomy): Bacteria > Acidobacteriota > UBA890 > UBA890 > WLXD01 > CBDFKO01. The sequence goes on along the minus strand of CBDFKO010000002.1, from coordinate 873,108 downwards.
GTCGCATCCCACACCAGATCGTCCATGTTCAGGCCCACAAACCACCGGAACAGCAGGTTGTAGTCGAGCTGCTCCATCAGCATGCGCTCGGAGCGAATCGTGTACAGCACCTGCAGCAGCAGCGCCCGCAGCAGTTTCTCCGGCGGGATCGACGGACGGCCCGTGTGCGAGTACAGCTTCTCGAACAGCGGCGACATCCGCCCCAGCACATCGTTGACGATCCTCAGCAGCGGCCGCAGCGGATGCTCCTTCGGTACTCGCTGCTCTGGAGATACGTAACTAAAAACCGCCACCCGGCCCGCGTCCTCACCACGCATCTGCTCACCTCGTTGATGCTTCGGTTCTTGCCGCGGGCTGCGTGGTTCAAAATCTGCTCGAACAAGGGGAGTTTTTCAGCAGCCTGTTAGGATTGCGAACGGCGCATGACAAGCCGATGCAGCGGACCGGCCTTCGGCCAGCCGCTGATCGGCAAACCGTTAGGCGGAATGTCGATTTGCCAGATGGGCAACTGGCTGGCGATCAGAGTGGAAGCGCGTTCATGGCGATCCTCGATTACCTCGAGGATGTCGCGCCGTTCCGTGTCGTTGAGCGGCGTCAGCAGCCAGTCGTCGATGACCAGCAAGTTGGTTCGCGCTAGGCGGTTCATCAACCGGGGGTAGGATCCGTCGCCACGGGCGAGGGCGAGTTGGTGAGCCTCCAGTCGCTCCGGTCCATAGCGCTTGCTCAGGCGCATGGACATGATCCGCTGCCCCATGGTGCTCGAGCGCCTATCGCTCGATGAGGCCAGTGGCGACATCCTCTACCGCACTCGTCCCTCACGAGCCGCACACCCCGAGGGCGAGGTTGCCCGCTGGGATGTCTACGAGCTCATCGCCCGTCTCCTCGATCACCTGCCCGCACCGCGCCACCAGCTCGTTCGCTATTGGGGCTACTACTCCAACGTCGCCCGCGGCAAACGGCGCCTCGCTGCCACGCAACGCCTTGTTGCCGCCGGCGTCTTCAACTGCTGGCAGAAAGGGTGTCAGACAGATTCGAGGCGAGGCGAGAGATGCTCATGCCGTCCTCGAGCAAGATACCGGCAGCGATCGGTTGATCCAGGGCCTCTTCGATCCGGAGCGACAGTTCCAGGGCCATCAACGAATCGAGACCGAGTCGGCGCATGGGCACCGCCGGTTCCGGCGCCCGTGACGCCGGCAGCCGCAGGCACCGACGTAGCTGCTCAACCAAGAAGCCCTCCAGAGCCTTGATGTTGTCGTCAGTGGAGCCAAGAAGATCGACCACGGTGCTCGATCTCTCGTCGGCCGCCGAAACCGGGGCGTTGGCTTCGGCCTCAGCCAGCGTGTCGTCATAAAAAGAACTCCGGTCCTTGGCCCGAACCCCCGTCAGCCACTTCTCGGCCTCGAAGTCCATCACGGCTGCGCTGGTGACATCGCGGCGCAGGACGTTCTCGAAGGCCGCCATGGCCTGGCGCGTCATCATCGGCGCGAATCCTCGGTTTACCAGCCGACCCGCGAGATCGGCGCCCGCGCGGGCGATGATACCCACTTCGGCCCAGGGGCCGAAGTGGATCACAGTGGCGGGGATTCCCTGACGACGCCAAGCCTGCGCCATGGCCTCCACAAAGGCGTTGGCGGCCCCGTAGTTGGCTTGTCCATGAGATCCCAGAAACCAGGTGGCCGACGAACACAAGACGAGAAAGTCCAGCGACAGATGTGCGACGGCCTGGTGGAGATTGCACAGGCCCTCCATCTTGGCGCGGCAGACCGCGCTCACTTGGGCCTCGGTCAATGACACGATGGAGGCGTCCTCGGTAGAACCCGCTGCGTGCACGACACCGGCAATGGGCGGCATGGCCTGCTGAATCCGGGCGATAGCTCGCTCGAGCTGCTTCGCGTCGGTCACATCCCCCTTCACCCACGTTACGAATTCGGTACGACCGGGATCGGAACGGGGATTGCGGCTGATCACCGCGATGTGCCGTGCGCCGCGGGTCAGGAGCCAGTCGATCAACGCCCCTCCGATACCACCGCCGCCGACGATGACATAGGTGCTGTCGCCACGAATCTCGGTTCGGGTCTGTCCCAGATGCACCGCGTTCGAAGACGGATCGGCAGCCAGAACGATCTTGCCACGGTGCTTGGCCTCGGCCATGTGGGCGAACGCATCGGCCACCTTGTCGAGAGGGAATCGCTCGATGGGAGCGACCCGCAGCTCGCCGGTCTCGAACATTTGCATCAGGTCGGCCAACCGTTCCCCTACCTCTCGGGGACGGTCCTGGCAACGCTTCGCGATATCCACCGCAACAAACGAGCGGTTGTCCTCGAAGTGCTTGAGCTCCAAGTGTCCATTGGACACCAGATCAGCCTTGCCGATCTCGACGAAACGTCCGTAGGGGGCCAACACCTCCAGACTCTTGCGCTGGAACTCACCGGCCAATGAGTTAAGGACGACATCGACCCCCCTTTGCTCGGTGGCGGCTAGAACATCGTCCGCAAAGTCGAGACTGCGGGAATCGTAGACTTCATCCACGCCCAGACCGCGAACGTGCTCTTGCTTGGCTTCACTGGCGGTGGAGAAAATCCTGGCCGCGATTCTTCGGGCCATCTGGATCGCGGCAAAGCCCACCCCGCCCGAGCCAGCGTGAATGAGAACTGACTCCCCTCGCTGTAGTTGTGCGTGCTCTTTCAAGGCGTAGTGGGCGGTCAGGAAGGTGATCGGAATACTCGCCGCTTCATCAAAGGAAAGCCCCGAAGGCTTCGGGCACGCCAAGTGGGCATCGGTGACTGCATAGGAACCCAAACAACCTCGCGCCACCGCGACCACGGGCTGGCCCAGCGTCAGGTGAGTGACGCCGTCACCCAAAGCGCTCACCACGCCGGCGCACTCGAGACCCAACGAATTCTCCAAGTCGCCGTGGTCTGGGGCCAGAATCCCCATCGCGATAAAGACATCGTGGAAGTTGAGACCGCTGGCGCGTACATGGATCTCGACCTGACCCGCCTGGGGCTGGGTGCGTCGAGTGCCGAGCAATCGCAGGCGTTCGAGAACACCCGGTTGGTGCATGCCCACCCGAAACGGGGTGGCACGATCAACGCCGGTTGCTTCCGCCGACAACGCCGGGCCGTCGTCGGCCGTATGTTGCAGTCGCGGCGCCCAACGTTGTCCTGCTCTGAAGGCCAGTCGGTCCTCGCCGGCGCTGGGCGTCGTGATAACGTCCACCAATCGAGACGCGCACTGGTCCGCTGAGTCGTCCTCGTCGAGGTCCACCAGCGTGGCGTTGAACTGCGGGTGCTCCACTCGCAGGGATGGCACCAGGCCCCACACCGGGGCCTGGCCCACATGGATGCACTGCTGGGAGGAGGTAACGGCCATCGCGTTGCACGTCACCACCCAGGTTTGCAGCCTTGGTGGGAGCGAATCGGATTGAGAGTCCAGCGCCTGAGTGAGTCGGACCATGCCCATGATTTGTGCTTCGCGAACAGCCTGCAGCCGGTCCGCTGACCCACCGGACGTGCCATCAAACCGAGAGTCGAGACACGACAAGTGCAGGACGCCCAACGTGTCGTCCGGGCCACACAGCTGTGCGCAACGCGCCACGATGGCGTCGGCGTCCTCTCCCAATGGGCCCGCCCATCGAACGATGTTGGGAAGCTCTGCCCGGCCTCCCGGTTCGGGGCCGGCGACGAGCAGGCACCGATGCTCCGGGTTGTCTCGCACCCATCGGGCTAGCCACGCTTCGGCCACTGGACCTTCATCCCCCAAGACGAGCCATCGATTGGGCACGGACGAGGTGTGTCTTGCCGATGGGTCGGATGCCGAAAGACATTGCCACCGCTGGGAGTAGATCAGCTCCGTGACGGCGTTGGCGCGTTCGGCCCGTCGGAACTCCACCCCGCGCATCATCGCGCTGGGCTGGCCTTCGTCGTCGTACAGCCACATGTTCGAGGCGGCGGTAGAGCCATCATCGGCGCGGGTGACTGACGTCTTCACCCAGCGGGGCTGGCGATTGGGAATCACATAGATTTCCTGGATGCCAGCGGGTAGCAGACGGTCTCCATCGGCGGCCGATCGGGACTGTATTGCGAGGTAGAGGGTTTGTAGCGCACCATCCATCAGGGTGGGATCCAAATGAAACCTCGGATCACCCACTCCAGCGCCAAGTCGCGCGAGCACATCCCCAGAGTCCAGTAGCCACGCCTCCTCGATGGTCTGAAAACTGGGCCCGTAGTGGACGTCCCTACGTTGCACGGAGGCGTAGTGCAGGGCCGCGTCGAGATTGAATTCATTGGATTCAGGCAATGGAGGCCAGGTTGGGGCAGTGCTCAGCGGGACAGTATTCAGCGATCCGCTGGCGTGACTAGTCCACGGCGTGCTCGAGTTCGTGTTGGCCCGGCGACTGTGAATCTCGAATCCAAAACCAAGGCCCCTGCCGCGCGGGCGCAGGGCGATCTGTGCAGTTTGCTTGACCTTCTCGCTCAGCCCCAAAGCTTGTGTGAACTCAACATCGCGAAGGCGAAACGCCTTGTCCTCGAGGGATGTGGCATCCGAACCGGTGGCAGCACAGGCCAGAGCCGCTTCGAGGTAGCCGGTGGCTGGGAAAATCGCCTGGCCGCCCACTCGATGGTCGCGCAGGAAGGGCAGGTCGTCCAATTCGATGGCGAGGTCGTGGTGCTGAGCTTGTGGGACCAGGGCTGACTGAAAGGCGCCCTCGAGCATCGGGTGTTCCCGAGTGCCGCCGACCTGCGCAGGAACAACACCCGCATCGGCGGCGTGCCAGTAGTGTTCTCCGCTCCAGCCGTAGGGTGGCAGGCAGGCAGGCTTGTTCGCGCCGGGAAAGACCGCATCCCACCGGGCGGTGGCACCGTTGCAGAAAAGCTGACCCATCGACAACAGCATTGCACCGCGCTCACCCTGACCACGCTTGAGGGTGGGCAGCACGAGACCGTCGTGAGCGGCGTGGCGCAGACGCTGCATGACCGGAACCGTCAGCACCGGGTGCGGGCTGACTTCGATGAACGTGGTGTACCCATCGACGGCCAACCGACCTATCGCTTGGGAGAAGAGCACCGGATACCGCATGTTGCGCCACCAGTATTCGTGATCGAGGGTCAGCGTCTCAGCGGCCGCGGTCGGGTCCACGCTCGAGTAGAAGGGCAGTTGGATGGCGCCCGGTTCCACAACGCCGATGGCATCGAGACACGCCTGGTGCAGCGGTTCGAGCAATGCGCTGTGAGCCGGCACATTCACCTTCACCCGCCGCACAAACGCGCTTTGACGTTCCAACTCGGTGTAGATCCCGTCCAACAGGGCCGTCTCCCCGGACAGCACCGTCGACTTGGGACTGTTGCTGCAAGCCACCGAGAGGCGATCAGGGTGTCGGGCGACGAATTCCTTGCCCTCATCGAAGGTGAGCTCGGTGGCGATCATGGAGCCGAGGCCGGTGGCCGTCTGCAACACCTTGGAGCGCTGGCAGGTGATTCGTACGGCATCGGCCAAAGTGATCGCGCCGGCGGTTTGGGCCGCCGTCACCTCGCCGAGGCTATGGCCCACCACCGCGTCGGGCACGATGCCCCAGGACTCCCACACAGCGGCGAGACCAAATTGCATCGCGGCCAGCATGGGTTGAATCACGTCCAGCCCATCGAGGCGAGAGGTATCGGGTGTGGCTTTGAGCTCGTCCATGATGGACCAGTCCAGGTACAGCTTGGCGAGCTCATCCCATTGCTCAATGGCAGAGGCGAAGACGGGCTCGGTCGCGAACAGCTCCAGTCCCATCCCCAGCCATTGGGATCCCTGTCCCGAAAAGACGAACACCAGCGGGCGGGAGTCCTCGGCCGCGATGCCCGTGTCGAGGGACGACCCCTCCACGTCTTCGAGGTGCTCGGACAGAACGCTCGCGATGTCTTCCTTGCTCTCCACCAGGGCAGCGAGTCGATGGGAGCGATGGATCGCGCGCTCGGCGGCAGATCGACAAATGTCCGCCAGGCTCTCGTCGTCAGCAAACGGATGGCTCACAAAGTTGGCAGCCGCGGCATTGAGGGAGCCCGCGCTGTGGCCCGAAAGGGTTAGCAGACAAGGCCGCGCCGGCGAGCTCTTCTGAGACCTATCTCGCGGCGTCGACGCGGGGTTGGAGGGTGCCTCCCCGAGAACGACGTGGGCGTTGATGCCGGTGACGCCAAAAGCGTTCACGCCGGCCACGAGCTCCGTCTGGGGACGGGGCCATTCCCGCAACTGGGTGCATACTTCCAACGGCCACCGATCCCAGTCGAACGAAGGCGTGACGGGGTTGGCGTTGATGCTCGGAGGGAGTCTGCGGTGTCGCAGGGCCAAGGCGACTTTGATCACGCCGGCGATCCCCGCAGCGCCTTCCGTGTGTCCGATATTGCCCTTGAGGGAACCCACCAGCAGAGGGTCTTCGTCGGTGCGACCTTCACACAGGGCATTGGCGATAGAGCGGAGCTCGATGGGATCGCCTACCCGGGTTCCAGTGCCGTGAGCCTCCACGTACTGGATCTGATCGGGTTCGACCCGGGCGTCCTGCAGGGCGCGGCTCAACAATTGCGTCTGCCCCTGCTGGCTCGGCTGCATGTAGGGGCTGGAAGCTCCGCCATGGTTGATGGCGCCGCCGCGTACCACCGCGTAGATCTCATCACCGTCCGCGAGGGCTTGCTCCAACACCTTGAGCACCACCACGGCCACTCCGTCGGATCGAGCCGTGCCATCCGCATCCTCGCAAAAAGGCTTGGCCTGCCCGTTGGGCGCCAGCATGCTGGCCGACGAGTAGCCCATGGTGTACACCGGATCCACCAACAGATTGGAACCGCCGGCGATGGCCAGCGAACAATCGGCGGTCTGCAAAGCGCGGCAGGCCAGATGCAGGGCCGTCAGCGACGATGAACAGGCCGTATCCACCATCATGCTGGGGCCGCGAAAATCTAGGGCCGAGCTGATTCGACCGGCGAGCCCACTGCGCATGGTGCTCCCCACCCACGCGTAGACGTCGTAGCTGGCGGGATTGAGAAGGAAAGCGCGCTCGTACTCGACATACAAGCTGCCGATGTACACCCCCATTTCCGAGCCCTTCAGATCCTCGGGGACGAGGTTTGCGTCCTGCAGCGCCTCCCAGGTCACGTTGAGTAGGATTCGCGCCTGCGGATCCAACTTTTCGGCTTCCCGGCCCGAAATGCCAAAAAAGCTCGCATCAAATAGGGCCGGGTCGTCCACCAGTCCCGCCGTGGTCGTGTACAGCTTGCCGGGTGTGCCTGGGCGTGGGTCAAAGGCGTCCTCGGAGTTGTAGCGTGCGTCCGGGACTTCTTGGATCCCGCTTTGGGCCATGCACAGGTTGCGCCACAGTTGCGCCGGGCTATTGGCCTTGGGCAGTCGACATCCGATTCCGATGATAGCCACAGATTTCATGGCAATTCGATCCTCGACTCTGGGTCGAGTTGGTTCGCGTCGATTGACCCGCCCCCGTTTTCCAGACCACCGAAGAAGATGTCCTGCATCCCGCGGACGAGTTGCTCTTCGCCGACCTCACCGGCGGACCGGAACCACTTGTAGATCCAGTTGACCGCGCCGAGGAAGACGAAGGCGGCCACCTTCGGATGAACCCGCCGGATCTGGCCGGCGGCGATCGCCTCGGAAAAGGAGCGCTCGAGAAACCGCACGTAGCGCTTCTTGCGCGCGTTGATCCGCGCCAGCTCCTCGCCGGTCAGGGTCGCGTGCTCGTGCAGGATGATGGTGATTTCCTTGTTGCGGTCGCGAGTGACCAGCAGGATGTTCTTCGCCATGCACGTTCGGAGGCGGTCCAACGGGTCGGCGATCTGCTCGACCTGCGCCAGCACCAGCTCCTCGAAGATGTCCATGCCGTAGTGCATGATGTCCACGAGCAGGTGCTCCTTGCTCTGGATGTGATGGTAGAGACCCGCCTTGGTCAGCCCGCAGGCGGCGGCGATCTGCTGGATCGAGGCTCCTTCGTAGCCCCTGTCGCAGATGAGCTGCGCCGCGGTCTCGAGGATCTCCCCCGATACCGATCCGATGCGCTCTCCACCCCTGTTCGCCGCTCATGGACCGCCTGACCCATGCTTTCGTCTACCCCTCTGTTCGGAAATAGACCTACCGATCGGTCGGTAGCCCTTCGAGCGGGCGATGCTATAGAGAGGATTCGCCGCTTGTCAAGTGGGGCACGGGCAGATCCCGCCCTCGCAGGATCCGCGCGTCAATGTCGGGCCGCCGACGATTGTTATCGCCCCTTCGACGTCTTGAGCACTCGCGGTGGGGAGCATCGTCCAGACCACGACCACGGCGGCCAAAATCACGCGAACATATCTCACGGTAAGGCCTGGTTGAAGAGAAGGGGAAGGGCTCATCGCGACGTTATTCGGCTCTGTAAATGTTATCCGGATATCGAGGTTGACGGTGCGCTGCTTTGCCGGCCTACGGGACTCGATCGGCCTGCACTCGCTGTGTCACACGTTCTGCTCGAGGATGGTGATGGCGGGGATTGACCTCGTCACCGTCCAGGAGCTGCTCGGGCACTCCTCGCTGGACATGGTGATGCGCTACTCGCACATGAGCCCGGCGCACCGCCGCAAGGCCGTAGAGGCGCTTGAGACTCCCGTAAGCCGACTTGGTGTCCATATAGGTGTCCATCCAGGCGGCAAAACAGTGAAAACGAGTGAAGGTGAGTGAGGTCGAGAGCTTCGAGCGGTCGTCGCGTAAGTGTCGGTGAGGACTGAAAAAGCCCGCGGTTATTGACAGTGCCCCTGCCAGGACTCGAACCTGGGCTCCGGGATTAGGAATCCCGTGCTCTATCCACCTGAGCTACAGGGGCGAACCTTTAGAATCAGTGACTTGCGAAGCTCGCCGCGCGGCCAGACTGTAAATTGTCCAGGCTCCGGATGGTTTGCGGCGGAAGTCGTGGAGAAGCTTGCCCGGACACCCTGCGGCTTTGCAAGCCGCTCCCCAGGCCTCGCGGAGGCCCTTGATCGGCTTGCCGTTCTGGCGGCGGTGAACCGTCGCTGGGCATCATGCGTGCCCCTTTGCGAGTCTTTGCACGAGCGCGGCTCGACTTTGAACCCAGTTGCCGTGTCCTAATAAGGGAACGTGGGAATCCGGTGCTGCGCTCCCGCAGCGAGCCGCTTCCCGCAGCCTTGCCACGCCCCTGCTGGACGCGACCATGATCGAGATCCTTCTCCTCTCCGCCCTTGCCTGGGGCGGGGTATCGCAGCAAGACGTGCGGCCGCAGTACTCCACCACGGTGGCGCTGATGGATGGTGTCTGGTTACTGAACGAGCGCCTGAGTCAAGACCCACGTGAGGCCATGCAGCAGGCGATGCGGCAGGGCGGCCGTGGGCGCGGCGGGGGCGGCGGAGGTATGGGTGGCGGCCGCGGTGGGGGCGGCGGAGGCATGGGCAGTGGGCGTGGCGGTACCGGTGGGGGCGGCGCAGGTACGCGTGGTGGCCGCGGCGGGCGAGCGGATCGCGCCGGTGGAATTGCAGGCGGCTGGGCTTTTACCGAGCGCGTCGAGATCAAGACCCGGGAGAGCGGCCTTACCATGACCAACCACTCCGGCAACGCGCGTTTCCTACGCGTCGACGGGACCTGGGGCCAGTACAAGCTCCCGGACGGTAACCGTGCCGAACTCAAGTCCGAGTGGGAGTCCGGCAAGCTCGTTGTCACCACGCGGATGGAGCGCAACGGCGCCGAAGTCGAGAACGTCGAGCTGTGGGAAGTCTTGCCGGAGGTCGGGAGACTGGTGCTGACGGTACAGTTGCGGCTGCCAGGGCAGCAAGAGCCGGTTTCGGTGCGGCGCGTGTTCGACCGCGCCGACAGACAGGAGTAGCCAGCAGCGCGGAACGCCTAGCGACGCGGGATCGGAGTCTCTACGCGCCTACCTCGCAGACCTCGCCGTAACCGACCCGACGGGGGACCACCTCGAGGAGGGGCGGTTCACCTTCTGAGGATCAGGTAGGACGAGGCCGAGTTGTCGCGGGTCGAGTTATCGATCAGGTCGTTGTCGTCCGCAAAGAGCATCTCGGCGCGGCCCTGCAGATCGAAGTCCTGGTACAGGATGAGCGTGGTGCCGAAGCAGTTGCCGTTGAACTGTACCGACGAGAGGCTGTTGTCGGGTAGCTCGTCGCCCTCGCCCAGGTTGAAGTACGCCATTCCGGTTCCCGTTCCCGCATCGGTTGGGAAGTTGCCGCCCAGGGCCGGGTTGTAGCTGGACATGCGGTGGATCGGCACGGTCGTGAACGAACGGCCTTCGAACTGGGTGCTCTCCCAGAAGACGATGCGGCAGGACTCGTCCAGGTACAGCCTCTCGCGAGGCTCGAGCACCTGGACCCGACGCGGGGGTCGCTCGGCCGTCGGCCACCCGTATCGCCGCCGAGGATCGCGTTATCGCTCAGGTCCGGGTCGCTCTCGGCGAAGCGCTCCTTGCGCTGGGTGCGATCGACCTCGGCCGTGAAGCGCTCCGGGAACAGCCACACGTAATAGCAGTCACCGACGATCCGTATGGAACGTACCTTGCCGTCTATGACATAGCGGAACAGATCCTGCTCGGCGAAAGTCCAGCTGCCGGCGTTGGGGTCGTCCAGGTCCGCCTCGACCTCCCAGGTCGAATCGACGATCTCGTGCGACTCGCCCGCGTAGTCGGGCCGATCGTACAGGGTCACCGAACAGCGGCTTGCAGGACCGGGCGCAAGCATCTGCCGCGAAACAGCCGGAGAAAGCGGTACCTCGCTGTGCCGGGCAGCGTCCACCGTCGGGGGCCGCGCGATCGAGGCGATCGCCATCGAAACGATCCCGAGCAGCTGCCAGGCGGTCAGGTTGACGGGCACGATCGCTCGTGTGCTCCGGAGGCGCCAACATCGCTCTCGTCCGACTCGAGGCTCTCGGCACCTACTACCGCGTGCACGGCAAGCCGTAGTGTCTTGCATCGCTACCTCCCGCACGGATCGTACCGTAGGGACCAGACCCAGGAGAACGATTCCGATTGAACGGACCACGGTGCGCGCCGAGGCACCATACGTTGATCGACGGGTAGATCCACGTTACGTTGCGCGTGGCGCTAGCCTCGTGACGGGGTCTCCGTGCGGGGCGCGCCCTGTCCCTGTCTGATACCCATGACGATGCCTGAGCTGAAACTTGGCGCTTTGCGCGAGGCTCTCCGGAAGGTCGAGATCTCCGAACGCGACCGGCGGGCGCTCATCCTGCTCGGCATCCTCGTTGTCGCGGTCGGCTACTACCTGTACCTGTTCGAGCCGATCTACGCCGCTTGGGAGGACAGCGGGGACCGCTTGGGCGAGCTGCGCATGGACATCCTGAAGACCCGCCGCAAGGTGCGGGAGATCGACGCCTGGTACCGGGATCGCCAGGCGCTGTCCCGCCAGCTCGGTGAGATCGGTGCTCGCATCCGCTCGAGAGGGCGCGACCTGTGGGGTTGGGACTCACCAGTATCGCCGGTGGCACCGACGGGACGGTGATTCTCAGCGGCCGGGCCAGCAACTACTCACAGGTGACCGAGTACATGAACGCACTCGGCGGAGCGTCGCGGTCCGAGGACCTGAAGCTGGTCTTTACCCGGGTCTCGGCCGATGGTGGGGCCGACTTCCAGATGAGCTTCACGATCAACACCGAGCTGGAGCCCGGGGCCGCGGAGCAAGACACAGCGGGGGAGCCGGCGCAAGAGGAAGGTGCCGGCACAGCGGGTGCGGAAACGCACCAGGAGGCTTGAGATGACCGCAAAGAGGGAGCGAACGTCCCATAGGATGCTCGTGCTGTTGTGCACGGGGCTGTTTCTGGTGCCCATTCCCAGTCTCCAGGCGGAGCCCGGGCAGGCAGCACAGCAGGAGCAGCAGCCGGGCCTGGCGGAGGCCGCGAAGCCTGGGCAGATCAACGAGGAGCCGCGCGACATTCAGTTCGACTTTCGCAACGCGCCCCTGCGCACGCTCATCGACTTCATGGCCACCCTCAGCGACCTTCTCGTCATCGTGTCCGGGGAGGTCGACCTCCGGAATCCGGTGACGATCTCCTCGCCCGGCCTGTTGACCCGCACCGAGGCCTACCGGGTCGTCAGCGCCATCCTGGATGCGTCGGAGCTGACGATGATCCGCGACGACACGTTCCTCCGTGTCGTCACCAAGCTCGACTCGGTGCAGAGGGCGACCGACATCTACTACGGCAACACGATCGAGCAGGTGCCGCTCGAAGATCGGGTCGTGACGCAGGTCATCCCGATGATGAACAGCGACGCGAGGACGATTCTCGGCAACATCCAGCCCCTGATCTCGCCCACGGGGTTGGCCTTCGTCAGTCCCGACACGAACATGCTCGTGATTACGGAGACGGGCACCAATATCCGGCGCCTGATGCGGCTGATCGCCCACCTCGACGTTCGGCGTGCCGCGGCTCGCACGCGGGAGACGCAGGTCTACAGCCTCCGGTACATGAAGGCCATTGACATCGCCGAGGCGCTCTTCCGTGTCTTCGGCGCCGGGAGCGATCCCGACGGGACCCTGACGTCGATCACCCCGGTGGAGTCGGTGAACGCGCTCATCATTACCTCCGACATCGGCACCCTCGATGAGATCAGCAATACGATCATCGCCCTCGACGTTCGCCGCCCCCAAGTGCTTATCGAGGTCAAGATCGTCGAGGGCACGAGCGACCATCAGCGTCGCACGGGGGTCAACCTGCTGGAGTGGCTCTTCTCCTCCGCTAACACGCTGCAGAGCATCACCGCAGGCGGGCAGATCTCGGACCCCTTCGTGACCTATACCTTGGACGCCAACAAGGTCGACCTCGTGCTCACGGCGGCCGTCACCGACAACACCATCCGGATCCTGTCGGCCCCCCGTGTGCTGACCAGTGACAGCCACGAGGCGAGGATCGTCGTGGCGCAGGAGGAGCCGATCGTCAAGTCGATCACCGACCTCTCGTCCACCTCCAATGTGCCGCGCACGGTCACCGACTTCATCTACCGTGACGTCGGCATCGAGTTGACGGTCACACCGCGGATCAACCTGGACCGCGACGTGAACTTAGCAGGCTGCTGAAAAACGGCTTGGGCGCGCCATTTTGGGCTGGATCGTCTCGATCACGGTGAGTTAGCGGGGCGGCGAGTGCGGGTACGAGGCCGGCGCTGCTGGCAGCGCCGGCATTTCTTGGGGATTGGTGCCCTCATCGTCACGTCGCCCCCTGGAGGTTGCGCATTCTGACCAGGTTGAAGGCCGCGGCGGTGAAGATGAACATCCAATCGACACGTTGCGTGCCTCGGTGTCTGGTCTTGCGCATCAGCCCGACCGTCTTGGCCCATCCGAACATCTGCTCGACGAGCTTGCGTTTCTTCTGACTGACCGTGTAGCCCGGGTGCCGGGTCGTGCGGCGGTCGATGGCGCTGCGCCGGTTCGTGTCGTTCTGTGCGACGTGCGGGGTGATGTTGCGATCTCGAAGCTTTCGGATGCAGTCTCGCGTGTCGTAGCCCTTGTCGGCCGCCAAGGTTACCCGGCCCCTTCCGGGAATCTCGCCCGCCATCTGCACGGCGGCCTCTCGTTCTGCTGTTCCCGAAGCGATCGTTACGCAGGCGTTGGTTGCTAACCCGTGGCGGTTGTCGATCATCAGGAGAGGTGGACCCCGAAATTCGGACAGGTTGCTAAGGTGGGATCCAGACCAAGAAGAAGGAGTCTGGAATGCCACGGAAGAGACGGAGTTATCCTGCTGAGCTGAAGGCGAAGGTCGCTTTGGAGGCGCTTCGCGAGGAAGCGACGATGGCGGAGCTGGCAGCCCGCTACGATGTGCATCCGAATCTGATCGCCAACTGGAAGAAGAAGGCTCGGCAGAAGGTGCTGGCTGGCTTCTCGGGGAAACAGGAGCGCAACGAGGTCTCTCGGGAGGCCGAGATCAAGGAGCTGCGGGCGAAGATCGGGGAGCTCGTCATCGAGCGGGATTTCTTGTCCAAGGCCTTCGGTCGTTGAGCCACGGCCGGAGGGTGGCGATGGTCGATCCGGAGCACGGCCCCCTGAGCATCACGCGGCAGTGCCGCCTGGTGTCGATCGCGAGGTCTTCGTTCTATTACGAGGGCCACGGCGAGAGTCCGCTGAACCTGCGCCTGATGCGGCTGATCGACGAGCAGTTTCTTCAGACGCCGTTTTACGGCTCACGTCAGATGCGACGATGGCTGCGCCGTCAGGGCTACACGGTCTCTCGCAAGCGGGTGCGCCGCCTGATGCGGCTGCTCGGGTTGCAGGCGATCTTGCAGCGGCCCAGGACGTCTCAGCCGCACCCGGAGCACCGGATCTACCCCTACCTGCTGCGTGATCTGGAGATCACGCGACCCAACCACGTTTGGTGCGCGGATGTGACCTACATCCCGCTGCAGCGGGGCTTTCTGTACCTGGTTGCGGTGATGGACTGGGCGAGCCGCAAGGTGCTGTCCTGGCGTCTGTCCAACACGCTCGATACGAGCTTCTGCGGCGAGGCCTTGCAAGAGGCGCTCGAGCGCTACGGTCCTCCCGAGATCTTCAACACGGATCAGGGTAGCCAATTCACCAGCGTCGACTTCACCAACGCGCTCAAGGAGGCCGGCATTCGGATCTCGATGGACGGCAAGGGCCGCTGGATGGACAACGTCTTCATCGAGCGACTGTGGCGATCGCTCAAGTACGAGCAGGTCTATCTGTCAGAGTACGCGACTGGCTCCGAGGCTCGGGCCGGGATCGGCTGGTGGATGGACTTCTACAACGAGTGCCGACCGCACTCGTCGCTCCAGGACCGGACGCCCGAGGAGGCGTACATTGACGACGGGGCTGAAGACAGGAGCCCGGGGCTTCGCCCCGTGTCTCGCAAGCCCAAGGCAGCCTGAATCATGAACCCGGATTCCACCTTAGCTGCGACGCAAACCTGTCCAAAGGATGGGTCCACCTCTTCGATCAGCGTGCCGTCCACCGTGAAGTGTTCATCCGACAGCAGGCTGCGGCCCGCGCCTCCGCCAGCACTTCCTGGAAGAACACCTTGGCGACCTCGCCTCCCAACACTCGATCTCGGTTCTTCGTGAACACCGTCGCATCCCACACCAGATCGTCCATGTTCAGGCCCACAAACCACCGGAACAGCAGGTTGTAGTCGAGCTGCTCCATCAGCATGCGCTCGGAGCGAATCGTGTACAGCACCTGCAGCAGCAGCGCCCGCAGCAGCTTCTCCGGCGGGATAGACGGACGGCCCGTGTGCGAGTACAGCTTCTCGAACAGCGGCGACATCCGCCCCAGCACATCGTTGACGATCTTCAGCAGCGGCCGCAGCGGATGGTCCTTCGGTACTCGCTGCTCTGGAGATACGTAACTAAAAACCGCCACCTGTCCCGCGTCCTCACCACGCATCTGCTCACCTCGTTGATGCTTCGGTTTTTGCCGCGGGCTGCGTGGTTCAGAATCTACTCGAACAAGGGGAGTTTTTCAGCAGCCTTCTAGAGGTCGACTTCAGCATCACGAGCATCCTGGCGCTGGTCCAGGTTGGCGACACTGTTGCGCCGCGCATCGGCAAGCGCGCCGGGACGATGACGGTGACTGTGCTCGACGGGAAGACTCTGGTGATCGGCGGGCTGATCAAGGAGGACGTCCGCGACGAGCGCAAGAAGGTCCCGGTGCTCGGCAGCATCCCGCTGGTCGGCCGCCTCTTCTCGACCGTCGTCGAGCGACGCCACCAGACGGAGCTGTTGGTGTTCATCACGCCGCGTGTCGCGATGACCTCCGAGGAGGGCACATCGATCACCAACGCTGAGACCGAGGCGGCGGGCGAGAACCTCATGGAGATCCTGCGCAGATCAGAGCATCGAGAGACCGAGGGATCCGAGGGCCAGGGCGAACGGAGGCGCTGATGAGCCGAATCGTTTCCATCCACTCGTTCCGGGGCAGCACCGGAAAGTCCAACACTTCGGCCAACCTCAGCTACCTGCTGGCCGACGCGGGTCGGGTGGTCGGCGTCATCGACACCGACATCCAGTCGCCCGGGATCCACGTGCTGCTGGGGGAGACGGAGCACAAGGGCAGTACGCTCAACGACTACCTGTTCGGCAAGGTGACGATAGATCAGGTGGCGGTCGACGTGTCGGACAACGTGGGCCTGCCCGCCGGGCGGCTGCACCTTATCCCGAGCAGTATGGAGCTGATGCAGATCTCGAGGATCCTCAAGGAGGGCTACGACGTTGGCCTGCTCAACCAGGGCTTCAAGGACCTGGTGCGCAACCTAGCAGGCTGCTGAAAAACTCCCCTTGTTCGAGTAGATTCTGAACCACGCAGCCCGCGGCAAAAACCGAAGCATCAACGAGGTGAGCAGATGCGTGGTGAGGACGCGGGACAGGTGGCGGTTTTTAGTTACGTATCTCCGGAGCAGCGAGTACCGAAAGAGCATCCGCTGCGGCCGCTGCTGAGGATCGTCAACGACGTGCTGGGGCGGATGTCGCCGCTGTTCGAGAAGCTGTACTCGCACACGGGGCGACCGTCGATCCCGCCGGAGAAACTGCTGCGGGCGCTGCTGCTGCAGGTGCTGTACACGATTCGCTCCGAGCGCATGCTGATGGAGCAGCTCGACTACAACCTGCTGTTCCGGTGGTTTGTGGGCCTGAACATGGACGATCTGGTGTGGGATGCGACGGTGTTCACGAAGAACCGGGATCGAGTGTTGGGAGGCGAGGTCGCCGAGGTGTTCTTCCAGGAAGTGCTGGCGGAGGCACGGCGCCGCAGCCTGCTATCGGATGAGCACTTCACGGTGGACGGCACGCTGATCGAGGCGTGGGCCTCGCACAAGAGCTTCAAGCCGAAGGATCAGAGCGACTCCGATGAGGGCGGCAGCAACCCGAGCGTCGATTTTCGCAAACAACGGCGCACAAACGATACTCACGCCTCCAGGACCGATCCGGACGCACGCCTGTACAAGAAAAGTAGGGGAGCCGAGTCGAAGCTCTGCTACATGGGGCACCTGATGATCGACAACCGCCACGGGTTAGCAACCAAGGCATGCGTAACGATCGCTTCCGGGACAGCGGAACGAGAGGCGGCGGTGCAAATGGCGGACAAGATTTCCGGTAACCGCAGGGTGACCTTGGCGGCCGACAAGGGCTACGACACACGCGAGTGCGTCCGTAAGCTTCGAGATCGCAACATCACCCCGCACGTCGCACAGAACGACACCAATCGGCGCAGCGCCATCGACCGGCGCACAACCCGCCACCCCGGCTACCAGGTCAGTCAAAGGAAACGCAAGCTCGTCGAGCAGATGTTCGGATGGGCCAAGACGGTCGGGCTGATGCGCAAGACGCGGCACCGAGGCACCGAACGCGTCGATTGGATGTTCACCTTCACCGCCGCTGCCTTCAACCTGGTCAGAATGCGCAACCTCCAGGGGGCGACGTGACGATATCGGGACTAACCGCCCAAGAAATACCGGCGCGGCCGGCAACCAGAGCCTCGCACTCGCACACGGCGGCCGGGCAACTCACCTTGATCGAGACGATCCAGCCCAAAATGGCGCGCCCAAGCCGTTTTTCAGCAGCCTGCTAGAGCTCGATTTCCTGCTGATCGACCCGCATCCCGGCCTGCACGAGGAGACGCTGCTGTCGATCGCCGTCTCCGATGACTTCATCGTCCTCATGCGACCCGACCAGCAGGACTACCAGGGCACCAGCGTCACGGTCGAGGTTGCGCGCCGCCTCAAGGTGCGCAACCTCTACATCGTCGTCAACAAGGTGCTCTCTTACCATGACCCGGAAGAGATCCGGCGCAAGGTGGAGACGGCCTACGGCTGCACGGTCGCCGCGGTGCTCCCGCTGAGCGAGAAGATCGTGGAGCTGGCAAGCGGCGGGCTGTTCGCCAAGCTGCAGCCCGATGAGCCCTGGTCGCGAGGTTTGAAGCAGGTAGCGGAGTTGCTCCTGGCGGAAGGCTGAAGCTTCTGGAGGACGGCAGGTCGATCATGGCGGATCGCGGACGGACACCGGTACCGGAGCCCCCGTCGGGCGGCGGCGAGCTAGACTCGAAGGCGCCGCTCGATCTGGGCCAGGTGCGCGAGTCACGCCCGGGCGGCGGCCTGGGCGCCATCCTCGACCTCTCCGATCCTCTCCGCGAGGTCTACCTCGTCCTGCTGAGATCGGAGGGACTGAGCCTCGAGGAGATGAGCAAGCATCCGGAGCTCGAGCAGGTCGAGGCGCTCAAGATCATGGTGATGACGCTCGTCCGCCAGGGACAGCTGGAACGATACGCCGAGGGGGATCACGTCAAGTTCCGTGCCGCCCCCATCGTCAAGCCTCCAAAGCGGGTCGCCAGCGAGCTCTGGGATGCGCTAGGGGAGGAGGACTAGGCCGCGACGTCCTTGAATACGGGGTGGCGCCGCCCAGCGAGGCAAAAGAGAGTGGATCGCAGGGTTCTCAAGGAGATCATCCTCGCCAACGAGCTCATCGATGAGGGTCGTCTGCGCGAGCTGGAGGCGCTGTCGGTCGGCTCGGGCTCGACGCTCCTGGAGACGATTGTCCAGGGCGGCTACATCCGCGAAGAGAAGCTGCTGCCGCTGGTCGCGCAGCGCTTCGGCGTCGACTGGGTCGACCTGTCGGCGCTCGAGGAGATCGATCCGGGCCTCTACGGCGACCTTCCCCCGGCCCTGAGGGCCTGTGCAGGGCTCCTGCCGCTGTACCGGGAGAACGGCCACGTGGTCGTGGCGGTCTCCGACATCACCGAGGTAGAGCTGATCGACCGGCTGCGCGAGGCGACGGGGTGGAGCATCCGCCTGGTGTACGCCAGCCAGGAGAAGCTCGGCCGTCAGCGCGAGATCCTCGAGCGCGGCGGTGCGGGGTCGATGCAGGCGGCCCTGAGCACGATCGGCGGCGAGGAGCTGGGGGAGCGCTCGCTCGAGGAGATGGCCAACGAGGCGCCGATCATCAAGCTGGTCAACCTGATGATCATGCAGGCGATCTCGGAGGGCGCCAGTGACATCCACATCGAGCCCTACGAGCGCCAGGCCACCGTTCGCTACCGGGTTGACGGCGTCCTGCGCGATACCGCCACCTATCCGGCGGCGCAGTACCCGGCGATCGTCTCGCGCGTCAAGATCATGGCCGACCTCGACATCGCCGAACGCCGTATCCCGCAGGACGGCCGCATCTCGCTGCGTCTGATGGACCGCGAGTACGATCTTCGCGTCGCGTCGGTCCCGGTGGTCTACGGCGAGGGCGTGGTGATGCGCATCCTTGACAAGGGCAGCATCATGGTTGGCCTGGGCGACCTGGGCTTCGCCGAGGCCAACCTGGCCGAGTTCCACCAGCAGATCGCCAAGCCGCACGGCATCGTGCTGGTGACGGGCCCCACCGGCAGCGGCAAGACCACGACGCTGTACGCGACGCTCTCGGCGATCAAGTCGGTCAAGACCAAGATCATCACCATCGAGGACCCCGTCGAGTACCAGCTCGACGGCATCAACCAGATCCACGTCAACCCGAAGGTCGGGCTGACCTTCGCCGCCGGCCTGCGGAGCATTCTGAGGCTCGATCCCGACATCATCATGGTCGGCGAGATCCGCGACACCGAGACGGCCGAGATCGCCATCCGCGCCTCCCTCACTGGCCACACGGTCTTCTCGACGCTGCACACCAACGACGCCCCCAGCGCCATCACGCGGCTGCTCGACATGGAACTGCCGCCCTACCTGATCTCCTCGACGCTCAACGCCGTGCTGGCGCAGCGGCTGGTGCGCTGCATCTGCGAGTTCTGTCGAAAGGAAGCGTCGATCGGCGCCACAGAGGCCGCCGTGCTCGAGGAGGCGGGGGTCGTCGATGCGAACAACCTGTGGATCGGCGCCGGCTGCGAGCAGTGCAACGAGTCCGGCTACAGCGGCCGCACGGGTATCCACGAGCTCCTGCAGGTCGACGAGCGGGTGCGCCGGCTGGTCAACGAGCAGGCCCCGGGCGGCGCCATCCGCGAGGCGGTCGGTGCGGCCGGCATGCGCTCGATGCGTGACGACGGCGTCGCCAAGATGGTCGCCGGCGTCACCACCGCCGAGGAGGTCCTGCGCGTGACGCAGGGCGAGTGAGCCGATGCCCGCCTATGCCTACAAGGCCTTCGATGCCGCCGGGAAGGTGGTCGAGGGGCATCTGCAGGGCAGCGACGAGCGCGACATCCTCGGGCAGCTGAAGACGCTCGAGCTCTCGCCCCTCAAGGTCCTCGAGCGCCGGGACAAAGGTGGCAAGGAGCAGCTGCGGCGCAGGCGCATCGGGCGGCGAGACATGGTCCACTTCACCGGCCAGCTCGCTTCGCTGCTGAACGCCAACCTGCCGCTGGCGCGGGCGCTGGAAGCCGTAGAGGCGCAGGCCACCGGCGTCGAGATGAAGGCCCTGGTTGCCGACATTGCCTCCCGAGTGCGCGAGGGGGAGGCGCTCTCCGAGGCGCTGGCGGCGCACCCCAAGTACTTCGCTGTTTTCTACCGCAGCATGGTGCGAGCGGGGGAGGTGGGCGGCGTGCTGCCGGACTCGCTCGGACGCGTCTCCGAGGTGCTCGAGAAGAACGAAGAGCTGCGCTCCAAGCTGCGCGGCGCGCTCACCTATCCGGCGATCATGTTCTGCGTCATGATCGGTGCGGTCACCGTGCTGCTCACCTTCGTGGTGCCGCGCTTCACCGGCATGTTCGACTCGATGGGCGGCACGCTGCCGCTGCCGACCCGGATCATCCTGGTGGGGATCAGCGGCGTCTTTGCGAGCTGATGGTGGGTGATGCTGCTCGCCGTGGGGGGCGTTACGGCCGGTCTCTGGCAGTACCTGCGGACGGAGGGCGGCCGCTACGCCTTCGATCGCCTCAGCCTGCGGGTGCCGGTGGTGGGTACGCTCATCCGTGAGATGTCGCTGGCAACCTACGCGGTGACCCTGGGGTCGTTGTTGCGCACCGGCGTGCCGATCCTCACCGCCATGGAGGCCACCCGGGAGGTCACCGGCAACAGCTACATCGGCGGTCGCCTCGAAGAGATCCGGCGGGAGGTCAGCGAAGGCGTGAGCCTTTCCGCGGCGCTCAAGGAGCGCGGCGGGTTGTTTCCGTCGCTGGTCGCCAGCATGGTCGGCGTCGGTGAGGAGTCCGGCAACCTGGCGCAGATGCTCGAGAACGTCGGCACCTACTACTCACGCGAGGCGGACTCCAAGATCAAGACGATGACGACGCTGCTGGAGCCGGTGATCACCGTGGTGATGGGCCTGCTCGTCGGCTTCATCGTGATTGCGATGCTGCTACCAATCTTCGAGGTCTCGGAGTTGGTCGGATGACGAGGATCGCTCTGACTCCGCCCGTGCCAGCGGCGGCACCGCCGGGGCGGGCCTCGAGGGCACGCTGGGCACGATCCGGCCGCCGCCGCCGTGACGGTTTCAGCCTGCTGGAGCTGATGGTCGTGCTGGTGATCATGGCCATCGTCATGGGCATCAGCGGGCCGCAGCTGGCGCGCTTCTACCGGGGAGTCCGACTCGACGGGGCGGCACGGCAGGTGCGAGCCGTGTTTCTGTACGCCGGCGAGATCGCCGCCGGTGAGGGCAAGGTGTGCCGGGTGCAGTTCGAGCCCGGCTGGCGGAGGTTGCGGCTGCTGTTGCAGGAGGATCCGGCCGCGGATCCCGATGCGTTCGAGCCGCTCGACGCCGGCCGCGGCACCTACGACCTCGGGTCCAACCTGGTGATCGAGCTCATCGAGGCCAACGGTCGCGGCGTTGCCCCCGCTAGCGACTTCAGCGTCGAGTTCGCGCCGCTGTACACGCCCGAGGACGTGCTCATCCGTCTCGCCGACACCGATGGCGATCAGATTACCGTCCACCTGCTGGCCGGCAGCGGCCGTGTGGAGATCGAGCGATGATGCAGGTCGCGGGCAGGTGCGTGGCAGCGGCCGCGACGCCGGGCGCGCCCCGCTCCCCGAGTGCAACCGGGCCGTCGCCGGTTGCGGGCTTCAGCCTGCTGGAGGTGCTCGTTGCGGTCACCGTCTCCGGCGCCGTCCTCGTGGTGATCCTCGCCGGCTTCGGCGTCAACCTGCGCGCCACCGGTGTCGCCGAGGGCTACGCGGTGGCGGTGATGCTCGGCCAGCAGGTGATCACCGAGTTCGAGAACGGCCTCGTCCTGCCGGCGCTCCAGGGCGACTTCGGCAACGACTATCCTGCCTATCGCTGGGTGGCCGAGCTGCGCGAGCTGGAGACGGAGTCGTCTGAGCCCGTGTTCGCCGTCACGGTGCGGGTGCTGTTTATGCGGGCCGGGCAGGAGCGCGCGCAGGTCATCGAGACGGTGCTACCGCCCGAGCGCCCGGCGCAATAGAGCATGGCTGTGGGGAGCTTCTCTAATCACCTTAAGTAGGTAGGCTGCGCATCAGTGTGCAGCTACCATGGTGCGCAGCTAGCCGGGCTAGGCGTCCTCGCGGAACTTGTCCGCTTTGGCGAGAAGGTCCCTGAAGTAGGCGGTCTCGGTGATCTCGGCGACGTCGCGATCACGCCTGGTCGCATCGATCCGGATGCGCAGCGCCTGGATCTGTTGACGCATGCGCTCCTGCCGTGCGTAGCCGTCGATGGCCGCGGCTCCAAGCGACGAGAGGGCCTCGAGGGTCTGTGCCGGCTCAGGATCGAAGGCGATGACTTGACCGGAGTCGGGATCTACGGCGTTGATGAGCTGCAGGACGCCTGCCGCGTGGCCGTCGTCGTCGACGGATCTCAAGGGCATGGTGAGGGCCGAGCGGACCTCGAGGCCGTAATCGCGGGAGAGGGCATGCAGGTCGCTGAGGTCGTAGCGATCTGCGGCTTCTGCGACGTCGGACAGGTTGATGGCCCCGGGGGCCTGCGTCGCCGCTGCGACGATCGTCGAGGCGCGGTCCCCGTCCGTGGCTTCTGTAGGCTCGGCGTCGGCGCCGCGTTGCGCCGAGGCACAACCCTCGAAGACGTCGGCGCTGGCGATTCGCAGGGCGACGCGGCGCAGCCTTCCGTCGTCGGAGCGCAGGTAAAGGAGGGCGGCGTCGGCGGCGCACAGGGAGCGAGCCTGCAGCAGCAGGGTCTCCAGGAGCGTGTCGAAGTCGCCCTCGCCCAACAGCGTCACCCCCAACGGAATCACCGAGTGGAGCAGGTCGGCGGTCTGCTTCTGGGCGGCGAGCATGCGGCGCTGCATGCTGATCGTGTCGGCGAGGCGAAGCTCCCTTTCCGCCATCCGGGCAAGGTCAAGAACGCGATCGTGGTCGCGTTGCGTCAAGGCTCGGGGTTTGCGGTCGACGAGGCACAGCGTGCCGACGTTGAGCCCCTCGGCCGATTTCAGCGACTGGCCGCAGTAGAACCGGATGAAGGGCTCCCCGGTCACCAGCGGGTTGTCGGCGAAGCGCTTGTCCTCGTACGCGTCCGGGATCACGAGCATCTCGTCCTGCATGATGGCCCACCCACAGAAGGAGACGTCACGCGAGGTTTCGGCGCCACCGAGCCCCTGGCAGGATTTGAACCACTGGCGGTTTGCGTCGATGAGTGCGACGTAGGCGATGGGAACGTCGAGCAGCGTCTGGGCCAGCCGGGTGATGCGGTCGAAGCGCTCCTCGGCGGGTGTGTCGAGGATCTCGAGGGCGTGCAGAGCGGCGAGCCGGGCCTCCTCGTTGGCCGGTACCGGTGGTTTGATCACTCCTTGGTCTCCGTCGCGTTCTGGCTTCCTGAGCGTGCCGCCGGCGCGCGGACGCGGCACACCAAGCCCAAATGTACTGGACAATCGTGGCGTCGGCGTCACCAGGGCAAGGAATAGGAGCCAGAAAGATAGGAGCGGCGAACATCCGCGAGGAGCTCTTCGGCAGCCCACTGGGCCCGCAGGAGATGCGGCAGCTGCGGCGGATAGCAGAAGTAGGCGCGCTCGACCGCGCCGAGAGCCGGCCACGAGGCCGTTCTTGACCGTGCCTGCGGGCGACCGAAGCGTCGCCCCGTGAAGGGTTGGCCAGGAGCGGCCCCTTGTTGCGTCGAGGCAACAGGAATGGGAACAGCTGCGCCTATAAAGGGGGCTGCCCGGTCGGGAACAGGAGATTCCCGGTTTGCCCTGACCGGCCCTGAGTAGGAACCCGATGCGCCGTTTGTTGACTGTCGTTTCGCTTCTCCTGATCGGTAGCACAGTGCCCGCTCGGGCGCAGTCCACGACCGATCGGGCACTGTGGATCTGGTCACCCCCGTCGGCCGTGGCGCTGGATTTCGCATCGGCCAACGGTATCGATCGCGTATACCAGTACGTCGGCACCGGCACCGCGGCCGGGTTCGGTGGCTTCGTCGCGGAGGCGCACGCGCGGGGACTCGAGGTCTACGCGCTCAACGGCGATGCGTCGTGGGCGGCCAACCCCTCGGTCGTGGAGGCCTGGGTCGAGGAAATCGCGGCCAGCCGGCTCTTCGATGGCGTCATCGTCGACATCGAGCCCTACGTGCATCCCGACTGGAGCAATCGCAAGCGGCGCAAGAAGCTGCTCGATAATTTCGTCAAGGGCCTGGATCGAGGCCGTGCCGCAGCGGGGCGCATCCCGTTTGTTGCCACCGTGCCGTTCTGGTTCGACAGTAAGAAGCTTCGGGTGAAGAAGCGCCAGCTGATCGACCGCGTGCTCGACGTCGTCGACGGCGTCAACGTGCTGGCCTACCGCGACAGCGCGGCGGGCAGCGACGGCATCATCGCGCACGCGATGGCAGAGGTGAGCCAAGCGACCTCCGCCGGTCGAACCGCGGTGATCAGCGTACAGACGGCGGCCGACGAGCTCAACAAGCTCACCTTCTTCGAGGAGGGGGAGGCGGCGATGGAGGCCGAGCTGGCTCAGGTGGCGGCTGCCTTCGAGGGGTACCGAGGCTTCGCCGGCCTAGCGATCCACCATCACGACTCGTACATATCCCTGCGCTGATCGCGACGCGGGAGGAGGGACGGGGCTCTCACGAACTTCCCGGGCAGCGCACGTCCCAACTTCGTTCCCTGGGTCGATGAGCCCGACCGGAGCGAGCCGGACCTCGCTTACCACGCCCGCACCGATGCGCAGCGCTATCAGCCGGGCCACCTGGCTTACTACTGCTACGCCGCGATGCACGAGGGGCTGAAGTTCCTCGACTCGGTCGGCATCGACGACGCCTAGGAGGCCGTGGCAAAAGTGTGGTCCCATCGGCGAGCGGCTCCAGGGGTTCGCACCTAGAATGGATTGCCGACCTGCGCCACCGAATTGCCAACGGAAGCGGATGAGATGCCCCAGACAGCGACCATGCACGAGGTTCTCCAGCGACTCGGAATCGATGCCGTCAACCCCGGCGGCTTTGCCGGCCACTGGCTCGGTTCCGGTGCCGCGCTCGAGGTCATCACGCCGATCGACGGCTCACCGCTCGCGACCGTCACGCAGGTGACCGAACAGGAGTACGACACCATCGCCACCGGGGCCCACGAGGCCTTCCTGAGCTGGCGCACGCTGCCGGCCCCGAAGCGCGGCGAGGTGGTACGCCAGCTCGGCAACGCGCTGCGCCAGCGCAAGGAGGATCTGGGCCTGCTGGTGACCCTCGAGATGGGCAAGATCCGTGCCGAGGGGCTCGGCGAGGTCCAGGAGATGATCGACATCTGCGACTTCGGCACCGGGCTGTCGCGCCAGCTCTACGGCCTGACGATGCACTCGGAGCGGCCCGATCATCGCATGTACGAGCAATGGCACCCGCTGGGTGTGGTCGGGGTAATCAGCGCCTTCAATTTTCCGGTGGCGGTGTGGAGCTGGAACGTGGCGCTGGCCGCGGTGTGCGGTGACTCGACCCTGTGGAAGCCCTCGAGCCAAACGCCGCTGACGGCCATCGCGTGCATCAAGATCGCGGCGCAGGTGTGCCGCGACAACGATGTCGATCCGGCCATCTTCTCGCTGGTGATCGGTGGCGGCCGCAGTATCGGCGAGCGCATGCTGGGCGACAGGCGGTTGCCCCTGGTCTCGGCCACCGGCAGCTGCCGCATGGGCTACAGGGTTGCCGAGGTCGTCGGCAAGCGCCTGGGCCGGACGATCCTCGAGCTCGGGGGCAACAACGCCATCATCGTGACCCCGAGCGCTGACCTCGACCTGGCCCTGCCGGGCATCTTGTTCGGCTCGGTAGGTACTGCCGGACAGCGCTGCACCAGCACCCGCCGCATTATCGTGCACGCCTCGGTGCGCGACGAGTTGATCGGCCGGCTGACGCGGGCCTACGCGGACGTCCAGATCGGCGACCCGACCCGCGAATCGACCCTCATGGGGCCGCTGGTCACGCGGGGCGCCGTACAGGACCTGGAGTCGGCGATCGCCAGGGTGCAGCAGGAGGGTGGCGAGGTCCTCTTTGCCGGCGGCCGCCTCGAGGGGCCCGACTATCCCGGCGGCCACTACGTGCGCCCGGTGATCGCAGCGGCGGACAATTCCTACGAGATCGTGCAGGAGGAGACCTTCGCGCCGATTCTCTACGTGCTCACTTACGGCAGCCCCGACGCCTCGCGCGCGCAGGCGGTGGCCCAGATCGAGGAAGCGGTGGCGATCCACAACGGCGTGCCGCAGGGGCTGTCGTCGGCGATCTTCAGCGACAGTGTGCGCGAGACTGAGTACTTCCTGTCACAAAGGGGCAGCGACTGCGGCATCGCCAACGTCAACATCGGTACCAGCGGCGCCGAGATCGGCGGGGCCTTCGGCGGTGAAAAGGAGACCGGCGGCGGCCGGGAGTCGGGCTCCGACGCCTGGAAGCTCTACATGCGGCGCCAGACCAATACCCTCAACTGGGGCGCCGATCTGCCGCTGGCACAGGGCATCAAGTTCGGCGGCGACTGAGGACTCCGGGAGTCGATAGGATCAGGGGGCCAACTCGGCCAGGTCGGCGAACTGAGACAGGGCCTCGGGGTTGGCGAGGGCCTCCTTGTTCTTCACGGGGCGGCCGTGAATTACGTCGCGTACCGCCAGCTCGACGATCTTGCCGCTGCGCGTGCGTGGGATGTCGTCGACCTGCAGGACCTTCGCGGGGATGTGGCGGGGCGAGCACCCCAGCCGTACGCCGTTACGAATGGCTGCCACCATCTCCTCATCGAGCCGACGATCGCCTCGCAGCTTGACGAACAGGACGATGCGCACGTCATCGTCCCAGTCCTGGCCCACGACGATCGCCTCCTCGACCCCGGCGATGGCCTCGACAACGCGATAGATCTCGGCGGTCCCGATGCGGACACCGCCCGGGTTGAGCGTGGCGTCCGAGCGCCCGTGGATGATCACGCCGGCGTGCGCCGTTTTCTCGGCATAGTCACCGTGATGCCAGACTCCCGGGAAGGTCTCGAAGTAGGCGGCTCGACAGCGTCGAGAGCCGGGGTCGTCCCAGAAGCCGATCGGCATCGAGGGAAACGGCCGCGTGCACACCAACTCCCCCTTGCCGGCTGCCAGCGAGGTCCCATCGGGGCCGAAGATGTCGACCCCCATGCCGACGGTCGGCGCCTGGATCTCGCCGCGCCACACCGGGCCGATCGGGTTGCCGCCGACGAAGCAGCCGACGATATCGGTGCCTCCTGAGATCGACGAGAGGCAGACATCCCCCTTGATGTGCTCGTAGACGTAGTCGAATCCCTCGGGGACCAGCGGTGATCCGGTAGAGGCGATGGTGCGGAGCGCCTCCAGCCCAAGATTGTTGCCCGGGTCGGCGCCGACCTTGCCAAGGGCATCGATGTACTTGGCGGAGGTTCCGAACAGCGTGCCACGCTCGGCATCCACGAAGCGGAACAATGCCTCGGGATCGGGCCAGAAGGGATTGCCGTCATACAGCAGCAGTGTCGCCTCCGAGGCCAGCGCCGAGGCCAGCCAGTTCCACATCATCCAGCCGCAGGTTGTGAAGTAGAAAACCCGGTCGGAGGCGCGAACGTCGCACATGAGGCGGTGCTCCGAAAGGTGCTTGAGCAGGGTGCCGCCGACTCCGTGCACGATGCACTTGGGCTTGCCCGTGGTGCCCGACGAGTACAGCACGTAGAGCGGATCGTTAAAGCCCACGGCAACGAAGCTCGGATCCTCGTCGGCGACCTGGCTCGGCCCCACGATACGAGCGCCGGGGATGCCCGGGTCCGCGAGATCGGGATCGAGGTAGGGGACCACCAGGACACGCTCGAGTCCCGGAAGCCCGGCGGCGATGCGGCGGGCGCGTTCCAGGCTGTCGTGGCGACGACCCTTGTAGAAGTAGCCGTCGGCCGTGATCAACACCTTGGGATCGATCTGGCTGAACCGGTCCAGCACGCCGCGGACGCCGAAGTCCGGTGAGCAGGACGACCAGACGGCGCCGAGCGACGCGGTCGCGAGCATACCGATGATCGCCTCCGGCAAGTTGGGGAGGAACGCCGCGACGCGGTCGCCCCGGCACACCCCGGCATCGCGCAACTCCTGCTGGAAGCGAGCCACAGCTGCCGCCAGCTCGTTCCAGCTGAGGCGTCGTTCGACCTGTTCCTCCCCGCGGAAGACGATCGCGTCGCCTTCGTCGCGCCGGCGCAGCAGGTTCTCGGCGAAGTTCAGCCGAGCGTCGGGGAAGAAGCGCGCTCCGGGCATGCGTTCCGGATCGACGAGCACCCGCTCGCCGCGGGTCTCCGCGACCACGGACGACTCGTCCCAAACGGCGGCCCAGAACTCCTCCGGGCGCTCGCACGACCATCGCTGCAGCGTGTGGTAGTCGTGAGCGCCGGCTCTATAGCGCTCGTTTACGGCCTCGATGAAGCGCGTGACCACAGCCCCCGCCACGCGCTCGGCGGAGGGCCTCCAGAGCGGTGCGCTCACAGGATCTCGGGGATGTACTTCTCGCGCGCCAGCCGCCATAGCGATGCCAGGAACGCGGTCAAGGGGATGGCCAGGATCATCCCGAGAATGCCGCCGAGCGCCGTGCCCCAGAAGAAGATGGCCACGATGATGGCCATGAAGTGCAGACCGGTTCGGTCGCCCATGATCTTGGGGGTGAGGAACCAACCTTCGATCTGCTGTACCACCACGAAGACCGCCAGGGTGAGCACACACGTGGTCCATCCGCCGCCCTGCTGGAGCAGCGCCAGTGGGATGGCCATTGCCAGCCCGATGATGCTGCCGAGGTAGGGGATGATGTTGAGGAACCCCAGCAGCAGGCCGATGACGAAGCCATAGCTCAGGCCCACCAGGCTGAAGCCGGCCGCGAATAGCAATCCCTGCAGAAAGGCGATGATCATCTGCCCACGGAAGAAGGCGACGCTGATGCCGATGAACTCGCGCAGCAGGTAGGTCACGTCGTCGCGCGTCTCGGGCTTGAGGAAGGGGAGCACCGCGTCGGTGTTCAGCTTCAGGCCCGAGGTGGTCAGGAAGTAGGCGAAGTACACCGGCGTGATGACCCACGAGAACAGGGCACCGATGCCGCGAGCGAGGCCGAAGCTGGCAGTCAGTGCCTGCGAGCCGACGGCCTGGAGCCATTGCAGGATTGCGGCTTGCTGCGCCGTCACCGTCTCGCGCAGCCGCTCGCCGAGCCCGCTCCGCTCCAGCATATCCGAGGCCTGCGGCAGCATTTCTGTCACCCAGGTTCGCCCGTTCTCCCACCACTCCGGCGCCTGCGCCGCCACCTCGATCAACTGAGCGACCGCCAGCTGCCCGAAGAAAGCCAGGAATATGCCGAGCGGTATCAGCACCGACAGGAACACCGCTGTCACCGCCAGGGAGCCCGGCATGCGCCCGGTGGTGCGGAGCCACTCGTAGTAAGGGCGACAGACCAGCGCTGCCACCGCACCCACCGCCAGCGGCAGGAAGACCCCCGAGAAGGTGCGCAGGAACAGCGCCGCCAGCCAGCCGAGCATGCCGATCGCGATCAGGATCACCAGAGCCGAGACGGTGGTGATCGCCGCTGCGATCGTGCGGGCCTGCCGGTCTGTGAAGTCAAGCGCCATCAGAGGCTCCCGGGTTCGATGCCAGTGGCCGGAATGCTACACGAAGGCGGTGGAGCTCCGGTGTGGCTACCCGACGAGCTCCCGGTATACTGCCACCGTGGCGTCGACCATTGCGTCGGCGGTGAAATGCCGCAGGGCGTGCTCCCGCAGGGCCGTGGTATCGCCAGGGTCCTCGAGCAGACGCCCGATCGCCGCGGCCAGATGGCTCGGGTCGGCCGGGTTGGCCAGCGCCGCGCCCGCGAGTGGCTGGTCGTCCCCTTCCGGGAGCACCATCTCCGGGATGCCGCCGACCCGCGTCCCCACAACCGGTCGGCCGGCGAGCATGGCGTCGATCACGCTCGAGCCCAGGCCTTCATCGCGCGAGGCAAGCACGAACAGGTCGGCGGCGGCCATCAGGTCGGGAATGTCGTTGCGGTAGCCGAGGAATACGAGCCGGTCGCCCAGGTCGCTCGCAGCCGCCTCCAGACGCTCTCGCTCGGGGCCGTCGCCGGCGAAGAAGAAGCGCGCGCGTGGGCGCTGGTCGGCCAGCAGACGCGCCGCTCGCACGAGGTCCCGGTGCCCCTTGGCCTCGCGCAACGATGCGACACACAGGACAACCTGGGTGCCGTTGTCGACCGCCAGGGCCTGCCGCCCGCACCGGCGATCCCCCGAGGCCATGCGACCCGGATCAACACCGTCGAGCACCAGTCTGAGTCGCTCCGACGGGATTCCGGATTGCAAGCAGCGCTCACGAATCGCCCGGGAGACACACACAACCAGATCGCTCCAACGGACATAGGCCCAGGGCGATCGGGGCTCGAAGGCGACACGGCGCGATACGACGATGGCCGGCCGCCGACCAACCGTCAGAGCCAGCCCGGTCGCGGAGAGGGCGTGGGGGTCGTTGCAGTGGATCAGATCGACCCGCCGCGCCGCGCGGCGAATGATCGCCAGTCCAGCAGGAGTATGGCCGCGGCGCGCAAAGGTGCCGAGCTCGATGCCGTCTGCCGCGATACGCTCCCGGGCGACGGAGCGTTCGGGAACCAGAACTACCGGCCGGTGGCCGCGGCGCAGCAGGCCGAGCGCGAGCTGACGGGCCTGCTCCTCGCCGCCGTACCAGGCGTGCTGGGTCGACAGGATGAGGATTCGGAGCGGTGCCATTGCGTGTACTCGGGCCTGGAGACGGGTAGGATACTAAGACGATTCTGAGCATGAGTTCCCCCTCCTGCAGCGCTCCAGAGGTATGCATGTCGGCACCTAGCAGGCTGCTGAAAAACGGCTCGAGCGCGCCATTTTGGGCTGGATCGTCTCGATCACGGTGAGTTAGCGGGGCGGCGAGTGCGAGTGCGAGGCTCTGGTTGCCGGCCGCGCCGGTATTTCTTGGGCGGTTAGTCCCGATATCGTCACGTCGCCCCCTGGAGGTTGCGCATTCTGACCAGGTTGAAGGCAGCGGCGGTGAAGGTGAACATCCAATCGACGCGTTCGGTGCCTCGGTGCCGCGTCTTGCGCATCAGCCCGACCGTCTTGGCCCATCCGAACATCTGCTCGACGAGCTTGCGTTTCCTTTGACTGACCTGGTAGCCGGGGTGGCGGGTTGTGCGCCGGTCGATGGCGCTGCGCCGATTGGTGTCGTTCTGTGCGACGTGCGGGGTGATGTTCCGATCTCGAAGCTTACGGACGCACTCGCGTGTGTCGTAGCCCTTGTCGGCCGCCAAGGTCACCCTGCGGTTACCGGAAATCTTGTCCGCCATTTGCACCGCCGCCTCTCGTTCCGCTGTCCCGGAAGCGATCGTTACGCATGCCTTGGTTGCTAACCCGTGGCGGTTGTCGATCATCAGGTGCCCCATGTAGCAGAGCTTCGACTCGGCTCCCCTACTTTTCTTGTACAGGCGTGCGTCCGGATCGGTCCTGGAGGCGTGAGTATCGTTTGTGCGCCGTTGTTTGCGAAAATCGACGCTCGGGTTGCTGCCGCCCTCATCGGAGTCGCTCTGATCCTTCGGCTTGAAGCTCTTGTGTGAGGCCCACGCCTCGATCAGCGTGCCGTCCACCGTGAAGTGTTCATCCGACAGCAGGCTGCGGCGCCGTGCAGAGGTGGACCCCGAAATTCGGACAGGTTGCTAAGGTGGGATCGATCCAGACCAAGAAGAAGGAGTCTGGAATGCCACGGAAGAGACGGAGTTATCCTGCTGAGCTGAAGGCGAAGGTCGCTTTGGAGGCGCTTCGCGAGGAAGCGACGATGGCGGAGCTGGCAGCCCGCTACGATGTGCATCCGAATCTGATCGCCAACTGGAAGAAGAAGGCTCGGCAGAAGGTGCTGGCTGGCTTCTCGGGGAAACAGGAGCGCAACGAGGTCTCTCGGGAGGCCGAGATCAAGGAGCTGCGGGCGAAGATCGGGGAGCTCGTCATCGAGCGGGATTTCTTGTCCAAGGCCTTCGGTCGTTGAGCCACGGCCGGAGGGTGGCGATGGTCGATCCGGAGCACGGCCCCCTGAGCATCACGCGGCAGTGCCGCCTGGTGTCGATCGCGAGGTCTTCGTTCTATTACGAGGGCCACGGCGAGAGTCCGCTGAACCTGCGCCTGATGCGGCTGATCGACGAGCAGTTTCTTCAGACGCCGTTTTACGGCTCACGTCAGATGCGACGATGGCTGCGCCGTCAGGGCTACACGGTCTCTCGCAAGCGGGTGCGCCGCCTGATGCGGCTGCTCGGGTTGCAGGCGATCTTCCAGCGGCCCAGGACGTCTCAGCCGCACCCGGAGCACCGGATCTACCCCTACCTGCTGCGTGATCTGGAGATCACGCGACCCAACCACGTTTGGTGCGCGGATGTGACCTACATCCCGCTGCAGCGGGGCTTTCTGTACCCGGTTGCGGTGATGGACTGGGCGAGCCGCAAGGTGCTGTCCTGGCGTCTGTCCAACACGCTCGATACGAGCTTCTGCGTCGAGGCCTTGCAAGAGGCGCTCGAGCGCTACGGTCCTCCCGAGATCTTCAACACGGATCAGGGTAGCCAATTCACCAGCGTCGACTTCACCGACGCGCTCAAGGAGGCCGGCATTCGGATCTCGATGGACGGCAAGGGCCGCTGGATGGACAACGTCTTCATCGAGCGACTGTGGCGATCGCTCAAGTACGAGCAGGTCTATCTGTCAGAGTACGCGACTGGCTCCGAGGCTCGGGCCGGGATCGGCTGGTGGATGGACTTCTACAACGAGTGCCGACCGCACTCGTCGCTCCAGGACCGGACGCCCGAGGAGGCGTACATTGACGACGGGGCTGAAGACAGGAGCCCGGGGCTTCGCTCCGTGTCTCGCAAGCCCAAGGCAGCCTGAATCATGAACCCGGATTCCACCTTAGCTGCGACGCAAACCTGTCCAAAGGATGGGGTCCACCTCTTCGTTTGTGCGCCGTTGCCGGCGGAAATCGACGCTCGGGTTGCTGCCGCCCTCATCGGAGTCGCTCTGATCCTTCGGCTTGAAGCTCTTGTGCGAGGCCCACGCCTCGATCAGCGTGCCGTCCACCGTGAAGTGTTCATCCGACAGCAGGCTGCGGCGCCGCGCCTCCGCCAGCACTTCCTGGAAGAACACCTCGGCGACCTCGCCTCCCAACACTCGATCCCGGTTCTTCGTGAACACCGTCACATCCCACACCAGATCGTCCATGTTCAGGCCCACAAACCACCGGAACAGCAGGTTGTAGTCGAGCTGCTCCATCAGCATGCGCTCGGAGCGAATCGTGTACAGCACCTGCAGCAGCAGCGCCCGCAGCAGCTTCTCCGGCGGGATAGACGGACGGCCCGTGTGCGAGTACAGCTTCTCGAACAGCGGCGACATCCGCCCCAGCACATCGTTGACGATCTTCAGCAGCGGCCGCAGCGGATGCTCCTTCGGTACTCGCTGCTCTGGAGATACGTAACTAAAAACCGCCACCTGTCCCGCGTCCTCACCACGCATCTGCTCACCTCGTTGATGCTTCGGTTCTTGCCGCGGGCGGCGTGGTTCAAAATCTACTCGAACAAGGGGAGTTTTTCAGCAGCCTGCTAGGCTCGTAACGGGTTACCCTTAGCAGATCGAGAGGACCCATCCAGCGTGGTCGCCGCGCGGCCGCAAGCAGCCAGGAGCAAGCGATGGAGCGCCCGGAGTTTCCCAACGTGCGGGTCGGCGACTTCCGCCCACCCGATATCAAGATCCCTCGTGGAGCCGGTTTCATTCCGCTCCTCCTCGTGGCGGGTTTTTTTCTCTATACGATGTTCTATACGGTCGATCCCGAGGAGGTCGCGGTCGTCCTGACCTTCGGTGCTTTCAGCGGTACCACCGATCCCGGGCTCCACTTCAAGCTGCCGTATCCGATCCAGACGGTCGACAAGGTCCCGGTACAGCGCCAGCTCAAGCAGGAATTCGGTTTCCGTACCACCTCGGTGGGGGTCCGCTCCGGCTTCGCCGAGGTGCAGGAGGAGTCGCTGATGCTTACCGGCGACC
Organism: Acidobacteriota bacterium; assembly: GCA_965248845.1. Taxonomy (GTDB): domain Bacteria; phylum Acidobacteriota; class UBA890; order UBA890; family WLXD01; genus CBDFKO01. Next base: position 838,771 of record CBDFKO010000002.1, on the reverse strand, counting down.
TCAACGTCGGCACCATCGAGTGGACGACCCAGTTTCGTGTTGCCGACCCGTATCTATTCATGTTCAAGGTGCGCAACCTGGGCGAGACGTTTCGCGACATGAACGAGGCGGTCATGCGCACGGTGGTCGGTGACCGCAGCGTTTCCGAGGTGCTCACCATCGGACGGCAGGAGATCGCCTCCGAGGTCGAGCTTCGACTGCAGGCGCTGTGCGACCAGTACGAGACCGGGATTCGGATCGAGCAGATCGTGCTGCAGGACGTCAACCCGCCGGAGCCGGTGAAACCCTCGTTCAACGAGGTGAACCAGGCCCAGCAGGAGCGGGAGCGCATGATCAACGATGCGCGGGCCGACTTCAATCGCGAGGTACCACGCGCCGAGGGCGAGGCCCAGCAGACCGTGCTGGCCGCCGAGGGCTACGCCACCGATCGGGTGAACCGCTCGGAGGGCGATGCGGCCAGGTTCCGAGCCCTGTACGAGGAATATCGTCGCGCCCCGGAGGTGACGCGTCGCCGACTGTATCTCGAGACCATGCTCGAGCTGCTCCCAGCGGTGCGCCAGAAGGTGGTTATCGACGAAAACCTGAACGGGCTGCTGCCATTGCTCAACCTGCAGGGCGAGACCGTCCGCCCCGGCACACAGGAGGAAGGTCAGTGAAGACCGCCAGCCTCATTGGAGTCGGCATCCTGGTGCTCATCGTTGCCGCCGTGCTCGGCGGTGCTACGTATGTCGTCAACGAGACCGAGCAGGTGGTGATAACTCAGTTCGGTCAGCCCGTCGGGGACCCGGTCATGGACCCCGGCCTGCACTTCAAGATTCCACTGATTCAGACAGCCCACTACTTCGAGAAGCGCTTTCTGGAGTGGGACGGGGACAGCAATCAGCTCCCGACCCGCGACAAGCGCTTCATCCACGTGGATACGTACGCCCGTTGGCACATAACCGATCCGCTCAAGTACTTCCAGCGGCTCAACGACGAGCGGGGCGCGCAGACGCGGCTCGACGACATTCTCGAGGGCGAGACACGCAACACGATCGCCAATCACGACCTGATCGAGGTCGTGCGTACCAGCAACCGCGAGTTCGTCCTCACCGATGAGCTGGGCACCGGCGGCGGAACGGTCGACGCGACACAGCAGCAACTGGAGTTTGGACGCGACCAACTCGCCGAAGAGGTGCTGGCCAACGCGCAAGCGCGTACAGCGGATCTGGGCATCAAGATCCTCGACTTCCGCTTCAAGCGCATCAACTATGTCGAGGAGGTGCGTACCGAGGTCTATAACCGCATGATCTCCGAACGGCAGCGCATCGCCGAGCGCTTTCGCTCCGAGGGTGCAGGCGAGGCGGCGCGTATCGCCGGCGAGAAGGAACGGGAGCTGCAGCGCATCCGTTCCGAGGCCTACCGCCGACAGCAGGAGATCATGGGAGCGGCTGACGCCAGTGCCGCCGCGATCTACGCCAATGCTTACAACTCGGATGCGGACTTCTACCGCTTCATCAAGACGCTCGAGGTGTATCGCGAGACGTTGAAACAGGACACGATGCTACTGCTCGGTACCGACAGCGAGTTACTTCGCTTCCTCAAGAGCTCGCGATAGCGGCCGGCTAGGCCGGACACTTGCGGAGCCTGGACTGGGAAAGGGGTCCGGTGCATCGTTAGCATCGGAGCAGTTCCTCTTGCCGCGGAGAGCCCATGCAGCGCCAGACTGTCATTGTCCTCGTCATCGTGGCCGTGATCGTTGTTGCGGCGCTCGGTTGGTGGTGGAGTCGCCTCTCGACCCCGGAGCCCACGCCGGCAGTTGTCGAGACGCCGGCCCCGGCTCCGGCGCCAGCGCCGGAAGCCCCCGCCGAGCCGCCCCTACCGGTGCCCGGGCTTGCCGACTCCGACGAGTTTGCCCTCGGGCTGGCGAGCGATCTCGGGCTGTCCGAGCTACTGGCGGCCGGCCCCGGAGAGTGGATCATCCGCACCTTCGTTCGCGCCGTGGACACGGTGGCCAGTGGGGAGCTCCCGACCCGTCCGCTGGCCTTCCTCGCGCCGGCGGGCGACTATCTCGTAGTGGATCGGGAGGGTCGTTTCTATCCGGATGATCCGGGCAGCTACCGTCGCTACGACCGGGTCTCGGAAGCGGTTGCAGCACTGGATGCGCGCACGGTGATTCGCGCTTTTGAGCGCGCCGAGCCGCTGACCGACGAGGCGTTCGTGGAGCTCGGTGGATCGCCGAACGGCTTTCGCATGCGATTGGTTACCGCGCTGGACCTGCTGTTGGCGGCTCCGGTTCCCGATTCGGCGCCGGAGTTGCTCGACGTAGCCGTCGATCGCTTCGAATACGCGGATGCGGGGCTCGAAGCGCTGATGCCCGTGCAGAAGCAGATGCTCCGGTTGGGGCCGGACAATCAGCGACGCGTTCAGGCGAAGCTCGAGGAGCTTCGCGGATTGCTCGGGCCCGGTACCCAATAGACGCCTTACCGGCCGATATATGGCTACTTGATCCTAGGAGGCCGTGGTCCGGGCCTAGTGGCCTGTACTCCACTGACAAGGAACACCAGGAATGCTGAAGCAGCTCGTTCGTGCCCTCGGGTTCGCCGCCGTTCTCGCCGTTCTCGCTCCCTCTCCCGCGCTGGCTCAAGGCGAGGGCGATGTCGAGGTCTTCGCCGGCGGCAGCTTCTTCAACCTCAATTTGCCGCTCGATCAGAACGTCTCGGATAACGAGAACCTGAAGATGTTCGGCATTCATGGCAGCCTGACCATCTACATGAGCGACAAGCTGGGCATCGTGCTCGATGGCTTCTTCCCGCGCGGTGACACCACGATTCCCAGCGCGGTCGGCAATCTGACGTTCAGGCTCAGCCAGTCGACTTATCTGGGTGGCGTGCAGTACCGCTTCTCGTCACGAACCAAGTCCCGGGCGTCCCTGCAGGTCATGCTTGGATGGCACACCGGCACCATCAGCTCGGTGCAGATCGCGGGGATCGACCAGCCGTTCCTCGTGGGCCTGGGCGAGAGCGGTGTGGCCGCGGCAGTGGGGGTCAACTTCGACATGGACCTGGGCAGCAGTTTCGCGCTGCGCCTGTTGCACGCCGGGATGGTTTGGACCGGGTATCAGGGCGCCACGCAGGCGAGCCCGCGCGTATCGATCGGCCTCGTCCGACGCTTCTGAAGCTCGTATCGGATCGACGACCATGAGCTTTCTCGTGCGAGGAACTCGCCGCTCGCTGGGGGCGGTGCTCGCAATCCTCGTCACCGGATGCGGCGGCGCCGAGCCAGACGTCGTGCCTGTGGCGCGCGGCGCGGCGACTTTCGTAGGCAGCGGCAGCTGTGCCAGCTGTCACGCGACGGAGATGGAGGCTTGGCGCGGTTCGCACCACGACCTGGCCATGCAGGAGGCAACCGGTGTCACGGTGCTGGCCGACTTCGACACCTCGGTAAGCTACGACGGCCAGCAGGTGCGCTTCGAGCGTCGCGACGCCGGCTTCTGGCTCCAGGCACCGGGGCCCGACGGCGCCGCGACCGACTATCGCGTGGACTACATCTTCGGCGTCGAGCCGCTGCAGCAGTACCTCGTCCAGGCGCCGGGCGGGCGCTATCAGGCGCTCGGACTCGCCTGGGACACGCGGCCGCGGGCGCAGGGGGGGCAGCGCTGGTTCGACCTGTACCCGGAGGAGGAGCTCGCGCCCGGGGATGAGCTTCACTGGACCGGCCGCCAGCAGAATTGGAACTTCATGTGCGCCGAGTGCCACTCGACGGATCTGCGCAAGAACTACGACCCCGATCGGGACCGCTACGAGACCACCTGGGCGGAAATCGACGTCGCCTGTGAAGCCTGCCACGGGCCGGGCTCGAACCACGTTGCGTGGGCCCGGGAGCATGAGCGCGGCGAGGATGTGGGCGCTGAGCTCCAGCTAGGTCTGGTGTTCGCGCTGGGTGACAACGCGCGTGCCGCGGCCTGGGACATCGACCCGTCCACCGGGCTCGCCAGGCGCTCGCCGGAATTGGCGACACGCTCCGAGTTGGAGACCTGTGGGCGCTGTCACGCGCGTCGGGCCGCACAGACGGCGAACTACGAGTACGGCAAGCCGTTGGCCGACACCCATCGGGTGTCGTTGCTCGAGCAGCGTCTCTATCACGCCGACGGTCAGATCGACGACGAGGTCTACGTCTACGGCTCCTTTCTGCAGAGCCGCATGTACACCCACGGGGTGACCTGCAGCGACTGCCACGACCCACACACCGCGCGCATCTATGCCACCGGCAATTCGCTGTGCAACAGGTGCCATTTGGCGGCCAAGTTCGACAGCCCCGAGCACCATTTCCATTCCGTAGCGACTCCGGGCGCGCTCTGCGTCGACTGCCATATGCCGACGAAGACCTACATGGTCCTTGACGACCGGCGCGACCACTCGTTGCGGATTCCGCGACCTGACCTCACGGCCTCGATCGGAACTCCCAACGCGTGCCAGGCCTGCCATTCCGCCCAGGGCGATTCGTGGGTACTGGCCAGCTTCGAGGAGCGGTACGGGCACGACCGTCCGCTCCACTACGGCGAGGTGCTGGCGGCCGCGCGCCGTGGCGACGCGGGTGCTGCGCGCCAGCTGGTGGAGCTGGCCAACGACTGGGAGCAACCCGGAATCGCTCGGGCAACCGCGCTGGCGGCGTTGGCCGAGTATCCGAGCACCGACGGGCTCGACGCGATCCGGCGGGCGCTCAACAACGACGCTCCCCTGATCCGGGCCGCGGGGCTACAGAGCCTGCGAACGGCGGATGCCCAGCTTCAGCTGGCACTGGCCCTGCCGGCGCTGCGCGATCGTGTGTTGTCGGTACGGCTGGCGGCGACGCGGGTGCTGACCGGGCTGCCATTCGATCAGCTTCCGGCGCCGAGCCGACGGGCGATCCTTGCGGCTATCGAGGAGCTCGAGTCGTCGCTACGCGTCAACGCCGATCGTCCCGAGGCGCTGGTGAACCTCGGCGCGATCTACGCCCAGACGGGGCGTGCCGAGCAGGCCGAGTCGACCTATCGGCGGGCGCTCGAGATGGCGCCCGAGCGGGTTCCTGCGTATGTCAACATGGCCGACCTGTACCGTGCCACGGGACGGGATGCGGAGGGGGAGGTTCTTCTGCGGCGTGCCGTCGCCATCGAGCCCGAGAGCTCGGAGGCGCACCACGCGCTCGGCCTGCTGCTGGTGCGGCGCAACCAGGATGCAGATGCGGTGCTGGAGCTCGGTCGCGCCTGGGAGCTTCGCGGCGACGTCTCCCGGTACGCTCTGGCCTACGCGCTCGCCCTGCGGCAACACGGCGACCTGGCCGATGCGACCAGTGTGATGCAGACGGCCCTGGCGCGAAATCCGCGGTCCTTGGAGATGCTCAATGCACTGGTGATGGTCAGTCGCGATGCCGGCCGCCTCGACCAGGCGCTCGAGTACGCCCGCCGCATGGCCGCGGTGGCGCCGCAGGATCCCGGCGTGCTTGAGCTCGTGCGGGAGCTCGAGGAGGCGCGGTGACCGGCCCGCACGTGGGCTCGGAGGTAGGTCGGCTGCGCCGAGTTCTCGTGCATCGGCCCGGTCTGGGGTTGCGGCGGCTGACGCCGTCGAACCACTCCGACCTGCTGTACGACGACGTGATCTGGGTCAGCCGTGCCCAGGAGGAGCACGACGCGTTCGTCGCCCTGATGCGTGATCGCGGTGTCGAGGTTCTGTACCTGGCCGAGATGCTCGCCGAGGCTCTCGAGACGAGCCCGGAGGGGCGCCGTGCGATCACCGAGATCGTGGTATGCGAGTTGACGGTGGGGCGCGGGCTGCTTGGCGAGCTGCGCGGCTTTCTCGACGAGATGCCACCCGCTGAGCTGGCCCGCCATTTGATCGGTGGCCTGGCCCGGCACGAGGTCGTCGGCCTCGATCTGGACGGGCACTCGCTCACGGGCCGCACGCTGGAGTCGACCGAGTTCGTCATCCCGCCGTTACCCAACTCGGTGTTCACGCGCGACTCCTCGTGTTGGATCTACGGCGGCGTCTCGCTCAACCCGATGTACTTTCGAGCTCGCCGCCGCGAAGCCCTGAACGTGGGGCTCATCTACCAGGCGCACCCGATGTTCGTGGGTGCCGAATTCGAGTTCTGGCATCCGCCGGCGGCCGAGCGCGGCCAGCTCATCCGTGAGGACTTCGGCCAATCGTCGCTCGAGGGCGGGGACGTCATGCCGATCGGCAACGGCACGGTGCTCGTCGGGATCAGCCAGCGGACGACGGCGCAGATGGTGGAGCAGCTGGCGAGCGAGCTGTTCGCCCAGGAGGCCGCCCGGCGTGTGATTGCCTGCAAGATGACCAGGGACCGGGCCCACATGCACCTGGACACGGTGTTTACCATGCTCGACCGGGACGCCGTGACGGTCTACCCGCGCGTCGTAGATCAGATCCGTGCATTCAGCCTGCGGCCCGGTGACGGCGAGGGGATGGTCGATGTGCGCGAAGAGCCGAGCTTTCTCGGTGCCGTCGCGGACGCGCTCGCACTGGGTGGGCTGCGGGTCGTGACCACCGGGGGCGACGAGTTCGAGGCGATACGCGAGCAGTGGGACGACGGCAACAACGTCGTGGCGCTGGAGCCCGGCGTCGTGGTTGCCTACTCGAAGAACGAGCACACCAACGCCAAGATGCGGCGCGCCGGAATCGAGGTCATCGAGATCGACGGGTCGGAGCTTGGTCGCGGTCGCGGAGGCGGCCACTGTATGACCTGCCCGCTGCTCAGGGACCCGCTCTGATGGGGACGCGATGCGTCTTGTAGTTGCGCTCGGGGGCAACGCATTGCTGCGGCGGGGCGAGCCCATGACCGCGCGGCACCAACGAGAGAACGTGCGCACGGCGGCCGGCGCCCTGGCCCCGATCGTCCAGGAGCACCAGATCGTGATCTCCCACGGCAACGGCCCTCAGGTGGGCCTGCTGGCGCTGCAGGCGGCTGCCTACCGTGACGTCGACCCGTACCCGCTCGACGTCTTGGGCGCCCAGACCGAGGGCATGATCGGCTACCTGATCGAGCAGGAGCTCGGCAATCTGTTGCCGTACGAGCAGCCGTTCGCCACGATCCTGACGATGGTGCGCGTCGACCCCGACGATCCGGCCTTCCAAGACCCGAGCAAACCGATTGGACCGGTGTACCCGGAGGCCGAGGCCCGCCAGCTCGCCGAGGCTCACGGCTGGACGATCGCGCCCGACGGCAGCGGGTGGCGCCGCGTCGTTCCGTCGCCCGAGCCCCAGCACATTTTCGAGATTCGCCCGATCCGCTGGCTGATGGAGCGCGACGTGGTAGTGATCTGCACCGGCGGCGGCGGCATCCCGACGATGTACTCCTCGGACGGGCAGCTTACGGGCGTCGAGGTGGTGATCGACAAGGACCTGGCCAGTGCCCTGCTGGGAGTGCAGCTCGGGGCCGACGTACTGATCATGGCTACCGACGTAGACGGCGTGTATCGGGACTGGGGCACGCCGCAAGCCAGCCGCATCGAGCGAGCAACACCCGAGGAGCTCAGGGGCGGCCGCTTCGCGGCCGGGTCGATGGGCCCGAAGGTCGAGGCGGCCTGCCGCTTCGTACAACGCACTGGGAAGCGGGCGGTGATTGGCGGGCTCGTCGACCTCGAGGCGATGGTGGCCGGCGAGGCCGGAACGACGATCGAAGGCTAAGAGGCCGGAACCACGGCCTGCTAGGAGGCCGTGGTGAAAGTGTGGTGGGTCTGGCAAGTAGGTCTTACGGGCGAGGGCAAGGAGCACCGACGAGGCGATGCAGGAACATCGTTGAGGAGGTGCGACACGGCCATCGCCCGTAACCCTTACTTGCCCAGAGGGTTACGCCGCCAAGGGCGCATCTGCTGCGTTGGCGCTTCTTGACGATGCCCAAACATCGCCGACGTCGCACCGCCTTGCATCTGCGCCCTTGGCGGCGTAACCAGACCCATCACAGTGCGCCGTGGAAAGGCGGCGTATTCCCAGTGGGTGCAAGACCCACCCGGCAACTGGTCGCTCCAGCCGGAAGCAACCGGAGCGGTGGTGGAGGCAACGAAGCCGCCGAAGCCTTCGGTGTAGAGGGTCGCCATGGGCGACTTGGGGAGAATGCAGGCCGGAACGCGAGTGAACGCTGAGCAGGCCTCGAAACGGGTGATGTGGGAGCCGACCCGTCTGTGATACGGGGAAGGCCGGAGTTCCTGGGTGAGAAGAGCGACAGCGTCCAGGGGTCCCACCGGGGTAGTGGCGCCGGCATGCATGAGAAGGGGAAGCGCAAGCAACACGGGAAGCCCCGTGCGGTGGCGGTGAGTGGCCGCCAACTGGAAGCCCGCGAGGGACAGGCCAGGCTGCACGGGGTGGCGGATAGGCCCGTAGTACCGAGGAGGCCGGGTAATGCCGGAGCAGGGAAGGGGCCTTGGTTCAAGGTCAGCGTAGGAAGCGGCGAGAGCCGGGAGATTGGCAATGAGCCTACGACCTCCAGGTAAGGTTCGGAATCTGCAGGAGACGCTGCACGCCAAAGCGAAGGGATCACCTGGGTACCGGTTTTACGCGCTGTACGACAAGGTGTACCGAGCGGACGTGCTGGAGTACGCGTACCGATGTTGCCGCCACAAGGGTGGAGCAGCGGGAGTCGACTCTGAGCGGTTCGCGGACATCGAAGCGTACGGAACGCAGCGGTGGCTAGGGGAACTGGCGGAACAACTCAGGGACAAGAGCTACAGGCCCGAAGCCGTGCGGCGGGTATGGATACCGAAGCCCGACGGGTGCAAGCGCCCGTTGGGCATTCCGACGGTGAGGGACCGGGGCGTGCAGATGGCAGCAGTGATGGTCTTGGGGCCGATCTTCGAGGCCGATCTGCAGCCGGAGCAATACGCCTACCGACCGGGTCGCAGCGCACTGGATGCGGTAAGAAGCGTCCACAAGCTGCTGAGAACGGGGCATACGGAGGTAGTCGATGCGGACCTGAGCGGATACTTCGACGAGATCCCCCACGCCGAGCTAACCAAGTCGGTGGCCCGTCGCGTTAGCGACGGACGTATGCTGCGTCTGATCAAGATGTGGCTACAGGCACCGGTAGAAGAGATCGACGATCGGGGAAACAAGCATCGAACGACCCGCAACAGGGACCGAGGTCGGGGCTGCCCGCAAGGGGCTCCGATTTCACCGCTGCTGGCGAACCTGTACATGCGCCGGTTCGTGCTCGGCTGGAAGGTGCTGGGACACGAGCAGCGTCTTGAAGCACGCATCGTGAACTACGCCGACGATATCGTCATCTGCTGTCGCGGCACGGGCCAACAAGCCATGGCCGCCATGCGGGAGATGATGGATAGGTTGCGGCTGCCGGTGAACGAAGCAAAGACGCGGCTGTGCCATGTTGCCGGACGACTCGGTTCAGTTCCTGGGATACACCATCGGTCGGTGCTATTCGGCACGGACGGGACGCGCGTATATCGGCACCCGCCCGTCGCCCAAGGCGCTCCGGCGGCTGTGCCGCCAGATCAGCGGGATGACCGCCCGAGGGTGGACGTTCGCCGAGGCCGAAGATCGGGTCGCTCGGCTCAACCGGCTGCTGGTTGGTTGGTCGAACTACTTCCGACTCGGACCGGTGAGCAAGGCCTATCGGAGCGTGGACAACCACACGCGCCGTCGGCTCCGACAGTGGCTGTGCGCCAAGCACAAGGTGCAGGGTCGGGGAACTTCACGCTTTCCCGAGCAGTACTTGTACCGCAAGCTGGGCCTGGTCCGGCTCACGGTGCGGACACGCAGCTTTCCGTGGGCGAACGCGTGAGTCCTTGTCCGAAAGCCGGATGCGGGAAATCCGCACGTCCGGTTTGATGAGCGGGACGTGGAAACGGAGCACGGAGTGGCGAGTGAGGCACCGACAACCGAAAGGGTCGGCAACAGATGGGCCACACCTACACCACCGCGCCACGTCTCGACTCTACCTTTCACCACGGCCTCCTGAAGGCCGTCCGGGCGTGTCGTCAGCGCGCGTGATATGTTCCGCCACCTCACCAAGGATTCGCTGTTGTATTCGAGGTAGCATGTCGACACGCGTCTCGACCCCTCGCACCCGAACACTGATAGTTCTTGTCGTAGCGCTCATCGTCGCGGGCTGCGCCCCTAGCGAGTCGGCGGTGACCGAGCGAGCCGTGCCGACACCCCCGGACTTTGCCTGTGATCCGGACGACGGTGGCATCACGCTCACCGACGGCTTCTGCGCCACGGTCTTCGCCGATGAGGTCGGGGCGGCCTGGCACCTCGCCGTAACCGCTGCCGGTGACCTATACGTGGCCATGCGCCCGACCTTCCAGCGCTCCCCGGACGGCCGGCAGATGACCTCCCCTGGCGGCGTAACCGTGATGCGCGATAGCGATGGCGACGGCAAGGCCGACGTCATCGAGAGCGTCAACGAGGTCGCCGGGACGGGCGTCGCGCTACACGATGGCTACCTCTACTACTCGTCGACCAGGGAGGTGTACCGGGTGGCGTTGACCGACGGGGAGCTGCTGCCCACCGGCGAGCCGGAGCTTCTGGTCGAGGGCTTCCCGAATCAGGGCCAGCACGCCTCCAAGCCGATGGTCTTCGATGGCGCTGGCAACATGTACGTGACCGTCGGGGCGCCTTCCAACGCCTGCCAGGAGACCATGCGCACGCCGGGGTCGTCCGGGGAGGATCCCTGCTCGCAGCGCGAGCTGCAGGCGGGAATCTGGCGCTTCGACGACGCGCGTCCCGGGCAGACCCACCTGGACGGGAGCCAGTACGCCAGCGGCATCCGCAACGCCTTGGCGCTCGACTGGAGCTCCCAGGCGAACGCGCTGTTCGCGCTGCAGCACGGGCGCGACTCTCTCCACGATCTCTGGGGCGATCTCTTCACGCTCGAGGCGAGCGCCGAGCTGCCGGCCGAGGAGATGTTCCGAGTTCATGAGGGCGACGACTTCGGCTGGCCCTACTGCTACTACGACTCCGTCGAGAACGCCAAGGTCTTGTCGCCCGAATACGGGGGAGACGGCAGCGAGGTGGGCCGCTGCGGCGATGTTGCCGAGACCCTCGTCGCCTTTCCGGCTCACTGGGCCCCGAACGATCTGATCCTGTACGGCGGCGGGACCTTCCCCGAGCACTACGAAGGGGGCGCCTTCGTGGCGTTCCACGGCTCGTGGAACCGCATGCCTTTCCCGCAGCAGGGCTACAACGTCGTCTTCGTGCCTCTCGACAACGGCCCGCCAGCTGGCCAGTACGAGGTGTTCGCCGATGGGTTCGCTGGCATGGAGGAGATCAGCCTGCAGCAGGCTCAGCACCGGCCCACCGGGCTGGCCCAGGGGCCGGACGGCAGCCTCTACATCAGCTCGGACTTCCGACAGGGTCGTATCTGACGGGTCCGCGCATCAGCCCACTAGCAGGCTGCTGAAAAACGGCTCGAGCGCGCCATTTTGGGCTGGATCGTCTCGATCACGGTGAGTTAGCGGGGCGGCGAGTGCGAGTGCGAGGCTCTGGTTGCCGGCCGCGCCGGTATTTCTTGGGCGGTTAGTCCCGATATCGTCACGTCGCCCCCTGGAGGTTGCGCATTCTGACCAGGTTGAAGGCAGCGGCGGTGAAGGTGAACATCCAATCGACGCGTTCGGTGCCTCGGTGCCGCGTCTTGCGCATCAGCCCGACCGTCTTGGCCCATCCGAACATCTGCTCGACGAGCTTGCGTTTCCTTTGACTGACCTGGTAGCCGGGGTGGCGGGTTGTGCGCCGGTCGATGGCGCTGCGCCGATTGGTGTCGTTCTGTGCAACGTGCGGGGTGATGTTCCGATCTCGAAGCTTACGGACGCACTCGCGTGTGTCGTAGCCCTTGTCGGCCGCCAAGGTCACCCTGCGGTTACCGGAAATCTTGTCCGCCATTTGCACCGCCGCCTCTCGTTCCGCTGTCCCGGAAGCGATCGTTACGCATGCCTTGGTTGCTAACCCGTGGCGGTTGTCGATCATCAGGTGCCCCATGTAGCAGAGCTTCGACTCGGCTCCCCTACTTTTCTTGTACAGGCGTGCGTCCGGATCGGTCCTGGAGGCGTGAGTATCGTTTGTGCGCCGTTGTTTGCGAAAATCGACGCTCGGGTTGCTGCCTCCCTCATCGGAGTCGCTCTGATCCTTCGGCTTGAAGCTCTTGTGTGAGGCCCACGCCTCGATCAGCGTGCCGTCCACCGTGAAGTGCTCATCCGATAGCAGACCGCGGCGCCGTGCCTCCGCCAGCACTTCCTGGAAGAACACCTCGGCGACCTCGCCTCCCAACACTCGATCCCGGTTCTTCGTGAACACCGTCGCATCCCACACCAGATCGTCCATGTTCAGGCCCACAAACCACCGGAACAGCAGGTTGTAGTCGAGCTGCTCCATCAGCATGCGCTCGGAGCGAATCGTGTACAGCACCTGCAGCAGCAGCGCCCGCAGCAGCTTCTCCGGCGGGATAGACGGACGGCCCGTGTGCGAGTACAGCTTCTCGAACAGCGGCGACATCCGCCCCAGCACGTCGTTGACGATCCTCAGCAGCGGCCGCAGCGGATGCTCTTTCGGTACTCGCTGCTCCGGAGATACGTAACTAAAGGCGGCCACCTGTCTCGCGTCCTCACCACGCATCTGCTCACCTCGTTGATGCTTCGGTTTTTGCCGCGGGCTGCGTGGTTCAGAATCTACTCGAAAAAGAGGAGTTTTTCAGCAGCCTGCTAGGCGACGATGGGCTCCGGCGACCCTGAAGCTGGCGTTTCCGACCACCGCCCGTACGTCAGCGCGGCGGAGAGCCCGGCGGAGTTCACGGCGCGTTCGGCCATTGCGGGGATCCCGTTTGGCATCCTCTTCGGAGCCGCCAACGCGTACCTGGGCTTGCGGTCCGGCCTGACGATCTCGACATCGATTCCCGTAGCGGTCCTCACCGTGGCCTTCTTCCGGGCGCTGCGTGCCATGGGCGGGCAGAGCAGCATCCTCGAAGCCAACATGTCGCAGACGATCGGCTCGGCCTCCAGCTCGGTGGCCTCGGGCGTGATCTTCACCTTGCCGGCGCTGTTTCTGTGGGGGCTGGAGCCGCAGCTGCTGCAGATGACGCTGCTGGCGATGTGTGGCGGCGTGCTCGGTGTCCTGTTCATGATTCCGTTGCGGCGGCTGCTGATCGAAGGAGAGCACGGCAAGCTGCCGTACCCCGAGGGCACAGCATGTGCCCAGGTGCTGGTCGCCAGCGAAGCTGGCGGAGCGCAGGCCCGTCTCGTGTTCCAGGGGCTCGCGGTGGGTGCCGGCCTCAAGGCTCTGACCGGCTGGGCGCATGCCATCCCGGAGTCGCTGAGCGTGCGTTTGCCGGTGCTTCCCAAGGCCCAGGTGGGCACCGAGGTCTCGGCGCCCTGTTTGGCGTCGGCTACATCCTGGGCCCGTGGATCGCCAGCGTGATGGTCGGCGGGGCGCTGCTTTCGTGGGTCGTGTTGATCCCCGCCATCGCCATGTGGGGTGAGGGGCTCACGGACCCGCTCTATCCCGAAACCGTGAAAACGATCTCCGCCATGGGTCCCGCCGAGATCTGGACCCGATACGTCCGCTATATCGGTGCGGGCGCGGTGGCCACCGGGGGCGTGGCCACCCTGATCAAGAGCATTCCCACGATGCGGGAGAGCTTCGCGGTCAGCGCCCGCGAGATTCGTGGGCGGGTAGGGAAGACCGGAGAGCTCGGAGCGGTGCTGCGAACCTCCCGCGATCTGCCACTGCGCGTCGTGGGGATCGGCTCCGCGGTGGTATTCCTGGTGCTGGCTCTGGTGCCTGGCGTGCTCGGGATCGGCGCGGGATCGTTGGTGCGCGCCGTCGCCGCGGCGCTGGTGGTGGTCTTTGCCTTCTTCTTCGTGACGGTCTCGTCGCGCATCGTCGGCCTGGTCGGCGTGACCTCCAATCCCACCAGCGGCATGACTATCGCATCGCTGCTGGGAACCGCCGCCCTCTTCTACGCGGCCGGCTGGACCGACGATTTGGGCAAGGCCGCGGCCCTGACGGTCGGTTGTGTTGTTGCCATCGCCGCGTCGATCGCCGGCGACACGTCTCAAGATCTGAAGACCGGTTTTCTGCTCGGCGCCACGCCCAGGCGCCAGCAGATCGGGGAGGTGCTCGGGGTCCTTACCTCGGCTGTATTCGTCTGTTTGACCCTGATCCTGCTCAACGGCAGCTATGGCTTCGGCACTACCGAGCTCCCGGCCCCTCAGGCAACGCTGATGATGCTGGTCATCGAGGGTGTCCTGGATGCCAACTTGCCCTGGGTCTTCGTCGGCATCGGCGTTGTCCTGGCGTTGATTGCCGAGATGGCGGGGCGCCCCAGCCTGGCGTTCGCCGTCGGGATCTACCTTCCCGTCGGTACCATGGTTCCGGTCTTCCTCGGAGGGGCCGGCCGTTGGTTGATGCAGCGAAACGCAGCCTCGGAAACCGATGCAGCTGCGCGGCAGGAGCGGGGAGTACTGCTGGGGTCGGGCCTTGTTGGCGGAACAGGGCTCTTCGGAGTCGTGATCTCCGGAATCGCCTTCTGGAGTGGCCGGGGGCCCCAGGGTATCGGCACCGGCTGGGCTGGAGCCATGGCCCCGCTGGTGGGTCTGCTGGTGTTCGGATCGATGATTGCCTGGTTCTTGCGTGAGTGTGGTCGAGGCGACGGCGCCGGGGACGCTGCCTGAGCACAGGCTGCCAGAGCAGGTTCCTCGGGCGGCCGAGCTTTGCCGGCCACGTGCGAATCGTGGCAGAATCCGGGCGGCTCAGACGCTGGAGGTATCGCATGCAGTTATTGCTGATCTGGCTGGTCAGCGCCGTGGCACTCATCGTCACTGCCAGGCTGGTGCCCGGCTTCGAGATTCGCAACTTCGGAACGGCACTGCTGGTCGCGCTGGTGGTCGGGCTTTTCAACGCCGTGCTGTGGCCCGTCTTGATGCTGCTGACGCTGCCGGTCAACCTGCTCACGCTCGGCCTGTTCTCCTTCGTGATCAGCGCCGCGCTGCTCAAGCTGAGCGCCGCGTTCGTCAGCGACTTCCGCATCGACGGCTGGGTCCCGGCGATCATAGGCGCCGTCGTGTTGGCGCTGCTGCAAGCGATCTTCAGTTCGATCCTCTCCCTGGGCTAGGCGATGCATAGAATCACCACGCGCGTACTCTCCGTCCTGTTGCTGCTCGTCGCCACGGCGGCCGCGGCGGCTCAGAATTTGCCTGCTCCCGCACGCCACGAGGGTGAGGGGCCGTTCTCACGGCTGATCCTTCGCGGCGCGACCTTGATCGATGGCACCGGTGCGCCACCGCGAGGCCCGGTGGACATCGTGGTCGAGGGCAACCGGATCGTCGATGTGCAGAGCGTCGGGTATCCGGGAGTGCCGACCGACGAGCGGCGCCGCCCGGCAGCAAACGGCGGGCGGGAGCTGGATCTCAGCGGGCACTACGTTCTTCCCGGATTCGTCGACCTGCACGGCCATCTGTCCGGCCCGGAGACACCGGCCGAGTACATCCTCAAGTTGTGGATGGCCCACGGAATCACGACGATCGCCGACCCCGGCAGCGGCAACGGGATGGGCTGGATGCTCGAGCATCGTGAACGCAGCGCGCGCAACGAGATCACGGCGCCACGCCTGCTTCCGTCGGCTGGCTTCGGGCAGGGGCAGGATGGCCCCATCTCGACGCCGGAGCAGGCCCGCGCCTGGGTAGCGGAGATGGCAGACCTGGGAGCGCATGGCATCAAGTTCTTCGGCCTGCGCCCCGATCTCATGGCCGCCGCTCTGGAGGAGGCGAGTCGGCGCGGCCTCTACACGACGATGCACCACGCCCAGCTCAACGTCGCCTGGATGAACGTGCTCGATTCGGCGCGGCTGGGGTTGACCTCCATGCAGCACTGGTACGGCCTGCCCGAGGCGTTGTTCGAGGATCGTGCCGTGCAGAACTACCCGCTCGACTACAACTACAACGACGAGCAACATCGTTTCGGTGAGGCTGGTCGCCTCTGGGAGCAGGCGGCGCCGCCCTTCTCGAAGCACTGGAACGCGGTGATGAACGAGCTGCTGGAGCTCGACTTTACGATCGTGCCGACGTTCGTGGCCTATGAGACCACTCGCGATTTCATGCGCATGGCGCGGGCCGAATGGCACGAGGAGTACACGCTCCCTTCGCTGTGGCGCTTCTATCAGCCCAACAGGGCGGCGCACGCCTCCTACTGGTTCTACTGGGGTACCGAGGAGGAAGTCGCGTGGAAGCGCAACTACCAACTCTGGTTCCAGTTCATCAATGAGTTCAAGAATCGCGGCGGACGCGTCGCCGTTGGAACCGACTCGGGCTATTCCTTCAACCTGTACGGCTTCTCGTTCGTGCGCGAGATGGAGTTGCTGCGGGAGGCAGGGTTCCATCCACTCGAGGTGATTCGTGCCGCGACCCTGTCGGGCGCCGAGTCGCTCGGCGTGGCCGAGCAGGTGGGTACGGTCGAGGTTGGCAAGATGGCCGATTTCGTCGTTGTCGACGAGAATCCGCTTGCTAACCTGAAGGTGCTCTACGGCATCGGCGCCGTGCGTCTGAACGAAGCCAACCAGGTTGTTCGCGTCGGCGGCATCAAGTACACGATCAAGGACGGAGTGATCTACGATGCGCCGGCGCTGCTCGCCGAAGTCAGGGCGATGGTCCGCGAGGCCAAGGATCGTGAGGGCTTCGAGATCACGCAGCCCGGGCGCGGTCCCTACCAGTAGCCGCTAGCGGGCCGTGGTGGGACACCTTGCCTGCCAGACCCATCAGAGCTCCGATACGGCCTGCTAACCAATCACCACGGCGCCCTCGCCCCGTTCAGCGATCAGTCTGTCGAAGTGCTCGAGGAGCTTTCCGTGGCGATCGAGCATCGATCCGATCTGCGGCCGTTCGAGGTAGCGATCGAGCCGGCCACGGAGGGCATCGTGGTCGAGATCCCGCAGGGCGCGCAGCAGGTGCGCCGAAACGCGGTCCACGCCGATGAGCTCCAAGCTTCCCCGTGGGCGCTGGAAGCCGCGGGTGTGGTCGATGAGCCAGAGATTCCAGTCGGCATCGATGAGCGAATTGCCGCTATTGCGGTCGGCGTTGGCAATCAGCGTGTCGAACACCAGCATGTCCGCCTGCTGGTGCCGCCAGGCCGTGTGATTCGGCGGGACCATTCTCTCCTCAGCCCTCTCGCCCTCGGTCACGGAGTTCTCGACCCAGATCTGCAGCGTGCCGGCGACACCCTCGACCCAGCGCTCGACCACCGGAGGCACCAGGTCTTCGATCCCAAGGGCGATGGCCAGCTCGTAGGCGGCCACCTCGTGGATTGCACGGTCGAAGAACTGCACGTACTCGCTTCCGTCGCGCAGCTCGACGCGGTCGCGGCTCAGCTCGACGTCGCGGAAGACCGCGCGCGAGCGCACGCCGTTCGCCTGCAGGGTTACCCGAAGGGGGTTGGTCGTGCCCCGGCCCAGGCGCTCGCTGTGGACTATTTCGGCCGTGGCGAGGAAATGGAGAATCTCACCGCTGTCCTTGAACGGCAAGGGGGTGCCGTCCGGGTCGCGGAGAAGGCGTTCGGCGTGCGGGCCTGCAACGGGCTGCACCGAGGCCGTGAGCAGGTCGGCGCTGGAAAGGCCGAGCGTCAACAGAAGCGCCGCTGCGGCGACGCGCGCACGTGTCATGGGTTCGGGCGGAAGATGGAGCATGCTCTCGAATCTCGCTTTCGCGCGGGGAGCTTTGCTGCCCGGGGACCACGACTATTGTGCCTCGCCGGGGGGGCGGGGGCGCAAGTCTTTGGCGAAGGTCAGCTTGTCGCGGGAGGCGCCCCTGGCGCCGGGTCGCGCGCGGGCAAGCGAATCTCGACCTCGAGTCCGCCTCCATCGATGTTGCGTGCCTCGATGCTGCCGCCGTGCAGCTGAACGGCTCGCTGGCTGATCGAGAGGCCAAGGCCGGTGCCACCGCTAGCACGCTGGCGCGCTTCGTCGGTGCGGTAGAAGGGTTCGAACAGACTTGCCAAAGCCTCCTCGGGTACGCCGGGGCCCTCGTCACGCACCGTGAACACAGCCTGCTGGGTGCCGTTGTCCCCGTTCCCGGTCAGCGAGGCTCGGACCGTCGATCCCTCTCCGGTGTATCGCACGGCGTTGCGCACGACGTTCTCGATCGCACGATACAGGAGCTCCGGGTGACCGTCGGTAATGCAGTCGAAGCTGTCGACCAGCTCGACGTGGCGCCCGCGGCCGCGAGCCTCGTAGTCGGCATCGGCCACGATCTCGCGGACCAGGGGCAGGAGCGCGATCCTCTCGAGATCGCTAGCCGCGCCGCCGCCCTCCATACGGGTCAGGGACAGGAGCTGCCCGATGAGTTCGTTGAGCCGGTCGGCCTCGCGCTCGATGCGATCCAGGGTCTCGGTGCCTTGCTCGTCGGCGCGACGACGCGCTAGGCCGAGCGCCACGCTGAGCCGTGCGAGCGGTGACCGCAGCTCGTGCGAGATATCGCTGAGTAGCTGACGCTGCGACTTCAACAGAGTGCCTAGACGCCCGGCCATGTGGTCGAAGTCGCGGCCAAGATCACCGAGCTCGTCGTTACGCCCGCCTAGCTGATCGCTGACCCGGGCCTCGAGATTCCCCGCGGAGAAGCGGTGCGTCGCATCGCGTAGGGTACCGACCGGGGCCAGGAGATAGCGGGCCATCCCGTAGCAAACGATGCCGGAGATGGCGAGCGCGACGAGCCATCGCGCGGCAATGGGCCAGATCGGCGGCGGAGGCAGCTCGAGCCTCGTGGGCACGCGCTGAACAACGGCGTAGCGCACGCCGTCGTTGGACTCGATTTGGCGGCCGGCCCACAGGCTCGGGCTCGGCATTCGGAGCCAAACGCTGCCTTCTGCGAACGTGCGCCCCGCCGCCTGCCGAGCCTCGTCGCTGATTTCACGGCCCGCGAGCTCCTCCAGATTGCCATCGAGCACGTAGGGATACAGCGCCCCGCCCTCCTCGTACCGGGCCATCCACTCGAGCAGTTCCTGCTGGCCACGCCGTGCCACCACCAGGGCGACCCGTCCGGACAGCTGCAGCCGCTGGTAGTGGAGCTCCCGGTAGCGATCGGCGAGGCCCGGATCCTGCCTCAGCGACTCGGGCAAGGTGCCAATTGTCCAGACGACGGCCGAGGCCAGCCAGAACCAGAGGAACATCTTGATGAACAGCCGTTGCATGATCAGGCGCTCGCGATACTCCGCTCGCCGAGCTCGGCCGGGAGCGTGTAGATGTAACCCACGCCGCGCACCGTCTTGATGCGCTCGGACCCCTCGAACTCGGAGCCCAGCTTCTTGCGCAGGTTGGACACGTGCATGTCGATGCTACGGTCGATCGCCGAGTACTCGCGCTCCAGCACGTCGCGCATGAGTGCCTCGCGCGATACGACGGTGCCGGCCGCCCGCAGCAAACGGTCGAGAACCTCGAACTCGACCGCGGTCAAGCGGATCTCCTCGCCGCTGCGGTGCACTACGCGGGCCCCGACGTCCAATTCGATGTCGCCAACGGCGATCGTCCGCGGCCCGGAAGGGGCGCTCCCCTGCGCGGCCCCACGCCGCAGCACGGCGCGAATCCGAGCCACCAGCTCCCGGGGGTTGAAGGGCTTGGGCAAGTAGTCGTCGGCGCCGATCTCGAGGCCGACGATCCGGTCGACGTCGTCGCCACGCGCGGTGAGCATCAGAACGGGGACGGTCGATCTGGACCGTAGCTGGCGGAGGATCTCGAACCCGTTGGCCCCCGGCAGCATGACGTCCAGCAGGACCAGCGCGTAGTTGCCGGAGAGGGCCTGCTGCAGGCCCGACTCACCGTCGTGTACCGCGTCCGCCGACAGCCCCTCCGACTGGACGAACTCGGTCACGAGCTCGCACAGCTCCCGGTCGTCGTCGATGATGAGAATCCGTTGCACGAGCCGCCTCGCCGGGCAGGGTCAACGGGCACCGGGGCGCCCGTTTCAGTACCGTCAAGGGTACCACCGGGCCCTGAGGCGTCGAATCGACGGCGGGTAAAGAACGGTAAAGAGTTGCAAGCTCCTGAGGGGCCGCCTTACTCGCTGCGCAGGGCCTCGACGGGGTCGACGCGCGTGGCGCGACGGGCTGGCAGGCCGGTCGCCAGCAGGCCCACCGCGAGATCACCGCGACCGAGCCGGCGAACGCCGTCGGGTCGATCCAAGCGACGCCGTACAGCAGCCCAGAGGTGACGCGGCCGAGGGCTGCGCCGCCGGCGATCCCGATCCCGACCCCTACCGCAGCCAGCCAGGCGGCATGGCGCAAGACCATGCGCAGGACGTCGCTGCGTCCTGCCCCGAGGGCCATGCGGATACCGATCTCGCGGTTGCGCTGTGCCACCGAGTAGGCCATCACGCCATACAGGCCTACCGCCGCCAGCAGCAGCGCGAACCCCCCGAAGATGCCGAGCAGCATCGCCGTTAGACGGGCCGGCAGCAGCGCGATCCCCATCTGTGCGCCTGCATGGTGCGTACGTCGAAGATCGGCAGTGCGGCGTCGAGATACGCGGCCTACCCCGTGGCTGGAACTGATCGATCGTGCGGTCAGCCGGGACCAGTGGCTCGGGAGCTGGTGGATCTGGGCTCGGGACGTTCGGAGAGGATTCAGTACTGCGTATACAGGCAAATGTCTGCTACAGTTACTCTGAACCCCATGGCGCTGGAAACGCACCGCTTGTGCAGGCGCGGCAAGGTGAGCACCTCAACGACGCGCTCACGCTCCGATTCGCACAGCGCCCGGGCAGGAGTAGGACGTGGCGGGTGCGGGCGCACAACGACAGCGGATGGGGCTCGTGGAGCTCGATCACGAGCTTTACGGTCGACACCGGCGGTGGTGGAGGCGGAGGAGATGACGATGGAGACGGTGGAGGTGGCGACGGCACGCCGTCGGCCCCGACGCTGGTATCTCCGAGCGGTACGATCTCCTCGACGACGCCGACCTATAGCTGGTCCGCGGTCAGCGGTGGTGGAGTAAAGCGGTACCAGGTGCAGATCAACACGAGTGGCGGCGGCACGATCTGGGACGACGGCTACGACCCGGCCGACTGCTCTGGCGCCACCTGCTCGCTGACCCCGCCGACGTCGCTGGCCGACGGCACCGACACCTGGCACGTGCGCGCGCACAACAGCGCTGGCTGGGGTGATTGGAGCACGCTGTTCACGTTCACAGTTGCCACGGAGTGACTGATATCGGAGAAGATTCGACCCGCGGAGTGGCCCGCGGTGAGCCAGAGACGAACAGGCTGTGCAGCGGAACCCCGAGCGCCTCCCCCGCCGCAGGCGACTTCTTCTCCAACGCCTGAGGGTGCATCCAGCTCCCCCTCATCTGGTGTCCTTTTCTCCGCCCCTTGCTGCTTAATTCCTACACCAGATCTGTCTCACGTCACGTTGGCACAGAGGGTGCGCCCAGCGCCTCGCCAACCTCGGTAGCCAGATCCAGCGCCTTGTCGAGCGGCAACGCCCCCTTGTCCAGCCGTTCCCGCAGGCTCTGTCCCTCCAGGTGCTCCTGCACCATGAAGTGGGTGTTCTCCTCGGTGCCGATGTCGTGCACCACCGCGATGTGCGGGTGGTTCAGGGCAGCGGCAGCACGGGCTTCCTGCTCGAACCGGGCCAGCCCACCAAGGAGTACCAGGCCCGATGAGAGAGATCCCGCCCTCAAGAAACAGAAGGGGCTGTTCCCAGTGATTTGAGCGTTGGGGTTTGCAGAGCAGAAATGATTTATTCTATCTTACGATGTAATACAATGATGTTATATTTGTTTTACAGAATGTTCAGCATCTATGATGTAAATAAGGTAGCTGATGTCACGTTTTAATATCCAATTAACAGTGTTAATAGCGTTGCTAGCGTTAATTATAGCACCAGTGATTCCTACCATCCCGGAGGCACTGGCGACGACCGCGCCGCAGCGCGTCCAACTCGATGACGGCGACGGTAGCCTGATCCTGACGCGTGCGCAGGACGCGCATAGCGTCCCGGGGCTTAGCCGGCTCGGCGCCCTCGAGGAGTTGCTGGGGTACGTTCCCGATGCGGACGTGTTCGTACCCGATCCCCTGAGCCTGGTGCTGGACCAACGACTACTCCGGGCCTCCGTTCGCCGCCTCGTGCCGCTGGATCAGCGCATGGGTAGGATCCACGGCAATGACGACCGCAACCGGGTCAAGAAGACGAAGGTCTATCCGGCCTCGGCCGCGACCTTCATCTTCGTCGAGACCGGCGAGACCGGTGCGAGGGGAACTCCGGAGGCCTCTTTGTGTAGCGGTGGCCTGGTGGGCGCCGCGAACCTGGTGATCACGGCGGCCCACTGTGTCTACGACTACGAGGGCGGCCGCTGGTACGACGACTGGTTCGTGTACCCCGGCGCCAAGTCGGACAGCAACACCCCGTACGGTGTTTGTGGCTGGCGCCGTGTTTACGTGCACAAGAAGTGGCGGACCGGCAACCCCCAGTTCGACGTGGCGGCCATCGTGCTGGACTGCGATGTGGGCGACCAGACCGGCTGGTACGGGGTCAGGGCCTCGAGCGGCAGCGGCTACATCTCCGGCACCCATCTCATCCACCAGTACCCGGGGGACAAGCCGCTGGCGACCCAGTGGCAGGACTGGGGGAGCTGGGCCTTTGTAGATGGCGCACGCCGAACGGCCTACTACGAGATCGATACCGCCGGCGGCTCGAGCGGAGCGCCGGTGATTCAACGGCAACCCGACGGTACCTACTACACGAACGCCACCCATGCCTACGGCGGGGACGACTACAATTCCGGCGCCATGTGGTGGAAGCAAGTCTGGAAGAAGGTGCTGCTGAAAGCCTACAGCTGGGCCACTCGAGCGCCGCGATAAGAGTCGCACCCGAGGGCCGATCGGACGCCTACGCTACGCGTGGTAGCTCTGTCGGAGACTTCCAGCACGCGGCACATCGTCGCCACCCCTAGCAGGCCCGGTTGGCTAACTGATTGAGCTGGTTCCGTTCGTGGTGGCGGTCTGCTGCGAGCGACTTTCCGCAATTTCTCGGCGAACTCCTCGACCAGCAGGATCTTCATCTTTTCCTGCATTTCCAGGTTCATCACGTCGACCAGGTCCTCTTCTGAAGCGAGGTCTTTCTTGATGAGCACTTGCTGGAGCGTGTGGATGTGCAGGCGCAGCTCGGCATGCATCGAGACGAGGAAGCGCCGGTCGCTGACTTCTTCCACGGTTCCCTCCGGGATTGTGCTGGAAAGCGGGTGCAAGTAGCAGAACCTACGCTAGCATAGTTCTAATATTTTTAACGATAAAATACTTATCTCTGCTTATTTAAAGATACTTATGCACAGAACGATAGTTCTGTTGGATCAGACTCGCATGACCGCCGAGGGGACCTCCGCGGGGACCGTGCCCGGTTGCTGGTCGGGGTTGTGGCCCTTGGCATGGCCGTCGTTCTCGTGCTCTGGGGTATCAACTCGTGGGGCGGCGACTTCTCGGCGCAGTCCGATCGGGAAGCAGGCATCGAGACCGGGGTGGCAACCGCGACAGAAACGTCCGTTCCGTCGATGGCAGCGGCACCGCTTGTGGTCGATTCGATGGCCCCCATGGTGAGCTGGTCGGACTCCCTCGATAGCCCTGGGCACGGCTGGCAGCTCAGCGACGCCCCCATTCGCCGTGCGCTGGTCGAGGGCGGCTACGTGGCGACGCGGCGTTCGATCACCGGTTCCTCTCGCCCCATGCCTCGAGGAATTCGAGCAGGACCACTGCGGAGTTCGTGGCGGCGAGGCGCAGGAAGACCCTGGTCCGGTCGGCCTCCGGGCTGCCGCCGGCCAGATCCGAGAGCGAACGGAAGACCAGGTACGGGATCCAGTTCGTGTGGGCAACGTGCGCGACCGCGGCGCTTTCCATGTCGACTGCGTCGGCTGCGAACGTGCGCCACAACCACTCGCGGTAGACGGCGTTGTCGACGAAGCTCGGGCCGCTGAGGCCGTTGCCCCCGACGACCACCACCGGTGCGCGGTCGAGGCAGTCTCCCCGGTGCGTGCAGCGCTCCAGCTCGATCTCCTCCGCTACCCGCCGCGCCACTGCGAGCATCTCGGGGTCGGCCGGAAACCAGAAGCGCCGCCGGCGTCCATCGTTGTCCTCGCCTTCGCGCACGACGTGCTGCCTGCGCGGGAACATCATGCCGAAGCTCTCGAACCCGCCACCCATGCCGCGATCGTCCCGGCCGCTCTCGGACTCACGGGCGAAGACGACCTCCTGGTGCTGGCCCCACTGCGCCGGGACCGTCACGTCTCCGACGCCGAGCTCAGGGTTTACGCCCCCGGCGATCCCGGAGAACACGATCGCCGTGATGTGAAACCGCTCCAGCAGCAGCTGGGTGTTCATCGCGGCGTTGACCATGCTGACGCCGGACAGCGTGAGCACGACCTCGAGGCCGGCGAGTCGTCCGACGTGATGATCGCGGCCGTTGAGGCGAATCGCCCGGTCGATCTTCGCGCGCTCCAGGAGCCGCGCGAGCTCGGCATCGATGGCGGAGTTCACCGATCTACGTAGATTCAACGACTTACAGTGGGGTTAGACCCCTCTAGACCCCCTGTGGGGGGTTGAAAACGGTACCAAATCGGTACCAGCCGATTTCGAGGTCACGCACGACGGGACACACCAATGGCAGCACGTAGAAGATTCTCGGCAGCCAAGCAGGCGGAGCCATTTGTGCCCATAAGTCTCATTCAAACTGTCACAAAAGTGGCACACACGGCTCGGAACGACTACCCGCCCGAGTGGCCGGCGATCGCCTCCGAGCTACTCCATCTCGGCAGGGTGGCGTAGGTGTGGCTGCTGCCGAGCTGTCTGTCCTCAGCCTTTGCTCAGGAGTCGGAGGGCTTGAGCTCGGAGTGCGACTCGCTGGAGTCCGGTGCCGAACTGTGGGCTACGTCGAGCGGGACGCCTATGCCGCGTCCGTCCTGTTGGCGCGGATGGAAGACGAGACCCTGGAGCCAGCGCCTGTTTGGTGCGGCAATCTGCAGGAGCTCGACTGCTGTCCGTTTCGTTCAGTGGTGGACCTCGTCACAGCGGGGTTTCCTTGCCAGCCCTTCTCGTGCGCCGGCAAGCAGCGGGGCACCGAGGATGATCGCTGGATCTGGGCCGATATCGTCCGGGTCGTTCGCCAAGTACGACCCGGACTCGTGTTCCTGGAGAACGTGCCAGGGCTCCTTACTCACTCCGGAGGGTTCGGAGCCGTACTCGGATCGCTGGCCGATCTCGGGTTCGATGCGGAATGGGGCGTGTTGTCAGCGGCCGGAGTCGGAGCCCCGCACCTGCGCCGCCGGCTGTTCTTACTCGCGTGGCGAGTATCCGACGCCGGCAGCGACGCCTTACGGTTCCTCCAACAACGAGGGGCAGGTGCCGCACGATCGGCAGACGCGAGGGACGCCGAGCCTGGGCACATGGGCGTCTCGCTGGCCGAAGGCGACGGCAGACAACTCGCGTGGCCGCCGGGGCCGAACTCACCCGACTGGGCAGCCATCGTCGGAGAGCGACCCGACCTCGCCCCCGCTATTTCCAACCTCAAGGGCGGAGATCGTTCGGGCGTGGCAGACGCCGAAAGCGGATCAGGCC
The DNA here is from genome assembly GCA_965248845.1 of Acidobacteriota bacterium. GTDB lineage: Bacteria > Acidobacteriota > UBA890 > UBA890 > WLXD01 > CBDFKO01. The sequence continues at coordinate 813,217 of CBDFKO010000002.1, read as the reverse complement.
GGCAGCGGGTTTCGCAGTGGGAGTCGGGCAACCGAGTCCATGCTGAAGGCGCAGGCCGGAAACTGGCAGACGCCGAGAGCGGCGTCGAAGGGTCCGTCCGGACCGATGAAGGGGACCGCTGTCTCCCCACCTTCCGGCAGCCTGAACCCGCGCTTCGTGGAGTGGCTGATGGGGTTCCCGATTGGCTGGACCGAACAAGAACCAATCGAGTCGATCGACTTCGATGCCTGGGAAACGGCGTGGTGCCTGCGACTGCGGCGGTTGCTTTCGTGATGCTGGCACGGCGCGCAGGTTTGCGGTGGCTACTGGAGCCGGCGGCATGAGGCGCTTCGAGGCCCCCACGAGCCCCGACGTTGAAGACGTGGACGCCGCCCCTGGGCGCGCGCTTGCCGCTGCTGTGATCCGCCGGGCCGTTATCGACCTGCGCATGGTGGCGCGGTGGCGCGATCGAGCCGAGCGGCCCGCTTACGCGCACAAGAGGCTGCGGGAGATCGGTCCCGAAGCGGACCTGGTTGCGTGGCTGTCGAGCCCGGAGGAATCACGGCCCTGCTCGCTGGGATGGTGGTGTCAGTACATCGATGCTGACCCGGTGGTGCTCACCGAGCAGCTGCGGCAGCAAGGGCTCCTGGAGGCAGCGGCATGACTCCAACGCCCCGCCGGATCGAGGATCTGCAGCCGGCGCCCTACAACCCGCGCACTATCGATGCTTCCTCGTTAGAGGCGCTGAAGGCATCGCTGGGCACCTTCGGTGACCTCTCAGGTATCACCTTCAACGAGCGCACCGGGCACCTCGTTACGGGCCACCAGCGCGTGCGTGTGCTACGCGAACAGCACGGCGAGTCAGCGCGCATCCGTCACGCCGGCAAGGAAGCGTACCTACACGTGGGCTCCGAGCGGTTCCGGTTGCGCGTCGTGAACTGGGACGAGGAGACGGAGCGCGCCGCGAACATCGCCGCCAACTCGCCCCTGCTCGCAGGCATCTTCACGGACGATCTACCCGACCTGGTGGGGCTGGCCCAAGAGGAGTTGCCGGAGCTGACCGATGCGCTCCGATTCGATGATCTGCTGGAAACGCTCGATATGGGACCGCCGCCCATCGAACTGCAAGATGACGAGGCGCCAGAGCCACCAGCCAACCCGGTGACCAAGCCCGGGGACGTATGGACGCTGGGGGATCACCGCCTGATCTGTGGCGATGCCGAAGACGCCGATACGGTCTCCGCCGTGCTGGACTCCAGCAAGCCGTTGCTCATGATCACCGATCCGCCCTACGGCGTGGAGTACGAGCCGGAATGGCGCAACCGTGAATTGAGACAGGCGCGTCGGGCTGTCGGCGAGGTGCGCAACGACGATCGCGCGGACTGGCGAGAGGCGTTCGCCCACTTTCCCGGCGATGTCGCCTACGTATGGCACGGAGCCTTGTTCGGTGTGGCCGTGCTCGGGGGGTTAGCGGCAGCGCAGTTGGAGCCTCGCGCCCAGATCGTATGGGCCAAGCCGCGGGGCGTGATCTCGCGCGGTCATTATCACTGGGCGCACGAGACGGCCTGGTACGCGGTGCGCCGGGGCCGGAGCGCGCGCTGGAGCGGAGACCGGGGCCAAAGCACGCTCTGGCGCATCTCCAACCAGCTGCGGGATTCCGAAGGCAAGACGAACCACTCGACGCAAAAGCCGCTGGAGTGCATGGGCCGACCGATGCGCAACCACGGCAAGGTCGGCGATGGGGTCTATGACCCGTTCGTGGGCTCGGGTACCACGCTCATCGCCGCCGAGCAGCTGGAACGCCGCTGTCTCGCCATCGAGATCGACCCCGGCTACTGCGACGTAACCGTCGAGCGCTGGGAAAACCTGACCGGCTCCAAGGCCAACCGGTGCACCCCGTGATCATCCCAGGCACACACCCATGAACAACCGCTGCACGGCGATTACCACGAGCACCGAAAAACGCTGCAAACGCAAGGCGTTACCCGGATCGGATCGGTGTGCGATCCCTTCCCATGCCAAGGACCCAGTACAGGCGAGTAATAGGAGCCAACGCGCGCGCGCGCGCACGTGAGGGGGACTGGGAAGAGACCTACTTCAAAGCGCTAGAGCGGGGTCACACCAAAGAGTCGGCTGCTGGAATCGCCGGAGTGAGTGCGCAAACTCCTTACAAGCGCGTGCAGCGGGGAGACACCGAGTTCGCCGAGCGACAGGAGGTTTCCTATAACCGAGGCACGGCGATGCTCATGGAGGTGGCGCGGCGGCGCATTCTCGATCCCAAGCGCCCCGGGGACCAGGTGCTCAAGCATCTGCTATCGGTTCGTGGCGTCAGCGAGCGCGTGCAAGTGACGGGTGCCGACGATGGCCCGGTCATCACCAGGATCGAGCGGGTCATCGTGTATCCCGAGAATCGGAATGACGATGCAGACGCTGACCCTAAGGCTGATGCAGCCGCCGGCCCCGAGGCTCAGGACGATGCGGCATGACGGGCAGCATGAAGGCACGCTTCAGATCGACACGCCGCACGGGTTTGAGCCGCTGCTCAAGGAGCGCGCACGGTACCGGGGTGCGTACGGTGGGCGAGGATCAGGTAAGTCATGGTTTTTCGCCTCGCTGCTGGTGCAACGATGCCTAGAGGATCCCAACACCCGAGCCCTGTGCGTGCGCGAGGTGCAGCGGTCGCTGGATCAGTCCGTGAAGCGGCTGCTAGAGGACACCATCGGAAGGCTCGGGGTGTCAGAGCACTTCCGCATCCTCAACACGCATATCGAGACCGGCGCCAACGGCCGGATCATCTTTCACGGGATGCAGAACCATACGGCCGAGTCGATCAAGTCGCTGGAGGGGTATGGGATCGCGTGGGTGGAGGAGGCGCAGTCGCTATCAGCCAAGTCGCTAGAGCTGTTGCGCCCGACGGTGCGCGCCACCGGCTCGGAGCTGTGGTTTTCGTGGAACCCCAACAGTCCCACCGACCCGGTGGATGCGCTGCTCCGCGGCACCAATGCACCGCCCGGCGCGGTGGTGGTGGAGGCCAACTACGCGGACAACCCCTGGTTCCCAGACGTGTTGGCCCAGGAGATGCAGTGGGACCGGGCGCGCGACCCGGACAAGTACGCCCACGTCTGGCTGGGGGAGTACGTGGGCCGGTCAGAAGCGCGAGTGTTCGACAACTGGAGCGTCCAGGAATTCAAGGAGCCAGAGGAAGGCACGACGTTGTACTTCGGAGCCGACTGGGGCTTTGCGATCGACCCGACGGTGCTGGTGCGCTGCTGGATCGACGGGCGGAAGCTGTACGTGGATCGGGAAGCGTACCAAGTGGGCTGCGAGATCGACCGCACGGCGGAGCTATTCGACTCCATCGACAACGGCCAGGCACGCGCCTGGCCGATCATCGCCGATTCCGCTCGTCCGGAGACGATCGCCTACCTGCAGCGGCACGGATACCCGCGCATCACCAAGGCGCGCAAGGGGCCGGAGAGCGTGGAGGAAGGTATCGAGTTTCTCAAGAGCTACGACATCGTCGTGCATCCACGCTGCCGCCACACGATGGACGAGTTAACGCTCTACAGCTACAAGACGGATCGGCGCACGGGACAAGTGATCCCGGTGCTGGAGGACACCCACAACCACGTCATCGACGCGCTGCGCTACGCGGTGGAGCGGGTGCGGAGAGTCGCGGTGAGGCAGCGACAGGTGGCGTGGGGGTGAGGAGACGCGCGCGCAGCAGCGACCCGATCTGCATCCGGTCGTGTCGTTGGTGCGCACGCACCCCGAACCGGGGCGGCTCCCCGGAGCGATTTCATATACAAGCACTCCAACGACCTTTGCATACCTTCCGAAGGGCAGCGTGGAGCCAACGTGCGGGTGGGACCGTGCAGGGCCACGACTGTCGCAGTAGGGAACGGGGGCGGATTGTTGTCTTCGACCCGAAGCCAGCCATACGGGGGTGTCCGCAATAAGCACCTCCCCTACAAAGGACCAGGGGGAGTTGCGGGTGTGCAAGTAGTAGTTAGAGGAACATAGATCAAGAGATCTCGCCCGCTAGGTCCGGGGGGGAAAAGCCCCCGGTATGCGCGGGAGCCGAAAAAGGGGTGGGACGATGCCAGTAGATACCGCTTCCGATACGTATGAGGCGTTCGTCACCAAGTGGCAGCGGGCGCGTGATTGCTACGAAGGCTCTGACGCAGTCAAGAAGCAGGGGGCTGGATACCTGCCCCCGCTAGCGAGCCACGGACGCGAGCCAGCCAAGTACGAGGCTTACAAGCAACGAGCGCTGTTTTACAACGCCACCGGACGCACGGTGGATGGTCTAGCGGGACTGATCTTTCAGAAAGAGCCAACGCTTCTGCTGCCCGCAAGCATCCAGGATCACGATAGGGACGTGACGCTAGGGGGTGAGTCGGCCGAGACGTTCGCACTCCAAGTTACGCGTGAGGTGCTGCTAACGGGTCGTTACGGGATCTTGGTGGAGATGGGCTCCGAACAGGTAGCGGGTAAGCGACCCTACTGGTGTGGGTATCGGGCCGAGGACATCGTGTCGTGGCGCACGCAGCGTCTGGGTGGCGATGAGATCACTACACGGGTGGTGCTCAGAGAGGTAGCGCGGGAGCCCGATGAGCGAGACGAGTTCGTCAGGGCACTGGGGGTAAGCCAAGAATGCAAGGGCCTCAGCTAACTATATTTCGGAACGTTAGCTCCCAATATGGCCCTGTTGGTTCACCGTCGAGGATCAGGTAGATACGACGCAGGGAACTGACCGCTAATCCGTTCTCTTGCGCCACGGCGAGCGCCCTGAAACCTTGTGGGCGCTCGCCGTGGAACCTGACAGTGGGCTCCAGGTAGGAATGCCCCTCGCCACCCTGGCAAGACTCGAACGTCTCGATTCCGGCACGGTTCAAAATATGAACGGCGCGGGAAATTCCTGGGTCGAGTGGCGGTTCGTATTCTCTCAGCGGCACCTCACCCATTCACAAACGACGTTCCCTTAACCGCCGGGTAAACACGTATATAATTCCCCCAATTAGGACACTACCGAGATGCTGCTCTCCTCCCCGATCCGGTGGTATCATCGTCCCCTGCCTCCGCCACCACCGGAGCCGGACGCTATCCGCGTGGCTGGCACGGTCGGCGCGGCCCGTTCCGTACCCGTAGCGATCCCCACGGCGCAGCGGCACCGAGGATGCGCCGGGGGCCCCGGAATCGGAAACGGCTTGCCAACCTCCGCCACGGCGTCACGCATCGGCTCACAGATCGGGACCATGCCTCGCTGCGCCGCCCTCGACTCGCCGACCTTGTGCGAGGTCAGCTCGAGGATCGACAGCCAGTTCGGCATCGACACAGGGTTCTGGTCGATTCGATCGGCAGCAACCACGAGCCCCTCTCGGCCGACGCGAACGATCGCATCGTCGATGAACTCGTTGCTGTACTGCCACATCGGACCGAGGCCGCGCATCTGTGCCTCGCGGTACTGCGCGGCCCGCATCGCACCGACATTACCTTCGTGCCGGAGCAGCTGCGACAGGGACGCCCCGACAGCGGCTGGAGCGTTTTCGAACGTTGACATCATCTGTGCTCCAGGAGCCATCACAGCACCTCCACGTACAGCCGCGTGTCTTGGGTGACAGAGCCGGGGCTGGAGGCGGCAACGAATCCGCCCGGTCCGCTCGTGTACGCCTTCAGCTTGCCGTCACCGTTGGACTGCAGCAGCGCACCTTGGGTGATGTCCTGGCCTGACGGGATGACCCCGTAGAACCGATCACCTGGGTACAAGTAGCCGACCTTGACCAGATCGCCCGCCGCGTAGGCGGTGTCGATCCCGTGGTTCAGCTCGATCTCGTCCAGAGCCACCGCCCGTGCGGCGGGATCGTCGGCCGAGTCATGCACACCCCACTTCAGGGCGCCGGAGTCATCGTGCAGCTGTACCAGCATCCCCGGGGTGATCGCCTCCGCCGCGGCCAGGTCGTTGCGGATGCGCTCCGCGGGGATCTGTGACGGCGAAATCGCGATCGTGTTGGGGGGGCGCTTTGTGATCGCCATGTCAGTTCACCTCCGCCTGCTTGCTCAGGCCGTAGGGGTCGGGAGGCTGGAAACGGGACAGGTCCTCGCCGGAGTTGGGCAATGCACGAGCCCCGAACGTCGGCTCGGCAACAGCCTCGGCCCCCGCCAGTTTGGCGATGACCTCAAGCTCCTCGTTTTCCTTGCTCTGGAGGTACTCCACAGGGCACTCGGTCCCCGCTGCCCGGATGGACTCGATGAGTTGCGTCTTCCTGGCCGCGCGTACCGCCTTGCGCTCGTCGAGCGCCGCTCGCATCTCGCGATACGTCTCCTCGTCCACCTGGTGCATCTTGGCCCCGGTCGGCTCGGCGTCGGCAAGCTCCTTGCGCTTGTTGGCGGCCACGTACCGCTCGGCCTGCTTGCGGAGCTCCTCGATGCGCTCCACCGACAGACCCGACAGATACTCCTCGTCCGCTTCGATGAACGGGCTGTATGTGTGTTGAATGAGCGCTTCGATGCGCTCTTTGAGATCGGTCATTTCAGGCCCTCCTTGTTCTGGATCCTGGGCGGCTTGACGGCCACCACACTCACAATGCTCGGAATCAGGGCAGCCGCATGGGCTCGCACCTGCTCCCACCAGGTCCTCCTCCAACAGGTCGCGGATCCCCGCCATGACGCGTCGCAAAAGCGACGGCTTGTCGGTTCGGTTCATGTTCTCGTCCTTCGTGGCTTCCGATTCATGTGCTTCATCAAGCTCCAGGTCCTCGTTGGTAGCCACCGGTTCATGTGCCATGAGCTTGTCCTTGGTTAGATCTGATTCGTGTGCCTCATCGAGCTCCAATCCGTCAGCGCACACGCGCATGGCCACGCGCGGAGCTCCACACCCCATCTCGTTGTCGCAAGCACCGAGCACTCCCTCCGGGAACATCGCCAGGTGGTCGGAGCCGATGTGCGTCCAGGCTGCCGCGTATTGACTGCCGTTGATCTGTCCGGGGGTGTTGTCCCTTCTCACCCATGCTCCGACGGACACCTCGATCGGTTCCCCTTTGAGGGCTCGTTCAATGACACTTTCGGCATCCGGCCCGATGGCCTGGGCCTTGTCGGGGTCTAGCCATGCCTCCAGCACCAGCCGGTTGTTGCGGAAGCTCGGGTTAGCGATACGACCGAAACACGCCCGCTCGCAGGTACCCGGATCGTTGGCCGAGACCGGTTCGCCAGAGGCATCCATGGGGTGCTCGCCCACCACGGGGCGACCGTTCCATTCCGGATGCGACTGCTCGATTACGGAGGCGGCAACGAGCTCAGGCGCCGGCGCGTTGGAAGTATGAATCACCTGGTCGCCCACCAGCGCCACCACCGGAACCACGACGTGCTCGCGCCCCTCGAAGCTCGCCGTACGAACCTCCGCATCCACCGCGCCGCGCAGCGTCAGACCACGGAACACCCTAGCCATCGCGCCCCTCCAGTACCAAGATCTCCGCGCAGCGACAGGAGGCATGTAGCGGCGGCCCGATCACCCCATTGCCGTAAGGCTGACCGATTCGGGCGCGTTGGCCGTCCATAGCCTCACACTCGACACATACGCGGTCGTCCGAGGTATCGGACCACTGTCGTTGCTGGTCGGCACGAAGTAGCCCGAGCTGTCGTGCTTGCTCCCAGAGCTGTTGCTGGCCAGCGTTGGAGGCGGCGATCGTCTCGGTCCGCGCAATCGTTGTCGCCCGCAGGTTCAGCTGCATGCGCTGGTACCGCGCCAGGCGGTTCTCGACCCATTCCTCGGTTGCACCCCCCTCCGGGATGCGGGCACGGAAGCCGGCTACGTCACGAACACCCTCTCGGGACGGAAAGCGGGTCACGAGAGAGCCGGGCTCGGCACCCAGCAGCTCCTGGCGCAAACTGACGACGGCCTGCGCCTGCCCATCGGTTAGTCCAACCACTTGTCGGATCTGCCGCGCGGCCTGGGATGGGGGGATGCCTTGGGACAAGGCGTCGGAAATCTGCTGCCGCAGCGCCTCCAGCGTCGCCGCCGTAATCGAGATGCCGGCCGTCTCCTCTTGGATCAGGGCCGCCGCACGAGTCTCGGCCCACAGCACCGCCTTCGGGTTTGTCTCATCGAAAACCATCCGCGCCTGCGCGGCGCGAAGGTTCGTGGCGCGGTTCAGTACCCCAGCCGCAGCGTTGCCGCCCGCGATCAGCGTCCCAAGCAGTGCCTGTGCGATGGCCTCCTGCTGCTGGGTCATCGCCCCCACCGCTGCCCGCGCGATGCCCACGGCACCAGAGCGGTCCGCGCTCCCCAACGCGCCTTCGAGCGCTTCCACGTCCAACGCCTCGCGCACCGACTCCAGAGCCGAGGCCACGACAGAAGCAACCGCATCGACGTTGTCGTCAGCGGCACGGTGGATCGCCTTCCAGGACGGCTCCTGGGGTGGCTCCTCGGTACGTTCAAACTCCTGTGCCGCTCGCGCACCCACTGACCCGGATGCAACCTCCTCAAAAGGTACAAGCTCCAGGTACCGGTCGCGGATCTCGTCCCGAGTGATGACCTCCGCCCCATGGCGTCGGTTTACCTCCGCGGCTTGGGCGGCAAGCTCCATGCGCTCCCGCTCATCTAGATCGCGAATGGAGGGCCAGGCCACCCGATACTCGGACGGCTCCGGCAACGCTCCGTACTCGATGAGCCGCCCCACGAAAGGCCGCACCACGCGTGGCTCGGCATATTGCTCGCGGCGGTCCCGGGCGCGACGCTCGAAGTTGGAGCGGTCCTGGGAGGAGGCCAACTCGCCGCGCTCTGATCCCGTCAGCATGCGCTTGGGGATCTTCGTGGCCCCCGCAATCAGTGTGAGGATCGCATCGGCCGGATCGCGCATCCCAGCTACCGACACAGGGAACTGCTCCACCTCTACGCCCTGCGTCATGAAGTAGCGGCGTAGGCCGTGTTGAAACTCGTCGAACTGCTCCTCGATACCCCTGGCGTCCGCTTCGTCAAACTTCATCTCCGCCGGGACCTTGATGTGGTTGCCCGGCTGTGCGCGCTGCCAGAATGCCTCGGCACCCGCGCCGATGACCTTGTCCAAGTCATCCAGCCGGTTCCACACCTTCTGCAGCCGCGGGTGCCCGTACACGTCGTCATCCACGAGGCCATCGGCGATGTGGATCACCCGAGACCAATGCACGTCCTGCGGCTTGTCCTTGGCCAGTTGGATCCGGTACCGGGTGGGCATGCCGTAACGAGCATCCGCGGGGTTGCTCTCAAGATCCTGCTGCTCGTCGAACTTCGCGTCCTTTTCGCCAAACACCGACAGCACCGCCACCTGCTCGGGGTTGGCGATCCGAGGCATTTCCTGTGACAACTCGCCCGGTGCACCGATCAGGATCACGGCGTAACGTCCTAGCCCTGCGAGGATGTCGGCGCGCAGGAACATCTCCCACACCCGAAGCCTCTCGGTGAGCTGTTGCCAGGCAACCTCGAACGATGTCTGTACCGCCGGGTCCTCGTCCTCGATAAGCGTGGCTCCACCGCGCCACGTCGCCTCTGGGTACGCCGTTACGATCGTGCTGGCGAGGCCACCACGCAGGTACCGTTCCCAGTAGTCGGCTGGCCCCAGTTCTGGCTTGTAGCCGAGGGCGCGGTCCAGATCGCGGGCATTCTGGAACGTCAGTCCGTGCCGAGAGGCAAACTCGTAGCGCTCCACGAGCGTGGAGGCGGCCGCGCGGAGTGCCGCCGCGTCGACGGTCGGATCGGTGGTTGCTTCTGCCCCGTTGGTGCCCACGGATCGAAGCTATGCATGCGCACAGCCCCGATGCTAGGTAGGCAGCAGCAAGTACTTCCGAGCTGATAGTTGCTGATGGTAGTTAGGGGTTCCTGAGTACAGCTGATAGCTTCTGATGGTAGTTGAAGGTTCCCCGAGGGGCAGCATTGGAGTGTGTCTACACCTTGACTAACTGTAGCCATTAGGCTACAGTTAGTCTCATGATTAAGGTTGGCCACTACGTTTCAGAAGACGGCACGGACCACTTCGATAGGTGGTTTCGGCAGCAGTCACCAGAAGCTCGCGCCCGCATACAAACACGCATCGACCGAACGGAACTCGGCAACTTCGGGGATCACGGGCCCGTCGGGAAAGGTGTCTCGGAGTTTCGAATCAACTTTGGCGCTGGATACAGGCTGTACTACGGGCGTGATGGCGAAGAGCTTGTGATCCTGTTGGGTGGCGGGACGAAGAAGCGACAACCCCGTGATATCGCTAAGGCCCAGGCCCTATGGAAAGCGTACAGACAGGAGAGACAAAGTGCCCGTAAAAGAACATAAGGCGAGTGACTACCTCAAAACACCCGAAGAGGCCGCTGCCTATCTGAACGCGGCCCTGGAAGAAATGGGCGACGATCCACGCCTGCTTATGAAAGCATTTCGTAACGTCGCCGAGGCGCACGGCGGTGTGTCCGCGCTTGCCCGCCAAGCCAAGCTGAATCGAGTAGCGCTGTCCCGGGCCTTGTCGGGTCGGAGAAATCCACGACTCGACACGCTCGCGAGAGTATCAGCCGCGTGCGGCGTCAAGCTTCGGTTCTCAGCATAGCCGTTGATCCTCCGGTGTCACCACCTCCGCCAGCTCCGACTCGATGATGCGGATGTACCTCCGCTTGCCGCTGTCACGGCGCGGGCCGACGCGGACGTGTCCGATGACGCCTTTGTCGATCCACCGATACAGGGTACCCACGGCGATGTGGTAGCGATCGGCAGCCTCCGAGACAGTCAGAAGAGTTTCGGTATGAACGGTCATCACCGCGCCCCCAGCGGCCTACCGAGTGCACGAGCTCGGGGCTTTGGTTTCTGGAGCGTCAGCCTGTTGAACGCACCGCTGGATGCATCCACCTGGTCCATGGGCTTGGCCTTGCCGTCGAAGCGGTGCATCTCTTGCAGGTACGGCTCGTTCCATGGCCCCTGCACGTAGGAGACGTTCCCCGCCTCCACCTGTGCGGCGAACGGTTGCGCTCGCGTCAGCTTGTCACCTGTTCCTGTGGCAACGTCCGCGTGGTACCGAAAGTCGCGTGCCGTGAATCCGTCAATTCGCATCCGCTCACGAAACGTGCACAGCTTTGCTTTCGCACCGGCAAGGTAGTCGCCGAAGCCGTCGACATAGTGTCGGAAATGTGCCTGTGCCCAAACATTCGTGCCGCGATAGGTGGCCATCTCGTGCGCCACCAGGACAGCGGCGACGCGACCCTCGAAGTCGTCAACATCAACAGCTTGCTCGATGAACGCCAACCGGCCCGTGAAACGGATACTGAACGGTTCATTCGTCACCAAGCGCCCGAGAGACACGCTGTACAGCGAAACATCGTTGGAGATCAGCCGCGCGTCAGGCCACTTCGCCTTGATGGCTCGATCGACACGGAAGCTTCCCGAGCAACAGACGAAAACGCCACCCCAAGCACCGAAATCCACCGTGCGGAGGATCTGGTCGACGACGGGACGAGGAACCGATCCTACAAACATAATTGCTCTAAGTTGTTGATTTCGTTGACGTTATCCTTGAAATGGTGGACCACAACACATAGGATCACTAGCACCAAACCACCAAGAGGTCGGATGAAGACAGCAAGCTACTTCAGCTATCGCGGTCCGGGGCGAATCGGGATCACCATCGGTAACCCCCGTGGCTGTCCGCCTGGTTATCGAATGTACCGGCGACTCGCTCCGAGGCGCGAGATGCTGAAGATGGACTATGACCGGTACCGATGCCTCTTCGAGAGCATTTTAGGCCAACTCGACGCACAGACCGAGTGGGAGCGGCTGCATGAGCTGGCCGATGGCCACGAACCGGTGTTGTTGTGCTTCGAGCGTCCACCGTTGTCACCGAACAACTGGTGTCACCGGCGGATGGTGGCTGGGTGGTTTGGAAACGAGCTAGGCCACGAGGTACCGGAGATCGGCTACGGGATAGTTTCGGCCCGTGGCCACCAGGGGCGCTTGTTTTGATCCGTACACACGAGAGGCCAGCCGGACACGCGGCCCGAGCTGGCCTCAAGCGCTCAACCAATGGGAGCGCAGCATACTACGCCGCGGGAGATGCATGCGCTATGTCAGCGTTCATGGTCGACCGAGAACACATTGCCTACCTGGTCACGGCAGCATCCAGAATGGGTTTGCAAGCTAATCCCGAAGTCGGGCAGATGCTGTGGGACGAGAATCGCTACAGCGTGGAGCACCGATACCCAGACTGTCTTGAGACGGGTGGCTATCCAGGACCCATCGGGGAGACATTCGTTTACGACGAGCACCATGCTTCACGCGAACCGATCGACCCAGTTCAAGTCCTAAAAGCGTGCGACTGCTACGAGTACCAAAGCTGCGAGCACCCCAGTTGGCTTACGTCCGAGGCGCGAACGTTCGTTGAAAAACTACGGAATCAAGCGACCCGTGCCCTGCCAGGATACAAGGAAGCGCAGTGGACGATCACAGGCTAACGGAGTTCCCGGTGGAGCGGGTCCGCCCGAACCCCGATCAGCCACGAAAGCATTTCGACAAGGCGAAGCTGCAGGAGCTCGCGGCCTCGATCCACGAACACGGGCTCATGCAACCGATCTCGGTACGGCCGGTCAGCGAACACTACGTGATCGTCGCGGGCGAGCGCCGGTATCGGGCTCACCTCTTGAACGGTGCAAAGACGATTCGATGCCTCGTTGAGCCGACGAGTGAACGCGATGCTGACGAGCAAGCGATTGTCGAAAACCTGCAACGTGTCGACATCTCGCCACTTGAAGAGGCCCACGCCTATCAGCGGATGATGGACCGCTACGGCTACGACGAAAAGCAACTCGCGAAGCGGCTCGGTATCCAGCAACCGTGGCGGATGATCCGCGACCGCGTGAGTCTGCTTCGGCTACGGCGCGAGTACCAACAGCTACTCGAGTCCGAGCAGATTACCCCGTCGCAAGCCTACGAAATGTCACGCCTACAACCGCGTCATCAAGATGTGCTGTTCCGGTCGATCAGATCCGGGCAGATACGCGGGTACGATGCGCTGCGAGCAGCCGCTACGGCGTTGGACGAACAGGAGCGGCAGGGTTCGCTGTTGCCAGTCGATGACAGAGCGCCAACCGAAAGCGAACGCGCGGACAAGCAGCGGTTCGAGAGTCGCATCGAGCGTGTGACGGCCTTGTTACGAGCGAGTATCGTTGACGATGAGGTTGTGGCCGTTCGGAAGGTGGATCCTCGCGCAGCCGCGATCAGTGCCGACCTGCTTGCGGCGATGCAGAAGGATCTCCGGCGTATCGAGCTCGCACTGCGGCAAGCAGCCATTCAGCAAGACGCGCTCACGGTAGCGTATGCTCCTGCTAGCGGCATTGAGCGGTTGGCAATGGGGCCGGCTCTTCCTACCCGAACCGCGTAGCTGGCCTGAGACAACATGCCTCATCGGCCAGGGCTTGCACCGGATGTAACTTACGCTCCAGATCCATGAACTGCGCCTTGAGCTGCTGATGGTGCGCTGCGCGGCGGGATAAGCCTAGAACCACGTTGGTCGCCAGCAGGATTCCCGCCGTGAGCGTCAGCAGCGTCGAGTAGCTATCGAGATTCTGCAGCTGCACGGTAACCGCCGTGCCGCTGGTGGCAAATACCGCGAGGACCATTGTGATGTTGTGCCACGCCTCGAACCAGGCGAGCCGCCGCTCGTGGTAGCGCACCGAGCGTTGCACGCCGAACAGCAGTGCGTGTTCGCGGTCAGGATCGATCACCCTTGTCCTTCGGTTTCTTGGGTGGTGGCGGTGGCGGTGGCGGTTTGGGTCTCGGTGGCCGCGGAGGGCTTGCAGCGCCTCGGATCTCTTTTTTAGGTGGCATATCGTGCGGCTACCACCGTGTAGGCTTCTCTCGCAGACTCCTCGTTAAGTTCTCGGTCCTCTTCAACGCCGACGCCCTTTGCTTGCTCTGTCGTTTTCGAAGCCCGTTTTGATAGCCGACTCAGATCACGAACGGCCTCGGCGTCGTCAGCCTCCTCGTCCACATACTGAATCCCAAGCCACAGCTCTTGAAGGTCGATCTCCAATGCGCCGCATTCGGAGCTGATTGTTCCGAGGACAGCGGCTTTGTGTGCGTAGTCAAATAGAAAATCCAGGACGACGAGTAGGCCAATCCCTACGCTGGCCACGTGCTGAAGGGTTTCCGGGAGCTCGGTTACGAGAGGCGCGATTCCGCCAATCGCCGAGACGAGCAACAGGGATCGAATCAGCCGCTGCCTGCGTTGGTATCGATCGGCGAGCGTTCCGTAGTATCGAGTAACCCGCGCCACGTCGAGCATCTGTTGCCAGATGGCGATTCGCGTTCGTTCGGTGACTACCATCGGAACCTCCCCGCTGAATCTTGCCTATGGGGATAGATTCTAGCTTGGCCCCAGCGCGGCTCGCCGGAGATAACCTCTGTCACTTGGCCGCCTTCTTTTTCTTCTCGAGAGCGACGATCTCAGCGCGCAGGCCCCGCAGACTCGGCACGTGCAGGATAGCTCGATTCGAGATAACGGGCCAGCGACAGCTACCCGGCAGCACGCTGACGCCCGATCTTCGCAAATCGCTGAAGTGCCGAGCGTGCTCGATCCTCCAGTCCCGACGAAACAGCCCGGCTTTCGCCGCTGCGGAGATATTCTGCTGCCTTCAACTCATCGTTATGCCGACGCCGAGGTAGCGGTATTCCGCGAGACTTGTTGGTATCTGCTGGACGTTCGCGACACCTCCTGAACATAATGTGTAGTACAAAGCACCCATGGTTCGGGACAAGAACCGTGGGTGCTACGAGGAGCTAGAGGCTCCATCAGCGCGCTAAGAGCCACTCCGGCCACGCTTGCGATGGGCTCCCCACCCAGACGAAGACAGAAAGGCAGCGCTCCATGTCTCCGACGACGAACACGTATCACCACGACAACGGTTTCGCGGTCATCTCGTACACGGACGAATTGTGCAGCGTAGTCGTTTGGTTCGATGTTGAACGGCGGACCAACGACGATGGTGAGCACATCGCGTACGCGGTGCCGTTTCCTGGCCAGCTCGGGATCGGGGACACCGTTGAGGAATCCGACGAGAGCCTGCAGGCGGTGCTCCGTGGGTATCTGGAAACGTTCATGGAGCTGAATGGAGTCATTGCGTTCCAGGATCGCCTGATGGACTTCGGGTTCAAGCTGATCACGGATCCTGCCTTCGTCAAGAAAAGCGATCCCGATCACCCGTCCTGGGTGCTGAAGCTCGACGTGCCGCCGGATTGTCTGTCCGGCGCACCGGCGTGACGGACGAGCTTCCGAAACGCATCGACACACTGGCCGTCGAGGCCGCCCTGCTTCTGTGTAAGTTCGAGCCCCAGGCGGTAGGTCCGAAGTACCGACCCGCGCCCCCGCAAGCCCGGCACAATCAGGCCGGCGAGGGCTATGCCAACACCGAGAATGGCGATCAGCTCTGGTGACATGGGGGCTACCTACCCTGGCAGGCGGCCGGGGCTGGCGCGAACGCCGAGCACGGTGTTGTCAGCCGGGTAGTCACTCTGCTTCGCTGAGCCGAAGGCCCCAGGAGACTGCTTCGGCGTGCTCGGCGACACGCTGGTCGATGGTCGCGCGGATCTGGGCTTCAAAATCGGCCCACATAAGCGTTATGACTTTCTCGCGTTGCTTGCTGCGAGCGGGCAACACAACCATTCCGCCGCCGAAGCCGGGATCGATCCAGATTCTCTCGTTCCCTTCGACCACGTCATCAAGTTCAAATCCACCGATCCTGTATCCCTCTTGGTCGTAGTACTCGCCCCGGATTTGGCCCTGAAAATCTTCAGCGGTATCGTTGACGAGCCACAGCTCGATAAAATCAGTAGCTTGCCCCTCAGCCGCATCGCACCAGTGTCCCTCGATAAGCCTGCTGCCGGGCTTACTATCTTTGCACCAGTGCCGCACTTCATGCTCATACCTGTCGATGCGCACGGGTGCGGCATCAGGGGCTCCGTTCGAGCTGCCGCAGGCGACTCCCATGAGTATTGGCACGACCAGTAGGAGTCGGTACATCTGGAGACCTCCCCGTTCAGCGTTCACCGATTCCGCATGAGATCAGCCTGTAGCCTGCAGGGTCTCTTGGTCTTCGCCATCTACTGACCTGTTGGTGCCTGTACGAACTGACCGTTGGTCAAAATAATGTCTGGCTCATACGGCACGTTCGGCCAACGGTCTGGCGGCGGTGGTCCAGGCTGACCGTCGCTACCTCGTGACGTAATGCTGTAGGTGTCAGAGTCAGTAACGTAGATGAAGGAGTTGCCCCAACCATCGACCGGTAGCACTTCGGGCATGTAATCGAGAGTACCGAGTTCTCCCAGCGATTCAGCATAGCGCCCGGTGTCAACATGCATGACTCCGTTCGCGGTAGCAATTTCGCGCATGGCAGCCATGGTTTGGCGCTGTAGGCCGTGCTGTATAATATCGGAAGCACCAGAGGTGAACAGAACCCCTAAGATGATAAGGATTCCGACCCCCAATATGACAGTTGTAGCTACGCCGAGAAAAAACCAAATTACGCGCGTGGTTACCAAAGACTTGGAATAGGGGTGCCAACGTCAGATTCCATGTGCTAATCCTGTTCTCCACTGAAATCTCCGACGTGCAGAAATCATAGAAGCGTCTTCCCCGTCCATCTGACCAGCCCCCTCCCCCTGTTCAGCGTTCACCGACCGTCGGGTGAGGTCGGCCTGTAGCTTGTAGAGCCTGCCGCAGCAGGCGCTTTCGGTCCTCCAGCGCGCTCCCACACGCGCCTTCGCCCTCACAGGCCCGGCACGATCAGGCCGGCGAGTGCTACGCCGACACCGAGGATGGCGATGATTTCTGGTGACATGGTTGCTACCTACCCCGGTAGGCGGCCGGGGTTGGCGCGAACGCCGAGCACGGTGTCCCAATCGCTTCAGCCTGCCCCGCTGCGGGCAGGCTAGCGCTCACAGGCTCGACCATCATTGTCTCGGTCCATTCTCCGCTGGTAAGCGCAGTGTCCACGCGAAACCCCGTTGGGGTGGTCGCGACGAAGTTCCGTGCAATTACGATAAGGACCACATTTGGTCTGAGATCGAGCATTCGGCAAAGGTGCAGGTGGTGTGAGTGCTGCCCTGCGGTCGCTGACTATCATCGCTGTCGATTCGCAGCTCCCTAGTACGGCATCGATAGCATCAGCTTCGCGCCGGTCTATGGTGAGCCTGTATTTTTGCCGAACCGCAACAACGCGATCTACGAACCAACATTGGTTCTGGTCGGGTAACCATTCGGCTGCATCACGATCGCTCTTTTGGTTCCGGTTTACGGAAGGACTCGCGAGCGTAAGGTTGAGCAGATCGGATGCAAAACGTCGCCGTGTTTCGTTGTCCACAGCACACAGTCCACTATCGTGCGCCTCGGATCGAGCGACGATGTGTTCGATATCGGTTTCGCGCTGGGTCGCAAACCAGCGGCCCGTATAAGGGCCGTAAACACCACCGAGTTGAGCAGTAATTCGATCCTCGACAGATTGCGGATAGCGATAATCGTCAGGATCATAGGGAGAGCACCGGCTTTCAGGTGCAATGATCAGACTGCGCCACGTGTTGTTCTGCTCGGGTGTTTCAGCGATCTCGTCGTAGCAGCGTAGGCGTTGTAGCGAATCGCTAATAGCACGGCATGCCGCAAGGCGAGCGGGTAAATTGTCTTGGCCGGCAGTATCTGGCGCCTGGGCGCGTGCAAACGTGGCCGCGAGGACCATGCAGACCAATACGATCCGAACGAGCGTGGGGGATAACCGACCTCGAGAGTGTCCCATTACATCGGTGGGGTTTCACTGTCGGTGAAATGTTCGTTGAAAACCTCCACGAATTCTTGGACGCACTGAAAGTGAGTGTCCGCAAAGGACCGGTCATAGTCGCCCGAACTTGTTGGAATTCGCAGCTTGAACTCTGTGGCACCACCGATGCGGGCGAGAACCTCCGCTGATACTGGTGTGTAAACAGAACCCATCTCGATCCCGAATCTCGCGGCATCTGCCTGAAGCGACTCGATCTCATCTGGTAGTTTGGTAACGATTAGGTTCGGGCCTCTCTCGCCATCGATCAGGGTCAAAACGCTAGATCCCGCCTCAGCGGCTAGAGACAAGTTGAAGGCAAAGGTCAGCGCGATTTCCGTAGCCGACTGGGATTCGATCTTAATGTAAACAGGTCCGATTCCCGCCGCCCCGTCGTACTTGACGAGTTCTTCCGATTGAGGGGTAACGGGTAACATGACCGTTATCTCGCCCGTGAATTCGTCTTCGGTTGCCGTAACACGGCACTCTTCGCTTGCTTTTGCGGAATCGATGGCCTCGATCGCCCGCCGGATGACATCGTCTTCTGGATCGGCAGCCGCAGCGCTGACCAAGAGTTCGCGTGCTCGACTGGGCTTGTCTAAATCAAGGTACCGCTGCGCGATGTCGGTGATTGCAGCTGCCTTGTTGCGATCGAGCGACAGCATCTTCTCGAACCAGCTCAGCGCCTCGGCGTCGTTGCCCGACTCCAGATGCGCACGCCCGAGCTGCTGCGCCACGTTGGCATCGGCCGGCCGTGCCTCGGCGGCGTCGGACAGATAGCTAATAGCGTTGTTCCAGTCCTGTTTGAAGTAGTAGGCCTGGCCGAGCGTCTTGGAGTGGAGGGCGCGCTGTCCGGCGCTGGTCGCGTACTTCCCGGCCTCGTTTTCCGCCACGACGGCGCGATCGTAGTCGCCGGAGTTTCCGCGCGCGATGTACATCTGCGCGAGGCTGTTGTTGGCCGACCAGCGCTCGGAGTCCTCGGAGATCAGATCCAGCGCCGTCTGGAGCTCGGAGATCGCCTCGTCATACTGCCCGCGCTGGCCCAGGCATATGCCCAGCGCCATGTGCAACCACCCCCAGCGATCGTAAGCTCCACCGGCCGCCCGGAACGCGTTGCGCAAGTTCTCGACACAGCCGCGATAGTCGCGGTTGTCATGGGCTCGTTGGCCCGCGCGCCACAGCTGGTCGGGATCCTGGGCGAACGCGGCCGAAGGCCATGCCAACGCGGCCAAAACCGCCACCGTGGCTAGGATCGGGATGGCTCTACGAGTGGCCATCTGCATGCCACTGCGACCAAGTAGGAGTCGTTCATTTGAAGCTTCCCAGTTCAGCGTTCACCGATCCTCGGGGTGGGATCGGCCTGTGTAGCGTGTAGAGCCTGCCGTAGCAGGCGTCTTCGATTCCTCCAGCGTCTGATCTGGAGACGCCAATAATCGCGATGATCAGCTCTGGTGACATGGTTGCTACCTACCCTGGTAGGCGGCCGGGGCTGGCGCGAACACCGAGCACGGTGTTGGTTTCCGGGTGGTACCGGAGGGTTCGTCATGGGTCGTCGGTTCGGCGAAAACCAAGATCAGGGGGAAAGAGGGCAAGTTTCCCGTAGTGGTCCGATACGCCTTTCCAGATTGGAAGTATCGAATGTCGCAGTTATCGGCGATTCGTTGTAGGGCGTTGTAACCAGCACGAGTCGATCGTTTTCGAGAAGTGTGTTAATGAATTCGACAGCGTTGCCTGGATAAAAGGTCCCCTGATTGTTGTTCGAAACCGGCCAACTTTGAGTTTCGGGTTCGCCTCTTCCGACTCGAACGATAACAGGCTGTGTGTCCTCGCTGAGATACTCGTCCCAGATGACGAACACGGAAACCGCATTGCTAGCGCAACGGAGCGCTAAGACCACATCGTGTCGTCGGATGTCACTGGCCGAGAAATTGTCGGGGCGCCGCACCACGGCGACGGTTTTGGTGTCGTCCAGCGGGTTAATGTTCTCTTGGATTACCCATCCGTAGTCACCGCCAGCGTCGGTGCTGTTCGCACTGGTGCTGCCTTCCGTTTCAACAGAGCCGTCTCCGGTTTCTCGCACGAGCCGGTCAAAACAGTCAAGGCGCTCGAGACTACTCTCGACCCGGGCGCATGCGGCGAGCCGACTTTGCAAATCGGTTTGTTGCGGCACGGCTCGGATGGCCCCTGGAACAGATAGCATAAGCGTGGTAACGATTCCGCCTACGAGCCACGTCCTCAATATTCTGTGCCTCTCAGTTCAGCGTTCACCGACCCCTGCGTGAAGTCGGCCTGTAGCGTTTAGAGCCTGCCGTAGCAGGCGCTTTCGGTCCTCTGTCGCGGTGCCCCACGCACCTTCTCATCTCTTCCTTGTGTTAACAGACATTTGTCTGCTACGGTCACCCGCTTGGTTACGAGCATACTCACCGATACTTCAGCCGGAAGCAGCCCCTCGTCTCCCGGTTGGTGGCTGGATGCTGAGAGGCGTAGACCATGCTGATTGCAGTCTTGATAGCCCTGGCGATTGTAGTTGCCGGTACCGGAGGGTTCGTCATGGGTCGTCGGTTCGGTGTGCGCGAGGCGCTAGAGCTTGCTCAAGCGCTTCGACATCGGTTTCCTCAAGTAGCTCCACGAGTTCTTTGATCGAGACCCCGCCAGCGCGGGCGACGTTGGCGGCGAGAAGGACAAGTCTTTCTGGCGACATGCCGGCGTCCATGGCGAATACTTCGAGACGATCCAAGTGGATCAGGCTATGGATGTCGTCCTCGGTAGCGCCAAGCTTGGTGAGCTTGTGAACGTCAGCTTCTCCCGAAGGAAGCGTCCTGCCACGGACCCACCCATGGAATCTTGTGCGATCGAACCCAAGCCACCTCGCAACCGCCGAGCGCGAATCCAGGCCGGATGACCCGTCGGTGCGCTCCTGTACAGCCCGCTCAAGCCAGCGGCCGAAGTGTCGCTGCGGATATGTGAGGCCACGACTCGTAACCATCAAGATGAAGGCGCGTCGTGAAGCGCTCGGCCTATCTCGCATGAAAGTCGCCGTGGCGATTGGCCGGCACCAAAACACCGTCTACCAGTGGGAGCAGAGCTCGGCCGCGCCGCCGAACGCTGACGATCTCGCGAAGCTGGCCAGAGTGCTGGATACACCGATCGACTCTTTTTTTGTCCAGGCTGTTGACGCGTCTTGTCAACGCGCATCGGACAGCGACGGAGGACAGCCCCGGCGTAAGGCCGAGCCAGCGCCAAGCACCGAAGCCGCCTAGGAGCCCCATGACGCTACCGAGCCCCACCACCCCCACGCCACTGCGAAATCAGGCAGACGGCGCAGCCGACCTCGACATCGTTAAGGTTTCGCGTGCAGCGCTGCTACGCGTTGGCGTGTACGTGACGCCGAGCTTTGATGACACGTGGTGCCCCCACCTCATTCCGATGGGGCTTGTCGGAGCGCGGCCGGATCAGAGCGATGCCGCCGCGCCGCGGGACAAGGAATGCGCACTGTCAAGAGAAGTTCTTCGTCGTCATCTTCAACGCCTTTGCCGGGAGATACCGGGCCTTCTGGAGGAGCTTCGCTTCCTGTCGGAAACGCTAGCCGCATGCGGATCTGAACCGTGTCCGCTTCGAGAGGAAGAATCGTGAAGCCGGGTCGATCTGGGTATTGGTACACGGATTCCTCCGAGTCGCTGGCGTGAGCGTACGGCTAGTTGAGATCAGAGCGGCCACGTCCTGGGGTCGAAAGCATCGGGATCGAGCTCTCGGCAGGCGGCCTCGAATTCCTCGTAACTCAAGCTCGGCGTATGGTCGCAGACTTCACTACCCCGACGACAAACGCCAGGCTCAAGATGGGGATCGCGAAGAAAAAGAACATCAGCCCCTGGCCGGCATCGGCTACCGACAGGTCGAGAAAGCGATGCGCAACCGCCACTCCGACAATCATCAGCACGACGGCGCCCAAACGCTCGGACCAGGGCGCGCGGCTGAAGAACACCCACCACACCGCAACCGCCAACCCACCGATCGCGGCACCGCCGACCCATACCAGCGGGTGGATCTCGGGAAGCACGCTCGGCACGACGAGCCAAGCCAGCCATTGCGCGACCACGGCGACCACGCCGGGCCACAGCCGAAGCGGCGTGCGAAGGGTCGATGTGTCATTCGATGTGACGGTCATGTTTCTCTCCCCCTTTCGGGAACCGGCGACGATCCGTTAGTGTATCATCGATAATCTAACATCGATAATCGACGTCCGATAATGTTCCCAACGAATGCGGAAGCCGGATAGTTTCATTGAAACGCTCGCCAGAACCGGAATGACCATGAACCAACGCGACGACCGACCGACTCGCCCGCTCACGCCAGCCACGTTCCACATCCTCCTGACGCTCAAGCACGGCCCAGCCCACGGCTATCACATCAAGCGCATGGTGGAGGAGCGTACCAACGACGCTGTCCGCCTCGGGGCCGGAACGCTGTACGCCGGCATCCAGCGGATGACCAACGACGGGCTCATCGCCGAGACCGAACCTCCCAAGGAGGCAGAGGAGCTCGAGC
This sequence comes from Acidobacteriota bacterium, assembly GCA_965248845.1. Classification (GTDB taxonomy): domain Bacteria; phylum Acidobacteriota; class UBA890; order UBA890; family WLXD01; genus CBDFKO01. The sequence goes on along the minus strand of CBDFKO010000002.1, from coordinate 790,891 downwards.
CGAGCTCGCGCTGGCGCTTCTACGCCATCACCTCGCGCGGGAACGAGGCCCTCCAGGGCGAGGTCGCCCGTCTCGAATCCGACCTCGAAGCGGCCCGCGCCGTCGTCCGCGGGAGGGCGTAGCAGCAATGGCCTATCGGCTGCTTCTACGCGCGTATCCACGCTGGTTCCGGGACGAGTTCGGCGTCCAGTTGACCAAGCACCTGGCCCACCAGCGCAACGAGTCACGGTACGGAGAGCGTTTGTTGGGCGCAACCCGCTTCTGGTGGGACGCCGCAACCGACGCGGTCACGACGGGGCTGGCGCTCCGCGTGGGACGTGCGCGGGATCGCTGGTCGAGCCTATGGCGCGGCCGGAGAATGACAGGTATCGGCCGTGTAGGCGGTAGTGCGCAAGGGCCAGAGAAGGGAGACGGGATGATGCTGGATGCGATCACCAGGGATGTGCGACACGCGATGCGCGGCCTGAAGCGGAATCCCGGATACGCGCTTGTCTTCATCGTGACACTGGGTCTCGGGATCGGCGCCAACACGGCGATGTTCAGCGCCGTCAACGGCGTGCTCCTGCGCCCGCTCCCGCACCAGGACGGCAATCGCCTCGTCTACCTGCGGCACGCGGCGCCACTAGCGGGCATCCAGAACGTATTGTTCTCCGTCCCAGAGATCGACGACTACCGGCGTGGATCACCGTCTCTCGAGGCGGTCGCAGAGTTCTCCGCGATGACCTTCACGATGCTCGGACTGGAGACCCCCCGCCGCGTCCGCGCCGGCATCGTGACCGGGAACTACTTCGACGTCATGGGACTGTCGGCCACCCTCGGCCGCACCGTCGGGCGTGAGGACGACGGTGAAGCTGCCCCCGCGGTCATCGTCCTGTCGGATGCGTATTGGCGGAACGTCTTCGGCGCCGATCCCGAGATCGTCGGCAAGTCGGTGGAGATGAACGGGCGTACGGCCACGTTCGTCGGCGTCGCCGAGCCGGCTCCCCCGTATCCCGAGCGTACCGACATTTACGTGAACATGGCGACGAGTCCGCACCACCTCGGCGCATCGATGGTCCATGACCGCATCCACCGGATGACGGAGGTGTTCGCCAGACTCGCGCCCGAGGCTACGGTCGAGTCGGCCGGCAGCGAGGCGACGGCGATCACGTCCCGCATTCATACGGAGTATCCGGAGGCGTACGACGCCGGGATGGGGTTCGAGGTCACCGTCACGCCGCTCAAGAAGCAGCTGACGTCGCGCGCGCGGCCAACTCTCCTCCTTCTTCTCGCCACGGCGTCATTCGTCCTGGTCATCGCCTGCGCCAACCTCGCGAACCTGACGCTGACGCGCGTGCTGCGGCGAGGTCACGAGCTCGCGATCCGTGTATCGCTCGGTGGGAGCCGAGCAGCGCTCCGCCGTGGCCTCCTGGTCGAGAGCCTCTTACTAGCGGCGGCGGGGGCGGCGCTCGGGCTGATCATGGCCTCCGTGAGCCTCGATCTACTGGTCCGATTCGCAGAGCGCTTTACCTCGCGAGCCGCCGAAATCTCGCTCGATGCCTCCGTATTCGGCTTCGCGCTCGCCGCCGCGGTCGCGGCCTCGATCTTCTTCACCATGCTGCCGCCGCTACCGCATGGCGAGGGCGAAAGCGGCGTGCTGACCCGAAGTCGATCCCGTTCGACGATCGGCTCCGGAGCCCGCCGCGTACAACGGACGCTCGTCGTGGCACAGATCGGGATGTCGTTCGTACTACTGATCGGCGCCGGGCTACTGCTGCGAACGATGATGCACCTGAATCAGGTGGACCCGGGGTTCGATCAGGCGCGGATCCTGACGATGAATATTCCAGCGTCCTTGGAAGGGCAAACGGCGGCCCATCTTCGAACCAAGTATCTGGGCATCCTCGATGGCGTGCGCGCGCTGCCGGGCGTGGACAGAGCGGCGTTGACGAGCTCGGTTCCGCTCGGCGCCACGTCGGGCTTCACGACTCAGTTGGAAATGAGCGTCGAGGGGCACGAGCCCGTCCCCGGTGCCCCGAACCCGAGGGCGGATTTTCGCGTCGTTTCGCCCGGCTACTTCGCGACCATGGGGATCGAGTTGTCACGCGGCCGCGAGTTCATGACGACCGACCTCGAGGACTCGGCGGGAGTCGTCATCGTCAACGAGTCGTTGGCGCGGACCTATTTCGGCGACCGAGATCCTATCGGTCAACGCATCGCGTGGACCGACCCGGTCTTCAAGTTCATGGGCCTGGGCCCGGAGTGGCGGACCGTCGTTGGTGTCGCCACGAACACCCGAGACGGGGGCCTCGACGCAGAAGTTGTCCATACGATCTACAACGCGTATCGGCAAATCACGTCGATGTTCACCGATGCGCTCGTTGTTCGGACGAGTACCGACCCCGCCACCGTCGTGCCCGCCATTCGTGAGTTGATCCTCGCACACGACTCCAATCAGCCAATTACCAACGTCGCGACGATCGCCGATCTGGCCAACGAGTCGGTCGCGCCGCGGCGACTCAACGCCATTCTGCTCGGCGCCTTCGCCCTGCTTGCCCTGGTAATCGCCGCCGTAGGAATCGCCGGGGTGCTCGCGTTCTCGGTCGGCCGCCGAACGCGCGAGTTCGCTGTCCGGAGCGCGCTCGGGGCGGCCCGGTACCAGATCTGGTGGGGTGTGCTCGTCGAGGGAGCCAAGCTGGCTACGGTCGGCGTCGTCCTGGGAGGCATCACCGCCGTGATCCTGGCGCGGTTCATTTCCGGCCTGCTGGTGGGAGTGCCCGCGCTGGATCCCCCGACGTTCGTCGCCGTGGGTATTCTGCTGAGCGGTGTTACAATGATCGCGGCGTGGTTGCCCGCCTGGCGTGCCGCCGAGGTGAGCCCAATGGAGGCGATGCGGGCGGAGTAGCTCGAGCCCGCCTGGGTCGAATCTTGGTGGGACGGGCCGTATGTCCACACGAACATCCCCACGTATGTAGGAACCGTGACATGGAGGCAATCGTCTACGACACGTACGGGTCGCCGGAGGTGCTGCAACTCCGCGAGATCGACAAACCGGCCGTCACCGAAGATGACGTCCTGCTGCGAATCCGCGCTGCTTCGGCCAATCCCCTCGACTGGCACTTCATGCGGGGCGAGCCATACCTCATGCGCATGATGACCGGCGTGCGCAAACCGAAGTACAGAGGTCTGGGCGCCGATGTCGCAGGACAGATCGAGGCAGTCGGCAAGAACGTGACGCAGCCTCGAGTAGGCGATGAGGTGTTCGGGATCATCGGCGGGTGCGCCCAGGGCAGCTTCGGCGAGTATGCCTGCGTGCCCCAGGATTGGCTGGTGCCGAAGCCCGCCAATTTGACGTTCGAGCAAGCGGCAGCCGTGCCTCTCGCCGGGCTCACGGCGCTGCAGGGCCTCCGTGACACGGGCGGTGTCGGGCCGGACCAGAGGGTCCTTATCAACGGTGCTGCGGGAGGTGTGGGCACGTTCGCGGTCCAGATCGCGAAATCGTTCGGAGCCGTTGTGACCGGCGTCTGCAGCACCAGGAACGTCGAGTTGGTCCGCTCACTCGGCGCCGACGAGGTGATCGACTATACCCGCGACGATTTCGTCGGTGACAGCCAGCTGTACGACCACATATTCGATGCGATCGGAAGCCGATCTCTTTCCGATTGTCGGCGAATGTTGACCGCCGACGGTACCTACGTCTTCGTCGGATCCTTCGACGACGGGCGCTGGCTCGGACCATTGAAGCGCGGGCTCACCGTGCTCGCGACATCACGGTTCGTGCGTCAGAACCTGGTCATGCTGATGGCGAAGAGGAACCGCGCCGACCTCCTCGCTCTGAAGGAGCTTGTCGAGGCAGGGACGATTACGCCGATCATCGATAGGCGCTACGAGCTGCGCGAGGTTCCCGAGGCGATTCGGTATCTCGAAGAAGGCCACGCTCGCGGAAAGGTCGTCGTCACCGTCTGAGCAGCGGACGGCCTGGACGCACCTCACGACTCGCGGCAACCGCCACAAACGCAGAAGGGCGACTCATGCAAGCGATGACGAAGTCAGATTGGTTCTGGGACTGGAGAGCCAGGAAGTACGATGAGCAGGCGCAGGAGGATCCGCCCATGGCCGGGCGGTTGAGCGCTTCGCCAAGTATCTCGACGCGGACGACACCGTCCTGGATTACGCCTGCGGAACGGGGATCGTCGCGTACAAGATCGCCGACGATGTCAAGAAGATCGACGCGATTGATGCCTCCGCCGGGTTGATCGCCGTGGCGAACGAAAGGGCGCGCGAGCTCGGCGTAGCCAACGTGCGCTGCGCGCAGAAAGACGATCTTCGACGAACAGCTCGAGAGCGGCTCGTACGACGCCATCCTGGCGTTCAACATCCTGCATCTTCTGGAGGATGCACGAAAGGCCCTGGAACGAGCATCGGAGTTACTGAAACCAGAAGGCCTGTTGGTGTGCGAGACCCCCTGCCTGGGAGAGGCTGGAGTCCTGATGAGGACCCTCGTGCCCATCATCAGCAAGGTCGGACTCCTGTCATATCTGAGGCCGTTCAAGACTCCCGCCGTAAGCGAGCTGATGACTGCCACCGGCTTTCAGATCCTCGAGTCTGAACGTCTCGAGGGATCGATTCCCAGCTCGTTCGTCGTCGCCCGGAAGCGCTAGGCTCTGTCTGACACTCGGCGCTGCTGTAGGCCGGGGACTCAAACGGAGGATCGCTGATGGTGTTGTTGGTGCGTAACCGCGTGGAGGATTTCGATCGTTGGAGGCGCGTCTTCGACGCCCAGGCAGAGGCGTCGCCATCGTCAGGCCTGAGTCTGGCTCAGATGTGGCGATCCGTTGACGACCCGAACGAGTTCTTCTTTCTTTTGGAGGTCGAAGACCGCGGCAGAGCCGAGGCGTTCATGCACGCGCCTCAGTCGGCCGCCGTCGGCGTCGAAGCGGGGGTCATCGACGGCGACTATCACTTCCTGAACGTCGAGCTCTAGACCCGGGATTGGTCGCCTTCGGCATTCTCCTGGCGGTGGCCATCCTGCTTTTTGGACGGCTCGCATACGGTGATCTCCATTGCCGTGTCAGGCGTTCCGCAGGCGCGGGCAACCAGGACGAGAAGGCCGTCGGCGGCGTCGGCGTCGGCAACATCGCCCGCAAACGAGAGATGATGCTCGACCTCGGTGAAACCGGCGCGCTGCAGCAACGTCGACGTCCTCGCGGTCGGAATACGCCTGGGTCGTGTTCACGTAGCTGGCGACTTCGCTCGAACCGAGGGCGACGACAAAGTAGCGCTCGGTTGCAACGCGGGAATCAGGATGCCAGTCGCCTTCGCACAGGCACAAGTGCGGCTCATCGGAGAAGATGCCCTGAGAGGCACTGAACCAGGTTGGCTCCTGTTCGCCCAGCGACCGCACGAGCTGCTCCGTCTGAGCTTCCACCACCAGGGCGCCGCGAGGTGAGAGCGCCTGGCGCGCCTTGGCCACTATGGCGTCGGCGTCGGCGGGAGAGAAGCAGTTGAGCTCGCCGAAGGTGAACAGCACGAGGTCGAAGCCAGCACCCAGGTCGGCCGCCACGCGATCTTCGAGGCGATACTCGCAGGATAGAGTCTCCCGCTCTGCCTCTGATCGCGCATGTTCGATCGACGCCGGCGACACATCGATTCCGACGCACGAGTGGCCCAGTCGCGCGAAGCGTGTGGTGTAGAAGCCGGGGCCGCAGCCGAGATCCAGAATCCGCGCCGTGGTCGCCCCGAGCACGTGCTGATGGACCCAGGCGACATGCTTGTCGATGATCGTGAACCGTCGACTCGCCCGATCGTGCTCCTGTGACAGATGCGCCCGCAGCATGCGCTCGCTGAACTCGGGCTCATGCCAGGGAATCTTGCCGCCGTCCCACGGGACGACCTCCTCCCGGGCCCCAAATCGCCCCCAGGACCAGCTCGGTCGGATCCCGGTGGTCCGCGACACGCAACTCCCACCCGGTTGCGGTGAACGCCTCGGGCTCACCAGCGTAGGCCTGGAGCATGGGCGCCCGGTATTCGGCAGCGTGGGATGGCTTCAGCCGGATGACCTGCATGGCACGAGCATAGCGTTGACTCGATAAACCAGCCGACCCTCCTTATCGGAGTCTGGTTCCAGAATGCCACCGATCTTCTCCACGGCCCGTTGGGACCGGATGTTCTCCGGGCTGATGAAGAGCACGACGGAATCCACCACACGGAACGCATGCCGCAGCATGAGCTGTTTCAGTTCCGCGTTGTACTTACCGCCCCAGTGGGACCGGGCCAAGAACGTCCAGCCGATCTCGATCTCGCTTGCCTCCTCGCGATAGCCGAAGAAGCGGGAGGAACCGATCACGCGCCGGGTTCGGGTTGATCGACAAGGCCCCCTATTGCCGCAGGACGCGCGCGGGGCGAAAGGCCGCTGTCTGGATCGTGCCTGCCACACAAGATCCGTGCACGGCAGCCGTAGCGCCTCCGGGGCCGCTTTGTGGTGTGTGCCACAGGCCGCTGCGGGGCAAACAGCAGTACTTCTGCTCGGATGAGTGCCGGATGATGTGGCATGGACGGAGGGCGTCATGAAACAGACGTTAACGCACTCGCGTCTGGCCACCTTCCGGTCTTGTCCGCACAAGCACTACATCCGCTACGAGCTCGGCCTGGTGCCCGACAGCGACTCGCTGGCACTGCGCGTTGGCTCAGCGTTCCACCTGGCCCTGGACACGATCAACAAGGGTGGTGATCTGGATGCCGTAATGGAGGCGGCTGTAGAGGATCCGTACGACCTCGCCCTGGTGGCCGCGATGGTCAACGCCTACCAACTGCGATGGGCCGACCACCAGCTGGAGAGCGTGGAGTCGGAGTACGAATTCAATCTGCCGCTGCGCAACCCTGAGACGGGCGCTCCCACTTCGGTGTGGGATATCGCAGGGGTGATCGATCGCATGGTGCGGCTGCCGGACGGTCGTCTGGCGCTCAAGGAGAGCAAAACCACATCGCAGGACTTTAGCCCGGGATCGGACTACTGGACACGGCTGCATCTGGACCAGCAGTTGTCAATCTACATGTTGGCTGCACGCGAGTTGGGCTTTGATATCGACACGATCCTGTACGACGTGACGCGACGGCCGGGCCTACGGCCGTTGAAGGCGACACCCGAGGACAAGCGCAAGTACAAGGGCAACGGACAGCTGTACGCGAAGCAGCGCGACAGGGACGAGACGCCAGCGGAGAGAGGTGGACCCCGAAATTCGGACAGGTTGCTAAGGTGGGATCCAGACCAAGAAGAAGGAGTCTGGAATGCCACGGAAGAGACGGAGTTATCCTGCTGAGCTGAAGGCGAAGGTCGCTTTGGAGGCGCTTCGCGAGGAAGCGACGATGGCGGAGCTGGCAGCCCGCTACGATGTGCATCCGAATCTGATCGCCAACTGGAAGAAGAAGGCTCGGCAGAAGGTGCTGGCTGGCTTCTCGGGGAAACAGGAGCGCAACGAGGTCTCTCGGGAGGCCGAGATCAAGGAGCTGCGGGCGAAGATCGGGGAGCTCGTCATCGAGCGGGATTTCTTGTCCAAGGCCTTCGGTCGTTGAGCCACGGCCGGAGGGTGGCGATGGTCGATCCGGAGCACGGCCCCCTGAGCATCACGCGGCAGTGCCGCCTGGTGTCGATCGCGAGGTCTTCGTTCTATTACGAGGGCCACGGCGAGAGTCCGCTGAACCTGCGCCTGATGCGGCTGATCGACGAGCAGTTTCTTCAGACGCCGTTTTACGGCTCACGTCAGATGCGACGATGGCTGCGCCGTCAGGGCTACACGGTCTCTCGCAAGCGGGTGCGCCGCCTGATGCGGCTGCTCGGGTTGCAGGCGATCTTGCAGCGGTCCAGGACGTCTCAGCCGCACCCGGAGCACCGGATCTACCCCTACCTGCTGCGTGATCTGGAGATCACGCGACCCAACCACGTTTGGTGCGCGGATGTGACCTACATCCCGCTGCAGCGGGGCTTTCTGTACCTGGTTGCGGTGATGGACTGGGCGAGCCGCAAGGTGCTGTCCTGGCGTCTGTCCAACACGCTCGATACGAGCTTCTGCGTCGAGGCCTTGCAAGAGGCGCTCGAGCGCTACGGTCCTCCCGAGATCTTCAACACGGATCAGGGTAGCCAATTCACCAGCGTCGACTTCACCGACGCGCTCAAGGAGGCCGGCATTCGGATCTCGATGGACGGCAAGGGCCGCTGGATGGACAACGTCTTCATCGAGCGACTGTGGCGATCGCTCAAGTACGAGCAGGTCTATCTGTCAGAGTACGCGACTGGCTCCGAGGCTCGGGCCGGGATCGGCTGGTGGATGGACTTCTACAACGAGTGCCGACCGCACTCGTCGCTCCAGGACCGGACGCCCGAGGAGGCGTACATTGACGACGGGGCTGAAGACAGGAGCCCGGGGCTTCGCCCCGTGTCTCGCAAGCCCAAGGCAGCCTGAATCATGAACCCGGATTCCACCTTAGCTGCGACGCAAACCTGTCCAAAGGATGGGGTCCACCTCTGAGTACGCGATGCGCGTCGCCGAGGCTATCGATAAGCGCCCCGAGCACTACTTCGCGCGCATCGAGATAGCACGCCTGGACCAGGACCTCGAAGAATGCGCTGCCGAGCTATGGCAGCAGCAGCTAGCGATGCGCGCTGCTCAGAAGGCTGGCCACTGGTACCGGAATCCCGGGGCGTGCTTCTCCAACTTTGGGTCGTGCCGGTACTTGCCGATCTGCCAGCACCGAGACCTGGAGCACACCACTCCGATCGGATTTGTCCGGGTGGATGACGTTCACCCGGAGCTTGCTGAGTCGGGAGCTAGCCCGACACGCCACGCCCAGGCCAGTGGGCAACCTCAGGAGGTGAGGACATGAAAGCCACCCAATCGCTACCGCCACCGGCCCGTCCGGGGCCGCAACCGGTTCCCGAGACCCCACACAAGTTCGCCAGGGCCAGCAGCCGACGCGACGTTCCGCAGCGCGTCTTGCTGTACGGCACGGGAGGCATCGGCAAGACGACACTGGCATCGCTGGCTCCAGAGGCCGTGGTGCTGGACGTGGAAGGGGGCGCCTGGCACTTGGACGTGGAATGCATCCACCAAGAACAATTGGGCTCCTTCGGTGCGCTACGTGCCTGCCTGCATTCCGATGCGCTGGAGGGTGCTGGCACGGTCATCATCGACTCCGCCACCAGAGTCGAGAGGTTGGCGGTGGCCCATACGCTCGCCACCGTGAAGCACGAAAAGGGCCGAAGTGTGAGCCGTATCGAGGAGTACGGCTTTGGCAAGGGCTACCAGCACGTATACGAGACGTATCTGTTGCTGCTGGCGGATTTGGACCGGCAGGTACGCGCTGGGCGCAACGTGATTCTCATTGCCCACAATTGCATCGAGAACGTGCCCAACGCCGCGGGCGAGGACTGGATCCGGTACGAGCCGCATCTGCAAAAACCCCGCTCGGGCAAGGGCTCGATCCGCGACGAGGTGTTTCAGTGGGCCGACCACGTCCTGTTCTTGAGCTACGACGTAATGGCGCAGGATGGCAAGGGGATCGGCGCGGGCACTCGCAGCATTTACCCGGCGGAGATGCCCACGCACGTGGCCAAGTCGCGCACGCTTCTGCCCGAGCCCATGCCCTACACCTCAGCGCAAGACGGCGCGGTGTGGGATCAGATTTTCGGAGGCAAGTAATGAGCCAACAACTGGATCGCGAGGGGATCTTCAAGGCGCGCCCGGTGAGCTGGAACGTGCAGGACGCCAAGGAGTCCAAAGCAACGGCGGTGTCGGTTCAGTTCGAGATCCTGTCTGAGTGGGATGGAGCTGGCAAGTGGCACGACTGGACCGGATACGAGCCGCGCCACTGTTACGGCTCTTGGTGGGTGGTGAAAAAGGACGGGGGAATCAACGTTGGAGCCGTACAGCAGCTGGCGGCCTCGCTGGGTTGGAGTGCCGATCTGCGCGATGTGTTCGGTCCACCCCCGAACGTGGTGGTGCAGATCACGGTGAAGGGTGAAACGTATAAAGAGCAAACACAGTACCGGGCCACGTGGATGAACCTGGAGGATTACGAGCCGCGCTCGGGAGCTTCCCAGGAGACGGTGAACGGGTTACAGACGCGGTACGGGTCGTTGCTACGTGCTGCCGCTGCTGCGAGTTCCGGTGCGGCTCCGGCGGCGCGGGAGCCGAACCCGGCGGGCAACGAGCCGCCCCCGGTTACCGACGCCGACGTGCCCTTCTAGGAGGTGGCGTGAGTGTAAGGAATCAGAGACGGTCGAACCCGCCAGTCGGGCACACCCCCGTTACGCCCCTGGGGCTGCGCGGCTTAGACCTAGCCCGCCTTCAAGAGTTTCGGGAAGTTCTCGTCGAAGAGATTCAAGAAGCTCGCGCCATGTTTCGGCGTCACGAAGCATGTCTTCAGCAAAAGCTCTCAGAGGTGGACCCCGAAATTCGGACAGGTTGCTAAGGTGGGATCCAGACCAAGAAGAAGGAGTCTGGAATGCCACGGAAGAGACGGAGTTATCCTGCTGAGCTGAAGGCGAAGGTCGCTTTGGAGGCGCTTCGCGAGGAAGCGACGATGGCGGAGCTGGCAGCCCGCTACGATGTGCATCCGAATCTGATCGCCAACTGGAAGAAGAAGGCTCGGCAGAAGGTGCTGGCTGGCTTCTCGGGGAAACAGGAGCGCAACGAGGTCTCTCGGGAGGCCGAAATCAAGGAGCTGCGGGCGAAGATCGGGGAGCTCGTCATCGAGCGGGATTTCTTGTCCAAGGCCTTCGGTCGTTGAGCCACGGCCGGAGGGTGGCGATGGTCGATCCGGAGCACGGCCCCCTGAGCATCACGCGGCAGTGCCGCCTGGTGTCGATCGCGAGGTCTTCGTTCTATTACGAGGGCCACGGCGAGAGTCCGCTGAACCTGCGCCTGATGCGGCTGATCGACGAGCAGTTTCTTCAGACGCCGTTTTACGGCTCACGTCAGATGCGACGATGGCTGCGCCGTCAGGGCTACACGGTCTCTCGCAAGCGGGTGCGCCGCCTGATGCGGCTGCTCGGGTTGCAGGCGATCTTGCAGCGGCCCAGGACGTCTCAGCCGCACCCGGAGCACCGGATCTACCCCTACCTGCTGCGTGATCTGGAGATCACGCGACCCAACCACGTTTGGTGCGCGGATGTGACCTACATCCCGCTGCAGCGGGGCTTTCTGTACCTGGTTGCGGTGATGGACTGGGCGAGCCGCAAGGTGCTGTCCTGGCGTCTGTCCAACACGCTCGATACGAGCTTCTGCGTCGAGGCCTTGCAAGAGGCGCTCGAGCGCTACGGTCCTCCCGAGATCTTCAACACGGATCAGGGTAGCCAATTCACCAGCGTCGACTTCACCGACGCGCTCAAGGAGGCCGGCATTCGGATCTCGATGGACGGCAAGGGCCGCTGGATGGACAACGTCTTCATCGAGCGACTGTGGCGATCGCTCAAGTACGAGCAGGTCTATCTGTCAGAGTACGCGACTGGCTCCGAGGCTCGGGCCGGGATCGGCTGGTGGATGGACTTCTACAACGAGTGCCGACCGCACTCGTCGCTCCAGGACCGGACGCCCGAGGAGGCGTACATTGACGACGGGGCTGAAGACAGGAGCCCGGGGCTTCGCCCCGTGTCTCGCAAGCCCAAGGCAGCCTGAATCATGAACCCGGATTCCACCTTAGCTGCGACGCAAACCTGTCCAAAGGATGGGGTCCACCTCTCTCGGAACTTCGAGAACTTCACGAGCGAGATGCTGAACGTTCCGCGCGAATGCTAGTTGATCTTCGCCAAATTTTTGAGCGTCACCAAAAGGCCCTTGAAGCCGCGGCACAAGGGCTTCCTGAACTTCAGCGCCTTGGTCAAGCATCCGTGCAAGCGCTCGCTGAGATTCGAACACTTTGGTTAGCGAATCGATTCGACGACCAGGGTCTGAAGCCATGTTGACCTCCGGGGTTGTGGGATGCGCGAGGTGTCACCAGCGCCAGGACGCTACCACGGCCCCGGAGGTGCCTTTCGGTCGCTATGGAATGCCGCGGCTGTCGAGGCCGAGCGCTTTGGAGGACGAGTTGTCGTGAGTACGAGACAGTGAAAACACAGCTACCGACACGGCTACAGGCTCAGCTTCGTCAGGTCATGCGCGAGCTGTCGTGCAAGGGCGGCAATCTCACGCTGCTTCCCGTGAAGCATGCGCCGTTCCTGTTTTCCTGCCAGTGGTGTCGGTTGCGTCGGGATGCTCGGGCAGCGCTCGAAAGTGACGACTGCGAGCTGGCCTTGGACGTGCTGGAGCGGGCCGGGCTGTCGGATGCCGAGCACAAGGGGGCCGCGTGAAGGGGGGCGTACTGGTGCTGTGTCGGGAGCCGGACGGCAAGGCCGTGGCCAAGCGCGTGCTATCGGCGCGGGGGCAGTCCGTCGAGGTCGCTGCCTACGGCGGAGTACCCGCTTGGTACATGCGCGACAACGTGTTCGGCATGGACCCGGCGCTGTTGACACAGCTGGTGCGCGCCTATGCCGCTCGCGATACCGAGCAGCTGGCGGCCCTGTGGGAGCGGGCGGTGCCCTGGTCACCGAGCAAGGAGCGAGGGGAGCAATGAGCGGTAGGGGGGTGAAGGCGTTCATGCCGTTCTACGTGAGCGACTACCTCGCGGACACGATGGACCTGACGCTCCAAGAGCACGGTGCGTACACGCTGTTGCTCTGGAATCTCTGGGCAAAGGACGGAGCGATATCCGCCGATCCAGCGCGGTTGGCCCGCATGCTCGGCGTGTCTATTGAGGAGTGGAAGTCGTTGTGGCCCGGAATCTCCGGCTACTTCAAGGAAGTCGATGGCTGCCTGACGCACACCCGAGTCACGAAGGAGCTTGAGCGGGCCAAGGATCTGCGTCGGAAACGTGCGGAGTACGGGAAGAAAGGCGCAGAATCCCGATGGCAAAAGAACGGCGAAAATGATGGCAAAAGCCATAGCAAAAGCCATAGCAAAAGCCATAGCAAAAGCCATGGCAAAGCCATGCATTTGCCAATGGCAAAAACATGCCAACCACCTTCACCTTCACAACCACAACCAGAACCAGAACAAAAACCCTCTCGTCCGAAACCGCCGGGACCGGATGCAGCGACGGAGGGCGACCCCACACCCAGCTCGGGAGGGGAGGCAGGGTCTGTCGATGACCAGGTCCAGGCGTTCGTGGAGTCCTGGAACGACTGGGCAGGGCGCAATGGCCGGCCACGAGCTCGGCTGACCCGAAAACTCCAGGGCAAGGTGCGGGCTCGAATCCGCGAAGGGCTCAGCTGGGAGATGATCGCGCCGGAGCTGGACCGGCTGTCCGACTTCGCCTTGGGCAAAACCAGCGGCTGGAACGGCGTCACGTTCTACTGGCTGACGGACAACGAGGAAAACTGGTGCAAGCTGCAAGCGGGCAACTACCGACGCAGCCCCGCACGCGGCCCGGACGGATTGGAGATCACCGACGAGTACGCCAACGCCTTCCCCGCTGCCAACGCCAACGATCTGGACGAGGAGTACGCCGATGCCTTCCCCGCCGGGTGACTGCGCCCGGTGCGCTGGCACGGGCTTTGTGGATACCGGCGAGGGTCTGTACGCCCGTTGCGAGTGCCTTCGGCAGCGCATTGCCGGGACACGATTGGCGAGGGCCGAAGTGCCGGACCGGTACCAGCACATGAGCCTCGATAGCTTCGATGCCTCGGTTGCACCTTTGGCGCACCGGGCCCTCGATGCGTGCCGCGCGTTGGTGGCGGAGTGGCCCCGGCCACGGGGCTTACTGCTGCGTGGCCGCCCCGGTTGCGGCAAGACCCACTTGGCGGTGGCCACGCTGCTAGCGGTGCTCAGGCAGCACGCCGCGGCTCGGGGGCTGTTCGTCTCCACGCCGAAGCTGTTCTCGCGGCTTCAGGCGACGTTCCAGCCGGAGGCTGCCGAGAGCGAAGCGAAGGTGATGAACGAGCTTGCCAACGTGGATCTGCTGGTTGTCGATGATCTGGGAGCGCGGCGAGTCTCGGAATGGAGCCACGACGTGATCAGTGAGCTGGTCACACGCCGCTACGACGAGCACCGAGCAACGATCCTGACCACGAACTACGAGGCCCGTGAGCTGTCCGAGCGAGTGGGCACACGGTTGGTGTCACGGCTGCGTGAGATGTGCGTGGACGTGCGGATTGATGCGCCCGATTACCGCATGCGGCCGCTGCTGTCGGAGGCATCGTGAACGCGAGCATCAAGATTTCCGAGATGCCCGACGGCGAGCTGATCGAGCTGTTGCTGGATGCGAGCCACCGGCGTTTCACGGAATGGGAGCTGGGGGTCCTGGACTCGATTGCAACGAGGCGGAGACGGCGGATGCACCCGAACGAGCGGGCGCTGTGCGAAGTGCTCGTGGTGCGGATCGGGGCGGGTTTCCCCGTTCGGCGCGACACAGCGGAGAGGGCATGGTGACAGTCAACGGGTACGAGATCGGGTGAGACAGCAACTTGACCATGTTCTCCGAGAGCAGCTGCCGTGGCGCACGGGCTCGACCATTGCCGAATGCGGTCGTGACGTTGCAACGGCGCTAACACCCAAGGAGTTCGTCAAGAAGCTGCAGCGGCAGGGCCAGAAGCGTGCCGCGCTGACGACCTGCATGACGTGCTGGGAAAGATCGGAAGTTCATGAGCGACAACAGGAGTTCCGTGGCCTTTCTGGGGACGTGGTAAGTGCCGTGTATCGGGAGATTGAGCGCTGTAGTCGCTGGCGACCGACGGCGCGGCGCGAGGAGCTGGCGACGGAGTTTCGCGCCCTCGGAACACTCGTGGCGCGTCACCGCGAGGAGTTCGACGACCTGCTCAAGACGGTCGATATCGAGACGCTTCGGGCGAGGCGTAAATGACTCAGACGGCGCGGGTGGTGGTATTGCGAGAGGGGCTGCTGAAGAACAAGAGCGGTTACCCAGGGCCGATGGACTGGAACTTCGACCTGTCCTACCAGCAGGAGAGCGCTAGCAAGTGACCGAGCCTCTGAAGTCCGTCGTCTTCCCCCGCATGAAGCCGGGTCCGGATGGCCGCCAGGCTGAGGCGACATTCCTATACGAGTCCAACCTGATCGAGGACGAGCCGGGCGCACTCGCAATGATTGATGCGTGGGAGGGGTGGAAGAGCATTAAGGAGGCTTTCGATCCAGAGTGGGACTGGCCGATTATCGAGCCTCAGGAGTCCGTGCTTCACGCGCATTTCTTACTCTTGCAGCACCTGCGGCCCGAAATCGCAGGACAGTGGCGAAATGTCGATGTTGGAGTCGGACCGCGCTTGTGCATGGGGCCGAAGCAGGCGCTGGCGAACATCAGCGTACTGTTGGACGAGCCGCTGCCGGAAACAGAAGAATCGATTCGTGCCTGGCACGTCCGCTTCGAGACGATTCACCCGTTCACGGACGGCAACGGGCGCACCGGTCGCATTCTGATGAACGCGCAGCGGCTGCGCGCTCGCCTGCCGATTCTGATCATCCCGGCACGCCACCGCCACGCTTACTACGAGTGGTTCAAATGACCGAGCCGGCGCGCCTGCTCTGGACGGCCGAAGACGCCGGAGAGTATCTGCGCCTCACGCCGGAGACCGTCCGCCAGCACGCCCGAGACGGCATGATCCCATGCTGTAGGATCGGCCGGCAGGTGAGATTCGATCCCGAGCTCCTACGGAGGTGGGTGCGTGACCAAACCCTTCAATCCCGTGCCGAGACAGTGCCGACACCGCGGCCGGCGGAAATGGGAAGTAGATTGTCGCCCGTGGGGCGAGACGATGAAGGCCCTGGGGGAACCGAACCGTCGCCGCTTCGAGAGCCGAGCCGAAGCCCTGTCCTGGTGCCAGGACCTGGTGATCGCCCAGAGGACGGGCCGCAAACTCGCTTCCCCCGAGGCTGCGGTCTCCGGCTACATCGAGAGATACCTTAGATCCTGTGACCGCTCGCACCTGGCCCCCACCACCGTTCGGCAGTACGGCTTTGCGTTGGCGAAGGTGTTCCTGCCGTTCACGCGGAGCATCGGCGTTGATTACATGGACCAGGTGACGCCGGGGGCGATCGAGGAGTATCGCCAGTACCTCGTCACGAGGTACGCACCGAACACGGCGCATAACTACATGACAGCTCTCAAGAGCGCATTCAGCTGGGGCTTAAAGCTGCGGCTGTTCGACTCCAATCCAGTCCAAGGCCTCGTGCCACCGGCACCGTCAAGCAAGCGCCGGTCGCTAACCGACCAGGAGCGCCACAGGGTGCTCCATGAAGCACGCTACCGTGATGTGTGGTTCACGTACTTGCTCACCGGGCTTCGGGCTTCCGAGCTCGCCGAGCTGCCGACCGACAGCGTGAAGCTCGACACTCCGACGCCGCATCTGGTCGTCGTGGGCAAGGGGTCCAAGGAGCGCATCGTGCCAATCCACGGTCACGATGCGGTGTCACACTTTCGGAAGCTCGTGGCCGACGCGAGGGCGCGGGGCGATTCCCGGTTGATGCCGTGGAGGACGCGAAGGGTGCAGGGGCTTTGGCAGCAGGATCGAGAACGTCTGGGCTTGCCCGAGGACATTACGATCCACACGTTCCGGCACACGTACGGGACGTTCATGGCGTACCGAGACCTCGTGGGAACGCAGCGTGCGATGGGGCACTCGGACATCAAGACGACGATGCTGTACGTGCACGATGACGACCGCCTGATCCGGGAATCGTCGGCGCAATGGGGAGCTGTTTTGCATGGCGATGATGCCCGAAATGGTACAAAATCGGTACTACATTCAGAATATCCCAAGTAGAGCAAGCGCTCGCGGTGTTGGCGGAGATCACCGCCACCCGGGGCGTCGGGTCCTGAGACGCCGATGGCGTGGTGGCAGGCACCGGCGGCGGCCTACCGCTGCTCGCGGCACATCCGGTAATCGTGGCGCTGGCTGCCAGTGAGACGATCAGCAGCCAGCCCATGCTAGCGACGGTCAAACTCGGCCCGAGGAGAATCGCGTTACAAATGCTAATTCCCCGAGCGCGGCGACGTGCACCCC
Organism: Acidobacteriota bacterium; assembly: GCA_965248845.1. Taxonomy (GTDB): domain Bacteria; phylum Acidobacteriota; class UBA890; order UBA890; family WLXD01; genus CBDFKO01. The sequence goes on along the minus strand of CBDFKO010000002.1, from coordinate 773,871 downwards.
GGAGCGTAGAGACGACGGCCGTGGAACCGTGGCTGTGGAATCTCGACCGAGATTTGCCGGATCGCCGCTGTCCGATCACGTCGATGTGCCCCGAATGTCGTGGAGATTCGATGAGCGCCGCCTCCGCGACAACGGTTGATCCTATCGTCTCGGCGCCTTGCTTGTCCGGGTCGCGGGTGATCGCAGACAAGAACCGGGGACCATGGAGCTGTCTGCTTCGGGTACTTTCTGGACGCCGACCCGGAGGCGATCGTAGGCTAGTGGATCTTCGTTGTGGCCGGCGCTGCCGCACCAGGGCCTCCTAGCCAGACCCATCACGCGTCACCACGGCCTGCTAGATATTGAAGCAAATGGCACTGCACCCGACGGAACCCCGGCAGGAAGTGGGGTAGAGAACCACGATGCGCGAGCCAAAGGGCCCACATGACGAGGACCGGAGGGATGAGAACCGGGAAGATCGATCCGCTGATGTTACTGAGCTGGACGCCACGGTCCCCATGCAGGCGCCAGTGCAAGCGGGGCGCTTTGTCGCCGACGGGCCGAACGATTCTCCGGGTGGACAATTCCCAGCGCCAGGCGAGGACTTCGGTCCCTTCCAGATACTCCGGAGTCTCGGAAGTGGCGGGATGGGGCAGGTCTACATGGCCAGGCGCCGCGACACCGGCGCCGAAGTTGCCCTGAAGCTGCTACACCAGCGCCTCGATCAGACCGAGCGAGCCCGATTCCTGCGAGAGGGGCGCCTGGCCGCCACCGTCAGCCACCCAAACAGCGTCTACGTCTATGGGGTCGAGGAGGTCGAGGGCGTTCCGGTCATTGCGATGGAGCTCGTCTCGGGCTGCAGCCTCGGCGAGCTTGTTACCAGTGACGGCCCCCTCGAGCCGGCGCGGGCTGTCGATATGGTGCTGCAGCTGGCCGATGGTCTCGAAGCTGCGGCCGAGCAGGGGCTACTGCATCGTGACATCAAGCCCGCCAACTGCTTCGTCGCCCAGGACGATACCTGCAAGATCGGGGACTATGGACTGTCGCGCTCGTTGTCGGACGACGAGGACACGCAGCTTACGCGCACCGGTACTTTCCTCGGTACCCCGGCCTTCGCTTCGCCTGAGCAGCTTCGCGCCGAGAAACTCGGCAAGCGCTCCGACATCTACTCGCTCGGCGCGACGCTCTACTACCTGCTGACGGGGCAAGCTCCGTTTACCGCCTCCAATTTCGCCCGGCTCGTGTACGACATCCAGCAGCAGGAACCGAAGTCACCGGCAGACATCCGTGAGGGGATTCCGACCGGATTGGGACGTGTTGTCCTCCATTGCCTCGCCAAGGAACCTGTCGGTCGATACCAGGACTACGGCGAGTTGCGTGCAGCTCTGCGGCCGTTCAGCTCCGAAGTTGTGGCGCTTGCGAGCCTCAGGCAGCGGCTCGCCGGCGGCGTCATCGATCGGCTTGCCCTGCTTGTGGCTGGATTCCTCGTGTTCTTCGTCTTCTTCGAGGCTCTCAGAGTCGGCGCCATCCTCGAGGCGGTTGGAGAAGGTGACGGGGAGGCGCCTGTTTGGGCTTTCGCAGTTATCGAGATGCTCTACTTCACTCTTCTCGAAGGTCGCTGGGGTGCGTCCTTGGGCAAGTACCTGATGCGGATCCGCGTCGAGGTGCCTGGACGTCCCAGACCCGGCGTTGCGCGGGCATCAGCTCGAGCAGCCCTGTTCGTGCTGGCCTCGACATTGTTCCTGGCCATGGAGGGCAGCGATGCGGGCATCCTGGTGAGCGTGGGTTTCTACTTCTTGCTGCTCGCAGGGCTGTTCGCGACAGCACGCGGTCACGATGGCTGGGCGGGACTCCACGATCTGGCCTCGGGAACCCGTGTCGTGCAATATCGCGCCTCTCTTCGGCGGGCCCGCTCGAGTGATGAGGCAACCACAGCTGCCAGGCCGCATGCCGACGCCATCGAGCATCTTGGCCCCTACGAGGTGGTCGAAGAGCTGCAATCCACGGCTGCTGAGACGCTGCTGAGAGCTCGCGATCAGGCGCTCGGGCGTGAGCTCTGGATCCGACGCTTCGCAGAGCCTGTTGCCTCGTTGCCAGGATGGCGCAAGGCAATGGCACGGGCGGGGAGGCTTCGATGGGTCCATGGCGTACGCGATGACGGCACTTCGTGGGACGCCTACCAGGCGGTGCCAGGCGAGACCTTCGGCGAGGCCACCTGTGGCCCCAGGGATTGGACGGTGGCCCGACAGTGGGCGGTGGACGTAGCGCGTGAGATCGAGGCGTGTGTCGAATCGACGGAGCCGACCGAGCTGGGGATCGATCGAGTGTGGATCGGCAAGGACGGCCGAGCGCGGCTGCTCGAGTTCTCGATGGGCGAGCAGGAGCCTGGCCCCGGTATCGAAGCGACCGCTGACCTTGGAGCCTCCCAGAGCTTCCTACTCGAGTTGCTGGAGCGGACGCTGCACGCGACCGCACCTGGCGGTGCGGAACCGAAGAAGCCAGGACAAGCATCGGTGCACGTGCCCAGCCGGGTCCAAGCCGTTCTCGACAAGCTGCGCCGAAAGGCCTACGGCTCGCTCGCCGACTTCGTTGCCGAGTTCGAGGCCCTGGAGGCAGGGCCGACAGAGATCACCCGGCGGCGGCGGCTCGTGCCCATCGCGGCGACCCTCGCAGCGTCATCCATCAACCTCGTACCAGGTCTGGCTGTGGCGTTGCCGGAGGTGATCCTGTCTTGGCGAGATCCCGAAGCCGCCACCATGCTCCACTATCTCGATTACCTGCACGGTCACCAGGAGGCTACGGAGCGTTCCGGTGAGGAGATCGCGGCGTTCGAGCGATATGTCGCTGGTCGGTTCCAGGGACGACTCTTGTCAGAGCTCGCCTGGAACTCCGGCGCTGTCTGGGCGAGCGAAGCCAACGGCCAACTTGCCCAGCGACTCCACGACGAGTACCCGAGGCTCGACCCGAGTCTCGTAGCACAGGCCGAGCAGCAGGCCTCGGCATTGATCGAACCCGTCAGGATCGGGACGACGTACCCGCGCCTGCGGGCACTCAGCGTCCTGGCGTTGAGCTTCGCGATCACCGGCCTTGGCGTGATCGCAGTGCTGGGGCTCGTGGCAGCTCTGGTCGTCCGCGGCGGACCAATGCTTCGAGTAGCCCGGATCGCCGTCGTCGACGAGCGTTATCGACCCGTTGGGCGAGGTAGATGGCTGCTGCGGAGCCTGATCGTTTGGAGCCCGGGCATCGGGGGGCTTTCGATCATGGCACTGCTGCGGATGCTACCGGACGAAGTGCGATGGTCATCCACAGCGCAGCTGTTGACCATCACTCTCGTAGTGGCGGTCTGTCTCATCTATTCGGTCGGCGCCGTGCTCGCAGTGCGGGATCCTCAAAGGGGACCGGCAGATCGGCTGGCAGGTACCCGACTGGTGCCGCGCTAGCCGCACCGCCAGGTGGCCGGGGAGCTGGACGCACGCGTCGGCGCTTCAAGATCGTGGTCACGCCGACTCTACGGGAAGGCCACCACCTTCGGATCGCCGTTCTCGGTCCAGACGATGGTCACGAAGTCGGGGTTCCCGGATGTCTTGTTGAGGTAGTAGCGATCTACAACGTCCAGCCGCAGGTTGCCGAAGCGGTGTGGCTGACCCTCGCTCGCGTGCACGCGGTCGACCCGGGCGACGTCGGCCGGACGCACATAGCTGTCGATCGCCCTTGCCTTGCGGCCGAGGATTCGAAGAAAGTTGGGGTGCACGCCACCGCGGACGAGATAAACCTCATGGAGGATCGGCACCAGTGCCCGCGATCGCGCCTCGTCCTGCGTGGCCAGCGCCTCGAGCAGCGCGGTGATGACCTCGAGAGCACGGGAATCGGGCTCGACCTGCTCGGTCTCCTGCGTCGATCCGCTCGCGGGCACCGAGATCACCAGCAGCAACGCCAGTGCGACGATGGTGGTGGCGGCGGTGAGCGGGATCGGATCGGTGGTGGTCGGCGATGGGCGCCTGGGGCGGCATCCGACGGTCAGGGCGGGCATGGGGCCTCCTCACTCGCGGTGCTCTCGAAGATCGGACGGTGTTGTTCGAGGGGCCACGCGGCCCGTCGTGCACGTCACGCCCGGTGTGCCGCCGCTAACACTGTCCGAATCTACGGCCCCATTCAACAGGCGAGCTCAGTGCCAGCGCGCGATGCGGCCGCCGAGCATTACGAAGCGCACGTCGCGTAGGGCGCGGATATCGGTCAGAGGGTCGCCGTCGACCGCGATGATGTCGGCGAGCTTGCCCGGCTCGATCGTGCCGATCCGGTCGTCCCAGCCGAGCAGTTCGGCGCCGACGATGGTCGCCGCGCGGATCGCCTGCGCCGGGGTCATCCCGAGATCGACCATGGTCTCGATCTCGCGAACGTTGCGTTCCTGGGCGTAGCCGCCGAAGTCGGAGCCGATAGCGATCTTGACGCCGCGCCGGATCCCCTCGCGAACGCGCTCCTCGGAGTCCTCTTGGTACAGCCGCGTCAGCTCTATCATCTTGTCGAGGTCCTCGGCTGCCGTCCCGGTCTCCAGGTAGTAGCGGCCGATGTAGACGGTCGGGACCCACCACGTGCCTCGTTCGAGCATCATCCCCATCGCTTCGGCGTCCATGAAGGTGCCGTGCTCGACGGAGCGGACCCCGGCCTCGACCGCCATCTTGATGCCGGCGGTAGCGTGGGCGTGGGCCATCACCGGGACGTCGCGGCGGCCGGCCTCCCGCACGGCGACACGCAGTTCCTGGGGGCTGAACTGGACGTTGGTGGGGCTGTCGCCGGTCGACATGAAGGCGCCGGTCACCAAGAGCTTGATCCAATCGCTGCCGTACTTGATCTCCTCGCGAACCGCTTTCTGCACCTCCCGGGGGCCATCGACCACCAGCCCATCGGCCACAACGTGGTGCTCCGGCGCGATCTGGTTCATGTCGCCGCCACCGCCGGTGACGGACATGTAGTGGCCGGCGCCGGTGATCCGCGGACCGAGGAACATCCCGGAGTCGATTGCCCTACCGACGTCGAGATGGGCGTAAAAGACGTCGGCATCGCCCGCGATGCGCAGCGTCGTCCAGCCGGGGTGGAGATTGGCCTGGGCCGCCGCCAAGCCGCGAAGCGCCTTGGAGGCAGATGACCAGCGCAGGTGGTCGATCTGATAGCTGTCCGTGCCGATGAGGATGTGCGAGTGGGCATCGATCATGCCAGGCAGGCAGGTCGCGCTCCGCAGGTCGATGATCTCGGCGGAGTCGGGCGGCGCTGCGGTCCCGACCGAGACGATGCGGTCGCCCTCGATGACCACGGTGACCTCGAGAGCGGCCGTGTCGCGCACACCGTCGATCAGGCGCCCGCAGCGAAGCGCCTGGACCCCGTCCTGGGGCGCGGCGCGGGCAGTGGGTGCCAGGGCGACGACGACGATGGCGGCGACACGGGACACGAGGCGCGCCGCCCCGGCGAGCGGATTCATGTTCTTGTTCCGCAAGTGGCTACGTTGGCTCACGGGCCCTCTCTGCGTGGGGTTCTTGGCTTGTTCACGATCGGCTCGCCGAGTAAATGGGGAGGTTGCAGCGGCGCCGGGAACCTCAGCCTAATCGCTGATGGCCGGCTCAGGAACCAAGTGCGTCGAACCGATGCCCTCGAAGAACCGCTGCAAGCGGCTAGGATATGGGCGATTCGTACCGCAACCGAGCCGGAGCCCGTCGATGTTGTCTTTCCGTGTCGTCCCGCGTGTTGTGCTCACCGCAATGGCCGTCTGCCTGGCCTGTGTCGGAACCGGGCCATCGGGGCTGGGGGCCGCTCACGCTCAGCAGCTTGCCCAGCCTGCGCACTCGGCCTACCCAGACGCCATTCCCCGTGCCCGTGCCCTGCTCCAGGAGCGCGCCGCTCAGCTTCCGGGGCTGTCGGTGGCCGTAGGCGTCGGCTCGGAGATCGTATGGGCCGAGGGCTTCGGGTGGGCCGACCTGGAACAGCGCGTTCCGGTCAGCACGACGTCGCGCTTCCGGGTCGGGAGCGTTTCCAAGCCGCTGACCGCGGCGTTGCTCGGGCTGGCCGTCGAGGAGGGGGCCCTCGACCTCGACGCGCCGGTGCAGCAATACGTGCCGGAGTTCCCGGAAAAGCAGGCACCGATCACCACGCGCATGCTGGCGGGCCACCTGGCAGGTATGCGTCACTACGCAGGCAACGAGTTCCTGAGCTCGGAGTTCTACCCCACCGTCAAGGACGGGCTGGCGATCTTCGCCGCCGACCCGTTGTTGTTCGATCCGGGCACCCAGTACAGCTACTCGAGCTACGGGTGGAACCTGGTCAGCGCCGCAATCGAGAGCGCGACCGGCGAGGAGTTCCTGGCGCAGATGCAGTCGCGCGTCTTCGAGCCGCTCGGCATGCTCGACACCAGCGCCGATATCAACGCGCTCATCGTCCCCGGACGAGTACGTCCGTACGTGCGATCCGAGGCCGGGCTGCTGTATAACGCGCCGTACGTCGACAACAGCTACAAGTGGGCCGGCGGAGGTTTCGTATCGAGCGCCAGCGACCTGGTGCGGTTCGGCCTGGCCCATCTGAGGCCGGGATTCCTTCGTGCGGAGACGCTCCAGGAGTGGTTCCGCTCGCAGGCCACCACGGCCGGAGACGAGACCGGCTACGGTATCGGCTGGCGTGCCGGGACCGACGACGCCGGACGCCGGGTCATCAGCCACGGCGGCGGTTCGGTGGGCGGCACGACGATCCTTGCCCTGTACCCGGACTTGAAGATCGTCGTCGTCATGATCTCGAACCTGTCCGGGGCGGGGAGCTACCCGGTGGCCGAGGTCGTGGACCTGTTCGCAGCGGAGTGATCTTCAGCCAGGAGCCACCATGCTTGATTTTGATATCGGCAAGACGTTCGGAGCCATGGTCAAGACGATGCCCTTCCTGCTACTGCGCATTCTGGTGTACGCGGGGATCGCGATCGGCTACGTGATCGCTACCGGGGTCGGAGCCGGCCTCGGCGCAGCCTTCGGCTTGCTCGGCGGTGCATTCGGCGGCGGTGCGTTCTGGGGCGGCATGGTGGGATTCGGGCTGGTCAGCGCGATCCTGTACTGGGCTCGGGAATACCTCCTGTACCTTGTGAAAGCGGGGCACATCGCCGTGCTGGTGCAGCTGTACGACGGCCAAGACTTCCCCGCCGGCCGAGGCCAAATCGACCACGCGCAGTCCGTAGTCAGGAAGCGCTTTGTCGAGACTTCGGTCCTGTTCGGCGTGGACCGCCTGATCAAGGTGATCCTGCGTGCTATCAACCGGGCCTTGTTCACCGTCGCCCGCTTCGTTCCGGTGCCCGGCCTGCGGAGCTTGGTGGGACTCGCCAACCAGGTCATCAACCTGTCGCTGACGTACACCGACGAGTTGATCCTCGCCTACAACATACGGGTCGGCTCGTCCAATCCATGGGAAAGCAGCAAGGACGCGCTGATCCTCTATGCGCAGAACTACAAGGTGATGGTCAAGAACGCGCTCGTCCTGATGTTGATCATGTGGAGCTTGACGTTCCTGGTGTTCGTCGTGTTCCTGACCCCCGCGGCAGCAATGGCGGCTCTACTCCCCGGGCCGGTCGATGTGGTCGGTTTCGTGGTCGCGCTGGTCGCTGCCGTGGCGATGAAGGCGGCGCTGCTCGAGCCGTTCGCGGTCGCCGCGCTCATGCAGGTCTACTTCAAGGCCATCGACGGGCAACAGCCAGACCCGGCGTGGGACGAGCGCCTGTCCGGGGCATCACGTCAGTTCCAGCAGCTCAAGACCAAGGCGGCGAGCTGGGGTCGTGGTGGTGCGACGGGCGAGCCCTCGCGGGCACCGGCGGGCTAGCCGCTCGTGGTGAAAGTCTGCCAAGCAGCCCGCGTCAGGATTTCTTGGGCAGGTACAGGTCCGTGATCGTGCCCTCGACCGCCTCGGCGGCGAAGGCGAGGGTCTCGGACAAGGTCGGATGCGGGTGCACCGTAAGCGCGATGTCGCCAGCGTCGGCACCCATCTCGATGGCCAAGGCCGCCTCGCTGATCAGATCGCCGGCGTGCGGGCCGACAATGCCGACCCCGATGAGCCGACCGCTGGACTCGTCGAACAGCGTCTTGGTCAACCCGTCGGTGCGCCCCATGCCGAGGGCGCGGCCGCTGGCGGTCCACGGAATCAGTCCCTTGTCGTAGCCGACGGCCGCGGCCTGGGCCTGCTCCTCGGTGATTCCGACCCAGGCGACCTCCGGGTCGGTGTACGACACCGACGGGATGACCCGCGCGTCGAAGTGGCTGTCCAGCCCGGCGATGACCTCGGCCGCGATCTTGCCCTCATGCGTCGCTTTGTGGGCGAGCATCGGCTCACCGGTCAGGTCTCCGATCGCGAAGATGTGCTCCGCACTGGTGCGTTGTTGGGAGTCGACACCGATGAAGCCATGCTCGTCCACCGCGACGCCGGCCGCTTCGGCGCCAACCCGGTCACCGTTGGGCCGGCGGCCGACGGCAACGAGCACGGCGTCGAACGTATCCTTGGCCGGGGCCTTTGGTCCCTCCATGGCGACCTGCAGCCCCTTCTTCAGCGACTTGACGCCCGTGACCTTGGTGCCGACGAAGATGTTCTCGTAGCGCTTACGCAGGCGCCGCTCGAGCGGCCGCACGAGATCGCGGTCGGCACCCGGCATGATGCCGTCGAGCAGCTCGACGACCGTCACGTTCGCACCCAGTGCCGCGTAGACCTGGGCCATCTCGAGGCCGATGATGCCGCCACCGATAACCAACAGCCGTGGCGGAATCTGGCGGAAACGGATCGCGTCGTCCGAGGTCCAGAGACGCTCGTCCCCGGCAGGGAAGCCCGGAATCATGACGGGCCGCGACCCGGCGGCGATGATTGCCTGAGCGAACTGGATTGTCGTGGTCCCGGAGCCCGTGTCGACGCCGAGCAGGTTCGGCCCGGTGAGCCTGCCGGTACCGGTGACGACCTTCACGGAGCGCTGCTTGGCCAGCTGCGCGAGGCCCTTGGTAAGACGGCCCACGATCCCCGACTTCCAGCCGTTGAGGGCCTCCAGATCGATAGCCGGCGCGCCGAAGTCGATGCCGTGCTTGCGAAACTCGGCCGTTGCGTCGAGCAGCGCCGCCGCGTGCAGCATCGCCTTGGAGGGGATGCAGCCGACGTTGAGACATACACCGCCGAGCTGTGGACGTTTGTCCACCAGCACCACGTTCTTGCCGAGGTCCGCGGCGCGGAACGCGGCCGTGTAGCCGCCAGGGCCGGCACCGAGAACGACCACGCCGGCTCGTATCTCGGTGGCGGGCGTATCGGCGACAGTAGCTTCCGCGGAGTCTTCCATGTCCTCGCCTCAGAGCAGGATCGTGCGCAGGTCGCCGAGCAGGCGCGCCAAGTGGGTCGTGAAGCGAGCCGCTGCGGCGCCGTCGATCACCCGGTGGTCGTAGGACAGCGATAGCGGAAGCATGAAGCGGGGTTGGAACTCGTCGTCCCGCCAAACCGGCTGCATGCGCGATCGCGACACGCCGAGGATGGCGACCTCCGGGGCGTTGACGATCGGCGTGAAGGCCGTCCCCCCGATGCCACCGAGGCTCGAGATGGTGAAGGTCCCGCCCTGAATGTCGGTCAGGGTCAGCTTGGCGCTGCGCGCCCGCTCGGAGACCTCCGCGAGCTCGGCCGCGAGCTCGAAGATGCACTTCGTGTCCACGTCCCGTATGACCGGGACGACGAGCCCCTTGGGCGTGTCGACGGCGATTCCGATATTGATGTATCGCTTGAGCACGAGCTGCTCACCGCCCGGGTCGAGCGACGAGTTGAAGCGGGGGAACTGGCGCAGCGCGGCGGCGGTTGCCGCCAGCAGGAAAGCCACGAAGGTCAGCTTGAAGCCGCGTTGCTCGGCCTCGGCGCGGTGGGCCTTGCGGAAGGCGTCGAGTTCGGTGATGTCGGCCTCGTCGTGCTGGGTCACGTGCGGAACGTGCAGCCAGCTTCGATGCAGATTCTCGGCCGTAAGCCTGTTGATTCGGGTCAGCGGGACAATCTCGGTCTCGCCGAACTGCGAGAAGTCGATGTGCGGCATCCGCGGCACGGTGACACCGGACTCCGTGTCCGGCTGCGCTGCCCGCTCGACGTCCTGCGGCAGGATCCGCCCGTTACGCCCACTGCCCCGAAGGCCCACGAGCTCGACGCCCTTGTCACGCGCCAGCTTACGCACCGAGGGGCTGGCATAGGGCAGCTCGGCCGCGTGGCGGGCGTCTGGCTCCGTCAGCACGCGATCCCGCATTCGGGGCGTGGTCTGCGGCTCACTGCCCTCGGCTGCGAGCAGCAGGATGCTGGCTCCCTGGGCCACCTTGTCGCCAGGAGACACTTCGAGACGAGACACCGTGCCGGCGGCCGGAGAGGGAACCTCCATGGACGCCTTGTCGCTCTCGAGCGTGATCAGCGACTGTTCTACCTCGACCGTGTCGCCCACAGCTACCAGAACCTCGACCACCTCGACGTCGTCGGAGTCGCCGATGTCCGGGACCTTCACCTCGATCGTTTCGGCCACGCTGTCTCCTCGGTTTCGCCTCACGCGGTCGCCGGATCGGGGGTTTCGGGGTCGATATCGTAGCGCTCGATCGCGCTGCTGACGTCGGCCGTGCTCACGGCGCCTTCGTCAGCGAGCGCCTTGAGCGCGGCTACCACGATATGGCCCCGATTCACCTCGAAGAACTCTCGCAGCTGCTTGCGGGTATCGCTGCGCCCGAACCCGTCGGTGCCCAGGACAGCAAAGGGTCGGTCGATGAACGGGCGGATCTGCTCCGGGAAGGCTTCCATGTAGTCGGTGGCCGCCACAATCGGCCCGCTGGTCGGCTCGAGCGCCGCCTGTACCCACGGTACCCGTGCCTTGTCCTCGGGGTGCAGCCGATTCCAGCGGCGCGCCGCGAGCGCGTCGCGCCGTAGCTCGGTGAAGCTGGTCGCTGACCACACGTCGGCCGCGACTTTCCAATCAGCGTCGAGCATCTCCGCAGCCGCCTCGACCTCGCGCAGAATGCTGCCCGAGCCCAGCAGTTGCACCCGCTTCTTGCGACGGCCGACCGAAGACAGGCGGTACAGACCACGCACGATGCCCTCCTCCACACCCTCCGGTATCGCGGGTTGGCGGTAGTTCTCGTTCAGCAGGGTCACGTAGTAGAAGACGTTCTCGTTCTCGCCGTACATGCGCCGTAGCCCGTCCTGCAGGATCACGGCGACCTCGTAACCGTAGGTCGGATCGTACGCCCTGCAGGTCGGGATCGTGGCGGCCAGCAGGTGGCTGTGGCCGTCCTGATGCTGCAACCCCTCACCCGCCAGCGTGGTCCGACCGGAGGTGGCGCCGAGCAGGAACCCTCGAGCCTGCATGTCTGCGGCCGCCCACGCGAAGTCACCGATCCGCTGCAGCCCGAACATCGAGTAGTAGATGTAGAAGGGAACCATGGCCAAGCCATGGTTCGCGTAGGCGGTTGCCGCCGCGATCCAGGAGCCCATGGCGCCACCTTCTGAGATGCCCTCCTGGAGGATGTGGCCGTCCTGCTCCTCGCAGTAGTAGGCGAGCTGATCGCGATCCACGGGCCTGTACTTCTGGCCGAATGGCGCGTAAATACCCACCTGTCGAAACAGGCCTTCCATGCCGAAGGTACGCGCCTCGTCGGCAATGATGGGCACGATACGCGGACCGATGTGGGCATCCTTGAGCATCGTTGCCAGCGTCCGCACGAACGCCATGGTCGTGGAGATCTCGCGATCGCCACTACCGGCGAGCACCGTGCCAAAGGCGTCGAGCCCGGGGACCGACAGCGGCTCCGTGACGACGCGCCGCTCGGGCACGCTGCCACCCATTGCCTGGCGACGCTGGCGCAGATACTCAGCCTCTGCGCTGCCCTCGCGTGGCCGCACGAAGGGCAGATCGTCGACCTCGTCGTCGCTTATCTCCAGCTCCAGCCAGTCCCGATACGCCCGCACAGCCTCCTGGGCCAGTTTCTTGGTCTGGTGGGTCACGTTGCGCGCCTGCGCTACGGCGCCCAGCCCGTGCCCCTTGATGCTCTTGAACAGGATGATCGTCGGGCTGCCCCGATGGGCTGCTGCCGCGACGTAGGCGGAGTAGACCTTCCGTGGGTCGTGCCCGCCACGGTGCATCGGAAGCTCGGCCAGTTGCTCGTCCGACAGCTCGGCCACCATCCGTGCCAGCTCCGGGTAGCGGCCAAAAAAATGCTCCCGCAGCAGCCGTCCGGTTCGGTCGGCCGCGTAGGACTGGTAGTCACCGTCGACCGCCTCCTCCATGCGTCGAACCAGCAGATCGGCATGCGGGCCTGCGAAGTACTCGTCCCAGACGCTGCCCCAGAGCACCTTGATCACGTTCCAGCCAGCGCCGCGGAAATGGCTGGCAAGCTCGCGAACGATGCTGCCGTTGCCACGCACCGGACCGTCGAGCCGCTGCAGGTTGCAGTTGACCACGAAGATCAGGTTGTCGAGTTGTTCACGAGCCGCCACCGAGATGGCGCCGAGCGATTCCGGCTCGTCCATCTCGCCGTCGCCGAGGAAAGCCCAGACCTTGCGATCTGACGGCTCGATCAGCCCCCGGTTCTGCAGGTACTTCATGAAGCGAGCCTGGTAGATCGCCATGAAAGGACCCAGACCCATGGATACCGTGGCGAACTGCCAGAAGTCGCGCATCAGCCAGGGGTGAGGGTAGGAGGTCAGGCCGACCCCGTCGGTTTCCTGGCGGAAGCCGGCGAGCTGGGACTCCTCGAGCCTGCCTTCGACAAAGGCACGGGCGTAGATCCCCGGCGACGAATGTCCCTGGAAGTAGACCAGATCGGCCCCGGAAAGGGCGTCGTGGCCGCGGAAAACGTGGTTGAAGCCGACCTCGAGGAAGCTGGCCGCCGACGCGTAGGTCGCGAGGTGCCCACCCAGCTCTGCCGACTCGCGGTTGGCTCTGACAACCATCGCCATGGCGTTCCAGCGGACCATGCTGACGAGCCGCTGTTCGATCTCGCGATCGCCGGGGTAGGGAGGTTGGTCGCCTGGGGCTATCGTGTTGACGTACGGTTCGCGCCGGCGGGAGATGCCGGCGCCGTAGGTCGTGGCGTGATCGTCGAGGCGCTCCAGAAGAAACTGCACACGCTTGGCGCCCTCGTGCCGCGCCACCGCGTCCAGGGCTTCGAGCCACTCGAGGGTCTCCTGCGGATCGATGTCGGAGTCGTGGATCGAGTCGGCCATTCGCTGACAGGGTGAGGTGAGCCTGCCGGCGATTCTATGACGAGGCGGCGGTCCCCGTCGTGCGGGCCGCCGAAGCCTCTGGACCCGATCCGTTGGCGCGCCGCGTTACTGGAGGATCTCGCCGCCGCGAATCGTGATGCCGGCCGAGACCCGCCAGTCGGCCGTCCAGTCCTGGCCCCACTGGTAGAACAGGACGGTCGCCTGTGGCACACGTAGCCAGATGTTGTCGGCGAGGCGGAACTCGAACAGCAGGCTCGGGGCGACGGTGAACTCCCAACGGGATTCGAGGGTCACGCTGCCAATCGAAGTATCGAGCTTGGGCTCGGTGGCACCCGCCAGCAGGCGCAGACCGGCTTCCCGTGTGAGCCCGCGCCAGAAAACGAAGTGCGGGCCGGCGAGCAGGCTTATCTGACGGGTGCCGAAGCTGGGCTCGCCGAAGACGTTTTCTAGCAGGCTGCTGAAAAACGGCTTGGGCGCGCCATTTTGGGCTGGATCGTCTCGATCACGGTGAGTTAGCGGGGCGCCGAGTGCGGGTACGAGGCCGGCGCTGCTGACAGCGCCGGCATTTCTTGGGGATTGGTGCCCTCATCGTCACGTCGCCCCCTCGAGGTTGCGCATTCTGACCAGGTTGAAGGCCGCGGCGGTGAAGATGAACATCCAATCGACACGTTGCGTGCCTCGGTGTCTGGTCTTGCGCATCAGCCCGACCGTCTTGGCCCATCCGAACATCTGCTCGACGAGCTTGCGTTTCTTCTGACTGACCGTGTAGCCCGGGTGCCGGGTCGTGCGGCGGTCGATGGCGCTGCGCCGGTTCGTGTCGTTCTGTGCGACGTGCGGGGTGATGTTGCGATCTCGAAGCTTTCGGATGCAGTCTCGCGTGTCGTAGCCCTTGTCGGCCGCCAAGGTTACCCGGCCCCTTCCGGGAATCTCGCCCGCCATCTGCACGGCGGCCTCTCGTTCTGCTGTTCCCGAAGCGATCGTTACGCAGGCGTTGGTTGCTAACCCGTGGCGGTTGTCGATCATCAGGTGCCCCATGTAGCAGAGCCTCGACTCGGCTCCCTTACTCTTCTTGTATAGGCGTGCCTCCGGGTCGGTGCACCGAGGCGCTTACCGTGAAGCCGACGTGCCGCTCCAGGAAGTAGGTGTAGTCCGCCTCGATGCCATGTGCGTCGCCCTCCTCCGCGTTCTCCAGGTCGACGCGGAAATAGGAATACCCGAAATACAGTGTCCCCTCGGGGTCCTGAGCCTGTGCAGGGCTTGCCAGCAGTAGCATGGGTGTGGAAAAGAGCACTGCCCAAACCAGCCTCTTCACGAATCGCCTCGCTTTCACGGCTCGCGGCGCAGCACGGCGCAGCGGGCTTCGCTATCCGAGCGACCACGGCCGGGGTTCCGGGCGGCGCGGAACGGGTCTCGGTGTGTCTGGGCGGTGGAACACTAGGATGGTACCCTCCCAGGCCGCCGCCCCCGAAACCCTTTATTCGCCTTCCGCCCAGTACCTGAAACCTCGCTGCTGCCACCCGCAAAGGAGCCTGAGTGACGCTCGAGGACCCTGCGCCCGAGAGGCTCGCCGAGCTGATGCTCGCCTACCAGGACGGCGACCTCGAAGCGTTCGAGGGACTGTTCGGAGCCCTCTCGGTTCCGTTGCGCAACTACCTCACGTCGCTAACGCGGGATCGATCGCGCGGCGAGGACTTGATGCAAGAGACGTTTCTGCAGATGCACCGGTCACGGCATACCTATCTTCCGGGGAGACCGGTCAAGCCGTGGGCCTTCGGGATCGCCAGACACGTCTTCTTGATGGATCGCCGTTCGCGCCTTCGCCGGGCGCGTCACGAGGCACCTGCGAGCGACGAGCTGCCAGAGATCCCGGTAGCACCGCTGGCTGAGCTGTTCCCCGACCGGGAGGATCTGGGATCCGCCGTGGCCGGGGTCGCCAAGGATCGCCGCGAGGCCCTGCTCTTGCGCCACGTGTGGGGATTCAGCTTTCGCGAGATCGGCGGAATGCTCGGTATTACCGAGCGGGCGGCCAAGCTGCGCTCGTTCCGGGCGATGCAGGACCTGAGGGAGTCGATGGGAGCCATGGGAGACACGAGATGAGCGAAGACGGGGGCGGGCTACCTCCGGGACTGCGGGCCGCGGTGGCGGCCGACCTTCGTCCTGTCAAGCCGCTTGCCAACCCATGGAAACGCCTCATCGTGGTTGTGCCCGTGGCCCTGGCCGCCATGAGCATGCCGTTGCTCTACTTCCAGATACGCGACACCACGGAGCTGGGCATGCTCCTCGGCTGGGTCCCGGTGGCGATCCAAGTGCTCCTCGCCTTCGCGTTGCTGGTGCTGGCACTGCGCGAAGGGATACCGGGCTGGCGCCCCTCGGCGACCTGGATCTTCAGCTTGTGCTTGCTGGCGTACGGGGTCCAAATCGTCGTCAACCTGGCGATTTTTCTCAGGAGTCCCTCCACGGCGGGGGGCACCTCGTTCAGTATGTGGGCGGCGTGTTTCCGCGTGGAGTCCTTGATCGGATTGCCCATCCTCGTACTGGTCGCCTGGCTGGTGAGTCGGGCCCTGCCGCGCAGTCCATGGATGGCGGGGTTCCTGGCAGGGACCGGCGCAGGGCTGGCCGGCGACGCCTCTTGGCGGATGTTCTGCCCCTACGCCCACCCGGCGCACATCCTGATGGGACATACCCTCGGGATTTTGGTGCTGGCCCTGACGGGTTTTCTCCTCGGGTACCTCTGGAGCCTTCAGGGCACTCGCGTGGGTACCTCCGAGGCGTAAAAAAGGGTGAAACCTGGGCCACGTCGCGCGCAAATCCGACTCTGAAGCACCCAGAAGCGTGCGACAGAGGCGAAACCCGAGGCTCAGGAGACTCTGGCATGGAAGCGGCACTGGCGGTCTCGCAGGCGAAGTACTGGCACCTCAAGCAGGTCGATCTGTTCGACTCGCTCGCCGACCGGGAGTTGCGGCATCTGGTCAACATCGCTGACCTCCGCTTGTTCAAGCAGGGCGAGGACGTTTTTCGCCAGGGAGACATGTCCGATGCCTTCTATATCCTGCGTACGGGCGCCGTGAAGCTGTACCGTCAGGGCGATGACCGGCGCGAGGTGATCCTGAGCTTCCAGGGTCCGGGGGCAATCTTCGGTGAAGCCGCGGTCACCGGAGAATCGTTCCGCTGCGAGAGCGCCCGCATCGTCGACGATGCCTTCACCTGCATCATCGACCGCGATCGCTTCGCCGGCTACGTGATGGAGCACCCGGAGCTCGCGCTGCGCATCGCGCGGGTCATCGCCGAGCGCAAGAGCGAGAGCGAGAGGCGCATGATCGACCTGCTCTCCAAGGACGTCCGTACCCGTCTGGCCCACTCGCTGGCGCGACTCGCCGAGCAGTTCGGTGCCCCCGACGAGGAGGGCCTGAGGATCGACTTACGACTCACCCAGACCGACCTGGGGCAGTTTGTCGGCTCGGCGCGCGAGACTACGAGCATCGCCTTCAACGCCTTTCGACGGGCCGGATTGGTCGACGCACGCGACCGCGTGATCTGGGTCAAGGATCGCGCCGCGCTCGCAGCGGTCTGACAGGTATATCCGTGCGGCCAGCGGCCGCCGTGCCGATCCGCCATACTCCCGGCCACCAGCCACTACCATCCGGGACAGGAGGCGACGGTGCTCGCGCACGCTCAGCAGTTGGCGCTCGCGGCGGGCGAGCTCCTGAGCTCCTACTACGGGCGCGTCGGCTTCGGCGACGCCACGCGCAAGGGTGGCCGACGTCGTGATCTGGTATCGGAGGCCGACCTCGAGGCCGAGCGCCTGATCCTCGAGGGGATTCCGGGCGGTGACGCCGTCCTCGCCGAGGAGGGGGGTGAACGTGCCGGTGCCGGCCCGTGTAAGTGGGTGGTCGATCCCCTGGACGGCACGATCAACTTCCTGCACGGGATCCCGCTCTGGTGCGTCTCGATCGCCGTGCTTCAGGACGGAGCCCTGGCCGCTGCCGTGGTGCATGCCCCCGCCCTCGACCTCACGTTCGCCGCGGCGGTGGGCGAGGGCGCCCGGCTCAATGGCGAGCCGTGCGGGGTGTCCGAGGTGGGTGACATCGGCGATGCGATCCTGGCGACGGGATTCCCCTACGCGCGCGACACCGTGGCGGACAACAACCTGGACAACGTCCCGCGGGTCGGCATCGCGGCGGGAGGGCTACGCCGCATGGGATCCGCTGCGCTCGATCTGGCGTTTACTGCGTGCGGTAGCCTCGATGGGTTCTGGGAGCTCCACCTGAATCCCTGGGACATCGCAGCGGGGGTTCTCCTGGTACGAGAGGCGGGCGGGCGGGTCACTGATTTTCGTGGTTCCGAGGAGCTCGAGACCCTGCTGCACGGCCGCAACTTGGTGGCGACGAACGGACGTGTGCACGAGCAGTTGCGCAACAGGCTGGCGCCGCTGCGCGACCTATAGGAGGCCGTGCCGAAACTCTGATGGGTCTGGTTACGCCGCCAAGGGCGCAGATGCAAGGCGGAGTGACGTCGGCGATGTTTGGGTATCGTCAAGGAGCGCCAACGCAGCAGATGCGCCCTTGGCGGCGTAACCCTCCGGGCAAGTAGGGGTTACGGGCGATGGCCGTGTCGCACCTCCTCAACGATGTTCCTGCATCGCCTCGTCGACGCTCCTTGCCCTCACCCGTAAGACCTACTTGCCAGACCCATCAGAGCTTCGCCACGGTCTGCTAGGAGGCGAGCCCGGTCAGGCGCGATCCTCTCGGACCCCGACCAGCTCCCAGCGTGCAAGGCCTGCGATGGCGGCGCTGGCGCTGAGCGCCAGAAGACCTGCGAGAAAGAACGGGGAGCCGGTGGCCTGGTCGTAGAGCCAGCCCGCTACCACGGGAGCGATCGCCCGGGCGGCGGAGGAGACCGACTGCCCGAGCCCGAGCATTCCACCCTGGCCGTCGCGAGCAGTATAGCGCGACAGCAGCGTCGCGAGCGACGGTGAGAGCAATCCCTGTCCGAAGGCGAGCACACCGAGGATCGCCAGGGCAATCCCGATCGCTGGGGCGAACGGGAGGCAGAGCATCGCGGTGCCCAGCAGCAGGCCGCCGGCGGTTGCCAGCTGGCGCTCGCCGAAACGGGGCGCCAGGCGGCCCATGAGACCGCCCTGGACCAGGATCATGACGGTGCCCACGTAGACCAGCACGAGTCCGAATCCGCGCTCCTGAATCCCGAAGCGGTCGTGTGCGACAAACGCCAGGGTCGTCTCCATCGAGACGAAGGCGAAGATCGTCATGAATGTGGCCATCAGGACGCGTCGGATGCCGCCGGGCCCCATGGCGAGGTGCAGCTGGGCCATCGGGGCACCGAGGCCGGTCGTGGTCCGCGGCGACTCCTTGACGCACCAGACTGCCAGCAAGGTGTTGGCGAAGGCCAGGGCTGCCCCCGCGTACGCCACCAGCGGGAAGCCGAAACGGCTGAGGCCGACGCCCAGACCCGGCCCGACGATGAAGGCGAGTCCCACGGAAGCGCCGACCAGTCCCATGTACTTGGCCCGCTCCTGGGGCGCGGTCAGGTCGGCAATGTAGGCCTGCGCAACCCCGACGGTGCCGCCAAAGAGGCCGGCGATCCCCCTCGCCAAGGCCAAGGCGACGAGCGAACCCGCCAGCCCCGTCAGGATGAACGAGAGGCCGGAGCCGGCGAGACAGAGGATCAATAGAAGGCGGCGGCCATAGGAATCGGAGAGACGGCCAACGATCGTGGCGCCCAGCAGTTTGGCCGCCGAGTAGGAGGTCAACAGGATTCCGACCCCGAGCCCCGTAGCACCGAGCTCCATGGCGTAGAAGGGGAGCGCGGGCAAGATGATCGCGAACGCGACCATGTCGAGAAAGACGGTGAGAAAGAGGAGCCTCAGGTCGGAGGTGGAGCTAGCGCGGGCGAACATGGCAAGAGTGTAGCCGGATCTTGAAGTGCTGGTCTTCCCGGCTGGCGATCGCTATCTGCGGGCAGTGCCCCGGTTCACAAGAGGTTTCATTCGTCCACCTCATCGAGCGCGAACACGCGAGCCAGCAGGTTGTCGATCGGCGCGTAGTCGTCGGTGAGGATCACGCCGCCCGAGCGCCGCAACAGGGTCTCCATGTCGCCAAAGAAGGTGTCACTCTCCGCCCAGGCGAAGAGCGTCCCCAGGTAGTCGAGGTCGCCGTCGCGTAGACCCAGGTCGTCGATCGGTAAGGGTCGCGCCGACCCGACGACGATGAAGGTGTCGCGGTCCTCCGAGACGCCGTCGGGGTCGCCGGAGAAGACGTAGACGTTGGGGAAGGTGAGCCGCAACGTACCGACGTAGGCACCCAGGAAGCGCCCGAAGCCCTCGCGATAGACATCGACGATGTTGATCATGTAGACGCCGCTGGGACGCAGGATTCGTCTGATGGAGTCGTTGAATCCTTGCGTCGTGAGGTGATACGGCACGCCGAGGTCGTTGAAGGCGTCCCCGAAGACAAAGTCGTAGGGCTCGGAGCCGTCGCGCACTCGATCGGCAACGAAGTTGCGCGCGTCCATCGCCAGCGTGCGAATTCGAGTCTGGCCATCCGGCGGTAGCCCGAGGGCAGCCTGGGCTGCTCGCTTGACGGCCGGGTCGATCTCGGCCACGTCGATCTGCGCACGTGGGTAGAGCAGCTCCAGGTAGCGGGGAAACGTGAACCCTCCGCCGCCGATGAAAAAGACTCGCAGAGGCGCGCCCACTGGGGCGAGCCGCTGCGACAGGGCCGCGTAGACGGTCTCGTAGGCATACTCGAGCCGGGTCGGATCGTCGAGCGCGACGTAGCTGTGGACGAGGTGATCGAGCGCCAGAACACGCGTATTGTCGAGCTCCTCCGCATCGTAGATCTCGATCGCGAAATAGCTACTTTCGTCCTGGTAGTGAAGGTGACTGTTGTCGAAACGCAGCCCCACGAAGTGGCCCAAGACCTGGGCCCATTGCCACGGGCCGACGGTCAGCACGCCGACGAGCCCGACGAAAGTCATCCAGACGACGAAGAAGCCCGCCGGCGAGCGCCGCAGCCCGAGGCTCGCCACCAGGCCCATGAGGGCGAGGCCGGCGGCGATGCCGCAGACGATGGCCTTGCTGCCAAACCAGCCGATCAGCACGTAACCCGTGAGGAACGTACCGACGATGCTGCCCGCCGCACCGAAGGCGTAGAGACTGCCAACCGTGGCTCCGATGTCACGCCTCGCACCGAGCGCCAGCTTGGCCGCTACCGGCGAGATCGTGCCCATCAAGGTGGCGGGGGGCAGGAAGGTGAGGGCAATGTTCCGAAGAATCCAGAGCGGCCAGGCGAGAGTCTCCGGGCGCGACCACGTACCCATCCAGTCGACTAGAAACAGCACCGAGAGACTGAGGATGGAGGACAGAAGGAATAGCCCGGTCAGCAGGCCGCGCGGCGGGTACAGATCGGCAAGCCGTCCGCCGACGAAGTTGCCGATGCTGATCCCCGCCAGCACGACACCGATCACCGATGTCCAGGTGTAGAGCGATACCCCGAGGTGTTGTGCGACCAGCCGGGCGGCCACGAGCTCCAGGGTCATGATGAATGCCGAGCTCAGAAACACCACGACGTAGGCCGCTGTCACCTCGGTCAGGCGCGATCCGGATTGAGGCGAAGCGGACATCGACACGAGCAGCGTATGGGGGGCGAGTTCAGCTCGAACACCGTGGTGCACAATACCCCGGCGCCAGCGACCCCGAAGGCCCGCGGCCGCGGTAAGCCGGTGACGATATCTCCGAGCATCGATCCGATCCAGCACAGGGAGACCGTAGTGGACCGTGGTGGAAGTGTGATGGGTCCGTTTTCGTGACCGCGGACACACCCGAGCGAGATGACATCGAGCGCGCGTGGGCACGTATCGCGAGCTACATCCGCCGCACGCCCATCGTGGTCGTCGATAGCCGGGAGCTCGGGCTGGAGCAGCCAGGCTTCGAGCTGACCCTGAAGCTCGAGTCGTTGCAGCACACCGGATCCTTCAAGCCGCGCGGTGCCTTCAGTCGGGTGCTCGCCTCCGAGGTTCCTGCCGCCGGGTTGATCGCCGCCTCGGGCGGCAATCACGGCCTGGCCGTGGCCCACGTCGCCCGAACGCTCGGTCACCAGGCGGAGATCTTCGTGCCGGTGTCGGCCCCGGCGATCAAGGTCGCGCGACTCCGAGCACTGGCGTCGCGCGTGTATCAGGTCGGGGCGGTGTATGACGAGGCCCGGCAGGCCGCCGAGATCCGGGTTCGCGATACCGGCGCCGTCATGGTGCACGCATACGACCAGCCCGAGGTGGTCGCGGGCGCTGGCACTCTCGGTCGGGAGTTGCAGGCTCAAGCCGGCGAGCTCGATAGCGTCCTGGTGGCGGTTGGCGGGGGGGGCTTGATCGCCGGAACCGCGGCCTGGTTTCGGGGCGAGGCCCGCGTCATATCGGTAGAACCCGAGGGCTGCTCGGCGATGCACGCGGCGCAAGTTGCCGGCGGACCGGTAGCCGTCGAGGTGGGCGGGTTGGCGGTCGATTCGCTGGCGGCCCGCCAGGTCGGCGACATCGCATACGCTTGCGCCGAGCGCTGGGTGGACGACTCGCTGCTGTTACACGACGAGGTGATCCGCACGGCCCAGCGGCTCCTGTGGGAGCGGCTGCGTGTCGTGGCCGAGCCGGGCGGCGCTACGGCGCTGGCCGCCCTCGTTGCCGGCGCGTACGTCCCGGCTGCCGACGAGCGGGTCGCAGTCCTGGTGTGCGGGGCAAACACCGATCCGACAAGCGTCACTGGAGCGGCGGGCGCGTAGTCGGTGCAGGGCTGCTACGCGGGCGGCGCATCCTCGGTATCGTCGGAGCCTCGCCGGACCGTGTCGGAGACCGCGTCCCAGAACTTGGCGCTCTCCTGCACTACCCACAGCGGCGGACGCCTTGCCTCACGGCCGATTCGCCGGGCCGTGCGGTCGAGCAGTGACGCCACCCGGCCGAGAGCATCGGTGCTGGCGCCAGCAACCGACTGCGCCACCTTGGTAGTGGACTCCACGGCCCCACGCACAACCAGCTTGCGGGTAGCGCGCGCGATGCGGGCGGCGCCCGTCGACACGGTTGCGGCGAGCATGCCGGCGGCCTCCAGCGAGGCGCTGGCGGCCACGGCCTCGCGCCGCGGATCCGGCCGGAGGCCGCAGTAGCGTCGGGCGACGGCACCGATCCTCAGAGTGAGGAAGCCGTTGGCGGACCCGTCGAGCAGGCTGTTCACCAGCAGCGAGACCAGAGGGTCGGTGCCTTGCACGGGGAGCATGCCGGTGACGGCAGCGCCGACCGGTGCCCCGAGCACCGCAAGAAGCTCGCTGTCCTGGATCTCCCCGGCTAGAAAGACCGCGGCGCCGACATTGGCGTACAAGCGCCAGAGCTCGAGCGGGCGTGGGCGCTGGTAATAGAGCCGGGCGATCTCCCGCACGGTTCGAAGTTGAGCCGACAGCACCACGATCGCGTCCAGTCGGCCGCTCTGTGAGATAGCCGTGGCGGCGAACACGGCGGCAGCATGGCCAGCGACCAACTCGCGGGCCCTCTCGTCAAGAAAGGCGATCGCCGACTCGATCTGCCCTTCTAGCTGCTCGGTGCTCGAGTCCGCGTCAGCTGCCGCGCACAGCTCCGAATAGTGCTCATAGCCGTCGCGCAGTGTCGCGTTGTGACGCAGCCGTCGGGCGTAGCGCCGGACGTAGCGTTTCCACGCGGCACCGGAGTGCTCGACGGGCGGGGTCGAGGCGCGGGGAAGGCTCAGCACCCCGGCCACGGGCCATGCAACCAGCAGGACGAAGCCCAGCCCGGCCAGCAGGCCGACGGCCCAGCCGAGCATTGGGTGAAGCGCCGCCGCCTCGCGGACGGCCACCAGGCTGGCGCCCAGGAGGCCAACCAGCATCAGCAGCCCGAAACCCAGACCCGCGGGGACCAGCAAACTCCGCAGCCATCGAATCATGTGTCGATCTTAGCAGGCGGCGGTGGACCGAATCGTGGAGCAACAGGCACCGCGATCGCGGTCGACGACGGGCCACGGCCGGCTAGGAGGCCGTGGTGAAAGTGTGATGGGTCTGGTTACGCCGCCAACGCCGCAGATGCGCCCTTGGCGGCGTAACCCTCTGGGCAAGTAGGGGTTACGGGCGATGGCCGTGTCGCACCTCCTCAACGATGTTGTCGCATCGCCTCGTCGGTGCTCCTTGCCCTCGCCCGTAAGACCTACTTGCCAGACCCACCACACTTTCGCCATGGCCTCCTAGGTACTCAGTCGAATCGATCCGGGGCGAAGGGCGCGATTGGAAGCGGAGAGCTTCCGGTCGTAGCCAGGTCGGCCAGCACCTCGCCGATGACCGTGGCGAACTTGAACCCGTGGCCCGAAAGGCCGCCAGCAAGCACCACGTTCGGCTGCTCTGCAAGCCCGCCGAGAACGAAGTGCAGGTCGGGCGTGTTGGTATACAGACACACCGTCGATTGCGCAATGGGGCCCGCCAACCCGGGGATCCGGGCTGCCACGCAGGCTTGCATGGCAGCGCGATCCGCGGCGTGGATCTGGCGATCGACTCCGTCCGCGGTGGTTTCCTGGCCGCCGTGATGGATTGCCGCCTTGACCCCACCACCCGGCCCATCGAGCGCCGGGAACCCATAAAACTCGGGACCTCCGTCCACCTCCCACATGTAGACGGGAAAGCGGCCCGGCAGGAACGGCTCGATACCTCCGGGTGGCTCGAACCAGTGCATCACTTGGCGAGCCACGCGCATCCGTGGCGAGACGGAGATTCCGAGCGACGGCAGCCACGCACCCGCAGTCAGAACGAGGGAACCCGCCTCGTGGGTTCGAGCTGCGGCACGGACGCGCACGACGTCGCCACGGGACTCCCATGAATCGACGCGCGTGTCGAGCAGGAGATCGGCCCCATGGGCGACGGCACGGCGAAGCTGAAGCTGCACCGCGGTTTCAGGCATGAGGACGCCGGCGAGCTCGTCAAAGACACCGACGTGGTGGGGCGGAGGCCGGAAGGCCGGGAAGTGCGCGCGTATGCCCCGGGCGTCCAGCATCTCGTAGGGCAGGTCGTGCTGCTGGGCGCTGGCGAGCGCGCCGGCGACCGTGGAGCTGTCCGGTGTCCCGAGCATCAGGCCACCGGTCTGCAGCAAGACCCGGTCGCTGGTGGTGCCGGCGAGCTCCTGCCACAGCTCGTAGGCGCGGCGTAGCAGGGGTACGTACTCTGGTGCCTCCTTGTAGGCAAGGCGAATGATGCGCGAGCGCCCGTGCGAGGAACCGAGGTCGTGTGGCGGATGAAACTGGTCGATTCCCAGGACGCGTTGGCCGCGAGCGGCCAGGGTCGCGGCCGCAGCACTACCCATCCCGCCCAGGCCGATGACGATGACGTCGTGACTCACGGTCGGGCTCCGAGCAGGCCGTGGTGGAAGTGTGGTGGGTCTGGCAAGTAGGTCTTACGGGCGAGAGCCGGAGTCTAGCCTGGTTGACGCGTAGCTTCAGATGGCGCTAGTTTTCTAGCAGTGCTAGGTAGGTAGCACCGCCGAAACCGTGGATTCCCCGAATCAGGACGATCGCCATGGGCGCTGGCTTCCAGACGGATCTGAGTCGCCGCGAGCGGCAAATCATGGATGTTCTGTACTCGAGCGGCACCAGCTCCGCGGCGCAGGTGCGCCAACGGTTGCCGGATCCACCCAGCTATTCGGCCGTGCGCGCGATGCTGCGCATCCTCGAGGACAAGGGACACATCGAGCATTCGCAGGATGGTCCCCGCTACGTCTACCGGCCGAGCGTGGCGCGGGAGCAAGCCCGTCACGGAGCCCTCCGCCATGTGCTCGACACCTTCTTCGGTGGGTCACGCGAAGCGGTGATAGCTGCGCTCCTGAAGGAGCAGCGCGACCAGATCGGCGACGATGAGTACGAGCGCATGCAGCGCATCGTCGAGCTGGCTCGCGAGGAGACCGACTGATGCAGCTACTCGGAGACTCGGACCGGCAGGTGCAGCGGGCCGCCATGCAGGCGTTGTCCAAGATCACGGGATAGATTTCCGGGGTCCCGAACATGGCATGCGACGACGGCCGCCGGTAATCTGAGCGGCCGCCGTCGTTTTTCGTGTCAGGGGAGGGAGAGGCTCTTGGAACCGTTGATCACTAACGATGCCGTCGTCCTGGGCATCCTGCTGGGCGTGCTGGCCTTCGTCTTCACGACCTCGCACAGCGACAGTCGCTTGTGGCGCCGTTTCTACGGCGTCGTGCCCTCGATCCTGGTCTGCTACTTCCTGCCCTCGCTCTTGAGCACCGTGGGCATCATTTCGGGTGAGGTCTCCAACCTCTACTTCGTGTCGTCGCGCTACCTATTACCGACCAGCTTGGTACTGCTCACGATCAGCGTCGACCTGCGGGCGATCATGCGCCTGGGACCGAAGGCCCTGATCATGTTCGGTGCCGGAACGGTCGGGATCCTCGTCGGCGGCCCGATTGCCATCTTGCTGGTTGGGGCCGTGAGCCCCGAGACGGTCGGCGGCGCCGGCCCAGATGCCGTGTGGCGAGGCTTGACCACAGTGGCCGGGAGCTGGATCGGTGGCGGCGCCAACCAGACGGCCATGAAGGAGGTGTTCGAGGTAGGGGACAGCCTCTTTTCCGCGATGATCGCCGTCGACGTGATCGTCGCGAACATCTGGTTGGCCGTGCTTCTCTTTCTGGTCGGCCGCGCTCCCGCGATCGATGCGCGCACCGGCGCCGACACCAGCGCCATCGATGAGCTGCGCGACAAGGTCGAGCGTCATCAGGCCGAGAACGCCCGCATTCCCACGCTGACCGAGCTCATGCAGCTGCTGGCAGTCGGGTTCGGGATCACGGCGATTTCCCACCTCCTGGCCGATCTGATCGCGCCGATGCTCGAGCGGCTCGCGCCCGCGCTCGCCGTCTACAACCTGACCTCGCGCTTCTTCTGGCTCGTCGTGCTCGCCACGACGCTGGCACTGCTGGCCTCGAACACGCGGCTTCGCCGCCTCGAGGACGTAGGAGCATCGAAGGTCGGCACGGCCTGTTTGTACGTCCTGGTTGCCGCCGTGGGCATGAACATGAATCTCCTGGCGATCTTCGAGAACCCGGGACTGTTCGCGGTCGGTGGCGTCTGGATGCTGATTCACGCGGCGATCATGATCGGCGCCGCGCTCGCCATTCGGGCTCCCGTCTTCTTCATGGCGGTAGGGAGTCAGGCCAACGTCGGCGGCGCCGCCTCGGCGCCGATCGTTGCCTCGGCAGTGCACCCGTCTTTGGCCCCGGTCGGGGCCCTGCTTGCCGTGCTCGGTTACGCGATCGGCACCTACGGTGCCTACCTGTGCGGGCAACTGATGCGACTCGCCGCCGCCGGCTAGGAGACCGTGGCGGTAACGTGCAGCTCGATATCGTCCTTGAAGGTGTGCCAGGCGGAGCAATACTTGGCGCGGGACAGCGCCACGGCGCGCGCCAGGTTCTTTTCGGGCACCTCGCCGGTCGCGCGCACATTCAAATGTAAGGCGGTGAATCGTCGTGGCGGGTCCGCGGCCCGCTCGGTGTCCAATTGGATGTCGATCGCGTCCGCAGGGGTACGCATCTTGCCGAGGATGTGGGCGATATCGATCGCCATGCAGCCGGTCACTCCCGCCGCTAGATGCTGCATGGGCGACAGGCCAGCCACCGACTCACCGTCGAGCGCCCCGACGTGCTCACCCACTTGCATCGCGAATCGTTCCTCACCCTGCCACTGCATGGCCACGCGTATCGAGGCTTCCATTCAAGGGTCTCCAGGTAGCGGCGACCCTGGCTCCCATCCACGGGAAGCAAGGTCATCAAGAAAATCGAGTACCGCGTCGCGCTCAGCGTGCAGCAGTAGGAAGAGCAGGTCGTTAGGCTCGGCCCACTCGAGCGCCCGGCGTACGGCGCCCATCTCGCTCGAGACGATCTCGATCCGGTCGCCTGGGAAGCCGCAGGCGTCCAGGCGGTCACGCAGTCGCCGCACCACGACGCCGGGCTCGCGTCCGCGCAGATACTCGCGCATCTGCTTCAGGATGATGCGATCGGGGCGGGCCTCGGCGGCGATCTCCGCCAGCGCATCGATCTCCTCGTCGGTCCGATCACCGAGTATCACCAGGCGGCGCCGTGCCGGCAGCGAGTCAGCCAGGCGCAGCACCGTGCGCAGCCCCTCCGGGTTATGGGCGAAGTCGGCATAGGCGATCACACCTCCGAGGGCATACACGTTGCCGCGCCCCGGGTTGGACCGACTGTCGCTGGCAAAGCGGCTCAGCCCCAGGCAGATCGCCTCACGGGGAAGGCCGAGCTTGGCACCCACCCCGAGCGCGCCGAGGGCGTTGTACACGTTGTGGATGGCCGCGCCGCCCAGGGTGGCGGGGACCTCTTCGACGGAGAGCCAGACGTCCCAGGTGCCGTCACGCCAGAGGCCGAGCCCACTGTCGCGACAAAGCCAAACGTCACCGGAGAGCTCTGCGAGTCGGGCGTCGCTCCAATCCACGGCCAGCCAGGCCAACCGACCGGTGACCTCGCGAGCGGCCGGCGCCAGAACCGGATCGTCGGCGTTGACGATCAGCAGCCCGTGCTGGCGGACCGCTCGGGCCACGATCAGTTTCACCGCGGCGAGCTGGCGAAGGTCGACGACTCCGTACTCGCCGAGGTGATCGGTGCCGACATTGGTGACCAAAGCGACGTCGGCGCGTGTGACGGGAAGGCCTCGCCGCAGCATGCCACCACGGGCGATCTCCAGGACGGCCAAGTTGACGCGGCGATCCCGCAGCAGCAGGCGCGCCCCCTCGCCCCCGGTGTAGTCGCCGTGGGCGATGAAGTCGCTGTCGAGCTGAACCCCATCGGTAGAGGTATTGCCAGCGGTGATGTCAGCGGCGTAGGCCATGGCGCCGAGCATGCGAACGGTGGTGGTCTTGCCGTTGGTGCCGGTGACCAAGGCTAGCGGTATGTCGTGAACCTGGCTCCAGTCGACAGTGGTCGGGTCCGGCACTCTGCTCACCGGCCATGCGAGCGCTCCCGAACCCAGTCCGACAGAGACATGGTCATCGTCCGAAACGAAGGCGACCCGCCGACGCACAGCCGCGTCGGCCAGCGGCAGCAGCGCCGGGTTGGACTCCTCGTCGATCTCGTGACGTAGCTTCGCGATGATGAGCTCGTGGTCCTGCGCCGGCGCTGAGCCGCACTCGGCTGAGGCGGCCTCCCAGGCCGCCTCGTTCACCTCACAGGCGGCGTAGAGGGCATCGAGCGGCGCTGACAGCGCCAAGCTGGCCCCCCCTCGTAGCGGCGAATCCTCGCCTCCTCGCGCGACCACCCCAACGCATCGAGCATGCGCCGTGCGTGCCGTTCCCAGGCGCTGACTGCCGCCGCCATCTCGGCCTCGGTGCCGGCGACCTCGATCACGGCGCCGGCAGCGTCCTGCAGCAGGCTCGGCCCGGTGAGTCGACGGGAGTCGGTTAGCCGCATGGGCCGCTCAGTCGGCCTCTTCGTCGCGTGCCAGACGTACGCCGCGCTCATCGCGGATGACGTTGTCCGCGGTGTCGAGAATATCGTCGGGTAGCTCCGGTAGCTCGACCGGGCTCGCCGCCGGGGTTTGCTGCGGCCCATCCACGGCGGCTGGCGCATCGACCTGGAAGGCCACCACTTGCTCCCAGGTGCGGGTCAAGTTGTCGGCGAAGATCAGTAACAGGTCGCCCTGCGCCGCCTGGTGAAGCGCGATGTCGACCGCCTCCTGTTCCGAGATCACGATCTCTATGCTCTCGGGCTCGACACCGGCATCGAGGAGTCCCTGCTGCAGGAGCCGTGGGACCTCCTCGTCGCCCCGGCCGCTTGGGTCGTCGTCCCGCCTGCAGATGTAGCGGTCGAAATGGCCGGCCGCTGCCTGGGCGATGTTGAAGATGTCTACGTCACGGCGGTCTCCGGGCGCACAAATCACGCACACGGCCTTGCCGACCTGGTCGAGCCGATCGACCACGTCGCACATGGCGCGAACCGCCGCCGGGTTATGTCCATAGTCCACGATCACGCGAAAGGGGTGCTCGTCGAACACGTTCATGCGCCCGGGCGCCTGGAAGAAGGTGGTGTCGAAGGTGCGCAATCCCTGACGAATGTCCTCCAGCTTGACCCCGAGCGCGCGAGCCATGGCGGCCGCGAACATCGCGTTCTGCACGTTGTGTAGCGCCCGCCCCTCTATGGTGGCCGGGATCAGGTGGGTCCAGAGCAGGGGGAGGTGGGCACCCCCGTCGTAGATCGTGATCATGTGGCCGTTGAGGCCCTCCTCCAGCACGACGCCCCGGCCACCCGCGCGGACGTGCTCCTTCACCAGTGGATGCGCGGGGTTCATGGTCACGTAGCAGATCGACTCGGCCTCGGTGTAATCGGCCATGCGCAGGCAGTGCTGATCGTCGGCATTGAGGATGGCCCCCTTGGTGGCGACCTCGATCGGGATGCGCTTGATCTCGGCCAGCTGCTCGAGCGTTTCGATGCCGCGCAGGCCGAGGTGGTCCTCTTGCACGTTGAGGCAGCAGGCGACGTCACAGCTGCGATAACCCATGCCGGCGCGCAACAGACCTCCGCGGGCGGTTTCCAGCACGGCCATGTCGATCTGTGGATCGCGCAGCACCATGCGCGCGGCCTGGGGTCCCGTCATGTCGCCTTTCACCGACGGCTGCCCGTCGATGTACACGCCGTCGGTTGTGGTCAGCCCGACACGGTGTCCCGACATCTTCATGATGTGGGCCAGCATGCGGGAGGTCGTCGTCTTGCCGTTGGTCCCGGTTATGGCCGCGATCGGGATGCGCGACTTGCTTCCGGGAGGAAACAGCATGTCGAGCACCGGTCCGGCTGCATCGCGCTGCTGGCCGGCGCTGGGGGCCACGTGCATGCGGAAGCCGGGCGCGGCGTTGACCTCGCAGATGGCCCCGCCCGACTCCTTGTAGGAACGGGAGATGTCGTCGGTCAGAAAGTCGATGCCGGCGATATCCAGGCCGATCGCCCGCGCCGCTCGTATCGCCATTTCCCGATTGTCTGGGTGGACCAAGTCGGTTACGTCGTTGGCCGTGCCACCGGTCGACAGGTTGGCGGTCGAGCACAGGTACACGATCTCGTCGGTCTCCGGGATGCTGGTGCGCGTGAAACCCCGCTGCTCGAGCAGCCGATCCGATTGGTGGCTGAACTCGATTCGCGTCAGGACCTTCTCATGGCCGATCCCTCGGCGCGCATCCTGGTTGACCAGGTCGACGAGCTGCTCGACGCTCAGCTGTCCGTCGCCAACCACATGCGCCGGGATGCGCTTGGCTACGGCAACGAGGTCGCCGTCGACGACCAGCATGCGGTGATCGAGCCCCTGGATGAAGCTCTCGACCAATACTGATCGGCTGTGCCGCCTCGCCTGCTCGAAGGCAGACGCGACGCTGTCGGCATCGCCCAGGTCGATCGACACGCCACGGCCATGGTTGGCGTTGAGGGGCTTGAGCACCACGGGGTAGCCAATGCGCCCGGCCGCTCGAACTGCGTCGCGCGCGGATCGCACCAGGCGTTGCTGCGGAACCGGCAATCCAAGGCCCGAGAGAATCTGGTTGGTCTCTTCCTTGTCGGAGGATATCTCCACCGCAATGTGGCCTGTCTCGCTCGTAATGGTCGCCTGAATGCGCTTCTGGTGGCGACCGTGCCCGAACTGCACCAGGCTGTACTGGTTCAGGCGGATCCACGGGATGTCTCGCTCCTCGGCCGCTCCGACCAGCGACGCGGTGCTGGGACCGAGTGCCCGGCGCTGGGCGTAGCGGATTAGCGCGTCGCGTTCTGGCTCGAACTCGAAGTCGGCTGGGACCGAGTCTGCCGGGCGAAGATCGGCCGGCAAGAGGCTGTGGAGCAGGCGGACTGCCAACCGCCCCGCTTCCTTGCCTACGTCCCGGGCGCGGTACTGGTACACGACGTTATAGATGCCCGGCTCACCGGTTCCACGAGTACGTCCGAAGGTGACCCGGGTGCCGCTCACGTTCTGGAGCTCGATCGCGCAGTGCTCCAGGATATGTCCCAGCCAGGTCCCTTCATCCTCCCGCATTCGCCGGACGAAGCCTCCGGGCTCCCGATACGAGCAGCCATGCTCGCTCAGTCCGGGAAGCGCGGCGAGGAGGGCGTCGATGAACTCGGCGCCCAGCCGTGCGCTGGGCCAGCTCTCGAGCCCTTCCAGATCCACGGTCAGACGGATCACCGGGAAATGGGCGTAGAGGCTGGGCCCCAGGTAAACGCGCGATTCCAAGATCTTCATGACTCCAGAACCTCCCTCTCGGGTCCCTCAGGCGGTGGCTCGGGCTGCCGGGTCTCAATATCGAAGACCGACCCGTGCAACAAGATGTGTAGCTTCACGCCGAGCATGCAGACCGGCTCGCCGGCCCTATGTCCGACCGATGTTTACTCGAGATCCGCGCCGTCGACGAGGGTACAGGACCCGCTGCCAACCACCTCGAGTCGTCGATCCGGTCGGATGAAGGCGGCCGTGTCTTCGTCCAACCCGAGCCCGATGATGGACGGGTTGTAGGCCAACGCGGTTAGCAGGCGGCCGAGGCGGTCGCGCTCGCGGAAGTGCTGATCGATGGTGAAGTCGTGGGTCAGACCGATACCCGGCGCCAGGGCGACCATGTGGGTACGTGGCGTCGCACCCGCCTCACCAAAGGCGATCATGTGCTCGGACATGTAGCTGGCGCCTGCAGAGGTGCCGGCGACGTGAACGCCGTTGCTGTACATCCGGCGTAACGCCAGCGCCACCGGCGTGCCGCCCAGGGTGCGTGACAGCCGCAGCTGGGAGCCACCGGTCAGAAAAACGCCGGTGCTGTTCTCGAGTGCCTCGAGCCAATCCTCGCGACGGCAATCCTGCCGGGTTCGGAAAGGCAGCGGCGATGCCGACTCGGCCCCGAGGTCGAGGAAGACGCGACGGTAGCGCGGCCCCGTCGTATCGAGCTTCGACGCGGTCGGGATGATGGCGATCCTGGCCGTGTCATTGCCGCACAGCTCGATGAAGCGCCGTAGGATGATTCGCTGGTTGGCTTGGCGCTCGGCACCGCCGATGGGGATCAAGTATCCGGACATGGGGCGCGATTCTGCCACGCCGAGCGGAACGGCGGCAGCCGGGACGCCCCGGAACGCTCCGTCAGACGACGGCGACGTTCTCGTCGACTACCTGGCCGTCGAACAGGTGGACGGTGCGGTCGGCGTGCTCGGCCCAGCGCGGGTCGTGCGTCACCATGCAGATCGTGGCGCCGCCCTGGTGCAGCTCCGACATCAGGTCCATGACCGCGGCGGCGTTACCCGAGTCGAGGTTACCCGTGGGCTCGTCTGCCAGCAGGATCGAGGGATCGCCGCACGCGGCGCGGGCAACCGCCACACGCTGCTGCTGACCACCCGAGAGCTGGCTCGGCATGTGCTTGGCGCGATGGGTCATGCCGACCCGGTCGAGCGCCGCGTTGACCCGCTCCCGCCGCTCCGAGGAGGACATGCCGCGATAGGTGAGCGGCAGCTCGACGTTCTCGTAGACGTTCAGGTCGCCGATCAGGTTGAAGCTCTGGAAGATGAAGCCGATCTCCCGGTTGCGCACGCGGGCACGCTCCGAGGCGGTCAGGTTGGCTGCCGAGGTGCCGTTGAGGTGGTAGTCACCGTCCGTCGGTGTGTCGAGCAGCCCGAGAATCGACAGCAGCGTGGTCTTGCCGGAGCCCGAAGGACCGGCGATCGAGACGAACTCGCCCTGGGTGATCGCCAGGTGGACGTCAGACAGCGCGTGTGTCTCGACCTCCTCGGTCACGAAAACCTTCTTGATCCCGGACATCTGAATGAGCGAATCGGCTCCCACGGCACACACTCCTGATCGGCACGGTTCTCGGACGGCGGCTTCCCTCGCTTAGAGACGCACGACAGCCGCGTTTGGTTCCGGGCATCCGGCGAGTCCCCGGAGGTTGTTCAGTCGGCCCGGACCACCGTGCCGGCGATCTTGTCACCGATCCGCCGACCCTCGGCATCGGTCAACACCAAGACGATCTCGACGATTGCCAGGAGGATCGCGCCGATGGTGAACAGGGGCAGGAGAATGAACCAGCCGAGGATCGGGATGAAGAGCGCTGTCTGCGCCAGGGGGCCCAGGGCGAACATCCAGTTGCGGCGCAGCGATGTCCCGACGTCGATCGGGGATCCGTCGACCGTTTGGATGTGCAGCTTCATGCAGGTCTTGCCGATCGAGCGGTGATTCATGAAGTCGAGCTCCAGCCCGTCGCGCAGGAGCATATAGGCGGCACCCAACAACCCACCGATACCCGGGATGAAGCCGACCACGAAGGCGCAGAGTCCGTCGATGACCAGCGCTACCGCGCGGTTGGCGATGTCGGCCTTGGCGGCGCTCGGCGGCTGTTGCTCGGCCACGTCGGCTGGCGGCGCGAATGGCTCCGAGGTGGGCTCAGGGGCCGGCGCGGGCTCAGGTGCCGGCTCGGGCTCGGGGGTTGCCGCTGGCGCAGGTGCGTGAGGCGTCACGGGCGCAGGCGCGGGAGGCTCGGGTTCAGGTGTCGGCTCGGGCTCAGGGGGCGCCACGGGCTCGGGCTCAGGTGTCGGCTCGGGCTCGGGGGGCGACTCTGGCTCTGGGGCCGGGTCGGGAGTCGGCTCGTGCTCCGGGGCGGGGGGGACCACCGACGGGTCGCTGTCGTGCTCGTTCTCGGACATCGGGCTCCTGCCTGCTTTGGCGTGCTTGCGCCGGAACCACCCGGCGCGCTCTTGGTACGCCATCGTGCGGTTCGAATCAAGGGCGATGTTGTATCGGGCAGCAAACGAGGGTGTCCGTCAGCCCAGCCCGTGGGTTTCCGCTCTTGGCCAGGCGCTTCAACTTACTCGGAGCTATCGACTGGCCCTGGGACGGAGTGATGACGACCATGAGGACCATCAGGGCGGCAGAAACCATGCTGCGCAGAGCTGTCCGATCGGAGACCGACACCATGTTCCGAACCCTCGAACGCACCGCCGCGCTGGGCCTGCTGGTCTGGGTCGTAGCAATCACTGCCTGCGCGCCGGGCCGCTCGATCGTGCGGGGGAGCTGGCCGGACGGCCGCATACAAGTGCCCACCCGCTACGCACCGTTGCCCGTACCGACAGCGAGGCCGGTTGTCGGGGAAACAACGGACGAGTGGCAGCCGGCGGAGCCCTCCGACTCGGCCATGACGGCTGCCGATCTCAATCGCATGGGCGTTTTGCAGGAGATTCACTTCGCCCTCGACCGCGCCGACATCGCCACCTCGCAGCTCTCCATTATCGAGGCCAACGCGCGCTGGATGGCCGACAACCCGCGCGCGCGGATCATCATCGAGAGACACTGCGACGAGCGTGGCACGCGGAAGTACAACATGGCACTCGGCCAACGGCGCGCTGACTCCGCGCGCGACTTCCTGGTCTCCCTCGGAGTGGACCCCGCCCGCATCGAGACCGTCTCCTACGGCGAGGAGCTTCCGCAGGATCCCGGCCACAACGAGCGTGCCTGGGCCGAGAACCGCCGCGCCGTCTTCGTCGTCGTCGCCACGCGCCCCTAGCCCTCCGGGACGCCGCGCTGGATCACCGGACGGGCCGCTTTCCCATCCGGCCGAGCCCCGTCGTCTCGAGCCGCAATCGCTCCATTCCGAGGCACCGGGCGGGAACCTGTACCATTTGCGGGCTCAACACCCTGGTACCTCGAGGGACCGATGGAACGCTACTTCAGGCTGCGCGAGAACGGTACCGACGTTCGCACCGAGGTAGTTGCTGGGCTGACCACGTTCCTGACCATGAGCTACATCATCTTCGTCCAGCCGGCTGTTCTGAGCGGGCGCCTGTTCGGCTTCGAGACCGGCATGGACTTCGGCGCAGTCACCACCGCCACGTGCCTGTCGGCAGCGCTGGCGACCCTGATCATGGGGCTGTATGCGCGGTATCCCGTGGCGCAGGCGCCGGGCATGGGGCAAAACTTCTTCTTCGTCTTCTCGATCGTCCCGGCGGCCGCGGCGCTCGGGCACCCGGAGCCCTGGCGAGCGGCGCTCGGGGTCATCTTCGTTGCCGGCCTCCTGTTCGCCGGCCTGTCGTTGCTCGGCGTGCGGCGGGCGCTGATGGATGCTCTGAGCCCATCGATGAAGAGCGCACTCGGGGCAGGGATCGGGCTGTTCATCGCCTTCATCGGCCTGCAGAACGCTACTGTGGTCCTACGCGATCCCGGTACGGCGGTGAGCTTGAATCCTGCTTTCACCTCGCCCGACGTTCTGATCTTTTTCTTCGGGCTTGCGGTCAGCGCTATCCTTCGGGTCCGGGAGGTACGCGGGGCCTTGCTCTGGGGGATCCTGGCGTCGCTCGGCGCCAGCCTCGCGACCCACACGGTGCTGTCGCGGATGGGAGAGCTCGGCGAAGTAGCCGAACGCTCGCTTCTGATGACTCAGTTCGTTCCGGCCGATCATCTCGTCGCCCCGCCCCCCTCGTTGGCGCCCACTTTCATGGCCATGGACGTCGTGGCTGCGGTGTCGCTGCAGTTCGTGCCGCTGATCATTTTGGTCCTGTTCATGGACCTGTTCGACACCGTGGGAACCCTGGTTGCGGTGACCCAGGCAGCGGGGCTGTTGCGCGACGGCCGGCTTCCGCGTGCCCAGCGGGCACTCGCTTCCGATGCGGTCGCCACCGTGGCTGGTGCCGCGCTTGGCACGAGCACCGTGACCAGCTACATCGAGAGCGCGGCCGGCGTGGAGCAGGGCGGTAAGACGGGGCTCGTCGCCGTAGTGGTAGCGATTCTGTTCCTGGTGGCCCTGCCGTTCACTCCCATCATCGCGATGGTCGGGAGCTACCCGCCAATCACCGCCCCGGCCTTGGTGCTGGTGGGCGCGCTGATGATGCGTGCGGTGGCGCGCGTCGAGTGGCGTGACCCGACGGAAGGGATTCCGGCCTTCCTCATGTTCGCCGGGATTCCGCTGACCTACTCGATCGCCGACGGCGTAGCGCTGGGCCTGATCGCCTATCCGGTGCTCAAGGTCGCGGCGGGTCGCGGCGCAGAGGTCAGCTGGATGTCTCACGCCCTCGCCGCCCTGCTGCTCGTGTACTTCGTCGCCGTACGAAGTAGCCTCGGTTAGGTGTCGTGATCGCCGGACTCGTTCTGCTCTGTCTGGGCGCCGCCGACCCAGTCGTCGCGCCGTATGCGGCCGGGATAGGCTCCGATCTGCTTACCGATTCGTTCGACCTCCGAGTCGGTCCAAGAAGCGATCTGGGCATAAGTGGTCACGCCGGCCGCATTGCGTCGCGCTTGGGTGTGCGCGCCGATCCCGTGGATCGGATCCGGGTGAGATCGTCACCGGAGCGGGGGGTGTTGGCACGGCTTTGCTCCCAGGTGAGCGGGATGCGCAGATCGCCAGCCGCGTTCCCGATCGGCGCTGTGCCGGGACTCGACGAGGCCACCGGGCCGCGGCGCAGGGCGCGCGGCTCGATGCACGGCCTCCTGCTTACGGTTGCGCTCGATCTGCCGCTGCAGGTTCCGCTGCGCCTCCTCGAGCCTGCCCTCGAGGCTCTGCAACATCGTGGAACAGCGGCCGAGCTCGGTGCGGGAACGCTCCCGATCCTCGGCTGCGTCGGCGATCTCCTGGGCATCCTCCTCCGCCTGAGTCCGTAGCTCCTCGATCGTCAGCGCCTGTCGGGACAACTCGGCGCGCAATCGAGCCAACTCCTCGTCGGTGCTCGACGTTGGCGCCGAGCCTTGCTTCGACTCCGCCTCGAGCCGATCGACTCGCTCGCGGGCCTCCGAGAGCTGCTGGCCGTGGCTTCGCTGCATTGCCGCGACGGTCTCGTTGTGGCGATTGCGCTGATCATTCATCGCCTGGTCGCGACCCGCCAGCTCCTGACGCAGGCGCTCGGCCTCCTCGGTGGCGTCGGCCGCGTCACCCACCCTTTCCTCAGAGGCCTCGCGAAGGTGGGCAAGCTCGGCGCCGAGCTCCGCCAGCCGCGCCTCACGCCGGTGCAGACGGTCCCGCAGGGGTTCCAGCTCGATGACCCGCGCTTCGAGGCCGGCGGCCTGCTCGGCCTTCGCCTCGACGGCCGCTCGAAGGCTGTCGGCTTCAGCACGCGCCGCTGTCAGATCCGACTCCTGGCGTTGCAGTCGGGCCTCGAGCTCGTGTGCCCGCAGCAGCTCGTCAGTGGATGGGGCGTGGTCGGGCTGAGCCGGCGAGCCGCTCACGCTCGGCTCCTTAGGCGTGCGCTCCTGTTGATCTGCCTGTGGGGAGGCAGAGGCGCCATCGAAAGCCGCGTCGTCGCGGTCGCGAGCGGCGCCTCGGCGACACTCGTCGAGCGCACGTTCGAGCTCGTCCGTCCGTCGTTGCGCGTTGTCGACGCGCGACTGCAAGCTCTCTCCGCGCCGGTACGCCTCGGTGAGCTCGCGCTCCTTGACCTCCTGGGTGGCGGAGCGTTCGCCGCGCGTCCTCCACGACGTCCTGGTCGCGGAATCCACGCCAGCTCCAGCCGAGGAACCACCCCGCCAGCGCCGCGAGCACCAGGCAGAGCGTGATTTGGCCGAGTAGGTACATCATGGCGCTCCACCCCCAGTCGCGCCGTCGCGCGTCAGCAGGTCGAATCGCCAGGTGAGGCCGGCGGCGATATTCTGGGCCGCCTGCTCGAGCTCCCCGCGGAGCTCGCGGCTGCGGACCTGGCCAAAGAGGTGGGCGGTGGAGCCTCTAATGGCGACCCGGCCGTTGTCGTCGACCGCGTCGAGCACCTCGAGCAACGCGGGGCCTGTGTCGGTCCAGTCGGCGCGACCTGTGGCTGTCGAGGTGCGCAAGCTGTTGATCACGTTGGCGGCCCCGTAGCGTTCCTGAGCGGCTCGGATCAGGCGCGCGGCGCTACCGTCATCGGGAAAGGTCCCCGAGAGCACAAGGCGGTCGCCGAGGCGCTGCAAGCGCAGCGAGGGGGAACGCAGGCCGGCGGTTGCGCCCTCGGGCACGGCAAGCGTGGGCTCCATGACGCGCTCGATGACCAGCTCGTTGCCGACCGCCCGCACACCTGGAATCGCACCGACGAGCCGCTCGATGCGATCTGCCTGCTCTTGCGACTCGACGAAACCGCGCAGCATCACGTCGCGGCCGTCGATCTCGACCCCGTAGAAGGCGATCCCGGCACCGGCCAGGGCACCTTGACTGCGGACCAGCAGCTGCCGCTGGATCGAGTCGACCGACATCGCCACGCAGACTACGAGGCTGGCCACCAGGAGAGCACTGATCAGCCCTAGACGCGTTCGCGCGCTCATCGGGGGGACCCATCGGCGATCGGCGTGGCGGCATCGCCAGGCCGGCGAGCAGCAGCACGAGGCCCGCGCTGGCCGCGGCACTGATCAGGGCCAAGCGGACCCTCGTGACTCGGTCGCGCTCGTTCAGGCGTACTCGGATCGACTCCAGCCGAACGAGACTCCCGTCGTCGGCGCGGCGGATCTGGCCCGATGTCACCCGGTCGCGCAGGAGCTGTCCGTCGACATAGACCTCGACACGTTCGGAGGCGGAGTCAAGCGAGTCGCTCAGCTCTGAGGGAGTCCAGAACATCGCGTCGTTTCGGGTACGCCACAGCTCGACGCTGAAGGCGCCTGCGACAGCGAGGCAGATGATGCCAGGAACGAGAAAGGTGATCCGGGAAGGCGGCTTGCGAGTCATCGAGATGCGCAGCATACGCTCGGGGGAGGAACAGCCACTCCTAGGGTACCGGAGCGCGGCGCGCCCGACGTAGGCATCGGCCGCGGATGACCGGCCCTGACGGGGCGGCCCAAGGGCTCGCGGGGCGGTTGGGGGGACAGGAGCGGACCACGCGTTCGATCTACCCCGCGAACTCAGCTCTCGTCGCGCCTGCCGTAGCCCCCGCCTCCCGGGGTGTAGATACCGATGACGCTCCCGGCGGTCGCCGTCAGGCTGCACTTGCCGGGCAGCTCTCGAGTGCCGTCGGCCGTCGAGATCGTTGTGTGGCCGACCGCGCCCGGCTCGCCGCCGTGCACTCCGTAGGGAGGGTGCCGCCTGCGGTCGGCCAGTAGGGTCACCCGGGCGTCGCCCAGGAGCTCGATCTCACGCTCGATGCCGTCGCCCCCGCGGTGCCTGCCGAGTCCGCCCGAGCCCCGACGCACCCCGTAGCGGAGAACCCGGAACGGATACGCGTGCTCGAGCGCCTCAACCGGAGTATTCAGACTGTTGGTCATATGGGTATGGGTGGCATCGAGACCGGGCGCCGAGGGGCGTGCCCCCATACCTCCTGCCGTCGTCTCGTAGTAGGCGTAGAGCTCGTCGTTTCGCGGGTCCCGGCCGCCAATGGTCAGGTTGTTCATGGTGCCGCTGCTGGCAGCCGGGATACGCTCGGGCATGGCACGGGAGAGGGCGCCGAGGACGGTGTCGACGATCCGTTGCGAAGTCTCCACGTTGCCGCCGGCAACAGCTGCGGGCGAGCGGGCGTTGAGGAGCGATCCCGCGGGAACTCGGATCCTGAGCGGGCGCAACGTGCCATGGTTCGACGGGATGGCGAAGGGCACGATGATACGGAAGCAGTAGAACACCGCCGAGACGGTGATGGCCTCGACGGCGTTCACACTGCCCAGGGTCTGCTCGCAGGTTCCCGCGAAGTCGACCTCCGCTTCGTCGCCGGAGATCCGCACGGTCACCACGATCGGGAGCGGGCCATTGCCCATGCCGTCGTCGTCCATGCAGTCCTGGAAACCGTACTCGCCATCCGGAACCGCCTGGATCGCTTCGCGGGTCAAACGCTCGGCGTAGTCCTGCAGGTGCGCCATGTACGCGATGACAACATCGTGCCCGTACTTGCCTGCCAGCTCGCCGAGGCGGCGCTCCCCGGTGCGGTTGGAGGCAATCTGGGCAGTCAGATCACCCTCACGCTCGACCGGTGTGCGGACGTTTGCCAGTAGCAGGCGCCAGGTGTCGGCCACCGCTGCACCGCCGCGGACCAGGTGGATCGGCGGGATCCGGATGCCCTCCTGGTAGATCTCGGTGGAGAGCGGCATCGACCCCGGGGTGATCCCGCCCACGTCGCTGTGATGGGCGCGACTGGCGACGAAGGCCCAGGGGGCAGGCTCCGCGCCGTGATAGACGGGCTGCACCAGCGTGATGTCGGGTAGATGGGTGCCGCCGCAGAACGGGTCGTTCACGACGACGACATCACCCGGGGCCAGGTCGGTCTCACGAATGGCAGCCGCCACCGACATCGGCATCGAGCCGAGGTGGACCGGCATGTGGTCGCCTTGGGCCACCATGCACCCTGCAGCGTCGAAGAGGGCGCACGAATAGTCACGCCGTTCCTTGATGTTGGGGGAGAACGAGGTGCGGCACAGAGCAACACCCATCTCCTCGGCAATCGAGTGCAGTAGATTGCGGAACACCTCGAGCTGGATGGGGTCGTAGCTCACGGGATCGGCTCCAGCACCAGGTTGGCGTACCCATCGACCCGACACTCCCAGCCCGGCGGCACGACGGTCGTAGAGCTGTACTCCACCAGGAGCGCCGGCCCGTGCAGCCGTGCGCCACTCGCCAGCCGGTCCCGGTCGAATAGCGGCGTGCGATGTCGTGAGCCGTCGAAGCGCATTTGTTGCTCGGCGATTCGTGCCCCGTCGGCTGCCGCGTCGGCCAACGGGGACGGAGCCCTGGCGGGGCGCTGCACCGGGAGCCTGGCCTCCAGGCGCAGCGTGACGATCTCCGTAGCGCGCGTCGGATCGGCGTAGCCGTAGCGACGTGCGTGCAGCCGATGGAACTCCTCGGCCGGCTCCGCGCCCCAGGGCACTCGGATCTCGAACCCTTGCCCGCGGTACCGCATATCGAGACTCCTCGCCAGGACCAGACGGTCGGCCCCGGCGGCGAGCAGCTCGTCGCCGCGCGCCTTGGCCTCGAGTGCCTCCCACTCCCGCTCCAGGGAGCCCAAATCGGCAGCTTCCGTGGCCACGAGCAACGTGCGAGAGAAGTCGCGCATGGCATCGGCCTGGAGCATGCCCTGGGCCGAGAGGGTGCCGGGCGACGGAGGCACCAGGACCCGTGCGATCGCCAGTGATTCGGCGATCGTTGCCGCGTGCATACCGCCCGCACCGCCGAAGCAGACCATCGTGAAATCCCGCGGGTCGTGACCACGCTCGAACGAGATGACACGGATCGCCGATTCCATCGTGGCGTTGGCGACCTGGAGGATGCCCTCGGCCAGCTCGGCGCCCTCGGACCCGAAGCCATGGGAGAGGTGCTCGGTGGCCTTTATGGCGGCGGCATTATCGAGATGCTGCTTGCCGCCGAGAAAATGCTCGCTCGACAGGCGGCCGAGCACCAGGTTGGCGTCGGTAACGGTCACCTCGGTGCCGCCCTGCCCGTAGCAGATGGGGCCCGGACGCGCGCCTGCGCTGCGCGGCCCCACGCGGAGCGAGCCGCCGGGGTCCGCCCAGGCCACGGATCCACCGCCGGCGCCCACCGTGTGGATATCCAGAACCGGGACCCGTACGGGAAGTCCGTCCAGCTCCGACTCGCTGGTGCGAGCGGGCTGTCCGGGGCACAGACTCACGTCGGTGGAGGTGCCTCCCATGTCGAAGGTGATGACCTGGTCGTACCCGGCTTCGAGGGCGGCGCCGAAGGCTCCGACCACGCCGCCGGCCGGCCCCGAAAGGATGGTGTGCACCGCGTGACGGCGCGCGGTCTCGAGGGCCAGCGCGCCGCCGTTCGACTGCAGCACGTGCAACCTCCGGGCACCGACCCGGCGTTCGAGATCGTCGAGGTAGCGCGACATGACGGGGCCCACGTACGCGTTGATGACCGTCGTGCTGCAGCGCTCGTATTCGCGGAATTCCGGGAGCACGGCGTGCGAGGCGCAGACGAACCCCTGAAAGGATTCCCGCAGGGCCGCGGCGATGGCAGCCTCGTGGGCGGGGTTGGCATAGGAGTGAAGCAGGCAAATGGCGACGGCATCCGGTGCGGCGCGCTTGACCGCCGCACACAATCGCTCGGTCTCGTCGGGCTCGAGCGGGGTGACCACCTCCCCGTCGGCACCGACGCGCTCGTGCACCCCCAAACAGCTGTTCGGCCCGACCAGTGGTGGCGGCTTGGTGACAT
Organism: Acidobacteriota bacterium; assembly: GCA_965248845.1. Classification (GTDB taxonomy): domain Bacteria; phylum Acidobacteriota; class UBA890; order UBA890; family WLXD01; genus CBDFKO01. Next base: position 731,584 of record CBDFKO010000002.1, on the reverse strand, counting down.
CGATCGCATAGATCTCACGTCGCGTCTGGCGGCCGATGTCCAGGAGGTCCTCGAACCCCGACGTGGTGATCAACATCGTTCGCGCGCCGCGGCGCTCGAGAAGGGCGTTGGTGGCAACCGTGGAGCCATGCACGATGTCACGCTGGCGATCGCCAAGGAGATGTTGAACCCCACGAACAATGGCGTCGGCCGGGTTGTCGGGTGTCGACGGCTCCTTGTGTACGTGCGTTTCGCCATCGGCACGGTAAACGAAGTCGGTAAACGTGCCACCAGTATCGACGCCGATGCGGAGCGGGCTCACGGCCGGGTCCCGTCCTCGGCGGGCCTGCCGGGTCGCTCCCGATAGGAGCTCAGATCGAGGCCGCCGGCGAACGCCTGCTGACTGCGCTCTACCGGGTGCTCGAGGCCAAGCAGGTACTCGAGGATTGCGCGGTCCCACGCAAGCCCGGCGGAGGCGACGAGCTGCAACCAGTCACCGTGGGCGGTCTCGTCGGGGGCCTCGGTCGAGCCGCTCCAGATCGTCACCTTGGGATTGCGCGTCATGTAGCCGTCACCGCCGGCTCGAGCACCCTTGATCGACGTGTAGATGAGCACATCGTCGCTGAAGTCGAGCTTGAAGGCCTGCGGATCGAACGCGGCCCCGTATCGCCGATATCGATGGTAGGCGCGCTCGTTCAGGCTGACGATCTCGGGGAGGGCGTTGATCGCGCGCGTGATGTGATCGCGGATCCGAAAGGCGTGCTCGGCGTGGCGCGGATAGTCCGGATCGTCGAGCCACGCAAAGCCGGGCATGAACCAGCCTCGCATCCCCCACCAGCCACGCGACTGGGTGACCCGGTGTCGGACCCAGGCCGCATACTCCGAGAACAGCTGGACCCATTCGTGCGACGGATACCCGTGCGGGTTGAGGAAGATGTCCGGCAGCCAGGTGCGCCACAGGCGCTCACGTACGCTGCTCTCGGGGTAGATGGGATCCTCGTCGCTAGATCCCGCGGTGACGTCGACTCCCAGGGATCCGAGATATCCGGCGTGAAGCATGTGGTCGGGCGTGATGCCGTACAGGTCGTAGGCAAGCTGGGCGCCGTCCGGGTTCGTGATCGGGTGCACGACGACGTTGAGACGGCGCCGGGCCTCGGCAAGCTCGGGGTCGCTGAGCAGCTGCTCGGCCATGCGCAACACATGGCTGGTGGATGAGACTTCGTTGGCGTGCTGGCGGGCTGAATACACGACCGTGGGCTTGTAGGCACTAGCCTTGGCCTGCGACCAATGGCTGCCGGGAAGCGGGGCCATGATGTCGAGGGCCCAGATCTCCTTGCCCAGATAACTGCGGCTGATCCGATAGGCGCTCGCGAAGTCGAACTCGAGGTCCATCGTGGCAAGCACGCGGTTCGCCTCACCGGGCGGAATCGGCGTCTCCCACTGCACCAGGGGGCCCATGCGTGGCGACGCCGGGAGAAGGGCGGCGGGGTCGGGCAGGGCAGGGGGCAGCCCCCCTGCCGGCAGCTCCACATGGTCCTGTGGCGCGATCTCGACCGCGTGGGCGGTTCCCCAATGGACCCGAAGCGTTCCGATCCCGTCGTACGCCAGCTCTCCCGCATGAACTCCCGCCGAGCGCAGGGCACCGAGCGCCCCGACGGTGGCCTCGAGCTGTGCGCCGGATAGCCATGAGGCGTCGACGCGCCGGGCGCTGGTGCGGCCAACGAGCTCGGATCGGCGGTCCTCGCGGCTGTCGACCTCGACGTACGCGTCGATCCCGGTCATCTCCCCATCGGCAGCAAAAGTTGCTCCCAGCAGCGTAGGCCGGTCGATGTCGATCTCCCACAGGTCGCGGCGCAGCCGCTGCGCTCGGCCATCGCTATCGAGCCAGGTGAGCTCGACGCGCGGCCCCGGCGCCGTGAATCCCGTGAGGCGGAAGCTGGCGGTGCCGGGGCCGCCGTCGCCACGCGGGCGCACAATGGGAATCACTCGGCCAGGATAGGCGAGCGGCTGCCCCGTAGCGATGCGTCCGACCAGGTCCATGAAGTGGAGCGTCCCGAAGTACAGCTCCTCGTGCAGCGACTCCATCGGGGAGATCTGCTCGCGGTCGATACCGAGCTGCCGGTCGGGTTCGCTCAACGACACCTCGATCCGCAGCTCGCTGAAGTGGGGCGCTCGCCCGGCCCGCGGAACCCCTTCGTGGAGCCGCATGACGTAGTCGTGCAGCAGCGGGAGCACTACGTGCTGGTAGTGCTCCCACACGCGTTCCACGTCTGTCGGCAGCCGTTCGTCGAGCAGCGTATCCCCGTCGACCTGGGCCTGGACCCAGCCGGTGGTAACGCGGACCTGCTCGTAGCGGGGGAACAGCTCGAAGTAGGGCTGCACGACGACGTGGGGGTCGAAGCTCTCGTGCAGCAGCACCTCGCCGTCGTCAGATGTGGCGATCACTTCGTAGATCGGGTTGCCGGCGGGCGTTTCTTCGTAGCGAACCTGGGCGAGCTCGATCTGCAGTCGTTCGGCGATCATCTCGTCCACCGGGAACAGCTCGAGCAGCCAGCGGCTCGGAGCCGTCAGGGACTGATACGGCCAGCCCTCCGGCGGCTCAGCCTTGGCGAAGCGAATGATCACCTCGCCCACCTGGCGCCCCTCGAGCCTGGGAATCAGAACCTCCTCGATCCATCCGAGCCCCTGCTTGTAGGCAGGCAAGACCTCCACCTCCGGAGCGGCGGCACCTGCCAGGGCCAGGCGATCGCGGAGATCGGCGGCCACCCGTCGACGGATTGCCAGCGGCTCGGAGATGTGTGCCCTGACCGTGACCGCGCTGCCCGCCTCGACCGCGGGCAGGACGGTCGACTCCACGATGTCCGTGAGGGATTGGACTTCGCTGTCGATGTGCAGCGTCCCGGTGTGTATCGGCGGCGCCGCGGCGACGTCCAGGTTCTCGACGGTGACGTTGGCTGCGCCGTTGATCTTGCGGCGCAGGAAGCTCTGCAATCCGGGGTCGGCACCCTCGACCGCAACCGAAAGCTCGACCTCGGTTGCTCCCGCCGGAACCTCGGCGAGCAACTCGTCGCTCAACCGCACGGCGTCTGCCGCCTGCCCGGCCGGCGATCTTCGTGACAGGAACCGCCAGAGGTCGTGCTCGACCTGCTCGAGAGTGGGCCGATCCTTGCCGCGCGGCCCGAGCCAGGGGAGTGCGGTGGCCATATATGTCAGCACCCGGTTGGCGGCCTCGACATCGCCGCGAACCAGGAGCGCGGTCTTGTCGTCGAATGCCGCCGGGACACTGAGAAGCGCCGCCGCCGCTCGCTCGAAGGTGGCGGCAGGAATCGCCTTGGTCGTGATCTCCGCGGCCAGCGGATGCTCGTCGCCGACGAGCAAGAGGGTAGGCGAGGACTCGGGTGTGTCGATCAGCCCCGGGGGCGCCGCCACCGGCAGGGTCAGCCCGGCGGACTCGAGCCCGAGCCGGTCGGCGAGGTCGATTATCGCCTCGTGGCCACCGTCGCCAGGAGAGAGCAGGACATCGAGTCGGTCCGGGATCAAGTCGCTGTTTCGGTCACCGAGCAGGCCGTCCGTGCCGTACAGGCCCGCGAGGGAGATCCGCGCCCGCCCCCCGGCACCCGGCCGTGAGCCAGTGTCGGGATCGGGCACTTCGGTGCTGCCCTGAAGGCGGACGACGCGCTCGGCGGCTCCGGACTCGATCACCAACACGAGCTCGGCGACGCCGTCGGGCACGAGCCCATCGACCAGGTCGCCACCCGCTTCGAGTCCGGCCACGACGGCCGGCAACCCGCCGTCAACCGATACGCGCAGGAGCAGCGCCTGCACGCCGGGAACCGCCGCCTCGACGCGCACGCCCTCGACGCGCGCGGGTCCGGCCGGCCATCCAGCGGCACCGAGCCCGGCGACGATGCCTTCGGTCACCTCCTCAAGCGTGCGAGCGCCCAGCTCCCACAGATAGGGGAGACGACCGGCGACATAGAGTGAGGCTGACTGTAGGCCGCTTTCGTCGTCGCCCCCCAGGCTGACAACGAGCCCGCCGAGCTCGGGTCCCGAGGCCAGTACCCACCCACGGCCCGGCGCGGGAATGCCGTCTGTACCGAGGATTTCGGCGGCGCGCGCGGTGCTCGAATGGCCCCCGATAACGAGCCCGTGAGCCGCCCTCCCACGCGGCAGCGGCAAGTCGAGGGACATGGTCTCGTAACCGACCCGGGCGGCGACGTTGGCGGCGGCCGCGACGGCCGCGGCATCGGGCTCGGCGCCGAGGTCGAAGGCGACGCTAGCGCGGTCGTTGAAGCCGTCCTGGTTGGTGTCGTCGAGCCACGTGCCCGTGGCCCAAACGGCCTCGAGCCCCGGTGACCGGGTCGACTGAGGGACCACCCATGGCGCCAGTCCCAGAAGCGCCAGGATCAGGAGGCTGCTCAGTCGACGCACGAGCGGTACCAGCCGCATGCCAGGCACATTTGCTTGCAGTGGTGCGAAACGATCGCCGCCTGGCCGCAGCTCGGGCAAGGGATCGTCGTGTTGACCGAAGGGTGTTGCTGCCAGTCGATCTGTACCGCCGGTCGGGTCGCCGGCTTTCCGGGATCCGACTCGGATCGTGTCACCAGGGCACCTCCTGCCCGGCGAAGTCGAAGAAGCGTCCGCTCTGCTCCGGCCCCACGCCCTCGAGAACTCGGAGCAGTGCGGCGACGCAGTCCTGTACCGAAGTCCGGGCGCTGCTCCCCCCCATGTCGGTCTGAACCCATCCCGGGTGAAGGACCACGGCGTGAATGCCCTCGTCTGCGAGATCCACGGCGAGGCACCGGGTGATCATGTTCAGCGCCGCCTTACTGGCGCGATAGGCGTAGGAGCCGCCACTCGAGTTGTCGCCGACGCTGCCCATACGACTGGTCATGTTGGCCACCAGCTTGCGCCTGCCGAGCCTCAGCCGAGGCACGAGGGCCTCGGTGAGGCGCAACGGAGCTAGCGCATTGGTTTCGAAGTAGAGGCGAACTTGTTGGTAGTCGAGGTCGCCAAGGAGGGGCCCGTACACGCCAACACCGGCGTTGTTGATCAGGATCTCGAGCGGGCGATCGGCCGTATCGCGGGCCAGCTCCCGTATGGCGTTTCCGTCGGTGACGTCGAGCCTGCGCACCTCGACGCCCAGCCCCTGCAGCTCGCGAGCACCCTGCGCCTCCGGGTCACGGCAAGTCGCGGTGACCGTGTGCCCACGCTCGGAGAGCTGCCGGGCTAGCTCCAACCCGATCCCGCGGTTGGCTCCGGTAACGAGGATCTCCTGGCTCATCTGCCTCCTCGATGACCCGCGCTGGGTCGACGCACGCTGGTTGGGCGTGTCAGTCTAGCAGGCCGTGGTGAAACTCTGACACGGCGTGCTAGCAGCCAGGGGGATCATCATCAGCGAACAGATCGAGCTGGGGACGCTGTGGATCCATCTCCTCGACCAAGTCTGCTCGCCGACCCAGATTGCTCACTCCGAGGCCGATCAAGCGCAGGCGCTCCGACGCTCGAAGCTCGACTCTCCGCGCCAGAGTGTGGGCAATCTCCAGTATCTGCTCCCGATCGCGGACCGGACTCCCGGGGGTGTGCGACCGGGTGATCGTGCGGAAGTCGGGGTATCGGACCTTGAGCGTTACGGTGCGGGCCCAGATATCGTGACGGGTGAGGCTCGCCTCGATGCGCTCGGCGAAGCGGCGTACGTACGGTGCCGCTTCGGCCCAGCTTCGCAGATCCCGGTCCACGGTGACCTCGGCCGATATCGACTTGGGGCGTCCGGGAGGCGTCACGCGGCGGCTGTCCTGTCCGCGGGCGAACTCGCCGATGCGCTGGCCGTGCTTTCCCAGCAGCTTGCGTAGCTGCTCGTCGGAGACTGCCGCGACATTGCCGATCGTCTCGAACCCGGCCTCGGCCAACCGGGTTGCCGTCGCGGGACCGACACCCCACAGTCGTCGGACAGGCATGTTGGCAAGAAACGAGCGTGCCCCCGGTTGCGGTATGTGGGTGAGGCCGTCCGGCTTCTCGAGGTCGGAGGCCAGCTTGGCGAGGAACTTGTTGTGGGCCACGCCCGCCGACACGGTGAGGCCGGTGTCCCGGCGGACCTCGACCTTGATGCTACGGGCGATCTCGACGCCTGACTCGAGGCTGCTGCTGACGTCGAGATAGGCCTCGTCGAGCGACAGGGGCTCCACCAGCTCGGTCCACCGACGATAGATGTCGAAGACCCGGCGCGACAGGGATCGGTAGCGGTCGAAACGCGGACGCAGGTAAACGCCGTCGGGGCACCGGCGGCGCGCCAGCGCCATCGGCAGTGCCGAATGGACGTCGTATTGGCGCGCCTCGTACGAGGCCGACGCGACGACCCCCCGGTCGCCGAGCCCCCCGACGATGATCGGCTTGCCGGCGAGCTCCGGGTTGTCGAGGACCTCGACGCTGGGGTAGAACGCGTCGAGGTCGAGGTGCAAGATCTTCCGGGTCATCTAGAAATCATCGCTTCTCGGAGTCCGCTTGTCCCGAACGATCGAGGAACTACCCACGCCCTGCCTGCTGATCGACCTGGATCGGTTGGAGCGCAACATCAGTCGCATGCAGGCCCACTGTGACCGGCTCGGCGTGCGCCTCCGGCCACACATCAAGACCCACAAGTGTGTCGAGGTTGGCCGCCTGCAGTGCAGCGCTGGCGCGTCCGGGATCACCGCATCCACTCTCTACGAAGCCGAGGTCTTTGCCGACGCCGACTTCGACGACATTATCTGGGCGTTCCCGATCATCCTTTCCCGGATCGAGCAGGCGGTTCAACTGTCGCAGCGGATTCGACTCGGATTAGTCGTCGACTCGCTCGCGGCGGTCGAGGCGCTGTCGCAGCGGGCCCGTGGTCTTCAAGTCTGGATGAAGGTTGACTGCGGGTACCACCGAGCCGGGGTCGATCCCGAGTCCGACCTGCCCGAGCGGATCGCGACCGCGCTCGAGGCGTCCGGGCAGGAGCTTGTCGGGCTCCTCTCGCACTCCGGTAACGCCTACGACGCCATGACCGCGGATGGGCGGGCGGCGGTCACTGCCGAGGAGCGGGGGCGGATGGTGGCACTGGCCCAGCGTCTGCGCGAGGTCGGCCATCCGGTCCCCGAGATCAGCATCGGCTCCACGCCCGGGATCACCGCAGCCCGCGATCTCGCCGGGGTCACCGAGGTGCGTCCGGGCAACTACGTCTACTTCGACATGATGCAGGTACGGATCGGGAGCTGCGAGGTGCAGGACTGCGCCCTGACGCTGCTAGCCAGTGTCGTGTCCTCGTCGGCGCACCACTGCGTGATCGACGCCGGAGCCTTGGCCTTGTCCAAGGACAGGGGGCTGGCACCGGCGACCATGGGAGAGATCTTCGCCGACTACCGGAGCTCGTCTCTGGACGACCGGCTCCGCGTCGCCGGCCTCAGCCAGGAGCACGGCAAGCTGTCGAGGGCGCTACCGGTCGGGACCCGCGTGCGCGTGCTTCCGAACCACTCGTGCCTCACCGTTGCCTGCTTCCCACAGTGCTACGCCGTGCGCGGCGACCGCGTGCTGGGGCCGTGGCGAGTCGCTAACGCGCGCTGACTGCACCATCAGCGGTGCAACCCGAAGCCGGGCCAGCGGTGGCACTGCGAAAGCCGGCGCGCGAACCAGGTTTCCACAGGAGTTTCCACACGTTCAGTGCAAGCCGAGTTCACCGCGTACAAGTCGGCGGACGATCACGGCGTTCGGCGGCGGAACCGCGAAGGAGGCTAGCTCGTTGAGAGGCACCCACGCCAGCTTTCGGTGAACGATCGGCCGCGGTTGGCCATGGATTCTTGCTCGGTAGAACCGCAGCCAGACCTCCTTCTCCGGATACGCGTGGCGTACCTCGCCCACTAGCGGGCCGAGGTCGGCGCCGACGCCCAGCTCCTCGCGCAGCTCACGGATCAGCGCTTCCTCCGGTGCCTCACCGGGATCGATCTTGCCGCCCGGGAACTCCCACAACAGGGGCAGATGGTCACCGTCGTGACGCTGGCAAAGCAGAACGCGGTCGCCCTCGAGCACCACACCCGCGACCACCTGGATCGGCGTGTCGCCGCTCAATCGTCCGCCTTCTGCGATTCACCGAGACGGTTGGCGAGGATCCGGATCAACGCCAAGGTCTCGTCGAGCTTGCCAGCGTGGGCGCGAGCGCCCTCTAGGTAGAGCCGTCGCATGGCTTGTGGCCCGTCGCCCTGGATCTCCCGCAGGTTGTCGCCCAGCACGAAGGCCGAACGCTCCGCACCCTCGGCAGCCTCCAGGAGACGTGTGCGGGTCGCCGCAAGCATCTGATCGCGTTCCCTGATGGCGGCCAGAGTGGCGATCCAGTGGGCTCGGAAGTAGAGCGCGGCGAAGCATCCGAACACGAGGAGGCCGAGCGCGGCCCGCTGCCAGCCGGCTAAGGAGCCTGCGGCTGCGCTCGTCGCCTGGACCACGGTCGCGGGAAACAGCGCGGCCATAGCGCCCGCCACCACGCCTACGATCAGCCAGCCGTAGCCCTGAATGCGCTTCATCGGTGCTCCTAAGCGGCGCGAATGCTACCACGGGCGTCGGGTCGATTGACCCTCGCTCCAGGGCGAGCTAGCCTCGTTCCATGCCTCCATCAGACTCGCCGCGAGGTGCCGCCCAGCCCCCTCTGGTCGACGGCTTCGGACGCCAGATCGGCGACTTGCGCCTGTCGGTCACCGACCGCTGCAATCTGCGCTGCGTCTACTGGATTCCGGAAGAAGCCCCCCAGTTCCAGCCGCGTGATGAGCTCGACCTCAAGGGACCGCTGCGCCAGGGGGCATCGGATGACGACATGCTCCGACTGATCCGCGTCGCGTGGCGCCGCAAAGATGCGGGGCACCTGATCAACAGCGCGGGATTCGTCCGTCCTGCCCGTACGATGTCCGCGATCGGCGGCTGAGGCGGGAGCCGGGGTGACGGTGCGCGTCTTGCTCTTTGCCCGACCACGCCAGATCTGTGGCGCCGGCACCGTGTCGCTCGAGTTGCCCGAGGGCGCGACCGCATCCGATGCGTTTGTCGCGCTCGCCGCCAAGCATCCCGCACTGGAACCCCTTCGCGACCGAATCATGATCGCGGTCAACGAGGTGTATGCGGACTGGGATCGGCGGTTGTGCCCAGGCGACGAGGTCGCACTCATCCCGCCGGTGAGCGGCGGCGGGGCCCTCTCCGTCCGGGAGTCCCGGTGAGTCGAGCCGAGCCGGGCGACCCCAAGCCCTTCGTCCGGGTCGCCCTGACCCGCGAGGTCATCGCGGCAGCGACCCTTGCCGACACGGTTCGTGGCGCGCGGGCCGGGGCCGTCGCTACGTTCGAGGGCACCGTGCGCGACCACCACGAGGGCAAGGCGGTGAGCCACCTCGAGTACGAGGCCCACAGCCCCATGGCCGTCGCGGTGATCGAGCAGATCGTGGCAGAGGCAGCTGAGCGCTGGGACGTCGAGCGCATCGCCGTGCGTCATCGCCTGGGTCGCCTCGAAATCGGTGAGGTGTCGGTCGCCATCGCGGTGTCCTCGGCGCACCGTGCGACCGCCTTCGGTGCCATGCGCTACGTCATCGATACACTCAAGGCGCGTGCCCCGATTTGGAAGCGGGAGACAGGCCCCGACGGCTCTTTTTGGGTCGAGGGCGCAGACCAAATCCCGGCTGTCGAGTGACGTTTGGCGGAAAGCACGCCATGCTAGAATCGCCGCCATGTCGAAGGAGTTTTCTCGCAAGGACCTGAAGCAGCAGGATGAGTTTCTGAGCACGGCCACGCAGCTGATGCGATGGCTGTTGCAGCGTCGCAAGGCGATCGGGCTCGTCCTCCTGCTGCTGGTTGCCGTCGCCGCGGTCCTGGCCGGAGTGCGCAGCTATCGTGCGCGCCAGGAGCAGAATGCGGCGGCGCTGCTGGCGGTCGCGTTGCGTGTCTACAACTCGCCGATCATCCTGGAAGGCGAGGCCGAGGGCGCGGCCGAGGCGGATGAACACTCGGCGGCGGGCCACGAGCACTTCGCTTCGAATACAGCCAAGTTCGAGGCAGCGGCAGCAGCTTTCGAGCCCATCGTGGCGGAGTACGGCAGCAATCCGTCGGGCCGCGCCGCAGCCTTCTACCTGGGAGCCAGTCTGAGCAACCTGGGCCGTACCGAGGAGGCACTCGAGGCGCTACAGGGCGCGGCGCGGTCGTCGTCGCCGCTGTTGCGGGCGGTTGCGTCCTTCCGGCTGGGCGAGCTCTACCTAGCCGAGGCACGGTACGACGAGGCGTTGGAGGCGTTTGCACCGCTCCTCGACAGCACACCGACAGGCTTCCCCGCCGAGGAGGCCCTCGCTGCCACCGCGCGCACGCACGAGGCAGCCGGCGACCGTCAGGCCGCGATGATCACGTATCAGCGGATCGTCGAGGATTTCCCGGCCTCGGCCTATGCGGCGACCGCCAAGACGCACGCCGAGGAGTTGGCGGCGAGCCTGGGCGTCGACCTCGGGGCTGAGAGCAGCTGAGTCCGACCGGACGCGAGGAACGTTTTGGACTCGTTGCGATCCTGATCCTGGATAGCGTCGGGTGCGGGCACGCTCCCGACGCCGCCGACTTTGGCGACTCGGGCTGCAACACGCTCGGTCACGTCATCGAGAGCCAGAACCTGGAGCTCCCGAACCTGACCCAGCTCGGGCTCAGGCACATACCCGGCGTACCCGGCATCGACCCTGCGATCCTGCCCCAAGCCGCATGGGGCAGGATGATCGAGCGCGCCCCCGGCAAGGACACAATGGCCGGGCACTGGGAGCTGATGGGCGTGATCGCCACACAACCTTCGCCGCTGTACCCGTGTGGGTTTCCCGCCGAAGTGATCGACCCCTTCGTCGAGCGAATCGGCCGCTCGGTCCTGGGCAACGAGGCCGCCTCGGGCACCGAGATCATCGAGAGGCTCGGTCCCGAGCACTCTCGCACGGGCGAGCCGATCGTTTACACATCGGGCGACAGTGTGTTCCAGATCGCCGCCCACGAGGAGGTGATTCCGATCGACGAGCTGTACTCGATGTGTGCGACGGCTCGCGACATGCTGGTGGGCGAGCATGCGGTGGGGCGGGTGATCGCACGGCCGTTCGCGGGCAGTGGGCCCGGCGACTACAACCGCACGGCCGGGCGCAAGGACCTCCCGCTACTGCCGCCGCGCCCCACGGCACTCGAGCATCTGGCCGCGGCAGGTGTTGCTGTCCACGCGGTTGGCAAAATCAACGACATCTTCGCCGGGCGCGGCATCGCCTCATACGTCAAGACAGCGGACAATGCCGCCGGCATCGAGGCGATCGTGACGGCCTTCCGCCAGCGGATTGCGCCAGTGGTTTTCGCGAATCTCGTCGATTTCGACTCACGGTTCGGCCACCGCAACGATCCGCAGGGCTACGTCGCGGCGCTCGAGGAATTCGATCGTGCGCTACCTGGCGTGATGGAGGCGTTGCCGCGCGACGGTTGCCTGCTCATCACAGCGGACCACGGCAACGATCCGACCACACCCGGGACCGAGCACAGCCGCGAGCGTGTGCCGCTGCTGGCCGCCGGCGATGGCGTCAGGCCGGCAGCTCTCGGCGATCGGCAGAGCTTCGCCGATGTGGGGAAGACCTTGCTCGACAATTTCGGGGTCGAGGGCGCTCTGGCCGGCAGGTCGTTTCTCGCCGAGATGCTCCGAGAGGGCGGGACGTAGCCCTCGGGGCAAAGAGAGCACGGGCACGACTCAGCTCTTACCGAGTCGCTTCTCGATGTCGCGCAACTGCTCCTGGAGGCGAGCAGATCGCCGGGACACGATCCACAGGTAAGCGAACGCGACGCCCCAAGCGAGTGCGAAGCCGGCGAAGAGGAATCCGGGGTTGCTCATACCGTGGTCTCCAGTGGGCGAGCGAGACGCCCGCGCTCGCGTGCAACGGCGGCGCGACGGCCGAGCCGCTCCAGTCGCACTCGCAGGACCAGCAGGGCGGCAAACAGGAGCATGGTGGCCAGGCTCGCAATCGCCGCGGTCAGCAACATCGACGGATCCAGTCCCGCGCCTGCCGACCCCTCGGTCATGATTTTGGGTTGCGGGTGGAGCGTGCGCCACCAGGTGACGGAATAGTGGATGATCGGCAGGTCGGCGAAGCCAATGATGCCGAGCACGGCGCAGTATCGGGCCACCTGCCCGGGATCGCCCCCATAGGCACGAAGCATCAGATAGGCGGCGTAGATGAGCCAGAGCACCAGCGTGCTCGTCAACCGTGCGTCCCAGGCCCACCAGGTGCCCCAGGCGATCCTGGCCCACACCGGCCCCGTCAACAGTACCGTGGTGGCGTAGAGGGTACCGATCTCGGCGGCAGCGGCCGCGAGCTCGTCCCATTTGGACTGCCGCTTCATTAGGTAGACGACACTCGACAGGAAGACCAGACCGTAGGCCCCGTACATGGCCACAGCCGCTGGCACGTGCACGTACAACAGGCGCTGAATATCCCCCTCGATCGCGGCCGTAGGCGCGTACAGCAAGGATGCCCAGAGCGCCGCGATGGTCGCGACGAACCCGAGCGGAACGAGGAGCTGCAAAGGGTCGGCGGCGCCGGAACTACTGTTGGCAGACACGCTCACGAGCCCGTTACTCCTCGAGGATCGCCGGGAAGGTCATGTAACCGATTGCCAGAAACAGCACATCGAACGCTCCCAGCAATTGTAGCCAATTACCCTCGTCATCGAGCCCCCGCCCCGAGAGCACGGCGCTGGTGGCCTGGACCACGGCGATCAGCAACGGCACGGCAATCGGTATGAGCAGAAGCGGGAGCATTACCTCACGTGTCCGGGTTCGCACGGCCATGGCGGAAAAGGTCGTGCCGAGGCTCACGAGTCCGACGGTACCCAGCACCACCACTAGCACTAGTTCGAGCACGTGCCCGGCGACACGGACATTGAAGAAGACGACGAACAGCACCAAGGTCAGGGCCTCGGCCACCAGCAACAGAACAAACAGGCTGCAGCACTTCGCAAGGTAGAGCGAGGTCCGCGGCACCGGGCAAAGCATGAGCCCCTCGATGCCGCCGTCCTCGCGTTCGTTCAGCATGAGCCGATTCATGGCCAGGATGCTGGCAAACAGGAACGCGATCCACAGGATGCCGGCCCCCATCGAGGTCATGTCTCGCGTGCCCGGCTCGAAGGCGAAGTTGAAGACCAGGAGTACCAGCACCGCGAAGAACACCGTCCCGGTCAGCGTTTCCTTGGTGCGAAGCTCGCCGCGCAGGTCCTTGGCGACGATCGTGCCGATGCGGCGCAGCCAGCTCATGGGATGCGCCCTTCGGTTGCCGCCTGGTAGCGAGCGGCCAGCGCCTCGGGTTCAATGTCGGAGGCCGGGATGTCGAGCACCAGACGGCCGTACGAGAGCACCGCGACTCGATCCGCCAGATCGTGACCGCGCCGCAGATCGTGGCTGGTCATCAGCACCGTGCGCTCCCGAGCATGGGCGTCGCGCAGCAGGCCACCGAGGGTATCGGCCGCCACCGGGTCCAGCCCCGAGAAGGGCTCGTCGAACAGCAGGATCGCCGGATCGTGTACCAGCGCACGAGCGATGGCGCAACGCTGCCGCAGGCCGCGCGAGAAGGTCCGCACCGGATCGTCGAGCCGATCCCCCAGCCCCACACTCTCGAGCACCCTACGGGCCCGTTCGGGGGCGTCCTCGACCTCGAACATGTGGGCGTAGAACAGCAGATTCTCGCGCGCCGACAGCGCTCCGTACAGAAAGGACGCGTGCGAGACCACCCCGATGTGTCGCCGCAACGAGGGTGCCGCCTGCAGCATGGGACTGCCGAGCAGCGACACCGAGCCGGACGTCGGACGCGTCAGGGTCGCGAGACAGCGGATCAGCGTTGTCTTGCCGGCGCCGTTGGGTCCGAACAGTGTCAGGAACTCGCCCGGGGGAAGCTCGAGGTCGAGCGAGTCGAGCGCCACGTTGAGACCGAAGCGCTTGCTGAGCGTGCGCACGCTGATGGCGGGGGAGCTCGCCGACAAGGCTCAGTTGTCCTCGGTCGGGTCGTGCGCATGCAGCAACATGAGGCACTCGATCTCGACGCCCCGCAGGCGGAAGTACTCCGCTTCGCTGATCGCATCACCATCGAAGTCGTCGTCGAGGTCCGCGACACGCTGGAGGATGGCTCGCCGGAGACTCGCTCGGTTGGCCGGGTCGGCGTGCAAGAAGGAGCCCGCCACCGCCAACGACAATGCCACCGAAAGGCCGATAAGGGCCCAGGCAGGGGTGCTGACCGTCACGCGCGGCGGGCCCAACGTGAACGTGATCTCGGTTCCCGGGGCCAGTACCTCTGCACCCCACAGCTCGTATTCTTGCTCGCCGATTTGCTCCGCAGGGCGCGCCTCCAGGCTCGTGTCCGACACGACGATCTGCTCGGCTGCCGCACCCCCGACCAGGAGGCTCACCGACTGAGTCGGGTAGGGGAGAGTCAACACCACCGGTACCGGCTCCCCGTCGGACGACAGATCGTAGGTGATTGCGACCTGCCTGCCCTCGGGAGGAACGGGCCGGGGATCCAGCACCCGATCGCGACCGAACTCCGCCCGCTGGGCATCGAGCGCCTCGTCCGGGCTCGGAAACGGAGCTGGTTGCACCGAAGACGCCGCAATGGGCAGCGGAAGCACGATGCCTGCGCGTCGCCCGTCGGCCAGCTGCGGCCCCCCCGCATATGCGGCGGCTCCGGCGTTGCTCACTGCCATGAACTGCAACACGCGAAAGAGACCAGGCTCGTCGACCTGGACGATCAAGTGCAGGGTGTCCAGGTGGAGCGGGCGCCCCTCGGCGGTGACCGGGTGCACTGTCACGGTCAGCTCAACCGGGTTGGTGCTCAGCGGAACGGTCTCGGAGAAGTAGTCGACATCCGCGTAGCGGACGGATAGCTGCAGGTGATACCCGCTCGCTGACGGGATCGCCGCCCAAGAAACGGAGCCGTCCGAATCGGCCCTGGCCGTCTCGCTGAAAACGATGGCTCGACCATCGTGAACTTCGGCGCGAACCTCGGTCCCGGCGACTGGCGTACCATCGGCAAGCACCACCCTCCCCGACGCTGCAATCGTCTGCGCCGTCGCGGGCGCAGCCGCAGCGAGCAGCAGGACCGCCAGCGTTGCGCTCGTCACCGATCGGGGTGTCACGGGCGAGCCTCGATCTGGTGTCGGTGTCCACACGAGCCGCAGAAACGGTCCTGCTCGGCACTGGGAGCGCCGCACTGGGTGCAGAAGGAGACCGATGCGCGGGCGCCCCCTCGCCGATCGGCCCGAAGCGCCCCGATCTCGGCTTCGAGCGCCTCCGACGCCTGGGGAACCTCCGATCGCATCGCCTGGATCTGCGCGAGCACCTCGACCGCCTCCGATTTCAAGCCCTCGACCTCGCGCTCGTAGTCCTCCTCGGTCATCTTGTCGGTTCGAAGGTCAAACCCGGCGTCGCGGATCGAGCCGTAGAGCGCGTGCTTGCGGTCCTCGAGCTGCTCCATTCGTGACGCGGGGCCGGCGCCCTCCTCGAAGGCGAGAAGCGGCGGTCGCCACAGCGGGTAGGCGAGCGCCACCAGCACGAGGGCGACAATGAGGAGGACGATCGCCGTCCCCATCGTCAGTCGTCGAGCTCGCCGAGCTCGCGCTCCAGCCGGGCACGTAGCTCGTCGTCAGCCACCCGGGCCTCGGGTCCGACATCGAGTTGCTGGGTCCGGGATTCCGAGGCCTCAACGCCAGCCGCGGCCCAGCGCGTGACGACCGCTGCCAGCGTTACCGCCCCGAGCGTGAGCAGCAGCATCGGTGCGGCCCAGGCAATCAGGTCGGCACCGGACGCTGCGGGCTTGATCCGGACAGACACGTCGTAGCGCGCCACGAAGGTCGTCATGACCTCGGCGTCGGTGTGCCCCGCGTCAACGAACTGGTGCAGCTCGTCGAGCATGCCGTCGGCGAAACTACAGCCGCACGTGGCGATCGGGCGCAACGGGCAGGTCCCGCACTGGCAGCCAATCTCGGCACCGAGTCGCTCGAACTGAGATAGGCCCCGAGGCGACTGAGCCAGGATCAACGCCAGCCCCATCCCGACGGCCGCGGCGGCGAGGGCCGCGAGTGCCCAGCCGACGCTGAAGCCCGAATCGGAGCGTAGGTGCATCGAGGCCACTAGTAGTTGGGAATGCCCGAGGCGCTTCGGCGGCGATCGGGGAACATGGCAAGCGCGGTTCCAAGGGCGAGGACGCCACCGCCGATCCAGATCCACTTGACCAGCGGGTTGAGGTACGCCTTGAAGGTGGCCGTCTGCTCCGCGTTCCAGCCAGCGAGAACCAGATACAGGTCGTGCCGCAAACCGCTCCAGATCGCTACCTCGGTGGTCGGGTTGTCCTGACGCGGATGGAAGTGGCGCTGTGGAACCATGCGGAATTTCGGGGTTCCGCCCCGGAACGCGACGACCGACGCCGAAACAACGCCGACGCCCCGGACCGTGAAGTCATCGAGCCGATCGTACTGCAGCCGGTAGCCGCCCAGATCAACCGTCTCGCCCGGCCGCAATGTCGCTTCGACCTCGCGCTGAAAGACGCTCGATCCGGTGATGCCGATGGCCATCAGGACGATGCCGATGTGGATCACGTACCCACCGTATCGGCGCTTGTTGCGCAGGGTCAAACCGGCCAAGGCGGCGGCAAGGCTCTCCCCGGTGGCTGCGGCCCGAGCGGCGGTACCTCGCCAGAACTCTTGCGCGATGGTTGCGATCACGAACGCCGAGAGGCTCAGCGAGACCACCGCGTAGGCGCCGCCGATACGCAGGGCGCCGAGCCCGATGGCGGTGAGCAGGGCGACGCTGCCAGGCCAACGGAAGGCGCGGCGAAGGCTGGTCCAGGAGGCTCGCCGCCACGCCACCAGCGGGCCGATCCCGGTGAGGACCAGCAGGGCCAGGAAGATCGGCACGTTGACCCGGTTGAAGAACGGTGGCCCCACGGTGATCTTGACGCCGGTCACAGCCTCCGACAGAACCGGGAACATTGTCCCCCACAGAACAGCCAAGCAAGCGACAACCAGCACGAGGTTGTTGAACAGGAACGATGACTCGCGCGAAACGATCGACTCGATCCTGTTCGGGCTGCGCAGCTCGGGCAACCGCAGCGCCACGAGTCCGAGGCTGATCGCGAGCACCAGAGCCAGGAAAATCGCGAACATCGGCCCGAGGTTCGAGATCGTGAAGGCGTGCACCGACGAGACGATCCCGGAGCGGGTCAGGAACGTCCCGAAGATGCATAGCGCGAAAGTGGCGATGATCATGAGCATGTTCCAGACGCGCAGCATCTGCTTCTTTTCCTCGATCATCACCGAGTGCAGGTATGCCGTGGCTATCAGCCATGGCATCAGCGACGCGTTCTCGACCGGATCCCAGCCCCAGTAGCCGCCCCAGCCGAGCTCGACGTACGCCCACTGGGCACCGAGCGTGACCCCGATCGAGAGAAAGAACCAGGAGAGGATCGTCCATCGCCGGATGGCGTGGAGCCAGCTCGTGTCGAGCCGCCCGCTGGCAAGCGCCGCGATGGCGAAGGCGAACGGGATGGTGAATCCCACGAATCCGAGGTAGAGATTCGGCGGGTGGATCGCCATCGCCGGATTCTGCAGCAGCGGGTTCAGGCCGCGCCCGTCGAGTGGGGTAAAGGGTAGGGTCTCGAAGGGATCCGCCGCGAACAGCTGGGTAGAGATGAAGAAGAGCGCGGTGCCCATGCAAACGGCGTGGACGTAGGGCATCAAGGAGTGGTTCCGGTCGCGGTTGATCCACGCCGCAAGACTCGAGTAGAGGCACAGGATCAGGGTCCACAGGAGCAGGGACCCAGCCATACCGCCCCAGAGCGCCGAGAGCCTGTAAACGAAAGGTTGGTCCAGGCGTGAGTTCTCGGCGACGTAGCGCACCTCGAATCGGTTGCTCGTCAGGAGCCAGATAAGCGAGCCCGAGGCAACGACGACGAGCGCAGTGGTCGCATGGAGGGCGTTACGGGCGCTGATAACCAGTCCGGCGTGCCGCCGCCGCACGCCGAGGAGAGACGCCACCAGGGCGTAGCCGGCAGTTGCGAAGGCGACGATGAGAGATGTGTGGCCGAGCGTGATCATGATGGCTCAAAGCGAACGCGGGGGCGAGAAGAGGAGGCAGGCGTCAGGGGTTGGTCTGGCCGGCGGCCACTCCAGCCTCGCGGTACTTCGCGTAGTCGGTCTCTCCCTCATACTTCGAGGGACACTTGGCCATCACGAAGGTGGCGTGGAAGACCCCGTCATCACCGATGCTGCCCTCGACGACCGCATCGGCGTCGTCCACCAGGTTGTCGGGCGTGATGCCGTGATAGGCGACGCGGAGCCTGGATCCGCCCTCGTGAATCACGAAGGTGCGATCGAGATGGTTGTCCTCGGACACCTGGATGGTCCCCGGCACGACCTTGCCGGCCACCCGGAGCGAGGAACCGGCGACCGTGGCACCGGGCCCAATGACCTCGCTGACGGTGTAGTAGAAGACCATCGTGTCGCGCATGCCGGTTACGACGAGATAGCCGAGTGCACCGATCGCCAAGAGGGCGGCGATCACTACCTGATGACGTTGCAATCCCATCCCGGAACTCCACCGTTGCGGGGCCGTGCTTTTCAAAAATCTTATCACAGGGCAGTCAGATGCGGCTTCGAATCGTCGCCTCCAGGCGCTCCGGATCGACGCGATACTTGAATAGCTTCGTCGTCCCCAGGAACCCGACCGGGATCTGCTTGCCGAAGCTCCGCTCCCATGCTGGCGAGTCCTCGACATTGCGCTCCTCGATCCTCAGCCCGAGACGCCGGGCCACCGGCTCAGCGACCGCCTTGGCAACGGTGCACAGGTGGCAATTCGGTCGTCCGTAGATGACGAGCGGCGGCAGCTCAGCCATCAGAAGCGCGCCACATCACCGCCGCGTGTCGGCGGGTCGGCGTGGTAACATCCGTCGCCTCACGGCCCGATCCTCCCGGGTGACGCCCGCCACTGTCCAGAACGCGGCCACGAGCTCTCATGCCTGTCAACGGCCTCCGTGTGACCTTTCTCGGCACCGGGACATCGGTGGGAATCCCGGTGATCACCTGCTCGTGCGATGTCTGCACATCGAGCGATCCCCGCAACGCCCGCCTGCGCGCCAGCATACTCCTGGAGTGGCCGGATGCGTCGCGCCCCGACGGGACCGCGACAGTGCTGGTCGATACCGCGACCGACCTGCGGCAGCAGGCGCTGCGGGCTGGGTTGCAACGCATCGACGCGGTGGTCTACACGCACGCCCATGCCGATCACATCCTCGGCCTAGACGAGCTGCGCATCTACAACTTCGTGCACCGTCGGGAGATCCCCCTGTACGGCAGCGCCGAAACCCTGGGTGCCGTGCAGAGAATGTTTGGATACGCCTTCGATCCCGACGCCATTGCCGTGCCACGCCTGCTGCCGATACCGGTGGAAGGATCGATCGAGATCCTCGGGCAACGGCTCCAGGCGATCCCGGTGCAGCATGGTCCGGCCACGACGCTGGCGTTGCGGATCGGCGGTTTCGCCTACGCCACCGACTGCAACGGGATCGACGCTCAGGCGGCCGCGAGGCTCGAGGGCCTGGACGTTCTGGTGATCGACGCGCTGCGCAGCAAGCCCCATCGCTCCCACTTCAGCCTCGAGCAGGCGCTGGCACAGATCGAGCGGCTGTCCCCTGCGCGCGCCTACTTGACCCACCTGTCGCACGACCTCGAGCATGCTGCCGTCGAGCGTAGTCTTCCGCCTCACGTCTTGGTGGCATACGACGGCCTGACGCTGGAGCTTCCGCTGCCCGGAGGACGAGCGTGAAGGTAATCAACGGCTTCCGAGGCCTGGGACTGGGCCTGTGCAGCCCCGCGGTTACGATCGGCAACTTCGATGGCGTGCACCGTGGCCACCAACGCGTGATGCGCAGTGCACAGGCGGAGGCGAAGGCTCGCCGTACGAGCTCGGTGGTATGCACGTTCCACCCGCACACTGAGCGCGTGCTGCGGCCGGAGCTCGCCCCGCCCTATCTGCAGACCCTGCAGCAGCGCCTGGCCGCGATCGAGCGGCTCTCGGTCGATCTCGTCGTGGTGATTCCGTTCGACGAGTCGGTTGCGCGGACCCCGCACCAGCGCTTCGTGGACGAGTTCCTGATCGGCGAGCTGGCCGTCGGTTCCCTGCATGTCAGCAAGGGCTTTTCGTTCGGACGCGATCACGCAGGAAGCACAGCCTACCTGGAGCTCCGGGCGAGAGAGTCCGGATTCTCTGTCTCTCGTGTATCCCCGGCGCAGGCCGGCGGAGCTCCTGTCACATCCACTCGCATCCGCGACGCGATCTCCCGAGGCAGAATACCGGAGGCGACCGACCTGCTCGGGCGCCCCCACATCATCATCGGCGAGGTGGTGCGGGGCTCCGGCCGGGGACGGGCCCTGCACACGCCGACGGCGAATCTGCGGATCGAGAGCGAGTGCGTTCCGGCGCGTGGCGTATACGCCACGCTTGTTGCCGTCGATGGCGGGCTCCACCCATCGGTGACCAACATTGGCACTCGTCCTACGTTCAACGAGGGCTCGGAGATCGTCGTAGAGACCCATCTTCTGAACTGGGATGGCGACCTGTGCGGCACCACGCTCGAGCTGTCGTTCATCGAGCGCCTGCGCGCGGAGAAGCGCTTCGAGTCCGCGGACGCCCTTCAGGCGCAGATGCGCTCGGATATTGAACGGGCGCGCGGTCTGTTACCGGGCCCGATCGCGGTGAGGCCCTCGCCCTCCGAGTAGCCTTGGTGCGGGCCATTCCGAGGCCTTGGCGTGCGATATACTCCAGCCTCGACATACTCCAGCCTCGACCGTCCGCAAACCCAGCGGGCCGTGGGGGATCCTGGCGGTGTGGACCGCCGCGAGCGAGGGCATGAACGAAGCGCTCATCGGCGAAGAGGTGACGCTGGAGGCGGCACCAGGCGAGCATCTCACCCGGCTCGTGATCAGTGCCGCCGGGGCTTTTCTCGAAGCCACTACCGGTGCCTCGGCCCTCGACGAGGCCTTTGCGGACGAGGTTCGCACCGCGGTGGCTGGCTTCGCCGGCCAGGGCGAGCGTGTACGGGCTCGGCTGGTGGTTGTGGAGCAGGGTATCGAGGTGCACCTGTCCAGCGGCGAAGCAGCCGGGGTCGTCAAGACGGTCACGGCGCGGGGCTGAGCCGGCCCTCCGAGCCCCCATCGCGACGCTGACCGAGGAGATGCCGAAAGCGATGCGGCTCTTCAACACGCTGACGCGGCAGAAGGAGACGTTCACGCCGCTGACTCCGGAGAAGGTCGGCATCTACTCGTGTGGCCCGACCGTCTACGACGTGCCGCATATCGGCAACTACCGATTCTTCGTTTGGGTCGACGTCTTGCACCGCTATCTGGTTTGGCGCGGCTACGAGGTCACACTGGTGATCAACATCACCGATGTGGAGGACAAGACGATCGCCAGCGCCGCGCGGGAGGAAATCCCGTTGCGCGAGTACACCGACCGATACGCTCAGGCCTTCCTCGACGGTCTCGATGCGTTGGGGGCCCTGCCGGCGGATCGGTATCCACGGGCGACCGATCACGTGGCAGAGATGCTCGAGCTGGTGGAGCGGTTGATCTCCAAGGGGCACGCCTACCAGGCGTCGGGATCGGTGTTCTTTCGGGTCGACTCCTTCCCCGACTACGGATCGTTGGCTCGACTCGAGCCCGAGGAGATGCGGGCCACGGAACGCGTCGAGGGCGATGAGTTCGGCAAGGAGGATCCACGCGACTTCACGCTCTGGAAGGCCGCCAAGGAGGGGGAGCCTGCCTGGGAGTCGCCCTATGGATCGGGCCGGCCAGGATGGCACCTCGAATGCTCCGCGATGAGCATGAAGTATCTGGGAACGACCTTCGACCTGCACCTGGGCGGGGTAGACCTCATCTTCCCGCACCATGAGAACGAGATCGCCCAGAGCGTGGGCGCTACCGGTGAGCCGTTCGCTCGCAGCTGGTTGCACTGCAGCCATCTGCTAGTCGACGGCACCAAGATGTCCAAGTCGTTGGGAAACTTCTACACGCTCCAGCAGCTGCTCGAGGCCGGCCACGACCCGGTGGCCCTGCGCTACCTGCTGGCTTCCGTGCACTACCGGAGGCAGCTCAACTTCACGTGGGAAGCCCTGGAGTCGGCCAGCGCATCGATCGCCAGGGCTCGCGAGCTGGTGGGCCGGCTCGAGCAGGAGCGAGGAGCGCTGCCGCAGGCGGTAGGCGCAGGGAACGCGGGTGCCCAGCTGGCGGCCGCAAGCGAGGGCTTCGTCGCCTGCCTCGACGATGACCTCAACACATCAGGCGCCCTGGGCCATGTCTTCAGCCTGGTGCGTGAGACCAATACGGCCCTGGACGCCGGAAGCATCGACCGCAAGACGGCCGACGCGATTATCGAGTGGTTTCGCGATATCGATAGGATCTGGGGCATCCTTCCGGCAGCGGACAGCCAGCGGGAGATTCGTTTGGTACACGCCGGCAAGGAGCTGTTGGCCGTGGGTCCTCGCCTAACCGCGGATCTCGAGGAGCTGGTGGTGGCGCGCCTGCGCGCCCGGGCCGACCGTGACTTTGCCACGGCGGATACGCTCCGCGCCCGTCTAGCCGACGCAGGGGTAGAGGTAGAGGACACCGCTCAGGGCGCGCGCTGGCGCCTGAGCTAGCAATCCGTGGCGAATCCAAGCGGCCGTGGCCGTCTCCTCAACCCGATGGGGCGTGTCGGTACGAAGGGCTGGGCCTGCGTCTTCGGTGAAGCTGCCGAGAGCTACGCCTGCGAGTTTCTGCGGCGTCAGGGCGTTCGAATCGTGCGCCGGCGATACCGCACTGCCGGCGGCGAGATCGACATCGTTGCCCAACAGGACGAAACGCTCCTGATCATCGAGGTCAAGGCCCGGCGTCATCGGCGGTTCGGGGAGCCGTCCGAGTCCGTCGGAATCGTAAAGCAACGCCGGATCTGGCCGCCACCCGCGCCTACCTGCGTGAGACCGGGTCCAGATCATCGATTCGCTTCGACGTCATCGCCGTGGTTTCCACCGCCGGCAGGCTACAAGCACAGTGGATTCGCGATGCGTTTCGTCCCTGACTCAGCACTCCAATCCATAACTACGATGTTGTTTGTGGCGTCGCCATCCTGCGGACGGCCAGGATTTGCGGGTGATTTCGGCGTTGCGCCTCGTCGACGATGACTCCAGCATCGCCTCCTCGGCGCGCCTGGAACTCACCCGCAACTCCTGGCCGCAAACATCACCGTAGTTATGGATTGGAGTACTTAGTACTCAGAGCAGGCGTCGGGCCTCGCGCAGCGTGGTCAGGTGGATCTCGACGGTGTCCGCGGGACGGCGGGCATAGCCGCCAGCGAGAACGACGACCAGCGGAATTCCGTTCGCCCGGCAGCCCTCCACCACGAGACGATCACGCCGTCGCAAACCCTCGCGGGTCAGGCTCAAGCTGCCGAGTTGATCCTGCTCGAAGGGGTCCGCGCCGGCGACGTAAATCACCAGATCGGGCACCGGCGCGGCGAGCATGGGAAGCGCGTGGTCGCGTAGGAGCCGCAGGTACTCCTCGTCGCCTGTGCCGGCCGCCAGGGGTACGTCCACGGTGCTTGGGGGCTTCACCGGCGGGTAAATGTCGAGTTGGTGCATCGAGTAGGTCCGAACGTCAGGATCCCCGGCGAAGATCGCCGCTGTGCCGTTTCCCTGGTGCAGATCACAGTCGATCACCAGCGCCGTGCGGATCTGCCCTCGGGCCTGTAGCGCGCGCACGGCGCAGGCGACGTCGTTGAACACGCAGAAGCCCTCGCCATGACCGGCGAAGGCGTGGTGAAAACCACCGCCGACGTGGAGCCCGACCCCATGGGCGATTGCCGCCGCCGCCGCCATGCTGCTACCTCGCACGCAGTGGCTTGCTGCCTCGAACAGGCCATCGGACCAGGGCAGCTCGAGCCGCAGGATCTCGTCGACACCGAGCGTCCCGTCGCGACAGCGACGGTAGTAGCCGGCTTCGTGGACACGCAGAATTTCCTCCTCGGTGGCCATCAACGGCTGCACCAGATCCGCGTCCTGGACGCCGTCCTCGGCCTGCAACCGATCAACGATCAGCCGGTACTTGCGTGTCGGAAAGACGTGCGGGCCGATATCGGCCTCATAGCGCGGGGACCAAACGTAGCGAGCCATGCCGTGATTATAGGATCGGCTGACACCAGGCCGGAGTAAGACACTGATGCGTGGAACCCTCGGCGCAAGCAGCAGTCTCAATAGGGCCTGCCAAGGCGCGCTTGCGCTTGCCTCACCCGGCCTGGCGCAGTTATCCTTTCGGCCTTTGAGGAGCGGGAATAGCTCAGCTGGTAGAGCGCAACGTTGCCAACGTTGAGGTCGCGGGTTCGAATCCCGTTTCCCGCTCCAATTCTCTTTTGTCCGCGGCCCGCGGGGCCGTTTTATGCGCTCGATGTGCGTCGCGGCCGCTTGTTCGAGGCGGCGTAGCCAAGTGGTAAGGCAAGGGTCTGCAAAACCCTCATTCGGCGGTTCGATCCCGCCCGCCGCCTCCTTCCGATAACGCTTCGCGAGGAGTCGCGCATGAGTGATCGTCGCCTGATTCGTCTCCGCCCAGGTCGCGCCCTCGCGGTCCTGGCCACCGCTGTGCTCGGTATCGCCCTCCCTGCGGCGGTGCAGTCGGCTCAGCTGAACTCGAACATCGACGCGCTGCGCGCCGCTCGGGGGCCCTTCGACGCCTCGATTCCCCTCCCGGACTCCGTCCTCGGGTTCCATCCGGGTGCTGACTTCCAGCTCGCCGACTGGCCCTCGATCCTCGCGTACCTGCGACAGCTCGATCAGGCCTCCGATCGGATGGTGCTGGAACAGATCGGGCAGAGTGCCGAGGGGCAACCTCTGGTTCTCGCGATCATCTCCTCGCCCGAAAACCTGGCTCGCCGTGATCGCTACCGGGAGATTGCCGAGCGGCTGGCACGCGCCGAAGGGCTCGACGAGGCGGCGGCCGAGCAGCTGGCTCAGGAGGGCAAGGCCATCGTTTGGGTGGATTCCGGACTGCATGCCACCGAGGTCGCCCACGGGCAGCACGCACCCGAGTTCGCTTACATGATGGTGGCGGGCGAGAGCGCCGAGCTGCAGCGCATGCGCGACGACGTGATCCTGCTGTTGATGCCCAACATGAATCCGGACGGGCTCAACATCGTCGCCAACTGGTACCGGCAAAACCTCGGCACACCCTACGAGACCGCTCGCCTGCCGGTCCTGTACCAGAAGTACGTCGGCCACGACAACAACCGCGATTGGTACATGATCACGCAGCCCGAGACCCGGGCCGTGGCGCGCCAGCTGTATGAAGTCTGGTACCCACAGATCGTGTACAACCACCACCAGTCAGCACCCTTTCCGGCTCGGATCTTCGTGCCGCCGTTTGACGATCCGGCCAACCCGAACATCCCGCCCCTGGTGCTGCGCGGCATCGCCCGGGTCGGCACCGCGATCACCACGCGCCTGGAGTCCGAGGGCAAGACGGGCGCCGTCTCGCGGCTCGGGTTCACGGCCTGGTGGAACGGCGGCATGCGAACCGCGCCCTACTTTCACAACATGGTCGGGATCCTCACCGAGACGGCGCTGTTCCGCTACGCGACGCCGCGCTTCTACCCTCCCGACGAGCTCCCGGCCGAGTTTCGCGATGGCACGTCGAGCCGCGAGCCCAGCATGAAGTACCCGATGCCGTGGCCCGGCGGCTGGTGGCGCCTGCGTGACCCGGTGGAGTACATGCTGACGGCGTCATTCGGCACGGTGGACGTGGGCTCGCGATATCGCCACGACTGGCTCATGAACATCTGGCGCATGGGCAGGGCGGGGATCGAAGCGGGCGCCGCCGGCAACCCGGCTGGCTGGGTCATCGCACCACAGCAGCACGACGCCGCGGCTGTCGCCGAGCTCGTCAACGTGTTGGGACGGGGCGGTATCGAGGTGAGCGTTGCCGACGAGGAGTTCGAGGCCGATGGTCGGCGGTACCCGGCCGGAACCTACGTGGTGAGCTCGGCGCAGGCTTTTCGTAACTACGCGGTCGACCTGCTGGAGCCGCAGCGCTACCCAGACCGGCGCCTCTACCCTGGGGGACCGGCCGATCCCCCGTACGACATGGCGGGCTGGACCTTGCCCTTCCAGATGGGCGTGAGAGTCGATCGTATCGAGGCCCCCTTTGACGCCCCGTCCGAGCCGGTGGCCGAACCGGTTCGTGCCGAAGGCCGGGTGATCGGTAGCGGAAACACGTTCGTTCTCGATCCGCGTAGCAACAATACCGCCTCCGCAATCAACCGGCTGTTGGCGGCCGGCAGCGAGGTTTACTGGTCCCAGAGTCCGGTGACCGTGGGGGACACGGCCTTGCCGGCCGGGACGGTGTTGGTATCGGGCGAAAGCGGCATCGAGGCACGCCTGGCACAGATCGCCGAGGAGGAGGGCGTCGTGATCCGCGCCGCCAGCCGCGCGCCCCGAGGTGAAGGTTGGCAACTCCGCACCCCCCGGATCGGTCTGTACGAGCCTTGGGTAGCAAGCATGGATGCGGGCTGGACGCGGTTCCTGCTCGAGCGCTACGGCTTCGACTACTCGGTGGTGCGCGATCCCACCATGCGCAAAGGTGACCTGATCCAGGAGTTCGACGCCATCATCCTGCCGTCGACCAGCGTGCGTGCGCTCGCCGAAGGTCACCGCGCTGGCACCATGCCGGCTCGGTATACGGGCGGCCTTTCCGACTCCGGAGTTCAAGCACTGCGCCGCTTCGTCGACGACGCCGGTACTCTCATCGCACTCGACGCCTCTTCCGCGTTGCTGATCGAGCGCTTCGATCTTCCGATCTCCGATGCCCTGTCGGATCTCGGCCGTGACGAGTTCTTCTGCCCTGGCTCGCTGCTCCGGCTCCAGGTCGACAACACCCGGCCGATCGGCTTTGGCATGCCCAGCGAAGCTACCGCCTTCTTCGTCAACAGCCGCGGATTCGAGTTAGAAGAGGGGGAAACCGGTGTGCGGATCATAGCCAGCTACCCGGACGCGGAGCTGCTCGAGAGCGGCTGGATTCTCGGTGAGGAGCACCTGCGCTCGCGCGTCGCGGTAGCTGAGGTTCCACAGGGTGCCGGTCGGATCGTGCTGCTCGGATTCCGGGTCCAGTTCCGCGCCCAGCCGCACGAGACGTTCAAGCTCCTGTTCAACAGCCTGTTCTACGCGGCAGCGCAGCCGGTAGTACTGCCGTGAACGCGTCTCCGAGGAGATGCCTGGCAGTCGCGGCGCTGCTCTCGGTCGCCTGGGCGCCGTCCCAGGCTCCCGATCCCGAGTGGACGGCCTGGACGACCGAGGTACCTCTGATCGATCTCTCGGGCGAGTGGGAGTTCGTACCCGACGAGAGCGATGCCATGATCGAGGAGTGGAGCGGGACCACGATCCTCTATCGCATCGAGCAGGGCAGCGCCGTGATCCGCCTCGAGTTCGTGCCCGAAGGCTCCACCTCCAATGTCCAGGTCTACCGGTGGGACGGCAATCAGGCCACCTTGCAGCGCGGCGGTGAGGAGGTTCGTGAGCCCGCCCGCTGGCTGGGCGGCGGGCGTCGGCTGCGAATCGAAGGACGGCGCTGGGGGCTCGCGGATCAGGCGGTCACCAAATACACGTTCGAGTATCGACTGGAGCGTCCTGGATTGCTCCTCTTCGCCCAGGCCGACGAGTTCGGTGAAACGGTCGGCGGTTCCGGCGACGTTAGCAGCCTTGCTTGCTATCGGCGCACGGCGACGTCGGGATCGGCGATCCGCAGCCGGTGCACGATGCCGTCGATATCGAGCACCCAGATCGTGTTGTCGGGCGAGGCGGCGATCCCGATGCCATGAAACGGGAGCATCACCGATCCGCTGTAGCGACCGTCTGCACCGTAGCGATAGAGCTCCCGACCGATCACCCAACTCCCGTCGGCGTCGCGGTCGGTGTAGCCGGCGAGTACCCAGTAGAGCGAACGCCCAGGGTCCCAAGTGATTCCCATCGACGTCTTGGCGACGCGCTCCAAGCTGTCGTCCGTGAGGACCTCCGGCACTCGACCCAATGGAGCCCAGGAGTCGGCCTTGTAGAGCGTCGGGATCGTCCGCTCGAGCTCGCCGGTGGCGCCATACATGCTGATCCTGCTGTGGAGATGGGTGTTGGCAAGAGCGAAGCCCCCACCCGGCGTGGCAGTAATCCGGAGCGTGTTGGCGAGGAAGTAGATGACCCCGGGCTCGACCTCGTGGGTGGGCACGTGACCCGAGACTGGCCGCCCGTCCCGGTCCAGCTCCTGCACGAGCGGCAAGTTGTCCGGGCCGAAGATGTTCCCCGGAGGAGGGAGTCGAAGTACGAATATCCGCCGCGGCGTCCCAACCACGTCCAGGGGCAGGTAGTTGACCCGGGTGGTGTTGATCACATCACCCGCCGGACCGAACCGCTGCAGCCGTTGGTTTCCGGTGTCGGCCACGACGATCTCGCCATCCGGATAGACCCACAGGCCCTCCGGCTCGACGAGCTCGCCCGGTCCCTGACCGTACCCCCCGATCGTTGCCTCCCAGGTCCCTGCGGCGGCGAAGCGTTGCACCCGGTGGTTGCCACTGTCGAGCACGAAGAGACGTCCCGAGCCGTCGACGCCAATATCGCGCGGACGGTAGAAGGCGGTCTGCTGGCTCTCCGGCCGCAGGCCGAGGCTGGCGATCTCCTCGGCCTGCAGCGTCCATTCCTCGAGCGCCGGGACGGCGCTACACCCGACTGCGAGAGCGAGCGCCAGAGCCGGGAGGGCGAAGCCTCCCGGAGCTCGAGTCGCTCGAGCGTCGCCGGAGCTCAGACGGCGCAAGGGGTGTCGTGATGCGCGCCCAGAACGACGCAGTGGTACAGGTCGATGGCGCAGTCGTACATCATGAAGTTCGCCTTGCGTATGCCGCCCAGGTCGAGCCGCCACATGGCGCGCTTGAGCGCGGTCCGCGCACAGTTCGCACACCCCTCGTACTCCATCAAGCACCCCGCCTGTGCTCCGCGCACGAACAGCAGGCTCAACACCAGCCCCAGGGCCACGGTCATCGCAAGGCCATAACGCCCACCTCTGCTCATTGCTCGATCCTCCTCGAGTCCTGGCGATCGTCCGCGGGTTGCCCCCCGCACACCGTCGGCTCTCGCCCTCTAACACGCTTGGACGGCCACGGGTTGGTAGAATTCCGGGCTGCCCCGCCTCTTTTCCCGCCAGCGCATGCGAATTCGTCTCGATTCCATTGGTTGCCGCCTCAACATCGCCGAGATGGAGGGGTTGGCGCGCCGCTTCGCGGCCGCCGGCCACCGCATCGTGGGGCCCGGTGACAGGGCCGAGCTGTGCATCTTCAACAGCTGTGCAGTGACGCACGTGGCATCGCGAAAGTCGCGCAAGATGTTGCGCCAGCTACGTCGACGCCAGCCGTCAGCTCGGCTGGTGGCGACCGGTTGCTACGCCGATCTTTCGCGCGCCGAAGTGGAGAGCCTGGGAGTCGACCTGGTGGTGCCCAACCGCGACAAGGATCGGCTGCCTGAGCTGCTCGCCGCGCGCGGATGGATCTCCGACGCCGATCCGCTTCCTGCGCCCGACGCGTCGCCCGTCCAGGCTGTCGGCAACCGGACCCGAGCCTTCGTCAAAGTGCAGGACGGTTGTGACAACCGCTGCACTTTCTGCATCGTCACCGTTGCTCGCGGGGTTTCCCGCAGCCGAGCGACAGCCGACGTCGTCGGGGAGGTCCGGCAACTGCTCGCTGCGGGGTACGGCGAGGTGGTTCTGTCCGGCGTCCACCTCGGGGCCTATGGGCACGATCGGGGCGATCGCGAGGGACTGCGGCATCTGGTGGAGCGCCTCCTCGGGGAGACCGACATCGGTCGGCTTCGCCTGTCGTCCCTCGAGCCGTGGGACCTGACCCCCGACTTCTTCGATCTGTGGCGAGATGGCCGGTTGCTGCCCCACCTGCATCTGCCGCTACAGAGCGGCAATGACGCGACCCTGGCGCGCATGGCCCGGCGGACGAATCAGACATCCTTTGCTTGCTTGGTCGATACCGCCCGCGCCGCGATACCCGGTGTGGCGATCAGCACCGACGTGATCGTAGGATTCCCGGGCGAATGCGATGCCGAGTTCGAGGACTCGCTGCAGTTCACCGAGCAGATGGCCTTCTCGCGCCTCCACGTCTTCCGATACTCGCCGCGCCAGGGCACGGCGGCGTACGGAAGGTCCGACCGGGTCGACGATCCCGTCGCCCAGGCACGGAGCAGGCGGGTGCACGCGCTCGGAGCGAGGCTGGAAGCAAGCTACAGACTCGCCAGCCTGGGCACCACCGCCGAGGTCCTGTGGGAGACAAGCGAGCCCTACGGCGACGCAACCCGCTGGAGCGGACTGACGGGCAACTACCTGCGGGTGGTCACCGACGCCGACGACGGGATCGACCTCGGGAATCGGGTCACCTCTGCCGAGTTGCTCGCTGCCGTACCCGGCGTCATCTACGCACGTATTCCCCGAGGGCGGCAGGAGACGCCCTTCGATGAGGAACACGACACAACCCTGATCCACTGACCAACGAGAGAGACCATGAGATGCCAGCGATACACCACGATTCTGGCCGCAGTGCTGGTCACCCTAGCTGGCTGCGCGCCGGCCGCTCCGCCCGGGGAGGCGGCCACCGACGAGCCGAGTGACGTGGAGCTGCGCCTCGCCAAGTACCACGAGGTCGATCTCGAGGCGGATTTGTCCGGCCTCAGCGAGCAACAGCAGCGGATGGTCCCTCTCCTGGTCGAGGCGGCGGCAGCCATGACCCCGATCTTCTGGCAGCAGGCCTACGGCGACCGGGCGGCGCTGCTCGCAGGTATCGAGGACGACGCGACGCGACGCTTCGTCGAGATGAACTTCGGGCCCTGGGACCGGCTCGACGGGAACGCCGGGTTCGCCACCGGCTCCGGCACCAAGCCGGCCGGGGCCGCCTTCTACCCCGCCGACGTCACGGCGGAGGAGATCGAGGCCGCGAACGACCCGGAGCTGACCAGCCTCTACACGATGGTGCGCCGCGATGACGCCGGTGCTCTCGTGGCGGTGCCCTACCGCGAGGCGTTCGCCGAGCACGTACAGCTCGCCGCCGGCCGCTTGCGGGAGGCGGCGGAGCTGGCCGAGGATCCGGGATTCAAGCGCTACCTCGAGCTGCGTTCCGAGGCGCTCCTGAACGATCAGTACCAGGAGAGCGACTTCGCCTGGATGGACATGAAGGACAACGCCATCGAGCTGGTCATCGGCCCGATCGAGACCTATGAAGACCAGCTGCTCGGCGCCAAGGCGTCCCACGAGGGCTACGTTCTGCTCAAGGACCGCGAGTGGAGTGCGCGGCTGGCGAGGTACGCCTCGGTGCTGCCAGACCTGCAGCGAGGTCTGCCGGTTGCCGACGAGTACAAGCAGGAGGAGCCGGGCACCGGCGCGGAGCTCAACGCCTACGACCTGATCTACGTGGCTGGCGACGGCAATACCGGATCCAAGACGATCGCCATCAACCTGCCGAACGACGAGGAGGTGCAGCTGCAGAAAGGCACCCGCCGGATCCAGATCAAGAACGTCATGCGCTTCAAGTTCGAGAGCATCCTGGAGCCAATCGCCGACGAGCTCATTGCCGAGCAGCAGCGCCCGCACGTGACCTTTGACGCTTTCTTCGCCAACACGATGTTCCACGAGGTGGCACACGGTCTGGGAATCAAGAACACGATCAACGACTCCGGGACCGTCAGGGCGGCGCTGCGCGAGCAGGCATCGTGGCTGGAGGAAGGCAAGGCCGACGTACTGGGTCTCTACATGATCACCACCCTGCACGAGCAGGGGGAGATCGAGGGAGACCTGATGGACTACTACGTGACCTTCTTCACCAGCATCTTTCGCTCGATTCGGTTCGGGGCGAGCAGCGCGCACGGCCGTGCCAACCTGGTGCGCTTCAACTTCCTGGCCGAGATGGGGGCGTTTGAGCGCGACCCGGATACCGGACGCTACGCGATCGACTTCGAGCGCATGCAGGAGGCGGTCGCCGCACTCTCGCAGAGGATCCTGCAGCTGCAAGGCGACGGTGATCGCGCCGGCGTCGCCGCGTTCCACGACGAAATGGCGGTGATCGGCGGCTACCTCGAGGACGCCCTCGACCTACTGACACGAGAGGGTATCCCGGTCGACCTGGTCTATCGTCAACGGCTAGGCGGCTTGAACCCTTGACCGATTCTCTGTATGCCTGATCCCAGCACAACCTAGCCGGCCGCGGCGAAACTCGGGTGGGCATGCGCACCGCCTTGCATCTGCGCGCTTTGTGGCGTAACCAGACCCACCAGAGTTTCACCGCCTGCTCAAATGGATTGAAAACGCATGTGGAACCCGAAACAGATGCTGCGGGGAGACGATCTCCCGAGCGATGAGATCCTCCCCCAACGAGACCACACCATGCCCATCATCAGGCTGAGGAACATCGAGAAGTCGTACAAGTCCGGCTTCGGGCGGACATTCGTCCTGCGGCGCGTCAGCGTCGACATCAAGGACGGCGAGTTCATTACCGTCATGGGCCCATCCGGCGCCGGCAAATCGACCCTGCTGAGCATCCTCGGCATGCTCGACGGTTCGTGGGACGGTGAGTACTACTTCCTCGACTACCCGGTGCACGATCTCAACTCCAAGGAGCGCAACCGGCTGAACCGGGAGTACATCGGTTTCGTCTTTCAGAGCTACCACTTGATCGACAGCATGACGGTGTACGAGAACCTGGACGTGCCGCTGTCATACCGGAACATCAAACGTGCCCAGCGCAAGAGCATGGTCGCCGACATCCTCGACCGCTTCAGCATCGTCGGCAAGAAGGACCTGTATCCGAGTCAGCTCTCGGGCGGTCAGCAGCAGCTGGTCGGCGTGGCGCGGGCCATCATCGGCAACCCCAAGGTTCTCCTTGCCGACGAGCCAACCGGCAACCTCCATACGGCGCAGGGACGCGAGATCATGGAGCTGTTCAAGCGCCTGAACCAGGAAGAGGGCACCACCGTCATCCAGGTGACCCACTCGGAGGCCAACGCCGCCTACAGCGACCGAGTCATCAATCTGCTCGACGGTTGGGTGGTCGAGGACGATCCGTATACCCCGCGGGTCGAGGAGACCACGGCCGACTAAGCAGGCTGTGGTGAACAACCAGGGTTGCACGGCCTGCTAGCCCCAGCGGACGGATTGCGCGTCCGTTTGCGGACAGCTCGTCCCGCAAGCGGACAGCCGACGGGTGCCTGCCTCGAGAAAAAGCCCGTTTGGGGCCCGCTGACGACGTTCGTCTTGGCATGCAAGTTGCTCTAGCAGGCTGCTGAAAAACGGCTCGAGCGCGCCATTTTGGGCTGGATCGTCTCGATCAAGGTGAGTTGCCCGGCCGCCGTGTGCGAGTGCGAGGCTCTGGTTGCCGGCCGCGCCGGTATTTCTTGGGCGGTTAGTCCCGATATCGTCACGTCGCCCCCTGGAGGTTGCGCATTCTGACCAGGTTGAAGGCAGCGGCGGTGAAGGTGAACATCCAATCGACGCGTTCGGTGCCTCGGTGCCGCGTCTTGCGCATCAGCCCGACCGTCTTGGCCCATCCGAACATCTGCTCGACGAGCTTGCGTTTCCTTTGACTGACCTGGTAGCCGGGGTGGCGGGTTGTGCGCCGGTCGATGGCGCTGCGCCGATTGGTGTCGTTCTGTGCGACGTGCGGGGTGATGTTCCGATCTCGAAGCTTACGGACGCACTCGCGTGTGTCGTAGCCCTTGTCGGCCGCCAAGGTCACCCTGCGGTTACCGGAAATCTTGTCCGCCATTTGCACCGCCGCCTCTCGTTCCGCTGTCCCGGAAGCGATCGTTACGCATGCCTTGGTTGCTAACCCGTGGCGGTTGTCGATCATCAGGTGCCCCATGTAGCAGAGCTTCGACTCGGCTCCCCTACTTTTCTTGTACAGGCGTGCGTCCGGATCGGTCCTGGAGGCGTGAGTATCGTTTGTGCGCCGTTGTTTGCGAAAATCGACGCTCGGGTTGCTGCCTCCCTCATCGGAGTCGCTCTGATCCTTCGGCTTGAAGCTCTTGTGCGAGGCCCACGCCTCGATCAGCGTGCCGTCCACCGTGAAGTGCTCATCCGATAGCAGGCTGCGGCGCCGTGCCTCCGCCAGCACTTCCTGGAAGAACACCTCGGCGACCTCGCCTCCCAACACTCGATCCCGGTTCTTCGTGAACACCGTCGCATCCCACACCAGATCGTCCATGTTCAGGCCCACAAACCACCGGAACAGCAGGTTGTAGTCGAGCTGCTCCATCAGCATGCGCTCGGAGCGAATCGTGTACAGCACCTGCAGCAGCAGCGCCCGCAGCAGTTTCTCCGGCGGGATCGACGGACGGCCCGTGTGCGAGTACAGCTTCTCGAACAGCGGCGACATCCGCCCCAGCACGTCGTTGACGATCCTCAGCAGCGGCCGCAGCGGATGCTCTTTCGGTACTCGCTGCTCCGGAGATACGTAACTAAAGGCGGCCACCTGTCCCGCGTCCTCACCACGCATCTGCTCACCTCGTTGATGCTTCGGTTTTTGCCGCGGGCTGCGTGGTTCAAAATCTACTCGAACAAGGGGAGTTTTTCAGCAGCCTGCTAAGTTACGGGGTAACGAGCCGAGCGGTAGCGGGGACGCCAGTCCTGTCCCGAATAGGACGTAAAGGGGAGCGGCCTGGGGCTGCGACTGACCGTACCCGGTACCGCCGGTTTCTCGTTCCCGCGCCGATGGGAACATCGCTTGCGCGACGTCGAGATCGATCCGCAAGTACTGGTATTGTTCGCGGCGAATCGATCCGAGCGATCCGGGAGGAGCCATGTGTCGCAACATTCGCGTGCTGTTCAACTTCGACCCGCCGGCCACCCGCGACGAGATCGAGTCGGCCGCGGTGCAGTACGTTCGTAAGGTAAGCGGTACGCGGGGGCCCTCGAAGGCGAACGTGGCGGCGTTCGAGGCTGCGGTGACGGAGATTGCCTCGGCAACCCAGCGCCTGCTCGATCAGTTGGTTACCAAGTCATCGCCGCGCGACCGCGGTGTGGAACGCGATAGGGCGCGGCAACGCTGGGAGCAGCGAGCCGAGCGGATGCGCTCGGCTCGCGCCTGAGCTGTCCACCCGGCGCCGCGGCCAGATCCCCTCGGATCAGGACGGTTCGTAGCCCAGATTGGGCCGCAGCCAGCGCTCGGCTTCGGCCAGCGACCAGCCCTTACGCTTGGCGTAGTCCTCCACCTGATCGCGGCCCAGACGCCCGACTGCGAAGTACCGAGCCGCCGGATGGTTCAGGTACTGACCGCTCACCGAAGCCGCCGGCATCATGGCGTACGACTCGGTAAGGGAGATCCCGACCGCAGCTTCCACGTCGAGCAGATCCCACAGGGTCTGCTTCTCGGTGTGATCGGGTTGGGCCGGATAGCCCGGAGCCGGCCGGATGCCTCGATAGCGCTCCGCGATCAATTCCTCGGGGGTGAGCTGCTCCAGCGTACCGAAGCCGCAGAAGCGCCGAGCCCGTTCGTGGATCATCTCGGCCAGCGCCTCCGCCAAACGGTCGGCGAGGGCCTTTACCATGATGGCGCTGTAGTCGTCGTGCTGGGCCTCGTAGGAGGCCACCAGCTCATCGACACCTTCGCCCGCGGTAACGGCAAAGGCGCCGACGTGATCGACGAGCCCGGCACCGGCCGGCGCTACGAAGTCGGCGATGCAGGCGTATTCGCGGTCCCGGCTGCGCCGGCGCTGCTGGCGTAGGCCGTGCAACACGGCAATCTCCTGCTGGTGCTCGGCGCCAGCCCACAGCTGGATGTCGTCGTTGCGGGCGTTGGCCGCAAAGAAACCCCACACCGCGTGGGCCCGTAGCAGGCCGTCGGCGACGATTCGATCGAGCATTCGCCGCGCCGCGTCGTACAGCTCTCGGGCCGCCTCTCCGAACCGCTCGTCCTCCAGGATCCGCGGATACACGCCTTTGAGCTCCCAGGTGTGGAAGAAGGGAGTCCAATCGATGTACCGCGCTACCGTTTCGAGGGACACGTCGCGTTTGACGTTGGCTCCCAGCGATTCGGGTTGAGCCAGATCGGCGGACCGCCACTCGATGAGTGCCGGCCGCTGGCGCGCGTGTCCGACGGACACGAGCTCCCCGGACCGGCCGCCAGCGAAGTCCGACCGCAGGCGCCCCTGCTCGGCACGGACCTCGTCGGCAAAGCCCGCACCGAGCTCACGACTACGAGTCTTCGTGACCACTCCCACGGCGCGTGACGCGTCGTCGACGTGCACCGTCAAGCCCTCGTAGGCGGGCGCGATCTTGACGGCCGTGTGCTTGGCGCTCGTGGTCGCGCCGCCGATCAGGAGGGGCACCTCGAGCCCGACCCGTTGAATCTCGCTGGCGACGTGGACCATCTCGTCGAGCGACGGCGTGATCAGCCCCGAAAGCCCGATGAAGTCGGCCGCTTCATCACGAGCGGTATCGAGGATCTTCTCGGCCGGGACCATGACCCCGAGATCAAGCACCTCGTAGTTGTTGCACGCCAGCACTACGCCGACGATGTTCTTGCCGATGTCGTGCACATCGCCCTTGACGGTTGCCATGACGATCTTGCCGGCGGATTGCCGGGCGCCGTCCTCGCGCTCGGCGTCCATGAACGGCTCCAGGTAGGCAACGGCGCGCTTCATCACGCGCGCGCTCTTCACGACCTGTGGTAGGAACATCTTGCCGGAGCCGAACAGGCCGCCGACCACATTCATGCCGTCCATCAGCGGTCCCTCGATCACCTTGATCGGCCGGCCGAGCTCCTGGCGCGCCTCTTCGGCGTCCTCCTCCACGTGATCGACGATTCCCTTGATCAAGGCGTGCCGCAGTCGCGCCGCGACCGGCTCCTGTCGCCACGCATCCTCGACCGCCTCCTCGATACGGCCGCCCTGGAATGACTGGGCCAGCTCGATCATCCGGTCGGTGGCGTGCGGGTGGCGAACGAACAGGACGTCCTCGATCCGCGCCAGCAACTCGGAATCGATCTCATCGTAGAGGTCGAGCTGGCCGGCGTTGACAATGCCCATGTCGAGTCCGGCCTGAATGGCGTGGTACAGAAACGCCGAGTTCATGGCTCGGCGTACCGGCTCGTTGCCACGGAACGAGAAGGACAGATTGCTGATGCCGCCGCTCACCAGCACCCCGGGAAAGCGCTCCTTGAGCCTGCGGGTTGCCTCGATGAAGTTGACCGCATAGGGATCGTGCTCGGCCATCCCGGTGGCCACGGTCAGCACGTTGGGGTCGAAAATGATGTCCTGCTCGGCAAATCCGATCTCGTCGATCAAGATGCGAGCTGCACGGGTTAGGACCTCGACACGGTCGTCGACCCCGGTGGCCTGGCCCGTTTCGTCAAAGGCCATGACGACCACCGCGGCT
Organism: Acidobacteriota bacterium; assembly: GCA_965248845.1. GTDB lineage: Bacteria > Acidobacteriota > UBA890 > UBA890 > WLXD01 > CBDFKO01. The sequence continues at coordinate 694,117 of CBDFKO010000002.1, read as the reverse complement.
CCGTAGCGACGGACCAGCCGGGCCTTGTCGCGGAAGGCGGTCTCGCCGTCCTTCAGCGAGATCGAATTGACGATGCTCTTGCCCTGAAGACAGCGCAAACCCGCCTCGAGGACCGAGAAGTTGGACGAGTCGATCATCACCGGGAGCGCCGCGATGTCGGGCTCCGCGCCCATCAGGTTCAGGAACGTGGTTATCGCCTCGACCGAGTCGAGGAGGCCTTCGTCCATGTTGACGTCGACGATGTTGGCGCCGCCGGCCACCTGGTGCCGCGCCACCTCGACGGCGGCGTCGAAGTCTCCAGCCTTGATCAGGCGGCGAAAGCGCGCCGAGCCCGTAACATTGGTGCGCTCGCCGACGACCACGAATGTGGTCTCGGGGAACACCGTGAAGGCCTCGAGCCCCGAGTATCGGGGCAAGGCACGCGGGGTCGGCAGCGCGCGTGGCGCCACGCTCCGCACAGCCTCGGCAATAGCCCGAATGTGATCGGGCGTCGTCCCGCAACATCCTCCGACCAGGTTCAGCCATCCGGAGCCGGCGAACTCGCCGAGCACGTCAGCCATTTGCTCGGGGGTCTCCTCGTATTGTCCGAACTCGTTGGGGAGCCCGGCATTGGGATAGCAAGACAAGGGCACCGGAGCGAGCACCGCGAGCTCCTCCACGTAGGGACGCATGGTCTCGGGGCCGAGGGCGCAGTTGATCCCGACCGCGTCCATGCTCACATGGGAGACCGAGGCCCAGAAAGCTTCGATCGTCTGGCCCGAAAGCGTTCGGCCGGAGGCATCGGTAATCGTTACGGAGACGATCAGTGGCACGCGCTCGCCGCGCTCCTCGAATAGCTCCTCGATCGCGAAGAGCGCAGCCCTGGCGTTGAGGGTGTCGAAGATCGTCTCGACCATCAGGAGGTCGACGCCGCCATCGAGGAGGCCGCGGGCCTGCTCCCGGTAGACCTGGCGGAACTCCTCGAACGTGGCGGCGCGGAATCCGGGGTCGTTGACGTCGGGCGACAAGGAGGCCGTCTTGGTGGTGGGGCCCATAGCACCCGCTGCGAAACGCGGACGGGCTGGATCCGCGGCCGTGGCGGCCACCGCCGCCTCGAGGGCGAGCTCGGCTGCTGCCAGGTTGATCTCATAGACCCGATCCTCGAGACCGTAGTCCGCCATCGAGAAGCCGTTGGCATTGAAGGTGTTGGTCTCGATGATGTCGGCACCGGCGTCGAGAAAGCCGCGGTGGACCTCGCGGATCACGTCGGGGCGGGTCAAGCAGAGCAGGTCGTTGGCACCGCGGAGCTCGCCGGGGTGACCGGCGAAAGACTCGCCACGAAAATCGGCCTCGGTCAGCCCGTAGGACTGGATCATCGTGCCCATCGCACCGTCGAGTACGAGGACGCGCCGGGTACAGAGATCGCGTAGATCGAGTCGGGAAGGCATTGCGTGGGCCTGGCGGAGCAGATCGCTGCCGCAAATCTCGTGCGCTGACAGAGCGAGTTGACAGTGTAGCACCGGCGGCGTGCGGGGTCGGCGGTTGCCGTGGCAAGGCTGGACGCATACTATATCGAAGTTCGAGTGTTCCTAACTTCGATATATCGAAACTCATACGAGAGGAAACCGCAGGTGGTGGAAACGAGTGCCGCGTCGGAGGCTACCCGCGACGCCGAGCGGCCTGCCCCGCTGACGCCGTCCGTGCTGCACATTCTGCTGAGCCTCGCGGCCGGCGAGCGCCACGGCTACGCCATCATGCAGGAGGTTCGAGAGGCCAGCGGCGGTCGTGTGCGTCTCGGGCCGGGAACGCTCTACTACTCGATCCAGCGCATGCTCGAGAAAGGTCTGATCGAGGAGGCGGCTGAGCGGCCCGCTCCCGAGGCCGACGACGAACGTCGTGTCTACTACCGGATCACCGATGCCGGTCGCACAGCGGCACAGGTCGAGGCCAGCCGACTGGCCGATCTCGTGACCCTGGCGCGCTCCCGCGACATCCTTCAGGACGTCGGAGGGCCACGGTGATCGACCTCGTCTTCCGCGGGTTGCTTCGCTGACTGCCCGGCCCGTTTCGCTCGCGATACGCCGTGCAGGTGAAGGCGGCCTATCGTGACGCGCTGTGCGCAGCGCCCGGCCGCTGGCACCGCCTGGTGGTGCGCTGGGCCGCCTGTCTCGACTTGCTGACCACGATCATGCACCTGCGCCGCGACCGCAGCCGTAGGGCAGGAGAGCTCGCCCGCCCCATCGGTGAACGTGACCCCATGGATAATTTGATCCAGGACATCCGCTATGGAACCAGAGCCCTCGCCGCATCCCGTGGCGTCGCCGCGCTCGCAGTGCTCACCTTGGCGCTCGGAATCGGCGCCAATACGCTGATGTTCAGCCTCGTGAACGGGGTGTTGCTCAAGCCGTACCCGCTCGCCGAGCCCGACCGCCTCGTACACCTGTGAGAGAGCAACCCCAGCCGGGGCTGGCCGCGGTTCACCGTGGCGCCGCCGAACTACGTCGATTGGAAGTCACAGGGCAGGTCCTTCGAGCGCATGACCGCGCTCTATGGCTCCACCGCAACCCTCAGCGGCCAGGGGAATCCAGTTCGGATCTCGGGCGCCAGGGTAACCGACGACTTCTTCCAGACACTCGGGATCGAGCCTGCGATCGGCCGCGGCTTCACCGCCGACGAACACCATGCCGGGGTGAGCCAGGCGGTGATCCTCTCCCACGAGCTCTGGAGGAGCAGGTTCGGCTCAGACACCGGGATCATCGGTAGGAAGCTGATACTCAACGGAAGCCCCCACGAGGTGGTCGGGGTGCTTCCTCGAGGGACCTGAGAGCCGAGCACGGCGAAGCTCTGGCTACCTATCGACCTGGCAGACGAGGCGCCCAACCGTGGTGCGCACTACTTCCGCGTCATCGCTCGACTGCGCCCGGGGGTCACCTTGGCGGACGCCGGGGCGGAGATCACCACGATCCACTCCCGGCTCCCGCCGGCCCAGGATGGCTGGACGGGGCTGGCCTCGAGCTTCCACGAGGACAAGGTCTCCTTCGCTCGAACCTCGCTCTACGTGCTGTCGGGCGCGGTCGGGCTGGTCCTGCTGGTAGCCTGCGCCAACGTCGCCAACCTCCTGCTGGCCCGTGCCGCCGCCAGAGGCCGGGAGCTCTCACTGCGCACCGCCATCGGCGCCACGCGGGCGCGAATTGCTGCGACAGCTCCTCATCGAAAGCCTGCTGCTGTCGCTCGCCGGCGGAGTCGTCGGGTTGACCGTGGCCTATGCCGGGCTCCGCCTCATACGCTCGGCAGCCAACGACTGGTTTCCACTGGTAGAGCAGCTCGCCATCGACCCCGTCGTGCTGGGCTTCACACTCGCAGCATCTCTGCTGACCGGCCTCGTGTTCGGCCTTCTGCCGGCGCTGCAATCGTCGCGCACCGAGCCGGCCGACAGCCTGCGGGAGTCGGGGCTGGCGTCGACTCATGGGCGTGGTCAGGCCCGCCTGAGCTCGACGCTGGTGGTCGCCGAGGTAACGATTGCCGTCATCGTCGTCGTCGGGGCGGGTCTGCTGCTGCGAAGCCTGTGGCGCCTGCAGGCGGTCGACCCCGGCTTCGAGACCCGGCAGAAGGTTGCGGCACGAATATCGCTCGGGGACGCGGACTACCCCGAAGCCGCAGACCGTATCCTGATGTTCGACCGTCTGATCGAGCGACTCGCCGGGACTCCGGGAGTGACCGCGGTCGCTGCTATCTCGCGCTTGCCGATGGGCGGCGACTTCAGCATCTCGTTCGATGTTGTCGGCAGGCCCGAGCCCGATCAGAACCTGTCCAGCCAGCTGCGCATGATCGACCCAGGCTACTTCGACGTCATGGGAATCTCGTTGCTTGCCGGGAGAGGGTTCGCGCCGACCGACGACCGATCGGGCGCCGACGTGGTGCTGCGCCAGGGGTTGGCGCTCGCGGGAACCGGGGTCGTCGTCGGCACTCTCGGGGGCCTCGGGTTCGGGCAGGTGCTGCGCGGGTCGCTGTTTGGCATCCAGGCCTACGATCCGATGACCCTCGTGGGGGTGGCGGCATTCCTCCTGATCGTGGCTACGGCTGCCTGCTACATCCCGGCCAGGCGGGCCACCCGCGTCGATCCGGCGGTGGCGCTGCGCGCCGAGTGATCCCAGCAGGCCGTGGTCGCGGCGATGCGGTAGGCTCGTCGCGGAGGCCACGGACCTCCGCTGTCGGGGTGGCGAAACTGGCAGACGCGCGGCGCTTAAAACGCTGTGAGGCAACCCCTCGTGCGGGTTCGAATCCCGCCCCCGGCACTTGTGCCGCGCGGCCCGATGGCGCGCGATCCCCGATTCCGTCAACGCATATTGCAGCAGTATGATCCATGAGCTTTCCGCCTGACTTCGAGATCGCCAGCCGGGCCACAGCGCGCCCGATTACCGATGTGGCTGCCGACATCGGGATCGCTGCCGACGACCTCGATCTATATGGCAGCGACAAAGCGAAGTTCCGCAGGAGCGCACTCGAGCGCCTCTACCCGACTGCCAAGCTGGTCATCGTAACGGCCGTCAACCCGACGCCGGCGGGCGAAGGAAAGACCACGGTCACTGTCGGCCTGTCACAGGCTCTACGGCGCCTCGGGCACAAGGTCGCTGCGGCCATCCGCGAGCCCAGCCTCGGCCCGGTGTTCGGGATCAAGGGCGGTGCCGCCGGCGGGGGCTATTCGCAGGTGATCCCGATGGAAGACATCAATCTTCACTTCACGGGTGACCTCCACGCCATCACCGCAGCCAACGCCTTGCTGGCCGCGGTCATCGACAACCACCTGCAACAGGGCAATGCCCTTGGGATCGACCCGAGGCGTATCACCTGGCGGCGGTGTGTCGACATGAACGACCGTGCCCTGCGACGCATCGTCGTCGGGCTCGGAGGTCCGGTCAGCGGAGTGCCGCGCGAGGACGGTTTTGTCATCACCGCGGCCAGCGAGGTCATGGCAACGTTTTGCCTGGCCACCAGCCTCGAGGACCTAGAGGACAGGCTGGGCAACCTGATCATCGGGGCGAGCTACGAGAACAAGCCCGTGCTCGCCATCGAGCTCGAGGTGGCAGGCGCCATGACCATGCTGCTCAAGGACGCCATTCGCCCCAACCTGGTGCAGAACCTGGAGGGTGGTCCGGTCTTTGTACACGGCGGTCCGTTCGCGAACATCGCGCACGGCTGCAACTCGCTCATGGCCACCCGGACGGCGATGAGCTACGCCGACGTGCTGATCACCGAGGCGGGATTCGGCAGCGACCTCGGGTTCGAGAAGTTCTGCAACATCAAGTGTCGCCTCGCCGGCCTGCGACCCAGCGCAGCCATCCTGGTGGCCACCATTCGGGCCCTCAAGCACCACGGTGGAGCCGACCGCGCCGATCTGGCCAACGAAGACATCCCGGCGCTGAAGAAGGGCGCCGCCAACCTCGATGCCCACATCGACAATGTGCGGCAGCACGGATTGCCGCCGTTGGTGGCCATCAATCGCTTCGCCGGCGACACGGACGCCGAGATCGAGACGCTGCTTGAGCACTGTGCATCTCGCGGCGTAGCGGTCGACGTTCTCGATGTCCACGCACGTGGCGGAGAGGGCGGGGAATCGTTCGCGCACAAGCTCGTCGAGGCGCTGGATTCGGGTGCGGCGGACTTCCGCCATGTCTACGACACCGGGCTACCGATCCGCGAGAAGATCCGGACGATCGCCGAGCGCGTGTACGGCGCCGCGCGCGTCGAGCTGAGCACCAAGGCGGTAAAGTCGATCGCCTTCCTCGAGAACAACGGCATGGGTGACACCCCGATCTGCATGGCCAAGACGCCGGCTTCGCTCAGCGACGACCCGACGCGTCGAGGCCGACCAACGGGCTTCACGGTGCGGGTGCAGGATGTGACCCCGTCCGCCGGCGCCGGGTTCGTCGTGGCACACCTCGGCAACGTCATGACGATGCCGGGCCTGCCGCGCATGCCCGCCGCCAACCGAATGTGCGTCACGCCCGACGGTGGCGTGGACGGACTGTTCTGAGCGCACGCTGAGCGGCCTGCGACCCCGGGGGTAGATCGATGGGCGAGTTGTTTCCCTGGAGCCCGCTCCGTTGGACGTTTGGCGCGGTTCTCACCGTAGTTGCGGTAGTCGCAGCGGGGCACGCGCTGCTCAACAAGCGGGAGCCGCGCTCGGCGTTGGGCTGGATCGCCATCTGCCTGATGTTTCCGCTGGCTGGCCCGTCGCTCTACTACGTGTTCGGCATCAACCGCATCCGGACGCGTGCCAAGCGACTGCACGCCGAAGAGCCGGAGGCCGTGACGCATGGCGAGGGAATCGGGGCTCCCGACGACCTGCATCGGGGTGTAGCGGGGCCGGCCGGCGCTCCTCACGACGGCCCGGTAACCGCGGCGATCCTACGAAGCTCCGATATCGTGACCGGGCTGCCGCGCTGCGACGGGAACCGGGTAGTCCCCCTACGCGGCGGAGACCTGACCTATTCCACGATGGTCGCTGCCATCGAGCAAGCGCGCGAGTCGGTCTACCTGGCCTCCTACATCTTCGATCCTGGTCGGGCTGCCGATGACATAGTCGGGGCGCTGCGAGATGCCGTACGGCGTCGCGTTCGGACGCGCGTTCTGATCGACGGGGTGGGGGAGCTGTACGGCAGGCCCAGGATCAGCCGGAAGCTCGCTCGCGCCGGGGTACCGGTAGCACGCTTTCTTCCGCCGCGCCTCGTACCGCCCCAGTTCGGCATCAACCTGCGCAATCACCGCAAGATCCTGGTCGTCGACGGGACCCGCGGACTCACCGGTGGCATGAACATCAGGGACTGCCATCTGAGGTCCCATCCGGATCCCCACGTCGACTTGCATTGCGAGGTTTCCGGCCCGGTGGTGAGCCAACTCGAGCGCGTCTTCCGTGACGACTGGGCGTTCGTAACGGGCGAGCGCCTTCCGGCCTCTGTGCCCCACACGACCGAGGCCTGCGGCGAGACAATGGCGCGAGCCATCGTCGATGGGCCCGATGAGGACCTCGACAAGCTGGCCACCATCCTCATCGGCGCGGTGAGCGCCGCGAACGAGCGCGTCTGGATCACGACGCCCTACTTCCTGCCGCCGCGTGAGCTGATCGGGTCGATGAAGTCCGCGGCCCTGCGGGGCGTCGACGTATCGGTGATTCTTCCGGGCAAGAACAATCTGCCGCCGGTGCACTGGGCCGCACGCAATACCCTGTGGGAGCTCTTGCACTGGGGCGTACGGGTCTTCTACCAGCCGCCCCCTTTCGCCCACACGAAGCTGCTGATCCTCGACCGCGACTACTTGCAGCTCGGCTCCGCCAACCTGGATCCGCGCAGCCTCCGGCTCAACTTCGAGCTGTCGCTGGAGATCGTCGACGCGGGCCTGAACGCCGAGATGGCCCGATACTTCGCGGACCTCCGGGAACGATCGACCGAGATAACGGTGACCGAGCTCCAGTCCCGGCCGCTGTGGATTCGCATGCGCGACGCGGCGGCCTGGCTCTTCTCGCCCTACCTGTAGCCCTATTGGGGCCTACGAAACAGTGGGTTCATCTTCTCGTCGAGCAGGTAAATGCTGGGCGATCCGTCCTCCTGGACCGCCATCGCGGCCCGCGGTGCACCATCCCGGTCACGGAGGATCACGAAGGCGGTGTCGCCGCGCTCGCCGACCACCAGGCGCGGCTCGCCCGAGGCGGTGAAAAGATTGAGGATCGGCCCCTCGGCTTCCACTGCAAGCGCGGCACGGAGGGTGCCGCCGGGGTCGTAGAGCGACAGCGAAGGCACGTCCTCGTTCATTCCCAGCTGTGCCCTGGCGGCGCCGCGCCCGGCGCGCAGCACGAAGCCTCGGGCCTCCAGGGTGGGCTGCGGTGCTGCCTGCCCGGCGAGCACAGCGAACGCCAGGAGCAGCACGGCTCCCAGCGTCGTCCGCCTCCAGTGTCGGTTGCTGAGCTCGAGGCGACGGGTCTGGCGCTCGAGCGCGGTGATCCGCTCGTCGATGCTCATCTTGACCTCCAATTACGAGAAGCCGGCCATCGCGCCGGCGTACGCTTGCAGGCGACAGGCTGCGCTGCCACAGTTTGCCGGCAATCCCGGATACGCTGCAAGGAGCCACCCCATGAGTCTCGCGCTGGCTGTGCACGGCGGCGCCTGGAACCTGCCCGATGCCGAGCTAGAGGCACACTTCGAAGGAGTCACGACAGCGCTGCGTGCGGGCTGGAGACTGCTTCGCGACGGTGCCGCGGCTCTCGACACGGTCGAGCAGGTGGTCTGCCTCCTGGAAGACGACCCTGTGTTCAACGCCGGGACGGGGTCGCATTTGAACCGGCTCGGCCGGGTCGAGCTGGACGCCTCGCTGATGGAGGGGGCGGATCTGGAGGCCGGGGCCGTAGCGGCAGTCGAGAGGGTCCGGAATCCCGTCAGCCTGGCCCGCAAGGTCATGGAAAGCTCGCCGCACGTTCTCCTGGTCGGGGATGGGGCGCGACGCTTTGCCCAGGAGCACGGAGCCGAGCTGTGCCGAGCTCGCGACCTGCTGGTCGGGCGGGCTCGCGACCACTACCTGCGTGTCCGGGCTGGCGAGCGCGCCCTCGTCGACGATGAGTTTGCGCGCCACGACGACGGTCACATGGGCACCGTCGGTGCCGTGGCCCTCGATGTCCGGGGAACTGTGGCGGCCGGCACGTCGACGGGCGGGACACTCGACAAGTACCCGGGACGCGTCGGGGACTCGCCGCTCATCGGTGCCGGCACCTACGCCGACAACCGGTCTGGCGCGGCGTCGTGCACCGGGTGGGGGGAGGGGATCGTGCGGGTCGTCCTGGCCAAGGGCGCCCTGGATCGCCTCGTTGCCGGCCAGGACCTGCGCAGCGCCGGGCAAGCCGCCCTCGGCGATCTGGTGCGCGTGCAAGGACGCGCCGGGATGATCTTGATTGACACGCACGGGGGGGCGACCGCGGTCTACAACACCCCGCGCATGGCCCGCGGCTTGGCCACCAGTGCCGAGGGGCTACGCGTCGGTGTAGACCACGAGTTGGTGTCCCGAGACCGCAGCTGACCATGGCAGGTGTGCGTTTGGGCACGTTGCGTCCCACAACCGAACACCGCGGCGTGGGTCGCACATCCCAGACCCCGGTTGGCGCCCTCTCCACAGCCGGTCCCGAGGCCCGTTCTGGCACGCCGATTGCTCATCTGTTACCGGCCATTAGCTCTGAACCCCGATCTCTGCGGGACCGTTCCTGTGCGGTCCGCCTGCAAACCGAGACACGACCCTGGCAATCCTTGATGTGGAGTCCGTCATGAATGATCGTTTTCGCCGCGCCTGGCTGGGCCGGGCAGCCCTGCTTGTTGTCCTTCTCGGGCTGCCGGCGCCAGCCACTGCCCAGCAGCCTCCAGAGGGCGCGGCGCCGGCGCCGGGCTTTGCGGTCGCGCTTGTGGCCGGCCAGGCCAGCGAGACCCCGACGCAGGTGTTGGAGATCACGCTCGCCGATGCCGTCGAGCTGGCCTTGCGTCACAACCTGCAGGTTCGCATCGCCTCACTGAACCCCGACCTTCAGGAGGAGCAGATTCGCTCGGCGCGAGCTCAGTTCGATCCGGTGTTCACGTTCAACATGCCCCAGACCTTCAGCCGATCCACGACGCCCTCTAGTTCTGTGCTCGGCGGCGCCGACGTGCTGACCAACGAGCAGATCACGGGCGGATTCCAGTTCAACGCCAACACCACCTGGGGACTGGCCTGGTCGGTCTCGGCGTCCGCCCAGCGGTTCATCACGAACAACGAGTTCTCCACCTTCAACCCACGCTACGACGCCAGCCTCGGTGTGAACGTTCGCCAACCGCTGCTGCGCAACTTCGGCAAGGCCAACCGCCGCCAGCTGATCGTGGCGCAGAACGACTTCTCGGTGAGCAGCGAGTTCTTCCGCCAGCAGCTGCAGAACAGCATCTTCACGGTGATCCAGGCCTACTGGAATCTGGTCAATCGCTACCGAGGCCTGGACATCGCGGGTCAGAGCCTGGCACTGGCCCAGGAGCAGCTGCAGCGCAACAACACCATGGTGCGCATCGGCGTGCTCGCAGCCGTCGACGTCATCCAGACCGAGCAGCAGGTGGCCGACGCCGAGCTCACGGTCATTCAGGCCGAGATCGGGCTGCGCAATCAGCAGGATCTGATGAAGTCGCTGCTCAACCTCGACGTCGTGGTTATCGAGGGGCGGGACGTCGAGGTCGTGCCGCTCGATGACCCCGAGACCGAGGCCGAGACCATCGACGTCGCGGCCGCCGTCTTGGAGGCGCTGGCCAAGAGCCCCAACGTCCGGCAGGACCGCATCAACTTACGGAGCCGCAAGGTGGACGTCGATTCCGCCCGCAACCAGCTGCTGCCGCAGCTCGACTTCATTGGCAACATCACGCTGAGCGGGCTCGGGGGCGACCAGATATTCCGCGCCGGCAGCGTCTTCGGTAGCACCGGGGTCGTGGAGATTCAGGAGGGCAGCTTCACGCAGTCGTTTCAGCAGCTGATGTCGGGCGACTTCCGCAACTGGTCGTTAGGACTGCAGCTGTCGGTGCCGGTGCGCAACGACCAGGCGCGCGCCCAGCACGCCCAGGCGACGATCCGAGAGCGGCAGGCCGTCACCCAGGTGCAGGATCGGGAGGTCCAGATTCGCCTGGCGGTCAACAACGCGGTGCGCAACATCCAGGGCGGCTCGCAGCAAGTCGACGCCGCCCAGAACGCCACGCGACTAGCCGAGCGTCAGTACGCCGCCGAGCTCCGGCGCTTCGAAACGGGCACCAGCAGCACCTTCACCGTTTTGGCCTTTCAGCGTCAACTGACGCTGGCGCGCCAACGCGAGCTCAACGCCGTGATCGGCCTCAACCTCTCGCTCGCCAACTTCGAGTTCAGTAAGGGGACGCTCCTCGAGGTTTTTGGCATCGAGCTCGATGACGCCGGGATCGGGGGACCCATGATGCAGACCCGAACGCGCACCGAGGCGCAGGTCGACCCGGCCGCCGAGGAGGCCCTGGCGCGCGCTGCCGAGCAGAGGCTGCCCCTGCCGCAGATCGGCGAGCCGACGCGCCAACGGCGCTGAGGGGCTGATATCGGGCCGAGGGTCCGCCGGCCCCTATAATGGGCCGCGCCCTCGACCCGTCAGAGTCTCACCACGGCCTGCTTGGCCCGCGAGCCCAAGAGTGCCCGAGAGATCCCGCGACATAACCCAGTACGCCCGCCGCCTAGGCCTCTTCGACGGGGTCATGATGACAGTCGGTGGCATCATTGGCGCCGGGATTTTCCTGAACCCGGCAATCGTGGCACAACGGGTGGGCACCACGCCGCTGACGCTTCTCGCCAGGAGCATCGGCGGCGGAATCGCGATCGCCGGAGCGCTCTGCTTCGCCGAGCTGGGCTCCCGGTTTGCACGGGCCGGCGGTGGGTACGTCTATCTGCGGGATGGCTTTGGCCCCCTGCCCGCCTTCCTGTACGGATGGACGCTGCTGCTGGTCATCAATAGCGGCGCCCTCGCCGCGGTTGCCGAGATCGCGGCCCGCTACAGCGCCGGCCTTCTAGGGCTGGGGGACGACCGCATCTTGCCCCTGGGGATCGGGTTCATCGCCCTGTTCACCGCGGTCAACTACTTCGGCATCGTCCCCGGGGCTGTCGTCCAGAACGTCTTCACCCTGCTGAAGCTCCTCGCCCTCGGCCTTCTCATCGGTGCCGGGATCCTGCTGGCCCCGGCGGTGGTTCGCGCGACCCCGCCGACCGAGCTCGTCGCGGCCCCGCTCGGGGTTCTGGGTCGGCTCACCACGGCGCTGATCCCCGTCATGTTCGCGATCGGCGGCTGGCAGAACTCCAACTTCATCGGCGCCGAGATCCGCAACCCGGGCCGCAACCTACCGCGTGCCATCGTCATCGGCGTGCTCGTCGTCGTCGCGGTCTACCTGATGGCCAACGTGGCGTACCTGCGGGCGCTGGGCGTCGAGGGCCTGGCGCAAAGCGCCGCCCCCGCAGCCGACACGCTGGCGGCGACAATAGGTTCGGGCGGAGCCGCGCTGATCCGTGCCGGCATCGTAGTCTCCACGCTCGGTATCCTGAACTTGTTCATCCTGGCGGCGCCGCGCGTCTATCAAGCCATGGCCGATGACGGCCTGTTCTTTCGCGCCGCCTCGAGGCTGCATCCCCGGTACCGCACTCCCAGCGGTGCCCTGCTGTTCCAGGCCGCCTGGGCTACCGTGCTGGCGCTCAGTGGCACCTACGGCCAGCTTCTCGACTACGTGGTCTTCGGCGACTGGATCTTCTTTGGCCTGGTCGCCGCGACCCTGTTCGTCTATCGAGCCCGCGATCGCGCCGGCACCTCGCGCACGGGGAACGGCTCCGCCCCCTTCCTTACGCCGATGTACCCGCTGGTGCCCCTGCTGTTCGTTGTCGCGGCGGCGGCGATCGTGGTCAGCTCGATCCTGTCGAATCCAGGGAATGCCGGCCTCGGCGCGGTGCTGATTGCGCTCGGAGTGCCGGTGTTCTTGTTGTGGCGACGCAAGGCCACATGAGGGGTAGCCGCTATGTCGGGTGGGCGAAGTCCAGAGAGCGGTATCGCTACAATATCGGCCGCAGCAGCATTCGGCCCTGCCCGGGGAGTCTGTTTGTGCCTGAGCTCGGTGACCTCGTCGTCAATGGCCCGAACGCGTGGGGCTGGGAACCGCTGATCGGGGCCCTCGCAACCCGCTACCGGGTCCAAACCGGGCAGGTCAACTTGGCGGTCGGGGCGTCGATGGCAAACCATCTCGTGTGCGCCACGCTGCTGAGGCCGGGCGACCACGTCGTGGTGGAGTCCCCTGGCTACGAGCCGCTGACCGCCCTGCCGGAGTATCTCGGGGCCCGCGTGGGCCGCTTCGAGCGCTCTCGTGAAGACGGCTACCGGGTCGACCCGGATCGAGTCGAGGCCGCCCTAGAGGGCGGCACCAAGCTGGTCATCATCTCCGATTTCCACAACCCAACCGGGTGCCCCGTCGGGGACGAGGGCTTGGGCGCCCTCGCGCCGCTGGCCGACAAGCACGGGTTTCACGTGCTCGTGGACGAGGTCTACCGCGAGTTCACCTACCAGTCGGGCGAGCGCCTCGCGGCGCACCGCTCACCCCGCTTCATCAGCACCTGCAGCCTTACCAAGGCCTATGGGCTGGACGGGCTGCGGGCCGGTTGGATCCTCAGCGACGCGCCGCTCGCAGGACAGATCCGCCATCTGAACGACCTGTTCGGCATCATCATGCCGCACCCCAGCGAGCGGCTGGCACTACGCGCGCTGGGCTGCCTGGACCGGTTGCGCTCCGACGTCGACGCGCTCCTGGCAGTGAATCGCATTCGGGTAGAGCACCTCATCGCCGAGCGCGGAGACCTCGAATGGACCATGCGGTCGAAGTACAGCTCGTGCCAGCGCTCGTAGACCCCGTGACCCAGAATCATCAGGTGCACATGCATGTCGAACAGGCCCGGCAGCACGGTCATGCCCTCGGTGCTGATGAGCGGAGTTCCGTCCGGAATCGCCACCTCCGACTCCCGCCCCACCGCGATGATTCGTTCTCCCTCGATCAGCACCACGCCGTCCTCGATCGGGTGGCCACCGTAGCCGTCGATCACCCTGCCTCCGACCAACGCCATCGAAGCGGCTGGCGCAGCGGCTGGCGCACCGCCGGCCGGCGGTGCCGTGACGGTGGGTGGAGACGGCTCCGAGAGTTCCTCCGGCTCAGGCGCCGGCGGCAGCTCGCACGCAGGCAGGACGAGGAGGCAAACGGCGGCGGCTTGGCGCATGGCTTGTGGCAATCGCATGAACGGCTCCGATCTACCGGGTAGATTGAACGGCCACGAGGGCGGACACCAGACGCTCGAGGCCGGCGCTCAGATCGGCTGTGAGCATCCCGAATCCGATACGGAAGGCGCCCGGGGCGTCGAAATGGCGCCCGGAAGGCAGGGTCGCGTCGTGATGGGTCTCGAGCCTCCGAACCAGAGCTTCGACGTCGCCGTCGTAGTGGACGAGACCGACGGGGCCGGCCGCCGGCGCCACCGTCGACGAGGTGATGCCGATCGCCGCGCAGCAGCTACTGATGAGCGGGGTGACCTCGGCGCGCGATCTCGGGGCCGATCCTGACCAGATCCTGGAAGTTCGCCGGCGTATCCAGGCGGGAGAGATCCCGGGACCGCGCCTGTTCGTCTCGGGGCCCTTTCTGCAGCTTGCCTCGTACACGCCGTGGGAGAGGCGCTACCGCTGGGGAGTTACCAGCGTCGCCCAGGCGCGGCAGGTGGTGCAGGATCTGGCCCGGCGGGGCATCGACGTGGTCAAGCTGATCGATCAGGACCAGATGGACGACGATGTCGTTGCCACGATCGTGCAGACCGCTCACGCCAACGGCATGCCCGTTGTCGCGCACGGGCATCGCATGGAGGAGATTCGGGTCGGCCTGCGGCACGGTGTCGACAACTTCGAGCACACTGGCCTGGGGACCGCGCCGGGCTACGCGGACGACGTTCTGCAAGCGTTGAGCGAGCGCAACTCCGCGCTCTACTGGACCCCAACCATCTCGGCGCTCTACACGATGCAGTACAGCGGCGAGGTATTCCCGGAGCGCCTCGACGACCCCGCCTGGCGCGCCTTCATGCCGTCGGAGATGTCCGACGAGATCCGAACATCGCTCGAGCACGTGCCCCACTTGCCCTACTACGCCCTTTTCCCGTCGCGCATTCCCCGCCTGCCCGACAAGTTTCGGCAGCTTCGGCAGACCGGCATACGCATGATGATCGGCACGGATTCGGGCATCCCGACCATGTTTCACAACGACTCGACATGGCGCGAGATGGCGCTCTGGGTCGATCTTGGCGTGCCGCCCATGGAGACCATCCAGTCGGCCACCTTGTGGCCCGCCCGCTTTCTCGGGGTCCAGGACGATCTCGGCACCCTCGCGCCGGGCCACCTGGCCGACGTCATCGCCGTGCGGGGAGATCCGCTGACCGACATGGGCGTCATGGGCAAGGTCGAGCTGGTGATCCAGGGCGGTACGCGCATTCGGTAGTCGAGGTCGAGCGCAGGGCTAGAAGGGCAGCTCGTCCTCCTCGAGCCCGAAATGGTGGCCGAGCTCGTGCAGCACGGTCTCGCGGATGATCTGGACGACCTCGTGCCGGTTGCGCGCAGCTCGCAACGTCGGCCCGCGGTAGATCACGATCCGGTCCGGCAGCGGCGCCAGGTCGAACCCGCGTTCCCCAAGGGGGACGCCCTGGTACAGGCCGAGAAGATCATTCCCGCGCCCCAAGCCTACGGCGCGGAGGTCGTCGGCCGACGGCTCGTCCTCGACCTGCACGACCACGTTGTCGATCTGCTCGAGCCACTCGTCGGGCAACGCGTCGAGAGCCTGCGCTACGAGCTCCTCGAATCGGCGCGGTGAGATCTCCCTGGACGGCATGCATCTCCTGTCAGCGGACCCGGTATACTCCAGCCGCATGTCGGCAGCCGAACCGGGCTTCCTCGAGATTCTCCAGCGCCGTGCCGCCTCCGACCCGGACGGCGAGGCCTTCCAACTGGTCGACGGTGACGCCCGCGTGGTGCTCACCTGGTCGGGACTGGCGCGTCGCGCGGCTCGGCTTGGTGAGGCACTGGCGGCGGGCTACTGTGACGGCGCCCGCATCGCGATCTGCATCGAGAACCGCCCCGCATGGCCCGTCGCCTACCTGGCCACATGGTACGCCAACGGCATCACGGTGCCGGTCGACGCGGCCCTCGAGCCGCACGCAATCCGACGGGTGCTGCAGCACTCGGGCGCCAGCGTCTGCCTGACCACCAACGCGCTGCTCGCCAAGGTCAGGGCCGCAGCCCAGGAGCTCGAGCGTCCTGTCCGCATCCTCAACGTCGATGCTTGCGGCGACCGCCGTTGGGACGGGAAGCTGGTCGACGGCGAGGTGGCGCTGGCTGACGCACCCGCGGCCGCCGACAGCTGGGACGACTTCGTCGACGAGCACGGCGAGCTCGCCCCGGATGTCTGGGATCCACGCCCGCCGACCGAGCCGATCGGAACGATCGTCTACACCTCGGGCACGACCGGTCTACCGAAGGGCGTGATGCTGTCACGGGCGGCCCTGCTCACCAATATCGCCGCCGGGCTCGAGCGAATCGAGGTGACTCACCGCGACCACCTCCTGGGTGTGCTTCCCCTGTTCCACGTGCTGCCGCTGATGGCCAACTGTCTCGGGCCCATCTACTGCGGCGCCAAGGTCACCTACCTTGCCGACCTGAACCCCGATCACATCATCGCCGCATTCGCTCGCTTCCGGATTACGGCCTTCGCCTGCGTCCCGCTCTTCTACTATCGCTTTCACGATCGCGTCATGAAGGGCATGGCCAAGTTGCCGCCCGCCAAACGCCGCATCGGGGGCGCACTGCTGCGGCTGAATCGCTTCACACGACGGCGTCTCGGTCTCAACCTGGGTCGGCGGCTGTTCGGTGCTGCCCACGCGCCCTTCGGTCCGGACCTGCGGGTCTTCGTCACCGGGGCGGCGAAATTCGACCCGCGAGTGTACAGGGACTTCATCGACCTCGGGTTCACCCTGGTGCAGGGATACGGGCTGACCGAGGCCACGGCTGTGCTGACCGCGCACCGCCCGGACCAGATCCGCGGTGACACGGTCGGTCCGCCGGTGGTCGGGGTCGAGGTCCGGATCGGCCGGCCCAACGAAGACGGGGTGGGGGAGATCCTGGCGCGCACACCCGCGCGCATGGCCGGCTACTACAGGAACGAAGAGGCTACTGCCGCCGTGTTCGATGGAGAGTGGCTCCGTACCGGCGACCTCGGACGGCTTCTGCCCGACGGCCAGGTGCAGATCACGGGTCGGGCCAAGGACATCATTGTGCTTGCCTCCGGCAAGAACATCTACCCGGACGAGCTGGAGGCCTACTACGGGCGCTCGGAGCTGGTCGAGGAGATGTGCATCCTCGGCATCGACGACCCAGCGCGGCGAGGTGCCGAGCGACTCCACGCGGTCGTGGTTCCCGACCTCGACGAGATGCGGCGCCGCATCCAGGTCAACGTGCGCGAGATGGTCAAGTGGGAGCTGGAAAGTCTGGGGCTCGAGCTGCCCGGGCCCCAGCGCATCACCAGTCTCGAGCTTCGCAACGACCCGCTGCCGCGCACCAGCACACGCAAGGTCAAGCGCTTCGAGCTCAAGCAGGAGATTCTCGAGCGCGATGCCGGGGCGCCGGAGCGGGTGTCCGCGCCGGCAGCCGATCTGGTGGCCGAATCACCGCTCGATGATCCCGACTGGGCTCACGACGTCAGGGCCATCGTTGCCCGTCACGCCCGCGTCGAGGGCGTCTCGCGGGGCCAGCACCTCGACCTGGATCTAGGGCTCGAGTCGCTCGATCGGATCGAGCTGCAGGCAGAGGTGGAGGAGTCGCTTGCCGTCAAGCTGCCGCGCGAGGCGGCCGGGGAGGTCCAGACCGTCGGTGACCTGCTCGACCTGCTGGCCGGGCTGGTTGGCGCCGAAGCGCGCGTCCAGCGAACCGGTGAGGACCGCTGGGCCCGGGTGCTCGCCGAGCCGGCGCCCGACGTGGAGCCCTACCTGCGGCGCCGCCCAGTCGGCCAGCTGATCCTGCGCGGCATCCTCGGAGTCGTCCGGCCGCTGGTCCGCCTCATGGGATTCCGCGTGCAAGGGCTGGAGCACCTTCCGTCCGAGTACCCCTTCATCATTGCGCCCAATCACCTGAGCTATATCGATCCCTTCCTGGTTGCGCTGGCCCTGCCGCGGCGGGTTTGGGATCGTGTCTTCTTCGTTGGCTACAGCGAGTACTTCGAGGGCCGGATCCTGGGCGCGCTGTCCCGTTTGCTCCGGACCGTGCCCATCGACCAGAACAAGCACCTCGAGAACGCCATGCAAGCCGCCGCGGAAGGGCTGCGCCGCGGCAGGGTGCTCATCATCTTTCCTGAAGGTTCGCGCTCGAGCGACGGCCAGGTCAAGAGCTTCCGGCGCGGCACGGGAATCCTGGCGCGCAATCTCGGGATCCCTGTGGTCCCCGTCGGCCTGTGGGGCATGTACGAGATGTGGCCACGCGAGGGACGGTTTCGCCCTCACCCCACGGGCATCGCCTGCGGTGAGCCACTGAGGGTCGCTGCCGGGTCGGGAAGGTTCGGCGAGGAGGAGTTCATGGGCGATCTGCGCGACCGGGTGATCGAGCTCACCGACGTGGCGCGCGCGCTCCACGCTCGAAGAAAAAAATGAAGGGCGAGCCGCCGACTGTCCCACCTCCCCGGTCGTAACAATAGCGGCACGCCCCTCGAGCGTATGCTGGTCCTAGCAAAAGGGAGACCCATTCCGTCTGCTGAGACTCAGTATGCCCTGAAGGGTAAGGGACATGAACTAAGGGCGCAAGACATTTGTGATACCATACTCAATGTTTTACAAGTTTCTATTATCTTATAGTAACTAATAATGGCCATGCGGGGCCACGATCGGAATCGCCTGGGGCCGCCGCTCCCTCGGCCCGGTAGCGGCCCTGCTAGCTGCTAACGAAGGACGGCTGGTCCCACGCCAAGCAGGCGGTGAACGTCGGCCATGGTCGAGGTGGCGATCTCCTGGGCGTGCCGAGCGCCATCGCGCAGGATCTCGCGGACGTCGCCATCGGCGAGCCCGGCGCGCCGCGTGTGAATCGGCTCCAGCAGGGCTAGCACGGCATCCGCCACCGATTGCTTGAGATATCCGTACATCAGATCGCCGGCGAGGGCCTTGGCGGTGTATTCGTCGGCCAGGTCGTCTTCGCCGCTCAGGCGGAGTAATCCGATCAGGTTGGCAACGCCCGGGCTCAGCTTTGCGGTCGACTCGCCGCCGGTGTCGGTAACTGCGGAGCGGATCTTCTTGGCCACCGAGTCCGGCGACTCCATCAGCCCGATGTAGTGGCGTTCACCGAGGCTCTTGCTCATCTTCCGCACCGGATCGCCGAGCGACATGATGCGCTTGCCCTCCGACAGAAGGGTCGCCACCTCGGGGAAGTAGTCTTGTCCCACCATCTGATTGAAGCGATTCGCGATGCCCCGCGTCATCTCGAGATGCTGCGCCTGGTCCTCGCCGACCGGGACGCCGTCGGCGCGGTACAGCAGGATGTCGGCGGCCTGCAGAACCGGATAAGTGAAGAGCCCGGCACTGACATAGCCGCCGCGCTCCGACTTGTCCTTGAACTGGGTCATCCGGCTCAGGTCGCCGTAGGCCGCGAAGGCGTTGAAGACCCAAGCGAGCTCGGTGTGCTGCGGCACGTGCGACTGGACGAAGAGGATCGAGCGCGCCGGATCGATGCCACAGGCGATCAGGTCGCCAGCCAACTGCAGCGACCGCGACGGCAGGGCCTCGGGCTCGATGGAGCCCGTGATCGCGTGGTAGTCGACGACACAGTAGATGCACTCCGGGTACTGATCCTGCAGCGCCACCCAGTTCCGCACGGCGCCAAGGTAGTTGCCCAGGTGTAGATCGCCGGTTGGCTGGATCCCGGAGAAGATGCGTGAGACCGCCACACCTACCCGCCGACGCGTGCGGTCGCTCGCAGCGGGTCCAAGACGCGACCGAGACGGGTCAGCCCGTCGCGTAGGCGCTCCTGGGGCGGGCCGAAGCCAATACGCAGATACTCGGGAGTCCTGAAGTGCACTCCGGGCACCAGAAGCCCGCCCTGCTCGATTCGCAGCTTCTCGGCCAGTTGCATCGACTCGATCGGCAACTGGTAGCGAACGAAGGCGATGGCCCCCGCGTCGGGTGGCGCCCAGTCGAGGCAGTCGGCGCGCTCCTCGAGCCAAGAGCGCATGACCGGCCAGTTGGCACGCAGGATCGACCGTGTGCGCTCTAGCAACCGGAGTCGCGCTTCCCGGGTCAGCGCACGCTCCGCGATGACCACGCTCAGCGCGCTCGGCGAGATCGTCGTGTAGTCCTTTCGGGCCCAGAGCCTGGCGGCCATCTCCGGGGTAGTCACGGCCCAGCCGATGCGTAGCCCGGGGGCAGCGTAGGCCTTGGAGAGGCCGCCGGTGACGATCAGGCGCTCGCACCGGCCCGCAAAGCTGGTGCTCTCTGCGCCATCGATCTCGGCACCTCGGTAGACCTCATCTGCTATCAGCCAAACGCCGTGCCGTTCGGCGATCTCGGCGATCCGCGATACCACCTCCTCGCTGAAGCGGGCCCCGGTCGGGTTGTGCGGGCTGGTGACCACGATGGCGCGGGTGCGTGGCGTGATCAGCCGCGCGAGCCGGTCTGGGTCAGGCTCCCAGCCGTTCGTACCGCGGTCCAGCCACCAGTCGTGAACCTCGGCGCCGAAGTTGTCGGCAAGCCCGTGGATCTGGAAGTAGTTCGGCTCCATGAAGACGAGCTCGTCGCCAGGGCCGAGAAGCTCCCAGGCCGCCAGGAAATTGGCCTCGGAGCTGCCGCAGGTCACCACGATCCCGTCGGCAGTGCTGCCAGGGTGGAATGCGGCGATGCTTCGGCGCAGCTCGTCGCTGCCGTTGGACTGGACGTATTCCAGCGCGACATCGCTGAGCTCTGCCACATCGATCCCGGCTATTCGGGCGATCTCGGCCAGCGTCACCGGGTGCACGCCGCTCTCCGACAGCTGGAGCTCGACGGCATGCTCCCAAGTCGACTGGTAACGCTCCATCGCAAAGGGTGTGAAGGTCATCGGTTGCTCTCGCTGGCTGCGGCAGGAGGATGGAAACTGGAAAGCCCGTTCCCCGGCCCCTAAAAAGGGCGGGACGGCGACCCGTGAGGGTCGCCGTCCCGGCTCCAGACAGAGGGATTCCGGTGGGGTGGGCTGTGGGTGGTACCCGGAATCCCTAGAGGGCGGGGGTCGGGGGTGGGGGGGGCTGACTCTCCCGCCCTAGGCGGCTGGGGCAAGTGCTTATCTTAGAGACCTCTAGGCCCGGAGGCAAGAGGTCGCCGCGCTTTCCGCGGATCGACTCGATGGTCCGCGACCGCCGGCATCACGTGCTACCGTGGCACCCGATGGGGCCGTCATGGGTGTCGCTGCACAGGTTTCGCGTGTTCACGCTCGAGGAGGCGAACCGCCTGCTTCCGCGAGTCTCCGAGATCACGGACGAGGCCCGGGGCCAACTCGAGGCGCTGGACGGACAGTCTGCAGAGGCCGAGGAGGCTCGTCGGGACCTCACCGATCGAACCCGCGACGCGCTCGACGCCTGGTCTCGCGCCATACTCGAGCTCGGCGCCCAACCGAAAGGCATCTTTACCGTAGACTTCCGATCGCCGGATCCGAACGTGCTCTGGTGCTGGGCGCCGGACGAGCCGCTGATCTGCCATCGCCACTTCACGTGGGAGTCGTTCAAGGATCGAGTCCCATTGGACGGCGCCACGCTGGCGTGGCCGTGTCGTAACTGAGACCGCTAACCATGATGGCCCACGATACCGACACCCGAGCCTCGGCGGCGTCCGCGGGTCTGGTGGCGACCTTCGTGGCACTGACCGTCGGGTACTGGCTACCCGGCATCGGTCTACTCCGACTCGACTTCCCGGCCCTCAACGGCAATCTGATCGTGCCAGCCAGCACCGCTTCTGCCGGCGTGTGGCTGATCGGTGCAGGGCAGACGTTCGGCATCGGGACGCTCCTGGCCGTGGTTTACGCCCGCTGGATCCGGAGCCGGCTTCCGGGGCGGGGACCCACCCGGGGCCTTGTGTGGGGCGCGCTCGTAGGGGTGGTAGCCGGGCTTACGGTCTTCCCCCTGGTCTACGGGGGCGGTGTCTTCGGAATCGCGTGGGAGGCCCAGGCCCCCCTTGCCATGGCCCTCTGGTTTCTTACTTAGGGCGCCGCTCTCGGCCTGGCAGAGGATGTCCTGGGCTTCTGACGCCGGGTCGCCATCCTGCGCACGGCCCGTAGCTGCGGTTAGTCGCCGCTGCGTCGCCTGGCCGTTCCACGCGAGGACCCTCGGCTCCGGCTCGGCGCTCGCGGTGCCGAGCGCGATACAGCGGGCGGCCTCGACGGCGCTGACCGAACGGCAGTCGGAGGCCGACCCACGCCGCTTCGCGGCCCGGCCGTCGAGCGCGGCGCTACCGAGCCCCGTGGTGGACTCACGGGGCCGGAGCGCCTCTGTGCGATGCAGGAGGACCCACGCGGGCGGATGCTCGGCGCCCGATACGTCCCGCGGGGCCGGCCCGGCGACGACCCTATGCTCGGCCGTGGCCGTGCGCTGGCGCTCCCGGACGGCCGCGGACCAGCCACGGCCGAGTTGGTGGACCCGCGGGGCCGGACCGTCACCGTCGCGTTGATCGGTCGGGGCCGGATCGTGGTGGAGCTACCGGAGGGGCGCGGGCGAACCGTGGTCGAGCCGCCCGAGGGTCGTGGGCGAACCGTGGCCACGCCGGGGCCAGAGCGCTTTGGCGTGCGAGTACCGGTGCCCGGCCGCGGACGTACCGTGGCCGAACCGCCGCCCGAGACAGTGGGCCTTACTGGCGAGACGGTCGCGGCCCCCGTTCCGGTGGCACGCGGACCGGTCGCGACGGCGCGGCGCCCACCGACAGCCCGAACGCCGGCGCCCACCACGAGGGTCGTGGGATTACGTGCGCGCAGCGGCCCGCTCAGGGAAACCGAGCTGGCGCTCACAACGCTGCGCGGGACGGCGGACCGACCGACGATCCGTGTTCCCCCCGATCCGAGGCTCGTCGCGCGGACCAGGTTCCATCCGCTCGCACCGCCCTGGGTGTAACCGCGGCCGGCTACTGCCTTGCCGCGCGGTATCGCGTAGCCGCCGCGGCCGGGATAGCCGTAGTTGTAGCCGCCGTGATACCCGTACCCGTAGCCGTGGTGGCCACCGAACCACAGGTTGATCGACACGAACGGCCGTCCCCAGAAACCGATCGGACACCAGCCGACGTAGCCGCCGCCGACGTACCAGCTGACCCAGGCCGAGGAGTAGACCCGGCCCGGGAACCAGACCCAGCCGGCGGACGGAAGATGGTGCCAGCGCCCGTAGTGCGAAGTGACCCATCCCCAGGGCGAGGCCGAGACCCAGTTCCATCCACCGTAGCCATAGACCCAGCGGCCGTGGTGATACGGAGACCACCCGACCGAGATTCCGGCGGTGGGACGCCAGGCCCACGCGGAGAAGTCGTCGTGATAGACCCAGCTCCCGTAGGGCTCCAGCTCGGCTGCCTGGTAGACCAGCGTCCGTGGCACGTAGTCCCGGGAGCGCACCTGTTGTTCGGCCCCTGCGAGGGCAGCCGTTCGATCCGCCTGCCAGAGCGCTAGCTCATCCTGCTCGGTGGTGTTGAACACCAGCGGCTCCGCCGGTGCAGTGCCAGCCTCGGCGAAGCTGCGCTCTCCGGCGTTCAGTCGCTCGCTCAACCCCCCGGCCTCGAGCTCGGCAACACCCGACAGCACGGAAAGCCAGGCTCGGCGGTCTGCGTCGAAGTCGACACGGTACAGACCCGCACCGAGCAGCCGGCCGCTGCCATGCGGCATGTCGATCCGTAGGGTGAATCGCGCCTCGACCTGAGGTGGTCGGCGCACGATGGCGCTGCCCGTCCACAGGCGAAGTAGCGTCTCGCCCCCCGACGCGAGGGGGAGGGCCGCGATGTCGAGGGTCGTCTCGGAACCCATCCAGATGACCGACCCGTCCTGCAGAACCAACTCGGCCCGTCCCCTAGCATCGCTGCGGAGCCGGTCGCCGGCGTCGAGCGGGAGGTTGACCAGCGCCTCGGCCGCCTCCCCGTCGTGGGCTCGCTGCACGGTGATCGTGCCTTCGAACGCACGCACTCGCACCGGGATCGGATCGTTACTCGCCGACTCCGTCTGCGTGAAGGACTGCTCCTGCGAGGCCTCCGCCGGAACCGCGCAGACCGCGGCAACGAGAAGCGAGAGAACTCCAGCCAGCGCCGTACGCGCGCTCCTGCTCATCATCGTCTCCCCCGGGAACCCACACCAAACGGTGGAAAGGGAACTGTGTTTCGATGATTGGCCAGAGGACTCTTTCACCTTAGCCGGCGGCCGCTAGCCGCGTCAAATGTCAGGCACGCCTGCCGTACTTCATTACTTCAGTGTCGCCTGGCGACTCGATCTGCCAGGTACTGGCGCGTCTCGCGTCGACAGACGCCCGCCAGGATCAGCAGCCCGAGTAAGTTGGGGATCGCCATCGCTGCGTTGAGCGCGTCGGCGAGCTCCCAGATCAGGTCGACCCGACCCAGTGCACCGACGAAGACCATTACGGTGAAGACGGCGCGGTAGGGCTTCACCAGAGCCTGGCCGAACAGATACTCGACCGACTTCTCGCCGTAATAGGACCAGCCGAGAATGGTCGAATAGGCGAAGAAGACCAAGGCCAGCGGCACGACGAATCCGCCGGCATCGCCGGGGAGCGCCGCGTTGAACGCCTCCACGGTCATCGGGGCACCGTCGGATCCGCTGGTCCAGCTTCCGGTCGACAGGATCACGAAGCCGGTCATCGAGCAGACAATGATGGTGTCGATGAAGGTCTGGGTCATCGAGACCAGTGCCTGGGTGACGGGCGAGTGCGTCCTGGCCGCCGCGGCCGCGATGGCTGCGGACCCGAGCCCGGACTCATTGGAGAACACGCCGCGTCCGACGCCGTAGCGCATCGTCTGCGCGATCGTCGCCCCCAGGAAGCCACCTGCTGCGGCGGTGGGCGAGAATGCGTGCTGCAGCACCAGCGCGAACACGGTCGGAACCTGATCGATGCGCAGCAGGATGGCGATCGAGGCGGCCGTCACGTAGAGCAGGATCATCCCGGGAACCAACACCTGCGTGACCCGGGCGATGCCTCGAATGCCGCCGAGGATGACCATGCCCGTAGCCGCGGCGATCAGCGCCCCCGTCATCCAAGTCGGCCAGCCGAAGTAGGCGTCCATGGCCGACGCAACCGAGTTGCTCTGCACCATGTTGCCGATGCCGAAGGCCGCAAGCGCCGTGAGTAGCGCGAACGCTCCTCCCAGGAACTTGCTGCCGGCGCCGAGCTCCAGGTAGTACATCGGTCCACCGCTCATGTCACCGCGCGAATCCTTGGTGCGGTACTTCACGGCCAGAAGCGCTTCGGCGTACTTGGTGGCCATGCCAAACAGGCCGGTGACCCACATCCAGAAGAGCGCACCGGGGCCGCCCGCGGCGATCGCGGTGGCGACGCCGGCGATGTTGCCCGTACCCACCGTGGCGGCCAGCGCGGTCATCAGCGCCTGGAAGTGGGAGATATCACCTTCGGCATCGCCCTCCTCCTTGCGCTTGATGAGCGCCAGCCAAAGCGAGTGCCCGAGGAGGCGGAACTGGATTCCTCCCAGCATCACGGTGAGGATGACGCCGGTGCCGACGAGCAGCAGCAGCATCGGCGCACCCCAGAGGTACGAGTTGAGCGTGACGAGCAGCTCCGTGAGCCCCTCTGACCAGCCTGAGGACACGCGAGCCTCCATTCCAGGTCGTGGCGATTGAACTAGCGTCGAGACGCTTCGCTGCAACTAGCCGGACCGCCGTTGAATACCCCAATCCCTAGGGCCATGGCAAGCCGGGCGCTTGCCGCGGCGGGGCCGGGTCAATACCGTGATGGCCTGGAGCAGGCCGTGGTTAGACTCTGATGGGGAGGTCGAGCGATGCCCACCGGACTGCAAATCAGCGCCTACGCAGCCCGGCCCGAAGACAGCCGCGGCCGCCGCCACTGCGAGCCCGAGCACCCGTATCGCGACTGCTACCAGCGCGACCGGGACCGGATCGTTCACTCGCGCGCCTTTCGCCGCCTCGAGTACAAGACGCAGGTGTTCCCGAACCACGAAGGGGATCATTTCCGAACCCGCCTTACGCACACGATCGAGGTGGCCCTGCTGGCACGTACGGTGGCCGGCGCCCTCGGTCTGAACCCCGCACTGGCCGAGGCGATTGCCCTGACCCACGACATCGGCCATCCGCCCTTCGGCCATATCGGCGAGGAAGCACTCGACGCCCTGATGGCCAACGCGGGGGGCTTCGAGCACAACCGGCATACCCTCCGCACCGTCGACGAGCTGGAAGAACGCTATGCCGGATTTCGGGGTCTCAATCTCACCTACGAGGTCCGCGAAGGAATCGTCAAGCACGACTCTCGATACGAGCGCTTCACCGAGGGCGAGCTCGACGAGTTCTCGCCCGCCGAGCAGCCCACCGTCGAGGCCCAGATTATCGACCTCGTCGACCACATCGCCTACAACGTGCACGATGTCGACGACGGGGTGGAAGCGCACGTGCTGTCGGTGGCCGAGTTGGCCAACGATGTCCCCGTATTCGGGCGTACCTACCATCGCCTACGGGTCGAATTGCCTGTGGCCTCGGAGCGCGAGCTGTTCAACGAGACCTTGCGGCGGCTTCTCGACCGGCTGTTGACCGATCTCATCGACACGACGCGCGTCAACATCACCGATGCGGCGGTCTCCAGCGTCGCCGCCGTGCGGGCGCTGCCGGGACCACTCGCTGCCCACTCGGACGGCGCAACCCGCGAACTGGAGGATCTCCAGGGCTTCCTGTTCGAACGGCTCTACCGCAGCCCACGCGTGCACGGCGAGATGGTGCGGGCCCGCGGGCTGCTCGAGGAGCTGTTCGAATCGTATCGCGCCGATCCGACGTTGCTACCGCCGCGCCATCAGCGTCGCACGGAGGTCGTTGGGGTGGAGACGGCGATTGCCGACTACGTGGCCGGCATGACCGATCGCTACGTGGTGCGCGAGCATCAACGCCTGGTCGCGGGGGACAGCGTCGCGGCGCGGTCGGCGACCTACGGTTAGTGCTCCTGTACACAAGTACGGCGGCTGCCCGGAGGGTAACCAGACCCATCACACTTTCGCCACGGCCTGCTAGCCGTTGTTCTGAACGCTGGCGGGCGATTCCTCGAGAACTACGAGGTTCACGGCCGGAACCGCAATCGACTGGTCCCACTCGTCGAACAGCACCTTGTAGACGCGCTCGGTGCGCTTGGGGTGGAAGCCCTCGGCGGTCAGCTCCGCCTCGCTCAGCTCCTGAAGGACGGTCCCCTCCCAGTCCTTGCGAACCATGATGCGATGACCGATCTCATCGCGAAGCTCACCCGGAGTGCGAACGACTCTGACCCGCATGCAGCTCCCCCGTCGAATGCCCTTTGAACAGCGGGACAACTCTAACATTCGGGGCGGTAGCGGTCGTGTCGGCCGGCGTTTGAAGGGCCTCTGGGGCGGTGATAACCTGGATTCGTCTCGAGGAGCCCCAGACTTGTGCCGACGTCTCGTGCGTCGCCAGCGGCACCGACCGAGCTTCCTTTCCTGACTTTCCGTCTGTCCGCTCACGAGCGGACCTGCCTGGAGGAATCCGCCATGAGCGACACCGCTGTGAGCGAAGCGACCGCACCTAGCCGCAATTGGGAGATTTTCACGCTCGAGAAGCAGGATGGCGTGGCGATCGCGACGATGACCCGCCACCCAGGAAACACCTACAACCTGGATCTGATGCACGAGCTCGACCAGGTCATCGAGGACGTGCGCTTCGACACCGCCGTCAAGGTCGTGGTACTGGCTGGCGGCGGTGACAGGTTCTTCTCGGCCGGCGCGGACATCAACATGCTCAACACCGCGGAGCCGCGGTACAAGTCGATGTTCTGCCTGCACTGCAACGAGACCCTGCAAGAGCTCGAGCGAATTCCCAAGCTGGTCATCGCGGCGCTCAACGGTCACTGCGTCGGCGGCGGGCTCGAGATTGCCCTGGCCTGCGACATGCGCGTGATGCGGCGTGACGCAGGCAAGATCGGCCTGCCCGAGGTCACCCTGGGCGTCCTGCCGGGAACCGGGGGCTCGCAGCGCCTGCCGCGTCTCATCGGCAAGGGTAGGGCGCTCGAGATGATGGTGACCGGGGGGCTCCTGAACGCCGAGGAGGCGGAGCGCATCGGCCTGGTCAACCGGGTCGTCGACGAGGACGCCACCGAGTACACGATCAACTGGGCCAAGCAGTTGGCACAGGGAGCCACCATGGCTCAGGGGTTGATCAAGCTCGCGGTCCAGGAGGGCATGGAGATGTCCCAGAACGCCGGCCTGGCGCTAGAGCGCGAGCTGCAGAACCGGCTGTTCGCCTCGCAGGACGCCCGCGAGGGCATCTCGGCCTACATCGAGAAGCGCAAGCCCGACTTCAAGGGCGCCTGAGGACCGGTCGCAGCATGAACTCTCCAGCGCAGGACGCCCTGGCCGGCGTGAAAGCTCAGCTCTATATCGGCGGCGAGTGGAGCGACGCCGCGGGCGGCAATAGCTTCCCGAGCGTCAATCCCGCCACCGGCGAGGCGATCGCCGAGGTGCCGGCCGGCAGCGCCGCCGATATCGACCGCGCGGTGGCAACGGCACGAAACGCGTTCGAGGGCGCGTGGGCTAAAACACCGGCGCGCAAGCGCGGCCGCCTGATCTGGAAGCTGGGGGAGGCACTGCGACGGAACGTCGAGCAGGTCGCGCTCCTGGAGACGCTCGATAACGGCAAGCCGATCTTCGAATCACGCTATGTCGATATCCCGATGTGCGCCGACATCTTGCAGTACTACGCCGGCTGGGCCGACAAGGTGCATGGAGAGACCATCGCAGTCAGCGCCCCGGCCCTCGACTACACGCTGCGAGAGCCGCTCGGAGTCGTGGGCTGCATCGTACCGTGGAACTTCCCCTTGCTTCTGGCGGTGTGGAAGCTCGGACCGGCGCTCGCCACCGGCAACACCGTGGTTCTCAAGCCGGCCTCAGAAACTCCGCTTTCGGCGCTCAAGCTGGCAGAACTGGCACACGAGGTCGGCTTCCCACCGGGCGTCCTGAACGTCGTCACGGGCGGCGGCTCGACGGTTGGCGCGGCGATGGTCCAGCACCCAGGTATCGACAAGATCGCCTTCACTGGTGCCACCTCCACGGGGCAGGGGATCATGCGGACGGCCGCCGACACGCTCAAGCACGTGACGCTGGAGCTCGGTGGCAAGTCGCCGAACATCGTGTTTGCCGACGCCGACCTCGACGCGGCCGTCAAGGGCGCGACGATGGGGATCTTCTACGGCAAGGGCGAGGTATGCGCAGCGGGCTCGCGCCTGCTAGTCGAGCGGAGTGTTGTGGCCGAGTTCGTCGACCGCGTCGTGGAGCGGACCCGGAAGATCGTCCCCGGTGACCCGCTCGACCCTGCGACACGCCTGGGCGCCCTGATCTCCGAACAGCAGCTCGAGTCGGTGCTCGGATACGTCGAGGTGGGCAAGGAGGACGGCGCCAGGCTGCTGACCGGAGGAGACCGCGCCGACATCGGAACGGGGAAAGGGTGCTTCCTCAACCCGGCCGTCTTCGACCAGGTCGACAACTCGATGCGCATCGCGCAGGAAGAGATCTTCGGTCCGGTGCTGGCCGTGATCGCGTTCGACGACGAGCAGGAGGCCATCACGCAAGCCAATGCGAACCCCGACGGGCTGGCCTCTGGCGTCTGGACCCGCGACATCGGGCGAGCGCATCGGGTGGCAGGCAGGCTGCAGGCGGGTACCGTGTGGGTCAACACCTACAACCGGTACGACCCGGCCGCTCCCTTCGGTGGTTACAAGTCCAGCGCCTTCGGGCGCGAGCTCGGGGTGCACTCGCTCGCCTACTACACCCAGGTGAAGAACGTCTGGGTCGACCTCGGCAGCTGATGCCGGCCAACGGGCCCGACGGCATGCTCGATCTCCGCGACGGCCGGCCGGTTTACGTCGCCGGCGCGGTGCGCACTCCGATCGGCAAGTTCGGCGGTGGACTGCGATCGCTCAGCGCGGTCGAGCTCGGCAAGCTTGTCGTGGCCGAAGCCCTCGACCGGGCCGCGGTTCCTGACGACGCCGTTGCCGAGACCATCATCGGCCACGCACGCCAGGCCGGCTGTGGGCCAAACCCCGCTCGGCAGGTATCCGTGGGTGCCGGCATCCCCGATTCCTCGCCAGCCTTCACGGTGAACCAGGCCTGCGCCTCCGGCCTGAAGTCGATCGTTCTGGCTGCCCAGAGCGTCGCCCTCGGTCTGGCAGACGTCGTGGTAGCCGGTGGCATGGAGAGCATGAGCAACACGCCCTACCTGCTGCCCGACATGCGCTGGGGCGCGCGACTCGGTCACGCGCGGGCGCTCGACGGCCAGTACCAGGATGGCTTCCTTTGCCCGCTCTCCGGTGACCTGATGGGCCGAACGGCCGAGCGACTGGCGGAGCAGTACGACATCTCGCGTACGGAACAGGACGCCTTTGCCGTCCGTAGCCAGGCACGGGCCGAGCGTGCTCGGGCGGCCGGCCACTTCGATGCGGAGATCTCGCCCGTTGAGGTTGTGGGCCGGCGTGAGACGCGGATGGTAGAGGTCGACGAGCACCCGCGTGCGGGGGCCAGCCTCGAGTCGTTGTCGCGCTTGCAAGCGGTCTTCAAGGAGGGCGGCACCGTGCATCCGGGCAACAGCAGCGGCATCACCGACGGTGCCGCGGCGCTGGTGGTGCTCTCAGCCGACGCTCTCGAGCGTTTCGACGTGACGGCGCAAGCGCGCCTGCTAGCGGCCACGCAGGCAGGCGTCGACCCTCGAATCATGGGCATCGGCCCAGTGCCCGCCGTCCGGAATCTGGTCCAGGGGACCGGTGTGACGCTCGAGCAGATCGATCTGGTCGAGCTCAACGAGGCCTTCGCCGCCCAGGTCATCGCGGTAGACCGCGAGCTCGGCCTCGACCCTGACAAGCTCAACGTGAACGGCGGTGCGATCGCCCTGGGACACCCGATCGGATGCACGGGGACCCGCATTGTCGTACCGCTGGTTCACGAGCTACAGCGGCGCGGCGAGCGCCTCGGCCTGGCCACGCTCTGTGTCTCCGGCGGCATGGGAACCGCACTTCTTCTCGAGCGCGCGAACGTCACGTGAGCGACCGGACGGTCCGACTCGAGCGTCGCGATGGTACGGCCGTGGTGATCCTGGATCACCCCGACAAGCTCAACGCGCTCGCCGGAACCATGCGCGAGGAGTTACGCGATGCTGTCGCCACCGCCGCCCGCGACTCGTCGGTCAGCTCGCTGGTGGTTACCGGGGCGGGCCGCGCTTTTTGCGCCGGGGGGGGCGTCGGCACGATGCAGCGACTTCACGCCGAGAGCGACCACCACGGTTTCCACCATATCTTGCACACGGGCGCGGAATGCGTTCTGGCCCTGCAGGCGTTTCCCGGTCTGACGGTGGCAGCGGTCAACGGCATCGCAGCCGGGGCGGGGCCCGCCCTGGCCCTCAACTGCGATCTGCGGGTGTCGGATCCTTCTGCCCGTTTCGCTGCCAGCTGGTCGGGCATCGGTCTGGCCCCCGATTGGGGAGCGAGCTTCTGGCTTCCCCGGCTCCTGGGGTACGGTCGTGCCCTCGAGCTCGTTGCCGCCGCCGGGAGCCTTTCGGCCGAACGCGCGCTCGATCTCGGGCTAGTGACGGAGATCGCCCCGAGCGGCGCGGCACTGGATCGCTCGCTGGAGGTGGCAGCGACACGAGGCAGCAACGCAGAGACGATTCGCCAGACCAAGCAGCTTCTCCACAAAGGGCTGACAGGATCGCTCGAGGCCAGCCTTGCCGCCGAGACCGAGGCCCAGGAAACGCTGTTCGCCGGGGACGACGTTGCCGCGGGGCTGGCGGCGTTCGCGGCGCGTCGCAAAGGCGGGTCCGAGCACGACTGAGACCGAACCAGGACGACATCTGATGTACCGTGTGGACTGGCTCATCCGTGTCGACCAAGGCTTGGAGCGACCGTGAGGGAACGACTCAACCTGAGGGTCAACGGCGAGGAGTTCGATCTCGTCGTTCCGGTCAACAAGACCGTCCTCGAGGTCCTGCGCGAGGACCTCGCCCTGACCGGTACCAAGCACGGCTGCGAGCTGGGTGAGTGCGGAACCTGCACCGTGCTCCTCGACGGCGAGCCGGTGCTCTCGTGCCTTCTACTGGCCGCCGACCTCGTGGACGCCGAGATCCGAACGGTGGAGGGCCTGGCGCAAAGTGGCCTTCCACACGAGCTCCAGGTCGCGTTCGCCGAGCTGGGTGCCTCACAGTGCGGCTACTGCAGCCCGGGAATGCTGGTCTCGGCCAAGGCCCTGCTGGACCGGTCCCCGCGAGCGGCGCGGGACGAGATTCGGGAGTTCCTTGCGGGGAACCTGTGCCGATGCACCGGATACCTCAAGATCATCGAGGCCGTGGAGCTCGCCGGCGGCCGGATCGCACAGCGGCGCGCGGCGGGCGAAGCCGACCCGGAACACCGCCCGCGGCCGACCCGCGAACCCCAACCAGGGCCCGACCTCGTTCCCGTCGAAGGGAAGCGCGGCTCGGCGCCCGCCGACCCAGCGCCTGGGTAGGATGGCCGAGCGCCTCCGGGTCGTAGGGCACCCGGCACCGAAGGTCGACGGACTGGCCAAAGCCACCGGGCAAGAGGTCTACGCCGACGATCTACACCTGCCGCGAATGCTCTACGGCAAGATGCTCGGTTCGACCCATGCGCACGCCCGCATCGTCGGTATCGACACCTCCAAGGCGGAGGCGCTGCCGGGCGTAGTCACAGTGATCACGGGCGACTCGATGCCGCGCAAGTACGGCATTCTGCCGGTGAGCGAGGACGAGTACCCCCTCGAGACCGACCGGGTCAGGTATGTAGGCGACCCGATTGCCGCGGTGGCTGCGACGGATGAGTTCATCGCCGAGCAGGCGGTCCGGCTGATCGAGGTCGACTACGAGCCACTGCCCACCGCCTTCGACATCGAGGAAGGGTTGCGCCCGGTCGAGGCCGACGCGCGCATCCACGACTACGGCCCACGCGACAACGTACACAAGCAGGTTCACCTCGAGTTCGGCGACGTCGACGCGGCCCTCGAAGGTGCGCCGCACGTGTTCGAGGGCGTCTACTTCTACTCGGGCAATAACCACCTGGCCATGGAGCAGCATTCAGCCGTGGCCCAGTACTCGGCCGATGGGCGGCTCACAGTCTGGAGCGCCACCCAGACGCCGCACTACGTGCACAAGGCTTTGGCCCAGGTGCTCGACATGCCCGCTAGCCACATACGCCTCGTGGCGACCCCAAACGGGGGAGGATTCGGCGGCAAGTCCGATCCATTCCCACACGAGTTCTGCGGCGAGCAGCTGTCGATCATGACGGGCAGGCCGGTCAAGATCACTCTCACCCGCGAGGAGGTCTTCTACATGCACCGCGGGCGCCACCCGGTGCTCATCTGGATACGCAGCGGCCACGACGAAGCGGGCAACATTCTGGCGCTCGATTTCAAGTCCTACGTCGACGGCGGCGGCTACGGCAGCTACGGCGTGGCCAGCACCTACTACACCGGCGCCCTGCAGACGGTGACCTACAAGATCCCGGCCTATCGCTTTCGTGGCGTCCGGGTCTTCACCAACAAGCCGGCCTGCGGCCCCAAGCGAGGACACGGCACGCCGCAACCCCGCTTTGCCCTGGAGATCCACCTCGATCGCATCGCCGAGGAGCTGGGCCACAGCCCTGTGGAGATGCGCCGCCAGATCCTCGTCGACGAGTACACGATGACGGCCAACTATATGCGGGTCACCTCGTGCGGCCTGGACGAGTGCCTGACCAAGGTCGCCGAGGCCTCCGGCTTCGCCGAGCGCCACCGGCAGCTTCCTTTCGGCAAGGGGATCGGTATTGCGGTCGGCTCGTACCTGTCCGGCGCCGGGCTGCCGATTTACTGGAACAAGATGCCCCACACCTCGGTCGACCTGAAGGTGGACCGGGGGGGGGGTCTGCGCCAAGTGCATGGAGATCGATATCGGGCAGGGCTCCAACTCGGTCCTGGCCATGACGGTGGCGGAGGTCCGGGGGATCGAGCCCGACGACGTACAGCTGATCGTCTCCGATACCGACACGACCCCGATCGACCTGGGTTCGTACTCGAGCCGGGTAACCTTCATGATGGGCAACGCCGCAAAGCAGGCCGCCGAGCGTATCCGCGCCATGCTCGTCGAAGCCGCCGGCGCCAAGCTGGAGGTTCCGGCCGACGAGTTGATTCTTGCCGAGCGGAAGATCTATCACGCACCGACCGGACGCTCGCTGAGCTTCCGCGAAGCCGTCCCGCTGGCGGAGGCGCTCCACGGGCAGCTCACCGCGACGGGCTCCTATACGCCTCCGAAGCTGTCCGGTCCCTACAAGGGCTCGGGCGTCGGCCCGTCGCCGGCCTACTCGTATTCCGCCGCGGTAGTTCTGGTCGACGTCGACCCGGAGATGGGGATCGTCACGCCGGAGCGGGTCTGGCTCGCGCACGACGTCGGGCGAGCCATCAACCCGACGTTGGTCGAGGGCCAGGTAGAAGGCTCGGTCTACATGGCGCTGGGCGAGATCTTCATGGAAGAGCAGGTGTTCCGTAAGGGTCTGCACAAGGATCCGTCGATGCTCGAGTACAAGAGCCCGACCTTCCTCGAGATGCCACCGGTGGAGACGTTCATCGTCGAGAGCATCGACGGTGAGGGTCCGTTCGGCGCCAAGGAGGTTGGGCAGGGGCCCCTCTTGCCCATGCCGCCGGCGGTCGCGAATGCACTCTACGATGCCGTGGGCGCTCGCATCGACGAGCTACCGATCACCCCCGAGAAGGTCCTGCGCGGGCTCGATCTTCTGAAGCAAGGCGAGACGGCTCGAATTGGGCCGCCCGGCATACCAGCCGTGGACTGGGTGGCCCCGATCCGGGTCGATCCGGTCTGGTACGGGCAGCCACCGGAGGCTTTCGTTCCGACGGTACGTCGCCCCGAGGCCCCGTGATGCTGCGCCTACCCTCCTTCGAGTTCCGCTCACCGCGCTCCGCGAGCGAGGCCGTGGCTTGTTGGTCGGCCGCCGGCGGCAATGCCATGTACGTTGCGGGTGGCACCGACCTGCTTCCGAACATGAAGCGCCGCCAGTTCGAGCCTCCGGTCCTGATCGGGATCCGTCACATCTCCGAGCTGCAGGAGTTTCGTCCCGGCTCCGACAGCGAGGCACTCGAGCTCGGCGGCGGGGTGACCCTGCGTCGCATCGCCGAGGACGCGGCCGTTCGATCTCATCACACTGCCTTGTCCGAGGCGGCCGGGCAGGTCGCCAATCTGCAGATCCAGCGAATGGGAACGATCGGCGGCAACCTCTGCGTCGACACCCGCTGCAACTACTACAACCAGACCTACGAGTGGCGGCGCGCCGTGGGCTTCTGCATGAAGAAGGACGGCGACATCTGTCTCGTGGCGCCCGGCTCCTCCAAGTGCTGGGCGATCTCCTCGAGCGACACGGCGCATGCGCTCATGGCGCTTGATGCCACCGTGGAGCTCACCGGGCGACGGGGCACGCGAGATTCCCCTGGGCGCGCTCTACCAGGACGACGGCATCGAGTATTTGACGCGGACCCCAGGCGAGATCCTGACGCGCGTACGAGTGCCCGCAGCCGACGGCCTCAGGAGCACCTATTCGAAAATACGTCCGCGTGGGAGCTTCGACTTCCCACTGCTCGGCGTTGGAGCCGCCCTGCGCCTACGCGACGGCAGGGTCAGCCATGCACGGCTCGTGCTCGGCGCCGTACACACTCACCCGGTCGAGGTGCCCGAGGCGAGCGATATCCTGGTCGGCGAGTCGCCGACCGACGAATTGCTCGAGGCGGTGGCCGAGGCAGCGTACAGGCGAGCCACGCCCTTGGACAACGCCGACCTCATGTACTACTGGCGCAAGCGCGTGACCGGGGTGAGCGTGCGGCGCGCCCTCGAGCGGCTGCGCGAGATCAAACGGCGGCCGGGCGCCGCGTGAGGGTCACGAGGACCCAGATCAAGAGCCCCACCAGCAGCAAGGGCGCCGCCAGGATCAGGAGCTTCAGCAGCAGCAGCCCGCCGACCAGTGCCGCTACGGGCAGCATGACCAGCGCGACGGGGATCAGAAGAAGTACACCGAAGAGCAGGCCGAAGGTCCCGAAGGCGACACGAACGCCCAACCCTACGACCTTGGCCACGAGGATCACCGGCACGATGACGAGCCCCAGCACCAGGGCGATCAGTGGCAAGATCACAACCAGGGCGACCAGCCCTCCGACTAGCTCCAACACACGCTCCTCCCGCGTTGCGCTCTAACAGGCTGCTGAAAAACTCCCCTTTTTCGAGTAGATTTTGAACCACGCAGCCCGCGGCAAGAACCGAAGCATCAACGAGGTGAGCAGATGCGTGGTGAGGACGCGGGCCGGGTGGCGGTTTTTAGTTACGTATCTCCAGAGCAGCGAGTACCGAAGGAGCATCCGCTGCGGCCGCTGCTGAAGATCGTCAACGATGTGCTGGGGCGGATGTCGCCGCTGTTCGAGAAGCTGTACTCGCACACGGGCCGTCCGTCTATCCCGCCGGAGAAGCTGCTGCGGGCGCTGCTGCTGCAGGTGCTGTACACGATTCGCTCCGAGCGCATGCTGATGGAGCAGCTCGACTACAACCTGCTGTTCCGGTGGTTTGTGGGCCTGAACATGGACGATCTGGTGTGGGATGCGACGGTGTTCACGAAGAACCGAGATCGAGTGTTGGGAGGCGAGGTCGCCAAGGTGTTCTTCCAGGAAGTGCTGGCGGAGGCGCGGCGCCGCAGCCTGCTGTCGGATGAACACTTCACGGTGGACGGCACGCTGATCGAGGCGTGGGCCTCGCACAAGAGCTTCAAGCCGAAGGATCAGAGCGACTCCGATGAGGGCGGCAGCAACCCGAGCGTCGATTTCCGCCGGCAACGGCGCACGAACGATACTCACGCCTCCAGGACCGACCCGGAGGCACGCCTATACAAGAAGAGTAAGGGAGCCGAGTCGAGGCTCTGCTACATGGGTCACCTGATGATCGACAACCGCCACGGGTTAGCAACCAACGCCTGCGTAACGATCGCTTCGGGAACAGCAGAACGAGAGGCCGCCGTGCAGATGGCGGGCGAGATTCCCGGAAGGGGCCGGGTAACCTTGGCGGCCGACAAGGGCTACGACACGCGAGACTGCATCCGAAAGCTTCGAGATCGCAACATCACCCCGCACGTCGCACAGAACGACACGAACCGGCGCAGCGCCATCGACCGCCGCACGACCCGGCACCCGGGCTACACGGTCAGTCAGAAGAAACGCAAGCTCGTCGAGCAGATGTTCGGATGGGCCAAGACGGTCGGGCTGATGCGCAAGACCAGACACCGAGGCACGCAACGTGTCGATTGGATGTTCATCTTCACCGCCGCGGCCTTCAACCTGGTCAGAATGCGCAACCTCCAGGGGGCGACGTGACGATGAGGGCACCAATCCCCAAGAAATGCCGGCGCTGCCAGCAGCGCCGGCCTCGTACCCGCACTCGGCGCCCCGCTAACTCACCGTGATCGAGACGATCCAGCCCAAAATGGCGCGCCCAAGCCGTTTTTCAGCAGCCTGCTAATACGGGCGACAGCCCCGCGAGTTTCGCCCAGGCAGGTCAGAAATAAAACCCAAGCACGACCAGGTCCGCCACGAAATGGGCCAGGACGGCGGACTCCCAGCCACCGCGCAGGTAGCTGTGTGCCAGAAAAGGGCCGAGCAGCATGGCCGCCACGGGGTTGAAGACGTGTGCCAAGCCGAACAGCACCGAGGAAACCAGCACCGCCCCGAAGATGACCCACTTCGACGGCTCGGGGCGCGTGTGGGTAACGTGCGCCCGGCCCCCGCGAACCCGCACCGAGAAGCGATGCCGCTGCATTCGGGCCACGATCGAGACCATGAACGGGATCAGAAACAGGCGGAAGAAGCTTTCCTCGAGCAGGGCGGCGTTGGCCGACAGCAGAAGCACGCCTCCCGGCGTCTGGATCTGCCGCCAGAACCAGGGGCGCAGCACGCCGCCCTCGACCGGCCCCGCCAGGGCGACGCTCGCGACTGATAGCACCAGGCCCGTGGCGACGCCGTGTGCCAGCAGCTTCGCCATGCGATCCCGAGTCTTCATCGGGCGCGCCAGCAGGAATGTCGGTAGCCCCAGATCGGTCGCCGTCCACACCGAGAAGGCGATGATGATGCTGGAGACGGCGAGGTAGAACGCCACCACCGTGACCAGGCCGCCCGGAGGGATGCGGCCGGCCAGCAGCGGTTGGGTTACGGCGATGACGCTCGTCAGCGCGATGGCCCCGCCGGTGAGCAATGGAAGCCGCGAAGGACGTGCCGTCACGACCGGGGCTCCAATCCGTTCACGACTCCTCGCGAGTCCGATTCCAGGGGGACAGCGATTCCAATGTACCCCCGATCCAGGGGCCCCGCTGCCGAGCGCTCCGCGCCCTGAGGACGAAAGCCTCCGGGCAGAGACACCGCGCCGGGGCCGTGGACACGTATGCTCCCGGTCGCCTCAGAGCTTGAGGCTCTCCTCCAGCTCGAGCGACGATACGTGGAGACGGTAGCCGTCGTACTCGGCCAGCTTCGTTTCGACCAACTTGGCCAGGACGTCCTCGCCGAGGGTGTCCCTGAGGAGCTCCGACTCGGCGGCACACTGCACGGCGTCGTAGAGGTCGTGCGGCAGCGCGTCGATGCTCCTGTCCGCTCGCTCCCCTGCGGAAAGGTCGTACAGGTCCTCGGTGTTCGGATCGCGCAGCGGCAGCGACTTGCCGAGCCCATCCAGTCCGGCAGCCAGCATCGAGGCGAACGCCAAGTAGGGGTTGCAGGCGGCGTCGGGGAAGCGGAGCTCGATCCGGGTAGCCACCTCCTTGCCGGGCTTGTAGAGCGGCAGCCGCACCAGCGCGGAACGGTTGGCCTCGGCCCAGGCGATGTAGACCGGCGCCTCGTACCCGGGAACCAGGCGCTTGTAGGAATTGTAGAACTGGTTGGTCAGCAGGCAGATTTGCTTGGCGTGCGCCAGGACGCCCGCAAGGAAGTGCTTCGCGGTATCCGACAGGTGGTGGGCGTCGTCGGCCGAGAAGAAAGCATTGTCGTCGCCGCTGAAGATCGACAGGTGCGTATGCATGCCGCTGCCGTTCTCGCCAGCCAGCGGCTTCGGCATGAAGGTGGCGTGAACCCCATTGCGCCGCGCCACCTCCTTGACGATCCACTTGTAAGTCTGCAGCTTGTCGGCCATCTCCAGCGCGGTGTCGTATTTCAGGTCGATCTCGTGCTGGCTCGGCGCCACCTCGTGATGGGTGTATTCGACCTGGATCCCCATGGCCTCGAGCGCGAACACGGTGGCTTCGCGCAGGTCGTCGCCGGCGTCGGACGGAACCAGATCGAAATAGCCGGCCTGATCGAGGATCTCGGTCGAACTGGAATCTCGGAAGTAGAAGTACTCAGCCTCCGGCCCGATGTTCATGTGGCTGAAGCCGAGGGCCTGCAAACGGTCGAGTTGACGCTTGAGGACATTGCGCGGATCGCCGGCGTACGGCGTGCCGTTCGGGTTGCGCACCTCGGCGTACATCCGCAGGCAACGGGAAGGGCCTATCTGGAAGGGAACGAACTGGGCGGTCGCGGGCAGCGGGACGGCCACCATGTCGCTCTCCTGGATGCGCTGGTAGCCGTGGATCGAGGAGCCGTCAAAGCCCATGCCCTCCTCGAAGGCACCGGGCAACTCGGCGGGTGTGATCTCGAAGGTCTTCAGGAATCCGAGAATGTCCGTGAACCAGAGCCGGATCGAGGTGATGCTGTGCTCCTGAACATAAGCCAGCACCTCGTCCGCCGAGGCCAGTGACAGTCCCCGCGGCAATCCGTGAGCGACCTCCATGTGGCGGGCCGTGTACGCCGCCATATGGTCCGAGAACTCACGCACCTGGTGAATGAAGTCGTGCCCCACGAGACCCATTCGCGTACCCCCGTTTGAGATGCGCGGAGGACCCGATGCGGAAACACGACGGGCCGCACCTGCGGCCGCTTGCCCAATCCCCCTGCCGTGCTCCAGCTCGTCTGACGAGTCCGGCGCCCCTCGGTATCTCGGCAGCTTATGGACGAGCCCGGGCAGCGTCAACTAGCATACGGCCGACCCGTCGAAGTACGGGGGGCGGCGGCGATTTGCGGCCGACCCCGGGGCGAACTAGTGTCCTGGGTTTCAGCGTCACACCCTGCGCCGCACGCCTCTCCGGGGGGTCCCAACGTGGCCGAGAGCATTCCGAAGACCTTCGTCGACGCTCGTAGCTTGCTGCTCGACTCGATCCGTCTGGCGCGTGCGGTGTGGGACGATGGATTTCGGCCCGACTATCTCATCGGCGTCTGGCGCGGTGGCACCCCTCCCGGAATCGCCCTGCACGAGTACATGCGGCTGCGCGGCCTCGACCCGTACCACACGACGATCAAGACACAGTCTTACCGCGGCATGCAACGCGGCGAATCAGGGGTCCAGGTCAAGGGCCTCGAGCACGTGATCGACGTCGTGAATGCCGCCGATCGGCTTTTACTGGTCGACGACGTCTTTGACACCGGCCACACCATGGCGGCGATCCTCGAGGAGGTCCGCCGGCGCGCCCGGCGCAACACGCCCGAGATGCGGACCGCGACGATCTACTACAAGCCGCTACGCAACGAGACCAGCCTCAAGCCCGACTATTGGATCGTCGAGACCGACGACTGGATCGTCTTCCCGCACGAGATCGAGGGGCTCACGGAGGCGGAGATCCGCGACAAGGGCTCGGAGATCGCCGCAGCCATCCTCGATTAGTGGCCTGGGCACAAGCGGGCGGTGGTAGAAGCGCCTACTTCGGGACCACCGCAGCGAGCCTGGAGACGGTGCCGTCCGAAGCGACGCGGAAGACACCGCCCGCCTGCGGGTCGACCACGACGTAGCCGCCATCCTGATGCCGCGCGATCCCCTGCGGGCTTACCAGCGGTGGACCCTGCGCCACGACCGTGACCGCCCCGTCCGGAGTCACCCGGAAGAGCGCACTAGCGTAGCCATCGGTCACTACAAAGCTCCCGTCCGGGTCCTGCACGACGTCGTGAGGAAAGTCGAAGGGCGGCCCGGCAGCGATCGTGGTCACGCGCCCGTCGCGACCCAGCCGAAACAGGGCACGCTCGCCGTGCGAGACCACGGCAAAAGCGTCGTCACCTGCGGGCACGATGCCCTTGGGGCTCTCGATGTCGGCAAAGACGGTCACACGGCCGTCGAGGGTGACGCGCATCACCGCGCCGATGCCGCTGCGCAGATCCGCGACGAGGACCGAGCCGGAGTCGAGAACGGCGAGTCCCTGCGGCAGGTCGAGCTCGGTGGTTATCGTCGAGAGCTCCCCGTCCTCACCCACCCGATAGAGACCGAAGGTCGCCGGATCAGCCACTAGCCAACCGTCGCCGTCGGGAGCGGGGATCACGGCACGAGTACCGTACAGCGGGGTGCGGGGAAGGCCGTCACCCTGGCGAATCGGCGTCACGGTCCCATCGGGCAGGAGCCGCAGGAGGCCGTGCGATTTGAAGTCGGCGATCACCCAGCCGTCGCCGTCAGCCACCACGTCGACCGGATACACCAGGGCCGGGGGTGGCACGTGCGCGGTCGCCGCGGGCCGCGGTTGAACGATCGCAGCCACGGCGAGGGCGAGCAGAATCAGCGGGATGGAGTTGTGTGGGTATCGATCGAGCACGGTGGGTCGACCTCGTCGGGGTAAGGGTCGCAATGTACCATGGGTTAGCTGGCCGGCTGCTTCAGGGTGGCCGGCCTGGGCCGGTGCAGCCGGCGCCGTGCCTCACCGATCTCGACCCGAACCCAGGGGTCAGTCTCGGTCTCGAGCGCGGCCTCGAGGGCCGCGGCGGCCCGCTCCCCGCCCAGCTCCCCGAGCGCCCAGGCGGCGTGACCTCGTACGAGCGTCTCGGCATGCTCGAGTGACTCGACGAGCACCGGGACAGCCCCCGGATCACCACTGTTGCCGAGCGCGACGGCCACGTTGCGGAGAAAGCCCGCATAGCGAGCGCGCTTGATCGGGCTGCCGCGAAACCGCCTCCGAAATGCGT
Source organism: Acidobacteriota bacterium (assembly GCA_965248845.1). Lineage (GTDB taxonomy): Bacteria > Acidobacteriota > UBA890 > UBA890 > WLXD01 > CBDFKO01. Next base: position 652,282 of record CBDFKO010000002.1, on the reverse strand, counting down.
CGGGCTCGAGCCGCATGAGCTCGGTCAGCTCCGGAGCCGTGTTCTCTGGCCATGCCGCGAACTCGCGCGCCACCGCCGACCGGCGGGCGAAACGGTTCCAGGGGCAAACGTCCTGGCAGTCATCGCAGCCCAAAAATTCGGTTGCCGATATCGGGTCGCAGACGTGGTGGAATCGGGCCCCGCAGCTCGATCGTCAGGTAGGAGATACAGCGTCGGGCATCGAGCACGTAGGGCGCCACGATCGCTCCTGTGGGGCACACGTCGATGCAGGCACGGCAGCTGCCGCAATGGTCGCGGGCCGGCACCCCCGTCTCGAGCTCCACGTCGAGCACGAGGGCACCCAGGAAGAACCAGGAGCCCACCCCAACGCTGAGCAGGTTCGTGTGCTTACCGATCCAGCCCAGCCCCGCAGCCTCGGCCCAGGCCTTTTCCATCACCGGGCCGGTGTCGACGTAGTAGCGTCCCGAGGCGCTCGGGATCAGCGCTTGGATGCACGAGTACAACTCGCGAATCGCCCCCCCCATGACGTCGTGGTACTCGCTACCCCAGGCGTAGCGCGAGATGCGGCCGCGCCGCGGGTCCTCGGTAGCCGGCTCGCCGTTGAAGTAGGAGCGGGTCACCATCACCACCGAGCGCGCGCTCGGGACGACACGACCGGGGACGGCGCGGCGCGGCGGGTCGCGAGCCAGCCACTCCATCTCCCCGTGCATGCCACGCGCGAGCCACTCCGCAAGGCGCGGCGCAGCCTCGATCTCCTGCACCCGGGCCACCGCGCAACGATCAAACCCGAGGCCCAAGGCCGCGTCCTTGATGCTGCGGCTGAGGTCGGCTGGTGTCGGCATCGATGTGGAGTCTAGCTGCTACACTGCGCCGCCATGACGGAACGGCACGACCGAACCCACATGCGGCCGTTCGAGCAACTCGCGCCCTGGGCGAAGGCCCGCGAGGTGGCCGTGCGAATGACCGTGCCGATCGATGAGATCGAAACACTGGCGTTGCCGGTTGCCGCGGGGCGCGTACTGGCGCAGGACGCCAACTCGCGAGTTGACGTCCCCACGGCCGACCGGGCGGCCATGGACGGATTCGCCGTACGGGCCCGTGACCTGTCGCACGGCGGACAACTGCGCAGGACCGGACGAGTTTCGGCGGGCGAGGAGGCCAAACTAGGGGTCGAAGCGGGCGCCTGTGTGGAGATCGCTACCGGAGCTCCGATGCCGCCGGGGACTGACGCGGTGGTACCCGTTGAACGTACCGGGCGCGACGCTGACCAGGTGATAGTCCGCGGCGCCGTGGCTGTCGGCGACCACGTCGCGTTGCGCGCCGCCGACCTGGGTGCCGGCCGGCCGGTGGGGCGCTCGGGCGACCGATTGACCGCCTCGCTGATCGCTGCGTGCGCGGCCGGCGGGATCGAACAGGTGTCGGTGTGGCACCGGCCTCGGGTTCTGATCGCTCCGACTGGCGACGAGATCGTTCCGCTCGGGCAAGGACGGTCGCTTCGCCCGGGCCAGGTCTACGACTCGAACGCCGCTGGCCTGATGGCTTTGGTCCGTGAAGCCGGAGCCGAGCCAGTGCACGCCGGCATCGTGCTCGACGACATCGAACTTCTGATCGAGCGCCTGCAAGAGGGCGGGCCCGACCTGGTCGTTACGGTTGGCGGAACCTCCGTAGGACGCCGAGACCTGGTATCGGACGCCGTGGCGCGGGTGGGGGAGACGCTGGTGCACGGTGTCGCGGTTCGGCCCGGAAAGCCGCTGCTTCTGGGCCGTGTCGCCAGCCGTCCCATGGTCGGACTCCCCGGCTACCCGACGACCTGCATGATGCTCGGCTACGCTCTGCTCGACCCGCTCGTCCGGCGCATGGCCCGCCGGACGGATGCCAGGCCGACCCGTGGCGCTCGGCTCGCGATCACCGTGCAGTCGCCTCCTGACAAGGCGCAGCTTCTACCGGTTGCGCTCGCAGACAATCGCGCGACGCCCACGTTCACCGTCTCGAGTGCCGTGACCAGCATGGCGCTGGCCGACGGCTGGATCGAGATCGACACCGACGTATCGCGCCTCGAAGCAGAGAGTCACGTCGAGGTCACGCTCTTCTAGCAGGCGAATCGTAAGCGCCGCAGATGGGACTTGCACGCGAACGACCGACCTCGCCGCCGAACGCACGCGTGCTAGAGTACGAGCTCGGTTTTCGCGGGCGTCGACGCGCCGGATCCCCGGCCCGACGTCCTGCCCTCTGATCGCAGCTTGCGGTGCGTGTTCGCGAGCGTCGCGCCAACCGGTTCAACGGAGCAGATCGTGGTGGAGAGCATTCGGGCCGGCGACCTCGTCCTGCTAACGCTCGAGGACGGCAAGACCTTCCTGCTGCGCATGGAGCCCGGGCGTCATCACTCGACCCATCGCGGCTCGATCGGACACGACGACGTCATCGGCAAGAGGTGGGGCGCAGCCCTGAAGCTGAACACCGGCAAGGAGGTCTTTCTCCTGCGGCCGCGGTGGATCGACAAGATGATGAAGGTGCACCGGCGCACCAACATCATGTACCCGAAGGACGTCGCCCATCTCCTGGCGGCGCTGGATCTGGGGCCGGGCAGGACGGTCGTTGAGATTGGCTGCGGCTCCGGGGCCATGACCCTGGCGCTGGCGCGCGCGGTGAGCCCCGGCGGTCGGGTCTACTCGTACGACCGGCGACCCGAGTTCCTCGAGCTCAACGCCAAGAACTGTGCGGCGGCCGACATCGATACCTCGGTGATCGAGTACAGCCCCCGCGAGGCTGGAGACGCGCTGCAGCCGGGTGCCGACGCGGTCTTTTGCGACGTTCCCGAACCATGGGCGGAGCTCGAGGTCGTCTATGCGGCGCTCCAGGGAAGCGGCAGATTCGCCGCCGGAGTCCCGACCTTCAACCAGGCGGAGAAGTTGTCCGCAGGGCTCGTTGGGCATGGTTTTGCCATGGTCGAGACGCTGGAGATCATGGTACGGGGCATCCTGGCTCGCCCTGGCCGAACCCGCCCCGAGCACCGGATGATCGGCCACACTCAGCTGCTCACGAGCGCGGTAAAGGTAAGCAGGTAGAGGCATGAGGCGAGCATGATGCGGTCCGACTCCGAGCTGTCCGACCGGGCCGCCGAGATCCTCGACCGCCTGGACGCCCAGCACCCCACGGCACGTATCGAGCTGGATCACTCGAACGCCTACGAGCTACTGGTCGCCACCATTCTGTCGGCGCAGTCGACCGACCGACGCGTCAACGAGGTCACACCGCGGCTGTTCGCGAAGTACCCCGACGCCGCGGCGCTGGCGACAGCCGACCGTGAGAAACTCCAGGAGGAGATTCACAGCACAGGCTTTTTCCGCCAGAAGTCGAAGAGCCTCATGGCCTGTGCGCGCAAGCTGCTCGAGGAAGACGGGGGCGAGGTCCCATCGGACATGGAGGCCCTGACGGGCCTTCCCGGGGTCGGCCGCAAGACCGCCAACGTCGTTCGAGCCGGCGCCTTCGGACTTCCGGGCATCGCGGTAGACACGCACAACAGGCGGCTGAGCAACCGGCTCGGCCTGGTGGCCGAGAGCGATCCGGTGAAGATCGAGCACGCCCTCGGTGAGCTCTACCCACCGGAGCGATGGTCCGATGTGTCACGCCTGTTCGTGTGGCACGGCCGCTACACGTGCAAGGCCCGACGACCGCTGTGCGAGGAGTGCAGCCTGGCAGATCTTTGCCCGTGGCTTCGCGACCAGGCCGGATAGCGGGCGTTGGAAAACATCGACATCTAGCAGGCTCGCCCTCGATTCGCCCGGAGACAGGTTCTTGATTGAATACCATAATTATTTTCGGTATACTGGCTGTGCTTTCAGTAGTCGAAGACGAGTCTGACCGGAGACACACCCGATCGAATGGACAACCTCACCCAGCGGCAGCGGGCGATCTACGACTTCGTCGTCGGCCAGATCCAGCTCCAGGGCATGCCCCCCACGTTGATGGAGATTGCCGACGCGTTCGGCCTGAACTCGCCGGCAGGCATTGCCGACCACCTGAACGCCATCGAGCGTAAGGGCTACATTCGCAGGCGCCGTGGTGTCTCGCGCGGCATCGAGCTACCGAACCAGCGGCGCCCGGGGCGACGGGCCTCGCTGCGCGTCCCGGTGATCGGTGCGGTGCCGTCGGCGGCGGGCTTGCGGCGGCCTGACACCGAGCACGGCCTTTACGTCGACGGGCGCGCCGTGGGCTCGCGTGTTTTCGCGGTTCGCGCCGAGCAGGCCTTGCCGAGGCTCGGCGTGTTGGAGGGCGACTACCTGCTGGTGGACGCCGATGCAGACCCCGCCACGGGGAACCTGGTGCTGGCACGACAGGGGGAGCGGACCCTGCTGCTGCAGCTGTCCGCACAGAACCGAGCAACGGCGGTTGCGGGCCGTCTGAACCTGCGCTGGAACCTCGAGATCCTCGGCTCGGTCACCGGGATGTTCCGATCGATGACCGGGTTCGTGGCCTAGCAGGCCGTGGTGAAAGTGTGGTGGGTCTGGCAAGCAGGGGTTACGGGCGAGGGCAAGGAGCAGCGACGAGGCGATGCAGGAACATCGTTGAGGAGGTGCGCCACAGCCATCGCCCGTAACCCCTACTTGCCCGGAGGGTTACGCCGCCAAGGGTGCATCTGCGGCGTTGCCGCTCCTTGACGATGCGCAAACATCGCCGACGTCGCACCGCCTTGCATCTGCGCCCTTGGCGGCGTAACCAGACCCATCACACTTTCACCACGGCCTGCTTAGTACTCCAATCCCGAAACCGAAGCGAGTAGCTTGATGCGAGTCGACCGATTCACCGTAAAGGCCCAGGAGGCGCTGCAGCGAGCCCAGGCGCTCGCTCATGAGCACGACCAGCCGGCCCTCGACTGCCTCCACTTGCTGGCCGCGCTGCTCGAGCAGCGGGTGGTGTGGACGCTGCTGCAGCGTGTCGGCGCCGACCCCGATCAGCTCCGCGCTGACGCTACCGAAGCCATGGAGCGCCTGCCGCGAGTCACCGGAGATATAGCGGCCCATGTCGGTCCCGAGTCTCAGCGGGCGCTGGAGGCGGCTGCCGAGCAGGCCGACAAGCTTCATGACCGGTACGTGTCGACGGAGCACGTCGTGCTCGGCATCCTCGACGCCGGCGGCACCGCGGCGAGACTCCTGTCCGACCGGGGACTGGGCCGCGACGGGCTGTTCGCCGCCCTGGCGAAGATTCGCGGCAGCATGCGCGTCACCGACCCGCACCCCGAGCACAAGTACGACGCGATAGAGCAGTACGGTGCCGATCTCACCGAGCGCGCACGGCGGGGCCAGCTCGACCCGGTGATCGGTCGTGACGAGGAGATCCGGCGCCTCGTTCAGGTGCTTTCGCGGCGTACCAAGAACAACCCGGTGCTGATCGGCGAGCCCGGGGTGGGCAAGACGGCGATCGTCGAGGGCCTTGCGCAGCGTGTGATCAACGGCGACGTGCCGCAAACCCTGAAGGATCGTCGAGTCATCAGCCTCGACCTCGCCGCCATGCTCGCCGGGGCCAAGTACCGCGGCGAGTTCGAGGACCGGCTCAAGGCCTTTCTGCGCGAGGTCACCGAGGCGAGCGACGTCATCCTCTTCATCGATGAGCTGCATACGGTGGTCGGAGCAGGCGCTTCCGAGGGCGCGGTCGATGCGTCCAACATGCTCAAGCCGGCGCTCGCGCGCGGCGAGCTCCACGCCATCGGCGCCACGACTATCAACGAGTTTCGCAAGTACATCGAGAGGGACCCGGCCCTCGAGCGGAGGTTCCAGCCGGTGCTCGTGGGCGAGCCCGATGTCGAGGAAACCATCTCGATCCTGCGGGGCCTCAAGGAACGGTACGAGGTGCACCACGGCGTACGGATTCGCGACGGCGCCCTGATCGCCGCGGCGACCTTGTCGGAGCGCTATATCGCCGACCGCTTCCTGCCCGACAAGGCCATCGACCTGATGGACGAGGCGGCAGCCCGCCTGCGCGTGGAGATCGACAGCATGCCGGCCGCGCTCGATGAGCTCGAGCGACGCAAGCGGCGGCTCGAGATCGAGCGAGAGGCGTTACGCAAGGAGCGGGACTCCGCCTCCAAGGAACGTCTGCAACAGCTCGAGAAGGAGCTCCAGGGTCTGCAATCGGAACACCAGCGCCTACGCGGACGATGGGACGAGGAGGTCGCTCAGGTACGGTCGATCCAGGAGCTCAAGCGGAGGATCGAGGAGACCCGCGGCCAAGCCGACCGGGCCGAGCGGGAAGGCGAGCTCAGTCGAGCGGCGGAGCTGCGATACGGAGTCAGTGCCAACCTCGAGGCCGACCTGACGACCGCTCGGGCGCGGCTCGCCGAGCTGCACGCTGACGGCGAGGCCATGCTCAAGGAGGAGGTCGACGCGCAGGACGTGGCCGAGGTAGTAGCACGCTGGACGGGAATCCCGGTCAGCAGGCTGATCGAGGGCGAGATCGAGAAGCTGCTGCAGATGGAGTCGCGTTTGCACGAGCGGGTCGTCGGGCAGGACGATGCCATCGCTGCCATCTCGGACGCCATTCGACGCGCCCGCGCCGGCTTACAGGAGCCTGGACGACCGTACGGCTCGTTCCTCTTTCTGGGCCCCACCGGGGTGGGCAAGACCGAGCTCGCCAAGGCGCTTGCGGAGTTTCTCTTCGACAGCGAGGAGGCGATCGTTCGCCTCGACATGACCGAATACATGGAACGCCACGCGGTAGCCCGGATGATCGGGGCGCCCCCCGGCTATGTCGGCCACGACGAGGGTGGGTACCTGACCGAGGCCGTGCGGCGCCGACCCTACGCGGTGATCCTGCTCGACGAGATCGAGAAGGCACATCCCGACGTCTTCAACATCCTCCTGCAGGTTCTCGACGACGGGCGCCTGACCGATGGCAAGGGTCGCACCGTGGACTTCTCCAACACCGTGGTCATCATGACCTCGAACCTCGGTAACGAGCACCTCGGCGACAGCTGCGGCATGGACCCGGCGGCGGCCCGTGAGGCGGTGATGGACGCCGTGCGTCGGACGTTCCGACCGGAGTTCGTCAACCGCGTCGACGACGCGATCGTCTTCGTCCCACTCACCCTCGGGCAACTGCGCCAGATTGTTTCGATTCAACTCACACACCTCGAGCGACGGCTGCACGAGCAGGGACTCGCGCTGGAGCTGTCGGAGCCGGCGCGCGATCTCCTGGCCGAACGCGGCCATGACCCGGTCTACGGAGCCCGGCCGCTGAAGCGCGTGATCCAGCAAATGGTAGGGAATCCGCTAGCTCGGGCCATCCTGGAGGGCGACTTCGTGGCGGGAGACACCGTTCGCATCGACTGCGATCCGACCGCGTCTGTGCTGATGTTCCGCACGGTCGCCGGGTCGCCGGCCGCGTCGCAAGGGTAGAGGACAAACGGAGTGCGCAAGGACTACTACGCCACCCTCGGGGTACCTGAGGGAGCCTCGCAGGACGAGATCAAGCGCGCCTACCGCAAGTTGGCGCGCAAGTACCACCCGGACGTGAATCCGGGCGATGCGTCGGCCGAGGAACGCTTCAAGGAGATCTCCGAGGCCTACCACGTGCTCGGCGACGCCGAGCGTCGTAAGCGCTACGACAGCGTCGGTCCCGAGGCCTTCGCGCAGGAGTTCGACCCGTCGGATTTCGCGCAGCAGTTCGCGCATCTCTTTCGCGGCGGCGGCGGCGGTGTCCAGGGTGGCGGCTTCGGCCTCTTCGAGGACCTGCTCGGGGGCGGCGGTTTCGCGGCGCCTGGCCAGGCCAAGGGACGCGACGTGCGCATCGAGGTCCAGCTCGGGCTGGAGGAGATCCTTGCTGGCGGCGAGCGGGTCGTCTCCTATCAGCGGCCGGATGGCGGCACGGCCCAGGCCAGGGTTCGGATCCCGGCCGGAACACGCGCGGGCAGCCGCATCCGGATCAGCGGCAAAGGAGAGCCCGGTCAGCGCGGTGGTCCGGCCGGCGACCTGTATCTCGAGGTCCGCGTGCGTCCGCACGCGCGCTTCCAGCTGGATGGGGATGACCTGCGTGTCGGCCTCGAGGTCACGCTCTACGACGCCGCGCTCGGCGCGACAGTCGAAGTACCCACGCCTGGCGGAACTACCAAGATCAAGCTGCCGGCGCGGAGCCGCAACGGGCAGGTGATGAAGGTGCGTGGCCGTGGCGCCCCCAAGAAGGGTGGGGGATACGGCGACCTGCTAGCCACCATAAGGCTCCGCATGCCCAAGCGCATGGACGAGGAGCTCACGGAGCTATTCCGGGAGATGCGAGAGCGGCACCCCTACGATCCGACCGATTCCTGAGAACAAACCGTCATATGCATGGGCCACAGTCGCGCTACCATGACCGGATGCCCGGCGACCGATGTTCCTCGCAGCGGCTACGAGAACGAGAAGATGTCTGAACCGCAGGACGACAACACGCTCGAGGAGGAGATCCTCGGCAGCAGCGAGGGCGCGGCGCCTATCGAGATCGAGCTTCCCGAGCGCCTCCCGCTTCTGCCGCTCCGCGGCTCGGTGCTCTTTCCGGGCGTGGTAATGCCCATCCTCGTATCGCGCGAGCCCTCTCGCCGCGCGGTTGCGAGGTCTGTCGACGACGACCGTCTCATCACGGTAGCAGCGCTCAAGGACGCGCACCTGGAGGAGCCCGAAGCGACCGACCTGCACGAGATCGGCACCGTGGCCCGGATCCTCAAGGTATTGCGTCTGCCGAACGACAACCTGAACGTCATCGTCCAGGGCGTCCGCAGGGTCAGCCTCGATGATATTTGGGGTCCCGATCCTTTCTTCAGCGCTCATTGCACCGACGTGCCACAGGTGGTCGATGCGCCCGACCTCGAGGGACAGGCCCAAGTGGTGAGTGCCCTGCGCCTCCTCCAGCGCCTCGCGCAACAGTCCCCGAACCTCCCCGCCGAGCTCGAGGGGCTGGACCGGGCCGCTTTGCAGCGAGGCACGCTCGCCGACGTGATCGCCGCCAACATCGGGACCGCGGCCGACGAGAAGCAGCGCGTGCTCGCCGAGCTCGACCCCGGCCCGCGACTAGCTCTCGTGCTCGGGCAGCTGAGCCATCAGGTTCAGATCCTGGAGCTATCGCAGAAGATCGACTCGGAGGTCCAGGGCGAGATCGACCGCGGCCAGCGCGAGATCTACCTGCGGGAGCGGCTTCGTGCAATCCGGCGCGAGCTCGGTGAGGAGGAAGACGATCAAGCCGAGATCGAGGAGCTCGGCCGGCGAATCAACGAGTCGGGCATGAACGACGAGGTCAAGAAGGTGGCCTGCCAGGAACTCGACCGGCTCGCCCGAATGTCGCCGGCCGCAGCCGAGCATCACGTCCTGCGCTCCTACATCGACTGGTTGCTCGATGTGCCGTGGGGCACCAAGACCGACGACAACCTCGATATCGCCCAGGCCAGCGCCGTGCTCGACGAGGAACACTACGACTTGGCCAAGGTCAAGAAGCGCATTCTCGAGTACCTGGCGGTGCGTCGTCTCAACCCCGACAAGCGAGGGCCGATACTCTGCTTCATCGGCCCTCCTGGCGTCGGCAAGACCTCGCTCGGACGGGCGATCGCCAAGGCGCTCGGACGCGAATTCGTGCGCCTGTCGCTCGGAGGCGTCCATGACGAGGCCGAGATCCGGGGGCATCGTCGGACCTACGTCGGTGCGATGCCAGGGCGTATCGTCCAGGGGATCAAGCGCGCGGGTTCGATGAACCCGGTGTTCATGCTCGACGAAATCGACAAGGTCGGCCAGGATTTCCGCGGTGATCCGTCGGCCGCCCTGCTCGAGGTACTGGACCCCGAGCAGAACGACACCTTCTCGGACCACTACCTCGAGGTCGATTGCGACCTCTCGCGGGTTCTGTTCATCGCCACGGGCAACCTGCCCGAGGAGATTCCCGATGTTCTGCTCGACCGCATGGAGGTGATCGAGATCCCGGGGTACACCGCCGAGGAAAAGGTCCACATTGCCCGTCGGTTCCTGGTGCCTCGCCAACTGCAGGAGCACGGACTCGCATCGGGGTTGCTCGCGATCACGGACGACGCCATCGCAGCGATCGTGCGCGACTATACCGAGGAGGCCGGCGTGCGCGCCCTGGAGCGCGAGATCGCCGCGATATGCCGCGTTCACGCCCGCCGCGAAGCAGAGCGACTGGCCGATCCGGAGGCTCCCGAGGCCCAGGTCGCGACGGTGTCCGGTACCGATCTGCATGCCCATCTAGGTCCCGTACGCTTTTTCTCGGAGGTGGCCGAGCGCACCGCGGTACCGGGCGTTGCCGTCGGGCTGGCGTGGACCTCTTCCGGGGGCGACATCCTGTTCATCGAGGCTACCCGAATGAAGGGCAAGGGCGAGCTCAAGCTCACCGGCCAGCTGGGCGACGTGATGAAGGAGTCCGCGCAGGCAGCGATGTCGTACCTGCGTGCTCACGCCGAGGATCTTGGAATCCCTGACCGTGCTTTCCCGGAAAGCGATGTACACGTGCACGTCCCCGCGGGTGCAACACCGAAAGACGGGCCCTCGGCCGGGACCACGATCCTCGTAGCGCTGGCATCGCTGTTTACCGGGCGACCCGTGCAGCCCGACCTTGGAATTACCGGCGAGCTGACGCTGCGTGGGATGGTCTTGCCCGTTGGCGGGATCAAGAACAAGACCCTTGCCGCCCGCCGCGCCGGACTCGCCCGCGTCATGCTTCCGACGAAGAACGAGAAGGATCTCGAGGAGATCCCGGAGCAGATCCGTGACGGTCTGGAGTTCGTCTTCGTCGAACGGGTTGATCAGGTCTTGGAAACCGCGTTGAGCCCCGCGCCGCCGGCGGCACGACGCACCAAGGCACCCACGCGCCGCAAGAACAAGACACCGAGACGCCGGCCGGCCACCTGATGCGCGAGACTCCAACGGACGTGCGGCGTCAACATCCGGCGCGCCTGATGTTGCACATCCAGCGGGCTCTGGACTCCGTAGAAGAGTTCGACGTCCAACTCGAGACGGTTCTCGAGCTGCTGGCCGACGAACTGGGCGCCGACGCTGCGGCGCTATGCGTCGGGCTGAGCGCCAACGATGGCCGCCAACTCGAGGTAGCGTTCGCGCGCCGCGGCCACACCCTACGCCGCACATTGCTCGCAAAGCTCGGTCTGCGGGAGAAGGTCTTGGAAACCGGGCGCTCGTTGCGTCTCGACGACGCTCGGGCGCAGCCGGGCTTCCGCGCCAGTCTCGAGGAGCCGTTCGGTCCGCTCCCCAGATCGCTGCTCGCGGTCCCCCTGAGGCTGCGGCAGAAGTCCATCGGGCTGCTGGTGGCAGCCCGCGGGCGCCTCGAGTCCTTCACCGACGAGGACGAAGAGCTGCTCGCGGCCGTGGCCGACAAGCTGACCATCGCGGCCGAGAACGATCGCTTGCTGCGTCAGCTCAGGCTCGATCTCGAGGAGCGTGAGCTGCTCTTGGAGATCAGCCGCCGGGTCGGGCGAACTCTCGACCTGGAGACAGTCCTCGAGCATGTCTTCGAGGCCATGCATCCGGTCGTACCGTTCCACGCCGGGGCCATCTTCCTGGCTCAGCCCGACGGAAGTCTGGCGCTCTCCGCTCAGTGCGGATATGCCGACGAAACTCCTCTTCTGGAGGTTCCCGAGGGCAAGGGACTCATTGGCCTCGCCCTGCGACGCGGACGCGCGGTGCGCGTCGACGACGTACGCGAGGAACCCGACTACTTCGATGTTCGAGAAAGCACTCGTTCGGAGATCGCGGTGCCGATCCGAGGTGGCGGTCAGACCGTCGGCGTGATCAACCTCGAGTCCGACGAGCCGAACGCCTACTCGGAGCGCGACCAGCGGATCGCCGAGCTGATCGCGGCACAGGTCTCCTCGGCGATCATCAACGCTCAGCTGCATCGTGATCGCTTCGAGCACACGCGACTGGACCACGAGCTCGAGCTGGCTCGCGAGATCCAACTGGGCCTGTTCCCCAAGGCGCCGCCCGATCATCACGCGATCGAGATCGACGCCATCAACCTGCCCTCCAGCGCCGTCGGAGGTGACTACTACGATTACCTGCTGTGCGAGCCCGATCGGCTGTGGCTGGCCCTCGCCGACGTCTCCGGCCACGGGCTATCGGCGGCCCTGCTAACCGGCGTGACCCAGACGGGATTTCGGTTGCTCGCTCAGGCGCACCGCGACCCGGCAGAGCTGGCCGAGCTGCTGAATGGCGTGCTACACGAGAGCACCCCTCCCAACCAGTTCGTGGCCGCGGTGCTGGCAATCCTGGATCTTCAGACTGGCGAGCTGCGCTACTGCAATGCTGGCCACCTTCCTGCCAACGTCTACCATGACGGTCGCTGGATCGAGCTCTCGGGTGGCGGCGTTCCCCTGGGTCTGTTCGATGGTGCGACTTACGAAAGCCACACGGTGCAGCTCGAGCCGGGGGCGCTGCTGCTCTTCTACACCGATGGAATCCCCGAGGCCGAGGACGACGAGGGGCTCGAGTTCGGGATCCGCCGACTGCTCGATCTCGTGGCGGACCAGCCGGACCGGGCAATCGACGCGTTCGCCCCCGCCATGCGGGCGGAGCTACGCAGGCACAGGGGTCGACACGGGAGCCACGCCGACGACGTCACGCTGATGACGGCTCGCTGGCACGGGCCTGACGGGCCCGCTAGCTCTTGAGATCGTCGCGGCGCTGGCGCACCTTGCGCAGCCGCTCGGCAATGCGCGCCTCGAGACCGGCCTCGCCAGGCTCGTAGAAGCGGCGCCCGCTCAGCGCCTCGGGCAAACACTCCATCGGGGTGACACCATCGGGCGCGTCGTGGGCGTACTCGTAGCCGCTGCCGTAGCCGGCCGCGCGCATGTGAGAGGTGACCGCGTTGCGAAGCTGCATCGGCACCGGCAGGCTGCGCGTCTCCTCGACCGCCTGTAGCGCGGCGGAGTAGGCCGAATCGACCGCGTTCGACTTGGGGACCGACGCCAGGTAGACGGCCACCTGGGGCAATGCCAGCGCACCTTCCGGGAGCCCGATCGCATGCACGGCCTCGAGTCCCGCGACCGCCATCTCCAAGGCGCGGGGCTCGGCCAGGCCGACGTCCTCACTGGCCATGCGGATCAGCCGACGGGCAACGTACTTGGGATCCTCGCCCGCATCGAGCATGCGAGCCAACCAGTAGAACGCCGCATCGGGGTCGCTGTTGCGCACGCTCTTCTGCAGGGCCGAGATCTGATCGAAGTGCTCCTCGCGTCCATACCGAAGCCAGGGCCGCTGCAGGGCCTCGGTCAGGATACCCTCGTCGATGATCGGAGGCCCGCCACCCGACGCTTGCTCGGTTGCCAAGCGCGACGCGAGCTCCAGCGTGCCCAGTGCGGCACGCGCGTCCCCGTCGGCGTCGGCTGCCAGCCGACGCAACAGGGCATCCTCCAAAACGAGCCCGACGCCACCCAGCCCGCGGGGCCCAGGCACCTCGAGCGCGCGGCGCAGCACGAGCTCCAGGGCGTCCGAGGAGAGGCGCTCGAGGCGCACCAAACGACAGCGCGACAGAAGGCGGGCGACGACCTCGAACGACGGATTCTCGGTGGTGGCCCCGACCAGCACGAGAACCCCTCACTCTACCCACGGTAGCAGCGCGTCCTGCTGCGCCTTGTTGAAGCGATGGATCTCGTCGAGGAACAGGACGGTCTGGCGATCTCCCATCCGCCGCAGCTCGTCAGCCTCCCGGGCTGTCTCGCGTACCTGCTTGACCCCGGCGTTGGTCGCCGACATCTCCACGAACCGAGCCCCATTGGCCGCCGCGAGCATGCGGGCAATCGTCGTCTTACCGACCCCGGGAGGACCCCAGAAGATCATCGACGTTACTTCGCCTTGCTCCAACAATCGGCGCAGCAGTCGACCAGGGCCCAGCAGCTCCTCCTGGCCGAGGAGCTCGTCGGCATGGCGCGGCCGCATACGGTCGGCCAGTGGGGTGCGCCGGTCCAGATCCGCAGGGGTCAGAGCCACGTCGGAGCCGAACAAGTCTCCTGACCTCCCCACTGTGCGCCTCCTGGCAGGCCGCGGTTCACGGCGGGCGTGGTGTCAAACGATACTCTAGTGCTCTCGCTAGTGTTCCGGAGCAGACGGAGAACACTTATGCAGCGCTGGTTGGCCGCCGGGGATGGCCTCGGGAATCCCGAGCTGGACGAGGTCGTGGACGTGCTCGAAGATGGCGGCGTCATCGCCGTACCGACGGAGACCTACTACGGACTCGCGGCGCACTGGCAACGCCCGGACGCCCTCGATGCAGTCCTGCGGCTCAAGCGCCGACACCAGACGATGCCTCTGCTGCTGCTCGTCGGCGGCACCGCGATGGCGCGGCGCGTGGCGCCCGAAGCCCCAGAGGCGCTCGACCGACTGGCGGCCGCCTTGTGGCCCGGCGCGCTGACCCTGATCGTACCCGGCCCTGACGGGCTGCACCCGGCGCTGGTCGGGCCGGGCGGATCCGTCGCGCTTCGTCACAGCCCGCACCCAGTCGTTCAGCAAATCGTCGCCCGCCTCGACGCTCCGATCACCGGTACGTCTGCCAACGTCCTCGGGGGAACTCCGCCGCGGCGCCCCGACCAACTCGAGTTGAGCGACCGAGCCGAATTGTCCGGTGTCGTGGACGCCGGCGATACCTGCGGCTTGCTGGCCTCGACCCTGCTCGATCTGAGCGCCGGGCCGACCCCTCGGATCCTTCGCGCCGGAGTTGTGTCGGCAGACCAGGTCCGAGAAGTGCTCGGGGGACGACTGCTATAATCCCAGCCTCCGCCCAGCCTCTCGGGCTGCTGATCTCTTCCGACTGTCAGGTCGACCTGCGCGCCGGCCCGACGGCATCAAGCAAGTCGCTCGACGCCCATGGACCAACCACTCGAAGCCGCCGGCCAGCCGCGCCGAACGCGCTACTGGATCAAGACCTACGGCTGCCAGATGAACGTGCACGACTCGGAGGTCTACGCCGGCCTGCTCGAGGAGCTGGGCTATGAGGCCGCCACCTCGCCGTCGGCAGCCGACGTGATCCTGGTCAACACCTGCAGCGTCCGCGAACGGGCCGAGGACAAGCTCTTCTCCGAGCTCGGCAGGCTACGGCTGATCAAGCAAGCAGTGGCGGCCGCGCGCGACACGGACGGAGCCCCCCGAGAGGTCAAGATCGGGGTCACCGGGTGCATTGCCCAGCAACGAGGCGGCGAGATCATCGAGCGCGTCGACAGCGTCGACTTCGTGATTGGCACTCGTGCCCTGCACGCCCTGCCCGAGGTTCTCGATCGAGCGCTTTGCGGCGCCGGGCCGCAGGTCCTGACCGACGATCTTGTCGAGTTCGAGGCGGCCGGTGTCAAGCGAGGGGACCGGGTCAAAGCCTTCGTAACGATCATGGAGGGCTGCAACAACTATTGCTCGTTCTGCATCGTTCCGACCACGCGGGGGCTGGAGGTCTATCGATCGGGGGCGGCGATCATCGACGAGATCCGTGGGCTGGGGTTGCGCGGCTATCGCGAGGTGACGCTCCTCGGTCAGAACGTCAACTCCTGGGTGGACCCAGACACGGGCATGGGGTTCCCCGAGTTGCTGGAAGCGATCGATCGGGCCCTGCAGTCCGAGGCTGGAGGGGTGGTACGCGTCCGTTTCCTTACCTCCCACCCGAAGGACCTTTCGTCGGCCTTGATCGACGCCATGGCCGACTGCGACAGTGTGGCTCGCCACCTGCACCTGCCGGTGCAGTCCGGCTCAGACCGCGTCCTGTACGAGATGAACCGCAGCTACACAGCCGGCAGATACCGGCGTCAGGTCGCCGCGTTGCGCCACCGTGTCGGCGGACTTGGCCTGTCGACGGACCTCATCGTCGGCTTCCCGGGCGAGAGCGACGCGGACTTCGAGGCAACGCTCGATCTGGTTCGCGAGATCGAATACGACTCGTTCTACTCGTTCGAGTACTCACCCCGGCCAGACACGGCAGCCGTCACGCAGTACGAAGACGACGTTCCCGCCGACACGAAGCGCGCACGGCTGCTCGAGCTGCAAGAGGTCGGGCGCGTGATCCAGGAGCGTCACAACGCCGCCTGGGTTGGTAAGACGGCCGAGGTTCTGGTCGAAGGCACCAGCAAGCGCGCGACCGAGGATGTGACCGGGCGCACGTCGTCGAATCACATCGTCAACTTCCCGGGCAACGTGGCGCTGATCGGCCGCCTGGTCGACGTCTACATCGACGGGCACGGCGCACACAGCCTGCGTGGCGAGGCCGTCGGCGGGTCTCGGTAGCCTTCCCCGGGGCCCTCAGAGCGACGGGCACGGCGCGCGCCTCGGCGTCGCCGTGCGCCACGTGGGGGTGCCCAGCTTGACCCCCTCTTCGGGCCCACCATATAGTCGGGGCTCGCGCGCGAGGGAGCCGATGCAGATCGAGATGAAAATCAAGGGGCTCATGGTCGACCCGGTTACCAACATGCCGATCGTCATCCTCAAGGATGAGTCGGAGAATCGGGTCCTACCGATCTGGGTGGGAATCTTCGAAGCCAACGCAATCGCGCTCAAGGTCGAGGAAATCGAGACTCCTCGTCCGATGACTCACGATCTGTTACAGAGCCTGCTGAGCGCTTTCAAGGCGAAGGTCGCGAAGATCGTGGTGGCCGAGCTGCGCGACAACACGTACTTTGCAGTGATCCACCTGCGGGTGGACGGGGCGGAGGTGACCATCGATTCACGACCGAGCGACGCAATGGCTCTCGCGCTGCGAGCCGGAGCGCCGATCTTTGTCGAGGAGTCGGTGTTGGATCACGCAAAGACTGCCGAAAACAAACAGGACCTGTCCGACTCGGAGCGGCTGAAAAAGTGGTTCGAGAACCTCGACGCTGACGAGTTCTCGAAGTACCAGATGTAGCAGCAGCTTCCGGGCGCGAATTCGAGTCGCAGATGGTGTCGGGCACTGGATACCCTGTGGGTGGGGAACGGCCGTCGCGGCGGACCCAGATCATCTCGGTAGCCAATCAGAAAGGCGGGGTGGGGAAGACCACCACGTCGATCAATTTGGCCGCCGCCTTGGCGATGAGCGGGCACCGCACGCTTCTGATCGACCTCGATCCGCAAGGACACAGCTCGCTGTCCTACATCGATCCTGGGCAGCACGAGCGATCGGTCTACGATGCGCTCATCGAGGCCGACGTGGACTTCGCCGACGTCATCGTGGCAACGGGGGTCGACGGACTATCCGTGGCACCGTCGCGGATCGCGCTCGCGAAGCTGGAGATCAAGCTGTCCGGCGAGTTCGACGGCCACTATCGTCTGCGCGACAAGCTGGCTAGGGTTATTCTTGACTATGCATTTGTGATTATTGATACGCCACCAACACTTGGTCTACTAACTGTGAATGCTTTGGTGGCTTCAAGCTATGTTCTGATACCCATTCAGTCTTCTTACCTCGCAATGGAGGGCACAGATGACCTGTTGGACACGGTGCAACGGGTCCGCCAGCGGGTAAACCCGGACCTCGAGATCCTCGGGGTCCTTCTCACGATGCTCGATCGACGGACGGTGTTGGGACGGGACGTCGTTGAGCAAGTTCGCAGCGTATTCGGTGCCAAGGTGTTCGACACCATCATCAGCCGAACCGTCAGGCTGGAGGAGAGCCCGGCCTACAAGCAGGCCATCTTCACCCACGCGCCTGAGTCAACGGGAGCCGAGCAGTACGGACGTCTGGGCGAGGAGGTATTGGAGCGTGTCTAGCAAGCGGGGGCTACCGGCCACGAGGACTATGCGCCATGACGCACACTTCGTTGAGGAGCTGGCGACGGAACAGACGGAGGCGGTCGGGCAGATGATCGGCATCGATCACCTCCGGCCGAACCCGAACCAGCCACGGCAGAGCTTCGACGGGCTCGAGGAGCTGATCGCATCCATCCAGCGAGTCGGCGTGCTCGAGCCGCTGCTGGTCCGCCGCGCCCAGCATGGCTATCAGATCGTCTCGGGCGAGCGACGCTACCGAGCGTCGCTCGCCGCGGGGATCCAAGAGCTGCCCTGCATCGTGCTCGAGGTCGACGATGCCAGGGCGCTGGAGATCGCGCTGATCGAGAACCTGCAGCGGCAGGACCTGTCGCCCTTCGAGGAGGCCGAAGGCCTTCAGGCACTCATCGACCAGTTCGGCTTCACGCACGACGAGGTAGCCCTCCGCATCAGCAAGTCGCGCACCAGCGTGACCGAGACCGTGATGCTGGCCGGCATGCCCCGTCTGGTCCGCGGCAAGCTCGAGGGAGCAGGCGTTAGCAGCAAGTCGCTCTTGCTCGAGCTCGCCCGCTGCCGCGATGCGGAGGAGATGGACAGGCTTGCCGACCGCGTCGTCCAGGAGGGCCTCACTCGGGACGACCTGCGCAAGATACGGCAGGCCGCGAGGCGGGCGCAGCAAGAATCTCCCCGCACCACGGAGGCCCCCACGCCGCCGCGTCGGCTGACCTACCGCTGCAAGAACGGCATCACGGTCACGGTCTACCTGACCAACGAGCAGGTCTCGCTGGCCGACGTCGAGCGGGCTCTTCTGGAGTCGATTCGCGACCTGCGGTCCAACGGCATTCCCACCGACTGCTAGGTCGGCGCCAACGGAAAGCCGAAGTGAAGACCTAAGAGTCAGCGCCTAAGTATCCTTCGCTACGAAGAATCCCTCAGCACTCTGAGGCGTGACATTCACTCCGGTCGGCGCGCCGACATTACGTTGTCGGCGCTAACGGGCGACAGGACACAATCCTCTAAGTTTGACAGAAACGGCCGGGATCTCGGCTCGGTTATCTGGCCGAGCGCGGGCGGTACCGAGGCGGCGTCGCCACGGAGCGAGGTGTACGCGAGTGATTCATCGGGCAGGGAGGGCGCCCTCGCGGCGAATTCGTCTGGGCGCAGGCTGCCAGGATTTGCCTCTCGCGGTATCGCTCATAACCCCGATCCAACCGTCACTTGAGACAGTTGTGGCCCGTAGCAGATGCATCGTAAGCGCCGCAGACGGGATAGATTTGCGGGCGAGACCAAGGCGCGACGAGGACCGCGATCTCTACGCCATCGCAGACGAGGCGCAACGCCGTGATCGTCCGCAAGCGCCCATTTGTCCGCAGGATGGTGCCGTGCCGGGGACGCCTGCGGTACTGCGCCTGTACGAGAATGTCACAACATCGCCTCGTCGGAGCGCCTTGCTTCCGACCCATGTCGTCACCACGGCACTTACGATTCATCGGCTACAGGCCACCAGTAGGCCAACCATCGTTGGGTCGGCTCCGTACCAGCGAACACGCCGGTGATACGCCCAGGGGGGCGTCGAGCGCTGTCCTGCGGGGGGACTCGGGCCGGGGTGAGCGCCGCCTCGGTCAAGGAGGCGAGAAACGGGCTGCCATCCACGCAGTTGCGCTGATCCACACGCCAAAGCGGCGAGCCTCCGCCGCTCACCGCTTGCGGCTGGCCCGATCGAGGGCGAAACCTCGCTCGACGGTGTACGTGCCTCGGTTCTCGTACCCCTCAATCGGAGGCGGTCGGGTGTCGGACGACAAACCACACCCGCCTCGAGTCGATCGTCGAGTCGGCGGCGCTCGGTTGGCACGTTAGTCGCTTCGACTAGCCACCGAGCACCTTCTGCTCACGCTCCAGCGCCTCTCGGCCGGTCAGCGTGATGCGGTATTCGTAGCCTCGTCCCCGGCGCCTTCGGTCTACCAGCTGGCGGGCGCCCCGAAGGGCGTTGCTGATGTTGGTGCGGTAAACGTGGGGAACCCTGGCCCGGTCCACCAAGAACCGTTCGATCTCGCTCGGCGTCATCCAGTCGACTCCCAGTTGACTCGCGGTCGCGTTGAGGCCGACCAGAGCCTTGAGCAGGGTTCGACCTGGTGCCGCGAGCACTCCGGCGTAGCTCGACAGGTTCAGTCGAGAGCGGATCGCTGCGGACGCCGGCACCAGGGGCGCGGCCTCGGGGCGCGGCGGTTCGTGCGCCCTAGGTAGATCAGGCGGAGACGTAATCGGGGTGGTCAGCGCGCGGAAGACCTCGACCCGGTATTTGGCGGGAATCTCCGCCTCGATCGCCCGGATCAGCTCCACGAAGTGGGGAAGGCGACTCGCGTTCTGTTGTTCCTGAAGCGCCAAGCGCTCGTCCTCCGAGTCGACCGCAGATCGCCGCGATCGATCGGGGTCGTGGGGAGGCTGGCCTTCGGTCATCACTGTCGCCCGGGCTCGTTCGGTATGGAGCACCCAGCGGCCATGATTCGTGCCACCCTGGTTGGCGGATAGCCGTCAGCCTGGCGGGAGGCTTTCCTGTGGAAACTGCGAGCCTGCCGAGCTCCTATGGACCTTGTTCCGGCCTCTAGCGGTCCCATAACTCACTGAAACGAAAGGAGATCAGCCATCTTGGCCGATTTTCTTGCATGTTCCCTAGGCGCTGTGGAAAAACTGTATATAATTTTTATACGTATTTGATACGATAATTATACGATAGATCCGGCGCGGGTGGCGGCCCCGCCCCGTATAATTCGTCTATGTCCGAGAGCATGGCCCGGCCGCAGCGCCAAGACCTGCGTTTCTGCAAGGCGTTCTTCGAGATCCTGGATCGAACTGCGACCTGCCGGGCACTCGACCGTGCGGGCGCCGTAGAGTTTGTCGGCGGCGACGATATTCTTGCGGATCGCTGGTACCGATGGGATCGTCCGGAGCCCGCCGGTGACGTCGCCGTCTCCTTCCTGGTACGGCTGACTTCCACACGTCTGGTCCTGGAGGGGCCGACCCCAGAGTCGGTGGGGCGGGGCTGGCGGGTACTCGACGAGCTGCTTCAGCCCCACGCTCGGGCCCGCGTCGCCGCCGGTGACGACCTGGGCCGATTCCTGCCTCGACCGCGCAAGCACTCTGCCGACCGCCCCGAGAGTTGGAGCAAGGAGCACGAGCGACGGGTTCTGCAGGAGTTCTACGCCGCCTTCGTGCGCCGCTGGACGAATCTGCCACACCCGCGTCTGGACGGACGTACGCCGCGACAAGCGGCCACCGATCCTGCGCTCGCCCCAGACCTCGAGCGGTTGCTCCAGCGCATGGCACGTGTGGAGGAGGAGCGCCGGGCTCGCGGGATTCCCGGGATCTCGGTCGATCGTCTTCGCGCCGCACTCGAGGGCACGTGAGAGTAGCTCCCGCTGCCGGGCCCGTGCGCCGCCTGACCGCCCTGCTCATCGCCGCCTGCGCCATCACGCCGGGACCCGCTGGAGGGCAGGAGCGGCTCCGACTCCGCGACTACGGGGTCAGCCCCGGTATCCTGGAGCCCGGTCCGCTCAACGCAATAACCGACGTCGCCGGGGTAAGGGTGGGCCACACGACCCTGGTGGAAGGAGACTCGGTTCGTACCGGGATCACCGCGGTGTTACCACACGCCGGCAACCTGTTCCGCGCCAAGGTGCCGGCGGCGATCTTCGTGGCGAACGGGTTCGGAAAGCTCACGGGGATCAGCCAGGTGCGTGAGCTCGGCACGCTCGAGACGCCGATCATTCTCACCGGAACGCTAAGCGTCCCGCGCGCCGCCGACGGGCTCATCTCCTACATGCTGCAGCTGCCTGGCAATGAAGAGGTGCGTTCGATCAACCCGGTCGTCGGAGAGACCAACGACGGCGGCCTGAGCGACATCCGCCGGCGGCCGATCCAGGCCGAGCACGTGCGCCGTGCCATCATCGAGGCACGGGGCGGACCCGTGGTCGAGGGGGCCGTGGGTGCCGGCACCGGTACTATCGCCTTCGGCTTCAAGGGCGGCATCGGCACGGCCTCCCGTCGGTTGTCCGCACAACGTGGCGGATGGACGGTGGGAGCCCTGGTGCAGACCAACTTCGGAGGTGTGCTGTCGATCGCCGGCGCACCGGTGGGTGTCGGGTTGGAGCAGCAGACCGCCGGCGGGCCGGCGCGCCGACCCGCCGGCGGTTTCACAGCCGACTCCGACGGCTCGTGCATGATCATCATCGCCACCGACGCGCCGGTGGACGCCCGCAATCTGGAGCGGCTGGCTCTTCGCGGCTTCATGGGTATGGCCCGCACCGGCGCCTCGGGCTCCAACGGCAGCGGTGACTACGTCATCGCGTTCTCCGCGAACGCCGGCCTACGAAGCGGACCGGACGCGCCCCCAGAGCGTGCCGTGCCGCTCGAGCCCGGGCAGATGTCACGCCTGTTCCTGGCTGCCATCGAGGCGGCCGAGGAGGCGATCTACAACAGCCTGTTCGCGGCGACCACAACCGAAGCGATGGGCCGCCGCGTCGAAGCACTGCCGATCGCCGCGACGCTGCAGATTCTCGAGCGCCACGGGTTGCGGCGGGACTGAGCCGTCCGGAACCTACTTGCCAGACCCACCACACTTTCGCCACGGCCTCCTAGCAGGCCACCGCGGCGGCGGACTATCGTAGGCTCGTTCGCAGCCCCCTACGAGACTGGTGGACAATGGATCATGGGCAGTTCGCTGGACTCCAACGTCCTGGTACTGAACCGCCTCTGGCAGGCGGTCAATGTCGTTCACGCACGGCGCGCTCTGACCCTCGTGTACGTCGGGCGCGGCAAGGTGGTCGACGATGACTTCGTCACGCGTGGGTGGGAGCACTGGATCGAATCGGCTGGATCGCGCCCCGATCTCCCCAGCGTCGGCGGGGTAGGGCGTCGCATTCCGGTACCGCGGGTCATTCAGGTACTCGAGTTCGCCCGCGTGCCTCAGCCGCGGATCAAGTTCACGCGGGCCAACGTCTACTTGCGGGATCGACACCAGTGCCAGTATTGCGGCCGGCAGGGCACTGCCAACGAATTGACCTTGGATCACGTCCATCCCCGCTCGCGTGGCGGGCGCACGAGCTGGGCCAACATCGTCGTCTCGTGCGTGCCGTGCAACGCGCGCAAGCGGGATAGGCTGCCCGCCGAGGCCGGCATGCGGTTGATGAGCAAACCACGCCAGCCCCGGTGGCACCCGGCCACGGTGCTGCGACCGGTCGAGAGGCCCCATCCCACGTGGCTGCCCTTCCTGGCATGGGCGCCCGCGACGCCGGTGCTGGCCGACCTGTCTCGCTGACACGACGCGATCGCATTTGCTACGCTGTGAGCTCGGTCGGCGCGCCGGGTAGGAGTTCGTCGCAGCGCCGTCGTGCCCAGGCCGGGATCCTACAGTCCGGACTCTCCGATCAACCCGAATCCGACCATGGCCAACGAACAAATCCGTGCCCTCGGCCTGATGTCCGGCGGTCTCGACTCGACGCTCGCAGCTAGCCTCATGCAGCGTCTCGGGATCGAGGTTCTCGGCCTTTATTTCTCCACAGGATTCTGCGTCGCCGACCGCCATCGGTTACTCGGGCACACCAACAACAAGAAGAAGGGCTATCGCAACGACGCCCTGCATGCGGGAGCCCAGCTCGAGGTCCCGATCGAGATCATCGACATCAAGGACGATTACCTGCCCCAGGTGGTGCTGAATCCGAAGCACGGCTACGGGTCGGGCATGAACCCCTGCATCGATTGCAGGATCTTCATGCTGCAGCGCGCCAAGACCATCATGGCGGAACGCGGGTACCACTTCATCTTCACCGGTGAGGTTCTCGGCCAGCGACCGATGAGCCAGCGGCGGCCGCCGATGCACACGATCGAGGAGGAAGCGGGATTGCAGGGCCTGTTGCTACGCCCCCTGTCGGCCAAGCTTCTACAACCGACCATCCCGGAGCAAAAGGGCTGGGTCGATCGGAACGAGCTGTTCGACATCGCCGGACGCTCCCGTGCCGAGCAGATGCGCCTGGCCGAGGAATACGGCCTGGTGGACTATCCCCAGCCCGCCGGAGGTTGCTGCTTCCTCCCCGACGAGAACTTCGCTCGCAAGCTCAAGGATCTACTCGCCTATCGCGGCGTCGATCTCGATCCCGACGACATGATGCTGCTCAAGGTGGGCCGTCACTTCCGCCTCGGCGACGAGGTCAAGATCATCGTCGGCCGGCATGACAGCGAGAATGACTTCCTCGAGCGCTTCCGCGTCGGGCGGGGGAGCGTCTGGGTTGAGGACTTCGGGTCGCCCCTGACGCTGATCGAAGGACCAGCGTCGGCCGCGGATCTGGAGCTGGCCTGCCAGATCACCGCGCGTTACAGCGCCGGCCGGGGCGAGCCTACCGTCCCGGTCCACTGGTCCGTCGACGGGCAACAGGGACAGCTCGTGGTCCAGCCGATCGCCCAGGACCGACTACTCAACGAGATCCGGATCTGACGCGTCGATGCCCCCCGAGCGACCCGCGGATGCCTTCCGTCAGCAGGCCTACGGGAGCGTGGGTCAAGACGCGGCCACCCTGCGCGCCCTGGCCGAAACGGCCGCGGTCCAGATCGAGGCGCGCGGGACGTTCTGCCCGGAACCGGTGATCCGCGTGCAAGACCGCGTGCGCGAGATGCAGCCGGGCCAGATCGCCGTGCTGCTGGCCGACGATGCGGGTGTCGAGCTCGACATCCCCGCTTGGTGCATCAGCACCGCGAACGAGTACCTCGGCCTGATCCGCGAGGAGCGTTACTACTGCGTTCTCGTCCGCAAGGCAGCACCGTAGTTCTGCATGGGCGCACTCAGCCGTAGTGATACGTGACGCCGTATCCGCCCATCGGGTTGCGCCACGTGGCGTAGCGGCGGGCCACCTGGCAAGTGCCGCACTCGAGGCAATCTTCGTAGTTGACGATGCAGGAGTCGTCCTGAGGGTTCAGCTTGAAAACGTTCGCAGGACAGATGAACAGGACGGCTCGGTCGGCGTCGGCCCGGAAGGCCTCCTGGTCGACCTCGATATGGCTGTGATCGGCGAACCGACGCTTCACCAGGTCCAGCCGCTGCTCCAGGGTCATCAGGACGTGGGGCTTCAAGTACTCGCGAACGTCGATCGCCATCGGGTGGTCTCCTACAGGTCAGAGCATCGTCTTGCGTGCGCGCCACATCTGGCGGGCCGCCTTCAGGAAGTTGACCTCACTCTTGATCGTGGACCAGAGCTCCCGCACGACATCGTCCTTCGGCCGGTCGTCGATCGTGAAGTAGCGGCGAATCAACCGTATGCTCAGGTCCGGGTACTCATTGACCATCTCACGGTTCTCGAGCATGAAGTGGATGGTGTCGCGATACCGCTTCAGATCCTTCATCACCCACGACTCCTCGAGCATCTCACGATAGCGCCGCAGCGTGGCCTTGGTGAAGTCCTTCTTGGCACGGGCCTCGAGAACCGCGTGCGCCGCAGCCACCCCCGACGCCATCGCCAGGTTGGTGCCCTCGTGGTGAATCGAGGGATTGACCAACCCGGCGCAATCGCCGATCAACATGAGGCCATCCTCGTACAGGTCACCGAGGTGATCGTACGAATCCTCGGGAATCATCTTGGTGGCGTACTCGACGGTCTCGCCGCCGCGCAGCAGGGGCGCCACCATAGGGTGAGCCTTGAACCAGTCGAGGAGGTCGTACGGGGCCATCTTGAGTCGCAGGAACTCCTCGATCAGACAGCCGACTCCGACCGACAGACTGTCGTGATTGGTATAGATGAAGGCCGAGCCCACCGTGCCCTTGACCGCACCGCCAAAGTACTCGATCGCCGCGCCCTGCCGACCCTCCAGGTGAAAGCGGTCCTCGATGATCTCTGGAGGCAACGCGATGACCTCTTTGACGGCGTTGACTCGGTTCCGCGGCCCCATCGGCGGGCGAAATCCAGCTCGCTCCGCCAGCAGGGCGTTGGCTCCCTCCGCCAGGATCACCACATCCGCCTCGACGTCGCCATCGTCGCGACCGGTCCGGACGCCGCGGACGCGCCCGTCCTCGACGAGCAGATCCTCGACATTCGTTTCGCAGATGATCAGGGCGCCGGCGTCCTCGGCCTGCTCGGCAAACCACCGGTCCCACTTCGACCGCAGCGCGGTGAATGTGTGGTTGTACGGCGGCGCATCGAAGCGGGCGCTCTTGAGGTCGAGTGCGATCTGAGTGTCGGCGTCGAGAGTCGCCCACCGCCGGTTGACGATGTGACGCTCGATCGGGGCCTCCTCCCAGAACTCGGGGATCAGCTCGTTGACGACACCGGTGTAGAGGATCCCACCGAACAGGTTCTTGGCGCCCGGGTAGTCGCCGCGCTCCAGAACGAGCACCTCGACCCCCTCGCGCGCCAGGACGAGGGCCGCCGAAGCGCCGGCCGGGCCAGCTCCGACGATGACGACCTCGAAGCGTTCGTCCGACATTCGCCCTTCCGCGGCTGTGGGCCGGCCTACGCCCGGCGCCGCGGTCGCTCGCGGTGCACGGATTCCTCTGTGTGGCCAGACAAGTTCTTTCTGATCAACGGATTACGCGACTCCTCGAGGGATCGGAGCAGGCCCCGGAGAGGGTCAGAAAGCTCCGACTTCGGTACGAGCCACTTTGCTATACTCGATCCATGATGACCGCTATGCTCCGTCTTCGCCAGCCACTCGCGCGCGCCGCTCTCGTAGGCTCCGCGATGCCCTTTCTCCTCGGTGCCGGGATCGCCCAAGGGCCCGCGGCGCGCCTCGTGCTCTCCAACGCTCCGATCACCCTGGAGTACCCCGAGGAATGGAGGGAGTGGGCCATCAGCCTGGCTTCTTACGCCGACGCCGCGGCCAAGGACATCAGCGCCATAATCGGGGTCCCGGTGCCCGCTGGCACAATCCGTTGGGAGCCGGCGGCAGAGGGACCCGGTACCGGCGCCGACGGAGTTGTCGAAGTCCGCGGCTCCGGACGCAGCGCCGTGGTGATCCTGCGCACCAATGTTCCACTCATGCTGCAGGACTTCGGGGCCGCCTACGCCCTGGGCTACGCCCGCTGGCTGGGCGCCTATGCCGTGGGCCGGGCGGCGATGGGTGCCCCCGGTGCCAGCCCGCCTTGGTGGACGGAGGGCGCCGCGCTCTACCTGACCTCGCGCCTCTTCCGCGACTCCAGCAGCACGACTCCGGTCCTGTACGGGATCCAGGGCAACTTCACGCGCGCCGCCCAGAGCAGGCGGCCCGTCGACCTGGCGGCCGAGCAGCTCAACGACGCGGCGCGTGGTAAGTCCCTGATGACCTTCAACCTCCTCGAGGCGATTTACGGGGGCGATGTGGTGGGGCAGGCCATTGGCCGTCTCGTGGCCCGTCCCTCGGCAGACCTGGCGGTGATCGTCGATGCCATCGGCAGCGATCGTGATCCCGACCCGGACGCTCTGCTGCGCGAGTGGCTCGCAGCCAGCGTGGCGATCGACGTGCGACTCAAGGACGTCGACCTGCGCGACGGTGGCAAGATCGTCCGCGTACGCATCGAGCGCGAGACGCCGTTCCCGATCCCGGTTCTGATCGAGGTGCGAGGCGCCGACGGCGGCGCCACCACAGCGACCGTGCCGGCCGGGATCGACGACGCGACAGTCGAGATCGAGGCCCCGGGCGCCGTGGCCAGTGTGGTCGCCGATCCCGACGGATTGATCCCGGACGTCAATCGCTCCAACAACCGTCACGGCTTCGGCAACGCCGACAACGTGCGCCGATTCTTCGCCTTCGACAACCTGTTCGAGATCGGCGAGCTGCAGTTCGGCGGCGAGGTGACCCTCGACGAAAGCCAGCAGCGACGGGAGCGGTTCAGCCTGCTGGTCACCAATCGAACCGAGCGCGACACGGGGCTGGGCTTCCTCGTCAGCGCCGAGTGGTTCGACCGTCCCGAACGCGTACAGCGCGCCTACTTCGTCCATCTTGGGCCGGGAGAGACCCGACTGATCGAGGAGAGCTTCGCCTACCCGAATCGAGGAACCGGACGCGGCCGCGTCAGGGCCCGCTTCTGGAATGCGGGCAGTGTCGAGGACCTGACCGACAAGCTGGTGTCGGTCGAGCCCGGCGCGATCAACGCCTACATCGTAGTGCGCGACGCTCCTGAGGCGCCGCGTCGCGCGCGCCGCGGCATCTACCGCCGGCCGCCGACGATCACCGAGACTGTCGGCACCCAGCAGGAGCGGCGGGGCGACCCGACATCGACTTCCGCCTCGGCAGCCGACGCAACGGCCGTCACCGCCGAGACGGTCAACGGCGAGACGACCCCGGCAGCGGAGGGATTCGCTATCAGCATCACGTCGCCGGTACGCGGCACGCCGCCGATCGGTGAGGTGGTGCTGGAGGCGAGCATCCAAGGAACGGCCGAGCTTCCGGAGCGCGTCGAGTTCTTCGTCAACGATCGGCGCGTCGGTTCGATATCCGATTACCCGTACCGCATGCGTTGGGAGTTCCCCGAACGCGAGCAGGTCTTCGTGATCCGGGCGGTGGCAGTCATCGGTGACCGCCTGGCCAGCGATGACGTGATCCTCGACAAGGGCGCGATCGCCTTCGGGGCCACGGTCAACCTGGTGACGGTGCATGCGACGGTGCGTGATGCGCAGAACCATCTAGTGCGCGGCCTGGCGGCCGAGGATTTTCGTGTCGTTGAGGACGGGACCGGGCAGGAAGTCGTGCAATTCGACTACGGCGAGGTCCCGGTCTCGGTGGCCGTGCTCCTCGACCAGAGCAGCAGCATGATCGGTTCGGGCATCCGCGCCGAGCGGGCCGGCGCGCGCCGGCTCGTCGATTCGCTGGTCAACGAGGTCAACCGTGCGATGGTGATGGCTTTCAACGACAAGGTCTACCTGTACGCCGACTTCACCACCGACATCGACGAGCTCCACGAATCGCTCGAAGCGGTCCATCCCGACGGCTCGACAGCGCTGTTTGACACCCTGGCCGAGTCGATTCGCAAGGTCAACCGACGACGCGGCAAGCGCGCCCTCGTCGTGCTGACCGACGGCCTCGACACCAACAGCGAGGTCGACTACGAGGACGTCGTCGAGTATTTGCGCCAATCGGAAGTGCTCGTCTACACGATCGGCATGCAGCTGATGCACGAGGGCACGCAGTACGGCGATGCGAGCGGCGCCGTCAAGCGGGGTATCGGGCAGCTGCGGACGCTGGCGGAAGCTACCGGCGGTGCCGCCTACTTCCCGCTCGGTCTCGAGGAGCTCGAGGAGATCTACGGCCTGATCGCGGACGAGCTCAACAGCCAGTACGCGCTTTCGTACTA
This sequence comes from Acidobacteriota bacterium, assembly GCA_965248845.1. Classification (GTDB taxonomy): domain Bacteria; phylum Acidobacteriota; class UBA890; order UBA890; family WLXD01; genus CBDFKO01. The sequence continues at coordinate 623,281 of CBDFKO010000002.1, read as the reverse complement.
CCCGGCCAACCAGCGCTTCGACGGGACCTGGCGCGAGCTCAGGGTTACCGTGCCCGGCCATTCCGACTACTGGATCCAGGTCCGCCCCGGCTACTACGGCGTGGAACCGAAAGGCCGGTAGGGGAGACAAGCTCCGATGCCGAACTGGACATGGCTGGCGCTCCATTTCACGCATACGCTGGCCCTCGGCCTCTGGGTCGGGGGCATCGTGGCGTTGGGCGCGCTGACCGCGCCCGTGGTGTTTGCCCAGACGCCGAACCCTAGGCAGGCCGGACACATCATGGCGACGATTCTCCGCCGCTTCCACCTGGTGGTGATGGCTTGTATCGTCGCGCTGCTGGCCACCAGCGCGGCGATGATTGTGTTGTTCGGGCGGTTCTCGCCCTGGTACGCAATCCAGTACGTCTGCATTGCCATGATGAGTGCCTCGGCGCTCTACTGTGCGCAGGTCATCAGCCCGCGGATCCGCAAGCTGCACCAGCAGGGGCTCGCCGACGAGCTCGAGTTCGACAAGCTACATCGAACCTCCGTGCTAGCGATGCAGTTCAACCTGGCGTGTGGCACGGTCGCGCTGTTCTTCTCATGATCGGCCGCTCGGGGCTGCTCATCGTCGGGCTCGCGGCAGGGCTCTCGCTCGGCGCGCTTCAGGAAGAGCAGCCGCGGGTCCGGTTCCCGTCGGACGAGGAGCTGGCACTCGGCAACGAGATCCGCGCGCTGCTCAACGAGGCGCGCGACGCGATCGACCTACCGGTGCTGATCGCCAACCCACAACTCGAGCTGCTCGCCTACCAGCACAGCGCCGAGATGGCACAACGCGGACAGGTCTCTCACCACTCGCATCTGTATGGAGTCAGCACCAAGACGCGCCTACTGCTTGCATTCCCGCGCCTCTTGCGTTTCGCCGAGAACGTGGCGCGCAACAGGTCACCGCAGCAGACCCACGAGGCTCTCATGGTCTCCGAGGGCCATCGGATGAACCGGATCGACCCGTCGTTCACGCACGTGGGTATCGGCGTGGCTCGGGCTGGCCCCTATCAAATCTACGTGACCGAGCTGTTTGCCCGGGCTGGCGATCCGAGCATCCTCGAGAGGATCGAACTGCTTTACACCGAGGCACCCGCCGAGTCGCTGCCGCGCGATGACGCCCGCCACGGGGAGATCGTCAGCGAAACGGTCCACATTCCACGACCGACCGATTCCGACCCGGAATACTGGACGGACCTCGGTATCGGGGCCTACAACGCCGCCCGCTACGACGAAGCGGTCGCGGCCTTCGAACACGCCCTACGGCTCGACCCTACCTATCAGTTCGCGCGCTTCGACCTGGGCCGGGCGCTTCTGGCTCGCAGTGACGGGGCCGCCGCCATCGAGGTGTTGAGGGGCTATCTCGAGTCCGCTCCTGACGATCTGGACGCGTGGGGCTCACTCGGCTCGGCCGCCTTGCTCGAGGGCCGCTACGACGTCGCAGAGCGAGCCTTCCGCCGGGTGCTCGCCACCCGGAGGCGTGACGCGATCTCCTGGTATAACCTCGGGCTCGCACTCGAGTACACGGATCGTCCGTCCGAGGCTGAGAATGCCTACGTTCAGGCCCTTTTCCTGGACTCGAGCCTTGTCGCCGCCGCCGCCGGTCTGGCCCGCGTACGGCGTTGAACACGGCCCGCGATTGCGTGCCAGATCGTCACAACCGTCTGTCGAGCGCATATGGGTATCCGCGAGGACTTGCTCAAGAAAGTCGCTGACGAGATCGCCACGCTCGAGCGTGAGCTCAAGGTGGATCTGCCGCGACAGCTGGCCGAGGCGGCCGCCCATGGCGATCTGAGCGAGAACGCCGAACACGAGGCTGCCAAGGACCGTAAGGATACGGTCACGGCGATGCTGCTGCAGCTGTACCAGAGGCGCCAAGGGATCTCGAACATGAACCTCAGCATGATCCCGCGCGATGCGATCGGATTCCGGTCGAAGGTGACGGTGCTGGATCTCGACAGCGACGAGGAGGTCACCTACCACCTGGTGTCACCCGACGAGTCCGACCCGAAGAACGGACGCGTCTCGATGACCTCGCCGATCGGCCGTGCCCTCAGCGGACAACGCGACGGCGATGCGATCGAGGTTCTGACGCCGCGCGGGACCCTCGCCTACGAGATCGTCGAGTTCCAGACGATCCACGACACCGAGATCGACTGATCTTGCGAGCAGGGCTCGACGCTCCCGAGCCCCGCAGCGGCCTGGCCCTGCAGCTCGGCCGGCCGCAAGACGAGTACCGCCGTCGCCTCGGAAGCGCCTGGCTGGCGGCCGCAGCCATCCTGGCCATCGTCCTGTTGGGAGTGGCGGGCTACACGATCCTCGAAGGCTGGCCGCTCGGCGACAGCCTCTACATGGTCATCATCACGCTGAGCACGGTCGGCTTCCGCGAAGTACGGCCACTCAGCCCTGCCGGGCAGTACCTGACGATCTTCCTGATCCTCACCGGTGTTGCGACGTTCGCCTACGCGGCCGCAAGCTTCGCGCGCCTGGCGATCGAGGGAGAGCTACGGCGGCTCGTCGGAAGGAGACGCATGGACAAGGAGATCGCGCGGCTCGAGGGACATTTCATCATCTGCGGTTTCGGCAGAGTCGGCCGCGCAGTCGCCCGGAACCTCCGAGCTGAGGGGAGCTCGATCGTGGTCATCGATGCCGGGTCTGACGCAGTCGAGCAGTTGCGTTTGGCCGACGTACCGTTCGTTCAGGGCAACGCCGTGGACGAGGTCGTACTGCTGAAGGCTGGCCTGCCGCGTGCCCGCGGCCTCCTGCTGACCCTCTCCAACGAAGCCGACAACGTATACGTCACGCTGCTGGCCAAGGACCTCCGCGTGACCTTCAAGTCGTGGCTCGCAGCGTGTCTTGGCAGGGTGAGCGGCGGCTGCAAGCCGCCGGTGCCGACCGCGTCGTGTCACCGGAGCGAATCGGGGCCCAGTCGATGTCCAATTCCGTGCTCCGTCCGACCGCGGTCGATTTTGCCGAGATAGCCACGGCGCACGAGAATCTCGATCTGCAACTCGAGGAACAGCCGCTGAGCGAGGGCTCCCACCTGGTGGGCAACTCGATTCGAGAGTGCCACATCCGTCGCAACTTCGGACTCATCGTGGTCGGTATCGTCACCAAGGCAGGCGAGATGCTGTTCAACCCAACTCCCGAGTACCAACTCGAGGCCGGCTACACGTTGATCATGCTCGGCAACCGCCAGGATCTCGACCGCTTCGCGCGGGGAACCTAGGAGGCCGTGGTGAAAGGTAGAGTCGAGACGTGGCGCGGTGGTGTAGGTGTGGCCCATCTGTTGCCGACCCTTTCGGTTGTCGGTGCCTCACTCGCCACTCCGTGCTCCGTTTCCACGTCCCGCTCATCAAACCGGACGTGCGGATTTCCCGCATCCGGCTTTCGGACAAGGACTCACGCGTTCGCCCACGGAAAGCTGCGTGTCCGCACCGTGAGCCGGACCAGGCCCAGCTTGCGGTACAAGTACTGCTCGGGAAAGCGTGAAGTTCCCCGACCCTGCACCTTGTGCTTGGCGCACAGCCACTGTCGGAGCCGACGGCGCGTGTGGTTGTCCACGCTCCGATAGGCCTTGCTCACCGGTCCGAGTCGGAAGTAGTTCGACCAACCAACCAGCAGCCGGTTGAGCCGAGCGACCCGATCTTCGGCCTCGGCGAACGTCCACCCTCGGGCGGTCATCCCGCTGATCTGGCGGCACAGCCGCCGGAGCGCCTTGGGCGACGGGCGGGTGCCGATATACGCGCGTCCCGTCCGTGCCGAATAGCACCGACCGATGGTTGTATCCCAGGAACTGAACCGAGTCGTCCGGCAACATGGCACAGCCGCGTCTTTGCTTCGTTCACCGGCAGCCGCAACCTATCCATCATCTCCCGCATGGCGGCCATGGCTTGTTGGCCCGTGCCGCGACAGCAGATGACGATATCGTCGGCGTAGTTCACGATGCGTGCTTCAAGACGCTGCTCGTGTCCCAGCACCTTCCAGCCGAGCACGAACCGGCGCATGTACAGGTTCGCCAGCAGCGGTGAAATCGGAGCCCCTTGCGGGCAGCCCCGACCTCGGTCCCTGTTGCGGGTCGTTCGATGCTTGTTTCCCCGATCGTCGATCTCTTCTACCGGTGCCTGTAGCCACATCTTGATCAGACGCAGCATACGTCCGTCGCTAACGCGACGGGCCACCGACTTGGTTAGCTCGGCGTGGGGGATCTCGTCGAAGTATCCGCTCAGGTCCGCATCGACTACCTCCGTATGCCCCGTTCTCAGCAGCTTGTGGACGCTTCTTACCGCATCCAGTGCGCTGCGACCCGGTCGGTAGGCGTATTGCTCCGGCTGCAGATCGGCCTCGAAGATCGGCCCCAAGACCATCACTGCTGCCATCTGCACGCCCCGGTCCCTCACCGTCGGAATGCCCAACGGGCGCTTGCACCCGTCGGGCTTCGGTATCCATACCCGCCGCACGGCTTCGGGCCTGTAGCTCTTGTCCCTGAGTTGTTCCGCCAGTTCCCCTAGCCACCGCTGCGTTCCGTACGCTTCGATGTCCGCGAACCGCTCAGAGTCGACTCCCGCTGCTCCACCCTTGTGGCGGCAACATCGGTACGCGTACTCCAGCACGTCCGCTCGGTACACCTTGTCGTACAGCGCGTAAAACCGGTACCCAGGTGATCCCTTCGCTTTGGCGTGCAGCGTCTCCTGCAGATTCCGAACCTTACCTGGAGGTCGTAGGCTCATTGCCAATCTCCCGGCTCTCGCCGCTTCCTACGCTGACCTTGAACCAAGGCCCCTTCCCTGCTCCGGCATTACCCGGCCTCCTCGGTACTACGGGCCTATCCGCCACCCCGTGCAGCCTGGCCTGTCCCTCGCGGGCTTCCAGTTGGCGGCCACTCACCGCCACCGCACGGGGCTTCCCGTGTTGCTTGCGCTTCCCCTTCTCATGCATGCCGGCGCCACTACCCCGGTGGGACCCCTGGACGCTGTCGCTCTTCTCACCCAGGAACTCCGGCCTTCCCCGTATCACAGACGGGTCGGCTCCCACATCACCCGTTTCGAGGCCTGCTCAGCGTTCACTCGCGTTCCGGCCTGCATTCTCCCCAAGTCGCCCATGGCGACCCTCTACACCGAAGGCTTCGGCGGCTTCGTTGCCTCCACCACCGCTCCGGTTGCTTCCGGCTGGAGCGACCAGTTGCCGGGTGGGTCTTGCACCCACTGGGAATACGCCGCCTTTCCACGGCGCACTGTGATGAGTCTAGTTACGCTGGCAAGTAGGTCTTACTGCGGAGGCAAGGAGCGGCAACGAGTCGATGCGACAACATCGTCGAGGAGGTGCAACCCGGCCATCGCCGATTCCCCGACTTGCCCGAGGGTCATGCCGGAGTTTCACCACGGCCAGCCAGGAGGCCCGCAGTATGCTCGACACACCTCCGGCGACCCGCGTATAATTCGCGGGCCTCACGGGTGGGGTCTCGTGCGTTCGCACGCGCCCCCGACTGACACCGACGGTCTACGACACTCCAAGGGAGCGGCTGATGGCGGTCAAGAAAACCCTCACCGATCCGCTGAACTGGCTGTTGCTTCTGCTGGCCGCGGCCTTCGTCTACTACATCTTCGCGGTTCCGTACTTCACCGAGTCGTACATGAAGACGCCGCAGGAGATGACCCTGACGGAGTACCTCTCCAACCCGGCCCACCCCCGACCCTTCGTGCTGCACGCGCTCAGCTCTCCGCCCGCCAGCGTCGAGATCATCATCGCGGGGCTCATCGTGGCGCATGTCGACCAGGACTCGATCCTGCTGCGCGACCCAAACCTTGCCTCGGTCTCCACGGCGACGCCGGCCGCAGCCGCCCCGGCAGTGGAGGACGAGCAGGGCGACGAGTCCACCACGACCCTGTCGTTCCTGCCGGAGGCTTCGCCGCCCAACTACCAAATCCTGGTCGCCGGCGATAACGTCGATCTGCTCGGCGTGTCTGAGGGGCAGACCGTCTCCCTCCAGGCTCACGCCCTGTACGCGAGCCCCTTGGGATGGGTACCGGAGGAGGTCACTCTGACGCGCGACCAGGAGGATTTCTTCAACAAGGACGAGCTCGACGAGCTCGAGTTCATGAAGGTCCGTTCCGGCGACGAGCTGATTCGAGTGCCCTACGTCGAGGTAGGAGAGATGCGCTTCGCGTCGGGCAACCATCGGGCTGGCGAGCAGTTCACACTCGCGGGTCTGGCTAACGACACGGCCTACATTCAGGCTGCCAACAGACTCTCAGGCGCCGCGGCCGACATCTACAACGTGCGCATCGTCGAACGCACGGTAGAGGACCGCACGCCGCTGTTCATCGTCGAGGATCCGGAGGGGCGACGCGCCAAGGTCTACTACAACTCGCGCTTGCTCTCGGAATGGTACTGGGCCCTCGACCGGCTCAGCGACCAGAACGTGGTCGTGCGCGGCCCGCTGCGTCGCTTCGCCCCCGGCCAACTCCGGGCCCTCGAAGCCGACGGCAACTTCCAGGCGGTGCTCGACGGCTACGAGATCCTGTCGCAGAGTGGTGAGATCGTCATCAGCCTGGAGAATCCGGCCGGCGTCCTCTTGCCGGGGTTGCAGTAGGCAGCGCGGGTCGATGGAGCCCACGCGCGCCGACGCCTGGGCTCTGCTCAGCAAGCACACCCAGAGCGCCAACCTACGCAAGCACGCGCTGGCGGTCGAGGCGGCCATGCGCGGCTACGCCCGCCGCTTCGGCGCCAACGAGGAACGCTGGGGCATCGTCGGGCTGATCCACGACTTCGACTACGAGGAACACCCGTCGCTCGAGGAGCACCCGGTCGTCGGAGCCGGGATCCTCGAGTCGAAGGGCTGGCCAGAGGACATGATCCACGCCGTACTGGCGCACGCCGACCACACGGGCGTTCCGCGCCGCAGCCAGATGGACCGGGCACTGTACGCCGTCGACGAGCTCACCGGATTCATCGTAGCGGTTGCGCTGATTCGACCGACCAAGTCGATCACCGATCTGCCCGTCAAGTCGGTCACCAAGAAGCTCCGCGACAAGGCGTTTTGCCGCGCCATCGATCGCGATCATCTGCGGGCCGCGGCCGACGAGCTCGATCTGGAGCTCCGAGAGCACGTGGAGAACGTGCTGGAATCGCTGCGGCCCATCGCCGCTGAGCTCGGGCTCCGCTAGCAACCCGTGGTCGTCGTCGCCACGTGCCCGTAGCGCTCCGTGTCGGCCTGCTGGGTCAGCTCGAGTTCGAGTCGTCCCGACCCAGCACGATGCCAGCGCTGGCCGCGAACGGCAGGCTGCCAACGAACAGGAGGATCATCAGGACCTCCGAGTCGCTGAAGTTGTATTCGAACATCCCCATCGTCAGGAAGGCAGCGAGCGCGCCCAGGGCCGCCCGCGCCTCCGGACCACCCTCGCCGTACGGCCCGGCGTAGCGGAGAACACGCCAGGCGCCCACAACGATGGCCGCCATCAGCCACAGCCACATCGCTAGCCCGAGCAGGCCACGCTCGGCGGCGATCTGCAGGGCGTCGTTGTGCAGATGGGGGTTGTTGTCCTGCACTGCCCAGTCGACGCGCCAGGCCGGATAAACGCGTCCCATCAGCCCGGGGCCGATCCCTAGCACAGGGTGGGCGCGGATGATTCGCAGGCCAGTCGCCGCCATGGCCAAGCGATCCAGGTTGGTCGGGTTGTCTAGCGAGAAGATGCTGGCGCCGCGTTCGTACAGTACCTCCGGTCCAGCAAGAGACAGCACCAGTAGCAGCGCGACCACGGTGACGACCGTCAGGGTGACCCCGTAGAGCGCCCAGCGCCGCTGCGTGCCGCGCGCGTCGGGCGCGATCCCGGGAACCAGCCGCGACCCGACGTACACGGTGAGACCGACGACACAGCCGATCCAGGCGCTGCGCGTCATCGTCAGCAACAGAACACCGAAAGCGCCGAGCGCGATGATCCGGTGGCGCAGGCCGGCGAAACCCTCGCGCACCACGAGCAAGGTAGGAATAGCCAGCATCAGGGCACCGGCATAGGTCATGTAGTGCCCCAGGGTGCCGTCCGGACGATAAAAGCCGGGGAACTCACCGCGTTGCGACGCCATCCAGGTGCCGCCGAGACCCAGCAGCACGGCGCCAAGGACCCCGTACCCGAAAGCTTGCAGCCCGTAGGAACGCATACGCGGGTGCTTGCAGCCGATATACGTCACCAGGGGCGCGGCAAAGAGGAAGACCTCGCGCAGCTCCCAGATGCTCGACACGGGGTCGCGCGACGCAATGGCCGAAACCACGGAGACGCCCATGAAAGCCATCAGCGGCGTACCCACCAGCGAGAACACATCTCCGGCGGGCCCGCGCGCCGGGGCTTCGGGAACGTCCCCCGACTGCATCAACTCGACCCGCAGCCAGTTCACGCACCAGACGATCACGGCGCTCCAGAGCGCCAGCTCGCCGACTGCAATCGACACCGGCATCGACACGGTCCACAGCAAGACCAGCCCGAGAAACACTTGCCCCCACGGGTCGCGCGCGATCCACGAGCTTGCGAATGCCGGCAGACGGATGAGATCACCTCTTCGAGCAGGCCGTAACCGGACCCATCAGAGTTTCGCAGCAGACTGCTAGCGGCCAACAGTAGCCATTGCGGAGCCTCACGGCAAACAGCCGGCGGCAGGCTTCTGGATCAACACTCTCCTGACCCGGGAAAGGGTCGCCGCACACCGCATTCGGCAACCGGTACAATGGCTTGATGGGGGAGCGAAGCCGAGTCCACATTCGCGTTCACGGACGCGTCCAGGGGGTTTTTTTTCGCGCCAACGCCCGAACGACGGGCACCCGCCTCGGACTCGCTGGTTGGGTGCGCAACTGCCCTGACGGTACGGTAGAGGCCGTGGCGGAAGGGCACGAGGCATCCATCGAGGAATTCATCGCCTGGTGTAGGAACGGACCTGCCGCGGCTTCCGTCAACCGCCTCGAGGTGGATCTCCTAGCCCGCGAGTCCAGGCTCCCGGCTGGTTTCGAAGTTCGTTTCTGAGCGCCCCTCTGCGGGGAGGGTTCCATGTCACGCAAGCGTCCCTGGTTCTGGCTTCTAGTAGTCTTCCTGGTCGTCGTGGTCGCCTTCGGCACCGCCATGTGGGCCCTCAACCGCCTCCTCGTAGGCTCCGCCCCGCGGCTCGGAGCGCGCAACATCGTCGAGCTGCGACTGGCCGGGGAGATCGTCGAGCGCGCCGGGACCTTCTGGGGCAGCCAACCGATCGGTCCTCTCGGGCTGCGCGAGATCGACCGCGCCCTGCGTCGTGCCGCTACCGACGACCGGGTAGATGCCGTCGTGCTCAAGGTCGGCCCGCTGGCCACTGGGTTCGGCAAGGCGGAAGAGATTCGCGACGCGATCTACGCCGTGCGCTCGGCCGGTAAGCCGGTGACGGCCTACCTGGAGATCGGCAGCATCCTCGACCTGTACATCGCCAGCGCCGCTGCCCACGTCGTGCTGGTACCGACCGGAAACCTGGTGATCGGACTGCTGAGCCGCAGCCTCTACTATCGCGAGCTGCTCGACCGGGTTGGCGTGGAGTTCGAGGTCTTCCATACGGGACCGTACAAGACGGCGATGAACCCGTATACGGCCACGGGGATGAGCCCCGAGGAGCGAGCGGTGATCGACAGCCTGCTCGACAGCCTCTGGCAGCAGATTCTGTCCGACATCGCCGCAGATCGGAACATGACTTCGGCCGAGGTCGAGGCGGTGCTCGACCTCGGCTGGGTGACCGCCGAGCAGGCGCTCGAGAGTGGGCTCGTCGACGATCTGGGCTTCGACGACCGTAGCCTGCCGGGGACGGCCAACCGGGTTGGCCTGCGCGAGTACTGGCGAGCAGCAGGCAGCTCGGCCGGCTGGCTGGCTCCCACCGTGGCCCTGGTGCACGTCGACGGCATGATCGTGCCCGGCGACATCGGCGAAGACCTGTTCGGCAGCCGCCTCGCCGGCGGCGACACGATCGCCCGCCACCTCCGCGCCGCACGGAACGACGACGCCGTCCGCGCAATCGTGCTGCGAGTCGACAGCCCCGGCGGGGCCGTCACAGCCTCCGACGTCATCCTCCGTGAGGCGGAGCTCGCGGCCGAGAGCAAGCCGCTGATCGTCAGCATGTCGGACGTCGCTGCTTCCGGTGGCTACTGGATCGCCACTGCCGCATCGCGCATCCTCGCCGACCGCGCCACGTACACCGGCTCGATCGGTGTGGTCGCGTCGCGTATCAACCTGCGCGGAACCTACGAGAAGCTCGGAGTCGGGGTCGCCACCGTAAAGCGTGGCGCCAACGCCGACCTGTTCCTCGAAGCGGAGCCGCTGCGCGAGGAGCAGCGCGCCATCCTCCAGGCATCGATCCAGGAGCATTATCAAGTGTTCCTCGAGAAGGTCGCCGTGGCGCGCGCGATGGAGGTCGCGCAGGTCGAGCGCTTGGCTGCCGGACGCGTATGGTCGGGCGCCCAGGCCCTCGATGTCGGCCTCGTCGATGAGATCGGCGGATTGCGGGCAGCGCTCGATCTGGCAGCTCGCGAGGGCGGCGTCGTCGACAGCTACTCGGTTCGCGTCTATCCGGAGGCCCGCTCGGTGTTCGAGCAGATCAGCAGCATTCTCACCTTGGCTCGCGTGGCCGCCCGGCCACCGACCGTATCGTTGCCGCTGGACGGCGCGCCCTTCACCGAGGCTCGCCTCCGTGAGCAGTTCGACCTGCTCCGCCGTCTAACCCAGGCGGGTACGAGCTGGTCGCTAATCCAGGGGCCGACACCCGTGCCGGCGCGTTAGCAGGCCTCATGGCGCGCAAGTTCGTCCTGACCCGACGGTCCGGGCCACTGGTCGACATCGACTTCGAGGCCGGACTCAACGAGCAGCAGTACGCCGCAGTCACCTGCGGCTCGGGGCCGAAGCTGGTCATCGCGGGGGCGGGAACGGGCAAGACCAGGACGCTGACCTACCGGGTCGCGTGGTTGCTACACCAGGGAGTGCCAGCCGACGCGATTCTCTTGGTGACCTTCACGAACAAGGCCGCCCGCGAAATGGTCGAGCGGGTCCGCAAGCTCACGGGGGTCGAGACGCGCCGGTTGTGGGGCGGTACTTTCCACTCGGTCGGTGCGCGGGTACTTCGGCGCTACGGCCACACGCTCGGCTACACCGATGCATTCTCGATCCTCGACGATTCCGATCAGCGCGACCTGCTACGCCTCTGTGTCACCGACGTCGGCGTCGATGTCGAGCGACGCCGGTTCCCGTCACCTCGGGTGCTCCGATCGATGATCTCACTGCACCTCAACACCGGGGCCGAGTTGGTCGACGTGCTCGCCGACCGCTACACCCGCTTCCTCGACTGGGAAGAGGAGATCCTCGCCGTAGGCAGGCGCTATGCCGAGCGCAAGCACGCCGCCAACGTCATGGACTACGACGACCTGCTGATCAACTGGCTACGCCTACTCCTCGAGGTACCCGATGTACGCCGGCGATACGGCCGCGCCCTACGCTCGCTGCTGGTCGACGAGTACCAGGATACCAACCTGATCCAGGGCGCCATCGTCGAGGAGATCGCCCGCGAGAACGGTGGCAACCTGATGGTGGTCGGCGACGACTGCCAGAGCATCTACGCATTCCGTGGCGCCCACTACGACAACATCCTCGGATTCCCCGACCGCAACCCCGGGACCGAGCTCTTCAAGCTCGAGACCAACTACCGATCGACGCCCGAGATCCTGGCGCTGACCAACGCGAGCATCCGATGCAACTCCGGCCAATACGACAAGCGCCTCGCCGCCCGGCGCGACAGCGGCCCGCTACCGGCGCTCGTGACCTGCAACTACCCCGAGCAAGAGGCCGCGTTCGTCGCCGAACGCATCCTGCAGCTACGCGACGAGGGCACGCCACTAGACGACGTCGCGGTGCTCTACCGGGCGCACGCTCATCGTCTCTCGGTCGAGACGACCCTGCTGCGCTACGACATCCCCTACGAGGTCCGTGGCGGAGTTCGATTCTTTGAGCAAGCGCACATCAAGGACGTGACCTCGTTCTTGAAATTCGCCGAGAACCCGCGGGACGAGGTCGCGTTCCGGCGCGCGCTCCTGCTGCATCGCGGGATCGGCAACGTCACGGCAGGACGTTTGTGGGACTCGCTGACGAGTGCAGCCGGCGATCTGCGTGCCCGACTGCGGGATCCAGGGCTCGACCGAGTGACGCGCGGTCGCGCCGCGGAAGGTTGGCGAGCCTTTCGCGGCACTATCGAAGCGGTTCTCGAGGCCTCGGGACTGCCTGAGACGGCGATCCAGGCCGTCCTGGCGTGCGGCTACGACGATCACGCAGCGGCTCGCTTCGACAACTACGACTCGCGTCGAGAGGACATCGAGCAGTTGGCAATGTTCGCAGCCAGCTACGAAACCGTCGCTGCGTTCCTCGAGGAGCTGGTGTTGCTGGGCGAACTATACGGCCAGGACGTGCGGGGTGGGGGAGACGAGCTGGACGAGTCACGTGTCGTGCTCTCCACAGTCCACCAGGCCAAGGGACTCGAGTGGTCGGTGGTCTTTGTCATCCACCTTGCCGAAGGGGCGCTGCCCAGCCCTCGGGCCCTGGACGATCCCGGGGGTGAGGAGGAAGAGCGACGGATCTTCTACGTGGCGACGACTCGGGCCGGTCGCGAGTTGTACCTGAGCTATCCGATCGTTCGGCCCGGCGGCATGGCATCGGGCAGACTGCTCCAGCAGCCCTCGAGGTTCCTGCAGGAGCTCCCCCGGGAGCTCATGGAAGCATGGGAGCTGTTCGACCAAGCGTCGGACGAGACTGGCGACGAGGGCGCGGCCGACCCGTGGGATCCGAACGTCGACCCGGTGTACAACGATGAGGATTACCCACAGTAGCCCTCCGGTGTTTGTGGCGCTCCGCCGCAGCGTGCTAGCTTGAGATCATGAGACGCGACGGCAAGCCTCGGCATCGAATCGGCCGGCGACCGAAGGTCGTCCTGCTCGCCATGATCGCGAGCGTCGCGGCAGCAGGCCTGGTGCTGGCCGAGCAACAAGTCCGCCTCGCAGAGCACGGCTTCGACTGGACGACGGTCGACGAGCAGGATCGCGCCCACTTCCACTGGCGGGCCGACGTGGTCAACGAGAGCGGCCGCGATCTCGACGTCGACGTTACGGTCGATCTACTCGACGACGACGACGCTGTCCTTTACAGCGACGCGACGACGGCCCGAATCGGAGCCAGCGCGACGACCATGGTTGAGCACGAAGGTTCGCTGCCCTACGACCGCGCGGCCGACGTGGTTTCCTTCCGATTTCGCGTCGATCCGCGTCCTCCCGAGGGTCGCTGACCCGGAATCGACAGGTTCGGCCCGACCTGGCTGGAAGCTACCCGGACTGTTTGCTATAAACGCCGGGATGCGGGTACGTCCATCACCCAGTCTCGGAATGCCCTTCGCCCCCCTCTCAGGTTGTTCTCCGTGGTGAGAACGTCAGCCGAGGTCCGTGCCTACTTTCTCTCCAACTGGCGCGAGATCGTTCCGGAGATTCTCGTCACCGGTGTGCGGGTGAGCACCCCCACCGACGAGCCGAACCTCGTCGAGATCGAGCTGTTGGGGCAGGCGGGGGCGATACGGCGGCTGCTCTGCTACGGCGCCGTTTCAGGCGAACCGCGCCAGGTCCGCGCAGTGCTGCCGAAAGTGCGCCGACTGGCCGCCACGCCCGGAGTCTGGGCCGGTGTCCTGGTCCCGCACATGGGAGCGGCGGGCGCCCGCCTCTGTCGCGAGGCCGGCGTCGGCTACATGGACTGTAGTGGCAACGCCTACCTGCGCTTCAATACTGTGCTCGTGCAGATCGCCGGCCACCGAAACAGGTTCACCGAGCGCAAGCAGATCCGAACGCTCTTCCACGACAAGGCGACGATCCCGCTGCGCGTCATGCTCGATCGCCCGAGCGACTGGCTCACGACCCGCGAGATCGCCGAACTGGGCGGGCTCAGCCTGGGCTGGGTGTCGCAGATCCTGCAACAGATGCACTCCGACGGATACATCGAGCGGCAACGGGGCGGTGGATCGCGTGTGGTGCGCCCCGAGCGTCTTCTCGCCGACTGGCTCGACGAGTACGCCTTCGACGCCAACCAGGTATTTCCCTTCCGGATGCACGACGACGATGCCGAGTCGGCGCTACAGCGGCTTCGCACGGTGCAGTCCAAGCTTGCCGATCGCTACGCGCTCACGCTCGACTCGGCGGTGCACGCTCTTCATCTGCGACCACGCCAGCGCCGCCTGCCGTTCGACCTGCACATCTACCTCCCCGACCTGAACGGGGACCTCGAGAACACCCTCGAAACATGGCGGCGCGTGCTGGGGTTGCGGCCTGCCGGACACGGCGCCAACTGCTTCCTCGTGCAGCCGGCCTACCGGCACGCCGTTTTCTTCGGTGCGCAGGCGAGTCACGGGCTCCGGACAGTGTCAGACCTGCAGCTCTACATGGATCTTTACCACTTCCCCAGCGAGGGCACGGCACGTGCGGGGCGGGCGATCGGCACGCGGCTCCCCTTCGAGGTCAATCCCCGGTAGCAGGCCTGCTATAGCTCGACGGACTCGCGCGGTCGCACCGTCCCGTCGCACTCCTGCAGGCGAACGGCTGCCGTTTCCGAGTCGTGCTCGAACACGACGATCCAGCCCTGGCGCGCGGCATTCAGCAGATGCCGCTGCTTCTCAGCCAGAGTGACCAGGGGCCGGTTGTCGTAACCCATGATGTAGGGCCACCGCAGATGGGCGACGGTGGGCACGAGGTCGGCGACGTAGAGAAGCGTGGCCTCCGGGCCGCGGATCTTGACAGCCTGCATGGCGGCGGTGTGGCCATCCAGGGCGATCACGTCGATCCCGGGGAACAGCTCGGTGTCGCCGTCCACCAGGACCAGGCTCCCCTGGTGTCCCAGCAGCTCGAAGTCCTCCGGCCTGAAGGAGCCCGCATCCTTGAGCGTCGGGCGCGCGGCCCACTCCCACTGGCGGCGTTGCACGATGTGACGCGCCGAGGGAAACACCAGCTCCATTCCGTCGTCGACGCGGCGGGTGGTCCCGGCGGCGTGATCGAAGTGCAGGTGGGTCAGGAGCACGTCGGTAACTTGTGCGGGCTCGATCCCGAGCTTGGCCAAGGCGCCGAGCACGCCGCCGCCAGGACGCTGCACGTCGAAGATGGCGCGGCGCTTGTCGCTCCACTTGTCGCCGAGACCGGTGTCGACGAGCACAAGCCGTCCGTGGCCCTCCAGCAGCAGGAGCCGCGCCGCCAGCCGGATCCGGTTGCGGTCGTCGGCTGGGGTCGTGCGCGACCAAAGAGGCTTGGGCACGACGCCGAACATCGAGCCGCCGTCTAGTCCGAGGGTGCCGTCGAGTAGGGTCCGCACCCGCCACCCGCCGACGCTCATCGAGCCCATGTCAGAACGCGCCCCCGCCTCCTCCGCCAAAGCCGCCGCCCGAGAACCCCCCGCCTCCCGAGAAGCCACTGGACCCACTGCTGCTGCGCGGCACGCTCGTCATGGCTGTGCCCAGTGCGGTGCTCATGCTACCCATGCGCTGGGTGAAGAGGCTCGGTTGGAAGTGCATGCCGGCCCCGCTGTACCAGGCCGGGGGAGGCGTCTCTAACTCCTCGAACAGCTGTGCCCACTGGTCGGCGACGCCAAGCGCCATCGCATAGGGCAGGTACCGCTCGAAGGCTGTTTCGGGGAGCCGAAGCTGCTCGAGACGCTCCGCCTCGGTTCGCCCCAGGTACTCCTCGAAGCCCTTGGCTTGCAGGTAGGTCTCGCGGCCGACAGCAGTGCGAGCCGGCATGAAGGGAGCGAAGCAGCCGATCGCCAGTCCGACGAAGGGCGCGGCAAAGAAGAAGGCCGGCTTGGCCAACAGCGCACCGAGCGCTACGGTGACCAACAGCGCCAGGACGGCGACAAACGCCCAGCCAGCCCGCACCCGGTCGGGGCGCGAACGGAACAGCCCTTGGGAGGTTAGCGAGCCGTACAGGCTGTCGCGGATCTCTCCAAGACGCGCGTGGAACTTGGTCTTGAGGTCGTCCATGACGACCCTGTCGCCGGACGCGAACAGGCCGTCGACGATCTGTCTCTCGTACCGGCGCAGGGGGACGTCTTCCGGAGGTGGCAGCCTTACGAAGGTGGTCTGGGTGGACGAGGTGAACCAACCCTCCTCGGTCTCTTCCTCGATCCGCAGATGCCCGCGCACGGCGAGATCGATCACCGTCGCGACGATATCCCGCAGGTCGACACGTTCGTCGATGAGCGTCCCGATCTCGGCCGGACGGTAGTCGCCGGGCGGACGGTACTCCACGAGCACCGACCTGCTGAGCTCCGGGTCGCGTCCGATCCGTCGGTACAGCACCACCATGAGAGCCAGCACCAGGAACGGTGCCGCCAGCGGCCAGTTGTCGGCCATCAGCTCGCGGCCGCGATCGGCGGCGGTGGGCCGAGAGACCACACCCGGCGGCCAACCCACGACGATCGTCAGGTTCTCACCGGGCTCGAGCCGTCGGCCGGCGTCGAAGCGCACGCGCTGGATTGCGGGTCGCTCGATGGAGACGCCGGTGTCGTCGCTGCCGTGGGTACCGACGAAAGCGCGGACCCACGGCTGCTCGGAGACCTCCTCCGGCAACTCGACGGTGGCGGTCACCTCCGCGATCGGCACCGACCAGCGAGTGCCGTTGACGTTCCAGTAGAGCTGGTCGTGCGCCGGAAAGCCCTCCTGGGCCTCTGGGAAGCGCAGTGCACGCTCGGCCCGGTAGCGGATGACGACGGTTCGGCTGGCGTCGGTGGCCTCGGGAACCCAGACCTTGAAGCGAAAATCAGCCCCCTGTTTCGATGTCTCGTAGGCGAGCTCCGAGCCCGCCTCATCGGTCACGCTGAGTGGATACAGGCGCAGGTCGTAGTCGAGGCCGAAGGAGTTGCGATACTCGATCGGAATGTCTCGGTAAACGCCGTTGAACGACCCGACGAACCGAAAGCGAAGTCGCTCCTCGACGGTGACGGAACCGTCGGTGTCGACCCGGATATCGGCGTGGAATGCCTCGACGTGGTAGGAGCGCTGCTGGGCATGAACAGGTGGCGCGAGCAAGGCGCCAGCGGCGCATGCGACGAGCAGGAGGGCGACGAAGCGGCGTGCCTCATGCATCGAGATCGACCCGAGGAGTCTGGCGCTCGAGCGGCGAGGCGAGCTCGAAGAATTCGCCCCCTGCGAACCCTGAAGCCCTTGCTACCAGGAGGTCGGGGAAGCGAGCGACCATCGTGTTCAGGTCGCGGATCACCGCGTTGTAGTAGCGGCGTGCATGTTGAATCTGATCCTCCACGTCGCTGAGCTCCTGCTGCAGCTGACCGAAGCGCTGGCTAGCCTTCAGGTCAGGATAGTCCTCCGCCAGCGCAAACAAGCCGCGCAGGGACCCGACCAGGAGGGTCTCGCCGTGTGCCACGTCGGAGTCCGGGAGCGCACGTCCCTCCCGGCGGGCCGCCTCGCCGCGCCTGGCGACGACATCCTCCAAGGTCGTCCGCTCGTGGGAGGCGTACCCCTTGACGGTCGCGACAAGCGCCGGCACCAGATCGTGGCGGCGCTTCAGCTGCGCATCGATGTCGGCCCAGGCACCCTCGGCGCGCTTCTGCAAGCCGACGAGACGGTTGTACACCAGCACGGCCCAGCCGACGGCTGCGAACGCGACTATCCCGAGCGCCCAGCCCATCGGTCAGACTCTGCGAGGGTGCCGTCGAGCCATGGCCGCCTCGATCAGCCCGAGAACGTCTCGAGGAACTCCCGATTGTTCTCGGTCTGACGCAACCGCTTGAGAAGCAGCTCCATGGCCTCATCGGGGCTGACGGCGGCCAGGGCCTTGCGCAGAATCCAGGTGCGCTGGAGGTCATCGGCCTCGATCAGCAGCTCTTCCTTGCGCGTACCCGACTTGTTGATCTCGATTGCCGGGAAGATCCGCTTGTCGGCCAGCTTTCGCACGAGAACGATCTCGGAGTTACCGGTGCCCTTGAACTCCTCGAAGATCACCTCGTCCATACGGCTGCCGGTGTCGATCAGGGCCGTCGCGATGATGGTCAACGAACCGCCTTCCTCGACCGCACGCGCCGAGCCGAAGAACTTCTTGGGCTTCTCCAGGGCGTTAGCGTCGACACCCCCGGTCAGCACGCGGCCCGAAGACGGCGTGTTGGTATTGTGTGCCCGAGCCAAACGAGTCAGCGAGTCGAGCAGGATCACCACGTCGTGGCCGCTCTCGACCATGCGACGCGCCTTCTCGAGAACAATCTCGCCGACAGCCACATGCCGGCTGGCCGGCTCGTCGAAGGTCGAGGAGACGACCTCCCCGCGCACCGACCGACGCATATCGGTGACCTCCTCCGGCCGCTCGTCGATCAGCAGGACGATGAGCTTGACGTCCGGATGGTTGATCGCCAGCGCCTTGGCGATCGCCTGCAAGATCATTGTCTTGCCGGCTCGCGGCGGCGAAACGATCAGGGCGCGCTGCCCGAAACCCAGCGGGCACAGCAGATCGATCACACGTCCGATGCGCTCGCCTTCGGGAGTCTCGCACTTGATGTGCCGCTCGGGATGCATGGGCGTGAGCGCCTTGAAGAGCGGTCGATCCAGGGCGCTACTCGGGCTCTCCTGGTTGATGGCTTCGATCTGGACCAGCGCGAAGTACTTCTCGCCCTGCTTTGGCGGCCGAATGCTACCGGCGATGGTGTCGCCGGTACGCAGGTTGAAGCGACGGATCTGCGTCGGGGAGACGTAGACGTCCTGGTTCCCCGGAAGATAGGAGTTCTCGGTGGATCGGATGAACCCATAACCGTCGGGCAGCTTCTCCAGCACGCCCTCTTTGTAAATCAACCCGTTCTTGGCGGCCTGGGCCCGCAAACACGCCTCGATCAAGACGTTGGGCGACAGCTCGGTCGGGTTCTCGACCTTGAACTCCTCGGCAATCTCGAGCAACTCTGCCGGCCGGGCCTCCATCAGCGAGTCGGACGTGTGGCTGCCCTCGAGGGCAGCCAGGAGCTCGGGATCCTCCTGCGGCGGCGTGAAGCCTTGCTTCGTCTGGTTCGGGCTACCACCGCGCCGCCGGCCGCGGCCTCCGCGGGGACGACGCCGACCGCGGCGTCGTTGTTGTTGTTGTTGCTCTGACATGAAGCTGACTTGCCTCGGTTGCTGAAAAAAGCCCGTGGCGCGGTTCTCGATCGCGGAAAACCGACCGCTCGACAGAGTTGCACTCCGCAGTCGTCGGGTGCGATCAGGAAGGACCGGAGTGCGGTGGGCGCCGGCAGAGTTCATTCGAAAACGGGCGTCCAACCCGTGCCCATTGTCACGGCCGAGAGGCCCCGATGTCAAGCCCTATTCGATAGCGAGCCGGGAGCCGGGACCGAACCGTGGTGGCCTCACGAATCACGCTGGCCCCGGGGGTTGCAAGGCTCCGGGCACTACCAGATCCCGGTGGGGCAGGGGAGGCTGAGGTCGGTATTTCGGCGGGCGGGCGCAGGGCGCTAGTGTAACGCGTCGTAATTAGCTTGACTTATATGGCATATTATGACTTCCTTGTCTCGACAGTAAACTTGTCGGGACAGGAGGCCACGATGCCCAGGGTAGCACCGGAGATTTCGTTGACCGGGCAGCAGCGGGCGCGGCTCCAGGGAGTAATCGACGCGCCGAGCTCACAGCAGCGGCAGGTGTTCCGAGCCCACATCATCCTGCTTGCCGAGCAGGGGCTGCAGAACCAGCAGATCGCCGAGCGCCTCGAGACCTCCCGACAGACCGTGGGCATGTGGCGCGCTCGCGCAGCCAAGCAGGGCATCGAGGATCTCGGTGACGAGCCGCGCTCTGGTCGTGCGCGCACCTACGACGCCGTGCGGGAAGCCAAGATCATCGCCGCAACCCTGGAGAGGCCTCCGAGCCGAACCCATTGGAGCGCACAGCGGCTCGCCAAACAGGTCGATGCGAGCCCTTCGACGATCCTGCGGATCTGGCGGCGCAACGGCCTGCAGCCCCATCGCACCGAGACCTTCAAGTACTCCGCCGATCCACTCCTGCAGGACAAGGTCACCGACATCGTGGGGCTGTACCTGCACCCGCCCCAGGGGGCGCTGGTGCTGTGCGTGGACGAGAAGAGCCAGATCCAGGCTCTGGACCGGACTCAGCCGATGTTGCCCATGCGCCGCGGCGATCCAGAGCGCTGCACCCACGATTACAGACGCCACGGCACCACGACGCTGTTCGCGGCGTTGAACCTAGCCACCGCCGAGATCCTGGGCACCTGCATGCAGCGGCACCGCCACCAGGAGTTTCTTCGCTTCCTACGCTTGATCGACCGCACCTACCCCGAGGGCGAGATCCACCTGGTGCTGGACAACTACGGCACCCACACCCAGCCCAAGGTCGAGGCCTGGTTCGAGCAACACCCGCGGTTCACGCGTCACTTCACGCCCACTTCCGCTTCCTGGATGAATCAGGTGGAGACCTGGTTCGGCATCCTCACCTCGCAGGCCGTCCGGCGCGGCAGCTTCAGCAGCGTCGATGTCCTGATCAAGGCCATCCACCGCTTCATCCGAGCCTGGAACGACGGCTCCGAGCCCTTCCTTTGGCTCAAGTCCGCCGACCAGATCCTCGCCAAAGCCATAAGACAAGACAACTCCGACGCGTCACACTAGCGCGGTTCAGAACCGTCGCTGACGAAGTTCTCCACGACATAGCTCGCCACCGCGCGAATCTCCTCTTCGGTCAGGATCTCACCGAACGGCTCCATGCCCGTATCGTCGACCCCGTTGGTGACGACCTCGATGACCTGCTCCACGCTGCGGTCGATGGCGTACATCCACGCGTCCGACGTCAGGTCGCGGGGTTTCGTGTCCATGAAGCGCGCCGCAGGACCGTCGCCTTTGCCACCCTCACCATGACAGGGCTGGCACTCGGTCTTGTACAAATCCGCGGGGCCGGTTGCTCCGGCCTGGCCGGCGGCAGCCGGCACCGCGGTACCGATCGACGCGACGAACGCGGCCGCTGCAGCAAGAGCCGACAGAACTCCCAGGGTTCCGTGTACACGCAGTCGTCTCATCTCGAATCCCCGCCGCTATCTCGCCAAGATGTCCCGTCCGCGAACCTGGCTCGCGATCTTGCCGGCCAGGCCGATCAGGGCCGCATCAAGTCTGTCGATGTCGGTGGCTGCCCACGACTGCCACTCATTCGTATCATACTCGCCGGCACCCCCGAGAAGCACCGCGAAAGGCTCGATGGCCCGGTGCTCGGCTCGAGTGGTCAGTTTCCAGAGCGTGAATCCGCGCAGCGCGTCGAAGCCGCCAGACGCCACCACGTTGGCGAGCGCCTGCAGTGCCGCCACCCGCTCGGCCGGCGCTTCGGGCTGCGAAGCCCAATGCACGCATGTGAGCCGGTCGGCGCCTACGGTCTCCAGCACCTCGACCCGGTCATAGGAGTAGGGACGCACGGTGGAGCCCCGACGCCGCGTCCAGCCGAGCTCCAGGAACACCACGGGCATACCAGGGGCGACCACCTCGAGATCGCCGGCGACCCCGGCCCAGGAGCGCTCCATCCTCGCGACGCGCTCGGTGCGGTCGAGCCCGTACGGCGCCAGGGGGAAATAGGCCGTGGTGCCGACGACGTCGAGACGATCCCAGAACCCGACCTCGAGCACCTGGTCGAAGTTGGCGCCGTACGTTACGTTGCCCGCATAGGATTCGCGCACCCGGCCGATGAGGCGCGCCCAGAACGAGGCGTAGCGCTGTCGGCGCGCATTGAGGCCGACGAGCCCGTCGCGCATGACGTCGGAGACCCAGGCGGCCCGCGAGCGGTCCTCGGCTAGCAGCATCTCCTCGAGTGTCGCGTAGCGGCCGCCATCGAGGTGCTCGAGGTCGGCGCCGCGTCCCTGACGGCGGACGCGCTCGGAGCACTGCACCAGCGCTTCGCGTACGGCCGCCACCCGCTCGGGATCGGCCCAGTAGCCATACAGATCCGGCCATTCTGTGGCCGCGAGCGTCGAGGTGAGTGAGCTCAGCTCATTGCCGATAGCAAACAGCTCGACGCCTTCGGCCGCGGCGATCGAGGCCCCCCACAGCACGAAGGCGCGATAGCTGGCGAACCAGTCCTCGAGCAGCTCGTCGCGCGGCCAGATCATCCCGTGCCACAGATGTCGGTTCCGAGGTAGGCCGTGCTCGAGCGCCACGCGCATGACCAGCACCACCTTGAGTCCGGCACGGTGCGCCGCTCGGATCTCCGAGACCACCCACGGCGCGTCCCGTTCGTACCTAAGCTCGGCCCCGTCCCAGTCCTGTTGACGGGCGTAGAGCGTCACCTGTACCGAGTCGAGGCCGGCAGCGGCGATCTCCGAGACCCAGTGGTCGTGGTCGGGCTCGTTGACCTGGATGCCGCCAAAGTAGGTCGGAGCCGATTGAACAGCAGCCGAGGACCGCGGGGCGTCCGGGCCAGCGGCGACGGCGGGCGCTACGAAGGCGCTCAAGAGCACCAGGAGAAGCGAGGCCGGCCGGGACGTCCCACCGGGCCGCACGCAGCCTGCGGAGCTCAGCGGCGAAATCTTAGTTTCCATAAGATTCATTATCACGAGATCATATGCAAATCGCGGGCAGCGGCACTCGGAGATAGGATCGGGCCGTTGGCCGCACCCTCGCCCACCTTACTCGGCGAGCGTCGGGATCCGCAGCCGCTCACCGATCTTGATCAGCGTGCGCCGACCCATGGCGTTTGCTTCCTGGATCGAGTTGACGCTGGTTCCGTAGCGTCGCGCGATCATGGTGAGGTTCTCGCCGCGGCTCACGCGATGTACGACGAACGTCGGCCGCTTCGGCACGCTGCGCATCCGCAGGGTCATGCCTTCCGCGACCCACTCGGTCCACAACAGCCCATTGTCGCGGATGATGCGCCACGGTTCCGACTCGAGCTCCGCTGCGATCTCCTGGAGGCTCTGGCCGGCGCGGACCCTGTGGAGCACGTGCTCGCCCTCCCACTCCAACGGCACACGCAGAGCCATGCCCACCGGGAGCGTCTGCAGGTGCCATAGCCCGTTCTGTGCGCGTAGGCTCGTCGAGGTCCACGTCGAGTGTGAAGGCGATGTTGAAATAGTTATCGCCGAGCCGCGTCGAGTACCACAGTGCAGCGCCGTCCTGCTCGAACAAGTCCTCACGCGACTCGGTCGGATAGGCGAATCAACTGCCCGGGGCGCAGCTGGCGCCGTGCCAGGTACGGGTTGTGCAGCCGTAGTTGCAACAGCGGCAAGCCGAGGCGCCTCGAGATAGTCCACCAGTTCTCGTCGTCGCCTACGGAGGTCAGCTGCAGCCGGCCAGCGTGGTGGCGAATGGAACGCTCGTAGAGCTTGAACATGGTCCGGTAGGTGCCCACACCGAGCACGTATTGCAGCGACTCCAGGCGCATCGCTCTGCCCCGCCCGACGTTCCCAGGGCCCCCGTTGTAGGCCGCAAGCGCGTAGTCCTCGCGCTCGAAGCGCGCCACCATCTGCGACAGGTACTTGATGCCGGCCTCGATGTTGGTCGCCACGCGCATGCTTCGGAAGGTCGAGGGCATCACCTGGAAGTATCCACGCGCCCCGGCCCACGAGGTCAAGTTGGCGTTACCCCCCGACTCGTACATGCAGGTCGCTCGGGTCAGGTCGTAGTCGATCGAGTACTTCGCGGAGTAGACGCGGATCTCGTCCTCGATCTCCATGAGCTTGCGATAGATGCCCAGGATCGTCGGCGAGAAGTCCTCCACGGGCAGCAGATCCGAGAAGCCGCCCGCCGGCTGCTGCGCCGAGGCCGGCAGCGCAAGCAGAGTCACCACGACGGACATGGCCACCCCGCGATGATGCGCACGCATACCCACCGGAAGCCCCCTGATCACTGGCTCGAGCCTCCGGGCATTATGTACCAGGGTCGGCTCGGGAGGTTGTCCTTGTTGCAGGGTCGGTAAGTTCGCCGTCCCCTGCCGCGACCACCTACCACGCCATTGTCCCGCCTTGCGCGGGTCGAGGGAATCCTTATAATCGCGACGTTCCCCCTTTCTTCGCAGGTCGCCACTCTAGCTAGCGAGTGTGGCGACCGTCTCCTTCCGTCACTGGGACCCGGTTTGAGCCTTCGCCTGCGTCTCGGCGTACGCCCCTCCGACGGTGAGCGCGTCGTGCAAATTCGCTATCGCTTCGAGCACGAGCCAGCCATGCGATGGGCCGCCACGGGGCTTGCGGCGCTACTCGTGGCCTGGCTCTGGTTACTCGTGCCGGTGAGCTCGCCCTACCAATCGTGGATCGGTCCGGTGTCACCGGTGCCGGAGCTCCCGAAGCCCTGGCCCCAGTCGCTGGAGCTGGCCGCCGCCCGCGAGGTTCGCGACCGCTTCCCACCCGGATCCACACTCGCTCGCGTGCTGCAGCGCGCCGGCGTTCCCTCGGACAGAGCCCACTCCGTCGTCACCGCCGCCGGCAGCGCCATCGACCTGCGGCGGATCCGCGACGGACAGCGCTATCGACTCTACTTCGACGAGCAGGACCAGCTGCAGGCGATGCGCTACGAGATCGATCGAACCAACGCCTGGGTGGTGTCGCTACGCGACGGAGAGTGGGCGACTGAGAAGGTCACGATCCCGGTGCGCACCAAGCCGGTCTTCATCTCGGCGACCATCGTCAGCAGCCTCGATCGTGCCCTCGCGCCCTACGTGCCCGACGGCGCGGCGGGCAACGACCTGATCCTGCGTATCGCCGACCTGTACAGCTGGGATGTTGACTTCAACTACGAGCTGCGCATCGGCGATCGGATCGATCTCGTCGTGCTCGAGCGGTATGTCGAGGACGAGATGATTGGCTACGGCGACGTGCTGGCAGCCGAGTTCCGCGTAGGCCGTCGCACCATTCCGGTCGTGCGCTACGCGGACGATCGCGGCTCGGCCTCCTACTACGCTCCCGGCGGCACCTCGCTTCGACGCACGTTTCTGCGCTCGCCGGTGAAGTACACGCGTATCTCGTCGCGCTTCAGCTACCGGCGCGTACACCCGGTAACCGGGATCGCCCGGGCTCACCGCGGCGTCGATTACGTCGCCGATCCGGGAACTCCGGTCCAGGCGACCGCTGCCGGGGTGATCGTCGAGGCAGGGTACGCACCGGAAGCAGGCCGCTACGTCAAGATCCGGCACGGGGGCAGCTACTCGTCGATCTACATGCACTTCTCCCGCTTCGGCGCCGGCGCCAAGGTCGGCGTCGAGGTCAAGCAGGGCGACATCGTCGGGTACGTCGGCAAGAGCGGCAACGCCACCGGGTATCACCTGCACTACGGGCTGCTGCAAGGCGGGCGCTACGTCGACCCGATCGACCTGCAATTCCCCGCCGCCGAGCCAGTGCCCGAGACCGACTGGGCGGCGTTCCGCGCGCAGCGAGACCAGTGGATCGACGAGCTGCGCCAAGGCCAGGCCCAGCTGGACGTCGCCATCGCGGGCGGCGGCGGCGCCTGATCGCCAGCCGGCCCAACTCGCCTCGTTGCGAGCCCCCCTACGGGGGCGTTACAGTCCCGGCCCATGCGGGCCTTGGCTCTCACTCTGGAGACGATCGCGGGCCATACCTCTACCGAGGGCAAGGTTCTCGCAGCCGCTGCCTACCTGGCCAGTCAGGACGCCTCGTCGGTCGGCGCTGCGGCCCGCTTCCTTAGCGGCGCTCCCCTACCCCGCGGGACCTCCGCCACCAACGTCGGCCGGGCGACTCTGGTCGAGTTGGCTGCGGCGCTCGTCGATCGTGACCGTCAGGAGATCCTGCGACTCGCCGCGCTCGAACGACTGGGCGGGCTGGGTGCGGGCGGTCGCAAGCGAGTACTCCGGGCCATGCTCGAGCGCGCTACGCCGCTCGAGGTCAAGTACCTGACCAAGCTGCTGCTCGGCTCGTTGCGGACCGCCATGCAGGAGGCCCGGGTCGAGGAGGCCATCGCTTTGGCCTTCGACCGGCCACTCGCGCAAGTACGGCGTGCCAACATGCTGCTCGGTGACATCGGCCCGACTTCGGAACGGGCCGCTGCGGACCGGCTGGAATCGGTCGACTTGCAGGCGTTCCGTCCTGTGCGGGTCATGCTGGCGCATCCCTGCGATAGCCCGAAGGACGTGATCGAGACCCTCGCCTTGCCGGTGCTCGCCGAGGACAAGTTCGACGGCATCCGCGCCCAGGCCCACCTGAGTGGCCACGAGGTTCGCTTCTACTCACGCGCGCTCGAGGACCTGACCCATTGTTTCCCCGAGCTGCGCGAGGTACCCACGGGCATCGAGGGAGAGTGGATCCTCGACGGGGAGGTGGTGGCCTGGCTCGACGGCCGCTGCCTCTCTTTCGCAACCCTGCAGCGCCGCCTTGGCCGCAAGCAGGTGCCCATGACCCTGCTGCTCGACGCGTCGGTGAGCTTCCTGGCCTTCGATGTGCTCCGGGCGGGCAGCGAGGACCTGCTCGAGGCACCGCTGCAGCGACGGAAAGAGGCTCTGGATCGATTGCCCGCTACTGGTCCCATCCGGCGCACTCCCTACGCCCGCCTGGAGACGTCCGAGCAGATCGCCGACTGGTTCGAGGCGGCACTCGAGCGCGGCAATGAGGGCGCCGTGTTCAAGTCACCCGATTCGCCGTACCGTCCGGGTGCTCGCGGTCGCGCCTGGGTCAAGCTGAAA
This sequence comes from Acidobacteriota bacterium, assembly GCA_965248845.1. Taxonomy (GTDB): domain Bacteria; phylum Acidobacteriota; class UBA890; order UBA890; family WLXD01; genus CBDFKO01. The sequence goes on along the minus strand of CBDFKO010000002.1, from coordinate 596,602 downwards.
CGTGCGCTCGGCAGCCTCGACGTCGTGGTAACCGCGGCCGAATACGGCCGGGGCAAGCGGGCCCGCATGCTCTCCGATCTGGTCTTCGCAGTGCGCGGCAGCGACGGCCTGGTCGATTCCGGGCGCGTGTACAGCGGCCTCACCGATCACGAGATCCTGGACCTGACCCGCCACTTCAAGTCGACCACGCGCGAGTCGCTCGGTGGCCTCGTTCGGGTCGAGCCCAGCGTGGCTCTCGAGGTCGCCTTCGACGACATCCGCCGCTCGGGCCGGCATCCGAGCGGCTTCGCGCTCCGGTTCCCACGGATACTGCGCCGTCGCGTGGACCTTACCCCCGAGGAGGTCAGTAGCATCGACGACCTGCGGCGGCTCTACGAGGTAACCCACCCATGAGCCGCGGCGCGCCAGGCCCGGGCGACGTCGGACGGTGGCGCTACGTCGCCGTCATCGGCAGCGGCAGCGCCGATTGAGTTATTTGCAAATGTTGTGTATTGAGAGATCCGATCAGGCAGCGTCTTCGCTGGCGATAAGGTGAACTCCGTCTACGAAGCTAGCTCCCTGGAGGACGAGGGCAGTGAGATGGGGAGCGTTGATGCGGCGCCAGCGTTGCTGGGCCATCTCCAGCAGCTTGAACGCCATGGTCAGCGCCTTGGTGCGCGAGCCGGCGCCCTTGGTGACCCGTTGTCTCAGGCGCACGGTGGCGAACGCCGACTCGATCGGGTTGACGGTGCGCAGATGAACCCAGTGTTGGGCGGGAAAGTCGTAGAACGTCAGCAGCTTGTCGGCGTCGCGCAGCAACGACGCCACGGCCTTGGGGTACTTGGCGCCGTAGTCGGCTTCGAACCGCGCCATGCCGTCCTGGGCATCCTCACGCGTTGGCGCCTCCATGATCTCGTGCAGCGCGCGCTTGGCCCTGGCCTGTAGGCGCTTGGGTAGCTTGTCGAGCACGGCGGCGATCCGATGCACCCAGCATCGTTGCTCCCGGGTCTGGGGCCATACATCCCGCACCGCGGCCCAGAACCCGAGGGCGCCGTCACCCACCGCCACGAGCGGCGCCTGCATCCCTCGACGCTTCAGTTCACGCAGCACGAACGCCCAGCTCTCGGTGCTCTCCCGATACCCGTCCTCGACCGCGATGAGTTCCTTGGTCCCATCCGGCAAGACACCCATAATCACCAACGTACACAGCCGATCTTCCTCGAGCCGAACGTTGAAGTGCACCCCGTCGGCCCACACGTACACGTACCGCTTGCTCGACAGATCCGTCTTGCGGAACGCCTCGTACTCGGTGCTCCAGACGTTCGTCAGCCGGCAGATCGCCGAGGGCGACAGGCCGCTGGCCTCCTTGCCCAGCAGGATCGGGCGCGCCTCTCTGAAGTCGCCCGTCGAGAGGCCCCGCAGGTACAGCACCGGCAAGACCTCGGCAACCTTCGGCGAGCGCCGCATGTACGGCGGCAGGATCCGACTGCTGAAGCGTTGCCGAGCTCCGTGCTCGTCGAGCCGCTTGTCGTTGACCCGCGGCGCCGACACCTGCACCGTCCCGCATCCCAAGGTGATCTTGCGTCCTCGGGCTGTACCGTTGCGCACGACCTGCCGATGCCCGGCCTCGTCGAGCTGCTCGGCGTGCCGGCCAACGTACTCGCTGACCTCCCACTCGAGCGCCGTGCTCAGCATCCTGAGGGCGCCCTGTCGGGCGAGCTCATCGATGTCCAGTGTCAGCGGCGCTTCCTCCTGGTCAGCCGCAGCGATAATCTTGAGCATGGGTGGCGTCTCCTTCTCCGGCCTCCATGGCCGGTGCTGGTTGTTGAGAACTCCAGCGAAGGTTACGCCGCCTTTTCTTTGCCCTCCATCCACAACATCCGGTAATAACTCCGCCGATTCGGAGCTTCGCAGCCACGCCTACGATGTCGGCCGCGCCGTGGCAGAGGCCGGGTTCGGCGTCGTCTGCGGCGGCCTGGGGGGGGGGGGGGTCATGGAGGGGACGTGCGAGGGCGCCGCCAGCGTCCACGCTCAGCGGACGGGCGGCACGCTGGGGATCCTGCCCGGAACGTCTCCGGGGGATGCAAACCGCTGGGTCGATGTGGTGGTCCCGACAGGGACCGGGTACGCCCGTAACGTCACCGTGGTGCTAACCGCGGCCGCGGTGGTAGCGGTGGGCGGCGAGAGCGGCACGCTGAGCGAGATCGCCCACGCCTGGCAGCTCGGACGTCCGGTCGCGGCCTACCTGCCCGCCGGGGGCTGGGGTGAGCGGCTGGCGGGCGAGCGCATCGACCAAAAACGTGGCGGCAGGATCGAACCGATCGTCGGTCCCGCTGGGCTGATTGCCTGGCTCGCGAGTTTGGGCTGAGCTGGCAGGCCTGCTACTCGGCGAGCGCCGAGATCACCGCCGGCACCACCTTGAACAGGTCGTCAGCGATCCCGTAGTGAGCGTACTCGAAGATCGGCGCCTGGGCGTCCTTGTTGATCGCCACGATGACGTCGCTTTCGCGCATGCCGACGACGTGTTGGATCGCGCCGGAGATCCCGACCGCGATGTAAAGCCTCGGCCGCACGGTGATCCCGGAGGAGCCCACTTGCCGATCGTGTGGCACCCAGCCCTGATCGACCACGGGTCGACTGGCCGCCATGACACCGCCGACGGCCGTGGCGAGCTCATTGACCAGGGTGAACTTGTCGGCGTCTCCCAGGCCACGGCCGCCGGCGACGACGACGTCGGCCTCGGCGATATCCGTGTCCCCCGCCTCGGCACGCTCGTAGCCCAGCAGGCTCGTCCGCAACGACCCTGCATCGATGCTCACCGCGACGCGCTCGATCTCGCCCGGATCGCCGGCGACACGGCTCGCGAAGGCCCCCCGCTGGCAGGTGGCGATCGCCGGGCCGTCGCCGACCACGCGCTCCCGCGACACGAGCTTGCGGAAGTAGACCGACCGGGAGCCGACCAATCCCTCGTCCCAGCTCAGGTCGATGCAGTCGCTGAGCATGCCGCTGCCCAGTCGGGCCGCCAGCAGCGGTCCCAGGTCGCGACCGAGCGGCGCATGCGGCAACAGGATCGCCGCCGGACGGCGCTCCCGGGCCGACTCCACGATGGCCATGCCCCAAGCCTCGGCGGTGGCATCGGCCAGCACATCCGACTCGAGGGCGAGGACCCGGTCGGCGACGCGCGCCGCCTCCTCGACGAGGGAGCTGCCCGGAACGTCGCAGACCACGGCCACGGCCTCCGCATCCAGTGCTGCCGCCGCGCCGGCAAGCTCGGCCGCGCCACGATGCAGCGTCCCGTTGTCCTTCTCGGCGACGAACCAGACCGCACGGCTCACAGGACCTTCTCCTCTTCGCGCAGGATGCGGACGAGCTCCACGGCAGCCTCTTGGGCAGTCCCTTCGATCATTCTCGCCTGTTCCCGTAGCGGTGGCACGAACAGCCCGAGCAACTCGACACGCGGCATCGGAAGCTCGGTGTGGCCGAGGTCGGCAGGGCTCGCCGTCGTGAGCTCCTTCCGCTTCGCGGCCATGATCCCCTTGAGGCTCGGGTACCGCGGGTCGTTGATGCCGCTCTGGATCGTCAGGACGGCCGGGAGCCCGACTCGCGAAATGGTGTAGTTGCCACCCTCGAGCTCGCAGCGGACCTGTATGGCGCTGTCCACGGGAGCCGATGTCTCCACTACCAGCGTCGCCGATGCCATGCCGAGCTCTTCGGCGAGTAGGACGCCCACCTGCGAGCTGCCCAGGTCGGCCGACTCGACGCCGGCCAGCACCAGCTGCGGATCGCCGCCGTGCTGGTGGATCGCGGCGGCCAGCAAGGCTGCAGTACCCGCCGCGTCGACCTCGTCGGTGCCACAGTCGATGCGAACGGCGCTGTCAGCCCCCATCGCCAGCCCCTTGCGTAGACCCTGTACGACGCCTTCCCCACCGACAGAAAGCAGCGTCACATGACCATCGCTCGCTTCCGCCAAGCGGATCGCTTCCTCTACCGCATACAGGTCATACTCGTTGACCTCGTAGCGCAGACTCGCCGTCCGTAGGCTACCGTCGGAGCCCAACTCGATGCGCGCTTGCGAATCGACCACCGTCTTCATACAGACAGCGATACGCACCAGATCCTCCCGCGAGGTTTCGTGTCCAGAAGGCCACCCGGGCGCACGTCTGCCGCCAACAGGCGAGGTGAATAGGCCGAGTCTAGCCCCTGCTTCAGAGCGGCACAAACACACGGCGTCGCGTCGGCGGGGCGCTCAATCATGCCGGCGTCGCAGCACGCGAGCCTGCCGGCGCGCCTCGGCTCGGGCCATCATCTCGTGCTCCGCGTCGGTCTCTGGGATCAGCCCCGGCACGACCATCGGACGGCCCGCATCGTCGAGCGCCACGAAGGTCAGGTGCGCGGTGGTGGTGGTGCGTCGCTCGCCGGTGAGCGGGTTCTCACCACGTACCAGAACCTTCACCTCCAACGAGGTCGTCCCGGTGATGGTGACCTGGGCATCCAGCAGTAGGATATGCCCGACGGGGACCGGGGCCAGGAAGGACACCTCGTCGAAGGAGGCCGTAACCACCGGTCGCCGGGCATGGCGCACGGCCGAGACCGCACCGCAGATGTCGATCAGGTGCATCACCCGGCCGCCGCTCACGGACCCGTGCGGGTTGGTGTCGTTGGGCATGACGATCTCCGTCATGCTGGCACGGGCCTGGCTCATCTGACGCGCGGCGGGAGCTTCGTTGCCCTCGCTAGGGAAGGGATCGTGCTCGCGGTCCTCGCTCATAGCGATACCTCCATCAGGTCCGCGGCCACATCGGTGGTGGGGAAAACGGCACGCGCTTCCTGCAGCAGCGGTCTGGGATCGTGATAACGGGCGGAAATATGGGTCAGCAGCAGGCGCTCCGCGCCAGCGTCGAGCGCCATCCGCGCCGCCTGCTCCGCCGTGCTGTGCCCACGCCCGCGCGCTTCCTCTTCAAGATCGGAGGCGAAGGTCGCTTCGCACACGAAGAGTGTTGCTCCCTGTGCGAGCTCCGAGGCGGCACGGCACGGCCGAGTATCGACGCAGTAGCTCAACGAACGCCCTCGCCGCGGGGATCCGAGGACCTGGTCGGGGCGGACCCGGGTGCCGTCTGGCGCTGTAACCGTGTCGCCCGCCTGCAGTCTGCCGAATGCCGGTCCGGGCTCGAGGCCTCTTCGGGCGGCGGCCTCGACGTCGAACCGACCGGCCTTGTCGTCCTCGGTCAGCGCGAAGCCGATGGTAGGAGGCCCGTGGTCCAGCGAAGCGCAACGAATTCGATACCCGTCGCCGACCCAAATCTCACCCGACTCCTTCTCGAGGACCTCGACGGCATACCCGAAGCGCACCCCCTGGTACCGGCGCACGGCGCCGAGATAGGCATCGATTCCCGGCGGCCCGCTGACCTGGAGAGGCGCGTCGCGCCCGGCCAGCGATAGCGTCTGCAGCAGCCCCACGAGTCCGTTCACGTGGTCGCCGTGCAGATGCGAGATGTGCACCGCTCGCAGCCGCCCGAACCGCAGCCCGGCACGGCGCCACTGGAGCTGGGTTCCCTCCCCACAATCGAACAGGTGCAGGTCGCCCTCGTATTGGACCGCGGCGGCGGCTGAGTTGCGCTGCAGGGTCGGTAGAGAGGCGCCGCTACCCAGGATGACGACGCGAAACATCCGCGGATGGTAACGCAGGCCCCGGAGCTCCGTGTTGTCGCGGCGGGCGCTCTCGCCGTTGCGCTAAACTCGTGTCGTTCCCCTTCCCGCGCTTCCAGCTTCGTGAGATCCGTAGTGCGTGTCAGCATCATCGTGCCGGTGTTCAACGAGTCGAAGTCGCTGCGTGCGACGCTCGATCTCCTCGGCGCCAGGGCCGACACCGATGTCGTCATCGTCGATGGGGGTAGCGCCGACGGCACCCTCGAGATCGCTCGGACGGCGGGGTTCAACGCCATAACCTCCGAGTGCGGTCGGGCACACCAGATGAATGCGGGGGCCGCTGCCACCCGGGGGGAGGTATTGCTCTTTCTGCACGCCGATACGCTGCTTCCCGAGGGTGCCCTCGAGCAGGTTCGCCATGCGATCTCCTGCGGCGCGTGCGGCGGTTTCTTCCGGGTGCGCCTCGACTCGCACCGCCCACTCCTGCGTCTGGTCGGACGCCTGATCTCCTGGCGCAGCCGACTCAGCGGCATCGCGACTGGCGACCAGGCCCTGTTCGTGTCGCGTGCCGTGTTCGATCGCATGGGCGGTTTCGCTCCCCTGCCCCTGTTCGAGGATGTCGAGCTGTCGCGCAGGCTCAAGCGTCACGGTCGCGTCGCGTGCCTGCCGGGGACGGTGATCACCTCGGCTCGACGTTGGGAGCAGCTCGGCCCGGCGCGCACCATCGTTCGTATGTGGCTACTGCGTGCCGCGTATGCCTGCGGCGTAAGGCCGGAGCACCTGGCACGCCACTACGAGGCTCCCCGTTGAGCGTCGCCTCCGTCAGTCTGTCACGCCCGCGGCCGGCCTTGACGCTGTGGCGCCACGTGATCCGCGAGTTGGTACCGCCCACCGCGATCGGGTTCCTGGTGTTCACCTTCCTGATGCTGATGCGGTGGCTATTGCAGATCTCGCGCCTGTGGATCGAGTACGGCGCCGAGCTGAGCCAGGTGCTCTGGGCCGTGGTCTACAGCCTTCCCCATATCGTCGTGCTGACCCTGCCGATGGGTATCCTGGTCGGCGGCTTGATTGCCTTCGGTCGTATGTCTGCCGACTTCGAGATCGTGGCGCTACGCGCCCTCGGCGTCAGCCTGCTGCACCTGTTGCCGCCCGTGCTCATCTTCTCGTCGACCATCTGGCTGCTGACGACCTACATGTTCCTGGTCACGCTACCGTGGGGGAACCAGTCGCTGCGAGAGATGCAGTGGGACACGATCACGTCCCGAGCCTTCTCCCAGGAAGTAAAACCGCGAGTTTTCGACGAGAACTTCCCGGGGCTGGTTCTCTACGTCGAGGACATCGTCGATCAGGGGGCCGAATGGCGGGGCGTCTTCGCGGCCCGGACCGATCGCGATCCCCCCACCATCATCCGGGCCGAACGCGCCTTTCCGGTGATCGACGAGGAGGCTCGCGAGACTTATCTGATCCTCGAGAACGGCACCGTGCTGTCGTCGGCAGAGGAGCCAACGGCCGTGACCATCTTGCGCTTCGAGCGGCGCGAGATGCTGGTCTGGTCGGAAGAGCGCGACTCCGTGATCGGGGAGATCGGCAAGGACGGCCGTTCGATGACCCTGGAGGAGCTCGCCACGGCAATCATCGAAAACGAGGCCCGAGGACAGCCGGCCTGGGATCTGCGCGTCGAGGTGCACAAGAAGTTCGCCTTCCCGTTCGCCTGCATCGTGCTCGGACTCGCGTCGCTCCCGCTCGGGATCTCGACCCAGCGCCAGACGACGGCAACCGGATTCGCTGTCGGCACCGGGGTCATCATCGTCTACTACTTCTTCGCGCAGAACGGCGAGCAGCGGGCAGACATCGGGCAGGTCCCGCCTTGGCTCGGCGTGTGGATCGGCAACATCGTGCTCGGGGTCGCCGGAGCCACGCTTCTTTGGATGAAGACCCAGGAACGCGACATGGGCATCGTACGGCGGCTACGGGCCTGGGGCGAGATCGCCTACCTGCGCGGCCACGAGATCGTGCGAACCCACGTGCTGCACCGGGCCACGGGTGAGCGGCTGCGGCCCCGGCTGGGATTCCCACGCACGCTCGATCGCTACGTGCTGCGAAACTACTGCGCGGTATACCTGCTCGCGTTCTTCTCGCTCCTGGTCGTGGTGGTCGCGGCCACCTGGATCGAAAAGGCCTCCTACGTACAGCACCCCGAGGTGATTCCCCGCTATCTGCAGTACTACGTCTGGCAGATCCTGCACGACGTGGTCCCCGTTGCCGCGGTGATCACCGTGCTCGCTACCTTCAGCCTCATGACCAAGCGCTTCGAGGTCACCGCTGCCCTGGCCGGGGGAATCAGCCTCTTACGGCTGGTGGCACCGATCCTTGTTCCGGCCCTGGCGCTTACCGCGGTGCAGTACGCCGTCACGGACTCGATCCTCCCCTACGCCACGCGCCAGGCCGAGATCGCCGAGCAGGAGATGCATCCCAGCGGCGGGCCAACGCTACAGCGCTTGCGTACCTGGGTCTTCTCCGAGGGTCGCCGGGTCTTCCACTTCGCCGACTACGTGGCCGATCCGGCCGAGTTCCGTGCCCTGCACATCTACTTCCTTTCCGACGGGCCCGGCGGCGTCTCGCAGATGTGGTATGCGCGTCAAGCGTTCTGGAACGGACAGCGCTGGGAGGGCCACGACGGATGGCGACGCTTCTACACCAGCACCGGAGACGGGGACGACTTGCGGGCGGGGCTGCTCGAGGAGTTCAAGTTCTCCGCGCTGCCGCTCGAGGAGGACCCTGGCTACTTCAACCAGACCCCGTTGCAGCCCGCCGAGATGTCCCTGCGCGAGTTGCGCCAGCACATCGATCTACTCCGCGACCGCGGGTACGACACGCACCGCTCGCTGGTCGACCTACACCTGAAGATCGCCGAGCCGGCGATCGTCCTGGTCATGACGCTGGTCGGCATCCCGTTCGCCTTTCGCATGGGCCGCCACGGTGCACTGACCGGTGTCGGCATCGCCATCGGCATGGCGATCGTCTACTACATCGTCTTCGGTATCTTCCGGGCGCTCGGCTACGGAGGACAGCTGCCGCCGCCGCTGGCGGCCTGGGCACCGCATCTGCTGTTTGTTGCCTTCGGCGGGTATCTCGCTCTCGGGGTGCGTACCTGAGGGGCGGCGGGGGTTCGAGCGGGGGGATGGCAGGGTCCGAGGTGGACGGGTGGGCCGTTGCAGAACCTCTCGGCCCACCGGCAACCGCTCCGAAACCCGACCGAAGTGACCGACGCGGTCGAAGAGCGCGGAGACAGACCCGCGCGAACCCCGAGCCGAAGCTACTCCACCAGCGCCGTTTGAACCGCCGGCACGTCCGCCTCTGACAGATCAAGGTAGCGCCGCACGTCGTTGGCAAGGTGCGTCGACTCCCACGGCAAGCCCTCGCGGCCAAAGTGGCCGTAGGCCGCCGTCTGGCGGTAGATCGGCCGGCGCAGGTCCAGGTGCTCAATCATGCTCTTGGGTGTCAGCGGGAAGATCTCACGGATCGCCTCGACCAGCTTGACCTCGGCAACCCGCTCGGTGCCGCGAGCGTGAACCATGATCGACACCGGGGCGGCGACCCCGATGGCGTATGCGAGCTGCAATTCCAGGCGCTCCGCCGCGCCGGCGGCCACGAGCGTCTTGACGACGTGGCGCGCCATGTACGAGGCCGTCCGGTCGACCTTCGTGCAGTCCTTGCCGGAGAAAGCGCCGCCGCCGTGGCTGCCCACACCGCCGTACGTATCGACGATGATCTTGCGCCCGGTGAGGCCACAATCGCCCTGCGGCCCGCCGGTGACGAAGCGGCCGGTGGGGTTGATGTGATACGTCGTGTTGTCGTCGCGCCACTCCTCGGAAATGACGGGGTAGATAACCTTCTCGAGAAGGTCCTCGCGAATCACACTGTTCTTCACCGAAGGACCGTGCTGCGTGCTCACCACCACCGTGTCGACGCGCGCCGGCTTGCCCGCCACGTACTCGACGGTGATCTGTGACTTGCCGTCTGGACGCAGGTAGTCCAGAACGTCGTTCTTGCGAATCTCGGCAAGCCTCATGCATAGCTTGTGCGCGAGGGTAATCGGCATCGGCATGAGCTCGTCGGTCTCGGTCGAGGCATAACCGAACATCAGGCCCTGGTCGCCGGCACCTCCGGGATCGACGCCCATGGCGATATCCGGGGACTGCTCGTCGATCGAGGTGATCACACCGCAGGTCTCGCAATCGAAGCCGTACTTGGCACGGGTGTACCCGATCTCCCGGATCGTGTCGCGCACGATGCTCGGGATATCGACGTACTGCGTCGTAGTGATCTCTCCGGCGACGATCGCCAGGCCGGTCGTAACCATCGTCTCGCAGGCCACACGTCCCATGGGGTCATTCGCCATGATCGCGTCCAGGACGGCATCGGACACCTGGTCTGCGATCTTGTCCGGGTGACCCTCGGTAACGGACTCCGAGGTCAGCAGGTAATGTCGGTCGTTGTCCATCTGGTTCCCTTTCGACAGCACGGTGCCGTCGTGATCGCGGGACGATAGGCGATCTGAGGTGGCGGCAGAGCGCCGCGACCGCCCGGGAGCCGAACCCGAATGGAAGGGATCCAGACCCCGAAATCTCGGTTTTGGACGCTACCATGGGGCGTTCGGAGGGTCAATTTGGTGCCTCCCGTGCAAGCCGAGCCAGGAGCTCCCGCTCGGCTGCGGCATCGGTGATCTCCCCGTCGAGCCAGGCAGCTCGTAGGCGCCCGAGGACCTGCCCGATCGCTGGCCCTTCGGCGACGCCCGACGCCGCTACCTCGACACCCCCAAGGCTGGGAACGACCCACCGCCAGCGCTCCAAGTACCGCTCCAGCAGCGTTGCCATCTCCGGGTCCTGCTCCAGCGCCAGAGCCGCGGTAAGAGCACCCACGCCCACGCCGTCGAGGCAAGCGGCGACCCGACTCGCGCGGACCTCGCTGCGTGCGACGCGCCGCCGCGCCGCAGACCAGGCCTCGCCGCTACCGATGATCGGCTCCCGTTCCTCACGCGACATGCGCAGCCGCCGCACCAGTGTCCAGCGGCTCTGCTGATCGAGCCCGCGCGCCATCGTCGCCAGCACCAGCGTCCATGGCGCTTCCTTGGCCAACGCCGCCTTCAGGGGCGCGGAATGGGCAGCCCCTCTGATCTCGGCCATCCTCTGATGTGCCTGGGGCTCCACGCGGAGCCCCAGGCACAGCGCGGCCAACATGCCGTGGTCGGAGAGAAGTTGTGGCCCCTCGATCGGCTGCTCGCTGAGGAGCCTGTCGATCTCACGCCGCAGCCTGGCGCCGGAGATCTCCTCAAGGTAGCCCCCCCGCACCGCTTCGGCCATGGCGGTCAGGGTGCGGGGCTCGATCTGGTACCCGAACCGCGTGGCGAAGCGCAGGGCTCGCAGCAGGCGCGTCGGATCGTCGGCAAACGAGCGCTCGTGCAGGACGCGCACGCAACGCTCCTCCATGTCCGCCAAACCCCCGAACGGATCCGCGAGATGTCCCCAGGTCTCCGGGTTCAGCGCCAGCACCAGTGTGTTGATGGTGAAATCGCGTCGCGCCAAGTCCTCCTGCAGCGAGCCAACCTCCACCTGCGGAAGCTCACCGGGACGTAAGTAGATCTCGGAGCGCGCGGTGGCAAAGTCGATCTTGCCGACGTCCGGAAGCTCCACCCGGGCTGTCTGAAAAGCGTGGAATCGCTGCAGGCTGCCACCATCGGCTCGTGCGACCGCCTGGGCGAGGGCCATCGCGTCGCCGACGACCACCACGTCGACGTCGTCAGACGGAAGACCCAGGAGTAGATCCCGCACCCGGCCCCCGACCAGGTAGGCCCGCTCACCGCGGTCCGCCGCCAGGTTGCCGCACTGCTCCATCACCGCCTTCACCTCGGGCGCCAGGGCATCGAGCAGGTCGACACGCAGGCTCATCGGGCTCGGGGGTGGTGATGATCGTAGACCTGTTTCAGACGCGCACGATCGACGTGGGTGTACACCTCGGTAGTAACGAGCCGGGCATGACCCAGCATCGCCTGCACCGCTCGCAGGTCGGCGTCACCCTCCAACAGATGGGTAGCGAACGAGTGGCGCAGTACATGCGGGCTAACACGGTCACGGGCGATCCCGGCGCCGCTGGCGTACTGCTTCAGCAGCTTGCCGAACCACTGCCGCGTCAACGGATTACCGCGTCTGGTCACGAACACGGCGCTCGATCTCAGCGCCACCTCGTTGCACGCACGCGCCGTACCCAGGTAGCGCTCGAGCCAGTAGGCGGCCTCCTCGCCCATGGGGACGAGACGCTGCTTGCCGCCTTTGCCGCGAGGGCGGACAAAGCGACTCTCGAGATCGACGTCGGCAAGCTCGAGCCCCACGAGCTCCGAGACTCGCAGGCCGCAGCCGTAAGCGACCTCGAGCATGGCTCGATCCCGCACGCCGGCCGACTCGGATGTGTCGGGCGTCTCCAGCAGCCGCGCGATCTCCGCCTGCGACAGCGCGCGTGGCAGCCGGCGGCGCCCCTCCTTGATCTCGATCAGCTCGGCCGGATCGGTCTCGAGACGCCCTCTGCCGATCAGATAGCGGTACAAGCCCCGGATCGACGACAGCGCACGCGCGCGTGAACGCGGGCCCAGACCGTGCCGTTCCAAATGACCGACATACTCGCGGAGCAGCCCTGAGCTGACCTCGAGTGGGGGGCGGCCTTGATCCGCACACCAGGTGGCGAATCGCCGCAAGTCGCCCACGTAAGCGCGTACCGTCCGGACCGCCAGCCCGCGCTCGACTTTGAGGTGCTCGGCATAGTCGACGAGCCAGCCGCCGAACGCGTCGCTGCCCCGGTTCACGACAGTTGACCTCGCAGGTACTGCTGCGAATCCAGCAATATCGTTACCGGGCCGTCGTTTACCAGCGACACGGCCATTCTCGCCCCGAACACCCCGGTGGCCACCTCGACGCCCTGGTCGCGAATCCGGGAAGCCAGCTGGCCCAGAAACGGCTTCGCCTCGTCGCCTGGCATGGCCTCGACGAAGGAGGGGCGGCGACCTCGTCGGGTATCCGCCACGAGGGTGAACTGCGACACCAGGAGCAGGGAGCCCCCGGTGTCGAGCAGCGAACAATTCATGCGACCCTGCCCGTCGGCGAAGATGCGCAGGTTGGGGATCTTGTCAGCCAGCACCTCCAAGTCGGCGTCGTCGTCACCGCGACGCGCCCCCACCAGTGCCAGCAGCCCGGCACCGATACGACCGACCTCGTCCCCCTCGACGGCGACGCTCGCGGCGCTGACCCGCTGCAGCAAAGCGATCATCGGCCCTCTCTCGTGTTCGCGTCGTCCAGGGTACCAGGCCGACGGCGCCGCAGGACGTCGCGGAGCTCGGCGATCTCGGCAGCTCCCAGCACTGCGAGTGCCGCCGCGTAGGTCAGGAGACCCACGAGGATCGTCATTGCCAGTCCCACCGTTCGCCCGGCAGCGGCGGCCGGGGCTGCAACCGCGCTCACGACCCATCCCATGATCGCCGCCGCCGCGACAAGCCGCACGAAAGAGCCCACCAGGCGGCGGCCTCCGAAGCCGCCGAGCCGGGCCCGCAACAGGATCAGCAGGGCCGCGGCGCTCACTACCGCGGCAATCGAGTTGGCCAGTGCGATACCGGCGACACCGTAGGGGCCACTGAGCGCCAGGCAGCCCAACAAGTTGACCACCATCGCGCCCGCGGCGACCAGCACCGGCGTTCGCGTGTCGCGTACTGCGTAAAAGGCCGGAGCCGTCACCCGCACCGCTGCCACAGCGGCGAGACCGCAGGCGTACCCGGACAACGCCAGGGCGGTCAGTGCCGTGGAGTCCGCGTCGAAGAGCTCGCGCTCGAACAGCACAGCGACGATTTCCTGCCGCAGCAGCACGAGACCCACGGCCGCCGGAAGCGTGATCGCGATGACCTGCCGCAGCGCGAACGAGAGCGTCCGTCGCATGCCCGCAAGGTCGTGGGTGGCTCCTTGTTGCGACATCGATGGCAGGACGACGGTGGCTACCGAGACCGCGAAGACCCCGAGGGCGAGCTCGGTGATACGACTCGCGAAGTAGAGGGCTGAAACCGCGCCGTTGCCCGGCAACCGACCGGCAATTGCTTGGCCAACGACGATGTTGATCTGCACGATGCCGACGCCGAACAAGCGCGGAACAATGAGCCTCCCGATCTCGCGCAGCGCTGGATCCGAGCCCCGCGGCCAGGCGAACAACCGCATCCCGATCCGGCGCGCGAACGGCATCAAGAAAGACCACTGAACCAAGCCGCCCACGAGCACGCCGACAACGAGGTAGGCGACCGGCCAGTCGCTGCCACCCCACCAGGCTGCCGCACCGGCCGTGACGATGGCGACGTTCAGCAGCACCGGAGTGAAGGCCGCAGCGGCAAAGCGGTTGCGGGCGTTGAGAACCGCCATCAGGACGGCCGATCCGGAGATGAACAGCGCGTATGGGAACAGGAAGCGTGTCAGCCGGATGGTGAGCTCGAGCTTGCCGGTCTCGGAGGCGAATCCCGAGTAGATCAACGGCACCAGCACCGGAGCGGCGACGATCCCGACCAGAGCGAGCGCGCCGACGATCAACAGGATGGCTGTGTGGAAGCGGGCCGCCGTGCGCCAGACCGAGCCGTCGTCATGCTGACTGGAGATCCGGGCGAAGACCGGGACGAAAGCGGCCGACAGGTTGCCCTCGCTGGCCAGCCGGCGCAGCGCGTTGGGGAGCTGAAAGGCAGCCTGGAAGGCGTCGTTGACCGGGCCGGTGCCGAGCAGGGCGGCCACTGCCATGTCGCGCAGATAACCCAGAACCCTCGACACGAGGGTCAGGCCACCGACGGTTCCCGCGGATCGCAGCAGCCGCCTCTTGGTGGCGGCCTCACGGGGCTCGGCTTCACCCGAGAAAGTTGTTTGACGGCCGTTGCCGGGCATCCTAACCTTTGTCGCTGGTGTCCCGGGCGATGCTCGAAACACCTCGCCCGATCAAGGAGACTTTCCTAAATGCCGAACATTGCATCTGCCAAGAAGCGTATGCGCCAGGACGAGGTCCGGCGGCTACGCAACCGAGGCCGCCGCACGCAACTGCGCTCGTCGCTGCGGAGCCTGAACGACGCCATCGAGGCCGGCGATATGGAGCGGATCCGCCAGTGCTGGCAGGAGGCCCAGTCGCTCCTGGACCGCAGCGCCCGCCGCGGCGTGATCCACCCGAACCAGGCTGCCCGGAAGAAGGCTCGCCTGGCCCGCCGGATCCGACAGCTGGCTTCCGCCTGAGCCGCCACACGTCTCACGCCGCGCAGATCTGCCGGCACAACGCCTCGAGCCTTCCTCGCGCGGGGCGTAGCCTGTCCGCGCCTTGGCGGCTGTCGCGTAGCCGCTTGACGAACAGATCGGTGTCGCCGCACGCCGCCAGCGCACCGGTCAGGTCGCCGCGTCGCGCGCGCCTGCCACGCTCGAGGATGGCCCGGCGCTGATTCCAGCGTCCGGCCAGCGCTTCCATTGCCTGCCTCTGCGGACACCCGGCCTCGACCAGGTCCCGCGCGATCACCATCTGGCGGGTTATCCAGGCGATCATCGGCAGCAGGCGCAACGGCTGCTCGCCATCATCGAGCAGCCGGTTGAGCACGCGGATCGCGTTGGCGGAGGAGCCTTGCACCAGCGCGTCGGTCAGCTCGAAGACGGTGTGCTCGCGGGTCCGCCCCGCGAGCCCCGCCAGGACCTGCGTCGTGATCACTCCACCCTCCCCGACGAAGAGCGTCGCCTTGGCGAGCTCCTGCTCGAGCACCGCGATATTGCTGCCGATCATCTCGACCAGCCAGACCGCGGCGTCGTGGTCGATCGAGCATCCGCCGGTACGCACCAGTCCATCGATCCAGCGGCGCAAGTCGGCGTCGCGCGTCGGAGCCGTACAGTCGACCACGACCGTGTAGCGCGCCAGCGCCTTGTAGAGCGCGGTGCGCTTGTCCAGCTCGGTAGCCTCGAGCACCAGGCAGCTCTCCCCTACCGGCGACTCCAGGTATTCCGTCAGAGGTTCTGGATCCAGCGGCTGCCCGCCCCCCCGACGCGGTTTGACCAGGCGCCCGAAGTCTCGCACCCACACCAAGCGTGTGGGTCCTTTGCCGGCGGCCATGGCGAACAACGGCAGCGACCGGGCCTCGTCGAGGATCGCGGATAACCCCATCTCGGAAGCATCCAGGCGCGTGATGGCTCCGGGGCTACCTTCGGCAACGGCCTCGATCGCCCGCACCAGGTGCTCTGCGGCCCGCCGCCGCAGCGCCGCATCCGGGCCCAGAAGCAAGTAGACCGGCGCCAATTGGTCGGCCTCGACGGCGCGTCGCAGCTGCGCCAGGGTCAGCGCTGGGTTCTTCGCCATGCCCGCCCCCCGCGGAAGCTCAGAATCCTTCCAGGATGGCCGCCACGACCGCGCGCGCGAACTCCTCCGAGATCTCATCGATCGAGGCCACCTCGATGTCCACCCTCCCCTGCGAGCTCGCGGGGAATTCGAATTGGTTCTGGTACAGGAAGGCACTGTTGGTGAACAGAACCTTGTTGGCCACCAGATCCGTGAAGGTCACCGACGCGGTGACCGTTACCTGCCATGTGTCCGCGGTCTCGGCCCGGTCCAGACCGATCGGCCGTACGTCCCAGGTGCGAATCTCGCCGCTCAGCACCGCGTCCGCGCCGGTCTGGCTCCCGACCACCCGGTAGTTGCCGCGCGACACGAACTCACGTGTAACGGCGTCCGTGACCCGCACCTCGAGCTCGAATCGAGGCGTTTGGTTTCGGAACGTCGGAATCGAGACGACGCGGATGTAGTCGGGCAGGAACGCGCCCCGACCCACCAGCGAGTAGCCACACGCTGCCGGAAGTAGGGCCAGCAGTAGCACCAGTGCTTGCGGCCAGCCTCGTGTCGAGATTGCCAGAGCGCCCATCGTCAGCCCGTCAGAGAACGATGTTGAGCTTCGGTTCCTGACCGTTTCGGGCCGGAATGAAGATCGTCCGTCGCGGCTCCGCCCCCTCGAGGTACCGACGTGCGCCTTCGGTTTCCAGACCCAGGCGGGTCGCGTCAGCTTCCTCGATCCGGGAAGGAACCTCCACCCGGTCGCGAACTTTACCATTGACCAGCACGACCAAGGTCATCAAGTCCTCGGCAGCTCGCTCGGCGTCGAACTCCGGCCACGGCTGCTGGTGAATGCTGTATCCCCCACCGATCCGCTCATACAGCTCCTCGGTGACGTGGGGCGTAAATGGCGCCATGAGCCGGAGCATCACCTCGACTGCCTCGGCCCAGGCCGTGGACCCGAGCTCCTTGGTGCGTAGCGCCCGCCGAAGATCGTTGCGCAGCGCCATGAGTGCCGCGATGGCGGTGTTGAAGGAAAACTTCTCCAGACCCTGCCGAACTCGATCGATGGTCTGGTGCAAGCGGCGCCCGACACGCTCGTTGGTCTCCGAATCACCCTCCCCTTGCGGGCGCGCCAGCGCGATCTCCCAGACGTCGTCTAGCCAGCGAACAACGCCCTGGATGCCGCTGCTGTCCCAGGGACCGCCCTTGAGCCAGTCGAAGCCGAACATCAGGTACGCACGTACGGCGTCGGCCCCGTAGCGTGACACCCATTGGTCCGGGCTGACGACGTTGCCCTTGCTCTTGGACATGCGCTGCGCCTCAAGGTGGTGCTTGAGCTGCGCCACGGTGTTGCAGCCCTCGACGCCGGGGATGTCGATCACGGTGCCGCCGGCGACCTCGACCGTTACCGACGTGCCGTCCTCGGCGGCCACCGTCAGCACATTCTCGGTGCGGCGCCAGATCTCCCCCACGACGGCAGCGTCCTCCGCCGTTCGCCCCTCGGCCTCGAGCACGCAGATCGAGTCCGCGAGCAGGATCCGCCCCTGCCACTCGCCATGCACCACGATACGGTCGCCGGCACGCTCTTCCCCCAGCACCTGTCCCTGGTTGCGCAGCTGTAGCATTGGCTCGTCGAACAGCGCGTCAGGGTCGCGCCCGTGGGCTCGCATCGCGTTTGCCGTCTGATCGAAGATCCCGAGGTCACGCATGGCCTTGGTGAAAAAGCGCGTGTAGAGCAGATGCAACGTGGCGTGCTCGGCGCCCCCGGTGTAGGTGTCGACAGGGAGCCAGTAAGCGGCCTCCTCAGGATCGAACGGACCGGCCTCGTATCCTGGACTCAGGTAGCGATACTGGTACCAGGAGGAGCACACGAAGGTGTCCATGGTGTCGGTCTCGCGCTCGGCCGACTGGCCGTCCGAGGCCTCGGCGCTGCGGAACGCCTCGTGCTCCTTCAGCGGGCTCTGCCCGGTCGGCATGAACTCGACGTCTTCGGGCAAGCGCACCGGCAGGTCGGCTTCCTCCACGGCCTCGTACTCCCCGTCCTGACGCCTGAGAACGGGAATCGGAGCACCCCAATAGCGCTGCCGCGAGATGAGCCAATCACGCAGGCGGTAGTTGACCGATTCGCTTCCGAGGTCGTGCTCCTCGAGCCAGTCGATCACGGCGGCAATCGCGGGGTTGGCCCGCCCCTTGGCATCGGTACAGCGTGTGCCGTCGAAGGGGCCGCATTGCGCCATCGTCCCCGTACCGGCGTACGCCTCCGCCATGTCCCCGTCGAGCGTCGCACCGTCGGGTTGGATCACCGGACGCACCTCGAGCCCGTAGCGGCGGGCGAAATCGAAGTCGCGCTCGTCGTGCGCCGGCACGGCCATGATGGCACCGCTGCCGTAGGTCACCATGACGTAGTCTGCGATCCAGATAGGGATGCGCTCCTCCGTGACCGGGTTGATGGCGTATCCGCCGGTGAACACGCCGGTCTTGGCACGATTCTCGGCGGTGCGCTCGATCTCTGTCGTGGCCGCGGCCTCGGCCACGTAGGCCTCCACCTCGCCCCTACACTGGTCGGTCGTCACCTTGGCCACCAGATCGTGCTCCGGAGCGAGAACCATGAAGGTGGCGCCCCAGAGCGTATCGGGCCGCGTGGTGAAGACCTTGATCGGCTCGCCCCCCTCGGTGCGGAAGGTCACACGGGCCCCTTCGCTGCGATCGATCCAGTTCTGCTGCGACTTGAAGACCGGCTCAGGCCAATCGAGCCCCTGCAACTCGAGGAGCTCGTCGGCGTAGCGAGTAATGCGGAAGAACCACTGCGACATCATCTTCTGCGCGACCGGCTGACCCGTGCGCTCGTCCTTGCCATCGATCACCTGCTCGTTGGCCAGCACGGTTTGCAGGCTATCGGACCAGTTGACCAGCGCCTCGCCCCGATAGGCCAGGTCGTTGTCGAAGAACTGCTTGAAGAACCACTCGGTCCACCGGTAGAACTCGGGAGTGCAGCTCACCGCCTCGCGCTTCCAGTCGAACATGGCGCCCATGGTGCGGAGCTGGCGCCGCATCTTCTCGATATTCGCGTAGGTCCATTTCCAGGGGTGGACGCCGCGCTGAAAAGCGGCGTTCTCGGCCGGCAGGCCGAAGGCATCGAAGCCCATCGGAAACAGCACGTTGTAGCCGCGCATACGCATGAATCGAGCCCGCGCGTCCGCCGGGGTCATGGCGAACCAGTGGCCGATGTGCAGGTCGCCGCTCGGGTACGGCAGCATGGTCAGGGCGTAGTGCTTCGGCCGGTCCCAGTCGACCCGGGCTCGGTAGAGCCCGTCCTCCTCCCATCGTGCCTGCCACCGAGCCTCGACCCGTGTCGGGTCGTATCTGTCCTCCATCGACGCCCTTCCGGCAATCTCGCCTGCGGGACCGCCCCGTGCGGTTTCGCTGGGCCCGCCCTCACCGACGAGTCTACGATTGATCCCATCCAAGACCCCGTTGACGAACTGACCCGCCTGCTCGCCGCTGAACCGCTTGGCCAGCTCGATGGCCTCGTCGATGACTACCGCCACGGGTGTCTCGTCTTCGGTGAGCTCGTAGACGCCGAGCCGCAGAATGTTGCGGTCGACGCGGCCCATGCGATCGAAGCGCCAGTTATCCGCCTGGGCGCCGATCAACGGATCGATCTCCTCGACCCGCGCTACCGTGCCTCGTACCAGGCGCTCGGCAAACGCGACGACCGGATCGGGTTCCGGCCGGGCGCTCCAGAAGCGGGCGAACAGCTCCTCCAGCGGCCTCCCGGTGGTCTCCCACTCGTACAAGCACTGGAGCGCGCGCTCGCGCGCGCGATGACGGTGGCCCATTTGCGCTCAGCTCCGGATGCTCGCGTAGACGCCGGCCATCCCGATGGCCGCCAGCGCCGCTTCAGCGCCCTTGTTTCCCCTGTCCCCCCCACTGCGGGCCAGTGCCTGCTGCATCGTATCGCAGGTGATGAGGCCAAGAGTGATGGGCACACCCGTCTCGCGCGCCGCGTCCTGGATGGCGATGGTGACGCTGTGGGCCAGCACCTCGAAGTGTGAAGTCTCGCCGCGGATCAAGGCCCCACAGCAAATCACCGCGTCGAGCTGCCCGGTGGACGCGATGCGGTGGGCGGCCATGGGGAGCTCGTAGGCCCCCGGCACCACGAGTTGCTCGATGGCGGTGCCACCGTGCGCCCGCAGCGTCTCGACGGCACCGGCCCGCAGCTCGTCGGTGATCGACGAGTTGAAGGCACTCGTAACCACCGCGAAGCGGTATCCGGCCGCGGCGTCGGCGACCAGTTGCTGCGCTGGCGCGTAGTCACTCACCGCTGGTACTGATTCACCATCTGATTGTGCTCCCGCAGCGTTCGGGAGAACGCGTGCGTGCCGTCGTTGCACGACACGAAGTAGAGGAAGTCGACGTCGGCCGGATGGAGGGCGGCGTCGATGCTGGCGGCGCGAGGACTGCCGATCGGACCAATCGGGAGACCGCGCACGGTGTACGTATTGTACGGGGACTCGCGGCGTAGGTCCGACCGGTAGATCGTCCGCCCTTCACCGCCGGCAAGCCGCTTTGCATACAGCACCGTCGGGTCGGTCTGCAGCGGCATGCCACGCTCGAGCCGGTTGTGGAACACTGCGGAGACGACGGGCCGTTCCTCGGCCGTAGGCGTCTCCGCCTCGATGAGCGATGCCAAGATCACGACTTCCCGGAGACTGGAGCCGAGCTCGTCGGCGCGACGCTGACGCTCTTGGGTCCAGACGTCCCGGAACCGCTTCACCGCCATCTCGATGAGCTCGAGTGCCGTGGTTCCTGCGGGCACCAGGTAGGTTTCCGGGTAGACGTACCCCTCGAGCGTCGTGGCCTCCGGATCAAGGTCGGCGATCAGCTCGACGTGCTCGGTGGCATCGAGTGCCGAGGCCGGGTCCGCGAACCCCGCCCCGCTGATTGCTTCGGCGATCTGCCAACGGGTGGCTCCCTCGACCAGGGTCACCGGGTACATGCGGACGCGGCCCCGCGTCACGATCTCCGCTATCTCGACCGGAGACAACGGGCCCTCGAAGCGGTACTCGCCTGCCTGGATGCTGCCGGCCTTGTCGGTCCACCAGAGCCACCACCGGAAGGTCCGTGCTCGCGGGATCACGCCGAGCCACTCCAGCTCCTGCGCCACCACCCCAGCGCTCATTCCCGGGCTGATCTGAAGATCCAGCGGGCCGACGGTCGGGTCCAGGAACGGGGTCTCGAGCTCGGAACCCAGCTGCCAGAACTCGAACGCCAGCGCCAGGCTGAGCAGCGCGGCCACCAAGCCAACCCAGACCAGAATGCGTCTCACACCCCGGCCTCGACCTGCGGGCGAGAGTCGAGAAAGCCCTGCAGGATCAAGGTCGCGGCGAGCTTGTCGACCACCTGTTTGCGCTTACGCCGCTTGACTCCCGCCTCCACCAGCCGTCGTGTCGCCTCCACGGTCGTGAGCCGCTCGTCCCATAGGCGCACGGGGATTTGGAGCCGGCGTCCCAGCTCTGCGGCGACCAACTCGGCACGCTCGGCCTCGGGGCCGTGGTCTCCACTCAACCGACGCGGCAGGCCCACGACGAGCTCGTCGACCGACCATTCCTCGATGATCTCGCGCAGGCGTACTGCCATCCGGTCAAGCGACTGGTCTCCCGGCACCACGCCCCAGGGAGTTGCAAGTGTGGCATTCGGATCGGAGATCGCCACGCCGACACGCTTGGCGCCGAGATCCAGGCCCAGATACGTCATGCGGCCAGGGTAACACCGGGCCCTGATGCCGGGCCGCGGCGCCTCCCTTGACTTTCGCCCGGGTTTGGCAAACCGTTCGCTCGGTCCCCTCTACCAGGCTGCTGAAAAACGGCTTGGGCGCGCCATTTTGGGCTGGATCGTCTCGATCACGGTGAGTTAGCGGGGCGCCGAGTGCGGGTACGAGGCCGGCGCTGCTGGCAGCGCCGGCATTTCTTGGGGATTGGTGCCCTCATCGTCACGTCGCCCCCTGGAGGTTGCGCATTCTGACCAGGTTGAAGGCCGCGGCGGTGAAGATGAACATCCAATCGACACGTTGCGTGCCTCGGTGTCTGGTCTTGCGCATCAGCCCGACCGTCTTGGCCCATCCGAACATCTGCTCGACGAGCTTGCGTTTCTTCTGACTGACCGTGTAGCCCGGGTGCCGGGTCGTGCGGCGGTCGATGGCGCTGCGCCGGTTCGTGTCGTTCTGTGCGACGTGCGGGGTGATGTTGCGATCTCGAAGCTTTCGGATGCAGTCTCGCGTGTCGTAGCCCTTGTCGGCCGCCAAGGTTACCCGGCCCCTTCCGGGAATCTCGCCCGCCATCTGCACGGCGGCCTCTCGTTCTGCTGTTCCCGAAGCGATCGTTACGCAGGCGTTGGTTGCTAACCCGTGGCGGTTGTCGATCATCAGGTGCCCCATGTAGCAGAGCCTTGACTCGGCTCCCTTACTCTTCTTGTATAGGCGTGCCTCCGGGTCGGTCCTGGAGGCGTGAGTATCGTTCGTGCGCCGTTGCCGGCGAAAATCGACGCTCGGGTTGCTGCCGCCCTCATCGGAGTCGCTCTGATCCTTCGGCTTGAAGCTCTTGTGCGAGGCCCACGCCTCGATCAGCGTGCCGTCCACCGTGAAGTGTTCATCCGACAGCAGGCTGCGGCGCCGTGCCTCCGCCAGCACTTCCTGGAAGAAGACCTCGGCGACCTCGCCTCCCAACACTCGATCCCGGTTCTTCGTGAACACCGTCGCATCCCACACCAGATCGTCCATGTTCAGGCCCACAAACCACCGGAACAGCAGGTTGTAGTCGAGCTGCTCCATCAGCATGCGCTCGGAGCGAATCGTGTACAGAGCACCTGCAGCAGCAGCGCCCGCAGCAGCTTCTCCGGCGGGATAGACGGACGGCCCGTGTGCGAGTACAGCTTCTCGAACAGCGGCGACATCCGCCCCAGCACATCGTTGACGATCCTCAGCAGCGGCCGCAGCGGATGCTCCTTCGGTACTCGCTGCTCTGGAGATACGTAACTAAAAACCGCCACCTGTCCCGCGTCCTCACCACGCATCTGCTCACCTCGTTGATGCTTCGGTTCTTGCCGCGGGCTGCGTGGTTCAAAATCTACTCGAACAAGAGGAGTTTTTCAGCAGCCTGCTACAGCAACACGTCCGTCTCTCCGTATGCACCTGACGAAACGGCAGAAGGAGATCCTCGACTACATCGGCACGTACATAGGCGATCATGGGTATGCGCCGACACTCGAGGAGATGGGAGCCTTCTTCGGGCTCTCCTCGCCCGCCACGGTCTACAAGCACGTGCAGCAGCTCGTGCAGAAGGGCTACCTCCGCAAGGCGCGGCACCAGGGACGCGGCATCGAGCTGGTGGCGCACGGGCCCACTCGTTCGATCGAGGCGCCGATCCTTGGCGTGCTCAAGCCCGGTCAGCCGCTCGAGGCGGCCGAGAGACCCGAGACGGTCGAGCTGCCCGCCCGTTTCGCCAGCACCAGGCCGATCTTCGTTCTCCAGGTACGTGGCGATTCGCTGCTAGACAACCAAGTCGTGGACCGCGATCTCCTGGTGATCGAAGACCGCATCACGGTGGAGGACGGAGAGACCGTGGTTGCCGTCGTTCCCGACGGCGCCACGACGATCGCCCGGCTATATCGGGAGGAAGGCGGAGTCCGCCTGCGACGCGGACAGCTCGGCAGCCAGTCGGTATGGCATCCCGAAGGCCGCGTTCAGGTACGCGGCGTCGTGATCGGCCTCTTGCGCTGCTACGAGCCGCCCGGGCTCGCCAGATAGGCGGCCGCGGCCAGATAGCCGGCCGGTAGCCCGACGTCGTAGTGGCGTCCTTCGATCTCGCGGCCGGCCAGCCGGCCGGCGCCGATGAGCAGCTGGAAGGCAGGGACATCGTCCCATTCGCCCGTCTCAGGCGGGCCGGTGGCTTCCAGGGCATCGTAGAACTCAGCGGTCAAGGCATAGCGTGCACAGCCGCGCAGCGTGCCGCCCCCCTGCCCTACGTCGAAGGTACCCGGCAGCTTCTCCTGCAAGGCGACGATGCGGTGACTGTGCCCACCCAGTGGCTGCAGGGCAACCCCGCCGACATTGCCGAACAGATGGGCCTCCGCCGCCGTCACGCGGGTCATTCCGAGCGTGCACGTGCCGGTGCTCGCCAGGGTACGCGCCACCTGCCCGATGGCTGGCGTCTGGCAATGGAACCAGTTGTCTGGTAGCAGCACCGCGAAATCGTCGGCCCCGGTGAGGTCGCGGCAACGTGCCAAGGCGTCGCCGACACCGCGGGGCTGCGGCTGAACCACCCAGCGGAGGGTCGTCTCTCCGATACGGCGCCCGAATCGCCCCAGCTCCGACTCGTCGGCTTGGCGGGCTGCCCGCTGCGCCGTCGCGATGAACTCCTCGATCAGGGTCTGGTCTGGTCCCCGGACGATGACGATCCCCGGGATCTCTGCGTCAACGGCCTCCTCGACGGCCCACTGGAGCATTGGACGGATTCCGACCGGTAGCAGGGTCTTGGGCACTACCGCCGCGGCCGGGTACATCCGGGTCCCTCGGCCGGCGTTGGGGATCACCGCCCACGGCAACGCCATCTTAGTCCTCAGCTACTCGGCCGCGACACGCGGACCCCCTGGCGGGCCACCCGGAATGGCAGAAGCGTGGCGCCCGCCTGCGTCAAGGCGGCCTCCACCTGGTCCCGATCCTCGGGACGCCGCAGCAGAAACAGCATGCAGCCGCCCGAGGCCGCGCCACAGCACTTGCCTCCGGCCACCCCGGCAGCACGAGCAGCGCGCTCCAGGCGGCGCAGATCGGTCGGCGCCAACCGGGGCTCGAGCCGCTTGCGCGCATCCCAGTCGAGATCCATCGCCGCGCCCAGCCGACGCCAGTTGGATGTGCCCAGTGCCTCGGCGGCCTGAACCGAGGCCTCGGCGATCTGCCCGAAAGACTCCACGGCTCGAGCGTCGCCCTCCACACGCCTGCGGAACAGCACCCAGTTAGTCGGTGCCGAGGCGTGCGGCCTGCCGCTGTAAGCGAGCACGGTGCGACGCTCGAGCTCCGGGATGTCCGCAGCGAGCCGCTCGACCGTCGTGCCGCCGGGACCGAACGCGAGCCTCAGCACCCCACCGTGCAGCGCCGGATGATAGTCCTGCACCCCGGTGGGGAAGCCGAGAATCGAGGCCTCGAGATCGCGCGCGACGGGTACCGTCCGGTCGCGCTCCAAACGCCGGCCGGCGACCCTGGAGAGTAACGAGTACAGCGCGATCAACAGCGCCGAGGATCCGCCGATACCGGCGCCGGACGGGCCCTGGATCGCGGTCGTCAGGCGGCCGGGCTCGAGAGGTCCGATGTGACTCAAGACGCGCAAGACGAGGGCGAACGGATCGCCTCGGGGGACCTTGCGCCAGGCCGTGTCGACGCGCCCCACGGAGACCCGGCGGCGGACTCCATGGTCGCCGGCCCGCAGATCCCAGCGGTCGCCGCCGGGACAGTACTCGGCCGTGGCCATCACCCGGATGGCGACGTTCACCGTGCTCGACCCCGGCTGCAACAGGTAGAGCGGCCACAGGTCGAGCGTGCCGCCAGCAAAATCGACCCGAAGCGGTGCGGTCGCGCTCCAAGGCGCCCTCATCAGACCGTGCCGTTCGGCGTCACGTGCAACGCGGTCCAGTACCTGAGTGGCGGCACCCGGCTCGAGCGGACGACACGCAGTCCGGCCTGGTCGAGAATCGGCTCGACGCTGAAGTCGGCATGGAATCCGAGCAACCGGGTGGTCGTCGGGCTGATCGCACGTTCGAACGAAGCCATCACCGGATTGGCGCTGGCGAAATGATTGAGCACGATGATGCGTCCGCCGGGACGAACGACGCGACATACCTCGCGGAGCATGGTGGCCGGCTCGGGGACCACCGACACGACATAGGGCGCGAGGGCGCCGTCGAAGCACCGGTCGGCAAACGGTAGGTGGCCAGCGTCGGCCTCGACCACCCCACTGCGCGGTCGGCGCGCACGGGCCCGGGCGCGCTCCAGCATCGGACGGGAGATGTCGATCCCGTAGATGCCCGGTCCCCGCGGGAACTCCGGGATCGAGAGCCCGGTGCCCACGCCAACCTCCAGAATCACATGGTTGGGGGAGAGCTCGAGCATGTCGATGGCTCGTCGACGTGCGAATCGAAACAGCGGGCCAAAGACGATGTCGTAGACGCGCGCCCACCGCTTGTACGCTTTTTGAACGGCTTCTAGTTCCATCGGCCAATCCAGCAGGGCACCCGGGCGGAGCTTAACCTACCCGCAGCGTCAACGCGTCCCGGCGCGATCTGCCCGCGGCAGCCGATAGATCGCACCGTCGTAGGCGGCCTCGACCGAGCCCGCGAACCGCTCCCGGGCCTCCGAGACAAGGGCGGTCTCGTCGAGCTCAGCATCGGGGCTCAAATGGATCAACCGCAGCGCGCCGGCCCCCGCCCGCGCCGCAATCTCCCCGGCGTCCCGGGCGCTGGCGTGCGGCGATCCGGCAGCACCTACCTGGGCGTGCAAACCTCCGCAATCGTGCATCAGCAGATCGACGTCGCGCATGAGCCGCGCCACCTCCAGCGACCGCCGCGTGTCGGAGCTGTGCCCGAACGAGGCTTGCTCGGTGTCGAAGCGAAGGGCAAGCGTGTCGCGCCCGTGCTCGGCGGGCGCGGCGGTCACGCGCAGACCGCCGTGCTCGATCACGGCGACCCCCGGCGCCATGGCAACTGGCCGCAGCTCGACTTGCGGGTAGCCCTGCCCGTCCAGGCGGTGCACACGAATCAACTCCGCGATCGTGGCAACGGTCTGCTCCGGCGCGTGCACTACCAGCGTTCGAACGGCACGAAATACCGACATCGCATGTAACAGATGCGGGAACCCGTACACGTGATCCACATGGTCGTGCGTCAGCACGACACGCGTAAGCTGGTCGACCCGGACTCCGACGCGGGCCAGCTTGTGCACGACCCCTCCGGGGCAGTCCACCAGCGTTGAACCGTCGGGACCCACGACCAGGAGCGACGTGGTATCGCGGCGGGCTGTAGGCAACCCGCTCCCGGAACCGAGGACGTGGACGGTCAGCATGTCGTCAATAGCAGGCTTCGCGTCACGGCCTGTCAGGTCGCTCCGAGGTCTGGCACGAGAATCTGCTCACGCGCCTCCCGGAGCAGCCGTCGCTGGACCGCCGGCAGATCGCCATCGAGATCGGCGGCCAGGCGCCGCTGGTAGGCAGCGCCGTTGCCCTTGACCAGGATCTCCCGGACCGCCTCGAGGTGACGTTCGGTGCCCAAGGCCGCGGCCGCATCGCCCGCCAGCTCGATCATGGCCTCGAGCTGCGCACGGATCGGCATCGCCTCGCCCGACTCCGCGTCGGTGACGTCGCCATCGAGGCCGAAGCGCATCCCCTTGAAGCGCGCGTCCTCAAGAAAGGCCCGCTCGAGCTGTGGTTCGGGCTCTCCAGCGCGATGCCGGTCGCAGTAGGCCACGATGGCCGCCTGGCATAGCCCGACGATCGCGGCAGTGCGCCGCAGCGACATCTGCACGTCACAGGCGCGCACCTCGACGGTGCCGTACTGCGGGTGGACGCGGACGTTCCACCAGATATGGCTCGGCTTCTCGATCGCCCCGGAGGCCACGAGCCCGTTCACGACGCGCTCGTAGTGCGCGAACGACTCGAGGCGCGGCGGAACCCCGGAGCGCGGGAAGGCCCCAAAGGCAACCGAGCGCGCCGAGTCCCATCCCGTGTCGAGCCCTTCCAGGAACGGTGAATTCGCCGCAAGGGCGATCAGGGCCCCGATCCAACGCCGCATGCGATTGGCCACGTAGACCGCGCGTTCCGCGTCGTCTACTCCAACGTGCACGTGCATCCCGAAGGTGATGTTGCGACTGGCCACGTAGCGCAACTGACTCCGCACCCAGCGATAGGCCTCGTTGTCGACGAAGACGGTCGCCTTCGGGTCGGCAAACGGGTGAGCCCCCGTGATACCGAGCGTGTACTCCGCGGCCTCGGCGTAGGCCTGGATCTTGCGTCGCTTGGCGATCAGGTCGGCGATCCCCTCGTCGACATCGGCGGACACGTCGGTGTTGGTCTCGATGAGTCCCTGAATCAAGTCGTACGACAGGAAGGGGAGGATCTCGTCGTCGGCTTCGGCCATCAGGCTGTGGACGCCAGGCACGAGAGCACCTGTCCGCGGATCGCAGATCTGATACTCCTCCTCGATGCCGACAGTCGGCCGCGGGCTGACGTCAAAGGGGTATCTCATGACGGACGGTCACTCCGGGGAGCCAGCGAGTCTACCACGGTGCCTGGTGGCTCAATCGGTGGGCCCGACGCCACACCACGGCCTGCTACGCGCCCGGGATTTGGCGCATCGACTCGCGGATGCGGAGAGCGGTTTGGAGGGCTTGCCGACCGGCAGCGCCGTCCACCCGCGGAGGACGTCGATCGCGTACGCGGCCGACGAAGTGCCGCAGCTCGAGTACCAGCGGCTCGCCCCGCTCGACGGGAACCGGCACCGAGGAGATCGTCGGCCGATTGCCATCGGTCTCGAGCTTGAAGTGCACCACCTGCTGCTCCGAGTAATCGACCGAGAAGTAGGCTTGGGGCTGGAAGATGCGGACCTTGCGCACCCGGTTCATGCTGACGCGGCTGGCGGTCATGTTGACGATGCATCCGCCCGACATCTCGAGCCGGGCATTGGCGATGTCGACCTCCTCGGAAAGCACTGGCACGCCGACCGCGCGTACTTCCTCGACCTCGCCCGGAACCAGGGCGTGCACGATGTCCAGGTCGTGAATCATCAGGTCGACGACCACGTCGACCTCCAGACTCCGCGCGGCGAAAGAGCCCAAGCGGTGGATCTCCACGAATCCGGGCCGCTTGACTCGCTCCATGAGCGCCTCGACCGCCGGATTGAACCGCTCCACGTGCCCTACCTGCAGAATCCGGCCCTCCGATTTGGCGAGGGCGAGCAGCTCGTCTGCCTCCGCGAGACTCGTGGTAATGGGCTTCTCTAGCAGGATGTCGACACCTGCCCGCAAGCAGCGGACGGCCACCGAGCAATGGTCCAGCGTGGGCACGGCGACACTGACGGCGTCGGCTCGTTCGAGCAGCTCCGAGAGACTCTCGAAGGTCGCGACCCCATGGCGCTCGGCCACGTCGGCAGCCCGCTTGGCGTCGGTATCGACTATGCCGACCACCTGCACTCCTGGCAGCTCCGAATAGATACGAGCGTGGCGGCGGCCAATCGCCCCGACGCCGACCACCCCTACCCTGAGGAGCTCAGTCACGGGCTCGGGCCCAAACGGCCATTCCGTGCGCGGTGGCGAGTGCCTCGATTGCTTCCTCGTCGAAGACCACCGTGAGGCCGGCCTCGACCGCGAGCGCCGAAGCGCCGGACGCCGCCATGGCTCGCAGCGTATCCGCCCCGATCACGGGCACGTCGAAGCGCAGGTCTTGCGACGGCTTGGCCACCTTGACCACGACGCAACCAGAGCCTGCCAGCTCCCCGGCACGCCGAATCGTGGCGTCGGTACCCTCCATCGCTTCTACCGCAACGACCGCCCGCTCCTTGATCACGACCGTCTGGCCAATGTCGAGACGCCCGAGCTCCTTGGCAACGGCCCAACCGTGCTCCATGTCCGCAGCCTCCTGCGCGCTCGGCTCGCGTCCTGCGACGCGGCCGGGAGATGCCAACATCGACTGCAGGTATCGGGTGGAATCGAGGAGCTCGATCCCAGCCCCCGTCAGGACCTTGGCCACCGCGCCGAGTAGCTCGTCCGTGTGACCGGTGGGCAGCCCGTCGATAGCGTCGGTCAGCGCCTCGTCGCCGTGACGATCGTAGATTCGCTGCTGCTCGACCTTTCCCACCATTACAGCCTCGCGAACGCCCATTTGGCGCCAGGACTCGAGCACTGCAAGAAAGGCGGGAAGGTCGCCCCACTCGAGCCAGTCAACTCGCTCGACCGTCTCCTCGAGCGCCGGCGAGGTGATCCCACGGATCGCGGCAGCGACGACTCTTCGGCCGGCCTGACGCGCCTCGCGCACTACCACCAACGGCATCTGGGAGCTGCCGGCGATCACGGCCAGCAAATCACTTGACGATCCCACGCTCGCTGCTCTGGATGAACCGGACCAACTCCGCCACTTCCGGCGCGTCGAATCCGCGACGGGCGATCTCCTCGAGCGCCTGCGTCGTGTTGAGCTGGTCGCGAAACAGCACCCGATACGCTTGCTTGAGCTGCCGCCGCGATTCTGGCGTGAAGCCACGCCGCCGAAGTCCGATGGAGTTGACTCCCACGACCCGGCAGTGGTTGCCGTGCGCCTTGGCGTAAGGCACCACGTCGCGGTCTGCTCCGGCGAAGGCCGCCAGGTAGGCGTGGGCACCGATACGCACGAACTGCTGGACGCCGCAGAACGCATTGAGCACGGCCCAGTCACCGATCTGGACGTGCCCGGCAAGAGTCGCCGCATTGCCGAAGATCGTGTGGTTGCCGATCTCGCAGTCGTGAGCGATGTGGCAGTAGGCCATGAACATGTTGTCGGAGCCGACGCGAGTAACACCCCCACCGCCGTCCGTGCCGCGGTTGACGGTGACGAACTCTCGAAACACGTTGCGCGCGCCGGTTTCGAGGTAGGATCGCTCGCCCGAGAACTTGAGGTCCTGGGGCTCGGAGCCGACACAGGCATGCGGGAAGACGCGGGTGTCGGGACCCAGCGTCGTGTGCTCGTCGACCACGGTGAACTCGCCGATCTCACAGCGGTCGCCTACCCTCGCCGTCGCCCGGATCACAGCGTAAGGTCGGATCTTGACCCCGACGCCGAGCTCGGCTCCGTCGTGCACCACCGCGGTCGGATCGCACTCGACCGCGGCGTTCATCCCTCGCTCTCCGCCGACAGCTCGACAAGCATGGAAAGCAGCTCCGCCTCGGCCGCCAGCTTGCCGTCGACCGTGGCGCGGCCGCGCACACGACAAGCACGGCGTCTGAGCGACAGCACCTCCATGTCCATGACGAGCTGGTCACCCGGAACGACCGGACGCCGGAAGCGGGCCCTGTCGACGCCGGCCAAGTATATGTACTTGGCCACCATGTCCTCGTCGCTGTCATTCAGTAGGAGCACGGCCCCGGCCTGGGCCATCGCCTCGACGATCAACACGCCGGGCATGACCGGGTTGCCCTCGAAATGGCCGGGGAAGAAGGGCTCGTTGACGGTCACGTTCTTGATCGCACGAACCCGCCGACCCGGCTCCACCTCGAGAATCCGGTCCACCAGCAGAAACGGATACCGGTGCGGGAGCAAGGACAGGATGCGGCGGATATCGATGCTCAACACCTACTCCTGAGGTTCCTGGGCGGCGCGCTCGAGCCGTCGAACGCGACGAATCAGTTCGGGAAGCTTCGGCAGGGACGCAACCACGCGGCGCCAAAGCCTCACGTCAAGATGGGGGTAGCCCCCGACGATGGACCCCGGCGGCAGGTCTCCGTGCACCCCACTCTTGGCCGCGACCATACTGCCGGCGCCGATCACTTGGTGACCGGCGGTGCCGACGTTGCCGCCCAGGATCACACCTTCCTCCAGCACCGTGCTGCCCGACAGGCCCGCGAGCCCGCTGACCGCGCAGTGGGCGCCGATGTCGCAATTGTGGCCGATCTGGACCAGGTTGTCGATTTTGCTGCCGCGGCCGATTCGGGTGTTGCGGAAGGTGCCTCGATCGACGCATGCGTTGGCGCCGATCTCGACCTCGTCCTCGATCAGCACACCGCCCATCTGGGGCACCTTGACTCGTTCGGCACCGATTCCGGCGTAGCCGAAGCCGTCGGCCCCGATCACGACCCCGCAGTGGAGAACGACGCGGTCGCCGATCTCGGTGCCGTCATACACCGAGACGTTGGCCATGAGCAGACACCGGCGGCCGATAATAACGGCCGGCCCAACGCTGCATCCGGCGCCGATCTCGGTACCGGCCCCGATCCGGGCACCCTCTCCGATCACCGCCTGAGGACCGATGCTGACACCCTCCCCCAGGGCGACGCCGTCACCGACGGTGGCGCTCGCATGCACACCCGGTGCTGCGTGCTCCAGTGGGTAGAGCGCCTCGAGAGCCCGCGCCGCCGCAACATGAGGGTCGGCGACCCTGATCACGTTCAGGGCCGAAGCCTCGATCTCGGGCTGGAGACCGGGCGGAAGTAGCGCTACTGCGGCGGAGGTCGTGGCTAGCGCCGCGGAGCGCCGAGTCTCCGCGCAGAAGATCAGATCGTCGCTACCGGCATCCTCGATCTCGGCTGCACCGGACACTCGGCGAGACGCGTCGCCGTGCAGCTCGCCGCCGACGATCTCCGCGAGCTGCCCCAGGGTGAGCGGCGCGGCGCGCCTAGAACGTAGAGCCAATGGCGAACTCGAACGCCGACTTCTTCTCGCCGAAAAACTCGAGGGGCTTGAAGTTGTAGGCCCAGAAGAAGCGGAACGGGACGTTGAACACCGGCGCAAAGACCTCGAACTCGAGCCCCACGGTCCGGCGCATGTCCTTGAGACTGACGGCATCCGCCTCGAGCCACGCCTGTCCCGCGTCGTGGAAGGCCTTGACCCGGAAGGACGGCGTCAGGGAGAAGATGTACTCGAGGTTGTATTGAATCGCCCTGGTGCCACCAAGGATGTTGCCGCGATCATCGGTCGGACCGATCGACCGCAGCCGAGTCCCGCGGACCGAGTTGCTGCCGCCTAGGAAGAAGCGCTCGAAGATCGGGATCTCCTCGAGGCCGCCGTGGGGCTGCGCCCAGTCGAGGCGGATGTTGAAGGCGAAGATCTGCTTGGGCTGGCGCAGGATGCCCGAGCCCTCGCTGACCAACGGCACCCACCAAGTAGTGCGTAACGATGCCTTCCAGAAATCGAGCGTTCCACCGAGCGCGCCCCCGGCGTACTCGTACGAGACCGTGGAACGGTTGCCGGCGGAGGGCAGGTACGGGTTGTCGGTGTTGTTCCAGAACAGGAACGGCCGCACGCTGCTGGTGACCCGACGCCCCTCGATCAAGAACAGCTGCTGGAAGATCGATGAGGAGAGACTCCCCAGCGTCGGGCTCACGTCGCCGATGTCGATGACCTCGTAGTTGTACTCGGTGAACAGCGCCAGGGTTTCCTGGAAATTCATCGGCTTGCCGAGGCGCAGCGAGAAACCCGTACCCTCGCGTTGGAAGTCGGGGTAGTTCAGGGCGTCGCGGAAGAGGTCAGCGCCGAAGCGCAGACGCTTGCCGAGGAAGTAGGGATCGGCGAACGACAGACGAATGTTCTGCCGTTGGCGGCCCACTTGCGCGTACAGCGATAGCGTCTGCCCGTAGCCGAACAGGTTTCGGGTCGTGTAACCGGCCTGAATGAAGCCGCCCTCGAGCGCCGACAAGCCACCACCGAAGGTGATCTGATTGCGGCCGACTTCCTGGACCTCGAGATCCACGTCAACGCTGCCGTATTGCTCGTCGGCCGGGAGATCGACGTCCAGCGTCTCACCCGGCGGTACCGCCTGCAGATCCTGCTGTACGTCCTGGAAATAGCCCAGCCGGAACAGACGCTCCACACTCGAGGCGAAGCGGCCCTGATCCCAGCGCGCCATCTCCTCGATGTTCATGTTGCGCCGCAGAACCTGATCGCGGGTGTTGGTGTTGCCGCTGAACTCGATCCGGTTCACGCGGTAGACCGCGTTTTCGGCAACCCGGTACTCGACGTCGACCAGATCCTCCCCTACCGGAATCGGGAACGGCGCTACCGAGATCTGCAGGTAGCCGGCATCGGCGTACTTCGCCTCGATGGCGTCCTTGGCAGCCTGCACCTGCTCGACGTTCATGATTTCGCCGGACTCGAGATCGAGAATCGACAGCAGCTCCTCGGAGCTGAATTGCGTGTTGCCGGTGACTCGAAGCTCATTGACGTAGAACTGCGGCCCCTCGAAGATCGGGATGGTAACGGCGAGCCGCAGCTTGTCGCCCCACCAGAGCTCACGCTCGTCGTTGAAGATCTCGACTCGCGGGTCCCCATAGCGGAAGTTGATGTACCCCTTCTTGAAGTACATGTTCGTGATGCCGACCATGTCGGCTTCGTAGCCGCCCAGGGAGAAGCGGTCGTTCTTGCTCAGGAACGACATGAAGTTGTGCTCACCGGTTCGCTTGAGCGCCCAGCGCAGCTCCCGCTGGCCGAAAACCGTGTTGCCTTCGAACATCACTTGGGCAATGCGGACCTCGTCGCCCTCGATGACGTTGAACACCGCGGTGGCAACGCCGTCGGCCGACTCCTCCAGCGCCATGTCGATCTGTACGAACTGCAGGCCCTTGTCGCTCTGCAGCATGACCCTGAGTATGTCTTTGGCGTCACGCAGCAGGCTCTCGTTGACCGGTTCCTGCAGGGTAAGCGTACGGTCGAGCAGCTCCATGCGCTCAAACAGCTCGTCGGTGTCAACGGCACCGGTCCCCTCGATGCGCACCGCGCTGAGCAGCGGGAACTCGTCAACCTCGATCACCACGATGACGCCGCCATGCTCACCTTCCTCCCAACGCATGATCAGGTTGCGGAACCAGAGGGTGTTGTACAGCGCCATGTAATCCTGCTGCGCTGTCTCCCAATCGAACGCCGCCCCGGCACGAATCGCGAGGAAGAAGCCGATGGTGGCGTCGTCGAGGCGCACATTGCCCTCGACGCGAATGGCCTCGACGCTGCGGCCCTGCGGCTCCTGCGGGGCCTGGCTCGTCTGGACGGCGCCGGCGGGCGCGGCGAACGCTAGCGCCGCGATCACGGCGCTCAGCAGCACGATCGCGAGGCGACGTGCGGGGATCGGACACAAACCGATTTCGGTAGAGGTCATGAGTGGTTGGAGGCGCCAGGGTGTGGGATCGACACGCGCCCACGCGATGGGTCGCAGGCACACCTCAGTGGAAATGATAGCGCATCCGGCCCCGCGGAGCGCGGCCTGCGCAGCCGCGCACGGTAGCTCAGACTACGGCATCCGCCGGAGCTGCCTCGAGGTCCTGCTGCTCGACGTCGAAGTGGAGCGCGTCGTCTCGAGTCGAGACTCGAACCAGCGAGCCGGCGCCGACGCGGCCCCGGATCAGTTCCTCGGCCAGCACGTCCTCGATGTGCTTCTGGATCGCGCGTCGCAACGGCCGGGCGCCATAGCTGCGGTCAGCGCACGTGGTTTCGATCAACCAGCGGTACGCATCATCGCCGAGCTGAACCTCGATCTCCTTGCTGGCCAGGTGCACGTTCACTTCCTCGACCATCAGACGAATGATCTTCGCCAGGTGCTCGTCGCTGAGCGAGTGGAAGACGATGACCTCGTCGACGCGGTTCAGGAACTCAGGGTTGAAGGTGCGCTTGACCTCTTCGAGAACGCGCTCGCGCATGTCGGCGAAGGTCGCCACCTCGTCCCGGGCCCTGAAGCCGAGGCCTCCTCGCTTCTGGATGAAACGGGCCCCGATGTTTGAGGTCATGATCACGGTGCAGTTCTTGAAGTCGACCGTGTTGCCGAGCCCGTCGGTCAGGTGCCCGTCCTCGAACACTTGCAACAGGATGTTGAAGACTGCCGGGTGGGCTTTCTCGATCTCGTCGAGCAGGACGACGCTGTACGGGTTGCGACGCACTCGATCGGTCAGCTGTCCGCCCTCCTCGTGACCGACGTAACCCGGGGGCGAGCCGATCAGCTTGGAGACCGAGTGCCGCTCCATGAACTCGGACATATCGAAGCGGATCAGCGACCGCTCATCGCCGAACAGGAAACCGGCGAGGGTCCGCGCCACCTCGGTCTTGCCGACACCCGTCGGGCCGAGGAACAGGTAGGAGCCGGCGGGCCGCTTCGGGTTCTTGAGGCCCGCTCGCGAGCGACGAATGGCCCGCGACACGACCTCGATCGCCTCGTCCTGGGCCACGATGCGCCGGTGTAGCTCGTCCTCCATGTTGACGAGCCGGTCCATCTCCTCGTCCTGGATGGAGGTAATCGGGATGCCCGTCCAGTTGGAGACGACCTGCTCGACGTCAGCGACCGTCACCACCGGCGGCGGCGACTCGACCTCGTCGTCGTCGAGATCGGCACGCAGCCGATCCAAGCGCTCGCGTTCACGCTTCATCTGGTCGCGATAGCGCGCCGCCTTCTCGAACTCCTCGGCCGCGATCGCCTGTTCGAGTCGGGTGGCGAGCTCGCGCGAGTGCTCCTCGATCTCCTTGAGCCGGCGCGGTGCCGAGCTGGTGGCCAGCTTGACACGGGCCCCGGTCTCGTCGAGCACATCGATGGCCTTGTCCGGCAGGAATCGATCGGCTATGTAGCGGTTGCTCTGGTATACCGCCGCGGTGATCGCATCGTCGTCGTAGCTGACACCGTGGTAGCGCTCGTACCGATCACGGATGCCCAGGATGATGCGAACCGTCTCCTCTTCGGTAGGCTGCGACACCGTGATGCCCTGGAAGCGGCGAGCCAGGGCCCGGTCCTTCTCGATATGCTTGCGGTGCTCGCGTGGGGTCGTAGAGCCAATGCATTGGATCTCGCCTCGCGCCAGCGCCGGTTTGAGGATCCCCGCAGCATCCAGCGACCCTTCGGCCGAGCCGGCGCCGACCAGGGTGTGAAGCTCGTCGATGAAGATCACGATGTCCTTGTTCTCGACTAGCTCCTTCATGATGGTCTTGAGCCGCTCCTCGAACTGGCCGCGGTATTTCGTGCCCGCAACCACCGAGGAGATATCGAGCTCCAGGATCCGCTTGTCGTACAGGAAGTGCGGCACCTCGCCCGTGACGATACGCTGAGCCAGGCCCTCGACGATCGCCGTCTTGCCGACCCCGGGCTCACCGATCAGCACCGGGTTGTTCTTGGTGCGCCGGCAGAGAATCTGGGTGGCGCGCTCGAGCTCCTGCTCGCGCCCGATCAGTGGATCGAGAAGCCCCTTGGCCGCCATCTCCGTCAGGTCGCGCGAGAACTCCGAGAGGAACGGCGTCTCCTTCTTCTTCTCGCTCAGGTTCTTCTCCTTGAGCAAGTACAGAAGATCCTCGCGCGCCGTGGACAGGCGCATGCCCTTTTCGACCAGGATGCGCGAGGCCAGCGACTTCTTCTCGCGCAGCAGCCCGAGGAGGATGTGCTCGGTGCCGATGTACTTGTGAAGCATCTTCTCCGCCTCTTCGGCGGCGTAAGCGAGCACCCGCTTCGACTCCACCGAAAGAGGAATCTCCACGGAGGTCGAGATCTTCTCGCGCACCTCGGTTCGCGACTGGATCTCGTTGCGGATGGCCTCCGACTCGATGTCGGAGCGGCTGAGAAGCTTGCCGGTGAGACCGTTGTTCTCGCGAATCAGGCCCAGCAGCAGGTGTTCGGTCTCGATTGTCCGGGAGCCGAGTTGGCTGGCCTCGTAGCGCGCGAAGAAGATGACCCTACGAGCCCGTTCCGTATAGCGCTCAAACATTATCTTCGGTCTCCCAGAACGTCGACAACGACGCGCCCTGCCCGACGGCAGCGGCCCCGCCCGAAGCCCTGTCGAAAACGGCGGCGCCACACGGCACCGCTTGAATTCGAGTATAGCCGAGCACGTTCGCGCCAAACAATCCGAAGTTGAGGCAGCCCGACATCCGTGCCCTGTAGTGTGCGTGGGCCGTAACGGCCGTCCGGTTCGTCATCAGTCAGCGCTCCCTTCCGTGGACTCCATCGGCACCAGGGCGCCTCCTGGCCGCATCGCCAGAACGCGTACGAAGCTGCTCACCAGCTCCGGATTGTGGGTCACCATGACGGTCGCTACCCCGTGCAGGTCGTAGACACGTTGGAACACCTGCATGATGCGCAAACCGTTGTCGTGGTCCAGGTTTCCTGTCGGCTCGTCGGCCAGCAGCAGGTCCGGCCCCGAGGCCAGGGCCCGAGCGATGGCGACGCGCTGGCGCTCACCTCCGGACAGCTCGGACGGGAAGTGATGGCCGCGCTCGGCAAGCCCGACCTCCTCCAGCAGTGTGCGAGCGCGCTCCTGAGCCCCATCCGGCCGGCCGCCGATGAGCAGGGGCATGGCGACGTTCTCTGTGGCGGTGAACTCGGGAAGGAGGTGATAGAACTGGAAGACCATGCCGACCTGCCGGTTGCGGAATTCTGCCAGCTCGAGGTCGCTCATCCGATCGAGTCCCCTACCGCGAAACTCGATCTGGCCGCGGTCGGGTCGATCCAGCCCGGCCAGCAGGTGCAGCAGCGTGCTCTTGCCGACCCCGCTCTGCCCGACGATGGCGACCCGCTCGCCCACCTCGA
This sequence comes from Acidobacteriota bacterium, assembly GCA_965248845.1. GTDB lineage: Bacteria > Acidobacteriota > UBA890 > UBA890 > WLXD01 > CBDFKO01. The sequence goes on along the minus strand of CBDFKO010000002.1, from coordinate 558,349 downwards.
CGGTCAGATCGCAGTGGCTCAGGACGTCGAGGCGACCGCCACCCGAGGCGTAGCTCTTGGCGAGGTCGCGCGCGCGAAGCAGTTGCTCCCCCATGGTCACTCGTACCTCAGCGAGACAACAGGATCGAGGCGCGAGGCCCTCCACGCCGGGTAGAGGGTCGCGGCGAAGGTAATCAGGACCGACAGGAGACAGACCCGAGTCAGGTCGAGCCAGCGCACGTCGAACGGCACGTAGGACAGGTAGTAGACCTGTGCCTCCAAGCGCACCACCTCGTAGCGGTCCAGCAACAGCGACGCGGTAACGCCGAGCATCGCACCCAGCACAGTACCGATCAGGCCGATCACCAGCCCCTGGATCATGAAGACGCCGAGAATGTCCTGCCGGGTAGCGCCCAGCGACATCAGGATGCCGATGTCCCGCTGCTTGTCTTTGATGGTGAGCACGAGCGTGGCGACGATGTTCAGGGCCGCGACGCCGACGATCAGGCTGATGGTTACAAAGAGGGCCAGCTTCTCGAGTTGCAGCGCTGCGAAGTAGGCGCGGTTCATCTGCTGCCAATCCATCACCAGGTAGGCGTCGCCCAGTCGATCCGCTACCTCCTGCACCACGGGCTGGGTCTGGAAGATGTCCTCCACCGCGATCTGCACGAGACCAGCGGCGCTGCCCAGCTCGAGCAGTCGCTGGGCCTCGCTCAGGGGAATCAGTGCCCAGGTGTTGTCGTACTCGTACATCCCGGCCCGGAACACGCCGACGACCTCGAAGTCCTCGAAGCGCAGGCTGGTGCCCATGGGCGAGAGCGTGTTGGGCGAGTAGAGAATCACCCGCACCGTGTCCCCCGGTCGGGCAAACAGGCTCACCGACAGGTCGTACCCGAGGACGATGCCCGGGTGTCCGCCGCCTCCGTTGCGAGTCCTATCCAGGAGCCCGTCGGCACTCCCCTCCACGAGTGTGTCGAGTAGCTGGGTCGTCTCGGCCTCGGCCTTCGGATCGACACCCTTGAGGTGGACGAACGTCGGCTGCGTGGCGTTGCCGCGGATGAGCCCGGTCGTGAGCACGGCCGGCGCGGCGGCGATCACACCGGGCACCTCGCGCACCGTCTCGATGACCCCGTCCGGATCCTCGAGGTACGGACCGAACGGTTGGACGAACACGTGGGCGTTGGCACCGATGATCTTGCGCTGGATGTCGTCCTGGAACCCGGTGAGCAGGGCCAGCGCGATGATCAGCGCCGCGACTCCGACGCTCACACCGAGCACGGAGACCACGGTCACCAGCGAGGTAAAGGCCTGCTTGCGCCGAGCCCTCAGGTACCGCACGGCAAGGAACAGGCGGTAGTGCCGCCGTAGCCAACCTGCCCTACCTGTCTTGGCCGTCGCCATGTTGCCCCTCACCGCAAGTGCCGAACGCGATCAGGCATGCGTCGGCACCGCTGGAACAAGCTTTACGTAGACTCTAACAGCCAACAAAAGACAATTAAAGCTATGACTAACTAATCATGTGTTTTGATGATGATCTATAAGTAAAGGCGTCTGGGGTCCAATCATGAGGGGTGTGGCAGGCCTTGGCAGGACTCTGATGGGTCTGGTTACGCCGCGGCGTGGCTAGTGCCTGTGGCGCAACAGCGGGAAGAGGATGACGTCGCGGATCGTCGGTGAGTCGGTCGCCACCATCACCAGGCGGTCGATGCCAATGCCGATCCCTGCAGCAGGCGGCATGCCATGCTCCAGAGCCGTGATGTAGTCCTCGTCGACCTGCGGCGGCGCCTCCCCCGAACCATCTCGCGCATCGACCTGCTCCTGCATGCGCCGCCGCTGCTCGCGCGGGTCATTGAGCTCCGAATAGCCGTTGGCCACCTCCATGCCGGCAACATAGAGCTCGAAGCGCTCGACCATGTCCGGATCCTCCGGGCTCGCCTTGGACAGGGGTGAGATCTCCAGCGGGTATTCGGTGATGAACACGGGATCCGAGACCAACGGCTTGACCAGCTTGTCGAGCGCTGCCTCCTGTAGCCCGCCGAGCCCGAGGCCGTCAACCGGCGTGTCGCGCGAGAGGAGAAAGTCGCGGAGTGCCGGCTCGTCATGAACCAACGCCTCATCGAGCCCGCCAAGCTCTACCAGGGCCTGGCGCAGTGGCAGACGCCGCCACGGGCGCCGCAGATCGAGCTCCCGTCCCTGGTAGCTGAGGGTCGTTATTCCACCCGGGTGGCCGAGGGCGGCACAAATGAGCTCCTCGCCGAACTCCATCATGACCTCGTAGTCCCAGTAGGCCGCGTAGAACTCGAGCATGGTGAACTCGGGGTTGTGCTGCCGTGAGATCCCCTCGTTGCGGAAGTTCCGGTTGAGGTCGTAGACACGCTGAAGACCCCCGACCAGCAGTCGCTTGAGATACAGCTCGGGTGCGATCCGTAGGTACAGCGGCATGTCGAGCGTGTTGTGGTGGGTTTCGAACGGCCGCGCCGCCGCGCCGCCGTACAGCGGCTGCAGCAGCGGCGTCTCCACCTCCAGGAAGCCGTTGGCGTCCAGGTGCGCGCGCAGGGTACGAACCATCTCGGCGCGCCGCCGAAAGGTCGCGCGAACCTGTGGGTTGGCCAGCAGATCCAGATAGCGTTGCCGGTAGCGCATCTCGGTATCGCGCAGCCCGTGCCACTGCTCCGGCATCGGCCGCATGGCCTTGGACAACAGAACGAACTTCTCGACCAGAAGCGTCAGTTCGCCGGTGCGGGTCCGCATGAGGGTGCCGTCGACCCCGAGGAAATCCCCGAGATCGCTGGCCAGCCAGTCACGGAAGCGTTCTTCTCCAAGGACGTTCTGCCGCGCGAAGCACTGGATGCTCGCGGTGCCGTCGTCCAGATCGCCGAAGGCAGACTTGCCGTGCTCGCGAATCGCCGTCAAACGGCCGGCCACGCGCACGGCCGGCTTGGCGCTCTCCAGCCCGGCCGCATCCGTCGCTTCGTGGGCGGCGCGCACGCCCTCCATCGTCCCGTCGGCATCGAAGCGGCGAGGGTATGGGTCGACACCAGCTGCCTCGAGCGCCTCGAGCTTCGCCCTGCGGATGGCCAGGAACTCGGCTTCGGACATGGGATCTCTAGGAGGCCGTGGTGAAAGTGTGATGGGTCTGGTTACGCCGCCAAGGGCGCAGATGCAAGGCGGTGCGACGTTGGCGATGTTTGGGCATCGTCAAGGAGCGCCAACGCCGCAGATGCGCCCTTGGCGGCGTAACCCTCCGGGCAAGTAGCGGTTACGGGCGATGGCCGTGTCGCACCTCCTCAACGATGTTCCTGCATCGCCTCGTCGGTGCTCCTTGCCCTCGCCCGTAAGACCTACTTGCCAGACCCACCACACTTTCACCACGGTCTCCTAGTCCCCTGTATCAGAAATAACTGATATAAGTTATAGTGTGCATATGTCGAACCTGTAGCTGAGCACAGGAGATTGTCGCATGCGCACCGGTCGACCCAAGGCTCCCTTAACGCTGACGCCACAGGAGGAGGCACACCTGAACTCGTTGGCGCATCGATCCCGCACCGCCCCCGCCCCGGCACGCCGCGCGCGCATCGTCCTGGCCTGCGCGCAGGGACACGACAACAAGGCCGTGGCCAAGCGCTTGCAGCTGTCACCGAGCACCGTGGGCAAATGGCGGGCACGCTTCGTGTCGGATCGTCTCGATGGCCTGTACGACGAACCGCGACCCGGAGCGCCGCGCAAGATCACGGACGCCCAGGTCGAACAGGTGATCATCCGCACCTTGGAGAGTACCCCGCGTGGGGCCACTGGTCCACCCGGTCGATGGCCAAGGCGACCGGCTTGAGCCACGCCACAATCAGCCGGATCTGGCGTGCCTTTGGTCTCAAGCCACACCGCACCGAGACGTTCAAGCTCTCGCCCGACCCGTTACTGGTGGACAAGGTGCGCGACGTCGTCGGGTTGTATGTCAACCCGCCCGAGCACGCGGTGGTGCTGTGCGTGGACGAAAAGAGCCAGATCCAGGCACTGGATCGGACACAGCCGTTGCTACCCATGCGGCCCGGCCAGATGGAGCGGCGCACGCATGACTACCAACGCCATGGAACGACATCGTTGTTCGCCGCCTTGGACATCAAGACGGGAACCGTTCTGGCTCAGACTCACCGCCGGCATCGCTCGGTGGAGTTCCGCAAGTTCCTGGACATGATCGATGAGCAGGTGCCTGCCCAACTGCAGGTGCATCTGGTCCTGGACAACTACGGCACCCACAAGAGCCCGATGATCCACACCTGGCTGGCCAAACGGCCACGCTTCCACCTGCACTTCACCCCTACCTATGCCTCGTGGCTCAACCAGGTCGAGCGCTGGTTCGCCGAGCTGACCAACAAGCAGATCCGCCGCGGATCTCATTGCAGTGTCGCAGCGCTGGTGGCAGCTATCTGAGAGTTCATCGATGCGCACAACGAGACCCCCGAGCCGTTCGTGTGGTGCAAGAGTGCCGACGAGATCCTGGCTCCCATCGCCCGGTTCGCACAGCGCACTCTCGACCAACACGCCTCATGACTTATGCTGCGAACCACTGTTACAGGAGACTAGGCGTAGCGCTTGAACAGCAGCGCAGCGTTCGTGCCACCAAAGCCGAACGAGTTAGACAGCGCGTACTGGAGCTCGGCGTCGCGTGCCTCGTTGGGCACAAAGTCCAGGTCACACTCGGGATCGGGCGTATCGTAGTTGGTTGTCGGAGGGAGCTTCTGATCGCGGAGCGCCAGTACCGTAATCCCCGCCTCCACCCCGCCTGCGGCACCGAGGAGGTGCCCCATCATCGACTTCGTCGACGAGACCGCGAGCTTCCAGGCGTGGTCTCCGAAGACGGTTTTGATGGCGTTGACCTCGGCGACGTCACCCACCGGTGTCGAGGTTCCGTGCGCGTTCAGGTAGTCGACTTGCTCCAGCGAGACCGCAGCGTCATCGAGCGCCGCGTGCATCACCCGCACCGCCCCGTTTCCGTCCGGAGGTGGCGAGCTGATGTGGTACGCGTCCGAGGACATGCCGTATCCGACCAACTCGGCCAGGATCGTTGCACCCCGCGCCCGCGCGCTCTCCTCGGCCTCCAGCACCAGAATGCCGGCGCCCTCACCCAGTACGAAGCCGTCGCGGTCGGCGTCGAACGGACGGCTGGCGACTTCGGGCTCGTCGTTACGAGTCGACAGGGCACGCATCGCCGCGAATCCATCGATGGCCAGGGAGCAGACAACGCCCTCGGTACCGCCGCAAACCATGGCATCAGCGTCGCCGCGGGCAATCGCCCTGTAGGCATCGCCGATGGCGTGGTTGCCAGTCGAGCACGCCGTGCACGTCGCCGAGTTGGGCCCGCGAAGATCGTGACGCATCGACACCCAACCTGCTGCCAGATTGACAATCAGCGCCGGGATGAAGAAGGGGCTGATCTTGCCCGGACCGCGTCGCATCTGAACACCGCAGAACTTCTGCATGATGTTCAGACCACCGATTCCGGAGCCGATGATCGTCCCGATGCGTTCCGGGTCGTAGGCGCCCGCAACGTCGGCCATGTCGATGGCGTCCTGCGACGCTGCCAGCGCGTACTGAACATGAAGGTCCATCTTCTTGACGTCCTTCTTGTCCACGAACTGGGTGGCGTCGAAGCCGTCGACCTCACCGGCGATCGTGGTCGCGTACCCCTCGGCGTCGAACTTCGTGATCGGCCCGATGCCGTTGGCCCCGCTCAGCAGGGCACTCCACGACGCCTCGGTAGTGGATCCCACCGGCGTTAGCATGCCGATCCCGGTCACGACGACCCGACGCTCCATCTTCGCCCTCGCTGCGGCTCAGGCGCCGCGTCGGCTCACGTATTGCTCTGGATGTAGGTGACCGCGGCTTGAACTGTGGCGATCTTCTCCGCCTCCTCGTCTGGAATCTCGATGTCGAACTCCTCCTCGAGCGCCATCACAAGCTCCACGGTATCGAGCGAGTCGGCGCCGAGGTCCTCGACGAACGATGCCGCGACGGTTACCTCCTCGGCGTCGACGCCCAGCTGCTCAACGATGATCTCCTTGACCTTGGCTTCGATATCCATCAATCCCTCCGTGAACCGGGCCACTGCGCGCGCGGTGGTTCGTTCCTTCTACTGGTCACCTACATATACATGCCGCCGTCGACGCTGATCACCTGTCCGGTGACATAGGAAGCGTCGTCCGACAGCAGAAAACTAACGACTCCCGCGATGTCTTTTCCCACCCCGAGTCGACCGAGCGGGATCTGCCTTTGCAGTTGCTCGCGGGCCTCGTCGGGAAGGTCGCGGGTCATGTCGGTATCGAGGTATCCGGGTGCAACCGCGTTCACCGTGATCGCGCGGGAAGCAACCTCCCGAGCCAGCGCCTTGGTAAATCCGTGTACGCCGGCCTTCGCCGCGGCGTAGTTCGTTTGCCCGGCGTTTCCGAGCAGGCCGACGACCGAACTGATCGACACAATGCGCCCCTGTCGCCGGCGGAGCATGGATCTTAGCACGGTGCGAGAGCACAGAAACACGCCCGTGAGGTCGGTTCTGAGCACCGCATCCCATGCCTCATCCTTGAGGCGCAGAAGCAGGGCGTCGCGGGTAATCCCGGCGTTGTTGACCAGGTGATCGATCTGTCCGAACTCCTCGAGCACGGCGCCGACCGCGGCCTTGACGGAGTCGGCCTCGCCGACGTCCAGCGCCAAAGGCAAAGCCCTGACGCCATGAGCACGGACCGCCTCGGCCACATCCTCACAGGCCTCCCTGGTACGCGACCCGACCGCTACGTCACTGCCTTCTCGCGCCAGTCGCTCGGCGATAGCCCGGCCGATGCCTCTAGAGGCGCCGGTCACCAGGCTCACGGTTCCGGCCAATCGCTCGCTCACGCGACCTCCGTCAGCATGTGTCAGTTGGCGGCGAGCTCGAGGCTCTCGAGCAGCACCGGCACGTCGTCCGGCTCGCCCACCGCGCAGGAAAGATCAGGCTTGATCGACCGCTTCAGAAGTCCGGTCAGAACCTTGCCCGGACCGACCTCTACCCAAACCTCGACGCCAGCTTCATCCATGGCGCGCAGCCCGTCGACCCAGCGGACCGGTGCCGTCACCTGTCGCAGCAGCGCATCGGCGATCGCCTCGCCCTTGCGCAGCGGGACCGCGTCGACGTTGCACATCAAAGCAATCTCGGGGTCGGCGAAGATCACCTCGCTCATATCGGCGGCCAGGGCCTCGGCTGCGGGTGCCATCAGCGCACAGTGGAATGGCGCCGATACGTTGAGCAGCCTGGCGCGGCGCGCTCCCCGTTGCTTGGCCAGATCGACACAACGCGCCACGGCGTCGGCGTGCCCGGCAACCACGACCTGGCCCGGCGAGTTGTAGTTGGCGGGCGAGCAGATGCGGCCGCTTTCTCGGGCCACGGTGCTGCAGACCGCGCGCACCGTATCGTCGTCCAGGCCCAGGACCGCCGCCATCGCCCCGGTACCTTCGGGGACCGCCTCCTGCATGTAGCGGCCCCGGTTGTGCACCAGCCGAACCGCCGTGGGCAGATCCAGGCTACCGGCCACCACCAAAGCGGAGTATTCTCCCAGCGAGTGACCCGCGACCCAGTCGGGACGCAGGCCGCGGCCCTCGAGGATGCGGTAGACCGCGACGCTGGCGGTGAGAATTGCCGGCTGCGTGTTCTCGGTACGACGCAGCTCGGCCTCGTCCCCCTCGAAGCACAGACGCGACAGAGCAAAGCCGAGAGCCTCGTCCGCCTGGTCGAAGACCTCGCGGGCCGCCGGCTCGGTCTCGTAGGCGATTCGTCCCATTCCGACGAACTGGGAGCCCTGGCCGGGAAACATGAACGCCGTGCGCGCACCCATCAGCCTCCGGCCTCCGCCGGGGGCCCCGTCTGCTCCGCTGGCCAGACCATCGCAGCCAAGGCCTCCTCGATCCGCCGATTCACACCGGCCTCGGCATACTCCGAAGCGACTCTGATCCCGTTGCGAATCGCCCGAGGGTTGGAGCGACCATGGCATATGACGGCCAGTCCGCGGATCCCCAGCAGCGGCGCGCCGCCGAACTCAGCGTAACCCACCCGTCGTCGCAGGCGCGCGAACGCGCCGCGCGCCAGCATGGCGCTGAGCCGTCCGGCCCAGCTGCGCATGAACTCCTCCCGCATCATGTGGCGCAGCATCTCCACCGCGGACTCGCTGGTCTTGAGCAGGATATTGCCCGTGAAGCCGTCGCACACGACCACGTCGCTGTCGCCGCGGAACAGGTCGTGCGCCTCCACGTTGCCGATGAAATGGAGCGCATCCCCCGCGGCACGAAGCCGGGCGTGGGCGGAACGGATGAGCTCGTTGCCCTTGACCGCCTCTTCGCCGATCGAGAGCAATCCGACGCGCGGTCGCTGCAGCCCCAGGATCTCGCGCGAGAAGTGATGGCCCATGACCGCGAACTGCACCAAGTGCCGACTCTTGGGCTCGATGTTCGCGCCTACATCGAGCACCACCGCGGGTCCGCGCCGGGTCGGGATGACGACCGCGAGCGCCGGCCGGTCGACACCAGCCAGTGTACCGACGATGACCTTGACCACCGCCATGACGGCGCCGGTGTTGCCCGCCGAGACGAAGCCCTGGACCTCCCCATCGCGCACGAGGCGCGCCCCGATGTGAATCGACGACTGCCGTTTCCGGCGCACGGCGATACCCGCCGACTCGTCCATGCCGATCACCTGCTCGGCGTGCTCCACGGTGATCCCGGCGGGAAGGCCATGTTTGGCGAGGGCCGCGGCGAGCAGCTCCTGGTCACCCACCAGCACGACCTCGACGCCCAGCTCACGCGCCGCAAGAACCGCACCGTTGATCGGGTGCTCGGGGGCGTAATCGCCCCCCATGGCGTCGACGGCGATCCTCATGGCCGGTTGGCGCCGCTGCCTGTCAGCCAACTCCCGACTGGCACGGGGATGCGGTTAGCTGTCGTCGCTGCCCGACACGACCTGCCGGCCGCGATAGGTACCGCAGTGACCACAGGCGCGATGCGGCTGCTTGGGCCGACCGCACTCGGGGCAGATGGACTGGGCCGGGCGCTGGAGCGCATCGTGGGTGCGACGCTTGTCACGGCGCGTACGGGAATGTCGTCGCTTCGGAAGTGCCAATGGAATCCATCCTCGAGGTCAAGGGGCTCGCATACGACCGCGCAACTCCGCCAACGGCGAGAGTCGCGGGTCGGGCGGCGCGGCGCACTCACAACTTTGCTCGTTGCGATTCACGCCGCACAGCGGGCAAAACCCCTGGCAATGCTCATTGCAGAGCAACTTCATGGGCAGGTCCAGCATCACCTGTTCAACGAGCGCCGCTCGCAGGTCGAGACCGTCCCCTTGGTAATAATCAATGTCGAGCTCTGATCCGTCAAGCTCGGTCTCGGCGTCGCTCGGGGCCGTGGCCTCGGGACGGAAGCGGAGCTCGAACTCACGGTCGACCGGGTACCGGATGGCGCTCAGGCATCGGCAGCAGGGCACGTGCGGTACCGCGTGCAACCAGCCAGTTCCATCGACGTTTCCCGCCCTCCTACTGAGGCTGATGCTGAACACGATTGGCCCAGGCAAACGCGCCTCTCCTTCGCCCGCGCCCTCCATGAGCGCAGCCGTTGTCCCGGCGAGCCGTAGACCGGCATCTTCGATCTGATCGACGTGAACGAGCACGGCTCAGGCCGGAGCCGCCGTGACTTTCTCGATCATGTTGACAATAGTGTCGCGCGAGCCGGCTCCCACCATCTGGTCCTGGACCTGGCCGTTGCTGAACAGCAGCAAGGTCGGGATCCCACGTACGTTGAAGCGCGCCGCGACCTCGGAGTAGTCGTCGACGTTCAGCTTCGCTACCTTCAGCTTGCTATCGTAGGCCTCGGCCATCTCCGCGACCATGGGCGCGATCATGCGGCAGGGCGCGCACCAGACGGCCCAGAAGTCGACCAGCACCGGGACATCACTCTGTAGCACCTCGGTCTCGAAGTTATCCGCTGTCAGCTCTACCGTCTTGTCGCTCACGTCCTCCACCTCTCCAGGCCCCACACGGCCCGACTCACTTCTGTGCGGGAAACTCCCACCCCGGTTGAAAGGATGCGATCGTGGCCGGCAGGTCACGGCCCGGCGGGAGTATCCCACAGGCTCGACGGCCTCGACCATGCCGACGCCGCCTCATCGCGCCCAGGTCTTCGAAATGTCTGCCAGTAGGGCCCGCGCAATGACGAGCCGCTGGATCTCTGAGGTTCCCTCGTAGATCGTCGTCACACGCGCGTCCCGGTAGAAGCGCTCGACCGGATAGTCCGTGACGTAGCCGTAGCCGCCGTGCATCTGCAGCGCCGCATAGGCGACCCGATTACACATCTCCGAGGCGAACAGCTTGGCTATCGACGCCGCGCGCGTATTGCGCCCCAGGGTATCCCGGCGGGCCGCAGCTCGTAGGTAGAGCAGCCGTCCGGCACCGATCTCCGCCGCCATGCGGGCCAGCTGCGCGCGCAGGCCCTCGAAGCGGCCGATCGGTCCGCCGAACGCAGTGCGCTCTGACATCCAACGCTTGGCGGCCTCGAACGCCCCCTGGGCAATCCCGACCGACTGGGCCGCGATGCCGGCGCGCCCGCCGTCCAGGCTATCGAGTGCGATCTGCAGCCCCTGGCCTTCCTCGCCGAGCCGGAACTGCGCCGGAACCACGCAGTCCTCGAAGGCGACCTGGTTGGTCACCGAGGCTCGCAGGCCGAGCTTGTCCTCCTCGCGGATGATCGCCACCCCCGGATGTTCACGTGGAACCATGAAGGCGGAGATCCGGCGCCGGTCGGCCCGTGGATCGGTGACCGCGAACACCAGCAAGGCGCCGCAGACCGACCCGCTGGTGATCCACGACTTCAACCCGTTGATCACGTACTCCTGGCCGCGCCGCTCGCCACGCGTCGTCAGCGCGCTGGCGTCGGACCCGGCCTCGGGCTCCGAGAGGCAGAAGGCACCGAGCCACTCGCCGCGGGCACAGGGACGAAGGAAACGCTCGCGCTGTGCGTCGGAGCCGAACTTGTAGACCGGAGAGCAATAGACCGAGTTGGTAACGCTGATGGCGACGCAGATCGACGCGTCGCCACGGGCCAGCTCCTCGAGCGCCAGGCAGTAGGAGATGCCGGCGAGTCCGGCGCCACCCCACCCTTCCGGGACAACCATGCCGAACAGCCCAAGCTCGCCGAGCTGATCGAACACCTCGGCAGGGAACCGCTTCTGGCGGTCCCAGTCGCCGGCTGCTGGAACGACCTCGACGTCGACGAATTCCCGAACCATCTCGCGGATCATTTGCTGATCCGGCGTCACCGACCAATCCATCGGCTGCCCTCAGGCTACCGGGACGCCTGGCAACAGGTGCGCGGCGATGCAGCGCAGCTGATCCTCGTTGCTGCCCCCTTCGATTTCCATCAGCTTGGCGTCGCGGTAGAGCCGTTCGACGACGGCACCGCGCCGCGCCCCCGCCTCGCCGGCGATCTGCAGCGCGCTTCGGGTAGCTTCGACGGCACCTTCTGCGGCCAGCAGGCGGCTCATCGCGGCGGCCTCGGCTCGGCCGGCACCCGCAGGCTGCGAGGCGGCGTAGTAGGTCGACACCCGGGCCGACTCGGCGGCGGTCGCGATGTCGGCCAACATCCACTGTACCGACTGCGAGCGAGCGATCGGGTCGCCGGCGTCGCGACGGCTGCCCACATCCGCCAGGGCAGCATCGAGCGCGCCCTGAGCGAGACCCACTGCGCGTGCTGCCTGGACGATGCGCAGCGTGTCCCGAAGATCCCCTGTCGCGACTGCGGCCGGCGAAGCAGCCGCTCCGCTCAAGCGGACCAGCGCGTGACCGGCGCCCCGTAGTCCCAGGAGCTCGACAGTATCGCTCACCTCGACTCCGGGTCCGCGCGCGCAGCGGAACAGATCCTCCCCCGCCGCCACGAGCAGCCAGTCCGCATACACGGCTCCCGCGACCAGCCGGGGATCGCCCGACACGCTGGTGCCCCCGTCATCGGCGAGAGTCACGCCCGACGCCAAGGAAACCGCGGCCAGCCCGTCGACCTGAATCCCACACTGGAGTGCGGCCCCGTGCGCTCCGACGACGCTCGCTACCGCGGCGTTGACTCGGGCGATCTCCTCGACGGTCAGGACCAGGCCGGTCAGGTCCTCCGCCTCCCCCACCAGCTCGACGAGCTCCGTCAGCACCTCGTCCGGGCAGCTGCCGGTCGACTCGATTTCGTCGACCCGTGGCACCAGGTGGGCGCCCACGATCTCGCGCCCACTGGCGACCCGTGCTTGCTCGGGCTCGCTCAGCAATGGGTTCAATTTCCCCTCCCGATCGGTCGAAGGCCCACTATGTCAGTCGAAATCGAAGCTCGGCAACGACACACCCTAGTGGCCACTAGCCGCTCACGAACGGGCGCCGGGTAGCTACCGGTCGACCAGCTCGCGGAGCTCCTTGCCCGGCTTGAAGTAGGGCACGACCTTGGCTGGCACGTGCACTTGCTGCCCGGTCTTCGGGTTACGCCCGAGCCGGGGCTTGCGGCGGCGCAGCTTGAACGTCCCGAAGCCGCGCAGCTCCACCTTGTCACCGTGCGTCAGCGACTCGACGATGCTCCCGAAGAACGTGTTGACCACGAGCTCCGAATGCTTACGGCTCAGCTGCGCGTACGAGGAGACCGCTTCGATCAGATCAGCCTTGGTCATCGACACGGTTACTACTCCCGGGCGATCAGTCGTCCTTGTTCTTCTTGGAGCGGCCGAACATGTTACCGACCAGGTCGCCGAGCGTCATCGTGCCGTCCTGCTGATAGCGGGTCAGCGGCTCGTCGGCCGGCGGCGCCTCGATAACCTCCGCCGGCAAGTCACGCAGCGATAGCGCTATCTTGCGTGAGTCGATCTCGATCTTGAGGATGCGAACCTCGAGATCGTCACCGACCTTGAGCTCGTCGGCCGGGTCGTTGACGTGCCGGTCGGCGATCTCCGAGACGTGGAGTAGACCCTCGAGGCCTTCCGCCAGCTCGATGAAGGCACCGAAGTTGGTCAGCTTTGTGACCTTGCCTTCGATCAGGTCACCGGTACGGTGCTTCTCGACAAACTGGTCCCAGACGTTCGGCTTCAGCTGCTTGAGGCCTAGCGAGAGACGCTGGCGCTCCACATCGACGTTGAGGACCGCGACCTCGACCTCCTGGCCCTTCTGCAGCACCTCCGACGGGTGCTCCACGCGCTTGGTCCAGGACATGTCGGAGATGTGGATCAGGCCGTCGATGCCGTCCTCGATCTCGACGAACGCGCCGAAGTCGGTGAGGTTGCGCACCCTGCCCTGGATGACCTGGCCCTCGTGGTACTTCTCGGCGATCAGGCGCCACGGGTTCTGCTCGGTCTGCTTCATGCCGAGCGAGATGCGGCGGCTGTTCTCGTCGACGTCGAGGATCGCGACGTCGACCGGGTCGTTGATCTGCACCAGCTTCGACGGGTGCTTGATGCGTTTCTTCCAGGTCATCTCGGAGATGTGCACCAGGCCCTCGACCCCCTCCTCCAGCTCCACGAAGGCGCCGTAGTCGGTGAGGCTGACCACTCTGCCCTGCATGCGGGCACCGACCGGGTACTTCTCGGTCACGCCGATCCACGGATCCTGGCTGAGCTGCTTGTAGCCCAGTGAGACTCGCTCGCGCTCGGGATCGAAGTTGAGAATTATCACCTCGATCTCGTCGCCGATGTTGAACATCTCGGTGGGATGCGCGATGCGGCCCCAGGACATGTCGGTGATGTGCAGCAGACCGTCGATGCCACCCAGGTCGGTGAAGCAACCGTAGTCGGTGATGTTCTTCACCACGCCCTTCATGACGTTGCCCGCAATGAGCTTCTTGACGGTCTCCTTCTTCTCCTCGGCGCGACCGGCCTCGAGGACAGCCTTGCGGGAGACGACCACGTTGGCGCGCCGCTTGTTGACCTTGATGACGCGGACCTCGATCTCCTCGCCGCGAAGCCCCTCGAGGTTACGGACCGGTCGCAGGTCGACCTGCGATCCGGGCAGGAACGCCCGCACGCCGATGTCTACCGACAGACCGCCCTTGACGCGGTCGCTGACGATGCCGGTGATCGTCGACTCGTCGCGATAGGCGTCCTCGATGCGGTTCCAGACCTTCATCTTCTCGGCCTTGTCGCGCGAGACGATGACGTTCCCGTGGATGTCCTCGCGCCGGACGAGAAGAACCTCTACCTCGTCGCCGGCCTCGATGGACAGCTCGCCCATCGCGTCGCGGAACTCGTCGATGTTGACGATGCCTTCGGACTTGTAGCCGATGTCGACGATGACATCGCCCTCACGGACCTCGAGAATGGTGCCGTAGACGACCTCACCCTCGGCGAGGTCCTGCAAGCTCTGCTCGTAGAGCTGCATCATGACCTCGGCGTCGATCTGGCCGCCCTCCATCGCGTCGAGCTGGGCAAGCAGGTCGGCCGAGGCCTGCTGGTGGGTTGGTTCGGTGGGTTGGACTTGGTCCGACATAACTGCGGTAATTCCTCCTGCACACAGATCTTGCCCACAAGGCACACGAGTGCCATCCGGGCAGGACGAGGATGTTAGGGGCTCCTCAGCCGGGTGTCAAACATCGGAGGCGACCTGTTGCCGGGCGATTTCGCCGAGGATCCGGGCCAGGCTGGCTTCCACTGTCTCGCTCCCGGTGTCGATCACCATCGCGTCGTCCGCAGCGCGCAAGGGCGAGGTAACGCGCTGCCGATCGCGCCGGTCCCGCTCGCGCACGTCCGCCACGATCTCCGCAGGACTGACGGCGACGAGCTGCGCCGCGCGGCGCTGTAGCCGGACCTCCTCGGGCGCGGTGATGAACAGCTTCACGTCGGCGTCGGGAAGGACCACCGTCCCGATGTCCCGGCCCTCGAGGACCGCACCGGCGGCGGCGAGCTGCCGCTGCTTGGCAACCAGCCACTGGCGCACGCGGACGATCTGGGCAACCTCCGAGGCCCGCTTGCTGACCGCGGGCTGGCGCAGAAGCTCGGTGACGTCCTCGCCACCGACCAGGACCCGGAAGGCGGCCGGGTCGGTGACGATCACGAGGTCCATCTCCGCAAGCAGCTGCTCCACTTGCTCGGTCGACTCGGCATCGGCCACCATGGCGCTCCACGCCACGGCGCGGTACATGGCGCCCGTATCGACATAGGGCAATCTCAGCGCCACGGCCACGGCCCGCGCCAGGGTCGACTTCCCCGCCCCGCTGGGCCCGTCGATGGCAATCTGCATTGCGCTCAACCTGCCCTCCTGCCGCGGCCGCTGGCCAGCTCTCTGAGGGTCTCGATCTCGGGCTCGCTCAGCTCCCGATACTCGCCCGGTGCCAGCTCCCCGAGCCTCACCGGGCCGATCCTCGTACGCACCAAGCGGCGCACCGGGTGGCCGATCGTCCGGAACATCCTGCGGATCTGCTTCTTCTTGCCCTCGTGCAACACGACGCGGGCGCGGGACACTGCCCCACCGTGCTCCAACTCGACGACGCAGGGAAGGAGCCGACGCCCCCCGAGCTCGAGACCGGCACGAAGGCGCACGAGGTCGGCTTCTTGGGGCTGGCCCGCAACCTCCACGCGGTAGACCTTGTCGACGTCGCCGCCCGGACGCGTCATGGCGTGCATCAACTCGCCGTCGTTGGTCAGGATCACCAGCCCCTCGCTCTCCAGGTCCAAGCGACCGGCGGGGAAGACGCGCGCCTCGATCTCCGGCCCGAGAAGATCAACTACCACACGCGAGGCGTGGGGGTCGCTCACCGACGTGACCACCCCCGGGGGCTTGTGGAGCGCCAGGTAGACCGGAGGTGCCGTCGGCAGGCGCCGCCCGTCTACCCGGATCTCGTCGATGGCCGGATCGGCGCGCAGCCCTAGCTCGCGTACGACGTCACCGTTAAGCGTTACCCGACCGGCTCGGATCATCGTCTCGACCTTGCGCCGTGAGGCGATCCCCGCGGCAGCGATCAGCTTCTGGAGCCGCTCGGCGCTCACCGGTCCCCGCCAGGCATTCGCGCGCTTGGCGCCGCAACCAGACCCATCACACTTGCGCCACGGCCTGCTAGGCCTCCAGGAGCTCCTGGAACTCCTCCGGGGCTGGAAGCTCCTCCAGATCCCGCAGCCCGAACAGCTCGAGAAACTGGTCGGTGGTCCCGTAGGTGAACGGCCGCCCCACCGTGCGCCGTCGTCCGCTGATGCGGACGAGGCCCAGATCGCGCAGCCGGCGCAACGCCGACGACGGGTCCTTGCCGCGAATCGACGTGACCTCGGCGCTCGTCACAGGTTGCCGGTAGGCGACGATGGCGAGTGTCTCCAGTGCGGGTGCCGACAGCTTCGTGGGCCGCTCAACCTGCCGCAGGGTCCGAATGAACGGGTCGGAGCGCGGCCGTGTTCCGAGTCGATATCCGTGGGCCACTTCGAGAACCTGGAGCGCCGAGCCGACATTCCGGTAGCGCTCTTCGAGCACCTGGCAAGCCGAATGCACCAGGGTCTCCTCCAGGTCCGATCCGTTAGCCCCCGCGAGCTGCTCGACTACCTCGACGATGCGCCCTGCCGAGACGGGGTCATCGGCCCCGTAGAGCATGGCCTCCACCGCCAGCACCAACTCGTCGGTGACCTTTCCGCCACACTTCATGCTCAGGCGTCGCCCTCCGCACCGAGCCCGGCCGGCCGGTCGATCGTGCCGGTCGGGAAGATCTGGATACTGCCCAAGGTGCCGTCCTGGAAAGCTCGTGCCGCGCCGGAACGAACCAGCTCCAACAATGCCAGAAAGGTCGATATCAGTTTTCCGCGCGGCGAGCCTGGTACGAACATCTCCAGGAAGGGGATTGGGCGGCCGATGGCGAGCCGGCTCCGGATCTCGTCGATGCACGCTGCAACCGGATACTCCTCGCGTGTAACCTCGAGCGAGGTCGGCTCGGCGACCGACGCCAGCACACTCTTGAACGCCGTCACCAGGGCGAACAGATCGGCCTCGAGCACCTCATTCTCCTCGGCCTCGACTCCGCCCGGTGAGGCATCGCCGCGAAACCAGACCGCCGCCGCCTGCTCCTCCCGCTGGCGCAGCCGCGTCGCCGCCATCCGCACGACCTGGTGCTCGACGAGCTGTTGCAACAACGCCGCCTCCTCCGCTGCAGCCTCGCGTGGATCCGCGGGAGCCGCCGGCGTCGGCAGCATGACGCGGGCCTTGAATCTGAGCAGCGTCGCAGCGATCTCGAGAAACTCTGCCGCCGGCTCCAGGTCGATCGAGGCCATGAAGTCGAGGGTCTCCAGGTAGTCCGCCGTGATCTGGGCCAGCGGAACCTGCTCGATCGGGCGCCTGTGGCGCCGGACCAGATGCAAGAGCAGGTCGAGCGGTCCTTCGAAATCGTCGAAGCGAACCAGGAACGGGTCCTCGAGTGGTGCTGTGGGCTGGCCGCCCGGCCCGGTCTTCGAGCTCACCCGAGCGCCAGCAACTGTCCGAACAGAACCACCGGCTGCAGGATCGTCCACAGGACGCCCGAGTACATCAGGGCGATCAGGATGAAAAAGCCGTACGGCTGCAGGGCGCGATAGAAGCTCGCGACCCGACCACGGAGCGTCGCCGAGAGGATCCACGAACCGTCGAGAGGCGGGATCGGAAACATGTTGAACGTCGCCAGGATCAGGTTGATGGTCAGCGACGCCATCAGGATCTGGAACACCAGCTCGCGCGCGGTCTGTGGCAGCCAGGAAAAGGGCGCCCAGCCCGACAGCAGCATGCGCGTGAGCACGATGCTAGCGACGGCGAGGATGACGTTGCTGATCGGTCCGGCCGCGGCGATCCAGGCGTGGTCACGCCGCGGTTGGCGCAGATTGCTCGTGTCCACCGGTACGGGCTTGGCGGCACCGAACGGCGGCAGCCCCGCGAGGATCATCATGGCCGGGAAGAGCAGCGTCATGAAGGGGTCGATGTGCGCCAGGGGGTTCATCGTGATGCGACCGAGCCGGCGAGCCGTCGGGTCGCCCAGCCGATCGGCCGACCAAGCGTGTGCCGCCTCGTGAAACGAGAGCGCGAACAGCAGCGCCACGACCTGGATGATAATGAATCCGATATCCATGGTTCGATGCTACCTCGCGTACGGCCTGCTAGGCCAGAATCCTCTTGATGGTCGCGGCCAAGGCCGCACCCACCACCTCCGACAGCTCGGCCTCGCTCGCTGCCTCGACTCCTGAGAGCGACCCGAACCGGCGCAGCAGGGCACGCTGGCGCTTCGGCCCCACACCGGGCACCTCCTCGAGCCGTGAGCGAATCACGCTCTTGCTACGCAGCGAGCGATGGTAGGTGATGGCGAATCGATGCGCCTCGTCGCGTACCCGTTGTACGAGCTTCAGCGCATCGGTGTACGGCTGTAGCGGGATGGTCTCGCTCCGTCCCGGGACGAAGAGCTTCTCCTCGCCCTTCTCGATCGTTGCCACCGGCTGCTGCTGCATGCCGAGCTCCGCGAGTGCGCCGACCGCGGCCGACAGCTGGCCGCGTCCACCGTCGATCAGTAGCAGGTCCGGAGGTCTGATCTCGCCGTCGAGCACCCGCCGGAAATGACGCCGCACTACCTGTGCGATCGAGCCGAAGTCGTCCTGGCCGGCCAGACCGCGAATCCGGAAGCGCTTGTAACTCGACTTGTCCGGCCGACCCTCGCGCAAGGTCACGAGGCTGGCGACGATCTGATCCCCCTGCAGGTTGGACACATCGACGCACTGGATCCGCTGCGGAGGGTGATCCAGATCCAGAAGCTCCTGCAGCTTCTGCGCGCCGCGCTCGGCCGCGCCACGCTCGTACCGGTGCGAGTAGGCCAGCCGGGCGTTCTGGGCAACCAGATCGAGCAACCGCTTCTTGGCGCCGCGTCGGGGGACTCGCAGGTGAACGGCTGCACCACGCTCGACGCGTAGCCATTCCGTGAGCAGCTCTGCGTCGTCGAGCTCGAAGGGCACACAGACCTCTGACGGAATCGTGGTCCCACCGTGGTAGTACTGCTGCACGCAGGTCGTCATCAGATCGACGTCGCTGGCCCCTTCCACGTCATCCCAGAAGTACTGTCGCCGCTCCACGACCAGGCCGTCGCGTACCAGGAACACCTGCAGGGCCACGCGCTCACCCTCGCGGTAGAAGGCGAACAGATCGCGGTTGCCCAGGTCTTTGGACGCCATCTTCTGCTCGCGCGTGCGGGCACGCACGGTGTCGAGCAGATCGCGAAAGTGGGCGGCACGCTCGTACTCCCGCGACTCGGAGGCCTGGCGCATCTTGGCTTCGAGGTCGACCGCCAGGTCCTCGCCGCGTCCCTGGAGGAACAGCTCGACATGATCGACCACCTCGGCGTAGCGCTCCTCGTCGCACAGGTCCCGGACGCAAGGGCCCGCGCACTCGCCGATGTCGTAATAGAGGCACGGCCGCTCCCACGAGCCGTCGATGTCGATGTTGCACGGTCGCAGCCCGAAGTTGCGATATACCACCACCTGCATCAGACGCGCACGCGTGTTCGGGATATAGGGGCCGAAGTAGGAGTTGGCGTCCTGCTCCATGCCGCGAACCAGCTGCAGGCGCGGGAAGCGCTCCGTGTGGGTCAGCTTCAGGTAGGGGTAGTTCTTGTCGTCGCGCAGCAGGACGTTGAACTTGGGACGGTTCGTCTTGATCAGGCTGTTCTCGAGCGTTAGGGCCTCGACCTCGGAGTCGGTAACAATGACCTCGACGTCGACCGCCTCTTCGAGCATGCGCTGCTGCCGCCGATCCTCCCATCCACCGAGCAGATGCGACCGGATGCGGTCACGGATCCGCTTCGCCTTGCCCACATAGATCGCCTGTCCTGTCGCGTCCTTGAACAGGTACACGCCAGGAGCCAAGGGCAGCTCGGGGAGTCGCGCGCGGATGGCATCGGGCGGCATGGCCTGCCACGTCCCTCAGGACATCAGCTGGCGACGACGGATCTCTTGAATCCGATCGCGCAGCTCGGCGGCACGCTCGAAGTCCAGCCCTTCGGCCGCGACCAGCATTTGCTTGTCAAGATCCGCCACGTGCTCCTGCAGGCTCTTGCCGTCCAAGGGTAGCTCGGGCTCCTCGGCGACCGCGAGGTCGACGTAGTCGCGCGCGTAGAACTTGCCGAAGGCGTCGGAGATGCCCTTGACCACCGTCTCGGGCACGATGCCGTGCTCGGCGTTGTGGAGGCTCTGGATTTGGCGACGCCGCTCGGTTTCATCGATCGCGACCCGCATCGAGTCGGTGACGCGCTCCGCATACAGCACCACCCTGCCCTCTACGTTGCGCGCCGCCCGGCCGGTCGTCTGAATCAGCGACGTCGCCGAGCGCAGGAAACCCTCCTTGTCGGCGTCCAGAACCGCGACCAGCGTGACCTCCGGCAGATCCAGCCCCTCGCGCAGGAGATTCACGCCCACCAGGACGTCGAAGTCGCCGCGCCGGAAATCGCGCAACAGCTTGACGCGGTCGAGGGTGTCGATGTCGCTGTGTAGGTAGCGCACCTTGACGCCGAAGTCACCGTAGTAGGCGGTGAGCTCCTCCGCCATGCGCTTGGTGAGGGTCGTCACCAGCACACGCTCGTCGCGCTCGGAGCGCACTCGCACCTCCGCCAGGAGATCATCGACCTGCCCTGTCGCCGGCCGCACGTCGATCTCCGGATCGGTCAGCCCGGTCGGTCGGATGATCTGCTCGACAATCACGCCGCCGCTCGACCCGAGCTCGAACGGCCCGGGTGTGGCGGAGACATAGATGCTCTGCCCGATGGCGCTGCGGTACTCCTCGAAGTTGAGCGGCCGGTTGTCCAGCGCCGAAGGTAAGCGGAAGCCGTGCTCTACCAGGTTCAGCTTGCGCGAGCGGTCACCCTCGTACATCCCGCGCAGCTGCGGCACCGTCATGTGGGACTCGTCGACGAAGACCAGATGGTCGTCCGGCAGATACTCGATCAGGTTGGGCGGCGGTTCACCCTGACGCCGGCCGGTCAGGTGCCGCGAGTAGTTCTCGATCCCGTGGCAGTAGCCAACGGTCTGCATCATCTCGAGATCGTACATGGTGCGCTGATGAAGACGCTGCGCTTCCAGGTGCTTGCCCTCCTCTTGCAGCTCCTGGAGTCTGCTGTCGAGCTCTACCTTGATCGACTCGATCGCCTCGTGGCGTCGCTCCTCCGTTGTCACGTAATGCGACGCCGGGAAGAGCGTCACTCGATCGTGCTCACGCAGGGTGTCACCGAGCAGCGGATCGATCTCCGCGAGCCCGACGACCTCGTCGTCTTCTAGCGTCACCCGCACGCCCTCCTCGCCGTAGGTCGGCAGGATCTCGATCTCGTCACCACGCACCCGGAAGCTGCCGCGCTCCAGTCCGTGGGCACGCCGGGTGTAGTGAATCTCCACCAACCGGCGCAGCAAGTCTTGTCGATCGATGCGGTCCCCGACGGTCAGCGCGTACATCAGCCCGTAGTAGGACTCAGGAGCGCCGAGGCCGTAGATGCACGAGACTGAAGCGACGATTACGAGGTCCCGCCGGCTCCAGAGCGACCGCGTTGCCGAGTGGCGCATGCGATCGATCTCCTCGTTGATCAGCGTCTCCTTGGCGATGTAGGTGTCGCTCGAGGGGAGGTAGGCTTCAGGCTGGTAGTAGTCGTAGTAGGAGACGAAGAACTCGACCGCGTTGTCCGGAAAGAAGGAGCGGAACTCCTGGAACAGCTGCGCCGCCAGGGTCTTGTTGTGGGCGATGATCAGTGCCGGCCGCTGCGATCGAGCGATCACTTGCGCCATGGTGAAGGTCTTGCCCGATCCGGTGACGCCGAGCAGCACCTGGTCGCGATCTCCGGCAAGCAGGCTGGCGCACAGTCGGTCGATTGCCTCGGGCTGATCCCCCTGGGGTTCGAACTCGGCGCTCAGGCGAAACGGTGCGGGTGCGACGGCGTTGCTCACAGGTTTGCCCTCCTGCCGTCAGCGTAGCAGGCCGTGGTGGAACTCTGAATTCGCCAGCAAGCGCGACACGGGCATCGCCCGGTTCCCCTACTTTCCCGGACGGTTAGGCTGCCAGAATCTCCGCGCAGGCCTTGCCGAGCCGGTCTACCGCCTCCTCGAGCACCTCCAACGAGGTGGCGTAGGAGAGCCGCAGATAACCGTCGCGACCGAAAGCCGCGCCGGGCACCGTGACTACTTGGACCTCGTCAATGAGCAGCGACGTCAGGTCGGCGGAGGTTGGGATAGCGTCCCCGAGAAGCTGCTGCACGTTCGGGAAGAAATAGAACGCCCCTCGCGGCTCGACGCAGGAGACGCCGGGCAGAGCTCGCACCCGCGGCAGCATCTTGGCACGCCGCACGGCGAAGGTCTCCAGCATCTGACGGGCCGGCGTCTGATCGCCGGTGATCGCCGCCAGGGCCGCGTATTGACTGACCGAACAGGCGTTGGATGTCGTATGGCCCTGCAGCCGGGACATCGCCGCGACCAGCTTCCGAGGAGCGGCTACGTAACCGATGCGCCATCCGGTCATGGCGTACGTCTTGGAGCAGGAGCCGCACAGGATCGTCACGTCCTTGGCTTCCGGACCGACACATAGCGGCGTGACGTGCTCGACGCCCTCGTAGATGAGCGAGTCGTAGCACTCGTCGAGCAGCAGATAGAAGCCGCGCTCGATCGCCATCCGAGTGATGGCCTCCATCTCGGCACGGTCGATAACGGCCCCCGACGGATTGCTGGGCGTGTTGAGGACCACCACGCGCGTACGCTCGGTGCAGGCTGCGGCGATCGCGTCGGCCCGCAAGGAGAAAGCGTCCGCCTCGTCGGTTTCGACGAATACCGGTGCACCCCCGGTGAGCCGGATCTGCTCGGGGAAGCTGACCCAGTAGGGTGTCGGCAGGATCACCTCGTCGCCGGGGTTGACCACCGTCAGCAGAGCATTGTGGAGCCCCTGCTTGCCGCCACAGGTGACGATCAGCTCTTCTGCGCGGTACGGCACCCCCTCGCGCCCCGCATACATCGCCGCCAGCGCCGCGCGCAACTCCAGCACCCCGGCGGAGGCGGTATAGCGCGTGCGACCCTCTCGAACGGCCCGAATGGCAGCCTCGCGGATGTGCTCCGGCGTGTCGAAGTCAGGCTGTCCGGGCCCCAGGTCGAAAACGTCGACGCCCTGGCGGCGCAGCCGCGTCGCCTTCTCGCCGGCGGCCATCGTCGCCGACCTCCCGATGAGCCCGACTCGCTTGCTCAGCTCGAGCTCAGTCGCCATCACGCTCGACTCGCGCCCGCAATCGCTCCTCGACTACCGGAGGCACCATGCCCGACACGGTGCCCCCGAGACGATAGACATCTTTGATCAGGCTCGAAGAAAGGTAGGTGTAGGCCTGGTCCGGAACCATGAACAGGGTCTCGACGGCGGGCTCGAGATGCCGGTTCATCAGGGCCATCTGGAACTCGTACTCGAAGTCGCTGATGGCTCGCAGGCCGCGGATGATCACGCGGACGTCGTGCCGCCGGGCGACATCGACCAGAAGGCCGTCGAAGGTCGCTACCTCGACACCCTCGTCGTCGCCGAGAATCGCTTCGAGCATGGCGCGGCGATCTTCGATGTCGAACATCGGACTCTTGCGCGGATTTCCGAGGATCGCCACCACGACGCGGCCGAAGATCTGCCGACACCGCCGAATGATGTCGATGTGTCCGTTGGTCACCGGGTCGAAGGACCCGGGGTAGATCGCTGCAACCTTCACCGATCGCGGCCCCCCTGGCTATGCCGCCAGACTTTAGCAGGGGGAGCTGGCCGTGGAAACGCGCTCTAGGAGCAGGAAGCCCGTATCGCCGACCTCGAGCCGGCGGCGCTCGCTCCAACGGGCCGGTACTCGGGCTGTTCCGCGGCGATGCTCGAGCACGGCGAGCGCCCCGGGAGTAGCCAGGCCGAGCTCCACCAGCCGAATCAGAGCATCCTCACCATCCGCCGCCTCGTAGGGCGGGTCGGCGAAGATGAGGTCGAATCCAGCCATCTCCCGCGCCAGCAGCGTCAGTGCCTTGCGCCAGTCCAGTGGCAGTACCCGCGCGCCCTCCTCCAGGTGGCAGCTCGCGAGGTTGCGCACCAACGCGTCGACCGTTCTGCGATGGCGCTCTACGAACACCGCCTGAGTGGCGCCCCGGCTCAGCGCCTCGATGCCCAGCGAGCCGGTCCCGGCGAACAGGTCGAGGGCCAACCGACCCACCACCTCGTCGGCCAGAACGTTGAACAGAGTCTCTCGTGCCCGATCGCCCGTCGGCCGGAGCTGCCGCGATTTCGCCACCAGCAGCCGGGCACCCCTGGCAGTTCCCGCTATGACGCGCATGTCAGCGTTACCCCGCCCCGGCCATGCGCAGCCGCGTGCGCCACGTCTCACGGAGACGCTCGCGGAACGCAACAACCTCGGAGTCGCTCGATGACGCCAGGCGCTCCGCGACCCGGTGCGCCTCGACCACCCAGTCCGGGTGGGCGAACGGGTCGGCTACCCGCAAGCCAAGCGACCCCGTCTGCCGCTCCCCGAGGAGCTCGCCGGGACCGCGCAGCCGCAGATCGTCCTCCGCGAGCCTGAAGCCATCGGTCGTCGCCACGATACTCTCGAGGCGCGCCTGGGCTACCGCGGTCGTTGGATCGTGGACTACCAGGAGGCACTCCGAGCTCTCACCGCCCCTGCCGACGCGTCCGCGCAGCTGGTGCAGCTGGGCCAAACCGAACCGCTCGGCGTGCTCGATCACCATCAGAGTCGCTGCGGGAACATCGACGCCGACCTCGACGACCGTCGTAGCCACCAGCACGGCCGCCGTACCGTCGGCGAACGCGGCCATGGACGCGGCTTTCTGCGGCGCCGACTGCGTGCCGTGCAGGATCTCCACCCCCACGCCAGGCAACGCACGTCGCAACTGCTGGTGCACCTCCTGCACCGACCGCAGCTCGAGAGCCGCCTCGATGCGAGGCACCACGACGAACACCTTCTCGCCTCGTTTCACGGTCGCGGCGATCTGCTCCTGGGCCTGGCCCCATCGATCCGCGGGCAGCAAACGCGTAGCCACTGGCTGGCGACCGGGGGGCATCTCGTCGATTCGCTCGAGGTCGAGGTCGCCATAGAGGGTCAGGGCCAGGCTGCGCGGAATCGGGGTGGCGGTCACCACCAGCAGATCGGGGTGATGCCCGCGAGCGCGGCCCTGCTGGCGCAGGCGGGCCCTCTGGCCGACCCCAAAGCGGTGCTGCTCGTCCACCACGGCAAGGCCGAGCCGCCCGAAGCGAACCCGGGGCTGGAGCAGTGCGTGGGTGCCGACTACGACCAGTGGCTCGGCGCCGGCCAAGGCAGCGAGCAGCTCGCGGCGCTCGGCCGCGGGAGTCGTCCCGGTAAGCAACACAACGCGAATACCGGCGCTGTCGCCCCATTCCCCGATCGTCGAGGCGTGCTGTGAGGCCAGGATTTCGGTGGGCGCCAGCAGCGCCCCTTGCTGTCCACCGGCTGCCACCGCCATCAGCGCACACGCCGCCACGGCGGTCTTGCCCGAACCCACGTCGCCCTGGATCAGCCGGTGCATCGAAGCCGGCGCCCGCAGCTCCGTGTACACGGTGTCCAGACAGCGCCGCTGGGCATCGGTCAGCGCAAAAGGCAGGCAGGCCTCGATGGCTGCGCAGCGCGCGCCAGAAAGCCGATGGGCCAGGCCTGGCTCGGCGGCGGCGCGCGCGCGCTGAAGTCTCAGCGCCGTCTGAAACTCGAGCAGCTCCTGCATCGCAAGTCGCCGGTGCGCCGGCGACCGTCCGCCCTCGAGCTTCGCGTGGTCGATCTCGTCTGGCGGCTGGTGAGCCTCCCGTAGCGCGGTTCCTAGGGCGATCAAATCGAGCTCGCGTCGCACGCCCGTCGGCAGCGTCTCGATGGGCTGTTGGAGGCAAGCCAGCGCCGCGCCCGTGAGCCGGCGCAGCATCCCGGTTCCGAGCTCACCGATACGCCGGTAGATCGGCACCACACGGCCCAGGTGCAGACTCTCGGACTCGTCGCCGTCCTCCCGCAGCACCGAGCAGACCGGGTTGACCAACTGCATCCGATCCTGACGCTCGGCTGGCCGGCCGCAGAGCATCACGCGGGTCCCCCGGGGAACGCGATCTGCGATGTAGGGCTGGTTGAACCAGACGACCGCCAGCGATCCAGTGTCGTCCTCGACCCGGGCCTCGACACGCGAGCGGCGCCCATAGCCACGGATGAGGCGGCAGGCCACCACCTTGACGACAAGACACGCTGCCTCGCCGGCTCGCAGGTCGGCGAGGGCCGTTCGGCGACGCCGGTCCTCGTATCGAACCGGGAGGCGGAACAGGAGCTGCTCGACGGTGTCGATTCCGGCCTCGGCAAGCTGCCGAGCCCGGACCGGACCGACGCCGGACACCTGGTCCACGGGGTCGTCGAGATGCAAGCCGCTCATAGCAGGAGAGATCAGCTGAGAGCCACCGAGACCAGCTTCGAGACGCCGCTTTCCTCCATGGTCACGCCGTACAGCAGATCGGCGATCTCCATGCTGCGCTTGTTGTGCGTGATCATGATGAACTGGGCGCGATCCTGGAAGTCGTTCAGCGCCTGGGCCAAACGCCCCACGTTGCGATCGTCGAGCGCCGCGTCGGCCTCGTCCAATATGCAGAACGGCGCCGGGTGGTACTCGAAGATGGCGAACATGAGGGCCAAGGCGATCATCGATCGCTCACCACCCGACAGCAGCCGGATGCTCTGCAGGCTCTTACCCGGCGGCTGGGCTACGATCTCGATGCCGCTGTTGAGCGGATCGTCCGGGTTCTCCAGCCGCATCCCGGCGCGACCGCCGCCAAACATCTGACGCATGATGCGGTTGAAGTAGCCGTCGATGGCCGCGAAGGCCTCGGCGAAACGGGTCACGCAGTCGGCATCGATCCGCCGGATGGCATCGCGCAGGTTCTCGGCCGCCTTGACCAGATCCCGGCGCTGTCCGTCGAGATCGTGGAAGCGGCCCTCCTGCTTCTGGAAGTCGTCGTACGCAACGAGGTTCACCGGGCCGAGTCGGTCGATTGCCCCCCGCACCTCCTTGATCTCCCGGTGCAGCCCGGACCCGCTTGGCAGATCCTCCGTCTCGGCGGGGGAGGCTGGGTGCTCGTCGCTTGTCTCGTCGCTGGCGGCGCTCGCATCGCGCAGCAGCTCCCAGGGCTCGACATCGAGCCGCTCGCGAATCTGCTCGTGCAGAAGGCGGCGCGCAACGCGCTGCTCGGCCGCTTCGATCTCGGCCGACGAACGCCGTACCTGCGTCCGCTCCACGGCCTGCCTCGCCGCCGCAACCGAGGCCTCCAGCCCGGCCAGCTCAGCTTCCTCGCTAATGTCGGCCCGATCAATGGCACCCAGGTCGGCCTCGAGCGCCTTGCTACGCGCCTCCGACTCCTGCGCCCGTTTCTCGGCCGCGGCGGTCTTGGCGATCGCGTCGCGTGCCGACTTGTCCAGGGTCGCGATCGCCCGCGAGTGTCGCTCGACATCGCCGCGATGCTGCCGAAGAACCGTTTCGGCTGCTTGGAGCTCACGCGCTGCTGCCAGTGCCTGCGCCCGGGCGGCGCGCAGCGCCGCATCGGCCCGTTCGAAGGCCAGGCTCGCTGCCTCGTGCTCCTCGCTGGGCAGGCTCGGCCCCGGGGCTGACTTGGCGTCCTGCTTGAGCTGCAGGCGCATCCCACCCCGCGCGCTCTCGGTGAGCACGTCGACGGCCGTGGTCTCGGTCCGTACCACCAAGTCGGCACCCGCGGCCAGCACGCTGCCGGCCGGATCGACGAAGGCGTGCTCGGGGTGCTCGCCGGCGAGCCGCATCGCCTCATCACGGTCGGAGACCAGCCAGGTGTTGCACAGCAGGCTATCCAGGACTCCCGCCACCACCGGGTCGGCCGCGCTCACGACGTCGCGCACGGCCCCGAGCACCTCGGATGCCGGGGCCTTCACGGCGTCGCGCCCGAGGCCAGGTGGCCGCAGAGCGCGGGACCGGCCGCGCCGCTCGGTGACCGCCTCCAGCCAGGCCGCGACATGCTCGGCTGCGAGCACCGGCAGCCGTAGCCGGTTGCCGAGTGCCGCGACCAGCGCGCCCCGATACTCGCGCTTGACCTCGATCCCGGCGGCCAGCGGCCGCAGCTCCAGCGTCGAAGCCTCGTTATCTGCGTCGCCGTCGGGCTCGAGTCGCTGGAAGGGATCGAGCAGCTCGAGTGCCGCCTGCTGAACACGCTCCGAGGCTCGAGCCGCCTCGTCGCCACGCGCGGCCGCCTCGCGCCGCACCGCGACCACGGCCTCGGCATCCTCGACTCGTTGCTGCAGCCCCTCGCCCGAAGCTTCGAGCTCCGTGCGCCGTTCCTTCGCAAAGCGCGCGCGATCCTGCTCGCGCGCCGCGTCGGAGCGCCCCCGCTCGGTCTCGACCTGGGCGTTGTACAGGTCCTGCCGCTGCGCCGCTTCGCGTTGGCGCTGCTCGCGCGACGCGCGACGCGCTGCTTCCCAGGCTGTCGTGGCCTCTTGGAGTGCGTCGCGAGCGCTCTCCTCGCCGAGCCCCGTGGCCTGCACCGCGGCCCGCGAGACCGCCATCGAGACCTCGGCCTCGACCAGGCGGGCGGAGTACCAACGCCGCTCCAACCCGCGCAGCCGGTCGCGGAGCTCGCGGTAGCGCCGAGCCTTACCGGCCTGTCGCTTCAAACTCCGCATCTGGCGCGCCACTTCGGTACAGATGTCCTCGACCCGCGCCAGGTCCTGGGCCGTCGCCTCGAGCTTCAGATTGGTACCGTGGCGTCGCCTGCGGTAGAGCGAGATCCCAGCCGCTTCCTCGATCGGCGCACGACGCTCCAACGGGCTCGCCGAGAGGATCTGATCGATCCGACCCTGTTCGATGGTAAAGCAGGCGCGGGTACCGAGCCCGGTCCCGAGCAGCTTCTCGCGGACCTGGCGCAGCAGCGCCTTGCGCCCGTTCAGCAAGTACTCGCTCGCTCCCGACCGGTAGAGCCGGCGCGTAATTGCGAGCTCCTCCTGCTCGCGTGCCTCGATCTCGTCGCGCGGGAAGAGAGCGCCATCCTTGGCGCCATTCCCAGACACGGCCTCGGTGGCCGTCAGATGGAGCGTGACCTCGGCAACACCGGTCGGCCGCCGTCTCGAGGTGCCCTGGAAGATGACGTCGTTCATGCGCTGGGCGCGCAGTACGCTCGTGCTCTGCTCACCGAGCGCCCAGACGATGGCGTCGGAGATGTTGCTCTTGCCGCAGCCGTTCGGACCGACGACCGCGGTGATGCCCTCCGGGAACACGAGCTCGGCCGGCTCGGCGAAGGACTTGAAGCCTCGGATGTCCAGCTTGGACAGACGCCACACGAGGGTTGCCCCCTTATTCAGATGCCCCCAGGCAAACAGTCGATCGAAACCGAGGTCAGATCACGCCCCTGACCGCTCTCGCCCCGTCGCGCGGCGCGATGGTAACACGGTGATCGTCAGCGATGGAGTCCTTGACTCTCACCTGGGGGCGTCTCAGCATTGCCGCGATTCGAGCTCGCTGGAGGGTTGTTGAAGGGTCTCAGGGTCATCGCCGTCGCACTGCTGCTCGCTGCCGCCTGGGCCGTGCGCCCGACGGCTGCTACCGCGAAGCCGCTCCAAAATCAGGAGCAAGAGCAAGACGCGCTCGCCGCTCTCGGCGACTTCGGGGACTTCGACGAGCTCGACCTCGGGGATCTGCTGAATATCAGCGTGTCGATCGCCGCCGCCGGTCAGATCCGCTCGCTCGAGGAGGCGCCCGGAGTCGTCTCGGTCGTCACCAAGGAGGACATCCGCCGGCTCGGTGCGCGCACGCTCGAGGAACTGCTCGAGCTGCTTCCCGGCATCGAGGTGCTCAGCGACGGCCTCGGCGTCGGCCGCATCTTCATCCGTGGCATCGGCGCGAGCACCAGCTCTCAGAACGTGCTCGTGCTGTTTGACGGCCATCGCCTCAACGAGGAGATCACCGGTGGCGCGACCCAGCTCAACCTCGACATCCCGGTAGACAACATCGAGCAGCTCGAGGTCATCCGGGGTCCAGGCTCCGCCCTCTTCGGAGCCAACGCCTTTCTCGGCGTCATCAATATCGTCAGCCAGAACGCCGACACCTTCGACGGGCTGGAGGTTACCGTCGGAAGCGGCAGCCACGGAACCGTGCAAACCAACGCCCAATGGGCCGACTGGTTCGGCGAGCTCGGGGTATCTGCCTTCGTGCAGTACAACGATCGATCCGGCCCGAACCTACCCGTGCCGGCGGACGGTCAGACCTTGTTCGACGAGCTCGTCGCGCCTTTGGGCATCGCGCCCGTATCACTAGCACCGGGTACCACGTTCGGCGCGCGCGACGGGGTCACCGCCAACCTACAGGCGAAGTTCCGCAGCTTGACCCTGAACAGCCGCTACAAGGAGGAGGACTCCGAGTCATACATCGGCATCGTCGACACGCTGCGCGACACCGGGTTCTTGCGCAACCGCCAGTTCGCCATCGACCTGGCCTACGACTGGGATCTCGGCGATACCGTGAGCATGAGGACCTCGGCGCTGCTGACGGAAAACCAGACGGACTATCGATTCGACGTGCTGGCACCCGGATTCGCCCTCCCGATCGACCTCGGCCCGAGCACCATCGCGATCCCCGTGGCGCCCGGCGTGGCGATCGAGCAGGACACCAAGACGCGTCGGCTGGGCGGCGAGATCACCGCGGACATTCGTACGGCCGACTCGAACCACCTGGTCGTAGGCGCGGCATACGAGTCGGAGAAGCCGTACGAGGTCAACACACTGGGCACGGTGCGCCGGGTCGACCCCTTCTTCGTCGGCAATACGGAGGTCTTCTTTCTGCCAAACAACGGCTTGGAGCCGATCGACGACTCCATTCCGGAGCAGCGCCGGAACATTACGAGCGCCTACGCGCAGGACACCTGGGATGCCTCCGAGCGCGTGACCGTTACCGTGGGACTGCGCTGGGACGATTACAGCGACTTCGGCAGCACCCTCAACCCGCGCCTGGCGCTCGTGTGGCGCCTGCCGAGCGACTGGAACGTCAAGCTGTCACCGCGAAGGTCTCGAAGTCGATGGCCGCTACCTGGTCCTCGTTCGGCAGCGTCACGAAGATCCAGTAGGCCATGTTCTGGGCCCGCGCTTGGCGCGGGACGAGCATCACGGTGAGCGTCGCTGCCAACACGAGCAGGAGCATCAGCACGGGAACGAGCCGAGGCGAGCGGATCCTCATTCGAACTCCCAGTCTGATTGGTACCGGAGGTGCACCGGGTCGGGAACGGCGCGCCCAACCGTAGCTCCGGGCCGCGGCCGCTTCAACCCCTTCGGACAAGCCCCAGCGACCCTCCTGAGCGCTCTGAACCCCCAGTTTTGCGGATTGCCTCGTCACAGACCCCCGGCTAGACTCGCCCTCCTGTAGCCGGCGTAGCTCAGTGGCAGAGCGGCTGATTCGTAATCAGCAGGTCCGCGGTTCAAATCCGCGCGCCGGCTCTTTGGAATCAACCACTTACGGCCGCCGCCTGGCGGAACGTTCTCGTGTGGCAATCAGATTCCTTGATTTCGTAGGCTTCACTCAGCTTCGTCGTCCGAACCCGTTTCGGACTGCTCTCCCGCCACTCGCTCCTCTCGGAGCGCCTGGAGGTGCTCGAGGAGGACCTCTGTTGTCACGACGTGCTCGCCGTTGATATCCAGTAGAACGAACTCCGGGTACGCCGAGTAGATCGCACGGGTCCCCTGGCTCACAAGCCGACTGTTGGCTCGCGCGAGCGTCTGCCGGTCGATATCTCGGTCATCAGGCGAATCGCCGAAGACTCCACGCAGCGCAAGATCCCGGCAGAATGGTACGAGGACCTCCGTGTTCGGCATACCGAATCCCGGAGACCACCAAGCGGGAGCTTCGACCGTCCAGGTGATTACGACCGGCCGATCAGAGGTGACGAATCCTCCATCAACGCTGGAATCAACGCGGAAGAGCGACCACGAGCGAGCTACGAGGAGATCGTAGATCGTCGTCGCCGCCTGAAGTATGAGGGCAAGCTTAGCAGGCTGCTGAAAAACGGCTCGAGCGCGCCATTTTGGGCTGGATCGTCTCGATCAAGGTGAGTTGCCCGGCCGCCGTGTGCGAGTGCGAGGCTCTGGTTGCCGGCCGCGCCGGTATTTCTTGGGCGGTTAGTCCCGATATCGTCACGTCGCCCCCTGGAGGTTGCGCATTCTGACCAGGTTGAAGGCAGCGGCGGTGAAGGTGAACATCCAATCGACGCGTTCGGTGCCTCGGTGCCGCGTCTTGCGCATCAGCCCGACCGTCTTGGCCCATCCGAACATCTGCTCGACGAGCTTGCGTTTCCTTTGACTGACCTGGTAGCCGGGGTGGCGGGTTGTGCGCCGGTCGATGGCGCTGCGCCGATTGGTGTCGTTCTGTGCGACGTGCGGGGTGATGTTCCGATCTCGAAGCTTACGGACGCACTCGCGTGTGTCGTAGCCCTTGTCGGCCGCCAAGGTCACCCTGCGGTTACCGGAAATCTTGTCCGCCATTTGCACCGCCGCCTCTCGTTCCGCTGTCCCGGAAGCGATCGTTACGCATGCCTTGGTTGCTAACCCGTGGCGGTTGTCGATCATCAGGTGCCCCATGTAGCAGAGCTTCGACTCGGCTCCCCTACTTTTCTTGTACAGGCGTGCGTCCGGATCGGTCCTGGAGGCGTGAGTATCCGTTTGTGCGCCGTTGTTTGCGAAAATCGACGCTCGGGTTGCTGCCGCCCTCATCGGAGTCGCTCTGATCCTTCGGCTTGAAGCTCTTGTGTGAGGCCCACGCCTCGATCAGCGTGCCGTCCACCGTGAAGTGCTCATCCGATAGCAGGCTGCGGCGCCGCGCCTCCGCCAGCACTTCCTGGAAGAACACCTTGGCGACCTCGCCTCCCAACACTCGATCTCGGTTCTTCGTGAACACCGTCGCATCCCACACCAGATCGTCCATGTTCAGGCCCACAAACCACCGGAACAGCAGGTTGTAGTCGAGCTGCTCCATCAGCATGCGCTCGGAGCGAATCGTGTACAGCACCTGCAGCAGCAGCGCCCGCAGCAGTTTCTCCGGCGGGATCGACGGTCGCCCCGTGTGCGAGTACAGCTCCTCGAACAGCGGCGACAGCCGCCCCAGCACGTCGTTGACGATCCTCAGCAGCGGCCGCAGCGGATGCTCTTTCGGTACTCGCTGCTCCGGAGATACGTAACTAAAAACCGCCACCTGTCCCGCGTCCTCACCACGCATCTGCTCACCTCGTTGATGCTTCGGTTCTTGCCGCGGGCTGCGTGGTTCAAAATCTACTCGAACAAGGGGAGTTTTTCAGCAGCCTGTTATTAGAGGTGGATCCCACCTTAGCAACCTGTCCGAATTTCGGGGTCCACCTCTGCGCTCCGGATCGCCCTGCAGATCGCCGAGGCTCTCGAGGCCGCCCACGGCAAAGGGATCGTCCATCGCGATCTGAAGCCCGCCAACGTCAGCATCACTACGGAGGGAACCGTCAAGGTCCTGGACTTCGGTCTGGCCAAGGCCGTCGAACGGGAAGGCGCTGCAGACAGAGAGATGACAGAGTCCCCCACGCGTGCCCTGCTGGCGACCCAGGCCGGGATCATCCTGGGCACGGCCGCCTACATGTCTCCGGAGTAGATGGCCATTTTGGATTCCCTCTGCTGTTGGGCATTAAGCCCAAAAGAATCAATAAGTTAGGACGAGAATCCCTATCCACTCATAATCCGGATTTCCGCTCTCAGAAGGGCCTTTACTCGGGGTATGTGGAATTTTCTTGGAATTCCTCAGGCGAGTGGAAGGCGCCTAATGCGAGTTCGTGTCGCGTCTCTGGGACGGCCTTCGCGCAGCATGGGAAGGGTAGCGTGAGGGAACGGTGCGGCAACGAATACCCGCCCGACTGGCCGGCGATCGCCTCCGCCGTGAAGAACGCGGCCGGGTGGGAATGCATCCGGTGCGGTCACCCGAACGACCAGCGAACCTGGTCCGTCCGGACCGATGAAGGGGACCGCTGTCTCCCCACCTTCCGGCAGCCTGAACCCGCGCTTCGTGGAGTGGCTGATGGGGTTCCCGATTGGCTGGACCGAACAAGAACCAATCGAGTCGATCGACTTCGATGCCTGGGAAACGGCGTGGTGCCTGCGACTGCGGCGGTTGCTTTCGTGATGCTGGCACGGCGCGCAGGTTTGCGGTGGCTACTGGAGCCGGCGGCATGAGGCGCTTCGAGGCCCCCACGAGCCCCGACGTTGAAGACGTGGACGCCGCCCCTGGGCGCGCGCTTGCCGCTGCTGTGATCCGCCGGGCCGTTATCGACCTGCGCATGGTGGCGCGGTGGCGCGATCGAGCCGAGCGGCCCGCTTACGCGCACAAGAGGCTGCGGGAGATCGGTCCCGAAGCGGACCTGGTTGCGTGGCTGTCGAGCCCGGAGGAATCACGGCCCTGCTCGCTGGGATGGTGGTGTCAGTACATCGATGCTGACCCGGTGGTGCTCACCGAGCAGCTGCGGCAGCAAGGGCTCCTGGAGGCAGCGGCATGACTCCAACGCCCCGCCGGATCGAGGATCTGCAGCCGGCGCCCTACAACCCGCGCATGATCAGGCCGACAGGCGCTTCAGCCTACGCCGGCGAGATGAAGGCGTGAGTACGCTACCGCCGATCAAGCCAGTCTTGACTACGCGCCTGGGACAACTCTACCAGGCGGACTGCATGGAGATTCTTCCCGGTCTCGATTCGGAATCGGCACATACGATTTTCGCCGATCCTCCGTTCAACCTCAACAAGCGATACGGCACCAAGAGTTGTGATGACCGACCCGATGGAGATTACCTCCAATGGTGCTACGAATGGCTGCAGGAGTGCATCCGCATACTCAAGCCTGGCGGCGCCATCTTCCTCTACAACCTACCCAAGTGGAATATCCACTTTGGAGGATTCCTGAGTGATCACGGCTTGGACTTTCGGCACTGGATAGCAGTCGAGCATAAGAGCTGCCTCCCGATACCGGGGCGACTCTACCCGGCACACTACTCGCTGCTGTATTTCACGAAGGGAAAGCCTGCGAGATTTCAGAAGATCCGTACCCCGATCGAGACGTGCCGCCATTGCGGTGGAGAGATCAAGGATTACGGTGGCCACCGGAACGCCATGAACCCCAACGGGGTCAACCTCAAAGACGTGTGGGCGGATATTCCTCCAGTGCGTCATGCCAGGTTCAAGCCAGCCGCCCGTGCAGCTAACGCGGTCAGTACCAAGCTGCTGGAGCGTGTCGTCGAAATGAGCACCTATCGAGGCGATCTTGTTGTCGACCCTTTCGGTGGCAGCGGGACGACCTATGCAGTGTGTGAGCAACGCGACCGGCGTTGGATTGGTGTGGAGATCGAATCCCCCGAACACATCATTACTCGCCTGAATGGAGACGTGTCGAACCATCGCAACGATGACCACGTCGAGGCTCAAGCGTGCCTATCATAATTAATACGCAGCTCGGCATGCCTGCGCGGCTATGCGGCGAGCAGGGCTGCTGAAGTCTCCAGCCACACGCCGTCGAGGTGGGCGATCTGGGTGCTGGGTGTGAGCGTCATTCGCGGGAGGGGTCTCCGGTCCTCAGCCGATGCGCGTCAATGGCCAATCCACACAACGCGCGAAGCCACCCGGTCGGCGCGTAGCGCTGAAACAGATGTTGGATATCTCGCTGGATGATGCACGCGAGAAAGAAACGGTTAGCCCACCCAACCTCGGCCCGATAGCCGCCGACCTTGCCGCGTCTGATACGCAGCTTGTCGACAGATGCCTCCCCTCGACGCGCTCGCTCTTTGGCTTGCAACTTGTCGAAGCGGCTTTCGTTCACGGCGAAGCGGAGCGCATCGTTATCGACGGAGCTGACCCCCCAGAAGCGAAGGATATCTCCGAGCACCACCTCCGGGTCCGCCGCGAGGTCTTCATAACAAACCAGTTTCCAGTGGGATGCGTTCCTGTCATACGCCGCTCCCCAGATGTCGAGGAACCGCAGGACATGTCGGATCCCGTAGTGGCGCCCTTTCAGGAAGTCGCTCAAGGAATCGATGGCCTCGTGATGGACTCGTCGCGTTTCGTGATAGTGACTGACCACCACATCACGCGGGTCACGGACGAGCAACACGACCGATCTACCGTCGAACTGTGCTGACCGATCGACCATCGACCGGTATGACTGGGTCCGGTTCACGCCGCCATGCGAGAAGACCACCCTCGGGTAGCTGGCGGCATGGGTCGCCAATAGCTTCTGGTAGAAGACCTTTTGCTCGGGCTTAGTCGAGAAGAATTTACGGGCAAGTTCCGGTTGGCCGAACGCCGCGAGACCATAGAAGTAATAGAGGTAGCGGAGCCACGTCCGGCCGCATTTCGGGTATGACACCACGTTGCACACAAGGCCTAGACAGCCGCCCGGTCGCAAACCGGGTGCGTTTGCCGATTTCGCCACGATGGCACCCTTTCTTCTCAGGCATGGCGCAGCTGCTCGCGGCCAAAAGCGGGCTAGATGAGCAAAAAGAGCGACCGGGGGAAGGTATCGTAGCGAACGTACCGTTCCGACCGCTCTTTCGTTGGAAATTATATCGGACGGTAGTCGGCTCCCCCGACGCTGCACTAATCAGCACGTCCTACGTCGAGCGCGCCAACCTGACGATGCGTATGTCGATGCGTCGCTTCACTCGCCTGACGAACGCCTTCTCAAAGAAGGTTGAGAACCTGTCCCACGCGGTGGCGCTCCACTTCATGCACTACAACTTCTGCCGCATTCACGGGACGCTGCGCGTCACCCCGGCAATGGAGGCTGGCGTGTCGAGCACCGTGTGGGAGGTCTCCGATATCGTTCGCTTGCTGGAGCGCGCCGAAGAGACCGGCGAGATCTGGAGCGAAGGGAATCCGATTTCAAACTGACCCACTACCGTTTGTTCGGTAGTGGGTCAGTTTGAGAAACCGTCGCTACGGTTTCTTGGATCGCGCAGCTAGGCGGATCGGACTCAGGTATCGGCGGGCGGGCGCTTCTTCCAGCGAGCCTTTGCAGCTTTCTTGGCTATCTCGCTCCGGCGCTTCGGAGAGAGCTTCGCGGCTCTTGCTGGACCGCCCTTTAGTCCTCCACGCCGGCCGAGGAGACGCGCGGCGAGGCTCCCAGCTTCATCATCCCCTGGTTCAGGCGGCGGACCTCGTTGCCTACAACATCTTCCGGCAATTCAGGGACCACGGAGAGGACTGGGAACAGGCAGTCGGTCCACTGCCCATGTACTCGTACTTCCAGCGAATCTGCGGGAAGTTCCGCACCGATGCGGACGGGCGTGTTCAA
Organism: Acidobacteriota bacterium; assembly: GCA_965248845.1. Lineage (GTDB taxonomy): Bacteria > Acidobacteriota > UBA890 > UBA890 > WLXD01 > CBDFKO01. The sequence continues at coordinate 521,049 of CBDFKO010000002.1, read as the reverse complement.
AGCTTCGGGGTCGTGAAGTTCCCGAGTCGCAAGAAAGTCTACTGGCGGGTCGCGGAGAAAGATTGAGCTGCGCCTGAAGACCCTACGTTGTTTCGAGGGCGGCCCAGTGGGCGGGGACCAAACGGTCACTCTTGTACGCAGCTCAAGGTTGAACCTAGTGGTTCTTTGTCGCATCGTCAAGGGGAGTGAGAAGAAGACGCGACACGGAAGTACCGGCATCTCTACAAGCTCCGCATCCAAGTCGGAGGAGTGCAGCTACGACCCATATTGTGCAAGGGGCCGATCGACAAGACCACGGAGTTCACGTTCCTGATGGGCGCGTTCGAGGTGGGCGGCAAGTGGAAACCGCGGAACAGTTGTGCGAAAGCCAATAAGCGACGAGTAGCGATCATCGACGACGCGGATTGGAGGCAACGTTTTGACCCGTGACATCGGAATTTCCTAGTTTAAGGTCTTGAATCCATGAAGGGCATGGGGACGCAGGAACAATTCATCGCCAGACAATTGCGGAGAGCGGATTGCGTTAGGGATCAATCCTCCTCTGGGTGCAGGAGCAGACTGGTGCCCTTCTTAGGCAAACTTCGGGCAAGAGCGTGGCCCGGTAACCATATGCCGATCTGCCACCATCTGGTGGCTGAAATTCAATCGGGCTTGTCGCCGCCGCTAAGTCCCTGGAAATATAGGGTTTTAACGACGCCGAGGACAAAAACACAGGGAGTTTGTCGGCGCCGGTTGAAATCCGGGAGGCAACTATCCCGTAGATGTATAAGGCGGGTGTGAGATGAAGGGGTCAGGAAAGGGCGGGGTTCCGGGGCGGGCCGCAGACCTTCCAGGGGAACTCGGGAAGACGCATGCAGGCGTCGATGATCCCATCGACGTAATCATGAAACTGAAAGAGCAGTGGGAGCATCGGTACGTTCCTGATGAGGCCAGCTTGCTCGATGGCTACCTCCAGGGTCATCTTGCCGTGCACGTCCACTTTCGTGCCCAGAAGGGAGTCGGGCAGGGTCAATCGTCCGAGTTCTGCGCCGTCTTTAAACAACACGCGGGGTCGGAAAACAGCGGTGGTCGAGCTTCGGGCGCCTCGCACCTCCACCCGGTATGCGGCGACGCCCCGGACCGTCAAGTTCAAGAGCCGGTGCTTATCGGCGTTGTTCAGTTCGTTGATCATCCACAAGGGATCCTCGTGGTAGGAGGCCCCTCGTTTCAGCGGTTGCAGGTTGTCGATGATTGCCTCGGCGGCGGCAGAGACGCCCTTTATCATTCCGGGTTTCTGGGATTCGTAATTGGCAAGCGGGTCGGGATTCCCCTCGTTCCCGGTGGCGACAATCGGGAATTGGGTCTTGCACGTCGGTTCCTTCTTCGTGTTAGCGACCACCAACTGGTAGACGAGGTGATCGAGTGCGGACCGGAGTTGGAAGACGACCTCTCCCACCAAGACGCTCAGTTGGGGTGGGATTTTGGGCGGGATTCCCGATATGTAGAAGACCATCCTCTCAACGGCCTTGCTAGACTCGTAGTGTCGGATTCGACGAACTTGGATGGACTCCGGGTCAACATCGACCATTCCGGCGGCGAGTTCATCGTTGATCTGGTCGATGTGCTGCATGGCCCGATCAACCTTCGTGAGACAGCCATCCATGGTCGGCTCACTCATGAACGGTTTCTCCGACAGCTAGAAGGTGTGCCACATGAGCGACGAGAAACAGAAGACACCGAAGGGCGCAGAGATCCCCGTACCGAAGAAGCGGGATTTCATGCGCGACCTGAAGAAGATCGCCAAGGGTGTCGACCCGAAGAAGGTCAACGGCACCGGATCAGCTACGAGCAGCAGCGCGAAGAAGTAGCGTCCGGAACATCGAACGTCCGTCCTTCCGGTGGTTGTACCGCCAAGCGTATTCATTCAGGTACCCCTGAAGATGCTTAGCGGACACCGAGTGGTAGACGCCACCGAGGCCGCGCTTCACGAGCGACCAGAAGCCCTCGATGGTGTTCGTGTGGATTTGTCCGCTTACGTACACGCGCTCCGAGTGGCGAATCCGCTTGTGCTCGTACCCCGCACGGTCCAGGCCGGTGTACGCGGGCCATTCGTCCGTGAACACGGTCGACTTCGGCAACACTCGCGAGGCCACGTTCGGCAAGAGCGTCGCCTTCTTCGCGTTCGGGACGGTCATCGCCCGAACTTCGCCGCCACGTTGGATGCTAGCATCTCTTGTCAACCCCCTGCATGACCGCGCGAGCAGCTCTTGGCGCGTGCGGGTCCGCCTTTGAGGCCGCCCCGGCGGCCCAGCAGCCGTGCGGCGAGCTTCCGAGCGTCTTCGTCGGACAAAGGCTCGGCTGTCGTCTGGGCGACGCTTGACCGTTTAGGCATATTGCTAGATTAGTAATTGACGCCGCGTACCCATGACTAAGAAGAAAGCCTCAAAGCCCGGTCAGACTCCCGTCCAAACCCAGAAAATCAACCTCTCTCCGTCACCGCGCCTGCACCAATACCTCGTGCGTTTAGCGGAAACGAACCTGTACGAGAAGACCCCCACAGGGGTTGCTCTCGCGCTTGTACGCGAAGGCGTGAGACGGGCAATCGACCAAGGCGTGATCAAGCCCTAGCTAGACCATCCCGGATTTCAACCGGCGCCGACAAACTCCCTGTGTTTTTGTCCTCGGCGTCGTTAAAACCCTATATTTCCAGGAACTTAGCGGCGGCGACAAGCCCGATTGAATTTCAGCCACCAGATGGTGGCAGATCGGCATATGGTTACCGGGCCACGCTCTTGCCCGAAGTTTGTGTGGTGTACTTAAAAGCACGGGAAGCCGGCGCGTCGATCGGCAGCAAGGCAACGTGGTAGGGGTACCCCGCCCCAGGAGCACCAACCCAACAGCATCTGGCACCAAGCTGCGTGCCCCAGAGCGGGCTGGAATCCCAAGGGGCCAGTGAGCTAGAGGTTCGGTTCAACTCCAGCTAGCTGCATCCTCACCGTCTCGGCACCGGATTGGTCAGGCGCAGCTTCGAGGTTCCTACCAGGTGATCGCGATCCCGACGGCGACGCCCGCCCTCCAGCCGTCTGTGCCGCTCAGGTCGCGTATCCCACCGATCAACAGCGCTGGAGCTAGCCGCACCCGCCGCCCTTCGAGGCTCTTGCGCCGCGCCTCCGCTAGTTCGAACCGCGCCTGCGTTGTTTCGTACAGCCGGCGAGTGGTACCCAGCTGGTCCCGCAGGTTCACGATCAGCCGGTCGCGCGTCTCGACGCTCTGCTGCAGCGTCTTCATCCGCAGCTCGAACCCACGCACGACGCCGCGGTGCTGTGCTTCTAGCTCCCCGAGGGGCACCTCGACCTCGGGGGCAGCCGTCAGAATCTCATCGCGTAGCTGCGCCTCGCGCTGCGCCGCAAACTGGACTGTCCGGCCGAGTGCCTGCTGAGCCTCTGCCGCTTCAGCGTCCCGCTGCTGAAGCTGGCGATTGAGCGTTGCCAGACGCGCGAAGCTCGCGCCGAGGCTATCCCGCAGGTCCAGGATGTCCGCCTCCTTGGCGGCCTGCATCGCCTCGTAGGCGGCACGGGACTCCCTACGCTGCTGATCCAGCAGGCCGGAGGCCAGCCCCAGCAGCCCTCCAGGCGACAGCAGCGAGGGTGCGAAGTGCCACCATCCGACGCCGAAGCCCGCGAGGGCGGCCAGGGCGATGAGCGGGATGGCGGTGCGGAGCCTCATACACCTCTCAGACGTAGTGCAGTTGTCATTACAGCGCTGTCTCGACGCTGCGCGTAGTCACGCATTACGATCAGTTTGCCAAGTTTCGAAAATTGGAAAGGTCCATGGCTACGGCAGCCGCGCGAGGATCTTGCGTGGGTAGGCACGGTTTTCCCGGCACGCCCAGTTGGCCCGCAGGCAGTGCCGCTCGACGTTGTCGAACCACCGACCAGGCGAGCAACCGGGGCGCCTGTTGCAGCGCGCCTTTTCCCGCGTGATCCACCCCGGCCCACCGTTGTAAGCGGCCCAGGCGAAAGCCCACTGCTCCGCCTCGGTAGCGGAGAATCGGTAGCGCGTCAGTAACCGGCGCATGTAGAGGATCTGGGACCGTACGGAGCAGGCCGGGTCCGTCTCCGGCTTGTCGACGCACGAGGGCTCGGTGTACGGCGCGATGTCGCTCCAGGTGGCGGGAGTGAACTGCGCCAGCCCCGCGGCGTATCTTGATCGCGCCCCAGGGCGCCAGGCGGACTCCACCTGGATCTGCGCGGCGAGCTGGTCTGCCCACTCCTGCACATCGGCCAGCTGTACCTCGGTGGCGAAGATGGCCAGCAGGGCGGCCGACTGGATGACGAGCTTTCTGATCACGACACCGCCACGAAGCTGCGGATGATCGCGGCGAACACGAGGAACCACCCCAGCACGAAGGCCGCGCGTACCACCGGCGGCATCTGTTCCCACGCACCCCGGTTGAAGAAGGCATCCGCGATCTGCAGGAACGAAAGGAACCTCCGATCCAGGAGCATGAAGAACGCCACACCCCCCGCCACGATCAGGAACGTTGCCCCCAGCCGTGACGCTACCGCTTCAACGTCGGAGGCCAGCACTCCGGGCACCCCGGAGCCGAGCCAGGTGGCACCCCACAGGAGAACCACGCCGACAAGGGCGAAGCACAGGAGTGTCGGCGCCACCTTCATTCGAGTGTCCTGCTTGTCGTCGCTCATGGCTGTTCCCACGCGATCGGGCCGGCGAGTCTCATAGCCCCACCAGCACCGCCAGCGCCGCCCAGCCGAGCAGCACGACGACGATCAGCACCTTGCCGAAGAACCCGGCGAACACCACGCCAAGCGCTAGGCACACCAGCACCACCGCCTTAGCGATCCGCACTGCGAGCGACTGCGCACGGCGCCACGGGTCGATCTGTTTCATTACACGTTGGGACAACGATAGTTCACTCATCAGTTCCCTCCTCCGAAGATCCAGCCGGCTACGACCGTGGCCACCACGGCGGCGATCGCGGTCCACAGGTGCCTCACGTGCCAGCGACGAGTTGCCGCCCATTGCTCCAAGCGATCTACGCGTTCCTGGGACTGTTCGATCCGATCCACACGAACCACCAGGCTCTCGCCGCCGTTGCCCAGAAACAGCCGCTCGTTCAGCGTTTCGATCTCGCCACTAAGCTTCCCCATAGCCGTCTCGGTGCTGCCTTTGAGCCCCGCGAGCTCCTTGCTTACTTGGAGCAGGTATTGCTCGACTCGACCCTGTCGCTCCTCGTTCATGCCGCCACCAGCTGTCGGTAAATGTGCCCAAACGGCGGCGCGTGCAGGCTCGCCACCGCCGGGTGTCCCTGGTAGTTTTCCGGGTCGGCCGCCTGCGCCCACGCCTCCTGGTAGTTGGCCACCGACCAGCCGGCCGTGTGTAACACCAGGAAGGTATCGGCGCCTCGCTTGGCAGCCACCACGGCCACATACACGAAGTACTCAGCCACGTGTGCTTTGGCCTGACGCTGGACAATGGCGCAATCGCCAGGCAGCCCCGCCAGCGGTCGGCGGATCTCGGTGCCTTTGTCCGTTTGCCACTGCCACTGTCGAGAGCTGCGGCCCCAGCCATCGCTCACGACTACCCGACCGCGCGGGGGGTCCGCATCGCCGGGATTGAAATGAACCTCGTCAACCCCAGCCGACAAGATGCCGGGCAGCACCTGTCGCATCTGTTGCGTGAAGTGGTTCGGGGGCCGTGGCAGGTGATGCGTGAACGGCTCCACTGCGTCGATATAGGTCAGCGCGTCGCCGTACTCGGCGTGGATGCGCAGCAAGAAGTTCGTCCACGCATTGTGCGCCAGAGGGCTCCAGCGCGACCAGTCCGAGTAGCTGATATCGCGAGCCCTGAAACGCATGCGCTCGAAGATAGGGTAGTGCCGGCGCACGTCCGGGAACACCGGTCCGTACATGTAGGGATGAATGCCCGCCTTGTCCAAGGCGTTCACGAGGGCTTCGAGATTCGACAGATACTGATTCGTCGCCCACCGCAAGTCGTAGCTTGCGAACGGCACCGGGTACTGTAGGGTCTCTGTCCCGCCGGGCACGATGGGCCACAGGCAAGCTCCGAGGGCATCGAGACCGAGCTCTTGGGCCTGACGCACGAGTCGCAGCTGGGTGGCGCGGCGATACGTGAGCAGTTCCGGTACGAAGGGTCCCACGCGCATGCGTGGCGCCAGCAGCGGCGTCAGGTCGCCCACGCCCAGCAGCGCGCTGCTGGCGCCGCCCCTCTTGAGCAGCTGCCGGCGATTCATATTGCTCGTCATCGGAGTCTCTGCATACAAAAAGGCCCAGGCGAATACGCCTGGACCTCTCGGGTCTCGGTTAGGTTTTCGGCCCTCGCGGGGCTCTTAGATTGTCAGGCTCAGCCGGCCCAGCTTGTGGACCTTGCCGCACCTGCACTTAATGTGTGCGATGCTACCTCGTAGATCAAGCAGTCGACTCTGGCACTCTGGACACCGTACCTTCTGCACCAGCGGTTGCTGCTGAAACTGGCTCCGCATCGGCTCCGGCAACTGCCAATACAGCCGCTCCAGAGCCTCGTAGTCCAACTGTACGCTCGAGCTCACGTCACCGCGACCCACTACGCATCGGCCTCACCCATCAGTGTTGTAGCACCCGTGAAGCCGGGACTAATGGCATCCGGGTTTTCTGCCAGCCAAACGAAAGCCCCGTCGGAGTCGATTTTCGATTTCATGCGCTGCGATCTCATTTCCCTCGTCGCGCGAGCTCGCGGCGTAGTTGGACGGCTGCAAGCGCCGCGTCAGGACCGCCCGCAGCGGCAATTCCTTGCAACTCGGCGCGATAGACAGCGTCCGGGTCGTCCGCCGCCGCTAGGCCCGCCTCTTCTTCTGCGGCCCATCCTTCGATTTGCTCCGGCGTTGCTGATACAACCCGCGTTCCATTCCAGGCCGAATCTTTCTTCCGGATCGGTGCAGGCAAATCAACGATTCGCTCAGTAAAACCCGGCGCCAAAGTATCCACACCGGAGAAACACGCCGTCGCCGCGATGTCTTCGCCGAACGTAGAGTCCGGCGTTCCTCGGAGTACCGGCGCCACGTCGATACGGTCGAATTGCTCCGTCGTTTCGTTCCATATCTTTTCGACGGTGCCCCTATCGAAAAGAACGACCCGACCATCCGAGTCTCGCGTGACAATCAGATACTGAGCCATTTATCTCATCCCAAATACGAGCATGGCGGAGTCACCGTCGATGGTGCCGCCATTCGGCTCGAGCTTCACCTCCGTCACGCTGGCAACAGAGCCGGCATAATTGGCCACCACTACGCCGCCGCGCTGATACCCGTCGGCGTCGCTCCATTTCTGCCAGCCCATCATCCCAAACTCGTTATTGTCGTCGCCTTGGTGAACGACGATCCACGCCTGGCCCACCTCTCCGGCGGCGTTCCCGAGGTTCCTACCGTTAGACCCGGCGTTGAAGACATCGACCCGCGTTGCGCCCGTCGACGCAACACCCCCGCCGCTCGTCCCGCTGCTCGCCGACGTTTGCATGTGGTAGACGTAGTTGCTTCCCGAATCGGCGTTTAGCCTGAGCATGCAACCCACATCGTCGGTTGAGTATGTGATCTGCATGAGCACGATCAGGATCGCTCTAAAGTTGGTGGTCGTGAGCGACGCAGCCGTGAGGTTCCCGCCGCTCAGCGTGCCGGCCTTAACGAACTCCCACAGACCCCGGCTCCACACCGGCCCCGACCCGAGGTCCGTGAGCACGAAGCCGTCGGTGTCGATGTTCAGCGCCGCTATCGTGTCCGCCGCGCTCGCTATCAGAAGGTCGTATTGAGCAACCGTGGCGAGCCCGGTTCCGCCCTTCGTCACCGCGACCGGAGTCGCTAACCCGGGCGAGGAGCCGAGAATCCAGTTGCCCGACGTTGCGAGCACCAGAATCGTTATCTCCTCAGCCGTCAGCGCCACGTCGGCACCGTTCATATCGATGTTGCCCGTCGCGTCTTTGAGCGTCGAAATGCGGGCGGCGTTTTCGGCTACGAGCAGCAGGACGAAGCCTTCGTCCATGTCCGTCCCGACCGTGATCGTGTCGATATCGTCGGTCGCGGCGTCGCTTTGCGTGTCGACCCTGTGGAAGTTTTGCGTCGGCGCGATGACGCCCGAAGCGACCGTGACCTCGGTCGATTCCGCGTACTGGATTCCGAAACTCGTATGATCGGAAACCGTCGTCTTTAGCGCGAGAAGATTGTCGCGGACGTGCGTGTTGAGCTCGGCCGCGGTCAACACGGCGCCGGCGACAAACGTCTTCGGAGCGGTCCACGCCATTATTCGATACCCCGCGCGGCGTTCTGGCTCCGCAGGTCGTCGGGAGACTCATCCGGTGTCCAGTTTCGATTCGCACGCTTCGGCCGCTTCAACAGTTCCGCCTCGATCTGGTCGCGGTGCCGAGGGAACCGGATTGACGAGTACACCGCCCCGCACCCGAAGCACGCTGCCTTGTCAAACTCCGGCTCGACCGCCACGCCCCCGCCGCACGGGCAGTCCGCGACCCAGCAGCCGTGGTTGCAGTACGCCACAATCTCCTCGCCCTCCGGGTGCACCTGGATGCGCGCTCCCAGACGCTGTGACTTGGCGACCTGTTGGTCGAGCTTGGCGAGCAACCTGGTCTCGTCAACGACCAAGTGCTGGTCCCGAATGCCCAGTATGTAGCGGTGCATCATCAGTACCCCAGTGCGTTGGCGTCCAGGATCCCGGCCACCGGATCATCCAGAATGAACACGGCGGTCGTATCAGCCGGGGACACGATCCACTCCAAGCTCACGACATTGTTGAGCACCCGGCCACGGAGGCCGTTGACGAACAATTCCGCGCCATCCACCCCAGACTCCTGCTCGGTTACCTTGACCCTGGAGCCGATATCCACCGGCAGACACGAGGCCAACACGTCCGGCCTCTCGGTCATCGCCGCCACCTCGGTCGGGGCATTGAGGATCCCGTCGTGGAGATTGGCGATGAAGTTCGCCACGTCTTGCGCCACCTCCACGTTGTCCTGATAGGGCATGTCGATGCGCAACCACCGCTCCCCGTAGTCGGTGATGCTGTCGGCCGAGCCTTTGCCACGGCGCGATACGGGAGAGTACCGATACAGCGGCCTGCCCCGTATCTGCATGCCGGCCACGGCGCCGGGGCCGCGTAGATAACCCGTCGTGGCCGCATTGTTGGTGGCCACGATCTTGCAGTCGGAGCCGAAAAACTCCGTGCTCGACAGGTCAACCTGGGAGGTAATGAGATTGCCCGCGCCGTCGGCACCGTCCCGAGCCGTGTAATCGGTCCCCGATATGGGGACGATCATCTCCGCGCCCCCGATGTGGGCGTCCTTGTTGTTGGGGTCGGTGTAGTTGACGGACAGCTCAACGGTTTGTCCTGCTTTCACTTCGATCTCTTCATCCAGACTCGCGAGCACGATGTTGGTGACGCCCTTGTTGCGCGGTTGGACCGTTACCTCGACGTGATTGACGATCCGATCCATTGCCGAAGGCACGTTGATGTTGCGTAGCTGCGCGGCGGTGAGCGTCAAATCCAGGCTCTTGGTGGCTCGCGCGTGACGGTTTTCGAACCGCAGCGTCTCGCCATCGGTCGTGTTACCCCGCACATACAGGTAGCCTCGTTCGCTCATGCAGATGGCGTGCGCCAGCGACATCGGGCTGGGATCTTTGTCCCCGAGATCGTCAAAGGCGAACGTGTAGGTGTCGATGCCCACATCGAGGCTCTTGCTGGTCGGCGCCGTGGCCACTAGCGCCACGAGGTCATCGATTAACTGATCGGAGCGAACGTTTTCCCGTAGGCTCAGGCGCACGTCCATGAGGTCCGCCAGGTCCTCCAGCCAGTCACAGGCGATGCAGTGTGTTTCGTGCACCGTGTAGGCGCCCGGTATCGGGTTGGCCTCCTTGAGCTTGCCGGCGAACACGATGCGGCTGACGTTGTTGCCGGCGGAGTCGTCGCCTGCATCGATCGTCAGCCGTACACGCATACCGTGCTTGAACCCGGTCCGCACGTTGGCGTGCCCGGGTGAGTAGTAGCCGGCAACACCGCCGGAGTTGTTGCCGTTGTTCATCACCCAGTTCATGCGACCCGGCTGCCCGATCAGATCTTGCGGCCCGGAGCCGGGAATGCCGCGCTGCCAGCTGATCGGGTGGGCAGCGAGCACGTCGACGCTCACGTCCCTCCAGGATCCTGACAGGTAAAACTCCATCGTCACCTCCGCCATCAGCTGCTCGTCTGTTTCCCATGTCGGTTAGCGTTGCGCAGCGCGTCCGGCAAGAAGGTGCGCTGGTCCTGCCGGAGCGCACGGAGCTCATGGAGCAGTTCGCGCAATAACGTCTCGTCGGGGCGCCTGGATGGTGCGGGGGCGGGTGGGGCTGCTCCGATCAAAGGAGCGCTGACGGACGCTGCATTCGATGGGCTTGTCGGCGGCCCCAGATACCGCGACGTGTCAATGCTTGGGGAAAGCTCCGCCCCGGCCGCCAGCTTCGTCATGTCGCTCAAGCTGCCCCCGAAGCCCTCTTGGAGCTTGTCGAACTGTCGTACCGAGGCGCTCACCATGTCCGGGATGATGGAGTTGCCCACCAGGTCGGACTTGAACTGGTCCGCCTGCCCGAGCATGCCGTCCAGAACCTGTCTCCACTCATCGCCCAGGCCCCGCACCCAGCCCTTGGCCAGGCGCATCGTCTCGCGCAGCACTTTGCGCTTGGCTAACTCCACTTCGCGCGCATCCAACACCTGCTGGCGCTGCTGTAGTCGCGCTTCTCGGGTCTGCTCGCGCGCCTCTCTGCGCGCATCCTGGGTGGTCTGTCCGAAGATCGCCGTCAGGTCTCCTCCTGAGTCCTTCCACAGCTGTCGGACATCCGCGGCACTCAGTCCGGCGGCCATAGCGATTTGTTTGAACTGGGCGCGACCAACTTCGCCACCCTCCTCGAACACGCGCCGCAGATCCGGCGACAGCTGCTTCCACACGCCACGTGCCTCTCGCGCTGCCCAGCCGGCATCTGCGGCCATCTCCATGAAGGCGCGCTTGAACGGGCTCTTGATCCGGTTCTCGGCCTCTTGCGCTGCGTCTGCCGCCTGCTTAATGGCCGCTGGCACCTGTACACCCAACGACTCGGCCAGCAGGATGATCACCGAGCGAATGTCGCCGAAGATGTCCTCGACAGGCTCGATCGCTGGCGGAAGCAAGCCCGACGCATCGGCCTGATCGATCAGCGCCCGGGTGTTGCGGTCGATCTTGAAACCGTACTGCTCGGACAGGTCAATCAGCTGTCGCAGCTGCGGCCCAAGCAGCGCCATCGCTTGCTCCGAGCCCGCACCGCCCTCGATCAACTTGGCGTAGGCGCGGTCGATCTTGTCGCCAAAGAAGTCCAGCTGCCCGGCGCTCAGCAGGCCCATTTCCCCCAGCGCGCCGATAGAGCCGCCGATGGCGTCAACCTTCTCGATCGCCTTGGCGGCGCTCCCCTGCATGGCCGAAAACAGCGCGTCCACCTCGGCGAGCACCGGGGGCAGTGCACCCTTGAAGTTGTCAGCCAACTGGGTGATCTGATCTCCCATGGCCTCGAAGATCTCTGTGAGCGGCACGCCAGCGGCACGCATCTGCTCGAAGGTGACCAGCAGGGCCGAGGCGGCAAACTCCGCTTCCCGCTTGGTGAGCCGTAGCTGCTCGATGGTCTGGGTGGTGCCGTCCTCGGCCAGCACCTCGACTTCTCGCCGTACGGTGGCAAACAGCGCCTCCACCCCAGCGACAACTTCCTGGGAGGCTCCCAGTACCAGGTCCTTGTACTGGGCCATCACGTCCGTGAACAGCCCTTCGAGGCTGGACAGATCAACACCCGCCGCGATCGCGTCGCGGATCGCGGTACTCATGGCGCTGAAGTCACCAGCACCGAACGCGGCCTCGATGGCGGCGACGGCGGCCTCGGCGCTCGTGGCAACGCCGTCGATCTCCACACCCATGGTGTTGAGCCAGTCCACGAGCTCTTGCGCTCCGGAGATGCCGGAATCGAACATCGCCGAGATCACAGGCTGCAACTGTGTGGCGAGCGTGTCCAGGTCAACGCCCCGAGATATCAGATCCGATATCTGCGCCTGCAGGCCCATCGCCGACGCTCCCGTCGCCTCCATCGCGGGCACCAGAGCCAACCAGGAGTCCGACATCGACTCGACGGCCTGCTGCAGGCTCATGAACCCCTCGTCCACAGACGAGAGGATCTGATGGGTCAGCGTGACCCACTTGGATAGCTCCGCCTCTGTGGTGATCGAAGCCTCTTGGATCGCCTGCGCCATCATCGAGCGGAAAGCCGCATCGAAGTTGCCTTGGAACTGACTGGCGGCGAGGTCGTCGATGGCCTTGGCGAGCCCGTCGGACAGGGCGATGCCAAACTGCTCGGCTACGTGATCGGCCGCGTGGGCCTTGCCGAACATGCCGGAGAGCAGGTTCTCGATCGCCGAGATCAGCGGTGCCGCCAAGGTACCCAACCCCGGAATGACGCTGTTGAACGCCTTGGACAGCAGCTGCGACAGGCCGGTTTGGAGAGCTCCCAGAGCGCCGCTTAAGCCATCCGTGAACAGCGTCCCGAGTGCGTTGGTGAACACCGAGCCCAGCTCTGCCAGCTCGCCAAAGACGGACTTGAGCGAATCGCCGATCTTGCCGAAAAACGACAGGTTTGGTTGTTGCTCGATCTGCCCGCGGAGCCGTTCAAATGCAGCGGCCTGCTCGTCGGTCAATGGCCCCAGCTGTTGGAATGTTCGGTACAGATCGTCGTAGATGCGCTTCAGATCCGATGGGGCGAAGCCCCCAGCCGCAACGACGGCTTGCAGGTCAACAAAGCTCTTGTTCAGCTCGGCGACGTTGACCGCCTTCAGCCCGAGCCGCTCGGCTGCTTCGGTGACAGCATCGATTTGTGGGATGGTGCTCCGGTCCGGCGGCTGGATATCAAAATTCTTCAGCGCTTCCCCGGCTTGGAGCGCAGCTTTTTCGGCTTCAAGCAGCTCGGTTTGGAGCTGGTCGAATCCATCATTCAGCGCTTCGAGGTTGGCTGTGTCCCATCGCTTTTCCTGTTCCTCGCGGGCGCGCTCGAAGCTCCGCTCGACGATATTGAGGCTGTCGGCGATGGCGCTCATGGAGGCCGGTATCTCCCATCCGGCCTCTTGCATCTTTGCTACCAGGTCCTTCCAAGCGGCCTCCAACTGCACGGTCGGCACTTCAGCGGACTCGACCGCTAGGCGCAGCTTGTCGATATCCTTGGCAACATCTTCGGCAAGCGTGAAGCCGCTCAGCGCCTCGGCGAGAGCCTTGGCTTCCTTTTCAGCATCAACCAGCGGGGGCTTCAAAGAATCCAGAGCGGCCACTAGCTCCGGCGTCTCCAGCCCCGCGTTGCGAAGCTGATCACGCAACGACACCCATTGGGCGGCAAGCTGCTCGGCGGGCACCCTCCCGTCCGCGGTGGCGATCCGCAGCTCGTTGATCTGCTTGGCCGCGTCTTCGGCGGTAACGAAGCCCTTCAGCACTTCGGTGGCTTCCTCGGCCGTTGGAATCAACTTGCCGGTTGCGGCGTCCACCTTCCGCAGCACGCCCTCGACTTCCTTGTAGCGGAAAGCGACTTTTTCTCCGGCCTGGGCCATCGCTTCGAGCTGCTGATTGGCCCGGATAACCGCCGTTTCCATCTTGTCGCCAGACAAGGCGACACGCTGGATCGCGCCACCCGAGATCTCCAATCCGAAACCGGCTTCCTCTCCGCTGGCGGCCAGCCTTTCGAGCGCCTCGTTGCCCTGCCGCAACGCGGCAACCATGTTGCCGCTCACGCCTTGGGTGAACCCGTCGATATCATCAGCAGCCCGCTGCAATGGAGCGCCGACGAAGTCAGCCACCGCAGCACCCCACTCCTTGAGTTTCCCGATCCATGAGGAGATCTGGTCTGTTACCGGAGAGATCTGGTCGAGCAACACCCGGAACCCTTCGACGACCTTCGCGATGCCCTCTTTTGCGAGTGCCAGCAGCGCGCGCCCAACGGCACCGACGAGGTTTCGGAACGGCTCGAATTTAGCCACCAAGAGGCCGATGGACACGACCCAGCCCACGGGTCCGATTAAAAACTTCAACCCTGCTCGAAGCGCTACTGCCAGGCCCTTACCCAGCAGCGGGACGATCTTCAGAATGCTCTTGCCCATCGACCCGAGCACCCCACTGAACCGCGAGAGCCGACCCGGAGCGGTAATGAATGCAGTATCGAACTTCTTCACGCCGGCGGTGAACTTCCCCATCGCGTTGCGACCCTGCAACGTCTTGGTCATCACGTCCGGCAGCAGATGAACGAGAGGGCCCAGACGGGAAGCGCTGACGGTGAGCACAGCGTTGTTGGCCGCATGAGCTGCGGTGTTGGCGACCACCGAAGCCGTCATGCGACCGAACGCCCCCGTCACCGTGCCCGCAGCTGTCACTAGCGATCCCATAACGATCAGCACCGGCCCCGCCGCCGCCGCCAGCCCCGCTAACATCACCCCTGCCGTCTGCACCGGCACCGGCAGCTTGCCGAACCATTCCGCGCCCCGGAGCACCATGTCCAACAACGGCCGCAAACTCTCCCCGGCGCGCATCACGATCGGCAACAGCACGTCACCAAGATTCTGGGCCGCCACGATCACCTGTTGTTTTAGCTGCGCCCAGGCAAAACCAGAGGCATTGATCCCCTCCGTCTGCTCGCGGAACGCCTCACCGGTGGCATCTAGCGAGTCCTTCATCTCCAAGAGCTTTTCGTCGAACGCCCCGGACTGCGCCCCGGCGATGGAGGCGATACCGGCCCACGACTCGGTCGCATCCCACAGCTTGATCAGCTCGTTCGTGTTGCCGCCCGTCTGCTGCAGCAACGCATCGAGCGTGCCCTTGTAGCCAAGCGTTTCAAGCGCCGCCTCACCGGTGTTAAAGCCCATCTGCGCCAACGTGGCCGACATCGCGTCGCTCGGGTTCTGCAACCCCACGAGCGAGGCACGCAACGCAGTGGACACCTCCGACGCCTGGCCGATCACGCCCGTGTTGGTGGCAAACACGGCGTTCAGTTCCTCTTGGGAGATCTTCAGTTGCGCCGTAATGGGCGCCACCTTGCCGATAGCCGCGGCCAGCTCCGGGAAGGTCGTTTGACCGAGCCGTACCGTGGTGAAGGCCAAGTCGGAGGCCTTCGACACCGCCTCCGCGCTGGTGTCGCCGTAGGCTTTGGTTACCGCGCTCGTTAAGTTGATCGCCTCGGTCGTCGTGGCCATGCCAGCGGCAGCGGCCTTTGCGTTGATCTCCAAGATTCGGGCCGTGTCGGACGTGTCACCGAACGCACTCACCGTTTGGTACAGACCTGCGGTGAGGTCCGCCGTGCTCGTGCCCGTGGCGATCGCCATGTCCTGCACCGAGCGCTTCAGCTCCTTGACACGCTCGGTGTTGCCGGGGATCAGCGTGGCGACGTTGGCCATGCTCTTGTTGAAGTCGGTCGCCGCCTTAATCGCCGCGATGCCCACCCCAGCAATCGGCAACGTCAGGCCGGCCGTGAGCTTCGCCCCGGCGCTCTGCATCTGGGAACCGACCTGCTCGAACTTCTTGCCGGTCATCTCCAGCTTCTGCGCCGCGATCTCAAGCGGCTTGGAGAAGTCGTCCATCAGGACGATCTTGCCGAGCACCTGGCCGATGCTGACACCCGCCGGCATCTACTCAGTCTCCTTGCGGGCGCACAGGTGGCTTCGGATGCGCGCCTTGAGCACGCGCCAGTCCAGCTGTTTGCGCGGCTTGGCCGCGCCGTCCCAGCGGAGCAAAAAGTCCTCCAAGTCGAACGGGTTGTGCTGTCGCTTGTGGTCGCGGTTGATCTCGGCCCGCATCCATAAATTGCGTGCAGCGTGCACGTCGATCCGCTCCCCGAGCGGAGGCTCCAGAGCCAGGAACGCCGCCCACATCCGAAACTGGGATGCCGTCATTTGATCCCCGAGAACCGGCACGTCCCACTGACCGAAGTGCCACGCGAGTCGATACAGCAGGCGAAGCGACGGGCTCCGCCTTAGCCTTCCCCCTCATCACCTCCTTCCGTTTCCTCGGCGATCTCCAACAGACGCGCCTTGACGTTCCTGTCTTCTTCTTTTTCAGCACGCTCACGCAGCAGCGCGGCGAGCTGGGCGTTGTCGGAGCTGATGCCGTTGAGCTGCATGGCGAAATTGGAGATGCGGCGCACCGCCTTGAGCGACTTGCCACCCAACGTCTCGATCTGTGCCTTGGAGGCGAACATGCGCGAGCCGTCGGGGTTGATGACCGAGCTGGCAACGATGTGCAGAACCGCTTGCTTCTGGTTCTTTTGGAACATCTCGGCGAAGTTCAGCGAATCGTTGGTAGACCACGGCTTCATCAGCACCGAGCCGCCCCATTCCGGCACGAACAGTTCCATTTGCTCGATGTCCTGGGCGTCCTCGACCTGCTCGAAGCTGAGCGGTGCCTCTTTCTGGCCCTTCTTGGTCTGTTTGCTCATGTCTTACACGTTGGTGTCGATGTAGGCGCCCGACGGCCGCACCGTGATGTCCTCGGTGAGCTTGTCGTCCAGGTCGGCCTGGATGCCGCCCATGTTGCTGACGAAGCCGGAGAAGATGAGCGTCGTGTTGTCCGGGTACGTGATGCGCCAGCCGTCCGTCTGGCCGGCCTGAAACGATGCTTCCAGGTCCCCATAGGAGGCACCGTCCGGGTCAACCTGAACGTTGAAGGTCACCGACTCGCGCCGCTCTATACCGCCTGGGATGTAGTAGTCGATGTCATCATCCAGCGAGGTCGTATCGATCTCCTCGCGCGATCGCGCCGGCGAGTTTACGCTCAGCAGCTCGCCAACGTTGACGAATGCGCCCGCGCCGTTGTCTTGGCGGGCGATGATGGTTCCGTGGGATCCGAGTGCGTTGGTGCCCATTTTCAGTTGCTCCCTGTTGTTGATGGATATTCCGTGTTTTCGGGCCACAGAAAAGAGCGCCTTACCGGTGCGGTATCCGCACAGGCAGGGCGCCCTCTCCTGCATGCCCTTGTCGGGTGTCGCGCTCCTGGGCTAGGAGTTGTCGGCACGGGGATCAGCCGCGCCCTAGCGACAACCGGTACTCGTTACCTCATGCAGCTACAACCTCAGTGTTGCGAATGTCCAGGGCCGCGTGCGCGTCCCACGCCATGCCCCGAGCCGCGGTGTAGGAGGCGGCTCGGGTGGTGATCTGTGCCGCCGGCCGATGCGTATCGCGGATCTGGTTGTGCGTGTCCAGTGGAGATGCGCCACCCGACGGCATGATCAGCAGATACGGCCCGTCCCCCGTTGGAATGACCGCTTTCGGACCGGCGAAGATGTCTCGGTTGTCCACTGGTGTCCAGGTGCCCACCCCTGCGTTGACCAGCAATCCGATCAGCTCCTCTTCGAACTGCTCAGTGGGGTCGCACTCGGCCCGTACGTTAAAGGCGAACAGCACGCGGTCTGAATCATCCAGCGCCAGCGGAAACGGATCAGTGTCCGGTTTTAGCGACAGGTAGGTGGTGCTCATGATGCCGCCTTCAGCTTGTCGAGTTCGGCGGCGATCTCGCGCGCCATACTTGGCACCGCGGCCATCAGGGGCTTCTCCAAGTATTTCCAACTCTTGCCGGCCCGGTGCGACAAGTCAGGGTTTTCATGTTGCACCAAGGCATACGGCGCTTCCGGTCCGCCATACGCGAGCGTCACCTCGACTTGCCGGCCTCGGCGCTCCGGCAGCTGCACATGTCCGGTGCTCTTGAGCGCTCCGTCCCGGACCGGCACGTAGTTGTCCTTGGAGTCGGCCATGACGTTTTCGGCCTGGCGATAGGCTGCTGCTTCCACTTGCACGGCCGTGTTGGCTATCAGGCCCTTGAGTGCCTTGTGCATCTGGTCAAAGCCGTCGAAGCCCACCTTGACGAAGCGTCCCCTGGAGTCACGTCTCGCCATTAGCCTCTGCCCCTGTCCGTTGCCTGGATCATGAGGCCACCTTCAGCACGGGCTTTTGCAGCACCGACTTCACGCCTTGTACGAACGCCGCGCCGACGTTGCCCCAACGGTAGCAGTCGCTAGATGCCAGCTTCATTCCCGCGCCTGACAGCTCGTGGCGCAACGCACCATCCCGGTACAGCCTGTCGAGCGCCGCGATGCACTGCGCCTTGTCGGCGATGCCACCGATGGCATTGATGCCGTTTGGCGTGGCGATGGTAGATGTGCACGGCACCCGCAGCGCGGCGCCCTGGGTCCACTCCCCGAGTGCGGACCAGTCTGGAACGATCTGCGGGATGCCGCAGGCCATTCCCTCCAGCTGCGTGAGCCCGAACCCCTCGCCCTGCGTGGTGGTGATCATCGCGTCCATGCACGCATACATCCACGCGAGCGCTCCCTCCGAGGCCCCGTTGCCGATATCCGGTTCCGACAGCACCACCCGCCCGGCCAGCCCGTAATAATCGGCTAGCTGCCGAAGGTCGTAGGCTTGGTCGCCGGTCGGACACACGTGCAAAAACAACGCCGCATCGTCGATGCCGTGCTCCTGAACCCACTCGGCGAAGTACTGAATCGTGAGATCAAGGCGCTTGCGGGGCTGATTTCGGTTCACGTTGCCGACGATGAAGGAGTCGCTGAACCGCTCGATGCCGATGCGCTCCTTGGAGCGCGCCTCCTTCCGATCCCTTGGTTGGAAAACTCCCAGGTCCACGCCGAGCGGCACCACGGCACGGGGGCCTTCGTGGCCTCCAGAGCGCGCCTCGTTCGCCGCGAACTGTGTCCAGAAGACGGCGAGATCCAAGCCCTCCAACGCACCGCCGCGGCAGTTTTTTCCGTCCACTGCGATCCAGCCGACTATGAAACCTTGGTATTCAGCACGTTCGAGCGCCTTCATATACGCCGGGATGTTCCAGGGGTCGTTGAGTAGCACCACGACACTCGGGTCGTAGTCGTGAACCATGTGCGCTAGGCGAACCGTTCCAAACGCATCCTCTCGTCGAAACGGCCGCGCGGCAGGGTAGACGGGATAGGCGTACTCGTGTGGGTCGCCCCCGTAGTTGATGCCGAGCACGCGCACCTCCCAGCCGCGAGCGTGCATCGCGTTGCAGGCAGCGCGGGTGCAGCGCTCAAACCCCGTGGCCACCCCGGCATCACCGACCCACAGTACCTTCCGATTCACGCCGCGACTCCCCGGTGAATAGCTTGCGCCGTGGCCTGGAGGCTTTCCTCGTCCGGGTAGATACCTCGACCGTCTTGACCGTCGATCAGGTGCACCGCCTCACCGTCAAGAATGAAGTTCCACGGCTGGATATCGCCATGGGGCACCTCGGGTACCGTCGTCCGCCGCACCAACTTCGCCACGGCCTGTCGGCTGGGGTAGGCGCCGCCGAGCAGCTGGTAGGTGCGGAGATTGATACCGGCGATCCATTCCCGCTCCTGTCCCTTGCGGTCAAAGCGCACGCGCTTGCTATGCGGCGTCGAGGTAATCGACACGGGACCCAGCGGCACCATGGCCGCCACATCGATGTAGGAGCGGCTGATGGTGCTCTTGGGCGTCTCCAACAGCCACAGTGGCCGTTGGGCATCGCTCACGTGACTGGGCGTCGTGGTCAGCAGACGGGATGCTCGCTGCTCAAGAAACGAGTAGATGCCCGGTACGGCCGCCTGGTTGCAGGCGCCGACATCGTCGGGACTCGGGGTCTCGATGATCACGTTGTCACCGAGAGCGACAATAGCCTGTGCCGCGCGCCGCCAATCCGAAAAATGGTGCAACACGTTCAGCGCCAGCACCACGTCGAAGTGCTCGCACGTGGCCAGCTGTTCAAGCTCAGAGGCCGTAACGTGATGCTTCAAAAGGATCGTTCGGGGTGCGTCGTTGCGCTCGCACAGCGGCAGAAGCTGCGCTCCGCCCTCCACCATTACGCAGACTGTGTCGTAGTCCTCGGCGATGCGGAAGCTGAAGTAGCCCTCCGATGCGCCGATGTCCAGCACGGTAATGCGGCGGCTGTAGCCATCCAGCACACAGCGAATCGCCCCATAGCGTGACGCGCACTGTCTTTGTCCACGCTGAGCCAGCGAGCCCCGAACCCATGTGTCTTGGTACGGCATCAGCTAACCACCCTTCAGAAAAACACCTTGTCATGGTGGGGCCCGTTTTCGTCCCGAATCGGAAACGCGCGCCGGACGATCACTTCGTCGTCCTTGAAGTCCGCCGGCAACGTCAGCCGATCGCCCTGCTTCACCCCGTAGGAGCCGGCGAAGATGACCTTGCCCTTGGTGACGAACTCCTGGCCGTCCACGCCGATCATGCGCTCGCCGCCAGCACCCACCCGCGCGGACCGATTCACTTTGTCCCCGTAGGTCGGAGTCCCGAAGCCATCGTCCCCGACAAGAGACTCCACGCCGACCGTGTCGGACAACATGTCGCTAAACTGTCCGGCGATCGCGTCCACCATCTACACAACTCGGAAGTGGCGATTGTCATTGGCCGCCTGAGTTCCACGCTGCTTGAACTCGTTGATCTGCTCCCGCAGCGCCTCTGCGACGCTTGTCTCCATGCCCCACCGGAGCCTGAAGTCATCGACTGTCTTTTCCATCACGCCCTCGCCCTTGCCAGCCCAATGGCTCAGCAGTGTCGATAACGCCCGAGCCGCGGCGTAGTAGACGTTCGCCTCGGTAGCCAGAAACACGTCCAGCTCCTCGTCCTGGAACAGGGCGTTGTCGGGGATGTCCGTGTCCCGGATCAGCAGGCGTAGCGCGTCCCGATCGGTCTCGGAGCCCACGGTATAGGTGGCCGTCATCCCGCCCCCAGGGCATGGGGCGCGCCGTCATTCGACACGCCCCGACCCCCTGCTTTCTATCAGGTGATGTTGCCGGCGCACACACCGGATTTGCTGTTGTAGTCGCTCTTGACGCGCGGAACGATGCAAGCGAAGACCGTCCACTTCACCGCCCACTCCATCTCTGGAGCCGGCATGATCGCCATGGGCTGCTGCCCCACGATCACATCGCACACGTCGCTGGTGTCCTGCATCAGCAGCGTACGGTCGTCCGGTAGCAGGTCCGCCGTACCGACGCGCAGATTCCGGCCACCGAACGTGAACGACTCCAACACCTCCTGGATGGAGCGGTCGACGGTGGCAGTACCGTCACTCCACCGCTTCTGCAGCTTTGCCCCGTAGGGCGTGGGTACGTACAGCGTGTACGGGCCGTAGAACTTGTCCGTTGACAGCACGGCGCGCATCGCGAGCACATCGGTCTCGATCTCCGCACCGGTGTGATCGGCGTCGTCCCAGGCCTCGCCCCCTGTATATGCCTGCGTGTTGGTGGTTCCCAACAGCCCGGGGCTGGAGTTGCCACCCACGGTCGGTCCGCCATTAATGATGGCGTCCTCGATCGCGTAGTTGACGTTGCGCACCGCCTGCTCGATCTCGTCGGTGTCCAGCGGACGACCGGCGCGCTCGGCAGCGGCCAACTCGCGAACGTTGAACGAGAACTCGTCCCACGTGACGTAGATCGGCACGGTGTAGGGCGTCTTGTCCTGCAATCCGCCCTCGCCCTTCGCCCCCGGGACCATGCCTCGCTGCGCCGCCCTCGACTCGCCGACCTTGTGCGAGGTCAGCTCGAGGATCGACAGCCAGTTCGGCATCGACACAGGGTTCTGGTCGATTCGATCGGCAGCAACCACGAGCCCCTCTCGGCCGACGCGAACGATCGCATCGTCGATGAACTCGTTGCTGTACTGCCACATCGGACCGAGGCCGCGCATCTGTGCCTCGCGGTACTGCGCGGCCCGCATCGCACCGACATTACCTTCGTGCCGGAGCAGCTGCGACAGGGACGCCCCGACAGCGGCTGGAGCGTTTTCGAACGTTGACATCATCTGTGCTCCAGGAGCCATCACAGCACCTGCCGGAGCAGCTGCGACAGGGACGCCCCGACAGCGGCTGGAGCGTTTTCGAACGTTGACATCATCTGTGCTCCAGGAGCCATCACAGCACCTCCACGTACAGCCGCGTGTCTTGGGTGACAGAGCCGGGGCTGGAGGCGGCAACGAATCCGCCCGGTCCGCTCGTGTACGCCTTCAGCTTGCCGTCACCGTTGGACTGCAGCAGCGCACCTTGGGTGATGTCCTGGCCTGACGGGATGACCCCGTAGAACCGATCACCTGGGTACAAGTAGCCGACCTTGACCAGATCGCCCGCCGCGTAGGCGGTGTCGATCCCGTGGTTCAGCTCGATCTCGTCCAGAGCCACCGCCCGTGCGGCGGGATCGTCGGCCGAGTCATGCACACCCCACTTCAGGGCGCCGGAGTCATCGTGCAGCTGTACCAGCATCCCCGGGGTGATCGCCTCCGCCGCGGCCAGGTCGTTGCGGATGCGCTCCGCGGGGATCTGTGACGGCGAAATCGCGATCGTGTTGGGGGGGCGCTTTGTGATCGCCATGTCAGTTCACCTCCGCCTGCTTGCTCAGGCCGTAGGGGTCGGGAGGCTGGAAACGGGACAGGTCCTCGCCGGAGTTGGGCAATGCACGAGCCCCGAACGTCGGCTCGGCAACAGCCTCGGCCCCCGCCAGTTTGGCGATGACCTCAAGCTCCTCGTTTTCCTTGCTCTGGAGGTACTCCACAGGGCACTCGGTCCCCGCTGCCCGGATGGACTCGATGAGTTGCGTCTTCCTGGCCGCGCGTACCGCCTTGCGCTCGTCGAGCGCCGCTCGCATCTCGCGATACGTCTCCTCGTCCACCTGGTGCATCTTGGCCCCGGTCGGCTCGGCGTCGGCAAGCTCCTTGCGCTTGTTGGCGGCCACGTACCGCTCGTCCTGCTTACGGAGCTCCTCGGTGCTCTCGGCCAGCCTGTGCGACGCCTCGATGCGCTCCACCGACAGACCCGACAGATACTCCTCGTCCGCTTCGATGAACGGGCTGTATGTGTGTTGAATGAGCGCTTCGATGCGCTCTTTGAGATCGGTCATTTCAGGCCCTCCTTGTTCTGGATCCTGGGCGGCTTGACGGCCACCACACTCACAATGCTCGGAATCAGGGCAGCCGCATGGGCTCGCACCTGCTCCCACCAGGTCCTCCTCCAACAGGTCGCGGATCCCCGCCATGACGCGTCGCAAAAGCGACGGCTTGTCGGTTCGGTTCATGTTCTCGTCCTTCGTGGCTTCCGATTCATGTGCTTCATCAAGCTCCAGGTCCTCGTTGGTAGCCACCGGTTCATGTGCCATGAGCTTGTCCTTGGTTAGATCTGATTCGTGTGCCTCATCGAGCTCCAATCCGTCAGCGCACACGCGCATGGCCACGCGCGGAGCTCCACACCCCATCTCGTTGTCGCAAGCACCGAGCACTCCCTCCGGGAACATCGCCAGGTGGTCGGAGCCGATGTGCGTCCAGGCTGCCGCGTATTGACTGCCGTTGATCTGTCCGGGGGTGTTGTCCCTTCTCACCCATGCTCCGACGGACACCTCGATCGGTTCCCCTTTGAGGGCTCGTTCAATGACACTTTCGGCATCCGGCCCGATGGCCTGGGCCTTGTCGGGGTCTAGCCATGCCTCCAGCACCAGCCGGTTGTTGCGGAAGCTCGGGTTAGCGATACGACCGAAACACGCCCGCTCGCAGGTACCCGGATCGTTGGCCGAGACCGGTTCGCCAGAGGCATCCATGGGGTGCTCGCCCACCACGGGGCGACCGTTCCATTCCGGATGCGACTGCTCGATTACGGAGGCGGCAACGAGCTCAGGCGCCGGCGCGTTGGAAGTATGAATCACCTGGTCGCCCACCAGCGCCACCACCGGAACCACGACGTGCTCGCGCCCCTCGAAGCTCGCCGTACGAACCTCCGCATCCACCGCGCCGCGCAGCGTCAGACCACGGAACACCCTAGCCATCGCGCCCCTCCAGTACCAAGATCTCCGCGCAGCGACAGGAGGCATGTAGCGGCGGCCCGATCGCCCCATTGCCGTAAGGCTGACCGATTCGGGCGCGTTGGCCGTCCATAGCCTCACACTCGACACATACGCGGTCGTCCGAGGTATCGGACCACTGTCGTTGCTGGTCGGCACGAAGTAGCCCTTGCTGTCGTGCTTGCTCCCAGAGCTGTTGCTGGCCAGCGTTGGAGGCGGCGATCGTCTCGGTCCGCGCAATCGTTCGCGCCCGCAGGTTCAGCTGCATGCGCTGGTACCGCGCCAGGCGGTTCTCGACCCATTCCTCGGTTGCACCCCCCTCCGGGATGCGGGCACGGAAGCCGGCTACGTCACGAACACCCTCTCGGGACGGAAAGCGAGTCACGAGAGAGCCGGGCTCGGCACCCAGCAGCTCCTCACGTAACGTGGCGACGGCTTGCGCCTGGCCGCTGGTCAACCCGACGACCTGTCGGATCTGTCGCGCCGCTTCGCCCGGCGGGACGCCTTGGGATAAGGCAGCAGAGATTTCCTCACGAAGCGCAACCAGCGTCGCCGTCGTAATCGAGATGCCGGCCGTCTCCTCCTGGATCAGGGCAGCAGCACGAGTCTCGGCCCACTGCAAAGCCTTCGGGTTTGTCTCATCGAACGCCATCCGCACCTGCGCGGCGCGGAGGTGCGTGACGCGGTTCAATACCCCGGCCGCCGCGTTTCCACCGGCAACCAAGGTGCTCAGCAGCGCCTCTGTGAGCGCCTCCTGGTGCGCGGCCATCGCCCCCACCGCTGCCCGCGCGATGCCCACGGCACCAGAGCGGTCCGCGCTCCCCAACGCGCCTTCGAGCGCTTCCACGTCCAACGCCTCGCGCACCGACTCCAGGGCCGAGGCCACGACAGAAGCAACCGCATCGACGTTGTCGTCAGCGGCACGGTGGATCGCCTTCCAGGACGGCTCCTGGGGTGGCTCCTCGGTACGTTCAAACCCCTGTGCCGCTCGCGCACCCACTGACCCGGATGCAACCTCCTCAAAAGGTACAAGCTCCAGGTACCGGTCGCGGATCTCGTCCCGAGTGATGACCTCCGCCCCATGGCGTCGGTTTACCTCCGCGGCTTGGGCGGCAAGCTCCATGCGCTCCCGCTCATCTAGATCGCGAATGGAGGGCCAGGCCACCCGATACTCGGACGGCTCCGGCAACGCTCCGTACTCGATGAGCCGCCCCACGAAAGGCCGCACCACGCGTGGCTCGGCATATTGCTCGCGGCGGTCCCGGGCGCGACGCTCGAAGTTGGAGCGGTCCTGGGAGGAGGCCAACTCGCCGCGCTCTGATCCCGTCAGCATGCGCTTGGGGATCTTCGTGGCCCCCGCAATCAGTGTGAGGATCGCATCGGCCGGATCGCGCATCCCAGCTACCGACACAGGGAACTGCTCCACCTCTACGCCCTGCGTCATGAAGTAGCGGCGTAGGCCGTGTTGAAACTCGTCGAACTGCTCCTCGATACCCCTGGCGTCCGCTTCGTCAAACTTCATCTCCGCCGGGACCTTGATGTGGTTGCCCGGCTGTGCGCGCTGCCAGAATGCCTCGGCACCCGCGCCGATGACCTTGTCCAAGTCATCCAGCCGGTTCCACACCTTCTGCAGCCGCGGGTGCCCGTACACGTCGTCATCCACGAGGCCATCGGCGATGTGGATCACCCGAGACCAATGCACGTCCTGCGGCTTGCCCTTGGCCAGTTGGATCCAGTACCGGGTGGGCATGCCGTAACGAGCATCCGCGGGGTTGCTCTCAAGATCCTGCTGCTCGTCGAACTTCGCGTCCTTTTCGCCAAACACCGACAGCACCGCCACCTGCTCGGGGTTGGCGATCCGAGGCATTTCCTGTGACAACTCGCCCGGTGCACCGATCAGGATCACGGCGTAACGTCCTAGCCCTGCGAGGATGTCGGCGCGCAGGAACATCTCCCACACCCGGAGCCTCTCGGTGAGCTGTTGCCAGGCAACCTCGAACGATGTCTGTACCGCCGGGTCCTCGTCCTCGATAAGCGTGGCTCCACCGCGCCACGTCGCCTCTGGGTACGCCGTTACGATCGTGCTGGCGAGGCCACCACGCAGGTACCGTTCCCAGTAGTCGGCTGGCCCCAGTTCTGGCTTGTAGCCGAGGGCGCGGTCCAGATCGCGGGCATTCTGGAACGTCAGTCCGTGCCGAGAGGCAAACTCGTAGCGCTCCACGAGCGTGGAGGCGGCCGCGCGGAGTGCCGCCGCGTCGGTCGGATCAGTAGAGGTTGCTGCCCCGTTGCTGCCCACGGATCGAGGGTAGGCACGCGCACAGCCCCGATGCTAGGTAGGCAGCAGCAAGTACTTCCGAGGAGTCGGTTCCTGCGGGTCAGAGTCGGTTGCTGCGGGTTCCTGCAGGCTCCTGCGGGTTGCTGCGGGTCAGCGTCGAAAGCATTTCTGACCCTGATGGACCTGAGAGCAGCGCAACGCACTTTCCGTGCTTAAAGCTGCGTACTAGGGATGCTCTCTATGCAGCGGTAACGAGAATAGGACTTGCCGGTTAATACTATTAGGTGATACTATATAGCCGTGAAACGAAAGTACCGCCGGACTCTCGAAGCGATTCACCGCGTTCAAGCCAATATCGACTGGAACGATGTCGAGGCGCTCTTTGTTGAACTCGGGGCGGAAATGAGAGAGCGCGCGGGCTCACGGGTCCGCTATCGCTTCCCCGATGGGACCCGGGCAGTGTTTCACAAGCCCCATCCCTCGAACGAGATGGGACGAGCCTCGGTGCGCGAGATCATGAATCTGCTAAAACGGATGGGGGTGAAACCATGATGGAATACAAAGGCTATCTAGGAAAAGTGGATGTTGACGGTAACCAGTTTCATGGAACCGTGGTCAATCTCCACCGCGACTACGTAGATTTTCGAGGCACGACTCTCGAAGAAGTACGTAAATCCTTCATGGAATCTGTCGACTTCTACCTCGAAGGCTGCAGGAAAGACGGGGAGGAGCCTGAAAAACCCTTCTCAGGAAAGTTCGTTGTGCGGCTTACGCCTGCGACGCACCGCCGTGCCGCAACGCTGGCGCGCATAAATGACCAGAGTTTGAACACGGTACTCGTAGAAGCTCTTGAAAAACACCTAGCTAAACAAGGCCTCTAGAGCGTCTGCGTAAACTCACCCCCACGTTGATCCTCCGCCGTCACCACCTCCGCCAGCTCCGACTCGATGATGCGGATGTACCTCCGCTTGCCGCTATTATGGCGAGGGCCGACACGGACGTGTCCGATAACGCCCTTGTGGATCCACCGATACAGAGTGTCCACGGCGATGTGGTAGCGATCGGCAGCCTCCGAGACAGTCAGAAAGGTCTCGGTCATCACCGCCCCCCCAGCGGCCTCCCGAGTGCCCGAGCTCGGGGCTTGGATTCCTTGAGCGTCAGCCTGTGGAATGCTCGGCTTGCCGCGTCGATCTGATCGTCGTAGTCGGAGTACGGAAAGTGCGCCGCCTCGTCAATGAACGCGGTGTTCCAGGCTCCACGCACCAGCTTCACGTTGCCGGCCTCGGCCTGCGCCGACAGGGCTTCGGCACGGATTTCCTTGGCCCCAGACTCAGGTGAGGAACGGACGTTGTAGCCAGCGAGCTGCTGGACCAGATATCGCACCTGCGCCTTACCCGCCTGGCCAGGATCTTGCGGCAGGTCGATCAGCACATTCTTGCCGTCCTGAGCCGCGACGCTCTTGATCATCCGTTCGACTTTTTCTGGCGTACCGCGCAACCGCGCCATGTCCTCGATCCAGTACGTGCCGTCCTTGAGCGTCATCTTGCAGCCCGCTGTCCAATCGCCGGAAACGGACGCCGCCAGATCCCAGCCGCGCACCGCGTAGCCACGACAAGGCGCGGCCTCGACAATCTCGTTCCACCAGCCCCGATCGAACATACCGCCGGAGCGAGGAGTGGGTCGCTGCTGCAACTGGCCCGCGGAGCCGTAGCTGCCAAGGTCGGCTTCCAGTTGCGCCACCGCCTTGTCGGGAAACCGTTCAGGCCACAGCAGCTGTCCGTCGCGCGTGCGCTCATCACGCACGGACACATACGGATGATCCGGCTCGTAGCGCGCTGGCAGACACAGATGCTCCCAACCGCCCTTATCTAGTAGATGCCCGGCGAGATCCTGGTGGTGGACCCGCTGCATGATGAGCACGTAGGCTCCGGTCTGCGGATCGTTGAGTCGGTTCGACATAGATTCATCCCACCAGTCGAGCGTGGCTTGACGCACCGTATCGCTCCCCGCTTCGACCACGTTGTGGGGGTCGTCAATAATAATGATGTCGCCCCCCTCTCCGGTGAGAGCACCTCCGACCGAGGTAGCGAGCCGGTTGCCGTTTTGGTCGTTATCGAATCGGATCTTCGTGTTCTGATCGCTGGTGAGCCGGAATCGATCACCCCAGCGGCGCCGATACACGGGCGACTCGATGACCCGGCGGCACTTGACCGAATCTCGAATGCTCAGCGTGTGCGCGTAGGAAGCAGCCATGAAGCGTGTCTCGGGATGGTGGATCCATGTCCATGCTGGCCACATGACCGAAACGAGCGAGGACTTGCTGTGGCGCGGGGGTACGTTTATCAGCAGACGCTGGATTTGTCGGCGGCTCACTGCCTCCAGGTACTCGCAGATGGCCCCGAGATGCCAGTTGTCGCAAAACGACGACGGATCCACGTGCCGCCATAGCTGGCGCGTGAACTCATGCAACGAGCGCTCCGCCAGCTGCTGGTGTACGGACGCTGTTTGACAAGCCTGCCGCTGAAGCCACTCGCGGCCCAGCTGTGCGTAGGCGTTAGTGGACGGTGCCGGGCTCGCCATCGACGCCCTCGCCGCATTCCAGAATGCTCACGATCTTCCGCATCTGCTCGGGGGTTAGACCAGCCTCCCCGGCTGCCCGGAAGAATGCGGCGCGCTCCTGGCCCTTGAGCTGCTCGACCACCTCAAGAGTCTTCATGTCCTTCCAACGCGACGGCATTCGGTTCTTGAGGTAGAAGATGATGGCTGTGCGGTCGCCCTCCATCGCTTGCGAAAACAGCTTCCCCTCGACGCGCCCGTGAGCCTGCATCTCCGCCTCGGACTCGGACTTGGCAAACTGAGCGTTGGATCGACGGTGGGTCAGGACGGTCGGATAGCTGACTCCAACCACTGCGGCTGCGTTCGTACGGCCGAAGCCATTGGCGAGTAGCTGAAGGTATTGCTCCTTTTTTAAGGTATTAAATTTAGAAGGTTTAGATGCTCGCTGGCCCTCGCCACCGGGCCGGTGCTGATGGCATAGCGCACCCTTGGAGAGACATCGTCGACACGGCTTGCCATCGTTCGTCCGTCCTGGCTCAAAGCTCATTTTCGAGACCATCTGCTGATGGGAGCTGCGAACGCACTATCAGACTTGAGCCCAATGGCTCAAACGCTGATTCGTGCACCAGAAATGGTGCAACGCTTCAGCCCACCCGATGCTATCCGAGCTTTCTACCGCGCCGGAACGAACCGAGGTCTCGGACAGTGCGACCACCCGATGTTCGGTCTGTTTATTCCGTCGTGGGTCGGTCCCGCATGGCCCGTAGACCGCAGGCTGCGACCGCTAGTCCACCCCATTAGAAGAAACCGACGCGGCGGGATATCTGTAAGCCGTCAGTTTACCGCATCGCCTTCGAGGTCCTGCAAGCGCTCCAGGTCCATGAACTGCGCCTTGAGCTGCTGATGGTGCGCTGCGCGGCGGGATAAGCCTAGAACCACGTTGGTCGCCAGCAGGATTCCCGCCGTGAGTGTCAGCAGCGTCGAGTAGCCTTCTAGCAGGCTGCTGAAAAACTCCCCTTGTTCGAGTAGATTTTGAACCACGCAGCCCGCGGCAAGAACCGAAGCATCAACGAGGTGAGCAGATGCGTGGTGAGGACGCGGGACAGGTGGCGGTTTTTAGTTACGTATCTCCAGAGCAGCGAGTACCGAAGGAGCATCCGCTGCGGCCGCTGCTGAGGATCGTCAACGATGTGCTGGGGCGGATGTCGCCGCTGTTCGAGAAGCTGTACTCGCACACGGGCCGTCCGTCTATCCCGCCGGAGAAGCTGCTGCGGGCGCTGCTGCTGCAGGTGCTGTACACGATTCGCTCCGAGCGCATGCTGATGGAGCAGCTCGACTACAACCTGCTGTTCCGGTGGTTTGTGGGCCTGAACATGGACGATCTGGTGTGGGATGCGACGGTGTTCACGAAGAACCGAGATCGAGTGTTGGGAGGCGAGGTCGCCAAGGTGTTCTTCCAGGAAGTGCTGGCGGAGGCGCGGCGCCGCAGCCTGCTGTCGGATGAACACTTCACGGTGGACGGCACGCTGATCGAGGCGTGGGCCTCGCACAAGAGCTTCAAGCCGAAGGATCAGAGCGACTCCGATGAGGGCGGCAGCAACCCGAGCGTCGATTTCCGCCGGCAACGGCGCACGAACGATACTCACGCCTCCAGGACCGACCCGGAGGCACGCCTATACAAGAAGAGTAAGGGAGCCGAGTCGAGGCTCTGCTACATGGGGCACCTGATGATCGACAACCGCCACGGGTTAGCAACCAACGCCTGCGTAACGATCGCTTCGGGAACAGCAGAACGAGAGGCCGCCGTGCAGATGGCGGGCGAGATTCCCGGAAGGGGCCGGGTAACCTTGGCGGCCGACAAGGGCTACGACACGCGAGACTGCATCCGAAAGCTTCGAGATCGCAACATCACCCCGCACGTCGCACAGAACGACACGAACCGGCGCAGCGCCATCGACCGCCGCACGACCCGGCACCCGGGCTACACGGTCAGTCAGAAGAAACGCAAGCTCGTCGAGCAGATGTTCGGATGGGCCAAGACGGTCGGGCTGATGCGCAAGACCAGACACCGAGGCACGCAACGTGTCGATTGGATGTTCATCTTCACCGCCGCGGCCTTCAACCTGGTCAGAATGCGCAACCTCCAGGGGGCGACGTGACGATGAGGGCACCAATCCCCAAGAAATGCCGGCGCTGCCAGCAGCGCCGGCCTCGTACCCGCACTCGGCGCCCCGCTAACTCACCGTGATCGAGACGATCCAGCCCAAAATGGCGCGCTCGAGCCGTTTTTCAGCAGCCTGCTAGGTTCTGCAGCTGCACGGTGACTGCCGTGCCGCTGGTGGCGAACACCGCGAGGACCATTGTGATGTTGTGCCACGCCTCGAACCAGGCGAGCCGCCGCTCGTGGTAGCGCACCGAGCGTTGCACGGCCGAACAGCAGTGCGTGTTCGCGGTCAGGATCGATCACCGCATTCGGAGCTGATTGTTCCGAGGACAGCGGCTTTGTGTGCGTAGTCAAATAGAAAATCCAGGACGACGAGTAGGCCAATCCCTACGCTGGCCACGTGCTGAAGGGTTTCCGGGAGCTCGGTTACGAGAGGCGCGATTCCGCCAATTGCCGAGACGAGCAACAGGGATCGAATCAGCCGCTGCCTGCGTTGGTATCGATCGGCGAGCGTTCCGTAGTATCGAGTAACCCGCGCCACGTCGAGCATCTGTTGCCAGATGGCGATTCGCGTTCGTTCGGTGACTACCATCGGAACCTCCCCGCTGAATCTTGCCTATGGGGATAGATTCTAGCTTGGCCCCAGCGCGGCTCGCCGGAGATAACCTCTGTCACTTGGCCGCCTTCTTTTTCTTCTCGACGGCGACGATCTCAGCGCGCAGGCCCCGCAGACTCGGCACGTTCCAGGATCGCCTGATGGACTTCGGGTTCAAGCTGATCACGGATCCTGCCTTCGTCAAGAAAAGCGATCCCGATCACCCGTCCTGGGTGCTGAAGCTCGACGTGCCGCCGGATTGTCTGTCCGGCGCACCGGCGTGACGGACGAGCTTCCGAAACGCATCGACACACTGGCCGTCGAGGCCGCCCTGCTTCTGTGTAAGTTCGAGCCCCAGGCGGTAGGTCCGAAGTACCGACCCGCGCCCCCGCAAGCCCGGCACAATCAGGCCGGCGAGGGCTATGCCAACACCGAGAATGGCGATCAGCTCTGGTGACATGGGGGCTACCTACCCCTGGCAGGCGGCCGGGGCTGGCGCGAACACCGAGCACGGTGTTGTCAGCCGGGTAGTCACTCTGCTTCGCTGAGCCGAAGGCCCCAGGAGACTGCTTCGGCGTGCTCGGCGACACGCTGGTCGATGGTCGCGCGGATCTGGGCTTCAAAATCGGCCCACATAAGCGTTATGACTTTCTCGCGTTGCTTGCTGCGAGCGGGCAACACAACCATTCCGCCGCCGAAGCCGGGATCGATCCAGATTCTCTCGTTCCCTTCGACCACGTCATCAAGTTCAAATCCACCGATCCTGTATCCCTCTTGGTCGTAGTACTCGCCCCGGACTTGGCCCTGAAAATCTTCAGCGGTATCGTTGACGAGCCACAGCTCGATAAAATCAGTAGCTTGCCCCTCAGCCGCATCGCACCAGTGTCCCTCGATAAGCCTGCTGCCGGGCTTACTATCTTTGCACCAGTGCCGCACTTCATGCTCATACCTGTCGATGCGCACGGGTGCGGCATCAGGGGTTCCGTTCGAGCTGCCGCAGGCGACTCCCATGAGTATTGGCACGACCAGTAGGAGTCGGTACATCTGGAGACCTCCCCGTTCAGCGTTCACCGATTCCGCATGAGATCAGCCTGTAGCCTGCAGGGTCTCTTGGTCTTCGCCATCTACTGACCTGTTGGTGCCTGTACGAACTGACCGTTGGTCAAAATAATGTCTGGCTCATACGGCACGTTCGGCCAACGGTCTGGCGGCGGTGGTCCAGGCTGACCGTCGCTACCTCGTGACGTAATGCTGTAGGTGTCAGAGGTAACGTAGATGAAGGAGTTGCCCCAACCATCGACCGGTAGCACTTCGGGCATGTAATCGAGAGTACCGAGTTCTCCCAGCGATTCAGCATAGCGCCCGGTGTCAACATGCATGACTCCGTTCGCGGTAGCAATTTCGCGCATGGCAGCCATGGTTTGGCGCTGTAGGCCGTGCTGTATAATATCGGAAGCACCAGAGGTGAACAGAACCCCTAAGATGATAAGGATTCCGACCCCCAATATGACAGTTGTAGCTACGCCGAGAAAAAACCAAATTACGCGCGTGGTTACCAAAGACTTGGAATAGGTGCCAACGTCAGATTCCATGTGCTAATCCTGTTCTCCACTGAAATCTCCGGCGTGCAGAAATCATAGAAGCGTCTTCCCCGTCCATCTGACCAGCCCCCTCCCCCTGTTCAGCGTTCACCGACCCTCGGTTGAGGTCGGCCTGTAGCGTGTAGGGCCTGCCGTAGCAGGCATTCTCGGTCCTCCGTTGCGCCTCCGTGCGTGCCTTCGCATCTTCTCCTTGTGGTAGCAGACATTTGTCTGTTACGGTTGCTCGCTTGGTTACGAGAATACCTCTTACTCGCTCCGCGACCGGAAGCAGCCCCCTCGCCTCCCGCGCGGTTGACTCATTTGGTACCACTGAAGATCCGATCCCACACCGCGCCATCTTGAGCCGAGGTGTAGGGTATGGGCTCGGGTGGCAGTGTGCGGGACTTGGCCACATGCGTGGGCATTTCCGCCGGGTAAATGCTGCGGGTGCCAGTCCAGATGCCCTTGGGGCCGCCCTGAGCAACGTCATGGCGCAAGAACAGGACGTGGTCGGCCCAGTGAAACACCTCGTCGCGGATCGAGGCTTTGCTTGACTTGGATTGCTGCAAGTGCGGCTCGTAGCGAATCCAGTCGTCTCCTTTCGGGTTGGGCACATCGTTGATGCACTCGTGCGCCACGAGGATCACGTTGCGCCCGGCGTCGATCTGCCGGTCTAAGTCCGCCAGCAGCAACAGATACGTCTCGTATACGTGCTGGTAGCCCTTGCCAAAGCCGTACTCCTCGATACGGCTCACACTTCGGCCCTTTTCGTGCTTCACGGTGGCGAGCGTATGGGCCACCGCCAACCTCTCGACTCTGGTGGCGGAGTCGATGATGACCGTGCCAGCACCCTCCAGCACATCGGAATGCAGGCAGGCACGTAGCGCACCAAAGGAGCCCAATTGTTCTTGGTGGATGCATTCCACTTCCAAGTGCCAGGCGCCCCCTTCCACGTCCAGCACCACGGCCCCTGGAGCCAGCGACGCCAGCGTCGTCTTGCCGATGCCTCCCGTGCCGTACAGCAAGACGCGCTGCGGATCGTCGCGTCGACCGCTGGTGATGAAGAACTTGCGTGGGATCTGTTCGAGCGCAACGGGTTCACGCGGAGGGCCGACGTAGAACTCAAGACCGAGAGCCTCTGCTAATTCAACGACCCTGGAAAGCCTTGGCTCGTGGCCTTCCAAAACACTCCGCACAGCATCTCGTGGTAGGCCCGCATTTATAGCAATACTCGCAACAGGCTGATTTCCCACAGCTTTGCGCACCTCTTCTCGAAACCGCTCATCCCAGTTCATCGTGGAAACGATGCCACGCCGGCAAGTCCGCGGCCAGCCCGTCGAAACAATTCCGCGCGCGGTTGCGGCTTAATCGAAAATATCCTATCGTTCTTCGCATGTATTCGACGGAACAAGTTATCGCACTTGCCCGACGTTACGCTGGGGCGCGGAAGATCGAGATGACGACCCTCGGTCGTCACGCTGTGGGTAACTCGAACATTTTCGACCGGCTACAAGACGGACGGGTCACGATCCGCATAGTCCGCCGCCTCGTCCAGTACCTCTCGGAGCACTGGCCAGAGGGCTTGGAATGGCCGGCGAACATCCCACGCCCGGAGCCACGGCAGGGAGAGGCGGCGTGAGCGATTCCATGCCTACGACGCTACCGAATTCCACCACCCACACGCCACTGCGGAATCAGGCGAGGAGCGCAGTGGGGGCGGCAGCATGAGCAGCCAGCCGCTTTCAGCGGGGAGCGCGGAAATCCTGCGGCTTTTTCCAATGCAGCCTCATCCGATCGCCGAGCTGTTCCCGATGCTGCCTGACGCCGAGCTTCAGGAGATGGCCAACGACATCGCTGACAACGGCCTGCGGCAACCGATCGTCCTGTTGGAGCGGATGATCCTCGACGGGCGCAACCGATATCGGGCCTGTGAGCTGGCCAGCATCGAGCCGGAGTTCATTGCGTACCGGGGCGATGACCCGGTGGCGTTTGTGATCTCGGCGAACCTGCATCGTCGGCACCTGACGGCCGGGCAGCGAGCGTTGATCGCCGAGCAGTTGGCCACGATGCGACAGGGACAGCGCACGGACCTTTCGTCAAAAGGCGGAAGGTCGCGGAAGAAGGCAGCCGGGCTACTGAACGTCTCCGAGCGAAGCATAGATCGAGCGCGATCCCTGCGTTCTGACCCGGATGCCGACGATCTCGTTGAGGCCGTTGAGCGTGGCGCTATGACGCTTGGAGCCGCTAGCGCTGAGGTACAGCGGCGCAAGCTGCCAACGCCCAAAGAGGCAAAACGGGAGGCCGCCGAGACAGGCCATGCCGTCGTGGCTTCGGACGGGTACGTCTACACGGGGCGGCCAGAAGCCGAAGAGCGGAAGGAAGGCGAGCGTGTGCAGAGGGTGGCGCGGATCCTTGATGCGCTGAAGGCATTGGCGGCCGACGAGGCCACCGAAGTCCTGCCACTTATTCCGTGGTTCCAGGCCACCGACGTGGAGGATGCGCTGCCCGGGGCCGAGAAGTTCATCCG
This sequence comes from Acidobacteriota bacterium, assembly GCA_965248845.1. Taxonomy (GTDB): domain Bacteria; phylum Acidobacteriota; class UBA890; order UBA890; family WLXD01; genus CBDFKO01. The sequence goes on along the minus strand of CBDFKO010000002.1, from coordinate 485,459 downwards.
CGAGCTACAGGAGGGTTGGAGTGATCGAAAAGCTCGATACAGCGATTGACGAGTGCTGGCGCGTCGCGCTTGAGGATTCACCGGGCCCCGTTCGCCCTGCTGATGTTCGTGAGCTGTTCCTGGAGCAGTACCCCGAAACAGCCGATTTCTACCGGGAACAGATGTTCCGCTCCGGCCTGATGCGCAAGATCAGCGAGCGCGCCAAGGTCCTGTACAAGCCCATCGATGCGGGCAGCAACCAGGGCAACCTTTTTGACCTGTTGCCTGGCGTCAAAGTCCAGCGCGCTATTCCGATCTCGTCTGGCGCTGATTCGGCGCGTGTTGCGATTGAGAAGGCGACACGGATGCACATCGCTGCGTGGGTTGAGGTTGAGGTCGAGAACGAAAAGGCGGCGGCCAGCAAGCGGCGAGACACCGAGGCCAAAGCGAAGTTTCTGCTGGCGATCATGCGCGACACCGACACGGTCGGTGAGGCGCTGAAGCGGTACCGGGAGGCGGCATGAGCACCGGTAAAGCAGCCGACGCAGTGGAGCTAGAGGCCAACCGCGCGGGCGAGGCGCAGGTCGTCCACGTCAGCGAGATGACGCCAGGGGAGCTGAGCCGGAAGGCGGATGAGCTGGAAGCGCTATCGCGTGGGGCGGCTCTGCATGCCGACGAGCTGCGGCGCTTGGCTAGCAAGCGAGACGCGGCGTGAGCGTACGGCTAGTTGAGATCAGAGCGGCCACGTCCTGGGGTCGAAAGCATCGGGATCGAGCTCTCGGCAGGCGGCCTCGAATTTCTCGTAACTCAAGCTCGGCGTGTCGTCGCAGACTTCCTTCACGGCCAACCACATCGGGGCAGGGTCACGCCGGAACCGAGCGATCTGAAACAGGTTCCCGACGGCCTTGCAGTACAAGCAACTGTCGTCGGTCTTCGGTCTCGTCGACCACCCGAGTTGTTCGAGCGCAGCCGTGGCGATGTCAGGCCGCACGCGAAAGGGAGGCACGTGGCGCTAGCCGTTCAGGGCTGTGGAGAGCCTTGGAGGTTCCTCTCGATAATCACGTCAGGCACGTTGCGCCATTGGGCACCTTGGGCCTCCCAACCCGCATCGTCGGTTTCTTCGAAGCCGAGAGAGTGCAGGTGTTGGAGAAATCCGTCGATGCCGTTTGTTTCCAACACCGCCCCCAAGTAGTCGCACAGGCCAACCTGAAGCTTGTCGCTGGCTTTGCTAGGCGTGTCGCCGTAGTCGATGACCATCGGAAACGCGACGAACCGCGCCATGGGGCGATCGTCATCGCCGAGACGGCCCTGCTGTTGGAGCCGTGCCTGGAAAAACACGGTCCCGTGGCCGAAGTTGAGCGTCATTCGGTCGGTGTCACGCGCGAGGGTTTTGATCATGTGCCTGCTCGTGGTTTCCAAGTAAAGCAAGGATCACGCTACCACTGCGGCCCCCGGCTAGTCGAACTCGACGCCGCACTTGGGGCAGGTGCGATTGGCCGCCGTCAGCTCGGCAGCGGGCGTGGGGTCGTCGGTAAGACCGAGCAGGTAGTCCGTTGAAACGCCGAGCACGCGGGCAGCTTGGATCAGCCCGTCGCGCACGAGGCCTGTTCGATTGTTCTCGACGTGGGAGATCATCGACTGGTCGTAGCGATCTCCCAGTTCAACCGCGAGCTGGAACTGCGATAGTCCTCGCCGCTTTCGCGTCTTCGCTAGCCGGTCCCCAAGCACTTTTTCACTTTAGCGGCAACAACGGTGTTGACTAATGAATAAATCTCATCTAAGTTCGGGATCATGAAAACTGTTCATGTACAGCAGGTACGCAGCCGTCTCGCCCAGCTGGGTGTGAGCCAAGAGCGACTGGCGCTCACGGCCGGCTACGAGCCCACGCTGTTTTCCCGTTACCTGAACGGGCTACGCCAACCGCCCGCTGACTTCGAAGCCAACGTCACGGCCGCTCTGGACCGCCTGGAAGCGGCCGAGAAGGCAGCGGCGGAGGCACGGGAGCGGGTGCTGGAACAGACCGCCGACGAGCCCGCCCCGAGCACCGAGGCCGCCTGAGCGATGACGTTACCGAAGGCAGACGCACACACGCCACTGCGGAATCAGGCTGGCGGCGCAGAGGACAGCTTGACGATGGAGTGCCTGGAAGATGGCCGGGTGCTGGTGACGGTGTCAACCGTGCTGGAACCGTGGGCGGCTCGGCGTATGGGGCGAAATCTACAACTGCTCGCCGACGCGGCCGAAGTTAGCGAACCGCCGTTGGTGGAGAGTGAGATCTCGCCGGAGCCACGGCAAGGAGAGGCGGCGTGAGCGGCGGCCTCTCTCCACACCTCCTGTCGGGTAACGGGCGGATAGCGCTATCACAGCTTGCCGAGAGGGCGGCCGAGTGCCCGAACTTGGGAACCCGTGGAGTACACCACGCGATTCTTGCAGCGTGGGCATGTCAGTTCCCGTCTGTAGCCTTCTGTGCGTGTCGTTTGGAGAATCGAGTACTCAGCCCTGCCATAGCAGTCAGCACAAAGATGGGGGACTGGCTTACTGCTTTCGGCGCTTTCGGCCTCAAGGTGTTCCGTTTTTACGTAAACAAATGCGTCTGGACCAAGTGCCATCTTCGTATAGCAGGCGCGCTCTTCACTCCAGTCTCGATAGCGAGTTATCGCCTCGTTCGCCTCGGCCAGGCGTTTCTTCGTTTCGCGAAGTTCCTCACGCAGCGACTCGTTGACGGTGCGCACCTCCATTACTGCTTGCTGCGCGTTGTTGACCTTCCCGAAGAGATCCGCACGCAGCATTTGGACCTCCTGCTTCGTGCGAAGCGAGCGGAGACCACCAATGCTCTCAATTAATTCCCGAAGGGCTGTTGTGGCCAGGAATATTTCCGACATGTTGATCCCCGGGGCTGTTGCGTGAGCGGCGTACGGCTAGTCGAACTCGACGCCTTCCAGCAGCTCGCTGAGGGTGACGCCCAGAGCGCGACGGCTTGATGAGGACCGCGCACGCAATGACTAAAGAAAGCCGCAACGAGTTCGGGCGCTGGCAGATGAGAGTCGATTTCGAAACCGACACCGTCTGTCTGTACATCGAGAACGTCAACCGCGAGGGCGAGCACTGGTTGACGCTGGGAATGCTAGAGAGCTTCAACCCCAAGGGCTACCTACGCCTGCGCCCTATAAGCCCAGGGACACATGTTTTTGAAGTAGTTGAAGTGCGTCCGGCCATCGGGCCACTGCCTCATTTACCAGGCGAGTCGTCAGATCCTGAAGCGCCCGCGCCGGAAGAGAGCGAATAGCGTGCATCAGGGAGCTTTTTTCTTCGTCGGGGAGTTCGGATGCCTCGATACGCGCGGCCATCATGGACCGCAAGTCATCGGGGTCAATTTTGACGGTAACGGTGCGGAGAATAGCGCTCACTCCACCGTCATCCTCAAGGAAGTCGAGTCCCTCGACGGTGATTCTCGGACGGTCCACGCGCGTCGGATCTTGCATGATCCTTATATCCCGCACTTTCACGAGCCCATGCTCGGCGAGATACAAGAGATTTGCTCGCTGCGCGGAATGCTCCGGCAAATCATCCAAATCAACCCAGTTCGGGTAGGCGTCGCGCAGGACACACAGAAGCTGCCGTTGATATTCACGGTCCAGCGGCATGTCAGCTCTTTCTCCAGGCAGCGCGCAGTGGGGCGGAGCAACGCGCGGCTAGTCGAACTCGACGCCTTCCAGAAGCTCGCTGAGAGTGACCCCAAGAGCGCGAGCGATCTTCTGAAGGGTGGATGCGCGCGGGTCCTTCGTCGGCCGTGTCTTGCTCACCACGCGCCAGAAGCTCGTGCGGCCAGCAGGCGTCGGCATGGACTCGGCTACTTGGGTGAGCGTCGTGCCGCGCGCTTCTACGAGCGCCCTGATGCGATTCCGCAGTTCCATGCCGGCGGAGGCTATCCGGGCACTGACAGATTCGTCAACACCAGAAAAAGCACTAACTGTATTGACATCATCAAAGATACTAGCTATTATGTAACTGCCTCATAAGGCAGTGGAGAATACGCCAATGCGATACACGATCCAGGACATACTCGACCGGCGCGGCATTAGCCAGCGTGAAATGGCTCGGCGCACCGGGCTCGACTACTCCTACGTGAACCGGCTCGTCAACGGCCGGTTTGTGCCCCGGGTCGATAAAGCGTTGCGCCTCGCTGCTGCCTTGGAAGTGCAGGTCGAGGATCTGTTCGCACTCGACAAGGCCGCATAGGAGGCCCGATGACGCTACCTGCCCAAGACGAACACACGCCACTGCGGAATCAGGCTGGCGGCGCAGAGGACAGCCTGACGATGGAGTGCCTGGAAGATGGCCGGGTGCTGGTGACGGTGTCAACCGTGCTGGAACCGTGGGCGGCTCGGCGTATGGGGCGAAATCTACAACTGCTCGCCGACGCGGCCGAAGTTAGCGAACCGCCGTTGGTGGAGAGTGAGATCTCGCCGGAGCCACGGCAAGGAGAGGCGGCGTGAGCGGCGGCCTCTCTCCACACCTCCGGGAGCTCAGTAAGACGCTGGCCCCAGAGTACGGCCCGGAGACTCCGAGCGAGGCTGTGAGCCGGCTGCTCGAATACTACCAGCGGCTCGATGGTCCCCGGCTAGTCGAGCTCGACGCCTTCCAGAAGCTCGCTGAGAGTGACCCCAAGAGCGCGAGCGACCTTCTGGACGGTGTCAAGACGAACCGGATCGCCTTTCTCGATGCGATAGATCGTTCGGAAGCTGCACTTAGAGGCGGACGCCAGATCCTCAATTCGCCATTCGCGTGCCTCGCGCGCCGCTCGGATTTTCGCGCCCAAGTTCATGAGGCCGGAGCGTATCGACCTGGTGACATATGTGTCAACAAGGATCTGTAATGCGCTATGTGGTTGACATTAATGTCAGACTTATAGTACAGTCTTTTAAGGTCGCCTAAAGGAAGCGCAGTGAGTGTGAATCGCATCAAAGACGAGATCAGGAACCAGGGCCGGACGTTCCGGCATGTAGCGGCGGAGTGCGACATGGACCCTTCTTACCTGCATCGAATCGCGAACGGAAACATCGAACCGAAGGTGAGAAAAGCACTCCGAATCGCTCGCGTCCTCGGCGTTGCCGTTGAAGAAGTCTTCCTCCTCGATGAGGCCGCCTGAGCGATGACGCTACCTGCCCAAGACACCCACACGCCACTGCGCAGTTACCCAGCTGGCGCAGTGGCACTCCCGAACGAAAAAAGGGCGCGAGAAGTTGCCGCTTCCCGCGCCCAAACCACCGTACAGGAGATTGTTGCAGTGCACTTCAACTGTAGCACGGCCCGCGTATCTCGACACGATCTCGATTGCGCCGTCGCCTCCAGCCCCGCTGCTGTCCTGACACTGATCCTGTGCGAGTCCTGCAACAGCAGGATCGAAGCGCCGCGCGATGAGCACTCGCCCATCGGCGCCGACGAGGAGTGGTTGGAGGAAAACGGCTGCGAGATCCGGGGCTACTCCACCTACTGCCCCACCTGCGTGCGCCTGTGGCCGGTATGCGACAGCTGCGACCAGTCCACACACCCGCGCGAGGTAGCCGATCACAACCCGCCGGTGGTGTGCATGGCCTGCGCGCAGTGGGACGACGGGGACCGGCATCCCGACGACGACGGCGAGCTGGTCGCCGCCTTCGGCTCCCAGGCCGTGTTTGGAGTGGGGCGGTAGCGATGCGCCGCGTCAGGGGATACGAGATCAAGCCAGAAGCCGACCTCCGGTTTGCCGTCCTCCGGGGGGCCAACCTCCGGGGAGTCAACCTCCAGGGAGCCAACCTCTGTGGAGCTGACCTCCGACACGCCGACCTCCGGGATGCCGACCTCCAGGATGCCGATCTCCAGGATGCCGACCTCTGGGATGCCGACCTCTGGGAAGCCGATCTCCGGGGAGCCGATCTCCGGGGAGCCGATCTCGGGTTTGCCGACCTCCAGAGAGCCAGCCTCCAGAGAGCCAACCTGCGGGGGGCCAACCTCGTGGGAGCCCAGCTGTCCGACGCAACGAGCCTGTCAACGGGCCAGACGTGGCCGGAGTACCTGGCGGACTTGCCAGCGCTTCTGACCGCCGGCGGCAAGACTCTAGCAGCGGTGGCTACGGAAGCAGCCTGGAGCTGCCATAGCTGGAAAAACTGTCCGATGCGTGTGGCGTTCGACGCTGAGGACCTCGACGAGGTACCCGAGCCATGGCGACCCAAGGCGGAGCTGTTTGTCGCCCTGTTCGACGCCGAGCTGATCCCGCTGGAGGCGGTGAGAGCCACGTCCATGAGCGGAGCGGAGTGATAGCCATGCGACAACGGCGTATCGACTGCCTGGCCCGCTGGTGCCAGGAGTACTGCGAGAGCCATGGCCTGGACTATGCCGCCACGCGTCGTGCCTTCGCTAAGCACCAAGGCTGCACGGCTCGGGATCTCAGCGCTGAGGACTACCTGGATTTCTACGTGGATCTGTACACCGGGAGGGCGGCATGAGCGACCGGACCCGGGTCGTTGACACCCGCCACGAAGGCCTCCTGTGCCTGGCCTGCGGCCTGGACGCCGCCTTCGACTACGAGACTGAGGAATACGTCTGCACTTCGGGGTACTGCGAGGACTCGGTAGCTACGTGCGAGTGCTGCGGCGAGCTGGCCCATGCCTGTACGTGCGAGCAGGTGTCCGCAAGCGCATCGAGGGCAGCGTAATGATAGTCAACGAGTGGGAGATCGAACCGGGCGCCGACCTCCGGTGTGCCGACTTGTCAGAAGCCATCCTTTGGCTCGCCGATCTCAGGGGAGCCAACCTTCGGGGTGCCGACCTCGGGGGAGCCGATCTGTCGGAAGCCGAGCTTCGGGGAGCCTACCTTCGGGATGCCAACCTGTCGGAAGCCTACATGGCGCATGCCGAGCTGTTGGGAGCCTGCCTCCGAGGAGCCTGCCTCCGAGGAGCCAACTTCCAGGGTGCCGACCTCCGGGATGCCAACCTCCGTGAGGCCAATCTCCGGGGAGTCTACTTCTATAAAGCCGACCTTCGGGGAGCCAACCTTCGGGATGCCGACCTCGGGGGAGCCGATCTGTCGAAAACCGAGCTGTCCGATGCAACGGTCCTGCCAACGGGGCAGACCTGGCCGGAGTACTTGGCGAGTCTGTCAGCACTTCTAACAGCTGGCGGCAAGCCTCTGCATGAGGTCGCCTTCGCTGAAATCACATCGAGGGCGGCGTGAAGGTACCGCGTTTCCCAACCGCGCCGCACGGAGCGGCGTTATCCGTAGTCGGGGTGGGCTCGATGACGGAGAAGACAACGATGTCCATATCAAGCCAACAGGACTCACCCCGCGACCCGGCAGGTACCTACCCGTGGGATGCGATGCGCGATTGCATCGGTCCGTACACCAACGACGTAGCCCGACATCTCGGGCTATCGGCCTCGCTGGTACAGAAGTGGCAGCGGCCGGTCGGCGAGCACACCGACACCGGCGTGCGCAGCCCGCTGGCGAGGTTGGATCTGATCATCGAGGCATCGGTGGCTCTGGGGCAAGAGCGGTACTACGCCACGGCCCCGGCCCGGTACCTGCACGATCGACACCTGACCGAGCCGCTGCCACCGTACTCCTCGGGCCACGCGATGACCGCCGATATGACGCAGACGGCAGGCACGCTGGAATCGCTTGGATCGCTGGCGTTCGAGGACGGCGTGATCGACATACAAGAGTGGCGACAGTGGGCGTCCTGCTGCGAGCGACTCAAGGCGATCCTGCTGCGTTCCGCGTCAACGATGAGGGTCAACGCGGCGACGAACTGGCGGCCCGACGAGAGGCGGATGGGGGCATGAAGTACACGCCGGAGCTGCTCTACAAGTTCACAGGACTGGACGGCGCCCCCTACCACGGCGGAGTGGGGAGGTGGGGGCTACCGGACAACGGCAAGCCGGGGAAGTGGTTCAAGGTCAAGGGTGAGCTAGAGCCCTGTGACAACGGCCTGCATCTGTGCCGGAGTCAAGACCTGGTTCAGTGGTGCGGCCCCGAGTTGTACGTGGCTGAGTACAAGGGTCGTCTCGTCGAGTGCGATGACAAGGTGGTGGTGCGCCAGGCGCGACTCCTTGAGCGTGTCGCCTCGTGGAATGAGCGCATTACACGCCTGTTTGCCTGCGACTGCGCCGAGCGTGCTCTGGGGCTAGTGGAGTGTCCCGACGAACGGTCGATAGCCGCCGTCGGGGTGACGCGTCGCTTCGCGGATGGTTTAGCGACACACGAGGAGCTAAACGCCGCCAGGGCCGCCGCCAGTGACGCCGCCAGTGACGCCGCCAGGGCCGCCGCCAGGGACGCCGCCAGTGACGCCGCCTGGAACGCCGCCTGGGCCGCCAGTGACGCCGCCAGTGGCGCCGCCAGGGCCGCCTCCTGGAACGCCAAGGCCGCCTGGGCCGCCAGGGCCGCCTCCTGGAACGCCAAGGCCGCCTGGGCCGCCAGTGGCGCCGCCGTCAGGGCCGCCGCCTGTCACGCCAGGGACGCCACCAGGAACGCCGCCTGGGCCGCCAGTGGCGCCGCCTGGGCCGCCAGGAACGCCGCCAGGAACGCCGCCTGGGCCGCCGCCTGGGCCGTAGAGCGCGAATGGCAAACCGACCGTCTGTTGTTCTACCTCAACGGCGAGGGTGCGTAATGGGCAACCCATGGTGGGTGAGCGTGACTCTGGCCGCATTCGCGGTGTGGTGTCTGGTGGTGTGCATCTACACGGGCCGGGCGATCTTCGGAGCCCGTCGCCGCCGAGCGTTTCGTCTGGGGCAGCTGTCGCCCGAGTACATGGAGGCGCTGCGGCGCCAAGAGGAGCAGCTGCGGTGACGCAAGCATTGCTGTTTTCGACCCCTCCGTACCAGCGCCACTCCGAGGAATCGAGGGCCGCCGCCGAGGCGATCGTGGATTCCCTCAGCAAGCTCCAAGCCCGGGTGCTGGCCTACATCGCCTCCTGCCCGTACGGGGCCACCGATGAAGAGATCCAGCACGCACTCAGGATGAACCCCTCCACACAGAGACCTCGGCGTTTGGAGCTGTTCAAGCTCGGGTTGATCGACAAGGCCCCCTATTGCCGCAGGACGCGCGCGGGGCGAAAGGCCGCTGTCTGGATCGTGCCTACCACACAAGATCCGTGCACGGCAGCCGTAGCGCCTCCGGGGCCGCTTTGTGGTGGGCGGAGGGCGTCATGAAGCAGACGTTAACGCACTCGCGTCTGGCCACCTTCCGGTCTTGTCCGCACAAGCACTACATCCGCTACGAGCTCGGCCTGGTGCCCGACAGCGACTCGCTGGCACTGCGCGTTGGCTCAGCGTTCCACCTGGCCCTGGACACGATCAACAAGGGTGGTGATCTGGATGCCGTAATGGAGGCGGCTGTAGAGGATCCGTACGACCTCGCCCTGGTGGCCGCGATGGTCAACGCCTACCAACTGCGATGGGCCGACCACCAGCTGGAGAGCGTGGAGTCGGAGTACGAATTCAATCTGCCGCTGCGCAACCCTGAGACGGGCGCTCCCACTTCGGTGTGGGATATCGCAGGGGTGATCGATCGCATGGTGCGGCTGCCGGACGGTCGTCTGGCGCTCAAGGAGAGCAAAACCACATCGCAGGACTTTAGCCCGGGATCGGACTACTGGACACGGCTGCATCTGGACCAGCAGTTGTCAATCTACATGTTGGCTGCACGCGAGTTGGGCTTTGATATCGACACGATCCTGTACGACGTGACGCGACGGCCGGGCCTACGGCCGTTGAAGGCGACACCCGAGGACAAGCGCAAGTACAAGGGCAACGGACAGCTGTACGCGAAGCAGCGCGACAGGGACGAGCCGCCAGCGGAGTATGCGATGCGCGTCGCCGAGGCCATCGACAAGCGCCCCGAGCACTACTTCACGCGCATCGAGATAGCACGCCTAGACCAGGACCTCGAAGAATGCGCTGCCGAGCTATGGCAGCAGCAGCTAGCGATGCGCGCTGCTCAGAAGGCTGGCCACTGGTACCGGAATCCCGGGGCGTGCTTCTCCAACTTTGGGTCGTGCCGGTACCTGCCGATCTGCCAGCACCGAGACCTGGAGCACACCACTCCGATCGGATTTGTCCGGGTGGATGACGTTCACCCGGAGCTTGCTGAGTCGGGAGCTAGCCCGACACGCCACGCCCAGGCTAGTGGGCAACCTAGGAGGTGAGGGCATGAAAGCCACCCAACCGCTACCGCCACCGGCCCGTCCGGGGCCGCAACCGGTTCCCGAGACCCCACACAAGTTCGCCAGGGCCAGCAGCCGACGCGACGTTCCGGAGCGCGTCTTGCTGTACGGCACGGGAGGCATCGGCAAGACGACACTGGCATCGCTGGCTCCGGGGGCCGTGGTGCTGGACGTGGAAAGGGGCGCCTGGCACTTGGATGTGGAATGCATCGACCAAGAGCAATTGGGCTCCTTTGGGGCGCTACGCGCCTGCCTGCATTCCGACGTGCTGAATGGGACGGGCACGGTCATCATCGACTCCGCCACCGAGGTCGAGGAGCTGGCCATGGCCCATACGCTCGCCACCGTGAAGCACGATAAGGGTCACACGGTGCATCGCGTCGAAGAGTACGGCTTCGGCAAGGGCTACCAGCACATCTACGAGACGTACCTGCTGTTCTTGGCGGACCTAGACCGGCAGGTCCGTGCTGGGCGCAACGTGATTCTCATTGCCCACAATTGCATTGAGAACGTGCCCAACCCGACGGGCGATGACTGGATCCGCTACGAGCCGCATCTGCAAAAACCCCGCTCGGGCAAAGCCTCGATCCGCGACCGCGTGGTGCGGTGGGCCGACCACGTCCTGTTCCTCGGCTACGACGTGGCGAGCGACAAGGGAAAGGGTATTGGCTCCGGCACCCGCAGCATTTACCCGGCGGAGATGCCTACGCATGTGGCCAAGTCGCGCACGCTTCTGCCCGAGCCCATGCCCTACACCTCAGCGCAAGACGGCGCGGTGTGGGATCAGATTTTCGGAGGCAAGTAATGAGTCAACAACTAGATCGCGAGGGCATCTTCAAGGCCCGTCCGGTGAGCTGGAACGTACAGGATGCCAAGGAGTCCAAAGCAACGGCGGTGTCGGTTCAGTTTGAGATCCTGTCTGAGTGGGATGGAGCTGGCAAGTGGCACGACTGGACCGGATACGAGCCGCGCCACTGTTACGGCTCTTGGTGGGTGGTGAAAAAAGACGGGGGAATCAACGTTGGAGCCGTACAGCAGCTGGCGGCCTCGCTGGGTTGGAGTGCCGATCTGCGCGATGTGTTCGGTCCACCCCCGAACGTGGTGGTGCAGATCACGGTGAAGGGTGAAACGTATAAAGAGCAAACACAGTACCGGGCCACGTGGATGAACCCGGAGGATTACGAGCCGCGCTCGGGAGCTTCCCAGGAGACGGTGAACGGGTTACAGACGCGGTACGGGTCGTTGCTACGCGCTGCCGCTGCTGCGAGTTCCGGTGCGGCTCCGGCGCCGCCGGAGCCGCACCCGGCGGGCAACGAGCCGCCCCCGGTTACCGACGCCGACGTGCCCTTCTAGGAGGTGGCGTGAGTGTAAGGAATCAGAGACGGTCGAACCCGCCAGTCGGGCACACCCCCGTTACGCCCCTGGGGCTGCGCGGCTTAGACCTAGCCCGCCTTCAAGAGTTTCGGGAAGTTCTCGTCGAAGAGATTCAAGAAGCTCGCGCCATGTTTCGGCGCCACGAAGCATGTCTTCAGCAAAAGCTCTCGGAACTTCGAGAACTTCACGAGCGAGATGCTGAACGTTCCGCGCGAATGCTAGTTGATCTTCGCCAAATTTTTGAGCGTCACCAAAAGGCCCTTGAAGCCGCGGCACAAGGGCTTCCTGAACTTCAGCGCCTTGGTCAAGCATCCGTGCAAGCGCTCGCTGAGATTCGAACACTTTGGTTAGCGAATCGATTCGACGACCAGGGTCTGAAGCCATGTTGACCTCCGGGGTTGTGGGATGCGCGAGGTGTCACCAGCGCCAGGACGCTACCACGGCCCCGGAGGTGCCTTTCGGTCGCTATGGAATGCCGCGGCTGTCGAGGCCGAGCGCTTTGGAGGACGAGTTGTCGTGAGTACGAGACAGTGAAAACACAGCTACCGACACGGCTACAGGCTCAGCTTCGTCAGGTCATGCGCGAGCTGTCGTGCAAGGGCGGCAATCTCACGCTGCTTCCCGTGAAGCATGCGCCGTTCCTGTTTTCCTGCCAGTGGTGTCGGTTGCGTCGGGATGCTCGGGCAGCGCTCGAAAGTGACGACTGCGAGCTGGCCTTGGACGTGCTGGAGCGGGCCGGGCTGTCGGATGCCGAGCACAAGGGGGCCGCGTGAAGGGGGGCGTACTGGTGCTGTGTCGGGAGCCGGACGGCAAGGCCGTGGCCAAGCGCGTGCTATCGGCGCGGGGGCAGTCCGTCGAGGTCGCTGCCTACGGCGGAGTACCCGCTTGGTACCTGCGCGACAACGTGTTCGGCATGGACCCGGCGCTGTTGACACAGCTGGTGCGCGCCTATGCCGCTCGCGATACCGAGCAGCTGGCGGCCCTGTGGGAGCGGGCGGTGCCCTGGTCACCGAGCAAGGAGCGAGGGGAGCAATGAGCGGTAGGAATGAAAAGCAAGGCATAAAGAGGCTTACGTGCCCGTCGTGCCGACGGCGAGCGTATCCCGTCTGCTCGAGGACCGACTGCTCCTGTCATCGTAGCGTGCCCAAGAAGAACCGACCGTTGCAATGGATGGCGAACGGCGAAGAGTGCGGGTGTCCCTACTGCGGCTTCACCGCTCACGCCGACTATTGGTTCGAGCGCGAGCTTAGGTTAGCTGCGGGTCTGCGAGGGGAGCAATGAGCGGTAGGGGGGTGAAGGCGTTCATGCCGTTCTACGTGAGCGACTACCTCGCGGACACGATGGACCTGACGCTCCAAGAGCACGGTGCGTACACGCTGTTGCTCTGGAATCTCTGGGCAAAGGACGGAGCGATATCCGCCGATTCAGCGCGGTTGGCCCGCATGCTCGGCGTGTCTATTGAGGAGTGGGAGTCGTTGTGGCCCGGAATCTCCGGCTACTTCAAGGAAGTCGATGGCTGCCTGACGCACACCCGAGTCACGAAGGAGCTTGAGCGGGCCAAGGATCTGCGTCGGAAACGTGCGGAGTACGGGAAGAAAGGCGCAGAATCCCGATGGCAAAAGAACGGCGAAAATGATGGCAAAAGCCATAGCAAAAGCCATGGCAAAAGCCATAGCAAAAGCCATGGCAAAAGCCATAGCAAAAGCCATGGCAAAAGCCATAGCAAAGCCATGCATTTGCCAATGGCAAAAACATGCCAACCACCTTCACCTTCACCTTCACAACCACAACCAGAACCAGAACAAAAACCCTCTCGTCCGAAACCGCCGGGACCGGATGCAGCGACGGAGGGCGACCCCACACCCAGCTCGGGAGGGGAGGCAGGGTCTGTCGATGACCAGGTCCAGGCGTTCGTGGAGTCCTGGAACGACTGGGCAGGGCGCAATGGCCGGCCACGAGCTCGGCTGACCCGAAAACTCCAGGGCAAGGTGCGGGCTCGAATCCGCGAAGGGCTCAGCTGGGAGATGATCGCGCCGGATCTGGACCGGCTGTCCGACTTCGCCTTGGGCAAAACTGACAAATGGAACGGCGTCACGTTCTACTGGCTGACGGACAACGAGGAAAACTGGTGCAAGCTGCAAGCGGGCAACTACCGACGCAGCCCCGCACGCGGCCCGGACGGATTGGAGATCACCGACGAGTACGCCAACGCCTTCCCCGCTGCCAACGCCAACGATCTGGACGAGGAGTACGCCGATGCCTTCCCCGCCGAGTGACTGCGCCTGGTGCGCTGGCACGGGCTTTGTGGATACCGGCGAGGGTCTGTACGCCCGTTGCGAGTGCCTTCGGCAGCGCATTGCCGGGACACGATTGGCGAGGGCCGAAGTGCCGGACCGGTACCAGCACATGAGCCTCGATAGCTTCGATGCCTCGGTTGCACCTTTGGCGCACCGGGCCCTCGATGCGTGCCGCGCGTTGGTGGCGGAGTGGCCCCGGCCACGGGGCTTACTGCTGCGTGGCCGCCCCGGTTGCGGCAAGACCCACTTGGCGGTGGCCACGCTGCTAGCGGTGCTCAGGCAGCACGCCGCGGCTCGGGAGCTGTTCGTCTCCACGCCGAAGCTGTTCTCGCGGCTTCAGGCGACGTTCCAGCCGGAGGCTGCCGAGAGCGAAGCGAAGGTGATGAACGAGCTTGCCAACGTGGATCTGCTGGTTGTCGATGATCTGGGAGCGCGGCGAGTCTCGGAATGGAGCCACGACGTGATCAGTGAGCTGGTCACACGCCGCTACGACGAGCACCGAGCAACGATCCTGACCACGAACTACGAGGCCCGTGAGCTGTCCGAGCGAGTGGGCACACGGCTGGTGTCGCGGCTGCGTGAGATGTGCGTGGACGTGCGGATTGATGCGCCCGATTACCGCATGCGGCCGCTGCTGTCGGAGGCATCGTGAACGCGAGCATCAAGATTTCCGAGATGCCCGACGGCGAGCTGATCGAGCTGTTGCTGGATGCGAGCCACCGGCGTTTCACGGAATGGGAGCTGGGGGTCCTGGACTCGATTGCAACGAGGCGGAGACGGCGGATGCACCCGAACGAGCGGGCGCTGTGCGAAGTGCTCGTGGTGCGGATCGGGGCGAGTCTGAATCAGACAACGCGGAGGGCGTCGTGACAGTCAACGGGTATGGTGACGTGGCTGCGTCGGAGTTCGCTGATCTGTATGAAGGTATCAACCGGGCGTTCGATGTTATGGAGCAGATTTGCAACGAGCGCGACGAAGCCATCCAACGCGCCGAGAAGGCCGAAGCGGCACTCGCGCGCGCCCTCGCCGCCCCGCAGGAGAGCGCTAGCAAGTGACCGAGCCTCTGAAGTCCGTCGTCTTCCCCCGCATGAAGCCGGGTCCGGATGGCCGCCAGGCTGAGGCGACATTCCTATACGAGTCCAACCTGATCGAGGACGAGCCGGGCGCACTCGCAATGATTGATGCGTGGGAGGGGTGGAAGAGCATTAAGGAGGCTTTCGATCCAGAGTGGGACTGGCCGATTATCGAGCCTCAGGAGTCCGTGCTTCACGCGCATTTCTTACTCTTGCAGCACCTGCGGCCCGAAATCGCAGGACAGTGGCGAAATGTCGATGTTGGAGTCGGACCGCGCTTGTGCATGGGGCCGAAGCAGGCGCTGGCGAACATCAGCGTACTGTTGGACGAGCCGCTGCCGGAAACAGAAGAATCGATTCGTGCCTGGCACGTCCGCTTCGAGACAATTCACCCGTTCACGGACGGCAACGGGCGCACCGGTCGCATTCTGATGAACGCGCAGCGGCTGCGCGCTCGCCTGCCGATTCTGATCATCCCGGCACGCCACCGCCACGCTTACTACGAGTGGTTCAAATGACCGAGCCGGCGCGCCTGCACCCGGACACGCTGCTGCGCAAGAGCCAGCTGTGCGAACTCGCCAACATCTCGCCGAACTTCCTCACGAAGGTGATCCACCGAGAACACAACCCTCTGCCGGTCCGACGTTTCCCTGGCTCCACGATGATCCGTTCAGAGCTGATCCCGCTGGAGGCAGTACGGCCGACGAAGAGGGCATCGTGAGCCGCTACGCACGCGACACCACCGTCAGCGCCGAGAAGTCCCGAGCCGAGATCGAGCACACCCTGGTGCGCTACGGAGCCGACCAGTTCTTCTACGGCTGGGAACAGGAACAAGCCGTAATCGGCTTCCGGCTGTGCAATCGGATGATCCGCTTCTTCCTGCCGATGCCCAACCCGAACGATAAAGAGTTCTGGCGCACACCGGCTCGCCGTGAGTGGCGAAGTGACGACGCGGCGCACCGAGAGTGGGAAAAAGCCACGCGGCAGCGCTGGCGCGCCCTGCTGTTGGTGATCAAGGCGAAGTTGGAGGCGGTGGAGTCCAACATCACCACGATCGAGCAGGAGTTCATGGCCCACATCGTGCTGCCGGACGGTCAGACCGTGGGGCAGTTCATGGCCCCGCAGATCGAAACCGCCTACGAGCTGGGGCAGATGCCGAGCTTATTGGCCCTGCCGCAAAAAGCCGCCCAACAGGACACCGAGGCGTAAGATGAGTCAGACGGGAGCAGCCGTCCAGTGAGCACTCTGGCGCCCAGACTCTGGACCGTCGACGAGGTCGCGGAATACCTTCGCGTCTCGCGCAAGACGGCCGAGGGTTACGTGCGCCAGGAGCAGATTCCCAGCGTCAAAATCGGTGGTCGTCGGTTGATTCCAGAGGACCTGCTTAAGGAGCTGATTTATGGCCAGATCGTTCGCGCCCAAAGTCAAGCAGAGAACCTACAAGGGCCAGCCAGTCTGGGTGGTGGATTGCAGGTCGTGGGCGACAGTGATGCGGAGACTCGGCTACCCAGCGCAGAAGCGTTTCGAGCACCCGGATCTAGCGCAGGCCTACCTTCAGCAGATCATCGTCGCGCAGCGCACCGGACGCCCTGCGGCCCCGGAGCTGGTGGAGGTCCGACGCCTCTGCGACCTCTACCTCCAGTCGAAGAAGCGGAGTGAAGCGGCGCCGCTGACGCTCACGGGTCTCCGTTCGAGCATGCGGGCGTTTCTCAACTTTCTGGACGGTCGTGGCATCCGGGATGTGCGCGACGTGAATCCCGCCGTCGTGGATCAGTGGCGAGAGCAGATGTTCACTCGATTCGCGGCTAACACGGTGCGGTATCGGCTACAGCACGTGAGGCAGATGTTTCGCTGGGCCAACCGCCTTGGTTACGTGCTGGGCGACCCGACGGACGCGGTAGCGATGCCGAGGGCCGGAAAGCGCCGCCGGTGCCTGACCGACGAAGAGGTGCGGATTCTGCTGGAGGGGGCGAGCCCCGACCAGCTGCCGATCTGGCGCTTCATGCTCATGACGGGCCTTCGCAAAGGCGAGATGGCGAGGTTGCAGGTTGGCGACGTTCATCTTGATGTGCCCGCCCCGTTCGTCTCAGTGATCGGTAAAGGGAATAAGCCACGTGATGTCGACTTGGTTGCGCCGACCGCGATCGCCGATGCGAGGAACTTACTTGAGCGAGCAACAGCGACCGGCAGTGAGCGTCTGTTGCCGTTTGGCTACACCATACTGGGTGTTCGGTTTCGGCAGGAGCGTGATCGGCTGGGGCTGCCGCAAGAGGTCACCCTGCACGCTCTCAGGCATACGTGCGCGACCTGGTTAGCGAACCGCACCGGCGTGCCGCTCACAGAGGTTCGGGATGTGCTCGGGCACCACTCGATCAAGGTCACAGAAGTGTACGTGCATCCCGATCGGGCTCGTCGGCGGCAAGGTCTTGCCCAGCTTGAAGAGCAGTTGTCTAGGCAGAGAGTTGGAATTAATTTGGAATTCAAGGATGCTCCGCAAGATGATCAGAAGGCCCGTACATCTCGTCATGGATAAGGTCTTAAGTTATTAGTTATGAGTAACTTACGTGTTTCAAAAACAGACCGACGTGTGGTCGTTTACGAATCCGGCCGCCTACATGTCTCCGGAGCAGGCCAAGGGTCGGCCAGCCGATCATCGAGCCGATGTCTGGTCCTTCGGCGTGGTCCTGTTCGAGATGCTGGCGGGTAGGAATCCCCTTCCCGGGGAGGACCTCACCGAGGTGCTGGCTTCGGTGGTGAAGGTGGATGTGGACTGGGAGGCGTTGCCGTCCGGCCTGCCGGCCGCCGTGCGCCGCTGGCTCCAGCGGTGCCTGAAGGGCGATCCGAGACAGAGATATCAGGCCATCGGGGACGTCCGGCTGGACATCCAGGACTACCTGGACGATCCGGAAGCGGCCTCGCCGGCTCTCCCGCACCAAGCCGCGGCGGGCCTGAGTCCGGCCACAGTGGGGGTGGGCCTGGTCCTCGCTGTTCTGCTCACCGCCCTCGCCACCTGGGTGCTGAAACCCGTTCCCATTCCCGACACGGAGCCGGCCCGGCAACTGGAGATCTCGATCGGGGTGGAAGCTTCCCTCGTGGCGCCCGCGGACCAAAACCCGGATGACGCGGAGACTGCCTTGGCGCTCTCGCCGGACGGGTCGACTCTGGCCTTTGTCGCCCGGCCCGAAGGGGGGCGCCAGCAACTCTACGTGCGTCCTCTGGATCGACTCGCGGCGGCTCCACTGCCCGGAACGGAAGGGGCCAACCAGCCCTTCTTCTCTCCCGACGGAGCCTTCCTCGGGTTCTTCGCCGATGGGAAGCTGAAGAAGGTCTCCGTGTCGGGTGGGGTCGTCACCACCCTGTGCGATGCGCCGCTGCCCCTAGGCGGCGACTGGGGGGAGGACGGCTCGATCGTCTTCGCCGAGGCGTTCTTCTCGGGGCTCTCCCGGGTGTCTTCGGCAGGCGGAAGCCCCGAACCCGTGACGACTCTCGACTCGGACGCAGGTGAGAACAGCCAGCGCTGGCCACAGCTCCTGCCCGGCGGTCGAGCCGTCCTGTACACGACCGCGGCTGTAATCGAATGGGACAGCGGCCACATCGTCGTTCAGACGATCCCGCATGGGGAGAAGAAGGTCCTGCACCGGGGTGGTTATCACGCACGTTACCTGCCCAGCGGACATCTGGCGTACATCCGCGATGGAACGCTGTTTGCCGCCCCGTTCGACCTGGAGCGGCTGGAAATCACCGGGCAGGCGATTCCCGTACTCGAGGATCTCCTGGTCAGTCCGCGCGACGGCTCCGCCTACTTCGCCTCTTCGGAGAAGGGAACCCTGGTCTATGTGCAGGGCAGGTATCGCCGTCCCAAGTCGACCATCCACTGGCTGAGTCGTGCCGGTGGGCTGGAACCGCTTTGGGATTCACCCGGCGACTATCGCAGCCTCAGGCTGTCCCCCGATGGTCGGCGGCTCGCGACCGAGGTGCGGGACGGCGCAGAAGCGACTGATATCTGGATCTACGAACCCGAACGCCAGGCGCAGACCCGGCTGACCGTCACGGCTGTCGGGGAGGGCTCGCCCGTCTGGAGCCCGACGGGCGAAAGCCTGACCTTTTCGTCGGATCGAGGGAACGGGTGGGGCATCTTCTGGAAACGAGCGGATGGTAGCGGCGAAGCCCTGCCACTGACCGAGAGCCCGAACATGCACTCTCCTCAATCCTGGCATCCGACAGGCGAGTTTCTGGCGTTCCAGGAGGTCTTCAACGACACCTCGTGGGACATCCGGATCCTCGCGCTGGAAGGGGACGACCCGACGGCCTGGACGGCGGGTCCGATCCGGGATTTCCTGAGGACTCCTTTCCTGGAGGCCTTCCCCGCCTTTTCCCCGGATGGCCGCTGGCTGGCCTATGTATCGGACGAGTCCGGCCAGCGGGAGGTCTATGTGAGTCCCTTTCCCGGTCCGGGTGCGAAGTACCCGGTCTCGATTGGCGGCGGCCTGGTCGCCCTCTGGTCGAGAACGGACGACCGGCTCTTCTACCTGGCGCCAGGTGGGCAGATCATGGCCGTGACCTATGCCGCCGAGGGGGATTCGTGGCAATCCTCCCGCCCCACCGTCTGGTCGGAAGTGCAAGTTACGGAGTACTTCTCACGGAACTTCGACCAGCATCCCGACGGCGAGCGCTTCGCCATGCTGCTGCCCGAGCACGTGCAGGAAGAGACGGAACGGACCCACGTCATCCTGATCGAGGACTTCTTCGACCGGCTCCGAGGGGACGTCGACGCACGCTAGCTCTTACTCTCCGATCTCCGACTGCCAGTTCAGGACCACCGTAATCCGCGAGCTGGCGAGCGCCACCGGGCGGTTCACCAGGAAGCGCCGGCCGTCGGCCGAAACCGAGTAGGTGCGACTTCTCTGACTCCCGATTCCTTCGGGAACCGGGAAGAGGGCTCGCGCGTCGCCGGGGAGGAAGGGGCTGCCGGAAGGCGCAGCTTCCGAGGTGACCACCGGTACGGCCATCAGCATGCCGTCCGCAGCCCGGTAGAAGAGCTCGGTCCCGTCCGGATGCCAGCGGGGCATGGAGCCACCCGTCAGCGAGATCTGCCGGGTCGCACCAGAAGCCGGAAACGGCTGGACGTAGACCTGCTGGCTTCCGCCGTGGTCGGACGCGTAGGCAACCCAGCGGCCGTCAGGTGAGAACTGTCCGGCCTCCAGAGTTCCCGGCCCACCGGCGACGACCGTGGGCTCGTCGCCGCCGTCGAGCGGGAGCAAGACGACCTCGCTCCCGCGGAACCCCGGTCAGGACAGGAGGAAGCGGCCGTCCGGCGACCAGTCCCAGAGCCACCAGGGCCGAGGGCCGCTCGCGACCATCGTACCGCCGCTCGAGAGATCGGCCGAACGAACCCATACCTCGTACGCCTCCAGCCCCGCCCAGTGGCGAGTCGTGTAGGCGACCGCCGTGGCGTCGCGGGACCAGATCGGCATGTCCCAGCCGCGCTCGCCTGCCGGAACGAACGGAAACGGGGCGCCGCCGGGCAGCTCCTGGAGATGGACCGCAAGAATCTCGGCGCCGAGGTGTCCCGTCGTGAACGCCAGGTAACTGTCGTCGGGGGCGAGATCGTGGGACCTCAGTGGACCCGCCGGCACGACGATCTCGCTCTCCTCGCCCGAACGATCCAGCCACACGATCTCGCGGGTCCGCAGCCGGTTGGAGTACGCCAGGGTTGCGTCGGGCGAGACCGACACGGCGGAGAATCCCGTGTTTCCGGCTCCTCCCACACCGGTCGCGATCGGGGTCGGGCGGCCGACGACCTGTCGCGAAGCCGCGTCGAACGGCTGTGCGATCAGCGTCTCGCCGCGCCGGAACACCAGGTAGCCCGGGCCGGAACCGCCGGCCGAAGGCGCGTAGAAGGCCACCTCCTCGACGTCCGCGACCACCCGGACGGGTGGCGCGTCGTCCAGGCCGGCGACGTACGCACCACGGACCTCCGGATCCACACTCAGATCCAAGTACAGGAAACTCCGGCCGTCCGGCAGTAAGTGGGGATACCGGATGAAACTCGCTCCGCCCGTCTCGGGTGGCTCGGTCACTCGCTCCACCGAGCCACCCCCCTCGTCGATCGCGAAGATCGCCGCGTAGCCGTCCGGGCCCTCGGACCGCGAGAACAGGATCTGCCCCCGGCTGCCCCAGCTGGCGCCGCGTCCGCTCGGCGCCTCCGCCAGGATCTGCACCAGCCCGGTCTCGAGCGAGATCTTCTTGAGCTGGTCGTTCGCGATGAAGCCGAGCCAGGCGCCATCGGGCGACCAGAACGGATACGTGGCGCCGTCGGTGTTGTCGAGCGGCTCTGGGGCCAGCGAGTCGAAACGGCGTATCCAAAGGCGGCTCTGGGCCATGATCGCCAGCGCTCGGCCGTCGGGCGAGAGGGCGAAGCTCGGGCGGCCCTCCCTGCCGTTGCCCCACCGGCCGGCCAGTCCATCTGGAATCGCATGGGCGCTAGCGTCGGCTCGGAGGCGAACCTCCCCGGCAGCCCGATCACCGAGAGCGCCAGCGCCAGCAGAGCGGCGGCGGCAACGGCCCACGGCAATCGAGCAGGGCGGCAGGCGACCGACACGGCGACCGAGGTTTCGGCGCCGTCCTCGAGCAGGAGCCAGGCGTCTCCGATGTCGCGTAGACGCCTGCCGGGGTCCTTCTGCAGGCACTGGTCGAGCAGCCGCCGCACCGGCGCCGGCACCTTGGCGAGGTCGGGCTCGTCGCGAATCACCGAGGCGAGCGTCTCGGACAGATCCTCGCGCGCAAAGAGCTTGTCGCCGGTGAGCATCTCGTACAGCACGGTGCCGAAGGCCCAGATGTCGGCCAGCCTGTCGACCATCCGGCCCTTCGCCTGCTCCGGGCTCATGTAGGCGGCCGTCCCCATCAGGACACCGGCGCCGGTTGCGTGCAACTCGGTCGGCGACTGGGTCTAGTCGGGGAGACATTCGGACGATGCGGCATCGGCGTGCGGCTTGGCGAGCCCGAAGTCGAGCAGCTTCACCACACGGTCGGGCGTCACCTGCATGTTGGCGGGCTTCAGGTCGCGGTGCACGACCCCGGCGTCGTGAGCCGCCCGCAGCCCGTCGGCGATCTGCCGTGCCAGCTCGAGCGCCTCGTCGAGCTCGAGCGCCCCCTTGCGGCCGATCCTCTCCTCGAGCGTCTCGCCCTCGACCAGCTCCATGGCGATGAACCGGATGCCGCCGTGCTCCTCGAGACCGTAGATGGCCGCGACATTGGCGTGGCTCAGCGACGCGAGCGTCTTGGCCTCGCGCTCGAAGCGAGCGAGCCGATCGGCGTCGTTCGTGAAGTCGGCGGGCAGGACCTTGATCGCGACGTCGCGGTCGAGCTTCGCATCGCGCGCGCGGTAAACCTCGCCCATTCCGCCCGCACCGAGGCGTTCGAGGATCTCGTAGGGGCCGAGCCGGGTTCCCTGCATGGCCGAGAGGCTATTCGGACGGCCGCGCCCAGGCAACAGGCGCGCCGGCGCCGGCCTGGCGATCCTCAGCGCCCGGTCGGCACCCGCGCCGTCAGCTCCTCGAACCAGCCGAGGATCACGCGAATTCGCGAGACCCCCTGCACGCCATCGCCGATTGCCGGCAGCTCCAGGAAGCGCTGGCCGTCGAAGGTGACGTCGGAGTCGTGGCCGGTCGCCACCGTCGGCCGCTCGGCCTCGTAGAGGATCTCGGGCGGCGAGTGGGTGAAGTCGGGGTCGAAGGCGACTCGGACGATAGCCCTGGCTCCGTCGCGCGTCCGGAAGCTGATCTCGTTGCCGTCGGGCAACCATAGTGGACGGTTGCCGCCGGTCGTCGAGATCAGCCAGCGGCGTCGCGACTCGATCTGCATCGCGTAGATCTCCGGCGTTCCGCTCTCGCTGGAGTCGTACGCGACGAAGCGACCGTCGGGTGAAAGGGCCGGCGCGCGTTCGAGAGCGAGGGAGTGCGCTAGCATCTCGGAAGCGCCGTCCTGCAACGAGAGGACTCCGATGTCCCAGGACGTGACCGAATTGCGCTCCTGGAAGGCGAGCATCGTGCCGTCGGCGCTGATCGAGGTCGGGTACTGATCGTGGGGCATCTCGGCCACGATCTCGGCCGCACCGCTGAGATCGGCCCGTTTGCGCCAGATGTCCAGATCGCCCCCACCGCGCGACGACGCAAAGTAGATCCAGCCGCCGTCGGGAGACCAGACAGGCGCGACGTTTTCGCCCTCGCTGGACGTGAAGAGCTGGCCTCGCGGTCGATCCACCTCGTACAGCCAGAGTTGGCTTCCCTGCGTCTCGTCGAGGATCACGGCGGCCAGCCGGGTGCTGTCGGGCGAGAGACGCGTGTTGATGAACGGTCGCGGCTCGAAAGGCAGCAGGGTCTCGTTGCCTTCGCGGTCCATCCACACCGGCGTAGTCACGCTCGATACACCCGTTTCTCCGTGCAGATAGATGAGCGTGCCGTTGTCGGAGAACTCGTAGTGGGCGGTGGCGTCGACGTTGGCGGTCGCGGTCCGCACGCCCTCCAACAAGGCCACCGGCTCGCCGTAGAGCTCGAGCGCCTCCGCGTCGAACGGCTGGCCGAACAGCACACCGGCGCGCACCCAGAGCAGATGCCCCGTCGGCGCGAACATGGCATGCCGGCCGCCGGCGAGGATCACTCGCCTCTCGCCGGTGGCGATCGAGCCGGCGACGATCGAGGCGTCGTCGTAGCGCCGCGCCGCGGGTGGCTCCGTGAAGATCACCCACTCGCCGCCGGGTAACAGCTGCGGAGAGCCGGTGTCCAGACCGAGTTCCGACTCGACGACGACCTCGGCCTCTCCACCGGACCCGGGTCGACGCGTGATGCCCTCCGGCTCGCCCGCGATGTAGATGTATCCGTCCTCGGCCCAGTGCGGGCCGTCGGCCGCGATTCCCGTGACGGGACCGAGATCCAAGGCCGGCCCGCCGTCGACGCTGACCTTCTTGAGTTGCCCGTTCACGGCGAAGCCGATCTCCCGGCCATCCGGCGAGAAGAACGGATCCACGGCGTTCTGCGTGTTACGCAGCGGTCTGGCCTCGCGTTCCTCG
This sequence comes from Acidobacteriota bacterium, assembly GCA_965248845.1. Taxonomy (GTDB): domain Bacteria; phylum Acidobacteriota; class UBA890; order UBA890; family WLXD01; genus CBDFKO01. The sequence continues at coordinate 461,471 of CBDFKO010000002.1, read as the reverse complement.
AGGCGACGGATCCAGAGCTGAGAGCCGGCAACGAACACCACCGTGCTGCCGTCGGGCGAGATCGCTATCTCGGGCGGAATCAGGTTGCGGAAGTTGGTGCCCTCGGGCAACTCGATGTCGAACTGCACGATTCTCGCGGGTGTTTCCGGCGCCCGGACCCAGAGCCACGTGGCGACGCCGCCGAGCACAAGCGAGGCCGCCAGGGCGGCGAGAACCAGCGGCCGTAGCAGCGCGGGGCCGGCGTCCATGCCGGCCGGCGACTCGCGCGATGCCCCGGGCGAAGGCGCGACCGCTCCCGACTCCAGATCGGAGGCCAGCATGCGCAGGTCGACGATCAGGTCGCCGGCCGACCAGGCGCGACGGGCGGGGTCCTTGGCGAGGCACTTTCGCACCAGCCGTCGCAGCTCGGGCGGGATGTCGGCACCCTGGACCTCGAGCCGCTCCGGTTCCGAGGAGACGATCTTGCCGAGCGTCTCGTAGACGTTCTGGCCCCGGAACGGCTGCTTGCCGGTCACCATCTCGAACAGCACACAACCGAATGCGAACAGGTCGGCCCGGTGGTCGACCTCCTCGCCGTTGACCTGCTCGGGCGCCATGTAGCCGGCCGTGCCCATGATCGCCCCGGCCTGTGTGCCGAGCGCCGTGGGTGACATGGTGGCGCCCGCAGCGGGCGCCCCGGTGGTCTCGGTGAGCTTGGCCAGACCGAAGTCGAGCACCTTGGCGTGGCCGTCCTCGGTGACGAAGACGTTCTCCGGCTTCAGGTCGCGGTGCACGATGCCCGCCGCGTGGGCGGCCTTGAGGGCCTCGATGATCTCGGCACCGAGCGTCAGGGCCTTCTCCAGCGGCAGCGGTCTCTTCTCGAGCGCCTCCTGCAGGCTACGGCCCCGCAGGAACTCCTGCACCATGAAGCGGGTGGTGGAGCCGTCCTCGGCGGTCTCGGTTCCCACGTCGTATACCGCCGCGATGTGTGGATGGTTGAGCGCCGCCGCCGCCCGCGCCTCCTGCTCGAAGCGTGCCAGGCGCTCGGGATCAGAGGCGAATCCCTCCGGCAACACCTTGACCGCAACTCTGCGGCCGAGACGCGTATCCTCGGCGAGCCAAACCTCGCCCATGCCGCCCGCGCCGAGCGGCTCGAGGATCTCGTACCGACCGAGCCGGGTTCCCTGCACGGCCGAGAGGCTATCCCGACAGCAGCGACCGAACAACGCGCGCGCCGGGGCCTGGCGACTCTCAGTGCTCAGTCGGACCACCAGCGAGCTGTGCCGCCGGGCCACGCCTGGCATCGCTGCCCATAGAGGGCGCTGGCGATCTCACGCCCGGACTCCATCTCGTGGAACGTGTAGCGCGGCTCCTCCTCGTCGCCGGCCCCGCTCATCGTCCTCGGGTCGAGTATCACACCTCGGGCGGGTCACGGGCATCCCCTTCTTCCTCGCCCACTCCTGGGCGGTCCGCTGGGATACCCGCAGGTAGGCGGAGATCTCCTTCCAGCCTACGAGTCGCTTGTCGGGTGGTTTCGGGGTTAACCGAGCTAGCGAAGACGGGGGGTGATCCTGCAAGGACCTACTGGGCGCATCTGCCCGGCGGATTTGGTCATGCATCGATCAAGCCCCTTGACCGCTTCTCGAACCCGCCCTAGGATCTGACCGCGTTCATCGTTCACCAAGGGGCTCATGCGCATCATCGGTATCTGCAACCTGAAGGGCGGGGTCGGTAAGACAACGACCGCGTTCAGCCTGGCGGCAGCCCTGGCAGAGATGGGGCATAGCGTCCTGACGATCGACGCGGACCCCCAGGGCAGCCTTACCGAATGCTTCGGAATACGGCAAGCCGGCGCCACGCTCGCCGATGTTCTCCGCGGCCAGGCCACGGTCGGCACGGCGGCGCAACGGACGTCGATTTCCGGCGTTTGGCTCCTGCCGGCCTCGCCGGCGCTGCAGGAGCTCAACCGCAAGAACCTGGCCGGCGAGCGCGTCCTTCTTGCCAGGCTTCCGGACATCTGTGACTTTGCGCTAATCGACTGCCCGGCCGGCGTCGGCGTGGTGCTGCTCAACGCGCTCAACGCGGCCGGTGAGATCCTGTCGCCGGTTCAGGCGCGGGGTATGGCCCCCGGCGGCATCTTGCGGCTCCTGAAGCTGATCCACGAACTGCGGGAACGTCGGACCAATCCCTGCCTCGACCTGACGGCCGTGCTAGTCAACCAGTTCGACACACGGACGCGGATCTGTCACCAGGTAGTGCATCGCATGCGAGCCGACTACGGCGAGATCGTTCTGCAAACGCTCGTGCACGACTCCGCCCGGCTCGCCGAGTCGACCGACTCCGGCCTCCCCATCGGTCAGTACGCACCGACCTGCCGTGCGGCCACCGAGATCCGCAGCATGGCCCGCGAGCTAGTACAGCGCGTGCCCATGCGTCAGGGCTACTTCGCCCGGCGTGCTCGCCGCCGGGAGCCCGGTAGCATCGCTACCGCCGGCGGCCGGCCCGTCTTGGCGACGGTACGACGACGCTAGCGGGCCGCTAGCCTTTGCAGCCGGCGACCTGGCCAACCTGGCTCTGGATCGGCCTCACCTTGGTAGCATCGTTCCTTCGCCTCGACTACGCGGTTGGCGACTACTCGGGCGCCACCGCCGTCGCGCTCTACGCCGGCGCGGTGGCCGGATCCGGGCGTGCGGCGCGCTCCCAGGCACTGGCGTTTCTGGTGCTGGCACCGCTGAGCCTCGCAGGGCTCCTCGGCGGAATCACCAACTGGGGCTATTTCGCAGGCCGGGTTGTCGCCGGATGGGCTGCGGGCCGCACTGCTGCGGCCTCTCGTCCCCCGGCCGGGGGCTGGAGCGTGCGGCTGCCGCTCGCCCTCATTCTCGCGGTGGGGAGTTGGGTCACGTTGACGTGGGACGCACCCGCCGGCGGCCTCGACCTGAAGACCTACTACTCCGCAGTCATCGGCCTGGGCCTCATGATCGCGTTCTGGTACGCCCTGCGGCTAGTGGCCCGCCCGGCCCGCGTCCTCGGATTGGTGGCGGCGTTGGCGCCCTACTACGTGATCGGACTGGTCTGGGTCGCGGGGTGTGCCTGGCTGGTGCCAGAGTCGGTAGCGCGCCCCATCGCGCAGATCCCGTTCCACGGCTTCGCCGTACACCTGCCAGGCGACGTGTTGAGCGCTGTCGTCGTGGCCTTTCTCGTCGAGCCACGTCCCGCCCTGCGGCGAGTCGGATCGCGTTGAGCTACGGCCGGACCGCTGCTATATTCATTCCTCGCCGCGGCTCTCGTGCGCCCGTCAGGCGCTCGATAGCCGCGCGGTTTGCTTCGGAAGGCGCGTAGCTCAGTTGGGAGAGCGCTTCCCTGACGCGGAAGAGGTCGTCGGTTCGAGCCCGGCCGCGCCTACTGGCCTCCTGATTTTCTAGACCCTAAAATGGGCTGGAGCCTCCACAGAAGGAAGACTGGAAATTTCGGAAAAGCGACATCGCACGAACGAGAGTATTCGGGTCCCGCAGGTCCGTCTGATCGACGCCGAGGGTAATCAGGCGGGCATCGTCGCTACAGACGATGCGCTGCAGCGAGCCCGCGACGCCGGGCTCGATCTGGTCGAGGTAGCGCCGATGGCGCAACCGCCCGTGTGCCGGCTCATGGACTACGGTAAGTACGTCTATCGGCTCGCGAAAGACCGCAAGCAAAAGTCACATCAGCCGCAGCTGAAAGAAGTAAAATTCCGGCCCAAGATCGACGAGCACGACTACGCGTTCAAGCTCAAGCACATCCAGAAGTTCCTGGAACAGGGGAACATGGTGAAGGCGACCATCATGTTCCGGGGTCGTGAGATCGTTCATCAGGAGCTCGGCCGCAAGATTCTCGAGCGCGTCCAGACCGATCTCGGCGATGCTTTCAGGGTCGAGGCCCGACCCTCGATGCAGGGTCGGCAGATGTCGATGGTCATGACGCCCAAGCGCGACTGACGCGAGCACGACAGACGACCCGGCCCGAAGAGCAATCGAGGAAACCCATGCCCAAGATGAAGACACATCGTGGCGCGGCTAAGCGCTTCAAGCGCACCGGCACCGGCAAGCTGGTGCGGCGCAAGGCTTACGCCAGCCACCTGCTGACCCACAAGACCACCAAGCGCAAGCGGAAGCTGCGCCAGGACGCCATCCTGAGCAGCGCCGACGTGAAGCGAGTGGAGTGCCTGCTCCCCTACGAGTAGGCAGCCAACGGAGGTACCCATGTCCCGCGTCAAGCGAGGCAACGTCCACACCAAGCGGCGCCGCCGCGTTCTGAAGCAAGCCAAGGGCTACTACGGCGCCAAGAGCCGTCTTTATAGCGAAGCGCGTGAAGCCGTCGACCGGGCGATGCAGTTCGCCTTCCACGGTCGCAAGCGCAAGAAGCGCGACTTCCGTCGCCTTTGGATCACCCGGATCAACGCCGCGAGCCGAGAGCACGGACTGTCCTACAGCCAGTTCATCAACGGCCTGAGCCGCGCTGGCGTCGGGCTGGATCGCAAGATCCTGGCCGAGATCGCCGTCGAGGATCCGCGCGCCTTCGAGGTGCTCGCTTCCACTGCCAAGAACGCGCTCGCCTGAGCCGGCGTGAGCACCGGCAACGACGTAGGTGACGGCGGTGCAACCGCTGCGCACGACGACCTGATCGGCACCATCCTCGACGAGTTCGCCGGCGAGACTGCAGCCGTCGTCGACCGGGGGCAGCTCGAGGAGCTGCACGCCCGCTACCTGGGTCGCAAGCGCGGCAAGCTCACCGCTGTGTTCCAGGGCATGCGCGACCTCGACCCGGAGGCGCGCAAGGCGGTCGGTAACGCAGCCAACCGCGCCCGCCAGACCATCAGTGCGCGTCTGGAGGAGCTCGCGTCCGCCATCGACAGCACGGCTCGGCGGCAGCGGGAGCGGGCCGAGACCCTGGACGTCACGCTGCCGGGGCTGCCGGACCCAATGGGCAGCCTGCACCCGATCACCCAGACGCTCCACGAGATCGAGAGCGTCTTCGTGGCGATGGGCTACGAGGTCGTCGACGGCCCCGAGGTCGAAACCGACTGGTACAACTTCGGCGCCCTGAACTTCCCCGACGATCACCCGGCACGCGATGCCCAGGACACGCTCCACTTGCAAGGCGATCTGCTGCTGCGCACCCACACCTCGCCGGTCCAGGTCCGCTATATGGAGACCCACCAGCCGCCGTTTGCAATCATCGTCCCGGGCAAAGTGTTCCGACGCGACACCCCCGACGCGACACACACGCCGATGTTCGTGCAGTGCGAGGGGCTGGTTGTCGATCACGACATCACGCTGGCCGATTTGAAGGGCACCCTCGACGCCTTCGCCAAGCGCCTGTTCGGCCCGATTTGCCACATCGACCCGGTTCCGGCCGGGCTACTTCCCCTTCACGGAGCCCTCGGCCGAGGTCGACGCCACCTGCCCGGCATGCGGCGGCACTGGCTGTCGCGTTTGCAAGGGCTCGGGCTGGGTCGAGATGCTGGGGTCCGGGATGGTCCACCCTGCCGTGTTCGAGAACGTCGGCTACGACCCTGAGAGGGTGCAGGGATTTGCCTTCGGAATGGGAATCGACCGCATCGCCGGCGTTCGCTACGGCGTGCCCGACATCCGCTACTACTACGACAACGATCTGCGATTTCTGCGACAGTTCTCCGCCTAACGAGCCATGCGCTTCTCCCGCAACTGGATCGCCGCCTACACCGACCTGCCCGACGACGACCGCGCCATGACCGAGACGCTGTCGATGCTCGGGCTGGTGGTCGACGACGCGCGAGCCCTCGGCGACGACCTGATCCTCGACCTCGACCTGCCGAGCAACCGACCGGACGTGCTCAACCACTACGAGCTCGCGCGCGAGGTCGCGGTGGCATCCGGTGTCGAGCCAAGAACGCCGGCCGCAGAGCTTCTCGCCAGCGGTCCGACTACCGCCGATCTTGCGACCGTCGTCGTCGAGGATGGCGGGGGTTGCACTCGCTTCGTGGCCCGCGCGCTCGTGGACGTCGCGGTCGGTCCGTCGCCCGACTGGATGCGCGAGCGGCTCGAGTCGATCGGCCTGCGTCCGATCAATAACGTGGTCGACGTGACCAACTACGTCCTGTGGGAGCTCGGACGGCCGATGCACGCCTACGATCTCGACAAGCTGGCCGATGGCGCCATAGTGGTACGCCGTGCTCGCGACGGTGAAACCGTCGTCACGCTCGATGAGCAGGAGCGCCAATTGACCCACGAGGATCTGGTGATCGCCGACGCAGAGCGCCCGGTCGGCTTGGCCGGGGTGATGGGTGGCGCCGACACCGGGGTTACCGAGAGCACGCGGCGCGTCCTGCTCGAGTGCGCCTGCTTCGCGCCGCCCGCCGTGCGACAGATGGCGCGGCGTCACGGCATGCACACCGACGCGAGCCATCGTTTCGAGCGAGGCATGTCGTATCAGGGGATCGACGATGCGGTAAATCGCGCCTGCTCGCTTCTCGCCGAGCACGCCTCTGCGTCGGTGAGCGCGAGTGGCATCGACGTGCGTACAACCGACCCAGAGGCCTCGGTCATCCGTCTGCGTCGCCGGCGACTCGCCGGATATCTCGGAGCCGACGTGGCCGCTGTCGAGGTGCTCACGCTGCTTCGGAGTCTGCGTTTTGGGGTCGCGGTCGCCTCCGACGACTTGCCGATCGACGGCTATGCCGACGGTGACTACGAGGTGACCGTGCCGCTGACGCGCCAGGACATAACCCGCGAGGTCGACGTTATCGAGGAGGTGGCGCGCTTCTACGGCTACGACAAGCTGCCGAGCACGTTGCCCACGTTGCGCCGCGCCGACCGGAGCGGCGCCGAGCCGGTGCTGCAGCGTGAACGCCACCTGCGTCAGCTGGCGAGCGGCGTAGGACTCTGGGAGGCCATCACGTTCGCCTTCGGCGCCGAGGACGAGCAGCGCCCGTTTCTGTCTGACGAGGAACCGCTGGTTTATCTCGAGAACCCGCTCTCCGAGGCCATGGCGGTACTACGGCGACATCTTCTCCCCGGGTTGCTGGGTGCCATGGCGCGAAATCTCAACCACGGCGAGGGCCGCGTTCGGCTATTCGAGACAGGCCGCACCTTCACGCCGTCGGCCGGACGGCCGCCGGTGGAACGGCGCCACGTGGCGTTTGCCATCGCCGGAGGGCGCCAATCGGCGCACTTCGGCACCGCGTCGCAGCCCATCGGCATGGCCGACATCAAAGGCATCGTCGAGGTCATCGGCGAGCGCATGGGTTGGCCACCGCTCAGCTGGGTGGCAGGCGCCTGCCCAGGGGTCCAGGACGGCACCGCCGCGACGATCGCCACCCCCGAGCGCCAGATCGGCTTCGCCGGCAAGCTCTCCGCGGCAGCCGCGGCCCGGTGGGACCTGGAGACCCCCGTGTGGCTCGCCGAGCTGGATATCGACGAGTTGCTGGCAGCCGAACGCCGTCTGACCGAAGTAATCGAGCTGCCCCGCTTCCCCGCCAGCAGCCGCGACGTATCCCTGTCGGTACCAGCGGACGTTCCCTGGGCGAAGATAGAGCAGTCGTTGGGTGCGGCCCCCGCACCGCTCCTCGTCGACTTCGCCCTCGTAGACACCTACCGGGGCGCAGATGCCGACCAGCCGCTTACGGCGACGATCCGGTTGACCTACCGATCGAACGAACGCACCCTCACCAGCGAAGAGATCGAGACGGCCCACGAAGCAGTTGTCGCCCACCTGGTGGCGGAGCTCCGGCTCCAGCGCCGCTGAGCCAGTTCGCCGCCCCGCGTCAGGTCGTTCATGTCCGAAGCGCCGATCGCGCAGCTCGAAGCCGAGATCAAGCTGACCGCCGAGACAATCCACCGTCTGCGGCGGCAGCGCGACACCCTGCTGCAGAAGGCCGACGGGCTCGAATCACGGATCGAGCGCCTCGAGAAACGGCGTCGTCAGGATACCGACGGGCTCGACCGGCTCGAGCTTCTCGAACGCGAGCGGCGCGCTGTCAAAGAGCGGCTGACCAAGCTGCTCGAGCGGCTGGAGGTTGCTTTCGATGTCGAGTGAGCCGGACGACGCACGCACTGCAGATCCGCTACCCGACAGCGGCAGCGCCGTCGATATCTTCGGTCGCCGATATAACGTAAGATCAGGCCACGATACCGAAACGGTCCGAGCGCTCGCCCGCTACGTCGACGGCCGCATGCGGCAGGTCAGCGAGCAGGTAGCGCCGGGCGACGTCGTAAGCACCGCGGTGCTCGCGGCGCTGAACATCGCAGACGACTACTACCAAGCCCGTAAGGCCCTCGAGCAACGGGATCAAGAGACGAACGAACGAGCTCGTGAGCTGGCGCAGAAGCTCCGTGCAGCGCGCGAGCCCGGCGATTGAGAATCGAACGGCGAACACCCGAATGACCCGAAGAGCAACGGTACCCAAGGTAGGTGAAGTCGGCGTGCCAGGCCTGCGCCTGGCGCTCCCGATGCTTCCCGGAGGTCGGGCCACCCGATAGCCTCGGTCTATCCTCGCTCCTCTTGACTCGACATTCGGCGGCCTCGGCCGCCCTGTCGCGGTTCGACGCTCTCTCGTCTCTCCCAGTCCGCGTGGGCCCGGAAGGGGTACCATGCCGGACACGTCGATCTTCTTCGAAGCCGGACTCCTCGTCCTCCTCGGCGGCGCCCTGCTCGGGACCTTCCTGCTCTTGCGACGCAGGACTACTCTGCGCGCCGCACGCCAAGCGAGAGCCGAGGCGAAGCGCATCATCGAGGAAGCCGGCCGTCAGGCCGAGACCGTCCTCAAGGAGGCGCGCGTTGAAGGCCGGGAGCAGCTCCACGACGAGCGCCGAGCTCTGCACGAGGAGATCCGCGAGCGGCGCCAGGAGACCGCCGACGCCGAAAGGCGGCTACACGAACGGCAAGAATCCATCGAGCGCCGCTTCAACAAGCTCGACGAGCGCGAGCGCAAGCTCAAGCGCTACGAGGATCGACTCCAGGAGATCGAGCGCGACGCCAGCCTCTTGAAGCAGGAGGCGGCACGGCACCGCGACGAGGCAATCGCCGGTCTCGAGCGCCTGACCTCGTACGGCCGCGACGACGCCAAGGCGGAGATTGTGCGGCTCATGAAGCGCGAGGGCAAGGAGGAGGGCGCCCGGGTCGCGGCGCGAGTCATCGAGGAGGCCAAGCAGAAGGCGGGGCACGAGGCTCAGCGCATCACCGCGATAGCGATTCAACGAGGCGCCGGCAACCACGTCGCGGAGAACACGGTGTCCGTCGTCCAGCTCCCGGCCGACGACATGAAGGGGCGCGTCATCGGCCGTGAAGGGCGCAACGTTCGCGCCTTCGAGATGATGACCGGGGTCAATCTGATCGTCGACGATACGCCCGAGGCGGTGCTCATCTCGAGCTTCGATCCCTACCGCCGAGAGAACGCCAAGTTGGCGCTCGAACGGCTGGTAGCGGACGGCCGCATTCACCCGGCGCGCATCGAGGAGGTGGTCGACAAAGTCCGCCACGAAATGAAGGAGCAGGTTCTTGCCGACGGGATCGCGTCCGCGGCCGAGGTAGGGATTCACGATCTCGCGGAAGAGCTCTGCCGACTCCTCGGGATGCTCAAGTACCGAACCTCGTTCGGGCAAAACGTACTGCGTCATTCCGTCGAGGTGGCGATCATCTGCGGGATCATGGCCGCCGAGCTCGGCGCCGACGACCGAATAGCCCGACGCGGCGGGCTGCTGCACGACATCGGCAAGGCTATCGATAAGGAGACCGAGGGCACCCATCTCACGCTCGGTATCCAGCTGCTGCGCAAGTACGGGGAGAGCAAGGAGGTGATCCAGGCGATGGAGGCGCACCACTTTGACGTCGAGCCGGCTACGGTCGAAGCAGTGCTGGTGCAGGCGGCCGATGCGCTCTCGGCGGCGCGGCCGGGCGCCCGGCGCGACATGCTCGAGACCTACGTCAAGCGGCTGCAGAAGCTCGAGCACATCGCCGACTCCTTCCGCGGTGTGGCCAAGGCGTACGCCATCCAGGCCGGTCGCGAGCTCCGCATCATCGTGGAATCGGGCAAGGTCAGCGACGACGAGTCGATCTGGCTGTCGCGTGACATAGCCAACCGGATCCAGCGCGAGGTTCAGTACCCCGGCGAGATCAAGGTGACGGTTATCCGCGAGACGCGCGCCGTGGAGATCGCCCATTGAAGCTCCTGTTCATCGGCGACGTTGTCGGCAAGGCCGGGCGGCGCGTATTGGCCGATCACCTCCGCGGCATGCAGAAGGAGTGCGGAGCCGATTTCACGGTGGTCAACGCGGAGAACTCCGCCGGGGGGCGTGGGATCACGCCGGCGATCGCCGACGAGATCTTCAGCCTCGGTGTCGACGTGATCACGAGTGGCAACCACATCTGGGCCCAGGCGGCAATCGACGGATACCTGGTTACGGAGCCCCGCTTGCTGCGGCCCGACAACTACCCGCCCGGATCGCCGGGGACCGGTGTCTTCCTGGGCCGCTCGCGGCGCGGTCATCCGGTGGCGGTAGTAAACCTGCAGGGGCGTGTCTTCATGCCCGCCATCGACTGCCCCTTCCGCAAGCTCGACGCTGTGCTGGAGGAGATCGGCGACCGGGCGAAGATCGTCCTCGTCGACTTCCACGCCGAAGCCACGTCCGAGAAGCTGGCCATGGGCTGGTATGCGGACGGCCGCGTGTCGGCCGTGCTCGGCACGCACACCCATGTACCGACGGCAGACTGCCGGCTACTGCCCGCCGGCACCGCCTACTGCACCGACGTCGGCATGACCGGCCCCTACGACTCGGTAATCGGAACGCGGCCGGACCTGGCCATCGAGCGCGTGCTCAGCGCCCGACCGGTGCGTTTCCAGGTGGCCTCCGGCAACCTTCGAGTCGCCGGTGCGGCGGTCGAGGTCGACCCCGACACCGGGCTCGCCACCGGCATCCGGCAAATGATCGTTCCGGAGCCGACCGACGGCGACCTGGGGGCCTAGGAGATCGTGGTGGGCAGGGTGCTGCCCTTGCTGCTGACCCCGACCGGCGCGCGTGAGATCTGGACTGTCAGCGAGGTCGTCGGTAACGCCCGCGTCACGCTGGAGGACTCCTACCCGGCGATCTGGGTCCGCGGCGAGGTCAGCAATTTTCGGCGCCAGGCGAGCGGCCACTGGTACTTCAACCTCAAGGACGAGGACGCCGTCCTGAGCGCCGCCATGTTCCGCGGCGACAACGTCCGCGTCCCGTTCGAGCTCGAGGACGGGCTCGAGGTAGCGGCGCTCGGGAGGCTCACCGTTTACGAGCGCTCAGGCCGCTTCCAGATGATCGCCAACGTGCTCGAGCCGGTGGGCTGGGGGGCGCAGCAGCTCGCCTTCGAGCAACTGCGCCGGCGCCTCGACGCCGAGGGCCTACTCGACACCGCGCGCAAGCGTCCGCTGCCCGGGCTTCCCGCCTGCGTCGGGGTCGTTACGTCGCCGGACGGTGCCGCATGGCGTGACATGAACCGGGTCTGGGAACGCCGTGAAGTGACCCTGCGCTTGATCCTGTCCCCTACCCCGGTCCAGGGAGAAGGGGCCGCCGACAGCATCCGGCGGGCGATCGAGCGACTCGACCGTCACCCCGCCCCCGAGGTGATCATCGTGGCTCGCGGAGGCGGCTCGCGCGAGGACCTGTGGGCCTTCAACGAGGAGCCGGTGGCGCGCGCGATCGCTGCCTGCCGACGGCCGGTGGTCACTGGAGTCGGCCATGAGATCGACGTCACCATTGCCGACCTCGCCGCCGATCTGCGGGCCTCGACCCCGACCGCCGCGGCCGAGGTGGTGGCCCCGGCTCGCGCCGAGCTCCTGGAACGTCTTCGCGGGCTTGCTCGACGCTGCACGAGTGGAATGCGAGCGCTGACCGACCGTGCCGACAACCGGCTGCACGCGCACGCCTTGCACCGGGCCCTGAGACAGCCGGCGCGCAACCTCGAGGCCCACGGGCAACGACTCGACGCAGCCTGGCGACGAGTCGGGCAGGCCCTGTGGAAGTCACGCAACAACGCGGCCCAGCGCCTGGAGCGCAGCTCCGGAGCCCTCGCCCGCTGCACACCCACCTGGCGCGCGACCCAGGCCCGGGGCCGACTTGCCGCAGCGCAGGCCGCGCTCCAGGCCGCGATGGAACAACAGCTCCACACACGTCGCGAACGGCTGGCAGGGCTCGCGGGACGCACCGAGGCCATGAGCCCGTTGGCGGTCCTTGGCCGTGGCTACGCGGTCTGTCAGGACCGGTCGGGACGGGTCGTGCGCGACTCCGAGCAGGTAGAGCGCGGTGACCGTGTCCAGGTGCGGCTGGAGCAGGGGCAGCTAGGCTGCACCGTGACCACGAGGGAGCACTCGAACGACGGCGAATAGGCTGATTGTTGGCGTTTTGCACCGGTGTTAGCATCGCTTCTATCCCTTCCACTGGAGCCCCAGGAGCCCGCCGTGACCGTCGAAAGCCTGCCCATCGAAGACCTCGGCTTCGATGCCGCCCTCGAACAGCTCGAGGCACTGGCGCAGCAGCTGGAGGACGGTGACATCCCGCTCGAGGAAGCGCTGCGGGTCTACGAGAACGCCGTGGCTCTGTTCCGCCATTGCCGTCATCGGCTCGAGGGCGTGGAGCGCAAGCTAGAGACGTTGACTCGCGACCTCGACGAAGATGCAGCGAGTCCCGACGACGATGCCTGAGTCGTCCACGCAGCCCGTCGTACCCGCCGAGCTGCGAGAGTTCCTGGCGCGCGAGCGCGAGCGCGTCGATACGGCACTCGATGCTGTTGTCCCCGCGGCGACAACGCCACCCACCGAGCTTCACGAGGGAATGCGCCACGCCGTCTTCGCGGGCGGCAAGCGGCTGCGGCCGCTGCTCGTCATCGCCGGCGCCAATGCGTGCGGAGCCGCGGCCGATGAGGTCATGGCGGCAGCCTGCGCGGTCGAGCTCATCCATACTTATTCGTTGGTGCACGACGACCTGCCGGCATTCGACGACGAAGAACTCCGTCGTGGCCAGCCGACCTGCCACGTTCTGTGGGGCGAGGCCGAGGCGATTCTGGTAGGGGACGCCCTGCAGGCATTGGCTCTCGAGCACCTGGCCGCCGCCGGGTGTGGCGCGCCGCACCCGGAACGCTGGTTGCGCGCGCTCGAAACCATCGGTCGTGCCGCCGGCAGCACCGGGATGTGCGGGGGGCAGATGATGGACATCCACGCGGCGGGCGCGGAGCTCGAGGTAAGCGCCCTGCGGCAGCTCCACGCCGCCAAGACCGGCGCCCTGCTAACGGGCTCGGTCGTTAGCGGCGCCGTGCTCGCCGGCGCCCCCGAGCAACAGTTGGAGCGACTGCACCGCTATGGCGTTGCGGTCGGGCTCGCCTTCCAGATGGTCGACGACCTACTCGATATCGAGGGCACCGCCGAGGAGCTCGGTAAGCGGCCCGGCGGTGACGCCGATCGCCAGCAGCCCACCTTCCCATCGCTGATCGGTGCGGAGGCGACGCGCCTCGAGACCACCCGGCTGCACGACGAGGCGCTCTCGGCGCTTGATTCGTGGGGGGCGGCGGCTGAGCCGCTGCGCATGCTGGCCGGCTATATCGTCCGCAGGTCGAACTAGTGCTCCTGTACACAAGTACGGTGACGTTTGTTGGAGCGGGATGATGGCGGATGCCAGGCGCACCGACGAGGCGATGTGAGCGCATCGTCGAGGGAGGTGCAACGCCGCAGACGCCACCATCCCGCTCCAACCCTCCGGGCAGCCGCCTGTTGCGCACGATCTCGGCGTCAGTGCTCCTCGACGATGGGGAAACATCGCCTTTGTCGCCCTTCCTTGAGCTCGCACCCAACAGACGGCCGCAAACGTCGCCGTACTTGTGTACAGGAGCATTAGTGCCTGCGCGTGCCCGTCTCGATCAACTTCTCGTCGACCGCAACCTGGTCCCCAGCCGCAGCCTGGCTCACCGCCTGATTCTGGCCGGGCGGGTCCAGGTAGACGGCCGGCTGGCCGACAAGCCCGGCTCGGCGGTCGACACCGCGTCCCGTCTCGAGGTGGCGGAGCCGCCTCGCTTCGTCGGCCGTGGTGGCGACAAGATCGAGCCCGCCCTCGCGGCGTCGCGCGTTGTTGTCGCCGGCCGCGTCTGTCTCGATATCGGGGCCTCGACCGGCGGTTTTACCGACTGCCTGTTGCAACACGGCGCGCGACAGGTGATCTCCGTGGATGTCGGATACGGACAGCTCGATTGGCGGCTGCGGCAGGACGACCGGGTCCTCGTGATCGAGCGCTGCAACGCACGCTATCTCGAGCCCGAGGATCTCGCCGCCGCCGCCGGCCCGGTCGGGGTATCGGTCATGGACGTCTCCTTTATCGGCGCCACCAAGGTCTTGCCGGCGCTGAGCAGGGTATGCGGCGCGGCCTGCGATGCCCTGGTGCTGGTCAAGCCACAGTTCGAGTGCGGCCCCGCCACGGTGGAGAAGGGCGGTGTTGTTCGCACGGCGGAGGCGCGGCGTGGGGCCGTCCGGACGGTGGCGGCCGCGGGCCGGGAGCTCGGCTGGACGGTCGTTCAGGCGCACCCGAGCCCGTTGCGGGGTCCGGCAGGCAACTGGGAATGCTTCCTCCACCTGGCGCGCGGCCCTGAGGTTGAAGCGACGCCGGGTGACCCGGTCGAGACCCTCGAGGTCCCCGACGACAGCGCCGAGTCGAAACGGTGAGCGGGCGACGTTTCCAACATGTCGGCATCGTCGCGAAGCCACGCGCCGAAAGCGTCGCCCCCGATATCTCCCGGCTCGTCGATCTGCTGGCGCGGCGCACGGTGCGGTGCACGCTCGACGCCGAGGCCGCCGACCTGGTGCACGGGGCCAGCGGCGTCGAGCGTGAGGAGCTTGCCGCGATCGTTGATTTGATCATCGTCCTGGGCGGCGACGGGACACTCCTGTCCGTGGCCCGCAGCGCTGCGCAAGGCGCCGTGCCGATGCTCGGGGTCAACTACGGTGGACTCGGTTTTCTGACGGCGACTACGGCTAGCGAGCTGCTCGAGGCCACCGGCTGCGTTCTGGACGGCGACTTCACGACCAGCGAGCGGCACCTCCTGCGCGCCGAGATCACCGGTCCCGATCGCACCGTCCCGTTCGTACGCGACGTGCTCAACGATGCGGTGATCAACAAGACCCATCTGGCGCGCATCGTCGAGCTCAGCGCGACGATCGACGGAGAGCTGATGAGCAGCTTTCGAGCCGACGGCCTGATCGTTTGCACGACGACCGGCTCGACCGCCTATTCGCTCGCCGCCGGCGGACCGATCGTCATGCCCGAGGTCGACGCCATCGTGCTAACCCCCATTTGCCCCCACACGCTCACCAACCGGCCATTGGTGGTGCCGGGAAGCTCGTGCATCGAGATCCGTCAGGAGTCGCACGACCAGGAGGTAATCCTGACCCTCGACGGGCAGGAGGGCGTGATCCTCGAGCCCGGCGCCACGGTGACCATCCGGCGCGCCGCCGCGACCCTCCACCTCCTGCATCCCCTGCCCCGGTCCTACTTCGACGTGTTGCGCACGAAGCTCCACTGGGGCCAACGTTGAGGCTGCGGGTGGGCTCATGGCCAGCCCTTCTGCTGCTTCTGGTCCCCGGTTGCGGCGGCGCGCTCGAAACCGACCCGCTGGCTCCGATCCCCACCGAGGTCGACGAGCGCGAGATCGAACCGCCCTCGCTGCGAGTCGAGTGGAAGCACACACCGCGCTCCTCTGGGCTCGTCGTGGTTCCTGCGGAGGACGAGGACGAGGAGATTCTCTTTCCTCCGCCGACCCAGCCCCCGGCGATCGACTCCACCCTCGTGTACTCCGTGCACCACGATCTGATTCGTGCGTACCGTCTGCGCGACGGGTTGCTCCGCTGGGAGGTGCGTGTGGCCGCCGAGATCGTGCTGCCTCCGCTACCGATTGCGGGTGGAATCGCGGTCGCGTCTGCCGAGGGCCGCTGGCTGTGGGTCGACCTCACCGGTCGGCTGCGGGCAGTCAGCGAGCCCACCGACCCGTCGACTGACGCCGTCGCGCTACCGCGAGGGATCGTCGCCGTCGACGGCAGCTCGGTCGCCTTGATCGATACGTCGCAGCTTGCCGACGCCTCGCTCGTTCGCTGGCGACGCCCCCTTCCCGGCGCCAGAGTCGTCTCGGGGGCCCTCGATGGACAAACGGCAATCGCCGTGACCGACGAGGGGCTCGTGGCCGCCCTTGCCATCGACACCGGAGACGAGATCTGGCGCAACGAGGAGATCGAGGCCTTGTCCGCCGGGGCGGCAGTCGACGGGCAGCGCGTCTTCGTCGTCGGACAGGACGCCCGAATCCACGCCCTGCGGTTGCGCAATGGCAAACGAGCCTGGCGCTCCAAAGAGACCGGCGTGCCCGTTGTCGGTGCGCCCGCCACGGTCGGAGGCCTCGTCTGGATCGCCGGCCTCGACGCAGCCCTACACGCCTACGATGTGGCCACCGGAAGCCATATGCACCGAGTACGCCTGTCGGGCCGCAGCTTTCTCGATCTCGCGACCTGGGGGTCGTGGGTCGTCGCCAGTCCCGAGTACGGCCCCTGGACCCTGGTGCGCGCCCCCCTGTTCGCCAACGGCCCCGCAGACCCGGGGCAGCCGCGTAGCTATACGATCGAGTCGTCGGACGATCTCATACTGGCGCCGGGGAGTGGCAGTCCGGGCGTCATTCTGGTCGATGCCAGCGGGGAGCTGAAGCTTCTGCGGCCGCGCGCTCAGCCGCTCCCACCGGACGAGGAAGAAGCGGGCAGGTCGTAACCAGACCCATCAGAGTCGCATCATGCGCGTCCAGGCTTCTGCTTGAGCTCCACGAGAACGCCCCCGAAGGCGTGGGGATGCAGGAATCCGATTCGCGACCCGGAGGCCCCGGGCCGTCCCGCAGCATCGAGCAGCGGCAGACCGCGCTTCGCCGCGTCGGCCAACGCCGCGTCGACGTCGTCGACCCGGAAGCAGATGTGGTGCAGTCCCTCGCCGTGGCTTGCCAGAAAACGCGTCACGGGCGAATCGGGAGTCGCCGGCGAGACCAGCTCGATCGTTGTCGTACCCGGCACGTGTAGGAACGCGAGATCGACCGCGCCGACGGTCTCGCGGGTCCCGACCCGGGCTCCGAGCAGTCGTGCGTATCGATCGCACGCCTCGTCGAGGTCGTGCACGGCCACCGCGACGTGGTCGATCGGGCCCGCCGGAAGCCAGCCCGCGACCGGCTCGGTCACGACGCCGCGAGCAGTTGGCGAGAGATCACCAACCTTTGGATCTCGGAGGTTCCCTCGCCGATAGTGCACAGCTTGGCGTCACGGAAATACTTCTCCACCGGGTAGTCCTTCGTGTAACCGTAGCCGCCGTAGATCTGGACGGCCTCCTCCGATGCCCGCATGGCTACCTCGCTGGCGTACAGCTTGGCCATCGACGCCGCGATCTTGAAGGGTACGCCGAGGGCTCTGAGCCGAGCCGACTTCATCACCATCAACCGGGCGGCCCGCACCTCCGTGGCCATCCGGGCGAGCTTCGAGCGAATCGCCTCGAAGCTCCCGATCGGTGTGCTGAACTGCTGCCGCTCCTGGACGTACTCAAGAGCGGCTTCGAGCGCCCCCTGAGCGATACCCACCGACAGCGCGCCGATGCTGATCCGGCCGCGGTCCAGGACCTTGAGCGCATCGACGAAGCCCAGGTGGAGGCGTCCGACGAGATTCTCGGCGGGCAGAGCGCACTCCTCCAAGACCAGCTCGACCGTATCGCTGGCGCGCATGCCAAGCTTGTCCTCCTTGCGGCCGACGCGAAAGCCCGGAGTGCCGCTCTCGATCACGAATGCAGAGATTCCCTTGTTGCCACGCCCCGGAGCGGTCACCGCGTGAACCACGGCCACGTGGGCCCGTGCCCCGTTGGTGTTGAAGGTCTTGGCGCCGTTGAGCACCCACACCCCGCGATCCTCGTTCCAGACTGCCCGTGTCTGGGTACCGGCGGCATCCGAGCCGGCACGCGGCTCGGTCAGGCCCCAGGCCCCGATCCACTCGCCAGCAGCCAGCCTGGGCAAGTAGCGCTGTTCCTGCCCCTCGTTCGCGCCAACCAGCAGGTGCCCGACGCACAGACCGTTGTGGGCTGCCACCGCCAGAGCCACGGCAGGATCGACCCGGCCAAGCTCCTCGATCACCGTAGCCAGCTCGAGCGCACCGAGTCCGGCACCGCCGTACTCCTCCGGCACCATCACTCCCATGAGGCCGATCTCGCCCATGCGCCGGAGGATCTCGTCCGGGAAGTGCTGCTGATCGTCCCAGACGCGGACGTGAGGCCTGATCTCCGCCTCGGCGAACTCGCGCACCGTTTCGGCGATCAGCACCTGCTCGTCGGTCGGTCTGAAATCCATGGCGAGAACCCGCAGTCAGGGGGATGCAGGGCCGCACTCCGATCGGCGGCCACGGGGCTCATTATAGCGGCGCCCGCAACGTCCGGCCGCCGCTCTTGACCGGCCTGGCGTTGTCCTGGAGACTCGCCCGGGCGCGCGGTGCGGAGACGCGACGAATCGGAGGATGGCTTGACGGAACCTGTCGGCGCGGACCTGCACGCGCACACGACCGCCTCGGACGGCGTCCTTTCTCCGACCGAGTTGGCGAATCTGGCGGCCTCGAAGCTGTCGCGATCACCGACCACGACACCATCGTGGGCGTCGCCGAGGCAAGCGATGCCGCAACCCGCGCTGGCGTCGAGCCGGTAGCGGGGGTCGAGATCTCGTGCCGAATCCGGGATCGGGGAATCCACCTGCTGGGCCTGTTCGTCAATGCCGGCTCGCTGACGCTACTCGAGCTCACGGCCCGCGTGCGGCAGGAGCGGGAGCTGTGTGCCTCGACTGCAGTGGCTCGCGCGCAGAAGCTCCGACTGCCGCTCGACATGGAGTCGATACGCCGCATCGCCGGCGATGCGGCGATAGGTCGCCCGCACCTGGCAGCGGCCCTGGTGCAGGCCGGGGTCGTCCCCGATCTCGGCAGCGCTTTCCACAGCTACCTCGGAATCGGGCGCTCCCTCTTCGTACCCAAACGACTGCCCTCCTCGGCCGAGGCCATCGCAGCCGTGCAGCGGGCCGGCGGGGTCGCCGTCGTGGCCCATCCGGGCAGCAGCCGGGTCCGCAACTCGCTCCTGGGCGAGCTCGCGGACCAGGGCCTCGACGGCATCGAGGTACGGCACCCGAAGCACGGCCGCCAGCGCGAGCGTATTCTGCTCGACGCGTGTCAGCGGCTGGGTTTGCTACCCTCCGGAGGATCATCCGACTTTCACGGTCCGGGTCGCGGTGACTCGCAGCTCGGCGAACACCGGGTACCGTCGAGTTGGTACCACGAGCTTCGCAAACGGGCTGACAGGCCGTGATTCGCCAGAAGCCAAGGAGTTCCCTGGATGAGCATCAAGCCGGACAGCTGGATCAGGACGATGGCCCGGGACCACGCCATGATCGAACCGTTCGCAGACGAGCAGGTTTCCGACGACATCATCTCGTACGGCGTTTCCTCCTACGGCTACGACCTGAGAATCGCCACCGAGTTCAAAATCTTCACCAACGTCCGCCACACCGTTGTGGACCCGAAGCACTTCGAAGACTCGCTGGTGGTCGACTACGAAGGCGAGGCGTGCATCATTCCGCCCAACTCCTTCGCGCTGGCGCGCTCGCTCGAGTACCTGAGAATCCCGCGCTCGGTGCTGGTCGTCTGCGTCGGCAAGTCGACCTACGCTCGCTGCGGCATCATCACCAACGTCACCCCCCTGGAGCCCGAGTGGGAGGGCCACGTGACCCTGGAGATCTCCAATACCACGCCGCTACCGGCAAAGATCTACGCCAACGAGGGCATCGCCCAGCTCCTGTTCTTCGAGGGCAATCCTGTCTGTGACACTTCCTACGGCGACCGCAAGGGAAAGTATCAGGCCCAGACGGGCATCACCGTGCCGCGGATCTGAGCATGAGTCACAACGATCTGAAGATCAGTGTCGTCGACGGCCCGCTTCGCGAGCTCGATGTGGACGCCATCGTACTCGCCTACCCGAAGGGGGCCGACTCGGCTGATCCTTGGGGCCCGCTCGACGAGGCCCTGGCCGGCGCCCTGACCGAAGCCGTTACCGGACCGGCCTTTCGCGGCGGGGTGGGCCGCACGCTCGGCGTCCCGGTACGCGGTAACACCACGCTGCACGACCTCGTTCTCGTGGGCCTCGGCTCGCCGGATGAGCTGAGCCTCGAGGCGTGGCGCAGGGCCGTCGGGCGCGGCACGCGGGCGGCGCGAGGCCGAGGGGCTCGTAGGGTCGCCGTGGCCATTCCCGGCAGCGGACCAGCGGACGCCGAGGAGATGGCGGCCGCCGCCGCCGAGGCGGCCATGCTGGGAGCCTACCGATACACAGTCTTCAAGGAGCCGGATGATGATGCGGGCGAGCTAGAGGAGTTGCTGCTAGTGACGACCGCAGACGCGGCCGCCGCGGTAGAGCGTGCCCATACGATGGCGCGGGCGGTGTGCTGGGCTCGCGACCTGATCAACACGTCCCCGAGCGACAAGCGACCGCCGCGGCTGGCCGAGCAGGCAGCAGCGATGGCGCAGAGCGCGGGGCTCGAATGCGACGTCATCGACGAGCAACGGGCCGCCGAATTGGGCCTCAACGCGCTGCTCGCAGTCGGCCGCGGCTCGCGGGCGGCTCCACGACTCGTGCTCCTGCAGCACCGTCCTGAGGGATACGAAGGAGCTCCCGTCCTGTTGGTCGGCAAGGGGGTGACCTTCGACACGGGTGGCGTGTCGATCAAGCCGGCATCCCGCATGGACGAGATGAAGGCCGACATGTCGGGCGCCGCCGCCGTGCTGGCTACCATGCAGGCCGTCGCGGAGCTGCGACTCCCGATCGCGGTATGCGCTGCGATTCCCATGGCGGAGAACATGCCCGGCGCCGACGCCTATCGCCCTGGCGACCTGGTGCGCGCCTACAGTGGAACGACGATCGAGGTGCTCAACACCGACGCCGAGGGCAGGCTCATCCTCGCCGATGCCCTCGCCTATGCACGCGAGAAGTTCGAGCCCGGTTGCATCGTCGATCTCGCTACGTTGACGGGAGCCTGCGTGGTAGCGCTCGGCACCGAGATCGCAGGGCTGATGGACAACGACAGCTCACTGGCGGCCGAGCTCGAGAGAGCGGGCCGGGACAGTGGCGACATCGTTTGGCGGCTGCCGATGCTGCCGCCGTATCGCAAGCTCATCGAGAGCCGGGTGGCGGACATCAAGAACACCGGCGGGCGCTGGGGTGGGGCGATCACCGCGGCCAAGTTCCTCGAGGAGTTCGTCGGCGACACGCCGTGGGCCCACCTCGACATCGCGGGGCCGGCCTACACAACCAAGGACGCCCCGTACCAGCCCCGTGGCGGGACCGGCTTCGGCGTCCGGCTGCTGCTGCGGTGGCTGCAAGCGCGGGTCCGCGGGTAGCTCGTGTCCAACCCGGAGCTGCAGCGCGTCGATCAGCTCGCCGGCGTCGTCGCGAGAGTGCGGCGGCCGCTCATCTTGACGCACGACGACCCCGACCCGGACGCGCTGGCGAGCGCCTTCGGGTTACAGGAGCTGCTCGACGGTAAGCTAGGCGTGCCCGCCGTGGTTGCCTTCTCGGGGATTATCGGGCGAGCAGAGAACCGCGCCATGCTGCGCGAGCTCGCCCTGACCCCCGAGCCGCTGTCGACACTCGCGCTGGATGAGTTCGACGCCGCGCTGTTGGTCGACTCGCAGCCAGGCACCGGCAACGTCTCGATCCCGGAGGGCCTGCAGTTGCTGGCGGTGATCGACCACCACCCGTCGCGCCTCGACCCGACGACGGTTCCCTTCGTCGACGTGCGCGACTCCTACGGGGCGACAGCAACGATCCTCATGGAGTACGCGCTGGCATGGGACACCAACTTCAGCAGGCCGGTCGCGACCGCGCTGTTCTATGCACTCAAGTCCGAGACTCAGGATCTCGGCCGTGAGGCCGGGAGCGTCGACCGCGACGCCTACCTGAGGCTGCTCGAGATCGCTGACATGAGCGCCGTGGCGCGCATCCAGCGCGCCCGCGTCCCGCGCGAGTACTTCCGCGCGTTTCGCAACGCCATCGAGCGGGCCGAGATCCGCGACCGCGCGGTGGTGACCGATCTCGGAGCCGTCGGTAGTCCCGACATCGTTGCCGAGATCGCCGACTTTCTGCTTCGCCTGCAGGGAGTCGAGTGGTCCTGTTGCTTGGGGCGCCACCAGAACCAGATCGCCTTGTCGGTGCGTACCTCGAACCCCGACGCCCACGCCGGTCGCCTGGCCCGGCGGGTCGCGCGGGGTATCGGTACCGCCGGCGGGCACGGCAGCATGGCCGGGGCTCAGGTACCCATCAAGCGCGACGCCTACGACGAAACATTGGCCGAGGTCCGCAGACGTCTGCTAGCCGAGCTCGAAGTGCTCGATACGGCCAGCGAAAGCATCGTCACGGCCGAGCCCGGCTAGCCGGGCTCGCTGTCAAGCCGCGACCAGAATTCGAGGAAGTACTGCGCCGCCGAGATCACCGCTAACACCAGGACGATCCACAAGAGCGATACGCCCAGCGAGCGCATCTCGGGGAAGCGCTCCCCGAGGATGAGCACGCTGACCGCGACGACCTGGGCAGCCAGCTTGTACTTGCCGATCCGGGCCGCCGGGATGATCAGGTTCTGATCGGCAGCCACGGCGCGCAGCCCGGTGACCGCGAGCTCACGCCCGATGATGATCACGACGATCCAGGCCGGCGCCAGATCCACCTCGACCAACGAGATGAAGGCCGCCGACATGAGGAGCTTGTCCGCTAGCGGATCGAGCAGCTTGCCGAGCGTTGTGATCTGGGCCCGCTTGCGCGCCAGGTGACCGTCGAGCCAGTCGGTCGCCGAGGCTGCCAGGAAGACAACGAGCCCGGCCCAGGTGTAACGAGTCAGCAGAAAGACCATGAGCACCGGCACCAGGAAAATCCGCAGCAGCGTCAGCGAGTTCGGCAACGTCCAGAGCGCGCTAGCGGCACTCGAGGGCGACACGGGTGCGCCGTCGTCACGGGAGTTGGTTTCCGGGCTCATGCTTGGCTCCGTCGACAGTTCTTGAGCATGATTCTAGCGGCACCCTGGACGGGAACAAAATTCAGGGACGTGGTGAGACTCTGGTGGGTCTGGCAAGTAGGCTCTGTGGGGTCGGGCAACTCGCGATGTTTTCGGCATCGCGCACAGCGCCGCCTTGCATCTGCGGCCGTGGCGGCGTAACCAGACCCCTCAGAGTTTCATCGTGGCCTCCTCGCACCCATGACGTTCATCTCGGTTTGCCACAGGTTCCCGGCGGCGCACCGCATCCGTATCGACGATCGCGGCACGCGTGAGCCGGTCCACGTGCATCACTGGCGCGTTCAGGTAAAGGCGCGCGCCGGCGCGTCCCCCGAGCCAACGGCCGTCGCGCTTGGCGAGATGGTCAGACGCTGGGTGCGTCGCCACCGGGGCCACAGCCTGAACGACGTCCCGCCTTTCGACCTCATCAACCCAACGGCCGAGGAGGTCGCGCGTGAGCTGGCCCGCCGCATACGCGACGAGGTCCCGGCGATCGAGATCGTCGAGATCACGATCGGCGAGGCGGCCGGGTTCAGCGCGACCTATCGTCCCTAGCAGCCCGCTAACGCACGGAAGTGAGCATGCGGCGACGCGCCACGTAGTTCTCTATCCCGATGTGGATGGCGTCGGCAACGTGTTGCCGATAGGACTCGTGGCGCAGCCGTCCCTCCTCGATCGTATTACTCAAGAAGGAGCACTCGACCAGAACCGCCGGGATCTCAGCGCCGACCAGAACGATGAACGGGGCGTGCTTGACCCCGAGGTCCCGTATGCCCTGATACTCCTTGCTGATCTGCATCACCAGACTGTCCTGGATCGAGTGGGCCAGGTCACGGGACTCCCGCTTGTTGGCGGTCTTGACGATCTCGTCGAGCGCGTCGTCCAGCCGCCCCACCCCGCCGCTGCCAGCAGCGTTCTCGCGCGCCGCTACCTCCACCGCAGTCGGATCCGTCGCCAGGTCGAGGTAGTAGGTCTCGAAGCCTGACAGCGACCGGTTGTTGGCCGAGTTGACATGGATCGACACGAACAGATCGGCATCCGCATCACGCGCCCGTATCGGCCGTGCCTCGAGAGGAACGTCGCGATCGGCGTCACGGGTCAGCACCACCTCGTAGTCGCTGGCACGCAGGTTGGTGGCCAGCCGCCGGGCAATATCCAACGCCAGGTCCTTCTCGGTGAGCCCGCTCCGGCCGATGGCACCCGGGGCCCCGCCCCCGTGCCCGGGATCGATCACGACACGGCGCACGCCGAGGTTCAGAGCCCGCGCCTCGCTCCCTCCCTCCGGGACGCTGGGGCGGCGCGCCGAAGCGAGCTTTCTCGACATCTCCGGGCCGGCAACATCAATCACCAGGCGCGACGGGTTGGCGAGTGTAAACATCGAGTACCGGGCCTCGCGCGTGAGGTCGAGCACGGCGCGGACGACACCGGGTCGATTGACGCCGAGACGTATTTGCCGCACTGCCGTTCCGGCCACCACGAAGGTACGCGCCAGGCTCGAGTCGACGGCGACGCCTACCAGGTCGACGAACAGGCGCGGCGGGTCCTTGGCCTCACCCAGTCGATAATCGATCGAACGATCCAGATCGATGACCACCCGCGTGTGGGTCAGGTCGGAGTAGTGACGCACGCCCAGGACGTGAGCCGTATCGGTCACGACGGTCAGGGCAACGGTGTCGTCCTCGCCCGACTCGGCGCCGGAGACTAGGGTGGGCCCTGCCTCCGGCACCGCGTCGAGCGGCGTGGTCGTGGTTTCAACCGCGCGGCTGGCGGGGGTGGGCGGCGCCGCGGAAACGGTCGACACGGTGTGCGCCGATTCCGTAGCGCGGTTCGCCAGCCGGCGTCGCGCTTCCTCGGCACTGGCGGTGCCGGGGTAGCGGTCGAGCAGTTGAAAGTAGGTCGTACGGGCCTCGGACTGGTCGCGCATCTCGGCAATCCGCAGCATGGCGTCCGGGGCGTGCTCGTTGGCCGGGTACCGGGCGATCAGCTCCCCGTAGGCGCCGCGGGCATGTGATCCTGCGGCCTCGA
The DNA here is from genome assembly GCA_965248845.1 of Acidobacteriota bacterium. Classification (GTDB taxonomy): domain Bacteria; phylum Acidobacteriota; class UBA890; order UBA890; family WLXD01; genus CBDFKO01. The sequence goes on along the minus strand of CBDFKO010000002.1, from coordinate 436,373 downwards.
GGCCGGAGGCCAGCTGGCGGGAGTGGATGTCACCGATGCGCCAGAGCGCATCACCGGCCAGCGGGTCGGCGGGAAAACGATCAGGGATCTCCGAGAAGGCGAGCGCCAGCGTTCCCCAGACTGCTCGATCGGAGCAGAGCGGATCGATCGCACTCAGATGTCGATACAGAGTCTCGGCGCGCGCGAACAGCGACCAGGCCGTTGCGGCCTCCTCGCCTGCGGCTCGCACGGAGCCGGCGAAACAGAGCACCAGAGCAATGCTGAAGATAGTGGACGAACCAGGCTTCCGGGCCACGGCAAGCCTCCTTGCCATGCCACCCCTTACGCCACGCTGACCCTGTTGCTTCGCCCCAGAAGATCGAACGGGCCAGAGTATAGGCTGGAAAGTCAGCCTCATGCAACAGGGGCAGCGGAGAATCCTCACTGAATAGAATTAATCGACATAAGTCAACTTAGCATAGAGGAACGGTGGCAGCGAACTGCTAGTTATTTCGTAGTCGCTCGTAGTGCCTGACAACCCTCTGGACATACTGCTGCGTCTCTGGATACGGTGGGACTCCACCGTGCCGCTCCACCGCACCCTCTCCGGCGTTGTAGGCTGCCAGTGCCAACTCCAGATCGCCGAACTTCTCCAGAAGGCGTGCCAGATGAGCCGTTCCGGCACGAACGTTCTCGTCCGGGTCCCAGACGTTGCGCACTCCGAGGTCGGCAGCGGTTTCCGGCATCAGCTGCATCAGTCCTTGGGCGCCGTCGACCGATATGGCGCCCGGGTCGAAATTGGACTCGACCCGGATCACCGCCTGCACTAGCGCAGGGTCCACGGCATGGCTGGCCGCAGCCGAGGCGATCGAGGTGCCGTACGGTACGGCGGGCAGGGTGCCGATCGTCGTGGAGGAGTGACGCGTCCTCAGAAAAAGGCGCGCCCCGCGCTCGGGCTGGGTCGTGAAGCGCTGGCGGCCGTCGGCGTCGGTAACGACCCAGATCTGAGCCTCGGCCAAGGTGGCTGCGCCGAGCACAAGGCACAGCGCCAGCATCGAGATCACGCCGAGGCGTCCAACAAGCCCAGAAGGCGCACGCATGCGACCCCCATTTGCCTCCCGGGTCTCCCGTGTCCGCCCTCACGGGCACAACGCAATGTCTACTGTAGCAGCTCGGCGATCAGTTCTGGTGCTTTTTCGAGAGCGTCACCGACTTTGGTGGCATCCGGGCCGCCTGCCTGCGCCAACTCGCGCTTGCCGCCACCGCCACCGCCCACGATGCGCGCCAGATCGCGCACGATCTCGCCGGCACCGACCCGGTCGACCACATCGGGAGTCACCCCGACCACCAGCGAGGCCTTGCCGTCGCGCTCGGCGCCGAGAACCACGATGCCCGAGACCAGCCGGTTCTTGAGCTCGTCGGCCAGCATTCGCATGCCGGCAGCGTCGAGACCGGTCACCCGCTGACAGACCAGCCGCACCCCGGACACCTCTACCGAGCCGTCCTCGATGCCCGAGCCGGCCTGCTCCGAAGCCAGCCGCAGGCGCAACTGCTCGAGCTCGCGCTCGGCCCCGTGGGCCCGCTCGACGAGCCTCTCGAGGCTCTCGCCGAGCCCCTCTGCCGGCGACTTGAGCCGCGCTGCGGCGCTGCGCACGGCGTCTCGGTAGCCCTGCATCATGCGCAGCGCCTCGAGGCCCGTCACGGCGTCGATTCGCCGGGTTCCCGCTGCCACGCTCTCCTCGCGCTGGATCACGAAAGTACCGATCTCGCCCGTCCGGCCCACGTGCGTTCCGCCACACAGCTCCGTCGAGACCCCGGCAACGTCGACAACCCGCACCCGGTCGCCGTATTTCTCGCCGAAGAAAGCCAAGGCGCCCCGATCGATCGCCTCGTCGTAGGCCATCTCGGTGATCTCGAGCCCGGTGTCGGCACGGATCGCCTGGTTGATCGCGTCCTCCAGTCGATCGAGCTCCGCATCCTCGAGCGCGCCGTAGTGGGTAAAGTCGAAGCGCAGCCGCTCCGGCTCCACCAGCGACCCAGCCTGGCGGATATGCTCGCCGAGCTGGTTGCGCAGGGCGGCGTGCAGCAGATGGGTCGCGGTGTGGTTGCGGCGGGTGCGCGTGCGTCGCGCGGCGTCGATCTCCAGCGTCACGTGCTCGCCGACCCGCAGCGTGCCCTCGTCGAGCTCGATGGCATGGAGGATCGTCCCGCTCACCGGGCGTGTCGTATCCACGACCGTTGCCCGGCCGGCGTCGAAGGTGAGCCCGCCGCGGTCGCCGATCTGACCGCCGGATTCGGCATAGAACGGGGTCGCGTCGACCACTAGCCCACCGCACGTGCCGGCGGCCAGCTCCTCGACTCTGCTGCCATCGTGAATCAGCGCCAACACCACAGCCGTGCTCACTTGCTCGTCGGTATAGCCGCGGAAGTCCGTGGGTCCGTGCTCGGCGCGCACCTGGCGCAGCAGCTCCCGGATCGGTTCGTCGGCTGCACCTTTCCAGGCCGATCGGGCGCGCGTGCGCTGCGCCTCCATCGCCGTCTGGAACCCGGCCTCGTCGAGGGTCATACCCTCGGCGGAGGCGAACTCACGGGTCAGCTCGATAGGGAGCCCGAAGGTATCGTAGAGCCGGAACACGTCGTCGCCGCGCAGCGCGGCCTCGCCCGCCTGGCGCATCTCCGCCACTAGCTCGTTGAAGCGTCGCGAGCCCGCCGCCAGTGTCTGCAGGAAGCGCTCCTCCTCCGAGCGCACGACGCGCTCGACCAGCTCGCGGTGCTCCGCAAGCTCGGGGTAGGCTCCGTGCATGTGCTCCACCACGTCCAGGGCGCTGCGATACAGGAAGGGTTCGTCGAAGCCCAGCTTCATCCCGAAACGACCGGCGCGACGCAGCAGCCGACGCAGCACGTAGCCCCGCCCCGCGTTGGAGGGCATGACGCCATCGGCGAGCAGGAAGGCCATGGCGCGGCTGTGATCCGCGATCACACGCAGCGCCACATCGTGGTCGGCCTCCTGACCGTAGGCGAGGCCGACGCGTGTGGCCACCGACGCGATCACCCGCTTGAACAGATCGGTGTCGTAGTTGCTGCGTCTACCCTGGAGCACCGCCGTCAGCCGTTCGAGCCCGGCGCCCGTGTCGATCGATGGGTTCGGCAACGGTTCGAGCGCGCCGTCCGCACCGGCGTTGAACTGCATGAACACGAGGTTCCAGAGCTCGACGAACCGATCGGAATCGAAGTCGGGGCTGGCCACCGGGGAGCCGTCCCAGTCGTAGTCGTAGTGCAGCTCTGAGCAGGGGCCACAGGGCCCTGTGTCGCCCATCGACCAGTAGTTGTCCTCCTTACCCAGGCGGACGACGCGGCCGGGCAGCAGATCGGTCTCGGACTGCCATAGCTCCTCCGCCTCGTCGTCTTGCTCGTAGACCGTGGCCCACAAGCGCCCTTTGTCGAGGCCGTATTCCTCGGTGAACAGCTCCCAGGCCATCCTGATGGCATCGGCCTTGAAGTAGTCGCCGAACGAGAAGTTGCCGAGCATCTCGAAGAAGGTGTGGTGGTACAGCGACGGCCCGACAGTCTCCAGGTCGTTGTGCTTGCCAGAGACGCGCATACACTTTTGCACCGTCACCGCACGGCTGTACTCGCCCGTCGTCTCGCCGAGGAAGACCGACTTGAACTGGTTCATTCCGGCGTTGATGAACAGCAGGGTCGGATCCTCGGCCGGGATCAGGCTGCTGCTCGCGATGTGCTGGTGCCGACGGCTGACGAAATAATCGATGAAGACCTGACGCGTCTGTTCGCTCGTGAAACTCACGGGATCCTCTGCTTCAGCTCGTCGAGCCACGGTGACATGGCAGAGTGGATGACCGCCGACGAGAACCCTCTGCGGGCCAAGTGGTTGGAGCATCGCCGCACGGACGGCCAGGTCTCGGGCTCACCGTGGCGCCCGATCCAGCGTCGCAGCGCGTCATCGACCACGGCCATCTCGCCTCCGAGCTCCGCGTACACCTCGGTTGCGATCTGCTCGCTCATTGTTCGGGCAAGACCCTGGCGTCGCAAGTCGTGTAGCAGCCCGCGCGGTCCGCTCGGCTTGCGGCGCAGCAACTCACGTGCCCGGTTCAGGCCGTAATCATGATCGTCGACGTAGCCGTAGTCCCGGCACCGCGCCGCCGCCTCGGCTGCCTGCCGCTCCGAGAATCCCTTACGAGCCACCCGCTCCTCGAGCAGACGGCGGGAGAAGTCACGATGGCCCAGGAGCCGCAGGGCAGCAGCGAAAGCACCGCCCTCGGTACAGCTCAAGAATGACGCGATATCCGCGGACGACCGATTTCGCTACCGGCGGCTTCGGAGCTCGAGACGATGCCACTCATCAGCAGCTTCAGGTCGTTCGGGCTGCTGGCCGCAGCGAGCGCCACCTCCTGGGTGACCAGCCCCTGGTTGAACAGCCCCAGCAGCGACTGGTCGAAGGTCTGCATGCCGTACTGTGGCCCACCCTCGGCCATCACGGTACGGATCCGGGAGGTGCCTGCCGGGTCCCGAATGTGGTCCGACACCAGCTTGGTGTTGATCAGCACCTCGACCGCCGGCACCAGGCCTTGGGCGTCGGCACGCGGCAGCAGCCGCTGCGACACCACCGAACGCAGGACCTCGGCGAGCTGCGTTCGAACCTGCTCCTGCTGATGCGGTGGGTAGCTCGAGAGAATGCGGTTGAGTGTCTCGGCCGCATCGAGCGTGTGCAGGGTCGAGAACACCAGGTGACCGGTCTCGGCTGCCAGCAGGGCCGTGTCGATGGTTTCCATGTCGCGCATCTCGCCGATGAGGATCACGTCTGGATCCTGGCGCAGGGCGGCGCGCAGCGCAGTGGAGAAGCTCTCGGTATCCAGTCCCAGCTGCCGCTGGGTGATCAAACTCCGTTGATCCGTGTGCACGTACTCGATCGGGTCCTCGATGGTGACGATATGGCGCGCCCGCGTGCGGTTGATGTGGTCGATCATCGCTGCCAGCGTCGTCGACTTGCCGCTGCCCGTGACGCCCGTCACCAGCACCAGGCCGCGATCCTCCTCCGAGACCCGGGCCAGAATCTGCGGCAGGTTGAGCTCGTCGAGCCGCAGCGGTGCCGGCGGCATGATGCGCAACACGATCCCCACCTGGCCGCTGTGAGTGAAGATGTTGACGCGGAAGCGCCCCAACTCCTTGAGGGCGTATCCAACGTCGATCTCGCGCATCGAGGCAATCTCGATCTGATGGTGCCGCAAGATCTCGAGCGCCAGCTCGCGGGTATCGGCCGGCGTCATCGCGGTCTGTTCCTGCATGGGCACTATCTGCCCGTCGATGCGCATCATCGGCGGGCTGCCAACGCGCAGATGCAGATCGGAGGCGCCCTGGTCTACTGCCTCCCAGAGCAGCGTATCGAGATTCATCGGCCCAGCCCCAACGGTTGATCCACGCGCGCCTAGCTTAGCGGCGAATGGGGTCGCCTTGCCAGCCCGGACACAACACGGATCCGGTCACAGCGCACAGGCCGCAGGCGATGCCTGCACGCGGCCGCACCTGCCCGACGGCCCCGAGCGAGGGTCGAGCCCGGATCAGACCAGCGTCTCTTCCTCGGCGAGCGTGTCCTCGGCGTCCGCCGGCGTGTCGTAGACCGGAGTCATCCAGCCGTAGGAGTCCTCGACGCGGCCGTGCACGATGTCGAAGAAGTGGCGCTGCAGCTGCTCGGTCACGGGACCACGGCCGCCGTCGCCGACCGTCACCCTGTCCACCGAACGGACCGGCGTGATCTCGGCCGCCGTGCCGGTGAAGAAGATCTCGTCGGCGATGTAGAGCAGCTCGCGCGGGATCTCAGTCTCCTTGACCACCAGGCCCAGGTCACGCGCCAGCGTCACCACGCAATCCCGCGTGATGCCCTGCAGAATCGCGGCACTGAACGGCGGCGTGTACAGCACGTCGTCGCGCACCACGAAGATGTTCTCGCCGCTGCCCTCGGAGACGTAGCCGTTCGTGTGCAAGGCGATGGCCTCGACGTACCCTTCCTCGAGCGCCTCCATCTTGACGAGCTGCGAGTTCATGTAGTTGGCGCCGCACTTGGCCAACGACGGCATGGTGTTGGCGGCCAGACGGTTCCAGGTGGAGACCTTGACGTCGACGCCTTTCTCGAGCGCGCACGCGCCCAAATAAGTCCCCCACTCCCAGACCATGATGTAGGTCTCGACCGGGCACGGCAGCGGGTTTACCCCGAGGGAATGGTAGCCCCGGAAGATAATCGGGCGGATGTAGCAGTGCTCCATCTCGTTGCCCCGGATGGTCTCGAGGCTGCCCTCACAGAGGGCCTCGGCATCGAGCTCCAGCGGCATCTTGTAAATCTTGGCCGAGTCCACCAGACGCCGCATGTGTGCGTCGAGGCGGAACACCTCTGAGCCGCGCTCGGTCTTGTAGCAACGGATGCCCTCAAAGACCGAGGAGCCGTAGTGGAGCACGTGGGTGCCGACGTGCACGGTCGCCTGATCCCAGGGAATCAGCTCACCGTTGTGCCACACGTACTTCGACGGCTTGAGGCCAGACATACAGATCCTCCTGAAAGACTGCGGAATTGATCATTGTATCACGCTGTCAGGACGCCCCCCGGAGGCCTCGGATGACTCAGCGGGAGCCGGCCAGCAGGGGTCGGATGATCTTGCCGAGCACCGCCCGCCGGCTGGCCCCCGTGGCGCTAGGCACGTTGCCGGCCCGGCCCGCCAACGTCTCGTGGGCCAGCAGCGCGAATGCGACGGCCTCCTTGGCATCGGCGGTTACTCCCGTGTCGATCGGTACCGGCCCGACCGGGAGCGAGTCGAACCCACGTTCTAACTCCCCCATCAGCGTACGGTTGTGCACACCGCCACCGGACACCAGAACCTCGTCGATCGAGTCGCGTGGACCGAACCACCGGTCGACAGCCTCGACAACGCTGGCTCCGGTGTGGCGAGCCAGCGTCGCCAGAAGATCGGCAGTCGAGAGCTCGTCGTGAACCGGCTCGGCGTCGTCGAGCCAACCGATCAGCTCGGCGGCGTCCGCCGACTTCGGCGGCGCCAGCGAAAGGAAGGGGTTCCGACCGAGGTGCTCGAAAAGCGCTGGATCGGTACGGCCAGCGGCGGCGACTTCCCCCCCCCGATCGATGTCGTCGGGCAGTCCGCGTCGGCGCGCGGCGCTGTCGAGCAGCACGTTCGCCGGACCGGTATCGAACGCCCGTACCTCCTCGAGACCCGCGCCGGCCGGCAGATCGGTAACGTTGGCGATGCCGCCGAGGTTCAGCAGAAGCCGATGCCTGTCGGGGTGGCCATACAGACGCCAGTCCAGTAACGGGACCAGCGGCGCTCCCTGACCGCCCAGTGCCAGATCCATCGGACGGAAGTCGGCCACGGTGAGCACGCCGGTTCGGGCCGCGATAACCGCCGGCTCGCCGATCTGCAGGGTCGCGCGCACCGGCCGTCCGGCTATCTCGGTGGGACGCGGCAGGTGGATCACCGTCTGTCCGTGCGAGCCGATGCACTCGACCTCCGAAGGCGCCGTGCCGGCCTCCTCGAGCAGCGCCAGCGCCGCTTGCGCGAAGACCTCTCCGACGACCACGTTCAGCCGCGCCAGTCGCGCCAGGCCGCCTCCCGCGACGAGATCGCCGAGCCCGGCGCGAAGGCTGGAGTCGTAGGGATATGTGCGGAACTCCAACAGTCGCGGATGCGCGTCGGGGGCCTCACCACACTCGACCAGGGCCGCGTCGACGCCGTCCATCGAGGTCCCCGAGATCAGACCGAGCGCCAGGCTCATCGCTTACTCGTCCTCCTGGCCGCCGAACTCTGCCCTCCAGCGTGCCAGCAGCCCGAGCGCCTCGATTGGGGTCATGGTGTCCGGGTGCAGGCTGCGCAGCCGCTCGGCCAGCGGGTGCTCGGGCGGCTCGAACAGCCCCATCTGCGTCCGCGGCGGCACGCTCCGCGCCGGCGGGCCGACGGCGGCGGCTGATCGACCCTCGAGATCCTCCAGAATCGTCTCGGCGCGATGCACGACCTCCGCCGGCAACCCGGCCAGACGGGCCACGTGAATGCCGTAGGAGCGGTCTGCGGCTCCCGGCTCGACCCGGTGTAGGAACACGACCCCCTCGCCCGACTCGTGAACAGTAACGTTCAGGTTGCTGAGCCCACCGAGTCGTCCCTCGAGTTGGGTCAGCTCGTGGTAGTGGGTGGCAAACAGCGTCCGGGCCGCCGAGCTCGGGCGATCGTGCAGGTACTCCACCACCGACCACGCCAGCGAGAGGCCGTCGTATGTACTGGTGCCACGCCCGACCTCGTCGAGCAGCACCAGGCTGCGTGGCGTAGCGTTGTTCAGGATGTTGGCGGTCTCCTGCATCTCCACCAGGAAGGTCGAGGCGCCGCGCGCCAGATTGTCGCTGGCACCGACCCGCGTGAAGATGCGGTCGACCACCCCGACCCGCGCAAAGTCTGCCGGCACGAAGCCTCCCATCTGGGCCATGATCACCAACAGGGCAATCTGCCGCAGGTAGGTCGATTTGCCGCCCATGTTGGGCCCGGTTACCAGCTTGATCTGGTGATCGCGATCGTCGAGGTAGGCGTCGTTGGGCACGAAGAGCACGTCGGGCTGTAGAGCCTCTACGACCGGATGGCGACCGGCGCGAATCTCGAGCGTGCCACCGGCGTCGACCCGCGGGCGCACGTAGCCGTTGCGCGCCGCCACCTCGGCGAGCGAGCCGAGCGCATCCAGGATCGCTACCACCTCGGCGCTGTTGCGCAGCCGCTCGACCTGGTCCGCCACACGGGCGCGCAGCGCCAGGAACAGCTCCTCTTCGAGGGTCGCGATCTTGTCCTCGGCGCCCAGTACGGTCTCCTCGAACTCCTTGAGCTCCTCCGTGATGAAGCGCTCGGCGTTGGTCAGCGTCTGCTTGCGAACAAACTCCGTCGGGACGCGCGCGAGGTTGGCTCTCGAGACCTCGAGGAAATAGCCGAAGACCTTGTTGTACCCGACCTTCAGCGAGCCGATCCCGGTGCGCTCGCGTTCCCGCGCCTCCAACTCCGCGATGAAGCCCTTGCCGTCGGACCGCGCACGCCGCAGCCGGTCCAGCTCGGCGTGGAACCCCTCGCGGATCACCGACCCGGTGCCGAGACGCGCCGGCGGCTCATCACACAGCTGCTCGGCAATGAGCTCGCTGACGTCGCCGCACGGGTCGAATCGGCCGGCGAGCTCGGCCGCCAACTCGGCAGGGGCCAGCTCGTTGAGGGCCACGCCGCAATCCGGAAGCGCCTCGAGCGATACGCGCATGGCGTGCAGGTCGCGCGGGTTGGCTCGGCCGAGACTCACACGTGCAGTCAGACGCTCCAGATCGTGGACGGCACGGAGCGAGTCGTGCAGCCGGTCGCGCAAGCGGACCTCCCGGTGAAGACGCTCGACGACGTCGGCCCGTTGCGCGATGGCCTCCGGATCGATCAGCGGCCGCAGCAGCCACTCGCGCAGCCGTCGGCCGCCCATGGCGGTCGCTGAACGGTCGAGGACGGCGAGCAGCGACCCGGCTCGGGTACCGCCCTGCCAGGACTCGGTGAGCTCGAGCGACCGGCGTGTGCTGGCATCGAGCTGCAGAGACTCCCGGTCGCGGACCCGTCGAATCGTGCGAATGTGGGTGATCGGCGCCTTCTGACTCTCGCCCACATAGTGCAGCAGGGCCCCCGCGGCCCCGATCGCGGCAGGGCACTCATCCAAGTCGAAGCCTGCCAACGTCGCCACTCCGAAATGCTCGCGTAGCCGGGCCTCGCCTTGCTCGGCGTCCCATGTCCAGGCCGGGGTCGGGCTCCAGGTCTTGACCCCCTCGACAGGCCTGGCCGTGCCGACGCCCGATTGGAGCCAGGTTGCGTCGCCGGCCTCCGGATGACAGATCTCCCGAGGCGCGAAGCGGGCGATTTCCTCGACCGCCCGGGCAATGGCGTCGGCGCCCTCGAGCTCGGTGGCCAAAAAGTGGCCGGTGGAGACGTCGATCGCCGCGACTCCGATCCGCCCGCCCTGCTCCTGAACTGCTACAAGGTAGTTGTTGGCCCGACTCTCGAGCAGCTCCTCCTCGACCAGTGTTCCCGGCGTCAGGACGCGGACGACCTCACGCCGCACCATACCCTTGCTCTCGGCGGCCGACTCGACCTGCTCGGCGATCGCCACCTTCTGGCCCGCGGCCAGCAAGCGGGCCAGATAGCCGTCGGCCGAATGGTGCGGAACGCCACACATCGGCGCCTCGCTGGGCGTGCCACGATGACGGGCGGTGAGAGTAATATCGAGGATTCCGCTGGCCAGCTCGGCATCCTCGAAGAACATCTCGTAGAAATCGCCGAGGCGAAAAAAAACGATGGCGTCCGGATAGGACGCCTTGATGCGGCGGTACTGCCGCATCATCGGAGTGGTGGATGCCCCTGGAGCCATCGAAACCCGCGCAGAATCGCCCCCGGGAGGCCAAGACGGCTCCCGTCCGCGGAAGCGGCAAGGATATCACGGGGCCTCAGCGAGCCGATCGGTCCGTGGACGTGCCCGGCGGCAAGGTGAACACGTGAGCGATGCGGCCCCGCTGGTGCTCGGGATCGACAGCTCGGTTCCCCCCTCGAGCGTGGCGTTGGTGCGCGGCGAGCGCGTCCTGGGCTCGAGTATCGGCCCCTTCGGTCGCGGCGCCGACGCCTGGCTGCACGGCGCCATCGCCGAGTTGATCGCGTCGTCAGGCTATCGTGCCGCGGAGATCGACGCCGTCGTGGCATGTAGCGGTCCGGGGGCCTTTACCGGGATACGGGTGGGTCTGGCGACCGCGCTGGGGTTGGCCCGCGGGATTGGCTGCCCGGCGAGCGGCCTCGGTACGCTCGACGCCTTGGTGACCGGCATGCTCCGGCAGGACGACTGCCCGCCGGAGGCGCTGTTGCTTCCGTGTATCGACGCCCGGCGAGGCCAGGTCTATGCGCTTCTTCGCGAGGCCGATCCTGCCGCGGCGCCCCGCTGGGGACCGGAGGCATTGTCACCGGAGGCGCTTCTCGAGCGGCTGGGCTCCGGCCCTCCACCACTGGCCACCGGCACCGGGCTCGACGTCGACCCGCGCCTACGCGACCGGGTGGCGGCCGTCGAGCTCACCGCCGGCCTTGCCAGTGCCGCGGCGTTGGCGATCGCCGCACGCATGCGCGGCACGGCTCGGGTCGAGCTGCCGCCCGCGGTTCCTCTCTACGTTCGGGCTCCCGACGCGCGGCCCGGCACCAACCCTCTGATCGAGGCTCGTCGGGAAAGGGGTTGAGCGCGCCGACGGGGCTGATACGATCAGAGGGTTCGGTCCCTCCAACAGCCAACCGGGAGGAAAGCATGGAGCTGCTCGAGACGGACCCGCGTTTCCGTCAACATGCGGACGACGACGAGTACCGGGATCTAGTTGTCCAGCACAGGGAATACGATAAGCAACTCGAGCAGATAGCCAATCGAAGGCCGTTCACGCAGCAGGACTGGTTCGAGGAAAGCGTGGTCAAGAAGCGAAGACTCAAGATCAAGGACCGCATCGCTTCCCTCGCCCGGAACGCTGCTCCAGAGACCGTCCGGCGGCTCGCGTAGAGCGCCGACAAGAACGATATCGAGGGCCTCGCGGCTGTGCAGCCGCGGGGCCCTCTCCTTTCGGGACCACGATGCGAATCTGCACTGACGGGCTGCCGTTCATCCTGCCGCTGGCCGTCGGCGCCGTGGTGTTGCTCGTCGTCGGCCAGCCCTTGGGTACGGCGATCATCACGGCAGTGGCCCTCGTCGTGGCGGCGTTCTTCCGTGATCCCGATCGCGTCGCCGAGGCCCCGCCGGGTGCCGTCGTCTCACCGGCCGACGGAGTGGTGCTGGCGGTTCACGGAACCGACAGCGGCAGCATCTTCGTCGCCATCTTCCTTTCACTGTTCGATGTTCACGTAACCCGGGCTCCGGCCGCGGGCGAGCTGCGCCGCTGCGTCCGGCGGCCCGGTGGGTTCGCTCCCGCCCAGCTCGATGCCGCCTCGGGCAACGCCCGCGTGGAAATGGATCTGCAGACAGCGGCCGGACCGCTGCGGCTAAGCTTGATGGCCGGGCTGGTCGCCCGGCGCGTGCTTCCGTGGGTGCGTGCACCGATGGCCTTGCGGCGGGGCCAACGGATCGCGATCATACGGTTCGGGTCACGCGCCGAGATGACGCTGCCGCCGGGCTTCGTGGCGGCCGTGGACAAGGGCAGCCGCGTGCGTGCCGGTGAGACGGTGATCGCGAACCTGGCAACCCAAGGAGGTAATCGTGGCTAGCCGCCGACGTGGGCGCCGACCTCAGCTGCAGCGCGGCATCTTCGTCCTTCCCTCGTTGCTCACCACCGGCAACCTGTTCGCTGGCTACTACAGCATCGTCTCCACGCTGCACGGCGACTACCGCGGCGCGGCACTGGCGCTCGGGATCGCCTTCGTCATCGACGGCCTGGACGGCCGCATCGCGCGCCTCACCAACACCCAGAGCCAGTTTGGCAGCGTCTACGACTCGGTCGCCGACGTCGTCACGTTCGGTGCGGCACCGGCGGTGTTGGTGCTCACCTGGGGACTCTGGGACCTCGGGCGCGTCGGCTGGCTGGCGAGCTTCTTCTATCTGACCTGCGCGGCGATCCGGCTGGCTCGATTCAGCGCCCACGACGGAGCCCCCGACCGTCGCTTCTTCCTCGGCTACCCCAGCCCCGCATCGGCGGGCCTGCTCGCGGCGATCGCTTTCTACTGGCCGGCGAAGCTCGAGTCGGTGATGGCCGCCCGGCTGCTACTCGTCGTCCTGCTCATCGCCTCCGCCCTCTTGGTGTCGACGATTCGCTACCGCTCGTTCAAGGACTTCGATCTGCGGCGCCGACAGCCGCACGCCGTCGTGGTCTTCCTGGCGATGTTGATCATCCTGATCGCGCTCGAGCCCGAGAACGTGCTGCTGGCCCTGTCGATCGGCTACGCCGTATCCGGCCCGGTGGAGCGCGTCATCATGCGGATCCGACGCCCCGACAAGTCCGCTCGTCCGCAGGAGCCGGCAAGCCCACCGAACCATGAATGACCGGTCCGACGGGCGCGTCGCGCTGGTGGGCGCCAGCGGCCCGCTGGGGCGCGAGGTGCGCAGCTGCCTGGAACAGGCCGGGTTCCCCGGAGCGGCCCTGGTGCTTCTCGATCTCGACGAGGAGGTCGGTCTGCTGACCGACTACGCCGACGAGGCCCGGGTCATCCTCGAGGCTGCTGCGGACAACGTCGCCGACCACCCGGTCGCCTGCTTTTGCGGCCTCCCCGAGCTGGTCGAGCGTCTCGGAGCGCGCGTTCGCGACGCCGGCGGCATCGCTATCGATGCCAGCGGTGCCTCGTGGGGAGACATGGAAGCCCGCCTGGTCGACATCGACACGGTGCAAGAGGCCGTCGCGACCGGACCTGGCATGATCAGCGTGCCCCACCCGGCGACGCTGCTGCTGTCGTCGCTCGCTGCGGCCCTCGGCAACTTGATGGCCGATGCCTCGGTCACCCTGCTCCTGCCGGCCTCCGAGCGCGGCACCGAGGGTCTCGAGGAGCTGGCCAGGCAGGCGACGGCCCTGCTCAACTTCGCCGAGACGCCGACCGCCGAGCTCGGACGTCGAGTCGCTTTCGATGCTTTCCCAGTACCCGGTGACGATCCGACGATGCGGCTCGTCCCGACCCAGCTCAAACGGCTAGGACGTCCCTGCCCACGTCTCGGTCTGCTTCGCGTCGGGGTCTTCCACGAGCTTGCCGCGTCGGTGCACCTGCCAGCGCTACCGCCCGACCGGGCCGCGGCAGCCTTGTGCGACGCCGGGGTACTGGTCGGGGCCGCCGATGCCGAGGGCCGGGAGCTCGATTCCCCGGCCAACATCGCCGGGCAGGCCACCGCGGGCGCGGCCGAACCGCGCGACGACGGCCGCGGCGGAAGCTGGCTGTGGATCGTCCAAGACAACCACCGTGCCGTGGCGGATATCGTGGCAGCTGCGGCGCTCGCGGCGACCGGTCGTGAGTCCCACCGGGTTGCTGAGAAAGCCTGAGGGGTTCGTCGGGCACGGAAACCAACCGGACCTGCTAACGCCCCGCCGCGGTAATGGTGCTCGCCAACTCACGGATGTAGTCGTCGTCGCTCTCGATCAGCTGACCGAGTGCGGCCGCAGCCTCTTCGCCCTCCGTCGCGACCAGCGCCTCGGCCGCGAGGCGGCGCAGTAGCGTGTCCGCGGTCGCGTCGGCTGCTACCTCCAGCAGCGCCGGCACCGCCAGGGGCGTGTTGAGCTGCGCCAGCCGTTCGGCCAGGACACCCCGCGTTGCGGGCGGGAGGGCCTCGGCGCCCAACCTCTCGATCATCTGCGGCACCATGCTCGGGGTCCCGAGCTCGACGGCGCCTTCGGCACCGAGCACCACCCGCTGGGCGTCTTCCGACCCGAGGAGTGCCTCGAAGGCCGCTTCCGCGGCCGCCGGGTTCATCCGGACCAGTGCGCTAACAGCCTGGCGTCGCACCCCGCGCGAGCGGTCCTCGAGGCGGGCCTGCACGCGCTCCAGATCTTGCGGCTCGCCGATTCTCGAGAGCGCGTCGACGGCCCACTCGCGCACCGTGGCGTCCTCGTGCTCCATAGCCTGGCGCCACACAGGTGCAGCCGACGGTGACAACAGCTCCTCCTCGAACATCCGGTATCGGCTGGTGGCAGAGGCGAAGTTTTGCGCCACCAGCTCCAGGATCACCAGCCGAGTTTGCTCGACCGCGGGGTCCTCAGCACAGCCGGTGACGATCAGCGCGGCGCTGCCCAGCACCACGAGCCGGCCGCACGCCACCCGTCGAATCATCGCAGACCGACCGCTTGCAGGAGCCCGTCGTCGAGCAGGCCGGTGGCCACCCTCTCGATGTCTGGCGCCAAGGAACGATCCTGCGTCAGCGGCGGCACGCGTTCGCGGATCCAATCGTACGCACCGGCCAGCGCAGGCGACGGGCCCTCCGGACGTCGGAACTCGAGCGCCTCGCAGGCACACAACAGCTCCATGGCCACCACAGCCCTGCAGTTGAGCACCGCCTGCCACGCCTTCCAGCCGCCCCAGGCACCCATAGAGACGTGGTCCTCCTGGTCGGCCGACGTCGGGATCGAGTCGGTGCTCGACGGCATGGCCAGCAGGCGCGTCTCATTGACCAGCGACGCCGCCGCCGTCTGGGCGATCAGATAGCCCGATCGCAGGCCACCATCCAGAACCAGAAATGCCGGCAGATTGGACAGGCGCGGGTTCAGGAGCCGATTGATACGGCGCTCCGTGATCGACGCCAGGTCGGCGGCAGCCATCGCCAGCCAGTCGAGCGCGTAGGCCACCGGCTGGCCGTGGAAGTTGCCGCACGAGAGCATGCGGCCGTCTTCCAATACCAGGGGGTTGTCGGTCACCGAGTTGACCTCGATGCGCAGCGTCTGGCGCGCGGCTGCGCAAACATCGAGTGCGGCGCCGTGAACCTGCGGCATGCACCGCAGCGAATACGCGTCCTGCACCCGACGCGCCTCGCTATCGGCCAGCACGCTGCCGCGGAGCAGTGTCCTGATCTCATCGGCGCAGCGGCGCGCGCCCGGATGTGGGCGTAGCTCCGAAATCACCGGATCGAACGGGCCGGACTTGCCGCGCAGCGCCTCGAGGCTGAGCGCGCCGGCCACGTTCGCCATGCTGCACAGGCGCCGCAGCTCGGCTCCCGCGAGCACACCGAGCGCCGTCATCACCTGGGTCCCGTTGACCAGCGCCAGCCCCTCCTTGGCCTGCAGCTGCAGCGCCTCCAGGCCGGCGTGCTCGAGGGCGACGGCACCCGGGACCCACTCGCCGCCCACCCACGCCTCACCCTCTCCTACGAGCACGAGCGCCAGGTGGGCCAGCGGCGACAGGTCCCCAGAAGCACCCACCGACCCCTGACGCGGCACGCGCGGCAGCACGTCGGCACGCAGCAACTCGAGCATCTGCTCCACCAGTTTGGGCCGGACCCCGGAGACACCCCTCGCCATCACGTTGGCACGCAGGAGCAACAGAGCGCGTACGACCTCGGGCGGCAGCGCCTCGCCGGTGCTGACCGCGTGCGATCGCACGAGGTTGATCTGAAGCTCCCGCACCTGCCCCGGCTCGATGCGCACCTCGGCGAAGTGACCGAACCCGGTGGTCACGCCGTAGACGGTCTCCCCAGCCTCGACAATGGCGTCGACGCGGGCCCGGCTGCGCTCCATTGCGCGCCGGGCCGAGTCGGTGAGAGCGGCGCTCGAGCCGGGCGTTCGAGCAACGGTCTCGACCTCGGCCAGGCGCAACGACATCCCGTCGAGCAGCAGGCTGGCAACCTTCGGCGCTGGGGTCATGGGCACTAGGAGGCCGTGGTGAAAGTTGATGGGTCTGGGCTGGCTGGGCAGCAAGCTAGCACATCGCAAACTTGTCCACCTAGGGGCCCCTTGCTACGATCGGCGGGTCGAGATTCCCTCTTTCTCCCGCCCACCCGAGGTGTGACGTGTGCCCGCCGTGCGCGTCCGCGCGGAATCACAGGCTGTGGGGTTTGCGATGCCCAACGTGGCACTGGTCGGCACCCAATGGGGTGACGAAGGCAAGGGCAAGGTCGTCGACTGGCTGGCGGCCTACTTCGACGTGGTCGCCCGGTACCAGGGCGGCAACAACGCCGGCCATACGGTCATCTACGACGGCATCCAGCAGGTGCTGCACCTGGTTCCGTCCGGCATCCTGCGGCCCGACAAGACCTGCATCATCGGCAACGGCGTGGTGGTCGATCCCGAGGCGCTGTTCGTCGAGATCGACCGGCTCGAGGAGCGCGGGGTCACGACGCGGGGTCGCCTGTTCGTTTCCGAGCGAGCCCACCTGATCCTCCCCTACCACCACGGAATCGAGCTCGGCGCCGAGGAGCGACGCGGCGACGACCGCATCGGCACCACCAGCCGCGGCATCGGGCCCGCCTATCAGGACAAGATGGCGCGCTCCGGCATCCGCGCCATCGACTGCGCGCATCGCGATATCCTCGCCCGCAAGGTGCGCGCCAACCTCAACGTCGTCAACGATCTGCTGCACCACCTGTACGGCCGCGACCCCTTCGACGCCGACGAGATCATCGAGGTCTACGCAGGCTACGGGGAGCGACTGCACGACTATCTGGCCGACACATCGCTACTGATCAACCAGGCCATGGACGAGGGCCGTAGCGTCCTGTTCGAGGGCGCCCAGGGTACCCACCTGGACGTCGACCACGGCACCTACCCCTTCGTCACCTCGTCCAACGCCACCTCGGGTGGCGTGTGTGCCGGGCTCGGGGTCGGGCCCAATCGCATCGACGGCGTCATCGGCGTGACCAAGGCGTACACGACGCGTGTCGGGGAGGGGCCCATGCCCACCGAGCTGCACGACGCGGTGGGCGAGCGGCTACGCACCGCCGGCAAGGAGTTCGGCGCCACCACGGGGCGGCCGCGCCGCTGCGGCTGGTTCGACGGTGTCGCCGCCCGCTACGCCGCCCGGGTCAATGGCTGCGACGTGCTGGTGGTCACGAAGCTCGACGTGCTCGACGGTATGAACCCGCTGCAACTCTGTGTCGCCTACGAGATCGAAGGCAGGCGGGTCGAGGAGATGCCCGCCATCCTGCCCGACGAGGGTGTCGTGCCGCTCTACGAGGAGATGCCGGGCTGGGCCGAGCCGATCGTCGAGGTGCGCGACTGGAGCGAGCTGCCGGCCGAAGCGCGCGCCTACCTCGAGCGCCTCTCCGAGCTGGCACGCTGCCCCATCGGCATGGTCTCCAATGGCGCCGACCGCGAGGCCATCATGACCGCACCGGACGGCCCGATGCACCATCTCCTTCCCTGATCTGTCGGAATTGCCTGAGCCTGGAGCGGCCTATACCCTTCCCCCGGGCCGTTAGCTCAGTTGGCAGAGCACCGGCCTTTTAAGCCGGGTGTCCAGGGTTCGATCCCCTGACGGCCCACCTTCCGACCCGGCACGCGACCTTCAGGGTGGCCCCATCGTCTAGCCTGGCCTAGGACACCGGCCTTTCACGCCGGCGACACGGGTTCGAATCCCGTTGGGGCTACTCAATGCAACCGCCCCCCCCCTGAATGGCCCGTAAGTCATTGAAAAATCTAGCTGTTCGGGGTGTTCTAAATTCCCCGCGAATCACTTCTACCCCATCCGGATACAAAAGGCGCTGAAACGCCCGCCGTGCATGGGTTTCTGCGGTGTTCCAAATTTCCGTTAGGTTCGTGAGAACCGACAGCGCGCGATCGACCGTTGACTCCGAATTTATGAGCTTTGTCGAGCCCAACATCGCGATCCGCGTGCCGAGCCGATCCTGCTCTGCCACCAGCCGCGCGTGCTCCCTGTCATAGGTCGACTGGCTGATCCGCTGCTGGAAGATGTAGGCGTCCTCAAGCTGATCCACCTTCCTCTGCACGTCACGTAGATCGCGTTTCAGGCGCCGAAGCTCGAAGCGGTGTCGAGACGACAGCACCTCAAAGGCGTCAAGCACAGCGATTCGTACGAACGGGATCAGGTCCTCGTGCAGGGCGAGCGAGTCGAGCAGCTCGCGGAACCTCGCGTGAAGCTGCCTTCGAGGTACACCCTGGCCACTGCAGACGCGGCAAAAATAGTAGCCGTATCGCTTTCCGTTCTTGGAACGTGAACGACCGCCAGTCATGGGGCGCCCGCACTCGCCACACATCGCGAAGCGTCGCAGAGGAAAATCCGGGTGTGCAGTTACGTACTGCCGCCCGCGGGCCTCGCTGAGGCGCTGCTGAACAACGCCAAACAGCACGGGGCTGATCAGCGGTTCGAATTTCGCTGGGCAATCCAGCCCCAGGCCGTCGATCACGATGCGGCCCATGTAGCACTTGTGGCGCACCATCCGGTTCAACGTCGAACTCGGCACCTCGTGGCCTCGACGCGTTCTCAAGCCAGCCGTGTTGAGGTCCCGACGCACGGTCTCCTGGTCCTCCCCGGCAGCGATTCGCTCGAAAGCCTGACGCACCAGAGGAGCGCGCACAGGATCGTGCCCGAGAAGACCACCCTCCCCTTTCGTGTACCCGAGCGGAGGGATCACGGGCCAGCCGCCGGCCTGCACCCTGGCGATCATGGCTCGGCGGGTGCGCTGGGACCGAATGTCGTTGTCAAACTGTGCGGTCGCAGCGAGCATATTCTTCATGAACTTGCCGGCAGGGGTTTCGTCGATGGGCTCGGTAGCTGACTCGATCTCCACGCCGTAACGGCGGAACTCAAGTGCGATTTCGACATGGTCGTCCATGTTACGGGCGAGACGGTCGATCTTCCAAACGATGACACGCTCGAAGCCTCGCTTCTTGGCTGCAGCGAGCATCGCCTGCAGCTGGGGGCGGTCGGCGGTCTTTGCTGAGGCACCTTCGTCGCGGTATAGGCGCGCGACGGTGTAGCCGCGGCTCTCGCAGTAGCGCCGGATATCGTGCTCCTGAGAGGCGAGTGAGGTGTTGCGTACCTGCTCGTCTGTTGAGACGCGAACATAGGCGACAGCTTTCATGCCGCTGGCTTCCTCCCCCGAGAATGTGCGTAGGTTACCAAGAGGTCGCCTACGAAGCCGGCAACACGGAGCATCTGCATGATCTCCTCGTCCGTGTACTTCCCATGGTCAATACCGTTTCTGGCGAGTTCGGCGCGCGCCTCGACCGTCCCCATCTGCAAGATGGACAGCCTAGTGTGCTTCCGCTGCGCGCCGGCTCGGTCACTTGCTGGCGCTCTCGGTGTCCTGCCAGGTTGGCTCCGCGCGCCAGGGTGCCGCTTCAGTCTCCTCGGCGCGTTGGATGGCGGCGTCGCGCTCGCGCCGCAGGCGGGCCACCTCAGCCTCCAGCTCGGCGATACGCTCAAGTAGTGGCTTCTGATTGATCTCGTGGGTTCTAAGTCGAGCGCCCTTGCGGGCGGCATGCGTCGCCGGCTGCTGCTCGATCGACACCTTGCCCTTGCTGGGCTCGGGAGCGGTGGCGTCCAGGTGCGTGGAGTTGCTCATGGCGACGACTCTCCCGCCGTCTGTGTCAGGGCCAATAAGCTCGGCATCTTCCCCATCTCGTAGGCGGTCTCGATCTGCGGAACCATGAACTGCCCCACGGTTTGACCGTCCGGCAGCACGATGTGGGCCATGAACTCTTCCTCGATCGTGGTGATGTTGGACTCCACCGCCTCCAACTTCGCCTTGATCACCAGCACCAGGGCGCGCCAGCGCTGCCGGGTTGCCTTTTCCCACTCACGGTGCATCGCGTCACCGTCTCTCCGCTCCCGGCGAACCTTCGTGAGCCTGAACTCCTGCGGTTCGGGCATCGGGACCACGATGCGGATCATCCGATTCGACAGACGGAAGCCGATGACGGCGCGCGTGTCTTCCCAGCCGTACATGAACTGGTCGGCCCCGTAGCGAATGAGTGTGCGTTCGATCTCGGCGCGCGACTTGTCGGCGCTGACCGCGGTGTTTTCCGCGTAGCGTCCCATCAGAGCTTCACCTTCAGCTCGACGTCGGAGAGGGCGGCGGGGTCGAGGCTCGAGGTAGGCTTGCTCATGCCGCCGCCTCCCGCGACCGTGCCTCCTGGATCTGCTGGTAGTGCAGGTCGAACTGCCAGTCCATCTGTCCGGGGTAGCCGCTCTTGTTCTTCAGCAACCCGCCGCGCAACACCGCCACCCGCCGCCTGCCTCTCCACCTCCTCGGTGTAGTTGGGCCACCACAGCCCTAGCACGTAGTCGCTCTGGTCCTCGATCACGCCCGAGTCCCGTAACGAGCTCAGGGACACCTCGTCGGCCGGCGACTTGTTGTCCGCCCGGTTTAGGTGGCACAGCAGCATCACCGGCACGTCCAGCGCCGCCGCCATCGCCTGCAAGTCCACGATCACCGTCGAGACGCGCTCGTAGGGACTCTTGGTGCCGGGCGCTTTGATCTTGCCCAGGTGGTCCACGATGACCAGCCGCACGTCGCCGATCGAGGCCACCGCCGCCTCGATCTTGGCCACCGTGCGCTGCGCGTTGTGCATGTGAAATCGGCCCATGAGCGCGTCGTACTCGGCCAAGCTGTTGCCCATGCCGGCGAACCGATCCGGGTCGGTCACCCCGCAGCAGGCCATGATCTGCCGGCGAACGATCTCCGCCCCCGGCATCTCCAGGTTGAAGAACACCACCTGTGCCGACGGCTGGGTGGTGAGGATGCGCTGCGCGGTCTGGAAGCGCGAACGGGGTCTTGCCCACCGAGCCTTTGGCTCCCACGGTCATCAGCGTGCCGCGAGGCAGCCCACCGCGCATCTGCCTATCCATCGCCCGCCAGCCCAGAGACACGCGGCTGCCGCGCTTGAGGCTCTCGGCCAGCAGTGCCGAGCCGCGTAGCTGCTCACCGTCGGCTTCAGCGAGGCATGCCAGCAGCGTGCGCAGATCCTCGCCGAACTCCTCGATCGCCTCGTCCGCGCCGGTGCGGGTGTCACCGAAGCGGGTGGCGGCCGCCGAGGCGATCCGGATGCCCTCGCGGCGAAGCGAGCAGTCCCGGACGTTGCGGGCGTACTGCGCCACGTTGCTCCCGTGCGGCAGCCCGTCGATGAGGCTTGACAGGTAGGCGGCCCCACCGGCCCGCTGTAGCGTGTCGGTGCGCGCCAGCTGCGCTCGAAGCGTCGTGTGATCGATCGCCTCGTGGCGCACGGTGGCGATCTGCCGCATGGCCTCGAACACGAACCGGTGAGCTTCCGAGAAGAAGTCTCGGGGTTCGAGCTCCGAGCTCGCCGCGTGCCAGGAGTCCGGGTCCAGCAGCACCGCCCCGAGGATCGCCCGCTCGGTGGCGGTGTCGGCCGGTAGTTTCAGCTCGGTCATCGGCGACGGTCCTGGCCTGTGAGCTCGACTCGGGTCATCTGCCGAAGCCGCGAGGCGATCCCGATTCCGATCCGGTCGGCAAGCTGTGACAGCGACTGGTGCGAGGTGAGGATGGTTGGCAGCAGGGCCTCGTAGCGGCGGCGAAGCAGGAAGGCAATCCCATCGTGCGCGTGAGTCGGTGCGCCCGATGCGGCGGCGTACTTGACCGCGCCGATGTCATCGAGAAACAGCACGCCGTAAAAGCTCGCCGCTTCGTGGTACATCTCGTCGAGGTCGTCGCCGGCTTGCCCGATTTCCAGCCGTGCCAACCACGCCAGGTGCGTGGTCTCGTGCCACATGGTTGGCACGATCTTTGTCATCCCGTGAGACAACGCGGCGGCAAGGTGTGTTTTGCCCACGCCCACCGGACCCGTGATCAACAGCCCTTCGCCCCGGCCGATCCATTCACCTCGGACAGCGGGAGCACTTTTCCATACCAGGTCTTTCCAGGGCGCGAGGTTGTTGCACTCTGACCTGCCCCCTGGAAACTGGACGCATCGAAGCGAGAAAATCTCCGTAATCGAAAGAGGAGGAGAAACTCGTGAAGAGGTCCCGATTCAGCGACGCGCAGATCGTCACGGCGATCAAGCAGGTGGAGCTCGGCGTACCGATTCCGGAGTTGTGCCGCAAGTACGGGGTCAGCCAGCAGACGTTTTATCGGTTGCGCAGCAAGTACGGGGGGTTAGCGCCGAGCGAGCTGCGACGGCTCAAAGAGCTGGAGCGGGAGAACGGTCAACTCAAGAAGCTGGTAGCCGATCTGAGCTTGGACAAGCAGATCCTCCAGGATGTGCTGGCAAGAAAAGTCTGAGGCCCGCGCGCAAGCGCCAGCTGGTGCGTCGAACCCGACAGCGGTACCAGATCGGGACACGCCGCGCGTGCGGGCTGATGCAACTTCAGCGCAGCAGTTTCTACTATCGGCACCGAAAAGATCCGCAGGAGGCACTGCGACTCAGAATCCGCGACCTGGCGGCGGCCCGGCCGCGTTACGGATATCGACGATTGCATGTGCTGTTGTGCCGGGAGGGCGGGAAGATCAACGCCAAGCGAGTGCTGCGGCTCTACCAGCAGGAGAGACTGCAGGTACGAACGCGACCCGGATCCGTCCCGAGTCCTGTGGAAATTAGAAAGGCGTAACCTCCGAGTAGCAAAACTCAGAGCCGCCACGAGCGGCAGGAGGTTACGCCGTGAAGCAGGTTAGCACGCACGACAACGAGGTCGTGGAGTTTCGACGGGATGTACAGATGTTGCTGCGGACGAGGATCCGTGAGGCGATCCAGATCACGCTCCAGGAGGAGCTCACGGAGGCTCTGGGGAGCGCGCGATACGAGCGCAACGGTGGGCGCGCCGAGGCTACCGCAACGGCACCCAGAGCCGGCGGGTGACGACGGCGCAGGGACTCCAGGAGTTGGACGTGCCGCGCGGTCGCGTCGTGGACGAAGACGGCGGCACCCGGGAGTTCCGGAGCGCGATCCTGCCACGGTACGCGCGGCGAGCACGACAGGTGGACGAGGCGATCCTGGGAGCGTACCTGGCGGGCGCCAACACGCGGCGGATCCGCAAGGCGTTGTCTCCGTTGCTCGGGAGAGCGCACCTGTCCAAGAGCACGGTCTCGCGGGTGGTGGGGCGGCTCAAGACGTACTTCGCGAGCTGGAGCGAGCGAGAGCTGTCCGGTGAGCGGTATCCGATTCTGTATCTGGACGGGTTTCACCTGAAGGTCAGGTTGGCGCGGCGCGTGGTCTCGGTGCCGGTGTTGGCGGTGCTCGGAGTCAAAGCCGACGGCCAGAAGGTGTTGGTGGCGTTGCGGTTGGCGGCCTCGGAAGCGGAAGTTCACTGGCGAGGGTTGATCGACTCGCTCGTGCACCGGGGGCTGCGATCGCCTCAGCTGCTGATCGCCGACGGTCACAAGGGGCTGGCGAAGGCGACCGAGGCATGGCCGCGGTCGCAGGTGCAGCGATGCATCCAGCACAAGTGGAGCAACCTTCGCGATCACTGCCCCGTGCATGCGCGCGATGAAATGAGGCGCGATTGGCATGCCATCGTCCGCGCCGACAACGGCAACGAGGCTCGGGCCGCGTACAGCGCCTTCGTGCGCAAATGGTCCAGGCTCGTGCCGGCCGTTGCCCGAAGCCTGGAGGAAGCGGGCCTGAGCCTGCTGACGTTCTACGAGTTCCCCAGGCCGATGTGGAAGACGTTGCGAACGACCAACCCGCTCGAGAACCTGAACCGGGAGTTCCGGCGCCGTACCAAGACCCAGGGTTCGTTCTGCACCGAGGCAGCTGGCGTGACGTTGCTGTGGGGCTTGGTCGCCTTCGGCCAGATCCGCATGCGCCGCGTCGACGGCTATCGTCACCTTGCCCAGATCACTCGCGGCCCGGACGAGCAGGCCGCCTAACCGATACGATCAGCCGTTGCCCAGGAGGCTGCGCTCATCCAATTTCCACGACATTCGGGGCACATCCTACTTGCCAGACCCACCACACTTTCACCACGGTCTCCTAGCCAGCTCACCAATGCGATCTACCGATGGCCAGCCCGATCTGGCTGAGCTGCTGCATGAGCTCGTCGAACTGCTCCGGAAGCAGCGCCTGCGGACCATCGGAGAGCGCCTCGTCGGGTCGGTGGTGCACCTCGACGATGAGACCGTCCGCGCCGGCGGCCACCGCGGCACGCGCCAGCGGCGCGACCTTGTCACGGATACCGATGGCGTGGCTCGGATCGCCGATCACCGGTAGATGCGACAGTTTCTTGACGATCGGGAAGGCCGAGATGTCAAAGGTGTTCCGACTGTGGCTCTCGAACGTCCGGATACCACGCTCGCACAGAATCACCAGGTGGTTGCCTCCGGCCATGATGTACTCGGCAGACATCAGCCACTCCTCGATGGTTGCCGACAGGCCGCGCTTCAGAAGCACTGGACGGCGCTGGCGCCCGAGCGCCTTGAGCAGCGAGAAGTTCTGCATGTTGCGTGCCCCGACCTGGAAGATGTCGACATACTCCGACATCAGCTCGATCTGTCCGGGGTCCATGACCTCCGAGATCGTCTTGAGGCCGTGGGCATCGGCAGCGCTACGCAGAAAGCGCAGCCCGTCGCCGCCCAGACCCTGGAACGAATAGGGCGACGAGCGCGGCTTGAACGCACCGCCACGCAGGACGCGAGCCCCGGCCGCGGCCACCAACCCGGCGATGGTGTGGATCTGCTCCTCGCTCTCGACGCCACACGGGCCGGCCATCATGACCAGTGCGTCGCCGCCAACCACCAGATCACCGAGCTCGATGCGAGTCCCCTCGGGCTTGAGCGAGCGGGAGACAAGCTTGTAGGGCTTGGAGATCTTGACGACCTCCTTGACCCCCTGCAATACCTCGAGCTCGCGCGCGTCGACGGCGGCGGCGTTCCCGCCCACCGCTCCGATCACCGTGCGCTCGGATCCCGATGATCGATGGGCGTCGAAGCCGAGCCCCGTCAGCCGGTCGATCACGCGCTCGATCTGCACCTCGTTGGCGTCCTGTTCCATGACGATCACCATTGCGACTCCTCCACCGCTCGCGATCACCTCGGCCAGGGCCGCGAGATCTGTAGACATTCTCAGTTCGTCCGTTCCAGTCGCCGCGACTCGTCGAGAATCCGCTCGAAGAGGCGGCGCAACGCGTTGTCCTCCAGGGGACCGTCGTTGGCCCCCGCGATCCGATTGAAGATCTCCTGCTCACGCTCCGGCTGATAGATCGGTAGGCCGAGTGCCTCCTTGGTACGGCCTATTGTCTGGACCTGGACCGCACGTCGATTCAACAGCTGTACCAGCATCATGTCGATCTCGTCGATCACACCGCGCGCCTCGGCAACGATCCGCGCCGCCTGATCCCGGCTATCGCTCATCGCCGACTCCGGTCGCCAGCAGATCCGCGGCTTCGCGCAGCTCCCGCACTTTGGCCTCGACCGCGGCAATGGGTTCGCTAGCCCGCGAGAGAACATCGACTAAAGCGCTTCCGACGACCACACCGTCGGCCAGCGGTCCGAGACGAGCCACGTGCTCGGCGCTCTTGATCCCGAAACCCACGACAAACGGCTTGGCGGCCAAGGACCGCACCCGGCCGAGGAACTCCGCAGTGCGGTCTTGGACGCTGCCACGCGCGCCCGTCACCCCGGTGATGCTCACGCAGTAGGAGAAATGCGTCGAGAGCCCGTCGACCAGCTCGATACGCTCGTCGGGGGCGTTGGGCGCCACCAGGAAGATAGCCGCCAACCCCCGGTCGACGCATCCCTGGCGGTACTCGGCTGCTTCTTCGGGCGGCAAGTCAGGAACGATGAGCCCGTCGACCCCGGCCGCCGCCGCATGGTCGAGGAAGCGCGTGAAGCCATACCGCAGCATCGGGTTGACGTACCCCATCAGAATGATCGGCATTGGGGCGGTTGTCTCGCCGGAGCGCAGCTCGCGCACTGCCCCGAGCACGTGCTCCAGCCGCATGCCGTTCGCCAGCGCCCGTTCGCTCGAGCGCTGGATCGTCGGTCCATCGGCCAGCGGGTCGGAGAACGGAATGCCAATCTCCACCAGATCGGCTCCTCCGCGCGCCAGCGCCTCCACCACGGGAACGGTGGAGTCGCTCGCCGGGAAGCCAGCCGTGACGAAAGGGATGATCGCCGGCCTGCCCAGCGCGCGCACAGCGCCAAGAGCCAGCTCGATGCGGCTCATGCGTCGCCCCCCAGCCCCAGGTGCTCCGCCATCGTGGGCACGTCCTTGTCGCCCCGGCCCGACAGGCAAACAACGACCCGCCGATGGGGTCCGAGCTCGCCCTGCTCCGCCATCGCATACAGGTGCGCGATCGCATGGGCCGACTCGAGCGCCGGCGTGATCCCCTCGCACTCAGACAGGCGACGGAAGGCCACCACGGCCGCATCGTCGGTCGCCGCGTGATACTCGGCGCGCCCGGTGGCCTGGAGCCAGGCGTGCTCGGGGCCGACTCCCGGGTAGTCGAGCCCGGCCGAGATCGAGTGGGCCAACACGATCTGCCCATCGTCGTCTTGCAGTAGCAGCGAACGCGCCCCGTGCAGGACGCCGACGCGCCCGGCCGACAGAGTGGCGGCGTGAGCGCCACTGTCGAGCCCCCGACCGGCCGCCTCGACTCCGATCAGTCGCGGGCCTCGATCGACCCAGTCGTGGAACAGACCGATGGCGTTGCTGCCACCGCCAACGCAGGCAACCAGGGCATCGACGCTCTGGATTCCCATGGCGCCGAGCTGCTCGCGCACCTCGTGACCGATGACGGCCTGGAAGTCGCGCACCATGGCCGGATAGGGATGCGGCCCGACCACCGAGCCAATGATGTAGAAGGTGTCCTCGACGTTGGTGACCCAGTCGCGGATGGCCTCGTTGGTGGCGTCCTTGAGGGTGCGGCTGCCCGAGGTAACCGGTACCACCTCGGCGCCGAGCAGACGCATCCGGAAGACATTGAGGCGCTGCCGCGCCATGTCCTCCTCGCCCATGTAGACGATGCACTGCATGCCGAAGCGCGCCGCCACCGTGGCACTCGCCACGCCGTGCTGCCCCGCTCCGGTCTCGGCGATCACCCGCTGCTTGCCCATGCGCCGGGCCAGCAGCGCTTGCCCGAGCGTGTTGTTGATCTTGTGGGCCCCGGTGTGAAGCAAGTCCTCGCGCTTGAGCCAGATTGTGGCTCCGCCGAGCTCCTCGCCGAGACGCTCGGCTCGATACAGCGGCGTCGGGCGCCCGGCGTAATGGATCAGCAGGTCGTGCAGCTCGGCGTTGAACTCGGGGTCCTGGCGCGCCGTCGCATACGCCGCTTCAAGCTCCCGGACCGCCGGGATCAGGGTCTCTGGCACGAAGCGGCCGCCGTACTCCCCGAAGCGACCTTCGAGGTCAGGGACTGAGGGGGTCGGGTCGGTCATCGGAAAGGCTCCAGCGCGCGCGCGAACGCACGCAGCTTGTCCGGGTCCTTGCGCCCGGGGGCAGATTCGACGCCAGAAGACACATCCACGGCCCAGGGACGCACGGCGTTGACCGCATCGGCGACGTTGTCGGCCCGCAGCCCCCCAGCCAGCATCAGCCGGTGGCGGGTCGCCAGGGCGGCCGCGGCGACCCGGTTGGCTGCCAGGCCCGTGCCGCCGTATTCGCCGGGCACCGCAGCGTCCACCAGCAGCGTACACTCCGGATAGCGATCACCGGCGGCAAACGCCTCGGCCGGCCCGGCCGTCGGATCCAACCGCAGCGCCTTGAAGGCGTGCCGCGACAGCCCACTGGTGACCGAAGGGGCCTCGTCGCCCGACAACTGAAGAAAGTCCAGGCCGACGGCGTCGACCACGTCTTCCATCTCCTGCGCAGTCCGATCGACGAACACGCCGATGCGCCAGATTGTCTCGGGGATCGCTGCGGCGATCTTCGCGGCACGCTCGATCTCGAGGTGTCGCGGCGAGGGCGGATAGAAAACCAGCCCGATGGCATCGGCACCGGCCTGCACGGCAGCCGCCGCATCGCGACGGCGCGTCACACCGCAGACCTTCCAGCGCAACGGCATCTCAGTCTCCCCCCTCCAGAAGGGCACGAAGCGCGGCCGCAGGATCGGGGGCCTTGACGAGGCTCGTGCCGATCAGCACGGCGTGATATCCGGCCGCATGCAGCTGCAGCAGCTGATCGCGGTGCTCGATGCCGCTCTCAGCCACGCGCAGGACATCGTCGGGGAGCTCCGAAGCCACTGCCAGCGCATGGCGCCAGTCCACCTGCATGGTCTTGAGGTTGCGGTTGTTGACCCCTATCAGGCCGCTACGGGCCTCAACGGCCGCCGGAACCGAGTCGGCATCATGTACCTCGACCAGGGCGTCGAGCCCAAGCTCGTGCGCCAGGCCGACCAGCTCCGACAACTCCGGGGGCGACAGTGCTTCCGCGATCAGCAGGATGGCCGCGGCGCCGGCCAGCGCCGCCTGCCGCACTTGGTAGGGCTCGACGATGAAGTCCTTGCGCAGCACCGGGACATCGACATGCTCGGCAACCGCGCGCAGGTGAGCCAGGCTGCCGCCGAAGAAGCGCTCTTCGGTGAGCACCGAGACGGCGGCAGCGCCAGAAGCGGCATAGCCGGCGGCCAGGGCTACCGGCTGCAGATCCTCACGCAGCGTGCCGGCGACCGGACTGCCCCCCTTGACCTCGGCGATCACTCGTATCGTGGTGCCCTCGAGCGCCGTCCGCAGCCGGCCTGGGGCCGTGCCGGCGCCCCGCGCCTCCTGCAGGCGACGCACCAGCTCGGACTCGGGAATCTGCGCTCGATCGCGCGCCGTGGTTGCTCGCGCCGTGTCGATCAACTGCTGCAGCGTGATGCTCATGCGCCCCGCCCTCGGCTGGCCATGACCAGAGCCTCCAGGCTAGAGAGCGCCTCGCCGGAGTCGATTGCCTGCCGCGCCCGGACCAGTCCCGCCGGCAGATCCTGCGCGAGCCCACCCACATGAATCGCGGCCGCGGCATTGAACTCGACGATGTCACGCCTCGGTCCCGGTTCGCCCTCCAGAACCCGTCGGACGATCTCGGCCCCGGCCGCGGGCTTGCCACCGGACAGATCCTCCGCGACGGCCCTCGGGATCCCCAGCTCCTGCGGATCCAGCTCGAAGGTCCGCACCTGCCCCGACACCAGCTCCGCCACGCGCGTCGTCCCGAGTGTGGAGATTTCGTCCATGCTACCGGCACCATGGACCACGAGCGCGCGCTCCGAGCCCAGGCCGCCGAGCACCTGAGCCACCGGCTCCACCAGCCGCGGATCGTAGACTCCCACCACCTGCCGCGTCGCACCTGCCGGGTTGGTGAGCGGGCCGAGCACGTTGAAGACCGTGCGGAGTCCGAGCTCGCGGCGTGGTCCGATAGCGTGCTTCATCGCCGGGTGCTGTGCCGGCGCGAACAGGAAGGCGATCCCCGCTTGCTCGAGGCAACGGGTCAGCACCACGGGATCGGCCGCCAGCTGTACTCCCAAGGCCTCGAGCACGTCGGCGCTGCCGCAGGAGCTCGATACCGAGCGGTTGCCGTGCTTGGCAACGAGCACTCCGGCACCCGCGGCCACGAGCGCGGCGGCGGTCGAGATGTTGAAGGTGTCAGCACCGTCGCCGCCGGTGCCACACGTGTCCACGAGCCCCTCACCCGGTAGCTCCAGCCGGTTCGAGGCCGCCCGCATGCCCTCGGCGAGACCGGTGATCTCCTCGACCGTCTCCCCCTTGATCCGCAGGCCGACCAGAAACCCCGCGATCTGCGCCGGCGTCGCGTCGCCTGACATGATTGTTGTCATGGCCTCGCCGGCCTGCTCGCGACTCAGGTCGTGGCCGTCCACGACAAGGCTCAGAAACGACTTCATGGGCTACTGCCTCCGACGAGCTCGAGGAAGTTGCCGAGCAATCGAGGCCCGTCGGGCGTGGCGATGGACTCGGGATGGAACTGCACCCCGTGCACCGGCCACTCCCGGTGGCTCATCCCCATGATCAGGCCACCCGAGGCGGTAGCGTCCACCTGGAGCTGTGCGGGAAGCTCGGCCGCCGAAACGGCGAGCGAGTGGTATCGGGCCGCCTCGAACGGCTGCGGCAGGCCGGCGAAGAGCCCGGCGCCTGTGTGGTTCACGGGCGCCGTCTTGCCGTGCACCACCGCCGGTGCGCGCTCGATGGTTGCACCGAAGGCCTCGCCGATCGCCTGGTGGCCGAGGCAAACCCCGAGAATCGGGAACTGCGCACCTAGCTCGCGCACGCAGTCAACACAGCAGCCGGCCGACTCGGGTCGGCCGGGCCCTGGCGAGAGAACCAGTCCCCCCGGATTGAGCGAGGCCACCCCGGCCACGTCAATCGCATCGTTACGGAAGACGCGCAGGTCGGCACCCAGAGTCCCGAAAGCCTGCACCAGGTTGTAGGTGAAGGAGTCATAGTTGTCGATGACCAGGATCATCGCGGCACCTCCGGAGGCTCGGCGTCCTGCACCGCCCGCACCGCCGCATCGGCCCACGCCAGGGCACTCAGGGCCGCGAAGGCCTTCTCCTCGGTCTCGACGTACTCCCGCTCCGGGACCGAGTCGGTGACGATGCCGGCGCCCGCCTGGACCGATGCGACTCCACCCTGCATCACCAGCGTGCGGATCGCGATGCACGAGTTGAGATTGCCGGCGAAGTCGCTGTAGAGAACCGCTCCGGCGTAGACCCCTCGAGCCGTCGGCTCGAGCTCGTCGATGATCTCCATTGCCCTGATCTTGGGGGCTCCCGACACCGTGCCTGCCGGAAACGAGGCGAAGAGTGCCTCGGCTGGGGAAACCTCGGGGCGGAGTGTGCCCGCGACCGCCGAGACAATGTGCATGACGTGAGAGTAGCGCTCGACCCTCATGAACTCGGGCACCTCGACGCTGCCGTATTCGGCGATGCGACCCACATCGTTGCGCCCCAGGTCCACCAGCATCAGGTGCTCGGCCCGCTCCTTCTCGTCGGCCAGCAGCTCGGCCTCGAGCGCGGCGTCGAGTACCGGGTCCGCGTCGCGTCGGCGGGTACCGGCAATCGGCCGCGTCTCGACGCGTGAACCCTCCACGCGCACCAGCATCTCCGGGGACGAACCCACGACCCAGGCCTCGCCGGCATCGAAGCAGAACATGTACGGCGACGGATTGATGGCGCGAAGCGCGCGGTAGACGGTGACGGGATCGGCCTCGGTCCGGCAGTCGAGTCGCCGCGACAGCACGACCTGGAAGATGTCTCCGGCCTCGATGTACTCCTGAGCCCGGCGTACGGCGCCGCAGAACTCGTCCCGACCCACGCTGGCGGTATGCTCGAGCGCCGGCGCCTCTTCGGGCGCGATGGCCTCGAGCGCCACCGACGCCACAGCCGCGACCCGCAACGACTCGGCGAGCCGCTCGATGCGGCCCACCGCGCCCGCATGCGCCGCACGTAGCCTCGGGGCGTCCTCGGAACCGTCGAGATGGGAGTTGGCCACCAGAACGATCCGGTGCTTGAGGTGATCGAATGCCAGCAGCGTGTCGTAGAAAGCCATCGAGACCCAGGGCAACGCATCGTCGCTCGACGCCGACTCCGGAATGCGCTCGACCCAGCGGATGGCGTCGTACCCGACATAGCCGACGCCTCCCCCGGCGAACGGCGGGGCATCGGCGACGGGCGCCGCTTGGTAGCACGACTGCAGTTCGGCCAGCCGAGTCACCGGATCACCCTCCAACCGCTCGACTCGCCCGTCCCGGTGACGCAGCCGAAGGCCATCGCGGGACCCGTTCACCTCGAGAAAGGGATCGCCGCCGAGATAGGAATAGCGGCCGATGTGCTCGCCACCCTCGGCGCTCTCGAGCAGGAAGGGTCGTCGCCAGGTTGGGAACAGCCGCAGGGCCGCCGAGACCGGGGTCAGGAGATCTCCGAGTCGTTGCCCACAAACGGGCACCATGCTGCCACGCTTCGCGGCCGCGGCGAACTGCTCGAAGCCGGAGACCCGACTCAGCACGACGGCCTCCGCACACAGACGTGGAGCATCGGTTTGATCATGGGCGTGCCCTCATTGGATGCTGGTCGTGTCGCTCAGGCGCGACGGGCAGGCCGCTCGCACCACCAATAGCGGCGCCAGCTCCAGGAATACGACACGACGCCGGCGCGCACGAGCCGCGTCACGAGATCGGACCTGACTGGCTGCGATCGGTGCATGGTGTCGAATCGGTGTGATCGTGCATCACTGCCAGTTTGGCAGATATGCGGATGCTAGCAACCGGTACGCGGCGAGGTCAATTCCCCGTGCCTGCTCCGTGGCCAGAACCGGTCTGGCCCGAGCTCAATCGCCGGCGCCGAAGCCGGCCATCAGAGCCCCCGCCGTCGCCATGACGAGCCAGATGGTCATCGCCAGCCCTACCGCGCCCCCCCGCTTCAGTCTCAGCAGGCGCTCGCAACCGATCGTCACCAGAATGATCCACCAGAGGTTGAACAGGTCGACGCGCATCAGGAATGTGCGCATCGTCAAGGACATTTCCGGCGACCCCAGGATCAGGTCGAGGCTGAGCGTGGGTACGGCGTCAGCGACGTCGGCCAGCCGCCGGACCTCCGGTGGGCTCAGCCACCAGTTGAACCCGACGTAGGCGGTGAATAGCAACGGGTGCACCACCGCCGCCACCGATGCCACCGCGGTGGCCCGGGAGAACTTGGTGCTGCCCCCCAGTATCGTCGCGCCCGCCCAGATCACTACTGCGACAATCAACACCACCAGCAGGACGAACAGCGTCTGGGCCACAGCACCCACGGCGGCGAAGCGCTCGAAGGTTCGCACCATCTGGGCGATCTGCTCGGGGTCGACGTCCTGGCCGCGGTTCGTCATGCTCTCGATGATCCCGACGCGCGCGAACTGTTTCGAGACGTCGAGATTCACGAAGGCGAGCCCGATCATCGCGGCAGTAACCCACAGCAGGATCCACAGGCTGGCCAGCGGACGCTTGTCGAGGACATCGTAGGCGTGGCCCGGCGCGAAGATGGCGTTGATCGTCGGCCCCAGGACCAACGCACCACTACCGATGTCGTCGATCTCCTCCTCGTCCCGGATCTCGTGCGCGTCGCTCATACTCCCTACCTGCCCGCTGCAGCTCCCCGCAGCTTTCGCATCGCCGCCTGCCGCATCGTGAGCAGCGGCGCCGCTTGTCCGAACCATCCACGGTGCTGTCGGGCCGCCTGGCACAGGAACATCTCGAGTCCCGACACCGTCCGACAGCCGCGCTCGGCCGCGCCCGTGAGAAAGGCTGTTTCGAGCGGACGGTAGACCATATCCAGCACCAGTTCAGTTCCTTTCAGCCAGACGGTCGGAACAGGGGTCTCGACGGTCCGGTTCATGCCCACAGGGGTCGCGTTGATCACGATGTCGAAAGGGGTTTCCCGCAGCGTCTCGAGGCCGCCGTGCCCGACACCGATCTGGCCCGCCACCCGGCGCGCGCGCGCTTGGGTCCGGTTCACGAGCGTCACGGAGACGCCCGAGCCGGACAAGGCAACCGCTGCCGCTCGGCCTGCCCCACCGGCCCCGATCACGGCGCAGCGCCGGCCGGCGACGCCCGCCACCTGCTCGAGCGCGTCGACAACCGCGGCCCCGTCGGTATTGTCGCCGTGCCAGCCATCCGATTGCCGCACCAGTGTGTTGACCGCCCCCATGCGAGCCGCCTGATCCGAGAGGCGGACACACGCTCTTGCCGCCGCTCCCTTGAATGGCATGGTGACGCTCAGCCCCATCACACCGGCCGCCTCTGCGAGGGCGAGCGCTGCCTCCGCCCGCGCTCCGGGCACCGGCAGGTAGGCGGCGGCGCGCCCATCCGCCTCGAAGGCGGCATTGAAGATCGTCGGAGAGAGCGACTGGTCGATCGGATCCCCGATCACCCCCAGAAGAGCCTGGCCGGCCACCCATCGGTGACACCGCAGCTCCTGTTTGATGGTGGCCACGTCCCACTGCCCCGGCGCCGTCGCGTCGACACCTGGGGCGGTGGCGTAGACCAGCGCCCCGCCGCTCGCACCGGCCAGAAGGCGACTGGCCCGACCCGCCTCCCCGAGACAGAAGCATGCGCTGGCGACTCCCGCGTCCTGAAAGGCTCGGGCCGCCTCGAGCAGCGGCACCCCGTGATCGGCGCGGCTCGCCCGCACGACCAGCTTGGCGATCGTCGGCCGCGCCTCGATCAAGCGCGCCACCACCTCCTCGAGTCCAGCCGCACCGTGATCCGACCGGTGATGCGACAGGATGATGGCATCGGGGTATCGCCGCGCCATCTCGGGCGCAAAGG
This sequence comes from Acidobacteriota bacterium, assembly GCA_965248845.1. Classification (GTDB taxonomy): domain Bacteria; phylum Acidobacteriota; class UBA890; order UBA890; family WLXD01; genus CBDFKO01. The sequence goes on along the minus strand of CBDFKO010000002.1, from coordinate 401,770 downwards.
GCGCCTCGAGCTCGACGTCCACCAGCTCGGCACCGGCCGCCAACGCCGCCTCGAGGATGCGCCGACGCACCTCCTCCTCCCCCTCGTAGGCGCCGCCTTCCCAGGCGGGTCGGCACGTGGCAATCACCGGAAGGATGGATCGCTCGACCAGATGGCGCGCGCCATCGGGCTCGAGCGCGGCGCCGCCCATCAGGTCGAAGCGCAGCTCCAGCAGGTCCGGGCGCCGCGCCGGGGCGATCGCCGCCACGTCATCGAGCGCCTCCGCAGCGCCCAGACTCAGACAGATCCGAGCGCTCAACGGTCGGGCGCCGTCAGCTCGATCAGCTCGACGTCGAGCTCAACGACCGAATCCGGAGTCAGACGCCAGACGCGCGCCGCGGCGGCGGTTCCCTGCTCGCAGGACACGATCACGTGCACCAGCTCACCCCAGGCATCGTCGCGGTCGGCGACCGACGGGACGGCACTGCCGCTCGGGTGGGAGTGGTACGCACCGACCAGAGCCAGGCCCTCGGACCGAGCCCAGCGTACGGCGTCGAGCACTCGCTGGGGGTGGATCCTGAAGCTCGACGAATCGGTCGCTCCGTTGGGGGTCGGTAGCACCCGCCCGATCCGCAACGTCCGCCCGTCGAACGAGCCCAGCAGCAGCCCACAGCTCTCGCGCGGAAAGGCGGTCTCGGCGTGGGCCCGGAGACACGCCTCGTCCTCGAGCGAGATCAGCAGCGCCGAGGCATTGGAGCACTCAGGAACCGGAGGCAGCATGGGCGGTCACGGCCGTCGGCCGGTCGATGGTCGGCGTCTCGCCACACAGTGGGCAGTCGGGGTCGCGCCGCAGCTCGACCTGGCGGAAGCTCATCGACTGCGCATCGATAAGCTGCAGCTTGGCGAAGAGAGCGCTGGCTCCCAGGCCGACCAGCTTGACGGCCTCCGAGGCCATGATGGTCCCGACCAGTCCTGCGAGCGGACCGAGCACGCCGACCTCCCGACACGCTGCGTGCTCCGGAGGTGGCGCCGGGAACGTGCACCGGTAGCAGGGCGTATCGGGCGGGTGGATGACCGTCACCTGCCCCTCGTACTGGTACAAGCTGCCCGTTATCAGAGGTACGCCTGCCAGGACGCTGGCGTCGTTGCATACGTACCGGGTCGCGAAGTTGTCGCTACCGTCGAGCACCAGGTCCCAATCTCGTAGCAGCCGACGAGCGTTGCCCGCCACGAGGCGCTCCGGGATCGGCGTGATCTCGCAGCCGGGGTTCATGGCCGCCAGCCGCTCGGCAGCCGCCTCGACCTTCGGTCGGCCACCGTCGGCGTCACCGAACAGGACCTGGCGCTGCAGATTCGTTCCGTCGACCAGGTCGTCGTCGAGCAGCCCCAGCGCTCCGACTCCCGCGGCAACCAAGTACTGCGCCGCCGGGCATCCCAGTCCACCGACACCCAGCACCAGCACCCTTGAATCGAGCAGGCGGCGCTGGGCCTTCGGCCCGAAGTCGGGCAGCGTCAGGTGCGCCTGATAGCGCTCGACCTGCTCGGAGGTCAGCCGCTCAAGAGGCATTGCCCGACTCATGCACCCGCCAGTGAATCACCTGCCGGCTCTTGTAGTGCTCGGGCTCGATCTGCAGCGTCGTGTGACCGATCGCGAACCGTTCGCCGAGGACATGGCGGATCTGATCGAGCAGCCCCTCGATGTCACCGAGGCGGTCCTCGCCAACCTCGACATGACACGACAGCGCGTACATACCGGAGGTCAGGCTCCAGATGTGCAGATCGTGGATCCCCGTGACCCCGTCGACTTCGCAGATCTCGCGACCCACCTCGTCGCACGAAATCCCGGCCGGAGTAGCCTCGAGCAGCACGTCGACCGATTCGCGCAGCAGGCGCCAGGCACCAACGACGATCACGACCGAGATCATCGCCGAGATCAACGGATCGACCCAGAATGCGCCTGTGAGCCACATCACGGCACCGCCGATGACGACACCGACCGACGACACCAGATCGCCGAACACGTGCAGGTAGGCACCGCGCAGGTTGAGGCTGTGCCCGTGCCCGGATAGGAAGAACAGGCCCAGCGCATTGGCGGCCAGCCCGATCAGGGCGATCACCATCATCAGTCCCGTTTGCACCTCGGGCGGCGCGAACAGACGCTCCCAGGCCTCCCACAGGATGAACAGCGAGATCACCACCAGCGCCACGCCGTTGACCAGAGCCGCCAGGATCTCGAGCCGGTGCCAGCCGTAGGTCTTGCGCGGCGTCGCCGGGCGCAGCGCGAAGGTGATCGCCATGTAGGCGAGGAGCAGCGCCAGCGCGTCGGATAGCATGTGGCCGGCGTCGGCCAGCAGCGCCAGGCTGTTGCTGAGCAACCCCCCAACGACCTCGGCGACGAAGATCAGCGTCGTCACACAGAGGGCGAGGAGCAGCCCTCGTCGCTCGCCGTCCCGCTCCCGCAATGGGGCGGCCCTGCTGTCGTCGCGCTGCGCGTGACCATGGTGAGCTTGCATACGGGGATTCTACCGCGGGTGACGGCGCCGGCCGTCAGCCCGGTGCGAGGCGAGCAGGCCGAGGAGTTGGAGCAGAATCTGGGCCGCGTTGGCGGCGGTGATCCCGGTCGGATCGAGCCCCGGTGCCACCTCGACCAGGTCCACGGCCACGGGTGCACGGCGCGTCACCAGGGCCGCAAGCAGGGCGAGCAGCTGGCGCGACGATGGGCCTCCCGCGACCGGGTAACCGGTACCGGGGGCGGCGCTCGGGTCGAGCACGTCGATGTCGATCGACAGGTAATACGGGGCATCCTCGAGCGGCCGCAGGAGCCGCTCCGCCACGGCGGTGGCACCAATCTCGGCCCACTCGGGAGCGGAGACCGCGGCGCCACAGCGAGCCAGCGGCTCGAGCTCGGCCTGGGCGTAGGAACGCAGGCCGGCAAAGGCCGTCCGCTCGGGCCGGACGCCGACGGTGTCCCAGGCCCGGGCCACCACACAGGCGTGGGAGTCGCGGTCGCCCTCATACTCCTCGAATAGGTCGGCGTGGGCGTCGAGCATCACCAGCCCGAGGCCAGGATATGACTCATGGGTTGCGGCCAGCAGCCCCGGCGTCACGCTGTGGTCGCCCCCTAACCCCACGAGTGTCGCACCTGGGTGCGCCGCTGTGGCCTCGCGCGCATGCGAGCGGATGGCCGCGACGCCTCCGGCCGGGTCGGCGTCGCCGTGATCGGCGACACGCAGGCCACGAATTGGCTGTCCGCGCTCGTCGATTGCTTCGGCCGACCGCGCCCATTCCCGGATGGCTGCCGGCGCCGCAGCCGCACCGGCGCGGCCGCTCACCGAGCCGTCGTACGGGCAGCCGACCACGACGACCTCGGCCGGCCCCGCCCCGACGCGAAGCCCGAACCATGGAGGTATCTCACGCATCGCGCGAGCCTCGCTCGCGGGTGGCTCGCGGTCAAGCTGGCCGACGTTTACTCTGGCCCCCATGAGCACCAAGTACGACGACAAGGGCTTCGCGACACGAGCCGTTCACATCGGTCAGGATCCCGACCCCGTCACCGGGGCTGTGATCCCACCGCTGCATGCGACCTCCACGTTCGTCCAGTTCGAGTTGGGCAAGCCCGGGGACTGGATCTACTCGAGGAGCGCCAACCCGACGCGTGCCGCGCTCGAGAAGAACCTGGCGTCGCTCGAGAGCGCCGCACACGGCATCGCCTTCGCCAGCGGTTGCGCCGCCACCGACTCGTTGATCCGACTCCTGCGTCCGGGAGCCCACGTAATCACGGGCACCGACCTGTACGGTGGTACCTACCGGCTATTCGAGGAGGTGCTGCGTGACTTTGGGATCGACTTCGAGTACGTCGATACCACCGACCCGGCCAACGTCGAGGCTGCCTGGCGCGACGAGACCGCGATGGTCTATCTCGAGACCCCCACGAACCCGCTGATGGCGATCACCGACATCGCCGCGGTCTCGGTCATGGCACGGGGTCGGGGGGCCCGGGTCGTGGTCGACAACACCTTCATGAGCCCGTACTTTCAGCGGCCGCTCGAGCTCGGTGCCGATCTGGTGGTCCACTCGACCACCAAGTACATCAACGGCCACTCCGACAGCATCGGTGGCATCGTGATCACCGACAACGACGATGACGCCGAGCGACTCCGCTTCATCGCCAAGAGCGTCGGCGCCACCTTGTCGCCGTTCGAGGCCTGGCTGATCCAACGTGGAGTCAAGACGCTGGCGCTGCGCATGGAGCGGGCCGACCGCGGCGCCCGGCGTGTCGCCGGGTTACTCGACCGCCACCCCAAGGTGGAGCGCGTGTACTACCCAGGCCTGCCCTCCCACCCGCAGCACGAGCTCGCCAAGCGCCAAATGCACGGGTTCGGGGGCATGGTGAGCTTCGATCTGGCCGACTTCGGAGCCGCCAAGCGTCTGCTCGATGCGGTCCAGGTGTGCACCCTCGCCGAGAGCCTCGGTGGGGTGGAGACACTGATTTCCAACCCCGCCTCGATGACCCACGCCTCGATCCCCAGGCAGGAGCGGGAGGCTCGCGGGGTTCGTGACGGACTCGTCCGGATATCGATCGGCGTCGAGGCGCCCGAGGACATCCTCTCCGACCTCGAGGCAGCGCTGGAGCGAGTCTAGCAGGCTGCTGAAAAACTCCCCTTGTTCGAGTAGATTCTGAACCACGCAGCCCGCGGCAAAAACCGAAGCATCAACGAGGTGAGCAGATGCGTGGTGAGGACGCGGGACAGGTGGCCGCCTTTAGTTACGTATCTCCGGAGCAGCGAGTACCGAAAGAGCATCCGCTGCGGCCGCTGCTGAGGATCGTCAACGACGTGCTGGGGCGGATGTCGCCGCTGTTCGAGAAGCTGTACTCGCACACGGGCCGTCCGTCTATCCCGCCGGAGAAGCTGCTGCGGGCGCTGCTGCTGCAGGTGCTGTACACGATTCGCTCCGAGCGCATGCTGATGGAGCAGCTCGACTACAACCTGCTGTTCCGGTGGTTTGTGGGCCTGAACATGGACGATCTGGTGTGGGATGCGACGGTGTTCACGAAGAACCGGGATCGAGTGTTGGGAGGCGAGGTCGCCGAGGTGTTCTTCCAGGAAGTGCTGGCGGAGGCACGGCGCCGCAGCCTGCTGTCGGATGAACACTTCACGGTGGACGGCACGCTGATCGAGGCGTGGGCCTCGCACAAGAGCTTCAAGCCGAAGGATCAGAGCGACTCCGATGAGGGCGGCAGCAACCCGAGCGTCGATTTCCGCCGGCAACGGCGCACGAACGATACTCACGCCTCCAGGACCGACCCGGAGGCACGCCTATACAAGAAGAGTAAGGGAGCCGAGTCGAGGCTCTGCTACATGGGTCACCTGATGATCGACAACCGCCACGGGTTAGCAACCAACGCCTGCGTAATGATCGCTTCGGGAACAGCAGAACGAGAGGCCGCCGTGCAGATGGCGGGCGAGATTCCCGGAAGGGGCCGGGTAACCTTGGCGGCCGACAAGGGCTACGACACGCGAGACTGCATCCGAAAGCTTCGAGATCGCAACATCACCCCGCACGTCGCACAGAACGACACGAACCGGCGCAGCGCCATCGACCGCCGCACGACCCGGCACCCGGGCTACACGGTCAGTCAGAAGAAACGCAAGCTCGTCGAGCAGATGTTCGGATGGGCCAAGACGGTCGGGCTGATGCGCAAGACCAGACACCGAGGCACGCAACGTGTCGATTGGATGTTCATCTTCACCGCCGCGGCCTTCAACCTGGTCAGAATGCGCAACCTCCAGGGGGCGACGTGACGATGAGGGCACCAATCCCCAAGAAATGCCGGCGCTGCCAGCAGCGCCGGCCTCGTACCCGCACTCGGCGCCCCGCTAACTCACCGTGATCGAGACGATCCAGCCCAAAATGGCGCGCCCAAGCCGTTTTTCAGCAGCCTGCTAGAGGCGCAGCGACTGGCGGATCCACTCCAGGTAAGCGGACGAGCCCGCGCTGATCGGCAGGGCGATGGCCTCGGGACACTCGTACGGGTGTTCCTGCTCGATCGCCTCGATCAGCTCGGCCAGGTGATCGCCGTCGGTCTTGGCCAGGAGCAGCAACTCCGGGTCCTCCCGCAGGGCGTCGTCCCAGTGGTAGTGGGAGCTCAGCCCCGGTATCACGTTGACGCAGGCGGCCAGGCGACGGGAGACAAGGAGCCGGGCCAGCCGCGCGGCCGTCTCCGCGTCGGGAGCGGTGCACAGCACGACGAAACATGCTGGTTCTGAGGCAGGCGAAGGGGACGTCGGGCGAAACATCGAACGCGTACTATACAGCGGACGCGAAGCCGCTCGACTCTTGGAGAATGACGATGCCGCTGATCGACGAAGTCATCGCTCGCGAGGTCCTCGACTCCCGCGGCAATCCCACCGTCGAGGTCGACGTGATCGCCGAGGACGGCAGCTTCGGGCGAGCCTCGATACCCTCGGGTGCCTCGACGGGACACGCCGAAGCCGTGGAGCTGCGCGATAGCGACGCCGACCGCTACCTCGGCAAGGGCGTGCTCACGGCGGTCGAGAACGTCAACCAGACCCTCGCCGATGTGGTCACGGGCCTCGAGACGACCGACCAGGCGTTCGTCGACGCCGTTCTGCTCGAGGCCGACGGCACCGACAACAAGGGCAACCTCGGCGCCAATGCCATCCTGGGCGTATCGCTCGCCGTGGCCAAGTGCGGTGCCGACGCGGTCGGCCTGCCCCTGTTTCGCTATCTTGGCGGCACCGACGCTCGTCTGCTCCCGGTGCCGATGATGAATCTGATCAACGGGGGTGCGCACGCCGACAACCCGCTCGACATCCAGGAGTTCATGCTCGCGCCGGCAGGCTTGCCGAGCTTCTCTGAGGCGCTGCGCGCCGGCGTCGAGTGCTTCCACACGCTCAAGAAGCTCCTGTCGGATCGCTCGCTCTCGACCGCGGTCGGCGACGAGGGCGGATTCGCGCCGGCCCTCTCGAGCGCCCGAGAAACGCTGGACCTGCTCGTCGCAGCGATCGAGCAGGCAGGCTACCGTCCCGGTGAGGATGTCTACCTCGCACTCGACGTGGCCTCCACGGAAGTCTCCAACGGCGGGACCGCCCCCTACGCCTTCCCCGGTGAGGGGCTCGAGGCAGCCGACGCCACGGCGTTGATTCAGCTGTACGAGCAGTTGATTGCCAGCTACCCGCTGATCTCGATCGAGGACGGGCTCGGCGAGGAAGACTGGGCTGGCTGGAAAGCGATGACCGGGCGGATCGGCGGATCCACGCAGCTCGTAGGCGACGACCTGTTCGTTACCAACGTCGCGCGCCTGCAGCGCGGCATCTCCGAGCAGGTCGGCAACGCAATCTTGATCAAGCCCAACCAGATCGGCACGCTGACCGAAACGATGGCGGCAGTGCGCATGGCCAACGCGGCGCGCTACGGCGTCATCCTGTCACACCGGTCCGGCGAGACCTCCGACACCACGATCGCCGACATCGCGGTAGCCACGGGGTGTGGGCAAATCAAGACCGGCTCGGCCTCGCGCGGCGAGCGGATTGCCAAGTACAATCAATTGCTGAGAATCGAGGAATCGCTCGGGTCCACAGCGATCTACGCGGGGTGTGGCGCGTTCGCCGGCTTGGGCTGAACTCAACGGATCGACAACGGGGATGGGCATACGAATTCTCGTCCCGCGCCCTCGTCGGCGCGGTGGCGTTCCGAAAGCGAGCAAGTTCGTCTGGGCGGCACTGGGAGTGGCGCTCTGGGGGACCGCGTACATCATTTTCGGAGCCGGCGGCATGGCCGGCGTGATTCGGGCTCGGGCCGAGGTCGAGCGTCTCGAGCAACAGCTGGTCCAGGCGCGCGGCGCCAACCGGCAACTCGAGGAGCGAATCGAGGCCCTGCACAACGATGCGGCCGCTGTGGAGGAGCTGGCCCGCGAGCAGCTGTTCCTGGCCAAGCCGGGCGAAAAAGTCTACCTTCTGCCCCCGTTGCCCGAGGACGACACCGATTCGTCGGACAAAGACACGGGGATCTCCATCGTCGAGCCATCCGAAGATCCTCCACGCCGGTAGTGGCCTGACGTAGAAGGCGGAATTCCATGCCCAGGATCGGAATCTACGGCTGGGGCGTGGTAGCTCCCCGGTGCCCCGACGTTGCAGCCTTCGAGCGCAATCTCGAGACGGCCGAGTCCTGGCTGCAGCCGTTCGACGGCTTCGGCCCGTCGACCTTTCTGGCCGGAGCGCCGAGCTTCGACTTCGCCGACTACCGCGCCTGGATCGACGAGCGGTTCCCGCCCAACAAGTTCCCGCAGTTGTCATCGAAGATGGGAATGCCGACCCAGTACGCCATCGGTGCCTTCATCCAGGCGCTCGGCGACAACCCGGGCATGGAGCAGACGCTCCAGGAGCTGGGCGCCGACGCCCAGGTGTTGATCGGTACCGGCCTCGGCGACCTGCCCACCATCTCCGACACGTCGGTGGAGCTATACCTGGCGCAGCTGAGGTGGAACGAGTTCTGGGCCGCCACGGAGCACAACAGCGATCGGCAACGATACGAGGAGGCGACCGGCGACCGGCGCCGACAGCTGCGGCACGACTGGGGCATTCCCCACGATCCGGCCCAGACCCCCGAGCCGACGACAGCCCACGAGCATGCCTTCATCGAGTGGAACCGCTTCTGGGCGGGCCGCAGCGATCACCTGGCGAAGTTCCTGGATGCGTGGAACGAGATCGAAGCGCAGGGCCTCACCGGCGACATCGAGTCGGGCAAGCTGCGACTGATCCGTCGCAAGCGCACGGCGCTGGACAAGCTGCAGAAACAGTGGGGCTGCCCGCCACCGCCCTGGCTGTCGGTATCGACGAACTTGCTGTGGAACATCCCCAACACCCCGGCCGCACAGGTCTCGATGCTCGGCAAGATCACCGGCGCCGCGTATGCCCCGGTTGCCGCCTGCTCTACCTTCGGCGTGGCCCTGCACCTGGCGCTGGTCGCCATTCGCTCCGGCGAGGCGCGCGCCGTGGTCGTCGGCGCTACCGATCCCCCGCCACACGCAATTAGCGTCGGGACGTTCTACGCTGCGCGCGTGCTGGCGGGAAACCGCGAGCCGTCGCTGCCGCTGACCAACCTTCGCGGTACCCACGTTGCCGGCGGAGCTTGCGTGTGGATCATCGGCGATCACGAGTTCATGAGCGCCCGCGGGTACCGGCCTCTGGGGCTCGAGTTGCTCGGCGTCGGCGTCACCTCCGACGCCGACCACATCATCACGCCCTCGGCCGAAGGACCGCGGGAGGCCATCCGCCGCGCCCTTGCCAGCGCCGGCACACGCGCCGACGAGATCGTGTCCTGGGACCTGCACGCCACCGCAACCCCCGGAGACTTCCTCGAGGCCGCCAATCTGCAGTCCCTTTTGGGGGAACAGGTTCTCATCAGCGCCCGCAAGGGGACCTTCGGACACGGCATGGCGGTTGGCGGCGGCTGGGAGCTCATGGCGCAGCATCTCGGGTTGGCCCGTGGCCGCCTCCATCCGCAGCCGCTCAACGAGACGACGCTCAATCCCGAGATCGCCGCGCTACCCTTCCGCTACGTGATGGACCGCGGCTGCGAGGCACCGTCAGGGCCCGCCGGCAAGCTATCCATGGGTGTCGGCGGCATCAACGCCTGCGTGATCTCACGCCCCTGGGAGCCCGAAACCGACCACAGCTGACCAAAACTGTGCGACGGTGACACGCTGCCCTGTTTTGAGATTCACACAGACCTTGGTAGAGTCTTTGGGTCTGGCGTGCTCGGGGGACACCCATGTTTTGTTGGCGACTGCGTGGAGCGCGCAGTATCGAGGATGGGTTTTCGATCCTCGACCTACTTGTGTCGCTCACCATCATCGCGATCGTCTCGATGATCGTGGTGCCGCAGTTGATCATGGCCTTCGACCGTGGCCGGCAGCGCCGGACGATGGCCGAGATGCGCAGCCTGTCGACCTCGCTGGCGACCTACCAGCTCGACAACTCGGGATTCCCGCCGGAACTCGACTCCTTGTTGCCCGAGTACTACGGGGCCATGCCGACGACCGGCTGGGGAACCTCCTTCCTCTATACCGGCGTCGATCCCGAGGGATGCGGTTACATCCTGATCGGTACCGGCTCGGACGGCCTCTTCGGGCCGGCTCCTCCAGATCCCTGGTTCGGCGACTTCCCGAAACCCGACATCATCCAGGTCAACGGCTCGTTTCTCCAGGCGCCGGGCCTCCAGGTGCGAACCGACGAGCTCGACGCGGTGCTCACCAATGCCTGCACCTAGACGCGTCGCCTTCCGCGTGATCGCCGTTCTGGCGCTCGTCGGGGGTGCCGGTTGCGCCGTTGTCGCCAGTGAACACGACCTGTCGATCCGTGTCACCGGCACGGGAGGTACGCGCCTGGTGGGCCAGTGTGTGCTCATGACCGAGGGTATCCGCGTGGAGCGTGCGCTCGACGAGACCGTTCCCTTCGATCTGGATCTGGTCGGGACCGAGCTCTCCTGCTATCTGCAGAAGCAGGGGCAGGACGGTACGGTGTGGCTGTCGCTGACGAGGAACGGCGATGCGCTCGCCTTCGCCAGCACGCGGACGCGGTTCGGCTCAGTCAGCGTCACGACACCCTGAGCGGCCGTAGTGAACCAGACCCATCACACTCTTACCGCGGCCTCTTAGCCGCAGACCTCGAAGGCGCCGAGGAACGCCCGCAGCGCCGCCTCGTCGGCCGGCGTACCGGCAAGGTCGAGGTCGAAGAGCTCCGCCTCGGGATCGGGATCGGGACCGAACCAGACCCCGATGCGGACGCGGTCGTCGTTGGCGCAATCGATCCAGATGATCGAGGCAATGCCGTCGCTTGCGCGCTCCTGCACGCGGACGTCGCCTCGCTGAGCGACGTACATCACGCGGCGCGCATCCAGATCGAAGGCTCCCCGGCCTATGATCTCGTCGATGTCGAGGTTGATGCCGTTGCGCGACAGTACTTCGGCATCGTCGGTGCGACCCTCGAAATAGTCACGTAGCTCCTCCTCGTCCTGACCGAGGCGCAGGAGCTTGCTGTAGATGAACCCGCGCGCGCCGAATCCCTCGGAGGTCTGCCCGTCCCCCGGCGGCCGGTCCGTAAGCACCGCGATCTCGGCCAGCAGCGGGATGGCGAAGGCAGTCATCGGGTAATAGCCTTCGGGCAGCTCTTCCGTACCCAGGACTTCGAGCACCCGCTCCGACCGCCTGGCGGGGTCCTCCATGTCGTCCCTGAACTGCTGCGCCTGGGTGTAGAGGAACACGACGCAGCCGCCGATCAGCACGGTGCCGAGCGCGATGATCGCCGCGCAGCCGATGCCGATCCACGTCGCGACAGAGCGTTTCTCGGCCATCTCGATCCTCGCTGCGGCAGGCCATGGTGAACCCTGATCGCGCTGATGGTAGAGGACGGCAAACACCGAGGGGTCGGGGTGACTCTGACGGGCGGCGCCTCTGAGCGCCCAGGCCCCGGGCGCAGCGAGCTCAGTCGTACCCTTCAAGCTTCAGCAACCCCCCTACGCCCCGTGCGTAACTTTCGTGGGCCAACGGGCTCGGATGGTTGTCGTAGGGCCGAAAGTTGTAGTCGGGGTCGGTGCCGTCGACGGAGATGTCGGCCACCGGCACCCCTCTGTCCTCCCAGTACTCGAGCATGGCAACGGTGTCGGGGTGCGACGTCAGACCCACGATCATGAGCGTGCATCCCGCCCCGACACACCGATCCCGAAGCCACTCGATGATGGCCCGGCTGACATCGGCCTCACGGGTGCGCCGGATCTCGAGCCGGTTCACCGTCTGCTCCAGCAAGTGGACCAGGGCGGAAAGCCGCATCAGCGGGTATGGGCGGTACTCGAGGCTCGCCCGATCCAGTACCAGCTCGCCCGAGCCGTCCAGCCTGGCGCGCGGAAGACGGATGTCGCCGGCGGTCTGGGGTAGCACGCGCGTCTTGCGGAGCCGGCGCACCACGGTGTTACGGATGTCGTGGAACGAAGCGTAGGCCAGGATCACCACATCGGGGGCGGCCCCGGTCCCCAGCGCTTCCTCAATCTGCAATAGCGACTGTACGGTTCCGTAGCCGGGGGTCCCGAAGTTGACCACCCGATAGCGGGTCAGCTGTCGCTGCAACAGGGCGGGGTAGGCCTGCGAGTCCTCGACCAGCCAGCCATAGGTGAAGGAGCCGCCGAGCACCCAGATCTCGGGTGCCTGGCGCGGCGCGCCAACCCCGTTCACCCTCCGATGGTCGGGGTCGACGGTGGCCACGAACCGGTGGGGCCACTCCATGGTAACCGTAAACTGCCCGGGCAAATTGACGTATCCGAGGGCTGGATCCGCCTCGTACAGCCGGCCACCGGGGTCGACCTCGAACTGCACCCATGGCGGCGTCCACGCGCGGAACCCGGCCAGCCGTACAAGCGCTTCGCCCAGCAGCGCACAACCCGCCACGACGGCGACGACAAGCACCAGGCGCCCGGCGAGGTTGGAGACTCGCGAGATCGACGAATCGGGTTGGCTGACGCCCATGGGCAGCGCTCTTCGTGGAAAGGGCTCTCGAGCCGGAAGTACCGCGCCACGCGATTTCGCCGTGGTCACGGCCGCAGGTCAAACAGGTACCCTATCGGCTCACGCCGCCATCGCGCCATCGACAACCCAGGAGACCAGCGTGCGCCTGTCGAGACTCGCTATTGTTCTCAGCCTGGCGATCGCGCTGGCGTGGCCCACCACCGCCGGAGCATGGAGCCGGGCGGGCCACATGGTCATCGGTGCCATGGCCTACGCGATGCTGCGCGACCTCGACCCGACGGCACTGGAAGCGAGCCTGGAGCTGCTTCGGTCTCACCCTCACTACACGGCCCTCCTGGCGGCACCGTCGGACTGGCGCCTCGACGAGGAGGACCAGCGAGTGGCGCTGTTCATGCGCGCGTCGCGGTGGGCCGACGACACCCGATCGGAGCCCTTCGACGAGCTCAGCCGGTCGACCTGGCACTACGTCAACTTCCACTACCAGCCGCCCGGGCTGACGCCTCCGGGGGCGCCCGACCGGGACGGGTTTCTGGTCCGGGCACTCGATGAGAACCTACTGCGCCTCACCGGCGGCAACAGCCCCGAGCAGCGGGCGATCGCGCTGGCCTGGCTCTTGCACCTCGTCGGCGATGTGCACCAGCCGCTGCACAGCGTGGCGCTCTTCGACGCCGATCATCTGCGCGGCGATCGAGGCGGTAACGAGTTCTTCGTCCGGGTTTCGGAGGGCAGCCGCACCGTCCGCCTGCACGCCCTCTGGGACAACCTGTTGATCGGCACGGACCGCTTCCGCGACGTCCGCAATCGAGCCACCCTGCTACGCGCAAGGGCCTCCGGGGACTCGATGCGGCGTGCTGGCCACGAGGCGAGCGACTTCGTGGCCTGGTCTGGGGAGAGTGCGGAGCTGGCGGTGCAGTACGTCTATCTCGGAGGCCGACTTCGATCCGGCACCCAGCTGCAGGGCGCGCTGATCCCTGCCGAGTATCTGAACAACGCCCGGCCCGTGGCCCAGCAGCAGGCGGTGCTGGGCGCCCGGCGCCTCGCGCGCCTGCTCGCCGAGGCACGGTGAGGCTACTGCCGAATCGGCTCCGCGACGCCCGTCTCCCATGAGCGTGCTTCCTTTCGATATCAGCAGTTCCGAGGCGGACGTGCTCGAGGCGGTGCGCCGCTACTGGGGATTCGACACCCTGCTCCCCCAGCAGGCCGAGGCGATCCGTGCCGGGCTCGAGCAGCGAGACTCCCTCGTCGTGCTGCCGACCGGCGGCGGCAAGTCGTTGTGTTACCAGGTGCCACCGCTGCTGGCCGGCCGCACCGACATCGTGGTGTCGCCGTTGATCTCGCTGATGAAGGACCAGGTGGACGGGCTGCGTGCCGCTGGTTATCCGGCGGCGGCGCTGCACAGCGCCCAGGAACGGCACGAGCGCCAGGAGGCAGAGCGGTTCATCGCCTCGGGCGAGTGCCGCCTGGCCTTCGTGTCTCCGGAGCGGCTGGTCACCGACTGGTTCCTGCAGACCGTCGAGCAGCTCGGCATTCGCACGTTCGCGGTCGACGAGGCCCACTGCATCAGCCACTGGGGGCACGACTTCCGGCCCGAATACCGCCAGCTTGCCATTCTGAAGAAGCGCTTCGTCGGGGCCAGCATGCACGCCTATACGGCCACGGCCACCGAGCGCGTGCGGCGGGACATCATCGACCAGCTCGAGCTCGAGGAGCCGACCGTGCTGGTCGGCCACTTCGATCGACCCAACCTGGTCTACCGCCTCGTGCCGCGGCTCGATCTGCGAGCCCAGGTGCGGGAGATACTCGAGCGCCACCAGAGCCGGGCGGTGATCATCTATTGCATCAGCCGCGCCGAGACCGAGCGCCTGGCCTGCCACCTCGCCTCGCGTGGCCATCGCGTCGCCCACTACCACGCCGGTCTCGACACCCAGACCCGCCGCGAGACCCAGGAGGCCTTTGCCAACGAGGAGCTCGACATCGTCGTGGCGACTGTCGCCTTCGGCATGGGAATCGACCGCAGCAACGTCCGCTGTGTGATCCACGCCGCCACCCCCAAGTCGGTCGAGCACTATCAGCAGGAGACCGGCCGCGCCGGGCGCGACGGCCTGGAGGCCGAGTGCGTCCTGCTGCACTCGCCGGCCGACGCCGTCAAGTGGCAGATGCTGCTGGAGCGCAGCAACGCCGAGCTCGATCGCGGGGTCGAAGGGCACGAAGCCGCGCTCGTGCTGCTCGACGAGATGCGCCGCTTCTGCTCTCCGGATCGCTGCCGACACCGATCCCTGGTCGAGCACTTCGGGCAGACCTATGTGCCACCGAGCCCGGACGGCTGCGGCGCGTGCGACGTCTGTCTCGGCGAGACCGAGGGTTGGGTCGACGGCACGCGCGAGGCCCAGATGATCCTCTCGTGCGTGACCCGGGTCGGGCAGGGCTACGGCATGGGTCACGTGGTCGACGTGCTGCGCGGCGCCGACACCCAGCGCGTCCGCTCCCTCGGCCATGATGATCTCAGCACCTGGGGGTTGATGCGCGATCGGGGCCGGCGCGAGCTGATGAACCTGACCTTCCAGCTACTCGATCAGGGCCTGCTGCGCCGCAGCGAGGGCGAGTACCCGGTGTTGCGGCTCAGCGACACATCGATCGAGGTACTTCGAGGCGAGCGCGCGGTGCGTTTGGTCCCCGTGAAGACCCGGCGTGTCAAGGCGACCAAGGGCGAGGCGACCTCCTGGGAGGGCGTGGACCGCGACCTGTTCGAGCGCCTGCGCATCCTGCGCACCGAGCTGGCCCGCGAGCGCAACGTACCGCCCTACGTCATCTTCGGCGACGCCAGCCTGCGCGACATGGCACGACGCCGCCCCGCCAACCGTGAGGAGTTCTTGCAGGTGCACGGCGTCGGCGAGAAGAAGCTGGCGGATCTCGGAGAGCTCTTTCTGGCCTGCATCGGCGCCGACGTCTGAAGCCATACCCACGCGTGCTGGTCAATCGGTACGTGGCGCTGGTAGCCTCTTGGGAGCGACGCGATCGCCGACGGCTCCCTGTTCGCTACGGTCATGCAGTTCGTGGAGAGGCCCTGTCAACTTGCCGAAGCTGTTCCTCATATACGTCCGCGACGAGGACTTCTACAACCTCCTGCCGAGCCGGCTCGGCGGCTCGGAGCCCGGTGGCGAACGCCTCAAGGTGATGGCGTTCCCGCCCATCGGCATCGAGGTGCTCGCCCCGGTCGTGCGCCAGCACGGGCACGAGGTCGTGATGTTCGACACCTGCCATCCGGACATGAAGGAAGCGCGAATCGCCCAGCGGGTTGCCGCGGAATCACCGGACGCGGTTGCTATCTCGTTCCTGTCAACGACCTCGTATCCGACCGCCAAGAGCATGGCGCAGGCAATCAAGCGCGCCTCCTCCGGTACACCGATCATCGCCGGCGGCGTGTTTGCCACCATGAACTCGGTGAACGTGCTCAACGATTGCCCCTGGTTCGACTGCATCGGCCCTGGCGAGGGTGAAGAACTGCTGCCGGACTACCTGGACAACCTCGACGACCCGGGGTCGGTGATCGGCTTGGTCTGGCGAGAGGACGGCAAGGTCGTGGTCAACGGGCCGCGGCCGCTGGTACAAGACCTCGATCGGTTTCCGTTCCCCGACCGCAACAGCCTGCCGATCGACTACATCGAGTCGATGCCGCTCGACGTGCCGGCGGTGCTGTCGCTCGACCGTTTCTGCACCATGCAGACCTCGCGCGGTTGTCCCTATCCGTGCATCTACTGCGACATCCCGGCGCTGGCCGACGGCAAGTGGCGTTGTCGCTCGCCGGAGCACGTGCTGGCCGAGATGCAGCAGCTCAGCGACGAGGGCTACCGATCGATCTATCTCACCGATGACCACTTCCTACTCAAGCGCAAGCGCATCGAGGCAATCTGCCAGGGCATCATCGATCGGCGGCTCGAGTTCCGATGGGGCTGCGAAGGACGGGTCGACTCGGTAGCAGTCGACCAGTTTCCCATCATGGGCAAGTCCAACTGCGGCATGCTGGCCTTCGGCGTCGAGTCGGGCAGCCAGAAGGTACTGGACCGGCTCAAGAAGGGGCAGAGCCTCGAGCAGATCGAACACGCGGTCACCGAGGCCAAGCGCCACGGCATCACCACGGCGCACGGCTTCTTCCTGGTCGGCAGTCCGGACGAGACCGAGGAAGAGATCGTGCAGAGCTTTCGCTTCGCGGCGCGACTGCGGCTAGACACCTTCGGGTTCAATCGCCTGTGCGCCTACCGCGGTACGCCGCTGTGGGCCGAGTACGTCAAGCGCGGCATCATCGACGACGCGCGCGATTGGAACAAGTGGTTCAAGTGCTCGGACATCGACCCCACCGTGCTTCCGTCCGAGGTGGTCAACAATGCCCGCAAGAAAGGTTACCTGTACCTCTTCCTGTATCGCATCTTCAGGCGGCCGATGTCGACCCTGCGGCTGCTGCGCAGCTTCGCACGCCATATGAAGAAGGCGGACCTCGCCAAGCTGCTGTGGAGCCCGTTCCGCAAGCAGACTTTGTTCCGCAGGCCCGAGCTGCCGGTGCAGATGATCGAGCAGGGCCTCGACGCGCCGATTCGCGACTCGGCCTCGGCACGCTGAGCGAGGTGGCTCGAGGGTCGATTCATCACGGCCCGCCGAAGGTGCGCGCGGCGCTGCTTCTCTGAAACGAAGCTAGCTCTGTCGGCGCCGTCGCAAGTCCAGTCCGATTCGCACCAGGTCGAAGGCGACACGCACCATGCCCATGAGGCCGATCTTGGACCCGCCGACATCGGCCCAGCGGCGAAGCGGAACCTCGATGATGCTTGCCGGCGAAACCCAGAGGCGACCCAGGAGCTCCACATCGAAGGCCCAGCGCGATCGGAACGGCTCCGCGAGTGCCCTCGCGAGCGCATCCGACGTTCGGAAGACCTTGGCGCCGCACTGCGTGTCGTAGACCCGCTTGCGGAGGATGAGCGACGCTGCGGTCGCGAAAACGCGCCCTAGGTAGTGACGTACGGCTCTGCGCTCGATCTCGGTGCCGAGAAAGGCGATCCGCGATCCGATTACGGCCGCGACATCCTCTTCGGAGATCACCTCGATGAGTCTCAGGATCTCCTCCACGGGCGTCGCAAGGTCAGCATCGGCATACCCGACGATGTCGACCTGTTGCGCGATGGATCGGAGCAGTCCCGCACGTACGGCTTCGCCCTTGCCGCGATTGTCCGACAAGCGCAATACCGCGGCGCGCTCGTTTTGCTCGCAGAACTCCGCGAGCACCTGAGGGGTCGTGTCGGTTGAGCCGTCGTCTACGAAGAGCAGGCCGTGTTCCGAGAGCTCCAGGAATCGCCTGAACTCGCCGAGCCGCAGTCGGTCAGCCTCGTTGAAGCACGGAATCGAGATAATCGTACGGGTTCCCATCGGCTCGGTCTCGCCGGGAAGAAGCCGGGGCTGCCATCGTCGACGGTTCAGTCAACGACGGGCTCGGTAGCATGACACACCAAGTCCGTGGCGCTGGCTTCCTCTTGGGACCCTTCAACCGCTTCGCCAGCTCACGACCGAGATCTAGGAGGCCGTGGTGAAAGCAGAACAGCCGCCCTCTCAGGGCGCCGTCTCCGCCCCGGCGAACCGCTGATCGACCCGCTGAGCTCTACCGTACCAGCGGGAGCACGGCGGCCGGACACGATCTCAGTCGGCGCCGTCCTCCAGGTATCGCATCAGGCTCATCAAGTCGTCGAAGCTCATGGCCTCGAGCAGGCCCTCCGGCATCAGGGAGACGTCTGCGCGCTCCCGGGAAGCGATTTCGTGTTTGTCGAGCACAAGGCGCTCGCCGGTGGCCGTGATCAGCGTGAGGTCTTGTTCGCTCTCGGCGGCGTGCATGCCGATGTACATCTGCCCGTCTCGGAGCTCGATGCGGAGGGCACTGTACTGGTCGGAGATCACGCGCGACGGGTAAACGATCGACTCCAGGATCTCTCTGCGCCTGAAGCGGCTGACGACGGTGGAGAGGTCGGGTCCGCCACCACGCCCTACGTCGCCGAATACGTGGCAGGCGGCGCAACGAGCCCGCTGAAAAACCCGCTCTCCGCGGTCCGGGTCGTAGCGTTCGTAGGCCATTACGTCGTACTCGACGTACTCCGCCAACTCGTCGAAGCTCATCTGACGCAGCGTGCTTCGTTCCTCTTCGCTCGGTAGCTCATCGGCGGCAACCAGGGCCACAATCCGCTCCGCTTCCTTCGCCAGCCAGGCTCGTCGACTCTCGAGCGCCAAGGCGCGTTCTGACGGCGGTAGCTTCGCCAGGACCTGCTGCCAGAGGGCCTCGATGTAGCCGACCATGCTGGCAGCGCCGGCGAATGATCGGGCGCGGTGGAACCAGGCGACGATCACCTGCCGCTCGCCTTCCTCCCCCTCGGCTTCGATCGCGCGCAGGGCGTAGAGCGTGTGGATCTTGTCTTCCTGGGCCCTGTCTGGGGAAAGCCGCGCCGCCAGGGCCGCCGTCGCCCCGGGTGGAGCGAGGTAGGCAAGGATGCGCTCGAGCTTGCGATCGTGTTCCCGTCGGCCCGTGGGGAACCAGCTCATCATGGAAAGAGCCGACTCCTCGATTTCGACAATGCCGGCCGCGGCCTCCCCGGCGCGCGCCAGAGCCAGCTCGAACACTCGCAGAAAGGAGCCGAGCAGCGCTTCGCTCGGACGCTCCCGGGCGTAGAGGTTCAAGTGCTCGAAGACGAGCTCGGCATCGGGGAAGCCCGGACGGAGCACGAGGGCCAGGAGCGCCTCGAGGGACGCGTTCGTCGGCGCCCCGGCGAGCTGCACCCCGGGAATCCAGAGGTCCGGGTCCACTCGAGCGAGCGCCTCGCGTGCCGCGTAGCGAACGAACCGATCCTCGTCGCCGAGCCGGCGGGCCAGGCCGGCGAGCACGGCGTAGAGAACCTGGTCCTGGGCCGCGTTCAGCGCGCCAAAGCGCACGAGTCCCTCTGCCGCGCGGCGCCGGGTTAGGGCGTCCGAGTCATCGAGCGCGCCGGCAAGTGCCATGTAGACGTCGGGGTCTCGACGGGAGCCGAGAAGAGCGACGGCGGCGGCACGCAGACCCGCGTCGTCCGTGGCCAGGTTCCTCCGAAGATCCTGCACAGACGGCTGCGGTCCGAAGACCTGCAGGAGCTCCAAGGCACTCTGCCTCTCCAGGGTCGATCTTCCTGCGTCCTCTACCGCGGCACGCAGGCCACCTCCCCAGCTCTGGCCGGCCTCCGCTCGCCGCTGCTCGATGGCCCCCCGCCCCCAGGCGGATCGCGGCATTGGTTGACGCAGAGCCGCCTCCACAGGGCTCCCTTCCCCGACTCGAATACCGGCCATCGCGCCGCCGTCGGGCCCCGTGTACACGACTCGGAACAGCCCGCCCGTCGTCTGGCGACCGCCGCTGGTGAAATAGAGATAGCCGTCAGGCTGGGTATTCCGCTGAAGCTGAGCGCTCGTTCCGGGGAAAGTGAACGTTCATTCCGGAGTTTATGAGCACCCTATCGGAGCGGAGCGACGATCAGGTTGTGGTTGGAGGTTGCCTCCCAGGTTGTGGTTGGTCAGATCCTAGCGGATGTGCCCTTGTGCAGGGCAGTCGTGGTAGAGGTTATGGAGCCTGTGCGCGGCGCGATAGCGCCGTGCAAGGGGCGGTGGTAAACGCGGATGCGTTTTCCACGGGCCCGGCAGGATCCACAGCCGGGGTCGCGGTCGGGATCGGGATCGAAGCGCAGCGACAAGGTTCATGGTTCAGCTATTGGCCTGGAGCTTGGCGGCGCGGATCTCGCGCATGGAGCGGCCTGTGAGTTCGAGCTTGTGGGCGGCGTGGATGAGTCGATCGCAGATCGAGTCGGCCAAGGTCGGTTCTCCGAGGGCCGCGTGCCAGGCCGAGATCGGCAGCTGAGAAGCGATCAGGGTGGCGGCGCGCTCGTGCCGATCCTCGATGACCTCGAGGATGTCGCGTCGCTCCATGTCGGTAAAGGGCGTGAGCAACCAATCGTCGATTACAAGCAGGCGTGTGCGAGTGAGGCGCTTGAGCAGTCGGGGGTAGGAACCATCGCCTCGGGCGATCGCCATCTGCTGGGGCAACTGAGCGGCGCGGACGTAGTAGGCAGACAAGTCCGCGCGGCAGGCCTTGTTGGCGAGCGCGCAGGCCAGATACGTCTTGCCTGTCCCGGTGGGCCCGGTGATCACGACGTTGAGGGCATCGCGGATCCAGTCGCAACGGGACAGGGCCATCAGGACCCGGCGGTTGAGTCCGCGTCGGGTCTTGAAGTCGATGTCCTCGATGCAGGCGCCGGGTTGCCGGAGCTTGGCGCGTTGCAGCCGCCGGGTGAGCTTGCGCTGTTGGCGGGCGGCGTACTCGGCGTCGATCAACATGCCGAGGCGTTCCTCGAAGCTGAGCTTGCCGTAGGATCGTGAGCTCTGCTGCTGCTCGAGAGTCTCGGCCATGGCCGACATCTTCATGGCGTGCATCCTCTCGAGCGTGGGCTGGTTGAGCATCTCAGTTCCTTCCGTAGTAGGCAGGGCCGCGGATGTTGTCGTGCACGGGCACCGAGCACGTAGGCGCTTGCTGCTGTTGGAGCGGCAACCGGTCCATGCCGGCGGCCAGGATGTTCTTGACCGTCTGATAGCGGCAGGAGCCGAGGTGCTCGGCACGCAGACACGCCGCCTCGAGGCGATCCTGCTCGTAGCGTTTCGATAGCCGCATGATCCCGAGACAGGACCGGTATCCCTGCTCGGGGTGGCGGAAGGTGGCAAGGATCTCGGCGACCACGCGACCGGTAGCAGGGCCGGTCTTTTCGGCCCAGCGGATCAGCCGCGAGGGGCTCCATTCGGCGTGCGCCCGATGTGAAGCTGGCATGTGCTCGTTGCACGTGGAGCACTTCCCTCGCCCCTGCAGGCGCATGTGCGAGGCGACGCGTTTGCCGCCACGCAGGATCTCCACACTCGAGTGCGTGTATCGGGCCTCGACCTGCTTGCCCACCAGCTGATAGGGCACCGAGTACAAGTTGTGCTCCAAGGCAATGTGGTAATCGATATTGACGCGGCACACCTTCAGAACGCCAGCTCGTAGTGGTTGGCAGGTAACGGCTTGAGGGCCGCCCTATCGATCCGCTCGAACAACTCCCGGCGCGACACGCCGAGCCTCTGCATCGGCCGATCGTTGAGGATCTCCAGTAGTTCCCAGATGCGGCGGTTCAGATCATCCAGACAGAAGAACGTCTCATCGCGTAGCACTGCCAGGATCCAGCGCTGTGCCAGCTGCACGCCGGACTCGGCCTTCGCCTTGTCCTTGGGACGATACGATCGCGCCGGGATCACGACCGCGCCGTAGTGCTCGGCCATCTCCGCGTACGTGCGGTTGACCGTCGGCTCGTAGCGGCACGCCTCGGTAACGCCGCTGCGCAGGTTGTCCGGGATCGATCCAGATCTCGGCGCTGCCGCCCATGTACTGCAGCATCCTGATGTGCGAGCCGATCCAGTTGTCCAGCTCCTGGGTCGCGGTGGTCTCGGCGTACGTGTAGGAGCTGGCCCCCAGGACCCCGACGAACAGCTCCACCTGGATCAGCTCGCCGCTGACACGCTCCACGATGTGGGGCTTTTTGCCGGAGTAATCGATAAACACCTTCTCGCCGGCGCGATGCACTTGCCGCATCGAGACTCGGAGCTTTCCCCGCCACTGTCGATACCTGTCGCAGAACTGCGTGTACCGATATCCCTCCGGATGCACCTCCAGGTACTCGTGCCACAACAGCTGCAGCGTTACCCCAGGACGTTTTAGCTCCTGATGGATCCAGCTGAACTGAGGTACCGGTCGCGGCGTGCCCGAGGGCGCCGGCGGCGGGAACAGCTTCGCCTCCAGCGTCGCCTCGTCCATCTCCGCGGGCAGCGGCCAGCTCAACCCCTCCTGTCGCGCGCGCCGCAGGTACTCGCACACCGTCCCCACGCCCATACAGCAGGCCTGGGCGATGGCTCGCTGGCTCAAGCCCATCTCGTGCTTGAGCCGCAGTACTTGTCGTATTTGCCTCATCAGTAGCCTCGGTCGCGGCATCCACAGCTCCTCCCCGGTTGGTGAGGATCCATGGTGTCGCTTCGCTACCGTTGGGCTTGCCGGTCACCTCGGGGTGACCTCACGATCGGGGGACTCGATCGGCTTCTCAGGTGTTCGAGAACTCCGAAAGAAGCGTTCAGATTCCCGAAACGAGCGTTCAGATTCCCCCGGATTGAGTGCTCAGAATCAGCCGGAATACCCATCAGGCCCCACGGCGAGGTCGGTCACATTGAGGGGCTCACCGAGAACGAAGTCGACCGCTTCTCCCTGCCAGCTCGCACCCTGCTCCCGTGGCATGAGGGCTCGGATGCGCCCGCGCGCCCAGTCGCCGAGGAACAAGGCGCCATAGAACGACGCGGGATAGGCGTCGTGGCGATAAAAGGTCATCCCTACCGGTGAGCCACGGCCGATGTCGGCAACACTGGGGAGCGTGTCGATGCTGTCGAACGCTACTTTGCCGGAGCCCGTTCGCCAGCCGTAGTCACCGGCCGGAATCGCATGCAGAACTCGCGTGGGTCGGTACCACGGGAGGCCTCTGTCCCATTCCATGTCTGCCTCGTAGACAAAGAGGCCACCGGCGGGAGAAAAGGCCATGTCGAAGGGATTGCGTGGCCCACCCACGAGCAGCTCCCAGGAGTCGGCCTCGAGATCGACTCTCCAGATGGTTCCGGCGGGGGCACGAATGCTGTTTGCGTGACCGCGTGGATCCAAAATCACGGGCAGCAGCTGATCCTCTTGGAGCGAGCGCAGTGGCGACAGTACCGAGGGCTCGACGTCCGGGGAGGCGTGATTGCCGAAGAGCAGGTAGAGCGCTGCGTCCGGCCCCCGGGTAATGGTGTGCGGGCCGTGCTCCTGGATCCCTCCGCGCGACAGTCGCAGGAGCTCCACACTGCTCTCGGAGGGGTCGTCCTGCCAGTCCCGCACGCGATAGAGCCCGGTTCCTTCAGCCGGTCCGTTGGCATGAGCAAGCAGGTCACCCGGGCCGAGCACATAGATGCCGTGAGCGGTTTCTATCGCTTCCGAGATGCGAGTCACTCGATCGTAGCGATCGTCTCCGTCGTCGTCGTCGAGAACGACAAGGCCTCGTTGCTCGAGCGCCACGATCGGGCGTCCATCCGAGGTAAAGGCGAGATTCAATGCCGAGCCGATGAGCTCGTCGCCGGCTACCTCCTCCACGCGGAAGCCTTCCGGCGTGCGAAACCGTTCGCCTGAGAACGCCAGGCGTTCGCTGCGTTCTGCGTCCCAATCCGGCATCAACGGCCGATCGACGGCCGGCCCCGACGCCGTCGTGTCGATCGGGTCGGGAGTGGAACAGGCGCCCGTTGCGAGTGCGAGCATCGTCGCGGTTCCCAGCACCGGGGCGATCGACAAGCGACGCTTCATGTGCAGCCTTTCTGGCGGACGGGCCCCGAGTTCTGATGTGCTCGGAAAGAGGCTGAGTATAGGCTCTGCCGCGCGTCGGTGCCCTGTTCCGGGCGGTCACGACAGCGCAGGTCCGTAGACGTTGCCGAGCGCCCGTGCTATCTCTTGCGGCGTCCATTTTGCGCACCTCGCCGCGTTCCCGCATTCCCATGACCCTCCGCCTCGCTATAGCCTACGGCCTGACGGCGCTGCTGCTGCTCCTGGGCTGTTCTCCGACCCTGGAGTCCACCGAGCAAGCGGCACCGCCCAACATCATCTTCCTCGTCACGGATGACCAGCGGTTCGACATGATGGGCAACGTGAACCCGCTCGTGCACACGCCCCACATGGACAGGCTGGCAGCGCAGGGGGTGCGTTTCGAGAATGCCTTTGTGACGACCCCCATCTGCGCTGCCAGCCGGGCAAGCCTCCTGACGGGCACCGTAGAACGAACCCATCGGTTCACCTTCGGCACGCCGCCGTTAGCCAGAGCGATGACGGATCAGAGTTATGCCACGTTGCTGCGCGCTGCCGGCTATCGCACCGGGTTCATCGGCAAGTTCGGGATGGTCGTCGAACCGGGGGCGGTCGATACCATGTTCGACGCCTTCGTCCCGCTCAGTAGTAACCCCTATTTCAAGGTTCAGGAGGACGGCTCCACGCGGCACCTTACCGATGTCACTGGCGACGAAGCCATCGCTTTCCTGCGAGCGAACCCGCCGGATCAGCCTTTCGCTCTGTCGGTCAGTTTCAATGCGCCGCACGCCGAGGACAACGATGAACGGCAGTACATCTGGCCAACGGCGATGGACCGTCTCTACATCGAAACGGTGATTCCCGACCCGCCGCTGTCCGATCCGGCCTTCTTCGACGCCCTGCCTTCGTTTCTCAGGATCCCGAGAGCAGCATGAACCGTTTCCGCTGGTTCTGGCGGTTCGACACGCCGGACAAGGCCAAACGGATGACCAAAGGCTATTTCCGCATGATCAGCGGCGTCGATGCCGTCATCGGGCAGATCCGGGATGAACTGGAGCAGCGGGGTCTCGCCCACAACACCCTCCTGATCCTGATGGGCGACAACGGGTACTTCCTGGGAGAACGGGGCTATGCGGGCAAATGGCTTCCCTACGAACCGTCCATTCGCGTTCCGCTGCTCGTGTTCGATCCGCGGCCGGGTTGGTCTCGCGCCGGGCTTCGGCCCGCTGCGATGGCGCTCAACATCGACATCGCACCTACCCTGCTCGATCTGGCCGGTGTGGGTGTCCCCGCGACGATGCAGGGCCGAAGCCTCGTTCCGTTGCTCCGGGGTGAGGAACCGGAGGACTGGCGAACGGACTTTTTCATCGAGCATCTGATGGAGCACCAGCAGATCGTCAAGCACGAGGGCGTGCGGGGGCAACGCTACAAATATGCCCGGTACTTCGAGCTAGATCCCGTCACCGAGGAACTCTACGACCTCGAAAGCGACCCGCTCGAAACGCAGAACCTCGCCGCCGATCCGGCCCATGCCGAGGTGTTGGCCGCGCTACGCCTCCGCTGTGATGAGCTCCGTCATCGATACGGCGGTCCCTATGTCCGCGACCCTGACCCCGAATGAGGGCACTGGAGCAGCATGCAAATTCTCAAGTTGTCACAGATCAAGGGCTTGGTCGACGTCCCTGAGTTGATCACGGACCTGGAAGAGGGCTATGCGCTCTACTCCGAAGGCAAGGTGGAGGTACCGCCCGTGGGCTTCCTCCATTTCGAAGACCCGCTCGGTGACGTGCACATCAAGTACGGCTACATCAAGGGTGACCGTGTTTATGTGCTCAAGATGGCGTCGGGTTTCCACAACGCTGAGTTGGGAATCACCGCGAGCGATGGGCTGCTGTTGGTCTTCAGCCAGGAGACGGGAAAGCTGGAAAGCATTCTGCTGGATGAGTGCTACCTGACCGATGTCCGCACAGCGGTTGGTGGCGCGGTGGCAGCCAAGCATCTGGCTCCGCGCGAGGTAACCGGGATCGGTATCGTCGGCACCGGGGTCCAGGCACGAATGCAGCTGCAGATGCTGCACCATACGGTGGACTGCGACCGTGTCACCGTTTGGGGAAGAAACCCGGAGCACGTCGACCGCTTGATCGCCGACATCAGGCAGGATGCGACATTCTGGCCCACGGAGTTCGAGCTCAGCGGGACGACCGACATGGACACTCTGACCTCCAACAGCAACCTGATCGTCACAACTACACCGGCGACGGCCCCTCTGATTCGAGCGGAGCAGGTCAGGCCGGGAACCCATATCACCGCGATGGGCTCCGACGACGACGGCAAGCAGGAGCTCGAGGCCCGATTGCTGCAGAAGGCCGATCTCGTGGTGGCCGACAGCCGACCGCAATGCATTGGCTACGGAGAAACCTCACATGCCGTCAAGCAGGGGTTGATCGAGGAAGGTGACGTTCTCGAGCTCGGCGAAGTGATTCGTGATCCCGCCCTGGCAAGGACGAGCGAGGAGCAAATCACCGTGGCCGACCAAACCGGCGTGGCCGTGCAGGACATCCAGATCGCCAAGATGGTGGGCCGAGCCGCCAAGGCCGCGGAGTCAGCGTGATGATGGAATTGATGCAGGAGATCGATGTGCGGCAGGAGGTCCTGGACGCGGACAAGCGCATCCGACCGCACGTGCTCGAAACGCCAGTGGAGCAGTCCATCTACTTGAGCAACCTGATCGAGGGGACCGTCTACCTGAAGCTCGATCTGCAGCAGACAACCGGCTCTTTCAAGTTCAGGGGCGCCACCAGCAAGATCATGTCCCTGAGCGAAGAGGAGCTCGACCGAGGCGTGATTTCGGCATCGACAGGCAACTACGCACTCGCCATCGCCGAGGCGATGAAAAACCGCGGCCGAGAGGCAACGATCTACCTCGCCAACGATCTGCCGCAGGCTCGCATGGATTTGATCAAGGCCTGCGGGCTCAACATCGTGATCTACGGAGATGAGGCCTGGGAGGCGGAGAAAAAGGCAAGAGCCGTAGCCGACGCGGAAGGCAAGATCTACGTGTCGCCCTACAACGACCGTATCGTCGTAGGTGGACAGGGAACCTGTGGCCTGGAGATCTCGCGTCAGGTGCCAACCATCGATACATTGATCGCGGCCTGCGGAGGCGGAGGTTTGGTGGCGGGTAGCGCTGGATACCTCAAGTCGTGCAACTCGGCCATCCAAGCCATCGCGGTGTCTCCAGAAAAGTCTCCCGTCATGTACGAATCCCTCGAACAGGGAAAGATGGTGGAGATGGAGACGTTCGCAA
This sequence comes from Acidobacteriota bacterium, assembly GCA_965248845.1. Lineage (GTDB taxonomy): Bacteria > Acidobacteriota > UBA890 > UBA890 > WLXD01 > CBDFKO01. Next base: position 374,512 of record CBDFKO010000002.1, on the reverse strand, counting down.
CCTTGGCCGACACCTGCGGCGGTGGTATCGACCTCGACACGATCACCTTCGGGCTGTGCCAGAAGTATGTGGACGAAATCGTCCTGGTCAGTGAGGCGGAGATCGAGGATGCGATCCGGCTGTTGTTCGAGCAGCATCGATTGGTGACCGAGGGCTCGGCGGCCTTGAGCGTTGCCTACTTGATGAAGCACCCAGAGCGCTTCAGGGGCAGGACGGTAGTACCGGTGGTGTGCGGCAAGAACATCGGTACCGAGCTGTTCAAGAGCATCATCACTCGACAGGTAGCTCCCGCACTGTCTGCCGCCAGCTCCTAGCAGGGTGATGAAAAACTCCGCCGAGGGCGGAGAATCTCTTGAGACAGGTTGGTAGGGTAGGTGCGAGTGCTCAAGTGACCGTCGTAGGGGGTGGGTTGATGCGAGGCGACGACACGCGGCAGGTAGCGGCCTTCAGTTACATCTCGCCGGAGCAACGGGTACCGAAAGAGCATCCGTTGCGGGCGATCCTGGAGATGGTGGACGAAGCGTTGCGCACGCTCGGGCCGCAGTTCCGGGAGTTGTACTCGCACACGGGGCGCCCATCGATTCCACCGGAGAGGTTGCTTCGAGCGCTGCTGCTGCAGGTGCTCTACAGCATCCGATCCGAGAGGATGTTGATCGAGCAGCTGGAGTACAACCTGCTGTTCCGCTGGTTCGTGGGGATGGGGATGGACGATAGAGGTGGACCCCGAAATTCGGACAGGTTGCTAAGGTGGGATCCAGACCAAGAAGAAGGAGTCTGGAATGCCACGGAAGAGACGGAGTTATCCTGCTGAGCTGAAGGCGAAGGTCGCTTTGGAGGCGCTTCGCGAGGAAGCGACGATGGCGGAGCTGGCAGCCCGCTACGATGTGCATCCGAATCTGATCGCCAACTGGAAGAAGAAGGCTCGGCAGAAGGTGCTGGCTGGCTTCTCGGGGAAACAGGAGCGCAACGAGGTCTCTCGGGAGGCCGAGATCAAGGAGCTGCGGGCGAAGATCGGGGAGCTCGTCATCGAGCGGGATTTCTTGTCCAAGGCCTTCGGTCGTTGAGCCACGGCCGGAGGGTGGCGATGGTCGATCCGGAGCACGGCCCCCTGAGCATCACGCGGCAGTGCCGCCTGGTGTCGATCGCGAGGTCTTCGTTCTATTACGAGGGCCACGGCGAGAGTCCGCTGAACCTGCGCCTGATGCGGCTGATCGACGAGCAGTTTCTTCAGACGCCGTTTTACGGCTCACGTCAGATGCGACGATGGCTGCGCCGTCAGGGCTACACGGTCTCTCGCAAGCGGGTGCGCCGCCTGATGCGGCTGCTCGGGTTGCAGGCGATCTTCCAGCGGTCCAGGACGTCTCAGCCGCACCCGGAGCACCGGATCTACCCCTACCTGCTGCGTGATCTGGAGATCACGCGACCCAACCACGTTTGGTGCGCGGATGTGACCTACATCCCGCTGCAGCGGGGCTTTCTGTACCTGGTTGCGGTGATGGACTGGGCGAGCCGCAAGGTGCTGTCCTGGCGTCTGTCCAACACGCTCGATACGAGCTTCTGCGTCGAGGCCTTGCAAGAGGCGCTCGAGCGCTACGGTCCTCCCGAGATCTTCAACACGGATCAGGGTAGCCAATTCACCAGCGTCGACTTCACCGACGCGCTCAAGGAGGCCGGCATTCGGATCTCGATGGACGGCAAGGGCCGCTGGATGGACAACGTCTTCATCGAGCGACTGTGGCGATCGCTCAAGTACGAGCAGGTCTATCTGTCAGAGTACGCGACTGGCTCCGAGGCTCGGGCCGGAATCGGCTGGTGGATGGACTTCTACAACGAGTGCCGACCGCACTCGTCGCTCCAGGACCGGACGCCCGAGGAGGCGTACATTGACGACGGGGCTGAAGACAGGAGCCCGGGGCTTCGCCCCGTGTCTCGCAAGCCCAAGGCAGCCTGAATCATGAACCCGGATTCCACCTTAGCTGCGACGCAAACCTGTCCAAAGGATGGGGTCCACCTCTGAGACCGTGGTGAAAGTGTGGTGGGTCTGGCAAGTAGGTCTTACGGGCGAGGGCAAGGAGCAACGACGAGGCGATGCGACAACATCGTTGAGGAGGTGCGACGCGGCCATCGCCCGTAACCCCTACTTGCCCAGAGGGTTACGCCGCCAAGGGCGCATCTGCTGCGTTGGCGCTCCTTGACGATGCGCAAACATCGCCGCCGTCGCACCGCCTTGCATTTGCGCCCTTGGCGGCGTAACCAGACCCATCACACTTTCACCACGGCCTCCTAGCCGCTCCGCACCGCCTTCGATTCCACGGCGCGCAGCACCCGTAGAGAATTGCTACCAGCGATGGCGCGCAGCTGGTCGTCGCTGTAGCCGCGGCGCGCCAGCTCGACAAACAGGTCGGGGAACTTGGAGACATCCTCGAGACCCTCGGGGACTTCCGCGACGCCATCGAAGTCGGACCCGATGCCCACGTGTTCGGCGCCCATGACGGCGCACAGATGGTCGATGTGATCGGCGACCTCGCCGAGCGTGGCGCGTGGCGCAGGATTGTCGGCGTCCCAGGCGGCGAGCTCGCGCTCGCGCCGCTCGGCGTTGTCCGGGTGCATCTCCGTCAGCCGGGCCTGCCAGCCTAGGCGGCTGGCACGGTGCTCCATCACCCGCGGCGAAACGAACCAGGGGACGAACGTTGCCATCACGATGCCGCCGGTATCGCGGATCATCTTCAGCACGTCGTCGGGCACGTTGCGCGGGTAGTCGAGGATTGCGGCCGCGCCGGAATGCGTGCAGGCGACCGGCGCCCTCGAAGCCTCGATCGTCTGCCGCATGGTGTCGGCGGAGGCGTGCGACAGATCGATCAGCATGCCGAGGTCGTTCATCAGCGCGATCACCTCGCGGCCGAAATCCGTGAGGCCGCCGTGCACCGGTTCCAGGTGGGCGCAGTCGGCCCAGTCGGTATGGACGCTGTGAAGCAGCGTCATGTATCGGGCGCCGACCTGGTAGGCCAGACGCAGAGCGCCGAGCGAGTTCTCGATGCCGTGGCCTCCTTCGACGGCAAACAACGAAGCGATCTTACCGTCGGCGTGGATGCGCTCGATGTCATCGGCGCTGAATGCAGGCTGCAAGGTATCCGGATAGGCCGCCACGAGCCGCTTGGCCACTTCGAGCTGCTCGAACATCACCCGAGCCGCGCCCGGACCCGCCACGTCGTAGGGGACGTACGCAACCCAGAACTGCGCCCCGACGCCGCCGGCGCGCAGGCGCTTGAGGTCGGTGTGCATCGGCGGCTCGAGCGCGCTGGTGTCCTCGAAGTCGAAGCGGCTCAAGTCGAAGCGGTTCAGGTCGTTGCCGGAGCGTTCTCGCAGCTGAATCGGGGCATCATTGTGTCCCTCGATGAACGGAGATTCGGCCAGCAGTCGGACGACGCGTTCTCGAAGGTCTCCGTTCATGGGGCCTCCAGACGCCGCCGTCGCAACTTGCCGTTGGCGTACAAGCTCACGCCGACGATCGTCAGCACCGCCATCGTCCCGAAGACGGTGATGTAGAAGAACGTAGGGTCGGCGACGCTCTCGCTCGGTATGAGGGCGAACACCAGCGACGCAGCGGTGACTACGAAGCCCGTACCGCCGGCGAAGTAGGCGCCATAGGGCGCGAACGGCGCCCGCTGGACGCCTTCCGCGGCCGGGCGCCGCTGCATTACGAGCAGCGCCGCGAACATGTACAGGTACGGGATGAAGTAGGTGACGATCTCGAGGCTGATGAAAATGCGATAGATCTGCTGCGCGGTGCCTCCCATGCTGCCGAGGATGATCAATCCCGCCGTCGCGATGCCGAGCGTGATCACCGACACGTGCGGGGTAGCGTATTTCGGGTGCAGGGTTCCGAAGGCGGCCGGCAGGTAGCGGTCGAGCCCGGCGGCGAACGGCACCCGGGCGCCGGTCGCCATCCAGGCGCTCACCGTTCCGAACGCCGCGACGCAGAGGCAGAGTGCAACCAGCGAGCCCAGTACGCCGCCCATCGTGGCGCCGACCAACCTCGTTCCGGCCACTCGAGCAGTGTCGGGCAGCCCGGTCAGACCCGTGACCTGATCCGCCGGGAGCACTGTCAGAATCGTCCAGGAGATCAGGATGTACACGCCGAGCACCATCACACCGGCGATGGCGAGCGCTCGGGGGACGTTGCGCTTGGGGTCCTGTACCTCCTCGCTCATCGCCGATGCCGACTCGAGGCCGGCGAACGCGTAGGCGATCGCCGCGAGCAGGATGACGTCGGGGAGTCCGCCGAAGGTGGGGGTCACAGTGCTCCGCGAGAATTCCGTTGCCGAGCCGTAGTTGACCCATGTGAGGAAGCCCAACCCAACGACCATCAACCCGGGTACCCCCATGTTCAGATAGCCGCTGACATTGTGGAAACGCTTGGCGACGTCGAGACCGAGGACGTTGACCACGACGACGATGGTGACCCCGACCAGCGAGAACGCCATCAGGAACCCCGGACTCTCGGCGAGATACGACCACCGCGGGATGATGTACGCCGCGTTGCTGGCCGAGAAGATCAGCGCGGCGGGGAAGTAGACGACGAGGGTGGCCCAGTAGAACCACGCCGTGATGAAGCCATGGAAGTCGCCGAAGGCACGTTGTACCCAGATGTAAATGCCTCCCTCGTCTGGGTGTCGGGCGGTGAGCTCGACCGTCGTGAACGCCTGCGGAACGTAGAAGAGGACGAAGCCCAGCACCCAGAGCCCCAGCACGCTCGGCCCGTTTTCGGTCGACAGGGCCACGATGCGCATGGAAGCGGCGGTGGCGATATAGAAGAGCACCAGGTCGCGGGGCCCCATGACCTTCTTGAGCTTGCCCTTCTCGGCCCGCGCCCGCCCGGCGATCGTTTGCTCGGCCACCCCTCCCCCGTTGTCCCTGGATGTCCCGCTTGGCTCTCTGACCGGGCTACCTGCAAGAAATCCCCGTGCGCATCGTAGTGCAATCGGTCGTGCAGTGGCGCCGCTGCATGCTCAGAGAGGTGGACCCCGAAATTCGGACAGGTTGCTAAGGTGGGATCCAGACCAAGAAGAAGGAGTCTGGAATGCCACGGAAGAGACGGAGTTATCCTGCTGAGCTGAAGGCGAAGGTCGCTTTGGAGGCGCTTCGCGAGGAAGCGACGATGGCGGAGCTGGCAGCCCGCTACGATGTGCATCCGAATCTGATCGCCAACTGGAAGAAGAAGGCTCGGCAGAAGGTGCTGGCTGGCTTCTCGGGGAAACAGGAGCGCAACGAGGTCTCTCGGGAGGCCGAGATCAAGGAGCTGCGGGCGAAGATCGGGGAGCTCGTCATCGAGCGGGATTTCTTGTCCAAGGCCTTCGGTCGTTGAGCCACGGCCGGAGGGTGGCGATGGTCGATCCGGAGCACGGCCCCCTGAGCATCACGCGGCAGTGCCGCCTGGTGTCGATCGCGAGGTCTTCGTTCTATTACGAGGGCCACGGCGAGAGTCCGCTGAACCTGCGCCTGATGCGGCTGATCGACGAGCAGTTTCTTCAGACGCCGTTTTACGGCTCACGTCAGATGCGACGATGGCTGCGCCGTCAGGGCTACACGGTCTCTCGCAAGCGGGTGCGCCGCCTGATGCGGCTGCTCGGGTTGCAGGCGATCTTGCAGCGGCCCAGGACGTCTCAGCCGCACCCGGAGCACCGGATCTACCCCTACCTGCTGCGTGATCTGGAGATCACGCGACCCAACCACGTTTGGTGCGCGGATGTGACCTACATCCCGCTGCAGCGGGGCTTTCTGTACCTGGTTGCGGTGATGGACTGGGCGAGCCGCAAGGTGCTGTCCTGGCGTCTGTCCAACACGCTCGATACGAGCTTCTGCGTCGAGGCCTTGCAAGAGGCGCTCGAGCGCTACGGTCCTCCCGAGATCTTCAACACGGATCAGGGTAGCCAATTCACCAGCGTCGACTTCACCGACGCGCTCAAGGAGGCCGGCATTCGGATCTCGATGGACGGCAAGGGCCGCTGGATGGACAACGTCTTCATCGAGCGACTGTGGCGATCGCTCAAGTACGAGCAGGTCTATCTGTCAGAGTACGCGACTGGCTCCGAGGCTCGGGCCGGGATCGGCTGGTGGATGGACTTCTACAACGAGTGCCGACCGCACTCGTCGCTCCAGGACCGGACGCCCGAGGAGGCGTACATTGACGACGGGGCTGAAGACAGGAGCCCGGGGCTTCGCCCCGTGTCTCGCAAGCCCAAGGCAGCCTGAATCATGAACCCGGATTCCACCTTAGCTGCGACGCAAACCTGTCCAAAGGATGGGGTCCACCTCTGACCGCCGTCGTTGCCGACGATCATGCGGTTGGGATCGCGCGGGTCGATCCAGATGTCGTGTTGATCCGAGTGTGCCGTGCGGATCCGTTGATAGGTGGCGCCGGCGTTCAGCGACTTCCACAGACCCGCCGACAGAACGAGGAGGCCGTCGCGGTCGCGTGGATGGGCGGCGAGACGCATGAAATAGAAGGGTCGCTGCCAAATCTCGCGATTCCCGGTGACGTGGATCCAGGTGGAGCCGCCATCGCTCGATCGATACAGCCCGCCGGCCTCATGCTCGATCAGCAAGTAGACGCGATCGGAATCGACCGGCGAGACGGCAACGCCCATTTTGCCGAGGGGGCCTGAGGCAGGAAGCCCAGGATTGCGCGTCAGCTCCGACCAGGTGAGGCCGCCGTCGGTCGTCTTGTACAGCGCCGAGTCGAGGCCCCCGCTCCAGAGCCGATACGGTCGCCGATAGACCTGCCACATCGTCGCGTACAGCGTCTGCGGATCGTTCGGATCCATGGCCAAATCGATCGCGCCCGCCTTTTCGCTCTTGAAGAGGACCCGGTTCCAGGTGCGCCCTCCGTCCGACGTCTTGTAAACGCCGCGTTCGGGCGTATCTCCGTAGGGATCGCCCAACACGGCCGCGAAGACCGTATCCGGGTCGTCAGGATGGATCCGGATACGCGGAATCACCCGGCTCTCACGAAGCCCGGCATGCGACCAGGTGATTCCGCCGTCGGTGGACCTGTAGATGCCATCGCCCTGCATCACGTTGCCGCGCAGTTGGCCTTCCCCCGTGCCCATCCAGACGACGTCGGGGTCGGATTCGGCAACGGCGACGGATCCTACCGAGGAGCTGCCGATCTGGCCGTCGGTCACCGGTCGCCACGTGATCCCGCCGTCGGTCGTCTTCCACAGTCCGCCGCCCGTGGCGCCGAAGTAGTAGTCGAGAGGCCGCTCCGGATGGCCGGCAACAGCGATCGAACGGCCGCCGCGATCGGGGCCGATGTTGCGCCAGCGGAGTCCGGAGAAGAACTCGGGGCCGGGAGAGAACGAGGAGTCTTGAACGACGCTGGAGCCGGCCGGCAGTGGCGCAGTCGCCAGCAGTGCCGATATCGCCGGCACCAACAGCAGGACCGCCGGTGCACTCCAGCTCAACATGCGAGCTCGGTAGGTCACGTGTCGAATCTCCCGTTCGTGCGCCCGCCCATTCAAGCACATGCGGCGAGCGCATCGACCGGCCTTGATTCGTCGCGCTGATATTCGGCATCGAGAACGCCCTCATCCGCGACAACACAAGCCGCGGAGTTCGATATAGGCTCCACGCGTGCGGGCAGCCGCCCGCTCTCGGAATGGCCTGTGCGTCGGTGCGCTGCCCAGGGAGGGGCGAAATGGGAAACAGACGACGGATTCACGATGGCATCGTGGGAGCGGTGATCACGGCGGGCGTGGCTGCCGGCTACTGGGTCAATCCAGTCTGGCTGGCGGTACCGGGGGCGATCGGCGTGCTCATGATCCAGAGCTGGGTGACCGGCTTCTGCCCGGTCTACTTCACCCTCGACCTTCTCGGGGTGAAGGAGCGTTCAGCCTCGGCGCACTGACGCCGAAGAGTCGATCTGCCACGTTCCCCGGCGAACTGGCCCCGGCCTGAAACGGAACAGCTCGACTCTTGATCGAGATCGCCCGAAAAAGAGAGAGTCCGATGTCCATTCGAATTGCATCGTTCTTGATCGTTCCTGTGTCCTTTCTTGTCTGCTCCTGTAGTTCTGAGAGACCGGACGCGGCATCGACCGAGACGGCGACGACCGCGGCACAGGCTCAGGAAGAGGAGGACCTGAGGGAATGGAATCATCGGATTCGACGGGAAAAGTTCGATGTCGTCCTGCCGGAAGTCATGAGGAATAACGACGTCGACATGTGGATCCATGTGGTGAGAGAGACCATTCCGGATCCCTTCGGTGCCGAAGACTTGGGCAGTACCTCCGGTGTCTTCGTCTTCACGGACCGGGGCGGCAACCGCATCGAACGGGCAGTTCTGGGACGGCGCTGGGGAGCGTCACATGCCGCAGAAACGTGGAGGGTGACCTGGGAGACAGAGTCGGTCGAGGAATCAGGAGCCTACGACATACTCCACGACCCGGTTCTGGTGAAGCAGCCGCCGGGAGGGCCGGAGACGGAATACGACTACCGATTCCAGGGCCTCAGAGAATTCGTCGAGGCACGTGACCCCGAACGGATCGCTCTGAATTTCAAGCTCGCCCTGGGGCCCTACCCGACCACGACAAGAGCACAGGACGGCCTCTCGCATACGGACTACCTCCTGTTGGCCGAGGAGCTCGGTGAAAAATACGCCAACCGGATCGTCTCGTCTGAGCTCGTGATGATGGAGTACATCGCCACACCGGTGCCGAGTGAGGTCGAGCTGCTCGAGAAGATGCGCGAGGACGAAGTTGAACGCGTGATGAGGGCCTTCGAGGAGATCGTGCCCGGTGTGACGAGAAATCGCGACGTGAGACTGACCGTCTTTCGCCGCCGAGGCACGGGAGTGTCGCAAAGGGGACGGACTCCAGGTCACGAGAACGTCGTGATCGAGGGAGGCGACATCGTTGCAGCCGTCAGCCAGGGCATGTACGCCTATGTGCTGCGCGCAGGGGAGACGGAACCGCCTCCAGAGATCAAGGAGCTGTGGGCGAGATATCGAAGAATCGACGAGATTCTGGCCGAACAGGTCAAGGCGGGCCTTACCCCTCGTGAAATCGTCAATAACTACACGGCGATACTTGAAGAGGAGGGGTTAGTTCTCCGGGACGACCAGTTGCACTTGTTCACCCCGAGGAACGATTTCTCGGCCTATACCGCGGCCTTTGCCCCTGGTAAGACCCACCTCAATATCGACCTGCATGCCATGGGGAAAGGTGCACGTGAGAGGAAGTTCGAGAACTATTTTGGCCCCAGGATTGGCTCCAACGGTCCCGAGTGGATGTGGGACATACCGCTCCCACCCAACCACCACTTCGTTCTGGAGTTCTTCATCTATATGCCGTGGCCTTCCAGCGAACACGAAGACCAATACCTATTCTGGTGGGATCACGAGCAGGCGCTTGCCACCGAAAGTGGAGTCGCGTACCTGTCTCCGCCGCAAGAGGAGCTCTATCTCATCGAATAGGAGGCGATGAGCAAGTCACGCGGCTGTCATCGGACAGCCACCTCCTTCGCGCTGACCTCGTTGATGGACGCCGGGAGCCGGCTCTGCAACGTGTGGAAGCTGCCGCGCTCGATGGAGGCAAGCGCGGCCTCCGCCTTTGCGATCAGGGATCTGACCTCACTGTTGTTGAGAGAGCCCGCGTCGCGAAGTGCCACGAGCAGGAGAAAGCCCCGGTGGCCAGCACGGGGTAAGTGCTTGAGCCACCGGGGCTTATCTAAGTAGCGGGGACAGGATTTGAACCTGTGACCTTCGGGTTATGAGCCCGACGAGCTACCGGACTGCTCCACCCCGCAATCAGAGGAAGAGAGCGTAGGTCACGGCCCTGGCACGGTCAAGCGTCCCCGACTCCGCCACAGACCGCAGAAGAGGGGCGTCGGGTACCTCACACGCTTTCGCTGGCCCTGTTGTGGGCGACCGGCTAGCGGGCGTAAGGTCTGGTCGGGAACCCGACGGTGATGGACTTCGTGACCCTGTCCTCGGGGGCGATCCTCGGCAAGAAGATCGTGCTCGGGCTAACCGCCGGCGCGGGGCGTAACGCCGACAGCCATGAGCTTGTGCTGAAGCTCAAGAAGGGCAAGCTCAAGGGCAAGCTGACCTCGACGGCGCTCGGCCTCAAGAAGAGCAAGGTGGAGCTGCGACCAGCCGGTGCGGACAACCCGCTGCAGCAGCTCTGGTTCGGAACGCTGGCCACGGGCCGCTTCGGCGCCCCGAGGGCCGCCGAGGATGCGGTGCGCTGACGCTTCTCAGCAATGGCCAGATCACCGGCGGCGGTTTCGTCGGCGACCGTTTCGGCACGCTGAGCAACGCGTCGCTCGACGGCGACGAGCTGAGTGCAAGGCTGCAGACCAATCAGGGAGCGGTCGACCTGCTACTGGATCTGGACGGCGGCCGGCTGGCCGGGTCGTTTGGTGGCCCGTACCTGAGCGACGAGGAGATCGCCATGTTCATCCGCTGGATCGAGGACGGGGCCAAGGGCGGCTGACCTGGTGCTCGCCTCGGGGTAGTGTAGGAACTCGCGCGGTATAGTCGGCGCACCTTGCCCACGACCTCGAGGAGGCGCCATGAACCGCCGCCCAGTTTGGCCCGGCCAGGATCGTCATCCGCTCCTATGCCTGCTGCCTCTGCTGATCCTCTCCTGTTGCGCCCCCGCTCCACCATCGGCCGAGGATCCTGCCGACGAACTGGCTGCGGCCGGAGAGCCGGCGCGGCCATCTGAGCCGGAGCTGACCTCGCCGCTGAGCGTGGAGCTCTACGCCCGGGCCACGAGCTCAGAGGAGGTCGTGGCGGCCGACGCGGCGCTGGCCGAGGCGCCCGACGATGTCGACCTGATCATTTCCGCGGCGCGCGAGCGGCGGAACATCTGGCGCTACAACGAGGCGATCGATCTCTACACCCGTGCGATAGAGCTGGCGCCCGACGACTGGCGCCCCTACCGCTTCCGCGGCCACCGCTACATCTCGACGCGACGGTACGACGAGGCCATCGTCGATCTGCAGCGGGCCCGCGAGCTGGCTCCCGACGAGTTCGACGTCACCTACCACCTCGGCCTGGCCTATTTCCTCGCCGGCCGCTTCGCGGACGCTGCCGCGGAGTACGGCCGGTGCATGGAGGCGGCCGCGCCCGAGCCGGGCGAGGAGGCGCGCGGCTGCGCCAGCATCGCCACGAACGACGACACGCGGGTGGCCATCACCGAGTGGCGCTACCGGGCGCTGCGCCGCGCCGGCGAACACCAGGCGGCGGCCGAGCTTCTGGCGACGATCGACGAGGACATGACGGTCGAGGACAACGTCTCCTACTACGTCAGCCTGTTGCACGCCAAGGGGCTCCGTGCCCGGGCCGAGATCCTCGACGAGGTCGAGCTGACCGATAACCAGTTCGTCACCATCGGCTACGGTGTCGCCAGCTGGCTGATCGCCGAGGGGAGAAACGACGAGGCCGCTGCCCTGCTCGGGCGTATCGTCGAGGACGATCACTGGAACGGGTTCGGATACATCGCCGCGGAGGCAGACCTGGTGCGGCTACAGCGTGAAGGAGGGAGCTGATGCGGCGTGTGGTGGTGGCAGCCATGTTGGCCGCGCTGGGACTGGCGGCAGGCCCGGCCGGGGCCGATGACGAGTTCACCCTGTACGAGCTCCTCGACCCCGACACCCACCGCTTCGCGATCAGCTTCGACGTCACGACCTCCCGGGCCGGAGCCCGCTACTACCTCAACGGGATCCGCGCGGGCTCCGAGGTCTACGACGAGCGCGTCGTCGATCGCGCCGAGCAGGACCGGGAGATCACCTACTGGCTCGACGATCCGGCCACCGGCAGCTTCAAGATCTCCCACCACTTCACCGTCTCGGAGCCCGGCCAGCGGTACGTGCACAACTTCGTTCGAGCCGGTTCCGAGGTGAGCGAGCCGAGCTTCTTCGATCTGAACACCGGGTCGCGGCTACTCTCCGTGACGCTTACCGGCCAGCAGGTCAACGCGGCCGGGACCTACTCGCGCCAGCTCGAGGACGACGCGATCGTAGTCCAGGCCGAGATGGTGGCGCCGATAGCCAAGGGGCACACAACGCGCATCCGGGTCATCGAGACCTATACCGATCGGGAGCGCTACTACATAGAAGGCGACGAGCTGGTCTGGGATCGCACCCTCGGCCGCCCCCGCAACGTCGTGACCCTGCCGGCGGGCTGGATGCTGACATCGATCTCGACACCGGCGGTGATCTTCGAGGATAGCGAGGGGCGCACTGCCCTGCGCTTCGTGAACCCGCGAAACGACTCGGTCCACGTGGTGCTGCGCGCCCGGAAGCGACCGGGAGCTCGTTGAAGTGCGACGTGGGCTGCTTATCGCCGCCCTCGTCGGTCCAGTCCTCGGCTGCATCACTGGCACCCCGCCTGCCGTATTCGAGACCGGCTTTGCCGACGGCGTCGAGCGCGTATGGATCGGGCCCGACTTCTATGCCAACCGGTTGCAGGACTGGCGCCTGCGCGGCGGCCGGGTCGAGGCCGTGGAGGGTGGCGTGGCAAAGCCCATGCGCACGGCGCACCTGCTCACCTGGACCGTCGGCTCGGACCCCGGAACCCTTGCCGTCTCGGTGCGCACCGGGCCGCTGGTCCCGGGAGCCTCGATCGCCGATGCATGGGGGGGGCTGCTACTCGGGGTAGGCGGCGACCACGTCGACTTTCGCATCTCGGCGCTCTCGCACCACTGGCCCTCCGAGGACGGCGGCATGATCGTCGCCGTCGATGCCAGCGGCCGAATCGTCGTACGCGACAACTCGGTCTTTCAGGGCTACCGGGGTCCAGACCGTGAGATCCCGCTCGAGGCCTGGCCGGAGATCGAGGCCGACTCGTCGGCCCTCGAGACAGATCACGGCTCGCTCGATATGAATCTGCAGCTGCAGGCCGACCGTGAGTCTGGGCGCGATACCTACTGGCTCGACGTCCGCCTGGTCGATGTACCGACCGACCGGGTCATAGCACGCGCCTCCTACAGCGGGATCCCGGGGCGCCAGCTCGACGGCAACCTGGCCCTCGCCTCCCACCGAAGTGGCGCCGGCGAGGGACCAGGCTACTGGTTCGACGACCTGCGCCTCGGCGGATCCAAGATCGAGCCCCATCCAGAGCGCGCCTTTGGCCCGATCATGGGTGCGTTCCACACCGTGTCGCGAGCAACGCTGAAGATGACGGCCCAGCTGGCGCCGCCCGCGATCGGCGACGGCGCCCGCGCCCGGCTCGAGCTGGATTCCGGCGACGGCTGGCGGGTCGCCGCCACCGCTGCCGTCGACCCGCTCAGCGCCACCACCACCTTCCGGATCGAGGGTTGGGACGACAGCGTGGCGGTTCGCTACCGGGTCGCCTACGACCTGGTAACAGGCCCCGCCTCCACCGAGACGCATACCTACCAGGGCACGGTGCGGGCCGCCCCCACCGGCAACGAATTCGTGCTCGCCGCCATGAACTGCCAGCATATCTCCGGCGGTCAAGGCCAGTGGAACCATCAGCACTTCTGGTACCCGCACGCCGAGACCGTGACCCACGTTGCCGGCCACCAGCCCGACATGGTCTTCTTCGCCGGCGACCAGCGTTAGCTCGGTCACAGCGAGCCCTTCGAGCATGGAAACCCGGCACTGCCGAGCGGCGAACTCATCACCCGAGGCCCATCACGGTCCGGTCGCGTCCGGGTGACAACCCCGGCGCCGCGACGATGCAACCCGAGAAACAGGAGCATGTTTCCATGCGCAAGCTGTCTGTCGCCTCGAGCCTGATCGTTCTGCTCGCTCTGCCCGTCGCCACGTTCGCTCTCGAGGAGCGCCCGGCGGAGGCAATGAGCTGGAACGTGGATGCCGCGCACACCGAGATCAACTTCTCGGTGAAGCACTTCTTCACCCCCGTCACCGGGTCGTTCCGCGACTTTGAGGTGAGCTTCCAGTTCGACAAGAACAACCCGGAGAACAGCCGTATCGAGGCCAAGATCGCCGTCGCCTCGGTCGACACCGGCAACGAGCGGCGCGACAACCATCTCCGCTCCGGCGATTGGTTCGAGACCGACAAGTACCCGTACATGAGTTTCGTCAGCAAGTCCGTGCGCAAGGTCGGCGACGGCAAGTTCGTGGCCCGTGGTGAGCTGACGATCAAGGGCACGACGCGCGAGATCGAGCTGCCGGTCAGTCTTCTCGGTGTCCAGATGATCCCGGCACAGATGGCCGAGATGGTGGGCGGCATCAAGGAGGCGGCGAGCTTTCAGGCGACCACGACCGTCAGTCGTAACGACTACGGCGTCGGCGTTGGCTCCTGGGCCGCGACCATGGTGGTCGGCAGCGACGTCACGATCGAGATCCTGATGGAGGCCAACCACAAGTAGTCGCGGTTCCGACACGATCGAGGGCTGGCCACGAGGCCGGCCCTCTGTCATCTCGGACGCGCCCGGCTCAGGGGCTACGCATCACCTCGAGGCAAACCTCGACCATGTCGTCGATTCACCAGCGGGTCAGAACGCCACCTGGAGAGTGCCGGGCTCGGCCACGGCACGCAGATCGGTGTAGGCGCGCCACTGCTCGGTGCCGGGTTCACCGACCCAGATCGTGTACAGACCGCGATCGCGGAAAACCTTGGGCCGGTACCGCCGGCCGGAGACCCGCAGGGTGTATTCGATCACGCCGGTTGCCTGATCGATCACCTGGACGACCGGGTCCTGCATGCCGCTGATCTGGAGCTCCGGCAGCCAGGCGGCGGCCTTCCGCCCGTAGTTGTCGGCCTGCTCCAGAGTCTTGGGCCAACCGATGTACTGCCGCGCGCTCGCCACCTTGGGGTCGACCCAGCGCGGCCAGGCCTCGATTACGATCTGGCGGCTGTCACGCCGGAAGCGGACGATGCCGTATCCGGGGGTGCGATCGTAGAGCGCTGCCGGCTGCTGTCCCGAGTGCACCGGATTGGCGACGGCGTGCACCGTCATGCGGTTGCCGAAGCCGTCGAGGTACTGCCCGGTGTAGCTCGGGGTGTCGGGTGCCCGGTTGCCTCCGGGGTAAGGCGGAAACCAGCGACGCGGCGAGATGTTCGCGATCGACGGCACCACGAACCCGTAGCCGGCATCATCGAACTCGTCGACCCCGTAGCGCACCAGGCTACCGAGGTGCTGGTCGCCGGCCACATGCAGCGCGAAGGCCCGGCGGATGGCGCGCAGGGCTCGGTTGCGCCCCGACTGCGGCCAACCGTTGGAATCCATATCCGCGGCGAGCCGGTAGTCGTCTGGGTACTCCTCGGGCTCGGGACTCTCGAGCGAAGGGAGCACCGCGCCGCTGCTGGCGTCCGGCGGCAGCGTTGCCACGTTGGCGAACAGTGTCTGAGCAGCACCTTCATCCAATCGCCGCCGGACCAGTCGGCGGCCCAGGTGTCGAGGAAGCGGAGTTGGCGGCGGCCCAGCAGCACCGCATCCGGCACGTCGGCCTGGGTCACGGGATCGAAGTCGGGGTTCTGCGACCAGCCGTTGACCACGCTGCCGGCCGGCACGGTGGCAGTGGGCGAGGACTTGAACATGCGGTCGGCAATCACCGCAAAGCTGATGCCACCGTACTCGATGCTCGTGGTGTAGACGCTGATGTCTTGCTCGATCGGGGTCGAGTCGAAGGGGTCCGGGAGGTTGGATACCTGGGTCCGGTGCACGGCGTTGACCCACTCGGCATCCATGCCGTAGCCGCCGTTGTCGGAGAACGGCCGGTGGGGCCCCTCGGCCTTGATTCCTCCGGCGCCCCATACGTTGCCGTGATAGACGTCGTGATCGTCCGGGATCATGACGCTCGGGATGTTGCGCGTCAGCTCACGAAAGGCCCAGACGAACCGGTACCAGTGGCCCAGGTAGTCGAGCGCCGCGGTCTCGAGCGGCTCCCGCACGATGCCCTCGAGCCCCGACTCGCAGATCTCCCCAGCCTGCTAGTCGCCAAGCGAGCCCGACTCGGCTACCACATCTCACGCAGCTTCGAGGCCACGTCGACCCGCACCTCGCGCAGGGCCTCCACCTCGTCGACCGGGTGGTCCGGCCCGGCCGTTGACCGCTCGAAGTGATCGTAGATGTGCCGCGGCACGAAGCGGCTGATCGGAGCGTACAGGTGCCGGTCGCCGCGACGTCGCTGGTGGGTCACGTAGAAGCGCAGCGGATGGATCAGGTGCAGCTCGCGCTCGGCCCGCGTCATGGCTACATACAACAAGCGGCGCTCCTCCTCGATCTCCTCGCTGGTGCCGGTGGCCATGTCGGAGGGAATGCAGCCGTCGACGCAGTTGAGGATGTGTACCGAGTCCCACTCCTGCCCCTTGGCCGAGTGGATGGTCGAGAGGACCAGGTAGTCCTCGTCCAGATGGGGCACCCCGGCATCGTCGCCGGTAGCCTGGGGCGGATCGATCGTCAGCTCCGATAGAAACCGCTCACGGCTGGGGAATTGATCGCCGATGGTTTCGAGTTGCTCGAGGTCCCCTAGCCGTACCGAGGCGGTGTCGTAGATCTCCTCCAAGTACGGCTCGTACCAGCGACGCGCGAGCCCGATCGACCCGGGCCACGGAGCCTCAGCGCCCGCCATTAGTCCAATCACCTCGAGCAGGCCAGGCCAGGCAAGCGTCGCGGCAGCCGGCGGCGAGAAGCTCTCGAGCACTTCGAAAGAACCCTCTCCCCGGTCGAGGTGCTCGAGCAGACGCTGTCGCGCGGGTTCTGCGCCCAGCGCAGCACCGACAGCAGATCCTTGACGTGCGCAGCCTCGAGAAACTTGAGCCCGCCGTACTTGACGAACGGGACGTTGCGGCGCCCCAGCTCGACCTCGAGAAGATCGCTGTGATGGCCGGTGCGGAAGAGCACCGCCTGCCGACGCAGCGGCAATCCCGACTCCCGCGTGGCGAGCACCTGCTCGACCACGTAGAGGGCCTGTTCGGTCTCATCCTCGACCGCGACCAGACGCGGCCTTTGCTCCGACGGCCTGTCGGAGAACAGCTCCTTGGTGTACCGCTCACGCGCCTGCGAGATCACGGCATTGGCGGCCTCGAGGATCGGCTGCGTCGAACGATAGTTCTGCTCCAGGGTCACCACCCGGGCGGGTGGATCGAACTGCTGCGGGAACTCGAGAATGTTGCGCACGGTCGCAGCCCGAAACCCGTAGATCGCCTGGGCGTCGTCGCCCACCACCGAGATCGAGTCACCCGCGGGGCGCAGCGCCAGCAAGATGCTGGCCTGCAGGCGATTGGTGTCCTGATACTCGTCGACCAGCACGTGGTCGAAGAGTCGGGCCACCTCCACCGCCAGCGCCGGCTCCTGCATCAGGTAATGCCAGTACAGCAGCAAATCGTCGTAATCGAGCAGGTCCCGCTCCTGCTTGCGCCCGACGTAGGCGCGGTACAGGTCGCGCAGCCCCTCCTCCTGATCGGCGCACCAGGGGAAGTGACGGTCCAGCGTTTCCCGTAGTTCCGCTGTCGCGTTGACGACCCGCGAGTAGATCGCCATGCAGGTCCCCTTCTGGGGGAACCGCCGCTCCCGCGCGGCCAACCCCAGGTCGCCGCGCACCAGGTTCATCAGGTCCTCGGAGTCGGATCGATCGAGCAGCGTGAACGACTCCGAAAGCCCGAGGCTCTGGCCGAAACGGCGCAGCAGGCGGTTGGCCACCGCGTGGAAGGTCCCGGCCCAGCGCAGCGCCCCGCCGCCCGAGATAAGGCCCGGGCGCCGTGCCTCAGACACCGCGCCCCCGACGATGCGCTCGGCCCGTCGGCGCATCTCCAGGGCGGCACGCCGCGAGAAGGTCAGTAGCAGAATCCGGTGAGGGTCGATACCCCGGATGATGAGCTCTGCGACGCGGTGGGCGAGTGTGAGGGTCTTGCCGCTCCCGGCGCCGGCAATGATCAGTAATGCTGGGCAGCGCCGCGGGTCGGGATCGAGACCGCTGATCACGGCCTGCCGCTGTGCGGGATTGAGCCGATCGAGGTGAGCGAGGGTTTGCGCGCGCCCGTCCATAGGGCAACGATGCTACGTCATGCAGCCAGCCGGCATCTACGTCCACGTACCGTTCTGCGCTCGGGTCTGTCCCTACTGTGACTTCGCTGTGCTCACGGGCGCGCCGAAGCGTCGGGCAGCCTACCTCCGAGCCATCCGGCGGGAGATCGCCGGAGCCCAGCCGGTGGCCGATCGGTACGACACCATCTACCTGGGTGGTGGCACCCCCTCCTGGCTGAACGCCGGGGAGCTCGAGGAGCTGTTGGCAGCGATCGCCGAGCGGTTCCCGCTGACGGACGACCCTTGGGTCAGCCTCGAGTCCAATCCCGAGGACGTTACGACCGCGTCGCTCGAGAGCTGGCGACGGATCGGGGTGTCGACTCTCAGCCTCGGGGTACAGTCGTTCGATAATGCCGACCTGAGCTTCCTCGGACGCCTGCATCGTGCCGACGAGGCCGCCGAGGCGATACTTGGGGCCCGCGCAGCCGGCTTTCCGATCGTCTCGGTCGATCTGATGTTCGGCCTGCCCCGCCACGAGCCCGCCGGCTGGCTCCGACAGCTGGAGCGCGCGATCGAGCTACGACCCGACCATCTTTCTAGCTATCAGCTGACAATCCACGCGGGCACTCCCTTCGCCAAACAGCAGGCGCACGGAACCCTGATCCCCCTGCCGGAGGGTCCTCAGGCCGACCTGTACCGGCTCGCCGTCGAGCGCCTGACCGCGGCGGGCTACGCGCAGTATGAGGTGTCCAACTTCGCCGCCCGGCCGGCGGCCCGCTCACACCACAACACGAAGTACTGGCGCCACGTGGCGTACCACGGGCTCGGCCCGTCGGCCCACTCGTTCGACGGGGTCAACCGGCGCTGGTGGAACCACCGGCGCTTGCCTGATTACATCGCGGCGCTCGAGGCCGGGCGCCAGGCTGTAGCCGGCGAGGAGACGCTCGGACCCCACGAGCTGGCGCAGGAGGGCGTCATGCTGGGCCTGCGCACGGCCGAGGGGATCGACACCGCCGTCGTCGCCGCCAGGACGGGGCTCGATCTACTGGCCGCCAACGGGGCCAGGCTCGAAGAGCTGATCACCGCCGGACTGGTGCACCTCGACGGCACCCGCATCGTGCCCACTCCGGAGGGAATGGCGATGGCCGATCACGTGACGCGTCAGATCGAGATCCCAACAGGAGCGAACCGAGCGTGAGCCACGCCCATCGCCAACCCCGTGTGGCCGACGTGGCCGCCATCTGGTGGCCGCTCGGCGCCAGCTGGATCTTCATGGCGCTGGAGCTGCCGATAGTCAGCGCGGCGCTGGCCCGCTTCCCGAATCCGGAGGTCCAGCTCGCAGCCTTCGGTGGCATCGTCTATCCGTTGATGCTGCTGATCGAGTCGCCGGTCATGATGCTGCTGGCTGCATCCACCGCGCTGAGCCGAGACTGGCCCTCGTACCGGGCCCTGCGCGCCTACATGAACAGGATGAGTGCCGGCCTGACGGCGTTCCACTTGCTGCTGGCGCTGACGCCGTTGTACGGACTCGTCGTGCTGCAGCTCATCGATCCGCCGGAGGCCATCATCGCGCCGGCCAGGATAGGATTGGTGGTCGCGGTGCCCTGGACCTGGTCGATCGCCTACCGACGCTTCAACCAAGGATTCCTGATCCGCCACGGCGTATCGCGTCCCGTGGGCGTCGGCACCATGCTGCGCTTGGCGACGACCACGAGCGTCCTGGTCGCCGGGCTGTGGTTGCAAGCGAGCCGATTGGCCAGCCTGCCGGGCGTCGCCCTCGGCACTCTCGCCGTGATCGCCGGCGTCGTGGCGGAGGCCTGCTTCATCGGCTGGCGGACGCGGCCAGTCGTGGCCGAGTATCTCGACCCGAGTCAGGAGGGCGAGGGGCCCGACCTCGCGGCGTTCCTGAGGTTCTACGCGCCGCTGGCCCTGACCTCGTTGCTGGCCCTTCTGATTCAACCGGTCGGCAGCGCCGCCATCAGCCGCATGCCCCGAGCACTCGAGTCGCTGGCCGGCTGGCCGGTCGTCGTCGGGATCGTCTTCGTGCTGCGTAGTGCTGGAACGGCGTACAAGGAGGTCGTGGTCGCCGTCCTCGACCGCCCGCGGCCCCTACCCGCGTTGCGGCGCTTCACCCAGATCCTCTCGGGCGTGACCTTGGCCCTGACGGCCCTGGTCGCCTTCACCCCCATGGCCGACCTCTGGTTGGTGCGGTTCTCGGGCTGCCCCCCGGCCTGGCAGCCCTGTCCGCGACATCGCTGCGGCTGGCGCTACTGATCCCGATCGGTGGGGTACTGCAGAACTACTACGTCGGCTACCTGGTGCACGCACGGGAGACGCGGGCGATCACCGAGTCGATGGTGGCGTTCCTGGTGGTCGTGGGTGCGGTGCTCACCGCCGGGGTGGCCGACGGCAGATACCCCGGGCTGTACATCGCGTTCGTTGGCTTCACGCTCGGGAACCTGATGCAACTCGGCTGGGTCTGGTACCGGGCCCGACCCGGCATCACAGCGCGCGACAAGGCCGACCAGGCGTAGCGGACGCCGGCGGCTACCGGACCACGCCGACCTCGGTCGGGGCCAGACGCATCCCGCGCGGCTGCGGCGGCCTGCCGCTGGCGACGAGGCTGTCGTACTCGCGGCCGATCAGGAACGCCGCCACCAGCCAGCCGCCGACCAGCACCATGACCACGGCCGAGAAGCCACTGACCGTCAGCCCAATCGTAGTCCCCACGAACACGACGCCGGCGCTCAGCACGTCGCCGGCCCGCTGGCTGAACGAATCGGTGACCTGTTTGGCCTTGTACTTCTGCTCACGGGTGGTCGGCAAGAACAGCATGGCTCGAAGCGTGTTGTAGAGCGAGTAGTCGGTGGCGTTCTCGACGGTCTTGGTCCAGCGCACGACGGCGAGGGTGGGAAGCATGGCGATCAGCCCATAGGCGCCGAGCGAGTACATCGGCAGCAGCATGAGCCCCCACCGGACGCCGAGATACTTGACCACACGAGAGGTCACGAACAGCTGGATCAGCAGGCTGACGGTGTTCATCACCGCGAAGAAGCTGGCGAAGTAGCCGCCAATGTACTCGCCGACCGACAGTTCACCGCCGGCCTCGACCGCCGCCGCGGCCGCCTCCGAGAAGGTTCGGGTGAGGATGTAACCGCCGATCGTGTTGACCCAGTTCAGAAACAGCACCAGCAACCCGATCAGCAGCAGGTAGCGAGTACGCCAGACGAGCTGGAAGGCCGACAGGCCGCTGCCGGGCTGTTCGTAGCCCTCGACGACCTCACCGCGCTCCTGGGCGTCGAACAGCTCGCGCTCGCGCTCGGCGAGCTCCTCGAGCTCCTCGATCGACTTGGGAGCCTCAAAGGCTCCGGTCGCGGCGATCGACGCCGTGGTCTTCATATCGGGTAGCCCGGCCTCGCGGATACTCCGCTCGCGCGTGTCGACGTAGTTGGTGATCAGCAGCCCCAGCAGCAGCACCGCGGCCGCCATGATCATCGGGATGTACAGGCCGAAGGGCTCGATGAGCCCGCCAACGAACGTCGCGCCGACCACCCCACCGACCGACGCGCCGACGGCCACGATCGGGAACAGCCGCTCGCCCTCGTCGCGCTTATAGATATCGTTAGCGAACGACCAGAACTGCGCCACGATCATGACGTTGAAAATGCTGCCGAAAATGAAGAACGGTATGCCGATACCGACGCCAGCCATGCCCGCGACGGCGAAGGCGACGAGCATTCCGGCGATGATCCAGGTGACGAGGCTAATCAGCCGGCGGCGCGGGAAGCGGTCGGCAAGCCTGCCGTACGCGGGAACGAGCAGGGCCAGGACGGCGACGTTGGCGACTTGCAGGTACGTGCCCATCTCCGGACCCCATGACGCCGTGACGATGCTGTCGCGCATCGGCCGGATCATGTAGTAGGCGCCGAGGATCACGAAGACGTTGGCCGCCAACAGGAGCGCCGTGAGACCCTCGCCGGCGCGGATATCCGTGAACAGCCGCAGAAATCGATCCAGCGCGCTCGCCTGCTTGTCCTGCTCCAAGCGTTTCTCCGGTCTCAGCGGCCCAGACGTCGCTGCCGCTGGCTATAGGCGCGCAGCGCCCGGTACAGATCGATGCGGCGAAATGCCGGCCAAAACGTATCGCAGAAGTAAAACTCCGAGTAGGCGCTCTGCCACAACAGGAATCCACTGAGTCGTACCTCGCCGCTGGTACGCAGGATCAGGTCAGGCTCCGGCTGGCCAGAGGTGTACAGGTAGCGCTCGATCGAGCCGTCCTCGAACTCCTCGGCGACCTCATCCAGGCTCGCTCCCTGCCCCGCCCGGTCGTGCAGGAAAGCGCGAATGGCCTCGGTGATCTCCTGCCGCCCGCCATAGGCCATGGCGATGTTGAGCTGGAACTTGTCGTAGCCGCGGGTTACCTCCTCGATGGTCGCGATCGCCTCCTGCAAGCTATCCGGTAACAGATGGGTCTTGCCGATGTAACGCACCCGAATACCGTTCTCGTGGACATCGGGTCCGTCGATCAGCTCGCGCGTGCGCTCCTCGAATAGCTGCAACAAGTCGGACACCTCGGCCTCGGAGCGGTCGAGGTTGTCGAGCGACAGGCTCCACACCGTGACCACGGGCACCCCGAGCTCCTGGCACCAGCTCAGCACCTCGCGCAGCTTCTCGGCGCCGCGAGCGTGGCCGAACAGCACGTGGCGACGCCCGAGGTCGCGCGCGAAGCGTCGATTGCCGTCCATGATGATGCCGATGTGGTGCGGCAGTCTCCAGGTGTGAGCGGTCGCGGCGAGGCGGCGCTCGTACAGCGTGTAGAACGGCGCCTTGATCCAGCGTTTGGCGATCGCCCAACCGGTGGCCAGGGTCTCGCGCGGCGAGCCCGCGCGCAGCCCGTCGGCGGATGAGGTTGCCGGTACCGAGGAGTCCCCCACAGCGCACCCTTCCGGAGTTCGAGTCAGACGTCGTTGCAGCCCGCTGGCATTGTACTCGCCAGCGCGAGCTCGGCCTACCGGCCGTCGCCTCTACGTTTTCTTTGCGGATACGGCTCCACCGGGTAGTACCAGACGCTGTGGATCAACCCCTCGTGCACCTCGTACACCGCCAACGAGGCCTGCGACGCCTCGGCTCCCTCGTCATCCCGCCAAAAGGCCCGCTCGCGCACGGCGATGAACACACCCCCGCCGAGCCCCGCATCGATCTCCGCCCGAGCCTCGGGAAACGCCGCAAAGTAGGCGTCCATCGACCGGCGAAACGCGTCACGGCCCTGCAACTCCACGCTGGCGCGATCGCGGTCCACCGCGTACCAGACGAAGTCCTCGGCGAGGTTCGCCGCTAGCGCCGCGACATCGTGAGCGTTGAACGCAGTCAGCTGAGCCTCGATCACTTCGAGCCCCTGGGCGAGTCGCGGTACCGGCGCCGACTGTAGCCCCGCGCCAGAGCCGCTGATCAGGAACAGGCTGGCGAACAGAATCGTGAGCGAGCGCATGCGGGACCTCCACGCTGGCAGGCCGTGGTGAAACTCTGATGTGGTTGCGCAGCCCTGCCAGCGACTAGTCTACTCGGGCCTTCTGCCGTACTCTGATCGGTGATTTTCCGCTCACCGGCCGCCGGCCCAAGAATCGCGGACCGAATTCTCCGTGGGCACGCGGCCGTATCGGAAGCAACGGCGACGCGGCACGGCCTGTGGACTCCATTCGCCGCCAGACCGCGATCGAAAGGAACTATCGATGCAAGAAGCTCCCGCGGTCCAGCTCGCTCCGGCCGAGGGCAAGCTGGGTGTCCTGACCCCGGGCCTGGGCGCTGTCTCGACGACCTTCATCGCAGGGGTCATGTCGGTCCGGCGGGGTCTCGCCAAGCCCATCGGGTCGCTGTCGCAGATGGGCACGATCCGCCTCGGCAAGCGCACCGATAACCGCGTCCCCAGCATCAAGGAGTTCGTCGGCCTCCCGGAGCTGGACGATGTCTACTTCGGCGGCTGGGACATCTTTCAGGACAACGCCTACGAATCGGCCCTCAAGGCCGGTGCGCTGCTCAAGGACGACCTCGACAAGGTGCGGGACGAGCTCGAGACCGTGCAGCCGATGAAGGCGGTATTCGACAAGAGCTACGTCAAGAAGCTGGATGGCGATTGGGTCAAGAGCGGCGGCACCAAGTGGGACCATGCGCAGCAGCTCATGGAGGATATCCAGGGGTTCAAGGAGCACCATGGGCTGGACCGAATGGTCATGATCTGGTGCGGCAGCACCGAGGTCTTCCTGGAGCCGAGCCAGGTGCACTCTGACCTGGAGGCCTTCGAGCAGGGACTGCGCAACGACGATCCCGCCATCGCACCGAGCATGGTCTACGCATACGCCGCCGCCAAGCTCGGCGTTCCCTACGCCAACGGCGCGCCCAACCTGACCGCCGACATCGCTGCCTTCGCGGAGCTGGCCAAGGAGACCCAGACGCCCCTCGCCGGCAAGGACTTCAAGACCGGCCAGACGCTCATGAAGACCATTCTGGCGCCGGGTCTGAAGTCACGGCTTCTCGGCGTCGCGGGCTGGTTCTCGACCAACATACTCGGCAACCGCGACGGCGAGGTGCTCGACGACCCGGGCTCGTTCAAGACCAAGGAGGAGAGCAAGCTCTCGGTCCTCGAGCAGATGCTGCAGCCCGAGGTCTACCCGGATCTGTACGGCGACATCTACCACAAGGTGCGGATCAACTACTACCCGCCGCGTGGCGACAACAAGGAGGGCTGGGACAACGTCGATATCTTCGGGTGGCTCGGCTATCCGATGCAGATCAAGATCGACTTCCTGTGTCGCGATTCGATCCTGGCCGCACCGCTCGTCCTGGACCTGGCGCTATTCATGGATCTGGCCAAGCGCGCCGGCTTCCACGGCATCCAGGAGTGGCTCTCCTTCTACTTCAAGAGCCCGATGACGCTCCCGGGGCTGTATCCCGAGCACGACATCTTCATCCAGCAGATGAAGCTGAAGAACACGCTCCGATACATGCGTGGCGAGGAGCAGATCACACACTTGGGCGCGGACTATTACGAGTACTATCGGTAGCCCGTCATATCAGGCTTTTTCGGCCTCTGTTACCACCGAGTTACCAACCAGGCTCCTTCCGCGCGCCTGAACGGCGGCCTTGACCCGGCCGCATCCACAGCCTGGAGAGGGACGAGGACACCCGCTTCCTCGCACTGGAGCTAGTGGAGGGCGTTGGTCGGGCTGTAATCGTCGGCGATCTCGCTGGCCGAAAGCGCCCGGTTCCAGATTCGGACCTCATCGATGAGACCGTTGAAGGCCAACGATGCACGTTGGGTGTCTGGAGGGTGGCGACCGATCCAGGTCGGGTGCCTATTCGACGTCGCATCGAAGGAGCCAACGATTCCCGGGGTGACCGACCACCCGTCGCCATTGATGTAGAGCCTCAGGCCACCGCCATCGGCGACCATCGCCAGGTCGGTCCAAGCCCCCACCGGCACACCAGCGGTTGAGATCACCTCCATCCAACCGTGGTCGGTTCGAACACGAGCCGACACGTGGCCCGATACGTCGTTGATGCGCAACCCGAAGTCCCCGACCAGGGGCCGCCCGACCAGGCCCTTGGCGACGACATCGCGCTTTCCTAGGGAATCAGGGCGGATCCAGGCGGAGACGGTGAGCTGCTCGGTCATGGACGAACCCAGTCTCGTGCCGGCGTCCAACCAGTCCCTGCCGTATGAGTTGGCGCTATGGACTCCGGAACCATCGAAATCGAGGGCCATCCCGCGGAATCCGGCGACCCAGTCAGGATCGGACGGGTCCGCCTTTGCGTTCACACCGAGTTGGGCATGGAAGCCGTTGCCGCTACTGTCAGCGGCCACCTGCCCGGCCCCATCGTCGAACCGCCAATGAGCCAGGAGGTCAGAAGGCAGCCCATCGTTGACCCAGTCGTAGTACTCGGCGATCTCGCTGGGCGATAGGGCGTCGTACCAGATTTCGACCTCATCGATGCGACCGTCGAAGGGCGCCACCGGAGCGTTGCTCCACACCGGATTGCTTTCCCGCTCACGGGGAGGATGAGCACCGATCCAGGTCTCGTGGGGATTCTCCAGGACACTGAAGGGACCAGGCCGTCCTGTCGTGACAGGGTCTTGGACACCATTGATGTACAGCTTGAGGCCGCTGTAATCGGCCACCATCGCCAGATGGGTCCAGACTCCCACCGGCACCGTGCCGGTCGAGGTGAACTCCATCCAGCCGTTGTCAGTGCGGACATTGGGCGTCACGTGGCCCGATCCGTCTTGGATGCGCAACCCGAAGTCCCCGACTTCGGGAAACTCGGCCCTGGCCCTGGCGATGACCCAGCTGCGCCTCAAGGAATCAGGCTGGATCCAAGCGGAGACGGTTAGCTGGCTGGTTCCGAACCAATTAGGTCCCGTGCCGGCGCTCAAGCGGTCGTCGCGACCATCGAAATCGAGAGCCATCCCGATCCCGAGGAGTCCGGGGACCCAGACAGGATCTTGGGCGTCCGCCGATGAGGACGCGCCGAGCGTGGCATGGAAGCCGCGGCCGCCACTGTCAGCGGCCACCTGCCCGGTCCCATCGTTGAACTGCCAGTGAGCCCACGACTGAGGTTCCAGCGCCGAAGGAGCGTTGGCGTTCGTCGAGACCAACGACAGGCAGAGCATCATCGCGATGCCGAACGCGACCCTGTACCTCATCGCGCACCTCCTGGCCCGTTCCGACGCCACTCCTCTGACGGTAGCGAGTGTAGGGAAGCGCCTGGCGCAGGTCAAAGGACCAACGTGGCTACGGAGCCGGTGCCGGCGCTGGAGGGATGCGGGGCCGCCCCCACCACAGCGCTCGGTTCACTGGCTCGCCGATCAGTCCACCCCATGCGAGTGGCATGGCGGTTGCACTCCGTCGCACGTCAACGCGGTGAAGCGGGAGGCTCTACAAGAGGCGGTCGAAACCTTTTTCTTTCCCTGCCGCATGAGAAAGATGGGACGAGTGGGACGAATGGTCCAGCGGCCAAGTACCGACGGGTAAAGGGAATCCGTGCAAACCCGCGCCGTTGCTGGATCGGCGAAGATGGCCGATTTGAGATTTGAAGTCCGAGAGGGGCCCTACGCGGTGCGGACCCGGTGCCACTCGAGGACGGGCTCGATTGTTTCCAAGTAGCGTTCACTAGGGCTACCCATCGGAAATCCCCCTCGCGCTGGCCACCTCAGCCCGCCGTTGTGTTACCAAAACTGTTACCAACTAGAGCCGGCTGGGCCCAACTGGAGCGGTGAAACCGCCCGTTGGCGGGGGTGGCGGTCCCGTGGTTATAGGGTCGGCGCTATTACGAGTACTACCGGTAGCGTCGGCGGCGCGAGCGAGCGAGCCTACTGGCCGGCGACGCGGGACGCGGCTAGGCGCTCGACGGCAGCCGCAGCTGGTAGCGCACGATCTCCGGGCCCGCTGGTGCCGGCTCCACCCGGTAGACGTGATCGCCGAGGGCGTCGTCCCAACCCTGGAACGGCAGCGTACCGTTCACCAAGAGCTGACCGTCAGGCCCGTAGACGTCCACGGGGAAGCTCGAGCGCGTCTCGGGGTCCGATACCCACGGGAAAACGTAGAGGCGGCCGTGGCCGTCCACGGCCATACGGCTCAGCGCCGGATAGTGTTCCGGCAGCGTGGCCGACCTACTCTCCTGCACGTTGGCGCGCATCGCGCGGCCGGCGCGTCGACCTCGCGTCGCGCTGTCCGGTAGCGCGTTCGTCGGGATGGGCTCACGGTTCCAGGACACGCGGAGCACAAAGCGCGGATCCCCGTCGAGACTGAAGGCGACGATTTCGTAGGTAGCCGAGCCGGTAACGTAGATGGCGCCGTCGGCCACCGCGAAGGCCGGCTCCGGGAGCAGATCCGGATCCAGGTCCGTGGGCATCTGAGGCGCCCCACCCGACAGCACGGTGAATCGGCGCAACTCCTGGCCCCTGGAATCCAGACGCGAGAAGAAATAGGCGGTCACCTCGAACGTCAGGAAGGTGCCGTCAGGCAGCGCGTGCAGCTTCCAGAAAAGGTCGTCGAACGAGTGCTCGGCGGTCAGCGTACCGGCGTGATCGAAGAGCGAGAGGCGATTCGGCTGCCACTGAATCACGGCAAGGCCGGCTTCGGTGGCATCCAACGCCAGCGCACTGGTAACCGCTGAGGCGTCGGGATCCCAATCGGGGTCGGGGACCCCGTCCTTTGTGTAGGCGGCAATGCTGCGCTCGAACAGATCGAGCGCGTAGACCCGGCCATCACCGTCGACCGCGATGCTCATCCGCGCCGCGAACTCGCTGTCCACGACGCCGGTCGCGATGCTCAGGTTCTCCATCGCCCGAATCGGCGCTCGAGGGCCATCCTCCGGCACGGCCCGGGCCGACACGTCGGCGACACCGACGGGAACGTGGACCTGCTGCCCGTCCGCTTCTACGGCCGGGGCGGGTGCCTCGGAGCAGGCGACAGCGGCCAGCAAGAGGCCGGCAATGCCAATGATATGAATTCTTCCGACCATTAGAAAGCTACCTGGAGACAGTGAGGCCCACCTCAAGTCTAGTGGAGTCAGTTCACCGACCCAAAGACGAACCGTCCCGCCGCTGGCAGCGGCGGGACGCTCGTCGTTTTGGCTTTCCTGGCCCGGATTACCTCTTCAGGCAACCCTGAGCACAGGCGGACGTAGATCCGCCCTTCGCCTTGCAGTAGATGAAGCAGCCCAATGGGTCGGGGTCTGCACCAGCGCTGCTGGCGGTCAGCTCCATGACGCCCACCGTCGCGGCGAGCGCCAAGATGACCAGGGCAGCAAGCCGTAGCAGCTTGCTGTTTCGCATTCTTATCTCCGGGGAGGTGTCTTCCTCGATCGAGGAAGAAGTTCACAGAGCACGGACCAGTCTCAGGATTTGGGTCTCCCTTCCGGCACAGTGGCAGGGGGTAAGCCAACGGCTTGCGGTCGCTGCTAGGTCCCGGCGTCGTGCCTGACGTCGAGGCCCCACAGCAGCCGGGATCTCCAGCCGTTGACCGGGACAGCACTCGTTGCCGCGCACTCGTCTCCAGCGCGCTCAGAATCCGCTCGGTCTCGGCCGCGCTGAGCGGACCGAGCCAAACCCTGTCAACGACTCCGCTGGCATCCAGCAAGACGGCAGCGGAACCCGCTCCACCGGAAGCGGAACCGTCTCCTCGACATCCAAGGCCCACAGCGGTAGTCCAGCCCCGAGATCCTCGACATACCGGCGGGTCGTCTCCGGATCATCGAGCGACAGCGCCACAAAGAGCGCACCGCAGTTGGCCGCCCGCTCGGCCAGGGCTCTCCACGCGGGCAGCGTCTGCTCGCAGAAGGGACACGTGGTCGTCAGGAAGGCGACGACACCCCCCTCGGCCACCAGCTCGCTCAGGTCGGCCGTGGTGCCATCGAGCGCCCTCAGCCCCACGCTTGGAAGTCGATCCCCGGCCCCCAGTGAGCCCACAGAGGTAGTGGCTCGCAGATCGGCGAGCTCGGCGCGGAGCGTCCGGTTGGCCGCGGCCAGCGACCAGACCGAATAGGCGACGAGAGCACACAACGCCAGCACGAGTGTATTCGTTAGCTGTGTGGCGATTGATGGACTATTCATCTGCTATGAGATCAGCAGGACCCTTCAAGATGGCTATACAGCTCTATGACACCTGAAGTATCTATTTAAGAGATTTTTTCTGAGTTTAGAGATCTGATAATCATGATAAACGAGGTCAAGCCTGTTCAGCAGATCACCCGACTATTTTATGCTGTTTGAGAATGCGATTAATTTTGCTCATACGTTTTTATATGTATATATGACTTATAATAATATTTACCGACTGTCAGTAGGCCAGGCACCTCGCTCGTGAACCGTTGTTGACGCGCGCCGAGCGCCGCGTAAAGATCGACGGCGTGCGAACCTCCTGTATCTGTTACTAGGAACCGAGATGAGTCCCGTTTTCCGGCGGTTTGCGGCAAGCTTTTTTTGGATCGTCCTGATGGCAGGGTGCGGCCCCGACCCGGGATTCGAGCCTTTGGCCAATCCGGCCGGCCCGGGCGCTGGCGAGCCCAACCTGTTCGCCGCACCCGACGGGGCGCTGTGGATGAGCTGGATCGAGCCACTCGGCGAGGCACACGCCCTGCGTCTGGCCGCCCTGCGCAACGACGCATGGGGGCCGGTCGCCACCGTGGCCGAGTCGGGCGAAATGTTCGTCAACTGGGCGGACTTCCCGAGCATGGCCGTGGGCGCGGACGGCACGCTCCTGGCGCACTGGCTGCTCCGTAGGGGCGGCGGGCGCTACGCCTACGACGTGGTGGTCAGCCGCTCGGCCGACGACGGCCGAACCTGGGACGCCGCCGAGGTGCTGCATGACGACGGTGTCCCCGGGGAGCACGGGTTCGTGTCGCTGGTACCCGAGCCCGACGGCTCCTTCACGGCCGTCTGGCTCGATGGCCGCTTTACCGTTGGCGAGTCGCCTCGCATGACCTTGCGGGCGGCCAACATCGGCAACGACGGGACGGTTACCGATCGAGCCGAGCTCGACCCGCGCATCTGCGACTGCTGCCAGACGAGCGCGGCCATGATCGGTGGCAGCCTGGTCGCGGTCTATCGTGATCGCAGCGACGACGAGGTCCGTGACATCTGGGCAACCCGGCGAGACGCCAGCGGCTGGCACGACCCCGTCGCAGTGGCTCACGACGACTGGCAAATCCCCGGCTGTCCGGTCAACGGTCCAAGCATCACCGCCCGCGACGGCATCGGGGCCGTCGCCTGGTTCGCCCTCGTCGATGGGGCTCCCGAGGTCAAGCTCGCCTTCACCGAGGACGAGGGCGTTACCTTCAGCGCTCCCCATCTCATCGAGCGTTCTACCGAGCCAGCGACACTCGGTCGCGTCGACCTCGAGTGGGTGAATGATCACACCGTCGTCGTCACGTGGATGTCGGCGGTCGAGGAGCAGGCGGAGATTCGCTACCGCACGGTGTCGCGCAACGGGAAGCTGGGACCGACCCGCTCGATGGCGAGAACCAGCGCCGCGCGCTCGAGCGGATTCCCACGGCTGGCGGTCGTCGGCTCCTGGCTCGTCGCGGCCTGGACCGCGCCGGGTGAGCCGGCGGAGATCCACACCGCACGCGCTCCACTCCGTGCCTTCGTCGGCGACTGAGGCCGGCTGCCCACGCCGGCTGCTGGTGGCTGGTGCTGCTACGAGTGGCCGGCTACGGAGCCCCGCCAGCCCGAGCAGGTCGCGCTATCATGACGCCTCCCGTCCAGGACCCCGGAGGCCGCCATCGGCGACGACAGCTATATCCCCAAGGTCAAGCTCAACGAGATCACCGAGCAACTCGAGCTCGAATACCCCTGCCGCTGGGTCTACAAGATCATCGGCACGAGCGAGGAGGACGTGCGGGCTGCGGTCCTGGAGACCGTGGCGGGCGTCGACTACACCGTGGAGCGGTCGAACGTCAGCTCGAAGGGGAGCTACGTGTCACTGCATCTGGAGGTCATGGTGACCGGCGACCAGCAGCGTATCGGTATCTACGAGGCGCTGCGGACGCATCGCGCCGTCCGCTTGGTGCTCTAGTCGCCTGTAGCAGCGAGCAGGCCGTGGCGGAACTCTGATGCGTCTCGCCCTTATCTCCGACATCCACGCCAACCTCCCGGCGCTCGAATCTGTTCTGGCCGACATCGATGCGCACGGCGTCGACGGGATCTGGCACCTGGGCGACCTGGTCGGCTACGCGCCGTGGCCCAACGAGGTGGTCGAGCTGATCCGGGCGCGCGCCATCGCCGGCGTTGCGGGCAACTACGACTCGACCGTGGCCAGCGACTACGACCATTGCGGCTGCAAGTACGAGGATCCTGTCCAGGAGGCGTTGACGCACCACAGCTACGAGTGGACGCGCACCCACGTCAGCGCACCAACACGGGCCTTCCTCGGCGCTCTCCCGTTTCGCGTCGACGTGCGACCGCTCGGTGGCCACGCTAGCGGGCCGCGCCTGATCCTGGTGCACGGAACCCCGACCCTCAACACCCTCTACTGGACGGAGGATCGTCCCGACTCCTTCTGTATGAAGATGGCGGCAGCAGCCGGCGCCAGACCGGACGATGCCATCGCCTTCGGGCACACGCATCTGGCATGGCACCGCGAGGTCGAGGGTGTGACGTTGCTCAACTCGGGCTCCGTCGGCCGTCCCAAGGACGGCGACCCGCGCGCCGGGTACGCGCTCGTTGACTTCGGCCACAGCGGGTTCCGGGTTCGGTCGCGCCGCGTCGAGTACGATGTCGAGCGTAGCGCGCGACAGATCGAGCGCAGCGACCTTCCCGACGCGTTCGCATCCTACTTGCGCACGGGCGGCTAGGAGGTCCTAGGAGACCGTGGTGAAAGTGTGGTGGGTCTGGCAAGTAGGTCTTACGGGCGAGGGCAAGGAGCACCGACGAGGCGATACGGGAACATCGTTGAGGAGGTGCGACACGGCCATCGCCCGTAACCCCTACTTGCCCGGAGGGTTACGCCGCCAAGGGCGCATCTGCGGCGTTGGCGGCGTAACCAGACCCATCACACTTTCACCACGGCCTCCTAGTCCCGGCGCAGGACGCTGACGGGATTGACGCGGCTGGCCGAGCGCGCGGGCAGATAGCTTCCGGCAAGGGCCACCAATAGCATCAGCAGGCCCACACTGGCCAGGTTGACCGGGTCGGACGCCGCGACGCCGAGAAGCCAGGTCACCTGTCGCCTCCTGGGAGGTAGCGCTCCGAGTGCTTTGCGCCAGGGTCACGACCCGGCTCAGCGCCAGGTTCGGCTCTACGTCGTGCACGGCACCCTCGAGCGTATGCACGACCGAGCCGGCGTCAGAGTCGGCGCGCACTAGCAGGCTGCTGAAAAACTCGAGTAGATTCTGAACCACGCAGCCCGCGGCAAAAACCGAAGCATCAACGAGGTGAGCAGATGCGTGGTGAGGACGCGGGACAGGTGGCCGCCTTTAGTTACGTATCTCCGGAGCAGCGAGTACCGAAAGAGCATCCGCTGCGGCCGCTGCTGAGGATCGTCAACGATGTGCTGGGGCGGATGTCGCCGCTGTTCGAGAAGCTGTACTCGCACACGGGGCGACCGTCGATCCCGCCGGAGAAACTGCTGCGGGCGCTGCTGCTGCAGGTGCTGTACACGATTCGCTCCGAGCGCATGCTGATGGAGCAGCTCGACTACAACCTGCTGTTCCGGTGGTTTGTGGGCCTGAACATGGACGATCTGGTGTGGGATGCGACGGTGTTCACGAAGAACCGGGATCGAGTGTTGGGAGGCGAGGTCGCCGAGGTGTTCTTCCAGGAAGTGCTGGCGGAGGCACGGCGCCGCAGCCTGCTATCGGATGAGCACTTCACGGTGGACGGCACGCTGATCGAGGCGTGGGCCTCACACAAGAGCTTCAAGCCGAAGGATCAGAGCGACTCCGATGAGGGAGGCAGCAACCCGAGCGTCGATTTTCGCAAAC
This sequence comes from Acidobacteriota bacterium, assembly GCA_965248845.1. Lineage (GTDB taxonomy): Bacteria > Acidobacteriota > UBA890 > UBA890 > WLXD01 > CBDFKO01. The sequence goes on along the minus strand of CBDFKO010000002.1, from coordinate 341,073 downwards.
AACGGCGCACAAACGATACTCACGCCTCCAGGACCGATCCGGACGCACGCCTGTACAAGAAAAGTAGGGGAGCCGAGTCGAAGCTCTGCTACATGGGGCACCTGATGATCGACAACCGCCACGGGTTAGCAACCAAGGCATGCGTAACGATCGCTTCCGGGACAGCGGAACGCGAGGCGGCGGTGCAAATGGCGGACAAGATTTCCGGTAACCGCAGGGTGACCTTGGCGGCCGACAAGGGCTACGACACACGCGAGTGCGTCCGTAAGCTTCGAGATCGGAACATCACCCCGCACGTCGCACAGAACGACACCAATCGGCGCAGCGCCATCGACCGGCGCACAACCCGCCACCCCGGCTACCAGGTCAGTCAAAGGAAACGCAAGCTCGTCGAGCAGATGTTCGGATGGGCCAAGACGGTCGGGCTGATGCGCAAGACGCGGCACCGAGGCACCGAACGCGTCGATTGGATGTTCACCTTCACCGCCGCTGCCTTCAACCTGGTCAGAATGCGCAACCTCCAGGGGGCGACGTGACGATATCGGGACTAACCGCCCAAGAAATACCGGCGCGGCCGGCAACCAGAGCCTCGCACTCGCACACGGCGGCCGGGCAACTCACCTTGATCGAGACGATCCAGCCCAAAATGGCGCGCTCGAGCCGTTTTTCAGCAGCCTGCTAGGAGCCCGATGATCGTCTGTCCGATTCCTGCAAGCTGCTCCGGTTCCTTCCCCGGAGCGAACAGCAGCCGAAGGCCCAGCCCCGGCTCCAGCGGCACGCCACTGGCGACGCTGACAGCCTCGATCCCCGCGCAAGTCGGTCCCCGGAGAGACGCTGGCCCCTACTCGGCGCGCAAAGCCTCCAGAGGGCTGATGCGGAGCGCGCGGCGGGCCGGACCGAGACAGGCGACGGCCGCCGATACCAGGATCACGAGAGGCACCGCGGCGTATGTGATCGGGTCGTCCTTGCCGACCTCGAACAGGAGCTCCGCCATCGGCCGCATCAGCGCCAGGGCGCCGACGAGGCCCAGACCGAGCCCCCAAAGCACCGGCACCAGACCCTGCGACAGAAGCAGTCGCGCCAGCGCGACGACCGCAAACAGGCTCAACAGCACGGCGATGAGCCGCGGCGACGCGATGGCGTCGTTGCGCGCCTGATCGAGCCGGAACGGACCCGTCACGGCCATCTCGGGATCCAGGAAGCGGACCGCGTGAAGGATGCCCTCGGCGACCGACAGCGGCTCGCCGGTCGCCCTCACCAGAAGGTCCGATGCATACCCGGCCACCCTGACCGGCAGATAGATTTCCGGCCGGGGCTCGACCTCGAGCCCCTGGCTGCGGACGTTCCCGGCGACACCGATCACCTCGACCGCGAGATCTGGCTCGCGCGGGAATCGCAGGATGCACCCGACGAGCTCCTACTCGGATCGCAGGATCCGTATCGGGTCGACGCGGGCGGCGCGCCGGGCGGGTACATAGCTGGCCACGAACGCGCTCGCCAGCAAGACCAGCGCGGCAACGGTCAGCGTCAGCGAGTCGAAGCGTGTCACTCGGAACAAGAGCGCCTTCATGCTGCGAGCCGCGGCCACGCCAAGCAACAGCCCGGCCATGGCCCCGAACGCCGCCAACCGCATGCCACGCCGTACCACCTGGCGAACGATCGTAGCCGGTGTTGCGCTCATCGCCAGGCGAATACCGATCTCACGATCGCGCCGGGCTACGAGATAGGCCAGCAACCCGTAGATGCCGACCGCCCCGAGGACCAGCGCCAGGCCGCCGAACGAGCCCAGCAGCCACGACTGCAGCCGCGTGATGGCGGTCTGCGACTCGAGCACGCTGTCCAGGGTCGCGACGTTGGTCACCGCGAGGCCGGCATCGGCAACCCGCACCGCATCGCGCACCGCCGGCGTCACGCTGGCGGCGGAGTGCTCGGATGCGACCAGCAGCTCCAGCGTTGTCGTCGATGCCTGCGCGATCGGGAAGTAGATGTCGGGGTCGGTTCCACCGCCGGCCAGATCGTCGGTCAGATTGCGGAAGGTCACGTTCTCGACCACCCCGACGATCTCCACCTCGGTACCGTCCGGATGGTCGATGCGCACAAGTTGGCCGACGGCCGCCGTGCGCTCGCCTGGCCACAGGCGAGCCGCTCCCGAACGGCCGATCAGCGCTACCCGCGGCGTATCGGCGGTATCGGTCGACCCGAATCCGCGTCCGGCGAGCAGCTCGACCCCGAGCAACTCGAGATAGCCCTCGCTGATCCGGTGGCGGTAATAGCGTATCCCGAGTGAGGCATCCACGGGATCATCCTCGCGCCACAGGTACCCCGCGCTGCTCAGCCCCCGGAACGGCAGGTCCGAGCCGGCAGCGACCCCGCGGAGTCCAGGGGCGCCCTCGAGCTCGGCGGTCAGCTCCCCGAGCAGGCGCACCCGCCGTTCATGTGGGTACTGGTCGCGCGGCAGCAGCACCCGGTAGGCGGTCGTCCCGTCGGTACGGAAGCCTGGGTCGATGGCCAGCTGTTGGGCCAGGCTACGCGCCATCAGGCCGGCGCAAACCAGAAGCGCTGCAGTGAGCGCTACCTGACCGGTAACCAGCCCCGATTGCAAACCCGTGCTCAGCGCACCGCCGCCGAGACCGCGCCCGCCTGCCTTGAGCCGCGAGCTCAGATCGCGCACCCCGGCGCGGATCGCTGGAGCCGCGCCGAACGCTGCCCATGGTCACGATCGACGTGAAGGCGAAGACCCGCGGGCTCAGGCTGAGGTCGACGTAGACCGGCAATACTCCGGCGGGGATCAGTGCACGCAACCCCTCGACAGCCCACAGGGTCACCAAAACCCCGGCCGCCCCACCGCACACAGCCAGAGTCAAGCTCTCGGTAAGCACCTGACGCGCCAGTCGAGCCCGACCCGCCCCGAGCGCCTGGCGGACCACGAGCTCGCTCGAGCGTGCCGTCGAACGCGCCAGCAACAGGTTGGTGACGTTGGCGCAGGCGATCAGCAGCACCGCCCCGACGGACGCCAGTAGAACGGTGAGCGTCAGCTGCAGGTTGCCGACGTAGTTCTGCCGCAAGGTCTGGAGCTGCACACCGCGGTCGCGGTTGGTGTCCGGGAACTCTTCGGCCAAGCCGACCGAGATCGAATCGAGCTCGAGTTGTGCCTGCTCCAGCGAGCTACCGTCGGCGAGACGGCCGAGCGCCAGCAGCCAGCGCCCGTCTCGCGCCTCCAGGATCCCGGCTGGACGGACAGCCGACACCATCGCCATCGGAATCCACAGATCTGCCTGCATCGACAACCCGGCAAAGCCGGGCTGCATCACGCCGACGACTCGATAGGCCCGTCCGGCGAGGAGCAGCTCTTGGCGTACCGCATCGGGAGCTGCATCGAAGCGCCGACGCCACAGGGCATCCGAGATCAAAACGACGGGATGCGCGTCGAGCTCCAGGGTCTCGGCCTCACTGAAGAGGCGGCCGCGGGCCGGTTCGACCCTGAGCGAGGAAAAGTAGCCGTGCGAGACGATCTCTCCCAGGACACGCTCCGCCTCCTCACCCCCCGTCAGGTTGAGAGCCACGGACGAAAAGGCCGCCAGCCCGCTGATCTCCGACGCCCTCGCACGCCAATCGTAGATATCCGGATACGAGGCCGGTCGCGTCTGCGGCCCTTCGGGCGTCCCCGCCACACCGCGAACGATGACCAGACGCTCGGCATCCTCGAACGGCAGGGCTTCCAACAGCACGGCATCGACAACGCTGAAGATCGCCGTGTTGGCGCCCACGCCGAGCGCCAGGATGCCGATCACCGTGGCTGCGAACGCCGGATTCTTGATCAGAATCCGTAGTCCGTAGCGAATGTCCTGTCTCAGCGACTCCATGACGATCCTGTGCCTGTCCGAGGTCCGGGTAGGGTACCCGTGCTATTGAAGAGCAAACCGCGTGCCACACCGACGGACAAGGGTGGCAGCGACACGGTGCCCCAGTCCGGCCTCATGGCCGCGCAGGGCCTGTCCGCAGCCGAACGGCTGTCCCGGAACCGGACACGTGGCAACCTGGCCCAGCATGGCGGCGGCGCGACGCCGGGTCAGCTCGCGACCCTCCTCCCATGCTCGGCAACGACGTCGTGCCGGACAGCACCCCGCGACGCTCCTCAGCTGGCGTCCGCGGGCACCTCCGACACCGGCCGACCGAGGAACTGGACGACCCCGTACAGCGCCGCGGCACCTGCCAGCATTCCGATCCACCACGGCAAGCCAAACCCCGCGGGCAAGGTACCGAAGAGCACGGAGAACAGGCCCACGGTCGCAGCGTACGGCAGCTGCGTGCGCACGTGCTCGATGTGATCGCACCCCGACGCCATGGAGGACAGGATCGTGGTATCCGAGATCGGCGAGCAGTGATCGCCGAAGACCGACCCCGCCAGAACACAGGAGACGGTCGAGAAGAGGATATGCATCGAACCGGAGCCGGCCGTGCCGCCCATCACGGCCCACACCAGCGGCACCACTAGCGGCATCAGGATGCCCATCGTGGCCCAGCTCGATCCGGTGGCGAAGGCCGTCGCCGAGGCCAGCACGAAGACCAAGCTCGGCACCAACGCCGGGCTCAACGATTCGCCGAGCACCGAGACCAGGTAGCCGGCCGTGTTGAGCTCCACGGCGACGGCCGAGAGCGACCATGCCAGCACCAGGATGACCATGGCGTAGAGCATCGACTTCATGCCGGCGTACCAGGCATCGACGATCTCGTTCATCGATAGGATGCGTTGCCCCAGGCTAAGCAGCACTGCGCACATCACGCTCAACAGCGAGCCCCACATGAGCGCCATGTAGGAGTCGGCGCTGGCGATGGTCTCGCGCAGCCCGTCGCCCTGGCCGGTCACCAGGAGACCGCCGATCACACCGAAAACGAGCACGAGGATGGGAAGCACCGCGTTCACGGCCCGCCGCGGCTTCCCGGGGTTGAGCGCCAACTCGGTCGCATCGGCATCGGCCGCCGAATCCACCTTGGCATCGGGGCCTAGTACCTGGCCGGTGCTTCGCGCCCGCTCCTCGGCGGCGTGCATCGGCCCGAAGTCGCGGCCCCGCACCGCCAGCATGAAGACGAGGAACATGGTGAGAAACGGGTAGAAGCTGTAGGCGATCGACGACAGAAAGATCGAGTAGGCCGACATCTGTAAGGCGGGAATCTGCTGGATCGACGTGCCGATCAGCCCCACCTGGTAGCCGATCCACGTCGACACCAGCGCAACGCACGAGATCGGTGCGGCGGTCGAGTCGACGATGTAGGCCAGCTTCTCGCGACTGATCCGCAGCCGGTCGGTGACCTGGCGCATGGTGTTGCCAACCACCAACGTGTTGGCGTAGTCGTCGAAGAAGATGACCACCCCGAGCACGCCGGTAGTGACCTGTCCACGCGCCGGGCTGGTGGCCCAGCGCACGATCACGTTGACCACGCCCTGCATGCCGCCGTTCTTGATGATGATGCCGACCATGCCGCCGATCATGAAGGAGAAGAGGATGATCTGGGCGTGGCTGACGTCGGTTACCGAGCCGAGCACGTACAGCGCAAAGGCATCCAACAGACCCTTGAGCAATCCCACGGCGCCGAAGCCCACGACCGCGGTGGAGCCAACCCACAGCCCCAGAAACAGCGCCGGAATCACCTGCTTGGAGATCAGGGCTACGACGATCGCCAGCACCGGCGGCACGACCGAGACCCAGCCGGGGATCGCCCGCGTCTCGGCGGCGGCGATGTGAACACCGGATGCCTGAAGCTCCACCGTCACCGCCCCGCGAGCCGGGGCCAGCAAGCCTGCGAACCGAATCCCGTCGTCGCCGGCGCCCGAGGATGAGTAGATGGAGCCGCCGATTCGGATCCGCAACTCCACCGGATCACCGTCGTATCCGGTCACCGTGGCCGTGAACGGGGTGCCTGTCAGAACGAGCGGCGGGACCGTGAGCTCCGCCTGTTGTGCTAGCAGTGCTAGCGCGCGGCCAGGGACCACGACCGCCGTTACCAGCAGCGTCAGGGCCGCGATCTTGCCGCTCGTGCGCATGTCTACCTCGAACTCGCCGTACCGACGTGCGCCGAACTATAGACCAGTGCCAGGAGGCCGTGGTGAAGGTGTGCTGGGTCTAGGTCTCGTACTTGTGTGCAGGAGCACTAATCAAAAGCGCAGGCTCAGGGTCGCCGACAGCTCGAAGTTGTGCAGCGTCTTGTCCCCGGGCAGGCCGAGAAGACCGACCAGGATCGGATCGAGCTCCTCGAGCTTGAGCGGGGTAATGTGGTCCCGTAGGTCGCCGCGCAGCACCACGCTGCCGAGCGCCAACTTGACCCCGGCACCCACCAGGTACCCCAGCTTCGTATATTCAGCCAGCTCGCCGCCCCAGCGGATGCGATGCAAGCCGACGCCGGCCGCCAGAAACGGTTGGATGGGCCCCGGCAGGATCTTCAGCAGCACGGCGCCCTCGGCGTATAGAAAGGAGGCGTCGAGAGCGGAATCCGCCCCGAGCTCGAGCTTCGAGTTCGTCGTGGTAACGCTCGCCTCGACATCGACCAGGAGCAGTCCGAGACCCAGGCGACCGCCATAGATCGAAGACTCGGCGAAGGCCAGCGACTCCGGGGCCCCGCCAAGCGGCAGCTCCACCGGCACGTCGTCCCCCAGGAACCGTCCGAAGGTGAAGCCGATCTCCTGCGCGAAGACCTCGGCCGGAAGCCACACGGCTGCCATCAGCACGAGCCCCGCGACGAGCCGACACCTGCTCCACCCCATCGAACCCCCTTTGGTCCTGAGTCGCACCCGAACCACCCAACCGGGCTGCGCTCGCCCCATTGTGCTGTGCCGTGACCTATCGCGCATCCCACGATCGGGTAAGCTGCCGGCCGGACCTTGGCTCTGCACCCGAAGGAACCGTGAACAACCGCCCACCCGCTTGATTCTCGCTCTTCCCCTGGGACTTGCCGCGACGGTCTCGAGCGCCTTGGCCGCTGGGTGGCAGTCGGGCGTGCCCGCGGCCATCGACCCGCGCATCGGTCCCGCTGGGTGGGCGCAGGCAACGCGTGCAGCGTCGAGACTCCGTCGGGCGACGCCTGCCGCGAGTTCACCCTCCAGGCACTGGTGATCGACAACTTTCTGTTCGGAGTCGCCGCCGTCGGCAGCGACGGCAACGAGAGCCTGGTGGCCTTCCCCGGCCTGGCGCCCGCGGTCACGCCGGAGCGGCGCCGCTAGGTGTCGGCGACGCAGCGGAAGCCAGCGAAGATCTGACGGCGCTGGGGGTCGTCCCAGTTGCGGTAGGTGTTGCGGGCCATGAACTCCGGGACGGCCCACGAGGCGCCACGCAGCACCTTGTAGTCGTTGCCGAAGAAGACCTCGGAGTAGTCGCGGTACGGGAAAGCCTCGAAGCCGGGATAGGGCAGAAAATCGCTCGCCGTCCACTCGTAGACGTCACCGAGCATCTGATGGCAGCCGAAAAAGCTGCGGCCGCGCGGATAGGCACCGACCGGCGTGGTATCGAGCAATCGGTGCCCGAGGTTGGCCAACTCGCGTGTCGGCCTGGCCTCACCCCAGGGATACCGCCGTGACTCGGACCGTGCCGGATCCCAGGCGGCCGCCTTCTCCCACTCCTGCTCGTAGGGTAGCCGCTTACCTGCCCATCGGGCATAGGCGTCGGCCTCGAACCAGGAGACGTGCATGACCGGCCGCGCCGAATCGGCCCGCTTCAGCCGTCCGAAGCTCAGGCGCTGCCAGTGGCCGTCCACCCGACGCCAGAACAGCGGCGCTTCGGCCTGCTCGCCGCGGCGCCAGGCCCAACCCTCCGCGCTCCACAGCTCGCGGCGTCGATACCCGCCATCGTCGATGAAGCGCCCGTACTCGCCGTTGGTCACCGGCGCCGCATCGATCCGGTAGGCCGGCAGCTCGACGCGGTGGGCCGGCCGCTCGTTATCGTAAGTGATCCGGCGGTCGTCACGGCCGATGACACAGCTGCCGGCGGGAATCAGAATGCTTGCTCCTGCCGGCGAGGAGTCCGGGCGGCGCGGCCCCGAACCGGCGAACGGGGGCGCATAGGCGAGGTCGCCGCGCAGCTGAATCGCCTGCAGCATCGTCTCCTGATGCTGCGACTCGTGCTGCGCCACCATGCGATAGACGAACCCGTCGGCGGTCAGCATGTCGGTCGGGTCGATGGCACCGTCGCGGAGCCGCCGCAGGGCCCGCTCGCGTACGGACGCGAGCTGCTGCAACGCCTCGCGTCGACTGGGCAATCGCAACTCCCCACGGTCGCTGCGGGTGTGGACGTTCGGATCGTAGGTCGGATCGAGCCCGCTGCGCCCCAGCGCTGAGCCGCCACGCCGCGCCACCTCGTCGACCAACCAAAGCTGCTCGAAGTCGGCGACATGGCCCAGGTCCCAACCGATCGGCCCCATGATCGGCGAGGGCTGATCGGCGAGGTGCCCATCCGTCAGCGGCGCGACGATCTCGTGGGTCCGTCCTCGGACCCAACCGAGAAGTGCCTCTACATCGTCAATCCGATTCTCCTGCACGGCGGCGCTGTGCGAGCGGCGTAGAACGAGCAATGCGAACCTTCGAGCCTCGTCGAACAGGACCTCCTCGTGGATGAACCCGAAGCGCGACGCGTTGGCTGCCATCTCATCCGCACGGAACTTGCGGCTGATCTCCGTCCGAATCATCTCGTTGGCGGCGACGCGGAAGGAGCGGTCGATGGCGCGCAGACGGACCTCGACTTCGCGCCGGAACCGAGCGTAGATCTCGATCCGTTCGAGCCGGTCGTTGTAGTAGGCGACGTGCTCGACGGCGTCGTCCGGGATCGCCGTGCCTAGCTCGCGGTTCATCCGTCGAAACAGGTTGAGCGTGAAGCGCTCGCTCCAGCCGGCGGCGTCGTTGTATGCCGCCTCCAGCTCGCCCGGATCCTTCACCAAGTCGATTCCGAGCAGGAAGGTGTCGCCGGGGTTCAGATGACGACTCACCATGTCGAGGAAGGCGTCAACCTCCTCGTTGTCGAAGTTGCCGATGGTCGAGCCGAGGAACAGGAAGGTCACGGGCGACAGTTGCTTGACCAGGGGCATGGCGTGCTCGTACGAAGCACGCACCGCCTCGAGGCGCAGATCATCGAAGCTCGCGCCCAGATCGCGGCACGCCGATTCCAGCGCTGCCAGGCTGATGTCTATCGGCACGTATCGCGCCGGCCCGCGATCGAGCCAGGCCTCGAGCAGTCGCCGCGTCTTGCTCGAGCTTCCGGAACCGAACTCGACCAGCGTCGAGTCGCCGGCAAGTTGGCGGATCTCGGCGGCGTGGGCCGCCAGGATCGCGTCCTCGGTCCGGGTCGGGTAGTACTCGGGCTGGCGCGTGATCTCTTCGTAGATCTCGGAGCCGCGACGGTCGTACAGGTAGCGGGTGGGCAGCCAGCGCGGATGCTCGTCGAGGCCCGCGGCGACGGCCTCGGCGAAGGTGATGACCTCGTCGGCGTCGGCATCGGCGTAGATCCGGAAGCGCTGGCCGTCGATGGTGCGCCAGCCCGCCGGAGTTCCGATTGCCCTGCCGTCGGCTGCCGGCGGCCGACTCGACTCGATGCTCAATCGACCCTCCACGAAAGCCACTGTCCGGTCACCCTAGCAGACCGTCGTGTGACCGGCCCCACTCTAGCCTGGACTCTACCGATCCTGGACTACCCGTTCCAGGTATGCGCAGCAGCCCTCCCCACGAAGTCACCAAGCCCGCAGTCCCCTGCGTAGAATAGAGCCGGGAGGACACCTTGGCGGGACTCGCGGACCAGATCGATGGCGGGCTACTCGAGGCGCTGACGGAGCAACTGGGGAAGCGAATCTCGACGGGGAAGTCCGTCCGCGCTAATCACTCGCACGGAGAAGGTTGGGATCGGCCCGTCCTGCCGGCCGCCGTGGCCTTTCCCGAGAGCAACGAGGACGTGTTGGCTGTCGTCCGGACGTGCGCGGCATACACCACACCGATCGTGCCGTTCGGTGCCGGCAGCTCGCTGGAAGGTCACGTGGTGCCCCCGCCTAACGCCCTCAGCCTCGACCTGACGCGCATGAGCCATATCCTCGAGGTCAGCGACGCCGATCTGGATTGTCGGGTGCAGGCGGGCGTAACCCGTCGCCAGCTCGACCGGCACCTCGGCAAGCGTGGACTCTTCTTCCCCGTCGACCCGGGTGCCGACGCGACCATCGGCGGAATGGTCGCGACCGGAGCCTCCGGCACCACGACCGTGCGCTACGGGGCGATGCGCGAAAACGTGCTCGGGCTCACCGTGGTGCTCGCCGATGGCAGCCTCATCCGCACGGGTGGCCGGGCCCGCAAGTCATCTGCAGGCTACGATCTGACCCGCCTGTTCATCGCCTCCGAGGGCACGCTCGGGGTGATCACCGAGATCACCCTCCGTTTGCAGGGGATCCCGGAGTCGATCTCGGCCGCCGTTTGTCACTTCGAGCGCATCTCGGGCGTCGTCGAGAGTGTGATCGAGGCAATCCAGGTGGGCATCCCTCTGGCCCGTAGCGAGCTGGTGGACGAGGTCCAGATGGAGGGCTTTGCCCGTCACTCCGGCCTCGACGAGATGGCAATCGCCCCGACGCTCTTCCTCGAATTCCACGGCAGCGAGGCCGCGGTGCGCGAGCAGGCCGAGGCCATGGCTGAGATCGTTGCGCGCAACGGCGGCTCGGCCTTCCGCTGGGCCACGCGGCCGGAGGAGCGAACGCGCTTGTGGCAGGCACGACACGACGCCTACTACGCCTGCCTGGCACTGGCCCCGGGTAAACGCGGCATGGTCACCGACGCCTGCGTGCCGATCTCGCGACTCAACGAGTGCATCGAGGAGACCAAGCGGGACATCGACGAGCACGGCCTGGTCGCGCCGATCGTCGGCCACATCGGCGACGGCAACTTCCACAGCGTCGTCATGTGTGACCCGGAGTCAGCCGCGGAGATCGCGGCCGGCAAGGCGTTCGTAACGCGCCTCGCAGAGCGTGCGATTGCCATGGGCGGAACCTGCACCGGGGAGCACGGGGTCGGCACCGGGAAGCTGGACCTGGTCGAGCGCGAGCACGGGGCCGCGGTGGCCACGATGCAGGCGATCAAACGAGCCCTCGACCCGCACGATCTGATGAATCCCGGCAAGGTGGTTCGGCTGGTCGGCTAGCGCTAGCGGCCAGCTTCGTAAACCCGCGTCTCCGGGTTGTGCCCCTTCCAATCGAACCAGTAGTCCTTGATCGCCGCGATCGGGATCAGCTCGCGACCCTTCAGCTCGCCGCCGATCGCCACGCCTGCGAAACTCCATTCGGAGCCGGTTTGCGCGTCGACGAATCGCGGCGGGGCGCTATCGGCGCGGGCATGCAGATCGAGCTCCTGGCCGTCGACGCGCCGATCGAAAGCTCGGACCGAACGGCCGTCGCCGGCGACTGCCACCAGGATCGGCACAGCGCCGATACGATCGGAGATCGGGGTCTGCTCGACGAGCACCTCGAGCGGGTAGGCGGCGGCTTGACCTTCGACCTGGATGCCGACAACTAGCTGGCGCGGCGGCATGGAGCCCGGCGGCACGATCTCGCTCGGTACCGCGGGCGCCTCATCCATGCTCTCGTCCCAGTTCTACGGGGAGTAGCTCTGCTCGTATCCCGGTACCGGTTCCAGCACCAGCGTGTCGGGATGCTCGGCCGTCCAGATCGACAGCGCGACCTCGTCGAAACGGAGCATCCGGAGCCGCCGGCCGGCCAGCGGCCCGAGCAGTGCTTCACCCGTCACTTGCTGCCACCAGGTCCCGGTCTGGAGATCCTCCATGACGAAATTCTGGTTGTTGACCCCCATCAGTCGGAAGGTCAGCCGTTGCCCGTCGACGATGCTGGACCACACGAGTCCAGTGTGGCAGAGCGTTCAGTAGGTGGCGACGAAGGCCTCGCCGGCGAGCTGGTCGTTGAGCAGGTGGTGATACGCCATCATCGCGATCGGGTAGGCCTTCGACTGCGCGCCAATCGACACGCCGAGCACCAGCGCGTCGGGCTCGCTGAAGGCTGCCTCGGCGACCGGAACGAAGCGCGCCTCCTCGATCGGCGCGAACATGCGCTCGACAATCGGCCGGCGCGCGACCACGGCGATCACGAGCAGCAGGACCACCGGGACGAGGCTCACGACACGGTAGGTCCGCTCCCGGCGCTCGTTCCAGCTACGCAGGGTCACGAACGTGCCGATCGCGGCCAGAACGATGGTCCCGAAGGGAACGAAGCGCTGCATCGCGTGGGCTCGCATGAGCGTGTCGCGGCTCTGCGCCATGGTCGGGGCGAGCATCGCGGCGGCGCTCAGGAAGATGAACAAGGCGCCGCCCACCAGCACCATACTGAACAGAACCGCCGCGTAGCGCCGCATCGGTCAGCTCCCCTGCGATTCGACCCGGACGCACGCCCGTGCGAGCCGGCTCAGCGCCTCGGCGACCTCCTCGCCGGTAATCAACAGCGACGGGCCGATCCGAGCTACCTGCCCGTGCAGCCCGCCCAGGCCGACCAGGAGGCCCTCCTCACGCGAGGCCTCGAGCAGGGCAGCGGCGCGGCGCGGGCTCGGTGCTTTGCTCTCCGGGTCCTCGACGAGCTCCATGCCGACGATCAGGCCAGGACCTCGCACCTCGCCGATCCAGGCGTGTCGGGCTTGGAGCTCGAGCAGGCCCTCGGTCATCTGGCGGCCGCGCTCGGCGGCGCGGGCCGGCGCGACCTCACGCTCCAGCACGCCGATCGTCGCCTGGGCGGCCGCCATGCACACCGGGTTGCCGCCGAATGTCGAGATCGTCTTGGCGCGCCAGGAGGCCGCCACATCCGGGCTGGTAATGGTAGCCGCCACCGGATAGCCGTTGGCGATGCCCTTGGCCATCACCATGATGTCGGGCGCCACGCCCCAGTGCTCGATCCCGAACCAGTGGTCGCCGCAGCGGCCGAAGCCGGCCTGCACCTCGTCGATGATCAACAGCCCACCGACTCCCCGAATGATCTCCGCCATGCGCTGGAAGTAGCCGGGCGGCGGCACGATGTACCCACCCACCCCCAGGATGGTCTCGGCAATGAACGCCGCGGGACGCCCGTTGGTTGTCGTCTGGATGACGTCCTCGAGCTCGCGAGCGTAGAAGTCCACCAGCTCCTCGTCACAGGAGTAGTCGAACGGTGCCCGGTAGGGATAGGGCGCGCTGACGTGCTTGATGCCGGCGACGCGACTCGCCAGCGGACGCCAGGGCGCCTGGGCGGTCAGGTCCTGCGCCAGCGTGCTGCGGCCCGAATACGCGTGACGCAGGGCGATGATCTCCGACTGCCCGGTGTGGCAGCAGGCCAGAGTGATCGCAGTTTCGATCGCCTCGGTGCCGCTGTTGGTGAAGTAGGACTGGCTCAGCTCGCCGGGCGCAAGCTCGGCCAGCTTGCCGGCGACTTGCAACTGCGGCTCGGTGACATACAGCGACGAGGTGTGGCCCAGGCGTCGTGCCTGGCGGCTGGCAGCCTCGACCACCTCGGGGTGGCAATGCCCTACCGAGGTCGTGAGGATGCCGGCGAACAGATCCAGGTAATCCCGCCCGTCGGCCCCGCGGACCCACACGCCTTCGGCCTCGACCGGCACGAGCGGCTCGCGGTAGTAGGTCGATACACACGGGAACAGCCGCTCGCGCTGGGCATCGAGCAGGGCTGACATGGACTCCTGTGGATCGACCAGGATCTCGGTCATGGGGCCCCTCTGTCAGGCGCTGGCGTAGCGCCGTCGGACGAGTCGGAACAGCAAATACAGGACGCCGAGCGTCAACGTGAACGTGACGATCGGAAGCAGGAGCGAGACCACGCTGCCCGCCAGGCTGGCGGCGTCCTCTCCCAGGCTCAGTAGAGGATTGGCCACGCCTGCGGTCGTGCCGGTCGAGAGCAGCCGCACGCTCGACTTCGCGGCGTGCACTCCACCGGCTACAGCACCCCCCAAGATCACGCCTACGACCAAGCCCGTCAGTGGTTCAAGCGTCGTGATCGGGGCGGCTGCGACGAGGGCGCCAGCCACCGGGCGAGCCAGCATCCCCCCGCTGTCGAGAACATGGTCGACGAACGGGAACTTGTCGCCCAGGACCTCGAGCACCACGGCGATGGCGAACACGGTGAGCGCCGATGTCGACTGCATCCACTCGAAGCGCCCACCCAGCTCGACGAGATCGAAGCGGGCAGCAAGGCCGACCACCAGCAGCGGCAGGAAGGCGCGCAGACCCGCGCTGGCCGCGAGACCGACTCCCATCATCAGCTGCCAGACGATCATCACCATACGGTGATTTTATCAGCCCGTCGTCATCGCGTGAGGGACGGCGAACCCTCGAACCCCTCGCCGATGCGGGCCGCGATGGCGCGCAAGGTCGCGGCATCGTCGGTGTGCTTCTGATTGATCTCCAGCTCGATGCCGACGAAAGTCTCCGGGGTCTGCTTGCGGCGCATGGCCGGCAGGATGCCGTCGGCAGTGCCGCTGTAGGGCCGGTTGAACCAGACGACCCAGTCGCTGGTCGCGGTCAGGTAGCGGCGTAGGTCGTTGCAGACTGCCGGTTCGATGCCCCAGCGCGGGTCGTGAAGGAGCCCGATGTCGTTCCCCCGCGCCTTCCCGTCGAGCGTCGGCGTGAAGGTGTGCACGCTGATGTGCACGCAGCGGCCCTGCGCTGCGATGATGCGGCGCGCCTCGGCGTCGATGGCGTCGCGATAGGGCCAGTAGAAGCGCTCGGCCCGTTGTGCCTTCGTCGTGGCGTCGAGGCGGTAGTTAAACGGGATCGTCCGACCGTCGGAGACCCGACGGAACATGACCCGGTTGCCGACCGAGCGGTTCAAGTCGGCAACCAGCCGTGAGTAGCGGCCAGCGTGCAGCGTCGCCCCGAACCGGCGTGCCAGGTTCTTGGCGATCGGCAGTGCACCGGGATCCCAGGCGATGTGCAGCTCGAGCAGATCGGCATCCAGCTCGAAGCCGCGTGGCAGTCGGTTCGACGCGTGCTCGCAGCTCACGAGCACCTGACCTGCCAGACTCATCCCACCCCCTAGGAGGCCGTGCTACAGACGCGTGTCACCCACCCGACGCGGCCAATCGGCTTATTGTACCGGCGTGAACCAGGTCGCAATGGTCATCCAGAAGTTCTGCCCGGAGTTCAGCGGCCACGGGGTACAGGTGGAAGACCTGTGCCGGCAGCTGGCCGCCCGGGGGGTCCGCAGTCGGATCATCAGCGCCATCCGGGGACGGCCATCGGAGACCGAGCAGTGCGACGGCTACACCGTACGCCGCTTGCGTTCCGATCTGGTTCCCGGGAGTGCCGGCGTCAGCTCGCTGTGGATGCCGACCTTCGCCGTGCGTACGCGCAGCGACCTGAACGGGCTCGGCGCCGAGCTCGATCTGGTGCACGTTCACGCGCAGACCGACGCACTCTACGGGGCCTGGTCGGTATGCCGCCGACGCAACATCCCTCTCGTTCTCGAGATGACGCTGCTCGGTGACGATGATCCACAGACCGTGCTCGACAAACGCCAGCGCTTCGCCGGTTTCCGCGAGCGCGTCTATCGCGACTGCGACGCCTACGTCGTCATGTCGCGCGCCTTTTTGCCCGGCTGCGCGGCCGCCGGGCTACCGCCAGAGCGGCTGCACCTGATTCCCCAGGGGGTCGAGACGTCGCGCTTCCGACCGGTGCCGCCGGCCGGCCGCGCCGCGTGCCGAGCCGCGCTCGGCCTCGAGCCCGACGGGCCGGTGGTCGTGTTCGTCGGCTCGTTGATCGAGCGCAAGGGGCTCGACCTGTTGCTAGAAGCCTGGCCTGGCGTACTGGAGCATCACCCCGACGCGCACCTCTGGTTGATCGGGCGGGACCGATTCGATGCGGGTAGCGCTGCAGAACGCTTCGTGACGGAGCACCTCGGCAGCCTGGATGCCCAGGCAAGCGATTCGGTCGCGCGGCTGGGCGAGCGGGACGATGTGGCGCGACTGCTGCAGGCCGCCGACCTGTTCGTCCTGCCGTCGCGGCGAGAGGGGTTCGGCGCGGTGATCATCGAGGCGATGGCCTGTGGGCTGCCTGCCGTCGTGGCCGAGATGCCCGGGATCACCGACTTCATCTTCGAACGCCCGGCCACCGCCACGGAGCTCTCCCGGAACGCCGACGGTATCGTGGTTCCTCAGCAGGACGCCGCGGCTTTGGCCCGTACGCTGGTGGCGCTGGCGGATTCTCCGGAGGTCGCGGCGAGCATCGGCGCGGGCGCCCGGCGACGGGCCGTGGAGCGATTCGACTTCGAGCGCGTCACCGACGACTACATGGCGCTGTACCAAGCCCTGATCGACGCCAAGCGGACCTCATGAGCAACGAGAGAGGCAGTCTCTTTCGTCGGGTTTCCCAGTCGATCTTTTGGAACGCCGCGCTACTGCCGCTGGTCAGTGTGCTCAACCTGGTCGCCGCGGTGCTGATCCGACGCTACTTCGGGCTCGAGTCGGGTCTCTACGACGTGCTGCTGGGCTTGTTGAACACAATTCTGTTCTGCTCGGCGCTCGGCATCCCCGTGAGCTTCACCCAGTTCTTGCCGCGGCTGGAGAGCGCGGCAGGGCGCGCCGGCACCGTGTCCTTCCTGCGCCGGGCCGGCTCGATCCGCCTGGGTCTCGCCGCGCTGGCGCTGGTGCCCGTCAACCTGCTGGCGCCACGGGTAGCGGAGTGGCTCCACCTCGGCGACGGCGGCCTGCTGCTGCTCCGTATCCTCTCGGCGCTCGTACTGCTCCGCGCCGCCAACGAGCTGCTCGTGCGCACGCTCCAGTCGTTCCTCGCCCACCTGCAAGCGAACCTGCTGCTGTTGCTTCAGGCGCTGGCCATCGCCGCCACGCTGGCGGCCACCTTCACCGCCGGTCTCGGCATGCCGGCGGTGATGGGGGCGCTGATCGGGGCCGCGGGCCTGGTGCTGCTGGCGGGGCTGACGCTCGTGCGGCGCCACTTGGCAACGCTACGCCCGACGCCCGACCGCCAGGACGTGAGCAACACGCAGGTCTCGACCTTCTGGCGCTTCTCGCTATTCATGTACGTTTACGAGCTGTCCAACTACTTCGCTGCGCCGGCGTTTGCCAGCACCGCACTCGGTGCAGTCTCGCCCGACCGCGCGCCCGTGGCGCTGTTCAACGTATCCTTCCAGATCCCGATGATGATCGTCGTCGTGGTGCTGTCGAGCTTCCAGGGCGTCTATCGCCCGATGTTCTCGCGCCTTCTCGGCGAGGGTCGCATCGAGGAGCTGCGCACGGCTTTTCTCGAGGTCAGCAAGGTGCAGGCCGCGCTCCTGCTCCCTGCCGGCACGGGGCTCGCGCTCCTGCTGCCAACACTGATTCCTCTGCTGTTCGGCGCCGAGTTCGCGCCCGCCGTCCCCCTGGCGCTGGTGCTGTGCGCCGGCCTCTTCCTCGAGGCGGCGCTGAATCTGGGAACCATCGTGCTGTCGGTCGATCACCGCTATCGTGCGGTGATGCTGGCGCAGCTGCTGCGCGTCGTGGCCGCGCCCCTGTTCGTTGGGTTCGCCGCCAATGGCCAGTTGCTGCTCGCCACCGCATTCCTTGCCAGCGGCCGCGTCACGGCCGTTGCGGTCGGCTATCTCCTGGCCCGCTCGCGCTACGCCGTACGGCTGCCCGTGAGATTTGTCGCACGTCTGGCCGTACCGACGGCGATCATGCCGTGGCCGTCGCAGCCGCCCGACCTGTGCTCCCGGCGACGTGGTCGGGGCTCGCGGCACTGGTGCTGCTCGGCGTGCTGCTGATGGCGGGGGGACTGCGAGTTTTCCGCGTCCTCGGCGAGCGCGAGCTAAGCCTTCTGGGACGTGCGCAGCTGCCGGGGCATTCGCTTATCATCGGCTGGCTCGATCCACCGAATCGACGCGGCTGATCCAATATGAAGGCGGCGATGTACCTGCCGGGGCTGCGGCCCGGCTCGATGAGCTGGTCGATCTACCGCGACTTCGCAATCGGCCTGCAAACAGTCGGGGTAGACCTTCGCCTGCTCACCGACGCACCGGAGGAGCCTGCAGCCTCCGATGCCGTCACGTATCTTCCGATCCACCAGGGCGGGTGGCTCGACGGGCTGGCCGCACCCTTTACGCGCAACCGGCGCTTCATCTCGACCGCTCGGCGACTCGCCGAGTTCCTGCGCCGCAACGCCGACCTGGAGCTCTTGTACAGCGAGATCGCCTACCCGTGGGGGGCAGCCGCCGCGTGGGCACGTCGGATGGCCGGCTGGCCAGGTGCCCTCGTGGTGACACCGATGGGGGAAGACTTCCTCGTCGTGCCGGACGCCAGCTACGGCTTCGGCCGCTTCCCCCTGCCACGACGAGCCCTGACTCGAACCCTGCGAGCAGCCGATGGCATACGCTTCATCTCCTCGCTTGCCGCCGAGCACTTGGCCGAGCACACCGACCGGCCGACGGCGATCGTGCCGCTCAACGTCGCGCCCGAGACACTCGATGCCAGCCGAATCGACGAGCCGACTCGAGCCGAGCAGCGCCGGGTCGCGCGGGCGCGGCTGCTGGCCGATACGCGGCTCGGATCGCGCCGGCTGGTACTGTCACTCGGCAGGGTCCACCCGTTCAAGGGAATCCACGTGCTGGTCGATGCCATGTCCGAGATCCCCGACGCCGATCTCGTGATCGTTGGCCCTGCGCTGAGCGTCGCCGGCTATGGCGACTATGGTGAGTACCTACGCCTCCGCGCCCACGAGCTCGGCCTCGATGAGCGCGTTCACCTGGCCGGCGGGGTTCCTCACCAGGAGGTAATGCGCTGGATGTCGGCGGCCGACGTGCTGGTCGTGCCCTCCCACCTCGAGTCGATGAACCGGGTTTGCGTCGAGGCGGCGGCGGCGGGAACTCCCTTCGTGGTAACCGAGACCACCGGGGTGTCCGGATACCTCGACCGGCCCGGAGTCGGTGTGACGATCCCGCCGCGCGACCCCGCCGCGCTGGCCGCCGCGGTTCGACCCATACTCGCCGGCAACTGGCATCGCGACGCCGTCGCCGCGCGCTCGTTCATCGCGCGCTTCGATATGGCGAGCATCGCGCCCGCCCTGGGCGACCTGTTCGCACGAGCCCTGTCGCGCCGGAGAGGTAACGGATGAGCCTCGCGATCAGCGTTCTGTGCGCGGTCCTCTTCGTAGGAGTCCCTGGAGTCGCCGCCGTTTGCTGGACACGCCGGGTGCTACCGGAGCGAGCCGCGAACCCGGTCGCGTGCCTGGCGATCGCCTACGGCGGGGTCGGGCTCGCGGTCATCGCACTCTGGCTCGGCACCATGCTCCTGGGGCTGTCGTCGACGACCGCCATCGGCTGCGTCTTGGGGGTCAGCGCCCTCGCGGCGTTGACGGCCGGTAACAAGGGCGGTCTCGACACGGCGGAAAGCTCCGAGCCAACGCGTGCTGTGATCGGGCTGGCCCTGGTGTCGACGATCGTCGTCGGCATCCCCTTCCTGCCGCATGGGCTCGAGCGCGCCGACGGCATCCACAGGGTCGCCATGACCGACTGGGAGCACCATCTGGTGATCGCGACCGGCATCGCCGGCTCCGATTTCTTCCCGCCACCCCACCCCTACCTGCACGCCGACCCGGACCCCTCCTACTACTTTGGCTACGACCTGCTCGGAGCCGCGGTGCAGGTGGCGTCCGGCCACCGCGGCGACCTGTTCGCCATCTTGTTGACCCTGACCCTGCTGACTGCCGCCGCCACGCCCGTTGTGGTCTACGTCTTCGCGCGCGACCTGGCCCGGCCACCGGTAGCGCTGGTCGCGGCAGCTGGATCCTCACTGCTCGTCGGCTTCGACCTGTTGGTCATGCTCGTGCAGGCGTTGCGCAACGTGGTCGTCGGGTGGCCCCTGCCTGGAGGCTTCGACACCGTCCGGGCGCTCGTGCCCTCGATGCACATCGACTACTGGATTCACAACCTCGACCGCCAGTTCAGTGCCCCGCTGGTCGCCACCATGTGGGCACCGCACCAGACCGCCGCCACGCTGATCGCGTTGCTCGTCATCTACCTGCTCTCGCCGGCACGGGAAGCCCGCGAGCACGGGCCGCGGAGCTGGCTGCTACCGGCCCTGTTGATCGCGTCGCTCCCGGCTCTGTCGGCTTACGTCGCCTTCGGCCTGGCGCTCGGGATCGGGTTCGCCCTCGCCGGCGATGCCTGGACCGCCCGCACGGCGCCCTGGAGCACCGATACCTTCCGACGCTGGGCCGCCCCGGGGGCACTCGCCGTCGGCTTCGCCCTCCCCGTGCTGCCAACGCTCTCGAGCGGCTCCTCCTCGGGTCTCGTGCTCGGCACATCCCTGGCCGGCGATTGGACCAACGGCGCGCTTTTCACCTCGGTGTTCGGCTCCGACTGGTGGACGGAGCTGCTCGACACCCCCGCCGTGTATCTCGTGGATTTCGGGATCATCGGCCTGTTGGCCACGCTCGAGCTCGTGCGTCGTCGTGGCCGACCGCAGGCGAAGACCGAGACCCAAGCGATCCTGGTGGCGGTGTCGATCCTGGTCTTCGTCGTCATCGTGCGGCCGCCATACGGCATCGGCAACAACCTCTACGCCAGGGCATTGCTGCTGCCCTGGTTCCTGTTGGCGCCCTTCGCGGCCGCGGCCGCGTTGCGAGCACCGCGTCGTCGCTGGGTGGCCGCCGCCGTCCTGATGTGCGCTCTGGGGACTGGGTACGTGCTGTCTGGATATCTGCTCGAGGGAGCCATCTTCTGGGGCTCCAGCCCCGACAAGATCGCGGCGCTGCAGTGGATCAACCGAAACACGGAGCCCGACGAGCTCGTGGCCATCGAACCGGAGCACTATGGGGTGGAGGTGGGGATCTGGCTGCGCCGACCGCTGAGCTTCGCCAACCGACGACTTGCCATGCTCTTCGGCGCCTCCGATGCGGAGGTGAAACGGGCCGAAGAGCAGGTTGCCGCGGGTTACGGCGCCACCGACGCGGCTCTGGCGGCGCGCGCCTTCGACGAGCTCGAGGCCGTGGCGATTCTCGTTCCCTCGCCACCCATGCGGCCCTGGGCGCTGCCGCCCTGCTTCGAGCGAGCCTTCGCCAACGCCGAGTGGATGGTGGTTCGACGCACCGGAGCCTCTTGCGAGCCGCCTTGATTCCGGCGGCGACCGGGATCAGGCCTGGTGTGGCTTCGGCTTCGGCTTCGGGGGCGGCTCGGGCTTGACGAGCACGAACAGCTGCGCCAGCGGCGCGCCATCGAGCATCGCTACGCCGTCGCTGCTCACCCGGACCTGCGCTGCGGTCCGCACGCCGGCATCGAGCGCGTCGCACACCAGCCTCGCGGCGGTCGAGCCGAGCTCCAGGCGCTCCCTCGCCGAAGCGAGGTGGAAGTAGATCGGCGCCAACACCACCTCGACCTCGAAGCCGGCCTTCTCCGACTCGACACTGAAGGTGTAGCGTGCTCCGTGAACCATCGGATCGTCGTCGAGTGCCTGGACCTGGCGGATCTTCCAGGCCTCCCCCCCGACCGCGTACTCGCGCACGTTCCCCATCATTCCTCCTCGACCCCGCGCTCCCGCAGCAGCGCGAACAGGTCCGCTTCCGTCAGAACCGTTACGCCCAGATCCAGTGCCTTGTCGGCCTTCGATCCGGGATTGTCTCCTACCACCACGTAGTCGGTCTTCTTGCTCACCGACGAGGTCACCCGCGCGCCCAGACTCTCCAGGAGCGCCCCGACCTCCGAGCGGCTCATGCGCTCGAGTGTCCCGGTAACCACCAGCTTCTCGCCGCTGAACACCTGCTTCGGTCGGGCTTCGATGCGCGGGGCCAGGCCGAGCTCCATCAGCTCACCGACGACGCGTCGGTTTCTCGGCTCCCGAAAGAACTCGGTGACGTTGTGGGCTACCTGCGGCCCCACCTCGTGAGTCTGCTGCAGCCGCTCCTCCTTGGCCTCCATCAGCGCCTCGATGCTACCGAACTCGCGGGCGAGCACCTCCGCCACGTGCTCACCGACGTGGCGAATCCCCAGCGCGTAGATGAATCGTCCGAGGGTGCAGCCCTTGCTCGCCTCGATGGCCCGCACCAGATTGCGGGCCTTCACCTCGCCGAACAGGTCGAGCGGCAGCAGGTCCTCCTCTTGGAGCCGGTACAGGTCGGCGACCGAATCCTTGATCAGCGCAGCCTCGGTGAGCTGTCGCACCGTCTTGCCTCCGAGACCCTCGATATCGAGCGCCAGCCGACTGCCCCAGTGCTCGATGGCGCCGTTGATCTGCGCCGGGCAGACGATGCCGCCCGTGCACAGGAAGAAGGCGCCCTCGCGCTCGACGTGCGAGCCGCAAACTGGGCACGCTGTTGGCATCTCGAACGGTTCGGGCCGATCGCTCTCGGGCCGATCGTCGGCTCGCTCGACGACATACGGGATTACGTCGCCGGCGCGGTGCACACGCACCGAGTCGCCCGGCCGGATGTCCTTGGCGCGGACCTGGTCGTAGTTGTGCAGCGAGGCGCGGGAAATCGTCACTCCGCCGACCTCGACCGGCGCCAGCAGGGCCACCGGCGCGATGATCCCCGTACGACCCACCTGCAGGCCGATTTGCTCGATGCGCGTGACCTCCTCACGCGGCGCGAACTTGTGGGCGAAGGCCCAGCGCGGGTTGCGCGAGCGCTTGCCGAGGATGTCTTGGAAGTCGCGCCGGTCGACCTTGATGACCACCCCGTCGATCTCGTAGGGCAGTTCGTCACGTTCGTCCTCCAGCGCATCGTGGTACTCGATCGCCGCCTCGATCCCGTCGCAGCGCGCTACGCGATCGGTGATCTTGAGGCCCAGGCGCTGGAGCCAGCCCAGCGTCTCCCAGTGCGTCGTCGGCACCTCCCCGCCCCGGATGGCGAGGAGATCGTAGAAGAAGACATCCAGGGGCCGCGAGGCCACGGCGCCTGAGTCCAGCTGCCGGATGGCGCCGGCCGCGGCGTTGCGAGGGTTGGCGAAGGGATCCTCGCCTGCCTCCAGGCGTCGGCGGTTCATCGCGTGGAAGCCCTGGAGGGGCATCAGCACCTCGCCGCGTAGCGCCAGCATCGCCGGCGGCGATCCCCCCGTGCCGAGGAGCCGCATGGGCAGGCTTCGGATGGTGCGCACGTTCTCGGTCACGTCCTCGCCTCGAAACCCGTCGCCGCGCGTGGCCGCACGCAGGTAGACGCCCCGCTCGTACACGATCTCGATCGACAGCCCGTCGAACTTGGGCTCGGCCACGTAGGTGATGCGCTCCACCTCTAACCCACGGCGCGCCCGGTCGTCGAACTCCAGCACCTTGACGTTCTCGACCCCGGAGTCGAGCGACAGCATGGGAGCCGTGTGGTCGAGCTCGGCAAGCGACTCGAGAACGCTGCCGGCAACACGCCGTGTCGGGGAGTCGTCGGCCCGCAGGTGCGGCCATCGTTCCTCGATCTCGCGCAGGCGCTGGAACAGCCGATCGTAGAGGCTGTCGGCGATCTCCGGATCGTCCAACAGGTAATAGCGGCGATCGTGGTGATGGATCGCGTCTGCGAGCTGTAGAGCCTGCTCGGCCGCCGCCTCGACGGTCAGATCACCGAGCGGCTCGAACCCCGGCTCAGCCGGTTGCATATAGGGATTGGAGCCGCTCACCAGGAGGCCATGGCGAAAGTGTGATGGGTCTGGTTACGCCACACTCTAGGTCCTCAGGTTAGACTCGGGCCAGCACGAAACGGAGCTGATTATGCAACACGCTGCGCCCTCGAGAAGCCGCCGATTCTTGCGCGTTTGTGCCCTGACGACCGCCGCCAGCCTGCTTGCGGTGAGCCTCGCCGAACCGACACCGGCACCGCGCCGGCACACCCCGGAGTGGACCCTCCACCAGGCTCTCGACCGGCTCGTCGATAGCTTCCCCGGCCGCGCCGGAGTGTCCGTTCGTCACGTCGATACGGGCATGGGTGGGCAGGTGGATGCCGACACGCCTTACCCCATGGCCAGTACCTACAAGGTGCCGATCTTGGTCGAGATGATGGCACGCATCGAGGTCGGCGAGCTCACCATGGACACGGAAATCGAGCTGCAGCCGTCGGATCAACACATCGGCAGCGGTCTGCTGCAGGATCTCTGGGCGCCCGGCCTGAGACTGTCGCTGCGGAATCTGGCCACCATGATGATCATCCTGTCGGACAACTCGGCCACCGACATGCTGATCGCCCGGCTCGGTGCCGAGGCGATCACCGCGCGGATGGGCGCGCTCGGCTACGAGAGGATCCGCGTCGACCGCACCACGTTGGAGCTCATTCTGGACTACCTCGGAGTGCCCTACGAGGGGCTCGAGGAGGCAAATCGCAAGCAGATCCAGGCTGCACTGAGTGCCTTCGAGTTCGAGGAGGGGCATCGAGAGGCCGCCGCCGAGGCGTTCTATACCGACGGCCTCGACACCGCCGCCGCCGGCCAGATGACCGACCTTCTGGGTCGCATCGCCCGGGGCGAGATCCTCACCCCGAAGTCGTGCGAGGTCATCATGGAGATCCTCGAGCGCACGCAGACCGGCGCCAACCGGCTGCGGGGGCTCCTGCCCGCCGATGTCATCATCGCCCACAAGACCGGGACCATTGGGCGGGTGGTCAACGATGTTGGAGTGATCACCCTCCCGGGCGACCTCGGCCAGTTCGCCATCAGTGTCTACACGCTCGCCAACGAGGGGATCGAAAGCACCGTGAACGAGCGCCTCATCGCCGACCTGGCGCGCACCAGCTACGACTTCTTCCTCTTCGCGCAGCGACCAGAGTCGTCGCATTGAGGCCCCAGGATCTGCCGTACCCAATCACCGACATCCACGTGCACATCCAGCCGTGGGCCCAGATGCACCCACAGATCCAGCAGGTGATGGCGGCCAAGCGCGACAACTATTCCGAGCTCGAGGCGATGATGCTCGACCCGGCCGAGGTGCTCGCCTGCATGGACGAGGCCGGGGTCGACCGTATCGGCATGATCAACTACGTGGCCACCGAGTTGATGGGGTTCACCGACGCCGTGAACCCTTGGGTGGCGAAGATCGCGGCCGCCGACCGCGAGCGCCTGCTGGCCTTCGGGGGCCTCGACCCGCGCGATCCAACGATCATCGCCGATCCCGCAGCAGCGGTCGACGAGCTCGTGAGCCTTGGCATCCGGGGTCTCAAGATCCACCCGCCGCACCAGGAGTTTCGCGCCAACTCTTACCGGAAGGGAGCTGGCGACGAGCAGTTACCGGCGCTCGGGGGCATCTACCAGCGGTGCGCCGAGGTCGGCATGCCGGTGATGATCCACACCGGCACGTCGATCTTCCCGGGCGCGCGCAGCCGCTTCGGCGACCCGCTCGAGTGTGACGACATCGGCATCGACTTCCCTGAGCTGGTACAGATTCTGGCTCACGCCGGCCGACCGTTCTGGGGTCCCCAGGCAGCCTTCGTGGCGCGTCGCCACCGCAACCTCTACCTCGATCTCTCCGGTATCCCGCCAAAGCGTTTGCTGAACTACGTGCCGGAGCTACCCCGCCTGGCGCACAAATGCCTCTGGGGCACCGACTGGCCGGGGCCCGGCGTGCCCAGCCTATCCGGGAACCTGCGGCAGTACTTGGACCTCGGGCTCGACGCGGCGATCTACGAGCTCACCATGCACGACGTGCCGGAGCAGCTCTTCCCGCGCGGGAACGCCCCGCCATCGGTGGGGGGCTGACCCGCCAGAGTCTCTAGGAGGCGGCGGTGAACAGCCCGCGGCGGCGTTTCGGGTCGAGCTCGTAGCCTGGGAAGATGCCGCTGGTGTCTGGCGGTGCGGAGGTGACCGGCAACGATCTCGCCGAACAGGTCCCGGAAGTCCGTGGTAAGCGCCAGATCACGGCGCTCGTAGAGCTGATCCCGGCACAGGCCGGGCCAGTCACCGTAGACCTTGCCGCCTTGCACACCGCCACCAAGAATCAGCGAGGCGTTGGCGTGGCCGTGGTCGGTGCCGCCGGTTCCGTTCTCCTCGACGGTACGACCGAACTCCGACGTGGTCAGCAGCACGATGTCGTCGAGCCGATCCTCCATGTCATGGGCGAAGGCGGCGATGGCATCGCCGAGCTCGCGCAGACGGAAGGCGAGCTGCCCCTCGACCGCACCCTGGTTGGCATGGGTGTCCCAGCCGCCCATGTCGGCGAAAGCGATCTCCAATCCGATGTCGGCCCGGATCAGCTGGGCGATCTGCTGTAGCTGGATCCCGAGTTCGCCGCGTGGGTACTCGACGCCGGGCTTGGGCTGGTATTTCAGCGGCTCCGCGGCCCTGAGGAAGGAAACGGCGTCCAGCGCGTCGGACCCGGCATCGACCACCAGATCCCGACCCGCGCGGCCGTAGAGCATCTCGAAGCCCTCTGTGATCGTGCGCGACCGCGCCCGCGCCCGCGCGCCGGTCATGTCGCCCATGCCGTCACCCTGGCCGCGCCGGCCGCCCCGCTGCGCCCCGGGCTCCCCCAGGAAAGCCGCCAGGTCGCCGACCGCCAGCGTCGGCTCGGCGCCGACCAGCGACAACGGCATGCCGTCGCTGGTCGCGATGCCGCGCATCAGCGAGCCGGCCACGTCCCGTTGCGCCGTGGCGCGCAGGACGCGGTTGAGCCAGCCCTTCTGGGTCGACTTCACGCCCGGAGTACCCGACTCCATGAAGTCCTGCGCGTCGAAGTGGGAGCGAGTTGCATCGGGGGACCCCACCGCGTGAACCACCGCCAGATCCCCGGACTCGAACCATCCCTGTACACCACGAAGAGCAGGATGCAGCCCGAAGAAGCCGTCCAGATCGAGCGCCCGGCCGTCGCCACGACCAGGTCCCGGGATGGCAATGCGGGGGCGCGAACGGTGATAGTCACGGTCCCCGTGCGGCACCACCATGCTGAGCCCGTCGACGGCACCCCGCTGGAAAACGCAGACCAGGATCTTGCGCCCCGTCCCGCGGCCGCGCGTCGCCGCGAGGGCCTGCCCGAGAAAGCGCGGTGCGAACCCCCAGGAGACCAGCGACAGGCTTCCGGTGCGCAGGAACACCCGCCGATCCAAGGCGCGCCGAGCGCGCTCGTTCTCGCGACATCCGTGACAATCGTCGTGTCTGCTCATCATCTCTGGAACTCCGGCGACCCCAGCACCAATCCGGCGATCTGGGCATCGGTTACGGTCTCGGTTCGCGACTCGGCCCAACCGACGAGCTTGCCGTGCAGTTGGGCGGTCTCCTGACCGGGGAGCAGGTCGCCGAGCGCCCGCTCGACGCGCTCCCGCTCGGTGCCGCTCGCACGGCGATCACGGCGCGCAAACGCCGCCTCGGCCAGCAGGGTTCCCAGCTCCATCCGCGCCAGGAGCGCATTGGCGCTGGTTCGGGCCATCGGCTCGTCCGGGTAACCGGTGGGCGCCGAGGCGCCGTAAAGCGGCTCGCCGAGCGCGCGCAGACCCTGCACCAGCCGCGGATCGGCGGTCGCCGGCACCCCGAGCGCACGCGCGCCACTAGCCAGGAACTCCAACGGGCTCTTGACCTTGGCGCCGCGCGCGGCCGGATCGTCGAACTCGCGTGATCTGAGGATGGTTGCCGTGGCGGCCCTCAGGTCGCCTCGGCTGGCGGCAAACTGGGTGGCCACCTTGTCGATCAGCGAGGCGGGAGGATCGTCGGATACCAGGCGCCGACACATCTTGGTAGCGATGAAGCGTGCGGTCGACGGATGCTCGACCAGCATGTCGAGAACCTGCTCACCGTCCTGTACGCCGCGCCCCTTCGGCAGGCGCGTCCCGAGTACGGTCTTGTCCTCGGCGTCGTGCCAGTCGGGACGAAAGACGAACCCGCCTCCACCCTGGGGGGTCAGCCGCAGGGTCCAGCCGGTAAAGGCTCGGGCTGTCTCGCGCACATCGTCCTGGTCGTAGCCGCCGTCGACTCCCAGCGTGTGCAGCTCCAGCAGCTCGCGTGCGTAGTTCTCGTTGAGCCCTTCAGGCCGCTCATAAAACCGTGGCCGGCCCTGTGGTGGCCGCGACCGCTGCTGCATCATTCCGCGACGGCGGATGGCATCGCGAACGGCATCTCGGCGCAGCCCGCGCGGCGTCGAGCCGGCAACCGCACGATCCTCCGCGGCACCGCTGCGCCAGTTGTCGAGGTAGACGAGCATCCCCGGGCTGCGCGCTACCGCCCCCAGCAAGTCGCGGAAGTTGCCAAGTACGTGGGGGCGAATGGTGTCGCGCTCGTACCCGGTCAGCAGGTGACGCATCGGCCCCTTGCCGACGAAGACGTTGAAGTGCTTGTACCAGAAATCAACCAGCACCTCGTACAGCTGGCGCTCGCTACCGATCGCCCGGGCGATCCGCGCCCGGGCCAGTTCCTGGGCCGGCACGAAGGACCGGCGCCCGAGCCGACGAATCATCTCCTCGTCCGGCTCCTCGTCATCGCGCATCATCCGCTGAACCTGCTGGGGCGACGGGTAGTCGCGCATCAGGGTCGCGGTGTCGAGCCACAGGGTCCCGAGCCTGGCCAAGACGCTCTCGATCGGTCCGTCGTCGATGCGCTCGGGGTGCAGCTGCTGCTCCAACCAGGCGTCGCGGCCGATCGCCTCCACGCGTCGCCAGTCGCCCGCGGAGGGTCCGAACGCAGCGCGGTTCAGCAGATGCGCGATCGCGGATTGCTCGACGTTTCTCATCGCAGCTCCCGGGCCAGCAAGTCGACTTGACCCTGTGTCGGGCCAACGCCCTGTGTCGTATGACCGGCTACTTTATCGGATATCCTGCTATGATTAGCGTCTTATGTGTCCCGGCCTGTGGGCCCCGCCCTGCCCTCCCGGGGCCGGGAGATCGACGTGATCCAAACCGATTCGGGCAGGTACGCGATTCGCGCCCTCGCCTACATCGCGCGACGTGACGATCCGACGCGACCGATCTCCGCAGCCGAGGTGGCCGATGCCGAGGCCATCCCACCGTATTACCTCGCGAAGGTCCTTCAGGACCTGGCTCGTGCCCACATCCTGTCCTCCGTCCGCGGCCGTGGCGGCGGCTTCCGCATGACACGCAGCCCCGACGATATCCGTGTCCTCGAGGTTCTCCAGGCGGTGGAGAACGTCAAGCGGCTCACCCAGGATTGTGTGCTTGGCCTGGACCGCTGTGACGACGACGTGCCCTGTCCGATGCATAGCACCTGGACGAGCTTCCGCGAGGTGCTGCTGGCACGGCTCGAGCGGCTGACCGTGGCCGACCTCGTCGAAGAGCTGGCGCGCGAGCGCTCCTCGATCGGCGCCACCAGGAGCTGAGACCCGCGGCTATCGCGCCAGCGCCTCGAACTGGGCCTCCGTCGCCGCCGACCAACCACCGATGATCTGCAAGATACGTCCCTCCTCGTCGAGCATGACCGACAAGGGGATAGACACCTCGCCACCCGCGTACAGGTCGGCGATTCTCGGGTCGGCGGTCACGCGCACCGGATAGGTCGCCCCGACCTGATCGAGAAACGGCACGATCCGATCGAGCCCCTCGGTATCGATGCTCAGGCCTACCAGATCGATGCCGTTGCCCGCCAGCTCCGGCGCCAGCCGCTCGAGCTCGGGGATCTCGCGACGACACGGCACACACCACGTCGCCCAGATGTTCAGCAGGAGGCGCCGGCCAGGCCGCAACAGGTCGTGCACCGAGGCAGCGTCGCCGCCGGGCCCACGTAGCCCTGGGATCTCTTCATCCGAACGCAGAGTCAGGTCGGGAAAGGTGTCGCCAGGCGCGATCTCGAGCGTCGTCAGCAGCCGGCTGGCACTGTCGAGCGGATCGGCGAGCGCGAAGCGGCGTTCCTCGACCAGCGTCGCGGCGCCGTCGCGCTCCACCCGCAGCGCTACTCCGGACGGAACCCCCGGCCGTCCGTGCATCGCCTCGATGCGCTGCGTGGCTCCGTCCGGCCAGGTGACCTCGATCCACTCCGCGCGCGGCGCACGGCCGAGCCCGAAGAGCAACCGAGGGTCGTGCTGCGCCAGAAAGCCCGAGCCACCCGACTTGACCTTGGTCTGCAGGCCGGATGGGGTCTTGACGCGCACTACCGTGCCGAAGGCGTCGGTGCCGGCCCGGCCGACCGGCTCGACACGTATGAAGCCTTGCTCGGCGCCGACGTTGTTCCGGAACAGCTCGTGGGCCGTGCGTTGCAGGGAGACGACGAACACGTCGAGGTCACCATCGTTGTCGAAGTCGGCGAAGGCGGCGCCCCGGCCGTCCCCGATCGAGTCGATGCCCGAGACGCCGGACACGTCGAGAAAGTGCTCGCCGCCACGACTCAATGCCAGGAAGTCGCGCTCGTAGCCACTGAACGAGAAGCCCTCCTGGAAGATGGCAGACATGTGCTCCTGCGTGTACGACTCGTTGCCGGCCTCCTCGACCGCGGCCTCGGCTGCCACCACGTGGCGCCAGAAAATGCTTCACGTGTCGTTCATCGTCTTGCCCGAGATGAAACCGTTGGGCGAATAGACGTCCTCCCAGCCGTCGTTGTCGATGTCGATGAATCCGCCGCCCCACGCCCAGCCGGCGGGAAAGCCGCCGACCGCCTGGGTAACGTCGACGAAGCCGCCGGCGCCATCGCCCCGATACAAGGAGCTCCCGGCAGCGAGCTTCTTGAGCACCGAGGAGTCGGCGGCAGCGTCGGGAAAAAGCCGTCCCAGAATCCGGTTTCCGGCCGTCGAGGACATGTTCGTGACGTGCAGGTCGAGGTTGCCGTCGTTGTCGTAGTCGCCGAACGACACGCCCATGCCGTTGCCGGGGTCCAGCACACCGCGCTCGGCCGCGACGTCGGCGAAACCCTCTTCCGCTTCGTTCAAGTACAGGGCGTTCTCGCCGAAGTCGTTGGCGACATACAGATCCTGATCGCCGTCGACGTCGATGTCGGCAAAGGCCGCCGCGTAGCTCCACCGTGTGTCGCGCACTCCCCACTGCGCAGCCACCTCGCGGAAGCGTCCGCCACCCTCGTTGAGAAACAGGAGGTTGGGTGTGCCGTTGCTCGCCTGCCACCAGTTGTCAGGCATCACCACCCCGTAGCGGTTGTATCCGGTCACGTACACGTCGGTGCGCCCGTCGCCATTGACATCGGCCCCGGCGACGCTGAAGCCGATGGCCTCCCGATCGACCCCTGCCTCGGTCGAGGTGTCGAGAAAGCGCAGCTCCCCGTCGGGTACGAGCCGGTTCTCGAGGTACATCTGCGGCCCGACTGAGGCCAGGAACAGGTCCTGATCGCCATCGGCATCGGCATCGAAAAAGAGGGCTCCGGTAGCCGGGCGTGACAGCGACAGCAGGCTCGACTCCGAAATGTCCCCGAAGCGCCCGTCGCCCAGGTTGCGATACAGCACGTTGCGTTCGACCCCGGTCGCGAGAACGTCGAGCAATCCGTCGCCGTCGACATCGGCGACGGCCGCGCCGTGGGCCACCACCGTTTCGTTGGGCGGCACCCCGAAGTCTGGGAACCTTGCCGCCACCCCGGCCGGCAGCGCCACCTCGGAGAACAGATCCCGCTCGGCCACGAGTGAGGTCACCGACTCGACGGCGTAGCTGTCGATCTCCCATGCCTCCTCGCCCACCTGTCGGGCACCGACGCGAGCCCACGCCACGAGCCACTCGCGGTGTCCCGCGAGGTTGCGGCCGATGAGGTAAGACCTCACCCTGGCGTCGCTGCGGCCGTCGTCCGCGAAAGTCGCCTCCTTGACCTTGAAGCGGACATCCTCGACCGAGTCGAAACGGGCGAGCAGGCTGCTGAGCCAGGCGACCGCCTCCGATCGCGCGAGCTGCTCACGTGTGTCTCCCACGATCCAGTCGATGCGCCACAGCCCCTCGCCTTCGCTGCGCGGCTCGCCAGCAGGCGTCGGCCGCCCCGCCAGCTCGACTCGTTCGGCGAAATGGCCAGTGATTCCCCGATCATCGAGGTCACGCGCCGAGACCGACAGTGCCAGCAGGTCGTTGGCCAGCGACTCGGACAGATTCTCGATGCGGTCGAGCTCGGAGCGATCGAGCTCCTGGGCGGTGGGAACCAGCGCCAGCAGAAAGACGAGCGGGCTCAAGATCAGTCGCATTGTCGGCATGGAATCGCGCCACCCATGGGGGCGGCGCTCCGGAGGACAGGTGGGGCGAGGCGGACGCTGCTACCAAGACCTTATGATATGGCTCGCCACTCGTTTCGCGTCAGGCCCTTCCCATGAAGTGTGTGACCTGCTGCCCGGCTTTCCCGACGCGAACCGGGAACCTCAGGGCCGAGTCGCCTCCACGCTTGATACAATCCCGCCGTTCTTTCGTGGTCGTTCCCGTCGGTGGCCGGCTGTTCGGCACCGTGCCCGTGAGTGAAGCGATGCAAGAAACCTACACGCGCATCCTCGAGATGTTCCGCAGCAACTTGCCCGGGCTGCTCGCAGCCGTGGCCATCCTCATCATCGGCTGGCTGGCGGCCTTCGTGATCGCCGCTGTCGTGCGTTGGTTGATGAAGCGCACCCACCTCGACGATCGTCTCGCCATCTGGCTCGGGGACGACGACACCGCGCCGCACGACACCTTCGAGCGCTGGATTCCCCGCGCCGTCTACTACCTGGTACTGCTGTTCGTCTTGGTTCAATTCCTCAGGCGACTGGGACTGACGCTGGTTGCCGCGCCGCTAACCGCGCTGCTCGATCAGATCTCCGAGTTCGCCCCGCGCATCGGCGGCGCCGCGCTGCTGCTGGTAGCCGCCTGGGTGCTCGCTTCGATCCTGCGCGCTGCTGTCGTGCGGGTACTGCGCGCCACCAACTTCGAGGAGCGTCTCGGGGCGGCAGCCGCGCTCGACCAGACGCGCAAGATGTCGATCGCCCAGACGCTCGGCGATGCGGTCTACTGGCTCATCTTTCTGCTCTTCCTGCCCGCCGTGCTCGATACACTCGAGCTGCAGGGTCCGCTTGCCCCTGTGCAGTCGATGATGGACAAGGTGCTGGGCTTCCTGCCGAATCTGTTCGCCGCAGCGCTGATCGCCGCTGCCGGCTGGTTCGTGGCGCGCATCGTGCAGCAAATCACCGCCAACCTGCTTGCGGCGCTCGGCGTCGACCAGCTCAGCGAGAGCTTCGGCCTGGACACGCTGCTGGGCAAGCAGCGCCTCTCCAGCGTTGTCGGTCTCATCGTTTACGTGCTCGTGCTGATCCCGGTCCTGGTGGCTGCGCTCAACGCCCTGGACCTCGACGCGATCACCGATCCGGCCAGCAACATGCTCGAGACGATCCTGGCGGCGATCCCGCTGGTTTTCGCGGCCTCGCTGCTACTGACGATCGCCTACGTGGTCGGCCGCGTGGTCGGCGGCCTCATCGGCAATCTCCTCGCCGGCATCGGCTTCAACCGCGTTCTGGTGCGCCTCGGGATCGTCGGCGAGGAAGAGGGCGACCGGCGTAACATGCCCTCCGCCATCGTTGGCTATCTCGTCCGCGTGGCGGTGGTCCTGTTCGCCGCCGTCGAGGCATCGCGACTACTCGGCTTCGAGGTCCTGGCCGACCTGGTGGCCCAGTTCCTGGTCTTCTCCGGCCAGGTGCTGCTCGGGCTGGTCATCTTTGCCATCGGCCTGTACCTGGCCAATCTGTCGGCGCGGGTGATTGAGGCGAGCGAAGCCGACCAGGCCAACCTGTTGGCGCTGGCCGCCCGCGTCTCGATCCTGGCGCTCGCCGGCGCCATGGGGCTGAGCCAGATGGGGCTCGCGGCCGACATCATCAACCTTGCCTTCGGCATCATCCTCGGCGCTGTCGCGCTCGCCGTCGCCCTCGCCTTCGGTTTCGGCGGTCGTGAGGTTGCCGCGCGCCAGCTCGACGACTGGAAGCGCCGCTGGGACCAACGGTGACGCGGCGGGGCACCACCGTCCTGCTCCTGCTGGCCGCAGGCTGCTCGTCGGCCCGCCCGGCTCCGGCGCCGGCCGTTGCCGCCACGCGGGAGGCTGCCGTCGGTCTCGTACGTGCCACGGCAGCCGGCCTGGTTGCCGAGTACGCCAGCCATCATGTAGCCGCGCTAAGCCGGCGCCAGTTCGCTCCCGAGCGCTACTGGGAGACCCTGCTGCCGATCGTCGAGGCGGGAGGCGAGCGTTTCTCTGTCACCAAGATCGGACGATCTGTCGAGGGTCGGCCGCTGCGTCGCGTCGACTTCGGACAGGGCGACACCATCGTGCTCATGTGGTCGCAGATGCACGGCAACGAATCGACGGCGTCGCGAGCCCTGGTCGACATCTTCAACTACCTGGCGAGCGCACCGGACGACCCATTGGTGCGGCGCATCGAGGGCGCTTTGCACGTCGTCGCCGTGCCCATGCTCAACCCCGACGGTGCCGCCCGCTTCGTGCGCCACAACGCCCTCGGCATCGATATCAACCGGGACGCCCGACGACTCTCGACACCCGAGGCACGCGCCCTGAAAGCCCTGCGCGACGAGACCAACGCCCCTTGGGGCTTCAATCTGCACGATCAGAACGTGCGTACCCGGCTCGGCAGCAGCGGACGCGACGTGCTGATCGCGCTGCTGGCGCCGCCGCCCGGATTCGGCGAGACGAGCCCCCAGAACCAGGCGGCAAAGCAGATGTGTTCCTTGCTCGTGGGTGCCTTGGAGTCAGTCGTGGGCGACCAGGTGGCACGCTACGACGAGAGCTTCAACCCGCGCGCGTTCGGCGACCTGATGACGCGCTGGGGCACCGGCGTCGTACTCATCGAGTCGGGCGGCGAGCTGTCGGATCCCGACAAGGCGAAGCTGCGCTTGGCCAACTACGTCGCCGTCCTGACTGCTCTCGACGCAATCGCCCGGGGTAGCTGGGAGGCCTACGCCCCCAGCCGCTACCTCAATCTGCCGCTCAACTCCCCTTGGGTCTATGACCTGGTCGTGCGTGGCGGCTCGATCGTGCTGCCCGGCGCCGAGCCGATTCGTGCCGACTTCGCGGTGAACTACGGCGACACCCTCGATCGCACCGGGGGTACCGTGGTCGAGGTCGGCGACCTGGAAGGCACCGCGGCGCTCGAGGAGATCGACGCATCAGATCTCTACTTCGTCCCAGATCCCGACTTCCTCACCGACGACGCAGGCCGCTACCTGCGGATCGGCGACGCCGCGGTGGGAGTGCTCGCTCGCGACCCCGAGGGTCGCGATATCGTGCGCAGGCTCGGCGATCCCGGCGAATCGCGGCGACAATAGGTTAGACCTCGAACGAATCACCCCTCTCTGGCACGACCACGTTCGCTTCGTGCCGCCGTCGCAACTCGGCACTCAGAGCCGCGGCGGCATCGGCGTTGCCGTGCACGATGAACGTGCGCTCGGGAACACCCACTAGCCTGTCGAACCAGCCCAGCAGCTCGGAGCGATCCGCGTGGGCTGAGAATCCTTGCAGGGTCTCGACGCTCGCCTTGACCGGATACCACTCGTTGAAGATCCGCACTGGATCGATCCCGGACTGAATCACGCGGCCGAGCGTGCCCCGCGCCTGGTAGCCGACGAACAGAATCGTCGAACGGTGGTTCTTGATGTTGTGCTTGAGGTGGTGCTTGACGCGGCCGGCGGTGCACATGCCCGAGGCCGAGATGATCACCGCGGGCTGGCGCGACGCGTTGATGGCTCGCGAGTCCTTCGCGTCGGTTACCAGGCGCAGCCCCTTGAAGCTCAGCGGTGCGTCACCCGAGCAATAGAGCCGACGGGCCTCCTTCGAGTAGGCCTCGGGGAACTCGGCGAACACCCGCGTGGCCTCGACCGCCATGGGTGAATCGACGTAGACCGGAACGTCCAGGCGACCCGCCTCGACCAGGTCGTTCAACCGGGCCAGGATCTCCTGCGTCCGTCCGACTGCGAACGACGGAATCACGACCTTGCCGCCGCGCTTCGTCGTACGCGAGACGATCTCGAACAGGAGCTCGGTCCGGTCGCCTTCCTCCTCCCGGTCCCGATCACCGTAGGTCGATTCCATAATCAGCAGCTCCGGAGCCTCGACGGCCCGCGGACTGGACAGCAGCCGCGCATCCTCGACCCCGAGATCGCCGGAGAAGCTCACGTGGCGGCAGCGATCGCCGGCCTCGATCTCCAGCTCGACGATCGCCGCGCCCAGGATGTGGTCAGCCATGACGAATCGCACACGGCCCAACCCCTCGAGGCTGACCCATCGGTCGAAGGGCACCGCGACGATCCGTTCGAAGACCTTGGCGGCGTCGTCGACGGAATAGAGCGGCTCGACCCAGCTAGAGTCCTTACCCTTCTTTTTGAGGCGGCGGATCTTCCATCGGGCGTCCTCCTGTTGGATACGCGCCGAGTCCGACAGCAGAATCTCGACCAGCCGCGCCGTCGGGGTAGTGGTATAGATCGGGCCGCGGTATCCAGCCCGCAGCAGCAGCGGGAGACGGCCGCTGTGATCGATGTGAGCGTGCGACAGAACGACGGCGTCGATCTCGGCGGCCCCGAATCCGAAGGGCGCGCGGTTGCGCTCGTGACGCTCCCTGCCGCCCTGGATCATGCCGCAATCGAGCAGCACCTTCCCCGCGGAGGTCTCGATGAGATGGCACGAGCCGGTGACCTCTCGGGCAGCCCCGTGGAACGAGACCTTCATTCGCTCTCCGCTGTCATGACGCGGGGCGCATCATACCATTGGGCCTCGCTGCCTCGATCAAGCCTGCAGCACACACGGAACGCGGCCTGCTAACGGAGCTTTTATGACTCACGGACTCGTCTCGCTCGAGAGGATGGGCCTGTCCACAGACCTCTACGAGCTCACCATGGCGGCCGCCTTCCTGGAGGCTGGACTTGCCCAACGTGAGGCCACCTTCGACCTCAGCGTGCGGCGCCTGCCCAAGCGGCGCGGGTATCTCGTTGCTGCCGGCCTCGAGCAGGCCCTCGCCTACCTGCGGGACTTCCGGTTCTGGCCCGAGGCGCTCGAGTATCTGGAGACCAGCGGCCACTTCAAGCAGGAATTCGTCGACTATCTCGGATCGCTTCGCTTCACCGGCTCGGTGGATGCGCTACCGGAAGGATCCGTCTACTTCCCACCGGGTCCGCTACTTCGCATCACGGCGCCGATCATCGAGGCGCAGATCTTCGAAACCTACCTGCTGACCACTCTCACCTACCAGACGTTGATCGCCTCGAAGGCAGCCAGGGTCGTCGATGCCGCCGATGGACGCTCGGTGATCGACTTCTCGCCCCGCCGCGATCACGGACCGCAGGCCGGACTGCTGTGCGCCCGAGCGGCCTACATCGGCGGCTGCGTGGGCAGCTCGAACGTGCTCGCCAACGAGCGCTTCGGTATCCCCATCTTCGGCACCATGGCCCATTCGTTCGTCATGTTCCACCGGGACGAGCTCGAGGCGTTCCGTGCCTTCTCGCGCTCCTACCCGGGCGATCCGACGCTGCTGATCGACACCTACGACACCGTCGAGGGGGCACGAAACGCACTGCGGCTACTGCCAGAGCTCGCCGAACGAGGGCAGAAGCTCGCCGCGGTGCGGCTCGACAGCGGCGATATCGGCGAGCTGTCGCGCAGGGTCCGCGAGGTACTCGACGAGGGCGGCGCCGAGAACACCCGGATCTTCGCCAGCGGCAATCTGGATGAGTACTCGATCGAGTCGCTTCTGCAGTCGGGCGCGCGACTCGACGGCTTCGGCGTCGGTACCGAGCTCGGCACCAGCGGCGATGCGCCTTCGCTCAGCAGCACCTACAAGCTGGTCTCGTGTGAGGACGCCGATGGGCAGGACATCCCGGTGATCAAGCTCAGTGCAGCGAAGGTCAGCCTCCCCGGCCGCAAGCAGGTGTGGCGCTCCCGCAAGGACGGCCTGCTCGCCGGCGACACGATCGGCCTCGAGGGCGAGAAGATCGAGGGGGAGCCGATGCTGGCCAAGGTGATCGAAGACGGGCGGCTCGTGGTGGAACCGCCGGCGATCGAGCACATCCGCGAACGCGCGCAACAGCAGATCGAGGAGCTGCCGCCGGACGTCCGGCGACTCACCGAGCCCGACCCCTATCCGGTGACCGTGTCGCCGCGACTTCAGTCGCTGATCGAGGAGCTACGCCACCGTTAGGAGACCGGTTTGTGGCCCTGCGAGGCAGGCAGTACGATGAATCGTTCCGCGTTCGACCCAACCGGTTCGTCGTGCCCTTCCCCGCCGTCACGGAAGCCGGCGACCGCCGAGTGCTGACTGGCACGCGACCCCGAGTCGCGACCCGGCGGACTGCACTTGCGAGCGAGATGAGCAACCGACAATCAGCTTCTCCGCCGGCGAAGGCCGGCGGCCTCGCCGGCGTAACCGCCGGCCAGTCGTCGATCGGCTTCATCGACGGTGCCCAGGGAATCCTGCGCTATCGCGGTTACGACATCCATGAGCTGGCGGTGCACTCGACCTTCGAGGAGACCGTCTACCTGCTGTGGAACGGCGATCTGCCGTCGCGCCCCGACCTGGCGGACTTCGTGACCGCTCTGGCGACCCAGCGCTTGGTCCCGCCGCCGATCCTCGAGACCATCGTCGACGCCCCCGAGGATGCCACCCCGATGGGCCTGCTGCGCACCGCCATATCCGCGCTGGGTCAGTACGACCCCGACGCCGAGGACATGTCGGTGGAGGCCAACAAGCGAAAGGCGGGCCGATTGACGGCTCAACTCGCTACGCTCGTGGCAGCCATCGAGCGGGCCCGTAACGGCATGGAGCCGGTGGCCCCCGACCCGGCACTGGGCCACGCCGCCAACTTCCTCTACATGCTGCGCGGCGGGCGCGCCAGCGAGCGCGAGAACCGCGCTATGGACGTCGCCCTGGTCCTGCACGCCGACCACGGCTTCAACGCCTCGACCTTCGCGGCCAAGGTCACCGCCGCGACCCTGTCCGACATGCATTCCGCGGTGACATCGGCGGTGGGAACCCTGAAGGGACCGCTCCACGGTGGGGCCAATCAGAAGGTCAAGGAGATGCTGGACGACATCGGCACCGTCGACCGTGTGACCGAGTGGGTCGATGCGAAGCTCGCCGCCAAGGAGCGGATCATGGGCTTCGGACACCGCGTCTACAAGGTCGAGGATCCACGGGCCCGCCACCTTCTAGCCAACGCCGAGGCGCTGATCGACAAAGGTGACCCGGCACTGCTCGAGGTCTCCAAGCGCCTGGTAGAGGTGGTTTCGGAGCGCAAGCCGCTGCGGGTCAATGTTGATTACTGGTCGGCTAGTCTCTACTCGTACCTCGGACTGGCCGCTAACACTTTCCCCATGATCTTCGCGCTGTCGAGGATCTCCGGCTGGACGACTCACGTGATGGAGCAGTACGCGGACAACAGGCTGATCCGCCCGCGCGCCGAGTACGTGGGCCCAGGACCCCGTGTCTACATGCCGCTGGCCGATCGCAGCTAGCGGGCTGCGGTGACCAGACCATTACACTTTCACCAGGACCTCCTGGCCAGCGGACAGCGGCGGCCCCACGTCATGGCCGCCGGCGCTATTTCGCGCTACTCTTAGGTTTCAGGGCTGGGGACCTATTTCTTCGTCTTTTCAAGGGAAACCCACGTCCTATGGATCGAGCCCGACCCACGGGCCGAACGAACTCGTAGCCGATCCCTGAAGGAGGAATTTCCGATGCGCGTGTGGAATCGATCCGGACGGATCGCCTCGGCGGCCGCTCTGCTGGCGGCGGGGCTGGGGCTGGGGCTGGGGCTGGTGTTCACCGGCGCCCAGCCGGCCGTGGGAACCGAGACCCAGGAGACGAGCCGCGCCGCGCTCACCGACCGCAGCGACACGATGGCCACCATGGTCCCGCAGGGCCTCTTCGTCGAGGTCGCCGACACCGTCAGCCGCACCGTGGTATTCATCGAGGCGGAGCGCCCGCAGGAGCGTCGTTCCTCAGGCAACGACCAGCGCTTCCAACAGTTCTTCGAGGACTTCTTCGGTCGCGGCGAGGATCCGGAGATCCCTGACGACGACGCGCCGGATTTCTTCCAGGACACCCAGCGCAGCCAGGGCTCAGGAGTCCTGGTCACGGCCGATGGGTACGTGCTGACCAACGCCCACGTGATCGCGAGCTTCAACCGCGAGACCCAGGAGCTCGACAAGGCCACCCGGGTGCGAGTCATAATGGCCGACGACCGCATGTTCGACGCGGAGATCGTCGGCGCCGACCTCGGCACCGACATCGCCGTGCTCAAGATCGACGGCCGCAACCTGCCCCACGCGCCTCTGGGCGACTCCGACGGTGTCAAGGTTGGCGAGTGGGTCATGGCCATCGGCGCGCCGTTCGGCCTGCAGAACACCGTGTCGGCCGGGATCATCTCGGCGCTCGGGCGCGATGGCCTCAACGGCATGACGACCTCATACCAGAGCTTCGTGCAAACCGACGCCGCCATCAATCCCGGCAACTCCGGCGGCCCGCTCGTGAACCTGTACGGCGAGGTCATCGGGATCAACACGGCGATCGCCAGCAATGGTGGCTTCAACCCGAGCTCCAACGGCGTCGGATTCGCGGTTCCCGCCAACATGGCGCGCCGCGTGATGGGGGCGCTGATCGAGCACGGGCGGGTGATCCGCGGCTACCTCGGTGTGACGGTACGCCAGCTGGACCGTGACTTGCGGGAGGCGTACGACCTCGATCCCCGCCTACGCGGCGCCATCATCAACGAGATCACGGCGGGCGGCCCCGCCGACGAGGCCGGGGTGGAATCCGAGGACATCGTGGTGGGCATGAACGGCGAGCCGCTGCGGAGCCAGCAGGACTTTCTGCAGCGCATCGCCAAGCACGCCCCCGGCGACGATGTGACGCTGAACGTTATCCGCGGCCCGGACGAGCGGGACATCACCGTCACCCTGACCGAGCGGCCCGCGGAGACCGAGATCCTCGCCAGTCAGCTCCGGCTCAATGATCCGCGCCGCTCCCGCCCCCGGAGTGAGGAGCGTGCCGAGGAGGACGCCGGCTCGGGAGTCGCGCGCCAGCTCGGACTGCTGGTCACCGACGTGACCTCGCGTCTGGCCAACCGGTACGAGTTGCCGGACGACCTCACCGGCGTGATCGTTTCGGCCGTGGCCCCCAACAGCCCGGCGGCGAACGCTGGCATCCTCGTGGGCGACGTGATCATGCGCATCAATCGCGCCGCCATCACCAACGTCGAGGAGTTCGACGCCATGCTGGCCGGCGTGCGGCCTGGTGGCGTGGTCGCCGCATACATCTGGAGCCAACGCACCGGCGGTGCGCTACCGATCCCGCTTCGGGTGCCGCGCGAGTAGTCGGCCGCGCAACACAGTTTAAAAAAAGGGGCCACCGGGGTGATCCGGTGGCCCCTTTACTTTTTTGCCTGAAAGCGATCGCGTGAGCCCGCACGGCCCTGTCGGAATCGGGAGGATAGGAGGCCTCGATCAGGGAGCCCGCAATCGTGCGAGCGCCGCCCCTACCCGACTCGACCCGAGCAAGCACACACGAGTCGCTACCAGCGGTTCACGACCTCGCGCAGTTGCTCGTCGGACTCGTCCGCTTCGAACGCACGGTCTCCACCGGCATCGAGAAAGTCCTCCAGCGCTGATAGCCGAAAGCGCCACTGGCGACCGACTCGGGTCGCCGGAATGCGGCCCGCTTTGGCCATCCGGTAGACGGTCGACTTGTTGATCCGAAGCATCTCCGCGACGTCCTCAACGGTCATGAACTCGCCGAGTCCGCCACGCGGGGGCGCAGGCG
Organism: Acidobacteriota bacterium; assembly: GCA_965248845.1. Taxonomy (GTDB): domain Bacteria; phylum Acidobacteriota; class UBA890; order UBA890; family WLXD01; genus CBDFKO01. The sequence goes on along the minus strand of CBDFKO010000002.1, from coordinate 299,507 downwards.
GGCTGTGGCCTTCCTGTCTCTGGAGCTTGGCTCTCTTCATCGTTTGCCTCCTATCCACCCGCGGCATCGACGCTGGGGACGTCGTCCGCGTGTTCATTGCTGGATGCAGAGTCCGGGACCTGCTGTGCCAGCATCTCTAGCAGGCTGCTGAAAAACGGCTCGAGCGCGCCATTTTGGGCTGGATCGTCTCGATCACGGTGAGTTAGCGGGGCGGCGAGTGCGAGTGCGAGGCTCTGGTTGCCGGCCGCGCCGGTATTTCTTGGGCGGTTAGTCCCGATATCGTCACGTCGCCCCCTGGAGGTTGCGCATTCTGACCAGGTTGAAGGCAGCGGCGGTGAAGGTGAACATCCAATCGACGCGTTCGGTGCCTCGGTGCCGCGTCTTGCGCATCAGCCCGACCGTCTTGGCCCATCCGAACATCTGCTCGACGAGCTTGCGTTTCCTTTGACTGACCTGGTAGCCGGGGTGGCGGGTTGTGCGCCGGTCGATGGCGCTGCGCCGATTGGTGTCGTTCTGTGCGACGTGCGGGGTGATGTTCCGATCTCGAAGCTTACGGACGCACTCGCGTGTGTCGTAGCCCTTGTCGGCCGCCAAGGTCACCCTGCGGTTACCGGAAATCTTGTCCGCCATTTGCACCGCCGCCTCTCGTTCCGCTGTCCCGGAAGCGATCGTTACGCATGCCTTGGTTGCTAACCCGTGGCGGTTGTCGATCATCAGGTGCCCCATGTAGCAGAGCTTCGACTCGGCTCCCCTACTTTTCTTGTACAGGCGTGCGTCCGGATCGGTCCTGGAGGCGTGAGTATCGTTTGTGCGCCGTTGTTTGCGAAAATCGACGCTCGGGTTGCTGCCTCCCTCATCGGAGTCGCTCTGATCCTTCGGCTTGAAGCTCTTGTGCGAGGCCCACGCCTCGATCAGCGTGCCGTCCACCGTGAAGTGCTCATCCGATAGCAGGCTGCGGCGCCGTGCCTCCGCCAGCACTTCCTGGAAGAACACCTCGGCGACCTCGCCTCCCAACACTCGATCCCGGTTCTTCGTGAACACCGTCGCATCCCACACCAGATCGTCCATGTTCAGGCCCACAAACCACCGGAACAGCAGGTTGTAGTCGAGCTGCTCCATCAGCATGCGCTCGGAGCGAATCGTGTACAGCACCTGCAGCAGCAGCGCCCGCAGCAGTTTCTCCGGCGGGATAGACGGACGGCCCGTGTGCGAGTACAGCTTCTCGAACAGCGGCGACATCCGCCCCAGCACGTCGTTGACGATCCTCAGCAGCGGCCGCAGCGGATGCTCTTTCGGTACTCGCTGCTCCGGAGATACGTAACTAAAGGCGGCCACCTGTCTCGCGTCCTCACCACGCATCTGCTCACCTCGTTGATGCTTCGGTTTTTGCCGCGGGCTGCGTGGTTCAGAATCTACTCGAAAAAGAGGAGTTTTTCAGCAGCCTGCTAGGAACGGGTGGGCCACGCTTGGGCTCCACAACCGTCCGATCTCCTGTTCGATTAGTTGCCGCGCCCGGCTCCGGTCCATGGCGGGCCGGTGGGGGCGCGGCGTGACGAGGGTGTCGTAGACGTCGCAAATGCCAACGATCTGCGCGCCGATTGGAACATCGTCGCCGGCCACCCGATTCGGGTAGCCGCTGCCGTCCCAGCGCTCCTGATGCAGCAGCACCAGTTCCGCGACCCGTCGCAGCCCCGGCAACGACTCGAGAATTTGAGCCCCTTCGGTCGGCAGCTGCTGGATGAGGGCGCGCTCGTCGTCGGTAGGCCCCCCCGTCTTGCCATGCAGCTCCGGCGGCAGCTTGATCTTGCCGACATCGTGCAGATGCCCGGCAATCTCGGTGCGCAGGACTTCATCGGCACTGAGGCCGAGCCTCGAGGCCAGGCCCCGACATAACTCCGATACGTAGACCGAGTGGTGCTTGCTGGGCGGATCGAGCATCTCGACAGCGTCCATCAACGCCGTGATCGACTCCCTGACCACGGGTGCTTGCAGCCCGAGCATCACCCGACGTTGCAGCTCGCACAGGTTCTCGTCGAACGACTCGATCGCCTTCGCCACGGTGCGCCGCGTCTGCACGGAGACAACCGAGTCGCACCCCTCACCCTGGTCACCGGTCCCGCTTGCGTCCCGGATCTGATGACCGCCACTGCCCTTGGCCCGATACATCGCCTGATCGGCCGCCTCGAGCAGCGCGTCGACCTCGAACGCGTCGGTCGGGTACTCGGCCACGCCGATCGAGGCACACACCTCGTACGCCTCGTCCCACGCCATTGCCGTGAGTTCGCTGAGCATGACGCTGAGCTGATCTCCACACGCGCTCCGAGATGCCGGTACCAGGGCCACGAACTCGTCGCCGCCGTAGCGGCACATGGCAATCGCCGTCGGCAGGGCCGCTTCCAAGCGCCTGCCCAGCTCGGTAATGGCGCGGTTGCCGGCGGCATGGCCGTGACTGTCGTTGACCTGCTTGAGGCCGTCCAGGTCGATCACGACCAGGCTGTATGGGGCCAGCTGCTCGGCATCCCGCGACTTGAGCTCGCGGTTGAGCTCCTCGGTGAAGGCCTGGAAGTTGAGCAGCCCGGTGAGGCCGTCGACGCGGCTCTGGTGCCGTAACTGATCGAGCAGATCGCGGCCGCGGATAAACGACGCGGTCATCATCGCCGAGGCCCAGCAGAAATCGCGCGCCTCCTCGTCGAAACTCCGCTCGGCTTCGTGATCGCGCAGGTAGAACGCACCGAAGACCCGCTCTCCGGCCTTGATTGGCACCACCAGGAAGCTCTTGAAGTGGCTGGCGTTGGGCAGGAAGCTCTCGACCCGCTCCCAGAGCTCCGGCGGGTTGTTCGGGTGAACCTCGGTGATCTCGCCGCTGGCCAGGGTCTCCTGAAGCTCCGGGTAGGACTCGACCGACAGGACCTGGACCTCGACCCCTTCGTCGTCGCTGGAGGCCGCAAGGTAACCCTTGTTCTCCGTCTCGTCGCCGAAGATCACGAGCGAACAGCGGTCGACTCCCATGCCCTTCTGCAGGCGCTTGCTGATCTCGTACAGGACGTCCCGGTTGGCGGCTGCCGGACCGGCGAGCCCGAGCCGGCCGATCTCGGAGAGTGCGCGCAATCGGTACTTGTCGCGCGCAAGGTTCTTGGCATGCGTGGCCACCGACTGCATCTGGTTCGCGTAGTGCTCGGCACGGCCGCGGTGACGCTTGGCCTCCGCGGCGATGTTCGAGTAGAAGAAACCGACGGCGAACAGGAAAGCGACCCGCATCAGGTACTGCTGGTCGGTCAACGCCAAGATGCCGACCTCGGTGTAGAGGACCGCGCCGTAGATCCCACTGACGAGCAGGCTCATCGTGGCCGCAGCGATGGCGCCGTGGCTGACCGCCGAGAAGGTGAGCACCACCAGGAAGGTGAGGAAAAAGTCGGTGGCGGCGTTCTGGATGAGCATCATGGCCCAGGCAACAGACACAATGTCCGCGACGGTCAGGAACCAGCGCGTTTCGGGGCTGTCGACCCTTCTCAGCGCCCAGGTTCCCAGTATGTTGATCCCGAGCACGGTGGCCACGAACACCCGGGAAAACTGGCCGTCGACCCCGCCGTCCAAGACAACCGCGTAGCACATACCCAGGGCGAATACCCAGCGCGCCAGGAAGATCCAATGGTTAGCACAGCTATCTATTTCTACCTAATACAGTGTTTTAATATCTAATCGTGATCAGCAGTGACTACGAAGCTGGCCGCATCTGGCCGGGTCCGGGCAGTCGGGTCATCGGAGGACCGCACTTGGACAGCAATCAGTGGAAGACCGATGACCATCAGCCCGGCAGCAGGCCTTGCCTCCGCGGCCAGTCTCATATAATTTTTCGAATGATATCCAACCCCGCGCACCGTCCCTTTTCGCCACAAACCATGCAGCTACACGCGCTGTTCTGCCCGGCCCTTATCGCCCTGCTCCTTGCTGCGACTCCCGCGGCTGAGGCTCAGCAAGAGACCCCCGTGCTGGTCTCTACCGCCTGGCTCGCCGCGCGGCTGGGAAACCCGGACCTTCTCGTCCTCCACGTTGGTATGGGACACAGGGGAATGCCGGGGCGTACGATCCAGGGCGCCGGCTTCCTCGACTACCACGACATCGCCATCGACGCGGGAGGCCTGACCACGGAGCTTCCGCCCATCGATCGGCTGGTCGCGACCTTCCGAGAGGCCGGCATTTCCGCCGTCACCCACGTAGTGGTCTATGGCGACCCAGCGCATTTGCCGGCCCGTGTTTGGATGACCCTCGATTACCTCGGACACGGGCGGAAATCGTTGCTCGACGGTGGCCTCGAGCTCTGGGAGTCCGAGGGGCGACCCGTGGCCCGAGGGGCGGCGCCGGCGCACGCTGGGGATTTCGAGGCGCATGTGCAAGACGACGTCCTGGTCGACGTCGACTGGGTCCGACAGCGGACGTGATCTCCAAGCACCTCGGCTTCGAGACCCGCTTCTACGACGGCTCATGGAACGAGTGGAGCGCGATCCCCGAGCTACCGGCCGAGACTGGCGTGGCGCGCTAGGAGGCCGTCTGCCCTTTCCTCGGAGCCATGCTCTGTCGTCTCGCCCTGGCCGCGATCCTCTTGTCTCCGCCGGTTCTGGGCGCCGCAGCGCCACCGATAGGCTCCAGCACCGAACCCAACACCGCGACCGCACGATCGTCGCCGTCGGCAACGCGGGCGAGATTGTGATCCCTGAGGGGGCGACTCATATCGACGCGCACGGGCGCTATCTGATGGCCGGCCTCGCCGACATGCACACCCACGTGCAACGACCCGACGACCTGCTGGCTACCGGGCCGATCTGATCCTGCTGGAGCACAACCCACTCGAGTTGGTGGAGCACCTGCGCGATTCCGGTCCGGTTGAGTACGGTACCTTGCTTGCGTCGCGGGATCATCAGCGCCGTCTCGGGAGCGCGGCCAGCTCCCGTCCGAAGTTGACGATCAGATTCAGCTGTGCCGGCGACGTAAGCTCATCGGTCCGCACCATGACGAAGCGCCGGCCGTCGGCGTCGACGTCGAACACCCCAGACTGGAAATTCCCCTCGAACAGTACGCGCGGCGCGCTCGCGCTGAAGGTCTCCCCAGGTTGCACCGCTGCCGCCAGAACCTGGTCTCCGGAGCGGAAGAAGAGCTCGCTCTGGTCGCGCCGCCACACTGGAGCTAAGCCGCCCGCCTGGGAGATCTGCACTCGCCGGCCAGGTTCGGGGAACGAGGTCACGTAGACCTCGCGACGGCCCGAGAAATCGGACTCGTAGGCGATCCAGCGGCCATCGGGCGAGCTCGCGGCCGCCTCCTCGTCGAAGGGGGACGCGAGGACCGGCGTGGGCACGCCGCCCTCCGCCGGAAGCGCCAGGATGTCGGTCCTGTCGGCGGCAGTCTCGCTGTTCAGCAGAAGCCACTCACCGTCGGGCGTCCAGGAGGTCGGAGCGCCGGCCATCTCGCCGGCCAGCAGTTCCTTCTCAACGCCGCTGCCGTCCGCGGCGATCCAGAGAACGCGGTCTGGCTGGGGAACCGTGAACGCCAGCTTACTGCCGTCGGGCGACCAGACCGTGGCCGTGAGGTCGCCCTGGAAGAAGGTCAGCCGGGCCAGTACGTCGCGCGCCAGGTCATAGGTCCAGAGCGAGTCGTTGGCTCCACCGATCTCGAGCGCCAGCCGCGTGCCATCGGGCGAGACCGCGGCGGTCAGATAGTCGCGCCGCTCGGAGCTGATCGGCACCGCGTTCCCTTGCCGATCGACCCACACCAGCGTTCCGTTGCCTCGCAACGCCCGGCCTGGAACGAAGACCAGGGCACTGTCGCGCGAGAGCGCATAGGCGGCCGTTCCATAGGTCGGCGAGGTGACGACGCCGTCCACGACCCGCACAGGCGTGCCATGAACTTCCCAAGTATCGAGATCAAACTCGCTGGCCAGCAGCGAGCCATTGCGGGCGTATACGAGGTGTCCCGAGGCGGCCGAGTACTGCGGGAAGGCTCCACCGCTGGCGAGCACCGCGCTGCGACCCGTCTCCAGGTCCAGAATACCGATCGGGGCATCATCAAACGTCGTGATGCTCGTCGTGCCGATGGTGAACAGCACCGTCTTGTCGTCCGGAAGCAGGAAGGGCCACCGGTGTGACTTCTCGCCGCTGGCCTGATCGGGCTCCGTTACGGTCACCGGGGTACCGCCGTTGGCCGCCACCCGCACTAGCCCACTCGTAAACGACGGGGTGTACAGAATCGTGTCGTCCGGCAGCCAAACCGCCCCGCGCACGTCCCGCGCCGCTACTATGGTCGAAGGCATCCCACCACTGAGCGGGACCCGGCGCAGCTCGCCCTCGGCGAAGTATCCGACCCACTGTCCGTCCGGCGAAAAGAAGGGTCCCTGTGCGCTCTGGGTACCCGGAACGGCGACGCTGTCGAAGGAGTCGAAACGACGGATCTTGAGCTCGGTCGTGGCACCCACGGCAGCCACGTAGACCACACTACGCCCGTCAGGAGCGATGGCCAGTGCGGGCCGGCGAGCGCGGCCCTGTCCCACCGACTCCGGCAGCGGCATCACCGCTCGAACCGGCTCGGCCGCCGAACCGCCTGGGCCGGCGGCGGCGCCGCCCAGGAGGCTCATGACCAGCGCCGCCAGCAACGCTCCGCCGGTGAGTCCAGCAGCGACAAGGGGCAGCCGACTGGGTGTCGGACCTGCTTCGCCGCTGACCCCGCGCGGGCCTCCGGCCGCGAGCCACCGTAGCTCCGTGGCCAGGTCGCGTGCCGACTCCCAGCGGTCGTCGGGGTCCTTCTCCAGGCAGGCCTCGACAATCTTCTCCAGATGCACCGGGGCCACCGGCTGCCGCTCGGCAAGCGGCGCCGGTTGGCTACTCATGATCGCGGCGATCAGGCTGGCCCGGCTGTCGCCGGTGAAGGCAGGCTCACCATCTCATACAACAAAGCCCGGAGCGCAAAAAGATCGGCGCGCTCGTCGGCCACCCGACCCTCCAGCTGCTCGGGGGCCATGTATTGCACGGTGCCGAGAACCATACCCTCGCTTGTCAGCGGCCCGACGCGTGTGGCCGAGGAGTCGCTGGCCGAATCGGCGGACGATGGCTTGGCGAGGCCGAAGTCGAGCAGCTTCGCGCCAGCCCGCGTCAATATTACGTTGCCGGGCTTCAGGTCCCGATGCACGACTCCCTGATGGTGCGCCGCGGCGAGCCCGCTGGCAATCTCCTCACCGCATCGCAACACCTCGGCCAGCGGCATCAGGCCATGGCCGAGCCGCTCGGCGAGCGTCTCCCCCTCCAGCAACTCCATCACCAGGAAACAGACACCCTCTGCCTCGCCGATATCGTGCAGCGTGCAGATGTGCGGGTGGTTCAGGTGGGAGATGGTGCGGGCCTCCCGCTCGAAGCGCTGGCGACGCTCGGCGTCGTCGGCGAGATCGTCGGGAAGCACCTTGATCGCGACCTCACGACCGAGACGCGCGTCCTCAGCGCGGTACACCTCGCCCATGCCACCTGCGCCCAGCGTTCCGGTGATGCGGTAGTGCCCGAGCTCGGTACCGATGTCCATGCCGCCTCTCGTCGTTCGAACGGCGCAAGCCTACCGGCCATGTCAATGCGGCTCAACGTCGTTCGCGCTTTGAAATCGAGGAGCAGGGCGGGGGCGGTGTGGGGTTGCGTGGTTCGGATAAGCCACCGGCCGCCAACGACGTGAGGAGTCGAGCTCCCCCCGCGTTGCGCCGAACCACGCAACCCCACACCGCCCCCCCACCTCGCCTCAAACAACGAAAGGGCCCCCGAAGCCGAAGCTCCGAGGGCCCGATCTTTCTCGGTCGCTATCCGACCCGAGGGTCGGGCAGCAACGTCATGGCTCTCCTAGCGGAGAATCAGACGCAGACCGAAACGGATCGTCCGACCCTGCTGCACCTCGCTGATCCGCTCGAACACACTCGAGTTGATCTGCGTTTGCTGCGCCAGAACGATGTCGTTGCTGGTGAGGTTGAACGCATCCACGATGAAGTGGACACGACCACGATCACCCATGTCGAACGTCTTCTCTGCGCGCAGGTCGAGGTTCCAGTACGTGGCCAACCGATGCGAGCCGAACGCATCTTGGATCGCGTTCACACGGCCCGAGCTGTTGGCTCGGTTGTTGGAGCGCACGTACGGGGCAATGATGTTGCCCTCGCGTACCTGGAAGTACCCGGCAATGTTGAAACCACCACCGAACTGGTACATCCCTGACGTCTTGAGGTACCAGCGGCTGGCTCCCCAGTACGCCTCCGTGCGCGATCCCGCCGACTCGATGTTGCCATCGAGCACTGCGATGTTGGTCGGGTCGGTGAACCCGCCCGTATCGTAGTTCTGCTTCGGTGAGGACCACGTGAACGAGGCACTCGACATCCACCGGTCGGCGAAGCGCTTCGTCATGTAGAGCTCGATGCCGGTGTAGGTCGTGTTGTAGCCCGCGCGCTGCTGGTACTCGTTGAACCTCGAGCGCGCACCCGTGGGCTGGAAGACGGTGATGTTGCCAGCCGAGGTCGACTGCTGTACCGCTTCCCAGAAGCTCGAGTCGTTCTCGCCCGAACGAATGTTCCAGGTGTTGTTGGAGTTCTTGCGGTAGATGAAGTTACCGCCAACACCGAACGTGCGGGTGATCTCGTGCTCCATGCCCAGGAGCAGCTCGTCCGACCACGGTGCATTGGTCGCGTTGACCACGTTGGAGGAGGGAGCCAGCGGGTTGGCCGGATCCCAGCCACCGCTGGTCCACAGGATGTCGCCGGTCTCGCCGACGTCTATGTCACCGTTGCCGTTCAGATCGAACCACTCGTAGTCGATCTCACGGCCAGCGGTCGTGTTCTTGCGGTGAAACTCGCCCGAGTACTGCTGCGCGTAGTAACGAGCAGCGTTGAACCGCAGGATCGTGCTGCTATTCCCCGACAGGTCGTAGGTCAGACCCACGCGCGGCGAGATGCTGTTCCAGGCGAAGTCAGGCTCGAAGCCCGGGAACGAGTTGGCCGGGAAGGTCCCCGGCGCAAACGGGTGGGCTCCAACCTCACTCGCGTACGAACGCGACTTCTGGTTGTCGTAGCGCAGACCAACGTTGATCGTCGCGCGACCCGCGCTGATGGTGTCACCAGCGTAGAAGCTGTACCGGTCACCACCGTAGTTGTCGAAGTCGGTCTGGATCAGCCAGGCCTCGGCAGCTGCACCAGCGATAGAAATGGCGACGGCGCCACCGGAAGGACCCCACTCCGAGAACGTATCGGCCGAGCGGGAGCTGAACCCGTACTTCAACTCGTGATCGACACTGCTGCCAGCCAGATAGCTGTTGCCGTCCAGCTTGGCGTTCTTGAGCGGCCGTGTCGTGTCGTAGAAGTAGTAGCTAGCACCCCACTGGCCCGTCGCCAGGTCGTACCTCGGCTGCGTCGTGCAGCAAACCGCCGGCGTCAACGAGAACCCGAGACCCGTGTCGTTGTACGTGGCCTCCAGGTAGTTGTTGTCGTTGATGGTCCACTGAACCTTGCCGGTGTTGATCGGCGTCGGACCTTCCTGGTTGAAGGTCGTTGCCGGCGGACGCGAAGCCGAAGCACCACGGCCCTGCTTGGTCTTGTCGCCAAAAACGAACGTGTAGTTCAACACGAGGTTGTCGCTGACGTGCCAGTTGGCCTTGGCGTGGTAGTTGCGCAGCTGGGTGTTGTCCTCCGAGATCCCCACCTGCTGCTTGATGTCCTGCTTGCCGTACGCCGCCCACACAAAGAACTTGTTGCGCGCCAGCGGGCCACCGAGCTCGCCGCCGAAGTCCTTGATGTCGTTGATGCGGTTGCCGATGTAGCGGGGGTACAGCTCCTCAGCGGTGAAGTTACCGACCAGGTTGCCTTCCGAGTCCCCCACCGTCTGGCTCTGCCAGTCACCATCGGTCCAGTAGAACCGACCCGAGCCACGCCAGGAGTTGCCACCACGCTTCGTCACGAAGTTGATCCGAATTCCACCCGACTGGATGGACGGATCGTTGCCGCCCGTCGTGAGAGAAATCTCCTCGAAGGCGTCGAAGTCGTAGTACATCGGCGAGGCGCCGAGCGCTGCCATGTCGGTGATCTCGGCGCCGTCATAGGTCCACACCGCATCCGAGCGCCTAGAACCGTTGGCCGAGAAGCTGGACTGCTGTCCACCCTCGGAGCCGCCGATGTTCTGGCGATCGACCTGCAGGCCGCGAGCCTGCTCCATCATGACCCACGGATCGCGCCCAGACGGGATCGACTGCATGTACTCCTCGGTCACGTTGGTGCCCGTGCCCGTGTTCTTCACATCGACGATCGGTGTGGAACCGGTAACCGTCACGGTCTCCTCGACCGTCGAGAGCTCCATGCCCACGTTGATCTGCGTGTTGCCGCCGACGCGAACCAGAAGCAGCTGCTGCACGACCGTCTTGAAACCTTCCAGCTGGAACGTCAGCTGGTAGTCGTCGCCCGGCGGCAGCACGGGAAAGCGGTACACGCCGTTGGCCTGCGTATAGATCGTCGAGGTCGGCACTAGGTTGCCTTCCACGGTGACCGCAACGCCTGGCAACGGGGCACCATCCGGGTCCGATGCGGTACCCGTGATCGACCCTGTCTCCTGCGCCCACACGGGGGCCGCAATAAACAGGGTGATGATAAAGCTCGCGATCAGCGAGCGCTTGAGATGCTGCAATTTGCCCTCCTCGGCAGTGCAACCCGAGACCCTCAAATGGGGACGTCAACGCCGACCGGGTCCCTTGTGATCGGCGCGGATAATCCGGGGACACGCTGGTCCCACCCGGTATGAATGCAACTCGCATACCAGACCGAATCCAAGGAGTCGGATTTCTGTCACATTCGTGTCAACAACCTTCGGAGGCCCGTGGTTGCTGGGCATTCCAGGGTCTTGTTTCGCGGGAGAAAATTTATCGAAAATCCATATTCCCCGCGCCAGGTACAGACTGCTGGATACTCAATCCATGTTCTTGAATCGCAACCCGCGCGCCTGGACAGCAGCACGGCGGTCACGTCCCGTCAAGTGGTGTACGAAGGCCACTGAGGCGATCCATTTTCAAGCGCTGATGGCGAGCAGGTCCTCCTCAGGGTGGTGGGTGGTTGGCGCGACAGCCTCGGAGATGACCTCGAGGCTCATGTAGCGGCGAGAGATGGCCCACTCGTCGTTCTGTTCAGCGAGCACGGCGCCGACCAGGCGGATCAGGGCTGATCGATTCGGGAAGATGCCGACGACGTCGGTACGCCGGCGAACCTCCTTGTTGAGGCGCTCGAGCGGGTTGTTGGACCAGATCTGACGCCACACCGCCTTGGGAAACGAACTGAAGGCCAAGAGCTCCTCTTGAGCATCGGCCAGCAGCTCGGTCGCCTGCGGGAACCGACCCTCGAGGTGCTCCACGACCCGGCGGAACTGGGCGTACGTGCTGTCGCGGTCCGGCTGAGCGTAGATGGAGCGCACCAAGGTGGCCACGGCGCTCTGCGCCGCCTTCGGTACCTTGGCCAACAGGTTCACCATGAAGTGGGTCCGGCAACGCTGCCAGGAGCTTCCCGGCAACGCCGCGCCGATCGCCCCCTTGAGCCCCTCGTGGGCGTCGGAGATCGCCAACTGCACACCGGTCAGGCCCCGGCTTACCAAGGAGCGCAGGAACGCCAACCATCCGGCGCCGTTCTCGCTCGTGATCACGTCCACTCCGAGAATCTCTCGGTACCCGTCGCCGTTAACCCCGATTGCCATCACGGCGGTAACGTTGACGACGCGGCCACCTTCGCGGCTCTTGATCTGCATCGCGTCCAGCCACACGAACGGGTATGGGCCTGCATCCAGGGCTCGGTTCCGGAACGCCTCGACGCTCTCGTCCAGGCTCTTGGCCATCTCCGAGACCCGCGACTTGGAGATCCCCTCTAGACCGATCGTCTTGACCAGCTTGTCGACCTTCCGGGTCGAGATCCCGAGCACGTAGGCCTCTGCTACCGCCGCCACCAGAGCCTTCTCAGCACGCCGCCGCGGTTGCAGCAAAAACTCCGGGAAGTAAGCACCCTCCCGGACCTTCGGGACCGCCAGCGAGATCGTGCCGACGCGTGTATCCCAGTCGCGCTGTCGGTACCCGTTACGGCGGTTCACCCGCTCCGGCGACCGGCTCCCGTAGCTGGCGCCGCAGATCGAGTCCACGTCTGCGCTCATCAGCAGCTGCGCGAACACCGCCACCATCTCCTGGAGCAGATCGGTGCCGTGCTCCGCGAGCCCCTTGCGAACCCACTCGGCGGCGGGCATCTTGGTCTTGGCCACTGGTAGAGGTGGACCCCGAAATTCGGACAGGTTGCTAAGGTGGGATCCAGACCAAGAAGAAGGAGTCTGGAATGCCACGGAAGAGACGGAGTTATCCTGCTGAGCTGAAGGCGAAGGTCGCTTTGGAGGCGCTTCGCGAGGAAGCGACGATGGCGGAGCTGGCAGCCCGCTACGATGTGCATCCGAATCTGATCGCCAACTGGAAGAAGAAGGCTCGGCAGAAGGTGCTGGCTGGCTTCTCGGGGAAACAGGAGCGCAACGAGGTCTCTCGGGAGGCCGAGATCAAGGAGCTGCGGGCGAAGATCGGGGAGCTCGTCATCGAGCGGGATTTCTTGTCCAAGGCCTTCGGTCGTTGAGCCACGGCCGGAGGGTGGCGATGGTCGATCCGGAGCACGGCCCCCTGAGCATCACGCGGCAGTGCCGCCTGGTGTCGATCGCGAGGTCTTCGTTCTATTACGAGGGCCACGGCGAGAGTCCGCTGAACCTGCGCCTGATGCGGCTGATCGACGAGCAGTTTCTTCAGACGCCGTTTTACGGCTCACGTCAGATGCGACGATGGCTGCGCCGTCAGGGCTACACGGTCTCTCGCAAGCGGGTGCGCCGCCTGATGCGGCTGCTCGGGTTGCAGGCGATCTTGCAGCGGCCCAGGACGTCTCAGCCGCACCCGGAGCACCGGATCTACCCCTACCTGCTGCGTGATCTGGAGATCACGCGACCCAACCACGTTTGGTGCGCGGATGTGACCTACATCCCGCTGCAGCGGGGCTTTCTGTACCTGGTTGCGGTGATGGACTGGGCGAGCCGCAAGGTGCTGTCCTGGCGTCTGTCCAACACGCTCGATACGAGCTTCTGCGGCGAGGCCTTGCAAGAGGCGCTCGAGCGCTACGGTCCTCCCGAGATCTTCAACACGGATCAGGGTAGCCAATTCACCAGCGTCGACTTCACCGACGCGCTCAAGGAGGCCGGCATTCGGATCTCGATGGACGGCAAGGGCCGCTGGATGGACAACGTCTTCATCGAGCGACTGTGGCGATCGCTCAAGTACGAGCAGGTCTATCTGTCAGAGTACGCGACTGGCTCCGAGGCTCGGGCCGGGATCGGCTGGTGGATGGACTTCTACAACGAGTGCCGACCGCACTCGTCGCTCCAGGACCGGACGCCCGAGGAGGCGTACATTGACGACGGGGCTGAAGACAGGAGCCCGGGGCTTCGCCCCGTGTCTCGCAAGCCCAAGGCAGCCTGAATCATGAACCCGGATTCCACCTTAGCTGCGACGCAAACCTGTCCAAAGGATGGGGTCCACCTCTCACTACCGTCCCGTCGGCACCCGCTGCTTCAACTCCTCGAACCAGTTGAGGACGACATTGAGTCGTGCGCCGGGTGCCGTGGCGGGCACCATCACCAGCAACCTCTGTCCATCGGCGGTGACATCGAGGGCGGCAAAAGGATGCGTGACGATGTCCGAGAGTTCCAGAGGTTCGGATACGGAAAACGGCTCCATCTTCACTGCCGCAACGAGGATGCCGTCGCTATTGCTGGAGCGGTAGTAGATCTCCCTTCCATCGCGCGACCAGCGAGCGGCAATACCACCACGGGTACTCGTAGAGACCGGAAATGTCCGACCGCTCGATACCTCCCGCACGTTCACCTCGTATTGCCCGGTCTCGTTCGACGTGAAGGCAACGAAGCGACCGTCCGGTGAGAAATCGCCCCCTGTTTCCAGGGCGACGGTAGCGACGAGCATTTCCGGCTCCTGATCTGGCTTGAGAGCCAGTAACCCCACGTCGAAATTCGGGAAGGCCCCGCTGCTAAACAGCAGCATCTCACCGTCCGCCGAGATCGCCGACGGCCGCACGTCAGCCTCCGCATCCAACACCAGCTCGGCGTCGAGACTCCGGTCAGCCCGCCGCTTCCAGATGTCGTAGTTGCCACCCCGATTCGACGCGAAGAAAACCCACTCTCCATCGGGCGACCAAACGGGAGATACGTTGTTGCCCTCCGTGGTCAGCCGCACCTGGCTGCCCACTCTTTCGATCTCGTAGATCCAGATGTCCGAGTTCCCGTCATCCCCGAGGATTTCGAGCGCGATGCGCTGCTCATCCGGCGAGAGGTCCGGGTAAGACGGACGCGGCTCGAAGGGCAGCGGCTCGACTTGGCCGTCACGATCCACCCAGGCGAGCTGGAAAGCGCTCGCAGCACCACCCGGCATGTACACCAGCCCTCCGCGATCCGAAAACGCGTACTGGCCTGCTCCCGTCCAGGTCGCTGGTTGGACCCCCTCGACGATGGACACCGATCCTCCCGCAACCTCGACGTTATCCACATCGAAGGACACCGCGAAAATGTTGCCGTCGAGCAAATAGACAATGTGGCCGGTGGGCACGTAGCGACCATCGGTTCCTCCGGCCACCAGCAGCTTGCGCTCGCCGCCCGACACCGGCTGCGCCACAATGCTCGCAGCGTTCCAGGAGCCGGAGCCGCTCAACAGCGTAAACAGCAGCCACTCGCCACCGGGAAGAAGTTGTGGGCCGTGGACTTGCTCGCCTTCTTCTGTTTCAACGACTACCTCTGGGTCACCGCCGTTGTCTGAGACACGCAAGATCCCTCCGTGAGCCTGCCCGAAGTAGATGTAGCCGTCATCTGCCCAGTTCGCCCCGTAAGCCCACGCAGGCGCTGGCCCCAGCGACACCGGCGCACCACCGGTGATCGGAACGCTCTTGATCTGGTGATCGTCGCCTCCCCAAAAGCCGAGACGTTGGCCATCGGGGGAAAAGAACGGCACTGTGGCTCCCTCCGTGCCACAGATGGGTGTGGCTACCAGATCGTCAATCGCTCGGAGCCAAAGCTGCCGGTTGGCGTTGAATACTACCGAACTGCCATCGGGCGAGATCGCAACGCCCAGGGCGGCAGCGGCCTCGAAGGCAGTTTCCGGTGGATAGTCGATGCCAAAGCGGCGAATGAGCGACTCGGGCGGCGAGGGGATCGTGATCCACACTCCGAAAGCTGCCATCAGGGCGCTGGCCACGGCTACCGGGACGGTCAGCTTCCAGAGGATGCCACGCGCGGTTTCCACGGCCACCGGGGCAATGGTTGTCTCACTGCCTCTGGCCGGGACCGCCACGCCCGCCGCGATGTCATCTTGGAGTTGCCGTAGGTCAACCACCAGCTCATCGGCAATCTGATAGCGGCGTCCTGGAAGCTTGGCCAGGCACTTGCGTACGATCCGCTGTAGCTCCGCAGGAGATGTGGCCACGATCTCAGACACCGGCTGGGGCTCTTCGTGGGCGATCTTGCTGAGCGTCTGCACCACGCTCTCTCCGGCAAACGCCCGCCGACCCGTGACCATCTCGTAGAGCACCGATCCGAAGGCAAAAAGGTCGGCACGATGATCGATCTCCTCGCCGTTCACCTGCTCCGGGGCCATGTAGCCCGCCGTGCCCATCACTTGTCCTGCCACGGTCCCAAGCATTGTCGGTGACATCGACGCCGAGCCGGAGACGGGAGACATCTCCATCAGCTTCGCCAACCCGAAGTCCAGCACCTTGGCGTGACCCTGCTCGGTGACGAAGATGTTGTCGGGCTTCAGATCTCGGTGAACGATCCCTGCCTTGTGGGCGGCGGTGAGCGCCTCACCGACCTCGGTGGCGAGGTCGAGTGCCTTGTCGAGCGGCACCTCGCCCTTGTCGAGCCGCTCCCGTAGGCTCTGCCCCTCCAGGTACTCCTGCACCATGAAGTGGACGGTCCCCTCGTGGCCAATGTCGTGCACCACGGCGATGTGTGGGTGGTTCAGCGCCGCGGACGCGCGCGCCTCCTGCTCGAACCGGGCCAGGCGCTCCGGATCAGTGGCGAACTCCTCGGGGAGCACCTTGATGGCCACCTTGCGGTGCAGCCGCGTGTCCTCGGCCAGCCACACCTCGCCCATGCCGCCAGCGCCGAGCTGTTCGATGATCTCGTAGGGGCCAAGCCGAGTTCCAGGTTCCATGGGCGCATAGCCTATTGGGTTCGCGCCCCAATCACCAATAGAGCCTCGGGTCCCCATGAGATTCTGTGGACTGGCTCTCAAAACCGCTTCGACTCGGCTACATCACGGCTACACGCGATGCCGGCGCCCGACCGCTCGGGCCGCAGCGAACGGCTAGAGGGTGCCAACAGCGACCGGCTGCGTAGGCCGGAAGTCGCTGGGCACCGTACAGTTCGTGGCCGGCGGTGGACGTAGCACGCGCGGACGCAAAAACGCCGAAAGCCCATACGTAGCGGGGCTTCCGGCGGATTTTAATGGCGGGGCCGACGGGAGTTGAACCCGCGATCTCCGGCTTGACAGGCCGGCGTGTTAACCAGGCTGCACCACGGCCCCGCGCAAGACGACCGTTCTGACGCCACCGCCGAAAGGCGCGTGGGCAGATATGGTGGGCGGTACCGGACTCGAACCAGTGGCCCCCTGCTTGTAAGGCAGGTGCTCTCCCAGCTGAGCTAACCGCCCACGAGGGCGCGATTCTACCACAGGCTCCCAGCAGCGTGGCTCAACTCTGATGGGGATCAGAGCCCGCTCCCGGGCACCATCGGTCCCGTCTCACCGCCGCAGTAGGGCCTTCATCTCGCGCACCGCGCGCTCCATCCCGACGAGGGCCGCGCGGGCCACGATGTTGTGACCGATGTTGAGCTCGACGATCTCGGGAATCGCCACGATCGCACCCACGTTGCGATAGGTGAGTCCGTGTCCGGCTGCCACTCGGAGGCCGGCCCCGGCGCACTGCTCGGCGGTCACGCGGAGGCGCGCCGACTCGCTCCCGAACGCACGGTGATCGCGCCCTTCGCTCGCCTCGGCATAGGCGTTGGTGTTGATCTCGATCTGATCGACCCCGGCCGCGGCCGCAGCCTCGACCTGTGCGGCGTCGGGATCCAGGAAGATGGCCACCTCGATGCCCAGGGCCCCGAGCGCATCGACGTGCTCGCGCACCCGGACGACATCGGCAGCCACGTCGAGCCCTCCCTCCGTCGTCAGCTCATCGGCGCGTTCCGGCACCAGCGAGACGGCATGCGGCCGCACGCGCTCGGCAATGGCGAGCATCTCCGCGGTTATGGCCATCTCCACGTTCAGATGGGTCTTGACGGTGGCCGTCAGGAGCTCCAGATCGCGTTCCTGCACGTGCCGGCGGTCGCCCCGGATGTGGACTGTGATGCCGTCGGCACCGCCGAGCTCGGCCAGCACGGCAGCGTGAACCGGATCGGGCTCGGGAGCCTGCCGTGCCTGACGGATCGTTGCTACGTGATCGATGTTGACGCCGAGGAACACCGACTCTGCCATGGGGTCGCGTTTCCGTTCCCGCTAGGAGGCCGAACGGCGCGGGGTCGCGGGTCAGCCAGTGGCACGCAGGGCGGTCACGATATCACGCGCCAATCCCTGGATCTGCGCCGCGTCCTCGCCCTCGACCATGATGCGAACGAGCGGCTGGGTGCCGGAGTACCGCACCAGCACGCGCCCTCGATCACCGAGAATGCTCTCGGCGTCGCTGATGGCCGCCGTGACCTCGTGAAGCTCGCTGAGCGGCCGGCGCTCCGCGATCTCGACGTTCTCGAGAACCTGGGGCAGCGGATGCATGATCGTCGCCAGCTCGGCGAGCGGCTTTCCGGAGTCGACGACCACCCGCAGCACCTGGAGCGCGGTCACGAGCCCGTCACCCGTCGTGTTGTGGTCCAGGAAAACCGTATGCCCGGACTGCTCGCCACCGAGGCAGTAGCCACCCTGCCGCATGCGCTCAACCACATTCCTGTCGCCGACGGGTGTGCGCTCCAGCGAGATGCCGGCCTCGCGCAGCGCCAGATCCAGGCCCAGATTGCTCATCACGGTCGCAACCACGGTGTCGTGCGCTAGCTCGCCGCGCGCCTTGAGCATGCCGCCACAGATAGCCAGCACGTGATCACCGTCGATCGCCATGCCGCCGTCGTCGATGAGCAGACAGCGATCCGCATCGCCGTCGAGACAGACGCCCAGGTCGGCCTTGTGTTGGAGGACTGCTTCGGCGGCCACTTCGGGATGCAGCGAGCCGGTGCCCTCGTTGATGTTCGCGCCGTCGGGTGCAACGCCGATCGCGATGACCTCGGCGCCCAACTCTTCGAGAACAGCGGGGCCAACCTTGTAGCCAGCACCGTTGGCACAGTCGATGACGACCTTCATGCCATCGAGCGTGAAGCGGCGCGGCAGCGTGTTCTTGAGAAACTCGATGTAGCGGCCTGCCGCGTCGTCGACACGGAATGCTTTGCCGACGGCATCGGCGGTCGGCCGCACATCGTCGATGTTGCCGCCGAAGGTAAGCTCCTCGATCTGATGCTCGCGCTCATCGGGCAGCTTGAACCCCTCGCGGCTGAAGAACTTGATCCCGTTGTCCATATAGGGGTTGTGGGAGGCGGAGATCACCACCCCGGCATCGGCTCGGAGCGCGCGGGTCATGAAGGCGATTCCCGGCGTCGGCAGCGGCCCGACGAGCACGGCATCCACGCCCATCGAGCAAACGCCGGCCACCAGCGCGTTCTCCAGCATGTAGCCGGATAACCGGGTGTCCTTGCCGATCAGAATCCGGTGGCGGTGAGACCCATCACGGAACACATGGGCCGCCGAGCGCCCGAGACGCACGGCAGTCTCGACGGTCATCGGCTCGACGTTGGCGACGCCACGAACCCCGTCGGTGCCGAATAGCTTCTGCCGCTTGGAACGACCGAACCCGGTCACACAAGTCCCTCCGGGAGGCTGGCATGAGAGTGCTGTCCCGCATAGGGTACGGCGCTACCCGGCAGCTTCCAAACCACTTTCAGCGGCCCACGCCCGCCGCCGCTGTCTCGTAGATGTGCACGTCCATCAGCCGCTGCGGCCTGGTGGCCAGCACGGTGATTCGCGCACCGAGACTGACGGGCTCCAGGCGCACGCGCGGCTGCAAGCTGTAGTCCTCGCTTCGAGGCGCCAGGCCGGTCAGGTCGATCTCGGCGAAGATGTTGTTCGCCGTCAGGGTCTCGAGCAGCGATGGCGGCCCGCTAAGGAGAACCCCGATGTGCGACGGGTTGACCACGGCGCGGAACTCGGCGTTGATCAGGTCGATCTGGACGCCCTCGATCTCGTAGACGACCTTGATCTCGTCGATCGAGATGCTCAGCAGGGCCGCGCTATCCTCGACGGTGACCACGGGGTCATCGCTGAGGATCGTTACACTGCGGGTCAGCGCCGACCGTCGACCGGAGACGTTGACCACCTCGGTCGAAACGCCGGCGAGCTGCTCCACTCGCGAACGAGGCCCCGTTACGAATACTGTAGCGGGCTCCACCCGCCTCTCGTAGATCTCGAATCCGGTTGCGGGATTGCCCTCGACGACGGGGTTGACCGGCAGCTCCGTGCGAATCTTTTCCTCCAGAGCGATCCGAAGCTGGGCCGGTTGGACGCTGTCGACGGTGACACCCAGAGGCGTCGGGATATCGGCGGGCGTCAAGGTAATGAGGTTCTCGCCGGCGAACGCACCGACCAGGTCGCCGTCCGGCGACAACTCGCCCGGCAGAAGATTGCCCGTGCGAATCGGGCTGCCATGGACCCAGACGTCGACCTCGGCCTCGAACGGCTCGGCCAGTGCCAGCTCCGCCGGTAGGTTGATGATCTGCACGGGAACACCGCGCACCAGGTGCGGCACGGACGAATCGGGAACGAGCGTCCAGAGCCCGAAGGCCAGCCCCAGGGAGATCAGCTTGAGCGAGAGGTTGGCGTGCGGGCGGAAGCTCCTGGTGCGGTTGCCGTTCGGGCTCATTTCGCTCTCTCTCCCGCCGGCTCACCCACCGCCGCGTCGACCTTCGGCGCTTCCGAGCGCTCGGTCCCCAACAGCTCCTGCAGGCTACGCCGCAGGCTGGCGGCGTCCATCCGCCGCGTCACCTTCCCTTCCACCGCGATCGAGATCGTCCCGGTCTCCTCGGAAACGACCAAGGCAACTGCGTCGGTCTCCTCCGAGACGCCGATGGCCGCGCGGTGCCGGGAACCGAGCTCGCGCGACAGGCGCGGATTGGTGGTCAGCGGCAGAAAGCAGGAGGCTGCTGCGATGCGGCTGCCCTGGATGATGACAGCGCCGTCGTGAAGCGACGTTTCGGTGTGGAAGATGTTCAAGAGCAGGTCGAAGGAGATCAGCGCGTCGAGCGCGATTCCCTGATCGATGTAGTTGCGCAAACCCACCGAGCGCTCGAAGACGATGATCGCCCCGCGCCGCTCGGCGGCCATCGCGGTGGCCGCCGAGATCACCTCGTCGAGCGGTCGCTCGGCTGCTGGCCGGGCAAAGCTTCGGAAGAAGGGGTTGCGACCCAGGACTGCCAGCACGCGCCGCATCTCCGACTGGAACAGCACGATGATGGCGAAAACCGTGTACCTGAAAACGTTGGAGAGCAGCCAGTCCAGGGTACGGAACTGCATCAGGTTCGCGATCCCGTAGAAGGCGAACAAGACCGTCAGCCCCACCGCGACCCGGACGGCCCGGGTTCCCCGGATCAGCAGCAGGATCCGGTACAACACGTACGCCACGATCAGGATGTCGATCGCGTCGCGCCAGCGCAACTGGCTCAGGAAGTCCACCCAGCCCCCTGACACCGGATCGCTGCTGCCACCGCAGCGACCCGCCCCATCGAGCTAACGTCGTGCACCCGGAGGATGTGGGCCCCACCGAGCACTGCCGCAGCGACCGCAGCCGCCGTCCCCTCGACGCGCTCCTCCGCCGGCAAATCTAACACGGCTCCGATGAACGATTTTCTGGACGGGCCGACGAGGATCGGGCGACCCAACGAACGCAACGATGCCAGGTGACGCAGCAGCATGAGGCTGTGCTCGGCGCGCTTGGCAAAACCGATGCCCGGATCGACAATAATCGCCTCCTCGGCCACTCCCGCGGCAAGCGCCCGGCCTACCGATTGGCGCAGCTCCGCCACGACCTCGGCCACGATATCCGCGTAGTGCGCCTCGCCGTACATATTGGCTGGTTGGCCGCGGGTGTGCATCAGTACGAGCGGCACACCGGCCGCCGCCGCGACGACGCCGAGCTCCGGATCGGCGGTCAGGCTGCTGATGTCGTTGATCATGCCGACGCCGGCTTCGAGAGCGGCGCGGGCCACCTCGGCGCTGCTGGTGTCGATCGACAAGGGCACGCCGGCATGCTCGGCCAGGCGCTCGATAACCGGGACCACCCTGCGAATCTGCTCCTCGGCGGCCACCGGTTCGCTACCTGGCCGTGTCGACTCACCCCCGATGTCGAGGATGTCCGCACCCTCGCGAACCATCTGCAGCCCCCGATCGACCGCGGCCTCTCCCTGCACGCTGCTGCCGCCGTAGAAGGAGTCCGGGGTGCAGTTGACGATGCCCATGACCAGCGGCCGCGCGCCGCAACGCAGCACCCGACCGCCGCTGCGCAGCTCGAACTCCTGCCGGTGGTAGGCCCGCAGGACGCTGGCGACCTCCTCGGCGGCACGCAGGGCGTCACTGGGCGCAGCCAGCAACTGGTTGCGCAGCACCTCGAGCTGCAGCCGGCCCACCGACAACCAGATGACGCCGTCCTCGAGGCGACGCCGCATGATCGCGCCGGCTACGCCTGCCGCACGCTCGAAGGCCTGCAGCGCCGGACCGTCGAGACGTTCTAGACGCACGAGATAGGAGCCGGCCTCGACCCCGAGGAGGTCGGAGCCTGGGCTGCCGACCGGCGGCGGATGGGGCACCGGATCGTAGCCGCGCAGCACCACGGCCCGGTAGCGGTACGGTGACTGGCGGACGGGCTCGGGCCGGGCGGCAACCCCGGCCGCATCGGTCACCCCGTGTAGCCCTCCGCGGGGTCTCCCAGACCGGCGACATCGACCTGCCGATCGTCGGCGTGCTGTGGCCCGGCCGGAGGCGCCGGAGACTCCTTGCTGTCGAGATCCGGCAACGGCCGGCCCGAGGCCAGCGCGTCGACGTCATCGCCGTCGAGCACCTCACGTGTGAGCAGCGCCTTGGCGATCGTGTGCAGAGCCTCGAGGTTTTCCAGCAGGAGATTGGTGGTGTGCTCGTAGGCAGCGTCGATGATGTGCTTGATCTCCTCGTCGATCAGCCGCGCCGTGCCCTCCGAGTACTCGGTCTGCTTGGCAAAGTCGCGGCCGAGGAAGATCTCGCCGGAGCCAGCGTTGAACGTCAGCGGTCCGAGGCGGTCGCTCATTCCCCACTCGGTCACCATCCGGCGCGCCAGGTCGGTGACGCGCTCCAGGTCGTTGCCGGCCCCGGTCGTCTTTTCCTCCAGGACAAGCTCCTCGGCGATCCGGCCACCCAGCAGTACCTTGATCTGGGTCTCGAGATAGGCTGCGCTGTAGTTGTGCCGGTCGTCGAGCGGCAACTGCTGCGTCACGCCCAGCGCACGGCCACGCGGGATGATGGTGACTTTGTGCAGCGGATCGGCGTTCGGGGTCAGGTAGGCCACCAACGCGTGCCCGGCCTCGTGGTAGGCGGTGATCTTCTTCTCCTCGTCGGAGATGATCATGCTTTTACGCTCGGCACCCATCAGGACCTTGTCCTTGGCGTACTCGAAGTCATCCATCGAGACCTTGTCGTGGTCGTGCCGCGCGGCAATCAGGGCCGCCTCGTTGACTAGGTTCTCGAGATCGGCACCGCTGAAACCCGGCGTGCCCCGCGCCACGAGTGCGAGGTTGACATCGGCGTCGAGCGGTATGTGCCGGCTGTGCACCTTGAGGATGCCCTCACGGCCGCGCACATCGGGACGATCTATCATGATCCGGCGGTCGAAGCGTCCGGGTCGCAGCAGGGCCGGGTCCAGAACGTCAGGTCGGTTGGTGGCCGCAACCAGGATGACTCCCTCGTTGCTTACGAAGCCGTCCATCTCGACGAGGAGTTGGTTGAGCGTCTGCTCCCGCTCGTCGTGTCCCCCGCCCAGACCGGCTCCACGATGGCGCCCGACCGCGTCGATCTCATCGATGAAGACGATGCAGGGTGCGTTCTTCTTGCCTTGCTCGAAAAGGTCGCGCACGCGGCTGGCACCGACCCCCACGAACATCTCGACGAAGTCGGACCCGGAGATCGAGAAGAACGGCACACTGGCCTCACCGGCCACGGCGCGGGCCAGCAGGGTCTTGCCCGTCCCGGGAGGTCCGATCAGGATGACACCCTTGGGAATCCTCCCGCCCAGGCGCTGGAACTTCTGCGGCTCGCGCAGGAACTCGATAATCTCCTGCAGCTCTTCCTTGGCCTCGTCGGCGCCAGCGACGTCCTTGAAGGTGACGCGCTTCTGCTGGTTAGACGAGAGGCGCGCTCGGCTCTTTCCGAAGGCCAGGGCGCGGTTGCCGCCGCTCTGCATCTGCCGCATGAAGAAGATCCAGACGGCGATGAGCAACAGCATCGGGGCCCAGGACATCAGGATGCCCAAGTAGGGGCTCTGCACCGAGGATTCGGCCTCGATCGCCACGCCCTGCTCGGTCAGCTTGTTGACGTAGTCGTCGTAGCCCTCGAGCGCCACGGTACGGAAGGGCGTCCCGTTCTCCTTGAGCTCCCCTTCGATGACCGTCCCGGAGATCTTGACGCGCGAGACGCGACCGGCCTCTACGTGCGCGAGGAAGTCCGAGAAAATGATCTCGTTGTCTGGCTGCGCAGACTGGTTGAAGACGTTGTACACGACGATCGCGACGGCGATCACGACCAGCCACAGCGCGACCTGCTTGATACCGGTACCTGCATTCATGATAGTCCCAGAGTACAACACCTCGCGCGAGCCGAGCTAGCTCGTCAGGAACTGCACGGCCCTCCCCTCGGGGCGCTAGAGACGCTTCGCTGCAGCCGCTCCAACAACAGCAGCGCGCCCTCGCGCCGCACCCGAACCCCTGGCAGATCGCGCGCTGCCTCGGGGCCGCCTCCGGCCACCTCGAGGGCGGCATCAACATGGCCTCGTTCGAGACCGCGGAGATGCCCGCGAAGGCGGTGCAGCGCCTCGCGCAATACGCGGCGTCCCAGTGCCAGCGGCAGGCCCACCAGTCCGGTCGCGTCCAGGGTCATGCCGCCGTAGGTCCCGTCGTCGAGGCGCAGCCGACCGAGCTCGCGAGCAGCCACCTCCTGCAACCAGCGTTCGTCGTCGTCGATGAGGCCGGCCGCGCGCGCCATGCTGCCCGATGCGCCCGGGACTGCTCGTTCGAGCTCGGGCATGACCGAGTGCCTGATTCTGTTCCTCGTGAAGCTCTCGTCCGCGTTGGACGGGTCGTCGCGCCACTCGAGCTCTCGAGCCACGGCGTAGTCACGGAGCTGCTGACGACCGGTCGCGAGCAGTGGGCGCACCAGCAGCAGGTCGCCGTGGCGCGAACGCGCTGACATGCCCGCCAAACCGGCCCCACCGGCGCCGCGCGCCAACCTCATGAGGATCGTTTCCGCCTGGTCGTCCAGCGTATGCCCCAAGGCCACGGCATCGCAGCCGTGAGCACGAGCGACGCGCCCCAGGAACTCGAGGCGAGCCTCGCGGAACTGTTGCTCGAGCGAGCCGCTCCGAGTCATCGGCTCGGCCCGCTCCGCGACCACAGGCAGGCCATGCTGATCCGCCAGCTGCTCGACGAAAGCAGCGTCGGCGGTGGAATCTGCTCGCCAGCCATGATCCAAGTGGGCAACGACCAGCGCGATCCCATGGGCGGGCGCCAGCCGCACCAACAGATCGAACAGCACTACCGAGTCGCAGCCGCCGCTGCATGCGACGAGCAGGCGATGCACCCCGTCCAGCAACTGCTCGCGCTCGATGGCGCTGTCGATGAGCTCTGCGAGCTCGCGGCTCGCGGGGTCGTCCGGCATCGGCGCAATGAGGAACTATGCAGTGGCGGTGGAGGGACTTGAACCCCCGACTCGGCGGATATGAGCCGCCTGCTCTGCCGACTGAGCTACACCGCCACCAAGACGTGCATTCGGCCGAAGACGCCCAGGTACCGGGCCGGCCGCGCGGGGTACCGCCTACGAGCGGCCTTCGAAAGATCGTTCCAGAATGGTAGGGGCCGTCCACGGTGAAGTCAAAAAGGGATCTGGCCGCGACGGTCGGCGTCGACAAAGGCCGCTACCCCCCGGCTCTCCGGACACCCTCGGTAGCCCTCTGGCCGGACCTGTCCGGCCGCGCAGATTTTCGGATTGCGAGCGTTCTTCGACGCCTGCCACACTGCTCCCGTCGCCATTCGACCCGCCGATCAACGAACGACTCCACCTGACTTCGAGGTGCTCCGATGCGCAAGACGGCTTCCGCGATCTGCCTGATCGCCCTGCTCGCTGCTTCCGGGCTCGGATGCATCCAGCACGAAGGCCAGCTGGCGCTCTTTCTGACCAGCAACAGCTCATTACAGATCGGCCAGCAGGGACAGACGGCGCTGGACGTGCGCCAGGTGAACCTCGCCGTGACCTCCGTCGAGATCCTGGTGCCCGAGGCCCGCGCCTTTCTTACCCTGGCCCGCGGCGTCCAGACCTACGAGCTCATCGGCCTCTCCGACCGCAGCGGACTCCTAGCCTTGGCCGACGCGCTGACCCTAGGGACCTACACTCGGGTGCGCATCACGTTCTCGTCGAACGACAGCTATATCGTCGACGAGAGCGGCCGCCAGCAACCGCTGAATGTCGACCCACTCGAGATCGAGGTGCCCGCCTTGTTCGATGTCGTCGAGGATGCCGCCACCGAGGTCATGTTTGAGATCGACCTGGCCGCGAGCCTGGCGCAGAAAGGCAACGGCAGCTGGATCCTTCGCCCGGTCGTGCGGCAGGGCGCAAGTCCGGGCTAGGTAGGCACCGCGCGATCTCAAGCGCCCATCGAGGCCTCCGCCTCTTGACCCCGCCAGATCTGCTTCTCGGACGCGGCGACGATCACCGCTGCCGAGGCGTCGCCGGTCACGTTCGTCGCCGTCCGTAGCATGTCCAGGATGCGGTCGACGCCCAGGATGAGCGCAATCCCGGCCAGCGGCAGCCCGAGCTGCTCCAGAACCATGGCCAGTGTGATCACCCCCACTCCCGGGACGCCCGCCGCGCCGACCGAGGCCAAGGTGGCCATGAGGACGATGGTTAGCTGGCCCATCAGTCCGATCTCGATCCCGTAGACCTGAGCGATGAAAACGGTCGCAACCCCCTGGTACAGGGCCGTTCCGTCCATGTTTATGGTCGAGCCGAGTGGCAGAACGAACGAGGAAACCTGCTCTGAAACTCCCAGCCTGTTGACCGAGCAGTCCATCGTTACCGGAAGGGTGGCACTGCTCGACGAGGTCGAGAACCCGACGATCTGAGCAGGACGGATTCCACGGAAGAACCGCATCGGGCTCATGCCGCCGAGCAGCCGGACGGCAGTGCCGTAGACGAGCGAGACCTGGATAATCAGGCCGGCCACCACACACACCGAATACAGCGCCAGCGCGCGGAGTATGTCGAGCCCGAACTGCCCCACGGCCGCGGCAATCAGCGCCGCGACGCCCAAGGGGGCCAGGCGCATGACGATGTTCACGATCTGGATCATCGCCTCGCTGATGCCGTCGAAAAACACGAGCACCGACTCCCGGTGCGACCTCTTGGGAATCAGGGTGAGCGCCACGCCGAAGAGGATGGCGAAGAAGATGATTTGCAGCATCGAGCCATTGGCCAGTGACGCCACGGGGTTGGTGGGGACGATCTCCAGCAACGTGTCGATCACGCTCGGTGCCGCCCGCATGGTGTCTGCCGAGGCCTCGGCTTGAGTAGCGAAGTCCGCGAGCAGCCGTTCCCGGTCGGCCGGTTCCAGGGTGGCCCCCGGCTGCACGAGGTTGGCGATAGCCAGCCCGATCGTAATGGCGATCGCCGTCGTGCACAGGTAGTAGGCCATCGTCTTGCCACCGATGCGGCCGAGCTTCTTCGGATCTCCCACAGTCGCGGTTCCGACCAGGAGCGACGCGAAGACCAGCGGCACCACCACCAAGCGAATCAGACGCAGGAACAGCTCACCGATGGGACGGATCACGACGGCACTCTCGCCCATCACCGCCCCGATGATGATTCCGACGAGCATTCCGATGGCGATCTGCCCCGGCAAAGACAACTTCATTTCGGGCCTTCCCTGCAGGGGGTCTCGTGTCCGTAGTCAGAGCACTGCGGGCCGCGGAAGCTTAACCCATGCACGTCGGACGAATCGCGGCGCTGCGCAGCACACGAAAAAGCTCCGGGAGCCACTGCTCCCGGAGCCCGATCTCGGAGGCTCTTCAAGACGCCTTGCGAGCCTGGAGCACCTTCCGTGCCGCCAGGCAGTCGTCTAGCGCTACTTCCAGATCCCCTTGCACGTCGGTCTCGGAACGCCCCTGCACCATGGCGATCTCGGAGACGATCAGGCCCTTGGCCTTCTCGTACATCCGCTTCTCGCGGTACGAGAGCGTCTTGCGCTGCGAAAGATGCTGAAGGTTCTTGAGCACGTCGGCCATCTCGAACAGATGGCCCGAGCGCATCTTCTCGGCATTCTCCTTGTAGCGGCCCTTCCAGTTGGCATACGTGTCGATCTGGCCGTCGCTGAGATGCACGAAGAGCTTCTTCACTGCCCTCTTGCCAAAAATCTTGCGCAAACCTACTGTCTTCGAATTGCCTACGGGGACCATGACGGTCGTCTCGTTGGCTAGGATCCGAAGGTGATAGAAGTCCTGGTCGAGGCCAGCGATCTGGGTCTGTTTGATGTCTTCGACGATTCCCACGCCGTGGTTCGGATAGACGACATAGTCGCCGACGCCAAAGCGCAATGCGGTAACTCCCGGGGTGTGTAGACAAGAAACCAAAGTGGCGGATTGCGGTTTAGTGTAGCCGAAAATCGGGCAAATTTCAACCGGTATAGTCGCCGGAAACCCTTGCCACGACGAGCTTTCCGCGGCATCCGACAGTCCGTGCCCTCCTCCCGCCAACGGTCCTGGTTGACATCTGACCGACGCCGAGAATTAATCAGGGTGGTTCAGGCGATCCCCTTGGCCGCGTGCTCGTTGCGCCGCCCGGAGGCACAGCCGTCCTGACCAGCCGGTTCGATACGTGACTCGCTCTGAAGAGCGCCGGTAACACCGCGGTCGTGGCGGAGCCCCGACCGCGCATCGGGCGGGAGGCTTACCGGTCGTCAACGAGGTCTCGGACGCACCGGTCGAACGCAGGCCAACAGGGGCAGACCTCGTTCTGATCAGGGCGTATCCGGGTACCGCAACGGTCGCAGGGAGGCCGTTCGCGGGGATCGCCTGTTCCTTTTTCTTCGCTCAGGGCCTCTCGCGCCCACCCGCCGTCTGGGTTCTCAGCGCGCCACCCAGCCCGGACGCAGCGGCGCTCAGCCGCGTGGCCAGCGCGTCGATCTCGCTCCGCAGGCGATTCTCGTCGCCCATGGCCAAGGCGTCCAAGACCGAGGGGAACCAGAGGGCCCTATAGGCGTCGGTCAGGTCGGGGGCGACCAAGGGATTGCGGAACCAGACGCCGGCAGGATCGGCAGCGGCGTCTGGGACTGCGGTGGCAGCGGACAGCGAACGCCAGGCCTCACGGATCGCGCCGTTGAACCGGTCGACGCTACGCCTGTCGATCGGCTCCGCCTCCAGCGCCCGAACCGACGCGGCGCTGAAGCGCTGCGTCTGGCTCAGCAAACTCTGGGTCGCTGATTGGAGCCGGGCAGCCTCGGCCGCAGTCACCGATCGAGCACTGGCCAGGCGGAGCGCCAGCTCGGCTGCCCGGGTGCGGGCCTCGCGAGCCAGGTCGACGAAATCGGTAGCCACCACATCTGCGTTAGCCAGACGCCACGCCGCGAGAGCCGTGATCACGGAGGCCGCACGATGCTGGCGGTATCCCGGGTCTCCGAAGCGACGTACGAAGGTCGAGGTATCATAGGCCGAGTGGTAAACCCCGTTTGGGCCACCAAAGCCGTAGCCCATCGACGGGATCCCCAGGCGTCCCGCGAAGCTGGCGTAGTCGGAGCCGGCTCCCGGCGGTGGCACGATCACGCTATCCGGCCGCCGGCGCCGCCAGCTCTCGAGCACCGAACTCGCGGCATCGACCGGGTCGCTCACCGCATCCGCGACCTCGAGCAGCAGGCGGCGCAACGAAGGCGACGCCACGGCCCCGAAGTGAGGCCCGCCCGCGACACTATCTTGGTTGATGTAGGCGACGGCACCGGCAAGTAGTCGCTTCTCTTGATGCTCGACCCACTCGGCCGACCCGATCAGACCCCATTCCTCCGCGTCCCAGAACGCGAAGGCGATCGTTCGATCCGGCGCCTGCCCGAGCGCCGACAGGCGGGCCATGGCCCGCGCTGCTTCGAGCACCGATGCCGTCCCGGAGACATTGTCGAGAGCGCCGTTGGTCCAAGAGTCGCGATGCGCCCCCACGATGACCCACTCATCTGGCCGCCGGGCGCCGTCCAGGTAGGCGACCGTGTTGAAGACGCTACGAATGCTCTGCGAGTCGAGCTCGACCCGCACTCTCGCCAGGACTTCGTCGTCCCCGGTCCTGTAGCGAAGCGGAAGCCCGCCCTGCCAGTCCTGCGGCACCGCTGGCCCGCCAAGGTGGCGGAGCAGTTGATCGGCCGCGGCATAGCCGGCGGCAATCACCGGAATCGACGGCACCTGCGGCGCCCGCCGCATTGTCCCGGGCAGGGAGGGCCACCCCGGTGTCGTCGGGTCTCCCGGTGGGCCGACCCGTACGGATCCCCGCTGGATTCCCGTCGGCGGACGGAAGGGACCCATGGGATAGATACTTCCGACGCGATACCCGTCATCTGCCGGATCGGAGTACAGAATCACGGCTGCCGCACCGGCAGACTCGGCGTTCTTGACCTTGGCGCCCCGAAAGACCTGGCCATGACGGATCAGCGCAACCCGCCCACGGGTCTCGATCGCGAGCGCTTGCAGTCGGGCAAAGTCCTCCGCACGCCCGTAGTTGGCGTACACAACCGGCGCTGTGACGTCGCCGCCTGCCGAGTATCCCGCGGCCGCGGGGTAGTGCGCGTCGGTCGCGTCGGCGTCTTGGGCAAGCGCCAGCTCGTCGAGCTCTAGCGCCCGTGGCGAGGGGGCGATGCGCTCGAGCGTTGCCCGCCGAGCGTGCGGCAGAAACACCTCGTACTGGTACACCTCGCTGCGTAGCCCCCAGCTCTCCAGCCTGCGTCGGAGCCAGGCGCTGGCCAGGCGCATCGACTCGGTGCCCGCGACCGCCGGCTGCGCTGCGAGCTGCTCGGCGACACGATTCAAGGCAGGTGCCTGGATCTGGCTCGCCAGAAAGACCTCTTGGGCGGCGGCTCGCAGCGACGATTCGGGGGAGAAGCCCCGCAGCGCGCGGGCGCCAGTGGCCGGGTAGGCGCCGCCCACCGAGGATCCCAGAAAAATGGTGCACGCCAGTACCAAGCACGCGCGCAGTGGCCGAGGATGCGCCCCAGACGCAGTCGTCACTACACCCCCTGGAGCCCACATGGTCCGTACCGTAGGACGCAACGCTGCACACGAGCAAAGAGGCGTGTCCGCGGCTGACCCCAGGCGTCTCCCGAGTGCTGATCGTCGATATACGGACGTATCGACGACACCCGGTCGTCTACGGAACGTCACGCCTCGGAGAATTTGCCCTCAGGTGGCGCTGCACGCCTCTGCCGGACTCGGCACGGGACTTGCTAAGACTGGCAGTGGGAGTCGAGTCGGCACGACGTCCGGCCGGGTGCGTGTTGCCCTCGCGGCCGGATCGCGGAGGGAGAAGTGCATATGCTCGCGAACCGAATCGAGTCGACTCACAAGTGGGCTCTGTCCATCGCCGCCGCTGTCGCGATGGCGGGAGCTGTCGGTCTGGCGCCGCCGCAGACCGCGATGGCCGCCGAACCGAACAACGACGAGGCCCCCGGAACGCCGACTCAAGCTCGCCCCGACTTCCGCTTCTCGCCGCCCGGCGGCAACTTCGGGATACGCGGTGGCTGGACCATCAGCCGAGCCGAGGGCGAGATCTACGAGTTCCTCACCGAGATGTTGACCCTCGAGAAATCGAGCTTCAGCGCACCGACGCTGGCCCTCGATATCGGTTGGGGGGTGGGCGACCGGGTCGACCTGGTGTTCGGCTTCGAGTACAGCCGCAGCTCCAAACGCTCCGAGTTCCGTGACTTCGTCGACCAGGACGACATCCCGATCGTGCAGGACACGCGCCTGACCCAGATCCCGCTGACCCTGAGCGCGCGGCTCTACCTGACTCCGCGCGGCCGCACCGTGGGGCAGTACGCTTGGGTTCCCTCGACGCTGGTACCGTACCTTGGCGGCGGCGCCGGCTTTACCTGCTACAAGCTGGAACAGGCCGGCGAGTTCGTCGACTTCATCGACCTGAGTATCTTCGAAGACATCTTCGTGTCGAGCGGCTGGACCATCGCGGCCCACGCCTTCGTGGGCCTCGACATCAAGCTCAACCCGAGTCTCGGCCTCGTGCTCGAGGGTCGGTACCAGTGGGCCAACGCCGACCTTCGTGGCAGTTTTGTGGGCTTCGGGCCCATCGATTTGAACGGAGCCCGTGCGATGATCGGGGTCAACTGGAAGCTCTGAGGAGGAGGACGACGATGCCATCCCGTAACCGACGACCTGCAGCGGCCCGGTGGGCCGCCGTGACCGTGGTGACCCTGCTGGTGGTCGCCCTGCCGACATCGGCTCCTGCCGGGGCCCTGAATGCCACGCCGCAAGACGGATGGTTTGCCTGGCTCGGATGTTGGCGCCTCGAGAACGACCGTACCAACGACCAGGAGCAACAGCTCGAGGGCGAGCACCTGGTGTGTCTGAGCCCGGCCGCGGGGGGCGCCGGCGTCACCCACACAAGCCTTGTCGATGGCGCGGTGGTGCTCCAGGAGGAGTTGGTGGCCGACGGCAGCCGCAGGCCGGTCGAGGACGCCGGCTGCAATGGTTGGGAACGTGGCATCTGGTCGAACGACCGCGACCTTCTGTACGTGCAGTCGGAGCTGACCTGCGAGGGTGGCGCCCGGCGCTCGGTCTCGGGCGCCTCGCTCCTTACCGGGAGTAGCTCCTGGCTCGACATTAGCGTGGTGAATGTCGCCGGCAACCGCGAGTTGGTGGTTCGGCGATACCGCGCCATCTCCGCCATGCCCGAGGCCCCGGGAATCGGCGATGGCCTCGTCGGCCGTGAGACGGCAATCGCGACCAGTCGTGTGGCCGCAGGCGCCGCCCTCGACGCGGCCGACATCGTCGAGGCGGTTACGACGGTCGACCCGGCCGTGGTCGAGGCCATGTTGGTCGAGACCAACGCCTCATTCCCGATCGACGGACACATGTTGATCGCGCTCGACGACGCCGGGGTCCCGCCGGGGATCATCGACTTGATGGTGGCGCTCTCGTTCCCGGCGTACTTCGCGGTCAACGAGGAGACGCAGGCGGCCGGTGCCGTGGTTCCCGGCCGGCCGGTGGTCTACGCGTACCCCAACGCATGGTTCGCGCCGTTCGGCTACGGCTACTACTACCCCTGGCGGCCCTATTCGACCACGATCATCGTGCCGGGCCCGCGCTATGGCGGCAGCGTGGTGAGCGGTCGTGGTTACACGCGCGTGCAGCCGCGCGACGACGCACCGAGCGGTGGCTTCGGGAGGCTGCTATCGGGTAGCAGGAGCTCGGGGTCGGGAGGTGGCTCGGCCGGGAGCGTCACCAAGTCAGGTACCTCGAGCGGTTCCAAGAGCGGCTCCAAACCCACCGGTCGTAAGGCGAAACGGCGCAGCGGCTCATAGTCGACCCGCTGGCTAGCAGCCCGTGGCTGCTAGCCAGCGGAATCGAGAGCCAGTTGGGGGCCGGCCGCATCGACTTGCAGTCGCAGGCCGGCCTGTCCGCGCAGCAGCGCCAAGGTACTGTTCCCGGCCACCTCGCGCCGCCAGCCCTGCAGGAGCGGGATACGGTCGGTGTGGGCCTCGAGGCTGCCGGCGAGCTCGTAGCGCACCATACGCTCCATCTCCTTGCGTGTCGCCAGCAGTCGCGACGACAGCTCCAGCTCGCGACCCCGTGCACGGACCCAGGCGTCGATGTAGGAGGCGATCTCGTCGACGCGTACATCCGCGCCGGAGGGTGGCGCCGAGGGCCAGCGTGGCCACTCCGACTCCGAAAGCCCGGTCGCGCGACGCACCTGTTCGATGATCGCGTCCGCCGATCGCTCCGCCTCACGCGGGTGGATTCCTCGTAGCCGCTCCACGACGTTGCGGCTTGCTGGCCGGCGCCGAGCGATCTCGACAAGCACCCGATCCGGAACCACTCGCTGCCTCGGGACATCGCGGCGCGTGGCCTCTTGCTCGCGCCAGGCAGTAACGGCCTGCAGCACCGCGAGCGGCATACCGCTGAGGCCCCGCGCTCCCGACACTCGGCGCCACTGGGACTCGGGGTCGGGCGAATGCTCGACCCTGCCGGCCTGTAGCTGGAGCTCCTGCGCTACCCACTCGGCCCGGCCCCGATCGGCGAGCTCGGACCGTAGTTGCGCCGCGCAAGCGCCCAGGTAGCGGACATCGTCGAGCGCGTAGCCCTGCTGCTCGTTGGTGAGCGGCCGGCGCGACCAGTCGGTATACGCCTCGGAGCGTCTGAGCGTCGTGCCGAGGATTCGCTCCACCATGCGCGCATACCCGATGCTGTCGCCATACCCGACAAACGCTGCGGCCACCTGGGTGTCGAAGTGACGCCTCGGCAGCGCCCCGGCATGGCGCAACACGATCTCCAAGTCCTGCCCGGCCGCGTGCAACAGGACCTCGGGGCCGCCGGTCAGCAGCTCCCAGAGCGGGCCCATCTCGCTGATCGACAGCGGGTCGACGAGTGCCAGGACATCATCGGCCGCCAGCTGCAGGAGGCAGAGCTTCGGATAGTAGGTGCGCTCGCGCAGAAACTCGGTATCCAGCGCGATCTCGGACACTCCGCCGAGCTTGGCCACCAGACCGCCCAGCGATCGGTCGTCTCGGATGTAGAGTGTCTCGGTCATTGTCGGTTCTGCGCCGTCTCGTGCCGTCGGCCCGGATTGTAGAGGAAGCCATCCATGGGCACCGGGGCTCCGCCCGCGCATCGCGCCCTACTACGACTGCTCGCACCCCTACCGCAGGCGGCTCAATCAGTGCGGCCGGCACCCGGCACGACATCGGGAGGCGCGAAGCTCGACGTGATGCCGGATCAACTCGCGCTGCACGCCTCGAGCCCGAGCCCTCGACCTCGCGCGGCGGACCCCCCGGGCGATACGCCGTTCGCCCCTTGTATGGGTGGGGCGCCGGCGCGAGCCGGGCCGTCACCGGTGCCAGGGGTGGCACGGACCGCTGCCCAGATCGCGTCGGGCGACCTGACGGCTTCCGCAACGGTGCAGCATTGCCTGGCCAATGCGAGCGCCCTCGCCTCCTTGAACGCATTCGTACATCTCGATCCAGTGGGCGCAGCGCACCAGGCTGAGGCAATCGATGCGACCGCGCGCCGCGGCGATCCATTGCCTCCGCTGGGCGGCGTCCCGATCGGGCACAAGGACATCCTGTTCACGCGAGCGGCGCCGACGCAGGCCGGCTCGGAGCTGCTGGCGGGGTTCGTCGCGGACCGTGACGCGGTGGTCGTCAGCCGCCTGGCAGAGGCCGGCACGGTCATGCTTGGCAAGCTGAACACTCACGAGTTCGCGACCGGCGTGACCGGCTTGGTCTCGGCCGCAGGGCCGACGCTCAACCCGTGGGATTCCGAGCGCCTGC
This sequence comes from Acidobacteriota bacterium, assembly GCA_965248845.1. Taxonomy (GTDB): domain Bacteria; phylum Acidobacteriota; class UBA890; order UBA890; family WLXD01; genus CBDFKO01. The sequence goes on along the minus strand of CBDFKO010000002.1, from coordinate 264,547 downwards.
CCGGCGGCTCGAGCGCTGGCTCCGCGGCGGCGGTAGCGGCAGGCGTGATCCCGGCCGCGACCGGAACCGACACCGGGGGCTCGATCCGCATTCCTTCGGCCTGCTGCGGCACGGTCGGGCTCAAGCCCACGTACGACCTGATCAGCCGCGACGGGGTCATCCCGTTCGCCACCAGCCTTGACCATGTGGGTCCGATCGCACGCTCGGTCGAGGACGTCCGCTTACTGCTGTGGGCAATGTTGCCATCGGCCACGAGCAACCTCCTGCGTCCGGCTGCCGATCGCATCGTCGCTGTGCGCATCGGTGTGCTGCACTCGCTAATCGAGCAGGCAGATCCGAGGGTCGCCGCGCTGGTGCTCGATGTGGCGCGGGCGCTCGCCGATACGGGCGTCTCGACGGCCGAGGCCGAGGTACCACCGACCTGGCGCTGGGTCACGCCCATTGCCATGGCGATCTTCTTGCGGGAGGGGGGCACCTACCACCGAGGTGCGATCACGCACAGCGGCCAGCTGTATCAGGAGCCGACACGGCGCTTCCTGGAGTTAGCAAGCGCCGTGACCGACTCGGCGTACGAGGCGGCACTGACGCTGCGCCAACGGCTCACATTCGAGATGGAACAGATCATGCAGCGGGTCGACATCTTGCTGCTGCCAACGCTGCCGAGCGTAGCTCCGCGGGTAGATGCCGACACCGTTGAGATTCCGGCCGGCGCGATGGACGTGCGGGCGGCAATGACGATGTTTACCCGGCCCTTCAACCTGACCGGACTACCGGCCCTCTCGCTGCCCTGCGGCCTGGTCGACGGCATGCCTGCAGCCGTCCAGCTGGTGGCGCGGCCGTTCGAGGAGCCGCTGCTCCTGCAGGTAGCGGAACGATGCGAGCAGCTGTTGGGTGGCGTTCCGCGACCGCGCGGTCACTAGCAGGCCGCCACTCGTCGCCGCTCGCGCAGTCTTTTCACGACCCAGCCAAGTGCCGTAACAGCCCACAACGCGGACATCGTCGTGGAGCCCAACAACGTGCCCTCGGCGCGGGCGAGCGAGCTTCCGAGTCCGACCGAGACGGCCCATAGCCGCGCATCGCGGCGGGCCACCCCGGCGGCGGCCGGCGAGATCTCCTCGAGGGTCGCGATTTGCTGGGCCGTGTAGGGGGTCGTGGGCGCCTGCTTGTCCAGGTACGTTTGCTCCGCGAGCGCGCCCCCGAGCAGGCCGGCGCCTGTTAGCGAGGCCCAGACCGTCAGGATGAGGGCGGCCGCGCGAATCCACGGGAACGGCGGATCGGCAACCGGCTCATCCTCGGTGGCCACCGCGATCTCCCAATTCGAGCTGCTTCTTACTATCAAATCATCATTTCGAGTTTCTCAAGGATTGTTCCTATAAGTATAGGTGATCTTTGGTGACTTTCTCTAGCCCGCAACAGCGGCAGACCCTCGTGGGCGTCATCAGACGACTTCTCGTGGACGCCAGCCACTGCACCGCGGCGCTCTCGGCGTTGGCGGTGGCACCAGTGTAGAATCGCACCGTTCGATCCGGATGCTTTCCGGTCAGCGGGTCTGCCCGCGCATCGCCCCGCGCGCCCGCCCACAATCCGCCGCCGCGGGGCGTACCCGTAGCTGGCTGCGATGTCCGTCATCACTCCCAAGGCGCCGGCCGATGAGCCCGCAATCGCCCACCTGGTCGTAGACCATCGGGGCTCCCTGCCCGGTCCCACCGTGGTAGTCGCCGCCGGAATTCACGGCAACGAGCCCTCCGGGCTGGCGGCGCTCCAACGCGTGCTGCACCGACTCCGACAGGGTGAGCTCCCGTTCCGCGGCCGCCTCGTCGGGCTGGCGGGGAACCTCCGCGCGCTGCAGCGGGGCGATCGCTTCATCGAGGAGGATCTGAACCGCATCTGGTCTTCGGAGCGCGTAGCAGCGATCGGTTCACCAGCCTGGATCCCGCCGACTCCTGATGCAGCCGAACAGGCCGAGCTTCTAGCGCTTCTCGAGCAGATCTTCGCGGAGACCGAGGGGCCGGGCTACTTCCTCGACCTGCACACCAGCTCTGCGCCGGGCGAGCCCTTCGTGTGCATAGGAGACACGCTGCGCAACCGCGCCTTCGCGATGCAGTTCCCGGTGCCGGTGATTCTCGGGCTCGAGGAGCAGGTGGACGGTGCGTTGCTGGAGTACGTGAACAATCTGGGACACGTCACCATGGGAGTCGAGGCCGGTCAGCACGATCATCCCGACTCGACGGATCATCACGAGGCGTTCGTTTGGCTGTCGCTGTGCGTCGCGGGCTGCCTGCAGAAGGAGTGCGTTCCGGACGCAGAGGCAACGCGGCAGGGGCTTGGGCGGTCGGTCGGCAAACTACCCCGCGTCATGGAAGTACGGTATCGACACGCCATCACGCCGCGCGACGGCTTCAACATGGAGCTGGGCTACACCAACTTCCACACCGTCGAGCTCGATGAGCTGCTCGCCCGCGACGCGAGCGGGGCAATCCGCGCCCGGGAGGCCGGCCGCGTTCTCTTGCCCTTGTACCAGGGCCTCGGCGGCGACGGCTTCTTTGTGGTCCGGGACGTCCGCCCGCTCTGGCTCTCGATCTCAGCACTGCTACGGCGCCTACGGCTCGACCGTTGGGTCTCTTGGCTTCCGGGCGTTCGCCAGGGGGCGAACGATGACGTGGTGATCGCCGACCACCATGTGGCGCGTTGGTTCACCGTGGAGACCTTCCACCTACTCGGATTCCGCAAGCAGCGGACCTCGGAAGGCCACACCAGCTTCACACGACGCCGCGAGAGCTACTGAACCGCTTGCACCCGCAGGCCGTGGTGAAGCTCTGAGCTGTCGCCGACAGACGAAAGAGCCGCGGAGGGCATGCGCCCGTCCGCGGCTCTCTCTGGCAGGGACTCTCTCGACCAACCCGCTGGCGCGGGACCCGGTCAAAACACCGGGGCCGGCCCGGCCGAGCCTGGGACTGTGACTCGGCCGGCCCGGTAACTCCTAGCGATTGCCTCCGGCGAGGGCCAGCGCGGTGACATCGTCATCCCCGGTGAACCAGCCGTCCGACTGGTTGAACGCCGTGTCGATCTCCTCGTCCGGGCCTGCCGAGTAGCACACCACCGCGGTGCCGAACCCGTCGGCCGCCTGCTCGGCTGGCGTGTGCATTCCGAACACGTTGGCCATGTAGCGGTTGCCCCACGGATCCGGCTCCACCCGATCCGCGATGTAGGGCCCGCGCCACGCGAACAGGCTGTTGAACCCCTGTCCTAGCTCCGGGTCGAACAACAGCCCACCGTTGATCCCCGCGCTTCGTGCTCCCGAGAGCATGTCCGAGGGCACTCGGTACCCGTTGTTGTGCTGTCCCAACGGCGTGTTCTGGATCAGGTGGTTGGCGAACGTGTCCACTCGAAACCGCACCGATGTCCCGGTGATGTCCGTGCGCTGGTAGAAGCTCTCCTGGTAGGGCGCCTGCCACAGCTCGCCCTCGGAGCCCAGTTCGTACCGCTCCAGCGTCGGTGTGTCCCCGTCCCCGATCAACAGCCCGATCGTCGAGTTGCGGTCCGGCGTATCAGAGTAGAACCCGCCTCCGTCGCGCCCGCCCCACCCGTACAGTGCCGTCTCCCCCGTGTCCAGCACGTACTGGGCGATCGCTGCGCACAGCGCCCCGACGTCTTCCTTGACCCGTGCGTACCGTGCTAGCCGGTTGAGCCGCCGATGTTCACCACCAGGATCGACGAGAGGATCACCAGCACGAAAAGAATGATGCTCACTTCCACCAGCGTGAAGCCGGCTTGGCTGCGGAGCTTGTTGGCCATCTCTTGTTCTCCCTGCGTTGGGTCGCGGTGCCGGGCCACCGCGACGTTCTGAAGCACGGTAGCCCCCGCCACCCTCGCTACCCAAACAGGCTGGCTAGCTTGCGGCCGCACTTGGCCAGGGAGTCACCCCTGCGCACTTGTGCCCAATGTCGGAGCCGGTCCGCCCGGGCCGTATGCACCCTGTCGCGCACATTCGCGGTCGCCGCTTGCGGCCTCTGTGGCGGGGCGTGCAAGGGCGGCCCGACGCGGCCAGGTGCGGCCATCCCTGGCGTCCCGTACGTCAGCTCCGGACGGACATGCGCGGCCGCCGCTGGCGCTTGCCATCGCTCGATCCTGCGCTCCAACGTCTCGCCGGCACTCGGCACGCAGCCCCGAGACTGCGGCGCTCATTCTGGGCTCCAGTGACTCCTGCTGTGCAAAATTCTCAACAGAATCGAGCCGAGAAGTGCGCTGGAACCTGCCATCCGGCGCCCCGGCAGAACCGTCTCAGGACTCGTCGACGTGTACGTCGGGCCACTGGTCGTTGCCCGTGTAGTAGGTGATACGGGAGGCGGCATCCCACGGGGTGCCAACCTCCCAGACGTAGATCTCGTAGTCGGCGCGATCGTGCTCGTGCCCCTCCACGGTGGCACCCCAGACCAGCCAGCGACCGTCGTCCGACAGGGTCGGGAAGTATTCGTGGCTGCGCTCGCCAGGCAGATCCATGAACGTCGCGTTGCCGCTGCCGTCGGCGGAACCCCGCACGATTCGCGTTCCCCCGTTACCCTCGGGCTCGACCCAGAGCAGATCGTAGGTGCCCGGAATCCAGGTCGTCTGGCAAACATGGCTCTGGGTCAGGTGGCGAAACTCGTCGTCGCCCGGAGGCAGGACGATCGCGCCGGCCCGTTGCACCGCCAGGGCCAGCAACGATCGATCCTCGTGGAGGGCTTGCTCGCCCCAGCCGCGTCCCCCGAGCGTCACGTCGGCGTCGAACAGCACCTCTTCGTTACCCCCGGCAACCTCGATCTCCACAACCTGGGGGCCGCGCTGGAAGATCACGCTGTCGCCGCCGAGCGCCCAGGTGGGGTGATACCCGTGCTTCACGAGCAGGCGCTCATCGCTACCGTCGGCCCGCATCAGATAGAGATCCCACGCATCGACCTCGCGGAACGAGACCCACTGGCGCTGACTACGGGCGAACACAATCCACTCGCCGTCGGGAGAGAAGCGCGATGAGAAGTCGACGTGAGGGTGATCGGTGAGGCGCCGGGCGCTTGGAGGCCCATCGCCAAGCTCGAGCAGGTAGATCTCGTGGTTGCCGGAGCGGTTCGATGACCAGATGATGCGGCCTTGGAGGCGTTCGCCGAGCTGGCGGAGTGCCCGGCCCTCACGACGGTCGAGCTCGAGCATCTCGCCGGCCTGGGGAGCGACCCAGCGCGTTGCGACTCGCACCGGGAGGTTCTCGACGTCTTCCCACCGGCCAGAGGCCACCAGCACGGCGACGCCCGCGACCACCGCCACAAGGCCGCCCACGCCGCCCCAGAGCCGGCGTCTGGAAGGTCGCCACGGCTTTGAATCGAGCATCGAGCTGACCGGGCCGTGATGGAAGTGGGATGGGTCGGGTTACGCCACGGCCGGCTAGCGCGAGGACCCCGTCCGGACGACGGTACCGAACTTGTAGACGCCGCAGGCGATCTGGGTGCGTGCCTGGAGCGACGATTGCGGACCGAAGCGCGCGTGCGTGCTCATGGCCCAGCACACCTCGTCGCCCGCCTTCGGGACCCAGGCGATCATCGGTACCTGCTTGACATGCTGCCCGATATTGTCCGGCGTGACGCCCTTGCACTGCTGCCCGGGGCGCAGCCACTCGAAGGTGCCGCCCACCCAGCCGCTACCGATTTTGGCGAACACCCAGGGGTTGCCCTCGGCGCCCTCGAACACCGGCCAGCCGCCCGCCCTGGTGTGGAAGATGCACACGGTCGACGCGCTGACGGTCACGGTGGTAATCGTCGAGTTGATCTCCCAGTCGGCGATGCTGTAGTGGAGGTAGCGGATCGTGCTCGCATCGATATCGTCGAGCCCGCTGCCACCCTCGCGGATACGGATGTCCTTGGTGGCGGTGGCCTCCTTGCCGTTGTCGGCGATCAGCTGAACCTCGACGGTGTACTCGCCCTCGAGTGCGTAGTGGTGGAAGACGAGCTCCTCGAAATCGAAGCCCTCCACCGTCGTCGTTTCGCCGTCGCCGAAGTCGACGAAGGCCGTACCCGTCACGCGCTCACCGTCGCTGCGCGTGGCCCGGATACGGTGGGCGGTCTCCTCTGTGGGCATGGCGGTCGTATCGCCGGTCACCTGGAAAGCAACGGCCACGCGTCCGCCAACCCGCAGTCGGAACGAGCCCTTGCCCCGGCGACCCCGCTCGTCCTCGATGCTGACACGGATCCGGTAAGACCCCGCGCTCCGGAAGATGTGCGGTATCTCGATCTTCCGGTCGAAGCTCAGGCGCTTCGTACGTTCGTCGCCGAACTCGATCTCCAGCTTGCCCCTGACGGCTCCGCCGTCGATCGCGTTCGCCTGCACGTAGAAAATCTCGGTCTCGCCGGCGTCGGCCCTGGTGCCGCGGAATCGGAAGATGAAGCGAATCGTGCCGGCAGCGCTGACGTACAGCTCGGGCGATTGCACACCGCCGCCGGTGGCGATCACCATAGCCTCGTCCTCGGCCCGCAGCACGGCCGTGGCCCTACCGCTGGCGTCGGTGATCGCCTGCGAACCTCCCAGGAACTCGCCGGCGGTGGTGTGGAACACCACGGGGATCCCCGCGACCGGGGCGCCCATGGCATCCCGTGCGTACGCCACGACGGTCACCTCACCGAGATCTCCTGTGCCGCCGGGCTCGCCAGTCTCGAGAATCAGCGACGCCAGGCCAGCGGTGTCGAGACCCAGAGACGTGGGCGCGGTGCCGGAGTCGCCGCCACACGCCGCGACCACGACCACAAGAAGGAGGCACGCCAGGGAGCGGACGTGGCGACTGCCGACGTTGGGACGACGCATGAGGGACCTTCCACGGGAGGTTGAAGTCGCGATCACGTTCGCGGTGCGAGGCCGCGAGACACTGTCGAAGTCGTACCGGCGAGTGAGGGGTTCAGGCATCGGAAGTCGGGAGCGGTCCGAATCCACCCCCTACTTGCCCGGCCGGTCAGTTTCGCCCCGATGACAGGTGCAAATAGTAGCCGCTTACCCTCGATTTGTGCAATCACACGCCACCGCCCGAGGCGATACGGCTACCGACCCTCGGCCCCCTCCACGCCGCGAAGCCGCTCCGGGAACAGCGACACCTGCACGTAGTTGGCGAAGTCGAAGTGATTGGTTGCGGCCTCGCGGATCGAGGCCGGGGTCAGCTCCAAGAGCTCGTGCTCGTAGTTGAGCAGATCGGCGGGATCACTGTCGCGTTTGTACGCCGTCACCAGCTGACCGAGCCAGAACCCGTTTTCCTTCAGCCTCAGCTCGTACTGGCGCCGGAATCCCTCGACCACACTGCTGAGCTCCTCCTGCGCGGGCTCGCCAGCCTGGAGCCGAGCGATCTCGGCCAACACGGCCTCGCTCAGCTCCTCGACACGATCCGGATCGGAGCCGAACGTGATCGACAGGGAATAGCGCTCACGAGGAATGCGCACGGTCGAAACGTCGACCGAGACCCCATAGGTACCACTCAGATCCTCGCGCAGGAGCTCACGCAACCGGGTCTGCAGGAGCTCGGCCATGGCACGGATCGCCCCGGGCTGAGCCACCTCGAAGTCGTAGTCGCCGCTGAACACGATCGTCGTGAGGCTCTTGGGCTCGAGCCCCTTGTAAACTGCTCGGCGCACGACGCCGCGCGGCGGTTCGACCCCCTCGTCGCGCCAGTTCTCCTCGCGTTGGATCGACGGAAGGCTGCCGAGGTACTTCACCACCAGGGGCTTGATGACCTCCAGGTCGATACTGCCCACGAATACGAAGGTGAAGTCACTCGAGTCGGCGAAGCGGTCGTTGTAGAAGTCGAACGACCCTGCCAGGTCCATCTCGTCGACCATCTCGACCGACAGCGGCCGGCGCCGCGGATGGTCCTGGCTCATGGTCCGCTGCACCTCCTCCCGGAAAGCCACCTCGGGGCTGACGTCCCGGTTCGCGAGACCCGCCCGCATCTGCTCCTGGATCAAGCGGAACACACCAGGGTCCGCGCGCGGCTCGGTGAAGGTCAAGTACACCAGCTGGAAGAGCGTCTCCAGGTCACGCTGCGACGCGTTGCCGACGATGCCCTCCTCGAGCGCGCCCATGACAGGCCGCACGTTGACCACCTTGTCGGCGAGCATATTGGTGATCTCGCGGGCGCTGAAACCACCGAAGCCGCTCGCCGAAACGACCTGTACGGCGGACTCCGCGGCCACCTGGTTCGCGTCGCTTGCTAGTGAGGTGCCCCCAGGGCTGAACGCCCGCATGAAGATCTGATCCTGCCGGAACTCCGTGGGCTTGAGCACGACCCGTACACCGTTGCCGAGCTTCCACTCGGTCACGTCCAGGTCCTCGACTCGGCGCTCCTCGGACAGCTCGCCGCCCGGCGGCTCTACGGCCAGCAGGGGAGCATCGGTGACGGTGTCGACGTAGGGACGGATCCACTCGTCGTCAGCACGGTCGAGCGCCGCCAACAACTCGCTCTCCTGCGGAAGCACTACACCTTCTTTGTCGGGGGCGGTCACCAGGACGACCCTGTTCTGGTCCTTGACCCAGCGCTGCGCTGCCGCGTTGACCTCCTCCAGAGTGATCTCGGGCAAGAACCGCTGATAGAGCGCCCACTCGTACTCGATGCCCGGTGTCGACTCCCCCTCCAGGAAGGCACGGCTGAACTCTTCGGCGAACAGGCCCGAGTCCTGCCGCTCCTGCTCGGTGAAAATGCGCTCGAAGCCGCGCATGAACTGTGCCTTGTCTCGTTCCAGCTCGGTTTCGGTGAAGCCGAAGCGGGCCACTCGTTCGACCTCGGTGAACATCGCCTCGAAGCCTCGCGTCAGGCCCCCGTCCGGCGTCGCGGCACCCAGGATGTAGATCTCCGAGGTGGGAATGAAAATGCCCTGATCAGAGGAGGCCCCGAGGAACGGCGGGCTCGGCTGCTGTGCCTTCTCGGCGAGGCGACGGTTCAGCATGCTGTTGTAAAGGTTCTCGACGATGCTGCGTCGGTAGGAGCCATGGAACGCCTGCCGGCGCAACGGCAGCTTGTGGTAAGCAACCACGGTCGAGGTGGTCGCCTCTGGATCCGTGTCGAGCGAGAAGCGAGTCTCGTCGTGACTCGGCACGGCGTGGTAGGCACGCTCGCGGGCGTCCCCGCTTGTCGCCGGGATCCCACCGAACTGGTCACGAATGCGCTGTTCCATCGCAGCCCGATCGAAGTCGCCCACGGCGATCACGGCCATCAGCTCGGGTCGATACCAGTCGTCGTAGAAACGCCGTGCCGCCTCGTGCGGAAAGTTCTTGAGAATCTCGAGCTTGCCGATCGGCAGTCGCTCCGCGTAGCGCGAGTCGGCAAACAGGATCGGGAACTGCTTGTCGCGCAGCCGCGAGCCGGCACCCAGGCCGATTCGCCATTCCTCAACGACGACGCCGCGCTCCTTGTCGATCTCCGCGCCGTCGAAGCTGACGTTGCGGGCCCAGTCCTCGAGTATCTGGAACGCTGTATCGACGATCAGCTCGGAATCCGTCGGGACCCTCAGGAAATAGATCGTCTCGTCGAACGAAGTCGAAGCGTTGACATCGGCCCCGAAACGCATGCCGAAGGACTCGAGCGCCTTGATCAGCTCCAGCTTCGGGAAGTTGGTCGTGCCGTTGAACGCCATGTGCTCGACGAAGTGGGCCACCCCGAGCTGATCCTCGTCTTCCTGCATCGATCCGACACGCACGATCAGCCGCAGCTCGGCACGCTTCTCCGGATACCGGTTCTCGCGAATCCAGTAGTGCAGGCCGTTGTCGAGACGACCGACGGTGATGCGCGGATCGCGCGGCATCGGAGCCTCGAGCGAGGCTGTCCACGCCTCGGAGGGATCCGAGACGGCCGTATCCAGCAGCGGTGGGAACGGCGGCCAGGCGAGATCATCGCCCGCGCTGACGCTGGTACGCTGCTGCGACGCGAGCGGCTCGGGCGTCGTCTCTTGGGCCAGCAGAAGGCCCGTTGCGAGCGGCCAGCTCAATAGGAGCACGGCCAGGAGCAGACGGCGGGCGCGAGATGGGATGTGCATGGGCTTGGAGATCCTCAGGGAGTCGGAGTCAGTATCTCCAACCATGATCGGACATCGAGCCCCGCGGTTCTAGTTCCGAGTTGCTCGTCGGCCGCCGACCACCAGGAATCTCAGAGGCCGCCGCCGATCGTCCGCGGCCGCATCAGGCTCGAGAACTGGCTCTCGACGCGCACCGCGGCGCGGCTCAGATCCCCCGTATTGCGCAGCCTGGGAAGCGCTTGTCCCAGCTCGACCAGGGTCCAGGACGTCGTGCCCTGCCAGTCGCGCCGGGCGTCGAAGTCCAGGAGCGCTTCGAGCCAGCGCCGGTCCTCGGGCGTCGTCTCGCCGCCCAACTGAGCCGGCAGCAAGCTCGAAACCATGGCTTCGGGCACAGGATCGGTGGGCGCAGGGGCCAGCAACGCCACCGCCAGATCGGTCTGTCCATGCGAGTGGGCCATTCCCGAATAGTAGAGGAGTGGCCAGTCGTGGCGCGGTTCAAGCTCGTGAGCCGTGCGCGCCATCTCCAGTGCTTCCTCGGCGCGCCCGACACGCTCGAGGGCCCCGGCGACCTCGAGGCGAAGCGCCGGCCGTGCTGGCATTCGGTCCATCGCCGCCAACAGATAGCCCAGTCCTTGTTCCGGACGCCCCGACGCCACCAGAAACCGGCCCAGGTCCTCGACGTGGCGGGCACGCTCGGGAGCCCGGCCGGCCAGCTCCTGCATGTGCGCGACGGCGGCCTCGACGTATCGCCGATGCACCTCCGCCGGGAGATAGCGCCGCTGGACGACCGAGGCGAGCTCGAGGTAGGCACGTCGCAGCTCCTCGTCGATGAAGCTGTCGAGCGCCAGCGCCGCCTCGAGCGCCGCAACCTTGTCGTCCCATCCGAGGTCCGTCATCGGCGCCGCATCCCGCCACAGCCGCAGTGCCCGGTAGGCCGGCAGATTGACGCTCGCGACCACGAGCGCGGTGCTGACCGCCAGGGGTGCTGCCAGCGCCACGGCCACACCGACCCGCCTGGCCCCAACCGGCACCGGACGCGCGCCGATCCAGTGGGCATGCAGGCACCCCAGGAGCAGCGTCACGACCATGTACGAGGTCACCGTGTCGAAGAGGAACAGATTGCTGACTCCGTAGGCCACCAGGAGTCCGGCCAGCAAGCTGGCGGCCACCGACTTGCCGCGTCGTCCGACGTCGAGAACCACCACAAGGGCTGCGGCAAACACGGACAGATAGCCGAGCGCCCCCGGGATGCCGGCGCTCACCGCCCAGCCGAGCAGCGCGTTATGTGGGCGATCGAAGACACGCCGTACTCCAGGCGCGGATCGTTATGGCGTTCCACTGCCGCCTCGAAGGCCTCCTGTCCCCAGCCCTGCCAGGGACGCTCGCGGATGGCATCCACCGCCACCGACCAGGCGACCAGCCGGGTGTTGAGACCGTCGGCGAGGCTCGCCTTCTCGCCGACCAGGCGACCGAGCTGGCCGAGCACCTGAGGCTCGGGAAGCACCAGATCCCCGACCCTCTGGACCGGTCGCCGCACACCCGCGCCGGCCTCTGCCTCGTCGGCCTTCTCGGGCAGCCATGCTCGAAGCTGGCTCGTCGCTCCGGCGAACAGAACGATGGCGCACACTACGGACAGGCTCATTGCTACCAGTCGGCTGCGCCGGCCCAATCGTGTCAGCGCCACCAGACAGAGTGCCAACATGACGCCGCTCACGCTACCGAAGACGGCGCCGCGGGTACCCGTGACCACCAACCCGCCGATATGCGCGACGACCGACAACCCCAGCAGCACCTCGGAGACGCGCGACCAGCGATGCGCCGCAATCAGGTAGGCGCCGAGGAACAGATGCAGCAGCAGATAGGTGCCGAGGAAGGTCGGGTTGCCCAGCGTCACGCCCGAACGATGCGACCCGATGCCGAGCGCCTGGTAGAACAAGAACTCGCCGCAGGCAGCCACCGCGATTCCCGAGCTCACGGCCACCGACAGGGTCAGCAGCCGGCGCCACTCCCGACCTGGCTGGACGGTGCTGCCGACAACGAGCAACAGCCCGAACAGGTGCAGGAGCGTGACATATCCCTCCATGCGCTGGGAGGTGCCCCAGAAGCTTCGATAGGGATCCACGCCCGCCAGGTTGGAGGCCCCCACGAACCCGAGCCATACCACCACGGCGAGCATCACCGGCGACCAGCGTGGCCGGTACCGAGGCACTGCCGCGGCCAGCCCTACCCAGAGGAAGAACAGGACCGCGGCGACGTCGCGCAGGGCGAGTCCCTTGCCGCTGGTTTCCGGGTAGACCAGCGACGGCGTCACGACGAGTGGCAACAGGGTCAGGACGTAGGCCCCGGCGAGGATCGAGCCACGCAGCACCGCCTCCAAGCGTGATCGAGCGGCGACCGCCATGACGGGAACTCCGAGGTAGGTGTGGGATTCGCTGACCAGTGTAGGAATCAGCGGACCACCCCTGCCTGTACCCCTGGCCGCGCCTGGCCGCTCTGGCCCCCCGGATCGGGGCCCGGAGGCCCTGGGCGACTCGCTCAGTCGCTACGCAGGCTCGCCAGCGGGTCGTTGCGGGCCGCGCGCCGAGCCGGGACGGCACAGGCCGCCAGCGACACCGCGGCCAAGATCGCGGCCACCACGGCATAGGTCAACGGATCGGTCGTGGTGATCCCGAACACCAGAGACTGCAGCACGCGACCCATGGCCAGCGCGCCGGCAGCACCGATGGCGATGCCGATGGCCGCGTGCGCCATACCCTCACGCAGCACCATGCGGACGACGTCGGCGCCGCGTGCACCGAGCGCCATCCGCACGCCGAGCTCACGCCGGCGCTGGCCAACGCTGTAGAGCAACGATCCATAGATGCCTCCCGCCGCCAGCAGCACCGATACCGCGGCGAAGGACACCAGCAGCGCGGAGTAAAAGCGCGGCTCCGCCACCGCGTCGGCGACGCGCTGCCGCATCGTGATCACCTCGTCGACCGGCACGTCGGGATCGACCGCCCAGATCGCCTGTCGCAGGTCATCGGCCAGCGACAGCCCCGGCGCCACTCGCACTCCGACGTGGAAGCGCGCGAAGTAGACCGCCCATTCGGGATAGACAACGTAGATCTGCGGATCCGGCTCCTGGTGCTGGCCCCAGTGGTGGACGGCCTCGACGACGCCGACTACCTCGGCCTCGATGTCGGGCGACAGGATGAGCCGCTCGCCGACCACGTCCTCGCGATCGAAGCGCGCCCGGGCTACGGCCGTGTTCAGTACCATCGGCAGCGGCCGCACAAAGGCGTCGTCCATCGTCAAGGAACGCCCGTGCTTGATCCGCACACCGAGGGTGTCGAAGTAGTCCGCGTTCACCGGGTTGGCCATCGTCTGGACCGGGTCCTCGTCGTCAGGCGTCAGCAGCAGCTCGCCGAACCAGCAGCAACGGCTGGTGCCGGTGACGACGAAAGGCAGCGTCGCGCCCACGGCCACACCGCGAACGCCAGGCACAGCTTCGATGCTCTCGAGCATCTGGCGCAGCGTCTCGGCGCGCTGATCCGGCGGGTAGGTCTCGAGCGGCAGCCGCACCGTGATCAGATTCTCGGTGTCGAAGCCCGGCTCAACCGAGGTGAGCTTCAGGAAGCTGTGAAACAGCAATCCGGCGCCGACCAGCAGCATCAGCGCCAGCGCGATCTCGGCTACCACCAGGCCGCCGCGCAGCTGTAGCCCGCGGCGCCCTGACGTCGCCCCGGATCCGCCGTCCTTGATCGCAGCCCCGACATCGGAGCGCGCCGCCTGCAGTGCCGGCAGCATGCCGAAGGCCAACCCGGTGACCGCCGCCACCAGCATTGAAAAGCCCAGGACGCGCACATCCAGGCTCAGCGCCTCGGTGCGCGGAATGCCGCCCGGGTCCAGACGCGCGAAAGCAGCGACTCCGGCACGTGCAAGCAACAGCCCCGCAAGGCACGCCGCCAGCGCCAGCACCAGGTTCTCGGTCAGCATCTGGGCGGCCAGCCGCATGCGGCCTGCGCCGATTGCGGCGCGCAGCGCCAGCTCACGGGCCGGGCCGGCACCGCGCGCCAGCGCCAGGTTGGCGACGTTGGCGCAGGCGATCAGCAACATCAGCCCGACCGCACCGAGCAGCAGGTACAGGGTCGGGCCGACGCTGGCCACCGTGTACTCGTGCAGCGGGGTCACGCTCATCGGGCGCGGCTCCCCGTCGCGTCCGACGTAGTGCTCCGGATCCTCCTGCGCCATCAACTGCGATAGGTTGGCGAGCTCGGCCCGGGCCGCGTCGACCGTCACCCCGGGCGCCAGCCGACCAACGACCGACAGCACATAGCGGCCGAAGATGTACTCGTCCGGCGACTCGACGTCGTAGGGCACCCAAAGGTCCACCGTCCGATCGACCAGTGCCTCGGGCTCCTCGAACTCGGGCCCGAAGACCCCGACCACTCGGCGTTGCGAGCCGTCGATCGTCAGGGTGCGACCCAGGATCTCTGGGTCGGCGCCAAACCTCCGCACCCAGGCGCCGTAGCCGAGGATCAACGCGTCGGCCTGTGCAGCGTACTCCTGGGCCAAGAACTGCCGTCCCAGCGCCGGCTCCACACCCAGGGTGGCGAAGAAGCCCGGGCTCACGCCGACCACGTTGAGCTGGGTCGGCGGGCCATCGCCCGTGAAGTTGCCGCGGCTCGGCCACACCGCGCCCATGCTGGCGAACGAGGAGGCGCGCTCCCTCCACATCAGGTAGAAAGGCACCGGGAAGCTCGGCCGATCGAAGAACACCAACTCCTCGGAGTCCGGGTACGGCAGCGCGCGCAGCAGCACGTGATCCACGACCGTGAAGATCGCCGTGGTGGCGCCGATGCCGATTCCCAGAATCGCCACGGCGGTCAACGCGTAGCCCGGCTTGCGGGCGAAGCTTCGCAGGGCGAAGCGCACGTCCTGAATGACTCGCTCGATCATCTCGGCTCCGGAGGGACGGCGCCCTCCCGTGGGGATTCGCTGGGGTCGGAGCTCGCGGCGCAGCCTCAGGGTTGCGGGCGAAAGGGCCTCGATCCAATAGCGCCACCGGGCGTAGGTTCGGCTGCGCTTCCGGGCATCATCGACAAACGCCAGCCGCATTTCGGTGAGAACGGCGGCGCGATAGGGCTCCGGCACAACCAGCCTCAGCCATAGCCGCGGGATCGAGGGTGGGCGCGGCGTCACCCGCGCCTCCACTCGGGCGTCTCGTCGAGTCCCTGCCAGAGCCGCTCGAGCTGCTCGCGGGCCTCCTTGAGCGCCTTGACTCCCTCAGGCTCGAGGCGGAACAGGCGTCGGGCCTTGCCGCCACGCACGTGGGTCGGCTCCCCGGCATGCGAGGCCACCAGGCCGCGCTTCTCCATGCGCACGAGCGTCGCGTAGATGGCGCTCACCGACAGACGACGCCCGGTGCGCTGGGTCAACTCGTCACGAATGGCCGCGCCGTAGGCCTCGTCGCCGAGTCGCCAGACGGCCAGGAGTGCGTGCTGTTCCACGTCGCTGAGTCGGGGGTCGCTCATGGCGCTTTCTCATTATTTTTGCGGGACCAACAAAATATATTATTTGCTCCGCAGGAAAGATAGTCGGCTCCGTCGCCCCGAAGCTGGCGTCGAGCCCGAGTGAAATCGCTTGACGCCGCCCTGTCGCGGACCGTAGAAAGGGCGCATGCCTTTCAGCCTCCCGCCCCGCACGCTCGTAGTGTGTCTACTACTCCTGTGCGCGGTGGCGACGCCCTTGCTGGCTCAGGAGCCGGAGGGAGAGGCGACCGGCCGGCCGAACGGTGCGCCGCGTGTCTTTCTCGACTGCGACCGCCGATGCTTCTTCGACTTCATCCGCCAGCAGGTGGCCTACATCAACTGGGTGCGTGATCGGCGCGACGCGCAGATCCACATCCTCGTGACACGCCAGCGAACCGGCTCCGGGCTCGAGTATCAGTTCGACTACATCGGTCAGGAGGAGTTCGTCGGGCAGGACCAGCGGCTCCTGTTCAGCAGCAGCAGCACCGATACCGACGACGAGCGTCGACGCGGCTTCACGCGAACCCTCATGCTCGGCCTGGCCCGCTACATCGCGCAGACGCCCCTGGCTGCCAACGCCGAGCTCGTGATCTCCCGGCCCGAGGGCGACGAGGCGCCGGCGAGCGCGGCCTCGCTCGAGAGCGACCCATGGGACTTCTGGGTCTTCCGGGTCGGCCTCGACGCCGTCGCCTCGGGCGAGCAACGGCGCGACGAGCGCCGGATCTCCGCAGAGGTGACCGCCAACCGGACGACCGAGAACTGGAAGCTCCGCTTCGAGGCCGAGAACGATTACCTCGAGCGCGACTTCCAATTCGACGACGGCTCCGAGTTCAAGGACGTGACGCGCAATCTCGAGATCGGCGGCCAGGTGATCAAGACGATCGGTGAGCGCTGGGGAGCCGGCGTCGGTGGCGCAATCAAGCGATCGACCTTCTTCAACCTCGATCCGTCGTACCGCGCGGCCGGCGCGATCGAGTACAACTTCTACCCCTACACCGAGTCGTCGCAGCGGCGCCTTACCGCCACCTATTTTCTGGGTGGTACGAAATACAACTATTCGGAAGAGACAATTTTCGAGGTCGAGAAGGATAATCTGATCGACCAGGGACTCCTCGTCTCGCTGGATCTCGAGCAGCCTTGGGGCTCCGCTAGCTTCGACCTCGAGGCCATGCACTTCCTGCAGCACCCGAGCGACTTCAACCTCGAGCTCGGCGGCAGGTTCGAGTACCGCATCGTCCGGGGTCTCAGCCTCAACACGTTCGTTAGCATCGAGTCGATCCGTAGCCAACGCTTCCTGCCCCGCCGTGGCGCCACCGACGAGGAGGTGCTGCTGGAGCAACGCGCGCTCGAGACCGACTTCCGCTTTCGTATCGGTCTGGGGATCAGCTACACCTTCGGCTCGATCTTCAACAACGTGGTCAATGCGCGTCTCAGTGGGCGGAGCAACGGCTTCCACGAGATCTTCTGAGCACGCCGCCGACGCCGGGGCGGTATGTTGGTCAGGGCCGCAGCGCGCCAGCACTGAGGCGGACCCATGACGGTACCGAGATTCGAGCTCGAGACCTCGATGCACAGGTACGAGGCGCGGCCGCTGCTAGCGAGCGACCGCCTCAGGCCACGACCAGGCCGAGGTGCTCGCACATCGGGTCGAAGTCCCGGTCGCTGTATAGCAGGGCGTGATCGTTCCAAACGCAGAAGGTAGCGATCATCACATCGATCGTGCTGCGCACGGTGACACCCCGACGACGAAGCCTACGGTAGGTGTCGGCGGACAAGAGCGCGAGGTCCCGGCCTAGCATGTCCGCGTATTCCAGCCACGACAGTAGCTCCAAGGCGCGGTCGTGGTCTCGCTGGGTGCGGAACCCCTGAAGCACTTCGCACAGAATCAGGTCCCCGATGAGCAGCTCCGACTTCCCCAGCAACTGCTCGAGTCGCCCTACGGGCGGGGTCTGCTTGCCGTTGAAGTGGTCGATCCAGACCGAGGAGTCGACGACGATCATACGCGCGAGCGACGCAGCTTCCGGAGGTCACCCTCCCAACGCAACTTGCCACGCCACTTCTTGATCTCCCCCTGCTTTTTCAGCCGGATCAGCATTCGCAGCCCGGCCTCGACGACTTCGCGCTTCGTCTTGAGCCCGGTCACCTCTTTGGCCTGGTCCATCAACTCGTCGTCAATCACGATGTTCGTCCGCATTCTCCTGCCAATACTTGATGTGTATTAATAGGACAAATAATACACATCACTGCCTTCCTGCCGCAATCCCTACTTCTATGGGGATGGCCGCGGAACGCCATTTTCCAACGGTTGATCCGTCGCAGGAACTTGCATCGGAAAGTTTATCGAATAGACTAAGTACATTCAATAGACCTCTCGTGAGGAGCACGACCCCGATGCCATCTCGAACCGGCCTGGGAGAGTTAGAGCAGCTGATCCTGCTGGCCATCGCGGCGCTCGACAACGACGCCTCCGGCGTGGAGATCTCACGGGAGCTCGAGCGCAGCGCTGGCCGCAAGGTCTCCAAGGGCGCCCTCTACACCACCCTGGAGCGCCTCCGGAAGAAGGGCCTTCTCGACTGGAAGGTCGCCGAGTCAGCCTCGACCGGCTCCGGGCTGCCGCGGCGCCAGTTCAGCGTCACCGAGGAGGGGGTCGAGCAGCTGCGTGACGCCACCCGCGGCATTCTCGCCTTGTATCGCGCCGCCTCTGGCGTCATGGGTGGCACCGGCTCGTGAGTCGCGTGGCCCTGGCCCCACGACTCCTCGACTGGCTCCTTCGGAGGCTGCTCCCGGGACCGCCGATCGGGCCGAGCATCCTCCACGACCTGCACGAGGAGGCCGCCCAGCTGGCGATCGTCCGCGGCCGCGGCCGCATGCGCCTCTGGTACCTGCGCCAGACCACGAGTCTGGCACTCCACTTCGCGATTCTCGACCGCCTGTTCCCGCGCCGTCGAGAACCCCTTGGCATCCCCGAGCTCAAAGGCAAGACCATGGACGCGTTGACCCAGGACATCCGCTTCGGACTCCGGACGCTACAGCGCTACCCGGCGGTCACCATCGGTGTCCTGATCATCTTGACGCTCGGGATCGGCGCCACCACGGCGATCTTCTCCGTGGTCGATGCGGCGCTGCTGCGACCGTTCCCCTACCCCGACGAGAACCGGCTCGTCGCCGTACGACACATGGATGCCGAGAGCGGCCCGATGGACGGTCTCTTCTCGCCGCCCGACTTCGAGGATCTAGCGCCCGGGCTCGACTCGTTCGGCGCTTTGGCTGCCTATCTGTTCGACGGGCAGTCGCTGATGGCGCTGACCGGGCAGGGTGTTCCCGAGATGATCGCCGGCGCCATGGTGACGGCCGACTTCTTCGCCACCCTCGGCGTCGATGCAAGCCCGGGCCGAACATTCGCTCCCGACGAGCTCGTGCCCGGCCAGGATCGCGTCGTCGTGATCAGCCATCGATCGTGGCAGGCGCGCTTCGGCGGCCGCCCCGACATCGTTGGCCAAACGATGACGCTCGACGGCACGCCGATGACTGTGATCGGCGTGATGCCCCCGCGCGTCACTTTCCCGTCCGAGGATGTCGAGCTCTGGCTCCCCATCTCCCTGGTGACCGAGGACATGATCCCCCGGCTTCGCCACGTACGCTGGATGCAGGCCATCGGCCGCCTCGACGCCGGGGTGTCCTACGGCGCCGCCTCGAACGAGCTCGGTGCCGCGCTGGCCGGGCTCGCGACCACCTACCCCGACACCAACACCGGCTGGGAGACCTCGCGCCTCTCGCCGCTGCGCGATGAGCTGGTGGGTGAGGCGCGGCCGGCGCTGCTGCTGCTATTCGCCGCCACCGGGCTCATCTTGCTGATCGTCTGTACCAATGTCGGCAGCCTGCTGCTGACCCAGGCGACGGCCCGATCCCGCGAGGTAGCGATCCGTACCTCGGTAGGGGCGGCACCGGGGCGCATCGTGCGCCAGATGCTGACCGAGAGCCTCATCCTCGGGTTATTGGGCGGAGCTCTCGGCCTCGCGCTGGCATGGCTGAGCCTGCGACTCGTCACGGCCAGCGGCGTCGCCAGCGCACTGCAGCCGACCGCACTGACCACCAACTGGCGGCTGGCTGGCTTTGCGCTCGGCGCCTCGGTGCTGACCGGTGCCCTGTTCGGGCTGATGCCCGCCGTGCGCGCCTGGCGTTTCCGCGCCTCCGAGGAGCTCGGCTCACGTGGCGCCGGGGCAAGTCGGGCCACGGCCCGCGTGCGCAACGGTCTCGTCGTCGCCCAGATCGCCATCGCGCTGACGCTGGTGGTCGGCGCCGGGCTCGCCGTCCGCAGCTTCTCGCGGCTGCTGGACGTGGCGCCCGGATTCGACGCCGCAAACGTTTGGGTGATCGGCATGCGAGTACCAAGCCAGATGGAGCCACGTCAGATCGTCGCCTACCGCAAGGAGATGCTCGAGGCCGTGCGGCAGGTGCCGGGAGTGGTCTCCGTGGGCGGCAGCAAGAACTCGCCGCTGGCCGCCGGAGGCGAGGGCTATACCTTCAGCAAGCAGAACGCCGACGGCTCCGAGACCCGCGTGCACCCGGAGTCCGGCACCTACATCGTCATGCGGGGCTTCTTCGAGACCCTGGGCGTGACCTTCGTGCACGGCCGCCCCTTCGAGCAGCAGGATCCGGTCACGCGCGTGGTGGTGAACCGGTCGCTCGCCGAGCAGTTCTGGCCCGGTCAGAATCCGGTCGGCGAGACCCTGGCGATCAACTCGACCCCGCTCGAGGTGCTCGGCGTTGTCGAGGATCTGCACCACGACGGGTTGGCGACCGAAACCAGATCAGCCCTTTACGTTCTCGCCGACGCCTTCCCGCGCTCCTCGTTGTTCCTGTACGCGAAGCTGACGCCCGGGGCCACGGGTACCATCGACGGGATCCGTCAGACAATTCGGGAGGTCAACCCCGACCAGGCCATCACCACCCTTGCAACGCTCGACGAGGTTGTCGCCGAGCACGTCGGTCAGCCGCGGTTGCTGGCGCGCATGGTAACGCTGTTCGCCTCGCTGGCGCTGTTGCTGGCGGCGGTCGGTGGGTATGGGGTGATGAGCTACACCGTGCAGGCACAGCGCGGCGAGTTCGGGGTCCGGCTGGCGCTCGGAGCCTCGCGGACTCATGTCCTGAGCGGCGTGCTGCGCCGCAGCCTGCGGGTTGCGGTCGTCGGCGTGAGTCTCGGCAGTCTCGCCTCCTGGTGGCTGTCCCGCTTCATGACCGGCGTGCTGTACGGCGTCAGCGCCAGCGACTTCCAGACGCTCGGGGTCTCGATCGGTGTCGTCGCGCTGGCAGCTCTCGCCGCCTCGACGTTGCCCGCGGTGCGCGCCACGCGCATCGACCCCGCCGTCGCCCTCCGCAGCGACTAGCCCGGCAAGTCCAACCACCCCGCGGCCGGGTTCCCCACTCGCCCGCTGGTTGGCGACGAACGTCCGCGAAACCCGGCAGCTACTGTCCCGTCAACGACAGTTCGCTCTATCCGTCGCTGCAACGGCTCCAGAGCAAGGGCTGGATCCGTTTCGCACTGGGCGATAACCGAAAACAACCGCCGGGCTCGGTACTACCAGTTGACGAGCGCCGGCGACCGGCAGCTCGCTAGACAGCGACAGGAATGGCGCCGCTCGGTCGAGGCCGTCGACCGGGTGCTCGACTTCGCGTGGCACGCCAAGCCGTGAGGTTCCCGAGCGGCTGGATGGCGGCACTGCGGGAGCGTCTTCGCCAGCTGATCTTGCCTGGACGGGTGACCCCCTGACCATGCTGGCGACCACCCTCGTGCTCGCGCTGGCAGCCGCGGTCGGAACGCTACTGCCGGCGCGGCGGGCGACACGTGTGAACCCGGTCAGAAACGCTGCTGCAACCACGCTAGAGATCCCCTGGCCCCGCCGTCAGGGGCATCACGGACACTTCCACCGCGGCCTGAGGCGAATCCTCGAATTGCCGGCTGGCGGGTTCCCTGTACAAGCTCGGTGATTGCCCTCCCGGATTTCATGTCGTCTCCCCGTTGGGCACCCAGTGGCGACGGGACAACAACAGCCTCTCTTATCGCCGCTCTGGAAAAATATTCGTAGCTCTTGGCAAAAAGGTATTGACCAATCCGGTTCTGTCCTCCACAATGCGCCGCCAACCATGAAGACCCTGTCGTCTCGCCAACTCGACTGCCTCGCAGCCACCGTTTTCAACGGTGCTGGCACATGTGCGCTTGGTGTCCTGAGCCCGGTAGCCCTCCTCCTTGTCGGCCTTCTTATTGAGGCCACGGGGGCACCGTGAGTCCTTAGGCGACACACCTAGGAACACACGGCCCTCCGGCAACCCGCTGGAGGGTTTTTTTGTGCCCCGACGAAACACCCGAAGGAAAAGACAGTGATCACCAACCGCTCTGAGTGGTGCTGGATCGACGGCCAATGGACCCGGTGGGAGAACGCCACGGTCCATATCTCCACTCACGCGCTGAACTATGGCTCGAGTGCCTTCGAGGGCATCCGGGCCTACGAAGGCAGCAACGGTCCGAACGTCTTCCGGCTCGATGCCCACGTTCGTCGCCTCATGAACTCCTGCCGACTCTTGCGCATGGACACAGCGCCGTTTGGTCAGCTAGAGCTCTCTCACGCCTGCGTCGAGTTGGTCGAAAGGAACCAGCACGGCGCCTGCTATCTACGGCCGATCGTCTTCCGCGCCGCTGGTGGGCTTGCCCTCAATCCGCTCGACGTCCCGGTCACGGCTGCCATCTTCTCCGTCGAATGGGGTGCCTACCTCGGCAACGATGCGCTCGAGAACGGCGTCGACGCTGCCATCAGCTCGTGGCGCCGCGCGGCGCCCGACGCGATGTCGCCGCTCGGCAAGATCGGTGGCCAGTACGTGATCAACTCGCTGGTAACCGCCGAGGCCCAGGAGAACGGTTTCCACGAAGGCATCATGCTCGACCAGGATGGCTACGTAGCCGAAGGAGCAGGCGAGAATCTCTTCGTCGTCGAGAACGACGTCATCGTGACCCCGCCGCTATCGTCGTCGATCCTGGCCGGGATCACTCGCGACTCGATCGTCGAACTGGCCCATGACCTCGGCTACACCGTCGAGTTCGAGCGGCTGACGCGAGATCGCCTGCTCCTGTGCGATGAAGTGTTCTTCACCGGTACCGCGGTGGAGGTGACCCCGGTCCGCTCTGTCGATCGGGTCGCAATCGGCGCCGGTCGGCCGGGGCCCATCACCAAGCACCTGCAGTCCGAGTTCTTCGACATTGTCAGCGGCCGGATCGCCGATCGGCGCGGCTGGCTGCACCCGACGCGCGCTGGCACGAGTCGAGTCGCATGAGAGCCTCGACAGCGGAGAGCCGGATCATGACCGATACGGCGGACAAGACCCTCACCGGCGCCGAGATCATTTGCGAGTGTCTCCATTGGGAAGGCGTCGAGACGGTGTTCGGTTATCCCGGCGGCGCCATCCTGCCTACCTACGACGCCCTGGCCCGCGACCCACGAATCCACCACGTGCTCACTCGACACGAGCAGGGCGCCAGCCACATGGCAGATGGGTTTGCCCGCGCCGGTGGCGGTGTCGGCGTCGCGATCGCGACGAGCGGCCCCGGAGCTACCAACCTGGTCACCGGCATCGCCACCGCGAACATGGACTCTTCGCCGTTGGTGTGCATCACCGGCCAGGTCGCGACGTCGGTGCTCGGATCCGACGCCTTTCAGGAAGCAGACGTGATCGGCATCACCATGCCGATTACCAAGCACAGCGAGCTGGTGATGGACATAGCGCATCTCGCGGAGGCACTCCATCGAGCCTTCGCGATCGCCCGCGAGGGGCGCCCGGGGCCGGTCCTTGTCGACGTGCCCAAGGACGTCCAGCTCGCCTCGACGACCTACTCGCCGCCGCCCTTCCCTACCGCCGGCTCGAAGTGCAGCCAGGCAGCCCTGGACGACGCCGATGTAGATCGCGCCAAGGAGCTGCTGCGAGCGTCGAAACGACCGGTCATCCTGGCTGGCAACGGCGTCCTGATCTCGGGCGCCGAGCGCGCCCTCACCGAGTTCGTCGACAGAAGTCAGATTCCAGTCGCGCTCACGCTACTCGGCAAAGGAGCGTTGTCGGAGCTACACCCCTTATGCCTGGGCATGATGGGCATGCACGGCGAAGCGTTCGTCAACAAGGCTATCCAGCAGGCGGACCTCCTCATCGCCTTCGGCATGCGATTCGACGACCGCGTGACTGGCGACCTGGCACTGTTCGCGCCGGATGCCCGCAAGATCCACGTCGATATCGACCCTTCAGAGATCGGCAAGAACGTTGCGGTCGATGTCGGCCTCGTTGGCGACCTCAAGGCTGTTCTGCCTCGGCTCTTGCCCGGCCTCGACGGGCCGACGGATTCCGCCTGGCTCAGTTTGATCCGCTCCTGGCGCCAGGGCGCCGCCGCGCGCGACATCCTGCGTCAGGATCCAGGGGGACGTCTTTGGGCGGCGCACGTCATGCACGACCTCTGGGAGCTCACGGACGGCGATGCGCTCACGGTCACGGACGTCGGACAGCACCAGATGTGGGAGGCCCAGTACTACCGCCACCACCGCTCGCGCACGCTGCTCACGAGCGGTGGACTCGGCACGATGGGTTTCGCGATTCCTGCGGCGATCGGCGCCAAGTTCGCCCGACCCGACGAAGAGGTCTGGGCGATCGTCGGCGACGGCGGATTCCAGATGACCATGGCAGAGCTCGCCACGGCCGTGCAGGAGCAGATTCCCATCAAGATCGCGCTCATCAACAACGGTCACTTGGGCATGGTGCGGCAATGGCAGGAGCTCTTCTACGAGGAGCGTTACTACGCGACTCCGCTAGCCAACCCGGACTTCTGCAAGCTCGCCGAAGCGTTCGGGCTGCCGGCCGTGGCCGTCCGTCGCCGGGTCGATATCGAGGCCGCCGTGCAGTGGGCCCGCGCTCTCGAGCACGGCCCGTGCTTGATCGACTTCGTCGTCGAGGAGCACGACATTGTGTACCCGATCGTGCCCCCGGGCGCGGCGCTCGACGCGATGATCCGCCGCCCCGTCGCCACGCCCCCACCCCTTACGCCGGGGGGTGATTGATGGAGCGCCAAACACTGGTTGCCCTGGTCGAGACCCGCGTCGGGATACTCGACCGGGTCGCCGGACTCCTCCGTCGACGCTGCTTCGAGGTTCGCAGTCTCTCCCTCGGAGAAACGGTCGGAGCCCATTTGCGGCGCATGACCGTGACGCTCGTCGGCGATGGCACTGCCGCCCGTCGCGCGTGCAACCACCTCGCCAAGTTGGTCGATGTCGTGCACGTCGAGTCGCTAACCGACCAGCCCGCGGTGCGGCGCGATCTCGCCATGTTCAAACTCGCCTATGGACCCACAGCCCTGGGTGTCATAACCGCGCTTTGCGAACCCTTCCGGGGCCGCGTCGTTGATGTCTCGCCGGAGTCGGTAATTGTGGAGGTGACCGGAGGTCCGGACAAGATCGATCGATTCCGCGACTTGCTCGAACCACTCGGCATCCTCGAGATGGTGCGCTCGGAGTGCGTCGCGATGGGCCGCGGCGCCCACCGTCTCGGCGACCCTCTCCAGAGCACAGCCGCTGCCAAACCCGAACGCCCGCCCAAGCTGATCTCAAACCACTCCGCCAACTGATTCCGATCACCCGTTACGCGTCCCGGACGCCAAGCAAAGGAAATCTCCTCATGGCACGCATCCATTACGTAAACAACGCCTCCCTGGCTTCACTCGCCGACAGCACCGTCGCCATCATCGGCTACGGGAGCCAGGGACACGCCCATGCGCTCAACCTCCGTGACTCCGGCGTCGATGTGGTGGTCGGCGCACGGCCGGGGGGCGACAGCGCCGGCCGCGCCGCCCAAGACGGGTTTGAGGTCGTATTGGTGGCGGATGCCGCACGCCGCGCCGACGTCGTCTCGATCCTCGTCCCGGACCCCACTCAACCGAGCGTGTTCGAGAACGAGATCGCGCCGCATCTGGAGGCAGGAAACGCCGTCGTATTCGCGCACGGGTTCAACGTTCACTTCGGCCAGATCGAGCCGCCGGCTGGCATCGATGTCTACCTGGTTGCTCCCAAGGCCCCCGGGCATCGCGTGCGCGAGGTCTTCGAACAGGGTGGCGGCGTACCCGCCCTCATCGCCGTAGCGCAGGACGCCACGGGGCATGCCAGCGAGCGGGCCCTCGCCTACGCCCACGGTCTCGGCAGCACGCGCGCCGGCGTTCTCGAGACGACGTTTGCCGAAGAGACCGAGACCGATCTGTTCGGGGAACAGGCGATTCTATGTGGCGGCGTAACGGCGCTTGTTCGCAGCGGCTTCGAAACGTTGGTCGAGGCTGGCTACCAGCCGGAGATTGCCTACTTTGAATGCCTGCACGAGCTCAAGCTGATCGTCGACCTCATGTACCGCGGCGGACTCTCGACGATGTGGCATAGCGTCTCGGATACCGCCGAGCACGGCGGCTACGAGGGCGGCGATCGTATCGTCACGCCTGAGGTCAAGGCGACGATGCGGGCCATGCTCGAGGACATCCGCAACGGCGAGTACGCGAAGCGATGGATGGGCGAGTACGCCGACGGCAGCAGCAACCTGTTGAGTCGGCGCGCCAGCGAGCAAGACCATGCGATCGAGAACGTTGGCCGCCAACTGCGCGCAATGATGAACTTCCTCGATGCGAAGGACACGCGCGCTCAGGCCAACACCGCACCGGCCGCCGAGACCGCCGGATGAACGAGCCGCTCAACCGCCACAGCCGTCGGCTGACCGAACCGGCGTCGCAAGGCGCGTCTCAGGCCATGCTGCTGGCAACGGGCCTGACAGACGATGATCTTGCCAAGCCACAGGTCGGGATCGCCAGCGTCTGGTACGACGGCAATCCGTGCAACATGCACCTCGGTGAGTTGGCCACGACCGTGAAAAGGGGCGTCCAGGACGCGGGCCTCGTCGGCATGCGTTTCTTCACGGTCGGCGTCAGCGACGGGATCTCGATGGGAACCAGCGGCATGAGCTACTCGCTGCCGTCGCGCGATCTCATCGCCGATTCGATCGAGACCGCTGTCGGGGCGCACGGGTACGACGCCGTCGTCGCGCTACCGGGGTGCGACAAGAATATCCCCGGGTGCCTGATGGCAATGGGTCGTCTCGATCGGCCAGGCGTCGTCGTTTATGGCGGCACGATCCGCCCCGGTGAGCTCGACGGGAAGCAACTCGACGTCGTTTCCGCGTTTCAGTCGTACGGTGAGCTCATTTCCGGCCGCATCGACGATGCGCAGCGCTGTCGCATCGTCGCCAATGCCTGCCCCGGCGCCGGAGCTTGTGGCGGCATGTACACCGCCAACACGATGGCGCTGGCGACCGAGGCTCTCGGCATGAGTCTTCCCGGCAGCGCCTCGACGCCCGCGGAGGATAGCGCCAAGTCCGCCGAATGCGCCGGCATCGGCGACGCGATTCGGCACCTGCTCGAGCTCGACCTTCGCCCCCGTTCGATCATGACGCGCCGAGCGTTCGACAACGCGATGGTCACGGTCGTCGCCGTCGGCGGTTCAACCAATGCCGTCCTGCATTTGATCGCGGTCGCCCAATCGGTCGGCATCGACCTCACGCTCGACGATTTCCAGGCGGCCAGCGATCGAACGCCTCTACTCGGCGACTTCCGGCCGAGCGGGCAGTATCTGATGGCGGACTTGCACGAAATTGGTGGGTCCCCTGCCCTATTTCGGTATCTCATCGCCGCCGGCCTGTTCGACGGCGATTGTCCGACCGTCACCGGACGATCGTTCAGCGAGAGCTTGGCGACCCACGCAGACCTCGCCGACGGCCAGAACGTGATCCGCGGCACCGACCGCCCTCTGAAAGCGACGGGTCACCTCCAGATCCTGACCGGCAACCTGGCGCCCGACGGAGCTGTAGCCAAGATCACGGGCAAGGAAGGCGAGTTCTTCTCCGGTCCCGCCCGGGTGTTCGAATCCGAGGAGGCCATGCTGGCCGCGGTAGGCAACGGCGCGATCCGCAAGGGCGACGTGGTCGTCATCCGTTACGAAGGACCGAAGGGAGGCCCGGGCATGCCCGAGATGCTGACCCCGACGTCCGCCATCGTCGGCGCCGGCCTTGGCAGCGACGTCGCTCTGATCACCGACGGCAGGTTCTCTGGAGGTTCCCACGGGTTCATCGTCGGCCATGTAACCCCCGAGGCACTCGACGGGGGGCCGATCGCCCTGCTCCGTGACGGGGATGCGATTACGATCGACGCCAAACAGCGATCCATCCAGGTAGACCTCGAGCAGGACGAGCTCGATGCGAGACGCCACGATTGGCGGCCCCCTCAGCGCGAGCTGCACGGTGTGCTCGGGCGCTACGCACGATGCGTCAGCTCCGCGTCGCGCGGCTGCGTGACGGACCAATGACGGCGCGGGGCAGGTAGGCACGACGCCGAACTGGCTTTGCGTTAATCTCCGTCGAACGGTTTCATTTACGCTGGCGGTGTCTCGTCTGGTCTCCGTCGTGCCGCCGTAGGGTGTCCGTGGGATTTCGCGACCAACCTAGGCGCGAGAAACCCAGTAGCCGAGGTGGCGGAATTGGCAGACGCGCCGGACTCAAAATCCGGTGCCCGCAAGGGCGTGAGGGTTCGAGTCCCTCCCTCGGTACTACTGACAATGAATGACTTAACCGGCTCCGAACCGCCCGCGCGATGGGGTCCACGCGTGCGCGCGAATGCCGCGCAGGAGGGCTTAGTGGATGGCGGCGTGGCTTGCGAGGGCAGGAACGCGGCCGCTCTGACCCATCACGGCCCTGGTGACGAACGGTGAGGTCATCGCGCGACCCAGGGCGCTGTAGTTGAGCTGGAACATGATCTCGGCGCCGCATGAGAGATCGGACTCGACGATGAGGTGGTCAGTGCTAGCCCCGAGAATCTCCACTCCGGGAGGTGGGCAGAGGCCATCGGGATCCGTATCCTGGCGGCCGACGGCCAGAATTGCTTGCGAGATGTCGCCTCGATCTGCCGCCGGCGGCGTCTCTCCAAACGCGCCCTGAGCGATCTCTCCCCAGGGTCGCGATGGCTTGACCTTGGACTCGATCACTTCGGCAACGAGCGTGATGGCATCGGTGTGCAGCCCGTGGATCGGCTTGCGATGGAGAGGCTCACGACCAAGCAGGATTGACTCACCCAGGCGGAGATCGTTGATCCGCCCGGTGTCCATGCCGGCGAGCGCCCACTCGAGGCTTGCAGAGTTCCCGCCGGACACGATGTCGACGGCCACGCCGAATTTCGCCTCGATCGATCCCACGAGTGCGGACAACTCGGCCATGTTCCCGTCGTCAGGCGACACCCCGCTACGGCAGGCGAGGTTGGTGCCGATGCCCTTGAGCACGATGTTCGGGAAGCGCAACGTCTCACGCACGGTGCTCGTGAGGTCGCCGGGCCTGATGCCTTCGCGGAGATCTCCGAGCTCGACCATGAGCACGATCCCGTGCGAGCGCCTCGCCTCGCGCGCAGCGCACGACAGCCTGCTGATGACGTCCAGCTCCGTATTGAAGCTCACGTCGGCATGCGCGACGACGCGGTCTGCCTGGCTGAGCATCGGAGAGCGGATGAGTACCATTGGCGACGAAACGCGTGAACGACGCATCGCTTCGATGTTCTCGATACGGGAGTCGCCGAGCGCCGTCACGCCTGCCTGCAGCAACGCGCGGGCGATCTCGGGTGAACCGAGGGTCGCCTTCGTAACGCCCGTGACCGAAATGCCCTGCGGGGCCAGGAGTGCGACCAGCGTGCGGGCGTTGTGGTGGATCTTGTCGAGGTCGATCTCCAATCGCGGAGCGGACATCCTTGGCTCGCGATTAGGCACTCCTCAGCTCCCGCCCTCCGAGCTGCGGAAACGCCATGAGGACCATCTCAACCAGGCGATCCGGTGACCGAGTCAACGCATCGGTGGCGGGGATGCCCAACTCGCGCTCATACCGCGTGATGGCTGCGGCGACCTGCACCTGAGCCATGTTCTCGTGGTTGATCGTGAGGCCGATCACCCTAGTGTCGGCGAAAGTCTCGATGAGATTGATCTCGCTGGCCGGCGTCGGCATTGCCATTCCTTCGAAATCGCAGCGACTGGCCCGGCCCGGTGCGTGCTGCAACACGACCCCGTGTGGACAGCTGCCTCGAAGGATGAAGGACGATGTCGAGTAGGCGGGGTGACTCATTGCGCCTTGTCCTTCGATGATGATCAGGTCGGGGTTCTCACCTTCGAACGCTTCCACCACGGTGGCTTCCAGTTCACCCGCGCAGAACTGCGACGGGACGGCATCCAGCGCGAGGCCGTAGCGAGCACCCTGGATCAGGCCGGTTTGACCGGTGCCGACCATGACCGTCTTCACGCCGCGATCGTTGAGGGCTCGTGTCAGGATCGTTGCGGTCGTGCGCTTGCCGATGGCGCAGTCGGTGCCGAGCACGGCGATGCGCGGGCAGCAGACACCAGCGATGCGACCGCTGAACAGCCGCAGGTCCTTCTTGGCTCGGGGTCTTCGGACGTCGAGGATCTCCACGTTCCTCGCGGCGCTGGCAGCTGCAAACTCCGGGTCGTCGCCCAAGAACTCATGGAGACCGTTGACGATGTTCATCCCAAGATCTATTGCCTCGAGCACGAGGCCCCGCTCGTGCGTCGACAGCATGCCGGTTGCCGGCGCCATCCCAAAGATGAAGTAATCAGGGACGCTTCCGGCCTGCGCCAGCGCGTCGGCGAGGTCGTGACAGATAGGGATCGCGTTCGGCCCGTCACCGAGCACAACGCCGGCGTCGAGACCCGCCTTCTCGCTGTCGATGACCGAGAGGATCTCGTACCTCTCGGAGTGACGGACGAGACCGTTGGCAGTCTTGCCGTCGACGGCGCCGAAGTTCGCTTCGCAGTAGACGACTGCGGTCGCGACCTCTTCTTGTCTACTACCGGTTCGCGGCACCACGGCGATCGCGGAGTCGTGTTTGACGGCGTGGCGTTGATCGGCGAAGTACGACGCAGAGAGTGGGGTTCTGGCCAAGGTCATTCCTCAAGCTTTGCTCAGAGGAGGCGACGGGATCGTGCCGACCAGAATTAGCCGAAAGAGGTGGACCCCATCCTTTGGACAGGTTTGCGTCGCAGCTAAGGTGGAATCCGGGTTCATGATTCAGGCTGCCTTGGGCTTGCGAGACACGGGGCGAAGCCCCGGGCTCCTGTCTTCAGCCCCGTCGTCAATGTACGCCTCCTCGGGCGTCCGGTCCTGGAGCGACGAGTGCGGTCGGCACTCGTTGTAGAAGTCCATCCACCAGCCGATCCCGGCCCGAGCCTCGGAGCCAGTCGCGTACTCTGACAGATAGACCTGCTCGTACTTGAGCGATCGCCACAGTCGCTCGATGAAGACGTTGTCCATCCAGCGGCCCTTGCCGTCCATCGAGATCCGAATGCCGGCCTCCTTGAGCGCGTCGGTGAAGTCGACGCTGGTGAATTGGCTACCCTGATCCGTGTTGAAGATCTCGGGAGGACCGTAGCGCTCGAGCGCCTCTTGCAAGGCCTCGACGCAGAAGCTCGTATCGAGCGTGTTGGACAGACGCCAGGACAGCACCTTGCGGCTCGCCCAGTCCATCACCGCAACCAGGTACAGAAAGCCCCGCTGCAGCGGGATGTAGGTCACATCCGCGCACCAAACGTGGTTGGGTCGCGTGATCTCCAGATCACGCAGCAGGTAGGGGTAGATCCGGTGCTCCGGGTGCGGCTGAGACGTCCTGGACCGCTGGAAGATCGCCTGCAACCCGAGCAGCCGCATCAGGCGGCGCACCCGCTTGCGAGAGACCGTGTAGCCCTGACGGCGCAGCCATCGTCGCATCTGACGTGAGCCGTAAAACGGCGTCTGAAGAAACTGCTCGTCGATCAGCCGCATCAGGCGCAGGTTCAGCGGACTCTCGCCGTGGCCCTCGTAATAGAACGAAGACCTCGCGATCGACACCAGGCGGCACTGCCGCGTGATGCTCAGGGGGCCGTGCTCCGGATCGACCATCGCCACCCTCCGGCCGTGGCTCAACGACCGAAGGCCTTGGACAAGAAATCCCGCTCGATGACGAGCTCCCCGATCTTCGCCCGCAGCTCCTTGATCTCGGCCTCCCGAGAGACCTCGTTGCGCTCCTGTTTCCCCGAGAAGCCAGCCAGCACCTTCTGCCGAGCCTTCTTCTTCCAGTTGGCGATCAGATTCGGATGCACATCGTAGCGGGCTGCCAGCTCCGCCATCGTCGCTTCCTCGCGAAGCGCCTCCAAAGCGACCTTCGCCTTCAGCTCAGCAGGATAACTCCGTCTCTTCCGTGGCATTCCAGACTCCTTCTTCTTGGTCTGGATCCCACCTTAGCAACCTGTCCGAATTTCGGGGTCCACCTCTCTCACTCGCCACTCCGTGCTCCGTTTCCACGTCCCGCTCATCAAACCGGACGTGCGGATTTCCCGCATCCGGCTTTCGGACAAGGACTCACGCGTTCGCCCACGGAAAGCTGCGTGTCCGCACCGTGAGCCGGACCAGGCCCAGCTTGCGGTACAAGTACTGCTCGGGAAAGCGTGAAGTTCCCCGACCCTGCACCTTGTGCTTGGCGCACAGCCACTGTCGGAGCCGACGGCGCGTGTGGTTGTCCACGCTCCGATAGGCCTTGCTCACCGGTCCGAGTCGGAAGTAGTTCGACCAACCAACCAGCAGCCGGTTGAGCCGAGCGACCCGATCTTCGGCCTCGGCGAACGTCCACCCTCGGGCGGTCATCCCGCTGATCTGGCGGCACAGCCGCCGGAGCGCCTTGGGCGACGGGCGGGTGCCGATATACGCGCGTCCCGTCCGTGCCGAATAGCACCGACCGATGGTGTATCCCAGGAACTGAACCGAGTCGTCCGGCAACATGGCACAGCCGCGTCTTTGCTTCGTTCACCGGCAGCCGCAACCTATCCATCATCTCCCGCATGGCGGCCATGGCTTGTTGGCCCGTGCCGCGACAGCAGATGACGATATCGTCGGCGTAGTTCACGATGCGTGCTTCAAGACGCTGCTCGTGTCCCAGCACCTTCCAGCCGAGCACGAACCGGCGCATGTACAGGTTCGCCAGCAGCGGTGAAATCGGAGCCCCTTGCGGGCAGCCCCGACCTCGGTCCCTGTTGCGGGTCGTTCGATGCTTGTTTCCCCGATCGTCGATCTCTTCTACCGGTGCCTGTAGCCACATCTTGATCAGACGCAGCATACGTCCGTCGCTAACGCGACGGGCCACCGACTTGGTTAGCTCGGCGTGGGGGATCTCGTCGAAGTATCCGCTCAGGTCCGCATCGACTACCTCCGTATGCCCCGTTCTCAGCAGCTTGTGGACGCTTCTTACCGCATCCAGTGCGCTGCGACCCGGTCGGTAGGCGTATTGCTCCGGCTGCAGATCGGCCTCGAAGATCGGCCCCAAGACCATCACTGCTGCCATCTGCACGCCCCGGTCCCTCACCGTCGGAATGCCCAACGGGCGCTTGCACCCGTCGGGCTTCGGTATCCATACCCGCCGCACGGCTTCGGGCCTGTAGCTCTTGTCCCTGAGTTGTTCCGCCAGTTCCCCTAGCCACCGCTGCGTTCCGTACGCTTCGATGTCCGCGAACCGCTCAGAGTCGACTCCCGCTGCTCCACCCTTGTGGCGGCAACATCGGTACGCGTACTCCAGCACGTCCGCTCGGTACACCTTGTCGTACAGCGCGTAAAACCGGTACCCAGGTGATCCCTTCGCTTTGGCGTGCAGCGTCTCCTGCAGATTCCGAACCTTACCTGGAGGTCGTAGGCTCATTGCCAATCTCCCGGCTCTCGCCGCTTCCTACGCTGACCTTGAACCAAGGCCCCTTCCCTGCTCCGGCATTACCCGGCCTCCTCGGTACTACGGGCCTATCCGCCACCCCGTGCAGCCTGGCCTGTCCCTCGCGGGCTTCCAGTTGGCGGCCACTCACCGCCACCGCACGGGGCTTCCCGTGTTGCTTGCGCTTCCCCTTCTCATGCATGCCGGCGCCACTACCCCGGTGGGACCCCTGGACGCTGTCGCTCTTCTCACCCAGGAACTCCGGCCTTCCCCGTATCACAGACGGGTCGGCTCCCACATCACCCGTTTCGAGGCCTGCTCAGCGTTCACTCGCGTTCCGGCCTGCATTCTCCCCAAGTCGCCCATGGCGACCCTCTACACCGAAGGCTTCGGCGGCTTCGTTGCCTCCACCACCGCTCCGGTTGCTTCCGGCTGGAGCGACCAGTTGCCGGGTGGGTCTTGCACCCACTGGGAATACGCCGCCTTTCCACGGCGCACTGTGATGAGTCTAGTTACGCTGGCAAGGGGGCAGATGCAAGGCGGTGATGTTTGCGCATCGTCAAGAAGCGCCAACGCAGCAGATGCGCCCTTGGCGGCGTAACCCTCTGGGCAAGTAAGGGTTACGGGCGATGGCCGTGTCGCACCTCCTCAACGATGTTCCTGCATCGCCTCGTCGCTGCTCCTTGCCCTCACCCGTAAGACCTACTTGCCAGACCCACCACACTTTCGCCACGGCCTGCTAGCGCCTCTTGACGCTGCCTTTCCCGCGTGTTTACTTGTTCGATATGATCTTCACGCGCCGACACCATCGACATCACCATCGCGTCCCCGGCGGGGGCGGCAAGGTGGTTCCGCGCGTAAGCTGATATCGACCCGAGACGCGCACCCCGAGCCGGCCCTCCGAAGGTCGGCTTTCTTGTGCCTGCGCACCGGGAGGCGACCCGAGCCGGTCTGAGGGAGCAACAGGAGAATCCCGATGGCCACGGACTCTTCCGCCGACACCCGTGCACCGCTGCGTCTCGCGCTGCCCAAGGGACGCATGCAGGAAGGCGTCTTCAAACTGCTACGCGACACCGGGCTCGAGCTGCGCATGGAGACCCGCGGCTACCGGGCCACGATCTCGCTGCCCGACGTGGACGTCAAGATCCTCAAGCCACAGAACATCGTCGAGATGCTGCACGCCGGATCACGCCACCTCGGATTCGCCGGAGCCGACTGGGTCCAGGAACTCGACGGCGAGCTGGTGGAGTTGCTCGACACGGGCCTCGACCCTGTGCGCCTGGTGGCCGCGGCGCCGGAGGCCTTGCTGGAGGGCGACGCGCTGCCGAGACGACCGCTGGTCGTGGCTTCGGAGTATCGTCGTCTGACCGAGCGATGGATCCGGGAGCGGGGCCTCGACGCCGGCTTCGTCCGCACCTACGGCGCCACCGAGGTCTTCCCTCCAGACGATGCCGACGTGATCGTGGACAACACCGCCACGGGCGAGACGCTACGGGCCAACCATCTCACGATCATCGATGAGCTGATGGTTTCCTCGACCCGCCTGTACGCGAACCCCAGGGTGCTCGACGATCGCGGCCGGCGAGAGACAGCGGAGCGCCTGGTCATGGTAGTGCGGTCGGTGCTCGACGCACGCCAGCGCGTTCTTCTGGAGATCAACGTCGCCCCGGCAGACCTCGAGAGGATGGTGGAGGCGCTCCCCGCGATGCGCGAGCCCACCGTAGCGGCATTGCACGGCGACGAGGGTTTTGCGGTGAAGGTAGCCGTGCTTCGCGCGGTCCTTCCCTCCCTGATTCCGGAGATCAAGGCTCGCGGCGGGTCCGACATCCTGGTCATCGAGCCCTCCCAGATCCTCGCATGAGGCCAACGATGAGCAACGTCCTCGCGCCCGAACCGTCACCTCTTCTGTCGGGGCTCGGCTCCTACAGCCCGATTCGCCCAAGAGGTCCCATCGACCTCAGGCTCGACGGCAACGAGGGCGCACCTCCGCCCCAGGACCTTGTCGTCAGCCTGGTGGCCGAGCTCGTGGCCGACGTGCGGCCCTACCCGGACGCCCAGAGCCTAGCGCCGGCGGTGGCTGCCCTCTGCGGCGTGGACCCATCCTGGGTGCTGATCACCGCAGGAGCCGACGATGCTCTCGACCGGTGCTGCCGTGCGTTTCTGTCGCCGGGGCGGTCACTGGTGATGACCGTTCCCACGTTCGAGATGATCGACCGCTATGCACAGCTGACCGGCGCGACCACGGTCGGCGTAACGTGGGAAGGTGGCCGTTACCCGGTCGAACAGGTGTGCGCCGCGATTCGAGACGACACGGCGCTGGTCGTCGTGGTGTCGCCGAACAACCCTACCGGATCGGTGGCGAACCTCGAGGACATCGATCGGATCGCGAGCGCCGCGCCCCGCGCGCTAGTGGTCCTGGATGCTGCCTACGTCGAGTTTGCCGACGTGGACCCCACGGAGGAAGCACTGCGGATCCCCAACGTGGTCGTGATCCGCACATTCTCGAAGGCCTGGGGGCTCGCCGGATTGCGCGTCGGCTACGCGCTGGGCGATCCGGCGCTGCTGCCCTGGCTCGCCTCGGTGGGCCATCCGTTCGCCGTCGCCGGCCCGTCTGTCACGATCGCACGCGGGTGGCTGGCCCGGGGCCCCGAGGCGGTCGCGTCACAGGTTCGACGTGTTTGCGACGAACGGTCACGGCTCACCGAACTCCTGGAGCAACTCGGCGCCCGGCCCGAGCCGTCTCAGGCCAACTTCGTTCTGGCTCGCTTCGACGACGCGGCCCTGGTTCGAAATGCCCTGGCGGGACTCGGCATCGCCGTTCGCTACTGGCCGGGCCGTGAGGGACTGGGGGATGCGCTTCGGATCACGTGTCCAGGTCGGGAGCGCGACTTCGCCCGCCTCGTCGCGGCCCTGGAGGCGGCGCTCGCGCCCGAGGCCCTGTTGTTCGACATGGACGGCGTCCTTGCAGATGTCTCGGAATCCTATGGCCTAGCGGTGCAGCAGACCTGCGCGCGCTGGAACGTTCGCGTCAACGACGAACAGATCGCGCGCGCCAAGGCCAAAGGCGGCCTCAACAACGACTGGGAGCTGACCCGACACCTGCTTGCGAACCAGGGCGTAGATGTACCCCAGGGAGAGGTGACTGGCGTCTTCGAGAGGCTGTATCAGGGCATGGAGGGCCGGCCGGGTTTGCACGAGGCGGAGACGCCGCTGCTCGATGCGGCCGCGGTTCGCCGCCTCGCGGCCGGCCGCAAGACGGCCGTGGTGACTGGCCGACCGCGTCGCGACGCCGAGTCGTTCCTCGTGCGTTTCGGCCTCGAGAAGGCCTTCGACGCGGTGGTGTGCATGGAAGACGCGCCGCGCAAACCCGACCCGGCGCCTGTTCGGCTCGCCCTTCAGCGCCTCGGTGTCCGGCGTGCCTGGATGATCGGCGACATGCCCGACGACATCACCGCCGCGCGGGCCGCCGGCGTCGTTCCGGTCGGCGTACTCGCCCCGGGCGTGGAGTCCGAGACCATGAGTGACGCGCTCGCAAGCGCTGGAGCCATCCGGGTACTGCGCCGCGCAATCGACCTACAGGAGATCCTCCCATGAATCCACGTACCTCCGCGGTCGAGCGAACCACTCGCGAGACCAGCATCGCTGTCGCCCTGGATCTCGACGGCACCGGGCAGGTGGATGTCTCCACCGGCCTGGGATTCCTCGACCACATGCTGGTGGCGCTCGCGTTCCACGCCCGCTTCGACCTCACACTCCACGCCCAGGGCGACCTGCAGATCGACGACCACCACACCGTGGAGGACTGCGCGCTGGCGCTCGGGGACGCCCTCCATTCCGCGCTCGGCGACCACAGTGGCATCCGGCGGTTCGGCTCCGCGCACGTCCCGCTGGACGAGGCGTTGGCCCGCGCGGTCGTCGACCTATCGGGCCGCCAGGCGTCCGTGATCGACCTCGGGTTGCGCCGTGAACATCTCGGACAGGTGGCCACGGAGAACCTCACCCACGCCCTCGTGTCGTTCGCCCACGCCGGGCGGATGGCCCTGCACGTGGACGTGCTGCGCGGCGAGAACGACCATCACCGAGCCGAGGCCGCGTTCAAGGCGCTGGCGTTGGCGCTGCGCGATGCCGTACAGCGCGTCGGTACGGCGATCCCCAGCGTCAAGGGCACCCTCTGATGCAGCAGCCCGTCCTGATCGTGCCGACTGGCCTCGCGAACGTCGCCTCGGTCCGTGCCGGCATCGAGCGCGCGGGGGCCATCAGCGCCGTCGCTGAGAGTCCCGACGAGATCGCCGGGGCGGGAGCAGTAGTGCTCCCGGGGGTGGGCGCCTTCGGCGCCGCCATGGCGGTGCTCGTGGAGCGGGGCTTTGCACACCCGCTGCGCGAGAGGGTCCGCGCGGGAGCCCCCACGCTGGCCATCTGCCTCGGCCTGCAGCTGCTGTTCGCCGCAAGCGAGGAAAGTCCGGGCACGGGCGGACTCGGCGTCATCGACGCGGCGGTGCGCCGGTTCCCGGAGGGCCGGGTCGTGCCCCACATGGGCTGGAACGAGGTCACCACCACATCGGGATGCCGGCTGCTCGAGAGCGGGTTCGCGTACTTCGCTAACTCGTTCTGTACGGAGTCGGTGCCCGCAGGGTGGGAGGCCGCGACGAGCAGCTACGGCGGCGAGTTTGTGGCGGCCCTGGAGCGAGGCGGAGTCCTGGCCTGCCAGTTCCACCCGGAGCTGTCGGGAGCATTCGGACAGGCGCTCCTGCGACGCTGGCTCGGCGCAATCGACGTGGACGCCGGGCCGTGCTGACGACCCGCGTCATCCCCTGCCTGGACGTGAGCGAAGGCCGCGTGGTGAAGGGCGTGCGCTTCCAGAACCTGCGCGACAGCGGGGATCCCGCGGTACGGGCCGCGGAGTACGAGCGCCAGGGAGCCGACGAGCTCGTCATGCTCGACGTCTCGGCGACGCCGGACGGGCGGTCCACCGCGCTCGAGACGGTACGCGAGCTTCGCGGCGTGATGGCGTTGCCGCTCACGGTGGGCGGCGGCGTCCGCGCCCTCGGCGACGCCGCCTCGTTGCTCGAGGCCGGTGCCGACAAGGTTGCCGTGAACACGGCCGCCGTACAGCGACCCGCCCTGCTCGCGGAGATGGCGGCGCGCTTCGGAGGCCAGTGCACCGTGGTGGCGATCGACGCGCAGAAGGACCGTGCCAGTGGCGGCTGGCAAGTGGTGATTCGCTCCGGCACCGACACACGGCCGATCGACGCCGTCGAGTGGGCCCGGCAGGCGGCGGAGCTCGGCGCCGGCGAGATCCTGCTCACGAGCTGGGACCGCGACGGCACACAGGACGGCTACGACCTCGAGCTGCTGCGAGCCGTGACCGGGGCGGTGGACGTCCCGGTGATCGCGTCGGGCGGGGCGGCCCACGCCCGACATCTCGTGGAGGCGGCCAGGGCCGGTGCAAGCGCCGTCCTTGCAGCGTCGATCTTCCACGACGGCCAAACCACCGTCGCCTCGATTAAGGCGGCGCTGGCCACGGCCGGTGTCCCGGTGAGGCCCACCGAGGAGATGCAATGATCGTCCCCTCGATCGATCTCATGGGCGGCCAGACGGTCCAGCTCGTGCGCGGCAAGAAGCTGGCCCTGGAGGCCGGCGATCCGAGGCCCTTGCTGCAGAGGTTCGCGCGGGTGGGCGAGGTTGCGGTGATCGACCTCGACGCGGCGCGCGGGCGCGGTGACAACCGCGCGCTCATCGAGGAGTTGGTGCGCGCTGCTCCCTGCCGTGTTGGCGGCGGCATCCGCGACCTGGCCACCGCGTATCGTTGGCTGGACGCAGGCGCCGCGAAGATCATCATCGGTACGGCGGCCGAGCCGGAGCTCGTGGGTCGCCTGCCGCGCGAGCGCGTGATCGCGGCGCTCGACTCGCGCGACGGTGAGGTAGTCACCCACGGCTGGACTCGGGGAACAGGCAGGGACCTGCTCGAGCGCGTTGGCGAGCTGCGAGAACTCGTCGCCGGATTCCTCGTCACCTTCGTTGAGCGCGAGGGTCGGCTCGAGGGTACCGACCTGCGGCGCGGCGCAGCGGTCGTGGCGGCCGCCGGGACGGCCCGCGTCACGGCAGCCGGCGGCGTGGCCACGGTCAAGGAGATCGCAGACCTCGATGCGATGGGCGCGGACGCCCAGGTGGGAATGGCGCTCTACACAGGCCGGATCTCGCTCGGGGACGCCTTCGCGGCTCCCCTTCTGCGCCGATCGGCCGATGACCTGTGGCCGAGCGTCGTCGCAGACGAGCGCGGCACGGCGCTCGGGCTAGTGTGGTCGGATCGAGCGTCGCTGAACGCCGCCGTCGATCGAGGCCTGGGTGTGTACCACTCGCGCCGTCGCGGCCTGTGGGTGAAGGGCGAGACCTCGGGTGCGACCCAGAAGCTGATCCGTGTGGAGCTGGACTGCGACCGCGACGCCCTCCGTTTCACGGTACTCCAGCGCGAGCCCGGGTTCTGTCATCGCGAGACGCATACCTGCTGGGGCGAGGACCGGGGCATCTCTCAACTCGCGCGACGGCTGGCCCGACGGGTCGAACAGGCCCCTGCAAGGTCCTACACGGGCAGGCTGCTCGACGACCCGGAGCTGCTTCGGGCCAAGCTGCTCGAGGAAGCCGCCGAGCTGGCAGACGCGCACGACCCGGCCCACGTCGCGCAGGAGGCAGGGGACCTGCTGTACTTCGCGCTGGTGGCCATGTCGCGCGCTGGTGTGCCGCTCTCGGCTGTAGACGACGTGCTGGAGCGGCGCGCCCTCCGCGTGACGCGACGCAGCGGTGAGGCCAACCCGGCGCCCGTGGCCGACTCGACAGGGGGGCCGTCGGAATGAGCGAGACCCTCTACTTGCCCGACCTCCCTGTCGATTGCCTCCGGGCGCGACGCCGCTCGCCCGTCGATCCCGAGACGCTCGGAGCCGCCGCCGCCATCGTCGCCCGCGTACAGGCCGGGGGCGAGTTGGCCCTCCGTGCGCTTGCCGAGGAGCACGACGGCCTCCCCCCCGGTGCGCCTCTGGTGCACACGCGGCCCGAGGTCGAGGCGGCGCTGGCGCGACAGCCCGCGGCCCTCCGCGAGCTGCTGCAGCGGACGGCCGCGCGCATCGAGCGCTTCGCCCAGGCGCAGCGCGAGGTCTGCCGCGACGTCGAAGTGGCAGCGGAGGGCATGCGCATGGGCCACCGCGTGGTTGCGGTCGATCGGGCCGGATGCTACGTGCCGGGCGGCCGTTACGCATATCCGTCCACAGCCCTGATGACCGCCGTCACCGCCCGCGTGGCGGGAGTCCGAGAGGTTTGGGTCGCGAGCCCGGCACCCGGCGATCTGGTCCTCGCTGCAGCTGGCGCCGCAGGTGCAGACTTCGTGCTGGCGGCAGGGGGCGCGCACGCGATCGCGGCTCTCGCCCACGGCGCGGGTCCCGTGCCTGCGTGCGCTGCGGTGGTGGGCCCCGGTAACCGCTGGGTCACCGCTGCCAAGCAGCTGGTGGCCGGCCTGGCCCGGATCGACGGTCTGGCCGGCCCTTCGGAGCTCACGGTGATGGCCGACCGCACCGCGGATCCAGAGCGCGTGGCTGCCGATCTCATCGCGCAAGCCGAGCACGCCCCTGATGCCTACCCGGTGCTCGTCACCACGTGCCCCGACCTCGTGGCCTGGGTACGGGGGCAGATCGCCGTTCAACTCCCGTCGCTTCCAACGGCCGAGGTGGCCAGTCGCTCGCTAGCAGCGGGCCACAGCGTCCAGGTGACGGACCTCGACGAGGGCGTGGCCGTCTGCGAAGCGCTCGCACCTGAGCACCTGCGGCTGGTCGTCGCGGAGCCGGGCTCCGTCGTGGAGCGCCTGCGCAACTACGGGGCTCTGTTCTCCGGCGACAACGCGGCCGAAGTCTTCGGCGACTATGGCATCGGCCCGAACCACACCCTTCCCACGGGTGGAACGGCCCGGGCGTTCTCCGGCCTATCCGTGATGACCTTCCTGAAGTTCCCGACCTACGTGCTCGCCGCAACTGACGTCGACGGCCAGCTGGTGCGAGACGCCGTTGCGCTCGCGGAGCTCGAGGGCTTGGTCGGGCACGCGGCTGCAGCGAGAGCGCGTCTGCCGAAGTCGTCCTGAATCGGCGACCTGTCATTCCCCCCAGGCGATACCGTCGACCTAGCAGGCTGCTGAAAAACTCCCCTTGTTCGAGTAGATTTTGAACCACGCAGCCCGCGGCAAGAACCGAAGCATCAACGAGGTGAGCAGATGCGTGGTGAGGACGCGGGACAGGTGGCGGTTTTTAGTTACGTATCTCCAGAGCAGCGAGTACCGAAGGACCATCCGCTGCGGCCGCTGCTGAAGATCGTCAACGATGTGCTGGGGCGGATGTCGCCGCTGTTCGAGAAGCTGTACTCGCACACGGGGCGACCGTCGATCCCGCCGGAGAAACTGCTGCGGGCGCTGCTGCTGCAGGTGCTGTACACGATTCGCTCCGAGCGCATGCTGATGGAGCAGCTCGACTACAACCTGCTGTTCCGGTGGTTTGTGGGCCTGAACATGGACGATCTGGTGTGGGATGCGACGGTGTTCACGAAGAACCGGGATCGAGTGTTGGGAGGCGAGGTCGCCAAGGTAGAGGTGGACCCCATCCTTTGGACAGGTTTGCGTCGCAGCTAAGGTGGAATCCGGGTTCATGATTCAGGCTGCCTTGGGCTTGCGAGACACGGGGCGAAGCCCCGGGCTCCTGTCTTCAGCCCCGTCGT
Source organism: Acidobacteriota bacterium (assembly GCA_965248845.1). Lineage (GTDB taxonomy): Bacteria > Acidobacteriota > UBA890 > UBA890 > WLXD01 > CBDFKO01. Next base: position 222,449 of record CBDFKO010000002.1, on the reverse strand, counting down.
CAATGTACGCCTCCTCGGGCGTCCGGTCCTGGAGCGACGAGTGCGGTCGGCACTCGTTGTAGAAGTCCATCCAGCCGATCCCGGCCCGAGCCTCGGAGCCAGTCGCGTACTCTGACAGATAGACCTGCTCGTACTTGAGCGATCGCCACAGTCGCTCGATGAAGACGTTGTCCATCCAGCGGCCCTTGCCGTCCATCGAGATCCGAATGCCGGCCTCCTTGAGCGCGTCGGTGAAGTCGACGCTGGTGAATTGGCTACCCTGATCCGTGTTGAAGATCTCGGGAGGACCGTAGCGCTCGAGCGCCTCTTGCAAGGCCTCGACGCAGAAGCTCGTATCGAGCGTGTTGGACAGACGCCAGGACAGCACCTTGCGGCTCGCCCAGTCCATCACCGCAACCAGGTACAGAAAGCCCCGCTGCAGCGGGATGTAGGTCACATCCGCGCACCAAACGTGGTTGGGTCGCGTGATCTCCAGATCACGCAGCAGGTAGGGGTAGATCCGGTGCTCCGGGTGCGGCTGAGACGTCCTGGACCGCTGCAAGATCGCCTGCAACCCGAGCAGCCGCATCAGGCGGCGCACCCGCTTGCGAGAGACCGTGTAGCCCTGACGGCGCAGCCATCGTCGCATCTGACGTGAGCCGTAAAACGGCGTCTGAAGAAACTGCTCGTCGATCAGCCGCATCAGGCGCAGGTTCAGCGGACTCTCGCCGTGGCCCTCGTAATAGAACGAAGACCTCGCGATCGACACCAGGCGGCACTGCCGCGTGATGCTCAGGGGGCCGTGCTCCGGATCGACCATCGCCACCCTCCGGCCGTGGCTCAACGACCGAAGGCCTTGGACAAGAAATCCCGCTCGATGACGAGCTCCCCGATCTTCGCCCGCAGCTCCTTGATCTCGGCCTCCCGAGAGACCTCGTTGCGCTCCTGTTTCCCCGAGAAGCCAGCCAGCACCTTCTGCCGAGCCTTCTTCTTCCAGTTGGCGATCAGATTCGGATGCACATCGTAGCGGGCTGCCAGCTCCGCCATCGTCGCTTCCTCGCGAAGCGCCTCCAAAGCGACCTTCGCCTTCAGCTCAGCAGGATAACTCCGTCTCTTCCGTGGCATTCCAGACTCCTTCTTCTTGGTCTGGATCCCACCTTAGCAACCTGTCCGAATTTCGGGGTCCACCTCTCTGCGCGGTGGACGGCACGCTGATCGAGGCGTGGGCCTCGCACAAGAGCTTCAAGCCGAAGGATCAGAGCGACTCCGATGAGGGCGGCAGCAACCCGAGCGTCGATTTTCGCCGGCAACGGCGCACGAACGATACTCACGCCTCCAGGACCGACCCGGAGGCACGCCTATACAAGAAGAGTAAGGGAGCCGAGTCGAGGCTCTGCTACATGGGGCACCTGATGATCGACAACCGCCACGGGTTAGCAACCAACGCCTGCGTAACGATCGCTTCGGGAACAGCAGAACGAGAGGCCGCCGTGCAGATGGCGGGCGAGATTCCCGGAAGGGGCCGGGTAACCTTGGCGGCCGACAAGGGCTACGACACGCGAGACTGCATCCGAAAGCTTCGAGATCGCAACATCACCCCGCACGTCGCACAGAACGACACGAACCGGCGCAGCGCCATCGACCGCCGCACGACCCGGCACCCGGGCTACACGGTCAGTCAGAAGAAACGCAAGCTCATCGAGCAGATGTTCGGATGGGCCAAGACGGTCGGGCTGATGCGCAAGACCAGACACCGAGGCACGCAACGTGTCGATTGGATGTTCATTTTCACCGCCGCGGCCTTCAACCTGGTCAGAATGCGCAACCTCCAGGGGGCGACGTGACGATGAGGGCACCAATCCCCAAGAAATGCCGGCGCTGCCAGCAGCGCCGGCCTCGTACCCGCACTCGGCGCCCCGCTAACTCACCGTGATCGAGACGATCCAGCCCAAAATGGCGCGCCCAAGCCGTTTTTCAGCAGCCTGCTAGGGTCATATCGCCCCGTCCCCTATGCGACCCCTGCGCGACGGTGGAATGCGTGCCTCATAAGAGCTCGATTGGACGAAGGCAGACTCCATGCGGAAACTCCCGACCCTCTCACGCCGCTCGTTCGTGGCGCTCTCCACAGGAACCGCTAGCTCCCTGCTGCTGGCGACGTCCGCTTGGAGAGCTCCTGAGCGACAGAAGGTCGGGGCTGCCTTGAAGCTCCAGGCCCTACCCATCCCCCCGTTGCTCGAGGGCACGGCGCGGGATGGCCTCCTGACATACGAGCTGACCGCACGGCAAGGCACGCGGAAATTCCTCGCCGGCATGCAGACCGAGACCGTCGGATACAACGGTGATTACCTCGGACCTACCCTGGTAGTGCGAAAAGGCGATCCAGTCGCGATCAACGTGACCAACAGCTTCGGCGTCACCACCACCACCCACTGGCACGGCATGCACGTGCCTGCGGCCATGGATGGCGGCCCCCATCAAAGAATCGAGCCCGGGGACACGTGGACAGCATCGTTTCCGGTGCTCAACCGCGCCGCGACGTACTGGTACCACCCACACCCCCACGCCTCGCTGGGCCAGTCGGTGCTCATGGATCCGATGGGGACTGGCTACCAGGTCTATCAGGGGCTCGCCGGCATGCTCATCGTCGAGGACGACACGTCGGACACGCTGGCGTTGCCACGGTCCTACGGACGCGACGACATCCCGCTGATTCTCCAGGACCGACGGTTCCACGAAGACGGCCGCCTCATGCATTTCCCCGACGACTGGAACCCCACCACCGATCCCGCGCTCCGCAAGGGCGGCCACTTCCTGGTGAACGGCGTCGAGGCTCCACTCCTGAAGGTCGGTGCCCAGGTGATTCGCCTTCGCCTCCTGAACGCCTCCAACGCGCGCATCTACAACCTTGGCTTCAGTGACGAGCGGATCTTCTATCAGGTGAGCTCGGACGGCGGGTTACTCGCCGCTCCGGTGCCGTTGTCCCGGCTGCTCCTGGCACCCGCGGAGCGGGCCGAGATCCTGGTGGACCTGGGTGCCGACAGAGGCCGGAAGATCAAGCTTCGCAGCTTCAATTCGGCGAACGGCACGCGGTTGGTGCCGCGTCCGCTCCAGGACTCCTGGGACACCGCGGATTTCGATCTGCTCACCATCCGCGTCAAGCGCACCAAGGCCGACGCCATCACCACCGTTCCCGAGAGCCTGGCAACGGTCGATCGGATCCCGGAGTCAGAAGCCGTGAACGCCGCGAGCCCGCGGCCCTTCGAGCTCAACGCCAACCCCTTCGGAATCAACGGCAAGCGGATGGACATGGCGATCATCGACGCACGCGTCCGCGTTGGCGAGACCGAGATCTGGGAAATCACCAACCCCAACACTCAGGCCCATCCGTTCCACGTGCACGGCGACTCGTTCCAGGTCCTGTCGCGGGACGGCGCGCTGCCGCCGGAACATGAGCTCGGTTGGAAGGACGTGGTGCTGGTCCGCCCCTTCGAGACCGTACGCATCATCAAGCGATTTCACGACTACGCGGATCCCGTGAACCCGTACATGTTCCATTGTCACATCCTCGAGCACGAAGACGTCGGGATGATGGGTCAGTTCGTGGTGGAGTAAAGGATGTGGGGCAGACGATTGCACCGGCAACGACACGCACTCCGCCGTTCGCTCTGCTGGCTGATCTTGCTTGCCATCGTGCTGTTGGCTCATGACAACGCCCCGGCCCTGACGAGCAGGCAGTTCGCGCCGGACCGCGCGACGGTGCTCCAGTTTGACGGGACCGATGATCGCGCGATTGTTCCCTACGACGCCTCGTTCCCCACCGAGGTCTTCACCGCCAGCGCCTGGATCAAGCTCACACAGCCCAGCAGCAGAGCCGCCATCATCGCTCGCGGGGAGGACGACAATTCGTTCAACCTGAGTTGGCAACTCTACGTTACCGGCGACGGGACTCTGGAAGTCATGCTCGAGGACACGCGCGAGAACAACTACTGCTACCCACTGAACGACTGCGTTCAGTCGGGCACCTGTACGGTCACTGGCGACCTTTTCGTGGCTGACGACGCCTGGCACCACGTGCCGGTCGCGCGCGACTCATCGGCGGACCTGGCGCTCTACATAGACGGACAACGGCGGGCGAGTTGTGAGGCAACCGGTGTGCCCTCGTCGAACAATTTCCAGGACCTGTCGATCGGCTGCACGTTCGGCACAATCGGCCCGCCTCCCGGAGGCGTGGAGCCGCCAACCTGGTTCTTCCCCGGGCAGATCGACGAGCCTGCCATGTGGAACGTAGCCCTCACCGACGCGGAGATCGCCGAGATCCACAGCGTCGGGGTGGATCCTCTTTCGTCCGGCCTCGTAGGCTATTGGGCCTTCGACGAGGGTTCGGGGCAGGCTCTCGCAGACATGTCGCCAGCACACAACGACGGCTACCTCGGGGAGATGCGCGATCCGGACAGTGCCGATCCGCTGTGGCTCGAGGACGACACTGCCGCTGGTCTGACCGTCCAGCCGCCGAAGCTCGACTTCCGGAAGATCGAAACCGGTGTGGATGCGTTTCAGAGGGTTACCGTCACCAACCAAGCACCCCAGGACGTCGACATCTTCGCGATCAAGCTCACCGGCGGCGACCGATCGCAGTTCACTATGCCGACCCGCAGGGACACCTGCTCGAGCACCGTCTTGGCCCCTCAGCAGTCCTGCGAATTCCGCGTCGGCTTCAAACCCACTGCGATGGGACGGCAGCGGGCCAAGGTCGTCATCAAGTCCAGTGACCCCAACGGCAGCACGATTCGAGTGAAGTTGCGCGGTACAGGCGTTGCGTCCTCGGGTGAGGTACATTCCGATTAGGAGGCCGTCTGCGGATCATGGACGATGCCGAGCCCACTCCCGTCGGCGGGACCCCGTGGGCCGTCGAGACCCTCGACCTGGCCACGGCCAACGACGGCGAAGCCTCGATCAGTTTGCTCTTGTCGGCTCGGGCGCGCGCTGCCGACGGCGCACCGAGCCAGACCCGGCCCGTGCGAGCCCATGTGCACCCGCGCCCCGGGGCGCCGGAACGCCGCTAGCCCCTCGACCGACGCCCCTTCAAGTCACTCGTAGCGAAGCGCCTCGAGCGGGTCGACGCTACTGGCCTTCCGAGCCGGGAACCAGGTCGCGACGAGCGCCACGAGGGCCAGCAACAACGGCACCCCGACGAAGGCGACAGGATCGGTCGGGCTGATGCCGTAGAGCAGGCTCGAGAACGTCCGGGTCAGAGCCAGTGCAGCCACCAGGCCGACGCCGAACCCGGCGAACGCGAGGCGCATGCCCTGGCCGACGACCATGCGCTGGACACCACGGCGCCCGGCGCCGAGCGCCATGCGGATGCCGATCTCCGGCGACCGCTGGGCGACCGTGTAGTGCATCACGCCGAACAAGCCGATCGCCGCCAGCAGCATCGCCATCAGCGAGAACAAGCCGAGCAGCAACGCGATCGCCCGCTGCGGAGCGACCGACCCGGCGACGAGGTCGCCCATCGGCGCCATCGCCGAGACCGCCAGGTTCGGATCCAGCTTCTGGATCTCGGACCGGGTCGGTTGCGCTACCTGCGACGGATCGCCTGGTGTCCGCACCATGAGGGTCATGAAGCCGACCGGACTCTGGGCATGCGCAAGGTAGGCCGCCGTCCGTTCGTCGGCGTCCAAGCCGAAGTTCTTGACATCGCCGACGACGCCGATGATCTCGAAGCTGGCACTGCCGAAGTTCATGATCGCACCGACAGGGTCTTCGTCTGGCCACCAGCGCCGTTGCATGGCGTCGTTGATGATGATGACGCGCTGCTCCCCGCTACGGTCACCGGAGTTGAAGGGCCGCCCGCGGAGCAACGGAATGTGCATCGTCCGGAAATACCCCGGGGTAACGCGCCGGATCCATGCGATCGGCCCTTGACCCGGCTCGGAGTCCGGTCGTCCCTCGATACGGAAGCTGGCATCGCCGTTGTTGCCCGACAGGGGCGCGGTCGAGATTCCGGCGACCGCATCGACACCCGGGATCGCCAGCAGCTGCTCGTTGAGCCGCTCGAAGAAGCTGATCCGCTGCTCGCGATCGTACTCGTTCCCGGGCAGCCCAAGCGAGACCGCCAGCACCCCGTCGCTGCGAAAGCCTGGATCACGGTTCACCAGGTCCAGGAATCCCCTCCCCAGGAGCGCCGAGGCGATCAGCAGCGTCATGGCCAGAGCCACCTCCGCCACAACCAGAGCACTGCGGAACCTGCGGTTGGAGAGCGAGCCGGCGGTGCCGCGGCCACCCTCCTTGAGCGACGCCGTCACGTTGGGTCTGAGCGCGTAGAATGCCGGCGCCAGCCCGAACAGAACACCGGTGAGAAGCGAGGCGCCGAGGGCGAACAGCAGCACCGTGAGATCGATCTCGATCTCGGCCAGGCGCGGTATCGAGATTCCCGAGGAGAGCATGGCGAGGAGCCCACGAATGCCGCCGTAGGCCACCGCGATCCCGAGGCTGCCGCCGAGGAACGCGAGCAGCAGGCTCTCGGTGATAAACTGGCCGACGAGCCGCCGTCGTCCGGCACCCATGGCAGTGCGGATGGCGATCTCCGTCTCCCGCGAGGCCGCCCGGGCGAGCAGGAGGTTGGCGACGTTGGCACACGCGATCAGGAGCACGAACCCGACCGAGCCGAGCAGCAGCAGGATGGCGACGCGCAGCGACCCGACCATCTCGTCGTGCAGCGACACGACCGCGGTCGCCAGTTTCTCGGCGATGTCGTAGTCGGGCGCGGCACGGTGCAGGATCATGGTGGTCTCCTCCTGCACCGCCTCGACGGTCACTCCCGGCGCCATCCGCGCGATCACCCGGATCGTGTAGCAGCCGTATCCACAGGTAGACGGGTCGAGGCGAATCGGCACAAAGATCTCCGCATCCTCCCTGACGTCGGAGTTCATGTGTACGAAGCGGAAGTCCTCCGGCAACACGCCCACGACCGGCGCCGGAGCACGCCCGAGCTCGATCGACTTGCCGACGATCTCCGGGTCGGCGTTGAAGCGCCTCTTCCAGAGGCTGTCGCTGATGACAACGGCGGCCGGGCCGGTCGGGTGGTCCTCCTCGGCGGTGAAGAAGCGCCCGAGCTGCGGCTCGACGCCGAGGACCTGGAAGGTGTTGTGGGTCACCGCTGCGCCGGTCAGAAGCTCAGGGTCGCCGTCGCCCGTAAGGGTCGGATTGAAGCCACCCACGGCAGCGATCCCGTCGATGGTCTGCGCCTGCTCCGTCCAGTCGCGGAAGATGGCCGGATCGGGCCAGTCGGTCTTGGCAAAGCCGATGCCGTGCAGGTCGTACCAGACCGCGGCCAGCCGGTCCGGCTCGGGGAACGGCAGCGGCCTGAGCAGGATGCCATTGACGACCGAGAAGATCGCCGTATTCGCACCGATGCCGAGCGCCAGGGTGACGATCGCGCCGAGGGCGAACCCGGGGCGCTTTTGCAGGTTGCGAAGGCCGAACTTGAGGTCCTGGAGGAAATTGCGCATCAATTGCATTCCGTTGAGGTGGGGAAGCGATGATTCTCTCCAGCGATCACGCAGACCATAGGCGCTCGCCACCACGACCTCCCGGAGATACCAGAGTCTTGCGCGCGCCCGGCGCGCCGAATCGTGCTGGCGCCGGCCGTACTCCTCCGTCAGGTCACCGGCCATCGCTTCGGCGTCGCCGCCGGGCAGACAGAGACGGAGCATCCAGCCACCGAGGCCGCCGGAACCGTGCTGGGGACAGTGGGTGATCTCGTTTTTCATCCGGCGCGCCGGCCTGGAAGAACCTGAAGCCCATCGGACATGCGCGCCAACCGCTGCTGGGCCGCGTGCAGGGTGCGGCTACCTTTACCAGTCAGGCGGAAGTACTTCTTGGCACGGCCGCCGCGCTCCGGAGTCGGCTCCCCGACCCGGGACTCCACGTACCCCTTGCCCTGCAGCCGCCGCAGGGTGCTATATACCGCCCCCAAGGAGACCTCACGACCGGCCTTGGCGTGGATCGTGTCGCGAATGGTGATGCCGTACGCGTTGTCCTCGAGCCGCACCAACGCCAGCATGACGAAGTGCTCGAACTCGCCCAGGTGATCGAGTGCCCCCATCCGCCGACTCCCCGTCCGGACCATGAACAATTTGTTGTACAACGTACGATATATATATCTCGTACTTCGTACAACAAATCAAGTCTGGTGGACCTAGAGACCCACCGGTCGATGGACGTTCGGGGCCTACGTTCACCGGTTGGCGCCTTGGATGGCGACGCCGGAGCCGGCCGGGCCGTTGTGTCGGCCGCGAGTCCGGCTCAAACTGGCGCGGCGCAAGCTCGCGCGCCACCGGGACCAAACGGAGAGCAACTGAATGACCAGGAAACATCGGGCAACTCGTCGATCGTGGATCGCTCGCGCGCCCCTGCTGACAATCGCGGCCCTCGCCATCATCGCCTGCGGCGGTGCCATCGAACCGGCGGCCGACCTCGAGGCGCTCCCGTCCCCCACCGCAGCCGGGACGACACCCGACCGCGGCGCCGCCGGCGGCGAGGATCCGTCGAATCCGCGCTGGGACAAGTTTCACACCAGCGCCGAGGTCAACGCTTCCCTCGAGGCCTGGGGCCGCGAGTTTCCCGCTCTGACCGAGGTCTACTCGATCGGTAACACGCTCCGGGGGAGCCCGCTGATGGTGATCGAGATTACCAACGAGGCGACGGGACCGGCGGCCGACAAGCCCGGCTACTACTACGACGGCAACATCCACGCCGGCGAGCTGACCGGCGCCGAGGTGGCTCTGCACTTCGCCTGGTATCTGCTGAGCCACTACGGCACCGACGAGGGGGTCACTCGACTGCTCGATGGCCGCGCGATCTACGTGAGGCCGAAGTTCAATCCCGATGGCGCCGATGTGGCGCTCACCTCGGCGCAGACGCTACGCAGCACCCCGCGCCCGTACGACCAGGATCACGACGGGCTACTCGACGAGGATCCGCCGAACGACCTCGACTCCGACGCGCACATCACCCAGATGCGCGTCCCGGATCCTCAGGGGGCTTGGTACGTAAGCCCCGATGACCCGAGGCTGATGCTGCGGCGGCCCGGCGCCAGCGGTCCGGGGGCGGGCTTCGGCGGCGGGCCGCGGGGCCCGGTCCCACCCGAGGGCACCCAGCTGTACGACCTGATCAGCGAGGGCATCGACGACGACGGCGACGCCAGGTTCAACGAGGACGGGGTCGGTGGCATCGACATGAACCGCAACTTCCCGCGCAACTGGGGCATGGAGTTCGAACAGCGCGGCGCCGGAGCTTACCCGCTGTCGGAGCCCGAGACCGCGGCGACCGTGGCCTTCATCAGCTCGCACCGTAATATCACCGGTATCTTCCACGGCCACACGGCGGGCGGTTTCGCCTTTCGGTTGCCCTCGACCATCGCCTGGAGCACCTTTCCCGAGCCCGACCAGGAGCTGATCCTCGAGCTCTCGAGCATGTACGAGGAGACCACCGGCCAGCCGGCACGGGCGAGCTACACCAACCCGGAGGTGCACCGCCACGGCACACTGATCTCCTGGGGTTACTGGGACTTCGGCGTGGTGGGCTTCGTGCCCGAGTTCTGGGGCGGCATCGGCAACGATGACGACGAGGACGGCCAGATCAGCCCGCTCGAGCGGCTGCACTATCACGACACACAGCTCGAGAACGTCTACTTCACCGACTGGGCACCGTACGAGCATCCGCAGCTCGGCAGCGTGGAGATCGGCGGCTGGCACTCGAAGTTCGTCAGCCAGAACCCGCCAAGGGAACTGCTTCGGTCAGAGCTCGAGCTCTACGTGCCGTGGATGCTGTGGCTGGCACAGATCGCTCCCCAGGTGGAGATCACCGACATCACGGTCAGCGCCCTCGACGGCGACGAGGGCATCTTCCGGGTTCGCGTACAGATCGAGAACACCGGCTACCTGCCGACCAACCTCACCCAGCGTGCCCTCGACGCTCAGATCGCAATCCCTGTGCGGGCAATCGCCGAGCTTGCCGATGCCGAGCTCGTGGAGGGCAACGGCCGTATCGATGTCGGCCATCTCAGCGGAGCTCGCGACGGCGACAGTGCCAACGTCGCACGCTCGAGCACCGGTAGCGCCGAGTTCCTCGTGCGAGCGACGGGCCCGGCCCCCGAGATGAGCCTCGCGGTGGTCTCGGAGCGCGGCGGCACGACGCGGCGCACGGTGCCACTCCGCTGACCGAGTTGCGGGGTCGGGACGATATTTCCGCATGTTGTCGATTATCGTGCTCAAAACTTACCATCTTTGGTAAGATATCTTCATGAAACTGTCGGAGTTGACGGAGCGGTTCAGAGATCGACCGTTCTTCGAGACGCGCGAGGTAGCGGCCCTGTTCGATGAGCCCAAGCCGCAGGTCCAGGCTCGGCTGTCGCGTTGGGTGGCCGGCGGCCAGCTCGTACGGGTTCGGCGGGGCAAGTACTTGTTGCCGGCATGGGCCCGCCGGGCGGAGGTCTCCAGCTACTACATCTCCAACTATTTGCTGCGACCGTCGTACGTCAGCCTGCACAGCGCGCTCGAGTATCACGGGCTCATTCCGGAGGCCGTCGCCGTCGTGGAGGCCCTCACGCCCAAGCACGGCAACAGCTGGGGAACGCCGGTTGGCACGTTCCGCTACAGGTCGCTTGCTCAGGCGCGCTTCTTCGGCTATCGCGCCTACACCCTTCGGTCGCTGGGTCTGGCGCATGCGCCACGGCAGGAGTCGTCACAGCGGTCGTTCCTGATGGCACGACCGGAGAAGGCCGTACTCGATCTGTTCTACACCGGCCGCGGGAAGTGGGACGAGGAACGCGTCAGAGGCATGCGCTTCCAGAACATCGATGTGCTCGACAGGGATCGGCTCCTGGGATACGCACAGCGCTACTCCAGCCCCAGGGTGGCGCACGCGGCGAACCGCTTCCTTCATGCGCACGAAGCGGAACTGCGGGAGAGCGTGGCATGAAGGACCACGCCCTTCAGATCGCCGCCGCTGCCGCGGACGACCGCGGCGCTCGAAACCAGCTGAGGGAGTACCTGCAGCACGTCGTCCTACGTGCGCTGTTCGAGCGCGACATACTCGAGGGCATGGTGTTCCACGGCGGCACCGCACTGCGAATCGTACACGGTCTCCCACGGTTCTCCGAAGACCTCGACTTCCACACTGCTCGACCCGATCCGGCGCTCGACCTGGCCGCCTGGCTCGGTGACCTGACAGCCGACCTCGAGCAGGCAGGTTACTCGGTCGAACTGACCCCGAAGTTTCTCGGCAACGTGCAGTCGTGCATGGTCAAGTTCGTCGGCCTACTCTACGAGTCCGGGCTGCACGCCCGCCCCCAAGCAAGACTGAACGTCAAGATCGAGGTCGATCGAAACCCGCCAGCTGGCTTCGGTGTGACCAGCAGCCCGGTAAACACCTACCTCCCGTTCGTCGTCAGGCACCACGACCGGCCTAGTTTCATCGCCGGCAAGCTGCACGCCGTGCTCCAGCGTCCGTACCCCAAAGGCCGCGATTACTACGACCTGATGTTCTATCTGCAGCGTTGGAGTGAGGTCGAGCCGAACATGCCCTACCTACAGGAAGCCTTGAGGCAGACCGGCTACGCCGGAACGCCGGTTTTGCCCGACACCTGGCGGCAAGTCACGGCCAACAGAGTCCAAGCGATCGAGTGGGATCGCGTTCGCGACGACGTCACGCCGTTTCTCCTGCGCGCCGCCGACTCCAAAGCGTTCCTGAAGCCGATGCTTCTGCAGCTCCTGCGCGCCTGACAACATATCCAGAGAGTCAAGAGTGGGCCCTCCAGGATTCGAACCCGGGACCTACCGGTTATGAGCCGGCGGCTCTAACCAACTGAGCTAAGGGCCCCCCAACGATCGAGGCGCCGTCGGGCGCGCTCGTCGCGGTTCCTATTCTACTCTCGCGCGACGTCACTAGCCGCTGCGCAACTCGCGCGCCAGGGCGAGCTTGCGCTGTTCCAGCTCGGTCACGTCGTCCTGCCCGGCACCGAGCGCCTCCTCGATCTGCGACTGGACTCGACGTAGCTCGCCTCGGAGCGCGTCGCGACGGATGCCGAGGGCACAGCCGCGGGCGTAGTCCCATTCGATGTCACTGCCGCCCTCCACCAGGAGGCGCGACAGCAGGGCGTCGGCACCGGGAACGTCACAGCCCTCCAGCAGTAGCTCCGCTGGCACCGGCCTGCCTGGCTCATCGGCCTCGGCGCCCTGCAGGGCCTCGAGTAATCCGGCGACGCGAGCATCGCGAATCGCCCCCTCTCCGTAGGTCTCGCGGAGCTTGGGAAGCCACTGGGGTCGGGCGAGCACGGCACGCAGCAGGTCGCGCTCGGCGAGCGGTACCTGTTCGAACCCGCCGAGCACCGGGCGCTCGTCGCGCGGCTCGGCCCGGATATCACGGCGTTGCCGACCTCGCTGCCTCAGCTCGGCAAAGCTGCGCGCCACCAGGTGCTCGTCCACGTGCAGGGCCTCGGCGATCTTGCCGATCCACTCGGCCCGCTCCACCCGGTCATCGACCTGCAGGACGAAGGCCAGGAGCGAGGCTACCGCCTCGGCTTTGCCGCGCGGGCTGCGCAGGTCGTTGCGCTCCGAGACACGCTCCACCAGGAAGGAGAGCGCCGGCAGGGCGTTGCGCAGCTGCTGCTTGAGGCCCTCCGCCCCGGCCTCCTGGAGCAACGAGTCGGGGTCCTGCCCCGCGGGCAGCCGTGCAACGCTGACCTGAAGGCCGGCCGCCAGGAAGGTGCCGACCGTGCGCTCGGCGCCTGCATGACCGGCGTCGTCGCCGTCGAAGGCAACCACCGCCTTGGTTGCCTGCTTGGCAAGCAGCCGCGCGTGCTCGGCGCTGAAGGCGGTGCCGAGCGGTGCTACGACGTTGGTGAAGCCGTGCTCCACGCAGGCAAGCAGATCGATATTGCCCTCCACGAGCAGCACGAAGCCCATCGCCCGAATGGCCTCCCTGGCCTCCCCTAGCCCGTAGAGCATGCGGCTCTTGACGAAGACGCGGGTCTCCGGCGAGTTGAGGTACTTGGGCTCCCCTTCCTCGAGCACGCGCCCGCCGAAGGCCACGGTGCGCCCTCGCAGGTCGCGGATCGGGAAGACGATACGGTCGCGCAGCAGGTCGTAGCTACCGCTGCCGTCGGCGCGCCGCTTGACCAAGCCAGCCGCCTCCATCTCGGGCACGGAGAAACCGGTCCGGCCGAGCGCCTTGTGAATCGTGTCCCACCCGGCCGGCGCGTAGCCGAGCCCGAAACGGGCGATCACCTCGGGGCTCAGGCCGCGCCCGGCCAGGTAGCTACTCGCCCGTTCCGCGCCTCCCAGACCGCCGGCGTAGAGCTCCTGCGCCGCGGCCAGCACCGCCATGATGCGATCGCGCCGCACCTCGGTATCGCGCTGCGACCCCCGCGAGCGCGACTCGGGAACACGGATCCCGGCGCGCGCCGCCAGTGAGCGCACGGAATCGGCGAAATCGCCGCCCTCATGGCGTTGAACGAACTTGAAGATGTCGCCCCCCTCACCGCAGCCGAAGCAGTACCAGAGCCCCTCGTCGTTGACCCCGAACGACGGCGTCTTCTCGGTGTGGAACGGGCACAGCCCGACCCATCGGTTGACGCGCTTCTTGAGCGCGACCACCTCTCCGATGACGCGGACGGCGTCGCTCGACTGCCGAACCTCGTCGATGAAGGAGCGGGGCCAAGCCATCGATCGTTTCCTTTAGCAGGCTGCTGAAAAACGGCTCGAGCGCGCCATTTTGGGCTGGATCGTCTCGATCAAGGTGAGTTGCCCGGCCGCCGTGTGCGAGTGCGAGGCTCTGGTTGCCGGCCGCGCCGGTATTTCTTGGGCGGTTAGTCCCGATATCGTCACGTCGCCCCCTGGAGGTTGCGCATTCTGACCAGGTTGAAGGCAGCGGCGGTGAAGGTGAACATCCAATCGACGCGTTCGGTGCCTCGGTGCCGCGTCTTGCGCATCAGCCCGACCGTCTTGGCCCATCCGAACATCTGCTCGACGAGCTTGCGTTTCCTTTGACTGACCTGGTAGCCGGGGTGGCGGGTTGTGCGCCGGTCGATGGCGCTGCGCCGATTGGTGTCGTTCTGTGCGACGTGCGGGGTGATGTTCCGATCTCGAAGCTTACGGACGCACTCGCGTGTGTCGTAGCCCTTGTCGGCCGCCAAGGTCACCCTGCGGTTACCGGAAATCTTGTCCGCCATTTGCACCGCCGCCTCTCGTTCCGCTGTCCCGGAAGCGATCGTTACGCATGCCTTGGTTGCTAACCCGTGGCGGTTGTCGATCATCAGGTGCCCCATGTAGCAGAGCTTCGACTCGGCTCCCCTACTTTTCTTGTACAGGCGTGCGTCCGGATCGGTCCTGGAGGCGTGAGTATCGTTTGTGCGCCGTTGTTTGCGAAAATCGACGCTCGGGTTGCTGCCGCCCTCATCGGAGTCGCTCTGATCCTTCGGCTTGAAGCTCTTGTGTGAGGCCCACGCCTCGATCAGCGTGCCGTCCACCGTGAAGTGCTCATCCGATAGCAGACCGCGGCGCCGTGCCTCCGCCAGCACTTCCTGGAAGAACACCTCGGCGACCTCGCCTCCCAACACTCGATCCCGGTTCTTCGTGAACACCGTCGCATCCCACACCAGATCGTCCATGTTCAGGCCCACAAACCACCGGAACAGCAGGTTGTAGTCGAGCTGCTCCATCAGCATGCGCTCGGAGCGAATCGTGTACAGCACCTGCAGCAGCAGCGCCCGCAGCAGCTTCTCCGGCGGGATAGACGGACGGCCCGTGTGCGAGTACAGCTTCTCGAACAGCGGCGACATCCGCCCCAGCACGTCGTTGACGATCCTCAGCAGCGGCCGCAGCGGATTCTCTTTCGGTACTCGCTGCTCCGGAGATACGTAACTAAAGGCGGCCACCTGTCCCGCGTCCTCACCACGCATCTGCTCACCTCGTTGATGCTTCGGTTTTTGCCGCGGGCTGCGTGGTTCAGAATCTACTCGAACAAGGGGAGTTTTTCAGCAGCCTGTTAGGAGGCCGTGGTGAATGTGTGATGGGTCAGTGACCCAGCTTCACGATGGTCACGCCGACGCCGCCGTGCTCCGGCTCCGCCGTGCGGTACTCGACCACACCCGGCCGCTTGGCCAGCCAGGCGTGAATCGCATGCTTGAGTCTCAGGGTACCGTGACCATGAATCAGCCGGACGTTGGAAAACTCTGCCAGCACCGCGTCGTCAAGATACTTGTCGAGCACCTCGAGCGCCCGCTCCACTCTCATGCCGTGCAGGTCGATATCGGGCTTCACGTCGTGCCGGCGCCGGTAACTCGCGCGCACTCCGGGCACGGCCCGACGCTTCGCCCTAGCCTCCGAGGGCGCCAGCTGGTCGCGCCGGCAGATCATGCGCTTACCCCCGATATCGACCTCGAGCCCTGAGCTGTCCTGACCAGGATCCCATTCGCTCAGCATGGTTCCGTGAAGAGCGAACGGAGCGATCGTCACCGCGTCGCCGCGCCGCAACGGTGCCTCGTGCTCGGCCCCACCGCGCGCAGAGGGGGGCGCCGATGGCGTCCCGGGACCGGCAAGCTTGCGACGGGCCATGGCCGTGGCACGTGCTCCGATACCGCCGGCCACGGCGCCCCAGCCCGCCCTACGATCGTCGCGCGTACGCTCGCTGAGCCCCTCAGGCGGCTCGAGCTCCTCGATGCGTGCCGCGCCCTCGGCGCGGATCTGGCGAACCGTCTCCTCGATCGTGCGCACCGCGTCCCCCCGAATCGTCTCGAACTCGACCTGCCGGCGCTCCTGGTCAGCACGCATGGCCTCCCGCTCCTGGGCGAGCCGCCGACGCTCCTGGGCAAGCTCCTCACGCTCTGCGGTGGCCGCGCGAGCATCGCTCTCCAGCCCGCGGATCACCTCGTCGAGCTGTACGGCATCGCTGCTCAGGAGGCCACGCGCCCGGTCGATCAGGCTCGGCTCGAGCCCGAGCCCGGTGGCGATCTCGAGCGCGTTGCTGCGCCCGGGACGGCCGATGCGTACCCGATAGGTCGGCGCGAGCGTGTCCGGATCGAACTCCATCGCCGCATTCGCCGCCGCGGCGTGGCGGTGCGCGAACGACTTGAGGGCATCGTGATGGGTCGAGACCAGCACCGTGGCACCTAGAGCCAGAAAGCGCTCGACGAGCGCGATGCCGAGCGCCGCCCCTTCCGCCGGGTCGGTGCCGGTACCGAGCTCGTCCAGCAGCACCAGTGACGGCCCCGAGCACTCCCCCAGGAAGCCGATGATGTTGGCGATGTGCCCCGAGAACGTCGAGAGGTTGGCGGCCAGGCTTTGCTCATCGCCGATGTCCGCGTGCACCCGTGTATACCGGGGCAAGCGTGCGTCGGCTGCCGGTACCGGCAGCCCACACTGGGCCATCAAGCTGAGTGTGCCAATCGTCTTGAGCGCAACCGTCTTGCCACCGGTGTTGGGGCCGGTGATCACCAACGCCCGGATCTCAGCGGCGATCTCGATGTCGAGGGGGACGAAGCTCTCCCTGTCGGCCAGCGGGTGCACTGCGGCACGCAGAAACAGCTCGCTGGCGCCCAGCTCGGGAACGATCGCAACGGCGTCCTGCGCGTAGCGCGCGACTGCCTGCAGTGTGTCGGCTTGCACAACCCCGGCCTCGGCAAGCACGAGCGCTGGCATAGCCGCACGGACGTGCGCGCTGCACTCGGTCAGAAGTCGAAGAACCTCGGCGCGCTCCTCCCCCGCCATCTCCGCGAGCCGGTTCTGGTCATCCACCAGCTCCATGGGCTCCACGAACAGCGTCTGGCGCGTCGCCGAGGTGTCGTGCACGATGCCCCGCAGCTTGTCCCGCTGATCGGGCCGGACCGGGACCACCAGACGCCCACCGCGCTCGGTCACCAGGGTGTCGCGCAGGACATCCCTCAAGGCGTCGTCGCGCACCAGGCTCTCGAGCCGACCCCTGATTTGGGAGCGCAGTGAGTGCCGCTGTTTACGCATACGGCTCAGGACCGGCGAGGCATCGTCCCGCACCTCGCCCTCGTCGGTCAGGAGACTTCGGATCTGACCCCGCAACGGCCGCAGATCCGGAAGCGGCTCGGCGAGCTCGGCGAGCCGTGGCCAGCGCTCGGGATCCGCCCGCAGCCACTCGCACGCCGCCTGGCCAGCCACCACGGCGCGGGACACCGCCAGCAGCTCACCGGGCTCCAGCACCGCCCCTTCGGCGAGCACCCGGGCCGCGACCTCACCTAACGGCACGGCTCCGGCCAGACCGGGGCCACCGCGCTCGGCCAGCACCTCGGTGGCCTCGGCATGAAGCTGCTGCCGGCGATCGATCTCGGCTGTCCCCGCCGCATCCGCCGGCAACGGCATGAGACTGCGAAGCCGCCGAGCCCCCATCGGGGTCTGCGTGTGGCCTGCCAGATGCCCGAGGACCCGGTCGAACTCCAGGACACGGAGGGTCACCGGACGGGCGCCTGTGCGAGCTGGTTCGTGTCGGTCTCGCCCGTATTCATGCCGGCCTGGCCTGCTAAACCTCGGCCCGCAGGCCTCCGGGGCCGAACGCGAGCCACGACCCCACGAGTCCGCACAGCGCTCCCCCGAGGACCAGCCCCAGAAGGGGAGCCGGGGCCAGAAACCCGGGCTCGAGCGCCCCTAGCGACCCGAGGATGCCGCGATCCAGATACGAGATGCCGACCAAGTAGCCGGCGTAGAGCATGACCAATGCCGTGAACCCGGCAACCGTGCCCTGCACGACACCCTCGATCAGGAATCGCCCGACGACGATCATCTCCGAGGCACCGACCAGACGCATAGTCGCGATCTCGCGCGCCCTCGACACCACGAGCACGCGGATCACGTTCGCCGTTGTGATGACGGCCGCCAGTAGCACCACGCCACCGAGAATCAGGCCGGCGAAGCGAAGGCTCCGTACTCCGAGCTCGAGCCGGCGAATGATCTCCAGGTCGTACTGCACACCGTCCACTCCGCTCATGGCCGCGAGATTCTCGGAGAGCACCCGCAGCACACGCTCGCTCCGCATGTCTGGAGCAATGGTCACGGCGTACGAGGCCGGCAAGGGGTTGTCCTCGAGCAGATCGAGCATAGCGCCGAGCTCGGCGAAGTCGCGACGGAACAGCTCCGCGGCCGCGGTCTCGTCGATTAGCCGGTAGCCGTCGGCGGCCGGGTTGTTGTCGAGCTCTCCGGCAATCAGGTCGCGATCCTCCGCACTCGCGTCGGCCTCCAGGAAGATCTGCAGCTGCCCGCGCTCACGCCAACGGCCGAGCACACGGTCGAGGTTCTCCACAACCAAGAAGAAGGCACCCAGCACCGTCAGCGAGACCACCATGACCATCATGGCAGGGGCCACGACACGTCGGTAGTACCACAGCCCACGCAGCGCCTCTTCAACACACAGGCCGATGTAGCGGTATAGCCTCAAGCGCCTAACCCGCGGCTGCCGTTGGACGATCGAGTGAGCGCAGCCGCCCCTGCTCGATCACGAGCGTACGCCGCCCGAGGGCCGCGATCATGTCCGGGTCGTGGGTCGCGAGGACAACCGTGGTACCACGACGGTTGATGGCGCGGAAGATCCGCAGCATCTCGATCGCCGTGTCCGGGTCCAGGTTGCCGGTCGGCTCATCGGCCAGCAGGAGCCCCGGCGCCGACATCAATGCGCGCGCCAGGCCGGTACGTTGCTGCTCACCACCCGACAGCTGGCTCGGATACAGCTGGGTGCGATGGTCCATTCCGGTGAGCTCGAGCAGCTCAATGGCACGGCGCCGGGCCTCGGCGCGCGGCAGACCGAGCACGCGTCCGACGAAAGCGACGTTGTCCAACGCGCTACGGTCCTCGATCAGACGAACGTCCTGGAACACGAGCCCGATCTGCCGGCGCATTGCCGGCACCTGTCGGCGCGGTAGCGTGGCGAGATTCGACCCGTTGACGATGAGCTGCCCGCTGGTTGGCAGTTCGGCGCGATACAGGAGGCGCAGCAACGTGGTCTTGCCGGCACCGCTGGCCCCGGTCAGAAAGACGAACTCGCCGGGTCGCACCTGCACATTGATGTCACGTAGCGCCGTCAAACTGCCGTAGCGCTTGGTCACGTGGAACGCACGAATCATTCGGCAAGCCTCGTCTCGAGGATCTCGCGCACTACCTGCGGATTCGCCTTGCCCCGAGTTTGCCGCATGACCTGGCCCATGAAGAATCCCACTACCTGGTGACGTCCTGCCCTGAAGCTCTCGACCTCGTCGGGATGTTTGGCGAGTACCGCATCGACGATCGCAGTCAGGGCATCGGCGTCGCCGACCTGCTCCAACCCCTGCTCGCGTATGATCTCTCGCGCCTCGGCACCCGACTCGAGCATGCGCCCCAGAACGTCGCGGGCAATGTTTCGCGAAATCGTCCCGTCGTCAACCGCTGCCTGCAGGCCGGCCAGGCGGTCGGGATCGACCGGGAACGATGCGAGGTCACCACCGTGGTCGTTGACCCAGGCCTGGATCGCCCCCCGAACCCAGTTGACCGCCGCGGCCGGATCGACGCCCGCGGCCACCAGATCCTCGAAGTAGCGTGCGCGCGAAGGCTCCTGCGCCAGGCTCCAGGCCGTCTGGAGCTCGAGCCCGTGCTCGGCGCTGATACGCCGCGTCCGGGCCAGCGGCAGCTCCGGAATCGCCTGGCGGGCCGCCTCGATGCGCTCCTGCCCCAGCTGCACGGGCACCAGGTCGGGCTCGGGGAAGTAACGGTAGTCGTGCGCGTCTTCCTTGGAGCGCATGGCACGGCTGGCGCCGGTCTCCTCGTCCCATAGCCGCGTCGACTGGCTCGGGACCTCGCCACGCCGCAGCAAGTCGGTCTGCCGCCCTGCCTCGAACCGCAGGGCGTGACGCAGGAAACGGAAGGAGTTGAGGTTCTTGAGCTCGGTCTTGGGGTTGAGCCTGTCGCCCCCGACCGGCCGCAACGAGATGTTGGCATCGCATCGCAAGCTCCCCTCCTGCATGCTGGCATCGGTGACATCGATGGCCAGCAGGGTGGCCCGTATCGCCTCCAGGAAGGCGGCCGCCGCCTCGGCGTCGCGCAGATCGGGCTCGGTGACGATCTCCACCAGTGGCGTACCGCAACGGTTCAGATCCACGAGCGACTGGGCACCCGTGGCACTGGAGCCATGAATCAATTTCCCAGCGTCCTCTTCGATATGGACGCGGGTGATACGTACCGAATGGGCCTCGGCCCCGTGCAAGAACTCGAACTGGCCGTGCTCCGCGATCGGCTGGTCGTACTGGGAGATCTGGTAGCCCTTCGGCAGGTCCGGGTAGAAGTAGTTCTTGCGCGCGAAGCGCGAGCGCGGGTTGAGCTCGCAGCCGAGGGCAAGCGCGGTGCGGGTGGCCAAATCGACGGCGTGCCCATTGAGGACCGGCAACGTCCCCGGTAACCCGAGACAGACCGGACACGTGTGCGCGTTCGGCTGAGCACCAAAACGGGGCGCGCAGCCACAGAACAGCTTTGTTTGCGTGCGTAGCTGAACGTGGATCTCGAGCCCGATGATCGTCTCGAATTGCGCCCCTGCTACTGTGTTGCCCATGCCCTGATTCTAGCGAGCCGGCGCGCCGTGCACAGGCGCGCGGGAAACACCCGACCCAGAGCCCTTCAGTAGTCGATCTCGGTGAGATACGGATTCACCGCGGGGGTTTCGGGCTTGGTCTCGGTGGCCGGTTTCGACTCGCCGACCGGGCTCGCTGCAGGCTTGATCTCGTTGCCCCTCGTCCCACGACCCCGGTCGGGGCGACCGCGCCGCTGCGGCTTGCGGCGCGAGGACTTCGCACGCTCCGCCTTCTGCGGCTTGGCTTCGGTTTGCGGCTTCTCTCCCGCCTCCGGCGCGGTCGACTCGGCCGCAGCCTGCTCAGGCGTACCGCCGCGCGAGGAGCGTCGACGGCCGCCACGACGCCCTCGCCGGCGCCGCGCCGGGCGCTTGCGCTCCTCCGACGACCCCTCACCTGGAACCCCGCCGGTCTCCGCGGGCGCCGAGACCTCCGCGGCCTGCTGCGCGGCGATCTCGGCCGGCTGCCCGGACTCGGGTCGCTCGTCGGCGCGCTCGCGACCCGACCGGGCCGACCGCCGCTGTGCCGATCCACGCCCACGCCGCGAGCGTCGGCGCCGGGCCGGAGGCGGCGCCGGAAGCTCGAGCGGCCCTTCCTCGAGGCTGAAATCGAGACGACGCCGCTCCAGGTCGACCTTCGCCACCTGTATCTTGACCCGATCGCCGAGCTGCAAGGTGCGGCCCGTGTTCTCGCCGGTCAAGGCGTGCTTGGGCTCGTCGTAGCGGTAGAAATCGTCAGTCAGCGTCGAGACGGGCACCAGCCCTTCGACGAAGTGCGGCTCGAGCTCGACGAAGATCCCGAACGAGCGCACGCCTGTGATGTGACCCTCGAACACCTCACCCAGCTTGTCGGCCATGAACTGGATCTTCTTCCAACCGCAATACTTGCGCTCCGCCTCCTCGGCGACGCGCTCTCGCGTCGAACAGTGGGTCGCGATGGACTCCAGCTGACCGCCGAGCTGCTCGGCATCGAACGGTGCCACTTGCTCGCTGCCGTTGTCGGCCTTGAGCAGTCGGTGCACGATCAGGTCCGGATACCGGCGGATCGGCGAGGTGAAGTGCGTGTAGCGGGACGAGGCCAGCCCGAAGTGGCCGTCGTTGCCGACCTGATACCGGGCCTGCTTCATGGTCCGCAGCATGAGCATCGAGATCACCCGCTCCTCGGGCCGCCCCTCCAGCCGTTCGACAAGATCCATGAAGTGGCCGGGTTTCGGGGCTCGACCTCCGCCGAGCGTGTGGCCGAGGCCGGAGATGAACTCGCGGAAGCTCTCGACCTTCTGCAGGTCGGGGCCCTCGTGCACGCGGTAGATCGCCGCGTCGGCTTCCCATGCGAGGTGGCTGGCAACCACCTCGTTGGCCCGGATCATGAACTCCTCGATGATCCGGTGGGCGACGTTACGCTCGCTCTTGACGATGTCCTCGGTCTCGCCACGCAGGTTGATGACGAGCTCGGGCTCCGGCAGATCGAAATCGATGCTGCCGCGATCTCGCCGGTACTCCATGAGCACCTCCGCCAGGTCGCGCATGCGCTCGAGCTGACGCTGGTGCGGCTGCAACTCTTCGTCGGTTTCCTCCGCGACGCCCAGCGCCGAGGCCACCTGCCGATAGGTCAGGCGCGCTGCCGAATGGATCACACCGTCGTGGAACTCGTAGCCCACGGTCCGCCCCTGGCGATCGATGTCGATGACCGCCGAGTGCACCAACCGGTCGACTCCGGGCTTGAGCGAGCAGATGCCGTTCGAGAGCGTCTCCGGCAGCATCGGCAGCACGCGGCCCGGGAAGTAGACCGAGGTCGCCCGGCGGAGGGCCTCCGCATCGAGCTCCGAGTCGGCGCCGACGTAGTAGGCCACGTCGGCGATATGCACGTGCAATCGGTACAGCCCGTTGGGGGTCAGCTCGACAAAGACGGCGTCGTCGAAGTCCTGGGCGCTCTCACCGTCGATCGTGACGACGGGGAGCTCCCGGAAATCGGTACGCCCCTCGACGTCCTCCTCCGTGACCACCGCCGGGACGCGCTCCGCGGCAGCCAGCACCTCCTCGGCAAACTCGTGGGGCAGCTCGTACTCGCGGATCACCACGTCGATGTCGACGCGCAGGTCGCCCGCCTCGCCGAGCACCTCGACGATCTTGCCCTCCGACGCGCGCGATTCACTCGCGTAGGAGGTGATCTCGACGGTGACGATCTGACCCTCCTGGGCATCGCCGACGTCGGCGACGCGAGTATCACGTACGAAGCGCCGATCCAGCGGCACGACCCAGCCGCCGTCGCCGCGACGCTCGATGCGGCCGACCAGACGGCTGCGGGCTCGCTCGAGAATGCGGATCACCCGACCTTCGACGCGACCGCTGCGCCGTCGGTGCTCCGGGCGGGCCACGACGCGATCGCCGTGCATCGCCTCGCCAAGATTGGCGCCAGCGATGAAGAGGTCTTTGTCGCCGGTGGCGGGAACAACGAAGCCGAAGCCGTCGGGATGCACCGACAGCGAGCCCACCACCAGGTTCAGTCGCTCGGGGCAGCCGTAGCGCCGGTTGCGCGTCTCGATCAGACGACCGGCGCCGACCAGCTCGGCGATCAGGGTTTGCAGACGCGGCTCAGCGTCTTCGGGAAGCTCGAGCTCTCGGAGGATCGCCTCGACCGACATTGGCCGGATTGCCTTGTCGGCCAGGAACGAGAGCAGACCTGCAGAATCGAGCGTTAGCTCGGCGGAAGCGTCGGTTGTCATGTAGGACTCGCTGATGACTTGTCGTGTGCCTGCGCAGCATGGCGTGGACCTCGTGAAGGAGGATCTCTCCTGCGCGTGGGGAATCCTGCCGGGGGCCCGCGCCGCGTCCGCGAGCGGATGCGCATGAGGTGCGAGAGTCGGGCCGAGCGCTCGGCGTCGGATCCTGTGCCGGCTACTCCGGCATCGACGCTCAAGATACCACGGCCCCCGATGTGGCGCCATTTCGGCAGGCCTTGGGGGGCTCAGGCGTGGTGTACCCTCTGGCGCATGCTCGGGCGTCGTCTTCCGGCCGTGGTTCTGGGGCTGATTGCGGTGGCTGCGACCGCCTACGCGGTCACCCTTCCCGTGCCCGAGAGCAAGAGTGACGGGCGCACGACCGGGATCTTCTGGAGCGACGAGGCCACCTATCATTCGATGGCGTACAGCCTCGCCTTCGACGCCGACCTACGGTACGACCGAGGGGATCTCGAGCGAGTCTACGCCGCCGGTTATGCCGGTGGCCCGTCCGGGCTCTTCCTCGTCAAGAACCCCGACGACGGGCTGACCTACTACGCCAAGGCGTTCGCGTACTCGCTGGCTGCCGCCCCTCTGGTGCGCGGGTTCGGAGACAACGGCTTCTTTCTGCTGCACGCCGTCCTTCTGGGGCTCATGCTGGCGGCCGGCTATGCGTATGCGGTACGCGCGACGGCCCCCGGGCACGCGAGTCTGTGGACCGTCACGTACGTTCTGGGCTCGGTCGCGACGCTCTACTTCTTCTGGATCACCCCCGAGTGGTTCAACCTTGCCATCATCTTCCTGGCCACCTTCCTGTGGCTGTACAAAGAAGGCCCGCCCGACAACAGCGCGACGCGACCGGCTGTGGGCTGGTTGTGCGGACCCTGGACCGACGTCGCCGCCGCGGTCCTGTACGGCATCGCAATCTACTCGAAGCCGCCCAACGTCCTGTTGGTGGCGCCACTGGTGCTCTGGCAGGTAGCCCGGGGACGCTGGCTGCGCGGCGTGGCCCTGGCGACGGTATGCGCGCTGGTGATCGCCTCCTTCTTCCTGGTCACGGCGTCGGCGATCGGTGACTGGAACTACCAGGGAGGTGACCGTAGGACCTTCACGGCGCAAACCTCGTACCCGTACCTGGATCAGGACAAGACCTTCGAGAACGTCGGCGAGAGCATGACCACTAGCGTCGCCGAGCTGTTCGCCCTCCCGGCGCCCGGCACCCTGGCCCGTGACCTCGTCTACGTGTGGGTAGGCCGCAACGGCGGCATCCTGCCCTACATGTTCCCGGCGGTCATGGCCCTGCTCCTGTTCGCTACCGCGCCCGGGCGCACCATGCGCAGCCCCCACACTCTCCTGGTGCTCTTCTGGTTGGTAGAGATCCTGGCAATCATCGTCGCCGTGAAGGGGAACTGGATCGGCGGTGGCGGCACGATCGGAAGCCGCTACTTCGTCAACGCCTACCCGGTGCTGTTCTTCGCTCTGCCCGCCGGGGCATCGTTGCTCGCGGCGGCTGCCAGCTGGGTCGTTTGGGGGCTGTTCCTGAGCCACGTCGTGCTGGCGCCGTTCACTTCGTCGCTACAGCCGTCGCGTCACACGAAGAGCATGCCCTTCACGGCGCTGCCGACCGAGCTGACGATCCTGCACAACCTGCCGTTCAACACCAACCGCAACACGCGGCGGGTGCAGATGCAGGAGCAGCCCACGTACCTCCTGTACTTCCTGGACGACAATACCTGGCTGCGCGAGGGGCGTGGCGAGCTGCTCGGCTTCTGGGTCAAGGGTGGCCGACGCGCGGAGCTGGTGGTACGCACCACGGAGCCGATCGAAACGATCCGGCTGCGAGTGCGCAATCGAGGCAAACCGAACGACGTGACTGTGCGCCACGCCGGCTCCCTCGAGCGCCGGCGCATCGAGCCCAACCAGGCGATCGACATCGAGCTCGACACCGGGTGGGCAGTCGAGTACCTGGGTACGTCGCTTTACCTCGTGAGCATCGCCTCCGAGGCTTCGACGATCCCGCTTTTTGACACGCCAGGCAGTCCCGATCACCGCAATCTAGGGGTCTTCGTGCAGCTCGAGGTAGCCCCCGAGCACGTCATCGAATCGTGAACTGGCTTGGTCTACCGCTTGCTATACTGGGGCGCTCCAGCCCAAGTGGCGGAAATGGCAGACGCGCTAGGTTCAGGACCTAGTGGGCTTCGGCCCGTGGAGGTTCAAGTCCTCTCTTGGGCATTGCTCGTAAATAGCTGAAAGCAAAAGGAATCGGCCGCATCGGTCGGTCCCTTTTTCGTTGTCCGGGGCCTCGATTCCGGGCGCCATATACCGGCTATATACCGGACGGCGGCGTCTCGATTTTCGCCCCCCTTCCTTGGAGGCCGCCGCCGTGGCGTGGTAGCAAACTCGGGAGTGTTCGTGTCGCCGACCCGCGGATGGAGAATCACGCCCCTAACTTTGAACTTTCTGGTTGCGGGGTGCAGCAGTCCGGTAGCTCGTCGGGCTCATAACCCGAAGGTCACAGGTTCAAATCCTGTCCCCGCTACTCCGAAAAAGCCCCGGTGGCGTTGCGATTTTCACCCGTGCTCGCCACCGGGGCTCGTTCCTTGTCTGAGGGCCTGTGTAACCCAGGTGTCACCCAGTGGTAACGGAAAGCGGCCAAATGAGCCACTTCCGCCCGGTTTGGTGTCGCGTTGTTGGCCGCCTTCCGTCAGGTCCGTCGCTGGCTCCTCGGCCGCTGTCCCTACTTTTCGATGCCTGGGAAACGGCGTGGTGCCTGCGACTGCGGCGGTTGCTTTCGTGATGCTGGCACGGCGCGCAGGTTTGCGGTGGCTACTGGAGCCGGCGGCATGAGGCGCTTCCGGCTGATCCGTGCCGACGTGCTCGATGGCCTGTCGCAGCTGCCGGACGAGTCGGTGTACTGCGTGGTGACCTCGCCGCCCTACTGGGGCCTGCGTGACTACGGGACTGACGGCCAGATCGGGCTCGAAGCAACTCCCGAGGAGTACGTCGAGCGGATGGTGGCCGTGTTCCGAGAAGTGCACCGCGTGCTCCGCTCGGACGGGACGCTGTGGCTCAACATGGGCGACTCATACTGCGGCGCCCCAAACGCGAACATCGGCACCGCCTCGACGCTCACCGGCTCCCCAGACAGCCAGCTCGAGTACCGCAAAGCCCGGAAGCGAAGGAAGAGCTTTCGTCGTGATCGCGCCGAGGTCTGTCCACCCGCGGCCTATCGGAGCGGATCCGGCCTCAAGCCCAAGGACCTCGTCGGCATGCCGTGGCGATTGGCCCTCGCCATGCAGGAGGCGGGCTGGTGGTTGCGGAGCGACATCATCTGGGCAAAGCCGTGCCCGATGCCGGAATCGGTGCATGACCGCCCCACGAAAGCGCACGAATACGTCTTCCTGCTGTCGAAGTCCGCTCGCTACTGCTACGACGCCGATGCGGTTCGAACGCCCTATCGCCCTGAGACGCGGATCGATTTGGTCGATGGCAGGTGGGGAAAACCCCACCCGTCTGCTTGGGGGACTTCGCCGAACTATCACGGGCCCAATCCGACTAATAGGCCGCAGCGCCCTTGTCACCGCGGCGGCAAAGTCAAGCAAGGCGCGAACCTGCGCTCGGTCTGGACCATCTCGAATGGCGGCAAAGCTGCGTCTCCTGGAGCGCACTTCGCCACCTTCCCGACCAAGCTCGTGGAGCCGTGCATCCTTGCTGGCTGCCCCGAAGGCGGTGTCGTGCTCGACCCCTTCTGCGGCTCCGGTACCACGGGCGTCGTGGCACTCCGCGCCGACCGCCGTTTCGTGGGCATCGAGCTCAATCCGGAGTACGTACAGATGGCTCGCCGGAGGATCGGCGATGACGCGCCGCTGCTGAACCGCGAGGACCCGACGCTACTGGAGCTAGCGGCATGACGGAGCCCTACTACCGAGACGGCCTGTGCACCATCTACCACGGCGACTGTATCGAGATGCTCGACGATCTCTGTGGCCAGGGGATCGACTGCATCGCCACCGACCCGCCATACGTGTTCGGCCTGGCATCCACATGCAGCGGCAAGCCGGGATGGGGAGACCTGATGAACAGCGCCCGGTTCTACATCGAGTGGCTGTCGAAGTGTCAGAAGATCCTCCAAGGCCGCCCCGGCTCTTGCTGGGTCATGAACTCCTGGCGGTCATTCCCCGTGCTCCTCCGCGCCGCCGATCGAAGTAGAGTCCCCGGACGTGGTGTATGAAGCTCCGCCCGTCATCGACGCAGTAGTAGCAGGAGCGGTGGGAACTGGTGGGAAACGCAGAGCGTTTTCCACAGTTTCCACGGCGGGCGCGCCCTTGAGATAAAGATGGCCACTGGTCGATCCTTGGTTTGCCAAGAAGAAACCTTCTGCCAAGGAGAACAAGCAGTGGCCAAGACCAAGATGCCCGCCGCCGAGTGGGTTCGCAAGGGGCTCGCGGAGCACGGCACCGATCTGCTCCAGGAGATGGTGGCGGTGTTCGCGCAGCTGCTGATGAGCGCAGACGTGGACTCGATCTGCGGCGCCAGCTACGGGAGCCGGTCGCCGGAGCGGGTGAACCGCCGTAACGGGTACCGACAGCGCGACTGGGATACACGCGTCGGCACGATCTCGCTGGCGGTCCCGAAGGTCCGGGAGGGTGCTTACTTCCCGGAGTTTTTGCTGCAACCGCGGCGGCGTGCTGAGAAGGCTCTGGTGGCGGCGGTAGCAGAGGCCTACGTGCTCGGGATCTCGACCCGGAAGGTCGACAAGCTGGTCAAGACGATCGGTCTAGAGGGGATCTCCAAGTCGCGGGTCTCGGAGATGGCCAAGAGCCTGGACGAGAGCGTCGAGGCGTTCCGGAACCGAGCCCTGGATGCAGGCCCATACCCGTTCGTGTGGCTGGACGCGATGCAGATCAAGAGCCGCGAAGGTGGCCGCGTCGTCAACGTTACCGCCGTGATGGCAATCGGGGTTAACGGCGACGGGTACCGAGAGATTCTCGGAGTGGACGTGATCACGAGCGAGAACGGCGCCGGATGGTTGGCGTTCCTGCGCTCCTTGGTAAGCCGGGGCCTGACCGGTGTGCAGTTGGCGATCTCCGACGCCCACGAGGGGCTCAAGGGGGCGATCGGCGCGGCGTTGCCGGGAAGCTCCTGGCAGCGTTGCCGGACCCACTTCATGGTGAACCTGTTGGCCAAGGTACCGAAGGCGGCGCAGAGCGCCGTGGCCACCTTGGTGCGCTCCATCTACGCTCAGCCGGACCGCGACAGCACGTACGCCCAGTTCCGCCGGGTCGTGGAGCACCTCGAGGGTCGGTTCCCGCAGGCGACCGAGCTGCTGGCCGATGCTCAAGAGGAGCTCTTGGCCTTCAGTTCGTTTCCCAAGGCGGTGTGGCGTCAGATCTGGTCCAACAACCCGCTCGAGCGCCTCAACAAGGAGGTTCGCCGGCGTACCGACGTCGTCGGCATCTTCCCGAATCGATCAGCCCTGATCCGCCTGGTCGGCGCCGTGCTCGCTGAACAGAACGACGAGTGGGCCATCTCTCGCCGCTACATGAGCCTCGAGGTCATCTCCGAGGCTGTCGCGCCAACCACCCACCACCCTGAGGAGGACCTGCTCGCCATCAGCGCTTGAAAATGGATCGCCTCAGTGGCCTTCGTACACCACTTGACGGGACGTGACCCCGATCGAGTCAGCTGGCCGATCGCTTCGTTGTGCGTGTGGGACAAGGACTGCATCGGCCAAGGCGGACCTTCGCAGCTTCGATCTTCATACGAGTTGGTCGCCCTGCTCGCCTGCACGCCCCGTGTCTCGCAAGCCCAAGGCAGCCTGAATCATGAACCCGGATTCCACCTTAGCTGCGACGCAAACCTGTCCAAAGGATGGGGTCCACCTCTCTCCTCCTGGAGCGTGATCTGGATCGCCTCACGGATCCTCGTCCGCAGCAACATCTGTACGTCCCGTCGAAACTCCACGACCTCGTTGTCGTGCGTGCTAACCTGCTTCACGGCGTAACCTCCTGCCGCTCGTGGCGGCTCTGAGTTTTGCTACTCGGAGGTTACGCCTTTCTAATTTCCACAGGAGTCGGGACGGATCCGAGAAGATCCGGCCACGGGCGTAGAAACTGACGTGGCCATGCAGATCGCTGCGCGATCCGCACAGCCCCTTGGAAGCCGCTGTGCGGCTCCCACGAGTTCCCACTTCACTGCTACTACGAGCACCCAAACTCCAAGCGTTCAGGTGTTCACCAAAGTGAGGTAACTCCACAGCATGGAAGCGGAAAGCAACACGGTTTGCGAGGGGGTGCCGGTGAGCCGGATCTTCGTTAACTTGACAGTGCCCCAGAGTGGGCTCAATCTGCAGCCTGTCGCGGCAACGAACCGATGGAGGTGTCTTGCGCTACTGAGCTCGCAGTATCGCGACCGGGTCGGTCTCCACAGCTGTCCGCAGAGGTCGATAGCACGCCGCCGCAACAACAACGGCGAGGATAAGTGCGGCTGTCGCACTCACTAGGACAGCGCTCGGTACTTGCAGCGCCGAGGGCACGAAGACCGTCGCACTGACAGTTCGTCCAATCAGGAACAGCAGCATGAACCCGACAACCAAGCCCATAGTGTAGACACTGGCGATTGTACGAAGACAGTCGATGAGCACTCGCCTCGGTGAAGCACCCAGCGACATGCGAATTGCGATCTCTCTAGACTCCGCCTCGAGGCCTCGACCGACCAATCCATGCAATCCGGCCATCATTATCACCAGCCCAATTATCGCGAAAGCGGTGACACCGAGCGTGAGCAAGGGTCTGTCGGCGGCGGCGGCCCACGCTAGATCCTTGAAGTAGCGAGTCTCTGCGATCTTGGCCTCCGGAAACTGGGCCATTATCGCCTGCTCGACCACACCTTCCCCGGAGCTGCTGGCTGGAGCCACGACGAAAACGTTAGGAGCCGCGGCCGCCGAGAACCGGGCAGAGTTCAGGTACAGCGAATAGATCTCGGGGTCAGGATCGTCCAACAACGCCATGTGTCGGACAGCCTGTACCACGCCTACAATCTGCGATTCCGGATTCCGCATGGCACCAAGAGTCACTCGCTTCCCCAGCGCCGCATCCGTTCCCCCGAGAAGCTCTCGTGCCAGCACGTCATTCACAATGACATGAGAACTCCCGGTGTCGGCAACGGAGAGGTGCCGTCCTGCCACTAACCGAAGTCCCACGACGTCTGCGTAAGACGGACTGACGATTCGCAGGCCGACCATCGTGTAGTCGATTTGATCAGGCCCCAGTCGAAGGTTCAGACCAGAATGATAGCTGGACAACGGCATCGCATTAGTTACGGAGGCGTGTATGCCGGAGTTCTCCAGGGTCGCTAGTAACTCTTCATATCGACTAGCCTGTGTGGCCGCATCGAGCTGCATCCCGGAGGGGAACGACACGCGAACAACGATCAGGTCCCGATCATCGAATCCCACGTGGTTTCCCACGAGATCGCGCAGGGCAACTCCCATGAGGACGGCTTGCGTGGCAAGCGCGAAGACCACTCCCGTTTGCATTGCCATAGCTGCGTATTCACGCGCCCGTCCGCTTCGAGTCGCGCCCGCCCGTGAGGGCATCGTTCCCCGATAACAGATCCGCGCAACCATCACGGCACCCGGGATGGCAGCTGCGACTGTCGCCAGGCAGGCCACCGCCAAAGTCAAGACCATCGTGGATGAGGATAGGCCAGCTTCCCACAACCTGGGTATCGCCCCCTGGCTCTGGCTCAGCAAAATTCGCAGGAAGGCCCACGAAATCGCTAGAGCCGCGCCAGTGCTCAACGCCGTGATGACGCACACCTCGATCGCATAGGCGCACAGGACTCGGCGAACCGTGGCACCGAACGCGCTCATGATGGCAAAACTGTCGCGGAGCCTTCTTACTCGCCAACCGAACAACCAAGCAGCGTTCGCAGACGCGAGACCGAGAACAATGAGAGCTACTGCTTGAACCAGGATCAGCGGTGCTCTCACTTGCGCCGTCAGATCGTCTAGCAATCGACGAATCGTAAGGGCCGGTTTATCTTCGACGCCACGAGGCGACAACATTGTCGTTAGCTGGGCCTGTGCTGCCGCGATAGTCTGGCCCCTCTCTAGCTTCCCAATGGTGGAGTAGTGCGAGACCTGCGCGCCTACCGTAAGCTCACCGGGCGGGTTCACAACCGGGAGCCAGTAGGTCGTCGCTCGGTCAGGAAAGTGGAAGTCCGCGGGCATCACGCCGATCACGGAGTAGGCCACGCCATCCACGAGGACCTGTTGTCCGAGGACGGTCCCTCGTGGATCCTCGGCTCGCAGTCGCTCACTCACGATAATGCTAGGAGTCGCTGCCAAGTCTTCATCAGGACGCCCGAATGTCCGTCCTTCGAGAGGAGTCGCTCCGAGGACATCGAAAAACTCCGCCGAGACCAAAAGTCCGGCCGTTGGACGAGCGTCCATTCTGTCGATGGTCTTCAGCTGCCCAGTAATCTGCTGGTAGATGGCGACACGGATCGGCAAGGACTCTGCGCTGCGAAGCATTCGGAATTGCCTATCCGTAAGACTCCTCCCGGTCGGCCCGCCAATCGCGTCCCAAATACGCACGAGCTGAGCTGAATCTGGATACGGAAGGGGTCGAACGAGCGTCGCTTCCAAGACGGTCCATGCCGCGCACGCTGTTCCCAGACCTATCGCCAGCGTAAGGACCAACGCCGGGATCTCGCGCGGCGAACGAACGAGTTTACGCACGGCCAGCTGCACCTCATCGATCACAGCGGCGATTCGCTAACAGCCTTACGATCGTATCGTGCTAACGAGCCGCCGCGAGTAGGTCGTCCAATCCGGCGACTACGGCGGCTTCTCCATCTTCGTCGAGCAAGCCGAGCCACTCGCCCACAACACGTTTATTCTCGTCGATGAGCACAAGATTCGGTGTGTTAGTTGGGATAAAGCTCGAACCTGCCTCAAGCTCGACCGTCGCCTGCACGGGAAGGTCGTGTCGGCCCAAGTAGTCTTCAAGCTCCGAGACCGGCTGCCCCCTCTCTGCCAACGTAGGTGAGACACCAGCACCCCATGGAATTACTGTAGGGCGGTGGCAGGTGAGAACCGATGGCAGTGGGGATAGACACGATGATCTTGGCTGGGCTTGCTGGTCCCGCGCTGGGGGCTGAGGAGCGGAGCGACGAGGCACCCAGCGCGGAGGCGATCGCCACGCCGGCGCGCCCGGACCCGGAGGTGTTGGCGAAGCCGAAACGGCGGCGATTCACGGCACAGTACCGGCTCCGCATCCTGGAGGAGGCAGACCGCTGCAGCCAGCGCGGCGAAGTGGGCCGGCTGCTCCGCCGAGAGGGACTGTACAGCTCTCATCTGTCGAGTTGGCGCAAGGCGCGTCGCGAGGGGGCATTTCGCGGGCTCAGTTCCAAGACACGCGGTGCAAAGTCGAAGGCGAGCAACCCGCTGGAGCCGAAGGTTCGAGAGCTCGAGGCGAAGGTGGCTCGCCTGCACAAGCAGCTGCATAAGGCACACACGATCTTGGACGTGCAAAAAAAAGTTGCCGGGCTGCTGGGATTCAGCCTCAACGACGAGAAGGACTCCTGATGGCTGCCGAACAACTGGCCCAGCAGGTCGGCGTAGCGCCGGCCTGCCGGGCTCTTGGCGTGTCGCGGGCCACGTTCTACCGGCGCAAGAGGCCTGCTCCCGAGCACCAGCAGCCGCGTCCTACTCCTGCCCGGGCGCTGTGCGAATCGGAGCGTGAGCGCGTCGTTGAGGTGCTCACCTTGCCGCGCTTCGTCGACCGATCGCCGGGCGAGGTGTTCGCCACGCTGCTTGACGAGGGCAAATACCTCTGCTCCGAGCGCACCATGTACCGGATCCTGGCCCTGGACCAGCCGGTGCGAGAGCGCCGCAACCAGCTCCAGCATCCGCAATACGCGAAGCCTGAGCTCGTGGCGACGGAACCGAATCAAATTTGGTCGTGGGACATCACGAAGTTGCTGGGGCCGAAGAAGTGGACGTACTACTACCTCTACCTCCTGCTGGACATCTTCAGCCGCTACGTCGTGGGTTGGATGGTGGCCGATCGGGAGAACTCGGCCTTGGCCGGGCGCCTGATCCAGGAAACGTGCCACAAGCAAGGAGTCCAACCGCAGGTACTGACGCTGCACTCCGATCGTGGCGCGCCCATGACGAGCAAGTGCACCGCTCAGCTTCTCGCCGACCTCGGGATCACGCGTTCCCTGAGCCGTCCCCAAGTCTGCGATGACAATCCATTCTCAGAGGCACAGTTCAAGACCCTCAAGTACCACCCCGGCTTCCCCGGGCGCTTCACCGACATGCCGGACGCCACGCGCTTCTGTCGCTCGTTCGTGCCCTGGTACAACACCGAGCACCGTCATGGCGGCATCGCCATGCTGACCCCCGACGATGTCCATCATGGACGCGCCGCGCAGGTGCTCGCGCAACGGCAACGCATCCTGGACGCTGCTTGGGCGGCTCACCCCGAACGATTTGTCCGCGGAATCCCGAAGCTCAGCCCTCTCCCCGAAGAGGTCTGGATCAACCCACCCGCTACCTCGACGACAGGAGGCATTGCTCACTAAATCCAGAACTCAGGTGTCTCAAAGTCGTTGACAGGTTCCGGCCTTGCTACAGCGACCACACTCAAATCCGACCCGCCTGGACGCCGATCCGCCAAGAGGCGGCGATAGAAGGGCATGCTTTCGGTACAGAACCGACATTCGCTGTTCACGAACAAGATGAGCGTCGGCTGCGAAACCAATTCGTCGAACTCGGACACGTTGTCGAGACGATCCCCGATCGCGTACCTCGGTGGCTGAGGATAGAGGTGGACCCCATCCTTTGGACAGGTTTGCGTCGCAGCTAAGGTGGAATCCGGGTTCATGATTCAGGCTGCCTTGGGCTTGCGAGACACGGGGCGAAGCCCCGGGCTCCTGTCTTCAGCCCCGTCGTCAATGTACGCCTCCTCGGGCGTCCGGTCCTGGAGCGACGAGTGCGGTCGGCACTCGTTGTAGAAGTCCATCCACCAGCCGATCCCGGCCCGAGCCTCGGAGCCAGTCGCGTACTCTGACAGATAGACCTGCTCGTACTTGAGCGATCGCCACAGTCGCTCGATGAAGACGTTGTCCATCCAGCGGCCCTTGCCGTCCATCGAGATCCGAATGCCGGCCTCCTTGAGCGCGTCGGTGAAGTCGACGCTGGTGAATTGGCTACCCTGATCCGTGTTGAAGATCTCGGGAGGACCGTAGCGCTCGAGCGCCTCTTGCAAGGCCTCGCCGCAGAAGCTCGTATCGAGCGTGTTGGACAGACGCCAGGACAGCACCTTGCGGCTCGCCCAGTCCATCACCGCAACCAGGTACAGAAAGCCCCGCTGCAGCGGGATGTAGGTCACATCCGCGCACCAAACGTGGTTGGGTCGCGTGATCTCCAGATCACGCAGCAGGTAGGGGTAGATCCGGTGCTCCGGGTGCGGCTGAGACGTCCTGGGCCGCTGCAAGATCGCCTGCAACCCGAGCAGCCGCATCAGGCGGCGCACCCGCTTGCGAGAGACCGTGTAGCCCTGACGGCGCAGCCATCGTCGCATCTGACGTGAGCCGTAAAACGGCGTCTGAAGAAACTGCTCGTCGATCAGCCGCATCAGGCGCAGGTTCAGCGGACTCTCGCCGTGGCCCTCGTAATAGAACGAAGACCTCGCGATCGACACCAGGCGGCACTGCCGCGTGATGCTCAGGGGGCCGTGCTCCGGATCGACCATCGCCACCCTCCGGCCGTGGCTCAACGACCGAAGGCCTTGGACAAGAAATCCCGCTCGATGACGAGCTCCCCGATCTTCGCCCGCAGCTCCTTGATCTCGGCCTCCCGAGAGACCTCGTTGCGCTCCTGTTTCCCCGAGAAGCCAGCCAGCACCTTCTGCCGAGCCTTCTTCTTCCAGTTGGCGATCAGATTCGGATGCACATCGTAGCGGGCTGCCAGCTCCGCCATCGTCGCTTCCTCGCGAAGCGCCTCCAAAGCGACCTTCGCCTTCAGCTCAGCAGGATAACTCCGTCTCTTCCGTGGCATTCCAGACTCCTTCTTCTTGGTCTGGATCCCACCTTAGCAACCTGTCCGAATTTCGGGGTCCACCTCTCCCGTCGAATCCTAAACCTCTGACTGGTACCGATTTCGAGGGTTTGGGTCACGACCGAATCTGCCGCCTTTGTACGTGCGCAAGGCGCTGTTGAGCGGCGCAACAAGTCAGCGGAAGCACGGAAGCCCAAGCGGGGCATAACGGCCGGATGACGCACGCTGCCGCTCTACCAGCACGGAGATCGTCTCGTGGCCGAGAGCCACCGTCCCGGCCGGTTCGTAGCGCGCCTGCAAGTACTTGTGGACGAGACGATGGGTTTCCGTGAGACGCGACTGCTCCCGGCCGACGGTATGCGCTCATCACCGAGTCGTCGGGAGGGGTCGCAAGCGCGCACCGTGTGTGCTGATGGCCTTCGGAGCACGCCTCCGCGCTCCGCGACGCGACAGCTAGCACGACACCGTTTGGGACCATAGATCGCGGAGGAGGCAAACAGAGCCACGCGGCCGCGAACGTAGCCCGACGGTCAAGAACTCGAAGGCTGACCGGGTGATCAGCGCGGCTGGCTGAAGTGGGCGATCTGGGGTTTGACGAGGCGCTCGAAGTCCTTGTAGTACATCTCGAACGTTTCCTCGTGGTTGCCGGCGGTGAACTCGATGCGCTCGTCTGCAGCGAGTGTGTCGTCCACATAGACTGGCACCGAGTAGAGATTGCCGAAGGGCGGCATGGCGCCCACCTCGCAGCCCTGGAAGACTCCGCCGAACTCCTCCTCGGAGGCGAGGCGCACGTGCTTCGCCTCGAGAGCCTGCGCGGCTGCCGCCAGGTTCACATCGCGTGACGGGGCCGCGCCACTGGGCGGTACTGGAAGCCCTCTCCAAATCGGTCCTTCCATCGAGGCGCCGGCCGCCCGCCGATCAGCGCTCCGTCGCGCGAACCTGCGGTAGCCATCAGCGGACGGTGACGGTCTTGATGGCCCCCGGCTTTCGACTGGGCAGAGGATCGATCCCTGGAGAAAGCAGTTCACCCTGTGGTTGCATACAGGCGTCTTCACCTTCGCCGCGCGGAGTGGCGTGGCTCGACAGTGAACGTCTGGGAAATCCCGGCCTGAGGAGCGTCTCGAGTTATCGCGTTCTGCTGACAATCTGTTTGTGCGTCACCCCCGTGGGCCTCGCAAGAGGCACGCTCGCGCAGGAAATGGTCAGCCTGCCGCGCGGTACTTTCACGATGGGCAACGACACGGAGTACTCAGCGCCCATCGCCTCCAACATGCCGGCGCATTCGGTCACCATCTCCAAGTTCAAGATGAGCAAGTACGAGGTGACGAACCAGGAGTATGTGGACTTCCTGAACGAGGCGGAGGTCGCCGGGGACATCGAGGTGCGCGACGACCTTCCTGGTCCGCCATCCGAGTTCGTCGTAGCAGCAGACGGGCACCCGTCGGAGGGGCGTCGGCTCTACGAGCTCTCGGGAACGAACCAGGAGGGCGAGAGTGAGCTGAACATCCCGTGGATCGACTACGACGAGAGCGCGCCGATCGGGTCCCGTTTCCAAATGCTCGACAGCCAGGACGTTTTCGGGAACAACGACGCCCTCGACACGGCAGACTGGCCGGCCAACTTCGTGCAGTGGCACGGTGCGGCCTCGTTCGCCGTGCGCCACGGCTACGCTCTTCCCACCGAGGCGCAGTGGGAGTACGCCGCACAGGGGGGCCAGGGCAACCCTTTCGGCACCGACGACGGCACGCTCAGCCTCGATA
Source organism: Acidobacteriota bacterium (assembly GCA_965248845.1). Classification (GTDB taxonomy): domain Bacteria; phylum Acidobacteriota; class UBA890; order UBA890; family WLXD01; genus CBDFKO01. The sequence goes on along the minus strand of CBDFKO010000002.1, from coordinate 185,313 downwards.
ACGCCAACTACAGCGGCAAGGAGGGGCCCGGTGAGATCGACGAGGCGGCCGTGGGGCACCCCGCTGCCGTGGGTTCCTATCCGGCCAACCCCTTCGGCGTGCACGATCTGGCCGGCAACGTCTGGGAGTGGACCGCCGACCTGTACGACCCCGACTTCTATACCAACTCGGACGGCGCGCGAGACCCGGTGAGCCGGGTGGGCATCGATGGGGCCGGCGACGACCCCATGTTGGCCGACGGCTGCGCGGGTGGGCCGAGCACCGTGTACGACTGCAACACCCGATTGAAGCGGGGCGGCAGCTGGAACTTCCACGAAACCACGATCCGGAGCGATGCGCGCAATACCGACTACGTCTTCCGCGGCAATGACCACTTCGGGTTCCGGGTCGTGGGCTCCTCATCCAAGCCCAAGAAGCCCGGCAAGCTCAGGTCGGATGTGCAGGATGATGGTGCCGTCGAGCTGTCGTGGGGAGACGGTTCGAACAACGAGTCCTATTTCGAGCTGCAGTGCAAGCCACTCCCCGGCAAATGGAGCACCGTGGCCAAAGCGAATGCGAACGTCGAGCTTGCAGTGATCGAGGGGCTCGCCTCGGATACCAAGTACAAGTGCCGCGTTCGCGCGCGAAATGCCGTGGGAAACTCGGGATGGCGGCGCACGAAGGTCACAACTGCCCTCGACGGCGCGTGAATCTCGCCCTTGCTTCCGCCCCGATGTCGGCCCTGTCGAAGCAAATCCGTTTTGCCTCGCGACGTATGGCACCATCCGCGGACACGCCTGGACAGATGCTCAGGCGCACAAACGATGGAGCCGCAAACAATGGAACAGGGCATCCGAGCTTTCGTCGCAGTCAACTTTCCTCGTCATGGGCCTCTCTCATGTGATCCAGCACCGCGCCTGGGCCGAGTTCTTCACCTACCTACACGGTCTCGGGCGGCCGGGAGCCTTCGCCAACGGCTTCCTGAGCCTGGTGACGGGGACGTTGATCGTCGCCTTCCACAACGTCTGGTCGGGATTCCCGATGGTCGTCACCCTGCTCGGCTGGGGCATGGTGCTGAAGGCCATCGTCGCGTTCGTCTTCCCGGAGGTAGGCCTGCGCTCGATGGCCCGCATAAGGCCGGCCAACTCAGGCCAGTTCCGGATCGCGGGCGCGATCATGATTGCTGTCTCGGCCGCGCTCGGCTACTCGCTCTGGACCGGAGCTGCTTAGCCGCTCGAGGCGGCCGACCCTGGACGTCGAAGATCTTGCTCCAGAGTACCTGGAGGCGACTGGGGGTAGTGGCCAGTTTGTTTAGCGTATCGCCAACTGCTAATAGTCGATGACTTGCGCGAACACGGCAACCAGGAGCATCGGAACCAGGAATCGGGATTCGAGCCGCCTCAGCTTCACGATCAACGACCGGCGGCGCCGAACTCAGAGTTCGGCTCGGTCGGTACCGGCGCGCCGATCTCCTGGCGCCAGCGCCTGAGCTTGCCGAGCAACCGGCTCCGAAGCTCGGGGCGCTCGGGGCTCAGGTCGTGCTGCTCGCCGAGGTCCGATTCGAGGTCGTACAGCTCGACCCTTTGGTCCTCGAAGAACTCCACCAGCTTGTAGCGGCCATCGCGAATCGCCCCGGCCGGCGTGGTTCTCCACGGTCCTGGCACGCTGCGATCAGCCTCAAGATAGGCGGGGAAGTGCCAGTAGAGGGCTCGCTCCGGGAGGCTGCCCGTTCCGTCGAGAATCGGCATCAGGCTAACCCCGTCCAGAGGTTGGCCCGGGCGCGGTGACGCGCCGGCGATCTGCAGCAGGGTCGGGTACAGGTCGGTGCCGATCACCGGCACGTCACTGCGCCGCCCTGGTGCAACGACGCCCGGCCACCGAACCATCATCGGCACGCGGACGCCGCCCTCGTAGAGCATCCCCTTGGAGCCCCGCAGCGGCGACATGTCGGTCACCGGGCCGAAGCCGCCGTTGTCGGACATGAACAGCACGACCGTGTTGTCGCTCAGGCGCATCTGTTCGAGCGTACCGAGGATGCGGCCGACGCTGGTATCGACGGCTTCGATCATCGCTGCGTACGTGGGATTGTCGTGGCCGCCAGACGCGTGCTTGTCCCGGTACTTGTCGATCAGCGGTTCCGGTGCGGCGATCGGGGTGTGTACGGCGTAGTGCGAAAGGAAGAGCAAGAAGGGCGCGCCGTCGGCAGCGACGATGAACTCCACGGCCTCGTCGGTCAGCCTGTCGGTCAGGTACTCCCCGGCTTGGCCATCGGCTGCCAGATCCGCGATCTGCCGGCCGCGAGCCCATTCGGGGGCGTCGGGTGAGAGGTTCGCGTACGGGTAAAAGTACGCCGGCGGCGAGCCGAACTCGTAGCCGGCAACGTTCACCGCGTAGCCCTGGTCGGTGGGCGAGTGACCGTCGCCACCGAGATGCCACTTGCCCACGTTCGCGGTGCGGTAGCCGGCGTCGCTCAAGATCTCGGCGAACGTGATGATGTCGAGATCGAGAGTCTCCCGGTTGGGCGTCGGAACCAGCTTGCGGTCGCGCGCTCGGCCACGGGCAGGATCGCCCACCGTGAAGATTCCGTGCCGCGGCGTGTACTGACCCGACAACAAGCTGGCGCGGCTGGGAGCACAGTTGGGCGCGTTCGCATAGGCGTTGGTGAACAGCAGCCCCTGGGTGGCCAACTGGTCGATGGCCGGGGTTTCGTAGTAGCCGCTTCCCATGACGCCCAGGTCGCGCCATCCGAGATCGTCGATGTAGAACACGACGATGTTCGGAGGCCTACTGGTACCGGTGCACGCAAGCGGCGCAAGCGCGGCCATGAACGCAGCCGTGGCCAGCGGTGCGATCTTGAGCAGGTAACTCACATCTCAGAGCCTACTCGCTCCGGATAGCGCGCGGGATTCCCTACACGACTCCGCCTGCCCCAGCAGACCGCCCAACCGCACCTATTGTGCGGGCCGCGCCTGGAGGCGACAATGCTGGCGGGTGTTCGTGCCGCGATGCCTTCCCGTGTTGCTATCACCGACGAGCATATGGATTCTTCCGGCCCCGAAAACGGACTCATCGACAGTCGCTACCGCGTTGAGAAACGGCTGGGCCAGGGCGGGATGGGCTCGGCGTACCTAGCCTCGGACGAACGTTTTCTCGGGCGGCCGGTGGTGGTCAACCCCCCCCCTTCGGGAGCTCCTGGCTGACCCCACCTTCAAGCACCGCTTCCTGCGAGAGACCCAGCGGCTGATCGAGATCGAGCACCCGAACATCGTCAATGTGTTCGACGGCGGAGAGCACGACGGTCAGCCGTATCTCGTCATGCAGTTCTTGTCCGGAGGCAGCCTCGCCGACCGTCTCAAACAAGCTGGCGGCAGCTTGCCGGTCGCGGAGGTTCTCGACTGGCTGCCGCCAATCTGCGCGGCGCTCGACAGAATCCACGAACTGGACGTCCTGCACCGTGACATCAAGCCCGGCAACATCCTCTTCGACGACGCCGGCAACCCGTACATCGCCGATTTCGGCATCGCCAAGGTGCTCGACGAGAGCGACGCTACCGTGACCATGACCGCCACCGGCGGCATTGTCGGATCGCCGGCCTACATGGCGCCCGAGGCCGGGCTGGGCGAGCGCGTCGGCCCTCGGTGCGACCAATACAGCCTCGCTGCAATGATCTATCAGTCTCTCTCTGGTCGGTTGCCCCACCAGGCCCCTGGAATGGGGGCGCTGCTGGTCGCCAAGGCCACTCAGGCACCGAGCCCTCTGGGACCCTTGGTGCGCGAGCTACCGCACAGCGCCGCCGCGGTCATCATGCGGGCGTTGAGCCGAAAGCCCGAGGACCGCTTCGCGTCGTGCACGGCATTCGCTAACAAGCTCGTCACGGCTGTCACCAACGATTCCGTCGATCACCACGCCGAGGATCCGACGACAGAGTTCCTCGAGCCGACGGTACTCAGCGATCGGGCCACGCCGGAGCCGGGGGCGAAGGAACCGGAGCCGCATCGCCTGACGAGAGCACCATCGACGCATAGCCGCCTCATGTGGAGTGGTGTCGGGATTGGTGGCGCTGTGGTGGCAGCGGTCTTCATCCCCTGGATGGCATACGGCGGAGAAGATCCGGCAGACTCCGCACTCACCTCAGAGGGCAATGGAGCTGCCGGCGCTGCTCCCCAACGTCAGGTACCAGGCCCTCCCCCGGACCCGGTGGCGGCTACTGCAGCCCCGACGACGCGCCTGGTGATCCGTTCGGATGCAACAGGAGACACGGCGTATCTCGACGGCGAGCTGCTGGGCGCCACCCCCCAGACGCGGACGGTGGGTTCGGGCCGCTACCTGGTAGAGGTGAAGAAGCCCGGGTGCGAGGACGCCTCGGAATGGGTGGTGGTGGCAGCTGGAGACGCCGAGCGGGCAGTGAGGTTGTCACTGCGGTGCCAGCCTATCCAGACGGCAAACGACGCCGGTGGCTCGCCGGAGACGCCGCCACGCGGAGGACTCGCCGTCCGGGTTGCGGTCTTGAAGAGCACTGCCGAGCAGCGGCTGGCGGACGGCAACGCGCTTGGAGCCGCCGGGCTGATCGAGGAAATTGCCCGGCTCGCGCCCGAAGATGCCGACCTCGGGCGCCTGCGGGCACGCCTGGGCAACCTGGAGCCTCGACTCGGTGGCGTGGATCGAAAGTCAGGCATTCGTTTCGTCCGTATCCCCGGCGGCACATTCATGATGGGCTGTACGAGTGGAGACTCCGAGTGCTTCGGCGTGGAGAAGCCGCCGCACCGCGTGACGGTGGGCAGGTTCCGGATTGCCGCAACGGAAACGACCGCTGTGCAGTACCGGCGATGCGTAGAGCAGGGCTCGTGCCCGCTGCCGCCGGAGCGTCCGAGACCTGGTATGCCGCCGCCAGAGCGTCCGATATCCGGTGTGCCGCGGCTGGAGCGTCCGAGATTCGATATCGCGACAGGCTCACGCTCACAGAACCCTGTAGTGCACGTCGACTGGAACGACGCGAGTACGTTCTGCCGATGGGCCGGCGGCCGGCTGCCCAGTGAAGCGGAGTGGGAGTACGCAGCCAGGGGCGGGCGCAACGACTGGAAGTACCCCTGGGGCAACGCCATCAGTCACGACAACGCGAACTACGGCAGGGATGCGTGCTGTGGAGGCCTGGCGAGCGGGCGTGACCGCTGGGTGAACTGGTCGCCGGTCGGCTCGTTCGCGCCCAACGGATATGGGCTCGTCGACATGGCTGGCAATGTATGGGAATGGACGCAGGACGTCTGGCACGGCAGCTACCGTGGAGCACCCACGAACGGGTCGGCATGGACCTCCGGCGGCGATTCTTCGAAGCGTGTGGTTCGTGGCGGCGCTTGGCCCGATTTCCCGGGGAACCTCCGGGTGTCGCGTCGGCATGACCGCGACTCGAACTCTCGCGACGTCAGCTACGGGTTTCGCTGCGCGCAGGCGGACTCCTGAAACCTTTCAAGGTTCGCCGCGTCGGCGCGGAATTCTCTGCTATCAGACCCGGTACTCCTTGGCGGTCAGGCGATCTGCCAATACCCTTAGCGGTCGTGCGAGCAGGTCTCGATCTCGCGGAGGCGGTTTCCTGCACGGTCCGAATCGGCGAGGTCGAGATCCACATCCACGGCGAGACGAATCCCTGCGACTTCATGAACGAGCAGCACTCAGGCTTGCGCGAGGCACTGATCTCCAACTGCCGTGGCGGAATCTACGGACAGGTGACCGCCGAAGGAACCATCCACGCCGGCGACCGCGTCACCGTCGTGGACGAGTAAAGATCGCCTCCCCCCCACAGCCCGGCACGCTCACTCTGTTGAGTGTCTGGGGGCCCGTCGACTAGAGTCGGACCATCACGCAACCGGGGGTCCCATGCACATCGGCCGCCAGCTCGGCCCCTACTTGATCCTCGAGCCACTCGGTGCGGGCGGCATGGGCGAGGTGTACCTGGCCGAGGATACGCGCCTCGGGCGCAAGGTCGCGGTCAAGCTACTGCCCGAGGAGTTCGCCGCGGACCCAGACCGACTGGCACGCTTCGAGCGCGAAGCGCGCGCCGCCGCGGCGCTCAACCATCCGCATATCGCGGCCGTCCACGACGTCGGCTTCGAGAATGGCACCCACTTCATGGTGCAGGAACACCTCGAGGGCGAGACGCTGCGGGAGCCGCTCAAGAAGGGTGCGCTGCCGCTCAAGAAGGCGCTGGGTCTGGCCACCGAGATCGCCGAGGCGATGGCGGCCGCACACGCCGCCGGGATCGTGCATCGGGATCTGAAGCCGGAGAACATCTTCGTGACCCCGGAGGGCCACGCCAAGGTGCTCGACTTCGGCCTCGCCAAGCTCACCGAGATGGCCCGCGGGCCGCTCTCGAGCCAGTCGATGTCTCCCACCGTGCTCGGCACCGAGGCTGGCTCGGTCATGGGTACCGCCGGGTACATGGCGCCCGAGCAGGTGCAGGGCGAGGACGTGGACCATCGCGCCGACCTGTTCGCCTTCGGTTGCGTGCTCTGGGAGATGGTGACCGGCAGGCGCGCCTTCGCCGGCAAGAGCGTGCCGCACACTCTGCACAAGATCCTCGACGAGGAGCCCGAGGGCGTCGACACCGAGGGCGGCGAGATGCCGCTGCGGCTGCGCTGGCTGCTGGACAAGGCGCTTGCCAAAGCACCGGAGGCGCGCGCCCAGTCGGCCGGCGACCTCCTCGTCGACCTGCGTCAGATCGCCGCCGAGGTGGAGTCGGGCACGGCGCGGCCCCTGCGAGACGAGATGCCGGCCGCCGCTGTGGCCGCGGACGCGGCCCGTGGCATCCCGTGGAGGCTGGGCGTTCCGGCAGCCGTCGGGCTCGTGCTGGTGGTGATTCTCGCCACCTGGTGGACAATGCGCGTGGCACCGCCTGACCCGCGACAGGTCTCCCGCTTCGAGATCGCGATACCCGCGGGCACCAACTTCGCGAGCACTGCATGGCGCTTGGTGGCGATCTCTCCCGACGGCGGCGAAATCGTCTTCAATGCCGACGGGCAGCTGTGGAGTCGCGCACTCGATGAGTTCGAGGCGACGGCGATTCGCGGCACGGAGGGTGCCGTCTCGCCGTTCTTTTCTCCCGACGGGAAACAGCTCGGTTTCTGGGCCGATGGGCAGATCAAGAGAGTATCGATCACCGGCGGTGCACCGATTCCGTTGGGTCCGGCCGAAGTTCCTTTCGGTGTGAGTTGGAGCGAGGATGGCCTGATCCTCGCCGGGCAAGGACCCGCTGGCATCCTCAGCGTTGCGGCCACCGGCGGCGAGCCGGGGGTCGTCGTGTCGGTCGAGGAAGGAGAATTCGCCTACGGCCCGCAGCTCTTGCCCGGGGGCGAGTGGCTGCTGTTCACGCTGCGGCCTGGCGGGACGGGTAGCTGGGACGATGCCTCCATCGTGGCCTTGTCGCTGCTCACCGGCGAGCAACGCGTGCTGGTGTCCGGCGGCCGAGACGGCCGCTACGTCTCCAGCGGCCACATCGTCTATTACCGGGTGGGCAGCCTCCTGGCGGTGGCGTTCGACGCAGCGAGTGTGCAGGTGCAGGGGGAGACCGTATCGATCTTCGAGGGAGTCCTGGGGTCGGGCGGTACCACGGCAGCGGCGCACTTCGCCACATCGGAGCGAGGCGGGCTCGTCTATGTGCCGGGTATCGGTGGCGGTACCGTCGCTCGAAGTCTCGTCTGGGTCGATCAGGCCGGCAACGAGGAACCGCTCGGCGCACCGCCGGGAGACTACTGGTGGGTCGATCTTTCTCCCGACGGCAACAAGGTAGCGGCGACCATGGTAGCCGGGGGGTCCCGCAACATCTACATCTGGGACACCGAGTCCGGGGCGCTGGAGCGGCGTACCTACGGCGATATGGACTTTGGCCCCGAGTGGAGTGCCGACGGTACCATGATCGCGTTCGCCTCCGGGAGGCCCGGGGCGGTGCGCCGAGACCTCTACGCGACACCCCAGGACGGCAGCGGCGATGCGGTGCTGCTGCACAGTTCCGAGGAGATGCTCTACCCGTTGAGCTGGGCGGCAGACGGCCGTCTGGTCGTCTTGGTAAGACATGGAGCGGCGACGGGGGGAGGAGCGGACACCGATGACATCCTGCTGCTGTCTGCCGACGGGCAGGAGCTCGAACCGCTGGTGGTCGAGACCAACTTCAACGAGAACGCCGCGGAGATCTCGCCCGACGGCGAGTGGCTCGTCTACGTCTCCAACGACTCGGGACAGGATCAGGTGTTCGTGCGCCGCTTCCCCGGCCCGAGCGGGCGGTGGGCCGTGTCACCTGCCGGTGGGAACCACCCGAGCTGGTCGCCCGAGGGCAGCACGATCTTCTACCTGCGCGACGGGTCGATGTGGGGGGCGTCGGTCCAGCTCGACACGCAGGCCGTCGTGCTGGATCGCCAACGGCTCTTCGGCCTCGCGGGCTACCGCGGCAATAGCTTCGGCAACCGCACATACGACGTGCATCCGCAGACCGGGCGATTCCTCTTCGTCAAGAACCAGGCCGTCACCGGCCAAGACGCCGAGGAGGCGGCGCGACCGCACCTCAACGTCGTACTCAACTGGTTCGAGGAGCTGAAGCAGCGGGTGCCGACCGGACGGTAGAGGTTGCCATGATGGCTACCCAACGTCCCCCATCGCCCTCCCGACCAGCTCTGCCTCGTCGACCCTGTGCCTGCAACCCCGGACTAGCCCTCCGATACCGGGCTTGCTCTCTCGATCGCGGCGAGACGGCGCTCGATCTGCTCGAGTTTGTAGAGAATGAGCACGTGCGTCCGCTTGGCATCGATGCCAACCGGGCTATCGGCGCTGTCGATGAGCTCGGAGAGTCGGGCGAACTCGCGGTCCGGAACCTTCATAATGATCCCCACTCGGCTGGAATGGACTAGAACTGCAGAGGAGATTGCCATTGAGCGAGCTGGCACAACAGCAGTGCGAGGCGTGCCGAGCCGGGGCGCCCCTGGTCACCGACTCGGAGGCCGTCACTCTGCTATCGCAGATCCCCGGCTGGGAGATCGTCGAGCGCGAAGAGATCGCGCGTCTGACTCGGAGCTTCCGATTCAGCAACTTCGAAGCGGCTCTGGCGTTCACCGATCGGGTCGGGGCAATCGCCGAGGAGGCGGGCCACCACCCCGAGCTGGTGACGGAGTGGGGACGGGTCCGGGTAAGCTGGTGGACCCACAAGATCCGCGGTCTGCACCGCAACGACTTCATCATGGCGGCTCGGACCGACGAGCTCAGAAGCTGACTAGCCCCGCTACCGCGCCGCCCGCACCAGCCGGTAGACGTCGCCGGCAAAGTAGTCGCACAGGTACAGCTCGCCCTCGCTGTCCTCGCCGAAGGAGCTCACCTCGGGACTGCCGCCCGAGGTCGTGGTGAGCATTGCGGTACACTCCGTGCTATCGTGCGCGCGGCCATTGGGCACGGTGAACGACCAGATGCGGCGCGACACGAAGTCGGCGAAAAGTAGTGGCCGGCGATCTCCGGCAGACCAGGCCCCCGGTAGACGTACCCGCCTGTGATCGATTGGCCGTCGGCGTGGGTGTACTCATGGATCGGATCGATGAGCGGCGTGGTGGCCGCTACCGTGCTCGAGTCGAAGACGCTGCTGCCCTCGCGGATGCGCCATCCGTAGTTGGCACCGCCGGCGCTTCCCGCCGCCTCGAAGTCGACCTCCTCCACCGCCCCCTGCCCCACGTCGGCGATGAGCAGGTCTCCGGTCGTGCGATCGAAGCTGAAGCGCCACGGATTCCGCAGACCGAGCGCCCAGATCGCGGTCCGCCCCACCCCAGGTAGCATGGGGTTGCTCGGCGGCACGGCGAAGGGCAGAGCGCTCACATCGACGCGCAGGAGCTTTCCCAGGAGGGTTCCCAAATCCTGCCCGGCACCCCGCGGGTCGCCGCCGCTACCGCCGTCGCCCATGCCGATGTAGAGGTATCCGTCGGGGCCGAACTGAAGCTGCCCACCGTTGTGGTTGGCGAACGGCTGCGCCACCGTGAGCACGGTCTGCCCCGAGGTCGGGCGCGCACGCTTACGGTTCCGCTTCGCCCGGTAGCGCTCCACCACGGTATCGCCGTTGCGATCGGTGTAGTTGACGAAGAAGTAGCGGTCGTCCGGCCAGCCGGGTGAGAAGACCATGCTCAGAAGGCCACGCTCGCCGCCCGACTGCACCTTCGAGCGAATATCGAGAAAGGCCCCGCCGCGCAGGCGACCGCGGAAAGCGCGACGGATCACGCCACGCTGCTCGACGATCAACAGGGTCTCCGGATCTCCCGGAACGCCGATCACGAAAACCGGACTGTCGAGCCGGGTGGCGACTAGCTCGAGGGCCAGCTCGACCTCTGCCGCTCTGCCGGCCCGCGGCCCGGCGGCCAGCAACATCAGACACAGGGCCAGACGAGCTATCGACCTGATCACCACGGCCTGCTGACCCAGAGCGCCACGGCGAACACCCCCAGCATCGCGAAGGATATCGCCAGCTTGAAAGCGGCCCCGATGACTAGCCCCAGCCAGGCGCCGACTCCAGCGCGGCCAGCGTGCAGCATGTCGCCGCGGGCCGCCAGCTCGCCGGCCACGGCTCCCACCAGCGGGCCCGCGAGGATCCCGACGAGCCCGAATGGAAGGCCGACCACTGCGCCGATTGCCGCGCCGCCGACCGCATACCAGCTGGCTCCGAGGCCCTTCGCCCCCAGCGCGCCGGCGGCAAAGTCGACCACGTAGGCCAACGCGGCCAGCGCACCGAGCAGCGTCAGCGTATACGGCCCGACATGCGCGAAGCCATCGGCCCAGGCCGCCAGCAGCAGCCCCGCAAAGATCAACAACGGCCCCGGCAGCACCGGTACCACGACTCCGACTAGACCGGCCACGACAAGGCCGGCGGCGGCGATCCAGGCAGCGACGAGCACGGGTAGACCTCGACCTCTCTGCTGAGCCCGGCGCCTTTTTAGGCTTCGGGGGCGGTATCTCCACTCTCTATGATGGTCACATCTGACCCGCTGGCGCGAGGCTGAGGGATGTTCGAAGCGACACATGCGCACGAGGACGAGGAGCCCGAGCCCGAGTTCGACTCCACTACCGAGGAGGGAGCACTCGATCCAAAGTCGGCTCTCGTCCGTTTGCACGCCGCGCTAAGGGAGCTCGACGATGCGCTGTACTCCGCCACGCGCGCCCTCGAGGAAGCGTTCGGCCGACCCGCCAGTGCCGAGCCCCATCGTGCGCTGCCGATAAAGGAGCTCACGACGCTCGGCGAGCAACTACGCCGCACGCGGTTCCGGCGCGCTGGGCAGGAGTCCCGTCAGTCGATCATGGACATCGCCGGCGAGCCGCCGATTCAGCTCAGCGAGGAGCTCGAGGAGCTCGACAAGCTCGAGGAGCCGGCGGACAAGGACGCCGGCGTCGGCGTAGCGCCCAGCGGGCCTCTCCGGGTCGACTAGTTCTATTCGTTCGGACGGCCGGGAGGCTTCGGCGGCAACGGCGGGTCGGGGCCGGGCTCGGTAGGACTCACGACCTCCGCGGCCGCCTCGGGCGCACTCTTGCTCCAGCTCATCAGCTGCTTGCCCAGATGCTCGAGCCGTCGGCGCACGCGGTCGTTGATCGAGTCCGGAGCCCAGCCGCCCTCGTCGTCAGGCTCACCGGCCGGCACGCCGGTCAGGATCTCGATGCCCTGATCGATGTGCTCGACCGCCCAAACGTGGAAGGTCCCGGCCGCCACCGCCTCGACCACCGGACGTCGCAGCATCAGATGCTGGACGTTCGAGGCCGGGATCATGACTCCCTGCTCGCCGGTCAACCCGCGCTCTGCGCAGATGTCGAAGAAACCCTCGATCTTGTGGTTCACCCCGCCGATCGCCTGTACCTCGCCGCGCTGGTTGACCGACCCGGTCACGGCGATGCCCTGCCGGATGGGCGCCTGGGCCAGGGCGGACAGCAGGACGTAGAGCTCCGTGCTCGAGGCGGAGTCGCCCGCGATCTCGCTATATGACTGCTCGAAGGTGAGGGAGGCAGCAATCGTCAGCGGCTGCTCCTGGGCGTAGCGCTCGCCGAGGAACCCGGAGAGGATCAGCACGCCCTTGTCATGCGTGCCGTGTGACATGTTGACGCGGCGCTCGATGTTGACCACGCCCTCCCGCCCTAGATGAACTGCGGCGGTGATGCGCGACGGACGACCGAACAAGAAGTCGCCCAGCATGTGCACTGCCAGCCCGTTGATCTGCCCGGTCTTCTCGCCGTCAGTATCGACCAAGAGAATCTCGCGGCGCATCAGCTCCTGCACTCGCTCCTTGCTCAGACCAGCGCGATACTCCGACTCCACCACCGCGCGCTCGACGTGCTCGGCCTTCACCAGCTCGGAGTCGTCGCGCCGGGCCCAGTAGGAGGCCTCGCGCAGCAGGTCGTTGATCTCGGCAAAGCGCAGCGAGACCTTCTCCTGGTCCTCGACCAGGCGCGAGCTCTCCTCGACGACCGCGGCGATCGCCGTGCGATCGAAGTGCAGCAGCTCCTCGCGCTCGACGAGCCGCGCTACGAAGCCGCCTACCTTCCCGACGGAGTCGTCGTGCCGCTCCGCCTGGTCGTCGAAGTCGACCTTGACCTTGAAGATCTCGCGAAAGGTCTCGTCGTAGGCGAACAAGAGGTGGTACCACATCGGGTTGCCGATTAGGCAGACCTTGACCGCCAGCGGGATGGGCTCGGGCCGGATCGTGGCTGCGGAGAACAAGCCGTAGCGCTCGGCCATGTCCTCGATGCGCACCTCCTTGTTCATGAGGGCGCGCTTGAGTGCCTCGTACACGAACGGGTTGCGCAGCACGTCTTCGACGTTGAGCACGAGGTAGCCGCCGTTGGCCTTGGCCAGCGAGCCGGCGCGGATCATCGTGAAGTCGGTCAGGAGGGCACCGAACTGGGCCTTGCGCTCGATCCTGCCCACGAGATTCGAGTAGGTAGGGTTCTTCTCGACCACCACTGGCGGGCCGTCGGTGGCCCCGTTGTCGACCACCAGATTGACGGCATAGCGGCCCAGGTCGGGTTCCTGCCGCGGCAGCCGTAGCCCCGGGATCGGCAACGACGGCTCCTCCTGGGCTCGGAATTGGTCGATGTTCTCGAGCACGTCGTGCTCGAGGCCGCGTAGGTACTCGACGAGCTCGTCGTGTTGCGAGTAATCGCCCCGCAGGTCCTGCATGAGGGTCCCGAGGACGTTCATCGCGACCTGACGGTTGAGGTCCCTGACGTCCTCCTTCATGGCGTGGTCGACGTCCTTGACGTCCGACATGGCGTCGCGGATCTTGCCCTGCAGCTCTTCCATGCGTGCGTCGAGCTTCTGGCGCTTCTCCTCGCCCAGCGCCTGGTACTCGTCCTGCGTCAGGGGCTCGCCATCAGACACGGGGATGGTGCGAAAGCCCATCGGAGTGCTCTTGATCTCGAAGCCGATCTTCTTGGCCTCTTCCTCCAACTCATCGAGACGCGCCTGCTTGCGCTCCTGGTAGGTCTCGGCCGTGGCCCGCTGCTGTTCCTCGTACGCCTTGCCCTCGAACGCCTTCGGAATGCGCTCGCGCAGGTCGTCGATGAGCTCGGTGACATCCTGGCGCACCCGGGCGCCCATTCCGCCGGGCAGCCGCAGCACACTGGGCGTGTCCGGGTCCTCGAAGTTGTGCACATAGGCCACGTCTTCCGGGGTCGGCCGGTCGCTCGTGTGGCGCGACAGGATGCGCCGCAGGATGGTGCTCTTGCCGGTCCCCGGCATCCCTGCCAGGAACAGATTGAATCCAGAGCTCGAGATGTCCAGGCCGAACTCGATGGCACGCACGGCGCGATCCTGGCCGATGATCTCCTCGAGCGGCGCCAGGTCGGCAGTGCTCTCGAAAGCGAAGTCCTTCGGCTCGCAGCGGCGCCGAAGCTGCTCAACGCCCAGCTTCAGGGAATCGGTGTTCATGTCGCTGACACCGAGTACGGATCAACCGAGAATGGCACGCGCGACGAGCCCGACGATGGCCAGCCCGACGACGCCAGCCACCGTGATCTTCAAGACCCAACCAGCCAACGCCCCCTCCACCAGCTTGTCGTAGCGGGCAGCGAAGTCGTCGGTCTCTCCGTTGACGCCAACACCGTGCGAGACGTCGCTCATTCTTGGGGCTCCTCGTGCGCTTGCCGCTGTACCGTCGGCTCCACGCCCGGCGGATCCATGAGCATCAGGCAGCGCTGCTGTAGTTCTGCATCATTCAAAAGCTCGCCGAGGAAGGCGACGCTGCGGGTAAGCGTACCCCTTTGGCGTTTCCCGCGTGCAAAGACGCACAGGTGCTCGGCCTCCAGCACACACGCCGCGCCGCGGGCTCCGACACCGCACATGAGCGCCTCGGCGATCTCCTCGCCGAGCTTCTCCTGCAGCTGCAGGCGCCGGGACAGGCAGCGCACCATCTCCTCGATACGCGACAACCCGGTCAGCTCCTGATCGGGGACGTAGGCGACCCAAGCGCGGCCGAAGAAGGGCAGCAAGTGATGAGCGCACACCGAAACGAAGGGAATGCCGCTGACCGCAACCAGATCACCACTGCGTTCCGGCCAGGTCGGCCGCAGCAGTTCTACCGGGTCGTCGCGGTAGCCCGATAGCAGCGAGTCGACCCAGGCCTCGGTGGCGCGCTCGGGCGCTTCCCCGCGGGCGGCTTCCGGCAACCCGGCGGCGTCCAGGAAGGCCGCCATGGCTCGACGCATGGCGAGGCGATCGACGCCGGGAACGATCCGTGTGGCGGTCGACTCGTTAGCATTAGAGGACATCAGGCGGCCCGATCCCGGAGAAGTACCTGGGTGCCGAGGCTCGGCGAAACCCACCTCGGCGATGTTAGCGCATCATCAAGCAGGCAGAGTTGCACCGCGGCCTGCTCGATGACGCAATCCGAGCCCCTTCAGCCTGCCGCCGGAAGCGCGTCGGCGATGCGCTGCCGGACCGTATCGCGCAGGACGGCCCGATCGGCGAACGTCAGGCCGTCGGTCGAGACCGGCGGGAGGAAGCGAACGTGAGCCGTGCCGGGGCGGATCCAGAAGCTCCCCTTGGCCTGCAACACCTCGGTACCCCGCAGCGCGACCGGCACCACCGGGACGTTGGCCTTGATGGCCATCACGAAAGGGCCCTTCTTGAACGGCAGCAACTTCCCGTCCCTGCTCCGCGTGCCCTCGCCGAACACCAGAAAGTCGTGCCCGGACGCGAGGCCCTCGGCGGCCAGGTCGACCGCCCGGATCGCCTGCTCCCGATCCTGGCGGTGCACGGGCACGAAACGGGCCGTGCGCAGTACCCAGCCGAAGACCGGCAGACGGAACAACGAGGCCTTTCCGAGAGCCCGGATGTTGCGCCCGATGACGACCAACAGCAGCAGCGGATCGACGTTGCTGCGGTGGTTGGCCACGAACAGATAGGTCTGCTGCGCGTCGAGATGCTCGAGACCCTCCACCTCGGCCTTGATCCCGGCAACTCTCAGTACCAGCCGCACAGCTGCGAAAGCGCCGGCATAGATCGGCCGCACCGACCGTGTGAGCCAACAGGCGACGATCGCCACAGGCGCGACGGTCAGCAAAACGCCGAGAGTGACGGCCCCGGTGGCCAGGGTACGAATCATGGGGGGCGTAGCCCTTCGGGCCCGCTTGCCAGAGGCCTAGTGCAGCCGGTAGGTGACGGTGAAGATCGCAATGATGGGAACCGGCTGGCCGTCCTTCATGCCAGGCTTGAATACCCAGCGCTGGATCGCCTCCATGGCGCGGCGATTGAGCTCCTCGTCCGGAAGCCCACGCAGCAATCGGGGCTCGATAACGCGGCCGTCTACGTCGACCACGGCCTCGATCCAGACCTCGCCCTGGATCCCCTTGCGAGTGGCGTCCGGCGTGTACTCGGGATCGACCTGACGGATGATCTCCGGCGACATGATACCGCCCTCGCCAGCCCGGAAGGCTCCGTCGCGCGCCCCGGAGGAGACGCCCGGGGCCCCCGTCGGGTCGCCGATGACGAACTCGTCATCGAAGTCACCGTAGTCGTCGTCCGACTCCTCCGGCTCGATCGGCTCGGGATCGTCCGGCGTCGGATCGGGAATGGGCACCACCGACGCCTTCTTCTTCCTCCGGGTCTTCTTCGCTTTGGCCGGAGGCGCCGGGGGCGTGTAGCGCTTCACAACGGTAGCGCTGGTGCGCTCGAGCGGAACAACCTCCAGACTGCGCGCCGGGATCACCAAGAGGAAGGCGGCAAAATGGAACACCAGCGCGAAGATGCCGGCCTTCTTCCATCGCACGTTCTGCGATTCGTCCGGGACGAGGTACTCTGCGGCTACCTTGACACCGGCGCCCGGAAGGCTCGTCGGCACCCTCGTGCTCTCGCGACGCATCTTCGTCCAGCGTCGCGCTTGCTCCGAGGCGATGTGGATTTTCCGGTAACGCCCGCCGCCGAGATTCATGCCCTATCCAGCCTCATCAGTACCACCTACACGATTCGATTATAGGATTCGGCACGGGTGGGGTCTATGACAGTTGTGGCCGCGCAGCGGATGCTGATTGAGCCCCACCGTCACCGGCTGTATGCTAATTTGCCCCCACCGGGTGAGCATGGTTACGCGGGTGGTCGCGTAGCTCGAATGGATGGGGTCGGTAACAAACAATGGCGAAGACTGCCAAGCGTCCGAAGAAACGGTCCGCGTCCATCGCGATCGTCCGCCGCCATGACTGCACCGGATGCGAAGCCTGCATCGTCTTTTGCCCGGTGGACTGCATCGACCTCATGAGCCCCGACGACAACCCGGCCGAGAAGTACGTCCTGATCGACAAGGAAACCTGCATCGGCTGTGTGCTCTGCGCCCGCTACTGCCCGTGGGAGTCCATCGACATGATCAAGCGCGAGCCATTCGAGAACACCGGCGACCTGATCTTTCTCTAGGAGGCTCCGGCCTGCTAGCTCAGCCCCGCCACTCTACAGTCGGCTGGCGCCTGCCCCAGATGCTCCCGGGCCGTCGCGGCTTCGCCTCGCAGGTGGTAGGCCTCGGCCAGACCACAGTGCATACGCGGCAACAGATAGGTCGAGGTGCCGCGCAGCGCTTCCACGAGCTCCAGGGTGTTGATCGCCCGATCGAGATCCTCGCGGGCTAGATACTCCAGCCCCAACCGAAGGTACAGGTCCGGGATCGGCGGGCGTTTGAGCGCCGCCGCAACATAACTCTCGAATGCCGCCTCGGGTCGGCCCCACTCGTCGTGCAGCACGCCGAGGTGGTAGCTGGAGGTGCCGACATCGGGGTGCACGTCGATGGCACGCTCGTAGGCTCTCTGGGCCTCCTCGTAGCGTCTGGCCTCGGCGGCCGCCCGGCCCTCGCGCACGAGCATCATGGCGTACAGCTCCTTGACGCGCAGATTACCCGGATGATCCGCCGCGAACAGCGTCTCCAGATTCTCCAGGATCGGACGGCGATCGCCGCCCTCGAAGGCCCAGGTCTCGCCGAGGAGCAACGTGTACTCGAGACGCGCATCGAAATCATCCGGCGCACGCTCGAGGTGGCGCCGATAGTAGCCGATCGCCCGGGCTCGGTCGTTCTCGTCCGCGGCCTGGTGCGCCAGCCCGAGGTCGCTCATCCGCTCGCCACAACCGGCGGTCGCCAGCGCGAGCCCGAGCCAAATAGCTCTATTCATCCTTCCGCTACTCCACCGTCGCGCTGAATTCACGGCCGAACGATTCGACTCGCCGAGTCGTCGCCCTCTTCGCGCTTTCCTAGCTCCTGGTAGGCCACCATGACCCCCCGCTGTATCAAGCCTCGCGCGAACGGGTGGTCGGAGTAAAGGTCCGAAACCTCGGTGAAGCCCAGACCCGCAGCCAGGGCCCAGCGCACCTGCTCGGGGCGCTTGCACGCCCAGAGCACGCGAGTCATCTCGTCGAGTCGCGAACGGTAACGGTGGCGAAGATCCGCGTCGAAGCTTGCGGCCACACCTCTGATCGCCCGGTCGACCTGCTGCTTGCGTTGCTCCTCGTCGAGCGCCAGCTGACTCGTCTCGGCCTCGCGGACCTCATGCGCCGCGCGCTCGGCGCGCGGGCCGGTGAGCGCCCAGCTCGAGAAGTACGGCAGTCCCAAGAGCTCGGCCGAGTCCTCGAGAAGCTGGCGATTCCCGGCGATCTCGTCGCGTGGCACGAGGTCGAACGGGCTCGGGCGATCCGCCACCTCGACCCCGTCGAACAGAGCCGGGGCCAGCTCGGAGCGGAAGCGACGGTACTCCTCCGGCAGATCGCCATCTGCCGCGACGTTGAGCCGCTCGGCGGCCACGAGCAGCCCGGCAACCTCGTCGGAGCCCGACTGCGTGATCAGGATCCCAGGGTTGCTGCGGAGCCGATCGACGTGCTGCCGGAAGCCGCTGAGCGTAACGCTCATCACATCGGCCCGCCGCACCCCGTCCACATCGTCGATCACAGCCTCCAGCAGCCGCTGCCCCCCGGTCGTGGACGGCGCCAGCACCCACACGATTCGAGCGCCTGCGCCATCGACGCCGGTCAGAAATGCGCGCGCCTCGCGCCGCGTGTCCGGCGTGATCTCCAGCGAGAAGGCACCCGCACCGGTGTCGGGCGCGCCTGCCTCCACGTCGACGCCCTGGCTGCGGAGCTGGTGCAGAGCCCGCTTGGCGAGCTTTCTGAGCCTCTTGTCCGGCCCGGACTCGAGCTGCCGCAGCGGCTCCACGGCGTCCTGGGTCGCGGATCGCCCCAGCCTCTCGACGATGCGCTCGTCGAGCGTGGCATCCGTTCCGAGAACGAGCTCCAGCAAGTGCGGCTGATTGACGATGGCGCCCTCGAGCATGGCGTCGAGCACCGGCCCGCGCCAGGCCTCCGACAGGGTGAGCACCCGGGCTACCGACTCGGCGTTTGGCGACTCGGTGACCGAGCGAGCCAGCTCGAGCGTCTCCTCGACGCTTGGCGGAACCTCGATGCCCCAGTCGCGCAACGCCGCCACTGCTTCGATCTTGGCAGACAGTGGCGCCGGCCGCCGGAGGGCGGCATCTGCCAGCTCGTCGCTCAGGTCGCTAGCGCGCATGAGACGGACCAGGTGCACGGCAGCCGCAATATCGTCGCCGCGCGCGTCCGCGAGCGCCTGACGCATGGCCTTACGCCCAGCCTCGGCCATGCCGTCGAGCTGTTCGATCTGCTCGAGCGGCCGCGGTCCGTGAATGCCGGCCTGACGGATGCGCCGAATGGCCCGATCGACCGCCGCGCGCGCGTCGGAAGCACTCATCCCGGACCTGCCGATGTCGCGGCGCCATAGCGTTCGTGGATCAGCTGCAAGCCGCGCAGCGTCAGCAACTCGTCGACCTCGTCGATCAACCGGCACTCGGGACCGATCGTGCTGGCCCAGCCGCCGGTGGCAACCACCTTGGGGCGGGTACCGAGCTCGTCGCTGATACGCGCCAGCAACCCGTCCACCAGATCGACGTAGCCGTAGTACAGCCCCGATTGCACGCTGCCCACGGTGGAGCCACCGATGACCCGATCGGGCCTGGCGATATCGACCCGCGGCAACCGGGCGGCGCGCGCGAACAAGGCGTCGGCCGACACCCCGATTCCCGTGGCGATGACGCCGCCCAGATAGGCGCCGTCGGCACTGACGACGTCGAAGGTCGTGGCGGTGCCGAAGTCGACGACAACCACCGGCGAGCCGTAGGTCTCGCGTGCCGCGAGGCCGTTGACGATGCGGTCGGCGCCGACATCGCCCGGCGGCTGGTACAGGACCGGCATGTCGGCTACCAGCGCCGCCTTGACCATTAGCGGCTCGAGGTCGAAGTAACGGCGACCCATCTTCTCGAGCACGCTGTCCAGGGGCGGTACGACGCTGGCGGCTACGATCCCGGTGAGCTCGCCACGGTCGATGCCCGCCGTCTCGAGGAGATCGCGGGCCTGGTGGCCCATCTCGTCGGCCGTCCGGCGCGAGCTCGTGGAGAGTCGCCACTCGGCGACCAGCTGGCCGTCCGGCGTGAAGACGCCGAGCTGCGTCTGCGTGTTGCCAACATCGAGCGCAAGCAGCACCGCAGGCCTCCTCAGAGATCCCCGAAGCGGGTCAGTAGCTGGAATGAGCGGTAACGCGCGGCAATGGCCTCCTGATCGAGGTGCGCGACCCCGGCGAGGCTGAAGTCCTCGACGCAGAAGGAGGCAAGCACACTACCCGCCACGATAGCGCGCCGCATCCCTTCCGGCCCGTGATCACCGCTGCGCGCGAGATGGCCCATGAAGCCACCGGCGAACGTGTCCCCTGCCCCGGTGGGATCCGCCACCGACTCGAGAGGATAGCCTGGCACCGTGAAGACATCGTCGCCGAGGAAGGCCGTGGCTCCATGCTCGCCGCGCTTGATGATGATCGCCGCGGGCCCCATTCCGCGGATCCTGGTTGCCGCCTGTACGAGGTTGTAGACGCCGGCCAGCTCGCAAGCCTCTTCGTCGTTGATCACCAGAACGTCGACGTGGCGCAGCGTCTCCTTGAGCGCGTCGAGCGCTCCCTCGATCCAGAAGTTCATCGTGTCCATCGCCACCAGACGGGGCGACTCCACCTGCTGCAGCACCGACAATTGCAACTGTGGCGCGATGTTGGCCAGGAACACGTAGGGAGCCCCCCGGTAGGCGACCGGCAACTCCGGGTCGAAGCTCTCGAAAACGTTCAGGTGGGTGAACCGCGTCGTTCGGTCGTTCAGGTTCCATGAGTACTCGCAGCCGTAATGGAAGGTCTTACCCTCGACCCGAGCGATTCCGCTGGTATCGATTCCGCGATCGGTAAAGACCGCGGCGTGATCGTCCTCGAAGTCGTCACCCACGACTCCGACTACCTGCACAGGGCTAAAGTACGACGCGGAGACCGCGAAGAAGGTGGCCGCCCCGCCCAGCGCCTTGGTGACGCGCCCATAGGGAGTCGTCACGTCATCGAACGCGATCGATCCCACGACGACGATGCTCACCGGCTGTCTCCCAGAACCGCGTCGAGAAACAGCGCCAGTCGCTGGCGTGTTTCAGGTGGAATGCTCGCGGGGTCCGTGAGCAGAGCGTTGCGCAGCGCCCCCTCGCACGACGAGCCCGCATCGGCGGGCAAGCGCTCGACGGCCTCCTTGACCACCCGCTGCGCGTTGCCGATGTTCTCATTGAGCACGGCGATCACCATCTCGGTGGTGACGTCCTCGTGGGTGGCGTGCCAGCAGTCGTAGTCGCATACCATGGCCAGCGTGGCGTACCCGATCTCGGCCTCGCGCGCCAGCTTCGCCTCCGTCAGATTGGTCATGCCAATGATGTCCGCGTTCCACGAGCGATACAGATGGCTCTCGGCACGCGTCGAGAACTGCGGACCCTCCATGCACAGGTAGGTACCGCCCCTGTGGACCGGGACGTCCGCAGCCTCGCAGGATTCGGCCAGCAACTCCGAGAGGCGCTCGCAGACGGGATCCGCGAGGGTCACGTGCGCCACGGCACCATCGGTGAAGAAGGTCGCCCGGCGCCCCCGCGTACGATCGATGAACTGATCGGGCACCACCATGTCGCCCGGACGCATAGCCTCGCGCAGGCTGCCGACCGCGCTCACCGACAGCAGATTCTCGACGCCGAGAAGCTTGAAGCCGTAGATGTTGGCCCGGTAGGGAACCTCGGAGGGGTTGTAACGATGCCCGCGGCCGTGACGCGACAGGAACGCAACCGGCTTGCCGGTCAGCTCGCCCAGGATGTACGCGTCCGACGGATCGCCGAACGGGGTCTCGACTCGAACCTCCTCGAGCACCTCCAGATCGGCCATGCCATACAGCCCACTACCGCCTACCACTCCGACTCGTTTCGTCATTGCTTCCTCTGAGCGGTGGCGCTAGCAGGTCGCGGGCATGCTCGCGGACGCTCTCGGTGATTTGCACGCCACCCAGCATGCGCGATAGCTCTTCGACCCGTCGCTCGCCGTCGAGGCGCTCCACGCGCACGCGGCTCCGTCCGTCTTGCTGTCCCTTGGAGACCAGGAAATGGGTACTCGCCCGCGCCGCGATCTGCGGCAGATGGGTCACCACCAGAACCTGATGATGGCTTGCCAGATGCTCGAGGCGCTCGGCCAGACGCTCAGCCACGCGACCTCCACCGACCCCGGCATCGACCTCGTCGAACACCAGCGTCTGCGAGCGCGCCCCGCGCACCTCCACCACCTTGAGGGCGAGCATCACCCGGGAAAGCTCGCCGCCTGACGCCACTCGGCCGAGGGGCTTGGGTGGCTCGCCCGGGTTGGCTGCCAGCAAGAACTCTACACTCTCGTAGCCGAGCCGATTCGCCCCCGGGGGCAACACCGAGGCCTCCCCGCCCTCGCGGGCGCGCAGCCGCACGAGGAAGTTAGCGCCCTGCATGCCGAGCTCACGCAGTGTCGCCGTGATGCGGTCCTGTAGCGGACCCGCCGCGACCCGGCGCGCCTCCCCGAGCGCGGTCGCCGCCTGGTCGAAAGCACGCCTCGCATCTCGGACCGCCGCGGTCAATCGCTCGAGCTCCTGATCGCGGTTCTCGAAGCCGGCGAGCTCCTTTTCGGCACTCTCGGCACGAGCCAGGATGTCGTCGATGCTGTCGCCGTACTTGCGCCGCAGATCGTCGATGGCGGCGAGCCGTTCCTCCACCGCCTGCAGGCGCGACGGCTCGGCCTGGATACTGTCCCGATAGGGTTGCAATTGGCGGCCGGTCTCTTCGACGGCGAAGCGTGCCTCGTCGAGCGTCGCGCGGGCCAGCCCGCTGGCCGGGTCGAGTCGCTCGATGCGCTCCACCAACGCCGCCCCCTGCCCGATGAGCCCGGTCGCCGACGCGTCACCCTCGTAGAGCAGCTCGAGCGCTTCGCAAGCTGCCGCGGTCAGCTCCTCGGCGTGGCGCAAGCGCTGCCGCTCGGCGGCCAGCGCGGCCTCCTCATCGGCGGATAGCCCCGCGGCCCGGATCTCCTCGAGCTGGAAGCGCAGGTAGTCGGCACGCTGGGCGCGCTCCCGATCGTCGGTCCGCAGCTGATCGAGCTGGCCCGCGAGCTCCTGGGCCTCATCGAAGCAGCCGGCGACGCGCTGGCGCAGATCGCCGAGGTCACCCGCATGGTCGAGCAGTTCGAGCTGCTCGCGGGGCCGCACCAGGGTCTGGCTCTCGTGCTGGCTGGCGATCTCCACCAGCCGTCGGCCGATGCCACGCAGGGCGCGCAGCGTAACCAGACGGTCGTTCACGTGGGCACGACTCCCCGAGGCGGTAATCGTGCGCCGCACCAGCATCGTGGGCTCGTCGGCGCCGATGCCATCCGCATCGAGCGCCTCGCACACGTCTCCCCGCTCCCGCAGATCGAAGGCACTCTCGATGACCGCCGAGTCAGCGCCGGCACGCAGCTGATCGAGCGCCGCACGCTCGCCCGAGACCAATGCCAGGCCGCCGAGCAGGACCGACTTGCCGGCTCCGGTCTCGCCGGTGAATACCGACAGTCCCGGACCCAGCTCCAGCGCGGCTTCCTCGATCAGCGCCAGGTCGCAAATGCGGAGGTAGTTGAGCATCGTCGCGAGTCGGCTCCTGCTAATGGTAGACGGTCACCCAGAGCTGGCGCCCCCAATATATCGGACCATCGCGCCACGGCTGGCGTCGTGTTAGCTTTGAATACGTCCTGTTGCCGGAAGGTGGGCTCCGGCGATCCGCAACCCCAAATGATGTCGTGCGAGGGGTGCTCCTTGTTCGTGTTGCAGGCGGATCTCGTGGCGGGCGGTGTGCTGGAGATGGTCGGCAATCTGGGCCCGCTGGCCCAGGTCGTGTTGGTGATCCTGGCGGGCTTCTCGATCCTGTCCTGGGCTGTCATCGTCGATCGGGTCTTGCTGTACCGGAAGGCACACCGTCAAGGAAAAGAGTTCCTCGGCGTCTTCCGTAACAGCTCCAAGTTTTCCCAGGTACGAGCCACCGCGGAGACCCTCGAGACCACGCCCCTGGCCGGTGTGTTCCGCGCCGGGGACGCCGAGATCTCGGCCCAGCTCGAGGCCTCGCGGTCCGAAGGCCCCTCGGGGAGCATCAGCATGGAGGCGCTCGAGCGCTCGCTGCTGCGCGCCGCCCACGATGAGCGCAGCGATCTGGAGCGTGGCATGCTTTTTCTGGCGACTACCAGCTCGGCGACGCCCTTCATAGGCCTGTTCGGCACCGTCTGGGGCATCATGAACTCCTTCCAGAGCATCGCCGCGTTCGGAACCGCCAACCTGGCCGTGGTGGCCCCGGGTATCAGCGCGGCGTTGATCACCACCGCGGGTGGCCTGTTGGCGGCCATCCCCGCGCTCATCGCCTACAACCACCTGCACGGCAAGATTCGGCGGTTGTCGCGCGACATGGAAGACTTCGGCCTCGAGTTCCTCAACGTCGTGCAGAAAACCTGGCGGGGCTCGCCCTCGTGAGCGGCGGCCACTGGTTCGACCAGCAGGATCCCATCCTGTCGGACATCAATATCACGCCCCTGGTCGACGTTGCCCTGGTGTTGCTGATCATATTCATGATCACCGCGCCGATGATGGTGCAAGGCGCCGATGTGCGGCTGCCACGCACCGAGCACATGCCCTCGCTCTCGGAATCGCAGATGATCATCTCGGTGACGGCCGAGAACCAGGTGCTGATCGACGGGGCACCCATCCCGCTCGAGGAGTTCGAAGCCCGCGTCTCGCCCCGCGTCTCCCCCGGCCAGCGCGTGCTGTTCCACGGCGACGACCAGGCCCGCTACGGCCTCGTCATGCAAGTCTGGGCGATCCTCCACAACCTCGGCGCCGACGTCGGCGCCGTCATCGAGCCCATCCCCGAGCGCTGAGCGCTACGCTGAAGAGATGACGGATCCGGCGCAGACAGACCCCCTGGCACGGGCGGGATCGTTCGAGCAACGCTTCCGCGCCTCGCTGATCTCCTCGACCGCGATCCACGTCGGGGCCTTCATGCTGGCCGCCTTCGGCCCGATGCTCTGGCCCGACCCGATTCTCATGCCCGACGTCGTGCCGGTGAAGATCGTGCGCTTGCCGCCGCCGCGGCCCACGCCGCCGGCACCGGTCGAACAGGAGCCCGAAGCGGCCGAGGAGCCGGAGCCGGTGATCGAGCCGGTTCAGAGCGAGCCGGAGCCAATTCCCGAGAACCTCGAGCAGTTGCGACGCCAGCGTGACGAGGAGCGGCGCCAGCGCGAGCAAGAGGCCGAACGTAGACGTCGGGAAGAGGAGGAGCGTCGGCGGCGCGAGGAGGAAGAGCGACGGCGACAGCCCCAGAAGGCCGCCCGCCGTAACGCAACGCCCCCCGAGCCTCAGCGACAGGAGGCCGAGCGCTCCGGCACCACTTTCGCCGGAGCCGAGACCGACGACCAGAGCTTCACGGTCGAGGAGTTCCCGTTCACCTACTACGTGGTGACCATCCGAGACAAGGTGAGCGCCAACTGGAAGCCGCCCGCCCGGGGCGCCTATTCGATCGAGCGGAGAGTTCTCGTGTATTTCCGCATCGGCCGCGACGGACGACTCGTGGTGAGCCCCAGAGTCGACTCGACCTCGGGCGATTCGCTCTTCGATCAGGCCGCGCAGCGTGCCATCGCGCAGGCCACACCGTTTCCCCCACTCCCGCGCGAGTACGCGGGGCAATCGCTCGGAGTCCGGTTTGCCTTTGTTCAGGAATAGGTGCAGGAGAAGCCGCGTCTTGGGAGCGCTGATCCTCGCCGTCGTACTCGCCCTGGGCAGCGGCGGTGACGCCGGCGCGGCTCAGGATCAGGATGTCCAGCTCGAGATCCGCAGCCGCGGCGGGGCCCCGATCAAGCTCGCGGTCCCGGCGTTGTTGGCCGGCCAAGATGCCGCGGAGCACGCCCGCGTGTTGCACGAGGTGCTGAGCATCGATCTCGACTGGTCGATGGCCTTCGATATTGTCGATCCGCGGGTCTACCCCGACAGCGCTCCCGGCGAGCCGATCCCGTGGCAGGCATGGAAGCGAACGGGTGCTCGTGGGTTGGCACAAGGCACGGTCAACGTCGAGGGCACGCGCATCGTGGCGCGCTTCAGGGTGTTCGACGTCGAATCAGGCCGTCAGGTCCTGGGCAAGCAGTACACCCAGCCGATCGAGGACCTCTCGCCCGAGATGGCCGCCTACCGGGTGCGCCGCATCGCCCACGAGTTCAGCGACGAGACGGTCCTCTACTACACCGGTATCAAGGGGGTGGCCCGCACAAACATCGCCTTCGTCTCAGACCGGGAACAGCCCGTGGGGACCCCGCAAAAGGAGATGTTCATCATGGACGCCGACGGCGAGCGTCAGCGTCGCATCACCTTCAACCGATCGATCTCCGTGTCGCCGTCGTTTTCTCCGCAGGGCGACCGCATCGCGTACCAGACCTACGCGCTGCGCAACAACGTGCCGCGAGCCGAGATCCACATGATCCTCAACTCCGGCGGCCAACCCCGCGTGGTGGTCAGCTGCCCGGGGACCAGCAACGGTCCGGCGTTCTCGCCCGACGGCACGGTGATCGCACTCTCGTCCAGCTGTGACGGCAACTCGGAGATCTACACGGTGGGGCTGGACGGCTCCGCGCTGACCCGAATAACCCGCAACCCGGGCAGCGACGTGTCGCCAGGTTGGTCGCCGAACGGCCGTCAGTTGGTCTTCGTCTCCGACCGAAGCGGCAGCCAGCAGCTCTACCTAATGGACGCCACAGGGCTCAATACACGCCGGCTGTTCACGGCCGGCGGCCAGAAGGATGATCCGGCGTGGCAGCCCGTGCAGGGCGAGCTGATCGCCTTTACGGCCTCGACTGGCGGCAACAACTTCGATATTTTCGTGTACGATCTCGAATCCGACCAGACCTTCCAGCTAACCCGGGGTCGCGGGCGTAAGGAATCGCCCGCATGGTCTCCGGATGGCCGGCAGATCGCCTTCGAGTGGGCGCGTCAAGATAGCGTCCAGATCTGGGTGATGGGTCTGGATGGATCGCGTCATCGTATGCTGACGGTGGCGGGAAACAACGTAACACCGAGCTGGGGAAACCGCCCCTGACCCCGGGGGAACATGGAGGAACGTCGAATGCGCAGCCCGAACGCTCGACTGATCGTAATGGCACTGGCAGTGCTCCTGGTGGCACTGCCAGCGTGCAAGAAGGATGCACCCCCTGCACCCGCGCCCCAACCGCCGCCGCCGGCCCCCGAGCCAGCTCCGCCCCCGCCTCCGCCGCCCGCCGAGGCGCCCGAGGTTGGCGAGTGGGAGGAGGCCGAGGCCACGCCCCAGGACTTCCTGTCGGCCGAAGAGATCAACAGGCGGCAGCTACTTCGCACGATCTACTTCGACTACGACCGTGCCGAGATCCGGGCCGACCAGCGTGCCACGCTGCAGGCCAACGCTGCATGGCTGCGTGACCACGAGGACGTCCGGATCCTGGTCGAGGGTCACTGCGACGAACGGGGAACGCGCGAGTACAATCTGGCGCTCGGCGATCGGCGCGCCCAGGCCGCGAGGGACTACCTGATCTCGCTCGGGGTCACGGCGACGCGCGTCGAGACCATCTCGTACGGGGAGGAGCAGCCCGCCGTGCGGGGCGACAACGAGGCCGCCTGGTCGCAGAACCGCCGCGGCCTGTTCGTGGCTGTCGCCGCAGGTGGCGACACCGACTGAGTCAATGACGGGGCGGGTTCGAAGCTGCGAGCCCGCCCCGTTTCTTTTTCTAAGGAGGCCCAGAGCGTGATCTCGCTAAGCCGAGCTCCCGGGGTCCTGTTGCTGGTCTGTGTGGCGTTAGGGGGTTGTTCCTCAATCGAGCCCCGATTCACCGCCATCGAGGCGCGCCAAGCCGCGCTGGAGGCACAGATCGCCGATCTGCAGACGGCGCAGCAGAACATCGTTGCCCGCCTCGTACAGCTGCGCGGCGAGCTCGACAACTCCTTGCAGCCGATGCGGACACAGTCGGCCGATCGCGGCGAGGACCTCCGCATGATGGGCCGTGACCTCACCGCCCTGGAGGAGGAGTACGGGGAGCTGGATGCCCGCATCAGCCGCCTCACCGAGCAGCTCGCTGCGGGGCAGGGCGTGCCCGGGGCAGCGCCCCAGCCCGGCACGGCAATGCCGGCGCCGCGCGGCGCCAGAGTACCGTCCGGTACCAGGCAAACGACACCGCCGACACCGCCGCAGGACAACCAGGCACAGCAGCTGTACAACAGCGCTTTCAACGACTACCTGCGGGAGAACCACGACCTGTGCGTGCAGGGATTCCAGGAGTACATCCGCCGCTACGCCATGTCAGACCGGGCCGACGACGCCCAATATTGGATCGGGCAGTGTCATCTGTCGGCCGGACAGGAACAGGCCGCCCGCGATGCCTTCACGACGCTGATTCGAAACTACCCGAACAGCGACCTGATCCCGGACGCCATGCTCAACGACGCCCTCATCCTCGAGCAGCAAGGGCGGGGACCGGCGTCGATCGAAGCGTTCCGCCGCCTGATCCAGGCCTACGCCCGGAGCGACGCGGCCTTCCTGGCCTGCAACGAGCTGGACAAACTCGGCGCGGACCGGCCGGCGGCGTGCGAGGAAATGCAGCAGTAGAGCTCCGCGGCACGGTAAGGAGCGCGACCGTGCCCGTCTAACCGGAATGAGGTTGGCGCTCACAGGAACGGGAAGGACTCGATGGTCAACAAGGTAATTCTGGTAGGCAACGTCGGCCGTGATCCGGAGCTGCGATACACGGCCTCCGGCCGCGCAGTTGCCAACTTCTCCCTGGCAACGAACTACCGTTCCAAGGATGTCGACGGCAACTGGCAGGATCACACCGAGTGGCACCGCTGCGTCGCCTGGGCCCGGCTGGCCGAGATCATGAATCAGTACGCCCCGAAGGGTAAGCAGATCTACATCGAAGGGCGGCTGCAGACCCGCCAGTGGGACGACAAGGACGGCAACACGCGCTACACGACCGAGATCGTGGTCGAGGAGATGAAGCTGCTCGGCGGCCGCGGCGAGACGAGCGGCGGTGCCGAGATGGGTGGCGGCAGCGGTGATTTCGGCGGCTCGGGCGGGGCTGCACCGACGGACCCGCCGGTTACCGACGACGACATCCCGTTCTGACCGCGATCGCGATCACGAGCCTCTATCGGCGCCCCGTGCACGCTGAACGACGCTGGTCTCGGCCTCTGGCTGTGCTCCTCGTAGGACCGTGAAGTAAAGGCCGGTATAGGTCAGTTAGCGACGCTCTCCGCCCCGTCAGCGCGCACCGAGAGTTCTACATGGGTGATTGGGTGGGGCAGGCGGTCGAACGCCGCGCAGGTCCGGAAATCTCTGCTATCGGACCCCCGGTACCCTTGGTAGATTGCCGACAGGGCACTACCCTGAAGTCGGTTTGGAAGCAGGTACTCGTCTCGGACATTTCGAGATCATCGAGCCGCTGGGCGCAGGCGGCATGGGCGAGGTGTATCGGGCGACGGACACGACGCTCGGACGGGATGTTGCTGTCAAGGTTCTGCCGCAAGATCTTGCCTCCGACCCCGAACGGCGCCGGCGCTTCGAGGGTGAGGCCAAGGCCATCGCCGCGCTCGATCATCCCAACATCGTCACGATCTACTCCGTCGAGCAGGCGAGCCAGGAAGGTCGGAGCACACCTGTCCACTTCCTCACCATGCAGCTCGTGGACGGACAAACGCTCTCAGAGCTGATTCCGGCCGACGGCCTGCCGCTGGAGCAGTTCTTCGCCTGGGCGATTCCTCTGGTGGACGCAGTCAGTGCCGCCCACCGGAAAGGCATTACCCACCGGGACCTCAAGCCCGCCAACGTCATGGTCGATTCCGAAGGCCGCCTGAAGGTCCTCGATTTCGGCCTCGCGAAGCTACAGGAGGAGACCGGCGACGGCAGCGAGACCGAGCTGCCAACCATGCATCTGACCGAGGAGGGACAGATCATGGGAACCGTGGCCTACATGTCGCCCGAGCAGGCCGAGGGCAGGCCGGTGGATCATCGCTCGGACCTCTTTCCCCTCGGTATCCTGCTGTACGAGATGGCGACCGGCGAGCGACCCTTCCAGGGAGATAGCAAGGTCTCGTTGATGGCCTCGATCGTGAAGGACACGCCCCAGTCGGTCACCGAGCGGAACGAGGCTCTGCCCCGACATCTCGGCCGCATCATGGATCGGGCGCTGCAGAAGGACGTGACCCGTCGTCACCAGTCGGCCCTGGATCTGCGTAACGAGCTCGAGCACCTGCGAGACGAGCTGACGAGCGGCGACGCAACAACGCCCGCGGCAACGGAGCGCAAGGCCGTGCCCGCGGTGCTCAACCGCTACCTCTATGGGGCCGTCGGACTCACCCTGGCTGCCGGGTTGGTCACCCTCATCGTTCGCCAACCGTGGGCGACGGTAGAGGCTCCGCCGGGCTCCGTCGCGGTCGTCTACTTCGAGAACCTCAACGACGCCGGCGACTCCGACCAACTCGGCAAGATGATGGTGACGTTGTTGACCAACGAGCTCGCCCGTTCGTCCCACCTGGCTGTAACGAGCAGCCAGCGGATCTACGACATCGCCTATCAGCTTGGTCGGGGTTCAGGTGCGGCGATCGATCGCTCTGTCGCAACGGAGATCGCCGAGCGGGCCGGTGTCGCGGCGATGCTCATGGGCCAGATCGGCCGTGTAGGGGACCGATTCCTGGCGACCACCGAGCTGGTCGAGGTAGCTAGCGGGGCGTTGCTGGCTTCCCAGCAGGCCGAGGGGGAGACCGTCGACGACATCTTCTCGATGGCGGCCGCGCTGGGCGCAGACGTGAGGCGGAGCTTGCGGCCGTCGACAGGAGAGCCGGGAGCGAGCGATCTCGAGGGAGAGTTCACGGACTCCGTCGAAGCGCTCCGGGCATATCTCCGCGGCGAAGTGCTCATGCAGCGAGTGGACCTGGTCAACGCCGTCGAGCAATTCCGGGAGGCAGTCCGGATCGATCCCGAATTCGCGGTTGCCCACTATCGACTGAGCCTGCTCGCCACCTGGGGTGGGAGAGCACACGGAGGCGCTGCAAGCCGCGGCCAACGCAGTCGAGCTCCGGGATCGGGCCCCGTCGCAATACCGTGACCTGATCGTCGCCACTCAGCTCTACGTGGGCGGCAGGTTCACCGATGCCATTCCCGTCCTGGAGAGCATCATCGCGACCCAGCCCGAGAACGTCGAGGCCCTTTACCTGCTGAGCGACATCTACATCCACTCCACTTTCCACACCAACCTGGAACAGGCGGCGACGCTCCTGGAACAGATCCTGGCCCTCGATCCTCAGCTCCATCTCGTCTACTTCGAGCTTCCCATCATCTACGGGTTGCAGGGAGAGAACGCCAAAGCACGCCGTGTCCTCGACGAGATGGAGCTGGAGCACCCGCTGGAGGTGCAGGAGGTCCGCGCCTTTTTGCGGGCCCTCGAGGGGCACGCAGATGAGGCCCTGAGATCGAGCCCCTCCCCGGGCACCGCTATCAACGTGCTCCTGCGAGGGGCCTACGCAGTGCTGACGTCGGAGTGGGAGGCCGCTCTGGATCACATCACGAGTTTCGGGGAACCAGGCTGGCGGCGTGCCGTACTACGTCGCCTCCAGGGAGACGTGTGGGCCTATCGAGGCGAGTTCGAGCAGGCCGTCGACTCCTACCGCGACACGCTGGCCGATGAGATCGTGGCACCCGACGGATTGTGGGGCGCCGCCGCGTTGACGGGCCTGCACTCGCTGGCCGAGCTGCACGCGTTGCGGGGCGACTTCGTCGCAGCCGGCACCGAGGTTCAACGGGCCCTGGCCGTCCAGCCGGACAGTCTTCGCTCGCTCTACCTGGCCGGTCGTCACGCGTTGCGGCGTGGGGACGCTGCGCAGGCTGCCGCACATGGCGAACGGCTGAGGGAGGTCATCGCTGGTTCCCGCACCTCATCGGGCTGGATCTACCGGGATGCCCTCGATGCGGAGATCGCCCTCGATCGTGGCGATGCGGAGGTGGCGCGACAGCTCCTCGAAAACGTCGTCCGCTCGGGCCAGCTGCTGGCGGAGGAGTGGGCCTATTTCACCAGCAGCGGCGCCCTGTTTCGCGACGCCCTCGCCCGCGCCCACCTGATGCTCGGCAACACCGAGGACGCCGTCGAGGAACTTCAGCGACTGATCGCCAGCGGCTTCGAGCGCACGGCGCATCCGGTCCTGTACGTGCGGGCCCTCTATCAGCTCGGAGTGCTGACGATCGGCCTCGGGAGGGAGGCCGAGGGGCACCGTTACCTCGAGCAGTTCCTCGACCACTGGGGCAACGCCGGCTGGGACCTGCCAGAGGTGACAGACGCCCGCGCGGGGCTCGGTCGGTAGTCCGTCCGGTGCGCGGAGGACACCTGGAGATCGGCGACA
Source organism: Acidobacteriota bacterium (assembly GCA_965248845.1). Classification (GTDB taxonomy): domain Bacteria; phylum Acidobacteriota; class UBA890; order UBA890; family WLXD01; genus CBDFKO01. The sequence continues at coordinate 153,033 of CBDFKO010000002.1, read as the reverse complement.
AGCTGGGCCATTTCGAGATCGTGGGACCGCGCTATCGCGCCATGCCTGGCGCACAAGAAAAAGCGGCCCGCGAGGCGAGTAAGCGGGATTCTGTTCACCCGGCATGGCCGGGTGGGGAACCATGAATCTGGGACGCCGGTTTCCCGACGCCTCATGCAGCCTACCCGGGAGCATGGACCGGGCCGGTCCGCCGCTCCCCTATTTGGCCTTGCTCCACGCGGGGTTTACCTAGCTGCCGGGGTCGCCCCCGACACTGGTGGGCTCTTACCCCACCGTTTCACCCTTACCGCCGGCACGAATGCCGGTGGCGGTCTGTTCTCTGTGGCACTTTCCCGGGGTTGCCCCCACTGGGAGTTACCCAGCGCGCCGCCCTGTGGAGTCCCGACTTTCCTCCATCGACCGTGGCCGACAGCGGTTCCCCTGCCTCGCGGGCCAGCCTCATTGTAGCCGCCGCGGCCTGCTACTGATCGGAGGAGCCGTCGCCGGCTAGCGCCGCGTTGACCAGACTGACGAAGTCGCCGGTCAGGTCGAGCGTCTCGCCCATGTAGAGGATGCCCTGGGCGCGGGCCGAATCGAAGATCAGGTCGATACCGCGCTCCTCGGCGAAGCGGTCGACAAGCGGTCCGAGTTGAGCGTTCACGTCGATCGTGACCTGCTGCTCTAGTCGCGTCAGCTCGCGGCGGGCATCGTCGTTGAGACGCTGTGCCTGCACCTGCTTCTCCTCGATGTCCTGGTTCAGCCGTGTCAGTGCGGCCTCGTTGAGCGTGAGCGCCTGTTCCTGACGCTGTCGCGTCAGCGCCTCCAGCTCGCTGTTGAGGACCGCTAGACGCTCCTCCCAGACGACTGCCTCGGCCTCCATTTGCTCACGCGCCTGGCGCCCGATCGCGGAGCTCTCGAGCACGAGATCGCCGTTGATCACGGCCACCTTGGCAGGCTCCGAGGTCTGCGCCGCCGCCGCGAAAATGGTCGATGTGATCATCGCCGCGCCGATCAGAAACGAGCTCGTCACTTTCATCAGTCCGCGCTCCCGCTATCCAGTGTTCGCTGGGAAAGTGGCCGCCAGCGGAACAGCGCGGCCGGAGGAATCCATGGTAGCAAGCGGGTCGCTGGCCAAGCAGAGAATCTCGCGCGGCCCCAACAGAGAAGCCCGGGACGCCGTGGGCGCCCCGGGCTTCTGAGGATCTATGACCGAGCTTCGACTAGAAGTCGCCCATGCCGCCCGGCATGCCGCCGCCGGCGCCTGCGCCGGCCATCTCGGGCTTGTCCTCGGGGATCTCCGTGACCATCGCCTCGGTGGTCAGCAACAGGCCCGCCACCGAAGCGGCGTTCTGCAGCGCGTGACGGGTCACCTTGGCGGGGTCAATGACACCCGAGTCGACCATGTCGGCGTACTCCATGGTCGCGGCGTCGAAGCCCACGCTCTGCTTCTTGCTGCGAAGCTCGGCAACCACCACCGAGCCTTCCATGCCCGCGTTGTTGACGATCTGGCGCAGCGGCTCCTCGAGCGCACGGCGCACGATCGTAACGCCGAGGGCCTCGTCGCCGTCGAGCTCCATGCCATCGAGCGCCTTCTGGGCACGCAGCAGGACAACCCCGCCGCCGGGCACGATGCCCTCCTCGACGGCCGCCTTGGTGGCGTGCATGGCGTCCTCGACGCGCGCCTTCTTCTCCTTCATCTCGGTCTCGGTCGCCGCACCGACGTGGATCACGGCCACCCCGCCAACGAGCTTCGCCAGACGCTCCTGGAGCTTCTCGCGGTCGTAGTCGGAGGTGGTGTCGTCGATCTGGCGACGGATCTGGTCGACACGAGCCTTGATCTCGGAAGCCGTGCCGCCACCCTCGACGATCGTCGTGTTGTCCTTGTCGATGACGATCTTGCGCACCCGGCCGAGATCCTCGACCTGGACGTTCTCGAGCTTGATGCCGAGGTCCTCGGAGATCGCCTTGCCACCGGTGAGGATGGCGATGTCCTGCAGCATGGCCTTGCGGCGCTCACCGAAGCCGGGCGCCTTGACGGCGGCGGCGTTCAGCGTGCCACGGATCTTGTTGACCACCAGGGTGGCCAGCGCCTCGCCCTCGATGTCCTCGGCGATGATCACGAGCGGCTTGCCCATGCGCGAGACCTGCTCGAGCAACGGCAGCAGATCCTTCATGTTGGCGATCTTCTTCTCGTGCACCAGCACGAGCGCGTCCTCCAGGACGGTCTCCATACGCTCCGGATCGGTGACGAAGTAGGGCGACAAGTAGCCGCGATCGAACTGCATGCCCTCGACCACCTCGAGCGTGGTCTCGAGGCTGCGAGCCTCCTCGACGGTGATGACGCCGTCCTTGCCGACCTTGTCCATCGCCTCGGCGATGATCTCGCCGATCTCCGCATCGTTGTTGGCCGAGATCGTGCCGACCTGAGCGATCATGTCGCCCTTGACGGGCTTGGAACGTTTACCGATGTCGGCCACGGCCACCTTGACCGCCTGGTCGATGCCGCGCTTCACGGCCATCGGATCGGCACCGGCGGTGACGTTGCGCGCGCCCTCGCGGAAGATCGCCTGGGCCAGCACGGTGGCAGTTGTGGTGCCGTCACCGGCGACGTCCGACGTCTTGCTGGCAACTTCCTTGACCAGCTGCACGCCCATGTTCTCGGTGGGCTCGTTGACCTCGAGCTCCTTGGCGACGGTAACGCCGTCCTTGGTGATCGTGGGGGAACCGAACTTCTTCTCGAGGAGCACGTTGCGGCCCTTGGGGCCGAGCGTGACCTTCACAGCGTTGGCGAGCTGGTTCACGCCGCGGAGAATCTCCTGGCGCGTCTGCTCAGCGTAGATGACCTGCTTGGCCATGTGTCTGTCTCTCCTGTAGCTTCAGGGTGTTGATGTCAGGATGCCGGGAGGCGGACTCAGCCGACGATCCCGAGGATCTCGTCCTCGCGGATGATCAGGTAGTCGTCGCCGTCGATCTTGACCTCCGTGCCGCCGTACTTGCCGATCAGCACCGTGTCGCCGGCCGAAACGGCCATCGCGGCGCTCGAGCCGTCGTCGAGACGCTTGCCGTCGCCGACTGCCACGACCTCGGCCTCGAGCGGTTTTTCCTTGGCGGTGTCCGGGATGATAATGCCGCCGCGCATCTCCTCGTCGGTGTCGAGACGGCGAACCAGCACCCGGTCGTACAGGGGCCGAACGCGCACAGCGCTCTGCGTCTTGGCCATCGGGATCACTCCTTGTGAGTGTCAGTGTGATGTTGAACGATCTGGCGGTCGCGGTTCCGCACCCTGGCGCCGTTTAGCGCACTAGGAGGGGCGTCCGCTAGCACTCTCTTGGATCGACTGCTAATGCTAGCAGCTTCCGACGCAGCGTGTTTCGGTGCATCTGCAGCTCAACAGCGGCCCGTGTCTGGTTGCCGGCGCAATCCCGCATCGCGTGCACCAGGTAGCGGTGCTCGAGCGCCCCCTTGGCCTCCTCGAGTCGGATGCCCTTGTCGAGCATCTCGCGGGCCAGCGCGTCGAGGCGCTGTTTCAGCGTCGGAGTCCGGCTCATGCGCCGAACGTGGGCAGCGGTGCCCCGGTGAGCGCCTGGTACGCCTCCCGGTACTTGTCGCCGGTTCGCGAGACCACCTCCTCGGGCAACTCGGGGCCCGGGGCCATCTTGTCCCAGTCAAGCCCCGACAGGTAGTCGCGGACGAACTGCTTGTCGAACGAGGGCGGGCTCTGGCCCGGAGCATACTGGCCGGCCGGCCAAAACCTGGACGAGTCCGGGGTCAGCGCCTCGTCGATCAGGATCAGCCCGCCGTTCACCAGACCGAACTCGAACTTGGTGTCGGCGATGATAATGCCGCGAGTCTCCGCAAAGTCCGCGGCTTCGCCGTACAACATCAGCGAGGCGTCGCGCAGGTGGTTGGCCCAGCCGGCGCCAACCACCTCGGCCATGACCTCGAACGAGACGTTCTCATCGTGCCCCTGGTCGGCCTTGGTGGCCGGAGTGAAGATCGACTCCGGCAGCTTGTCGGCCTGACGCAGGCCGGGTGCCAGCTCGATCCCACAGACCGCGCCGGTGCGCTGGTAGTCGGCCCAGCCCGAGCCGATCAAGTAGCCCCGGACAACGCACTCGATGTCGAAGCGGTCGGCTCGCCGCACCAGCATCGAGCGACCGGCAAGCTGCTCGGCATAGGGTGCGACGACGGCTGGCATCTGCGCTACGTCGGCAGTGATCAGATGGTTCGCCACGATGTGGCCCAGCCGCTCGAACCAGAAGCAGGACAGCTGGGTAAGCACGATGCCCTTGCCGGGGATGCCGTTCGGCAGCACCACGTCGAAGGCAGAGATCCGATCGGTGGTGACGATCAGGAGCATGTCCTCCAGCCCGTAGATGTCGCGCACCTTGCCCCGATGGAGCAGATCCAGCTCCGGAATGTCGGTCTGCAGCACGACTTCCGCCAAGCGTCAGCTCTCCCGTTCGCGTCTCCGGCCTGCGAGCAGGCCGTGGCGAGACTCTGATCGGTCTGGGTTATGCCTGCTGGTCCAGGGCCGAGAGCAGCTCGTCGGCAGTCTGGGCGTCGGAAACCTTGAATACCCCGATGACGCGCTCGCCGCCGATCGCGGTGGAAGCGTAGAAGTACTCGATGCTGATCTTGGCGTCGGCCAGGGTACGGGCGATCCGGCCCAGGGAGCCGGGACGGTTGTCGAGCTCCCGCACCAGCACCTCGATGCTCGTATGGGCTACGCCGTGGTCGCGAAACACCTCGCGGGCCTTGGTAACGTCGTCGACCAGGATCCGCACGGCACCGTACTCGCCGGCCTCGGCGGTGGCCAGGGCCATGATGTTGATGCTGGCCTCAGCCAGGGCCTCGCAGAAATTCGCCAGCTCGCCCGGCCGGTTCTGCCATCCAACCGTGAGTTGTCGTTCGACTGACATCGCTGTTCCACCGAGAGATAGGTCGGAGTGCCGGGGCCGCGCGCCCAGCGTCCGGCTATCGTGGCGTTGCGGCCGGGCGCGGTCAAGCAATATGCCCAGGGCGCTGCCGAATGGCCCGACGATTCCCTCCGAGAAACTGAGCCCGGCGTGGCTGGTAGCCTTGCCGCGGTGCCACCTGGCGCTCGCCCACGCACCCGGACCGGAGTCACCGATGCACCTGAGGCAGGAGCTCGAAGCCGCCGAGCAGATCGCGCGCGAGGCCGGCGACATCCTCATGCGCTACTACCGGGGCGAGTACCAGATCGACATGAAGAGCGTCACCGAGCCGGTCACCGAGGCCGACCGCGCCTCCAACGAGCACATCGTGCGGCGGCTGCGCGCGAGCTTCCCCGACGATGGGATCCTGGCCGAGGAGTCGGCCGAGGAGATCGTGCGCCCCGAGGCGCGACGGGTGTGGATGGTCGACCCGATGGACGGCACCAAGGAGTTCATCAACCACACCGACGAGTTCGCCGCCATGATCGGGCTGGCGATCGAAGGGCGGCCACGCCTCGGCGTCGTCAACCAGCCGGCGACCGGCACCCTCTACCGCGCCATCGTCGGCGAGGGCGCCGAGCGGGTCACGGGCGAGGGCATCGAACCCCTGCAGGTTCGCCCAGAGACCGACCTCAGCCGGCTGCGCCTCATCTGCAGCCGCTCCCACCTGCCCGAGATCGTGCAGCGGATGATGCTGGAGCTGGGACTCACCGAAATGGTCCGGTCCGGTAGCGTCGGACTGAAGATCGGCAAGATCGCCACCCAGATTTGCGACCTGTATCTGCATCCGAGCATCGGCACGAAGCTCTGGGATGCCTGCGCGCCGGAGGCGATCCTGGTCGCGGCCGGCGGCAAGCTCACCGACTTCGACGGCTGTCCGATCGCCTACGACCCCTCCCGCGTGCACAACGAGCGCGGACTGCTGGCCAGCAACGGGGTGACACACTCCACGCTCGTGGAGCGCCTGCACGGCCTGTACTAGTAATCTCGCCTGCGTGGCTTGCGCCGGTGACCATATGGGTTACGATCAGGACCCAATTGGAGTCCTGATCGGGACCCGTCCGGGCACTTCCCTTGGAGCCGACCCATGAGCGCCCGCGTCAGCATCAAGATCCCTCGTCCGCTCTACACGCGCCTGCAGCAGGTGATCGAAGGATCCGGCTTCAGTTCCCCCACCGACTTCATCGTCTTCGTTCTCCGCGACCTGATCGGCAGCCTCGAGCCCGAGCCGGCCGGTACCGAGCTCGATCCTAGCGAGCTGGTCGCAGTTCGGAAGAAACTGCAAAACCTGGGATACCTCTGATGATCAAAGCCCATGGCGGCCGCCTCATGAACCGCGTCGCGAACTCCGTTGAGCGCGAGCGCTGGCTCGAGCGCGCGCCGGAGCTTGCCGCGGTCTCGCTGAACCGGCGTGAGATGAGCGATCTGGAGATGATCGCCACCGGCGCGCTCAGCCCCCTCGAGGGATTCCTCGATCAGCGTGACTACGAGCACGTGTGCGAGCACGGGCGCCTGGCCAACGGCATTCCGTGGACCATCCCGATCACCCTGTCGGTGAGCTCCGACCATGCCGAGCGCATCGAGGTCGGCAAGCCGGTCGCGCTCGAGGGAAGCACCGATACCGTGTTCGGAATCCTCGAAGTCGAGGACAAGTTCCACCCGAGCAAGGAGCGCGAGGCCGAGACCGTCCTGCGCACCACCGATACGGCGCATCCCGGTGTTGCCTACCTGCAGAAAACAGGCGACACGTACCTGGGTGGCAGGATCACACTCCTGGAGCGGCCCCGGCACCATGGCTTCGAGGAGTTCCGCCTCGACCCGCGCGAGACCCGGGTACTGTTCAAGGCCAAGGGCTGGAACAGTATCGCCGCCTTTCAAACCCGTAACCCGATCCACCGAGCCCACGAGTACCTGCAGAAGTGCGCGCTCGAGTTGGTCGACGCACTCCTGATTCACCCGATCATGGGCGAGACCAAGTCGGACGACATCCCGGCCGACGTTCGCCTCGAGTGCTACCTGGCGTTGCTGCGCAACTACTACCCGGCCGCACGGGTAGCGATGTCGATCCTGCCGGCGGCGATGCGTTACGCCGGGCCGCGGGAGGCCGTCTTCCACGCCATCGTGCGCAAGAACTACGGCTGTACCCATTTCATCGTGGGGCGTGACCATGCCGGCGTCGGCGGCTACTACGGCACCTACGACGCCCACACCATCTTCCAGGAGTTCGCGGCGTTGGAGCTCGGCATCACGCCGCTTTTCTTCGACCACGCCTTCTACTGTCATCGCTGCGCCAATATGGCCTCGCAGAGGACCTGCCCGCACGACAGCGACCAGCACGTGTTCCTGAGCGGAACGCGTATCCGGGAGATGCTGAGCAAGGGGGAGGATCTGCCCGCCGAGTTCACACGCCCCGAGGTCGCCGCCATCCTGCGCCGTCACTACCTGGCGGAGGCCTCCACGGCCAAGATCACGGAGTCAGCCCGATGAACGGCTTCACCCTCTGGTTTACCGGGCTCTCGGGCTCGGGCAAATCGACCTTGTCTCAGGCCATCGAGCCAGTCCTGCTGGAGCGCGGCATGCGTGTCGAGGTTCTCGACGGCGACGAGGTCCGCACCAACCTCTCCAAGGGCCTCGGCTTCTCAAAAGAAGACCGCGACACCAACATCCGGCGTATCGGCTACGTCTGCAACCTGCTGTCGCGCAACGACGTGGTGGCGATCTCGGCCGCGATCTCGCCCTATCGCGAGATCCGCGACGAGCTGCGTGGCAACATCAACAACTTCGTCGAGGTCTACACCGAGTGCAGCCTCGAGGAGCTGACGCGGCGCGACCCCAAGGGCCTGTACGCCAAGGCGCTGTCGCGCGAGATCCCGAACTTCACCGGTGTCTCCGACCCGTACGAGCCGCCGACCAACCCGGAGGTCGTCTGTAACACCGAGACCGAGACACTGGAACAGAGCCTCGACAAGATCGTACGCTCGCTCGAGTTGATGGGGCTGCTGTCGCCCGGCGAGGACGAGCACACCAGTCCGGAAGAGGAAGAGGCCATCAGGGAGCGGCTGCAGGCGTTGGGATACCTGTAGGCCCGGAGGAGCGCTGAGTTGGCGGTCGGCAAGCATCTCTGCCTAGTCGGTCTCGACGGTGTGCCCGTCGGGCTGTTGCGCTCGCTGGCCGACGCCGGGGTCATGCCCCGGATCGCGGAGCGCATCGCGGCAGGCCATCTGCGCTCCATGCGCGCTTCGATCCCGGAGATCTCGTCGGTCAGCTGGACCAGCTTCATGACCGGCACCGACCCCGGCCATCATGGCGTGTTCGGGTTCACCGACGTTGACCCGGGCACCTATCGCCTCACCTTTCCCAACTTCGGCCAGGTCGAGGTCCCGACGCTCTGGGATCGGCTCGGGGGCTCCGAGCTCCGGTCGGTGGTGCTGAACCAGCCTGCCACCTACCCGGCTCGCCGAATCCCCGGAGCGCTGGTGTCGGGTTTCGTGGCCATCGACCTCAGCCGGTCGGTGCAGCCACTTCGTCACCTCGGCCCGCTGCGACGTCTCGGCTATCGTATCGACATCGACACCGCGCGCAGCCGCGGCGACCACGACTGGCTGATGCGCGATCTGCACCGCACGCTCGAGTCGCGGGCGGCGGGGCTGTGGCACCTGTGGGACGCCGAGCCCTGGGATCTCATGCAAGTCGTGGTGACGGGCACCGATCGCCTCTACCACTACCTCTGGGACGCACTCATGGACACGGCGCATCCGCGCCACGAGCAAGCGATCGAGTACCACCGGGCGGTCGACCACTTCGTCGGCCAGATTTTCGATCGCTTCGCGGCCCTGCAGCCCGACGCCTCCGACCGCTTCTGGATGCTGTCGGACCACGGCTTCTGTGCCATCGAGCAGGAGGTGCAGCTCAACGCCTGGCTGCGCGAGCAGGATCTCCTGCGCCTGCGTCAGGACGGCCGGGAGCTGGCGGATATCACCGGCGGCAGCGTCGCCTTCGCTCTCGACCCCGGACGCTTCTACATCCACACTGCCTCCCGCTTCGCGCGCGGCTCCGTGCGCCAAGAGCGAGTCCCCGAACTCAAGCACAGAATCGCAGACGGGCTCCTACAGCTGCGATATGATGGGGCGCCGGTCATACGCGAGGTCTTCGATAGTGCGGAGATATACGGGGGGCCATGCGCCACTCGCGGGCCGGACCTGGTGGCCCTCTCGCACCCGGGATTCGACCTGAAAGCATCTCCGTCGGCCACCCAGATCTTCGGCCGCACCGACCTGGTGGGCATGCACACCTACGACGACGCCTTCCTGCTGGCTCCGCGCCGTATCGAGGGTGATCTGTGGATCGGCGAGATCGCCGACCTGCTCGTGAAGGAGTTGTCTCCGTGACCGGATCGCGACGCCCTTGGCTGTTCGGCGCCGTCGTGGCTGTGGCGCTTGCCCTGCCCGGCACGGCCGAGGCCTACGTCGGCCCGGGCGCGGGCTTTGCCTTCCTGAGCAGCTTCTTGGTGCTGTTCACCACGATCCTCGCAGTCTTCCTGTCGCTGCTGATCTGGCCCTTTCGGACCCTCTACCGCGCGCTCACTCGTCGCACCAAGGCAGTGCCCAAGATCCGCCGCCTCATCGTCGTCGGGTTCGACGGCCAGGACCCGAAGATCACCGACCGCTTCCTTGCCGAAGGCAAGCTGCCCAACTTCCAGCGCCTGGCCGATATGGGCTGCTACAAGCCGCTCGCGACGACCTTCCCGTCGATCTCCCCGGTAGCCTGGTCGTCGTTTTCGACCGGCACGCATCCGGCACGCCACAACATCTACGACTTTCTCGACCGCGACCACCGCACCTACCTGCCGGTACTGTCCTCGACCAAGATCGGCTCGGTTGACCGCTTCCTGAAGCTCGGCCCGTTCCAGATCCCGTTGGAGAAGCCGGAGCTGCGCCTGCTGCGCAAGTCCAAGCCTTTCTGGTCGATCCTGGGCGAACACAACATCTGGAGCACGATCCTGCGCGTGCCGATCACCTTCCCGCCCGATCGGTTCTACGGCGCGCAGCTGTCGGCCATGTGCGTGCCCGACCTGCTCGGAACCCAGGGTACGTTCCTGCTGTTCACTACCCGCCCCGAGGCGGAGAAGTTCAAGGAGGGCGGGCTGCGCGTGCCGGTGCAGATGGACGGTGACACCGTGACCGGGATACTCGAGGGACCCACGAACATACTTCGCGCCGGAACCCCTCCCCTTTCGATCCCGATCGCCGCGCAACTCGATCGTGATGCGAACACCGCGCGGGTGACCCTGGGCAAGACGAGCTTCGAACTCGAGCTCGGCAAGCTGTCCGACTGGGTCGACCTGGAGTTTCCAGCCGCTCCCGGGATCAAGGTGCGTGGTATCGCACGCACCATGATGATCGAGATGAACGGCCACTTCTCGATGTACATGACGCCGATCGCCCTGGACCCCGAGAAGCCGGCGATGCCGATCTCCCACCCCGACTACTACGCCGTCTACCTGTCGAAGCTCGGGGGCAAGTTCTCGACCCTCGGGCTGGCCGAGGACACCTGGGCGCTGAACGAGAAGGTGATCGACGATCGCCACTTCTGGGAGCTGTCGATGGGCATCGACGACGAGCGCCAGGAAATGTTCTGGTCGGCCTTCGAGCGGCTGCGCAAGGGCTGTCTGGTGTGCGTGTTCGACGCCACCGATCGGGTACAGCACATGTACTGGCGCTACCTCGAGAAGGACCACCCGGCCGACGACGGTGGCGACAGCGAGTACCGCGACGCGATCGAGCGGCTCTACCTCAAGAACGATGAGCTCGTCGGAAAGCTGCTCGACCGGATCCAGGAGGGCGACCTACTGATGGTCCTGTCAGACCACGGCTTTGCTTCATTCCGGCGTGGCGTGAACCTGAATCGCTGGCTGCTCGACAACGGCTACCTGCACCTGAAGGAGGGCGCCGACGGCAGCGCCGATTGGCTGCGCGACGTCGACTGGTCGCGTACGAGAGCCTATTGCCTCGGTCTGTCGGGCATGTTCTTCAACGTTCGGGGTCGCGAGGCTCAGGGCATCGTCGAGCCTGACGCGGTGCCGACGCTCAAGAAGGAGATCGCCGAGAAGCTGCGCGGCCTGCGCGACGAGGACAACGACGAGGTCGCCATAGTCGAGGCGTTCGACACCGCCGAGCTGTACCGGGGCCCCTACCTGAGCAACGCTCCCGAGTTCGTGATCGGCTACAACCGCGGCTACCGCACCTCGTGGGACTGCGCCACGGGCGTGGTCGACGCCCCGCTGTACGAGGACAACGTCAAGGCGTGGAGCGGCGATCACTGCGTCGATCCGCGGCTGGTACCCGGTGTGCTGTTCTGTAACCGGAGCATCGACGCCGAGCACCCGGCGCTGATCGACATCGCCCCGACGGCGCTGCAGCAGTTCGGGCTCGAGCCCCCAAAGCACATGGATGGCAAGCCCCTGTTCAACGATACCGGGGCCACGTGATGAGCGTCCGGAGCGACCTGCGCGCCGGCGTTCTGGCGACACTGCTACTGGTCACGATGCTCGCGAGCACGGCCTGCCGCAGCGCCAACGCCAGCGGCCGCCGCATGATCGTGCTCGGCATGGATGGGCTCGACCCCGTGCTGGTGCAACAGCTCATGGAGCAGGGGCGCCTGCCCAACTTCAGGCGACTCGCCGAGATGGGCACCTTCCAGCTTCTCGAGACGGCGGCCAGCCCGCAGAGCCCGGTGGCCTGGTCGAACTTCATCACCGGCCTCGACTCCGGCGGACATGGCATCTTCGATTTCTTGCACCGCGACGTTCACAATCCGCTGCCCTTCGGCCTCCCGTACACCTCGACGTCGGCCCCCCCGGGGCCGGGCTACGTGCTCCGGTTCGATCCCCTGCCCCGTTGGGACGAGGGTGTGCGTGGCTCCGGCAACGCCATCGGGTTCGGCGACTGGATATTGCCCCTCTGGGGTGGCGGGATCGAGTTGGCGCGGCACGGCACGCCCTTCTGGGAGTTGCTCGAGAATGCCGGCGTGCGCAGCACGATCGTCCGTATCCCGGCCAATTTTCCGCCCGTCGGCAAGGCCAGCTACGAGCTCTCGGGCATGGGCACACCCGACCTGCGCGGCACCCCCGGCGAGTTCACTTTCTTCAGCACCGACCGTCGCCAGTTCCTCAAGCGGGATGTCGGTGGCGGCGAGATCTACCCGGCCGACCTGGTCGATGGCGTCTTCACCGGCACGATCTACGGCCCGCCCGACAACCCGGTGACGGCCGAGGAAAAAGATGCCCCGGCGTTCGAGTTCCACGTCTACGTCGACCCGGACAACCCCGTGGCCAAGTTCGTGGTCGGCGCCCAGGAGTTCATCCTCCAGGAGGGTGAATGGAGCGACTGGAAGACGGTCGACTTCGAGCTGATCCCGTGGATCCAGTCGATCGGCGGCAGCGTGCGCTTCTACCTCGAGTCGGTACGCCCGCACTTCGAGCTCTACGTCACGCCCGTACAGATCGATCCCTTGAACCAGGCCATGCGGATCTCGGAGCCGAGCAGCTTCGCGGTGGACCTCGCCGAGGCGACCGGACGCTTCTACACCCAGGAGATGCCGGAGGACAGCAAGGCCATCGAGAACGGTGTCTTCGACATCGACGACTACCTGGCCCAGGCACGCATCAGCGGCCGCGAGATCATCCAGCAGTACGAGCACGTGCTCGAGAGCTGGACCGGCGACTTCCTCTTCTACTACTTCGGCAACCCCGACCAGGTCTCCCACATCATGTGGGGCCTGACGATGGATCCCGAGCACCCGGCCTACGTTCCCGAGGAGCACGACCGCTACCGTGACGTGGTCCCGGGTATCTACGAGGAACTCGACGCGGTCGTCGGGCGCACGCTCGACAGCATCGATGCGGCAACGACCCTCGTGGTGATGTCGGATCACGGCTTTGCCAGCTGGCGGCGGTCATTCCACCTGAACGCCTGGCTCGCAGATCACGGCTACCTGCGCCTGAAACGCGGCACCCAGCGGCCGGTCAGCGAGTTCTGGGGAGGCGTCGCCTGGGACCGCACCCGGGCCTACGGGCTCGGCATCAGCGGCCTGTACCTCAACCTGGCGGGGCGCGAGTCCAGCGGTATCGTGCGCCCACAAGAGGCCGAGCTGCTGCTCGACCGCATCGAGGCCGACCTGCTGGCGACTGTCGATCCGCTCACCGGGGAGCCGGCGGTCACACGCGTCTATCGCAAGGGGCGCGACTTCCACGACCGCGGTCACGAGGCCATCGGGCCCGACCTGGTGATCGGCTACACCAAGGGTACTCGCGGCTCCGGCAAGAACGCCCTCGGAGGCATCCCCGAGATGTTCATCAGCGACAACGTCGACGAGTGGAGTGGCGACCACATCATGGATCACACCGCAGTCCCAGGAGTGCTGTTCGCCAGCCGGCCGCTGGGACGCGAGGCCACCTCGCTACAGAACCTCGCCGCGGCGATCCTGGCCGAGTTCGGCATCGAGGGATTCCCGGACGGCACCACGCCGGTCACCGTGCAGGACAACTAGGCCACTAACGGAGTCAATGCCCATGTTCGGAGGCAATCGCATCAAGCTCGACGCCGAGCTCCTGGCGCGCGTCAAGAAGTTCGCCGATATCGCCGGTTACTCCTCGGTGGAGGAGTTCGTGACCCACGCGCTCGAGAAGGAGCTCGCGGTCCTCGAGAACGCGGATTCCGAGGACGAGATCCGCAAGAAGCTCCAGGGTCTCGGGTACATCTCCTAGTGTGACGCGTCGGAGTTGTCTTGTCTTATGGCTTTGGCGAGGATCTGGTCGGCGGACTTGAGCCAAAGGAAGGGCTCGGAGCCGTCGTTCCAGGCTCGGATGAAGCGGTGGATGGCCTTGATCAGGACATCGACGCTGCTGAAGCTGCCGCGCCGGACGGCCTGCGAGGTGAGGATGCCGAACCAGGTCTCCACCTGATTCATCCAGGAAGCGGAAGTGGGCGTGAAGTGACGCGTGAACCGCGGGTGTTGCTCGAACCAGGCCTCGACCTTGGGCTGGGTGTGGGTGCCGTAGTTGTCCAGCACCAGGTGGATCTCGCCCTCGGGGTAGGTGCGGTCGATCAAGCGTAGGAAGCGAAGAAACTCCTGGTGGCGGTGCCGCTGCATGCAGGTGCCCAGGATCTCGGCGGTGGCTAGGTTCAACGCCGCGAACAGCGTCGTGGTGCCGTGGCGTCTGTAATCGTGGGTGCAGCGCTCTGGATCGCCGCGGCGCATGGGCAACATCGGCTGAGTCCGGTCCAGAGCCTGGATCTGGCTCTTCTCGTCCACGCACAGCACCAGCGCCCCCTGGGGCGGGTGCAGGTACAGCCCCACGATGTCGGTGACCTTGTCCTGCAGGAGTGGATCGGCGGAGTACTTGAAGGTCTCGGTGCGATGGGGCTGCAGGCCGTTGCGCCGCCAGATCCGCAGGATCGTCGAAGGGCTCGCATCGACCTGTTTGGCGAGCCGCTGTGCGCTCCAATGGGTTCGGCTCGGAGGCCTCTCCAGGGTTGCGGCGATGATCTTGGCTTCCCGCACGGCGTCGTAGGTGCGCGCACGACCAGAGCGCGGCTCGTCACCGAGATCCTCGATGCCCTGCTTGGCTGCGCGAGCGCGCCACATGCCCACGGTCTGTCGGGAGGTCTCGAGGCGCTCGGCGATCTGCTGGTTCTGCAGCCCCTGCTCGGCAAGCAGGATGATGTGGGCTCGGAACACCTGCCGCTGCTGTGAGCTCGGCGCGTCGATTATTCCCTGGAGCCGCTGCCCGCTGCTGCCCGGTCAACGAAATCTCCGGTGCTACCCTGGGCATCGTGGCCTCCTGTCCCGACAAGTTTACTGTCGAGACAAGGAAGTCATAATATGCCATATAAGTCAAGCTAATTACGACGCGTTACACTAACAACTCCCGACACGGCAGCATGGCCATCCTCAACACCACCCTGGGCGTCCTGTTCGACGCGGTGCTCTACCCGTTCCGCGGGCTGCACCCGATGATCGGCCTGAGCATCGTGTCGGTTGTGGCGTCGGTCGGCATGCTGCTCGGCTACCGGGCCACCTCCAACCAGCCGGCGGTCGAGGCAGTCAAGCGCAAGATCGCCGCGGGCTTGTTTGAGATTCGGCTCTTCAACGACGACCTGGTAGCCATCCTGCGCGCCCAGGGAGCCATCCTGCGGCACAACCTGAAGTACCTGGGGCTCAACCTGGTGCCCATGCTCTTCATGATCGTGCCCTTCGTCCTGGTGATCACCCAGCTGCAATTCCACTACGGCTACAAGGGTCTCGAGCCGGGGGACAGCACCACGTTGCGTGTCAGCATGGCCCAGAGCGCAGCTGGCCTCGGTCCCGACGTCGCGCTCGAGGTGCCCGATGGCGTCACGGTCGACAGCGCCCGGGTGTGGATCCCCAGCCTCGACGAAGTCGCGTGGCGACTCCGCGTCGATGCGCCCGGCACCTTCGAGCTGGGCCTGACCGCAGGCAACGAGACCGCTATCAAACGGCTGGTGGTCTCGGACCTGATCCAACGGCGCGCACCCGAACGGCTGGCACCCGGCTTTCTGAACCAGCTGCTGTATCCGGCGGAGGCCCCCCTCCCCGCCGACTCGGCCTTCGTGGCCATCCGAATCGACTATCCGGAGCGCTCGGTCGGCTTGTTCGGTTTCGAGACGCACTGGCTGATCGTCTTCTTCATCCTGACGATCGTCCTGGCGTTTGCCCTCAAGGGACGCTTCGGCGTCACGATCTGACCCAGGGCAACCGACGACCGTGCCCCCAATGACACGGGGCGGGTGCCGCTACTGGATGTACCCGAGAGCGCGCAGGCGCTCCATCTCCTCTTCGGAGACGGTCCCGACGAGACGGTTGGTCGTTGCCTCTTCGAGCATCGCGGCAAGCAGATCACGAATCTGGACGCTGTACGCGGCGTGCTCGGGATCCTCGATCAGGTCGTGGATCTCGTAGGGGTCGGAGCTCAGGTGATACAGCTCGTCGGGACCCTCGGTGAACAGCAGGTACTTGTATTGGAGGTCCTGGTAGGCGTACCGCGAACCCGGCTCGTAGTTGCCTTTGGTCAGTCGATTGGGGTTCGGGTTTGCGTAGCGGCTGCGTTCGGCATAGGCGAAGAACTTCGACTGGCGCGGGCTCTCGCCGCGTAGCATCGGCGCCAGCGAGCGGCCACGGATCGGCATGATTTGTCGCGCCTCGGCGCCCTCCACCAGCGCCGCCACGGTGGGAAGGATGTCGACCAGCTCCACGACCTGGTCGTGTATGTCGAGCGCTGGGACCGTGCCCTCGGTGAACCGGAAGACGAGCGGCACGTGCAGCTGGGCGTTGTAGATGTGCACCGAGTGGCCGAACCAATCGTGCGCCCCAAGGCCCTGCCCGTGGTCGGAGGTAACGATCCACAGCCCGGTGTCGTTGAGTCCCGTGACGTCCATGCTTCGGTACAGGCGCTGCAGCTCTGTGTCCGCATAGCGAATCTCGGCGTCGTACTCGACGACCAACTCGTAGTCCTCGGGCTCGGCGGCCGGGACGCCTCGCGCCAGGAGCGTGTCCACGTGCTGTTGGCGGCCGAGCATCTCGATCAGCTGCACTACATCGCGCCGGTGCTCGGTGGGCGGGTTCATCGGCTTGTGGGGGTCATAAACGTGGACCCACAGGAACAACTTCTCGTCAGGGCTGGCGGTGCTCCGCAGCCAGTCGATGGCGCGGTCGACGGTCTCACCGGCCGGGCGGTAGAGCTTGCCCGCTGGCCCCTGCCGATCGCCCGGCTGGGGCTGATCCCAGTGCTCGAAGCCCTGTCCGACGTTGCCGCCGAGCGGCGCATCGGCACTGATGAAGGCCGCCGTTCGGTACCCCTGGTCTCGTAGCATCTCGGCCAGCGTCTCGAACTCCTGGTCGAGCACTTGGGTGTTGTTCTGCACACCGTGCTGCACCGGGTACAGGCCCGTGAACAACGACGCATGCGACGGCTTTGTGGTCGCCGACTGCGCGTAGGCCCGCCGGAAGACGATGCCCTGGGCGATCAGCCCGTCCAGCCACGGGGTCGTCTGCACCGGGTAGCCGTAGCCGGAGGCGTGGTCGGCGCGCAACGTATCGATCGTGACCAGGACGATGCGCTCCAGCGACGGCAACTCCCCCGGCGCTAGCTCACGAGGACCCCCGCAACCGCTCAGCACGACCGCCACGAGCACGACCGCCGTCACGACCCTCATTCCCCGTTCTCCGAGATCTCCTCACGGGCGTCGAGATCGGTGTGCAGCAGCGTATACGCGCCGGCCGCCAACCCCGCCCCCAGCCCGGGACCGATCCAGTAGACCAGGTGTGAGCCCCACTCGCCCGAGGCCAGAGCCGGCCCGAAAGCACGCGCCGGGTTCAGCGCCGCACCGGTCATCGGGCCGCCGAACAGCACACACGCGCCGAGCGTCGCCCCGATCACCAGGCCGTGCACATGACGCGGTGCGCGCTCGCCGACCGCCATCTGGAGCACGACGAACACGAGCAGGAAGGTCATGACCATCTCGAGGAACGTCGCCGTCCCGGCGGTGACCCCCGGGCCCGGCGTCGGCGTTCCCAGATGCACTGGAGCCCAAACGTCGCTGGCGAAGATCGAGGTCAGCAGCAGCCCGGCGACGACGGCACCGATGAGCTGAGCCGCGACGTAGATACCGGCCCGCATCGGCTCGATGGCGCGCGTGATGACCGCACCGAGGGTCACCGCCGGGTTGACATGAGCTCCTGACATGTGGCCGATGGCGGTGACAATCGCCGCCAGGATCAGGCCGTGCGCAGCGGCGATCCCGAGGATCCCGAGCTGCCCGCCGGAGTAGGCATCGGTACAGACAGCCGCGGCGCCGGCGAAGGTCAGGGCGAAGGTCCCGATCCCCTCGGCGATGGCCTGGTTGAGCAGATTCCGCGTCATGCTGGAAGACCCTCGCGACTCGAACGATCCCGAACGATCCTGAACGATAGCAGGCCGGTCTACTGCCGGCCGGTGGTCGTCGCGGCGACCGGGAGATCGGCCAGCCGGGAGCGGCTGCCATCCTGGTGAATGGCGGTCGCGACACCCTGCTCGAACACGAGGGCCGAGGCGCTCCCGCCGTAGGTCGCCGCCAGCATTCCCGTGTCGATGAGAAAGAGGCGGCCGTTGCCACGCACGCGAATCCCCTGCGCCTGGGGCGTGTGCGCCACGACCATGGCACGCACGCCGAGCGCCTCGAGCAGCGCCGGCAGCTCCGCTGCAAGCTCCTCGTCGCTCCACCACGCCAAGCCGCGGAACCACATCGGCCCCTCCGCAGCCAGCAGATGCCAACCGGTGACTCGCAGCAACGGCTCGAAGCGGCGCTCCTCGCTCCGCACCCGCTCGAGACGGGCGGGGGGCAGCTCCGGCGGTGTCCTGACGTCCTCGGGCGCCGGGGTGAACCAGTCGAGACCGCGGGTCACACGCGCCACGCCACCAATGATCTCGCGCAGGTGGGCGAAGCTGGTGATCTCGTTGCGCTGCCGCAGGTGGGCCCGGTAGGCATCGAAGGCGTCGATCTCGTCATGAATGCGGGCGTTGACTCGCTCCACGCCCCAGTCCGCGAGCTCGGGCGAGATCCCTGCGTGCATGAAGAGGATACCCTCGACCACCGCCGCCGCGGGCAACGTCCGCAGCCAGGTACCGTAGAGACCGTCCGGCCCCAGGGCCCGAAGGTAGTCGGCGTAGCCCGCGGCATGTGTTGCGACCCACTCCTCGCGGATCTTCCTGTGCTCGGCCGGCGAGGCACTGTTCCAGGCGGCAGTGCGGCTCAGCACGATGTCCTCGTGCTCCTCGAACGCCTCGCGCAGGTCGCCCGCCGGATCGTCGCCGGCGAAAGCCCCCATGATCTCCGGGGTCGCGTCGCGCACCTCGCCGACCAGGTTCATGATCTCGTGGTTGCCCAGCAACACGATGACCTCGCCATCCGCGCGGGGCGCCTGCATCTGCATCCGCATGAGCAGATCCATGACCGGTCGCACGCCGGCACCGCGGTCGGTGAAATCGCCGGTCTGCACGAGGATCGCGTCGCCGCCGATCCAGTCGAGGTTGGCGTCGATCAACCCGCCGCTCTGCATGATCTGCACGAAGGCCTCGTAAGCCCCGTGAATGTCGCCCACCGCCACCAGACGCGGCGCCGGCCGCTCGGGAGCGGCCCCGCCGAGCGCGGGGATGACGAGCCCTGGCGCGAGCGCCAGGACCAGGAGAGCTTTAAGGCGCATGCCTCGATGATACGCCACGGCGCCGCCCCGCCGCAGATCACGCCGGGCCGAGCGGCGGGACGCGGCGACCGTTCGGCTGCCCCGGCCAACCGGTCGATCCGAGCGAGCCAGCGTCACTCGGCCGAGCGGATAAGATGGCCCCCACTGTCGGAGGGTTGGCATGATCGAGATCCAGGAGCTGGTGAAGGTGTACGACGGCCACCGGGCTGTCGACTGCCTGTCGCTGGACGTACAGCCCGGGGAGATCCTGGGGCTGGTCGGCCCCAACGGCGCCGGCAAGACGACCACCCTGCGCTGCCTCGCGGGCATCATCCCGGCGACCTCGGGACACATTCGCTTGGGCGGACACAGCATCGTCGATGATCCGGTCGCGGCGCGTCAGCTCCTTGCCTTCGTCGCCGACGAGCCCCACCTGTTCGAGCACTTGACGGCGCTGGACCACCTGAAGCTCTTCGCCCGCCTGTACGGGGTCGGCGATGGGCGCGAGCGCGGCCGCAGATTGCTCGAGGACTCTGGTCTCTGGGATCGCCGCTACGCCTTTCCCGGCGAGCTATCGCGCGGCATGAAGCAGAAGCTGATGATCGCCTGCGCCATGCTCCA
Organism: Acidobacteriota bacterium; assembly: GCA_965248845.1. GTDB lineage: Bacteria > Acidobacteriota > UBA890 > UBA890 > WLXD01 > CBDFKO01. Next base: position 133,237 of record CBDFKO010000002.1, on the reverse strand, counting down.
CTCGCCGTCGGTGCTCGTTCTCGACGAGCCGCTCACCGGCCTCGACCCTGCTGCCATGCGCCGCACGAAGCGAATGGTGGTCGCAACTGCCGAGGCCGGCGCCGCCGTCATCGTCTCCTCCCACATGCTGCACCTGGTCGAGGAGATCTGCGGGCGCATCTGCATCATCCACGAGGGTCAAAAGACACTCGAGGGCAGCCTCGACGAGATCCGCGCCGCAGTCCCGGAGCTGGGCGGGGACGCGGGGCTCGAGGAGATCTTCCTGCGCGCCACGGGACTCGACGACGAGGCAGTGTGAGCGGCGCCCTGCTCTTCCTCCTGTGGCGCTCGGCTCGAGGCCGCGTCCTGCGCGCCCTGCGACGACTGCGCGAGCCACGCTACCTGGTTGGCTTCATCGTCGGCGGGGGCTGGGTCGTATTCTGGATGTCGCGCTTCGCGTTTCGCGGCGACGGTGACTTCGACGTTCAGATGGGACTGCCACCGGAGGCCCTCGACGCCATGGCGGGCGCCTTGGGCTCCGCTGTCCAGCTGGCAGCTTGCGCGATAATCCTCATCGGCCTCGGCATCTGGTGGTTCGTGCCCTTCGGCAAGCATGCGCTCGAGCTCAGCGAGGCCGAGCTGCACCTACTCCTGCCGGCGCCCCTGCCCCGACGACAGATCTTCGAGTACGCCATTCTGCGCTCGCAGGGTGGAGTGCTCGTCGGGGTAGCGATCGTGACCTTCTTCTCCGGGGCGCGCGGCCCACTCGAGATCCTGGGACGCTTCGCCGCATTCTGGGTCTTCTTCACCATCTGGGACCTGCACGCCAAAGGGCGCGCTCTGTGGCTCGCTGGCCTCGACGAGCTGCCCGGAGCCTCAGCCTGGCGGCGGCGGGCCCTGGTCTGGGGCTCCATCCTGCTGAGTTGGGCCCTGCTAGCGATCGGAATTGCGCAGGTGCTCAACGCAGTTCTGCTCGAGCTGCCGGCGATTCAGAACGACGTCGAGTTCTGGTTGCGCGACGCGCTTCCGGGCCATGTCGAGGCAGCGCGCGCCGGCGTGCTCGGCTGGCTGTTGACCCCGCTACTGTGGCTTACGGCGCCCGTCTTCGTCGGCATCGGTGGCGACACCGGGTTGGTCAACGTCGCGGTCGCCTGGCTCGTGCCGATCCTGTTCCTGGTGTTACACAACGAGTGGGTGGTGCGCTCGCAGGGCCGCTTCGAGGAGGCGGCACTCGATCGAGCCCGCCGCAAGAGCCGCAAGGCGGACCCGGCGGCGCGCTTCTGGCGCAGCTCGCGGCGCAACCGCGCGAGGAGCCCCTTCGCCCTCGGGCCCACAGGGAGCCCGGCGGTCGCCGTGCTGTGGAAGAACCTGATTCTGTCGCAGCGCCTGCCGCTGCGCACCTTGCTGGGGGCGGGGGCCGCTCTGGTCGCCCTGGGCCTGCTGGCGGTGACGACCGTGCTACCGGCCTGGTCGTACGGGGCCTTGCAGATCGTCGGCGGGGCGGCGCTCTTGATTCCTCCGCTGCTATCCGGCCGCTCGATGCGCAACGACCTGCGCACCGATCTTCTGAAGATCGAGACGATCCGGCCCTGGCCATTGGCCGGCAGCCGGCTGATGGCCGCCGAGATCGCCGCTCCCGTGCTGCTGGTCATGCTCCAGGTGCTGCTCGGCGCCGGCCTCGTGATCGGGCTCGATCTGGTCGACACCCTCGGGCTGGCTCCCTACGAGCTCACCGTCAAGCAGCGGCTGGGTGAGTTCTTTTCCGCTCCACCGGCGATGATCGTGCCGCTGGCCGTGCTCGCCTACCTGCCCGTCGCGCTGGTCGTCGCCGCGCTCTCGAGCTGCCTGGAGAATGTCGCGGCACTGATGTTCCCGAGCTGGGTGCACCTGGGGCTCAACAAGAAGCAGGCAGCGGCGAAGTTCGGCCAGAACCTCATCATCTTCTTCGCCCTGTCGATCGCCATGCTCTTCGGGCTGGCGCCTGGCTTCCTCGCCGTCGGGGCCGCGGTCGCCATCCAGACGTTGCTCTGGGGCTTGTCGGTCACGGCCTGGGAGCTACCGTTGCTCGGCGTGATCGGCGCCGCGCCCGTCGGCGCCGTCGTCGTTGCGTTGATCGGCGCCGGTGGGCGACTCTGGGAACGCCTCGACCCGTCGGAGGAGCTGCTCGCCGGGCGAGTCTAGGCGTAACCAGACCCATCACGCTTTCACCACGGGCTGCTGGGAGGCAAAGGGAATGTCCTACGTACTGGCGCTGGATCAGGGCACCACGAGCAGCCGGGCTCTCGTCTTCGACCGGGACGGCGAGGTGGCAGGCCTGGCGCAGCAGGAGTTCCGGCAGATCTTCCCCCGCCCTGGCTGGGTCGAGCACGACGCCGAGCAGATCTGGGAGACGCAGCTTGCCACCGCCCGGCAAGCCATCCACGAGGCCGGAATCGAGGCCGCCGCGATCGCCGCGATAGGGATCACCAACCAGCGCGAGACCACGGTGGTCTGGGAGCGGGCTAGCGGCAAGCCGGTGGCCAACGCGATCGTCTGGCAAGACCGGCGCACCGCGGGACGGTGCGACCGCCTACGACGAGCTCCGCACGCGGCCGAGATACGGGCGCGCACCGGTCTACAGCTCGACCCGTACTTCTCGGGTACCAAGGTCGCCTGGATCCTCGATCAGGATCCCGCGCTGCGACGCCGCGCCCTTGCCGGCGAGCTGGCCTTCGGCACGGTCGACTCGTGGCTCGTCTGGAACCTCACGGCCGGTCGCGTACACGTCACCGATGCCAGCAACGCCTCGCGCACTATGCTGTTCGACATCCGCAAGGGAGCCTGGGACCCGGAGCTCGCCGCCTGGCTGGATGTTCCGGTCGAACTGCTACCCGAGGTCGTCGACTCCTCGGGGCGCTGCGGCCTGTCGGCGCCCGACGTGCTCGGGGCCGCCATACCCATCTGCGGCATTGCCGGCGATCAGCAAGCGGCACTGTTCGGGCAGCTCTGCATCGAGCCGGGCATGGCCAAGAATACCTACGGTACCGGCTGCTTCATGCTCCTGAACACCGGCGCCGACCCGATCGCATCGGAGTCTGGCCTGCTGACCACGGTCGCCTGGCGAATCGACGGGGAGACCGTCTACGCGCTGGAAGGGTCGGTTTTCATCGGCGGGGCGGTGGTCCAATGGCTGCGCGACGAGCTCGGCATCATCGAGACGGCTGCCGATGTCGAGCCGCTGGCCGCGTCGGTCCCCGACTCCGGCGGCGTCTATTGCGTACCCGCCTTCACCGGCCTCGGGGCACCGCACTGGGATGCCTACGCGCGCGGGACGATCGTTGGCCTCACGCGCGGGACCGGGGCTGCCCACCTGGCTCGTGCTGCTCTCGAAGGGATCGCGTTTCAGGTCGCGGACGTGATGGACGCCATGCAGGCGGACTCCGGTGTCGAGCTGGGGGAGCTCCGCGTCGACGGCGGGGCCGCCGCCAACGAGTTGCTACTCCAGATTCAGGCCGACGTGCTGCAGGCTCCCGTCGTGCGGCCGCACAACCTCGAGACCACGGCGCTCGGGGCCGCCTACCTGGCCGGGCTCGGTGCCGGCGTGTGGGCCAGCCCTGCCGAGCTGGCAACGCGCTGGCGCGCCGGTCGGAGGGTTGAGCCGGGAGCCGACCCGGAGGACGTCGCAGCCCGACGAGCCGGTTGGAGCCGGGCACTCGAGCGGGCCCGCGGCTGGGAACAGCCCGAGGACTCGGATGCGGCGTGAGCAGATGCTTCGCCGACTGGCGGAGCACCCGCGCTGGGACGTGCTGGTGGTCGGCGGTGGCGCTACCGGGCTCGGGGTTGCCATCGACGCCGCCTCGCGTGGCTACTCGACGCTCCTGCTCGAGAAGGGCGACTTCGCCCAGGGCACCTCGAGTCGCAGCACCAAGCTGGCCCACGGCGGCGTGCGCTACCTGCAGCAGGGCAACGTCGCGCTGGTGATCGAGGCCCTGCACGAGCGCGGCCTGATGCGCCGCAACGCGCCCCACCTGGTGCACGATCTGGAGTTCATCGTGCCCAACTACGACTGGTGGGAGGCGCCCTTCTACGGGGCCGGCCTCAAGGTCTACGATCTGCTCGCCGGCAAGCACGGGTTCGGCCCCTCGCGGCTGCTCTCGCGCCAGGAGACCATCGAGCGCATTCCCACCATCGAGACCGAGGGGTTGCGCGGCGGCGTGCTCTACTTCGACGGCCAGTTCGATGATGCCCGGCTGGCCATCAACCTGGCACGCACCGCGGCCGACCAGGGCGCGGCCGTGCTCAGCTACGCGCCGATCGAGCAGCTACGAGACTCGGGTGGAATCGTCGACGGGGTCGTCGCCCGCGACCTCGAAACCGGCGAGCGGCACGAGCTATCGGCGCGCGTCGTGATCAACGCGACCGGCGTCTTCGCCGACACGATCCGGCGCCTCGACCAGGCCGACGCCGCGCCGATGATCCAGGCAAGCCAGGGCGTGCACATCGTCTTGTCGAGCGAGTTCCTCCCCGGCGACAGCGCCATCATGGTGCCGCACACCGACGATGGCAGGGTGCTGTTCGCCATCCCGTGGCACGACCGCGTCATCGTCGGAACCACCGACACCCCGGTAACCGAAATCGCTGTCGAGCCGCGCCCGTTCGAGGAAGAGCTGGAGTTCCTAATACGCCACTGCGCTCGCTACCTGACCCGTGACCCTGAGCCCCACGACGTGCTGAGCGCCTTCGCCGGGCTACGGCCGCTGGTGGCCGACCCCGAGTCCTCCTCTACCGCCCAGATCTCTCGCGACCACACGATCGTGGTCTCGCGCAGTGGATTGATGACCGTCGCGGGCGGCAAGTGGACGACCTACCGGAAGATGGCCGAAGACGCCGTCGACCAGGCCGCGTTGCTCGCCGGTCTACCCGAGCGTGGCTGTGTCACTCGCGAGCTCAACATCCACGGATTCCACCGCCACGCCGAGCGCTACGGTCCGCTCGCGGCGTACGGCGCCGACGCCAGCGAGATCGAGCACCTCGCCCGAGAGCACCCGGCCTACGGCGAGCAGCTACACCCGCGGTTCGAGCATCGGGCCTGTGAGGTGATCTGGGCCGTCCGGCACGAGATGGCCCGGCGGCTGGAGGACGTCATGGCGCGGCGCACGCGAATGCTGCTGCTCGATGCCCGAGCCAGCATCGACTGCGCGCCCACCGTGGCCGAGCTCATGGCAACCGAGCTGCATCGGGACCCCGCTTGGGTGAACGACCAGGTCGCGGCCTACGCGGCTCTGGCAAGAAACTACATCGTAGGCTAGCAATTCTCTGCCGTCGTTTTCTCACCACGCGGGTGGAAACGTTCTCCGCTCGCGCGTAGCATTGCGGCGCGCGCCTCCTGGCCCGGGTTCCCTCCCCTGCCCGTGTGGCCCGTCCGACCTTCGGTCCAGTTCTACCCCCTGACGACACCGAGGTTGCTGTGAATACACCGCTTACCCGCTCGCGCACCGTGGCCGTTGCCGCTGTCCTGCTGTTGACCCTCGCCCTGGCCGCCCCCGCCGGCGCCGGCGCACCCCAGCGGCGTGCCCAGTTCGGCACCCGTGTCGAGGTGCTGCAGATCCAGGTGCGCGTTGCCGACGGGTCCGGCAACTTCGTCACGGGGCTGACCGCCGCCGACTTCTCGATCAAGGTCGATGGCAAGGACCGCAACATCACCACGGTCTACGAGGTCGACCTGAACGAGAACCTGGCCACGAGTCCGTCGGTTGCCGACGCCGGGCCGCCCCCGCCGGCGGCGTGGCGCCAGTTCCTGCTCTTCTTCGACGCCGGCTTCAACTCGCCACGCGGCGTGCGCGAGGCTCAGCAGGCGGCGCTCACTTTCATCGAGGAACAGGTCCGTCCGAGCGATCTGGTCGGGGTCGCCACATACAACATCACGGGCATGCGACTCCTGTTGCCGTTCACCACCGACCGACGCCAGGTGCTGGAGACTCTCGGCGGCCTCGGCCTCCGGCAGGCCGTCGGCAATATCGACCGTGCCGGGTTCATGGCCGAGACCATGACCGACGCCTACACGTTCGACGAGGCGAGCGCCTCTGGAAACTCGGGCTTCGCCGCCGGGGCCATCGAGGAGGCCATCGCGCAGGTCTCTCGCCTCGAGGATCAACAGTATGCCTCGGTCGCGGCACAGTATTCCGAGCATCTCGGCATTCTCGGTGAGTACCTGCAGGCGGCGCGCGGGACCAAGCACGTCGTGATGTTCTCCAAGGGCTTTGCCGACGCGCTCATCAGCGGCGCCTCGCTCGACGATATGGCGGCCATGAGCAATGCCATGGACTCCGCCGCGGGGGCGGGGGAGGCGATCGCCTCGCTGGGCGACGGCAACTTCGGCAGCGCCGACGTCCGCTCCGCGCTCGAAGACAGCCTCCAGATCATGCGGGCTGCCGGCGCGGTCATCCACGTGATCGATCCCTCCGGCCTGGGTGGCGAACGCGACGCGGGCCTGTCTAGGGGAGGCCGGGGCGGCGGCACATTCTCGAGTGCCGGTGCGACGCGCAGCGCACTCAGCATGCTGGCCGACGGTACCGACGGCACCGTGAGCTGGAACACCAACGAGCCGGCTACCGCGCTGGCGACGATCGAGGAGTCGACCCGCCAGTTCTATGTTCTCGCTTTCCCGCGCCAGCGCGGCGACGACGACGTGCTCGACCTCGAGGTCAGCGTCGAGCGCAGCGGCGTTGAGATGGTCTCGGCCCCCGGTAGTCTCGCACCGCCGCCGGCCTACGACGACATGAGCGACGAGCAGAAGCAGGTCCAGCTCGCCGAGTTCATCAGCAAGGGCATCGTCGAGTCCGACATGCAGTTCGAGGCCACCGCGGCCCCGTTCTTCGGGAAGGGCAACACCAGCCGTGTCGGTACCGTCGTCGAGGTCCCGTGGGGTCAGCTCGAGGAGCTGGCGAAGTCCCGTGGCGACGGCAAGGTGACCTTCGACATCTTCGGCTACGTGCTCGATGACAACGGCGCGATGGCCGACATGAGCAACAACCAGGTCACCCTGGACATCGACAAGCTGGGCAAGGGCAACGCCAAAGGGCTGCCCTTCCGCTACTACGACCTGCTGTGGGCAAAGCCTGGCGCCAACGAGGTCCGCGTCCTGATCCGGGAGAACGAGCTCGGCCGCATCAGCGCCGTCACCAAGCAGCTGGCTACCCCGCGCTACGCAGGCGGCCCGCTGGTGGTGACAGGACCGATCGCCATGGACGAGGAGCACCACGGCCTGATCATGGAGGGCATCGACCCGGAGAACCCGCCGGAGCACAAGATCGGCGGACCGGTAGCCTACCCGTACGTGTTCAAGGACATCCGATGGACCCCGGCGACTCACGCCGAGGCAGTCGCCGGCGATACTCAGCAACTGTTCGTGGCGTTGCACAACATGTCGCGCCATCCCCTGACGGGTCAGGCCCAGCCGCCGAGCATCTCGCTGCACTTGTTCGATGGCACCGGCCAGGAGCTACAGCTCGCCGACGTGCAGCTCATCGACCAGGGTCCCGACGCCTCGGGCGGCCTCCAGATGGTGCTCGGCGCGGTGCTGCCGCAGGACCTCCAGGAGGGGTTTTACATCCTACGCTTCAAGGCCGAGGATGCCATCTCGAGCACGACGATCGAGCAGGATGTCGAGCTCTGGGTGATCGACGAGTAGAGTGCGCCCTGCGGCTCATTCGTCGCGCAGCGCCGAGCCGATCAGCCCGAGCAGCACGCCTGCCGCGACCGGTGCCAGACCGTGGCGCACCACGAGCCCGAGCACGCGGCGCCGGTCAGCGCCAGCGCGGCGAACGAGGCGGACACGAGGGTGCGGAAGCGCGGGCTTGCCACCGAGGCGCTGACCACGGCGTCCATCGTCCGCAGGTCGGAGATCGGCAGGGCAGCATTGAGCGCACGTACCTGCTCACGGATGCCGGCCACCAACCCGGGCAAGGCGCGCGCCCCCCTCACCACGACCGTGGCACGCGATGTCTGCCAGGGAACGTAGGCCTGATCGAGCGCGATGTAGACGCCGGGCCCGGGCGGCTGGTCCAGCGACAGGTACTTCACGTCGCGCACGACCCCCACGACGGTCGCGGGGATCTCGCTGTAGTTGGCAACCTGGCGGCCGATCGGATCCTCGCCCGGCCACAACCGACGAGCGAGGGCCTCGTTGATCACCACGACCGGGTCGGCGTTCTGATCGTCCCGAGCCTCGATGAAACGGCCCCCGACGAGGTCGAGCTGCATGGTCTCCGCATAGCTCGGCGTCACCGTGCGGAACTCCGGACACGCCTGCTCATGGTCCGGCGGGATCGGCTGGTCGAGGGCTACGATTCCGTTGCAGTCGAAGTTGCCGGACAGCGGCAGGATGTTCACCGTCGCGGTCAGTTCGACCCCCGGCAGTCGGTCCAGACCCTGCACCAACTCGCCGAAGAAGCGAGCATGCGACTCGGCGTCGAGCACCGCCCGGCCACCTAGCGTCAGCTCGAAGCTACGCGTCCCGCGACCGTCGTCCGCGTCGCCGGGCGTCTCGTCGATGAAGCCGGCCTCGGTGATCTGCCGAAGGGTCCCGTACAGGGTCGCTGGCCACAGCCGGACCTTGCCGTTGGTCCGCGCCTCGACCGACTGCCGGATGGCGTAATTACCGCTCGACGCAAGCAGCCGACGACAGTCGAGCTAGGCAGATCCCTCGAGCCGAGCACGGATTGCCAGCGTGCGGTCGTTCGCTTGACGGGCCCCGGAGTCCGGGCAGTGGCCGCGGACCTCGAGCGCCACCAGCAGCAGCGCGAGCTCGGTCGGCGACGCGATCGCCGCGACGGTCAGCGCGCTATCCCGACGCTGGCGTGGCACCGACTGGATGCGACGAAGTGCCTCGGTGACACGCCCTCGAAGCTCGTCATTGTCGGCGATCCCGGCCGCTTCGAGCAGCTCGTCGAACTCCTCTGCGGCGACTCCGGTGCTCGCCAGGATCTCCAGCATCCCCTCGACACAGCGATCGGGGAGCGTGACTTCGAGTAGGTACTCGTGGGCGAGCTCGGCGCTCAGCCCCTTGTCGCGCATCAGATCCTCGACAACCCGGACACCGAGCGCCTCGTCGGAGTCGATAGCGTGGTTGGCCTTGACCTCCTCGCGCCGCCGACGGGGAATGCGCGACAGGGCCAGGTGGACCAGGTGGTTCCACAACAGCTTGTCGTACAGCTCCTCGTCGCTGAGACCCTGCTTCTGGGCGAGCTGCTGGGTCACCCGGTCGGACAGCTCCTCCAGGTCCTTCATGCCGAAGGACGTGCGGAACGCCTCGATGGCCTCGTGACCCCCCGCGACCTCCCGCACCAGAAAGCGCAGACGATTGCGCCGGATGGGGTCCTCGCGCGTGTCGTCATGCCGCGCGGCCAGTTCCAACGGTCCCTCCCTCAAGCGAGCCGATCCGATTCGTCCAGATCACTTCAGGATAGGAGCATCGACAGGCCCGTTACCACCCCTGTCTGCGTCCCTCCATGGAAACCCGTCTGGGGTCGTGCGGGGCCTACGGGTCCTCGCGGACCGGCAGGATCTGGTTGGCGTCGATCGGCCCCTCGAGCACCTGCACGGTGCCCGACGGCCAGTGAATCTCGATACGATCGACCTGCTCGGCTCCGTCGAGGCCGAAGTACAGGGGCACCGAGCTCTGGGTCAAGTAGCCCGACTTGCCGTCGTGCAGCCGCATCTGACGCAGGCCGCCCGCCTCGAGGATCACCCGGGCGCCGAGCCCGTCGCGGTTCGACGCGGCTCCCTGGAGGCGAATCGCCAGCCAACGAATCGGCCGGCGCTCGCTCAGGTCGCTCAGTAGCACCTGGGGCTCGGAGTTAAACTCGGCGGTGACGATATCGAGGTCGCCGTCGTTGTCGAGATCGACGATGGCGGAGGAGCGGGTGCCAAGCGTCCCCATCACGCTGATCGCGTCGTCGCGGCCGGCGCAGCGATCGTGCTCCGCGTCGGCACCGCCGCAGTCGGCGTCGAACCAAGGTTTGCGAATCGCGCCGTCTCGCCGCGGCTCGATACCAAGCAGGAACTCGACCCGCGCGAACCCCCCGCCCCGCTGGTTCAGGCGCATGGTGTTGACCTGGTAGCGGAACGGGTAGTTCATGCTCGAGGCGATGAACACATCCTCCCAGCCATCGGCGTTGACGTCGGCAACGGTCAACCCCCAGGGCCAGAAGTTCTCGAGCCCGATCTCGCCCGACACCTCGGCAAACGGTCCCTCGCCGTCGTTGCGGTACAAGGCGTTGCCGAGAATGTGACAGCAGCGCTCCTGGTAAAAGTACTTCTCCAGGAAGCGTTGCTTCTCCGCCTCCTGTGCCGGCACCTGCTGCTCGTTCATGTCCGAATGCATGTCGGTGAGCAGAAGATCGAGGTCGCCGTCGTTGTCGAAATCGAACGACCCGATGCCCATGGCTCCCCACGGAGTCTTCGGGAACAGCGCGCTGGTGCGCTCGGCGAAGCCGCGGCCCTGGTTGTTCTCGTAGTAGTGGTCGCTGCCCTGCATATTGAGCACGTACAGGTCGGGGAAGCTATCCATGTTGAAGTCGACCAGGCTGGCGTCACCGCTCCAGGGGGACTCGTCGACCAGGCCAACCTCCGAGGAGACGTCGCGGAAACGCCGGTTTCCTAGGTTCCGGTACAGGATGCTGCTCTCGAAGCGCTCCGGGTACAGGTGGCCGTGGAAGGCATCCTCACGCCCCCGGTAGAAGCCGCCAGGACCGGTCTCCTCGTGCGTGTAGCTGCCCACGTTGGTGACGAACAGGTCGAGCAGACCGTCGCCGTCGTAGTCCAAGAAGGTGGCCCCCGAGGAGTGGCCCGAGTAGTCGATGCCCGCCTCGGCCGCGATGTCGGTGAAGCGCCCGGAGCCGTCGTTCTCGAACAGCAGGTTGCCGCCGCGCACGGTGGTGACGAACAGATCCGCATCGCCGTCGTTGTCGAAGTCGGCAAAGGCGCCGGTTACGTTGATGCGGTCTTGTACCCCGACGCCGGCGATCTCGGTGATGTTCTCGAAGCGGCCTGCGCCGAGATTACGCCATAGCTGGTTGCCGCCGATCTGGCTGAGGAAGTACAGGTCGAGCAAGCCGTCGCCGTCGACATCGGCCACCGGCATACCGTTGCCGTGGTCGTAATGGGCCGCCTTATAGGTCTTGGCCGCATCCTCGACCACCTGGTGTACGAAGGTGATCCCGGTCTCCGGTAGACCATCGGCGAATCGGAAGTCGTGGAACACACCCAACGTCCCGGCCGTGCGCAGCTGCGCCTGCCGCTGCGTCTCCAGCGTGTCCTCACCGATGTCGGGATCCGGGAAGTTGACCGGGACCTTCTGTGCCGCTGGGGCCGAAACGGCAACGAACAGGACAACGACTGTCGTCAGTACAGCGACGCGGCGCATGCCAATCCTCCGCAGACACGGTGCGCGCTGGCGGGGTCGTCCTCGACCGCGCACCCGAAACAGAAACGCCGAGAATGACCCCTACAGGGGGCGAAATCAACGGCCGCCAAGCAGACCCCGCCGGGGCTCGGTCACCGCGCCAACCAGGCATCGAGGGCAAGGCGATCCTCCTCCGACGGGGCCCACAGTAGCAACAGGAGCAGCGCACCCCGCGGGATCACGTGCCGGTCGAAGGCGTAGAGCGGCTCGGCCACCAGGTGGCCGAAGGTCACCACGACCAGCACGACACACCGAGAGCGATCAACGCCTGGCGACGCCATAGCCCGGCCAGCAGCAGGCCTCCCGCGACCAGCTCCACGAACGGAATCGCCGTACCCGAGGCCCAAAGCAACCAGCTTGGCAGGAAGGAATCAGCGAAGGCCTCGACGAACATGCTGCGCGCGTGCACCAGCGGCCCGAGTATGAACACCTTCCACCAGCCGGCCATGAAGAACATGAGGCCGAGGATCCAGCGCGCGAACAACAGGGCCCAGCCACGGTTGGACACGTCGGCGCTCCTTGCCCTCACCCGCAAGACCTACTTGCCAGACCCACCACACTTTAGCCACGGCCTCCTAGCCCGATCAACGGCGGATCACCGGCAGGCTGACGAAGCTAGCGCGCCCCGGGCCATGGTACAGGTCCAGGACAACGTCGCCGGTGATCGTCAAGTCCTCCTGCAACAGCGCCGATGTATAGGTGGCCACGTCGTGTCGGTCCTCGATGTCTTTGAAATCGTACGGGAAGCTCTGGGTGTAGCCCACATACGAGCCGCCCTGGATGGCGACTCGACGTCTGACGTCGTGGGGGCGGGTCAGCGGTCGCGGCGGGTGGCGAGAGTCTACTGCGTCGCACGGCCGCAGCTGGACGGAGTAGCAGACCGTGGTGAGAGTGTGATGGCTCTGGTTACGCCGCCAAGGGCGCAGACGCAAGGCGCCGCGACGTCGGCGATGTTGCGCATCGTCAAAGAGCGGCAACGCCGCAGATGCGCCCTTGGCGGCGTAACCCTTCGGGCAAGGCGCCTTGTGAGATCGAGAGGTGCGAGGGTAGATTGCGCGCCGATGCGCGAGACCGAGGCCCACACACGACGTCGCTTCCTGGCCCGCTGTGCCGCGGCCGCCGGTGGCCTCGGACTCGGGGCAGCCGGCTGCCTGCAGACCTCGGGAACCACCGCCGACGGCCGCCGTATCGTCGATCTGCAGCTGGGCTGGCTCGCTGGAGCCAACCAGCTCGGCGAGGTGGCGGCGATGCGGCTCGGCTACTTCAACGACGAGGGCATCGCCTTCCGCCTACGGCCGGGCGGACCCAATATCGACGGCGTGGCGATCGTGGCCTCGGGGCGCTACGCGGTCGGGGCCGCGACCTCGAGCCCCTCAGTGATGCTGGCCGTCTCACAGGGCATCCCGATCCGCTGCTTCGCCGTGGCCATGCAGGAGCACCCCTACGCTTACTTCTCGCTGCCCGACAACCCGGTCCGAGAACCGGACGACCTGCGTGGCAAGACCGTCGGCATCCAGCCCACCGGTCGCGTGCTGCTCGACGCCCTGCTGGCGCGCCACGGGATCGCGGCGGAGGAGCTGCAGATCCAGGTCGTCGGCTCGTCGCTGCTGCCGCTCCTCACCGGGCAGGTCGACGTGATCACCGGTTGGACTACCAACGCGGCGTCCCTCCGGCCACTCGGCGGCCGACAGGTGACCCTACGGTTGTGGGACGCTGGTATCCGGCTCTACGCCTGGCCCTACTACGCCACCGCGCGCACCCTCGCTCAGGAGCCGGAGCTGCTCGCGAGCTTCCTGCGCGCCACCGGACGCGGCTGGGAGCTGGCGCACGCCGACCCGGAGCGCGCCGTCGGCATGTTGGTGGAGCAGTTTCCCGTGCTGCGGCGGGAGGACGAGCTGCTCGCGGCCCGCCGCCAGATGCCCTACGTGTTCAACGAGCAGACCGCAGCCCACGGCTGGGGGACGATGTCGGCCGAGACATGGAGCGAACAGCTCGCGACCTACGACCGGCTCGGCCAGTTCGCGCGCGGCGCACCGAGGCTCGAGGAGATCTTCTCGCTCGAGGTGCTCGACGCGACTTCCGCACAGCGGCCGCGAATCGGAGCCGGTGCATGAGTGACGCGTCGGGTCTCCCCCTGGCGGCGCTGCGCGACGTCTCCGTCGAGTTCACGCGCGACGGCGAAACGATCGTCGCGCTACGGGGGATCGACTTGGAGGTGCCAGAGGGCGACTTCCTGACCGTGATCGGGCCCTCGGGTTGTGGCAAATCGACGCTGTTGCGGGTTATCGCCGACCTGGTCGAGCCGATCTCCGGCTCGGTGCGCCTCCTCGGGAGTCCGGCGCGTGAGGCGCGGCGCGCCAAGCAGATCGGCTTCGTGTTCCAGGAGCACGCCCTGCTCCCCTGGCGCACTACGGCCGAGAACGTCGAGCTACCCTTGCAGGTCGGCGCCGATCCCGACCCAGGGGCTGCCCACGCCACGACCGCCGATCTGCTCGAGCTCGTGGGTCTCGCCGACCGCGCCGGTGCGCTGCCCCACGAGCTGTCGGGCGGCATGCGACAGCGCGTCGCCATCGCCCGCGCCCTCATCACCCGACCCCGACTGCTCCTGATGGACGAGCCCTTCGGAGCGCTCGACGAGATCACGCGTGACCGGCTCAACGAAGAGATCCTGCGGATCTGGCGGACCACGGGAACGACGGTGGTCTTCGTGACCCACAGCATTCCGGAGGCCCTCCTGCTGGGGCGGCGGGTCCTCGTGCTCGCGGCGCATCCCGGTCGCGTGCTCGAGCTTGTCCAGCCCGACCTGCCGCCGGTACGCGATCTCGCCCTGCGCGAGAGCCACGAGTTCGTCCGGCAAGCGGCAGGCCTGCGCACCATGCTGGAGCGCTGCGAATGAAGCGCGCTGCCCTACCCCTGATTGCCGCCATCGGGCTGATCGTGCTTTGGACCGTCACGGTCACGGCGCTTGGCGTGCCCTCCTACGTCGTTCCCTCACCACTGGACGTCGCGACGACCCTGGTTCGGGATGCCTCCACGCTCGGGACGAACCTGTTGCCCACCGCGATCGAGAGCATCGCCGGCTTTCTCCTGGGGAACCTGGCCTCGGTCCTCATCGCCATCGTTTTCGTGCAGCGGCGGGCGCTCCAGGAGGCCTTCTTCCCGATCACGGTGGTGATCAACACCATCCCGATCGTCGCGGTGGCACCGATTCTCGTGCTGCTGTTGGGCAACGACATGAAGCCGAAGATCGCCATCGCCGCGTTGATCTGCTTCTTCCCCACCCTGGTCAACATGGTGCGCGGGCTCTCTGCGGTGAACCCACGGTCGCTCGAGCTGATGCGGGTGTTGGCAGCAAGCGATCGCGACGTACTGCTACGCCTGCGGCTGCCCAACTCGCTCCCTTACCTGTTCGCCTCACTGCGCATCGCCACCTCGACCGCGGTGATCGGCGCCATCGTGGGGGAATGGATAGGCAGCACCTCGGGCCTCGGAGCGCTGATCATCCAGGCGACCTACAACTTCGACACGCCCCTGCTGTATGCGGCAGTGGCCGTCGCCTCCGCCTTCTCGGTGGCATTCTTCGTCCTGATCGGATGGCTCGAGAAGCGGATCGTGACCTGGGAGGTCGGAAGGCAGTGAGCCCGCTGGAGCGCAACACAGTGCGCGAGCCGGAGCGCACGACCGCGGTGGTTGCCGAGTGCGACGTGCTGGTGGTCGGCGGCGGCCCCGCCGGCCTCGCCGCGGCCGTGGCCGCGGCGCGCAACGGTGCCCGCGTCGTGCTGCTCGAGCGCTACTCCCACCTCGGGGGACTGGCCTCGGGCGGCCACGTGCTGGTACTCGACGACATGTGCAACGGCGCCGAGATCGTCGTCACCGGAATCTGCGCCGAGATCGTCGACCGAATGCAGGCGATGGGGCTGGCGGTCGCTCCACCGGAGGCCGATCGCGTCTCGAGCGAAGCCGCCTGGCGCCGCTGGTCGCGCTGGGGCCTCTACGACTACTACTCGCGCCAGCGGCCGCGCCCGATCACCTACGCCGTGGCCTTCGATCCGGAGGGCTGGAAGCGCGCCTCGGAAGACATCGTCGTCGAGAACGAAATCGACCTGCGGCTCCATTCCTGGTTCTCCGCCCCGCTGCTCGAGGGCAATCGGGTCACGGGTGTTGTCTGCGAGACCAAGGCCGGACGCCAGGCGGTTCGGGCCGGGATCACCATCGACACCACCGGCGACCTCGACGTGGCCTCGCGTGCCGGCGCCGGCTTCACGGGTGGCAACTACATGCTGACCACGGTCTTTCGTCTCGGGGGTGTGGACTGGGAGACGGCGGAGCGTTTCGAGATCGAGGAGCCGGAGACGCACGCGGGGCTCGACCGGGAAGCCCGCAAGATACTGGGCGGCTCCTGGGCGCTCTGGTGGCTGAAGACCCCGCTGCCCGGGGTGGTCTGGTGCAACTGTCCCCACATGACCCGGTACGATGGCGCCCGCCCCGAGGGGCTGACCGCCGCTGTCCTCGAGGGACGCCGGCGCATGGACGCGCTCGTCGAGTTCGTGCGGGCCGAGCTGCCCGGCTTCGCGGAGTGCCACGTGCTCGACGTCGCGCCCCAGACCGGGGTGCGCCAGACGCGATTGCTGCAGGGCGAATACGTGGTCACACGGCAGGACATCGCGGAGCGGGTGCACTTTCCCGACAGCATTGCCCGCGGGCGCGACTACTACACCCCCTACCGTGCCCTGGTGCCGCGCCAGATCGACCAGCTCCTGGTCGCCGGCCGCCACTACTCGGCCACGCCCGAGGCGCAAAAGACGTCGCGTGAGATCCCACCGTGCATGGCGATGGGCGAGGCAGCCGGCCTCGCCGCTACCATGGCGCTCGACGCGAGCCAGCACGTGCGGCATGTCGACGTAGCCCAGCTGCAGAGCCGGCTGCGGGAACAGGGAGCCGACCCTGGGGATCGCCCCTCGGCCAATGCATCGCCGGCGGTTCACGAAACCAAGACGGACGAGCCATGAGATCCGAGGGCCAAGCCACGCTGCCTCTCGAGGGCATCCGCGTCGTCGACCTGACGCAGGTGATGCTCGGGCCGTGCGCCACCCAGGTTCTGGCCGACTACGGCGCCGACGTGATCAAGATCGAGCGGCCCGGCAGCGGCGACCTGATGCGCTGGGCTCTGCCCGACGATCCCGACGGTGGCGACAACCCGGTCTTCGCCAGCCTCAACCGCAACAAGCGCAGCCTCGCGCTCGACCTCAAGACCGATGCCGGACGGGAGGTTCTGACGGCCCTGCTGCGCGACGCCGACGTGGTGGCCAACAACTTCCGCGCCGGCGTCATGGAGCGTATGGGGCTGGATTACGAGAGCCTCGCGGCGATCAACCCCGGCATCATCTACGCCATCGGCACCGGCTTCGGGCCCACCGGGCCGTACGCCCACAAGGGTGGACAGGACGTGCTCGCTCAGGCGCTCTCGGGCGTTATGGAGCGCCGCTCCGACCCAGAGCATCCGCGCTCCGTCTACGCCACGGCGTTGGCCGACTACGCCGCCGGCATGCACCTGGTCCAGGCGGTTCTGCTGGCGCTGCTGGAGCGCCAGCGCACGGCAAAGGGCCAGGTTGTGGAAGTCTCTCTGTACGACTCGATGCTCGCCATGCAGATGCAGGAGGCCGCCATGTGGCTGATGCGCCGGGAGGAGCTCAACTGGGGTGCCATGCCGCTGTCGGGTGTGTTCGAGACCACCGACGGCGCCCTCGTGCTCGTCGGCGCCTTCAAGCGCAATCCGCTGCGCGACATCTGTATCGCGCTGGGGATCGAGGACCTGTCCGGGGATCCCCGCTTCGACTCGATGACCAACATGCACACCCATCGGGCCGAGCTGCAGGCGACCCTGCGGGCCCGATTCGCGCAGCACGATACGGCGCACTGGATCGCGGCACTCGAGGCTCAGGACCTGCTGTGCGCTCCGGTCCAGGCTCTCTCGGAGGCGCTGGCCGACGAGCAGACCTCGGCCAACGAGATGCTCGTGGAGATCCCCCGCCGGGACGGACCGCCGATCCGGGGTGTGGCCACGCCGATCCGTATGGGTGGGCATCGCACTCGCAAGGCCACCGCGGCGCCGACACTCGGCCAGGACACCGACGCCATTCTCGCCGAGCTCGGCTACGACGAGGCGGCGATCGCGGCGCTACGCGAGCAGGGGGCGGTGGCATGAGCATCCGTGTCGAGATCGCCGATCACGTGGCCCGCATCACCATCGACCGCCCCGAGGTGCTCAACGCCCTCGATCACGCCGCTGAGGACCGCCTACGCGAGCTCTGGCGCGAGCTCGACGTCAATCGCGAGGTTCGCGCCATCGTCCTCACCGGTGCCGGCGACCGCGCCTTCTGCGCCGGAGCCGACATGAAGGCGGGTGCCGACTGCCTCGACGTGACCGGGCTCGAGTATCTGGAGCGCGATCGTCCCGGTGGGTTCGCCGGCCTGGCGGCGAACGAGCACCTGCTCACGCCGGTGCTCGCCCGGGTCAACGGGTACGCCCTCGGAGGGGGTCTCGAGATGCTGCTCGGCTGCGACCTCGCCATCGCCGCCGACACGGCCTGGCTCGGCTTCCCCGAGCCCCGCGTCGGTCGCATGCCGCTGGACGGAGGCATGGCCCTGCTGGCCCGCCGTATTCCGGACAAGGCGGCCATGGGCCTGCTGCTCACCGGGCGTCGCATCGACGCGAGCGAGGCGTTGCAGCTCGGTCTGCTCAACGAGGTGGTGCCAATCGCCGAGCTCGACGCCGCTCTCGACCGTTGGCTGGACGATGTCCTCGCCTGCGCGCCCCTGGCCCTGCGCGCCATCAAGGCAGCGGCGCGCCAGACCGCGGGCCAAAGCGTCGCCGAGGCGTTGCGCGCCGGGCTGCCTGCCGTGCTGGAGGCCCTGGAGTCGGAAGACGCGGACGAGGGGGTGCGGGCCTTCGTCGAGAAACGGCCGCCGCACTGGAACGGTCGCTGATTCGCGGTATCTTCGTGTATTGTGCGCGCGCGTTTTGAACCGTGTCTGGAGGCTGTATGACCACGAACCGCTTGGACTTTGCCCTCGCCATCGGGGGTGCTGCCGGACAAGGTATTGCGACCCCTGGCAACATCCTCGCCAGGATGTTCGTGCGGCGCGGGCTGCACTTGAACGCCTACAACGCGTACCAGTCGATCATCCGCGGCGGCCATATCTTTCTGACGATTCGCGCCAAGAACGCTCCCGTCGACTCTCACGGCGACAAGCTCGATCTGCTGATCTGTCTCAACCAGGACACCATGGACCGTCACCTGGAGCACATGACGGCGGGAACCCGGGTGGTCTTCAACAGCGACTCGATCGAGTCGAGAGACGCGGCCCAGGGCGTCGGGATGTGCCCCGTCCCCGTCGAAGAGCTGACCGGTGATCGTCGCAACAAGCTGACCCAGAACACCATCGCGATCGGCGTAGCCGCGCAGCTGATGGGGGTCGAGTTCGACGAGATCAAGGATCTGCTGACGATGATCTTCCAGCGTAAGGGTGACGCGGTCGTACAGCAGAACATCACGGTGGCACTCGCCGGATACGAGTATTCGGCGCAACACTTCGAGCCCTACTCTCAGCCGCTGCTGCGTGCCGACAAGCCGCTGGCGCTGTGGACCGGCAACCAGGCGCTCGCCATGGGAGGGGCCGCCGCGGGCGTCAAGTTCTACTGCGCCTATCCGATGAGCCCGGCCACCGGTGTGCTCCACTGGATGTCGCAGAACGCACGCGAGCTCGGAATCATGGTGCGCCAGGTCGAGGACGAGATCGGCGTTGCCAACATGGCCATCGGCGCGGCCCACACGGGCGCGCGCGCCATGTGCGCCACCTCGGGCGGCGGCTTCGCGCTGATGACCGAGGCGCTGGGCGCGGCCGCCATGATGGAGATCCCGCTCGTGTTCATCAACGTGATGCGTGCCGGCCCTTCGACCGGCGTGCCGACCAAGACCGAGCAGGGCGACCTGTGGCAGGCCCTCGGCGCCAGCCAGGGGGACTTCGAGCGCCTCATCGTGGCGCCGCGCAACGCGCTCGACGCCTTCACTACGATCCCGGAGCTGTTCAATCTGTGCGATCGCTGCCAGTGCCCGGGAATCCTGATCTCCGACCTGCTGATCTCCGAAGGAACGTTCAGCGTCGATCCGGATGCCGTCGACATGCAGCCGCTGATCGACCGTGGCGAGCTGATCCTAGAACCGCCTGATCTGGCAGAGCGCACGGGCGAGCTTGCTGACCCGGCGACTCGCGAAGGGGCCGGGTATCTGCGCTACAAGCTGACAGACAGCGGGGTCTCGCCGCGCGCCGTACCGGGGCTCGAGGGCCACGTCCACGTAGTCGGTACCGACGAGCACGACGAGGACGGCGTGCTGATCTCCGACGAGTTCACCAACCCGCACAAGCGCCGCCTGATGGTCGAGAAGCGGGCGCGCAAGATGCAGGATGTCCTCGTGCGCATCGCGCCACCCGAGCTCGAGGGACCGGCCGACGCAGACATCACGCTGATCGGCTGGGGCTCCACCCACGGGGTCATCAAGGAGGCGGTATCCCAGCTGCAGGAGGTCGGGGTCAGCGCCAACCAGCTGGCGATCAAGTGGATCGTTCCCTTCCACACCGAGGCGATCATGGAGGTCCTCGGCTCTGCCAGTACGACCCTGATCGTCGAGAACAACTACTCGGGACAGTTCGCCCGCTACCTGCGCAGCGAGACCGGCTTCAGTCCGGACGGCCACATCCGCAAGTACGACGGCGAGCCCTTCATGCCCCACCACATCGTCGCCGGCGTCCTCGAGCACCTCTCGGGGGAGCCCACCGACATCTACGTCCCGGACCACGAATACACCGTCTGAAGGCAGCTAGGCGCCGAAACCAGGAGGCAGCAGGATGCCCACTTCCGATCTGATCGAACTGAAGAGAGCCGACTTCAAAGGAAAGGTCGACCCTGACTGGTGTGCTGGCTGCGGCGACTTCTCGGTGCTGCGGACGCTGCAGACCGTGGCCGCGGACATGGGCCTGCTGCCGCACGAGATGCTGGTCATCAGCGGCATCGGTTGCTCGTCCAACTTCCCGGGCTACTTCAACGCCTTCGGCATGCACACTTTGCACGGGCGCGCCTTGCCGATGGCATCCGGCGCCAAGCTCGCCAACCACGAGCTCACCGTGGTCTGTACCGGCGGCGATGGCGACGGCTACGGCATCGGCGGCAATCACTTCGTGCACATCGCGCGCCGCAACGTCGACCTGACCTATCTGGTGATGAACAACCAGATCTACGGCCTGACGACGGGGCAAATCTCCCCGACCAGCGAAAAGGGCATGAAGACCAAGAGCACGCCCTTCGGCAACATCGAGGCGCCGGTGAACCCGATCACCGCGGCGATCATCAACGGCGCCACGTTCGTGGCCCGCGGTTTCGCCGGCGAGCCGAAACATCTGGCGATGCTCGTGCGCAAGGCGATCGAGCACAAGGGCTTCTCGCTGATCGACATCTTCAGCCCCTGTGTCACGTTCAATCACGACAACGACTACGCCTTCTTCCGCGAGCGGGTCAAGAAGCTCGAGGACGAGGGCCACGACCCCAGCGACTGGAAGGCCGCCTGTGAGAAGGCGATGCTGTGGGGCGACACGATCTACATCGGCCACTACTTCGAGAAGCAGGCCCCGACGCTCGGTGAGCAGGAGCCGATCCTCGACGAGGGGGGTCCCATAGCCTTCCGCCCGCTGGGCATCACCAAGGAGCAGAGCGACCGCATCATCGGCCGGATGATGTAGCCGCGGCTCGAGCGATCCCGAACGAGCCTGCCCGGACTATGCTTAACGGGCCGTGGTGACAACGCCGATCTCATCCTGGGAGCTGCCGGCCTGGGCCCCTGAGCTCATGGCAGCGCAGCCGACGCTGCTGCTCGAGCGAGCAGCGCGCATGTCGCTCGCCATCGAGCTGTCGGCACGCAATGTTTCCGAAGGGACCGGCGGGCCATTCGGTGCGGCGATCTTCGAGTCAGACAGCGGCCGGCTGGTGTCCGTCGGGGTCAACGCGGTCGTCCCCAACACCTGCTCGCATGCCCACGCCGAGATGATGGCCATCGCCCGCGGCCAGGCCATCCTGGGCGTCTACGACCTCGGGGGCCCGGGCCTCCCCGAGCACGAGTTGGTGACCAGTTGCCAACCGTGCGCCATGTGCTTCGGGGCGATCCCCTGGTCCGGCATTCGGCGGCTGATCTGTGCAGCCTCCGACGAGGAGGCACGCGCCATCGGCTTCGACGAGGGACCGTTGGTCGAGGATTGGGTTGACGCGCTGCAGCAGCGTGGCATCGAGGTGGTCACCGGGCTGATGCGTGAGCAGGCCGCCGCCGTCCTGCGGCAGTACGGCAGCTCCGGCGGCGAGATCTACAACTCGCGCCGAGCCTGAGGCCAACCCGGCGTGGAGCCCCTCGACCTCGTGCTGACCAGCAATCGCGTCGTACTCGCCGACCGGTTCGGGCCGGCCGCCGTGGGCATCGCCGGGGGCCGCATTTCCGCGATCACGCCACCCGATGCAGCACCGCCGGCACGCCAGCGCTGCGACGTGGGCGACCTCGCCATCCTGCCGGGCGCTGTCGACACCCACGTCCACATCAACGACCCCGGCACCGACTGGGAGGGCTTCGCCAGCGCCGGGCGAGCTGCTGCTGCCGGCGGCATCACCACGTTCATCGACATGCCGCTCAACGGCCTGCCGGTCACCACCGATGCGGAGGCACTGGCGGCCGAACAACGTGCGGCCGCCGGTCGCTGTGCCGTCGACTATGGATTCTGGGGCGGTGTAATCCCTGGGGGTTCCGATGATTTATCCGCTCTCATCGATGCTTACGTTCTCGGGTTCAAGTGTTTTCTCTGCCCCTCTGGGCTCGAGGCGTTTCCCCACGTCGAGGAGTCCGACCTGCGGCGGGCCATGCCGATTCTTGCCGATGCCGGCCATGTCCTGCTGGTCCATGCGGAGGATCATCCGGCGATACTGGATGCGGCTGCGAACGCCGAGGATGCTGGCGACTACTCGGCGTTCCTGGCGTCGCGCCCGCCAGCCGCCGAGGTGCGCGCGATCGAGACGGTGGCCGAGCTGGCGAAGCGCTTCGGCTGCCGTGTCCACATCGTCCACGTCGCCTCGGCGCAGGCGGCCGAGGCCGTGGCGCGCGCCCGCCTCAGCGGCACGCCTCTGACCGCCGAGACCTGTCCTCACTACCTGAGTTTCGCGGCCGAGGAGATCCCCGCTGGCCGCTGCGAGTACAAGTGCGCGACGCCGATTCGGCGCGCCTCGCACCGGGAGAACCTGTGGCGTGCCCTCGAGGCCGGCACGCTGGACATGATCACCTCCGACCACTCCCCGTGTCCGCCCGGGCTCAAGCACCTCGACACGGGCGATCTGACGCGGGCCTGGGGCGGCATCGCCTCGTTGCAGGTGTCACTCGCTGCCAGCTGGACCGGCGCCAGGGCGCGGGGTGCCGGCCTGCCCGAATTGGCCCGATGGATGGCGGCCGAGCCGGCGCGTCTTGCCGGCCTGGACGGCAAGAAAGGCCGCATCCAGGTCGAGGCGGATGCCGATCTGGTGGTGTTCGACCCCGACAGCAGCTTCACGGTCGATGCGGCGACGCTCTACCACCGACACCCCGTCACCCCTTACGAGGGCAAGCGCCTGTACGGCATCGTACGACAGACCTTCGTGAGACCTTCGTGCGCGGACACCTGGTATACGATCGCCCCCGCATTCTCGACGAAACCTGGGGAACCCCGGTGAAGGCGACATGAGCGATTCCGGCCGCGCACAGCTCTTCGGCCGCGTCGACCTTGCCTCCTCGCGCCTCGGGGCAGCGGTGCTCGAGGCCAACGACGATTTCTTCGCGCCCAAGGAGAACCTGATCAAGCCCGAGCCGGCCATCTTCATCCCCGACAAGTACACGGATCGGGGCAAGTGGATGGACGGGTGGGAGTCTCGCCGGCGCCGCGTACCGGGCAACGACTGGTGCGTCATCCGCCTGGGCGCGGTCGGCCACATCGACGAGCTCATCGTCGATACCGCTCACTTCACGGGCAACCACCCCGAGTCCGCGTCGGTCGACGGTTGGTTAGGCTCCGGCGATCCCGACCCAGCAGCCGACTGGCGAGAGATCCTGCCGCGCTCGCCCCTCGAGGGTGGAAGCACCAACCGCTTTGCCGTACGCAGCGACGCGCGTTTGTCGCATATCCGGCTCAACATCTTCCCTGACGGCGGTGTGGCACGCCTGCGCGCCTACGGCCAAGTACTGCCCGACTGGGACTCGATCCTGGCCGGCGACGCCGTCGATCTCGTCCGGGTACTGCACGGCGGCACCGTGGTCGAGTGCAGCGACCGGTACTTCAGCGCTCCCGAGAACCTGCTGCTGCCGGGTGACTCTCGGGGCATGCACGACGGATGGGAGACCCGCCGGCGACGGGGCCCGGGGCACGACTGGTGTGTCGTGGCTCTGGGGCGACCCGGTACGATTCGCGTTGCCGAGGTCCACACCTCGCACTTCAAGGGCAACTACCCGGATCGTTGTAGCCTCGAGGTCGCCGCGATCCAGAGCACCGCCGGCCCGGCCGACGTCGACTGGATTGAGGTTCTGGGCCCCACCAAGCTCGAGGCCGACCATGTGCACCGGTTCGAGGTGGCAGCCAGCGCCGCGCCGGCCACCCACGCGCGGCTCAACATCTACCCCGATGGAGGCATCGCCCGGATGCGTTTGTTCGGTGACGTGAGCGACTGATGGTGACGCTCGCGGAGCTCAATGCCCAACCGGTGAGCGAGGTCGAGATCGGGTTCCTCGATTGCTGTGGCTCGCGTGCCTGGGCGGCGGCCATGGCGTCACGGCGTCCCTTCGCGTCGATCGCCGAGGTGCACGAGGCGGCCGACGCGCAGCTCGACCGACTCGAACGAAAGGACTGGCTGCAGGCCTTCGGGGCTCATCCCCGGATCGGCGATTCGAGCCCAGCAGCCAGCGATACCGCCGCGACGCACGCCTGGGCCAGCGGCGAGCAGTCGGGGATGCACGACGCCGACCAGGTGATTCGCAATCGGCTGGCGGCCGGCAACGACGCCTACTTCGAGCGCTTCGGCTACATCTTCCTGATCTGCGCCACGGGCAAGAGCGCCGAGGAGATGCTCGCAGCTCTCGAATTCCGCCTCGCCAGCGACCCGGAAGACGAGCTCGCCATCGCTGCCGAGGAGCAGCGCTTGATCACACACCTCCGTTTGGACAAGCTCCTGGAGCCATGAGC
Source organism: Acidobacteriota bacterium (assembly GCA_965248845.1). Taxonomy (GTDB): domain Bacteria; phylum Acidobacteriota; class UBA890; order UBA890; family WLXD01; genus CBDFKO01. Next base: position 108,522 of record CBDFKO010000002.1, on the reverse strand, counting down.
GCTATCACCACCCATATCCTCGACGTGTCACTCGGCCGACCGGCCTCGGGCGTCGGGGTGCGCCTGCTGCGACGCGGCGACTCGGGCTGGGATGTGCTCGGCTCGGGAGCCACCGACCAGGACGGTCGCGTCGGCGACCTTCTCGCCGACGAGCACGAACTGGGGGCGGGTGAGTACCGGCTGGAGTTCGCCACCGGCCACTACTTCGCCGACCAGGGACGTACGAGCTTCTACCCCGCGGTGCTGATCACCTTCCGGATCGAGGCAACCGACGAGCACTACCACGTGCCGCTGCTGCTGAGCCCGTACGGCTACTCCACCTACCGGGGAAGCTGAGCGACGCTACGCTAGCGACGGTTCTCGACGATCTGGGCGAACGAGCGGCAGCGCAGCTCCTCGAGCGTCAGACCCGTGGCCAGCGCCTCCTGCTCGGTGATGGCGCCGCAGTTGACGCCGCGCAGGAAGAAGTTGAGCAGCCCCTGGCCGGTGGCCGCATCGTCGAAGACGTCGCCCACGAGCGTGGCCTGTGCCGCCACGGCAACGAAATTGCGCAATCGCTCCGAGGCCGCCTCCAGGCTCTCCAGGAAAAAGGCGTAGACGGCCGCGTAGCGCGTCGGTAGTTGCGCCGGGTTCAGGTCCCAGCCCTGGTAGTAGCCGTGGCGCAGCGAGTGGCACACGTGCTCGTAGTGCAGCCGCCAGGGGCCATGGATCGCCTCCCGGTTGGCGGCCAGCTGCTCGTCGCTCAGCGACTCTCCCTCGGCGGCACGATGCCGCGTCACCGGAATCACGTTGGTCGCCCCGTCGGACAGCCACACACCGGTGCCCCCGAGTGCCACCTGCATCATGTGGCGGGCGAAGTCGCATACGGGGTGATCCAACGTCTGGTACTGGGCGGTGATGCCGCACTGGGCGGTGTAGTCGTAAACCCCGAAGTGGGCCGCAACGCAGCGCCCCGCGGCCGCCTGCACCAGGGGCAGCAAGGGGCTGGTGCCGTCGGCATCGAGGATCGACTGAGGCGTCTCGATCATCAGCTCGAGCTTGAGCGCTCCAGGCTCGATCCCGTGGGCATCCTCGAGCCGCGCCAGCAGATCGACCAGCATCTCGACCTGGGCGGTCGCGGTCACCTTGGGAAGGGTAACCACGTGCCCGCCCGGCAGGGTGCCCCCGGTGAGCTCCAGAAGCCGCGTGGTGAACAGGTCGAGCGTACGCACGGCACGGCGGTGCAGCTCGCCGCTGAGGGGCTTGATGCGGATGCCGATGAACGGCGGCAGACCGCCTGACTCCATGCCCTCCGCCACCTGCTCGGCGGCACTCACGGCGCAGGCATCCTCCTCCGCGTCGGGACGATTGCCGTAGCCGTCCTCGAAATCGATGCGGAAGTCCTCGACCGGCTGCCGCTGCAGCTTGGCACTGACGCGCTCATACAGCGCCGCCCGAAGCTCCGAATCGTCGGCCAGTCCGATGGCATCGCCGAAGGCCTCGGCGTCGGGCGCGTAGAGCTGGAGCGCGCGGCGTGCCATCGTCCCCAGCCGCGCGGCGGTGTCGGCGCGGAACAACTGCGCGCCCCCGTAGACAGTGTGCACGGGCTGCCGGTCCGCCGACTCCCCCGGGTAGACCTGCTGGTGCCTGGTGCCGATGGCAGCCACGTCGTGTGCCAGCCCGGCGAGAAGATCGTCGTCGAAGGTCGGCTTCATGGTCGCTCCACGCAATCAGCTGAACTGGTCGCAAACCGGCCGCAGCGCGTGATAGAGCACGCGAGAGAAGACGTGCTCGCGATACGTCGCGGTCGACCGGATGTCGTCGATCGGACTCACGTCGGTGCGGATGGCCGGCAGCAGCGCCTCGGCCGAATCGACCACCCGCTGCCGCTCGAGCAGCTCCTCGATGGTGCCGCAGCGGCATACCGTCGGCGCCAGGCTGTTGGCCACCACACGCCACCCGGCCTCGGAATGGGTGATCGCCACGCCGACCTTGGTGATCGCCTGGGCCGCCCGCGAGCCAACCTTGATGAACTCCTCGAAATCGTAGGCCCGCAGCGGCATGCGCAGCGCCGCAATCAGCTCTTCCGGCCGCGCCTCGAGCTGCTTGTAGCCATGGTAAAAGTCGGCCAGCAGCACCGTGCGCCGGCCGCTGGCGGAGGCCAGCACCACCTCGGCGTCGTAGGCCATGAGCACCGGCACCCCATCGGCCGCCGGCGAGGCGTTGGCCACGTTGCCGGCCCAGGTACCGCGCGTCTGGATCTGCACCGCCCCGACCGTGAGCGCGGCCCGCGACAGCAGCGGTAGCGCGGTGAAGCGCTCGTCCTGGATCACGTCCCAGTAGGTGACCAGCGCGCCGAGCTCGACCGTATCGCCTTCGAAGCGAATCGCGCGCAGCTCCTCGAGCGCCGACAGGTCGAGCCAACTGCGCTCGTGCAGGGCGTGCGCCGCCGGCCAGTGCACCAGCAGATCGGTGCCGCCGGCGATCGGAACCACGTCGGGCTGCGCCTGCTTGATGCGCAGTGCCTCCTCGAAGCTAGCGGCCAGGTGTACCTGCATCAAGAATCCTCCCGCCTGCCGAGCTCGAGCCCATCGATGATGCCGTCGTAGCCGGTGCAGCGGCACAGGTTGCCGGCCATGAGCTGGCGAGGGGAAAAGCGACCGAGCAGCTCGGGGTTGCGCTCGATCCAGCGCGCCGTGATCACCACGCCGGGCGTGCAGGCGCCGCACTGCGTGGCGCCGCTCTCCAGCATTCTCTGGACGTCGGCCGGTTGGGTCGACTCGATCGTCACTACATCGCGCCCACGCACCTGCCAGGCGGGCACCAAACAGGACATCACCGGCACCCCGTCCAGCTGCACCGTACAGGCGCCACATTCACCCTCGCCACACCCCTCCTTGCTGCCGGTGAGATCGAGCCGGTAGCGCAGCATGTCGAGCAAGCGCTCGTTGGGCTCGACCGACACCGTGATCTCCGCGCCGTTGAGCCGGAACTCGATCTCGATTGCCGCGTCGCGCAACTCAGACACGCACCACCTCCGGGCTCAGCAGGCCCATGAGACGCTCCGGTGTCAACGGGATCGCGCAGGGCTGCACACCGAGCGCGTCGGCAACGGCGTTGATCACGGCGGGGGCCGGGCCGTCGAGCGGCAGCTCGCCGATGCCCTTGGCCCCCAGCGCCCCGTGGGGATACGGGTTCTCGAGGAACACCACGCGGATCGGCGGTACGTCGGCGGCGGTGGGGATGATGTAGTTGGTCAGCTGGTTGTTGATCATGGCGCCGTCCTGCAGGCGGCACTCCTCGAGCAGCGCCCAGCCGATTCCCTGCACCACGCCACCCTGGATCTGGCCGCGGGCCAACGTCTCGTTGAGCACCCGACCGACCTCCTGCACGGCCAAGAAATCGACCACCGTGGTGCCGTAGGTACGCAGGTCGATCTCGACCTCGGCCACATAGGCCCCCCAGGCGAAGACGCCGTAGGCATCGCCACGATAGGTCTCCTCGTCCCAGACCACGCCCGGTGCCTGTTGATACTTGGCCTCGGCGCGCAGCGAGCCGCCCGGGTTGGCCTCGTGCCAGGCCACGATCGCGGCCTTGAGATCGTCGCCGCACAGCGATGCATCGCCGAGCCGCTCGCGCAGGGCATCACACGCGCGCTGTGCGATTCGACCCACCACCATCGTCGTACGCGACGCGACCGTCGGTCCGCTGTCCGGGACGCGCTGCGTGTCGGGCTCGGCAATCACGATGTCGGCCGGGTCGTAGTCCAGGCGCTCTGCCACGATTTGCGTGAAGACCGTCTGCGCCCCCTGTCCCATCTCGGTGCTCGCCGCCAGGATCTCGACCCGGCCATCCGTGAGCCCCTCGGCTCCGACGCGCGAATCGAGGTAGACCTCGCCCGCCCCCGTGAAGCCGGCGCCGTGATAGAAGGTCGCCAGCCCCATGCCGCGTCGCAGGTAGGGGTGGCTGGCGTTGAGCTCGCGGTGGGCGGCGCGCCTGGCCTCGTAACTGGCCCGCTCCAGCGCCAGATCCAGGATTGCCAGCCGGTCGGTACCATCGCCGATCACCTGCCCGGTCGAGGTCGACTCGCCGTCGCGAATCAGGTTGCGGCGCCGCAGCTCTGCCGGCGAGAGGCCGAGCCGCTCGGCCACAACGTTCATGTGACGCTCGTTGGCGAACTGCGACTGGGGTGCACCGAAGCCTCGGAACGCCCCGTACGGCACCGCGTTGGTAAGGATCGCCTTGCCGACGATGCGCACGTTGTCGCAGGCATAGGGTCCACCCGCGTGGATGACGCCGCGGCTCAGCACTACCGGCGACAGGGTTACGTAGGCGCCGCCGTCGAGAATCACCTCGATGTCCTGGGCCACCAACCGACCGTCGTCGTCGAGACCGGTTCGGTGCCGCACCAGCGACGGATGGCGCTTGGTCGTCGCGGCCATGTCCTCGGCACGCTCGTAGATCATCTTCACCGGACGGCCCGACTTCATCGCCAGCAGCGCCGTGTGGATGGCGAGCACCGAGGGAAACTCCTCCTTGCCGCCGAAGCCGCCGCCGGTCGGCGCCTGGATCACCCGCAAGTGGTCACGATCGAGCGCCAGCGCCCGCTCGGCTGCCTTCACCACGTAGTAGGGGCACTGCAGGCTGCCCTTGATGGTCACCGCACCGTCCTGGGCCCACGCCACCATGCCTTGGGTCTCGAGGTAGACGTGCTCCTGGGCCCCGGTCTCGTAGACCCCCTCGACCACGTGTGCGGCACCGGCCAGCGCGGCCTCGACGTCGCCCTTGGTGATTTCCAGCCGCTTCAGGACGTTGTCCTCGCCGCGCTGAATCTGCTCGGGCCGGGGTGGCTCGCGGAAGTCGAGGTAGGGATCCTCGGCCTCCACAACCACCTCGACCTGCCGCACGGCGCGCCGCACCGCGTCGCGCGACGGATGGGCCAGCAGCAGCACCGGCTCGTGCACGTGGGCCGTGCGCTCGGCCGCCAGCAACGGCTGATCGTCCTCGATCAGGAACACCGTGTTGTCGCCCGGTACGTCGGTGTGATCGACGATCGTGAACTCCGACCACTGGACCGACGGGTCGAAGCGGATCTCGACAATGCGCCCGCGCGCGACCGGGCTGCGCACCGTGGCGCCCCAGAGGTGGTCCCCGAGCTGCAAATCGTCGACGTAGCGCTCTACACCCGTGAGCTTGGGTATGCCCTCGAGACGCTTCAACACGACCCTCCGCCGTGGCCACCGCCGCAAAACGCGTCGGACCGGTTATGCTCCCGGCGCGGATGGCCGCGAATCGGAAGCCCGACAAACCCCTGGGGGCTGCTATTGAATCCGACAGTGTATGAGTGGCTCAACCTGCTCCTGCGCTGGCTCCACGTGGTGGCCGCCATCTACTGGGTCGGGCAGACCTACCTGTTCGCCTGGCTCGACGGCCGCTTCGCCGCCGCCGAGAAGGTCGCCGCCCAGCAGGCCGACACCGTGCAGCACGGCGACGTCGAGCCTCAGGTCGGCGGGGTCTGGATGGTACACAGCGGTGGATTCTACCGGGTCGAGAAGCTCATCCGGCCCCAGCCGCTTCCGTCACGCCTCTACTGGACTCGCTGGGAGTCGGCCCTCACATTCTTCAGCGGCCTCTTCCTGCTGCTGGTCGTCTACTACATGGGCGGGCTGCTGGTGAGCCGCGGCTCGGCCGTACAGTTCCCCGTGGCGGCGGCGATCGGGCTCGGCTCGCTGGTGCTCGGCTGGCTCGCCTACGACTGGCTCTGGCTCTCACCGATCGCCCGACGGGAGGGCGCCGCCAACGCCTTGTCGTTCCTGCTGCTGGTCGGATTCACCTGGGTCTTGTCGGAGACCCTGGCCGGCCGAGCTGCCTTCATCCACGTCGGTGCCCTGCTCGGCACCATCATGGCAGCCAACGTCTGGTTCCGGATCCTGCCCTCGCAGCGGCAGATGATTGCCGCCATCGAGTGCGACGGCGAGCTCGACGCCAGGCTGGCCAGCCGCGCCAAGCAGCGTTCCAAGCACAACGGCTTCTTGGCCATTCCGGTCGTGCTGATCATGATCAGCAACCATTTCCCCACGACCACCTACGGCCATGCCCAGAACTGGCTCATGCTCGCCGGCTTCATCCTCGCCGGCTGGGCCACTCGCTATCTCCTCAAGGCGCTCGAAGACTGAGCCCCTGTCGCGATGGATGGGCGCGGGCCTGCATGGCTGGCCGCGCCGCGTCGACTTGAGCGGTGCGGCGCTCGTGCATGACCTCAGCGCCGGCGCTGCTCCAGCAACCAGGAGGCGAGATCGGGTGAGCGGTAGGCCGAGTCCCAGGCGTTGTGGCCGGTGCCCGGCAACTCCGTGTAGCGAACCGCGCTTCCCCGTTCGCGCAGCGCCTCCACGATGAGACGCGAGCCCTGCACGGGGACGACGCCGTCGACCTCACCGTGGAACGCCCATATGGGCATGTCGCGCAGACGGTCCGCGAGCTTGCCGATTGCCTCGACGCCGTCGGCAGCCTCGATCCAGTCTGGCGACGCCTCGGCGCGAGCAATCCAGCCGCAGATCGGAACCACCGCGGCGAACCTCTCCGCGTGACGGTACGCGACGTACCATGAGCCGTTGCCGCCCATCGACAGGCCCGTCAGGTAGACGCGGTCGGGGTCGGTCGCGAATTCGCTCAGGGTAGCCTCGAGCGCTGCTACGGCGGCCTCGGCGGGATCCCCCGGCCACCAGCCTTCCGCGGGGGCCTGCGGGAACACCACAACGGCCGGATACATGTCCGCCCTGCGCCTGATAGCGCTGCCCAGGCCGACCTCGGTCTGCGCCAATCCGTCGTCGCCGCGCTCCCCTGCCCCGTGCAGGAACAGGATGACTGGCCAGTCGCTTTAGGTCCCGTAGTCAGCGGGCAGGTAGACCTGGTAGCGGTACTGGACACCCTCGTAGCTCAGGGAGCGATTCAGGAAGCCGGTTACCCGCTGCGCGCTGACCGCGACACCGGGAATCGTCATCATCAACAGGATCAGCATGGCGCGTCGCATGGGCCCTCCGGGCAACTGCCTGGGGATCTGGATCCCGGCAATTGTAGCCGCCCAGGAAACTACCAACGGAACGCGCGACGGCTGGCCTCCGCGTGCAGGCGCCCGCTGATGGCATCGGCAACCGCGGCGTCGAGATAGGGAATCTCGATCGTGTGCGTGATCACCTCGGCCCCCGCCGTGTCGACGGCGACCGAGGCCATTCCGTAGCGCCGGTCGAAGGGCGACTCGCGCCGTGCCACCGTCTGGATCTTGCTGTAGCGCACGACCTTCACGGTCCGGTTCCACCAGCCGCTCTTGAATAGCACGCCCCATGGAGTCAGGGCGTAGCCCGCGTGCTTCACGTAGAGCCGGGCGTTGGCGTACCCGAGGGCAAGGAACGGCGCGCCTACTGCCAGCGCCCAAGGGTCGAGCAGCACCGCGAAGGGAAATGTGGCCGCGATGACCACCAACGACCACCGCTTGAGCATGCGCAACCAGGCACGCTGCGCCAGCGCCTCCCACCGCACTGTGTCGAGGTCGACCTCGGCGATGAGATCGCGCAGCAACCCAGGCACACGCGCCGTCTCGATCATCGGGGCCAGCCACTGGCTCTCGACTTTGCCACCCGAGCCCCCGACGTTCACCTCCCCGACGCCGCCTCCGCCGACGGTCTGCAGCTGCACCGACTGGCGGCCGAACCAGCGATGCAGTGGCCCCTCCTTGATCGTCAGCACCTGGATACGCGGGGTGGGTACGGTGCGCGAGATCTTGTTGAACAGACCGTACTCGGCACGCAGGTCCAGTCCGGCCCGAGACAGCGTGAAGTCGCGCAGCTGCACGTAGTACCAGCCGATCGAGATGACCCGGAGCAGCAGCCAGGCGACCGGCAAGATCACCAACGCCAGCACCGTTCCGGCAAGCACGGGGCTGCCGGATGTCAGGGTGGCAAACCACTCCCGGGCCGTGTCGGAGTAAGCCTCCCACTCATCCAGCCAGCTACGGGCCCACCAATCGGTCTGCCACAGGAGGCCCACGGCAGCCCCCACGACCACGAGGCCCTTGTTCGAAACGATGCCGAGCCGGGCAAGCTCCGAGGCGGGGAGATACAGCAGCGTCTGTCGCGCACCGGTCTCGGTCGCGGCGGCGTTGGCAACCTCGGCTTGTGCCCGCGCCGCGACCGGTGCGAGCGACTCGGCTCGATCGGCGAACACCCGCGCACGCATCTCCTCGACGGCATCGAGCGACAGGACCCGGATCACCGCCTCGGGCGCGCCGCCACTGGCCGTCTCCACGCGTACCAGCGCTACGCTCAGCGCCCGGTGCACCGGGTTGCGCACCAGGTCGATATTCTGGATACGGTCGTACGGAATGTGGCGCTCGGTCTTGGTGAGGAAGCCGTCGCGGATGATCAGCTCCTCGTCCGCCAGCCGGTAGCGGTACACCAAGTACTTGAGGGCCGCCACGACCCCTGCCGGGACGATGAAGACCGTCGCCCAGATCTCGTAGCCGGCGCCGCCCGAGGCGAACAGGACGAAGATCCAGGGCAGTATCAGCCCCTTGGCGGCCTTGGCCATCTCGAACAGCCACGAAAGCTCGTGCAGTCGACGCTCTCCAGGATCAGCCGCCATCGAGCACCTGCTCCTCGATCAGGAAGTCGCGGATGCGGAGTGCCGTGCTGTGCGACAGCCCGCTCAGCGACACCGACGCGTCCTGCGTGCCGGCGGTATGCATCACCAGACTCGCCAAGTCGAAGCCGCGCTGGAGCGGCCCCTGGATCACGTCGATGTGCTGCACGCGGGTTCGCGGGACCGAGGTGACCTGGCGCCAGACCACCCCGCGCCAGATCGCCATTCCGTTGTCGTCGACCCGATACCAGATGTGGCGGTAGCGGATTCCGGGCCAGATCTCGACGAGCGCCACCCCCGCCGCCAGCAGCACGAGCCAGACACTGAAGAGCACCACCGGCAGTGCCCCACTCAGAGGCACCAGAAAGGTGAGCAGCACGAGCACGAAAAGGGTCGAGCTGAAGAACGACGCACTGACGATACGGCCCGTCATGCGCGCCACGGCCACGGAGGCGGGATCGAGCCGGTGCCGCTCGCCGTCGGCAATCGAGGCCTCGATCCCGGGCGCCTCAGGATCGTCTGGCGCCGCGGCCTGCTCCAGATCGTCCTCGGAGGCGCCGTCCACCGCTTCCGCTACCGGCTGCTCCTCCTCTTCGGATCCCATTCCCGGATCGTAACCGCAATCGGCAGGCATATCCGCCCGACCCGAAGGTCGGCCTGCTAGTCTCCTGTAACAGTGGTTCGCAGTATAAGTCATGAGGCGTGTTGGTCGAGAGTGCGCTGTGCGAACCGGGCGATGGGAGCCAGGATCTCGTCGGCACTCTTGCACCACACGAACGGCTCGGGGGTCTCGTTGTGCGCATCGATGAACTCCCAGATAGCTGCCACCAGCGCTGCGACACTGCAATGAGATCCGCGGCGGATCTGCTTGTTGGTCAGCTCGGCGAACCAGCGCTCGACCTGGTTGAGCCACGAGGCATAGGTAGGGGTGAAGTGCAGGTGGAAGCGTGGCCGTTTGGCCAGCCAGGTGTGGATCATCGGGCTCTTGTGGGTGCCGTAGTTGTCCAGGACCAGATGCACCTGCAGTTGGGCAGGCACCTGCTCATAGAGGTGGACCCCGAAATTCGGACAGGTTGCTAAGGTGGGATCCAGACCAAGAAGAAGGAGTCTGGAATGCCACGGAAGAGACGGAGTTATCCTGCTGAGCTGAAGGCGAAGGTCGCTTTGGAGGCGCTTCGCGAGGAAGCGACGATGGCGGAGCTGGCAGCCCGCTACGATGTGCATCCGAATCTGATCGCCAACTGGAAGAAGAAGGCTCGGCAGAAGGTGCTGGCTGGCTTCTCGGGGAAACAGGAGCGCAACGAGGTCTCTCGGGAGGCCGAGATCAAGGAGCTGCGGGCGAAGATCGGGGAGCTCGTCATCGAGCGGGATTTCTTGTCCAAGGCCTTCGGTCGTTGAGCCACGGCCGGAGGGTGGCGATGGTCGATCCGGAGCACGGCCCCCTGAGCATCACGCGGCAGTGCCGCCTGGTGTCGATCGCGAGGTCTTCGTTCTATTACGAGGGCCACGGCGAGAGTCCGCTGAACCTGCGCCTGATGCGGCTGATCGACGAGCAGTTTCTTCAGACGCCGTTTTACGGCTCACGTCAGATGCGACGATGGCTGCGCCGTCAGGGCTACACGGTCTCTCGCAAGCGGGTGCGCCGCCTGATGCGGCTGCTCGGGTTGCAGGCGATCTTGCAGCGGCCCAGGACGTCTCAGCCGCACCCGGAGCACCGGATCTACCCCTACCTGCTGCGTGATCTGGAGATCACGCGACCCAACCACGTTTGGTGCGCGGATGTGACCTACATCCCGCTGCAGCGGGGCTTTCTGTACCTGGTTGCGGTGATGGACTGGGCGAGCCGCAAGGTGCTGTCCTGGCGTCTGTCCAACACGCTCGATACGAGCTTCTGCGTCGAGGCCTTGCAAGAGGCGCTCGAGCGCTACGGTCCTCCCGAGATCTTCAACACGGATCAGGGTAGCCAATTCACCAGCGTCGACTTCACCGACGCGCTCAAGGAGGCCGGCATTCGGATCTCGATGGACGGCAAGGGCCGCTGGATGGACAACGTCTTCATCGAGCGACTGTGGCGATCGCTCAAGTACGAGCAGGTCTATCTGTCAGAGTACGCGACTGGCTCCGAGGCTCGGGCCGGAATCGGCTGGTGGATGGACTTCTACAACGAGTGCCGACCGCACTCGTCGCTCCAGGACCGGACGCCCGAGGAGGCGTACATTGACGACGGGGCTGAAGACAGGAGCCCGGGGCTTCGCCCCGTGTCTCGCAAGCCCAAGGCAGCCTGAATCATGAACCCGGATTCCACCTTAGCTGCGACGCAAACCTGTCCAAAGGATGGGGTCCACCTCTCCAGATGCACCTGCAGTTGGGCAGGCACCTGCTCATCGATCATGTCCAGGAACTTGCGGAACTCCACCGAGCGATGCCGGCGGTGAGTCTGAGCCAGAACGGTTCCCGTCTTGATGTCCAAGGCGGCGAACAACGATGTCGTTCCATGGCGTTGGTAGTCATGCGTGCGCCGCTCCATCTGGCCGGGCCGCATGGGTAGCAACGGCTGTGTCCGATCCAGTGCCTGGATCTGGCTCTTTTCGTCCACGCACAGCACCACCGCGTGCTCGGGCGGGTTGACATACAACCCGACGACGTCGCGCACCTTGTCCACCAGTAACGGGTCGGGCGAGAGCTTGAACGTCTCGGTGCGGTGTGGCTTGAGACCAAAGGCACGCCAGATCCGGCTGATTGTGGCGTGGCTCAAGCCGGTCGCCTTGGCCATCGACCGGGTGGACCAGTGGGTGGCCCCACGCGGGGTACTCTCCAAGGTGCGGATGATCACCTGTTCGACCTGGGCGTCCGTGATCTTGCGCGGCGCTCCGGGTCGCGGTTCGTCGTACAGGCCATCGAGACGATCCGACACGAAGCGTGCCCGCCATTTGCCCACGGTGCTCGGTGACAGCTGCAAGCGCTTGGCCACGGCCTTGTTGTCGTGTCCCTGCGCGCAGGCCAGGACGATGCGCGCGCGGCGTGCCGGGGCGGGGGCGGTGCGGGATCGATGCGCCAACGAGTTCAGGTGTGCCTCCTCCTGTGGCGTCAGCGTTAAGGGAGCCTTGGGTCGACCGGTGCGCATGCGACAATCTCCTGTGCTCAGCTACAGGTTCAACATATGCACACTATAACTTATATCAATTATTTCTGATACAGGAGACTAGCCGCTGCCAACCGTAGCGCGGAGCTACTGACCGACGGTCAGGAACGGACGGAGCTTCTCGAGATTCTTGACCCCGATGCCGCGAACGTTGAGAAGGTCGTCCAGGGTCTCGAACGGCCCGTGCTGCTCACGCCACTCGACGATGCGCTGCGCCGTGGCCGAGCCGATGCCGGGTACCTCCTGAAGCTGCTCGAAGCTCGCCTTGTTCACGTCCACCTTCTCGCGCCCGGCCTCCTGCGCCACGGGCATCCGCCCCGAGCCGCAGACGAGCGGACTCGGAACATCGACTGCCCCGGTAAGCACCGTCCCGAGCAAGACCGCTGCCAATGAGATCCACATCCTCGTCTCCTCTGTGTGCTGTGCTCAGGGCCCCCACCGGACCCCGTCTCGCCCCTAAGGGGACGGCCGCGGCGGGCCAATTTCGGGGCTCGGAAACAGCCTATTCGGAGGCCCGAGCGGTGCGTTGCGCGCCTTTGGGGTGCGTGCTAGCGTGCCTGCTCCGCCGCGCTTCAGCAGGCCACCCCTCCCTCTCCCGAGACAGACCCAGCATGGCCAAGGATCAGACGCCGAAGGACGACGGGTTCGTCAAGGAGATCACTCCCAAGTCCAGGGACTTCTCGCGCTGGTACATCGATGTCGTCCGCCGGGCCGAGCTCGCCGACTATTCGCCGGTGAAGGGCTGCATGGTGATCCGGCCTTACGGCTTCGCCCTATGGGAGAACGCGCGCGACCGACTCGATGCGCGGATCAAGGCAACCGGGCATCAGAACGCCTACTTCCCGCTGTTCATCCCGGAGAGTCTTCTGCAGAAGGAGGCGGAGCACGTCGAGGGATTCGCGCCCGAGGTTGCCTGGGTCACCCACGGGGGACAGAACGAGCTCGAGGAACGCCTCGCCATCCGCCCCACCTCGGAGGCGATCATCTGCAGCATGTACTCCAAGTGGGTGCAGTCCTGGCGCGACCTGCCGATCCTGATCAACCAGTGGGGCAACGTGGTTCGCTGGGAGAAGGTGACGCGTTTCTTCCTCAGGACCACCGAGTTTCTCTGGCAGGAGGGGCACACGGCCCACGCCACCGCGGAAGAGGCGCAGGAGGAGACGCTGCAGATGCTCGGCGTCTACCAAGACTTCCTGGAGCAGGATCTGGCCGTTCCCGTGGTCCCCGGCCTCAAGACCGATCGTGAGAAGTTCGCCGGCGCCGACCACACCTACACGGTCGAGGCGCTGATGACCGACGGCCGAGCCCTGCAGGCAGGTACGTCCCACAACCTCGGTCAGAACTTCGCCAAGGCCTTCGACATCTCCTTCGAGGATCAGAACCAGGAAATGCGGTTCGCCTGGACGACCTCTTGGGGGATGACCACCAGGACGATCGGCGGGCTGATCATGACCCACGGCGATGACTCCGGGCTCATCCTGCCTCCGCGCGTCGCCCCGTACCATGTCGTCATCGTGCCGATCCGCGGCAAGCAATACGAGGAAAAGGTGCTGCCCGCCGCCTGCGAGCTACGCGACCTGCTGGCGACAGCTGGTATCCGCGTCCACCTGGACGACCGCGACGAGTACACGCCGGGCTGGAAATACAACGAGTGGGAGCTGCGTGGCGTTCCGCTCCGCGCCGAGATCGGCCCGCGGGACGTCGACAAGGGGCAGACTGTCTTGGTCCGCCGTGACACGCGCGAAAAGACGTTCGTCCCCGTCGACCACGCGCCCTCGACGGTTGCCGAGCTCCTCGACACGCTGCAGCTTGCGCTTCTGGAAAGCGCGCGGGAGCAGATGCGCGACAACACTCGCTCGGTCAGCAACTACGACGAGTTTCGCGAGATCATGGCGGGACCGCGAGGCTTCATCCGCGTCAACTGGTGCGGTGACGGCGAGCTCGAGGGGAAGATTCAGGAGGAGACCTCCGCCACGATCCGCTGCTTGTTGATGGACGAGGAGCCCGACGGGCGCTGCTTCTACAGCGGCCGCGAGGCGCTCCACGTCGCCTTGTTCGCCAAGGCGTACTAGTGCTCCTGTACACAAGTACGGTGACGTTTGTTGGAGCACTAGTCGTCCGCCGGGACGCGGACAAGCGTCTCGATGAGCTCGGCGACCAGCTCTGGCGCGGCCGTCGCGTCGACTGTGTGATCACAGCGGCCGTACTGCGGCTCGCGCGCAGCCAGCAGGCGCTGTAGCTGCTGGCGCTCGAGCCAGAGTGGCCGTTCGCCGGTATCAGCCACCCGACCCAGCATTACCGGTAGAGGACACCGGAGCCAGACCGTGATCGCGGCGCGCGAGGATACGCTCCAGTTGACCGGGTCGATCGGGGTCCCGCCTCCCAGCGCCACCACCGCCTGGGGCTTCTGAACCGCCTGACGCAGAACGAACGATTCCAGCTCGCGGAACCCGGCCTCACCGTCGGCCGCGAAGATCGCCGCGATCGAACGCCCGGCGTGGCGCTCGATCAGTACATCCAGGTCGAGGAAGTTCCAAACGAGTCGGCGCGCCACGAGACGACCGACCGTACTCTTGCCGCTGCCCATGAAGCCGATCAGGTGGATCTGCCGGCGTCCGCCAATGCCGTCGAGCGGGACCATCCCAGTGACCTCGGTCATCGCAGCCGCTCCAGCTCGTCGAGGAACTCCGGATAGGACACCGCGGCCGCCTCGGCGCCCCGAAGCGTCACTCCTTCAACTGCCGCCCCGAGCACCGCGAAGGCCAGCGCGATCCGATGATCACCGGCGGTATCCACCACACCCGAGCATGGGTGCTGGGCGCCACCAACGCTCAAGCCATCCGGGAATTCGTCGACGGCGACGCCCAGCGCCCTGAGCCCGGCGCAGGTGCTGGCAATGCGATCGCTCTCCTTCACGCGCAACTCGCTGGCGCCGCGAATCTCCACGCCGGAGACGGTGAGCGGCCCGAGAGCCGCCAGCAGCGGCAGCTCGTCGATCAGTCTCGATGCCATGTCGGGCCCAATGCGCCCGCCTTGCAACGCGCGCCCGCCGCGAACACGGATCCGCCCGACCGTCTCGCCGAGCTCCGTGCCGGTAGCCTCGACCCGAACCTCAGCCCCCCATTCGACGAGTTGATCGAGCACGGCCCGCCGGGTCGGGTTGACGCCCACGTCCTCGAGCACCACCTCGGCTCCGGGCAACGCCGCCCCGAGCCCTACCCAGTAGGCTGCCGAGGAGATGTCGCCCGCAACCCGACCGATGAGCGGACGGAGCACCTCCGGTGGCTCGAGCGCGATCTCGACGGGCCCCGAGCCCGAGACCCTGACAGTGGCCCCGAGGTGCTGCAACAGACGCTCGGTGTGGTCGCGCGTCGGAAGATCCTCGACGACGCGCGTGGTGTCGTCGGCGTACAGACCGGCCAGCAGGATTGACGATTTGACCTGCGCCGAGGCGACCTCGGGGCGATACGTCACCGCCCGTATCTCTCCGCCCCGGAGCCGCAAGGGCGGGCGGCCGTCGGCGGCCGTCTCCAGACGCGCGCCCATCGCCCGGAGGGGCTCGGCGACCCGGTTCATCGGACGAGACTGGAGCGAGCGATCGCCCGACAGCACTGCCTCGACACCGGCGCCGGCCAGCAGACCGCAGAGCAACCGCATCGTGGTACCGCTGTTGCCGCAGTTCAGGGTCGTGGAGGGATTCCGCATCCCATCGAGACCGGCGCCGGCAATTACCGCCGTGCCCTTGCTCATTTCGATACGGACGCCAAGGGCACGCAGCACGTCAGCGGTCGATGCCACGTCGTGTCCCGCTGGGACGTTCTCCAGTCGACTCTCGCCCGTGGCAACCGCCGCCAGCATCAGCGCCCGATGGGCGATCGACTTGTCGCCCGGAACCTCTAGTCGGACCTGCGGACGCCGCAACGGCCGAACGCTACGCTCCATCGGTCGCTCCCGACCCGCCGCGTGGGGCGGGTCGCGCTCCCGCCACCAGCGCAGCCAATCCGATGATCGCGACCAGGGCCACGAGCCAGGGCTGTAGGCCCGCGGTGAGGGCTGCCGACCGTGGGAACTGCACCGGGTCGAACTCCGCGAGAATCCCGAGCAGCAGGACCTCGGCGACGACGACCGGCACGACCCAGCGTAGCATCGCCAGCCAAAGCCCCAGGGCGCGAAAACCGCGGCTTCCGAGCCTCACCGATGCCAGCACCTCGTCGAGACGCCACCACCAGCCCACAAAGACCGCCATGCAGAGGCCTCCTACGGGGAGCATGTAGTCGGACACGACATGTGCGACGAGGTCGAACCAGTTCATGTCGAGAATGGCGATGCCCGAGACACCGGCATGGCCCAGCCACAACGACGATAAGCTCCAACCCGCTAGCGGCCCGCTGGCCAGTGCGGCGGGTACTCCAGCCAGGAAGATGGTGCCACCGATCCAGCTTGCCGCCCGCCGGCGGCTCCACCCGTGCTCGTCCACCACGTAGGCGGTCACCACCTCGAGCATCGAGATGCTCGAGGTAATGGCTGCCAGCAGAACCAGCACGAAGAAGAGGAAGGCGAAGAAGCCGCCGGCCGTCATCGAGGCGAAAACCGCCGGGAGCGTAACGAATATCAAGCCCGGCCCCTGTCCCGGCTCCATCGAGAAGGCAAACAGGGCCGGGAAGATCGCGAACCCGGCGGCGATGGCGATCACCGTGTCCAGCGCCGCCACTTGTCCGGTCGCACGAGGCATGTCGGTCTGGTCCGGCAGATAGGAGCCGTAGGTGATCATCGCCCCCATGCCGACCGACAGCGTGAAGAACGCGTGGCCCATCGCGGTCAGCAGCGCCCTCGGGCTCAGGGCTCCCCACTGCTGCGATACCAGGAACGACACCCCTCCCCCCGATCCCGGCAGGGTCAAGCCCCTGACGATGAGGATCGCCAGAATGATCAGAAGCAACGGCATGAGCAGCTTGCCAGTGCGCTCCAGGCCACCCCGCACGCCGCCGGCGACGACCAGCGTGGTCATCAGCATGAAGACGGCGTGCAGCCCGATCGACCAGGCCGGGCTCCCGGTCAGGCCGGCGAACAAAGCGGCCGCCGCGTCCGGTCCGACAAGCCCGCCCACGGTCCCCGTCAGGCTAGCGAAGATGTAGTAGACGACCCACCCGGCAACCACGCTGTAGAACGACAGAACCAGGAAGCCGGCGCCCACACCCATGACCCCGACCGCCACCCAGTCCGGGCGTCCACCCAGCCTGCGGAACGCACCGACCGGATTGCGGCGACTGGAACGGCCGATACACAGCTCGGCCAAGAAAACGGGCGCGCCGATGGCGGCGATGCACGCCAGGTAGACGAAAATGAACGCGGCGCCGCCGTTCTCGCCCATGATGTAGGTGAAGCGCCAGATGTTACCGAGCCCGACCGCCGCCATCAGGAATCCGAGGCGCGACCCCCAGATTTCGCGCCCTGCTGGCTCGGTCATTGGCACTCAGGATCAGTTGCGTTCCCGCTTGGCCTGATCGGCGCGCATCGACAGCCACAACAGCACGCCGAAGCCACCCCACACGATGCCGAGGACCAGCACCATCATCACTATGGTCCCAGGTTCCATGACGCTCCCGTCAGGCGGTCTCGACCCCGAGGGTCCGGTCGGCCAACGGCTTGTTGAGAAGCTTGAATAGCACCAGCGCCACGCCCCACTGGAACAGGCAGGTGCCGAGGCTGAAGACAGCGAACGGATCCCACCAGGCACGCTCGCTGATCGCCGCCTGGTACAGCCACCAGGTCAGCATGACGACCACCTCGATGGGAATCACGTACTTGATCAGAACGTCGAACCAACGCCCCACCGGCAGGTCGTTGTCGGCCGGCTCGATGAGCTCCTCGCGGAAGCGTCGAACTCCGAAACGCTGCACGGCCAGGGCGAAGAGAAGCCCGGAGATCATCAGCCCGACGCCCCATACGCTGTCCTGATTGGCGAAAAAGCCGAGGCTCAGTGCGGAGGGAACGCCAAGCAGGAACGAGCCCCCGGCGACAAACAACAGCGCTCGATGACGTTCGAGCCCGGCATCCATGAAGATCCGGGTCCCCAGCTCCACCTGCGCGATGAGCGACGAGATCGCCGCCACGACCAGCGCCACGAAGAAGAGGACCAGCGAGATCCGGCCGAGCGGCATCTGCGCGAACAGCCCAGGAACCCAGTAGAAGCTCAGGGCCGTGTTCCCGGGTCCGCCGGTTGCCAGGATCTCCTCGGCCCGTGGGTTGGCACCCGTAACCGGGTCGCCCGGGACCAGCGCGAAGACCGAGCAGATCACCATGATGCCGGCCAGCAGCGACGCGGCGTTGTTGCCGAAGCCGATCGTCATCGAGTTCATGACGATGTCGCCACGACTGCGCGTGTAGATGGCGTAGGTGAGCAGAAGGCCCCAGCCGGCACCGGTCGACCACGCCGACTGCGTCAGCCCCTCGAGCCAGATGCGGTAGTCCAGCAGGTCGCCGAAATCCGGGTTGAACAGGTAGTTCAGCCCTTCCACTGCCCCCGGCAGCGTCACGGCGCGGAGTCCCCCTGCCAGCAGCAGAACGAATAGTAGCGGGATCATCACCTTGCTGGCTCGCTCGATGCCGCCCACGACACCGCGGTAAACGATGGCACCGGCGACCCCCATGGCGATGGCGTGGAACAGGATCGGTTCCCAACCGGTCGCCTGGAACGAGTCCCAGTAGCCGTGCCCCCCCTGCTCCAGGAGCTCGCCGTTGAGGGTTCCCCACAGGTACTTGAAGCACCAGCCGGCCACCACCGAGTAGTAGAACGTGATGGCCATCGCGACGAAGCCGACGAAGGCGCCCAGCCAGCAGAACTGGCGTCCCATCAGCGTGCCGAAGGCCCCGACGGTTCCCTTGCGGGCGTGCCGACCCATGGCCGTCTCGACCATCAGCAGTGGGATCGACCAGAGCACCAGGAAGACCAGCCACGGGATCAGGAACGCCCCACCGCCGTTCTGTGCGGCGATGCGTGGAAAGCGCCAAATATTGCCCGTCCCGACCGCCATGCCGATGGCGGCGAGCAGAAGGCCCCACCTCGAGGTGAACAGTTCGGTCTTGCCCATGGCCGCCGACTCTATGCGGCCGGCGCTCCGCGAGTCAAACATTCGCTCGGCTAGCGACTCACGGCTCCCCGTAGCTCCTCTACCAGATGCGTGTCGTAGTCACCCGCAACGAACCCAGGGTGATCGAGCACCCGTCGCAGTAGGGGGATGTTGGTCTTGATACCCTCGACTACCATCAGGTCGAGGCAGCGGCGCATTCTGGCCAGCGCCTCGGTACGGTTGCGCCCGTGAACGATGATCTTGGCGATCATCGAATCGTAATAGGGCGACACGAAGTAGGCCTCGTGGGCGGCCGTGTCGACGCGGACTCCAGGACCCTTGGGTATGTTGAAGGCCGTGATCTGCCCAGGGCTCGGCGTCAGGGTTTCGGGGTCTTCCGCGTTGATGCGGCACTCGATGCTGTGGCCGCGGAAGTCGATGTCCTCCTGCGAGTGGGTCAGCGGCTCACCGGCCGCGATGCGGATCTGCTCCACCACCAGATCCACCAGGGTGACCTGCTCGGTAATCGGGTGCTCGACCTGAATGCGGGTGTTCATCTCCATGAAGTAGTGATTGCCGCTACCGTCGAGCAGGAACTCCATGGTTCCGGCGGAGTGGTAGCCGATAGCGCTGGCGCCCCTGACGGCGTCGGCCCAGATCCGCTCACGTTGCTCGGCCGACAAGCCCAGCGTCGGGGTCTCTTCGACGAGCTTCTGGTACTTCCGCTGGACGCTGCACTCGCGCTCACCGAGATGAATCAGGTTGCCGTGCTTGTCGCCTAGCAGCTGCACTTCGATGTGGCGCGGCCGCGCCAGGAACTTCTCGAGATACAGCTCGCCGTTGCCGAAGGCCGACGCCGCCTCCCGTGAGGCGGTCTGGTAGGCCTTGGCCACCTCCTCGCGCCGCAGAACGACACGCATCCCCCGCCCTCCGCCACCTGCAGCTGCCTTGAGCAACACCGGATAGCCAATCTCGCCGGCGATCCTCGCGGCCTCCCCCTCGCTTCCGACCGGACCGTCGCTGCCGGGAAGCAGCGGCAGCCCAGCCTCGAGCATCAAGCGCTTGGCCTCCGCCTTGTCGCCCATACGGCGGATATGCTCCGGGTCGGGGCCGATGAAGGTCAGCCCGACGGTCTGGCAGACCTCGGCGAAGTGAGCGTTCTCCGAAAGGAAGCCGTACCCCGGATGAATGGCGTCGACGTTCAGCGCCTCCGCCGCTGCGATCACTGAGGACAGATTCAGATAGGACTCGGATGCCGGTCCCGGCCCGATGCACATGTCTTCGTCGGCGAACTTGACATGCAGCGAGTCCCGGTCCGCCTCCGAATAGACCGCCACCGGGCGAATGCCGAGATCACGACAGGCCCAGATGACGCGCAAGGCGATCTCGCCTCGGTTGGCAACCAGAACCGAATCGATCATCGAGGATGGTCTCCGCCGCGGCTCAGGATCGGCATCCGCGTCAGTCCGCGCGGATGGCGAACAGCTCCTGTCCGTACTCGACCGGCTGGGCATTCTCGGCCAGAACCGCTACCAACTCACCTGCGACATCGGCGGTGATCTCGTTCATGAGCTTCATCGCTTCGATGATGCACAGCGTCTGCCCCTCCTCGACTCGATCCCCCACCTCGACGAAGAGGTCCGCGCCAGGCTCCGGAGAGCTATAGAACGTGCCGACCATCGGCGACCGCACCAGGTGCGAACCAGCATGCGCCGGGGCGGGCACGCCCGCTTCGACAGCCACCGGCAGCGCGGTCGCAGGAAGCGCCGCGGCGTGGATCATCGGCGCCGCGTGCACGACCGGCTCCGGCCGCCGAATCCGCACGCTGACACCGTGCTGCCCGAGCTCGAGCTCGGCGACGTCCTTCTCGATCATCAGGTCGATGAGCTCGCGGATTTGCTTGCTATCCAAGGGAGTCCTCCGGGGTCAGAGGCACACAATACCACCGACGTTTCGGAGGTTCACTCAGCTAGCTGGCCCCCGTACACGGGCGTGCGCGGCAGCCGATTGAGCCGCTCGTGTCCGGTGTCTGTGACCAGCACGAGGTCCTCCAGACGGATTCCACCCTCGCCCGCGATGTAGACACCCGGTTCGACGGTCACCACCATGCCGGCCTCCAACACGGCGGCGCTCTGGCTCGACAGGCGCGGCCCCTCGTGTACCTCGAGGCCGACCCCGTGTCCCAGCCCGTGCACGAAGTAGTCGGCGAGCCCGTGCTCCGCGAGAACCTCCCGCGCCGTCGCGTCGATAGCTCGTGCATCCATCCCCGGCTCGATGAGGCCGGTCGCCACCGCCGCCGCCTCGTCGACCGCACGGTGAATCTTCTGCCATCGTGGCCGCATCGACGGGCCCATGACCACGCAGCGCGTGATGTCACTGCAGTAGCCTCCGGCCACGCATCCCATGTCGACCACGACGATGTCCCCCTCTACGATCGTGTTGCGGCTCGGGCGAGCGTGCGGGACGGCGCTCCGTGGCCCGGCGGCAACGATGGTGTCGAATGCCATACGCTCGGCGCCCCGCCGGCGACAGGCGTACTCGAGCTCGGCCGCCAACTCAACTTCGGAGGTGCCGGCGCACAACCGTGCTACGGCCTCGCCCAGAGCCGCCTCGGCGATCGCGAGTGCCTCCCGGATTTGCGCCACTTCGCCGTCGTCCTTGACCAATCGCCCCGCGGCGACCAGTCCCCGCTGCAGGTGCCAGTCGCCGGGTACGTCGCCCATCACCTCGAGCGCCGCCGCGTGACTCAGCGCCAGGGGATCGAGTGCAATCTGCTCCGTGCGGCCGCCCAGCTCGTTGCCTGTCGCCGCAACCAAGCTCCCGGCCGCCGCCACGATGCGGCACCCCGTCGCTTCGGCCCGCGCCTGGACGGCATAGCGGGGGTCGGTGAGGAGGACCGCCTCGGCACTCAGCAGCAGCAACCAGCCGTTCGAGCCCGTGAAGCCGCTCAGGTAGCGAACGTCGTGGTGACCGGTCGCGAGGAAGGCCGTCAAACCCTCCTCGCCCAGCCGTTCGCGGAGCCGTTGTCGCCGCGCCTGAAGCTGGCTCACTCGACTGCGAGTACCACCTGGTTAGATCGTTGCAGGACATTGCCGGCTGCATCGAGCCACTCGGCGACGATCGTCACCCGAGTGCTCGATTCGGTGGCAGTGATCGAGTTCGTGGCCTCGCCATTGGAGTCCGTGAACGATACCAACGTGTTTCCTAGGGCGGCCACAGTCGTCGTTGCGGTGTCCGCGACAATCAGGAATTGCACCCGCTCGTTCGCCAAGTTCACGCCGTTGCCACGGTCGAGGATCGCCGCAAGCAGGCCGAGGTTCACGGGCGATGTGTCGCTCTCGAAGGTGGTCAGCGTGTCGAAGGTCAGGCTGATGACCACGTCGAGCGCCACCGACGAGGCAATGATCTGGTTGGAGATCGCCTCAACCGCCCCGCTGGCATCGAGAACCTCGGCGACAACGGCGACCCGCGAGCCGAGCTCATTGAGCGTCAGTCCGTTGACGGCCTCGCCGGCACCATTGGTGAAGATGCTGCCGTTGGTGGTCAGCTCGGCGGGGTCGGTCGCCGCCGTGTCCTCGACGATCTCGAAGCGCACGCGGCGGCCACCCAGCTCCTCACCGGTCTGCTTGTCGGTCACCTCGGCGATCATGCCCAGGGTCGTTCCGGCGATCGTCACATCCTGCGCGATGCCGCCGGTGTCAAACGCGAGCGCAATCACGACCTGGCTGCCCCGCGTCGTGATGTTGGCCACCACCTGGTTCGAGGTTCCGACTACGGTGTTGCCTTGGAGCAGCTCCGCCTCGAGCACGACGCTGCCAGTCCCTCGCACCGAGAGCACGTTGTGTGCCTCGCCCGCCGAGTTGGTCTCGGTCTTCTTGGAGCCGAGCAGGTTGGCCGTGCCGCGCGCCATGCGTGCGGTCGTATCCTTGACGATCTCGAAGCGCACCGTCCGGCTCGGGAGCCCCACTCCCGTCTCGTCGGTGACCGTCGCGCGGATCGGGATATCGGCCGGGGCTGTCGAATCGAGCGTTTGGACTGCGCTGGAGCCATTGAGCAGTGCGAGGGAGATGGTCTCTAGCGCCGGGGTTGCCAGGAAGCGCACGCTCGTGTTGGCGCTGACATCGGCGATCCACACCACCACGGTGGCGTCGCCGGCAAACTCACTTTGCACGGCAACCGTAGCCTCGCCGCCGAAGGAGACGAGCTGGACCGCGCCGGTTGCCCCGCTGCTACTGGTCCCTGCAGCGCGCACCGTCCCGAGGCTCGTGCTGAAGCTGAACGGCGTGCCGTTGGTGACGGGATTGCCCTGGAGATCCCGCGCCACGGCGGTTACGATGGCGTCGGTTTGGCCGTCGGCGGCAACAGTGCTGGTACCGATGATGCTGATCGTGCCGCTGAAGGAGGCGGTCTCGTTCGGGTTCTGGCCCGTGAGCTGGGTGGGCGAGTTCGGAGACGACGGGCTCCCGGCATCGCAAGCGGCTATCGCGAGTGTCAGCGCGAGGGCGCCGGCCAGGATCCCGCAGCGCATCGTCGACTGGCGTTCGCAGAGCCTACGCATCGTCGCCCTCAGCTGTTGCTGTCGCCGAAGTTGGCGAAGTTGATGCCAACGCTGGCCGTCGCCGAGACCTCCTCGCCCGCGACCGTGCGGCCGAAGAACCGCATGGTGGCGGTGCACTGGATGTTGATGAAGCCCGTGTCCGGCTCGAAGCCGGGCGAGATCAGATGCGAGATGGGCGGCTGCGCCTTCCCCGTCGACGGCATCACCGAAACCGTCACGTCCGTGAACAACTCATTCGCCGCGTTGTGGGGCGTGAGCCGTACCTTGGCGTTCATGGCGCGCTGGAAGCCGGCCGGAACCGCCGTGCCCCCGTCGGTACGCGCGAACGTCACCTCGTAGCGCTCGACGATGACCTCCTGCAGCGACGGCGCGGTGTTGTCGGTGCTCTGCTTCAGGCGCGCCGTGAAGCGGACAGTTACCGAGTCGTCGGGGATCGTGCCGCCGCTCGTCAGCACGTCGCCGAAGGGAGTGTTTACCTCAGAGAGGTTGCCGGCGATCAGAACGACGAGCGCCGACGTGTTGTCGATATCACCGGGCGCACTGCACGCTGGCGCAAGCGCGACGGCGACAATCAGCGCGGCGGAAGGCATGGTGCACAGGCGCAAGGCGGACCGATCGTGTGATCGTCGTTTCATGGCCATCACTCCAGGATCCTCGGGGTCAAGAAGATCAGCAGCTCGTTGTTCTCCTGCTGCGACTTCGTACTCTTGAACAGGCCGCCGATCAGCGGGATGCGATGGAAGAACGGGACCCGCTGCTCGGAGCTCGTCGTCGTCATCTGGAAGATCCCGCCGATCACGGTCGTGCCGCCATCGCGCACCAACAGCTTGGTCTGGGCCCGGCGCGTGAAGATGGTCGGAATGCCGTTGACCTGGTTACCAAAATCGGGCTCGCTCTTGTCGACTATGATGTCGAGCATGACCGTGCCCTCGGCGGTGATCTGCGGGGTCACCTCGAGTTGCAGGTTGGCATTGATGAAGGTGATCGACGCGGTGTTCTCGACCAGCGTTTGGACCGGGATCCTGCGGCCGCTCTCGATCGAGGCACGGATATTGTCCTGGGCCGTGACCTTGGGCGAGGAGATGATCTTGCCCCGACCCTCCTCCTCCATGGCCGAGAGCGCCACGTCGAGGCGGAAGGTGTCGAGGATATTCCCCATGGTCAGCGCCAGGCCGGAGGTCGCGGCCTGTGCCGGCAGGCTGACAGCGAACGGCACCCCGCCGATCCCGGTGGAGGCGGCCTGGTTGGCGCCGGTGGTGTTGTTGCCGGTGACCGTGAAGTCACTCGGGAACACCAGGCCTGTGCTGTTGCCGTGCTGGGCGTCAGCTACCGACGTAAAGCCCCACTGGATTCCCAGCTCGCGGCTGAACTCCTTGGTTGTCTCGACGATGCGGGCCTCGATCAGTACCTGCGGGGCGGCCACGTCGAGACCGGCAACCAGCTCGCTGACGGCGGCAAGATTCTCCGGCGTGTCCTTGACGACCATCGAGTTGGTGCGGCTGTCTACTATGACTTCGCCGCGCGCCGACAGCTGTGCGGAGACGATCAGGCGCAGCGCGTCGGCCTCGGCGTAGGACAGGCCGATCACCGCGGTCTCGAGGGGCGAGGCCAACTCCTGTTGCTGTTGCAGAAGCGCCTGGTTCGTGGCCTCGGTCGCCATGCGCGTGAGCGTCGAGACGCGCACGATATTGCGATCCACCTGGTAGCCGAGCTGGTGGGATCGGAGGATCGCCGACAGCGCCACGTCCCAGGGCACGTCGCCAAAACTGACGTTCGCCGGGCCGGTGATCTCGGGATCTAGAACCACGTCGAGCCCGGTCAAGCTCGAGAAGAAACGGGCCACATCGCGGATGTCGGTATCGACGAAGTCGATGCTCAACGGGAACCCGTCGGCCAGATCGTCGGTCAACACGCCGGCCTCGGTAGGCACCTGGCCGGCGGGAATACGCTCCTGCTCCGAGCCCTGCGGTTCCTGGTGCGTTGAAAACGCCGACACGCTCGCCGGAACAGTGACTGCGAGGCACACCGCGGCAGCGATGCGGCGAAGAGCTCCAGGCATCCGCAGCTCGCGCTGCCGGTCGTCCTCGTACCCCATGCCCACCTACCCCCTGTCCCCGCGGAGCCTCTTGATAACCTTGCGGGTGCTACGCGCGCCCAACATGTCCTCGACCTCTTGCTCGAACACGACCTCGCTCGTGTTGATCTCGACGACCCGGCCGTCGTACAGCTCGCTCCCGACCTCGGCGAAATAGGTGCGCCGGTCGAGCCCGATGATCATCGCGTGCCAACGACCCTGGTACTGGGCGACAGCCTTTATCGTCAGCTCGTTGATGAGGAACCCCGGCAGCCCGGCAGGCCGGCTGATCGGCGCGCTCAGCTCGCGCTGCCGGATGCTCAGCAGTAGGCTACGAAACGGATCGCGGCGCCCACCCGATTGGTAAACGAAGTTCTCACTGCTCAGGAGCAACTGCTGCTCCCGCAGGATCTCGCCGACGAGGCGCAGCGCCTCCATCTGCTCGGTGCTCAGATCCTCCGAGAGCTCCGGGAGCTCGCCGATGAAGGGTGCCTCGGACTCGGCGGCTTCCGGGTCGGCCTCCTGCGCGCTGCCCTCCACGGCCGTCTCCTGTGCCCCGCCCCGATTAGCCGGAGACTCCTGTGCCGTGGCGACCGCGGCAGCCACGATCAGCCAGACCACCGCTCCCGGTCCCAGCAGTGTGCGCAGTAGCGGTTCCCTCATTGGCGCAGTAGCTCCCCGTAGTCTTGCCCTTGGGTCGTAGGCACTTCGGACTCGAGGAAGAAGAAGGTGACTGCCGTGATCGTCGCGGTCACCGTCTCATCGCCGGCATCGTCGGAGGCCTCGATGGCGACCTCCTTGACGTTGATGATGCGAGCGAACTTGCTCACCCGATCGAAGAAGGGCCCAGGTCGTGGTAGCTCCCGGTAAGCTCGAGCTCGATCGGAGACTCAGCGTAGAAGTCATACGGGACCGGGCTCTTGAACTCGAGATCTCGGATGCTCAGGTTCGACTGAGCGGCCAGCGTACCGACACCACGCAGCAGCTCCGCGGTCTCGTAGTCGGCCGGCAGGATATGGGCCATGACCGAGAGCTGCTGCTGCAAAGCGTCCAGGTCGGCGGCCAGGCCGGGAAGATCGCTCGCCACTACCTGCACCTCCCGCACCTCGGCACGCAGGTCGCTGATCTCCCGCTCCATGCGGCGAAACTCGGCAGTGCTGGGACGATAGAACTGAACGAGGTAGATCACCACTACCGCGACGCTGAGCAGCGACGCCACGATCCACTGCTGCTTTGGGGGCAGGTCACTGAGCGAGCGGGCCATCAGCGTGCCTCCTCTGGTTGCAACTGGGCCACGGCGCCGGCGGCGAGCTCGCCGAGGGGTTCGAAGCGCAGACCGACTTCGAATCGGAGAGCCTCGCCGGAATCGCCGAGCGTCCGCAGAAAGACGTCGTCGAAGTAGCTGGACTCCTCGAGGTTCTGCACGAAGTCGGAGACCGACACGTCCGAGAGAGCCTCACCGCGGATGGTCACGTCGCGCGCTTCGAGCTCCACGTGCGTCAGCCACAGACCGTCGGTCAAGAGCCGGCTGATCTGATCGAGCAGCATGACAGGACCGGTTTGGTTTGCCTTCAGCTGCACGATGACGCCGAGCTTCTGGCGCAACAAGTCGGTCCGGTCGCGCAGCGACTGGACCTCATCGGCGACTTCCTGCAGCCTGGCACGCTCAGCCTGCATGCCGGCCAACTCGACCCGCAGCAGCGTTCCCCGACCCGACTGCCACCACCAGGTCATTCCCACCGTGCCCAGCACGACGACGAACATCGCGGCGATCCCGTACTGGGTGGCGTGACTCGGGATCTCGGGCAGCCTGAGGGCGCGGAGCCCCTTGCTCTGCTGCTCAGCCTCGCGCCCAAGTAGGTTGATCTGGATCATGGTCGCCTCAATCCACTACGCCGCGCAGCGCCAGCCCCATCGCCACTGTCGATTGCGGTCCGTGCTCCCAGACGTATTCGGGGTCAAATCCATCCTCCGGGATCGATACCCGCCGCATGGGATCGAACTTCTCGACCGGCCACCCTAGCCGCTCCTCCAACCGCTTGGCCAGATCGGTGATGTGGGCACCGCCGCCGGCCAGGAAGACGGAGTCGAAGTGCTCGCGCATCGCCTGCGACTGGTAGAAGTCGAAGGTCTTGCGGATCTCGGTGATGATGCGCTCGGAGACTTGGGAGACGAGCTCCAGCACACGCGGGTCCGATGCGGCGTCCTGCAGGCCGGCGCCCTCCTCGTCCGCGGCGCTCCAGTCCGCCAGGCCACGGCCGGAATCGGACTGCCCGAGTGCGCTTTCGCGACTCAAGCGACGGAGCACCTCCTCCGCATCGAACGGATCGAGCTTGAACTGCCGCTCCAGCGCCTGGGTGTACTGATCGACGCCGATCGCGATGTCACGCCAGAACGCCGGCCGGCCGCCCTCCAGGACGGCCAGATTGATCACCGAGGCGCCCAGGTTGAGGATCGCCACGTCCTCGAATTGGCGCTCGGGATAGCTGAACTCGAACGCGTTCTGGATCGCGAACAGGTCGATGTCCATGATTGTCGTCGTCTTCTTCGCGTCCTCGATGACCTGGACCTGCTCGTCGATCCGCTCGCGCTTGGCGCACACCAGGACCACGTCCATGCTGTCGCCGGTCTCGTCCTCGTCGAGGATCGCGAAGTCGAGGTCGACCTCATCGATGTCGAACGGGATGTACTCCTCGGCGTCGTACGGCAACGCCTGGCGCAGCTTGTCCGCGGACATCCGATCCAAAGTCACGCGGCGCACGATGACGGCGCTTCCGGAGACCGATGCGGCGACGAAGCGCGAGCGCACCTTGTGCTGCGTCATGAGCTCGGAGACGGTCCGCGTCACCGACTCGGGCTCGACGATAGAGCCTTCGTTGATGACGGCCTCGGGCAGCTCGGCCAGCCCGAAGTGCGCGAGCTCGAAAGGAAGATCACCCTTGGACGGCCGCAGCGCGACCATCTTGACCGTACGAGACCCTATATCGAGTCCCACGATCTGGCGGGCCCGGGTTAGGAACATCTCCACCCCACCCCGAAACGGACCCGGCTCGCTTTTCGCCCATCCCCTTTGTACTGGTGCACACCAGGCAAAGTCAAGCGTCACCGGAGGGTTTTGCGCTGATGCGCACAGAGAAGCACAACCGAACACAACGTGACGCGGACCCGCTCGGGTCCGGACGCGCCCTACCATCAGGGACGGTCATGGCTCCGCGGTTTCCGGACACGCGCCCGTCGGTGGCAGCCCTAGAGGAGACCGCGGTGAAAGTGTGGTGGGTCTGGCAAGTAGGTCTTACGGGCGAGGGCAAGGAGCACCGACGAGGCGATGCGACAACATCGTTGAGGAGGTGCGACACGGCCATCGCCCGTAACCCCTACTTGCCCAGAGGGTTACGCCGCCAAGGGCGCATCTGCGGCGTTGGCGCTCCTTGACGATGCCCAAACATCGCCGACGTCGCACCGCCTCGCATCTGCGCCCTTGGCGGCGTAACCAGACCCATCACACTTTCACCACGGCCTCCTAGGCGTAGGCGATCGCCTCGATCTCGACGCGGCAGTTCTTCGGCAGGCATGCCGCCTGGACCGTCGAGCGCGCCGGCGGCGCCTCGGAGAAGTAGCGCCCGTAGACCTCGTTGACCGCCGCGAAGTCGGCCATGTCAGCGAGGAAGATCGTCGTCTTCACGACGCGCGACAACTCGCTGCCGGAGGCCTGCAGCACCGCCTGGAGGTTGGACATCACACGCTCGACCTGCTCCGCGATGGGACCGGTCACCAGCTCCCCGGTCTCCGGGTCCAGCGGGATCTGCCCGGCGAGAAACAGAAGCTTACGATTGCCCACGTCGAGGGCGACCGCCTGGGAGTAGGGCCCCAGGGCGGCCGGGGCGTGCGGGGTGTGAATCGTCTCGTGATGTGACAAGGGCTTTCTCCGGGGTTCCAGCGGGCCGCGTAACTCTGATGGGTCTGGTTGCCCACGGCCCGCTATGAGGCCGTGGTGAATCGCACCGCCTTGCATCTGCGCCCTTGGCGGCGTAACCAGACCCATCATACTTTCACCACGGCCTCCTATGGGGCGCGCCCGCGTCGGGTGCCGCGGACGCCCTCGATGGAGTTGAGTGCGCTGAAGATGCGTCGCAGGTGGGTGCGATCGACCACGTCGACGACCAGGTCGATCCGCATGCGGTAGGGCTCGGAGCGCTTCGACTCGATATGGCCGATGTTGCTCCCCTCCTCGGCGATCTTGGAGGTGATGGCCGCCAGCATTCCAGGCCTATCGTCCACCTCGACGTGCAGCCGCACCGGCTGCAACAGCTCGCTGTCGCCCTTCCAGTACACCTCGATACGTCGGTCTTCCTCCTGCAACATACGGGCGATGTTGCCGCAGTTGGTCGCGTGGATGGAGACCCCCTTACCCCGGGTGACGTAGCCGATGATCGGCTCGCCGGGGACCGGCCCACAGCAGCGCGCGCGGTAGACCAGCACATCGTCGATGCCGCGAACCGAGATGGCGCCGTCGGCGTTCCAGCCCATCGCCCGATCGACGATCCGGCGCAAGCGAGAACGGTTCTCTGGGCGCCGCTTCTCGACATCTTCGGCCGGCAGGATACGCTCGACCAGCGGCCGGGTACCCACCTTTCCGAAGCTCACCGCCACCAGCAGATCTTCGGCGCCGGCGAGTCCGAGCTGACCGGCGACGCGCTCCATGGTCCCATCGGCCATCACCGTCTTGAGCCGCAGCCCGTACTTGCGGAACTCCTTCTCGCACATCTTGCGGCCGAGGTCGACGCTGCGCTCTCGCTCCTGTCGATTGAGGAAATTGCGAACCCGGTTGCGCGCCCGCGTGGTCGTGACGATCTTGAGCCAGTCGCGGCTTGGGCTGGCCTCGGCGTTGGTGACGATCTCGACAATGTCGCCGTTGCGGAGCTCCCGACGCAGTTGCACCAGCTTGCCGTTGACCTTGGCGCCGGTGCAGTGGTGGCCGACCTCCGTGTGGATCAGATAGGCGAAATCGATCGGCGTCGCCCCCCGGGGGAGCGAGCGCACGTCGCCGCGCGGCGTGAACACGTATACCTCGTCCGGGTAGAGGTTCAGCTTCAGCGACGAGAGAAACTCCCGTGGGTCCTGCACCTCTCCCTGCGCCTCGACCAGCTGGCGCAACCACGCCATAGGCTGCGTTTCCTCGGCCGCGCCCCCACCTCCCTCCTTGTAGACCCAGTGCGCAGCGATGCCCTCCTCTGCCACCCGGTGCATCTCCTCGGTGCGAATCTGCACTTCGAACGGCCGCCCCCGATCGAGCATCGTCGTGTGCAACGACTGGTACATGTTGCGCTTGGGCATGGCGATCAGGTCCTTGAACCGCCCGGGCACCGGATTCCAGCGGTTGTGGATGATGCCCAGCGAGCCATAGCAGTTGCGCACCGTGTCGGTGATGATGCGGAACGCAATCAGGTCGTACACCTGCTCGATCTCGACCTCGCGCGCCTCCATCTTCCGATACAGGCTGTACATGCCCTTGACGCGGTGGAACACGCGGCATGGGATCTCGTTCGTCTCCATCTCCGATTCGATCTGGCCCTGGATCTGGGCGGTAAAGCTGCGCACCGCGTCCAATCGGCCCGCGACCAACTCGCCCAGGTGCAGGAACGCCTCGGGCTCCAGATAGCGGAACGAGAGATCCTCGAGCTCTTGTTGTACGCGTCCCATGCCGAGGCGGTGGGCCAGTGGCGCATAGATCTCCGCCGTCTCCGATGCGATGCGCCCCTGCGCACTCTCGTTCAGCCAAACCAGCGTGCGCATGTTGTGCAGCCGGTCGGCCAGCTTGACCAGCAGCACACGGGCGTCCTCCACCATCGCCAGCAGCAGCTTCCGGAAGTTGACCGCTTGCTCCTCTAGCGTGCTGGTGAACTCCATCTGGCCGATCTTCGTGACGCCCTCGACGAGTCTGGTGATCTCCTCGCCGAAGCGCTCGGCCATCTCTTCTCGGGTCACCGGCGTGTCCTCGAGCACGTCGTGCAGGAGAGCGACCGCGAGGCTGGTGGCATCGAGTTGCAAATCGGCAAGAATCTCGGCGACTGACAGTGGGTGGCTCACATACTCCTCGCCGGAGCGACGCCGCTGATCGCCATGGGTGCGCTGGGCGAATTCGTAGGCCTCGCGCACGAGATCGGCGCCCTTGTCGCCGTGCGCCTTGCGCACTCGAGCCAGCAACTCCTCGACCTGCACGTCGGGCTCGCGCTTCTCGGTTGCACTCGGGACAGGCAAGAGCCGCTCCGGATGGCCGTGGAAGAGCTCCACGAGCGGGCCGGCGTCGGGGCACCGGCCCAGCTAAAAGGCCCCGAACGCCTGCTAGACAGGCACCGGGACCTTTCAGAATAGCATCGCTCCGGAGCGGATTCCGAGCCCCGGCCCGCTGGCCCGCTAGTGTAACGCGTCGTAATTAGCTTGACTTATATGGCATATTATGACTTCCTTGTCTCGACAGTAAACTTGTCGGGACAGGAGGCCACGATGCCCAGGGTAGCACCGGAGATTTCGTTGACCGGGCAGCAGCGGGCAGCGGCTCCAGGGAATAATCGACGCGCCGAGCTCACAGCAGCGGCAGGTGTTCCGAGCCCACATCATCCTGCTTGCCGAGCAGGGGCTGCAGAACCAGCAGATCGCCGAGCGCCTCGAGACCTCCCGACAGACCGTGGGCATGTGGCGCGCTCGCGCAGCCAAGCAGGGCATCGAGGATCTCGGTGACGAGCCGCGCTCTGGTCGTGCGCGCACCTACGACGCCGTGCGGGAAGCCAAGATCATCGCCGCAACCCTGGAGAGGCCTCCGAGCCGAACCCATTGGAGCGCACAGCGGCTCGCCAAACAGGTCGATGCGAGCCCTTCGACGATCCTGCGGATCTGGCGGCGCAACGGCCTGCAGCCCCATCGCACCGAGACCTTCAAGTACTCCGCCGATCCACTCCTGCAGGACAAGGTCACCGACATCGTGGGGCTGTACCTGCACCCGCCCCAGGGGGCGCTGGTGCTGTGCGTGGACGAAAAGAGCCAGATCCAGGCTCTGGACCGGACTCAGCCGATGTTGCCCATGCGCCGCGGCGATCCAGAGCGCTGCACCCACGATTACAGACGCCACGGCACCACGACGCTGTTCGCGGCGTTGAACCTAGCCACCGCCGAGATCCTGGGCACCTGCATGCAGCGGCACCGCCACCAGGAGTTTCTTCGCTTCCTACGCTTGATCGACCGCACCTACCCCGAGGGCGAGATCCACCTGGTGCTGGACAACTACGGCACCCACACCCAGCCCAAGGTCGAGGCCTGGTTCGAGCAACACCCGCGGTTCACGCGTCACTTCACGCCCACTTCCGCTTCCTGGATGAATCAGGTGGAGACCTGGTTCGGCATCCTCACCTCGCAGGCCGTCCGGCGCGGCAGCTTCAGCAGCGTCGATGTCCTGATCAAGGCCATCCACCGCTTCATCCGAGCCTGGAACGACGGCTCCGAGCCCTTCCTTTGGCTCAAGTCCGCCGACCAGATCCTCGCCAAAGCCATAAGACAAGACAACTCCGCCGCGTCACACTAGCGTCGCTTCGCCGCGTCCCGATCTTGCCAGACGTAGACGATCGGCGCGGCCACGAAGAGCGAGGAGTAGGTCCCGATCAGCACGCCCACCAGCAGGGCGAAGGCGAAGTCGTTGATCACGGGACCGCCATACAGGAACAGGGACAGCACCACGATCAGGGTTGTGACCGAGGTCAGCAGGGTGCGTGACAGGGTCTGGTTGAGGCTGGCGTTGACCCGATCGTAGAGCGAAAGCTTGCGCAGCACCGCGTTGTTCTCGCGGATCCTGTCGAAGACCACAACGGTGTCGTTGAGCGAGTAGCCCACGATCGTGAGAAACGCCGCCACCACTGGCAGGTTGAGCTCGCGTCCAGTCAACGAGAAGGCTCCCAGGGTCACCATGACGTCGTGAACGAGGGCGACTACAGCGGCCACCCCGAACTTGAACTCGAAGCGGTAGCTGATGTAGGCGAGCATGCCCACGAGGGCCCAGATGATGGCCTGGATCGTCTGGTTGCGGAGGTCCTGACCCACCTGGGGTCCGACCGAATCGCTGTTCACGATCCGATAACCCCCGAGCCGGCCGAGCTCCTGCAGGATCGCCATGATGTCCTCGTCGACCCCGGCAACACTCGACCAGTCGGCCAGAACACCTTCCCCGGATCGCGCTGCCAGCAGCGGGCCCAGTGCAGCCCGGTAGACCGCGCGGGCCGCGTCGGGATCGGCAACCAGGTCGAGCTCCCGCGGATTCACCTCGAGCAGCAGGCTGACGATCTCCTCCGGACCGGCGGTGTTGATGTCGAGCCGATCGTCACCGCCCGCGCCGGTGAGCCGCGCCAAGCCGGCGTTCACCGCAACGACGGCCACGTCGATGTCCTCCCCCTCGGCAGTGCCAGGGGTCCGGACCAAGACCTCGTTGGAGTCGGCCTCGAACTCCTGGATGACCGCGGCGAGCCCCTCTGCCTGCAAGGCCGACCGGATGTCAGCCAGCGCCGGCATGTCGGCAAAGCGGACGACGAACTGAGAGCCACCAGCAAAGTCGATCCCGAGCCGTGGACCGCTCACCACCAACGACACGATGCCGCCGGCGATGAGCACCGTCGACGCCGCGGCGCCTATCAGCCGCTTGCCAAGGAAATCGATCGCTGTCTTCTTGAGAATCTGCATCTTTAGTACTCCAATCCACAACTACGATGATGCGTGCGGCCAGGAGTTGCGGGTGAGTCGGAGCCCATCAGATGCTGAGAGCGCGCGGCCGTCGCAGCACCCACAGGTCGAATAGCGTCCGCGACACGAAGATGGCCGTGAACATGGACGCCATGATTCCGAGCGACAGGGTCACCGCGAAGCCCTTGACCGGGCCGGTGCCGAACTGGAACAGGAAGACCGCGGCTACCAGGGTCGTGACGTTGGCATCGACGATCGCCGAAAAGGCCTTGGCGAAACCGGCGTCGACTGCCGATCGTACTGTCTTGCCGATGGCGAGCTCCTCGCGAACGCGCTCGAAGATCAGCACGTTGGCATCGACCGCCATGCCGATCAGCAAGATCAGGCCGGCGATCCCTGGCAAGGTCAGCGTCGCTCCAAGCGCATTCATCGCACCGAGCACGATCACCAGGTTCAGACCCAGGGCAACGACGGCATTGATCCCCGCACCCTTGTAGTACATGAGCATGAAGGCAACGACGATCGCGAGGCCGATCATCGCTGCGGCGCGGCCGCGGTCGATCGATTCCTGACCGAGCGAGGGACCGACGTAACGCTGCTCCAAGTACCTGATCGAGGCCGGAAGTGCGCCCGAGCGCAGTACCAGGGCCAGGTCCTCCGCCTCCTGCACGCTGAACTGCCCCCGGATCTGTGCAGTCGGCGTCGAGATGCGCTCCTCGATCACCGGCGCCGACACCACCCGATCGTCGAGAACGATCGCCATCTGGCGCCCGACGTTCTCGGCGGTCACTTGGGAGAACTTGCGGGTCCCCTCGGGGTTGAGCGTGAAGCTGACAGCCGACTGCTGAAACTCGTCCTGACTCAGACGCGCCGTCTTCAGGTCTCGACCGGTGATGGCAGGCGTAGCGTCGACCAGGTAGTAGCCGAGCGCCTGGCCCTCCTCGGGCTCCGACTCGAGAATCTCCGTGCCCGGAGACAGCGTGCCGGCGTGGTTATCGAGGATCGCCTGGCGCGACAGGGCCGGGCCTTCCTGCACCATCTTGAGCTCGAGCAAGGCTGTGTTGCGCAGCAAGGCCTTGACCCGCTCCGGGTCCTCGACGCCTGGGAGCTGCACCAGAATGCGGTCGCCGCGCAACCCCTGCCGCTGGATGATCGGCTCGGATACACCGTACTCGTCGATGCGGTTACGAATGGTCTGCAGGGCCTGGCGTACGGCACCGTCCTCCAAGGCGTCACGCGACACGGCGGATAGCGTCATCTCGAGACCGGCGCCGGCGGCGCGGCGCGCGTTGTAGGTCGTGTAGTACTCGCCCGCGAGGTCGAGCGCCTGGGCCAGGTCTCCCTCCGAGGCCAGGGTCACGACGGCCGCATCGCCGACGCTCTCGACCGTGACGACCTCGATCGCCTCATCGTCGAGCAACCCGGCGAAGCCCTCCATGTCGTCGCGCACCTCCGCAGCCACGGCCTCCTGCACGTCAACCCGCATGACCAGGTGAATTCCGCCCTGCAGGTCCAGTCCCAGGCGCACCTCCTGGGTAGCCGCCAGGAAGACGAAGACCGCCGAGATGGCGAGGATCAGGATCAGCTTCCAGCGCATCTGTTGCATCGTAGGTCTCCCGTCGACATCGGGGAGTTCGGGATTCGGCTATTCGGTCGAGTCGGCCAGATTCGAGATGCTGGCCTTGGTAACGTCGATCTTCACCTGGTCGGCGATCCTGAGCTGCAAACGGTCGTCACGGATCCCGACGACGGTACCGTAGATGCCGCCGCTCGTGACGACGCGATCCCCGGTCTTCAAGTTGCCCACCATCTCGTCGTGCTGCTTCTGCCGCTTGCGAACCGGTGCGATTAGCAGGAAGTAGAAGATGAGCACCAGAAACAGCACCGGCAGCATCGCTGTCAGTGGACTCTGCCCCGGTGACGCCGGCGCCATCAACCATAGGGACGCGAACGGCATCCTACCTCCGGTATACGACGAGAACACGCCTCGGCCCCGTTCGGAGCTTGGTTCGTGGCCACGGTCACGGGCGCTTATCCGTCGCCACATCGAGGCTCGGGCCGCGCGAGCTGCGCGCGCAACTCCCCGAGTACGCCCGAGGCGATAGCGTGCCGGATCGCCCGCATGGTGTCAAGATAATGCCATAGGTTGTGAATGGTCATCAGAACCCCCGCGAGCATCTCCCCGCGAAGCTTCAGATGTCGCAGGTAGGCACGGCTGTAGCGTCGGCAGGTCGGGCAGCCGCACCCTGGGTCCAGCGGCCGAGAATCGTCGGCGTGTCGCGTGTGCCGGATCACCAACACCCCCTCACGCGTGAACGCCATGCCATTACGCGCGTGGCGCGTCGGGATCACGCAGTCGAACAGATCCACCCCGTGGAATACGGCCTCGACGAGGTCCTGGGGCATGCCCATCCCCATCACGTAGCGCGGCTTTTCGACCGGCAGCTCGCCGGTGGCCGCGGCGAGCACCTCCCAGGTCTCGGCCTTGCTTTCGCCCACCGAGAGACCGCCAACCGCATACCCATCGAAGTCGAGCGCCACGAGCTGTCGGGCGTGCTCGGCCCGCACGTCGGGGTAGACGCTGCCCTGCACGATACCGAACAGGCCACCAGCAAGGGACTCTGCCAGCGGTCGACTTCGATCGGCCCAGCGCTGGCTGCGGGCCACGGCGCGCTCGGCAGCGGCGCGAGTCGCCGGACCGGCCACGCACTCGTCCAGGACCATGGCGATGTCGACCCCGAGATCAGACTGAATCTGCACGACGGTCTCTGGTGTTAGCCGCCGGTACTGGCCATCCAGCGGCGATCTGAAGGTAACACCGTCCTCGTCGATCTCCCGTCGCTCGGCTAGCGACATGACCTGGTAGCCACCGCTGTCGGTAAGGATGGGACCACGCCACCCCATGAAGCGGTGCAGGCCGCCCAGATCCCGGATGCGCTCGGAGCCCGGCCGCTCCCACAGGTGATAGGCATTGGCCAGCAAGATTTGCGCGCCGATCTCCTCGAGCTCCCGGGCATGCACCCCTTTGACGGCGCCGTAGGTCCCCACCGGCATGAAGGCCGGCGTCTCGACGGCCCCGTGCGCGGTCCGTAGCAATCCCGTGCGAGCCGCGCTACCACCGTCACGGGACACCACGGAGAAACCGAGGCTCATCCTCCCTCCAGCTGGAACGGATCCCATCCTTTGACGATCGGATCGGTCAGCCGGCCGGCCGCGTCCCGGATACGGACCACGGGAGAGCCCGGCATGAACGTACCGACCCGACGAGCCGGCGTATTCGCCAGCTCACAGATCTCCTGGAACGCTTGCGCGGCCCGCCGTGGCACCGCCAGGAGTAGCTCGTAGTCCTCCCCACCCTCGAGAGCGAGTTCCGCCGGGTGTCGATCCAACTGCTCGGCCAGGAGTCGAAGCGGCTCGTCGGCCAGCCGTTCGGACTCGATTTCCACGCCCACCTCCGACGCCCGGCACATCCGCGTCACGTCGATCGCCAGCCCGTCACTCAGGTCCATGGCGGCACACCGGAACGGCGAGTCAGCCAGGCGCGCCCCGAGCTCGAGGCGCGGCACCGGCCGGCGGTAGGCATCGACAACGCGGCTCTCGAGGGCACCGCCGTACGAACGCCCCGCGGCGAGCAGATCGAGCCCGAGACCTGCTAGCCCCGGGGTCCCGGTCACCCAGCAGCCGTCGCCGGCACGAGCGTGATCGCGCCGCAACGGCTCGCGGCCGTCGGGCAGGCTGCCGCCAGCGCTGACCACGATCGACACGCCACCGGCCACGCATGCGACATCACCCCCTACCAGCGGTGCCCCCAGCGCGACGCCGGTCTCGGCCATGCCCGCTGTCAGCTCCTCTACCCAATCCAGCTCCGTCGCATCGGGGAGGGCCAGCGCGGCGAGCAACCAGGCAGGGTCGGCGCCCATCGCCGCGATATCGGACAGCGCTACCGCCGCGGCGCGCTGGCCGAGCTCCCGTGGTTCGAGCCAGCCGCGCTCGAAGTGGACGAACTCGCGCTGGCTGTCGATGCTCAGCACCAGGCGCCCAGCGCTAGAGCGCACGACGGCTGCGTCGTCCCCCGGGCCGATCTCTGCGATTCCGCTCCCGCCCGCACGGCCGATCACCGACCGAATACGATCGACCAGGGCGAGCTCGCCGACCTGTAACAGGGTGCGACTCACGACGAGCCTCCGGCAGCCATGCGCCGTGCCCACGCCCGCGCCTCCCCCGCACCGCACCAACGACGGCTCACCTGGCCACGCGCGAGACGATCGAGCAGGGCGCCCAGATCCGCCCCCCGCACCATGCCCCAGTCCTGCAGGTCCGACCCACTCACCCAGCGCGTTTCGCCAGCACGCGAACAGAACTTCCGCAGCCGGCTTGTCTGTGCCGCGGCCCCGGGCCACAGGCAGTCGGCCAGAAGGCTTGCGTCCTCGGCCACGC
Organism: Acidobacteriota bacterium; assembly: GCA_965248845.1. GTDB lineage: Bacteria > Acidobacteriota > UBA890 > UBA890 > WLXD01 > CBDFKO01. The sequence continues at coordinate 69,907 of CBDFKO010000002.1, read as the reverse complement.
GCACGTCGTCGAGAACCCAGCCGACCAGCGACCGATCGTCGGCTGTCGTGAGATCCTCGGTCATGGTTGCGACGGCGAATGCCCGCCGGGTCTGGCGTGGGGGCCAGCGCTCGCGCAGCAACCGGTCGAGCGCGACCCCGCGCCCACTCACTGCGGCGCGGTCGTACGCAACCGCCGCGAGCCGTAGTGGCCACGAGCCGCCGGCTTGCGCCACCGCGAAGACCGCGATCGCCTCTCCGAGCTCCCCGAGCACAGCCCCGAGGACACCGATCTCGGCGGCGAGCTCGAGGCCGCCCAGCCACGACCCGCTGCTCAGCAGCGACTGCCACTCGGCAACGACCCGCTCGGCCGAGACGCTCGGCAGATCGGCGACTCGGCGACACATCTCCTGGTGCGTACAGGGCTCCAGAGCGAAGCCAAGCTGAGCGGCGTAGCGGACGCCCCGGAGGATCCGGAGTGGATCGGCCGCAATCGCCCCGATCGAGGTCTCCCTGAGACACCCCGAGTCCAAGTCTTTTCGCCCGCCGTGCGGGTCCAGCAGGTCGACGCCTCTTGACCCCGACAGGCGAATCGCCATGGCGTTGACGGTGAAGTCGCGACGGCGGAGATCCTCCTCGAGGCTGCCCTGCGCCGCGGCGACGTCGACCTGGTACCCCCGTCGCCGGAAGCGATGGGTCTGTTGAAACCGGTCGCCGATCGAGGTGGGCGCGCGACCCTGCCAACGCTCGATCGCTTTCAGGTAGGCCGACAAGTCACCCTCAACCGACAGGTCGAGGTCGCTCACGGGACGCCCCAGAAGTGTGTCGCGGACGGCTCCGCCGACCAGCGCGACGCGTCCGTCGTGCCGATCCGCCAGCGTCGCCAACGACGCCAGAGGTTTGGAGGCAAGTAGCGGGGCCAGCGCAGCCGCGTCCGTCCGGCCGCCGGCGCAACCGTCAGGGAGACTTGTCGAGGACGGTCTTGAGCTCCTCCATGAAGGCATTGATGTCCCTGAATTGTCGGTAGACCGAAGCGAAGCGAACGTACGCGATGTCGTCGATGTCACGAAGCCGCTCCATGACCAGCTCACCCATCCTGCGGCTCTCGATCTCGCGCGAGCCCGCGTCCTGGGCCAGCCCCTCTCCCTCGTCGCAGATTGCCTCCAGCTCCTGCATGGGCACCGGGCGCTTCTCACATGCCCGCAAGATGCCCGACATGAGCTTGCCCCGGTCGAATCGCTCCCGCCGGCCGTCCTTTTTGACGATCATGATCGGCCTGACCTCTACCTGCTCGTAGGTCGTCATGCGACGGCCACACGCGAGGCACTCCCGACGGCGACGAATGGCGGTGCCTTCACGGCTCTCCCGCGAATCGACAACCTTATCCTTGTGGTGTCCGCAAGAGGGGCACTTCATCATGGTGAGCGGGGCGAAGAAAAGAAGGACGGCGTGCTCGGGATTATACCCCGGTGCCCGGCTCCGACTCCGCGGTCTCGGCGCCCAGCTCACGCACTGACGCCAGGCTCAGCCCTTCGCGCATCAGCAAGATCAAGCCGATGGAAGAGTGCGGCACGAAGGCTACTGCGTGCGCCACGATCGCAAAGGCGATGGCGGTGTCGTTGTCGACCGCCCAGAGCCCCACGAGGCCGATCTGCGCCGCCGCGTGGAACGCTCCGACGGCCCCGGGGGTCGGCACCATCACCCCGATGACCAGGACCGCCACCAGAGGAATTGCCGCGTAGAAAGCTAGCTGGATGGAGAAGGCCCAGAACAGGAGCACGTACATGAAGACAATGGACGACCAGATCATTAACGAGTGGCCCAGGATGCCGAGAATCAGCCAAGGACTCTTGAGCCCGGACATGCCGGCCAGGAAGCCGGTGGCCATTGCCGCTGTGCGCGATGGCAGCCAGCGGTCGAGTACCTGCTGCAGGCCTCGCTGAAACCGATCGCTGCGCATGGCCAACGCGGTAGCCGTGAACCCGGCAACGAGCCCGGCAAGCAGCAGCATGCCGGTCGTGCGCATGGCATCGAGCGCCACCTGACCCTCGTCGGTCAAGACGGCTGGCGGCGGCAGGAAGGCCAGGTACCCGGCTAGCAGGATCAACATCGCCAGCGCGTCGAAGGCGCGCTCGAGCACGACCGAGCCGATCGCGGCCGACGCACGGATCTGCGTCCGCCGCGACAGCAGGACCGGGCGCACGATCTCCCCGAGCCGGCCTGGCAGAACGGTGGTCACTCCCCAGCCCATCAGGGTGCACTCGAGCAGCGGTCGGAGCGGTACTCGGCCGAGTGGCAGCAGCAGCATGTGCCACCGCCATGCACGCTGGAGCTGGCCGATCAGGACTGCGGCCACCGCCGCGAGCAGCCACGCGAGGTTGGCTCCCGCCAGCGCCGCACCGACGCGGCCGAAGTGGGCCTGGCGCAGGAACAGCCAGGTGAGAAGCACCGACAGTCCGAGCCCCACCAGGAGTTGGATGCGCCGCGTCATGCTGAATCCCCCTGCCCCCCTGCATCTCGCCCCGGTGCGAACCTTAACGGCTCGTCCGACGCACCGCAATTCACCCTGCCGGCACATGCTAGACTCCGCGCCTCCGGACCCGCCGACACCTTCAACCAGGGCCACTCATGTCGCTGGAAGCCGAAGCGGGCGCGGCGCTCATCGCGGCCGGAAAGCGGCTGTACGAGCGCCGCGTGCTGGCCTCGTACGAGGGCAACCTCAGCGTTCTGCTCGACGACGACCTCGTCCTGACCACGCCCAGCGGGGTGCACAAGGGGCGGCTGTCCCGATCCGATCTGGTGATCACCGACCGCGCGGGGGCTGCCCTCGGCGAGGGCAAGCCCTCCTCCGAGCTGAAGATGCACCTGGCGATCTACGAGGAGCGTCCCGATCTGCGCGCCATCGTCCACGCGCATCCGGCGGCCGCAACCGGCTACGCCGTCGCCGGGCGTCAACTTCCAACCGCGGCGCTCGCCGAGACCGTGGCGCTACTCGGGTGCGTCCCGGTCGCCCCCTACGGCACCCCTTCGACGCGCGAGCTCGCCGATGCGGTACGTCAACCGTGCCGCCAGTTCGACGTGCTGCTGCTCGCCAATCACGGTGCGGTGGCGGCCGGACGCGATCTCGAAGAGGCCGAGGAGCGTATGTACCAGCTCGAGCACTTCGCTCAGATCGCGCTCGTAAGCCACCTGCTCGGTGGGCCCCGGAGCTTCTCCCGCGAGGAAATGGCCAAGCTGTCGCAACTGCGCGAGACGGCAGGCGACTCCCCGGTCCCGACTGCTTGCTACCCCTGGAACGGGGAATCGGGCACCATTACGCTCACCCGCGACGAGTTGGTCGACCTGATAGTCGACGCGATGCGCACGATCCGCTAAGGCCCCGCCCGGGACCGCGCGGCACACGAGGAGAAACTCGATGGCAGAGTACGGTGAGGCCTTGGGAATGGTCGAGACCAAGGGCTTGGTCGGAATGGTGGAGGCCAGCGACACCATGGTGAAAGCCGCGAAGGTCACGCTCATCGGATATGAGAAGGTCGGTGGCGGCCTGGTCACGGCGATCGTGCGTGGCGACGTGGCCGCCGTGAAATCGGCTACCGACGCCGGAGCGGTCGCGGCCCGAAGGGTCGGCGAGCTGGTTTCGGTTCACGTGATCCCGCGGCCTCACTCGAGCCTCGAGGACACCCTGCCCATCGGCAAGAGCGAATGACGGCGTGTGTTTGCAGCATGCCAGGTCTGACGAGGTAAAGCTGCCGTGTTTCTCGCTCGCGTTGTGGGCACCGTGGTCGCCACGCAGAAGGACCCCAAGCTACAGGGCGCCAAGCTTCTGATCGTCGTACCTGAGGAGCCCGACGGCACCCCCGGTGAGGGGTATCATGTTGCCGTCGACACGGTCGATGCCGGATACGGTGAGCTCGTTCTGTGCGTTCGCGGCTCGTCGGCTCGTATGGCGGCCGGGTTGGGCGATCGGCCGGTCGATACGGCCATCGTCGGAATCGTCGATCATGCCGACACGGACGAGACCTGAGTACTCCAACCCAGGACTACGGTGATGTTTGTGGCGACGAAATGGCAACAGATGCAAGGCGCGTCGACGACGCGATGTCGGATGCTATCGTGGAGGAGACGCAACGCCGCAGATGTTGTCATTTCGTCGCCATCCTCCGGACGGTCAGGCTTTGCGGGTAATTTCAGCGTTGCGCCTCGTCGACGATGCAATCCAACATCGCCTCCTCGGCGCGCCTTGAACTTACCCGCAACTCCTGACGGCAAACATCACCGTAGTCCTGGGTTGGAGTACTGAGACGGATGGACCTGGCGCGCGTCCTCGGACCTGTGGTCTGCACCGTCAAGAACGAGTCTCTTCGCGGCGTCAAGCTGCTTCTGGTTCAGCCGGTCGACCCGCACGGCAAGGCGAACGGTGAGGTGCTGGTGGCGCTGGACGCGGTGGGAGCGGGCGCGGGCGAGACGATCTTCTTCGTCACCGGGCGCGAGGCCTCCTTCGCGTTTCTTCCGGACGAAGTTCCCGCCGACGCCTCGATCGTGGGGATCGTCGACAGCGTCGGGATGCGGGAGCCGTGATCCTGGGACGCGTCGTGGGTAACGTCGTCGCCACCCAGAAACACGAGACGTTCTCCGGCAGTAAGCTGCTCGTGGTCCAGCCGATCGATCTCGACGGCGGGGACGACGGCGGCGAGATCATCGCGGTCGACAGCGTCGGTGCGGGCGCCGGCGAGACCGTTCTGGTGGTGGTCGAGGGACGCTCGGCTAGCCAGGCGATGCGGATCAGCCTGGCGCCGGCCAACGCCGCCATTGTCGGCATTGTCGACGAGATCTTCCGCGACACCTGACAAGAATCAACCGGCCTATCCGAGGAGTCTCCATTGAACGCCACCCTGCTTCGCGGTAAGCCTGTCCAGGACCAAATCCTGGAGGGGGTCGCGGTCTCGGCCGCCGAGATGCAGGCCGCTGGCCACGCACCACCGCACCTCACCGTCGTCCTCGTCGGCGACGATGCCGCGTCCGAAATCTACGTTCGCTCCAAGACGCGGAAGTGTGCGGCGATGGGCTTCGGCTCCGACGCCGTGCTCCTACCGGCCTCGACCGGAACCGAGGAGATCATCGAGCGGCTCGAGGCTCTGAACGCCGACCGCACGGTCGACGGTATCCTCGTACAATTGCCCTTGCCCGAGCACTGCGACACCCAGCGGATTCTCGACACGGTCGATCCGGCGAAAGACGTCGACGGTTTCCATCCGTGGAATGCGGGGCTCCTGTCGCAGGGCCGCCCGCGCTTCGTGCCCGCAACGCCCGCAGGCATCATCGAGATGCTGGAGCGCGAAGGCATCGAGATCGCGGGCAAGCACGCGGTGGTGATCGGGCGCTCCGACATCGTCGGCAAGCCGATGGCGCTGCTGTTGCTGCACCGCCATGCCACCGTAACCATTTGTCACTCTCGCACACCGGACCTGTGCTCCGTCTGCCGCAGCGCCGACATTCTCGTCGCCGCAGTGGGCGTGCCGGGCCTGGTGAGCCCGGAGTACGTGAAGCCGGGCGCAACTGTTATCGATGTCGGAATCAACCGGGTGGCTGAGCGCGACCTGGCCGAGGAGATTCTGGGCGCGGCCGCCGACTGGGCACGCTTCGAGGAGCGTGGGTACCTCGTGATCGGCGATGTTCGACCCGACGTCGCCAGCGTGGCGGGCGCGATGACGCCCGTTCCCGGTGGCGTTGGACCCCTGACGATCGGGCTGCTGCTGGCCAACACCTTGCGCGCCGCCCAGCAGAGGCGCGGTATCGGGTCGTGATGAGCCGCGCTTGCGTCCTTCGGGTCGGCCTCACCGGCAACATCGGTGCTGGAAAGACGACCGTTGGCGCGCTGCTCGAGGAGGCCGGCTGCCTGGTCGTCGACCTCGACCGACTCGGTCATGAGCTGATCGCCGAGCCGGGCTCGCCGGCGGTCGCCGAGATCGAGGCCCGCTTCGGCGCCAAAGTGCTCGACCAGTCGGGCCGCGTCGACCGCGCTGCCCTGGCTCGCCTGGTGTTCGGCGATGCGGCCGAGCTCCAGGCGCTCGAGGCCATCCTGCACCCGCGAATCCGGGCCCTGGAGCGGGAGCGAGTTCGCGACTGGTCGGCGGCGCAGGGCATCGCCGTCACCGAGGCCGCGCTCCTGGTCGAGACCGGCGGCCACACCCGGTATCACCGTCTGGTGGTGGTTACCGCGCCCGACGACGTGCGCCTCGAGCGGATCGTACAGCGGGGCATGGCGCGGGCCGAGGCCGAGAGCCGGATGGCGGCGCAGATGGCACAGGAGTTCAAGGCCGGCCTGGCTGACTACGTGATCGACAACGGCGGAGATCTGCCCACCACCCAGAGTGCGGTGCGCCAGCTCCTGCTCAGACTACGCCAGGACCTGGACGACCTGGCCCGGGGCGTCGCCTAGCAGTCCGTGGCCTGCTAGGAGACCGTGGCCTGCTACGGAGTGACGGTGAAGCTGACCCCCGGATCGCAGGCCACCTCCACCGCCGTGACCGCGTAGGTCGCGCCGGCGTATTCCCGGCTCAGCCGCTCGAGGATCCAGCGGCCGACGGCAACCGGCGTCGTGGGCTCTGCACCTAGTACCGCGTGTGACTCCAGCACGGTGCCGCGCACCTCGTCGAGTATGGCCTCGGTGTCAGCGCGGAGCTTACGGAAATCGACCACGATGGCAATCCGGTCGAGCACGTTCGACTCCACGCTCACGGCCACCTCCCAGCGATGTGAGTGCGGCTTCGCCGTGTCACCCGCAGGGTCGCAGCGATGGGTCGCCTCGAAGCTCGTCTCGACCCGAACCCCGTAACGGGCCTGGTCGCTCACTCCTGCCGCTCCTCGCGCATCGTGTCCCACTCGTGGCAATGCGGGCAGCGCACGAACAGCTCGGCGCTCTTGAATTGACACCGCAGGCAGACGAACGGATCGATCAATCGGAAGTCCTCGAGCGCTCGATCGAGCATGGCGACGAACTCCTCGATCCCCTCCCCCTCGGATTCGAGCACCGACCACAGTTGGCGCTGCACCTGGAGCGACGCCGGCCGCTGGCGCAGAGCCTCCGACAGCAACTGCCGGGCCGACACCAGATCACCGCTGGCCTGATGGATCCGCGCCAGCACCAGATGCGCCCGCCATGCACGCGGGTCGCGCTCGAGCAATCGACCGGCGGCGCCCTGCAAGCGCCCGGTGTCGCCGAGCTGGGCACACGCCTCGGACATCGGTTCGAGGGCGGCGCTGGCCCACGGCCCGGCGCTCTCGACGGCCTGCTCGAGATGGTCGAGGGCGGCGCCAAGGTCGCCGCGCCGCAGAAGGCACCGTCCCAGGCCAACCTGAGCCGGGGCGTAGTCGGGCCGTTTCTCGAGCGCCGCTCGGAAATGACGCTCGGCGGCCGCAGGGTCACTGGTCGTCAGCGCCCGTCCGCGGGCGGCCTCGAGCGAGGGCAGCAGGTCGGGCTCCGAACCATCCGACACCGACTGGAGCCGTCGCTGCAAGCGCATCGCCTCGTCCCAGTCGCCCGTCTCGACATGGACCTCGCGTAGGTTGTGTAGGCTGCCGACGTTGTCCGGCTCCCGTTGCGACACCTCGCGGAAGGTGCGCTCGGCCCGGTCGACGAGACCGGCCCTCTTGAAATCCATGGCCAGCGACAGCAGGACTTGCGAGCGTTCCCACTCCGACAGAGCCGGCCGGTGCAGCAGGCTCTTGTGGATGTCGATGGCGCGCTCGGTCTGCCCGTTCTCGCGGAACAGGTTCCCGAGCGCCAGATAGGCCTCCATCGCGTCCGTCTCCAACCGAACCGCCTTCGATAGCTCACGGATGGCGTGATGCGGCTGGTTGGATACCAAGTAGTTCAGGCCCAGCAAGTAGTGTGGCCGGCCCTGGCGATCGGCGGCCGGTGCGCTCGGCAGACGCAGTCGGGCCCACCGGTCACCCACCAGGGCCCCGACCGCCAGCAACGCCAGCGCCACACCCAGCGTCAGCGGCCATTCACCGGTCATCGACACACCCGTGCTGAAGGAACGTTCGTCACGTCAGGCCCTGACGCCGCTCATAGTCCGCAACCACGTCCGCCCACAAATCGCGGGCGCTCACGAGATCGTCGACCACCTCGCGGAACGCACCGTGACCACCGCGGGCTCCAGTACGCCAGTCGACAGCTTCGATCAGGCGGGGGTGGGCGTCGGCCACGGCGATCGACAGCCCCACCCGGCGCAGCAGCGGCAGGTCCACCAGGTCGTCGCCGATGTAGGCCGTCTGTTCCATGCCAACACCGAGCTCGGCCTGAATCTCACTGCATGCCGAGACCTTGTCGAACGCGCCCTGGCGCAGCGCGTGGACCGGAAGCTCGGCGAATCGTCGGGCGACCGCGGCCGAATTGCGGGCCGTAATAACGAGCACCGGTATCCCCACCAGCCGCGCGATGTGTGCCGCGCTGCCGTCGCGCACATGAAACACCTTGGCCTCGGACTCGTTGGCCACGTAGACGATCGAGCCGTCGGTAAGCACACCGTCGACATCGGTCGCCAGCAGGCGGATGTCGCGCAGCCGCGCCTCGTATTGAGATCGGGTCAGCATACCGGGTCGATCAGATCATCTGGGTTCGCCACAGGTCGTGCAGGTGCACGACGCCGATCCCGCGACCGGCCTCGTCGGCAACGACCAGAGCCGTGATACGGCGCTCCTCGAGGAGGCGCAGAGCCTCGGTCGCCAGAGCATCGCCCGAAACGACGACCGGGTCGGTCGTCATGCAGTCCTCGGCAGACGCCTGCGGATCCATGCCGCGCTGCAAGAGGCGCCGCAGGTCCCCGTCGGTCACCACTCCGGCAACCCTCCCCGCGGGATCCACCACCAAGGTCATGCCGAGGCTGCCCCGGGTCATTTCCACGATGGTCTCCGACAGCGGCGTGGTGGTCTCGACCTGCGGCAGCTGCCCGTCGGCGTGCATGACGTCGCGGACACGGACGAGCCGGCGGCCCAGGGCACCACGCGGGTGGAAGGAAGCAAACTCGTCGGCACTGAATCCCCGCTCCTTCAGCAGCGCCATCGCCAGAGCATCTCCGAGCCCCAGCGCCGCGGTTGTGCTCGCGGTCGGAGCAAGGCCCAGGGGGCATGCCTCATCGTCGACCGCGACGTGCAGGATCACGTCGGCCTCGTGACCGAGGATCGAGTCTGGCTTGCCCACCATCGCGATGAGAGAGCATCCCAGCCGACGGATGGCGGGCAGCAGCGCCACGATCTCGGCCGTGTCTCCCGAATGCGACAGCGCCACGACGGCGTCGCCGTCGACGATCATACCGAGATCTCCGTGGCCGGCTTCCGCCGGATGCAGGAAGAACGCAGGGCTGCCGGTCGAGGCCAGCGTGCTGGCCAGCTTCTTGGCGATAATGCCCGACTTGCCCATTCCCGTGCACACGATGCGCCCGGGCGCGGCGAGCAAGAGATCCAGCGCCCTCGACAGGGCGTCCTCGTCGAGTTGCTCGGCGAGCCCGGCGAGCGCTCGAGCCTCGGTCGCCAGGACCTCGCGGGCAACCGCCAGGCTCTCGGCTCGGGTCGCCGCAGGGCGCCGCTCTGCGCTGCTCATGCGTCGTTGTCCCGGGACGCTAAGCGGATCCGCACGAGCCGGCGCAGGAGCGGTGCCAGGCGCTCCAACGGGAATTGGGTGGTGGCGTCACTGAGCGCCTCGGCCGGCCGATCATGGACCTCCATGAAGAGCACGTCGATCCCGGCGGCGACGCCGGCGGCGGCAAGCGCCGGGGCGTGCTCCGGCTGTCCCCCGGACCGCCCGCCATCGCCGGACGGCAGCTGCAGGCTATGGGTGACGTCGAGCACCACGGGATAGCCGAGCCGCGCCAGGACGAGTAGACCCTTGAAGTCGACCACGAGGTTGTTGTACCCGAAGCTGACACCGCGTTCGGTGACCAGGAGGCGGTGGTTGCCGGTGGCGGCGGCCTTCTCGATCACGTTACCCATGTCCCACGGTGCCAGGAACTGGCCCTTCTTCAGATTGACGGGCTTGCCGGTGGAGGCTGCCGCCACGACGAGGTCGGTCTGGCGACACAGGAACGCCGGGATCTGTAGCACGTCTACGACCTCGGCCGCGACCGTCGCCTGCGAGGGCGCGTGGATGTCGGTGAGGACCGGAACTCCCACCGTATCGCGAACCTCGCGAAGGATCTCGAGGCCCGCGTCCGGCCCGGGCCCACGGAACGAGTCGAGGGCGGTTCGGTTGGCCTTGTCGTAGGAGGCCTTGAAAACGAACGGCAACCTGCGCGAGCGCGCCTCGGCAGCCAATCGCTCGGCCATACGCAGGCAGTGGTCACGGCTCTCGATCACGCAGGGTCCGGCAATCAGTCCGAGCGAGCCATCACCGAACGACAGCCCAGGGGTGATCTCGACCGCAGCCACGGCAGATCAGACGGTGGCGACGTCTTCGCGGGCGGCAGCGACCCACCGGCCCCGCTCGCGGGCGCCCTGATGCTCGTGCGCGGCCGCAATGAAGGCATCAAACAACGGATGCGGCTCCTCGGGGCGCGACTTGAACTCGGGATGGAACTGGCAGGCGAGGAACCAGGGGTGGTCGGCCAGTTCGACGATCTCGATGAACTTGCCGTCCTCGGAACGGCCGGCAAGGCGCAAGCCCGCCTCCACCAGGGCCTCCTCGAAGGCCTGGTTGAACTCGTACCGATGCCGGTGTCGCTCGTCGATGCTCGATGCGCCGTACGCCGATTGCGCCAGGCTTGCGTCGGTCAGCAAGCAGCGATACGAGCCGAGCCGCATCGTGCCGCCCATCTCGTCGACCCCGAGCAGCTCGCGCAGCTTGTAGATCACCTTGTCGAGCCCGACGCCATCGTGGAAGTCGAACTCGGCGCTGTCGGCAGCCCTGCCGAGCCCGGCGACGTTCTCGGCGAATTCGATCACCGCCGCCTGGAAGCCGAGACAGATCCCGAAATAGGGAACGCACTGTTCGCGTGCGTAGCGGACCGCATCCAGCATGCCGCGTACGCCGCGTACGCCGAAGCCTCCCGGCACCAGGATCCCATCGATCCGTGCCAGCACCTCGGCCGGGTCCTCGCCCTCCTCGAAACGCTCGCCCTCGACCCACTCGATCTCGACCCCGAGGTCGTGAGCAAGTCCGCCGTGCACCAGCGCCTCGGTCAGGCTTTTGTAGGAATCCTCGAACTCGACGTACTTGCCGACGAAGGCGATCCGGACCGTCTCGCGTGGCTCCTTGATCGTGTGCACGATGCGGTGCCAACCGTCCAGATCAGGCTCCCGGATGTCGAGCCCCAGGCGCTCGCAGATGATCCGGTCCAGCCCCTCCTCGTGGAAGACCAGCGGCACCTCGTAGATCGTCTTCACATCGACCGCGGTAATCACCGCCTCCTGCTCTACGTTGGTAAACAGTGCGATCTTGCGTTTGATCTCCTCGGGCAGGAATCGATCCGTGCGGCACAGCAGAACGTCGGGCTGGATGCCGATCGAGCGCAGGTCCTTGACGGAGTGCTGCGTGGGCTTGGTCTTGAGCTCCTTGGCGGCCGCGATGTAGGGCACCAACGTCAGGTGCACGAAGATCGCGTTGCCCCGACCCAGGTCCTGGCGCAGCTGCCGGATGGCCTCCATGAACGGCAGGCTCTCGATGTCGCCCACGGTCCCGCCGATCTCGGCAATCACCACATCGGCGGTGTCGCTCAGCGCCGTCACCATCGACTTGATCTCGTCGGTGACGTGCGGGATGACCTGGACCGTGTTGCCCAGATATTCGCCCCGGCGCTCCTTCTGGATGACCCGCTCGTAGATCTGCCCGGTGGTGAAATTGTTGGCCTTCGACATCCGAGCCCGTGTGAAGCGCTCGTAGTGGCCCAGATCCAGGTCGGTTTCGGCGCCATCGTCGGTGACGAACACCTCGCCGTGCTGGAAGGGACTCATGGTACCTGGATCGACGTTGATATACGGGTCCAGCTTCAGCAGGTTGACCGAATAGCCGTGCGCCTCGAGCAGCCGACCCATCGCTGCCGACGCCAGCCCCTTGCCGAGCGAGGAAACCACACCGCCGGTCACGAAGATATATTTCGTTTTCATTCCCTCGCCCATTTCGCCCTCTGGCTCAGCCACTCTCCACCCAGCGTCGCACGCGCTCGAGATCCTCGGGCGTATCGACCCCCGGGGGGCTCTCCGAAACCGGGAACGTCTGCATCGTCCTACCCGCCTCCAGGATCCGGAGCTGCTCCAAGCCCTCCAGCCGTTCGAGCGGCGACTGGGGAATTCTAGCCCACTCCGCGAGCGCCGACCGACGATAAAGGTAGACCCCCACATGTTGCCAGTAGGGGGCCAACGACAAGCCCGCAGCTTCGAGCGCCGCGACCCGACTGGGCATCGGGTCCGGCGCCCGCGGCCACGCATCGCGCGGAAACGGGACGGGAGCACGGCTGAAGTACAGTGCCCTGCCCTGACGGTCGATCACGACCTTGACTACGTTGGGATCTAGCAGATCGTCGACGGAAAGCAACGCCGTGCGCAGAGTGCCGTATTGCGCGTCGGAGGCGGCGAACTGGTCGAGAACCGTGCCCAGGGCCACAGGATCGACCAACGGCTCATCGCCCTGCACGTTGAGCACGATGTCGCACTCGATCTGCGCCGCGGCCATGGCAACACGATCGGTCCCCGAAGCTAGCGACGCCGGCGTCATGACGGTCTCCACGCCTCCTGCGGCCGCTGCGTCGGCGATGCGCTCATCGTCGGTGGCGACAATGACGCGTGCCACCCCGGGGATGCGCGCACAGCGCTCCGCCACGTGCTGTATCAGCGGACGTCCAGCCAGCAACGCGAGCGACTTTCCGGGGAACCGGACCGAGTCATACCGCGCCGGGATGATAACGATTCGACCCATGGTCACCCGATTACCGTCGACGACGCGCCCGAAGGTATCACCGGCTCCCGGCCGAGCTCAATGCGCCTTGGGAGGCCGTGGCACCCGCACCCGCAGCGCACCTGGCATGATCCCGGCGCGGAATCCCGAAGCGCCACACAACTCGCCGTCGATCTCGAAGCCGTCGGTCACCCCCGTGACCTCGATGCGCTGGACCTCGTGGCCGCTGATCGCCCTGTGGGCAATGCGCCCCTCCATGGCGCGCCGCAGCTGAACGAGCGCGGTCAACCGCGGGAGGGGCTCGACCCGGACGAGCTGCAGCCGGCCGCTCTCGAGGCTCGCCCCGCCGGGTATCTGCATGCCACCGCCCAGGTAGCGGCCGTTGCAGATCGCCAGGTGCAACAAGCGAGCCCGATCGACCGCGGCCCCGTCGGCACACGTCACCAGATCCAGGGGGCGCGCCGTAAGCACCTCGAGCCCTGCCGCCACCAGGTAGCCGTGCCGCCCGAGCCCCCTGAGACCCCGGCTGCGCTTCAGGCGCCGCAAGACCCCGGCCCCGAGCCCGATGTTGATGCCATTGATGAACCAGCGCCGCGACGGTGTCTCCCCGTCGATGTCGATGAAACCGACATCCACACGCCCCGGTCGCGTCGCGGCGAGCCCCCGGGCCACCGCGTCGGCATCCTGCGACAGCCCCAGCGACCGTGCGAAATCGCAGCCGGTACCGGTCGGCAGGTGAAACAGCGATGGCGTCGGCTCGGGGCCGTCGGCCAGCAGCCCATTGACGACCTCATGGACCGTCCCGTCGCCACCAGCGGCAACCACCACATCCACGTCCTGACGCCGGGCATCGCGGGCCATTCGTGCCGCCTCACCGGCTTCGCGCGTGACCCGAACCTCCACCTGCTCGACCGCCTGCTTCATCAGCCGAACGAGTCCCGGAAGCCGCTGCGCAGCGCGTCCCCGACGGGCCGACGGATTGCAGATCGCCACGATCCTCATGCGGACACGGTGAGGTCGTGTGGGTTTCTTGACAGGTCCACGATCACGGGCCTATCGTACCCGCTGCCCTCGGCCGTTCCCGAGAGAGCCGACCCCACCAGGCGCGCATGACCCGCCCGACCTCATGATCAGCGAGGTAATCGGACGCGCCGGCACTGCCGGCAAGGCCGGAGTCGCGGCTCTCGTCAGCCGCCTGGGGATCCCGCCCGACATCCTGACGCTCTCGTCGCTCGTGCCCATGTCGCTGGCGGCGTGGAGCCTTGGCCAGGGGCAGCTGAGAACTGCCGGCGGCTGGATCCTGGTCGGCGGGGCCCTCGACCTGATCGACGGCGCGGTAGCGCGCCACAGCGGACAAACCTCCGCGTTCGGCGGCATCCTCGACTCGGTGGTCGATCGGGCCTCGGACACCCTGGTCTTCGTCGGCGCGATCTACTACTTCCACTCGATCGACCAGCCACTCTATGTTGTCCTGGGTGCCGTCGCTCTCGGAGGCTCGCTAGGGGTCTCTTACGCTCGTGCCCGGGCCGAGAACGTCATTCCGGAGTGCCGCGTCGGGTTCACGGAGCGGGGCGAGCGTATCGTCCTGATGATGCTCGGCCTGGTAACCGGGCGGCTCGGGCAAGCCATCACGCTGCTGGCCTTCCTGTCGTGGCTTACCACCGTGCAGCGGCTACTCCACGCTCATCGTGTGATCAGCGAGCGGCAACGCCGCGGATAGCAGTCCGTCTCCTCGGCCGCGCGTTGCGGCCGGCGCTGATCCAGGGCAGAGGCGCGGCGCACACACCCCACCGTGCAGCTCGAGACGCACGGTTTTGGGGTGTGATACTCGCGCACCAGGTCGTCGCGTGCGTACTCGAGCAGCGGCGTGCCGGGACGCCCGCGCCACTGGCTGCAGTACGAGACCAGGCCGTCCTCGTCGATGTACAGATAGCGCGCGCCGGCCCGGCACCTCCAATCGGAGCGCCCTGTGAGCAGCATCTCGCGCTCCCAGCCCTCGCCCGCGGCGTGGAAGATGCTCTTCTTCGAGCGTGCGTGGATCTCCTCGTAGAAGGCCGGCAGGTCTTCAATACCCACCAGGCCGCCGTCGAGTTGCCCGTCGCCGTCGTGCAGCAACCCGACCGTCATGTAGAAGCCCATGCGCTCGACCTCCGCGACGACCAGGCGGGTCTCGTCGGGCGTGCAGGAGCCCAGCACCGCGTTGACGTTGACGCTGAACTCGGCATGCTCGGCGAGCAGCTGCATGCGGCCCTTGAGCCGTGCCCAAGACTTCTGCGACATCTCGTTGGGCTCGACGTTGTCGACCGAGATCTGCATCAGTGTCAGCTTGGCCGCGTTGAGCCGCTCGATCCAGGTGCGCGTCAGCGGGTAGCCGTTGGTGATCGACGTGCAGACCATGCCCCGGGAAACCGCGTGCGCCACGACCTCGTGGACCTGTGGGTGGATCATCGGCTCGCCGCCCGTGAGCGTGACCACCACGGTGCCCAGATCGGCGAGCTTGTCGAGGCGCTCCTTGAGTGTCTCGAGCGGCACCGGCGGGGAGAAGTCGTCGTACTCGTTGCAGTAGCCGCAACTCAGGTTGCACCGACGCGTCACGACGATCTGCGCCAGGGACGGGACGTAGGGGTCACGCCAGCCGCGGAAAGCGCGGGCGGCAGCCCCAAGAAGTGGCTTCGGTACCAGCATCACCGCGTCGTCGCTCCATGCCCTCGCCCGTGGGTCCCGCGTTCCGGGCCCACCATAGTTGCGCCTTCGCCCACTAGCAGGGTGATGAAGAACGCTGGTTTGTCGGGGGACTGGATCGCTCCACGGAGTTCAAGAGCGTGATCTTGTCTGTTGTGCAGCCCGATCGAAGGACATGCTGCCCGTTGGGCGAGTCCAGCAGCTCGCAGCAGGCCCGTGCAACCGCGCCTGGTCATGTCGCCGCCGCCAGATTGCCCATTCTCACGAGGTTGTAGGCAGCAACCGAGAACGTGAACGTCCAGTCCACCTGTCGCTCGCCTCGGTGTCGCGTCTTGCGCAGAGTGCCTACCGTCTTGACCCAGCCGAACACCTGCTCGGTCAGCTTGCGCTTGCGTTGACTGGCCTGGTAGCCGGGATGCCGAGTGGTTCTGGCGTCGATGGCGCTGCGTCGATTCCGGTAGGCGTTTTGCGCTACGTGGGGCGTGATTCCAAGCGCTCGTGTTTGCGCCACGAAGTTCCGAGTGTCGTAGTTCTTGTCTCCGGCTATGGTGGCCCGAGTGCCTCGCACAGCCGCCTTGAGCAGTTCGACGGCGACGTCTCGTTCCCGCTGTGCCGGAGGCCTTTGTTGCTCGGGCTTTGCTGGCCAGACCGTGCCGGTTGTCAAGCAGAACATGCCCCATGTAGCACAGCTGTGCTTCGTGCCCTCGTGCCTTGCGGAACAGCCGCGCATCAGGGTCGGTGATTGAATGATGCGTCGCGTTGGATCGCTTCTGTCCACGGAAGTTGCCGGCCGCATTGCTGCCACCCCCGCCTCCGGGGCCAGAGACCTCGCCTTTGGCGACGTAGCTCTTGTGCGAGGCCCACGCCTGGATCAACGTGCCATCCACCGAGAAGTGCTCATCCGACAGCAGATCCCGCTCGCGAGCCTGGGCAAGCACCGCCTCGAAGAAGGCGTCTGCGATCTGCCCCTGCAACAACCGATCACGGTTCTTGCTGAAGGTACTCGGATTCCAGACCGTATCGTCCATCCCCATCCCCACGAACCAGCGGAACAGCAGGTTGTACTCCAGCTGCTCGATCAACATCCTCTCGGATCGGATGCTGTAGAGCACCTGCAGCAGCAGCGCTCGAAGCAACCTCTCCGGTGGAATCGATGGGCGCCCCGTGTGCGAGTACAACTCCCGGAACTGCGGCCCGAGCGTGCGCAACGCTTCGTCCACCATCTCCAGGATCGCCCGCAACGGATGCTCTTTCGGTACCCGTTGCTCCGGCGAGATGTAACTGAAGGCCGCTACCTGCCGCGTGTCGTCGCCTCGCATCAACCCACCCCCTACGACGGTCACTTGAGCACTCGCGCCTACCCTACCAACCTGTCTCAAGAGATTCTCCGCCCTCGGCGGAGTTTTTCATCACCCTGCTAGAGGCCAGGGAGCAGGAACAGCAGTGCGATGATCAGGCCGCAGACAATGTCGTACTGCCAGGAGCCGCGCGGGTGATTGAGGAAGATCCAGCGGCCTATCGGGCCCCAAACGTCGAGCCCCTGACGTTCCTCGTCGCCGGCTGTGCTCATGCGCTTTCCCTCTGATCTGCCAAGACGGCCCGCCGGGCGACGGGCTGGTCCAGTATCACGTCGGTGCAACGGACGGTCAACTTGTTGGCGATCAGCGCAGTCGGAACGTATCGGCGCTGATGGGCGGCGCCAGGTCGACACTCGTGACGCGGAGCACGATCCGCGAGCCATGCTGACGGATCTCGACCCGCCCGACGAAACCCGGCTCGGGCAGACTGGCGCCGGAGTAGTCGGTCCGCGCTCGGAGGGTGGCGTCTTGCCCAAAGCTCTCCACCCAGACGAGCCGGTCCCCCATCACGCCTACCCGTCGTTGCGGAGCCCAGAAACCACCGGCGGCACGGCGAAGCCAGCCGACCACCGACTCGTCGTGCCGCCGCTCGAAAAGGAGGGACTCGCCGGCGGTGTCCACGTCGGGAAGGTGCCTAGGCAGTAGTGCATCGGCCAGCAGGAAGGGGTCGAGCGCCAGCCAGGACCGCCCGGGCTCCACGGTTCTCGACACCGCAGGCGCCAGCGCCACCAGGCCGTCCCCCGAGGACCGTACCCAGACCCCGGACCCGTCGCTGGCCATCTCGAAGTCGCCGGACCCGCCCTCGGCGATCAGGCGCAACCCGCCAGCCCGCGACACTAGGAGCGACACACGCCATGTAGTAGGCGGGCCCTGTGAAGGCAGCAGCGCCAGTTCCCCACGTACCTCGACCACGAAGGCCGTGACGCGATTGTTGGCACGGATCGCAGCTTCAAGCGATACGCTCTCGGCGCCCACCGCGCCCTGGCCGCGGTTCGGCATGACGGGCGGTGATGGGCCGGCTGGCGCCGCCGAGACACAACCGGAGACCAGGAGAACACCGAACGTCAGGACTCGACCTCGTCGACGGACCGCTTGCCGGCGGCTCGACGGCTCAGTGACGTCGCGCAACGATGAAGTCGGGAAGCTCGGCCAGCGCGTCGCGGATCTCGTGGGCCGGAAGCACCGATAGCGCGTTGCGCGCCTGCTCCGCGTAGCGCTGGGCCTCCCGACGCGTGGCCTCGAGGCAACCGGTATCCCGCATCGCGGCGACGACCAAGGGCAGGCACTCGGTAGCGACGCCGGCGTCGCCCAGGCAGCGATTCACCAGCTCCAGATCGCGTCTCGAGCCATTGCGTAGCAGATGGATGAGCGGGTAGGTGAGCTTTCCCTCCCGCAGGTCGGTCCCGGGGGTCTTGCCGAGCTGCCGCGGATCGGCGTCGTAGTCGAGCAGGTCGTCGACCAGCTGGAAAGCCAGTCCGATATCGTGCCCGAAGCCCGCCAGCGCGGCCTCGTGCTCGACGCTGACCTCGGCCAGGACGGCGGCCGACTGGGCGCAGCCGGCGAACAGCGAGGCGGTCTTGCGATCGATGATGTCCAGGTACTGGTGGATCCCCAGATCGGCGTCACCATTGTGGATGACATCGAGCATCTCGCCCTCGACCAGGCGGCTGGTCGCGTGGGTCAGCACCTCGACGATTCTGAGCTTGCCGAGGGCGACGCTCAGGGCCAGCGACCGAGCGTAGAGAAAATCGCCGAACAGTACCGCCATCTTGTTGCCCCACATGCGATTGACAGGGTCCTGCCCACGGCGAGCGGTAGCGGCGTCGACGATGTCATCGTGAACCAGCGAGGCGGCATGAATGAACTCCACAATAACGGCGAGATCTACGTCGGCGTCGCCTCGATAGCCGCCGAGCCGAGCGCACAGCACGACCAGGGCCGGCCGCAGCCGCTTGCCGCCGTTGCCGTGCACGTAGCTGGCGATCTGTTGCACCAGAGGAATATCCGACCCCAGCAGGCTCTCGATGCGCTCCTCGACCAGCACCAGCCGATCCTTCGCCAGGCTGTAGGCGGCTGTCTGCGTGTGCACTGGGCGAGCTTGAGACATGGCGGGCAAGCTGCTCTAGGAGGCCATGGTGAAAGTGTCACCCTCTCGCCATGGCCTCCTAGCTTCCGAAGTATTCGACGCTGGCTTCAGGCGGAATGGTGAACTGGAACAGCTCCTCGGCCAAACCAACGTCGGTCTCCACCTCAAAGAACTGGAAGTCGCTGGATTCACCGAGAAGACCGAACCATACCAGCCTCGCCACGATCCGGGTTGCGGGTTCGATCTCGAGAATCATGTGAGCAAAACTGGTGTCCGAGGCCTTGGGGTCGAGCCGCACTTGGATGTTGCCCGGCGACAGCGGCGCATCCCACTCGGTGCCGCTGATGTAGAATTCGGCGCGCAGATCTCCCTCGCCGGTCAGGTACAGCGTCGGCGTGTGCGTGGGATCGATCGCCTCCGACGGGTACACGTGCACCTGGTTGTCCTCCGGCAGGTACCAGTAGATGCGCTCGCCGTCGGCCACCAGCAGCCGGTGTGATCCGTCGTACTCCACTCGCATGCGCCCCGGGGTACGGATCATCCAGGTACCGGTACGCTCGATCGGGCGTGCACCGACGCGCTGCGATCGGCGCTGGCGAAACTGCGCCCGGAGATCCTGCATGGCGCGATAGCGCTCCTGAACCTCCCGAACCAGCGTCTCGAGCGGCAGCTCGTCCTGGGTCGACGCGCCTGCGACCGGCACCCCGAGCGTCACCAACGCGCACAGTGTGATCACCCTACCCAGTCGCTGCATCCCGCCGCTCCTCACCCCCCCCCAAACCGGCGCCTGGAAGCTCCCGCCCAGTGGCAAGTTGGCGCTGCCCCTGGCTGTTATCATACTCCGAACCGCGGGCCGACCTCGGTCCTCACGCTCCCTTCGGGGACTCCCTCTGACGCGTATGCAGGCCTACCCATGCGACCCCGTATTGTCGTGCTGTCCCTGCTCGACCCGCTCGGTGAACACGGCCTCGCCCCGGACGTGCGCGCTGCGATCGAGCTCGGGGTCGACGCGATTCCGATCGCCTCCAGTGTCCTAGGCGACGCGCCAGGTAACCGCCTACGACGCACCCCGGCGCGGCAGCTCGAAGCGGCGCTGCGGCGCGCGTTCGAGAAACCCGTCGATGGCATGCTGATCGGCCCGGTCGATGGCTACTGGCAATCTCGGGCCGTCGCCCGCGTGCTCGGAGCCGCGCTCCCGGAGACGCTGGTGTTCGCACCGTCGCTGGGCACCGTCGGCCCGCACCCCAGCGGACGCGTCTGGGCCATCCAACGCCAGGCGGTACTGCCGATCGCCACCGTGGCCCTGATGCCACAGCACCTGGCCGGCGAGCTGCTCCTGGCCGATCGGGAGGCCGACCCGCACCGCGCCGCCACCGCGATCCTCGATGCTGGGGCGCACGCGGCGTGGCTGCCCGGAGACGATGACAGCCGGCGCGCCATCGATGTCATCGCCAACGGCACTCAGACGTCGGTGATCGACTATTCGCCAACCGGACGTGGCTTGATTCCGGCCGGCCCGCTGGCCGCCCTGCTGGCGCTCGGCCTGCCGCTGCGCGAGTCGATCGACCGAGCCCACCGATTGGCGCGAGGCCTCGGCGATAGCGCCTACATCGCCAGCGCCCGTTAGGAGGCCGTAGTGAGAGTGTCTCACCACGGTCTGCTAACAGACCTCGGCACGCGCAGCGAAGCTCGTCACCTTGCTGGCGTCGATGCGCGGGAATAGCGGCTGTCCTTTGTCGACCGGGGTCCCGGGCTCGACCGGCTGCACGCGGGTCGTTGTGGCGTAGCGCAGCTCCGACAACTGACCCGTTCCACCGAGGCTCTCCCAGAGCACCTGCATCTTGAGAGGCATCACCGGATGCAGGAGCGCAGCAACCGTCCGTAGCACGGTTCCGGCGGCGAGCATGACAGAGTCGTAGGTGGCACCAGCCTCGGGTTCCTGGCGCCGCTGCGTGCGCAGACGCCAGGGCTCCGTCGTTTGGATGAGCTTGTTGGTCGCCCCGATGACCCCCCAAAGCTCACGCAGCGCCCTCGAGAACGCCAAGCTCTCGAAATGCTCCTCGAATCCGTCGATCGCGCGCTCCAACTGCGCCAGCAACGCGTCGGCGGCCGGCAGCCCCGGCCTGACCGCTGGGAACGCGCCTCCGTCACGAGCCAACAGGTTGAGTACGCGGGAGGCCAGATTGCCGAAATCGTTGGCGAGATCCGAGTTCAAGCGCTCCACCAGCGCCGCGGCGCCGAAGTCGCCATCTTGGCCGAACGGCATCTGCCGCAGCACGAAGTAGCGCAGTTGATCCGCTCCGAATTCGTCGATCAGCAGGTTCGGATCGACGACGTTGCCCATGCTCTTGGACATCTTCTGCCCCTCGAACGTCCACCAGCCGTGGGCGAAGATGTTGCGCGGCAACGGCAGCTCGAGTGCCATCAGCAGCGTCGTCCAGTAGACCGAATGGGTCGTCAGGATGTCCTTGCCGATGAGGTGGTAGTCGGCGGGCCAGAACGGGCCAAAGCGCTCGTCGGCCTGACGCTCGGGATTCAGATACCGGAGCGCGGTGCAGTAGTTGAGCAGAGCATCGACCCAGACGTAGCACACGTGCTCGGCGTCGAACGGCAGCTCGACGCCCCACGCCAGTCGTGTCTTCGGACGACTGATCGACAAATCCTCCAGCGGCCGACGCAGGAAGCCCAGGATCTCGTTGCGTCGCGACTCGGGCCGGATCGTCAGCGTGCCCTCCTCGATCGTCTGCACGAGTCGGTCACGAAAGGCGCTCATGCGGAAGAAGTAGTTCGACTCGCGAACCAACTCCACCGTGCCTAGCTCGCGCAGACGAGCTATCTCATCCGGGTCGGCGACGAACATCTCATCGGAGACGTTGTACCAGCCCTCGTAGTCCTGTTGGTAGATGTGACCGGTGTCCCAGAGCCGCTGCAGTGCGCCGCGTACCTGGCTCTGGTGCTCGGCGTCGGTGGTGCGAATGAACGCGTCGTTTTGGATCCCGAGCCGCTCCCACAACAGCTTGAAGTTGGCGTGCAGCTCGTCGGTGTGCTGCTGCTCGGTGACCCCGCGGGCAGCCGCCGCTCGCGCAACCTTCTGGCCGTGCTCGTCGGTGCCAGTGAGAAAGAAGACGTCGTACCCGCGCATCCGCTTGAAGCGCGCCATCGCGTCGGCCGCGATCGTCGTGTAAGCGTGCCCCAGATGGGGGACATCGTTGACGTAGTAGATCGGCGTCGTGATGTAGAAAAGCGGTGTCTCGTTCATCGGGCTCGATCGCTGTCGATGAAGGGATCGCCAGTCTATCTCGGCGACGGCGCGGCGGTCGGCTCCTCGGTCTTGAGCTGAAAGCCGCACAGGTCGGCGACGCCGCAGCGCCAGCAGTGAGGTCGCCGCGCGTGACAAACCTCCCGTCCGTGGCGAATCACGTTCATGTGGAACGGGAACGTGGCCTCGGGGCTGACCGCGTCCTGCAACTCCCGATTGGCGCCGGTCAGGTCACGACGCCGATGGATTCCGATGCGCTGCAACACGCGGAACACGTGGGTATCCACCGGGAAGGCCGGCAGCCGGAGCGAGAAGAGCAGGATGCAATTGACGCTCTTGTCGCCGAGCCCCTTGATCCCTGATAGCTCCGCGCGGGCCCCAGCGACGTCCAGATCTGCGAGGTGGTCGAGGTCGTAGCCGCCGCGACGCTCGTGAAGCCCGGCCAGGATTTCCTGTATTCGACGCGCCTTGACCCGGTGCAATCCACCGGGACGGAGCGCCTCTTCGAGCTCGGCCACGGGCGCCACCGCGACGTCCTCCCAACTCGGGTAGCGCAACCTGAGCCGCTCCCAGGCACGGTCGCGGTTCGTGTCGCTCGTGTTCTGCGACAGGATCGTCAGGACCAGCTCATCGAGCGGCGGGATGCGGCGCCGCGGGCGAGGACGCCCGTAGATCTCGCCCAACCGCTGATGCAGCACCTCTACAGACTCCCGCTGGGTGGCCAGCGGTACCGAGCGGTGAGCCCTGCGTGCCATCTAGTCGAACAGCTGTTCCGCGAGCCACCCTTCGAGGGCGTCGAAGCCAACGCGCTCCTGCTGCATCGAATCTCGATCACGGACGGTGACCGCGTCATCGTCCAGGGTCTCGAAGTCGACGGTGACGCAGAAAGGCGTGCCTACCTCGTCCTCGCGACGATAGCGCTTGCCGATACTGCCGGCCTCGTCGTAAAGCGTCCGGAACCGCTTGCGCAGGTCGTTCTCCAGCTTGCGCGCCGGCTCCGCCAGCTTCTTGACGAGCGGGAAAACCGACACCTGCCGCGGGGCGACGTGCGGGGCCAACCGCAGTACCGTCCGCCCATCGCCCTCGAGCTCCTCCACCGCGAAGGCGTCGGCCAACACGGTGAGCAGCGTGCGGTCGAGCCCGGCCGAGGTCTCGATTACCGAGGGCACGTACTTCTCGTTGCGCACCGGGTCGAAGTATGCCTGGTCCTTGCCGGAGTGCTCGGCATGCTGCGACAGGTCGAAGTCGCCACGGTTGGCGATGCCCTCGAGCTCCGACCAGCCGAACGGGAAGCGGTACTCCACGTCGGTCGTGTACCGAGCGTAGTGCGCCAGCTCGCCCGCGTCGTGCTCGCGCAGACGAATCCGGTCGGCGCGCAGTCCGAGGTGCTCGTACCACTCGCGACGAGCCGCTACCCAGTAGTCGAACCAGTGACGCTCGTCCTGCGCGTGGACGAAGAACTCCATCTCCATCTGCTCGAATTCGCGCGAGCGGAAGGTGAAGTTGCGTGGCGTCACCTCGTTGCGAAAAGCCTTGCCGACTTGGGCAATCCCGAACGGCACCTTCATACGAGAAGACATCTGCACGTTCTTGAAGTTGACGAAGATGGCCTGCGCCGTCTCCGGCCGCAGGTAGGCGACCGACTGAGAGTCCTTGGTGGCGCCCACGTGGGTCTCGAACATGAGCCCGAACTGACGTGGCTCGGTCAGCTCACCGCCGCAGTTGGCGCAGCGAGTGGGCAGCTCGCCCTCGCCCGGGGGGCTGCTAGCCGAGGCGTCCGGGAAGATCTTCTCCAGGGTGCCGGCCTCGGTGTGCTCCTGCACGAGATGGTCGAGCCGGTAGCGCCGCTTGCACTCCTTGCAATCGAGCATCATGTCGTAGAACGACTCGAGGTGGCCGGACGCCTCCCAGACACGCGGGTGCATGATGATCGCCGCATCGAAACCGACCACGTCCTGACGCTCCGCCACCATGCGGGTCCACCAGTCGTCGAGAATACGGCGGCGCAGCTCGACGCCAAGCGGCCCGTAGTCCCAGAAGCCGTTGAGTCCCCCGTACACCTCGCTGCTCTGGAATATGAACCCGCGTCGCTTGCACAGCGCAACGAGCGGCTCGAGGCTGGCTAGTTGGTCGTTGCTGCTCATAGCTCAGGTTCCTGATCGGTCCCCGCGGCACGGTCCGCTAGCAGGCCGTGGTGGGACTCCTACAGATATCGGCCGAGATCCAGCTCCGAGATACGCTCGCGGAGCGCCTTGATGTCCTGGGAATGCTCCAGCGACGCTACCAGCAGAACATCGCCAGCCCGTACCACAGCCAATCGCTCAACGCCCAGCAACGCCACCAGGTCGTCGGGTGCGTGGACCAGGTTGGAACGGGCATCGAGCGCCACCACCCGGCCGCGCGTGACGTTGCCGTCGGCATCGCCCTCCAGAAGCTCCTGCAGCGCCTCCCACGATCCCACGTCGGACCAGTCGAACTGTGCGCGGACGCAGGCGACGTTGTCCGCGCGCTCGAGAATCGCATAGTCGATCGACGTGGCAGGCATCTGTGCGTACGCAGCTGCGCGGGCGGCCGCCTCATCCGACTGGAGCATCGCTTCCGCGGCCGATCGGGCAGCCGGCAGATGGCGGTCGAACGCATCCAGCAGCGCGTCGCAGCGCCACACGAACATGCCGCTGTTCCACATGAAGTTGCCGGCGGCCACATAGCGCTTGGCGGTTTCCAGGTCCGGCTTCTCGCGGAACGAAACGACGTCGTGCGCCGGCACAGGCGACGCGAAGGCGGGCAAGTCGAGGGCCTCACCCAGCTCGACGTACCCGTACCCGGTTTCCGGATAGCGTGGCGGCACGCCGAAGGTGACGATTCTGCCCGCCTCGGCGACGGCCCGTGCGGCCCGAGTCGACGCCTGCAGCCCGTCCGCGTCATGAATGACGTGATCCGCTGGATACACCGCCATCGCGCAGCCGGGTTCACGCCGTTCCAGCTCGGCAGCTGCCCAGGCCAGGCAGGGTGCGGTGTTGCGCGCCTGCGGCTCCAGCAGCAGGTTCTCCTCCCGGAGCTCTGGCAGCTGCTCCCGGGTCAGGTCGCCGTAGTCCTTCGACGTCACCACGAGGACTCGCGTCGGATCACCCAGGACTCGGGCGCACCGATCCCAGGTCTGCCGCATCATCGAATCGGTGCCGACGATCGCCAGGAATTGCTTCGGATGGTCGCGGCGCGACAGCGGCCAGAAGCGTGTGCCGCCGCCACCGGCCATGATGACCGCCCAGGTATCCGTCAGCTCGTGCATGGTGCTCCCCCCGGCCGCCACGGGGCTCAGGCCGTTGCCCCGATCCCGAGCTCGGTTTCGATCCGCCGCAGCCGGCCCTCCACCATCTCGCGGATCTCCTCCAGCCGCTCAGGGGTCTCGGCCTCGAAGCGCAGGATGATCTTCGGACTCGTGTTGCTCGGGCGGGCCAGGCCCCAACCATCGCCGAGCTCGACGCGTACACCGTCGATCGCGTTGACCTCGAACTCGGCCGCCAGATCGTCGCGCAGCCGCTCGCAGATGGCGAACTTGTGCTCCTCACTCGAGGGATGGCGGATCTCCGGCGTCGAGAAGACCTCGGGCAGATCGTCGAGCTGCGACGAGAAGGTTCCCTCGTGGCGGGAGAAGATCTCGAGCAGCTTGGCTCCGGCGTAGGTAGCGTCGTCGTGGCCGTAGAAGTCCTCGGCGAAGAACAGGTGGCCGCTCATCTCGCCCGCCAGCAACGCGCCCTCGTCCTTGATCTTCTGCTTGATGAACGAGTGGCCGGTCCTCCACATCAAAGGCCGACCGCCGTGTGCAGCGATGTCGTCGCCGAGCAGCTTCGAGCACTTCACGTCGTAGATCACCGTGGCACCGGGATTGCGCGTCAACACGTCACGTGCCAACAGGATCGTCAGACGATCACCCCAGACGGTGCGCCCGGCCTCGTCGACCA
The DNA here is from genome assembly GCA_965248845.1 of Acidobacteriota bacterium. GTDB lineage: Bacteria > Acidobacteriota > UBA890 > UBA890 > WLXD01 > CBDFKO01. Next base: position 43,693 of record CBDFKO010000002.1, on the reverse strand, counting down.
CTCCGACGCGATCGCCGTCGCCGTCGAACCCGAGCCCGAGCTCGAAGTCGCCCTCGCGCACCGCCGCCTGCAGATCCCTGATGTTCGCTTCCACTGTCGGATCGGGATGGTGGTTCGGGAAGGTACCGTCGACGTCGCAGTACATCTCACGCACCTCGCAGCCGAGCTCGCGGTAGATGCGCGGCGCGATCATGCCGGCGACGCCGTTGCCGGCGTCGACCACGACCCGGACCGGACGGGCTAGCTGGATGCGCTCTTTGACCATCGAGACGTAAGGCTCGACCAGGTCGACCGGCTCGACGGTACCCTGGCCGGTCTCGAAATCGTCGCCCTTGATCAGCTCCCGAAGCCCCCGAATGCCGGCCCCAAACAGCGCCTGCGTCCCCACGCACAGCTTGAAGCCGTTGTACTCGGGAGGATTATGGCTGGCTGTGACGACCGCACCCCCGTCGGCGCCGAGGTAGTGGATGCCGAAGTAGAGACTCGGTGTCGGGATCAAGCCGGCGTCGAGCACGTCACAGCCCACCATGTTCACGCCCGCAGCAAACGCGGCGGCGTATTCCGGCCCGGTCAGACGCCCGTCGCGACCAATGACAACCCTGGTCCCGCCGGCGCGACGCACCAGCGTACCGAACCCACGGCCGACCGATTGCGCAACATCGGCGTTCAGATCCCTATCGACCAGGCCGCGCACGTCGTAGGCCCGGAAGATGCCGGCGGGGACGATAACCATCTGCGAAAACCTCCGCGGCCCGGGCCACTCGCAAGGCCCAGGCGCCGGGTCGAGATCCGATTCGAAGCAAAGCTAGTGGCGCAAGCCCACCGGCGGGCATTGTCCCACAACTACCCTCGAGCGAACGGCCCGGTCACCGGTTCATCGACGGCGCGGTGGCCTGCTACGAGGCCCAGTCCGGCACGACCCTCGGGTCGTAGCCGAACACCAGCGGCGCCAGGAAGGTCGCCACCAGGGTTAGCAGAACGATGGCGATCAGGTTGAGCATGAGCCCGTGGCGCACCATCTCGCCCATCGGCACCGCGCCCGACCCGAAGACGACGGCGTTCGGCGGCGTGGCCACCGGCAGCATGAAGGCGAAGGACGTCGCGACGGTCACGGGCAACATCAGCGTCAGGGGGTGGACACCGGCGCTCCCGGTAGCCACGGCCGCGACCAGCGGCAGCATGATTTCCGCCGTCGCGGTGTTCGAGGTGAACTCGGTGAGGAAGGTCAGCCCGCCGGCGCCGCCGGCGATCAGCAGGATGGCGGGCTTGCCGGCGAGCGCCTGGAACTGGCTGCCGATCCACGTCGAGAGGCCGGAGGAGGCAACCGCGTCGGCCAGCGCGAAGCCGCCCCCGAACAGCACCAGGATGCCCCACGGCATCTTGCGCTCGACGTCGCGCCAGCGCAGCAGGTTGCGCCCCTGCACAGCCCCCGGGATGAGAAAGAGCAACAGGCCCATGGTCATCGCCACGACCCCATCGTTCAGTCCCTCGACGGGAACCAGCGCCTCCCAGCCCGGGATCTGGAAACCCCCGATCGGAATCGGACGGCGGAAGACCCACAGGACCGCGGTAGCGAGGAAGATCACCAGCACCCTGCGCTCGGCTGCCGAGGCCGGGCCGAGCCGGAGGATCTCCTCCTCGAGCAAGGTTCCCGAGTCCCCGGCGTCGGACCGCACCCGCGCCACCAGCAGCAACCACGCAAGCGGCAGGAGCAGCAGAACCAGCGGCAGGGCGAAGGCCATCCACTGCCCGAAGCCGACGACCGGAGCCTGTGGATAGAGGCGGGCGTAGATACCCTGGAACGAGATGTTCGGGGGTGTGCCGATCGGCGTCGCCACACCTCCGATACTGGCACCATATGCAATACCCAGCATCAGGGCCACGGCAAAGTGCTTCCGCCCCTCGAAACGATCGATGACGGCCATGCCGATGGGCAGCATCATCAGGGCCGTCGCGGTGTTGGAGATCCACATCGACAGCGTCGCCGTTGCCACCATGAAGCCGAGCACGATGCGGCGGGGACTGGTACCGATAGCGCGCACGATGAGCAGCGCCATGCGCCGGTGCAGGCCCGACGACTCCATTGCGATGGCGATCAGAAAGCCGCCGAAGAACAGATAGACCCGCCAGTTCGCGTAGTTGGAGGCGACCCGCTGCAGATCGAACGGGGTCCCGACCAGCCAAGGCAGCAGCACCAGCGGCAACAGGCTGGTCACCGCGATCGCCACCGCCTCGGTCATCCACCAGATGGCCATCCAGAGGACGATGCCGGCTACCGCGGCGAGCGTTGCCGGCTCCAGTGCGTCGCCCCCCGAGACCCGCGCCGCGACGGCCTGGACGTCGGGCCGCCACAGCAGCCAAAGGCCAAGCGCCGCGAGCGGGCCGGCCCAGAACCCCAGCTGGCTGCCCGGAACTCGTCCGGTGTCGTCCACTGTCGCTCTCCGGTCCCTCGGTCCGATCAGGCGGTGGCCGCGGTCAACGTGGTGCGTCGCACGAGCCGACGCTCGATGCGCTCCTCGCTGACCTCGTAGCCGATTCCCGGTGCCCGCGGCACGGCGACCGTGCCGCCCTCGAGCAGAACCACCTCGGGATCGATGATGTCCTCGTGCCAGTAGCGGCGTGAGGCCGACAAATCATTCGACATCGAGAACCCCGGCAGCGCGGCAACGGCGATATTGTGCAGGCGCCCCACACCCGACTCGAGCATGCCGCCGCACCAGACCGGCACACCTCGCGCGGCACACTCGTCATGGACCTGGATCCCGAAGGAGCGCCCGCCGAGCCGCGAGCACTTGATGTTGATGATGCGGCCGGCTCCGCGGTCGAGCGCCCGCTGCGTGATCTCGGGCGTCTTGGCCGACTCGTCGAGACAGATCGGCGTATCGATCCGCGCCTGGAGCTCCGCGTGGCAGGCGATCTCGTCGTATTCGAAGGGTTGTTCGATCATCAGCAAGCCGTACTCGTCGAGCCTGACCAGGTGATCCAGGTCGCCTCTCCCGTAGCCGCAGTTGGCATCGACCATCAACGGAATATCGCCGAAGCGCTGGCGAACTGCCTCGACGATCTCGATGTCCCTTGCCGGCTCGATCTTGAGCTTGATGCGCCCGTAGCCCGCCGCCAGAGAGCCCTCGATCTGCTCGGCCAGCATCGCGAACTCCTCCTGGATACCCAGCGAGATGCCTACGTCGACCCGGTCTCGAACGGCGCGCTCGCCGGCGTACAAGCGATGCACGGGGACCCCTTTGCGGCGCGCCTCCAGATCCCACATAGCCTCCTCGATCGCCGCCTTGGCCATCGGATGCCAGGCCCACTTCGTCATGTCTTGGGCGACCGCCAGTGCGGCGCCATCCTCGGGCCAGACGCCGGCCAGGAGATCCGGCCCCAGGAACTCCTCGATGATGTGCCAGCAGGTCCCGGTGCTCTCGTAGGTATAGAGCGGCAGCCTGTCGGCCCCGCTCTCGCCCCAGCCGGTCTCACCCTCGGAGTGGACGCGCACCAGCAGGATGTGTCGCTCGCGAACGCTGCCCCGGGAGATTCTGAAGAGCCCGCGCAGCGGCATGCGGATCCAGAACAGGTCCAGTGCCTCGATTCGCATCCTCGATCTGTCTCCAGCTCTCGTTGTCAGCCAGGCGCCGTGCGCAGCGTCCCACGCTCGAGCACATAGAGCGTGCGGGCGAACTGTTCTCGGGTGCGCACACACTCGCACACGTAGTAACCCGACGACAGGTAGTGCTCGAACACGGCCCGGGTCGCCAGACGCCAGGCGTACGCCGCAGCCCCATCGGCCCGCTTCACCTCCTGCAGTGAGCCGGGGATCTCGCAGGTCAGTCGCGCGGCGTCGGCGGCCAGGTCGGGTTCACTCGGTACCGGAGTTCCATCGCCTCTTTCATCCGAGCGCAGTACACAGGGGATCGCATCGGGGGCGCTGCGGATCTCCTCGGCGAGAGCGCCGGGCTCTCCGCCCGCCCGCGCCCGCACCCGCTTCGAGGTCAGGAACCACTCGGCTTTGAATCGATCCGTAGGCGAACCCCGATGCAGCTCGCTGCTGGTCTCGCCGTACAGGTTGGGCCAGTAGGCGCGGGCAATCACGCCGAGCTTGGTGAAGTTGAAGTAGGCATTGAGCGACTCGAGCGGGTCGTAGGTCCAGACGATCCGCTCGAGTCCCTGGGCCAGGACCGCGTCGCGCTGAGCCCACTTGAGCCGAGCCCCCAGGCCGCCCGAGCGCGCCGCCTGCTCGACCGCGGTCATGTGCGAGTAGTGAAACACGCTCCCGTCGGGATCGCGGCCGACGAAGCCGTAGCAGAACCCCCGCAACCGCTCCGCACCATCGAAGGCGCCCAGTACCACTCCCCCGGCATGCTGGACCGCGATCATCTGGGTCAGCGGCACGATGTCGAGGTCACCAGCGAAGTTCCAGACGCAACGCTGCAGGTCCTCGCAGGCGTGGAGATCCTCCACGCTCGAGATCGTCCGGATGCTGAAACCGTCGCCCACGTCGCTCCCTGGCTGCGCTGAGTACTCCAATCCAGGAGCACTCAGACCCCTGTCGGATGGTCGATCCAGACGGTCTCGAGACCGAACTGCTCCGACAGCCGCCGGCCCACGGCTCGAACGCCCAGCACCTCGGTCGCGTAGTGGCCGGCGAAGATGCAGTTGATCCTGGCCTCCATGGCAGCGTGGTAGGCGGAATGGCGCGGCTCCCCGCTGATGAAGCAATCGGCCCCCGCGTCGATAGCCGCCTGCAGCAGCGAGCAGCTGCTCCCGGTGACCACCGCTACTCGCTCGACCGGGTCCGGGCCGAACGCCCACATGATCTGATCGTCGCAGCCTGCCGCGGCCAGCGCCCCTGCGACCTCGGCCAACGGACGCGGCTCGTCCAGTCGAGCCAGGGTGCCGATATCGACTCCGCCATGCTCGCCGAAGCTCGCCTCGTGCTTGGCACCAAGAGCTCGCGCCAGCAGCACGTTGTTTCCGACTTCCGGGTGCAAGTCCAGCGGCAGGTGGGCCGCGTAGAGCGACACTCCAGCGCGGAAGCACACCCCGACGCTACGGGCGAGGCTTCCGCGGAGCCGTTGCGGGCCGCCGAACAGCAGCCCGTGGTGCACCAGAAGCAACTCACACTCGCGCGTCGCCGCGACCTCGAGGGTAGCGACGGCGGCATCGACGGCGATGCCGACCCGTGTCACCGACTCGCTGGCTTCGACCTGCAACCCATTGAGGGAGGCGTCCTGGACGCAGTCGATGTCGAGATACGAATCGAGATAGGCGACGATGCTCGCCAGGGTGATGCTCACGACGGCTTCCCGCTCCGGTTGCTACCGCCTTACCTTAGCAGGCCATGGCGAAGGTTCATGAGCCGGCCGCCATGCCGGGTCCGGCCACGGCCTCGACCAAGGCCTCCGGGTGCAGGATGCTCTCGGCCGCGGCCAGGACCTGCGCTGCGTCCACCTCGCCGACGAGCTCGGCGTAGCGTTCGACGTAGTCGAGTCCCAGGCCGTACAATTCGATCTGCTGCAGCAACCCCGCGACCCCTTCGTTGCTCTCGAGAGTTCGCGGTAGCGAGCGGATCGCGGCGGACCGGGCGTCGTCCAACTCGCCGCCCGGCACCGACTCGGTGCGGATCCGGTCAATCTCCACACGGATGCTCGCGACGGCGGCGTCGATGTGCTCCGGCTGTACCCCGGCGCGCACGACGAAGGGGCCCGGGCCGATCCCGGCGGCCAGGCTGGAGTAGGTCGAATAGGCGAGCCCTTGCTCCTCGCGCACCGAGCGCCCCAGGCGCCCTCCCATGGCGAAGCGACCCAGCACCATGTTCATCAACGCGGCGGCATAGTACAGCTCGTGACAACGGCGGATGCCGACGTGGCCCACGGCGAGCTCGGACTGCACCTTGTCGGGGATCACGACCTCCTGACGCCGGTGTTGTCCCGGAGCGACATCGTCCACGTGTACCTGGGCGGCAACGTAATCACCCGCGCCGGCCGCCTGCCAGCCGCTGAGACAGCCCTCCACGATCTCCTTCGCTGCCGACGCCTCGATCCCCCCGACCACTACCAGCAGAGCCCGCTCGGGCTTGTAGAGCCGTTCGTGGAAATCACGAAGGTCGTCGGCCTGCAGGGGCGCCACCGTGGCCTCGGTGCCATGAAGGCGGGTGGCGTACACGTGGCCATCCGGGAACACGAGCTCCCGGAACGCGTGCATGACCATCGCGGCAGGGTCGTCCTGTTCCTCGCGCAGGCCGGTGAGACGATCCCCCTTGAGCTTTTCCGCCTCGCCTTCCGGGTAGGTGGAGGCGGATACGCAGTCGGCTAGCAACTCGATCACCGGCTCGAAGTCCGCAGCGCGCGCCCGGGCCACCAGCGCGGCATCGTGACGCCCCGCGCCGCCCGCCAGGTGGGCGCCGCGGAAGTCGAGAATCTCGCCGATGTCGTGCTTGGAACGGCTCGCTGTGCCGCGGGTCAGGCCTCGGCCAACCAGAGTCGCCAGGCCGTGCCGCTCACCTTCGAACACGGCGCCGGCCGCGACGCTCAGACTGGCAGTCACGGCCGCCGAGGCCGGGTTCTCCTGGTGGAGCACGGTCAGGCCGTTGGGCAGCCGCCAGCGAGCCGGGGACCAGCTCGCGCCACTCACTGACCGCCTCCCGGAACGTACCAGCCGATGGTCCGAGCCTCGGGTCGAAGCCGATGCTCCACGGCGGCACGAACCTGCTCGGCGCCGGTAGCCTCGACCCGCGCCGGTAGCTCCGCCAGATGCTCCAGGGTCGCGATCGTGGCGAAGTAGCCCAACTGGTGGGCGATCTCCGTAACGCGCTCCGATTCGAAGGCGAACGAGGCGAGCACCTGGTTCTTCGCCTTGCGCAGCTCGTGCTCCGAGAGCACCGCGGTCCCCAGTCCCTCGACAACCTCGAACAGGACGGTCTCGACGGCACGATGATCGACACCGTCGCGCAGCGTCGCCGAGACGTCGTAGAGGTAAGGATATTCGGTCGGAAGGATCGCCGAGCTCACAGCTACGACGAGCTCGCTCTCGACCAACGCCTGGTACATCGGTGAGGTGGTACGGGCACTGCGCCCGAACCCACCGCTCCACAGACTCACCCCCTTGCCGCCCGAAAGCGCGGCATCGGCGATCAGCAGCGGCACGAACTGCTCGTCGGTGAAGGCGGGCGCGGGCCAGACCACCTGCAGGTAGCCGGTAGTGCCGCCGCGCTCGATCACGACCCGCCGCTCGGCCTCCTGCTCCGGCTCGGTCGGCGGCGGCCGGCGAGGAGGCGATCCCGCATCGAGCTCAGCGAAGCGGGCTCGAGCCGCAGCCACAGCCAGCGTCGGCTCGACGTCGCCCGCGATCACCAAGGTCGCGTTGGAGGGTACGTACCAGTCGCGGTAGTGCTGCCACAGATCGTCGCGCTGCATCGACTCGAGGTCGGACTTCCAGCCGATGGTGGGCCACCGATACGGGTGCATGCGCAGCGCCGCCGCCGTCACATCGATGTTGAGCAGGTACTCGGGGCTGTTGCGGTTTCCCTGCAGTTCAGCCAGCACGACGGTGCGCTCCGACTCGAACTCCTGAGGATCGTAGAGGCAGTCGTGCATGCGCTCCGACTCGATCCGCAGCGCCAGGTCGAGCTCGTCGGCGGCGAGCGTTTCGAAATAGGTCGTCTGATCGATCCAGGTATACCCGTTCCAGGTACCCCCGGCACGCTCGATCCAGACCTTGAGATCCTCGCGCGAGATGCCGGCGGTTCCCTTGAAGTTCATGTGCTCGACGAAGTGGGAGATTCCGGTCAGCCCGGGATGCTCGTCCTTGGAACCCACGTGGTACCAGCACCAGATCGACACCAGCGGCACGGTATTGACAGGCCGCACCAGCACCCGCAGCCCGTTGTCCAGCCGCTCCTCGTGCAGCCCGTCCAGGATCTTGTCGCTCACCCCTGCTCCCCCGATCCGAAGATGTCCGGTGCGTATGTCCGCATCAGCTCGCGTGTGATCTGGTCGGCCGGTGCGAAGGCGCGCTGTCCCACGTGTACTCGCCAAAGGTACGGGCGCTCGGCCTCGGCGCCTCGGCAGCTCACGTCGAGCGTGCCATAAATCCTCGATAATACCTCGGCGGTACACGATACCGCCCCGTCGCGCTCCCCCAAGTAGTCGCGCAGCATCGGGCGCCCGTCGACCTGGTAGGTCAGCACGACCTCGATAGCGCGACGGATGTCGCCGGCGCGGTACATGCGGTTCAAGGTCAGCAAGGCCGCCAAGCCCAGGATCGCTGCCGGGATCACGAGGAACCAGTTGTCACGTCCGAGGTGGAAACGGGCCATCGAGATGCCTTCAGGCCACTAGTGGCCTGAAACAGATGAATCGTAAGCGCCGCAGATGGGATTTGCGGGCGAGATCAAGGCGCGGCGAGGATCGCGATGTCTACACCATCGCAGACGAGGCGCAACGCTGAGATCGTCCGCAACCGCCCATCTGTCCGTAGGATGGTGGCGAAATGCGGCCGCCTGCGGCGTTGCTCCTCCTCGACGATGCCTCAACATCGGCTCGTCGGAGCGCCTGGCATCCGACCCCATTTCGTCACCACGGCACTTACGATTCATCTGTTTCAGGCCACAAGCCCCGCAATGAAGTAGAGCAGCAACGCTGCGACGCCGGGGATCAGCGCATACGGGATCTGCGTCGTGACGTGTTCGATGTGGTCGCACCCGGCCGACATCGACGAGATCACGGTCGTGTCGGAGATCGGCGAGCAGTGGTCGCCGAAGATACCGCCTCCCATCACGGCGCCGACCGCCAGCGGCACCGACGAGCCGGCCTGCAACGCCAGCGGAACGGCGATCGGCATCAGAATGGCGAAGGTGCCCCACGAGCTCCCGGTCGAGAAGGCGATGACGCACCCGGTCAGAAAAACGAGCGGAGCCACGGTCGACGCGCTCAGAAACGGCGACACCGACTCGGCCACGAACGGGCCGGTTCCGAGGGCCCGGCAAACGCTACCTAGCGCCAGGGCGAGTCCGAGGATGGCGGCAACCGGCACCAGCTCCTGAAAGCCCCGCACGGCCTTCTCTGTGAGCTCGACCATGTTGAACAGTCCCTGCAGGCGATACATCAGCATCGCTACGAGCACGCCGGCCGACACGGCCCAGAAGACCGCGGTCGAGCCGGAGCCCCGGGTCCACTGGCCGTCGCCGGTGATGTACAAGACGATCGGCACCACGATCACGGTCACCAGAACGGGGATCACCAGGTTGTACGCCTTCTTTCCGGCCTCCGGGGGCTCGGGGCCCGTCATGACGGCAACCTCGCCCGAGACAACCCTCGCCAGCCCTGCGCGCGCCGCCGCCTCGGCGGAGCGCATGGGGCCAATCTCGAGCTCGGTCAGAGCCACCCAGAACACCATCGCCAGCGCCAGGATGGCGTAGAAGTTCAAGGGAATCGCCGCCACCAGAGTGGAGAGCGGGTCGGCGACGCCCTCGGCCGCCAGCAACCCGAGAATCAGCGCCCCCCAGGCGTTGATCGGGATCAGCATGCAGATCGGCGCCGAGGTCGAATCGCAAACGTAGGCAAGCTTGGCGCGCGACACCCCCACTCGGTCGTAGAGCGGTCGGGACACCGTCCCGGTAATCAGGCAGGTGATATTCGACTCGATGAAGATCGAGATACCGAGGAACGCCGACACCAGTTGGGCCGAGCGCGGACCCCTCACCCAGCCGCGCCCTACCATCCACTCGGCGAAGCCGGCGACCCCACCCGACTCGCGCAGCAGAACAATCAGCGAGCCGACCACGAGGGTGAACAGGAGCGTCTGCGCGTTGGAGCGATCGGTCACGACCTCCACCAGCTGGTCGAGTGCGCCGGCTGCTCCCGCCAGGGGCGACCCGCCGATCAGGCTGGCGCCGATCCAGATCCCGGCGAACAGCGACAGGTGCACCTGGCGGGTGTAGAGCGCCAGCGCGATGGCCATCAGCGGCGGTAGCAGGGAGAGCAGCCCGTAGGTCTCGGTCATCGTCTGCCGGTGTGATGCGGGCGGAGGGCGCGGGTGCGTCATGGTAACGCGGTGGCCGGACGCCTGCCGCGCCACCGCCCGACCGCCTTAGCGCGGGCACAGTAGACTCGACTCATGGCAGACGTCGAGGCTACCCGCCTCCACTACTACAACGGCATCGAGCGGCTGCGCTACGTTGGCAGCTGGCTGGTCACGGTGCTCGCCACCGTGCTGTTCAGCTCGGCTGGCATCCTCGTGTCGTTTCTCGATCGTCGCGGCAACATGACGCACGCCAGCGCCCGCGTCTGGGGCCGGGCGTTCTTGTGGATCTGCGGCGTCGTTCTGGTCGTCGAGGGGCGCGAGCGTCTCGACGTCGACTCCGCCTACGTCTTCGTCGCCAACCACCAATCGACGCTCGATATTCCGGCCCTCTTGGTGGCCCTGCCCGTGCGCTTCCGAATGCTCGCCAAGGCGTCGCTGTTCCGCATCCCCTTCCTGGGCTGGTACATGAAACGGGTCGGCTACGTGGCGGTGACGCGCTCCGACCGCCGCCTGGCCCTGCAGAGCGTCGAGACCGCCGCCTTGCGGGCCGGTGAGGGAACCTCGATCCTTGTCTTTCCAGAGGGGACCCGAACCGGCGAGGCGGAGCTGGCCCGCTTCAAGAAGGGCGGCTTCTACGTTGCGCGTGACGTCGGGCTTCCCGTTGTCCCCGTGGCCCTGATCAACAGCGGCCGGTTGCTGCCGCGTGGAAAGCGCTGGCCCGATCCCGGCGTCATCGAGGTACGCATCGGCGAGCCGATCGTGCCCGGCCTGGAAGTCGAGCCAGGCGCTCTCGCCAACCAGGTGCGCGCCCGCGTAGCCGAGCTCTACTTGCCGCGGCAATGAGCTGCGGTGTCCACGTCTCGGTCGCGGCTCGCCTCCTACCGACTGCTACTGACTGAGGGCTGTCGTTGTTCCCACTGCGGGACCTGAACCCGAGCCGCACTACCCCCTGGGTGACCTACGCGGTGCTGGCGATCAACGTCGCTGTGTTTCTTCACCAGATCCAGGTGCGCATCGGGGGCGGTGACGCCGCCTACGTGGGCTTCGTCACGGCGCTCGGCCTGGTGCCCGAGCTGCTGCTGTCGCCCACGACCTGGGACCAGATGCCGGTGCCGGCCCCGCTGACGCTGCTGACCTCGATGTTCGTGCACGGCGGCCTGTTGCACCTGGCAGGAAACATGCTCTACCTGTGGGTCTTTGCCGACAACGTCGAGGACGCCATGGGGTCGGCCCGCTTCGCAATCTTCTACGTGCTGTGCGGGCTCGGGGCTGCGGCGTCGCAGGTGGCCTTGATGCCCGACAGCTCGGTGCCAATGGTCGGCGCCAGTGGCGCCATCGCGGGCGTGCTCGGCGCCTACCTGATCCTGTACCCTCGCGCTCAGGTCCTGACGCTGATCTTCCTGATCTTCATCGTCCGCCTGGTCTACCTACCCGCCGCCGTACTGCTCGGCATCTGGTTTCTGATCCAGGTGATATCGGCGAGCCGCAGCGCCGGCGCCGGCGTCGCCTGGTTCGCCCACATCGGCGGCTTCCTCGTCGGCGCACTGCTGGTTCGGGCCTTTGCCCGCAACCGGCCCCGATGGGGCTAGGAGACCGTGGTGAAAGTGTGGTGGGTCTGGCAAGTAGGTCTTACGGGCGAGGGCAAGGAGCACCGACGAGGCGATGCAGGAACATCGTTGAGGAGGTGCGACACGGCCATCGCCCGTAACCCCTACTTGCCCGGAGGGTTACGCCAGACCCATCACACTTTCACCACGGCCTCCTAGGCCAGTAACTCGGCCACCTTGGCTCCGAGTCCCGACGGGCTCTGCACCACGTGCACGCCGGCAGCCGCGAGCGCCTCCATCTTCTCGGCGGCTGTGCCCTTGCCGCCGGCGATGATGGCGCCGGCATGACCCATGCGTTTGCCCGGAGGCGCTGTCTGTCCGGCGATGAACGAGACGACCGGCTTGGGGTAACCGTCGGCGATATACGCCGCGGCCTCCTCCTCGGAGCTACCGCCGATCTCACCAATCATCACCACGGCCTCGGTCTGCTCGTCGTCGGAGAACGCCTCGAGGCAGTCGCGAAAGCTGGTACCGATCACCGGATCACCGCCGATGCCGATGCAGGTCGACTGACCGAGCCCGGCGCGCGTCAGCTGATCCACGGCCTCGTAGGTCAGGGTGCCCGAACGCGAGATCACAGCAACCCGACCCTCCTGATGCACGAAGGCCGGCATGATCCCGACCTTGCACTTGCCGGGCGACATCACGCCCGGGCAGTTCGGCCCGATCAGGCGCGTCCCGCGCGCGTTGCAGTACGCCACGACGTCGACCATCTCGAGCGCCGGAATGCCCTCGGTGATACACACGGCCAGCCGCAGCCCGGCATCCGCCGCCTCCATCACGGCGTCCGCGGCGAACGGCGGCGGTACGAAGATCAGCGAGATGTCGGCTCCCGTGGCCTCGACGGCCGAATGAACCGAATTGAAGACGGGCACGGAGTCGTCGAACCTCGTGCCTCCCTTGCCCGGCGTCACACCGGCGACCACCTGCGTCCCGTACTCGATGCACTGGCGGGCATGGAAGGACCCCTCTGATCCGGTGATGCCTTGCACCAGTACCCGGGTCTGCTCGTCGACGAAAATGCTCACCCCGTGTACCCCAAACTAGAGCTATGGCGATTTTGGTGGCCGGCAATTGCGGGTGAGCTCATGGCGCGCCGGCAGCCGCCGCCACTGCCTTTTCTGCCGCCTCGTCGAGCGTCTCGGCGACGATGAACTCCAGATCGGAGTCGTGCAGAATCTCGCGCCCTTCCGCGGCGTTCGTGCCCTGCAGCCGGACCACGACCGGCACGTTGACATCGACGTGGCCGAGCGCCTCGATGACGCCCTTGGCCACACGGTCGCAGCGAACGATCCCACCGAAGATGTTGATCAGGACCGCCCGCACGCGCTCACCGTTCATGAGGATGCCAAAGGCACTGGCGACGCGCTCGACCGAAGCGCCACCTCCGACGTCGAGGAAATTGGCCGGGAAGCCCCCAGCGTTACTGATCTCGTCCATCGTGCCCATCGCGAGGCCGGCGCCGTTGACCATGCAGCCGACGGTACCGTCGAGCGCCACGTAGCTGAGCGAGTGCTCGGCTGCCTCCAGCTCAAGTGGTGGCTCCTCGCTGCGATCGCGCAGCGCCTCGAGGTCCGGGTGTCGGAACAGCGCGTTGTCGTCGAGTACGATCTTGGCGTCGAGCGCCATCACGCCGCCGTCGCCGGTGACGATCAGAGGGTTGATCTCGGCGAGTGAGGCGTCGAGATCCTGGTAGGCACGGGCCAGCTTGAGCATCGTGCCGGCGACCCCGCGCGCGACCTTGGCCTCGAGCCCGAGAGCGTATGCCAAACGGGTAGCCTGGAATGGACGTAGTCCCCAGCCACCTTCGCACTGCTCGCGCAAGATCGCCTGCGGGTTGGACACCGCGACCTCCTCGATCTCCATCCCGCCCTCGGACGAGACAATGACCACGGGGCAACGCGCCGAGCGATCCAGCGTCAGCCCGAGGTACAGCTCGTTGGCGATGTCGGCGCCTGCCTCGATAAGAACCTTCCCGACGGTGACGCCCTCGGGACCGGTCTGCGGGGTCACCAGCGGCGAGCCGAGCATAGCGTCGGCGTATTGCATCGCCTCATCGGCGCTGGCCGCGAGCTTGATGCCACCTCCCTTGCCACGCCCGCCGGCGTGAACCTGGGCCTTGACGGCCACACGGCGCGAACCGGCGTCGAACAGTCGGGCGGCGGCGGCGGCCGCCGCCTCGGCCGTCTCTGCGACCGCGCCGTCCGGGACGACGATGCCGCGGTCCCGCAACAGTGCTTTGGATTGGTATTCGTGTAGCTTCAACGCAGCGCCAAGAGGTTGGGCCAGCGACGCACCAGCGCCGAAGCCGTGAAGATCTTCAGGGCGTCCCCTGGAGCGAACGGAGCCACGCCCATTACGAAGGCATCGATCGGCGACAACCGCAGCAGCAGGCCAAGGTGCAGGGCACCGAACGACAGAATCACCGTCGAGCCGAGCGCCATGGCGCCGGCGGTCGAGATCCAGGAGCGGCGACGCCCATCGACCAGCCGCGAGACGAGAAGCACGGCCACGAGCCAGCCGAGAATGTAGCCACCCGTAGCGCCGGCGAAGGCCGCCATCCCGCCGCGCAGACCCGAGAGCAGGGGGAAGCCCAACAGCGCACCACCGACGTAGACCAAGAGACCCGGGATCGCCACGCGGGCTCCGAGCCAGGACGCCCCGAGATACAGAACGAAAGTCTGCAGGGTGATCGGCACCGGCGTGAACGGCAGCGGAATCCGGACCTGAGCGGCAATCGCCAGCGTCCCGGCGAACGTCACCGCCAGGACCGCAAGTCGAGCCGTCGAGATGGACCGGGAGCGCAGTTCGAGCGCGCGGTTGGCAGCGGTGATCACGGCGGGAACCTCCCGAGAGCGCAGGGCGCGTAGCAGGCCGTGGTGAAAGTGTGGAACTTTCACCACGGCCTGCTAGACCAAAGGAGTCGAGGCTACCGGCGCCCCACTCCCCGGTCAAGCGAACGGAGCGTCTGTCGGGAATCCGCTGTGTGTGAGCCGTTTTGCTTATTGTAACTCAGTAAATGATAGCTATGCTTGTAATCGACTTCTATAAATCTTCTAAAACTTGTTACAATCTCTGAACATCTCTATTTCTTCATTCAAGTCTGGCAAAGTCCCTTGGCAGCAAACACGAGCTCTCGCTGGCACCGGCTCCGACCCGAGTTGATGATCGTCGTGCTGCTCGCGGCCGTGACCATCGCGCTGCACCAACTCGGTGTTCGCTGCCCTTCGGTGCTCAGCGTCTACTTCTGGCCAGTGGTGCTGGCCGGCTACTACTACGGGAAGTGGCGCGCCGTCGCCACCGCACTGCTGGCAGTCGCCGTGGTCTGCTGGTTCGCCATCCTCGTACCCGGGGCTTTCGCTCCTGGCAGCGCCGACTTCGGGTACCGCTGGATCGACATCGCCATCTGGAGCATGCTCCTGCTGCTCACCGCCACGGTCATCGGTCATCTGTACGAGGTGAAGCAGCAGGCCTATGGCGAGCTGCGACGCGCCTACAACGGCGTGCTCCAGCTGCTCTCCAAGTTCATCGACACTGCCGACCGCTACACCGAAGCGCACTCGGTTCGCGTCTCGCGGTACGCGACGGAGATCGCCCGACGCCTGGGCCTTGCGGAGGCCGACGTCGAGGACATCCGGGTGGCGGGATTGCTGCACGACGTGGGCAAGCTCGAAGTCAGCGCCGAGCTACTGCACAAGGTCGGTACACTGACACGCGATGAGTGGGAGGAGATCCGCCGCCACCCGGCCAACGGAGCCTGGCTCATCGGTCGAGTCGGCGGCATGTTGCGCAACGCCATCCCGCTCATCCTCTACCACCACGAGCGTTTCGACGGCCGCGGCTACTACCAACTACGTGGCGAGGAGATCCCCCTCGGGGCCCGCGTGATCGCCGGCGCCGACGCGTTCGACGCCATGACCACCGATCGCTCCTACCGCCGGGCCATGACGGCAAAGCAGGCGCTCGGAGTCATCGGCGGAGAAGCCGACGGCCACTTCGACCCCGAAGTGGTCCGCGTTTTCCTCCAGGCCATGCGCGATCCGCTGTCGCGGCTGGGTGAGGTCCACGACCACTCGTCCCGCTTCGAGGGACTCTCCTGGCCAGACCTGGACATCGAGGGATTGGTGACGGCCGCCGCTGGCGCTCCCCGTCCCCGCCTGCTCTAGCAGGCTGCTGAAAAACGGCTTGGGCGCGCCATTTTGGGCTGGATCGTCTCGATCACGGTGAGTTAGCGGGGCGCCGAGTGCGGGTACGAGGCCGGCGCTGCTGGCAGCGCCGGCATTTCTTGGGGATTGGTGCCCTCATCGTCACGTCGCCCCCTGGAGGTTGCGCATTCTGACCAGGTTGAAGGCCGCGGCGGTGAAGATGAACATCCAATCGACACGTTGCGTGCCTCGGTGTCTGGTCTTGCGCATCAGCCCGACCGTCTTGGCCCATCCGAACATCTGCTCGACGAGCTTGCGTTTCTTCTGACTGACCGTGTAGCCCGGGTGCCGGGTCGTGCGGCGGTCGATGGCGCTGCGCCGGTTCGTGTCGTTCTGTGCGACGTGCGGGGTGATGTTGCGATCTCGAAGCTTTCGGATGCAGTCTCGCGTGTCGTAGCCCTTGTCGGCCGCCAAGGTTACCCGGCCCCTTCCGGGAATCTCGCCCGCCATCTGCACGGCGGCCTCTCGTTCTGCTGTTCCCGAAGCGATCGTTACGCAGGCGTTGGTTGCTAACCCGTGGCGGTTGTCGATCATCAGGTGCCCCATGTAGCAGAGCCTCGACTCGGCTCCCTTACTCTTCTTGTATAGGCGTGCCTCCGGGTCGGTCCTGGAGGCGTGAGTATCGTTCGTGCGCCGTTGCCGGCGGAAATCGACGCTCGGGTTGCTGCCGCCCTCATCGGAGTCGCTCTGATCCTTCGGCTTGAAGCTCTTGTGCGAGGCCCACGCCTCGATCAGCGTGCCGTCCACCGTGAAGTGTTCATCCGACAGCAGGCTGCGGCGCCGCGCCTCCGCCAGCACTTCCTGGAAGAACACCTTGGCGACCTCGCCTCCCAACACTCGATCTCGGTTCTTCGTGAACACCGTCGCATCCCACACCAGATCGTCCATGTTCAGGCCCACAAACCACCGGAACAGCAGGTTGTAGTCGAGCTGCTCCATCAGCATGCGCTCGGAGCGAATCGTGTACAGCACCTGCAGCAGCAGCGCCCGCAGCAGCTTCTCCGGCGGGATCGACGGACGGCCCGTGTGCGAGTACAGCTTCTCGAACAGCGGCGACATCCGCCCCAGCACATCGTTGACGATCTTCAGCAGCGGCCGCAGCGGATGCTCCTTCGGTACTCGCTGCTCTGGAGATACGTAACTAAAAACCGCCACCTGTCCCGCGTCCTCACCACGCATCTGCTCACCTCGTTGATGCTTCGGTTCTTGCCGCGGGCTGCGTGGTTCAAAATCTACTCGAACAAGGGGAGTTTTTCAGCAGCCTGTTAGACGGGCACGGGTGAGTGGATTCGTGACAGCGTCTTTCGCGATGGACCCCAAGACGCAGAAAAGGCCAACCGCAAGGCCTCCAAAACGTGGCTCCTGCGTGACTCCGGCTTTTCGGCATCACCGAGAATCGTAGAGCCGGCGCGCGGATTTGAACCGCGGACCCGCTGATTACGAATCAGACGGGGTCTTTCGCGATAGACACGGTGACCGTCGGTCACCGTGCCTTCGTAGGTCGCGGGCCAGTCAGCGGTCGGCGAAGGCGTCTACCCCTTCATGATGACCACTTGGGGTGGCGCCGGAGGGTTACCGGTTATCTGCCCGTCGGCACCCGCTGCTTCAACTCCTCGAACCAGTTTTCGACGATGGGGATGGGGCACCGCCTCCCGCCACGGCATCTATCAGCGCCAATCGCTCACGGCACTCACCACGCGCATACGCTCGCTATTCAACCCAGAACTCAGCCACTACCGGCCGGTCTGTGCCCCGTACCCCTCAGCCGCGCAGGAGCGACGCCACCTAGCGAGCCGGCTCTCCGCAAGCGGTGTCTCGGCAGCCAATTCCGGCCAGGCTAGCCGCAGCGCGCTCCCATCCTGTTCCTCCTCGATCTCCATCAGCTCTGCGTTGACGTCCGCCGCCTGAGGGGGCACCGTGTCGCCGTTCCGAGACGTGCCGTCAGCTCCTCGGCAATCCCGTGCGCCAGGGTCTGCTGCTCGGGGTCCGGGTCGGCAGAAAGAAACGGCAGAACCACCACACGACCTGAGACGTCCGTCCGTGCCGCCGTGTGGTCGGCCTCGAGCGCCTCGAGGGCCTCCAGCACGCTGTCGATATCGGGCCAGCGAGCCTCGGGGTCCTTGCGCAGACACCGCTCCACGATCTTGTTCAGCCCCCGCGGCAACTCGAGCTGCAGGGGCGGTATCGGAGATGGATCGGCGTGCAGGATCGAACCGATGACCGTGGCCTGCGACTCCCCAGGGAACGCCCTCAGGCCACTGGCCATCTCATAGACGACGGCGCCGAAGGAGAAGATGTCGGAGCGCACGTCGACCGCCCTGGCCTGCAGCTGCTCCGGCGACATGTAGTAAAGGGTGCCCAGGATGGTGCCTTGGGTGGTCAGCGCGGTCGCCGTATCGAGCGCTGTAGCGTCGTTCATTCCAGCCACACCGAGGCCCTTGGCCAGGCCGAAATCGAGCAGCTTGGAGCCTTCGGCTGTGAGCATGACGTTGGCCGGCTTCAGGTCCCGATGGATGATCCCGCGGCGGTGTGCCTGCTGCAGGGCGGCCGCGATCTCGCGGGCGATGCGCAGCGTATCCTCGGCAGGCAGCAGCCCGTCCTCGAGCCGCTCACTCAGAGTCTGGCCGTCGACCAGCTCCATGGCGAGATACCGTACGTCGGCCTCCTGGCCAAAGCTGTACAGCGTCGCGATGTTGGGATGGTTCAACTGCGCCAGGACCTTCGCCTCCTGCTCGAAGCGAGCCAGCCTCTCGGCATCCTCACCGAACTCCCTAGGCAGAACCTTGAGCGCCACGTCACGCCCGAGCTTGGTATCGGTGGCGCGGTACACGGCACCCATTCCTCCCGAGGCCAGGTGACTGACCACCTCGAACTCACCGAGCCGACTCCCGGGTCCCACCTCGACCTGGGCCTGGCGGTGCGGCTGGCGGCGCGACCCGAACGATGTGATCGGGTCGGTCTGTGCCACCAGGATCGCCGAGGGCAACTTGACCAGGCGCACGTCGATGTAGGCCAACGACTAGCGCAAAGCCTGGAAGGTCGCCGCGGTCATCCCGAGAGCCAAGAGCACCAGCGCCAGGTGAAAGGCCGCGAACACGAGCCCACGGCCGTCCTGCGGCCCCAGCGGGAAGAGCAGGACGAGGAACACCCAGAACGAGAAGAAGAACAACTGGGCTGCCCGGTTGTTGCCCGTGGGCCAAAAGGAATTCTCCGCGAAACGACCGGCCAGCGCGTTGATCTTCTCGACGCTCGGCTCCTCATCCCACGGCCACACCGAGGCCGGGAAGAACTCCCGCAGGTAGGTGACGATGGAGCGCTGGGCCGGCTTGCCGCCCGTGAACGGCATTCGAGGCAGGAGCTTCACCAGCGCCGGCAGGGCGATGACCGCCATCGACGCCAGCCACGCGGTCGAGACCACGACCTGACCGATATCGGGGAAGAGCCCTCGCACGGACTCCGACGTCAGCACGCTGCCTTGGGTCAGGGCCTCATAGACTGCCGCGGTCTGGAGCCCCGACAGGTTCGCGAAGCGGCTGAACAGCAGTCCGATCCCGGACAACGTCAGGCAAAGGACCTGCGTGTTGAACGCCTCGTTGGCCCGCCGGAACCCGAAGCACCGGTTCGGGTCGTCGAGATCGACAACCACATAGCCGTGCTCCTCGTGCGCCGGAACTCGCCGGGCCTGGTAGGTCCGCCCGAGAAAGAAGAGGTTGTGCCGCAGCACCAGAACCACCAACTGCACCATGATCAGAAGCAGGGTGAACTGCACCGTGTAGGCGAACAGCACGAGCAGGAGGTTGGCGCCGGCGGACACCCCGGGCAACACGGCCGCCAGCACTGTCCAGTCGGGCTCACGGATTGCGGCAGGATCGACCGATCCGCCGACAAGGACACTCACCACCTCCCACATGTCGGCGATGTGAAACAGCACCAGGGCGGCGACCGTGAACCAGAAGTTGCGGGGCGACAGCAGCGCAGCACGGAGTGCCTCGTACGCTTGCTTGCGGCCCGCCTCGTCGCTGACGAGCTGCACGATCTCCGGGCAGTGGCGCGGCGGCCACTCCTCGTAGACCGGTGCGATACGACTCGCTGCCCAGCGAAACAGATACAGCGCAATCGGCAACCAGATTGCGTGCCCGATCCAATTGGGCCGGTCCCAGTATCCGGAGAACTCGACGCCCCCGACGGTCACCGTCCGGTGGGCACCGATGAGCCAGGCGAGGACCGCCGGCCAGGCGGCGAGCAGCCAGACCCAGAGCAAGTCGAGCTTGCGGGTCGGGTCGAGCAGTGCGCGAAGCGCTCGGCTCACCAGCGGCCACCTTCAGGCACGGCTCGGGCATGGGGCTCTGCGGCCGTACCCGACATACTGAGGACAAGTCCCAAGGCGCTGTTCCCGCGAAGGCGATGATCGACGCCCGAATCTAGTCCAGGCTGCTCCTAGCGTCCAGATTTGATGGCCGCGACAAGGTGGACAGCAGCCCTCGTCCGCCGGGTCTAGCTGGTTGTGCCCCAGGCCGGTAGTCTTTCCCCCGACGACGGCCACGCAGCCGAGCGAGCCGTTGCCGAACCCGCCAACCGAGACCGGGAGGGCCTCATGGGAGACGTCGTTTACCGCTCAGAAATCACACTCGTTCGCCACCGCGGCCCGCATCGAACAGCGTCGTTGCCGGCGGGCGAGTCGGTCGACTTCGGCGTGCACAGCGAGATCGCCGCGCACTACGGCGTTTCGATGGAAGGCAAGACGGCGATCAGCACGACCCTCGATTATGTCGTCGCCGCGGCGACCGGGTGACTTACCGGAACCTTCGGCGGTGCGCTGGAGACACGAGGTATCGACGCGAGCAGCGGCCGGCTGCGTTCCGACGCGGTGGGAGAGATCGAGAGTGAGGGCGGTGTCCTGATCATCCGCCGGATCCATGTGACCTACCGGTTGCAGGTCCCGATGAGCGCCGATCAGGCCACCATCGATCGCGTACTGGCAGCCCACGAGCGCGCCTGCCCTGTTTACCGCAGCCTGCACCCGCAGATCCACATCACGACGTCCCTGGAGCAGACCGAAACGGCGACCTGACCTCGACCCCGGCCAGCACCTGGCCGTGCTGTAAGTCCTCGCTCAGCAATACCGAGCATCGGGCATGCTGCGCCGCGGCCACGATCTGCGCGTCCCACCAGGACAGCCCGTAGCGATCCAGCAACTGCCAGGCGGCCTCCAAACTCTCGAGCCTCGGCTGGATCGGATCCCAGGCCATCAGCGACCGGACGTCGGCACGCGCGGCAACGCGATCGAGCCCCGGGGTCAGCTTCGCGGTCACGGTCACATAGTACTCGTTCAGGACCTGGAAGCTGAGCCGCCCCGTGCGCTGGCGCCACAGGTACTCAACCCAAGCGCTTGCCCGAGCCTGCTTGTCGGGCTCCGCCGAGTCGCGCGCATAGACCAGTACGTTGGTGTCCACGAAGACCCTATCGCTCATGCAACTCGTCGCGCTCGGGATACGAGGTTCCCGCGTCGCGGAGCGCCAACGCTCGGCGCCAGGACGACCTAGGCTACAGTCGGACGCCCGGTGCCAAGCATCGGAGCCCGCAACTCCCGGTCGATCCTGAGATCCCGACCGGCCCCAACGAACCAGGTAACGGTCACCAGCAAGCATGCGCGACGAGGCCTTCTTCAGTGGTGACAGCCCCTACGAGGTGCTGGTGCGCGGCAACGTGTTGCTGCATCGGGAGGCAGCCGAGCAGTTGGCGGGGATCCTGGCCAAACGCGGTGCGGAGTGCCCGGTCCGGGTGTTGGATCTGGCCTGCGGGCCGTGCCCGCTGATCCCCTACGAGGCGTTTGCGCGACTGCCCGAGCTACGCTTCGAGTATCACGGCGTCGACATCAACCCCGAGGTCGTGACCTCGGCTCGCGCGTTTCCCCTCCCCGACAACGTGGTTGAAGCGTCGATTCAGGAAGGCGACGCGTGGGACCTGCGCGACCTCCGGCTCGAGCCCTCTCACGACCTCGTCTTCGTCGGCTTCAACTGGCACCACGGCGTTCCGGAGGAGCTGGCCGGGCTGGCCCGCCAGGTGCACCCACTGCTGGGTGACGACGGCGCACTGGTCAACCACGACTGCTACCGGCCGAGCGGCGAGCCCTACCAGCGCCGGCCCGACGACCCGGCGCCCGATCCAGAGACCGTCGATTGCCCTGAGTGGCGCCAGGACCTGATCGACCGGCTGGTACGCGGGCACGGCGCCCACGGCGGTACGCCGGCGGGGCGCAGGATCATGGTCGAGCACTCGCTGGTGCGCGACTTCCCCATGTCCGTTCCCGAGGTGGCCGGCATCCTCGAGCAGGTCGGGTTCCGCGTCGAGATCCGGCGCTTCGACCCAGCGGCAGAGCTGTCACCGCACCTGGCCATGCTCATCGCACGGCCCCGCTGATTCAGCCGCATCAGGTCAGTCCGCGCCGCTGCCGCCACCGCTACCGTGGCGGCTCGACAATAGCCACCAGCACCGTCTCCCGCTCCTCGTCAGCGCGCCGGTACCGGATCCGCAGCCGATCACCGTCGCGTGGGTTGAGGAAACGGTCGGCGGCCTCGTCGGTCTTCATGTCCAGGCCGTCGATGTGGGTGATGACATCGCCTGGCGCCAGCCCGGCCCGGTCCGCCGCGCCCCCCGGGGTGATCTCGGCAACAGCCGGATATTCCGTCATCTCCCAACGGGTGACCCCGTTCTGCACGATCCAGGTGCATTGGTCGCACCACTCGAAGACGGCACCGAGCGCCGTGGGACCCCAGGTCTCGCCCGAGACCATCAACGAGCTGCCGCTGGCAAGCATCGGGGCATCGGGCACCGGCGGCGCCGCCGCCAGCCCAACCCCGCCGGCCAAGCGGCCGACCACGCTGCCCCAGCTCGAATCCTCGCTATACAGGCCCACGCCGCCGATGCGGGTAAGCGACTCGCCGCCTACGGTCATTACGGTCTCACGCTCTTGGCCGTCGCGTTGATAGCGGATCTCGAGCTCGTCTCCGGCGTCGGCCCGGAACAGCAGCCTGCCGCCCTCGTCACTCTCGAGCGTGTGGCCTCCGACGTGAGTCAGCACATCGCCGGGCTTCAGACCAGCGGCAGCCGCGGTGCCACCCTCCGTAACCGCCTCGACTTCGAGGAACTGCGGCGCGTTCCAGGCGAAGTAGTCGTCCTGGCCGAAGGTGAAGGCGCAGCCGTCACAGCTGAACGCCATGCCCATGCTCCCCGGGCCGGCGCTGACGCCGAACGCGCTGGGCGCGGGCGGTGCGCTGAGCGCATAGCCGCCGGAAGAGGGCGGCATCGACGCCTCGGGGGCCACGGCGTAGCCCACCGAGGGGATCCCCGGCAACGGATCAAGCGGCAAGGGCGCCAAGGCTGGCAGGGTTGGCAGGGTCAGTCGGGTGTTGCCGACGATCACCATCGCGGGCTCACACTTGCCCTCGGTGACGATCGAGACCTCCTCGAGCCGGTCGCCGCGACGCACCGTCAGCCGGGCCGTCTGGCCGGTTGGCAGGTTGGCGAGCTCGCGCCCGCCTCGCGCGCCGGTAATCAGGTAGCCGTTGACCGCCACCAGCACGTCGCCCTCCTCGAGGATGCCGGCAGCGGGGCCGCCGCTGTCGATGGCCCGCATCCGAGGCTCCGAGCTGAACTCGTACATCGCCACCACGTCGTCGCGCAGTACCTTTTCGTACAGGCACGCACCCCCGGGGCAGTGGAAGGCGTACACGCCGATCCAGCCGCGGGGCTCGGCGCCGTCAGGACAGGTTTCCTGCGCCAGCGCGGTGGTGGGAAGCGCCAAGCTCGCGGCCAGGGCCACGATCGCCAGCAAGCTCTTTCGGTTTCGCATGATGATTACTCCGGAGGGGATCGCATTCAGCATTCAGTACCAGATCAGTTCGTCGTCGTCGCCGCGACGCCGCGAGCGCAGCGACCGGACGATCGCGTCGGCGAGATGGTCGTCGGGGGCCGCACGTACGAGCTCGAGCGCGGCACCGTAGAGGATCGCCGTGGCTACCTGCCGGGCCTCCTCGAGCTGCTCCGGCGTCATCGACTCGGCCGTCTCCGAGAGCCGGGCGACCTCGGCCAGGTAGGCGGTTCCCTGCTCCTGGATCGAGAACGAGACGTTGCGGGGGACCTGCTGTCGATTGGTGCTCGGTCCCGCGCTTGGCTCGACGCCCGGCTGCACCGCCGGTGTCGCCATCCGACGTCCGTACTCGGCCCCAGCGACGAAAATCAACAGCCCCGCCGCGGCGGCAGCCACTGGGCGCAGCCAGCCCCCGATGCCGGCCTGGCGCACCGCACGCGAGTGCAAGTCGCCCTGGCGGATCGACGCGTCGATGCGCTCACGAACGCGCCCGCGCGGGAAGTCGGGGGCCGGTTCCACCTCTGCGAGCAGGCGTCCGATCTCGTCCTGTTGTCGGTCACTCATGGTCGTGTCTCCTCGACCTGACCCGAGAGCATCTCGCGCAGCAGTGCGCGGGCACGCGACAGGCGCGCCTTCGAGGTGCCCTCGGCGATCTCGAGCATGTCGGCAATCTCGTGGTGCTTGAAGCCATCGACGTCGTGCAGCAGCACGACCAGCCGCTGGGAGTCGGGAAGCTGCTGCAGGGCCCGCTCGATGGCGAGACGGCTCTCGTGCGTGGCCTCCCGGCGCTGCTGTAGATCGGTGGTCGTATCGTGTACGAGGCGCAGCTTGCGCCGACGCATGTGGTCGCGCACCTGGTTGGCCGCCACCTGGAAGACCTATCCCTTGACCGAGCCGCGCCCGCGGTATTGATGACGCCGCTCGTGCACCTGGTCAGAATGCGCAACCTCCAGGGGGCGACGTGACGATATCGGGACTAACCGCCCAAGAAATACCGGCTCGGCCGGCAACCAGAGCCTCGCACTCGCACACGGCGGCCGGGCAACTCACCTTGATCGAGACGATCCAGCCCAAAATGGCGCGCCCAAGCCGTTTTTCAGCAGCCTGCTAAGCCTCTTGGACGCCACAATCGGGCGCACCGTTCCGACGAATTGCTGGAAAAATAGCACTTTCGGGGCGCCGCCACTGTTGAAGGCAGCGGCGGTGAAGGTGAACATCCAATCGACGCGTTCGGTGCCTCGGTGCCGCGTCTTGCGCATCAGCCCGACCGTCTTGGCCCATCCGAACATCTGCTCGACGAGCTTGCGTTTCCTTTGACTGACCTGGTAGCCGGGGTGGCGGGTTGTGCGCCGGTCGATGGCGCTGCGCCGATTGGTGTCGTTCTGTGCGACGTGCGGGGTGATGTTCCGATCTCGAAGCTTACGGACGCACTCGCGTGTGTCGTAGCCCTTGTCGGCCGCCAAGGTCACCCTGCGGTTACCGGAAATCTTGTCCGCCATTTGCACCGCCGCCTCTCGTTCCGCTGTCCCGGAAGCGATCGTTACGCATGCCTTGGTTGCTAACCCGTGGCGGTTGTCGATCATCAGGTGCCCCATGTACCAGTTCTGGATGTCGCAGCCCGAGTACCTCGAGTATCGCGAGTGGAACCAGTCTCTGGAGGGGCTGGGGGCCTACAACACGGGGGAGGTAAGCGTCACCGGTGGCGACACCCCGCTGCGGGTCAGCGGTGCGACCACCACCCGGAGCTTCTTCACCACGCTCGGCGTCGAGCCGATTCGTGGCCGCATCTTCACCGAGGAGGAGAACGGCCCCGGCAGCGACCCCGCGGTGATCCTCTCGGCCGAGCTGTGGGAGCGAACTTTCGGCGGCCGTGATGACGTGGTCGGCTCGACGATCGAGATCGACGGTGCCCAACAAATCGTCGTCGGCGTCATGCCGCCGGGATTTGATATTCACGATCAGGGGGTCGAGGTCTGGCAACCGATGATGATCGACCCGACCAACCCACGCCCGCGCGCCAACCACTTCATGTACGCGGTGGCGCGGCTCCGGCCCGAAGCGACACCCGAGGGCGCGGGCGCCGAGCTGGCCACACTGCTCGGAGGATGGCGTGAGCGTATCCCCGACGGCCACCCGCTCCATCTGGTGCCCATGCAGGACGAGATGGTGGGCGACGTGCGAGCCGCACTGCTGTTGCTGCTGGGTGCGGTCGGCTTCGTGCTGCTGATCGCGTGTGCCAACGTCGGCAACCTGCTGCTGGCCCGGGCCGAGTCGCGGCAAAAGGAGATCGCCGTTCGGACCGCTCTCGGCGCCAGCCGCGGCCGGCTCATGCAGCAGTTCCTCACCGAGAGCGTGCTGCTGGCTCTGATCGGGGGTACGGCCGGCCTGCTACTGGGAGCCTGGGGCCTGCAGGCGCTGCTGGCCACCAGCCCCGACAGCATCCCGCGCATCGGCGAGATCGGCCTCGACGGCAAGGTCATGGGCTTCACCGTAATGGTGAGCCTGCTTACCGGTGTGCTGTTCGGGACTGCGCCGATGCTCCACATGACGACGCACAGCCTGGCGAACTCGATTCGTGAAGGGGGCGAGCGCTCGACCAGCGGCTCGGCCAAGCAGCGGCTCCGGCGCCTCCTGGTGGTGGCCGAGATCGCGCTCGCGGTCGTCCTGGTGATCGGTGCAGGGCTCATGCTGCGCAGCTTCTCGACCTTGCGCGGCGTCGATCCCGGCTTCGATCCCGAGGGGTTGCTGACCTTCGGCCTGTACCTGCCTGCCGCCGATTACCCCGATGGGCAGTCGCAGATGGCCTTCTTCGACCGTTTGGTCGAGCAGGCGCAGGCGATCCCGGGGGTGAGCTCGGCTACGGCGATGAACGGCCTACCGCCGCTGCGCCGCATCAATGCCAACGATACCGAGTTCGAGGGGCTGGAGCGGACCGAGGACGGCCCGCCCCACAACGTCGACTACTACCAGTGGGTCACCGACGGCTACTTCGACACCATGGGCATCAAGGTGCTCGAGGGCCGCGCCTTCGGATCTCAGGACATGGGCCCGAGCGCCCAGGCGGTGACCATCGTCAACGAGACTCTGGCGAGCGCCTTTTATCCCGGCGAGAGCGCGCTGGGTCGCCGCATGCGGCCCTGCTGCGGCGACTCCAACCCGTGGCTCACCATCGTCGGGATCGTCAAGGACGTGAGGCAGGGCGGACTCGACAACGATACCGGCACCGAGATGTACTTCCACACGCCGCAGGTGGCGGCGGTGGCCGGCTTCGCGCCCCGCAGTATGAACGTCGTGGTCCGCACGTCGATCCCGCCGGCGAGCGTCGCGCAGCAGGCGCGTCAGGCGGTCTGGGGACTCGACCCCTCGCTACCGATCGCCGATCTGCAGACCATGGGCGACGTGCTCTTCAGCTCCGTGGCTCGCCCGCGCTTCCTGACGCTGCTGCTCGCGGTCTTTGGCGGCGTGGCGCTGGCGCTCGCTGCTGTCGGCACTTACGGCGTCATGTCTTATTCGGTGGCTGAGCGCAGCCACGAGATGGGCATTCGCATGGCGCTCGGCGCCGACCGCGGCGGCGTGATGAAGCTGGTGCTCGGGCAGGGCATGCGGGTCGCGAGTGTCGGGCTGGTGCTCGGCGTAGCCGGGGCCTTCTTCCTTACCCGCTTCATGGCCACCATGCTGTTCGGCATTGGTGCCACCGACCCGATCACCTTCCTGGCGGTGCCGGCCATGCTCGTCGTGGTGGCGGTCGCCGCTTGCCTGCTGCCAGCGCGACGGGCGACCCGCGTCGATCCGATGGTGGCTCTACGTAGCTGAGCCGTCGTATTCTGCCACCGTCTCGAAACGATCCGCGTCGTGATGGCGCCAGTCCCGGGGTCGATGGATGTCTTGCACTAGTGATCTCTACTCTTTACTGTAAAGAACATGATCCGTAGTCGACTCTCGGCGAAGGGACAGGTAACCGTGCCGGCGAAGGTGCGCAAGCACCTGCACCTGGAGCCTGGCGACTACGTGGCCTACGAAATCCGCGACGACGTGGCCGTCATCCGTAGGGTAGAGGCGTTCGACGCCGCATTTCACGACGCTCTCGGACGGACTCTGGATGAATGGGCCAGCGACGAGGACGAGGAGGCCTTTGCCGGTCTTTGACCGCTGGTCGGTCGTGGTGGTGCCGTTCCCATTCGTGGAGCGCAGCGGCACGAAGCGGCGCCCTGCGCTGGTGCTCAGCAGTCGTGAGTTCAACTCGGCCGGGGCAACGGCACTGGCGATGATCACCACCGCGACGCATCGGCCGTGGCCGGGTGATACGCCGATTACGGATCACGACAGTGCCGGCCTCGAGAATCCTTGCATCGTGCGCCTCAAACTCTTTACCCTGGACAATAGGCTCCTGCTCCGGCGAGTCGGACAGCTGGGCAAGCACGACCGGTCGAGCACGACCGCCGCGCTTCGCCGGTTCCTGGTCTCGTCGGGCTGACCCAGCCGGCGACTGCTTCCGTCGTCCGGGGGGCCGCGTCATATCGATGCTGTCGGGTTTGCGACTCATCAGTGAACTCCCCTGCGGAAGTTCCCCCTGCGGAAGTGAGTTGCTCCGATGCGCAAGATGGCGCTCATCGATACGATTTCGTTCGCCGATCTCGGCCCTGTGGCCGTCGCCCTGACGCCGCTGGCTCTGCTCGTTCTGCTGCTGCTGTCGTAGCCGGCCGCCGGCCCACTTGAAGTCCGGCGCGGCGCCGGACTAGCTTCGGGCTCCCTACGGCGTCCTGCGCCCTGTAGTCGCACCCGACGACTCTGTTCGTCTAGAGTGCAGGAGATGCTACGACGCGACCCCCAGGAGGCTGAGCAGTGAACCTCGAGGAGGCGTTGAAGGAGCTCGAGGCGAATGGTAGCGCGCAGACGCGCAAGATCTACCGTCGTGGCGGCTGCAGCGGCGAGATGTTCGGGGTGAGCTACGCCGCGCTCGGGAAGATGAAGAAGAAGATCCGGGTGGACCAAGCCCTGGCGGAGCAGCTCTGGGCGACGGGCAATCTGGATGCCCGTGTCCTGGCTACGCTGACCGCCGACCCGGCAAGTGTCCGAGTTCGCACGCTCGATGCATGGGCCCGGAGCCTCGACAATCGCGGTCTGGCAGCGGCGCTCTCGAACGTCGCGGCGGAGGCACCATCGGCGCGAAAGCAGATGGAGAAGTGGACGAAGTCCAAGAGCGAGATGATCGGCTGCGCCGGCTGGCACGTCCTCGCCTCGCTGGCGCGACAGGACAACGGTCTGCCCGACGCCCTCTTCCAAGAACGTCTCGACCAGATCGAAGCGTCGATTCATGATGGCAAGAACTGGGTGAAGTACGCCATGAACAATGCCCTCATCAATATCGGGCTCAGGAACCGCGGGCTCGAGAAGAAGGCGATCTCTGCGGCGCGGCGGATCGGCACTGTCGAGGTGGATCACGGCGCCACGAGTTGCAAGACACCCGACGCAGTCAGCTACATCAAGAAGACCGCGGCTCACAAGAAGAAACAGGCGGACAAGGCGCGCGGAGCGGCCTGAGGCGTTGGGCGGGCGGGTGAAGCTCTTCCGGCAGGTGGCGCCGCGAGTCACGCACACCGGTTGTCGATCGAAATCCGCCGGGCATCGGCAACGGTTTCGAGACGGCAAGCGTCGTGCGGGGTGATGGCGGCGGCCCAGCAGAGCCCTGGCGCTGACGAACACACCCGCAACGACGCACGAGAGCCGATGCAACCGGTCCCAGAGCTACCTCCCTGGCAACAGATCTACGACGAGCTGGGCGAGCGAGTCTTCCGCTTCATCTTTCGGATGACGCGCAGCGCCGAGCTGGCCGAAGATCTGACCCACGATACCTTCGTGCGGGTGAAGCGACACAGGCCTGCGAGCTCACCGCATCGATCAAGCAGCTCGAGGGGCTCGGCGCCGCGGTGGTGGGCTGCAGCCCCGACTCGCCCGCGTCCCATCGCGACCTCGGGCCCGGGCCAAGGGCAACGCGACCGCCGTGGCCAGGGGCCTCGCCGAATTGCGGTAGCGGTCTGGACGCAGCGCGCTAGGAGGCCGTGGTGAAAGTGTGATGGGTCTGGTTACGCCGCCAAGGGTGCAGATGCAAGGCGGTGCGACGTCGGCGATGTTTAGGCATCGTCAAGGAGCGCCAACGCCGCAGATGCGCCCTTGGCGGCGTAACCCTCTGGGCAAGTAGGGGTTACGGGCGATGGCCGTGTCGCACCTCCTCAACGATGTTCCTGCATCGCCTCGTCGGTGCTCCTTGCCCTCACCCGTAAGACCTACTTGCCAGACCCACCACACTTTCACCACGGTCTCCTAGTCTGGCTAATCACTCCCAGCTGCAGCCAAAGACGTCTCGAACATGATCGCGACGACGAAGCCTTCCAACGCCTGCTCCGTCCGGACGACCATCCCGCGCACCGGTTCGTCTGGAATCTCGAGGGCCGGGAACTCGTCCCCACACCGCGGGCATTGGATCAGCTCGGGGCCATGCCGCTCCTCAGCCGGAAAGCTGATGCGACAGCGTGTTCCCAGGGCGATCTGCCGGTCAACGCGCGCCAGCAAGCCACTGCGGCACAGGTTGATCGCGACGCCGGGGCTTGGCTTGGAGTCTCGCCGATCAAGCCCAATCAGAATCGGGCAAGAGACGCTGTAGCGTGGGAATGCTCGCCGCGTCGGCATGAGGCCGGGCACGGCGTCCATCACAGCGGTTCCAGGTGCTGAATAACGAGTTTCGTTCATGATTTCCACTGTACCGCATCGTCTGATATTCACAGAAATCAATAGCTATCGTTAGATGATCACGACAGTCATTCACGGCCGTTGATATCCTCGCCGAGTTACAGTAGCCGTCTGGACGCAGCGCGCAGCCAGAGAGTCAACCCATGTCAGATGCCAAGTTCGAGCGCCTCGAGACCCAGCTCATCCACGCCGGTGAGCCGCGTCCAACGATCGGTGGGGCGGTGGTCACGCCGGTCTTCCAGTCGGCGACCTTCGTCTTCGAGGGTCAGGGGAGCTACGACGACGTCAAGTACATCCGCCTGAACAACACCCCCAACCACGACGTGTTGCACGTCAAGTTGGCAACGATCGAGAAGGCCGAAGCGGCGCTGGTGACCAGCAGCGGCATGGCGGCGATCACCGGGGCGCTGCTCACCTTCCTGGGCCAGGGCGACCACGTTCTGGTACAGGACTGCCTGTACGGGGGCACGCACTCGTTCGTTTACGACGATTTGCCGCGCTGGGGGATTGCGGTCGACACCTTCGACCCGACCGATCCCGACTCCTGGACGGCCCAGCTGCGACCCGAGACCAAGGTCATCTACGCCGAGACCGTCACCAACCCGCTGATCCAGGTGGGTGAGCTCGAGGCGATCGCTGCCCTGGCGCGCGACAACGGGCTGGTGTCGATGATCGACAACACCTTCGCCAGCCCGGTCAACTTCCGCCCGGCGGAGTGGGGCTTCGACCTGTCGCTGCACTCGGCGACGAAATACCTCAACGGCCACACGGATATCGTCGCCGGGGCCGTGATCGGAAGCACCGAGCACGTTGATCGCATCCGCCACATGCTCAACCATCTGGGCGGCACGCTCGATCCGCACGCCTGCTTTCTCCTGCACCGGGGCATGTTCACGCTGGCGATCCGGGTGCGGGCACAGAACGCCAGCGCGCTACGCGTGGCCGAGTTCCTGGAGGGGCACGACCGCGTCAATACGGTGAACTATGCCGGCTTGCCAGGCAGTCGCGACCACACGCGTGCCTCGCGCTTCCTCGACGGGTACGGCGGCATGCTGAGCTTCGAGATCGACGGCGAGGTCGACGAGGCCGAAGCGGTGGTGCAGCGGCTCCAGATCCCGCACGTGGCGCCCAGCCTCGGTGGCGTGGAGAGCCTGGTGACGCGGCCGGCGACGACCTCGCATGCCGGCATGAGCCCGGAGGCCCGGCAGGCCGCCGGGGTCAGCGATGGCCTCATTCGCATCTCGGTTGGCATCGAGGCCACGGAGGACTTGATCGAGGACCTGAGCCAGGCGCTCGAGGGCTGAGTCAGACGCGACGCCGCCGCAACACCTCGTAGCACGCCAGGGCGACGCAGTTGGCCAGGTTGAGCGAGCGCACGCCGTCGTCGTGGATGGGGAAGCGCACCTGGCAATCCGGGTAGCGCCGGCGTACTGGCGCCGGCAGTCCCACCGACTCGCGCCCGAAGATCAGCACCGGACGCGGACCGTACTCGACGCCCCAGTAGTCGCGCTCGGCCTCGGCGGTGAAGATCCACGGATCGCCGAGGTCCAGTAGCGCTGCCTCGAGCTCCTCCCACCCGGCCCACACCCTGGGTGCAACCCGGGCCCAGTAGTCGAGCCCGGCGCGCTTGACGCGTGCGTCGTCGAGCGAAAAGCCGAGCGGCCGCACCAGGTGCAGCTGGGCCCCTACCGCCAGACACGTGCGGCCGGCGTTCCCCGTGTTGCCGTGGATCTCGGGTTCCACGAGCACCACCTGCAGGTTGTCACGCGTCGTCTTCATGTCAGGCGAGAGCCGTGCGGGCCAGCAGGCGGCGCGCGGCCCACCACAGCGTCACCGCGCGGGCCGCCATGAACAGCGTCATCGCCGCCCACAACAGATCGTTGCTGCCGACGCGCCCCGCGATCAGCGCCAGGGGCAGAAAGAACACGAGGAAGCTGAGCGCCATCTGGTCCCGTAGCACCTTGCCCTCGGTGAGCCCGATGAAGAAGCCGTCGTACATGAACGCCACCGCACCGATCAGCAGCACCGCAGCCTGCCAGGGCGCATAGCATGCGGCCAGTGCGGCAACGTCGGCGTGCGAGGTCAGCAGACCGTACACCAGCCCCGGGGCGAGCAACATGATCAGTAGCACCGGGACGGCGAAGGCCTCCCCGGTGAGAATCGCCAGGCGGAGCCGACGTCGCAGGCCGTCGCGGTCGCCGCGCCCGTGCAGAATGCCGGCGAGGCTCTCGGTGGCGAACGCCGCGCCATCGATCAGGTAGGCAGCCAGTATCTGGAGCCGGAACAGGATGGTGTTGGCCGCCAGGACCGTGACTCCGAGCCCAGCGCTGAAGTTGGTGGAGAGGGCAAAGGCGCTCACCAGACATAGGGTGCGCACGAGCAGATCGCGGTTGAGACGGAACAGCTGCGCGAGCCGGCTGCGCTCGAGCACCGTTCCGAGCGCGACCCGCTCCCGGTGACGCTCGGCGAAGAAGAAAGCCAGGGCTGTGCAGAGCATCAGGTACTGGCTCGCCGCCGTAGCGATGCCGGCGCCGGCCGCGGCCATGTCGAGCCGCATGATGAAAAGCCAGTCGAGCACCACGTTCGCCAGGTTGGCAACCAGCGTCATCAGCAGCACGGCCCGGACACGCTCGCGCCCCAGCAGCCAGCCCATGAACACGTAGTTGGTCAGCGTCGCCGGCGCTCCCCAAATCCGCGCCGCGAAGTAGGCGCGCCCGGCGGCCTCGATTCCGGGGTTCCCGGCGAGCACGCCGAAGCCCACGGCCGCGATCAGATCGCGCGCGACAAGCAGCAGCGCACCGATCCCCAGCGCCAGCAGCAGCCCCCGGTACAGCGTCCTGAAGACCTCCTCCCGATCGTCACGCCCAACCGCCTGAGCGGTGATCCCGGTGGTACCCATGCGCAGGAAACCGAAGCTCCAGTAGGCGTAATCGAAGATCACCGCACCGAGCGCCACCCCGCCCAAAAAACGGATATCGGGCAGATGCCCGAGCATCGCCGTGTCGACCAGGCCGACCAGCGGCACGGTGACGTTGGAGAGGATGTTGGGCCAGGCCAGGCGGAAGAAGCGGCGGCCGAGAGGCACGGGCGAGGTCGTGGGCATGCGCGGCTGTATACAACAAACGGAGATAGCTTACGGACCAGCAGCCCAGCTACCGTCCCGTCGGGATCCGCCTGCGCAGGTCCTCGAACCAGTTCAGGACCACCCGAATGTGGGGGGTCGTACCAGGGACATCCACCGAGCCGCTGGCGCGACGCATCAGAATCCTCTGGCCGTCGGCGGTGGCATCGCTATAGATAGTCGTGCTGATCCCGACCTCGACTGGGATTCCCGCCTCGAAGTCGCTAGTCGTATCGACCGGGACCGCCCAGGTGCGGCCACCGCGGCCATACAGAATCTCGTCGCTCGCCGACGGCCACACGGGGCTTTGCCCGCCCGCCGTGGATACCGGCCAGCGACGACCGGTGGCAATCTCCATGACGTAGATCTGGAAGTTCCCGGTCTCGCTCGAGTCGTAGGCGAAGAAGCGGCCATCGGGGGAAAAGACCGGGAAGCGGCTGGCGCCCTTGTTGGTCACCAAGGGTATGGGATCGGTTTCATCATCCAGGGCGACCATCCAGATATTGCGAACCGTGGGATCGTCCGGCTCCTCGACGTACAGGAGACGGCTGCCGTCCGATGAGATCGAGTAAGGGAAGACTCGTGTCTCGCCTTGGACTACGGGCTCGGCGTCGCCGCTCAGATCCGCCCGCCTCCGCCAGATCTCCGAGGTGCCGGTGCGATCTGTCTCGAAGTAGATCCACTGCCCGTCCGGCGACCAGACCGGGTAGTCGTGGTCGCCCTCGCGGGTCAGACGCTGGCTGCCGCCTCGCTCGACCTCGTAGATCCAGATGTGCGCCTGATCCTCGGCCACCCGCACAGCGATGCGCTCGCCATCGGGAGATAGTCGCATGGCGCCGAAGTCCCGAGGCGGGAAAGGCAGCGGCTCGATGTTGCCATCGCGTCGCAGCCACACCAGCGATACACCGTCGTTGCCGCCGCTGCGACCGGGAATGTAGACGAGACTGCCCGCGGCATCGAAGTCGAAGAACGCTGCGCCCGTCGTGTTCACGGTGGACCGCCGTACGCCCTCGACGAGTGATACCGGCCCGCCCGTGACCTCGACGGCAGCCGCATCGAACGGAACGCCGTACAGGACCCCATCGCGCACATAGACCAGATGACCGGTCGGTACGTAGCGGCCGGTCCGGCCGCCGGAGACCAGCTCCCGACGCTCGCCGCTGGTTAGCGACTGGGCGACGATGCCGGCGTCGTTCCATGCCCTGGGGCCAACGGCCACCGTGAACAGCAGCCACTCGCCTCCGGGCAGCAGCTGCGGCCCGTACAGCAGCTCGTCGCCCTCCCTCGGCACCACGACCTCCGGCGCTCCTCCACTCTCCGGAACTCTGGAGATTCCCTCGGTCGCTACGCCGAAGTAGATGTTCCCGTCGGTCGACCAGCTAGCCCCGAAGGGGCGGCCGGATGGCGCCAGCGAGACCGGCGCGCCCCCGGTGACGGCGATACGCTTGATCTGGCCGTCGGCCCAGAATCCCAGTTGCTGGCTGTCGGGAGAGAAGAAGGGCGTACGTGCCTCGGTGGTGTTGCGCAGCGGAACCGCTTCCCGCTCATCGAGCACGCGCATCCAGAGCTGCTCCGTGGCACCGTACGCCACGCGCTTCCCATCGGGGGAGATCGCCAGTACTTGCTGGTTGGTGTTGGTGAAGGCGGTGTCCGCGGCCAGCTCGATGTCGAAGCGGATGAGGCCTGCGGGCGGACCAGCGGCGGGTCTGGCAACAAGGCTCGTCAGTAATACCGTGATGAGCACCAACCCCACCGCTATCGCGCCCGCGATGCGAGTCGGCAGCGCCTGCCTCCAGCTGGGTGCCTGGGCGGCAACGCCGCTTTCGGCCTGTGACATGCTGCCGACCGCGCGCGCCGTGCCCGACTCCACCTCGGCCGAGAGCGCCCGAAGGTCGACGACCAGGTCGTCGGCGGACTGGTAGCGGCGCGCCGGGTCCTTGGCCAGGCACTTCTCGACCAGCCACTGCAGGCGCAGGGGCAGCTCGGCCCGCGTCTCGATCATCGCATCGGGCTCCTCGGCAACAATGCGATGCAGCGTGTGGTGGATCGTGTCGCCGGCAAAGGCACGCGTCCCGGTCACCATCTCGTAGAGCACGCAGCCGAAGGCGAACACGTCGGTGCGCCGGTCGATCTCCTCGCCCTTGACCTGTTCGGGCGACATGTAGCCCGCGGTGCCCATGATGGTGCCGGTCATCGTGCCCAGGACCGTCGGCGACAGGGAGGCACCGGAGCTCGGGGCGACACCGAGCTCGGTTAGCTTGGCGAGCCCGAAGTCGAGCACTTTGGCGTGCCCCTGCTCGGTGACGAAGATGTTCTCGGGCTTCAGATCCCGGTGCACGATGGCCGCGGCGTGGGCCGCGGCCAGCGCCTCGCCGATCTCGGCTCCGAGCTCCAGGGCCCTCGAAAGTGGCAGCGCCCCCTTGTCGACGGCGCTGCGCAGCGTCTCGCCCTGCAGCCATTCCTGCACGATGTAGTGGGTGTTGCCCTCGGCGCCGACGTCGTGCACCGCGGCGATGTGCGGGTGGTTGAGCGCCGCGGCCGCCCGCGCTTCCTGCTCGAAGCGCGCCCGACGCTCCGGGTCCGAGGCCGACTCCTGCGGCAGCACCTTGATCGCCACCTTGCGGCCGAGCCGTGTGTCCTCGGCCAGGTAGACCTCGCCCATGCCGCCCGCACCGAGCGGCTCGAGGATCTCGTAGGGACCGAGGGACTTGCCGACCATCAGGCTCCACACGGTTGCAGTCGGAGCAGCGCAAGCGTACCGGCTCGACGGGCCGGCTGACAACGCGACGCGGGGATCTCGCGGGCTACCTCGACCACCGCTAGCAGGCAGTTGTACCAAGGCGAGCCGGGCACGCCGCCAGAGCATTATCGATGGCGGCGCGCCGCCTCGTACACGATCTCCCCGCCGACGATGGTGTAGAGCACCTTCGCATCCAGCAGCTCCGCGGGGTTGTCGTGCCCCGCCTCGATCAGATGGGTGTCGAACACGGCGATGTCGGCCAGCTTGCCGACCGCCAGAGTTCCTTTGATGTCTTCTTCAAAGCAGGCCCACGCCGGGTTCTTGGTCTAGCAGGCTGCTGAAAAACTCCCCTTGTTCGAGTAGATTTTGAACCACGCAGCCCGCGGCAAGAACCGAAGCATCAACGAGGTGAGCAGATGCGTGGTGAGGACGCGGGACAGGTGGCGGTTTTTAGTTACGTATCTCCAGAGCAGCGAGTACCGAAAGAGCATCCGCTGCGGTCGCTGCTGAGGATCGTCAACGACGTGCTGGGGCGGATGTCGCCGCTGTTCGAGAAGCTGTACTCGCACACGGGCCGTCCGTCTATCCCGCCGGAGAAACTGCTGCGGGCGCTGCTGCTGCAGGTGCTGTACACGATTCGCTCCGAGCGCATGCTGATGGAGCAGCTCGACTACAACCTGCTGTTCCGGTGGTTTGTGGGCCTGAACATGGACGATCTGGTGTGGGATGCGACGGTGTTCACGAAGAACCGGGATCGAGTGTTGGGAGGCGAGGTCGCCGAGGTGTTCTTCCAGGAAGTGCTGGCGGAGGCACGGCGCCGCGGTCTGCTATCGGATGAGCACTTCACGGTGGACGGCACGCTGATCGAGGCGTGGGCCTCGCACAAGAGCTTCAAGCCGAAGGATCAGAGCGACTCCGATGAGGGCGGCAGCAACCCGAGCGTCGATTTTCGCAAACAACGGCGCACAAACGATACTCACGCCTCCAGGACCGACCCGGAGGCACGCCTATACAAGAAGAGTAAGGGAGCCGAGTCGAAGCTCTGCTACATGGGGCACCTGATGATCGACAACCGCCACGGGTTAGCAACCAAGGCATGCGTAACGATCGCTTCCGGGACAGCGGAACGCGAGGCGGCGGTGCAAATGGCGGACAAGATTTCCGGTAACCGCAGGGTGACCTTGGCGGCCGACAAGGGCTACGACACACGCGAGTGCGTCCGTAAGCTTCGAGATCGGAACATCACCCCGCACGTCGCACAGAACGACACCAATCGGCGCAGCGCCATCGACCGGCGCACAACCCGCCACCCCGGCTACCAGGTCAGTCAAAGGAAACGCAAGCTCGTCGAGCAGATGTTCGGATGGGCCAAGACGGTCGGGCTGATGCGCAAGACGCGGCACCGAGGCACCGAACGCGTCGATTGGATGTTCACCTTCACCGCCGCTGCCTTCAACCTGGTCAGAATGCGCAACCTCCAGGGGGCGACGTGACGATATCGGGACTAACCGCCCAAGAAATACCGGCGCGGCCGGCAACCAGAGCCTCGCACTCGCACACGGCGGCCGGGCAACTCACCTTGATCGAGACGATCCAGCCCAAAATGGCGCGCTCGAGCCGTTTTTCAGCAGCCTGCTAGGCCTCGATCGCCTCCTCGATGGTCAGTCGCTGCTCCGGGTACCAGCCTGCCGCGGGGGGGGCACCCTCCAGGGTCTGGCGCGACACGGCGGCGTAGAGCCCGTAGATCGGGCTCAGAAAGTAGCGCGCCGCGTTGGTGCGGGGTGAGTCCGACCCGAACACGAGCACGGCGCCGGCGTTCTTGAGATCGCGGAAGGCGTAGGCGCCCAGCGATCGCTCCTCGCCGATGCGCTCGACCATCCAGCGCATGTCGTCGGAGATGTGATAGGGGTTCACCTCCGCCACCAGGTTGAGACGCCCGAAGCGCTCGAAATCGTCCGGATTCACGACCTGACCGTGAATCACACGCCAACGATGATCCGAATCGACCATGGCGTGCTCGGTGAGCACACGCTCGAAGATATCGAGCACGATCCGTACCCCCAGGGTGCCGATCGCGTGAACGTGGGGCGGGATCCCAGTGTCGACTGCCTGCTCCAGCAGCACCTCGAGGTTGCCCGGGGGGAACGCGGTGTAGTGGTCCGCAGGCCCCATTGACATCGCCGCACCATCGACGCTCTCGGGCAACATGATGTCGCGGAGGTAGCCGCGATTGTCGGGATCGTGGTCGTAGTCGCGGAAGAACATGAGAGGTGGACCCCGAAATTCGGACAGGTTGCTAAGGTGGGATCCAGACCAAGAAGAAGGAGTCTGGAATGCCACGGAAGAGACGGAGTTATCCTGCTGAGCTGAAGGCGAAGGTCGCTTTGGAGGCGCTTCGCGAGGAAGCGACGATGGCGGAGCTGGCAGCCCGCTACGATGTGCATCCGAATCTGATCGCCAACTGGAAGAAGAAGGCTCGGCAGAAGGTGCTGGCTGGCTTCTCGGGGAAACAGGAGCGCAACGAGGTCTCTCGGGAGGCCGAGATCAAGGAGCTGCGGGCGAAGATCGGGGAGCTCGTCATCGAGCGGGATTTCTTGTCCAAGGCCTTCGGTCGTTGAGCCACGGCCGGAGGGTGGCGATGGTCGATCCGGAGCACGGCCCCCTGAGCATCACGCGGCAGTGCCGCCTGGTGTCGATCGCGAGGTCTTCGTTCTATTACGAGGGCCACGGCGAGAGTCCGCTGAACCTGCGCCTGATGCGGCTGATCGACGAGCAGTTTCTTCAGACGCCGTTTTACGGCTCACGTCAGATGCGACGATGGCTGCGCCGTCAGGGCTACACGGTCTCTCGCAAGCGGGTGCGCCGCCTGATGCGGCTGCTCGGGTTGCAGGCGATCTTGCAGCGGCCCAGGACGTCTCAGCCGCACCCGGAGCACCGGATCTACCCCTACCTGCTGCGTGATCTGGAGATCACGCGACCCAACCACGTTTGGTGCGCGGATGTGACCTACATCCCGCTGCAGCGGGGCTTTCTGTACCTGGTTGCGGTGATGGACTGGGCGAGCCGCAAGGTGCTGTCCTGGCGTCTGTCCAACACGCTCGATACGAGCTTCTGCGTCGAGGCCTTGCAAGAGGCGCTCGAGCGCTACGGTCCTCCCGAGATCTTCAACACGGATCAGGGTAGCCAATTCACCAGCGTCGACTTCACCGACGCGCTCAAGGAGGCCGGCATTCGGATCTCGATGGACGGCAAGGGCCGCTGGATGGACAACGTCTTCATCGAGCGACTGTGGCGATCGCTCAAGTACGAGCAGGTCTATCTGTCAGAGTACGCGACTGGCTCCGAGGCTCGGGCCGGGATCGGCTGGTGGATGGACTTCTACAACGAGTGCCGACCGCACTCGTCGCTCCAGGACCGGACGCCCGAGGAGGCGTACATTGACGACGGGGCTGAAGACAGGAGCCCGGGGCTTCGCCCCGTGTCTCGCAAGCCCAAGGCAGCCTGAATCATGAACCCGGATTCCACCTTAGCTGCGACGCAAACCTGTCCAAAGGATGGGGTCCACCTCTCATCATGCGCGCCGTGAGCCGGCCGCGGGCCCGCGTTTCCTGGTAAACGCGAAGCATCTGGGCTGAAGTAATGTCCTGGATTGTCGTGATCCCCCCCGCACGGGCCTCTTTGAGCACCTCGTCGAACTCGCGCATCAGCAGATCGAACGGCTTCGGAGTGATGGCATCACGGACCAGACGCACCGCGGCGCCCTTGAGCACGCCGGTCAATCGACCATCATTGCCGACGACGATCCCCACCCTCGGGAGCCGGTGTGCTCGCGTCGATCCCCGCCGCCGACAGCGCCAACGAGTTGGCCAGGAACATCGAACGATCGAAACGGCTCACCATCACCGGGTGCTCGCCGGTGTGCTCGTCGATCAGATCGCGATGGGGTGTGAACGGCCCGCGCGCATCTCCGAGCTCGGCGTCTGCGCCATCTCCGGTCGACCCCAGCGCCCACTGCTCGTAGGCACCCCAGGAGCCTCCCGTGATCCAGCTACCGGCCGGCATTCGTCCGGCGGCGGCGGCGATGCGCTCGGCGAACGCCACGGGTTCGTGGACATCGAGCAGGTTGACGCCGATCAGAAGGGCGCCGGTACCGGCGACGTGCACGTGCCCGTCGTTGAATCCCGGGGTCACGAAGGCACCGCCGAGCTCGATGACTCGCGTACCCGGGCCGATCAGAGCGCGGATCTTAGTGTCCGAGCCCACGGCAATGATGTGCTCGTCGCGGATCGCCACCGCCTCGGCCCACGGTTTCGCCGCTTCGACCGTGTAGACCGTTCCGCCCACCAGCACCAAGTCCGGTACCGCCGCCTGCGCCGCGCCTAACGGCGAGGAGATCAGCATCAGGGTGGCCGCCAGGGTCGCAACGTAGTGTAACGCGTCGTAATTAGCTTGACTTATATGGCATATTATGACTTCCTTGTCTCGACAGTAAACTTGTCGGGACAGGAGGCCACGATGCCCAGGGTAGCACCGGAGATTTCGTTGACCGGGCAGCAGCGGGCGCGGCTCCAGGGAGTAATCGACGCGCCGAGCTCACAGCAGCGGCAGGTGTTCCGAGCCCACATCATCCTGCTTGCCGAGCAGGGGCTGCAGAACCAGCAGATCGCCGAGCGCCTCGAGACCTCCCGACAGACCGTGGGCATGTGGCGCGCTCGCGCAGCCAAGCAGGGCATCGAGGATCTCGGTGACGAGCCGCGCTCTGGTCGTGCGCGCACCTACGACGCCGTGCGGGAAGCCAAGATCATCGCCGCAACCCTGGAGAGGCCTCCGAGCCGAACCCATTGGAGCGCACAGCGGCTCGCCAAACAGGTCGATGCGAGCCCTTCGACGATCCTGCGGATCTGGCGGCGCAACGGCCTGCAGCCCCATCGCACCGAGACCTTCAAGTACTCCGCCGATCCACTCCTGCAGGACAAGGTCACCGACATCGTGGGGCTGTACCTGCACCCGCCCCAGGGGGCGCTGGTGCTGTGCGTGGACGAGAAGAGCCAGATCCAGGCTCTGGACCGGACTCAGCCGATGTTGCCCATGCGCCGCGGCGATCCAGAGCGCTGCACCCACGATTACAGACGCCACGGCACCACGACGCTGTTCGCGGCGTTGAACCTAGCCACCGCCGAGATCCTGGGCACCTGCATGCAGCGGCACCGCCACCAGGAGTTTCTTCGCTTCCTACGCTTGATCGACCGCACCTACCCCGAGGGCGAGATCCACCTGGTGCTGGACAACTACGGCACCCACACCCAGCCCAAGGTCGAGGCCTGGTTCGAGCAACACCCGCGGTTCACGCGTCACTTCACGCCCACTTCCGCTTCCTGGATGAATCAGGTGGAGACCTGGTTCGGCATCCTCACCTCGCAGGCCGTCCGGCGCGGCAGCTTCAGCAGCGTCGATGTCCTGATCAAGGCCATCCACCGCTTCATCCGAGCCTGGAACGACGGCTCCGAGCCCTTCCTTTGGCTCAAGTCCGCCGACCAGATCCTCGCCAAAGCCATAAGACAAGACAACTCCGCCGCGTCACACTAGCGTCGTTCGGCAGCAAGAGTTGGTCATCGGAGGGCACTCCATCGCGTAGGGCAAGCGGGCTCAGGCATCTGATTGTGGACGCTGACAACGGCGGGCAACGGTGCCATCGTGTCAGGTCTGTGCCTAGCAGGGCCGTGGTGCACGCAAAAAAAGCCCGAGACCGGGGGAGGATGTCCGGTCTCGGGCAGCGCGAAGGAACGCGCTATGTGCTCTCGATCAGGTCTTGATGCCCTTGCCCTTGGCGCGTGAGGAGCGCTGCGAGGCGCCTTCCTGCTCCTCGTCCTGGTCCTGGTCGTCGTCCTGGTCCTGCTCCTCGTCCTGGTCGTCTTTGTCCTTCCACTCGAACAGCTGGAACGGGAAGTCGCCGTCGAACTCGAAGCGCTCGAACATCTCGTGCGGCTCGAAGAGGAAGCCGTCGTCGTCGCTTCTGAACATGAAGGCCGAGGGGCCCTCACCGTGGCGATAGATCCACACGTTAGCGTGGTCCTCGAGCTTCTCGCGCTGCTCCGGCGTGAGGACACCGTGCGACTCCTGGCGCAGGCGCAGATCGGCGACGCGCGCGGCGACCCGCAGGTTCGAGATCTCGCGCATCTTGGCCTCGACCGCGCCGAGGTCCGCTGTGTACTCGTCCTCCATCAGATCCTCGAGATCCAACTCGGCAACCTCGATCTCGGCATCACGCGCGATCTCGGCCCGACGCGCGGCCTTCTGCGCGTCGCGGATGCGAGCTTCCTGATCGTCGGTCAGCTCGAGCTCCTCGGCCTGCGCCAGGATGGAGTGGACCGAAGAGCCACGCCCGCGCCAGCCGCGGCCACCGCGCAGGATCTCTACCCGCGGCCCGCGTATGCGTAGACGATGAGGCAGATCCTCCTGGACCAGGTGCAACCGTTCACGAACCCCGTGCAGCCGGGCGCGCTCGAGCGCCTGCTTGGCCGTCGCGAGCTGGTGGGTGATGCGCGACTGGTTGGCGTGCAGCGCCTGCTTTGCGTGGGCCATCACACGCTCGATCATGGCGCGGTACCGGCCGCGGAAAGCCTTCTCGTTCTCCTGCTCCTCTTGCTCTTCCTGGCCGCCGGTCATCCCGGCTTGCACCAGGCCCACCGACGCCACCATCAAACCGACCACGGCCAGGCAGCCAAACGCGGCCATCAGCGCGCGCGAGTGCAACAAATCACGGATCATTCTCGATACCCTCCGAAGGGTGAGTAGGAATCCAACCTCTGCTCTGCTGGCTTAGAGCCTGGCGCCTTCCGAAAAGTCGTAACCTTATGCGCATGATCGCTCGAATCGTCGTGGTTCCAGTCGTCCTGGCGCTGGCCGGATGCGCGCCGGCCGCGACCCAGCCTCCGATCGAGACGCCGCGCGAGCCCGGCGAGCCCACGGCGCTACTGGCGATCCGGGGAACGAGTCTGGTAATCGAGCGCCCGGACGCCTGGTGGAAAGGCGGATTCCTGGGCGGAGCCGCGCTCCACAGCTTCATCGGGGCCCGCCACGGATACCCGAGCTTCTCGGTCGACTGGGACCCGGACTCCCTGACGGCCGGGCAGAACGTGACCTCGACCGCCGACCGCATCGAGGAGCTGCACGAGCTCCTGACGCCCGATCACGTGGTCGAGTACGCCGAGTGGGTCGTGATCAACGCCCTCGAAGTCTACAGCACCGCCCTCACCTTCGAGTCGGTGGCCGGTCTGATCCGCGTCCGCCGCCTCCTGCTCGCCTACGACGACCGCCCGTAGCTGATTTCCTGGACCGCGCCGGCCGAGGAGTTCGCCTCGATCGAGCAGATCGTCGAATGGT
>CBDFKO010000001.1:0-735484 GCA_965248845.1 Acidobacteriota bacterium | reverse complement strand
GACCGTCTTGGCCCATCCGAACATCTTGCTCGACGAGCTTGCGTTTCCTTTGACTGACCTGGTAGCCGGGGTGGCGGGTTGTGCGCCGGTCGATGGCGCTGCGCCGATTGGTGTCGTTCTGTGCGACGTGCGGGGTGATGTTCCGATCTCGAAGCTTACGGACGCACTCGCGTGTGTCGTAGCCCTTAGCAGGCTGCTGAAAAACTCCCCTTGTTCGAGTAGATTCTGAACCACGCAGCCCGCGGCAAAAACCGAAGCATCAACGAGGTGAGCAGATGCGTGGTGAGGACGCGGGACAGGTGGCCGCCTTTAGTTACGTATCTCCGGAGCAGCGAGTACCGAAAGAGCATCCGCTGCGGCCGCTGCTGAGGATCGTCAACGACGTGCTGGGGCGGATGTCGCCGCTGTTCGAGAAGCTGTACTCGCACACGGGCCGTCCGTCGATCCCGCCGGAGAAACTGCTGCGGGCGCTGCTGCTGCAGGTGCTGTACACGATTCGCTCCGAGCGCATGCTGATGGAGCAGCTCGACTACAACCTGCTGTTCCGGTGGTTTGTGGGCCTGAACATGGACGATCTGGTGTGGGATGCGACGGTGTTCACGAAGAACCGGGATCGAGTGTTGGGAGGCGAGGTCGCCGAGGTGTTCTTCCAGGAAGTGCTGGCGGAGGCACGGCGCCGCAGCCTGCTATCGGATGAGCACTTCACGGTGGACGGCACGCTGATCGAGGCGTGGGCCTCACACAAGAGCTTCAAGCCGAAGGATCAGAGCGACTCCGATGAGGGAGGCAGCAACCCGAGCGTCGATTTTCGCAAACAACGGCGCACAAACGATACTCACGCCTCCAGGACCGATCCGGACGCACGCCTGTACAAGAAAAGTAGGGGAGCCGAGTCGAAGCTCTGCTACATGGGGCACCTGATGATCGACAACCGCCACGGGTTAGCAACCAAGGCATGCGTAACGATCGCTTCCGGGACAGCGGAACGAGAGGCGGCGGTGCAAATAGCGGACAAGATTTCCGGTAACCGCAGGGTGACCTTGGCGGCCGACAAGGGCTACGACACACGCGAGTGCGTCCGTAAGCTTCGAGATCGGAACATCACCCCGCACGTCGCACAGAACGACACCAATCGGCGCAGCGCCATCGACCGG
The DNA here is from genome assembly GCA_965248845.1 of Acidobacteriota bacterium. Classification (GTDB taxonomy): domain Bacteria; phylum Acidobacteriota; class UBA890; order UBA890; family WLXD01; genus CBDFKO01. The sequence continues at coordinate 734,330 of CBDFKO010000001.1, read as the reverse complement.
CGCACAACCCGCCACCCCGGCTACCAGGTCAGTCAAAGGAAACGCAAGCTCGTCGAGCAGATGTTCGGATGGGCCAAGACGGTCGGGCTGATGCGCAAGACGCGGCACCGAGGCACCGAACGCGTCGATTGGATGTTCACCTTCACCGCCGCTGCCTTCAACCTGGTCAGAATGCGCAACCTCCAGGGGGCGACGTGACGATATCGGGACTAACCGCCCAAGAAATACCGGCGCGGCCGGCAACCAGAGCCTCGCACTCGCACACGGCGGCCGGGCAACTCACCTTGATCGAGACGATCCAGCCCAAAATGGCGCGCTCGAGCCGTTTTTCAGCAGCCTGCTAGAGGTGGACCCCATCCTTTGGACAGGTTTGCGTCGCAGCTAAGGTGGAATCCGGGTTCATGATTCAGGCTGCCTTGGGCTTGCGAGACACGGGGCGAAGCCCCGGGCTCCTGTCTTCAGCCCCGTCGTCAATGTACGCCTCCTCGGGCGTCCGGTCCTGGAGCGACGAGTGCGGTCGGCACTCGTTGTAGAAGTCCATCCACCAGCCGATCCCGGCCCGAGCCTCGGAGCCAGTCGCGTACTCTGACAGATAGACCTGCTCGTACTTGAGCGATCGCCACAGTCGCTCGATGAAGACGTTGTCCATCCAGCGGCCCTTGCCGTCCATCGAGATCCGAATGCCGGCCTCCTTGAGCGCGTCGGTGAAGTCGACGCTGGTGAATTGGCTACCCTGATCCGTGTTGAAGATCTCGGGAGGACCGTAGCGCTCGAGCGCCTCTTGCAAGGCCTCGACGCAGAAGCTCGTATCGAGCGTGTTGGACAGACGCCAGGACAGCACCTTGCGGCTCGCCCAGTCCATCACCGCAACCAGGTACAGAAAGCCCCGCTGCAGCGGGATGTAGGTCACATCCGCGCACCAAACGTGGTTGGGTCGCGTGATCTCCAGATCACGCAGCAGGTAGGGGTAGATCCGGTGCTCCGGGTGCGGCTGAGACGTCCTGGGCCGCTGCAAGATCGCCTGCAACCCGAGCAGCCGCATCAGGCGGCGCACCCGCTTGCGAGAGACCGTGTAGCCCTGACGGCGCAGCCATCGTCGCATCTGACGTGAGCCGTAAAACGGCGTCTGAAGAAACTGCTCGTCGATCAGCCGCATCAGGCGCAGGTTCAGCGGACTCTCGCCGTGGCCCTCGTAATAGAACGAAGACCTCGCGATCGACACCAGGCGGCACTGCCGCGTGATGCTCAGGGGGCCGTGCTCCGGATCGACCATCGCCACCCTCCGGCCGTGGCTCAACGACCGAAGGCCTTGGACAAGAAATCCCGCTCGATGACGAGCTCCCCGATCTTCGCCCGCAGCTCCTTGATCTCGGCCTCCCGAGAGACCTCGTTGCGCTCCTGTTTCCCCGAGAAGCCAGCCAGCACCTTCTGCCGAGCCTTCTCCTTCCAGTTGGCGATCAGATTCGGATGCACATCGTAGCGGGCTGCCAGCTCCGCCATCGTCGCTTCCTCGCGAAGCGCCTCCAAAGCGACCTTCGCCTTCAGCTCAGCAGGATAACTCCGTCTCTTCCGTGGCATTCCAGACTCCTTCTTCTTGGTCTGGATCCCACCTTAGCAACCTGTCCGAATTTCGGGGTCCACCTCTCCTGCTTGCACAACGGGCTAAGGGTATTGGCAGAGCGCCGACCCACCAAGGGGTACACAAGCACAGTGGTAGCCCAGCGCCCGAAGTGAGCGTAGCTGCTCCGGGGTCAGCGGCGAATCCTCGGATCGCGTGAAGCGCTTCGCCAAGGGATGGGGCGAGTACGATCAAGGTCCGGCTGTCCGTCCTTGCTTGCTAGGATTGCCTGCCGGCTACTGGAAGACCTCGGTTTCAAGGTAGGCGCGTACGACTCGAGCCAGAGAAACCGTTTCAGCGACGTGTGACCCCCCTCCCCCCCCAACCGGATCCAGATCCGTGCGACACCTGTGGCCCCGATCAGGGCTGTGGCGGCACCGCGACTTCCTGCACCTGTGGGGAGCGCAATCGATCTCCGCCGTGGGAAGCCGCATCACGCGCACGGTACTGCCGCTGTATGCGATCCTGAGCATCGACGCCACGCCCAACCAGGTGGCGATGCTTGCCGCGCTCTCCACCGCGCCCGGGTTCGTCGTTGGCCTGAGCCTGGGAGGCACGGTTGATCGGCAGCAGAAACGAGGTCTGCTGATCGGCGCCGACTTGGTGCGTGCCGCGGTGCTGCTGGTGGTGCCGGCCGTGGCATGGTTCGGCAGTGTCACGATGGGCCAGCTCTATGCAGTCGCGGCGCTCGCCGGCGCTGCCACGGCGCTCTTCCAGATTGCCGACAACAGCTATCTCCCGGCGCTCGTGCGCCGCGATCAGCTGATCGACGGCAACGCCAAGCTGCACGCCTCCGACTCCTTCGCCGAGGTCACCGGCCCGGGACTCGGGGGCATTCTCATGCAGCTGCTGGGGGCGCCGGGTGCGATCGTTCTCGACGCCGCCTCCTACCTCACCTCGGCCGGCTTGCTCGCCCGTATCAGGACGGTTGAGCGACCGCCGCCACCCGGGACCGCGCGACCGAATCGTTAGGCAGACGTGCGCACTGGCATGCGCGCCGGCCTCGGTTCGCCAGTAACACGGCCCCTGTACCTACTGGCGGCCAACGAGGCTTTCTTCGGCGGTTTCTTCTACGCCCTCTACTACCTGTTCTGCATCCAGGTCATCGGGCTCTCCGAGGCGCCGATCGGACTCATCGTCAGCGTCGGCGGCATCGGAGCGCTCGTCGGGTCCTGGGGAGCCGGGCGATTCGCCAGCAACCTCGGCATCGGTCGCGCCCTGCTGCTGGGCACTGCCCTGGCCGCGATCTCGGCGATGATGCTGCCGGCAGCTGGCTGGGCCAGCGGCCCGCTGGTCGCCATTGCCCTGCTGGTGGGCCACCAACTGGTCAGCGACGGCTTCGCGATCTTTTCCAACGTGTTCGCGCTCAGCCTCCGCCAGGCCGCCCTGCCTCCGGCCGAGATCGGGCGCGCCAACGCCGCCTACCACGCCCTGGTGAGCGGCCTGACGCCGATCGGCGCACTGGTATCGGGTCCCTTGGCGCAGGCGACCAGCATCGAGCTTGCCGTGCTGGTCGGCGTATCCGGCGGCCTACTCAACCCGCTGATCGTCGCCACCTCGCGGCTGCACCGCCTGGTGGACCTCCACGAGCCCGGTGACCGACACAGGAAGGCGCGCACGGGACGAATCAGCATTCACCGAGGCCGTCGGGAGGGGTCCGGCCATGGCGACATCGGTCTGTCCTCAATAGACTGCTAATACTCCAGCAAGAAAAGGAAGTGTTTGAGGTCTAGATTCATCCGGTTATCGATCAGAGGAACTGTGCCTTTCTTGCTCCTTGTGCTCGTGCCAATGGTTTCCTCGGCACGGACGGCCAAGCGCGGCGCCAACCTGCCCGTGCAAGCGGATCCACCGTTCTTTGGCACGATCGACATCGAGCCGGACCTATCTGGCCGTGCGATCCCGGTCGGATCGGATCTCCCAATCGCTCCACGACACGCTGTCGCAGACGATCCCAAACCGGATTGCCTACTTCGATGCACAATCGTTTGACATGTACCCGATCAAGTAATCAAGAAGCCTTGGAGAGGTGGCCGGCAGGTGTTGCCGGCCCAGTTTCGCTGGCGACCCCGAGCGCCTGGCACCAACGCGGGAGAGGACGACATGAGCTTGCGCATCAACGACGAGGCCCCCGATTTCACCGCCGAGACCACACAGGGAACGCTCAACTTCCACGAGTTCGTCGGAGATGGTTGGGCGATCCTGTTTTCGCACCCGAAGGATTTCACGCCGGTCTGCACTACCGAGCTCGGCGCCGTCGCGGGCCTGCAGGAGGAGTTTGCGGCACGCAACTGCAAGATCCTCGGCATCAGCATCGACGGCGTCAGCGATCACGTTGCCTGGAGCGAGGACATCAAGACGTGTACCGGCAACGCGGTCACTTACCCGCTCATCGGCGATCCGCGGCTCGAGGTCGTGAAGCTGTACGACATGCTGCCGGCCGATGCCGGAGATACCGCGGCGGGGCGTACTCCCATGGACAACGCCACGGCGCGCTCGGTGTTCGTCGTCGGGCCGGACAAGAAGATCAAGGCGACGCTCACCTACCCGATGAGCACGGGCCGCAATTTTGTAGAGATCTTGCGGCTGCTCGATTCCTGTCAGCTCACCGCCAACCAGGGGCTGGCAACGCCGGCCAACTGGCAGCAGGGCGACGACGTGATCATCTCGCCGGCGGTATCCGACGAGGCGGCACGCGAGCGGTTCCCCGACGGCTGGCAGCAGCCGTTGCCGTACATCCGCGTGGTCCCGCAACCGAAGTAGCCCACTATCGGCATTTGCGAAACCGACCAGCCTAGCCTGCCTAGGCTACGCGCAACCAGCGGGAAGCGGCCGCAAGTGGTCCAAACAGGCTCAGGACGCAGCGGGCGCAAGCACGCCGGCCTGGCGATCCGGCTCGCACTCAGCCTCGGTCTGATCGCTCTGGTGGTCTGGTGGGTCGACCCGCGGCAGCTCGCCGGGAGGCTGGCGAGCGTGTCGGCGGTGGGACTGGCGGCCGTGATCGGGCTACACACCGGCGACCGGCTCCTGATGGCCTACAAATGGCGCCGGCTGGTACTCGCCAAGGGCCTGCCGATCGGGCTCGGAGAATCGATTCGTGCCTACTACGTAAGCTCTTTCGCCGGCGTGTTCCTGCCGATGACGGTCGGCGCCGATCTGGTCCGGCTCGGTGCGCTGCGGCGCAGCACTGTCTCGAGTAGCAACCTGCTGGCATCGATCGCCATCGAGCGGGCTCTAGGCGCCCTGTCTCAGGCGGTCTTCTGCGGCTTCAGCCTGGCGATCATCGTGGCGCTGCAGCTCCAGGAACAGGTTCCCGTCCGCACAGTGGGGTTGCTCGCGGGCGGCGTGATGCTCGGGCTCAGCCTCGCACTACCCGCCTCGTTCGCGCTGGCCGATCGGGTGGCCGGAGCGACACGGGACCGACAAGGGTTGGTCGGCAAGATCGGACGCCTGGCGGGTGAGTACGCCGAGTGGCGGCAGTATCCGCGCGAGATCTGGGTCTTCCTGCTGCTGACCTTCGCCGAGGGTTTCTTCCCTATCCTCACCTATCTGACCGCGGCATGGGCACTCGGCGTCCCAGCGACCGTCGTCCACATGGCCGCGGTCGTGCCGATCGTCTACCTCCTGGCCCGGATGCCCGTCTCGGTCGTTGGAATCGGCGCCGAGCAGGCCTCGTTCGCCTTCTTCGCCAGCCTCCTGCTGAGCATGAACGAGGCCGACGCCGCCGCGATCTCCTTTCTGGTCTCGCCCATCGCGCTGCTACTGGCGCTCCTGCCCGGCGCCGGCGCCTGGGTCATGTCGCGCCGCGACACGGTCTCCTAGCAAACCGCCCGCCGGCCTTAGCCTACCCCTGCCCGCAGCGGTCGGCTAAGGTAGGCGCCACGTCCACGCGTGTCCTGGTCGGCAACTCCGCACGACGCGTTCGAGTCTATCCACACGCCATCGATCTCCAGGAGTCCCCATGCGCAGAGCGCGCCACCTGGCAGCTTGCTGTCTCGCCCTTGCCCTAGTCGCCGTTGGTTGTGGCGGCGGGGATCCAGCCGCCGACACGGTCCCGGCCCAGGAGGCAGCGTCGGAGGTCATGATCGACGCTCCGATTCTCGATCACCCGTCGCGCTCCGAGGACGATCACTACCGCGACGCCGGCTTCAAGCCGGTCGAGGTGTATGGGTTCTTGGGCATCGAACCCGGCCTGACCGTTGGCGACTTCATGCCATCGCGCGGCTACAACACCGTGCTGGTGTCACAGATCGTTGGCGACGACGGCCGCGTGGTCGCAATCCTGCGTCCCGATGCCGGCGATCCAGAGCGTGTCGCTCGCTCGCGCGGCATCCTCGAGGGCACCGTCGAGACGGCCGGCCTGAACATCGTCGAAACGGTCGATGACCTTGCGGCCACCCCCGAAGGAAGCCTCGACGTCTTGTTGACCGTCCGTAACTACCACGACCTTGGCGAACACGACGAGCGCATCGCTGTGCTGCCGGACATCATGCGGACGCTCAAAGCCCGGCGGCATCCTGGCGGTGAGTAACGCCAACACCGCGAGCGCTTGCTCTACTTGGGATATTCTGAATGTAGTACCGATTTTGTACCATTTCGGGCATCATCGCCATGCAAAACAGCTCCCCATTGCGCCGTACAGCATCGTCGTCTTGATGTCCGAGTGCCCCATCGCACGCTGCGTTCCCACGAGGTCTCGGTACGCCATGAACGTCCCGTACGTGTGCCGGAACGTGTGGATCGTAATGTCCTCGGGCAAGCCCAGACGTTCTCGATCCTGCTGCCAAAGCCCCTGCACCCTTCGCGTCCTCCACGGCATCAACCGGGAATCGCCCCGAGCCCTCGCGTCGGCCACGAGCTTCCGAAAGTGTGACACCGCATCGTGACCGTGGATTGGCACGATGCGCTCCTTGGACCCCTTGCCCACGACGACCAGATGCGGCGTCGGAGTGTCGAGCTTCACGCTGTCGGTCGGCAGCTCGGCGAGCTCGGAAGCCCGAAGCCCGGTGAGCAAGTACGTGAACCACACATCACGGTAGCGTGCTTCATGGAGCACCCTGTGGCGCTCCTGGTCGGTTAGCGACCGGCGCTTGCTTGACGGTGCCGGTGGCACGAGGCCTTGGACTGGATTGGAGTCGAACAGCCGCAGCTTTAAGCCCCAGCTGAATGCGCTCTTGAGAGCTGTCATGTAGTTATGCGCCGTGTTCGGTGCGTACCTCGTGACGAGGTACTGGCGATACTCCTCGATCGCCCCCGGCGTCACCTGGTCCATGTAATCAACGCCGATGCTCCGCGTGAACGGCAGGAACACCTTCGCCAACGCAAAGCCGTACTGCCGAACGGTGGTGGGGGCCAGGTGCGAGCGGTCACAGGATCTAAGGTATCTCTCGATGTAGCCGGAGACCGCAGCCTCGGGGGAAGCGAGTTTGCGGCCCGTCCTCTGGGCGATCACCAGGTCCTGGCACCAGGACAGGGCTTCGGCTCGGCTCTCGAAGCGGCGACGGTTCGGTTCCCCCAGGGCCTTCATCGTCTCGCCCCACGGGCGACAATCTACTTCCCATTTCCGCCGGCCGCGGTGTCGGCACTGTCTCGGCACGGGATTGAAGGGTTTGGTCACGCACCCACCTCCGTAGGAGCTCGGAATCGAATCTCACCTGCCGGCCGATCCTACAGCATGGGATCATGCCGTCTCGGGCGTGCTGGCGGACGGTCTCCGGCGTGAGGCGCAGATACTCTCCGGCGTCTTCGGCCGTCCAGAGCAGGCGCGCCGGCTCGGTCATTTGAACCACTCGTAGTAAGCGTGGCGCAATTTCTCGATAGCTACCTCTGCAGCCTCGAACTTACTGTGACTACGTGCGCCGCGATCTTCTCGCCCTGTCTCCATCCCTCGTCGAAGACGACTAGGTACTCCAACGCGGCGCTCGCGCAGGTTGCGAAATAGTGCCGGCTCGGTCACTTGCTAGCGCTCTCCTGCGGGGCGGCGAGGGCGCGCGCGAGTGCCGCCTCGGCCTTCTCGGCGCGTTGGATGGCTTCGTCGCGCTCGCGCCGCAGGTGGGCTACCTCAGCCTCCAACTCAGCGATACGCTCACGTAGTGGGCTCACGATGCCCTCTTCGTCGACCGTATCGCCTGTAGCGGGATCAGCTCGGTGTCGAACAGGGTGACGAACAGCTCCGCTTGAGCCCGCCACGGCTCAGGTACGTCGTCCAAGTCCTCGGCGTCGAAGGCCGGAGGCATCGGGCAGTTGTCCCAGTCATGGCAGCTCCAGGTCTCGGGCGTGGCGACCTGGTGCAGGGGCTTGCCTCCAGCCGTCAGAAGCGCTGGCAGGTCCGCCAAGTACTCCGGTAACGTCTGCCCCGTTGACAGGATCGTTTCGTCGGACAGATCGGTATTCGAGAGGTTGGCGCCCCAGAGGTCGGCGCCCCAGAGGTCGGCTCCCCGGAGGTTGGCTCCTCGGAGGTCGGCTCCTCGGAGGTTGGCTCCCCGGAGATCGGCTTCCCAGAGGTCAGCTTCCCAGAGGTCGGCAAACCGGAGGTTGGCTCCCCGGAGATCCGCACACGGCTCTATTTCGTACCCGTTGACTGTCACGACGCCCTCCGCGTTGTCTGATTCAGACTCGCCCCGATCCGCACCACGAGCACTTCGCACAGCGCCCGCTCGTTCGGGTGCATCCGCCGTCTCCGCCTCGTTGCAATCGAGTCCAGGACCCCCAGCTCCCATTCCGTGAAACGCCGGTGGCTCGCATCCAGCAACAGCTCGATCAGCTCGCCGTCGGGCATCTCGGAAATCTTGATCCTCGCGTTCACGATGCCTCCGACAGCAGCGGCCGCATGCGGTAATCGGGCGCATCAATCCGCACGTCCACGCACATCTCACGCAGCCGCGACACCAGCCGTGTGCCCACTCGCTCGGACAGCTCACGGGCCTCGTAGTTCGTGGTCAGGATCGTTGCTCGGTGCTCGTCGTAGCGGCGTGTGACCAGCTCACTGATCACGTCGTGGCTCCATTCCGAGACTCGCCGCGCTCCCAGATCATCGACAACCAGCAGATCCACGTTGGCAAGCTCGTTCATCACCTTCGCTTCGCTCTCGGCAGCCTCCGGCTGGAACGTCGCCTGAAGCCGCGAGAACAGCTTCGGCGTGGAGACGAACAGCCCCCGAGCCGCGGCGTGCTGCCTGAGCACCGCTAGCAGCGTGGCCACCGCCAAGTGGGTCTTGCCGCAACCGGGGCGGCCACGCAGCAGTAAGCCCCGTGGCCGGGGCCACTCCGCCACCAACGCGCGGCACGCATCGAGGGCCCGGTGCGCCAAAGGTGCAACCGAGGCATCGAAGCTATCGAGGCTCATGTGCTGGTACCGGTCCGGCACTTCGGCCCTCGCCAATCGTGTCCCGGCAATGCGCTGCCGAAGGCACTCGCAACGGGCGTACAGACCCTCGCCGGTATCCACAAAGCCCGTGCCAGCGAGAGGTGGACCCCGAAATTCGGACAGGTTGCTAAGGTGGGATCCAGACCAAGAAGAAGGAGTCTGGAATGCCACGGAAGAGACGGAGTTATCCTGCTGAGCTGAAGGCGAAGGTCGCTTTGGAGGCGCTTCGCGAGGAAGCGACGATGGCGGAGCTGGCAGCCCGCTACGATGTGCATCCGAATCTGATCGCCAACTGGAAGAAGAAGGCTCGGCAGAAGGTGCTGGCTGGCTTCTCGGGGAAACAGGAGCGCAACGAGGTCTCTCGGGAGGCCGAGATCAAGGAGCTGCAGGCGAAGATCGGGGAGCTCGTCATCGAGCGGGATTTCTTGTCCAAGGCCTTCGGTCGTTGAGCCACGGCCGGAGGGTGGCGATGGTCGATCCGGAGCACGGCCCCCTGAGCATCACGCGGCAGTGCCGCCTGGTGTCGATCGCGAGGTCTTCGTTCTATTACGAGGGCCACGGCGAGAGTCCGCTGAACCTGCGCCTGATGCGGCTGATCGACGAGCAGTTTCTTCAGACGCCGTTTTACGGCTCACGTCAGATGCGACGATGGCTGCGCCGTCAGGGCTACACGGTCTCTCGCAAGCGGGTGCGCCGCCTGATGCGGCTGCTCGGGTTGCAGGCGATCTTGCAGCGGCCCAGGACGTCTCAGCCGCACCCGGAGCACCGGATCTACCCCTACCTGCTGCGTGATCTGGAGATCACGCGACCCAACCACGTTTGGTGCGCGGATGTGACCTACATCCCGCTGCAGCGGGGCTTTCTGTACCTGGTTGCGGTGATGGACTGGGCGAGCCGCAAGGTGCTGTCCTGGCGTCTGTCCAACACGCTCGATACGAGCTTCTGCGTCGAGGCCTTGCAAGAGGCGCTCGAGCGCTACGGTCCTCCCGAGATCTTCAACACGGATCAGGGTAGCCAATTCACCAGCGTCGACTTCACCAACGCGCTCAAGGAGGCCGGCATTCGGATCTCGATGGACGGCAAGGGCCGCTGGATGGACAACGTCTTCATCGAGCGACTGTGGCGATCGCTCAAGTACGAGCAGGTCTATCTGTCAGAGTACGCGACTGGCTCCGAGGCTCGGGCCGGGATCGGCTGGTGGATGGACTTCTACAACGAGTGCCGACCGCACTCGTCGCTCCAGGACCGGACGCCCGAGGAGGCGTACATTGACGACGGGGCTGAAGACAGGAGCCCGGGGCTTCGCCCCGTGTCTCGCAAGCCCAAGGCAGCCTGAATCATGAACCCGGATTCCACCTTAGCTGCGACGCAAACCTGTCCAAAGGATGGGGTCCACCTCTCCGGTTCGGACGTTCGAGCCATCGGTACCAGAGCCGCAAGCAGGATGATCCAGTGCTCCGGAAGCGGGCTCCGAGAGCTCGCGGCGGCGAGACCGCGGTTCGGATACCGACGATTGTGGGTGATGTTGAGACGAGAAGGCTGGCAGGTGAACCACAAGCGCATCTACCGACTGTATCGGCAGGAGGAGCTGTCGATCCGGGTGAAACGCCGCCGCAAGCGGGCGAGCCACACGCGGGTATCGCTGCCGGCCGCCAGTGCGCCGAACGAGCGCTGGAGCATGGACTTCATCACGGACCGACTGGACAGTGGCCGCTACTTCCGGGTGCTGACGGTCGTGGACCACTTCAGCCGCGAGTGCCCCGTGCTGGAGGCCGGAGTGTCAATGACCGGGCAGCGGGTCGCGCAGGTGCTCGAGCGGCTCTCGCTGCAGCGGCCGCTACCGAGGATCATCACCGTCGACAACGGCTCGGAGTTCTACTCCCAGGCGATGGACTCGTGGGCGTACCGCCACGGCGTGCAGCTAGAGTTCATCCGGCCGGGCAAGCCGGTGGAGAATGCAATGGATCGAGAGCTTCAACGGCAGGCTTCGCGACGAATGCCTGAACGCGCATCTGTTCCTGTCGATCGAAGATGCGCGTCAGAAGCTCAAGGCCTGGAGGATCGACTACAACGACCAACGACCCCACAGCTCCCTGGCCGACCGAACTCCTACGGAGTTCGCCAGGGGCTGGCAGCTGAGGGCCGCGGAAGCGCCGAGTGTCCACCTCTGACTGGGTCAGAAACCGGGGGCAGGTCAGAGCCTCAAATCCTAACTCTCAGACTGGCCCGACTATTGGGGGGGCAGGTCAACGACGCATCGAAGCTGCTCGGGTCGAGCGAGGAGCACTTTCCAGTTGAGTTTGAGCCGCGTGCGGAAACGCTTGCCACCGGGGACTTGGCGTCCGGTCTGGTGCTCGGACAAAGTGTAGATATCTCGCATGCAGGTCACCTAGCGTATATACCCGAGCGCGCGTAGTTGCTCTAGCAACGTTTCGTTCAGTTTTACGCTTCTGTCGCGCCCGCTGCGACCTTTGGTGACTGTGTCGTCCGTGATCTCATGCAGTTGCGCAAGCATTTGATAGGAGAGATCGCGATTTATATAGTGCACATCGGTAGTTTCACCGGGATCGAGTTCAAGTTGGTAAAGTTCCGTGTGACCGGTTCCGATGTCCGTCCAAATTTTCCACGGCCAGGCGATTGCTGCCTTTTTCTCAGTGCCATACAGCGTGCCCTCGGCTACGAGGAACCGGTCGAAGAAGCTTGACGAAGCACCAGGGGAACGCGGCCCCTTGGTGAGTACCGGCCAAAGCGAAACGCCGGCGCTACAGCCCCGGCGATGGCGGCCTCGCTGTGCTGCGCGCGCGCATGTTCTACCGTTAGGCAATGAGAACGCAGCTGCTTCAAGTAACGTCGGGAAGATATCGAGAGTCGTCACCGGCAGCGCATAGCGTCCAGGCTCTATTCTTGGCCCCCATACGATAAACGGAACCTGCAGCAGTTCATTGAACATCGTGTTCCCGTGTCCAATGCCGCTGTTGTGGTCGTTGAACGATTCGCCGTGATCAGAGGTAAAAATAACGATTGATCGGTCCCACAATTCCTGCTCTTCTAACGCAACGAAAAAGCGTTCGAGTTCGTAATCAGTGAACGCGATTTCCTCATCGTAACGATCCAGGACTTCACGTACACTGCCTTGTTCAACGTTTTCCATAAAGCGGCCGAAGAACGGCGGTGGTGCCTTATAGGGCTCGTGCGGATCGATGAGGTGAACAACAAGAAAGAAGGGCTGCTGCGTGTCTTTGCGGGCCTCAAGCCAGTCAATCGCGAGATTCACAGTGGTATCGGCAGTGCGCGAGTTCGGTGCCTTGGCAAGAAAGTTGTAGTGGTCAAAGCCCTTTTCGAAACCAAATTCCGGCGCTAAGAAAGTATTGCTAACGATAGCTGTTGCAGCGTAGCCGACACTACGTAGAATTTGTGCGCTCGTAGGCAACCCCGGATCGAGCTTGACAAATAACTTGTTGCCTTTTCTTAGTAAGTCATCAACCTCAAGTTTGAGGGCATCAACCTCATTTGGCCTTGAGTTGGCCATGCCGTGAGCGACGATACCCGCGCCATGTCGTGTCGGTAGATGACCGGTGAACATGGAGCCCATTGCGGGCGCTGTCCATGACGAGGACGAAAACGCACGCTCAAACACAGCCGCATTACGCGCGCGCTCATCAAGGAAGGGCGAGGTAGGTCGTTCGTAACCGTAGGTGCCGAGGTGGTCGGCACGTAGCGTGTCAACGACGATCAGAATGATGGCAGGACGGTCGTCGCCAATTTCACCACCGCAGGTAGCGAGTGCGAGGCCTAATATCGCAGTCGCTATCAGCAAGAGTAAGCAACTGCCTAAGGTCAGGGATTTTCTCACGTTGTAATATCCAGTGTATTGGAGAGGGGCGGTTACGAGAAGATGTTCAACCCTGACCTGCCCCCGGTTTCTGACCCAGTCAGAGGTGGACACTCGGCGCTTCCGCGGCCCTCAGCTGCCAGCCCCTGGCGAACTCCGTAGGAGTTCGGTCGGCCAGGGAGCTGTGGGGTCGTTGGTCGTTGTAGTCGATCCTCCAGGCCTTGAGCTTCTGACGCGCATCTTCGATCGACAGGAACAGATGCGCGTTCAGGCATTCGTCGCGAAGCCTGCCGTTGAAGCTCTCGATCCATTGCATTCTCCACCGGCTTGCCCGGCCGGATGAACTCTAGCTGCACGCCGTGGCGGTACGCCCACGAGTCCATCGCCTGGGAGTAGAACTCCGAGCCGTTGTCGACGGTGATGATCCTCGGTAGCGGCCGCTGCAGCGAGAGCCGCTCGAGCACCTGCGCGACCCGCTGCCCGGTCATTGACACTCCGGCCTCCAGCACGGGGCACTCGCGGCTGAAGTGGTCCACGACCGTCAGCACCCGGAAGTAGCGGCCACTGTCCAGTCGGTCCGTGATGAAGTCCATGCTCCAGCGCTCGTTCGGCGCACTGGCGGCCGGCAGCGATACCCGCGTGTGGCTCGCCCGCTTGCGGCGGCGTTTCACCCGGATCGACAGCTCCTCCTGCCGATACAGTCGGTAGATGCGCTTGTGGTTCACCTGCCAGCCTTCTCGTCTCAACATCACCCACAATCGTCGGTATCCGAACCGCGGTCTCGCCGCCGCGAGCTCTCGGAGCCCGCTTCCGGAGCACTGGATCATCCTGCTTGCGGCTCTGGTACCGATGGCTCGAACGTCCGAACCGGATCAGCCTGCACGCTCGCCTCTCGCTGATCTCGAATGCCTCTCTGAAGCATCTCACGAGCCGGCGTTTGCGTACAGCTGCCGCAGCTCGCGTAGCTCTGCCACGCCCATGCCGGCGAACTTTCGCCGCCACGCGTAGAACGTCTGCGGCGCCACCCCCATCTTCCGGCAGATCTCCCGCACCGGCGTCCCCGCCTCCGCCTGCCTCAGCGCGTACGCGATCTGCTCGTCCGTGTACCTCTTCTTCTTCATCCGTCCTCCCGGTTCGAGGACTACGGTACACGCCGATGTGTCAACCTCCACCCGGACCAGTTTTCGGGGTTTGGGTCAGCTCTCAGGAAGGCTCGGGAAGGGGGAAGAATGGCCCGGAGGCGGTACACGGTAGAGCAGATCATCGCCAAGCTCAGGGAGGCAGAGATCGAGTTGGCGCAAGGAGCCAAGACGCCGGAGGCATGCCGGAAGCTGGGCATCAGCGAGAACACGTACTACCGGTGGCGCAAAGAGGATACGGCGGCCTGAGGGTGGATCAGGCACGACGGCTCAAGGAGCTGGAGCGGGAGAACGGCCGGCTCAAGAAGCTGCTGGCGGAGACGATGCTCGACAATGCCATCCTCAAAGAGGTTTCGTCGGGAAACTCCTGAGCCCGGCACGACGACGCCGGGCGGTGCAACAGGCGCAGCAGTCGCTGGGTGTGTCCGAGAGGCGAGCGTGCAGAGTGCTGGGTCAGGTGCGCTCGACTCAGCAGTATCGGCCCAAGGTGCCGAGAGAGGAGACGGCGCTGGTGGAACGGATGACCCAGTTGGCGACGCAGTACGGGCGCTATGGGTACCGGCGGATCACGGCGCTGTTGGCGCGTGAGGGGTGGCGGGTGAACCCCAAGCGGATCGAGCGGTTGTGGCGTCGTGAAGGGCTGAAGGTGCCGAAAAAGCAACCTAAGCGCGGGCGCCTGTGGCTCAACGATGGATCCTGCGTACGGCTGAGGCCGGAGAGGAAGGATCACGTCTGGGCATATGACTTCGTGCACGAACGAACCCAAGACGGGCGAGCGCTTCGGCTACTGACGATCGTGGACGAGTACACGAGAGAGTGCTTGGCGATCGATGTGGCCCGCAGGCTCAACTCCGAGAACGTACGAGGTATGACCAGAAGTTGTGGATCAGGAGCATGAAAAAGGCGGCGTATCCTTCCGTGTAACCAAAACACGGAGCCCTGGTAGGAGCCAGGGGGAAGGAGACGCCACCTATGCTGAAGGTACTCGAAGAGAGACTTGAAAGGGAAGCGGCCGATGGCCTCGGGACGCTGGACGAGATCGCACTGAGGGGTGCGCAGCGGATGCTGGTGCATGCGCTCGAGCAGGAGGTGGCAGCCTACATCGAGCGCCACGGGGATGAGCGTGACGAACAGGACAGGCGGCCGGTGGTTCGCAACGGCAAGGCGCGGGCCAGGAAAGTGACGTGCGGTGCCGGGACGATGCAGGTAAGGGCGCCGCGCATCAACGACAAGCGGGTGGACGGGACCGGCGAGCGGCAGCGGTTCACGAGCTCGATCTTGCCGCCGTACATGCGGCGCTCGCCAAAGGTGGCCGAGGTGCTGCCGGTTCTGTACTTGCGAGGGCTCTCGACGGGAGACTTCAAGCCGGCGTTGACGTCTCTGTTGGGTGAGGAGGCGGCGGGGCTCTCGGCAACCAACATCGCGCGGTTGACGGCGGTGTGGGAAGACGAGTACCGGGCGTTCCGGAGGCGCAGCCTGGCGGATCGAGACTACGTGTACGTGTGGGCCGACGGGATCCATTTCAACGTGCGGCTCGAGGACGACCGCCTGTGCACGCTGGTGCTGATCGGCGCCCGTCCTGACGGGACAAAGGAACTGATCGCGATCGAGGACGGGTATCGGGAGAGTACCGAGAGCTGGCTGTCGGTGCTGCGCCACCTGAAGCGCAGAGGGATGCAGGCGCCGGTAGTGGCAGTTGCTGACGGGACGCTCGGCTTCTGGAGGGCGGTGCGGGAGGTCTGGCCCGAGACGCAAAAGCAGTGCGACTGGTGCCACAAGATGGGCAACGTCCTGGACAAGCTGCCCACGCGGCTGCAGGGCAAGGCCAAGCGCATGCTGCGCGAGGTGATGTACGCCGAAACGCGCGAGCAGGCCGACGAGCAGATCGACGCTTTCGCCGACGAGTTCTCACCCAAGTACGACAAGGCCATCAAGTGCCTGAGCAAGGACCGCGGAACGCTGTTGACGCTGTTCCAGTTCCCCGCCGAGCACTGGAAGCACTTACGCACGACCAACGTCATCGAGTCGCCTTTCGCGACCTTGCGGCTGCGCCAGCGTGTCACCAAGGGCGCCGGCAATCGAACCAAGGCGCTGACGATGGCGTTCAAGCTGCTCGAGATGGCCCAGCTACGATGGCGCCGACTCGATGCAGCAAACCTGCTGCCGCTCGTGCGTGCCGGCGTGACGTTCCTCGACGGCGTTCAACTCGAGCGCCACAACCAGGAGTCGGATCGGAAGGAAGCCGCCTGATCATGCGAGGCCGATCCACAACTCTTGACAATATCTCACAACGGGCCGGAGTTCACTTCTCGGGCAGTGCGTGAGTGGCTCGGGCGGATCGGTGTGAAGACGCTGTTCATCGAGCCCGACTCGCCGTGGGAGAACGGCTACGTGGAGAGCTTCAACGGCAAGTTACGAGACGAACTGCTGAACGGGGAGATCTTCTACACGCTCGAGGAGGCGCAGAGCTTGGTGCAAGGCTGGCGACGCGCATACAACCAGGTGCGGCCACATAGCTCGTTGGGTTATCGGCCGCCTGCACCGGAAGCGACGTTGTTGCACCCGGCTGCGCTACGCTCCGCCGGCTCCAACAACCTCTTGTCGGCACCGATTTAATGAGTTACGAAGTGGCCCAAACACTTGGGGCAGGTTAGGGGCCCGATGCCCGGCCGGTGCCCCGATTAACCTCTACCCCCGACTCCATCGTCCTGGAGGTGCCCGCCGTGCTCAAGCGCACCGGCACGGCCGTGCGGCTGATCGTCCCCGGCTCCGGGGACAAAGCCCGGCCGGACCCGAGCCTGGTGCGGCTGCTGGTGCGCGCCTTCGGGATCCGTGATCGACTGGACTCCAACCCCGACCTCAGCATCCAGAGGATCGCCGAGGCTGAGGGCATCGTGCCCTCCTACGCAACTCGGCTGCTGCGGCTGAGCTTTCTGGCGCCCGACATCGTTGCGGCCATCCTTCAGGGGCACCAACCACCCGAGCTCACCGCCAACAAGCAGAGGTGGATCCCGAAATTCGGACAGGTTGCTAAGGTGGGATCCAGACCAAGAAGAAGGAGTCTGGAATGCCACGGAAGAGACGGAGTTATCCTGCTGAGCTGAAGGCGAAGGTCGCTTTGGAGGCGCTTCGCGAGGAAGCGACGATGGCGGAGCTGGCAGCCCGCTACGATGTGCATCCGAATCTGATCGCCAACTGGAAGAAGAAGGCTCGGCAGAAGGTGCTGGCTGGCTTCTCGGGGAAACAGGAGCGCAACGAGGTCTCTCGGGAGGCCGAGATCAAGGAGCTGCGGGCGAAGATCGGGGAGCTCGTCATCGAGCGGGATTTCTTGTCCAAGGCCTTCGGTCGTTGAGCCACGGCCGGAGGGTGGCGATGGTCGATCCGGAGCACGGCCCCCTGAGCATCACGCGGCAGTGCCGCCTGGTGTCGATCGCGAGGTCTTCGTTCTATTACGAGGGCCACGGCGAGAGTCCGCTGAACCTGCGCCTGATGCGGCTGATCGACGAGCAGTTTCTTCAGACGCCGTTTTACGGCTCACGTCAGATGCGACGATGGCTGCGCCGTCAGGGCTACACGGTCTCTCGCAAGCGGGTGCGCCGCCTGATGCGGCTGCTCGGGTTGCAGGCGATCTTGCAGCGGCCCAGGACGTCTCAGCCGCACCCGGAGCACCGGATCTACCCCTACCTGCTGCGTGATCTGGAGATCACGCGACCCAACCACGTTTGGTGCGCGGATGTGACCTACATCCCGCTGCAGCGGGGCTTTCTGTACCTGGTTGCGGTGATGGACTGGGCGAGCCGCAAGGTGCTGTCCTGGCGTCTGTCCAACACGCTCGATACGAGCTTCTGCGTCGAGGCCTTGCAAGAGGCGCTCGAGCGCTACGGTCCTCCCGAGATCTTCAACACGGATCAGGGTAGCCAATTCACCAGCGTCGACTTCACCGACGCGCTCAAGGAGGCCGGCATTCGGATCTCGATGGACGGCAAGGGCCGCTGGATGGACAACGTCTTCATCGAGCGACTGTGGCGATCGCTCAAGTACGAGCAGGTCTATCTGTCAGAGTACGCGACTGGCTCCGAGGCTCGGGCCGGGATCGGCTGGTGGATGGACTTCTACAACGAGTGCCGACCGCACTCGTCGCTCCAGGACCGGACGCCCGAGGAGGCGTACATTGACGACGGGGCTGAAGACAGGAGCCCGGGGCTTCGCCCCGTGTCTCGCAAGCCCAAGGCAGCCTGAATCATGAACCCGGATTCCACCTTAGCTGCGACGCAAACCTGTCCAAAGGATGGGGTCCACCTCTTTGGCTCTTTCTGAAAGATCAGTCCCGCTAGACCATCCACCGTGCGTCCGGTGGCGTTGTAAAACAGCGCTCGTTGCTTGTAAGCCTCGTACTTGGCTGGCTCGCGTCCGTGGCTCGCTAGCGGGGGCAGGTATCCAGCCCCCTGCTCCTTGACTGCGTCAGAGCCTTCGTAGCAATCACGCGCCCGCTGCCACTTGGTGACGAACGCCTCATACGTATCGGAAGCGGTATCTACTGGCATCGTCCCACCCCTTTTTCGGCTCCCGCGCATACCGGGGGCTTTCCCCCCCCCCGGACCTAGCGGGCGAGATCTCTTGATCTATGTTCCTCTAACTACTACTTGCACACCCGCAACTCCCCCTGGTCCTTTGTAGGGGAGGTGCTTATTGCGGACACCCCCGTATGGCTGGCTTCGGGTCGAAGACAACAATCCGCCCCCGTTCCCTACTGCGACAGTCGTGGCCCTGCACGGTCCCACCCGCACGTTGGCTCCACGCTGCCCTTCGGAAGGTATGCAAAGGTCGTTGGAGTGCTTGTATATGAAATCGCTCCGGGGAGCCGCCCCGGTTCGGGGTGCGTGCGCACCAACGACACGACCGGATGCAGATCGGGTCGCTGCTGCGCGCGCGTCTCCTCACCCCCACGCCACCTGTCGCTGCCTCACCGCGACTCTCCGCACCCGCTCCACCGCGTAGCGCAGCGCGTCGATGACGTGGTTGTGGGTGTCCTCCAGCACCGGGATCACTTGTCCCGTGCGCCGATCCGTCTTGTAGCTGTAGAGCGTTAACTCGTCCATCGTGTGGCGGCAGCGTGGATGCACGACGATGTCGTAGCTCTTGAGAAACTCGATACCTTCCTCCACGCTCCCCGGCCCCTTGCGCGCCTTGGTGATGCGCGGGTATCCGTGCCGCTGCAGGTAGGCGATCGTCTCCGGACGAGCGGAATCGGCGATGATCGGCCAGGCGCGTGCCTGGCCGTTGTCGATGGAGTCGAATAGCTCCGCCGTGCGGTCGATCTCGCAGCCCACTTGGTACGCTTCCCGATCCACGTACAGCTTCCGCCCGTCGATCCAGCAGCGCACCAGCACCGTCGGGTCGATCGCAAAGCCCCAGTCGGCTCCGAAGTACAACGTCGTGCCTTCCTCTGGCTCCTTGAATTCCTGGACGCTCCAGTTGTCGAACACTCGCGCTTCTGACCGGCCCACGTACTCCCCCAGCCAGACGTGGGCGTACTTGTCCGGGTCGCGCGCCCGGTCCCACTGCATCTCCTGGGCCAACACGTCTGGGAACCAGGGGTTGTCCGCGTAGTTGGCCTCCACCACCACCGCGCCGGGCGGTGCATCGGTGCCGCGGAGCAGCGCATCCACCGGGTCGGTGGGACTGTTGGGGTTCCACGAAAACCACAGCTCCGAGCCGGTGGCGCGCACCGTCGGGCGCAACAGCTCTAGCGACTTGGCTGATAGCGACTGCGCCTCCTCCACCCACGCGATCCCATACCCCTCCAGCGACTTGATCGACTCGGCCGTATGGTTCTGCATCCCGTGAAAGATGATCCGGCCGTTGGCGCCGGTCTCGATATGCGTGTTGAGGATGCGGAAGTGCTCTGACACCCCCGAGCCTTCCGATGGTGTCCTCTAGCAGCCGCTTCACGGACTGATCCAGCGACCGTTGCACCTCGCGCACGCACAGGGCTCGGGTGTTGGGATCCTCTAGCAGGCTGCTGAAAAACTCCCCTTGTTCGAGTAGATTCTGAACCACGCAGCCCGCGGCAAAAACCGAAGCATCAACGAGGTGAGCAGATGCGTGGTGAGGACGCGGGACAGGTGGCCGCCTTTAGTTACGTATCTCCGGAGCAGCGAGTACCGAAAGAGCATCCGCTGCGGCCGCTGCTGAGGATCGTCAACGACGTGCTGGGGCGGATGTCGCCGCTGTTCGAGGAGCTGTACTCGCACACGGGGCGACCGTCGATCCCGCCGGAGAAACTGCTGCGGGCGCTGCTGCTGCAGGTGCTGTACACGATTCGCTCCGAGCGCATGCTGATGGAGCAGCTCGACTACAACCTGCTGTTCCGGTGGTTTGTGGGCCTGAACATGGACGATCTGGTGTGGGATGCGACGGTGTTCACGAAGAACCGGGATCGAGTGTTGGGAGGCGAGGTCGCCGAGGTGTTCTTCCAGGAAGTGCTGGCGGAGGCACGGCGCCGCGGTCTGCTATCGGATGAGCACTTCACGGTGGACGGCACGCTGATCGAGGCGTGGGCCTCACACAAGAGCTTCAAGCCGAAGGATCAGAGCGACTCCGATGAGGGAGGCAGCAACCCGAGCGTCGATTTTCGCAAACAACGGCGCACAAACGATACTCACGCCTCCAGGACCGATCCGGACGCACGCCTGTACAAGAAAAGTAGGGGAGCCGAGTCGAAGCTCTGCTACATGGGGCACCTGATGATCGACAACCGCCACGGGTTAGCAACCAAGGCATGCGTAACGATCGCTTCCGGGACAGCGGAACGAGAGGCGGCGGTGCAAATGGCGGACAAGATTTCCGGTAACCGCAGGGTGACCTTGGCGGCCGACAAGGGCTACGACACACGCGAGTGCGTCCGTAAGCTTCGAGATCGGAACATCACCCCGCACGTTGCACAGAACGACACCAATCGGCGCAGCGCCATCGACCGGCGCACAACCCGCCACCCCGGCTACCAGGTCAGTCAAAGGAAACGCAAGCTCGTCGAGCAGATGTTCGGATGGGCCAAGACGGTCGGGCTGATGCGCAAGACGCGGCACCGAGGCACCGAACGCGTCGATTGGATGTTCACCTTCACCGCCGCTGCCTTCAACCTGGTCAGAATGCGCAACCTCCAGGGGGCGACGTGACGATATCGGGACTAACCGCCCGAGAAATACCGGCGCGGCCGGCAACCAGAGCCTCGCACTCGCACACGGCGGCCGGGCAACTCACCTTGATCGAGACGATCCAGCCCAAAATGGCGCGCTCGAGCCGTTTTTCAGCAGCCTGCTAGGCATCGTTGCACCAGCAGCGAGGCGAAAAACCATGACTTGCCCGATCCTCGCCCACCGTACGCACCCCGGTACCGTGCGCGCTCCTTGAGCAGCGGCTCAAACCCGTGCGGCGTGTCGATCTGAAGCGTGCCTTCATGCTGCCCGTCATGCCGCATCGTCCTGAGCCTCGGGGCCGGCGGCTGCATCAGCCTTAGGGTCGGCGTCTGCATCGTCATTCCGATTCTCGGGATACACGATGACCCGCTCGATCCTGGTGATGACCGGGCCATCGTCGGCACCCGTCACTTGCACGCGCTCGCTAACGCCACGAACCGATAGCAGATGCTTGAGCACCTGGTCCCCAGGGCGCCTCGGATCCAGAATGCGTCGCCGCGCCACCTCCATAAGCATCGCCGTGCCCCGGTTGTAGGCAACCTCCTCCTGCTTGGCGAACTCGGTGTCTCCCCGCTGCACGCGTAAGTACGGCGTCCGCGTGCTTACTCCAGCTACTCCCGCCGCCGACTCCTTGGTGTGTCCACGCGCTAGCGCTTTGAAGTACAGCTCCTCCCACTGTCCCTCGCGCGCACGCACGCGCGCGTTGGCTTCTGAACTCGACTGAACAACTTCCTCGGCATGGGAGGGGATCGCGCACCGATCCGATCCCGGTAACGCCTTGCGTTTGCAGCGTTTCCCCGTGCTCGTGGTGATCGCGGTGCAGCGGTTATTCATGGGTGTGTGTCTGGGATGATCACGGGGTGCACCGGTTGGCCTTGGAGCCGGTCAGGTTTTCCCAGCGCTCGACGGTTACGTCGCAGTAGCCGGGGTCGATCTCGATGGCGAGACAGCGGCGCTCTAGCTGCTCGGCGGCGATGAGCGTGGTACCCGAGCCCACGAACGGGTCGTAGACCCCATCGCCGACCTGGCCGTGGTTGCGCATGGGTCGGCCCATGCACTCAAGCGGCTTTTGCGTCGAGTGGTTCGTCTTGCCTTCGGAATCCCGCAGCTGGTTGGAGATGCGCCAGAGCGTGCTTTGGCCCCGGTCTCCGCTCCAGCGCGCGCTCCGGCCCCGACGCACCGCGTACCAGGCCGGCTCATGGCCCCAGTGATAGTGACCGCGTGAAATCACGTGCTGTGGCTTGGCCCATACGATCTGGGCGCGAGGCTCCAACCGCGCCGCCGCTAATCCTTCGAATACGACCGGGGCGAACAAGGCTCCGTGCCATACGTAGGCGACATCGCCGGGAAAATGGGCGAACGCCTCTCGCCAGTCGGCGCGATCGTCGTTGCGTACAATCCCGGACCGCTGGCCCGCCTGTTTTTCTCCCAAATTACGTTCGCGCCATTCCGGCTCGTACTCCACGCCGTAGGGCGGATCGGTGATCATGAGCAACGGCTTGCTGGAGTCCAGCACGGCGGAGACCGTATCGGCGTCTTCGGCATCGCCACAGATCAGACGGTGATCCCCCAGCGTCCATAGATCCCCGGGCTTGGTCACCGGGTTGGGCGGCGGCTCTGGCACCTCGTCATCTTGCAGTTCGATGGGCGGCGGTCCCATATCGAGCGTTTCCAGCAGATCATCGAATCGGAGCGCATCGGTCAGCTCCGGCAACTCCTCTTGGGCCAGCGCCACCAGGTCGGGTAGATCGTCCGTGAAGATGCCTGCGAGCAGGGGCGAGTTGGCGGCGATGTTCGCGGCGCGCTCCGTCTCCTCGTCCTAGTCCACGACGCGCAACCGGAACCGCTCGGGTCCTACGTGTAGGTACGCTTCCTTGCCGGCGTGACGGATACGTACAGCCTCGCCGTGCTCCTCGCGTAGCGCACGCACGCGCTGGTGGCCCGTAACGAGGTGCCCGGTGCGCTCGTTGAAGGTGATACCTGAGAGGTCGCCGAAGGTGCCCAGCGATGCCTTCAGCGCCTCTAACGAGGAAGCATCGATAGCGCGCGGGTTGTAGGGCGCCGGCTGCAGCTCCTCAATCCGATTGGGCACGCGATCATCCATGGCGCTACTGCTGCCGTTTCGGGCCAGCATGCAACAGGCCCTCCAGCAGATCGGTACCGGGATCGGCCTGCCCTTGAGTCACCATCTGGGCAACACGCAGCTGCATCTCGATCACGCAGCTTACGGAGATATCCATGGCCTTGGCGATGCTCTCCGCCGCAGCGATCCAATTGACCATGACCTTGATCGACTCATCGGTCATCGACTCATCGGTTGGCGTGCTTATACAATGCGCTCCAGGAGCCCTTGCTGCCGCAGCTGCTCGGTGAGCACCACCGGGTCAGCATCGATGTACTGACACCACCATCCCAGCGAGCAGGGCCGTGATTCCTCCGGGCTCGACAGCCACGCAACCAGGTCCGCTTCGGGACCGATCTCCCGCAGCCTCTTGTGCGCGCAAGCGGGCCGCTCGGCTCGATCGCGCCAACTTGCCACCATGCGCAGGTCGATAACGGCCCGGCGGATCACAGCAGCGGCAAGCGCGCGCCCAGGGGCGGCGTCCACGTCTTCAACGTGGGAGCCCACGGGGGCCTCGAAGCCGATCATGAAAAGCTGGGACCCTCGTCCGGGTTTCATGGTCTCGCTCATGCTGACAGATCCAGGGTCTCTTGGCCGAGGCGCTTCGCCGCGATCTCGCAATAACGTTCGTCGACCTCGATCCCGATGGCCTTGTGGCCTGCTCGTTTCGCCGCTTCGAGCGTTGTCCCGGAGCCCATGAACGTATCCAAGAACACGCTGCCGCCGGAATGCTCGACGATCTTCTGGAACAACGCGAGCGGCTTTTCTGCCCTGTGCCCGTGCGGCCTGTACGAGCCCCACTTGAAGCGCCACACGTCCGGTACGGTTCTGTCCTGGATCTTGAACCCCTTGCAGGCGAGCAGGGCGACCAACTCGTATGAAGATCGAAGCTGCGAAGGTCCGCCTTGGCCGATGCAGTCCTTGTCCCACACGCACAACGAAGCGATCGGCCAGCTGACTCGATCGGCGGCGCGGAGGAGCACGGGGAATGACCGCCAGGAGTTCATGACCCAGCAAGAGCCGGGGCAGCCTTGGAGGATTTTCTGACACTTCGACAGCCACTCGATGTAGAACCGGGCGCTGTTCATCAGGTCTCCCCATCCCGGCTTGCTGCTGCCTGTGGATGCCAGGCCGAACACGTATGGCGGGTCGGTGGCGATGCAGTCGATCCCCTGGCCACAGAGATCGTCGAGCATCTCGATACAGTCGCCGTGGTAGATGGTGCACAGGCCGTCTCGGTAGTAGGGCTCCGTCATGCCGCTAGCTCCAGTAGCGTCGGGTCCTCGCGGTTCAGAAGCGGGGCGTCCTCGCCGATCCGCCGGCGCGCCATCTCCACGTACTGCTCATTGAGCTCGATGCCCACGAAGCGGCGGTCGGCGCGGAGTGCCACGACGCCCGTGGTGCCGGAGCCGCAGAAGGGGTCGAGCACGACACCTCCTTCGGGGCAGCCGGCCAGCACACATGGCTCCACGAGCTTGATCGGGAAGGTGGCGAAGTGGGCGTCGGGGAACGGCTCGGAAGCGATCGTCCACACGGAACGCTTATTGCGATCGCTGACCAGTTCGTTGACGGCCCCGGAGAAAGATTCGTTCTGTTTTGATCGCGGGTAGCGGCCGCGACGTGCTTTGTGGTTGCCCGGGCCCGTGTCCCACCCTGACGGGACCCTGGCCTTGGGATTCACACCGTCGCCGCGGGCATGCGCATTGCCGGTGACCGGCTCCCTGATGGCCTTGGCGTCGTAGCAGTAGCGAGCGGACTTCGACAGCAGGAAAACGTACTCGTGCGCTTTCGTGGGGCGGTCCTTGACCGATTCCGGCATCGGGCACGGCTTTACCCAGATGATGTCGGCGCGCAGCCACCAGCCATCCGCTTGTAGCGCGAAGGCGAGACGCCAGGGCATGCCGATCAAGTTCTTGGCCGGCAGAGCACACCGTGGCGGGGTGTAGCGTGAGGATCTGCGGAAGTACGAACCGCGATTTCTTCGCTGCAAAGGCGACTTCGATCCACTGCCCCCATTTCCTCTACTGCCGCTCATGTAGCTATCCCCCATGTTCAGCCACAGCGTCCCGTCCGAGCGGAGCACGCGGTGCACTTCTCGGAACACGGCCACCATCCGCTCGACGTACTCCTCGGGAGTTGCTTCGAGCCCGATCTGGCCGTCAGTCCCGTAGTCACGCAGGTCCCAGTAGGGCGGCGAGGTCACCACGCAGTGCACCGACTCGTCCGGCAGCTGCGACAGGCCATCGAGCACGTCGGCACGGATCAGCCGGAAGCGCCTCATGCCGCCGGCTCCAGTAGCCACCGCAAACCTGCGCGCCGTGCCAGCATCACGAAAGCAACCGCCGCAGTCGCAGGCACCACGCCGTTTCCCAGGCATCGAAGTCGATCGACTCGATTGGTTCTTGTTCGGTCCAGCCAATCGGGAACCCCATCAGCCACTCCACGAAGCGCGGGTTCAGGCTGCCGGAAGGTGGGGAGACAGCGGTCCCCTTCATCGGTCCGGACGGACCAGGTTCGCTGGTCGTTCGGGTGACCGCACCGGATGCATTCCCACCCGGCCGCGTTCTTCACGGCGGAGGCGATCGCCGGCCACTCGGGCGGGTACTCGTTACGGATCCGCTCGGTCACGGCTGCCCTCCTCCAGCAGCCGCGCTAGCGCCTCCTCTAGCTCCTCGCCGCTCACAAGTTGAGAGGGGTCTTCTTCGATGGCCGCCAATTGCTCGCGGGCGATCTCGGCATCTCTCCATTCCTTCCTCGTTGCCTCGCTTCACGATGCCCTCCCGTGCCAGAGCCCGAAATCGGGTGGTACCGATTTGGTACCGTTTTCAACCCCCCACAGGGGGTCTAGAGGGGTCTAACCCCACTGTAAGTCGTTGAATCTACGTAGATCGGTGTTTCAACGCCTACACCGATCAGCCCGACGAGCGCGACGAGTCCGTGCACCGGATCAACGACGAGCTGGCGCGCCAGGAGATCACCGGCGCTGGCTTCGAGTTCGTCGCCGCGTCGGACCTGCTGGTCAACGCTGACGACACCTACGAGTTCGACGGGCGCGAGCGTGCCGGGCGTCGAGGCGCGACCGAGGATGCACCGATCCACCGCTACTACGTGCACCGATGGGTCCACAAGTACCGCAAGCCACTCCAGTAGTGGCGCAATCGGGTGCGCCAGCGCACCCCTTTTCAGGGAGAACAGGAATGAGGCGTAGCAAGGGACTGTTGGTATTGCTGCTTGCCGCGGCGTTCGCCGTCGGATATGGCGCCGCCGAGGAGGCGGCTGAGGAAGCAATACCCGAGCCTGCAGTCGGGGAGCCCGCGGCCGGGCTCGACGACTCGGTGCTTGCGGATCCGACGCGGCCCGAGGACGAGGTCGCGCAGGACGCGGATCGCAGGGCGCTGGAGGTTTACGAGTTCTTCGGCGTCGAGCCAGGCATGACCGTCGGCGACGTGTGGGCCGCCGGTGGTTACAACACGCACATACTCTCGCGGCTCATGGGCAACGACGGCAAGGTGTTCTCGATACTCGGCTTCTACGCCGAGGGCGAGTACGCCACAGCCGACGCCCTGACGGCGCGGGTCGCCGACTCCGAGCTCAGCAATGTCGAGATCGTCAGCGCCATCACCGACGTGCCCGCCGATGCGCTGGACGTGGCGATCGCCGTGCGCAACTACCACGACGCCGAGCAGCTAGGCAGCGGCAGACAGGCCACCGTCGAGCAGCTCCTCGCCATCATGAAGCCCGGCGGTATCGTCGGTATCATCGAGCTCGCCACGCCGCACGAGGGCTGGCACGAGGATACGCATCGTCTCAACGAAGCCACGGTCGTGGAGGAGTTCACGATGGGTGGCTTCGAGCTGGTCGAGCGCTCTGACATGCTCGCCAACCCCGACGACGACCACTCGACCCGCGGCTTCCCGGCGCGGCACACGATGGACCGCTACGTCCTCAAGTTCCGCAAACCGGTCGGCTAGACGAGTACCAGGCGCTCAGGCGGCCTGCTGCTCGGTTCCCGCCTGCTCGTGCGGGAGTCCCGAATGCAGACGCAGGAGCAACTCGGCATAGGCCCGGAGGTCGGCTCCGGTAGCTCGACCTCCGGTGAGCTCCTGCAGGCGGCTCACGACGAGCTCCTGCGTGATCTCGGCTTCGCCCGGCTGGATCACCACCAGGCCGCCGGGGGGCGAGGCGCCGACTCCGAGCCGGGACAGGCGCGGGGGGGTCAGCACATAGGCAAGTGTCTGTGGGTGGCGCAGTAAGCCCCGCCGTCGATCGGCCGGCGGATCGTAGTGGCGGCGGCCCGCATGGAACGTCGCCGCGGACGGCGGCGAGAATTGCTGGTACGCATCGGGAACCTGGTCCACCAGGTGCTCGCCGCGACGATTCGCGATCACACCGCGGGCCAGTTGGTAGTTGCGTCGCGGATCGAGCGATGCGTGTACTCCGTAGCGCGTGGCCTCGGTCGTTACGGTCTCGACAATCCCGACCATCGACCTGCGCCAGGGACTCAAGGGCGAGTAGGTATGGCGCCAGTACTTCACCTGGTCCCAGCGGAATCTACGCAGTGCGAACAGCAGGTCAGTCAGCATCACCGGACTCTCCGATTCACTCGACACGACGCGCGACGGGCCACCCTGTGGACGGGCGCGGCTAGTATATTGCGATGGCCTCGCAATCACACTACGCTCGATCTTGCCATGACCCAGACCAGCCTACCTGGACCCGAAGACGTCGTTGCCGCCGTGGCCCGGGTGACGCCCGAGCTGCACCGCACACCGCTGCTCGGGTCACGCACCCTGAGCGAGCTGACCGGCCTCGACGTCTACCTGAAGTGCGAGAATCTGCAGAAGACCGGCTCCTTCAAGCCGCGCGGAGCGCTCAACCGGCTCGCCACGCTCTCCGAGCAGGAGCGGGCCGCCGGTGTGATCACGATATCGGCCGGCAACACCGCTCAGGGCGTTGCGTATGCCGCCCGCTCGTGCGGTGTACGCGCCGTGCTCGTGATGCCCGAGACCGCGGCTCGCAGCAAGGTCGAGGCGACACGCGGCTACGGGGCCGAGGTCGTGCTGCACGGCGACGTCCACGCAGCCTTCGAGCGGCTCGAGGAGCTGCGCCGGGAGCGTGGTCTGACGCTCCTGCATCCGTTCGACGATCCGATGCTGATTGCGGGTCACGGTACCCTCGGGCTCGAGATTCTCGAGCAGTGCCCGGACGTGGAGGCGATCGCCTGCGGCGTAGGTGGCGGGGGGATGATCGGCGGCCTCGGGACGGCCCTGGCCGGCGTCGATGGCGGCCCCCGGCTGTACGGGGTCGAGCCCGAGGGAGCGGCAACCATGACCGCGGCACTCGATGCCGGGCATCCGGTGCGTCTCGAGCACGCACACAGCATCGCCGACGGTCTGGCGCCGCCCTTCGTCGGCAAGCTCAACTTGGCGATCACGCAGCGGCACGTGGAGCAGGTCGCACTCGTCAGCGACGAGGAGCTCGCCGCCGCGATGCGTCTGCTGCTTGAGCGCACGAAGCTCCTGGTCGAGCCGTCGGGGGCCGCGCCGCTGGCTGCACTGCTGGCCGGCCGCCTCGAGATCGAGCCGGGCTCGTGTGTCGTCTTGGTGCTGTCGGGTGGCAACGTCGACATGACACTTCTCGCCGATCTGATCGGATGATCATGTGAGTCACTGTCTCGCTCGACTTCCGCGCCTGGCATTGATGGCGTTGGCCCTCGGCGCACCCGGCCTCGCAGCTCAGGAGTCGGACCCGCCGGAACAGGTGCAGGAGCTGGTCACGGTGACGGCTACACGCCTCCCCGTGAACATCTCCGAGCTCGGGACGGCCACCACGCTCATCGACGCCGCGGAGCTCGCCACGCGGCCTGCCGTCGGGCTCGATGAGGCGCTGCGCTGGGATCCGGCCTTCAGCTTGCTGCGCCGCACACCGGCCCGGGCCGCCCACCCCACGACACAGGGGCTGAACCTGCGCGGCATCGCCCCCAGCGGCACCAGCCGGGCCCTCGTGCTACTCGACGGGACGCCGGCGACCGATGCCTTCGGCGGCTGGGTCTACTGGGACCGTGTGCCGTCGCTGGCCATTGAGCGGGTGGAGATCGCCCGCGGCGGCGGCTCCGCCCCATGGGGCAGCACGGCTCTCGCGGGGGCGCTGCAGATCGTTACCAAACGCCCCGGTGCTGGCACAGGCGATCTGGAGGCTCGGCTGACCGGAGGAAACCAATCGACGGCGCGTTTCGGCCTTCTCGCCGGCAGGCCCTTCGGGGCGATCCGCACGATGTTCGCCGCCGACCTGTTCCGCACCGGCGGATATATCGCCATCTCCCCCGACGAGCGTGGCCCCGTCGACACCGAGGTAGCGACACGGCACGCTTCGGGACTCCTGCGGATCGGCCTCCCGGGATCTCTCCTGGCGAGCCTCGACCTGCTCCTGGAGGATCGCGACAACGGCACGCCCGAGCGGGTCAACGATACCTCGGCCGGCGGCGCGAGCCTGCTTTGGGAGCCCGACGGCGGCGCGCGTGGATGGCAGGCTGCCGGCTTCGCGCGCTGGCAGGAGTTCAACAGCCGGTTCACGGCCGTGGCGTCGGACCGGGCAAGCGAGTTCTCGACGCTCGATCAGCGGGTCGCCTCGAGCGACTTCGGGCTGCGCGGCCACGGTTGGGGCCATCCGGGGAGCGCCGTCGTCAGTGGCGGGCTGGATCTGAGGGCGGTCGCGGGCACGAGCCATGAAACTGTGCTGGCAACTGGCTTCCAGCGTCAGCCGGGCGGCCGCCAGCAGCTCGGCGGTCTCTTCTTGGCTACGAGTCTGCGGTCAGGCAGCCGGTGGGCGCTGGACGCATCGGTGCGCGGCGATGCCTGGCGCAATCAACCCAACCAGGAGAGCTCGGAAGATCGGTCGCGAACCACCGTCTCGCCGCGTCTCGGCTTGCAGTACCGGGCGTCGGACAATCTCCGGCTCCGCGCCTCCTCGTATGGCGGATTCCGCGCCCCGACGCTCAACGAGCTGTACCGCCAGTTTCGTGTCGGCAACGTCGTGACGCGGGCCAACGATGAGCTGGTGCACGAGCGGCTGGTCGGGGTCGAGGGCGGATTCGCCTGGCAGGCGACCTCAGGAGGGACACAAATCGGGATCGAGGCGGACCTCTACTACAACCGACTCCGGGACGCGGTGATCAACGCCACCATCGACGCTACAGGTCCGCTGATCCAGCGCCAACGGCGCAACCTCGGCGAGGCATCGGTAACCGGCTTGGAGCTGCGCGCCAACGCGGCGTGGTCGCGTTGGCAGCTGGCGTTCGCAGCTTCCTGGTTCCGGTCGAGGATCAGCGCCGAGACTGTCCCCACGACCGACCCGGGAGCCAGTATCGTCGGCAACCGCCTACCGCAGGTGCCCGAGTACCGCGCACGAGCCTCGCTCCGCTACACCGGCACGAGTGGCTGGACCGCCGTGGTGGGTCTCCTTGCCACCGGGCGCCAGTACGAGGACGACCGCAACCGCCTTCCGCTCGTGGCGGGCTCTACCCTGGATGCAGGCCTCCGCGTGCCGCTGACCACAAGGGCCTGGCTCGCGCTGCAGGGGCAGAACCTCCTGGGCGAGCCGCTCGAGGTGGCGCGCACGCCCGTCCTGCAGCGCGGCCCGCCGCGCACCGTTACCGCAGCCGTCAGTTGGCGGCTGCGGTAGGTGGACACGTGATGCGTGGCTCCGTGCGCACGCGACTCTTCCCTGTTGGCGCCCTGTTGCTGGCGCTCGGTTCCTGCCGTGGCTCACCAGACCCCGACGCCGCGGCCGCAACCATCGCCGCCAGCGATCTGGCTCGCCTCACGCGCACGCTGTCCGCGGACCAGTTCGACGGGCGCGGCCCCGACAGCCCGGGTGAAACGGCCACTCTCAGATTCCTGCAAGCGGAGCTCGCGCGCGTCGGCGCCCAGCCGATGGGCGATCGGCTCGACGGCGGCGCCCGAGGTTGGCTGCAGCGCGTCCCGGTGGCACGGATTACTGTCGACCCGGGCAGCGCGGCCC
Source organism: Acidobacteriota bacterium (assembly GCA_965248845.1). Taxonomy (GTDB): domain Bacteria; phylum Acidobacteriota; class UBA890; order UBA890; family WLXD01; genus CBDFKO01. The sequence continues at coordinate 703,036 of CBDFKO010000001.1, read as the reverse complement.
TTCGTGTGCCGCGCACGGCTGGCGAGGCGGGCGCCCGACGTGGGCACGATCTGCGCTACGGCGACGATTTCGTCATCTGGACCCGACACGAGGAGCCAACTATCGATATTGCCGCGCCACTGGTGTTCGTTGGCTATGGAGTCGTGGCCCCGGAGGAGAGCTGGAACGACTATTCCCGCTCCGTGCGCGGAGCCATCGTCATCGCCCTGATCAACGACCCGCCGGGCGCCGAGCGATTCGGCGGCCCAGCGATGACCTACTACGGCCGCTGGACCTACAAGTTCGAGGAAGCGGCCCGGCAAGGGGCTGCCGGGGTTCTGCTGATCCATCAGACGGCGGCCGCCGGCTACGGCTGGGAGGTCGTGCGCTCGTCGTGGAGCGGTCCGCAGTTCAGTCTGCCGACCGCCGACGGCGAGGCCCAGCCGGCCCGGCTCGAGGGTTGGATCTCCCAGGCAACGGCGGACACGCTGTTGGCAGCCGTCGGGCTCGATTCCGCGGCGGCCATGGCCGCCGCTGCAGAGCCGGGCTTCCAACCGATCGGCCTGGGCATCACTGCACAGGTCCACCTGGACAACGAGCTGGCCCGGATCGGATCGCACAACCTGATCGCCGGAGTCCCAGGTCGCTCGGCCGAGGCCGCCGACGAGACCGTCCTGTGGACGGCACACTGGGATCACCTCGGGCACGATCCCGCCCTGCCTGGCGACGGCATTTACAACGGAGCGCTCGACAACGCCACCGGCCTGGCGGCGCTCCTCGAGATCGCCGAGGCCTTCGCGAGCCTCGGGCGGCCAACCCGACGGTCGCATCTGTTCGTCGCTACGACGCTCGAGGAAAAGGGCCTGCTCGGTGCCGCCTACTACGCCGCGAACCCCATGGTTCCGCCGGGCCAAACCGTGGCCGCCATCAACATTGACGGCCTCAACGTCTGGGGCCCGACCGAGGACCTGACGGTCATCGGACTGGGAAGCTCGGAGCTCGATGCCTATCTCGCCCGCGCCCTGGCACCGTCGGGCCGCACTCTCACGGCCGACCCCGAGCCCGAGAAGGGCTTCTACTACCGTTCCGACCACTTCCCGCTGGCCAAGGCGGGAATCCCGGCCCTCTACGTCGACGCCGGCGTGCGATTCATCGGCCGCCCCGATGGGTACGGACACCAGGTGCGCGAGCGCTACACCACACTTCGATACCACCGACCAGGCGACGAGTTCGACCCGAGCTGGGACTTCAGTGGAGCGGAACAGGACACCCGCGCCCTGTTCCGGGTCGGCTTCGACCTGGCCGAGGGGCGCGATTGGCCAAGCTGGACCGCCGACTCGGAGTTTCGCGCCGCTCGCGCGGCGTCGCGGCCCCGCTAGCAGGCCGTGGCGAGTTGCTCTTGTGGCCGGTCCCTGCCGAATGTGAGACGATCCACGCGTCGGTTTTCCTACGATACTCTCACCGCCCTCGGAGTCTGAGCCATGGCACACCAGCTACCCGATCTGCCTTATGCCCACGACGCGCTCGAGCCTCATGTCGACGCCAGGACCATGGAGATTCACCACGGCAAGCACCATGCTGCCTACGTGGCGGGTCTGAACGCGGCGCTCGAGAACCACAGCCACCTTCAGGAGGAGACGCCGACGCAGCTTCTTGCCCACATCGAGGAGGTGCCGGAAGGCATCCGCGGTGCCGTACGCAACCACGGCGGTGGCCACGCAAACCACTCGCTATTCTGGACCATCATGAGCCCGTCGGGCGGCGGAGAGCCGGGGGGCACGCTCGGCGAGGCGATCGCCGCGACCTTCGGTAGCTTCGACGAGTTCAAGGCCGCCTTCGCCAAGGCCGGCGCCACGCGCTTCGGAAGTGGATGGGCCTGGCTCGTGGTCGACGGCGACGGCACCCTGCAGTGCTACTCGAGCGCCAACCAGGACTCCCCGATCATGGACGGCCACGCCCCGATCCTGGGCCTCGACGTCTGGGAGCACGCGTATTACCTCAACTACCAGAACCGCCGTCCCGACTACATCAACGCCTTCTGGAGCGTCGTGAACTGGGAACAGGTCGGACGACTCTACGGCGAGGCCACCAGCTGAACTTTGGTCGTGTAACCATCAAGGACAGTCGAACGGGGCGCTCCGGCAGGGGCGCCCCTTTTTGGTTTCGGCGTCGTTCAGCTCACCATTCGCAGGCGGCAGGCAACCGTCCAGGGGGCCGCTCCGCCACCCACGGACAGGGGCGCCCGACGCCTCCCCGAGCGATGGTATCGTGGCGCCATGAGCAATGAACCGGCACTTCGGACAGACAGTTTGGTCAAGGAATTCGACGGCGTCGTGGCCGTCAACTCGCTCGACCTCGAGGTCCGCGCCGGCGCCGTGTTCGGACTCCTCGGGCCCAACGGCTCCGGCAAGACCACCACCATCCGCGCTTGTATCGGGATCTACAGCCCCGACGGCGGCAGCGTCAGCCTGCTGGGCTCCGACGACCCGCTTGCTGTCAGGGATCGGGTCGGCTACCTCCCCGAGGACCGCGGTCTGTACCCGAAGATGCAGGTGCGCGAGCAGCTCGCGTTCCTGGGGTCGATTCGGGGACTGCGCCGGGGCGTGGCCAACAAGCGTGCCGGTGAGTGGCTCGAACGTCTGGAGCTCGGGGACCGCGGCAAGTCGCTCACCAACGACCTGTCCAAGGGTATGCAGCAGAAGGTGCAGTTCGCGGCCGCCGTCATCCATGAGCCCGAGCTGGTCATCCTCGATGAGCCTTTCACGGGTCTGGATCCGCTCAATACGCGACTGCTCAAGGAGCTGATTCTCGAGCAGCAGAAGCGCGGCTGCACGGTCATCCTGTCGTCGCACCGCATGGAACAGGTCGAGGCGATGTGCGAGAGCATCGGCCTGATCCACGAGGGTGAGCTGGTACTGCACGGCGAGCTGGCCGAGATCCGGGCGCGCCACGGCAAGAACACGCTGGCCATCGGCTACGAGGGTGACTCGGGAGCGCTCCAGGGAATCCCTGGGGTGGCTCAGGTCGTCGACTCAGGGCGCGCCGCGCGCCTGCGTATGGAGCCGGGAGCCGATTCGCAGGCGATCGTCAGGAGCCTGCTGAATCGGGTCCGGCTGCGCTCCTTCGCCACCGAGGAGCCGTCCGTGGAGGACATCTTCCTCGAGGCCGTCGGGCACGAAGCCGGCGACGCCCACATGATGATCACCGAGACAGGCGAGCTGGTCCTGGAGGACGAGCTGACCGGGGAGGCGCGGGCGTGAACTTCACCCAGGTAATGAACGTGGCGCGGCGCGAGTTCATCGCCCGCGTGCGCAACAAGTGGTTCATCATCAGCACCCTCATGGTACCGGCATTGATGGGCATGATTGTCGCCATCCCGCAGATGTTGGAGCGCGCTGACATCGATGAGCTGCGCCTCAAGGTAGTCGATGTGGGGACCGCGCAAGGCGGCCGGGTCGCCGAAAGCCTGGAGACGATCGACGCCTTCACGGTCACCGTGGCCGACCCGTACACGATCTCGCCCGACGCGGTCGAGACGACGCGCGAGGCGCTGCGTATCGAGCTGATCGACGAGCAGATCGATGGGTACGTGCTTCTGGAGCCGGACGAGCTCCTCGGCATTCGGGGCCGCTACTTCGCCCGTGAGACAGGCAACATCCTGATCACGCAGAGCCTCGAGAGGGCCATACGGAGGGTGGCGCTGGAGGACTACTTGTCCGGATCCGGGTTGGACTCGGAACGCGTCAACGCGCTCGTACGCTGGGATCTGGACACGGTGACGGTCTCGGCGGAGGGGGAGGAAGCGGGTGGCTTCGAGCGCGCCTACTTCAGCACCTTCGCGCTGGCGATGGTCCTCTATTTCACGGTGCTCATGGGCGGGCAGCAGATGGGGCTGTCGATCGTCGAGGAGAAGTCCACGCGACTCATCGAGCTCATCCTCGGAGCGGTCACTGCGACCGAGTTCATGGCCGGCAAGATCGGCGGGGTGCTCGGCGCAGGTTTGGTACAGCTGGGGATCTGGATCGGGCTCGCTTTCCTGATCGCCCTCTACATCCTGCCGGCGATGGCGATGAGTGCCGCCGCACAGGGCGTCGACCTGCTCGAGTTTCTCGATCTGGGCCTGATGTTCTACTTCGCGATCCTGTACCTACTGGGCTACCTCTTCTATTCCGTCCTGTACGCGGCGGCGGCCTCGACCTGCACCACGACGGAGGAGTTCTCGCAGATCGCCTTTCCACTCGTGATGCCGATGGTCATCAGCCTGATGTTCGTGGTCTACGCCATCACCAATCCGGCCAGCACGCTGACTCGGGTCGTGAGCCTCATCCCGCCGGCGACACCGCTCGTGATGCTCGCGAGGATCAACGTGCTGCGGCCCCCCCTCTGGGAGATCTGGCTCGGCATCGGGCTGCTCGCCGTGGGCTCGGCCGTCGTGGTCTGGGTCGCCGCCAAGATCTTCCGCTTCAGCCTGCTGATACAGGGCAAGCGGCCGACCTTCGGGACGGTGTGGCGCCTCCTGCGCGCCGCCTGATCCCGACGTCGCCAGCCCCCGGTCGGAGCGTGGTGGCATTCGGCGGACCGATGTCATAGTGTGCGCTCAGGGAGGCGCCGGGGGGCGCTCTCTCGGGGACCGAGCCCAGAAAAACGGAGTCAGGAGTTGGGCAACAAGCTGGCACGCTTCCCGTGGATTTTCGTCGACGGCGCGACCCAGGAGACGTTCCGCATACGGCTGGACGTGCCCAGCTGGGACCCGCCCGACGAGGGCGACGAAGGCGACGACGCCTACTGTTCGTTCCACATCCAGGCCGACGATGGAAAGGCCTTCGCCTTCCAGCTTTCGATCTCCGGCGATGTTCTCGACGAGAACCAGGTGCGTGATGCAGCAGCGCTCGTTGCCCTGGTGGAGATCAAGGGCGTGGAGATCATCGAGGGCGCCATCCACAACGGAATCCGGGGCGACCAGCGCTTGGTCTGGGAGACCGACGGCGTCTCCGTGGTCGGGTGAGCTGGCAGGCCGGGGTGGAACCACGGCCCGCTAACGGTCGGCAAGCAGCTTCGCGAGCGAGCGCAGATCGGGCAACTCCAGATCCGGCGCCACCGTCGAGGGTGGCGTCGCTCCCCCACCCTCCTGTCCGGCTCGCCGATTGATCCAGACTGTCCCGAATCCCAGCTCCCTGGCCGGCCCGATGTCGTGAAAAAGGCTTTGTGCGGCATGCAGAACGCGCCCCGGCGGTAGCCCGGTGCGCTCGCGCAGCGCCTCGAAGTTACGTCGGCTGGGCTTGTAGGCGCCTACCTGCTCCGCGGTCACGACCCAGGTGAACTCGACGCCGAGCCGCCGCCGTGTGGAGGCGAACAGGGCATCATCGATGTTGGAGAGGATCCCCAGACGATAGTGCCGTGCCAGGCTCTCGAGCGCCGCCGCCGTATCGGCGAACGCCGGCCAGTCGCCCAGCGACTCGACGATCGTGCGACGCTCCGGGAGCGTGAGCTCGATGCGGTATTCGCCTGCCAGGGCGTCCATGACTCGTAGCAGAACCTCGGCGTACGGCACGTAGTGACCTGCCTGAACGGTGCTCTCGGCCCGCGCGTACGCCTCCAACAGCGCCTCGTCTTCAAAGGCCCTCCCGTGGGCTTGGAGCAGCGGCCGCAGCGCGCTCAGAATGCCCGACTCCCAATCGATGAGGGTCCCGTAGCAGTCGAAGCTGATCGCTTCGAAGCTCCCGAGATCCACGCCGGCCTTACCCTCTCTGACGTCACTGTCCTTACAGCTTCCGCACGGAGTGTAACCGCCGGAGTCGGTCGCCCGAATGGTATATTCAGCGGGCGAGTTTCTGTCGCTCGTCCCCCTGGAAGGTCTCGGAGAACCCCGTGTCATCATTGCGCTTGCCTCGTCACCTGCTGCTGATCTTGACGCTCATCGTCACCCTTGTCGGCGGCGGAACGCTGCTCGCCGATCAAGAGCGTGGCAACGACCCCGGCCCGACCGCAGGGGGACTGGTCGTGTACCTGATCGACCACCAGCTGGTCTCGCGCGAGGAGATGCAGACGATCCAGGGCGAGATCGAGGCGATCTTTGCGGAGCAGGTGGGCATCGAGGTCAACTGGATCCTCGACGACTCTCCACGTCGCCGCTTGCGCTCCGATGAGTTGCGCGTGCTCGTACTAGCCTCCGACGGCACCCGCTGGTTCCATGGTCCCTCCAACGTGATCGGACTGGCGCCCCACGACGACGAGAACGGCATCGGCCGCAACTGCTTCGTCTTCTACCGCCAGGCGCTCTGGTTCCGGCAGCAGGCCGTACTGCGCTGCCGGGAGGCGACACGCATGCGCGCCGAAGCCGAGAACGGCGGGCTCGAGATCGATCCGGCGGTCGAGGAGCTCGCACCCTCCGGCTGTGGCGACCGCCTGCCGTTTCTGACGCCGAAGATCGTGGCACGTGCGGCGGCGCATGAGATGGTACACATCCTTCTGAACAAGCTCGACCACTCGACCAGTGGCCTGATGCGGGAGTCGTTCGATCTGCGCGAATGGCTCAGCGCCGATCTCGATCCGTTCCGGCTGCTCCCGGAAGAGATCAGCGCCCTCAGGAGCCACCTAGGAGTCGCGGTCGCCGCGCCCGCAGCGCGTTAGAGCCGGCGCCGATCCTGCTATCCTGCTGCCATGCAGGCCGTGGTGAGACTCTGATGCGTCTAGCAGGCTGCTGAAGAACTCCCCTTGTTCGAGTAGATTCTGAACCACGCAGCCCGCGGCAAAAACCGAAGCATCAACGAGGTGAGCAGATGCGTGGTGAGGACGCGGGACAGGTGGCCGCCTTTAGTTACGTATCTCCAGAGCAGCGAGTACCGAAGGACCATCCGCTGCGGCCGCTGCTGAGGATCGTCAACGACGTGCTGGGGCGGATGTCGCCGCTGTTCGAGGAGCTGTACTCGCACACGGGGCGTCCGTCTATCCCGCCGGAGAAGCTGCTGCGGGCGCTGCTGCTGCAGGTGCTGTACACGATTCGCTCCGAGCGCATGCTGATGGAGCAGCTCGACTACAACCTGCTGTTCCGGTGGTTTGTGGGCCTGAACATGGACGATCTGGTGTGGGATGCGACGGTGTTCACGAAGAACCGGGATCGAGTGTTGGGAGGCGAGGTCGCCGAGGTGTTCTTCCAGGAAGTGCTGGCGGAGGCACGGCGCCGCAGCCTGCTATCGGATGAGCACTTCACGGTGGACGGCACGCTGATCGAGGCGTGGGCCTCACACAAGAGCTTCAAGCCGAAGGATCAGAGCGACTCCGATGAGGGAGGCAGCAACCCGAGCGTCGATTTTCGCAAACAACGGCGCACAAACGATACTCACGCCTCCAGGACCGATCCGGACGCACGCCTGTACAAGAAAAGTAGGGGAGCCGAGTCGAAGCTCTGCTACATGGGGCACCTGATGATCGACAACCGCCACGGGTTAGCAACCAAGGCATGCGTAACGATCGCTTCCGGGACAGCGGAACGCGAGGCGGCGGTGCAAATGGCGGACAAGATTTCCGGTAACCGCAGGGTGACCTTGGCGGCCGACAAGGGCTACGACACACGCGAGTGCGTCCGTAAGCTTCGAGATCGGAACATCACCCCGCACGTCGCACAGAACGACACCAATCGGCGCAGCGCCATCGACCGGCGCACAACCCGCCACCCCGGCTACCAGGTCAGTCAAAGGAAACGCAAGCTCGTCGAGCAGATGTTCGGATGGGCCAAGACGGTCGGGCTGATGCGCAAGACGCGGCACCGAGGCACCGAACGCGTCGATTGGATGTTCACCTTCACCGCCGCTGCCTTCAACCTGGTCAGAATGCGCAACCTCCAGGGGGCGACGTGACGATATCGGGACTAACCGCCCAAGAAATACCGGCGCGGCCGGCAACCAGAGCCTCGCACTCGCACACGGCGGCCGGGCAACTCACCTTGATCGAGACGATCCAGCCCAAAATGGCGCGCTCGAGCCGTTTTTCAGCAGCCTGCTAGTGCTCCTGAAGGCAGTCGCGCTGCTGGGAGTCTGCGCCGTGGCCGCATTCGCGCTTGGCGGTCATGCCGCCGGAGCGCAGCAACGAAGTCCCGAGCTGACGATCATCGAGCCGGAGCCCGACGCTACGGTCAGCGGCCCCGACCTGACCATCCGGGTTCGGGTGTCCAATGTCGAGCTGGGAGGACGCGCCCGCAACGGAGCCTATGTCCTTCTGCGACTCGATGACCTGCCCCCGATGAAGAGCTACGCCGCGCGGTTCACCTTCCGGGGCGTCGCCGCCGGCGAGCACCGACTCGCCGCGGAGTTGCGGCGGGCCGACGGTGCCCCCTTCGAGCCGGCGGCTACCGCCTCGGTGCAATTCCGCATTGCCGGCGAGACGGGCGCCTTGTGAGTCAGCCGCCCATCGAAGCCGACAAGGGACCACGCCGGCACGACTTCGCTGCCAGCGATGAGCTGCCACGGCGGTCGGCACGGCTCGAGCAAGACCTTCTGCCCAACCGAGCCTACCCGTCGAACCTGTTCTGGCGCATGTCCAAGGCGCTCGATCCGGCCATAAGCCCGGGCCGCATCCTCGACCTCGGCCCGACGAGCAACACCAACCTCCAGTTCTGGGTGGACCGCGGCTTCGACGTGACGTGCTTCGATCTGTTCGCCAAGGAGGCAACGCGCATCGGCCAGGACCGCATCACGCCGCTGACGTTGTCGAGCGACGCGCTGCGCGACCGCCGCCTGCCCTACGAGGATCTGGCGTTCTCCGCGGTTTGCTCGTGGAACGTGCTGTCGCGGCTGCCCTTCGTGCTGGGCCAGCGGTATGCGCGCGAGTGCCACCGGGTACTCGCGGCATCGGGGCTCATGCACGCGGTCTTCCTGGACGCCGACGGCAGGCTCGACACGCGACGCAACTACGAGGCTGCTGGCCGGCAGACCCTGCGGGTGATCTCGGCGGACGTCCGCCGCCGGCTCCCGGACAGCTGGGTGGACGCGGAGATCCGGCTCATGCTGTCGCGCTTCGCGGGCTGCGAGATCCACCCGGCGCCGGCGCACACGCGTGAGGCGTTGGCCCAGCGGGCACCGGTCACGGCCTCGCCGCGTTAGTGCCACTAGCCGCCGAGCATGGCTCGAAGAACGAACATGGCGTTGGCCGGCCGCTCCGCGATTCTGCGCATGAAGTAGGGGCACCACTCGCACCCGAAGGGCACATAGATGCGGATCCGGTAGCCGCCATCGACGATCCTCTGCTGATAGTCCCGGCGCACCCCGTACAGCATCTGGAACTCGAAGCTGTCGCGCGAGATCCCGTGACGCTGCACGTAGTCCATCAGATGCTCGATGATCCGGTGGTCGTGCGTCGCAAAGGCTGGCTCGTTGCCTTCCTGCAGCAGTAGCTCCGCCAGCTTGATGTAGTTGGCGTCGACATCGGCCTTGTCCTGATAGGCAAGCTCGGGCGGTTCCTTGTAGGCGCCCTTGCACAGGCGCAGCTTGCCGCCGATCGCGTTGAGCTCGCGTACGTCCTTCTGGGTACGGTACAGGTAGGACTGCACCACGGTGCCGAGATTGTCGTACTCGGCGCGCAGTTGCTTGAACGCCGCCAGGGTCGCTTCGGTGGTCGGGCTGCCCTCCATGTCGATGCGCACGAAGTTATCGAGATCCCCGGCACGCCGGACGATCCGGGCGATGTTCGTAGCCGCCAATTGGGTCGAGACTGCGAGCCCGAGCTGCGTCGGCTTGAGCGAGATCGACGCACCAATCCCCTCGGCAGCGATGCGGTCGAGGATATCGCAGTAGGCACGGGTCGCGGTCTGCGTCGCTGCCTCGTCGTGAACCGCCTCGCCAAGGTAATCGAGCGTGACCTGCATCCCGCGCTCGCGCAGCTCGGCCACCGCGGGGAGTGACTCATCGAGCGCCTCACCGGCAATGAAACGCTGCGCGAAGCCCCAGCGCATGCCCCTGTCACTGATCCACCGCGTGAATCGCGGGCTGTCGGCCAGGGCGTAGATCGCGCGTTTGAACATGGTCCGGCTTCCTTGCTACGCGAGTCCGCTCGCTGGCGGAGACCACGGGCACGGCCCGGAATTATAATCGCGTCCATGTCATCGTCGCTCCCACCGCCCTTCGGGCCCGATCTGAAGGTCCTCGTGCTCGCCGGCTCCAATCCGGTGAGCCGGCGCCTGCGACGCCGGAGGGCCGAGCGGGCTCGGCACGGCGAGCGGGAGATCCCGCTGGCCAACAAGGCTTTCCTGCCGCTGCGCGGTCGCATGGTGATCGAGTACGTGCTGGATTGGTTGCGGGATTGCGGGCTCAGCGACGTATGGGTCTTGGCCGCCGAGGAGAGCCTGGCCCGCATACCCGCGCGCTACCGTTATCAGCCCCTGCGCCAGCGGCCGGGATCGAGCCTGTTCGCCAACCTGTCGACGGCCTACACGACGATTGCCCCGGCCGCAGACGAGCCCATCCTGGTGGTCTTCGGCGATCACCCGCTCAACAGTCGAGCCGCGTTGCGCGCCTTTCTGCGTGGCTGTGCCGAACGGCTCCACGAGGCCGATTACTTCCACGGCTTTGCCTTGGCCCCCGCCTACGCCCAGTACGCTCCTTGGTTCGACCGGACCTCAGCGAATCTACGTGACATGAGCGGTCGGGCCACCGGTATGAACCTCGCCGTCGCCTCGCGCCTGCACCGGCTCAAGGTGCTCGACGACTTGTACGCGGTGCGCAAACAAGAACGGTTGAGCGCCCTGTTGCAGCTGCTCTATCACCTGACTCGCTGGCTAGGTTGGCGCTCGCTGCATGCCCTGGCGGACTGCACCTGCTTGTGGATCGCCAAGGAGGCCGAAAAGCACAGCCGCCGGCCCGGTCTAGCCGGGAGGCTGGCGCGGCCACCTTTTGCCCTCCTCCGGCGGCTCGTGCCGGCCCGGCGAATGGAGGCCTATCTGGCCAAGATCTTGGAGGCCGAGCGGGGTGTCCGTCTCATTCCGCTCAACCACGGGGGCATCGCCATCGATGTCGATTTCGCCGAGGAGCTCCGGTGTCTGGAGGCCGACTGGGACGAGATCCACGCAGTCGCGGCCTCCCAGGACACCGCCCTGGAGAAAGACGCCGGGCCGCACCAGGCGCGCTAGCGGACCTCGATCGTCTCCCGGTAGGGGGTTCGGTAGCCGAGCAGCTGATCGAGCAGGACGATCACCAGCTCCTGCTCGCCCGGTTCCGCAGTCAAGCTGACACTGCGGCGGACGACGTCGCCCCTACGGGCGTCGATCTCGTCCTGGGGCACCGTGATCGAGATCTGCTCCGAAGTGGCCGCGACGAGCTCGCCGTCACGCTCGAGCTGGACGTCGACAACCATGTCGGTACGGAACTCTCCCTCCAGCAGGTGGAATACGAGCGAGTCCATGCGCCAGATCAGCTCGACCTGGAGGCGCACCGCGCCATCGGCCCCCGGGAACTGCTCGATCTCGTAGCCGAAGGGGATCTGGGCGTCCGGCAGCGCCACACTCGTGCGTACGGTATCGATGACCGCCTGGTAGTTGACCGGCTGGGCGAGCGACTGCTCGATCACCATGTCGAAGGCCAGCTGGTAGTCGCTGGGAATGGCAACACCGACGTTGCTGGCGCGCTCGGCCTGTTTGAGCGCCTCGGGGATGCTCGTCGGCGAGTAGGGCGACATCAGCTTCCAGCGCCCGACGCGGAATACGAAGAACAGGTCCTCGTTGGGCGCGAGACCGGGAATCCGCTCGTCGTAGCTCCACAGAATCGGCGGCCGGTCGGAGAAACCGGCTGGCACGCCACCGAGCTCACGCCGCGTCCGGGCGGGGGGGCCGAACATGAGCACGACCTGGCCGAAGACGGTGTCCCAGGCCGGCTCGCGGGAGTTCGCGAAATGCTCCTCGGTGTAGGCGAGCCGCTCCGAGAACTGGTCTAGGTACTCGTTGCGCGGCCCGCGAACGTGCGGGTCGCGGCGTTCCCAAAAAAGACGAATGAACTGCAGCCGCTCCTGGGTGCTCGACAGGCCAGCGTAGATTCGCTGCTCCTCACGGGTCGCGATCAGGCGCACCGGTCCCACGAGCCAGCGCTCGGTCCACTGGCCGATCGACTCGCCCTCCCCGGGCCCCGACAGGCCGCTCTGGGGCGCTGCCGCCGCGGGTACCATGCTGGACACCGTCAGCAACACCGCCAGCAAGAGTGCCACGCGTTTGCCTACCGCCCGACTTCGCGTTTCGCCCATTCTCTTCGACCTCCCGGCTACTTCTCGGTGACGCGAACCACCACGATGGTCGCGTCGTCGTCCAGGGGTTCGCCCCGCGTGTATGCACGCACGGCGCGAAAGACCACCTCCACAATAGTCTTCGCATCCTTGTCGTGATTCGCAAGGATCAGCTTGCGGAGGCGTGAGAGCCCGAACATCTCGTCCTGAGGATCGGTCGCCTCGACGATACCGTCGGAGTAGAACACGAGGATATCGCCCACGCCCAGTGGGCAGGTACGAAACGGGCCTTGCGGCCGGGCGAGCATGCCGAGCGGTAGCCCCGTTGATTCGAGCTCGACCACCTCTCCGGTCCCCGCGCGAAGGTGGAACGGATAGTGGTGACCCGCGTTCGAGTAGCGGAACTCGCCGGCCTCCAGGTCGATCTCGGAGAGCACCATGGTCATGAACTGGTTGTCTGCCGACAGTTGCAGCAAGGTCTCGCTGAGACGCGCGATCATCTCGCTGGGCAACACGCCCGACTGAACCTGAGTGTAGATCGAGCTCTTGGCCATGGCCATGAGGAGCCCTGCGGGCATCCCGTGACCCGAAACGTCGCCGACGGCGATACCGAGCCGACCTTGTCCCAATTCCAGATAGTCGAAGTAGTCACCGCCGACCTCGGTGGCCGGCTCCGATCGGGCGGCAATGTCGAGGCCCGGCAGGTCGGGGGCCTCCCGGGGCAGCAGGTTCACCTGCAGCTCGCGGGCGATCTCGAGCTCGCGCTTGCGCCGCTCGGCCTGCACCGTCTCGCGCAGCAGCCGTGCATGGTCCATCGCCAGGCCCACCTGGTTGGCAAACCCGGCCAGACTGCGCACCTCGTCGGTGTTGAATGCGTATTCCTCGAAGCGGCCGGCGATCAGTACGGCGCGAGGATCGCCCTCGGGCGGGATGACCGGAACAATCACCGAGCTACCTGAGGCGGGCTCCCAGATGCGTTCGAAGGCCCCGGGCGGCGCCTTCTTGTGATCGACGATGACCAGCGGTCGGCGGTCGGCGAAGCGCTCGACGAGCCCACTCCACGGGGCCCGACTTCGGAACCGGTAGACATGCTGGCCGGCGTTGTCGGCGCGCAGCAGCACGCAGGAACAGCCCTCGTCCTCGGGGTCGGCCTCCACGACCAGGGCCACGTCCGGCTCGACGACCCGCAGCATGGCGTTAACCACGGCGGTCTGCAGCTCCTCCGGGTTGAACGCCGTTCCCGCGGTGAGACCGAAGTCGTAGACCGCGTCGAGCTCGCGTACTTTGCGCTCGTAAGCACGTGCGCCGGGCAGCGCCAGCGTCGCCCGCGCCAAGACGATGGCCACGTAGACGGCGCCGAGAATCGCCCCGACACGCACGGAGGCGGTCAGCAGGTGCTGGTGGGGTGCCGGCAGCAAACGGCTCGCCCAGGTGGCCGCGACCAGCGGCGCTAGCGCCACGAGCCAGCCGACGAGCACCGCGAGACGCTGCCGCCGATCGAGCGCCACAACCCACTCCATGGGAGCCACCAGGGCCAGCAACGCCACCAGCAACGCCAGCGGGTACGGGTTGGCAACGGGATCCGCCAGGCCGCCGCCGCTCGCCGCGTCCGCATGCGCTCGAACGGTCTCGAGGATCATCGTCAGCCCGTAGCCGACGGCCAGCAGGCCCGCGAGGTAGCGGGCCCACCGTTGGCGGGTCAGAAGCGCCAGGTCGACGAGCGCCAGCAACCCCACCAGCAGCGCGGCAGCGGCGACCCCGAGGAAGAGCGCGTACAGCAGACGAGCCAGCCCTTCCGGCAGCGCGATCGCGCCGACCAGGAGGCCGTACATGAGTGCCAGCAGCAGGACCAGAGCGGATAGCCCGGCGATGCGGAGCTTGGGGAGGGCCTCGGGCTGAACACGGCCGTCGAGTTGCCAGTACCAGGCCACCGACGCCACTAGCAGGAACAGGCCAGTCGCCGGCGTCACGAGGTCGAGGGCGGCGTCCGGCAGCAAGCCGGCGAGCCCCACCACGACCAGGGCGGCGAACAGCGGAATGATCCAGCGCGACAACGACAGGGCGAAGGTGCTCACGGTTGCAAGTGTAGCAACCGTTTGTTGTCACGTCTTCGCTGCGTGACTCGTCCGTTTCCTCTGTTTTGATCGTAGGTTACGCGCCCGGCGGATTTAGCCGAAAGCTGCGTTGGTGCCCCCGGGTTGCCCCAGCGCCTCAATTCGGCTCCACGATCATGGCCTCCGCGTCGACCCGCAGGCTCTCCCTGCCCGCAGCACCCGCCATGCTGGAAGAGCTGCTGTCCAACTAGCAGGCCGTGGTGAAAGTGTGATGGGGTAACCCGAATTGTCCGCGAAGTCCCAGGGCAATCCAGCCGCCCGCGAGCGCTGCGAGGGCCAGGAGTTCCGAGCCATCAGGCAAACCAATCCTGGAGCCTGTGAGCAGAATCGCGAGGCCAAGCGTGAGCAGTAGCATCGCACCGGTCGATCGCCAGGCTCGATGTGCGTTCGCAGAGCAAGGGGCGTCGCCACGAGTCCCGCAACCAACACCGTGGCTGGGCCGACATTCCCACCGATCAACGCGGGGAGCGTGCCAGCGCCTGTCAGCAGTGCTGCCGCGACGGGGCCGACCGAGGTTCGGAGAAGGAAATAGATCGCTACTGCTGCCGCTGTAAAGCACGGGGTCAGTCCCGATCCGTGGGGTTTTGCAGCACCTGCGGATGCGCGTGTGTTTGCCGTTTGTTACATTTTCTCTCGCACTGCCGGTTCTGGCAGCGCGTCGTCACCGGGACGACCAGGCGGCTACGGAGTCTCTCGTCCTCCATCCAGCAAAGGTGCACAGACCGTCTCATGATCGAGGTTCATCACCTTACCAAGTACTACGGAACGAACGCGGCGGTCGATGACGTGTCGTTCACCGCCGAGACCGGGCAGATCCTCGGCTTTCTCGGCCCCAACGGCGCCGGCAAGACCACCACAATGCGTATCCTCACTGGCTACATACCGGCGTCGAGTGGGACTGCCACGGTGGCCGGATTCGACGTGTTCGAGGACTCGCGCGAGGTTCGGCGGAGGGTCGGGTATCTGCCCGAGAACCCGCCGCTGTACCGGGAAATGACGCCCCGCAGCTACCTCGACTTTGTGGCCCGCATCAAAGGGGTTGCGGCCGCGCAGCGCCGCGAAGCCGTCGACCGCGCTCTGATCGCCACCGCCATCGACGACGTCGCCCGCCAGCCGATCGGCACGCTGTCGCGCGGCTACAAGCAGCGCGTCGCCATCGCCCAGGCGATCGTGCACTCGCCCGAGGTAATCGTCCTCGACGAGCCGACCATCGGCCTGGATCCGAAGCAGGTCATCGGCGTTCGTCGGCTCATCAAGTCGCTGGCAGAGGACCGCACCGTGATCCTGTCGACTCACATCCTGCCGGAGGTAACCCAGCTTTGCGACAAGGTCGTCATCATCTCGCGCGGCCGAATCGTGGCTGAGGACACGACCGATTCGCTGACGGCAACCGAAGACCTCGAGCAGGTGTTCCTGCGAGTCACTACGGCCGATGTCGTCGACGACGAGATGGCCGCGGCTGAGCAGCTCAATGGCGACGGCACGAGCACCGAATTACCGGAGTCCGACGACAACGGCGATCTGGCTGGCACGGCGGACGCGGGAGCAGAACAGTGAGCAACGTCTGGGCCATTGCCTACAAGGAGCTGCGCGCCTACTTCCTGTCGCCGATCGCCTACGTGGTGCTCGCCGGCTTCCTGCTCATCATGGGCTTCATGTTCTGGAACATGCTGGCCCAGTTCTCCCGTTTCGTCGCCATCTACTCGTCGATGCAGCGCCCCGACCTGATGGATCAGATGAACCTCAACGACATGGTCATGACGCCGCTGCTTGCCAACATGGTCGTCGTATTCATCCTGATCATGCCGCTGATCACGATGCGCCTGTTCGCCGGGGAGCGCGCGGAAGGCACCGATGAGCTGCTGCTGACCTCCCCCATCTCGACGCTCGAGATCGCCTTGGGAAAGTTCCTTGGCGCCTCCCTGTTTCTGCTCGTTCTACTGGCGTTGGCGTTCGTCTTTCCGGCTGTCCTGATCTACTTCGGTGACCCCGAGATTCCGCGCATCTTCAGCGGCTACCTGGCGCTGGCGCTCATCGGCATGTCGGCCATCGCGCTCGGATTGTTCACCTCGACGCTCACCGACAGCCAGATCGTCGCCGGCGTGCTGGCCGGCGGCCTGTTGCTGCTCCTGCTGCTGGTTAGCTGGCCGGCAGACGCGGTCGGCGAGAACATGGGTGCGGTGCTCAGATACCTGTCGATGACCGACCATTCGGGAGAGCTCATGCGAGGGCTCGTCCGGCTCCAGGACATCCTCTACTACGTGAGCCTGATCGCCGTGGGTTTGTTCCTGTCGCAGCGCTCGCTCGAATCGCTGCGCTGGAGGTAGCGGAGAATGCAGACCTATCGCAGCTTCGGCCCGCTCGGATTGATCGTTCTCCTGTTTGGCCTTGTCGCCGGGCTGGTCACCGGCGACTGGACGTCGATGTACGTCCTGGCCCACCTGATCCTCGGCGGCATGATGGTAGCGCTGTACCTGTTCACTCACCTGGACGCCCTCAAGGAGAGCGTCGGCGGGCGGCAGGCCAAGTACGGCACCAATGCCCTCGTCTACACGCTCATCACCCTGGCGGTCATCGTCATCGTCAACTACCTCGCGGTACAGCACCCGGTCCGCTGGGACCTGACCGAGGAAGGCGTTTTCTCGCTGGCCCCGCAGACAGCCCAGCTTCTGGACGGGATCGACTCCGACATCGTGGCTCGGGCCTTCTTTCGCGAGGGCGAGGAGGGTGCCGTGCGCGACCTACTCGAGAGCTTCGCCGCAGCGTCCGACCGCTTCGGGTTCGAGTTCATCGACCCGGACAAGCGGCCCGAGATGGCCGAGCAGTACGAGATCGCCGAATACAGCACTGTGCACGTGACCGTCGGCACCGAGACCAGCCGTATCGCGGAGGCCGCCGAGCAGGAGCTCACCAACACGCTGATAAGGCTGACCCAGGCGCGCCGCAGGATCGCCTACTTCCTCACCGGTCACGGCGAACCGGATCCCGAGGACTCTACGTCAGACACCGGCTACGGCCAGGCCAAATCGGCCCTGGACAACGAGGGGTACGACGTCGTTCCCCTGGTTCTGGGCACCGTTCCCGACGTCCCCGGCGACGCCGATCTGCTGATCTTGACCGGACCACAACGTCCGTTGCTCGAACGCGAGATCGTGGCGCTCGATCGCTACCTGCACCGTGGCGGTGCAGCGATGATCATGATCGATCCGCAGCAAGGCGATCAGATCGTCGAGCTGCTCGCAAGCCGCGGTATCGAGCTGGGCGACGACGTGATTATCGAGCAGTTCGTGCAGCTGTTCGCCGGCGCTACGCTCGGCCTCGAGCCGATCGTCGGCGACTACGGCTTCCACCCGATTACCTCGGGCTTCAGCGAGCGCACCATCTTCCGCATGGCACGCAGCGTGAGCGCCGCGGAAGAGCTCCCCGATGGGGTGACCGTCAGCGAGCTGGCGCGCACCAGCGACTCCTCGTGGGCGGAGATCGATTTGGAGCGCCTGTTCGACAACGGCGAGGTGACGCTCGACGACGACGACACCGCGGGTCCGATCGCCCTGGCCGTGGCCGCCACCCTCGAGGACTCGGCCCTCGAGTGGACCGCGCCATTGATCGACAGCGCGCCCGACGGCTCTGACACGCCGGACAGTGACGCTGTCGACGACACCGAGACCTCGGATACCGACGACACCGAGGCGCCGGCCGCCGACGGCACAGACGCCACCAGCGACACAGTGGCCAGCGATGGCGCCGATTCCGCCCCCGCTGACCTCGAAGGGCGCCTGGTGGTATTCGGCGACTCCGTGTGGGCCAGCAATCGCTACCTGAGCAACTACTTCAACCAGGACCTTTTCCTCAACGCAGTAGGATGGCTAGCGGGGAAAGAGGAGTTGATCTCGATCCGGCCGCGGCGCACGCGGGCTTCGCGGGTAATGCTCACGCAGAACGAGAGCCAGGCGGTCTTCTACGTCACGGTGCTGCTGCTTCCCGAGCTCATCCTCTTGTGCGGAATGCTGCTCTGGCTCGGCCGTCGAAACAGGTAGTCGCCATGCACATGCGAAACACGGTCCTGATGGCGGGACTGCTCGTCCTCCTTGCCGGCTTCGTCTATATCTACGAGATTCGCGGGCGCGAGGCGCGTGAGGAAACCGAGCGGCTGGAGGGTCAGCTCGTCCAGTTCGAGATCGAGGACGTCGAGCGCGTCGAGGTCACGACCGAGAACGGGACCGTGCTGGCGACCCGGAGCGAGGGGCAGTGGAGTATCCTCGAGCCCGCTCCGGTAGCGGCCGATGGCGAGGCCATCGACAGCTTGGTGGATCGCGTCCGCAACGCCCGGCACGAGCGCGTCGTCGCAGAGGCCGCCGAGGATCTGGCGCCCTTCGGTCTGGATGATCCATCGGTCCGCGTCAGCATCGGAATCACCGGTGGCGCGCAGGTGACGGTCGCCGTGGGTAAGGACACACCGGTCGGACCCAACCTCTACGTCACCACCGGAGACGACCGCACCGTCTACAGCATCGCGCGGACGCTGCGCAACGGGCTCGACAAGAACCTCCTGGATCTGCGCGATCGCACCGTGCTGGATTTCGAAGAGTCGGCTGTCGAGGCGATCGAGATCACGACGCCCGAGCTCACGACCTCGCTGCAGCGCGACACCGAGGATGCTGAGCCCTCGTGGGCAGCGACCCAGCCGTTCACGGGCCGCGCCGACGAGGAGACGATCGAGGATCTGCTGTCGTCACTGCACACGGCGGAGGCGGAAGCGTTCGTCCTCGATGCCGAACCGGACGACGCCCAGCTCGCCGAGTATGGGCTCGACGATCCGGACGTCAGCCTCACCCTGCGCGTTGGCGAGGGCGCCAGCCACGCCCTCCTGGTGGGTGGCGACTCCGAGGAACCGGACGGACGCTTCGCGATGCACCCAGGCGGAAGGTCCGTCTTCGTGGTGGGCACAGCGCTGGTCGAGGATCTTCCCTCGTCGGCCGACACCCTGCGCAACAAGCAGGTGCTGGCGCTGGCGCGTGAGCGCGTCAAGAGCATGCGCCTGGTGGGCGACGGTCAACCGATCCGCCTGGAGCGGGATGGGGTCGACTGGCGCATCACCGAGCCGCGCCCGATCGAGGCCGACGCCTCGGCGGTCTCCCGCCTGCTCAGTACGCTCCAGGACCTGCGTGCCGAGGGCTTTGGCGGGCCCGGGCAAGCCGACGAGGACTGGCTGACTGTGACTATCGGCCTCGGCGATGCCGACACCTCGGACAACGACGAGACGCTGCAGCTCCGGGTGGGAGCAACGACTCGAATCGTGCCGCTGGAGGAGCGTGACAACGAGGATGCCGAGGAGGTGGAGGCGCGGTTCGTCACCTCGACCGGTGACGCCGGGACCTACATCGTCAGCGCCGGGGATCTCGAGGGCCTGCAGGTGGCACTGTTCGATCTGCGCGCCAAGACGCTGGTGCAGTTCACCCAAACCGACCTGACGACACTGAAGCTGGACGCCGGCGACGAATCCTACGAGCTCACCCAGGACGGAGATAGCTGGAGGCTGATGCAACCGACCGCCCGCGAGCTCGAAGAGGGCGCAGTGTCGGACCTTCTGTGGGAGCTCAATTACCTGCGCATGGAAGGGGTAGCGACCGAGTGGGACGGCACGGCGACGCCAGCGCTAGCCGAGTGGGGGCTGGAGAGCCCGCGCTTCCGAATCGTTGCCAGGACGGCGGAGGATACGGCGGCCGAGGTCCTTATCGGCAACGAGACCCCGGGTGCCCAGGACGAGACTTCGACTCGGATCTATGCCCGGGTCGGGGGACGGGCGGCCGTATTCGAGATCAGTGCCTCGCTCGCTGACACCTTGCAGGAACTGGTCGAGACGCTCCGAGCCGAGTAGGCTCGGGCAATGCCAAGTAGCAGCGACGCATCCCGCAGCGGTCCTCTCGTCCCCGATTCGGTCAGCCTGCCGGAGATCACCGTCAAGGCACTGATGCTCGGCGTCGTGCTGTCGGTCGTGCTGGCCGGCGCCAACGCCTACCTGGGGCTGTTTGCCGGCATGACGGTGTCGGCCTCGATCCCCGCCGCCGTCGTGTCGATGGCCGTGCTGCGCGCCTTCCGGCGCTCGAACATCCTCGAGAACAACCTCGTGCAGACCGCCGCGTCCGCCGGCGAGTCACTCGCCGCCGGGGTCATCTTCACCGTCCCCGCACTCGTGCTGATGGGCTACTGGGACCGGTTCGACTACTGGCAGGTCACCGCGATCGCGGCAGTAGGTGGCGTCATCGGTGTGCTGTTCACGATTCCACTTCGCCGGGCCCTGGTCATCGAGGAGGATCTGCGCTTCCCGGAGGGCGTAGCCACGGCCGAGGTGCTCAAGACCGGCGGCGTGGCGCGGGGAGATGACGCGGCCGCCGTAGCCGAGCTGAAACCCATCGGCAACGAGGCGACGCAGCGCCGCAGCATCCGTGCGCTGCTGCTGGCAGGATTGGCCGGTGCCGGCATGAAGTTCGCCGAGGCCGGCGTAGGACTCTGGTCGGGCACGCTCGAGGTCGGCACCCGAGCCCTGGGAACGATCTGGGTACTGGGCGTGAATCTGTCGCCGGCGCTGGTCTCGGTGGGCTACATCGTCGGACTGAATATCGCGGTGCTGGTCTTCGCTGGCGGTGCCCTGGCCTGGCTCGTGGCGATTCCGATCTGGGTCTGGCAGAACGGCGCCCCAGCGGGCGACCCGGTCGCGGCCGCTGGCGCCATCTGGAGCACCCAGATCCGCTATATGGGTGTGGGCGCCATGGTCGTGGGTGGACTGTGGGCGCTGCTAAACCTGCTCGAACCCGTGCGACGGGGCATCAGCTCCGGCTTGGCGGCCTACCGCGATGGGCGTGATGGCCTCGGACCTCAGATTGGGCGCACGGCGCGTGATGCGCCGATGCACTGGGTGCTGATCCTGATCGGCTTGTCCGTCGTGCCGATGTTCCTGCTCTTTCAGGTCGTGGTGGGCAACGTCGTGGTCTCGGCAACCATGGCCGTGATCATGATGGTGTCGGGTTTCTTCTTCGCGGCCATCACCGGCTACATGGCCGGCCTGGTGGGCTCCTCCAACAACCCGATCTCGGGCGTCACCATTGCCACGCTCCTGTTCGCGGCGGCCCTGTTGCTGGCATTCCTGGGGGCCGACAGCCTGGTGGGACCGGCCGCAGCCGTCTTCGTAGGTGCGGTGGTCGCGTGTGCCGCGGCCATATCCGGCGACACCATGCAAGACCTGAAGGCGGGCCATATCCTCGGAGCCACCCCGTGGAAGCAGCAGGTGATGGAGCTGCTAGGGGTGATCTCTGCCGCCTTCGTCATGATGCCGGTGCTCTATCTGCTCCAGGCGCGATACGGCATCGGCCCGCCGACTGCGGCGAACCCCGACTCGCTGACGGCGCCCCAAGCCACGCTCATGGCGAGCGTGGCCACCGGCGTCTTCCGCGGTGGACTGCCGTGGACGATGATTCTGATCGGCATGGCTATGGCCGCAGCGATCATCACGCTCGACAAGTTCCTCGAGCGACGCGGATCCGACTTCCGCACCCCGGTGCTTGCCGTCGCCGTTGGGATCTACCTACCGATCGAGCTGTCGACGTCGATCTTCCTGGGTGGCCTGATTTGGTGGCTCGCCGAGCGCCGCACACGCGCCGAAGGGCGCCAGCAGGCGATGCCCGGCCTGCTGCTCGCCTCCGGCCTCATCACCGGCGAGGCCCTTGTAGGCATCCTGCTGGCCCTGCCGATTGTCCTGGCCAACTGGTCGAGCTTCTTCTTGGCCGAGATGTTCGAGCTCTTCGACACGCCCCCCTTGGGTGGGTGGCCCGGACTGCTGGTCATGCTGCTGCTGGCGGCGTGGATGTACCGGGTCGCCGTCTCAGACGAATAGCCACCGAGCCATGGGCCCCGCTGACCCTAGGAGCCCCCGGGCGCCCGGGCTGCCGCGCGGTGTCGGCCGCAACGTCCTGGTTCTCGGCCTTGTCAGCCTGCTCACGGATGTCGGCAGCGAGATGCTCTATGCCGTCGTCCCGCTCTATCTGACTACCGTGCTCGGGGCGCCGATGACGATCGTCGGAATCATCGAGGGGGTCGCCGAGAGCACCGCCAGCCTGCTCAAGCTGGGTTCAGGCTGGGCCTCCGATCGCCTGCGCCGCCGGCTGCCCTTCGTGATTGCGGGGTACGCGCTCTCGGCGCTCAGCCGCCCCCTGCTGGCGCTGACCGGAAGCTGGTCCGGGGTGCTCGGCGCCCGGATCGTCGATCGCACCGGGAAAGGATTACGCGGCCCGGCCCGCGACGCGCTCATCGCAGCCTCGACCCCGCCACGACACCACGGCGTCGCGTTCGGCTTTCATCGCGCGCTCGACACCGTCGGCGCCGTCCTCGGCCCCCTGGTCGCCTTCGTAGGGCTCGCTTGGATCGGGCTGAGCTTCCGACAGATCTTCTGGCTGGCAACGGTGCCGGCAATGGCCGCAGTGCTTTGTCTGGTCGGACTCCGCGTCCGCGACCACGTCCCCGAACGCTCAGCGACCGATGCTCCCTCGGGCCCGGTGGCGCCCCTGTCTCCCGCCCTGCGCCGCTATCTCCTGGTGACGGCCGTCTTCGCGCTCGGCAACAGCAGCAACGTCTTCCTGCTACTGAGAGCCAGGGACTTGGGCTGGGGCGACAGCGAGGTCATCGGCCTGTATGTCCTGTACAACGCCGTCTATGCGCTCGCCGCGACACCCGCGGGGCGGCTGTCCGATCGGCTCGGCCACCAGCGGGTTCTGGCGCTGGGTATGCTCATCTTCAGCCTCGCCTACGCGGGCTTGGCGCTGGCCGGGTCTCGACCCGTGGCCGCCGCACTGCTTCTGGGCTACGGACTGTACTCGGCCGCGCTCGGCAGCGCCGGACGCGCCTTCGTGGCCGATCTCAGCGACGAGGCCACGCGCGGGCGTGCCATGGGGGCGTACCAGGCGGTCACGGGTGCGGTACTGCTCGTGGCAAGTCCGATCGCCGGGCTACTCTGGTCGCACGTCGGACCCGCCGCACCCTTCTGGTTCGGCGCCGCTACCGCGGCCATCTCGGCGCCCCTCTTGGTCTGGTTCTGCCCCGCCAGCTCGAGGCCCGCCCGCCGCTAGGAAACCTTCCCAGCCGGCTGTAACACCGAGCTGCCGATTGCATAGAACTGGATGACGGCGAGATTCTGAGATCGAGAGTAGCGGACTGAGGAGGATCGACGGATGCAGAACGCGATCGAATGCCGGGGCGTCCGCAAGAGCTACCCGCGCTTCACCCTGAACGACATCGACCTGCAAGTGCCGCAGGGCTCGGTCATGGGCTTCGTTGGGTCCAATGGCGCGGGCAAGTCGACCACCCTGCGCATCATTATGGGGCTGGTCCACGCCGACCGCGGCACCGTCAACGTTCTGGGCCGCGCCATGCCCCAGGAGCAGATCGAGGCGAAGTGGGACATCGGCTTCGCCTCCGAGGACATGCGCCTGCACTCCGGCGAGACCATCGGCTTCCACATGCAGCTGATGGCGTCGATCTTCCCGAACTGGGACGAGACCTACGCGGCGAGCCTGCTCCAGCGCTTCGATCTCGACTCCACACAGCGGCTCAAGCGCCTCTCCCACGGCCAGCGGGTGAAGGCGTGTCTGCTGATGGTGCTGGCGCGTCGCCCGCGTCTGCTGGTCCTGAGAGGTGGACCCCATCCTTTGGACAGGTTTGCGTCGCAGCTAAGGTGGAATCCGGGTTCATGATTCAGGCTGCCTTGGGCTTGCGAGACACGGGGCGAAGCCCCGGGCTCCTGTCTTCAGCCCCGTCGTCAATGTACGCCTCCTCGGGCGTCCGGTCCTGGAGCGACGAGTGCGGTCGGCACTCGTTGTAGAAGTCCATCCACCAGCCGATCCCGGCCCGAGCCTCGGAGCCAGTCGCGTACTCTGACAGATAGACCTGCTCGTACTTGAGCGATCGCCACAGTCGCTCGATGAAGACGTTGTCCATCCAGCGGCCCTTGCCGTCCATCGAGATCCGAATGCCGGCCTCCTTGAGCGCGTTGGTGAAGTCGACGCTGGTGAATTGGCTACCCTGATCCGTGTTGAAGATCTCGGGAGGACCGTAGCGCTCGAGCGCCTCTTGCAAGGCCTCGCCGCAGAAGCTCGTATCGAGCGTGTTGGACAGACGCCAGGACAGCACCTTGCGGCTCGCCCAGTCCATCACCGCAACCAGGTACAGAAAGCCCCGCTGCAGCGGGATGTAGGTCACATCCGCGCACCAAACGTGGTTGGGTCGCGTGATCTCCAGATCACGCAGCAGGTAGGGGTAGATCCGGTGCTCCGGGTGCGGCTGAGACGTCCTGGGCCGCTGCAAGATCGCCTGCAACCCGAGCAGCCGCATCAGGCGGCGCACCCGCTTGCGAGAGACCGTGTAGCCCTGACGGCGCAGCCATCGTCGCATCTGACGTGAGCCGTAAAACGGCGTCTGAAGAAACTGCTCGTCGATCAGCCGCATCAGGCGCAGGTTCAGCGGACTCTCGCCGTGGCCCTCGTAATAGAACGAAGACCTCGCGATCGACACCAGGCGGCACTGCCGCGTGATGCTCAGGGGGCCGTGCTCCGGATCGACCATCGCCACCCTCCGGCCGTGGCTCAACGACCGAAGGCCTTGGACAAGAAATCCCGCTCGATGACGAGCTCCCCGATCTTCGCCCGCAGCTCCTTGATCTCGGCCTCCCGAGAGACCTCGTTGCGCTCCTGTTTCCCCGAGAAGCCAGCCAGCACCTTCTGCCGAGCCTTCTTCTTCCAGTTGGCGATCAGATTCGGATGCACATCGTAGCGGGCTGCCAGCTCCGCCATCGTCGCTTCCTCGCGAAGCGCCTCCAAAGCGACCTTCGCCTTCAGCTCAGCAGGATAACTCCGTCTCTTCCGTGGCATTCCAGACTCCTTCTTCTTGGTCTGGATCCCACCTTAGCAACCTGTCCGAATTTCGGGGTCCACCTCTGTAGGTCACATCCGCGCACCAAACGTGGTTGGGTCGCGTGATCTCCAGATCACGCAGCAGGTAGGGGTAGATCCGGTGCTCCGGGTGCGGCTGAGATGTCCTGGACCGCTGGAAGATCGCCTGCAACCCGAGCAGCCGCATCAGGCGGCGCACCCGCTTGCGAGAGACCGTGTAGCCCTGACGGCGCAGCCATCGTCGCATCTGACGTGAGCCGTAAAACGGCGTCTGAAGAAACTGCTCGTCGATCAGCCGCATCAGGCGCAGGTTCAGCGGACTCTCGCCGTGGCCCTCGTAATAGAACGAAGACCTCGCGATCGACACCAGGCGGCACTGCCGCGTGATGCTCAGGGGGCCGTGCTCCGGATCGACCATCGCCACCCTCCGGCCGTGGCTCAACGACCGAAGGCCTTGGACAAGAAATCCCGCTCGATGACGAGCTCCCCGATCTTCGCCCGCAGCTCCTTGATCTCGGCCTCCCGAGAGACCTCGTTGCGCTCCTGTTTCCCCGAGAAGCCAGCCAGCACCTTCTGCCGAGCCTTCTTCTTCCAGTTGGCGATCAGATTCGGATGCACATCGTAGCGGGCTGCCAGCTCCGCCATCGTCGCTTCCTCGCGAAGCGCCTCCAAAGCGACCTTCGCCTTCAGCTCAGCAGGATAACTCCGTCTCTTCCGTGGCATTCCAGACTCCTTCTTCTTGGTCTGGGATCCCACCTTAGCAACCTGTCCGAATTTCGGGGTCCACCTCTGATCGACAGTCGGCGTATGTCTTTGGGGTCAACCCGCTCGGCACTCTGACCGACGCCCGCGTCGTGAACGACGGGCGCACCATCGAACGAACCTGGGACGGAGAATGGAGCGCCGCCGTGGCGCGCGACGGCAATAACTGGTCGGTCGAGATCGCCATACCGCTGCGTTCGCTCCAATACACCGCCGGCGACGACGTGACCTGGGGGGTCAACTTCATGCGTACCCGCTCGCGCAATCTCGAGACCAGCGCCTGGGCCGGGCCGCTCGATACCAAGTTCCGCATCTCGCAGGCCGGCGCCCTAGACCGGCCTGGCTGTCGCACCGCCAAGCGACCGGCTCCAGCTCATCCCCTACGGGATCACGGTGCTCGAGAAGGGCGACGCGAACCAGTGGCGCGCCGGCGGCGACGTACGCTACGTGATTAGCTCCACCACCACCTCCAACCTGACGATCAACCCCGACTTCGCCCTCATCGAGGCCGACCAGGAGCAGATCAACCTGACCCGCTTCGAGCTGCGCCTACCGGAGAAGCGCCCGTTCTTCCTGGAAGGTGACGAGCTGTTACGCCAGCGCCTCCGCACCTTCTATTCCCGCCGCATCGAGGACATTACGGTTGGCGCCAAGATCCTCGGCAAGCAGGGACCGTGGACCACCGCGGCTATCTACTCGCACGCCACGCCCGCCGGCAGCGGCGACGAACAGGACCTACGGAGGGAGACTTCGGCGTCGTGCGGGTGCAGCGCGACCTGGGCCGCTCCAACATCGCTTTCCAGGGGGCCGGCCGCAGCCTCGACGGAGAGAGCCAGGGCTCGGTGGGCCTCGACGCCACACTCTTTTTCACCGAGACCCTCGGAATGACCGGTCAGATCGTTCAAAGCTTTGGCCGCGACGACGGCGACGGGCCGGGCGGTGGCACGCTGGGCGGCTTCATCCGTCCCGCGTACGACTCGGCCACCACCCACTTCCACGTTCGCTACACCTACCTGGGCAACGGCTTCGCCGACAACGTCAACGCGATCGGCTTCGTGCGCGACGACAACCGGCGCGAGCTCGACGCTGAGTTCAGCCGCACCTTCTGGCCGCAAGGCGGCGCCTTCGAGCGCATCAAGTACGACTCCAACTACAACGTCTTTTGGGCCACCGACTCCTCTAGCCTGCGCCAGTGGGAGATCCGCCAGGGTCTCGAAATCGACCTGCGCAACCGCTTCGCCTTCGAGCTCGACTGGAACGAGGACATGCAGTTGTTCGAGAAGGAGTTCCGCAACCGCTCCGTCGAGCTCCAGCTCGGCTACAACACGCGCGCCTTCGAGTCCGCCCAGGTCGGCTACCGCTTCGGGGAGAACTTCGACGCCGACTTTCGACTCTGGACCGTCGAGGCCGCCTACAAGATCACCGAGCAACTCTCGGCCGAGTACGAACTGCAACGCCTGACTCTCGATCCTGACCCCGACACCGAAAGTACCTGGATCGATCCACGTGCTGCGAGCGGCTCAGTTCTTCACCCCCGACCTGTTCGTGCGCCTTTTCTTTCAGACCAACTCGGCCATCGACCGACGCAACGTGCAGCTCACCTTCGTGTATCGCTACCAGCCGCCGTTCGGCAACCTCCAGCTCGCCTACCAGCGCGGTACGGCCGAGTTCGGCGAACGCTCCGACCAGGGCGACACCCTGTTCGTGAAGCTGACGACGGTCCTGTGACGCCAGGTAGAGTCTTGTAAACTCCCCTGTTCGACAGCCTTCCGGGCTGAATCAGGCTGGTACTGGAGCGAGCCTGTACTGGAGTGAGAATGAGCCTCGCCCCCAGACACTCGTCGCTAATCTCGCGCAAGACGTTGGTGGCTGCTACGGCTCTGCTGTCCAGCCTTGTGGCTGTGGCACAGGCCTCGGCGCAGCAGCGGCTGAGCAGCCACGTGACCGAGCCGGGTGGTGGCTTCGAGACCACGATCATCGTTTGCAACGCGGGCGGCGACGATCAGCAGATCACGGTCAGCTGGTTCGACAAGAACGGCAAACCGCTCGAGCCGGAGAGCTTCACGGTACCGGCGGGCGAAACTCTGCTGATCGAGGATGTCCCCGCTGGCTTCACGGGTTCAGCGATCATGAGCGCCGACGTGCCGCTGCCGGTGGTGGTCAACACCCAGGGCCAGAGCGATGGCGCCACCCGCCACCGCACCTACAACGCCGTTCCCCAGAACCCCGACGAGCGGACCGCCGCATCGATCTTCTATCCGATCCGACAGGGCGAAGGGGCCGCGACCTCCTACACCATCGTCAGTGTGGGAGCGAGCAGCTGTGCCGAGACGTTCACCTACGTCTCCGGCGATGGCTTGGCCCACCCCAACCAATTGCTGCAGCTGGGCGCCGGCAAGTCGAAGACGCTGCGCCACACCGCCCTGTTCCCGGCCACCGCGTTCGCACCCGACCCCGGCGGGACAGTCGGCGCCAACACTTGCGAGTGGATCGGCTCTGCAACGGTGACCAACGCCGCCGGGTATCCGAGCGTCATAACCCCCAAGGCCCTCGACGACCTGTCGCTGCTGATTGCCCTGCCTTACATGCCGGCGAGCAGCCAGGGCAGCAGCACTAATGTATTGCTCAACCCGAACGGGATATCGAACCCGGCGACGATCGACTACTACGATCTACGCGGCAGCAAGGTCGGGTCGCGGAACACGACCATCGGCCGCAACAAGACCCTCGAGGGGCTTCTCGACGTCGCCTTCGAGGAGCCGACCTCGGCGCTGCTCACGACGACCAGCGTGGCACTCGGACGCACGGAGGTCACGGTCACTGGCAGCGCCCGCGACGAGGCGGAGTTCTACACCGCGATACCGGGGGTCAGCGCCGAGAACGCCGTGTCCAACAACGGCGTGGCTTTCGGGGCCGAGCTGTCCGACGAGTCGGAGGTCGAGGTCCGCGTGGTGAACATGGGCAGCACCAAGGCCAAGGTCCAGGTCACGATCTTCGACGCTTCGGGCAAGCGGCTGCAACGCAAGAGGATCAAGCTCGAGGGCAACGCCACCGGAATCCTGCCCTACCCGGACCAGGCCACC
The DNA here is from genome assembly GCA_965248845.1 of Acidobacteriota bacterium. Taxonomy (GTDB): domain Bacteria; phylum Acidobacteriota; class UBA890; order UBA890; family WLXD01; genus CBDFKO01. The sequence goes on along the minus strand of CBDFKO010000001.1, from coordinate 673,960 downwards.
GGCGCCGGTGTGTATGCCCACCTCAAGGTGCTCAACGGAGGGCCGGTTGCGGCCGGGCTGCTGGAGAGCTGGGACTCGGGTGAGATCCTCTACTACCCGGCCTGGACGCTGAGCGGCAACGGGAGCGTGGCGCGGAGCCGCTGACCCGCGCCACGGAGGGGCCATGAGGTTCCGACCCGGACTAGTTCTGTCGTGCTGCGCAGCCACCGGCGTGGCCGCCGCCGGCTCCATCGCAGCAATGGCCCCGACCACCACCCTCCGCCTGGGAACGGAGACCGCCAGCGCCGCCGAGCCCGTGCTCGTGGTCGGCGGCGGGATCGTGGGGCTGGCCGCTGCGCGCGACCTGCACGAGGCAGGCCTCGCGGTGACCATCTTGGAGGCGCGCGACCGGCTGGGCGGGCGCATCTGGACCGATCGCTCCACGGGCCTGCCGCTCGACATGGGGGCGAGCTGGATCCACGGCACCCGCAACAACCCGATTCACGATCTCGCGCAGGAGCTGGGACTGGAGCTGGTTGAGACCGACTGGAACGACATTCGCCAGTACGACGCCGACGGAGCCCCCGACCCCATCAGCGACGCGCAGTACGACCAGTGGCACAACGTCACGACCGACTACCTTCGCACCTACCTACGCCGGCAGCCCAATGCCACGGTGCAGGAGATGCTCGACGACGCGCGCGCCCAGGGCGATCTCGACGCGCTCAGCGACCGGCAGCTCGCCTACCTGGTGAACACGGAGATCGAGCACGAGCTTGCAGCCGACGCCGACGCCGCCTCGGTCCGCGCCCTCGACGAGGGCAAGAAGGTGCGCGGCGCCGAGGTGCTGTTCGCCGGTGGCTACGTCGCCATCGTCGCGGCGCTGGCCGACGGCCTCGATGCGCGGCTGAGCACCGTGGTGACCCGCATCGAGTACGGCAGCTTCGGCGTCCGCATCATCACCGACCAGGCACCTTCGAGGCCGATCGCGCCGTGGTCACGTTACCGCTCGGGGTCCTGCAGGCCGCAACAGTGGAGTTCGAGCCGGCGCTACCGAGCGGCAAGCGCAAGGCGATCGAGCGGCTCGCCATGAGCGTGCTCAACAAGGTGTGGATCGAGTTCCCCAGCGTGTTCTGGGACGCGGGGGCCGACGCGCTCGGCTACCTGAGCGAGCCCAAGGGCCACTTCGCCGAGTGGATCAACCTGTTCGCCCACACCGGCGAGCCCGTGCTCCTGGCCTTCAACGCCGGCAGCTACGGCACCGCGATCGAGAGCCGGACCGACGCCGAGATCGTCGCCGAGGCCATGCAGGTGCTGCGCACCCTCTACGGCCCTGGCATCCCCGAGCCACAGGCAACGCTGGTGACCCGCTGGGCCTCCGACCCGTTCGCCTACGGGGCCTACTCCTACTTGCCTCCGGGTGCCAAACCGGCCGATCGGCGACGCCTGGCCCGGCCGGTCAAGAACCGTCTCTTCTTCGCGGGTGAGGCAACCAGCCGCGACTACCCGGCCACCGTGAACGGCGCCTTTCTGTCGGGTCTGCGGGCCGCCGAGGAGATCCGCGACCGCATGAGGTGAGCCGATAGTGATGGCCCGTTCCCAGACGAGGTCACTCGCTGCGCAGCGCTGTGAGCGGACTCAGACGGGTGGCGCGGGCGGCGGCGCCGGCCACTCCGCTGAGCGTGGCGAGCGCTACCACCGCGATCACGCTCACCAGCGTCGTCGGCTCGTAGACGCCGGTTCCGAACAGCAGCCTCGTATCCAGCAGCCGAGCCACGGGCGCATAGCAGCCCAGCCAGATGATAGGGTCGTCCGGGAGTCGCTCGGAAATCGGCGCGTCGTGCCGTTCTTGTAGGGCAGAGTCCGCTCCGCCCTATGCTCCAGGAGGCCGCATGGCCCGCGACCAGAAACCGAGCGACGGCTGCTCGAGCCTACGACGCCTCACCGCCGCGGCCATCGGGCTGGCGTTCGCCATGGTGGCGAGCGGGGGCAGCTCCGCGGCTGAGCAGTCCGCCGCGGCATCCGGACTCGTGGTCGAGAGGACCACCGAAGGCAACACGACACACGTCCGCAACGTGGCCGGCTCCATCTGGCCCGGGGCGGCAAGGCTGGTCGAGGAGCTGTCGATCGGCGTGCTCGAGGGCGATGACCCCTACATGTTCGGCCGCGTCGGCAGCGTCTGGGCCACCGACGAACGCATATACGTCGTCGACAGCCAGGCCCCGGCGCTTCGCGCCTACGACCACGAGGGGAACTATCTCCACGATCTCGGGCGTAGCGGCCAGGGCCCGGGCGAGTACGAGAGCCCCGGGAATGTGCTGACAACGCCCATTGGCACGGTGTTGCTCCAGGATGTGCGCAGCGACCGGATCAGTTTCTACGCCCCCGACGGCGAGCTGCTGCGCACCTGGACGCCAAACGAGCGGTACGTGTCGGGAATGTTCGTCCTCGACGACGGCACCGTGCTGGTGCGTCGCGCCGATCCGCCGGAGGAGCGCGCCGAGGGCGATTTCGCCTGGAATCCCCGCTACGGAGTCGCCGAGCTACTCGACGACAACCAGCTCGCAGAGCCACGCTACCCGCCCGACTTCGGCTACGAGGAGAAGATGCTCGTGGTCGAGGCGGGCGGTGGCGTAATGGCCATGTCGGGCACCTTTCTGTTCAACCTGACCCTCCCCTGGTCGGTCTCACCCGACGGCTCCCTGGTGGCGGGCCTTCCCGACCGCTACCGGTTCGAGATCCACTCGCCGCAGGGCCTCGTGACCGTGGTAGAGCGCTACTGGGAGCCCGTCCCGGGGCCCGCCGAGCACGCCGCCTACGCCATCAAGCTCATCGAGGCCCAGTTCCGCGACGTGTTTCCCGACTACACCTACGACGGCGACCCGCCACGCCAGACCAAGCCCGCCTACGACCGGCTGGACGCCGCCCGCGACGGCCGCATCTGGGTCTACCGCGTCGGCGAGAGCGAGCAGCCAGAGAACTGTGTCGACCCGAGCGAGAACGTGCGGGAGGCCTTTCAACGGCCGTGCTGGCGCGATCGCCGCATCATCGATGTGTTCGCTCCCGACGGCGACTACCTCGGCGAGCTCCTGCGCCCCGAAGGACTGTCGTTCCGCGCCGTTTTCGTCGCGGGCGACGCCTACTTCGCCGCCGTCGAGGACGAGGACGGCTTGGTGATGGTCAAGAAGTTCCGCATCGAGATTCCGGGCGATGCCTAGCAGGCTGCTGAAAAACTCCCCTTGTTCGAGTAGATTTTGAACCACGCAGCCCGCGGCAAGAACCGAAGCATCAACGAGGTGAGCAGATGCGTGGTGAGGACGCGGGACAGGTGGCCGCCTTTAGTTACGTATCTCCGGAGCAGCGAGTACCGAAAGAGCATCCGCTGCGGCCGCTGCTGAGGATCGTCAACGATGTGCTGGGGCGGATGTCGCCGCTGTTCGAGAAGCTGTACTCGCACACGGGGCGACCGACGATCCCGCCGGAGAAACTGCTGCGGGCGCTGCTGCTGCAGGTGCTGTACACGATTCGCTCCGAGCGCATGCTGATGGAGCAGCTCGACTACAACCTGCTGTTCCGGTGGTTTGTGGGCCTGAACATGGACGATCTGGTGTGGGATGCGACGGTGTTCACGAAGAACCGGGATCGAGTGTTGGGAGGCGAGGTCGCCGAGGTGTTCTTCCAGGAAGTGCTGGCGGAGGCACGGCGCCGCAGCCTGCTATCGGATGAGCACTTCACGGTGGACGGCACGCTGATCGAGGCGTGGGCCTCACACAAGAGCTTCAAGCCGAAGGATCAGAGCGACTCCGATGAGGGCGGCAGCAACCCGAGCGTCGATTTTCGCAAACAACGGCGCACAAACGATACTCACGCCTCCAGGACCGATCCGGACGCACGCCTGTACAAGAAAAGTAGGGGAGCCGAGTCGAAGCTCTGCTACATGGGGCACCTGATGATCGACAACCGCCACGGGTTAGCAACCAAGGCATGCGTAACGATCGCTTCCGGGACAGCGGAACGCGAGGCGGCGGTGCAAATGGCGGACAAGATTTCCGGTAACCGCAGGGTGACCTTGGCGGCCGACAAGGGCTACGACACACGCGAGTGCGTCCGTAAGCTTCGAGATCGCAACATCACCCCGCACGTCGCACAGAACGACACCAATCGGCGCAGCGCCATCGACCGGCGCACAACCCGCCACCCCGGCTACCAGGTCAGTCAAAGGAAACGCAAGCTCGTCGAGCAGATGTTCGGATGGGCCAAGACGGTCGGGCTGATGCGCAAGACGCGGCACCGAGGCACCGAACGCGTCGATTGGATGTTCACCTTCACCGCCGCTGCCTTCAACCTGGTCAGAATGCGCAACCTCCAGGGGGCGACGTGACGATATCGGGACTAACCGCCCAAGAAATACCGGCGCGGCCGGCAACCAGAGCCTCGCACTCGCACTCGCCGCCCCGCTAACTCACCGTGATCGAGACGATCCAGCCCAAAATGGCGCGCTCGAGCCGTTTTTCAGCAGCCTGCTAGACGAGGACTCTCCGCACAACCGCTTCGGATTCGCCGATCGCCCTCAGGCCCGAGAGCAATGACGATGAGAACCGGCGGGCCGATTTCACCTCCAGCGCCAGCAGCTCGCGGCCGCGCCGCAGCAGGAAGTCCACCTCCGTGCGCTTCGCTTGCAGCGGCGCCCAGGAGAAGATGTCCTCGTAGAGGTCTCTGTCCTCGGCGTAGGCGCGTAAGAGCATGAAGATCCAACTCTCGATCAACGGACCGGTTTCCTCGCTGACGACGGGGCCAAGCTGCCTCTTGACCGCCCGCACCAATCCCGAATCGACCCAGTACAGCTTCGGATGCTTGCGCTCGCGCACCCTGAGCCGAGCCTGGTAAGCCGGAAGTACGGTGGCCAGGAACGTGTCCTGCAGGATCTCCAGGTAGCCCGCCACGGTGGTTCGCGCCACGCCCGCATCGCGAGCCAGGGCCGACGTGTTGACGGTCTGGCCATGAAACAGTGCGGCGACCGGTAGGAAGCGGACGAAACCAGGCAGGTTACGCACCAGCGGCATCGTCGTGGTCGGCTACAGCGCCAGCTACCCGAGCAGGCGGCGGATCCGCTGACGGTCAGCATCGCCGAGCTTGCCCTCGGCTCGGCGCAGCCTCAGCCCCGCGTTGAAGGCGACGATGAACCCGGACTCTGTCGAGTCAGCCACCAAGGGCTTCTCGTCGAGGGTTTCGGCGAACCAAGCCGCGACCTCCTGCCACTCCCACATCGTGTTCCGGGTCTTGAAGTGGGTCGCAGGAGGAGGAAACCCTCCCGGACCACGCTCGCCCTTCACGAGCAGACGGACGCTCTCGCGCGTGCGTCCCGTGCGATGCGCGATCTCCGCCATCGTCACCAGATCGTCCGGCTCGAGGTGCACCACCCGAGCCCCAGGAATGGCGGCCTCGATGGCCTCGGCTCTGGCGTCGGGTTGTGGCCGGGCAGCCAGCCAGCTTAGCCTCCCCGGGCCATGGAATGCGGAACTCGGCTCGGCCCCTACGAGATTGTGGAGCAGCTCGGCGCTGGTGGGATGGGCGAGGTGTATCTCGCCGAGGACACCCGCCTGGGCCGCAAGGTGGCGGTCAAGGTGCTGCCCGAGCAGTTCGCCTCCGATCCCGAGCGCCTGGCGCGCTTCGAGCAGGAGGCGCGCGCCGCCGCCGCGCTCAACCACCCACACATCGCCGCGGTTCACGACATCGGTGTCGACGGTGGCACCCATTACATGGTGCAGGAGTACCTGCGGGGCCGGACGTTGCGGGAGGCACTCGCCAAGGACGCGCTGGCGCTCGAGAGGGCGCTGCTGCTGGGCACCGAGATGGCCGAGGCTCTCAAGGCGGCGCACCGGGCCGGCATCGTGCACCGGGACCTGAAACCGGAGAACGTGTTCGTCACCGAGGACGGCCACGCCAAGGTGCTCGACTTCGGGCTGGCGAAGCTCACCGAGGCGGCCGGCGGGCCGCTGGGCAGCCAGTCGATGTCGCCGACTGCGCTCGGCACGCAGGCGGGCTCGATCATGGGAACGGCCGGCTACATGGCCCCCGAGCAGGTGCAGGGGGAGCAGGTCGATCATCGCGCCGACATGTTCGCCTTCGGATGCGTGCTGCACGAGATGGTCTCGGGCCAGCGAGCCTTCTCCGGTCGCAACGTCCTCGACACGCTCGGCCTGATCATCGATCAAGACCCGCGCGCCGTCACCGAGATCAATCCGGCGCTCCCGGGCGAGATACATCGCATCGTCCGCAAGAGCCTCGCCAAGGACCCGGCGCGCCGCTACCAGCACGCCGACGATCTTGCCGTCGACTTGCGAACGCTGAGCATCGAGGTGGAAACGGGGACAGCGCGGCCCGCCGGCGGCCTTTCGTCAACCGCGGCGGAGGCTGCCTCGGAAACGGTTCCCGAGCCGGGCCCGATTGCCTCCCGCTCGCCTTGGCTCGTTGCCGCAGCCTTGGCGACGGCGGTGGTGATCACCGCCGTGGCAACGGCCGTTGTCGTTCGCAACAACACCGCCCTGGCGCCGCAGCGACCCGAGCGGCTCGTCATCGACGTTCCCGATTCTCAGTCGCTGGCAACGGCCCTTGGGGGCTTCGACCTGTTTCACCCGTTGACCATTTCCCCCGACGGCTCTCAGATCGTCTACTCGGCCGTGGGTCCCGACGGCCTCATGCTCTACCTACGCCGAATCGGCGAGCTCGTGGCCGCGCCGATCGCCGGATCAGCGGGAGGCCACAGCCCGATTTTCTCGCCCAACGGGCAGTGGATCGGCTTTCTCACCGGCGACTCCACGCTACACAAGGTCCCCGTGGTCGGCGGCGCGTCGCAGCCGATCGCCGAAGGTGTATCAGGACTCGGCTTTGACTGGGGCCCCGACGATTCGATCGTGTTCGCGGTCGCCAACGGCCTGATGAAGGTGGCCGCGGCCGGAGGGACTGCCGAAGGAGTTACGCCCCGCGGCGACGCCACCGGCGAGCCGCTCGATTGGCCGGCGTTTCTTCCCGGTGGCGATCACGTGCTGGTGACGCGGAGGGGCACCTCGACGATCGGCCTCGTAGACCTGGCCACCGGAGAGCTCCAAGACCTGGGAATCAGCGGGTCGCACGCCCGCTACGTGGCCACGGGCCACCTCGTGTATGCCGTTGGCGATGCCCTGTTCGCCGTGCCATTCGATCTGGCCACGCGTGAGCCGAGCGGGAATTCCGTTCCGGTGCTCGGCGAGGTCTCGGCGGGCCTCCTGGCAGTAAGCCGCTTCGCCGTGTCCTCCGAAACGGGATCGCTGGTCTACCTTCCGGGTGATCTTGGCGCCGACGCGCGCCGTTTGCTGTGGGTGGATCGTTCCGGCAACTCCACGCCGGTGCTCGATGAGGAGCGGGCGTACCAAGGGCCCCGACTATCTCCCGAAGGCGGGCGTGTCGCGATGACACTCGGCGACGGTGAGGGCACCGACTCTGTGTGGATCCTCGAGCTGCGCAACAGCTCTCTGACGCGCTTGACGGTAGACGGCGACGGCGCATCGCCGGTGTGGTCTCCCGACGGCGAGTGGGTCTACTTCTCATCGACCCGAGGCGGCGGCGGAGCCGATGTGTTCCGCCGGCGCGCCGATTTCAGCGGCAGTGCCGAGAACGTCTTGACGAAGGAATTCGACCAGTGGCCACAGGCGGTATCCGCCGACGGACTCATTTCCGCCATCGAGCTCCATCCGCAAACGAGCTGGGACATCATCGTCGTTTCGGCCGATGGGGAGGAGGTTCGCCCCTTCGTGGCCACGCCCGCTGCGGAGGCCCTAAACGCCCTGTCGCCGGACGGCAAGTGGAGCGCCTACTTCTCGGATGAATCGGGCAACTCGGAGATCTACGTGCAGCCTTTTCCGGATGGCGGCAGTCGGTTCACGATCTCCAACAACGGCGGCGTCCACCCCGTCTGGTCGCCCGCCGGGCACAGTATCTTCTACAATCTCGGCCCCAAGATGTTCGCCGTCGATGTGACCACCGACTCCGAGTTCGACCACGGGGCGCCCTACGAGCTCTTCGACCATGCCTACTACGATGGGGCAGAGCGCCAGTTCGACATCGCTCCCGACGGTGAACGGTTCCTCATGATCGATACGAATCAAGACGCGGCCGCTGCGGCACCGCGGATCAACATCATCCTCAACTGGTTCGAGGAGCTAAAGGAGCGGGTGCCGACGGGGCAGTGACCAATTAGCCTGCCCACGACTCGATGTCGTACCTCCCTGGTCCTCAGCCCCACCAGCCCTTCGCATCTGCCGGAGCCGCGCAGCGGGCGCCTCGTGCCGTGACACGACACGGGCCGGCGCGCAAGCGGCTATCGCGGCGGTAGCAACGAGTCGAGTTCCGCGAACCAGTTGATCACGACGTTCAGCTGGTCGGGCATCGAGCCGGGCTGCGGGCGGATCATGAGCAGGCGCCCATCGGCCCCCACATCGAAACTGCGACCGAAGTCGGTGGCGATGTTACCGGTGCGAAGGAACAACTCGGGTTCGTCGGCCGCGATCGGGGGGCCTGTGCGGACCGTCGTGCGCATGACGCCATCGTTCGAACGGAAGAACAGCGTGCGATTGTCGGGCGACCAGCTCGGGTCGAATCCACCGTCACGCGAGACGCGCACGGATTGTCCGCCGCCCGGCCCTACGACGTAAATCTCCGACTTTCCCGACCGGGTCCCGGCGTACGCAAGCAGCGCTCCGTCGTGTGACAGCCGTCCCTGAGTCTCGATTGTCGTGGTGACCACGAGTGGCCGCGGATCACCGTCGGGCGGCAAGATCCAGAGATCGTCCGCGGTGTCGGCACCGATCTCCACGAAGACGACGGATCCATCCGGGCCCACGGACTGGGGGGACTGGAAACCTGCCCGCTCGAGAATCGGTCGTGCCGCGCCTGTTCCATCGATCGGCTTGGCGTAGATCTCCCAGTCGCCGCTGCGATTCGACGCGAACACGACCTCACGGTCGTCGGCCGAGAAGAGCGGCGCGAAGTTCGTGACTCGACCCCGATCGGAGCTGACGATGATCTCCTCTGCACCGGTTGTCAGATCCTTGAGCCAGACGTCGCTATGTTCGCGGAAGACGATCTTGGTGCCGTCGAACGACAGCTTGGGATCGATGTTTACGCGCCTGGCGGGGTCGATCAGCTCCTCGTTGCCGCGGCCATCGGTCCAAACGAAACGGCGATCGGCAGGGTCGCCGCGCGCGTATACCAGAGTCCCGGTCTCCGAGAACGACAGCCACTCGCGGTTGTCGCCCACACCCCAGTAGAAACCTTCGAGCACGGGAATCTCGCCGCTCAAGGTATCGGTGCCCGTGAGATCCAGACGCGCTGCCCGCAGGGTATTGCTCGTGTTGTCGATGACCGCAAGCGCGCCGTTGCCGGTGTAGAACCCGTAGCGGTGGGGCGCGATCAGGCGGCGCTCACCGGATTCCAGATCGAGCAACGCGGTGCCGTTGACCTCGCCGACTCCCCAGACTCGAAACAGTGCCATGCGCCCGCCAGCGAGTACCTGGGGCCATGTGTGGGCGTACTCTCCGGCCAGACGATCGACCTCGGTGGCCGGTGCGAAGGTGCCGTCCGTGGTGGAGACTCGGACGAGCCGATCAAGGGCCGGAGCCACGAGCATTTCGCTCGGGGAGATCCACACGCTGCCAAAGCCTGTCGGTGATGCCATGAGCTCGCTGGGGGCCCCGCCTGCGGTCGCGGCTTTCCATAGGGCGCCGTTTCGGTTGAACACGACCTCGGTGCCGTCAGACGAAAGCTGCGGGTATTCCCCATTGTCTGACCCGGGCACCAGACGGGCCTCGCCCTCCTCGAGGCGGCGCACATAGACCTGGGTGGAGCCGGACGGGGTTGCACTGGTGGCGTACGCGATCGTGCGCCCATCGGCCGAGATTGCCGGCGGCGAGGTCAAGAGGTGTCCTTTTGGCAGAGGGATGGCCAGTCGCGTGACCGGTTTCTGCGGCTCAGGGCTCCATGCGCGGGCTCCCCAGGCGCCGGCAAGCGCAGCCACGACCATTCCGGCCAGCGCAAGTCCCACGCCGAAGCTCCGCCCCTCCCCAGCGACCGCAGGGCCCGCCGCGGCGAAGGGAGCCTCGAGCGAATCGGCGATGGCAAGTCGAACGTCAGCCATGTCGCGCAGGCGATCGTCCGGGCCCTTGGCCAAACAGCGCCTCAAGACGCGGTGCATTTCAGGCGGCACGTCGTGCCGCAACGCGCCGAGATCGGCCTCCCGTTGCAGGATCGCGGCGATGACGTCGGAAACCGTGGCGCCGTCGAAGGCGCGCCGCCCGGCCAACATCTCGTACAGCACGGTGCCGAACGCCCACACATCCGTGCGTTGGTCCGCCGCCTTACCGCGTGCCTGCTCCGGGCTCATGTAAGGCGCGGTGCCTTGGATCACCCCGTCGCGTGTTGCGGCCAGTTCGGTCGGCGACGAAGTGAGGCCCGTCGTGTCTTCGCTGTTGCTGAACGCCTTGGCAAGTCCGAAGTCGAGGATCTTGACGCTCAGCCGGCCGGAGGCATCCTCAGCGACGGTGATGTTGGAGGGTTTCAGGTCGCGGTGCACGATTCCCTGAGCGTGGGCTGCCGCGAGCCCACGGCAGAGTTGTTCCGCAATGGGTAGGACCTCGGCCAGGGGCAAAGCTCCTCGACCTCGCATGCGCTCATCGAGCGTCTCGCCAGGAGCAAGCTCCATCACGACGAAAAAGGTACCGTCGTGCTCCTCGACTCCGTGCACCTGGGCGACGTGTTGATGCGATAGCTGGGCCAGCAGCCGGGCCTCGCGTGGGAGGCGGGCGAGACGGTCCGCGCTTCCGGCCACGTCGGCGGGGAGCACCTTGATTGCAACGTCGCGGTCAAGGCGCGTATCCCTCGCCCGGTAGACCTCGCCCATGCCGCCCGCGCCGAGCGGCTCGAGGATCTCGTACGGCCCGACGTGACTATGCGGTTCCATACGCGCTCGTTGGGAGGGTGTCGGCCATCACGCGCCTACTTTCTCACGCGAGCCCCGGTGAGGCGGGCGCAGCGCCAGGCCAGGGACCCCGGAACCTGACGACGCAGCAAGAGTCGACATCGCTCCCGACGGGGAACGGTTCCTCACGATCGATACGAATCAAGACGCGGCCCGCCAGCGTCTCCGCGGCCGGATCGAAGTCCAGATACTGAGTGGATCCCGTCCGGCCCACCGCCGCATCGTCACATCCGGCCGCGAACAGGGCGTCGGTATGGCGCACGCCCTGAAGGTCGGGGCCTCTACGATGAGCATGAACTGGTGGACGGTCATTCATCCTCGTGCCGGGTGTGAGGACACCGGTCTATGCGAGGGCTTCACGTGGCTCGAGGAGTCGCTCGACGCCCGGGATGGGTTGGCTCTATGGTTACCGGAGTGGCCCGGACTCAGGGTTACCGCAGCAGCAGCCGATCCGCGTTTCGCGGCGGCGAGGGCGCGCCTCGGGCTTGCGCCTGTCGCTGCCAGCATCGCCCATCCGCCCGGAGGCCGACCATGAGACGGACCGCCCTTGCTACACTCCTGCTCCTGCTGCTGTCCACGGTCGAGGCCAGTGCACAGCGGCGCTCTTACCAGGTCGTCGACGAGGTCGGGGCGATGGCCGCCGCCTACAGCGACGCGGTCAACAGCGGCGACTGGGACGGCGTGCTCGAGCTGTACGCCGACGATCCACGCTTTTCCTGGACCGAGGTCGGCCGCACTACCTACGAGTCGAAGGAGCAGATAGCCGCCGCCATGGAGCAGGCACAGGGGATCATCGAGAGCATGCAGGTGACGCTGCGCTCTCGGAGCATCACGCCCCTGAGCGACACCCTGGCGTGGGTGCGGGCAGAGTACGACCAGACGATGACCTTCGTGCCCGAGGGCATCCCCACGGTGCAGACGCGTGTGGCGATGAGCGCCGTGGCCATCCGCACCGAAGCCGGCTGGCGCTGGCTGGTCGGTCAGGTGTCGACCCTGGCTCCAGATCGGGACTGAGACCTAACAGGCTGCTGAAAAACGGCTTGGGCGCGCCATTTTGGGCTGGATCGTCTCGATCACGGTGAGTTAGCGGGGCGCCGAGTGCGGGTACGAGGCCGGCGCTGCTGGCAGCGCCGGCATTTCTTGGGGATTGGTGCCCTCATCGTCACGTCGCCCCCTCGAGGTTGCGCATTCTGACCAGGTTGAAGGCCGCGGCGGTGAAGATGAACATCCAATCGACACGTTGCGTGCCTCGGTGTCTGGTCTTGCGCATCAGCCCGACCGTCTTGGCCCATCCGAACATCTGCTCGACGAGCTTGCGTTTCTTCTGACTGACCGTGTAGCCCGGGTGCCGGGTCGTGCGGCGGTCGATGGCGCTGCGCCGGTTCGTGTCGTTCTGTGCGACGTGCGGGGTGATGTTGCGATCTCGAAGCTTTCGGATGCAGTCTCGCGTGTCGTAGCCCTTGTCGGCCGCCAAGGTTACCCGGCCCCTTCCGGGAATCTCGCCCGCCATCTGCACGGCGGCCTCTCGTTCTGCTGTTCCCGAAGCGATCGTTACGCAGGCGTTGGTTGCTAACCCGTGGCGGTTGTCGATCATCAGGTGCCCCATGTAGCAGAGCCTCGACTCGGCTCCCTTACTCTTCTTGTATAGGCGTGCCTCCGGGTCGGTCCTGGAGGCGTGAGTATCGTTCGTGCGCCGTTGCCGGCGGAAATCGACGCTCGGGTTGCTGCCGCCCTCATCGGAGTCGCTCTGATCCTTCGGCTTGAAGCTCTTGTGCGAGGCCCACGCCTCGATCAGCGTGCCGTCCACCGTGAAGTGTTCATCCGACAGCAGGCTGCGGCGCCGCGCCTCCGCCAGCACTTCCTGGAAGAACACCTTGGCGACCTCGCCTCCCAACACTCGATCTCGGTTCTTCGTGAACACCGTCGCATCCCACACCAGATCGTCCATGTTCAGGCCCACAAACCACCGGAACAGCAGGTTGTAGTCGAGCTGCTCCATCAGCATGCGCTCGGAGCGAATCGTGTACAGCACCTGCAGCAGCAGCGCCCGCAGCAGCTTCTCCGGCGGGATAGACGGACGGCCCGTGTGCGAGTACAGCTTCTCGCACAGCGGCGACATCCGCCCCAGCACATCGTTGACGATCCTCAGCAGCGGCCGCAGCGGATGCTCCTTCGGTACTCGCTGCTCTGGAGATACGTAACTAAAAACCGCCACCTGTCCCGCGTCCTCACCACGCATCTGCTCACCTCGTTGATGCTTCGGTTCTTGCCGCGGGCTGCGTGGTTCAAAATCTACTCGAACAAGGGGAGTTTTTCAGCAGCCTGCTAGAGGGCCTCGGCTGGGCCGGAGGCCTTCTGGAGCGTTTCCCAAGCTACGCGTGGCAGCTGCTGTACATGCCACTGTTCAGCCTCGTCGGCGTTCTCCTGGTCTGGTTCATGTGGCGGGAGCTGCCAGACAAGCGGTCACGGGTGATCGTAGTGATCGCCCTAGCATGTCTCTCGTTCGCCGTAGTCTTGGACTTTGTCGAGGGGCTTGACGAGGACCACCCGTTGAACCTGTACACGTACATCGCCGATACCTTCGATTGGGAGGCTCGTACGCAGCGTGCCTTCGGGGCATCGACGTTTGAGACGCTCGCCCACTTCTCGCGCTCCATCGAGGACTTCACCGAGATGTTGGCCAACACCCTCCTGTGGTCCGTGTTTCTGCTGCACTTCATGCGGCTTGCACCCGACCTCCGAGTGCGGTTCAGGTCAACCGACGCTGCATGACCCGCTCGCTTCACAACCACTAGGTTCTCGCCCCCTCGCAGACCGAGATGATGTGCGGTTGAAGGCTGCCGGCGCGTGAGCGGGCGCCTCTAGCGGCGCCCGCGGCCGCCGCCGGTGCCGGTGCCCGGGACCGAGGAGGTGAACCGGCTGAAGCGCTCGCGCAGCGCCTGCTGCGACATCAGCAGCGAGGTAGAGGGCAGCAGCACGACCTCGTCGCCCGCCTGCAGGCCGGAGACGATCTCGGTGTTCTCCCAGTCCTGCACACCCGTCATGACCATTCTGGGGGTCATGGTGCCGTCCTCGGCGATCACGAACACCACGCCTGGCTGCGGGTCGCGGCCGACGCCGAAGGCATCCATGCTGGCGCCGCCGGCATTGCCACCCCGGTCGCCACCGCCACCGAAGCCACCGCCGCCGGAGAGGTGGACCCCGAAATTCGGACAGGTTGCTAAGGTGGGATCCAGACCAAGAAGAAGGAGTCTGGAATGCCACGGAAGAGACGGAGTTATCCTGCTGAGCTGAAGGCGAAGGTCGCTTTGGAGGCGCTTCGCGAGGAAGCGACGATGGCGGAGCTGGCAGCCCGCTACGATGTGCATCCGAATCTGATCGCCAACTGGAAGAAGAAGGCTCGGCAGAAGGTGCTGGCTGGCTTCTCGGGGAAACAGGAGCGCAACGAGGTCTCTCGGGAGGCCGAGATCAAGGAGCTGCGGGCGAAGATCGGGGAGCTCGTCATCGAGCGGGATTTCTTGTCCAAGGCCTTCGGTCGTTGAGCCACGGCCGGAGGGTGGCGATGGTCGATCCGGAGCACGGCCCCCTGAGCATCACGCGGCAGTGCCGCCTGGTGTCGATCGCGAGGTCTTCGTTCTATTACGAGGGCCACGGCGAGAGTCCGCTGAACCTGCGCCTGATGCGGCTGATCGACGAGCAGTTTCTTCAGACGCCGTTTTACGGCTCACGTCAGATGCGACGATGGCTGCGCCGTCAGGGCTACACGGTCTCTCGCAAGCGGGTGCGCCGCCTGATGCGGCTGCTCGGGTTGCAGGCGATCTTGCAGCGGCCCAGGACGTCTCAGCCGCACCCGGAGCACCGGATCTACCCCTACCTGCTGCGTGATCTGGAGATCACGCGACCCAACCACGTTTGGTGCGCGGATGTGACCTACATCCCGCTGCAGCGGGGCTTTCTGTACCTGGTTGCGGTGATGGACTGGGCGAGCCGCAAGGTGCTGTCCTGGCGTCTGTCCAACACGCTCGATACGAGCTTCTGCGTCGAGGCCTTGCAAGAGGCGCTCGAGCGCTACGGTCCTCCCGAGATCTTCAACACGGATCAGGGTAGCCAATTCACCAGCGTCGACTTCACCGACGCGCTCAAGGAGGCCGGCATTCGGATCTCGATGGACGGCAAGGGCCGCTGGATGGACAACGTCTTCATCGAGCGACTGTGGCGATCGCTCAAGTACGAGCAGGTCTATCTGTCAGAGTACGCGACTGGCTCCGAGGCTCGGGCCGGGATCGGCTGGTGGATGGACTTCTACAACGAGTGCCGACCGCACTCGTCGCTCCAGGACCGGACGCCCGAGGAGGCGTACATTGACGACGGGGCTGAAGACAGGAGCCCGGGGCTTCGCCCCGTGTCTCGCAAGCCCAAGGCAGCCTGAATCATGAACCCGGATTCCACCTTAGCTGCGACGCAAACCTGTCCAAAGGATGGGATGTGCCCCGAATGTCGTGGAAATTGGATGAGCGCAGCCTCCTGGGCAACGGCTGATCGTATCGGTTAGGCGGCCTGCTCGTCCGGGCCGCGAGTGATCTGGGCAAGGTGACGATAGCCGTCGACGCGGCGCATGCGGATCTGGCCGAAGGCGACCAAGCCCCACAGCAACGTCACGCCAGCTGCCTCGGTGCAGAACGAACCCTGGGTCTTGGTACGGCGCCGGAACTCCCGGTTCAGGTTCTCGAGCGGGTTGGTCGTTCGCAACGTCTTCCACATCGGCCTGGGGAACTCGTAGAACGTCAGCAGGCTCAGGCCCGCTTCCTCCAGGCTTCGGGCAACGGCCGGCACGAGCCTGGACCATTTGCGCACGAAGGCGCTGTACGCGGCCCGAGCCTCGTTGCCGTTGTCGGCGCGGACGATGGCATGCCAATCGCGCCTCATTTCATCGCGCGCATGCACGGGGCAGTGATCGCGAAGGTTGCTCCACTTGTGCTGGATGCATCGCTGCACCTGCGACCGCGGCCATGCCTCGGTCGCCTTCGCCAGCCCCTTGTGACCGTCGGCGATCAGCAGCTGAGGCGATCGCAGCCCCCGGTGCACGAGCGAGTCGATCAACCCTCGCCAGTGAACTTCCGCTCCCGAGGCCGCCAACCGCAACGCCACCAACACCTTCTGGCCGTCGGCTTTGACTCCGAGCACCGCCAACACCGGCACCGAGACCACGCGCCGCGCCAACCTGACCTTCAGGTGAAACCCGTCCAGATACAGAATCGGATACCGCTCACCGGACAGCTCTCGCTCGCTCCAGCTCGCGAAGTACGTCTTGAGCCGCCCCACCCCTCTCTGCCAACGTAGGTGAGACACCAGCACCCCTTGGAATTACTGTAGGGCGGTGGCAGGTGAGAACCGATGGCAGTGGGGATAGACACGATGATCTTGGCTGGGCTTGCTGGTCCCGCGCTGGGGGCTGAGGAGCGGAGCGACGAGGCACCCAGCGCGGAGGCGATCGCCACGCCGGCGCGCCCGGACCCGGAGGTGTTGGCGAAGCCGAAACGGCGGCGATTCACAGCACAGTACCGGCTCCGCATCCTGGAGGAGGCAGACCGCTGCAGCCAGCGCGGCGAAGTGGGCCGGCTGCTCCGCCGAGAGGGACTGTACAGCTCTCATCTGTCGAGTTGGCGCAAGGCGCGTCGCGAGGGGGCATTTCGCGGGCTCAGTTCCAAGACACGCGGTGCAAAGTCGAAGGCGAGCAACCCGCTGGAGCCGAAGGTTCGAGAGCTCGAGGCGAAGGTGGCTCGCCTGCACAAGCAGCTGCATAAGGCACACACGATCTTGGACGTGCAAAAAAAAGTTGCCGGGCTGCTGGGATTCAGCCTCAACGACGAGAAGGACTCCTGATGGCTGCCGAACAACTGGCCCAGCAGGTCGGCGTAGCGCCGGCCTGCCGGGCTCTTGGCGTGTCGCGGGCCACGTTCTACCGGCGCAAGAGGCCTGCTCCCGAGCACCAGCAGCCGCGTCCTACTCCTGCCCGGGCGCTGTGCGAATCGGAGCGTGAGCGCGTCGTTGAGGTGCTCACCTTGCCGCGCTTCGTCGACCGATCGCCGGGCGAGGTGTTCGCCACGCTGCTTGACGAGGGCAAATACCTCTGCTCCGAGCGCACCATGTACCGGATCCTGGCCCTGGACCAGCCGGTGCGAGAGCGCCGCAACCAGCTCCAGCATCCGCAATACGCGAAGCCTGAGCTCGTGGCGACGGAACCGAATCAAATTTGGTCGTGGGACATCACGAAGTTGCTGGGGCCGAAGAAGTGGACGTACTACTACCTCTACCTCCTGCTGGACATCTTCAGCCGCTACGTCGTGGGTTGGATGGTGGCCGATCGGGAGAACTCGGCCTTGGCCGGGCGCCTGATCCAGGAAACGTGCCACAAGCAAGGAGTCCAACCGCAGGTACTGACGCTGCACTCCGATCGTGGCGCGCCCATGACGAGCAAGTGCACCGCTCAGCTTCTCGCCGACCTCGGGATCACGCGTTCCCTGAGCCGTCCCCAAGTCTGCGATGACAATCCATTCTCAGAGGCACAGTTCAAGACCCTCAAGTACCACCCCGGCTTCCCCGGGCGCTTCACCGACATGCCGGACGCCACGCGCTTCTGTCGCTTGTTCGTGCCCTGGTACAACACCGAGCACCGTCATGGCGGCATCGCCATGCTGACCCCCGACGATGTCCATCATGGACGCGCCGCGCAGGTGCTCGCGCAACGGCAACGCATCCTGGACGCTGCTTGGGCGGCTCACCCCGAACGATTTGTCCGCGGAATCCCGAAGCTCAGCCCTCTCCCCGAAGAGGTCTGGATCAACCCACCCGCTACCTCGACGACAGGAGGCATTGCTCACTAAATCCAGAACTCAGGTGTCTCAAAGTCGTTGACAGGTTCCGCACCACCCGCGAGACCGTGCTCTTGGACAGGTGCGCTCTCCCGAGCAACGGAGACAACGCCTTGCGGATCCGCCGCGTGTTGGCGCCCGCCAGGTACGCTCCCAGGATCGCCTCGTCCACCTGTCGTGCTCGCCGCGCGTACCGTGGCAGGATCGCGCTCCGGAACTCCCGGGTGCCGCCGTCTTCGTCCACGACGCGACCGCGCGGCACGTCCAACTCCTGGAGTCCCTGCGCCGTCGTCACCCGCCGGCTTTGGGTGCCGTTGCGGTAGCCTCGGCGCGCCGACCGTTGCGCTCGTATCGCGCGCTCCCCAGAGCCTCCGTGAGCTCCTCCTGGAGCGTGATCTGGATCGCCTCACGGATCCTCGTCCGCAGCAACATCTGTACGTCCCGTCGAAACTCCACGACCTCGTTGTCGTGCGTGCTAACCTGCTTCACGGCGTAACCTCCTGCCGCTCGTGGCGGCTCTGAGTTTTGCTACTCGGAGGTTACGCCTTTCTAATTTCCACAGGACTCGGGACGGATCCGATCTACCCCTACCTGCTGCGTGATCTCCAGATCACGCAGCAGGTAGGGGTAGATCCGGTGCTCCGGATGCGGCTGAGACGTCCTGGGCCGCTGCAAGATCGCCTGCAACCCGAGCAGCCGCATCAGGCGGCGCACCCGCTTGCGAGAGACCGTGTAGCCCTGACGGCGCAGCCATCGTCGCATCTGACGTGAGCCGTAAAACGGCGTCTGAAGAAACTGCTCGTCGATCAGCCGCATCAGGCGCAGGTTCAGCGGACTCTCGCCGTGGCCCTCGTAATAGAACGAAGACCTCGCGATCGACACCAGGCGGCACTGCCGCGTGATGCTCAGGGGGCCGTGCTCCGGATCGACCATCGCCACCCTCCGGCCGTGGCTCAACGACCGAAGGCCTTGGACAAGAAATCCCGCTCGATGACGAGCTCCCCGATCTTCGCCCGCAGCTCCTTGATCTCGGCCTCCCGAGAGACCTCGTTGCGCTCCTGTTTCCCCGAGAAGCCAGCCAGCACCTTCTGCCGAGCCTTCTTCTTCCAGTTGGCGATCAGATTCGGATGCACATCGTAGCGGGCTGCCAGCTCCGCCATCGTCGCTTCCTCGCGAAGCGCCTCCAAAGCGACCTTCGCCTTCAGCTCAGCAGGATAACTCCGTCTCTTCCGTGGCATTCCAGACTCCTTCTTCTTGGTCTGGATCCCACCTTAGCAACCTGTCCGAATTTCGGGGTCCACCTCTGAGATCTGAAGCGTCGAGGGATGCCGGCACCGTTGCTGGCGGTGGGTGACGGCGCGCTAGGGTTCTGGGCACCGGTGCGAGAGGTATGGCCCGAGAGCCGAGAGCAACGATGCTGGGTGCATCGGCTGGCCAACGTGCTGGACAAGTTACCGAAGCGGCTGCAGGCCAAGGCCAAGCGTGCGCTCCACGAGATCATCGACGCGCCAACGCGTGAGGATGCTCAGGAGGCCATGACGCGGTTCGCTGCCGACTACGGAGCCAAGTACCCCAAGGCCGTCGCCTCGTTGCAGCGCGACGCCGACAAGCTGCTGACGTTCTTCGACTTTCCCGCCGAGCACTGGGTTCATCTGCGCACCGTCAACCCGATCGAGTCGGCGTTCGCCACGGTGAGGCTCAGACAGCGCGTCACCAAGGGCGCCGGCTCACGCACCAAGGCGCTGACGATGGCCTTCAAGCTCCTGGAGATGGCGCAACGAAGATGGCGCCGCATCAACGCTCCCCACCTCAGTGCCCTCGTGCTCGAGGGCGCCACATCCGTCGACGGAGTTCACCTGATCTCTAGCGAAGACGCTGCCTGATCGGATCCCCTGATCCACAACATTTGCAAATAACTCCCATTTCGATCCGAAGCTGCTCAACGTCGCGAGACGGATTCGCGAGCTGCAGGAGGCGCTGCCCAAGAACCGCTGGAACGTCAGCGTCACTCAGCGCGCTGGTGCGCTGGACCTCCTCGGGCGGATCAGCTACTACGGCGCCTGGTTCGATTGGGACAGTGCGCAGACCCTCTTCAGCGGCAAACCGGTCGTCGACGTCGAACTGGGCATTCCGCTGTCGGGCGACACCACGCTCGCGTTCGGTAGCCAGAACGTGTTCAACACGTTCCCGACGAGAGTCCAAATGCGCGAAGCGTCGGCGAGCGGTACAGCGAGTACACGCCGTGGGGCTTCAACGGCGCATACTACTACGCTCGTATCCGACACACCTGGGAGCAATAGCGTCAGAGAGTGGGGCCCAGTGGCAGACTCAGGGTTGGCTGCCACGGCTGGGGGGAAGTGGAATCGCTGGAAATCCATCTGGGGGATAATCAATGTTACGCCATCACCGCTGCTCTCTTATGAATTTGCGCCGCTGTGGTAATCATCTCGCCACGCCTGCGTCGAGCCAGCTGGCAACGACACGGGCCGCACGTCATCCAAGAAGGGCACGTCGCGAGGTGCTCAGCGTCGACCGAATACGCGGTCTGGGTCCAGGGATGAAACTACCCACATGCGTCCTAGTGCTTCTGATCAGCGTCTCAGGCACCGCTGGATGCGTCTCGAAGCCGACGTTGGAGATGTTCCAGATCGAAGACCCTTCCTGTTACGACCGCTCCAGCCAATCCCAGACCGCAGTCGTTGATACCCACTTGCACTTCCGTCCATTTGGAGGCTCCGCGATCCCGTTCGAGGAGATGGTCTCGTACCTCCAAGAGACCGGCGTCCTGTTCGCCAACATCTCTGGCATTGGTCAGATGCTGCCCCCGGCGTCGTCCTGCACCTATTACCTGGAGTGCCCAGGCACGCCAGTGACGCCAACGCTGAAGAACGACTTCGTCAATGCTGCCAACTACATCATGAATACGCACCCTGGCGTCCATTTGACGCTCTCGATGACGTTCCCGGACTTGTCGCGCCCGGAGGCGATCCTCCGAGGGATGCACCTCTTGGAGAAAGAATACCCCGGCGCGTTCACCTGGATGGGCGAGGTAAACCTGGTAAAACAAGCGTTGTTCCCTAACGGGCATACGCCGGTCTCCATGGCCGCCCTCACGGGGTGGGCGCCCTTCATGGAAGCGCTGCGGGAACGAAACATCCCGCTTGCGGTACACGCGGATCTGGGCATGGACGAGGATCCAACTCGATACCTGCCTCTCCTGCAGGAAGTGCTGCGCTTGTATCCTGATAACGCAATCGTTTGGGTGCATATGGGGCTGTCCCGTGAACTGGTCGACATGACCGCCGCCCAGCACATCCAGACGATAACGTCGCTGCTGGATCGCTACCCGAAGCTGATGGTGGATATCTCTTGGCGGGTGATCGACGACGCCTATTTCTCACAGCCGGACAAACGGGCGCTCTATGTACCGTTCTTGAATGACTACTCGGAACGGATCCTGCCCGGCACGGACTTCTTGGCGTCGAGGGACAAGGACATCGACATCTATCGAACGGAGCTACACGTCACGAGTCAGATCCTTCGCGACCTGCACGATACCGCCTTTCGGAATATCGCGTTGGGGCAGAACTATTTCCGACTACTAGATCTAGACTACACGGCACCGCCAGTGTGTGAGTAGCCGTCCAGGCCAGGACCGTCCCCCTCCGACGTGAACCGCGCACGCTCCAGCCGCGGCCGATGCCGAAGTAGCCGCGAGGGTCCTGGCGCTAGCGCTCCACGATCTCGACCCAGATGATGTTGCCCCTCAAGATGCTCTGCAGGAATCGGTAGTCGATATCCTGATCGAAGCTCAGGGTGGCGCGGTCGATGGAACGCAGGTCGGCCAGGATGCGACGCTGCACCTCGATGTCGCGCTCGAACGCAGCGACGCTCATGTCGTGGGACTCGACGGTGGCGCCGACGCCGCGCACCTCGGCGAGGTAGCGTTCGATCAGCGCCTCGAACTCCCCGTTGAGCGTCTTGCCCCTCAGTCGACTGCTGCCGCCGATGGCGATTGCACCGAGGACCAGAGCGGCTGCAACCCAGCCCCTTTTGTCGAGCTGTTTCATCGGTCTTCTCCTCAATCGGCGACGGCGCCACCGAACTCCTGCTCAAGCTGGTGGAACAGCGCTTCAAGCACCAGCACCATCGGCAGGAAGCCGGATCTTGTAGACGCGGTCGTGAAAGTCCTTCAGGGAACCGCGCTGGTTAAGCTCGCGCATCTTCTGGACGAGCTCGCGGAACTGACGGGGAAGGTTGGCCCGCAGCGTCGGCAGCGGGATGCCTGGCGGCAGCTCGTCGTGCAGCAGCGAGAGTCGATCCGCCAGCTCGAAGCGCGCCAGGTCGAGGTTGGCGCTCTCGACGAACTGCACGGTGACGTTCGACGTGCCAGGCTGCGAAGTCGACGTCACCTTGTGAACGCCGGGCACCGTGACCGAGACGGACTCGATCGGACTTGTGATCAGGCTCTGAATCGACACCGGAGAGGCCCCCGGACAGCTCGTCGAGATGATGATCTCGGGGAACTCGCCCTCAGGAACAACGTCGACGGGCAGCTCGGACAGGCGGGCCACGCGAGAAGGGCGAGAGCGCACAGTACAGCATGCCCACTGCAATGGGTCTGACCTGACCCCCGAAAACGGATCCGGATGTAATCTCACGATCTGGGTCAAGAACGGGAGGTCAGAATGCCGAGTAAGAGGCACAGCGCCGAGCAGATCGTACGCAAGCTCCGGGAGGCTGAGGTGGAGCTGGCTCGAGGGGCGACGGTCAAGGATGCCTGCCGCAAGCTAGCAATCACCGAGCACACCTACTACCGGTGGCGGCGAGAGTACGGCGGACTGAAGCTCAACCAGGCCAGAAAGCTCAAGCAACTGGAGAAGGAGAATGCCCGGCTCAAGAGGCTGGTGGCGGAAAAGGAACTCGACCTGTCGATCCTGAAGGAAGTGGCGGAGGGAAACTTCTGAGCCCAGCTCGGCGGCGAGAGGCGGTGGCACATGTACGGAAGCGCCTGGGCGTCTCGGAGAGGCGGGGATGTGCCCCGAATGATGTGGAAATTGGATGAGCGTTTCCTCCGCGACCACGGTTGATCCTATCTGCTAGGCGGCCTGCTGGTTCGGGCCGCGGGTGATCTCAGCCAAGAACCGGTAGCCATCGATGCGGCGCATGCGGATCTGGCCGAAGGCGACCAGGCCCCACAGCAACGTCACCCCGGCAGCCTCGGTCGAGAATGAGCCCTGTGTCTTGGTGCGGCGACGGAACTCGCGGTTCAGGTTCTCGAGCGGGTTGGTGGTGCGCAACGTCTTCCACATCGGCCTGGGGAACTCATAGAAGGTCAGCAGGCTCAAGCCCGCCTCCTGCAGGCTCTTGTCGCGCTTCATCTCGGTACGTGCATGAACCGGGCAGTGGTCACGCAGGTTGTTCCACTTATGCTGGGTGCACCGCTGCACCGGCACGTTCGGCCAGACTTGAATCGCTTTGGCCAGCCCCTTGTGCCCGTCGGAGATCAACAACTCCGGTGCCTGCAGTCCACGCTCCACCAGCGACTCGATCAACCCTTGCCAGTGGACGGCCGCCTCCGAGACCGCTAACCGCAACGCCACCAACACCTTCTGGCCGTCCGGCCTGACACCGAGCACCGCCAATACCGGCACCGACACGACCCTCCTGGCTAGCCTGACCTTCAGATGAAACCCGTCCAAGTACAGAATCGAGTACCGCTCGCCGGACAGATCTCGCTCGCGCCAGCGCTCGAAGCTCGCCTTCAGGCGCCCCACCACTCTGGAGACCGTGCTCTTGGACAGGTGCTCCTTGCCCAGCAGCGGAGAGAGCGCCTTGCGGATCCGCCGGGTGTTGGCGCCCGCCAGATAGGCCCCCAGAATCGCCTCGTCCACCTGCCGGGCTCGCCGCGCGTACCGGGGCAGGATCGCGCTGCGGAACTCACGCGCGTCCCCGTCCTGGTCCACGATCCGTCCGCGCGGGATCTCCAGCTCCTGTAGCCCCTGCGCCGTCGTCACCCGTCGTCGCTGGCTGCCATTGCGGTAGCCTCGACGCTGCCCGTTGCGCTCGTATCGGTCGCAGCCCAGCGCCTCGCTGAGCTCTTCCTGCAGCGTGATCTGGATCGCCTCGCGGATCCTGGAACGCAGCAATCCCTGTATGTCCTGCCGGAACTCGATGACCCCGGCTGCCTGCGTGCTAACCTGCTTCACGGCGCAGCCTCCTGCCGCTCGTGGCGGCGTTGAGTTTTTCCTACTCGGAGGTTACGCCATCTCTATTTCCACAAGACTCGGGCCGGATCCCAGCGCCTGGCCGATGAGCTGCTCGGCCAAGGCACCGCTCTCGCGGTGCTGGAGAGTCCAGCCGACCACGTAGCGACTGAACACGTCGAGGATGACGTACAGGTAGAAGTAGGTCCACTTGGCAGGGCCTCGCAGTTTGCTGATGTCCCACGACCACACTTCATTGGCTCGCTCGGCGAGCAGCTCGGGCTTGTCGTAGGGCGGGTGCACAAGCTGGTTGCGACGCTCGCCGCCCTCGCCCTGGGCGGCGAGGATCTTCCGGTACATCGTGCGCTCCGACGCCAGGTAGCGGCCCTCGTCCAACAGCGTCGCCCATACCTGGGCAGGAGCGCAGTCGACGAAGCGCTCACTATGCAACTCGGCGAGCACCTCGTGACGTTCGGGCTCCGACAGCGCCCTGGCAGGCTTGGGCCGCGGTCTGCTCGGTCGGGGCGCAGGCGGCCGACGACGGCGGTAGATCGTCGCGGGCGAGGCGCCCAGCGTCCGGCACGCCGGACGAGTCCCGATGACGGGGGTGAGTTGTTCGACGGTCTGCTCGATCATCGCTTGGTACTCGTGTTGGCGCCCCTGGGCTCGAGCAACTCTCCCAGAAGCGCGGAGACGTTTCCCTGCACCTCGATTACCCGCCGTGCTTTCTCGAGCTCCGCCTCGGCGCGCTCGGCACGGCGACGCAGGTTGGCAAGCTGCGCGTCTCGGGGATCGGGTGCCGGCCGGCCACGTGGCTTGGCCAGCGCCACCAGCGCTCCGGCGTCACGCTGCTTGCGCCACACCGACAGATGCGACGAGTACAGCCCCTCGCGCCGCAGCAGCGCGCCGATCTCGCCGGGCTTCGAGCACCCGTCCGCCTCCCGAACCACCCGGAGCTTGTACTTGGCGCTGAACTTGCGGCGCCGTGGTCGCTCCACCAACTCGGGGTCGGGGGCCGGGACGGCTGGCTCGCGCGACGTCCGCTTTCGGTCGCCTCCGGCTCCCTGCACCGGACGTCCGGCAGCCTCGTGGTCTCCTGTACCGTTGTTGCTCAACTCCGACATTCTTGTGTCTCCGACCTCGCCCTCTTGCTCAGTAATTATCCAACCTCCATCGTCTCATCCCACGTTGGCAGAGAGGGCGGCCAGCGGTCTCCCCGGTTGCGCTTCGCGACGCGGCGGCAGAGAATCAGACATCGCTACCGACGTTTCGACACGCCACCCCCCCCCATTGAACATGCCGCATCCCCGGATTGAGGTCCAAGCGTCGGCGCGAACACTCGAGAAGCCTCTCGTCTGGCTAGACGCCCCCCCACACTTCGGAGGGCTATCGAGGCTCCTCCGCATAGAACGCCCATCTCAGCTGGCCTTCTGGATCCTCTTTGCTGCGATGGCCTCCCTCATACTCTTCATTCGAATAGCCAATGTGTTCACCTACCATCCTGTTTTCGCAGCATATGCGGCAGTAGTTGGAGCGCTTATCATCGCCCGCTATGTGTTCTTTGCACTGTACAATCCCCCCCTTCTGCCGCCTGACGAATACGAGCCGCAGGTTGCAGCGATTGTGCCTGCCAAGAATGAATCAAAGACGCTATATGCGACGGCACGTTCTCTTGCTGAGCAAGACTATCCCGGCGAAAAGTTGACAGTGGTCCTGATCAACGATGGAAGCACCGACGACACCGGCTACTGGATGAATCGCGCAGCCGCCGATTTTGGCTGCAATGTCATCCATCTGGCCGAGAACCAGGGGAAGAGGGCCGCCATAGCAGCAGGGATGAAGGTACACAATGCCGAAATCACTGCCTTGATTGATAGCGACGTTCAGCTCGATCGTGATGCGCTTCGAGAGATCCTGCGGGGCTTCTACTCTCCGCGGATCGCAGCTGTCTGTGGACACACGGATGTCCAAAACGCTGAAGTCAATTGGTTGACAAGAATGCAGACACAACAGTACTTCATTGCGTTCAGAACATTTCGGGCGCTCGAAGGTCACTTCCGCAGCGTCATCTGCTGCTCTGGAGCATTCAGCGCATACCGCACAAGTGTGCTCAGACGAGTCATGAAGCAGTGGCTGAGCCAGACCTTCTTGGGGGTCAAGCGGACCTTCGGAGATGATCGAGGCCTGACGAATCTGATCCTGAGAGAGGGCCTCGAGACGATTTATGTACCTGTTGCCAGAGCGAGCACGATCGTGCCTGAGACGTTCTCCAAGTACGTACTGCAACAGATACGATGGCGGCGATCGTTCATCATCGAGGCCATCATCGGCGCCGGGCACATGTGGCGGAGATCAGTGGGCGCCGCAATGGCGTTCTATGGCCTTCTTCTGGTGACCCTGATGGCTCCCTTTATAGTGGGGTACTTCCTCGTGCTCGGCCCGGTCACCGGGCAGGTAAATCCGGTAGGTTATCTGATCGGCTTGTGCCTTGTCCTGACGCTACATCAGACTTTCTACTGGGCGTTCCAACTACCCCCTGCCAAGAAGGTGGGGTTCTTGTCGTTGATGCCGATGCTGCCCATGTGGATCGCGGCGTCGTTGCTCATGTTGCCTTGGGCGTTGCTTACACTCCGGACAAGAAGCTGGGGCACGCGCTAGCTGTGAGTTCTAAGGACGTTGTTCATAGGGCACTGTCAAGTTAACCGGCAGCCTGGCAGAGTTCGGCGATGAACAACGCCCGGCAGCGCTACCATTGACTGGACTTGCCTCGGCTATGCAAAGCTCCGCATAGTCGGGGCTATGTGGAGTTCCGGACTATGCGGAGTTGACGGGAGCGTGATCGTCGAGGTTCTTGTGATCGAGCCACTTGCGGCAGCGGGGTTTTTCGAGAACTACACATAGTCTACTTGCCCCGGAAAAACTCCGATCAGAGGTAACTGAAGTCGCGGCGATCACCCAGGAAGAGGATGGCGGCGGGGCGCGGGTCAGCCCAGCGGGGTTGGGGACGATTACGTCTCCATAAGTGCGACGGTATCCAGGTCGTAGGCGAACACGGCCCAGCTTTCCCAGATCCGAGCGCCTTGGATACCCCGTAGTCGTGAGCGCCCGGCGTGGTAGGAACGTTTCAGGTGGGAGATTCGTCCCTCGTTGCCGACCCGGTAGCGGGCCCGGCGACGCCAGGTGTGTCGGGATGCGCAGCGGGTGACACCGGCGATGAACACCTCGCAGCCCAGCTCGGCGAGGGTTTCGGTAGTGGCCTTGCGGGAAAAACCAGCGTCGAAGACAGCTTCGCGGGGCCGCAGACCCAGGGCGGTTACCTCGGCCACGTTGTGTGGCAACAGCGTGTCGTCGTGGGTCGAGCCGGCACGTAGCTTCGGAGGCATCAGCAAGCCTCGGGCACCGCGGCGCGTATGGGCGTTGAGCTCGGCGAACTGCACGATGTAGCCGAACTCGTTGGGCTTGCCCCGCTTGCCACGGCGGATGGGACGGGCGTCCGGATCCGCCAAGGACACCAGCCGGTCCTTGATCCGTTCGCCGCGGAAGCGTTGCTGTACCTGCTGGACAACCCGCTGCGCCCGTTCGATCTCCTCGTTCAGTCGTGCCAGCGCCCGCTGCCGTCCTTGCGCTGAACTACCAGCTGCTCGAGCACGCCGTCGCTGGGCCTCACGCACCAGCCGCTGTGCCTCCCGAAGGCTCGCCCGCACGTGGGTGGCAGCCTCCTTGGTGTATCGCTCGACGGCAGCTTGCCCCTCGCCCCGTCGTTGCCGGAGTCGCTGGCTCATCGTTCGGAGCCGCTTGCCGACCGCTCGGGAGCGATCCCGCACCGTCGCGCCGATACTCGGGATTATCTTGCGCACCGCTCGTGCGACGTACGCCAGGCGTCGCACGGCATCGGCGCATAGCCCCGCATCGGTGGGATAGCGGATGTCGGCTTGCACCACTGTGGAGTCCACCCGCATCGCCCGCGGCCGAAAGTGCCGCTCATGGCACGCCTTGCTGATCAGGGCTCGGATCATCTCCTGTACCAGCTCGGCGTCCAGCCGCCGGGTCAGCTTGCGCACCGTCGATTCATGCGGCACCCGCTCATCCAGGCGCAGCAGACAGAAGCGCCGCAAGTGCAGCGAGTCCGATACCTCCCGCATCAGCGTCTCGTAGCCCCAGCCGCTACGTTGCTTGATCAGCATCAGCCGCACGTACATGGCCATCGGGATCGTCGGCCGGCCCATGCCCCGGGCGCCATCATCCCAGGCCCTGTGAAACGGCTCCAGCAGCGCCGCATCCGAAAGCAGCGTATCGATGATCGCCAGATCCTTGGGCAGGATCTGCACCTCCGGTGGCAATAGCATCTCCCACAGCGTCGTGACCGGACGATCGGGCGTCAGCCGCAGCATATCGACCTCTCCTGGGCGGGCGAGGTTCCCCGGAAGTATATATGCTTGCGGGCATCGTCGCGAGGTATCCTTCCCCACACCATGCCTGCTTCTGCCTCCAAACAGCTCGAGCGCCTACAGCACCGCTACCACCAGCTCGCCCTCCAGATCCCCGAGATCGGCTTCATCCTCAAGGGCTCTGTGGATGTGCCCCGAATGTCGTGGAAATTGGATGAGCGCAGCCTCCTGGGCAACGGCTGATCGTATCGGTTAGGCGGCCTGCTCGTCCGGGCCGCGAGTGATCTGGGCAAGGTGACGATAGCCGTCGACGCGGCGCATGCGGATCTGGCCGAAGGCGACCAGGCCCCACAGCAACGTCACGCCAGCTGCCTCGGTGCAGAACGAACCCTGGGTCTTGGTACGGCGCCGGAACTCCCGGTTCAGGTTCTCGAGCGGGTTGGTCGTTCGCAACGTCTTCCACATCGGCCTGGGGAACTCGTAGAACGTCAGCAGGCTCAGGCCCGCTTCCTCCAGGCTTCGGGCAACGGCCGGCACGAGCCTGGACCATTTGCGCACGAAGGCGCTGTACGCGGCCCGAGCCTCGTTGCCGTTGTCGGCGCGGACGATGGCATGCCAATCGCGCCTCATTTCATCGCGCGCATGCACGGGGCAGTGATCGCGAAGGTTGCTCCACTTGTGCTGGATGCATCGCTGCACCTGCGACCGCGGCCATGCCTCGGTCGCCTTCGCCAGCCCCTTGTGACCGTCGGCGATCAGCAGCTGAGGCGATCGCAGCCCCCGGTGCACGAGCGAGTCGATCAACCCTCGCCAGTGAACTTCCGCTTCCGAGGCCGCCAACCGCAACGCCACCAACACCTTCTGGCCGTCGGCTTTGACTCCGAGCACCGCCAACACCGGCACCGAGACCACGCGCCGCGCCAACCTGACCTTCAGGTGAAACCCGTCCAGATACAGAATCGGATACCGCTCACCGGACAGCTCTCGCTCGCTCCAGCTCGCGAAGTACGTCTTGAGCCGCCCCACCACCCGCGAGATCGTGCTCTTGGACAGGTGCGCTCTCCCGAGCAACGGAGACAACGCCTTGCGGATCCGCCGCGTGTTGGCGCCCGCCAGGTACGCTCCCAGGATCGCCTCGTCCACCTGTCGTGCTCGCCGCGCGTACCGTGGCAGGATCGCGCTCCGGAACTCCCGGGTGCCGCCGTCTTCGTCCACGACGCGACCGCGCGGCACGTCCAACTCCTGGAGTCCCTGCGCCGTCGTCACCCGCCGGCTCTGGGTGCCGTTGCGGTAGCCTCGGCGCGCCGACCGTTGCGCTCGTATCGCGCGCTCCCCAGAGCCTCCGTGAGCTCCTCCTGGAGCGTGATCTGGATCGCCTCACGGATCCTCGTCCGCAGCAACATCTGTACGTCCCGTCGAAACTCCACGACCTCGTTGTCGTGCGTGCTAACCTGCTTCACGGCGTAACCTCCTGCCGCTCGTGGCGGCTCTGAGTTTTGCTACTCGGAGGTTACGCCTTTCTAATTTCCACAGGACTCGGGACGGATCCAGAGGCGGGCGTGTCGGGTACTGAAACAACCACGCACGACACACCGGTACGTGCCAAGAGAGCCGCAACAGGAGCAGATTTTGACGGAGCGGATCGTGGATTTAGCCCGACAGTACGGGCGCTACGGATATCGGAGGGTGACAGCGTTGCTGCGCATGGAGGGCTGGTCCGTGAACCACAAACGAGTGCAGCGTATCTGGCGGCGCGAAGGGCTGAAAGTACCGAGAAAACAGCGCAAACGAGCACGGCTGTGGCTCAACGATGGCTCCTGCATCCGGCTGCGCCCACAGCACCGAGATCATGTCTGGGCGTATGACTTCCTGCACCACCGGACGCACGACGGTCGGGCTATGAGGCTGCTGACGATCGTCGATGAGTACACACGAGAAAGCCTGGCGATCCATGTAGCACGGAAGCTCAACTCTGAGGACGTGCTGGAGCAGCTCGGGAGGTTGTTCGTACACCGGGGCATACCTGAGCACATCCGGTCGGATAACGGACCAGAGTTCACCGCCGAGGCGGTTCGCGACTGGCTGGGCCGGTTGGGCGTGGGGACGCTGTTCATCGAGCCGGGCTCGCCGTGGGAGAACGGTTACGTGGAGAGCTTCAACGGCAACCTACGCGACGAGCTGCTGGATGGAGAGATCTTCTACACGCTCAAGGAGGCAAAGGTTCTGATCGAGAGATGGCGTCAGCACTACAACCGCATGCGACCGCACAGCTCGCTGAGCTATCGGCCGCCCGGAACCTGTCAACGACTTTGAGACACCTGAGTTCTGGATTTAGTGAGCAATGCCTCCTGTCGTCGAGGTAGCGGGTGGGTTGATCCAGACCTCTTCGGGGAGAGGGCTGAGCTTCGGGATTCCGCGGACAAATCGTTCGGGGTGAGCCGCCCAAGCAGCGTCCAGGATGCGTTGCCGTTGCGCGAGCACCTGCGCGGCGCGTCCATGATGGACATCGTCGGGGGTCAGCATGGCGATGCCGCCATGACGGTGCTCGGTGTTGTACCAGGGCACGAACAAGCGACAGAAGCGCGTGGCGTCCGGCATGTCGGTGAAGCGCCCGGGGAAGCCGGGGTGGTACTTGAGGGTCTTGAACTGTGCCTCTGAGAATGGATTGTCATCGCAGACTTGGGGACGGCTCAGGGAACGCGTGATCCCGAGGTCGGCGAGAAGCTGAGCGGTGCACTTGCTCGTCATGGGCGCGCCACGATCGGAGTGCAGCGTCAGTACCTGCGGTTGGACTCCTTGCTTGTGGCACGTTTCCTGGATCAGGCGCCCGGCCAAGGCCGAGTTCTCCCGATCGGCCACCATCCAACCCACGACGTAGCGGCTGAAGATGTCCAGCAGGAGGTAGAGGTAGTAGTACGTCCACTTCTTCGGCCCCAGCAACTTCGTGATGTCCCACGACCAAATTTGATTCGGTTCCGTCGCCACGAGCTCAGGCTTCGCGTATTGCGGATGCTGGAGCTGGTTGCGGCGCTCTCGCACCGGCTGGTCCAGGGCCAGGATCCGGTACATGGTGCGCTCGGAGCAGAGGTATTTGCCCTCGTCAAGCAGCGTGGCGAACACCTCGCCCGGCGATCGGTCGACGAAGCGCGGCAAGGTGAGCACCTCAACGACGCGCTCACGCTCCGATTCGCACAGCGCCCGGGCAGGAGTAGGACGCGGCTGCTGGTGCTCGGGAGCAGGCCTCTTGCGCCGGTAGAACGTGGCCCGCGACACGCCAAGAGCCCGGCAGGCCGGCGCTACGCCGACCTGCTGGGCCAGTTGTTCGGCAGCCATCAGGAGTCCTTCTCGTCGTTGAGGCTGAATCCCAGCAGCCCGGCAACTTTTTTTTGCACGTCCAAGATCGTGTGTGCCTTATGCAGCTGCTTGTGCAGGCGAGCCACCTTCGCCTCGAGCTCTCGAACCTTCGGCTCCAGCGGGTTGCTCGCCTTCGACTTTGCACCGCGTGTCTTGGAACTGAGCCCGCGAAATGCCCCCTCGCGACGCGCCTTGCGCCAACTCGACAGATGAGAGCTGTACAGTCCCTCTCGGCGGAGCAGCCGGCCCACTTCGCCGCGCTGGCTGCAGCGGTCTGCCTCCTCCAGGATGCGGAGCCGGTACTGTGCCGTGAATCGCCGCCGTTTCGGCTTCGCCAACACCTCCGGGTCCGGGCGCGCCGGCGTGGCGATCGCCTCCGCGCTGGGTGCCTCGTCGCTCCGCTCCTCAGCCCCCAGCGCGGGACCAGCAAGCCCAGCCAAGATCATCGTGTCTATCCCCACTGCCATCGGTTCTCACCTGCCACCGCCCTACAGTAATTCCATGGGGTGCTGGTGTCTCACCTACGTTGGCAGAGAGGGGCCCGCACCCGAAGCGACGTTGTTGCACCCGGCTGCGCTCCGCTTCGCCGGCCTCAAGAACCTCTTGTCAGCACCGAGTTACTGAGATAAGACGTGGTACTAACCGCGGGGTCAGGTCACTCTACGCCGCCGAACGGGCTGAATCGATGCCGGGTACTCAGGGTCCATGAACCCGGGGCATCGCACGACTGACACACGTCGTCCGCCACTCCCGCGATGCGGGTCGCCGCGGCCACCGGGTCGGCGATATCGACAGAGGTGGACCCCATCCTTTGGACAGGTTTGCGTCGCAGCTAAGGTGGAATCCGGGTTCATGATTCAGGCTGCCTTGGGCTTGCGAGACACGGGGCGAAGCCCCGGGCTCCTGTCTTCAGCCCCGTCGTCAATGTACGCCTCCTCGGGCGTCCGGTCCTGGAGCGACGAGTGCGGTCGGCACTCGTTGTAGAAGTCCATCCACCAGCCGATCCCGGCCCGAGCCTCGGAGCCAGTCGCGTACTCTGACAGATAGACCTGCTCGTACTTGAGCGATCGCCACAGTCGCTCGATGAAGACGTTGTCCATCCAGCGGCCCTTGCCGTCCATCGAGATCCGAATGCCGGCCTCCTTGAGCGCGTCGGTGAAGTCGACGCTGGTGAATTGGCTACCCTGATCCGTGTTGAAGATCTCGGGAGGACCGTAGCGCTCGAGCGCCTCTTGCAAGGCCTCGACGCAGAAGCTCGTATCGAGCGTGTTGGACAGACGCCAGGACAGCACCTTGCGGCTCGCCCAGTCCATCACCGCAACCAGGTACAGAAAGCCCCGCTGCAGCGGGATGTAGGTACGCGACGAAGGGCCGGCGCTGTTCGCTGCAGACCCCGACCGGATCGTCGTGGCGGGCGGATCATCCGCCGGCGGGTACTTGACCCTGGCGAGCGGCTATCGCGTGCGGCCTCGTCCGTCGGCGCTCGTCTCGTACTGGGGATACGGAGCCCTGAACACGTTCGACGCAGAGCCGTCGGAGTTCTACCGAGCCAGCCGGCCGTTGGTGACCGAGGAGGAGGCGTGGAGCGAGGGTGGACCGCTGTACCTGTACCTTCGGCAGAACGGACTCTGGACCCACGTCGTGACCGGCTTGGACCCCGTCGCCGAGGGCGAGCAGCTCTCGGAGTACGCACCCATCGACAACGTGACTGCGGAATATCCGCCGACGCTTCTGATCCATGGCGAAGCAGACACGGACGTGCCGGTCGAGGAGTCCGTGGTGATGGCCGAGGAGTTGGCTCGCCACGACGTCGCTCACGAGCTGATGCTCGTGCCGGACGGCAGCCACGGGCTGGGACGGGGTGATCCAGGTTCGATCACCGAAGCCCACTCTCGAGCGCTGGGGTTCGTGCATGAGCACCTCTTCGGGGAGGCGCGTGCAGGAGAGATCGAGGCGCTGGTGGCTGCGCATGCGGCGTTGGATGAAGGGGTGCGCGAGACCAGGGAAGACGACCTCGACCGTGCTTTGGCCGCATTCGAGCAGGCGCGAAGCCTCGAGTCTGGCGTCACGATTACGGCCGGAGCGTGGGCCTTGGTCTGTCGACGTGGTGGTTTCCTGGCAAGGGCCGCCGACGTCCTCGACGCGTGCAATCGCGCCGTGGAGCTGCGGCCCAAGAACCGCTGGAATCGGAGCGCCCGAGGCCTGGTTCGCGCTCTGCTCGGCGATCTGGAGGGCGCCGCCCAGGATCTGGAGCCGCTCATCGACCAGATTCGGGACCCGGCCCGCCGCGCCCGGCAGCAGGCGTGGGTCGACGAGCTCAGCGCCGGCCGCAATCCGTTCACGCCCGAGGTCTTGGAGTCGCTCCGCGCGCGCTGAGCAGTTGAGCCCAGCTCGGTTATTACGAAATCGTCGAACCAGCCCAGGAGGCCCTAATGGCCGGTGGATCATCGCGGCATACAGGCAGCTCCCACGCCTCGCGGTGTGCGGCCCTGCTCGCAATCCTCCTGGCTCCGAGCTGCACAGGCTTTGACTCCGGCCCACCGCCTCTGACGGCCCTGACAGCCAACGTTCCTTTGCACCTCGAGGAACACCTCGAGGTGGCGACAGTCGCTGGCTCTGAGGTCGCGGCCGATCTTCCAGAGCCCATCGAGTGGAGCTTCGATGAGCCGCAACCCGACTGGAAGCCGCTCGTGACGATGAACCCGAACACGAAGCCGGTGAAGGTGGAGCGCACCGACGGGGGGCTGCGGCTGATGCTCGACGAGTCGAACCACAACGCCGGAGGCAATCCACGGGGGGGTATCGTCATCGACCTGCCGCAATGGAGTGGCAACGATTGGGGCTCCATTCTGGTGCGTGCACGTAGCAGCGAAGGGATCAGAGTCTTTGGCGTCGGCTTCAACACGAGCTCGGGCGAGCCGAGCACCTCGCGTGGACCCTATCCGTACCAGTTCGCGACCCAAGGGACCGCCGCCGTCAATGACGATACCGTGCAGGCCTATCTGCTCCGGGCCCCCCAGGGGACCTGGAACCGGCTGGGCCTGTGGGTCGCGGCCGATGAGCCGGCCACCTTCGAGGTCTTGTCGGTGAGCGTAATTCCAACCGAGGCGGCTTACGCGGGCGCACCTGTCGGCCTGCGGACGACCGCCGAGAACCAGTTGTTCGCCGCCTACACCGGTGTGCCCGTCGGCAGGCAGACGGCCGATGAGGACCGTGAGCCTGCGCTCTACGTCCGCGCCCCGGGCCGCGTTGAGTACGACGTGCGGGTGCCCGAGGCGGGCCGGCTCGAGGTCGCGCTCGGTGTGCTACGCGATGACGTCCCCGTTACGTTCCGGGTGAAGGTGGTGGCGCAGGACGGCACCTCCGTCACGCTGCTGGAGGAATCCTGGAGGATTCAGCGACGCTGGGCCCAGCGTTCACTGGACCTGTCGCCTTGGGCCGGACGAGTCGTGCGGCTCGCACTCGAGGCTGAGGCCGAGAGACCGGGAACGGTGGCGCTCTGGGGCTCGCCGACGCTCTACGAGCCGGGCGAGCTTTCCGTCTCGATCCTCGACGAGGCGTCCGGAACGCTCACCCCGGCCCGGGTGCGGCTCACCGACGCGAACGGCGACCGGACGCCGTTCCCACAGGACGCCATCAGCCTCATGTACGGCCGCAACGACCGCGCCGAGAGCTACGACTACCTGCCCAACGGCGACTTCTACGCCGACGGCGCCTTCGAGGTGCAGCTCCAACCGGGCACGTATCATCTTTCCCTCTCCAAGGGCTACGAGTACCTGGAACAGGAGCACGAGCTCGTCGTGGAGGCCGGCGAAGAGCTGTCGAGGACCTTCCGACTGGAGCGCTGGATCGACATGCCGGCGCGCGGCTGGTTCTCGGCCGACGACCACATCCACATTCGTCGATCACCTCGGGAGGACCCTCTCATCCTTGCGTGGGTCGCCGCCGAGGACATTCATGTCGGTGCGCTTCTGCAGATGGGAGATTTCTGGGCTACCTACTTTGCTCAAGACGCCTGGGGGCGAGACGGCGTCTACCAGCTGGAGGACTACCTCCTCACCTCGGGCCAGGAGGATCCGCGAACCCACGAGCTCGGCCACACGATCTCGCTGGCCGCCGACGACTTCGTGCGCTTCTCCGGCGAGTATTACTACTACGACCGCATCTTCGACCGAGTGCGCGAGCTGGGGGGCGTGACCGGTTACGCGCATCAAGGCGTCACCTTCCACGGATATCGGGGGCTGACGCTGGACGTCCTACGAAACAAGGTGGACTTCCTCGAGCTCCTGCAGTTCTGCGTCCCCAACGGCCCGCTGCAGGTGGAGCACTACTACCATTTCCTCGACCTCGGCTACCCCCTCACAGCCACCGCGGGTTCCGATTTCCCCTGGTGTGGTCGGGGACCGGGATGGAATGCCAGGATCGGGGATGCTCGCTTCTACACCTACGTCGGTGAGGAGTTCGACTTCGACGCCTGGCGGGAAAGCCTCCGATCCGGTCATACGTTTGTGAGCAGCGGCCCTGTCGTCGAGCTCAATGTGGATGAGGCCATCCCCGGGGACCAGCTGGAGGTGAGCAAGGGATCGACGCTCAGGGTCAGCGCCCGAGCCTTTGGGCACTCGGGGCAGGTGCCGCTGGAGAACCTGGAGATCGTTGTCCACGGGCAAGTCATCGGGGCGGTCGCCGCCAGCGACCCTGGCCAGTCTCGGGAGCGGCTCTCCATCGAGATCGAGCTCCCGGTGCAGCACGGAGTGTGGATCGCAGCGCGCACCAAAGCAGGGCCCACGCAGGTAGCGCACACGACCCCAGTCTACGTACGTGTCGACGGCTCCGGGTCCCACAACCCCCAGACGATGGCGCACCATCTCGATCTGAGCGATCAGTATCTCGACGAGCTAGAGCAGGCGATCTCCCAGCCCAACCAGACGCTAAACGAGCTGGCGTGGCGGTATCGCGAGGGCCTAGCAGGCTGCTGAAAAACGGCTCGAGCGCGCCATTTTGGGCTGGATCGTCTCGATCACGGTGAGTTAGCGGGGCGCCGAGTGCGAGTGCGAGGCTCTGGTTGCCGGCCGCGCCGGTATTTCTTGGGCGGTTAGTCCCGATATCGTCACGTCGCCCCCTGGAGGTTGCGCATTCTGACCAGGTTGAAGGCAGCGGCGGTGAAGGTGAACATCCAATCGACGCGTTCGGTGCCTCGGTGCCGCGTCTTGCGCATCAGCCCGACCGTCTTGGCCCATCCGAACATCTGCTCGACGAGCTTGCGTTTCCTTTGACTGACCTGGTAGCCGGGGTGGCGGGTTGTGCGCCGGTCGATGGCGCTGCGCCGATTGGTGTCGTTCTGTGCAACGTGCGGGGTGATGTTCCGATCTCGAAGCTTACGGACGCACTCGCGTGTGTCGTAGCCCTTGTCGGCCGCCAAGGTCACCCTGCGGTTACCGGAAATCTTGTCCGCCATTTGCACCGCCGCCTCTCGTTC
The DNA here is from genome assembly GCA_965248845.1 of Acidobacteriota bacterium. Lineage (GTDB taxonomy): Bacteria > Acidobacteriota > UBA890 > UBA890 > WLXD01 > CBDFKO01. The sequence continues at coordinate 636,674 of CBDFKO010000001.1, read as the reverse complement.
CGCTGTCCCGAAAGCGATCGTTACGCAGGCGTTGGTTGCTAACCCGTGGCGGTTGTCGATCATCAGGTGACCCATGTAGCAGAGCCTCGACTCGGCTCCCTTACTCTTCTTGTATAGGCGTGCGTCCGGATCGGTCCTGGAGGCGTGAGTATCGTTTGCGCGCCGTTGTTTGCGAAAATCGACGCTCGGGTTGCTGCGTCCCTCATCGGAGTCGCTCTGATCCTTCGGCTTGAAGCTCTTGTGTGAGGCCCACGCCTCGATCAGCGTGCCGTCCACCGTGAAGTGCTCATCCGATAGCAGACCGCGGCGCCGTGCCTCCGCCAGCACTTCCTGGAAGAACACCTCGGCGACCTCGCCTCCCAACACTCGATCCCGGTTCTTCGTGAACACCGTCGCATCCCACACCAGATCGTCCATGTTCAGGCCCACAAACCACCGGAACAGCAGGTTGTAGTCGAGCTGCTCCATCAGCATGCGCTCGGAGCGAATCGTGTACAGCACCTGCAGCAGCAGCGCCCGCAGCAGCTTCTCCGGCGGGATAGACGGACGGCCCGTGTGCGAGTACAGCTTCTCGAACAGCGGCGACATCCGCCCCAGCACGTCGTTGACGATCCTCAGCAGCGGCCGCAGCGGATGCTCTTTCGGTACTCGCTGCTCCGGAGATACGTAACTAAAGGCGGCCACCTGTCCCGCGTCCTCACCACGCATCTGCTCACCTCGTTGATGCTTCGGTTTTTGCCGCGGGCTGCGTGGTTCAGAATCTACTCGAACAAGGGGAGTTTTTCAGCAGCCTGCTAGAGTCGCGCATCGCCGAAACGCGGGAGGTCATCGCGAGGCTGAGGCGGGAACTGGCAGCGAACCAAGGTTGATCAGGCTTTGAGCAAATTGTCACAGTCCGAGGCCGAAGTCTCGGTACCCTCGCGGCGGCTCGATAGCAGCCGTCCGAGCGATATTCACGGATTATCAGGGGAGGTCACCATGGCGCAGGACGCAGTCACTGTTGCACCGCACATTTACAAGGTCGTGCTGGAGAACGACCGTGTGCGGGTGCTCGATGTCAGGTCACAGCAGGGCGACAAGTCGGAAATGCACTCGCACCCGGATGCCGTCGCCATTGCCATCCAAGGCGGCGCCTACAGGTTCGCCTTGCCCGACGGCGAGAGCATGGAGATCGAGCTGGCGGCCGGCGACGTAGCCTTCACTGATGCGGTCGAACACACGACCGAACAGATCAGTACCGATCCGGCGCGCGTCATCCTGGTGGAGCTGAAATAGAATCGGCCGAGCTCGAAGGAGCCTCGGGGCCCGTACATCGGGCGCGACTCATGGCCCTGGAACCGGAAGAGCGGCGCCCTGCCGCCGGTGGCACCGTCGAACCGGACATAGGCGTGACCCTCCGCCTCATCGCGCCGGTACCTCCGACCTGCCTCCTTCCCGGTGCGTCGATGTAGCCGTGCGCTGTTTCCGACTCGTGGCTGCCTTCCTGCTCGCACCCGGGTCAGAGCCATCGTCTTGGCTGATGCTCAGGAACCCTACTACCGCGCTTGCGCACCGTGTTGGCGATGGCTTTCCGCTCGAGCACTTTGGAGTCGCTCGATAACCGCGGAGCCGGCCTGCTCGGTGTCTGCGTTCGTCGGGCCGTGCAGATCGGCCGTGGTGATTCCGTCCTCGATAGCACGGGCCACGGCCGCCTCGATGGCCGCCGCTTCGACCTCGAGCCCGAGGGAGTGGCGCAGCAGCATCGCGGCGCTGAGGATGGCACCGAGCGGGTTGGCTCGACCGGCGCCGGCGATGTCGGGCGCCGAGCCGTGTACCGGCTCGTACAGGCCGCACCGACGAGTGCCGAGCGACGCCGACGGCAGCATGCCGAGCGAGCCCGCAAGCACCGAGGCCTCATCCGAGAGGATGTCGCCGAACATGTTCTCGGTCAGCACCACGTCGAGGTTCGACGGGTGCGTGATCAGGTGCATGGCGGCAGAGTCGACGAGCCGGTGCTCGAGGGTGACGTCCGCGTACTCGTTGGCGATCAGCGCCGACACCGTCTCGCGCCACAGGCGCGAGGTCTCGAGCACGTTGGCCTTGTCGACCGAAGTCAGCAGGCCGCTGCGCGTACGCGCCAGCTCGGCGGCGACACGCGTCACGCGTTCGATCTCGGCGCGTGAGTAGACACAGGTGTCGAAGGCCCGCTCGCCATCGCGACCGCGGTCGCCGTAGTACAGCCCGCCGGTGAGCTCGCGCACGATGACCAGATCGACGCCCAACAGTGTGCGCGCCCGCAGCGGCGAGGCCTCGACAAGCTGCGGGTACGGACGTACCGGGCGCAGGTTGACGTACAGGTCGAGCTCACGACGCAGCCTCAGCAGCCCGGCCTCGGGCCGGACTTCGCTGCCGTCGAACCGAGGATCGCCCACCGCGCCGAGAAGAACCGCGTCGGCCGTGTGACACAGCTCCAGCGTGTCGTCGGGCAACGGCGAGCCCTTCATGTGGATCGCGTGCGCGCCGACGAGACCGTAGTGCAGCTCGAATTTGTGTCCTCCGAGCGTCGCGACCTTGTCGAGCACGCGCGTGGCCTGCTCGCAGACTTCCGGACCGATACCGTCGCCCGGCAGAACGGCGACTAGTGCGTGCATGACACCGTCTCCTCTCGTTGCTCGAAGGCACGGATCTCGCCCTCGGCGCCCATCAGGTAGTCGAGCTCGTCGAGGCCATCGAGGAGGCAGCGACGCGCAAACGGGTCGATGTCGAAGGTCGCCACGCTGTCGTCATCGAGGATCAGCCTGCGATCAGGCAGATCGACGGCGATGGCGCCGTGTCCCTGGGACATCAGGCGGGCATGCGCCTCTGGGTCGATCTCCACGGCGAGCATGCCGTTCTTGAGCGCGTTGGCGCGGAAAATGTCCGCCAGCTGTGTGCTCACGACGACTCGAAAGCCGTTGGCCAGCAGAGCCCACGGAGCGTGCTCTCGCGAGGATCCGCAGCCGAAATTGGCGCCGCAGACGAGGACCTCGGCCCCCGAGGCCACCGGCGTATCGAGCGGGAACGGCTCACCGCCCGCCTCGTCGAAATCTCTTCGCCAGTCGGCAAACAGGCCCTCGCCGATGCCGTCGCGGCTGGTCGTGGTCAGATAGCGCGCCGGGATGACGCGGTCGGTGTCGACGTTATCGCCGGGCAGCGCCACAAATCTGGCATCGAATCTGGAAAAGGCGTCGAAGCCCATCACATCAACTCCCTGGGGTCGGCCACAGCGCCGCGCAGCGCGCTTGCCGCCGCCGTCAGCGGGCTGGCCAGGAACGTCCGCCCGTCGCGGCCCTGGCGTCCTTCGAAGTTCCGGTTGCTGGTACTGATGCAGTACTGGCCGGGTTGCAGCCGATCGCCGTTCATCGCTATGCACATGGAGCATCCCGACTCACGCCACTCGGCCCCGGCGTGGCGGAAGACGCGATCCAGGCCCTCGGCCTCGGCCTGCCGCTTGATCGCGGTCGAGCCCGGCACCACGAGCATACGCACGGTCTCGGCAATGCGACGGTCGGCGAGCAACTCGGCCGCGGCGCGCAGGTCGGAGATCCGCGAATTCGTGCAGCTGCCCAGGAACACGAGGTCGACCGGGTGGCCCAGCAGAGCCTGCCCGGCGTGCAGCCCCATGTACTCGAGGGCCCGCTCCGAGGTCGGGTCGGCTGCCTCCGGGACACATCCATCCACTGGGATCGCCATCCCGGGATGGGTGCCGAAGGTGACCATCGGCTCGATAGCAGCGGCATCGAGCGTGACCTCGCGGTCGAAGCGCGCCTCCGGGTCGCTGGGCAGGGTGCGCCAGCGCCCGACGGCGCGCTCGAGTTCTTCACCCCGCGGCGCCAGCGGCCGGCCAGCGACGTACTCGAAGGTGGCGTCGTCGGGGGCGATGAGCCCAGCCCGCGCCCCGGCCTCGATCGACATGTTGCACACGGTCATGCGCCCCTCCATACAGAGGCCGTGAATCGCCGCGCCAGCGTACTCGATGACGTGGCCCGTGGCGCCGTCGACGCCAATCTGCCGAATCAGCGCCAGCGCCAGGTCCTTGGCGGTGACGGCGCGTCCCAGGGCTCCTTCGAAGCGGACGCGCATGGTGCGTGAGCGACGCTGCAGCAGGCATTGGCTGGCGAGTACGTAGCCCACCTCGCTGCTGCCGATGCCGAACGCCAGGGCGCCGAAGGCGCCGTGCGTGCTCGTGTGACTGTCGCCACAGACGATGGTGCGGCCTGGCTGCGTGGCGCCGAGCTCGGGGCCGATGACGTGCACGATCCCCTGCTCCTGGTCGCCCAGCCGATGCAGGGGGATGCCGTGCTCGGAGCAGTTGGCGCCGAGTCTCTGCACCTGTGCCTCGGCGGCGGCGTTGACGAACACCGGCAGGCCCCCGGCGTCGCGCAGCGTCGGCGTCGAATGGTCCATCGTGGCCAGCGTCCGATCGGGCCGTCGCACGCCGAGCCCCCGCTGCCGCAGCACATCGAACGCCTGCGGCGAGGTCACCTCGTGGATCAGATGCAGGTCGACGTACAGGACGCCGGGCGCCTCCGGGGTCTCGGCCCGCACCTCGTGGGCCCGCCAGAGCTTCTCATAGAGCGTCATCGGGCCGCTTCCTGGTGCGATTGCTACGCGCATCCGACTAGGCTTGGCTCTGCGGCGCGACGCCGCTGGCCGCGGCGACGGCGACGGGTGCCACGGCCGCCTGGTCGGCGAGAATCCGGTTCACCAGGGCCAGGTACGCCCGGGCACTGGCCTCGATGATGTCGGTGCTGACCGAGCGGCCCCGGTATCGGACGTTGTCGTGCGTGGCCTCGACCACCACCTCGCCCTGCGCGTCCTTGCCGCGCGTGACGCTACGCACCTGGTAGTCGTGCACTCGGACGCGCTGTCCCACCGCCCGCTCCATGGCCTTGAACACCGCGTCGACCGGGCCGTCGCCACAGGCGGCCTCCTGTGCCGAGTGGCCGTCGCGATGCGACATGCGCACCTCGGCGAAGTGCTGTACATCGGTCCCGGCGACTGCCTGGAAGCCGTCGAGCTGCCAGGGGCCTCGCGGCGCCCCGAGGGTGCCCTCGACGAGCGCGGCGATATCGGCGTCGTAGATCGTGCGCTTCTGATCGGCGAGCTGCTTGAAGTCGGTAAAGACCTTCTGCAGCTGCACGTCGTCGAGCTCGAAGCCCAACTTGTGCACGCGGTCGCGGAAGGCATGCCGGCCGCTGTGCTTGCCGAGAACCAGGCTGGTCGCGTCGACCCCCACGTCTTGCGGCCGCATGATCTCGTAGGTCGAGTGGTGCTGCAGCATGCCGTGCTGGTGGATACCGGCCTCGTGGGCGAAGGCGTTGTCGCCCACGATCGCCTTGTTGCGTTGCACCTGCAGCCCGGTGATGTTGGTCAGCAACCGGCTCGTCGGGTACAGCTGCGTGGCGTCGATGCCGGTGTCGATGCCGAAGGAGTCCGAGCGCGTCCGCAACGCCATGACGATCTCCTCGAGCGAGGCGTTGCCGGCACGCTCGCCGATACCGTTGATCGTGCACTCGACCTGCCGGGCCCCGGCGCGCACGGCGGCGAGGCTGTTGGCTACCGCCAGGCCGAGGTCGTCGTGGCAGTGAGCGCTCACCACCGCATCGTGCAGCTCAGGGACGCGCTCGTGCAGCTCGGCGATCAGGCCGCCGAACTCCTCGGGTGTCGCGTAGCCCACCGTGTCCGGGATGTTGATCGTCGTGGCTCCGGCGGCGATGGCGCAGCGCACGACCTCGGCGAGGAAGTCCCGTTCGGTGCGGGAGGCGTCCTCGGGTGAAAACTCGACGTCGTCGCACAGCGAGCAGGCGTAGCGCACGAACTCGTCGGTGCGGCGCAGGATCTCGGCCTTGGCCATCTTCAGCTTGTGCTCGCGGTGAATCGCGCTGGTGGCCAGGAACACGTGGAGTCGCGGCCGCTTGGCTACCTGAACGGCCTCCCAGGCACGGTCGATGTCGCCACGCTCACACCGCGCCAGTCCGGCGATCACCGGACCGCGGATCTGACGGGCGATGGCCCGGACTGCCTCGAAATCACCCGGTGAGGCGATCGGAAAGCCTGCCTCGACGATGTCCACGCCGAGCTCGGCGAGCGCCTGCGCCATCCGCAGCTTCTCCTGCATGTTCATGCTGTTGCCAGGCGACTGCTCGCCATCCCGGAGAGTGGTGTCGAAGATGAGCACGCGTGATTGCATGGTCGTGTTCCGCCGTTCAGTACCTGGCCCGCCGCGGGCCGTCGGTGCGTGGATACAAAAAAAGCCCCGCCACCCTTCGAGGGAGGCGGGGCGACCAGTCGCTGAATTCAGCTCAACCGGGTGGCCCCGACCCCCTCCCAATAAGGAGGGGGAGCGTAAGCAGAGCCAGGCCGCGACCCCGTGCCAGGGCAACCAGGTCCAGGTTGAGCTCGCGACTCGGCATGGTGCTTCTCATGGGTCGACCGGAGATTCGGTCTCGAATTCGCCGACAATCAAGGTTAGCGCGCGATTATAGCCGGCTGACCGGTGGCGTCAATACGCCTTTGGAGTTTTCCGGCGTCTTTTTTCCCCTGCCGCGTCGTCACTCCACGAAGCGACGACCGAAGGCGGGATCGACCGCGGCGATCCTGGCGAACTCGAGCGCGCCCTACTCCGCGCGCAGCGCAACCGCGGGGTCCACCTGAGTGGCGCGCAGTGCAGGGAGCCAGGCGGCCAGCAGCGCGGCGAGCGCGAGCACACCGGCTACGGTCCCGTAGACCAGGGGGTCGAGGACCTGGATCGAGCCGACGTTGGTTGCCAGCACGCGGCTGAGCAGGTAGACACCAACAACAGTGATATGCATGCGGAAGTTGCTGGTACTGGTCGCGGTATTTAGCGGCTCGCCAACTGCTCCTAGTATAACGCGTCGTAATTAGCTTGACTTATATGGCATATTAAGACTTCCTTGTCTCGACAGTAAACTTGTCGGGACAGGAGGCCACGATGCCCAGGGTAGCACCGGAGATTTCGTTGACCGGGCAGCAGCGGGCAGCGGCTCCAGGGAATAATCGACGCGCCGAGCTCACAGCAGCGGCAGGTGTTCCGAGCCCACATCATCCTGCTTGCCGAGCAGGGGCTGCAGAACCAGCAGATCGCCGAGCGCCTCGAGACCTCCCGACAGACCGTGGGCATGTGGCGCGCTCGCGCAGCCAAGCAGGGCATCGAGGATCTCGGTGACGAGCCGCGCTCTGGTCGTGCGCGCACCTACGACGCCGTGCGGGAAGCCAAGATCATCGCCGCAACCCTGGAGAGGCCTCCGAGCCGAACCCATTGGAGCGCACAGCGGCTCGCCAAACAGGTCGATGCGAGCCCTTCGACGATCCTGCGGATCTGGCGGCGCAACGGCCTGCAGCCCCATCGCACCGAGACCTTCAAGTACTCCGCCGATCCACTCCTGCAGGACAAGGTCACCGACATCGTGGGGCTGTACCTGCACCCGCCCCAGGGGGCGCTGGTGCTGTGCGTGGACGAGAAGAGCCAGATCCAGGCTCTGGACCGGACTCAGCCGATGTTGCCCATGCGCCGCGGCGATCCAGAGCGCTGCACCCACGATTACAGACGCCACGGCACCACGACGCTGTTCGCGGCGTTGAACCTAGCCACCGCCGAGATCCTGGGCACCTGCATGCAGCGGCACCGCCACCAGGAGTTTCTTCGCTTCCTACGCTTGATCGACCGCACCTACCCCGAGGGCGAAATCCACCTGGTGCTGGACAACTACGGCACCCACACCCAGCCCAAGGTCGAGGCCTGGTTCGAGCAACACCCGCGGTTCACGCGTCACTTCACGCCCACTTCCGCTTCCTGGATGAATCAGGTGGAGACCTGGTTCGGCATCCTCACCTCGCAGGCCGTCCGGCGCGGCAGCTTCAGCAGCGTCGATGTCCTGATCAAGGCCATCCACCGCTTCATCCGAGCCTGGAACGACGGCTCCGAGCCCTTCCTTTGGCTCAAGTCCGCCGACCAGATCCTCGCCAAAGCCATAAGACAAGACAACTCCGCCGCGTCACACTAGCAGGCGTGCCCAGGGGCAGTGATCCTCACCCGGACAGTAGGCGCCGCAGGGATCGGCGTGGATCGTCACGTCGGCACGCGGTATCGCTCGGCTGAGCTCTTCCTCGATGTGATCGACGATATGGTGCGACGCCTCGAACGAGATCGCCTTACACAGCACTAGGTGGACGCTGACGATCTTCTGGCTGCCGGCGCGGCGCGTCCGCAGCCCGTGGTAGGCCAGAACCTCGCGCGAATGCTCCTCCAGAACCCGGACGATCTCCTGCTGGATCTCGGCCGGGAGCTCGCGATCGAGCAGGTCCTGCGCCGACTCGACAGCGATCTCACGGACCTGCCACAGGACGAAGACCGCGATCAGCAGCGATACGAAAGGATCGAAGTAGGTGATCCCCGTCACCTCCTGCAGCACCAGTGCCAGGATGACCCCGGTGTGGGTGGTGAAATCCATCGAGTAGTGGAGCTGTTCCGAGGCCACGAGGGGCGAGTCGGTGCGGGCGGCCTGCTTGCGAATCGACCGCGACAGGTGAAGGGCTACGAGCGCCGAGAACAGCATCACCCCCACGCCCCACATGGTTGCCGTCACAGGACGCGGCTCGATCACGCGGTCGACCGCTTGCAGGCCGATCGCCAGCGCGACGCCGGCGATCAGGACCGCTTGGACCACGCCGACCAGGCTCTCCACCTTGCCGTGGCCGAACGGGTGCTCGGGATCGGCGGGCTTGTCGGCCTTGACGCCCGAGAACCAGTTGAGCCCCGACATGGCGGCGTCGAGCAAGGAGTCTAGCCCTGAGGCCAGGACTGCCAGGCTCCCGGTCATCCAGGCCGCCACGGCCTTTAGCGCAAACAGGCCGAGCGCAGCGATGACAGAACGGCGGAACAGCCGTGTCTTCAGACGCAGGTCCTCGGCGCGATGGCGGGCCATCAGACGGTGCGCGCGCTCGTGCTCCGGGGCCCGGAAGTGGTCACGGCCCGGAGGAGAGGGTGCTCGCTGCTCCTGCTCGCTCATGCGCGGATTATACAGTCAACCAGCCTAAGTCATTGATCTGTCAAGACTTCCGTAACTTCCCGGATCTCCTGGGTGCCCAGTGTGCACGACAGGCAGTTCTGGGCCCCGCGGAGGCCATAGCCATACGCCTTCGTGCGTAGGCCGCGACCGCACCATTGGCGTCGAAGTACCGTCACCCGGAATCCGCGGCTCCGCCGAGTCTTGCGTCGTATATGTCTGACTCTTACATGATGTATCATTGAATCTCATGAGCATCCCGCGACTCTCGCCGACCGAGCAGCACATCCTCGAGCTCCTCATCGCCAATGGCGACATGTACGGCCTCGAGATGGTGAAGGCCTCCGGCCACCTGAAGCGTGGCACGGTCTACGTGACGCTGAACCGAATGGAGTCCGAAAAGGGGCTGGTCGAGTCGTACGCTCAGAAGGATCCGCATGAATCAGGCATGGCCCGACGCCGATATCATGTGACCGGACACGGCCAGCGAGTACTCGCGGCGTGGCAGCTGGCGCAGACAGCATGGGAGGCAACGCCGTGACGCTCACGGGTGGGCCAAGAGGGAAACGAGGATGACGCTCGGAGACAACATCCGTCGCATCCGGAAAGAGGTAGGCCTCACGCTGAAACAGCTTGGGGACCTAGCAGGGGTGAATCGAGGCAACCTGTCACGGATCGAGAACAGCAGTCCGGAGGCGCGCCTCGAAGTATCCACGCTAGACCGGGTCGCGGAAGGGCTCGGCGTCCCGCTGCACACCTTGTTCATCGACGATGATGGCTGCCCTGTCGCGCTCCGGGCCTCCCCGCATCGGACCGACCACGACTGGAACGCGGCCTGGCGGCAGCGCGGAAAAAGCGCGAAGGAAGTCGCAACGGCGGCAAAGCGCGCGGCGGCTGTTGCACGGCGCGAGCTCGGCCTGCCGCCGTTGGCACGAGGGGACGAGGCGACCTTCTGGCGGGTATTCTCGGAATACCTTCTCGCCGCGCTGCACGCCGAGCTACGCCGAGACGTTGGGGTCGAGGCCGAGCCTGCGGCGGTGGACGAGCACACTGGGACGCTGGGTGAACACTGAACATCCGCATCAAGGCGTGGCTCGTGTGTGTAGCGTTTCGCCAACTGCTAATAGCCGACCGTAGACTTGCCTGAATCGGCCCTTACCCTGTGCGTCAACGCGGCCGCCCACCAACACTAGACTTGTCCCGCGGTCTGGCCCCGGGTGGCCCGGGCCTTCGCCCGCTGGGCCCTCTCGCAGGTCATTACGCGTCGTGGGCCGCCTGTCTCAGGAACCGAGCCAGAGCCTGACGGCCGGATAGACGGGGACGGAAGCCCAGGTGCGTCTTGAGGCGGCTGTTGTCGACAACACGGGAGTACTGCAGCAGACCCACCGTCCGCGGATCGGGCGCGGGCCGACGTAGTAGTCGGCGGACCGCGAACGCCGCGGTCCAGACGGCCGCCGGGAGTCGTACGGAGGGCCGACCGATCGCTCGCGCTAGCTCCGAGACCATTATCAGCCCGTCGGCGGCTACGTTGTAGGTTCCGGGATGTGGGCTGCCGAGCACGTGGACCAGAAGGGCGGCCGCGTCTTCGTCAGCGATCAACTGCAGGGGCGGATTGACCGCGAAGCGGGGCAGCACCGCAAGCGCGGCCAGATCTCCCAGGGGCCAGCCCGCCTCCCGACCTACCACCGTGCACGCTCGGAAAATGTATAGATCCGCACCGGCTGACTGCCCCGCCCACTGCCGCAGGGAAGCGTCGACTCGTGCGAGACGTCCCCCGACGCCCTGCGTCGCGAGCGGATCGGCCTCGCGCAAGGGTCGGGCCGGGAGCGACGCGTCGAGCGAATAGGCCGCCGCGCTCCCCCAGTAGGCGACGCGCCGCGCGCCGGCGGCCGCGGCGGCCTCGACGGTGCGCAATACCCCGGCCTCGAGCGAACGGGCGCGCGTCCGCAGCGGGCTCCGCCACGGGAAGAGGACAAGCGCCTCCGGCCGGAGCCGCTGCATCACCGCGGCGACTTCCGTTGTCGGCTCGCCGATCGACTCGATGGCGACGTCGAGCGCGTGCACCTGAACACCGGACAGGACCACTCGGGTGACTTCATGCCCCTCGTCGCGGAATCGCGCCACGACTTCAGGAGCGAGCACCCTGCCTCCGCCGGCGACCACGACCCTCAAGCTCGCACCTCGGAGAGGTATGCCGCCACGCGGCGCGGCCGGTCGGAGATCAACGCCACGACGCCCGCGCGAACCAGCGCCGCGGCCTCGATCTCGGTGTTGACCGGATAGGCACCGAGACGTAGACCGGCCGCTCGGGCACACACGTACGCCTGTGGATGGGCCTGGAGGGTGGCCACGTGGGCGATCAGGTAGTCGGCCTGCGCGTCGATCGCCCGGGCCGCGGTGCGATACCTGTCGTGACGCCGCACGACCAGCGCGGTCGGGACGGCCGGATTCCACTGTCGGATCCGACGGATCGCGGTGGCCGACATCGAGATGATCCCGATATCCCACATGGCGGTGCGGGCGGCGATCTCGAGGCACCGTGCCTCGATACCCCGTAGCGCGGGGCCGACCTCGGCAGCCTTGATCTCCACCATCACCTCGCCACGACCACGGGCCAGGTCGAGAAGATCTTCCAGGCGTGGGATCGAGGTACCGGCAAACCGCGTGCCGAATCGGGCGGCATTGCCGGCATCGAGTCGGCACAGATCGCTCCAGCGCCGCTCCCGAACGAGCCCGCGAGCACCGGTCGTCCGCTCGAGCCCAGCATCGTGGATTACAACCACCTGGCTGTCGCGACTGAGACGCGCGTCGCATTCGAGCACCGTGATGCCCGCCTCGAGCGCCGCCTCGAAAGCCGGCAGGGTGTTCTCCGGGGCTCGAGCCGAGGCTCCCCGATGCGCGACCACGAAGGGCTGCTCCTGCGAGCTGTGGAAGCATCGCGCTGCGAGACTCACCCGATCATCCTGTCACCAACGAGGCTCCCCCGTCGACCGGCAGAATCGTACCGGTGACGTAGGCAGGTGCTCCGGCGAAAAAGACCACGGCCGAGGCCACGTCTTCGGGGCTGCCGATGTGGCCGGCGGGGACACGCGCCAGAACCTCTCGCCGGTCCTGCTCTGGCATGTCGTCGGGAAACAGGATGGCGCCAGGCGCTACCCCGTTGACCTGTACCCGCGGCGCGAGCGCCTCGGCGAGGCTGCGCGTCAGGGCGTCCAAACCGGACTTGGCCACTCGGTAGTGCACGTAGTCTCCGGCCGGCTGGATCCCGACAGTGCCGCAGATATTCACGATACGACCGGCGCCGCGGGCCCACATCCGGCCGCCGACCGTGCGGCACAGCCGAAACGGGGCATCCAGGTTGAGCGCCCGATGGCGCGCCCACGTCTCGTCGTCAAGCTCGAGGAACGGGCGTCGCTCGAAGACGGCCGCGTTGTTGACCAGCAAGCTGATCGGCCCCAGCCCGCTTTCAACGGACTCGACGAGCTCCGCCGCGGCGCTGGCGTCGGTAATGTCGGCGCGGTAGGCAGCCGCCGACCCACCGAACTCGCTCACCGTACCGACGAGCTGCTCCGCGGCGTCACGCGAACGGTGGTAGTTGACGGCCACCGAGTATCCGCGGCGGGCCAGCGCGATACTGATCGCGCGGCCGACACGAATCGCTCCGCCGGTAATGAGGGCGACACCCGCTGCCGGGCTTTCGGGCATTGGTTCTCCTATCGAGATCGGTGCGCTACTGATTACCTGCTGGCCGCACGGGGGTCAAACCACGGCCGGCTCGGGGGCTCGGGATTTGTCCGCATATGGGCGCAAGAACGCCGGGTTAGGATGGAGTCATCACGCTAGTAGGCCCTCACCGAGGCCACCCATTGCCCTGTCCGTGAACGCGCGCCGTGATGCCCCAGATCATCGTCTACACCAAGTCGTTCTGCTCTCACTGCGTCTGGGCCAAGCAGCTGCTGGCCGCCAAGGGCGTGGCGTGGACGGAGATCAACGTATCCTTCGACATGGCTCAGCTCGAGACCATGATCGAGCGCTCGAGCGGCCGCTCCACCGCGCCGCAGATCTTCGTTGGCGAGGTTCACGTCGGCGGCTGGGACGAGCTCGTGGCCCTGGACTCGGCCGGGGCGCTCGAGCCGCTGCTGGCCGGCGCGACGGGGCCCACAGAGACGCGCCCGCCCGAGAATGGCGATTCTGCTTCGAAGGAGGAACAGGTGCCCGACAACCACCACTCGGTGATCATCCTGGGGTCGGGCTGCGCCGGCCTCACCGCGGCCATCTACGCGGCGCGCGCCAACCTCGCCCCGCTCGTGATCACGGGACGCGAGTACGGCGGTCAGCTGTACACGACCACCGACGTGGAGAACTTCCCAGGATTCCCTGAGGGCATTCAGGGGCCCGAGCTAATCGACCGGATGAAGCGTCAAGCCGAGCGTTTCGGAGCGGCATTCGTGATGAGCCACGTGAAGGAGCTGGCGCTGGACAAGCGGCCTTTCGTCGCCACGCTGGAGGACGGCTCACGCTACTGTGCCGAGGCGGTCATCATCGCCACCGGCGCCTCCCCCAAGGAGATCGGCGTGCCCGGCGAGCGGGAGCTACGAGGCTACGGCGTCTCGACCTGTGCGACCTGCGACGCGGCGTTCTTCCGCGACAGGGAGATCGCGGTGGTCGGCGGTGGCGACTCGGCGATGGAGGAGGCCCTCTTTCTCACCAAGTTCGCCAGCAAGGTGACGATCCTGCACCGGCGCGACGAGTTTCGCGCCAGCCCGATCATGGCGGAGCGAGTCCTGGCCCACGAGAGCATCGAGGTCATGTGGAACACCGAGGTCAAGGAGCTGTTGGGAAGCTCCGAGACTGGCCTGACCGCCGTGCGGGTGTTCAACAACCAGGCCGGTGCCGAACAGGACCTCGCGGTGGATGGCTGCTTCATCGCCATCGGGCACGATCCCAACAGCGAGCTGCTGGTAGGCTCGCCCATCGACCTGGACGCGCTGGGCTACGTGACCGACGGGCGGCGCCCACTCCCGGCCACCGACACCGATGGCGTCTTCGTTGCCGGCGACGTACACGACCACCACTACCGCCAGGCAATCACCGCCGCGGGCTACGGCTGCCGCGCCGCACTCGACGCCGAGCGTTGGCTCACCAACCGCCTGATCGGTGCCCAGGAGATCGTGGCGACCTCCGACTGAAAGCGCGCTCAGCCGATCTCGAGGCCGAGCCCGTGCAGGAACGGGTTGTCGCGCCGCTCGCGGCCGATCGTCGTATCAGGGCCGTGCCCAGGCAGCACGGTGACGTCGTCGCCCCGGGGCAGGAGCTCCGATTCGATCGACCGCATCAGCGTTTCGTAGGAACCGCCGGGCAGGTCGGTGCGACCGATCGAGCCGGCGAACAGAACGTCGCCCGACACCACCAGCGCCTGCTCCTCGAACCAGAAGGCAACGTGGCCGGGACTATGCCCCGGCACGAACAGAACCCGGGCCCGCAGCTCCCCGAGGCTCAGGTCGTGCCCCTCGACGAGCCACCCGTCGGGTCCGGGCTGGGCCTCTGCCGCCAGGCCGAACATGGCAGCCTGTTGCGGTACCGCCCTGTAGAGCGGCAGATCGTCGCGGTGCAGCAGCACCGGCACTCCGGTAGCGGCAACGACCTCCCCTACCCCGGTTACGTGATCCAGGTGGGCGTGGGTCAGCCAGACAGAGCCGATCTCCAGCTCCTGCTCGGCGGCCACGCGCAGCAACTGAGGGACGTTACCGCCGGGATCGACGAGCACGGCTTTCCGGGTGGACCGGCAACCGAGGAGCCAGGCGTTTTCGGCGAACGGCTCGACCACCTCCCGGTGGCAGAAGAGGTCGTCTGTTCCCGGTTCAGCCACGTTCTCCTCCATCGATCGCCGTGCGGACTCGCTCGCCCAGGCGTGTATTGCGGGCGGCCGGCCGATCGTTATTCACGGCGCGGCGGACGGCCTTGGGCGTCGTTACCAGGACGGCCACCGTGCTGGCGCGGGTCAGCGCTGTGTAGAGCAGGTTGCGCTGCAGCATGACGTAGTGCTCGGGCAGCAGCAGCACGACAACGGCCGGGTACTCACTCCCCTGGCTCTTGTGCACCGACGCGGCGTAGGCCAGCGTCAGGTCGTTCTTGGCGGTCCGATCGTAGCCCACCAAGCGCCCATCGAAGTCCACCGTCAGCTCGTCACTCTCGGCCAACACCACGTGGCCGATGTCACCGTTGAATACCTCGCGGTCGTAGTCGTTCCGCAGTTGCATGACCCGATCCCCTGGACGCAGGATCGGACGCTCGGGGTCTCCGGTGCCGGGCCCGGGATTCAGAGCCGCTTGGAGCGCCGCATTCAGCGCCGAAACGCCGACTCGGCCCCGATGCATCGGCGCCAGGACCTGGATGTCACGACGCGGATCCAACCCGAAGCGATCCGGAATGCGGTCGGTCACCAAACGCAGGACCAGCCTCATGACGCGTTCCGGGTCGGGCTCGTGGACCACGAAGAAGTCGTGCCCACTCGCCGAGACCCCCTCGGTGGTGCGCTCGGCCGAGACCGGAAGCTCTCCCGCATTGACCCGATGGGCGTTGCGGACGATGAGGCTGTCCTGCTTCTGACGGTAGATGTCACGCAGGCACACGACCGGGATGCGCTCCGAGGCCAGCAGATCCCGGAGCACCGCTCCCGGACCCACGGGCGGAAGCTGGTCCGAGTCCCCGACCAGCAGCAGATGCGCGGTCGGCGGCACCGCCGCGATCAGCGCGTCCATCAGGAACAGGTCGACCATCGAGACCTCATCGACCACAATCAAGTCGGCCTCGATCGGATCGTTCGGGCCCCGCCCGAAGCCCGTGTCGAAGCGGAACTCGAGAAGCCGATGCAGCGTGGTGGCGGCGTGGCCGGTGGCCTGTTCCATACGCTTTGCGGCTCGGCCGGTGGGCGCGGCCAGCGCAATACGCCACTGAAGAGCGCCCGCGGCACGCACCAGGGCGTCGATCAGCGTCGTCTTCCCGGTTCCGGGCCCTCCGGTCACCACCAGGAGATGGTGGCGCAGGGCATCGATCACCGCCCGACGCTGCGTAACGCCAAGCTCGAAGCCGAGCCGCGATTCGACCTGGGCAACGAGTCGCTCGGCGCGCTCCTGCGGCAGGCTCTGCTCGGGCACCCCCAGAGTCAAGACGGCGAGGCGCCGTGCGACCCGGCGCTCCGCTGCCCGGAACCTCGTCAGGTAGACCCGGTCGTCGCTCTCCGGATCGATCTCGATCGCCACCTGGCCGCTCTCGCCTAACGCGGACAGGCCGGACTCGATCGGCTCCTCGTCGGTGATCTCGAGCAGGGAGTGCGCCTCGCCCAGGAGCGCCTGGCGGTGCAGCCAGCAATGGCCCGCGCCGGAGGCGTCGGTGAGCACGTGCAGCAATCCTGCCTGGACCCGCTGCGGAGATTCGGCTGCAAGCCCGATCCGCAATGCCAGCCCATCGGCCGTGCGGAAACCCACCCCCCGCACCTCGCTGACCAGAGAGTATGGCTCTCGTTCGACCCGGCCGACGGTGTCGGCGCCCCACGCCCGCAGGATGCGCCCGGTCAGTGCCGGCCCGAGCCCGTGACCCTGGAGGAAGATCCGAGCCTCACGCTCGGCACTCCGCGCCACCCAGGCACTCTTGATCTCTCGGAGTCGCTTGCTACCGATGCCCTTCACGGCCAGGAGCCGGTCGGGCTCCTCGTCGAGGATCTGCAAGGTGTCGGCGCCGAAGCGACGGACGAGGCGGCGGGCCAGCTCGGGACCCACCCCCGGCAGCACTCCGGAGGCCAAGTAGCGTCGCGTGCCCAGCTCGCTCCGCGGCACCACCTGGCGTCCCGACGTGGCACGAAACTGCCGACCGAAGCGAGGATCCTCCTGCCAGCTACCCTCCAGGGCCAGGCTCTCGCCCGGGAACACCGGAGCCAGCGTGCCGACGACAGTAATCGAGTGGCCCGTGTCTGGCTCCAGCCGGAAGACCGCCCAGCCACTGTCCGGATTCTCGAACAGGACGCGGGCAACCGTGCCCCGCACCTGGCCGCTGAACAGAGCCGGAGACTCCCGCTCCCCCGTCATCCGGCGGACTGCTTGGCGCGCGACGGCGCGGCCGCCATCAAATATGGAGCGCCCGCCCGTGGACGGCCAGCGCAGCCTCCTTGAAGGCCTCCGACAGCGTCGGGTGCGAGTGGATGGCCAACGCAAGATCCTCGGCGTAGCCCCCGTACTCCATAGCCACCACGGCCTCGTGGATCAGGTGGCCGGCATCCGGCCCGACGCAGTGCACCCCGAGGATGACGTCGGTATCGGCGTCGGCGATAACCTTGACCCACCCCTCGAGATCGTCGCGCGCCCGCGCACGACCGTTGCCGCGAAACGGGAACCTGCCCACCTTGATCTTGCCGCGCTCCGCGGCCTCCTCCTCCTGGAGCCCAACGGAGGCCAGCTCGGGGGCGGTGTACACGACGGATGGCACTGCGTGGTACTGCATGCTCGACCGCCGCCCGGCGATGCGCTCCGCGGCGACCGCTCCCTCGTCCATGGCGACGTGGGCGAGCATCGGGGTCGGGACAACGTCCCCGATGGCATACACATGGGGCACGCCGGTGCGCATGCCAGCGTCCACCGGAATGAACCCGCGCTTGTCGGGCGCGAGCCCGATGCGCCCGAGTCCCAGCTTCCGGATGGCCGGGCGGCGACCGACCGCGACCAGCACTCGATCCGTTTCGATCCGCTCCTCCCCGTCGCGGCTGACGTAGTGAACCGTCGCGCCTCCGTTACTCCGGACGACCTCGGTCACGCGGCAGCCAAGGCGAATGTCCAGCCCCTGCTCACCGAGCAGCTTGCCGGCCGTCTCGGCCATCTCCCGGTCCATCTCCGGCACAACCCGGTCCATGATCTCGACGACCACAATGCTGGAGCCGAGCCGGGCGTAGACGCTCCCGAGCTCGAGGCCGATGTACCCAGCCCCAACCACCACCATCCGGTCTGGAACGCTCTTGAACTCGAGTGCGCGGCGCGACGAGACCACGCACTCGCCGTCAAGGGACACGTTCGGCATCGACGCCTCGACCGAGCCGGTGGCAATGATCAGATCGGAGAAGCGGACTTTGGTGCCGCCCTCCGAGTTCCGCACCGATAGCTCGCCGGGTCCCACGATTCGGGCCCGTCCGTTCAGCTGTTCGACCTCTTGGCGGCGCAACAGGCTGCGCACTCCGGAAGTCAGCGTCTTGACGACCCGAGCCTTGTGCTTCTGCATGGCGCCGAAGTCCACCACCGGATCGGCCACTCTGATCCCGAAGGTGGCGGCGCGCCGTATCTCGGATCAACAGATGGGTGGCATCGAGCAGGGCCTTCGACGGGATACAGCCGATATTCAGGCAGGTCCCACCAATGAACTCCTTTTCCACGATGGCCGTCCGCAGCCCGAGCTGGGCGGCGCGCAGCGCCGCCACGTAGCCCCCAGGCCCGGCGCCGACGACGGCGACATCGACGTTCACTTTAGCAGACATGGTGATAGCTCCTCAGTACTCCAATCATCGCACCGTCGAGGCGCCTGCATCTGTTGCCCTTCGTCGCCACAAGCATCCCGTAGGAGGCCGTGGTGAAAGGGTGATGGGTCTGGTTACGCCGCCAAGGGCGCAGATGCCAGGCGGTGCGACAGTGGCGATGTTTGCGCATCGTCAAGGAGCGCCAACGCAGCAGATGCGCCCTTGGCGGCGTAACCCTCCGGGCAAGTAGGGGTTACGGGCGATGGCCGTGTCGCACCTCCTCAACGATGTTCCTGCATCGCCTCGTCGGCGCTCCTTGCCCTCCCCCGTAAGACCTACTTGCCAGACCCACCACACTTTCACCACGGCCTCCTAGGCGACTGGAGTACTCAGCGATTCAACAACGCGGTCAGGGAGTGCCGAGAACGAGCAGCTTGGGATCCTCGAGGAAGGCGACCATGTCGCGCATGAATACCGCGCCCTCCGCGCCGTCGACGATTCGGTGATCGAGCGACAGCGATAGATTGACCATGCTACGCACGACGACCTCGTCGTCGCGAACGACGGGCCGCCTGCGGATCGCCGTGATTCCGAGAATCGCCACCTCTGGGTAATTGATGATCGGCGTCGCCAGCAACCCACCGATGTTGCCGGTGCTGGTGATCGTGATCGTCCCGTTCTGCAGATCCTCGAGCTGGCTGCGACCCTCCCGGGCATCGGTGGCCGCCCGATCGATTTCGCGGGCTAGCTCGAACACCGTGAGACGATCGACGTTCTTGATCACCGGAACGATCAGCCCGTGCTCGGTAGCAGTAGCGATCCCGACGTTGTAGTAGCGCTTGATGACGATCTCGCCACTCTCATCGTCGAGCGTCGAGTTGACGGTGGGGTGCAGCTTGGCTGCCTCGACCAGGGCCCGCACGAAGAACGGCAGGAAGGTCACCTTGATCCCGTTCGGTGCCCCGATCTCCTTGGCACGCTTACGAAGCGCCACCACCTCCGTCATGTCGCACTCCTCGACATAGGTGAAGTGGGGCACGATCGACTTGGACTGCGACATCCTCTCGGCGATCCGGCGCCGCAAGCCACGGAACGGGATCCGCTCCTCGGCACCGTCGGGCACTGCCGACGCTGCCGGTCGGGGTGGCGGCGGCCGCCCCGGGACAAGCTCGGCAGTCTTCGCAGCCGGCTCGGCAACCTCTGCAGCCGGCTCGGCAAGCTCCGTGGTCGGCTCGACAACCTCTGGCACGGCCTCGGGCACGGGTTCGGCCTCGGGCACGGGCTCCGGCATCGCAGGCTCGGCCGACGGCGCGAGGTCTTCCTGGGACTCCTCGAGCAACCCAGCGCCAACCGGATCGGCTAGCGGCTCGAGCCCGGCGCCACTGCCCGCGGCGAATGCTCGGACGTCTTCTTTCATCACCCGGCCGTCGCGGCCGCTGCCGGCTACGGCGAGCAGATCAACCTCGAGCTCGCGGGCCAGCCGGCGCGTCGCCGGGGTAGTTTGCACGCGTCCCACCGCCGCCGATGGCGCCTCCCAGGCCGCATCGCCGCGAGTCTTCGTGTCGAGCTCTGCGCGCGCCATTGCACGCGCCGCCTGCTCCACTTCGGCAACATCGGCATCCAATCCGGCGTCGATCCCGGACCCGATTTCGATCGGCGAATCTGACACCGCGGGCTCCGGGACGGCGTCGGGTTCGGGCTCGGACTCGGACTCGTCTGTCTCCTCGACCACGACGGTATCGCCGAAGCGCAAGATCACGGCGCCGACCTCGACGACGTCACCCTCCTGCGCGGTCAGCTCGAGAACCGTCCCAGCTCGCGGCGACGGGATCTCCACGGTCGCCTTGTCGGTCATGACCTCGACCAGCGGCGTGTCCTCGGCGACCGAGTCGCCCACGACGACGAGCCATTTGATGATCTCGCCCTCCGCAGTTCCCTCACCGATATCGGGTAGCTTGAATTCGGTAGCCATGGGCCTCAGAAGTTGGCAACCCGCTCGATCGCGACGAACACCTCGGTCGCGTCGGGCAGGTAGTCGTCATCGAATGCGTACGGCACGGGCGTGTCGAATCCGGAGACCCGCGCAACCGGCGCCTCCAGGTGAAGGATGGCTCGCTCGGCCATCGTCGCGACCAGCTCGGCAGCGAAGCCACAGAACTTGGGCGCCTCGGACACAATCACGGCGCGGCCCGTCTTGGCGACCGAGGCCAGCACCATCTCGATGTCAAACGGCAGCAGCGTTCGTAGATCCACAACCTCGACCTGAATCCCGGCCTCGGCCGCCCGTTCGGCCGCCTGCTTCGCGATCCCGACGCAGCCGCCGTAGGTGAGCAAGGTCAAGTCGGTACCGTCGCGGAGCAGGCAGGCTTGCCCGAGCGGAGTCTCGAAGTCCTCCTCCGGAACCTGCTCGGTGGCACCCGAGTAGAGACGCTTCGGCTCGAGGAAAACGACCGGATCGGGGCTGCGCATGGCGCTACGCAACAGACCCACGGCATCGCGCGGTGCCGACGCTGCTACCACGGTCAGCCCCGCAGTGTGACAGAAGTAGCCTTCGGGGCTTTGCGACTGGTACGGGCCGCCGTTCACTCCCCCCCCGTAGGGCACGCGCAAGACCATTGGGCAAGCGTACTGCCCCCCCGATCGATAGCGTAGCTTGGCCATTTCGGAGACCACCTGGTCGAACGCCGGGTACAGCGAATCTGCGAGCTGCACCTCCGCCACCGGTCGCAGCCCTCGCATCGCCATGCCGACTGCCGTGCCGACCAGGCTGCCTTCGGCCATCGGCATGTCGAGAACACGCTGATCCCCGAATTCCTCGGCCAGTCCGTTCGTGGTGCCGAAGATGCCACCGGTGGTAGCGACGTCCTCGCCCAGGACGACGACGCGCTCGTCTTCACGCATCTCCGTGGCAAGCGCGTGCCGAATTCCCTCTGCCAGGCTCAGCTCATTCATTTCCCGCTCCCGAGCGCCGCGCGACAGACTCGCGCACAGCTACGAGCCCTCATCGTCCTCGGCCGATTCGATCCGCTCGGCCTGCTCTTGCAACATCCAGGGCCGCTCTGCCAAGACGTCGTCGAGCATCCGCTGCCGGCACGGCCGGCCGCTGCTCTCAGCCGCTTCGATGGACTCCACGACACGGGCGCGCAAACGCTGCCTGAGCTCCTCTTCCAGCCCGGGATCCCAGATCCCCCGCCGTTCGAGAAAAGGACGTAGCCGCGCCGCCGCGTCGTGCTCTCCATCGGGCAGCACCGTGTCGACCACACGGCTCCCCTTGCCGGTCGCGGCGTGACCACGCGCCGAGCGCACGGCCTTGTAAACCGCCAGAACATCGCCGCCGTCGACCCGGCGACCCAAGATGTCGAAGCCGGCGGCGCGGTCGGCCACGTCAACGGAACCTCGTGAGCGGCAGACCAGGACCGCCGGCAGACGGAAGCGGTGCATGAGGTCCATGGCGCCGTACAAACTCGGCTGATCGATGTCGCCAGCGCCGCAGACCGCCAGCGCGACCCCCGGCTCGCCGCGTAGTTTCATGGCCAGCGCGGTCCCCGCCGCCTGAGTCGCGCGCGTACCCGCCACTCCCGAGACACTCACGAAGCGGCCGTCGGGCAGGCTCAGATGGCCGGGAAGCTGCCGCCCGTGCAGCTCGTCAGCGCCGCTCCCGAGCGCCTGAGCTACGAGCTGCTCGACGCTACCGCCACGGACAAGGTACGCGGCAGCGTCGCGAAACGACGGGTACAGCCAGTCGTCATCGTCGATCGAGAGCGCCGTCCCGGCCGACACCGCCGCAGCCCCGGCGCTCGGGATGTAGAAGGGAATCTGTCCCTGGCTGTGCAGACGGCCGAGGCTCTCGTCGAGAACCTGCGTGAGAACCAGTACCTCGTAGAGCGTCGTGACCGCACGGTCGGACAGCTCCGGGGCCCGCGCCTCGACGTCCTGATCATCCTCGGTGAGGACCGTCATCAGTTCGCTCACGCCACCCCTCCGGCGAGATCCGGCTGCGCCCGCACAAGGCTCTCGATGAAGAACTCACCCGCCCTGTACGAGCTGCGAACCAGCGGCCCGGCGGCAACGTAGAGAAAACCTTCCTCGTGTCCCATCACCCGCAGCTGTTCGAAGCGCTCCGGCGCCACCCACTCGCGTACCGGCAGGTGCTTCGGGGTCGGTTGTAGGTACTGACCCAGGGTCAGGAAATCGACACCGGCGGCGCGTAGGTCGCGCATCGTTCGGCGCAACTGTAGCTCGGTCTCGCCGAGCCCCAGCATGATCGACGACTTGGTGTAGGGGCGACGCCTGTGCGACTTGGCGTGCGCGAGAACGTCGAGCGTCTTGCGATAGCCGCAGCGTGCGTCACGCACCGTACGTTGCAGCTGCTCGACCGTCTCGACGTTGTGGGCGAAGACCTCCAGGCCGGACTCGCAAATCGTGTCGATCGCGGATCGCTTGCCGTCGAAGTCGCCCACCAGGGCCTCGACAATCAGCTCCGGAGACCGCTGCTCGAGCTCGCGAACACACTCGCTCACGTGTGCGGCGCCACCGTCGGCGAGATCGTCGCGATCGACCATCGTCAGAACAACGTACCGCAGTCCCATGGCTGCGACCGACTCGGCGAGCTTGCGGGGCTCCTGCTCGTCGATCCAGCCGCGCGGATTCCCGGTGGTGACGGCACAGAAGCGGCAGCCGCGCGTGCACACGTCGCCCAGAAGCATGAACGTCGCGGTACCGCCGCCCCAGCACTCGCCCACGTTTGGGCAATGGGCCTCCTCGCAGACCGTGTACAGGCCGCGCTCGCGCAACGTCTTCTTGATGAACGTGTAGTTGTCTCCCCCCGGAGCGCGGACGCGCAGCCAGTCGGGCTTGCGCCCGCGCGATGGCGTGGCGCACCCCGCCCTGGAATCGGCACTCACGGGAAGCTCGATCATGGGCTGATTATCCCATAACCCAAACGGCCGGCGCTCGCCACAACAACACCCTGATCACACGATCATCGTGCGGCGCAGGCTGAGGACGCCGGCGCCGACACCGACGATGGATGCCGCCAAGATCCAGAGCAACTCGAGCCACCAGGCGGGGGGGATCTGGCCTGCGGCGAGCGGCCGAATCAGATGTACCGCGTGGGTCAGGGGCGACACCGCCGCGCCCCACTGCAGGGCGGCAGGCAGGCGCTCGAGCGGGAAGAAGACCCCGGAC
The DNA here is from genome assembly GCA_965248845.1 of Acidobacteriota bacterium. Lineage (GTDB taxonomy): Bacteria > Acidobacteriota > UBA890 > UBA890 > WLXD01 > CBDFKO01. The sequence goes on along the minus strand of CBDFKO010000001.1, from coordinate 612,944 downwards.
AGAAACAACACCGGCATGATGAAGAGGGCATAGAAGTGATTGAGCGCCTCCAGCGACCGGGCCCGTGCCGTGACCGCCAGCGCCGCACCTCCGAAGAACAGCCCCTGCAGCAGGACGACACCGACCGCGGGAACGATCCACCAACCAGGGCTCACCAGCAACAGGGCGACGGCCACTACGAACGTGGCGACGGTGGCGATCAGCCCCTTGGTCGCTGCCCACAGGATTTCCCCACCGGCGACATCGGCCACCGAAACGGGGGTTGCGATGATGCTCTCGAAGGTCCCCTGATGGCGCATGCGCAGAAACGACCCGTAGCTGGTCTCGAAGCACGCCGAGGACATCGCGGCGCCGGCGATAACCCCGGTGGCGAGGAAGCTCGCGTAGCTCATCCCGTCGATCGGCGGCATCACCGAGCCCAGCCCGTAGCCGAGCACCGCCAAATAGAAGACCGGGTCGGCCAGATGCCCCAAGAGGTTGCCGACCCAGACCCTGGCGTAGGTCGAGGCGTTGCGCTGCCAGACCCTCAGCGCGCGCCGGCCGGGAAGCACCTCACTCATCGCGGAAGCTCCCGCCCCGTCAAGCGTAGGAACAGATCCTCGAGCGTCGCCGGACGCTCCACCAGCCTCTCGTGCGGGATCGCGGCGAGCGCGGCAAGGTCGATCTGTTGCCGCGGATGGATGTAGATCGTGTCGCCGATCTGCACGCTCGGTGCGTCGATCGCTGCACGCACCGCGAGAATCTTCTGTTGCTGGTCGGGCTTGGGCCGCAGCTCGATGCAGCGCTCACCGACGGTATCTAGCACGAGTCGCTCCGGGGCACCCACGGCGAGCAGCTTGCCGGCGTCGATCACCGCGACCCGGTCGCACAGCTGAGCTGCTTCTTCCATGTAATGGGTCGTCAACAACATCGTGACGCCGGCGCTGCACAAACGCCGAAGCCGTGCCCAGACCCAGTGGCGCGCTTGCGGGTCGAGGCCACTCGTCGGCTCGTCGAGCAGCAGCAGCTCGGGCGAGCTGAGCATCGCCTGCGCCAGCACCAGCCGACGCCGCATGCCACCCGAGAGCGTCGCCACGGGGCTCGCGGCGCGTTCCGACAGCTGCACGAACTCGAGCAGCTCGGCGATCTGCTCGCGCGCCTGCCGACGCGGCAGGTCGAAGTAGCGGCTGTACACGCGCAGGTTGCCGACCACGTCGAGATCCGGGTCGAGATTGTCCTCCTGGGGCACCACCCCGAGACGCGCCTTGATCCTCCGAGGGGCCTCGGTTACATCGGAGCCGAGAACCTCCAGAGTGCCCCCGCTGGGCGGAGAGACGCACTGCACCATGCGCACGGTGGTCGTCTTACCCGCGCCGTTGACCCCGAGAAACCCGAAGCACTCACCCGCGCCGACCTCGAAGTCGATCCCCGCAACGGCCTCCAGCTCGCCGTATCGCTTGATCAGCGCCTCGGCGCGAACTACGGGGTCGGACATGCGGGTCTCAACGCGGCAAGGGAACAGCAGGGGGCCCGATGCCGCTTCGGCGTGCGAGAATGCGGCGCAACTGGAAAGAGGGGCAACCGATGCAACCATACCTCGACCTGATGCGCACTGTGCTCGAAGACGGTGCCACCAAGGACGACCGGACCGGGACCGGCACGCGCAGCATCTTCGGCTATCAGATGCGATTCGACCTCGCCGCCGGCTTCCCGCTGGTGAGCACCAAGAAGATCCACCTGAGGTCTGTCATCTACGAGCTACTCTGGTTCCTTCGCGGCGACACCAACGTCCGCTACCTGCAGGAACACGGCGTCACGATCTGGGACGAGTGGGCCGACGACGAGGGTGAGCTCGGCCCGGTCTACGGCTACCAGTGGCGATCGTGGCCGTCGCCCGACGGTGCATCGATCGATCAGATCGACTGGGTCACGGGCGAGATCCGGGCCAACCCCGACTCCCGTCGCCTACTGGTCAGCGCCTGGAATCCGGCCCAGATCGATCGCATGGCCCTGCCGCCCTGCCCCACGATGTTCCAGTTCTACGTGCGCGATTCTCGCTTGTCCTGTCAGCTGTACCAGCGCAGTGCCGACATCTTCCTAGGAGTGCCGTTCAACATCGCCTCGTATGCGTTGCTGACCTTGATGATCGCGCATGTGACCAGCCTGCAACCCGGTGACTTCGTTCACACGCTCGGCGACGCGCACCTGTACAGCAATCATCTCGAGCAGGCGCGCGAGCAGCTGGCACGCGAGCCGCGGCCACGACCGACCATGCGGCTGAACGAGCACATCACGGAACTGGACAACTTCGACTTCGACGACTTCGAGCTGTCCAACTACGACCCTCACCCGCACATTCGCGCCCACGTTTCCGTATGAGCCAGGGGCCACGGATCTCGCTGATCGTCGCGATGGCGTCGAACCGGGTCATCGGTCACGACGGTCGGCTGCCCTGGCATCTGCCAGCCGATCTTCGCTTCTTCAAGACCACGACGATGGGACACCCGATCGTCATGGGGCGACGCACCTATGAGTCGATCGGCAGGCCACTGCCGGGCCGTCGCAGCTTGGTGCTGAGCCGCGACCGGACCTACTCGGGCGAGGGGATCGAGGTGTACGGCAGCCTCGACAACGCCCTGGCCGCCTGCAACGATGGGAGCGAGGTGTTCGTCATCGGCGGAGCCTCGGTGTATGCCGCCGCCCTGCCCCGCGCCGTGCGCCTCTGGTTGACTCGGGTCCACGCCGTGCTCGAGGGCGATACCTGGCTGCCCGAGTTCGAGAAGACGGGCTGGCGGTTGGATTGGTCAGAGTCGCGCGCTGCCGACCAGGACCACGCCCATCCGTTTACCTTCGAGCGCTGGGAACGGAACCTCTAGCAGGCCACGGCCTCCTAGGCCCTAGCAGCGGCTGGTTGGCGCGGGCCGGCCGCGTGTTGTAGCGCAGCTCGTACTCCCGGTGCGCTCGGTCGGTGGGGTAGGTCTCGTCGAGTCGATACGGGTAGCTACTCATGGCGTGATAGGGCAACGGTTCCACCCGATCGCCGTGCAGTGTGTTCGGATCGCCGTCCTTGACCCAGCCGTTGAGGTACACGAGCCAGTCGCGTCGCCACCCCTCCGGGGGCGGCGGGAGCGTGTCGGCGAAGCGCACCGCGACCTCGTCGCCCGTCCCGACGATGGCGTAGCGATCATCAGCCGCCTGGAGAAGCTCGCCCACCGGGCCATAGCGGGTGTACGTGCCGGGATGCTGGTTCCATGGCGCCGTGCTCGACACGATGCCGTAGCTGAAGGTCTCGAAGCCGTCGCGACCCCGGTTGAGCCGCGAGAAGCCGCGAAAGCGGATCTCGGCTGCCGCCGGCGCGAGAATGTGCACGCGCGGCACCTGGCCCGACTCGCCACCCACGAGCCGCATCGATCCGACCTTGGGGACACCCCACTCGCCGGCCCAATCGCCCGCCGGTACGAGACCACGCGGGTGCGGGCCGCCGAGGGTGTAGAAAACGGAGTCCCAGTACAAGCGCATGTTCGTGCTGACACGCACTCGTGGGTCGTTCGGATCGACGATCCCTGTCAGCTCCACGGCAAGTGTCGAGTTCTTGGCGTTGGGCAGCCCGATGTCGTCGATGGCCACGCGCCACCCACCCGCACCGTCGGGAACCTCTAGCCGCACGGGCTCGAAGCCGAAGCGCGGGTCCTCGGCGACGACAAGGTTGGCACTGCCTGTGGCCCAGTAGACCCAGCCCGTGAGAAACAAACGCAGGACCTCGTCGCCGCCGACGGCTGGCAACTCGAGCTCCACAGCGTGGGGCGCGGCCAGTCCTTCATACGGGCCCAGCGCCGCGGGCGACGTCCACCGCCCGTCAACCGAGCGAATCAGCTCCGTGACATCGTCGCCACGCTCGTTCCTGGCAACGGGCACCAAAGGCTCGTCCACCAGGAAGATACGGAACTCCGGGTGGGGCGGCGACACGAAGCGCTCGTCGGGAACGACCTGGGTGTTGGGCGGGTGATCGACTGCCAGCAGTCGGATCGCGTCAAGGTATCCGGCCTCGCGGAGCTCCTCGGTGAAGCGCAGCTCGAACGCCCCGTCGAGCGGCTGCAGCGCCTCGCCGGGCACCAGCACGTACTCGTCGGAATCGGCCGGGTGGATCACCCCGACAGCCAGCGGCATCCCGAGCGGGGCCACCCCGAGCACCTCGTTGATGAAGCGCCAGCCCGTGCCGTCCCAGGTGTACAGAAGTGGGCACGAGCCTTCGAGTCGCTCGATCTCCACCACGGGTCCGATCGCCTGGTCCGGTGCGACATCGATCTCGTTCTGCACGATGCCGTTGGGCCAGGTGATGCGCACAACCTCGACGGTCGTGGCATGCCCGAGGCCGACCCGGATCGACCCATGGCGCATGGTGCGGCGCTGGTACGAGCCCTGAGCTTTGATCTCCAGCCGTGCGCCGATGCCGCGGATGTTGTTCTTGATGCCAGCGAGTCGCAGCGCGAGCCACGGCGCCACTGGGCCAGCCTGCCGATACCACGCCAGAGAGTCGGCGTTCTCCAGCAGCAAATCCGCCGCCCCGTCGCCGTTCTCGTCGCGCGCCGCGACGAAGCGACCAGGCAGACCGCGATCATCGAGCCCGAAGCTGAGGTCCCCCTCATTGATCAAGAAGAGGACGCCGGCGCCGGTGTCCGCCACCAGATCGAGGAAGCCGTCGTTGTTGAGATCGGTGGCCGCAAGCGCCGTCACTGCTCCGAGAGCCGGGGTCATACGCGCGGCCTCGAAGGTACCGCCGCCGGTATTTCGCAAGAGCCGCACCCCGGAGTCACCGCCGAGGACGAGATCGACGGCCCCGTCGTTGTCGAGGTCCTCGGCGAGCGCCACGCGGTCACCGCGCCCACCGGCCGCGCCCACGGCGGCCCCGATCTCCTCGAAGCGTCCCCCCCGAGCGTTTGTATACAAGGTGTTGTCGGCGCCCGGATGCACGACGTACAGGTCGACGTCGCTGTCGTCGTCGAAGTCGGCCCAGACCGCCGAAGCGGCAGGGAAGCTCCCGTCGAGCCGGGCCGCCGCGGTGGCATCGGCAAAGGTGTTGCCGCCATGGTTGTCGATGAGACGCACGGAAGCACCGGCGACCCCGCTGGTCAGCAGGATGTCGAGGTCGCCGTCGTGATCCGCGTCGACCCATTGGACCGAGGTGACGCCCCCGACGTCCGGTAGACCGCCCGCCGTTACCTCCGCCAAGCTGGGCGCGGCTGCGGCCTCGTTGCGATAGAGGTGAAGTCCGTCGTCGGCCGCCACCAGCAGGTCGTCGTAGCCGTCCCGATCGAAGTCGCCGAGCGCCGCCGGTCCCGCGGCGGCCTCGAGCGCGTAGGAGTCGCCCCCATGCAGAAGCACTCCATCGGCCCGCGGTACGAGAACGGTCGGCCCGGCTCCCAGGTCGCCCACGATCGCCCAGCGACCACGGGTAGCCAACGACTCGGGGGGCATGAACGCCACCCGGGAGGCGCTCTCGGGATCCGCCGCAGCCAGATTCGCGACCGGGACCACAACCTGTTTCAGCGGTCCGGCCTCTGAGGCGGCCGGCGCGCGCTGTGCCTGGGACAGGCGCCGATGGTACTCCTGATAGCGCTCCAGATAGGGTCCCGCCGCGTCGCGCTCGCCGGCGCGCATGAGCTGGAAGCCGCTCCGATACAGGCTCGATACGTAGTGTTGGAAGCCGACCTCGAACCCCATGTCGATGACCCGTTGAAATCGCTCACGGCCAGCCTCGGGCTCCTCGAGCGACTCCAGTGTGACCCCGAGGCTGTAGAGTACGGCGGGGTCGTTGGGGGCAAGCTGCTCGGCACGCTCCAGGGCGCGGCGCGCCGCAGCCGGCTCCGAGGCCCGCCGATGAATCAGCCCCCGCAGGTAGTGGATGGCGGCAAGATCGGTATCGCGAACCTGCGCATCGTCGAGCGCCGCGGCCGCGCCCGAGTCGTCGTTGAGCTCGTAGCGGGCCAGCGCCAGATTGAACAGATCCTGGGCCGTGGCCGCGGCGTGCGCCGCCACCGCCGCGAAGGCTTGCTGCGCGTCGCCGTACTGCTTCTCCTCGAAGGCAGCCTGGCCGCGGTCGCGCAGCGACTCGAGCCCAGGGGTCTGCGCAACGCTCAGTCCCCCGGCGGCCACCAACCAGCCGGCGAGCCAGGCGCCGAGTGCGGTGGTCGCGAGGCCGGAACCGCGCCGCAGGTCACCGAGCCGTGTGAGCATCGAGATACGCCCCCGAAGTGAGCGCGGTCGCCGGTCGACCGGGCCCAGAAGTCGTCGCCTTGCCCGAGTCTAGCAACACGCCGCGTCGACGGTTACCGGCGGTGAACAACCCGATAGGACACGGGGCGTGGTACAAACAGAGAATCGTTGCCTCAGGGGGGGGCCATGAAACGCAGTATCTTCATGTTCGTCTTCGGACTCGTGACGGGCGTGGCGGTGATCCACATCATCGAAGGCCCGCTTGACTACCAGCTGTTGCGCCGCGAAGCCGGCAAGGCGATTGGTGAGGCTGGCCGCGCCTCTCGTGATCTGCGCCTGACAACGGCCGTGCGTGCAGCCCTGGCGCTGCAGAAGGATTTCGATCTGTTCGGCGGCATCCGCATCGAGTCCGACGAGGGTGAGGTCACTCTCTCCGGGACCGTCGGATCCGACGACCAGCGCAAGCTGGCCGAGCTGATCGCGCGCGGGGTCGATGAGGTGGAAGGGGTCGTGAACCGACTGCGCGTCCACGTCCCGGAGGACGAAGACTCCGGTTAGCGCTGATCCTCAGCGCCCGATCCGCGTTGCCCTTCGCGGTGTTGCGCTGCTGTCTTCGTGGCGTGCTAGAACGAGATGTTCGCGAACAACCCGAGAGCCTGGTGCTTCAGATCGGGAGCCTTGGTTTCTCCGCCGATGGGCCTGAAAGTCCGCTTCAACCCGAGCGTGTAGCGCGCCTCGAGCCCGACACCACCGAACGACATTCCCACGCCGAAGATCAGGCCGTAGTCGAGCGACTCGACCGAATCGGACACATCGATCGCGGTGCTCGCATCCTCGCCCGGCGTAACCAGTTTGGCCCCCGTGCGAAGCGCGCCGTATGGCCCGAAGAAGAGGTTGGGGCTGCGCCCCAGCAGGATCAGGACCGGGATCTCCACGTAGTCTAGCTGGAAGGTGGAGCTGATCGTCGACTCCCCCACGTTCTTGATCGTGGCCCCGCGCCGGGAGTAGTGCAGCTCGGGCCGCACCTTGACCGCCATCAGGTCGGCATTCACGAAGATGCCGCCCGACCAGGCGGTGCGCCGGCCGTACTCGATACCGGGAGCGTCCGGGTTGCCGCGCAGCTGTGCCTGTTGCAGACCAACCTTGATACCGAACCCCTGGGCAGCAGCTTGACTCGGCGCGAGCAGGCAGGTTGCGAGTGTTAGAAAGGACAGTACGACCACGCGCTTCATGCGCACCTCTCCCGCCTCCCCTGATCCTCGACTGCCCACCCGGGCGCTGACAAATGGCCCGGCGGAAGGCCCCTGGTTCCGGCCGCGCAGATCTCTAGGATACCGCAATCGGCCGCGTCACGAGAGAGCCCGAGCGGGTACGGCGGCTAGCCGTCGAACGGGATGTCAGACAGGACGTAGTTGAGCTCGACGTACTCCGTCCACTTGTCCGGCGTCTCTTCATCCATGAAGATCGCGTCCACCGGGCAGACCGGCTCGCAGGCACCGCAGTCGATGCATTCCTCGGGGTGGATGTAGAGCATCTGGAACTTGTCTTCCGGGGCCTGAATACCGTGCGGCGTCGTACCGGTGTTCTCGTCGACCTCGTAGATACAATCAACCGGACAGACCTCGACGCAAGCGCGGTCGCGCACGTTGACACAAGGCTCGGCGATGATGTAGGTCATCCTCGTATTCCTCCTGATGTCCGGTTGCTACGGGTCTTCACGTGGCGCGCCCGAAGGCGCTCAACTTATCATACGGCCGGATCGGGTCAAACCGCGCCCGGGGCCCTCAAGGTACCCTCGCGGCGACGGCACGAGCGGCCGGTCGCCCCGCAGCTGTTTTCCACAGTTTGGCTCGGGGTCGGCAACCTCGCCCCGTCTGGCGCTCCAGCCCCACCGGTGAACGTGAAGCCCGGTGAACAGGGTCAGGGATGGGCCTGTCGTTCGCAGGGTTTTCCACACGATTTTCACAACACTTGGTAGTCAGCTTCCACAGCCCCCCCCACATCTTGTGGTGGGTGTCTTGACAGCCCCCGTCGGTATTGGGTAGAAGTTGGGGGCCCTGCGAGCGACGCCTCCTGCAGCCCGCAGGACCTTACGAGACTGCTCTTTCTACGCCACACCTGTGGAGCCAGACCCTATGTCCCCTCACAAGAACCTGCCTCCCGGTTCTGCCACGACCACCGAGACCACTCCGTCCGCCGGCTCCAAGGCGGACACGACCACCGCGGAACCCGGCGGGGACGCGGCGGGACTGGTGTTTTCGCGTTACTTCACCACGGAAGGCGTCCACCCGTACGACGCCGCCGAGTGGGAGCGGCGCGATGCGCTCATCGAAAGCCACGACGGCGAGATCGTCTTCGAGCAGCGCGATGTCGAGTTCCCGCTGTCCTGGAGCGAGCGCGCCTCGAACATCGTCGCGTCCAAGTACTTCCATGGGCAGATCGGCACATCGGAGCGGGAGTCGAGTCTCAAACAGCTGATCGGACGAGTCGTGGGGACGGTGACCCAGTGGGGTATCGACGGCGAGTACTTCGCCGACAGCGATAGCGCCGAGATCTTTTCGGAGGAGCTCACGCACATGCTCCTGCACCAGATGGTGGCGTTTAACTCGCCCGTCTGGTTCAACCTTGGCGTCCAGGGCGAACGTCAGCAGGCCTCGGCCTGCTATATCAATCACGTCGACGACACCATGGAGTCGATCCTCGACCTGGCCAAGACCGAGGGCCTGATCTTCAAGTGGGGGTCGGGTGCTGGCGTCAACCTGTCGCGCCTGCGCGGGTCGCGGGAGCTACTCTCGGGCGGCGGCGCCGCCTCCGGCCCGGTCTCGTTCATGCGCGGCTTCGATGCCTTCGCCGGCGTGATCAAGAGCGGCGGCAAGACTCGTCGTGCCGCCAAGATGATCATTCTCGACGTCGATCACCCCGACATCGTCGAGTTCATCCGGTGCAAGGGCACCGAGGAGCGCAAGGCCTGGGCTCTGATCGACGCCGGCTACGACCCGTCGCTCGACGGGGAGGCCTACTCGTCGGTCTTCTTCCAGAACGCCAACCACAGCGTGCGGGTGTCTGACGCGTTCATGCAGGCGGTCGAGGCCGACGGCGACTTCCAGACCCGTGGTCGGGTTGACGGTGCGGCGGTCGACACCTACCGGGCGCAGGACATTCTCTGGAAGATCGCCGAGCAGACGTGGCACTGCGGTGACCCGGGCATGCAGTTCGATGACACGATCAACCGCTGGCATACGTGCAAGGCCACCGATCGGATCTACGGGTCGAATCCGTGCTCGGAGTACATGTTCCTCGACGAGACGGCCTGCAATCTCGCGTCGCTGAACCTGCTGCGGTTCCTGCAGGAGGACGGAACCTTCGACGCGCAGAGCTACCGGCGTGCGATCGACGTGATCTTCACGGCGATGGAGATCGTCGTGGGCTATGCCGACTACCCGACTCCGAACGTAACGCAGAACTCGCACGACTATCGGCCTCTCGGTCTGGGCTACGCCAACCTCGGCGCGCTGCTGATGCACTCGAGCCTGCCGTACGACTCTGACGAGGGCCGGACCTACGCCGGCGCGCTGACCGCAATCATGACGGGCGAGGCCTGTGCCCAATCGGCTCGTATCGCCGAGGCGACCGGGCCGTTCGCCGGCTACGGGAAGAACCGCAAGGCGATGCTCGACGTGATGCGGATGCATCGGGACGCCGCCTACGAGCTCGATGACGACCTGCTGCCGAGCAGTCTGGCGCGCGCCGCGCGCCACGTCTGGGACCAGGCGCTCGAGCTCGGCGAGGAATTCGGCTACCGCAACGCCCAGGCCACGGTGCTGGCACCGACCGGAACGATCTCTTTCATGATGGACTGTGACACCACCGGCGTTGAGCCCGATCTGGCGCTGATCAAGCACAAGCGACTGGTCGGTGGCGGCATGCTGCGCATCGTCAACGAGTCAGTGCGTCCGGCACTGTGCAAGCTCGGCTACAACAGCGACCAGGTCGACGCGGTCGTCGAGCACATCGACACCGAGGGCACGATCGAGGGGGCGCCCCACCTCAAGGAAGAGCACTTGCCGGTATTCGATTGCGCCTTCCGTGCCCAGAACGGTCAGCGCACGATCCACCATATGGGCCACCTGCGCATGTTGGCCGCCACGCAGCCATTCATTTCCGGTGCCATCTCCAAGACGATCAATATGCCAGCCGAGTCGACCGTCGAGGATATCGCCGACGCGTACCGCCAGGCGTGGGAGCTGGGCATCAAGGCCGTGGCGATCTACCGCGACGGCAGCAAGCGCTCGCAGCCGCTGGCAACGTCGGCGGCGGACACGACGACGACGGTCGAGCCGGGTGCACCGACCCGCAGGCGTCTACCGGACGAGCGCAACTCCGTGACCCACAAGTTCACGATCGCCGGCCACAAGGGCTACATCACGGTCGGCATGTACGAGGACGGCTCGCCGGGCGAGGTCTTCATCACGATGGCCAAAGAGGGCTCCACGATCTCCGGCCTGATGGACTCGTTCGCCAGCATGACGTCGTTCGCGCTGCAATACGGCGTGCCGCTGAAGTTCCTGGTCCAGAAGTGCACGAACGCCAGGTTCGAGCCCTCGGGCTACACGGGCAACGCCGAGATCCCCTACGCCAAGTCGATCACCGACTACATCTTCCGATGGATGGCCCACCGCTTCCAGACGCCACAGGAGCGCGCCTCGATCGGCCTGGCAAGGGACGAGGAGACGACCAGAAGCGCCGAGACGGGGGCCAGGACGCCGGCCCCGGAGACCGCCGATGCGACGATGTTCACGGGCCAGATCGACGCGCCGGCCTGCCCGGACTGCGGATCGCTCATGGTTCTCAACGGCAACTGTCACAAATGTGCGAATTGCGGATCTACGTCTGGCTGCTCCTAGCGCAGCGGACGCGTTGAGACGAGGCAACGCGGTGAGCGGGCCGCACAGGGGTGGGCGGCGGCCTTGCTTACCGCGTTGCCCGGATCTGCGATAACCGACGGGTCGGCCGGGGCCGGGGGCTGCCTCCCGCCGTCGGTCGAGGGCTGCGCCGGCCGGCCCGTCTGTTGCTTCAGGGGTCTCGCGCCATCGGCTTGACTTGCCGCGCGTGTCCCGTCATGTTCGGCGGCGCTCAACGCTGGAGGATCCCGATGCGCAAGTCGGTCGTACTGATCACCGGTGCCGCTGGCGAGATCGGCCGTGCCCTCATCGAACGGCTGTCTCGGAGCGACACTCACGGGCTGATCACCGTGGACCTGCGGGACCTGGACCCGCAGATCAGCAGGCTCGTCACCAAGGCCTACCAGGGCTCCGTACTGGACCAGCGGCTGCTCGAGTCGATCCAGGCCGAGTTTCGCGTCGAGCGCATCTTCCATCTCGCCGCAGTCCTGTCGACTCGCAGTGAGTTCACCCCGGTGACGGCCCACGAGGTCAACGTCGGCGGCACCCTCAACCTGCTCGAGCTGGCGCTGGCGCAGGCCCGGAGCCACGGCGAGCCGGTGATGTTCTTCTATCCCAGCTCGATCGCCGCGTACGGCGTCCCACCGAGCGTCACAGAGCCGTTGCACGAGGGCGAGCACACCACCCCGATCACGATGTATGGCTGCAACAAGCTCTACTGCGAGCACCTTGGGCGCTACTACGCACGCCACTACAAGCAGCTCGACGTCGAGGCTCGAGCCGGACGCATCGACTTCCGCGCCCTACGCTTCCCCGGCCTGATTAGCGCGGTCACGGTGCCCTCGGGCGGCACCAGCGACTACGCTCCCGAGATGATCCATGCGGCGGCCCAGGGCAAGCCGTACGCCTGCTTCGTCCGGCCGGACACGCAGATCCCCTTCATGGCCATGCCGGACGCCATCGACGCCGTCTTCGCGCTCACCGAGGCCCCGCGCGAGCGGCTCACCGGCCTCGTCTACAACCTGTCGGCATTCAACCCGACCGCCGAGCAGATCGGCAGCCTGGTTCGGGTCGCCTTCCCGAACGCGGCCATTAGCTACGAGCCCGACCTCAAGCGGCAGGCAATCGTCGATTCGTGGCCAGGCGCTGTCGACGACCGCGCGGCGCGACGCGACTGGGGCATGGCCCCGTCTTTGGATCTGGAGCGGGCCTTCGTCGACTACCTGATCCCGACGATCGCCGAAAGCTACGGAACGGCTACGCCTCAGTAGGCAGCCGCCGAACCCGAACGCCTGCCGTCGGCCACGGCCAATCGCGCGCCGTCGGGGTAGATGTAGATGCAGTGGGCATCGCCCTGCGACCGCGAGCGCCCGAGCGCATGGCCCAGGGCCGTCAACGCGACGACGGTCTCCGCCGAGAAACCGCTCTCCAGGCGCAACGTGTCGGGCATCCACTGGTGATGGACCCGCGGCATGTCGACCGCCGCCGGGAGGCTGAGCTCGAAGTCGACGAGGCCCGTCACGACGCGCAGCACTGTATTGATGATCGTCTTGCCACCCGGCGAACCGATGAGCGCCACCGGCTTGCCGCCACGAGCAAGAATGGTCGGGGTCATCGACGACAGCGGCCGCTTGCCGGGGGCGATGAGGTTGGCCTCGGTGCCGATGTAGCCGCGCTCGTCGGTCATGCCGGGCCACTCGTTGAAGTCGCCCATCTCGTTGTTCAGGAGGAATCCGGTTCCCGGAGCCACCACTTTGGCCCCGAATCCGGCCTCGATCGTGTAGGTCGTGGACACCGCGTTACCGTCGACATCGACCACCGAGTAGTGCGTCGTCTCGGACGACTCGCCAGCCGTCAGCACGGCCTCCCCGAGCTCTGCACTGCGCCGGGCTCGATCGGTAGGGACGGCGGCGGCCATCTCGCGTGCGTACTCCTTGGACAGGAGACGCTGGAGGGGCACGTCGACGTGGTCGGCGTCGCCCAGGTACCGGGCCCGGTCGAGATACGCCTGGCGCATCGTCTCGGCCAGCAGGTGGACCAGCCGTGGCGAGCTCGGGTCCATCTGCCGCAGGTCGTGCGGCTCCAGCATATTCAACATCTGAATGAGTGCGGTCCCCCCCGAGGAAGGGGGCCCCATCGAGACCACCTCGTAGCCCCGGTAACCACTGTGCAACGGGCGCCGCTCGACGGCCGCGTATGCCTCCAGGTCGGCCGCGGTGATCAGGCCCTGATTCTCTTGCATGGCCGCAACCAGGCGATCAGCGATCGGACCACGGTAGAACGCATCGGCGCCGTCAGCGGCGATCTGCTCGAGCGACCAGGCCAGGTCTGGCTGCCGGAAGCGGTCGCCGGCAACGGGGGGCGCATCGTCGGGCCCCAGGAAGGCCTCGGCCGCGCCCTCGTAGCGGCGGAACATCGCCGCGACGCGGGCGAACGAGGCCGCCAGATACGGCGAGACGAGAAAGCCGTCCCGTGCCAGACGGATCGCCGGCTCCACCAGCTTGCGCCACTCGATCCTCCCCCAGCGCGCGTGCGCAGCAGCGAATCCGGCCACGGTTCCCGGCACCCCGACGGCCTTCCAGCCAACGTAGTTGAGCCCGCGCACCGGCCGACCCTCCTCGCCGAGATACATCGTCGGGTTGGCCGCCAATGGGGCTCGCTCGCGGAAGTCGAGCGACGCATAACGTTCCTCGTCGGCCAGGTACAGGACCATGAAGCCGCCGCCGCCGAGGTTGCCGGCCTGTGGATGCGTGACCGCGAGCGCGAGCCCGACGCCGATCGCAGCATCGATGGCGTTGCCGCCGGCGAGCAGGATCTCCAACCCGACACTCGTCGCGTGACCGTCGACGCTCACCACGGCCCCCGAGGCGCCCATCGCGATGCGACCTACATCGATCGGCGCGGGGCTCTGCGAGGCGGCGTTCCCGGAGCTGCCGACCAGAACGATACCGATCAAGGCCACAAGCGTCGCGGCGCGATACTTCCCAAGTGTTCGCATGGCGCCGAAGCCTAGCATGAGCGCTCAGGCCCCGGAGTTGCCCGTCTCGAGTCGTTCGAGGCCGAAGCACGGCAGGCCCGGGGGCAACCCCCGGACTTGTAGCAGAGCCCGGTGCACATCGCCGATCTCGCCCACCAACAGATGCCTCAACGCCAGGCGCGCGCGCTCGTCGCTCACCGGGTCGCTTGCGACCCCGAAGCCGAGAAGGAGGACGCGTAGGCTGCACAGCTCCCGATCTTGCCAACCAAGCTGCCGGCCGACGCGGCGGAGGTTCCCGAAATCGATGTGGGCCGTGAGGTCCTGCTCGCCGGGATGGGCCAGCAGATCGTCGCTCAGCGCGAATCGCCGATGGGCAACCAACGTGCCGTGGGGGCGGCTCGGCCCGTACAAGGTGGCGGTCTCGTGACCATAGTCGATGGTCAGCGCAGCACCGCGAGTCAGACAAGCCAGGCCGCGTCTCAACCAGCGAGCGGCCTCGATGCAAAGCTCGGCGATCTGCCCTTCAGCCAGCACGATCCCGTTGCTCTCGAGATGGGCCCGGATCACCTCGTCGTCGAGGGGCATGAAGCGCGCGCGCAGGCTCCCGTCCGCGGCCTCGACGAAGGCGCGTTGCAGCCGCCCGCGAGCCCGACGGACACGCTCCACCGTAAAGGCGTCGAACAGCTCGTTGGAGTACAGGAGCCCGGCGCCGGACTCGACAGCAACGTCCTCGATTCGAGCCACCAGCTCCAGTCCCCGCCCCGGAAGCGGAAGTCGATTCCGTTGCTGCGCACGGGCGGCGGGACCGGCCTCGACGCTGAACACTCGGAGACGATCCCAACAAGGCTGCGCCTCCTGGGCGATCGTCTGCAGGACCGCGCCGAGCAAGCTGCCGTCGCCGCTACCGCCCTCGATGAGGACGAACGGATCGGGGAACGCTAACGCCTCGTCGAGCTCGGCGGCGAGACGGGCAACGGCCCTGCCGAGCGCAGGGTGCACTTGGGGGGCGGTCATGTAGTCGCCGGCCGCGCCCCCGGGCATCGCCCTCGACGTATAGTAGCCGTGTTCTGGGTGGTAAAGCGCCAGCTGCATGAAGGCGGAGAAGGGGATCGGCCCCTCCGCGCGGAGCCGTTGCTGCAGAGTCCCGAGAAGATCGCTTCCGCCGCCCGCTTCGGCGGCTTCCGGCGATCCGGTTTTCGGCTTGCGTGCGGCCCGCTGCTCCATTAGCTTGACAATTGTACCTTGGGGGTTGTTTGCCCAGCTGACGCCGCCAGGGCTCTTCAATCCCTTCGCCCCGGATTCTAGGTAACCGACTGAAGCATGGCAAACGAGAAGCTTGAAGAAATCCAAACGCTCATCGAGAAGGGCAAGAAGCGCGGTTACCTGACCTATCCCGAGGTCGACGCGGTCCTGCCCGAGGGTGCTGATCCCGAGCTGAACCGACGGCACCTAGCGTCGATGTTCCAGGGGATGAGCATCGACGTCTTCGAGAAGAGCCCTGAGGAGTTCGACGAGGACTTCGAAGAGGACGAGGAGGAGGAGGAGGAGGAGGAGGAGGAATACGAGCCCGGAGCAGGCGATCTGGATGATCCCATCAAGATCTACTTCCGTGAGATGGGTGAGAAGGCGCTGCTGGATCGCGAGGGCGAGATCCGCCTTGCCCGTGGGATCGAGGAAGGACTCGAGGGCACCGTGAAAGCCGTGCTCAATTGCCCCCTGTCGAGCGCCTACCTGCTCGAGCTCGCCCCCGGTGTCTATGACGAGAGCGTCCCGATCGATCGCGTCGCTTCGGCTTTCGAGGAGGCCGAGCCCAGGCAGGCGATTCGTGCCATCCGGAAGGTCGTCAATGCGGTCGACAAGCATCGCGCAGAGATACGGCGGGTGCGCGCCAAGCTCAAGCGCAAGCTCCGTGACGAGACCGAGCTACGCGTCCGTCTCGACTTGATCCAGACCCAGTCGAAGATCGTTCAGAAGATGGATACGATCAATCCGAGCATTGCCTTCCTGGACGACAGCATCGTGCGCATGCGACGACTGGCGGCCGAGTTCGCGATCGCCCGTCGCGACGGCAACGAGGAGCTGATTCGCGATCTCGAGAGCGACCACCTGGTCAGCGTCGAGGAGCTGCGCCGATACCTGCGCGCCATCGAGGAGTCGGAGCAGCAGGTGGAGTGGGCCAAGAGCGAGTTGACGCAGGCCAACCTGCGACTGGTGGTCTCGATCGCCAAGAAGTACGTGAACTACGGGCTGCCGTTCTCCGACCTGATCCAGGAGGGCAACATCGGCCTGATGAAGGCGGTCGAGAAGTTCGACTACAAGAAGGGCTATAAGTTCTCGACATACGCGACCTGGTGGATCCGGCAAGCGATCACCCGCGCGATTGCCGACAAGGGCAAGACGATCCGCGTGCCGGTGCACATGATCGAGACCATCCGCAAGGTCTCGCAGACCTCGCGCCGCCTGTTCAAGCAACTTGGCCGCAAGCCGACGCCGAAAGAGATCGGCGACGAGATGGACATGCCGGTCGACAAGGTCAAGGACGTGCTGCGCGCCGCCAAGAAGACCCTGTCGCTCGAAACTCCCATCGGTGATGGCGAGGACTCCTCGCTGTCCGATTTCATCGAGAACGAGCAGGTGGTCTCACCGCTCGACATCGTGCTGTCCAAGAATCTCTCGGACCAGACACGAAAGGTACTGGCGACGCTGACGCCGCGCGAGGAGAAAGTATTGCGGATGCGTTTCGGCATCGGCGAGGAGCGCGAGTACACACTCGAAGAGGTCGGCATGTACTTCAACGTCACACGCGAACGGATTCGGCAGATCGAGGGCAAGGCGCTGCGGAAGCTGCGCCATCCCCTGCGGTCGAAGAACCTCAAAGAGCTCCTCGACGAGGCCAGCTGATTCCGGTCCAGACGTGCGCTAGCGCGGCCGTAACCAGCGCACCGGATTGAGCGCGTCGGTGCCCTCCCGCACCTCGAAGTAGAGGTTGGGACCAGTCAACGAGCCCGTGTCCCCCGCCCTGCCGACTACCTCGCCGACTGATACCAGGTCGGTGACACGGACATCGGTCGACTCGAGGTGACCGTAAAGCGTGAAGTAGCCATCGCCGTGGTCGAGGATCACGAGAAGGCCGTAGCCGCTGTACCAGTCGGCGAAAGCGACTCTGCCGGCAAAGACAGCCTGGACCGGATCGCCTGCTGCCGCCTCGATCTCGAGGCCACGGGAAACCGTGATCGTGTCGTACACCGGATGACGCCGTTGGCCGAATGTCCCGACGACAGCGCCGTCGACCGGCCACGGCAGGGAGCCCCGTGAGCCGGCGAAGGTCGCCGCTGTGGGCGTCGTTGTCGCCCCCGACTCCTCGACCAGCTCACCCAACGTGTTTTCGAGCTCGCGTGCCGACCGACTCGCGGCGGCGATCGAGGATCGGTGCGCCTCGGCCTCACGGTCGAGTCGGCGCAGTACCTGGCGCCGCTGCTCCTGCTCGCCGTCCAGCGCTTCTGCCGCCGCCCGCGTTTCCGCGCTGACGGCTTCGAGCTGGGCGCGAGTGGTCTCCAGGACCACCAGAGTATTCCCCAGCGCGGCGAGGTTGTTGTCGACCCGGGCTACCAGGTCTCGATCGCGCGCCGCCAGGTACGTAACCAACTGGTAGCCGACCAGCACGTGGTCGGGTGTCTTCGCCGACAACAACAGGCGCGCATACGACAGCGGACCGATGCGGTAGAGGGCGATCGCCCGTAGGCGCATATCCTCACGCGTCACGGCAAGCTCGCTCGTCAGGCGCACCGCGGTCTCGCTCTGCCGCGTCTGCTCGGCCTCGAGCAGCTCGGACCGCCGCTCCAGCACCGCCAACTGCCGGCGCCGCAGCGTGAGCTGGATATCGACAGCCTCGAACTCCCGGACCACGTCGGCGCGCGCCGTGCCCAGACGATCGAGCTCGGCTTCCAGGCTTGCTATGCGCGCCTCCAGCGCGCCGATCTGCGGATCCTGCTGGGGCTGCGCCGTCGCGAGCCGGCCGCCCGAGACAATGGCGAGAAGCCAGAGCGCGGCTACTGCGAGCGCTCTGCGCGGACTCCGCACCGGGGTTCGCACGATCGAGCAGCCTGTGGTGCTCTCACCCGGCATCAGTACTCGTAGAACCCCCGGCCCGCCTTGCGACCCGTGTGGCCCGCCTCGACCTTGCGCCGCAGGAGCGGGCACGGCCGATACTTCGAATCGCCATACCCCCGGTGCAGGACTTCCATGATCGCGAGGCACACGTCCAGTCCGACCAGGTCGGCCAGAGCCAACGGGCCCATCGGGTGGCTCATGCCCAGCTTCATGACGGCGTCGATGGCCTCGGCCGTCGCCACCCCATCCTGGAGGCAGAAGACCGCCTCGTTGATCATCGGCATCAGAATGCGATTGGAGACAAAGCCCGGGAAGTCGTTGACCGTCACCGGCGTCTTGCCGAGCTGCACGGCGAGCGCCGTGATTCGGTCGTGCACGTCGTCCGAGGTGCTCTCGCCCCGTACGATCTCGACCAGCGGCATGAGAGGCACCGGGTTGAAGAAGTGCATGCCGATCACACGCTCGGGACGACCGGTCGCCGCTGCCAGCCCAGTGATCGAGATCGAGGAAGTGTTCGATGCCAGGATGGCGTCGTCTGTGCAGCCCGAATCGAGGGCCCTGAAGACCGACTCCTTGATCGCCCGGTCCTCGACGATCGCCTCGATCACGAGATCGCAGGAGAACAGCGTGTCGAGGTTGGTGGTGCCGTGGATCGAGGCGCGCATCGCGTCGGCGGCCGACCCCGCAACCTTGCCCTTCTGGAGCCACTTGGCAATGCCCTTCTCGACGCGGCCGAGGCCGGTCGCCAGGACATCCTGATCAAGCTCGCTCACCGTGACTTCGAGGCCGGCGGCGACACAGACCTGCACGATGCCGGATCCCATGATCCCGGCACCCACGACTCCTACGCGCTGGATCTCCATGACGCCCCCTGTACCTCGGCGCTGGTCCCCGTCGATGAGAGATTAGCAGGCCGTAGTTGCCCTCGCAGGCAACGAGCCCGGCGTGTTCTACACTCTCGACGTGCCCGCTGTTCGGGGCTACGCGCAACCTCGAGGGAAGCTCGTGACCGACTCGCTGCCAGGCTATCGGATCGTCGGCACCGCCGGTCACATCGACCATGGCAAGAGCGCCCTGGTCAAGGCCCTGAGCGGCACGGACCCGGACAGGCTCCAGGAGGAGCAGGAGCGCGGCATCACGATCGACCTCGGCTTTGCCGACACCCGTCTTCGTGACACACGCGTGGCCTTCATCGACGTGCCTGGACACGAGCGCTTCGTCAAGAACATGCTCGCTGGCATCGGCGGCATCGACGCGGTGCTTCTGGTAATCGCCGCCGACGAGTCGATCATGCCGCAGACCCGAGAGCACTTCGCCATCTGCAACCTGCTCGGTGTGAAGCACGGGGTGGTCGCGCTCAGCAAGTGCGACCTCGCCGACGCGGAGCTTCAAGAGCTGGCCGAGCTCGAGATCCACGAGATGCTCGAGAACACGCCCTTGGCCGAGGCATCGATCGTCCGCACGAGTGCCGAGACCAGGCACGGACTCGACGAGCTGCGCGAGGCTCTGGCGCAGTGCCTCGCCGGCACGCCGGAGCGCCCCGAGGACAGTCCGCTGCGCCTGCCGGTCGATCGGGCCTTCAGCGTCAAGGGCTTCGGAACCGTGGTCACCGGCACGCTCATGTCCGGGGCCGTGCGCGTCGGCGACGAGGTCGAGATCTTCCCGGGCGGTCGCCGCGTGACCGTCCGCGGCGTGCAGGTCCACGCCGAAGTGACGGCTACGGCTCTGGCTGGCCAACGCACGGCCCTCAACCTCCAGTCGATCGCCGTCGACGAGATCACCCGAGGCGATACCGTGATCGGGCCTGGCGGCAGCTACCTGTCCCACCTGCTCGACGTGCGCCTGGAGGTCCTGCCCGGTCACGACATCGAGCAACTGCAGCGCGTACGGTTCCATCACGGGGCGGCGGAGATCCTCGGGCGGGTGGCGCTGCTGGCTGACGACGAGTTGGCCGGTGGCCAGCAGGGGTACGCGCAGTTCCGTCTCGAGCGGCCCTGTGCGGCACGCCCCGGCGACCGCTTTATCGTGCGCCGCTACTCACCTGTGGAGACGATCGCCGGCGGCGTCGTCGTGGATATCGCACCCCCGAAGCATCGTCGGGCCACGGTCGACCTGGACGCCATTCGGGCTTTCCACCGGGCGGACGCGGCCGCGAAGATCGCGCAGCTGGTCGCCCACGCCGGAGCGCAGGGCGTCAGCGAGCTCGAGCTGGCCTTGCGCCTCGGTCGATCCGCCAACGCCACGCGCGCAGCACTCCACCGGGCCTCCGAGTCCGGCGGTCTGACGCTCCTGTCCGAGTCGCCCCTGGTCGCCATCACGACGGCGGCCTTCGACGAAGTCCAGCGCGCCATCGTCGATGCGGCGGCTGCCTACCACGAACGCTTCCGGCTGCGACCGGCCGTCCCCATGGAGAAGCTTCGCTCGGCAGCCGGCAGCGAGCCCGTGGCCGCGACGGTTCTCGAGGCGGCCCTCGTCCGATTGGTGGTCGCGGAGACCCTCCGGCGTGATGCCGATGGCTATGCCCTCTCGACCCATATCGCCCGCGTACCCGACGAGGCAGCGGAGCTGAGCGCGACGATCATCGCGCGTTTCGAGCAGGCAGGCCTGGCACCGCCCAGCATCGACAACGCACTCGGGGCACCACCCGACGACCCCGTGACCGCGCGTGAGCTCCTGCACTACCTGCTTCGCAAAGGCGAGCTCATCCGCGTGCGCAACGACATGGTCTTCCACGCCGAGGCCATCGCCAAGCTCGTCGACGCCATGCAGAACCATTTCGCGCGTGGCGAGCAGTTCTCGGTCGCCGATTTCAAGGACTGGGCACGGGTTAGCCGCAAGTACGCGATCCCCTTGCTCGAGTATCTCGACGCCCGGCACATCACGCGCCGTGTCGGCGACTCGCGCGAGAGAATCTAAGTACTCCAATCCATGACTACGATGTTGTTTGTGGTGACGAGATGGCACCAGATGCAAGGCGCGGCGTCGAACAGACCGTCGCATTACACTGTAGGTGCGCCTCGATCGTTGACCCTGCGAGCCGGGGACGCCTAAACTGGATTCGATCCCTCTGCTAGGAGGTACGCCATGTTGGGCTCGCTAGGCATGCCCGAATTGCTGCTGCTGTTTGCCATCGTGATGCTGGTCTTCGGTGCCAAGAAGCTGCCCGAGGTGGGTCGCGGCCTGGGCCGAGGCATCCAGAACTTCAAAGAGGCCATGCGCGGTCAGGCCGACGAGGAGTCCTGACGTTCCCTGCTCAGACCGCACGACTGCCCCTGGGATCGAGAAGAGACTCGAATGCGCATTTCCCCATCCTCGCTCGTGGTCGGCCTGACGATCGTGGCCACGGGTTGCACGCTCACCTTCAAGGAACCAGTCCTCGAGCCGCTGAACACGAACCGCTTCTACGACGCCGAGATCGCCGACACGTGCAGCGCCGTCGAGCGGGTGGTTGCCGACCTGGGCCTCGAGATCAAGGGCAGCCAACACGAGGAGCGTGCCTGCCTGACGGACACCCAGTCCAAGGTCTTCTCCGACGTCGGCGATGAGCCCACAAACCACCTCAAGCAGGTGGCATGGGCCGGGGCCGGCGGCTTCATCGGAGGGCGCTACACACTGACCGTCACGACCCGCGACGTCCGTGACGGTGGCACGCGCGTACGCGTGACCACGCGGATCGAGGGCTACATCAACGAGGAGTTCGGCTACCAGGTCCTGCGGTCCAAGGGTCTGATCGAGGGCCGCGTCTTCGCCGCCATCGGCACCGCGCTCGGCACTGCGGCGGTCGAAGCCCGCTAGGAGACCGTGGTGAAAGTGTGGTGGGTCTGGCAAGTAGGTCTTACGGGCGAGGGCAAGGAGCAACGACGAGGCGATGCAGGAACATCGTTGAGGAGGTGCGACACGGCCATCGCCCGTAACCCCTACTTGCCCGGAGGGTTACGCCGCCAAGGGCGCATCTGCGGCGTTGGCGCTCCTTGACGATGCGCAAACATCGCCGCCGTCGCACCGCCTTGCATTTGCGCCCTTGGCGGCGTAACCAGACCCATCACACTTTCACCACGGCCTCCTAGCTGCGGTGAAGGTCCGAAGAGTCAGGCGGCGGCCCGTGCTCCGCACGCAGACGATTCTCGCGCTGCTCCTGGCCGCTCTGGTGCCCGCCTGCAGCGTTACCTTGCGTGAGCCCGTGGTCCAGCCGCTCGATCCCTCGCGCATTTACGCCACCGACCTGGAGCCGGTGTGCGATGCCCTCGAGGCGACGCTGGCGGGGCTCGGCCTGACGATCGCCAACACGGTTGCCGAGCGAACCGCTTGCTTGAGCGAGACGGAACACCTCAGGCTCAGCGATACCGGGGACGCGATCAACCATCTCGACGAGGTGGCCTACGTGGGCAACCAGAACTTCTTCTCCCACGGCCGCTACCTGCTGGCCGTGTCGGCCCGCCCCGGACCGCAGGGAGTCAGCGTGCGGGTCACCTCGCGCATCGAGGGCTACGACGCCGGCTATCGGCTGCTGCGCTCGACCGGGCTCATCGAGCAGACCTTCTTCGATCGGCTGTCGGAGCAACTGGCCACCGAACCGATCGGCGATTGAGGCCGAGCCTCGCGTGGCTCAAAAGCGTATGTCGAGTCCGAAGCTCCACAGGAGATTGGAGGCGTTGTAGTCGCCGACGAACACCCCTGGCAGCTCATCCTCCTGCTGCTTGGTGCCGAAGCCGGATCGCAGCCCGCGCACGTCGGCGCGCAGCGCCAGCGCGTCAACGATGCGGAGGCGCAGCCCGACACCGAAGATGATTCCGAGCTCGCGTGCTGCGACGATCTGCTCGGCGTCCGAGTCCACTCGCACCGTGCCGAGACCCAGGCTCAAGTAGGGTACCAAGCGGCGCGTACGCTCGATCATCGAGTAGTTGACCACCGCCATCAGGTAGGTCATTCGCAGATCGGCGAACAAGACGTCGGTCTTGCTCTGTCCCGACAGGTCGGTCAGGGTGGCGACAAGGTCGGGCTGCGACCTGCCGAACTCGGCCTCCAGATCGAAGCGCGAGGCAAAGACCCCGCCAAAACGTGCGCCCCAGAGCGTCCCCTGGTCGGTGTTGAAAGTCGAGCGGAAGAACAGGTTCTCGGTCAGCCCGAGCGCCGTACCCCCGAGCAACTGCCCACCGAAGCCGCCGACGTGAAAGCGTCGGTCCTTCCAGGACTCGTCGTCGGCGAAGTAGCGCGACTCTTCGGTCTGAGACATCTCCTGAGCCTGCTGCTCGCTCTCCTGGGCATGTACCTGGCGAGGCACCGCCAGGATCACCAGCAGCACACCCAACGCGATCGACGTGAGCGCCCGCATCATTGCACCTCCACCGAGACGCCGCCGACGCGCTGACCAGCGCTCAAGCGAACCGTCTGCGTGAAGAATGCCTCGCGGAACGTCGTGTTGACCGCATCGCTCGTGAAGATCCCGCCGAGGGTGGCGGGACCGGCGCCCGTACCGGTCAGCGGCACAGCCTCCATCAGGTAACGGCCCTCGGGCAGCCCCGCGATCTCGTACGAGCCGTCGGGCAGCGTCACGGCGCTGACAAGGACGTCCTGGATCGGATCGTGGGCAAGAACATGGGCTCCGAACACCGGCAAGCCGTCGCGCGTGACGAAGCCGGAAATCGCTCCCCGCCGGCTGCCGGACGCCGGGTACATGGCACCGATCCCGGCGACATCGTCGTCGCGCAGGGTACGCGCGCTCTCAGTGATGCCGCGGCTGACCGAGAACATGACCGCCGAGACCTCGTCGATCGTGCCGTCGAAGTTGCGTGCGCCCAGCGGCGAGTTGGCCAATCCCAGCAACTTACCGAGCTCCTTGAGCATGACCGTTTCCAGATCGAGGCCGATCTGGCTGCCGGCCTGGGTCGTGAAACCGAAGCGACGGTCGTTGACCAGCATGTCCGCCTCGACGATGCGCCCGTCGGCCTCGGTCAGCAGTAGCGTCAGGCTCACGAAGCCCGCTTGGTCCAGATCAACCGAGTTGGAGAACTGGATCGCGTTGATGCCGTCGAGCACGTTCGCCTCGACGTCCTGCTCGCGCTCGACATAGATCGCCGCGGTCGAATCGGACGCGGCGCCCCACGTGGCCATCGCCGAGTCCAGCGCCGACCGCTCGGAGCCGTCGTTGACGTCGCTCGTCAACCCGGGGGTGACGCGGATCGGGATTGGGAACTCGGAGGCGCTCCAGTGGGCGATCACCGGCGAACCGACAAAGTCGATGGTGTTGGGCACATAGCCCGGTGCCGGCGACGCTGCCAGCAGCGCAGCGAAGGCACCTACCAACCCCAGTCCGAGGCGCAGGTCGGGCCGCCTCATTGCTCTGCCCCCTGGCGCCCGACCAGCTGGGTCACCGAACGCTCGGCCCGGTCGACGGCCAGCGCGCCGCTGTCCGGCAGAAGCAGGGATGCACCCCCGGAATCGCTAGCCCGGGCCATCCGTGGATCGTCGTTGCCGAGCCGCCAGACGCCCTGGAACATGCCCACGGGCCGGAACGCGTCGCCGTCCTCATAGAGGAACAGCAGGACGCTCTCTCCCTCACGGAAGCTCGGAGCTCCCGGCACGACCAGCTGGCGAGCGCCCGCTTCGCCTCCCGGCACGCGCACCGTCAACCGACGCCGCTTGTCACCCCTCCAGGCACGCTCCACACGGATCTGAACCAGCGTCTCGATGCTGGTGTCGGTGCGTACGTGCTCGACGGCAACCACCCGGCCGACGACGATCGCCTCGGCTCCCCTGCGCAGCTGCTGGACCGTGAGACCCCGCAACACGGAGCCCTCGGCCACGGCGCTCACGAGCAGCAGCGCGACCAGCAGAGCCGCAGTCAGCGAACGGTACGAGGGCGCCTCAGAATCGCTCGCCGCCGTAATAACCTGGCTTCGTGCGGACCTCCTTGGCGCCATCGGCGCGAACCTCGATCTCCCGCCACTCCCCCTGCTTGGCCCGCTTGGACGGCCGATAGGCGAGCGCGTACTGGCTCTTGAGTTCGTTGGCGATGTCTTCATAAGCGGCTAGTAACTCTCCGAGGGAATCGAGGATGATCGAGCGGCCGCCTGTGCCGTCAGCGAACGAGCGCAGGCTGTCTTCTCCGGGGTTGAAGCTATCGAAGCTGCGTCGGCCTCGTAGGTCGCCGCCGCTGCTCAGGGAATCGTAGACACCGATGGTATAGACACGAACGTCCTGGCGCTGTGCATAGTCGACTGCCTGATCGACGCTGATCGTCTGCGTTGTGTCGTAGCCGTCGGACAACACGATCAGCGCTCGCCGCTCGGCGCGCTCGGCCAGAAGGTCAGCCCCCTCGACGACCGCCAGATTCAACGCCGTGGCCCCCCCGACCCGGAGATCGCCGATGGCCTCGCGCAGCAGACCGAGGTTGCCGGTCAGGTCCTGGCGCAGCATCGGGAAGGAATCGAAGGTCATGATGAAGACCTCGTCCTCCGAACCCACTTGATCGAGGAAGGCGAGCGCCCCTTGGCGCGCCCGCTCGAGCTTGGCACCCTCCATGCTTCCGGACGTGTCGAGCAGTAGGCCGACGACCATGGGGCGCGGCTCGGAGGAGAAGCTGGTGATCTGCTGCCGCTTACCCTCCTCGAAGACCTCGAAATCGTCGACCTCGAGATCGGCAACATAGCGCCCCCTACCATCGACGGCCGCGACATAGAGCAGAACCGCCGAGACCTCGGCCCGGAACACCGCCGTCTCCAGGTCCCGCGTCAGGATCGTCGCCGACGCCTCGCGCC
This sequence comes from Acidobacteriota bacterium, assembly GCA_965248845.1. Classification (GTDB taxonomy): domain Bacteria; phylum Acidobacteriota; class UBA890; order UBA890; family WLXD01; genus CBDFKO01. The sequence continues at coordinate 587,007 of CBDFKO010000001.1, read as the reverse complement.
CGGTAGCGTCGACCGCCTCCACGTCGATGATGTGAATGGCGAAGGAATCGCCAGCGTCCCACTCGACCTCCCAGGGCGCCGCTTCGCGGACCCCGACGATGGCACCGTCGACCTTGAAGGTGACGCGCGCAACCGCGGTGCTGCCTACCTGATCGACCTCGGCGCGAATCACGACCTGCCCCGAGACGTAGGTATCATTGTCGGGAGAGGCGATTCGAACACGCAGATCGCCCTCCTGCGAGGCAACGACGAGCCCGCTGCACAGCAGGACGAACAAAACCGCTACGAGACTTGGCTTTTTCACGAGTCTTTACCCGCGGCCGCCTGGACAGGCCGGCGCCGTCAGTTGTAGCAGGGGATTTCCTGCGGGGATGGTCTCAGGCTAGCACAGCCCTCGGCGATGTCACAAACAGGGATACGGTCGGCATTTCCGCCCCGCGGCCGGGGTTGATAGACTCGCGCCCCTTGCCTGCAATCCACGGACTTGGAGCCGTCTTGCCGTGCGCATTCTGGATCTGATCGAAGCCAAGAAGAGCGGTCAGCAGCTGTCCCCGGCACAGATCGGAGAGCTGATCTCCCAGTACGTAGCGGGCGATGTGCCCGACTATCAGATGGCGGCGCTCCTCATGGCGATCCGCTGGCGCGGGCTAGACGACGACGAGACGGTCGCCCTGACCGAAGCGATGGTGCACTCGGGCTCGTCCTTCGAACTGTCGGACCTCGCGGGCCCACGGGTCGACAAGCACAGCACCGGAGGTGTAGGCGACAAGGTCAGCCTGGTGCTGGCACCGCTGGTCGCGTGCTGCGGCTGCCTGGTGCCCATGGTCTCGGGCCGTGGACTCGGCCATACCGGCGGCACGTTGGACAAGCTCGAGACCATACCGGGCATGCGTACCGGGCTGTCGGCCGCCGCGTTTCGCCGTCAGCTCGAGACCATCGGGGTGGCGATGGGGGCGCAGACCGAGGACTTCGTGCCTGCCGACCGGAGGCTCTACGCGCTGCGCGACGCGACCGGCACAGTCGATGACAGCGGCCTGATCACGGCCTCGATCCTCAGCAAGAAGATCGCTGAGGGCTGTGGCTCGCTGGTGCTGGATATCAAGGTGGGCTCGGGCGGCTTCTCGCCCGACCTGGCAACCGCAGATCGGCTTGCCAAGCGGCTCATGAGTGTGGCCACGGGTGCCGGGCTGCGCTGCTCGGCGCTGCTCACGCGAATGGACCGGCCGCTCGGACGAGCGGTCGGCACCGCGCTCGAGGTCATCGAGTCGCTCGAAGCTCTAGATGGCGCCGGCCCCCCCGATCTGCGGGAGGTCGTCCTCGCGCTCGGTGCGGAGATGCTCTGCCTGTCCGGAGCCGCCGCCGATGCGGAGGCAGCCACGGCACGGCTCGAAGCCGCGCTCGACGACGGCTCGGCGCGGGAGCGCTTCGCCCTCCTCGTCGAGGCGCAGGGGGGTGATCCGGAGATCGTCGGCAACCGCTCCCTGCTGCCAACCGCGTCGGAGCACCGCGAGCTGACCAGCCAGCGCGGCGGCGTGGTGCAGGAGATCTCGGCGCGTGCCGTCGGCGCGGCGGCTATCGCCCTGTGTGCAGGTCGGGATCGTCGAGGCGACACGATTGATCCGGGGGCCGGGCTGGTGTTCCACCTCGCCCCGGGGGACCCTGTCGCAGCGGCGCAGCCCTGGGTGACCATGCACTACGGTGGCAAAGCCGACGCCGAGCGAGCAGCCGAGCTGCTCATCGGAGCCTTGCAGGTCGCCGAGCAGCCCCCGCCAACCACGCCCCTGATTCTGGAGACGCGACGATGATCGGCATCCTGGGCCTGCTTGTTCTGTATGGAGTGGCTTTCGCCCTGTCGCGCAACCGTGGCGCGGTGCGCCCCCGCATCGTGGTCTGGGGGCTGACGCTGCAGCTGATCTTCGCGCTGATCGTGCTGAAGACCCCTCCGGGGCGGGCGGCCTTCTCGGCCATCGCCCGCGCGGTGACTAGCCTGCTCGGGCTGGCGGACGCCGGGTCCCAGTTCGTCTTTGGCGACCTGGCGAGCGCACAGCAGTCGGGCTTCAACCTGGCCTTCCAGGTGCTCCCGGTGGTGATTTTCATCGCCTCCTTCTTTTCGGTGCTCTACTACCTGGGGATCATGCAGCGCATCGTCATGCTCATGGCCCGCGGCATGCGGCGCACCATGGGTGTCTCCGGATCCGAGTCCTTGGCGGCCGCTGCCAACGTCTTCATGGGCCAAACAGAGGCACCCATCGTGGTGGCGCCCTACGTGCCGAGCATGACCACCTCGGAGCTCATGGCGCTCATGACGGGCGGCTTCGCGACGGTCTCTGGGGCTGTGCTCGCGGCCTACGTCGGGATCGGCGTGCAGGCCGAGTACTTGATCGCCGCCAGCGTCATGGCGGCCCCTGCGTCGCTGGTAATGGCCAAGCTGCTGTTTCCCGAGACCGAGGAATCCAAGACGGCAGGAGACATCTCGCTCGACATCGAGCCCGAGGAGGTCAACATCGTCGATGCAGCGGCGCGCGGGGCCGGCAAGGGCGTCACGCTGGCACTCAACATCGCCGGCATGCTGGTGGCCTTCATCGCGCTGGTGACGCTGATCAATGCCATCCTGGCGGGCATCGGCAACGCCTTCGGGTCGACCCGGTCCCTGCTCACCCTGACCGGCATCGCCGCACTCCTGTTCGGTACCTGGGCGTGGCTCTGGACTCCGGACCGCGACCGAGCCCGCAACACCGGTCTGGCCCTCTTGCTGGCGCTCGCCTTGGCCTGGGGGGTGTTCGCAGTCCGCGGCCCGGTGCCCCTGCCACTGCGGCTCGAGACCTTGCTCGGCACGATCCTGGCGCCGGTGGCGTTCCTCATGGGAGTGCCGTGGTCCGAGGCTGGGCTCGTCGGCGAGCTGTTCGGCACCAAGCTCGTACTCACCGAGATCATCGGCTTCACCCGCATGGTCGAGATGCGCGACGCCGGCCTGCTGTCGCCCCACTCCGAGATGATCGCCTCCTACGCGCTATGCGGCTTCGCCAACTTCGCCTCGGTCGCCATCCAGATCGGCGGCATCGGCGGCCTGGCACCGACGCGCAAGTCCGACCTGGCCCGCATCGGCATGTGGGCCATGCTGGCCGGGACGATGGCCTCGTATACGGTGGCTACTCTCGCCGGTATCCTCTCCGCTCTGTAAGAGTCGGGACGCCAAGGAGAATCCATGTCCAGCGCCGCTCCCGCCGACCTCGCTGCTCGGCTCGCCCTCGCCCGCGATCAAATCGCCGCGGGGACCAGCCGGCGCCCGAAGATCGGGCTGATCCTGGGCTCCGGCCTCGGTGCGATGGCCGAGACGCTCGACGAAGCGGTAGTCACGGCCTACGAGGCCCTCCCCGGCTGGCCGCTCTCCACCGTCGAGGGGCACGCGGGCCGACTGGTGATCGGCACCTGCAGCGGGGTCGATGTGGCAGTGATGCAGGGGCGCGCGCACCTGTACGAGGGCTATGCCCCGTGGGAGGTGGCGTTCCCGACGCGCGTCCTGGCGATACTGGGCTGCGAGACGCTGGTGGTCACCAACGCCGCGGGCGCGGTCGACGCCGGTTTCGAGCCCGGTGACCTGATGCTGATCACCGACCACCTCAACCTGCAGGGGGTCAACCCCTGCACCGGCCCCAACCTCGAGAGCCTGGGCGAGCGCTTCTTCGACATGTCGCACGCCTACCACGAGCCCTACCTCGAGGTGGCCCGCATGGCAGCCCTGGAACGGCAGCTGCGGCTCCACGAGGGCGTCTACGCGGCCCTGCTGGGGCCCTCGTTCGAGACACCGGCCGAGATTCGCATGCTGCGCACGCTCGGAGCCGACGCGGTCGGCATGTCGACCGTCCCGGAAGTCACCGCGGCGCGCCACGCCGGACTGCGTACCGTCGCCATCTCGCTGATCACCAACATGGCCGCAGGCGTGCTCGACCAGGTGCTCAACCACCAGGAGGTCATCGAGACCGCCGAGGGGGCGCGCGACGACCTGATCGGTCTGCTGCGGGGGCTCGTACGCGGCATCGGCGAGGCCGAGGGATGGATCGCCGAGGGCGCCTCGTGACGCCGAACAACGAGCACGCCCCTCGACGGGTCGAGGAGCTGACCCCGGATCTGCGGGAGCTCGTCGCGGCGGCGACCACGGCGCGGAACCGAGCCCGAGCCGTATACTCGGGCTACCAGGTTGGCGCCGCGGCACGGGCCGACGGAGCGATCGTCCTCGGGTGCAACGTCGAGATCTCCTCCTACGGACTGACGATGTGCGCCGAGCGCGTCGCGCTGTTCGCCGCGGTTGCCAACGGCCGTCGACGTGTCGAGGCGGTCGCCGTGCTCGGCCCTGGCCTGCACGGGCGACCGACCCCGCCGTGCGGCGCGTGCCGCCAGGTGATCTGGGATCTGGCCGGAGACATCCCGGTCTTGCTCGCTACCCCCGACGGCGAGGTCGAGATCTGGCAGGCGGCCGAGCTGCTACCCGAGCCCTTCGACCCGCAGTTCCTCGCCCCGCCAAATGACGCCCCGGAGTAGGACCATGTGCCCACCGGCGTCCCGACTCGATGCTGTCGCCGGACTCCTGCTCGTCGTCGCCGTCACGCTTTTCGGCTGCGCCCCCGAAAGACCGCCCGAATCCACCGAGCCCGCGGATCTGCTGATTCTCGGTGGCACTGTTGTCACCATGGACGTCGATCGTTCAGTGATCACCGACGGAGGCGTGGCGGTGCGCGTCGGGGAGATCGTCGCCGTCGGGGCGGCCGACGAGGTGCGTGCCGCCTGGAGCGCGGCCGAGATCATCGAGGCCGGGGCGCACGATCTCGTCATTCCCGGGCTGGTGAACGGCCACGGGCACGCGGCCATGACCCTGCTACGCGGAGTCGCCGACGACCTGGCGCTGATGGACTGGCTGCAGAGCTATATCTTCCCGGCGGAAGCGGCGGCGGTGACGCCGGAGTTCGTGCGCACCGGCACCGAGCTGGCGGCGCTCGAGATGATCCGTACGGGTACCACCACCTTCCTCGACATGTACTACTACGAGGATGTCGTGGCAGAGGTAGCCGACCGGTCCGGTCTGCGGGCCATCCTCGGCCAGACGGTGATCGACTTCGCCGTGCCCGACCACGCCACGCCGCAGCAGGCCCTGGAGTCGATCGACGAGTGGATCGACCGTTACGCGGACCATCCGCGGGTCACCGTGACCGCGGCCCCGCACGCCCCGTACACCGTCGCTCCGGAGGTGCTCCAGGCGACGGTCGAGCTGACCCGGCGGCACGGCGTGCCGGTGTTGATTCACCTGGCCGAAACCCGCGACGAGGTCGATCAGATCCAGGAGCGGTACGGCGTATCACCGACCGAGCACCTGGAGGCCCTGGGTTTCCTCGGACCCGACGTGATCGCGGCACACGCGATCTGGCTCGACGACGACGACATCGCCACGCTGGCGCGCCGACAGGTGGGTGTGGTGCACAACCCGGAGAGCAACATGAAGCTCGCCTCGGGCCCGATGCGGGTCGAGGCGCTACACGCCGCCGGAGTCGCCGTCGGCATCGGCACCGACGGAGCGGCCAGCAACAACGATCTGGATCTGTTCGGGGCCATGCTGCTGGCACCTCTGCTGGCGAAGCACGAGCACGGCGACCCCACCGCGCTGCCGGCCGCCCGCGTCGTCGCCATGGCCACCATCGAGGGCGCCCGGGCCATCGGCATGGCGGAGCGCATCGGCTCGATCGAGGTCGGCAAGCGGGCCGATCTCGTGGTGCTCGACGGCGATTCCGCCAACCTGGTGCCGCGCTACGATCCCTACTCTCACCTCGCCTACGCAGCTCGCGGTCACGACGTTCGGGCCACCCTCGTAGAGGGTCGGATCCTGTATCTCGACGGCGAGTACCGCACGCTAGAGCCCGCGACCATCATCCAGGCCGCGCGGGCGCAGGCCGAGCGAGTGCGGCAGGCCATTGGCGACCGAAGCCGCTAGGTGTGAGTTCTGGGTAGGTTGTTCACGGACTCACCTGGAGCCTGGACATCGGAGTCTGCATGCCGATGCCCGCATGGGGTCGGTGACGATTGTAGTGGTTGGTCCAGGGTCCGAGAGCTCGAGTTCGGTGAGCGGAGGTCTGGTAGCAGGCTCCGTAGGCCCATTGTTCCTTGAGCGTGCGTATGAAGCGCTCGGCCTTGCCGTTGGTCCGGGGCGTGTAGGGCCTGGTGTAGAGGTGGCGGATGTTGAGTCGCCGACAGGTTCGATTGAAGCGTTTGGAACGATAGCCGGGCCCGTTATCGGTCATCACACACTCGATGACGAGGCCAAGTTTTCGGTAGAACTGGACTGCTCGTATCAGGAACTCGGTACAGGTGAACTGGCCCTCGTTGTGTAGCACCTGGACGTAGGCGATGCGGCTGTGGTCCTCGACGGCAACGTGGGCATGTTCCCAGCCGGCTCCCTCAACGGTCCTAGCAGGCTGCTGAAAAACTCCCCTTGTTCGAGTAGATTCTGAACCACGCAGCCCGCGGCAAAAACCGAAGCATCAACGAGGTGAGCAGATGCGTGGTGAGGACGCGGGACAGGTGGCCGCCTTTAGTTACGTATCTCCGGAGCAGCGAGTACCGAAAGAGCATCCGCTGCGGCCGCTGCTGAGGATCGTCAACGACGTGCTGGGGCGGATGTCGCCGCTGTTCGAGAAGCTGTACTCGCACACGGGCCGTCCGTCGATCCCGCCGGAGAAACTGCTGCGGGCGCTGCTGCTGCAGGTGCTGTACACGATTCGCTCCGAGCGCATGCTGATGGAGCAGCTCGACTACAACCTGCTGTTCCGGTGGTTTGTGGGCCTGAACATGGACGATCTGGTGTGGGATGCGACGGTGTTCACGAAGAACCGGGATCGAGTGTTGGGAGGCGAGGTCGCCGAGGTGTTCTTCCAGGAAGTGCTGGCGGAGGCACGGCGCCGCAGCCTGCTATCGGATGAGCACTTCACGGTGGACGGCACGCTGATCGAGGCGTGGGCCTCACACAAGAGCTTCAAGCCGAAGGATCAGAGCGACTCCGATGAGGGAGGCAGCAACCCGAGCGTCGATTTTCGCAAACAACGGCGCACAAACGATACTCACGCCTCCAGGACCGATCCGGACGCACGCCTGTACAAGAAAAGTAGGGGAGCCGAGTCGAAGCTCTGCTACATGGGGCACCTGATGATCGACAACCGCCACGGGTTAGCAACCAAGGCATGCGTAACGATCGCTTCCGGGACAGCGGAACGAGAGGCGGCGGTGCAAATGGCGGACAAGATTTCCGGTAACCGCAGGGTGACCTTGGCGGCCGACAAGGGCTACGACACACGCGAGTGCGTCCGTAAGCTTCGAGATCGGAACATCACCCCGCACGTCGCACAGAACGACACCAATCGGCGCAGCGCCATCGACCGGCGCACAACCCGCCACCCCGGCTACCAGGTCAGTCAAAGGAAACGCAAGCTCGTCGAGCAGATGTTCGGATGGGCCAAGACGGTCGGGCTGATGCGCAAGACGCGGCACCGAGGCACCGAACGCGTCGATTGGATGTTCACCTTCACCGCCGCTGCCTTCAACCTGGTCAGAATGCGCAACCTCCAGGGGGCGACGTGACGATATCGGGACTAACCGCCCAAGAAATACCGGCGCGGCCGGCAACCAGAGCCTCGCACTCGCACACGGCGGCCGGGCAACTCACCTTGATCGAGACGATCCAGCCCAAAATGGCGCGCTCGAGCCGTTTTTCAGCAGCCTGCTAGAGCGGTCGCGGCGGATGCGGTGACCCGGCCGCACGATGCGGGCGAGCTTCTTGGTGTCCATGTGCAACAGCTCGCCTGGTCGCTCCCGCTCGTAACGCCGGATGACTGCCTTCGGTTCCAGGTACAGCAGCCGGCCCAGGCCCGATCGCTTCAACCAGTCCGAGACCGTGGAGCGCGGGACCCCAACGCGCCGGCTGATTTGCCAAGCCGTCAACCGACGGCGTCGCAGCCGCTGGATCCGACGCACCGTACGAGCGCTCGTCTGACCGGGGCTCCGGTGTGGCCGACTGGTTCGATCCAGCAGTCCCGACTCGCCCTCCTGCCGATACCTACGCAGCCACTTGTAGAGCGTTCGAGGGGATACACCCAGCGCCGCGGCCGTGTCCTTCACAGGCTCCGCCTGCTCCAGGACACGGCGGACCATCTCGCGGCGTATGTACGGGGTCGTTCGGACGTTACCATGCAGCTGCATCGGGCGCTCCTTCTGAGCTGTGGGTGTGTGGTAACCCCATTGTTCTCAGAAGTGAGCCCCGATGTGAACAACGTCCTCGGAATACACAGCTAGTGTGACGCGTCGGAGTTGTCTTGTCTTATGGCTTTGGCGAGGATCTGGTCGGCGGACTTGAGCCAAAGGAAGGGCTCGGAGCCGTCGTTCCAGGCTCGGATGAAGCGGTGGATGGCCTTGATCAGGACATCGACGCTGCTGAAGCTGCCGCGCCGGACGGCCTGCGAGGTGAGGATGCCGAACCAGGTCTCCACCTGATTCATCCAGGAAGCGGAAGTGGGCGTGAAGTGACGCGTAAACCGCGGGTGTTGCTCGAACCAGGCCTCGACCTTGGGCTGGGTGTGGGTGCCGTAGTTGTCCAGCACCAGGTGGATCTCGCCCTCGGGGTAGGTGCGGTCGATCAAGCGTAGGAAGCGAAGAAACTCCTGGTGGCGGTGCCGCTGCATGCAGGTGCCCAGGATCTCGGCGGTGGCTAGGTTCAACGCCGCGAACAGCGTCGTGGTGCCGTGGCGTCTGTAATCGTGGGTGCAGCGCTCTGGATCGCCGCGGCGCATGGGCAACATCGGCTGAGTCCGGTCCAGAGCCTGGATCTGGCTCTTTTCGTCCACGCACAGCACCAGCGCCCCCTGGGGCGGGTGCAGGTACAGCCCCACGATGTCGGTGACCTTGTCCTGCAGGAGTGGATCGGCGGAGTACTTGAAGGTCTCGGTGCGATGGGGCTGCAGGCCGTTGCGCCGCCAGATCCGCAGGATCGTCGAAGGGCTCGCATCGACCTGTTTGGCGAGCCGCTGTGCGCTCCAATGGGTTCGGCTCGGAGGCCTCTCCAGGGTTGCGGCGATGATCTTGGCTTCCCGCACGGCGTCGTAGGTGCGCGCACGACCAGAGCGCGGCTCGTCACCGAGATCCTCGATGCCCTGCTTGGCTGCGCGAGCGCGCCACATGCCCACGGTCTGTCGGGAGGTCTCGAGGCGCTCGGCGATCTGCTGGTTCTGCAGCCCCTGCTCGGCAAGCAGGATGATGTGGGCTCGGAACACCTGCCGCTGCTGTGAGCTCGGCGCGTCGATTACTCCCTGGAGCCGCGCCCGCTGCTGCCCGGTCAACGAAATCTCCGGTGCTACCCTGGGCATCGTGGCCTCCTGTCCCGACAAGTTTACTGTCGAGACAAGGAAGTCATAATATGCCATATAAGTCAAGCTAATTACGACGCGTTACACTAGCAGGCCCATTGTAGAGGTCACCACGGTCTGTTGGTGCGCCGACAAGCAGAAACACGTCGAAAGGCCGCCTCGCTTGACTGTCGGACGGAAGTGGCTAGCATGGCGAGGTCGGGCGCTGGGGGCAGCTCGATTCGACAACGTAGGTTCTTCGCCCGAGGGCGCAGAGTTAGCCGCCGGCCACAGGGAGGCCGGGGCTGCGCGCGACGGCACAACATGCCGTTCAGGCAATTGGCACGGAGGCTCCTTTGAGGCCGACTCGATTTGTCCTTATTGGCCTGGTCCTGTTGCTCGGCCTGTCGCTTACGCCCGCGGCGTGGGCGCAGACGCAAGCGACCTCGGGCAACGTCCAGGGCGTCATCACGGATCCGGACGGATCTGCTCTCCCCGGTGTATCCGTCACGGTCACCAGCGATACCACCGGTCGTGTCAGAACGACGGTCACGTCGGCTACCGGTACCTACCGGGTGCCGCTGCTTCCGCCCGGCATGTACACCATCAGGGCCGAGCTCACGGGCTTCCAGCCGGTCGAGCGCACCGAGGTACGTGTCAGCCTGGGTGGCGCTCTCGAGGTCGACATCCAGCTCGGCCTGGCCAGCGTGCAGGAGGTGCTGATCGTCACCGGCCAGGCGCCGATCGTCGAGACCTCCAAGACCCAGGTCTCGACCAGCATCGAGGAGGAGGCGATCGCCTCGCTGCCGATCCTCGGCCGCAACTTCACCGACTTCGCCCTGCTGACCCCGGGCGCCCAGATCGAGTCCTCGCGTGAAACCATCGCCCTGTCGGGGCAGCGCGGTGTGAACACCTCGGTCAACATCGACGGCGCCTCCGACAACAGCGCTTTCTTCGGCTACCAGCGGGGTGGCACCGACTCGCCGTTCACGGTGAGCCAGGAGTCGGTGCAAGAGTTCCAGGTGATCACCTCGGGCATCATGCCCGAGTTCGGCCGCTCCGGGGGTGGCCTGATCAATGTGGTCACCAAGTCGGGCTCCAACGAGTGGCGTGCTGGCGCCCACTTCTTTACACGCGACGAGGGCCTGGCGGCGAAAGACCCGTTCGGCCGCGAGCAGTCGGAGTTCTCGGTCAAGCAGTTCGGCGGCAACTTCGGCGGCCCGATCCAGCGCAACGAGCACTTCTTCTTCGCCTCGGTCGACGCGCAGAGGTTCAAGACGCCCTACTTCGTCGACTTCGACCTCAGCGACGCCGAGTTCGCCGCGCTGCAGGCCTACATCGACGTGCACCGGCCGAGCTGGAATATCAGCAATTCACAATTCACGCGCAGCAACGACGTCGTCGTGCCGTTCGTCAAGCTCGACTTCGGACTCGGCCAGGACAACCAGCTGACGCTGCGCGGCAACTACTCGAACCACGAGACCATCGGCGGCGGTACCGACACCAACCTGCAGGGCACGACGACGGCCTCGAACTCGAGTCTCGGTGATCAGACCGAGAAGACCCTGTCGGCGATCGTCCAGCTCACGACGATCGTCAACGATCGCGCCTTCAACGAGCTACGCGTGCAGTACGGCTACGACGATCTGGACCGGCTGTCCAACGACCTGATGGGTCCGGACACCGACGTGCGCAATCCGTTCGTACAGATGGGTCGCCGCTTCTTCATGCCGATCTTCGTCGACGAGAAGAAGTTCCAGGTGCAGGACAACTTCTCGTACCTGTTCGACGATCACGACATCAAGATCGGCTTCGACTTCGAGACCGACGCCACCAGCGAGTATTTCGCCGCCTTCCCGGCCGGTGAGTTCCGCTTCACCGGGCTGGACGACTTCCTGGAGAACAAGCCGGACTTCATGCTGCAGAGCTTCGGCGTCGCCACGCCGGACCTCTCGCCCAACTTCGACACCCGCCAGTCGCTGCTGGCGTTCTATGTCCAGGACTCTTGGCGCGTCAGTGACAAGCTGACGGTCAACTACGGCTTGCGCTGGGAGGGCACGTTCAACCCGACGCCGCCCAACCCGAACCCGGACTTCCCGGAAACGGCGCAGATTCCGAACGACCTGACCGGCTGGCAGCCGCGTGCCGGCCTCGCCTACGCGCCAACGCCGACGAGCGTCGTCCGGGTCTCGGCCGGCCTGTTCACGGCCCGAACGCCGACGCTGCTGTTCTTCAACCCGTTCACCTCGGTGGGGTTCGAGGGCAAAGGCGTCTTCTTCATCCCCGGATTCGGCGGCGAGCTCGATGGCCTGTGGCCGAATACCTTCGCGTCGTTGCCCGAGGGCATCACGGCCGACCAGGAGATCTACTGGTTCGACCCGAGCTTCAAGAGCCCGCGCACGCTGCGCATCAACCTTGGCTATGAGACGGAAGTCGTGCGCGACTTCTCGCTCGGCTTCAGCTACGTACACTCTCGCGGCACGAAGCTGCAAACGCTGTGGGACTACAACCTGAAGGCGGGCGGGCGCGACGAGTTCGGTCGCTTCATCTACGACGGCCGCTTCATAGATGGTCAACAGCGGAGGATCGACTTCTCCAACGCCGAGTCCCGCTACCACGCGGCGATCTTCGAGTTCAAGAAGCGCTTCTCGGGCGGCTGGGGCGCCTTCGGCTCCTACACCTATGCCTCCGACAGGGACACCGACTCCAACGAACGCTCGGCGGGCGGTGTCCAAACCAGCAACATCTACAACCCCGACGATGATGAGGGCTTCGCCAATCGGAGCATCAAGCACCGTGTCGTGATGTCGGCCTACGGCGACCTGTACAAGGGGGTGAAGCTGGGTGGAACCTTCACCTGGCGAACCGGCACCCCGTACACCGCGCTGCTATCGTTCGATGCCAACGGCGACAGTGAGACCAACGACCGCGCCGTGATCAACGGCGTGCTCTCGGAGCGTAACGGGTTCCGCCAGCCCGACTTCAAGAACGTCGACGTGCGGCTGTCCTACGAGTTCCGCACCGGTGTCGGACGCTTCGAGGTGCTGGCCGAGGTGTTCAACCTGTTCAACTGGGAGAACCTGTTCACCACGCGCAGACAGTTCAACAGCCGGTTCGGTGACCTCAACACCTTCATCGGCAACGTGCAGCAGGCACAGCTCGGCTTCCGCTACATCTACTAGCAGGCTGCTGAAAAACTCCCCTTGTTCGAGTAGATTTTGAACCACGCAGCCCGCGGCAAGAACCGAAGCATCAACGATCTGGTGTGGGATGCGACGGTGTTCACGAAGAACCGGGATCGAGTGTTGGGAGGCGAGGTCGCCGAGGTGTTCTTCCAGGAAGTGCTGGCGGAGGCACGGCGCCGCAGCCTGCTATCGGATGAGCACTTCACGGTGGACGGCACGCTGATCGAGGCGTGGGCCTCGCACAAGAGCTTCAAGCCGAAGGATCAGAGCGACTCCGATGAGGGAGGCAGCAACCCGAGCGTCGATTTTCGCAAACAACGGCGCACAAACGATACTCACGCCTCCAGGACCGATCCGGACGCACGCCTGTACAAGAAAAGTAGGGGAGCCGAGTCGAAGCTCTGCTACATGGGGCACCTGATGATCGACAACCGCCACGGGTTAGCAACCAAGGCATGCGTAACGATCGCTTCCGGGACAGCGGAACGAGAGGCGGCGGTGCAAATGGCGGACAAGATTTCCGGTAACCGCAGGGTGACCTTGGCGGCCGACAAGGGCTACGACACACGCGAGTGCGTCCGTAAGCTTCGAGATCGGAACATCACCCCGCACGTCGCACAGAACGACACCAATCGGCGCAGCGCCATCGACCGGCGCACAACCCGCCACCCCGGCTACCAGGTCAGTCAAAGGAAACGCAAGCTCGTCGAGCAGATGTTCGGATGGGCCAAGACGGTCGGGCTGATGCGCAAGACGCGGCACCGAGGCACCGAACGCGTCGATTGGATGTTCACCTTCACCGCCGCTGCCTTCAACCTGGTCAGAATGCGCAACCTCCAGGGGGCGACGTGACGATATCGGGACTAACCGCCCAAGAAATACCGGCGCGGCCGGCAACCAGAGCCTCGCACTCGCACACGGCGGCCGGGCAACTCACCTTGATCGAGACGATCCAGCCCAAAATGGCGCGCTCGAGCCGTTTTTCAGCAGCCTGCTAGGTAGCCGGCGACGCATACGCGGGGCCCCTCCCTGGTCGGGGAGGGGCCCTATCTCTTTCGGTACCCGCCCATGTCCACCGCACCCCGCGACCCGGCACGAGCCACCGCGCGCCTGCTCGCGCTGGTGGCAGCGGTGCTGTTTGGATCGTCTCCGGCGATCGCATCGCCGCAGACCGCGGATGAGATCGACGTGGTGCGCGCCGCCATCCAGGCGGGCCGGCTGGCCGATGCGGCCGCCGCAGCCGAGGCGTTGGCGGCCGCCTACCCCGGCGAGGCCACACCGCTGGTCTGGCTCGGCCACGCCTACCGCCTGGCAGGTCGCCAGGTGCCGGCGACGCGGGCGTATCTGAGGGCGCGCGAGATCGCCCCGGACGACCCCGAGATGCTCATGGGGTTGGGGGAGCTGCAGGAGGCTGCCGGCAATTACGCGGCGGCGGCGGCGACCTACGAGCAGGTCATCGAGCTGGCCCCCGGGCCGCCCGCGCCCTACCGACGCGCCGGCGCCGTGCACATGCGGCTCGCCAATCACGCGCGGGCCGCCAGACACCTTGCAGCCTACGTGCAGCGCGCACCGGACGACCTGAGCGGCGCGCACCTGCTCGGAGTGGCCCGGTATCTCAGCCAGGATCACGACGGCGCGATCGAGAGCTTCGAGTCGGTACTTGCCCGCGCCCCCGGAAACCTTCCCGCCGCCTACGGCCTCGGCCTGGTGCTGGCGCAACGGCCTGACGAGTTCGACCGTGCCCTGGAGCTACTGCGCCTCGCAGCCGACGCCGGCATGGAACAGGTCAACGCGCGCTACCTCATCGGGCGCATCCTCTCGGACCAGGGCGAGTTCGAGGCCGCCGTGCCGGAGCTGGAACGATCCCTAGAGCTCGACCGCGATCAGCTCGATGCCAACTACCGATTGGCCCAGGCCTGGTCGCGCATAGGGGATCGGGAGACGGCGCGCCGCTACAGCGAGCGCTTCAGCGTGCTGCAGCAGCAGCATAACGAGACCGAGGCCCGCGACAAGGAGCTCCGCACCCTCCGTAACGCCCTCGTGCAAGCGCTCGGCGAGGCTGATCTGGAGGCCGCCAACCAGATACTGCACGCGATGCTGGCGGCCGCGCCCGACGATCCCGAGACCCTGATCCAGGCGGCCAAGGTATGGATCTCGACCGGCGACGCCGCCGCGGCAACCGACGCCGTGGTGGCGGCGCTACAGCTGCAGCCGGAGCACTGGGAAGGCCTGTATCTGCGCGGCCTGCTGCTGGCTCGCGCCGGGTACCCTGACGCGGCGCTACGCGCCCTGCAGCTGTCACTCGAGGACAACGCGCTGTTCGCCGACACGTACGCGGCCCTCGGCAACGCGCTGATGCAACTGCAAGCCACCGGCGAGGCAATCGAGGCCTACCTTGCAGCGATCGACCTGGACCCCGACAATCCTGGGTATCATCTCAACCTGGCGACCGCATACGGCCGCCAGGGCCGCATCGATCTCGAACAGCGGGCCATGGAGCGCTACCGCAGCCTGCTGCAACAGCAGAGTAGCCCTGACCTATGAGACATCGTTCGTCGCCCCCAGCTAGCCTCCGCGCATCGGCACTGACGCTGACCCTGACGCTGCTGCTCGCCGGCGTGCCCTCCGCTGCCTGGGCCCAGGAGGGCCCGGAGTCGTTCGAGGCCAAGCTCGCCACCGACGCTGCCGCCTGGAACCCGACCCCGGAGGAGCTCGAGAAGGCCCTGAAACAATGGGTCCAGGAGTACGTCGTCTATATCGTCACCGACGAGGAGAGGAAGATCTTCGAGGCCCTTCCCACCAACGAGCAGAAGCTGGCCTTCACCGAGCGCTTCTGGGACATCCGCGACCCGACCCCGGGCACGCGGCGCAACGAGTACCGGCAGTCCCACTTCGAGCGCTGGGTCACCGCCAATCGGCGTTTCAGCGCCGGCAAGGCGGGCTGGAGGACCGATCGCGGCCGCGTATTCATCGTGCTGGGGCCGCCCAACAACCTGCAGCGCAACCCCATGGGTCGCGACGGCTCGGAACGGGCCTCGGAGGTCTGGACCTACAACCTGCCCGACAATCCTCTGCTCCCCGGGGTGTACGACCTGTCCTTCGTCGATTTCAAGGGGGTCGGCGAGTTCGAGCTCGTGAGCGATCTCGACGCGGCAGCCTCGGCCTTCCCGGGCCAGTTCGGCGTCGCCGAGAGCCCGCTGGACGTGGTGGCGCTGCGCCGCCACGCCAGCTCGATCTACGACGAGCGCTTCCTGGTCGAGAACTGGACCGATCCGACCCTCGTGGCGCAGGACTTCCTCGAGTTTCAGAGCAACCTGCGCGAGCTGTTGCGAATCCCGGAGATCCACCTCGAGCGCTTGGAATCGCTGCGCCGCGCCGATGTCGAGGCTCGCGTCGACTTCAACGCCTTCCCGATCGCCCGTAGCGTCGACTACTTCGAGGCGATCGCGGGTGATACCGCCATCGACGTCACGCTCGGTCTCGAGTGGGACCGCATCATGGCGGCACCGGTCGGCTTCAACTACCACTACTCGGTCGACACCTACGTCGCCCTCGAACGCGACGGAAAGGTCGTGGCCCAGGACAACAAGCGGCTCAACTTCACCCTCACCCAGGAGGAGGCCGAGCCGCTTGGCGCTACCCAGATCCTGCAAACTCACCAGCTTCTGGTGCCGCCAGGCGAGTACGAGCTCGTGTTGATGGCGCGCGACAACACGGGAACGACCGTCGGCCGTCGGCTGGAAACGATCCTCGTCCCCGACCTGGCAACGCCGGCCTTCCGCCTCTCGTCGATGATCCTGGCGAGCCAGATCCGGCAGGTCGCAACCGGTCCGGATACGAAGCCTCGCGACTTCCAACGCGGCGACGTTCGGGTCGTACCGAATGTGAGCCGAGTCTACTACCCCGACCAGAGCCTTCTGCTGTATCTGCAGGCCTACGGGCTCGGCATCGACCCGAGTGCCAACCTGAACCGGGTCAAGTTGTCCGGCGAGATCCGCCGGGACGGCAAGATGGTCCGCAGGATCCCCGCCCAGTATCCGGCTCCAGCGCCCATGACCCGGCAGTCGTTCTCGCTCGGCATGCCGCTCGGGGGGTACACGCCGGGCATCTACGAGGTGGTGATGGTGGTCGAGGACCAGGTCGCTGGCAAGAGCATCGAGGCCCGCGGTGAGTTCGCCATCCTTCCCCCCAGCCTGGGGTCGACCGGGAGTCGCTAGCCAGATGACCACCCACGAGTCCCCTGACCCGCACGATTTGCGCGAGCTGGTCTGCGAGGCCATCCGCCGGCTGTCGCGCGACGGCCGGTGGCCCGTCGACCTACCCGGTACCGACCGTGCCTCACGCTCGGTGATCACGGCCCGCGAGGTCGAGGACGCCCGTGATGGGCACCTGGACGTGCCGGCGGACGCGCTGGTGACGCCCGAGGCCCATGATCGAGCCCGCGATCTCGGAGTTCGGCTGCTGACGGGCAATGGACCGCATCCGCTGACTCCAGAGCAATCGGCGCTTGCCGATCAGCTGGCGGTGCAGCTGGCCCACGGCCTGCCCGAGCCGCAGCTGCGTGACCTGGCCTTCTGGTGTATCAGCGAGGGGTCCTGCGCCGACCCCGGCGGAGTCGAGCGCATCGTTCAGGCCGGCGCCGACCGAGTCGGCCTGACCTCCTGTGCCCCGCCGCTCGCGGACGCCATCGCTCCGCTAATCGATCACACGCTGCTCAAACCGGAGGCTACCGAGGACCAGGTGCGCACCCTGTGTGCCGAGGCGATCGAGCTCGGCTTCGCCAGCGTCTGCATCAACCCCTACTACGTGCCGCTGGTAGCCGAGTTGCTGGCCGGCACCGGGGTTCGCACCTGCACCGTCGTCGGCTTCCCGCTCGGCGCCGGCATGCCGGAGATCAAGGCGCAGGAGGCACGTCGAGCCGTGAGCCAGGGAGCCAACGAGATCGATATGGTCATCAATGTCGGTGCCCTCAAGTCGGGGCGCGACGACTGGGTCGAATGGGACATTCGCCAGGTTGTCGAGGCCTCGCGGCCGGGAGCTCTGGTGAAGGTGATCCTCGAGACCGCGCTGCTCGAGAGCACCGAGATCGAGCGCGCCTGTCGGCTGGCCCGTAGCGCCGGCGCTGACTTCGTCAAGACCTCCACCGGCTTCGGGCCCGGCGGCGCGACCACCGAGCACGTGGCGCTCATGCGGCGCACGGTCGGGCGGGAGATGGGGGTCAAGGCCTCCGGCGGCATCGGCACCCGCGCCGAGGCCGCCGAGATGATTGCCGCGGGCGCCACCCGCATCGGTGCCAGCGCCGGTGTCCGCATCACGCACGGTGACTGACCCAGCGCGCCGTCCTGAGGGAGATCGACCATGACCGAAGCCATGTCCTGCACTCGCGGTGAGGCAATCCGCGCCGGCAGGATCGAAGCACCCGACCAGCCACACGACTCCGCGACCGGACCGCCGATCACCGGCCGGATCCCGTTTCGCAGCCGGCTGCGCGAGCAGGTCCAGGCGGCGATCTGCAACGACTGCTGGCAGCAGTGGCTGCAGATGCAGATCAAGATCATCAACGAGATGGCGCTCAACCTCGGAGATCCGCGTAGCCACGAGATCATCGAGGCCCACGCGCGCGACTTCTTCGGGCTCTCGGAGGAGCGCGAGACGACGACCGACTTCGCCCGCATCGGTGAAGTGCGACCCCCCGGGGAGGGCCCAGACTAGCTTGGGAGGCCGTCGCTCATGCGCTCGTGCGCCTGCGGGGTGTCGGCGTCGCGCAGGATCCAGGGGTCGTCCACCTCGACCTCGACGATCTCGTCGCGGTGCGCCTCGACGACGGCGCGCGCGCCGACCTCGGCCGGTACCCCGAGCAGTTCGGCCCACAGTACCCGGGAAAAGAGCGCCGGGTGACCGTGGCACCCGTGGTAGCAGGGAAGGACGAGCGGAGCCTCGGTCGCGGCGAAGGCCGCGAGTGCCGCGGTGATTGTGGTCGGGGCGAAGCGCGGCACATCGACCGGACAGAGCAACAGCGCCGGGCTCGCTCCCGAGTCGAGCAGGTGGCGCACCGCCACCTGCACGCTGGAGAGCATGCCGGCCGACCAACCCGGGTTCTCGAGGATCGTCGCCTGCTCGTCGAGTCGCCGTACCTCGCGCGTGACGATCTCGGCCTCGGCGCCGACGACGACGAGACGCGGCAAGGGTATCGCGGCCAGCGTTGCAAGGACCTGCCCAACGTAGCTGGTCCGCCCCAGCGGTAGAAGTGGCTTGATGGAACCCATGCGCCGCGAGGCGCCCGCCGCGAGGATCACGGCGGTGATCGGAGACGGTCGAGCACGAACCACGATCAGCCGGTGACGCCGGCTCGAATCGAGCCTCGAGCCCGACTGCCTGAGGGTTCCGCCGCGTGAGCTCCTCTACGCACGGCGATCATCTCGGCCACTACGGCAATAGCGATCTCTTCCGGCGTGTCAGCGCCGATATCCAAGCCCATGGGCGACCGGAGGCGTTCCAGGCGCTCGGCAGCGACGCCCTCGTTCGCAAGCGCCCGCTCGAAGAGGACTCGCTTGCGGCGGCTCCCGATCATGCCCATGTAGGCCACCGGTCGGTCGATGAGCTGACGCAGCAGGGCAAGGTCGTGGTCGTGACCTCGCGTCACGATCACCAGGTAGGGATCGTGCCCCAGCGTCGCCGGATCCAGCGGCGCCTCGAAGTCGATGCACCGCAGCCCGGCCGCCCACGGCATCGCCTCGGGATCGAGGAAAGGCTCGCGGTCGTCGAACATGACGACGCGGAAGCCGACCTCGGCCGCCGCTCGACCGATCGCACGGCCGCAGTGACCAGCGCCGAATACCGCCGCCGTGGGGCGCGGCAAGATCGGGTCCAGCCAGTAGCGGCGCTCGCACCCGGCGGCTGGATCGAGGATCTCGGGGCATGCGGACTCCAGAGCCGCGACGCAGCGCTCGAGGACCAGCCCCGGGGGAGCCGGGCCGTCCGCGAGGAACGTCCCCCCAGCCTCCACGAGCACGTGGCCGTAGCTGGCTTCGTTCGGTTCGTCTGCCGGAATGACAGTCGCCAGCACGGCCGCGGTTCGTGTCGAGATGAGCTCGCCGAGGCGAGTGAACAGGTCGATGGTCGAGGGCACGGGCCGCAGCGCATCGCTCAGGATGGTCACGGTGCCACCGCAAACGTGCCCCTGGAGCTCCTCTCCGAACTCGGTGAGGCTGTAGCTGTCGACCCGCACCCCGCCCGTGCGCATCAGCTCACGAGAACGGGCGTATACCTCGGCCTCCAGGCATCCTCCACCCACCGTGCCGAGGCATCGCCCACCCTCGAGCACCAGCATCTTGGCGCGGCGGCTCATCGGCAAGGAGCCGCGCCGACCGACGACACAGCTGAGCGTCACCGACTCGGAGTCGCCGAGCGCCTGCTGGATGGGGCCGATCAGTTCCTGCATCTGCGTGCGGAGCCGTTTACCAGCGCGTATCGCGGCGGCATCAGATGGCGAACCGATTGAGGAACGAGAGCCAGCGCTGAAACAGCACGAAGTTGTTGGTGAAGATCATCACGCCAACCGCCACCAGCATCATCCCGCCAGCCATCTCGATGATCCGCATCGACCGCTTCATGCGCTGGAACAGGTCCAGAAACCGCTGTGTGGCCATGCCCGTCAGCAGGAACGGGATTCCCAATCCGGCCGAATAGACGCCTAGCAACAGCATTCCCTGACCGACGTCCTGCTCGGTGGCCGCCAGCGCCAGAATGCCGGCCAGAATCGGACCGATACACGGCGTCCAGCCGGCCGCGAACGCCAGGCCGAGCAGCAGGGCACTGGCCGGCCCCCGCGCCTTGGTCGGGCCGTGAAATCGCTTCTCGCGGTACAGGGAGGTGATCTTGAAGACGCCGATCAGGTGCAGGCCGAAGACCACCACGATGGCACCGGCGATGCGCTGCAGCCAGGGCAGATTGCTGAGCAGTAGCGACCCGATCGAGGTGGCCGCAGCCCCCAGCGCCACGAACACGATCGTGAATCCCGTGACGAAGAACAAGGTGTTGATCATGATGGCGCGCGAAACGTCCGCGCTCCGATCACGTGCCCGCATCTGGTCGAAGGAAGCGCCGGAGATGAAGGAAATGTACCCGGGCACGAGCGGCAGCACACACGGTGACAAAAAGGACACCGCACCGGCTGCAAACGCTGCAAATAGAGACACTTGCTCGATCATTTCGAGCGCAGTGTAGCACGGTGCCCCGCTCCTTGACCCTCCGCGTCGGGCCCCCATAAGATGGCCGCAGTCAGCCAGATTGCGGTTAGCGCCAAGGAGCCTGAGGCACCGATGCAGACGCGCCAGCACAGCTCGGACAGTGGGGTACTGGCGCAGCTGACGCTCCCCCAGCTCATCGACATCTGGGTCGAGCGCGAGATCGATAAGCGGCTCCGAGAGGTGGAGTTCTTCCACTCCGACATCGTCAGCGGAGCACGCCAACTCGACCACATCCAAGTGATGCCACTGCGCGGCGGGGTACACGATCGTCCGCGGAGCGTCGAGGTGCTCGTCGAGGTTCGCGACCACGCGCGGCGCTACAGCCGCATCGGCGCCTGGACCGAACGCAAGCGTGCCGCTAACGACCTGGAGGCGTTCCACCGCGCCTACGAGAAAGCACTGGCGCACGCCATCATCCAGCTGATCCCGGCGGCAACCTATCGCCCCTGGATTCGGGCGGCTGCCCAGCTGGCCTGACCCGGCAGCCCGGAACGATCGTCTCGCCGGCCGCCGACAGGACCCGGTGGCCCGGCCAACCTCTGCCCATGAGAAATCCCGCCCGGAGGCGGGGTTAGTGCCCAGGAGAGGACTTGAACCTCCACGGGGTTACCCCCACATGGCCCTCAACCATGCGCGTCTGCCAATTCCGCCACCTGGGCGAGAGTCGAAACCTTAGAGCACCGCGCGGCGGTTGGAAAGCCAGTAGGCCATGGTGAGACCTACTGCTGCTCCTGCTGTGTTCCGGAACCCGGTTCTTCGCCCTCGGAGCCCTGCTCTGCGCCCTCGGAGCCCTGCTCGGAAGCCCCCTCACCGGCCTGCTCCTCACCGGTGGCAGGCGCGACGTCGCTCGCCTGCTCGGCGTCGGCTCCAGGCTGCGCGCCGCCCTCGGGCGCCGTGCCTGCTGGAGCATCGAGGCCCTCGATCAGCGACGAGGAGGCGCGGCCCATCATGCCGAGAGACAGTGACGTCAGCATGAACACGACAGCAGCGGCGGTCGTAGCTTTTTGAAACAGGGTCGTGGCGCCGCGCATGCCGAGCGCCGTCTGCGAGCCTCCTCCACCGAAGGCACCGGCCAGGTCGGCCGCCTGCGCGGACTGCAGGAGCACCACGAAGATCAGGAAAAGGCACACGAAAACGTGAATGCCGACCATGATTAGCGTCATTCCGGAATCCTCGTAGAGGCGCGTCGGATCGGTGGTGCGCGGACCCGCGAACGGGTGAACGTCCGACCCACCACGACAGACACCGATTGTAGCATCCGGGGCCTCAATTCGCTGTCGCGACGACGATCCCGGCGAACGAGTCGGCGTCCAAGCTGGCTCCGCCGACGAGAGCGCCGTCGATGTCGGGCTGCCCGAGAAGCTCGGCTGCGTTGGCGGGCTTGACACTGCCGCCGTACTGGATGCGAACGCTGGCGGCTAGCTCGCCTCCAAACAGCTCCGCCAGGAGCCTGCGAATGAAGGCGTGCACAGCCTGTGCCTGATCCGGGGTTGCCGTCAGGCCCGTACCGATGGCCCAGATCGGCTCGTAGGCGATCACCAGCCCCGCCGTCTGCGCGACGTCAAGCCCCTCGAGCGCCGCCCGCAGCTGCCCGCCAACAACGTCTTCGGTGGCCCCCGCCGCGCGCTCCTGGTGCGTCTCGCCACAACACAGGTACGGTTGCAGGTCATGGGCCAGGGCCGTGCGCAGCTTACGCGCAATCAGCTCATCCGACTCGCCGAAGATCGCGCGTCGCTCCGAATGGCCCAGGATCACGAAGTCGACGCCCAGATCGGTAAGCATCACCGGTGAGATCTCGCCGGTGAACGCACCCTCTTGGGCGTAGTGCATATTCTGGGCGCCGAGCGCGATCGGCGAGCCGGCCAGCGCCTCCGCACCCGCCCCGAGCGCGGTAAAGGGCGGGGCCACCGCGACGTCGACGCCGCCGACCCCGTCGAGGCGAGCGCGCAGCTCGGCCAGCAGCGTTCGTGTCGCTGAAATCGTCTTGTGCATCTTCCAGTTGCCGGCGATCAGCGGCGTTCGTTGGCCCATGATCCGTGCTCCTACAGCGAGTACTTGTCGGTAAGGGCGGCGACTCCCGGAAGAATGGCGCCCGAGAGCAGATCGAGCGAGGCACCGCCTCCGGTGGATATGTGGCTCACTCGCTGGCTGATCCCCGCCATCGCGGCGACTGCGGCCGTATCGCCGCCTCCGACCACGGTAAATCCGTCCGAGTCGATTGTGGCGATGGCTTGGGCGATGGCGTACGAGCCCGCCGCGAAGGCGGCGACCTCGAACACGCCCATCGGCCCGTTCCAGACCACGGTTCCAGCGTCCGCCAGCGCCGCCACGAATCGATCGACCGTCGTGGGCCCGATGTCGAGGGCCATCTCGTCGTCAGCCACCTCGGTAACCACATGGGCTGCGTCGGGACGGTCGAGCCCCGGCGCAGCTACCAGGTCGACGGGAAGCAGTACCTCGACCGCAGCGTCGGCTGCCGTGTCGAGAAGCCGGCGCGCCTGGCCAATCGCTTCCGCCGGCACCAGCGAGCCACCGATCGGGTGCCCACGCGCCGCCAGGAACGCGTTGGCTATCGCGCCACCGATGATGATCGTGTCGAGCAGGGGCAGCAGGTTTCCCACGACGCCCACCTTGTCCTTGACCTTGGCGCCGCCGAGCACCATGACGAAAGGCAGCGGTGGGTTCACGAGCACTCGGCTGAGCGTGCTCACCTCGCGCTGCAGCACGTCCCCGGCGGCCGACCGAATCCCGGTCTCCGCGACCCCCACCACCGAGGCGTGGGCCCGGTGAGACACCCCGAACGCGTCGTTGACGAACACGTCGGCGTGGGCGGCCAGGGCCGCGGCAAACGCCGGATCGTTGGCGGTCTCGCCGCCGTGGAAGCGGAGGTTCTCCAGCAGCAATACGCCACCGGGCTCGAGCGCCTCGACGGCGGCGCTTGCGCTTGGCCCAACGCAGTCGTCGGCCCCCGCCACCGCGACGCCCAAACGCTCACCCAGCGCCCCGGCGACCGATGCCATCGAGAGCGCCTCATCGCGTTGGCCCTCGGGTCGGCCGCGGTGCGAGACCACGATCATTGCCGCTCCGGCGCGCCTCAGGTGGCGCAGCGTCGGCAGCGTCGCCCGGATCCGTGTGTCGTCAGTGACATGGCCATCGTCGATCGGTACGTTGAAGTCGGCACGCACCAGAACCCGCTTGCCATCGACGTCGAGATCCTGCAGGGCCAGCTTGGAGCGCAGGACCGCCGCAGTCGGGGCCCGGCGCCCTTCTGGGGTGCTGCGGCCGTCGTGGCCGTCACCCGTCTGCAAAGGCGGCATCGCTCAGTACTCCAACCCGTGACTACGATGATGTTTGCGGCCAGGAGTCGTGGGTGAGCTCAAGGCGCGTCGAGGAGGCGATGCTGCAGTGCATCGTCGACGAGGCGCAACGCTGAAATCACCCGCAAATCCTCGCCCTCCGCAGGATGCCAACGATCTCGCACCATCTGCACCTGTAGTCAAGGGCTAGAGCCTTGCGCCGACGTACTCCACCAGATCCTTGACCCGAGTCGAGTAGCCCATCTCGTTGTCGTACCAGGACATGATCTGCACCAAATCGCCATCGACGACCTTGGTGAACTCCGCATCGACCGTGGAGGACGCCGGGTTGCCCGTGTAGTCGATCGAGACCAGCGGCTCATCGCTCACAGCAAGCACGCCGGAGAGGGCCCCTTCGGCAGCCTCGCGCAGCATGCCGTTCACCTCGTCAGGGCTAGTTGGCCGCCCCACCTTCGCGACCAGGTCGACGACTGAGACATCCGGTGTCGGGACGCGGATGGCAAACCCGTCGAGCTTGCCTTGGAGCTCGGGCAGAACGAGGGCGACCGCGCGAGCCGCACCGGTGGTGGTCGGGATCATCGAGACCGCGGCAGCACGAGCGCGACGCAGGTCCTTGTGGGGCAGATCGAGGATCCGCTGCCCGTTGGTGTAGGCGTGGATCGTCGTCATCCAGCCCTTCTCGATTCCCAGTCCGTCGTTGAGGACCTTGGCGACCGGCGCCAGACAGTTGGTCGTGCACGAGGCGTTGGAGATGATGTTGTGGGCCCCGGGGTCGTACTGCTCCTGGTTGACACCGAGGCAGACGGTGATGTCCGGGTCGCCCGCGGGCGCCGAGATGATCACCTTCTTGGCGCCGGACTCGAGATGCTTGCTCGCCTGGTCGCGATTGCGGAACAAGCCGGTCGACTCGATGACCACGTCGGCGCCCAGCTCGCCCCACGGCAGGCGAGCAGGATCGCGCTCCGAGAGGACCTTGATCGCGTCATCGCCGACGTGCAGGACGCCGTCCCCGGCGCGCACGTCGCCCGAATAGCGCCCATGAACCGAGTCGTACTGCAGCAGGTGGGCCAGCGTCGGGGCGTCGGTGAGGTCGTTGATGGCAACGAAGTCGATATCGGCTCCGTCACGCTTGGCAGCACGAAGAACGTTTCGACCGATGCGACCGAACCCGTTGATTCCAACTCGCACGGGCATGGGAGCCTCCTTGGAGAAACTACCGAACAGGGACACTAGGCGGAGATATCTCGCCGCAGCGAGTCGGGCGTGTCGGGGCCGCCAGCGCGATTATCGGGCTGGCCGCCCAGCCTGTCAAATCGGACCGGAGAGCCTCGGTTTGACCTGCTGTCCGGCCCTGGAATCGGGACGCCAGAGTCCAAATGCGGGACAATAAGGGTCAGTAAGGGCGTTATAGGATCAGTTCTAGTCACTTGTAGATACTAGAAGACAGACCACTCTCGGCACGTGACTCTTTTGCTCTTGACTGAGTCCGAACGTGCTCTAAACTCGGAGCCACGAATCAAAAAATCTACTCGACCGATGGGCTGCGGTCGGGCCTCCTTCTCGGACCACTCCAACAGAGCTTCCCCCCCCCAGGGGTCCGAGAGAGACGCGGAGGACGCGGGGGGATACTCGCATTGTCGAGCCCCACCCCTTCATCCTTCGGGATGGTTGTCCGCTCAGGCGCGGGCTCGACGTGCGACAACCAGGATTGCAGACAATGCGTAGCAACCTACGGTGGGTCGCACTGGCGTCGCTGGTGCTGAACCTGCTCTTGCTGCAGGTCATCAAACAACAGACGGGCAATCTCACGGAACTCCGCAACCGGGACAACGCAAGCACCTACCACAGCGTCATCGCCGAGCTGGAGGCCGAGAACGAGGCCTCGCGAATCGAGTTGGCCGTACTGGACGTGCTCGATTCCCACCGACTCCGGGTCGCCCCCGAAACACGCCAGCAAATCGCTGCCACCATTGTCCAGGCGGGCCACCGCTACGACCTGGCGCCCGAGCTCATCCTCGGCGTGATCTTCACCGAGAGCAGCTTCAACATCGACGCCGAGTCCGAAGTGGGTGCCCTGGGGCTCATGCAGCTGATGCCCGATACCGCCTCCGAGTTGGCGCACGAGCTCGAGATGGAGTGGAAGGGTCGGCAGCTACTGACCGATCCGCAGGCGAATATCCTGATGGGCAGCTTTTACCTACGGAAACTCCTGCACCGCTTCGACGACCTCGATCAGGCACTCGCCGCCTACAACGTCGGGCCGAACCGCTTGCAATCGATGATGCGCGAAAGCGGCCACGTGCCGCGGAGATACGCGCGCAAGGTCCAGAGCGTCACGGCCGACCTGCGCGAGCGTTTTTTCTAGGAGGCCGTGGTGCAAGTGTGATGGGTCTGGTTACGGGCAAGCCGGACCGGCGCGACGGGAGGACCGCTTGGAGCTCGTCCTACTCCGTCGGTTGGTGAGCGAGCTGGACGAGCGGCTCCGCGGTGGACGAATCGACCAGGTCTACGCCCTGCCGCGCTACCACCTGGCTCTCGTGTTCGGCCTACGCGGCACTCCGAGACTGTGGTACTCGGCCGAGCCCGACGAGCCGCACCTGTACCTGAGGCACGGATCCCATCCCACGGCGCAGCGTCCGCCGGCCTTCGCCATGGCCGTGCGCAAGCACGCTCGGGGTCGCCGCCTCGAGTCGGTCCGACTGCTTCGCGAGGACCGCGTCGTGGAGCTGCGCTGGAGCGGTTCGAAGGCTCGACTTGTACTCGAGCTGGTGCCGCGTCGTGCCACCGCCCTCGTACTCGACTCTAGCGACCGCGTGGTCGCGGTGTGGAACCCGCGGCGCGGACGACCAGGGGTAGGAAGCGTGTACACACCGCCCGAGCGCCGCGAGCGCACGGCCGCAGATCAGCTCGTCGAGACCGACTGGAACCGAATCGCCGCGACCGGCGAGCCCAGCGAGGTACGGCGATCCTTGCAGCGAACTGTTGCCGGGGTCAGTCGGAGCATCGCTGGCGAGATCGTCCTTCGCTGGCAATCGGGTGAGCCGATCGGGCAGGCAGCGGCCGACGAGCTCCTCCGCGCCGGAACCTCGCCGACGGAGCCCACAATCTACTCCCCTGCTCCACTCCCCGAACTGACGTCACAGCCCAGCGCCGGTAGGCTGCTGCTCGCACCATACCCGCTGCCCCGATCCTGTCCTGGTCACGCCACCCGGTTCGACACACTGATCGAGGCCGCGGAGACCTACTATCGCCAGCGAGCACGATTGCGCATGCTCGACCGGTCGCGCGCCGCCATCGGCACGGCGATCCGTACGCGGCGCGCTCGTCTGGCCCGGGCCCGTGACCGCGTGGCTGCCCACCCCGACGCCGACAGCGAACCGGACGCGCTCAGGCGGCTGGGGGACCTGCTGCTGGCGCATCCGGAGGCCGAGATTCAGGGTGGTCACGCGCTGGTTCCGGATGACTACGGTGACGGCTCGATCCTGCGGATCCGACTCGATCCCAAGCTCGACCGGGTCACCAACGCGCAGCGCCTCTACCGACGGGCCAAGCGTCTCGAGCGCAAGGCGCGCCATGACGCGGCGCGCCGCGTCGAGATCGACGGACTCGTATTGCTGGCTGATGAGGCTCTGGAGGACCTCCAGAAGATGGTCAGCGCCGCCGAGCGCGAGCGGATCCTGCAACGAGTGGCCGCCCTCGGCGTCTCGGCTCGCTCGGAGCATCTACGTGCCTCCGAGGCCAGCTCCGGCACTCAGGAAGAATCACACTCGAGTCGGTCCACCGGCAAAGCCAAGGCACCAGGTCCGGGAATCCGGCTGCTGATTCTGCCCGATGGTAGCGAGGTTCTGGTGGGGCGCTCAGCCTCGGGCAACGACCGCCTGACACACCGACTGGCCGCGCCGCACGATTGGTGGCTGCATGCCGAGGGACCGGGCTCGCACGTCGTTCTACGCAACCGGCACCGCACCGAGCAGCCACCGACGCACGCGCTGCACGCGGCTGCATGTATAGCCGCATGGTTCAGCAAGGCGCGGGGCGCGGCACGGGTCGAGGTGCGCTGGACCCGTGCCGCGGACGTCCGGCGAGCACGGCAAGGACCCGCGGGCACGGCGATTCTCGAACGCTACAAGAGCCTGCGCGTCCGCCCGCAGTCGCCTCAGGAGCTGAGTCGCAATCAGTCCTCTGACGATTAATCCGGCGCCGAGGCCACTGGATCCATCGGCGGCGCAGGCGGCCCGGAGGTAGCCGGAACCACGGGTGGCTCCGATCCGCCCACCCAGGGCCGGTTGGTGCCGAATCGCGTCGCGAACACGGCGCCAAGCCCGATGAATGCGCCGACGGTCCACAACAGCCAGCCGATGATCGGGAAGAAGTGCAAGATGCCGAGCACCGCGGCGCCGGCCAGCACCAGCCCGACCTGCGAGGCATCCGGCTTGCCCAGGGCCGAGCTCACCTTGTCGCCAATCACCTGGAAGACCGAGACCATGCCGAAGATGTAGGCCAACCACCAGCCGAGCAGCAGGGCGAGCAGGAACGGGATGCCGATCAGCAGCAGACACAGGACCAAGAAGAAGACCGTCAGCAGCAGCAACGCGAAGAAGCCGACGATGCCGATCGCGCCCAGTCGCACCGGCTCGCGCTGGATCGAATGGGCCGCGGATGAGACTCGATCCCCCACCAGAGCGACGGTCAGCACGGCCAGCAGCAGCCAATAGACGAACTGCGTCGTCCGGGTCATGACACGCCAGGGCGACAGACCCCACCAGCGACCGAACGACAGGTCGCCGCCGAACCAGGACATGTCGAAGCCGGCGATACCCACGTCGACCAGCTCACCACGGATGTCCGCACCCGGCGAACGGCTGAGTGAGCCGCCGACGTTCACCACGTCGCCGCGGATCCGGGCGTCCGGACCCAGCCGCATGGACCCTCCGATGCAAACGACATCGTTGGCGGTCCCGTTGATCTGCAGGGTCCCTCCCAGCACGACGATGTCACTTCGGGCCTCACCATCGATCTGCACGCTGCCACCGAGCATGACGATCTCGTCGTGGGCGACGTCCCCATCCTCGATATGGATGTGGCCGCCCATCAGGAAACCGCCCTCGTTGGAGCGCACTGAGAAACAACCGGCACCGGCCAAGGTCGCCAAGGCGATCAGCAATGCGAGGCTGATTCGCCTGCGGGCGGCACGCGGACCGGCGGCGTGCTCGAGGATATCCATTGTTGCCCCCTGCTCTGGTTTCAGTCCCGCCGTTGGTACCCGAGTACCAGACGGGTGAATGCGTAGTTCAGCGTTACGGTCAGCAGTAAGAGTCCGATCTGGACGACCCAACCGCTCGAAGCGGCAAACGTCGAAAAGCGCCACATCATCTGGCCGGCTTCCTCCAGAATGGCCATCGCCGGCCCGGACAGCTGTTTCGTCGCCGTAAAGCCACTCGCCACGAGCCCGGCCGCACCGCTGATACCGGTGGCGATCAGGCCCACGGGCCGAGCTCCCTCCAAGGCGCCGCTGCCCACCAGCCATGCAACCCCGACACCGGCCAAGATCACGAGCAGGAGGCTCGCGGCGACACTCCATTGCAAGGCCGCTCGCCACGGAATGGGTGCCGCGGGACGGTGTGCCGGATGCTGTGCGACACGGCCCATGACGCCGTTTACGAAGTCCGCGGGCGGCGAGACCCGTGTCAGCCCGTCCAGTGTGCTGAGCAGACGGCGCTCGGCCTCCAGGGCCTGTCGCATCTCCTCGTCCTGCTTCAGCTCATGCTGCAGCGAGCGCTCCGCATCCGGAGACAGCACGCCGTCCAGATAGGCCGACAGGATGTCAAGGTTGACCTTCATTGCTCTTACCCCGCGCGGTCCTGGACAAGATCCCCGAGGCTGTCGCGCAATGCCTCGCGCGCTCGGAAGATCCGTGTCTTGACCGTACCGAGCGGTAATTCTAGTGCTTCGGCAATCTCGTCATAAGACATTTCGCCGGCGTGCCGCAGTACCAGGGGTTCGCGGTACTTCTCCGGGAGATGCCCGATCGCCTTTTCGACGATTGCCTCGAACTCGCCGTCCAGATACTTGTCCTCAGGATCGGCGACCTCGGCCGCGAACTCGCGCTCGAAAGAGCCGTCGCCGGTATCCACCGGCTCGTCCATCGGCACCGTGGTGAGTCGCCGACGCCTGATCTCGTCGATCGACGCGTTGCGCGCGATGCGGAACAACCAGGCCGGAAACGGATAGTGCGGCCGGTAGCTTGCCAACGCCGAGTAGGCCTTCAGGAACACGTCCTGTGACAGGTCCACCGCGTCGTCGTAGTTGTTCAGCATTCGGTATACGTAGTTCACGATCGGCCCCTGATAACGCCCGACCAGCTCAGCGAATCGGTGCTGCTGTCCGGCTAGCACCTCTTGAACGATTTCCTGGTCGGTCGCGCTCATCGATCAGTGTCGCTCTAAACTACGGTCAACGCGCGGAAAAGTTTCGGGGCGGACATGCGACGAAACACGCCTGGGAGCCTCTCGCGCTGGCCTCACCGACGGTTGCGAATGACAGGCCTGTGCAGTGGAGCGATGCTACCATCCGCCCACATGGAGAACATCGGCGCGGCCGTAGCTCGTGTGCACGATCGGATGCGCAGCGCCGCGCTCCGAGCCGACCGTGATCCCGCCCTGATTCGGCTGGTCGCGGTGAGCAAGACCGTGCCGCCCGAACGCGTCCAGCTGGCCGTGAGCGCGGGTGTGATGACCCTCGGTGAGAACCGCGTGCAGGAAGCTCAGGGGAAGATCCCAGCGATTGACGGGCCGGTTGAGTGGCATCTGATCGGCCGGCTGCAGAGCAACAAGGCGCGGCGCGCTGCCGGGCTCTTCCACACGATCCATTCGGTGGACCGGGAATCGCTGGTGCGCCGGCTCGATCAGGCCGCATCCGAGCTCGAGCGCACGATCGACGTGTTCGCGCAGGTCGAGTTCGTCCGCCACGGACTCGATGCCACCGAGATCGCCGCCAGCGCGCGCGCCGTGTGCGCGGCGGTCGCAGCGGCCGGCTCACTGCGGCTGCGCGGGCTCATGACGCTGCCACCCTTCGATCCCGACCCTGAGAACTCCCGCCCCTGGTTCCGCATGCTGCGCGCCCTGCGCGATCGCATCGCAGGGGATGACGGAGTCCCCCTCCCCGGGCTATCCATGGGCATGAGCAATGACTACGAGGTCGCGATCGAGGAGGGCGCGACGTCTGTGCGGGTCGGAAGTGCCATCTTCGGGGCACGCGGATGAGTCCAGCAACCAGACGACCCCCCTTACCGCTTGTCAGAGGACGCTAAATGTTTCTCGTGAAGAACCTGCTGTTCGCCACCGCCAACATCCTGGACATGCTGCTCGGCATCTACACCTTCTTGGTGCTCGGGCGCGTCGTCATCTCCTGGGTCAACGCGGATCCCCACAATCCGATCGTTCAGCTTCTGTACCAGGCCACCGAACCGGCGCTACGGCCAATTCGGCGAAGGCTGCCAATCATGGGCGGCATCGACTTCGCCCCGATCGTCCTGATTCTGCTGATCGTCTTCGCGCGCGGCTTCCTGGTGATGTCGATGCGCGATCTCGCGCAGATGCTCTAGCAGGCCGTCAGAAGATTGGCCTGTCGTGGTCGGCCGAGAACTCCCAATCGAACTGGTAGCCGAAGACGAACGGCACGGTGACCGTATACTCGACGACGATCTGCATTCGATCGCGCCCCCGCCGGATCACGATGTTCCGGCGATCCACCGGCAGTCCCAGTTTCTCGGCGCGCGCCATGATCTCGTCGCGCAGCCGCGCGTCGGCGATCGGCCAGCGCCGCACGCCCGCCTGCACGACCAGCTCGCGCACCGTGTCGTCGAAACGGAAGGCCGCGGCCCGAACCGGGATCAGCTTGAACGCGCCGTAGGCCAGCGTAACAACGATCAGCAGCGCGATCAGGGCACGAACAGCGCCGATGCCACGCTCGCTGCCGAGTGACTGCCTGCCAGTGACCTCTCCCAAGCTCACCTCCCGTCCTCGCACAATCAGCGGATCAGGTGGAACGTGCGGTCCCAGCGGGTCTGCGTGAAGAAGTTCGGTAGCATGCGCGCGACCTGCGCGAGCCGCTCGCCGAGCCCCGTCGCGAGGTAGGTGCTCGTTGGGGTCTCGAACGACCAGTACACGAGAACCGCTTTCCCTTTCACCAGCTTGCGGGGCACCGTCCCCCAGTAGCGGGAATCACGGCTGTTGTCGCGGTTGTCGCCCAGGCAGAAGTAGTGTCCCTCAGGCAGGATCGACGCCTCGTGGTCGCGATGGCTGCCGTAGGCGCTGGAATGGTGCGCGAACGGCTCGTCGACCGGTTCGTCGTTGACGTAGACGACGCCATCCCGGATCTCGATCTTGTCGCCCCCGACCGCGACCACCCGCTTGATGAAGTCCTTGTCGGGCTCCTTGGGGGCCCGAAAGACGATCACGTCGCCGCGCTCGATATCACGCGTCGGCAGCAGGGGTAGGCGCCACCCCGTGGGCGCCGGCCCGTATACGAACTTGTTGACCACGATGTGGTCACCGACCAGCAGGTTCGGCTCCATCGAGCCGGTCGGGATCTTGAAAGCCTGGAACACGAACGTCCTGATGAACAGGGCCAGGATGGCCGCGATCAGGATCGACTCGACGTACTCACGAAGGGTCGACTTGTGCATTCGGAAGCCGATCTGCGGTGAAGAGAGGAAAGGGGGCGCGTGCCCCCTCGGAATTGTACCAGGGGATGGCTGGGACGCCGGATCGACCGACATGAGGTATGGCCGCCGGGCTGCGCGTGCGTGGACGGTCACACCCCCAGCGGCCAGGTGGCTCGGGCGCCGAGCACGAGCGGATCGTGATCGCCGCCGGCGAGACGCCGCCAGGCGCTTCCCGCGATCATCGCGGCGTTGTCGGTCGAGAGCGCTCGGGGGCTCCGATACAGCGATGCGCCGCGGGCCCGCGCCAGCTCCATGAAGCGAGCTCGGAGCGCTCGGTTGGCTGCGACCCCCCCGGCCAGGACCAGCCCCCGAACGGGAATCGCGTCGAGCGCGCGCTCAGTCGTATCCGCGAGCGCATCGACCACTGCCTGCTGGAAAGAGGCGACAAGGTTCCTTACGGCGTCACAGTCCGGCTCGCCCGGAGCCAGATCCGCGGTCAGGGCGACCCGTCGAACAGCAGTCTTGAGACCGGAGAACGAGAAGTCGGTGCCCAGCTTCGGGCGCGGCAGGTCGAAGGCCATCGGATCAGCCCCGTCGGCGAGCCGGTCGATCACCGGGCCGCCCGGGTAGCCGAGGCCCAGTAACGACGCTACCTTGTCGAAGGCCTCACCCGCGGCGTCATCGCGCGTCTGGCCGATGAGCCGAAAGCGCCCGGGCTCCGGGCTCTGATACAGACCCGTATGGCCGCCCGAGACAACCAGTGCCAGCAGCGGGTACTCGATCGCCTCGCCGCGCTCGAGCGCCGGCATCAGCCCGCCGTGCACGTGAGCCGCCAGGTGGTGAACTCCTACGTAGGGCAAAGCCCGAGCCTGCGCCAGACCACGCGCGAAGCACCAGCCCGCGAGCAGGGCGCCGATCAGTCCCGGCCCCCGGGTGACCGCGACGGCGTCGATCCCGTCGAGATCGCAATCGGCTTCGCTCAGGGCCCGCTCCAGGATCGCCGGCAGGTTCTCGACGTGCTTGCGGGCCGCGATCTCGGGCACCACCCCGCCGAATGCCGCATGATCGGTCTGAGTCGATACCACGTTGCTGAGAACACGCGCGCCGTCCGCGACCACCGCGACCCCGGTGTCGTCGCACGAAGTCTCGACGCCCAAAACGCGCATAGCAGATACCTAATCGCCGCGGTCGGCCGCGGCGCAGGCAACGCCAAGGCTCTCGGCGTAAGGCGCGCGGGAAACCCCCTGCTCGGTGATGATTGCCGTTACCAGGCGGGCCGGCGTCACATCGAACGCCGGGTAGGCAGCCGGCACACCCTCGGGAGCGATGCGGCTGCCGTTGATCACCACGACCTCCTCGCCGCTGCGCTCCTCGATCGGAATCTCGGCACCGGATGCGAGCTCCAGATCGACCGTGCTCGTCGGCGCCGCCACATAGAACGGAATGCCATGCTCGTGAGCCAGCACCGCCACGGTATAGGTGCCGATCTTGTTGCACACGTCCCCGTTGCTGGCGATCCGATCGGAGCCGACCACCACCACGTCGACATCGCCTCGCTGCATCAGATAGCCCGCCATGTTGTCGGTGATCACGGTGCACGGGATCTCGTCGTGCTGCAGCTCCCAGGCGGTCAGCCTGGCGCCCTGCAGGAAGGGCCGCGTCTCGTCGGCCAGGACTTGAATCGACTTGCCCGCCTCCACTGCGGCCCGCACGACCCCCAGCGCGGTACCGTACCCGGCGGTCGCCAGCGCCCCGGCGTTGCAATGGGTCAGCACCGTCGCCTCGGTCGGAACCAGAGCAGCCCCGTGCCGGCCTATGGCGCGATTGATCTCGATGTCCTCGGCGTGCATCAGGCGCGCCTCGTCGACCAGGCGCTTTCGCACGGCTCCGAGCCCATCGACCATCGTCGCCTCGGCCAGGCGCCGCATCCGGCGCACCGCCCAGGACAGATTCACGGCCGTCGGCCGCGCCGCCTCGATGTGCTCGCACATCGCGTCGAAGCCGGCACGGAAGGCGTCGCGATCGTCGGGCAGGTCGAGCACGCCGCGCGCCAGCCCCATCGCCGCGGTAACGCCGATCGCCGGGGCGCCCCGGACGACGAGGTCGCGGATGGCGTCGGCAACCGCCTCCGGTGTGGTGAGGCGCACGTAGCTCTCCTCCTGCGGCAGCCGCCGCTGATCCAGCAGCACCACGGCGTCGTCGGTCCATTCGATTGTCTTGATCATCAAATCAGCCCCGAACCGATTCCGAGACCTTGGCGGTCGGTTGACGGCCTTCGCCAAAGGTCGTTACGATTTGTTTCTGTTTTCCGCAGTGGCCGGACCTTTCACGGCTTGCCGACCCCTTCCCACCAACCCCGGTCTGGGCATGGCGTGGTTCCGTAAGACACGACGCAGCAAGCGTCCCATCGGCGAGCGCAAGCTCGATATGCCGTCGGGACTTTGGACCAAGTGCAACCACTGCCGCGAGATCGTCTATCGCAAGGAGATCCTGCGGAACTCGAGCGTCTGCCCAAAATGCGACTATCACTTTCGCATATCCGCGCGCGACCGACTGGCGCTGCTGTGCGACGAGGACCGCTACCGCGAGTTCAGCGACAACCTGGCGCCCGTCGACCGTCTCGACTTTCGTGATACGAAGCGCTACGTGGAGCGTCTGCAGGCGTATCAGGAACGCACCGGCCTTCTTGACGCCGTGATCACCGCCGAGGCAACGCTCGCCGGCGCCGAGGTGGTTTTGGCAATCATGGAATACGGCTTCATGGGTGGCAGCATGGGGTCCGTGGTCGGCGAGAAGGTCACCCTAGCGGCGGAGCGGGCGCTGGCGGCCAGACGGCCGCTGATCGTGGTCTCCTGCTCGGGGGGAGCCCGCATGCAGGAGGGCGCTCAGTCGCTCATGCAGATGGCCAAGATCTCGGCAGCGCTGGCGCGTCTGGCGGAGGCGCAGATTCCGTTCATATCGGTCCTCACGGACCCGACCACGGGCGGCGTCACCGCCTCCTTCGCGATGCTCGGCGACCTCAACATCGCCGAGCCCCGGGCGCTGATCGGTTTCGCGGGCCCACGAGTCATCGAGCAAACGATCCGCGAGAAGCTCCCGGAGGGGTTCCAACGCAGCGAGTTCCTCCTCGAGCACGGGATGCTCGATCTGGTCGTCCCTCGGTCCGAGCTCAAGCAGACGCTGGCAACCGCACTGCGGCATCTCGCCCCCCCTGCGTCGCGGCGCCTGCGTGCGGCCGCCGTCGGCGAAAGCTCCGCGACCTGATCGGAGCCGGCTCGAGCAGTGGCGAAGGATAGCGTCTGGCAACGCCTCGACCGGCTCGGCCCCGAACGAGTGACACCCGGCCTCGGGCGCGTCTCGGCCCTACTCGACGGGCTGGGCAACCCGCATCTGGCCTACCCGACCGCGGTGATCGCCGGCACCAACGGCAAGGGCTCGACGGTGGCGATGCTCTCGACCACCGGCCGCTACGCCGGGCTCCGGATCGGCTGCTATACCTCGCCCCACCTGACCGGGCTGGAGGAGCGATTCCAGGTCGACGGACACCCGATCTCCTCTGAGGCCCTGGCCCTGCACCTGGATGCGGTGCTGGGTTGCGTCGAGCGGCTGCGCGAGTCGCGGGACCTCGCCGAGCGGCCGAGCTATTTCGAAGTGCTCACGGCCGTGGCATTCCGCTACTTCGCAGAGGCGCGGGTCGATCTGGCTCTGCTCGAAGTCGGCTTGGGGGGCCGCCTCGACGCCACCAACGTGACGACGCCGCGGGTCGCCGTGATCACATCGATCAGCCTTGATCATACCGACTGGCTCGGAGACGACCTGGTCAATATCGCCGAGGAGAAGTTCGCCGTCGTTCCCGACTCCGGGGTCGCGGTCGTCGCCCCGCAGGCCCCCGAGGTCAATGCCCGCCTTCGTCGGCTGGCTGCGGCCCGCTCGATCACCTTGATCGAGTCGGAGGACTACCCGATCGTGTTGCGGGAAGAGGGTTCTCGCGGGCTCTGTAGCTTCGATCTGGAGGGCCGGCTGCGCTCGTATCGCGGACTGGAGCTGTCCCTGGCGGGCCGGCACCAACTCGACAACGCCCGCTGCGCAACACTCGCGGCCGAGGCCCTCGACCGCCGGCGCATGCGCATCGGATCCGATGCGGTATGGGCGGGGCTGCGCAACTGCGTGCTCCCGGGACGCTGTGAGTGGATCGAAGGGCCTCCCGCAGCTTTGCTCGACGGCGCCCACAATCCCGCCGCCGCGGAGCGGCTCGGCGAGCATCTCGACCGCTTGCGCGCCGCGGGCACGTACAACCGCCTGCATTTGGTCTTCGGCGCCCTGGGCGACAAGGACCTTGCCGGGATCGCGGCCTCGCTTTTTCCCCGGGCCGACACGCTGCTCACGACCCACGCCCCGTCGCCGCGGGCGGCCTCCGCCGAGGATCTGCTGAGCGTGGCTCGACCTCCAGAAGCACACGAGGCAGTCGATGATCCGGAGGCGGCCCTGGCGGCAGCCATGGCGGTTGCGGAGCCCGGTGATCTGATCTGCGTGAGCGGCTCGCTGTACCTTCTAGGCCATCTCCGCCCCCTGCTGCACCGAGGCTAGTGTAACGCGTCGTAATTAGCTTGACTTCTATGGCATATTATGACTTCCTTGTCTCGACAGTAAACTTGTCGGGACAGGAGGCCACGATGCCCAGGGTAGCACCGGAGATTTCGTTGACCGGGCAGCAGCGGGCGCGGCTCCAGGGAGTAATCGACGCGCCGAGCTCACAGCAGCGGCAGGTGTTCCGAGCCCACATCATCCTGCTTGCCGAGCAGGGGCTGCAGAACCAGCAGATCGCCGAGCGCCTCGAGACCTCCCGACAGACCGTGGGCATGTGGCGCGCTCGCGCAGCCAAGCAGGGCATCGAGGATCTCGGTGACGAGCCGCGCTCTGGTCGTGCGCGCACCTACGACGCCGTGCGGGAAGCCAAGATCATCGCCGCAACCCTGGAGAGGCCTCCGAGCCGAACCCATTGGAGCGCACAGCGGCTCGCCAAACAGGTCGATGCGAGCCCTTCGACGATCCTGCGGATCTGGCGGCGCAACGGCCTGCAGCCCCATCGCACCGAGACCTTCAAGTACTCCGCCGATCCACTCCTGCAGGACAAGGTCACCGACATCGTGGGGCTGTACCTGCACCCGCCCCAGGGGGCGCTGGTGCTGTGCGTGGACGAGAAGAGCCAGATCCAGGCTCTGGACCGGACTCAGCCGATGTTGCCCATGCGCCGCGGCGATCCAGAGCGCTGCACCCACGATTACAGACGCCACGGCACCACGACGCTGTTCGCGGCGTTGAACCTAGCCACCGCCGAGATCCTGGGCACCTGCATGCAGCGGCACCGCCACCAGGAGTTTCTTCGCTTCCTACGCTTGATCGACCGCACCTACCCCGAGGGCGAGATCCACCTGGTGCTGGACAACTACGGCACCCACACCCAGCCCAAGGTCGAGGCCTGGTTCGAGCAACACCCGCGGTTCACGCGTCACTTCACGCCCACTTCCGCTTCCTGGATGAATCAGGTGGAGACCTGGTTCGGCATCCTCACCTCGCAGGCCGTCCGGCGCGGCAGCTTCAGCAGCGTCGATGTCCTGATCAAGGCCATCCACCGCTTCATCCGAGCCTGGAACGACGGCTCCGAGCCCTTCCTTTGGCTCAAGTCCGCCGACCAGATCCTCGCCAAAGCCATAAGACAAGACAACTCCGACGCGTCACACTAGCGGGCGGCGGGGAGACCCCACGGCCTCGTCCCACCGGCTACAATGGGAGGCGGCGGCGGATGGGGCCGTCGCTCAAACCTGCCCGATCCTTCCGCGCAGGTTCCAATGGGGTCGATGGCAGCCCGTGGTGGAGTTCTGATGCATTCGGTACCGTCGCCCCCGGGGCAGCGCCGACTCGGATGGTCGATGCCGTGGTCGTGTCTGGTGGCATTGCTGATCCCCGCGCCCGCGGCCGCGCAGCAGCCGGCCCAACTGCCCCAGGCCGCGGCGTTCTTCGAGGCCGGCAACCTGCAGTACGACTCGCTGCGCATCGAGGGGTCGGTCTTCTTCATGACCGGTGACGTCGACCTTGTCGACGCTGAGCACGGCATTCGGCTCCTTGCCGACGAGCTCCAGTTCGATCTGGAAGAGTTGTCCTTCGAGGCAAGCGGACGCGTCTCTTTCGAGCAGGGCGAGCTGTTGCTCAACGGCAGCGCCATGCGTGGCGATCTGGACGACGGCACGCTCGAGATGGACGATGTGGTCGGCGTCGCGCCCGGCCCGTTCTACATCCGCGCGCGCCACGTCGAGCAGGTCGAGCCGGGCAAGTTCGACGTAGACGACGGCATCGTGACGCCGTGTAACCAGACGGTGTCCGTCTGGGAGTTCCGATCGGGCAGCATGACCTTCAAGCCGGGCAGCTACGTGAAGATGTCCTGGCCGCACATACGCGTGAAAGGCCTGCCCGTCTTCGCTCTGCCCTGGGTCTACTGGCCGCTGCAGGATTCGGCGCGGCAGACTGGCCTGCTGATCCCGACGCTCGGGGTGTCGAGCCGGCGCGGCTTCATGCTCTCCGAGTCGTTCTTCTGGGCGATCAGCCGCAGCACCGACCTGACGCTAACCTACGAGCACTTCGCCAAGGCGGGCAGCGGCTTCGCAGGTGAGTTCCGGCATTCGCTCGGCGAGCAAGCCCAGGGCACGGTGCGCGGCTACTACCTGCCCGGCAAGGAAGCCGACCCCGCGGACCCCGAATCGCGATCGTTCGCTAGGGGTCTGAGCGTCAACGGTGACCACGTGCAGTCCCTGCCGGGCGGTTTCGTCTTGCGCGCCCAGGCCGACTTCGTCAGCAGCACCGATTTCGCTCGTGGGTTCCAGGACGATGTCGACCGATTTCTGCAGCGGCAATCGATTCTGGCGGCCGACTTTTCCAAGAGCTGGGGCTCGAACACACTCACGCTCGTCACGGACCACCGCGAGAACTTCATCACCAGCAACAGCTCGACGGTGGGCCGGCGGCTACCGCAGGTCAAGTACAGCCTTCGCAGCACCCAGATCGTCGGCCCGGTGTACCTGGCAGTCGAATCCTCTGCTGCCCGGTTCGAAAAGCTGCAGATTCGCACCTTTGCCAACAAGGACGACAAGGTGGAGGGCGGCAGCTACGGGCGCTTCGACGTCGTGCCCGACGTATCGGTGCAATTGACCCAGATTCCCTGGCTGACCTTCCGGCCGTTCTTTGGCTGGCGTGCCACCTACTGGACCCACAGCGAGGGCAACAAGGACTTCAAGTTCCGAGAGGAGCCGATCCTTCGGAACCTGTACGAGACCGGTATCGAGATGGTGGGGCCGTCGGTCTTCAAGATCTTCGACACCCCCGGCAGCGACTATTCGCCGCGCCTCAAGCACGTCATCCAACCACGACTGGTATACCGGAGGATCAACGAGCTGGAGCGCAGCAATGCCCCCGGGCGCATCATCCAGTTCGATGAGGTCGACTTTGCCGTCACCGACGCGGAGGTCATGACCTTCGAGGTCAGCACGCGCCTGTTCTCCAAGCGCTTCCCGGACCGCAACTCGCAGGAGCGGCAGATCTGGCAGACGCTCGAGTTCACCGTCGGCCGCAACTGGGACCTCCAGCCGCTGACGGAAGCTCTCGAGGCGCTCGGCGTCCCTCGCATCACGGTCCCTTGGTTCACGACTCTGATCGTCCAGCCGACCAACCGACTGTACTTCCGCACCGACGTCAACTTCACGCCGGACTTCAAACTGGCCGGATTCTCGCTCAACGGCACCCTGAACGGACGCTCAGGGCGTATCGGCGTCACCTGGTTCCGCGGCGCCCGCGACTTCCTCAACCCCGACGATCCGCGTGAGGTGCTGGTCGAGACGAGCTCCAACTCGATCCGCGGCGACGCAGGGGTGAATCTGCTGGGGCAGCGCCTCACGCTCGAGGGCGGGATCGACATGGATCTGCTGCAGGGCAACATCCAGAACATGAACGGCAGCATCGCCTGGAATCTTCAGTGCTGCTCGATCGGCGTCGACGTGCGGCGGCTGAACTTCCTCGACCGGCAGGAGATCCAGTTCGCCGTTCTGCTCGATCTGGCGCAGGTCGGAAGCCTCGGCTTCGATACGCAGCGCTACTAGCAGGCTGCTGAAAAACTCCCCTTGTTCGAGTAGATTCTGAACCACGCAGCCCGCGGCAAAAACCGAAGCATCAACGAGGTGAGCAGATGCGTGGTGAGGACGCGGGACAGGTGGCGGTTTTTAGTTACGTATCTCCGGAGCAGCGAGTACCGAAAGAGCATCCGCTGCGGCCGCTGCTGAGGATCGTCAACGACGTGCTGGGGCGGATGTCGCCGCTGTTCGAGAAGCTGTACTCGCACACGGGCCGTCCGTCTATCCCGCCGGAGAAACTGCTGCGGGCGCTGCTGCTGCAGGTGCTGTACACGATTCGCTCCGAGCGCATGCTGATGGAGCAGCTCGACTACAACCTGCTGTTCCGGTGGTTTGTGGGCCTGAACATGGACGATCTGGTGTGGGATGCGACGGTGTTCACGAAGAACCGGGATCGAGTGTTGGGAGGCGAGGTCGCCGAGGTGTTCTTCCAGGAAGTGCTGGCGGAGGCACGGCGCCGCGGTCTGCTATCGGATGAGCACTTCACGGTGGACGGCACGCTGATCGAGGCGTGGGCCTCACACAAGAGCTTCAAGCCGAAGGATCAGAGCGACTCCGATGAGGGAGGCAGCAACCCGAGCGTCGATTTTCGCAAACAACGGCGCACAAACGATACTCACGCCTCCAGGACCGATCCGGACGCACGCCTGTACAAGAAAAGTAGGGGAGCTGAGTCGAAGCTCTGCTACATGGGGCACCTGATGATCGACAACCGCCACGGGTTAGCAACCAAGGCATGCGTAACGATCGCTTCCGGGACAGCGGAACGAGAGGCGGCGGTGCAAATGGCGGACAAGATTTCCGGTAACCGCAGGGTGACCTTGGCGGCCGACAAGGGCTACGACACACGCGAGTGCGTCCGTAAGCTTCGAGATCGGAACATCACCCCGCACGTCGCACAGAACGACACCAATCGGCGCAGCGCCATCGACCGGCGCACAACCCGCCACCCCGGCTACCAGGTCAGTCAAAGGAAACGCAAGCTCGTCGAGCGGATGTTCGGATGGGCCAAGACGGTCGGGCTGATGCGCAAGACGCGGCACCGAGGCACCGAACGCGTCGATTGGATG
The DNA here is from genome assembly GCA_965248845.1 of Acidobacteriota bacterium. Taxonomy (GTDB): domain Bacteria; phylum Acidobacteriota; class UBA890; order UBA890; family WLXD01; genus CBDFKO01. The sequence goes on along the minus strand of CBDFKO010000001.1, from coordinate 544,967 downwards.
TTCACCTTCACCGCCGCTGCCTTCAACCTGGTCAGAATGCGCAACCTCCAGGAGGCGACGTGACGATATCGGGACTAACCGCCCAAGAAATACCGGCGCGGCCGGCAACCAGAGCCTCGCACTCGCACACGGCGGCCGGGCAACTCACCTTGATCGAGACGATCCAGCCCAAAATGGCGCGCCCAAGCCGTTTTTCAGCAGCCTGCTAGAGGCGCCGTTCGCGCGGCGGCGTTGTATAAAGCGTGACTGGATGAGCTCCGAGAGCAGACGCAGCTTGATCACGGGTGTCGGGGGATTCGCCGGCCCCTTCCTGGCCCGGGCCCTGACGGACGCCGGCGAGGAGGTCTTCGGCCTCTGTCACACGGCGATCGCAGATGCACCGAAGCGACTCCCAGACGTCACGCTGCACGAGGCCGACATCTGCGCCACCGCTCGTCTCGAGCAGGTGCTCGCCGAGGTCGCGCCGACAACGATCTACCATCTCGCCGGCAAGTCGCACGTCGGCCGTTCGTGGAGGCGGCAACAGCTCTACTACGAGGTCAACGCCCTGGGGACGGTGTCGGTGCTCGAGGCGACGCGAAGAGCCGTTCCCGATGTCCGCGTCGTGCACGCTTCGAGTGGCGAGGTGTACGGCACCACAACCGCTCAAGCCCCCCCCATTCGCGAGGAGCACCCGGTCCGGCCGCAGAGCCCGTACGCCGCTAGCAAGCTGTGCGCAGAGATTGCCGCCCGCCAGATGGCCGACGCGGCCGGCCTGCACGTCGTCTCGGCGCGTCCGCTGAACTTTGCCGGCCCCGGACAGAAGCCAACCTTCGTCTGCAGCGACTTCGCTCGCCAGGTCGCGCGCGCGGAGGCCGGTCACGCCGCGCCGATCATCTCGGTGGGCAACCTCGATGTCGTGCGCGACTTCACCGACGTCCGCGACATCGTACGCGGGTTCATGGCGTGCGCGCGCAGCGGAACCTCCGGCACCGCGTACAACCTGTGCAGCGGACGGCCGGTGACGATCCGTACGGTCCTGGAGACCCTGGTCGGCATGGCACGCTGTCGAATCGAGGTGCAGGTCGACTCGGCACGGTTCCGACCCGCCGATGTGCCGCGCTTCGTGGGCGACAGCTCGCGAGCAGCGACGGAGCTCGGCTGGGCAGCGGAGATACCCCTCGCCAAGACGCTCGCCGACACGCTGGACCATTGGCGTGATCGGACGCTCGAGGAAGCCGAGAGCTGAGATGCCTGGAGTCGCCGAACAACTCGCCACTCGGCTGCCCCCGGGCATCGCATTCGGGCTCGCTATCGCAGCACTGCTCTGGCTGCTGGGCCTTCTTCGGCCCAGGGGCGCGGGGTCGGCATTCGCGTGGCTCCTGGCCGCGTTCCTTGCCGGGGCCTGGCCCGTAGCCGGCCTGGTGGCTGGACTGCTAGCGGTTGCCGGGGGCGTCGGTCGCGCGGTGCAGGCAACAGACAGGGCCGCGTTGCCGACAACCCCGGGAGCCCGCGCCGCAAGCTCGTTGTGCGCCGTGACGGTGGCCGCAGCGGTAGCGGCCAGCCTGTCGGAGCGTCCTGGGTTGTGGCTTGTGGCGCCCCTTGTCATCGCAACTGGCGCCGCGGCTGCTGCCGCAGCTGGATGGAGCGGGATCCTGGTCACCGGACAGGCGGACGCGCGGCGCTACCATCCCCTTAGCCTGCGCCCCTGCGCCGGCACACCGGGGCTCAGCGGTCCGGCGCTGGGGGCCGCCGCAATCACCGCCACGCTCGTGGTCGGTCTAGCCACTTGGCTCGATGTGCTCGGCCCCGGGCAGGGCGGCACCGTGGCGCTGGCCGGTCTGGCCGGACTGGCCGTGTCTACCGTGCCGAGCAACAGGTCGGGGTTGGGCACCTCTCGCAGGACGCTTCTGGGTTCCCTGGTCGGCGCTGCAGCCACCGCTGGGCTGGTCGCCTTTCTGCCCTGAGTGGCAAGGCGGCCGCGATGGCGGACGATACAATTCACTGCCAGACGCATTAGAGTTTCGCCACGGCCCGCCACAGGGTTCCCCGGAAGCGATGGGACACGACATTGAACGCAATCAAGACGACGCTACTGATGGGGCTAATGACCGGATTGCTTCTGGGCATCGGCTCTTTCTTCGGCAACCAGGGGCTGGTCTTCGCCCTGATTCTGGCCGCGGTACTCAACCTCGGAAGCTACTGGTTTTCCGACAAGCTGGTCCTGCGAATGTACCGAGCCGAACCGGCGACCCAGGACCGCTACCCGGCCTATCACCGACTCGTCGAGGCGCTGGTGGCCCGCGCGGGCCTTCCCAAGCCCGCCCTGTACGTCTTACCCTCCGACGGCGCCAACGCGTTCGCGACCGGCCGCAACCCCAGCCACTCGGCGGTGGCCGTGACCCGGGGGTTGCTTCAAATCCTCGACGAGCAGGAGCTGGAAGGCGTCGTCGCCCACGAGCTAGCCCACATCAAGAATCGCGACATCCTGATCTCCTCGGTCGCCGCGACGCTGGCCGGAACCGTGACGATGCTGGCACGGATCGTCGGCTACTCGGCGATGTTCGGGGGCTACGGCGAGCGCAACCGATCGGGCGGCGGACTAGGCGCCCTGGCCATGATGATCGTGGCACCGATCGCGGCGATCTTGATCCAGATGGCCGTCTCGAGGACTCGCGAGTTCAAGGCCGACGCCGTCGGCGCCGGGATCGTCGGGCATCCGCACGGGTTGATCAGCGCCTTGCAGAAGTTGGAGCAAGCCGCAGGGCGGGCGCCGACCGACGCGTCACCGACCACGGCGCATATGTTCATCGTCAAGCCGTTCTCCGGTGGGATGATGAGCCTTTTCTCGACCCATCCGCCCATGCAAGAGCGCATTCGACGCCTGCGCGTCGGGAGTTAGCAGGCCGCGCGGTTGTGATGCCTCGCTCTGCTCGGACCTGATCAGCGCCGCGCGACACCGCGCGGGGTGATCTTTTTTCGAAGGTTTCGCGTGCCCCCTTGACACTCGATTTGAGGCTCCTTATATTGCCGCAGTGGTCAAAAGTGGATTGAAGTGGTATCTCATCCCAGAAAACGGACGAGAAGCCGTGAATCGGAGCCAGACAGAACGTGCTGAGGGGCAATCATCCCGCGACGGTCGACGCCAAGTCGCGAATCAAGATCCCCACCGTTTTCCGCACCTGGATCCGCACGAACCATGGCGACGAGCTCTTCCTTACCAGCTTCACCGGCGAGAACGCACTCGTTTATCCGCTCCCGGAATGGAGCGTCATAGAAGAACGCCTGCAGCGGATTCCAACCATGAATCCGGCCCGCCAGAAGCTCATGTCGCGCGTCAACTACTACGGCGCGGTAGGCACCATGGACAGCCAGGGACGGGTTCTGGTGCCGCAGCTGTTGCGCCAGAGCGCCAACATCGACGGCGAGATCGTCGTCATGGGCCAGATTACTCACCTGGAGGTATGGAACCACGACACGTTCCGCCAGCGCCTCGAAACCAGCCCGCTGACCGTCGCGGATCTGGAGACCCTCGCCGACTTGGGGATCTGACGTAGTGGTACTCGGACGCAGCATTCCGCTCAGCCTGGCGACCGGCTCCGGCCGGGTCCCCGGAGCTCTGCGGATGGCGCGCGAGGAACGCAATCCTGCCGACGTCCACCGCCCGGTGCTGCTCGACGAGATCGTCAAGCAGATGGGCATGATCCCCCCGGGATTGCTGATCGACGCCACCGTGGGCATGGGCGGCCATGCCGAGGCGCTGCTGCAGGCTCTGCCGGAGTGTCGTCTGATCGGTATCGACCGCGACGCCGACGCGCTCGAGTTGGCGGATCTCCGCCTTTCCCGCTGGGCCGATCGCCTCGAGCTGAGTCACCACGACCATCGCCGCCTGCCGGAGCTGGCCGCCGATCGCGGCTGGGCGCCGATCAGCGGTGTCATCGCTGACCTGGGCGTCTCCTCCCTGCAGCTAGACACCGACGAGCGCGGCTTCTCGTTCATGCGCGACGGGCCGCTCGACATGCGCATGGACCGCCGACAGCAGCGCACCGCGGCCGACCTCGTGAACCGGCTGCCCTACGCCGATCTGCGCAGCTTGATTCGGGACTACGGCGAGGAGAAGCACGCTTCCCGCGTCGCTCGCGCTATCGCACAGGCACGCGATACCGCCCCGATCATCTCGACCACAGAGCTGGCCAACGTGGTGTCCGAAGCGCTGCCCCACCGCGGCGCCCGGCGCATCCACCCGGCCACACAGACCTTCCAGGCCCTCAGAATCGCCGTGAACGACGAGCTCGGCGGACTATACGAGTTCGTCTTGGCGACGGCCCGCCTGCTGATTCCGGGGGGCAGGCTGGCCGTCGTATCTTTCCACTCGCTCGAGGATCGCCTCGTGAAGCGGGCCTACCGCTACCTGGCGAGCGACTGCGAGTGCCCGCCCGGGATTCCGCAGTGCGCGTGCGACAAGCGCGCCGAGGTACGGCTTGTCGGCCGGCGGCCACTAAGGGCTTCTGAGGCCGAGGTTGCAACCAACCCGCGGGCTCGCAGCGCGCGCCTGCGCGTCCTGGAACGCATCTGAACAAGGAGCATCGAGAAGGAGAGTCGGGGATCTGTGGCTCCACGGCCAGCTAGTAACCCATGCGTTGTAAAAAATGCCTCCCTTTACAACCCTGGCTAGCTTTCGCCCCAGGCCGTTGGAGCCACAGACCCCCGACTCTCCCCTCGCCCGACGGCGATCGGAGAGATCAACTTGTCGCGCATCGCGAATCGGCCGCTTACCAAGCCGCGCGACCCACACGGCTTCGCTGACCTCGCGCAGGTCATCGCAGCGATCGGGCTCCTAATCATACCGGCGTTCCTGTACGCCTCGCAGCAGGCCAACCTCCACGACGCGCGTAAGCACATCAACGCGCTGGAGGACGCTCTCATCGCCGAGGCCGAGCGGCGCGAGCTTCTCCTGGTGCAGCATGCGATCGAACAGGACCCGCGTCGTGTGCACGAGAAGGCGGAGCGACTGGCCGGCCTGGGAACCCCGAGCCCCGGTCAGGTGAGCTACCTGTCGCGCTCCGCCGTGCCCCCGGCCGATCTCGTCGCCGACTCCCGTCCGGGGCCCGATGGTCATCCGTAGCCTGTGCCGGGATCCGGCGCACTCACTGCAGCGGCAGCGCCTGTTCCTTCTGCTTGGCGTCCTGATGGTCTGGGGCTTAGGCATCATCGGGCGCCTGGCCTACCTCCAGATCGGCCTCCACGACTGGCTGCGTGCTCGGGCTGACGCCCAGCAGACCGCCGTGATCGCGGTTCCCGCCCGCAGGGGCGACGTGTTGGCGCGCGGCGGCCAGACGCTGGCAACCAGCGTTGAGCTGGCCTCGATCTACGCGCACCCGCGCCTGATTACCAACGCCCGCGGCGCGGCCGAGCTGCTGGCCCCGGCGCTCGATCGCAGCTTCGAGTCGGTCTATGCAGCGCTCTCGAGTGGGCGTCGCTTCGTCTACCTGGCGCGCACGGCCCAGCCCGGGACCGTCGAGCGTGTTCGCGCAGCCGTATCGCGCGGCGACCTGCACCGGGCGGTCGGCATGCGCCCCGATTCACGCCGCTTCTACCCGCACCGGTCCCTTGCAGCCCACCTGATCGGCTTCGTCGACATCGACGGCAGGGGACAGTCGGGTGTCGAGCGCTACTACGACGACGTAATCCGGGGAAAGCCCGGATCATCCCTCAACACGCTCAAGGATGGATGGAATCGCGTCATCGGCGGCCGCGGGCCGGCGCTCGAGAACCCTACGTGGGGCAACGACCTCGTGCTGACGATCGACTGGGGGCTGCAGTACGCGGCCGAGGCGGCTATCGCGCGAGCGGTTCGCAGCAAAGCGGCTCGCGGCGGCAGCATCGTGGCGATGGACCCGCGCACCGGCGCGATCCGGGCCATGGCCTCCTACCCCACGTTCAACGCCAACGACCGCGCCAGCGCGTCCTTCCGCGCCAACCAGGTCAACCAGGTCATCGACTGGCGCTTCGAACCGGGCTCCGTCTTCAAGGTGATCACCGCGGCCGCGGCGCTGCACGAGGGCGTCGTTCACGAGGAGGAGGAGATCGACTGCGAAGGTGGCAGGTACCGGGTCGCCAATCACACGTACAAGGATTGGCGGCTCGGCTTCGGCCTCATGCCGTTCCGCGATGTCTTGGCGAACTCGAGCAATGTCGGGACCATCAAGGTGTGTCACCGCATGTCCGAGGAGACCTACTACTCTTGGCTACGCGACTTTGGCTTCGGCGCGCGAACCGGTATCGATCTGCCGAGCGAGAATAGTGGCGCGCTGCTGTCGCCAGAACGGTGGTCGAAGCTGAGCCAGTCTTCGATTGCGTTCGGCCAGGAAATCGGCACGACGCCGCTACAGATGGCGACCGCGATCGCCGCCATCGCTAACGGTGGCCTGCTAATGCAGCCCTCGGTTGTGCAGGAGATCCGGGATCGCAGCGGCCGCCCCCTCGCCGAGCTCGAAGGTCGCGACGGCAAACCGATCGCGGTGGGCCAGCCGATCGTCCGGCGCCGCGTTCTCAACGAGACCGTTGCACGCCGCGTGAGCCTGATCATGCAACACGTCGTGGCCAGCGGAACCGGCAAGACGGCCCAGATCGACGGCTACCGAGTCGCCGGCAAGACATCGACGGCCCAGAAGTTCGATCCCGAGACCGGAAGCTATAGCAAGCGTGTCGCGGGATTCGCCGGATTCTTCCCTGCGAGCGACCCGCAGCTTGTCATCCTGGTCGTCGTCGACGAGCCCAGGCGAAACTACAATGGGGGTCACGTCGGCTCGATAGCCGCCGCTCCGGCCTTCGTCGAGGTCGCCGAGGCGGCCATCCGGATCATGCGCCTAGCCCCGGACGACCCGGGGCTCGCACCCCCGTGGATCACCGAGACGCCAGACGGCGCCCAGGCGCGTCCAGGGAGACCGACCACGCCTGTGCCCTGAGCCAGCCGCTAGCGGTTCGGCTCGGTTGGAGTCGGCTGTCCGCCGGGACGCCCGTCTCGGTCATGACAAGGGGCGTGCGCCGGGACTCTCGGTGACGTATAGAGAGAAGATGACCGACCTACGACAGATCGGGGCCCTCCTGAACGGCCTCGAGCTACACACCCGTGGCGATTCGGCGACGCCGATCGCCGGGCTGGCCTACGACTCGCGCGAGGTTGAGCCGGGATTCGCGTTCGTCGCGATTCCCGGCTTCGTGGTCGATGGGTTCGACTTCGTACCCCAGGCGCTGGAGCGCGGCGCGGTTGCGGTGCTGGCCGAGCGTCCGGCAGGCGAGTTGGCTGGCGATCGTCCGGCCTTCTGGGGCCAGACGGCCAGCGCTCGGAGGCTGCTCGCCGCGATCTCGTGCCGCTGGTTCGGCCACCCGAGCCGGCGGCTACGAGTAGTCGGCGTCACCGGCACCAACGGCAAAACCACGGTCACCGCGCTAACCGAGCGTCTGCTCGGCACCTTCGGCGCGACGGGCCGCTGGAGCACGACCTGTGTGCAGATCGCTGGCGAGCACTTCCCTACCCCGCGCACGACCCCCGAGGCACTGGAGCTGCAAGGTGCCCTCGCCCGGATGCTCGCCGCCGGGTGTGCCAGCGCGGTCATCGAGGTCTCCTCCCACGCCCTGTCGCTGCATCGCGTCGACGGCACTCGATTCCAGGGGGCGGTCTTTACCAACCTGTCCCCCGACCACCTCGACTTCCACCACACGATGGACGCCTACCTCGACGCCAAGGCCAACCTCTTCGAACATCTCGAGGAAACGGCTCCCGCGGTGGTCAACCTGTCGGACCACTCGGGGTCGGCGCTCGCCGCCCGCAGCCGCGGTCGCGTGGTGGGCTATGGCTGGTCGTCCGATGACGTAGGCCACCTCGACTACGGGATCACGGACATGGCTACTGCCGACGGTACCTCGCGCCTCGAGCTGACCACACCGCGAGGCTCCGTGACGCTCGCAACCCCTCTGTTCGGCCGGGCCAACGCCGAGAACATCGCCGCCGCGGTGGCCATTGCCATGGAGCTGGGCGTTGCGGTGGACCGACTCCGGCCCATCGTCGCGGCCTTCACGGGCGAGCCCGGACGCTTCGAGGCGGTGGACGCCGGACAGGCGTTCGGCCTCCTCGTTGACTTCGCACACACTCCGGGCGCGCTGCGCGCGGCCATCGAGGCGGTGCGCGGCACGGTGCGCCCCCCCGGCCGTCTTATTGTCGTGTTCGGCTGCGGCGGCGACCGCGATCAGAGCAAGCGGCCGCAGATGGGGGCGATCGCAGCGGCTGGAGCCGACGTGGCGATCGTCACCTCCGACAACCCGCGCTCCGAGTCTCCTGCCGCGATTCTCGACGACATCCTGGCGGGTATACCGGCACCGGCTCGTGGCCGAGTGCGCATCGAGCAGGACCGTCGTGAGGCTATTCGCCTGGCGCTCGAGGCCGCGGGCGACGGCGATTGCGTTCTCATCGCGGGCAAGGGACACGAGACCGAGCAAATCTTCGCTGACCGAGTGATCCCGTTCGACGATCGCGTCGTGGCCCGTGAGATTCTCGGAGCCCTGGTGACGCCGGGGTCAGGCCAATGATTCCACTGAGCGCGTCGCGCGTCGCCGAGATCGCCAGCGGCCAAGTAGTCGCTGGCGACCCGACCTCCGTGGCCACGGAGGTCAAGATCGACTCGCGCAGGGTGGGCCATGGCGACTGCTTCGTCGCGATCCTCGGGCCACGGGACGACGGTCATCGCTACCTGCAACCGTCGATTGCCTCCGGCGCCTCGGTGCTCGTGATCGAGCGCCCCGAAGTCGCCCCACACTTGGTGGGGTTGGACTCCACGGGAGTCGTTCTGGTGGCCGACACGACCCGCGCTTTACAGGATCTGGCGCGCCACGTGCTCGCGGAGATCCGGCCCACCGTCGTCGCCATCACGGGAAGCGTCGGCAAGACGACCACCAAGACCCTCACCCACGAGCTCCTGCGCGGCACGCGCCCGACCCATGCCACGCCGGGCAACTTCAACAACCAGTGGGGACTGCCACTATCGCTTCTCGGCCTCGAGCCCCACCACGCCTGGATGGTGGCCGAGTTAGGGATGAGCGCGGCCGGAGAGATCGCAGCGCTGGCCGCGCTGGCCCAGCCGCAGCTCGGGGTGATCACCAACGTGGCTCCGGTCCACATGGAAAACTTCGCCAGCGTCGAGGGCGTTGCCGCCGCCAAGCGCGAGCTCGCGGAGGGCCTCGAGGCAACGGGTACGCTCGTGGTCAATGCCGACGATCCTCGCACCAACCGCATAGGCGAGGAGTCCCGCGAACGCCTGGCGCGAGTCCTGACCTTCGGCCGCGCTCCCGACGCCGATGTGCGGGCGGCGGCGGTCAGCAGCCAGGGGCACGGCTGGCAGCTGGACCTCGTGCTCCCCGACCGGTCGGTGCAGGAAGTCGGCCTGCCGCTGCCGGGGAAGCACTCGATCGCCAACTTCCTCGCCGCGGCGAGCGCGGCCTGGGCGATGGGTGTGGATCCGAGCGAGATCGCTCGACGCGCCGCCGGCCTGAGGCTCCCGTCGATGCGTGGCGAGATCCACCAGACACCGTCGGGCATCCTGGTCCTCGATGATAGCTACAACGCCTCTCCGGCAGCCATGATCAGCGCCATCGACGCGCTCGTACAGCTCCCCGGAGACGGGCGCCTGGTGCTCGCAGCAGGCGACATGCGCGAGCTCGGCACCTGGTCTGAAGAGGCCCATCGGGAGGTCGGTCTGCACGCCGCTCAGACGGGCTACGATCTGATCTACACGGTGGGCGCCATGGCGCGCGACATCGGTCTCGGGGCTCGCGCCGGGGGGCTCGGAGCCGAGCAGATCAGATCCTTTACCACGGCCGACGAGGCCGCTGATGCGGTGGCCACCGACCTGCGACCAGGCGATCGCCTCCTGGTCAAGGGCTCGCGCGCCGTCGGAATGGAAGCCGTCACCCGCGCTCTGGTGGGCGCCGCCAGCTCCGGGGGCGCGTGATGCTGTACGACTTCCTGGGTTCGCTGGCGGACTACTGGTCCCCGCTCAACGTCTTCCGCTACGTGACTTTCAGGGCCGCAATCAGCGCCGCCTCGGCCCTGGTGATCACCTTGCTGCTAGGCCCCTGGATGATCGCGCGGCTGCGTCGGATGCAGATCGGCGAGCAGGTCCGCGCGGAAGGCCCCGCAAGCCACGCGGCCAAGGCGGGCACCCCGACGATGGGCGGGGCTCTGATCGTCAGCTCGGTCGTCGGCGCGACGATCCTGTGGGCCGACCTGTCGAACCGATTTGTCTGGATCGCCATGCTCGGCACCGTGGCCTTCGCGGTGCTCGGGTTTGCCGACGACTATCTCAAGACCGTGCACCCCCGACGACGCGGCCTGTCGGTACGTTCGAAGCTCGTGTGCCAGATCCTGCTGTCGGCGGTCGTGGGCGGGGTGCTCTGGCGGCTGGCTGCGAGCAGCGCCTTCACGACCCAGCTCGCAGTTCCCTTCTTCAAGGAGATCAGCCCCGACCTGGGGATCTGGTACGTGCCGTTCGCCGTCCTGGTGCTGGTGTGGGCATCCAACACCGTCAACCTCACCGACGGGCTCGACGGGCTAGCCACCGGCTGCGTCATGATCGTCGCAGTGACCTACACGGCGCTCGCGTATCTCGCCGGCCACGCAGTTATCGCCGACTATCTCGGCATCCTGTTCGTGCGCGAGATCGCCGAAGTGACGATCTTCGCGGCCGCCATCGTGGGCTCATGTCTCGGCTTCCTCTGGTACAACTCCTATCCGGCATCGGTGTTCATGGGTGACACCGGGTCCCTGGCGCTGGGGGGCGCCGTGGGAATCATCGCGCTGTTGATCAAGCAGGAGCTCGTCCTACCGCTGGTGGGCGGCGTGTTCGTGCTGGAAGGGCTATCGGTGATCATCCAGGTAGCCAGCTTCAGGCTCACCGGCAAGCGGGTCTTTCGCATGGCCCCGCTGCATCACCACTTCGAGCTTGCCGGGTGGGACGAGCCCAAGGTGATCGTGCGCTTCTGGATCCTGGCCGTGCTCTTCTCGCTCATGTCCCTAGCAACCCTGAAGCTGCGATGAGCCACGACTGGAACGCGCAGACGGTGGTGATCGTAGGGGCCGGGCGCAGCGGCATCGCCGCGACCCGGCTGTTGGAGCACCTCGGGGCTCGGGTCGTGCTTACCGACGCGCGCGGGCCGCAGTCGATTCGGGGACTGGAGGCCGTGGGCGAGCGGGTTCGACTCGTGCTCGGCGGGCATCCCGACGACCTTTGGGCCAGCGCCGACGCGGCGGTTGCTTCGCCCGGAATCGCGCCGGACGCAGCGCCACTGGTCGCCGCCCGCAACGCCGGGGTCGAGATCATCTCCGAAGTCGAGCTGGCCTACCCGTTCCTGGAGGCTCCAATCGTGGCAATCACCGGCTCCAACGGCAAGAGCACCGTCACCAGCATGGTCGGGGCCATCCTGGAGCGTGCCGGCTTCGCGACCGCCGTCTGCGGCAACATCGGCCTACCGCTGTCCACGGTCGTGCTCGAGACGTTGCGCGGCGGGCGCCGGATCGACCGCTGTGTCATCGAGATCTCCTCGTTTCAGACGCAGGCCATCGACGCGTTCCGAGCCCAGTGGAACGCCATCCTGAATATCAGCCCCGACCATCTCGACCGCCACGGCGATCTGGCCTCCTACGCGGCGGCGAAGCTCCGGCTGCTGCGCAACTGCGGTGAGCACGACTGGGTCGTGTTCGCGATGGGCGACGCGCTCCTGGCCGAATCAATCGAGGCGTACAACTTGCAGAAGGCGCCGTTCGGAACCGACGCCGCCACGACGACCCCGGCAGCATGGATCGAAGGCGAACGGGTAGTCTGGCGCGACGAGACCGGTAACGCCCGGTGCGTGGTCGAAGCCGCCAACCTGCGGGTCGTCGGGAGCCACAACCTGCTGAACATCGCTGCGGCGGTCGCGCTGGCGTGCCTGGCAGGAGCGACGCCGGAGCAGGCCGCGGCCGTGCTCGAGAGGTTTGACGGTCTGGAGCACCGCATGGAGCCGTGTGGGGAGATCGACGGGGTCGTCTGTATCAACGACTCCAAGGCGACCAATGTGGGGGCCACGGCCGCCGCGCTCGAGGGGCTTGCTGGCGACCTATGGCTGATCTTGGGCGGACGCGACAAGGGATCCGACTTCAGTCGCCTCCGGCCCCTGATGGGCGGCCACGTGCGGCGGGTCTTGCTGATCGGCGAGGCCAGCGGCCGCATCGCGGCGTCACTTCAGGGCGCGATCCCCATGGAGCTGTGTGGCGACCTGGCTACTGCTCTCGACCGCTGCCTCGAGGCCGCCGGGCCCGGCGATGTCGTCCTGCTGGCTCCAGCCTGCACGAGCTTCGATCAGTACGAGGACTTCGAGGCGCGAGGCCGCCACTTCAAGGCGCTCGTGGGCGAGCGCATGCACCAATCTGCGCCGGCACACCGGGCATAGGAGAAACCATGGCGAGTCGCTGGCTGGCGTTCGACAAGCAGCTCTTCCTCGCAACGATCGTGCTGATCGGCCTCGGCCTCATCATGGTCTACTCGGCCTCCTACCCCGACTCGCAGAACCGCTGGGGCACCGATCTGTACTTCATCGCACGGCAGGCCGTGGCGGCAACGCTTGGCATCCTGGTCCTGATCGCCGGCCTTCTGGTCGACTACCGGCGCTACCGCCATCCCGTGGTGGTCAGCGCTGCTGTGCTCGGCAGTATCGGCCTGCTCGTGCTCGTACTGGTGCTGCCGACGCTCAACGGCGTGCATCGCTGGATCCCGCTCGGCGGATTCAGCCTCCAACCCTCCGAGATCGCCAAGCTGGCTGTCATCCTATTTTTGGCCTCCTACCTGTCGCGCAAGGACGAGCGCATCAATGACCTGTGGTGGGGGCTGACTCCGGCGGTGAGCGTGGTGGGATTGATAGCGCTGTTGATCGCCATCGAGCCCGACCTGGGGACCGCGGCCGCCGTCGTGGGGATCGCGGGCATCCTGCTCTGGGTCGCAGGCCTTTCCTGGAAGTTGGTCCTGCAGTTCGGAGCCGTGGGCCTGGTGCTCGGGTCGGTCCAGGTCGTGCGCACCGGCTACCAGTCACGCCGCATCATGACCTACTTGGATCCCTGGGCCGACGCCTCTGACGCCGGGTACCAGACGGTGCAGTCGTTGATCGCCGTCGGCAGCGGTGGCTGGTCCGGCGTCGGTCTGGCGGCGAGCAACCAGAAGCTCTTCTTTCTGCCCTACCCCTACACCGACTTCATCTACGCGGTGATCGGGGAGGAGCTCGGGCTCGTCGGAGCCGCGGCGATCGTGCTCGCGTTCATGATGATCCTGTGGCGCGGCGCTCGAGCCTCGCTGCACGCTCCCGACCGGTTCGGCTTCTATCTGGGTGTGGGCCTCACCTCGTTCCTGGTGCTACAGGCCCTGGTCAATATGAGCATCGTTCTCAACCTGCTGCCGACGACCGGCATACCGCTGCCGTTCATCAGCTACGGCGGTTCTTCGATGGTGATCAGCTGCGCCGCGATCGGCGTCCTTCTCAACCTGTCCCAACACGCGCACTCATGACCGAGGCAAACACGGCGAACCGGCCCCTGCGTGTCGCGCTGGCGGCCGGCGGCACGGGCGGTCATCTGATGCCGGCCCTGGCCACGGCGGAGGCGATCGAACGTCGCTCCGAGTGCGAGTTCGTGGTGATCGGCTCGGAGCGCGATAGCGAGCGCGCCATGCGTGGGCTGGTACCTTACCCGGTGGTCGAGCTCCGCGTCCGGGGAATCGCCGGGACCGGCCCGCTCCGCGGCTTGCTCGGCTTGGCCACCCTGCCGCGATCGATAGCAGCGGCGCGACGGCATCTGAAGCAGATCCAGCCCCATCTGGTGATCGCTACCGGTGGGTTTGTCTGTGGCCCGACCGGCATCGCGGCCCGCCTTCTGGGCATCCCGCTGCTGGTGCTTGAGCAGAACGCAACGCCAGGGATGACCACCCGGTGGCTGCGCCACGTCGCCGATGGCATCGGGGTCTCGTTCGCGCGCACCGCCACACAGCTCGGACCTCGCTCCGTGGTGACGGGTAACCCGATTCGGGGCGTGCTGCCTGCGGCCCGATCGCGCTCCGGGGAGCCCCATCCGACGGCGACCGGCGCGCTCCATCTCCTGATCCTCGGCGGGAGCCAGGGGGCACATGGTCTCAACACGATGGTGCGGCTAGCCATTCCACTGCTGGCCGAGGCCGACGTCGGTCTGCGCGTGATCCATCAAACAGGGACGCGGGACCTCGAGACGCTCCGGGAGGCCTGGGCCGCCCACGGCATCCCGGCGACGGTCGCGCCGTTCATCACCAACATGGGCGAGGCGTACGCGCGCGCCAACGTCGTTTGCTCCCGCGCCGGGGCGACAACGATTGCCGAGCTTGCCTACTGTGGGTTGCCCTCGCTTCTCGTGCCGCTACCCACCGCCGCGGGCCGGCACCAGCATGCCAACGCTGCCGCCCTCGTGGATGCCGGCGCCGCGATCGTGGTCGAGCAGGAGGTCCACGGCCGCCCGCTGGCCGACGCGATCGTCAGCCTGGCGACCGATCCATCGGCGTTGCCGACGATGGCGGCTGCCGCAGCGGCCTTGGGGCGCGACGACGCCGCCGGCGCGGTCGCCGGAATGGCGCTCGACCTGGCCCTCCCGCGCGCCCCGTCAGGAGCCGAGAACCCCGGCTCAGACGACGACCCAGCTCTTCGCGTCTCGGAGGCCCCCTGAGATGTTGCATCGTGTGCAGCAGCTCCACTTCGTCGGCATCGGCGGCATCGGCATGAGCGGCATCGCGGAGCTGCTGCTCAATCTCGGCTACCGGGTGACGGGGTCTGACCTCAAGGCTGGGCCGATCACCGAGCGGCTCGAGTCACTTGGAGCCACGATCGCTGTTGGCCACGATGCCGCCAATACCGAGGGTGCCGACGTCGTTGTCATCTCCTCGGCGGTGCGGCCCGACAACGCCGAGGTCGTCGCGGCGCGTGCCCGCGGCGTGCCGGTGATCCCGCGTGCCGAGATGTTGGCGGAGATGATGCGCATGCAACACGGCGTGCTGATCGCTGGATCGCACGGCAAGACCACGACGACCTCGATGATGGCCACCGTGTTCGAGGCGGCGGGTCTTGACCCGACGGTGGTGATCGGTGGCCGGCTGGAGGCCTGGGGTACCAACGCCCGGCTCGGCAAGGGTGAGTTCATGGTGGCGGAGGCCGATGAGAGCGACGGCTCCTTCCTCCGTCTGAGCCCGACGATCGCCATCGTCACCAACATCGATCTCGAGCACCTGGACCATTACGAGGACTTCGACGAGCTGCGCGACGCTTTCGTGGAGTTCCTCGACAAGGTGCCTTTCTACGGCACCTGTGTGGTCTGTCTCGACGACCCGGAGATCCAGGACATCATTCCGCGCCTGACTCGGCGCCTGATCACCTACGGGATGCACCCACATGCCGAGGTGCGGGCCAGCGGCGTCCGAGTGACTCCGGAGGGAACCTATCTGGCCTGCGAGGGCAGCGACGGCCCGTTAGGTGAGATTCATCTCCAGGTGCTGGGCCGGCACAACGCGCTCAACGCCCTGGCGTGCGTCGCTGTCGGGCTCGACGTGGGCATCGACTTCGACGTACTGGCGCGTGCGCTGGCCGAGTACAGCGGCACGGCGCGCCGTTTCCAACGCATCCCATCCGGCGACGAGATCCTCGTAATCGACGACTATGGCCACCACCCCACCGAGATTCGCGCCGTGCTCGGTGCCGCTGCCGAGGCTTGGGATAACCGCACGATCGTGGTTTTCCAGCCGCACCGGTACAGCCGCTCGCAGCTGTTGCGCGAGGAGTTCGGGCGCGCCTTTCGCGACGCCGACGAGGTCCTGGTGCTGCCGATCTACGCGGCCGGCGAGGATCCCATTGCCGGGGTGACGGGCGAGGACCTGGCCGCAGCGATCCGAGAGCACCGTACCGAGGGGGTCGAGTTCGTCCCCGATCTGGACAGCGCGCTGCACGCCGTGCTCGAGCGCCTGCGACCCGGTGACCTGGTGATAACTCTCGGCGCAGGAGATGTCTCGACGCTGTCGCACCGTCTTGGGGAGCGGCTGCGGGCGTTGGAGGCCGGCGTTGCGGAGATACCCCCTACCGACCAAGAGAAAGACGACAGCTGAGCGTGGAGGAAGCGGTGGCCGAGGCGACGGCATACGAGCAGTGGACTGACGGAGCCGTCCGCGAGCTGGCTCGCTTGGCCGGCGAGCTAGACGTGCGCACTGCGGCGGACGAGCCGCTCGCCCGCCACACCTCGATGGGTGTGGGCGGCCCCACCACGCTGATGCTCTGGCCCGGCAGCCCCGCGCGGCTGCGCCGCCTGGGCGCCTGGATGGGCGGCCGTAGACTTCCCTGGCGGGTCCTCGGCGGTGGGAGCAACCTGCTGATCAGCGACGAGGCCTCCGCCATCCCGGTTGTCAATATGGGCGCAATGACCGAGGGCCTCGAGATCGGGGCGCGGTCGATCCGGCTGCCCGCCGGAACCCCGATGGCTCGGGCATTGCGGCGCAGCGCCGAAGCCGGACTCGACGGCCTGGTCTGGGCCTCCGGCCTTCCGGGCAGCGTTGGCGGCGCGGCTGCTGGCAATGCGGGGTGCTGGGGCGGCGACATGGCCGCCTGTGTCGCGCGCCTGGAGCTGATCGATGCGCACGGCGAGGCCCGCGCGCTGGAGCCGGGCGAGATGAACTGGAGCTATCGCCGCCTCGACCTGCCCTCGATGCTGGCGCGGCCGCTGACGATTGTGGCCGTGCACCTCGCCACAACGCCTGCCGATCCCTCCGCCCTGAAGAAACGGTACCTCGCTCTACAATCTCGTAAGCGGTCCCAACAGCCGATCGGTTCCCGCAATTCCGGCTGCATATTTCGCAACCCAGAGGGCCCCCTGACCGCCGGGCAACTGCTAGAGGCTGCCGGTTGCAAGGGTCTGCGTGTGGGCGATGCGGTCGTTGCCGACGTGCACGCCAACTTCATCGTCAACCGCGGCACCGCACGATGTGCCGAGGTCCTGTCGCTCATCACCGACATGGAGCGCAAGGTTCTCGAGCACGCCGGGACTCGACTCCGGCGGGAGATCAGGCAATGGTGACCACGTCGCGCCCGCGGCAACCCCAGTTCATGCGCCGCGTGCAGAACCGCCCGGCGCTGCGACGCAAAGGCAGCCTGGTGGTCCTGGCCCAGCTTCTACTCGTGGCGAGCGGCGTGGCTGTCGGTGGCGGCATCGCCTATTGGGCTCACGACTACATCATGAACAACTCGACGTTCCGGCTGCGCCGTTTGCTGCTGGACGGCGTACCAGAAGGCCTCCACGTGACGGTGCGCCAGGAGCTCGCGAGCGCCGACAACGCCAACCTGCTGCTGACCGACCTCGGGCCACTTCAGGCGCGTCTCCGCCAAGTCCCGCAGATCCGGGCCGCCACCCTGCGGCTTGTTCTGCCCGACGCGGTCGAGGTATACGTCGAGCTGCGCGCGCCCTGGGGACGATTGCAGACGCTGGACGGAGTCTTCCTGATCTCGTCCGACGGCGTAGTTCTGCGAGAGGCCGGCGTTGATGATTCGGAGCTGCCGCGCCTCCGCCTCCAGGTCGATCTCGCTTCGACGCTGGACGCACGGCGCCGGCTCCCGGAAAAGGCTCCCGGAGCCCGCTGGCTCCCGGCGGCGGTGCGCATCGTCGACTGGATGCGCACCGTGGCACCCCGCGACCTGGATCGGGCAGAGCTCCTGCTCGCCGAGGAAGGGGTCTTCACGCTGATGGACGGCTGGAAGATCCTGCTCGGCGACGACGCCCGTCTCGACGCCAAGGCCGCCAACCTGCGCGCGGTGCTCGCCGGGTCGCCGCCGGCGCCGGGCAGCGTCGTCGACCTGCGCTTTCGCGACATGGTCGTCGTACGCGATCCCCGACCCACCGACGAGGCCCAAGAGTAGCCCCATGGCCCGTCTAGAACGCTACGTCGTCGGCCTGGACATCGGTACCAGTAAGATCTGCGCGGTCATCGGAGAGGTAACGCTCGATGGAGATCTGGAGGTCGTAGGCGTGGGCCTCACCGCAACCGGCGGGCAGAAGAAGGGCGTCGTGGTCGACCTGGAGGCCACGGTCGAGGGCATCAAGGCGGCGGTCGAGGAGGCCGAGCTCATGGCGGGCGTGAGCATCGACCGGGCCTGGGTCGGGGCCACCGGGAGCCACGTTCGGGGCTTCAACAGCCGGGGCGCGATCAATATCGATGGTCGAGCGCGTGAGGTGACCGAGGACGACATCCGACGGGTCATCGAGGCTGCCAGCAACCTTGACCTACCGGACGACCGCGAGGTCATCCACCTGCTTCCGCAGCAGTTCCTGGTCGACGGCCAGGACGACATCTTGGACCCGCTCGGAATGTCGGCGGCGCGTCTCGAGGTCAACCTCCACCTCGTGGTTGCCTCGGTGTCGGCGGTGCAGAACCTGGTGACGGGCGTCAACCGCAGCGGCATCGAGGTTCAGGCGGTCGTTCTCGAAGCACTGGCGTCGAACGAAGCGGTCCTCACCGACGACGAGCGGCAACTCGGTGTCGCCGTGGTCGACATCGGCGGCGGCACGACCGATCTGGTCGGCTTCTACGGAGGCAACGTCTGTCACACCGCGGTATTCGCGGTCGGCGGTGACAACTTCACCAACGATATCGGCGTGGTCCTGCGCACACCGCTCGCCGAGGCGGAGCAGATCAAGGTGCGGTACGGTGCCGTCCTCTCGGAACTGGTGCCCGGTGATCAAACCGTCGAGGTCGCGGGAATCGGGGGAAGATCCGCCCGCCTAGTGCCGCGCCGTCAACTTTGTGAGATTCTTAGGCCCAGGGCTGTCGAGATGCTGGACTTGGTACGCGACGAACTGCGTCGTTCCGGGTTCGGGGAGATGCTCCATGCGGGCATCGTTCTCACTGGGGGTGGTGCATTGCTCGAAGGGCTTCCTGAGGCCGCCGAGCAGCGGTTCGGGCTACCGGTGCGTATTGCTGCGCCGACGGGCATGACGGGACTCACCGACGTGGTCTCGAGCCCGATCTACTCGACTGCGGTCGGGTTGTGCCTCCATGGCTTCCGCAACCGCGACGCCCTTTCCCGTTTTGAGATCAAAGACCCTACTTGGGTCCGCCGCGTGCACGGGCGGTTTGCCCAGTGGCTGCGCGATCTTTTCTGAAAATGACACTAGTGGCCTGTAACAGATGAATCGTAAGTGCCGTGGTAACGAAATGGGGTCGGATGAGGCTCGAGACTGGAGGATAACGGTATGACGGTGGAACACGACCCGAAGCAGCCGGAGCTCGAGGCTGGAGACATCCTGACTCCTTTGGGCTCGGACGCCGCATCGCTCTCTGCCGATACCGCGATCACCCTTGTTCCAGGTGAGGCCATGCGACACAGCGCGTGCATCAAGGTCGTCGGTGTCGGTGGCGGCGGCGGCAATGCCATCACACGGATGATGATGGCGGGTCTGAAGGGGGTCGAGTTCATCGCCGCCAATACCGACGTCCAGGCGCTCGAGAGCAACACCGCTCCGGTCAAGCTGCAGCTCGGTACTAGCCTGACCCGCGGCCTCGGCGCCGGTGCGAATCCCGAGATCGGCCGCCAGGCCGCGCTCGAGGACACCGATCGGATCGTCGAGGTCCTCGAGGGCGCCGACATGGTCTTCGTCACAGGTGGCCTCGGCGGCGGCACGGCTACCGGCTCGGCGCCCGTGATCGCCCGGCTGGCAAACGAGCTCGGCGCGCTGACCGTGGCCGTCATGACCAAGCCGTTTGGCTTCGAGGGTCGGCGCCGAATGATGCAGGCCGATCTTGGCCTCAAGGAGCTGCAGGAGGCGGTCGACACGTTGATCGCCGTGCCGAACGATCGACTGCTCGCCACGGTGCCGGTCGACACGCCGCTCATCGACGCCTTCCGCCACGCCGACCAGGTGCTGCATCAGGGCGTCCAAGGGATCGCAGACCTGATTCTCGTGCCGGGCCTGATCAACCTCGACTTCGCCGACGTGCGCACGGTGATGTCCGGCATGGGCATGGCCATCATGGGTACGGCGGTGCGCGATGGCGAGGCTCGGGCTGCCGAGGCGGCACACGCCGCGATCCACTCGCCGCTGCTCGAGGACACGACGATCGACGGTGCTCGCGGCGTCCTGATCAACATCTCGGGCGGCCCAGGCCTGACCCTACACGAGGTCAACGACGCCGCGACAGTGATTCGCGAGGCGGCTGACGAGGATGCCAACATCCTGTTCGGAGCGGTGATTGACGAGAATCTCGAAGGCACCCTGAAGGTGACGGTGATCGCCACCGGCTTCGAGCCCTACCCGAACATGCGGGATTCGGTGCCCTCGGGCCAGGCCAGCATGCTTCCGACGACCGAGCCGGTCGGCGCCACGATGCTCGCCACCGACGCGGTCGGCGGCGGTACCTTCCGGCGGATCGACCTGGAGGAGGACGACCTCGACGTGCCCGCCTTCCTGCGTAACGCGCAGCGCGACAAGATCTGACCAGCGACCCCAGCCCGTGCAGCCGACACGCGGCAGGCCGGTGTCGCCCGTTGCCGCCGCCAGCCGACTACAATCACCGTGTGGATCTGTACGAGTCTGCCCGCGCGCGGCTGAGTCGCGAGACATCGCTGGTCGCCTTCCGGCCCGGGGGCCAGGTACGCATCGTGCTCGCCTATCCCAACACGTATTGGGTGGGCATGAGCAACCTCGGCCTGCACACGCTCTACCGGCTGATGAATCGCCATCCCGAGGTGTCGTGCGAGCGGGTCTTTCTCCCCGATCCGGAGGAGCTCGAGACCATGCGGCGCACCGGAGTCGCGCTGTTCTCGCTCGAGACGCGGACCCCGATCGACGACTTCGATGTGGTGGCCTTCTCGGCGTCCTTCGAGAACGATTACCCGAATCTGCTGCAGATGCTCGAGCTGGGCCGCATCCCATTCCGGTCCGCCGATCGGGACGGGCGAAACCCGCTGATCGTCATGGGCGGGGCCACCGTCTCGATCAACCCCGAGCCCGTGGCGGACTTTCTCGACCTGGCCTGCGTCGGCGAAGGCGAGGGGCTGGTGGAGCCCCTGCTCGACTCCCTGCTGACGGAACCTGATCGCACCCGTCTGCTGCACCGTCTGGCGCAACTCCCCGGATTCTACGTGCCGGCACTATACGAGCCCGAGTACCTGAGCGGTCCGGAAGGTCTCCGCCGCTTCGCCGGCATCGAGCCCAAGGACCCTGCGCCGGCAGTGGTCACCAAAGTGCGGGCCAGCCTCGAGGGACCCGACCGCGTGGCGGCAACCGCCATCCACACCCCCGATACCGAGTTTGGGGACCGGATCACGGTCGAGGTCGCACGCGGCTGCACCAAGGGCTGCCGCTACTGTTGGGTGGGCTACAGCATCCTGCCGTTCCGTGTCCACCGGGCCGACGATATCCTGGCTCGCGTCGAGCCCTGGCGTGAACACGGGGACCGCGTCGGCCTGGTTGCGACGGCGCTACTGGACCACCCGGAGATCGAGTCGATCGCCTCCGCGCTGCGAGATCGAGGCTTCCGTGTCTTCAGCCCGAGCTTGATCATCTCGACGCTGCGCGAGCCCTTACTCCGGGCGGTGCTCGAGTCCGGTCAGGAGACCATCACGATCGCCCCGGAGGCGGGCAGCGACCGCATGCGCCAACTGATCATGAAGAAGATCACCAACGAGGAGATCCTCGACAAGACGCGCATGATCTTCCGCGCCGGCGCGGTCAACTTGAAGAACTACATCATCATCGGGCTGCCGGGTGAGACCGACGAGGATCTCGACGCGATCATCGATCTGGGGGCCGAGATGCGGCGCATCATGATCGAGGAGTGCCGTGAGCGCGGCCGCATCGGCCGCATCACGATGTCGGTCAACTGCCTGATCCCCAAGCCAGGGACCCCGCTGCAGTGGGCCATGCAGCTGAGCGTGCGTGAGTACCGCAAGAAGCTCCGCTACCTGCACCGGCTGGCAGCTGGCGTACCGAATTTGGTCATCGACGCCATGCCGCCGCGCGCTGCCGAGATCCAGGCCGTCATGTCGCGCGGGGACCGCCGGGTCGCCGAGCTGCTCGAGGAGTGGCACCGACTCGGGAGCTGGTCGCGAGCCCTGCGGAGCTGGTCCCGCCGCGTCGGCATGCCACTGCCAGAGATCCTCCGGGCCCGCGAGCCGGACGAGCCCGCTCCGTGGCAGCATCTACGTGTCGGCCCGGGCACTCCGGCGCTCATCAACCAGTGGACCCAAGCCATGGAGATCGCCGGTTCGAGCCCGACCCGTACCGGAACAGGCGGCTGAGCCCCGGATTGGAGTACAGAGGATGGGCGGCTCGTTGCTGCAGGCGGCAGGGCTGGCGGCGCTGGACGGCGTCGAGCACGCATTCGAGACGCGCTCCGGCAACCTGCTTGACGTGCTGCCCGGCCCGCTGCTCCGGCTGCACCAGATCCACGGCGCGGACGTGCAGTTCGTCGGTTCCTCGACCGATCTAGCCGCTCAAGCGGCCAAGGAAATCGGACAGCGGCATCAGGGCGACGCGCTGGTTACCGATCGGCCGACCGTCACCCTGGCCGTTGCCACCGCGGACTGTCTGCCGGTCCTGATCGCCGATCCGGCCCGACACGGCGTCGCGGCCGCCCACGCCGGCTGGCGGGGACTGGCGCTCGGCGTCTTGCCGGCAACCCTGGCCGTGCTGGCCCGCGAGGTCGGATCCGACGTGCGGAACTGCGTGGCAGCGATCGGTCCGCGGGTCGGGCGCGACGTCTACCGGGTGAGCGACGACGTGGCCATGGCCTTTCGCGCCGCCGGGATCCACGAGGGTGTGTTCTCGAAGCCCGAGGAGCAGCCGCACGAGGGCGGCACGCGCACGACCTGGCTGTGCGATCTGGTGGCCGCCGCCCGGCTGCAGCTGGTGGGCTGTGGTGTCCGGGAGCGCCACATCGAGGTCCTGGAAGCCTGCACGGTCCGCGACGCGGAGCGCTTCCACTCGTGGCGCCGCGACGGTGAAGCCGCCGGACGCATGCTGGCGGGAATCGCTCTCGTCTAGCGGAGGCGCGCGTCGAGAACCTCGTTGGCCATCGAGTCGGCGTCCGTGTTCTGCTCGCGGCGTACATGCTCGATGCGAAACAGAGCCAGCGCTTGGGCGAGTGCGTTGGCCTGCCGCCACAACGGGCGCAGGCTGGCGCTCTT
The DNA here is from genome assembly GCA_965248845.1 of Acidobacteriota bacterium. Classification (GTDB taxonomy): domain Bacteria; phylum Acidobacteriota; class UBA890; order UBA890; family WLXD01; genus CBDFKO01. The sequence goes on along the minus strand of CBDFKO010000001.1, from coordinate 521,729 downwards.
GACCCGGTAGCGGCCCTGCATCTGCCGCACCAGCAGCTGCGAGTCGGAGCGGACCCGGAGGGCCTCCACGTCGTGCTCGCCGGCCCAGCGCAGTGCGGCGATCAGGCCCTGATACTCGGCATGGTTGTTGGTCTGCCGGCCGAGGTAGCCCCCGAACCGGGTCAGTTCCTGGCCATCGGCGTCGCAGACGCGGACTCCGAACGCCGAGTCGCCGGGGTTCCCTCGGGAGGCGCCGTCAATATAAGCGGTCAGCACGTGGCGAGCTTCAGTCGAGGGCGACCTGCAGCTCGGCAGGCAGCTGCAGCGCGTCGCGCGAGAAGAGGATGCGCTTGCAGTTGTCGCACTGCAGGGTCGCCTCCATCTTGTGCACCTCGAGGCTCACCTGAGGGCGCAGCTGCACGTTGCAGGCAGTGCAGGTGCCACCGAGGGCCTCGGCGATCGCCACACCGTTGCGCACGTTCGCCACCCGGTCGTAGACGGCCAGCAAGTCGGCATCGGCATCGGCCCGGATCGCCTCGATCCGCGCCGCCGCATCGGCAGATTCCGACTCGCGCTCGGCCTGACGGGCGTCCAGCTCCCTGCCGGCCACCGCGACCTCGTCCTCGACTCTGACGAGCACTGTACCGGCCTCCGCGATGGTGCCCGTATACCCGTCGGCCCTCTCCATCTCCTCGAGAATACGCTCCTCGATCGAGCCGATTTGCGCCTGGGCGCCTTTCATCTGCCCCTGGATCGCCCAGAGCTGCTCGTTGGTCTTCACGAGCATCTCGTGCTCCTGATACTTCTCGAGCTTGGCTTCCGCGTCCTGAAGTTCGCCCTCGAGCGAGCGCCGCGTCTTGAGGCTCTCCTCGCGGTCGGCCTCGGCCGCCGTCAGCATCGTCCGGACCGCCTCGACCTGGGCCTGCAGCGCCGCACGCTCACCCGGAAGGGCGCCGATCTCGGCGTCGACCCTCCGCTTTTCGATCTCGGCCGCCTGCAACTCGACGAGCCGCGTCAGCTGATCGCGAACGCTCATTCGGACACCATACACACGCCCGTACTCCGAGCGAGACCAGAAAGGGCCGCCTCCCTTGTACTTGCGGAGGCGCAGGTCATCTTAGCAGTGGGTCCGGCTGGATTCGAATCCGCTCCCGGCGCCCCCTAGGAGACCGTGCCGGAGCCAGTCTCCGCGGCGCTACTCGACAGCCCTAGAACGGGAAGAAAACCGGGACTAGCAGGACCAGCAGCACGAGCACCAGAACCGTTAGCGGGGTGCCCACCCGGAGGTAGTCCTTGGCGCGATAGCCGCCGGCGCCCATGACCAGCAAGTTGGCCTTGTGGCTGAAGGGCGTCATGAAAGCCGCCGAGGCGGCCAGGCTGACTCCCATCATCAGCGGGTAGGGGCTGAGCTGGAGATTGTCGGCCATCTCGAACACGACCGGTGCCAGCAGAACCACCGCGGGAGCGCCGTCGAGTCCCTGACTCAGCAGGCTGGCGAGCAGCACCAGCGCGGCCAGCACGGCGTACGGACCCAACGGGCTCGCTAGCGAGCTCACCGAGTCCGCTAGGAAGTTGGCAGCGCCGGAGCGTTCCATCGCGAACCCTACCGGCAGGACGGCGGCCACCAGGAAGATCGCCCGCCACTCGATGACCACGTAGGCCTCCTTCATGGTCAGGGCACCGGCCAGAATAACCAGCGACGCGGCGGTGAAGGCTGCGACGTGGATCGGCTGCCAGCCGGTGGCTACCAGGACGATCATCAGCATTAGCCCGCCGAGGGCGAAGGGGGCTTTGCTCCTGCGCCGGAGCGCCTGGTCGGCCTGGGACAAAACGACAAAGTCGGGCTCCGATGCGAGCCGCCGGATCTTGTCCTGCGCGCCGTGCAGCAGCAGCGCGTCACCGAAACGCAGGGGCACGTGGGCCAGGTCCTTGTGTGCCGGGCGACCTTCCCGCCACAGGGCCAGAACCAAGAGCCCGTAGCGGTCGTGGAAGTCCAGATCGGCCAGACTGCGGCCCTCGGCCCCCGATCTGGGGGCGACGGCCGCCTCGACCATCGCCGTCTCCTCGGTCTCGAGCAGCTCCTGCCCCACGGCAGGGCCGATCTCGACCTCGACTACATCGGAAAGGGCCTCGATGGCCACGGGATTGGCGGCCAGCAGAAGGCGGTCGCCGGCACGGATCTGCTCCGCCGGCGAGATCGCCAGTCGGGTCTCGCCATCGCGGATGAGGCCGGCAACGGTCAGCCCAGCGATCTCCCCGAGCCGACTGTCTTCGATCGTCTGGCCCGCAAGCTCCGAGCCCTCGGTGACCAGGATCACGCGTAGCCTCTCCTGCAGCTCCGCGACCGCGGACAGGCCGATGTCGGCCACGGACCAGTCCGACCGCTGGGAGAAGCGCTCCAGATCGGCGCGCAGTCCCACCGCCAGGATCTCATCGCCGATGCGCAACGCTTGCTCGGCCAGATGGTCCAGGAACAGATGGCCCTCGTGGCGGATGGCCAGGACGACCACCCCGAAACGCTTGCGAAAGGCCAGCTCGCGCAACGTTTGGCCAGCCACCGAGGCGCCGACCTCGACGGTAACGCGGATCCCACCGACACCCGGCGAGATGGCCGGCAGATCATCGGCCGGCAGCGACTCGACCTCGAGTGGCTCCATCTCCAGGACCCCGCGTACCCGCGCCGGCTCGCCATCGACAATCAGAAGGTCCCCCCCCTTGAAGCGGACGTTACCCTCGGGCTCGAGCCGCTGATCGCCCCGCTGGACCGAGACCACCTTGACCCCGAGCGTCCTTCCCAGCCGGGTCTCTGCCAGCGTCCGTCCTTCCAGCGCGGTGAGCTGGGGCAGGCGTAGGGAAAAGAGACGATCTTCGAGCTGATAGATCTGGCTCAGGTCCTGGGCGTCGTCGGCCGCCGCCCCACCGCGCTCGGTCACCGGCAAGAGTCTCCGGCCGGCGGTGAGCATGAAGATCAAGCCGAGAATCAGGATGGCAGCACCCACGGGCGTGAAGTCGAACAGCGAAAACGGCTCCAGGCCCCGATCGATCATCATCTGCGCAGCAAGAATGTTCGGCGGCGTTCCGACCAGGGTGGTCGTGCCGCCGAGGATCGCGCCGAACGCCAGCGGCATGAACAGGCGGGAGGGGGCCAAGCCCGCCCGCGGACCGAGCGTCGCTACGGCGGGCATGAGCACCGCGGTGGCCGCAATGTTGTTCATGAAGGCGGACAAGACCCCGGCGACCATCATCAAGACCACCACCAGGCGAACCTCGCTGTCACCGACGAGCGCGTGAATGCGGCTGCCGATGATGTCCGCGACACCCGTCTCCAGCAGGGCCGCACCGACGATGAAGACCGACAGCATCGTGATCACCGCCGGCGAGGAGAACCCCTGGAAGGCCTCCGACGGCGTCACGTAGCCCGCGAAGATCAGGACGACGAGCCCCAGGAAGGCGGTCAAATCGACCGGCAGCCTCTCGGTGAGGAACAGGTAGACCATGACCACGAGAAGCGCGAACAGGATGCCGATCTGCAGGGTCACGGAGCGTCTCCCGTGCGGCAGAGTGTAGTGGGCCTTCCACGGTTCGAACCAGGAGCCTACAGGGTCTGCAGCACCGAAGGGTCGGGCGGGCGAAATTTCCGACGACGACGCCGCCTTCGGCCTCGGCGTGCCGGACGCAGTCGGTCGCGAACCACATTCCTGAAGTCAGGCATTGCGGATCCCCGTAAGCCGTCCAGCGCCTCGACAACCGCGACGCTGCCCCCACACTCTTTCACCACGGCCTCCTAGCAGGCTGCTGAAAAACGGCTTGGGCGCGCCATTTTGGGCTGGATCGTCTCGATCACGGTGAGTTAGCGGGGCGCCGAGTGCGGGTACGAGGCCGGCGCTGCTGGCAGCGCCGGCATTTCTTGGGGATTGGTGCCCTCATCGTCACGTCGCCCCCTCGAGGTTGCGCATTCTGACCAGGTTGAAGGCCGCGGCGGTGAAGATGAACATCCAATCGACACGTTGCGTGCCTCGGTGTCTGGTCTTGCGCATCAGCCCGACCGTCTTGGCCCATCCGAACATCTGCTCGACGAGCTTGCGTTTCTTCTGACTGACCGTGTAGCCCGGGTGCCGGGTCGTGCGGCGGTCGATGGCGCTGCGCCGGTTCGTGTCGTTCTGTGCGACGTGCGGGGTGATGTTGCGATCTCGAAGCTTTCGGATGCAGTCTCGCGTGTCGTAGCCCTTGTCGGCCGCCAAGGTTACCCGGCCCCTTCCGGGAATCTCGCCCGCCATCTGCACGGCGGCCTCTCGTTCTGCTGTTCCCGAAGCGATCGTTACGCAGGCGTTGGTTGCTAACCCGTGGCGGTTGTCGATCATCAGGTGACCCATGTAGCAGAGCCTCGACTCGGCTCCCTTACTCTTCTTGTATAGGCGTGCCTCCGGGTCGGTCCTGGAGGCGTGAGTATCGTTCGTGCGCCGTTGCCGGCGAAAATCGACGCTCGGGTTGCTGCCGACCGCACTCGTCGCTCCAGGACCGGACGCCCGAGGAGGCGTACATTGACGACGGGGCTGAAGACAGGAGCCCGGGGCTTCGCCCCGTGTCTCGCAAGCCCAAGGCAGCCTGAATCATGAACCCGGATTCCACCTTAGCTGCGACGCAAACCTGTCCAAAGGATGGGGTCCACCTCTGAGCTCGAGGTTCACCTCGAGATCGATCGGCAGGAATAGTGTCTCGAAAACTCCGAGCACAAGGAACCGAAAACGGAGAAATGATTGCTGAGGGGCTCGCATGCCTCGCCCGAGATGATCGTTTCGAGAGCAAGCCGTTGAGCCTCGTCCGCGCGCTCGTCGATCACGATCTGGCGCTTGGCGTTTCCCTCCGCGATCTCACCGGGGAATATGCAAAGCATCGCCCAATTCAGGCCCGCGAGCGGCGTGTCGTTGAAATGGCCGTCAACGATGGTGCCGACGTAGGCGAAGTGACAATTGCCATCTGTCGTGGGCTCGTTGAATTGACAACCGCAGCTCACGGAACAATTGCAGTTGTCGTAGGTACGGCTCTTGAATTCCCACCGGTCAGACATGTTGGCAATCCTCCCAGGGCCGGCACTGCGATTCAGCGCCCAAACCGCACCCGCGCCATGATGCGTCGTTGCGAGACATCGATCCACGGCGGGAATCTATCCGTTGCTCAGAGAGGGAACAACGGGAGCACGGGATTGAAGGGCAGGATTCGTCGCCACCCTCGTTGTCGGCTTGGAGATAGCGCCTCGCCCGGTTTCGTCGTCTACGAGATTCTGCTTGACGTCATATACTTTGAATGACAAAGTACCCTACATGAACAACCCGCCAACTCGCCTCGGACGCTTCCTTCCGCTTCCGCCAGGCACGATTCTCCTGCTGGCCACACCTCTCCTCGCCGCCTGCACAATCGTGCACGGCGACGACCCTTCGGCGGTGCGGTCGCAGGTCGATGAACCACCCGACCCGACGTACATCGACGCGGTCGAGTGGGCGCGCCCCATCGTTCGCGAGTTCATGGTCGAGGAGAACCTGCCTGGCCTGTCGCTCGCTGTGGGGGTGGCGGGAGAGGTCGTCTGGGCCGAGGGCTTCGGCTGGGCGGATATCGACGAGCGGCTACCCGTGACACCGAAGACCCGATTCCGCATCGGGAGCGTCGCCATGCCGATGACCGCCACCGCCGTCGGACTGCTGCACGAGCGCGGACTGCTCGATCTCGACGCGCCGGTTCGGGACTACGTGCCGAGCTTTCCTGAAAAGGAATGGCCCGTCACCACGCGCGAGCTGATGGCACACGTCGCTGGCGTGCGCCAGTAAACCGACGACGAGGAGCCGCTCTACATGCGGCGCCATTGCGACACCCCAGTCGACGGGCTGGAGCTGTTCGCCGATGATCCGTTGCTCTTCGAGCCCGGTACCCGGTACCGGTACTCGCCCTACGGCTGGACGCTGGTGGGCGCGGTCGTACAGGCCGTCGCCGAGGAGCCGTTTCTCGACTTCCTGCAGCACGAGGTCCTCGACCCGCTGCAGATGCGGGATACGATTCTGGATGACCCGGGGCCCGTGGCGCGCCGCACGAGCTTCTATTGGCCGAGTATGGCTCGTGATCCAAGCCTCGGCGTCGAGGGCGCCATACGAGAGGACGCCGAAAACACCTGTATTCAGGGAGCCGGCGCACTCCTGTCGACCCCAACGGACGTCGTGCGGTTCGGTCTCGCGACACTCGAAGGACGCCTGCTACGCCCCGAGACGCTCGGGATGCTGCAGACGCCGCTGGAGCTCGGCTCCGGGAAATCGACTGAACACGGGCTCGGCTGGTTCGTGCGCCAGATCTCGATCGGGCCGGGATCCGAGCCCACGACGGTGTTCGGCCACGAGGGCAGCTCGGTCGGCGGCACTACCTCGTTCGTCACACTTCCCGAGCACGGGATCGTCATCGCGATCACTACCAACGTCTCGTTGGCCAAGAGCCTAGCCACCGAAAGGGAGCTCGGCGCGGGCGTGCGTCCGTTCTTTCGCGCCTCGTCGCTCTCGCGTGTGCTCGCGAACACTTTCGCCCGGGCCAACGCCGCTGCCCAGCGATAACTCGGCCACGAGTTTCCGCCAATGAGCCGCTTCACCCGCGGAGCCGGTTAACGGGGCGGGGACGATTTCGCCAGCCTTCTCGTCGGATCGTGTCTGTCCCGCATCAGAAGGGGCAATAAGTGAGAGCCGCACCGCACGAGCCAGATAAACAGAGGCTCGCATAGTGCATCGATTGAGTGGACTCCGAGGTCAGTCGAGGTCAGCCGCCGTTGCGGACAGCCTATCCGCACTGATCAGGCAAGGTCGAAGCGATCAAGATTCATGACCTTGTCCCACGCAGCCACGAAGTCGCCTACGAACGCCTCCTGCGAGTCGTCACACGCGTAGACTTCCGCGACGGCTCGGAGCTGGGAGTTCGAACCGAAGACGAGGTCAACGGCTGTGCCGGTCCACTTGAGCTCGCCCGTCCCGCGATCGCGCCCCTCGAACACGTCTTCGGATGCCGAGGACGCCTGCCACTCCGTGTTCATGGCGAGCAGGTTCACGAAGAAGTCATGGGTCAACTTCTCGGGCCGCCCGGTGAAGACACCGAGTTCGGACTGCCCGACGTTCGCATTCAGGACGCGCATGCCGCCAACGAGCACCGTCATCTCAGGAGCGGTCAGCGTCAACATTTGAGCCCGACCCACCAACTCTTCCGCCGGTCTCCTGTGTCCGTTGGCAGGGTAGTTGCGGAACCCATCTGCGGTCGGTTCGAGCACGGCAAAGGAGTCCACGTCGGTTCGTTCCTGCGACGCGTCCGTACGCCCCGGCGAGAAGGGAACCTGCACGTCGTGCCCGGCGTTCTCCGCAGCTTGCTCGACGGCTGCGCACCCGCCCAGAACGATCACGTCAGCGAGCGAGACCTTCTTGCCGCCTGACTGCGAACTGTTGAAGTCCGTTTGGATGCCCTCCAGGGTCTGCAGCACCTTTCCCAGTTCGGCCGGGGAGTTGACTTCCCAATCCTTCTGCGGTGCGAGGCGAATGCGCGCCCCGTTCGCCCCACCGCGCTTGTCGGTGCCGCGGAACGTTGCCGCCGACGCCCAGGCGGTCGAGACCAGCTGGGAAATGGTCAGTCCTGACGCGACGATCTTGTCCTTGAGGGCAACGATGTCCCGCTCCCCAATCAATTCGTGGTCGACGTCGGGGACGGGGTCTTGCCACAACTGCCGCTCCGCAGGAACCAACGGGCCGAGATACCGCGAGCGGGGCCCCATGTCGCGGTGCGTCAGCTTGAACCACGCCCTGGCGAAGGCGTCTGCTAGCTCGTCCGGGTTCTCGTGGAAGCGCTTCGAGATCGGCGCATAGATCGGGTCCACCTTCAGCGAGAGGTCCGTCGTGAGCATCGTAGGGGCGTGGTGCTTCGACGGGTCGTGAGCATCCGGCACCGTGCCCTGGGCAGATGCGTCCTTGGGAGTCCACTGGGTCGCACCGGCAGGGCTCTTCACCTGCTCCCACTCGTAGTTGAACAGGTTGTCGAAGAAGTTGTTGTCCCACTTCGCCGGCTCGGTGGTCCAGGCGCCCTCCAACCCGCTGGTGATCGTATCGCCGGCCCTGCCGCTACCGAAGGTGTTCCTCCACCCGAGGCCTTGCTCCTCGATGCCGGCACCCTCGGGCTCGCGACCGACGTGCTGGACCGCATCGGCAGCGCCATGCGTTTTGCCGAAGGTGTGTCCGCCGGCAATGAGCGCAACCGTCTCCTCGTCGTTCATCGCCATGCGACCGAACGTCTCTCGGATGTCCCTGGCTGCAGCGAGCGGATCCGGGTTACCGTTCGGCCCCTCCGGATTCACGTAGATCAGGCCCATCTGAACGGCTCCGAGAGGATTCTCGAGCTCCCTGTCGCCCCTGTAGCGCTCGTCGCCGAGCCACGTGTCCTCAGGCCCCCAGTTAACGTCCTCTTCGGGCTCCCAGACATCCTCGCGCCCGCCGGCAAAACCGATGGTCTCGAGCCCCATCGACTCGAGGGCACAGTTGCCGGTAAAGATCATCAGGTCGGCCCACGAGATCTTCCGGCCGTACTTCTGCTTGATCGGCCAGAGCAACCTGCGCGCCTTGTCCAGGTTCGCGTTGTCGGGCCAGCTGTTGAGGGGCGCAAAGCGGAGTGTGCCGGAGCCCGCGCCGCCGCGGCCGTCGCCGATGCGGTAGGTGCCTGCGCTGTGCCACGCCATCCGAATGAAGAGCGGCCCGTAGTGGCCGTAGTCGGCCGGCCACCAGTCCTGCGACGTCGTCATCACCGATGTGATGTCCTTCTTGAGGGCATCCAAGTCGAGAGTCTTGAACTCCTCGGCGTAGTTGAACTCCTGGCCCATGGGATCGGACGCCGGAGAGTTCTGGTGGAGAATCCTCAGGTTCAGCTGATTCGGCCACCATCGTTGGGTCGGCGAGTTCCCCATCGCCGTGTTTGCGCCCGACATTGGGCATCGGCTTGCTCTGTCTGACACCTGGGCCTCCTGGTGTTCGGTTTTGATAATTGGTTGCTCTGAGCTCGACGTGCTGCTCTGTTGCTATCGCTGACGTCGCTCTGGTGCAGGATGCGAGGGGCGGGGTCAGTCTCCACTTCAGCCCCCGGCCGCAACCGGGGGGTCTTCGATGCACTCGGGACAGCGGCCCCAATACACCACCTCGGCTTCGTCGATCTCGTAACCCGAGTCATCGGCGGCGGTCAGGCAGGGCGTGGCGCCGATTGCGCAGTCGATGTCGACCATCCGGCCACACGTGCGGCAGATGAGATGGTGGTGGTTGTCACCGACCCGATCCTCGTAGCGGGACGGTGACCCGGCGGGCTGAATGCGCCGAATGAGGCCCTTGTCGGCCAGGATCCCGAGGGCGTCGTACACCGCTTGGCGCGAGATCACACCGATTTCGGCCAGCACGACCTCGGCGACGTCGTGTGCCGTGCCGTGCGGTTGAACCGACACCGCCCGCAGGACGGCTAGACGCTGAGCCGTTACCTGGAGGCCGTGTTTCCGAAGCAGATCGGCTGGGTTGTCCGTCATGATCTCAGCATGTGCCCAATTCTGGACTCTGTCAAGAAGTTCTGGCCAGTCTGGCCGGGATGGTGACCGTGCGCGGGATCGTCCAGGATCTTCACCGAACGCTCGTAGCCGGACCGTTTCCGAAACAGCGCGTCCCGAAACCGGACAACCATACGGCGGGCGATACGAGCGGTCGTGGTCGAGATCTCCGACGAGATCCCAGCCAACCTGCGCCCAGGTCTCAGCGTGGACGCATGGATCCAGGTGGATGTCGGGTTACGACAGCACGTCACGGGTACGACTCGTCGACTGATCCACGCTCGAGGCTAACGGCCCCTAGCGAACGACGATGATCTTCTCGTCGATGGGACTCAAGTACTCGACGCCGCTGCTCGTGACGATGGCGTTGTCCTCGAAGTTGATGCTGATCCGCCGGTTCCACTCGGGCACCCAGGTGTTGACCACGAACTCCAGGGCGAAGATGTAATTCGCTTGCACCATGACGCCGGCGGTCGTCGAGCGCCACGGCGCCATCGACGGCCCAGCGGTGGCGTCACCCACGCTGGTATTACCCGTGGCGTGGAAATCGATGCTGAACCCCGAACGCTCGTCCTCTCCGAGCGCCCCCATCAGATCTCGGTACTGCGAGGTCCGGTCGTCGGAGGGCGTGTAGACGTAGCCACCAGCCTCCATCGCAGCGACGATCGCCTCGAGCGACTCGCCCGCGGTCCGGCCCACCCGGAACGTCTTGCGGAGGATCTCGCGTGCCTCCATCCCGCGCTCCCAGGCGAGGGCGAGGCCGGCGGGAATCTCTGTTTCACCGTCGCGAACGATGTAGGCGTGCCGCTTGATGTCGGTGCCGAAATTCAGGTACCCGATCCCCATGTCCCACGACAAGAAGGCCCCACGCCGGTACACACCGTCGGTCGCGCCGCTGGGCATGTAGGGAAAGAAACAGCGTCGTCGCCCTCATAGGAAGGCCCGATCCCCTGCTCCAGGAGCCGGTCGGCGGCCCACCAGCCGATGTCCTCGGGCGTCGTTGCTCCGGGCTCGATCCGGCGCAGGGCCTCCTCCATGACCTGCCGCTGGGTCTCGAGAACTCGGGCGAACGCGACGATCTCGCTCTGGACCCGCCGCACCCGAAAATCCGTGATGACCCTCTCGGCGGAGACGATCCTGCTGGCGTATTCCTCGCCCAAGGCCTCCGTCAAACGCAGATACGAGGTGTACCCAAGGCCGTTGGCAATGGGCAACGTATCCGACATGTTGACCGCGATCACCGCCGGGTCGCGCTCCTGTACCAACTCGCGTAACTCGTCCCCAGAACCGGTGATGTCGTAAAGACCCTCTTGATCCTCGCCGCCAAGCAGGATCCGCTCGATCCGGTCCCCGCCACGATCGGTGAAGATATGATAGTCGACGGGATGATCCCAGGCTCGATACTCGAACCAGCCACCCAGATCCAGGGCGCGCGCATCCTTGTTTCCGCTCTGCACGACATGGATCCACATGTCGACGCCGTTGTCTCGCATCGCACCCGGCAGGACGAGATCCAGCTTTTGGCGCCGTATCAGGCGCATGATCTCGTACGACTGCTTCGATCGCTGGGCCGTGGCGATCACGGAGGTACCGAGCACGAGGAGCGTTCCGAGAGCGGCGGTCACGCGTCGGCTGTGCACGGCGAATCCTCTCACGAGATCGGGTGTTTCGTCTGGAGCGGCTGGCGGAAATCTACCCAGTAGTAGCTCCGCGAGACAACGGCCCCAGGAGCGACAGCCTCCTTGACGATTCCTTGCCACTGAGAGCAGGGTGAGCCTAATCAGAAAGTCAGCCAGTGATCAACAGAGCGGCACGTCTGGAATTGTGCCCGAGAATGTTCTGGCGTTCAGCCGCCCTCGGCCAGAGCCTCTGTCGGCGCGATCCTCAGCGCGCGCAATGTTGGCGCGATGCACGCGAGCGTCCCGATCAAGAGTAGGACGGATATCGTCACCAGTGAGGCGATGAGCAGCGGTGACTCGGTCGGGATGCGGCCGAACTCGTTGTTGAGCAGCTGCAACAGCAAGGCGGCGAGGGTCATTCCCAGGAGCGCGCCGACGCCGAGTTGAATCATCGCGCGCCTGGCGATGGTCACAACGACCCTCCACCATCCCGCCCCCAGCGCAATCCGAATCCCGATCTCTCGCGTGCACTGAACGACCGTGAACGACATGAGCGCGTAGATCGCGAGAGTCGAGATGGTCAGCAGGGTGGCCACGATCACGATGACGTACGACCGCAACGCATTGTCGAGGAACGTCCGGAAGTTGAACACTTCATTGAGCGGCATCGGAGACCAAATGATCGCACCGGGGTCCGCCTCGCCAGCGAGACTCCGGAGCCGAGCCGAGAACAGCTCCGGAGCTTCACCCACGCGGATCGCGAACGGCACCGGATAGATCTCGCCCGGGGCAATCGGGAAGTAGATCCCCGCGTCTCTCTCCGCATCATTCGCGAACATGCCCAGGTGCCCGACGACACCGACGATCTCGTACCAGGGGCCGTCGTTGTCGGTTCGACTCCACCGCCGCACGCGTCTTCCGATCGGGTTCGTGCCGGCCAGCACCTGGTCTACGAAGTTGGCGTTGACGATGACGGTAGCGCGCTCGTCGCCGATGTCGCCCGAGTCGAACCCTCGGCCACCCAGAATCCGCTGCTCGAGCGCATCGAAGTAGCCGATGTCGACACGCGCGATCCGGGCCTTTCGGCGCGGGAGGTCCCCATCCACCTCGATCCATCGATTGGGGTGGTCCATCCCGGGTAGCAGGTTCGCCACGGCGAGCCTGCCCACACCCGGCTCCGCGGACAGGCGGCGGGCCAGCGCCTCCTGGGCAGCGGCCAAGCGCACCGATTCGCTTCGACTCGTCGAGGGTCCGGCGGCGCGAGGATCGGTCCGAGGGATCCTGAGCTCGGCAGTCAGGAACTCGTCGACCTCGATTCCCATGCCGCTGCGACGGTCTGCGCCCCAGGCGCCGATGCTCGCGCCGATGATCGCCACCGCGAGCGCCACGTCGACGACGATGAGCGCGGTCGACATGCCTCCGAACCGGATCCCGGCCCGACCCGCCGTGGCGCGCTGGATGTTCCCGCGGATGTCCCGACCGGTGACCTTCAGGGCCGGGATGACACCGACGACCGCAGCGCTGAGACCAGCGAGCGTCAACGCCCAGAGCAGGGTCCGCGGCGTCATGCCGAAGTCGAGCCAGTTGGCACCGGCCTCGGCGCTCATGAGCAGATCGATGATCAAGAGTCCCACGCCGGTAGCCACCACCGCCAGCACGAGCGACTCGATGAAAAGTTGCAGGACGATCCTGCCGCGACCGGCACCCAGAGCCGTGCGCATGGCCAATTCCCTGGATCGCGTCGCGGTGCGCGCCAGCACGAGCATGCCGACATTGATGCTCGGGAACAGGAGCATCAGCAGCGTCAACGCCTGGATGAAATAGAACTGGGGTAACGCGCGGAACCCGCCCTTTGGCAGGCGTTGGATACCGATGGTGAACGGGACGACCTCGGCTCGAAGATGTTCGTGTGTTTCCGGGAGGTCGGCGGCCATCCGACGTCCCACGGTCGTCAGCTCCGCCTGAGCCTGCTGCGCCGAAACGCCGTCCCTGAGGCGCCCGAAGACCCGGAGCATGCGCTCCTCGTCATGATCGTCGGCAAAGGCACGCTCACGCAGCGGGATCCAGAGATGATCCTCCCAGGGGTAGAAGAAGTCCTCCGGCATGACGCCGACGACCGCGCGTGCGACTCCGCCCACCTTGATCGTCCGACCGACCACGTCCGGGTCGCTGCCGAGACGCGATTCCCAGAGCGAGCGCCCGAGAACGACCACGTCCGGTGCACCGATCTGATCGTCGGCGGCAACGAGCGTACGGCCCATGAACGGCGCCACCCGCAGAATGTCGAAAACGGAAGCCGTGACTTCGGCACCCTCGACGGGAGCGGCGAGGCCGTCCTCGGAGATCACGTTGTAGACGTCGTCGATCGCAGCGCCGAGCGGCTCGAATGAGGTCAGCTCGTTTCGCCACTGCGAAAAATCGTACAGGGCCGTCGGCCGCACGATGGAGCGCTCCGAATCGAAGTTCCTCAGCACCTGCAGCCGATCGCTCTGGTCCAGAGGTGGTGGGGCCTCCGCAGCGTTCACGAAGTGCGTTGGAGCCAAGCCGACAGGGATCCCGACTGCGAGCGCGAACACGGCAACGGCGGTCAGGCCCGGATACTTGACGAGCATGCGTAGCCCGAGCTTCACGTCCAGCTGGAGACTATTCAGTCTCGCCATGTTCCCTCCCCTGGTGTCATAGTGGCTTTTCGTAGTGGAGCAACCAGCCACCCGTGTGCCCGCGACAGGCGCTCGCCGAGCCCATGCCCGAGCGCGTCCCAGATCGCCAGCCACAGGACCCGTGCCTGGCTCTCACCGCGACGCTCCGCATCGTCCATCTGGTCGCGGAGCAGCTGCGTCATGTCACCTCCCCACCGTTGACGCAGCGACGCCGAGAAGGCGAGGAGCAACACGTGGTACAGGGCGTTCGTCACGAGCCAGCCGTCTCCCGCGGGGCAAAGAAGACGCGGTTGGATTTTGCCGTCCGCACCAGCTCCTCGAGGCGCTCCGCTTCCGCACGCGCCGCCTCGATTCCCGCCTCCGTGATCCGCAGGTAGCGTCGGCGGGTATCGTCGTCATCGACGCGCAGGTCGGGAGCCACTTCGACCAGCCCCTGATCGACCATGTCGTTGAGCGTCCGATACAAGCTGCCGGGGAGGATCCGTACCCCGTCCGCCGCCTGCGCCTGCAGCGCCTTGACGATGCTCCAGCCGTGGCGCTCGCCGTCCCCGAGCAGGAGCAGGATCTGGAAGGCTCTCGTGTTGAGTGGCTTCTTGCGCCGGCCGTCGTTCACGGTTCCCTCCTGAATGCTCTCAAAATGTGACTAGTCACATAAAGATACAAGTGAAGGAGTCCGGCGACCGCAAGCTACCCGGGGCCAATCCGCCATCATGGGGTTGGTGATGATGTCCCAATCAGAATCTGAAGAAGAATGATGCCAAACCAGCCTAGCGCTTCACGCGTGTCGTTGAGCGCGGCTTGAAAGATGGTCGCCCGGCAACCCCGCTCGGCGCAGCACGTTCGCCGGGGCGCTGCCCAGGTCGGTCATCAACACGGCCCATCCGGGGCCGACCGCGAAGGTCTTGGCGGGGTTCATCGGTGATAAGGTCGCGCCCATGATGACCTTGTCGAAGGCCCGATCGCCGAGCCACTTGCGCACGGCGATCATGGGCTTGGCGAGCTTGCCGGCTACGTAGCGAGTTCGCGGCCGTCTCGCCTTCAGGGCCTTGGAGATCACGTTGGCGATGACCGACGGCGGCGAGGCGTTCCCATCCGCGTTGAAGTCGCGGGTCGCCTTGGCTATCTTGCGGGCGAGCTCGGCATAGGCGGAGGCGCCGGAGCGCTCCAGCATAGGGCCTGTCATGACATCGCCGAACTCGGTCTGGATGACGCCGGGCTCGATGATGACAACGTCGATGCCGAAGGGGGCGAGCTCGAGGCGCAAGCAGTCGGACCAGCCCTCGAGGGCGTGCTTGGTGGCGTGGTACCACGACCCGAGTGGCGTATATAGACCTTGCCGCCCATCGACGAGATGTTGATGATCGTGCCGGCACCCCGCTCCCGCATGTGCGGCAGCGCCAGCTGAGAGAGGTGGACCCCATCCTTTGGACAGGTTTGCGTCGCAGCTAAGGTGGAATCCGGGTTCATGATTCAGGCTGCCTTGGGCTTGCGAGACACGGGGCGAAGCCCCGGGCTCCTGTCTTCAGCCCCGTCGTCAATGTACGCCTCCTCGGGCGTCCGGTCCTGGAGCGTCGAGCGCGGTCGGCACTCGTTGTAGAAGTCCATCCACCAGCCGATCCCGGCCCGAGCCTCGGAGCCAGTCGCGTACTCTGACAGATAGACCTGCTCGTACTTGAGCGATCGCCACAGTCGCTCGATGAAGACGTTGTCCATCCAGCGGCCCTTGCCGTCCATCGAGATCCGAATGCCGGCCTCCTTGAGCGCGTCGGTGAAGTCGACGCTGGTGAATTGGCTACCCTGATCCGTGTTGAAGATCTCGGGAGGACCGTAGCGCTCGAGCGCCTCTTGCAAGGCCTCGACGCAGAAGCTCGTATCGAGCGTGTTGGACAGACGCCAGGACAGCACCTTGCGGCTCGCCCAGTCCATCACCGCAACCAGGTACAGAAAGCCCCGCTGCAGCGGGATGTAGGTCACATCCGCGCACCAAACGTGGTTGGGTCGCGTGATCTCCAGATCACGCAGCAGGTAGGGGTAGATCCGGTGCTCCGGGTGCGGCTGAGACGTCCTGGGCCGCTGCAAGATCGCCTGCAACCCGAGCAGCCGCATCAGGCGGCGCACCCGCTTGCGAGAGACCGTGTAGCCCTGACGGCGCAGCCATCGTCGCATCTGACGTGAGCCGTAAAACGGCGTCTGAAGAAACTGCTCGTCGATCAGCCGCATCAGGCGCAGGTTCAGCGGACTCTCGCCGTGGCCCTCGTAATAGAACGAAGACCTCGCGATCGACACCAGGCGGCACTGCCGCGTGATGCTCAGGGGGCCGTGCTCCGGATCGACCATCGCCACCCTCCGGCCGTGGCTCAACGACCGAAGGCCTTGGACAAGAAATCCCGCTCGATGACGAGCTCCCCGATCTTCGCCCGCAGCTCCTTGATCTCGGCCTCCCGAGAGACCTCGTTGCGCTCCTGTTTCCCCGAGAAGCCAGCCAGCACCTTCTGCCGAGCCTTCTTCTTCCAGTTGGCGATCAGATTCGGATGCACATCGTAGCGGGCTGCCAGCTCCGCCATCGTCGCTTCCTCGCGAAGCGCCTCCAAAGCGACCTTCGCCTTCAGCTCAGCAGGATAACTCCGTCTCTTCCGTGGCATTCCAGACTCCTTCTTCTTGGTCTGGATCCCACCTTAGCAACCTGTCCGAATTTCGGGGTCCACCTCTGCCGACAGTGAGCCCTACCCCCGCCCAGGTGATCTTGGTCGTCAGCCCTGTCTCGGGCGCGGGTCGAGGCACCGCCCTCTCGGCCTGGCGGCCTGGAATCGATATGGTCGACGCGACCCCTGTCAACGCCAGCGTCTGGCCCACGTGGCGCAGGCGAACGACCAGGTCCTTCGTGTCTTGGTAGCGCTCGTCGACGTCCTTGGCGAGGCACTTGTCCAGCACCCACTGCAGCTCGGTTTGGAGACCGGGCTGCAACTCCAGCAGGGCCCGGGGCTCCTGGTGCTGGATCTGGTGCATCGTCTCGATGACGGTCCGGCCCGAGAAGGCACGCTGGCCCGACAGCATCTCGTAGAAGACGCACCCGAACGAGAAGATGTCGGTCCGGTGGTCGATCGTCCGGCCGTCCACCTGCTCAGGCGACATGTAGCCGGGGCTTCCAAGTAGCTGGCCGACCTTGGTGCCGACCGGCGTAAATTCGTCGGTCGACGTCATCGAGACATCCGGGTCGTCGGCGAGCTGGGCTCGCTTGAGCTCGAGCAGCTTGGCCAGGCCGAAGTCGAGAACCTTGGCGTGCCCGTCCTCGGTGACGAAGATGTTCTCGGGCTTCAGGTCACGGTGGGCGATGCCGCTGCTGTGCGCCGCCACCAGGGCCTCGGCGATCTCGGTTGCCAGCGCGAGCGCGCGCCGCGGTGGGAGTGCACGGTCGCTGATCACCGTACGGAGCGTGTGCCCCTGCAGGTATTCCTGCACGAGATAGTGGACGTCGTCGTCCTGGCCGATATCGTAGACTGTGGCGATGTTCGCGTGGCCGATCGACGCCGAGGCCCGAGCCTCCTGCTCGAAGCGGGCCAGCCGCTCCGCATCATCGGCGTACTCGGGATGCAGCACCTTGATCGCGACCTTGCGGTCGAGTCGCGTGTCGAGGGCCTCGTAGACCTGGCCCATGCCACCGACGCCGAGCTGATCGATGATCTCGTACGGCCCGAGCTTGTGTCCTGGCTTCATGCTCCTCACGTAGCGGCTTTCGGACCCCGGTGACGGGGCCGCGCGCGAAAGGGTAGCGGCTTGCACTGATCGCTGTCCACGGGATCCCCGCCGGCTCCGGTACAGTAGGGTTGGCATGCTCAGAAGGTCTGACCGTGAATCCAGACGTATCGGCCGTTATCGCGATCGTGTTCTTGGCGGACTGACGTTCGTCGGGCTCGCAACCGTTGTGCTGTTCGGATGCGAGAGTTCGTCGATTACCGAGCAAGCACCGCCGCGCCCAGCGTCCGGGCAACCAGCCAACGTCTTTGATGATCATGATCGACGACCTGGGCTGGACCGATCTCCACATCCAGGGCAACGAATTGCTCGACACCCCGGTCATCGACCGGCTGGCCGCCGACGGCATGCGCTTTACCGACGCCTACTCGGCAGCGCCGGTGTGCTCACCGACGCGGGCCGCCATCATGACCGGCCTAAATCGCCCGCGCGCCTGGCGATCACCAACCACATCACCGGCGATCAGCGGCAGTTCGAGCCGGAGGGTGCCACCCAAGCCGCGGCCGAGATGAACAACCACCTGGCGCTCGAGTACGTGACGATCGCCGAACGGCTCGAGGGAGCCGGCTATGCGAATGCCTTCCTCGGCAAGTGGCACATCTCGGGGATCGACGACGAGATCGCCACGACTGAACCCGGGCGTCGTCCCGAATGGCAGGGGTTCGACGTCAATATAGGTGGCACCAGCTTCGGGGGCCCGCGCAGCTTCTTCGACCCCTACCGCAACCCGACGATCGAGGACCGGCAGGAAGGCGAGTACCTTACCGACCGCCTCGCCGACGAGGCGATCACGTTCATCCGGAAGCACCAGGACGGACCGTTTTTCGTCGCCTTGTGGCCCTACGCGGTTCACTGGCCGATGGAGGCGCCGCAAGAGCTCATCGACAAATACGAAAGCCGATCCGGCCTCGTCAACACGCGTTACGGCGCGATGATCGAGGCGATGGACTCGGCGGTCGGCAGGGTCCTGGAGGCACTCGAGTCGCTGGACGTGGCCAATGACACACTGGTGATCTTCACCTCTGACAACGGAGCCTACGGCGGCGTCACCGACTTGTCGCCGCTGCGTGCCGCCAAGGGGCATCTCTGGAGGCGGCCGGCCTGGCGCCCGGACCCGGCGAGCTCCTCGACGGCGAGAGCTTGATGCCGCTGTTGCGGCAAACGGCACCGTTGCAACGGGAGTCGATCTTTTTCCACTATCCCAACTACGCCTTTCACGGTGACAACCGCCTGGGCGGGGCGATCCGCACGGGCGACTACAAGCTCATCGAGTTCTACGACGACAGTACGGTCGAGCTCTACGGTCTGGCGAGCGATATCGGTGAACAGCACGACCTCGCTGCGCAGATGCCGGAGCGGGCTGCGGCGATGAAGGCCGCACTGGACCAGTGGCTCGTGGCCTCCGGCGCCGAGATGCCGACGCCGATCGGGTCGGGACGGTAACCCTTACTCCAGCCGGCTGCGACCGGTCTCTCGATATCGCTGCAGAAGCTTGCCGAGCTGCTCGACGATCTCCGGGTGTTCCTCGATAACGTTCGTCCGCTCGCCGCGATCCTCCTGCAGGTTGTAGAGCTGACCGGGCCGCTCGGGATCATAGGGGTCGTCGCTCGGCTCGACCCAGCCGCCCGAGCCATCGGTGCCTTCGATCAGCTTCCAAGGGCCATGCCGGATCGCATAGGAGCCGTTTTCCGAAAGCGAAACGATGGCTTCGCGAATCGGTCCGTCACGGTCCCGACCGAACAGGGCCGACGAAATGTCGTAGCTGTCGGGCCCGGCGTCATCGGGCAGCTCGACGCCGATGATCCCGGCCACCGTCCCCATCAGGTCGGTCAGCTCGACAGGCTCGCCGCTCAACGCTCCGGCGCTGATGTGGCCCGGCCAGCGGGCTATGAACGGGATGCGGTGGCCGCCTTCCCAGATGTGCGACTTGTAGCCCCGCAGGTCGCCGGCCGACTTGTGCCCGTTTGTCCCGATACGCGGTCCGTTGTCGCTGGCGACGATCAGCAAGGTATCGTCGGCAACCCCCAATCGGTCCAGGGCTTCGACGATTTGGCCGACGGCCCAGTCGGCGACCACCACCATGTCGCCACGATCGCCGTCGCCGCTCACCCCTTGCGCGAAGGTCGGCGGCAGCCACAGCGTGTGCGGCGACGACAGCGCCAGATAGACGAAGAAGGGACGGTCGGGACTGCCTGACAGACTCTCTTCCATGAACCCGACTGCCCTCTCCGTGAAGTCCAGATCGACAGTTTCGAGCGAGAATCCCGGGGCGATCCAGCCGCGCCTCGGCCGGCGATCTGCATCGACATCGGGATCGACGAAGACGCTGCGGTCGGGCAGCTCGGTGGGCTGCTCGTTCTCGATGTAGCAGAACGGCCCATCGATGGTCGAGCACGCTGCCGTGAAGTAGGCGTAGTCGAAGCCCAGCTCGGTGGGGCCGCCCTGGATCGGCTGCGTGAAGTCGACGTTCATGCCCTCCCCCGGGTCGCCGTCCTGCCAGGATCCCCGCCAGTGATCGGCGGCATTCTCGGCGGTGCCGACAAAGCCATTGGCCCGCACCCAGCCGACGCCGATGTGCCACTTGCCGATCATCGCCGTCGTGTAGCCGTTGTCGCGCAGAAACGAGGCGACGGTCGGGCGCCCCGGTTCGATCAGCGGAGGCGTGTAGCCGCCGACGGCGCCGCGCTTCAGCCAGGTGCGCCACGCATAGCGACCGGTCAGGATGCCGTATCGGGTCGGCGAACAGACTGCCGACGGCGAGTGTGCGTCGGTGAAGCGGATCCCTTGGCGGGCCAACGAGTCGATGTTCGGCGTCGGGGTCAGGGACTCGGGGTTGTAGACGGCGACGTCGCCGTAGCCCATGTCGTCGGCGAGGATGTAGACGATGTGGGGCCGGTCGGGGGAGTCAGGCTGCGGCTCGTTCGGCGGCCCACCGCCGCAGGCCGCGGCTGCCAGCACCAAACACGCGATCCACGAGGTCTTCTGCAATCGAACCTCTTGCGGCAAACGCCGGGGCAACTGGCCAACTGGGCGAGACTAGCACCACCTACACCAGCAACCTACCGAGTGGACTTGCGCCGAAACGAGTGATCGCGGGCGCAGTCCCCGCCTACGCTCGAGGCCGGCGGCGAACGCGCATCCCGTCCAACACCGTTCGTGTGGTCTGCCGGATGAGCCTATCGATATCATCGGTCGCCCGGATCTGTCCCTCGATCACCAGTGATGCCAGCCCGTGCACCGCGCTCCACGCCACGTAGGCCTGCGTTCGAGGATCCTGCCGCTTGATCCCGCCGCTGCGCTGGTAGGCCTCGATCACGTTGACCAATTGGTCGAACAAGCCGTCCGCGGCCTCCCGCAGCTCAGGTAGGCCTTCGCGAGTGAGCGCCTCCTTGCCGTACATCAAGCGGTAGTGCGCCGGATTCTCGAGGGCGAAGCGCACGTACTCCTCACCCATGCGCCGGAAGCGCTCGAGGCTGGATCGCGGGGCGCCCGCGTCAATGGTCGCTAGGCGGTCGTTGAGACGCTCGAACCCGGCCGCCGCAACTGCCACTAGAAGCGCGGTCTTGCCAGCAAAGTGGCGGTAGGGCGCAGCGCGCGATACGCCGAGGCGACGGCCGATCGTCCGCATCGTGACGCTCTCGGCCCCTCCCTCGGCAATCATAGCGGCGGCCTCGGCGAGCAGTGCCGGCCGCAGGTTCCCATGGTGATACGCGCGTGCCTGGTCGGTCATGGGTCAAATATGACCGAGAGTGTTGACGGCATCAACATCAAAAGAGTATGTTGACTGCGTCAACACCGAACTTTCTAACTTTCTCCCGGGCAGAGCCTGGCACGCCGTCGAGGAGGGCGCCGCCGGAGCTGCTGTGGGCATGGTGTACGGCAAGAGCTGAGCTCGCGCGGGCAGAGTGCCGAGGGAAGAGGTGGACCCCGAAATTCGGACAGGTTGCTAAGGTGGGATCCAGACCAAGAAGAAGGAGTCTGGAATGCCACGGAAGAGACGGAGTTATCCTGCTGAGCTGAAGGCGAAGGTCGCTTTGGAGGCGCTTCGCGAGGAAGCGACGATGGCGGAGCTGGCAGCCCGCTACGATGTGCATCCGAATCTGATCGCCAACTGGAAGAAGAAGGCTCGGCAGAAGGTGCTGGCTGGCTTCTCGGGGAAACAGGAGCGCAACGAGGTCTCTCGGGAGGCCGAGATCAAGGAGCTGCGGGCGAAGATCGGGGAGCTCGTCATCGAGCGGGATTTCTTGTCCAAGGCCTTCGGTCGTTGAGCCACGGCCGGAGGGTGGCGATGGTCGATCCGGAGCACGGCCCCCTGAGCATCACGCGGCAGTGCCGCCTGGTGTCGATCGCGAGGTCTTCGTTCTATTACGAGGGCCACGGCGAGAGTCCGCTGAACCTGCGCCTGATGCGGCTGATCGACGAGCAGTTTCTTCAGACGCCGTTTTACGGCTCACGTCAGATGCGACGATGGCTGCGCCGTCAGGGCTACACGGTCTCTCGCAAGCGGGTGCGCCGCCTGATGCGGCTGCTCGGGTTGCAGGCGATCTTGCAGCGGTCCAGGACGTCTCAGCCGCACCCGGAGCACCGGATCTACCCCTACCTGCTGCGTGATCTGGAGATCACGCGACCCAACCACGTTTGGTGCGCGGATGTGACCTACATCCCGCTGCAGCGGGGCTTTCTGTACCTGGTTGCGGTGATGGACTGGGCGAGCCGCAAGGTGCTGTCCTGGCGTCTGTCCAACACGCTCGATACGAGCTTCTGCGTCGAGGCCTTGCAAGAGGCGCTCGAGCGCTACGGTCCTCCCGAGATCTTCAACACGGATCAGGGTAGCCAATTCACCAGCGTCGACTTCACCGACGCGCTCAAGGAGGCCGGCATTCGGATCTCGATGGACGGCAAGGGCCGCTGGATGGACAACGTCTTCATCGAGCGACTGTGGCGATCGCTCAAGTACGAGCAGGTCTATCTGTCAGAGTACGCGACTGGCTCCGAGGCTCGGGCCGGGATCGGCTGGTGGATGGACTTCTACAACGAGTGCCGACCGCACTCGTCGCTCCAGGACCGGACGCCCGAGGAGGCGTACATTGACGACGGGGCTGAAGACAGGAGCCCGGGGCTTCGCCCCGTGTCTCGCAAGCCCAAGGCAGCCTGAATCATGAACCCGGATTCCACCTTAGCTGCGACGCAAACCTGTCCAAAGGATGGGGTCCACCTCTGGATACAGCCCAACGAAGTGCCCCGCCCGAGGGGCTGCGGTGACTTCGGTAGTACGGCTGCGCCCGTTTGACTACGGCCGGACTCCGCCTTCGGGCGCCAGCCCGCTCAAACGCTGGGCGAAGTTGAGGATGACGTGCACGCGGTCGGGAGGATCGCTCGGATCGATCCCGGTGCCGGACCATCAGGAACCTGCCATCCGAAGCCACGTCGTAGGCCGATTCGATGAGCCCCATCCAGTAGGGCGCGGAGATGAAGAGTTCTTCCTGGCCGACAACTTCGAGCCGGCGCTGGGCCCGGATTGAGGCCGCGAGGACCCTCGTATCGCCGAGTCCCCGATAGAAGAGCTCGGAGTCGTCGGGGGACCACACGGGCTCCATGCCACCGTTCGTGGAGACTTGAATCTCGCCACCCGCCGGGAACTCGCGGACGTACACCTCACGAACGCCGGTTCTGTCGGACTCGTACGCCAGTAGGCTACCGTCGCGCGACAGCGTCGCGGATTCCTCCAGCGCCGAGGTCGGCAGCAGAACGGTGGAAGTCTGTGCCTCGGTATCCAAGACGAAGATGTCCTGCTCCACCGACAGCTCCAGATAGACGAGCTGTCGACCCTGCTCGAACCAAGCCATCGGCAGGAGCGGATGCTCGCCCGTCACCAGCTCCTCGGAGTCCCGGGTCTCGACGTGGATCAGGCGGATCGCGAAAACCTCGTCGGAGCCGGCGGCGAAGGCGATCGCGCTTCCGTTCGGCGTCCACGTCGGGCTCGTCGCATCGCCTCTTGTGGTCAGTTGGCGCTGGCTTCCGGTGCCGAGGTCGACGATCCAGATGTCGGTGTTTCCGTCGTCGTTGACCACGACCGCAACCTTGGCGCCATCCGGACTGATCCGGGGTGTCGAGTAGGTCCTCCGCTCCTCGACCAACGACTCCGCCTCGCCACTGCGGCTCACCCAGACGAGCGACGTCCGCTGGGCACCGGCGGCAGACAGGAAAGCGAGAGTCCCGTTGTCCGCCAGGGCGGCCTGGACGGCTCCGGCGTTCTCCACGCGCACTCCCTGTAGCACGGGCTCGGCCAGGGTCACGTCCCGTCAAGTGGTGTACGAAGGCCACTGAGGCGATCCATTTTCAAGCGCTGATGGCGAGCAGGTCCTCCTCAGGGTGGTGGGTGGTTGGCGCGACAGCCTCGGAGATGACCTCGAGGCTCATGTAGCGGCGAGAGATGGCCCACTCGTCGTTCTGTTCAGCGAGCACGGCGCCGACCAGGCGGATCAGGGCTGATCGATTCGGGAAGATGCCGACGACGTCGGTACGCCGGCGAACCTCCTTGTTGAGGCGCTCGAGCGGGTTGTTGGACCAGATCTGACGCCACACCGCCTTGGGAAACGAACTGAAGGCCAAGAGCTCCTCTTGAGCATCGGCCAGCAGCTCGGTCGCCTGCGGGAACCGACCCTCGAGGTGCTCCACGACCCGGCGGAACTGGGCGTACGTGCTGTCGCGGTCCGGCTGAGCGTAGATGGAGCGCACCAAGGTGGCCACGGCGCTCTGCGCCGCCTTCGGTACCTTGGCCAACAGGTTCACCATGAAGTGGGTCCGGCAACGCTGCCAGGAGCTTCCCGGCAACGCCGCGCCGATCGCCCCCTTGAGCCCCTCGTGGGCGTCGGAGATCGCCAACTGCACACCGGTCAGGCCCCGGCTTACCAAGGAGCGCAGGAACGCCAACCATCCGGCGCCGTTCTCGCTCGTGATCACGTCCACTCCGAGAATCTCTCGGTACCCGTCGCCGTTAACCCCGATTGCCATCACGGCGGTAACGTTGACGACGCGGCCACCTTCGCGGCTCTTGATCTGCATCGCGTCCAGCCACACGAACGGGTATGGGCCTGCATCCAGGGCTCGGTTCCGGAACGCCTCGACGCTCTCGTCCAGGCTCTTGGCCATCTCCGAGACCCGCGACTTGGAGATCCCCTCTAGACCGATCGTCTTGACCAGCTTGTCGACCTTCCGGGTCGAGATCCCGAGCACGTAGGCCTCTGCTACCGCCGCCACCAGAGCCTTCTCAGCACGCCGCCGCGGTTGCAGCAAAAACTCCGGGAAGTAAGCACCCTCCCGGACCTTCGGGACCGCCAGCGAGATCGTGCCGACGCGTGTATCCCAGTCGCGCTGTCGGTACCCGTTACGGCGGTTCACCCGCTCCGGCGACCGGCTCCCGTAGCTGGCGCCGCAGATCGAGTCCACGTCTGCGCTCATCAGCAGCTGCGCGAACACCGCCACCATCTCCTGGAGCAGATCGGTGCCGTGCTCCGCGAGCCCCTTGCGAACCCACTCGGCGGCGGGCATCTTGGTCTTGGCCACTGCTTGTTCTCCTTGGCAGAAGGTTTCTTCTTGGCAAACCAAGGATCGACCAGTGGCCATCTTTATCTCAAGGGCGCGCCCGCCGTGGAAACTGTGGGAAACGCTCTGCGTTTCCCACCAGTTCCCACCGCTCCTGCTACTACTGCGTCGATGACGGGCGGAGCTTCATACACCACGTCCGGGGACTCTACTTCGGCCGGCCGGTGGGCTCCAACGTGTTTACATCGAAGGCGACGGCGAAAAGTGTGTTGCCGCGTGGGAACAGAACGTGTCCGGTCGGTGAGTAGAACGGACTCGATCCGTCCGCCGAAATGTGAACGACGCGGTGGTCCTGCAGCGACAGGGCCGCGATGCCGCCGAATTCGAACTGGCCGACCTCGAAAAGGAGAGCCTTGCTGCCCGGCGACCGGGCGGGAAAAATACGGCACCCCCTGCTCCGGCAGCGGATCGGCTACCAGCTCACGCTCGCCGCCGGTCGCCGCCGTTCTCCACACCGACCCGCCGCTTACGAAGTAGAGGTACCCGTCGTCTCCCCAGGTTCCGTCCATGCACGCTTCGCACACCGGGAACGGCTCACCGCCCGACACCTGCACCCTCGATATCCGCCCTTGTCCCAGGGCGAACGTGATCCAATCGCCGTCGCGTGAGAAGGCCGGCGCCATGGCCTTGTCGCTGCCCGCTACTTGGGCGCTGCCGACCTCATTGATATCGCGCACATAGAGGAGCCGCGCTCCAGTCGCATCGATGCCGACATAGGCCACGGTCTGGCCGTCGGGCGAGATCGAGATACTGCCGCCGGCGCCTCTCGGGAGCCCCGTTACCCCCGGGGGAAGGTCCAGAGCGAAACGAGCTTCGATCGCCGGCGGCAGATCGCTGCCCCGGGGGAACCATGATCCGGCCAACCCGGCAACCAAGGCGATCGCGACCGCCGTCGGGACCGCCAGGGCCAGCGAGATTCCCCTCCTGGGTGCGGCCTGCCGCGGCCCACGGCCGGCAACAGCCAACGACGGCACGGTGCCGGTATTCACTCCGCGAGTCAGGTTTCTCAAGTCGACGACGAGGTCGCCGGCGTGCTGATACCTCTCGGCAGGATCTTTGGCCAGGGCCTTGCTGACAATGCGCTCGAGCTCGGCCGGCAACGAGCCGTCGATCTCGGCGAGCGACGGGGGCTCCTCGTGCTGGATTTGGGCGAGCGTGTCGGCAAGGCTCCGACCGGCGAACGCCCTCCTTGCACCGACCATCTCGTAGAGCACGGCTCCGAAGGCGAACAGATCGGCCCGATGGTCGATCTCGCGGCTGCCTTCCACCTGCTCCGGTGCCATGTAGCCGGCGGTTCCCATCATCTGGCCGGCGACCGTGCCGAGGACAGTCGGCGACATGGACCCACTACCAGCGGCCGACATCGCGACCTCGGTGAGCTTTGCCAGGCCGAAGTCCAGAATCTTGGCGTGGCCGTCGGAGGTGACGAAGATGTTCTCGGGCTTCAGGTCGCGGTGGATGATCCCGCCCGCGTGCGCAGCCATGAGCGCTTCGGCGATCTCGATGCCAAGACGGAGCGCTTTCTTGAGCGACAACGCCCGCGCATCGAGAGGCACCCGCAGCGGATCCCCCTGCAGGTACTCCTGGACGATGAAGTGGGTGGTCGTATCGCCACCCTCGCTCGACTCGGCTCCGACATCGAAGACCGCCGCGATATGGGGGTGGTTGAGCGCCGCGGCGGCCCGCGCCTCTTGCCCGAACCGGGCCAGGCGGTCGGGATCGATCCGAGGCGAACTCGCCAGGCAAGACCTTGATCGCTACCTGGCGACCCAGTCGCGTGTCCTGCGAGATACACCTCGCCCATGCCGCCTGCACCGAGCTTCTCGAGAATCTGGTAGGGGCCTAGCCGAGTTCCTTCCACGATCCCGAAGGCTAGCGGCCGATCACCCGGTCACACAACCGGCGACAGCCGATCCCCCGGAGTCTCCTGAGGAGGCCTTCCGAACCAGGCCCCGGTGCCATGCCGCAACGTCCCCATCAGAGGCTCGTACCGCCGATTACGTGTTCACGGGGATGTCGTGCGCGCAGCGCTGCGATAGCGTCCGTCATATGAAGGAGAGCAGCGTGTCAAACCGTGTCGCGGTGATCGGTGCCGGGGTGATCGGCCTGGCGACAGCCTGGGAACTGGTGCGTCGGGGCCGCGACGTGGTCGTCGTCGAGCGCGATGCCCCTGGCGCCGGCTGCTCCGCAGGCAACGCCGGCTGGGTCTGCCCATCGATCTCGACTCCGGTACCGAACCCTGCTCTTCGCCGTACCGGTCTGCGCTGGCTACTTCGTTCCGACAGCCCGCTCTACATCAACCCGAGGGCGACGTTGCAGCTGGCGCCCTGGCTATGGCGCTTCTGGCAGGCCTGCTCCGCGGCGAGGTACGAGCGCGGGGCATCGGCCCTGCTGGCGCTCGCCGCCGACGCTCCCGAGCGCTACCGCCGCTGGCGCCGGCAAGGTCTCGAGTTCGAGACCCACGAGCGGGGTCTGGTGCTGGTGTTCGCCGACACCGACGGGCTCGAACAGGAGGCGCGCATGCTGGAGGCGACCGGCTACCCCTCGGTGCGGCGGCTGTCGGCCTCGGAGCTGTTCACCATGGAACCGGCGCTGGCCGCGGCCGAGCCGCGGCCCGCGGGCGCTCTGCACGTCGAGCCCGAGATCCACGTGCGGCCCGAGAGCGTCTGTGGCGCGCTGGTCGCGCGGTGCCGGGAGCGCGGCGTTCAGTTCCTGACCGGCTTCGCCGTCGAGCGCTTCGATCTCGAGTCAAACTGGGCGCGTTGCGTGCGTGGGCCCGCCGGCGAGGTAGAGGCGGACGCCTTCGTCATCGCCACCGGGGCCGAGGCCGCCACCCTGGGACCCGCCAGGCACCTGCCGATACAGGCCGGCAAGGGATACAGCGTGACTATCGAGGAGCCCTCGCTGAAGATCCGCAACGCGCTCCATCTGACCGAGGCCAAGCTCGCCATCACGCCGTTCGCAGGGGGGCATCGCGTTGCGGGTACGATGGAGCTTTCCGGCATCAACAATCGTCTCGACCCACGACGCCTCGCCGCACTACGGCGCGCTGCGAGTACGGCCGTGCCCGGTGTGCTCGACGGGGCCGCGCGCCACCAATGGGTGGGCATGCGGCCCATGACCCCCGACGGTCTACCCGTAATGGGCAAGCTCCCCGGAATGGCGAACGTCTACGTCAACACCGGTCACCAGATGCTCGGGATGACCCTGGCACCGATCGCCGGGGACGTGCTCGCCGGGTTGATCGCCGACGAGTCGCCGCCCCCATCGTTCTGTGCGCTGGCTTTCGATCCGGGCCGCTTCTAGCAGGCCGTGGTGGAAGTCTGATGGGTCTGGCAAGCAGGTCTTACGGGCGAGGGCAAGGAGCGTCGACGCAGGCGATGTCTTCCCATCGTCGAGGAGGCGCGACGCGGCCATCGCCCGTAACACCTGCTTGCCCGGAGGGTTACGCCAGGCCCATCAGACTTCCACCACGGTCTCCTAGTCCCCTGTATCAGAAATAACTGATATAAGTTATAGTGTGCATATGTCGAACCTGTAGCTGAGCACAGGAGATTGTCGCATGCGCACCGGTCGACCCAAGGCTCCCTTAACGCTGACGCCACAGGAGGAGGCACACCTGAACTCGTTGGCGCATCGATCCCGCACCGCCCCCGCCCCGGCACGCCGCGCGCGCATCGTCCTGGCCTGCGCGCAGGGACACGACAACAAGGCCGTGGCCAAGCGCTTGCAGCTGTCACCGAGCACCGTGGGCAAATGGCGGGCACGCTTCGTGTCGGATCGTCTCGATGGCCTGTACGACGAACCGCGACCCGGAGCGCCGCGCAAGATCACGGACGCCCAGGTCGAACAGGTGATCATCCGCACCTTGGAGAGTACCCCGCGTGGGGCCACCCACTGGTCCACCCGGTCGATGGCCAAGGCGACCGGCTTGAGCCACGCCACAATCAGCCGGATCTGGCGTGCCTTTGGTCTCAAGCCACACCGCACCGAGACGTTCAAGCTCTCGCCCGACCCGTTACTGGTGGACAAGGTGCGCGACGTCGTCGGGTTGTATGTCAACCCGCCCGAGCACGCGGTGGTGCTGTGCGTGGACGAAAAGAGCCAGATCCAGGCACTGGATCGGACACAGCCGTTGCTACCCATGCGGCCCGGCCAGATGGAGCGGCGCACGCATGACTACCAACGCCATGGAACGACATCGTTGTTCGCCGCCTTGGACATCAAGACGGGAACCGTTCTGGCTCAGACTCACCGCCGGCATCGCTCGGTGGAGTTCCGCAAGTTCCTGGACATGATCGATGAGCAGGTGCCTGCCCAACTGCAGGTGCATCTGGTCCTGGACAACTACGGCACCCACAAGAGCCCGATGATCCACACCTGGCTGGCCAAACGGCCACGCTTCCACCTGCACTTCACCCCTACCTATGCCTCGTGGCTCAACCAGGTCGAGCGCTGGTTCGCCGAGCTGACCAACAAGCAGATCCGCCGCGGATCTCATTGCAGTGTCGCAGCGCTGGTGGCAGCTATCTGGGAGTTCATCGATGCGCACAACGAGACCCCCGAGCCGTTCGTGTGGTGCAAGAGTGCCGACGAGATCCTGGCTCCCATCGCCCGGTTCGCACAGCGCACTCTCGACCAACACGCCTCATGACTTATGCTGCGAACCACTGTTACAGGAGACTAGCTCACGAGCCTTGCACGTCGTCCCAGCCGCCCTTCATCTGCCCGCCGTGCAGCTCGCACTGGTGCGGGAAGTCCAGCCCGCAATCGCTGATCGGCTTGCGCAACGACGGGTCCATGAGCTCGTGAATGTCGAGCTGCATCGCCTCGCGCGAGTAGGCGGCCAGATCGAGGATCCCGGTGTCCATGCGGATGGCGTCCTCGGGGCACACCTCGACGCAATAGCCGCAGTAGACGCAGACCCCCAGGTCGATGTCGAAGCGGATGGGATACTTCTCGACGTTGGGGTCCGGGTGCTCGTCGGGGACGATCGTGATGCACTTGGCCGGACAGACCGTCTCGCACAGCATGCAGCCGACGCAGCGGGGCGTGCCGTCCTCGCGCAGAGTGAGTCGGTGGCGGCTCCGGTGTCGCGACATGAGCGGCCGAAGCTCCTCTGGGTACTGGAAGGTGACTGACGCCCGGAGGTGCTCGAGCAGGCCGAGTCGATGGGCCGTGTGCAGCAGGAGGTTCCTGAAGAAGTGCCTGAAGGTAATCTTCAGGCCGCTCAAAATTTGGGGAAGATAGAGCTTTTCCCAGAAGGTCAGCTCCGGGCGGCTCACAACCTTGGTCGCCATCAGGACACCTGCCCCAGCAGTACCAGCACCACCGCCGTCACCGCGACGTTGGCCACCGCGATCGGGAACAGCCCCTTCCAGCCCAGGCCCATGAGCTGGTCGTAGCGGAAGCGTGGCAGTGTCCAGCGCAGCTGCATGAACACGAACATGAACGTCAGGCCCTTGATCGAGAAGCTCGCGAAGCCGAGCAGGGCGTAGAGCCAGTTGGGAACGAGCAGCTCTCCGCCCCACGGGAAGTGGAAGCCGTCCGGCGCCAAGAAGGGCACCTGCCAGCCGCCGAAAAAGAGCGTCGTTGCCAGGCTCCCCACCACGATCGTCTCGAGGAAGTCGGTCAGGAAGAACATGCCGAACTTCATGCCGCTGTACTCGACGAAATAGCCGATGATCTCCGACTCGGCCTCGGGCAGGTCGAAGGGGAGCCGCCTGGTCTCCGCCAGCGCCGCGGTCAGGAACACGAAGAAGGCCACGGGCTGGGTGAGGATGCCCCACATGGGGACCCAACCACCGATCATGTGACCTTGCGCCCGCACCAACTCCGACAGATCCAACGTGCCGTAGACCATGACCACGCCGACGATGGAGATCCCGAGAGCGATCTCGTAGGAAATCATCTGCGCGGTGGCTCGCAAGCCGCCCATGATGGCGAAGTTGTTGCGCGAGGCGAAGCCAGCCAGGATCACCCCATAGACCCCGAGGGAAAGCATGGCAAAAACGTAGAGCAGCGCCACGTCGATCTTGGCGACCTGCAGGTCGATGACGCGATCTCCGATGATGAGGCGGTCACCGAACGGAATCGCGGCGAAGGTAACCAGAGCGAAGAAGACGGAGAAGAACGGGGCCAGGGTGTGGAGCGTCCGGTCGGCGCGCTCCGGAACGATGTCCTCCTTGGTGAACATCTTCACGGCATCGGCCACACCGTGGAACAAACCGAGCATGCGAAAGCCGAGGATGGGGGCGCGGTTGGCCCCAATTCGGTCCTGGATCAGCGCCGACTGTTTCCGCTCCACCCAAGTATGGAATCCGGCCAGGTTCAAGACGGCGAACAGAACAAAGCCCGCGAGAGCACACTTGATGGCGATGAGCTCGATCACGGCGCGGCCCCTGCTGTGGTTTCCGGGAATGGCCCGGACCGCCCGGACGGTCCGACGTCGACCCCGTCAGATCCGAGACTCGCGTAGCTCATGCCGTTGAAGGGCGCCTCGACCGCGGCCAGCCGCGCGAAGATCTCCTCGGGCTTGTGGGCCTCGACGGGCAGGCCCAGCCGCGTTGCCACCTCCAACAGGACGCGCCAGTCCTCGCGAGAGTCCTCGAATGGGGGAAAGGCCAGTCCGATCCGCTGCACCCTGCCATCGCAGTTGACGAAGGTCCCGTCTTTCTCCACATACGCCGCACTCGGCAGAACCCAGTGCGCGAAGGACGCGGTCGGGTTGTCGTTGGTACCGGAGAAAACGAGGAGGCCGACCCTGTCTGCAAGCTCGCGGACCTTGTCCTCGCCGAACAGCTCCACCATGTCGTGGCCGAAGATCCAGAGCACATCGAGCCCTGTCGCGAGCGCCTCGTCCACGATCTGACCGGCCTCGGGCGCATCCGAACCGGCCAACCCGAGCAGCGTCGCCCCCAGGGTGTTGGGGTTCTTGTCCGCCTTGATCAGGAAGTCGTCGGAGGATCCGGGCTTGTCGGGGACCGCGGCGCTGACGCGGGCACCCAGCCCATCCCGCAATACCTCCCGGATCAGAAAGAGCTCCTCGTTGGTGAGCTGCGCGGAGGCAATGACACCAATTCGACCGCCACCGCCACCGCGATCCCCGTTCTGTTGCGCGCCCGCCCCCCCAAGCGCGGCGGCGACTGCTTCGAGGGCCTGCTCCCATGTGGCGTCCGTGCCACTGCCGGCGCGCACACGTGTCAGTCGATCCTGATCGATCCAGCCGAGGCCGTAACGGCCCTCGTCACACACCCACCACTGGTTGACCTCGGCGTTGTAGCGCGGCTTGACGCGTGCAACCCGGGCCCCGTCGTTGAGGTGGGGTCGGTCGAGCACGAAGTGCATGTCGATGTTGCAGCCCCGGCTGCAACCGTTGCATACGGTGGGCGCCCCGGACAGGTACCAGACCCGGGCCTTGAAGCGGAAGTCGCTCTCGGTCAGCGCCCCGACCGGGCAGATGTCGATGACGTTGGCCGAGTAGGGGTTGTCGAGCACGCCGCCGGGATAGAGCCCGAGCTCGGCCTTGTCGCCGCGGTTGAAGATGCCGAACTCGTGGGTCTCGGTGATCTCGTCGGTGAAGCGCACGCACCGCGAGCACAAGATGCAGCGCTCCTGATCCAGCATCACGTGCGGCCCCAGCTCGACGGCCTTCTGCTTCTTGACCTTGTGCTCGCGGAACCGTGGATCGTAGAGCCCGAAGTCCATGTAGAAGTTCTGCAGGTCGCACTCGCCCGACTGGTCGCAGACCGGGCAGTCGAGCGGGTGGTTGGCCAGCAGGAACTCCAGCACCGCGCGCCGGCCGTCCTCGGCCTCGTCGCTCGTGGTGCGAACGACCATTCCCTCGCTGACGGGTGTGTTGCACGCGATCTGGAGCTTGGGAGCGTTCTCCACCTCCACCAGGCAGATGCGGCAGTTGCCCGCGATCGATAGTGCGGGGTGGTAGCAATAGCGAGGGACGTAGATCCCCAGCTGCTCCGCCGCCTGAATGACGGTGGTGCCCTCGGCGACGTCGATCTCGCGGCCGTCGATGCTCAGCTTCGCCATGCCCCGGCCTCCACGCTCTCGACCTCGCGGCCGCTGCAGACATACTCCTCGAACTCGTCCCGGAACTTCCCGATATAGGACTGCACCGGCCAGGCCGCCGCATCCGCGAAGACGCAGATGGTGTTGCCCTCCATGTCGCCGGCGATGGCCAGCAGGTCGTCGAGATCCTGGAGCCTCCCCTCCCCCGCCGTGATGCGCCGCAGGATGCGGTGGACCCAGCCGGTCCCCTCACGGCACGGCGAGCACTGGCCGCACGACTCGTCGGCGAAGAACTTCGCGGCCGACTCGAGCGCCGCGACCATACAGGTGGTGTCGTCCATGACGATCACGCCGCCCGATCCGGCCATGCTGCCGGCAGCCATGAGGGCGTCGAAGTCCATGGCGACGTCGATCTCGTCGGCGGTCAGGACCTTGGCCGAGATGCCGCCCGGGATAACGGCCTTGAGTCGGTTGCCGTCGCGAACGCCACCGGCGTGCTCCTCGATCAGCTCGCGCAGGGTCACGCTGACCGGCGCCTCGTAGACGCCTGGCCGAACCACGTGCCCGCTGACGCAGAAAAGCCGCGTACCCCCTTGGCGCTCGGTACCGATCGCCGCGAAGCGCTCGGCGCCCTCACGCAGAACGAACGGGACACACGCAAGCGTCTCGACGTTGTTGACGATCGTCGGGCACCCGAAGAGTCCCGAGATGGCGGGAAACGGCGGCTTGAGGCGGGGAAAGCCCTTGCCGCCCTCGAGCGAGGTCAGCAGCGCCGTCTCCTCGCCGCAGATATAGGCGCCGGCACCCATATGGATCACTACGTCCAGGTCGAAGCCGATCCCCTGGATGTCGGTCCCGAGCCAGCCCGCCTCGCGCGCCTCGTCGATGGCGCGCTGCAGCCGATACGCCGAGCGATAGTAGTCGCCGCGGATATACACGTAGGCCTTGTGGCTACCGATGGCGTAGGCCGCGATGATCATGCCCTCGAGGAGCGCGTGCGGGTCGCGCTCCATGATGTAGCGGTCCTTAAAGGTCCCGGGCTCGCCCTCGTCGGCGTTGACTACCAGGTAGACCGGCTTGTCGCCCCCCTTTGGGACGAACCCCCACTTGACGCCGGCGG
This sequence comes from Acidobacteriota bacterium, assembly GCA_965248845.1. GTDB lineage: Bacteria > Acidobacteriota > UBA890 > UBA890 > WLXD01 > CBDFKO01. The sequence continues at coordinate 487,382 of CBDFKO010000001.1, read as the reverse complement.
AGAAGCCCGCGCCACCGAGGCCGCGCAAGTTGGCGCGCTTGACCTCCTCGATCACCTGCTCGGGAGCCATCGAGGTGAGAACCTTCGCTGCCGCCTGGTAGCCTCCCTCGGCCGCATAGCCATCGAGCCAGACCCCGTCGGGATTCCCTAGCCGCCTCGAGAGCACCGGCCCGTCCGAGCTGATGTAGGGATCGGGATCGGGCGTCGCCTCCGGCGCCCCGGGCTCGCATCGGGCGTCATGGAGAACCGAGTCGACGGCCCCGCCCTCGAGCGGCCCGACGAAGCGCTCGTCCAGCTGCGCCATGGGCGCCATCTCGCAGGCGCACAGACACTCGACCTCGGTCAGCGTGACCTTGCCGTCGGGAGTGGTCTCGCCCGGCTTGATTCCCAGCACCTGCCCGATCCGCTCGAGCATCTCGTGCCCGCCGCGCAACAGGCACGGAAGGCTGGTACAGACCCGCAGCTCGCGCCGGCCCGCCGGCTCGGTGCGGAACATGTTGTAGAAGGTCACCACCTCATGCACCTGCGCGAGCGAGACCCCGAGGATGCCGCAGACCCAGGCCCGCGACTCCAACGTGATGGAGCCATGGTTCTGCTGCACGAGCCACAGGAGCGGCAGCATTGCCGCCTTCGGGTACTCATACCGCTGCACGATCTGGCGCGCCTGGCTGTCGAGCTCCGCGAGCTTCACCGGTCGAGCTCCCCGCCGATCATGTTGACCGAGCCGAATGTCGGGACGATGTCGGCGACCATGTCGCCGACCAGGAGTTTGGGCAGGGCCGACATGATGGCGAAGCAAGGCGGCCGGACCCGCACTCGGTAGGCATTGCCGGAACCGTCGCTCACCACGTAGAACCCGAGCTCGCCGTTGGCTCCCTCCACGGCCTGGTAGACCTCGCCGTCGGGCGCCCGGATCCCGTGCCCGTGCATGACCAGCTTGAACTGCTGCATCAGCCCTTCGATGTTCCCGTAGGCGTTCTCCTTGGCGGGAAGAAAGACCCGCTTCTCGCCGGTGGCGATACTCGGCAACCGATCGAGCCCCGCCCCTTCGAGCGTCGGTCCCGCGACCGCGCAACCGCCCGCGATTGCGGCGATGTCACCCATCTTGGCGAGGTCGACCATCACCGCGGCGGGAATCGGGCGTCCCGTACCGGGATCGACCATGACCGGGCCCGACGGGAGCTCCTGCAGGGCAGCTTCGACGATGCGCATCGACTGCTCCATCTCCTCCAAACGCACCAGAAAGCGATCCATGTTGTCCCCGGTCGTGCCGACCGGCACGTCGAAGTCGATGCGGTCGTAGACCAGGTACGGGCAGTCCTTGCGCACGTCGTAGTCGCACCCGGTGGCACGCAGGAAGGGGCCGCTGATTCCATACGCGATCGCATCCTCGGCGGATATGACGCCCGTACCCTCCATGCGATCCACGAAGATGCGGTTACGTTTGAGCAGCGCTTCCGACTCCGCGAGAACCGTCCGGGTCTCCTCGAAGGCCTTGGCGCAGGCCTCGGCGAACTCGTCGGGCAGATCGGCCTTCACCCCACCGACACGACAGTAGCTCACCGTCAGGCGGGCCCCGGACACCATCTCCACCAGCTCCCAGAGGTACTCGCGCGCCTTGATCATGTAGAGGAAAACGGTAAAGGCTCCGAGCTCCATCGCCGTGGCGCCCAAGCAGGTGAGGTGATCCGTGATCCGCGAGATCTCCGAGACGATCACCCGTACGTACTGGCAACGCTCCGGGACCGTGATCCCGAGCAGCTTCTCCACCGCCATGCAGTAACCGACGTTGTTGATGAGCGGAGAGACGTAGTTGAGCCGGTCCGTGTACGGCATGACGCCGTTGTATTCGACCAGCTCCGACATCTTCTCGAAGGCGCGGTGCAGGTAGCCGATCTCGACGTCGACATCCTCGACCCGCTCGCCATCGAGCTTGGTCACGATGCGGACGATCCCGTGCATCGCGGGATGCGCGGGGCCGATATTGAGCAGCATGTCCCGGGTCTCGAGATCCGGGAGCGCGCGCTCGGCCGCCGAGTTGGTTTCAGGTTTCGGTGCGGTCTCTGTCGACATGGTTAGTTGACCGGCCCGATCAGGGGCTGGCGCTTCTTGACGGGGTAGTCCTTGCGTAGCGGGTGACCCTCGAACTCGTCGTACATGAGGATGCGCCGCATGTCCGGGTGGCCGTGGAAGTCGACGCCGAACATGTCCCAGACCTCGCGCTCGAGCCAGTTGGCTCCGGGCCACAGGTCGCAGACGGTATCCACTTCGGGCGCCGACTCCTGCACCGGAACCACCAGGCGCAACCGGTGCTTATGGGTCGTGGAAAAGAAGTGGTACACGACGGCGAAGCGCCCCCCCCCCGGCGGGCCGGGCCAGGGATCCTCGTCGGGAATCTGGGACGATGGTCTCAGGGCGACGCCGGAGGACGCGAAGAACGCCTGCGCTGGGCCCTGCCCGAACGCGGAGTAGTCGACCGCCGTCAGATCCATCAGGAAGTTCATCTGCAGGGCCGGATCATCCTTGAGGAACTGCGCCACCCGATGCAGGTCCTCCCGACGCAGCACCACCGTGTCGTCGCCCCGGTACGAGTGCGAGGCCATCACCGATTGGGGGAATCGCTGCCCGACAGACTCGATCAACGACGCGGTCGCGCTCAAGGTTCGGCTCCCGTCTCGAAGAGGTCTGGTCGGGGTTCCGGATCGGCCCGCACGCCGGTCGTGTGCTGGTCTTGGATCTTGTCCTGCAGCTTCATCAGTCCGTCCAGAACCATCTCCGGCCGCGGTGGGCATCCCGGTATGTAGACGTCCACCGGGAGGATCGTGTCGATGCCCATGACCGTTGCGTAGTTGTCGTAGAAACCGCCGGTACACGTGCAGACACCGAAGGCGACGACCCATTTCGGCTCGGCCATCTGGTCGTAGATGCGCTTCATAACTGGAGCCATCTTGTGGCTGATGGTGCCGACGACAAACAGGACGTCGGCCTGCCGGGGTGAGAATCTGGGCAGGCCGGCCCCGAAGCGATCCACGTCGTAGTGCGAGCAGGCGGTAGCCATGTACTCCATTCCGCAGCACGCGGTGACGAACGGGTACTGGAAGATCGAGTACTTCCGAGCCCAGCCCAGGGCCTCGTTGAGGCGGCTGGTGAAGTGCGACGGGTAGCTCTCCATGTCACCTCCAATCCAGTGCGCCGTTGTCGCGCACGTAGATGTATCCGATCACCAGAACACCGAGAAAGATCCCCATCTCGACCAGGCCTACCAGCCCCAGGTCGCGGTAGATCACCGCCCACGGGTACAGGAACACCACCTCGACATCGAACAGGATGAACAGGATCGCTGTCAGATAGAACTTGATCGCCAGCTTCCCGATCGGCAGCGAAAACGGTTCCTTACCGCACTCGAAGGGCGCCAACTTCGCGGCCGTAGGATTTTTCTTGCCAAGCGTGGACGCCAGCAGCACCATCAGGCCGGTGATGCCACCGGCCATCACGAACGTGACCCCAATACCGACGTACTCGTTCACGAGCTCACCACCTCGCTGGTTTCAGCATCATGGCGACACCGCCCAATTGGCCAGCGCGCCGGGGAAGATGCCGCCGAACAGTGTCACGGCCGCCGCCACCGCGAGTGCCGCGGTCACCGCCGTTGGGAAGCGCGAGGGTACCGGCCTCTCCGTTTCGCGCATGTACATGAAGACCGCCACCCGCATGTAGACGAACGCGGTCACCACACTGCAGGCCACCGCCAGAACCGCCAGGACGATGTGGCCCGCTTGCACGGCACTGGAGATGACGACGAACTTGGCCGCGAAGCCCGCCGTCGGCGGGATGCCGGTCAACGACAGCAGGAACAGCAGCATGAGCGCCGCGGTGCCGGGCCGCTGCGCCGCCAACCCCTCGAACCCGTTCAGCGTCTCGCCGCGCTCGCCCAGCGCAACCAGCACACCGAAAGCCCCGAGCGTCATGAACACGTAAAAGAAGGCGTAGGTCATCGTCGCCGACACCCCGGCGGGCGTGCCGGCGATGAGACCCAGAATGGCGTAGCCGGCGTGTGCGATCGAAGAGTAGGCCAGCAGCCGCTTCATGTCGGTCTGGGGCAGGGCCATGATGCTCCCCACGACCAGGGACAGGGCGGCGAGCCCCACCAAGAATGCCGATACGACCGAGGCCTCCGAGCCGAACGCGACCATGAAGACCCTTCCCAACGCGGCCAGACCGGCCGCCTTGGAGCCGGCCGCCAGAAAGCCCGCAACCGGCGCACTCGCACCCTGGTAGGCATCGGGCGCCCAGGTGTGAAATGGCACCGCGGCGATCTTGAAGGCGAGCCCCGCCGTGACGAGCCCGATGGCGATGAGCAGGAACGGCTGGCTCACCTGCCCCGACGCCCCGATTGCCGCGGCGATCCCGGCGTACCCCGTCGTACCCGTCAGTCCGTAGGTCAGGCTGATGCCGAACAGCAACAGTGCCGAGGCAAAGGAGCCCAGAAGGAAGTACTTGATCGCCGCCTCGTTCGAGGTCGGGCGCTCGACACGGATCCCGACCAAGACGTAAGAGCAAATCGTCATCAGCTCGAGGCACAGATACAGGGGAATGAGATCGGCGGCCGAGCCCATCAACATCATTCCCGTGGCGGCCAGCAACATCAGCACGTAGTACTCGCCCCGCGGAACACCCTCGCCGTCGCGGCGACCAGCGGACAGGAGCGCGACGAGCACCAGGGTCGCCGCGACCAGAATCTTGAAGAACTGGGAGTACCCATCGAGTACGAGCATGCCCCCGAAGCCACTCGTCGCGCCCCACGCCAGGGCCTGCCCCGACGCGATCGCCGCGGCCACGGCAGCCAAGACCATGCCGACGGAAGCTACCTGACCTTCCCGGATCCGGCGCGCCGCGAGAATCAGGATCAAGGCTACACCGACCAGAATCAGCTCCGGCAGCAGCAGCGACAGGTCGGCAGCGGTGGGCCCGTTCACGGCAGCCCTCCCATAGCCAGAAGCTCCGCCACGGGAGCGTGCAGATACGACAGGACGAGCTCGGGGTAGAGCCCGAGACACAGAGCAAGAAGGACCAGGGGAGCCAGCGTCGCTACCTCACGGGCACCGAGCTCGAGCTCGAGCCCCACGAGCCCCGGGTTGGGCTCACCCATGACCACACGGTAGTAGAGCCAGACCATGTAGGTTGTTCCCAGCGCCACGCCCCAGACGGCCGCTGCACCGAGCCAGACCTGTGTGCTGAAGGCGCCGCTGACGATGAGAAACTCGCCCACAAAGGAATTCAGCCCCGGGAATCCCGTCGCCGCCAGGCAGAAGAACGCCAGCAACGCGCTGTACACCGGGGCGCTCTTGACGACGCCACCGTAGTCCGCGATCTGGAGCGTGTGCGTGCGCTCGTAGATCATGCCGACGCACAAAAAGAGTGCCGCCGAGATGATCCCGTGGTTGATCATCTGCAGAATCGCGCCCTCCACGCCGCTGGGCTCGAGCGTGAAGATCCCCAGCGTTACGAAGCCCATGTGGCTGACACTCGAGTAGGCGATGAGTCGCTTGACGTCGGTCTGCATCAGCGTCACGTACGCCCCGTAGACGATGGCCACGGCGGAGATGGCCAGCATCGGCGTGACGAAGAGCCGCACGCCTTCGGGAAGGACGGGGACCGAGACGCGCAGGAACCCGTAGGCACCCATCTTCAGCAGGATCCCGGCCAGGATCACGCTCCCCGCCGTGGGCGCCTCGGTGTGGGCATCCGGCAGCCAGGTGTGCAGCGGGAACATGGGCACCTTGACGGCGAAGGCGGCGAGGAACGCCGCGAACAGCCAGCCCTGGGTCGCGGGCGCGAGATTGTCCCGAGCCAGGGCCAGGGCCCTGAAATCGAGCGTGCCAACGGCGGTGTGCAGCACGATCAGCCCGACAAGCATCAGAACGCTTCCCGCCAGGCTGAACATCAGGAACTTGATCGAGGCATAGACCCGCCCCGGCCCCCCCCAGATGCCGATGAGCAGGAAGAGGGGAACGAGGATGAGCTCCCAGAAGATGAAGAATACGAACAGGTTCGAGGCCGCGAAGAGGCCGATCATCGCCGTCTCGGCGACCAGTAGCGCCGCGTAGAACTCGCGGCGTCGGACCTCGATCGACCTCCACGAGACCCCGATGCACAGGACACTCAGGAGTGCGGACAGAACAATGAACGGCAGGCTGATCCCGTCGACGCCCATGCCGTACGTGAGGTTCCACACCGGGATCCAATCGGCAGACTCGACGAACTGCAACGCGGTGGAGTCCTTGTCGAAGCTCCACAGCAGGAGGGGAACCGGGACCGCCAGGGTCACCAGCGTCGTGACCAGGCCGATCCAGCGCGCCTGCCGCTCGCTGCCGAGCGCCAGGATCAGGACGGCGCCGGCCAGCGGCAGGAAGGTCGCGATCGAGAGCAGCGGGTAGCCGATCATGAGGCCAGTCTCGCCAGCGCCAGCAGCGCCAGGACGCCGGCTGCCATGATCAAGGCATATTGCTGGACGTGGCCACTCACCCCGCCCTTGAGGATCTCGCCGAAGCTCTGCGTGGCACGGCCCACCCCCACCAGCGCAGAGTCGAGAACGAGGCTGTCGAAGCGGCGCAGAAGAGCCGCCACCCCCAGCACGGGCCGCCGGATCACGAGCTCGTAGATCTCACCGACGAAGCCGTACTCGAATCGCGTCAGGGGCTCGCCGACCAGCGCCGCGAAGCCCGCCGCGCCGCGGCGGTAGAACCAATCCGTGTCGAGGCTGATCTTGCGCTCGGGATCGAGGTGCTCGAGCAGCAGAAAGAAGCCCAGGGCCGTGAAGCCCAGCATCCCCAGGCTACTGGTGACGTGCACCAGCGTGTAGGGGACGAAGTCGACGGGAAGCGGAAGGAGCCGGTACAGGAGCCCGGGAGCGACCCCGATCAACACGCACGCCACGGTGGTCAGCGCCATGGCCAGCAGCATGTTCCTGGGCGGCTCCTGTGCGCGCACGCCCGAGTCCTTGCCGAAGAACATGTAGTAGGGAAGCTTGAGGCCGGTGTGCAGGAAGGTCCCGGCCGATGCCAACGTGAGCATCAGGAAGATCGCCGTCATGTGGGTCTCGCCCGCCGCCGAGATCACCATAGACTTGCTCACGAAGCCGCTGAACAGCGGCACGGCCGAGATCGCGAAAGCCCCGATCATGTAAAGGCCGAGCGTGATCGGCATGGTCTTGTAGAGGCCGCCCATGGCGCTGAGCTTGCGCAGCCCCGTCACCTGCATGACCGCTCCGGCTCCCATGAACAGGAGCCCTTTGTAGAGGATGTGCGCGAAGGCGTGGGCGGTGGCACCATTGAGCGCCAGCGCGGTCCCGATCCCCACCCCGCAGACCATGTAACCGACCTGGCTGATGATGTGGTACGCGAGGAGCCGGCGCGCGTCGTTCTCGAGCACGGCATAGACCACGCCGTAGATGGCCATGATCGCGCCCAGCCATATGAGAAGCTCCGTCCCGGCGAAGCCGCGGATCAAAACGTAGACCGCAGACTTGGTCGTGAAGGCGGTCATGAAGACCGCGCCCGTGACCGTGGCTTCGGGATAGGCGTCGGGCAGCCACGCGCCCATCGGAGGGACGGCCGCGTTGAGCAGAAACGCGAAGAGGATCAGCGCCCAGGCGGCGGTGCCGGCGGAGGCACTCATGTCCCCGAACGCAAGCGACCCGGTCTGCGACCAGTAGAGCACGATCCCCGCCAGCAGGAAGAGCCCGCCGACCACGTGGACCAGCAGGTAGCGGAACCCGGCCGCCACGGCGGGGGGCTCCCGGCGCAGCCAGACCAGGAACACCGAGGACACCGCCATGAGCTCCCAGAATACATACAGGGAGAGGAAGTCCCCGGCGAAGGTCACTCCCAGCGCGGCGCCCGCATAGGTCAGGGCGCTGACGTGTTGGGAATCGTCCTGTACGTGCAGCGCGTAGAGCATTCCCAGCAGCGCAACGATCGAGAAGACATAGGAGAAGACCAGGCTCAGGGCATCTACCCGGCCGAATACGAGGTCCTGCCCCAGGAAACCCACCACCCCGTAGGTGCCGGGCGTCATGAGCGCGCAATCGATCAGGGCGGCAGCGGGTAGGCCGATCATCGCGACGCGCTTGGTCCGCCCCGACAGCAACGGCAGGACCCAGGCGCCGATAATGAGCAGGAGCCCCGGATGCACCCAGCCGATCATGAGGCCACCCGCTCAGTCGTCATAGTAGTCCTCGGAGCGCATCAGCCACGCTTTTCCGATGAGCTTGGACACGACGATGATCGCGGCGCACGAGACCAGCCCGTAGAGCGAGCCCCAGGCGGGGAAGCTTTCGAACGAGAAGTGGGGATGCCCGCTGCCGAACACGAGCGGCAGGGCAATCTCCGCCAGCGCCACCAAGGCCAGGCCGACGTAGAAACCTCGCTTGATCCGCGCCAGTCGAACGGGATCCTCGAGTTGCCGCTCGAGGAAGCTCACGGCAGCACCCTCCCAGCTAGCTCCAGAACCGGACCCGGGAAGATCCCCAGCAGCAGGCTTGCCGCGGCGCTGATCACCAGGGGTGCAACCATCCACGGCACCTCGCGCACCTCCCCGTCGGTCGATGCGTCGTCCTCGAAGTAGGCCTTGGAGACGATGGGGCCGAGGTAGGCGGCGCTGAGCAGCGAGCTGACCAGGATCACGCCCAGCAACACGGGGCTGTGGTCGTCCACCGTGCCGAGCGCGAGATACCACTTCGACACGAAGCCGCTGGTCAGGGGAATGCCCACGATGCTCAGGGAGGCGATGGCGAAGGCGGCCATGGTCCACGGCATGCGCCGGGCCAGGCCGGACATCTGGCTGATCTCCGTCTTGTGCGTGGAGGCATAGATCGAGCCGGCGCACAGGAAGAGCGTGATCTTGGATACGGCGTGGTTGGTGATGTGGGCGGTGCCTCCCAGCACCCCGCTCGAGTTCAGGAGTGCCGCGCCCAGGATGATGTAGGAGAGCTGACTGATGGTGGAGAAGGCAAGCCGGGCCTTGAGGTTGTCCTGCCCGAGCGCCAGCAACGAGGCGACCAGGATCGTCACCGAGGCGGCAGCCAGGGCAAGCTGATCGGCACCGATCGTGCGCATGGCGTCGGCGCCGAAGACGAAGAGAAACACCCGAAGGGTGGAAAAGACCCCGGTCTTGACCACTGCCACGGCGTGCAGCAGAGCGCTCACGGGGGTGGGGGCCACCATGGCGGCCGGCAGCCAGCTGTGCAGCGGCATGAGCGCGTTCTTGGCGAACCCGTATAGGAAGAGCGCGAAGATTGCCAACAGCAGCGCGGGCTGCTGCGCCACCTGCGTGGCCTCCAGGATCCCTCCGCTGCGGAAGTCCAGGGTGCCGGCTACGTTGTAGATGAGGATGATGGCCGCCACCAGGCATACCTTGGCGGCGCCCAGCAGGTAGATGACGTACTTGCGAGCGCCGGCCCTGGCCTCGGCCGTCTCCTTGTGCCCCACCAGCGGGTAGGTCACCAGGGTCAGGGCCTCGTAGAAGAGGAACAGGGTGAACAGGTTGGCGGAAAAGGCCACCCCGGCGGTGGCCGACAGCGCCAGAGCGAAACAGGCGAAGTAGCGGGTCTGCGCATGCTCCCGTAGCGTGCGCATGTAGCCGATCGAGTAGAACGACGTCAGGATCCACAGGAGCGAGGCCCCGGCGGCAAACAGGAGGCCGAAGGCGTCCGCCCGAAAGGCCAGCTCGACACCCGGGAGAATCCGGAAGAGAACCAGCTCGGGAGTGCGGCCCGCCAGCACCTCCGGGATCATGAGCGCCACCGGCGCGAACATCACGACGCCCGCCGCAACGGACCAGAACTCCCTCAGGTTGGCCCGCCGCTCGCCCGTACACGCGATCAGCAGCGCGCCGACGGCCGGGGTCAGTACGGTCAGAAGAGGGAGCATGTTCATAGCGAGCCCGTCACCACCTCAGTTTGGTCAGGTCCGCGACGCTTACCCCGGGCCGGTTCCGGTTCATGGCAATCACGAGCCCGAGACCGACCGCCGCCTCCGCCGCCGCGACGGCGATCACCAGGAGCGCCAGAACCTGCCCGCGCGGATCCTCGAGTTGCCGGCTGAAACCGACCAGGCTGAGGTTGACCGCGTTGAGCATGATCTCGACCGAGACCAGCATCAAGATGATGTTGCGGCGCGCCAGGAAACCGAAGGCTCCGATTCCGAAGAGAACGGCGCTCAATCCCAAGACCGTCTCCACAGGCACGATCATGCGCCCGTCTCCATCCTACGGGCGAGGACAACGGAACCGATGATCGCAGCCAGAAGCACCAGGCCGGCGATCTCGAAGGGCAGCGCGAACGGACCGAACAGCGCCACTCCGATCGCGGAGACGCTCCCCAGCGGCGGACCCTGGCCGGGTATGGTCGCGGCTCCTGCGGACTCCCACGAGGCGGTGGGATCGAGGCTCTGTGCGCGGGCGAGCCAGGCCAAGGCTGCGAAGGACAACCCTGCTGCTGCGGCGAGCGGCCAGTGGCGGCCGAACCGCGGCCCGGCCACCTCGCCAGGAAGGTCCAGCAGCATCAGGACGAACAGATAGAAGATCAGGATGGCGCCGGCGTAGACGATCACCTGCACCGCTGCCAGAAACTCCGCCCCCAGTAGCAGGAAGATGCCCGCCACGTGCAGCAACAGCACCAGCACCCAGAGCATGCTGTGCACGGGGTTCTTCCGCGTGACGGCCAAAAACGCGCTCGCGACGCTGGCGGCCGCCATGTAGTAGAAGGTTGCCTGTGCGGCAATCATGGTCTTCTAGGAGGCCGTGGTGAAAGTGTGATGGGTCTGGTTACGCCGCCAAGGGCGCAGATGCAAGGCGGTGCGACGTCGGCGATGTTTGCGCATCGTCAAGGAGCGCCAACGCAGCAGATGCGCCCTTGGCGGCGTAACCCTCCGGGCAAGTAGGGGTTACGGGCGATGGCCGCGTCGCACCTCCTCAACGATGTTCCTGCATCGCCTCGTCGGTGCTCCTTGCCCTCACCCGTAAGACCTACTTGCCAGACCCACCACACTTTCACCACGGCCTCCTAGCCACCCCTCCTGCTGCTCGCCCAGCAGATTGTGAAAATTTTCACATGTTCACCGAGATGATTATCGTCCGAGTCGACGATGCAGTTCAAGGGAGGGCCCCGCCGGCCGGGTGCGCCGCTACTCCAGGAAGGGGTTGGAGATCTCGCCCGTCTCGTCGGTGGCCGACAGGTACAGGCCCTTGTCGAACTGACGTTGCTGCAGCTTCATCTGCTCGCGGCGAAGCTTGTGAACGCCCTTGAGAACATCGTGCCGCGAGACGATGCCGGTGACCCGCCCGTCGACCACGACCGGGACGCGACGAATGCGTTTGTCGACCAACAGCTGCGTGATCATGAACACGTCGGTGTCCGGCGTGATCGTCACGACCTCGCTGGTCATGACGCGGCGTAGCGGCTCCGAATCCTCCAACTCCTCGTGGCCATACAGTCCCGACGCCACCACGCGGAGGCAATCGAACTCGGAGACCAGGCCGACCAGCGTTCCCTCGCGATCCAGGACCGGCGCGCCCGAGATCCGGTGCCGGACGAGCTTGCGCATCGCGTCGATGACTCGCATGTTGGTGCGCAGGGTGACCACACGCCGCGACATGATGTCGGCTGCTGTGGGGATCGGCGCTTCGTGCATGCCACCTCCGGAAACCTGTCGAATCGTCAAAGCCCGCGCCAACGATACCGGCACAATCCCGGGTAGAAAACCCCCGGGCGCCGATCATCACTTCCTGGGCCTCGAGGGCGGCGTCGCGTGTGACGGGTGGTCTGCGAACGCTCCAGGCGCTCAGAATCCGCCGACGAACAGCGGATAGGGGTCCACCGGCCGATCGCCGCGATGCACCTCGAAGTGCAGGTGGGGTGTCGTTCCCCGAGCGTTGCCCGTGTTGCCGACGGTGCCGAGGGTCTGCCCTGCCCCGACTCGATCCCCGGCTCCCACGCCGCGGCTGTCGAGATGGGCAAACACGAACTCTGTGCCGCCCTCGACGAGTAGCACCACGATGTTGCCGCCGCGCGACTGCCTGCGCGACGCGGTTACCCGTCCCGCAGCCGGTGCAAGGACCGGGGTGCCGCGAGGTGCCCGAATGTCGATGCCCGCGTGGCGTCGGGTGCCGCCGTCGCGCGAGTCGCCGAAGCGGGAGATCACCGCCGAAGTACGGAATCCGGCCACCGGGTACAGCCAGCCCAACGGGCTGATGTCAGCCGACCGAAGCGAGGGTGGTGCGCCGCTGGGACCGGGAGCGTCCGAGACGGTGATGGCCGAGCGTGCCGGGGACGTCCCCGTACTCGCGGGGGAGGACGCGGCGGCGGGCCCACTCGCGGGGCGCACGTGGGGACGCGTAGCCGGCGGCCCGCTGACGCATCCGATGGACAGCGTGAGCACGACGAAGCACGGGCCGATCACGATGGGACGGGATCGGGAGGTGCGGGGACTGCCTGCGGGTGGCGGCTGTGGGCAACGCATCACAGGTCAATCTAGACAGACGAGCCCCACCCTTTCTCTACAGAAGTCACTGCTGCTCTTCGAGGACCGGACAAGGCCGGCCAGGTCAGGCAGGCAGGGCCATTGCCAATTCCGCGCGCTTCGTTCACGATGGCGCCCGATCGCGTGTGGCGATCCCAGCATGGTGTCGTGGCACGCTGGTTGAGCTCACGACAAGGGAGGGATCATTGACAGCCGAGACGTCATCGTGAGGCTGGTTGCGGGCATCATCGCCGCCCTGTTGGTGCTCTTGGCGACGCCGGCGGCGGCGCACCAAGCGTCGCCCGAGCCCCGCAAGGTGATCATCGATGCCGATCCGGGAATCGACGATTCCGTGGCCATCCTCTTTGCCCTCCACTCGCCCGCTCTCGAGGTGCTGGGCATTACCACCGTGTTCGGCAACGCCGACATCGAGCAGGCGACGCGCAACGCCCTGACCCTGGTCGAGCTAGCCGGAAGGCGCCTGCCGGTGGCGCGCGGCGCATCGAAGCCCTGGATCGGCGACCCGAGCCCTCCTCCCGACTTCGTCCACGGGGCCGACGGTCTCGGCAACGTCGAGACGCCCTTGCCGGCGACCGGACCTATCGACATGAGCGCCGCCCAGTTCATTGTCGAGACCGTTCGCGCTCACCCGGGTGAGGTGACGCTGCTCGCCATCGGCCGGCTCACGAACCTGGCTGCAGCTCTCGCCATCGAGCCGCGCCTGCCGGCGCTCGTCCGGGAGGTCATCGTCATGGGCGGCGCAGCGAGTGTTCGCGGCAACGTCTCGCCTGTGGCCGAGGCCAACGTGCACGGCGACCCGCACGCCGCCGACATCGTCTTCACGACGCGCTGGCCCATCACCATGGTGGGACTGGACGTGACCACCCAGGTACGCCTGCAGGACTCGGTGCTCGAACGCATCGGCGCTGCCAACCAGCAGGCGGGCGGCTTCATCTATGAGATCACGCGCTTTTATCGCGGCTTCTATGACTCGATCGGCCTCACCGGCGGCTTCTACGTTCACGACCCCTCGGCGGTCGCGTTCCTCATCGATCGGGAGATCTTCTCCACCGAGAAGGCCCGCGTGCGCGTAGCGACCGACGGGATCGCCGCTGGTCAGACCATCGTGGTGGCCGGCACACCTTCCGAGGGGTGGACGGACTGGGCCGACCTTCCCGAGGTCGATGTGTGCCGGGGGGTCGACGCCGACCGTCTCCTGCGGCTGCTCGAGTCGACGCTGACACGCTAACGGGAGACCACCATGCAGATCGGCAGCTATCTCGGCCAGTACGAGATTCTCGATCGCCTGGGAGTCGGCGGCATGGGAGAGGTGTATCGGGCCAGGGACACGAAGCTCGACCGCGACGTTGCGATCAAGGTCCTCCCGGCGGATGCATCGCGCGACCTCGAGCGGCTGGCTCGATTCCGGCGCGAGGCGAGGGCGGTGGCCGCCCTCGACCATCCGAACGTCGTCGCCCTGCACAGCGTCGAGGAGCACGACGGCCGGCACTTCATCACCATGCAGCTGGTCGAGGGGCAGACGCTGTCCGAGACCATTCCGGATCGCGGCCTGCGTTTCGCAGAGCTCTGCGACCTCGCCATTCCGCTGACCGACGCGATTGCCGCGGCCCACGCGCAGGGCATCACGCACCGGGATCTCAAGCCGTCGAACGTGATGGTCGGAGCCGACGGCCGCGTCCGCGTTCTCGACTTCGGACTGGCGAAGCTGCTGAGCGAGGCGGCCGCGGGAGAAGGCGACGGGGAGCGTTCGCATCACCTGACCCAGGAGGGTCGCGTGCTCGGGACCGCGGCCTACATGTCGCCCGAGCAGGCGGAGGGAAAGCCGGTCGATCACCGGGCCGACATCTTCGCGCTCGGCATCCTGCTGTACGAGATGGCCACCGGCCGCCGACCGTTCGACGGCGATACGCGAGCCGCGACCATCGCCTCGATTCTGCGCGACCAGCCCACCTCGATCAGTGAGCTGCGGCGCGACGCACCGGAGCGATTCGAGCGCATCGTCGAGCGCTGTCTGGCAAAAAGCACCGGAGCAGCGCTACCGGGAGACCATCTACCTGCGCGACAAGCTCACGGCACTACGGGACGAGCTGACCGACGAGGGCCCGGGGCTCAGCCAGCCGAGAATAGGCGGCCGGCCGATCCGGAAGGAGCCAAGCTCGGACACCGAGGTTCTGGTGAGCCTCCTCCGACGCCACCGAACGGTGGCGATCGCCGGCGGCGTGGCCCTCGCCGCGGCGACACTCGTTGGGTTCTGGGCCCTCTGGGGCCAAAACATTGGAACCCCGGCGCCCCCGTGGGACACGGAACAGCTGACGTTCGTGCCGGGACCCGTCCTCGGCATGGACTGGTCGCCCCGCGGCGAGTCCATCGTCTTCTCGCACATCTCGGAGGGCAGCTTCAACATCGCCAAGAAGACCACGACGGTCGCGGGGTGGGTCGACCTGACGACGACACCGGAAGATGAGATCGACCCCCGCTGGTCGCCGGACGGCGAATGGATTGCGTACCTGAGAGACCTCCCCGGCGGCGCGACAATCGAGCTCGTCCGCCCGATCCCGGGAAGTGAGCCCCCACAGCTACTGGCCAATACGAACATGCGAGTCTGGGCCGGCAAAGCCCAGGCCGTCAACGCCATGGGCGCATCACCCTGGGGTGCGTCGCTCGACGGTACGTTCTTCCTCTATCCACAGTTGAACGAGTCGACCGGTGCGTGCGCCATCTACAGGATCGACCTCGAGACCAGGGAGACAACGCAGCTCACCTACCCCGGTCCCGACGTCTACGACATGGCCCCCTCCCTATCGCCCGACGGGCAGCGGATCGTTTTTCAACGCGCCGACAACACCGGGCAGGGTCTGTGGCTCGTGCCAGCAGCCGGCGGCGAGGCGGAGTTGCTCTTCTATGAAGAGGTCCCCGCTGGCCATCCCGACTGGTCGCTCGACGGCAATCGAGTCGTGCTCGACTCGAGGCGCGCGGGGAGCGTTGACATCTGGGAGATCGACGTCGACGATCCCCAAATCCCACGACAGGTGACCAATGCCCCGGGAATCGAGATCCGGCCGATGGTCGCACCCATGGGCGGGATCGGCTACTACACCTTCGAGCATCGATCCGACGTGTACCGCCAGAGGATCGATGATGTCGAGGCCGAGCTCGATCCCCTGGTCAGGGAGACCCCGATCATCGACAACTTCGGAGCCCGCATGAGCCCCGACGGCCGGCACGCCGTCTACTACTCGACCCGGGAAGGCAACTACGATCTCTGGCTGCTCGACCTCGCCTCGGGCAACCCCTACCCCGATCCGAGACCGCTCACAAGACACCCGCGCTCGGACATCCTGGCCGACTGGTCGCGCGACGGCCAGATCGTCTTCCTGTCGCAACGCGACGGACCCTACCAGCTCTGGAGCCTCGATCCCGACCGCCCGGACCCCCCGGTCCGTATCGGCATGCGGCCGATCATGAACACCTTCGCCGGCAACAGCTTCAGCCAGGGTCCGCGCGTGTCGCGCGACGACAAGCAGCTGATCGCCTACCTGGCCGCGGCGGCCGACGGCGATGGAATCGCCCTGTGGACCATCTCGCCCGACGGCACCGGGGAACGGGAGCACGACTTGCCCGGCGTGATCTGGTTTGGCTGGTATCTGGACAGCCGGCGGGTCATCTATACGCGCCTCTCAGAGGACGAGACGCGGACAGAGCTGTGGGCCGCGAACCTGGAGAGCGGCGTCCAGAGAGCGCTGCTCCACGAGGCCGTCGACGAGTTCGACGTGGCGCCCGACGGCAGCGCCGTCGCCTACCAGACCGCCGTGAGCCACATCAGCATGCGACTGTGGGTGCTGGAGCTCACCGAGCCCGATCCCTCCGACGGCCTGCCCCGAGCCAAGGGAGCGCCGCGACAACTCCCCGCGGCCGGCGGCATCTGGCACGTCCACAACAGCTCCTGGTCCTGGGACAGCACGGCGATCCTCTACACACGCGATGCGGACGAGGGCGACGTCTACGTCACCGAGGAGCGGCGCTAGACCTCAAGAGCCAACACCTTCAGGTTTCGGGTCCGGCCGCTTCGCCAGATCGGGCATGAAGGCCTGGTAAAGCACGGATTTCATCAGGGATTGGTACGGCATGTCACGCTTCGCGGCCTCGCGCCTGATCTCGGCCAGGAGCGCCGACGGCATCCGGATGTTGACTCGCTCCGACGAGGGGCGGAGGTTGGGGAAGGCCTCCCGGGCCGGCATCCATGCTTCAACGTCGGCAAGGATCGCGCCGCGGTTGCGATGCAGCCACCTTGCTTCCTCGGCTTCTGTCTTGCCCCCGGGTCTCTTCGCCATCACTGATTCCAGCTCGTGATCGGCCGCACTGTGCCCGGCGCCCTGCCCTCGGTGAACACGACGACGATCGGTTGTCCGCTGTAGGTGTTCCCCTTCAGGCTATCAATAACTTGGACGGCCACCCACGGTCACTTTCCGCCGAGCACCTCGAAAGACGCCGGTGTCGTGCGAAAGCAGGTACTGGTCGACGAGACGGCCTGATCTTGAGATCATCGGCGACCATGAGCCAACCGACAGCCAGCTCCGAGCTCACGCTGACGCGCGAGGATTTCGACCGGGCGCGCGAGCGTGTCGCGCCGCACGTAGATCACACGCCTCTGCTGACCTCGCGAACTCTCAGCGAGGCGACCGGGTTCGACATCCGGCTCAAGGCCGAGCTGTTCCAGCGGGGCGGATCCTACAAGGTTCGCGGTCCGATGAACAAGATCGCGCGGCTGACCGAGGCGGAGCGGGCTCGCGGGGTGATCTGCTCCTCGGCCGGCAACCACGCGCAGGGGGTCGCGATCGCGGCGCGCCACTACGGCGTGCAGGCGGTAGTGGTCATGGCCGAGAACGCGACGCCCTCGAAGATCGCGGCCACCGAGGGCTACGGCGCCGAGGTCGTACTGCACGGCAGCATCTGGGACGAGGCCAACCAGAAGGCGATCGAGCTGGTAAAGGAGCGTGGGCTGACCTACCTGCACCCGTTCGACGACCCCGACTTGATCGTCGGCCAGGGCACTGTGGGGCTGGAGATCCTCGAGGACTGGCCCGAGGTCGAAGTCGCGGTGGTGCCGATCGGCGGGGGCGGTCTGATCTCGGGGGTCTCGATGGCGCTCAAGAGCAGCAAGCCGGAGATCCGGGTGATCGGCGTGGAATCATCCGGCGCTCCTGCGATGCAGCGGAGCGTGGAGGCCGGCCACTGCGTCACGCTCGAGCAGGTCGACTGCATCATCGACGGCCTGCGCGTCAAGAAGGTCGGCGAGCACACACGCTCGGTGGTCTCCCGCTTCGTCGAGCAGATCGTCACCCTGCCCGACGAGCAGATCTTCGACGCCGTGCTGTGGCTGATGACCCGCACCAAGCTGGTGGCCGAAGGCGCCGCGGCCGCCCCGGTCGGCGCCCTACTCCAGGGTCTGATCGACGCCCCACAGGGCACCAAGGTCGTCGCCGTCCTGAGCGGCGGCAACCTCGACGTCGAGCAGCTCCGCGGGCTGCGCTGGAACTAGCGGACGGTCGGCACGAGCCGTTCCAGCTCGGCGAACCAGTTGGTGACGATGACGACTCTGCCCTCGCCTTCCTCCACGCCCGGAAACATCACGAAGCGCTCGCCGTCGGGCGTGACGTCGTAGTCGCCGTAGAGTCCGGCGATGCCGAACAGGCCGCCGCGGTAGCTGCCCTGAAACAGGTAGCGCGCCGCGTCGATCGCCAGCTCGTCGCCGTCGACCTCTACCGACACTGACATGATGCCCTCGTCGGTGCGGAAGAAGAGCTCCCTTCCGTCGGCACGCCATCGTGGCTGTGAGCCCCCGTCGACCCCGGAGACCAGCGTGTCCCCCGTCCCGTCGGGAAACGCACGAAGATAGATCTCGGGCCTTCCCGAGCGATCGCTCGAGAAGGCCAGCCAGCGGCCGTCCGGCGACACCGCCGTCCAGAGGATGCGGAACGGCGCACCGTCAACGAGCAGCCGGGGCTCGCCCTCTCCGGCCGCATCGGCCACGTACAGGTTCTTGGCCGACGGATCGCCCAGCAGGATCACGCGATCGTCCGTCAACCACTCGCGTACATAGCGGAAGGCGTGTCCGCCGGGATTGGGCACTTCCCTCGCCTGTCCGGAGCCGTCGGCCGGCGCCACGACCATGTCCCAGGTTATGCCGCGAGCACGCCGTTCGGAGGTGAACATCAGCTGCTGCCCGTCGGGCGACCAAACAGGCGTGTGATCACCGCTACATACTCCGCGATCGGCGTCTTGCTGCCCCGCGCCAGGTCATGAACCCAGATCTCGTTCTGCCCCTCCTCGTATCCGTCGTCGACGGTCATGGCCAGACGGCGGCCGTTGGGAGAGAGCCGCGGATCGGTGTAACGACCAGGCTCGATGAACGGCAACGGATCCGACCGGATCCCGCGTCGATCGACCCAGACCACGGGGTAGCGGTCGCCGGCGCTGGCGCTCGACTTGTACACCAGCACCCCCGTTTCGGAGAAGCTGAACTGCGCCGGCCCGTTGGCGTCGAACATGTGCACGCCCCGCACCACAGCAACGCCTGAGCCGGCGATCTCCAGCGCTTCGAGGTCGAACGACACGGCGTAGAGGGTGTCGCCGCTCACGTAGACGAGATGTCCGGTCGGAACGTAGCGGCCGTAGGTCGCTCCCGACACGAGCACCGTTCGCGCACCGCTCTCGAGGTCCAGGAGCTCGACATTCGAGGCATCGAACCCCAGGCCCTCGGCCCTCGACGTGAACAGCAGGTGCCGCTCTCCCGGCAGGAGCTGCGGCCAGCGGTAGCTCTGTTCGCCCGCTGCGAGCCCGAGCAGTTGCTGCGGTTCGCCGCCGTCGGCAGACACCCAGTAGAGGCCGTCGCCGGCCGTGCCGAAGACGATCGTGTCGTCCGTGCCCCAAGCTCCTCCTCGACCCCCCAGCATGCCGGGCGCTGACGCGACCACCTGCGGTGTCCCGCCGTTGATGGAGACCTTCCTGAGCTCGCGACTGGGTCTGGCAGCCTCGGCCGATTCGCGTGGCGGCCCGTACCAGAAAGCTACCCATTGACCATCGGGCGAGAAGAAGGGCATCTTGGCGTGAACGGCGAGCCGCGTGCTGTGAGACTCATCGAGGCTACGGATGTGCAGCTCCGTGGGCTGCCCCCAGCTCGATTGGGCGATGTAAGCCATGCGCGCGCCGTCGGGCGAGAGGACAACATTCGAGCCCTGGCTAGTGTTGATCATGGTTTCGGTGATCTCGGCCTCCAAGCGGATCGTCGGCCACGAGGTGGAGGGCGCGTCCGGGGCGATCGCCCATCCCGTCACTCCGGCCAGCATGGCCGTCGCCGCCAGGATCGGCAGAGCGAAGCGGAGCCCGAAGGCGTGCGATCCTGCGGCGGCTGCGTCGCCGGTGCCGACGCGAGCCTCTGGCTGCTCGATCGCCTCCTCGATCTCCAGGCGGGCATCGCCGATGTCTCGTAGCCGCGCCTCGCGGTTCTTGCGCGCGCAGCGCCGCAGCAGCCTGCGAATCTGCACCGGCGTTTCCGGCGGCAGCTGCTCCCAGTCGGGATCCTCCTTGAGAATCCCGGCCATACTGTCCCCGAGCGTGTCGGCCGAGAAGGGGCTGTCGCCGGTCAGCATCTCGTACAGCACGACGCCGAAGGACCAGATGTCGGTGCGCTTGTCGAGGGCGTGACCGCGCGCCTGTTCGGGGCTCATGTAAGCGGCGGTACCGAGGATCACGCCGGCCTGAGTACCCTCGACCATCATCTTCGGCGAGCGACTGAGCTCGCTGCTCGGCGTGTCGGGCGCAGGGTCGGTCGCCTTGGCGAGCCCGAAGTCGAGCACCTTGACCTTGAAGTCGGGGGTGATCTTGACGTTGGCCGGCTTCAGGTCGCGGTGAATGATGCCGGCCTCGTGCGCCGCCTCCAGCGCCTGGGCGATCTGGCGCGCCATCTCCAGGGCCAGCTGGAGTGGCAGCGCGCCGCGCTCCAGGTGCTCGGCCAGCGTCTCGCCTTCCACCAGCTCGAGCACCAGGAAGCGGCGGTCCTCGGCCTGCTCCAGGTTGTGAATCGACGCGATCCCGGGATGGTTGAGCGCCGCCAGCAGCTGGGCCTCACGCTCGAGCCGCGCCAGCCGCTCCGGGTCTCTGGACATCTCCGGCGGCAACAGCTTGATCGCCACCTCGCGCTTCAGGTTGGAATCGAGCGCCCGGTAGACCTCCCCCATGCCGCCCGCACCGAGCGGCTCCAGGATCCGGTACTCGCCAAGCGACTCGCCAATCACATATGTATAGACGCGAAACGGTCGCGAATCCTGTCACCTGCCGGGGGGGGACAGCGGTCCACCTGCTCGCCGCGCTAGGAGCCGGCCTCGGCGCGCGCTCGCGCCCCGCCAAGCCCTGACGCATGCCGACGGGCACGCGGTCTGGGCGCCGCGCCGCGGGTAACGAGATCGCGATACTGGCGCCCGACGAAGAAGGCGACGACCAGCCAGATGATCGCGAGACCGAGATTCACCATCGCGAACGCCGCGGTGCCCAGTCCAAGGACGAGCGTTCCCAAGACCACCAGACCCGTAGAGTCCATGTCGCCGAGGCGCCAGAAGAACGAGTCGGCCACCTGCTTGGCTTTGTACTTCTGCTCGCGCGTCGTGGGAAGGAACAGCATCGCCGTGGAGGTCTTGTTGAGCGAGTAATCGGTGGCATTCTCCGCCGTCTTTGCCCACCGCACCGCGCCGAGAATCGGCAGGAACGAGATCATCCCGTAGGCGCCGATCGACAGCACGGGCAGCACCATCACCGCGATCGGCACGCCAACCCATCTGATCAGACGCGAGACGAGGAACAGCTGGATCAACAGGCCGGCCAGGCTCACCACGCTATTGAAGCTGGCGTAGAACTGGCTGATGAACTCGCCCTCGGTAAGCCCCCCGGTGGTCCCCGCGGCAACCGCCTCGTTGGCCAACTCGACAACCAGCCGATCCATGATGTAGCCACCGTTGGTGTTGACCCAGTTCAGGAACATCGTGAGCACGCCGATCAGCCGCAAGTACGGGGTCCGAAACACCAGCGAGAACGCGGAATCGCCGCTCGCCGGAGCGTCGTAGTCCTCGATGACCTCGCCGCGCGCTTCGGCTTCGAGCTGCCGCCGCTCCTGCTCGGCCATCTCCTCGAGCTCCTCGAGTGTCTTGGGCGATCTGAAAGCGCCGGTCGCCGCAATCGTGAGGGTCGACTTGATGTCCGGTAGGTGCGCCTCGCGCAGGCGGCGCTCGCGCGTATCGACGAAATTCGTCAGCTGCAGTCCGGCCAGCAGCACCGCCCCGGCAAGAACCATCGGGATGAAGACGCCCATCTCGCTGATCAGACCCCTGACCGTGGTCGAACCGAGCACGGCGCCTAGCGAGCCCCGAACGCGACGAGCGCGAACAGTCGCTCGCCCTCCTCGCGCGAGTAGAGGTCGTTGGCGAACGACCACACCTGAGCGACGACCATCACGTTGAAGACACTGCCGAAGACGAAGAACGCGATGGGGAACTCGAAACCGAGCTGCCCGGCAATACCGAACAGCCCGAGACAAGCCGCGATGATCCAGGTGCTGACGTTGATCAGCCGCCGCCGCGGCGAGCGGTCGGCGAACCAACCATACGCCGGCACCACGAGCGCGAGCACGGCTACGATCAGCGGCGCCAGATAGCTCTTCATCTCGGCGCCATAGGCCGCGGTCACGAGCCCGTCACGGACCGGCTTGATGATGTAGTAGGAGGTCAGCGCCAGGAAGACGTTCGCCGACAGCAAGGTCACCGTCAGGCCCTCGCCGGCCTTGACGTCGGTAAAGATGCGCAGGAAACGATCGAGCGCGCTCGCACGTTTCGGTTCCGCCACGCCTACCCCCTACTTCGCGGCCCGGCGCGACCGCCCCCGCAAGTACCCGACCGAGTCTGGCCGGCGCCAGTCCCCATAAAGGGCTCCGTTGCTAGCATGAGTCTCTAGAATCTGAGGGTCCACCTGGTCGCCGCACGCGCCAGGCATGTTGGTCGCTGTGCGCCCCATGGATGGTCGCCTCTAGCGGGCAACTTCGCCCAGGTACTGGTCGTACCAGGCGAGGGTCTCCCTAACAGGCTGCTGAAAAACGGCTTGGGCGCGCCATTTTGGGCTGGATCGTCTCGATCACGGTGAGTTAGCGGGGCGCCGAGTGCGGGTACGAGGCCGGCGCTGCTGGCAGCGCCGGCATTTCTTGGGGATTGGTGCCCTCATCGTCACGTCGCCCCCTCGAGGTTGCGCATTCTGACCAGGTTGAAGGCCGTGGCGGTGAAGATGAACATCCAATCGACACGTTGCGTGCCTCGGTGTCTGGTCTTGCGCATCAGCCCGACCGTCTTGGCCCATCCGAACATCTGCTCGACGAGCTTGCGTTTCTTCTGACCGACCGTGTAGCCCGGGTGCCGGGTCGTGCGGCGGTCGATGGCGCTGCGCCGGTTCGTGTCGTTCTGTGCGACGTGCGGGGTGATGTTGCGATCTCGAAGCTTTCGGATGCAGTCTCGCGTGTCGTAGCCCTTGTCGGCCGCCAAGGTTACCCGGCCCCTTCCGGGAATCTCGCCCGCCATCTGCACGGCGGCCTCTCGTTCTGCTGTTCCCGAAGCGATCGTTACGCAGGCGTTGGTTGCTAACCCGTGGCGGTTGTCGATCATCAGGTGCCCCATGTAGCAGAGCCTCGACTCGGCTCCCTTACTCTTCTTGTATAGGCGTGCCTCCGGGTCGGTCCTGGAGGCGTGAGTATCGTTCGTGCGCCGTTGCCGGCGAAAATCGACGCTCGGGTTGCTGCCGCCCTCATCGGAGTCGCTCTGATCCTTCGGCTTGAAGCTCTTGTGCGAGGCCCACGCCTCGATCAGCGTGCCGTCCACCGTGAAGTGTTCATCCGACAGCAGGCTGCGGCGCCGCGCCTCCGTCAGCACTTCCTGGAAGAACACCTTGGCGACCGCGCAGAGAGGTGGACCCCGAAATTCGGACAGGTTGCTAAGGTGGGATCCAGACCAAGAAGAAGGAGTCTGGAATGCCACGGAAGAGACGGAGTTATCCTGCTGAGCTGAAGGCGAAGGTCGCTTTGGAGGCGCTTCGCGAGGAAGCGACGATGGCGGAGCTGGCAGCCCGCTACGATGTGCATCCGAATCTGATCGCCAACTGGAAGAAGAAGGCTCGGCAGAAGGTGCTGGCTGGCTTCTCGGGGAAACAGGAGCGCAACGAGGTCTCTCGGGAGGCCGAGATCAAGGAGCTGCGGGCGAAGATCGGGGAGCTCGTCATCGAGCGGGATTTCTTGTCCAAGGCCTTCGGTCGTTGAGCCACGGCCGGAGGGTGGCGATGGTCGATCCGGAGCACGGCCCCCTGAGCATCACGCGGCAGTGCCGCCTGGTGTCGATCGCGAGGTCTTCGTTCTATTACGAGGGCCACGGCGAGAGTCCGCTGAACCTGCGCCTGATGCGGCTGATCGACGAGCAGTTTCTTCAGACGCCGTTTTACGGCTCACGTCAGATGCGACGATGGCTGCGCCGTCAGGGCTACACGGTCTCTCGCAAGCGGGTGCGCCGCCTGATGCGGCTGCTCGGGTTGCAGGCGATCTTGCAGCGGCCCAGGACGTCTCAGCCGCACCCGGAGCACCGGATCTACCCCTACCTGCTGCGTGATCTGGAGATCACGCGACCCAACCACGTTTGGTGCGCGGATGTGACCTACATCCCGCTGCAGCGGGGCTTTCTGTACCTGGTTGCGGTGATGGACTGGGCGAGCCGCAAGGTGCTGTCCTGGCGTCTGTCCAACACGCTCGATACGAGCTTCTGCGTCGAGGCCTTGCAAGAGGCGCTCGAGCGCTACGGTCCTCCCGAGATCTTCAACACGGATCAGGGTAGCCAATTCACCAGCGTCGACTTCACCGACGCGCTCAAGGAGGCCGGCATTCGGATCTCGATGGACGGCAAGGGCCGCTGGATGGACAACGTCTTCATCGAGCGACTGTGGCGATCGCTCAAGTACGAGCAGGTCTATCTGTCAGAGTACGCGACTGGCTCCGAGGCTCGGGCCGGGATCGGCTGGTGGATGGACTTCTACAACGAGTGCCGACCGCACTCGTCGCTCCAGGACCGGACGCCCGAGGAGGCGTACATTGACGACGGGGCTGAAGACAGGAGCCCGGGGCTTCGCCCCGTGTCTCGCAAGCCCAAGGCAGCCTGAATCATGAACCCGGATTCCACCTTAGCTGCGACGCAAACCTGTCCAAAGGATGGGGTCCACCTCTCCTGCCTGCCGTACGCACCCCAGATATAGAAACGGTCACGTACGAGTGGGCCGCCGATCTCGGCGCCGTAGTCCTTGATGTTGTCGATCGAGTTGCCCGTATAGCCGGGGAACAGCTCCTCGGCGCTGTAGTTGTTGTTTTCGGACTGCAGCGAGCCGTCGGTGATGTAGAACCGGCCTGACCCACGCCAGACGTTCCCGCCACGGCGAGTGACGAAGTTGATGTGGATACCCCCGGTCTGCACCGACGGATCGTTGCCCGCCGTGGTGATCGAGATCTCCTCGAAGGCGTCGAAGTCGTAGTACATGGCGGAGCCGCCGACAGCCGTCATGTCGGTGGCGACAGCCCCGCCATACGACCAGACCGTGTCGCTCCCCTTCGACCCGTATGCCCGAAAGCCCTGCTGCTGGCCCGAGGCCGAGCCGCCGATGTTCTGCTGGCTCATCTGCATGCCGGCGGTGTGCTCGAGCATCACCCAGGGATCGCGCGCCGACGGGATCGACTGCATGTACTCCTCGGTGACGTTGTTGCCGATCCCGGTGTCCTTGACGTCGACGATCGGCGTGCCGCCGACCACGGTGACCGTCTCCTCGAGGCTCGCCACATGTCGACGTTGATCTGCGTGTCACCGCTGACGCGGATCAGCACTTCCGTGTGAATGACGGTCGTGAACCCCTCGAGCCTGAAGGTGAGGCTGTAGTCGTTGCCCGGCGGCAGGGTCGGGAAGCGGTAGACGCCGTTGGCCTGCGTATAGATGGTCGACGACGGTACCAGGCTGGAGCCTAGCATCACGGCGACGCCCGGGAGCGGGCTGCCGTCAGGGTCCTTTACCGTGCCCGACATCGAGCCGGAGATATCCTGGGCCATCACAGGAACCGCGATCAGCAGGGCCATCAAGAGCCCCCCTGCGGTCGCGATGGTGCGGGTTCGGCTCGTCGACATAGCACGCTCTCCGGACGGACGGACCGCGCCGGCAAGGCCGGGGATACCTCGCACAGACCCAGCGTGGTGTGCCAGACTGTCCGCCGTCGGTTTTGGATCGGCAGGGGTCTTATATGGATAGGCGCGAAACGGCCGCAAATCCCCTCACTGCCGGTGGAAATTGGGGTCATGGAAGCCGCAGGGAAACACGACGTCACAGAGCTTCTCGCTGCCTGGAAGGACGGCAGCGACGAGGCGCTCGAGCAGCTGACGCCGATCGTTTATTCGGAGATCCGCGCGCTGGCTGGCCGTCAGCTGCGCGGTGAGCGGATCGATCACTCGTTGCAACCGACTGCGCTGACCCACGAGGCCTTTCTGCGCCTCTTCGGCACGCGCCAGGTCGGCTGGCAGGACCGGGCCCACTTCTTCGCGGTCGCCTCACGACTCATGCGGCGCATCCTGGTGGAGCACGCGCGCAAACGCGCTGCGGCCAAGCGCGGCGGCGGGCGCACCCGTGTCACGCTCGACGAGGCCAATGCCCCCACCGAGGTCGCCGTCGACGTCGACATCCTGGCGCTCCACGAGGCCCTCGAGCGGCTCGGGGAAATCGACGAACGTCAAGCGAGCATCATCGAGCTGCGCTACTTCGGCGGCCTGACCGCCGAGGAGACGGCCGAGGTGCTCGATATCTCGGCCGCGACAGTGCAGCGCGACTGGAGCGTAGGCAAGCTGTGGCTGCGTCGTGAGCTGGGGGCCTGCAGCCCGAGTTGAGCGACGAGCGTTGGAAACAGATCAAGCAGATCGCGCACGCCGCCTTGCCGCTGTATGCCGCCGAGCGGGCCCGCTTCCTCGATGAGGCGTGTCCCGACGCCGAGATCCGCAAGGAGGTGGAGTCCCTGCTGTCGCACGAGTCCGATAGCTTCCTCGAGAAACCTGTAGCCGGGCGCGGCGCCACGCCCGGGGCGCTGGCGATCGGGGCTCGCCTGGGCCAGTTCGAGATCCTCGAGCCCCTCGGCGCCGGCGGTATGGGCGAGGTCTTTCGGGCTCACGACTCCAAGCTCGGCGGCGACGTCGCCATCAAGGTTCTGCCGCCGGGCTTCGCGCAGGATCGGGACCGTCTGGCGCGCTTCGAGCGTGAGGCCAAGGCCGTCGCGGCACTGGATCACCCCAACGTGGTCACGCTACACAGCGTCGAGGAGCACGAAGGCGTCCACTTCATCACCATGCAGCTGGTGCAGGGGCGAACGCTGTCGGAGTTGCTGCCCGAGAAGGGGCTGCCGCTCGATCGCTTCTTCACGCTCGCCGTGCCCCTGACCGACGCGATTTGCGCCGCGCACCGCCACGGCATCACGCATCGCGACCTGAAGCCGGGCAACGTGATGGTCGGCGCCGACGAGCGCGTTCGAGTGCTCGACTTCGGACTGGCCAAGCTGCTCGAGGACGGCACTGCGCAAGGCGCCTCGGAGCTACCGACGCAGCACCTCACCGAGGAGGGGCGCGTCCTGGGCACGGTCGCCTACATGTCGCCGGAGCAAGCAGAGGGCAAGGCGATCGATCACCGATCCGACATCTTCTCGCTCGGCATCCTGCTGTACGAAATGGCCACCGGACAGCGTCCGTTCCAGGGCGAAACGCGGGTCTCGACCATCACGGCGATCCTGCGCGACGAGCCGGCCCCGATCACAGCGCTCAGGAGCGACGCTCCACGCCACCTGGCGCGCATCATCAAACGCAGCCTCGCCAAGGACCCGGGTCGCCGCTACCAGACGGCCATCGACCTGCGCAACGAGCTCGAGGAGTTGCGGCGGGAGGTTGGCCCAAGCATCACCTCCAGCGCACGCCACCGCACCGGCGGCAGCGCGCGCAGCCAACCAGACGCTAAGCCGACGCCCGCACAACCAAGGCCTTCTGCCACGCGGTCGCGGGACCGGGACGTGAGCACGGACTCGGAGATCCTCGGCGATCTGATCCGGCGGCGTCGCGCCCCTCTCATCGTCGCGGCCGGCGTCCTGATCGCGCTGCTCGTCGCCGTGTACCGCATGCTGCCGAGCCCAGCCGACCCCGTTGCCCAGCTGGGCAACACACAGCTCACGACCCTCGAGGGAGTGGAGCTCGGCGCCAGCTGGTCGCCGGATGCCGGGCGCATAGCCGTCTCCACGACCCTCACCGGCAGCGCCGATATCCGCATGCGGCCCACCGCTGGCGGCACGCCGGTCCTGCTCGCCGTCTCAGAGCGCGACGAGCACACACCGCGATGGGCGCCTAGCCGCGAGTTGATCGCCTACATGATGAACACCCCCCAAGGCCAAACGATCCGGCTGGTCGGCTCCACGGGAGGACCCTCGCGGCCGCTGGCCAACACCAATGTGCAGGTCTACGACGGCGTCGATATACGAGGCCTCGTCGGTGCCTCGCCCTGGTCCCTGGACGGTGGGTCCTTTCTGTTTTCGCGCTTCGATCGGCAGTCCCGGACGCTGGCCATCTACCAGATCGACGTGGACTCACTCGAGCAGCAGCAGTTCATCGATCCGGAACCTGGAGCACAAGACCGCGCCGCCGCCTGGTCACCGGACGGTAGTCACGTGGTCTTCGAGCGCACGGGGGCCGACGGCTCGCATGGCCTCTGGCTCGTGGACGCCGATGGGGGTGGGCTGGGGCTGCTGTTGGAAGACGAGCCCATGCCACAGGGGCCTGACTGGCTGGACGATGACACCGTCGTGTTCAGCTGGGCGCGGTCGGGGAATCCCGACCTCTGGCGCCTCGACCTCGACCATCCCCGGAACCCGACGCAGCTCACCACGGGAGCTGGGGACGAAATCGACCCCGTAGTCGCATCCGACGGACGGATCGCGTACTCGGACTACAGCCACCAGAGCAACCTGATCTGGCTTTCGATCGGAGCCGCCGGCGCGGAGCCGGAGCCGCTGACAGCCGAGGGGAAGGGTTCCAACAGCTTCGGTGCGCGCGGCCGTCGCGACGGCGAGCGAGTTGTCTACTACTCGGACCGTCACGATCCCGGTAACAACAACCTGTGGCTCACCGCGCGCGGCTCGCCGGCTCGCCCCTCGCAGCTCACGACCAGTACGGCACAGGAGATTCAGCCCGACTGGTCGCCAGACGGCAACGAGATCGTATTCCTGTCGAACCAGGACGGTCGATACCAGCTATATGTTCTGAACACGGAAACGACCACACGCCGGAAGCTCGCCGAGCAGGAGGTTCTCGTTTGGCCGGTCGGAGCAACCTATAGCCAGGGCCCACGCTGGTCACCCGACGGCGATGTCATAGGGTATCTGGTCCGAACCGACGACGGGACGCCTGCTCTCAGGACCATCTCGCCCGACGGCACGGACCTGCCGATGGCCCTGTCGGGCGTGCTGTCGTTCGGCTGGTACCGCGACGGGGAGCACGTCATCTACGCCCACAAATCTCCCGAGGAGTCGGGCGCCATCGAGCTCTGGGCGGCCAACCTCGCAGACGGTACGCAGGCCCTGCTGCTGGCAGCCGAGGTGGGCGAGATCGCCGTGGGACCCGACGGCAGCGCCGTCTCCTATCTGAGCGCGCGCAGCCACTACACGCAACAGCTGCAGGTGCAGAATCTCGAGCCCGACCCGACTACGGGCCTGCCCCGCCTGGTCGGGGAGCCTCGCAGCGTACCGGCACGACCCGGTGCCGGGCACATCCACAACGGTGGCTGGACGTGGGACGGCAGCGCCGTCGTCTACACGCGCGACATCGACCAGGGCGACATCTGGGCCTTCGGCGAGCGCCGCTAGGCCCTGGTGCCGTGCCGTCGGGATCGCTCCCCGGACTACCGTTTGCGTGGAATGAGCTCGTCGCGCATGGCCGCGTGGTAGACGAACGAGGCCATGACCACGGCGTTGTGGATCAGGTCATCGATGGGCAGCGTGTCGAAGAAGTCCAAGTTGGTGTGGCCGCCGGTGCTGCCGGCGCGGTCCTGGAGAAACTGGAAGGCCGGTAAGCCGGCGGCGTCGAAGGCAACGTGGTCGGTGCTGCCGACGCTGCGCGGGGAGATCGTGGTCATGCCGAGATCCTCCAGCGGCTTCATCCAGGCTCCGAAGGTACGGCGCACGTGCTCGTTGCCCTGGAGCCAGATGCCGCGGTACTTCCCCGGGCCGTAGTCCTGGTTGAAGTAGACCGAGAACTTCTCGAAGGCGGCCGTGGTACCCACTGCAGGGTCGTTCGGGTCGCCGAAGTGCCTCTTGACGTACGCCCTCGAGCCGAAGAGGCCCTGCTCCTCGCCCGACCACAGCGCCACACGGATGGTGCGACGAGGCTCGACTCCGAGGGCCTCGAGAATGCGGGCCGCCTCGAGCACGACGGCCACACCCGAGGTGTTGTCGCTGGCGTTGGGGCTGGCGTGCCAGGTGTCGAAATGGGCCCCGAGCATCACCAGCTCGTCGGCGAGATCGGAGCCCGGAATGTCGCCGAGAACGTTGCTTGCCTGCTCGCGCGACTCCCCAATCGTGTTGCGGACCTCGATCTCGATGGTGACCGGCAGCTCCCGCTGCAGGATGCGGTACATGCGGTTGTAGTGCTCGGGCGTCACCGCCACGATCGGCAGCGACTCCAGGCTCTCCTGGCGAGCCCACATATCGACCTTGGTCCCTGGCCGAGCGAAGCCGCGCACCGCACCCGGCCATCCGGAGCGTGATTCCAGGATCACCGCGGCGCCCTCGGCCTTGAAGAAGTCTGCCCGCTCCTGCTCGCTCAACAGGTCTGGGTTCGACGGCGGAGCAGGACGCGGCACCGGCGTCGGGACGGCCTGCTCGAGCGCTCGCAGGTCCTCGTCGCTCCGGCGCGGCACCCCCGCATTCAGCCGCTCCAGGTCGATCGCAGCCGGGAGAGTGGACAGTACGGCCATCCCGCGCAGCCGGCCCCGATACTGCTCGAGATCCTGCTGGCTACGCACGTCGGCGATCACGGCCTGGAGCCGTTGCAACCCCTCGGTGCCGGGAGTGTGGGCAAGCGGGTACGCAACCAGCGGCTGGTAGTCCGGCTCCAGCATGTGCAACGACACGTAATCGTTTTCCCAGCTGACGCCATAGTCCATGAAGGGCTCGATGCGAGTGTTGACCAGCCCGATGCGCTGCATCTCGACGAGTGCCCAACGCTGGGCGCGGGTCATGCCGGGCGACAGGGTCAGCCGGGCGCCGAGCACATCGGTCATATAGGAAAGGGTGTCGGCGAGCTGCGATCGCTGGAATCCCTCCTCGCGAATGTGCACCGTCATTTCCCAGTCGACCCAGGGCTCTGCTTGCTGCGCGCTTCCCGTGAGCAGCAACGCAGCGGTCAGCGGAACGATGCCGAATGCCCGAAGACTCACGCTCGACTCCTTCGCTTGTCGGTTGGCAGGCACAAGTCTGCAGCGGACCACGCAGCGGTCGCGGTGTCTCCCTTTCATCGCCGCAGAGGCTACGCGCTCGGTGTTCGCCTAGCAAAGCCAACCAGCGTCGAGATCGTAGTTCTGCACCAGAATCGTATTCCTGCACCATCTGGTGCTATCATGATGAACGTGCGCAGAGCGACCGTGACCATCCCGGACGACCTGGAGGCCGAGCTCGAAGCCTGGCTGCGGTCCCAACCCGCGCCGCCCAGCCTGGCCAGGGTCATGCAATCGGCGCTGCGCGCGTTTCTGCGCCAGAAGCGGCTCGAGGCGCTGCAGTACCGCCCGTCCTGTGCCCCACTATCGGTCACGGTGGCCCGTAGCGGTAGCGGCCACGCGGACGCAAGCGTCGCGCACGACGCACACCTCGCCGCTCGCATGGACGGCGACGACTCGTCGACTCGATGAGAGCGGTCCTGGCCGATACTGGCCCGCTCTACGCATTGGTCGATCGTGACGACGCGATGCACCTCCGAGCACGAACCGAGGTCGGGCGATTGCGCGACGACAACCGCACGGTGCTCGTGGCGCAACCGACCCTATGTGAGGCCCACGCGCTCGTTCTGCGGCGGCTCGGGTCGGAGGTGGCTCGACGCTGGCTCGCCGAAATCCGCAACACGGTTGGCCTGGTGAACCCGACGAGCGAGCAGTATGCCTCGGCCGTCCGACGTCTCGGAGAGTTCCCTGATCAGCCCATCACCTTATTCGACGCCGTCGCGGGGGAGGTCGCTGCCTACCTGGAGACACCGGTGTGGACCTACGACCACCACTTCGACGCGATGCAGGCGTCGGTCTGGCGCTAGCGGCTAGGAGGCCGTGGATCGCGGTCCGGGGTCCGGCTCCCCACGGGACGGCTGTAGAGAATGGGGCCGTGGAGCAGATCGTGCTCGGTGGGATAGTCGGGCTCGGGCTCCGGCCCCATCAGGGACGGCAACGGCACGCGGTTGCGGCCCAAGGGATGATCCCATCCGAGCACGTGGCCGAGCTCGTGCAAGACTATGGCGCGGCGGTCCATGTCCTTGGGATGGATGTCGATGGCACCCCAGCAGCTGCCAGGCCCGCCAGCACAGGACACGGCGACGAGCGAGAACTCGGTCCGCGCGGGATCCGAGGCCACGGCGATGCGGACGACACCTGCCGGCCGTGTCGCGTCGAACGTCAGCTGCGTTCCGGCTGGATGGGTTACGACCCGGACCATACCGACGCGCACGTGCCCGCCCGTCAGCGGCTCGATGTGGTCTGCGACCACGCTCTGGGCGAACTCCACGAAGCTTGCCGGCGCATCGCCCTGATCGACGTAGCGCGCCACCGAAGAATCGAGCTCGAAGATCCGCGTCCAGATCTCCACGTCCATGGTCGGATCGCTCCAGGGCTCGGTACCCCTGCGACCGCGCGAGCGAAACACGTGATCGAAGAATTCCAGATCGAAACCCCCGCGCGTGGGAATCAGCCCGACGTCCAACTCGACCGGCTGGCGGCCGACGGACACATAGGTGCGCCGGGTGTAGAAGCCGGACTTGCGCAGCAGCATCTTGCGGGTACCGGCATCGACCAGGGCGAGCGAGTACCGCCCCCCCTCGTCGGTGCGAACCGAGCCATGACCTTGCACGCGCAGCTTCGCTCGGCGCACGGGCTCGCTCGAGAGAATGTCCGTCACCTGCCCGGCGATCGTCGGTGCTGGGCCCCTGGCCGCTGCCGGGATCCCGACGGCGAGGCCACCGAGGAGCATCAAGAGGAGCCATCGCCCGACGCCGCGGGGCCCGCGATCGGGCCGCCTAGTCTGATCCGCTGACGACATCGTTTGCTCGGCTCATCGTTCGGGCACCCCTCTCCACACTACGATAGCCGGGCCAACCGTGGTCCGGCAGCCCATTCGCGGCTCTATAATCGGCGCGCCTCCTCGAACCGCCGGACTCTCGACACGAGCCACCATCCATGTCCAGCTACCAGGCCATCCTCGCGGTCGCGCCGATCCTGTTGGCGGCGGCTCTGCTGGTCGGCTGGCGCATCCCGGCGCGGCGAGCCATGCCCGCTGTCTACCTCACGGCGGTGGCGATCGCCCTCGGCGCGTGGGGCGTGCCCTGGATGCGTGTCGCGGCCTCGACGATCCAGGGGCTCTTCCTGACCTTCGATCTCGCATGGATCATCTTCGGGGCGATCTTCCTGCTGAACACACTCGAGGAGTCGGGTGGCGTGGCGGCGATCCGTCGCTCTTTCCACGCCCTGAGCGACGATCGACGCGTTCAGGTAGTGATCATCGCCTGGCTATTCGGCTCCTTCATCGAGGGCGCGGCCGGTTTCGGCACGCCCGCTGCGGTAGCGGCCCCACTGCTGGTGGCGATGGGCTTTCCGGCGGCGGCCGCAGTGGTCATCGGCATGATGATCCAGAGTACTGCGGTCACCTTCGGCGCCGTGGGAACGCCGATCCTGGTCGGGGTAGCCGGCGGCATCTCGAGCCCGGAGTTCGACACGCAACTGGTGGCCGCAGGGCTGAACCTGCGCGAGTTCGTCTACCTCGTAGGCGTGCGCAGCGCGCTCCTGCACGCCGTCGCCGGAACGCTCATGCCGACGCTGATGGTGATGGTTCTGACTCGCTTCTTCGGCCCCCGCCGCTCATGGACCGAGGGGCTGTCGATCCTGCCACTGACGCTGTTCGGCGGGCTGGCCTTCACCGTCCCCTACCTCGGGACCGCGGTGCTTCTTGGGCCCGAGTTCCCGTCGCTGCTCGGTGCGCCGGTCGGCATGCTCGTGGTCATCGCCGTGGTACGGCGCGGCTGGCTCGTGCCGGCCGATCGTTGGGACTTCGAACCGGCCGCCACCTGGCCCGCGGACTGGGTCAGCGGCATGGAGGTACTCGATGCGCCGGCGAGGCAACGCGGCCACCCCGAGCCGTTCAGCGACCCCGCGGCCGGCACGGGCGGCACGGGCGGCACCGCCAAGATCGGTATCCTGGCGGCCTGGTTCCCCTACCTCCTGGTCGCCGGCATGCTGGTTCTGAGTCGACTGCCCTGGCTTCCGTTCGGTGGCTGGCTGCAGCGTCCAAGCATCGCCTGGAACGGCATCTTGGGTACCGACATCGCCGCCGCCACCGCGCCGCTGTATCTACCTGGCACCATGCTGACGCTCGCCGCCGTAGCGGCGTTCGCCCTCCACAGGATGCCGTCGCGCAGCATGCGCCAGGCCGCGGTACGCTCGTTTCGGGTGCTCGGCGGCGCCGTCTTCGTGCTCGTCTTCACCGTCCCCATGGTCCGCGTCTACATCAACTCCGGGGTAAACACCACGGGCTACCCCAGCATGCCGATCGCCCTGGCCGAGTGGGTTGCCGCCAACGTCGGTGGAGCCTGGCCCGCCTTCGCCGGCGTCACCGGAGCGCTCGGTGCTTTCATCGCCGGCTCTAACACGGTGAGCAACCTGATGTTCACCTCGTTCCAGTACGGTGTTGCGGAGCGGCTCGCGATCTCGGGGGTCTTCATCGTGGCATTGCAAGCGGTGGGGGCCGCCGCGGGCAACATGATCGCGATCCACAACGTGGTCGCCGCCTCCGCGACGGTCGGGTTGCTCGGGCAGGAGGGCGCGACGCTGCGCAAGACGATCCTGCCGACCCTCTACTACCTGATCGTGATCGGACTTCTGGGTGTCGTGGCTGTTTACCTCATCGGGGTCGGCGACCCGTTGCTGACGTCCGGGAGCTGACGCCCCATGAAGCTGGACATGGAAGCGCTGGAGCGCGATCTACGGCGGCAGGTCGGCGGCGACGTCCTGCTCGACCAGGTGTCGCTCGGCGTCTACGCCACCGACGCGAGCAACTATCAGATCCTGCCCGTCGCCGTGGTGGTGCCGCGCGACGCCGACGACGTGCGCGTCGCGGTCGCCCTGGCGGCCCGACACGATCTGCCGATCCTGCCGCGCGGCGGGGGCACCAGCCTGGCGGGACAGACCGTCGGTGCGGCGCTCGTCATCGACTTCTCCAAACACATGAATCGAATCCTCGAGCTCGACCTCGAGGGGCGTACGGTGCGGGTGGAGTCGGGGCTCGTGCTCGACGAGCTCAACGCCGTGCTCGCACCGCACGGACTGCACTTTGCTCCCGATCCCTCCACCAGCAGCCGGGCGAACGTCGGCGGCATGATCGGCAACAACTCGTCGGGGGCCAAGAGCATCCTCTTCGGCAAGACGATCGACCATGTGCTGGCGCTCCGGGTGCTGCTGTCCGACGGTACCGAGCTCGAGCTCGCCGCCCTCGCCCCCGAGGCCATCGTCGACCAGGTTGCCGGCGTGGGTCGCAAGCCCGAGATCTACCGCGGACTGCGTCGGATCGTCGACGCCAACCGCGACGAGATCGCCGACCGCTTCCCCAAGGTCATGCGGCGCGTCGGTGGCTATCCACTCGATGCGCTCACCGATGACGCCGCTTGGAATCCGGCCAAGATCATGGTGGGTAGCGAGGGGACGCTCGGAGTCATCCTCGAGGCAACGCTGAGCCTGGAGCCGCTGCCGTCGAGCGTCTCGCTTTGCGTCGCGCACTTCGCGCAGCTCCAGGAGGCGATCGGCGCCGTGGAGCACATCCTCCCCTTCGCTCCGTCGGCCGTCGAGATCCTCGACCGCACCGTCCTGACGCTGGCGCGTGAG
This sequence comes from Acidobacteriota bacterium, assembly GCA_965248845.1. Classification (GTDB taxonomy): domain Bacteria; phylum Acidobacteriota; class UBA890; order UBA890; family WLXD01; genus CBDFKO01. The sequence continues at coordinate 451,591 of CBDFKO010000001.1, read as the reverse complement.
AACCGCGAATCGTCGCAACGTCTCGACTTCCTTCAGGGCGATCCCGCGGCGGTGCTGATCGTCGAGTTCTACGGCGACACCGACGACGAGGTGGCCGACCGGGCTCGGCGAATGGCGGTCGACCTCGAGGGGCGTGGCTTCGGCTATGCCTTCCCGATCGTCCTGGATCGAGACCGTCAGGCCCAGGTCTGGGAGGTGCGCAAGAGCGGTCTCGGGCTAATGCTGGGCATGAAGGGTGACCGCAAGCCGCTGGCCTTCATCGAGGATGCCGCGATCCCGGTGGAGGTTCTGCCCGAGTACATCGCCAGGGTCCTGCAGATTTGCTCCGATCTCGACACCGAGGTGGCGATGTACGCCCACGCCAGCGTCGGCGTGATCCACGTCCGGCCGATCCTGGATCTGCGACGCGGCGACGATATCGAGCGCATGCGGCAGATTGCGGAGCGAACTTTCGATCTGGTCATGCAATACGGAGGCGCCTGGTCGGGCGAGCATGGCGATGGGCTGGTGCGGAGCCCGTTCAACGAGCGCTTCTTCGGCGCGCGGCTGTACCGCGCCTTCGGCGAGCTCAAGGAGCTCTTCGACCCGGCGGGGCTGATGAACCCAGGGAAGATCGTCGGCGCTCCACCGATGCACGAAAACCTACGATTCGGGCCCGACTACGCCATCGAGCCGTTCGAATCGGTTTTCCGATACCGACAGGACGGCAGCTTCGCGGGGGCCGTGGAGTTGTGCACCGGGGTCGGTCAATGCCGCAAGACGCTCACCGGAACGATGTGTCCGAGCTATATCGCCACGCGCGACGAGGAGCACTCGACCCGTGGACGCGCCAACGCCCTGCGCCTTGCGATGTCCGGGCAGCTCGGACGCGACGGCCTGACCGGGACGCGGCTGCGCGAGGCTCTGGATCTGTGCATCTCGTGCAAGGGCTGCAAGAGCGAATGCCCCTCGAACGTCGACATGGCCAAGCTCAAGAGCGAGGTACTGCAGCAAGTCTACGACCGGAACGGCACCAACCTGCGCGATCGGCTGGTTGGCAGCTCCGCCACGATGGCACGCCGGTTGTGCGGGCCGTGGGCCCCGCTGGTCAACGGCGTCCAGGCAACGGCGATGTTCCGTCGCGGCCTCGAGGCAGCGACCGGCCTCGACCGACGTCGAACGCTGCCAGCGTACGCCCGCCGTCCCTTCCGCTCCTGGATGGCGGCGCGGGCTGCACGCTCGAGCGGCCGGCGCGTGGCCCTGTTCGCCGACACCTACCTGGACTGTCACGAACCGAGGGTCGGCCGCGCCGCGGTGCAGTTGCTGGAGTCGTGCGGCTACGAGGTCGTGGTCGCCGACGCGGGCTGCTGCCAGCGGCCGCGCATCTCACACGGCTTCCTGCGCGACGCCCGCCGCGATGGCGAGGCCACCCTGCGTCGGCTCGACGAGCTCCTGGCTCAGGGACTGAGCGTCGTTGTGTGCGAACCGAGCTGCGCCTCGGCCCTGACCGACGACCTACCCGACCTGATCGAGGACCGGGCGCTGGGCGAGCGCGTGACAGCCGGCGTGAAGATGATCGACGTGTTCCTCGACGGCGAGATCGCCACGGGCAAGCTCGAGTGTGAGCTCGAAGCCAACCGTGCCTCGCTCGACGGCCGCGGGCTGCTGCTTCATGGGCACTGCCACCAGAAGGCGCTCTACGGTACGGCCGCCATGAAGCGCGTCCTGCAGCGGGTCCCCGGGCTCGAGGTGCAGGAGATCGACTCCGGCTGTTGTGGCATGGCGGGCGCGTTCGGCTACGAGCGGGAGCACTACGAGGTATCACGCCGCATCGGCGAAGATCGTCTGTTCCCGGCGATCCGGGCGCTCGACGCCGGGACCTCGATCGTGGCCTGCGGCTTTAGCTGCCGGCACCAGATCGCGCACTTCACCGGCAGAAGCACCGTCCACTGGGTCGAGACGCTCCGAGCCCGTGGCACAGCACGGCCCTGACGGTGGAGCTAGGATGACGCCGTGTCTGGCCACGACACCGCCGGGCGGGTAGCGAACCGGCGGTGCAGAGTTGTCAGACGGCGCGGACGTTGGCTGCCTGCGGCCCCTTGGGACCCTGCTGGATATCGAACTCGACCCGCTGGTTCTCTTGCAAGCTGCGATGGCCCTCAGCCGCGATCGCGGTGTGGTGGACGAAGACGTCCGGACCGCCGCCCTCCTGCTCGATGAAGCCAAAACCCTTGGAGTCGTTGAACCACTTGACGGTACCGCTGGCCATGAACTGCTCTCCGTTCGAAATACAAGGTCGTACTACCGCCGAGAAGCATAGCAGGCCCGCCGTCGAGACGACGTCACACAACCCTCGCACGGGAGCTCCCGGTAGCGGGGCCGCCGTTGGCTGCGAAGGCCGCAGCCATTACCATGGCCTGCCACAGGAGCGTCCCACGCCGCCCGGTGCGGCGAACCCCGGAGCAGCGATGCGAAGTCTCGCCCGCCTCGTCGTTTGTGTCCTCGCCGCCGGCCTCGTCGGCTGCCAGCCGGCCGGCCCCGATGCTCCAGCCCCCGATCCGGATCTCGTTCACATCGAGGGACTCGGCAGCTTGTCGTTTCCGAGCTCCGGGAACGCGGAGGCCCAGGAGCCTTTCCTTCGGGGCGTGCTCCTGATGCACAGCTTCGAGTACGAGCCGGCGGCCGAGGCGTTCCGTGAGGCTCAGGAGGCCGACCCCGGGTTCGCGATGGCGTACTGGGGGGAAGCGATGACCTACAACCACCCCATCTGGCAGCAAAAGGACGCCGAGGCCGCGTTCGAAGCGCTCGGCCGGCTGGCTCCGACGAGTGAGGAACGCCGCGACCTGGCGGGCACCGATCGCGAGGCGATGTACCTGGATGCCGTCCAGGCGCTCTATGCCGAGGGCACGAAGGCCGAGCAGGACCTCGCCTACATGCAGGCCATGCAGCGACTTCAGGAGAGCTACCCGGAGGACCTGGACGCCCGCGCCTTTCACGCGCTGGCCATTCTCGGCAGCAGCCACAGTGGCCGTGACTTCGCCACCTACATGCGTGCCGCCGCCACCGCGGGGCCCGCGTTCGAGGCCAACTCGGACCACCCCGGCGCGGCCCACTACCTGATCCACTCCTTCGACGACCCGGTCCACGCACCGCTCGGAATGCCGGCCGCGCGCGCCTACTCCCAGATCGCCCCGAACGCGTCGCACGCCCAGCACATGACGACGCACATCTTTGTCGCCATGGGCATCTGGGACGACGTGATCAGCGGCAACATCCGTGCCCGCGACACGCAGGACGCGCAGCTAGCGGAGCGCGGCCGGCGTCCCAACCTGTGCGGCCACTACTCGTCCTGGCTGCACTACGGCCATCTCATGGACGGCGGCTCGGAGGAGGCCACCGAGCTCATGAACGCGTGCCACTCTCGCATGGCTCAGGAGCCGGCGGCCGGTGCCCGGGGCTACTTCGTCTCGATGCGGGCGCGTCATATCTTCGACACGGAGAACTGGGATCTCGCCGCCGAGTGGACCGCCGAGCTCCCCGCCGGCAGCGGTCCCAGGCTGCAATACGAGTTCACCAACGCCTTTGCCGCCTTACGTGCTGGTGATGCCGAGCCCGCTCGCGACCTCCTGGTTGCCGAGCCCGAGCCCGACGATGCCTTCGGCGCCATCCATCTGGATGAGCTCCGCGGGTTGATTGCGATCGCCGACGGCCGAACCGACGAGGGGATCGCGACGCTCCAGGAGGCCGCCCGGACCGAGGACTCCCTACCCTTTGCATTCGGCCCGCCGCGGATACTGAAGCCGACGTTCGAGCTACTCGGCGAGGAGCTCCTGGCGCTCGGCCGCACCGAGGAGGCACGCATTGCCTTCCAGCGGGCCACCGAGCGCACGCCCGGCCGAACTCTGGCCGTGCGCGGCCTGCGCGAGGCCAGCTCCTCGGCGTCCTAGCAGGCTGCTGAAAAACTCCCCTTGTTCGAGTACGATTTTGAACCACGCAGCCCGCGGCAAGAACCGAAGCATCAACGAGGTGAGCAGATGCGTGGTGAGGACGCGGGACAGGTGGCGGTTTTTAGTTACGTATCTCCAGAGCAGCGAGTACCGAAGGAGCATCCGCTGCGGCCGCTGCTGAAGATCGTCAACGATGTGCTGGGGCGGATGTCGCCGCTGTTCGAGAAGCTGTACTCGCACACGGGCCGTCCGTCTATCCCGCCGGAGAAGCTGCTGCGGGCGCTGCTGCTGCAGGTGCTGTACACGATTCGCTCCGAGCGCATGCTGATGGAGCAGCTCGACTACAACCTGCTGTTCCGGTGGTTTGTGGGCCTGAACATGGACGATCTGGTGTGGGATGCGACGGTGTTCACGAAGAACCGAGATCGAGTGTTGGGAGGCGAGGTCGCCAAGGTGTTCTTCCAGGAAGTGCTGGCGGAGGCGCGGCGCCGCAGCCTGCTGTCGGATGAACACTTCACGGTGGACGGCACGCTGATCGAGGCGTGGGCCTCGCACAAGAGCTTCAAGCCGAAGGATCAGAGCGACTCCGATGAGGGCGGCAGCAACCCGAGCGTCGATTTCCGCCGGCAACGGCGCACGAACGATACTCACGCCTCCAGGAACGACCCGCAGGCACGCCTATACAAGAAGAGTAAGGGAGCCGAGTCGAGGCTCTGCTACATGGGGCACCTGATGATCGACAACCGCCACGGGTTAGCAACCAACGCCTGCGTAACGATCGCTTCGGGAACAGCAGAACGAGAGGCCGCCGTGCAGATGGCGGGCGAGATTCCCGGAAGGGGCCGGGTAACCTTGGCGGCCGACAAGGGCTACGACACGCGAGACTGCATCCGAAAGCTTCGAGATCGCAACATCACCCCGCACGTCGCACAGAACGACACGAACCGGCGCAGCGCCATCGACCGCCGCACGACCCGGCACCCGGGCTACACGGTCAGTCAGAAGAAACGCAAGCTCGTCGAGCAGATGTTCGGATGGGCCAAGACGGTCGGGCTGATGCGCAAGACCAGACACCGAGGCACGCAACGTGTCGATTGGATGTTCATCTTCACCGCCGCGGCCTTCAACCTGGTCAGAATGCGCAACCTCCAGGGGGCGACGTGACGATGAGGGCACCAATCCCCAAGAAATGCCGGCGCTGCCAGCAGCGCCGGCCTCGTACCCGCACTCGGCGCCCCGCTAACTCACCGTGATCGAGACGATCCAGCCCAAAATGGCGCGCCCAAGCCGTTTTTCAGCAGCCTGCTAGGCGGCGGGCCCCGCCAGGGACGGCATCGCTTGGCGGGTGCCGTCGGCATAGACCGCCTCGACCTGACCTCGAGCGAAGACCAGCGCCGAGGCTCTGCCGCCGTCCTGCCACATGCCGCTATCGATCAGGAACAGCCTGCCCCCGGCTCGAGCACGAACGGCACCGTCTTCGGTCGGGGTGTGCCCCGATACCACTGCCCTAGCGCCCGCCGCTTCGAGCAACCCGGGCAATTGAGCCTCGAGCATCCCGTCCGGCGATTCGGCGAAGCCCCGAAACCAGATCGGGCCGCGCGCCGCCAGCGCGAACCAGCCGTTGATGCGCAGCAATGGCTCGGCACGCTCCTCCGCTTCCATTCGCCGCAGCTGGCCGGTCGGTAGGACGGGTGGCTTGTTGAGCTGCTCGCGCGGCGCCTCGAACCAATCCACCCCGCCGGCGTCCAGGCGGATGCCGCGAATCGTCTCCCCCAGGTCGGCGAAGGTCGTGACCGTCTTTCGCCGAGCATGTAGGCCCGGTAGGCATCGAGCGCGTCGATCTCGTCGGCCAGCCGCTGGTTGATGTCATCGACGCTCCACCCGGCAAGCTGTGGCGTGATGCCGGCGTGCATGAAGAGGATCCCGTCGAGTGTGGCGACCACCGGCAGGGTCCGAAGCCATTCGCCGTAGGCGCCGTCCGGCCCCATGGCCCGCAGGTACTCGACCCGCCCTGGCACCTGGTCCTCGATCCACTCGTCGCGGATATCGTCTTTCTTCGGTCGGGTGGCCCGCGCCCATGCCCGATCGCTGGCGAAGTAGGCGTCGGCATACTCCTTGAACGCCTCGCGCAGCGTCGAGGTCTGGTCCTCGCTGGCGAAGGTGGCCATGGTCTCGGCCGACACGTCGCGCAGCTCGCCCAGCAGGTTCAGCACCTCGTGGTCTCCGAGCAGGACGATCACATCGCCACCGGCAGCACGGGCTTCGCTTTGCAGCCGCATCATCAAGTCGAGCACGGCGCGCACGCCGCTTCCCCCGTCGAGCAGATCGCCGGTCTGCACGAGGACACTGTCGCCGCCCGACCAGGCGAGACCATCATCGACCAGATTCGCCGCGCCCAGCACCTCGACAAGCGCGTCGTAGGCGCCGTGCACATCACCGATCGCCACGATTCGGCGGCCCGGCTCCTGCCCCTCGACAGCACCTACTGCTGGGGCCGAGTTGACGACGAGGAGACTGCAAGCAAGCAAGAGCAGGGGCAGGGCTCGGAGGTGCATGGGGGTGTCCCGCGTCGAGTTGTGGGGCTGGGGCGAGGCGCCCGCAGATCGCGGGGAATCATACGGCAAGCGGCGCGTATGTTCAGCGGCCGACGCATCGATACACTTCGCGCGTCGCGGCGCGCCGCGGCCGTCGGGTACTATACTCGCGAGCATGAGGTTCCTGATCTATGTCGCCGGTTTGGCCTTGCTCGCCGCCGGCCTGGCCGGCGCCTCGCTGGCTCAGGACTCGATTCGCGTCGGCGCCACGCGAGGCGCCGACGACTTGACTGGTGGAGGCTTCTGGCTCGACGATTTCAGTGCCCTCCGGACCAAGAGCGTGGAGCCCCGGCACCGGTAGCAGAAGGCCTTGACGCAGCTCGATCTCCCGCAGCGAATTCTCCTCGGCCCCGGACCGAGCCAGGTCGATGACCGGGTTCTGAAGGCCCTGTCACGCCCGCTCCTCGGTCATCTCGATCCCGAGTTCCTGCGCATAATGGACGAGACCCAGGCGATGCTGCGCAGGGTCTTCGAAACCTCCAACCGAATGACCTTCGCCATCGCTGGTACGGGCAGCGCCGGAATGGAGGCGAGCATCGTCAACCTGGTCGAGCCCGGTGACCGCGTCGTGGTGGCGATCTGCGGTGTGTTCGGCGCACGCCTCGCCGAGCAGGCCCGCCGCAACGGGGCCGATGTGGTCGAGGTGGAAGGTCGATGGGGCGAGCCGGTGGATCCGAACGCGGTCACCGAGGCGATCGCCGACGGCGACACCAAGCTGGTAGCTGTGGTGCACGCGGAGACCTCGACCGGGGTGCTGCAACCGCTCGAGTCGATCATCACGGCGGCACACGAGCTCCACGCGCTGGTGGTCATCGACGCCGTCACCTCGCTCGGCGGTCATCGGGTGGCGATCGACGAGCGCGGCATCGACGTCTGCTACAGCGGCACCCAGAAATGCCTGTCGTGTCCACCGGGGCTGGCACCCGTGACCCTCAATCAACGTGCGCTGGACCGCATCCAGCGGCGCGACACTCCAGTACGCAGCTGGTACTTGGACGTAAGGCTGCTGGACGGCTACTGGGGACAGGAGCGCGCGTACCACCACACGGCCCCGGTCTCGATGGCGTTCGCGCTGCACGAGGCGCTGCGGATGATCCATGAGGAGGGACTGGAGGCCCGGCAGGCACGCCATCGCCACCATCACCTGGCTCTGGTCGCCGGGGTCGAGGCGATGGGGCTGCGGATGCTGGTGGAGCATCCCGAACGGCGGCTCTGGTCGTTGAACGCGGTCCGGGTGCCCGCGGGTGTCGACGAGGCGGCGGTCCGTGCTCGACTGCTGACCAACCACGGCATCGAGATCGGCGGAGGGCTGGGACCCCTGGCCGGGAAGATCTGGCGCATCGGTCTCATGGGAGCCTCGAGCACGGCCAACAACGTGATTCTCGTTCTAGGCACGCTCGAGGCGGCGTTACGTGCCCAGGGTCATGGCATGACGCCTGGAGCCGGCGTCGGCGCGGCCATCGAGGCGCTCGATAGGCCCCTGGCCGCTGCCGATACGGCCGCAGGCTGACCCCCCACGGCGCTACACTAGCGGCCCCCTAGTCCCCCGGAACCCGCCCACGAGGCCAATCTGACTGGACTTGGCGCTGCAAACGTAGGAACGTGAGGGATTCTGCTGCGGAGTAGCGTTTCCCCTCTATGACCGGCCTCCGACCTCGCAGACTGCGGTCCGACACAGCCCCATCCGATGCAGCTCGTACCCCAATGCGACCGCCCGACACGGCAGTTCCTGCGCGCCGCCGCACTGACGATGACGCTCCTGGCGCACGGCTCCGCCGCCGGCGCCTCGAAGGCGGCGTTCGAGCGTGAGCAACGCCTCGTCGGCGACGCCGACGCGGGCCAGTTCGGTGAGGCGGTGGCGCTCAGCGGCAGGCGTCTCGTCGTGGTGGCGCCGGACTCTCCGGCCGGATCGGACGATGGTCGCGCCTACATCTTCGAGCGTCCATCGAACAAGTGGATCCAGGTGGACCGTCTGACACCGACCGCGGAGATCTCGACCGCCGGACAGCGGTTCGGCACCTCCGTAGCGATCAGTGGGCGCGTGCTGGCCGTCGGCTCGCACGCCGGCGATGCCGCCACCGACACCGATCCCGGGGCCGTCTACGTGTTCGAGCGCAGACAGGGTGCCTGGCAGCAGATGGCCAGGCTCACCATCGAGGGCATCGCTGCCAAGGACGGGTTCGGGCAGCGGGTCGCGCTCAGCGGGCGATTTCTGGCGGTTGCGGCGCCGGGCGCCGACCGCGTCTACCTGTTTCAGTTTCGGCGCCAGCAGTGGCAGCTTCACACAACGCTCGAGGTCTCGAGCGCCGACACGGTCTTCGGCGACTCGATCGGCCTCAGCGGTCAGACTCTGGTCGTCGGCGCCCCGGGCGGCTTCTTCCTCAGCTCCGCCTATGTTTACGAGCGCGCCGGTAGCACCTGGGAGCAGCAGGCGCAGCTGCTTCCCGAGCTCGTCGATCCGTCCGGTTTCGGTACGGCCGTGGATATCGATGGTGAGATCCTTGTCGTCGGCGCCAACAACGAGCTCAACTCCGACCGCGTCGGGGCCGCGTACCTCTACGAGCGCCAACCCACCGGCTGGGAACGCCTCCAGCGGATCACCGCCGGGGGGTCCGGGCTCGATCGGTTCGGCCAGTCCATTGCCGTCGACGGGTCCCGCGTCATCGTCGGCGCTCCGGCGAGCCTCGGGTTCACCGGCGACGCGGCGTACGTCTATGAGCGCATCGACGGTGTCTGGACGCAGACGTTCCGGCTCGTGTCGGGTGACGGGGTCGGGGGAGTTGCCTTCGGCGCATCCGTGACAATCAACGGCGCAACAGCCGCCGTTGGCTCGCGCAGCCGCAACGCCGTCTCGACCTTCCGGTAGCCACCGCCACCGGTCGCTGTCGGGCGCCGCAAGTACTCTCGATGGCCAACCACTTGACAAGTGACCGCAGGTCCGGGAGGTTCAGGTTCCCCTCGCATTGACTCCCCACCGGAGGTAGCAGCGTGATCGACCGTCCCGATGGTTCCGGCCAGTCCGACCGCATGGCACCCTCCAGCCACTACAGAGCGCCCGGATTCGCACGGCGCTTGCGGTCATGGCCGCTCCTGCCTGCGACCGCGGCCGCACTCCTTGCAGCGCCCGCGGCCCCGGCTCAGACCGGCCAGATGTCCGAGGAAGCCGTCTACCAGACGCCCGGCCCGGAGCTCGTCGCCCTGGTCGATGCGCCGACGACTCCCGCCGTCTCGGTCAGCCCCGAGCGCACTCATGTCGTCCTGATGGACGTTCCCAGCCTGCAGAGGATTGCCGATCTCGCGCGGCCGGAGCTGCGCATCGCCGGGCTCAGGATCAACCCGCGGACCAATGGACGTAGCCGTACCCGCTACTTCACCGGGCTCACCCTGAAGCGGTTGGCAGACGGCACCACTACACCCGTCACCGGTTTGCCCGGGTCCCCCCGCATCGAATCGATCGGCTGGTCGCCCGACGGTGCCTGGGTCGCTTTCACGCTCACCCGCGAGGACGGCCTGGAGTTGTGGGCTGCCGAGGTGGCGACCGGCAGGGCCCGCGCACTGACGGACAGCCGCGTCAACACCGCCTATGGGCGAGGCTACACTTGGCGCAACGACAGCCGGACACTCGTGGCGCGGCTCGTTCCCGGGGGTCGCGCCGCGGCGCCGGAGGGATCGCCGGTGCCGAATGGGCCGACCATCCAACGGACAGCTGGGCGCAGCGCGCCGGCGCGGACCTACCAAGACCTGCTGACCGACGCACACGATGAGGCGCTGTTCGAGCACTACATGGCGACCCAAGTAGCCGTGGTCGGTGTGGACGGGAGCATCACGGAGATCGGACCCGAGGGGCTGATCTCCCGGGCGGAGCCCTCGCCCGACGGTGAGTTCCTCCTGGTCGAGACCATCCATCGCCCGTTCTCCTATCTGGTCCCCTTATCCCGCTTCCCGCGGCGAATCGAGATCTGGGGAAGCGACGGCACCGGGGTCAAAACCCTGACCGACCTGCCCTTGCATGACGAGCGCCCACAGGGGTTCGACTCGGTCGCCACTGGCATGCGCTCGGTCGCCTGGCGCGGCGGCGCCGACGCGACCCTCTACTGGGTGGCGGCTCAGGACGGCGGCGACTCGCGGGCACACTCCGACGTGCGCGACCGTCTGTTCACGCTTCCGGCGCCCTTCGAGACAGAGCCCACGCCGCTGGTCGATCTGGGCCTCCGCTTCGGAGCGGCCCAGTGGGGCGAAAGCGATCTGGCCCTGGTCACGGGGTTCTGGCGCCGCAGCCGCCACCTGCAGACCTTCGTGCTCCGGCCCGACTCCGTCGACGTCGCGCCCAGGCTTCTCTGGGACCGCTCGTTCGAGGATCGCTACGGTGACCCGGGCAATCCGGTGAGCCGCATGAGCGACCGGGGCTCGGTGCTGCTCACCACCGACGACGGCAACTCCCTGCTCCTGTTCGGCCAGGGGGCCTCACCGGAAGGGAATCGTCCGTTCGTCGACCGGTTGGACGTCGCCACGGGCGAGCCCGACCGCCTGTGGCGGTCGGAAGCCCCCTACTACAAGACGGCCGTGGCTCTGCTCGACAGCGACGGCAGCCGCTTGCTGACACGACGCGAGTCGGTCGATGAGCCTCCCAACTACTTCGCGCGTGACCTGGCGGCCGGCACGTCGCAACAGATCACCCAGTTCGAACATCCGACCCCGGAGCTCGCGAGCGTACGCAAGGAGCTGATTCGCTACGCGCGCGCCGACGGCGTCCAGCTCACCGGCACGCTTTACCTCCCGCCCGGCTACCAGGAGGGGGACGGCCCCCTGCCCGTCCTGATGTGGGCCTACCCCCGCGAGTACAAGGATGCCTCGCTGGCAGGACAGCTCACCGACTCGCCGTATCGCTTCGTACGCGTGAGCACGGGCGGTGCACTGCCGATGCTCACCCAGGGCTGGGCGGTGTTCGACAATCCCTTCGCTGCCGATCATCGGCGAGGGTGATGAGGAGCCCAACGACACCTACGTCGAGCAGCTCGTGGCCGGGGCCGAGGCAGCGGTGCAGGTCCTGGTGGAGCGTGGCATCACCGATCCGGACCGCATCGCGATCGGCGGCCACTCCTATGGCGCCTTCATGACGGCCAACCTACTGGCGCACTCCGACCTGTTCCGGGCCGGGATCGCACGCTCCGACGCCTACAACCGGACGCTCACCCCGTTCGGCTTCCAAGCGGAGGAGCGCACCTTCTGGCAGGCTCCGGAGATCTACTTCGCGATGTCGCCCTTCATGCACGCCGACAAGGTGGACGAGCCGATCCTCATGATTCACGGAGAGGCCGACAACAACTCTGGCACCTTCCCGCTGCAGAGTCGGAGGTTCTACGCTGCGCTCAAGGGGCACGGGGCCACGGCGCGTCTCGTCATGCTGCCGTACGAGAGTCATGGGTATCGCTCGCGCGGGTCGATCCTCCACATGCTTTGGGAGCAGAGCGAGTACCTGCGCCGCCACGTCGAGTTCGCGCCGCCGCGCGGCGAGGTGACCAACATGGAGTCGAACACCACGCAGGATCGGTAGCGGCCCTGGGCGCTCCGCTTTCGAGCGGTTGCCAGGAGCGCCGCTATCGCGAGGCGCACAGGGGTTGTTGAGCTCACGGATGATCACGTCGAACCCCGCCAGCTCGAAGTGGTTGCGCTCCGCGCCCCGTCCGATGCGCACGTAGAGGCGTTCGTGCGTGCGCATCGACTCGACGAGCTGCTCGGGGTTCTCCAGTCCCTTCAGCGGGGGCAAGCTGTTATCCAGCGTCTCCTCGATGAGCCGCCCCTCCTCGTCGGTCCGAAACCCGAAGCTCTGGGTGACAAAGCGACCCCGGAACAGACCCTCGTCGTCAAACTCCAAGCGCAGGATCTGTGGCGCCGGCTTGAGGAAGATGCGTGGTATCCCCGCCTTGCAATGAACGTAGATCGTCGGCCGGTTGCTACCACGGAACTCCGCGGTTTCGATGGCCACCAGCATCTCGTTCTCGGCCGTGTACATGACCTGCCAGGCCCCGATGTCTTGGACAGGCGCCGTAACGACCAGAGCGAGCACGGCCAGAACCGACGCCGGAGCCTTCATATTTCCTCCCTCGTTCTCCCGTCGGGGCCGCACAATGCGGCGCGACTCGCAGGCAAGGCTACCCGCCTCGGCAGGTTTCCGGCAACATGCCACGAATCGGCAGCCCGCGTAACAGGGGAGTCTTCATGAGCGCTCTTACCGCCGAGTTGATGGGAACAGCACTGCTTTTACTACTGGGCGACGGTGTAGTCGCCAACGTTCTCCTGCGCCGGACCAAGGGCCACAGCTCCGGCTGGATCGTCATCACCTGGGGTTGGGGACTGGCTGTTTTCGTCGCCGTGCTGCTGACGGCGCGGTTTAGCGGCGCCCATATCAACCCGGCCGTCACGATCGGGCTCGCAACCGCGGGACGGTTCGCCTGGGAGCTGGTGCCGGGCTACCTGCTCGCACAAATGCTGGGAGGGGGGCTAGGGGCGGCGCTGGTCTGGCTGCAGTATCGCGATCATTTCGCCGCGACCGACGATGCCGACGCCAAGCTCGCAGTCTTCTGCACCGGCCCGGCGATCCGCCACCCGCTGCCGAACCTCGTGTCGGAGATCGTTGGCACGCTCGTTCTGATGCTGGCAGTACTGGGGATGGCCGCCCCCGAAGTCGGTCTGGGAGCCCTTGACGCCCTGCCCATCGGTCTCGTCGTGCTCGCCATCGGGCTGTCGCTCGGAGGTACCACGGGGTACGCCATCAACCCGGCACGCGACCTGGCGCCGCGGATCGTACACGCACTCCTGCCGATCCCCCGCAAGAGGGACAGCGACTGGGGTTACGCCTGGATTCCCGTGGCCGGACCGATCCTCGGGGGTCTGCTGGCAGCGGTTCTGTTCGGTGCGCTGGCCTCCTAGCAGGCTGCTGAAAAACTCCCCTTGTTCGAGTAGATTCTGAACCACGCAGCCCGCGGCAAGAACCGAAGCATCAACGAGGTGAGCAGATGCGTGGTGAGGACGCGGGACAGGTGGCGGTTTTTAGTTACGTATCTCCAGAGCAGCGAGTACCGAAGGAGCATCCGCTGCGGCCGCTGCTGAAGATCGTCAACGATGTGCTGGGGCGGATGTCGCCGCTGTTCGAGAAGCTGTACTCGCACACGGGCCGTCCGTCTATCCCGCCGGAGAAGCTGCTGCGGGCGCTGCTGCTGCAGGTGCTGTACACGATTCGCTCCGAGCGCATGCTGATGGAGCAGCTCGACTACAACCTGCTGTTCCGGTGGTTTGTGGGCCTGAACATGGACGATCTGGTGTGGGATGCGACGGTGTTCACGAAGAACCGAGATCGAGTGTTGGGAGGCGAGGTCGCCGAGGTGTTCTTCCAGGAAGTGCTGGCGGAGGCACGGCGCCGCGGTCTGCTGTCGGATGAACACTTCACGGTGGACGGCACGCTGATCGAGGCGTGGGCCTCACACAAGAGCTTCAAGCCGAAGGATCAGAGCGACTCCGATGAGGGAGGCAGCAACCCGAGCGTCGATTTTCGCCGGCAACGGCGCACGAACGATACTCACGCCTCCAGGACCGACCCGGAGGCACGCCTATACAAGAAGAGTAAGGGAGCCGAGTCGAGGCTCTGCTACATGGGGCACCTGATGATCGACAACCGCCACGGGTTAGCAACCAACGCCTGCGTAACGATCGCTTCCGGGACAGCGGAACGAGAGGCGGCGGTGCAAATGGCGGACAAGATTTCCGGTAACCGCAGGGTGACCTTGGCGGCCGACAAGGGCTACGACACACGCGAGTGCGTCCGTAAGCTTCGAGATCGGAACATCACCCCGCACGTCGCACAGAACGACACCAATCGGCGCAGCGCCATCGACCGGCGCACAACCCGCCACCCCGGCTACCAGGTCAGTCAAAGGAAACGCAAGCTCGTCGAGCAGATGTTCGGATGGGCCAAGACGGTCGGGCTGATGCGCAAGACGCGGCACCGAGGCACCGAACGCGTCGATTGGATGTTCACCTTCACCGCCGCTGCCTTCAACCTGGTCAGAATGCGCAACCTCCAGGGGGCGACGTGACGATATCGGGACTAACCGCCCAAGAAATACCGGCGCGGCCGGCAACCAGAGCCTCGCACTCGCACTCGGCGCCCCGCTAACTCACCGTGATCGAGACGATCCAGCCCAAAATGGCGCGCTCGAGCCGTTTTTCAGCAGCCTGCTAGGCGTCGCGCAGTGTCGTGACCGGGCTGACGCCTGCGGCGCGGCGCGCCGGCAACCAGGCGTATGTCCAGGAGCGCCTCGTCAAGTGGTTACCCGTGGGTCACCGCCGAACATACTTGCGCAACATGCGCGGGCCGACCTCGGCGCCGTACACATTGCCCGCGGCGTCGGCCGCCACACCCTCGGCACCGCTCGTGGCCGAGTCGTCCGGGTTCGGCTCGGGATCGGGAATGAAGGCCGTGACCCAGCCGTCGCGTGCGCTACCGATGCGGATGCCGCGCTTCCAGCCGGGGTTGCGAGCGGTGTTCGATTCCGAGTCGGCCGAGTAGAGGATATCGTCGGCGTCGATATACAGGCCGCTGGGCCGGCCGAACTGAGTCCAGGTAGCGAGGTAGGTACCGTCCTGATCGTAGATCTGGATGCGGTTGTTGTAACGATCGCCGACGAAGAGCCGTCCCGCCGAGTCCATGGCCAGGGCGTGCGGATCGTGAAACTCATCGATGCCTGAACCGGTCTTGCCCCAGCTCTCGAGAAAGCGCCCGTCGCCCGAGAACTTGACGATCCGGTTGTCGTCGCCCCGGCCCAGGTGACCGACGGCAACAAAGACATCGCCGTTGGGCGCCACCAGCACGTCGGAGGGCCCGTTGAGGGCGTCGGGGCCGTCGCCAGCGCCAGCGGGAGCCCCGAGCGTCATCAGGACCTCGCCCGCGGGGCTGAACTTGTGCACCTGATATCCCCTGTTCTGCTCCTCGTCACGGCCGGTGTCGGTAACCCAGACGTTGTTGTCGGCGTCGACATGGATGCCGTGGGGCATGACGATCAAGCCGGCTCCGAAGCTGGCGAGAAGCTCTCCGGAGGGGCTGAACAGGAGGACGGGGTCCACGGTCTCGCGCCCGGTGCAGTTGTTTTGACCGCAACGCTCGGCGACCCAGATGTTGCCGCTGCCGTCGCGGGCCGGGTAGGCGGCACTGGTGGAGCCCCACTCGCGGCCGGCCGGGAGCTGACCCCAGACGCCCTCCACCGAGCCGTAGGGGTTGGGCGCATGATTCTGCGCCAGCACCAACTCCACCGCTGCGGCGCAAGCAACGATTACGGCCAACATCAGCAGGGCGGAGACTGCTCGACCTCGTAGCGACATTCGCGACCTCCCGAGCCAGAAGAGAATAGTGATTCCGGCCCGTCATGCTAGCGACATTGGCCTCAGTCTGCCGGGGATCTACCCCTACGGATCCGCCGGCGCGGACGAGCCCGACTGCCGCGGGCCCAGACCCAGGCGCTCGTACAGGGCCGACAACAGCCAAAGAGCCCCGCCGAGAATGATCGCCAGCATCAGCCAGCGCATCAGGCTGGCCAGCAGAAAGGCATCGATCGCCGGCCACGCCAAGCGGTACTGCCGTAGATCCGCGAATCGCTCGCCCATCCAGTGCCATGCGCTGTGTGCCAGCAGAGCCGACAGGAGGATCGTGCCAACCCGCTCGGCAACCACGTAGCGGAAGACCAGGTTCAGCAGCGGCACGGCGAATGCGAGCACCAGCAGTTGCCCGAGCTCGACGCCGATGTTGAAGGACAACAGCGACGTGATCAGATGTGATCCGGCGAACTGAAGGGTCTCGCGCAGGGCGAAGGAGAAGCCGAAGCCGTGTACGAGGCCGAAGGCGAAAGTGATCATCCAACGGCGCTCGATGCGCGGGCCGACGATGTTCTCGAGCGCCATGTAGACGATCGACAGAGCGATCAGTGTCTCGATGAGGGGCGGAAACCAGAGTGCGCGCGGAGCCAGACCGAAGGCCGAGGCGATCAGCGTCACCGAGTGGGCCACGGTGAACGACGTGACGATGGCGATCAACGGACGCAATCGCCGACACGGCACCACCAGCACCAGCAGGAAGAGGAGATGGTCGATGCCGTCGAGGATGTGGAAGAAGCCGAGCTGCACGAAGCGCCATGCGGCCTGGTGCCAGCGCGGATCGAGGCGAACGAGCCCCGGATCACCGGTGAACTGAAAGGCGCGCTCGGAGCCCCCGGGAGGCATGAAACGGAGGACGATCGTGGTCCTGAGCCCAAGCCGAGCCAGCTCGGTCTCGATCGAGAACTCGGAGGTGTCCGCGCCGATTGGCACCTCGAGCAGGACGTCGAGCATCGCCTGGTCCCACACGAGACCGATGTCCTCGGGCAACGGCGGAGCCCGCACGTTGGCAAGCGCCGTCTCGAAGCTGCGGAACGAGGTATCGGCAGGCTGCGAGACGTGGGCCGCGACCAGCTCCGGCTGCGGCAGCCGCTCGCCGTCCTCATACAGGCCGATCGCCGTCGCGATCCACTGGTGCGCGGCGTCGCGGATCATGCGGTCGGCGGCCGCGATGTCGAGGTAGGGTCCCCGCTGTGGAAAGTCGAAGTCGCGCATGGCCCCCAGCGGGGCGCGCAGCAGCAGCTGCAGGCGATTGCCGTCGGGGCGCACAAGAGCCTGAATGGTCACGTCGGACGGGATCTCGTGGGCAACCGACACCGCCGGCAACGCAACCAGGAGAGCGCCGAGCAGCCAGTAGGCAGGCCGCCCCGGCGCGCGATCAGCCCGACCGAAGGCTGGGCGCGGCCCGATCACGGCCGCACAGACCCGCGCTCGTAGCGCGATCGACGCAGGCAAAACTTGACGAACCTCGGCATCTTGCTCACCCTGCCGGGACGCTACCACGGTCGTTCCCCGAGGGAGGAAGGAATGAGGCTGAGTCGCAAGCCGCTCATCGGCGCCACCCTGGCCGCGATGCTCGTCGCGCTCGGTGTCGGCTCCGAGACACTCGAGCGCTCGGCGGCGGCCGGCCAATCGATGGCCCCGAGGTTCGAGGTCGACCCTTTCTGGCCCAAGCCGCTGCCGAATCACTGGATCATCGGATCGGCCGTCGGGGTCGGGGTCGACTCGCGCGACCACGTGTTCATCGTTCACCGTCAGGCCAGCCTCAACGAGCGCACCGAGGCCGGTGCCTCCACCGATCCCCCCACCGGCGAGTGCTGCCTGCCAGCTCCCCCGGTTCTCGAGTTCGATCCCGATGGCAACCTGGTCGGTTACTGGGGTGGTGAGGGCGAGGGTTACGACTGGCCCAGCTCCAACCACGGCATCACCATCGATCCCAACGACAACGTTTGGATCGGCGGCAACGGCAGCGGCGACTCCCAACTCCTCAAGTTCACGCACGACGGCCGCCTTCTGAACCAGTTCGGCGCGGCGGGGCTCGAGCCCGACAGCCACAGTACCGACCACTTCGGCCGCGTCGCCAAGATCTCCTTTGACGCCGCCGGCGATGAGGCGTACGTGTCCGACGGCTACGACCACCGGCGGGTGGCGGTAATCGACGCCGAGACGGGCGAGCTCCAGCGCTACTGGGGGGCCTACGGCAACCGGCCCGACGACAGCGAGCTGGGCCCCTACGACCCGGACGCCCCGCCGAGCTGGCAGTTCCGAACGCCCGTACACTGCGCCGAGCCGTCTGAAGACGGCCTAGTCTACGTGTGCGACCGCCCGAACGACCGCATCCAGGTGTTCCGCACCGACGGGACCTTCGTCAAGGAGGTGCGGATCGCGCCGCGCACGCTCGGTGACGGCTCGACCTGGGACATTGCCTTTTCGCGCGACCCCGAGCAGACCTACATCTACCTTGCCGACGGCAAGAACATGAAAGTCTACATCCTGGAGCGCGAGTCGCTCGAGGTGCTCACGAGCTTCGGCGACGGCGGCCGCCAACCCGGCCAGTTCTTCGCGGTGCACAGCATCGCCACGGATTCGCAGGGGAACATTTTCACGACCGAGACCTACGAGGGGAAGCGGGTGCAGAAATTCGTCTTCCAGGGCATCGGCCCGGTCGACAAGGCGAACCAGGGGCCACCGTGGCCCCAGGAGGAGCAGTAGGTGCGCAACGGACGGGATTCGAAGATGACGGCGGCAAGCACACTCGCGCTCGGCATCTGCCTGATCCTGCTGACGGCCGCGATGCTCGTTTCTCTGGCTCCCGCAGCCACCCCGCAGCAGACAGGAACCGAGAACGGCCAGTGGCGCTACTGGGGCGGTGACGCCCACAGCAGCCGCTACTCGCCGCTGGAGCAGATCGACGCCGGCAACTTCGAGCAGCTCGAGGTGGCGTGGGTCTGGCGCGGCGACAACTACGGCCCCTCGGTCGACTTCATCCTGCGCTCAACGCCGCTCTACGTCGACGGCATGCTCTATACCGTCGCCGGGCAGCGCCGCACGGTCATCGCCATCAACCCGGCGACCGGGGAGTCGCTTTGGAGCTTCCGCGAGCCGTACACGCCGCGCTGGGAAGCCTCGATGCGCAAGAACTACGGCAAGGGCGTGGCCTACGCCGACGTCGATCGGCGCGGGGTCGTCTACGTCATCACGCCGGGCTTCTTCCTGCACGCGCTCGACGCCGTCACCGGGCGACCGATCGACGAGTTCGGCGAGGAGGGTACCGTCGATCTGCTCGCCGACCTGGGCTACGCCTACGATCCGTACGAGGGGCTGCCCAAGGACCGCGGCTATATCACCAACTCGACCCCGCCGATCGTGGTCAACGGCGTGGTGATCGTCGGCAACTCGCACGAGCAGGGCTACCGCCAGACCCGCCGCGAGAATGTCCCCGGCAACGTGCTGGCCTACGACGCCCGCACCGGCAAGCACCTGTGGAAGTTCAACGTCATCCCACGGCCCGGCGAGTACGGCCACGAGACATGGGAGAGCGACGCCTGGTCCTATACCGGCAACGTCTCGGCCTGGGCGCCGCTGTCGGCCGACCCGGAGCTCGGTCTGGTCTACGTGGCCACCGACCCACCCACCAACGACTACTGGGGCGGCTTCCACCAGGGCAACAACCTGTTCGCCACCACGATCCTGGCGCTCGATGTCGAGACCGGCGAGCGGCGCTGGCACTTCCAGACGGTGCACCACGACGTCTGGAACTACGACAACCCGACGGCGCCGAATCTGCTCGACATCACCGTCGAGGGCGAGCGCATCCCGGCCATCGTGCAGACGACCAAGCAGAGCTTCGCCTACGTGCTCAACCGCGAGACCGGCGAGCCGGTGTGGCCGATCCAGGAGCGCCCGGTGCCGCAGACCAAGGTGCCCGGCGAGAAGACCTCACCGACGCAGCCCTTCCCCACCAGGCCCGCCGCCTACGAGATGCAGGGACTGACCGAGGACGACGTCATCGACTTCACGCCCGAGCTGCGCGCCGCCGCCCTCGAGATCCTGAGCGAGTACGAGATGGGGCCGCTCTTCAATCCGCCGCTGAACAGCGACAACGACCTGGGCCTGCGGGCCTCGATCCACTGTCCGGGCGCCAACGGCGGCACCAACATCCCGGGCGGGGCGGCGGTCGATCCCGAGACCGGCATCCTCTACGTCGCCTCCACCAAGGGCTGCTCGGCACCCGTGCTGATCGACGGGGTACAGGCCGATGCCAACGATCCCAACCCGATCGGCAAGACGCCGATGAGGTACGTCACGCTCGGGCCCGGCGGCATGGGCCGGGTGCAGGGCCTACCGCTGTACAAGCCGCCCTACAGCAGGATCACCGCCATCGACCTGAACACCGGCGAGCATCTCTGGTGGATCCCCAACGGCGACACGCCCGACACGATCAAGAACCACCCGGCGCTCCAGGACATGGATATCGGCAACACGGGCAGCACCAGCCATGCCACCAAGCTGATCACCAAGACGCTGCTGATGTACGCCGAAGGGCGCGGCGCCCGGCCGCTCTGGTACGCGCACGACAAGGCCACGGGCGAGCGCCTCGGATCGGTCGAGATCCCGGCGCCCTCCAACAGCGCCCCGATGACCTACATGCACGAGGGACGCCAATACATCGTCATCCCGATCGGCAGTGCTGATCATCCGGGCTCGCTGGTGGCGCTGGCGCTGCCGGGACAGGACGAAGAATAGCAGCCCAGCCAGCCGTCAACGGCCGGTGGGCACGAGCTGTTCGAGCTCGCTAGCGAAGTTCAGCACGACGTTGAGCTGCATTACATCAGTCAAGTCCAGGTCGGTGGCCAACTACGACGAGCCGACCGTCCGCGGCCACATCGTAGTTGGCAGCCCCCCAAGCGGCCCCGAACGACGTTCGCTTCGAACAACGCCTCCGGCAACCCGAACGGCGAGGTGGCTGCGGAGTCGACGGCGACGGCAAAGAAGCCGAGCCCCTCGCGGAAGAGCAGTCGCCGCCCGTCGGGCGCCCATACCGGCTCGAAGCCGCCCCGGGGCGATACCAACCAGCGTCGACCGGGCCCCGGGAAGGCCTGGGCATAGACGTGGTCACTCCCCTGTTCGTTGGAAACGTAGGCCAGCCAGCGACCGTCGGGTGAGAAGCGCGGCGCCACCTCTATCGCCGGGTTGTCGGTGAACTGCAGTAGCTCCCCCCCGGCCGGTACCACCCAGATGTCGTTGCCCGCAGCCATGGCAACCGTCTCACCGTCAGGATGCACCACCACGGCATCGTTTATGGCCGGGCTCTCGAACGGCAGCGGCTCGCCCGGGCTCCGGTCGTCGGCGCGCTTCACCCAACCGCGCCACGACCCGTCTCGATTGGAGCTGTAGATGATCCGCTGTCCGTCCAGGGACCACTCGGGCAGGTTGTCGTTTCCCTCGAGGGCAAGCCGGTCGAGCGTCTGCCGCTCGATCTCGTAGAACCAGATATCCTCCTGCAGTCCCAGGCCAATCCGCGTGCCGTCGGGCGACAGACGTGGGTACTGGTACGGGGCCCGTTCCTCGTACAGAGGGGTCATCGCACCGTCCGGATCGATCCAAGCTAGCCAACCCTCGGAATCGATCGCCGTCAGGAAGATCAAGTGCCCCGTGTCCGACACCGACGCGTCCACCGCCCCGATGTCCGGCTCGATCGCAACGCCCGCCATGACCATGCGCTCGGGTCCTGTTGCCTCCAGAGCCTCGACATCGAAGGGAACGGCTGCCAGCCCGCCGCCGCGCCCGTAGATCAGATGTCCCGTGGGCAGATAGCGGAAGTGGGTACCGCGATGTGGCAGCGTGCGCACCGTCTCGTCATCGAGCGAGTACACCGCGGACCGCTTGTCTGCGCGCGTGTCGCTCTCGGCGGTCTCGTGGGTGAACAGGATCCGGCGGCCACCCGGCAGGTACTGCGGGAAGCGGTAGCTGTCCCCCGGCGGCGTCGGGCTGGTGAGAACCTCGGGCTCTCCGCCATCTGCCGGTACGAGCACCAGACCACTGGTGGGGGCGCCCGAATGCCCGACGACAATGCTTCCGTCGCTACCCCATGCACCGCCCCTGATGTCCGCGGAGCTCGCGATCGCCGTCGCCGGCCCACCGCCGACGCCCACAGCCATCAGATCGCTTTCCGAGAAGAAGCCGACGGACTGAGAATCGGGCGAGAAGAAAGGCTGCAAGGCGCCGAGCGTGCCCGGCACCGATACGGGCTCCCCGGATGCCAGCTCGTGAAGCTGCAGCCCGGAGGAGAGGTGGACCCCATCCTATGGACAGGTTTGCGTCGCAGCTAAGGTGGAATCCGGGTTCATGATTCAGGCTGCCTTGGGCTTGCGAGACACGGGGCGAAGCCCCGGGCTCCTGTCTTCAGCCCCGTCGTCAATGTACGCCTCCTCGGGCGTCCGGTCCTGGAGCGACGAGTGCGGTCGGCACTCGTTGTAGAAGTCCATCCACCAGCCGATCCCGGCCCGAGCCTCGGAGCCAGTCGCGTACTCTGACAGATAGACCTGCTCGTACTTGAGCGATCGCCACAGTCGCTCGATGAAGACGTTGTCCATCCAGCGGCCCTTGCCGTCCATCGAGATCCGAATGCCGGCCTCCTTGAGCGCGTCGGTGAAGTCGACGCTGGTGAATTGGCTACCCTGATCCGTGTTGAAGATCTCGGGAGGACCGTAGCGCTCGAGCGCCTCTTGCAAGGCCTCGACGCAGAAGCTCGTATCGAGCGTGTTGGACAGACGCCAGGACAGCACCTTGCGGCTCGCCCAGTCCATCACCGCAACCAGGTACAGAAAGCCCCGCTGCAGCGGGATGTAGGTCACATCCGCGCACCAAACGTGGTTGGGTCGCGTGATCTCCAGATCACGCAGCAGGTAGGGGTAGATCCGGTGCTCCGGGTGCGGCTGAGACGTCCTGGGCCGCTGCAAGATCGCCTGCAACCCGAGCAGCCGCATCAGGCGGCGCACCCGCTTGCGAGAGACCGTGTAGCCCTGACGGCGCAGCCATCGTCGCATCTGACGTGAGCCGTAAAACGGCGTCTGAAGAAACTGCTCGTCGATCAGCCGCATCAGGCGCAGGTTCAGCGGACTCTCGCCGTGGCCCTCGTAATAGAACGAAGACCTCGCGATCGACACCAGGCGGCACTGCCGCGTGATGCTCAGGGGGCCGTGCTCCGGATCGACCATCGCCACCCTCCGGCCGTGGCTCAACGACCGAAAGGCCTTGGACAAGAAATCCCGCTCGATGACGAGCTCCCCCGATCTTCGCCCGCAGCTCCTTGATCTCGGCCTCCCGAGAGACCTCGTTGCGCTCCTGTTTCCCCGAGAAGCCAGCCAGCACCTTCTGCCGAGCCTTCTTCTTCCAGTTGGCGATCAGATTCGGATGCACATCGTAGCGGGCTGCCAGCTCCGCCATCGTCGCTTCCTCGCGAAGCGCCTCCAAAGCGACCTTCGCCTTCAGCTCAGCAGGATAACTCCGTCTCTTCCGTGGCATTCCAGACTCCTTCTTCTTGGTCTGGATCCCACCTTAGCAACCTGTCCGAATTTCGGGGTCCACCTCTCTACGACACGCGAGACTGCATCCGAAAGCTTCGAGATCGCAACATCACCCCGCACGTCGCACAGAACGACACGAACCGGCGCAGCGCCATCGACCGCCGCACGACCCGGCACCCGGGCTACACGGTCAGTCAAAGGAAACGCAAGCTCGTCGAGCAGATGTTCGGATGGGCCAAGACGGTCGGGCTGATGCGCAAGACCAGACACCGAGGCACGCAACGTGTCGATTGGATGTTCATCTTCACCGCCGCGGCCTTCAACCTGGTCAGAATGCGCAACCTCCAGGGGGCGACGTGACGATGAGGTCACCAATCCCCAAGAAATGCCGGCGCTGCCAGCAGCGCCGGCCTCGTACCCGCACTCGGCGCCCCGCTAACTCACCGTGATCGAGACGATCCAGCCCAAAATGGCGCGCCCAAGCCGTTTTTCAGCAGCCTGCTAGATCATCGGCGTGCTGGTAGCGACGCGTTGCGTCCTTGTGCAGACACTTCTCGATCACCCATTGGACCCGCTCGCGGATGTCCAGGCGGACCTCGTCGAGCGGCACCGGCTCCTCGCTGAGAATGCGGTCCAGCGTGTGGTGAACCGTGCGCCCGGCGAACGGCTGGTTGCCGCTGACCGCCTCGTAGAGCACTACCCCGAGAGCGAAGATATCGGCGCGGCCGTCGACGGTCCTGGCCTGCACCTGCTCGGGGGACATGCTAGCCGGCGGTACCCATGACCGCACCGGCCATGGTCCCCAGCATCGTCGGCGACATGGTGGCCCCGGGCGAGGAGACCGCGGCGAGCTCCGTGAGCTTGGCAAGTCCGAAGTCGAGCACCTTGGCGTGACCCTCGGCGGTAACGAAGAGGTTGTCGGGCTTCAGGTCGCGGTGGACCACGCCGGCCCGGTGCGCGGCGGCCAGCGCTTCGGCGATCTGCGCGCCCAACACGAGCGCCCGCTCGAGCGGCATGGCGCCGACTTGCAGGGCATCCCGGAGCGACTGCCCCTCGAGGTACTCCTGCACCATGTAGTGGGTGCCCTCGTGAACCCCGACGTCGTGGACGGCCGCGATGTGCGGGTGGTTGAGGGCCGCGGCGGCGCGCGCTTCCTGCTCGAAGCGCGCCAGCCGCTCGGGGTTGGAGGCGAACTCGGTCGGCAACACCTTGACGGCAACCTTGCGGCCCAGCCGGGAATCCTCCCCCAGCCAGACCTCGCCCATGCCGCCCTCGCCGAGCTTCTCGAGGATCTGGTAGGGGCCGAGGTTCGTACCTTGCATCGTCGCGAAGGCTATCCGGGGATCAGGGCCAGAGCAACAGCCCGCGTTGACGATTCCACTTGGCAGATCTGTGCCAGGGAGCTAAAATCAGACCGTTATGTCGTCTTCTATCGCGACCCAGCCGTCCATGGAGATCGAAGCGCGCCTTCGGGGATTGCGCAGCCTCGTCGGCAACACGCCCCTGATCGGTATCGAGCTTCGCTACAAGGGAACGCCGCGGAGGCTCTTCGTCAAGGCCGAGAGCCTCAACATGACCGGCAGCGTCAAGGACCGCATGGCGCTGCACATCCTGACGCGCGCCTACGAGCACGGGGCCTTGCAACCGGGTGATCGCATCGTCGAGGTCACCAGCGGCAATAGCGGAATCAGCTTTGCGGCGATCGGTCGTGCTCTCGGGCATCCGGTGACGATCTTCATGCCCGACTGGATGAGCACGGAGCGCGTCAACCTGATCCGCTCCTTCGGCGCATCGATCGTCATGGTCAGCCGCGTGGAAGGGGGCTTTCGCGGCGGCTTCCGCATGGCCGAGCAGATGGCGCAGCGCGACCGGAACATCTTCCTGCCGCCTCAGTTCGCCAACGACGACAACAGCGAGGCGCACGAGACCTCGACCGGGCCGGAGATCCACCTGCAGCTCGAAGCTCACGGTCTGCGGCCCGACGCCGTGGTGGCAGGGATGGGTACCGGCGGCACGATCATGGGAATCGGCCGCTATCTCCGGTCGATCTTCCCGGAGGTGCGGATCCACCCTCTCGAACCGGCCAGCTCCCCGACGCTCAGCACCGGGCATCGCGTCGGCAGCCACCGCATACAGGGCATCTCCGACGAGTTCATCCCACCGATCGTCGACCTGGAGTTTCTCGACGATGTCATCGCCGTCGACGACGGCGACGCGATCCTCATGGCCCAGAAGATGGCACGCTCCCTGGGTCTCGGGGTCGGCATCTCCGCCGGCGCCAACGTCCTTGGAGCCATCCAGGTGATGCGACAGCTGGGCCCCGACGCAGTCGTGGTCACCATTCTTCCGGACAGCAACAAGAAGTACCTGAGCACCGATCTTCTGCGCCACGAGCCTGTACGTGACGGTTTCCTCGCGCCCGATGTCGAGCTCCTGGCGCTGCGCGGTTACCCGCGTGTCTGCGCCATGTGCTACCCGGACGAGGCTCCGGCTCCGCCTATTCGAGCGGCGCTCCGCCCGGGTGTCGATTCTCGGTGTTGATCGCGTCGAGACCGGCCTGGACCTGCCGCTCGGCAACGCCGGTCAGCTCCTCGCAGGCGGGGCGCAGCCGACGGTGGCGCTCCAGGTAGGGCCGCAGCTCGATCGGCGTGCCGAAGCGCACCGTCGCCCCACGATCGGCAAACGGTGGCGAAACCCGCGAGTAGACGTCCTCCTCGAGTTTCTCCACCGTCTCCGAGAAACGATCGATCGTCGGGTTCGAGCTCACGTAGTTGCCGGCGTAGCTGCCGATCTTGAAGGCCAGCATTGCCTCGTCGGCCCAGACCGCGGCGATCCGATGATCGGCCTCGCGCTTCGGATCG
Organism: Acidobacteriota bacterium; assembly: GCA_965248845.1. GTDB lineage: Bacteria > Acidobacteriota > UBA890 > UBA890 > WLXD01 > CBDFKO01. Next base: position 425,258 of record CBDFKO010000001.1, on the reverse strand, counting down.
ATGCGCACCTCGTGGATCTTGGTGCGGACCGCGCGCACCCGGCCGAAGATGCTCTCCTCTTCCCGGGCTTCGAGCCCCACCTTGCTCTCGACGCTCCTCAGCACCACCCCGGCGCTGCGCTCGATGATCTCCGGCAGGGTCGTCGCCTGTTGCACCTCGAAGCCGCGCGCCTGCAGGTTCATGCGCAGCGCCGCGATCCCTACGTGGTGGAGGTACTCGAGCGGGGACATCCCACCCGGTGACTCCTGCGCCCCGACAGCAGCCGCCATGCGGCCCAGCGCCCGTACCTGGACCGTCCGCACGTCGCCCAGGTGCGTCGCCTTGATAGACACGGGCACGCCGAATACGCCGGCAGCACCCGAGTCGATTCTCTTGGCGACACGAAGACCCACCAGCGCCGCGCCCTCGTGGAACGGGGTCACCCGGTCGTTCTGCAGGTAGACGTTGCCCTCCGGGAAAACCACCAGCCCTGCGCGGCGCTCGAGCAGCTCCCCGGCCTGCCGCAGCGCTTGCTTGTCCGACCCCTCGCGGTCGATCGAGAAGGCCCCGACGCGCTGCATTACCCAGCAACGGAAGCGACTCCGGTAGAACACGTCGTACGCGGCCATGAAGTGGGCCGACACGCCGACCTGGCGCAGCGCCTCGAAGACGATGGCTGCATCCGAGTGGGTCGGGTGATTGGGTAACAGGAGCAGGCGGGCGCCACGCCGCTGCAGCTCGCGCGCGGTCAGCGCCGATGGTCTTGACCCAGCGGAAGCGCTCGAGGCGTGCCAACAAGTGCCAGCGGTTGAGCAGCTTGCACGCCTGCACCACCAGCGCGCTGCGGCGCGCCGGGAAAAAGCAATAGGGCTGATCCGAGAAGTCGAGCATGCGCCTGCTGGTCAAGGGGCTCGGCGGCGAACGCGGACGGCACGCGGCCGCCGCGTGGGGCAGCATAGCTACAGCAGCCGTCGGCCACCACAAAACCGTGAGATGCAAACAACGGATGAGCACATCGAGGGACAGCCAGCGATCGGCGGTTTACGCGTGGGAGCGCCGCCTGCCGGGATGGCCAGGGGAGTGCCTGACGCTTGGCGGCTGCCAGCAGCTCCTGTGCGAGGTGTGGGGTGAGTACCTGTCGTCAGACGCGCCGCTCGTCACCGACGGGCGCGGGCGGCGCAGCGCCTGCTATGCCGCCGAACCGCACCAGGTGCGGCTTCCGCGCGCCACGCGAGCGCTCTTCGTGGTGCTGCACGAGGCGGCACACGGGATTCTCCACCAGGCGGCTCCCGAGGCTGCCCATCACGGTCCCGAGTTCGCGCGGCTGTACCTGAACCTGCTGCACCGCTACGCCGGGATCGAGCTGTCGCGGGCCCGGGCGCTCGCTACCCATCAGCGGCCGCGACAAGTTCACTTCGCTCCGCTGGCCGACGTACCGGCCCTGCTCCCTGCCGAGCGTCGCGGTCCGGCACGCGTGGCCACGAAGAAACGTGGCGCGCTGTTGTTCTGACGCAGGCGCTATAAGTTCCCCTGCCGCAGCTCATCGGCCAGATAGTCGGTGGCACGCCACGACAGCGCCAGAATCGACAGGGTCGGGTTCTTCTCCGAGGCGTTGGTGAAGGCCGAGCCGTCGACCACGAAGACGTTGTCGACCTCGTGCATCTGGTTGAAGCGGTTGAGTACCGACTCGGACGGGTCAGCACCCATGCGCACCGTGCCGTGCTCGTGGATCGCCGAGCCGGGTGTGTCGTGGGCGGCGCTCTCGAAGGGAAAGATCTCCGCCCCGGCGGTGTGCAGGATCTCCTCGGCGGCGGCGATCCCCAGCGCTCGGAGCGCCTCACGACGGCTGATCCTGCGATCATCGCGCATACGAGTCCTCGCTGGTTGACTGGCGCGGGTAGCATAGGCCCTGTATCGAAGCGAACGCCAGCTGCGGAGGACCCCGATGAGACGCTTTCCGCGCCGCCGGAATCTGGCGGCACTGACTCTTCTGATCGTCGGCGCAATGCTCGCCACCACGGCGATAGCGCTGCAACAGGACGACCCCGAGCGAACCGAGGTCTGGGAACCGGAGCCGCCGATCGTGGATCCGGGCGACTCCCGGCGAGCACCCTCTGACGCGATCGTCCTGTTCGACGGCACCGACCTGTCCCAGTGGGGGTCGTTACGCGGCGGCGACGCGCGCTGGGCGGTGGCCGATGGAGCGATGACCGCGGCCGCGGGATCGGGCGACATCGTCACCCGGCAGGCGTTCGGCGACGTGCAGCTCCACGTCGAGTGGCGCACTCCGGAGGTCGTGGAAGGCGAGGGTCAGGGGCGCGGCAACAGCGGCGTCTTTCTGATGCAGCGCTACGAGGTGCAGGTGCTCGATTCCTACGACAACCGTACCTACTCGAACGGCCAGGCGGCCAGCATCTACAAGCAGTTCATCCCGCTCGTCAACGCGTCGCGCGGGCCGGGCCAGTGGCAGAGCTACGACATCGTCTTTCACGCCCCCCGCTTCGCGTCCGACGGAAGCCTCGATCACCCCGCTGTGATGACGGTGCTGCACAACGGAGTGCTCGTGCAAGATCACGCCGTGCTCCGAGGCCCCACCGTCTACATCGGCGATCCGGCCTACGAGGTGCACGGCGCGCGCGCGCCGATCCAGCTCCAGGACCACGGCAACCCGGTGAGCTACCGCAACATCTGGGTTCGCGAGCTTGCCCCGATCCGGTAGGGCGCCGATGACCCACCGCCTGGCTCCAGGCGTCCTGGCGGCATCGGCGCTCGTCGTGATAGCCGCCGCAACGCCGGTGCTTGCCCAGGCGCCGGCCCGCATCGCCCAGGTCGAGGTTGCGCTGTGGCCGGAGTACGACCGCCCGGAGGTACTGGTGATCTACCGCGTCGAGCTGGCCCCCAGCACGCCGCTGCCGGCAACACTGGAAATCAGCATCCCCGTCGGGGCCGGCGAGCCCAACGCGGTGGCCCAGATGTCGGGCGGAAGCCTGGTCACCATCCCGTACGAGCGTGCGGTCGAGGGCGCCGTGGCGCGCATCCGGATCGAGACCACCCAGCGACAGGTGCAGATCGAGTACTACGATCCCGGCCTGGCACGCGACGGGACGCGACGCGAGTTCACCTTCCGCTGGCCGGCCGAGTACGCGGTCGAGCAGCTCAACGTGGCGATCCAGGAGCCGCCGGATTCCTCGGCCTTCGTCATCAATCCACCGGTGACCGAGACCACGCGCGGCGCCGAGGGGCTCCTGTACGACTGGATCCGGTTCGGGCCGGTCGCGGCCGGTCAAGCCACCAATGTCAGCTTCGGCTACGACGCGGCCGGCGATCAGCTGACCGTGGAGAGCCTGCAACCGACATCGAGCGGTCGGGCCGCTGCGACCGCAACCCCCGGGAGCGGTGGCGATGGCGCTTCCCTACCCTGGCTGGTCATCGTCGGCGTGGGCCTGTTACTCGTGGGCGTCGTGGCGGGCACCATCGAGCTGACGCGTCGGATGGGACGGCGGACGGGGAGCCCCGAGGGCGGGGCGTTCTGCACTCGCTGTGGGGCGCCAGTCTTGAGCACGAACCGCTTCTGCGGCCGGTGTGGCCACCGTCTTGAGGCGCGCTGAGTGGGTCGCGGCACCGCCTCCGGTGCCAGGAGCTGAGCCGGGTTCACGAGCTCAGGTGCTTCGGATTCTCACCTAGCAGGCCTGACAAGCTCCGCAGCCTGCTCCTCAAAAACCGTGCGACCGCCCAGCGACGTGTAGAAGCCGTAGCTGGCAAGGCCACCGATCACCGCCAGGACGAGGATCGAGTTGCTGAGATACCAGCTCGTGAGGTCGAGCGTCAGGGGATAGCGGATCATCACTTCGGGAAGCACGGATACGGTCAGGAAGCAGAGCACCCCGAACCGCCATAGCAGAAAGACGCCGACGAGAATGAGGACCAACAGGGACGGGACCGAGACGGAAGGTGTCCGGGAGATGGCCATGAACATTCCGCCATAGGCGACAAGGACCAGGGTGTAGGCCGCCCAGGTGCTGCGCCCGATCATCCGCAGCACGACGATCATGACGAGGAGGGAAAGGGCCTGGATCAGCATGAACGCCACCAGATTGGCGAATGATGCCAGCAGGTTGCCGATGCCCGATGCCGGCCCGACGCCAAGGCTCGTCGGCCCGAATTGAACCGCCATCGGACCGTCGAACAGGACGCCCGCCGCGCGCAGCGCCATGCGTCTGACCGCCTCGTAGAGTACGAGGACTGTGCCGCCAAGGCAGCCGATCAACAGGTCGCGTCCGACCAGCGGGTCGCGGAACTGTTCGTCGAGCAGCCGCATCCAGGAGATCATCTGCCGGGGCCAGAAGCGTCGATAGTACGGCTCGATCGCCAGGTAGGTTGCGGCGACGACTGCGCACCAGAACAGCGTGCCGCCGATGCCGCTGATCAACAGACCGAGCTCGTCCGGCGCGGCCACGTGATGGACCCCGAACAGGAAGGCGGTGGCGAACAGAAGGGCGATCGAGCTTGCCAGACGAGTCGCTCGACGCCGATCGCCGCGTCCGAGGCGCAGGTTGCGTCGGGCGATGAGCACGGTGGCGCCGAGAAGGGTCAAGAACCAGAGGTTGACGAACAGGCGGAGGGCGACGCCGGCTGGCGCGGTCGGGCCCGGCAACCGGGATACCGACGTCCACGGAAAGCGAAGCCGGAACAGCACCGGATGGCCTTGCAGCGCGCCCGCCTCCACCGTCACTTCGAACTCGTGACTGCCCGGGTAGGAACCTCGCCACGCCAACTTCAGGTCCGAGTCGACGGGCCAGGTCCACTGCGCTTCGACCGGGTCGAAGGCATCGGGGTCGAGATCCGCGGCTTCGAAGAGTGCCCGCCAGTCGGTCTCCTCGCGCGGAAGCCCGACCCAGGTGGGCGGGGGCACGATCCAGAGCTCGAGCAGACGGCCGCTGGTGTCGAGCGCGACGCGAGCCGAACCGACGGCGGTCATCGGCGGGTTGCTGAAGCTCGCGGTCCTGGCGCCACGAAGCGGTGCGATGGTGCCCGGCAGGAAGCCACCCCCGGCGTCGAGCGGGCCGTGGTCAGCTATAGCTGGATCTCCATCCAGTCCACCACCGGCGCCACGGTTTCGCGGAAACCTCGGGTCACTCCGGGTTCGCCGCTCATCGTCCGGACCGCTGTGTGACTGAGTTGGTTTCCTCTCGACGTGTCGCTGGATCAGCAGCCGCAGCGTGGCGATAGTCATCGAAGATCTCCTCGAGCTCGTCGAGAATCGCGCCCCGCAGCGCCGGAAGCTGATCTGGAGTTCCGTTGTGCAAGGACTCCCAGAAGACCTCCGACTCGCCCTCCAAGCCCATGACCAGTCGCAGACTGAGCCGCTCGCCCTCCAGCTCCAGGTAGGAACGCATCCGCAGGGGCGGCAACCCTTCGGCATGGGCGCCAGGCGGCACCGCCCTATCGGGCCAAACGTCAACGACATCGACGGCCCGCTGCCGTCCCAGATCCTGGCGCAGCGCCGCGCCGAAGGTCGCGGCCATCTGGGGGGCGCTCGTACTGGCCGCGGGCTCGAAGATCACCGTGACCGTCTCGGGCGGCGTCAGGGCACGAACCGCAAGCACTCCTGCCAACCCCAGCGCGACAACCGCCACCGCCGCCGCCAGCACCCGCCGGAGTCGGGAGCCGGGCGACGCTGTCTCTGCCTCGGCGCTGGCCTCCCCAACCGGCTCGACGGCGGCAATGAACCGATAGCCTCGACCCGGAACGGTGGCGAGGAATCGCGGCGCGTCGGCGTCGTCACCCAGGGCAGCCCGGATCTTGCGAACCGCGAAGTTGAGACCCTGGTCGAACTCGACCACCTGATCAGGCCACAGCAGCTCGCGCATCTCCTCACGCGTGACGAGCGCGCCGGCACGCTCGACCAGCAGCTCCAACAAGCGCATCGGCTGCGGCGGCAGATGCACCGGCTGATCGGCTCGGCGCAGCTCACCCGCGACCGGATCGAGAAGGAAATCGCCGAACCGGCAGCGTGTTCCGCGTTCTCGAGCTCTCGTCAAGGCTTCGGTCCGCCAGGGAATGAGCACCTGCTCAGCGCCTGCTCAGCCGATGATCATGTAGCCAGATCGTCTCGCGTGCGTCAAAACCGTCGAGGGCGCGGACAGCGGGCTGGACCGGCTCGCCGATCTCGCCGAGAATCCTGCCCAACACGGAGTATTCCATGCTCAGGACGGTTTCCTTTCGCACGTGTCTGGTCCCCGTGCTCGTCGCGCTCCTTTGCGGGCCGGCGGCCGCGCTCACTCAATATGACGTCGCGATCCGCCACATCGACGAGTACGCAAGCGCCGCCGCCGATCGCGGGTTCTCCGGTACCGTCCTCGTATCCCGCGGCGCCGAGGTCCTGCTCAACCGCGGCTATGGACTCGCCGATCGTGAGCGCGACGTGCCCGTGACCACCGGTACGCTGTTCGACATCGGCTCGATCACCAAGGACCTCACGCGCAGCAGTATCCTGCTGCTGAGCGACGAAGGCACGCTCTCACTCGACGACGCCCTCGGCAAGTTCTTCGACGAGGTCCCGGCCGACAAGACCGACATTACGGTCGAGCAGCTGCTGCGTCATTCGGCCGGGCTCGCCGAGTACCACGACACTCGCGGCGACTTCGAGCCGATGACGCGCCAGGAGGCGATCGAGCGCATCCTGGCCCAGCGACTGCGGTTCGAGCCCGGATCCGACACCGGCTACTCCAACTCCGGCTACACGCTGCTCGCGGCGATCATCGAGAATGTCTCCGGGCAGTCTTATCCCGACTTCCTGCGCGACAATATCTGGAAGCCCACGGGTATGACGCGGACTGGCTTCTATCGCGACTCGCGCTGGGGGCCCGACGAGGTCGCACTCGGGTACGACGGTCGCCCGGGCCCCGGCAACAGCCACTCGCCGCGGGAGTGGCCGGAGATCGGCTGGGCGATGATGGGCAACGGCGGCATGGTCACCTCGGCCGAAGAGCTGTTCCTGTGGCTGAAGGCGAGCAACCTCGAACAGATCGTCGCTGCGGCAACACTGGACCGCATCCACGGCCCCAAACAGGGCTCCGGACTGGTACGCCGCGACTTCTTCTACGCCGGCGGCAGCGATTTCGGCTTCATCGCCGCGATCGTTGGAAACGCCGAGCGCAACACGATGGTCATCGTCACCGGCAACACCGGCGGCCAGCCCGAGCCTGCCGGCAATTGGGGTCTCCCGGCTTCCGAGACCGGCCGGGCGCTCTCGGCGCTGCTCGACACGACCGCGGCCGGCACACAGGAGGCTGCACGCGACTTCATCGCCAACTGGTTCACCGACGAGTTCCGCGACGCGTTCAGCATCGAGCAGCACGTGGGCATCTTGCGCCAGCTTCAGGCCCTCGTGCCCGACCCCGAGATCGCCGACGTGGTCAAGACCGGCTCGTATACCGCCCGCATGACGATCACCTCGGCGCACACCGGCGAGTCGGTCCCGGTGACCATCGAGCTCGAGAGCTCGCCGCCCTACCGCATCGCCTCGATGCAGCTCGGCGAGTAGCTCTCCGGCGGAGTCCTATTGGCCTCCTATACCGACCTCGGCACGCTCGCGCCGCAGCTGCAGCACCAGCACGTCGGGGTCGACCACGAGCTTGTCGGGCTCGAAGTCGATGAGGATCTCGATGTTCTGGGACTCGCCGGCGCCGAGCCTCACCGTCACCCGTGCATCGCGGTACTCCTCGCCCGCTGTCACCGCCGCCTCATCCTCATCGAGCAGCTCGGGGAAGCGAACGCCGAGGGTTGCCGCGATCTGGACCGGCATTGTGCCCTCGCCGACATTTTCGATACTCGCGGTCACCTTCCAGCCGTGGCCGTCGGGCTCCACCGCCGCATCGCTGAGTCGATACTCGGGCACCACGACGTCGAAGAACCACTGCTCGACGAACGCGTCGAAAGCCTCCGGATCCGAGGCGTGAGGCCGTAGGGTCGCCACCAGATCCTGAAGCACCGGGTAGTCGGGGCTCGGGTTGAATGTCGCGATGAACTCGTTGAGCCCGGCGAGCATCGCCTCCCGACCCATCAAGTCCATCAGCATCCAGGCCACCCAGCCGCCCTTCTCGTAGGTCACGAACCTGTCGCCGCGACGCGAGCCGTCGATCTTGACCATGGGCCGCTCCGAATCGACCTGCCGGCCGTCGGCATAGCGCGTCTCGAAGCGCTTGGCCACCTCGATCCTGTGCCCCTCACCCAGCACCTGCTCGGTGAGCAGGATGGTCGAGAAATGGGACATGCCCTCCGAGAGGATGTTGCCCCCCGGCCCGAGTCCGGGAGTCAGCAGATTGCCCCACCATTGGTGGGCGGCCTCATGGGCCGTAACCATGAAAGCCGTGGGCGCCCGTGGATCGCTGCGGGTCAGGAATCCGATGCCTTCCGAGAAGGTGATGTTGGCCGGGAAGCCCTGCGCATAGCCGGCCAGAGCCGGGAACTCGCTCAGCTTCAGCAGCTGCCACGGATAGGGATAGAACCACTCCGAGTAGTATTTTCGCGCCGCATCGAGCGCCATGCCGATCTCGTCGATGTTGTAGGTGTGCTCGGGGTGGTAGTAGACCGCGGTCCCGTCGCCCTCGTGCACGGCCCAGCGCCCCGCCACCAGGTTGAAGAAGGTGACGGGGTGGTCGCTCTCCCAAACCACGGTCCGGCGGCCACGCTCGACATCGTCGTGCACGAGGACGCCGACCGAATTGATCAAGTACTCCTCCGGTGCGGTGACCCGGATGCGTGTCGTGTAGGGCCGCCCCTGCAGGCCGAAGCCGTTCGGTGTGATGCCCTCGTAGAAGTCGTCGGGATACTCGCGCGGCTCGAAGCTGTTGTCCTCGTCGATCCCCACCTGCTCGATGTAGCCGACCGTCGGAACCCACTGCGGACCGAAGGAAGTAAGCACCACGCCGGCATCGAGAACGAATGTCCCGGCGCCGCCGCCCGTACGGTTATAGCCCTGCGGGTAGAGAGTCTCGTAGGAAAAGCCGATCTCCACGACGTCCCCTGGGGCCAGCGGCCGATCGAATACTTGCAGGCCAGCGCGATCCTCAGGTTCGTACTCCTCACCACCGAGGGTCCAGGTGATCTCGTCGGTGCGCCCTGGGGTCACGGCCCAGTTCTCGAGAGTCTCCTCGTGCTGGTTCGCCAGCCGATAGGTGCCCTCGACGCGCATCCAGCGCCTCGTGGGCTCGAGCTCGACGTGCAGCGGCGCCGGCTGCTTGGCATCCCGCCAGGTTGCGAAGTTGCGGCGCCAGTAGTCCTTCTGGACCCGCTCCTCGGTCTCGCTCTGGTAGCCGGCCTCGACGCTGGTCCACAGAAAGACGCCAAGCACCAGGGGAACCACCAGAGCCGGGAGCAGTCGCAGCGTCGAGAGGGCGACCTGTCGCGGATACAGGCGATGGAAGACCCGCTGCGGGTCTTGCTCTTGACGGCCGTACCAGCGCACCGCCAGCGCCACGAGCAACACCGCCAACGACAGCACGAACAGCCGGTTCCACAGCAAGGGCCGGCCGTTCAGCGGAAATAGCCCCATGTCGCTCCACAGCACGGCGCCCCAACCCAGCCAGTTGGTGAGCCAGGTCAACCCCTCGCCGAAGACCTGCCGCCAGACCGTGTAGGCGAGCGCCACGATGCCGATCGCGTAGGTCGTATAGCGGCTCCGCGTCAGCCCGTATACAGCCAGCACGAAGGCGCACCAAACGATGAAGGTCGGAACCAGGACAACGCCCCACGTGAGCAGGAAAGGCCAGGTGGAGATCGCCACCGGGCTGCTGCCAAACAATTGCTGCCACAGCAAGATCGTCAGGCAGACTGCGAGCATGGCGAGCAGGATCAGCACGCCGACCAGGCTGGTACCGAGCGCCTTGCCGAGCAGGATCGCGTCGGTGCGCACCGGCGTCGAGTAGAAGACCGGTGCGAAACCGGCGGAGTATTCCCGCTGCAGCGACTCCACCATGTAGAAGAGCAACAGGAAGCAGACCAGCAGGTTGAGGGTGTTCAACATGCCGACCGCCATGTTGCCCGGAGTCAGGAGCGCCGGCGCGTCGAAGGCTGCCACCGTGGTAACGATGTTGCCGGTGGCCTGGATCATGATCAGCGGCACGAACAGGTAGAGGCCTGGGCGCGTTAGCAGCTCGCGGACCTCGGCCCTGGCAATGGTGCTGACCGTGCTGACAAAGCCCGGTGGCGCCGCGGTCATCGCCAAGTTGGTCAGATCGGGTTCGACCCGTGCCCGAGCCACCGCGACGCTCTCACCGAGCCCCTCGTCGCGCCGCCACGGCGCCAGGCGGCCCACGGCGGCGACCAGCCGGGCCCACGTTCCTTCCTCGCTGACTCCCGAGAGGTTGCGCGCGAAGTGCCGCTGGGACAGCGCGACGGCTCTCAGGCCGGCCACGACGAACGCCAGCCGGCTGAGCACGAACCCGGTATCGAAGGTAATCGAGCTGGTGTTGTAGAACTCGACGCCGCGATCGACCTTGAGCCAGGTCTCGTTGAGCCAGCGAAAGCCGCTCGGATCGATCAGCATCAGGAAACGGTTGGCTGTCGGGCTCAGCCAGGCCGGCGACCAGGAGAGCAGGAACGTCAACGTTCCCAGCAGCACTACCACCGGAAACAAGAAGACGAGGATCGGACGCCGGCTGATCTCACCGGTAGCAAAGGCAACCCCGCCGAGGAAGACGATGACCGGCACCCCGAAGGCGAGCGCCGGCACCACGTAGTTGCCGATCGCGAATGGGCCAATGTACTCGGCCGAGGCCGCGTCGGCGAGGACGTGGTTGAAGAACGCCGCCGCCGTCAGATGCAGCGTCATGACGAGCCCGAAGGCCGCGAGCACCGCCAGGAACTTGCCCCAGACGTACTCAGCTGGCGTCAGCAGGGTGGCGTGCAGGATCTCACCCAGCTTGTGCTCCTGGTCGCGGATCACCGCCATGCCCGCCCTGACCGCCAGGAAAAAAGCGTACATCGTCAGGATGGTCACCGAGAGAGTCTGGGCCTGGGAGAACTGCGACGTGATATGCGCCTCGGTGCCTCCTACCGTCGAGTCGCCGCTCGAGATCCGCACGTTGCCCGCGGACAGTCCCCAGACCATGAGCGTGAGCAAGGCGATCAATACCCAGAGCATGGGACGCCGGAAGTTGAAGGCCAGCTCGTGGCGGCCGACCTCGAAGATGCGGCCGATGCTCACGCCGCATCCTTGCGTTGGTCACCCGCCTGTCGCATGAGCACCAGATAGGCGTCCTCGAGCGTCGGCTCGCTGGGCTCGAATGCCTCGGGGTGCGCACCGTCCGACACGTGCACGCGGACCCGGTTGTGGCCCTCCACCAGGATCGCCTGGGTCACGCGCCACCGGGCCTCGAAGTCGGCCAGCTCACTCGCCGGCACCGCCCCCTCGTAGATCGTGCCGGCAATGCTGGCGCGCGCCTCGGCGGGAGTGGTCTGCGCCACCAGGCAACCGGAAGAGATCACCGCGAACCTCCGGCACAGGACCGAGTCATCCTCGACGATGTGGGTGGAAAGCAACACCGTCCGGTTCTCGGCGAGCTCGGCCAGCAGCCGGTAGGAACGGAGCCGTTCTTCCGGGTCGAGCCCCGCGGTCGGCTCATCGACGATGATCAGCCTCGGATCGCCTGCCAGCGCCTGAGCGATGCCGAGTCGCTGCCGCATGCCGCCCGAGTAGCCCTTGAGCTTGCGGCGCGCCGCATGTGCCAGGTTGACGCGCTCGAGTAGCTGCGCCACCAGCGACTTGAGACCGCCCGGCGACTCGACGCCCTTGAGCTTGAGCAGATAGCGAAGCACCGACTCGCCGGTCATATGGGGCGGGAAGCCGAAGTCCTGCGGCAGGTAGCCCAGCTGTCGCCACACGACTCCGGGATCGGCGACGATGTCCTCGCCGTCGAGGCTGACCGCCCCCGAGGTCGGCTCGAGCAGACCCGCGACGATACGCATGAGCGTCGTCTTGCCGGCGCCGTTGGGACCCAACAGCCCGAACATGCCGGGCTCGACCTCCAGGGTCGCCTTGAAGGGCGGCTACCGGCCCGGGGTAGACCTTGACGAGGTCACGGATGCTGAGCATGGCGCCTCCCTGTAGGCCTGCTAGCGCAGGATCGTGTTGAACAGCAGCTTGTAGGTCCCGTGACTCTGGGCGCGGTGCTGCGCCCGGATACCAATCAATACGACGCGCCCGTCGCCGTGTTTCGCCGCGACCATCGCCGCCCTGTTGGCCAGGTGCTCCTCGCCGATCAGCCAACCGCTCTGCAGGATGTCCCGATCGACGTAGGTGACAACGCGCTCGTAGTCCTGGTTGCGACTCGAGGGTGTGATCTGAAAGGCCGGACTGTCCCAGAACAACGCCACCCCGGACTCGGGCATGCCCCAGGCAAGCGGGTTGTCGGTGTCGAACCTCACTCGCAGCGTCGAGCCCGGACAGAAGAAGTCGTTCGAGCTCAGGCCCGCCACGACGTTGCGCACCTTGAGGTCGAACTTCTCGATGGCGAACTCGGTGGCGCGGCCCAGGGTCACCAGCGTCCCACCGTTGGCCACGAACTCCTTGAGCGCCTCGACTCCCTCATCGCCGATGCCGCTTCGATACTGCTCGGGCGGCTCCACCGATGGCCGAAAGGGACTGTCCCCCATGCGCCCCATGATGGCGCCGGTGGAATCGTGCGGCAGCACGATCACGTCGTAGCTGTCGTTCAGGTTGCCGGCCTTGATCTCCTCGTCCATGACCGACGCGTACGGGAAGGCGAACTGCTCGAGCAGCAGGCGCGTCCAGCCCTCGTCCATGTTGCCGCCGCCGTAGCGCTGGTACATACCGAGTCGCGCCCGCTCGAGCGCGGGCTGCGCGGCTCCCGGCTCGGCGTTGACGCCCTCGAAGTCGACGCCCGTCCGGCTGGCGACCTCGGTAAGCGCATCGCCCTCGACGACGCTGACGATGAAATCACCGCGCCGCAACGACCCGCCAGCGGCCCCAACGCGATGCACGGTGGCGCCCGCATCGAGGAGCAGGTTCACCGCCTTGTAGCTGGCGTTGGCCCGCCCATCCAGGCGCAGGCGCGAGCCCGACGCTACCGAGCCAGGCGTCTCGACCACCCCGTCTAGGACGGCAAACTCACCCTCCGGCACCCATCCGACCGGATCCACGCGGACCCCCATGTTCTCGGCCATCGTGTGGGTCGCGGTGTCGTAGGGCCGCATCGGCGAGCCGTCGCGCGCTCGTGTCCAGGTGTTGTCGGGATAGCGCGTCCTGCCGAGCAGATTCAAGACCAGTCCCATCTTCGGCTGCGCCATCGAAACGACGTACGAGTCGGCGCCGTACTGCATGCCATCGATCTGGAAGGGCGCATCGGCCCGATGGATCTCCACGTCCGACAGCAGCAGAGTATTGACCAGCTTCACCGCCGTCAGCGCGTCGTGCTGGCGCGCCGGGATGACGTATGCCTTGGCCTGTCTCGCTGCGCCGCGCTCGGTCTGCCGCATGGCCTTGAGATAGCCGTTGCGCAGCACCGTCTCCCGGTTGCGGGCCGCATGATCCTGCAGCGCCCACGCCGCGATGCGCTGGTTCTGGACGATGTCGCTGACCCGCCACCAGCCACCCGGCCACAAGCTCGGGATGTTGGACTGCGCCTCGTACGCCGGCCAGCCGCGCGCCCCACCGCTGAGCTGATCCGAATGGACGTAGAGCGGCGTGGCGAGTGTGGCGCTCGCCGACTCGGTGAGCATGCCCGCGATGTTGTGGTAGGGCGTGATCCAGTGCCATCCGAAATGGCCCCATCCGGGGTACTGCCCGGCATTGAGGATGCCTGTTCTGCCGGCCTCCTCGAGCTTGTAGGCGATGTGGGCCCCGTACCAGGAGAGCTCGCGCCACTGCAGCGGATCGGCGCCCGGGCGAATCGGCTCGCTGTAGGGCGGCACGTACATGCGGGCGCCGTAGCTGCCCATCTGGTGGTGATCGACGTATGCCTGTGGCTTCCAGTCCCGGTACAGCACCTTGGCCAGGTGGGCCGATTCCGCCAGGTTCAGGTAGTCGCCGTCACGGTTGTTGTCGTGCCCGGCGTAGTGATGGTACAGCTGCGGCAGGCCCGCGCCCTCGTGCTCGGTGCCCACCGTCTCGCGCACCCAGTCGGTGATCATGATCTGGCCGTCGGGATTGATGCACGGGAACAGCAGCAACACGGTCTGGTCGAGGATCCGCACTGCCTCCTCGTCGTTTCGCGACACGAAGTCGTAGGCGATCGCCGGACCGGACTGCGCCCCGGCCACCTCGCTCGAATGCAAGCCCAGCGTCTGCGCGACGACTGCCTTACCCTCGCCGATGAGCCCCTCGACCTGCTGGTCCGACAGGCCCCGCGGATCGGCCAGCAGGCGGCTCACCTCGGCCAGTCGCTCGGCGTTGGCCAGGTTCTCGGGAGACGAGATCACCGCCAGCAGAAACGGGTTCCCCAGCGTTGTCGGCCCCATGTCGATGACCTGGATGCGGTCGCTTTCGCTCTCGAGCAGCTCGAAGTACTCGACGATGCGATCCCAGCGCGCCAGCACCCGGTCGGCGCCGAGCTCGTGACCGAAAAACTCGCCCGGTGGTGTGATCGACGCTTGAGCGGCGACGGCCGTCGCCGAACCGGCGGCACAGATCAGTGCGAGAACGAGCGCGAGAGCAGCGAACCGAGGCGTCGACTTCATCGGGTGTCCTTCCCTTGGCGGATAGCACGAGCGGCGGTGGCCGGAACGAAGACGCAGATACTAGTTGCCCCGACCCCGGGGGTCCACGTGCCGGCGGTTGTCAGGCGATGCCGCGACGGATAGCGTTCGGCGCCATGAGCAGCTCAGCCGCAGGCAAGCGCCAGCTCACCCTCGTCGCCGCCGTCGTGATCCTGGCGGCGAGCTCGGCGGTCGACGCGAGCCGCGCGGGCCCGACCCTCGGGGTCGCCACCACGATGACCTTCGTCGATGCCACCGAACAGGCCGGTATCGGCTTCGAGCACCGCTTCGACGAGCCCTTCTCCACCGTAGGCATGGCTGCCTGGGCGTCGGGGGGAATCGCCGCCGGCGACGTCGATGGCGATGGTCTGGTCGACCTGATCCTGATCCGGGCCGACGCCGGCTCGCCGCTGCTGCTGCTGAACCGCGGCGATGGCACCTTTCGCCCGCGCGACGGAGCCCTGTCGATGCTCGATGCCCGCAGCATGGCGCCCACGCTCGGAGACTTCACCGGCGACGGCATCCTCGATCTGATCAGCGGGGCGTTTCGCTCCACTCAGCCCGCCTTGCTGCGCGGCAACGGTGACGGCTCGTTCCGCGACATCACCGATCGCTCCGAGGTGCGCTCGATCAAGAACACCTTCTCGTCGGCCCTCGGGGACATCGACCGCGACGGCGATCTCGACCTGGCGCTCAGCCATTGGGACCAGGAGTGTCGCGACGGCTGCGCCGGCGACCACCTGTGGCGCAATGAAGGTGGCGGCGAGTTCGCTCACGAGCCGGACTGGGACCTCCCAGGCTACACCGAGGATTTCTCCTTCACGCCCAACTTCGTCGACGTGAACTCCGACGGCTGGCCCGACCTGCTGGTCGCCGCCGACCTCAGGACCAGCAGGGTATTCCTGAACCAGGGCGGCACGGGATTCGTCGACGTGACCGACCGGGAGGTGATCACCGACAGCTACGGCATGGGCGCCGCCGCGGGCGACTACGACAATGATGGCGACCTCGACTGGTTCGTCACCAGCAATCAGAACCCCGACGACCCCGACGACGGCAATCGCCTCTACCGCAACCGGGGCGACGGCGTGTTCGACGATGTCACGCCGCGGGCGCGCGTCGGTCGCGGCGGATGGGGCTGGGGCGCCTGCTTCGCCGACTTCGACAACGACGGCTGGCTGGATATTTTCCACACCAACGGCTGGTTCGAGCACGACGATCGCTCGAAGCTGTTCATGAACCGCCGCAACGGCCGCTTCCGCGAGTCGGCCGAGCGCTACGGCCTGCTCGATGACGGGTCGGGGCGGGGCGTCTCCTGCTTCGACTACGACCGCGATGGCGACATCGACATCCTCGTGGCCAACCACAACGGCAGCGCCCGGCTGTACCGCAACGACGGCGGCAACGACGCAGCGTTCCTTGGAATCCGCCTGCGCGACACGGGTGCCAACATGGCCGCGGTCGGCGCTCGTGTCTACGTCACCAGCAACGGCGTGACGCAGATGCGCGAGCTGCGCTGTGGCAACAACTACGTCTCGCAGAACCCCGTCGAGGCCCATTTTGGGCTCGGCGCCGCGAACCGCGCGCGGGTACGTATTGTCTGGCCCGACGGCACCTCGCAGAACCTGGGCAAGGTTGGAACGGGCCAGCTGCTCACCATCCGGCGCGACTCGTGACCTCTACCGCCGGCAGGGGAGCATCGACGTTGAGCAACGGCTAACGGCGGCCCCGGCCTCCGCCACCCCGCCGCCTGCGCCCGCGACGCTTGTGATCGCCACCGTCCCTCGGCTTGTCCGATCTTCGGGGCGCTGACTTCGGCGGCGCCGGCTCCACCGGCGCGACCGGGGCGTGCAGCGTCTCCTGGTAGTAGTCGTCCAGGAGCATGGCGACCAGATCGACCTCGTCCTCGTTCTGGCCGAGGTCGCGGGCCAGCGGGCGGAAGCGGCGCATGCGCTCGTGCTCGAGACGGTTCTTGTCGCGCAAGCGGGCCTCGAGCAGGGCCGTGGTGCGCTCGGCGACGACCGCCTGGACTTGTTCATCGGTCGGCGGGTCGCGCTCCTCCAGCTCGATGCCGTAGCGCTTGCCGATGAGCAGCAGGTGCACACGCTCGAGCCCCGAGAGCAGCGTCAGCGCCTCGCCGGTAGCACCGGCTCGCCCGGTGCGGCCGGTGCGATGGATATAGGCCTCCTGTTCGTTCGGCGGGCCATACTGAATCACGTGCGACAGGTCGAGAATGTCGATGCCGCGCGCCGCGACGTCGGTGGCCACCAGAAAGCGCAGCTTGCCGCGACGCACGCGGTCGAGGACCTTCTCGCGCTCGGCCTGAGACAGGTCGGAGCTCAGCGGGGCAGCGTCGTAGCCGAATCGCTGGAGCACCACCGAGACGTACTCGACGTCCGTCTTGCGATTGCAGAAGATGATCGCCGAGGAGGGATTCTCGATCTCGATGATGCGAACCAGGCAGCGATCCTTGTCCATGGCCGGTACCGCATAGAAGGCGTGGACCGTCTCCGCGACGTGCACCTTGTCCCGGCTCAGGCTCAGAAAGCCCGGCTCCAGCAGGAACTCGAGGGCCAGGCTCTTGACCACCTGCGGGAAGGTCGCCGAGAACATGGCTCCCTGCACGCGGTGGCTCGGCAAGAACTGCTTGAGCCGCTGCATGTCGGGGTAAAAGCCCATCGAGAGCATGCGGTCGGCCTCGTCGAGCACCAGGAACTTGAGCCTGGACAGCGACAGTGTGCCCTTGAGCAGGTGATCGAGAACGCGGCCCGGGGTGCCGACGACGATCTCGCAGCCCTTCTGGAAGGCCTCGAGCTGCGGGCCGTAGCCAACCCCGCCATACACGGCGATCGTGCTCGGTCCGTCCGCTCCGGCTAACAGCTCGGACTGACCGGCCACCTGGCTGGCCAGCTCGCGCGTGGGGACGAGAATCAATACCTGGCACGCCGCCACGCTTCGATCGATGGTCTCGAGCATCGGCAGCATGAAAGCGCCGGTCTTGCCGCTCCCGGTGCGCGACTGAACCATCAGATCGCGCTCCGCCAGCATGTAGGGAATGGTCTTGGCCTGGACCGGCATCAGAGTGGTCCAGCCGGCCCGCGCCGCGGCTTCGCGGAAGGAGTCGGGAAGATCTTCGAGTCGGACGTCGGGTAGGGCGCCCTCGGGCTCGACCAGATCCTCCGGATCGGGCTCGGCGACCGCGTGTCCTATCAGCGGTTCTGCAGTGTGGATGTCGTCGTCGCTGGATCCGTCTTGTTCGGTCAATCTATCTCCTATCGGTTTCTTGGTGGCGAGCATGGCCCGGAACCGGGCGTCGTGCAACACTCCTGGGCCATGTCGACACCTGACGCGAACCGAGGTGAGGCCCCGCCACGGCTCCGCATGTTCGTTGAAGGCGCCTGGCACGAGAGCGCCGCTACCGACGAGCTTCCGGTTCACGATCCCGGAACCGGCGAGCTTCTGGCTCGTGTGCCGATCGCGACCACGGGCGAAATCGAGGCCGCCGTCGAGTCAGCGACGCGCGCCTTCCCGGGCTGGCGCGCCACACCGGCGATCGAGCGAGCTCGCGTGCTCTTCAGGCTCAAGGCACTTCTCGAGGAGCGGCTGGAGGCGCTGGCTCGGAGCTTGACGCGTGAGCATGGCAAGACGCTGGCCGACGCACGCGGCGAGGTGCGCCGCGGCATCGAGAACGTCGAGCACGCCTGCGGCATCCCCGCGCTGATGATGGGCCGGACGCTCGAGGACGTCGCCCGCGGGATCGACTGCGAGACCGTCCGCCAACCGCTCGGTGTGTTCGCGGCAATCACCCCCTACAACTTCCCGGTCATGGTGCCGATGTGGTTTTGGCCCTACGCCGTGGCTACCGGCAACACCTTCGTGCTCAAGCCCAGCGAGCAGGATCCGGTGACCCACCAGCGGGTGGTCGAGCTGGCGCTCGAGGCGGGCCTGCCTCCAGGTGTGCTCAACGTGGTGCACGGCGACCACACGACCTCCGCCGCGCTCGTGGAGCATCCGGGGATCGCCGGGATCTCCTTGGTCGGCTCCAGCGCCGTGGCGCGCCGTGTATACGAGCGGGCCGCAGCCACCGGCAAACGCGTGCAGGCGCTCGGCGGCGCCAAGAACCACATGGTCGTGTTGCCCGACGCGGACCTGGATCTGGTGACCGAGGCTCTGCTCGGCTCCCTGTTCGGCGGTGCGGGCCAGCGCTGCCTGGCCGGAAGCATGGTGATCGGCGTCGAGAGTGCCTACGAGTCTGTCCGGGAGCGGCTGGTCGAGGGCGCCGCCCGGCTCCGGGTCGGCTATGGCCTCGAGGAGGGCACCGACATGGGGCCGCTGGTATCGGGGCCGCACCGCGAGCGTGTGGCGAGGTTCGTGGCGGCCGGCAGCAACGAGGGCGCCGAGCTGCTACTCGACGGCCGCGAGGTGACGGTCGAGGGCTACCCGAACGGCAACTGGCTCGGCCCGACCGTCTTCGACCGCGTCTCACCGGAGATGCGCCTCGGCAGCGAGGAGATCTTCGGTCCGGTCGCTTCGATGACCTCGTGTGAGTCGCTCGAGGGTGCGCTGGAGCTGATCCACGCGAACCGGTATGGCAATGCCACGTCGATCTTCACTCGCTCCGGCCGCGCCGCGCGCCAGTTCCGCTACGGGGCCGGCATCAGCATGATCGGCGTCAACATCGGGGTGGCAGCGCCGATGGCCTTCTTCCCCTTCGGCGGCTCGCGCGGCTCGTTCTACGGCGATCTGAAAGCCCAAGGACAGGACGCTATCGACTTCTACACCGACAAGCGCGTGGTGATCTCGCGGTGGTGAGCCGGTGATCGCCGGCCTTCCCTGGACGGCCTGGCTTCTGCTCTTGCTCGCCGTCGGGACCGGCCTGGCACTGGTGCTCGTCGCCTACGCGCGGGCCCACCGCTCCGGGGCGCGCCGCCTGCGCCCGCC
Source organism: Acidobacteriota bacterium (assembly GCA_965248845.1). Taxonomy (GTDB): domain Bacteria; phylum Acidobacteriota; class UBA890; order UBA890; family WLXD01; genus CBDFKO01. The sequence goes on along the minus strand of CBDFKO010000001.1, from coordinate 405,620 downwards.
GGAGCGCTGAGTTGGGGTCGGTCGTCTTCCTGTCGGTCGTCGGCCTCTACCTGGCGGTGTTGTTGGCGCTCGGCTGGTGGGCCGGCCGCGGCAGCCATAGCGTCGCGGGCTACTACGTCGCCGACAAGAAACTTCCGGCATGGGTCGTCGCCTTCAGCTCCAACGCCACCGGCGAGAGCGCCTGGTTGCTACTGGGCCTCACCGGCATGGGCTACAGCATCGGGATCCACGCGCTGTGGATCGTTTTCGGGGAAGTGCTCGGAGTCGCCATGGCCTGGGCCTTCGTAGCCCGACCCTTCAAGGCATGGACCGATCACTACGAGTCGATCACCGTGCCGGACTACCTGGAGTCGCGCTTTCGCGACTCGACCCATGTTTTCCGCTGGCTCAGCCTGGTGATCGTCGGCAGCATGGTTACCGCCTACACCGCCGCCCAGGTGACCGCGTCGGGCAAGGCCTTCGCTTCGTTTCTGGGCACCAGCTACACCACGGGAGCACTGGTCGGCACCGCCGTGATCCTCTATTACACGACGGTCGGTGGCTTCAAAGCAGTGGCCTACAGCGACATGCTCCAGGGCGTGCTGATGTTCCTCGGCCTGCTGGCGCTGCCGGTCGTCGGCATGACCGCGGCCGGGGGATGGGGTGCCACCATGGCGGCGCTTCAAGCTACCGATCCCGCTCTGCTGCGTCCGATGGGAAGCTACGGCTTGAGCCCGACGGGCGTGGTTTCGGCCGTCGGCTTCGTCGGCATCGGCCTCGCCTTCCTGGGAGCGCCGCAGCTGCTCATCCGCTTCGTCGCGGCGCGCGGACAGCGGGAGATCGTCGACGGCAGCCTGATCGCCGTGATCTGCATCATCGTGTTCGATGTCGGCGCGGTTTTCGGCGGCATGGCCGGCCGCGCCCTGTTCCCCGGGCTCGACGACCCCGAGACCATCCTTCCGGTGATGACCTCGGGGATCCTTCCAGCGGCGTTCGCCGCCGTCTACTTCATCATCGTGCTCGCCGCGATCATGTCGACCGCCGACTCGCTGCTGATCATGGCGTCCGCGACGCTGGTGCGGGATATCGTGCAGCGAGTCCTGCGACCCGAGAGCACCGAGCGCGCGCTGGCGCGGCTGGGCCGCACAACCACCGTCGTGGTCGGGATCGCCGGCCTCGTGTTCGCCCTGGCCGAGGTGCGCGTCGTGTTCTGGTTCGTCCTGTTCGCCTGGTCGGGGTTGGCCTGTGCCTTCGCGCCGGTTGTCCTGTGCTCGCTGTTCTGGCGCCGCACGACCCGAGTCGGCGCCATCGCCGGCATGATCGCCGGCTTCCTCACCGCCGTACTCTGGGTGCTGCTCCTGAAGCCCTATACCTACGAGCTGTACGAGATGGTGCCGGGCTTCGCCGTGGGGCTGGCGGTGACCATCGGGGTGAGCCTCGCGGGCAGCCCGCCCGCGGGCATCGACAACGACTTCGACACGATTCGTGAGCAGCTTCGAGGAGGATCGACATGAGGAGAAATCGAGCACGCCGCCGCATCGCCAGGCTTCTGGCATGGGCCTGTCTGCTGCCGATCTGCGCTGCCGGGCCCGCTACGAGCCAGAACCAGCCCCGAGCACGAGATCTGGGCATCCCCTTCCCCGGCGAGCCCGGGCCCCACAACGCCATCACCGACGTCGGCGGCGTCGCAGTCGGCCAGGTGACCCTGATCGAGGGCGAGGGTGCCCTGTCGGTCGGCGAGGGCCCGGTGCGCACCGGGGTCACCGCCATCCTGCCCCGGGCGGGGTCCAGCGAACCCGTGTTCGCCGGCTGGTACTCGCTCAACGGCAACGGCGAGATGACCGGCACGACTTGGGTCGAGGAGTCGGGCTTTCTCGAGGGGCCGGTACTGATCACCAACACCCACAGCGTCGGCGTCGTACGCGACGCGGTTATCGACTGGATGGTGCGACAGGGACACGGCCAGCAGCCCTGGGCCCTGCCGGTGGTCGCCGAAACATACGATGGCTTCCTCAACGACATCAACGGCTTTCACGTACGGCCCGAGCACGTTTTCCAGGCGCTGCGAAATGCGACCTCTGGGCCGGTCCAGGAAGGGGCCGTCGGCGGCGGCACCGGCATGATCTGTCATGGTTTCAAGTGCGGGATCGGTACGGCGTCGCGGCAGGTCGAGATCGCCGAGCAGCAATACGTTCTGGGCGCCCTCGTGCAGGCCAACTATGGCGGCCGTGCCGATCTGATGATCGCGGGAGTGCCAGTTGGTCGCCAGATCGACGACCTCTTGCCACACCGAGGCTTCTCGAGCGCCGTCGCCGCTGAGCCGACCGGCGCACGGCTGGGCTCGATCATCGTCGTGATCGCGACCGACGCACCGCTGCTGCCGCACCAGCTCAAACGCATCGCCCGGCGCGTACCGCTTGGTATCGCACGCATGGGCGGCATGGGCACCAACGGCTCCGGCGACATCTTCATCGCCTTCTCTTCCGCCAACGCTGGAGCCGCCTCGGCCGAACGGATCGCGCAGCTCAGCGGCCTGCCGAACGAGTGGATCAGCCCCCTGTTTCGCGCTACCGCCCACGCCGTCGAGGAGGCAATCACCAACGCACTGGTCGCCGGTCGCACCGTCGTCGGCCGCGACGGCAACACCGTGTATGGGATCCCACACGACCGACTGCGCGAAGTGCTGAGGCGGTATGGTCGGCTTGAAGAGTAGCTCCCGGGAACCTGGCAGGGCATGGTGGGACCCTGACGGTCTGGTTGCCGCTTTCAAACCATCCCCGGAGCGCTCGCGTCTCACCCAATGACGTGCAGGACCGCGCTCCCCGTGTGCTCCCCAACCTCAGGAGTCCCCCAGCATGAAGGCTTGGCAACGCATCTCGCTCGCCGCGCTGATGGGCGCGGTCGTTGTATCGCCGGTCGCGGCACAGAACGAGCAGAGCTGGAGCTTCTCCGGCATCGACCGGATCGACCTCGACGGCACCTCGGGCGATCTGGAGATCCGTGTCGCAGATGGCAATGAGTTCGAGCTCCGGCTCGAGAAGAACGTGCGTCCCGACGGCGCCTTTCGCGGCGAGGTCGAGCAGCGCGGCTCGACGCTGAACATCCACGAGGAGTGGGGACGCGGCAACAGTCGTGGGAGCGTCCGCTGGATCCTGGCGGTTCCGGCTGCGGCTCGCCCGACGATCGCCATGGACACGGCATCCGGCGGCGTGGAGGCCGAGATGCTGAGCGCTCACTTCGAGATCGACACCGCCAGCGGCGATTTCGTGCTCCGCGGCGGCGCTATTCTGACCGGATCCGACATCTCGACCGCCAGCGGCGATTTCGAGCTGTCGAATGTCACGGTGGGCGATGGCGTCGGGATGAGCACCGCCAGCGGCGACATCGAGCTCGACGCCGTGACCGGCGGCCGTGGATTCGAGTTCTCGACCGCCTCAGGCGATGTCACGGTGCGCAACAGCACGGGCATCTTGGAGGCCAGCTCGGCCAGCGGCGACGTCCGCGTCTACAACAGCGAGCTGAGCGGCGCCAGTCGCTTCTCCTCGGCCTCCGGCGACGTCACGGTGCAGCTGGACGCCATGCCGGCGCACGACCTGGAGCTTTCCTCAGCGTCCGGCAACGTCGAGCTGGCGGCTGGCTTCGGATCCGACTTCACGCTGGTCATGAGCAAGGGTGAGGACCGCGGTCGCATCCGCAGCCCCTTCGACTTCACCTCCGAGGAGACCTACGAGCGACACGGACAGACCTACGAGCGCAAGACGGTCGTACGCGGCTCGGGTGGTCCGGAGATCCGGCTGAGCACGGCCTCGGGCAACGTCGAGGTGCGCGAGAGCGGCTAGCCGACGCCGGCAGCCACTAGTACCCGATCGCCAGGCCATCCTTTCGGGGGTCGCTGCCACCGTGCAGCACCCCCGTTTTCGGGTCGATGAGGATAGCCTGGTAGCCGCCCATGGAGCCGCCATCGCCCCGGCTCACGTCGTGGCCGAGCGCCCGCAGGGCCTCGAGCACCTCCTCCAGCACGCCACTCTCGACCAGCACGCTGCCACCGTCGGGCCCGCCGAAATGGCGGAAGCGTGCGGCGTCGCCCGCCTCCTGGACGTTCATCCCGAAGTCGATGAGGTTGGCCAGCACCTGGGCGTGTCCCTGCGGCTGCATGTTGCCACCCATCACTCCGTAGCTCAGCCAGGGCCGGCCGTCGAGGGTCACCATGCCGGGCATGTTGGTGTGCAGCGATCGCTTGTGCGGCTCGAGCACGTTGAGATGGCCGGACTCGAGCGAGAAGCCGGTGGCCCGGTTCTGTAACGCGAAGCCTAGGTTGCCCGGCACCACCTTGGAGCCGAAGGCGCTGAAGATGCTCTGGATCAGCGACACGGCGTTGCCCTGCTCATCGACCACCGTCAAGTAGACGGTGTCGCCGTGCTCGAGCGGGTCACCGGGCGCGGCGCCGGTGGCGGCACGCGCCGGATCGATCAGTGCCCGGCGCAGCTCACCGTAGGGCTTCGAGATCAGCTCGGCAACAGGCAGCGGGTTGAACTCCGGGTCCGCGACGTAGTAGGTGCGATCGGCAAAGGCCACCTTCTTGGCCTCGATCATCGCGTGCAGCGACTCGGCGCTGTTGTGGCCCGAAGCCGCCAGGTCGAAGCCCTCGAGCATGTTGAGCATCATCAGCGCGGTGATGCCGTGGCTGTTGGGCGGCAGCTGCCAGACGTCGTAGCCGCGGTAGGAGGTCGACACCGGATCGACCCAGGTCGAGGTGTGGTCGGCGAAGTCCCGCCGCGAGAAGTAGCCACCGTTGGCCTCGCTGAACTCGACGATGCGCTCGGCGATCACGCCGCGATAGAAGGCATCCGGCCCGTCAGCAGCGATCGCCTCGTAGGCACGTGCCAGATCGGGGTTGGTGAACAGCTCGCCGGCGCGGGGCGCGCGGCCGCCGGGAAGGTAGGTTCGGGCGGAGTCGGGCCACTGCTCCAGCGCCTCCGCGGCCGCCTGCCACTGCCCGGCGATGATCTCCGTGACCGGGAAGCCGTCGCGCGCGTAGGCCACCGCGGGCGCCAGGACCTCGTCCAGCGACCGGGTGCCGAAACGCTCGAGAAGCTCGCTCCATCCGTCGGCCGCGCCCGGGACCGTCCAGCTCAGCGGGCCGCTGTCGGGTACCTGGTCCAGACCGCGCTCGTGGAACGTCGCGCTCGACAGGGCGTACGGCGAGCGGCCGGTGGCGTTGAGGGCGTAAACGCGCTCCGATTCGGCGTCCCAGACGATGGCGAACAGGTCCCCGCCGATTCCGTTCATGTGGGGCTCGACAAGCCCGAGCATGGCGTTGATGGCAACCGCCGCGTCGATCGCATTGCCGCCCTCGCGCAGGATCTGAAGACCGACCTGAGCGGCAAGCGGCTGGCTCGCCGCGACCATGGCGTGGGTCGCCAGCGTCGGCGAGCGGCTAGCACCTGGGGTTCGCGCCGGCCGATCGTAGCCTCGCGCGAAAGCGCTCGCCTCCTGCTCCTGACCGACCTCGGCCGGATCGACGGGCCCTGCTTGCAATGTCATCAGCAGCACCAAAGCCATGAGCAGAGAAACGCGGGGTCGACGGCCAGCAGGGTGCATGGGGTAACTCCGTTGTCCGAGCAGGGTTCGTTCATCGCTCGTTGCTCGCGGGGCGCGATGCTAGCAGGGCCATGGTGACGCTCTGACCGGGTTGTCGCCGGGTCAGGGGCCTGCTGGCGGCACGTCGATCACGATGCTCTCGAGCGTCTTGGGGTCGGCGGCCATCTCGTCCTCGCCGGTTGGCAGACCGTTCATCTCGAAGACATAGGTGAGCACGTCGGCGTACTGCTTGCGGCTCAGGGCACCCGGGTTGTTCTCCGGCATCTGGGTGCGGATAGCCTCGTACAGAACGCTCACGGGACGCCCGACATAGCCGTGCAGGTAGCGCACGAACTCGTCGGATTGATGACAGTCGGCGCAGACACGCTCCCAGAGCTTGGCACCGCGCTGGGCCTGCACCGACGTGTACACGCCGTCGTTCAAGGTTCGGCTCTGCCGGGCCACGGCCACCGATGCCCAGGCCAGCCCGACGAGGATCAGGAAGGCGATCCCGGCCACGACGCCGATTGCAGCTCGCTCACGCCCCATGTTCCGACCCTACGCGACAGCCCGGACGTCGAGCACCTCGGCGAAGGCCGCCGTGGCCGCCTGCATTTGCTCCAGCGTGCCGATGGAGATGCGCGCGTGGCTGTTCTCGAACGGCGGGAAATCACGCCCTACCTTGAAGCCGCGCTCGAGGCAACCGCTGCGGAAGGCGCTGGCCGCCGTGCCGGTCTGCGCGAAGATGAAGTTCGTCTGCGAGTCGGTGGCCCGCATTCCGTGCTGCCGGAACCAACCGATCGTGTAGTCGCGCGCCTCGGTGTTGCGATTCCGCTCACGTCGGATCGTCGTCGTGTCACGAATCGACGAGGCCGCCGCGGCGAGCGCCAGCACGTTGAGGCTCAGTCCGTAGTGCCAGCGGCGCATGCGGCCGAGCGCCGTCGGGTGGCCGACGACGTAGCCGATGCGCATCCCAGCCATGCCGTGAGCCTTTGAGAAGGTTCGCGCTACGACGACCCGCTCGTTCTCGGCAGCGATCGGAATCGCTGTCTTGTACGAGGAGTCGGTCACGTAATCGTGGTACGCCTCGTCGACACAGACGACCACGTCGGGATCAGCCGCCAGGGTGCGCTCGCTGAAGTCGGCCACCTGGCTGTCGGAATGCACGATCCCGGTGGGGTTGTTGGGGTTGTTCAGGAAAACCATGCCCGCGCCCCGCGACGCCTCGATCATGCCCTCGAGATCGAGCGCCAAGTCGGGCGCCAGTGGCACCGGGCGCACCGGATGGCCCACGACGTTGGCGTAGCCGCCACACTCCTCGTAGGTCAGCGATCCGGCCACCAGGGGCTTGTCCGGCGAGGTGAACACCTGCGTCGCGGTACGCAGAAGCTGCGTCGAGCCGTTGCCGACCATGACCCGGTCGCCCGGCACGCCGACCATCTCGGCAACGACCCCAGGGAGCCCACGCGCATGATCGAACGGGTAGCGACCTGCCGGGGGGCCATCGCCAAGCACCCGATGCATCGCCTCGAGGGCGGCCGGGCTCGGACCCATGGGATTCTCGTTGTTGTGAAGCAGGACCGGGACCGCCGGGGCGGCGGCCTGGGGCGCCACCATTGCCAGAAGGTCGGACGCGCCGCGCGACAGCATCGCGGCGCTCGCACCTCCGATCCCCAGAGCCTGGACGAAGGAGCGGCGCGATAGCGGGGCCTGCCGTTGTCTGCTCATCACCATCGCTCAGCCCTCCAAAGCCTGGCCGAAGACCTCGACGGCGCGCTGCATTTCGTCCATCGTGCCGATCGAGATGCGGCAGTGGGTCTTCTCGTAGGGGGGGAAGTCACGACCGACGCGAACTGAGTGCTGACTGCAGGCCTCGCGGAACTGTGCCGCGGGCCTCCCCAGATTGACGAAGATGAAGTTGGTCTGCGAATCGAACGACTCGTAGCCGGAGGCGTTGAAGAAGTCGACCGTCACCTGCTTCGCGGCCGAATTACGTGCTCGCTCTTGCTCGACGAACCCGGCGTCCTGAACCGCGGCATGCGCCGCGATCTGACCCAGCGAGTTGGTGTTGAAGGTGAGCGCGTAGCGGCCGAGCTTCGCTATCGTGTCGCGATGCCCGATTCCGTAGCCCACACGCATGCCCGCCATGCCGAAGGCCTTCGAAAAGGTGCGGGTCACGAATACGTTGGGGGTCTGCATCGCCAGCCCCACCGCGCTGTAGTAGGTCGGGTCGGAAACGTACTCGTGGTAGGCCTCGTCGAGGTGAATCACGGTCTCGGGCGAGCGACGATGCACCTGCTCGACGAACTCGGTGATCGCGTCGCCGGAGTGGACCGTGCTGGTCGGATTGTTCGGATTGCAGACGAAGACCAGCCCGGCACCCTGTGCGGCGTCCGCCATCGCCCCCAGCTCCAGTTTCCCGTTCGAGTCGACCGCCACGCGCTTGACCTCGGCGCCCAGGTAGCGGGCTACGTCGGCGGGCTGGCCGTAGGTCGGCGAGGCGGTGACCAGATGGCGCGAGCGCGAAGTGAAGGCGTGCACGCCGTTCTTGAGCAACTCGCCCGACCCGGCACCCAGCACTACGTTGGCGGGCTGCACCCCCGTGCCCTCGGCCAGAATGGCACGCAGGTCGGCCATCGACGGGGAGGTGTTCGTCGGATAGCGGTTGCCGAACTCGAAAGCACCACGCAGGGCTTCCAGTGCCTTCGCACCCGGACCGAGCGGATTCTCGTTGCTGCTGATTCGGATTTCATCGGCCGCGACCGCGGGTACCACCAGCGGCTCGCCAGCCTCGGGCGAATAGGTAGCGGCCACATGCTCGCGGCCGCGCGCTCCGATGAACGCGCTCGACGGGGCGGCACCGATACCGTGGCCGCGCATCAGGGCACGATGGGACAGCGACATCGTTTCCTCCTGGGTCCAGAATCTCCCGGATCCGGGCAGGCAAACCACCCCCCCGGTCATCCACGGTGTAGCGCAGAGGCCGCCTCCGTGTCAAAGGGTCGGGGCTGATCGGAAGGTCAGCTGCACCTACAGCGGGGCGATCACAGGCTCATTCCACGAAGGGCGCGACCCCGCCTGTTGTCGTTGGCGCCCCAGAACGGATACCGTCGGCGCAATCAGGCCCACGAAGTAGGATCCAGACGGGGAGCCAGGAGGTACGCGGTGGATCGGCGGACGATCATGGCAATCGGCGCGGCGACCGCCACCGCGCTGTTCGGAGCCGCTGCAGCCGACCCCGTCCAGACACGCCAACCGTTCGCGCAGACCATGCCCGGTGCCGATCTCGCCCTCACCATGGTGCCGATACCCGGCGGCGACGTGCGGCTAGCCGGATCGGAAGGCACCACGGTGGTGGCGGTCGATCCGTTCTGGATGAGCGCCACCGAGGTTCCGTGGGATGCGTACGACGTGTACGCATTCGGCCTCGACCGGACCCACGAGGAGGTCTCGGGTGCAGTGGACGCCGTCTCCCGCCCCACGAAGCCCTACGGCGCCGCCGATCGTGGCTACGGGCACGACGGATACGCAGCGCTGGGTATGACCTACCAGGCCGCCGCCCAGTTCGCCGCTTGGCTCTCGGGCCATGCGGGCCGAGGCTTCCGGCTGCCGACCGAGGCCGAGTGGTTGTTAGCCTGCCGCTCGGGTGAGAAGCAAACGATCGACGTCGTGGCCTGGACCTGGGACACCTTCTTCGAGGGCCCGCAGCGCGTCGCGACCAGGGCCCCGAACCCCCTCGGGATCTACGACATGCTCGGCAACGTGGCCGAATGGGCGGTCGGGCTCGACGGCCAACCCAGGGCGCTGGGCGGCTCGTTTCAGGACAAGAACCCCGAGGTGAGCTGCGAGGCCCGCCAGACCCAGACACCTGCGTGGAACGCACGCGATCCGCAGATGCCGAAGAGCCAGTGGTGGCTGTCCGACGCGCCGTTCGTCGGCTTCCGCCTGGTCACGAACGAGGAGTAGGCCGATGAGTAGCAAGACCCCGAACGAGGCACCGTGCCGCATGACCCGCCGCCAGATGCTGACGAGCACAGCAGCCGCATCGCTCGGCATCGCCGCTGCCCCACACCTGGCGCACGCGGGCCGCCGACCCGCCCAGGATCCGATCCGGGTCGGTCTGATCGGCTGCGGCGGCCGGGGCACGGGGGCGGCGATCAACTGCTACGAGTCATCCCAGGGCGTTCGCATCGCCGCGCTGGGCGATCTGTTCGGCGACCGGCTCGGTGCCTGTCGTGCGCGCCTGCTCGACAAGATCCGTGGCGGTTGCGATTTCAGCGAGGAGACCAGCTTCGCGGGCTTCGACGCTTTTCAGCGGGTGCTGGACACGGACATCGACATGGTGATCCTGGCAACCCCCCCAGGATTCCGCCCACAGCACCTCGCCGCCTCGATCGACGCCGGCAAGCACGTCTTCATGGAGAAGCCCGTGGCCGTGGATCCGCCCGGCGTGCGCTCGGTCATGGCCTCGGCCGACCGTGCCGCCGAACGCGGGCGGGCTATCGTCGCCGGCACCCAGCGGCGTCATCAACTCGGCTACCTGGAAGCGATGGAGCGAATCCACGACGGCGCGATCGGCGAGCTCGTGAGCCTGCAGGTCTACTGGAACCAAGGCGGTCTGTGGGACGCCGAGCGCAAGCCCCGCTACACCGACATGGAGTGGCAGATCCGTAACTGGCTCTACTTCACGTGGCTGTCGGGCGACCATATCGTCGAGCAGCACATCCACAACCTGGACGTGGCCAACTGGGCGCTGGATGCGCATCCCGTCACGGCGGTGGGCATGGGTGGACGCCAGGTGCGCACGGACGCCCGATACGGTCACATCTTCGACCACTTCGCTATCGAGTACGAATATCCGAGTGGCGCCAAGCTCCAGAGCTACTGCCGCCAGATCGACGGCACTGCGACCCGCGTCGGTGAGCACCTGATCGGTACCGCGGGGACCTCCGACGGCCACAGCTGGATTCGTGGACCGGAGACCTGGCGTCTCGACGCCGAGGAGCCCAACCCCTATGTCCAGGAGCACACCGACCTGATCGCCAGTATTCGCACCAGCCAGCCCCTCAACGAGGGTCGTCGGGTGGCGGAGACCACCCTGACCGCGATCATGGGCCGGGAGGCCGCGTACACCGGCAAGGAAATCATCTGGGACGAGCTGCTCGCCGGCGATCTCGATCTATCGCCGCCCGAGCACGCCTTCGGCCCGCTGCCGACGCCCTCGGTGGCGGTGCCGGGCGTTACCCGCCTCGATCGCGACGGCTGGGCGTAGAACGATGCGTAGACGCGACCTGATCCGGATGGGGGCCGTGGGCGCCGGCGGCGCGTTGCTAGGTGCCGCGCCGCGGGGAGCATCGTCAGCCGCTCCGGCGGCCGATCCCTTCCAGCTCGCCTACGCGCCCCACCTCGGGATGTTCCGGCAGAGCGCTGGCGATGATCCGATCGACCAGCTTCGCTTCATGTCCGAACAGGGGTTCACGGCGCTCGAGGACAACGGCATGCGCCAGCGCTCGGTGCGGGAACAGGAGCGCGTGGCGCGCGAAATGGAGCGGCTCGGCATGCGGATGGGGGTGTTCGTCGCCCACACCATCTACTGGCGGGAGCCTAACCTGGCGAGCGGCGATGCCGACAAGCGGGCCGAGTTCCTCGACGAGATCCGCACCTCGGTGGAGGTCGCCAAGCGGGTCAACGCCACGTGGATGACGGTCGTGCCGGGCCATGTCGATCTGCGGCTGCACGACGAGTACCAGAGTGCGAACTTGGTCGAGTCGCTCAAGCAGGCCGCCGCCATCCTCGAGCCGCATGGTCTCGTGATGGTCCTGGAGCCGCTAAACCCGCGGGATCATCCCGGGCTGTTGCTGAAGCGCGTGCCGCAGGCCCACCTGATCTGCAAAGCGGTCGACAGCCCGGCGTGCAAGATTCTCGACGACCTGTACCACCAGCAGATCACCGAGGGGAACCTGATTCCCAATATCGACGCCGCCTGGGACGAGATCGCCTACTTCCAGGTCGGCGACAACCCGGGCCGCAAGGAGCCCGGAACCGGCGAGATCAACTACCTCAACGTGTTCCGGCACATCCACTCCAAGGGCTTCGACGGCATCGTCGGCATGGAGCACGGCAACTCGATCGCCGGCGCCGAGGGCGAAGCGGCGGTCATCGAGGCTTACCGTCGGGCCGACGCCTTCTAGCAGGCTGCTGAAAAACTCCTCTTTTTCGAGTAGATTTTGAACCACGCAGCCCGCGGCAAGAACCGAAGCATCAACGAGGTGAGCAGATGCGTGGTGAGGACGCGGGACAGGTGGCGGTTTTTAGTTACGTATCTCCAGAGCAGCGAGTACCGAAGGAGCATCCGCTGCGGCCGCTGCTGAAGATCGTCAACGATGTGCTGGGGCGGATGTCGCCGCTGTTCGAGAAGCTGTACTCGCACACGGTCCGTCCGTCTATCCCGCCGGAGAAGCTGCTGCGGGCGCTGCTGCTGCAGGTGCTGTACACGATTCGCTCCGAGCGCATGCTGATGGAGCAGCTCGACTACAACCTGCTGTTCCGGTGGTTTGTGGGCCTGAACATGGACGATCTGGTGTGGGATGCGACGGTGTTCACGAAGAACCGAGATCGAGTGTTGGGAGGCGAGGTCGCCAAGGTGTTCTTCCAGGAAGTGCTGGCGGAGGCGCGGCGCCGCAGCCTGCTGTCGGATGAACACTTCACGGTGGACGGCACGCTGATCGAGGCGTGGGCCTCGCACAAGAGCTTCAAGCCGAAGGATCAGAGCGACTCCGATGAGGGCGGCAGCAACCCGAGCGTCGATTTTCGCCGGCAACGGCGCACGAACGATACTCACGCCTCCAGGACCGACCCGGAGGCACGCCTATACAAGAAGAGTAAGGGAGCCGAGTCGAGGCTCTGCTACATGGGTCACCTGATGATCGACAACCGCCACGGGTTAGCAACCAACGCCTGCGTAACGATCGCTTCGGGAACAGCAGAACGAGAGGCCGCCGTGCAGATGGCGGGCGAGATTCCCGGAAGGGGCCGGGTAACCTTGGCGGCCGACAAGGGCTACGACACGCGAGACTGCATCCGAAAGCTTCGAGATCGCAACATCACCCCGCACGTCGCACAGAACGACACCAATCGGCGCAGCGCCATCGACCGGCGCACAACCCGCCACCCCGGCTACCAGGTCAGTCAAAGGAAACGCAAGCTCGTCGAGCAGATGTTCGGATGGGCCAAGACGGTCGGGCTGATGCGCAAGACCAGACACCGAGGCACGCAACGTGTCGATTGGATGTTCATCTTCACCGCCGCGGCCTTCAACCTGGTCAGAATGCGCAACCTCCAGGGGGCGACGTGACGATGAGGGCACCAATCCCCAAGAAATGCCGGCGCTGCCAGCAGCGCCGGCCTCGTACCCGCACTCGGCGCCCCGCTAACTCACCGTGATCGAGACGATCCAGCCCAAAATGGCGCGCCCAAGCCGTTTTTCAGCAGCCTGCTAGTCGGCCGCGACGAGGAGCGCTTTGCGCGGCAGCTCGCGGCCAATCTCCGTGTTGCGGCGGATGATCTTGGCGAGGGTCGTGCGCTCCAGCTCCCGCAGCTCGCCGCCCGAATAGAGAGCCCGGTAGAAGTTCGGATCACCGTCGCGCAGCCGAGTGAACTGATCCACCAGGATGGCATGGAAGGTCGTACCCACCATCGAGCCCGGGGCGTGGATCTCGGCCAGGCCGCCGACCCACAGGTCGATATCGTGCACGTCGCCGTAGACGCGGCGCAGCTCGACCACCACGCCCGGATCGAAGCTAATCTCGCTCACGTCAACGAAACGTCGGAGGCCGAGGGAGGCGCGGACGCCGTTGAGGTCCATGAGGCCATGATCGCGGCCCCGCTGGATGTTGAGCGCCACCAGATCGAAGCCGCCGGCTCCGGGCGGCCCGAAGAGGAAGTTGCGCAGCGAATCGGCCACCCGCGTGTCGATCCTGCGGGCCGGCCGCTCGGTCATGCCGCGCAGATAGGGCTCGATCCCGATCCGCGGTGTCAGCTCCCCGGGCGCGAAGAATGCATTCTCGAGCGGCAGATGTCCTTCGGGGATCGGCGCTCCTTGGGCGTCGATCCGCAGTAGCCGGTCCGGGATCATGCTGTGACCGAATCGATACGCAGCCGCCGAGAACTCCTGACAGATGCCCGGGTCGACCCCTGGGTCGAACCCCTCATATCGCGGCAAGGCAAGGCGCCCGATCAGCAGCGGCAGGAACTCCTGGAACGCGATCACCTGGATCTCGGCGACCACGCGCGCCCGGGCCCGCCAGTAAATTGCATCGCCGTCGAGCCCCGGCTCCGCCTTGGCGATGGAGCGGGCCCGACGGTTGTGCTCGCGCACCCAGAGCGTGTGCATCGCCGTGAGCGCCACGTGCTCGTTGGCCCGAACGTCGCCCGCCAGGTAGAGGGCAGGCGAGGGTCCCCCAGCGTTGGGCAGGCCCAGGTCGTTGAACGGAAGTAGGTCGCCGCGGCTGGTCCGCAGCCTTCCCGTGCCGTCGAGCGTGCGCAACGCCATTGCCCGGGCGGCATCGGAGCCGTAGACGTTGGATGCATCGATTCTCGCCGTGATCCGGTTGATCTGCTGGCGCGGCACGCCGGCGGCCCAACCGGTGCTGGGATCCCAGGCCGACCGATTCAGGGGGATCACGGCGGCGCCCGTGCCCGCCGGGTCGAACCACGGATCCCCGGTCGGTACGCGGATGTCGAAGGGCTCGGCCGGCTCCGCGGTATCGGTCAGATCGAGATCGTGGTCGAGAAACTGGCCCCACAACCAGAACAGATCGCTGACACCGCGATCGTTGGGGATCGGGGCCGACTCCGCGGCCAGGGCGTTGCTGAGCGCCCGCGCGTTCGGGCGACCGGCGCCTGCCGGGGCCGCAATTCCGTCCGCATACGCAGGTGCGGTCAGTCTCAGGAGCATCGCGCCGGCGACACCGTTCTTGGCATCTCCGGCGCTGGCCGCGCTGCGAGCGGCGGCGAACGAGGTCTCACCCGCGGCCAGCGGAACCGCCGCGGCCAGCACGAGTAAGCACGAACTCACGCGAAGAGACGTCCCTCGAAACAACTGCAGATCCTGACCCCCGGCTCGCGGTCCGTGCCCAGACCTGCATCATTCTAGCAGGGTGATGAAAAACTCCGCCGAGGGCGGAGAATCTCTTGAGACAGGTTGGTAGGGTAGGCGCGAGTGCTCAAGTGACCGTCGTAGGGGGTGGGTTGATGCGAGGCGACGACACGCGGCAGGTAGCGGCCTTCAGTTACATCTCGCCGGAGCAACGGGTACCGAAAGAGCATCCGTTGCGGGCGATCCTGGAGATGGTGGACGAAGCGTTGCGCACGCTCGGGCCGCAGTTCCGGGAGTTGTACTCGCACACGGGGCGCCCATCGATTCCACCGGAGAGGTTGCTTCGAGCGCTGCTGCTGCAGGTGCTCTACAGCATCCGATCCGAGAGGATGTTGATCGAGCAGCTGGAGTACAACCTGCTGTTCCGCTGGTTCGTGGGGATGGGGATGGACGATACGGTCTGGAATCCGAGTACCTTCAGCAAGAACCGTGATCGGTTGTTGCAGGGGCAGATCGCAGACGCCTTCTTCGAGGCGGTGCTTGCCCAGGCTCGCGAGCGGGATCTGCTGTCGGATGAGCACTTCTCGGTGGATGGCACGTTGATCCAGGCGTGGGCCTCGCACAAGAGCTACGTCGCCAAAGGCGAGGTCTCTGGCCCCGGAGGCGGGGGTGGCAGCAATGCGGCCGGCAACTTCCGTGGACAGAAGCGATCCAACGCGACGCATCATTCAATCACCGACCCTGATGCGCGGCTGTTCCGCAAGGCACGAGGGCACGAAGCACAGCTGTGCTACATGGGGCATGTTCTGCTTGACAACCGGCACGGTCTGGCCAGCAAAGCCCGAGCAACAAAGGCCTCCGGCACAGCGGAACGAGACGTCGCCGTCGAACTGCTCAAGGCGGCTGTGCGAGGCACTCGGGCCACCATAGCCGGAGACAAGAACTACGACACTCGGAACTTCGTGGCGCAAACACGAGCGCTTGGAATCACGCCCCACGTAGCGCAAAACGCCTACCGGAATCGACGCAGCGCCATCGACGCCAGAACCACTCGGCATCCCGGCTACCAGGCCAGTCAACGCAAGCGCAAGCTGACCGAGCAGGTGTTCGGCTGGGTCAAGACGGTAGGCACTCTGCGCAAGACGCGACACCGAGGCGAGCGACAGGTGGACTGGACGTTCACGTTCTCGGTTGCTGCCTACAACCTCGTGAGAATGGGCAATCTGGCGGCGGCGACATGACCAGGCGCGGTTGCACGGGCCTGCTGCGAGCTGCTGGACTCGCCCAACGGGCAGCATGTCCTTCGATCGGGCTGCACAACAGACAAGATCACGCTCTTGAACTCCGTGGAGCGATCCAGTCCCCCGACAAACCAGCGTTCTTCATCACCCTGCTAGGCGCGAGGCCGGAACACGGGCGCCGGGCCGCTGCCCGTGCTGGCCGGCCCTGGCCATTCCTGGCCGGTCAGTTCGCCACTCCCCGGCAGCAGAGCCCGTCCGACGGGGCCAGCGGCCGTCGCGTTACTCCGGCCATCGCCCGGTTCTCTTGCATGCCCGCAGGGTTACGTCACCGCTGGCTAGTGCCTGTGCTCCCCGTCGGTGTGGTCGAAGCGCTCGTGGTGCTGGCGCAGGAGATCCTTGCCGTAGTCGTTGCCGTTGGGCGTGCGCACTACCGTGTGGATGTGGTTTCGCGTCGGGCCGTCGGTTTGCAGCGCGATTCCGCCCTGGTGGTCGAACTCGATCAGCAGCACCGGACTGTGAACCCGGTAGTAGAAGACATCGTCGTCGCCCACGCCCCCCCATCCAGGCAAACCAGGTTTCGTCCAGGTGTGCCTCGACCTGCCGCATGCGTACGGCCGCGTGCTCGTCGCGCATGTTGCCGACATACTCCTGGATCAGCTCCCGCAGCAGCCGGGTCTGGCGCTCGTCGAGCTCCCGGGCGGGGAGCCCCTCGTAGCGCATCTCGAAGTTGTCGCGGAAGGCGGCGGTGAAGATCCCGCGCGGCACCGCGGGAGCCAGAACCGCAGCCGCAAGCTGCTCGTGTGTCAACGACTGCGCCAGCGCCAGCCCCTTGGCCTCTTCGGCTTCGAAGACACGGGTTGCCGCGTACTTGCCGGTCTCGGCATGAACGGGCTCGGACCCCCAAAAGGCCGGGGTCATTACGACCTGATCACCCAGCACGAAGTAGTTGATGATCAGGTGGTGGCCATCGAGCTGCCAGCCCCAGGGCTCGGTTTCCGAAGGCGCCCCCATGACGGTGAAGTAGTAGAGCCCTTCGCCGTACTCGTCCCAGCGCTGGGTCATCTCGCGGATCGTCTCGTTGAGCCGCATGATGTCGCGCGCCTGAACCAGACCCTTCGCTCTCAGGCCGGCGCGCAAGAGATCGAAGGCCGCACTCTCCTGCTCCTCGGACATCTCGGCACGGCCGATCCCCTGCCGGTTATAGCGGTGCACGTTGTTCCAGCGGCGCCACTCGTCGCTGTCGATCGGGAAGGTCGTGGTTTCCAGCTGCTCGGGGCTCAGCGTGGCAAGAAAGCGCTCGGCTGCCTCGCGCACCGGCGCAGTGGAGACACCGGTGGCCCGAATCGGAAACAGCCCCTCGAGCAGGGATCCATCGCTGGTAATGCCACGGAACGGCTCGGCCAGGGCCTCGGCCTCGCGGTTGCGCCGCTGCGCGGCCTCGGTGGCCACCACGACGACGACGCTGAGCGCCAAGGCAAGGGAACCAAGGATCATCCAGGGACGTGCGCGCAAGTCTTTTCTCCTCTAGTCCTACCGAGGCTGCTCCCCGACGTCGCCCGATGGCTGGGTACGGCGTCGAGAGCCTCTCGGCACCGCCCGGTAGAGCTCGATCGTCGGACTGATGAAATATCCGTCGTACATCGGATCGAGCCAGGTGTACAGGTCCTTGTTCAGATACCGGCTCTCGAAGCGCGCCTCGAGCTCGTAGCGCTCGGGGTTGTCGCGGATGTAGTCCCAATCGGCGATGGGCTGCGGATCGATCGGTCCCTGCCGGTAATTGCGCTGGTAGGTAACGCTGCTGACACAGAGCCAGACATGGTCCCGGTCGCGACGCGACCGTCCCCATAACCCACGCACCAGCTCCAGCGGATGAGCTCGCAGGCTGATGTCGTCGCGCGCGTAGCGCGGCATGTACGCGAACCCGAACATCGGCCGGATGTTGTAGACCGTCGAGTCGGGCCCGATATGCTCATCGCCCCAGCGACCCGCCTGCAAGCGCGTGTCGTCGGTGAACCGGTAGGTCGTCGAGGCTGTGAACGCGAGGGTGTAGCCGAAGATCGCGAGCGCGACCGACCAGGCGACAGCTCGCGGCACGCGGCTGTGGAACAGCCAGTACACGAAGGTGCCGCCGAAGATGGCCATCATCGGCAGGATGGGCAGGTAGTAGCGAAGCGGCACGAAGGTCCAGGACACGATGGCGAACCCCTGAGCCCCCCAGTGCGCCAGCCCGAGCGCCCGCTGCCTCCAGTCCCCCTGCAGCACGTAGATCCAGAAGCCGGCGAAAACCGCCGGCCACAGCACGATCCCGAATGCGAACGGGAACAGCGCCACCAGCTGGTACCAGCCGCGGTAGTACTGCCAGCCGTCGGCAGCCAGGTCGAAGCCGTAGTGGCCGTCGTTCACCAGGAACCACTCGAGCTGATAAGCGGCGACCGTGTCGGCGAAGTTGATGACCGAGAACGGCGACACGAGCGCGAAGCCCAGCAGCGACGTAACCCCGGCAGCGACGAGGTTGCGCGCCGTGATCTTGAACGGCAGCCGTCCCTCGCGCCAGACGAGGCCGGCAACCGCGATGTAGGTAGCACCTGCCAGCGCCCCGTTGAACTTGACCGCGATACACACACCCACCAGGAAGCCACCGAGCACGAAGCGCCGCAGCGACGGCTCCTTGTAGGCCCGCAGACCGCAGTAGAGGGCGAGCGACAGCCAGAAGGCCAGGCTGATGTCGGAGACGGCGAAGTGGGAATCCCACACGTGCAGCGGCAGGATCGCGAAGATCGCGGTGGACAGCAGCGCCGTGGCTCGCCTGCGAGTCAGCTCGAGCGCGATCGGATACACCAGCAGCAGCGTCAGCGAGCCCCAAAGCGCGGCCCAGAGGCGGTGCAGCAGGAGCCGGGTAGCCGCGTCGGCCTCGAAGCCGAGCAGCTTGACGGCTTCCGCGCTCAAGAAGTTGAGGTGGAAGGTGAGCCCTGAGTAGTTGTAGAACTCCGGATCGAGGTCCCAGCTGATCCCTTCGGTGATCTGCAGGACGTTGAGCTCGTCGGGGTTCAGATCGATCCGTGGTAGGCCCCAGTCGATGCCCCAGAAGCGGAAGAAGACGCCGACGGCAGCGACGAGGGCCAGCGCGATGTAGTGCCGCCTCACCTCAGGCAGCGGCAGAACGATCACGGCGCAAACGGCCGGCGTAGCGGAAGCCGACCATGCGCTTGTGCTCCTCGTCCCAGAGGCGGAAGCCGAGCGAGCGCAAGCTGCGCAGCGCCGTGATGGCGGGCACCGCGGCGAGCACGGGGTTCTCATCGTGGCAGCGCTGCAGCCAGTAGTTGGGGATGCGCGGGCTCAGGTGGTGGATGTGGTGGTATCCGATGTTGCCGGTGAACCACTGCAGCACGCGGGGGAGCTTGTAAAAGGAGCTGCCGTGCATCGCCGCCGGGAAGTAATCCCAGTCCGCGTGTCGCTCCCAGTAGGTCGACTCGAACTGATGCTGAACGTAGAAGAGCCAGATCCCCGTGGCGCCGCCTACCGCCATGATCGGTAGCTGCACCAGGGCATAGGCCTTCAGTCCCATGGTGGCAATCAGGAGGCCGACCCAGGCGGCCAGGCCCACGTTGGTCCACCAGACGTTGGCCCGCTCGCGCTGGCGCACGCCACGCAGCGGAACGCGATGGGAAATCCAGAAGATGAAGAGCCAGCCGAACCCGAACATGACCAGCGGATTGCGGTAGAGCCGGTAGCCCAGCCGCTCGCGCCACGGCGCCGCGAGGTACTCGTCGACGGTCATGGTCCACACCTCGCCGCCCGCGTTGCGCCGATCCAGATCGCCGGAGGTGGCGTGGTGCACGGCGTGCTCGCGACGCCAGCGGTCGTACGGCGTGAAGGTCAAAACGCCAGTGAAGTAGCCGACCCAATCGTTGGCGCGCTTTTGCCGGAAGAACGCGCCGTGCGTGCAGTCGTGGAAGATGATGAAAATCCGGACCATGAAGCCCGCGGCCGGAATCGACAACGCCAGCGTCAGCCAGTACGTGACGTCGAGGCTCAGGTACATCAGGTAGATGAGTAGCGCGTACGGCACCACCGAATTGACAATCTGCCAGACACTGCGACGCACGTCGGGCTTTTGGTAGCGCGCGGCCAGCTCTTGCCAAGACGGACTGTCAGGCGTCGAGGGCGTACCCATCTTCTCTCCGGAATTCGTGGCCCGCCGGTCGATCACACCAACGGCACTCCCACTGCCCCGGTGGAGTGTACCCCGCGCGGAGGATCCGGGCCGCCGCTCAGCGTCGATAACACCGCCGCTAGGGAGCCAGTCGCTATACTCGCGCCTTGATTCGACCGACGCCCCCGACGAGAACTACCAGGAGCCTCCGAAGCATGGCCACCTTCATCTCGCTACTCGAGTTCACCAGCCAAGGAATCCGCCACATCCAGGACTCGCCGCACCGCGCCGACATGTTCGGGCACACGGCCGAAAAGGTCGGTGTCAAGGTCGTGGCCCAGTATTGGACGCTGGGCGCCCACGACGCGGTTCTGATCATGGAGGCGCCAGACGACGAAACGGCTGCTGCGCTGCTGCTGGCGCTGGCCGGGTCTGGCAACGTTCGCACGCATACGCTACGAGCCTTCGACTGGGCCGAAGCCCAGGACCTCATCGAGGAGGAAGTAGGGCTCGCCCAGGACACGAGCGAGTAGTGCTCCTGCGCACGAGGAACCGACGGATCTGGCTACGGCTCCCGAAGCTTGTCGAGCTCCGCGACCAGCTCGGCCGAGGCCGGCCGCAGCCGATAGTTGGTCTCGACGAAGACGAAACGAACGACGCCCTCGCCATCGACGACGATGGCGGCCGGGTGCGGTATCAATCGACCGCGTGAGTCCTGCTCGTTGAGCAGCCCGTAGGAACGGATGGTCGCGGCCTCGGGGTCGAGCAGAATCGGGAACTCGAGCCCTTCCTTGTCGCGCAGGGCCCGCAACTCGTCGGCATCATCGTTGGCGATTGCCCAGAGCTCGGCGCCCGACGCCCGGATCGCCTCGAGGTGTGCTTGCAGCTCACCTAGCTGCGTTCGACACCACGGTCACCATGCGCCCCGGAAGAACAGCAGCAGGATGGGCCGCTCACCATGCGCGGCGAGACGGTAGCTCTCGCCGTCGACCGACACGAGCGCGAAGTCCGGCGCCGGTTCGCCAACGACCAGATTGGTCGTGTGCGCCGGGCCGGGTGCCGTACGCGCATCCTGCGGAGCTGCACCGGCAGTCCCGGCGACTGCGAGCAGAGCGATCCCGACGACAGTGGCGGTGTGGGATCTCATCATGGCAGCAGCCTAGCCGGTCGATAGGCGCAGCGCCACGGCAGTCCGATGATCCGCTACCCTAGACGAATAGCCCCGCTCAACC
This sequence comes from Acidobacteriota bacterium, assembly GCA_965248845.1. Lineage (GTDB taxonomy): Bacteria > Acidobacteriota > UBA890 > UBA890 > WLXD01 > CBDFKO01. The sequence goes on along the minus strand of CBDFKO010000001.1, from coordinate 384,338 downwards.
AGACAGCTGCCGATCTGGCCCCATTCGACGCACGGGTCCGCCGCGCCACGACGAGCCAAGGAGAAGCGCCGTGAATGGTGTCGTTCGTCCCCCGCATCCTGTTAACGAGCCCTTTCTCGACTACGCCCCCGGCTCCGCCGAGCGTGACCGCCTCAAGTCGCGGCTCGCTGCCATGCTCGACGAGCAGGCCGACATCCCCGCGGTGATCGGCGGCCAGGAGATCCGCACTGGCGACACGCTGCCGATCGTCTGCCCGCACGACCATGCCCATCGTCTCGGCCAGTACCACCAGGTCGGCGCACCGGAGATCAACGACGCGATCACCGCCGCCCGCGAGGCCTGGCGCGAGTGGTCGGAAATGGGCTGGGAAGCACGCGCTGCCGTGTTCCTGAAGGCCGCCGGCCTGCTGGCGGGCCCGTGGCGCGACACCGTCAACGCGGCGACCATGCTCGGGCAGAGCAAGACCTGTTTCCAAGCCGAGGTCGACGCCGCCGCCGAGATGTGCGACTTCTGGCGCTTCAACGCCCACTACATGCGGAAGGTATACGCGGAGCAGCCGGCCTCGGACCGCGGTATCTGGGACTACCTCGAGTACCGCGCGCTCGAGGGATTCGTCTTTGCGGTCTCGCCCTTCAACTTCACCTCGATCGGGGGCAATCTCTGTTCCTCGCCGGCGATCATGGGCAACGTCGTGGTGTGGAAACCGGCTTCGGCCGCGGTCCTGTCGAACTACTACCTCCTGCAGGTGCTCCGAGAGGCGGGGCTGCCCGGCGGCGTCATCAACTTCGTCCCGGGGCGCGGCAGCCAGGTGGGCGACCCGGTCTTCGCCAGCTCCGACCTGGCGGGCCTTAACTTCACGGGCTCGACGTCCACCTTCCAGCTGATGTGGCGAACCATGTCTGAGCGGTTAGGCAGCTACGGCAGCTACCCTCGCATCGTGGGCGAGACCGGAGGCAAGGACTTCGTCTTCGCCCACCCCTCGGCCGATGTCGAAGCGCTCGTGGTGGCGCTCGTCCGCGGGGCCTTCGAGTATCAGGGCCAGAAATGCTCGGCAGCCTCGCGCGCCTACGTGCCGGAGTCGATCTGGCCGGAGGTCCGCGACCGGCTGGTGGCCATGGTCGGTGAGCTGACCATGGGCGATCCGACGGATTTCTCGAACTTCATGTGCGCCGTCATCGACAAGGCTTCGTTCGACAACATCGCCGAGTACCTGAACGACGCGCGCACCAAAGATGGCTACGAGATTATCGCCGGCGGCAATGCCGACGACTCCACCGGCTACTTCGTCGAGCCCACCGTGGTCGTCGCCGACGACCCCGGCGCCCGCCTCATGTGCGAGGAGATCTTTGGCCCGATCCTCACCATCCACACCTATCCCGACAGCCAGCTCGACGAGACGCTGGCGCTTTGCGACCGCACCAGCCCATACGCCCTCACCGGGGCCATCTTCGCCCGGGATCGCGGCGCCATAGTAACCATGGGGCGGGCGCTGCGACACGCCGCAGGCAACTTCTACATCAACGACAAGCCCACCGGCGCGGTGGTCGGGCAGCAGCCCTTCGGCGGCGGCCGCGCCTCCGGCACCAACGACAAGGCGGGCTCGGCACCGAACCTCCTGCGCTGGATCTCGCAGCGCACGGTAAAGGAAAACTTCGTGCCGCCGAAGGACTACCGCTACCCGCACATGGACGCACCGTAGCAGGCTGCGGCGGCCACTATTCGGCGCGCAGGGCAACCAAGGGATCGACACGTGTCGCGCGTCGCGCCGGATTGTCGAGGCGCAAGATCGCCAGCAGCACGAGCTGTTCGATCTCGCCCAGCGCGTCCCTACTCACGACTGCCCCCAATTCGTTGATCCAATTTAGTTAATTCGCTTGACTTCATGTGGACCGACCGCTCGGCAGCAAGGGAGATTCGTCTCGGATCCGCCCCGGCCTGCGAGCGGGCTTCCCCGGCCTGCGAGCAGGCTTGCTAGCCGTCAGCCAGCGGGTTCCCGACCAGCAAAGGATTGGCCACGAGGAACTCGTCGACGTCGATCGACGCTCCGGACTCGACCCACATTCGACGCTGCAGAACGGCACGCTGGTCCGACGACAGGAGGTCTTCGGCCGGATCGGTGAAGAAGGCCTCGGCGATCTTGTCCTCGACCGAGGCAAGCAGCTGCTGCAAGGCGATCCCGGCGTATCGCAGGCTGACGCGACCTTCCAGCATCCGAAGGGTCCAGTACGAGCTGGCCAGCCGCAAGAACGCCGGCCCCGCGCCCGGGTAGTTTGCCGCTAGCGAGTCGGCGAGCTCGGGCTCGAAGGCCTCGATCGGCACGAAGGTCTTACCCCGAGCTGCGCACTGCAGAAAGCCGTCGACGATCAAGTCGAACAAACGGAGCAGCCTCCCCTGATCCGACGGTTCAGCGCCGTGCAACGAGCTGGCGTGGCGCAGCAGCAGGTCCCGGTCGCGTCCGGTGAGCCGCTCGCCGAGACTACCGAGCATGACTTCGACGGCGGCGATCGCCTCGTCGAGCGCCTGTGTCGGTCCAGTGTCTTGATGGTTTCCAGACATTTGACTGCTATACTCGCCCCTCGTGGCGAATCCCCGCCGCACCGACCCGGCAAACAAGCACGGTATGCGCGCACCCAAAGGACGGGGCACCGGCGTCAACCCAGCGAACCGCTTCGAGCGGCTCGCCGTCCAGCTCGACGGCCCCGCGGAGCTCGTCACCACGCAGTACCTGCGCGACACCTCCAAGACCATCATCTCCCACAACCAGAGTCCGGACATTCCGTTCGAGACGTCGCTCAACCCCTATCGAGGGTGCGAGCACGGCTGCGCCTACTGCTACGCGCGTCCGACGCACGAGTACCTGGGCTTCTCGGCTGGCCTGGATTTCGAGAGCCGCATCCTGGTCAAGCCACGCGCTGCCGAGCTACTGGCCAACGAGCTGGCCGCGCCCAGCTGGACCCCGCAAGTCCTCGCGCTCAGCGGCGTCACCGACCCATACCAGCCGGTGGAGCGCCAGCTGCGTATCACGCGCGACTGCCTACGCGTCCTCCTCGAGTACCGCAACCCGGTGGGCATCGTCACCAAGAGCGAGATGGTGACGCGCGATTGCGACCTGTTGGCCGAGCTCGCCGCCGACCGGGCGGCAGCGGTCTTCATCTCGATAACCACGCTCGACCCGGAGCTGTGCCGGGCCCTCGAGCCCCGAGCCTCGGCGCCCGCTCGTCGCCTCGCTGCGCTGGCCAAGCTCGCGGAGGCGGGCATCCCCTGCGGCGTCATGGTCGCGCCGGTGGTGCCGGGGCTGACCGAGCACGAGATCCCGGCGATCCTCGAGGCAGCCGCGAACGCCGGCGCCACCAGGGCCGGCTACATCATGCTGCGCTTGCCCGGTCCCGTCGCCGAGATCTTCGACACCTGGCTGCGCGAGAACCGCCCGGATCGACACGACAAGGTCATGAACAGGATCCGATCGTTGCGGGGTGGTCGCGACAACGACCCCCGCTTCGGAACCCGCATGCGGGGCACAGGTCCCTATACCGAGCAGGTTGGCGGGCTATTCGCTCAGGCCGCCCGACGCTGCAATCTGGACAACGATCGCAGGTCGCTCAACGTCACCGCGTTTCGCCGCCCGGGGCAACAGCAGTTACCCTGGGGTACCGTCTAGCTCGGAGTTCCGTCCGGCGGAGCAATTTGAAACCTGTGGTCCTTGCCGGGCAAACTATCCAGGAGCGCCCGGTCCCCTCGGAGAACGCAGGAGTGTCGTGTTGTCGACTAGGATCGTGCCATGTCTGGCTCTCGCCGGCCTGATCAGCCTCGTCGCGGCAACGCCGGCGGCCGCTCAAGACGCAGCCCGCGGGATGGAGCTGTTCAACGAGCTCGAGTGTTCTTCTTGCCACGGTGAACACGCCCAGGGCGAAATGGGGCCGGCGATCGCCGGCACGAAAAAGACCCTGGCGCAGGTGCGACTTCAGGTGCGTGCGCCGTCGAGCCGACGGATGCCCACCTTCGAGGTCGAGGATGTGTCCGACGAGGGGGTGGCCGATATCTACGCCTACCTGCAGCGGCTCGGCCCGCCGTCGCTGGCCGAGAAGCGCACCTGGTGGGGTATCGACCTGCTCAACCTGCCGACGCCGAGAACCACCCCCGAGAAGGACTTCGAGGTCCACTTCTCGCACCGCTTCTCCGACTCGATCCAGGACTCGGGACGCGAGGGATTCTTCGGCCTCGACTCCTTCGCCTTTCCGGGGTTTTGGTTCTCCTACGGATTCACCGATCGCCTCGGCGCTTACGTCGGGCGGACGGCCAACCTGGCCACCTACGAGTACGGCATCAAGTTCGGACTGCTGCCAGAGGGCACCTGGTCGGTGCCGCTCTCGGTAGCCGTGAACCTCGGCGGCATCTATCTCGATGCCAACGGCATACCCAACGCCTCCCGCTTTACCGTCGAGCTTCCGATCGGGTACCGGATCGGTCAGCGTCTGGCCGTACAGGCGGTTCCCTTCTACGCCACCAACACCGATGAGCAGGGTTCCGAGGACAGCCCCGACTACTCGATCGCACTCGGGTTGAGCGGCAGCCTGAAGATCAACACGAGGCTCGCCCTGGAGGGCGAGTGGATCACCAACCTCGGCGGCTTCGTGCGCCAGCGATCTCTCGACCAGTGGCAGGCGGGCGTGGCGATCGAGGCCGGGCGCCACACGTTCCAGCTCATGCTCGCCAACAGCATCTTCACGACCCCCGACTTCATGGCCGCCGGCACGTTCAGGACAGGAGTCAAGAGCAATATTCGATTCGGCTTCAATCTCGTCCGGAGCTTTAGCTTCTAGAATCTCTCTCTGAACGCCAACGGTCGCGCGCTGACGGCCGCCAGGACAACTCAAACGATGAACACCTCGATCCTCAGCCCCGCCGGGCCCGGACTCAGCGCCGCGCTCGCCCTGCTCGCCCTCGCTGTCGTCCCGATCAGCGGCAGCGCTGCGGTGCAGATCGACGATTTCTTCGACACCGACCTCGACGGCGTCTGGTCAGGCACGATCACGGTCAAGAAGCAGGACCTGCCCATGCAGCTTAATCTGAACGTCGAGCCGTCGGGGGGCAGCGCCTTCCTCGTAGTCCCTTCCGACGAGGAGGTGACATCGACGTCGGTTTTCCAGGCGACGGTGGCTAGTAGCTCGGCGACCAAGGTCACGCTGACCGTAGACTTCGAAGACCCGGTCACGCGGGTCGCCGCCGTCTCGACCATCTCGCTCGACTACGACGCGGCGACGGACACGCTGTCCGGCAAGCTCACCGGCGAGTCGAGGGGCGACATCGTGCTGCAGCGCGGCGACCCGAGTGTGCCGCTGCAGCGGCTTTGGGAGGCGACGCTGAAAATCAACGGGGAGAACACCTTCGTCCTGCTCGGGTTGACCGAGGACAGCTCGGGCAGCGGGCGGTTCGCGGCCAGCACGGTCGGCGGCACAGCCGTGATCGGCGGTGTGTCGGGGAGCATCGCGGGCGAGCGCAACGGCACGAAGGTGACCTTCACTGCCATGCTTCCCGCCGGCGACATCGAGTTCGACCTCAAGCTGAAGAAGAAGAACAACCAGCTGAAAGGTCAGGTGGACCAAAGCAGTGGGGCGCGCCTCGCGAGAGACAAGTTCCTGCCCTCGGGCGGCGACGGCAAGGGCAAGCCGCTCAAGGCGAAGAAGGCTACTCCGAGGGAGATCCCGCCGGGGGCCACCACCAGTGTCAAGCTGAAGGGGGCCGGCTTCGGCCTCGGAGCGCTGGTTCACACCGACAGCCCGGATGTCGAGATCGGGGCCGTGACCGCGAACTCGACCAAGCAGCTCACGGTTCAGGTTGTGCTAGGCGAGAGCGCCAGCGGTAACGTGTCGATCCGGGTCGTCAACTCTGACGGTCAGACGGCGGGCGAGAGCAACGCCCTGACGGTGGTCGGCGACGACGACGACGGCGGCACGACGGTTAGCTTCGCCAACGACGTGCAGCCCATCTTCACCGAAAGCTGCGCGCTGGCGGGCTGTCACAGCGCCGCCAGCGGCGCGGCGGGCCTGGTCCTGGCGTCGAGCTCCGCGTTCGCCAACCTGGTGGGCGTCCCCAGCAGCGAGCAGCCCTCGCTGATGCGCGTCATGGCCGGCGACGCCGAGAACAGCTACCTGGTGCGCAAGATCCGCGGCGACTCGGGCATCACCGGCGGGCGCATGCCGCTGAACCGAACGCCGTTGGGCGACGGCCAGACCAACACGATCATCACCTGGATCAACGAGGGAGCCGCGAACAACCGCCTACCCCGCTGAAGGGTTGGTAGAGTCGAGACGTGGCGCGGTGGTGTAGGTGTGGCCCATCTGTTGCCGACCCTTTCGGTTGTCGGTGCCTCACTCGCCACTCCGTGCTCCGTTTCCACGTCCCGCTCATCAAACCGGACGTGCGGATTTCCCGCATCCGGCTTTCGGACAAGGACTCACGCGTTCGCCCACGGAAAGCTGCGTGTCCGCACCGTGAGCCGGACCAGGCCCAGCTTGCGGTACAAGTACTGCTCGGGAAAGCGTGAAGTTCCCCGACCCTGCACCTTGTGCTTGGCGCACAGCCACTGTCGGAGCCGACGGCGCGTGTGGTTGTCCACGCTCCGATAGGCCTTGCTCACCGGTCCGAGTCGGAAGTAGTTCGACCAACCAACCAGCAGCCGGTTGAGCCGAGCGACCCGATCTTCGGCCTCGGCGAACGTCCACCCTCGGGCGGTCATCCCGCTGATTTGGCGGCACAGCCGCCGGAGCGCCTTGGGCGACGGGCGGGTGCCGATATACGCGCGTCCCGTCCGTGCCGAATAGCACCGACCGATGGTGTATCCCAGGAACTGAACCGAGTCGTCCGGCAACATGGCACAGCCGCGTCTTTGCTTCGTTCACCGGCAGCCGCAACCTATCCATCATCTCCCGCATGGCGGCCATGGCTTGTTGGCCCGTGCCGCGACAGCAGATGACGATATCGTCGGCGTAGTTCACGATGCGTGCTTCAAGACGCTGCTCGTGTCCCAGCACCTTCCAGCCGAGCACGAACCGGCGCATGTACAGGTTCGCCAGCAGCGGTGAAATCGGAGCCCCTTGCGGGCAGCCCCGACCTCGGTCCCTGTTGCGGGTCGTTCGATGCTTGTTTCCCCGATCGTCGATCTCTTCTACCGGTGCCTGTAGCCACATCTTGATCAGACGCAGCATACGTCCGTCGCTAACGCGACGGGCCACCGACTTGGTTAGCTCGGCGTGGGGGATCTCGTCGAAGTATCCGCTCAGGTCCGCATCGACTACCTCCGTATGCCCCGTTCTCAGCAGCTTGTGGACGCTTCTTACCGCATCCAGTGCGCTGCGACCCGGTCGGTAGGCGTATTGCTCCGGCTGCAGATCGGCCTCGAAGATCGGCCCCAAGACCATCACTGCTGCCATCTGCACGCCCCGGTCCCTCACCGTCGGAATGCCCAACGGGCGCTTGCACCCGTCGGGCTTCGGTATCCATACCCGCCGCACGGCTTCGGGCCTGTAGCTCTTGTCCCTGAGTTGTTCCGCCAGTTCCCCTAGCCACCGCTGCGTTCCGTACGCTTCGATGTCCGCGAACCGCTCAGAGTCGACTCCCGCTGCTCCACCCTTGTGGCGGCAACATCGGTACGCGTACTCCAGCACGTCCGCTCGGTACACCTTGTCGTACAGCGCGTAAAACCGGTACCCAGGTGATCCCTTCGCTTTGGCGTGCAGCGTCTCCTGCAGATTCCGAACCTTACCTGGAGGTCGTAGGCTCATTGCCAATCTCCCGGCTCTCGCCGCTTCCTACGCTGACCTTGAACCAAGGCCCCTTCCCTGCTCCGGCATTACCCGGCCTCCTCGGTACTACGGGCCTATCCGCCACCCCGTGCAGCCTGGCCTGTCCCTCGCGGGCTTCCAGTTGGCGGCCACTCACCGCCACCGCACGGGGCTTCCCGTGTTGCTTGCGCTTCCCCTTCTCATGCATGCCGGCGCCACTACCCCGGTGGGACCCCTGGACGCTGTCGCTCTTCTCACCCAGGAACTCCGGCCTTCCCCGTATCACAGACGGGTCGGCTCCCACATCACCCGTTTCGAGGCCTGCTCAGCGTTCACTCGCGTTCCGGCCTGCATTCTCCCCAAGTCGCCCATGGCGACCCTCTACACCGAAGGCTTCGGCGGCTTCGTTGCCTCCACCACCGCTCCGGTTGCTTCCGGCTGGAGCGACCAGTTGCCGGGTGGGTCTTGCACCCACTGGGAATACGCCGCCTTTCCACGGCGCACTGTGAACCCGGGATACCCTCGTGGCGATGCCGCCCGTCGGGCGGCGGGCAGCGGGTCTCCGGTACATGGCCAACCAGATCGTCTTCGACGCTATCGAGTTCGCGACGCGGGCCCACAGCGGCCAGTATCGCAAGGGCACGCGGGTGCCCTACATCGTCCATCCACTGCGCGTTGGCCAGATGCTGATCGAGTGTGAGGCCCCGACGCAGGTGGTCGTGGCCGGGGTCCTGCACGATACGGTCGAGGACACCCCGGTCACCCGGGAGCAGATCGCGGCCAGGTTCGGGAAGCCCGTGGCTGAGCTCGTTCTGGAGGCTTCCGAGCCGGATCGGGGGGCCAACTGGGAGGTGCGTAAGCAGTGCACCATCGATCACCTGGACGCCGTTTCGAACGAGGCGCTGCTGGTGATCTGCGCCGACAAGCTCGACAACGTCGGCTCGATGCAACGGGGGGAGCACCGCGAAGGGCCGGACTTCTGGGATCGATTCCACCGGCCGAAGGCAAAGCAGGGCTGGTACTACCAATCGGTCGCCGCGGCGATCCGGGCCCGGGCCGAGCGCGAGCCACTCTTGGGCCTGGCGGATCGTCTCGTCCGGGCGGTCGAGGTACTCTTCGCCCCTTAGCAGGCCGCGCGGCCCGCGAGCATGTCCTCCAGCCTACCCAAGCCCATCTCTACGTTGTCCCGAGGCGACCCGAACGAGAAGCGCATCCATTGCTCGTAGGGCGAAACCCCCTGCCGTAGCTTGCCGGGATTCACGTCGAAGAAGCGGCCCGGGACTGTCATCACCCGGTACTCCAGAGCCCGCCAGAAGAACTCCATGGCGTCGTCAAACGGTGGCTCGAGCCCCTCGAGCGAGCCCCAGCAGTAGAAGGTCGCCCGCGGCGGCGTCGGGAACCGAACTCCGATCGCCTCCAGCCTCTGCACCATCAGGTTGCGCATTGTCGGCAAAGACGACCCGCAGCGCCTCGGTCTCCGCGTCGGCGCACTCCGGCTCCAGCACTTGGAGCGCTGCTCGCTGAGCGGGTCTCGAGGGACCCCCGTCCAGCGAACTGGCGGTCCGCGCCATGCTCTCGATCATGGCCCGCGGGCCTACCGCCCATCCGACACGCCAGCCTGGGTAGCGAAAACACTTGGTCAGCCCGTCGAACAGCACCACGGGATCGCGGTCGACGTCCTCAACCAGCGCTGCCGCGCTGACAGGCCCGGCGCCCGGTTGCCCGTCCGCCGTGTAGATGTAGTGACTGTAGAACTCGTCGAGCAGCAGCGTGACCCGCAGCTCGCGGGCGCAATCCACCAGAGCTCCGAGCGACCGCCCTTCGATCAGCGCCCCGGTCGGATTATACGGATTGGAGACAACGAAGGCACCGAGCCCTCGGTCGGTGACCTCCTGTCGGAAGCGCTCGGGCCTCAACACGAAACCGTCCTCCGGGCGGGTACGGATGGGCACCGGCACCAAACGTCCGAGGTGCAGGTTGAACATGTCTTCGTAGGCCGTGTAGTCGAGTAGCTGGTAGCCCACGTTCACTGCCCCCAGGGCCACCATCGCCCGGCTGAGCGCCAGGCGACCGCCCGAGGCGATGCAGACGTTCTCGGCGGTGTACTGCGAGGCCAATCCTTGGCGATAGAGACGGTTGTAGTGCGCCGCGACCGACTCGCGCAGCTCGTCGATGCCCTCGAGCCGACCGTAGGCATGGTCCTGTGGCAAGAGCTCGATGCTCGACACGCGCCGCGGCGCACCGTCGATCGGGCCGACCTCCGGCTGCCCCTGCCCGAGGTTGCTCCAGTCGGGATGGCCGTTCCAGAACCCACGCTTGTGGGCCTCGTCGACGACGAAGATCACTCCCATGTAGGGCACCTCGCGCAGGGCGCCACGGTCGGAGGTCAAATCGACGGTTCTCGTAGGCATGACGGTGTGGGTTGGGCCGCAGTCTGGCAGGCGGCAGTCTGCTGGCAGGCGGCGGCCTGCTAACGAGCGCAGGTCAAATGCCGACCGCCGTCGACGCTCAGCGTTTCGCCGGTGATCCAGGAGCTCGCATCGGAGGCTAGGAACAGGATCGCATCTGCGATGTCGTCGGGCGCACCAACCCGACCCAGGGGATGGGTGGACTTGCTGTGCTCCAGGAAGCCGGCGTACGCGGTCTCGTCCATGCCGCTGCGCCGGTGCAGCTGGCTGACGACCACCCCCGGGTTCACGGCGTTTACCCGCACTCCGTCCTGTGCCAGGTCCAGTGCCGCACATCGGGTCAACTGATCCACCGCCGCCTTGCTCACGCAGTAGGAGACAACTCCCGGGAAGGCGCGCAGCCCGGTCACCGACGAGACGTTGACCACGCGGCCTCGCGTCGCTTTCAGATGGGGTATTGCGAGCCGCATCATGCGGAAGACCGTGTCCAGGTTGATGCGCATCATGGTGTCCCATTCGTCCGGCGTCGTGGTCTCGACCGAGCCACTGCCGATGATGCCGGCGGCGTTGACCAGAACGTCCAGACGTCCCCAGGCGCCCGCCGCGGCCTCTACGCTGCGCCGACAGTCTTGGGCCACCGTCAGGTCGGCGACCAGGCACACCGACTCGCCACCGCGCTCGCTCACCTGCCCGGCCGTGTCGTGGAGGGCGAGCTCGTCGCGCCCCACCAGCGCCACCCGCGCGCCCTCACCGGCGAAGCGCAGCGCCGTGGCACGCCCGATCCCACTGCTGGCGCCCGTGATCAGCGCCACGCAATCAGCGAGAAGAGCCATCACCATCTCCTCGCGCCGGATCGAGAGCGGCAGCTCGGATGCGACGCTTCTCCTCCGGGGGCAGGCCGTACTGGTAGCCGATGATGGCGCCGTCCCAAGAACCGTACTGCGGGTTGGGGAGCACAATCCACGCGCGTCCCCACAGATCTCGGTGGCGCGATACGAGCTCGGCGCGCTGTTCCGGCGTGCCGTCGATGTCCGACCTGAAGTCACCGAAGTTATCGCCGATCAGCAGCAGGATACGGTGCGTCTCGGCAACACGATTGCGGCGCGTCCCCTTGTCCGAGCCCCAGTCGGCCTCCTCGTCGCGCGTCAGGACCACGTCGAGCTCCGGATCGATCGGAAATCCGTGTGCCGCCAGGTTGTCCCGAGTCGCCTCCTCCAAGGGGGCACGCCGGTTCGTGACGTAGAAAACCGTCACGCCTCGCGAGGCGGCGTAGCGCGTGAACTCGAGAGCTCCGGGGATCGGTGTCGCCCGTGCCTCGAGCGCCCACTGGTTCCAGTTCTCGCTCCCGAACTCCTCGGCATCGAGGATCAACCTCGCCTGACTCGGGGAGTTGTCGAGCACTGTCTCGTCGACGTCCAGGACGACGGCCTGCGGCAGAACGGCGATCCCCGGAGCGCCCTGCTGCTCGAGCGCGGCCGACCAGGTCGGATCCTCGAGGGCCCGATCAAGCATGACGTGAGCCAGCGCATAGGCCTGCAGCGCCGCTCCGTGGAACTCCGCCGAGGATTGCGTCCAGAGCGTGGCGAGGAGCCCTTCGGCCGCGATGCCGGTCTCTTCCCGGGAGGACTCCGATGCCGGCGACGTGGCGCTGAAGTAGGCAGCCGTGATGCCGATCATCAGGCCCAGCGCCAGCACCATGGCCGGGATGATACGCGTCATCTAGTAGTCTCCGCTGCGATGGCGTCCGTGCGACAATGCCGCCGGGCGCGGGCACCAAGAATCCATTCGGGCCCAGGATAAAGGACGCGGTGCGCTGAGTCAGGACACCAGATGCGGATCCTAATCTCGGGGGACGGCGAGATCGCCTACCAGCTGGCGGTCGCGCTGCACCAGCAGCACGACTTGGTCATCATCGAGGACGATCCCGACGAGGCGGATCAGTTCGACCGGCTGGATGCGCACGTGCTGCGCGGCAACGCGGCGAATCCGGAGACCCTCCGCGACGCGAGCGTCGAGCGCAGCGACCTGTTCATCGCCTGTAGACGCTCCGACGAGATCAACATCATCTCGTGCCTGACCGCCAAGCGGCTCGGCAGCGCCTACGCTATCTGTTTCGTGTCGAAAGAGGAGTACGTACGCTCGTTCGCCGGCATCGTAGAGGGTGAAGAGTCCCTGGCGATCGATCGGGTCCTGTGGCCGCAATACATGCTGGCCGAGGAGATCGCCCGCATCGTGCTGGTGCGGCGGGCAGTCGACGTGGAGATCTTTGCCGGTGGCAAGATCTGGCTCATGGAGTTCAAGCTGGGTGAGAAGTCACGGCTCATCGGTCATCTCCCCCAGCTCGGATTACCCCGCGGCGTGCTCGCGGTCGCGGTCCGCAAAGATGACGACCTGTTCATTCCGTCCGGTGAAACCCGGTTGGCCGTGGGCGACCGCGTCGCTTTCATGGGGAACCAGGCATCGCTGGCCCAGCTCCAGGACAGGTTTCTCGAGGAGGAGCCGGGGCCGCGTGACCAGGAGGTCGTGATCGTCGGGGGCGGCACGGTCGGGTTGACGCTTGCAAAGCGGCTAGCTCACGAGCGGAGCATCCGCGTCAAGATCATCGAGACCGACAAGGCACGCTGCGACGAGCTGGCGGCCGCCCTGCCGCGCGCTTTGGTGCTGCGCGGTGACGGCACCGATCTGGAGTTGCTGGAGGCCGAGCAGGTGAACCGCGCCCAGGTCCTCGTGTCGGTCACCAGCAACGACGAGAAAAACCTGCTCTGCTCGCTGCTGGCCAGCCAGATGAACGTCCCGAAAATCATCACGCGCGTCAACCGCAAGGAGAACGTGCGCCTCTTCGAGCGGGTAGGGATCGACGCGCCGTTGAACCCGATGAACACCGCGATCAACGTGGTGCTCAACTCGATTCAGGACACCGGTGTCCAGCTTCTGGCCAGCGTCGAGGCCGGGAAAGCCGCTGTGCTGGAGGTAACCGTACCAGCCAGCTTCAAACCCACCGCGCTCAAGGACCTGCCGCACCTCGAAGGGGCGATCATCGTCGCCATCACGCGCGGCGACACGACACTGGTACCCCACGGCGACGACCAAATCGAGCCCGGGGACCGGCTGCTCACTTTCGCCACCGAGGAGGCGCGCGAGCAGGTGCTCAAGCGCTTCTGACCGACCTCTACTCAGGGAAGCTGCGATGCGACTCCGGTTCGTCGCGCACGTCGTCGGCCTGCTGCTCCGGGCCTTCGGTGTCGCGCTGCTCGTTCCGATGCTCGTCGACTGGGGCTACGGGAACTGGAACGATTCGCTCGGTTTCCTGATCGCCGCGGTCGCGGCATTCGGCGCGGGCGAGGTCGCGAAGAGACTCTCGCCCAAGGGAATCGAGCTCAACCGGCTTGAGGGGATCACTGTCGTCGCCTCGGCCTGGCTGGTGGTTTCGCTGTTCGGTGCCATCCCCTACCTGTGGGCCGGTCTCAGCGTGATCGACTCCCTGTTCGAGTCGATGTCCGGGCTGACCACCACCGGGGCCACGATCCTTCGCGACTTCTCGCTGTACCAGGAGGGGCTGTACCTGTGGCGCAGCATGACGCAGTGGTTCGGCGGCATGGGCGTGATCGCGCTGTTCATCGCCGTTCTGCCCAAGCTCGGACTCGCTGGGCGACAGCTCTTCTTTGCCGAGGCCCCGGGACCCGAAGAGGATCGCCTCACTCCCCGCGTGCGCCACACGGCGATCGCCCTGTGGGCCCTGTACGTCGGCCTTACGGCGATCCAGGTGGCTTTGCTGATCGTCGCCGGCATGCCGATCTTCGACGCGGTATGCAACTCGCTCACAACGCTTGCCGCCGGCGGCTTCTCGCCCAATCCGGCAAGCATCGGCGGCTACGCCAACCCTACCGTCGAGTGGATCTTCATACTCTTCATCTTCCTGGCTGGCGCCAACTACTCGTTGCAGTACAAGGCGCTGCGTGGGCGCCCCGGCAGCCTGTTCCGCGACGAGGAGTTTCGCACCTACGCGATTCTGGTGATCGTGGCCTCGCTGCTGCTCGCCTACGTGCTCCTGCCGTTCGCCCGTACGCCGACCGAGGCGTACCTGTCAGCCGAGACCAGCAGGCAAGTGCTCTACGACGCTGCGCCGGTGACGGTCCTGCGGCTGGCCATCTTCCAGGTGCTGACGATCGTCACCACCGCCGGCTTCGCGACCGACGACTTCAACCTCTGGAACGATCAGGCGCGGGCGATCCTCCTCGTCTTGATGTTCATCGGCGGATCGGCCGGCTCGGCGGCCGGAGGTCCGAAGATCGTGCGCGCCCTGCTGATCGTCAAGTACGCCGGGACGGAGCTGTTCAAGGCACTGCACCCGCAGGCCGTAAAGCCGGTGCGACTCAACGGCCAGGTCGTACCTCCGAGGATCCTGCGCGCCATCGTCTCGTTTCTGCTGCTGTACCTGCTGATCTACATCGCCAGTGTCCTGATGGTGACCGCCCTCGGGGCCGACCTGATCACCGCGATCACGGCGTCGATCGCCACCCTCGGCAACATCGGACCGGGGTTCTCGGCCGTCGGTCCCATGGGTTCCTACGCCGACTTCCCGACCGTGACCAAGCTGATTCTGTTCCTCAACATGTGGATCGGCCGGCTCGAGGTGATGACCGTTCTGGTCCTACTGCAACCGGGTGTGTGGCGATCGGCGCGATGGAGCGACTGAGACGCGTCGCGGCGCAACCAGACCCATCACACTTTCACCACGGCCTGCTAGGCCTTACGCAGCGCCGCCTCGAGCACGCGCGCCACGAGCGCGGCGAGGTCGATGCCCGCGGCTGCGGCTCCCTGCGGCAACAGGCTGGTGGCCGTCATGCCCGGGATCGTGTTGATCTCCAGCATCACGGGTCCTGCGGTGGCGACGATGAAGTCGCTGCGTGACATGCCTTCGCAGCCAATGGTCTCGTGGGCCAACACGGCCAGCTGCTGGACGCGCTGGCTGGTCGCGGGATCGACGCGCGCCGGGGTGATCTCGTCGCACGCGGAGGCCGTGTACTTGGCACGGAAGTCGAAGAATCCGTCGTGGCGTGGGGCGATCTCCGTCAGCGGCAATGCCTCGGCGGGCTCGGGGCCGCCACCGAGCACGCCGCACGTGACCTCGACGCCCGCGACGAACTCCTCCACCAGCGCGTCGGCGCCCTGCCTCCACGCCTCGGGAAGCGCCGTCGCGAGTTCCTCGGTGTCGTTGACCACCCGCGTGCCGAAAGAGGAGCCTCCCTCCGCAGGTTTGACGACGCACGGCAGCCCCACCGACGACAGGGCTTCCCGTACCCGGGTATCGACCGGGCCGGGAGCTACGATGACATCCTCGGCGAACGGAACCTCGAGCGGCCTCAGCACCCGCTTGGTCAACGGCTTGCTCATGGCGAGGGCCGAGGCCAGCACGTCGGAACCCGTGAACGCGACCCCGGCCGAGCGCAGCAGACCCTGCACGCTGCCGTCTTCGCCACCGGGCCCGTGCAGTGCGATAAAAACAACGTCGAACTCGCCGGAGCGCAGGCGCTCGAGCGTGTTGCCCGACGCGGGCGGGGGCGGGAGCCCCGGGTTGCGCCCCGAGCCCGCCGGCGCGGCCAGGTCTGGCGCCGGCGGCACATGGCCGAAGTGCCAGGCGCCGCCGCGATCGATGTAAATCGGAGTCCCGCGGAATGGTTCCTGGGACAGCGCCGCCAGCACGTTGAGCCCGGAGCAGATCGATACGTCGTGCTCCGGGCTGATGCCGCCCATCAAGACGGCCACGTGGACGCCCTGCCTCGCTCCCATGGGGCGAAGCCTAGCACGCGCCGAGGGGGCTCAACGGAGCGCAGTGGCGTGGGCTACACTGCGCCGCGAGCGAGCATCTTCCGAGCCGCCGGCGACTCGCCTCAGCGGCACGGCTGGAGAGATCCGATGAGCCCTGGCGCCTTGTTCGAGGAGCTGAAGCAGCGCGTCGCCGACCGTCCGCAGCTGGTCGATGAGGTCGCCGGTATCTTCCAGTTCGACGTCGAGGGCGAGGATGGCGGCAGCTGGGTGGTCGACCTCAAGAACCCCCCTGGGGAGGTACGCAGCGGCGCGAGCGACGAGGCCGACTGCGTGATCGCCGTGGGTCGGGACGATTTCGTCGGCATCTTTGCCGGCAACGTCGACCCACAGATGGCCTTCATGATGGGGCGCATCAAGGTCGCCGGAAACTTCATGCTGGCGACGAAGCTCCGCAGTCTACTGTCGTAAGACGGGATTCGTCAGCTGGCCTTCTGGCCCTTGGCCTCCTCGATGAGCGACGCGATCGAGGCGCGGCCGGTCTCGGCTGGGGCATCCTCGGACGGGGCCACGGGCTCCTGCAACGAGCTCGACTCAACGATCGTCGGACCCTGGGCGGCGCGGGCGGAGTCGACCTGAGACTGGACCCGGTCGATCACGCGGGGCTCGACGGTCTCGGCCTGCGCCATCGCGGAATCGAGCTCCTCGAGGGCGGCGCGTACGAACGGAAGCACGATCTCGGCTTCCTGCTTGGAACGGATCGCCTCGGTGTGCTGCTTCTCGTAGCACATGATGACCTTCTCTAGCTCGGTGCGTCCCTCCATCGTGTCCTCTCCTTGGCCCCCGTTGATTGAGCATGAAATGCGTGCAATGCAACCTAGTGAAGCAAATTGACAGATGCTCACAAAGACAAAAAGACACTATAAGTCATGCAACTATCATCATTGACCATCAGAAGATCGCCAATCATGCCACCGGCGACGGTGATCTGGTCCTGGCGCTCGGCCGAACGACCGACAAGATCCGACAGCCACGGCGAGCGGAGCAGCGGCGTGAGCAGCGCGATGCCGGCGATCCGCTCGCGAGCCGTCTCGGTGTCGTAGCAGACGATCGCGAAAAGTTGCCACCACGGGTGCATCTGAGGTATCGCGGCTCGTTGATGATGCGCCAACGTCGCCGGCGTCGCACCACCTTGCATCTGCACCCTTGGTAGCGTAACCAGACCCAACACACCTTCACCACGGCCTGTTAGGGGCTCGGATCCATGGCGACGCACCACAGCACCATGTCGGGGCTCTGGCTCGAGAGCAATGTGCTGGCGCACCGGCGCGACCTGCCACGGCCTCGGCCGGGCGCGAGCGAGGCCCTGGTGCGTGTGCTGCGGGCCGGAATCTGCAGCACCGATCTCGAGATGATCGCCGGCTACGCGCCGTTCTCCGGCGTGCTCGGTCACGAGTTCGTTGGCCGGGTAGAACGGGGCCCCGAAGATCTGGTCGGCCAGCGCGTGGTCGGCGAGATCAACCTCGGATGCGGGTCGTGCCCGAGATGTGCCGCCGGCGAGCACAGCCACTGCCTCGGTCGTCGGGTACTCGGTATCCGTGAGCGCGACCGGGTCTTTGCCGAGCTCGTCGCCCTTCCAGTCGAGAATCTGCATCGCGTGCCCGCCGGGGTCGAGAGCGACGTTGCCGTCTTCGTCGAGCCGCTGGCGGCCGCCCTGCGCATCGGCGAACAGGTGGCGTTGTCCGAAAGTGCTCGTGTCCTGGTTGTCGGCGATGGCAAGCTCGGCCAGCTCGTGGCCCGAGCACTGCAGGCGTCCGGATGCCAGGTAACGGTGCTCGGGCGACATGGCTCGAAGCTTGATCTTCTGGAGCAGGCTGGCATCGAGACAACCCAGGAGGCTCCGGCGGCCGCCTTCCCGACCTGCGTCGACTGCACCGGCAACCCGGACGGCTTCGACGTGGCGCGCGCCACTGTGCGCCCCGGCGGAACCCTGGTGCTCAAGTCGACCTATACCGGACGGCCCCGGCTCGACGCGTCGCAGCTGGTCGTCGATGAGATTCGCGTGGTCGGCTCACGCTGCGGACCGTTCGCCCCTGCCCTGCACATGCTCCGAACCGGCCTGGTCGACGTCACGTGTTTGATCACGGCCCGCTACCCCCTCGAGCAGGGGCTCGAAGCGATCGAGCACGCCCGTCGGCGCGGGTCGCTGAAGATCCTCCTGGACGTGTCCGAGTAGCACTGCAGGCGAGCTGCTCGAGATGCCCGCGGATCCGCCGGCCAGCACGGTTCCCAGCCACGCCGCCGCGCCTTCGAAAGAGCCACGGGCCGAGCTGCGATCGTAGTGGACAACACCACAGGAGCCCCGGCCGGCCGTGTCCGCACCTCTCGCCTGACCCAGCTTGGAGGTCAGATGCGGCCACTCAGGTCCACGTCGACCGAGCAGTGGAGGCAGCTACCGTTTGGAGTGTCCCAAAGACGCTCAGTCTACGTTTAGATGACGAATACAGGGCTTTGGGGGGGCGTGGGATTCTGCTACAACTCTAATCAGATCGGCAACTATCCCGTCGATGTATAAGGCGGGTGTGAGATGAAGGGGTCAGGAAAGGGCGGGGTTCCGGGGCGGGCCGCAGACCTTCCAGGGGAACTCGGGAAGACGCATGCAGGCGTCGATGATCCCATCGACGTAATCATGAAACTGAAAGAGCAGTGGGAGCATCGGTACGTTCCTGATGAGGCCAGCTTGCTCGATAGCTACCTCCAGGGTCATCTTGCCGTGCACGTCCACTTTCGTGCCCAGAAGGGAGTCGGGCAGGGTCAATCGTCCGAGTTCTGCGCCGTCTTTAAACAACACGCGGGGTCGGAAAACAGCGGTGGTCGAGCTTCGGGCGCCTCGCACCTCCACCCGGTATGCGGCGACGCCCCGGACCGTCAAGTTCAAGAGCCGGTGCTTATCGGCGTTGTTCAGTTCGTTGATCATCCACAAGGGATCCTCGTGGTAGGAGGCCCCTCGTTTCAGCGGTTGCAGGTTGTCGATGATTGCCTCGGCGGCGGCAGAGACGCCCTTTATCATTCCGGGTTTCTGGGATTCGTAATTGGCAAGCGGGTCGGGATTCCCCTTGTTCCCGGTGGCGACAATCGGGAATTGGGTCTTGCACGTCGGTTCCTTCTTCGTGTTAGCGACCACCAACTGGTAGACGAGGTGATCGAGTGCGGACCGGAGTTGGAAGACGACCTCTCCCACCAAGACGCTCAGTTGGGGTGGGATTTTGGGCGGGATTCCCGATATGTAGAAGACCATCCTCTCAACGGCCTTGCTAGACTCGTAGTGTCGGATTCGACGAACTTGGATGGACTCCGGGTCAACATCGACCATTCCGGCGGCGAGTTCATCGTTGATCTGGTCGATGTGCTGCATGGCCCGATCAACCTTCGTGAGACAGCCATCCATGGTCGGCTCACTCATGAACGGTTTCTCCGACAGCTAGAAGGTGTGCCACATGAGCGACGAGAAACAGAAGACACCGAAGGGCGCAGAGATCCCCGTACCGAAGAAGCGGGATTTCATGCGCGACCTGAAGAAGATCGCCAAGGGTGTCGACCCGAGGAAGGTCAACGGCACCGGATCAGCTACGAGCAGCAGCGCGAAGAAGTAGCGTCCGGAACATCGAACGTCCGTCCTTCCGGTGGTTGTACCGCCAAGCGTATTCATTCAGGTACCCCTGAAGATGCTTAGCGGACACCGAGTGGTAGACGCCACCGAGGCCGCGCTTCACGAGCGACCAGAAGCCCTCGATGGTGTTCGTGTGGATTTGTCCGCTTACGTACACGCGCTCCGAGTGGCGAATCCGCTTGTGCTCGTACCCCGCACGGTCCAGGCCGGTGTACGCGGGCCATTCGTCCGTGAACACGGTCGACTTCGGCAACACTCGCGAGGCCACGTTCGGCAAGAGCGTCGCCTTCTTCGCGTTCGGGACGGTCATCGCCCGAACTTCGCCGCCACGTTGGACGACGCCAAGAACGGGCGTCTTGTTGGAGTTGAAGCCCGGACGGCCACGGGTGCCGCGGCGTGTTCCGCCGATGTACGTCTCGTCAGCTTCGACCTCGCCGGAAAGAGGCTCGGTTCCCTGTTCCATCAGCTCGGTACGGATGAGCTTCGCCATGCGCCACGCGGTCTTGTAGGTGACGCCAATCTCCCTCTCCAACTGCTTGGCAGAGATCCCGCAACGAGTGCTCGTCATCAGATAGATGGCGTAGAACCACAGATGCAGGGACGTGGACGACTTGTGGAAGATCGTTCCTGCGGTCGGGTGGACATGCTGGCCGCAGCCGGTGCAGGTCCACGACTGGCGCTGCTGCTTGGTGTCGTAGCGCTCGAACTTGCGCGTCTGCTCGCACTTCGGGCACTCCGCGTGTTCGCCGTCGGTGGCGTAGCGGTTGAGCCAGAGCCATTCCAGGCAGGATGCGTCGTCGGGGAACTCGCGCATGAACTCCATGAGCGAGTACTGCGATTCGGACGACTTGCAGCGGATCGGATTGTTGCGGTTGGCCGGTGGCATTGCCCTTCTCCCTGTTTCGTTACGAGCAATATGCCATGAATCGCTTATACAGTCAAGGGATAGTTGCCATCAGATCAACCTAGATCAACCAGCTCTGGCACCACCACCCCCCCGCGAACCAGGATCAGGCGCCATGGATCACCGGAACCTACCTTCCATCCGTAGCGACGAGCGCGGCATGGGGTTGTTGTTCGGTCTGATGTGTGCCGCGATCGTGGCCGTCATCACGTGGACGATGCTGACCACCGGTATCGTGGACATGACGATCGCCGACAACTACCGCAGCAAGTCGACCGCTTTCTATGCAGCCGACGCAGGCGTCGAGCAGACTCTGATCGACCTCAAGGTGGACGACGGGTGGATCAGCGCGCTCATCGACCTGAGCACCTGGGGGATCAAATCCGGCTTATCGAGCACGATCGAGATCAACGGCAACACCGTCACGCTCGAGTTCGACGGCAACGGCAACGTCGTTCCCAAGTTCTACCCGCTCGGCGTGGCGACCGCGGTGGGTGCTGGCACCTACCAGCGTGAGATCTTCCTGCCGCCGATCGTGGCACCCGGCCACTGCGCTGCCGTCGACGACCCCGGGTCGGGGTCGAGCAGCGGGGGATCCGAGGGTTCGGGCGGCAGTTCCGGCAACTCCGGCTCGGGCGGCAGTTCCGGCAACTCCGGCTCGGGCGGCAGCTCCGGCAACTCGAGCTCCGGTGGCTTCTTCGCTGCCGCGTCTGAGACCTTCGGCGACCTGGTCACAGGTGCGGGCCTACTTCTGGCCCCCGCTGCACTGAGCGCCCCGAAGGTCACGATCTGCCACGTGCCCCCCGGCAACCCCGGCAATGCCCACTCGATCTCAGTCTCGAGCTCGGCGTGGTCGGCGCACGAGGCACACGGCGACAGCCAGGGCGCCTGCGACAACGACAGCGGTGCATCAGGCTCGGGCACGTCGGGTTCGGGCTCGGCCGGCAGCCCCGACGTCTACCCCTTTGATCCCTGTGATCAGCTCGCCGACCTCGAGAGCAGCTCTAGCAGCTCTAGCAGCTCAGGTGGCTCCGGCAGCTCGGGTGGCTCCGGCAGCTCGGGTGGCTCAGGCGGCTCGGGTGGTTCCGCCGGCTCGGGTGGCTCAGGCGGCTCAGGTGGTTCCGACGTTGACAGCTTCGCTAGCGCTTACGACGCGCACCGCGGCTCGATCGGTCGCAGCCTACTGCTCATGGTCGCCGGCGCGCCCCTGACCAACGCGGGCCCAAAGGTCACGATCTGCCACGTGCCTCCGGGCAACCCTGACGGAGCAATCACGTTGACGGTCGGTGCGCCGGCTGTCAGCGCCCATCTGAGCAACCACGGCGGTGACCACCTGAAGGAGTGCGACGACGACTCGAGCTCCGGGTCTGGGAGCTCCGACTCTGGCGGCTCCAGCTCCGGCTCGGGCAGCTCAGGAACCAGTACCTCCGACGCGAGTGATGACACCTCCGACGAGGACGAGTATGTCGCCAGCTACGTCATCTTCGCCGTCCGCTCCACCGGGACTGGCGGTAGCGCCGAGCCCGCCAGCCAGGTGATCGTGGCGGAGCTCTCCTTCCTGGTCGGCAACGACGAGAGCTTCTACGACATCGCTGTACAGAACTGGCGCAGGGAGCGCTGACGAGAATGTTGAGCGGCACATGGCATCAGTTGCTACGGCCGGTCCCCCCGGGGTCCGTCCGGCGTGCCACCGGGCCCGAGAACGGGTTCACGCTCGTCGAAGCGCTGATATCGATCTTCATCCTCACCCTGGTAGCTCTATCGCTGGGGCAGCTGCTGGGCGTCGGGATGCTCTCGGACAAGGCGGCCGGCGACACGACACAGGCAACGACTCTGGCCGGCGCCAAGCTCGAGGAGCTGCGCAACGGCGACTACGGCGACCTGATCGCCGGCGGCTCGCTGCACAACGACCTCGACAACTACAGCGACTCCGTCGACGCCAACAGCGACGGAAACGACGACTACCGGCGGCGCTGGAGCATCGCGGACCAGGACGGTGGCAAGACCGTTGTTGTGCGCACCACCGCCCTGCAGGACTCCATCGGGCCGGCCAAGTCGGTGACGATGGCAACCGTGGTTGGAGAACGATGATCAGTTCGCGACCCATGCATGCAATCCACTGCGAGGCGGGCTTCTCGTTCCTCGAGGTGCTGATCGCCTCGCTGGTCGCGCTCGTCGTGATGGGTGGCATGTACGCTGGCATCGAGCAGACCGAGGTGTTTTGGGATGCCTACCAGGGCCGGATGGGCATGCGCCAACAGGCCCGCGTAGCGCTAGACCAGATCGTCGACCTGCTCCGCATGGTCGGCTACGACATCGGCAATGTGACCGAGGTCCTGACCCAGGCCGACGACCTACTCCATACAGTTCGTCGCCGACATCGATGACGGCGGCGACGGCGGTCCCTGCGACTCGGCCACCGAGGGCGCCGACAACGGCGGCGTCGAGCGCGTCAGCTACTACGTCGACGCCGCGAGCGGTGCCTTGATGCGCACCATCGACTGCTGGGACGGCACCGCGTGGATCGCGGACGCGAGCCCGGTGACCGTGCTCACGACGGTGGTAGCGAACACCCCGATCTTCCGCTACTTCGACTTCACCGGCACCCGGGTCCCGCTCGGCGGCGGCACGCTCGACGCCGATTCCCGTGACGTGCTGTCGGTATCCATCACCTTCGATCTCGAGGACACGACCGACGAGCAGTTCATCGGCGACGAGCATCCGGCCTTACGGCTCGACGCCCAGGTGCGTCTCCACAACCTCGAACGTCCCGTGACCGAAGAACAGTAACGCGAGCTGGAGGGGGGCGCCGTGACAACACCGACGTTGAGGATCGACCGCAAGCGGCTGATCAGTACTCTGCTAGTGATCTGTGGCAGCATCGAGTTGCTGTTGTTCACGCTCGACTACCACCTGAATTACAGCATCCATGCGCGGAGCCCCTCGGTGATCCGCCGCCTGTTCGCCACCTCCAGCGAGGACGGCTTGGCGGGGTGGTTTGCCATCATCCAGACGGCGATGATCGCGGCCACCCTTTGGCTCCTGGTAGTGCTCATCCGACGCACAGGGACGCGGCTCCAAGCGGCTGGATGGACCGCGATCGCGGCCTTCTTTACCTACCTGGCCTTCGACGACGGCGCCCACATCCACGAGCGCATCGGCACCTTCTACGGCCAGGTCTTCGCCGCCTCCACCGATGGCCTGGCCGCCTGGACGCTCGACATGTTTCCCAGCTATCGCTGGCAGATTGTCTTCATGCCGCTGTTCGCAACCATGGGGCTGTTCATCTTCGGCTTCATGATGCATCAGCTGCGCGGCTGGAAGCCGAAGGTGGTAGTGCTCATCGCGCTCAGCATGCTGGCCGGCGCCGTCGGCCTCGACTTCTTCGAGGGGCTCTCGGAGGAGCACGAGCTCAACCCTTACACCGCCATGGTCAACAGCTTCGAGCTCGACTACTGGTCCGCACGCACCTTCGGTCGCGGCCCCTACGAGACTTTGCTGCATTTCTCCAAGTCGATCGAGGAGACCATGGAGATGTTTGCCATGACCCTCCTGTGGTGCGTCTTCCTCGGGCACCTGACATGGCTGGCGCGCGATCTGCGGATCCAGTTCGTCTCGCCGGGGAGGGCGAAACCCGTGACCGCCGAGCCGGTCGCAGAGATCGGCCCCGTCACCATACCGGTGGCGAGCGCCTGATTCAGGCGGCCTTGGCCAGCTGCGTCGAGTGACTCGCCGGCCGGTGCAACCGCCACCACTCGTCCGCCGTTCGGTCGGTCCACGCTGCCCCGACGAGAGTGACCCGCGCCAGGGCTTCGGAGAGCTCGCGCATCGACGCGTAGCGATCGCCCGGATCCTTCGCCAGGCACCTGAGGATCAAAGCGTCGAGCTCGGCCGGCACCTCCAGCTCGGTTCGCGCCGACGGCGGGGTGGGCTCGGTCTTGACGTGATCTACGATCGTCGCTAGCGGGGTCTCGTTGTCGAACACGAGCTTTCCCGTCACCAGCCAATAGGCAACACAGCCAATCGCGTACACATCGGTGGCCGGGGTGATTGGATGATCCTGCAGAGCCAGCACCGGGGCCATGTAGGCCGGCGTACCGGTTGTCAGCCCGTCAACGGTCAGCTGCGTCTGGTCGACGCGCTGCTCCTCCTTGACCAGGCCGAAGTCGAGCACCTTGACGAAGTCGTGCTCCTGCCCGAGCCGGCAAGCGAATATGTTGGCGGGCTTTAC
Organism: Acidobacteriota bacterium; assembly: GCA_965248845.1. Classification (GTDB taxonomy): domain Bacteria; phylum Acidobacteriota; class UBA890; order UBA890; family WLXD01; genus CBDFKO01. Next base: position 359,578 of record CBDFKO010000001.1, on the reverse strand, counting down.
GTCTCGATGGATCAGGCCGTTGGTGTGGGCATCGCCGAGCGAGGCACAGGCCTGACGGAGCAGGTAGATTGCGCGGGACGCCGGCAGCGGACCATGCTCCTGAACGAGCGTCTCGAGATCGAGGCCGTCCAGGTACTCCATGACGTAGAAGAAGACACCTTCGCCAGTCACACCGAAGTCGTAGACCTCGATCGTGTTGGGTGAGCGCAGCGCAGCAGTCGCCTGCGCCTCGCGTTCGAAACGACGGGTAGCCACGCGGGCCTTTTCGGGGTCGCCGTCGGCACCCACCAGCTCCGGTCGGATGAGCTTGATCGCCACCGGCCGCGCCAGCACGTGATGCTCCGCCCTCCAGACCTCTCCCATGCCGCCGACGCCGATCTTCTCGCGCAAGTCGTACAGTCCAGCCGCGCGCGCCTCGAAAGTCGCCGTGCGGAAGCGGGTGATCAACGCGGTCCCGAGCACACACACGGCCGAGGCGGTCACGAGGTGCAAGATCACGTCGGTGGTCCGGCTGGTGGTGAACACCGATGCCGCGAGCCCCGCCACCTCCGGATGGCGCAGCTGCATCTCGACTACCAGACCCAGTGGAACCAGCGCCATCGGAACGACCACCAACGCGGCGCGGCGCCAGGTGTTGGGCACGAAGATGGCGTACGTGGCCATCAGAAGCACGAACGACAACGCGGTCAGATTCCACTGCGAGACAACCAGCCCGGGATCCCCGTAACTCGCCTCGAGCAGGAATCCGGCGTGCGTTGCGATCAGCATGTCGGCGGAGACCATCCCGAACAGCACGAGCTCGATAGCGCGCAGCTGGCGCAGGCTCATCGGCCGCGTGCCGAAGAGCACCGCGGCACACACCGACCACTGCGATCGCTACGAACTGCAGCATGTCGAAGGGTCGTTCGCCCACCAGCAGGTCCCGCAGGGCGAACGCGGCCATCGCCAGGAACAGCAGCGGGGCCAGCGGCTTGAGCAGGTTGCGCACCAGCATCGCCGTCGCGGTTGTCTCCATACCAGCGGCAGAGATCAGACCCGAATGGGGACAGAATTTCTGGTGGGCGCGCGGTGCGCTCTGGCGAACGGGGGTCAGCTTGGGGGTTGCGCTCATTTGTCTTCCTTTGCCCCGAGCCTATCCGTGGTTACTCGTGCGCGCGAGTCAGCGCTGCTCCGGCAGGCTGGCCCGCAGCTCGCCCCCCGAATCGAAGAGCTCCAGTCTGGGATCCCCGTCCGGCGCCGACAGCAGCGCCACAACATCGCCGACCGAATTGAGGAGCCCGACCATGGGCCCATACCGATCGCCCACGGCAAGGACCAGGCGCGGCCGGGACTGCCCGTCAAGGATAACCAGACGGCGCAGCTGCATCTCGTCGGCCGAAGCCGGGGGTGTGATCGAAGGCGGGCTCCGAGTCGCCAGCGACTCGGGCGCATACCTCAGCTCGCTCAGCTGGGATCGCAGCTGCTGGACCTCGCGCTCGAGCCGGCTCGACTTGGTGTCGAGCTCGAAACGTAGCTGCGCCACCTCTTGCTGAAGGCGAGTGACGGCGGCGGATTCCTGCTCACCGCTGAACCCCCCGGCCAGCGCCGCCACCGCGATGGTCAGTGCCGGAAGCATCAAGAGCTTCTGCTGCATCGGCTCGCTCCTCGTACTGGACCGGGCACGGCCCGGGTGTGTGTTCCCTGCCTGGATTATGATGGGTCGGGTGAGAGAGGATCACGGCAAGCGCCTTTGCGTTCGTCGCACTGTCCCAGCAGTGCTGCTCGCCCTCGCCGCATCGGCGTGCGGCGCCAGCGCTCCGAACCAGGATGGCCCGGCAGCCCAGGAGGCGGAGCTGGTGCGAGCGCGCAACCGGCTGGTGTCGACGCTCGAGAAGGAAGGGATCGACGACCCTGCGGTGCTGGCAGCCATCGCCACAGTCCCGCGCCACGAGTTCGTCCCGGACCGGCTGCTCGGCGATGCTTACGCCAACTACCCCCTGCCGATCGGCCACGACCAAACGATCTCACAGCCCTACGTCGTCGCGCTGATGACGCAGCTGCTCCGACTGCGCGCCGGTGAGCGAGTGCTCGAGATCGGAACCGGCTCGGGCTATCAGGCCGCGGTCCTCGCCGAAATCGGGTGCAACGTCTACACCATCGAAATCATCCCGGAGTTGGCCGAACAGGCCGGCCTGGTACTCGACCGCCTCGGCTACGACTCGATCCGCCAGCGCGTCGGTGACGGCTGGCTGGGCTGGCCTGAGGAGGCTCCCTACGACGCGATCATCGTGACGGCGGCCCCGGACTCCGTGCCGCGCGCGCTCGTAGAGCAACTGCGTCCCGGAGCGCGGATGATCTTGCCCCTCGGTGCGCAGACGAGTCACCAGATGCTCACCATCGTGGAGAAGGCGGCCGACGGGTCGGTGTCGGAACGCGAGGCCGGCGCCGTTCGCTTCGTTCCCATGATCCGCCGGCAGTGAATCGCGACTCCTGTGCGATAACGCCAGCATCGCCTCGTCGCTGCTCCTTGCCCTCACCCGTAAGACCTGCTTGCCAGACCCACCACACTTTCACCACGGTCTCTAGCAGGCTGCTGAAAAACGGCTTGGGCGCGCCATTTTGGGCTGGATCGTCTCGATCACGGTGAGTTAGCGGGGCGCCGAGTGCGGGTACGAGGCCGGCGCTGCTGGCAGCGCCGGCATTTCTTGGGGATTGGTGCCCTCATCGTCACGTCGCCCCCTGGAGGTTGCGCATTCTGACCAGGTTGAAGGCCGCGGCGGTGAAGATGAACATCCAATCGACACGTTGCGTGCCTCGGTGTCTGGTCTTGCGCATCAGCCCGACCGTCTTGGCCCATCTGAACATCTGCTCGACGAGCTTGCGTTTCTTCTGACTGACCGTGTAGCCCGGGTGCCGGGTTGTGCGGCGGTCGATGGCGCTGCGCCGGTTCGTGTCGTTCTGTGCGACGTGCGGGGTGATGTTGCGATCTCGAAGCTTTCGGATGCAGTCTCGCGTGTCGTAGCCCTTGTCGGCCGCCAAGGTTACCCGGCCCCTTCCGGGAATCTCGCCCGCCATCTGCACGGCGGCCTCTCGTTCTGCTGTTCCCGAAGCGATCGTTACGCAGGCGTTGGTTGCTAACCCGTGGCGGTTGTCGATCATCAGGTGCCCCATGTAGCAGAGCCTCGACTCGGCTCCCTTACTCTTCTTGTATAGGCGTGCCTCCGGGTCGGTCCTGGAGGCGTGAGTATCGTTCGTGCGCCGTTGCCGGCGGAAATCGACGCTCGGGTTGCTGCCGCCCTCATCGGAGTCGCTCTGATCCTTCGGCTTGAAGCTCTTGTGTGAGGCCCACGCCTCGATCAGCGTGCCGTCCACCGTGAAGTGTTCATCCGACAGCAGGCTGCGGCGCCGCGCCTCCGCCAGCACTTCCTGGAAGAACACCTTGGCGACCTCGCTTCCCAACACTCGATCTCGGTTCTTCGTGAACACCGTCGCATCCCACACCAGATCGTCCATGTTCAGGCCCACAAACCACCGGAACAGCAGGTTGTAGTCGAGCTGCTCCATCAGCATGCGCTCGGAGCGAATCGTGTACAGCACCTGCAGCAGCAGCGCCCGCAGCAGCTTCTCCGGCGGGATAGACGGACGGCCCGTGTGCAAGTACAGCTTCTCGAACAGCGGCGACATCCGCCCCAGCACATCGTTGACGATCTTCAGCAGCGGCCGCAGCGGATGCTCCTTCGGTACTCGCTGCTCTGGAGATACGTAACTAAAAACCGCCACCTGTCCCGCGTCCTCACCACGCATCTGCTCACCTCGTTGATGCTTCGGTTCTTGCCGCGGGCTGCGTGGTTCAAAATCTACTCGAAAAAGGGGAGTTTTTCAGCAGCCTGCTAGAGCGTCATCTCGTCGTAGACAATGCCGAGGTTCTCGACGCCTCGGGCTGGCGGCAGCCCCTCGTACACCGACGGGCGCAGCTCCAGCACCCGATCGCGGGTGGCGCCCGCTTCGACGGCACCGACCACGCTCGCGCGCAAACCCTCGAAGTAGTCGAACTGAGTCTGTACCGCCTCCGGCCCGGCGAGGGGTCCGTGTCCCGGCACGACGCGCGTCGACGGTCCGCAGGTAGCCCGAATTGCCTCCAGGGCGACCTGCCAGCCGTCGGTCCTCGCCCCGGCGTCGACATCGATGTACGGGTGCATGCCGTGGAACAGCAGGTCGCCGGTGTGCACCAAATCGCGACCCGGAAGGTACACGAACGCGTCGTTGTCGGTGTGGGCGCGCCCGACGTGACGCAGCTGTACGGTCTCGGAGCCGACTCGAAGCTCCGCTTCCGACCCGAAGCCCCTGTTGGCCGCCAAGCTCTGCGAATCCACCCCCGCGATCCGTTCGGCCAGCCGCGCCAGATCGCGGTGCACGGAGGCCTCGCTCCCGGAGCCCTCGCCCATGGCTGCCATCTGCGCGGCGAGACCCTCCGGAACACCTTCCCGAAACCGGGATTTGAGACGCCGCGCCGCCGAGGCCACCCTGCCGATGCCTCGTGACTGGGGGTGAATCTCGAGACCCGAGAAGGCCAGGTTACCTCCCGTGTGGTCCTGGTGATGATGGGTGTTGACCACCACCGTCGGAGCCAGGCCTTGCGCCTCCGCCCCGCGGCGCAGCATGCTCCCGAGGCCGGTGAGCTTGCAGTCGACCAGCAGCACATCTGCACCCGACGCGACCAGCAACGAGTTACCCCCGCCTCCTGAGGCAACGGCCGCGCCGGCACCCAACGCGCTCCAGCGAAAATACTCCTGGGGCGCACGGATGATCCGGAGCCCCGGACCAGCCAGCGTACACGCGACGGCTCGGCAGAAGGAACGCCTGATGCCAATCAACCAGTGAGCTCCAAGAACTGCGCGGCCATCCGCGGGCCCGCTCCGTCGTCCTCGTGTTTGAAGAAGACGAAGGTGTCGTCCCAGCCCTGCTGGCGCACGCGAGCGGCCCAGTCCTCCAGGTCTCCGTCGGTGTAGTCGTCGCGTCGCAACCGCAGGTAGCCCCAGCTCGCCGTGGCTTCGAAGGGCACCTCGACCTTGCCGCCGTCGGCGATCACCAGGGCGGCATCGTGGTCCCGGAGAACCTCGTACACGACGCTGTCGAACCAGGACTCGTGGCGAAACTCCACCGCAGCCCGCTGCCCCTCGGGCAGGCTGGAAAGAAAACTCGCCAACAGCTCGTGGTCGCAACGCAGGTACGGCGGTAGCTGAAAGAGATGGGCTCCGAGTCGGTCACCGAGTGGTGCCGTCGTACGCATCAGATACTCGAGCAGCTCGTCGACCTCCGCGAGCTTGGCGAAATGAGTAATTCGTCGCGTCGCCTTGAGCACGAAGCAAAACTCGTCGGGTACGTCCGCCGACCACTTGTCGATGAGCTTGGCGCTCGGCATGCGGTAGAAGGTGTTGTTGATCTCCACCGCGGGCAGCTGCGATGCGTAGTAGGCGAGCATGCGGGCGTCCGCGACGTCCTCCGGGTAGAAGTTGTCCTTCCACGTCTTGTATGCGAAGCCGCTGGTACCAGCTCGAATCGCCACGTTCGCCCTCCGGACAGCTCGATCGGCAGCTTACACGGTCGATGGGCTCACTCGGCACGGTCGCGCATCGCCGAACCACCCCGATACAGCGCCAGCATGCCAACCATCTGCGCCACGTGGTACAGATCGTTGTGGTTGAAATATCGGTGCAGGGTGATGCCCGATTGCTGGATCGCAGCGCCGGCCAAGGAGATCAGGATCCCGAGCGCGATCCAGGGCGCACTGTCCGGACTCCGGCGCCAATCGAACAGCTGAATCGCCAGAACCAACAGCATGGCCGGGACGTAGTCGTAGATGACGTAAGCAAAGTCGTCGTGGAACACCATCCAGAGGGCGTACGCTCCCAGCTGCAACGCAGCCGCCACTAGCAAGAACCGCCGCAGCCCCGAGCGCAGCGAAGCGTGCGCCGCGGTGGCCAGGAAGAGAAGCGCCGTAACACCGATGGCGTAGACGGTGATCTTCCAGAGCACAGTGTCGACCAGCGGCCAGGCCGTCGGCCTGAATAGGTGCGTGGTGCCGCCGGCCAGCGCCGCCAGCGCAGTAGTGAAGAAAGACAGGGCAAACAGACGCATCGACAGCGCCTGGGCCTCCTGTGCCACCCGCGTTAACCGCGCCCCCAGCCAGACACACAGCCCCGCCAGCATGTAGTCGGTGAGTACTGTCACGGGTTCGGCGATCTGCATCGCTGCCTCGCTACCGCGGCCTGCGGGCTAGCCGCATGGTATCCCCGGGCTGGATCCGGCCGACGGCACGATGTCCCTCGACCACCTCGCCGAACACCGGGTACCGGCCCTCCAGATGCGGCGTCGGCCCGTGCGTGATGAAGAACTGCGACGCCCCCGTGTCCTTGCCGGCGAGCGCCAAGCCTACCGAACCCGTCCCGTAGTCAACGGGGCTGTCTTCGCTGCGCAGCGTGGGAGCGCTCCAGGGCGGCCGGCTGCGGGTACCGCCTTGCGCCACGAAGCCGGCGATGACCCGGTGAAACGGGCTGTCCTCGTAGAAGCCCGCGTCGAGAAGATCGAGAAACTGGATCACCGTGAGAGGCGCTTGTTCGGGCCGTAGTTCGATCAGGGCCTCACCGTGCTCGGTGACCAGGACCAATCGCGGTGGCTCGTTCTGCAGCCTGCGCACACGCTCCGCAAGGTCCCGGTAGTCGGCCGGCGTCCGCCCCGTCGCATGCCCGGCCAGTGCCGCCTCGGGCGCTCGGAGGCCGCGTGCCACATCGCTCCGATCACCGAGCAGGTGGAAGGCCTCGAGCCGCAGCACCCGATCGGGCTGCTCGAGAAGCAACGAGGCCCGTTGTGTCATGACCTCCCGATCCAACCGTACGAGGGCCCGCAGCGCCGCCATGCGAACCGGCGCCGACTCGGGGCCGACCGAATCGTAATAGAGGCGCCAGATCGGCTCGACAAGCCCCGCTGCAAAGGGTGACACCTGGGGCAGCGCACCGCGCGAGAGCAGGTCGTCGATGGTGTCGAGGGCGGCACGGATCAGCGGGGCGACGGTCGAATCGAGCCAGCTGACGGCTACAGCCCAGCCACGCTCGGGCTCCAGAGTCTGCCAGGCGCCCAGGGATGCGATTCTGAGGCGGCTGTCGTCGGACTCGAGTAGCGCCTGGAGAACGCGGCGGTCGTCCTCGCCGTTAGCGGCTTCGAGCAAACCGACGCCAGCCAACATCTCGACAGAGGCCAGCGCGGGCGCTTCGGCCTCGCCATCGACACCGAAGCGGCCGCGGACTCGTCGCGCGGCCTCCTCGGCAAGCGTCCCTCCGGCGCTGGCCAGTTCGACCATGGCCGTGGCTCGTACCGCAGCCTCTGGCTCCGCGAGGGCTTCGAGCAGCCGGTCACCTGCCACCGCCCTCCGCTCCGCCGTGGCTGCGAGCGCGGAGAGCGCGCACCGCCGCACGTGCAGGTTCCTGTCGAGCGACCGGCGCAGGACATCGGAGAACGCCTGATCACCTACCTGGGTGCTCGGCAATCTCCACGAGGCACCGATCCACTCGAGCGCCGCGCACTGCTCCCGCCAGTCGCGGCCGAACAGCAGCCTCGTGCCGCGCTGCTCGGCGAGGCTCGCCGGTGCACCGTGCAGCCCACGCAGGGCGTGCAGGCGAACCTCTACATCCGGATCCTCGAGCAGCGACAGCAAGTACGGTCGGGCGTTCGGGTCGGACAGGCGTCGCAGCGCGTGCGCCGTAGCTCGTCGCACTTCGACCTCCGCGGAGCCGGCGAACGGTACGATCGGCGCGGGGCCGGCACCGGGCATGTGCCACCAGGCCTCAACCGCCGCCGCCAAAACCACCGCCGGTGGACGATCGGCCGGTCGACTCGTCGCGCTCGCCAGGAGCCACCCCTCGAGCCCCGCACGTCCCGCCTCCACGAGCCCCAGCGCGAGCGCCGCCTGGCGCGCCACCCACGGTAGATCATCGAGCAGAGGCTGCAGCGACTCTCCCGCGCGCTCCCGCAGCGCCGCCGCCATCGCCGGTACGATGGCGTACTCGAGCTTGCCCACCGCAAACGCGGCAAGGCCACGCACGCCGGGATCGCGGTCGCGCATCATCTCGAGGAGTCGAGGGTGGCTGGAGGGCAGGCCGATACGGCCGATCGCCAGCGCCGCGCGTGCCCGGAGCGCCGGGTCCTCGCTCCGCGTCAGCGCCTCCAGCTCGGGCGTCACCGTCCGCGTATCCTCGGCCATCAGCACCGCGGCACCCGCGACGGGATCCGCGGGCAAGCCCGGCGATGGCGCCCCCACCTGACCTGCCGAGCTCACGGGTTGTGGCAACGCCTGTTGCGACACTACAAGCAGAGCAACCCCGACAAGGGCGATCCGGCGTATCATCGGCGGCCCCTCACGCGCAGGCTGGCGAGCTCGCCGCCGAGGCGCGCAATCGGCTCCGCGACTCGGAGCTCCCTGCCGTCGATCGATGCTACCGGCAGCACCCCGATCAGGCTGTTGGTCAGCGCCATCGACGATACGCGAGCCAGCGCGTCGAACCGCAGCAAGTCCTCCTCCACCTTACCGGCCTCGAGCAAAAGCCCGCGTACGATCCCCGGCAGGCAGCCGCTGGACAGGGGCGGCGTGACGACTCGATCCTGAACAAGCGCAACGACGTTGCAGCGCGTCGCCTCGACCAGCTCGCCGCGCTCGTTGGCCAGCAATCCCTCATAGGCTCCGGCCGCTGCGGCCTGACGGGCACACTGGGCAAGCAGTCCATAGGAAGTGCTCTTGATGCCGGCGAGGGGACCGGTGCTGTCGAGGCACGCGGTACCGATACCGATCACCGGCACGCCACGCTCGAGCTCGATTGGGTGCGGGCCCTGGTAACAAGTTGCCCGCACCAGCCGGGTCGGGCCCGCCCTGGGCGTTCCGCGGCTCACGGTGACGCGAAGGCGAGACACCGGTCTCGGCGCCGTCGCGGCTACCTGTTCTACCGCATCGCCCAGCAGCCCGGCGGTCTCGGGAACCTCCAGATCGAGACGCCGGAGGCCATGCACCAGCCGTTCCATGTGGGCGTCGATCTCCATCGCCGCGCCCTCCTCCACCCGCAGCGTCTCGAAGAGGCCGTCTCCCTGCTCGAAGCCAGCATCGTCGATCGCCAGACGGGCCCGTGCGGCTGCCACCAGCTCCCCGTTCAGATAGACCATGTCGAGACTCAACCCTCTACCACCTGCAGGAAGGCGCGCGCCTTGGCTAGAGTCTCGAGCCGTTCCTGCGCCGGATCGGAGTGGGCGACAATACCGCAGCCGGCGTGGTAAACGGCGTGGTCCTCGACTACGAGGGCCGTTCGGATGGCGACCGACAGCTCCAGATCACCGCCGAGCGCGATCCACCCGATGCTCCCCATCGCCGGGCCTCGGGGACCGGCCTCCTCAGAAGCGGCCACGATCATCGCCTGGATCTTCGGGGCTCCGGTGATCGAGCCGGGCGGGAACGTGGCGCGCAGCAGATCGACCCAGGTCATGCCCTCACGCAGGCACCCCATCACCCTCGAATAAGTGTGAACCAGGGTGGGCAATCGCATGAGCTTGGCGTGCTCGAGGACCTCGACGCTGCCGGCAACCGAGACGCGGGCCAGGTCGTTGCGCACCAGATCCACGATCATCGCGAGTTCCGCGCGGTCCTTGGCGCTGCCCAGCAGGGCGTCCTCGATGACCCGATCCTCGTCGCTATTGCCGGTCCGCGGCCGTGTTCCCTTGATCGGCTCGCTCTGCACGATCCGGTCAAGGCAGCTCAGGAAACGCTCGGGGCTCATCGATAGAATCGCACCGTTACCCAGCTCGACGTAGGCTCCGTATCGAGCCGGGTTAGCGTCGCGCAGGCGAGCGTACAGCCCCAGCCGATCGGACGTCGTCAGCCGTGTCTCGAACCGGCGGCAAAGGTTGGTCTGGAAGATCTCCCCGGCAACAATGCGGTCGACGGTGCGCCGGACGGCATGCTCGAAGGCCTCGTCGTCGGGCTCGACGCGCCAGTGTGCGAAGGCCCCCGATGGGACGCCCGAGGACTCGGGCTCCTCAGACGGCGCCTTCAGCCCGGCGAGAATTCGATCGCGCATGGCTCGCAGGGCAACCGCATCGTGCCAAGCGCCGGCACTGACCAGCTCCCAGGAGTCGCCAGAGCCCTCGAGCCACAGGTCGTGTAGCCCTAGAAGCGCATCCGGGGTCGCCGGGCGCCGCGCCGCAGCCGGCACGCTCTCGAGCAATCCGGCCAGCTCGTAGCCGAGGAAGCCAAACAACCGCAGTGCCGCAGCCGCCCCCGGTGGCTCCGACGCCAACGCCATGAGGCACACGAACAGATCCTCATCGGAGTCTAGATCGCCGCTGACGCCCTGGATCTGAACGCCCCGGCCACGCGCCTCGATGCAGACAGGCGGCGACCAGGCGATCAGATGGCGTCCCGCAACCGCGTCGTCAAGCCAGACATCGGCCCGCTCGCGAACGAGCAGGCGGGCAAGGCGCTCCGCCTCGACCGCGATCGGCAACGACTCACGGATCTCGCGGCCAGCAGCATGCCCACCGGGCAGCAGCTCCCACAAGCTTGCCCGGCAAGCGGCGAGCCGCCCGGCATCGGGGCGGTCAGACCACATGCTCCCGGTCCAAGAAGTTGGCGAGGATGCGGTCGCCGAGCGGCGTGAGGAACGACTCGGGGTGGAAGAGCAGTCCCTCGGTAGAGCGGCCGGCGAGTCGGCACCCCATGATCGTGCCGTCGGCGCCATGGGCGGTGACGAGCAGTTCCGCGCCGGTCGAGGCGGGATCGACCACCAACGAGTGATACAAGCCGACCTCCAGCGGCGACGGGAGCCCGCGCAGTACCCCGGTGCCGTCGTGTTCGACGGAACGCGCCACACCGTGCGCCGGGCGGCCGGAAGGCACGACCTCAGAGCCGGCAACCTCGGCGATGACCTGCATTCCGAGACAGATACCGAGCATTGGGATCTCGCCGAGCTGCCGCACGACGTCGCGGCAAATCCCAGTCCGCTCGGGGCCGAACGGACCCGGCGACAGGACGATGTGTGTCGGGCCGAGCTCCGCGACCTGGGCCATCGAGACGGCATCCGAGCGCCACACGACGCAGGCGGCGGCCTGCGCCTCGAGACTCTGCACGAGGTTCCAGGTGAAGGAGTCGTAGTTGTCGAGGACCAGAACCGTACCGGCGCGGCTCACCCGAGCCAACCCGACAGCAACGCCACGAGAACCGCGACCGGAACGACCCAGCGAATCCAGAAGAACCACACGTCGATCCACCATGGAAGCTCGCCGGCGGCAGCCAGCTCACGCCTCGCCTTGGCCCGCCCCAGCCCCCACGCCAGGGCCAGCACGGCGGCCACGCTGCCCACCGGCTGCATCGTCGAGCCCCAGAGCAGGTCGCTCCCGACGACGTAGTCGAGCGACCGGGTCGCCGGGAACCCCAGAAGCACCAATGCTGCACAGACCCACCATACCGACGACCGCCGCGGCCAACCCAGCAGATCGCTCAGCGAGCCCACGAGCACCTCGACCGCCGCAACGCCCGAGAGAAAGGCGATGCAGCCGAGCCCGAGGAAGAAGGCCGCGCCGAACAACGGACCGGCCGGCATCGCCGCGAAGGCGGCCGGCAGAACCTCGAACAGCAACGGGGGGCCGCTTGCCGGCGACAGACCGTAGGCAAACGCGACCGGCATGACCACGAGCACGCCGAGGAGGCTGCCTGCCACGTCGCCGGCGGCGGTGGTGACCGAGCGCGCGACGAGCCCCGCGTCCCGGGGCAGGTAGGAGCCGTAGATCACCATGAAGGTGCCCCCGAGCCCGAGCGAGAAAAACGCCTGCCCGACCGCCGCCATCAGGGCGCGCGGCGTGAGCGCGCTCCAGTCGAATGTGAACAGGTAGCGCAGCCCCTCACCTGCTCCCGGCAGCGACAGCGACCACGCGGCCAGAAAGACGGCCAGGGCACCGAAGATCGGCAGGAACACCTTGCTCGTGAGCTCGATGCCATGTCGCACGCCGCGCACCACCACCGTCGCCGCGGCGACGGCGACCAGCGAGGACGCCAACATCTGCACATCCCAGCGCGAGTGCAGCCAGGCAAAGCTGTCGCTGCTCAGCTCCGTCAGCCCCATCGACCAGCCTACGGACAGGCCGAAGAAAGCCAGGATCCAGCCGAGCACCACGAGGTAGTAGGTCATCGCCATGCCGACGCTGACGAACAGGAGAATCCCGACGTAGCGGCCGGCAGGGAGCCCGGCCCGCTGCAGGGCCTCCACCGGCCCGCGCCGTGTCGCCCTTCCCAGCGTCAGCTCGGCCAACATCGCTGGTACGCCGACGAGCACGACCACCAGCAGATACACGAGCAGGAAGGCTCCCCCGCCGAAGATGCCCATCATGTAGGGGAAGCGCCAGAAGTTGCCGAGGCCGACGGCGACCCCCAGCAGGGCCAGCATCATCCCCCAGGCGGAGGAGAAGGTCTCGCGTTGGGGCTCAGTCGAGGAGGCCACCGAGCGACTCCGGCGTTATTGCGGCAGGGCCGCGGGCGGGACCGCGCGTGGCCACAGGCAACAGGGGGCGTGCGGAAGTATGGCACGCGGCGGTGCCCTCCGGGCAAGGCGAACCTCCGACCACGCAAAAGTGACTTTTTATGACTGTTCATATTGGTTTCTGGCCATGAGAGATCTTTGCTAACCTTGAGAGTCGAAGTGGCCGAGAACAATCTCCGGGGCCCCGGCTCCATCCTCACCGCGCGGGATAGAACGACGCAATGCTCAAGCTGGTGCCTTTCGGGGTAAAGCAGCACGCCCAGGTCGTCATGGCCCGTTGGACGCTTCTGGTGGGGGCCGCCTACCTGGTGCTGTTCGGCTCCGACAGCCACATCCCGGAGTGGCAGCAGATCGCCTTCGTCGGGCTGCTGCTCGCCAACCTGGGGCTGTACGCGACCGTGGTCCGGCAGGGCCGTGCCGAGTCTATGCGCTGGCTGACCGTGCTGTCCGACATCGTCTTCATAACCAGCGCGGTAGCCCTGACCGGCCAGGCGAGTAACGACTTCTTCCTTTTCTTCTTCCTGGTGCTGATGATCGCCGGCATCTCGAGCCAGTTCGGGCTCACGGTTCTCGCCACTGTCGCAGTCTGCGCCTTCTATGCCTTCATGTTGTGGTCGGGGCTCGGCGCGGAGCTGTGGCACTCCACCGACCTGATGATCCGTCTGCCGTTCTTGTTCGGAGTCGGTCTGTTCTTCGGATCGCTCTCGATTGAGGCACGTCGCGAAGAAAGCCGCATCAAGCGCCAGTCGAGCCTCAACAAGAAGATGGTGCACCGGTATCACCAGATTGCGTCCGAGCGCGACCGCACCCGCGCGCTGCTCGAGATCGGCCAGGCCGGCCTCTCGTCGCGCGACGCCACCGGCGTGCTGCAGCAGATCTCGAGCCTGATCCAGCAGACCATGCGGATCGACCGCTGCTCGCTGGTCGTCTTCAACGAGGGGGAGCGCCACGCCTACCTGGCCGCCAGCTCCGACCAGCCGGCCGGCGACGTCGTCCTGTTGCTGCCGCTGACTCACTACCCCGAGCTGCGCGAGACCCTCCAGACGGGTGAGATCACCGAGTTGCACGCCGACGATTCTCATGACCTGTGGAAGCGCGTTCAGAAACACCTACCGCGGCCGCACCAGTTCCGTAGCTGGCTGGTGGTGCCGATCATGCAGCAGGAATCGGTTGCGGGCGCGTTCTTCCTGCGCGACGCGCGCCCGGAGTTCTCCTTCCACGACGACGAGCGCGTCTTCTGTGAGGCCGCTGCGCTGATGACCGCGTCGTACTCGCGGGGGCGCGATCTGGTCGAGGAGATGCGCCGCCGCAGCCGGCTCGATGGGCTCACCGGCCTGCTGAACTTCCCGACGTTCCGTCACGATCTCGAGGAGGGGTTGGCCGGGCATGACCCCGCCGGCGACCAGGAACTCTCGCTGATCATGGTCGACATCGACAACCTCAAGGTCATCAACGACCGCTATGGTCACATGATGGGCAACGATGTGATCGAGTAGGTCGGCCGCCTCTTGGGGCGCGCGACACGCAATGCGATCGCCACGTGCCGCTATGGGGGCGATGAGTTCTTCACGCTGGTCCCGATGGGCAAGGAGGAGGCCGCGGAGCGCATCGAGCGGCTGCTAGTCGGCCTCGACGAGATCGACCGGCAGGAGCTGCGCTGCGGCATCCAGGTATCGGTCGGCGTCGCCGGCTACCTCAAGGACGGGTCCGACGCCGACACGCTGATGGACGCGGCCGACCGCGCCATGTACCTGGCGAAGGGGGCCGGCGGTCACCGAATCCATATCGCCAACTCCGACGATGACTCTAGCGGACGCGTCTACGAGGCCGTCATCTCGGTCAACGCCCGACGCCTGGTACCGGGCGAGACGGAGAGCTTCCGCCACGTGCTGGACCAACTGCTGCGCCTCGAGGAGCAGGAGCTCGACAGCACGGTAATCCGCCAGTCGCTGACCGCGCTCATGGAAGCCGTGCATTCGAAAGACCGCTACACCGAGTCCCACTCACACGAGGTCTCCAACCTTACGCGTGAGCTTGCGATCGCGGCCGGTCTAAACGACCGCGAGATCCTGTCCGTAGAGATGGCCGCGCTGGTGCACGACATCGGCAAGATCGGCATTCCCGACGATATCCTCAACAAGCCCGGCCCGCTGACGACGCGCGAGCGTATGCAGATCGAGCGCCACCCTGAAATCGGCGCTCAGATCGTGACGCCGCTGCCTGCCCTCAAGGACGTGGTGCCGCTGGTCCTGCACCACCATGAGCGCTGGGACGGCGCCGGATATCCGCACGGGTTGAAGGGATCCGAGATTCCGGTCGGCGCACAGATTATCTCCCTGTGCGACGTCTGGAACGCGCTCACCACGGATCGCTCCTACCGCAAGGCTTACACCCAGGAGGAGGCCGCGCGGATCATCCGCAAGGGGCGCGGCACCGAGTGGGATGCAGCGCTGGTGGACCGCTTCTTCGAGACCATGGCTGTGCTGGCCGAGACCGAGGAAGCCAAGCCGCCACGCAGGTTGCCTCGCGACGCCGCGTAGGAGGCTGTGGTCGTCAGTCGATCGGTAGAGCGTCCGCGCCGGCCAGAACCCGCTCTATCTGGTACCGCAGCTCGACCTCGTCGCCGCGTCGGAAGCCGTAGTGGCGCCAGACGATGCGTCCGTCGGTATCGACCAGGTAGTTGGTGGGCGTGGCGATGACCCCCCAGGTGGCGGCCGCAACCCGCTGTCCGTCGTCGAACGCCGCCGGAATGCGGAAGTCGTTTTCCTCGTAGAACCGCCGGGTACGCTCGACGTCGTTGGAGACATCCACGGCGACGATGTCCAGGCCGGCCGAGCTGAGGTCCGCGTAGATACGGTCGAGGTGAGGAAACTCCTCACGGCAGGCTGCTCAGGTCGGTGACCAGAAGTTGATCAGGGTGACGCGGCGCGCGGCCGGATCGAAGCCGACCCGGTCGGCATCCAGACCGGGCAAGGTGAAGCGCGGCGCTCGCGTCAGGACGGCATCGCGCAACCCTACCAGCCAGGCCGCCAGCTCCCCGACCCCGTACTGCGAGTGGGCCCAGCGTAGCGACTGCAGCACGCGGTCGGAATGGTCGATGACGCTAGTGCGCGCCAGCCATTCGAGCCCGGCGTCGACGTGGCCGGCGCTCAAACGCGCCATCGCTAGCTGCAGCGGTAGCGCGGGCTCCAGCGGAACGCCCAGCAGGTCTGTGCGAGTCATCACGAGGGCTCGTTCGAACGCCTCGGCGGCGGCCTCGGCCGATCCCGCGGTCAGGTGACCCTCGCCGGCCAATCGATGTACCTCGCCGATCCGCCGAGCCTCGGGAAACTCCTGGAGGAAGCTCTCGGTCAGCGCCACGCGTTCGGCACCCACGGCGCCCCGGATCGCTTGCACGCGCTCGATCGCGATCTCGTTGGTGAGCGGCTCGGGAGCACCGTCGAGGCGCGTAAAGGCGCGCTCGTCGGCCACGGCGCCGCTCTCCTCGGGTTCGAGCATGTCCCAGTTCTGGGTGCATGCGGCGAACGCCAACACGCTCATCAGCGCGACAAGCTCTGGTCGTCTCACGGAACCTCCAGGTGGTCGCAACCAGCTTCCACATCGTGGCAAGCCACACTCGCTAATGCAACGCACCTCCGTGGCCTCTCTGGAGGCTGACACACGCCACCCGCCCCTGCTGGACGAGGCCCTCGCCGGGCCACCGGACCTACATCCGCTGGCTGCGTGAGCGCCTCGATGAGCTCGCCGCACAGGCACAACAGTAGCCGAACACCTGGACGCTATAGCGCGCCGCCTCGAAGCGGTGGTGCTCCACGTTGGCCGACACCAGCCCCTCCAGCTCCTTGTCAAACCACTCGATGACCTTGCCGCAGCCCAGGCAGATCATGTGCTCGTGCTGCCGCCGGCCCATGATGCGCTCGAAGTAGTAGTGGTCCGTTCCGAGCCTCACTTTACGGGCCAGGCCGGTCTGAACCAACAAGTCGAGCGTGCGGTAGATTGTCGCGCGCGAAACGCGTGCCCCGCTCTGCCGCAAACGATCCAGCAGCACCTCGGCCTCGACAGCCTCGTCGAGCAATAGGAAGGCGTCGAGGATCGCCCGGCGCTCCTGAGTGAGCTTCAGGCCGTTCTCGCGCAGGAAACGAGCGAAGCGCTCGGCTTCGAGATCGCGCGTGCCGCCGCTGTGCCCTTCCGTGTCGCTTGCCATGGGCTCCGCCCTCCGGCGCCGACCGTCAGAGTCGCCCGTTCGCCATCAACTCGGCGTAGATGTGGAGGGCGACGAGTCCCCGGGTATTGGTCCACTGTTGGGCCCACTGCTCGGCCTCGAAAGGCTCGACCGCGGAGTCGCGACCGTAGTTGGCCCCGATCCACTCCAGCAGCAAGGGATCCGCCGACGGGAAGCAATCGAGACGACCGTAGCCCAGAAGCGCGGTGAGCTGGGCGCCCAGCAGACCGATACCGTCGAGACGGGCCAGCGCGTCGACGACAGCCTCCAGCGGAACCCGAGCCAGACCGAGCAGGTCGAGCTCGCCGGCCATGGTAGCCCGGCCGAGCACGTGCAGCTGCCTCGCTTGGGTAGGATCGACACTGCCGTGCAGCAGCTCGTGCGGGGGATGCTTTGCCAGGACCCGGGGGTTGGGAAACGCGTAGAACGTGTCGCCGCCATATGCCACCCGGTAGCTCACCGCCTTGGCGAGCGCCGAGACACTCGTGCGAAAGAAATGAATGCCGGGCTTGCTCGCCGCGGCCAACACGAGCGCCTCGAACGGGTGCATCCGTTGCACCGGCTTGAGCCCGTAGTAGTCAGAGGAAAGCCCGTACAGCCCCTGGTCCTGGCGGCAGATCCTGTAGAAGGGGTGCAAGTCGTACCCCATGCCCAGCATGCGCGAGAGCATGCTGACCACACCCGGTTCGTCCCGCTCGGTGCCATTCATCAGCGTGACGATCAGGTCGGGACGCTGCTCGTTCCCCAGGCTGCTGACCAGTATCAGCCGCAGGCGCCCATTGATGTCGAGCAGTCGCGTGAGCCGCTTACCGTCGAAGACGTCGACCATTTCGTCGGCGCCCGGCGATAGGAGCGCGGCGCTCGCCTCGAAGTTGAACGGCGCCGGAGGTGTGAGCCGAAACTCGTGCATCGCCTTCGAATACGGGTGTCAGCTGGGTAAACTGCAGCGGCCATGTCGATGCGACCTTCGACTCGCCGGCCCTGCCCCATCGACCCCCCGCTCTGACCCGCCCATACCCAGCGCCGATCGGCGGTCGCGCTACGCTATCATCGGCCCAGACACCGAGCAAACGAAGGAGATGGCGGTTTGACCAGCATCGATGCCGGCACGGTCCCGACCCGACCGGCGCCCGAGAGCCTGGTTCCGATCCTCGTGTGGCATCGCCGCGCCGATCAGTACCGTAAGGCACTGATGAGCCGCCTGCCCGGCGTCCGGATCGACGCGCACGGCGGCGAGGCGCGTGTCTCGCTTCCCTCCGACGCCGAGGTGTTGCTCGCCTGGCAACTGCCCCCGGGGGTGCTCGACCAGATGCCCGATCTGCGCTGGATCCAGGTTACCGGCGCGGGCGTCGACGGATTCTTGAGGCGAACCGACCTGCGTCCTGACATCGAGCTGACCCGCTCGCTCGGGCGCTTTCCCGATCAGGCCGCAGAATACGTCCTCGCATACTTGCTCCACTCCCTGGTCCGGATCGAGGACTATCGACGGAATCAGGATCGGGGCGTTTGGAAGCAACTGGCCCGTCCCCTGCTTCGGGATCAACGCATCGGCATCATGGGTCTCGGAGCCATCGGCGGGCGCATCGCCGGGCGGCTCAGCGCGCTCGGCGCCGACGTCGTGGGAGTCTGCCGCCACGGGCGACCGATCCCAGACGTCAGTCGGGTGGTCGCTTTCGACGCCTGGCGATCGATCCTCCCGGGGTGCGACGCCCTCGTCCTGGCACTGCCGCTCACCGACGAGACGGCCGGGTTGATCGACGCGGAGGCCCTTGCCACCCTGCCCCGCGGCGCCACCCTGATCAACGTCGGGCGGGGCGAGCTGGTCAGTGAGGATGCGCTGGTCGAGGTGCTACGAACCGGCCACGTGGGCGCTGCCGTGCTCGACGTCTTCGCGGAGGAACCGCTGCCGGGCGAGCACCCTCTGTGGACTGAGCCCAGCGCCTGGATCACGCCCCATATCGCGGCGCCGAGCGAGATTGAGCCGATTGCCGACGAGTTCGCCGCCAACTATCGGCGCTTCGCGGGCGGCGAGGCTCTGGCCAACCGTGTCGACCGCGACCGCGGCTATTAGGAGGCCAGCTCGTCCATCGCTGCCAGCGCGTGCTCGATCTCGCCGTCGGTCGTGTAGAAGTGCGGGGCCAGACGGATACCCGCACCCGGACGATGGTCGATCATCACGCGCCGCGCCAGCAGCTCGCGGGCCACCCGCTCGGACTCCGGACACTCGATGACCACGTGCCCCGCGCGGCGCTCCGGATCGGTCGGGGTGTTGACCTTCCAGCCGCGATCCCGGGCAGCGTCGATGAGCATCTCGGTCTGGAGCAGTGACTTACGACGCACCTGACCGAGATCGAGCTGACCGAGGATCTCCAGCCCCGGCAGCGCCGCGCTCAGCGACGGTACGTGCGTGGTGCCGTTGAGGAAGCGCCATGCATCGTCGCGCCACGACTCGTCGTACGGATCGAAGGCAAAGGCGTTGTCGCGTGCGAACCAACCTGTGATTGCTGGCCGCAGCTCGCCGACCAGGTCGGGGCGCACATACAAGAAGGCCACTCCGGGGCCACCGCAGAGCCACTTGAGCACGCCCCCTACGGCCATGTCGACATCGAGCGCGGCCACGTCGAGCGGCATCACGCCGGCCGACTGGTAGACGTCCAAAACAACGCGCGCGCCCACCTCGTGGGCCCGCGCCACGATAGCCTCGACCTCCTGCACATAGCTGCTACGAAAGATCACGTGCGAGATCGGGACCAGCGAGGTCGTCTCGTCGATGGCCTCGACCATGGCCTCCGTCGGAACGGTGAAGCCGTCCGGCGATCGAACCAGATGCAGCCGCGCCCCGCGCCGTTCCTGCTGCCGATACAGCTGCACGAGCGACGGGAACTGGAGCTCGGAGCAAACGATCTTGTTACGCGCCCCGTCGAAGTCGAAGCACGAGGCGGCGATCGCCGAGGCCAGGGTGACGTTCTGGTGTGTCGACACCGTCCCCGGGGCGGCGCCTATGATCGGCGCGATGGCCTCGGCCACACGCTCCGGCAGCATCCACCAATCGCTCTCCCAGGCCGTGACTCCCGCGCTGGCCCAGGTCGCAGCGTAGTGACGCAGCGAGTCGTACACCCCCGCCGGCATGGCACCCAGCGAGTTGGAGATCAGGTACGTGGAGCTCTGCAGGATCGGGAAGCTGGATCGCCAGGCCAGCAGCCTCTCGTCGGTGGGGTTGCTCGTCGGCGGCGTCGCCTGCTGGGGACTGCTCATGTCGGTTGTCTCCGGGATTCGGTCGAACCGCTAAACTACAGCGCCACCTCGGACCTGCCAACACTGCCCGACTGAGCGGCCCCGACAACCATGGACAACACCCGCGCCAGGGTGACGATCGGCCAGAGCGCCGATCCCGACGACGCTTTCATGGCGTGGGGACTGGAGGCGGCTCTCGGCGAGCGCGGGATCGACGTCGAGCTGGTGTTCGGCGACATCGAAACGCTCAACCGGCGGGCGGTCGCCGCCGACATCGACCTGACCGCCCTGTCGGTGGGCGCCTACCCGACGGTGGCCGCCGACTACCGGTTATTGCGCTGCGGCGCCAGTTTCGGCGAGGACTACGGCCCAGTGGTGGTGGGCCGGCACCGGCGTGAGCCGGGAGTTGCCGCTTGCCAAGGGCTGCGCATCGCCATTCCGGGCGAGCTGACGACGGCCACCATGTTGTTGCGGATCTATGCCGGCGATAGCTGCGAGACGGTGGTCTATCCCTTCGACGCAATCATCGGTGCGGTCGAGGCCGACGAGGTCGACGCTGGGCTCGTGATCCACGAGGGGCAACTCGTCTACGACCGGCTGGGCCTGCACTGCCTGTTCGAGCCGGCAGCCGAATGGAGTCGATGCGAGCAGCTTCCGGTACCACTCGGGGTGGTCGCCGTGCGACGCAACCTGCCGTTTGAGCAGCAACGAACGCTCGCGGACGGATTCCTCGACAGTGTCCGCCGTGGCTTCGAGCATCCGCAAGCGGCACTGGAGTTCGCCGCACGGTACGCGCGCGGACTCGATCGGCCGACGCTCGAGGAGTATGTGCACCGCTACGTCGACGCCGCCACGCTCGACATGGGCCAGGCCGGCGAGAAAGCGATCCGTCGGCTGTTCGAGCAGGCCGTCCAGGCCGGACTGCTGGCCGAGGCACCGGCAGTCGATCTACTCTGAGCAGCGTCGCACCACGGCCTGCTCACCCAGCCACCACGGGAGTTCGATCCATGCCCAGCCCTCGCCGACCCGCGTTCATGCCCCTCCTGCTGACCTGCGTGCTCGTCGGCGGCGGGCTCTGCAGCACCGCCTCGGCTGCACCGCAGCAGTTACCAGCGGCGGGATCCGACGCCGCTACGCGCCTGGCCGAGAGCCCGCGCCACGGCGAGTGGGTAACTCTGGACGCCGACGACGACGACATGGTCGCGGCCTGGCTCGTCTACCCGGAGCGCAGCGACAACGCGCCCGTGATCGTGGTGATCCACGAGATCTTCGGCCTCACCGACTGGGTCCGGGCGGTGGCCGACAGCTTCGCGGCTGCGGGCTTTATCGCCATCGCACCTGACCTGCTCAGTGGCAAGGGGCCCGACGCAGGTGGAACGGACTCGATCGGGGAGCCCGTTCGTGCCATTCGCGATCTCGACCCGGCCGAGGTCAAGCAGCGGCTCGACGCCACCGCCGAGTTCGCCATCGCCCTTCCGGCAGCCGCCAGCCGGTTCGGCGTGGTCGGCTTCTGTTGGGGCGGCTCGACCAGCTTCCGGTACGCCACGCTGCAGTCGAGTGCCGGTGCAGCGGTCGTGTACTACGGCTCGGCGCCCGACGCCGAGGCCCTGGCAAGTCTCGAGGTACCGGTCCTCGGCCTCTACGGCGGCGACGACAACCGGGTCAACGCCAGCATCGAGCCAGCGCGCGAGGTGATCTCCGGGATCGAAGGCCGCTACGAGGTCGAGGTCTACGACGGGGCCGGCCACGGCTTCCTGCGGGCCCAGGACCACGCCGAGCGCGGCGCCGCAAACCGGGCGGCTGCTGCCGCCGCGTGGCCTCGCACGATCGAGTTCTTCCGCGAAGCGCTGGAGCGCTGACCTCGGCGCGCCCGCGGCTATGAGTCGCGTGATGCTCGCTCGATGACGATCTCGACCATGGGCACGTTAGCGTGCGGCGTCCCTGACACACGCTCGGTCGGCACCATCGAAATCCGATCGACAATCTCCATCCCCTCGACAACCACACCGAAGACCGCGTAGCCGAAGGTACTCTCGTCGCGATGGTCGAGGAAGTCGTTGTCCAGGTAGTTGATGAAGAACTGGGCGGTGGCGCTGTGCGGCGCCGCCAACCGTGCCATGGCGATGGTGCCCCGGGCGTTGGTCAGTCCGTTGGTGGCCTCGTTCTCGATCGACTCGTGCGTCGGTTTCTCCTGCAGGGCGGCGGTCAGCCCCCCGCCCTGGACCATCGCCGGACCCGGATCCTCCCAAACCACCCGGTGGAAGATCGTTCCGTCGTAGAAGCCCTCGTCGAGGTAGCGCAGAAAGTTGGCCACCGTCACCGGTGCGCGCTCCGGATACAGCGCCACGACGACATCGCCCACACTGGTCTGCAACCGCACCTGCGGCGCCCGCTCGGGGATCGGTGCCGGGGCTTGAACCTCCCCTCGCTCGGGCAATGGGTCGCTCATCCAGGCGTCGCGGCCCTCACAAGCCAAACCCGTTGCCAAGGCCACGCAGATCGGCGCAATCTGCGCCCACTTCACTCGTACGTTTCCTCGATGTCGTAGAGCGGCGTACGGCGACGCACGGGCTGGAAGCCTGCCTCGCGGATCAGGGCGATGGTCTCCTCGGTGGTGGTCTCGACCTCATGGGCCGCCTCGTGCAGAACGTTCTCCTCGATCAAGGTACCGCCGAAGTCGTCGGTCCCGAAGTGCAGCGCAACCTGACCGGCCTTCTTGCCCTCGGAGAACCAGGAGGATTGGACGTGCCGGAAGTTGTCGAGGTAGATGCGCGACACCGACAGCACCCTGAGGTAGACCGACGGGCCGGGACTGTCCGGAAACTGGCGCTCCATGGGCGTGTGGACGGCCTTGTACGACCAGGGGATGAAGGCGGTGAAGCCAGCGCCCCCCGACTCGTCCTGCACCCGGCGCAAGCACTCGAGGTGCTCGATCACGTCCGCCGGCTGCTCGGCATGGCCGTACATCATGGTGCCGGTCGTTCGCAGACCCTGACGGTGCGCGGCCCGATGAATCTCGAGCCACTCGGTTGAGCTCTGCTTCTTCGGCGAGATCCGCGCGCGCACACGGTCCGAGAGAATCTCCGCGCCGCCGCCCGGCATGGTGTCGAGGCCGGCAGCCCGGAGCTCGCGGAAAATCTCGTCGTAGGTCAGACCCGACACCTCCCGCATCTTGCCGATCTCGGGCGCCGAGAACAGATGCGGGTGAACCCTGGGAAAGCGCTCGCGGAAGGCACCGACCACCTCGAGGTAGTAGTCGAAGGGCAGCTCGTCGTGCAACCCGCCCTGCAGCAGCACGGTGGTCGCGCCCAGACCCACGGATCGACTGATCACGTCCATGAGCTCGTCGACCGAGTAGGCGTAGCCTTCCTCGACGTCACCCGGTCGGCGGTAGAAGGCGCAGAACATGCAGTCCGCGTCGCAGAAATTCGTGTAGTTGGGGTTGGAGTCGATCACGAAGGTAACCTGTCGCTCCGGGTTGTACCGATAGCGCCAGACGTTGGCAAGATCGCCGAGCTCGGCGAGCGGCGCCCGGGTCAGCAGCCAGAGCCCTTCCTCGGGCGTGACACGCTCGCCGGCCTCGACCTTGTCCCGAATTCTCGTCAGCCGGACCGCCGCAGGATCGGCCTGCAGGAGGCCCTGCAGCACGAACCCCGGCGCGATGTCGGCGTTCTCGACGCGCGCCGCTGTGGCCAGCCCCTCGCGCCGGGCGGCGCGGATGACCTGGCGGGCCTTGGTGACGAGCTCGGTCTGGCTCACGTTCCCGACTCCCGGACAACTCGCGGTTGCGTCTCCTCCCACCAGGGTCTCCCGGCCAGCAACGCGCGGAAGCGCTCGATGCCACGCAGCTCGGGCTCGCCGAGCCGGTAGTTGAATCCCATCAGGTAGGCGAAGGCGGCCGCGGCACTGAGCCCCGCCGAGCTCGCATGCTGGGCGGCGAGACGCTCGAGGTCGCGCATGCTGCCCTCGAGCGAAGCTACCAGTCGGGTGAGCAGCCGATCGCGGGCCGCCGGATCCACGTCGCGGCGCACCATCCAACGCGCGAACACGAAGGGCAGCCCCTGCCATTCCTTCCATGCGGCTCCAAGATCGAGCGCCCACTTCCACGACTGCTCCGGCCCCACGCGGGGCATGCGCAACAGGCCGGAGGAGTAGTCGAGGCGACCCGGCTCCAGGCCGCGGCGCCAGGCAGCCGCCAGGGCGGCGTCGCCGATGAGCAACTCGGCGGCATCCCCCGGCTGCGCCCCGTGCGGCCGCCGCACGAACGCCTTGGGTCGGACCTCGAGGCGCTGCTCCATGAGCAGCCGCAGGAGCGGATACGAGGTGCTCGTCTCGGTCGTCACGGCGATGGTCGCTCCACCCAGCGCGTTGGGCTCCACTCGCGAGAACAGCAACACCGAGTGGGACGGCCCGTCGCAGGATATCCCCAGCGCCCCGAGCGACTCGAACGCCGTGTTTCGGAAGGCGTCGCACATCGACATGATGCCCGCATCGGCTGCCCCGGCTTCGGCCGCCGTACCCAGCTTGCGCGGCGCCAGATCGGCCAGCTCGACGTCTGGGCCGCCGATGCCCTGGTAGAAGGGCACCGAGTTCAGGTACGGGATGCGGACCACCCGAAGCGCGGTCACGACCACGCCTCGCTTGAAGGTGCCTGGGCTTGCCCCGCCGGCGGCGTCGCCACGCCTGCAGCAGCACGAACAGGTTCGCCGTCGGGTCCCATCAAGTCCCAGGTCAGCACACCGGCCGCTTCGACGCTCACCGCGACCGGGGCGGCCAGCTCACCGCGCAGGGGCACCGGGTCACCGTTGGCCTGCTCCAACCGCTGCGACCAGTGCGTGGCCGGGCCGGGCGGCGGGTAGACGCCGAGCACGGTGTACAAAGCGTCCCGTTGAACGGGCACGCGACCGGCCTCGCGAATCAGCTTCACCATGCGGCCGGTAGTCATGCCGACCGGCGAGCTGGCCAGGGCTGCGTGGGCAATCAGCTCGTGCCCGATCGTCCCGTCGAGGTCATCGGCTCCCCACTGCAGCGCCATCGATGCGGTCTCCTCGCCCAGCATCACCCAGTAGGCCTTGATGTGCGGGAAGTTGTCGAGGATCAGCCGCGCCGCGGCCATGGTGCGCAGGTCTTCGATCGCCGAGGCCGGGCGGTCGACGATGTTCGTGTAGCCGGGCTGGAACGCCAGTGGGATGAACGAGATGAACCCGCCGGTTCGATCCTGAAGCTCGCGCAGCATCATCATGTGGCGCACGCGCTCGGCGTAGGTCTCGATGTGGCCGTATAGCAAAGTCGCATTGGTGGGAATGCCGCGGCCGTGGGCAATCTCGTGGATCTCGAGCCAGCGCTCGTGACCGATCTTCTCGCGGTACATGGCCTGGCGGACCCGTTCCGAGAACACCTCGGCGCCGCCACCCGGCATGCTCTGCAGTCCGGCCTCCTGCAACCGGTCGAACACCTCCTCGACGCTGATTTTCTCCAGGTGCGCGAAGAAGTCGATCTCGACCGCCGTGTAGGCCTTGATCTGCGCGGCGGGATTCGCTTCGCGGATCACCCGGAGCACGTCCAGGTAGCGCTCGAACGGCCAGTCGGGATGCATGCCGCCGACGACGTGGACCTCGCGGATGGGCTCCGAGACGACGGTGCGGATCTGCTCCAGCGACATCTCGTATGCGTGATCGTCGCCCAGCTTGGCGGCGAAGTCGCAGAACTTGCAGGCCAGGACACAGACGTTGGTCGGGTTGACCTGGCGATTCAGAACGAAGGCGACGAAGGGGCCGGTCCGGCGCTCTTTCTCCTGGTTGGCGAGGCGGCCCAAACCCACCAGGTCATGCGTGTTGAAGAGCACGAGCCCATCGCGCTCGTCGAGCCGTTCACCCGCACGGTATTTCTCGACGACCTGCTGCAAGCGCGGATCGGACGAACGAAGCACCCGTTGCCCCCGTGATGATTCCGTGACTTCGACGCTGGCCGACCGTGCTGGCGAGCCCTGTTGGGCACTAGTCTTAGTCTAGACCGTATTCGGACCACCTGCGGGTCACCTGCTCGACGAGCTCGGGAGGCATCTCCAGACGGGCCGGGTAACCCGGCTTGAAGGTCGCGTCGATTCCCATGACCCCGTAGGTCGTTGACCAGGGGCCGCGCGTCCGGACTTCGGTGAAGACGATGTCGCGGGCGCAGTCGAAGCGCGTGAAGAGGCCCCAGAGCAGCAGATCGCGATCGTCCAGATCCACGTCCTCGCTGACGGCGGCGGCGACCCGGATCGGGCCAAGGGGCGCCTGGACAAGTCGTTCGACGACTTCGCGTCCACCGGTCGCGACGCGCACCACCAGCAGGCAGTCGCGCAGCACCCGGTACTGTAGAACGCGTGCATCGATTTGGCTGGGATCGGGGATCCTGGCGCTCCGATCCGAGCGCTGG
Organism: Acidobacteriota bacterium; assembly: GCA_965248845.1. Lineage (GTDB taxonomy): Bacteria > Acidobacteriota > UBA890 > UBA890 > WLXD01 > CBDFKO01. Next base: position 333,157 of record CBDFKO010000001.1, on the reverse strand, counting down.
CTCGGCTCCGCGGCCCGGTACTCGGTCGCCGGGGCCGGCTCCGTTCCCGGCCCCAGTGCCGCGCGTACCGCCTCCCGATCGGCGCCGGGGCTGGCATGGAGCGCGTCGCTCGGTCCGGGCGTTGCATCGAGGATCACCTTGCTGCCGAGGTTCATGCGATAGCTGGTGAAGTCGAGCGTGTCGAGCGGCACGCCGGGCAGCAGCAAGAAGTCCTTGTCGGGCTCGAACTGATCGCGGACCGCATCGAGCACGCTCTCGAAGTCCCGCGCGTCTACGGTCTCGTCGACCAGCACCAGCACCTTGGTGAGGGCGAGCGCCCCGGTCCCCATGAGCGCCAGTGCCGTCTTCACAGCCTCCTTGTAGAAGCGCTGCCGTACCGACACCACCAGGAGGTTGTGGAAGCCCGCCTCGAAGTAGGCCCACAAGTCGACGATCTCGTGGTGGATCACCTTGATCAGGGGGCCAAGAATCTCCTGGGTCGCGTTGCCGATGTACTTGTCCTCCTGGGGCGGCAGGCCAACGATCGCCGACAGGTAGACCGGATCACGGCGACGAGTGACGGTCTTGACGTTGAAGACCGGAAACGGGGCCGCGTGGGAATAGTGGCCGAAATGATCGCCGAAGGGTCCCTCCATGCGCCGCTCGCCCGGTGGCACCAGACCCTCGAGGATGATCTCGGCGGTCGCAGGAACCTCCAGATCGATCGAGCGGCACTTGACCATGGGGCACGGCGACCCGCGCAGGATTCCCGAGAAGGCGATCTCGTCCATGCCCTCGGGTAGCGCCGCGATCGCCGATATCAGCAGCGTCGGATCGGCGCCGAGCACCACCGCAACCGCGAGCGGCTGCCCCTTCTCCTCGGCGCGCGCGTAGTGGAAGCCCCCGCCCTTGTTGATCTGCCAATGCATCCCGCCGGTCTGCGAGTCGTAGACCTGGACCCGGTATAGGCCCATGTTGCGTTCCCGCGTGACCGGGTCGCGCGTAATCACCAGGCCGAAAGTGATGAACGGTCCGCCGTCGCCGGGCCAGCACGTCTGCACCGGTAGCCGCGACAGGTCGGGCCGCTCGACCACTTGCTGGCACGCCGCGGCACGCACCGTCCGCGTTCGCATCGGCAGCAGCTGCAGAAGGTTGCGCCGCAACCCCCAGAGTGCTCTCGGCGAGGGTGGGTTCGCCTTCTGCGCCACCTCCAGGAGCATGGCCCCGATCTCGGCGGCCGGCCGCCCGAGGGCGATCTCGATGCGGCGCTCGCTACCCAGCGGATTGATCAGCAATGGAAATTCCGAGCCCTGCACATTCTGGAACAACAGCGCCGGCCCACCCTGCTTGACGGTTCGATCGGCGATCTCGGTGATCTCCAGATAGGGATCGACCTCGACCTCGACGCAGCGCAGCTCGCCGGCCGCCTCGAGCGCTCGCAGGAACGCGCGCTGATCGACGTGTCCCTTCGAACGACTCAATCGTCGGCCTCGGGCTCGAGCCGATCGGCTCGCCACGACAGGCGCGGTGCACCGCCGAGGGTTACCACCACCTTGTCGACGAACTGCTCGACGAGCTCCTCGAGAGTCCGCGGACCGTGATAGAAGGCGGGCGAGGCCGGGATGATCACCACGCCGTCGCGCGACAACCGAGCCGCGTTCTCGAGGGCGTTCGTCGGCCAGGGTGCCTCGCGCACGACCAGCACGAGACGCCGCCGCTCCTTGAGCGCCACCAGCGCCGCCCGCGTGATCAGCGAGTCGGCGATGCCGCTGGCGATCTTGGCCATGGTGCTGACGGAGCATGGCATGACCAGAACGGCGTCGAACAGATTGGAGCCCGAGGCGAATGGGTTCGCAAGGTCCTTGTCCGAGAACACCCCGGTGGCCATGGGACGCAGATCCGACTCGGACAACCCGGTCTCCTCGCCGAGCACCATGCGTCCCCAGTCGGTCAGAACGACGTACACGTCGCCCATTCGCCGGCTCAGTAGCTCCACCGCGTAGGTGGCGCCCGAAGCGCCGGTGATACCGAGCAAGATTCTGGGCTTCTGGGAGCTCATGGCCACCTACCGCGGCCCACTAGATGCCGTGAATACCGGCCGCCACCATGGTGAGCACGAGGAATCCGACGACGATGTTGATACGGAAAAACGCCAGGTCGACGCGGTGCGCCAGCCGCTGCTCGGCCACGAGCGCCGCTGCCACGGCCACAAGCGCGAGCCCTGCAAGCGTCCCCGCTAGCTGGCCGGCGTACAGTACCATCAGCGTCAGCACGCCGACCGCGTGGCAGGCGGACGAGACGCGGAGCGCCTTCGCCGTGCCGAGTCGCGCTGGCAGGCTGAAGATACCGTGCCGGCGGTCGAACTCCTCGTCTAGCGTGGCGTAGATGATGTCGAACCCCGTCACCCAGAGCCACGTGAACAGCGCCAGCCAGACGGCCGGACCGATTCCCGCCAGCTCTCCGCGGACGGCGACCCAGCCGCCCAGCGGGGCCAGGGCCAACGCCAAGCCGACCCCGAAATGAGCGAGCGGAGTGAACCGCTTCATGTACGGGTAGAGCACGAAGACAACGACCGGAACCGGCGACAGCCAGCGGCAGATCGGCGGCAGTCGCGACACCGCCAGGACATACAGCAGCAGCCCCGCCAGGCCGATGCCGACCCCCTCGGCAACGCTCATCGTGCCGCTCGGAAGCTCGCGCAAGGCGGTGCGCGGATTGTCCGTGTCGAGGCGGCGGTCGATCAGCCGGTTCAGCGCCATGGCCAAGGTTCGCGCCCCGACGCCGGCAAGCAGGATCCAGCTCAGCACGGGCGTCTCGGGCACTCCTCCTGCTGCCAGCAACGCGCCGGCGAACATGACCGGCAGCGAGAACAGGGTGTGCTCCAGCTTGATGAAGGCCGCCCAGACCCGCGGCCGCGACGGGCGATTCTGCGACTCGTTCGCGCTCACTCGATCTCCAGAACGACCTTGCCGAACTGCCGGGCCCCACGAAGGTGGCCAAGCGCCTCCGCGGCGGCCTCCAGTGGGTACACCGAATCGACGATCGGCACGATGGCGCCGTTTGCCACCGCGCGCACCATGCTACGAAAGTCAGGCTCGCTACCCATCGTCGAACCGAGGATGCGCACGTGGTTCCAGAACAGGTAGCGCACGTCGACCGGCAGGTCTGGACCGCTGGTGCCGCCGCAGGTGACGATCGCCCCCCCCTTGCGGACCGACTTGATGCTGGTCGCGAAGGTCGCCTGGCCGACGTTGTCGACCACGAGATCGACCCCCCGCCTGCTCGTGGCGCGCCGCACCTCGCGCGAGATATCGAGCTCGCGGTAGTTCCAGGCCTCGCGGGCTCCGAGCTCCCGGGCGCGCGCGAGCTTGGCCTCGGAGTGGCTGGTCACATAGACGCGAGCCCCTGCAGCGAGGGCAATCTGCATGGCAACCAGGCTCACGCCTCCACCGATCCCGTGGATCAGCACCGTATCCCCCGGCTTGACGCGCCCGTTGGTGAGTATCATGCGCCAGGCGGTCAGCGTCGCCAGCGGAAAGGCCGCAGCGTGGTGCCAGTCGAGCCCATCGGGCTTGACGTGGCAGTTGGCCTGCGGAACCAGGACGTGCCGGGCGAAGGTGCCGTCGACATGCTCGCCCAGGAGCTGGTAGCGCGAACACATGTTCTGCTCGCCGCTCAGGCACGCGGAACAAGCTCCACACCAGAGTCCCGGGTTGAGCACGACCTCATCGCCCGCAGCCCAGCCAGTCACGCCCTCGCCGACGGCATCGATCACCCCGGCACCGTCGCCACCCATGACATGGGGCAGGGGCATCTCGATGCCAGGGATGCCCTCGAGCACGAACAGGTCGAGGTGGTTGAGAGCCGCCGCTCGCAGCCGCACCCGCACCTGGCCCGGCGCCGGGTCGCCGATCTCGAACGACTCGACGACGACTTGGTCGAGGTCGCCGTGCTCGTGGATCCGAGCGCCGTAGCTGCCGATCGACATCAGCGGCCCCCGTGCCTCGCGGCGCCTGGGTCCGCTCTAGCCTCGCGGATGTGAATGCCATAGTTTTCGAACAGGCTGCCGGTGGTCCGCGCCAGTCTGGCCTGCGCGAGACGATACTCGATCACTGCCCGCAGCTCGGAAGAGCTTGCCCCGGACAGATCGTTCTGGAAGCGCAGCACCTCGAAGTTCGTGCTCATGCCAACGTCGAAGCGGTCGGTCTCGATCTCGAGCTGGCGCTCCGCTAGCTCGCGGGTCTTCCTGGCCGACTCCGCCGCCTCGGCCGCTGCCACCACCCCGCGGGCTGCTTGCCGCACCTCGAGGATGACTTGCTGGCGTGTGCGGTCGAGCTCGGTTCGGGCCCGGTCCTCGTTGATCGTCGCCTGGGCATAGTTACCCTTGGCCGCGCTGTTGCCGAGCGGCAGGGTCAAGTTCACCCCGAGCCGCCAGGAAACGAAGTCGAATCCAAACAGCTGGCCGAGCGCGTCGCCGTAGCTCCCCGGCTCGACCCCGATGATCTCGCCCGGGAAGCCGTCGCGAATGATCAAGTCGCCGCCGATGCCATTCGCCGACAGCTGCCCGATCAGGTCGAGCCGCGGCTGCAGGGCATTGCGGCTGGCGTTGACCGTCACCCTCCGCGCCTCGATGGTCGCCTGCCCCTGATGGATCTCTGCCCGCCGCCCGAGCGCAGCCGCAATCGCCGCCTCGGTGTCGACCTGGGTGACGGTGATCTCGGGCTCGTCGGTGGGATCCAGCCCCGTATCCCAGCCTGCCGGCAGCGCCTCGGCGCGCAACAGGGCCCGCAGCTCGTCGCGCGCGTTCTCGAGCGCGTTGCGCGCCACGATCAGCTCGGTCTGACGCGCCGCCACCTGCACCTCCGCCTGCGTGACCTCGACCGGAGCGATGAGCCCCACCTCGACCTGCGCCTGGGTCCGGGCGAGCTGCTCGGTGGCCAACTGCAACGACTGTTCCTTGACCCCAAGGTCACGTTCGTCGAACACCAGCTCCCAGTAGGCGCCCTCGACTTGCAGCAGGATCTGCTCGATCTGAGCCCGGAAAGCATGCTCGCTGACCAGCGTGTTAGCCTGCGCCAGCAACAACTCGGCGGCGGCCGCATCCTCGCCGCGCCCGTTCAGCAACGGCTGTACGACGCTCAGCCCCAGCGTGTTGTCCCACGACGGATTGAGGCTTTGGAAGATGCTGTTGGTGTTCGTGCGCCCGACGTTGTAGCTGACGTCGTACCGCGTCCCCGACCGCAACGTCTGCTGAAAGTCGAGCAACGTGGCGAACGACGTGTTGGTCACGGTATCGGCGCCGGCCAGCGCAGTGCTCGACGGCGACTGGATATCGGCCAGGCCGAAGCCCCCAAACCCCGTACCGGCACCGAACGCTGCGCCGCCTGGGAACGGATTGACGCTCGTTGGGCCCGGAAGCCCGACGTAGAAGTAAGGCTCGAAGCGCCCCTTGGCGGTCGTTATCTGCTCCTGGCTGAGGGAGCGGGCGTGCCCGACGACGCGGATATCCAGATTGTTCTCAAACGCAATGCGCATGGCCTCGCGCAGGCTGAGCTCCAGGGTGATCGGAGCCCCCGAATCCTGGCCGGTCTGAGCCGCGACAATTGGGGGGGCGCACAGTGCCCAGGCAAACGCGGCACCAAGCACCAGGCCGAGCGATTGACGAAATGCCATGACCGACTCCTTGTCCCGAAAAGCATGTAGTCGCTGGTCGTTTTCGACGCGGGAAGCGACTCGACCAAGGGTACTCCTTGGCATCGCCCCCGGTTTCGCCCACAACCGGCCTCGGCGGCAACCAAACCCCGCAAAATCAGGCTCTTGGGGCCCTCTGCTCCGGTGGCACTCGGACGTTTGCTGTGTACAATGGGGGGGCTTCAAAACGGATCTACATCCAGGATTCGTCCAACCCGAAAAACAGCGGCTCCGGCCTCGTCGTGGCTTCGTGTGGCCGGCTTCAGTATCAAGGAGTGACCGTATGCGACGCCTGTTCGTCGTGGCTGCCGCCACGAGCCTCGTGCTCATCGCTACCCCAGCGGCACACGCCCAGATCAACGACGATCCCGCTTCCGATGGCACCACCGGACTGTTCATGGTGCCGCGCGCCGGGACCGTGGAAGAGGGGACCTGGAGCCTCGGCGGCTACTACTTCCAAGAGGCCCGGGAAGAGGGCGACGCCCGCATCCGCAGCCTCGGCGTGATGGGCAGCTACGGCCTCGGCTACCGCGTCGAGCTGTACATAGGCTTCCGACCCTACGTCGAGATCGATCGCCGCTTCACCGCCGAGGCCGCGCTTCTCTTCATGATGCCCAACCTCACCGGGCTGGGGATCAACGATCATCCGTTCGCCTTTGGGCCTGGTACCTACGATGGCGTCGGCGATGTGATCGCGGGCTTCAAGTACAAGTTCGCTGGCGATCCATACGAGTACGACGGTCTCGCGCTGCAAGGCTGGGTCGGATTCCCGACCTCGGAGGCGAAGAACGGCATCGGCTGCGGCTGCTTGCAGGTGGGCGGACGCGTGATCGGCAGCCTCGAGGCGTGGGAGTTGATCGGCTGGAACCTCTACCTCGGCTACAACTGGTGGGACACGCCCCACATCGCCGAGAAGATACCCGCCCAGTTCGACCCCGGCATCGCCAAGTGGTTTATCACTCCCGAGTTCCAATACGGCGTCGGCTTGCAGCTCCCGACCCGCGCCAAGCTCCAGTTCATCGGCGAGTGGATCGGCCGCGTCACCAAGCGCGACGTTACCAGCGCCTATACCGGCGGCGACGACCTCTCGCTGCTACAAGCGGGCGTGCGGCTCACCACCGAGGGCGGGCTCGCCGTCAACGTGGCGACCAACTACAACTACACGATCAACGTACGTGACCCGGCATGGCAGCCCGATCGCGACGCGGTGAGCGACGCGCTACGTCGCTGGGGCTGGTACGCGGGCCTGTCCTACAGCACGAGCCGACGAGTACCGCTGCAATACAGCGGCACCGAGCTAGCCAATGTGCCGATCCTCAACCGGCCGCCGACGCTGGAGTGTCGCGCCGAGCGCGCCTCCATCCGCGAAGGCGAAAGCGTGCGCATCATGGGGACGGCATCCGATCCCGACGGCGATCCGATCGCGATCACCTGGGACGCCGCGGCCGGGAGTGTCAGCCCGACGACGGGCGACACGGTGACATGGAGCAGCCGCGGCGTCAGTCCCGGCGCCGGCAACATCGTCGGCCGGGCCTCCGACAGCTACGGCGGCACTGCCGACTGCTCCGTCCGGATCTCGGTCGAGGCACCGCCTCCGCCACCCGAGCCGATCGATCTGACGTTTGTTTGTAGTGAGTTCCGGTCCGGCAACGCGCGGATCGACAACCGCTGCAAGGCGGTTCTCGACGACGTGGCCCTGCAGCTGCGTCAGAACCCGGGCGCCATGGCGGTCATCACCGGCCACAGTGACTCGGCCGGCTCGGCCGACCGCAACGACCAGGTGTCGATGGAGCGCGCCGACAACGCCAAGACCTACCTGGTCGATACGCACGGAATCGACCCCTCACGCATCGAGACCGGCTCGATGGGCTCGCGCCAGCCGATGGCCGACAACAACACCCGAGCCGGACGCGCCCAGAACCGCCGCATCGAGATCGTCGTTACGATCCCGGGGCAGTAATAGGGACGCATGCACGCTCGGATTATCCGAGCGTCCTCGGCACTGACGGCCGGGGCGACGCTGATCGTCGCCCCGGCCTTGTTTTTGACCTCCGAGGCGCGCTCGCAGACGTACACGCCGGAGATCATCGTCCAGCACCTCGCCGGGAAGGTCGGCCAGAGCCTGGGGCCACCCGGTGGCGAGGTCCGCTCGCTCGTGCTGGCACCCACCGATCCGAACCGTCTGTACGCGGGAACGGCCACCGGGCACGTCTACGCGTCCAACGATGCGGCCCAAAGCTGGCGCATGCTCGGGCTCGAGCTACCGCACGAAGCAGTGGTCGACAACCTGCTCGTGCACCCCGGCAACGCCGATATCGTCTACGCAGCCTACTGGAGCCCGACCGGTGCCGGCGGCCTGGCGCGCACCAGAGACGGCGGCACCACCTGGGAGGAGTTGCCGGTACCCGGCACTCCGTCCCTGCGCGCCATCGCGGCGGCGCCCTCGGACGTACGGACGATGTACATCGGTGGCATCGGTGGCGTGTGGCGCAGCGACGACGGCGGCGAGCGCTGGCGCAACGTCAACGGCAAGGGGCTGGCGACCGAGTTCATCGAGTCGCTGGCCATCGACCCGCGCGATCCCGAGCACGTATACGCCGGGACCTGGCGACAGGTCTACCGCAGCCGCGACGGCGGAGCGACCTGGGCGAGGATCTACCAGGGCATGGCAATCGATCGGGACATATTCTCTCTGGCCATCAGCCCGTACGACCCCGACACGGTGTTGGCCGGGACCTGCAACTTCCTGTACTGCTCCAAGGACTCGGGAGACACCTGGGACGAGCGGCGCTCGGGTCTGGCCACCGACCACAACCGTGTCCACACGATCGTCCATGACCCGCGTGATCCTGAGATCCTGTACGCCGGCACGCGCGGCGCCTTGTACCAGTCGCTCGACACGGGCGAGAGCTGGAATGTGATCCTCGCCGACGTCTCGGTCAGCGCGGTGGTTCTGTCGCCCGACCGCGACGAGATCTATGTCGGGACCGAGGAGCGTGGCGTCCTGGTTGGTCGCCCCGGCGACGCTTTCGCCGAGAGCAACACCGGCCTGACCGGCGCGCGCGTGGTTGCTTTCGATGCGCTTCCCGGTGCGCCTCGGGTGCTGTTCGCGGCCCGCGCCGACGGGCCGCTGCGCAGCTCCATACATTACTCCACCGACATCGGCCAGTCGTGGAGGCCGCTCGGCTTCACCCCATCGATCGGTGAGATTCAGGTCATACGGGCTCAGACGAGGCCGGTGAACCGGATCCTGGTGGTGGGCGCGACCGGCTGGTGGAGCGTCTACCCGGGCGGACGTTGGGTCCCCGTGCCGGCGCCACCCGGCGAGCTCGCTGCCCTGGAGATCGCCCACGATTCGGAAGGGCGCGTGCTGGCCGCCACTTCGAGCGGACTGTACCTCGCCGAGGCCGTGGCGCTGGCCGACCAGTCCGGCGAGTCACGACCGTTCGACGCTGGTGCGAGCGCCATCTGGCGGCCTGTCTGGGAAGGCGGGGCGCTCGAGGGCCTCACCGTGGTCGGTGACGAGCTCATGGCCGCCGGGCAAGACACGACGCTGAGCGGCTCGATCTCGGGCGCGGCAAGCGGGGCTCGCCTGCAGCTGGCATCGGCGTCCGGGCTGCGGGCCCCGCTGATCGGACTCGCGCGTCACCCGACCGACCCCACGATCGCCTATGCAATCTCGACCCACGAGGTGTATCGCACCGCTGACGGCGGCCGCAGCTGGTCGTTCTTGCTGCTGCCCTGGCCGGCCGCCGAGCTCCGCGACGTCGCCATGGACCCGGCCAAGCCCGATCAGGTCTTGGCCCTCGATTACCGCGGCGCTCTCTACCGAGGCCACGGCGCCGGTGAGCACTGGTTGGTGATCGACGAGGATCGCGATCTGTACCGTGCGTGGAGGCTCCGCGTCAGCGACCAGGCGCCCGGCTTCGCCCTGGTGGCGACGCAGGGCCACGGCCTGCGAGTCATCAGCATCGATCCGCTGGCGCTGCCGTCCACGGACGATGGCGAGGGACGGTGACGTGGCGACGCCGGCATGCACGCTTGCTGCGCTGCCCCGATCACATTTTGATGCGCGACAGGGTAGAATCCGCACAACGAAACCAGATCTTGAGCCGTCAAGGAGCACTCTCATGCGTCGTCGTCTGAACACGATCTTGTTCGCGCTGTTGGCCGTCGGGCTGCTCCCTGCGCCGACGATCGCCCAGAGCGAGCAATACGTGTCTGCTGGCAATGCCTCCTTCGAATGGACCGGAAAGCAGGATCGCTCGGCGTTGTTCAGCTGGTCAGCGACGGTCGAGAACCCGTCCAAGCGGCGAAACGTCGAGGTGCGAGTGAGCCTCGTGCTCGTCGACGCGGCGGGAGAGACGGTAGCCACGGATTCCGTGACCGTCACTCTGCAGAACGAGAGTAGCGCTGACGTGGGTCAAGGCGGTTCGTTGCCCTACGACGATGCGGCGCGGGTGGCTCAGTACCGAGTGGCGGTCGAGCCGCTGGACTGAGCACCGGGCCCAACCCAATCGAACTCAGTCGAGCACCCCGGTGCCGGGGTGCTCGATTTCGTTTGATGTGACCGAGTCTCCTAGTCTCCTGTATCAGAAATAACTGATATAAGTTATAGTGTGCATATGTCGAACCTGTAGCTGAGCACAGGAGATTGTCGCATGCGCACCGGTCGACCCAAGGCTCCCTTAACGCTGACGCCACAGGAGGAGGCACACCTGAACTCGTTGGCGCATCGATCCCGCACCGCCCCCGCCCCGGCACGCCGCGCGCGCATCGTCCTGGCCTGCGCGCAGGGACACGACAACAAGGCCGTGGCCAAGCGCTTGCAGCTGTCACCGAGCACCGTGGGCAAATGGCGGGCACGCTTCGTGTCGGATCGTCTCGATGGCCTGTACGACGAACCGCGACCCGGAGCGCCGCGCAAGATCACGGACGCCCAGGTCGAACAGGTGATCATCCGCACCTTGGAGAGTACCCCGCGTGGGGCCACCCACTGGTCCACCCGGTCGATGGCCAAGGCGACCGGCTTGAGCCACGCCACAATCAGCCGGATCTGGCGTGCCTTTGGTCTCAAGCCACACCGCACCGAGACGTTCAAGCTCTCGCCCGACCCGTTACTGGTGGACAAGGTGCGCGACGTCGTCGGGTTGTATGTCAACCCGCCCGAGCACGCGGTGGTGCTGTGCGTGGACGAAAAGAGCCAGATCCAGGCACTGGATCGGACACAGCCGTTGCTACCCATGCGGCCCGGCCAGATGGAGCGGCGCACGCATGACTACCAACGCCATGGAACGACATCGTTGTTCGCCGCCTTGGACATCAAGACGGGAACCGTTCTGGCTCAGACTCACCGCCGGCATCGCTCGGTGGAGTTCCGCAAGTTCCTGGACATGATCGATGAGCAGGTGCCTGCCCAACTGCAGGTGCATCTGGTCCTGGACAACTACGGCACCCACAAGAGCCCGATGATCCACACCTGGCTGGCCAAACGGCCACGCTTCCACCTGCACTTCACCCCTACCTATGCCTCGTGGCTCAACCAGGTCGAGCGCTGGTTCGCCGAGCTGACCAACAAGCAGATCCGCCGCGGATCTCATTGCAGTGTCGCAGCGCTGGTGGCAGCTATCTGGGAGTTCATCGATGCGCACAACGAGACCCCCGAGCCGTTCGTGTCGTGCAAGAGTGCCGACGAGATCCTGGCTCCCATCGCCCGGTTCGCACAGCGCACTCTCGACCAACACGCCTCATGACTTATGCTGCGAACCACTGTTACAGGAGACTAGGAGGCCGTGGTGAAAGTGTGGTGGGTCTGGCAAGTAGGTCTTACGGGCGAGGGCAAGGAGCAACGACGAGGCGATGCGACAACATCGTTGAGGAGGTGCGACGCGGCCATCGCCCGTAACCCCTACTTGCCCAGAGGGTTACGCCGCCAAGGGCGCATCTGCTGCGTTGGCGCTCTTTGACGATGCGCAAACATCGCCGCCGTCGCACCGCCTTGCATTTGCGCCCTTGGCGGCGTAACCAGACCCATCACACTTTCACCACGGCCTCCTAGCAGGCTGCTGAAAAACTCCCCTTGTTCGAGTAGATTTTGAACCACGCAGCCCGCGGCAAGAACCGAAGCATCAACGAGGTGAGCAGATGCGTGGTGAGGACGCGGGACAGGTGGCGGTTTTTAGTTACGTATCTCCAGAGCAGCGAGTACCGAAGGAGCATCCGCTGCGGCCGCTGCTGAAGATCGTCAACGATGTGCTGGGGCGGATGTCGCCGCTGTTCGAGAAGCTGTACTCGCACACGGGGCGTCCGTCTATCCCGCCGGAGAAGCTGCTGCGGGCGCTGCTGCTGCAGGTGCTGTACACGATTCGCTCCGAGCGCATGCTGATGGAGCAGCTCGACTACAACCTGCTGTTCCGGTGGTTTGTGGGCCTGAACATGGACGATCTGGTGTGGGATGCGACGGTGTTCACGAAGAACCGAGATCGAGTGTTGGGAGGCGAGGTCGCCAAGGTGTTCTTCCAGGAAGTGCTGGCGGAGGCGCGGCGCCGCAGCCTGCTGTCGGATGAACACTTCACGGTGGACGGCACGCTGATCGAGGCGTGGGCCTCACACAAGAGCTTCAAGCCGAAGGATCAGAGCGACTCCGATGAGGGAGGCAGCAACCCGAGCGTCGATTTTCGCAAACAACGGCGCACAAACGATACTCACGCCTCCAGGACCGATCCGGACGCACGCCTGTACAAGAAAAGTAGGGGAGCCGAGTCGAAGCTCTGCTACATGGGGCACCTGATGATCGACAACCGCCACGGGTTAGCAACCAAGGCATGCGTAACGATCGCTTCCGGGACAGCGGAACGAGAGGCGGCGGTGCAAATGGCGGACAAGATTTCCGGTAACCGCAGGGTGACCTTGGCGGCCGACAAGGGCTACGACACACGCGAGTGCGTCCGTAAGCTTCGAGATCGGAACATCACCCCGCACGTCGCACAGAACGACACCAATCGGCGCAGCGCCATCGACCGGCGCACAACCCGCCACCCCGGCTACCAGGTCAGTCAAAGGAAACGCAAGCTCGTCGAGCAGATGTTCGGATGGGCCAAGACGGTCGGGCTGATGCGCAAGACCAGACACCGAGGCACGCAACGTGTCGATTGGATGTTCATCTTCACCGCCGCGGCCTTCAACCTGGTCAGAATGCGCAACCTCGAGGGGGCGACGTGACGATGAGGGCACCAATCCCCAAGAAATGCCGGCGCTGCCAGCAGCGCCGGCCTCGTACCCGCACTCGGCGCCCCGCTAACTCACCGTGATCGAGACGATCCAGCCCAAAATGGCGCGCCCAAGCCGTTTTTCAGCAGCCTGCTAGATGTCGAACAACCTCCCGAGCACACCGATCATGCGAGTGATCCTGCCCCTGGCCGCCTTCGTCGTGATTCTCGACCAGGTGAGCAAGGCGATGGTGGTGGCCTGGGTTCCTCTGCACGCCCGCATCGGCGTGATCGACGGCATTTTGGCCCTGACCCACGTGCGTAACCGCGGCATGGCCTTCGGCCTGTTCCAGGGAATCGAGGGTGCCTGGCTGCGCTGGGTCCTGGTCGGGGTGGCGCTCGCCGCCGTGATGATCATCTGGTCGTACGCCCGCCACGAGACCACGCAGCCCTTCGTGCTTGTCGCCTTCGGCGCGATCCTGGGGGGAGCGCTAGGCAACCTGATCGACCGACTGCGCTTCGGCTACGTGGTCGACTTCGCGTTGGCCCACTGGGGGGAGGCGGAATGGCCGGCTTTCAACGTAGCCGACAGTGCGATTACCATGGGCGGGATCGCACTGTTCCTGGCCCTGGCCCGCGAGGGCGACGACGACCGTCATTCCGAAGCAGCCGATGAGGCTCCCGCGTCCTCTTCGGCGACGGGAGACAACCCCGGCGAACCCATCTGAGCCAACCTCACCTGAGCGAGCGAGTCCTCGATGTTTCCGATTCTGTTCCGCCTGCCCATCCCCGGGATCGGCCCTGTCACGATCCACACCTACGGCGTGCTGCTCGTGGTCGCCTTCCTGGTGGCGATCTGGATCGCGCGCCGCCTGGCGAGCCGCGCGGACATCGAGCCCGACGCCATCGTCGACCTGAGCGTCTACGTGATTCTGGGCGGATTGATCGGCGCCAAGCTGCTGCTGCTGGTGGTAGATCGCGACTTCTACGGCCGCCAGTTCACCAACATCCTCGAGGAGGGTGGCGGCCCCGTGGGCGCGATGCTGGCACCGGCGCTGGGGCGCTTCGGCGAGATCGTCGGCACCCTGGCGCGCATGGGACTGAGCCTCCTGCAGGCCGGTGGCGTCTTCTATGGCGGCATGATCGCCGGGGTGCTGGTCGGCCTCTGGTACATGCGCCGCAACCAGATGCCGCTGTGGAAGAGCGCCGATATCCTGGCGCCCTCGATCGCCATCGCACATGCATTCGGCCGAGTCGGCTGCTTCGCGGCAGGATGCTGCTACGGCATCCCCACCGAGGCCCCGTGGGGCGTGACCTTCACCAACACCTATAGTGGAACGCTGGTGGGCGTGCCCCTGAACATCGCCCTGCACCCGACGCAGATGTACTCGGCGATCGGCAACCTGGCGCTGTTCGGGGGGCTGCTCTGGTTGTACAAGCGCCGGCAGTTCGACGGTCAGGTCTTCTGGACCTACGTGCTGTCCTACGGCATCTTCCGCTTCGTGGTCGAGTTCTGGCGCGGCGACCCGCGTGGCTCCGTCTTCGACGGCTCGCTCTCTACCTCGCAGTTCGTGGCCATCGTCATGGTCACGCTGGCCCTCGGCATGCTGGCTCGCCTGCGCGCCGGCAACGCCCCCGCGCCGGCGGTCGAAGGCAACGCCTGACCTGCACGGCGTGAGCCGGGTGAGCATCCAGGTCGGCCCCGAGGATGTAGGCGCGCGCCTCGATCGCTTCCTGGCACAGCGACTCGACGATCTGTCGCGCTCGCGCGCCCACCAGCTCATCGAAGCCGGCGATGTACAGATAGGTGGCGCCGTGGTCACCCGCGCGGCGACGCCGCTCCACGACGGCCAGCGGGTCGAGGTTCGCATGCATTCCCGGCCACCGGCGGGTACCGAGGTGCCGCAGGACCTGCCGCTGGCCATGCTGTACGAGGACCAGGAGATCGCGGTGCTCGACAAGGCGGCCGGCATGGTCGTGCACCCTGGCGCCGGCCACGAATCCCGGACGCTGGTCAACGCGCTCCTGTTCCACTTCGGCGACCGGCTCGCCGGCTTCAGCGACGCTTCCCGTCCTGGGATCGTCCACCGACTCGACAAGGGCACCTCTGGAGTGATGGTCGTGGCCTTCACCGACACGGCTCACGCGCGGCTGCAGCGACAGTTCGCGAACCGGACCGTGGCCAAGGAGTACCTGGCAATGACCTATGGCCATCCGCCGGGCACTGCCGGAACGATCGACGTGGCGCTCGGCCGTGATCGCAACGATCGCCGGCGCGTCTCCTCGAACACGGCGCACGGCCGCGACGCCCAGACCGACTGGGAATCGATCGAGAAGTTCCCCGATCTGTCCTGGTTGTGGGCTCGGCCGCGGACCGGCCGGACGCACCAAATCCGGGCCCATCTCACCCACCTGGGCCACCCCCTGGTGGGCGACGACCTCTATTCCGGGCGCCGCTGGAAGGGAGTCCAGGATCCCATGTTGCGTCGCGCGATCGCTGCGATGGACCGTCCGGCGCTTCACGCTGCAACGCTCGAGCTCGACCATCCGAGTACCGGCGAACGTCTACGTTACGAGGCCCCCCTACCCCCCGACCTCGAGCGGTTCCTGGCGGTAGCGCGCGACGCACGGGACCGCAATACCGGCCGCGCCTGAGCCGGCGCGGCCCCGCAGTCGGCCTGCGCCACCGTGATAAACTTCGCCTTTCGGTGGTCCAGGCGGCAGCCCCCCCAGAGTGCCCACTCCGGGGACGTCGGGGCCCCCCGAGGCTTCGCCTCGATAGCGGAAATCCACCATATTCCCGGGAGAGTCTCATGGCCAAATTCAGCACCGAGGACCTGCGTAACGTAGGTGTGGT
This sequence comes from Acidobacteriota bacterium, assembly GCA_965248845.1. Taxonomy (GTDB): domain Bacteria; phylum Acidobacteriota; class UBA890; order UBA890; family WLXD01; genus CBDFKO01. The sequence continues at coordinate 317,422 of CBDFKO010000001.1, read as the reverse complement.
GGGGCACGGCGATACGGGCAAGACGACGCTCGTATCGGCGTGCCTATTCACGACAGGCGCGGTGAACCGCCTCAATCGCATCGAGGATGGCCACACCACCACCGACTTCGACGAGGAGGAGATCGACCGCCAGATCTCGATCTCCGCCGCGGTGGCGCACGGTGACTGGGACAAGAAGCAGATCACCTTCATCGACACCCCCGGGTACGCGGTGTTTCGCGCCGAGGCGAAGGGCGCGGTGCGGGTCGTCGACGGGGCGATCGTCGCGGTCGACGCCGTCTCCGGCGCCGAGGTCATGACCGAGAAGGCCTGGGAGTACCTGACCGACTGCAAGGTCCCCGCTATCTTCGTCATCAACCGGCTCGATCGGGAGAACAGCTCGTTCGAACGCGCAGTCGAGAGCTGCGCCGACGTTTTCGGCCGCGAGGTAGTGCCGCTGCAGCTGCCGATCGGCGAGGCTCACGACTTTACCGGCATCGTCGACCTCGTAGAGATGGTGGCCTACACCTACAGCAAGGACGGCAACGGCAGGGGCACCGCCGGCGATGTCCCGGCCGAGCTGCAAGATACCGCCCGGTCAGCCCGGGACGCTCTCGTGGAAATGGTGGCCGAGAGCAATGAGGAGCTGATGGAGGCCTACTTCGATGCCGGCGACCTGACCGACGAGCAGCTCGTCGCGGGCATTCGGGAGGCCGTGCGTAAGCGGCGGCTCTTCCCCGTGTTGTGCGCCTCGTCGGCCCACAACATCGGGACCGACCGGATCCTCAACGCCTGTACGCGCCTGCTGCCGTCGCCGGCAGACCGACCGCAGCTGGTGGCACGCACCGAAGACGGCGATCAGTACGTTGAGGCCGACTCCTCGGCCCCGTTCGCGGGTCTCGTCTTCAAGACCCTTTCCGATCCATTTGCCGGCCGCATCAACCTGATGAAAGTCTTCGCCGGAACCGCAAAGGGCGACGACATCGCGATCAACGCGCGCACCGAAGCCACCGAACGGCTGACCAACCTCTCCGTACCTCAGGGCAAGGAGCTGCAACCTATCAACGAGGCGGTTGCGGGACAGATCTGCGCGGTGACAAAGCTCAAGGACACCGCCACCGCGGACACCCTGCGCGACAAGGCAAGCGATCTCGAGATCGAGCCGACGGCCTTCCCGCAGGCGGCGATCTCGTTTGCGCTCCAGCCCGAGAGTAAGGGTGACGAGGAGAAGATCAGCACAGCCGTCGCGCGACTGCTGGACGAGGACCCCACGCTCAAGGTCGAGCGTGACGCGAGCACCGGCGAGCTGCTGCTCTCCGGGATCGGGCAGCTCCACGTCGAGGTGGCGCTATCGAAGATGAAGCGCCGTTTCGGATTCAACGCGCTTCTCAAGCCCCCGACCGTCCCGTATCGCGAGACAATCCGTGGGCGAGCCGAAGCGGAGGGACGTCACAAGAAGCAGTCGGGCGGGCGCGGCCAGTTCGGCGTGGCCAAGATCACCATCGCGCCGCTGCCGCGCGGTGGTGGATTCGAGTTCGAGGACAAGATCTTCGGCGGCGCCATCTCCCAGTCGTATCGTGGGGCCGTGCAGAAGGGCATCCAGGAGGTCGCGACGCGTGGCATCCTGGCCGGCTTCCCGCTCGTCGACTTCAAGGTCGAGCTGATCGACGGCAAGGAGCACTCCGTCGACTCCTCCGAGATGGCCTTCAAGATCGCCGGGTCGCTGGCGTTCAAGGAGGCGGTGCCGCATGCCTACCCGTGCCTGCTGGAGCCCATCATGAAGCTCGAGGTAACCGTTCCTGACGACGCCATGGGCGACGTCATGGGCGATCTGAACAGCCGCCGCGGGCGCGTGCAGGGTATGGACCCACGCAAGGGACGACAGATCGTCCATGCCGAGGTGCCCCTGGCCGAAGTACTCACCTACGCGGTCGATCTGAACTCTTTCACCGGCGGTCGTGGCAGCTATACGATGGAGTTCTCCCGCTACGAGGAGGTACCTCCCAACGTCGCCCAGAAGGTCATCGCCGCGACGCGACAGAAAGAAGAGGCGACCGCCTGAGGACGAATCGATGCGAGCCACCAAGACAGCCGTAGTTGCCGGGGCGCTGGCGCTCCTCGCCGGCGCCGCCAGCGGCGCGCAGATCATCCGCCAGCAGTACGTCGAGGCCCGGGCGGTGGTGGAGCACGAGCCCATGGCGCGCGGCGCGACCGTGCGCGCAGCCGTGCAGATACAGATCGGGGATGGATACCACGTCAACGCCAACCCACCGTCCGAGGACTGGCTGATCCCGACCGAAGTGAGCGTCTGCGGCGCGCCGGGCGTCGAGGTGCTCGAGGTGTTCTACCCCGACGCCGACGAGAAGCTGTTCGTGTTCTGGTCGGCGCCGCTGCGGGTGTACGAGGGTGCCGTGGTCGCAGGGGTCCTGCTTCGGGTCGCCGAGGACGCCGAGCTCGGGCCGCACGACCTCCAGTTCAAGGTCGACTACCAGGCGTGTAACAACGAGGCGTGCTTCGCTCCCAACGCCGCGACGACCAGCGTCCCGCTGTCGGTCGGCCCGGCGGGCGCTGCCTCACGCACTCTGCGCTCGCCGCTGCTCGAGCGTGCCCGGTTCGACGGAGAGCCGGGCTAGAAGGCCGCTCACGGTCGCACCACGCCTGCTACGGCTTGTCGCCCCAGTGCAGCGCCACCGTGCCGAGGCTGAGCCGGCGGTAGCCGACGGCTTCGTAACCGCAGCGCTCGATCCGGCGCGCGAACTCGTCGGGCTTCTCCCAGGCGTCGATGCTGCGCTGCAAGTAATCGAACGGCTCGGAGTCCCCAGTGAGCCGCGCCCCGATCCAGGGTACGAGCACGCGCGTGTAGAGGCCGTGGCCCCAGCGCACCGGCGCCACCGCCGGCTCGCTGAACTCCAGAATCACGAAGCGGCCGCCCGGGCGAAGCACCCGCAAGGTCTCGCGCAGAACCTGATCCAGAAAAGGCCGTACGTTGCGCATGGCAAATGCCGAGGTCGCGCCGTCGAAGGTCTCGTCGGCGTAGGGCAGCAACTCGGCCCGCGCTACGTGGAAGCACGCCGCGATCGCGCCGCGCCTGCGTGCCTTGTCTCGCGCCAAGGCCACCATTTCGGGGGCGAAGTCGCAGCCCACGGCCCGGCCGCCGAGGGCGGCGGTCGCCAGAGCGACGTCGCCGGTCCCGGTAGCTACATCCAAGACTCGGCCGCGCGCTGCCGACCCGAGCTTGCGGATAGCAGCGCGACGCCAGCCGGCGTCCAACCCCAGGCTGGCCCAGCGATTGAAGGAATCGTAACGCGGCGCCAGGCGATCGAACATGGCCTGCACGGCGCCCGTGAAGGAGCCCCCCTCAGCCTCGACCTTGTCCGGTGCAATCCCCTTGTGCATCAGCTCTCTTCGTTCGCTTTGCCGGCCCCGCGGCCAGCGTGCCAGAATACGCTGCCACATGTGGTCGCCTGCCGAACGAAAGAGCTCATGTCTGACTTGGTAGCAATCGCGAGCCTGGCGGACGTGGATCCGGGAACCGCCAGGGTAGTCCAGGTGGGCAACCTGGAGGTGGCGTTATTCAATGTCGACGGCGACATCTACGCCACCGAGAACACTTGCTGCCACCGGGGCGGCCCGCTCGGTGACGGCACCCTGCACGGTACGACGATCACCTGCCCGTGGCACATGTGGCAGTTCAACGTCGCCGACGGCAGCTGTATCAACGCGCCCGGCGCGTACGTGCGCACTTACGAGGTTCTTGTCGAGGAAGGCGAGATCCGGGTTCGGCTCTGAGCCGCTTTTCGGATTACACTGGAGCGAACCACCGCGACCGCAATCATCCAGGTGTCATCGTGGCCAAGAAAGCCAGAGTTACTCGAGAGCATGAGATACGCCTGTACGAGAGCGACTTCCTCGAGAAGCTGACACGGGTTCATCCCGCCATCCCGATCAGTATTTGGGGGCCCGTATCCCTGGGGCTCATCTACCTCGGTTACCATCGCGACCTCTCGATCGGGCTGGTGGCGGCACTGACCGTTTTGGGCGGCTTCGTCTGGACGTTCGTCGAGTATTGCCTGCATCGCTGGATCTTCCACTGGGTGCCCGAGAACCGGCGCCTCAAGGAGTTCTTCTATCCGATGCACGAGCTGCACCACGACGTGCAGGAGTGGGACCGTCTGCTGGCCCCACCGATGATGGCCGTGCCGCTCTGGCTCGCGTTCATGATGCTCTTCTACTGGCTGCTCGGGACCCCGACCGTCTTCCCCTTCTTCGGTGGTTTCACCCTGGGCTACCTGGGGTACGACTACATCCACTTCTACACGCACTTCGTACGGCCGAGGAGCAGCGTGGGCAAGGGCCTGCGCCGCCGCCACCTGCAGCACCACTTCTCGGCTGAGAACCGCTGGTACGGCGTCTCCTCGCCGCTCTGGGACTACGTCTTCCGGACGCACATTCCCAAGGGCCAGAGGCCATTTAAGGCGAGCGGCACCACCGATTAGCAGGCCGCTAGCGGCGCCTCAGGCTCACGCCGAGAACGAGTGGCCGCAGCCGCAGGTGCCCGTCGCGTTGGGGTTCTTGACGGCGAATCCGGAGCCCATCATCGACTCCTTGTAGTCGACCTCGCAGCCCTCCAGGTACGGCAGGCTGAACGAGTCGAGGAGAACCTCGATGTCGCCTTGCGGCAGGACGAGGTCGCCCTCCTGACGTTCGTCGAACGTGAAGCCGTACTCGAACCCGGAGCAGCCGCCACCCTGGACGAAGATGCGCAGGGTCTTGCCGCGCGCCTCCTCCTTGGTCTCGAGGAACTCGCGGATCTTGGCAATCGCCGCCTCGCTGAAGACGACGGGGCGCTCGTCGGCCGGAGGTGGCGTCAGCCGAACCTCAGTTGCGCGCGAGTCTGATTCCATTGAGCCCTCTCCTCGGGCGGCCGGGATGCCGCAGGACGCTACCTGAAGCAGGATACCCGGCGCCCCGGCGGCCCACAAGACACATCCGAACCCGGCCCCGGCGCTTCAGGACAGCGGCGTCCCCAGGCCGTGCCGTGCGGCCGATTCCCAGGCCGCCTGCAGAGCACCGAGGTCGGCCAGGGCAGTTCCGACACTCTTGAACAGGGTGATCTGGCCGGCCGAGCTGCGTCGTGGCGCGGCTCCCGAAACCAGCTCCGCGAGATCGCCACGCAGCCCGGCCCGCCCCCCCGGGATCAGCCCCAGCGATGCCGGCACCAGGATGTCGCCTGCCTCCGAGAGCGCCCCCTCGTAGCCGTCGACCCAGATGTCGGATCGAGCGACCGTTTCCGGATCGAGCTCGCCGCCGGTCGGCGAGAAGTTCCCGACGGCATTGATGTGCACGCCGTCGCGAATCGCCGCCGGAGCCACCACCGGACGCATCGATGAGGTTGCCAGCACCAGCACGTCGGCGCGGCGCGCGGCCTCTTCGGGGCTGTCGCACACGCGGCCGTCGAGATCGACCGACTTCACCAGCCGCACCGCAGGTTCGGGCGAGCGATTGTAGGCGAGCAGGCGTTCGATCGGCCGCACCCGTCGAACGGCGGCAACCATGTCGGACGCCAGCGCGCCGGTGCCGACAATGCCGAGCACGCCCGAGTCCTGACGCGCCAGGTAGCGCGTCGCCAGCCCCACCATGGCGGCAGTTCGCAGATTGGTGAGCGCCGCGGCGTCGGTGATCAAGCAGGGGGCGCCGGTCGTTGGCTCCAGCAGGACGGCCACTCCCTGGACGGCGGGATGCCCCTGCGCCGGGTTATCGCCAATAAAGCTGCTGATCTTGGCCCCGTAGCCGCGTCCGCCCCAGCTCGCCGGCATTGCGAACATGAGCGACTCGCGACCGGCATCCAACGACTGGCGGATCACCGTTCGGTCGGGGGCGCTCGCCTCGCCGGCTGCCGCCGCCCCGAAGACCTCCGCCATGGCCTCGATCGCCGCACCGATCGGCAGCGCCTCGTACAGATCCTCCGGGCCCAGGTATCGCAGCATGGTTCGCTAGTCTTGGCGCGCTTCGTGGGCACGAATGCGTGCCAGGCGCGCGCGCGCCCGCGGCGCCACCAGAGGCCCGTCGTCGTGGTACAGGCGAGCCCCCGGCTCGTCGGTCGCAGCGAGCAGCGCCTCGCGAGCCGCTACCAGATCGGGGCTCGGACCGGACGAAAGCGCCACCCCGTACCAGTAGGACACGGCGGCGACACCGAACGGGGTACCGGCAGGCGCCTGAATGGCGTTGAGAAGCCTTGCGGCGGGCTCGAAGTGACCGGCCTGCAGCAGGATCAGCGCCTGATGTAACTGTAGGGTCCAGGCCGGGATGGTGGTGTGCGGCTGCGACAGGAACGCCGTAGTGGCGGCATAGGTCACCGCATCGATCCCGTGCCCCTCGGACCCCACCCTGACCACCGGACTGGCGCCCAGCATCACCCTGGCGGTGCCGATGACCGCTCCCCGGCCGTATTGCAAGGTCAGTCCGGAGAACGGTCGCGACGCCGACACTGCCGACGTCAGCTCTGCCACTCGGCTGACTTCGACCCCGTCGATGCTCAACAATTCGTCGCCCGGGAGGAGACCGGCCTCCGCGGCCGGTCCCTCGGGATACACGCTGAGAACAGTCGCCCGGCCAGACAGGGCGGTGTCGATCAGACTGGCACCGAGCCAGGCTGAGGCTTCGGGCAGCGGCTGCCGCAACGCGGCAACCAGATGCGCGAGATCGCCTGGGTCGTCGGTAGCGGCCCGCCCTTGCCATGGCCGCGCCGGCATCGGGCTACCCGACCAGACCAGGAGGTCGAACTCCCCGACGCCGTCGCTGGAGACCACCGCGAGCACGTAGAGGGCCGCGGGCGCTAGCTCAGCCGCCCACCTCTGGATGCTGCCCCAGTCGGCCTGCTGGGCCAGCTCGGCCCCGTCGCTCCACTGGCTCCGTTCCGGCAGCCCTGCGGAGCGCAGCAAACCCGCGAGCGCCGTCTCACGGTCGAGCAGGAACCAATCCTGTACGGCGGCGAGCTGACCCTGGATGGTGGCGCGCACCGACTGGCGCTCCAGGTCGTCGGCACCCACGACCCCCAGAAAGGCGATGCCGGGGCGCAGGGTCACGTCGAGTGTGGTGATCTCACCATCGACGATGGCGACGCGCGTCTCGAAGACTCCGGCCGCCTGATGGGTAACCACGACAAGCCGCTCGCCGACCTGGGCCGTGAAGCGTCCCGGCGCCGTCAGCGAGCCGATGGGCGGCCCGCCGGACTGCCACTCCAGCGCGACCGGCTCGCCGTCCAGGAGCACCGCGGCGTCGCCTCGTAGCGCCCGCAGCACCACGATCCCCTCGGCGAGATCCATCCGCAACACTCCGAGGTCGTAGTCGACCAGGTCCGGCACCTCGATTCGCTGTCGGAAGCTCCGGTGGTTGGCCAGCGTCACTTCGATCTCGTGGACCCCTGGAAGGAGCCCCTCGACGACGATCGTCTCCGACTGCGCCGACCCAGCGCTCGCCGCCACCGTCGTGCCGATCAGGTCGCCGTCGACCATCAGCTTGGCGCCCGCCGGCGAGGTTGCCAGTCGAATCGTGGCGCCAACCCGCTCGAGCACGAGCCCGACGCCCTCGGTGCGATCGGCCCGCACTCCAACCTCCGCACGGGCCACGGCGTAGCCGGGCTTGCTCGCGGTGAGAACATGGTCGCCCGCCAGGACGGGCAGGATATCGGGGACCGGGTCGAGACCCTCACCGTCGATACGCACCTGCGCATCGGGCGGGTTGACGGCTATCTGCAGGTAACCGACTTTGCGTTCGCGACGATCCCGGAAGCGCTGCGCCAGCCCCTCCGGAGAGCCTCGCTGCAGCAGCGTCATGCGCGGGTCGATGTCGATCAACCGATCGAGGTCGGCGTTGAGGCCGTCGCGCTGCTGCAGCTCCCAGCGGGCGATCGACCGGTAGATCAGGCTGCGTCGCAGCAGGAGCCCCATCTCCTCAGTGGGGGCCTGACCGATCGCGTCGAGGCGCTCGATGACCCGGTCGAGCACCGGCAGCGCGGCCTCGTAGTTGCCGCCACGGGCCAGCGTCTCGGCGCGTGCGAACAGCACGCTCAGGCTGCCCTGCCCAGCAGCCGGGCCTGCAAGTAGCAGCGCCAGCCCGAGCGCTGCGATCGCACGCACCGGCCAGCTCATCGGACCACGTACACGGCCGAGGCGCCGCGATCGGCGACGTACACATGCCCCACCCCGTCGAGCCCCAGGTCGCGTGGACTGCGGAGCTCCACGCCCCCGGGCAACGACGGGCCGAGCCGGGCCAGCCGCGCGCCTGTCTCGTCGAACACGTCGATGGTTCGAGCGTCGCGGTCGAGCACATAGATGTTGCCCAGGCCATCCACCGCGAGCGCCTCGGGGCGTCGCCACGGAGCGGTGACCACGGGGCCTTCGCGGCTGCCATCCGGGTGGAAGCGCACCACCTGGCCGGCCTCGCGATCCAGCAACAGAAGCCGCCCCCGAGGGTCGACGGCGACATCGACAGGACGCTCCCGTGCCCGGCTTGCCTGGCCCTCGAAGTCGCCGTCGCGCCCGAACCGGAGAACCCGTGCCGGGTCGTCGTCGAGCAGGTACCAGCGGCCAGCAGGCGTCCGCGCACCGGCCCGAAGATCTTTGAGCGGTACCGGGCGACCGTTCTCGGTGGCCAGGAAACCGACGCGCGAGCCGCCCAGGGCAATGATCCCCGCTTTCTGGGTCGGCAGGTAGGGAAGCCCGTCGTCGCCCCACCACGGACGCGAGTGGTCGTTGTAAGCGAGGCGGGATGAGGTTGCGTGCTGCGCATCGACCAGCACCACGGCCGGCAGCCCCTCATCGACAACGAGCACCTGGCCGTCGGCAGAAGCGGCCACGGCGACCGGTCGCTCGAAGGCCGCGCCAGCGGGCGCCAGCGGGCGGCTGCTGCTCCAGAAAGCCTGCCCGAGCAACGGGCGCAGCTGGAAGCGATCGATGAGCGTCAGCCGACGGCGCGCCTCGTCGGCAGCGGTGGCGTCGGCATCGGGGCTGCCGTTGTCGGTGGCAACCACGATACGTTGCAGCAGGTCCGCGGCGGAGCGCCAATCGCCCTCGCTCAAGACGACCGCGGCGAGTCCCAGCCGAGCTCTCGAGGTCCAGGCCGAAACCGGTTCCTGCTCCAGTACGGCGACGTACTGTGCCGCCGCGTCGCCGCTGGCAGCAGAGCGCCGGCGTATGTCGGCCAACCGCACACGGGCTGCTGCTCGCCAGACCATATCCGGGTAGGCTGCTCGGGGGTACTCGTCGAGGATGCGCTGGAACCGTTCGCGGGCTTGCTCGATTCGCCCCAGCCGAAGCATCGCCTCGGCCTCCATGAAGGCGGCCTCGACCTGCATGACCTCCGGCGCGGCGACGACGGGGCTCAGGCCGAACAGGATGGCCGCAGCGGCCAGCACCGCAGCACCCCTCAAGCCTCGCTGCATGCCACTACGACCGCCGTGATGTTGTCCTGGCCGTCCCGGTCGCACGCCCGGTTGACCAACATCCTCGCGGCGATACGGGCATCCCGGTTCTGTTGCAGCAACAGCCGCATGTCGGCCGGTGGCATACCTGGGAACATCCCGTCGGAGGCCAGCACGTAGACGTCGTCGGCGGACACGTCGGCCTCGACCAGGTCGACGTCGATGTCGTCGCGCACGCCCAGGCAGCGGCTGAGGATATGGCGCATCGGGTGCTCGCCGGCCTCCTCCTCGCTCAGTAGGCCTTCGCGTACCTGCTGGGCTACGACGGTGTGATCCTGCGTCAACTGCTGGACCTTGGCGTCGCGCAGCCGCCAGGCTCGGCTGTCGCCGACGTGGGCCAGCAGAAGCCGGCGGCCGATCACCTGGATCGCCGTCAGCGTCGTGCCCATGCCCTCGCGCTCGGGACGCTTCTCGGCGTCTCCGAGGATGCTCGTGTTGGCTTTGGAGAAGCCCTGCAGCAACAGATCGAGGCTCGGAGCCTTACCGGCCTCGCGAGCGGTGCGTAACGTGTGGGCAAGAACCTCGACGGCGAGGTTGCTGGCGTGCTCGCCTGCCAGGTGGCCACCCAGACCGTCGGCAACGACGTACAGGCCGAGCTCCTGATCGACGCGGGCAGCGTCCTCGTTGTGGTCGCGAACCTTGCCGACCACCGAGTAGGCCCCGGCATCGATCAGCAGCGGCGTGCTCCAAGTGCTTTCGGTCATGTCGATAGTGGGTCCGCGAAAACCTCAACGCAGGCATATTCTTTCGGCGGCCCGACCCTGTCAATCCTGCTCTGGGACAAGCCTGCCAAGCTGCTCGTCAACTGCTATCCTACCGGGCGCCCCGAGCCGATTCTGTAGGAGATCGCATATGGTGCCCGAGCGCGACGAGTCAGCCCCCGAGCAAGGCGCCGCCGATGCCGACCCGGGCGCGACGCCCGAGCAGCCAGCACAGGACGCCGAGCCGCCTGCCGCCCAGCCTGCAGCGGCAGCCAAGCCGGCCGCCAAACCCGCCGCTGACGCGGAGGAGCCCGAGGCGGAACCTCCGCCGCCACCCACGTCCGAGACCTGTGGCGGCATCGCCATCGGCCAGGAAGCGTTCGAGCAGGCGGTGCTCGCCGGCGAGTTCGACGGAACCGACTTCATGTTCTACCTGGAGCCGGCCGGCGTTCTGAACGCCAATCTGGTCTGCTCGCGCGATTATCCGGCCGAGAACACTTGCGCCGGCATCCTCATGACCAAGGCGTCGCGCGACGCCAAGACCGTCTTCTTCGACGACGGCATCAACCCCGAGAAGTACGAGCTCCACTTCCCCAAGGAGTTCGGCTACGTGAAATCGATCCAGCACTTCCAGCCGCAAACCCGCGAGCACGAGAAGTATCCCTGGTCGAAGAAGTACTGAGCCCGGGCGGGCGAATTCCGTCGTGATTCCGCGCCCGCGGCACACGAATAGGCGCCACCTGGCGTAAAGTTGAAGAAATCGTCAGGTTTTCATAACCTCACCGGAACGGCAGCGCCGGGTCGCCGATGCGCCCGAGTACTGACCGCACGCCCCGGAGGAGCCCCATGAAGATCACTGCGCTCGAGGAGTACGGCTTGCGCTGCATGATGCAGCTGGCGTTTGCCGACTCCGATCGACCGGTGACGGTAGCGTTCGTAGCAGAGCGCGAGGGGCTCACTACGGAGTACGCCGGCAAGCTGCTCAACCTGCTGCGCCAGGCCGGGCTCGTCGACAGCATCCGTGGGCGTCACGGCGGCTTCGTGCTCACGCGCACGGCCGCCGAGATCAACCTCGCCGACATCGTTCGGGCGCTCTCCTCCGAGCTCTTCGACGCTGAGTATTGCGAGCGCCACAGCGGTGCCGAGGAGGTCTGCGTGCACCAGAACGGCTGCTCCTTGCGGCCCATCTGGACGACCATCTCCGAGATCGTCAGCCAGACGCTCGAGGCCTTTACTCTGATGGACCTGATGCAGACCGAGAAGCAAGTCTGCGGACAGCTACAGCCGCACCTGAGCGCGCTGCCGGAGAAGCTGCAGGCGATCGAAACCGACGCCGGACCGACGCTACATCGCGTCCACCTCCCCTCCGGCAACTGAAACCCAAGCCCCGACCACGATTCCGAACTACGGGCCGAGCGCCCAGCCAACGAGACCAGCAACATGAGCGAGCAAGCACCCCTGTACCAGGTCAAGGGCCTCCGCGTGGCCATCGAGGGCAAGGAGATCCTTCGCGGCGTCGATCTGACCATAGAGCGCGGCGAGGTCCATGCGCTCATGGGCCGCAATGGCTCGGGCAAGAGCACCCTGGCCTACGTGACGCTGGGCCATCCCCATTACGAGGTGCTCGACGGGCAGATCCTGTACGAGGGGCAGGACGTCACCGAGCTCGACACCGACGAGCGGGCCCGGGCGGGCATGTTCCTGGCCTTCCAGTACCCGATGGCGATCCCCGGCGTCACGGTCTCCAAGTTCATGCACTCGGCGTTGAAGGCTCGTGCGCAGGGCGCCGAGGTGCCGCTCCGCGAGTTCCGCGAAAAGCTCAACGCCGCCATGGGATTGCTCGGGGTCGACAAGTCGTTTACCAGCCGCTACGTCAACGAGGGCTTTTCGGGGGGGGAGAAGAAGCGCCTCGAGATCCTGCAGATGTTCATGCTCGAGCCCACCTTCTGCATTCTCGACGAGACCGACTCGGGTCTCGATATCGACGCCCTCAAGACCGTGGCCGAGGGGGTCAACGCCACCCGGTCGCCACAGCGCTCACACCTGCTGATTACGCACTACCAGCGGGTGCTCAACTACATCGACCCTGACGTAGTGCACGTGATGATGGACGGCAAGATCGCTCGCACCGGCGGTCCGGAGCTGGCGCTGACGCTCGAAGAGAAGGGCTACGAGTGGCTCGAGGACAAGCTGCTGCAGCCCGCTGGCGCCTGAGGAGGCCGATATGTCGACTCGTTCCGACGAACTGAACATCAACGACGAATACAAGTACGGCTTCAGCGACCCGGAGGTCTCGGTCTTCAAGGTCGAGAAGGGGCTCAACGCCGACGTTGTGCGCGCCATCTCCGAGAAGAAGCAAGAGCCGCAGTGGATGAGGGATTTCCGTCTGCGCTCGCTCGAGATCTTCGAAGAGAAGCCGATGCCGAACTGGGGCAATGTCGAGCTCTTGAACTCGATCAAGTTCGACGAGATCTACTACTACCTCAAGCCCACCGAGGAGCAGGGGCGCAGCTGGGACGACGTGCCCGAGGCCATCAAGGACACCTTCGAGAAGCTCGGGATTCCCGAGGCCGAGCGCAAGTTCCTGGCCGGTGTCTCGGCGCAGTACGAGTCGGAGGTCGTCTACCACTCCCTGAAAGAGGAGATCGAGAAGCAGGGGGTGATCTTCACCGACATGGACACTGCGCTGCGTGAGCACCACGACCTGGTGGAGAAGCACTGGGCCAGCATCATCCCGCCCGAGGACAACAAGTTCGCTGCGCTCAACTCGGCCGTCTGGTCGGGCGGCTCCTTCGTCTACGTGCCGCCGGGGGTCGAAGTGGCGATCCCGCTGCAGGCCTACTTCCGCATCAACTCGGAGAACATGGGCCAGTTCGAGCGCACCATAATCATCGCCGACGAGGGCTCGCGGGTGCACTACATCGAGGGTTGCACGGCGCCGACCTACGTCTCGGACTCGTTGCACTCTGCGGTCGTCGAGCTGATCGCCATGCCCGGATCGCACCTGCGATACACGACGATCCAGAACTGGTCCAAGAACGTCTACAACCTGGTGACCAAGCGGGCCGTCGCGCACGAGAACGCCACGGTGGAGTGGGTCGACGGCAACCTCGGATCCAAGCTCACCATGAAGTTCCCGTGTGTGTATTTGGTGGGCGAGGGTGCTCACGGCGAGATCCTCTCGGTGGCCTTCGCCAACGAGGGCCAGCACCAGGACGCCGGCTCGAAGATCTACCACGTGGCCCCGAACACGACGTCGCGGATCACCTCCAAGTCGATCAGCAAGGGAGGCGGCCGCTCCTCCTACCGAGGCATGGTCAAGGTCTACCCGGGTGCCGTGGGCTCCAAAGTGCACGTCGAGTGCGACGCGCTGCTGATGGACGGGGACTCCAGGTCGGATACCTACCCGACCATGGAGATCGCCGAGGAACAGGTCCAGGTCGAGCACGAGGCGCGGGTCTCCAAGGTCGGCGACGAGCAGCTCTTCTACCTGATGAGCCGCGGCCTGACCGAGGAGGAGGCGCTGGTGATGGTGGTCAACGGCTTCATCGAGCCCTTCGTCAAGGAGCTGCCGATGGAGTACGCCGTCGAGCTCAACCGCCTGATCCAACTCGAGATGGAAGGCTCCGTCGGCTAGCCGGCGAGCACCAGAGAGCTGAACCGATGCGCACGACCCTGGAGCCAACCCTGAGCTCGGACGAAGTCCGGACCATTGCCGCGGCGGCCGGCGAGCCGGAGTGGCTCGCCCAGTGGCGCCACGACGCCTGGGATGCCTACGAGGCGACCCCGATGCCCGACCGCGTCAAGCACCTGTGGCGCTACACCGAGCCCGAGCGCTTCGTGCCCACGGGGGTGACCCCGGTGCTACCCGGTGGCGCCGGTGAGCCCGAGCGTGAGCTGCCCGCAGGCATGCAGGAGAGCCCCTCCGCCGTCGCCATCGTCGAGGACGGTGGCCTGCACACCTGCTTCGTCTCCCTTGCCCTGAGCGCAGCCGGCGTGGTGGTCGGCGATCTGTCGGCGGCTGCCAGCCAGCACGAGGAGATCATCCGCCAGCATCTGGGCCACGCCGTGGGGCCGGAGGCCGGCAAGTTCGAGGCCCTCAACGCCGCCTTGTTCGCCGGCGACCTTTTCGTCTACGTGCCGGCAGGCGTGCAGGTTGCCGAGCCGATCCACCTGTTCCGGCGCGGCACGATCGACCGGTCGGCGATGTTCCCGCGCCTGCTGCTGGTCCTCGGCCAGGGTGCCGAGGCAACGGTTATCGACGAGTACAGCAACCCCGGCGATCCGCGGGTGATCGCCAACGCAGTGGTCGAGGGCTACGTCGGGAACAACGCCCACCTCGCCTACTTCAACATCCAGCGCTGGGGCCGGCGGACCCGCAGCCATGCGCGCCAGTGCTTCCAGCTGCAACGGGACGCCAGCGCCTCGACCGTGAACATCGGTCTGGGCGGCCTGTACAACAAGTCACACCTGGCAAACGTGCAGCAGGGCAACAACGCCCAGGCCGAGATGATCGGCGTCATGTTCGGCTCCGGCGAGCAGCACTTCGACAACCACACCGAGCACATCCACGAGGCCAGCAACTCCTTCTCGGACATGGACTTCAAGGTTGTGCTCGAGCACAAGTCGCGCTCGGCCTACACCGGTCTGATCCGCATCGAGCTCGAGGCGTCCAACTGCGAGGCCTATCAGGAGAACCGCAACCTGATGCTGGATCCGACCTGCCGCGCCGAGTCGATCCCCGAGCTCGAGATCCTCAACCAGGAAGTGCAGTGCACCCACGGCGTTACGGTGGCCCCGATCGACCAGGAGCAGCTCTACTACCTGATGACCCGCGGGCTGGCGGAGCGCGACGCCGAGCGGCTGATCGTCGAGGGGTTCTTCGGCCCAGCGCTCGACCGCATCGACGACGACACGCTGCGCGATCGGCTCTGGGGCCTCATCGACGCCAAGCTGGAGGGGCGCACCTGATGGGCACGAGCACCGATCTGCACTGGGTCACGGTGGGGCCCTCGAGCGACGTTCCCGACGGCGAGGCTCGCACCTTCACGGTGGCCGGGACGCCCGTGGCCGTGGCCAGGGCCGAGGGCCGTGTCTACGCCATCCAGGATGTCTGTAGCCACGACGACGGACCGCTTGGCGAGGGGCGTCTCGATGGCTTCGCCATCCAGTGTCCGCGCCACGGCGCCAAGTTCGACGTTCGCACGGGGGCTGTGCTTTCCATGCCGGCGATCGTCGGCGTCGGCACCTTCGAGGCAAAGGAGCAGGACGGTCAGATCCTCGTCGGGGTCCCCGAGCAGGCGGCCGCTGAGGCCGGTGACGACTGGTAGGCGCCAGCATGGAAGCCACGACAACCGCCACCAAGCCCTCGGATGCACTGGACGTGGAGCGCGTGCGTCGTGACTTCCCGATCCTCGAGCGCCGAATTCACGGCAAGCGGCTCGTCTACCTCGACAACTCGGCCACCACGCAGCGCCCGGCAGTGGTGATCGACGCCATCGCCGACTTCTACCGGACCTGCAACGCCAACGTACACCGCGGCGTCCACTCGCTCTCGGAGGAGGCGACCGACGCCTACGAGGGCGCGCGCGCCAAGGTCACGCGCTTCATCAACGCCG
The DNA here is from genome assembly GCA_965248845.1 of Acidobacteriota bacterium. Classification (GTDB taxonomy): domain Bacteria; phylum Acidobacteriota; class UBA890; order UBA890; family WLXD01; genus CBDFKO01. The sequence continues at coordinate 301,643 of CBDFKO010000001.1, read as the reverse complement.
AGAGTCCCGACAGCATCGTGTTCACCCGCAACACGACCGAGTCGATCAACCTGGTGGCCCACGCATGGGCGCGCAAGCACCTGCGGGAGGGCGACGAGATCCTGCTTTCGGTGCTCGAGCACCACAGCAATCTGGTGCCCTGGCAGATGCTAGCCCAGGCCATCGGCTGCAAGCTGCGCTTCATCGACATCGACGACAACGGACACCTGCACCTGGACCATCTCGACGAGGTGCTCACCGAGCGCACCCGACTGGTGTCGATCGCGCACGTCTCCAACGTGCTCGGTACCGTGAACCCGATTCCGACCATCGCCTGCGCGGCGCACGCGGTCGGCGCTCTCGTATTCGTCGACGGGGCCCAGGGCGTGCCCCACGGTCCGGTCGACGTGCAGGGCCTGCAGTGCGACTTCTACGCCTACTCGCCGCACAAGGCCCTCGGCCCCATGGGAATCGGCGTGCTGTGGACCCGGCGGGATGTGCTCGAGGAGATGGACCCCTTCCTGGGCGGCGGCGAGATGATCCGCGACGTGACCCTCGAGCGCAGCACCTGGGCGCCCGCGCCCGCCAAGTTCGAGGCTGGCACACCCAGCGTCGCCGACGCCGTGGGGTTGGGCGCGAGCGTCGAGTACCTGGAGCAGCTCGGCCCGGTGGCCATCCGACAGCACGAGGTGCGCCTCAGCGAGTACCTGCTGGCGCGGCTCCGCGAGCTTCCCTTCTTGACGCTTTACGGCCCGCTGGATCCGCACGACCGCTGCAGCCTGATCGCCTTCAACGACGTGCACATCCACCCGCACGACCTCGGCACCATCCTCGACCAGCACGGCGTGGCGATCCGAGCCGGCCACCACTGCGCCAAGCCGCTGATGCGACGGCTCGGCGTGATGGCTACTGCCCGGGCCTCCTTCTACGTTTACAACGACCTCGACGACGTCGACGCGCTGGTCGAGGCGCTGCTGGAGGCCCGCAAGGTCTTCGGCCTGGACCGATAGCGGAACCGGCATGCAGGGACTCGAAGATCTGTACCGCGAGGTCATCCTCGACCACTACCGGAGCCCGCGGGGCGACGACGATTTCGACCCGGCCAGCGTTCAGGTCGAGGGCTTCAACCCGCTGTGCGGCGACGAGCTCACCATGAAGCTGGAGATCACCGACGGCAGGATCGACAAGATCCACGTCGATCCACGCGGCTGCTCGATCTCGGTGGCCTCGGCCTCGATGCTGGCGCAGTCGCTGGCCGGACGCACGCTCGATGAGGCCATGCAGCTCAAGGACACCTTCAAGCAGGTCATGCGCGGCAGCGAGTGGCCGGCGAACACCGACTTCGGCGATCTCGAGGCCCTGGAAGGCGTCAAGAACTTCCCGGTGCGCATCAAGTGCGCGCTGCTCGCCTGGATGGCCCTGGAGCAGGCGCTGGCCGAGCACGACCCGGCGCTGGCCGACCAGGTCGAGCACGACAAGGACATCGAGGTCCGCGCCCACTGAGGCGGACCCACCCACCACCGAGCAGGAGCAGCCATGTCGTTGCCTAACAAGGAAGAGGTCCTCGAGGCGCTCAAGCCGGTCGTCGACCCCGAGATGAACATCTCGATCGTCGATCTGGGCCTGATCTACGACGTCGAGGGCGAGGAAGCGGGGCAACAGCTCCATATCAAGATGACGCTGACCTCGCCCATGTGCCCGGTCGGACCGCAGATCATGGGCGCCGTACACAGCACGGCGCTGCAGCTCGAGGGGGTCGAGGATGTCGACATCCAGCTAGTCTGGACCCCGCCCTGGGACCCGCGCACGATGGCGTCCGAGGACGTGCGCATGATGCTGGGCATCTGGGACTGAGCCGAGCGGCCACCCCGCCTCGGCCGCGTGTGGCCACCCGTGTCCTCCGTGGTCAAGGAAGCGTAGGGGCTCGTCCGTCGGGGATCGAATCGCACCAGAAACACTCATACAGGACTGCAGTCTTATCGCAACGGTGAGCGCCGAGATCTCGCCGGCGGGGGGCAGAAGCGTTGTGTTACCTTTGAATCTATCGACCCTCGACAGGAGCAGAATCTCGTGTCGGCTTTCCGACCCTTCCGTACTCTCGCCGCGCTGGCCCTCGTATGCGCCGTACCCGGTACCGCCTTGGCGCAGGACGCTCCCACCGTGGACGAGGTCCTGATCGCGCTGCGGGACGTGGATGTGTCGCTCGATAGCCTGCAGGTGCGCAGCGCGATGGCCAACGCGGCCGGGAGCAGCGCCTTGCTGCAGCTGCACGACGGCACCCTGATCGACCTGCGCCTGGTCGAGGTGCCTGCTGGCTGGTCGGTGCGCCACATTTCGCTGGTGGCCGGCAATGCCGATACCTACCGGGGCTGGAGCGATCCGTGGCGTGGGCGCGTCGCGGCCGCAGAGAACTTCCTCGCCAGTGTCGACAATGCCGGCGAGCAGCGCGCCGCCGAAGAGCTCGCGCCGCTGTCCTGGTTCGAGGACCCCGACGAGAGCTCGCGTCTTTGGGGCATGAGCCCGGTCACCTATCGGATGATGCAGACGCTGCAGATGATGCCGACGCTGACCGGACCGATGGGCGCAGGAACGCCCACGAACCCGGTGCCGCGGCGCAACGATCAGTAGGCCCGAACCGCCCGAGCGACGCCTGCACGCGACACGGACTCCTAGCAGGCTGCTGAAAAACTCCCCTTGTTCGAGTAGATTCTGAACCACGCAGCCCGCGGCAAAAACCGAAGCATCAACGAGGTGAGCAGATGCGTGGTGAGGACGCGGGACAGGTGGCGGTTTTTAGTTACGTATCTCCAGAGCAGCGAGTACCGAAGGAGCATCCGCTGCGGCCGCTGCTGAGGATCGTCAACGATGTGCTGGGGCGGATGTCGCCGCTGTTCGAGAAGCTGTACTCGCACACGGGCCGTCCGTCTATCCCGCCGGAGAAGCTGCTGCGGGCGCTGCTGCTGCAGGTGCTGTACACGATTCGCTCCGAGCGCATGCTGATGGAGCAGCTCGACTACAACCTGCTGTTCCGGTGGTTTGTGGGCCTGAACATGGACGATCTGGTGTGGGATGCGACGGTGTTCACGAAGAACCGAGATCGAGTGTTGGGAGGCGAGGTCGCCAAGGTGTTCTTCCAGGAAGTGCTGGCGGAGGCGCGGCGCCGCAGCCTGCTGTCGGATGAACACTTCACGGTGGACGGCACGCTGATCGAGGCGTGGGCCTCGCACAAGAGCTTCAAGCCGAAGGATCAGAGCGACTCCGATGAGGGCGGCAGCAACCCGAGCGTCGATTTCCGCCGGCAACGGCGCACAAACGATACTCACGCCTCCAGGACCGATCCGGACGCACGCCTGTACAAGAAAAGTAGGGGAGCCGAGTCGAAGCTCTGCTACATGGGGCACCTGATGATCGACAACCGCCACGGGTTAGCAACCAAGGCATGCGTAACGATCGCTTCCGGGACAGCGGAACGAGAGGCGGCGGTGCAAATGGCGGACAAGATTTCCGGTAACCGCAGGGTGACCTTGGCGGCCGACAAGGGCTACGACACACGCGAGTGCGTCCGTAAGCTTCGAGATCGGAACATCACCCCGCACGTCGCACAGAACGACACCAATCGGCGCAGCGCCATCGACCGGCGCACAACCCGCCACCCCGGCTACCAGGTCAGTCAAAGGAAACGCAAGCTCGTCGAGCAGATGTTCGGATGGGCCAAGACGGTCGGGCTGATGCGCAAGACGCGGCACCGAGGCACCGAACGCGTCGATTGGATGTTCACCTTCACCGCCGCTGCCTTCAACCTGGTCAGAATGCGCAACCTCCAGGGGGCGACGTGACGATATCGGGACTAACCGCCCAAGAAATACCGGCGCGGCCGGCAACCAGAGCCTCGCACTCGCACTCGCCGCCCCGCTAACTCACCGTGATCGAGACGATCCAGCCCAAAATGGCGCGCTCGAGCCGTTTTTCAGCAGCCTGCTAGAACGGCCCCATGGCGCTGAGCACCGCCACCACGTCGTCGCCGCCGACCAGGAAGGCGTCGGGATGCGGCATGTTCACCGCGGTGTCTGCCGAGCCATTGGGCCCGAACGAGATACAGATCACCGCGGTGCTGAACGCGTTGCCGTTGGTGTCGCTGTGCAGGCCAAAGGTATTGGCCATATAGCGCGTGCCCCACGGATCCGCGTTGATCGCGTTGAAATAGGGGCCACGCCAGCCGAAGAAGGCTCCCACCGAGGTCGACTCGCTCTGGTTCTTGTAGCGATGCTGGGGGTCGTCGCCGGGGTTGTACACGCCGGCGCCGCCGGGGTTGTTGACCTGCAGGTTGTTGTCGAACAGATCGCAAGCAAAGTTGGTGGTGGCGGCCGGAGTGCTGGTCACGATATCGGGCGTCACACGGAACGCGGTCGACTCGTTCGGGCAATCGATGTTCCAGTTGCCGGTGACGACGTCCGGCGCCGGGTTCACCGGGGCACCGCCAGCAAGCGCCGGGGCCGTGCCAGCGCTCGCCAGCAGGCCGATCGGGGTGCTGGGCGCCTGCACCGTGCCGCCAGGAACGATGAACGGGCCGCGCACCATCGTCTCGTCGAGAAACTTCTTTAGCGTGGCACAGAGCGCCGCCACCTCTTCCTTGGCCACGACGTAGCGCGCCAGCCGATTGAAGTTGCCGAGCTGCGGCAACATGATCATCGACAGGATCACCAGCACCAGCAGGATGATGCTCACCTCGACGAGCGTGAAGCCTCGATCCGAGCCTCTCTCGTGCAGCCGCTGATCTGACGACATGTGTGCTTTCCGATCCCAGGCCCGGGACGGTGGTGACCGGCGCTGTCGTTGCCTGGCACCATCGCACCGACGTGGGACCGGGACAACGGTCCGAGGCCGGACTTGGCCGCACTTGGCCGCTCACCTACCCCTATGGCCCCCCTCGGGCGCCATTGACCGGGCGGGACCGCTCGGGACCGCGGGTGGACGCAGCGGCACGGCGCTGGACGGAATCGACCTGTCGTGGCGGGCGTCGGCCGGCCAGGGAGCAGGGTGTCCGCTCGGGGCTCAGCGCCGCCGGCGCTGGCGCTCGTAGACCCGCGGGATCTTGGGGTTGATGCCCATCAGCACCTTGTAGACCGAGATGCCGGCCCAGGTCGCCACCATGTCGGCGGTGGGCGGCCCGCCGAAGGGGTCCGCACCCGCATCGACGTTGGTAGGCTCCGTGGCCGACCCGAAGGGACTCTGCTCGGCGCCGGTGGAGATTAGAGTGGCGAGCTCCCCTGCTTGGACTCCCAGCTCCTCGGGCAGCAGCACTTTGCAGTGGTTGGCATCGATGCCCCCCACGAAGGGGCAGCGGGCGCCACGGATCCAGGCGTAGCCACCGCCGGCCGCGGCCTGCGGCGGATACCCGTCGGAGTGCCCGATCGGCAGCACGGCGATCGTCTGCGGGCGTTCGGCGACGTAGGCCCGGTGGTAGCCGGCGCTGTCGCCCTGCTCCAGGCGTTTGACCTGGACAACGCGGGCCCGAAGGCCCAGGACCGGTTGCAGTCCGACATCGGCATCGCGCTGGCGCGATCCCACCGATGGATAGTGGCCGTACAACGCGATCCCCGGACGGACCATGTCCAGGTGCGCGTCAGGATCGGCGAAGATCGCGGCGCTGCTGGCCGCGTGCACACGGCCGACGTCGATCCCTCCGGCCCGCGCCGCCGCGACGATCTCGCGCAGGCGGCCGACCTGCACACGATCGAACTCCGGATCCTCGGTCAGCGCCGTGCTCACCCCGGCGATGCGGACACGCGAGCGGCTGCCGACGTACTCGAGCAACTCGCCCGCCTGTGGCCACGGGACCCCCATGCGACCGAGCCCCGTGTCGACGTGAACGTGCACGACGGCCTCGGCCTGCTGCATCGCGGCGGCGGCCACCAGCGACGAGACGGCGTCGCGCGAATCGACCATCTGCTCGATGCCGCTGTCGATGATCAGCTCGGCCGCGCCGGCGAACACCCGCCCGAAGTGCAACACGGGCTGCTGCACCTCGGCGTTCTTGAGAGCGACGGCCTCCTGCGTGTTCGCCACCAGGAAGGCATCGGCGCCGGCCTGTGCCAGCGTCTGAGCCACCGCTACCAGGCCGTGGCCGTAGGCGTCGGCCTTGACCACCGCCATCACCGGACCTCCCCCCGCCCGCTCCTTCACCTTCTGGAAGTTGGCGGTCAGATGGCCACGGTTCAGCCCCACCCATGCGTCGGCGCGTCGACCGGGCTCCCCGGCAGGGCCGCGGAAGAACTGCGACGTGCTGGCCTCCGCCTCGGTCGAGAGCGCCAGCTCGCCAGCCGCCCCGGCGCCTGCCAGAGCACCGGCACCGCGTCGGAGAAAGTCGCGTCGATCCATCGCTGACTCCTGTGGGGGCTAACGGGCCGTGGTGAGAGCTAGTGGATGAAGCCGATGTCGTCCGGGCTCGGCAGCGACCCCTGCGGGTCGGCCACCTCGCCGAACTGCTCCTCATACTTGCGCAGGTTGTCCGAGAGCGCCGCCACGATGCGCTTGTAGTGGGACGGCGACACGATGACCCGCGAGATCAGGTGCCCTCTGGGGCCCTCCCCCGCCGGCGTCACCGCGAAGAAGTCCATGACGAACTCCTCGGCCGTGTGGCTCACCGACATCAGGTTCGCGTAACGCCCTTTGAGATCCTCGTCGGACGCCGAGATCTGTACCTGCCCTTCACCGGACTCGAGGTCTTCAGGGTCGTCCATGCTCACGCCACCTTTCCACGGTCGGTCCTCGTTCGGGTCGAGGCGCCATCATACCGACTCGGCCGATGATTGCCACGGATTGATCTGCCCGCCAGACGGCCCTTACCACAGGGGAACACGCGGCCAGCCGAGCAGAATCCGCGGATACACCAGGATCCAGCGCGGAATGCGCTGCTCGCGCGCCTCGGACAGCAAAGACATCGGTTCGAGTCTCGGGGATCAACGCGGGAAGCCGACGCTCGTGTCTTACTTTGCCATAGTCGAGTTGGCGGTCTCCCGGCGCCCGGCTATCATGTTGCCTTCGCTGAGCACCGTGTGAGGCACTCCACCCCGGCGGACCAATCGGCTCCACCCACGACTTCGAGGTGGGCGCGTAACTCAGCGGCTAGAGTGCCATCTTCACACGGTGGAAGTCGCAGGTTCGATTCCTGCCGCGCCCACTACTTCTAACATCTTGGAAATAAGCAAGTTAAGTCTTCTTTTCGATCTTCGACGCCGACCCCAGAAGTATCGATCACTTAGGTTTCGCTTAGGTTACGGAGCCGCACTCCCGCGTAACGCGACGTACGACGACGAGCTGTCAGCCTCTCCCGCTGAGGCCGTTGCCCAAGCGTGCCAGGGACCTCAAGTGCCGGAGTCGCCGACCCGCGGATAGAGAGTCACGCTCCAAAGCGTGAACCTCTTGAATTCGGAGTGGAGCAGTCGGATAGCTCGTCGAGCCCCGCAGTCTCGACGCTCCCTGCTTCACGGGAAGCGCCAGCGTCATTCATTCGTACAGGGACCTGCCGATGGATCGGTAGCGTCGTAGCTCAGTCTCACGAAACGGCATCGCCCGTGGACCCTTACACACTCTGACGATACGCTTCTCGCGCTCACCCACCCCCTTCCGGTAGCGCCGTGGAACCCGGCACCAAACTAGGCCAATACGAAATCCTCGACCGCCTCGGTGCAGGCGGAATGGGCGAGGTCTGGCGTGCCCGGGGTATGCACCTCGGCCGCGACGTGGCGATCAAACTGCTGCTCGAGGGGGTCTCGGCAGATCCCGACCGGTTGGCTCGGTTCGAGCGCGAGGCGCGGGTGCTCGCGGCGCTCAACCACCCCAACGTGGCGACGCTGTTCGGCTTCGAACGTGACGACAGCGGAAGCACGCCCTTCCTGGTCATGGAGCTGGTCGAGGGCGAGACGCTGGCCGAGCGCATCGATCGCGGGCCGGTGCCGTTCTCGGAGGCCCACAGGATCTTCATCCAGATAGCCGAAGGGCTCGAGGCGGCCCACGAGCAGGGAATCGTGCACCGCGATCTGAAGCCGGCCAACCTCAAACTGTCGAGCGACGCACAGGGCGGCCCTCTGCGCGTGAAGGTCTTGGACTTCGGGCTCGCCAAGCCCCTCGATTCGGGCGAAGGTCGGAGCCCCGACCTCTCGCAGACGCCGACTCTGACGGCCGCGGCGACGCGACGGGGCGAGGTCATGGGCACGGCTGCCTACATGAGCCCCGAGCAGGCTCGCGGCGAGACGATTGAAAGCGTACCGACGTCTGGGCTTTCGGCGCCTGCCTCTTCGAGACGTTGGCCGGGCAGACGCCTTTCCAGGGCGAGACCGCGTCGCACACGATGGTCGCGATTCTCGATCACGAGCCTGACTGGCACGCGCTGCCCGAGGAGACGCCCGCCGAAATGCAGCGTCTGTTGCGCCGCTGCCTGACGAAGGATGCACACGACCGACTGCACGACATCGCGGACGCTCGGATCGCGCTGCGCGAAGTGTCGACGCAGACCGGCAGCTTTGTCGCTCCGGCGTCCAGCGAGAAGGCGGCGCCGGTGGCGCAGCAGAAGATGTCACCGCCAGGTCGCAGGGGACTACTGCTTTCGCTCGGGTCTCTGATCTTCCTCAGCGCGTTGATAGCGTACTTCGTAGGGTCGAGCGTGCTCAGGCCCTCCGCGGTGTCAAACGCGAACAGCTTGCCGAACACCGCAACTGAAACGGCCAAGGTTCTCCCCTTTGGCGGCCGCCCCGCGATCGCGGTGCTGCCCTTCGACAACCTCTCGCCCGATCCCGAGCAGGCCTTCTTCGCCGACGGTCTCGCAGAAGATCTGATCACGCGTCTCTCGACCTGGCGTTCGTTCCCGGTGATCGCACGCAATTCGAGCTTTCAACACCGCGGCGGCAACCTGGATCTCAAGAGGGTCAGCACCGAGCTCGGCGCGCGTTACCTCCTGGCAGGCAGCGTGCGCCGCGCGGGCGATCGAATCCGCGTGACGGCGCAGCTGATCGACGCGCCGACCGATCAGCACGTGTGGGCGCAAACCTACGATCGTGCGATCACGGATCTGTTCACTCTGCAGGACGAGATCAGCTCGACCATCGCGACGTCGCTCGTCGGCGACCTCACTCGCGCCGAGGGCGAGCGTGCGCGCCGACGCGGCACAGAGAATCTGGAAGCATGGAGCCTCTACCAGCTGGGTATGCAACATGCCGAGCGCTTCACACTCGAGGAGTACGGAGAGGCGCGGAGATTCTTCGATCGAGCGGTCGAGAGCGATCCCCGCTTCGCGACAGCGTTGGCACAACGCGCGCTTTCGACGGTGATGGAAATCATGCTCGGCAGCGGCGGCGTGCGCGAGGACATGGTGTCCGCGGCGTTTGACAGCGCGCGTCGCGCGGTCGCACTCGACGCCCGCGACCCCACGGCGCATGCCGCCCTCGGCGGAGCGTACCTTGTGGCTGGCGACCCGAAGAACGGCATTGACTCGACCCAGCGGGCCGTAGATCTCAATCCGAGCATGCCGGAGGCTTGGATCTGGCTCGGTTGGGCGAACGTTCTCGCAGGGAATCCGGAGCCCGCCATTTCCGCGAGCGAGCGCGCTCAGCGTCTCGACCCCCAGGGTCGCTACATGGTCTGGATCTACGAAAACCTGTCGGTAGCCTCCTGGGAGGTAGGTCGATACGAGGAAGGGCTCGAGCTGGCTCGACAGCTGGTCGCCACGAACCCCACCTATTTCACGGGCTATGCGTACATTGCCATGAATGCCGTCGCCCTCGGGCAGCTCGACGAGGCGCGCGCGGCCATTGCCTCAGGGCGCCGCGTCAGGCCCGATCTCTCCCTCGCGCTGATCCAGGGCTATTTCGGCGTTTCGCGTCCCGCCTTCGATGCGCGCCGCAACGACGCGCTGCGTCAGGCGGGCCTGGAGTGAGCGCGTGATGGACGGCGCCGCCTGCGGCTACCCGCTTCCCGAGGGCGCGAGCGCGCGCTACGCCCACCCGAGCTGCTTCATGCTGATCCCGTCATTCCAGATTTTCGTCATGTGACGAATCTTGTCCCCGTCGAACTCCATGACGTAGACGTAGTCGGCCTCCATGCTCTTTCCCGTGGGCGGCACCGGTCCGCCCTCGCCCGTGTGGGTGCCACGGAACACGCCGAACGCGGCGACGCTGTTTCGCTCTGGCTCCTCAGCCCCCAGCGCGGGACCAGCAGGCCCAGCCAAGATCATCGTGTCTATCCCCACTGCCATCGGTTCTCACCTGCCACCGCCCTACAGTAATTCCATGGGGAGAGGTGGACCCCGAAATTCGGACAGGTTGCTAAGGTGGGATCCAGACCAAGAAGAAGGAGTCTGGAATGCCACGGAAGAGACGGAGTTATCCTGCTGAGCTGAAGGCGAAGGTCGCTTTGGAGGCGCTTCGCGAGGAAGCGACGATGGCGGAGCTGGCAGCCCGCTACGATGTGCATCCGAATCTGATCGCCAACTGGAAGAAGAAGGCTCGGCAGAAGGTGCTGGCTGGCTTCTCGGGGAAACAGGAGCGCAACGAGGTCTCTCGGGAGGCCGAGATCAAGGAGCTGCGGGCGAAGATCGGGGAGCTCGTCATCGAGCGGGATTTCTTGTCCAAGGCCTTCGGTCGTTGAGCCACGGCCGGAGGGTGGCGATGGTCGATCCGGAGCACGGCCCCCTGAGCATCACGCGGCAGTGCCGCCTGGTGTCGATCGCGAGGTCTTCGTTCTATTACGAGGGCCACGGCGAGAGTCCGCTGAACCTGCGCCTGATGCGGCTGATCGACGAGCAGTTTCTTCAGACGCCGTTTTACGGCTCACGTCAGATGCGACGATGGCTGCGCCGTCAGGGCTACACGGTCTCTCGCAAGCGGGTGCGCCGCCTGATGCGGCTGCTCGGGTTGCAGGCGATCTTGCAGCGGCCCAGGACGTCTCAGCCGCACCCGGAGCACCGGATCTACCCCTACCTGCTGCGTGATCTGGAGATCACGCGACCCAACCACGTTTGGTGCGCGGATGTGACCTACATCCCGCTGCAGCGGGGCTTTCTGTACCTGGTTGCGGTGATGGACTGGGCGAGCCGCAAGGTGCTGTCCTGGCGTCTGTCCAACACGCTCGATACGAGCTTCTGCGTCGAGGCCTTGCAAGAGGCGCTCGAGCGCTACGGTCCTCCCGAGATCTTCAACACGGATCAGGGTAGCCAATTCACCAGCGTCGACTTCACCGACGCGCTCAAGGAGGCCGGCATTCGGATCTCGATGGACGGCAAGGGCCGCTGGATGGACAACGTCTTCATCGAGCGACTGTGGCGATCGCTCAAGTACGAGCAGGTCTATCTGTCAGAGTACGCGACTGGCTCCGAGGCTCGGGCCGGGATCGGCTGGTGGATGGACTTCTACAACGAGTGCCGACCGCGCTCGACGCTCCAGGACCGGACGCCCGAGGAGGCGTACATTGACGACGGGGCTGAAGACAGGAGCCCGGGGCTTCGCCCCGTGTCTCGCAAGCCCAAGGCAGCCTGAATCATGAACCCGGATTCCACCTTAGCTGCGACGCAAACCTGTCCAAAGGATGGGGTCCACCTCTGTCTTCTCATCGCGGACGCCCTGGGGATGCTCTTAGCCTATTTCTCCTCGAACCATCCCAACATCGGCTTCCCCATCGGTCTTTGGTGGTTCATTCTTTTCGCCGCTGGAACGTATTTGCTGACCCCCGTCGGTCTCCTCCTTTTCGGGATCGGGTTGCCGGACCCGTCCCGGCGAGTGGCGCTCGTCCTGCTGGGCTGGCTGGTAGCTGTGCAGGCGATATGGTGGAACGGTCTGAGGCTTGGTGCAGCACTTGGAATTGTCAACATCGTCCTGCCAGCGCTGTGCTTCGCCCTCCTGGGATACTCGATTTGGTCCGGATCGAGGGCGGCGTCACGGCTGGAGTCGAGCCTCTGACACCGCGGCCCAGGCGCGTATCGCGCGCCCGTTACGCCTATGCCGAACCGGTGACCTCTTCCGCGATCCTGTTCCCAAGCGCTGCCTCGGTAGTCGCGAGATCGTAGTGAGTCTGGAGATTCAACCAGAAGCGCGGCAAGTTCCCGAAGTAGTGAGCGAGCCGCAACGCCGTTTCCGGCGTCACCGACCGCTTGCCATTGAGGATCTGGGTAATCCGACCAGAGGGAACACGAAGCCCTCTCTGCCAACGTAGGTGAGACACCAGCACCCCATGGAATTACTGTAGGGCGGTGGCAGGTGAGAACCGATGGCAGTGGGGATAGACACGATGATCTTGGCTGGGCTTGCTGGTCCCGCGCTGGGGGCTGAGGAGCGGAGCGACGAGGCACCCAGCGCGGAGGCGATCGCCACGCCGGCGCGCCCGGACCCGGAGGTGTTGGCGAAGCCGAAACGGCGGCGATTCACGGCACAGTACCGGCTCCGCATCCTGGAGGAGGCAGACCGCTGCAGCCAGCGCGGCGAAGTGGGCCGGCTGCTCCGCCGAGAGGGACTGTACAGCTCTCATCTGTCGAGTTGGCGCAAGGCGCGTCGCGAGGGGGCATTTCGCGGGCTCAGTTCCAAGACACGCGGTGCAAAGTCGAAGGCGAGCAACCCGCTGGAGCCGAAGGTTCGAGAGCTCGAGGCGAAGGTGGCTCGCCTGCACAAGCAGCTGCATAAGGCACACACGATCTTGGACGTGCAAAAAAAAGTTGCCGGGCTGCTGGGATTCAGCCTCAACGACGAGAAGGACTCCTGATGGCTGCCGAACAACTGGCCCAGCAGGTCGGCGTAGCGCCGGCCTGCCGGGCTCTTGGCGTGTCGCGGGCCACGTTCTACCGGCGCAAGAGGCCTGCTCCCGAGCACCAGCAGCCGCGTCCTACTCCTGCCCGGGCGCTGTGCGAATCGGAGCGTGAGCGCGTCGTTGAGGTGCTCACCTTGCCGCGCTTCGTCGACCGATCGCCGGGCGAGGTGTTCGCCACGCTGCTTGACGAGGGCAAATACCTCTGCTCCGAGCGCACCATGTACCGGATCCTGGCCCTGGACCAGCCGGTGCGAGAGCGCCGCAACCAGCTCCAGCATCCGCAATACGCGAAGCCTGAGCTCGTGGCGACGGAACCGAATCAAATTTGGTCGTGGGACATCACGAAGTTGCTGGGGCCGAAGAAGTGGACGTACTACTACCTCTACCTCCTGCTGGACATCTTCAGCCGCTACGTCGTGGGTTGGATGGTGGCCGATCGGGAGAACTCGGCCTTGGCCGGGCGCCTGATCCAGGAAACGTGCCACAAGCAAGGAGTCCAACCGCAGGTACTGACGCTGCACTCCGATCGTGGCGCGCCCATGACGAGCAAGTGCACCGCTCAGCTTCTCGCCGACCTCGGGATCACGCGTTCCCTGAGCCGTCCCCAAGTCTGCGATGACAATCCATTCTCAGAGGCACAGTTCAAGACCCTCAAGTACCACCCCGGCTTCCCCGGGCGCTTCACCGACATGCCGGACGCCACGCGCTTCTGTCGCTCGTTCGTGCCCTGGTACAACACCGAGCACCGTCATGGCGGCATCGCCATGCTGACCCCCGACGATGTCCATCATGGACGCGCCGCGCAGGTGCTCGCGCAACGGCAACGCATCCTGGACGCTGCTTGGGCGGCTCACCCCGAACGATTTGTCCGCGGAATCCCGAAGCTCAGCCCTCTCCCCGATGAGGTCTGGATCAACCCACCCGCTACCTCGACGACAGGAGGCATTGCTCACTAAATCCAGAACTCAGGTGTCTCAAAGTCGTTGACAGGTTCCGAAGCGCCAACGCGAGCTTGTTGGCCGACAGATCGCGTGCCTCCAACTCGCGTCGCAAGATCCGACCTGGATGTATGGCTCGCATCTGTCACCCCCTGTGGTAATCGACGATCTCGACGTCGTAGGCGTCTCCGTCCGCGAACCGGAAGCAGATCCGCCACGGGCCGTTCACGCGCAACGCCCACTGCCCGCGCCGATCTCCCTTGAGCTTGTGCAATCCGACGCTCTCGAGTGGACTCAAGTCCTTCAGACTCGTCGCGGCATCCACCGAACGCCGGTCAGTGCCGCTCGGCTGGCTCCAGGCGCAGGATCGGCGTCATCTCCTCGTCTTCCGGATCGATCGCCAGGTAGATGAAGCCGTCGGGCCCCTGCCGGACGTCGCGGATACGACCGCGGTCGTAGACCAGCGTTTCTTCGATGCCGATGGTGCTCCCGTCCTCGCCGAGGTCCAGACGCGCCACCTGGCGACCACTGAGACCGCCGGCGAACAAGTCGCCCTGCCATCCGGGGAACGCGTCGCCGGTGTAGAGCATGAGGCCGGAGGCGCCGATCGACGGGATCCAGACGTGATCGGGATGCTCCATTCCTTCGCGCATGGTGCCGACATGGATCGTCGAGCCGGATCGGTAGTTGACGCCGTAGCCGATCACCGGCCAGCCGTAGTTGGCTCCCTTGCGAATGATGTTTGCCTCGTCACCGCCCTGGGGACCGTGCTCGGTCTGCCAGATATCCCCGGTCTCCGGGTGAATGATCATGCCCTGGGCGTTGCGATGTCCGTACGACCAGATCTCCGGTCGCGCCCCCTCCTGGCCGACGAAGGGGTTGTCGTCGGGAACGCTTCCATCGTCGTGGAGCCGCACCGTGACCCCGTGATGGTTGCGTAGGTCCTGAGCCGGGTGGGCCTCCAGGTCGCCGCGCGACGGCACCATGCGGTCGCCCATGGTGACGAACAGATACCCATCGGCATCGAAAACCAGCCGCGATCCGTAGTGGCCCCGGCCGCGCGAATGAGCGACGAAGACTTCCTCGACGTCCTCGAGGCGGTCGTCGACGAAGCGGGCGCGGGCGACGGCCGTCGCCGCCCCCTCGCCGTCCGCCTGCGGCTTCGAGTAGCTGAGGTAAACCAGCCGATTGGAGGCGAACTCGGGGTGCAGGGCGACCTCCATCAACCCGCCCTGACCCCGCGCCAATACCTCCGGGACCCCTGGGACCGCATCGGCAAGGAGCGCGCCGTCGCGCACGATGCGCAGCCGGCCCACCTTCTCGGTCACCAGCATGTCCCCCTCGGGCAGGAACGCGATCGACCAGGGGGATTCGAGCGCCTCCACCACGGTGACGATCCGGTAGTCGTGGACCGCGGAGCGCACCACGTCGTCTTGCGCCAACGCCGGAAGGCTGAGCGACAGGCACAGGGCAAGCAAGGTGGTCCCGGTGCGACGCATGACACTCTCCGAGGGTCTCGAGGGCGGGAGTTGACCGCCCCAGTGTTCCAGGCTGCGCCCCGGAACGCGAGCGCTCGCGGACGTCAACATAAGTCGCCTGGCTGCCGCGGGGCCCCGTTGCTGATTCGTCAATACGACCGGCAATGTTGACATCGGCAACATCAGGGTCTATGTTGACACCGTCAACGTGGGCTCAGCCCTAGACCGGGAGACCACTCTACGCCGTCACAACATCGGGGATCCGTCCCGAGTCCTGTGGAAATTAGAAAGGCGTAACCTCCGAGTAGCAAAACTCAGAGCCGCCACGAGCGGCAGGAGGTTACGCCGTGAAGCAGGTTAGCACGCACGACAACGAGGTCGTGGAGTTTCGACGGGACGTACAGATGTTGCTGCGGACGAGGATCCGTGAGGCGATCCAGATCACGCTCCAGGAGGAGCTCACGGAGGCTCTGGGGAGCGCGCGATACGAGCGCAACGGTGGGCGCGCCGAGGCTACCGCAACGGCACCCAGAGCCGGCGGGTGACGACGGCGCAGGGACTCCAGGAGTTGGACGTGCCGCGCGGTCGCGTCGTGGACGAAGACGGCGGCACCCGGGAGTTCCGGAGCGCGATCCTGCCACGGTACGCGCGGCGAGCACGACAGGTGGACGAGGCGATCCTGGGAGCGTACCTGGCGGGCGCCAACACGCGGCGGATCCGCAAGGCGTTGTCTCCGTTGCTCGGGAGAGCGCACCTGTCCAAGAGCACGGTCTCGCGGGTGGTGGGGCGGCTCAAGACGTACTTCGCGAGCTGGAGCGAGCGAGAGCTGTCCGGTGAGCGGTATCCGATTCTGTATCTGGACGGGTTTCACCTGAAGGTCAGGTTGGCGCGGCGCGTGGTCTCGGTGCCGGTGTTGGCGGTGCTCGGAGTCAAAGCCGACGGCCAGAAGGTGTTGGTGGCGTTGCGGTTGGCGGCCTCGGAAGCGGAAGTTCACTGGCGAGGGTTGATCGACTCGCTCGTGCACCGGGGGCTGCGATCGCCTCAGCTGCTGATCGCCGACGGTCACAAGGGGCTGGCGAAGGCGACCGAGGCATGGCCGCGGTCGCAGGTGCAGCGATGCATCCAGCACAAGTGGAGCAACCTTCGCGATCACTGCCCCGTGCATGCGCGCGATGAAATGAGGCGCGATTGGCATGCCATCGTCCGCGCCGACAACGGCAACGAGGCTCGGGCCGCGTACAGCGCCTTCGTGCGCAAATGGTCCAGGCTCGTGCCGGCCGTTGCCCGAAGCCTGGAGGAAGCGGGCCTGAGCCTGCTGACGTTCTACGAGTTCCCCAGGCCGATGTGGAAGACGTTGCGAACGACCAACCCGCTCGAGAACCTGAACCGGGAGTTCCGGCGCCGTACCAAGACCCAGGGTTCGTTCTGCACCGAGGCAGCTGGCGTGACGTTGCTGTGGGGCTTGGTCGCCTTCGGCCAGATCCGCATGCGCCGCGTCGACGGCTATCGTCACCTTGCCCAGATCACTCGCGGCCCGGACGAGCAGGCCGCCTAACCGATACGATCAGCCGTTGCCCAGGAGGCTGCGCTCATCCAATTTCCACGACATTCGGGGCACATCCAACATCGGAATAGCGAGGGACGAGGATGGCAATCGCCGAAGAGCTACAAGGTTTCGTGAAGGATAGTCTGGCACGCGGTCTTTCGCGTGCGGAGATCGAGCGTGTCCTGCGGGAGGCCGGCTGGCCACCAGATCACGTACGTAGCGCGCTCCGGGGGTTTGCCGAGATCGAGTTCGCGATTCCCGTCCCCATACCGAAGCCGTATGTGTCCGCCCGCGAGGCGTTCCTGTACCTGGTGCTCTTCAGCGCCCTGTACGTCAGCGCCTTCAACCTGGGTGCGCTCTTGTTTCAGCTCATCGACCTGACCTTTCCCGATCCCGCGGCACCGGCGGCGGCCGCGGAGGCGATCCGGGAGGCCATCCGGTGGTCCATCTCCGCCCTCGTCGTGGCGTTTCCCGTCTTCCTGTATGTCGCCCAGTTGACCGGTCGGGAGACCCGGCTGGACCCGAGCAAGCGCGCCTCGAAAGTCCGCCGCTGGTTGACCTATCTCACCCTGTTCGTTGCGGGCGGCGTGCTAGTCGGCGACGTCACCGGTCTCGTGCACAGCCTGCTCGGCGGTGAGCTGACCGTTCGCTTCGTGCTCAAAGTGTCCACGGTTGCCGTCATCGCCGGCGCGGTCTTCGGGTACTACCTGCGGGACCTCCGGCTTGAAGAAGAGGAGGGCCAGGCATGAGGGTGTCCGCCGGTGCAACTGTCTTCATCGTTGTTGCCATCGGGGTGGTCGTCGCCGCCGTGGTGGGCGGCCTCATCGCGCTCCCTCCGCCGAGCGAGGAGCGTGCCCGACGGCTGGACGAGCGACGGGTGGAGGACCTGCGCGGCATCACAGGCGCGATGGATCTGTACTGGACGCGTCACGGCCGCCTCCCCGCTTCCATGGAGGAGCTGTCGCGCGAGTCAGGCGTGAGGGTCAGCACTCGTGATCCCGGCACTGCGCAGGACTACGAGCTCCGCTTGCTGGACGCGGCGACGTACGAGTTGTGCGCGAGCTTCGAACGTATTTCTGCTGAATCCGGCGATCCAACCGGCCTGGCCCAGGACGCCAGCGAAGACTTCTGGTCTCACGGCGTCGGCAGGCGGTGTTTTGGGCTGGACGCTCACGCCGTGCCTTCGAGAGAAAGGCGCGAGGACGCCCGATGAACTGAACACCATCAGGCGTGACTTCATGCTCGGACTGTTCGATTTGGATCCGTCCCGAGTCCTGTGGAAATTAGAAAGGCGTAACCTCCGAGTAGCAAAACTCAGAGCCGCCACGAGCGGCAGGAGGTTACGCCGTGAAGCAGGTTAGCACGCACGACAACGAGGTCGTGGAGTTTCGACGGGACGTACAGATGTTGCTGCGGACGAGGATCCGTGAGGCGATCCAGATCACGCTCCAGGAGGAGCTCACGGAGGCTCTGGGGAGCGCGCGATACGAGCGCAACGGTCGGCGCGCCGAGGCTACCGCAACGGCACCCAGAGCCGGCGGGTGACGACGGCGCAGGGACTCCAGGAGTTGGACGTGCCGCGCGGTCGCGTCGTGGACGAAGACGGCGGCACCCGGGAGTTCCGGAGCGCGATCCTGCCACGGTACGCGCGGCGAGCACGACAGGTGGACGAGGCGATCCTGGGAGCGTACCTGGCGGGCGCCAACACGCGGCGGATCCGCAAGGCGTTGTCTCCGTTGCTCGGGAGAGCGCACCTGTCCAAGAGCACGGTCTCGCGGGTTGGTGGGGCGGCTCAAGACGTACTTCGCGAGCTGGAGCGAGCGAGAGCTGTCCGGTGAGCGGTATCCGATTCTGTATCTGGACGGGTTTCACCTGAAGGTCAGGTTGGCGCGGCGCGTGGTCTCGGTGCCGGTGTTGGCGGTGCTCGGAGTCAAAGCCGACGGCCAGAAGGTGTTGGTGGCGTTGCGGTTGGCGGCCTCGGAAGCGGAAGTTCACTGGCGAGGGTTGATCGACTCGCTCGTGCACCGGGGGCTGCGATCGCCTCAGCTGCTGATCGCCGACGGTCACAAGGGGCTGGCGAAGGCGACCGAGGCATGGCCGCGGTCGCAGGTGCAGCGATGCATCCAGCACAAGTGGAGCAACCTTCGCGATCACTGCCCCGTGCATGCGCGCGATGAAATGAGGCGCGATTGGCATGCCATCGTCCGCGCCGACAACGGCAACGAGGCTCGGGCCGCGTACAGCGCCTTCGTGCGCAAATGGTCCAGGCTCGTGCCGGCCGTTGCCCGAAGCCTGGAGGAAGCGGGCCTGAGCCTGCTGACGTTCTACGAGTTCCCCAGGCCGATGTGGAAGACGTTGCGAACGACCAACCCGCTCGAGAACCTGAACCGGGAGTTCCGGCGCCGTACCAAGACCCAGGGTTCGTTCTGCACCGAGGCAGCTGGCGTGACGTTGCTGTGGGGCTTGGTCGCCTTCGGCCAGATCCGCATGCGCCGCGTCGACGGCTATCGTCACCTTGCCCAGATCACTCGCGGCCCGGACGAGCAGGCCGCCTAACCGATACGATCAGCCGTTGCCCAGGAGGCTGCGCTCATCCAATTTCCACGACATTCGGGGCACATCCTTCGATTTGAGCCACGATGTCAGTGAATAGTGTTTTCTGCTACAGTATGACACTGTCATACAGTATGGAGGGTCACCCCATGGGCACGCCACTGACGGTTCGCCTCGACGACGACCTGCAACAACTTCTCGATGAGGCAGCCCGAAAGAGCGGCCGCAGCCGCAGCGATCTCGTGCGTGAAGCACTCCGGCGACAGCTCACGCTGGTCACCTTCGAGAAAGTGCGCGAACAGCTGATGCCCTTTGCCGAGGCGCGCGGGTATCTCACCGACGAGGACGTGTTCGAGCACGTTGCTTGAGGGTGTTTCTCGACACGAACGTGCTCGTAAGCGCGTTCGCTACGCGAGGCCTCAGCGCGGACGTCATGCGGGTGGCGCTGGCCGAGCACGAGTTCCTCACCTCCGAAGTCGTGCTCGCCGAGTTCCGCCGTGTGCTACGCGACAAGCTCGGCGCTCCGGAAGCCGCGATCGATGCAGCCATCGAACTTCTCTGCCGACAACACGTCGAACCCGAGCCGACGAGTCCATGCTCGTTGGGGATTGGGGATAGGGACGACGAGTGGGTCGTCGCAAGCGCCCTGAATTGCAGCGCGGATGTCTTCGTCACCGGCGATCGCGAGTTGCTGGCGATCGACAAGATCAAGGACCTCCGCATCCTCAGCCCGCGAGGCTTCTGGGAGCTGCTTTCCCGCTAGCGCAGCGGACAATCGGAACTTCTGGGGATGAGTGGATCGGACCAGGCCCTCCTTGACAGGATCAAGGCCAATCAGGCCAGAGGTGGACCCCATCCTTAGCAGGCTGCTGAAAAACGGCTCGAGCGCGCCATTTTGGGCTGGATCGTCTCGATCACGGTGAGTTAGCGGGGCGGCGAGTGCGAGTGCGAGGCTCTGGTTGCCGGCCGCGCCGGTATTTCTTGGGCGGTTAGTCCCGATATCGTCACGTCGCCCCCTGGAGGTTGCGCATTCTGACCAGGTTGAAGGCAGCGGCGGTGAAGGTGAACATCCAATCGACGCGTTCGGTGCCTCGGTGCCGCGTCTTGCGCATCAGCCCGACCGTCTTGGCCCATCCGAACATCTGCTCGACGAGCTTGCGTTTCCTTTGACTGACCTGGTAGCCGGGGTGGCGGGTTGTGCGCCGGTCGATGGCGCTGCGCCGATTGGTGTCGTTCTGTGCGACGTGCGGGGTGATGTTCCGATCTCGAAGCTTACGGACGCACTCGCGTGTGTCGTAGCCCTTGTCGGCCGCCAAGGTCACCCTGCGGTTACCGGAAATCTTGTCCGCCATTTGCACCGCCGCCTCGCGTTCCGCTGTCCCGGAAGCGATCGTTACGCATGCCTTGGTTGCTAACCCGTGGCGGTTGTCGATCATCAGGTGCCCCATGTAGCAGAGCTTCGACTCGGCTCCCCTACTTTTCTTGTACAGGCGTGCGTCCGGATCGGTCCTGGAGGCGTGAGTATCGTTTGTGCGCCGTTGTTTGCGAAAATCGACGCTCGGGTTGCTGCCTCCCTCATCGGAGTCGCTCTGATCCTTCGGCTTGAAGCTCTTGTGTGAGGCCCGCGCCTCGATCAGCGTGCCGTCCACCGTGAAGTGCTCATCCGATAGCAGGCTGCGGCGCCGTGCCTCCGCCAGCACTTCCTGGAAGAACACCTCGGCGACCTCGCCTCCCAACACTCGATCCCGGTTCTTCGTGAACACCGTCGCATCCCACACCAGATCGTCCATGTTCAGGCCCACAAACCACCGGAACAGCAGGTTGTAGTCGAGCTGCTCCATCAGCATGCGCTCGGAGCGAATCGTGTACAGCACCTGCAGCAGCAGCGCCCGCAGCAGTTTCTCCGGCGGGATCGACGGTCGCCCCGTGTGCGAGTACAGCTTCTCGAACAGCGGCGACATCCGCCCCAGCACATCGTTGACGATCCTCAGCAGCGGCCGCAGCGGATGCTCTTTCGGTACTCGCTGCTCCGGAGATACGTAACTAAAGGCGGCCACCTGTCCCGCGTCCTCACCACGCATCTGCTCACCTCGTTGATGCTTCGGTTTTTGCCGCGGGCTGCGTGGTTCAGAATCTACTCGAACAAGGGGAGTTTTTCAGCAGCCTGTTAGAGGTGGACCCCATCCTTTGGACAGGTTTGCGTCGCAGCTAAGGTGGAATCCGGGTTCATGATTCAGGCTGCCTTGGGCTTGCGAGACACGGGGCGAAGCCCCGGGCTCCTGTCTTCAGCCCCGTCGTCAATGTACGCCTCCTCGGGCGTCCGGTCCTGGAGCGACGAGTGCGGTCGGCACTCGTTGTAGAAGTCCATCCACCAGCCGATCCCGGCCCGAGCCTCGGAGCCGGATGTGCCCCGAATGTCGTGGAAATTGGATGAGCGCAGCCTCCTGGGCAACGGCTGATCGTATCGGTTAGGCGGCCTGCTCGTCCGGGCCGCGAGTGATCTGGGCAAGGTGACGATAGCCGTCGACGCGGCGCATGCGGATCTGGCCGAAGGCGACCAAGCCCCACAGCAACGTCACGCCAGCTGCCTCGGTGCAGAACGAACCCTGGGTCTTGGTACGGCGCCGGAACTCCCGGTTCAGGTTCTCGAGCGGGTTGGTCGTTCGCAACGTCTTCCACATCGGCCTGGGGAACTCGTAGAACGTCAGCAGGCTCAGGCCCGCTTCCTCCAGGCTTCGGGCAACGGCCGGCACGAGCCTGGACCATTTGCGCACGAAGGCGCTGTACGCGGCCCGAGCCTCGTTGCCGTTGTCGGCGCGGACGATGGCATGCCAATCGCGCCTCATTTCATCGCGCGCATGCACGGGGCAGTGATCGCGAAGGTTGCTCCACTTGTGCTGGATGCATCGCTGCACCTGCGACCGCGGCCATGCCTCGGTCGCCTTCGCCAGCCCCTTGTGACCGTCGGCGATCAGCAGCTGAGGCGATCGCAGCCCCCGGTGCACGAGCGAGTCGATCAACCCTCGCCAGTGAACTTCCGCTTCCGAGGCCGCCAACCGCAACGCCACCAACACCTTCTGGCCGTCGGCTTTGACTCCGAGCACCGCCAACACCGGCACCGAGACCACGCGCCGCGCCAACCTGACCTTCAGGTGAAACCCGTCCAGATACAGAATCGGATACCGCTCACCGGACAGCTCTCGCTCGCTCCAGCTCGCGAAGTACGTCTTGAGCCGCCCCACCACCCGCGAGACCGTGCTCTTGGACAGGTGCGCTCTCCCGAGCAACGGAGACAACGCCTTGCGGATCCGCCGCGTGTTGGCGCCCGCCAGGTACGCTCCCAGGATCGCCTCGTCCACCTGTCGTGCTCGCCGCGCGTACCGTGGCAGGATCGCGCTCCGGAACTCCCGGGTGCCGCCGTCTTCGTCCACGACGCGACCGCGCGGCACGTCCAACTCCTGGAGTCCCTGCGCCGTCGTCACCCGCCGGCTCTGGGTGCCGTTGCGGTAGCCTCGGCGCGCCCACCGTTGCGCTCGTATCGCGCGCTCCCCAGAGCCTCCGTGAGCTCCTCCTGGAGCGTGATCTGGATCGCCTCACGGATCCTCGTCCGCAGCAACATCTGTACGTCCCGTCGAAACTCCACGACCTCGTTGTCGTGCGTGCTAACCTGCTTCACGGCGTAACCTCCTGCCGCTCGTGGCGGCTCTGAGTTTTGCTACTCGGAGGTTACGCCTTTCTAATTTCCACAGGACTCGGGACGGATCCGATCTACCCCTACCTGCTGCGTGATCTCCAGATCACGCAGCAGGTAGGGGTAGATCCGGTGCTCCGGGTGCGGCTGAGACGTCCTGGGCCGCTGCAAGATCGCCTGCAACCCGAGCAGCCGCATCAGGCGGCGCACCCGCTTGCGAGAGACCGTGTAGCCCTGACGGCGCAGCCATCGTCGCATCTGACGTGAGCCGTAAAACGGCGTCTGAAGAAACCGGGATTATGCACTTGACAAAGGTATCGGATAAGCGTACTCTAGCCTTGTGATGGCAAACAAAAGGCAGAGTCGCGCGATGAAAGCTAAGACGCCACCGGATCTCACGCTCGAACAGATCATCCAACACTTCTCTACCGACGAAGCGGCGCGGGAGTACCTTGAGTCGGTTCGGTGGCCGGATGGCCCGACGTGTCCGCACTGCGGAAACGAGGATTCGGAGCGTATTTACGCGATCAAGCCAAACCCCGAGAAGAAGATCCGCGACGGCCTGTACGAATGCGGCGAGTGCAAGAAGCAGTTCACGGTCACCGTGGGCACGATCTTCGAGCGCTCGAAGGTGCCGCTGCGCAAGTGGCTCGTCGCCTGGTACTTACTCTGCTCGTCGAAGAAAGGGTATTCTGCGGCGCAACTTCAGCGGGCTCTGGAGTTGGGCAGCTATCGCACGGCGTGGTTCATGCTGCACCGGATCAGGTACGCACTCCGGCATCCGGTATTCGCCGACAAACTCGGCAACGGCAGCGTCGTGGAAGCAGACGAGACTTGGATCGGTGGCGTGAGGCACGGCAAGGGCCGCGCGTACACCGGCAACAAAACGGCGGTGGTGAGCATGGTTGAGCGCGGTGGTCGCGTGCGGTCAATTCCGGTTAAGCGCGTAACGGGCGACAACCTGTCGCGGACACTGCGCGGTCAGGTTCACCCGCAGGCGACGCTCATGACTGACGAGCACCGGGGTTACATCGCGCCGGGACGACGGTTCAAGGCTCACGAGACGGTCAACCACTCGAAGAGGGAATACGTTCGCGGCACGGTCCACACGAACACCGTCGAGGGTTACTTCGCCAACCTCAAGCGCGGTATCAACGGGATCTATCACCACGTCGGCAGCCACTATCTCGCTCAGTACCTTGGGGAGTACGACTTCCGGTACAACACGCGAAAGCTAACGGACGGTCAGCGGACCATCGCGGGACTGCAACGGGTCGAGGGAAAGCGCCTGATGCTCCGACCTCCGAAGTCGGTCAGGGGCTAGATGGCGAGCAAGCAAGTCACCGCCCTGATCGTTCCACAGGGCAAGATCCTCGACTTTATCGACAACAAGCTCCGCAAGGAGACGCCGGAAGAGTACGTCCGGCAGGAAATCGAGAAGTCGCTCGTCCGTGAGTACCACTATCCGCGAGAGGAGATCGCGGTCGAGTTCCGCGTGAAGCTCGGACGGTCCTCAAAACGTGCCGATCTGGCGATTTTTCCCGAAGGGGAGCCGCACAAACAGGAGCACATTTGGGCCATCGTCGAGTGCAAAGCGGCGGATATCTCCCCGAACCACCGGAAGGAAGGCGTTGATCAGCTCAAGAGCTACCTCGCTGGGTGCGTCAACGCGACATTCGGAATGTGGACGAACGGTCAGGAGCGGTTTTGCCTTCGCAAGACGGGGGACACCAAAGAGCCGTTCGTCGAGATCCCGGATATTCCAGCCAAGGGGAAGCCGCTCGACGAAGAGGAGCGGCCGACGTTCGATGCGTTGCGACCCGCCACGAGCGACTCGCTGCTGTTCACGTTTCGCCGCTGTCACAACTACATCGCCGGCAACCAAGGGCTGCAAAAACCGGAGGCTTTCTGGGAGCTACTCAAGCTGATCTTCTGCAAGATCGAGGATGAGCGTTCCAGTGAGATCAACTTCTACACGACGACTCCGGAACGCCAGAGCCTCAACGGCCAGCTCAAGGTAAAGGCGCGCATCGAGAAGATCTTCGAGCGCGTGCGGGCCAAGTACAAGACGATCTTCAAAGGCAACGAAGAGATCGAGCTTGAGCCTCGTGTACTCGCGTACATCGTCTCGCAGGTGCAGCCGTGGTACCTGCTGGAGAGCGACGTGGACGTGAAAGGCAAGGCTTACGAAGAGATCGTCGGATCGAACCTTCGCGGGGATCGCGGTGAGTTCTTCACGCCGCGCAACGTCTGTCGCATGGCGGTGCAGATGCTAGATCCGGGACCGAGCGATACCGTCCTCGATCCCGCGTGCGGCACGGGCGGATTCCTGACCATCGCCATGAATCACGTTATCGAGAAGCTGGAAGCTGTCGAGAAGAAGAAGTGGCGCGATCCCGAGCAGCCGAGTGGCAGGGAGCATAACGAGCTATTCCGCAAGATCCAGGAGTACGCCAACGAGAAGATCGTCGGCATCGACATCAACCCGAACCTCGTTAAGGCCGCGAAGATGAACATGGTCATGAACAACGACGGGTCCGGTGGACTTTTCCAGGGCAACTCCCTCGAACGCACCGTGACGTGGAGCGAGGCTCTGCGCAAGCGTGACCTGATCCGCAACGTCGATCTGATTTTCACGAACCCGCCGTTCGGCTCCAAGATCCCCGTCGACGACCCGGCGATTCTCGAGCAGTACGACCTAGCCCACGTTTGGGACTATGACGAGGACTCCGATACCTACTCGATGCGAGAGCCGCACCAACTCCAGAAGTCACAACCGCCTGAGATCTTGTTCGTAGAACAGTGCGTGCGGTTTCTTCGACCGGGGACGGGCCGGGTTGCCATCGTGTTGCCGGACGGGATTCTGGGTGCTCCGGGACTTGCCTACGTTCGCGAATGGATTCTGCAGCAGACTCGCGTGCTCGCGAGCATTGATCTCCATCCCGACACGTTTCAGCCGAAGAACGCGACACAGACCAGCGTGCTCGTCTTGCAACGGAAGGCTTTCAAGGAGATCGAGATCGAGAAGGCTTCGGGCCAGAAGAACCGCTACGAGATCTTCATGGCGCTCGCCAACCACATTGGACACGACAAGAGGGGGAACACGACCTACGTTCGCGACGAAGAAGGCAACGAGATCGTCGAGGCGAAGAAGGAGCGTGTCCCGGAAGTCCGCGAAGGCGTGCAGGTCGTGAAGACAGTGGAGGTAAAGCAGAAGGTCGAGGACGACAACACTGAGCAGATCGCAGCCGCGTTCCAGCAATGGCTCAAGGAGCAGACGTGACCGCAGCATCGCCACAACAGGCGCCTCAGAAAGAGCTAGCGCCGGAGTGCATCGCGCTGCCGCTCGACGAGGTGTGGGGTGGCGATAGGAGACTCGACGCTGAGGTCTATCTATCGGAGGGGTTTCTTAAACGGAGGGGTATTGAGCAGTCGAGTCTCACCGCCGTGCCTTTAGGTGAGCTTGCGAATATCTGGCAGCCGAGCAGGCTGAAGGGTATTCAGGTCAGCAGGGAGCATGGAGTTCCCTTTCTTGCGGCGACCCAGGTCTTTGACATCTGGCCCACCCCACGAAAGTGGTTAGCGCCCAGCAGGACGCCGAACGTCTCGGAACGATATGTCGATGCCGGCTGGATTTTAGTGACCTGCTCGGGCAGCGTGGGCGACGCAATAATCACCTACACCCCCCACGAAGGAATCGTCATATCGCACGACATCCTGCGCATTCAGCCTGTCGACGGCAGGCAACGCGGATACATCTACACGTTTCTGCGCACTCGTCACGGGCGAGCGATGATGCGCTCCAGTCACTACGGGAACATCATCAAGCACCTTGAGGTTGATCACCTGGTACGCCTTAGCGTCCCGCTTATTGATCGACTCATAGAAGAACTCGACAATCAAATAACCTCCGTGTTCGCAATGCGCGACGAAGCGTATCGCCTCGACCTGCGTGCTCGGCAACGTTTCTCGAATGAGATCGGAGAGACGCCTGAGCCTGCGGGCGAGGAAGGCTTCACTGTAGAGACCAATGAGTTGTTCGGCAAGCGTCGCAGATTCGACGCATACGCCCATAACCCGGACGCCCTGGCGGTGCTCGATTTACTAGATCGCAAGGGCCGAAGCATCGCTCCCCTGATCGACGTTGCAACGCCTGTGATGCCGCCTCGGTTCAAGCGAATCTACGGCGATGTCGGCGTGCCGTATTGGAGCAGTGAGGATATCTTCCGAATCAATCCCGAGATCTCGAAGTTCCTCACGCCAGCCACGCCCGCCGACCTTTCTGAGTACCGCGTTGAACCTGGATGGCTGTTGATGGTGAGATCCGGCCAGATCTACGGGATCAATGGCAGCGTCTTGCTGGCAAGCCAGCTTCACGAGGGGAAGATCATTACTGAGGACATCATCCGCATCATCCCGATTCCGCGAGCGATCCGGCCGGGCTACTTGCAGGCGGTGCTCAGCCACCCGAAGCTGGGCCAGCCGCTTGTGCTACGGACAGCTTTTGGTACGTCCATACCTCACATAGCCCCGGAGGACGTAGCCACCATCCAGGTTGTTCGGCTGTCCGAGGACGCTGAAGACGAGATCGCCGACGCGGTGGAGAAAGCGAGCGAGCTACGCGTGAAAGCCGACGAGAAAGAAAACGGCGCGGTCGCTCGTCTGGAAGAGGAGCTAGAAGCCGAGCTGGAGAAGTCTGGCGGGAAGAAAAAGCATGGGCCTCTCCGAATCCCTCTCGATTTCGACGAGGCGATGAAGCGCGCGGTTCAAGTTCCCCCGCCTGACGAGGACGCGGTAGAAGAAGCGTAAGGCGCGAAAGAGCGAGCGCTTGCGCCGCTGATCGAGCTGGCGCACAGCCTTTGTCAAGTGCATAGTCCCGGAAGAAACTGCTCGTCGATCAGCCGCATCAGGCGCAGGTTCAGCGGACTCTCGCCGTGGCCCTCGTAATAGAACGAAGACCTCGCGATCGACACCAGGCGGCACTGCCGCGTGATGCTCAGGGGGCCGTGCTCCGGATCGACCATCGCCACCCTCCGGCCGTGGCTCAACGACCGAAGGCCTTGGACAAGAAATCCCGCTCGATGACGAGCTCCCCGATCTTCGCCCGCAGCTCCTTGATCTCGGCCTCCCGAGAGACCTCGTTGCGCTCCTGTTTCCCCGAGAAGCCAGCCAGCACCTTCTGCCGAGCCTTCTTCTTCCAGTTGGCGATCAGATTCGGATGCACATCGTAGCGGGCTGCCAGCTCCGCCATCGTCGCTTCCTCGCGAAGCGCCTCCAAAGCGACCTTCGCCTTCAGCTCAGCAGGATAACTCCGTCTCTTCCGTGGCATTCCAGACTCCTTCTTCTTGGTCTGGATCCCACCTTAGCAACCTGTCCGAATTTCGGGGTCCACCTCTCCTGATGATCGACAACCGCCACGGGTTAGCAACCAACGCCTGCGTAACGATCGCTTCGGGAACAGCAGAACGAGAGGCCGCCGTGCAGATGGCGGGCGAGATTCCCGGAAGGGGCCGGGTAACCTTGGCGGCCGACAAGGGCTACGACACGCGAGACTGCATCCGAAAGCTTCGAGATCGCAACATCACCCCGCACGTCGCACAGAACGACACGAACCGGCGCAGCGCCATCGACCGCCGCACGACCCGGCACCCGGGCTACACGGTCAGTCAGAAGAAACGCAAGCTCGTCGAGCAGATGTTCGGATGGGCCAAGACGGTCGGGCTGATGCGCAAGACCAGACACCGAGGCCACGCAACGTGTCGATTGGATGTTCATCTTCACCGCCGCGGCCTTCAACCTGGTCAGAATGCGCAACCTCCAGGGGGCGACGTGACGATGAGGGCACCAATCCCCAAGAAATGCCGGCGCTGCCAGCAGCGCCGGCCTCGTACCCGCACTCGGCGCCCCGCTAACTCACCGTGATCGAGACGATCCAGCCCAAAATGGCGCGCCCAAGCCGTTTTTCAGCAGCCTGCTAGTGACCGCGACGACTCATCACGTCGCCGAACGCGATCCGAATCTCTGAATCGGTTGCTCCGGAGTCGCGGAGTGCCTGGATCGTTGTCCCCAGCTTCGTCACGACCCAGGCGTTCAAATCGACCGTGCTGTTGGCCTCGGCATCGGGGTGCACGAAGGTGCCCCGATACCCCTTGGTTTGAATGACCGCATCGCGCTCGAGTAACCGGTAGGCCTTCGCCACCGTCTTGTTGTTGAGCCCGAGGTCGTTGGCAAGCTGACGAATCGAGGGCAGGGCCTCCCCCGGTCCGATTTGACCGTGGAGCGCCAACTGCTTGATCTGCTCGATCAGTTGAGCAAACAGTGGCACCGGATCGTCGACGTCGATGACTATTTCCATGAAGCAGACCTCATATGTACCCCATGTACCCTATGTACCATACGTAGGAAGGGTACAACTGGTCTGCGGCGAATGCAAGCCAGCTCATGGTTCGGATCCTCGAGGCCCTCGGTTTCGTGCGGACCGGCAAGTCCTATCCGCGGCGCAATGAGCGGCTGGGGCTGTTCCTGCGCGCCAGGTTGACTGGCCCCCTCGAGGGCGTCACACGGTGATGACCACCTTGCCCCGAGCGTGGCCCTCTTCCAGATACCGGATGGCCTCGGGGAGCTCGTCCAACCCGTACTGTCGGTCGATCACCGGCGAGACTTTGCCCGCCTCGAGGAGCTCCTTGAGGATCTGAAGATCCTCGCGGTTTATCTTGGCCAGCATCGGAACCATCGCCTGGCTCACGAAGGGCGACAGCACGAGGACCGTCAATAGACGCTTCATCGGACCCAGCCATCGGCCGTCGTCGATTGATCCGACGAGGATGTACTTCCCCCGCGACGTCAATACGTGCCGGCACTCGGTCAAGGAGCGGTTGCCGATGGCGTCGAGCATCAGGTCGTAATGCCGTGCATCGCCGCCGAAGTCCTCACGGGTGTAGTCGATGACCCGATCGGCGCCGATCGATCGGACCATGTCCACGTTGCGGGTGCTGCACACCCCGGTCACCTCGGCACCCAGCGACTTGGCGATCTGCACGGCGAACGTGCCCACACCGCCCGAGGCGCCGTTGATCAGGACGTTCTGCCCCGACTGGATCCCGCCGCAATCGCGCAGCCCCTGGAGGGCCGTGACCCCGGCAATCGGGACGGCTGCCGCCTGCTCGAAGGTCAGGTTGGCCGGTTTATGCTCCAGTTTGTCCTCTGACGCGCACGTGTAGTCCGCGAAACTGCCCGAGCCGGACCCGGCGGCGGTCCCGAAGGCCTCGTCGCCGGGGCGAAACCGCGTGACGTTGGCGCCGACCGCCTCGATCTCCCCCGCCATATCGACCCCGAGCGACTTGACCTTCGGGGTGCGCAGCCCGGTCATCATCCGCATGAAGTACGGGCTACCCCGCATGAAGTGCCAGTCATACGGGTTGGCGGACGCCGCGCGCACTCGGACCAGAACCTGACCGTCGCCCGGAACAGGCTTGTCGATTGCCTCGAACTGCAGAACGTCCGGAGAGCCGTACTCGTAGTACACGACTGCATTCATCGCACTCATCCTCGCACTGTGGGCCGCCGACCCGGGCTCGAAGCAGACTACTGCCCCGCACGGCTCGGGCTCATGCCCGGTTGCCGGCAGTTCTCTCCCGGGCCAGAGCTAGTCCGAGCTCAGAGCTTCCATGGGGCTCACCGCAGCGGCCCGCCACGCGGGCAACCACGAAGCGACGAGTGCGACGCCTCCGAGCAGCAGACCCACCGTGATGAAGGTCACTGGATCGAGCGCCGGCACTCCCACGAGCAGCCCGGAGATGAAGCGCGTCACAGCGACAGCCGTGAGACTCCCCAGCACGAGACCGATAGCGGCAAGTCTCGCGCCCTCCACGAGCACCACGGACCAGATCTGATGCGGGGCGGCACCCAGCGCGCTCCGGACGCCGAATTCGTGCGTCCGGCTCCCGACCGAGAAGGCGAGCACGCCGCCGATCCCGACGGCCGCGATCACCAGGGCCAGCAATGCGAAGGCGCCCAGTAGCAAGGTGTTCAGGCGTCGCGGCGCCACGGACTCGCTGCCGAGGTCGGCGATCGTCGCGACGTTGGTGATCGGCTGATTGGAATCGTGAGCGAGAACCGTCTCGCGAACCGCGGGTAACAGCGCCATGGGGTCACCGCTTACCCGGATAACCAGCGAGCCGGTGAACTGCGGGGTGATCTGGCGGTACGGGTTGTACATGGTGTGGATCACTTCGGCATCGAGGCCCGCGTCACGGGTATCCGCGACGACCCCGACCACGGTCCGCCAGTCCTTGCTCAGACCCAAGAACTTGACGACGTCGTCGATCCAGGCAAGGCGCTGACCGACCGGATCGCGATCGCCGAAATAGGTCCGCGCCATCGATTCGTTGATCACGACGACTCCCTGCGAATCCTCGACATCCGTCGCAACGAACTCGCGGCCCCCCAGGAGCTCGATCCCCATCGTGGAGAAATAGCCCGGGGTCACGACCCGGAAGTCCGCCCGCGGACTCGGGGCTCCGGCGGCTGGCTCGTGGCCGTCGACGTCCATTTCCAACTGGGTCGTGAAGCCGGACGTGGCGGAAAGCGGTATCGAGCTGGTCAGCGCCGCGCCCTCTACTCCGGGCAGCGCCCGCACGTCGTCCAGGATCGACAGATACTGGCTCTTGATCTGCGCGTCCGTACGCCCGGCGGTATTGGCAGGGATGTTCATCGCCAGGACCTGTGCCCGATCGAAGCCCGGATCCACCCGGTTCAGGTGCACCATCGTCCGG
Source organism: Acidobacteriota bacterium (assembly GCA_965248845.1). GTDB lineage: Bacteria > Acidobacteriota > UBA890 > UBA890 > WLXD01 > CBDFKO01. Next base: position 269,895 of record CBDFKO010000001.1, on the reverse strand, counting down.
ACCAGAAGCCCCGCTCCGATGAGGAGCACGAAGCAGGTGCCGATCTGCGCCACGACGAGCACCCGCTGGGCTCGACGGGCGCCCGAGCCGGCCGTGGAGCGGGTGCCGCTGGCGAGGGCGCCACCCACCCGGTCGCCGTCTGGCAACGGCGGCAGAATCGTAAAGAACACCGAGGCCCCGACCGCGGCAAGTAGCGCGAAGCCGAACACTGAGGCATCGAGCGTTATTTCGGATGCGCGCGACGTGAAGCGCTCCGCGAAGGTGACCAGCAGGTCGAGCCCGACGGATGCCATCAGCAACCCGAGCCCGGCCCCTGCTCCCGCCAGAATCAGACTCTCGATCAGCAGTGAACGCCGCAGGGCAGCGCGGCTGCCGCCCAGGGACACCCGGATCGCCAGCTCGTGATCCCGGCGGAGCACGCGCGTCAACGTCAGGTTGGCCAGGTTGGCGCAGGCGATGATCAGCACCAGGAAAGCGGTGGCGAGCAGGATCAGCAGCGTCGGCCGAGCACGCGACGTCAGCTGGGTCTTGAGCGGCGTCACACTGACCCCGTACCCGGCCCCGGCATCGTAGGCCTCCGGGTGCTCGGCATGAACGCGGGTCGTGATCGCAGACACCTCGGCGCGGGCCGACTCGACGGTCGCCTCGGGAGCGAGCTTTGCGAACACCTCCGTCATCCGGTGGATGCGGTCGTGGTTCATGGTCGCACTGAGATGGTGCGGGCTCGTCGCCATGTTGACGTAGATGTCGGTGCGCTCGGGGTACGGCGCCGCCGACTCCGCAACGCCGACGAAGGTGGTGATGCGTCCGTTCATCTCCACCGTCTTGCCGACGATCTCCGGATCGGCGCCAAAGACGTTGCGCCAGTAGGCGTCGGACAGGACGATCACGGCCGCCGCGTTCTCACCGTCGTCCTCGCGCCCGACCGTGCGTCCGAGCGTCGCCCCCAGGCCCATGACGTCGAAATAATTACCCGTGACGATTCCAGCACGCACGCGCCGCGGCGTGTCGTAGCCGAGCATCGTGAAGTTGAGCGCCGAGAACTCCGCCACGGCTCCGAGCGACGGCGACGCCTGACGGTAGTCGTCGATCTCGGGGACCGAGAACAGAACGTTGGGGAGGTCGGCGAGGCTCGCCGCGTGGCGCAGATACACGAGACGATCGCCGTCTTCGTGCGGAAGCGGGCGCAGGAGCACGCCGTTCACCGCACTGAACATCGCCGTGTTGGCCCCGATCCCGAGACCCAACGTCAGGATGAAGACGAGCGCGTACCCGGGGTTCTTGAGCAAACCCCGCATTGCGTGTCGTACGTCTCTCGTGATCGCATCGAGCATCGTCCCCGCCTCTCTTTCCAATCGGTGTCGACCATTGCCGGGGAACGGCCCATTGGCAACGCTTCGTCGCCATCGTCGGAGGATCGGCCAGCGCTCCCACGCGCGGCCCAGCCGCAGCGCCACGCCCGTTGCAAGGGCGTCGGTGCCGGCGTGCCACCAGAAGCGCGCCGCGCCCGGAATGCCGCCGCGATATCGCGCCTCCGCACGCTGGCGTGCCAGGTAGCGGGTCAGATCGACCTCGAACTCCTGGCGGAACCACGGCGGGTACACACGAAGAAGCAGCCGATGCATCAGCGGCGTGCCCGCGGGGATACCCCCGCCCGGCCCTCGCGGCCCGGTCGCCGACTCGAGAATGGAGGTTGGTTCGCTCACGGCGTGTCTCGCCTCTGTCGGGGCGCTACGCAGGCCTGCGAACAACGGCGCGAGCTGCTTCTAGCAGGCTGCTGAAAAACTCCCCTTGTTCGAGTAGATTTTGAACCACGCAGCCCGCGGCAAAAACCGAAGCATCAACGAGGTGAGCAGATGCGTGGTGAGGACGCGGGACAGGTGGCCGCCTTTAGTTACGTATCTCCGGAGCAGCGAGTACCGAAAGAGCATCCGCTGCGGCCGCTGCTGAGGATCGTCAACGACGTGCTGGGGCGGATGTCGCCGCTGTTCGAGAAGCTGTACTCGCACACGGGCCGTCCGTCTATCCCGCCGGAGAAACTGCTGCGGGCGCTGCTGCTGCAGGTGCTGTACACGATTCGCTCCGAGCGCATGCTGATGGAGCAGCTCGACTACAACCTGCTGTTCCGGTGGTTTGTGGGCCTGAACATGGACGATCTGGTGTGGGATGCGACGGTGTTCACGAAGAACCGGGATCGAGTGTTGGGAGGCGAGGTCGCCGAGGTGTTCTTCCAGGAAGTGCTGGCGGAGGCACGGCGCCGCGGTCTGCTATCGGATGAGCACTTCACGGTGGACGGCACGCTGATCGAGGCGTGGGCCTCACACAAGAGCTTCAAGCCGAAGGATCAGAGCGACTCCGATGAGGGCGGCAGCAACCCGAGCGTCGATTTTCGCAAACAACGGCGCACAAACGATACTCACGCCTCCAGGACCGATCCGGACGCACGCCTGTACAAGAAAAGTAGGGGAGCCGAGTCGAAGCTCTGCTACATGGGGCACCTGATGATCGACAACCGCCACGGGTTAGCAACCAAGGCATGCGTAACGATCGCTTCCGGGACAGCGGAACGAGAGGCGGCGGTGCAAATGGCGGACAAGATTTCCGGTAACCGCAGGGTGACCTTGGCGGCCGACAAGGGCTACGACACACGCGAGTGCGTCCGTAAGCTTCGAGATCGGAACATCACCCCGCACGTCGCACAGAACGACACCAATCGGCGCAGCGCCATCGACCGGCGCACAACCCGCCACCCCGGCTACCAGGTCAGTCAAAGGAAACGCAAGCTCGTCGAGCAGATGTTCGGATGGGCCAAGACGGTCGGGCTGATGCGCAAGACGCGGCACCGAGGCACCGAACGCGTCGATTGGATGTTCACCTTCACCGCCGCTGCCTTCAACCTGGTCAGAATGCGCAACCTCCAGGGGGCGACGTGACGATATCGGGACTAACCGCCCAAGAAATACCGGCGCGGCCGGCAACCAGAGCCTCGCACTCGCACACGGCGGCCGGGCAACTCACCTTGATCGAGACGATCCAGCCCAAAATGGCGCGCTCGAGCCGTTTTTCAGCAGCCTGCTAGGAGCGGGCCCGGAACCGAGTCGCCAGCCCTACGGCGTGTACACCGACCGCTTCCGACCGCTGGAGCCCGACCAGCGAGCCGCGACCCGTGCGCTGTTCGGCCGTCGCTTCGGTGTGAATGCCGGCGTGCCCTGGATCGTGGCCGTCGGTCGACTGGTCCACAAGAAAGGCTTCGAGGTGCTGGTACGCGCGTTGCCGCAGGTACGGGCCGGGACCCCCGAGGCGCGGCTGCTGATCGTCGGCGAGGGGCCGCTGCACGACGAGCTGAGCAGCCTCGCTGCGCGGGTCGGCTGTGAAGACATGCTGTCGCTGGTCGGGGCGGTGGCGCACGCCGATCTGCCAGGCCTCACCGGCAGCGCGGATGTGATCGCGGTGCCATCGGTGCACGGGCCAAGCGGCAACGTCGACGGCCTTCCCAACACGTTGCTCGAGGGCCTGTCCAGCGGCACACCCGTAGTGGCAAGCCGGGTTGCCGGAATCCCTGACGTCGTTCGGCACGAGGACAACGGCTTGCTCGTGGGCGAAGGCGACGCCGAGGAGCTCGGCCGAGCGCTCGGACGGTTGTTGAGCGGCCGGTCGTTAGCCGCCCGACTCGGGGAGCGCGCGCGACGCGACGCGGTCGCGAACCTCGGCTGGACGGGGTTGCGGCGGCGTTCGAACGGCTCTACGAGCAGACCGTGCGTTAGGACGATGCGCATCGACCTCGTCTTTCCGCGGTTCAAGGTGCTTTCCGGGGCGGAGCGGCTGATCCTGGAACTGGCGACAGCCCTGGCGGCCGCTGGACACCAGCCGCGCATCGTGTGTCATCGATTCGATGACTCGTGCAGACCGCTGGTTGCCGACGGTGTCGTGGTGGTCGAGAGTGGTGCGCGTCTCGATTTCTTCGCCAACCGATACCTCAACGCCGCCATCGACTACGCGCGTGTCCTTGGCCTGTCGCGCCATCTCGACCGAGGCGCCGAAGCCCGAGTGTTCTTCGGTCCGGCGCTGTGGCTGCTGGCGCCTGACCGACTCGTTGGCAGGGCGCAGTTGGCCGGCGTGTACCATTGTTTCGAGCCACCGCGGGCGCTGTACCAGGATCGAGCTGCCGTCCTGCGACGGGCCGGGGCGGCGCGGCCGGCCCTGGCGCTTGCTCTGTGGGTCTATCGGGTGATCGATCGGCGGCTGGTGCGTCTGGCGGGTGCGATCACGGCATCCGGCCCGTACGCCGCGGCGCGCATCGCACAGGTGTATCGGCGCGACGCCGTGGCGATCACCCACGGCATCGACCGTGAGCGCCTCGACCATCCCCGGTCGAACGCCACCTGGCCGACCTTCGACCTGGTGACGGTCAACTATTTGCACCCCCGCAAGCGGGTCGATCTGACCATCCGGGCGCTCGTGCTTCTGCCCGGCCGAACCCTCAAGGTCGTTGGCGCCGGGCCCGAGCGGCAAGCGCTCGGGGCCCTGGCCGAAGCGCTCGGTGTCGCGGAGCGCGTGACCTTCGCTGGCTTTGTCGCCGACCGAGAGCTTGCTGGCCACTATCGCGCCGCGCGCTGCTACGTCCACGCTGCCCGCGAGGAGAGCTTCGGGCTGTCGGTGATCGAGGCGGCGTATTGTTCACTGCCGGTCGTTGCCGTGGCAGAGGGGGGTGTCGTCGACAACGTCCGGGACGGCGTCACCAGACGGCTCACCGACGCCACGCCGACAGCGCTCGCGGCTGCTATTGAGGCGGTACTGACCCGAGTCGACCGTGCGGAGATGGGAGCCCGGGGCCGTGAGTTGATCGACGCGCGATATCGCTGGGAGCAGGGTGCGGGTGACCTGCTCCGAGCCATCGCGGGCGCGGTATGATCCCCCGGTCTCACTTGCCGCGGCGGCACCTCGGCCTACTGCAGCCGCGCGCGGGCAACCACGGGCCTGTCTATGTCTGATCCTGGCTCCTGGCGTCGCGAGTGGGGTCTCTTGCTGGTGGTGGCGTTGCTGGCACTGCCCCTGTTCACGCCGCGGCTCTACGCTGCGGACGAGATCAAGTACTTGGTCCATCTGCGCTCCGTCTGGTTCGACGGCGACCTCCACTACGCCAACGACTACGACCTGTTCATGCAGCGCGATCCCGAGACCTTCGGCTGGTTGGTCAACGTACGCGACCACGTCACCGCAACGGGCCGACGCCTGAACGACGCCCCGATCGGCTCCGCCGTGCTCTGGGCACCGTTCTACGCGGTGGCCGACGTCGCGGTGCTCGCGGCACGCTGGCTCGGAGCCGAGGTGGAGCGCGACGGGTTCGGGCGTCCCTACGTCTGGGCGGTCTGTCTGGCGTCGCTGTTCTGGGGCTCGGTAGGGCTGGCGTTGATCTACCGGACCTGCCGGCAGGAGCACGCGCGGTGGGCGTCGCAGGTGTCGACGATCGGGATCTGGTTCGCCACGCCGGTGGTTTTCTATCTCTACATCACCCCGCCCATGGCGCACGCCAACTCGCTGTTCGCGGTGGCGCTGTTTACCTGGCTGTGGCTCCGTACGCGACAGGAGCGGACCGCACCCCAGTGGGCGGCCCTCGGTGGGGCGGCCGGATTGATGGTGTTGGTCCGCGAGCTCAACTGGCTGATGATCACGCCGCTGCTCGTCGAGGAGGGGATCATCCGCGCATTGCAGGCGGTGCGTGCCGAGGGTTTCCGTTCTCTGCAGCGGCGGCTGCCGGGCCAGCTCCTGCTCGGTGCCGTTGTCGCCCTGGTCGTAGCGCCGCAGTTCCTCGTCTATCGTGCCCTGCACGGGACCTTCAGCCCAACCCCGTTCGTGGTCGAGAAGTTTTCTTGTCCGGTGAAAATACCGCGAACGTGCTCTTCTCGGGCTTCCACGGCCTCTACAGCTGGAGCCCGATCACGCTGCTCGTCACGCTGGGCCTGCTCTGCCTGGCGCGGCGGCAGCCCGTCGTGGCGGCGGGCCTCGGCGCTACGTTGGCGCTACAGGTCGTTGTCGTAGGCTCGCACGAGACCTGGTGGGGGGGCGCTTCCTTCGGTGCTCGGCGCTTCATCAACTGCATGCCCCTGTTTGCTCTCGGGCTTGCAGCGTTGCTGGCTGGCGTGCAGGCCGAGCGGCGCCGGTTGGCCGTAGCGGTGCTGGCGGCGCTAGTCGCGTGGAACTTCGGCTTGGCCATCCAGTACTCGACCGGGATGATCCCGAGAGACCGGCCGGTATCGATGGGCACCCTGCTCTACAACCAGGTCGTGATGGTTCCCGGCCGCGCTGTCGGGATCGGCTGGCGTTTCCTGACGGACCGCTGGTCACTGGTCGAAACTGCGCCCGACCGATCGTGATGACGCCCGCAGGCCGGCCCGGGGTGCTGATCGTTACCGATGTCTATCCACCGGACTGCGGCGGCAGCGGCTGGAGCGCGCACGCGCTGGTGACGACGCTGCGGGCTCGGGGCCACCAGGTTGCCGTGATGGAGATCGATCGGGGCGGGTCCGGGGCCGGTCGCCGCGAGTACGACGGCCTCCAGATCGAGGCGATTCCAGTCGTCGTTGATCGGCAGGGTCTGGGCGGCCGGCTGGGAGCGCGCGATTTCTCCTTCGGACCGGTCCGCCGCGCGGTGGAGGCGAAGCTCCGTGCGACACCGACACTGGCGGTCGTGCACGCCCAGCACCTGCATAGCGGCCCGGGCGCGATCGTCGCAGCACGGACGGTGGGGCGCGCCACGGTGGTGACGCTGCGCGACCATTGGACCACCTGCTTGCACGGCACGGCATGGCAGGCAGGTGGGGTATGCCCGGGCTGCTCGCCCGGGCGCCAGGTCGCATGCATGCGCGAGTACTACGGGCTGTACGCGCCGATTGCCGGAGCCATGGTTCTCCGTGGGCCCGACGGCGGCTACGGTCGCGGCGTGCCGATGTGGCCGCGGCACACCGGATCGTGGCTGTCAGCCGGGCCTTGCGTGACGCTTTGCTGCGCCGCGGCGCGGAGTTCCCCATGCATGTCGTGCACAACATCGCCGACGCCGAGCAACTGGCGCTGCGCGGCGGCGGCGCGCAAACGGCTCCGGGCACGGCTCCGGATCGGTACCTGCTGGCAGCGGGCAAGCTGACCGCGACCAAGGGGTTCGACACACTGATCGACGACTTGGCCGGCGGCGCGGCGTTGCCCCTCGTGATCGCTGGCGCGGGGCCCCGGGAGCAGGATCTCCGCACGCGGGCGGCGCGGCTCGGGCTCGAGGTGCGATTCCTCGGCTGGCTCGATGGTGGAGCCCTGATCCCGTGGATTCGCGAAGCAAGCGCCGTGGTGCTGCCGAGTCGCTGGGAGGAGCCGATGTCGCGAGTCATGCTCGAGGCCATGACCCTGGGCACTCCGGTGATCGCCGGCGCCGGGGCGAGTGCCGCCGAGGTCATCGAGTCGGGCCGCGACGGATGGATCGCCGAGGATTCGGGGCAGCTTCACGCGGCGGTAGCCGAGGCTGCGGATCCTGCCCGAGCGGCCGCGGTCGGGGCAGCGGCAGCCGCCCGGGCCCGTGAGCTCTTCGCGCCCGACGCGGTCTATCCGCTGTTGATGGACGTCTATGCCGGGGCGCTGGACGAGGTCCGCGGTGAGTGACGTTGCGCTTCCGGGCCGTCTCGCCCTCGTCTCGCGCCGGGTGTGGCCAGCCCACGGCCCCGGTGGCCTGGAGCGCCACGTGTACGACCTGGCGCTGTGGCTCGGGCGCCGCGGGGTGGCCGTCGACCTGATTGCCGAGACGCCGCACGACCCGAGGCGCGCCCGACGCGCCGAGGAGGCTTTTCCGGAGTCGGTACGGCTCGTGTGGTGTCGACCGGCGCCGCTGCCGTGGGGTCGGTTGCGAGGCACCGTGGTCCTCGACCGCGTCACCAACTATCCCTGGTGGACGCGGCGACTCAGCGCGCTACTCGCCGCCGACACCGCGCTGGTACAGGCCAACGGCTTGGCGGGCGTCGGCTTTGTACCGAGCCGAGCCGGGCGTCAGGCGCCGATACCGCTGATTCTGGTGCCACACGGGATGGAGGAGTTCCACACGCGCGGCCGGCTCAAGCGCCTGGCCTATGCTCCCTTCCGCGCTGGCGTTCGAGCAGCCGCGGCAGCGGCCGACGTGGTGGTCGCGCAAGACGAGGTCCTGCGCGACGACATGCGCGTCGCCCTTGGGCTGCCGGACGAGCGGTTGACGGTCATTGCCAACGCTGTCGACGGCGAGGCTTGCCGGGAGCAGGCGGATCTGGATGCGGCGCGACGCCTCCTGCAAGAATCAGGGCTCGAAGCAGGGGGGCCGCTTCTGGTCTCGGTCGGGCGCATTGCGCCGAACAAGGGGTTCGAGCTGCTTGCGGGTGCCCTGGCGCGCGAGGCGGCGCGGATGCCGCAGGGCTGGCGCTGGGTGCTGGTGGGCGACGGCCCGCACCGCGGCCGGGTGGAGGCGGCCATCCGGTCCGGCGGAATCGCCGATCGTTGCCGCCTGCTCGGGAGGCTCGATGATGCGACCATGCACGGCGTCCTGGCGATCGCCGATTGGTTCGTGCACCCGACCCGCTTCGAGGGCTCGAGCCTGGTGACGCTCGAGGCCCTGGCGCACGGACTGCCGGTGCTGGGCACGCGCGCCGGGGGGCTGCCCGACAAGGTCGTCGAGGCCGAGACAGGCTTCCTGGTCGAGCCCGGGAGCGTCGAGGCGCTGGCGCGGGGACTTCAGGCCGCAGCGCAGGCCGACGCCCCGCGGCTGGGCGCCGCGGGTCGTCGACTCCTCGAAGCGTCCTTTGGCTGGGACGCGATCCTGCCGCGTTATCTCGACTTGTGTCGTGAGATTCTGGCGTCGCGCGCCGCACGAGGCGGGGCAGTAGGCTCTTAGCAGGCTGCTGAAAAACTCCTCTTTTTCGAGTAGATTCTGAACCACGCAGCCCGCGGCAAAAACCGAAGCATCAACGAGGTGAGCAGATGCGTGGTGAGGACGCGAGACAGGTGGCCGCCTTTAGTTACGTATCTCCGGAGCAGCGAGTACCGAAAGAGCATCCGCTGCGGCCGCTGCTGAGGATCGTCAACGACGTGCTGGGGCGGATGTCGCCGCTGTTCGAGAAGCTGTACTCGCACACGGGCCGTCCGTCTATCCCGCCGGAGAAGCTGCTGCGGGCGCTGCTGCTGCAGGTGCTGTACACGATTCGCTCCGAGCGCATGCTGATGGAGCAGCTCGACTACAACCTGCTGTTCCGGTGGTTTGTGGGCCTGAACATGGACGATCTGGTGTGGGATGCGACGGTGTTCACGAAGAACCGGGATCGAGTGTTGGGAGGCGAGGTCGCCGAGGTGTTCTTCCAGGAAGTGCTGGCGGAGGCACGGCGCCGCGGTCTGCTATCGGATGAGCACTTCACGGTGGACGGCACGCTGATCGAGGCGTGGGCCTCACACAAGAGCTTCAAGCCGAAGGATCAGAGCGACTCCGATGAGGGAGGCAGCAACCCGAGCGTCGATTTTCGCAAACAACGGCGCACAAACGATACTCACGCCTCCAGGACCGATCCGGACGCACGCCTGTACAAGAAAAGTAGGGGAGCCGAGTCGAAGCTCTGCTACATGGGGCACCTGATGATCGACAACCGCCACGGGTTAGCAACCAAGGCATGCGTAACGATCGCTTCCGGGACAGCGGAACGCGAGGCGGCGGTGCAAATGGCGGACAAGATTTCCGGTAACCGCAGGGTGACCTTGGCGGCCGACAAGGGCTACGACACACGCGAGTGCGTCCGTAAGCTTCGAGATCGGAACATCACCCCGCACGTTGCACAGAACGACACCAATCGGCGCAGCGCCATCGACCGGCGCACAACCCGCCACCCCGGCTACCAGGTCAGTCAAAGGAAACGCAAGCTCGTCGAGCAGATGTTCGGATGGGCCAAGACGGTCGGGCTGATGCGCAAGACGCGGCACCGAGGCACCGAACGCGTCGATTGGATGTTCACCTTCACCGCCGCTGCCTTCAACCTGGTCAGAATGCGCAACCTCCAGGGGGCGACGTGACGATATCGGGACTAACCGCCCAAGAAATACCGGCGCGGCCGGCAACCAGAGCCTCGCACTCGCACTCGCCGCCCCGCTAACTCACCGTGATCGAGACGATCCAGCCCAAAATGGCGCGCTCGAGCCGTTTTTCAGCAGCCTGCTAGGTCCGCCTCCAGTCGGGCGATCTCGCCCTCGAGGACCTCCGTCCCGCGCGGCGTGATCCCGTAGAAGCGCCAGCGCGTGCCGGGCTCGACGTCAGTGGTGGCCTGCGGAGGGTCGGTCTCCTCGATGAGACCGTCCCTGGCCATGCGTCGGAGGCCGGCATACAGCGTCCCGGCCCCGAGGAGCACGGCACCGTTCGTCCGCTCCTCGACCACCCTCTTGACGTGATAGCCGTGAGCGGCCTCATGCATCAGGCTGAGGAGGATGTGGAACGTGGCCGGCGTGAGCGGGCGAGTCGGTTGATCGTCGGTCTGATTCATGGGCACCCCGGTCCCCTACGTCCGTGTCGTGGCGCGGTATCGGCTATCGTTTATCGACAATCGATTAACGATAGCCGAAAATAGATCGGACGTAGGCGGACGTCAACAATCAATCGGGAGCCCGCGGGAGATCTGACATGGCCATTGCACAGACCGACGCAACGAAACATCCGCACCCCCTCCGGCTATGGCCCGGCGTGCTCGCCGTGGTGCTGCAGTGGTTGGCCAGGTTTGGCGTCCCGATCGTCGTACCGGAGGCCACGCTCGTCGGGATAATCGGCGGTCTCGTCGGCGGGCTGGCCGTCGTCGTGTGGTGGGTGTTCTTCAGCCGGGCGCCGTGGTCCGAGCGCCTGGGCGCCGTCGTGCTGATGATCGTCGCGCTGGCCGCGACACCGCGCATCCTCCACGATTCGATGGCGACCGCGGGACAGGGGGTGCTGTTTTTCATCTACGCGATTCCGGTCTCGAGCCTCGCTCTCGTCGTGTGGGCGGTGGCCAGCCGTCGTCTGTCTGACGGACCTCGACGCGTGGCGATGGTCGCGACCATCGTCCTGTCGTGCGGAGTGTGGGCGCTCGTGCGAACCGGGGGCGTAACCGGCGACACCGATTCGGATTTCGGGTGGCGCTGGTCGGCGACTCCCGAGGAGCGGCTCCTGGCGCAAGCCGGCGACGAGCCAACGGCGTTCCCGTCGGGTCCGGCGACAGCGGAGACCGGAGCCGGCTGGCTCGGCTTCCGCGGACCCGGTCGCGACGGCGTCATTCCCGGGGTGCGGATCGAGATCGACTGGATTGAGTCGCCACCGGTGGAGCTGTGGCGCCGGCCGATCGGGCCGGGCTGGTCGTCCTTCGCGGTCCACGGCGACCTCCTCTACACGCAGGAGCAGCGCGGCGACGACGAGGTCGTCGCCAGCTACCGCGTCAGCACCGGCGAGCCGGTGTGGCAACACCGCACCGTGGCCCGCTTCTGGGAGTCGAACGGCGGCGCCGGCCCGCGCGGGACGCCGACCGTCAGCGACGGTCGCGTCTACACGTTCGGTGCGACCGGAATCCTCAACGTGCTCGACGCCGGATCCGGCGCCGTCGTGTGGTCGCGCAACGTGGGGCACGACACCGATGTGAAGATGCCGTTCTGGGGCTTCTCGAGCTCGCCGTTGGTTCTCGACGACGTCGTCATCGTCGCCGCCTCCGGGGCGCTCGTCGCCTACGACCTCACCAGCGGCGATCCGCGCTGGCGAGGCCCGGCCGGCGGCGTGAGCTATAGCTCGCCACATCTGTTGACGATCGACGGAGTCGCGCAGATCCTGCTGCTGAACGGGGCCGGCGCCACCAGCGTCGCCCCGGCCGACGGCACGCTGCTCTGGGAGCACCCGTGGCCGGGCTCCGGCATCGTGCAGCCGGCGCTGACCGCGGACGGCGACGTCCTGATCAGCGCGCTCGGCGCCAGCGGGGGGATCGGCACGCGCCGCATCGCGGTCGCGCACGGACCCGGCGGATGGACTATCGAGGAGCGCTGGACGTCGATCCGGCTGAAGCCTTACTTCAACGACTTCGTCGTTCACGATGGCCATGCCTTCGGCTTCGACGGCGGCATCCTCGCCTGCATCGGCGTCGAGAACGGCGAGCGCAAGTGGAAGGGCGGACGCTACGGCCACGGCCAGCTCGTCTTGTTACCCGACCAGGACTTGCTGCTGGTGCTGTCGGAGCGGGGTGAGCTGGTGCTGGTCCGGGCGACCCCCGACCAATTCACTCAGCTCGCGCGGTTCCCTGCGATCGAGGGCAAGACCTGGAACCACCCGGTGCTGGTAGGCGACCTCCTGCTGGTTCGCAACGGCCAGGAGATGGTCGCGTTCCGGCTGTCCCTCGCGGGCGGCTAACGGTCCGGATCCTATCTGCCATGGCCCGTGCCGCGGAGCGGGGGCCCTGCCTTCCTCTGGGACGGCGAACAGATGATCAACCTCGGCACGCGCTGTCATCTGGGAGCCAATCTCGACCGCCTCGACGCCTCCTATTGCGCCGCTTCGAAGGCCGTGAAGTTATCGACGAGCCGATCGAGTAGGCGCTGCCGGTCGGCAAGCGGCAAGAAGCTGTAGGTAATGCTGTTCATGGCGAGGGTCTTGAGCGTCTGATACGACACGCCGTCGTTGAGCGCTGCGAGCGCGAACTGCTGCTGCAGGTCGGAGTACATCGGGCCGGGATCGTCGGTGGCCAGCACCACCGGCACGCCGGCCTCCAGGTAATCGACAAGAGGGTGGCCGAGGGGGCCGACGCCCAGCAGCTGCCGGTTGCTCTCGAGGTTGATCTCGACCGCCACGTCCCGCCGCTGCATCTCGGCCATCAGCCGGGCCGGATCAGGATCTGCGTTCACGGCGACGCCGTGGCCGATACGATGAGCCGCCGCGCCGCCTGTCTCGGCCGGAGCTACCGCGAGCGCTATGTGCCGCTCGGCGCCGAGGGCGGCCGCGAGCTCGTCGGTCATCTCACCGGCGTGTAGCGTCCGCTTCACGTCCGGGTAGTAGGCGGCTATCTCGCCGAACATCCGCATGTGGAGCGCGTAGTCGCTGACCGAAACCGGGTGGGTTTCGGGGCCCGCAAAATTGATCCCGACGACGAGGGGGCTGGCCTGGGCGATCTCGTACGCCAGCAGCAGGCGCACGAACACGACCGTCGGCTCGACGGTGCGGACCAGGATCTGCTGGAACCGCACGAACACATCGCATCCCGGGTCGGGGTCGTCGCCGCCGCACCCAAGGAGCCGATCCGATCGATCCAGCTCCCGAGGGAGCGACTCGACGGCCGAGTCGCGAACCTCTGCGAAGCGCGGGTGCGCCAGTATCGTGCTGCGAAGCTCGGCAAGATCATCGTTCCATCGGATCGAGCTGGTGAGGTCGTTGCGCGCCTCGCGCGCCGGCGAGTAGCCACCCGACGTCTCGAGATAGATCACCCCTTCGCGAGCCGCAAGCGTCCGCACCGCGGCCAGTACCCGGGAGAAGTCGCGCCGCGCCAGCCCGGACTGACCGAAGGTGGTGAAGAAGTACTCGTTGGCCTCGATGCGGTCGATCGATGCGTCGCCCGCCAGGTAGTCCTGCATCGACCAGCGTCGCTCGATCTCGCGATGAAAAGCAGCATCCTGCAACGCCTCGACCACCGCTCGCTGGTCGTCGCCACAAGGGGGCGCCCGTAAGATCCAGATCGCTTCGGGGTCCGTCGGCAGGCACAGGCTATCGCTTGCGGCCATGCGGATGAGCGCCGCCGGGCGAATGCCGCCCGAGGCGTGATGATGAAGATCGCCGCCCAGCGGCATGCGGTCGAGGAACTCGGCGAGCTTCGCCGGGTCGTGGCGAATACGCTCGAAGTACGCCGCCGTCGCGGATTCCGCTTGGCTCGCCGGCTCGGGGCCGCAACCCGCCGCCAGCGCAGTCAGCAAGAAGAGCGCGCCTAGCAGCCCGTGGTGAAGGTGTGGTGGGTCTGGCAAGTGGGACTTACGGGTGAGGGCAAGGAGCGTCGACGAGGCGATGTCTTCCCATCGTCGAGGAGGCGCGACGCCGCCATTCGCCCGTAACTCCCACTTGCCCGGAGGGTTACGCCGCCAAGGGCGCATCTGCGGCGTTGTCGCTCCTTGACGATGGGAAGACATCGCCGACGTCGCGGCGCCTTGCATCTGCGCCCTTGGCGGCGTAACCAGACCCATCACACCTTCACCACGGGCTGCTAGCCGCATCGTCCCGCTCACTGGGCGCTCTTGCCGGTATATGCCCCGAGCTTCTTCTCGCCATCGCACAGCGGCGCGTACGACAGGTCGAGCGCGGGCACCCGCGCCACGCTCTCCAAGACGATGGGCACCGCTCCGGCGGCGATCCGAGCAACGGCATCGCGCATGTCCTCGTACTCGAACGGCCGCACCCCCACCGCGGGGTTGGATACCGAGTTGAGCGCCGCGAATCGTATGCCGAGTTGCCGCGCGTAGACCGCCTCCGTGCCGACGTTGTGGGTCACGAAGTCGGCGCCCCAGGTGCGCATCATGCGGATCTCTGCCGGCGTCTCGAAGCGACCCGGGTCGTCCTGAACCATGGTGCCGGTGCGGTGTACGCGACCCTGATACAGCTCCCCGGCGACTTGGATCAACAAGTCGCGGATCTGCGGGCAGAACGGCCGATCGAACGTAACGAAGTAGTCGCGGCGGCGCTCCGCAATCCCGGCATGTGGCGCCGCTACGGCCTGCAGGATGCTCTGGGGTCGTTGGTTCCCGACGACGATCAGGTCGTCGACGATGACCAGGTCGTCGAAGTCGTATCCGGTGTTGATCGAGCCGCCGGTGGCACCGCCGAACGCCACCCGTACGCCGAGGTCATACAAGGCCAGCCAGGTCTTGACGAAATGCCACCCGCGCGGCTCGCTCGCGACGAATGCCTCGCGCCCGTGCATCCGTACGTAGTAAAACGGTACCCCTTTGTACCGCATGCGATAGATGCGGGGGCTGTCGCCGGCGGCCGTGTGCACGGTGAAGTCGCCTTCTTCTTGCACCAGGCCCTTGCCGAAGGACGCCGCATCGCCGAACGAAGTACCGCCGACGACGGCGATGACTACCTCATCGGTAGCGGACTGTTGCGCCGGCACGGCCGTCGCCGAGGCCACCGGGGTAGCGAGGGCGCAGAGCGCGCCGAGGATCCCGAGCCAGAGCGCCTTGCTTGGAGCGTGGAGCATGAAACCTCCTTGTCCTTCGCCGTTGCCCGGCGACAGGTGCACGCCATTGTACGGAACCGGCGCGCAGTAGCACCCCTGTGCCGCACGTTGACGGCGGCTGCGATCCTCACGCGTCGCTCCCCGGCTCGGGTGTCAGAGCAGGATCGACAGGGCGCTTTCCTTGGCTATTGCAAGGGGGAGAAGTCGGTCGGGTTGAGGAACGTCGACTCGACGTTGGTCACGATGGGCCCGTCCGCAAGCGACTCGCGGCTCATGGTTTGCCATTCGGGGTCATCGAGGAACGCTTGCCACGCCGCCGCCGCAGCCTCTCGACTCTCGTGCGCGAGCATGTAGTGCAGGGTGTTCTCGGAGGCCGGCGGCTCGTCTGGCACCCAGTAGCCGACGCTGGTCATGCCGTGCTTGTGGAACAGCTCGATCTCGCCGCCGCCGAATCGCTCGAGCAGTGCCCCCAGGCGACCCTCGGCCGTCGTGTAAACACGTAGCTCGTAGACCCGGTTGCCTTGAGCCTCCACCGTGGCCATTCCGTTGATCACCATGCCCGCGACAAACACGGCGGTCACCATTCCTGCCACAAGACCGCTTCGTCGGACCATCGATTGCCTCCGCTTGGTTCAGGAGTAGAGTACGTAAGCAATCAGAGCAGTCGCAAGAATCAGCATGATGATCTGCCATGGGCGCCGCAGTCTGGCTGGGAGTATCACTGTTGTCCCCTTCTTGTTGTCTCGCGCGTTGTCCCCATCCCGCACGTCCTGACCTATCCTGATAGCGTAGCGCGGCAGGACGCAAGTTGGCCCGCCGGTCAGCGCCGCGATCGACCACTGCGCGGCGCCACCGACCGTTCGTCTTGCGAGTCGTATTCTCACGGGGGATCCTGGGCGTCGCTCCTGGGACTGGCACCAAGCCGATCGGTGCTCAGAGCTCCTTGGAGCGCACCACGACCATCTTCTCGACCTGCATGTCGTGCATCGTGTAGGGGATCCCTCCAATGCCCAGCCCCGATTCACGCAGGCCCGCGAAGGGCATCCAGTCGACGCGGAACGCGGTGTGGTCGTTGACCATCACCGCCGCGGCGTCGAGGCGGCGCGCGGCACGAATGGCAGAGTCGAGATCGCGGGTGAAGACCGAGGCCTGAAAGCTGTACGGCAGGTCGTTGGCCCGGGCCACGGCATCGTCCATGTGATCGAAGGGCACCACGCAGACCACCGGGCCGAAGATCTCCTGGGTCATGACGCGACTCTGCGCCGGGGCATCGAGCAGGACCGTGGGCGCGTAGGTCGTCGCCGAGGTCGCCTCGCCTCCGCTCAGCGCCTGCGCGCCGCCCTCCTTGGCTTCAGCGACCCACTCGCCGATCCGTTGGACCTCGGCCTCGCGGATGAGCGGCCCCACGTCGGTGTCGGCGCTGATCGGATCTCCGACGAGCATGTCGCTCGCGGCCTCGGCGAGACGCGCCGCTAGATGGCGCACGATCGAGCGCTCCGCGAACACCCGCTGGACGGAAACACACACTTGGCCGGCGTGGTAGAAGCCTCCCTTGGCGAGGAGCGGCACCGCGTCGTCGAGGTCCGCGTCCGCGGTGAGGATCACCGGGGCCGCGCCGCCGTGCTCCAGCGCGCAGCGCGCACCGGGTGCGAGCCTCGAGCGCAACATCCAGCCCACGCGCGCACTGCCGATGAAGCTGAAGAAGCCGACGCGCGAATCGGACACCATCGCGCCCGCGGTTGCCAGCTCATCGACAAGAAGTGCCTGCCCCCACTCGGGCGGAAGCCCCGCTTCGTGCAGGATGGAGACGACGCGCCAGCAGGAGAGCGGGGTCGCCTCGGCCGGCTTCACTACGAAGGGGCAACCGGACGCGACGGCCGGGCAGACCTGATGCACGATCAGGTTGATCGGATGATTGAACGCGCTGAAGGCGAGCACCACCCCGATCGGCTCGTGGACGGTGAAGGCGATGCGCCCGGCCGAGGCGGGATTGATCCCCATGGGGATGCCGGACCCCCGCTGGGTGCGCAGGTACTCCGCGCATTCACGCACGCCGTCGATGGCTCGATCAACCTCGACCAGGGAGTCGCTCAGCGGCTTGCCTCCCTCGCGCGCCGCCTCGCGCGCCAGCTCCTCGCGTCGTCCCCTCATGATCTCCGCTGCCCTGTCGAGGATCTCGACCCGTCGGGCGGAGCTCAGCCAGGCATCGCGGTCGCGGAAGAGTCGGTGCGCCGTGGCAAAGGCCGTCTCGACGGTGTCCAGATCGCCCGTCTCCACCGTCGCGATCGGCGTGTTGTCGAAGGGGGCGGTCACCGTCAGCGGCTCGCCGGCCCCCGTCGCACCCGGCACCAGCAAGGAGAAGTGTCCTGGCATGATCAGATCCTGCACGCGAGCTTGCCGAGCCTCTCGGTGAGCTTCATGTTCTCCGAGTAGTCGACCGGACAGTCGATGACGGCCACGGTCTCGTCGGCCAGCGCTTGCTTCAGGGTCGCAAGGAGATCCGCCGCGCTCTCGACGCGGTAGCCGTTGGCACCGAACGATTCAGCGTACTTCACGAAATCGGGATTGGTGAAGTCGACGTGGCTCGAGCGCCCAAACTTCCGGTTCTGGTGCCACTCGATCAACCCGTATTTGCTGTCGGTCCAGATCAACACGACGATCGGAGTGCCGATGCGAAGCGCCGTCTCGATCTCCTGCGAATTCATCAAGAAACCGGCGTCTCCGGTGACGGCGACGGCCTTCCTGTCAGGATGGACCAGCTTCGCGGCGATCGCCCCCGGCAGCGCGATCCCCATCGAGGCGAAGCCGTTGGAGATGATGCAGGTGTTCGGGGCCTCCGCCTCGTACATGCGTGCCATCCACATCTTGTGGGCACCGACGTCGCTGATCACGACGTCGTTGTCATCCAGCGCCTGCCGCAGGTCCCAGACGATCTTCTGCGGCTTCACGGGAAAGCTCGAATCGTTCGCGAACGCCCCGAGCTCTTCCACGATGGTCTCGCGCAGCGCCCTGACCGGGGAGCCATGACGAGCGCTCGCCTCCGCGGCAATGGCTGGCAGCGACAGCGCGATGTCTCCGGTCACTCCGACCTCGAGAACGTAGTGCGCGTCGACCTCGGCCGGAGACGCGTCCACGTGGATGAGCTTTCGGTCGCGAGTCGCATGCCACTTGCTGGGGTCGTATTCGACCATGTCGTAGCCGACGCAAACGATGACGTCTGCGCGATCGAAGCCGCAGCTCACGTGGTCGCGAGCCTGCAGCCCGACGCTCCCGAGGGAGAGTGGATGCGAAAAAGGGATCGCCCCTTTCGCCATGAAGGTCGTGGCCACGGGGATGCCCAAAGCCTCCGCGAAGGCGACGAGCTGCGCCGAGGCGTTGCTTCGAATCACGCCGTTGCCGGCCAACAGGATCGGAGCCTCGGCCTCGGACAGGACCCGGGCCGCCCGCCGGACCTGTTCTGGATGCGGAACCGGCGGCCGCGGCGCCTGGACCTTCAGCGGCTCGAGCGGTTCCACGTTCATCTCCGCGACGTTCTCAGGCAGCTCCAGAAAGCAGAGGCCGGGCTTTTCCGCCTCGGCCACCTTGAACGCCTTGCGCACGACCTCGGGGATGATCTCCGGCTCGCGGATCTGCACGCTGTACTTCGAGATCGGCTCAAAGAGCCGCACGAGATCCAGATATTGGTGGCTCTCCTTGTGCATCCGCAGGGTGTCCGCCTGCCCGGCGATCGCGACGACCGGCGCCCGATCCATGTTGGCGTCGGCCACTCCGGTGATCAGGTTGCAGGCCCCGGGCCCGAGCGTCGCCAGGCACACCCCGGCCTGCCCCGTCAGGCGCCCGTGCACGTCGGCCATGAAGGCCGCGCCTTGCTCGTGCCGAGTCGTGATGAATCGGATCGAGCTCCCGATCAAGGCGTCCATCACGTCGATGTTCTCCTCGCCCGGCAGGCCGAAGATGCGATCGACACCCTCGCTCTCGAGACAGCGAACGAAAAGCTCGGCGGCGTTCATTAGCGGTGCTCCGGGTTGGGGGAGTCGAAGCGACAGCCAGTGCAGCTGAGAAACAGCGCGCTCAGCCTCTGATTCTCGCGCGTCGTCCTCATGCTCCGGTGAAGGCTACTGCATTCCAGCCCTCGAGCGTCATGCCTTCCATCGCAGATAAGATCGTTCCGGCTCTTGGGACGTGCGCGGCTACGCCAACTCGGCCTGGCCGCGATTCAACCACGATTATCTATCTCCTTGACACCCGGTTGAAGCTTGGTTATATTCCGAACATCAACATGTCGCTGATCGGAATATACTATGACCCGCACACTCGAGCACACGCCGCTGACGCCCCTTTCCATGCACATTCTGTTGGCATTGGCCGAGAAGGACCTCCACGGCTATGCCCTCATGCAGGCGATACGAGAACAGTCTGCCGAAGTCGTGAGCCCCGGGACCGGATCGCTCTACGCCGCGGTGCAGCGTCTCGTCGACGACGGCTTGATCGAGGTTGTGACCCAGGACGATCAGACTTCGAGGCGACGCGGTAACACGTATCGAATGACTCCGATCGGGCAGCACGCGGCGGGCGCCGAGGCGGAGCGTCTGCGCGCTGTGCTGAACCTGGCCTCCGACCGCAAGCTCATCCCCGGACCCGAGAGGGCTTGACCCGATGATTCGCTTGCACCTGGCGCAGCACCGACTGCTGCGTCGCGCCTTGCCGAGCCGGATCCGGTGCCTGCGCGGTGCGGACATGGAGGCGACCTTTCTCGACATGTTGCGGCACGACCGGCGCGGCTGGCGCGGCCGCGTGATCCTGTGGTTCAGCGAGGCCCGCGACCTGATCAGCACGGGCGTTCAACTACGCTGGCACGGGACGCCAGGCCGCTGGCGGGTGCCGAACCCCGGTCTTTCTTGGCTGGACGTGAAGGTCGGGTTGCGGATGCTCGTGAAGCATCCGGGTTTGACGTGCGTGGCGGTATTCGCGCTCGCGGTCGGGATTCCGGTCGGGTTGGTCCCGATGCACGCCGCCAACGCCCTTCAGGCCCCGCCGCCCTTCGACGAGGCCGATCGGATCCAGGTCCTGAAGAACTTCAATGTCGCGACCTCCAGCTGGGAGGCGCCGTCGTTGTACGACTTTGCGCAGTGGCGCGAGGCGTTGACCTCCTTCGAGACTCTCGGCGCGACGACGCGAGGGGCCTCCTACAACGTCCTTTCCGAGGACGGGCGTGCGGCGCCGGTTCGGGGTGCTGAGGTCACGGCCTCGACGTTCGATATCGTGCGGGTGCGACCGCTACTCGGCCGAACACTGATTCCCGCGGATGAGGTGGTCGGCGCGCCGAGAGTGGTCGTCATCAGCTACGACCTCTGGCAATCACGTCTGGGTGGCGCCCCCGACGTGGTAGGTCGGGCCATCCGAATCGGAGGCGTCCCGCGCACTGTGGTCGGCGTCATGCCGGAGAAGTTTCTTTTCCCCATTCGCGACCACCTGTGGCTGCCCATGCGGGTGCATGCGCTCACCGACGAGCACGGGCAAGGACGGGCTCGTACGATCTTTGGGCGCTTATCGGACGGCGTCTCGCCGCAAGAGGCTCAGGCAGAGCTTACGGCGGTCGGTGGCCGTATGGCCATCGAGCTCCCGGACATGCATGGGCGGCTTCGACAAGAAGTGATGCCCTTTACCGTCGGGTTGTTCGGCACCGGAAAGGGGGGCCTGCAGGCGGAGGCTGGGTTCTACGCCTTCCAGGTCCTTGCACTGCTGGTGCTGCTGGTCGCGTGTGCCAACGTCGGGATGCTGATCTTGGCGCGCACCGCGGCCGGGTCCGAGGAGTTGGCCGTGCGCACGGCACTGGGCGCCAGTCGCACACGGGTCGTGTCGCAACTGTTCACGGAGGCGCTGGTCTTCGCGGTCCTGGCTGCCGGAGTGGGGCTCCTGATAGCCGATCGGGTCTCGTTGAGCGGATTCGACTGGCTGCTGAACCTCCTGCCCTATTGGATCGATCTGAGAGTCACTCCCGGGACCGTCTTCTGGGCCCTTTCCCTCGCCGTGCTGAGTGCCGGGCTGGTAAGCGTGGTTCCGGCGCTGAAGGTCACCGGAAGAGCGGTCCGGTTGAATATTCAACGCGCCTCAGCGGGTCGGGCCGGACTCCGGTTCGGTGGGATATCGAGCGCGCTCATTATCGCCGATGTAACGCTGGCGGTGGCAACGCTCGGCCTGGCCGTGGGGCTATCGGACGGGTTGACGGAGGTCCGGGACGGGCTGGGCATTCGGGCTGAGCAGTTCTTGTCCGCCGAGCTCAGGATCGATCCCACGGATCGCGCCCACGGCGGACGCAGCCGCGTTCGACCAGATCGAGTTCGAGCTTCGGGTCGGGGAAGCTCAGCAAGCGTTGGTTCGGCGCCTGGAGGCGGAGCCGGGTATTCGGGGCGTGGCCGTGGGGAGCGTGCTGCCAGGCATGGACCACTACAGTCGCGGAGTCGAAGTGGAAGGTGAGACCCTGCCCGAGGCCTTCGAGGGCGAGCGGGTCTTGAACGCTCGTGTCGACCTGGACTTCTTCAACGCGCTCGGGCAACCGATTCTGAGCGGTCGAGGGTTCGATCTGACCGATCTCGGCGAAGACGACTCGGCAGTCATCGTCAACACGGGCTTCGTGGATCGGCTGCTGGGTGGCCGAAACCCGATCGGCCGACGCGTTCGGTACACCACGTCAGCGGACGATGCGCCAGGTCCGTGGTACGAGATCGTCGGTGTTGTGGGCCCCCTCGGCATGAACTTGGCCAACCCGAGCAAGGCGGGAATGTATCACCCCCTGGCCCCGGGAGAGCTCCACCCTGTGCTGCTCGCCATCCACGTGGGCGACGACCCGGAGTCGTTTACACCCCGGTTGCGGGCGCTCGCGGGCGAGGTCGATCCTGCCGCGATCATCTCGGGTCCGGTAGCACTCGATGAGGTCCTTTCCTTCAATGCCAACATCATGGGGTGGATCAAGACGGGCGCCCTTACTCTCATCGGCATCTTGCTCGCACTCTCCGCCTCGGGGATCTACGCGCTCATGTCGTTCACGGTCGCCGAGCGCACCAGGGAGCTCGGTATCCGAACCGCCCCTGGTGCGCAACGGAGTGACATTGCGCTCGCTATCGGGAGGCGCGCGTTCGCGCAGCTCGGCGTCGGCATTCTCCTCGGGATGGCCATCGCTGGACGGCTACTGTTCGAGTTTCAGGAGACCGGCCGGATTCCGACGCACTCGCCGCTGGTCCTCACGCTTATCGTCGGTGTGAGTGTGTCGGTCCTGATCGGAACGCTCGCGTGCATCGAGCCAACGTTGCGCGCGCTCAGGATCATGCCGACCGAGGCGCTGAGGGGCGACGCGTAGGTTCACTCGCTGAACGGCTTGCGCGGAAACAGCTCGTCGCGCATGGCCGCGTGATAGGCGAAGCTGGCCAACACGACGGCGTTGATCTGGAGGTCCTCCAGGACCAGATGATCGTAGACGTCCATGTTGTAGTGCCAGGTGCGCGTTCTGTAGTCGATGCGATCCTGCAGGAACTGGAACCCTGGCAGCCCGGCGTTATCGAACGAGGTGTGGTCAGTACCGGTGTTGCTGAACTGGGAAAGGGTCCGCATGTCGAGGTCGTGGAAGGGTCTCATCCATGCCTCGAAGATCGGAGTCGCCGCCCGGTTGCCCTGCAGATGCACGCCCCGGAACCTACCGGTCCCGTTGTCCATATTGAAGTAGACGGAGAACTTGTCGTACTCGGGCTTGGTGCCGTCGCCGGGATCGCCGAAGTGCATCGGCACGTAGCCCCGGGATCCCAAATAGCCCCACTCCTCGCCCGTCCATAGCGCCATGCGAATGGTGCGGCGAGGCTGCAGCCCGGTGGCCCGGACAATGCGCATGGCCTCCAGGACGGTGGCGCTGCCCGATGCGTTGTCGGCGGCGCCGGTGCCCGCGTGGTACGAGTCGAGATGAGCCCCGATCATGACGATCTCGTCCGCCAGATCCGTGCCGCGGATCTCCCCAACGACATTGCGCCCTTCCAGCTCGGAGTCAGCCAGGCGGATACGCACCTCGAGCTCCAGCGTGACCGTCTGCTGGTTCTCCAGAAGCCGGTAGATGCGGTTGTAGTGCTCGGCGGCCAGTACCAGCGTCGGCAGTGACTCCTGCACACTGGCGTTGGAGTGATCGGGCTTGCGGGTTTGCCGCTCGATGACCCGAACCGTTCCATCGCCCCCGACGCTGGCATAGAGCACGGCCTCGACGCCCTCGGCCTTGTAGAACGCCTCCAGCTCATCGTTGGTGATGTCCTCGGGACCGGGAGACCTCCGGATGGCCGCTTGCTGCCGCCGCCGCGCCATGTTGATGTCGACGCCATCGGTCGTATAGGCGTGCAGAGACTCCTCGCCATGCCGCACCGCATCGGCCTCGAACCGGGGAGCGATCTCGCGCTTCGCTGATGCCAGGATGATCTTGTTGCGCAGCTTGCCCCGGTATCGCTCCAGGTCGTCGGGGCCCTGGATCTCGACGATCATGGCCTCGCGGGTCACCTTCCCGTTCGTGCCACGGGTCAGGGCCATCGGGTATCCGATCACCATCTGATAGTCCGGCTCGAGCATATGGATCGAGACGTACTCCAGGTCCCAGCTGACATACGTGTCGCCCCACCCCTCGAGCGCGGTGCTCTCCAGACCGATCCCATCCATGGTAGCCCTGGCCCACTCCTGGGCCGCGCGCATGTTCGGCGAGGCCGTGAACCTCGGGCCGTGCAGATCCGTCAAGGTCCAGACGTATTCGTCCACGTTGGAGCGTTCGAATCCTTCTTCCCGAATCATGTCGACCACATCCCAATGGATGGGTTCCTGCTGCGGGGCCGGAGAATACGCCGCGAGCACCGCGACGAGGGCGAGCGCGGGTGTGCGGAACCGTTTCATACCTACTCCCTGGCTACACGGTCGTGACATATTTAACTACACTGTAGTATAATGCAGTCGACGGATCAGACTTCATGTGAGCAGCACCCCAACTCGGGACGCGGACAAGACAGCATGCGCTATCTCGGCGAGTTCGAACAGATGATCCTCTTTTCCGTCCTCGAGCTCGGGGACGATGCCTACGGAGGCGCCATACGGGAGACCATCGAGCGCAGGACCGGCCGGGTGGTTTCCTCGGGAGCGATCTACACGGCGTTGGGCCGCCTCGCCGAGCGGAACCTGGTCACCTCGAGGGTTGGCGAGCCCACGGCGGGCCGCGCCGGTCGGCCCCGGAAGTACTACTCGCTGGAGCCGGCGGGTGCTCGTGCGCTGAAGGACAGCTACTCCACCATCCAGGCGATGGCCGGCGGTCTGATCTCGAGACTCACCGACTTGGCCGAGGGTTAATCGTGACTGATGCTCGAGATCCCGGTCTTCCTGCGCCGGCTGGCGGCCTTCCTCATCCGGGGGCCCGAAGCCCCGTTTGTTCTAGGCGATCTAGACGACGCGATCGAGTGCGATCTCGCCTAGAATCCCAATCGGAGGTTACGAATGTTTCGCCAGCCGATGAGATCCGCGATCCCGTACTTGTTGTGGTTCGTTGGGAAGAGCTGGTCGAACGTGCCCACACGACCATCCGACTGCTCATCGTCGCCAGATGCGAAGTTGTACTCCACCAGAAGGGTGGGCGACGCTGGAGTCCTGGACAGCGTGTGGCTCAGCCGGACATGGGCCGCAGCAGCGCGTATCGCGTCCCCCGCGGCATTCCCGAATTGGCCCACCACCTCGACTCCAAGCCGAGTGGACTCCGCCAATGACGTGTCGACACGGGTACCGATCGAGGTTCGATTGGAATCGCCGATCGTGCCCTGCTCGTTGGCGATCTGCGCTCGCGATCGCTGCAGCACGTAGAGCTCCCACCCTGTTCCCGGCGCCAGTTGCGGCATCGTCAGATAGGAGCCGTACAGCGTGTCCCCGTCGGCGCGGCGATCGAATCGTGTGCGTTCGATGCGGACGACGGACCCAGCGAAGGCGTCGATACGAAAGGTCTCGTTCTCGTAGTAGATGCGCGCGACGTCGAACGAACGTGCTGTGTTGCCCCAGTTCAGCGCACCGATGAGGCGCTGCTCTCCGAAGTTCAGTTCCTGGCGCCCTATGCGAGCACCCCACCCTTGCGCCCGGGAGCGTCGCAGCTCTGCAAACGCTTGTCGAATATCGATGCGATTCTCGAAGAACGGAGGATCCGGATCTGCGCGCAGGCCACCCGCTTGCGAGTCCTGCACTTCAAGGAAGAGGCGGAAGCCCTGGGCCGGCCTGATGCCGAGGTGAGCGCGCACTCGCGTCAGCAGGTAGCCATCATCGAGTTGGCCGGCGGTTGAGGTGTGGTTGCGGGTCTCGAACCGCGTCCTGAACTGGCCGCCGAATTCGAGCCAGTCGAACCGCGGCGCCTCGGAACGCTCCCTCGACTCGTCACCGGAGTCCGGGTCGCTCGCCTCGTGAGCTGCTGCGACCGGGCCGATACCCTCTTGCTGCGCCAGGGCGTTGGCGGCGAAGAGCGACACCAGAAAGATCATGGCGCCGAACCGAAATACGAAGACGGGGTTCGGCAGACAGGAGGCCATGCCTATTGCTGTTGAGCGTTTCTCGCGCATCGTGGTTGCTTCGCGGTAGGCGCCGAGAGTAGAAGCGTGGCTGTCCCTAGGCCTTCTTTTCGCGATCCGAAGGACTCGGTCCCCGGGAGTAATCGGCCGACGGCGGTAACGTAACCATTTCGATCCAGTACTCACCGATCCGCTTCGTCACGGTGACGAGATCGGCAAAGGTCACTGGCTTGGTGATGAACGAGTTGGCGCCGAGGGCGTAGGTGCGGAGGATGTCCTCCTCCGATTTCGACGTGGTCATCACGACTACGGGGACCTTTCTCAGCTCGGGATCGTTGCGGAGATGGTGCAGAACCTCACGTCCGTCCATCTTCGGCATATTGAGATCGAGCAGAATCAGCTCGGGCCTCGACTTCGGTACCCCGTCGAACTTGCCGCGTCGGTACAGGTAGTCCAGCAACATCTCGCCGTCTTCGACGCAGACGAAGTCGTTTGCCACCCGGGCCTCGGTGAACGCTTCCTGGATCAACATCCGGTCTTCCTCGTCGTCGTCCGCCAAGACGATTGTGATGGGCGTCGTGGTCATTGGCCTAGCCCTCCCTGGGCTGCTGGAGTCGCAATGAGAATGCGAACCTGGCTCCCTCACCAGGTGCGCTGTGAGCGTTGATCGTGCCGTTGTGTCGCTCGACGATTTTCTGGGAGACCGCCAGACCGAGACCGGTGCCCTAGTATTCGGTTCGGGCGTGGAGCCTCTGGAAGATCCTGAAGATGCGCTCCGTGTGCTTCTCGTCGAAGCCGATGCCGTTGTCCTGCACTTCGAGCAGACAATAGTCGCCGTTCGGATGAGCACCAGTTGAGTCTCCGTTGGCGGCAGGCGTGCAGTCGCGAATCGTCACAACGGGCGCGACATCGTCGCGGCGGAACTTGATCGCATTCGAGACCAGGTTCTGAAACAGTTGCCGCATCTGCGTCGCGTCGCATTCAACCGTCGGGAGTTCGCCAACGTGTACCTGGCCCGATGCCTGCTGGATTTGCAAGTCGAGGTCCGTGAGCACGTCTGCCACGACGTTGCCGAGGTTGACCCGTTCGAACGGCTTGGCCCCGCTCGTGACGCGCGACAGCGTCAACAGACTCTCGACGAGCGCCTGCATCCGCGCGGCGGCGCCCCGCATACGCTGGACATAGTCCAGTCCCCGCTCGTCGAGTCCGTCGGCGTACTTGGCTTCGAGCCGATCCCCAAACGCTTGAATCTTCCGGAGGGGCTCCTGTAGGTCGTGCGACGCGATCGAAGCGAATTGCTCCAGCTCAGCGTTGGATCGGGCCAAAGCGCCGGCGTGGCGAGCAAGCGCCTTGCTAGTGGCCTCTGCCTGCTTGAAGACCGCGTACATGCTGATCAACAGACCTGTCAGCACGCAGGCGTAGCTGACGATCTTGAGCGTGTGCGCCACGTCGAACATGGCGTCGAAGAGCCCGAACGAAAAGGGCATGAAGACGGCCTGAGAGGCCAGGCCAACGATGATCGACATCATCAGCCAGTTCTCGAAGCCGTTGTTCCGCCACGCACCCTTGCGCCAATAGCCAACCAGCGCGAAGCCAAAGAAAGCGGCTGCCACGAATTCCTCCGGGCGGCCAGTAATCAGTTCTGGGTAGTAGGCTCTCGGGAGCGGAACAAACGAGAAGAAGATGAAGCACGCCACCGCAAGGATGCCGACCCCGACGAGAACGGCGTTCTCGGAGACCTTGCGAGCGCCACCTCGCGGCTCCCTCCAGGCCATCAGGCTCAAGCACAGCAGGATCGAGAGAAACGTTCTCGAGGCGTTCCAGCTCCATGGAATCAGGTGGGCCGGTGGCGACGGCCAGACGTGAGCGAACCACTGGCTCGTGACGACTGCGTGATAGCCGTCGAGTAGCGCGGTGCCCACAAAGCCCGCGCCAAGGTACAGGAACGCGTTGCTCTTCTTGGTGTAGAAGCGCACCAACGCGATCAGCCCTACCGTCAGGGCCATCAGCGTCGCGACGGCTTCCATCACGGTGTGGAGCTGGGTGCTCAGAGGTGGACCCCATCCTTTGGACAGGTTTGCGTCGCAGCTAAGGTGGAATCCGGGTTCATGATTCAGGCTGCCTTGGGCTTGCGAGACACGGGGCGAAGCCCCGGGCTCCTGTCTTCAGCCCCGTCGTCAATGTACGCCTCCTCGGGCGTCCGGTCCTGGAGCGACGAGTGCGGTCGGCACTCGTTGTAGAAGTCCATCCACCAGCCGATCCCGGCCCGAGCCTCGGAGCCAGTCGCGTACTCTGACAGATAGACCTGCTCGTACTTGAGCGATCGCCACAGTCGCTCGATGAAGACGTTGTCCATCCAGCGGCCCTTGCCGTCCATCGAGATCCGAATGCCGGCCTCCTTGAGCGCGTCGGTGAAGTCGACGCTGGTGAATTGGCTACCCTGATCCGTGTTGAAGATCTCGGGAGGACCGTAGCGCTCGAGCGCCTCTTGCAAGGCCTCGACGCAGAAGCTCGTATCGAGCGTGTTGGACAGACGCCAGGACAGCACCTTGCGGCTCGCCCAGTCCATCACTGCAACCAGGTACAGAAAGCCCCGCTGCAGCGGGATGTAGGTCACATCCGCGCACCAAACGTGGTTGGGTCGCGTGATCTCCAGATCACGCAGCAGGTAGGAGTAGATCCGGTGCTCCGGGTGCGGCTGAGACGTCCTGGGCCGCTGGAAGATCGCCTGCAACCCGAGGTGGACCCCGAAATTCGGACAGGTTGCTAAGGTGGGATCCAGACCAAGAAGAAGGAGTCTGGAATGCCACGGAAGAGACGGAGTTATCCTGCTGAGCTGAAGGCGAAGGTCGCTTTGGAGGCGCTTCGCGAGGAAGCGACGATGGCGGAGCTGGCAGCCCGCTACGATGTGCATCCGAATCTGATCGCCAACTGGAAGAAGAAGGCTCGGCAGAAGGTGCTGGCTGGCTTCTCGGGGAAACAGGAGCGCAACGAGGTCTCTCGGGAGGCCGAGATCAAGGAGCTGCGGGCGAAGATCGGGGAGCTCGTCATCGAGCGGGATTTCTTGTCCAAGGCCTTCGGTCGTTGAGCCACGGCCGGAGGGTGGCGATGGTCGATCCGGAGCACGGCCCCCTGAGCATCACGCGGCAGTGCCGCCTGGTGTCGATCGCGAGGTCTTCGTTCTATTACGAGGGCCACGGCGAGAGTCCGCTGAACCTGCGCCTGATGCGGCTGATCGACGAGCAGTTTCTTCAGACGCCGTTTTACGGCTCACGTCAGATGCGACGATGGCTGCGCCGTCAGGGCTACACGGTCTCTCGCAAGCGGGTGCGCCGCCTGATGCGGCTGCTCGGGTTGCAGGCGATCTTGCAGCGGCCCAGGACGTCTCAGCCGCACCCGGAGCACCGGATCTACCCCTACCTGCTGCGTGATCTGGAGATCACGCGACCCAACCACGTTTGGTGCGCGGATGTGACCTACATCCCGCTGCAGCGGGGCTTTCTGTACCTGGTTGCGGTGATGGACTGGGCGAGCCGCAAGGTGCTGTCCTGGCGTCTGTCCAACACGCTCGATACGAGCTTCTGCGTCGAGGCCTTGCAAGAGGCGCTCGAGCGCTACGGTCCTCCCGAGATCTTCAACACGGATCAGGGTAGCCAATTCACCAGCGTCGACTTCACCGACGCGCTCAAGGAGGCCGGCATTCGGATCTCGATGGACGGCAAGGGCCGCTGGATGGACAACGTCTTCATCGAGCGACTGTGGCGATCGCTCAAGTACGAGCAGGTCTATCTGTCAGAGTACGCGACTGGCTCCGAGGCTCGGGCCGGGATCGGCTGGATGGACTTCTACAACGAGTGCCGACCGCACTCGTCGCTCCAGGACCGGACGCCCGAGGAGGCGTACATTGACGACGGGGCTGAAGACAGGAGCCCGGGGCTTCGCCCCGTGTCTCGCAAGCCCAAGGCAGCCTGAATCATGAACCCGGATTCCACCTTAGCTGCGACGCAAACCTGTCCAAAGGATGGGGTCCACCTCTCAGTACCTCATGGCCAAGAACGTCCTGCGCGCGATTTTGCTATTCCCGATCGTCGCGCTCGGCTACACCATCATCTCCCGACCCGACCGCACCGTCGCCGAGCTTCTCCTCGAGGGATCGAGCACCTTCTACCTGTTTCTGCTGGCCACCGGAAGCGTCAGCCTCAAGTACCGCCGGCAGCTAGGCGATCGAGTCGACCGCAAGTTCTTCCGCGAGAGGTACGACCAGGAAAGAATCCTCCTCGAGCTCATCGACAACGTGAAGGAGTGCGACTCGTTGCTGGAGATCTCCAGGCTAGTCTGCTCCGAGGTCGGGGCAGCCCTGCATCCGGGAAGTATGTATGTCTTCTACCGGGACTTGGAACGGCCCGACTTCGCTCTGAGCTACTCCTCCGGATTTGAGGGTCACGGCCTGAGGATTCCGGAGGACTCCGAGCTCTTGCGCCTCATGCAACGACGATCGAGACCCCTCGAGGTCGGCGCCGGCCGAGTTGCCCGCAGGAGCGATCTTCCCGAGACCGAGCAGGCCTGGCTCGATGAGCTGAGCGCCCACTTGATCGTTCCGATGCACGGATCCGGTTTGCGTCTGGCGGGGCTGCTGCTGTTCGGCGAGAAAAGGTCGGAAGAACCCTACTCGGCCAGCGACAAGAGGCTCCTGCAGGCGATCGCCGGTCAGGTGGCGGTGGTGTGCGAGAACCTCCGGCTCAAGGAACGCGTCGATCGGGACTCGCGCATGCGGCACGACGTGCTCGCCCACCTCGATCAGGAGCAGGTCAACCTGGTGAAGGAGTGCCCGACCTGCGGGACCTGCTTCGATCGCTCCGAGGATGTGTGCGCCCACGACCAGAGCGAGCTGATACTGACGTTGCCGGTGGAGCGGACCATCGAGGATCGCTATCGCTTGGAGCGTGTCCTCGGCAAAGGTGCGATGGGAGCGGTCTACGAGGCTACCGACAGTCGCTTGAGCCGCCGAGTGGCCATCAAGATCACCAGGGGACAGTTGTTCGGCCGGCAGACCGCGCTCCGGCGCTTCGAACGGGAGGCTCGGGCTTCGGCCAACCTCAACCATCCCAGCATCATCCCGGTGTACGACTATGGGCGGACAGGGCCGGACGGCGCCTTCCTGGTAATGGAGCTGATTCAGGGCGTGACCTTACGCGCCGAGCTTCAGCGGCGCGGGAGCATCGATCCCCGGGTCGTCGCCGACCGGTTCGATCAAGTTCTCGACGCGCTGTCCCGCGGCACACAGCTCCGGCATCATCCACCGCGACCTCAAGCCCGAGAACATGATGATCGCGCGGCAGTACACGCACGGCTCGGCCGGCAGCGGCTCGCCGCAGGGTGCTGACCAACCCAGCGACGCGATCGGCCGGTCGATAACGATCCTCGATTTCGGCCTGGCCAAGGTCAAGATGATCGGTATCGCCGAGTCCAAGAGCCTGACCGTTCCCGGTACCATCATGGGCACCTATGCCTACATGTCACCGGAGCAGCTCAGCGGCGTCGAGGTCGACGAGCGCAGCGACCTGTTCTCGATCGGCGTCATGGTAGCGGAGGCTCTCACCGGCTCACGCCCCTTCCCCGGAGACACGGTAGCCGAGATCCTCCACTCCATCCTGCACCGCCCCGTGCACCTGGAAGGTGACGCCGAGCCCATCCGGACGCTCGAGGCGGTGCTGCAGAAGTGCCTGGCGAAGGATCGACAAGATCGTTTTGCTACGGCCGCGGAAATGCGACACGCGCTGATTCCCGCCTTGCGGCAACGTCCTGCGCTTTCCACCTCCTAGCAGGCTGCTGAAAAACGGCTTGGGCGCGCCATTTTGGGCTGGATCGTCTCGATCACGGTGAGTTAGCGGGGCGCCGAGTGCGGGTACGAGGCCGGCGCTGCTGGCAGCGCCGGCATTTCTTGGGGATTGGTGCCCTCATCGTCACGTCGCCCCCTCGAGGTTGCGCATTCTGACCAGGTTGAAGGCCGCGGCGGTGAAGATGAACATCCAATCGACACGTTGCGTGCCTCGGTGTCTGGTCTTGCGCATCAGCCCGACCGTCTTGGCCCATCCGAACATCTGCTCGACGAGCTTGCGTTTCTTCTGACTGACCGTGTAGCCCGGGTGCCGGGTCGTGCGGCGGTCGATGGCGCTGCGCCGGTTCGTGTCGTTCTGTGCGACGTGCGGGGTGATGTTGCGATCTCGAAGCTTTCGGATGCAGTCTCGCGTGTCGTAGCCCTTGTCGGCCGCCAAGGTTACCCGGCCCCTTCCGGGAATCTCGCCCGCCATCTGCACGGCGGCCTCTCGTTCTGCTGTTCCCGAAGCGATCGTTACGCAGGCGTTGGTTGCTAACCCGTGGCGGTTGTCGATCATCAGGTGCCCCATGTAGCAGAGCCTCGACTCGGCTCCCTTACTCTTCTTGTATAGGCGTGCCTCCGGGTCGGTCCTGGAGGCGTGAGTATCGTTCGTGCGCCGTTGCCGGCGGAAATCGACGCTCGGGTTGCTGCCGCCCTCATCGGAGTCGCTCTGATCCTTCGGCTTGAAGCTCTTGTGCGAGGCCCACGCCTCGATCAGCGTGCCGTCCACCGTGAAGTGTTCATCCGACAGCAGGCTGCGGCGCCGCGCCTCCGTCAGCACTTCCTCGAAGAACACCTTGGCGACCTCGCCTCCCAACACTCGATCTCGGTTCTTCGTGAACACCGTCGCATCCCACACGAGATCGTCCATGTTCAGGCCCACAAACCACCGGAACAGCAGGTTGTAGTCGAGCTGCTCCATCAGCATGCGCTCGGAGCGAATCGTGTACAGCACCTGCAGCAGCAGCGCCCGCAGCAGCTTCTCCGGCGGGATAGACGGACGGCCCGTGTGCGAGTACAGCTTCTCGAACAGCGGCGACATCCGCCCCAGCACATCGTTGACGATCCTCAGCAGCGGCCGCAGCGGATGCTCCTTCGGTACTCGCTGCTCTGGAGATACGTAACTAAAAACCGCCACCTGTCCCGCGTCCTCACCACGCATCTGCTCACCTCGTTGATGCTTCGGTTCTTGCCGCGGGCTGCGTGGTTCAAAATCTACTCGAAAAAGAGGAGTTTTCAGCAGCCTGCTAGGAGACGGTGGTGAAAGTGTGGTGGGTCTGGCAAGTAGGTCTTACGGGCGAGGACAAGGAGCACCGACGAGGCGGTGCGGGAACATCGTTGAGGAGGTGCGACACGGCCATCGCCCGTAACCCCTACTTGCCCGAAGGGTTACGCCGCCAAGGGCGCAGATGCGGCCCACCATTGCCAGCGCGCGCGGCGCTCCACTAGAGTCACCGCGTCCGCTGTTGGCTGGCGCAGCTAGCCTGCCCGGGCTCTTACTTCTTGCTCCAAGCGGTCACCGAGAGAATCTTCCTCGATATCGAGGTCGTAGTCGGCCTGTAGCCCGAGCCAGAACTGCGGCGTTGTGTCGAACTATCTCGACAACCGGAGAGCGGTGTTCGCCGTAACGGCTCGTCGGCCCAGGACGATCTCGTTGATCCGCCGCGCCGGCACCCCGATATCGAGAGCCAGTCGATTCTGGCTCAGCTCCAGAGGCTTCAAGAACTCCTCCAGAAGAACCTCGCCGGGATGTACCGGCGATAGCTCCTTGGCGTTCGCCATGCGGGCCTCGAAAGATAGTGGTAGTCTGCGATCTCCACGTCATGGGCATTGCGATCGCGCCAGACGAAGGATCCGTCCCGAGTCCTGTGGAAATTAGAAAGGCGTAACCTCCGAGTAGCAAAACTCAGAGCCGCCACGAGCGGCAGGAGGTTACGCCGTGAAGCAGGTTAGCACGCACGACAACGAGGTCGTGGAGTTTCGACGGGACGTACAGATGTTGCTGCGGACGAGGATCCGTGAGGCGATCCAGATCACGCTCCAGGAGGAGCTCACGGAGGCTCTGGGGAGCGCGCGATACGAGCGCAACGGTCGGCGCGCCGAGGCTACCGCAACGGCACCCAGAGCCGGCGGGTGACGACGGCGCAGGGACTCCAGGAGTTGGACGTGCCGCGCGGTCGCGTCGTGGACGAAGACGGCGGCACCCGGGAGTTCCGGAGCGCGATCCTCTGCCACGGTACGCGCGGCGAGCACGACAGGTGGACGAGGCGATCCTGGGAGCGTACCTGGCGGGCGCCAACACGCGGCGGATCCGCAAGGCGTTGTCTCCGTTGCTCGGGAGAGCGCACCTGTCCAAGAGCACGGTCTCGCGGGTGGTGGGGCGGCTCAAGACGTACTTCGCGAGCTGGAGCGAGCGAGAGCTGTCCGGTGAGCGGTATCCGATTCTGTATCTGGACGGGTTTCACCTGAAGGTCAGGTTGGCGCGGCGCGTGGTCTCGGTGCCGGTGTTGGCGGTGCTCGGAGTCAAAGCCGACGGCCAGAAGGTGTTGGTGGCGTTGCGGTTGGCGGCCTCGGAAGCGGAAGTTCACTGGCGAGGGTTGATCGACTCGCTCGTGCACCGGGGGCTGCGATCGCCTCAGCTGCTGATCGCCGACGGTCACAAGGGGCTGGCGAAGGCGACCGAGGCATGGCCGCGGTCGCAGGTGCAGCGATGCATCCAGCACAAGTGGAGCAACCTTCGCGATCACTGCCCCGTGCATGCGCGCGATGAAATGAGGCGCGATTGGCATGCCATCGTCCGCGCCGACAACGGCAACGAGGCTCGGGCCGCGTACAGCGCCTTCGTGCGCAAATGGTCCAGGCTCGTGCCGGCCGTTGCCCGAAGCCTGGAGGAAGCGGGCCTGAGCCTGCTGACGTTCTACGAGTTCCCCAGGCCGATGTGGAAGACGTTGCGAACGACCAACCCGCTCGAGAACCTGAACCGGGAGTTCCGGCGCCGTACCAAGACCCAGGGTTCGTTCTGCACCGAGGCAGCTGGCGGACGTTGCTGTGGGGCTTGGTCGCCTTCGGCCAGATCCGCATGCGCCGCGTCGACGGCTATCGTCACCTTGCCCAGATCACTCGCGGCCCGGACGAGCAGGCCGCCTAACCGATACGATCAGCCGTTGCCCAGGAGGCTGCGCTCATCCAATTTCCACGACATTCGGGGCACATCCACAGAGCCCTTGAGGATGAAGCCGATCTCGGGGATCTGGAGGGCGAGCTGGTGGTAGCGGTGCTGTAGGCGCTCGAGCTGTTTGGAGGCAGAAGCAGGCATGGTGTGGGGAAGGATACCTCGCGACGATGCCCGCAAGCATATATACTTCCGGGAAACCTCGCCCGCCCAGGAGAGGTCGATATGCTGCGGCTGACGCCCGATCGTCCGGTCACGACGCTGTGGGAGATGCTATTGCCACCGGAGGTGCAGATCCTGCCCAAGGATCTGGCGATCATCGATACGCTGCTTTCGGATGCGGCGCTGCTGGAGCCGTTTCACAGGGCCTGGGATGATGGCGCCCGGGGCATGGGCCGGCCGACGATCCCGATGGCCATGTACGTGCGGCTGATGCTGATCAAGCAACGTAGCGGCTGGGGCTACGAGACGCTGATGCGGGAGGTATCGGACTCGCTGCACTTGCGGCGCTTCTGTCTGCTGCGCCTGGATGAGCGGGTGCCGCATGAATCGACGGTGCGCAAGCTGACCCGGCGGCTGGACGCCGAGCTGGTACAGGAGATGATCCGAGCCCTGATCAGCAAGGCGTGCCATGAGCGGCACTTTCGGCCGCGGGCGATGCGGGTGGACTCCACAGTGGTGCAAGCCGACATCCGCTATCCCACCGATGCGGGGCTATGCGCCGATGCCGTGCGACGCCTGGCGTACGTCGCACGAGCGGTGCGCAAGGTAATCCCGAGTATCGGCGCGACGGTGCGGGATCGCTCCCGAGCGGTCGGCAAGCGGCTCCGAACGATGAGCCAGCGACTCCGGCAACGACGGGGCGAGGGGCAAGCTGCCGTCGAGCGATACACCAAGGAGGCTGCCACCCACGTGCGGGCGAGCCTTCGGGAGGCACAGCGGCTGGTGCG
Organism: Acidobacteriota bacterium; assembly: GCA_965248845.1. Taxonomy (GTDB): domain Bacteria; phylum Acidobacteriota; class UBA890; order UBA890; family WLXD01; genus CBDFKO01. The sequence goes on along the minus strand of CBDFKO010000001.1, from coordinate 234,139 downwards.
TGAGGCCCAGCGACGGCGTGCTCGAGCAGCTGGTAGTTCAGCGCAAGGACGGCAGCGGGCGCTGGCACGACTGAACGAGGAGATCGAACGGGCGCAGCGGGTTGTCCAGCAGGTACAGCAACGCTTCCGCGGCGAACGGATCAAGGACCGGCTGGTGTCCTTGGCGGATCCGGACGCCCGTCCCATCCGCCGTGGCAAGCGGGGCAAGCCCAACGAGTTCGGCTACATCGTGCAGTTCGCCGAGCTCAACGCCCATACGCGCCGCGGTGCCCGAGGCTTGCTGATGCCTCCGAAGCTACGTGCCGGCTCGACCCACGACGACACGCTGTTGCCACACAACGTGGCCGAGGTAACCGCCCTGGGTCAGAGGTGGACCCCATCCTTTGGACAGGTTTGCGTCGCAGCTAAGGTGGAATCCGGGTTCATGATTCAGGCTGCCTTGGGCTTGCGAGACACGGGGCGAAGCCCCGGGCTCCTGTCTTCAGCCCCGTCGTCAATGTACGCCTCCTCGGGCGTCCGGTCCTGGAGCGACGAGTGCGGTCGGCACTCGTTGTAGAAGTCCATCCACCAGCCGATCCCGGCCCGAGCCTCGGAGCCAGTCGCGTACTCTGACAGATAGACCTGCTCGTACTTGAGCGATCGCCACAGTCGCTCGATGAAGACGTTGTCCATCCAGCGGCCCTTGCCGTCCATCGAGATCCGAATGCCGGCCTCCTTGAGCGCGTCGGTGAAGTCGACGCTGGTGAATTGGCTACCCTGATCCGTGTTGAAGATCTCGGGAGGACCGTAGCGCTCGAGCGCCTCTTGCAAGGCCTCGCCGCAGAAGCTCGTATCGAGCGTGTTGGACAGACGCCAGGACAGCACCTTGCGGCTCGCCCAGTCCATCACCGCAACCAGGTACAGAAAGCCCCGCTGCAGCGGGATGTAGGTCACATCCGCGCACCAAACGTGGTTGGGTCGCGTGATCTCCAGATCACGCAGCAGGTAGGGGTAGATCCGGTGCTCCGGGTGCGGCTGAGACGTCCTGGACCGCTGGAAGATCGCCTGCAACCCGAGCAGCCGCATCAGGCGGCGCACCCGCTTGCGAGAGACCGTGTAGCCCTGACGGCGCAGCCATCGTCGCATCTGACGTGAGCCGTAAAACGGCGTCTGAAGAAACTGCTCGTCGATCAGCCGCATCAGGCGCAGGTTCAGCGGACTCTCGCCGTGGCCCTCGTAATAGAACGAAGACCTCGCGATCGACACCAGGCGGCACTGCCGCGTGATGCTCAGGGGGCCGTGCTCCGGATCGACCATCGCCACCCTCCGGCCGTGGCTCAACGACCGAAGGCCTTGGACAAGAAATCCCGCTCGATGACGAGCTCCCCGATCTTCGCCCGCAGCTCCTTGATCTCGGCCTCCCGAGAGACCTCGTTGCGCTCCTGTTTCCCCGAGAAGCCAGCCAGCACCTTCTGCCGAGCCTTCTTCTTCCAGTTGGCGATCAGATTCGGATGCACATCGTAGCGGGCTGCCAGCTCCGCCATCGTCGCTTCCTCGCGAAGCGCCTCCAAAGCGACCTTCGCCTTCAGCTCAGCAGGATAACTCCGTCTCTTCCGTGGCATTCCAGACTCCTTCTTCTTGGTCTGGATCCCACCTTAGCAACCTGTCCGAATTTCGGGGTCCACCTCTGTCTGCGGCCCCGCGAAGCTGTCTTCGACGCTGGTTTTTCCCGCAAGGCCACTACCCAAACCCTCGCCGAGCTGGGCTGCGAGGTGTTCATCGCCGGTGTCACCCGCTGCGCATCCCGACACACCTGGCGTCGCCGGGCCCGCTACCGGGTCGGCAACGAGCCCTCTCTGCCAACGTAGGTGAGACACCAGCACCCCATGGAATTACTGTAGGGCGGTGGCAGGTGAGAACCGATGGCAGTGGGGATAGACACGATGATCTTGGCTGGGCTTGCTGGTCCCGCGCTGGGGGCTGAGGAGCGGAGCGACGAGGCACCCAGCGCGGAGGCGATCGCCATGCCGGCGCGCCCGGACCCGGAGGTGTTGGCGAAGCCGAAACGGCGGCGATTCACGGCACAGTACCGGCTCCGCATCCTGGAGGAGGCAGACCGCTGCAGCCAGCGCGGCGAAGTGGGCCGGCTGCTCCGCCGAGAGGGACTGTACAGCTCTCATCTGTCGAGTTGGCGCAAGGCGCGTCGCGAGGGGGCATTTCGCGGGCTCAGTTCCAAGACACGCGGTGCAAAGTCGAAGGCGAGCAACCCGCTGGAGCCGAAGGTTCGAGAGCTCGAGGCGAAGGTGGCTCGCCTGCACAAGCAGCTGCATAAGGCACACACGATCTTGGACGTGCAAAAAAAAGTTGCCGGGCTGCTGGGATTCAGCCTCAACGACGAGAAGGACTCCTGATGGCTGCCGAACAACTGGCCCAGCAGGTCGGCGTAGCGCCGGCCTGCCGGGCTCTTGGCGTGTCGCGGGCCACGTTCTACCGGCGCAAGAGGCCTGCTCCCGAGCACCAGCAGCCGCGTCCTACTCCTGCCCGGGCGCTGTGCGAATCGGAGCGTGAGCGCGTCGTTGAGGTGCTCACCTTGCCGCGCTTCGTCGACCGATCGCCGGGCGAGGTGTTCGCCACGCTGCTTGACGAGGGCAAATACCTCTGCTCCGAGCGCACCATGTACCGGATCCTGGCCCTGGACCAGCCGGTGCGAGAGCGCCGCAACCAGCTCCAGCATCCGCAATACGCGAAGCCTGAGCTCGTGGCGACGGAACCGAATCAAATTTGGTCGTGGGACATCACGAAGTTGCTGGGGCCGAAGAAGTGGACGTACTACTACCTCTACCTCCTGCTGGACATCTTCAGCCGCTACGTCGTGGGTTGGATGGTGGCCGATCGGGAGAACTCGGCCTTGGCCGGGCGCCTGATCCAGGAAACGTGCCACAAGCAAGGAGTCCAACCGCAGGTACTGACGCTGCACTCCGATCGTGGCGCGCCCATGACGAGCAAGTGCACCGCTCAGCTTCTCGCCGACCTCGGGATCACGCGTTCCCTGAGCCGTCCCCAAGTCTGCGATGACAATCCATTCTCAGAGGCACAGTTCAAGACCCTCAAGTACCACCCCGGCTTCCCCGGGCGCTTCACCGACATGCCGGACGCCACGCGCTTCTGTCGCTCGTTCGTGCCCTGGTACAACACCGAGCACCGTCATGGCGGCATCGCCATGCTGACCCCCGACGATGTCCATCATGGACGCGCCGCGCAGGTGCTCGCGCAACGGCAACGCATCCTGGACGCTGCTTGGGCGGCTCACCCCGAACGATTTGTCCGCGGAATCCCGAAGCTCAGCCCTCTCCCCGAAGAGGTCTGGATCAACCCACCCGCTACCTCGACGACAGGAGGCATTGCTCACTAAATCCAGAACTCAGGTGTCTCAAAGTCGTTGACAGGTTCCGGAGGGACGAATCTCCCACCTGAAACGTTCCTACCACGCCGGGCGCTCACGACTACGGGGTATCCAAGGCGCTCGGATCTGGGAAAGCTGGACCGTGTTCGCCTACGACCTGGATACCGTCGCACTTATGGAGACGTAATCGTCCCCAACCCCGCTGGGCTGACCCGCGCCCCGCCGCCATCCTCTTCCTGGGTGATCGCCGCGACTTCAGTTACCTCTGATCGGAGTTTTTCCGGGGCAAGTAGACTATGTGTAGTTCTCGAAAAACCCCGCTGCCGCAAGTGGCTCGATCACAAGAACCTCGACGATCACGCTCTCGTCAACTCCGCATAGTCCCGAACTCCACATAGCCCCGACTATGCGGAGCTTTGCATAGCCGAGGCAAGTCCAGTCAATGGTAGCGCTGCCGGGCGTTGCTCATCGCCGAACTCTGCCAGGCTGCCGGTTAACTTGACAGTGCCCTATGAACAACGTCCTTAGCAGGCTGCTGAAAAACTCCCCTTGTTCGAGTAGATTCTGAACCACGCAGCCCGCGGCAAAAACCGAAGCATCAACGAGGTGAGCAGATGCGTGGTGAGGACGCGGGACAGGTGGCCGCCTTTAGTTACGTATCTCCGGAGCAGCGAGTACCGCAAGAGCATCCGCTGCGGCCGCTGCTGAGGATCGTCAACGACGTGCTGGGGCGGATGTCGCCGCTGTTCGAGAAGCTGTACTCGCACACGGGCCGTCCGTCTATCCCGCCGGAGAAACTGCTGCGGGCGCTGCTGCTGCAGGTGCTGTACACGATTCGCTCCGAGCGCATGCTGATGGAGCAGCTCGACTACAACCTGCTGTTCCGGTGGTTTGTGGGCCTGAACATGGGTGTTCACGAAGAACCGGGATCGAGTGTTGGGAGGCGAGGTCGCCGAGGTGTTCTTCCAGGAAGTGCTGGCGGAGGCACGGCGCCGCGGTCTGCTATCGGATGAGCACTTCACGGTGGACGGCACGCTGATCGAGGCGTGGGCCTCACACAAGAGCTTCAAGCCGAAGGATCAGAGCGACTCCGATGAGGGCGGCAGCAACCCGAGCGTCGATTTTCGCAAACAACGGCGCACAAACGATACTCACGCCTCCAGGACCGATCCGGACGCACGCCTGTACAAGAAAAGTAGGGGAGCCGAGTCGAAGCTCTGCTACATGGGGCACCTGATGATCGACAACCGCCACGGGTTAGCAACCAAGGCATGCGTAACGATCGCTTCCGGGACAGCGGAACGAGAGGCGGCGGTGCAAATGGCGGACAAGATTTCCGGTAACCGCAGGGTGACCTTGGCGGCCGACAAGGGCTACGACACACGCGAGTGCGTCCGTAAGCTTCGAGATCGGAACATCACCCCGCACGTTGCACAGAACGACACCAATCGGCGCAGCGCCATCGACCGGCGCACAACCCGCCACCCCGGCTACCAGGTCAGTCAAAGGAAACGCAAGCTCGTCGAGCAGATGTTCGGATGGGCCAAGACGGTCGGGCTGATGCGCAAGACGCGGCCACCGAGGCACCGAACGCGTCGATTGGATGTTCACCTTCACCGCCGCTGCCTTCAACCTGGTCAGAATGCGCAACCTCCAGGGGGCGACGTGACGATATCAGGACTAACCGCCCAAGAAATACCGGCGCGGCCGGCAACCAGAGCCTCGCACTCGCACACGGCGGCCGGGCAACTCACCTTGATCGAGACGATCCAGCCCAAAATGGCGCGCTCGAGCCGTTTTTCAGCAGCCTGCTAGAACTCACAGCTAGCGCGTGCCCCAGCTTCTTGTCCGGAGTGTAAGCAACGCCCAAGGCAACATGAGCAACGACGCCGCGATCCACATGGGCAGCATCGGCATCAACGACAAGAACCCCACCTTCTTGGCAGGGGGTAGTTGGAACGCCCAGTAGAAAGTCTGATGTAGCGTCAGGACAAGGCACAAGCCGATCAGATAACCTACCGGATTTACCTGCCCGGTGACCGGGCCGAGCACGAGGAAGTACCCCACTATAAAGGGAGCCATCAGGGTCACCAGAAGAAGGCCATAGAACGCCATTGCGGCGCCCACTGATCTCCGCCACATGTGCCCGGCGCCGATGATGGCCTCGATGATGAACGATCGCCGCCATCGTATCTGTTGCAGTACGTACTTGGAGAACGTCTCAGGCACGATCGTGCTCGCTCTGGCAACAGGTACATAAATCGTCTCGAGGCCCTCTCTCAGGATCAGATTCGTCAGGCCTCGATCATCTCCGAAGGTCCGCTTGACCCCCAAGAAGGTCTGGCTCAGCCACTGCTTCATGACTCGTCTGAGCACACTTGTGCGGTATGCGCTGAATGCTCCAGAGCAGCAGATGACGCTGCGGAAGTGACCTTCGAGCGCCCGAAATGTTCTGAACGCAATGAAGTACTGTTGTGTCTGCATTCTTGTCAACCAATTGACTTCAGCGTTTTGGACATCCGTGTGTCCACAGACAGCTGCGATCCGCGGAGAGTAGAAGCCCCGCAGGATCTCTCGAAGCGCATCACGATCGAGCTGAACGTCGCTATCAATCAAGGCAGTGATTTCGGCATTGTGTACCTTCATCCCTGCTGCTATGGCGGCCCTCTTCCCCTGGTTCTCGGCCAGATGGATGACATTGCAGCCAAAATCGGCGGCTGCGCGATTCATCCAGTAGCCGGTGTCGTCGGTGCTTCCATCGTTGATCAGGACCACTGTCAACTTTTCGCCGGGATAGTCTTGCTCAGCAAGAGAACGTGCCGTCGCATATAGCGTCTTTGATTCATTCTTGGCAGGCACAATCGCTGCAACCTGCGGCTCGTATTCGTCAGGCGGCAGAAGGGGGGGATTGTACAGTGCAAAGAACACATAGCGGGCGATGATAAGCGCTCCAACTACTGCCGCATATGCTGCGAAAACAGGATGGTAGGTGAACACATTGGCTATTCGAATGAAGAGTATGAGGGAGGCCATCGCAGCAAAGAGGATCCAGAAGGCCAGCTGAGATGGGCGTTCTATGCGGAGGAGCCTCGATAGCCCTCCGAAGTGGGGGGGGGCGTCTAGCCAGACGAGAGGCTTCTCGAGTGTTCGCGCCGACGCTTGGACCTCAATCCGGGGATGCGGCATATTCAATGGGGGGGGGTGGCGTGTCGAAACGTCGGTAGCGATGTCTGATTCTCTGCCGCCGCGTCGCGAAGCGCAACCGGGGAGACCGCTGGCCGCCCTCTCTGCCAACGTGGGATGAGACGATGGAGGTTGGATAATTACTGAGCAAGAGGGCGAGGTCGGAGACACAAGAATGTCGGAGTTGAGCAACAACGGTACAGGAGACCACGAGGCTGCCGGACGTCCGGTGCAGGGAGCCGGAGGCGACCGAAAGCGGACGTCGCGCGAGCCAGCCGTCCCGGCCCCCGACCCCGAGTTGGTGGAGCGACCACGGCGCCGCAAGTTCAGCGCCAAGTACAAGCTCCGGGTGGTTCGGGAGGCGGACGGGTGCTCGAAGCCCGGCGAGATCGGCGCGCTGCTGCGGCGCGAGGGGCTGTACTCGTCGCATCTGTCGGTGTGGCGCAAGCAGCGTGACGCCGGAGCGCTGGTGGCGCTGGCCAAGCCACGTGGCCGGCCGGCACCCGATCCCCGAGACGCGCAGCTTGCCAACCTGCGTCGCCGTGCCGAGCGCGCCGAGGCGGAGCTCGAGAAAGCACGGCGGGTAATCGAGGTGCAGGGAAACGTCTCCGCGCTTCTGGGAGAGTTGCTCGAGCCCAGGGGCGCCAACACGAGTACCAAGCGATGATCGAGCAGACCGTCGAACAACTCACCCCCGTCATCGGGACTCGTCCGGCGTGCCGGACGCTGGGCGCCTCGCCCGCGACGATCTACCGCCGTCGTCGGCCGCCTGCGCCCCGACCGAGCAGACCGCGGCCCAAGCCTGCCAGGGCGCTGTCGGAGCCCGAACGTCACGAGGTGCTCGCCGAGTTGCATAGTGAGCGCTTCGTCGACTGCGCTCCTGCCCAGGTATGGGCGACGCTGTTGGACGAGGGCCGCTACCTGGCGTCGGAGCGCACGATGTACCGGAAGATCCTCGCCGCCCAGGGCGAGGGCGGCGAGCGTCGCAACCAGCTTGTGCACCCGCCCTACGACAAGCCCGAGCTGCTCGCCGAGCGAGCCAATGAAGTGTGGTCGTGGGACATCAGCAAACTGCGAGGCCCTGCCAAGTGGACCTACTTCTACCTGTACGTCATCCTCGACGTGTTCAGTCGCTACGTGGTCGGCTGGACTCTCCAGCACCGCGAGAGCGGTGCCTTGGCCGAGCAGCTCATCGGCCAGGCGCTGGGATCCGGCCCGAGTCTTGTGGAAATAGAGATGGCGTAACCTCCGAGTAGGAAAAACTCAACGCCGCCACGAGCGGCAGGAGGCTACGCCGTGAAGCAGGTTAGCACGCAGGCAGCCGGGGTCATCGAGTTCCGGCAGGACATACAGGGATTGCTGCGTTCCAGGATCCGCGAGGCGATCCAGATCACGCTGCAGGAAGAGCTCAGCGAGGCGCTGGGCTGCGACCGATACGAGCGCAACGGGCAGCGTCGAGGCTACCGCAATGGCAGCCAGCGACGACGGGTGACGACGGCGCAGGGGCTACAGGAGCTGGAGATCCCGCGCGGACGGATCGTGGACCAGGACGGGGACGCGCGTGAGTTCCGCAGCGCGATCCTGCCCCGGTACGCGCGGCGAGCCCGGCAGGTGGACGAGGCGATTCTGGGGGCCTATCTGGCGGGCGCCAACACCCGGCGGATCCGCAAGGCGCTCTCTCCGCTGCTGGGCAAGGAGCACCTGTCCAAGAGCACGGTCTCCAGAGTGGTGGGGCGCCTGAAGGCGAGCTTCGAGCGCTGGCGCGAGCGAGATCTGTCCGGCGAGCGGTACTCGATTCTGTACTTGGACGGGTTTCATCTGAAGGTCAGGCTAGCCAGGAGGGTCGTGTCGGTGCCGGTATTGGCGGTGCTCGGTGTCAGGCCGGACGGCCAGAAGGTGTTGGTGGCGTTGCGGTTAGCGGTCTCGGAGGCGGCCGTCCACTGGCAAGGGTTGATCGAGTCGCTGGTGGAGCGTGGACTGCAGGCACCGGAGTTGTTGATCTCCGACGGGCACAAGGGGCTGGCCAAAGCGATTCAAGTCTGGCCGAACGTGCCGGTGCAGCGGTGCACCCAGCATAAGTGGAACAACCTGCGTGACCACTGCCCGGTTCATGCACGTACCGAGATGAAGCGCGACTGGGACGCGATCGTCCGGGCCGATGACGGCAACCTGGCCAGAGCCGCCTACGCCGCCTTCGTACGCAAGTGGTCCAGGCTCGTGCCAGCCGTGGTCAAGAGCCTGCAGGAGGCGGGCTTGAGCCTGCTGACCTTCTATGAGTTCCCCAGGCCGATGTGGAAGACGTTGCGCACCACCAACCCGCTCGAGAACCTGAACCGCGAGTTCCGTCGCCGCACCAAGACACAGGGCTCATTCTCGACCGAGGCTGCCGGGGTGACGTTGCTGTGGGGCCTGGTCGCCTTCGGCCAGATCCGCATGCGCCGCATCGATGGCTACCGGTTCTTGGCTGAGATCACCCGCGGCCCGAACCAGCAGGCCGCCTAGCAGATAGGATCAACCGTGGTCGCGGAGGAAACGCTCATCCAATTTCCACATCATTCGGGGCACATCCCAGACGAAGCAGATGCGCCACTGGTCGTTGATTCGGGACCATATAACGCGGCGCGTTAAACGCAAAGGGATATGCAGGCCACCGTCGAAGCGGATCACCGGATGTGCCCCGAATGTCGTGGAAATTGGATGAGCGCAGCCTCCTGGGCAACGGCTGATCGTATCGGTTAGGCGGCCTGCTCGTCCGGGCCGCGAGTGATCTGGGCAAGGTGACGATAGCCGTCGACGCGGCGCATGCGGATCTGGCCGAAGGCGACCAGGCCCCACAGCAACGTCACGCCAGCTGCCTCGGTGCAGAACGAACCCTGGGTCTTGGTACGGCGCCGGAACTCCCGGTTCAGGTTCTCGAGCGGGTTGGTCGTTCGCAACGTCTTCCACATCGGCCTGGGGAACTCGTAGAACGTCAGCAGGCTCAGGCCCGCTTCCTCCAGGCTTCGGGCAACGGCCGGCACGAGCCTGGACCATTTGCGCACGAAGGCGCTGTACGCGGCCCGAGCCTCGTTGCCGTTGTCGGCGCGGACGATGGCATGCCAATCGCGCCTCATTTCATCGCGCGCATGCACGGGGCAGTGATCGCGAAGGTTGCTCCACTTGTGCTGGATGCATCGCTGCACCTGCGACCGCGGCCATGCCTCGGTCGCCTTCGCCAGCCCCTTGTGACCGTCGGCGATCAGCAGCTGAGGCGATCGCAGCCCCCGGTGCACGAGCGAGTCGATCAACCCTCGCCAGTGAACTTCCGCTTCCGAGGCCGCCAACCGCAACGCCACCAACACCTTCTGGCCGTCGGCTTTGACTCCGAGCACCGCCAACACCGGCACCGAGACCACGCGCCGCGCCAACCTGACCTTCAGGTGAAACCCGTCCAGATACAGAATCGGATACCGCTCACCGGACAGCTCTCGCTCGCTCCAGCTCGCGAAGTACGTCTTGAGCCGCCCCACCACCCGCGAGATCGTGCTCTTGGACAGGTGCGCTCTCCCGAGCAACGGAGACAACGCCTTGCGGATCCGCCGCGTGTTGGCGCCCGCCAGGTACGCTCCCAGGATCGCCTCGTCCACCTGTCGTGCTCGCCGCGCGTACCGTGGCAGGATCGCGCTCCGGAACTCCCGGGTGCCGCCGTCTTCGTCCACGACGCGACCGCGCGGCACGTCCAACTCCTGGAGTCCCTGCGCCGTCGTCACCCGCCGGCTCTGGGTGCCGTTGCGGTAGCCTCGGCGCGCCCACCGTTGCGCTCGTATCGCGCGCTCCCCAGAGCCTCCGTGAGCTCCTCCTGGAGCGTGATCTGGATCGCCTCACGGATCCTCGTCCGCAGCAACATCTGTACGTCCCGTCGAAACTCCACGACCTCGTTGTCGTGCGTGCTAACCTGCTTCACGGCGTAACCTCCTGCCGCTCGTGGCGGCTCTGAGTTTTGCTACTCGGAGGTTACGCCTTTCTAATTTCCACAGGACTCGGGACGGATCCCCGGTAGGATCACCGGCCTCCGTTGGTGTCATTCTTAAGAACGGGCCTCCCGACGGAGATACTCCGTCGAATACAAGGAGGCGAGGCCCTGTGGCTACGAACATGGCGAGCGCGCTGCGACCCTCCGACCGCTGGACCGTACTCACCGCCGTCGCCGTGACGCTTGCAGCGGTCTGGCCCGGGATCCTGCGGGCTCAAGCGTCGAACGCCCATCCGTCCGTATCGCCCGATGGCACGCGGATCGTCTTTGATTCCGACCGCACCGGTAACGGGGACATCTACGTCATGAACGCCGACGGGACGGCGGTAACCCGCCTCACCGACACTGCGGCGATGGACATGGGTGCCGAGTGGTGGGACGGTGGCCGGACCATCGTGTTCGCCCGATACGAGGCAGGTAGTCATCCAGTGTCCTATGTGATGGATCCGGACGGCGGCAACCTGCGGCCCATGCAGGACCCGCGTCAGATCCATTGGAGCTGGTCGCGGGATCGGTCGATGGTCCTCACCGGTCCGCTGGAGGACTCGGAGCCGTCGTTCATCTGGGTCCAGAGCGAGGACGGCACGAACCGCCGGCTGCTCGCCGAGTTCAGGCCTGGCTCGTTCAACTCGGACATGTCGTTCTCGCCCGATGGCCGTCTCGTGCTGTACGAGTCCTTCATCGAGACCATGAGTAACGCCGGGGTCTATGTTGTCGACCTGTCCGGGGGCGTGCCGCGGCGGCTGGCAACGGGCACCGACCCGAGCTGGTCGGCCGACGGTTCACGCATCGCCTTCAAGCTCCACGATGCGGAGACCGACCGTTATTGGCTGCACGTCATGAACGCCGATGGATCCAACGACCGGATCCTCGCGGAGGGGACGATCCCCCGCTGGTTTCCAGACAGTCGCCGGATCGCCTACATGGCCCCCGCGGACGGCGGATGGCAGATCGACGTGGTCGACGTGATCTCCGGCGAGATCACCCGACTCACAGGTGGAGGATTTGCCGCCCAAAGCCGATAACTCGCGCGGGCACGGCCGCGAACGTGAGCCGGTAGTTCAGCGAAGACCTTACGGAACCCGTTCGTGAGGTGGGACCTCAAAGCTCGTCGATTCCGAGCTCCGCGGTCCTCCCTTCGTGATGGTCTCTCAGGGCTTCGTCGGCGAACTTCTCGAGCGCTTCTGTCGAATCCGCGAGGCTCTTATCCCACTTGGCATCATCTGCGAGCTCGCGTAGCAGTCTGGCAGCGAGCTGGTCCTGCAGTTCCTCGGACAGCTTTGAAGCTTCGTCGAACGCTTTCGCGAGTAGTTCCGTCATCAGTCGTCTCGTGGGCGCGTTGTTCTTCGTAATCGGCCGAGCGCCCGCGCCCGTACGCCAAGCCTCGCCTCCTATTGTAGTGGACGGCCATCTACCTCCGGAGTCCGGATTTGGTCGAGCGCGCTCATTATCGCCGACGTGGCGTTGACGCTCTTCATGCCCTAAACGTACGTGGTTGCGTACGCTTTGTCAGACAACGCGTCTCTCGACGGTGTTCCCGCCGTCGAGCAGGTCGTCAGTGCGTCCACCTGAGGCAGTTGCTGGTCAACATTGCTTCGAGGAACTCCATTCCGCCCGTGCGCGCGGACCACCGGGCACACGGCTGACGCGTCTCGCGCCGGCCAGGAAGGGAGTTCATTGTGCCCACGCCACCCACCCGCACGCTTCGCGAACGGCCGGACCTCGATCAACTCCGGCGCCAGGCAAAGGAGCTGCGCACGGCGTTTGTCGCTGGCGATGCCAACGCCGTGGCCGAGGTAGCCGCGCACTACCGCGATCCGCACCCAGAGGTCTTCGCGCTGCACGATGCCCAGCTCGTGCTCGCACGCTCCTACGGGTTCGAGGGCTGGGGCAAGCTCAAGGCGTTCGCTGACGGCGTAACCGTGGCACGGCTGGCGGAAATAGCCCGTGCGGGCGACACGGTCCAGGCGCATGCCATGCTCGAGGCCCGGCCCGAGCTGGTGCACATGGAGCTGGCCGACAACGACGAGCACTCCGCGCTGCACTACGCTGTGCTCGGCCGGTCGCCGGAAATGGTGCGCCTGCTGATGCAGTACGGAGCGGACGCCCGCAAGGGGATCTACCCCCACCGCGATGCCACCAGCGCGCTGACGATCTCCACGGAACGTGGCTACGACGAGCTCGTCGCCATCATTCTCGAAGAAGAGGAGGGCCGCCGCGGGAGCTTCCACACGGGAGCCGGGCCCGAGGCAACTCCGACACAGGCTGCCGACGAGCTGTTCGAAGCAATCAGGCGTGGCGATGATGCACGGGCGCTCGCCGTCCTCGAGCACGACGCGGCGCTGATCGACGCTCGCCACTGTGACGGATGGACGCCGTTGCACGTGGCCGCCGCAATGCTGAACGAGGGGCTGGTGCGATGGCTGCTGGAGGGTGACGCCCAGGTTGCGCGGCGCGGCAAGCACGGCCAAACCGCCCTGGATCTGGCGGCGACAGCAAGACGGCTCGGGTCCGGCGGTCAGAGCAGATTCGCGAACGTGGCGAGGATGCTGCGGGGGCGTGGCGCGGAGCTGAGCGCAGCTTCGGCGGTTGCCTTGGGTGAGGCCGACTGGCTGCGGGCGCGGCACGCGGAAGGAGCGCTGGGGAACCCGGTGCTCGTGGATGTATTCGATTCACCGAACGGGCTGCTGACGTTGGCGGTGAGGCACAACCGGCCCGAGATGGTGGCGCTGCTGCTCGACCTTGGGTTCGACCCGGACGAACCGCTTCGGGTCGACGGGTTACAGGAGGTCGAGTACTACTCGGCAGGGCCGCTGTGGCATTGCGCCGTCGAAGGCAAACATGCGCTGGCCGAGATGCTCCTGGATCGAGGGGCGGATCCGAACGCGCACGTATACGCGGGCGGCTCGCCGGTGTTCCAGGCGTACGGCCAGCGCGACGCGGCGATGGTGTCGCTGCTGCAGCAGCACGGCGGCAGGGCCGATGCGGCGACGCTGGGACATTACCGCCAGACGGAGCTGGCCAGGAAGATGCTCGCCGACGCAGACGCCGGCCGGCTGCCCGACTCGATGCCCGCCGAACCGGAGATGGTAGAGGAGCTGCTGTGGGGCGCGGCCTGCGGCGGCGATCCCGAAATCGTGCGCATGGCGCTGGAGCGCGTGGACTGGCCACGCGACGATCCACGCTGGTATCGCATTCTGGAGCAACCCCTGCGCATTTGGAACCACATGCCCTCGTTCTGGGCGGCGCCGGACTTCGACCGCGGCACCTACGCCAGGTGCTTCCGTTCGGTGCTGGAACGGTGCGATGCCAACGTGGTGGGTCGTGCCGCATTCGGCCTGACGATCGTGCACGACGTGGCCGCCTCTCGCGAGCACGTGACGGCGCAGGAACGGGTCGAGTTCGCAACCATGCTCCTGGAGGCGGGCGCGAGAATGGACGTGCGCGACGACCTTCTCTCAAGAGCACGCCGCTCGGCTGGGCCTGTAGGTGGGGCCGTACGGAGCTCGTGCGGTTGCTGCTCGAACGGAGTGCCGACCCGGTGGAGGCAGACGCCGAGCCGTGGGCGAGGCCGCGGGCGTGGGCCGAGAAAAGGGGGCACGAAGCCATACTCGCTCTGTTGCGGGAGCACGGAAACAGCTAGACGGTCGTCCGAGGCTCTCCCCCGCCCCGTCGAGCCGTGACGCACCGAGCCGGCCGCTGGGAGTACGCGCTGGAGTCCGCCGGCCAAGGCTGCCGTGTGACCTTGTCGGGCGTCACGGACATCGAGACGGGCACCTGGCACACGCCCATCTTCCGCCTGATGATGGTCGTCGGGGGCGGCGTTAAGAAGGGCCTCGACATCCAACTCGACATGGTCGCCTCGACGTTGGGCAGCGAGGCGCGCCGGTCCGGCTGATCAGGAGTCGTACCAACCCAATCTCCAGGCGCCTCTCTCTTGTGGATCTAGGGTGGCGGTGAGAGGGTGCCCGGGGTTTCGGCCGGTGAGGAGATCGGCACGGCCGTCGGCATGGGCTGATTGCGAAGCACCACGGAGGATGCAATGGCGGAAAAGCAGTGGTTCGACTTGGTCGACCTGGGTGGTCCGGCTTGGGTACGACTCGAAAGCGCCGCGTTCCAGATGGGATCGAGCCGTGGTCGTGACGACGCCCGGCCGGTCCACGACGTGCGTCTTCCCTCGTTTCGACTCTCGCGCTACCCGGTCACGAATGCGCAGTATGCGGCTTTCGTGCGCGAAACAGGCAGCGCCGTACCGCAGCACTGGCCCGCCTGCGAGGTGCCTGCGGGCAAGGCGAACCATCCGGTGACCTTCGTCTCGTGGGGCGATGCGCAGGCGTTCTGTAGCTGGCTCACCGAGCGCGTCGGGGCCGAGGAAGGCGGCGCGCACTTGCCGACGGAGGCCCAGTGGGAGTTCGCCGCGCGGGGCATCGAGGGCCGCGAGTACCCTTGGGGAGGCGACCAACCCACTCCGGAGCACGCCAACTATCGGGAAAGCGCGCTCGAAGATACGACGCGGGTTGGCATGCATGGGAGCGGCGCTACGCCCGAAGGAATCCACGACTTGGCGGGAAGCGTCCGGCAGTGGTGCCTGGATTGGTACGCTCCCTATGAGGATGCGGCTCAGGAAGATCCGGCCGGCCCCGAAGAGGGCAAAGAACGCTCGTTGCGAGGCGGCTCCTACCTCGACGCTCCAGGGACCCTGCGAGGTTCGTATCGCTTCAACATCGACCCGGACAGCCGCTTCGGCTTCGTCGGGTTTCGAGTCGCGTGGTCGTCACACGGGCACAAGCCACGTCAGTAGTTAGCGAGCAGAATCAACTGTGTGGGTATGCTGTCCCCCGTTGGATCGGAAAGCGTTTACGGAGTGGGCCTGTGAGCTGGGTATCGAGCGTCAGAGACTTCGTGGTCGACAAAGCCAGCACCGACCCGATCGAGTGTCCCCGAGGCTGGGGGCAGGTGAATTTTCACCTGAACGGGCCCGGCGCCTAGCGCTGGATCTGGCGCAGGGCGCTGCGCGCGGCGTTGGCGGCCATCCGGTTCTCGTCCGCTACGGCCTCCTGCAGCGCCGGCACGGCTTCACGAGCCGCAGGGCCGATGCGGCCAAGCGCGATGGCGGCCCACTGGCGAACTTCGGGAACCGCGTCCTCGAGGGCCTCGATAAGGACGGGGACGGCGTCTGCAGCTGCGGCTCCCGCAACGCTCAAGCCTCGGGCCGCGGCGATTCGCACGCCGGCGTCATCGTCGTTGCGCAACGCCTCCGAGACGGCCGGCATGACGTCGGCGCCATCCGCGACGTAGCTGCCGAGGATCGGCGCTACCCCGGCGCGCACACCGGCATCCGAATCGTGCTCGAGCGCCTCGATCAGCGCCGGCGCGACTTCCGCGCCGAAGCCTCCGAGCGAACGGCTCGCACCCGCGCGCACCAGCGCGCTCGCGTCCGCCAAGGCGGCGATCAGCGCCTCCACGACGCCGTTGGGTTCCGGGCCGATGCTGGCCAGCGCGGCGACGGCCGCGACGCGCGCCCCATCATCCTCGGAATCGCGCAGTTGTGCGATCCACTCCGCCGCCGCTCGGCCCATGAACTCCTGCGATCCGAGCGGCTGCGAAGCCGACGCTGCGCCGCTCGGAGAGGTGCCGAAGGCCAGCACCAGGATGCCAACCGCGCTGGCCCGGAGGGCAAAGCTCTTGTGCATTCGCATTCTCCCGTACCTGGCCACTGGGTCGGTGGGCTGCCCCTCAGTAGAACACTGCCAACCAGATCGTGTCCTGGTCGCGTGACGTCCACTCTACCCGATGGCGCGTATGGGCCGGGATCTCGATGTGATCCCCCGTAATGAGCACCACCAAGTCCGCGATGCCTTCGAAGCGCAGGCCTGCGCTGCCGGCCAGCACCGCCACCCACTCGTTCTCCTGCTGGTCGTACCAGAACCCCTCCGGCGAGCTGGTGCCGCGCGAGACGACGCGTTCGATGCGTACCCCGTCGCCAAGCAGGATTTCGTCGACCCGCTCGCGGCTGAGCGGTCCAGTCACCGGCTCCAAGAGGTTGACTCTCCCGCGTGCGTGATCCATGGAAGCCTCGTGTCATCGCCCTGCGAAATCGGCCACCGCGTCCTGGTGGTCTGTCGTGGCGGATCTTTGCCTGCGCGGTGCGGTTACTCCTGGCCCTTCAATAGCTTGTCCAGATCGGCGAAGGGCTTTTGGGTGACCGAAGGACGCTCACCGGAACCCCGCGCCGTGCCAGAGGATTCCGCAACCGCACGCCGGGAGTGCTCGTTGTCGTGGCACCAGTAGCAGAGCAGCTCCCAGTTACTACCGTCGGGCGGGTTGTTGGTGTGATCGTGGTCCTTGTGGTGGACGGTCAGCTCGCTGAGGTTCTTGCCATCGAAATCGCGCCCGCAGCTGCCGCAAACCCAGGGCAGCAACTTCAACGCCCGGCCCCGATAGCTGCTGTCCCACTCGGCCCGGGCACGACGACCCTCGGCAACGATCCGATCGGTTCCACTCGGGTCTGACGGTTTTCGCGGTGCCATGGACGAAGTCCTTGCTCTCGAGGTAGCTCGCGACTAGCTTGCCACACGGGGTCGGGGCCACGCCGTGTCGAACCCCTTGGTCGCCGCATCGCCGCTCGAGGCAGCAACATCGCCGCAAGCGGCCTGTCCGGTAGGATGATCCCCATGTCCGAGCTCGGATCGCGCCGCTGCCCCAACTGCGACACTCCCGCGCCGGAGAGCTTCTGCCCCAAATGCGGCCAGGAAACCCGCGATCGCCGGGCCCTCTTTCTAACAAAGTCACCCGCTCCATTCGCCCCACAGACTCTCCGACGTTTGAAGCATTAGCAGGCTGCTGAAAAACTCCCCTTTTTCGAGTAGATTTTGAACCACGCAGCCCGCGGCAAGAACCGAAGCATCAACGAGGTGAGCAGATGCGTGGTGAGGACGCGGGACAGGTGGCGGTTTTTAGTTACGTATCTCCAGAGCAGCGAGTACCGAAGGAGCATCCGCTGCGGCCGCTGCTGAGGATCGTCAACGATGTGCTGGGGCGGATGTCGCCGCTGTTCGAGAAGCTGTACTCGCACACGGGGCAACCGTCGATCCCGCCGGAGAAACTGCTGCGGGCGCTGCTGCTGCAGGTGCTGTACACGATTCGCTCCGAGCGCATGCTGATGGAGCAGCTCGACTACAACCTGCTGTTCCGGTGGTTTGTGGGCCTGAACATGGACGATCTCGTGTGGGATGCGACGGTGTTCACGAAGAACCGAGATCGAGTGTTGGGAGGCGAGGTCGCCAAGGTGTTCTTCCAGGAAGTGCTGGCGGAGGCGCGGCGCCGCAGCCTGCTGTCGGATGAACACTTCACGGTGGACGGCACGCTGATCGAGGCGTGGGCCTCGCACAAGAGCTTCAAGCCGAAGGATCAGAGCGACTCCGATGAGGGCGGCAGCAACCCGAGCGTCGATTTTCGCCGGCAACGGCGCACGAACGATACTCACGCCTCCAGGACCGACCCGGAGGCACGCCTATACAAGAAGAGTAAGGGAGAGAGGTGGACCCCGAAATTCGGACAGGTTGCTAAGGTGGGATCCAGACCAAGAAGAAGGAGTCTGGAATGCCACGGAAGAGACGGAGTTATCCTGCTGAGCTGAAGGCGAAGGTCGCTTTGGAGGCGCTTCGCGAGGAAGCGACGATGGCGGAGCTGGCAGCCCGCTACGATGTGCATCCGAATCTGATCGCCAACTGGAAGAAGAAGGCTCGGCAGAAGGTGCTGGCTGGCTTCTCGGGGAAACAGGAGCGCAACGAGGTCTCTCGGGAGGCCGAGATCAAGGAGCTGCGGGCGAAGATCGGGGAGCTCGTCATCGAGCGGGATTTCTTGTCCAAGGCCTTCGGTCGTTGAGCCACGGCCGGAGGGTGGCGATGGTCGATCCGGAGCACGGCCCCCTGAGCATCACGCGGCAGTGCCGCCTGGTGTCGATCGCGAGGTCTTCGTTCTATTACGAGGGCCACGGCGAGAGTCCGCTGAACCTGCGCCTGATGCGGCTGATCGACGAGCAGTTTCTTCAGACGCCGTTTTACGGCTCACGTCAGATGCGACGATGGCTGCGCCGTCAGGGCTACACGGTCTCTCGCAAGCGGGTGCGCCGCCTGATGCGGCTGCTCGGGTTGCAGGCGATCTTGCAGCGGCCCAGGACGTCTCAGCCGCACCCGGAGCACCGGATCTACCCCTACCTGCTGCGTGATCTGGAGATCACGCGACCCAACCACGTTTGGTGCGCGGATGTGACCTACATCCCGCTGCAGCGGGGCTTTCTGTACCTGGTTGCGGTGATGGACTGGGCGAGCCGCAAGGTGCTGTCCTGGCGTCTGTCCAACACGCTCGATACGAGCTTCTGCGTCGAGGCCTTGCAAGAGGCGCTCGAGCGCTACGGTCCTCCCGAGATCTTCAACACGGATCAGGGTAGCCAATTCACCAGCGTCGACTTCACCGACGCGCTCAAGGAGGCCGGCATTCGGATCTCGATGGACGGCAAGGGCCGCTGGATGGACAACGTCTTCATCGAGCGACTGTGGCGATCGCTCAAGTACGAGCAGGTCTATCTGTCAGAGTACGCGACTGGCTCCGAGGCTCGGGCCGGGATCGGCTGGTGGATGGACTTCTACAACGAGTGCCGACCGCACTCGTCGCTCCAGGACCGGACGCCCGAGGAGGCGTACATTGACGACGGGGCTGAAGACAGGAGCCCGGGGCTTCGCCCCGTGTCTCGCAAGCCCAAGGCAGCCTGAATCATGAACCCGGATTCCACCTTAGCTGCGACGCAAACCTGTCCAAAGGATGGGGTCCACCTCTGTCAGCGCGTTCACGTCGTCGGTCAAGGCAGCGCAAGAACAACGCGGATCCAGAGGCGGGTACGCGCTCATGGAGAAGAGAGGTGGCTGGAGCGACCAGATCACGCCCGAGCTCGCGGCGTTCATCGGCCAGCGCGATTCTCTGTACCTCGGAACCGCCAGCGCCGAGGGCCAGCCCTACATCCAGCATCGCGGGGGCCCGAAGGGGTTCCTCAAGGTGCTCGACAATAAGACCTTGGCGTTCGCCGATTTCTCTGGCAACCGCCAGTACATCTCGGTGGGGAACCTGGACGACAACGATCGCGCCTTCATCTTCCTGATGGACTACCCGAATCGGCGCCGAATCAAGATATGGGGACGGGCGGAATTCGTCGAGGACTCGCCCTCACTCCTCGATCGCCTGGCCGACCCCGCGTATCGATCAACCATCGAGCGCGCCCTCGTGTTTCACGTAGAGGCCTGGGACGCCAACTGCCCCCAACACATAACGCCGAGGTTCACACAGGAGGAGATCTCTGCCCGATGAAGAATTCTCGATTGAGGTCGGCGTCGCCCCGCTGGAACGATCTGAAATTCGTGCCCGAGCGCACATTTGCGGACGTTATTCGGGACGTTCGAGCGTTGCACGGGCTACAAGACTGGGCACCCGAACAACGGAACTGAGCTACATGGCCGAACCGGGTCTGCTAACGGTCTCCTTCGACCGCCTCGCTCAGAGCCCGTTGCAGCAGATCATCGACCCGCAAGACCACGGCCCAGCGGCGTAGGTAGGCTTCGTCGAGCGAGCCTTGCTGGACGCGAATCACGCCGACGACATCGCGCCACTGGACCTCCGACACCACCTCGCCCAGGCGCGACCATTCGAGCTTGCTGAGGACGACGTCTTCGGGAGAGATGACCCAGGCCTCGAGCGGTTTGGGCGCCGTGGCCAGGCTGATCCTGCGGCGGCGGCCGTGAACGGCGCGATCGTAGTCCCGATCGAGGGCGATGAAGATGTCGATCTTCATCATCGTCGGCCGGTGGATCAGATTGAACGCCGAGCGGGCGCGAATCGCCTGGCGGATCATCTCCGTCGAAACGTAGTAATCGTCGCCGAGTGCTGACTCGAAGCGGGCAGCGTGGAGCGGCTCGACCTGCGCTACCAGGTCGATGTCCATCGTGGCGCGCGGCAGACCGTACGCGGAGCTGGCTACAGAGCCTCCGATGGCGTATTCGATGCCGAGCTCATCCAGCAGCGCCAGCACGGGCGCGAGCGCTTCGATCAGATCGGTGGCTCCGATCACACCACGCCGGTGCCAACGCCGAGGTTCTTGACGACACCGTCCCCGTACAGAAGCGCTGCCCAGGTGGCGCGCCGCACGGCGTCGGAGGCCCCTGGCATTCGGCCAGCAAGGCTACGCCACGACAGCGTACGCGTCTGCTGGGTGAGCGAACACGCCGCGGCGATGCGCCGCTCCGGCCCGGCCTGGCGCAGCAACCGGATCTGCTCTCGCAACGCCCCACGGTCGGTGTCGGTTCGGAACATCGAATCTCCGCTTCTGCCCCGGGAATGTCGCTGCCGCAATGGTAGCAGTGGCACCTCGGCCGCAACTAGCGATGACCAACTCGTAGCACCCTTGACCAACGCCCCTTCATATCATTCGACGGGCTGGCGTCGCTGGTGCTCTATCCCTTCTCGCCGATGCGCGGCACCACGCCACCGGGCCGGCCGAAGTGCGGCAGCGCGTCCGCTGCCTGCCGGGGATCCACGAAAGCGCGGCGCGAAGCACTGTAGTACAGACAACCGATCTGCTCCGCGGGGCGCGATGATACGAAGGGCCCCACCGACTCCAGCGCATCGAGCCACTCGCTCTTGAGCTGCTGCAGATCGACCGGGGCCACCAGGTCGAGTCTGGCCAGATCCTCCGACCTCACGCGTCCGCGCCGCCGCAGCAACTCCAACAGCGACAGGGGCGTGAACCCGGGATCCTTGCCGCACGCGGCCCAGCACAACGCCCCCAGGCACAGCACCTCGCGATGCTGGTACAGCGAGTCCAACAGGTCACGAGGCTCGTCGCGCCCCGCCAATTCGAGCACCTTGTTGACCGCCAGATCGGCCGGATGCAACAGGAATCCGAACCGCTCGTGGCGCACCGTAGGCATGAAGCGCCAGCTCGAGTCGTGCGCCCATTCCACCTTGGTGCCGCGTTCATCCAGCCGTACGATGGCACGGATATACCCCGGCTGATTCAGGTCCATCCGCAGGGTGTAGCCGCGCGCTTCCAACAGCTCGCGATCTGCGGCGAACGCTTCGGCAACCCTCTGTTCGGAGTCGTGGAAGTAGTCCAGGTCGTTGCTGTACCTCGTGGTGTTGGGCTCGATCAGGATCGCGGCGCCTCCCGCGAGGTAGGAATCGAACGTCCGGTTCTCGGCCAGGCACACGGCCAAGGCGTGCTGGAAGTCGGTTAGCGGCATAGTCTCAATCCGAGCAGCCAGGCTTCGCGACCGCCTTGCTTCCTCAGTTGATCCGCGACCCAGGCGATGTCCGCCAGTCCGATGCGGTAGTCGGGATCGAACGACCAGAAGCACTCGGTGTGAAAACGCCGGTAGGCCCGACCCGCCTCGCGCACCTTGACCATCGACCGCGCGGTCTCCGGTGCCAGAGCCCGCCGGCTCTTCTTGCCGCCGCGGCGACCGATCTCGGCAAGCCAGTTTCGCGTAGCCATATCCATGCTAAGAACATAACCCGCTTATGATAGGTGAACAACAACGAAGAGCAACACGGTGCGCCATCAGGATCGAGCCGATGCAGCCAGACTGAAGGAAGCTTTCGACCTGGAGGACGGCTGATGCCGGTGAAGAAGTACCGTTCCGCCGCGCAGCGACGAGCCAGCGTACGAGCCAACAAGCCCGCACGCCCGTAGAAGGGACACACGGAGCGATCGGCAGCGCCACGTTCACTCCCCTGTCACTCGCCAAAGGCGTAAAGCCAGCTCCTGGACCGGAGCACCAAAATGCGGTCCGCTAGCGCAGGCGTAGCGAAGATGGGTTCGCCGACGGTGTTGGCGGCGAGCAGCTCGAACTGCCGCCCGGCGCGCACGACGTACACGTCACCATCCTCGGAGGCCAGGTAGAGGCGCTAGGGCCAACGGTTGGGATCATCGGCCGCGGCAGCAATGGGCTCGGCGTAGAAGGAGGCTCCCACGGCGCCCGCCGCGGGAAGGCCGCACACCAGGGCCACGAGCAGAGCGGGCCGACGATCGAGCATCAGAGCTTCTCGTCCGGGGATGCATTCGCACGAACGCTAGCAGCTACCGAACCGGCCTTCCAGGGGCCTCGCAGGGGCCGGGCCGATCAGGGCTTCTCCCACCGGCCGGACTCGGCGGATCGAAAGACTGCCTCGATCAGGCGCATGTTTCGCAGCGATCTTTCCAGCGGGTACGCGACCTCGGTGTCGTCCAGAATCGCTCGGGAGAACACGTCTCCCTGGATCCGGTACTGATCGCACGTGTCGATCTCGATGGTCTCGATCCCTACGCCGGACAGCTCGCCATCGCGGTCGAGCCACAGACGACACGGCCGGTCGTTGGGCGCGTTGAAGGGGATCTCGATCTCGAGCCGCCCCTCGGCTCCGAACACCTGGACGCGCTGATACGGCGTCATTCGGGTACCGCAGGTGCCGATCGCCTGGCCAGACGGGAAGTCGAGGATCATCGACGTCACGATATCGACCCCGGATTCGGTGTCGCGCTCGATCAGCCCGATCACCCGGCGCGGCTCCTCGCCGAAAATCATCCGCGAGGTGGTCAGCAAGTAGCACCCGATGTCCATCAGGCCGCCGCCACCGGCTTCGGCGATGTTGCGGATGTTGGTGGGGTCGTCGTTGTAGTAGCTGAAGTAGCCCATGTAGGAGCGCACCGGCCCGAGGCGACCCGAACGGCAGATCTCCATGGCCCGGAGCCACTGCGGATGGGTCCGCACCATGAACGCCTCCTGGATCTTGACCCCGGTGCGGTCGCGCGCCGCAATCAGCTCCTCGGCCTGTGCCGAGGACAACCCGATCGGCTTCTCGCACAGGACGTGCTTGCCGTGCTCGGCAGCGGCGATCGTCCACTGCCGATGCAGGTGGTTCGGGAGCGGGTTGTAGACGGCGTCGATCTCGGAGTCCTCGAGCAACGCCCCGTAGGAGCCGTAGGACTTGTCCAGCCCGAGGTGCATCGCGGCCGCGTCTGCCTTTTCTTGCTGACGCGATGCGATGGCCGTGACCTGCGTGAGCTCGCCAGTCTGCATCGCCGGGATCACCTTGTCGGTGGCGATCTTGGCGACGCCGAGCACTCCCCAGCGCACTTTTCTCATTTGGCCTGCCGATTCTCTTGGGCGTTGAAGCTAGCTCCGATGGCCCGCGTTGCCGACGGATCGTCCATGGTAGTAGCCTCCGGCACAGGCTCGCCAACCCGCAGGAGAATCGTCGGCATGATGCGAAAGTTGCTCGTAGCAGCGGTAGTGCTCGGAACGTCCGCCAGCTTGGCCGGTGCACAGGAGTTGCCCACCAAGCGGATCCTGACCCTGGAGGCCGCCAAGCGGGTGACCGCGGCCGCCGAAGCCGAGGCCCGTGCCCATGGCTGGGCGGTGTCGATCGCGGTACTCGACGACAGCGGGCATCTGCTGCTGTTCCAGCGCCTGGACGGCGCCAAGCTGGTCGCCACCGACATCGCCATCCGCAAGGCACGCACCGCCGCCTACTTCCAAGGCCCTACCAAGGATCTCGAGCAGGAGGTGGACGCAGGGCGCGTCGCGCTGCTGCCCATCGACGGCTTCATGCCGCTCGAGGGCGGTGTGCCGCTGATCTACGACGGTCAGCTCGTGGGAGCGATCGGCGTCAGCGGGGTAACCGGCGAACAGGATGCCCAGTGCGCGCACGCCGGCGCAGCGGCACTGTCGCGCTGACCCACAGACCGGTTCCACCAGGACCTGTTAGGCGAGAATCTCCTCGATGACCTTGCCGTGCACGTCGGTCAGACGCATGTCGCGACCGTTGAAACGGTAGGTCAGGTTCTCGAAGTCGAGCCCGAGGATGTGCTGGATGGTGGCGTGCAGCTCGTACACCGACTTGCGGTTCTCGACGGCCTGGTAGCCGTACTGGTCGGTGGCGCCGACCACGGTGCCGCCCTTGATACCGCCACCCGCCAGCCAGACGCTGAAGCCCTTGTTGTTGTGATCGCGGCCATCCATGCGCTCCGAGATCGGCAGGCGGCCAAACTCCCCGTGCCAGACGATCAGGGCATCGTCCCACATGCCGTGGCTCTTGAGATCCTTGATCAGGCCGGCGATCGGCTTGTCGGTCTCGGCGCAGTGCATCGTGTGGTTGGCGACCAGGTCGAAGTGGGCGTCCCAGCTCGGCTGGAAGTTGCCGCCACCGGAGAAGATCTGCACGTAGCGCACGCCCCGCTGCACGAGGCGGCGTGCCATGAGCGCCTGGCGCCCGAAGTAGTCGGTGGGCTCCTCGCCGATGCCGTAGAGGCGCCGGGTAGCTTCCGACTCCGAGCGAATGTCGATCGCCTCCGGCGCACGATCCTGCATGCGGTAGGCGAGCTCGTAGGAATACGTGCGAGCCGACAGGTCGGTGTCGAGCGGGTTCTGCTCGGCGTGCCGCTCGTTCATCTCGTGCAGCATGCGAAGCCAGCGCTCCTGCTCCTCGGGGGTGCGCTCCTGGGCCGGCTTGAGATCGACGATCGGCGTCGAGCCGTCGCGCAACTGAGTGCCCTGGTATGCCGCCGGAAGGTAGCCGCTGCCCCAGTTGGGCGGGCCGTTGATCGGGCCGCCGCGGTAATCGGTGAAGACGATGAAGCCGGGCAGGTCGGCGCTCTCGCTGCCCAGCCCGTAGGTCACCCAGCTGCCGACGCTCGGGTGCCCGGCGAGGATGCTGCCGGTGTTCATCTGGAACAGCGCCGGGCCGTGCGCCGGGCTGATGCCGTACATCGAGCGGATCAGGGCGATGTCGTCTACGTGCTCGGCCACGTGCGGGAACAGCGACGAGACCTCCATGCCGCACTCGCCGTGCTTGCGGAACTCCCACGGCGACGGCATCAGCCCGCCGGGGTTGCCCATCACCGTCTTGACCTCGCCGACTCCTTGCATGGTCTCGCCCTGGTACTTGAGCAGCGCCGGCTTCGGATCCCAGGTGTCGACGTGACTGCAGCCCCCGTAACAGAAGATCGAGATCACGAACTTGGCGCGCGGCTTCAACGGCGGCGGTTTGGGCACCAGCGGGTTGGCGAGCTGCTGGGCGTGCACGGCGGGCACCAGCAAACCGTCCTTCTGCAACATGTCGAAAAAGGCGAGGCCGGCCACGCCGCCACCGAGACGGCCGAGCAGCTTGCGGCGTGAGTAGAGCATCGTGTCCTGGTGGCCACAGCCGTAGTGGTGATGGTGCTGGCGCGTGCGTCGCTTGCTCATGGTCGGTACAGGAACTCGTTGAGGTTGAACAGCAGGTGGCACAGCTCGACGAGGCCACCGGGGCTCTCGCCGACGAACTCGACGGCGTTGGCGTGCTCTGCGGCGGCAGCCGGACGCCCGAGCGCCAGCAGGATCGCGCGGTGCACCTGAGCCTCGACATCATCCCCCACATCCTCTCGCACGCGCTCGGCGAACCTCTCGGCCTGGAAGGTCACCATGCCGTTGTTCATGAGTATCAGCGCCTGCGGGGCGATCGTGGTGCGGTTACGGCGGTCGATCGAGTTGACCAGGTTCGGTTGATCGAAGGTCTCGAACATCGGGTAGCGGATACTGCGCTTGGAGAAGACGTAGAGGCTGCGCCGCCAGGTCTGCGGATCGTCGTCGGCAAGCCCCGGCCAGTCGCGCTCGGAGCTCTTCTCGAACAGATCCGGATCGATATAGGGGAAGATCGCGGGGCCCCCGAGCGTGCGATCGAGGCTACCGGCAGTGGCGAGAATCGCGTCGCGGATGATCTCGGCTTCCAGACGCAAGCGCGGCATGCGCCAGAGCATTCGGTTCTCCGGATCGATCGCGACGTGGGCCGGCACGTCGGTGCTCGCCATGCGGTAGGCGCGCGAGGTCAGCATCAGCCGGTGCATCGCCTTCATGCTCCAGCCACGCTGCACGAACTCCACGGCCAGCCAGTCGAGCAGCTCCGGATGGGTCGGCGGGATGCCCATCTTCCCGAAGTTACTCGGCGTTCTGACGATGCCCTCGCCGAAGTGGTGCTGCCACAGACGGTTCACCATCACCCGCGCGGTCAGTGGGTTGTCCTCGTGAACCAGCCACGCGGCGAAACCGCGCCTGCGCCAGCTCGACGAGGCGTCCGCGGGCGGCTCGTCGAAGTCCCATTCGCCGGATGTGGCCACCGCGAGCACGCCGGGAGCCATGACGGAGCCCGGCACATCGGGGCTGCCGCGGTGCAGGAAGTAGGAGGGCTCCGGCTCGCGGCCTTCCTCGCCGATGATCCGCGCCGCCGGCAGCGCCTCCGGCTTGTGCTGCTCGAGGCGCTCGATCTCGGCCTTAACGGCATCGTGGGCGAGTACGACGTTGGGCGTCATCAGCTCCACGACGTCGGCCTCGCTGATGCTGCCCCGCAGCGAGTCGACGGCGAGGCTGGCCTCGATCTGCACCACATTGAGGCGCTGCCCCTCGGTGCGTCCCTCCTCCGGTGTGTTCCAGGCATCCTGCAGGTAGGCCGGAAGGGTGGCGATCTCCCGGTCCATCACGATCTTGTGGAAGGGCTGCTCGAGCGCCCCCTTGGCGGCAACCAGCGGCTCGATGAGCCTGTCGATGCGCTCGCGCTCCGCCTGGCTGGCCGCCACCTCATCGGCCGGCGCCAGCGGGTGGGAAGCCCGGATCGTCGGGTAAAAGACCGCCTGCATGCGGTAGTAGTCCTTCTGCGCGATCGGGTCGAACTTGTGGTTGTGGCAGCGCGCGCAGCCGACCGTGGCGCCCATGAACGTCAGCGAGGTGGTCGTGATCAAGTCGTCGAGCTCGTCGAGCCGGTCGAGCTCGCCCGCTCCGGCCTCGGGCCCAACGCGCAGGAAGCCGGTCGCGATCACCGCTGCGTCGGAGTCGGGTGCGATCTCGTCGCCGGCCAGCTGCTCGGTGATGAAGCGGTCGTACGGCTTGTCCTCGTTGAAAGAGTCAACCAGGTAATCCCGATAGCGGTACATCTGTGGGCGGTCGACGTCGAACTCGAAGCCGCCGGAATCGGCGTAACGCGCCAGGTCCATCCAGTGGCGTGCCCAGCGCTCACCGTAGTGCGGCGACCCGAGCAGCTCATCGACGAGTCGCTCCCAGGCGTCCGCTGCATCGTCGCTCACGAAGGCGTCCACCTGCTCGGGTGATGGAGGCAGGCCGAGCACATCGAGGTAGGCGCGGCGCACGAGCGTGTGCCGATCGGCTGGTGGCGCCGGCGTCACTCCCTGCGCCTGCATGGCCGCGAGCAGGAAAGCATCGATCGGGTTGGCGCTCCACGCCGGGTCCTCGACGTCGGGAACCGGGTGCCGCACGGGCTTCACGAAAGCCCAGTAGGCGCGCTCCTCGTCGGTGATCGGACGCTCTTCGAGGCGGGCCAGATCCTCAGGGCTCGGTTCGCCGCCCAGGGGAGTCGCCACCACGCCGGTGAGCGATCCACCCGCCGCGATCCAACTGCGGATGGTCTCGATCTCGTCGGCCGGTAGCTGTTGACGCGTAAATGGCATGAACGGCCGCGCCGTGCGCGCCACCTGCCGGTACAGAGGGCTCGCCTCAGGCTCGTGGGGTACGACGACTCGGCCGTTCTGCCCGCCCTGCTGCAAGCCCGCGTCGGTACGCAGGTCGAGTCCACCGGCCAGCTCGACGTCGTAGCCGTGGCACTCCAGGCAGCGCTGCTCGAAGATCGCGTAGACCCGCAGGGCGAGGGCGTCCGGGCCCTCGGCGACCCCGGCGACAAGCCTCCCGTCCGTCTCCTGTTGGCCGGCTGCAGTGCTCGCACCAAGCCCGCCCAACGCCAGAACCGTCAGTGTTCCGCAAACCCCAATTACGGCACGGTACAGCTTCATCGAGCTTCCCGGACAGGATCGCGATGCGTGAGCATTCATCCTCGTCGAGGCCCCGAGCGCGTGTCAATCCTCGCCGCGGTGTTAGCACGCGACCCACGGCCTCGGAGCGCGCCGCGACTCCTTGCCCTTCAAGCAGTCCTGCTCTTGCTCTCGAAATAACTCGCGACTAGCTTGCCACACGGGGGACGGGACCAAGCCGTATCTGCCGCGTCCACTATTCGTAGATCAACGCCCCTGTAAGCCGGTCCCACCACCCGTTTACAATCCTGCCGGCTCTTCTTGCGACATGGAGCCGTCAACGTGGTCGGCACGACACTCTCATTACGAGATCCTCGAGCTGCTCGGTGCGGGCGGCATGGGTGAGGTGTATCGGGCGCGGGATACCAAGCTCGAACGCGATGTCGCGATCAAGGTCTTGCCGCGGGACTGGGCGACTCGATCGGGTCCCCACATGCGGCTGGGGATCGCCTACGAGCTCGAGGGCGGCTACCCGGAAGCAGTCGGGGCGCTCCTCGAAGCCGTCGCGACCTCCAACGGGAACCCCCACTGGATGGCGGCGCTCGGGCACGCGTACGCTGCCTCCGACGACCACGAGGCGACACGCGGCATCCTCGAGGAGCTGACGACGCGGGCGCGGCGTGGCGACTATGTTTCGGCGTATAGCTTTGTCACGCTCTACGCTGGGCTCGGTGAGACCGACGCCGCGATCGAGCTCCTACAGCAAGCCTATCGAGAGCGCTCGTGGGGGATGGCGTTCATCGGCGTCGAGCCCTACATGGATCCGCTCCGCGATCATCCGGAGTTTCGCGCTCTGCTTCGGAGCATGAACTTGTCGGACTGAGTGGAAGCCGCGCCCACTACTCGTAGATCACCGCTCCTTCGCCGCGCTGATCGATCAGCCCCTGCAGGTGCGCCACCAGCTGATCGCGCCGCTCGAACATGTCGTTGATGTGGCGCGACTCGAGTATGACCTTCGTCATCTCCGCGACGGTGTCCTTATCGAGCGCCTGAAGTTGCTCCCAGAACGATCGCCGCACCATGCGGAGGCGGGCGACGTTCTTGAGCTCGTCGCCCTGCTGGAAGGCTCGAGTGTGGTCGATGAGCCACACGGTCCAATCCGCGTCGATCAGCATGTTACCGGGGTTTCGATCGACGTTGCCGACCAGCTGGTCGAAGATGAGCATCTCCTGGACCTGCTGCCCCCATCGTTGCGGGTTGGGTGATCGCAGCCCTTGCTCGACGCGCTCCTCCTCCATCATCGTGTCCTCGACCCAAATCTGCACCGTGCCGGCGTCGCGCCCGACGGTGCGATGCACGGCCGGCGGGACGGTGTGCATGTCGAGCATCCGGGAGATTTCGTAGGCCGCGACCTCGTAGCCGCAGAAGTCGCGCAGCTTCTGGAAATAGCTGCCGTCGGGAAGGCGGATCCTCGAGTGGGCCTCGTCGACGTTGCGGAAGGCGGCGCTGACGTTCACACCCCCGAGCTCGAGCGTCAGACGCCGGGGCCCGGTGATGCCGATCGGAATCTTCTCGTTGGCGACGATCTTGGCCTCGCGCAGGAAGGCGAGCAGCTCACCGTGTTCCTGGAACGGAAGCGGCGCGCCGGCAACGTCGCGCCAGAGTGCCGAGGCCGCCTGACCCGAAGGTGGCTCGCCGGTACTCGCGGCTGGCACAGCCAATACAAGAACGAGCATGGAGATGATCGTCGCAGCCACAGACAATCTCGAGAGCCGGGGCGGCGTCGCGGACGGCAGATGTGTGCGAGACATGGGGCAGCCTCCTTGTTCCCTGAGCCCTGCCTGGAACCCTAGCTACTTGCCCCGGAAAAACTCACGGCTTGGATGACGGTTTCGGGGACGGGCGCCGCGTAGCGGGGGCAGGGGTATCGGCGGCAAGGGCGGGGTGAGCGTCAAGCAAATCGATGGCTCGCTGGGACAGCTCGTGCATCTGGGCAAGGATGGCCTCGAGGCGCTTGCGGTTGTCGATTCCCTGAAGAAACCGTACCGCCTGCTGGGGGCTGAGGTGGCGGTTGACAGTCTTGCCCGCGACCGCGGTGCTCCAGTGCCAGTAGGGCCCGTGCAGCTGAGGGGGGTCGGCGTGGCAGTGGCAGTTGGACTTGCCGCAGCGGCTGGAGCGCTGCGCCACAGAGCCCTTGAGGATGAAGCCGATCTCGGGGATCTGGAGGGCGAGCTGGTGGTAGCGGTGCTGTAGGCGCTCGAGCTGTTTGGAGGCAGAAGCAGGCATGGTGTGGGGAAGGATACCTCGCGACGATGCCCGCAAGCATATATACTTCCGGGGAACCTCGCCCGCCCAGGAGAGGTCGATATGCTGCGGCTGACGCCCGATCGTCCGGTCACGACGCTGTGGGAGATGCTATTGCCACCGGAGGTGCAGATCCTGCCCAAGGATCTGGCGATCATCGATACGCTGCTTTCGGATGCGGCGCTGCTGGAGCCGTTTCACAGGGCCTGGGATGATGGCGCCCGGGGCATGGGCCGGCCGACGATCCCGATGGCCATGTACGTGCGGCTGATGCTGATCAAGCAACGTAGCGGCTGGGGCTACGAGACGCTGATGCGGGAGGTATCGGACTCGCTGCACTTGCGGCGCTTCTGTCTGCTGCGCCTGGATGAGCGGGTGCCGCATGAATCGACGGTGCGCAAGCTGACCCGGCGGCTGGACGCCGAGCTGGTACAGGAGATGATCCGAGCCCTGATCAGCAAGGCGTGCCATGAGCGGCACTTTCGGCCGCGGGCGATGCGGGTGGACTCCACAGTGGTGCAAGCCGACATCCGCTATCCCACCGATGCGGGGCTATGCGCCGATGCCGTGCGACGCCTGGCGTACGTCGCACGAGCGGTGCGCAAGGTAATCCCGAGTATCGGCGCGACGGTGCGGGATCGCTCCCGAGCGGTCGGCAAGCGGCTCCGAACGATGAGCCAGCGACTCCGGCAACGACGGGGCGAGGGGCAAGCTGCCGTCGAGCGATACACCAAGGAGGCTGCCACCCACGTGCGGGCGAGCCTTCGGGAGGCACAGCGGCTGGTGCGTGAGGCCCAGCGACGGCGTGCTCGAGCAGCTGGTAGTTCAGCGCAAGGACGGCAGCGGGCGCTGGCACGACTGAACGAGGAGATCGAACGGGCGCAGCGGGTTGTCCAGCAGGTACAGCAACGCTTCCGCGGCGAACGGATCAAGGACCGGCTGGTGTCCTTGGCGGATCCGGACGCCCGTCCCATCCGCCGTGGCAAGCGGGGCAAGCCCAACGAGTTCGGCTACATCGTGCAGTTCGCCGAGCTCAACGCCCATACGCGCCGCGGTGCCCGAGGCTTGCTGATGCCTCCGAAGCTACGTGCCGGCTCGACCCACGACGACACGCTGTTGCCACACAACGTGGCCGAGGTAACCGCCCTGGGTCTGCGGCCCCGCGAAGCTGTCTTCGACGCTGGTTTTTCCCGCAAGGCCACTACCGAAACCCTCGCCGAGCTGGGCTGCGAGGTGTTCATCGCCGGTGTCACCCGCTGCGCATCCCGACACACCTGGCGTCGCCGGGCCCGCTACCGGGTCGGCAACGAGGGACGAATCTCCCACCTGAAACGTTCCTACCACGCCGGGCGCTCACGACTACGGGGTATCCAAGGCGCTCGGATCTGGGAAAGCTGGGCCGTGTTCGCCTACGACCTGGATACCGTCGCACTTATGGAGACGTAATCGTCCCCAACCCCGCTGGGCTGACCCGCGCCCCGCCGCCATCCTCTTCCTGGGTGATCGCCGCGACTTCAGTTACCTCTGATCGGAGTTTTTCCGGGGCAAGTAGCTAGGGGTGAAGCGCGAGTCTGACAAGGGTAATGTGGCGCGGCGCGGCGGCGCGGCGGCGCGACGGCGCGGAGGCCGGAGATCGTCCCTACTGGAGGCATTCATGAGCACGAGAATGGTGGCGCTTGTCTGCCTCCTGGCGATGAGCGGCCCGGCGCAGGAGAGCATCGATGCGGGAATCGTGGCGCGGATCAAGGAGGAGGCTTACCAACGCTCGCAGGCGCTCGACACGCTGAGCTATCTGAGCGACGTCTACGGCCCCCGTCTCACGGGAACGCCGGCCTACTACGAGGCGGCCGAATGGGCCAAGCGGCGGCTCGAGTCGTGGGGCCTGGACAACGTCCACTTCGACTCCTACCGCGACGACCTGCGCGGATGGGACATCGAGTCCTACTCGGTCGAGATGATCGAACCGCGCTACATGAACATCACCGCCCAGCCGGACGCCTGGACCCGGGGCACGGAGGGCGAGGTGGTCGGCGAGCCTCTCCTCGTCGACCATACCTCCTGGGCAGCGCTCCAAGCGCTCGCGGGGCAGCTACGCGGCAAGATCCTCCTGTCGCCCGAGACGCGCTCGCAGGGTAAGAAGCGCGAGGGCGTGTTCAGCGACGAACAGCTGGCCCATGCCGAGGGCCACATCGATCCGGACAACGAGGACAATCTGGACAACGCGGACCTCGAGCCCCGCCGGGACGGCGGACGAGTTCCTGACGCGCCGGGGCCTCGGGCATGGCAGCAGTTCCTCCTGGACGAGGGCGTCGCGGCGATCATCCGAGGCAGCAACAAGGCACCCGGAGTTCTGGATGCCAACCAACAGCGGTTCGTGCGCCAGGGCGACCTCCGACCGGTGCCGCACTTCACGATCAGCAGCCAGCAGCACGGGCGCATGATCCGCATGCTCGAGCGCGGCGCCTCGATCATGCTCAAGCTCCACCTGGATGTGAACTTCTACGCCAACCCGAGCTACCACACCAACATCATCGCCGAGATCCCCGGCACCGACCTGGCCGACGAGCTGGTTCTGGTCGGCGGCCACTTCGACTCGTACCACAGCGGCACCGGCGCCGCCGACAACGGCGCTGGTTCCGCGACCACCATGGAGGTGATGCGCATCCTGCGGACGCTGGGCGTCCAGCCACGTCGCACGATCCGGCTGGTCCTGTGGGGCAGCGAGGAGCAAGGACATCTGGGCTCGCGCGGATACATCGGCCGTTACGTCGCCGACCCGCAAACCGGCGAGGATCTCGGCGAGCTGCACCGCATCTCGGTCTACTTCAATCACGACAACAACGGCCACGAGATCCGTGGGATTCACGGCCAGGGCAACGAGACCATCCGCCCGATCTTCGAGCGCTACCTGGAACCCTTCCACGGGCTCGGTGCACAGACGGCCTCGGTCGAGAACGCAGGAGGCACAGATCACCTCGGCTTCGACGCGGTGAACATCCCCGCCTTCGAGTGGATCCAGGACCCGCTCCAGTACCACACCACCCAGATCCACACGAACATGGACGTTGTCGACTTCGTGAGCGAGGGCGCCCTCGAGCACAACGCCGCGATCATCGCGACATTCGTGTATCACGCCGCCATGCGCGACGAGATGATGCCAAGAAAGATGCCAAGGACGAGGTAGCTTTTCCGCCAGCGCTACCGGAAGCGCCCGCGTCGCTCGATCAACTCGATGCGATATCCGTCGGGATCGGTGAGGAAGAAGAACCTACCCAGCAGCGCTCCGTCGTGGTGCAGCTCCTTGACGTCGTCTGGCTGCAACCCTGCGGCATCGAGGCGCGCGTGCTCGGCACGAGCATCCTCCACGCTGACGGCGAAATGGCCATACGCCGTACCGTGATCGTATGGCTCCGTGGTGTCCTGGTTGAGCGTCAACTCGAGCTCGAACTCCGACTCCTCGTTGCGCAGATACAGGAGGACGAAGTCGTCGAAGTCGAAGCGGTCGGCTACCTCGAGCCCCAACGCCTGTCGGTAGAAGGCGATCGAGCGATCGAGATCGAGCACCCGGAGCATGCTGTGAATAGCCTTGGCCATCGATTCCTCCTAGGCTCCTGGCCCTTGATGGTTCGCTAACCAAGAACCTACAGTGCGTCGGTCCAAAACTGTTTCCAGCCCTGGGAGGTCCGAGAAAATGGCGACGTCCGATTCCTGCTGCAACCTGGTCCCCTATTTCAAGGTCCACGAACGCGAGCTGGGGGAGTTCAAGGCGCTGTGCGAGCGTTTCACGGATCAGACCTCACAGGAGAGCGCCGTCCTGTACTACGGCTTCAGCTTCGACGGCGATCAGGCCCATTGCCGCGAGGGATACGCCAACGCCGCCGGCGTCCTGGCCCACCTGGAAAACGTCGGCCCGCTGCTGCAGGAGGCCCTGCAGATCGCCGATATCACGCGGCTCGAGGTCCACGGGCCAGCCAACGAGCTCGCCGAGCTGCGCGCACCGCTGGCCGACCTGAGCCCACAGTTCTTCACGCTCGAGTACGGCTTCCGCCGCTAGCCGTGCTTGACATCTCGATATATCCGACTAAAGTCAGACAATATCGGGGGGCTCATGGACAACGACGTCATCGAGAGGGAGGCAATCTCCACCGTTCGGCGCTTCAACCGGGCCGTGACCCTGCGCGTCGGCGCCTTTGCCGACCGCTTTCTCGGGCGAGATCGGCCCCTGGCCGAGGCCAGGCTGCTCTTCGAGATCGGCCGGGGCGGAAGGGATGTTCGCGAGCTCCGCACGCTTCTGGGCTTCGATTCGGGCTACATGAGCCGGCTGTTGCGCTCGCTGGAGAAGCAAGACCTGATTGCAGTCGTTCCTCAGGAGTTCGATCGGCGGATCCGGCGGGCCGCTTTGACACCGGCAGGTGAGAGCGAGCTGGCAGAGCTCGATCGGCGAGGCGACGAGTTCGCCCGTTCCCTGCTGGAACCGCTGACGGAGCCCGAAAGAGAACGGATGGTCCGGGCCATGGACGAGGTGGAGCGACTGCTGCGCCTCTCCTTCACTGCGATCACTTTGGAGGATCCAACGAGCGCGGACGCGCGTTGGTGCGTGGACCAGTACTTCGCGGAGATCGATGAACGGTTCGACTCGGGATTTGACCTGGAGAGCTCGATTTCGGCTGATCCCCGGGAAACGATGCCGCCGCGCGGAGCGTTCCTGGTCGCGCGCCTGGACGGTCGGCCGATCGGCTGTGGCGCCTTGAAGAGCCTGGCTCCCGGAATCGGGACGATCAAGCGGATGTGGGTCGCGAAGTCGGCACGCGGGTTGGGCCTGGGGCGAAGGATCCTTCTCGGGTTGGAGCAACAGGCAAGCGAGCTGGGGTTCGAGCTGCTACGTCTCGAGACCAACCGAACCTTGGGCGAGGCCCAGAATCTCTACCGCAGCAGTGGATACCAGGAGGTTGCCGCGTTCAACGATGAGCCCCACGCGGACCACTGGTTCGAGAAGACAACGTGATGCCCTTGAAGCGAGCGGTGGCTCCGGGAGAACCGAAAATGAGACGACTCTGGATGGTGGCCGCGATGCTGTCGCTCATCGTTGCCTCCCCTGCCCCGCAGGACGGCGGCATCGACCTGGAAGCCTGCCACATCAGGAATCACCCACAGGAGGTGCTCTGCGGCACCCACACGGTATTCGAGAACAGGTCGAGCGCGCAGGGTCGGCAGATCGACCTTCATTTCGCGGTAATCCCGGCGATCGATGCGACCGTGGAGCCCGATCCGCGCGGCGTTTTCGCCGGTGGGCCGGGGCAGTCAGCGATGGATATGGTCCCGTTCGTCAGGGCCGTGTTTTCCGAGGTGAATGAACGACGTGATCTGGTGTTGATCGACCAGCGGGGCATGGGTTCTTCCCATCCCCTGGAGTGCGAGCTCGACGAGAATGCGCTGCTGAACTTGGACATCGAAGAGCAGGAGCGCCGGACGGGTGAGCTCCTGAGGGAGTGCCTCGAGCAGCTCGACGCCGATGTCACGCTCTACACCCAGGACCTGGCCAACGAGGACATCCACGAGATCCTGCAGTCCCTGGGCTATGAGCGAGTCAACCTCTATGGAGGGTCCTGGGGCACTCGTTCCGCGTTGCTGTATGCACATCAGTTTCCCGCACACGTTCGAACCCTGGTGCTGGACGGCAACCTGCCCTTGGACAACAAGGCGCCCTCCAACGCCGCGGCCGATGCCGAGGGCGCCCTGCGCGCGCTGTTCGCCGACTGCTCCGCGGATGCCGATTGCCAGCAGGCGTTTCCACGGCTGCAAGAGGATCTCCTTGGAAGCACTGGACCTGATCGGGCCGCGAGGTGTGAGGATCTCCATGGATGACCGCACCACCGGTGAGAAACAGACGTTTCTGTTGACCCAAGACGCCTTCGGCGAGGCGCTGCGAGGTGTTCTGTACGCCCCCGAGCTGAGCCGAGTCGTGCCGCTGATCATCCAGCAGGCCAGCCAGGGCGATTATCGGGCACTTCAAGGCGTCGCCAGCTATATGGCCGCAGCGAGCGAGGGCAGCATGACCGTGGGGGCCAACCTGGCCATCTTCTGCTCCGAAGAGCTGGCCCGTTTGGACGACGGCCGTATCGATCGCCAGACGGAGCGCCGACTCCTGGGCCACCAGCTCATCAACTCGCTCGAGAACGCGTGCCGTATCTGGCCGAGAGCGCCGGTGCCCGAGATCTACGAGCAGGACGTGGGTTCAGGGGCGCCAGCGTTGCTCCTGTCGGGTGAGCTCGATCCCATCACTCCACCGCGCTGGGGCGAGGAAATGGCCCGGGCGTTGCCAAACTCTCTGCACCTGATCGCCTCGGGAACCGGACACAACGTGGCTCCGGTTGGCTGTGCCCCCGAATTGATTCATCAGTTCATCGACCAGGGGAGCCTCGACGGTATCGATGGCAGTTGCCTGGGTGAGATCACGCGGCCCTCGTTCTTCACCCGCGCCAGCGGCCCGGCAGCGACGATCAACCATGATTAGCGTAGAAAACCTGTCCAAACGGTTTGGTGACGTGGTTGCGGTGGACCACCTCTCGTTGACCGCCGACGACGGCAGTATTACCGGTCTGCTGGGTCCCAACGGTGCCGGCAAGACCACGACGCTGCGAGCTCTCTATGGCTTGCTGAGGCCCGACGAAGGCGTCGTGACCGTCGATGGAATCAACGTCACCACCGATTTGATGGCAGCCACGAAGCGGATGGGCATCTTCCCCGACTCGATCGGCCTGTACGATCGGCTGACCACGAGGGAACACCTTCACTTCTACGGCGAGATGCACGGTCTTCGCGGAGCCCAGCTGCAAGCGGCCGATCGAGAGGACTCAGTCCTATTTTCTGATGGACGATCTGTTGGATCGACGCTGCAAAGGATTCTCGCATGGCCAGAAGATGAAAGTGGCACTGTCCCGTGCCCTGATTCATCAGCCTCGGAATCTGCTTCTGGACGAGCCCACGAAAGGCCTGGATGTGATGAGCATTCGTCTGTTGAGAGCCTTGCTGACCAGGCTGCGGGACGAGGGACGGTGCACCTTGTTCTCCAGCCACGTGATGCACGAAGTCTCGGCGCTCTGTGACCACATCTACATCATCACCGAAGGCAGTGTCTCGGCCGCGGGAACCCCCGAACAACTGTGCCGCCAGGCAGGAGAAGCGACGCTCGAAGACGCGTTCGTGAAGCTGATCGGCACCGAGGAGGGGGTCGCGCTATG
Organism: Acidobacteriota bacterium; assembly: GCA_965248845.1. Taxonomy (GTDB): domain Bacteria; phylum Acidobacteriota; class UBA890; order UBA890; family WLXD01; genus CBDFKO01. The sequence goes on along the minus strand of CBDFKO010000001.1, from coordinate 196,199 downwards.
AGTGGCCTGGTGACGGTCTTCAAGAAAGAGGTCAAAGACAGTCTTCGCGATCGCAGGGCGTCGCGGTCGGCGATGTTGCCGGCGATCTTCGGCCCCCTCATGATGATGCTCCTGCTCAGCTCCGTGGCGGAAACGCGGAGAGAAGCCGAGGACCTGACCCTGGCGGTCATCGGACGGCAGCACGCACCGGATCTCATCGCGTTTTTGGAAGACAACGACGTTGTCATCGAAGAGTTCCAGGGGGATCGATCCGAAGGCCGAGATCCAGGCCAGGAACGTGGCGGTGATCCTCCAGGTCCCCGACGACTTCGGAGAGAGATTCTCCAAGTTTCAGACGGCACCGGTGCAACTCTTTGCCGACGACTCCCTCCAGAAGTCGGATCTTGCGTCGAGTCGGATCGCCAATCTGATAAGAACCTATGCCCGTAGCATCGGGGCCCTGCGGCTGATGGTGCGCGGTGTGAATCCTGCGGTGGCCTCACCCGTGCGGCTCGAGCGAAGAGATTTCTCGACGCGCACGTCCCGGGCTAGCAAGGTCCTGGCTTCCCTCCAGATGCTGATGCTGATGGCCGCTTTCTTCGGGGCGGCCGGTGCGGCGATCGACACGACCGCTGGAGAGAGGGAGCGAAACTCCCTGGAGCCCCTGCTGGTGCATCCGCTCACGTCCGCGGAGATCATGGGAGGCAAGTGGATCACGGTCTCCATCTACGGAGCCTTGGCTACCGTGCTGGTGGTGCTGAGCACGGCAGCGTGTCTGGCGTTCTTCTCGCTGGAGGCTCTCGGAGTGGATCCCAAATTGACGAGCGGAATGCAAATCAGGATTCTTGCCGTGCTTTTGCCCATGGCGTTGCTCGCCTCGGCGGCGCAGATGTTGGCGTCGTTGTTTGCCAAGACGTTCAAAGAAGCTCAGACCTATCTGGGCCTGCTGACGCTGCTTCCCATATTGCCGGTGATGATCACCATGTTCCGGGACATCCAGACAGCACCTTGGATGTACCTGGTACCCATCATGGGACAACAGCAGTTGATCACCTCGGTCATGCGCGGTGAAGGCATGGATTTGCTCGGGTCCTTGACCACTGTGGTCGTTACACTCGCAGGTGCCCTGGTCGTCTTCGGACTTCTGACGCGGCTGTTGCGTAGTGAGCGGGTGGTCTACGGCGGATAGTCGTTCGGCGGGCTACACGCTGGATTTTCCTTCCGCCCGGGAGTAATGAGAAGCGCCCCCAGGCGTGGGACCGAGGGGCGCTCTGTCTTGACGGTCTTGTCTCTCGAGGCTACTTGCCTACGGTCGTGATTGCGTATTCCGGCCGAATCTGAGCACTCAATCCGGGGGAATCTGAACATCGAATCCGGGCGAATCTGAACGCTCGTTTCGGGAATCTGAACGCTTCTTTCGGAGTTCTCGAACACCTGAGAAGCCGATCGAGTCCCCCGATCGTGAGGTCACCCCGAGGTGACCGGCAAGCCCATCGGTAGCGAAGCGACACTGACAGCGCTACTCCGCCGCGACCGCTGGACGGACTACCTGTCGCTATCGCCCGACGGTCGCCACCTGGCTTTCATGGAAAGGTCGGCAGAAACTCGCGCCTGGGTCTTGACCGTGCTCCGCATCGAAGACCGCGAGCAGTGGACGGCACTCGAGCTGCCCAGGGAAGAGGGCCGGGTGTACTTTCAGGACTGGACGGCGGACGGTCGATACCTCGTCTACACGACGGGTGTGAACCAGGACGGACGCCCCGGCGCCTGGGTGTGGCGCGTTCCCTTCGAGGGCCGCGGCTTTCCCCTATGCACCGAATTGCAGCTCGGCCTCGCCAACTGGATCAAGATCTCCGCCAAGGGCAACCACTTCGCCTTCATGGGGGCCGACGAGTCCAAGGCGCCGTCCGGGCCGGTCTGGGTGCTGGAGAACTTCCTGCCGCCATCGTAGGTCCCGCGCCCTCCGGGCCGGCCTAGCGGCGTCGACGTTGTCGGCGCGCAGGTTCCGCCCCGACGCCGACGCAGCCGCTCGATCCCGGAGAGACAGGGGTATTCCACGTCTGGTTCAGCGGCTTCGAGCAGGCGCCCCCGGAAGGGCCCGGGGCGGGTGAGTACACGGCGACGGTGCACATCCGCTCGACGCTCGAGACCAACGTGACCGCAACCGTGGGGGCGACCGTGCGGCGCTCCTTCCCCGCGGAGCCGGCCACTGGCACGGTGACGGGCACAGTCACCGACGCAGCAACCGAGAGCATCGTCAATGGAACCGCCTCCCTCGGCGACCCCGATTCCGTTCTGGTTGTCGATCTCTCGAGCCCGGTGAACGGAGGCATCTACTCGATCACGGCGCCCGGCGGCGAGTACTGGCTCTGGGTCGACGCAGCCGGCTACCGAACGCGTTTCGTGGAGGCGGTCCAGGTCAAGGCGGGCAAGACGATCACCCAGGACCTATCCCTGGAGCCGAACGAGGTCGTTGCCGGTGTTTCGATTCCCACCGCGCGCGGCCAGGCGGCGCTGCCGACGTATCGTGCGGCGTTCGATCCAGACCTGACGAGGATCGCCACGCTGCCTGGCTTCTACACTCGCGGCAGCGCCCGGCGACGGGCCGGCAACCGGGAGAAGCTCGAGCTGTTCGACAGCGGCGGCAGCCGACTCTGGTCGTCTCCCCTCTCCGACGTCTCGGCACCTGCCTTCGACGTCGGCCAGTGGACCAGCACAGACGGCGGCACCGACGTGAGCCACGACGGCTCGCTCGTGGCGGTCGGCACGGCCGGTGGAACGGTCGAGGTCTTCGACGCGGGCTCCGGAACCCGCCTGTGGCGTGCCACCCGCGAGGATGACGTCAATCCTCTCGTCCCCGGGCCCCTCGGCAAGGGACTGCTGCGCAGCAGCGAAGTGCGTTTCTCGCCGGACGGCCGCAGCCTGGCCGCCGGCAGCCTCACCGGCTTCGTCTACCTGTTCGAGGCGAGTACCGGGAACCTGCTCTGGAGCTTCCCGACACAGGGCCAGGTGCGCGCGCTCCGCTTCTCCCCCAAGGGCGACAAGCTCTACGTCGGCGGCGGCGACAACTTCCTGTACGTTCTGAAAACGGCGACCGGCGCCCTGACGCGGCGCTCTGACCTGCTCTTCTGGCCTTGGGAGCACATCGGCATGGACCGTAAGGGCAGGAAGATCGTCACCGGCGGCAAGGACGGCGTCCTGCGCGTCTTCAACAAGAAGGGCAAGCAGTTGTGGTCGCGCCAGTTCCCGGGTTTCATCATGGGCTACGAGATGTCGCCGAAAGGCAAGCAGGTGATCGTTAACAACGGCGCCACCGGCATCTACGGGCTGACGGCGAAGGGTGCGATTGCCTGGTATCGGCGCGACACGATAGGCATCGGCAAGCTCTTCATCGACCCGACCGGGACGTTCGTGGGCTACGGGCGCGCCACCACCGGCAACGGCGCCGCCGGCATCCGTGTGCTGCAGCTCGACGGCACACTCGTCTGGGAGTACCTCCCCCAGGGCGGGGCCACGTCCTTCTTCAACCTCGCCTTCCTCGCCGACGGCTCGCGGCTGCTCGCCAACAACCAGGTCGACGGTCAGACGGGCGAGGTGCTCGTGTTCGACGGCTGGCTACAGAGCACAGGCCGCGAACAGCACCGCTGAACGGCACGCAACCCGCCGAGATTCTTCTCCATCTTCAGCTCGATCTACGCAGGCACGACTCCTGCCACGACGCTGATCAGTGGACCGTGTCGCCGCCGGACCCGGAGGCCACGGGGGACCCGGGCTCCTGCTCCTGCCAGCGGCGCTGGATCTCGTCGGCTCTCTCGCGCCGCCGGCGGCGAGCCCAAAACGCCAGGACGACGATGCCCGTCCACAATACGGTCGAGCTGGCCAGCAGCGGAACCCATCGGTACCAGCGGGTGTGCCGGGCCCAGAAAGCCTGCTCAGCTAGCGCCAGGCTCGCGCCGGTGCCGGCTGCGAAGGCATCCTCGAACCGCATCCCACCGGCACGCGCGGCGAGGATCCGCGCCACCGCGCCACGCCTTTCGCGGGCCAAGACGTCGCGCGCGAAGGCTTCCGAGAGTGCGTAGGCTCGGCCTGTTCGGCGGGCATCGTCGCTGGCGAAGGCGCGCTCGAGAGCGGCGAGCGAGCGGTCGCTGCCGAGCAGCATCGCCACGGTCACCCGCGTGCGGTCGCCGATACCCCATGAACCGGCCGCCGTGGCCAGCCCCTCGTGGAACCAGCGCGGCAGCGATCGGCCGGCGGCGGCGCGGCGGATGAGAATGTGCGCCACCTCGTGGACTACCAGACCGTCGAACGTCGCATCCGGGTACGCCAGCGAGCGCTCCGGGAACAGGACGATGAGGCTGTGATCACCGTCGGCGTAGCCCGCCACCCAGGCCGGGACGTCGCTTGCGGCGGCGCTGTCCTCGGGCAAGACGAGCACCCGGATCGGCGCACCCGGCTCCTCGAGCCCGACCATGCGCATCACCGCAACCAGCCGCGCGGGTGCCACGCGCCGCACGCTTTCGGCCGCCGCGCTCAGCGAATCGGGACCCTCGAGCAGAAGCTCGGGCGCTGCGATCACGGTATCGGTACCGGGGTCGTCGATCGTGGTGACGCCCTGGCAGCCCGCAAGCGCCAGCCATGCGGCGAGAACGGGCCAGGCTACGAGTCGGCGCGAGGTAGACACGGGGCCATCATAGCCCTGCCTCGGCTCCTTGAACCGCGGCGGCCGCCGCGCGATGAACCAGGGCGTCGATATGCTCGATCGGGTTGCCCGGGACGGCGATCATGTCGGCGGCCTTTGTCTTGGCGTCGGATAGCGGCCATCATTGCGCGGGGGCGGGTTTCGGGCGATCGGCAGACAGGGAAGCAGACCATGGCGACGCAGTGGCGGCGGAAGAAGCGGGCGAGCCTGGTGGCAGTCGGGATCGCTCTCGCCGCCTGTGCCCCCCTACCTGGCACGAGCGGCCCGCCGGCTGAGCCGGGGACCGTCGGCGCTACCGGCAACTGGCCTGTGTGGGGCGCCGACGCCGGCGGCACGAAGTACTCCCACCTCGACCAGATCGATCGCGACAACGTCGAGGAGCTGGTGCCGCTCTGGACCTGGGAGACCGGCGAGCAACCCGTGCGCGGGCCACGCGCCCCGATCCGTGGCGAGCAGGTTCGACCCGGCGCCTTCGAGGTCACGCCCTTGGTGATCGACGGCGTGATGTACCTCTCCACGCCGTACAACCGCGTCGTGGCGCTGAACGCCGCGACGGGCGAGCAGATCTGGGAGTACGACCCGCGCATCTGGGAGTTCGGTCAGCCGCCCAATGGCACGGGGTTGGTGCACCGCGGCGTGGCGATCTGGGAAGGGCCGGCGAACCTAGACGGCAGCGGCGGCATCGAGCGCTGGATCTTCTTGAACTCGCGCTGGCGGCTGATCGCCCTCGACGCCGCAACCGGCGAGCCGATCGACAGCTTCGGGCCCGGCGGTGAGATCGACCTTACCGAGGACCTCATCTGGCCCACCAACCGGCTCCACTACACACAAACGTCGCCGCCGGTCGTCTACAAGGACCTGGTGATCCTCGGCAACGGCGTCGGCGATCGTCTCAAGTACCGCAACGATCCGCCGGGCGACATCCAGGCCTTCGACGTCCGCACCGGCGAGCGGGTGTGGCGTTTCAGCCCCATCCCGCAGGCGGGAGAGTTCGGCAACGACACCTGGGAGGATGATTCCTGGCAATACACAGGACACACGAACGTCTGGGCGCCCTTCACGCTCGACACAGTACGCGGCCTCGTCTACCTGCCGGTTGGCACGCCGAGCAACGACTACTACGGCGGCGATCGTAGGGGCGACAACCTCTTCGTCGACTCGATCCTCTGCCTGCGCGCCGAGACGGGCGAGCGAGTCTGGCACTTTCAAACCGTCCACCACGGGCTGTGGGACTACGACGTCTCGTCGCCGCCCACGTTGCTGACGATCAACGTCGCGGGGCGCCAGATCGACGCCGTCGCTCAGCCGACGAAGCAAGGATTCCTCTTCGTCTTCGACCGGGAGACCGGCGAGCCCGTTTGGTCGATCGAAGAACGACCGGTGCCCGCGAGCGACGCGCCCGGCGAGCGCGCCGCGGAAACCCAGCCGTTTCCGACCAAGCCCGCACCGTTCGCACGCCAGGGGATCAGCGAGGCGGACCTGATGGACTACACCCCCGAGCTCAAGGCAATGGCGCTCGAGGCGATCAGCCCGTACCGGTGGGGCGACATGTTCTTGCCGCCCTCGACGCAAGGCTCCGTCGTTGTCCCCGGTCTGATCGGCGGTGCCAACTACGGCGGCGCCGCCGCCGACATCGAGACCGGTGTCATTTACGTGAAGGCGAGCAACTCGCCGAGTCTCATGACGATCGTCGAGGCCGACCCGACCGAGGTCGAGATGGAATACACCGGCCAAACACGCGGCCTCGCTCTTGCCAACGGGCTGCCGCTCCTCAGGCCCCCCTACGGCACGCTCACTGCGATCGACCTGAACACCGGCGAGCACGTGTGGCAGGTGCCGGTTGGCGACGACGGCCGGGTGCGCGGCCACCCCGACCTCGAGGGCGTCGAGCTGCCCGAACGACTCGGGTCGATCGGCCACCCCGGGCCGATCGTCACTGCGGGGGGCTTGGTCTTCATCACCGGCGGCGCCCCGAGCCTCTACGCCTTCGACAAGACGACCGGCGAGGAGCTGTGGTCAGCCCAGCTAGTGTGACGCGTCGGAGTTGTCTTGTCTTATGGCTTTGGCGAGGATCTGGTCGGCGGACTTGAGCCAAAGGAAGGGCTCGGAGCCGTCGTTCCAGGCTCGGATGAAGCGGTGGATGGCCTTGATCAGGACATCGACGCTGCTGAAGCTGCCGCGCCGGACGGCCTGCGAGGTGAGGATGCCGAACCAGGTCTCCACCTGATTCATCCAGGAAGCGGAAGTGGGCGTGAAGTGACGCGTAAACCGCGGGTGTTGCTCGAACCAGGCCTCGACCTTGGGCTGGGTGTGGGTGCCGTAGTTGTCCAGCACCAGGTGGATCTCGCCCTCGGGGTAGGTGCGGTCGATCAAGCGTAGGAAGCGAAGAAACTCCTGGTGGCGGTGCCGCTGCATGCAGGTGCCCAGGATCTCGGCGGTGGCTAGGTTCAACGCCGCGAACAGCGTCGTGGTGCCGTGGCGTCTGTAATCGTGGGTGCAGCGCTCTGGATCGCCGCGGCGCATGGGCAACATCGGCTGAGTCCGGTCCAGAGCCTGGATCTGGCTCTTCTCGTCCACGCACAGCACCAGCACCCCCTGGGGCGGGTGCAGGTACAGCCCCACGATGTCGGTGACCTTGTCCTGCAGGAGTGGATCGGCGGAGTACTTGAAGGTCTCGGTGCGATGGGGCTGCAGGCCGTTGCGCCGCCAGATCCGCAGGATCGTCGAAGGGCTCGCATCGACCTGTTTGGCGAGCCGCTGTGCGCTCCAATGGGTTCGGCTCGGAGGCCTCTCCAGGGTTGCGGCGATGATCTTGGCTTCCCGCACGGCGTCGTAGGTGCGCGCACGACCAGAGCGCGGCTCGTCACCGAGATCCTCGATGCCCTGCTTGGCTGCGCGAGCGCGCCACATGCCCACGGTCTGTCGGGAGGTCTCGAGGCGCTCGGCGATCTGCTGGTTCTGCAGCCCCTGCTCGGCAAGCAGGATGATGTGGGCTCGGAACACCTGCCGCTGCTGTGAGCTCGGCGCGTCGATTACTCCCTGGAGCCGCGCCCGCTGCTGCCCGGTCAACGAAATCTCCGGTGCTACCCTGGGCATCGTGGCCTCCTGTCCCGACAAGTTTACTGTCGAGACAAGGAAGTCATAATATGCCATATAAGTCAAGCTAATTACGACGCGTTACACTAGGTGCCCGCAGCAGTGCCAACCCGTTGACCTTCATGGTCGAACCGGGTCGCCAGCTCGTCGTGATCGCCAGCGGCCGCGGCTCGGCGGCGAAGCTGACCGCGTTCTCGCTGCGTCGCTAGCTCCGGAGTCCGCCGTGCACCGACAGAACTCGTCGAGCTCGAGCCGCGAGAGGCAACGCATGCGAACACGGAGACATCTCTTCTTCGACATGGGCGCCAGCCTTGCAGCTATGGGGCTGCTGCCGCTGGCGCGCCCGCGGTCCCTCCGACGCCAGACCGCCCACGGCACCGGCCTGGTCTACGACGACCGGTTCCTCGAGCACGTACTGCCGATGCGGCGGGGTGAGATCCACCCCGAGCGTCCCCTGCGGCTGAAGAGGATCATCCGGGAGGCCTTCGCGGCGCGTGGCCTCGACCAGGAGCTGGTGCCCGTGGCGCCCCTCGGCGATCCCATGCCCCATGTCCAGGGCCACCATACGGCCGAGCACGTGGCCGCGGTGCGCCAGATCGAGGTGACGGGCCCCGTAGCGGCTCTGGCGGTCGCGGGAGCGCTCGGCGCCGTCGACGCGGGCGCCCGGCGCCAGGTCCGCAACGTCTTCTGCTGCATGCGGCCGCCAGGACACCATGCCAACAACACCGGCCGCGAGGAGGGCTTCTGCTTCTACAGCAATGCGGCCATCGCGGCGAAGTACGCCCAGCAGGCTCACGGCTACCAGAGAATCCTCATCGTCGACTGGGACTACCACCACGGCAACGCGACGCAGAACGCCTTCCCTGGAAGCAGCTGGCGATCCCAGCTCGCCAGCATGTCGGCATCGCTGCAGCCGCACTCCAGGTGCACGTTGATGTTGAGGCCCCTGGCCTCGCCGGTGCCAGCCAGCGAGGGATCGCCCGTCCCCGGATACGCCTGCCAGTCGTGCGTCGAGAAGAACAGGACGCTCGGATCGTCGTGGGTCACCGAGTTCCGCCCCGACTTCATCGTCGTCTCGGCGGGCTTCGATAGCCGCAAGGACGACCTGTTGGGCTGCTTCGAGGTTACCGACGACGCCTTCCGCGCCATGACCCGAACCGTCATGGACATCGCCGACGACTTCTGCGACGGCCGCGTCGTATCGATCCTGGAGGGCGGCTACAACGTCGATGGAACCGCCCTGGCGGCCGCCGCACACGTCGAGACACTGCTCGAGCACCGCGCCGCAGCCAACCGATAGCCCAGCCGGTCGTCCGCCCGCAAGCCGAGATCGCGGGCAGGCGCGGGGCCATCAAACCGCCACGCGGACCGTGGTGGTCCCAACCTTCTCGTAGATCGGTTCACCGCGTTTCAGGCGGTCTTCGAGATGAAGGCGAATGGCATCGTGGATCTGCGCGCGTGCTTCTTCTTCGGTCGCGCCCTCTGTGTAGCAGCCCTGCAGTGCAGGGCACACGGCCACGTAGCGACCGTCGGCGTCGCGCTCGGTGACCACGGTGAATTCGTAGATCGCCATCCGTCCATCCTCGCGCAGTGAGTATACGTCCATGCCCTATTGGAGGGCCACGAAGATGCAGGCTTCCGGTTTGCCGTTGCTCCCCATCCAGGCGAAAGAAGCGCACGGCGTTGCTGTCATGGCGGGGGGCTCTATCGAGCCCACCGGGGGATTCCCGTCGAAACGGTGGCATCGCGGATCGGCGGCACTCGGGGGGACAGGAGCGGCCGAGCACATCGGTGGGTTCAACTCGCCGGTATTGCGCGGTAGTCTTCGCGACCGATGCAAGGTACCAAACTCAGCCACTATCAGATCGGCGCGGCGCTTGGCGCCGGGGGCATGGGGGAGGTCTATCGAGCCCGGGACAGCAAGCTTGATCGCGACGTCGCGATCAAGGTGCTGCCGGCCGACTTCGCATCCGACCCGGAGCGTCTCGCCCGGTTCGAGCGCGAGGCAAAGCTCCTGGCGTCGCTGAGCCACGCCAACATAGCCGCCATCTACGGGCTGGAGGACGTCGATGGTGTTCGCTTCATCGCCATGGAGCTGGTGGAGGGGGAGACGCTTGCCGAGCGCGTGGAGCGCAAGGGCAAGCTCGAGCTTGCCGAGGCTCTCGAGCTCGCCGGGCAGATCGCAGCGGCATTCGACGCCGCTCACGAGCGCGGTGTGATTCACCGGGACCTGAAGCCGGCCAACATCATGGTGGCGCCCGACGGCAGCGTCAAGGTGCTCGACTTCGGGCTCGCCAAGGCCCGAGGAGTCGATACCGATGCGAGCGCTTCGGGGGATCCGAGCGCGTCCCCGACGATGCTGGCAGCCACCGGGGCCGGCATGATCCTCGGAACGGCGGCCTACATGAGTCCGGAGCAGGCCAAGGGCAAGGCGCTCGACAAACGCGCCGATATCTGGGCCTTCGGCGTCGTGCTGTACGAGATGCTCACGGGTGAGCGGCTGTTCGCGGGTGAGGACCTCACCGAGACGCTGGCCTCGGTGGTGCGCGAAGAGCCCGACCTGCGACGCCTTCCGGGCGAGGTTCGCCGGCTTGTCGGGAAATGTCTGGAAAAGGACCCGCGCGCGCGGCTCCGCGACATCGGCGACGTCTGGGCGTTACTCGACGCGGGCCCAGGGCAGGCGCGACCCGTTGTCGGGGCGTCGCTCAGAGCAGCGTGGGCGGTCGCCGCGTTGATGACCGTGATCGCGGCTGCGGTAGCGATCGTGGCGATTCCGGCCTGGCTTCGGCCTGCGCCCGCGGGTGCACCCGTGCGATTCCAGATCCCCTGGCCGAGCGAACAAGTGATCGCCAGCGGCGGCCGCCGGGAGATGTTCAGCCTCTCGCCCGATGGGCGCTTTCTTGCCATGGCCGACGGGGACCAGCTCTGGCTGCGGCCTCTCGACGCCGCTCGATGCGCGCGCCATCGAGCGCACCGTCGAAGCTACCTACCCATTCTGGTCGCCGGACGGCGCGTCCATCGGCTTCTTCGCCGACGGACAGCTCAAGAAGGTCTCGTTGGCGAGTGGTCTGGTACAGACTGTTTGCGAGGCGATCGAGGCACGCGGGGGTGCCTGGGGTCGCAACGGGGTGATCATCTTCGGCGGTGTCGACGCGGGCCTGCAACGGGTCTCCGAGCAGGGTGGTGTGCCGGAGGAGCTCACCCGGTTGCCGCCGGAGAGCTCGCGCGCACTGGTCGACGCACATCGATACCCCCAGTTCCTGCCCGATGGCGAGCACTTTCTCTACCTGTACCTGATGTCCGACCCGGATGTGGCGGGCATCTACGTCGGGTCGCTGGACGGCACCGCGCCCGAGCGTGTGCTCGATGGCCGCGAGGTCGCACGCTACGCGCCGCCGGCGCAGGCGGGCGGCATCGGCCACCTGCTCCTGCGCCGGCAGCAGATCCTGATGGCCCAGCCTTTCGATACCGAGACGCGACAGGTCCGAGGTGGGATGTTCCCCGTGCCGAACGGGTCGGGCTAGCGGGGAATACGGGATTCGCGGCCTTCTCGGTCGGACTCGATGGGACGCTGGCCTTCTCGATCGGCACCGGCGGGGCGCGCGTGCTGAACTGGATCGACCGCGCCGGCCGCGTCCAGGAGACCGCCACCGAGCCCGCGAAGATCAACGAGTTCTCGATATCACCCGGCGGACGGATGCTGGCGCTGGGCATCGAGCATCCCGACCGCCCTGGGGGCGACATCGTGTTGCAGGAGCTGCCGGGATCGCCGTTTCCTTTCACATTCGGGTCGACTCCAGGCTGGGGCAAGCCGGTCTGGTCCCCTGACGGCAGCGAGATCGCCTTCTCCACCTTCGATCGCGCCGGTCTGGCCGAGTATGAGATTCGCAGCAAGGCCTCCGATCTTTCTGACACCGAGCGCCGGATCCTGAGCGATGCGGGGGTTCTCCACGTCTGGGACTGGTCGCCGGACGGTCGCTTCGTGCTCTTGACCAAGGGCTGGACCGAAGGTGATCTGATGGTTTTCGAGATCGACGGCGACCAGCCGCCCGTGGCCGTCGCTGCCGGCCCAGGCGACCAGACGAGCGGCCAGTTCTCGCCCGATGGCAACTGGATCGCCTATGCCTCGAACGAGAGCGGCCGGACACAGGTGTACGCGCAGCCGCATCCCACGACGGGCGCCGTGTGGCAGGTCTCGACCTCCGGCGGCGACATGCCGCGCTGGCGTGCCGACGGGCAGGAGCTCTTCTATCGGTCGGCCGCCGGCGGCCTGATGGCGGTCCAGGTCGGTGCCGGCAGCACCAACGCCGACGGTACCGCCGGCTTCAATCCAGGGTCACGCGAGGTCCTGTTCGAGCGCGTCATCGCCAATGCGACCGCCTATTTCGGTGGCTTCGCGTATGAACCTGCCGAGGACGGGCAACGGTTCCTGGTCAGCGACCCGGCGACCGTCTCGAAACCCCCGGTTACCGTGCTGCTCAACTGGGAAGCGACGATCCAGTAACGGCCGTCACCGATCCACCCGCACGGGCCGCTATCGCTTCGTGGCGCCGCTAACAGGCTGCTGAAAAACTCCTCTTTTTCGAGTAGATTTTGAACCACGCAGCCCGCGGCAAGAACCGAAGCATCAACGAGGTGAGCAGATGCGTGGTGAGGACGCGGGACAGGTGGCGGTTTTTAGTTACGTATCTCCAGAGCAGCGAGTACCGAAGGAGCATCCGCTGCGGCCGCTGCTGAGGATCGTCAACGATGTGCTGGGGCGGATGTCGCCGCTGTTCGAGAAGCTGTACTCGCACACGGGCCGTCCGTCTATCCCGCCGGAGAAGCTGCTGCGGGCGCTGCTGCTGCAGGTGCTGTACACGATTCGCTCCGAGCGCATGCTGATGGAGCAGCTCGACTACAACCTGCTGTTCCGGTGGTTTGTGGGCCTGAACATGGACGATCTGGTGTGGGATGCGACGGTGTTCACGAAGAACCGAGATCGAGTGTTGGAGGCGAGGTCGCCAAGGTGTTCTTCCAGGAAGTGCTGGCGGAGGCGCGGCGCCGCAGCCTGCTGTCGGATGAACACTTCACGGTGGACGGCACGCTGATCGAGGCGTGGGCCTCGCACAAGAGCTTCAAGCCGAAGGATCAGAGCGACTCCGATGAGGGCGGCAGCAACCCGAGCGTCGATTTCCGCCGGCAACGGCGCACGAACGATACTCACGCCTCCAGGACCGACCCGGAGGCACGCCTATACAAGAAGAGTAAGGGAGCCGAGTCGAGGCTCTGCTACATGGGTCACCTGATGATCGACAACCGCCAGGGGTTAGCAACCAACGCCTGCGTAACGATCGCTTCGGGAACAGCAGAACGAGAGGCCGCCGTGCAGATGGCGGGCGAGATTCCCGGAAGGGGCCGGGTAACCTTGGCGGCCGACAAGGGCTACGACACGCGAGACTGCATCCGAAAGCTTCGAGATCGCAACATCACCCCGCACGTCGCACAGAACGACACGAACCGGCGCAGCGCCATCGACCGCCGCACGACCCGGCACCCGGGCTACACGGTCAGTCAGAAGAAACGCAAGCTCGTCGAGCAGATGTTCGGATGGGCCAAGACGGTCGGGCTGATGCGCAAGACCAGACACCGAGGCACGCAACGTGTCGATTGGATGTTCATCTTCACCGCCGCGGCCTTCAACCTGGTCAGAATGCGCAACCTCCAGGGGGCGACGTGACGATGAGGGCACCAATCCCCAAGAAATGCCGGCGCTGCCAGCAGCGCCGGCCTCGTACCCGCACTCGGCGCCCCGCTAACTCACCGTGATCGAGACGATCCAGCCCAAAATGGCGCGCCCAAGCCGTTTTTCAGCAGCCTGCTAAAGAGGATCTCGTAGTCTGCCCCGTCATGATCGCACTCACCCCTGTCGCCAACCCTTCCCTTGAAGCCGCAGAGGACGCCCGACTGCGGGCCATCGCGACATCGTTGGAGTCGGAAGATCGACGCTTCCAGGCGGAGCGCGATCGATACGGTCCACTGATCCCCGACCGCCTGCCCCGTGAGTCGGTCCCGACCCTGCACGTCGATGATTTCTCGGTCATCCCGCACCTGCAGCAGATAGCCGCCCTCGAGTACTACCCGAGCCGGGCCTTCGTGCGGAGCGCGGACGGGGACGTGGTCGCCGGCACCTTCGCCGCGATCCCCGGCTACGGGAGCTATCTGGCGCACCGCCTAGAGTTGGGGAGGGCCAGCTACGTTCGTGCTACCCCGCATGCCGGCAAACCGCCGTACGCGATCTTCGCGGCGTTGCTGTCCGATCCCCAAGCACAGGCGGCGGTGCAGGCGAGGGTCGAAGAGGCTGGGCAGGGCTTTTGGATCCATCCCTACATGGGACACGCCGACGCGTGGAGGTTCGCCGAGCTGTTGGCGGCACGCGCCGGGGCACGCATCCAGGTGGTAGCTCCGCCGCCTGCCGTCACCGAACAGGTCAACAACAAGGTCTGGCTCGCCGAGGTCGTTGGCGCCGTCCTCGGCCAGGGGAGCGTTCTCGAGTCGTCGGCGGGGCAATCGGTCGGCGAGATCTGTGCCCACCTGCGGCGGCTCGCGTCCGGCGGATCCAGGCTCGCGTTGAAGCTCGCCAACGGCGCCTCCGGTATGGGCACCGGCTTTTTCGATGCGCAGAGAATCCTCTCGCTTGCACCGGCTGACCTGCGCGGTGTGGTCGCGGGGTGGCTGCAGGAGCACGGGTGGGAACCTGGCATGCTGCCGATCTCAGTGGAGCGTTGGGAGACGGACACCGTCGGCTCGCCGAGCATCCAACTTTGGATTCCGCCACTTTCCGAGCGTCTACCGATCCTGGAGGGCATCTTCGACCAGCTCTTCTACCCGGGTCAAGAGCACGTCTTCCTCGGCAGCCACCCCAGCCGGTTGCCCGCCGCCATGGTGGGGCGCATCGGAGATGCCGGGGTGCGCCTCGGCCGTGTCTTCCAGTACCTCGGGTACGTCGGGCGCTGCTCGTTCGACACCATCCTGTGCGGCGAAAACGTTGCTGCGGCGACAATCAAGTTCACGGAGTGCAACGGTCGCTGGGGCGGCACCAGTACCCCGATGACGCTGATGAACCGCCTCTTCGGCGATTACCGGGCCCAGCCCTACGTTGTGTCCCTCCTGCACGACGCACGACTATCAGGCCGTCGGCTCGACGAGTTCGTGGGCACGCTCGACGACGTGCTCTACGACGCCCGTGAGCAGCGTGGCTGGGCGATCGTGTTGAACGTCGGCTGCCTGGAACCCGCTGGCAAGATCGACGTTATTACCCTCGGCGACACCTACGAATCGGCCGCGCACAGGCAAAACGAGCTCCAAGAGATCGTTGCGGCACGCTTCTAATCGGCGACCGGCGATTGCTTGGCTCGTAGGATATTCGCGCTTCCTGCGTGCCTGCCAACCTTCCTGCCTATACTCTTGGCTTGAGATAGGGCACAACTGTGCGCTAGGACAATCGCAGAACCACTGGCGCCGACGTGGTGTCATGGACGACGCGGAGAACAAGAGCAGGTCAAGGATGGCTGAAGGTACGATTAAGCGACTCACCGACAGAGGTTTTGGATTCATCGAGACAGGCGACGGTACGGACCTGTTCTTTCACATGTCTGCTTGCGAGGGTTGTCGGTTCGACGACCTGCGCGAGGGACAGCGCGTCTCGTTCAATCTCGGGCAAGGCCCCAAGGGCCCGCGCGCAGAGGGCGTGCGCGTCCTCTAGCAGGCTGCTGAAAAACGGCTTGGGCGCGCCATTTTGGGCTGGATCGTCTCGATCACGGTGAGTTAGCGGGGCGCCGAGTGCGGGTACGAGGCCGGCGCTGCTGGCAGCGCCGGCATTTCTTGGGGATTGGTGCCCTCATCGTCACGTCGCCCCCTGGAGGTTGCGCATTCTGACCAGGTTGAAGGCCGCGGCGGTGAAGATGAACATCCAATCGACACGTTGCGTGCCTCGGTGTCTGGTCTTGCGCATCAGCCCGACCGTCTTGGCCCATCCGAACATCTGCTCGACGAGCTTGCGTTTCTTCTGACTGACCGTGTAGCCCGGGTGCCGGGTCGTGCGGCGGTCGATGGCGCTGCGCCGGTTCGTGTCGTTCTGTGCGACGTGCGGGGTGATGTTGCGATCTCGAAGCTTTCGGATGCAGTCTCGCGTGTCGTAGCCCTTGTCGGCCGCCAAGGTTACCCGGCCCCTTCCGGGAATCTCGCCCGCCATCTGCACGGCGGCCTCTCGTTCTGCTGTTCCCGAAGCGATCGTTACGCAGGCGTTGGTTGCTAACCCGTGGCGGTTGTCGATCATCAGGTGACCCATGAGAGGTGGACCCCATCCTTTGGACAGGTTTGCGTCGCAGCTAAGGTGGAATCCGGGTTCATGATTCAGGCTGCCTTGGGCTTGCGAGACACGGGGCGAAGCCCCGGGCTCCTGTCTTCAGCCCCGTCGTCAATGTACGCCTCCTCGGGCGTCCGGTCCTGGAGCGACGAGTGCGGTCGGCACTCGTTGTAGAAGTCCATCCACCAGCCGATCCCGGCCCGAGCCTCGGAGCCAGTCGCGTACTCTGACAGATAGACCTGCTCGTACTTGAGCGATCGCCACAGTCGCTCGATGAAGACGTTGTCCATCCAGCGGCCCTTGCCGTCCATCGAGATCCGAATGCCGGCCTCCTTGAGCGCGTCGGTGAAGTCGACGCTGGTGAATTGGCTACCCTGATCCGTGTTGAAGATCTCGGGAGGACCGTAGCGCTCGAGCGCCTCTTGCAAGGCCTCGACGCAGAAGCTCGTATCGAGCGTGTTGGACAGACGCCAAGACAGCACCTTGCGGCTCGCCCAGTCCATCACCGCAACCAGGTACAGAAAGCCCCGCTGCAGCGGGATGTAGGTCACATCCGCGCACCAAACGTGGTTGGGTCGCGTGATCTCCAGATCACGCAGCAGGTAGGGGTAGATCCGGTGCTCCGGGTGCGGCTGAGACGTCCTGGACCGCTGGAAGATCGCCTGCAACCCGAGCAGCCGCATCAGGCGGCGCACCCGCTTGCGAGAGACCGTGTAGCCCTGACGGCGCAGCCATCGTCGCATCTGACGTGAGCCGTAAAACGGCGTCTGAAGAAACTGCTCGTCGATCAGCCGCATCAGGCGCAGGTTCAGCGGACTCTCGCCGTGGCCCTCGTAATAGAACGAAGACCTCGCGATCGACACCAGGCGGCACTGCCGCGTGATGCTCAGGGGGCCGTGCTCCGGATCGACCATCGCCACCCTCCGGCCGTGGCTCAACGACCGAAGGCCTTGGACAAGAAATCCCGCTCGATGACGAGCTCCCCGATCTTCGCCCGCAGCTCCTTGATCTCGGCCTCCCGAGAGACCTCGTTGCGCTCCTGTTTCCCCGAGAAGCCAGCCAGCACCTTCTGCCGAGCCTTCTTCTTCCAGTTGGCGATCAGATTCGGATGCACATCGTAGCGGGCTGCCAGCTCCGCCATCGTCGCTTCCTCGCGAAGCGCCTCCAAAGCGACCTTCGCCTTCAGCTCAGCAGGATAACTCCGTCTCTTCCGTGGCATTCCAGACTCCTTCTTCTTGGTCTGGATCCCACCTTAGCAACCTGTCCGAATTTCGGGGTCCACCTCTGTTGTTGCCGTAAGCGTCGCCGGCAACGCCCTCCCCTCCGTAGACGGCGATCGATAGCTTCGAGATCGACCCATGCAGTGCGGCCGGAAGGCGATCGAGCGCGATCCTCAGCGGGTTCCGTGTCGTCTGGTCGAGGGGACGCAGTTCCTGGATCAGCGGGTTGGTCTCGGAGCCGAGCGACGGGTGCCAATACTCCGACGGGAGCGACTCCAGGTCGGTGACGATCTGGATGTGGTCGATGGTCTGGACTGGCGCCCAACTGGCCCCCGCCGGCCCGAGCAACGGAGCACCGAGCACGGACGGAACGAACCCCAGAGCCAAGCCCAGCAGGGGCGCGATCGTGACGGGTCGGGCACGACTGATCCGGACACGGTTGCTCATGGTCCTCCTTCGGCGCTTCGGAACCTCGCGTATACGCCGACAAGCCGATCGACGCTCTCCCTGCGAGGATATCAATGCAGGGGCCACGGCGGTTGCTCGCGAGCGCAGTTTGAGCGAGGCTCCGAAACGCCATCCCACCCCGATCGAGTCGACTGGAGGTTCTGCAATGCGCGCTCCCCGCTGGCTGTTCCCGATTCTCACCCTGCTGGGAGTGATCGCCGGAGGCGCGTCTCAGGACGTGCCCCACCGTGTGGTCTACGAGGGCACCGCCGGGCCGGGCCTGGGCAAGCACATCGTGCTGATCGCCGGCGACCACGAGTACCGATCGGAAGAGCTTTTGCCCGCGATGGGACGCCTGCTCGCGAGGCGCTTCGGCTTCACGTGCAGCGTCTTCTTCACCCTGGACGAGGACGGCTTCATCGAGCCTGGGAGCTCCGACATCGCCGGGCTCGAGGCGCTGCAGTCGGCCGACCTGCTGGTCGTCGGCCTGCGCTTTCAGGACTTCCCTGCCGAGGAGATGCAGCACATCTTGGATTACCTCGACCGGGGTGGCCCGATCGTCGGGATTCGTACCTCGACGCACGCGTTCAGGATCCCCGAGGGTCCTTTTGCCGAGTACTCCTGGGACTATGCCGGCGAGGAGTACCAGGGTGGCTTCGGCCGCCAGGTGCTTGGTGAGACATGGGTCGGGCACTACGGCGCCAACCACGAGCAGAGCTCGAGGCTCGTTCTGCGTGGGGACCCGACCACGCAGCCGATCCTGCGCGGAGTAAGCGACGTGCACGTTCAGTCGGGCGGATACAACGCCGACCCCATGCCCGGTTCGGTGATCCTGGCCGTCGGACAGGTCCTCGAGGGGATGGGCGCCGACGCCCCGCCGGCCCCCGACAGGGAGCTACTACCCGTTGCCTGGACCCGTACCTATGCGGCGGGCAACGGGACCCGGGGACGCGTCTTCACCACCACGCACGGCGCCTCCGAGGACTTCCTGAACGAGGGCTTTCGCCGCATGCTGGTCAACGCGGCGCTATGGGCCGCGGGTCTGGGGGACTCGATCGAGCCCGACCTCGACATCGCGCTCGTTGGCCCCTACAACCCGGTCACGTTCGCCTTCGACGGCTACCGCCGCGGCGTCAGGCCAGCCGATCTGGCCGGCTGGGACACGCCGATCATGTCGACGAGCAAGCCGACCCGCAACTAGTGCGCCGTCGACGTCGCCTGATAGCCTGCGCCATCAGCTCCGCGCGGCACTCCGTGGTCCGAAGTCCTTCGAGGTGAGCCCATGACCCTGCAGCCCAGGTCGCTTCGCCACATTGCTCTGCCCGCGCTCGCCCTTCTGGCTCCGGTTGCGTGCACGGGGGTCGAGGTCCCGTTCGAGCAGGGCGACCACGTCGTCATCGTCGGCAACGCGCTGGCCGACCGGATGCAACACGACGGCTGGCTGGAGACCTACCTGCAGGCCGCGCTCCCGGAGCTGCAGCTCACAGTCCGCAACCAGGGCTTCAGCGGCGACCGAATCGACCATCGCCCGCGCGTCGAGGGGTTCCCTTCAGCTGACCAATACCTGGCCCTTTCGAAGGCCGACGTCATCCTGGCGATGTTCGGCTACAACGAGTCGTTCGACGGGGAACCGGCCAGCTTCGGAGCCGCGTTGGCCGCTTGGATCGATCACACCCGCGCGCAGGACTACTCGCGTCGCGGCGCCCCCCGCATCGTGCTGTTCTCACCCATCGCGCACGAGGACCTGAACGACCCGAACCTGCCCGACGGGCGGGAGAACAATGCCCGTCTTGCCGCCTATGCGGAGGCCATGGAGGCGGTCGCTCAGGAAACGGGCGTACGCTACGTCGCCCTGTTCGGGCCGTCTCAGGAGCTCTACCGGAACGCAGAGTCGCCGCTGACCATCAACGGAATCCACCTCAACAGCGAAGGCAACCGACAGATCGCCGAGGTAATCGTGGGCTCGCTGCTGGGAAGTCCGCCGGGCGCCGACGCGGTAACAATCGAGGCGATCCGCAACGCCGTTCTGGACAAGAACTGGCACTGGTTCAACCGCTACCGCACTACCGACGGCAACGACGTCTGGGGCACCCGCTCGAGCTTGGAGTTCACCGACGGGCAGACGAACTTCGAGGTGCTCCAGGAGGAGCTCGTGCAACTCGACGCCATGAGCGCCAACCGTGATCGGGTCATCTGGGCCGCGGCCGCGGGCGAAGCGCTCGAACCCGACGACTCCAACGTGCCCGAATCGATCGAGGTAATTACCAACCTCGCCGAGCCGCAGTATCAGGACGGCGTCAGCAAGACCGGCACGCTCGAGTTCCTCACCGGGGAGGAAGGCATCGAGAAGCTGACGCTGGAGGAAGGCATGCAGGCCAACCTCTTCGCCTCCGAGGAGATGTTCCCGGAGCTGGTCAACCCGGTGCAGCTGGGCGTCGACACTCGGGGCCGGTTATGGGTCGCGACCTGGGCGACCTACCCGAAGTGGGAGCCGACCAAGGCGATGGACGACCGCCTGCTGATCCTGCCCGACGAGAACCAAGACGGCGTCGCCGACGAGGCGATCACTTTCGCCTACGTGCACAATCCCACCGGCTTCGAGTTCTGGAACGGCGGCGTGATTGTCGCCTCGGTGCCCGACCTGCTGTTCCTGCAAGACACCGACGGTGACGACGTCGCCGACGTCCGCATCCGCCTCGGTGGAGCGCTCGGTTCGGCCGACACGCACCATTCGGCCAACAACTTCGTGTACGGGCCCGACGGCTTCATCTACTACCAGCGAGGCGTGTTCAATGTCTCGAACGTGGAGACGCCATGGCGCAGCAACCAGGAGTCGAACGTTTCGGGCATGTACCGGTTCAATCCGCGCACCTACGAGTTCAGCTTCCACGCCGCCAACAGTCCCAACGCCCACGGCATCGACTTCGACTACTGGGGCTACCACTACGCCACCGATGGCACGGGCGGCGAGGCCTACCAGGTCAGGCCGAACGGCGACGGCAGCTTCCGCATGCGCAAGCTGCTGCGCAAGACGGTACGCCCCGTTCCCTCGAGCGGGATTCTCTCCAGCGCACACTTCCCGGCGAAGAACCAGGGCAACTTCCTGATCCTCAACGCCATCGCCTTCCTGGGGATCAAGCAATACGCCCTCGCCTTCGACACCGCGACCGGCGACGTGAACGGCACCGAGACCGACGACCTGCTGGTCTCCTTTGACCCGAACTTCCGACCCACCGACTTCGAGATCGGTGACGACGGCGGCCTGTACGTCGCCGACTGGTCCAACGCGATCGTCGGGCACATGCAGCACAACATTCGCGATCCCGCACGCGATCACGAACACGGGCGCATCTACCGGATTACGGTGCCAGGACGGCCTTTGTCCGAGCACGTCGCGATCGATGCGCGCCCCCTCCCGGATCTACTCGCCGCCCTCGAGCATCCGATCAACGGCATCCGCCGCCGGGCTCGGGTCGAGCTGTCGGAACGCCCCACGGACGAGGTAATCGCTGCCACCGAGCAGTGGCTGCAGAAGTTCGATCCCACCGATCCGGACGATGCGCACCACATCCTGGAGGGGCTCTGGGTGCACCAGCAGCACAACGTGGTGAACCGGGACCTGCTGCTGCTCGTGCTCAACTCGCCGGTGCCCCACGCGCGCATCGCCGCCAGGACGGTGCGGCAGTTCTGGGACCACAACGCGGCGGAGCCGTTCGATTTCGCCTCGTCACTCGAAGAGGCCGCCACCGCGGATGCCGTCGAGCCTGATGCGGATGCCATCGTCATCCGTACGCTCATCGACCAGATGCGATTCGACACCGCCTCCTTCTCGGTGCGAGCCGGGCAGAGCGTGAAGATCTGGTTCGAGAACCCTGACTACACGCCGCACAACCTGATCATCGGCCAGCCGGGCTCGGCTGAAGAGATCGCCACGGCGGCTGCGGGTCTCGGGCCGGTTGGCTTCGCGGTCGGCTTCCTTCCCGACAACGACAAGATCATCGCCGCATCGGAGCTGCTGAACCACCGGGAGTACCAGGTGCTCGAGTTCACAGCCCCGACCGAGCCTGGCGACTATGACTTCCTCTGCACCTTCCCCAACCACTGGCAGACCATGCGCGGGGTGATGCAGGTGGTGAACTAGTGGCTAGCAGCCCGGAGGAAAGATGATCGTTCCGCGTACCTCGCGCCTGGAGATCCTAGGGCGGCTGCGTGCCAAGATCACCGGCCGCAAGCCGATCTTCATTGCCAGCGCCGGGAGCGGCTTGGTCGCCAAGCTCCTGGAGACCGCCGGAGTCGACTGCATCAACACCTTCTCCGGCGCACGGCTGCGGGCCAACGGCATGGGCACGATGTCGATGATGTGGCCCATCCTCGACTCCAATCAGCAGACACTCGACTACACCGAGCAGGACATCATGCCGGCGCTGGCAGGCGACGCCTTCGTTTGCGCCTGCATCAACGCCAACGACCCGCTGCGCGACATGCGCACCGTGCTCGAGCGCCTCAAGTCGATGGGCGTGGTATCGGTGTCCAACATCGGGCCCTCGATCAGCTACGTCGACAAGGACAGCAACCTGTACCGGGTGCTAGTGCGGAGCGGCATTACCTTCGACAACGAGGTCGCGATGCTGGCGCTGGCCAAGGAGATGGAGATGGTAACCGTGGCGCTGGCCTTCGACATGCAGGACAGCCTGCAGGTGATGGAGCAGGCCCGCCCCGACATCTTCTGCTTCCACGCCGGTACGACCCGGGGCGGTCTGGTCGGTTACGACTCCGGCGAGACCATCGCCGATACCGTCGGACGCACGGAAGAAGTCTATGCGGCGGTCCGCGCGATCGCGCCGGACACCATACTGGTGGGGCACGGCGCCGCCATGGAGACCCCACAGGACGCCCAGTACATGCTCGATCACACCTCCGGGCACGGGTTCTGGACCGGCTCGTCGACCGAGCGGCTGCCCATCGAGCGCGCGGTGCTCGAGGCCGCTCGGGAGTTCGCTAGCCTCAAGTTCCGCTCGCCGGGAGACGATTCTTGAGCAGGACCGTCGTCGTCCTGGCCACCCTCGACACCAAGGGCGAGGAGGCCGACTACGTCCGCGGCCAGATCGAGTCCCTCGGCGGGACGGTCAAGCTCCTCGACATCGGCGTGGTCGGGCAGTCGCCGATCACGCCCAAGGTGAGCCGAAAGGAGGTCGACGCGGCCGGTGGCATCGAGCTGTCGGTGCTGCTCGAGGAGCCCACCCGGGAGGCCGCGGCACCGATCATGGTCAGCGGCGCGACCAAGATCCTGCTCGAGCTCATCCGCACCGATCGAGCCCACGCCGTGCTCGGTATCGGCGGCACCCAGGGCACCTCCTCCTGCACCCAGGTCATGCAGGCGCTGCCGTACGGGTTCCCGAAGCTCATGGTCTCGACGGTCGCCTCCGGCGATACCTCGCCGTTCGTCGGCATCAAGGACATCACCATGATGTTCTCGGTGAGCGACCTGATGGGCCTGAATCCCTTCACTGCCCGGATCCTCGCGAACGCGGCCGCAGCCGCGTACGGGATGGCCCGGTGCGAGGGGGGCGTCGAGGTCAGCAGTAGCGACAAGCCCCTGATCGCGATGACCAACCTCGGCGTGCTGACCGCGGGAGCCGCCCTTGCGGTCGAGTACATCCGGGGATGTGCCCCGAATGATGTGGAAATTGGATGAGCGTTTCCTCCGCGACCACGGTTGATCCTATCTGCTAGGCGGCCTGCTGGTTCGGGCCGCGGGTGATCTCAGCCAAGAACCGGTAGCCATCGATGCGGCGCATGCGGATCTGGCCGAAGGCGACCAGGCCCCACAGCAACGTCACCCCGGCAGCCTCGGTCGAGAATGAGCCCTGTGTCTTGGTGCGGCGACGGAACTCGCGGTTCAGGTTCTCGAGCGGGTTGGTGGTGCGCAACGTCTTCCACATCGGCCTGGGGAACTCATAGAAGGTCAGCAGGCTCAAGCCCGCCTCCTGCAGGCTCTTGTCGCGCTTCATCTCGGTACGTGCATGAACCGGGCAGTGGTCACGCAGGTTGTTCCACTTATGCTGGGTGCACCGCTGCACCGGCACGTTCGGCCAGACTTGAATCGCTTTGGCCAGCCCCTTGTGCCCGTCGGAGATCAACAACTCCGGTGCCTGCAGTCCACGCTCCACCAGCGACTCGATCAACCCTTGCCAGTGGACGGCCGCCTCCGAGACCGCTAACCGCAACGCCACCAACACCTTCTGGCCGTCCGGCCTGACACCGAGCACCGCCAATACCGGCACCGACACGACCCTCCTGGCTAGCCTGACCTTCAGATGAAACCCGTCCAAGTACAGAATCGAGTACCGCTCGCCGGACAGATCTCGCTCGCGCCAGCGCTCGAAGCTCGCCTTCAGGCGCCCCACCACTCTGGAGACCGTGCTCTTGGACAGGTGCTCCTTGCCCAGCAGCGGAGAGAGCGCCTTGCGGATCCGCCGGGTGTTGGCGCCCGCCAGATAGGCCCCCAGAATCGCCTCGTCCACCTGCCGGGCTCGCCGCGCGTACCGGGGCAGGATCGCGCTGCGGAACTCACGCGCGTCCCCGTCCTGGTCCACGATCCGTCCGCGCGGGATCTCCAGCTCCTGTAGCCCCTGCGCCGTCGTCACCCGTCGTCGCTGGCTGCCATTGCGGTAGCCTCGACGCTGCCCGTTGCGCTCGTATCGGTCGCAGCCCAGCGCCTCGCTGAGCTCTTCCTGCAGCGTGATCTGGATCGCCTCGCGGATCCTGGAACGCAGCAATCCCTGTATGTCCTGCCGGAACTCGATGACCCCGGCTGCCTGCGTGCTAACCTGCTTCACGGCGTAGCCTCCTGCCGCTCGTGGCGGCGTTGAGTTTTTCCTACTCGGAGGTTACGCCATCTCTATTTCCACAAGACTCGGGCCGGATCCACATCCGGGAAGCTGGATACGAGGTCGTTGTGTTTCACGCGGTCGGCTCCGGCGGGCGCGCCATGGAGCAGCTGATGCGGGAGGGTGTGGTCGGCGCCGTCTTCGACTACGCGCTGGGAGAGATCGCCGACGAGGTGTTCGGCGGGCTTCGCGCCGGCGGCCCGGAGCGCCTCACAGTGGCTGGTCGTCTCGGCTTGCCTCAGGTGATTTGTCCCGGCGGCGCCGAGCACTTGGGTCTGTTCGTCGAGCCCAACGTCGTACCGGAGGCGTACCGCAACCACCAATATGTCTTTCACAGTCCGGTGATCTTCGTTCCGCGTCTCGAGAGTCAGGAGCTCGTGCAGGTCGCCGAGGAGGTCTGCAAGCGGCTGCAAAACACCGTCGGCAAAGCGGCCTTCATGCTGCCGCTGCGCGGTGTCGGACGCTACTCGATCCGCGGCGGCCCGCTCCACGATCCAGAGGCTGACGAGGCCTTCTTCACCGCACTCAAAGCGGGGCTCCCTCCAAGCGTGGAGATCGTCGAGATCGACGCCGCAGCAGAAGATCCTGCGTTCGTTCGCGAAGCGGTGCGCCGGCTCGTCCAGATGCTGGAGGCCGACCAGGAAGCCTAGGAGGCCGTGGTGAAAGTGTGGTGGGTCTGGCAAGTAGGTCTTACGGGTGAGGGCAAGGAGCACCGACGAGGCGATGCGACAACATCGTTGAGGAGGTGCGACGCGGCCATCGCCCGTAACCCCTACTTGCCCGGAGGGTTACGCCGCCAAGGGCGCATCTGCTGCGTTGGCGCTCCTTGACGATGCCCAAACATCGCCGACGTCGCACCGCCTTGCATCTGCGCCCTTGGCGGCGTAACCAGACCCATCACACTTTCACCACGGCCTCCTAGTCTCCTGTAACAGT
This sequence comes from Acidobacteriota bacterium, assembly GCA_965248845.1. GTDB lineage: Bacteria > Acidobacteriota > UBA890 > UBA890 > WLXD01 > CBDFKO01. The sequence continues at coordinate 170,585 of CBDFKO010000001.1, read as the reverse complement.
GGTTCGCAGCATAAGTCATGAGGCGTGTTGGTCGAGAGTGCGCTGTGCGAACCGGGCGATGGGAGCCAGGATCTCGTCGGCACTCTTGCACCACACGAACGGCTCGGGGGTCTCGTTGTGCGCATCGATGAACTCCCAGATAGCTGCCACCAGCGCTGCGACACTGCAATGAGATCCGCGGCGGATCTGCTTGTTGGTCAGCTCGGCGAACCAGCGCTCGACCTGGTTGAGCCACGAGGCATAGGTAGGGGTGAAGTGCAGGTGGAAGCGTGGCCGTTTGGCCAGCCAGGTGTGGATCATCGGGCTCTTGTGGGTGCCGTAGTTGTCCAGGACCAGATGCACCTGCAGTTGGGCAGGCACCTGCTCATCGATCATGTCCAGGAACTTGCGGAACTCCACCGAGCGATGCCGGCGGTGAGTCTGAGCCAGAACGGTTCCCGTCTTGATGTCCAAGGCGGCGAACAACGATGTCGTTCCATGGCGTTGGTAGTCATGCGTGCGCCGCTCCATCTGGCCGGGCCGCATGGGTAGCAACGGCTGTGTCCGATCCAGTGCCTGGATCTGGCTCTTTTCGTCCACGCACAGCACCACCGCGTGCTCGGGCGGGTTGACATACAACCCGACGACGTCGCGCACCTTGTCCACCAGTAACGGGTCGGGCGAGAGCTTGAACGTCTCGGTGCGGTGTGGCTTGAGACCAAAGGCACGCCAGATCCGGCTGATTGTGGCGTGGCTCAAGCCGGTCGCCTTGGCCATCGACCGGGTGGACCAGTGGGTGGCCCCACGCGGGGTACTCTCCAAGGTGCGGATGATCACCTGTTCGACCTGGGCGTCCGTGATCTTGCGCGGCGCTCCGGGTCGCGGTTCGTCGTACAGGCCATCGAGACGATCCGACACGAAGCGTGCCCGCCATTTGCCCACGGTGCTCGGTGACAGCTGCAAGCGCTTGGCCACGGCCTTGTTGTCGTGTCCCTGCGCGCAGGCCAGGACGATGCGCGCGCGGCGTGCCGGGGCGGGGGCGGTGCGGGATCGATGCGCCAACGAGTTCAGGTGTGCCTCCTCCTGTGGCGTCAGCGTTAAGGGAGCCTTGGGTCGACCGGTGCGCATGCGACAATCTCCTGTGCTCAGCTACAGGTTCGACATATGCACACTATAACTTATATCAATTATTTCTGATACAGGAGACTAGCGATTGGCTACCGATCCGGCACCCAGCGCTTGCGTCCACTGACGATCGGCTCAGCCATCTGCTCCAGCCAGCTGTCGTAGGCTCGAGTCAGGCTGCTGACCACGAGCGGCTTGCGAGCCGCCAGGTCGTTGGTCTCCGTCGGGTCAGCCCTCAGGTCGTAGAGCTCGCGGTTGCCATCGATCGACACGAGCTTCCAGTCGTACCGGCGTACGGCCCACTTGCCGTCGGCGCCATTGCTCCAGAAGAGGCGGCCGTGCAAGCGGTCGGTCTGTCCGCCCAGGACGGGGAGGATATCCCGGCCGTCGAAGCTGTCCGGAGCCAACGGTGAGTCACCGATCGCCGCAAGCACGGTGGGCAGGATATCGAGCGAGGTGACGGGCGTGTCGATCGTCCGGCCGCCCTCGAACTGTGCTGGCCAGCTGACAACGAGTGGCGTGCGGATACCGCCTTCGTAGAAGCCGTGCTTGAAGCCACGGAGCGGCGTGTTGTCCCCGACCTCGTCGGTGCCGTTGTCGGTCAGGAAGAACAGCAGCGTGTCGTCCCAGAGCCCCTCGGCTTCGAGCTTGTCGACCACGGCGCCGACGCCGCGATCGAGGTGCTCGAGCATGGCCATGAGAGTGGCGCGACGCTTCGAGACCTCCGGGAACTGTCGCCGCAACCGCTCGATGTCGCGGTCAGGTGCCTGGAGCGGCTCGTGAACCGCGTTGTACGCCAGGTACAGAAAAAACGGCCGAGCACGATTGCGATCGATGAACGCGACGGCCTCCTCGGTCAGCCGCCGCGTCAAGTAACCCCGATCATCGATGCGGCGCAGATTCCGGTACAGGCGAGCCGAGTCGTCGCCGCCGGATGCACCGGCAAGGTCGAAGTAGTCGTAGGCACCGCGGCCCATGAGCAAGTAGCACTCGTCGAAGCCGCGGTTCAGCGGGTGCCACGCCAACACGGGCTCATCATCATCGAGTCCCAGATGCCACTTCCCGACGGCAGCCTTACGGTAGAGCTCGGGCAGGAACGACGGGAAGATCGGCACCGTCGGATCGAAGCCGCGACCTCCATCCCCCGACGTGTAAACGCCCACGCGCTGCTGGTAGCGACCCAGCATCAGACCGGAGCGCGTCGGCGAGCAGGTCGACGCGCTCACGTAGGCTTGAGTGAACACGACGCCCTGGCTCGCCAGCGCATCGAGGTTGGGCGTCGATACCTCCGGTGCGTGGTGCGGGTTGAAGCTGAAGTCGGCGTAGCCCTGATCGTCGGTGATGATGATCACCACGTTGGGCAGCCTGCTGGCCGTCGCACGGGTCGCCAAGGCCGCATGGCCGGCGCCGGCGCCGGCGGCCAGCAGCAGACACGCAAGCACACGATGAAGGTATGGTCGCATCATTGCGCCTAGATCTTCGAACGGGATCGCCGGCAGTTCAACCGGCGCCTCGGGATCAGGCCCGGCGATGGCGATCGGCGCGGCGCGTTACCTTTTCTACGATTCCGGCCGCGCCCGATCGGACCCACGAGCACATCATGCCGACGACACGACACCAGCCCAAGCCGGGCGAGCAATACGATGTTTCGATCGATCGGCTGGCCTACGGCGGCAAGGGCATTGGGCGGCTCGTGGCTCCCGACGGGAAGCCCGGAATGGTCGTCTTCGTGCCCCGGAGCGCGCCTGGAGACCGGCTGCGCATACGCCTCCAGCGTGTCCGCCGTCGTCACGCGGAGGCCTCGATGCTCGAGCTTCTCGCCGCCGGGACGGATCGCGTCGAACCTCCCTGCCCCCACTTCGAGGAGGGCTGTGGCGGCTGCTCGTGGCAACACCTCGAGTACGCCTCCCAGCTCGCGGCCAAGGAGGCCCTCGTTCGCGACAGCCTGGAGCGCATCGGCGGCATCCCCGACGTCCCCTTGGCACCGATCATCGGCGCCCCGCAGACCTGGTTCTACCGCAACAAGATGGAGTTCAGCTTCCACGCCCGCGACGGGCTCGGGCTCCACGCCGGGGGCGAATGGCGTCGCGTGGTGCCTGTCTCCGACTGCCGCCTGCTCTCGGAGCTGGCGATGCGGATCGTCGAGAGCGCCCGTGGCTTCGGCGCGGAGTACGGCCTGTCATCGTGGGACCCGCCGGCCAGCGAGGGCTTCCTGCGGCAGCTCGTCATCCGGCACGGGCAGGGATCGAACGAGACCATGGTGGCGTTGGTTACATCACCGGGCGAGCTTCCCCCGGCCGACTATTTCGCCGAATCGGTAGCGGCGCTCGACCCGTCGATCGTCTCGATCCTGCATGCCACCCGAAGCATCTCCGACGGCGCCCGCATCGAGTCGGTTCGCGTGCTCCGGGGGCGCGACCACATCACGGAGCGCATCGCCGGGCTATCGTTCACCATCGGGCTGCAGACCTTCTTCCAGACCAACACGGCGCAAGCCGAGTGCATGCTGGAGATCGTGCGACGTCAAGTAGTCGGTGGACTGGCATCTGCGGGTGGCGACGCGTTGCCGCGGATCCTCGACGTGTTCTGCGGGGTCGGGTTCTTCACGCTGGGGCTCGCCGATCTCGCCGACGAGATCGCAGGGGTCGAGATCGTCGGGCCGCCGATCGTCACGGCGCGCGAGAACGCCGAGCTCAACGGCATCACCAACGCGCACTTCTACGCCGGTGACGCCCGCCGCACCCTGCCCGAGATCCTCGATCGGCACGGCATCCCCAAGGTCGTAATTTTGGATCCGCCTCGCGATGGAGCCGGGGGCAAGGTCGTGCGACGGATCGCTCGTTCCGGTCCGCGCAGGATCGTCTACGTGTCGTGCAACCCCACGACCCTGGCGCGCGACCTGCGGGAGCTGGAGCCCTTCGGGTACCGGCTCACCGCCGTGCAGCCTATCGACCTGTTTCCCCAGACCTACCACGTCGAGACCGTGGCGACTCTCGACCGAGCCGACCCAGACTGATTACTCCAGTACCCAGGACCACAAGGAGGATGCAATGGAGCTGCGGGTGATCGGCGCCGAGCAAGTCATCGAGCTGCTCCCGATGGCCGAGTGTATCGAGGTCATGGACGATGCCATGCGACGCGCCGCCCAGCGCGACGCCTTGATGCCGCTGCGTACCGGAATCCGACTGCCCAGGGAAGGCATGTTCGGCTGGATGCCCGGGCACCTCGCCAAGCCCGAGGTCTTCGGGATCAAGGTCGTGAGTGTCTTCGAGAAGAACTTCGCGCTCGGCATGCACAGCCACAACGGTGTGGTCGTCCTGTTCGAAACCGAGCACGGCAGGCCGTTCGCGGTAGTGGATGCCTCCGAGATCACGGCGATCCGCACCGCGGCGGCCAGCGCCCTGGCCACGCGCTTGCTGGCGCGGGAGGACACCTCGACCCTGACGATCATGGGATATGGCGCGCAGGGGCGTCAGCACCTCGAGGCGATGCTCTGCGTGCGTGACTTCGACGAGGTTCGTGTCTGGGGCCGCCACTCTGATCGGTCGCAGGCGTTCGCCGAGGAGATGGAGTCGCGCTTCGGCGTCGTCGTTCGTGGCGTGGACAACGCACGCGAGGCCACGCGAGGCGCGGACGTCATCTGCACGGTGACCGCCTCCCCCGAGCCCATCGTGTTCGGTGAGTGGCTCGAGCCCGGCCAGCACATCAATGCCGTCGGAACTAGCTTCCCGGGCGTACGCGAGCTCGACGGCCCCGCCGTGGCCCGGTCGCGCCTGTTCGTGGACCTGCGCGAGGGCGCGCTCGCCCAGGCGGGCGAGTTCCAGATGGCACGCGACGAGGGCCTGATCGACGACAGCCACATTCTCGGTGAAATCGGACAAGTGGCCCTAGGAACCGTCGCCGGGCGGGAGGGCAACGACGAGATCACGCTCTACAAATCGCTCGGGCTGGTGGTTCAAGACCTGGCGGCAGCCCACCACGTCCACCGCAAGGCGTGCGAACGGGGGATCGGTACGATCAGCGACTTCTAGCAGGCTGCTGAAAAACGGCTCGAGCGCGCCATTTTGGGCTGGATCGTCTCGATCAAGGTGAGTTGCCCGGCCGCCGTGTGCGAGTGCGAGGCTCTGGTTGCCGGCCGCGCCGGTATTTCTTGGGCGGTTAGTCCCGATATCGTCACGTCGCCCCCTGGAGGTTGCGCATTCTGACCAGGTTGAAGGCAGCGGCGGTGAAGGTGAACATCCAATCGACGCGTTCGGTGCCTCGGTGCCGCGTCTTGCGCATCAGCCCGACCGTCTTGGCCCATCCGAACATCTGCTCGACGAGCTTGCGTTTCCTTTGACTGACCTGGTAGCCGGGGTGGCGGGTTGTGCGCCGGTCGATGGCGCTGCGCCGATTGGTGTCGTTCTGTGCGACGTGCGGGGTGATGTTCCGATCTCGAAGCTTACGGACGCACTCGCGTGTGTCGTAGCCCTTGTCGGCCGCCAAGGTCACCCTGCGGTTACCGGAAATCTTGTCCGCCATTTGCACCGCCGCCTCGCGTTCCGCTGTCCCGGAAGCGATCGTTACGCATGCCTTGGTTGCTAACCCGTGGCGGTTGTCGATCATCAGGTGCCCCATGTAGCAGAGCTTCGACTCGGCTCCCCTACTTTTCTTGTACAGGCGTGCGTCCGGATCGGTCCTGGAGGCGTGAGTATCGTTTGTGCGCCGTTGTTTGCGAAAATCGACGCTCGGGTTGCTGCCTCCCTCATCGGAGTCGCTCTGATCCTTCGGCTTGAAGCTCTTGTGCGAGGCCCACGCCTCGATCAGCGTGCCGTCCACCGTGAAGTGCTCATCCGATAGCAGACCGCGGCGCCGTGCCTCCGCCAGCACTTCCTGGAAGAACACCTCGGCGACCTCGCCTCCCAACACTCGATCCCGGTTCTTCGTGAACACCGTCGCATCCCACACCAGATCGTCCATGTTCAGGCCCACAAACCACCGGAACAGCAGGTTGTAGTCGAGCTGCTCCATCAGCATGCGCTCGGAGCGAATCGTGTACAGCACCTGCAGCAGCAGCGCCCGCAGCAGTTTCTCCGGCGGGATCGTCGGTCGCCCCGTGTGCGAGTACAGCTTCTCGAACAGCGGCGACATCCGCCCCAGCACGTCGTTGACGATCCTCAGCAGCGGCCGCAGCGGATTCTCTTTCGGTACTCGCTGCTCCGGAGATACGTAACTAAAGGCGGCCACCTGTCCCGCGTCCTCACCACGCATCTGCTCACCTCGTTGATGCTTCGGTTTTTGCCGCGGGCTGCGTGGTTCAGAATCTACTCGAACAAGGGGAGTTTTTCAGCAGCCTGCTAGGAGGCCAGGCGCCGCGGCTACCAGATCCTCCAGCGCGGGATCGTGTGCATCTCGAAGCGGAACGGCTGTGACGCGTCGCGGGTGACGGTGACGCGCACCCAGCCCACATCGGGCGAACCGGGCACTTGCAAGCGGGTCAAGTTGGCGAGCCGATCGCCGCTGGTCCGGCGTAGCAGCGGGCTATCGACCAGGTATTCGTGATCGCCGCCCTGCGCCACCAAGACAGGCTTGCCAAAGGCCTCGACCTCCTCCTCGAGCGCCTCGAGAAAGGGCTCGAAAGCTTGCCGGTAGGGATCGTCCGCCGGCTGCTCGAACCCTGGGTTGGCATGGAAGGCGATCACCACGGCACGTGCTCCCGTGGCGACCGCGTCGGCAAATGACGCCCGCAACCAGCCGGCGGCCGCTTCCGTGCGCCGCTCCGACTCGGCGGCGTCGACCGCCGTACGGCCCTCGAACGGCTCTCGGAAGTTCCGGCTTCCGACCAGGTGCACGGTGGCGAACAGGACGCCGTCGTGCGACCAGCGTGCGTTCTCGACGAACTCCGGGAACGGGGCTCGGCCCGCTTGGCTGGCAAGCGGTATGGTGCGCCCCCCCAGGCTGACCGTTGGCTCCGAGAAGTAGATCTGGCGCAGACGCTCGAGGCGCTCGCGCGGCCGGTAGCCGCCGACACGTGGCTCCCAGCAATCGGCCCACTCGTTGTCTCCCGGGGTGTAGATGACCGGGTGCCGCAAAGCGTCGAACTGCTCGCGCCGACGCACCATCATCGCGTCGGAGCACGGCCGCCAGAAGATGTCGCCCACATGGAGTGCCAGGGCAAGCTCCGACTCGTCCATCTGACGCAGCACGCGGCGGAACTGGTTCTCCTCCCACCAGTAGTAGGGGGCGTCGCCCAGAACCGCAAAGGCGAAGCCGCCCGGCGGTAGCTCCGGGGCCGCCGCTCCACCGCACGCCAGCAAGGGGGTCGACAACAACACAAGTGTCAGCCGCAGGATACGCATCGGCCCGAGTATGGTGCGACGAACGTGACGTTGCCGAACTAGATGCTTTCTTGATATAGTCCCCGAGCACATAGACGGGCCCTGATGCCGGGAGGTGAGATGCGTGCAGCACCCGAGGACTTCCTGCCGCTGACTCCGAGCTTCTTCGAGATTCTGCTGACCTTGTCCAGCGGCGAGGCGCATGGGTACGCCATCATGCAGCAGGTGGTCAAGCGCACCGGCGGAAGGGTTCGCCTGCTGCCAGGCACGATGTACCGTGCGTTCGGCCGTCTGCAGGAGCAGGGACTGATCGAGGAGACCGGCGACCGGCCCGACCCCGGGCTCGACGATCAGCGCCGACGCTACTACCGGCTGACCGCGGCAGGGCGTGCGGTCGCGGCGGCGGAGGCCCGTAGGCTATCTGCCTCCGTCCGCTTCGCTGCCGACCAAAACCTGATCCCCCAGGGCGACGCGTGATGCAACTCGCCAACGGATCGCCAGAGCCCCGGCTGCCCTGGGTGGTGCGCCTTGCCGGCGGCGCCTGCCGGATGTTGCTGCGCTCGTTTCCGGGGCGATTTCGACGGCGCCATGCGACACCGCTCCTGCAAAACGCGACCGACCTGCTGACCGAGGCGCACGCCGAATCGGGTGCCCTGGCGGTGCTGCTGCTGGGGCCGCGCCTGGCACGCAACCTCGTAGCGGGCGGACTCGTCGAACGCGCCAGAGGTGGACCCCATCCTTTGGACAGGTTTGCGTCGCAGCTAAGGTGGAATCCGGGTTCATGATTCAGGCTGCCTTGGGCTTGCGAGACACGGGGCGAAGCCCCGGGCTCCTGTCTTCAGCCCCGTCGTCAATGTACGCCTCCTCGGGCGTCCGGTCCTGGAGCGACGAGTGCGGTCGGGTTGTAGAAGTCCATCCACCAGCCGATCCCGGCCCGAGCCTCGGAGCCAGTCGCGTACTCTGACAGATAGACCTGCTCGTACTTGAGCGATCGCCACAGTCGCTCGATGAAGACGTTGTCCATCCAGCGGCCCTTGCCGTCCATCGAGATCCGAATGCCGGCCTCCTTGAGCGCGTCGGTGAAGTCGACGCTGGTGAATTGGCTACCCTGATCCGTGTTGAAGATCTCGGGAGGACCGTAGCGCTCGAGCGCCTCTTGCAAGGCCTCGACGCAGAAGCTCGTATCGAGCGTGTTGGACAGACGCCAGGACAGCACCTTGCGGCTCGCCCAGTCCATCACCGCAACCAGGTACAGAAAGCCCCGCTGCAGCGGGATGTAGGTCACATCCGCGCACCAAACGTGGTTGGGTCGCGTGATCTCCAGATCACGCAGCAGGTAGGGGTAGATCCGGTGCTCCGGGTGCGGCTGAGACGTCCTGGACCGCTGGAAGATCGCCTGCAACCCGAGCAGCCGCATCAGGCGGCGCACCCGCTTGCGAGAGACCGTGTAGCCCTGACGGCGCAGCCATCGTCGCATCTGACGTGAGCCGTAAAACGGCGTCTGAAGAAACTGCTCGTCGATCAGCCGCATCAGGCGCAGGTTCAGCGGACTCTCGCCGTGGCCCTCGTAATAGAACGAAGACCTCGCGATCGACACCAGGCGGCACTGCCGCGTGATGCTCAGGGGGCCGTGCTCCGGATCGACCATCGCCACCCTCCGGCCGTGGCTCAACGACCGAAGGCCTTGGACAAGAAATCCCGCTCGATGACGAGCTCCCCGATCTTCGCCCGCAGCTCCTTGATCTCGGCCTCCCGAGAGACCTCGTTGCGCTCCTGTTTCCCCGAGAAGCCAGCCAGCACCTTCTGCCGAGCCTTCTTCTTCCAGTTGGCGATCAGATTCGGATGCACATCGTAGCCGGGCTGCCAGCTCCGCCATCGTCGCTTCCTCGCGAAGCGCCTCCAAAGCGACCTTCGCCTTCAGCTCAGCAGGATAACTCCGTCTCTTCCGTGGCATTCCAGACTCCTTCTTCTTGGTCTGGATCCCACCTTAGCAACCTGTCCGAATTTCGGGGTCCACCTCTGTTCTCGCGGTTGGCGAAGCCTCGAGCGGTGTACTTGATCCACTGGATCTTGGAGTTGATGCCCTCGGTGACGGCGTTGGTGATGCGGTGCTTGAGGTAGGTGAGGATGTTGTCGAGGTGTTTCTTGAGCATGCGGGCGACTCGCTTGACCGGCTCCAGGCGGGAGCGGATCGCCCAGCCGTACCATTTGTCGAAGAAGCGTCGGGCAGCACCCAGGTATATGTAATCCCAGAAGTGCGCGAAGGTCTGCTTGATGGCCCAGGCTCTAGCCGTCTTGAGCTCGCTGTCGCGCAGGTGCCGGAAGGTCATCCAGCTGCTCGGATCGAACCGATCCCTGCCCTTGAGCCACAGGTACTTGGTGCCCTTGAGGCGCTCGTCGCCCTGCAACCGGAGCTGTCTATGCTCCTACCTGCGGACCTCATCAACGGCTTTGTGGAGGTAGGCAACGATGTGGAACTTGTCGAACACGATCTTGTCGCCACCCTGTGGCAAGTGCTCTCGGGTCGAGGCAATGTACGGCTCCCACATATCCATGGCGACTGCCTGGATGCCGCTGCGCTGCTTGTCGCTAAGGCCCTTGTAAAAGCCATCCAGGCTGCCCCTGCGCCGACCATCGCTGACGTACAGCACCCTGGTGCGCTTCAGATCACATACCACCGTCACGTACTCATGCCGTTTCTGGAACGCTGTCTCGTCCACACCAATGTAGGCAACCACTTGCTCGCCGCGGCGCAGCAGTCCGCGCCGCACCGCGCGGTGCATGATGCCGTGGACCTCGTCCCAGGTGAGCCGCAGCCGCCGGCCCACGGCGATCTGCGAGGCTTCCTGCAGCCAGTCGATCACCAGGGCCTCGAACAGCGCGGTGAACCGCGCGCGATCCTCGGCCCAAGGCACCGTGATCTGCCGGACCCCGTGGGTGGGACACTCGCCGCGCGGAACCTCGGCCTGGATGATGGTCTTGTACTGGCAGGTGTCCAGATGTCGCCAACGCCGCCGGCGATGGTCGTACCCGGGCATCGAATCCCCACACTCGGGGCACAGCAGCTGCAGCGGCCTACGCAGCTGGACCTGGATGATGATCTCGCCGCTGCCTTCGCGCAGCTGGACGTCCCGGACCCGCCAGGGCTCGGGCAGTCCGAGGATCTTCTGGTACAGGCGTCGGTCGTGCACGGATCGGTTCCTTTCTCCTGGTCCAAGGAACCTCGAATCTACCCCGCGCCTGTGCCAACCAGCACCTCAACCCTTTACCTGCCACGAGGCCGCCACGAGAGCCGCCGCAACAGCGGCTCCGGCCCATGCCCCTTGCCGCCAGCTCCTAACCGGACCTTGAGCCGTCAACGCCCTACCCACACGAAATCCTGAAGAGCCCATTTTCGAACCTCCTGATTGTGACGAAGCCGGGCTAGCTTCAACCGGGCGCGGTGTACCTTCACTCTCGCTGCCACCGAGGTGATCCCGAGGATCGCGGCGATCTCTCGGAACGAGAGTTCCTGTTGCGCGCGCATTAGAAGGGCAGCGCGATCGACCTCCGGCAGCTGCTGAAGCCCGCTGAGGACGCGATCCAGCTCCTCGCGGTGGTCCGCTCTCATCTGAGCATCGGGTGCAGGATCGGGGAGCCGATCATCGAGTTCGGTGTGTCGCCGGTTCTTGCGCAGCGAGTGAAGGTACAAATTCCTGGCGATGGTAAAGAGGTAGGCCTTCACCGTGGCGCTGCGGATCCTCGCCGGTCCGGTCCATGCCCGCACGAAGGTTTCCGATGTGATGTCCTCCGCCATCGAAACATCTCCCGACAGATAGAGGGCGAATCGGTTGACGTCGGCGGCGTGGCGCTCATACAGCATGTGGAAGTCCATCGGAGAATCCTTCGGCTACCAAAAAATATGCGCCCGCCGGTCGATTGTTACGAGCAATCTCGTCGCGCCCGTCACAATTCACCGGATCCAGCCGGCGACACCCGTACTCTGGGTGCCGAACTGCCCGGGAAATCGGCTGTCGGTAGTTGCGTCCACATTGCCCCGGGAATAGTAGATTCTCGGTAGCCACGATACGCCCGACTTTAGGCGCCAGCCGCGGAGACTCGACCATGACGCGTGCATCCGTCCGTTCGATCTGTCTGTTCCTTGCCATCGTCGGCTTCGGAGGTTGCGGCGCCGGCGACCGCGGCTCCGGCCCGTCCGCTTCCCCCTTGGACACGGTCGACGAAACCCTCGACCTGCAGGCGGCGTTCCTGGCCAAGTCGCTGTGCACCGGGCTATGGGTCAACGGGCGCGAGCGCGAGGAGTTTCTCGCCAACGACATCATCCTGGGCACCGACGGGCTCGCGAAGGCCGACCTGGTGGTCGACGAGCAAGCCCGTACGGTGGCCGCCAGCGTCGAGAACCAGCTCCTGTATCGGGCCGTCTTCCACGATGGACACGGGTGCACTGTTCTGCCAGCCGACGCGGAGCAGATCGCCTTTGACCCGGTGCCGATCGAGCCGTCGCCCACCGCCACCGCGCTCGGCCTCGACCCGTTCGAGAACCCGACGCTCACCGAACAGCAACGTGCGGACCTAGATGCCGCCGCTCGTCTCGCCTTCAGCGAGGAGCCCGGTGTGCGAACTCGCGCCCTCGTGGCGCTCCACCGCGGCAGGCTCGTCGCCGAGCAGTACGACACCGACAACGGCTTCGGCCCCGACTCCGTGAACATCTCCTGGTCGATGGGCAAGAGCATCTCCTCGGCGCTGGTTGGGACCGTCGTGCAGCGCGGATGGCTCACGGTCGAGGAGCCCGCACCGATCGCGGCCTGGCAAGTGGCTGGCGATCCGCGGTCCGAGATCACCGTTCTCGACCTGCTGCAAATGAGCTCCGGGTTGGCATTCGACCGCATCGAGCCGGACGGCAACTTCTTCAGCCGCGACAACCACCACTTCATGGTCTACTTCGGGATCCAGGACGTCAGCGACTACGTCACCGGCTTCGCCCTACGCTCGGAGCCGGGCACCGTGGGCCGGTACCGAAACTCGGACCCGCTGTCGCTGGCCGCCATCGTCCGCGAGCGGGTCACGGCCAACGACGAGCCGTACCTCACATATCCTCAACGCGCCCTGTTCGATCGCATCGGCGCCACCAGCTACGTGCTGGAGCGCGACGCCCACGGCAACCCGATCATCTCCGGGTACGACCACGCGACGGCCCGGGACTGGGCGCGGTTCGGGCTGCTGCATCTGAACGATGGCGTCTGGAACGGCGACCGAATCCTGCCGCAGGGGTGGTCGGCGCTGGTCTCGGCCCCGGCGCCGGCATGGCCGAACGGCGAGTACGGGGGGCTGTTCTGGCGCAACGCCGAGACGCCAGCAGGACGCACGTTCCCGTCGCTGCCAGAGACCACCTACTACGCGGCCGGTGCCTTCGGGCAGTTCACCATCATCGCTCCGGAGCACGAGCTGGTGGTGGTGCGCATGGGCTACGACACCAACGGCGGTGCGGCGACGCGCGCACTCGACCGGGCCCTGGCGGCCATCCTCGAGCAAATCGCGCTGCTCGAACGGGCGGCCGAGTGACGAGCACCGAAGACGGACGAGCTGCCCCGTACCCGTTGAGACGGACCTACTCGAGTTGAGCCAGAGCCACCTCGGCCTCCTGCCAGGCGCGCTCTAGCTCACCGATCCGGGTGCGGAGGTTCTGTTGCTTGCCCTCGAGCTGGCGCACTTCCTCGGGAGTGGAGCGGTCGTACAAGGCGGTATCGGCGAAGGTCTCGTTGATCGCAGTGACCTCCGCCTCCAGCATCTCGATCTCCTTCATCAACTTGCCACGCCGATTGGACAGCTGGCGCACCTGCTTCCGATACCCCGGACTGTGCTTGTCGATCGCCGGCTGGCGGGCTGCCTTCTCTGCCTTGGCCTGGCGCTTCTCGCGACGCGCCTTGAGCACGACGCTGTCGGCGTCCAGGTGATCGTCGCCACAGTAGTGGACGTACTCCTCGTAGGTGCCCTCGTAGTCGAGCACCTCGCCGGGTTTGATTTCCAGAATGCGCGACGCCAGCTGCGATACGAACCAGCGGTCGTGCGACACCAAGATCAAGGTGCCCGGATAGTCCCGTAACGCATCGACGAGCGCCTCGATCGACTCCAGGTCGAGGTGATTGGTCGGCTCGTCGAGCACGAGCACGTTGGGCTTCTCGATCACCAGCCGGCAGAAGACCAGCCGCGCCGCTTCGCCACCCGACAGCGTCCCGAGTCGCTTCTTGGCATCGTCGCCGGTGAACAGGACGCGCGCCAGCTGGTTGCGCACGAACCCGATCGTCTCGCCACGGCAGCTGTCCTGGATGAAGGCCTCGGCGGTCTGCTCGTCGGACTCGAGCTGCTGCCGGTGATCCTGGGCGAAGTAGCCCGGGTACGTCTCGTAACCCCACTCGACGGCGCCCGCATCCGCGGCTAGCTCGCCGATGACGATCTTGAGCAGCGTCGACTTGCCGATTCCGTTCGGGCCCATGATCGCCAATCGGTCGCCGCGGCGCACGGTCAAATCGACCCCGTGAAGCACCTCGTTGTCTCCGAAGGACTTCTTGATCGCCTCGATCTCGAGCACCTCGCGGCCGCTCGGCCGCTGCTGCTCGAAGCGGAAGGCCGGGTAACGGCGCGAGCTCTGCGGTAGCTCCTCGAGCCTGGAGGCCCTCTTTTCGATCAAGCGGAGCTTGCTCTGCGCCTGCCGCGCCTTGCTGGCCTTGGCCCGAAAGCGGTCGACGAAGGCCTGGTGGTGGGCGATCTCCTTTTCACGCTTGGTGATGTCCTTCTCGCGACGCCGACGCTCGTCCTGCTTGCTTTGCACGAAGGCGCTGTAGTTGCCCGCGTACACGGTGACCGTCTCGTAGTCGACATCGAGAATCTGCGTGCAAACGTTGTCGAGGAATCGATGGTCGTGCGAGATCACCACCGCCGGTCCGCTGAACTCCTGCAGGAACTTCTCGAGCCAGCGGATCGACAGGATGTCGAGATGGTTGGTCGGCTCATCGAGCAACAATGCCTCGGGCGACGCGGCCAGGACCTGCGCCAGCAGCGCGCGGAACTTGAAGCCGCCCGACAGTGTCGAGAGTGGCCGCCGGTGGCTCTCGGTCGGGATCCCCAAGCCCTCGAGAATCTCGGCGGCGCGAGCCTCGGCGGCATAGCCATCGTGGCGCATGACGATGTCCTCGAGCTCCGAGTACCGGTCGGCGTCGAACTCCGATTCGGGCCCGGTGAGCAAGGCCTCCTTCTGCACGATGGCGTCCCACAGCTCGCGGTCGCCCATCATCGCGACCGCGAGGATCTCCTCTTCGTCCAACAGGAACTGATCCTGCCGCAGCACGCCGAGGCGCAAGCGCTTCGGGATCGACACGCTGCCCTCGTCGGTCGGCTCGTGATCCGAGAGGATGTTCAGCAGGGTCGTCTTGCCCGAGCCGTTGGCCCCCACGAGCCCATAGCGCTCCCCCGGGTTGAGCAGAAACGTCACGTCGCGGAAGAGCGTCTGGGCGCCGAACGACTTGGCAAGACCGGAGACGGAGATCATGAGGTGGGCGAAGATAGCACGGTCGCCTTCGCCCCTTGTGCGCCTCGGGCCAGCCCGGGGCCGGCTCCGGCATCAGCGCGGTTGTGGGCCCAGCCGCGGTCCCGACTACCTGGACGAGCTACGCCAAGATGTGCGCCAGACCCTTCGCACACTGCGCCTGCACCCAGGATTCGTCGCGGTCGTCGTGGCGACGCTGGCCCTCGGGATCGGCGCCAACGCGGCGATGTTCGGGCTACTCGATCGCTTGCTGCTATCTACCCCGCCGCACATCGTCGAACCGGACCAAGTGGTTCGGGTCCGCTTCGAAGTCGCATCGCCAGGCGGGCGCCAGTTCACTGTCGGCTCGACCTCGTATCCGGTATTCACGGACCCGAGGGATGCTGACGCCTTCGAGGGCAGTGGCCGGGGCCAACCGGGACTCGATGATCTGGGGACAGGGCGTCGGCGCCCGCCCGGTCATGGTCGGTCGAGTAACCGGCCAGTACTTCGCGCTTCTGGGTGTACAACCCCACCTGGGGCGCCTGTTCGGCGAGTCGGAAGATCGCCTTCCGGCCGGGGAGCCCGTGGTCGTCCTCGACCATGGCCGACGAGCGGCGCTGCGCGCCGACTGATTCCGTCGGCTCGCCGGCGGGCCTCGTGTTGAGTCGGCGGGCTGTCTCCTAGAGACTGCGCCCATGGTCAGCACCAGCATGCCCGAGTCGGTCCGCGAGCTCAGGTCCGCCTGGCGCCGCCTGCGGCGCGCCCCGGGGTACGCGACGGCTGTCGTCGTCAATCTGACGCTCGGGATCGGAGCGGCAACGGCGATCTTCACGGTGCTGTACGGCATCGTGCTGCGACCGCTCCCCTACCCCGAACCCGATCGCCTCGTGCTCGTGCAGCACGAGTTGCCTGGGATCCCGATGGCGGGTGAGCCAACGCTCTTCGGTGGCTTCCAGGGCCAGGTGCTCGACTACGCCGAGCGCTGCGAGCTGATCGAGGAGATCGGCGCCTACAGCCCCTACGAGGCGGCGATCGGCGACGAGCGAGGCGCCGAGTCCGTGCGGGCGATCCACGTAACCGCGGGCTTGCTCAGAGCCCTGGGCGCACGCCCGCTCCACGGCAGGCTGTTCCGCGACCAAGAGCCGGCGACCCTGCAGGCAGGCCGTGGAGTGGTGGTGCTCGACCGCGCGGCTTGGGCGCGCCGATACGGTGCGGATCCGGGTGTCATAGGGCAGGTCCTACGGGTTGACGGCGCCGACTCCGAGCTGATCGGTGTCCTGGCGGAACAGGGTCCCTTCCCGAGCCAGCCGATGGCCGTGTGGACGCCACGAACCGAGCGGCAGATTCGCACCACGCCGCAGCTACTGATCGAGGGGCTGCTGGTGCGCATGGCCGACGGCGTCGAGGCGGATACGTTGCGCCGCGAGCTCGACGGCATCATCGCCGGGTTACCGGAGCGCCTCCCCGACGAGTTCGTGCGTCGCGCGGTCGAGGAGGGTCGCCTGCGCACCCGAGTCACCCCCCTGGCCGAGGTCGTCACGGGCCCGCTCGCCGGCTCGCTATGGCTGTTGATGGGCGCCGGGGTGCTGGTCCTGCTCGCCGCGCTCGCCAACGTGACCGGCCTACAGCTTCTGCGCCGCGAGGCGCAGCGGCGTGAGCATGCGGTGCGCCGGGCCCTGGGAGCTCGGGAGATCGACCTGATCCGCCAGCACCTGGCCGAGGCAGCGCTCCTGGCCGTGGTCTCGCTGCTGGCTGCCCTGGCGCTGACGCGAGCCAGCATTGCGTGGCTCGTCCACTCGGGTCCGGGGGAGCTGCCGCGCGTCTCTGAGCTCGCACTGGGTCTGCCGGGCGGTTTGCTGGCGGTCGGGCTCGCCGTCGCGGCGACGCTCTGGCTCGCGGCCGTGCAGGGGGTGTTTCGCGGCGCGGCCGGCCACGCCCTGCGCTCGTCGAGCTCCGGAACCACCGGTGAGCATGCTCGAGCCCGTGTCCGCGCACTGACGGCGGCGGCCGAGATCGCGGTGGCCGTGATTCTCCTGGTCGGCGCCGGACTGATCTTACAGAGCTTCAACGCCCTGCACCGGGTGGATCCGGGATTCGTGCCCGACAGGGTCCTGACCTTCCGCGTGCCGTTTCCCGCTCTGGAGATCCAGGATGCCGGCGGCTCCGTGGGGGCCACCGCGCTCTACGACCGGTTGGCGGAGCGCCTCTCCGGCTACCCCGGCGTGGAGTCGGTGGGCTACGCCAGCTGCTCACCCTTCGCGCGCACCTGCGGGCTCGCCGGCCTCACGCTGCTTGCCGCCGAGCGACCCCGGGAGAGCGGCGAGGAGCAACGGGTGTTCGGCGTCCTGCAGACAGCGCCTGGATACCACGAGACGCTGGCGATTCCCTTGCTCAGCGGCCGCCTGCTGCAACGCTCTGATCACGAGCAGCGCACCAACGCGGTGGCGGTGAGCGCGGCGGTGGCCGAGGCGCTGTGGCCGGGCGAGCGGGCCGTCGGTCGACAGATCGCTACACCCGACTTGCCCGGCTGGACGCCGCTTACGGTCGTCGGGGTGGTTGGCGAGGCCCGCCACGGCAGCCTGCGCGTCCCGGCGGAGCCGGTCGTCTACCTCCCCGTCTTGATGCGCGAGCAGACGTTCGAGCTCTCGACGGTGAGCTTCGTGGTGCGCACCTCGGTGCCGTCGTTGAGTCTGGTCGATGAGATCCGCACGACGATGGCGGAACTCCGCCCGGACATTCCGCTGGCCGACGTGGAGATATTGGCCGCGGCGCTGCAACGCTCGACGGCCCGTCTGCGCTTCGCCATCTCCATGCTCGCGGCGGCGGCCCTGGCCACGCTGATCCTCGGAGCGACCGGAGTCTACGGCGTGATCGCCTACGCGGTCTCCCTGCGGCGCGGCGAGTTCGGCATCCGCCTGGCCCTCGGCGCCAGCGCAAGCGACCTGCGGGGGCTGGTTCTGCGGCAGGCGGCGACGATGTCCGCCGTGGGGATGATCGCCGGGTTCGTGATCGCCGCGCTCGGTGGCCGGCTCCTCGAGTCGACGCTGTTCGGTATCGAGCCGACCGATCCGGCCACCTATCTGGCGGCGGCCATCCTTCTCGGCTCCACGGCCTTGATCGCCTGTTATCTGCCCGCGCGACGGGCCGCCGCAACCGATCCCGCCGAGGTGCTACGCGCCGACTGAGCCCGTCGGCGACGCTCGAGCCGCGCTCCTGGCCGCGGCTATGCCCAGCGCTCGGCCAGCACCAGGAAGCGATCAATCTCGGCTTGAGTGTTGAACAGGGCCACACCGACCCGGATCTGTGTCCCATCCACGCGCTGCGACACCACCGTGCGGCCCTCGGCGAGATCCCGGGCCACTTGCGCCGGATCGGCGCCGTGCTCGAAGGCGACGATCGCCGACCGGTTGCCGGGTGGCGTTCGCATCCGGAAACCGCGCTCGCCAAGCCCACCATGCAGCCGCTGCGCCAACGCCACCGTATGGGACTCGATCTCGGCAACCCCCGCCGCCTGCAGGTAATCGAGCGCCGCGCTCAGCTGGTAGACGGCGCCAAGGACATGGTCGCGTAGCCGTACTTGCGCCCGTCCGCATGAATCTCGTACCGGTGATCGGGTAGCTCGCGCGCGATGTTGAGCGAGCCCGACCGGTCGATCTCGATGCGATCCAAGAGAGGCTCGGCCACGTAGAACGGCGCCACCCCGAAGCCACCGAGCAACCACTTGTAGGTTCCCGCCGTCAGGAAGTCGACCCCGGTACGCCGCACGTCGAGCTCGAGCATCCCGATGCCCTGGATGGCGTCGGCGTACAGGTATGCACCGTGCGCGTGGGCCAGTTCAGCCAGCGCCCTCAGGTCGTGACGGTAACCGTTCTGGTGCGACACCCAGGCCACGGACACGACGCGCGTACGGTCATCGACGTGTTCGGCGAAGGCCTCCACCGGCGCCGCACCGTCGCGGTTGCGGACGATGCGCAGCTCGATACCACGCTCCCCCTCCAACCGTCGATACAGCGCATAGGTGGTCTCGTAGTGCAGATCGTCGATCACCACGTTGTCGGGGCTGCCGAGCTCGAGCGCTCGTGTGACGATGTTCTCACCATCACTGGTGGCGTACAGCACCCCGATCTCAGGCGTCCCGGCACCGATCAGTCGCGCGAACTTGTCGCGCATCGCGTTGGTCGCCGCCAGCATGTCGCCCAAGACGATGGGATCCCGAGCCTTGGCGTCCAGGAATGCTTGGCCCGCCTCGACGACCGGGATCGGTGACGGCGTGATGTAGGCGGAGTTCAGATACTCGAGCCGCTCGACCACCGGGAAGTCGGCACGCACCCCGAGGGGATCTTCCGGCCCTGGGGGCGACGCCCTTGGCCGAGCTGCAGCACGGCCGGGCACGCCCGCGATGAGCGTGGCCGCCGCCGAACCGAGAAATCTACGCCTTGTGCCCACGCAAATCTCCTCTTCCGTCGGACGTGAGGGACCTGAATGGTACCGCGCGCCCGGCCCGACCTGGCCCAGGCTGGCCGCAGGAACTTGCCACGGGACTCGTAGGGCCGACGCCGGCCTCGTAGGCTGCGACCCATGCGCAACCCCCACTTCGACGACGGTCTGCTCATTTGGCGCGACGAGTACTCGAACCGCTTCGGGCCACCCCCCAACGGCTACCCCGACCAGTTCGATCTGCAATGGGAGCTAGCGCTGCAAGACCCCGACTTCCACGACCGTCCCGGATCCTCGGTGAACGACGACTATATCGACGATCGAATGCTCGAGTGGACCGGGGTACACCCTCGCGGCGGTGGGCTGCGCGATGAGCGCATGGGGGTGCGGCCCCTGGATCGTCCACTCGACCCGGAGCTGATCCGTGGCCGCGCCTGCATCGACAGAGGTGGACCCCGAAATTCGGACAGGTTGCTAAGGTGGGATCCAGACCAAGAAGAAGGAGTCTGGAATGCCACGGAAGAGACGGAGTTATCCTGCTGAGCTGAAGGCGAAGGTCGCTTTGGAGGCGCTTCGCGAGGAAGCGACGATGGCGGAGCTGGCAGCCCGCTACGATGTGTATCCGAATCTGATCGCCAACTGGAAGAAGAAGGCTCGGCAGAAGGTGCTGGCTGGCTTCTCGGGGAAACAGGAGCGCAACGAGGTCTCTCGGGAGGCCGAGATCAAGGAGCTGCGGGCGAAGATCGGGGAGCTCGTCATCGAGCGGGATTTCTTGTCCAAGGCCTTCGGTCGTTGAGCCACGGCCGGAGGGTGGCGATGGTCGATCCGGAGCACGGCCCCCTGAGCATCACGCGGCAGTGCCGCCTGGTGTCGATCGCGAGGTCTTCGTTCTATTACGAGGGCCACGGCGAGAGTCCGCTGAACCTGCGCCTGATGCGGCTGATCGACGAGCAGTTTCTTCAGACGCCGTTTTACGGCTCACGTCAGATGCGACGATGGCTGCGCCGTCAGGGCTACACGGTCTCTCGCAAGCGGGTGCGCCGCCTGATGCATGCGGCTGCTCGGGTTGCAGGCGATCTTGCAGCGGCCCAGGACGTCTCAGCCGCACCCGGAGCACCGGATCTACCCCTACCTGCTGCGTGATCTGGAGATCACGCGACCCAACCACGTTTGGTGCGCGGATGTGACCTACATCCCGCTGCAGCGGGGCTTTCTGTACCTGGTTGCGGTGATGGACTGGGCGAGCCGCAAGGTGCTGTCCTGGCGTCTGTCCAACACGCTCGATACGAGCTTCTGCGTCGAGGCCTTGCAAGAGGCGCTCGAGCGCTACGGTCCTCCCGAGATCTTCAACACGGATCAGGGTAGCCAATTCACCAGCGTCGACTTCACCGACGCGCTCAAGGAGGCCGGCATTCGGATCTCGATGGACGGCAAGGGCCGCTGGATGGACAACGTCTTCATCGAGCGACTGTGGCGATCGCTCAAGTACGAGCAGGTCTATCTGTCAGAGTACGCGACTGGCTCCGAGGCTCGGGCCGGGATCGGCTGGTGGATGGACTTCTACAACGAGTGCCGACCGCACTCGTCGCTCCAGGACCGGACGCCCGAGGAGGCGTACATTGACGACGGGGCTGAAGACAGGAGCCCGGGGCTTCGCCCCGTGTCTCGCAAGCCCAAGGCAGCCTGAATCATGAACCCGGATTCCACCTTAGCTGCGACGCAAACCTGTCCAAAGGATGGGGTCCACCTCTGGATACGCCGCCTTTTTCATGCTCCTGATCCACAACTTCTGGTCATACCTCGCAACCCCCCGGTTCCAGGCCCTCAGCTCGCCCGGCTCCGATCTCGCGTTGTTAACTTGACAGTACCCTTTACAGGGTAGATATGTACGGTCTTCTCGAACAGTTTTATCCTGTCCTTTAACAGGCTGCTGAAAAACTCCTCTTTTCCGAGTAGATTTTGAACCACGCAGCCCGCGGCAAGAACCGAAGCATCAACGAGGTGAGCAGATGCGTGGTGAGGACGCGGGACAGGTGGCGGTTTTTAGTTACGTATCTCCAGAGCAGCGAGTACCGAAGGAGCATCCGCTGCGGCCGCTGCTGAAGATCGTCAACGATGTGCTGGGGCGGATGTCGCCGCTGTTCGAGAAGCTGTACTCGCACACGGGCCGTCCGTCTATCCCGCCGGAGAAGCTGCTGCGGGCGCTGCTGCTGCAGGTGCTGTACACGATTCGCTCCGAGCGCATGCTGATGGAGCAGCTCGACTACAACCTGCTGTTCCGGTGGTTTGTGGGCCTGAACATGGACGATCTGGTGTGGGATGCGACGGTGTTCACGAAGAACCGAGATCGAGTGTTGGGAGGCGAGGTCGCCAAGGTGTTCTTCCAGGAAGTGCTGGCGGAGGCGCGGCGCCGCAGCCTGCTGTCGGATGAACACTTCACGGTGGACGGCACGCTGATCGAGGCGTGGGCCTCGCACAAGAGCTTCAAGCCGAAGGATCAGAGCGACTCCGATGAGGGCGGCAGCAACCCGAGCGTCGATTTCCGCCGGCAACGGCGCACGAACGATACTCACGCCTCCAGGACCGACCCGGAGGCACGCCTATACAAGAAGAGTAAGGGAGCCGAGTCGAGGCTCTGCTACATGGGTCACCTGATGATCGACAACCGCCACGGGTTAGCAACCAACGCCTGCGTAACGATCGCTTCGGGAACAGCAGAACGAGAGGCCGCCATGCAGATGGCGGGCGAGATTCCCGGAAGGGGCCGGGTAACCTTGGCGGCCGACAAGGGCTACGACACGCGAGACTGCATCCGAAAGCTTCGAGATCGCAACATCACCCCGCACGTCGCACAGAACGACACGAACCGGCGCAGCGCCATCGACCGCCGCACGACCCGGCACCCGGGCTACACGGTCAGTCAGAAGAAACGCAAGCTCGTCGAGCAGATGTTCGGATGGGCCAAGACGGTCGGGCTGATGCGCAAGACCAGACACCGAGGCACGCAACGTGTCGATTGGATGTTCATCTTCACCGCCGCGGCCTTCAACCTGGTCAGAATGCGCAACCTCGAGGGGGCGACGTGACGATGAGGGCACCAATCCCCAAGAAATGCCGGCGCTGCCAGCAGCGCCGGCCTCGTACCCGCACTCGGCGCCCCGCTAACTCACCGTGATCGAGACGATCCAGCCCAAAATGGCGCGCCCAAGCCGTTTTTCAGCAGCCTGTTAGGGGACATCTCTCTATGCTCAGATCAAAATCTATGCTCAGATCAAAATCTCAGGTTCGTGCCGCCGTGCTGTCCTACCCGCCTCCCATCAGCCAATCGAGCCGATGGAGGCCTGATGCCAAAGGGAGCCAGTCCGCCTCGGCGGCCCAGGGGGAAGGCTCTCGCGCTCCCAAGCCACCGGCGGGGCTGGTTCACCAAGCCCATCGCTTCGCGTGCAGCCGTCGCGGCTGGTGGCATGCAGGCATATTCGCCGGCGCCGCCTGTCTGGCCTGGCTCGCCTGGCCGAACTTGGCCTTCGCGCAGGACCCCGGGGTAACGGTTTCGGAGACGGAACTGACGGTGCCGGAAGGCGGCTCGGCGAGCTACACGGTGGTGCTCGGCACCCAGCCGACGGCCGATGTCACGATCACGGTGACGCGGTCGTCCGGGGACGACGAGAATCTGACGGCGAGCCCGGTTACGCTGACCTTCACGAACTCGAACTGGAGTACGCAGCGGACGGTGACCATCCTGGCGGCCGAAGATGCCGACAGCGAGAACGGCACCGCCCAGTTTACGCATACTGTGGCCGCCCCCGGCACCCTCTATGACGAGCTTCCGGCCCCCGGCGTCACAGCAACCGAGAACGACAACGATCTGCCCAGCGTGACGGTTTCGGAGACAGCACTGACGGTGCCCGAAGACGGCTCGGCGAGCTACACGGTGATGCTCGATACCCAGCCGACGGCCGATGTCAGGATCGCGGTGGTGCGGGTGACCGGCGATGAGGATCTGACGGCGAGCCCGGATACGCTGACCTTCACGAACTCGAACTGGAATACGGAGCAGACGGTGACGGTCTCGGCGGCCGAGGACGACGACGGCGTGCACGGCGTCGCCCAGATTGGCCATAATGTGGTCAGCCCCGGCACCGTCTATCAAGGCATTCCGGCCCCCGGCGTCAACGTAACCGAGGGTGACAATGACACGATCGCCGTGATCGTCTCGCCGACGGCACTGTCGGTGCCCGAAGGCGGCTCGGCGAGCTACACGGTGATGCTCGGCACCCAGCCAGAGGAAGATGTCACGGTCGAGGCGACCCCGGACCAAGGGAGTGATACCGACCTGACGGTGACCTCGGTAACGGATACGGATGCGAAATTTAATTCGGTTACGTTGCTCTTCACGGACTTGAACTGGCATACGGAGCAGACGGTGACGGTCTCGGCGGCCGAGGACGACGCCGACGAGGTGGACGACGTCGCGATCTTCAGTCACACCACGGCAACCAAGGGCGAGGACTATGAGTCATTTGATGTCGATTCAGTCACGGCGACCGAGGCCGACAACGAAAAGGTAGTGACGGTCGCGATTCAAACGGACGTGTCAGCTCCGGTGCGCGGCGCGTTCGAGGTGACGATCATCTTTAGCGGGGCGGTGACGGGTTTCGATCAGAGCGAGATCGCGGTGACGAATGGTTCGGTGACCGACTTCAGTGGGTCGGGGACGACCTATAAGGCATGGATCACTCCCTCGAAGAGCGGTGAAGTGATCGTGGAGGTTGCGGCGAATGTGGCCGAGTACGGGGTCGGCAACGGCAATATGCCGGGCGCGCCGTTGATGATGAACGCGGATCTGGATCGGCCGGAGGTAACGATCGAAGGGCCGACGGAGCCGGTGGGAATTGCGGGGTTCGAAGTGACGATCGCCTTCTCGGAGCCGGTGGAAGGCTTTGAGCTTGAAGATATCCGAGTCACTAATGGAACGGCTTCGAACTTTATCAAAGTCTCGTCGCAGGAGTACACGGCGACGATCACGCCCGAAGGGATCGGTGAAGTGAGGGTTGAGGTCCCCGGGGACGTGGCCGAGGACGTGGCCGGCAACGGCAACCCGGCGGCGGAGGCTCTGGTGATCGAGGCGGATCTGGATCGGCCGGAGGTAACGATCGAAGGGCCGACGGAGCCGGTGGGAATTGCGGGGTTCGAAGTGACGATCGCCTTCTCGGAGCCGGTGGAAGGCTTTGAGCTTGAAGATATCCGAGTCACTAATGGAACGGCTTCGAACTTTATCAAAGTCTCGTCGCAGGAGTACACGGCGACGATCACGCCCGAAGGGATCGGTGAAGTGAGGGTTGAGGTCCCCGGGGACGTGGCCGAGGACGTGGCCGGCAACGGCAACCCGGCGGCGGAGGCTCTGGTGATCGAGGCGGATCTGGATCGGCCGGAGGTAACGATCGAAGGGCCGACGGGGCCGATGGGAATTGCGGGGTTCGAAGTGACGATCGCTTTCTCGGAGCCGGTGGAAGGCTTTGAGCTTGAAGATATCCGAGTCACTAATGGAACGGCTTCGAACTTTATCAAAGTCTCGTCGCAGGAGTACACGGCGACGATCACGCCCGAAGGGATCGGTGAAGTGAGGGTTGAGGTCCCCGGGGACGTGGCTCGGGACGGGGCCGGCAACGGCAACCGAGCGGCGGAGCCTCTAGTGATCGAGGCGGACCTGGATCGGCCGGAGGTAACGATCGAAGGGCCGACGGAGCCGGTGGGAATTGCGGGGTTCGAAGTGACGATCGCCTTCTCGGAGCCGGTGGAAGGCTTTGAGCTTGAAGATATCCGAGTCACTAATGGAACGGCTTCGAATTTCAACAGAGTGTCCTCACGGGCTTACACGGTGACGATCACGCCGGAAGCAACCGGTGAGGTGACCGTGGAGGTTGCGGAGGACGTGGCTCGGGACGGGGCCGGCAACGGCAACCGGGCGGCGGAGCCTCTGGTGATCGAGGCGGACCTGGATCGGCCGGAGGTAACGATCGAAGGGCCGACGGTGCCGGTGGGGTTGACGGGGTTCGAAGTGACGATCACCTTCTCGGAGCCGGTGGAGGGTTTTGAGCCGGAAGATATCCAGATCAGCAACGGGATGGTGGCGGACTTCACCGAGGTGTCATCGAGTGAGTATCGAGCCACGATCAAGCCGGCTGAGGCGGGGCAGGTGGTCGTGCTGGAGGTCCCCGAGGACGGGGCCGAGGACAGGGCCGGCAACGGCAACTGGGCGGCGGAGGCCTTCGAAGTGGAGACGAAGCTGGTGGTGAGCTATCAGGAGGAGAGCTACACGGCGAGGGAAGGTGGGGAGACGGTGACGGTGACGGTGAAGCTGAGCCAGGGCTGGGACGAGGAGCTGGCGATCCCGATCCGGGTGAGGCGGCCGGAGACGACGGAAGTCGCCGACTATACCCTAGATGGTTTGCAGGAGCGGGATGCGCAGGAGGGCACCGGAACGCTGACCTTCCCAGCCGAGGAAGCGGAACAGACGTTCACGATAGAGGCCAACCATGACGGGGACGGGGACGACGAGACGGTGGAGCTGGGATTTGGGAAACTGCCGGAGATAGTACTGGCAGGAGAGCCGGGCGTGGCGACAGTGACGCTGGAGGACAAAGGACTGGTGGAGCTCGAGGTGAGCTTTGGGCAGGCGGAGTACCAGATTAGGGAAGGCCAGCAGGCCGACATCGAGGTGAAGATGGCGCCGACGGCGGACCGGCGGGTGGAAGTACCGCTGGTGGTGGCGCCTAAAGGAGGGACCACTGACGAGGACTACAGTGGAGTGCCGGCGAAGGTGGTGTTTGAGGAAGGCGAGAGTGAGGGGACGATTTCCGTGGAGGTGCTGGCGGATGAAGTGAACGATCCTGGGGAGGGGATTGTGCTGAACTTTGGAGAGTTGCCGGAGGCGGTCAGTGGAGGAGAGATCTCGCAGACAACAGTGAACTTCAGGCAGCAGCGGACGGCGGAGCAGTTCTCGCAAACGCTGGAGGTGGCGGTGGCGGTGATGGCACGGTCGATGGGGGAGAGTGTGCAGACGGCCATTGAGGGTCGATTTGAGCGGCATCGGCAGTGGAGTCGGTTGGGGGCAGCCGGAGGAGCGGTGCCGACAGTGCAGCCGGGAAGCGACCATAGCGTCACGGGTCTGGGTCAGGGAGAATCGCAACAGATAGGCAGCGAGAGCCTCGAGGGCGCCGGCAGGAGAAGAGCCGAAGGCCCGGTGGTGCCGAGCGCTGGGGGCGCGGCGGCCGGGGCCCCGGCAGCGATGGGATCGAGTGGGGAGTCGGGAGATCGGGAAAGTGGCGTGCAGGGAGCGTGGCTGCAGAACGTCTTGCTGGGTGGATTGGCGGGCCTGTTCGGCTACGGCCAGGGCGATGTGGGCGTCTCGACCGGCTCCGGCATGGGGCCGAGTGTGACCGGCCCGACGGTCGGGTTGGGAGGGCAGCCAGGTTACGGTCAGAATCGACGCCAGGGAACGGGAACCAGGGACTCGTCGCTGAGATCGGGATCGGGCGAGTACTCGGGGAGGAGCAATCGAGAGCTCAACCTTGCGGGAGTGTCCTTCGAGATGCCCTTGGCAGGACAGCAGAAGGGGACGAGCAGGAGCTGGGTACCCGCGTTGTGGGGGCAGGGGGACCTGCAGTACTTCAACGGGAACCTGACGCGGCTCGGGATGAGCTATCGAGGAGGTCTCGAGGCTGCCCATGTCGGTCTGGACCTCTATGCCAACGACAAGGTGCTGGCCGGGCTGTCGTTCATGCGCAGCTGGGGGAATATGGATTACAGCGACGATGGGATCGATGGGGTGTTAGGGAGTCGCATGAATACCTTTCATCCCTATCTGTACTGGCAGCCGACGGAACGGGTGAGCGTGTGGGGCATTGGCGGCTTGGGACAGGGTCAAATGGACGTCAACGAGCCGGGGAGGAGCCACGACTTCGAGGCCGACTTTCGGATGTTCGCCGGGGGATTGAGGTCGGTGTTATCGAGGCGAGACAGCAATGAGTTGGGACTGCGGGCGGACGCCTTCTGGGCGCAACTGGGGACTGAAGCCTCCGAAGACATTGCGAAGGTGCGAGGCGAGGCCCACCGGGCGCGGTTGATGCTGGAGTGGGTGCACACCAAGCAGCTGTCAGTAGGGCGATCCCTGAGCCTGAAGGCGGAGGCCGGCGGGCGTTTCGACGGGGGCGATGCAGAACGGGGCAGCGGCGTGGAAACGGGTTTCCTTCTGGGGTACCTGGATGCGAACAGTGGACTGGACGTGGCCATGCTCGGCCGGGTGCTGGTGGTGCACGCAAGCGACTACCGGGACTGGGGATTGGGGGTACAGGCGAGCTGGGATCCGGGCGAGAAGCAGCGCGGGTTCCGGGTGTCGGTGACCTCCGCGCGAGGCCAGGATGGAGGCGGCCGAACGACGCTATGGAACAACGCTGATATGGTCACGCGTCCGGTGGGAATGGATGCCATGGGAATGGGTTCCCAGAGCCGGATGGAAAGCGAGGTGGCCTACGGCGGCCTGAGGGTGCTGGGCCTACGGAGTCCACTGACGCCCTACAGCCGGTTAAGGTGGACGGGATATGGACGGGAGCTAGCCATCGGCGCCCAGTGGGGCCTGCCTCCACGCTCGCAGCTGGCGCTGCCATTGATGTTGGAAATGGAAGCCATGAGGCGGGAGAACAGAACGGGTCCGGCTGATCTAGCGGTGCTGGTGCGAATGTCGATTCCCTTCTGAGGAGCCACCTTGATCGAGACGATCCAGCCCAAAATGGCGCGCTCGAGCCGTTTTTCAGCAGCCTGCTAGTAGGCTCCAATAGTTTTCCATGCCGTTTGTGTGAACGTTCTCGTCTACGTATTAGAGGTGGACCCCATCCTTTGGACAGGTTTGCGTCGCAGCTAAGGTGGAATCCGGGTTCATGATTCAGGCTGCCTTGGGCTTGCGAGACACGGGGCGAAGCCCCGGGCTCCTGTCTTCAGCCCCGTCGTCAATGTACGCCTCCTCGGGCGTCCGGTCCTGGAGCGACGAGTGCGGTCGGCACTCGTTGTAGAAGTCCATCCACCAGCCGATCCCGGCCCGAGCCTCGGAGCCAGTCGCGTACTCTGACAGATAGACCTGCTCGTACTTGAGCGATCGCCACAGTCGCTCGATGAAGACGTTGTCCATCCAGCGGCCCTTGCCGTCCATCGAGATCCGAATGCCGGCCTCCTTGAGCGCGTCGGTGAAGTCGACGCTGGTGAATTGGCTACCCTGATCCGTGTTGAAGATCTCGGGAGGACCGTAGCGCTCGAGCGCCTCTTGCAAGGCCTCGACGCAGAAGCTCGTATCGAGCGTGTTGGACAGACGCCAGGACAGCACCTTGCGGCTCGCCCAGTCCATCACCGCAACCAGGTACAGAAAGCCCCGCTGCAGCGGGATGTAGGTCACATCCGCGCACCAAACGTGGTTGGGTCGCGTGATCTCCAGATCACGCAGCAGGTAGGGGTAGATCCGGTGCTCCGGGTGCGGCTGAGACGTCCTGGGCCGCTGCAAGATCGCCTGCAACCCGAGCAGCCGCATCAGGCGGCGCACCCGCTTGCGAGAGACCGTGTAGCCCTGACGGCGCAGCCATCGTCGCATCTGACGTGAGCCGTAAAACGGCGTCTGAAGAAACTGCTCGTCGATCAGCCGCATCAGGCGCAGGTTCAGCGGACTCTCGCCGTGGCCCTCGTAATAGAACGAAGACCTCGCGATCGACACCAGGCGGCACTGCCGCGTGATGCTCAGGGGGCCGTGCTCCGGATCGACCATCGCCACCCTCCGGCCGTGGCTCAACGACCGAAGGCCTTGGACAAGAAATCCCGCTCGATGACGAGCTCCCCGATCTTCGCCCGCAGCTCCTTGATCTCGGCCTCCCGAGAGACCTCGTTGCGCTCCTGTTTCCCCGAGAAGCCAGCCAGCACCTTCTGCCGAGCCTTCTTCTTCCAGTTGGCGATCAGATTCGGATGCACATCGTAGCGGGCTGCCAGCTCCGCCATCGTCGCTTCCTCGCGAAGCGCCTCCAAAGCGACCTTCGCCTTCAGCTCAGCAGGATAACTCCGTCTCTTCCGTGGCATTCCAGACTCCTTCTTCTTGGTCTGGATCCCACCTTAGCAACCTGTCCGAATTTCGGGATCCACCTCTCTGATCGCGATCGAGGACGGGTATCGGGAGAGTACCGAGAGCTGGCTGTCGGTGCTGCGCCACCTGAAGCGCAGAGGGATGCAGGCGCCGGTAGTGGCAGTTGCTGACGGGACGCTCGGCTTCTGGAGGGCGGTGCGGGAGGTCTGGCCCGAGACGCAAAAGCAGTGCGACTGGTGCCACAAGATGGGCAACGTCCTGGACAAGCTGCCCACGCGGCTGCAGGGCAAGGCCAAGCGCATGCTGCGCGAGGTGATGTACGCCGAAACGCGCGAGCAGGCCGACGAGCAGATCGACGCTTTCGCCGACGAGTTCTCACCCAAGTACGACAAGGCCATCAAGTGCCTGAGCAAGGACCGCGGAACGCTGTTGACGCTGTTCCAGTTCCCCGCCGAGCACTGGAAGCACTTACGCACGACCAACGTCATCGAGTCGCCTTTCGCGACCTTGCGGCTGCGCCAGCGTGTCACCAAGGGCGCCGGCAATCGAACCAAGGCGCTGACGATGGCGTTCAAGCTGCTCGAGATGGCCCAGCTACGATGGCGCCGACTCGATGCAGCAAACCTGCTGCCGCTCGTGCGTGCCGGCGTGACGTTCCTCGACGGCGTTCAACTCGAGCGCCACAACCAGGAGTCGGATCGGAAGGAAGCCGCCTGATCATGCGAGGCCGATCCACAACTCTTGACAATATCTCTGTGCGCCGCCCCGTAGCTTCTAAGCTTGTCGGTGATCAACCATCGAGGTTCGCTCCCCTGCCCCTTCAACAGCTTGCGAAAGAAACGCTTGGCAGCGTAGGCGTTGCGACGTCGTTGGACCAAGATGTCGATTACGTCGCCGTCTTGATCGACTGCACGCCACAGATAGCGGTAGCGCCGACTCCGCTACGTCGGTGATGACCGCACCCGTGAGCCCCCTAGCCTACACAGCGCCGGCTCGACTACAGGGTAGCTTGGGTGGCCAAACCCGTACCACCGAAAGGGGCCCGCGAGACGGTCGCCCGGACAGCCAGCGCCGGAGCGAACCGTGGCGTCTCTGTTGCTGGCAAGGGCAACGTCGGGCACCGCTAAAGCCCTGAGACTCAAAGAGATATCGGCTGCGCTCTCGAAGACTCCCGCAGTAGTCTCGATGGCTTGGGTGGTAGGCGGAGAGGGTGGGATTCGAACCCACGGTACCGTTTCCGATACACACGCTTTCCAGGCGTGTTCCTTCAGCCACTCGGACACCTCTCCGCGCGAGAAGCTCGCGAGCAAATCGTAGCCGGTTTGGTGCAGGTCAGCTAATCGGCGAGGCCCGCCAGGCCTGCTGGATCAGACGGTGCCGATGTCGCGGGCAGCGGGGATTCCCGGGAGCGACTCGGCCGCGGCGACGGCGGCGAGGATGGCGTCGGAGACGCTGACGGCGACGGCGATGTCGATGCGGGTCAGCTCGGGGCCTGTTGGTGTGGCGAGGCGATTGGTGGCCATGAAGAAGAAGGTGTCGCCGTCGGCCCGCGTGTGGGCCGGGGTGACGGCGCGTGCCAGACCGTCGTGGGCGATGCGCGCCAGGCGGCTGCAAGCGGCCTTGTCGAGGGTCCGATTGGTGGCCACGACGCCGATCGTCGTGTTGCCGCCGTCGGGGTCGTCGCTGCGGGCGTCCCCGGCGAGGATCTGGGCCTGGGCGTCGCGCAGCTGCCCTGCCGCATCGAGCGAGCCGGCGACGATCCGTCCGGTGGCGGGATCGCGGACATCCCCCAGACAGTTGACCGCGACCATGGCGGCGACCACGGTGCCATCATCGAAGCGGTAGCCGGCGGAGCCGATCCCACCCTTCATGCGACCGCTGCTGAACAGCTTGCCGACGGTCGCCCCGGCCCCGGCGCCGACGTTTCCGTTGGACTCGGGATCGGTGCCGGCGCTCTCGCAGGCCAGGTAGCCGTCGTCGGCATCGGGCGCGACGGTGCCTCCGACGCCGAGATCGAACAGGATGGCGCCGGGCACGATGGGGATCGGGCCGCCGGGCCAGTCGTTGAAGCCGACGCCGTTTTCCTTTAGGTAGCGGACGACTCCGTCGGCCGCGGCCAGGCCGAAGGCGCTGCCGCCCGATAGCACGATGCCGTGGATCTGCTGGACCGAGGCGCGCGGATCGAGCAGGTCGGTCTCGCGCGTGCCGGGTGCCGAGCCCACCACCGAGACGCCGGCGCTGGCGCCGGCGCGGGCGATCACGACGCTGCAGCCGGTCGGGCGCTCGGTGCGTGTCCGGTGGCCGACTTCCAGGCCCTCGACCGAGGTCAGCGTGATACGTTGAGCCATGCCCTCTCCCTCTCGAGTCTGGCCGCCCGCGGGCAATGTCCGATTGCCGTTCCGCGCGGCGCCGGCCCAGCCGATCGGCGCCAGCGCACCCAGAGCCAGCATGCGTCTGCGGTCCAGCTTCATACGAGCACGATAGCAGGACGCGCGCGGTGC
Source organism: Acidobacteriota bacterium (assembly GCA_965248845.1). Lineage (GTDB taxonomy): Bacteria > Acidobacteriota > UBA890 > UBA890 > WLXD01 > CBDFKO01. The sequence goes on along the minus strand of CBDFKO010000001.1, from coordinate 138,584 downwards.
TGGTGCCGGGATACACTGGCCACATCGTCGGCCCTCGATAATTCTCTACGGAATCTCGTCGACGATGGTCGTCCCTTGAGTCATGGGGCTCGCTGCCCGAGCTAGGAGGATGTTGTGACTACCGTGAGCCGCCTTAGCCGATTTCTCTTGTGCCTTGCCCTTACCGTCGTGTTCGTGCCCCTTGCCGCGGCGGCGCAGGAGGAGCTGGCCGCCGAGGTGCTGATCGAGGGCACCGAGGGCTCGAGCACCATGCGGGTGATGCTGGGGAGCGAAGGCCAGCTGCGGATGGATATGGGCGGTGCCCAGGGTGAGGTTTCCACGGTATTCAAGCCCGACGGCATGCTGATGATCATGCACTCCCAGAAGATGTACATGGAGTTTGACAAGGAGATGCTCGAGCGCATGCAGCAGATGATGGGCGGCATGGGCCAGCAGCAGATGGAGGAGGTCGACTCGTTCGACCCGTCGTCGGTCACCTTCGAGACCACGGGCAACACCGAGACCATCAATGGCATGGACTCGTTCGAGGTCCTGGTGCAAACCGAGGACGGCAAGACGTCGCACGTCTGGGTGACCGAGGAGGCCGAGCACGGGCTGTTCGAGGTCTTCTCGCGCATGCTCGAGCCGCTGTCGGCCATGCGCATGCCGGGGATGAACCGCGGCGACAATCCGATGCAGAAGATGCGGACCATGATGCAGGTGGCTCGCGCCCAGGGACTGCCGGACGGCAAGGTGATCCGTGTCGTGGCCGAAGGTAGCTCGATGACGCTCAGCGAGGTCACCACCGGCCCGCTCGGTGACGTCTGGAACGCTCCCGACGGCTTCCAGAAGCAGTCAATGCCCAGGATGGGGCAGCGCCGGTAGCGCCGCTCGAACCAGAAGGGCTCGGCGTGCGTACCTGGCGGCTGCTCTTGATCGGGTTCGGGACGGTCGGCCAGGGCACAGCGGCGCGACTGCTCGCGGCGCGCGAGGAGCTCGGCCGGCACGGTCTCGATGCCCGCATGGTTGGCGTCGTGGACCCGGCGCACGGCTCGATCGCGAGCTCCGAGGGTCTCGATCCGGCAAGCTTGCTCGAGCAGGTCGCGGCTGGACGTCCCCTGAGCCAGCTCGCCCGCTCCGAGCCGCTCCCGGATCCTTTCGCGGCCCTCGATCGCCTCGGTGTCGATGTCGTTTTCGAGATGACGCCCACCGATCTGCGTACCGGTGGGGTCGGCCTGCAGCACGTGCGTGAAGCCCTCGAGGCGGGCTGCCATGTGGCCACTACCAACAAGGGACCAATTGCGCTGGCCTACCCGGAGCTGGCGCGACTGGCGGCGGAGCGCGGCGTGCAGCTGCGGGCAGAGGGAACCGTGCTATCGGGCACGCCGGTGCTGAACCTGGCCGAGAGCGGCCTCGTTGGCGGGGGGGTGCGCGCTTTTCGCGGCATCCTCAACGGCACCTGCAACTACATCCTCAGCGAGATGGAGAGCGGGCGCAGCTACGCAGAGGCGCTCACCGAGGCGCAGCGACTCGGGTACGCGGAGACCGATCCCAGCGGCGATGTGGAGGGCTGGGACGCGGCCGCCAAGGTCAGCATCCTGGCCAACCTGGTGCTCGGAGCCGGGATCGTCTTGGACGACGTGGAGCGCCAGGGCATCGACGGGCTCGACGTCGAGACCGTACGCCGCGATGCAGGGAGGGGGAAACCATGGCGCCTTGTCGGCAGTGCGCGGCAACACGAGGGCGTGTGGCGGGCCGAGGTCGCACCTCGGCAGCTCGAGGCCTCCGATCCGCTCGCCGGCGCATCCGGCCCGACCAACATGCTGGTGTTCGAGACGGAGGCGCTCGGCGACGTCACGATCGCAGGCCCTGGTGCCGGCCGCGACGCTACCGGGCACGCTCTGGTCGCCGACCTGCTGGCGATTCATCGCGCCAGCGGGGGGAGGTAGCGGGCCGTGGTACAGGCGTGTCGCAGCCAGACCCATCAGACCTCCACCACGGCCCGCTAACGGTGTCCGACGAGGAACGGCTCGACCTGCTGTCGCTGTGTACCGAGAGCAAGCGACTCGACCGTGCCGGCAAGGAGCGCAGCAAGGTGCACTTCGCGGTCGACGGACCGGACCTGTGGATCGGCGCCGTGTCCAAGTACAACGTAGTGGTCGACTCGAGCACGCGGCGGATTCAACACGGCTGCCGCGACTTTCTCGGCCAGGGCCGCCAGGGCATGCTCTGCAAGCACGTGGCGGGATTACTCCTGGCCATGGAGCCGGCTGCCGCCCTGGGGGTGCTGCGGGGCCTTACCGACCCGGACGGCGGTTGGCACCTCGAGGTGATCTCGGCACGTGGCTTTGGCCGCACCGAATGAGCCCGCCGCAGGAGGCAGGACGATGAGCGACAGCCTGGACTGGCGCCGGAGCCGGGCCCGTAGCCTGCTAGCCAGCCAAAGCCTATTGTCGTGGAGGCGCGGCGCGTGCCAGGCGGCCCGCGTAGCGTCGCAGCCGCTCGGGGACCTCCTCGCTATCGAGCCTGACCCGTCGGGCTTCGACCGCGTCGGGCCGTGCGCGGGCAAACAGCGCGGCGCCGCCGGTGAGGTTGGCTACCACTTTTTTCACTGACCCGTTCCAGGCGCACACGAACCACTCGTACTCGGCCGGAGTCAGCCCGGTGGTCATGACGTTGATGTGGGGGCCGCGGTTGATCGAGAAACCCCAGCAATCCTCGTCGTCGCAGATCGCCTGATACAGATCGCCACTGCCGCTGTCGTGGGTGGCGACGGCGGTCATCACGACGTCGTCGAAGCTGAGGAAGTCGCTGACCAGGCAGATCTCGTTGTCGAGCCGGTTGGCTCGCACCTGGGCCTCGGCAATCGACGGGACCAGCAGGATCAGAACGAGCAGGGACGCTGCGAAGGCGGCGCGGGTCGCGAAGCAGAGAGAGGTGGACCCCGAAATTCGGACAGGTTGCTAAGGTGGGATCCAGACCAAGAAGAAGGAGTCTGGAATGCCACGGAAGAGACGGAGTTATCCTGCTGAGCTGAAGGCGAAGGTCGCTTTGGAGGCGCTTCGCGAGGAAGCGACGATGGCGGAGCTGGCAGCCCGCTACGATGTGCATCCGAATCTGATCGCCAACTGGAAGAAGAAGGCTCGGCAGAAGGTGCTGGCTGGCTTCTCGGGGAAACAGGAGCGCAACGAGGTCTCTCGGGAGGCCGAGATCAAGGAGCTGCGGGCGAAGATCGGGGAGCTCGTCATCGAGCGGGATTTCTTGTCCAAGGCCTTCGGTCGTTGAGCCACGGCCGGAGGGTGGCGATGGTCGATCCGGAGCACGGCCCCCTGAGCATCACGCGGCAGTGCCGCCTGGTGTCGATCGCGAGGTCTTCGTTCTATTACGAGGGCCACGGCGAGAGTCCGCTGAACCTGCGCCTGATGCGGCTGATCGACGAGCAGTTTCTTCAGACGCCGTTTTACGGCTCACGTCAGATGCGACGATGGCTGCGCCGTCAGGGCTACACGGTCTCTCGCAAGCGGGTGCGCCGCCTGATGCGGCTGCTCGGGTTGCAGGCGATCTTGCAGCGGCCCAGGACGTCTCAGCCGCACCCGGAGCACCGGATCTACCCCTACCTGCTGCGTGATCTGGAGATCACGCGACCCAACCACGTTTGGTGCGCGGATGTGACCTACATCCCGCTGCAGCGGGGCTTTCTGTACCTGGTTGCGGTGATGGACTGGGCGAGCCGCAAGGTGCTGTCCTGGCGTCTGTCCAACACGCTCGATACGAGCTTCTGCGTCGAGGCCTTGCAAGAGGCGCTCGAGCGCTACGGTCCTCCCGAGATCTTCAACACGGATCAGGGTAGCCAATTCACCAGCGTCGACTTCACCGACGCGCTCAAGGAGGCCGGCATTCGGATCTCGATGGACGGCAAGGGCCGCTGGATGGACAACGTCTTCATCGAGCGACTGTGGCGATCGCTCAAGTACGAGCAGGTCTATCTGTCAGAGTACGCGACTGGCTCCGAGGCTCGGGCCGGGATCGGCTGGTGGATGGACTTCTACAACGAGTGCCGACCGCACTCGTCGCTCCAGGACCGGACGCCCGAGGAGGCGTACATTGACGACGGGGCTGAAGACAGGAGCCCGGGGCTTCGCCCCGTGTCTCGCAAGCCCAAGGCAGCCTGAATCATGAACCCGGATTCCACCTTAGCTGCGACGCAAACCTGTCCAAAGGATGGGGTCCACCTCTCTCCGTCTCTTCCGTGGCATTCCAGACTCCTTCTTCTTGGTCTGGATCCCACCTTAGCAACCTGTCCGAATTTCGGGGTCCACCTCTGATGTCGCCGCTGTTCGAGAAGCTGTACTCGCACACGGGCCGTCCGTCTATCCCGCCGGAGAAGCTGCTGCGGGCGCTGCTGCTGCAGGTGCTGTACACGATTCGCTCCGAGCGCATGCTGATGGAGCAGCTCGACTACAACCTGCTGTTCCGGTGGTTTGTGGGCCTGAACATGGACGATCTGGTGTGGGATGCGACGGTGTTCACGAAGAACCGAGATCGAGTGTTGGGAGGCGAGGTCGCCAAGGTGTTCTTCCAGGAAGTGCTGGCGGAGGCGCGGCGCCGCAGCCTGCTGTCGGATGAACACTTCACGGTGGACGGCACGCTGATCGAGGCGTGGGCCTCGCACAAGAGCTTCAAGCCGAAGGATCAGAGCGACTCCGATGAGGGCGGCAGCAACCCGAGCGTCGATTTCCGCCGGCAACGGCGCACGAACGATACTCACGCCTCCAGGACCGACCCGGAGGCACGCCTATACAAGAAGAGTAAGGGAGCCGAGTCGAGGCTCTGCTACATGGGTCACCTGATGATCGACAACCGCCACGGGTTAGCAACCAACGCCTGCGTAACGATCGCTTCGGGAACAGCAGAACGAGAGGCCGCCGTGCAGATGGCGGGCGAGATTCCCGGAAGGGGCCGGGTAACCTTGGCGGCCGACAAGGGCTACGACACGCGAGACTGCATCCGAAAGCTTCGAGATCGCAACATCACCCCGCACGTCGCACAGAACGACACGAACCGGCGCAGCGCCATCGACCGCCGCACGACCCGGCACCCGGGCTACACGGTCAGTCAGAAGAAACGCAAGCTCGTTGAGCAGATGTTCGGATGAGCCAAGACGGTCGGGCTGATGCGCAAGACCAGACACCGAGGCACGCAACGTGTCGATTGGATGTTCATCTTCACCGCCGCGGCCTTCAACCTGGTCAGAATGCGCAACCTCCAGGGGGCGACGTGACGATGAGGGCACCAATCCCCAAGAAATGCCGGCGCTGCCAGCAGCGCCGGCCTCGTACCCGCACTCGGCGCCCCGCTAACTCACCGTGATCGAGACGATCCAGCCCAAAATGGCGCGCCCAAGCCGTTTTTCAGCAGCCTGCTAGAAACAGTTTAGGCACACGAGTGAGCCGATTTCACGTCCGAACCGCGCCTTTTGCGCCCGGCACGGAGGCTTGACAAGGGCTTCCGGGAAAGCAACAGTGGCGGTTGCCGCTCCGCAAGAAATTCCCTGCAAGGAGAAGAACCGGATGAGGTCGAAGCTCGTAATTGGGGGGCTGTGCGCAACAGTCGCCGTGCTCGTCGGCGTGACCCCTGCGCACGCCCAGAGCGACCTAGACCTGGACAGCGGCAAGTTGAAGCCCGACCAGTGCCGGACCTACAACATCACCACCAGCAGCTCGGTGATTCTCGACATCGTGGCACAGGCCTTCCAGACCGTCGATATCGACATCACCATCACCGTTGAAGACGGCGATGACAGCGACACCGATCGCGACGTGGTTGCCGAGAGCGTCTCGACAACCGTGGCGTACGAGCGGCTGGCGATTGGTCTTGCGGGGTCGACGACCTACCAGATCACTGTCTGCAACTTGGGCAACCGCACGACGCGCTTCACGGTCTCGTTTTCCACGCTGGCCGCGCCGGGGGTCGATGACGGCCCGGCCCGTATCGCCTTGCTGGGCGAATTCACCACCAGCGAGCCGGTGACCGATCCGGTGCTGGCGGAGATCCAGCAGATCATCCGGGAGCGTGCGACCAAGCGCTGACCGGGTCTGATCGGACGAAACTACCGACGGGGCGGCCTCAGGCCGCCCCGTTCCTCGTCTGGCGCCCTCGAGGGCATGCGTGCGAGGCGCCGCTCGATCTCCGGGTCCATCTCGGACCAGTCGCACAGCGGGCACTTGCGGACCTCGACCTGGTGACCGTCGAGGATGACCTCGGCGACGCCGTGCACCCTGAAGAGCTCCGAGGCCAGCGGATCGGCGGCCGCTTGCACCGTGCCCTCGTAAACGGTGCGCGCGAGCCGTTCGCCATGCCATGCAAAGCGGCGGCGTGGCGACTCCCGGTGCAGCAGATCCAGCACCTGCTGCACCCCGAGGCGCTCGCGCAGAATTGCCTCGAACGCGGGCTGAACGTCGCGCCAGCCCGCGTCCTTGTGCTTCTGTAGCCGGATCTTGTAGGCGTTGATCGACAGGACCCGCACACCCGGTAGCGCCAGCACCGCGCGAACCCAGCCGGGCCAACCGGGATTCGTCGCCCCGGCGGATGACAGGTAGGTCTCCACGATCTGTCCGGTCAGTAGACGGTCGACGTGGATAACGAGCGCGTGCGGGTTCGGAGGGAACTCGCGAACGGCGTTCATGGCTCATCCCGCAAGCAGGGATCGCTCGGGCGCCGGAACGGAGGGACTCACCCCTTAAGATAGCGCGGCGACTCCTGCGACGACAAGGGCGTGGCGGCCCGGATCGATCACCGATGAACGCGCGCGGGTTCGGTCAGGCGGCCTCGAACAGCTGCGAAAGCTTGTCGAGAATGCGCCAGCCGAAGCTGTCGGCCTCGTGCGGCTCCTTGCGGTGCAGGCGCGCCATGATCGCACCTCGCCAGGCGATCGCCTGCGGCGAGTTTGCCGCAAGCACATCCACGAGCGGGCCCAGCGGCATGTTCACCACGAGTGAGTCGAGGGCGGCGGTCGCCGTGTAGCGTCGCTGCTCCTCGCCCAGCAAGACGATGTCGCCGAAGGCCGCGTAGGGCGCCTCGACCTGGTAACGGGTCGACAGGCCGTTGCGGCCGCTGCGAGCCAACTCCACGATACCGTCGAGCAGGATGAATACGGAGTCGGCCGTCGAACCCTGCGCATAGAGTTGCTCGCCTGCGTGGGCCAGGCGGCACTTGGCCACTCGCGACAGGTTCACGAGGGCTTTCGTGTCCAGGTCGCTGAGTTGCGCGCAGTTGCCCAGAAGCAGCGGGCTGATCCCGGTAACCGCGGTCGCGTCGAAATTCCTACGGGCTGCCTTTGTTGCGCGGCTCATGTTCGTTCTCCAGCGGCCGACAGGGGTATCGGGGACCCTTGTTCTCGTCCTATGCCTCAATATTCGCCCATGCGGCACGAATAGTTTCGTCCGAAGCGCAACGTTGACAAGGAATTGACAGAACTCCCCCGCTCGACCGGAACGCCCCGAGCGTGGATAATCAGCGCTTCGACGGTGGATCAGCGAACAGTCAAGGTGCATCTACGAAGAGAGCCGGAGATAAGAGCCATGGCGTTGAAGCACACAGAGCGGCGAGTGGATGACGTGATCATCCTGGAGTTGGCCGGCAAGCTGACCCTTGGCAGCGGCGACGTCCAGCTGCGACAGCTCGTTACCGACCTGCTCGAGCGTGGCGAGAAGAAGATCCTCCTCGACCTGGGCGGCGTCTCCTACATGGACAGTGCCGGCACCGGTGAGCTGGTGGCCAGCTACACGTCGTCGAACAACTCGGGCGCCTCGCTGAAGCTACTCAACCTGAGCTCGAAGGTTCGGGACCTGCTGCTGTTCACGCAGCTGATCACCGTCTTCGAGGACTACAGCGACGTCGCGGAAGCAGTTCACAGCTTCTCCGAGTAGTCCTACTAACGCGGCCGCCGCGCCCGACGCCCCCCCCGGCGGTCTCTGATCTGGAGATCGCCATGCGCAAGCCCCTGCTCACTGCGACGAGTCTGACTGTGGCGTGGCTTGCCCTCGCGACCGCGGTCGCGACCCACGCCGCGTCCCCGCGCCAGCGCGGCGGCCAGCGCGACGTCACCAAGTTCACGATGCTCAACGAGGACGGGTTCCCGCTCAACGTAAACCCCGAGATCGTGTCTGCCGACGAGGTCGATCTCGACGACGGCGACATGATCATGGGCATCGTGCTCAGCGGCGAGGCCCGTGCCTACCCCGTCAACTACATGAACGGGCCCAACAACGAGGTGGTCAACGATACGCTCGGGGGGCAGGCGATCGCCCCCAGTTGGTGACCGATCGATCATAGCGGCGTGGTCTACGTCCGCGAGTTCGATGGGCAGGCGTTCGATTTCGGTGTTGTCGGCGTCGACAAGGGCACGCTGATCATGTACGACGCCCAGACCCGATCCCGCTGGAGCCAGCTGTTCGGCGAGGCGGTCTCGGGCGAGATGCAGGGTCGCACGCTCGAGAAGCTGCCCTCCACCATGACGACCTGGGGCAAGTGGCGTGCCGAGCACCCCGACACCACCGTCTACATCAAGTCGTCGATTCCCTACCGGCCACGCTTCACGGCCGACACCTTTGCCGAGATCGCGGCGGGCGGCGGCGCCGGCGAGCTGGCGGATCGTGATTGGATCATCGGGGTCGAGGGGCACATGGAGGCGCGCGCCTACCCTGCCGGCCGGCTCAGCGCGACCCGGGTGGTGAACGATCGTCTCGAGAGCGCACCCATAGTTGTTTGGCTGTCCCAAGACAGCGCCACTGCCCGGATCTTCCAGCGCACGGTCGATGGACGCTCGCTGACCTTCGAGCTCACCGACGATGACGCGCTCCGAGACGTGGAGACTGAATCCACCTGGGACCCGCTGAGCGGCAAGGCGGTCTCGGGCGAGCTCGAAGGCCGCGAGCTGCAGCCCCTGATCTCCACCTACTCGCTGTGGTTTGCCTGGAAGAAGTACCGCCCCGACACGATCGTGTACGGGGACGGGAGCTAGCTGCAGCCGGAATCCGGAATCCGACGGCCGTCTACCTCAGGGGTAGGAGTGCGCCTTCAGGGTTGATATCATTGATATCACGGAGGTGCATGAAGGTGGCCCAGTTGATCGTCAGAAACCTGCCGGATGAGGTCGTACGTGCGCTCAAGGCGCGCGCCGCCGAGAACGGCCGATCGGCTGAGGCCGAGCACCGCGAGATCCTATACGAGGCGCTGCTGGGAGCGAAGCCGCACATGTCGCTCATCGAGTTCCTGCTGACCATGCCGGATGTCGGGGAGGACGAGGACTTCGCGCGAGTCCGGGACTATGGGCGCCAGCCCCCGTTTTGAGCTACCTGCTCGACACGAACGTCGTTTCGGAGTTTCGCAAGGCAGAGCGCGCCGATCGCCGGGTAATGGCGTGGGTCGAGCGCGAGCGTCGGAAGCCGATGTTTATCAGCGCTCTGACCGTCGGCGAGCTGCGATGCGGCGTCGAGCAGGCCCGACGACGAGATCTCGTTTCCGCTCGAGCGCTCGAGACCTGGCTCGCACAGGTGATCACGACGTACGCTGATCGCGTGCTCGACATCGATACGACCATTGTGCAGGAGTGGGGACGCATGGCCGTTCCCGATCCGCTGCCGATCGTGGACGGCCTGATCGCAGCAACCGCCAAGGTCCGCGGCTTGGTCCTGGCCACGCGCAGCGTGTCGGACATCCTTCGGACCGGCGTCAGCTATGTGAACCCGTTCGAGGCGCCGTAGCCATCCGGTGCCGACCTAGCTCCCCAGCTCATGGCGCTCGGCAACCTCGTCGTAAAAGTCGATGATGCGGCGGACGTAGGCGCGCTTCTCGATGTAGGAGCCCGGGAAGAAGCTGCGCTTGAAGCCATAGATAATGATGTCGCGAACCTCGGACGCGGCGAGCCCGAAGTGACGCACCGCCAGCATCATCTCGTTGGTCACGGTGGTGTTGGAGACCAGTCGATTGTCGGTGCAAAGGGTGGTGGAGAGGCGCTCGGCGCGCATCTTCTTGAAGGTGTGCTTCGACAGGTCCTGGAGCCGCGGGTTGGTCTGTAGGTTGCTGGTCAGGCAGACCTCGATGGTGATGCGCCGGTCAGCGATGTACTGCGACAGCGCCCGGATGTACTCGCCCTTGTCGACGATCGACCGGTCCTTGATCATGCGCCGGCTCAGTAGGTAGTAGCCGTGGCCGATACGGTCGGCGTGCAGGTCGGTAATGGCCTGGAAGATCGACTCCGGCCCGTAGGCCTCGCCGGCGTGCACGGTCTTGTGCAAGAAACTGTGGTGGGCGACATCGTAGGCCTGCCGGTGATTCCCGGCCGGATAGCCCTCCTCCATACCCGCCAGATCGAAGCCCGTGATCGGCAGCCCGTGGCGGTCGCGGATCTCGACGGCGGCGTGGGCGAGCTCGAGCGAGCCGAGGGCATACAACTCGTCGTCGCGAGTGAACGGATGCACATCGAAGAAGCTCCGGTAGTACGGCGACCACCCCGCTGCGAAGTAGCGCAGCGCGCAGACGATGATGGCGCACCGGAACTCCGGCTGGCGTCCGTCCTGGATGGCACGGCGGCGATTGGCGCGGCGGGTGGCCTTCTGCAATCCTCGATTCACGGCGCGTAGCACCGCCACCATGTCCATGTCCGGGGTCGCATGGAGCTGCGGTGCGAAGCGCACCTCGAAATAGCGCACGCCCTCCCCGTAATTGTCCTCGGCCAGCTCGTAGGCGATGCGCTCGAGCGCCTCCGGATCGCGCATGACGGCGCAGGTCAGGCCGAAGCCCTGCAGGTACTCGGGGAGGCTCTCGTAGCGGTCCTTGAACACCAGCTTGCGCAGGCCCGCCTGGCTCCGAGACGGCAGCTTCACCTTGCGCTCGCGTGCCAGCTCGATCAGGGTCCCGAGTCTCAGCGACCCGTCCAGATGCACGTGAAGGTCGGTCTTGGGCAGGGCCCGGATCAGATCCTCGGGAACCATGGCTGCCGGCGTTCCTCCTACGCGATCGAGCTGGCGGCGGCTACTCGGTGCCCACACCATAGCGCGAGGCGCGACGTCCCCGCCGACGTCCTGGCTCAGATCGAGGCGAAGCCGGTTTGCCCCACCGGGCCGCGGATGTTATCCCTTGCCGAACCCGGAGGCCGACGGATGGGCAAACTGACGCGATCCCTGTCGCTGAACGCGCGGCGCGCCGTTCTCGTTCTCGCCGACGGTACGTTCTTCCGCGGTAGCGCTTTTGGGGCCGAGGGCCTGCGCGTCGGCGAGGTCTGCTTCAACACCAGCCTCACCGGCTACCAGGAAATCATCACCGACCCCTCGTATGCCGGGCAAATCGTGGTGATGACCTGCACTCAGATCGGCAACGTCGGGGTCAACCCCGAGGACGAGGAGGCCGCGCGCCCATGGCTGACCGGCTTCGCGGTGCGCGAGGTGTTCGATGCGCCCAGCAACTGGCGGGCGCGCGAGACGCTGCGCGCCTACCTGGAACGCCACGGCGTGGCCGGGATCGCCGATATCGACACGCGGGCTCTCGTCCGGCGCATTCGCGACCGTGGGTTCCAGAACGGGGCGCTGTCGACGAATCCGGATCGGCAGGACGTGCAGGAGCTCACCGAGCTGGCCCAGGGCGCCCCGCCCATGGACGGGCAGAATCTGGTGGCCGACGTCACCTGCGAGGCACCTTACCGCTGGACCGAGGGCACCTGGAAAGGAATCGAGGGACAGCTACCCGGCGCCGGGCGCCCCGAGGAGCGGCTGAGCGTCGTTGCCTTCGACCTCGGCGTCAAGCGCAACATCCTTCGGTTGCTGGTAGATCACGGGTTCGAGGTAACGGTGGTGCCTGCCAGCACGACCGCCGAACAGGTCGATCGTCTGGCGCCAGATGCGGTGTTCCTCTCCAACGGTCCGGGCGACCCGTCGGCGGTGCCCGACGTGCGGGATACAGTGCGCCAGCTGGCCGAGCGCTATCCGATCTTCGGTATCTGTCTCGGCCATCAGATTCTCGGCCGGGCGCTCGGCGGCACCACGACCAAGCTCAAGTTCGGCCACCACGGCGGCAACCAACCGGGCAAGGACCTGCACACCGGGCGTGTGGCGATCTGCGCCGAGAACCACGGCTACGCGGTCGACGCCGACTCGTTGCGCGACGCCGGGGAGCCCGTCGAGATCACGCACGTCAACCTGAACGACCAGACGATCGAGGGGCTGGCACACCTGCAACGGCCGATCTTTTCGGTGCAATACCACCCGGAGGCCTCGCCCGGGCCGCATGACGCGGGCTTCTTCTTCGACCGCTTCGTGGTGATGGTGCGGCGCCACAAGGCCGGCGAGACGGTGACTGGTGCCGGCATCGCCCGGGCTCAGGCGGTGGAAGCCTGATGCCGCGGCGCGAGGACATCCACACGATCCTGGTGATCGGCTCCGGGCCGATCGTCATCGGCCAGGCGTGCGAGTTCGACTACTCCGGGACGCAGGCGTGCAAGGCGCTGCGCGAGGAGGGGTACCGGGTGGTTCTGGTGAACTCCAACCCGGCGACCATCATGACCGACCCGGAGATGGCGGAGCGCACCTACGTCGAGCCGATGACCGTCGCCTCGGTCGAGCAGATCATCGAGCGCGACAAGCCCGACGCGCTGCTGCCGACGGTCGGCGGCCAGACGGCGCTGAACCTGGCCATCGAGCTTGCCGAGGAGGGCGTTCTCGAGCACTACGACGTGGAGCTGATCGGCGCCAATCTGGAGGCGATCCTCAAGGCCGAGGACCGGGACCAGTTCCGCTCCGCCATGGAGCGGCTCGGCTTGCAGATCCCGATCTCGGGCTACGTGCGCTCGGTGCGCGAGGCGCGCGAGCTGCTGGCGCACACCGGCGTGCCCGCCATCGTGCGGCCGAGCTTCACCTTGGGCGGTATGGGCGCCGGCGTGGCCAACACCGAGGCCGAGTTCGAACGCGTCGTGCAGTGGGGCTTGCAGCAGTCGCCGCGGCACGAGTGCCTGGTGGAGCAGAGCGTGCTCGGCTGGAAGGAGTACGAGCTCGAGGTGATGCGCGATACAGCCGACAACGTCGTGATCATCTGCTCGATCGAGAACTTCGACCCCATGGGCGTGCACACGGGCGACTCGATCACGGTGGCTCCGGCGCAGACGCTCACCGACAAGGAGTACCAGGTGATGCGCGACGCCGCGCTCGCCATCATCCGTGAGATCGGGGTCGACACCGGGGGCTCCAACATCCAGTTCGCCGTCGACCCCACAGACGGCCGCCTCGTGGTGATCGAGATGAACCCGCGGGTGTCCCGCTCCTCGGCGCTCGCGTCCAAGGCCACGGGTTTCCCGATTGCCAAGATCGCGGCCAAGCTGGCGGTCGGCCACAGGCTCGACGAGATCCGCAACGACATCACGCGTGAGACGCCGGCGAGCTTCGAGCCCACCATCGATTACGTGGTGACCAAGATCCCGCGGTTCGCCTTCGAGAAGTTCCCCACCACCGATCAGAGCCTGACCACACAGATGAAGTCGGTGGGCGAGGCGATGGGCATCGGCCGCACCTTCAAGGAGAGCCTGCAGAAGGCGATCCGCTCGCTCGAGATCGACATGCACGGTCTGGACCCCTCGGTCGAGGGCGGTGGCGACGAGGTCGAGCGAGAGATCTGGTCGCGCATCGAGAACCCCTGCCCCGGACGGCTCTGGGCCATCGCCGATGGCCTGCGGCGCGGCTTCCGTGTGGAGGAGATCCACCATCGCAGCTGCATCGACCCCTGGTTTCTCGGCAATCTGGCGGAGATCGTCGAGGCCGAGAGAGTGCTGGCGGACGCCGACGAGGACGAGCGCACCGACCTGCTGCTGCCGGCCAAGCGCATGGGCTTCGCCGACCGGCGATTGGCCGACCTGTGGGAGGTCTCCGAGGCCTCGGTACGCAAGCAGCGCCACGAGGCCGGGATCCGCCCCGTGTTCAAGCGTGTCGACACCTGTGGCGCCGAGTTCGTCGCCCACACACCCTACCTGTACTCGAGCTACGAGCAGGAGTGCGAGGCCGACCCGACCGACCGCGACAAGATCATGATCCTGGGCGGGGGGCCCAACCGCATCGGCCAAGGGATCGAGTTCGACTACTGCTGCGTGCATGCCGCCTTCGCGCTAAGGGAGGCGGGGTACGAGACCATCATGGTCAACTGCAACCCGGAGACCGTGTCAACCGACTACGACACCTCCGATCGCCTCTACTTCGAGCCCCTGACGCTCGAGGACGTGCTCGAGATCGTCGAGCGCGAACAGCCCGACGGTGTGATCGTGCAGCTCGGTGGGCAGACACCGCTGCGCTTGGCGATCCCGCTGGAGAAGGCTGGGGTTCCGATCCTGGGTACCTCACCCGATGCCATCGACCGGGCCGAGGATCGCGAGCGCTTCGAGGCGGTGCTCGAGACCCTCGGGCTACGTCGCCCCGACAGCGGCATCGCGCGCAGCACCGACGAGGCCATCGCGGTGGCCGAGCGCATCGGCTATCCGGTGCTGGTACGCCCGTCCTACGTGTTGGGGGGCCGAGCCATGCAGATCGTCCATAACTCCAACGCCATGCAGCGTTACATGCACGAGGCCGTGCAGGCATCGCCCGAGCATCCGGTGCTGGTCGACCATTTCCTGGCCGACTGCATCGAGGTCGATGTCGATGCGGTCTGCGACGGCGAGCGCGTGGTCATCGCCGGGGTCATGGAGCACATCGAAGAGGCCGGGGTGCATTCCGGCGACTCCGCCTGCTCGATCCCACCCTTTTCGCTTTCGGCGCACATCGTGCGTGAGATCGAGGAGTCGACCGAGCGGCTGGCCCTCGAGCTGGGCGTGCGCGGCCTGATGAACGTGCAGTACGGCATCCAGCACGGCACCGTTTACGTTCTGGAGGTCAACCCGCGGGCCTCACGCACCGTGCCCTTCGTCGCCAAGGCGGTCGGGGTGCAGCTCGCCAAGATCGGTGCGCTGGTGATGGCGGGCCAGTCCCTCGCCGAGCTCGGCCTGACGCGTAATCCCGCGCCGCACCGGGTGGCGGTCAAGCAGCCGGTCTTCCCGTTTCTCAAGTTTCCCGGCGTCGACGTGCTGCTGTCCCCGGAGATGAAAAGCACCGGCGAGGTCATGGGCATCGACTCCGACTTCGGGCGCGCCTATGCCAAGGCGCAGATCCAGGCGGGAGCGGCGCTGCCGCTCTCGGGAGCGGTGTTGGTGACCGTGCGGCGCGGCCATCGCCCACGTCTCGGCGATGCCATCCGCGAGTTGGCCGACAACGGCTTCGAGGTCTACGCCACCGAGGGCACGGCCGTCGATCTGGAGGAGTTCGGCGTGCACGCCACCGTGGTGCCGAAGCCCGGTGAGGGTTCTCCTTGTACGGTCGACCTGATCGAGGAGGGTCGATTCAACCTGGTGATCAACACGGTCGACGACGACCCCCAGGTGGTTCGCGACTCCGTATCGTTGCGCCAGGCGACCGTGCGCCGCGGCGTCGCCTACTTCACCACCGCGGCCGGGGCGCGGGCTGGGGTCGGCGCTATCCGCGCCTTGCAGCTCGAGTCGATCGGCGTGCGCTCGCTGCAAGAAATCCACGCGCGCGCGCGCGTCCCGAGGGTGCGCTAGCGCGTTGCATGGGCCCGCGGCTGTCGCGTCGCCGTCGCAGGCTTGGCACTGCCTTGGCCGGGGCTGACCGCGTCTCCAGGCGACATTCGCTGCGCAAACTGTGCAGCGCTGCGCAATCGCGACAATCGGTCTCCATTGCGGACACGACGCGACTGTCGCGATGTTTGGCGATCGCCCCCGTCGGTCAGGGGCGGCCCTGGCGGGCGAGGCGGCGACAGCGGACGTGGAACAACGGCGTCAGGTCCAGCCTGTGGTGGCGCGGCTACTCGTCCTTGAACTCGGCCACCAGCTGGCTCACCGACGCCTTGGCGTCGCCGAGCAGCATGCGCGTGGCGTTCTTGAAGAAGAGCGGGTTGCCGATGCCGGCGTAGCCGGCACCGAGCGAGCGCTTGAGCACGAACGTGGTGCGGGCCTTGTCGGCATCGATGATCGGCATTCCGAAGATCGGGCTGCCCTCGTCCTCGCGCGCCGCCGGGTTCACCACGTCGTTGGCACCGATGACCATGCAGACGTCGATCGTCTCGATGACTGGATTGACATCGTCGGGCTCGACCAGCTGTTCGTAGGGCACGTTGGCCTCCGCGAGCAGCACGTTCATGTGCCCCGGCATGCGTCCGGCCACCGGGTGGATCACGTACTTGACCTCGGCGCCGTTTTCCTCGAGCAGGTCACCGAGCTCACGCACGGCGTGCTGCGCCTGGGCCACGGCCATGCCGTAGCCCGGCACGAAGATGACGCTGCTGGCCGCCTCGAGCACGAAGAAGGCGTCCTCGGCGCTGATGATCTTGGCCTCGCCTTCGGCCTTGGAGGGGCTCGCGCTCGTGCTCGAGCCGAAGCCCGAGAACAACACGTTGGCCAGCGAGCGGTTCATCGCCTTACACATGATCGTCGTCAGGATGAGACCGCTGGCGCCGACCAGCGCCCCCGATACGATCAGCACCTTGTTGACGATAATGAAACCGGTCGCGCAGGCCGCCAGGCCCGAGTAGGAGTTGAGCAGGGCGATGACGACGGGCATGTCGGCGCCGCCGATGCCGATCACCGCCAGCACCCCCAGCACCAGGCTGACGCCGATGATGGCGTAGTAGGCGGTGTACTTCATGCTCATCAGATCGGAGCCGGCGTCGCCCACCATGGTGAAGGCCAGGCCCGCCGCCACGGCCAGCACCAGCAGCAGGACGTTGACGAACTGCTGCCCCGGGAACAGGATCGGCTTGCCGGTGAATCGACCCGAGAGCTTGCCCCAGGCGATCAAGCTGCCGGTAAACGTGATGCCGCCGATCAGGGTCGCCAGGAAGATCGAGCCCAGCGTGAAGGAGTTGTAGTCGGCCGCCGGGCCCAGGGCCTGGGTCTCGTGGTACTCGGCCCAGCCCACCAGGAGGCTGGCGAGACCGCCGGTGCCGTTGAACAGCGCCACCATCTCGGGCATGCCCGTCATCGCCACGGTGCGCGCGAAGATGGCACCGGTGGCGCCACCGAGCACGACGCCGATGAGGATGTACTGGTAGTCCAGGCCGCCGAGCGCCAGGGTCGCGACCACGGCGATGAGCATGCCCAGCGACGAGATCTGGTTGCCCTTTCGTGCGGTCTCCGCCTTCGAGAGCATCTTGAGGCCGTAGACGAACAGGACTGCGGCCGCGATGTAGGCCAGGTCGGCGAGATTCCCTGCGTTGAGGAAGTCCACGGCGTCCTAGCCCTTCTTGCGGAACATGGCGAGCATGCGGTCGGTCACCAGGTAGCCGCCGGTCACGTTGATCGTGGCGCAGGCGACCGCCGCTGTTCCCAAGACGGTGGTCATCAGCTCGTTGCCACTCGACACCGAGAGGATGGCGCCGACAACGGTAATGCCGGAGATCGCGTTGGAGCCGCTCATCAGCGGCGTGTGAAGCTGCGACGGCACCCGCGCGATGAGCTCGAAGCCCAGAAAGATGCTGAGCATCAAGATGAACAGCAGGTAGACAGTAGTTTGCGCGTCCATGGCGGTTTCAGCTCCGCTCGGGGTTGGGGTTCGAGGTCACAGGAGTCATGAGTAAGCCTTCAGCAGCATCTCACTGACGACCTGCCCCTGGTGCGTGACCATGGCGCCCGCCATGATCTCGTCGTCCCGATCGAGCTGGAACGTCTTGGTCTCCTCGTCCCAGAAGTGCTGCAGGAAGTTGAGCAGGTTGCTCGAATACATCTGGCTGGCATGATCCGCCACGTGGCCGGGCAGATTGTCGTACCCGACGATGCGGACACCGTTGCGCACGACCTCCTCGTTGCGTCGCGAGCCCGCCACGTTGCCGCCGTGCTCGGACGCCGCCATGTCGACGATGACGGATCCCGGTTGCATGCCCGCGACCATCGCCTCGGTGATGATCAGCGGTGGCTTGCGGCCGAACACCTTGGCCGTCGTGATGATGACGTCGGAGTTGGCGCAGATCTTGGCCATGCCCTTGCGCTGCATCTCGATCTGCTCGGGCGTGAGCTGCTCGGCATAGCCGCCCTCGGTCTGGCCGGTGTCGCCGATGTCGATCTTGACGAACTTGGCGCCGAGCGACTTGACTTGCTCCTCGACCACCGGGCGGGTGTCGAAGGCCTGCACCCGGGAGCCCAGGCGCTTGGCGGTGGCGATGGCCTGCAGGCCCGCCACACCAGCCCCTACGATGAACACGCGCGATGGAGAGAGCGTGCCCGCCGGGGTCATCATCATCGGGAAGCCCTTGGCCAACCGCTCCGCCGCCAGCACGACCGCCGCGTAGCCGCCGAGGCTCGCCTGCGACGACAGCGCGTCCATCTTCTGCGCCAGCGTGGTGCGCGGGATCAGCTCCATGCACAGGCCGGTGACGTTGCGCGCCGCTAGCCGCTCGACCAGGGACTGATTGAAGAACGGATCGAGGTGGCTGATGTGGATGCAGCCCGCCTTGAGCTGATCGACCTCGGCGGACGGCGGCGGGTTGAGCCGCAGCAGCATGTCGGCGTCGGCCAGCAGTGCGGCGCGGTCCGCGACGATGCTGGCGCCGGCGGCCTCGTAGGCACCGTCGTCGATCGAGATCGTCGCGCCCAGCCCGGACTCGACCGCCACGATGGCGCCGAGCTTCACGAGCTTGTCGACGCTCCCCGGGGTCATGGGAATCCGCGGCTCGTCAGCCTGCGCTTCCCGTGGGATGGCGATCTTCATGCGTGGATGTCCTGTGAGGGTGAATGCGAGGCGAGAGGGAGGCCCGATGCAGGGCCGCGTTGATTCTCCTAGAGAGCCCTCCATACCGCAAACGGCTTTCCGTGCGCCCGAGCCGGAGCTCAGCGCCCGGCGTCCGATACGCACGACTCCGACCCTCGTTCGGTGCGCTCTAGCGGATTCCAACGCGGTCCAACGCGATCACGCCCTTGTCGGTGCGATCGAAGAGAAGCTCGATGGTGCGCAGGCTGGTGGGGTCGAACCCCGGGTTGGCTTCGGTGAACCAGGCGAAGGGGAAGGTGAAGCGCTGCGGGATCGCCTCCGACTCCTTGTCGGCCTGCGCAAAGATGCCCTTGCGGATCTGGACCTCGAGCTGAGGCTGCACCAGCGAGAAGCGGCTCAGCGGCAGCGCCGCCTGATTGCCGGCCACGTCGGTCAGACGCAGGGTGAAATCGAGGGGCTCGCGGGGCTCATCTTCATCCTCCTGGGTGTCCTCGCCGTCCTCGTTGTCGGAGCTTTCGGCGTGCGAGTCCGAGTCGTGGCCTTGCTGCTGTTGGTCCTCGTCGTGCCCCTGCTGCGCGTCCTGGTCCTGGCTCTCGTCGCTGTCGTCGTCCTCGTCGGGCTCCGGGCTCTCGTTGGCGTCGGTCACCGCGAGAAACAGCTCGGTGGCTTGGCCCGGGTCGAAGCCCGCGAGCAACTCGATGAGGTAGCGAGCGGGCCCGGTCGACTCGGCGAGGGACTCGCGCGCGTGAGCGTGCGAGTCGTCTGCGCCATCGTCGTGCTCGGTAGCCTCCTCGCCGTGCTCCTCCTCCTCGTCCGGTTCGGTGTACCAGCCGAGGTATGCGGCACTGGTTTCCTTGTCGCGGTACTTGAATTGCAGCCGATCCTCGCGCCAGACGCTGAGGTTTTCACCGTAGGTGCTGCCACCGGCGATGGTAGCCGTCGTGACGTCGACGTCCTCGTCGAAATCGACGAGGATTCGGGAGCGCGAGTCCTCGAAGTCGGTGATGTAGATCGTCTCGGGCAGCCATTCGGCCCCGCGCCTCGGGTCGATGAACAGCTCCAGATACTCGGGGCGCCCGTTGAGGCTGGCCTCGAGAAAGGCGCTCATGAACACCTTGCCCGCCTGACGCTGCTCGTGTCCCGAGATCAGGGCCCGGCGATTGAGCATGTTGCCGAAGGGCATGCCCCAGTCGTTGTCGCCCCAGACCGTGTTGAACTGGCCGTGGTTGGCGCCGAATACGTACGCGGTGGTCTTGAAGCGGTAGTCGTTGCCGGTGAAGCGCACGTTCTGGAACTGGCGCGCTCCGTCGAACTGGGTCACGTCGCCGTCGTGGGCGCCGTGGATGGACATGTAGTTGACGTCGGTCAGCGCGGTGAGCCGGCCGCCGGGCCGGTACTGACCGTAGACCGGCGCGATGGCGATCACGGCGCCGATCTCGAAGCCGTAGTCGAACTCGACCGTGGCGTCGTCCGGGTAGTGGGACAACCGGTTGAAGGCGGCGGCCACCCCGACCGCCTCACCCCCCCCGCGAGTGGCCGATCAGCCCAAGACGGGACATGTCGATCTTGGCGCCGAACAGGTGCTCGGGGTCGTCGTTCCACTCGCCCCACTGGCGCAGGTGCTCGAGCAACAGCCAGCCGCGCGCGTCGTTCTCCTCACGCAGCCCCCCGACCGCCGAGCCGTTGACGAAGTTCTCATCGACCGAGACGAAGACGAAGCCGCGGCTCGCCAGCAGCTCGCCCAGGTAGGCGTAGCCGGGGTCGGAGTAATCCTCCATCGAGTGGTTGCCGTGCACGATCAGCACCAGCGGGAAGGGCCCATCGCCGGCGGGGTACCAAACGCGGCCCTGGATCGGCATCGCATCTTCCTCGAAGCCCCAGAAGTCGGTCCGGCGCTCGTTCCAGTCGTCGACGAAGTCCGATCCGTCAACCGGCTCGGTGATCAGGTCGGCATCGCGGCCGTACTCGGAACGATGGTCCTGTCCGCCGCCGTAGGTCAGTGCCAGTACCTCGTGGGGGCCGGGAGCACCGGGATCCGGCAGGTCGAGGTGAGACACGGCCGCGGTGGCCTCGATGGCCCCGTTGCGCATCTCGACAGGATCCATGCCGTCGCCAACGACCCACACGAAGGCCGAACCAGGGCCCCGGCGCCTACCAGCAGGCCGAGCACCGCCACGGAGCGCTTCAGGGGCCCGAGCTCGCGCATGCCGCCGCGTGAGGTGACCCGCCAGCCGGCGCCTGCCAGCGACGCCGCGAGCACGATGTAGAGGGCTACCAGCGGCCCCTGATCACCGAAGCGGCCGAGGATCAGGAACAGCACCGTGCCGCAGATCCCGACCGACCAGCGATCGCGCGTCGGCCGCTTTAGCAGGCTGCTGAAAAACTCCCCTTGTTCGAGTAGATTCTGAACCACGCAGCCCGCGGCAAAAACCGAAGCATCAACGAGGTGAGCAGATGCGTGGTGAGGACGCGGGACAGGTGGCCGCCTTTAGTTACGTATCTCCGGAGCAGCGAGTACCGAAAGAGCATCCGCTGCGGCCGCTGCTGAGGATCGTCAACGACGTGCTGGGGCGGATGTCGCCGCTGTTCGAGAAGCTGTACTCGCACACGGGCTGTCCGTCTATCCCGCCGGAGAAGCTGCTGCGGGCGCTGCTGCTGCAGGTGCTGTACACGATTCGCTCCGAGCGCATGCTGATGGAGCAGCTCGACTACAACCTGCTGTTCCGGTGGTTTGTGGGCCTGAACATGGACGATCTGGTGTGGGATGCGACGGTGTTCACGAAGAACCGGGATCGAGTGTTGGGAGGCGAGGTCGCCGAGGTGTTCTTCCAGGAAGTGCTGGCGGAGGCACGGCGCCGCGGTCTGCTATCGGATGAGCACTTCACGGTGGACGGCACGCTGATCGAGGCGTGGGCCTCACACAAGAGCTTCAAGCCGAAGGATCAGAGCGACTCCGATGAGGGAGGCAGCAACCCGAGCGTCGATTTTCGCAAACAACGGCGCACAAACGATACTCACGCCTCCAGGACCGATCCGGACGCACGCCTGTACAAGAAAAGTAGGGGAGCCGAGTCGAAGCTCTGCTACATGGGGCACCTGATGATCGACAACCGCCACGGGTTAGCAACCAAGGCATGCGTAACGATCGCTTCCGGGACAGCGGAACGAGAGGCGGCGGTGCAAATGGCGGACAAGATTTCCGGTAACCGCAGGGTGACCTTGGCGGCCGACAAGGGCTACGACACACGCGAGTGCGTCCGTAAGCTTCGAGATCGGAACATCACCCCGCACGTCGCACAGAACGACACCAATCGGCGCAGCGCCATCGACCGGCGCACAACCCGCCACCCCGGCTACCAGGTCAGTCAAAGGAAACGCAAGCTCGTCGAGCAGATGTTCGGATGGGCCAAGACGGTCGGGCTGATGCGCAAGACGCGGCACCGAGGCACCGAACGCGTCGATTGGATGTTCACCTTCACCGCCGCTGCCTTCAACCTGGTCAGAATGCGCAACCTCCAGGGGGCGACGTGACGATATCGGGACTAACCGCCCAAGAAATACCGGCGCGGCCGGCAACCAGAGCCTCGCACTCGCACTCGCCGCCCCGCTAACTCACCGTGATCGAGACGATCCAGCCCAAAATGGCGCGCTCGAGCCGTTTTTCAGCAGCCTGTTAAGAGCGCCCACGCCGCCAGCAGCACTCCGAGTCCTGCCCCGACTGCCTGGGCCAGCCGCTCGCCGATCGCAACTACGCGACCCACGCTAGGGGTCGGCAGGAGCGCCCCGTAGAACACCAGAGACACGAACAGGAGCAGGGTGACGGCGGCGAGTCCGTTGGCAGCACCGCGCCAGGCACGCTGGCCGGGACGCAGGGCTCGCTCGCCAGACCGGGCCAGCGCCGTGATCATGGCGACCAGCAGCGACAGGCGAGGGAACTTGCGGGAGAGACGCTGGCAGAGCGTCGAGTCGGTGCTCATGTGGGCGGCTCCCGGGTTGCAGACTGGGCGGCGAGCAGCTCTCCCATCGAGCGTCGGAGCTGTTCCTTGGCGGGGCGGGCCTGCTCGAATATTTCGTCGGCCTTATAGAACTCCAGCATCCGAATGTCTACGAGCTCGGGCTGAATGTAGATCGTCGGAGGCCGGTGGCGCAGCTTCTGTCGGACGATCGACGTCTGCATGACTTGGTAGGTGTTGAAGATCGCCGCCGTCAGTCCAGGCGGCCGATGCGCCCGCTTGCGGCGATTGCCGACGACGTTGATCGCGACCACGCAATCACAGTCGTCCTGCAACAGATCGAACGGCACCGGGTTGACTGCACCACCGTCGATCAGCACGCGGTCGCCCCACATCGCGGGGCGGAAAACGCCGGGCAGCGCCATGCTGGCGCGCAGCGCGGCCATCAGCTCGCCGGACTCGAGCACGATCTCCTCGCGCTCCCAGAAGTCGGCGGCGACCACGCGCAGGGGAATCTCGAGATCCTCGAAACTCGTCGCCGGGATCCGCGCTTCGAGATGCCGCATGATGCTGTCAAGGCTCAGGACACCGCCCTTGTCCCGCTCGAAGCGGACTAGCTCGAGCCAGCGGACCCTTCCGTCGCGCCGCGGGATGGCGTCGCGCAACCGTCCAGATACCGCCAACTCGTGGATCTGTGAGTGGATCTCTGCGGCGCTCAGACCGGAGGCATAGGCAGCGCCCAGGATCGCCCTGTTGCTGGTGCCGGCAATGACGTCGGGTTGCACGCCGAGCTCATCGAACACCTCGAGCATCGTGACGTGGGCGAGGCCGCGTGCTCCGCCTCCGCCCAGCGCCAGTCCGATCTTCATGCGACGGAGTCGACTCAGCCGTCCTGGTAGCGGCGCGGCAGCCAGGCCCAGCCACCGGGGGCAACCGGGTCCGGGGTCCCCGTGGCCATCAGATCGCGCGCCGCCGCCAGGACGTCGCTGCTCGTCAGGATCGTGGCCTTCTCGAGTGCCGGCGACTGCCCGACACCCGGAACGTTCTTCTGCCCGATCGCACGGGTCGGCGCGTCGGAGAACCGCTCCACGACGTGGCCCTGGATCGAGCGGACGAAGCCGGCGAAGGGCCGATCCTCCGACGCCACCACGAGGCGCCCGGTGCGCGCCACGCTCGAGTAGACGGCGTCGAGGTCGGGCGGCACCAGCGTTCGCAGGTCGATGACCTCGGCCGAGATCCCTTCCTTCTCGAGCTCGCCTGCGGCGTCGAGCGCCGTGGACACGGCCCTGCCCCAGGCGACGATCGTGATGTCGTCACCAGCGCGCCGGGTCGCGGCCTTGCTGAACGGCACTCGAACACTCGGGTCGATCTCCGGGATCTCGCCACGCATGATGCGCTTCTTGAGCGCACCGATCTCGTCGGCGTCGGTGATCTCGCCAGGGAAAGCGGGCCCCAGCGCCAGTCGATAGGCGAACTTGGGCTCGAGCATGACCACGGGGCCGCCGTACTCTGCCGCCGTCATCAACAGGCCGTAGGCATCAAAGCTGGTCGAGGGCATCAACAGCACCAGTCCGGGGATGGCGGAGAAGTAGCCGTCGTTGCTCATCGAGTGGTAGATGGCGCCGCCCCCGAAGGGGTCCACCGGCATGCGCAAGATGACGCTCGCCTTGGCGTGCCCGTTCGACGACCAGTGCAGGTTCCCCAGGTACACCAACCAGTGGAACGCGTTGTACGAATAGTCGCCGAACTGGATCTCGGGCAGGGCGACGAGATCCTCGTGCAGGCTGGCACCCAACGCGGTCCCGACGATCAAGGGCTCGTTGAGCGGCGCGTCGATGATGCGGCCGGGGTGCTTGGCCTTGAGGCCTGCCGTCGCGGTCATGACGCCGCCGAGGCGGGCCACGTCCTGGCCCCAGACGACTCCGTTGCGCTCGGAGATGATGCGATCGAGGGCACTGCGGACCGCACCGGCGTAGGTGATATTGGTCTTGCCGGTGGCCGGCGGCTCGAGCACCTCGGGGAACGGCCGGTAGATGTTCTCGAAGATAACGCTTTCGTCGGGCTCGGGTTCCTCGCGCACCTGGGCGATGAGTTTGCGCGTCGCCTCGACCTCCTCCTGCATGATGCGGCCGAGGTCGTGGTGGGCGAAGTAGTCGCGACCTTCGCCGCTCTTGCGCCGCACGATGTCCTCGATCTCGAGCACACCACGTTGTACGAGCTCCTCGCCGAATCCGAGGAGGGGATCATCCTGTGACAGGTCGAAGGTCACGTCGGCGGCCGAGCTGTGACCGTTCAGCCGGGGCAGGTTCTTGACGTGCAAGAGCACCGGGCTCTGGTCGTCCTGCACGTGGCCGGCCACGGCGCGTGCCGTCTCGTAGCTGTCCCAGAAATCGCTGCCGTCACACTCGAAGTGCTCGAGCCCGAAGGCGGCGGCGTAGGCTGCGAAATCCTTGATGCCGTGGCCCTCGTGCGGCTCCGTGCTGATCGCCACGGCGTTGTCGGTGATCATGATGATCAGCGGCAGCCGCCACACCGAAGCGGCGTTCATGGCATCGTGCAAGTCGCCTTCGGCGGTCGTGCCGTCGCCGATGATGGCCATCGCCACGCCGTCGGTGCGTCCCTGGACCTTGAAGCCCATGGCGTAGCCGGCGGCCTTGCCGAGCTGCATACCGACGGGGCTCTGGACCGGGAGGATGCCGTGATCGGGATAGTGCAGATGGTTGACCATCTGGCGCCCGCGGCTCATCTTGTCGGTCCCCTTGGAGAACTGCTGCCGCATCAGCTCAAGCGTGAAGGCCGAGTGACCCTGCTGCTCGAGCCACATCGAGACCAGGGATGCCGAGCGGTAGTGCGGCACGAAACCGAAGTTCTCGGGCGTGAAGACGCGCGACATGGCCAAGGCCGTCGCCACCCCGTGGATCTCCTCACCTGTTCCCCAGATCGCGAACTTCACCTCGCCGCGACTCACGAGCCGGACAATGAACGCCTCGGTCGCTCGGGAGCGCACGGCGACCCGGTAGGCGTGGCGAAGCTCGTCGGCAGTGGGCTCTACGCGCGCCTGTGTGGTGGTCTCGGCCGTTTCCATTCAGTCCTCTCCGTTCGAGCCAGACGGCTGGCTGCCAGGCACGCGGGTAGGCTCGAGCTGCCGTGGACGCGCCGGGGCGCCTGGAGTCGGCGCGTCGGCCGGGCTGGCGGGTGGGCTCGGAGAAGCGGTTCGCGGGCCGCAGCGTTAACGGGACGATTATAGCAACGAGCGAGTGGCCGCCGCCCGCGCTTGCGAGCGACGGCCACTGGCCGGGGAGCAGCCAGCCCCGATCGAAAGAGAGTCTCGCGAGGGCCCGCTGCGTGCGAGAGCTCCGCGGCGTCGGCTCGACGCTCTCCTCCGGAGGCGCTGCGATCGGTAGCGACCTCTGGCCGCCGGGTCGGCTACGGAACCGTCGACATCTTCAGGAACGGGTCGACGATGCTGGCCATGTTGCTGATCCTGATCATCTCCGTCACATAACGCGGCAGAATGCCGGGCCCGCCGAAGCCGCCGTAGATCTGGTAGCCGCCCCGGTTGCGGGTCTTGATGAAGGCGACTGAAAGCTCACCTAGCGAGGAGTCGAACGACCGGAACTCGGCGCGCGGGCCGACGGTGTAGTAGGTCCAAACCTGGGAGTCGACGGTTCGGCCCATGTGGGGCCGCATAGCGTCGGGGCGACCCAGTACAACGTGTACCAGCCCGCGGTCGGAGCGCCATCCGCGCGGGAAGTCGTGGTAGCGCTGGTTGGCCTCGGCCACCCGGCCGTAGAAACGCTCCCGGAACGGGTTCACCACGTCGGCAAGCTCGTCGTCGCGACGCGCCCAGAACCAGCGGATGAACTCGGCCCGCTCGGCGGTCGTCTCGAGCCGCTCGAACGCCTTGATCTCCTCCCGCAGGGCGATGTAGAAGACCGGGCCGTCGAGCCAGTCGTCGACCTGACCCTCGTAGCGGGCCATGGCCTCCTCGGCCGTTTTGGGGAAGGCGTCGGAGCTCGATGCCGTAGCCAGGCCAGGCGCGGCCGCGAGCAGCGCCAGGACAGCTCCGATGGCGAGTGGGCGTCGCTTTGCCTCATGCATGATCTCTCCTTGTTGCGTGGCCAATCCGCGGGGGTTGCCCGGTACGGGCGCTCGGTGGCCACCTGAGGAGATAGCAAAGGGCGTGCCAATCGGAGGGGACGGTACTGGGCCCCGGCTCGGCGGGGGTTTCCGCCGCGCCCACCCAGCCAGGGCGCGTCGCTATGCGATCAGTGTCGGAATACGGTCGCAGCTCACCGTCGAAATAACGTCAATCCGGACGGGCCGTATGGCGCTCTCGGCGTCCACACCCGGCGCGGCATTCGCCCGAGCGGCGTCCATCGGATAGAAATAGAGTCCACCCATGACATCGGAAGTCACCGAACGACTCGTTCTGGTCGCCGCCAGCGCCAGCGCCCGCCTCGCGGCGGCGCAGGAGTGGCTGGGCTCGCGGTCCGGCGCCCTGCTGGTCGCCCCGACGCGCGGCGCGGCGGACGATCTGGTGCGCCCTTGCGCCCGAATCGGGCGGGGGCTGTTCGGTGTTCACCGGTTGACCCTGCGCCAGCTCGCCGCCGATCTCTCGATCTTCGAGCTGGCACAGCGGGGCCGCGTGCCGGTGAGCTCGCTCGCCGCCACGGCGCTCGCGGCACGCGCCGGCGCCGTATGTGCGGCCGAGGGATCGCTCGGTTACTACGAGCCGGTCGTCGCGTTTCCTGGCTTCGCGCGCGCGGCGGCCCGAACGCTCGAGGAGATTCGAGCCGAACAGGTCGGGCAGGACGCGTTGTCCGAGGTGGGAGTAGCCGGGGCCGATCTTGCCCGGCTCGAAGCGGGGCTGGCCGATGCCGAGCGGCGCTGGCTTCTTGCTAGTGAGGCGCAGATGTGGAGCTGCGCGATCGCGCGGCTTACCGCGGGGGGGCACCGGCTCGCAGGGCTGCCCCTGTTGCTGATCGACGTGACGCCCAGGACGGGGAGCGAACGGCGGTTGGTGCGCGCGCTGGCCGAGGCCGCCCCCAGCGTCCTGGCCACGGTGGTCCGGGGCGACCAGGAGGCATTGGCCGCGCTGCAGGAGGCGGTAGGTGGCCGCGTTCGCGAGCTCGACTCCGGGGTGCCGGAAACTCGACTCCAGCGGCTGCGGCGCGATGTCTTTGACGGCAATGACTCCGCAGGCCTCGTCACGGACGACTCGAGCGTCACGCTCCTGTCGGCACCTGGCGAGGGACGCGAGTGCGTCGAGCTGACCCGCGAGATGCAGCGGCTCGCCGGCACGGGGATCGCCTTCGATCGCATGGCCGTGTTGCTGCGCGACCCGGATTCCTATCTTCCCCTTCTCGAGGAGGCGCTCGAGCGCGCATCGATTCCGGCCTACCTGACGCGCGGCACCGTGCGACCCCACCCGGGCGGCCGCGCGCTGCTGGCCCTGCTCGCCTGTGCCGCCGAGGACTGCTCCGCGTCGCGTTTCGCCGAGTACCTGTCCCTCGGGCAGGTGCCGACCCCCGATGCTGCAGGGGCGCCGCGGCGGATCGAGCGACCCTGGGTCGAGCCCGCCGGCGACCAACTCGTCTTCAAGACGCTGGAGCTCGAGGCACCGCCGCCGGCAGCCGCTGGGCCCGACGACCCCGATGCTCCGGTTGCCGGCGGCAGCCTGCGAACACCGCGACGCTGGGAGCAGATGCTCGTGGATGCTGCCGTGGTGGGTGGCCGGGATCGCTGGGAGCGTCGTCTGACGGGCCTGCGCGCCGAGCTCGAGCTGCGCATGCGCGAGCTCGACGAGGACGATTCGCATCACGACTATCTCGCCAACCAGGTCGAGGGACTCTGGCACCTGGAGCGCTTCGCTCTGCCCGTTATCGAGCGCCTGGCCGCCTTGCCCGAGCAGGCCACATGGGGCGAGTGGTTGCGCCAGCTCGCCGAGCTGGCGGCGATGACGCTGCAACGGCCCGAGCCGGCGCTCGGCGTGCTGGCGGAGCTCGAGCCCATGGAGGAGGTCGGACCGGCGGGTCTGGATGAAGTGCGCACGGTGCTCCAGGGGCGCCTCTCGCTGCTGCGGTCCGAGCCCGAGGGGCATCGCTACGGCAAGGTCTTCGTCGCAACCATCGAAGAGGCGCGCGGCCGGGCCTTCGACGTGGTCTTTCTCCCCGGCTTGGCCGAGGGCATCTTCCCGAAGCGGGCCTTCGAGGATCCTCTGCTGCTCGATGCGCAGCGGCAGCGTATCGACCCGGCCTTGCCGACCCAGTCGACACGCAACGAGCGTGAGCGCCTGCTACTGCGCATCGCGGTAGGGGCGGCCGAGGAGCGACTGGTGGTCTCGTATCCGACGCTCGATACGGCGCAGGGCCGCGCCCGCGTTCCTTCCTTCTACGCGCTCGATGTGCTGCGCGCCTCCGAGGGCGCGCTGCCGAGTCTCCCCGACCTGAAGGCACGTGCGGCGAGCGGCTCGAGCGCCCGCGTTGGCTGGCCCGCGCCGCGGCAGGCCGCCGACGCGGTCGACGTCACCGAGTTCGACATCTCCTACCTGGTTCCGTTCCTGACCGGGGCGCGGAGCGACGGCGAGCTGTCCGGCATACGCGGCCGGGCGCGCTTTCTGCTGGAGACCAACCAGCATCTTGCCCGCTCGCTGCGAACGCGCTGGCAACGCTGGAACCGCAGCTTCTGGCCGGCCGACGGCCTCGTCGATCCCGACGAGGAGGCGCTCGAGGCGATCCGCCGCCACCGGCCGGTGCATCGGAGCTTCTCACCAACGGCGCTGCAGCAGTACGCCGCCTGTCCCTACCGGTTCCTGCTGTACGCGGTGCATCGGCTGCGGCCGAGGGAAGAGCCGGTGCCGTTGGAGCAGATGGACCCGCTGACCCGCGGCAGCCTCTTTCACGAGGTGCAGTACAACCTGTTCGTCGAGCTGCGTGACACCGGCAACCTGCCCATTACCCAGCAGAACCGGGATCGGGTCATGGCCATCGCTGACCGGCTTCTGGAGGCCGAGGCTAGCGACTATGCCGACAAGCTCGCCCCGGCCATCGCGCGCGTCTGGAACAGTGAGATCAGCGGCATCTCCACCGACCTGCGTGGCTGGATTCGAGAGGTGGCCGACGCCGGCGAGCGCTGGCAGCCAACCTACTTCGAGTTCGCCTTCGGCCTCGGTCGCGCGCGCGGCCGCGACCCCCTGAGCCATCGTGACGAGGCGGTGGTGCTCGACGGGTATCGACTGCGCGGGTCGATCGATCTGGTGGAGCGCGATCCGGAGCGCGACGCCTGGCGCGTCACCGACCACAAGACCGGTCGGGCACCGCGCGAGCGCTTTCTGGTGCTCAAGCACGGCGAGGTGCTGCAACCGTTGCTCTACGCCCTCGCGGCCGAGTACCACCTCGACGGGAGTGTCGAAACGGGCCGCCTTTCCTACTGCACGCGGCGCGGTGACTACGAGACCCGCGACGTCGAGCTCAACTCGGAGAACCGCTCCAAGATCGGGACCGCGTTGGGGATCGTCGATCGTGCGCTCGCAAGCGGCTTCCTGCCCGCCGCACCACGGCCGCGCGCATGCGAGTGGTGTGACTTCGTATCGGTGTGCGGACCCTACGAGCAGATCCGGCTGCGCGGCAAGGATCACAGCCGCCTGGCGGATCTCGAGCAGCTGCGGGGGGCGCCGTGATCGTCCCTGTCGACCAGGAAGCCCGGACGCGCATCGAGTCGCAACTCGACCGCAGCATGATCGTGGAGGCTGCGGCCGGAACCGGTAAGACGACGATTCTCGTGCGGCGCCTGGTCGAGGTACTCGCGAGTGGCAACGCCGAGATCCACCAGATCGTCGCGGTGACCTTCACGCGAAAGGCGGCCGGCGAGCTCAAGCTACGGCTGCGCCAGGCACTCGATGAAGCGCGCTCGTCGACCGACCGACAACGGGCGGCGCGGCTGACGGAGGCCCTCAAACACCTGGAGGAGGCCTCGATCGGGACCATTCACTCCTTCTGCGCCGAAATCCTCCGCACACGGCCGGTGGAGGCCGAGATCGATCCTTCCTTCGCTGGGATCGACGAGGAGGAGGCGGAGCGACTCTTCGATCGGGCCTTCCGGCGCTGGGTCGAGAGCGCGCTCGAGCGCATGCCCGACGGGCTGGGGCGGGCCCTGAGCCGATTGGCGTCACAGCCGAGCTTCGACGGCGCATCGCCGATCGACCGCCTCCGGGGCGCCGGCAGAGTACTGCGCGAATGGCGCGACTACCCCGCCGCGTGGGAGTCGCGTCCCTTCGATCGCAACGGGACGATCGATTCGCTGGTCGGTCGGGTCGGCGGGCTCGCCGAGCTCTACGACTCCAACCAGGATGCTCGTGACCCGCTGCGCCAGGCGCTGGCGCCGGCCTGGCGACTCGGCGAATGGGTGCGGCGCTCCGAGGCGGTGGCGGTACGCGACTACGATGCACTCGAGGCGCGTCTGACCGAGACTCTCCGCGAGCTCAAGCGCCAGGCACGTCGCAAGGGACGCGGAAGCTGGCCGATCGACGGAATCTCCAGGGCCGAGGTCGTACGCCGACGCGACGACTTGATCGATACGCTGGAGAGCTTCAAGCGGCACGCCGACGCCGAGCTGGCCGTGCAACTGCGCACCGAGCTCGGCGCCGCCGTGGCCAGCTATGACGAGCTCAAGCACAACGCCGGCCAGCTCGACTTCCTGGATCTGCTGATCCGCGCACGCGATGTCATTCGTGACAATCCCGAGGTTCGTCGCCATCTGCAGGCGGCCTACACACACGTTTTCGTCGACGAGTTCCAGGACACTGATCCGCTGCAGGTCGAGATCCTGCTGCTCCTGACCGCCGGCGATCCGGGCGAGACCGACTGGCGAAAGGCCCTACCGGCCGCGGGAAAGCTGTTCCTGGTCGGTGACCCGAAGCAGTCGATCTACCGTTTCCGCCGGGCCGACGTGGCGCTCTACGAGCAGGTAAAGGCCCGTCTGCGCGACGCCGGCGTGCAGGTCGAGTACCTGACTCACAGCTTCCGCTCGGTGGCCTCGTTGCAGGCGACGGTCAACGCCGCCTTTGCGCGGGAGATGGCGGAAGGGTCCGCTGGCTTGCAGCCCGAGTACGTGCCGCTGGAAGGCGGCCTCCCCGACACCCCGGGCCAGGCAGCGGTCGTGGCGATACCCGTCCCCCGCCCGTACGGGACGTGGGGGCGGATCACCCGCTACCGGGTGGAGGAGCAGCAGCCGCAGGCCCTCGGCGCCTGGATCGACTGGCTGCTGCATCAGAGCGGCTGGCAGGTTCGCGACCCCGACTCCGGGGGAGCGCCGGTCGCAGTGGAACCGCGCCACGTGGCGATCCTGTTCCGCCGATTCATGTCGTGGCGCGACGACGTGACCAGACCCTACCTCAGCGCGCTCGAGGCACGCGGGATTCCTCATTTGCTGTCGGGGGGGCGCTCGTTCCACCAGCGCGAGGAGGTCGGCACGCTGCGCGCAGCGCTCAACGCGATCGAGTGGCCGGACGACGAGCTTTCGGTTTTCGCGACGCTCAAGGGTAGCCTCTTCGCGATCGCCGATGCGGAGTTGCTCACCTTCCGCGAGCGGTACGGCAGGCTACACCCGTTCAGGCCGGTGCCGGACGAGCTGGAGGCGCGACTCGAGCCGATCGCCGAGTCCCTCGGCGTACTGGCCGAGCTGCACCAAGGTCGTAACCGCCGCCCCGTCACGGCCACGGTGCAAGAGCTACTGCGGCGTACGCGATCGCACGCTGGCTTCGCCATGCGCCCGGCCGGCAACCAGGTGCTCGCCAACGTGCAGCGGGTGGTCGAGTTGGCGCGTGCCTTCGAGCTGGGCGGCGGCTTGTCGTTCCGCGGCTTCGTGCAGCGGATCGGCGATGAAGCGGAGCGGCCGGGGTCCGGCGAGGCGCCTGTGCTCGAGGAAGGGGCCGACGGCGTGCGCATCATGACCGTCCACGGCGCCAAGGGGCTGGAGTTCCCGGTTGTCGTGCTGGCCGACATGACCGCGCAACTGGCACGTGCCGAACCGAGCACGCACATCGACCCGGACAAGCGGCTGTGCGCCACACGGCTGCTCGGGTGCGCGCCCTGGGAGCTGCTGGACCACGCCGAATCGGAACGCCAGCGTGACCGCGCCGAAGCCGTGCGACTCGCCTACGTTGCCACGACACGAGCCCGTGACCTGCTGGTAGTGCCGGCGCTCGGCGAGTACCCATGGGACGACGGCTGGGTGTCGCCGCTCAACCCGGCTCTGTATCCGGCTCGGGAGAGCTTTCGCCGTGGTACGCCGGCGACCGGGCTGGGGTGCCCCGAGTTCGGCGACCGAACCGTGCTCGAGCGGCCGCAGCGCGCCCACGGTGAGACCGAATCGTCGATTCGTCCGGGGTTGCACACGGCGGAGTCGGGTACGGGCGTCGTGTGGTGGGACCCGGCGGCACTCGACCTCGATGTTCCATACAACTTCGGCCTGCGCCAGGAGGAGCTACTGGGGGAGGACTCGAGCGGCGAGGCGACGGCCGAAGGTCACGACGCCTACACGCGCTGGGGACAACGCCGGTCCCGCCTGCTCGAGCGCGGCGCCCGGCGCCAGATTGACGTCGTGGTGGTTTCGGAGGCCCGAGCCGGCCCCCCGGAGGTACGGGGCGAAGTCGCGGTCGAGCACGTTGCCCGGGACGCCGACCGGCCGGCCGGTCGCCGGTTCGGCACGCTCGTGCACACGGTGCTGCGCGACGTCGAGTTCGACGCCGATCGAGACCACGTCGCCCAGCTCGTGCGCTTCCATGCCCGAGTGCTCGGTGCTCCGGCCTCCGAGGTCGATGCCGCGATCGTCGCAGTCGGCGCCACGCTGCAGCATCCCCTGGTGCGCCGGGCAGCCGCGGCGCCCGTGCACCATCGGGAGATGCCCTTCATCGTTCCGGTCGATGCAACGCGGGTGGCCGACGGGGTCGTCGATCTGCTGTTTCAGGAGGGCGAATCGTGGACCGTGGTCGACTTCAAGACCGACGCACGAACCGCGGATCTACTCGATCGCTACCGTGCCCAGGCCGACTGGTACGTCTGGGCGATCGGTGAGCTGCTCGGCCAGCCGACAAAGGCAGTGCTGCTGAGCGTCTGATCGCCCCGGCGCCCGCGGTGAGGCTCTGACGCATCAGAGTTTCACCACGGCCTCCTGGCGGCGTGCGAAGATCGCGGGCATGAGCTCCACGCGGTCGCGACGCGACCTGCTGATCAACCTGGCGATCGCGGCGTGCAGCCTCGTGCTGGTGGCCCTGGCGGCGGAGCTGGCGCTGCGCTTCGTGCTGCTTCGCAACCTGAACCCGTTCGAGCGGGACGCCGAGATCGGCTTTCGACTCAAGAGCTCGTTCGAGGGCACCTACCCAAGGGTGCGGGTGCGCACCGACGCCGCGGGTCGGCGCGTGCCCACCGACTTCGAAGGCTTCGCCGGCGGCCGCTACCTGTTCGTCGGCGACTCGGTGACGTTCGGGTTCGGGGTGCTGGCGCGGGAGAGTCTCCCGGCGCAGTTCGGAGAGCGGATCGGTCGTCCTGGTGAGGTCGCCAACGCCGCGGTGCCCGGCTACAACCTCGAGCAGGCATTGGCAGTGCTCGGCGAGAACCTCGCGCGGCAGCATCCGGAGCTGATCGTCTACGGGCTGGTGGTCAACGACCTGTACGACGCCGACAGGCCGTTGCGCTACGAGGACATCGATCCGCACGCCAATCGGATACAAGCGGGCGGTCTGCTGTCGCGCTCGCTGCTGGTAGCCTTCATCCAGCGCCGCTGGAGGCGCCTGACCAGCCGCTTCGGCGACCCGGAGCCGGTGCGCAGCGGGGCGGCCGTGGTGCAGGACTTCGATCGCGAGCTCGACCCTGCCACCGTGCAGGCCTTCGATCACCAGTGGGCCGCGCTCGAGCGCATCGGCACCACGACGGGGATTCCCGTCGTGGTGATCGTGTTTCCCTTCCGCCAGCAGCTCGAGCAGCCCGGGACGCCGCTGGCGCTGCAACGGTTCGTACAACTGCGGTGCCTCGACAGTCCGCTCCGCTGCCTGGACCCGATCGGAGTGCTGCGTACCCAGCTTGGCGACGGGCTCTTCAACGGCACCAGCTCGTTCCACTTCAACCCGCGCGGTCACAGCATCATCGCCGGCTGGCTGCTCGAGCAGCTCGAGGTAAATGCGCCGTGAGCGACGATTCGGCCGACAGCTTCGGGCTCGGCTGGGGCTTGGAGCACCCCGATCTGCGGATCGGCTGGATCCTCGCTCGTTCGGTGCGGTGCGCGCCATCTGGCGAGCGACTGGATATCGCGCTGCAAGCCGCCGTCGCCGAGCGTGCACGCAGCGGGCTCGATGACACCACCAAGGTGGCAATACGGGACCTGCTGCGCGGTCATGGCTACAAGCCGGCCGGGCGCGGCAAGCCCGCCAGCGAGTTCCTGGCCGCGATGGCGCAGCGCGACGAGTTCCCGCGCGTCAACAACATCGTCGAGATCAACAATCTGGTCTCGCTCGAGACCGGCTGGCCTGCTTCCGTCTTCGACCTCGACCTGGCGATCGCCGGGGGTGCGTCGCTGCAGATTCGGCGGGGCCGGCCCGGCGAGCAGTTCGTCTTCAACGCCGCCGGCCAGAGCATCGACCTCGGCGGCTTGGTGTGTGTGGCGCAGAGCGCCGGTGCGCCGATCGGCAATCCGGTGACGGACTCGATGGCCACCAAGATCCACGACGCGACGCGAAGCGTGCTGGCCGTCATCTACGTCAGCCGCTCGATTGCCACGGAGGCCGAGTTGGCGGCAGTCGTCGATCGGTACGCCGTGCTTCTGGCGCAGCACGCCGGCGCCAGGACGACGCGTACCGGGCTGCTGCCGGCAAGCCGGCCCGGCGGCGATGCGCGGTAAGGTGTGGTCCCTATGCACATCAGGAAGCCTTTCCCCTTGACGTCTTAGGGGAGGGTGCGATACCTTCCCCTTGTTAATTTAGGGGAAGGTCTCACGGGAGCCTTCTCGAATGGGTCGTTCGGAACTAGCGCGACGCGTTCGACGCTTCCGTTTCGGGGCCGGATCCCTGAGACGGGACGTCGACGAGGAGTTCGCATTCCATCTGGACATGACCGTTCAGGAGCTCGTCGAGTCCGGAATGAGGCCCGGCGCGGCCAGACGCGAAGCGGCGCGGCGGTTCGGTGATACCGACCGGCATCATCGCCACTGCCGTGACATCGGTCAGTATCTGCGCCGCCTCGAAAGACGAGGTGAGATCGTGACCGACCTGATGCTGGATGTGCGTTTCGCTCTGCGCTCCTTTTCCCAGAACCCCGGCTTCGTCGCCGTCGCGGTAATCACGCTGGCGCTCGGAATCGCCGCCAACGGTGTGATCTTCGGCATGACCAGCGCGCTGGTCTTCTCGGAGCTGCCGTACGGCGACGCCGACGAGCTGGCGATCATCTGGACCACCTACCCGGAACGCGGGGTCCTGATCAATTCGAGCTCCGTGCCCGACTGGCACGACCTGCGGCAGCGCTCCGAGTCCTTCGAAGACATCGCGGCCCATGTGCTCTGGGAGGTGAACCTCATGGGGCCGGACGAGCCGATCGGTCTGAACGGCTACCGCGTCAGCGGCAACGTGCTGCAAGTTCTGCGGCGTGAGCCCCTGTACGGCCGCGGCTTCGTGCCGGCCGACGATATGCCCGGTGCCGATCCCGTCGTGCTGCTGAGCTGGCGATTGTG
The DNA here is from genome assembly GCA_965248845.1 of Acidobacteriota bacterium. Taxonomy (GTDB): domain Bacteria; phylum Acidobacteriota; class UBA890; order UBA890; family WLXD01; genus CBDFKO01. The sequence continues at coordinate 102,145 of CBDFKO010000001.1, read as the reverse complement.
GCAGCGGCTCGGAGGGCAACGCGAGCTGATAGGGCAGTCGCTGCGGCTCAACGACGTGGAGCATACCGTCATCGGCGTGATGCCGGAGTATTTCGAGTACCCGGTGGTGCAGTGGCGCGGCGATCTGTTTACGCCGACTCGCTTCGAGCCGGCCGATCTGATCGAGCGGCGCAGCACCCGCTCGATAGTGATGGTGGGCCGCCTGGCACCGGGTCACGACATCGCATCGGCGAACGACGAGCTCATCCGGCTGACCGAGCGATTCGAGCAGGACTACCCCCGGAGCAACACGGGCGTCCGAGCACGCGCGGTCGACCTGCACTACCAGCTGTATGAGCCCATGCGCGCGCCCCTCGCGGTGCTGCTGGTCACCGTCGGATTCGTCCTACTGATCTGCTGCGCCAACGTCGCCAACCTGTTTCTGGCCCGGACCGCGTCGCGCTCCGGCGAGGTGGCGATCCGCGCGGCGCTCGGAGCGTCGCGGTTGCGCATCGTCCGCCAGCTACTCACCGAGTCGCTGCTGATCGCCGTGGGGGGCGGCCTCCTCGGCTTGGTGCTCTCGGAGATCGGCGGCGCCATGCTGGTGGCGAGCCTCCCCGACGTCGTCTTCGAGACCAATCCGAGCGCTATGGATCAGAGTTACGACCCGCGCCTCGCGCTGGCCACTTTCGCGCTAGCGATGATCGCCGGCGTGGTCTTCGGCCTGGGACCGGCGCTCCGTGCCTCGCGCCCACGGCTACGCGAGACCCTGAGCTCGGGGTCGACCCAGTTCACCGGCGACCGAGCACGCCATCGGATGCGCAGCCTGCTGGTGGTGGGCGAGGTCGCCATGTCGATCGTGCTCGTGGCCGGCGCGGGCCTCATGGTGAAGGGTTTTGTCGGGTTGCTGGCGATGCATCCCGGTTTCGACAAGAGCAACGTGCTCACCATGGAGCTGGCGCTCAACGGGCCGCGATACGACGAGCCGAGCGCTCGGCGCGATGCATACCGCGACATGCTTGAGGGCATCCGGGCCGTGCCGGGGGTGGAGATCGCCGGTGCCAGCTCGATCCTGCCGCTGAGCTTCAGCAACAACGTCACGTCGCTGTGGATCGAGGGTCAACCGGATCATGGCGCCGCATGTACGTCGTCGCGCGGACGCCGGGCGAGCCGGCGGCGATCGCCGGCGCCGTGCGCGAGGCCATTCGCGCCGTCGACCCGGCCCTGCCAGTCGTCGACCTCCGACGGCTCCTCGACATCGTGAACACCTCGCTGATCGCGGTAGAGCTACCGACCAATCTCATGGCGGTCTTCGGCGTCTGTGCCCTGGTCCTGGCCGCGGTCGGCATCTACGGCGTCATGTCGTACGTCGTGGAGCAGCGGTCGCGCGAGGTCGGCATCCGGATCGCCCTCGGCGCCTCCACATCCGCCGTGGTTCGTCTGGTGATGATGCGGGCCCTGGTCCTGGCCGGGGTCGGGATCGCCATCGGATCAGCCATCGCGCTGCCGATGGGTCAGGTGCTCGCCAGTGTGCTCGAGGGGGTCAACGGTAACGAGCTGTCGATCTATCTCGGGGTTCCGGCGCTTCTTCTCGCGATCAGCCTGCTGGCCTGCGTTGTGCCGCTGCGGCGGGCTGTGCGGGTCGATCCGGTGGTGAGCCTGCGCTCCGAATAGGGGCGTGCCCCGCTGCCTCGACCCCGGGTCACCGGCCTCGCGGCCGGACTATACTCGCGCCGCATGTCCGACCCGACCGCAACGGAGCAAGCTCGCATGCCCACACGACGCCAACTAGCACCGGTCGCAATCGCGACGCTGGCCCTCCTGTCGAACCTCGCCACGCCGGCCGACGCCTGGCAGTCGAGACAGCTCGACAGCGAGGCCCTTGCGGGTCTCGAGCTCCGTAACATCGGCCCGGCGGCGATGAGCGGCCGCATGGTCGACGTGGCAGTGGTCGAGAGCGATCCCTTTACCTTCTATGTCGCCACCGCCACCGGCGGGCTATGGAAGACGACCAACAACGGCGTCACCTTCGAGCCGGTTTTCGAACGTCAGGCGACACACTCGATCGGCGACGTCGATGTGAGCCAGTCGGATCCCGAGGTCGTCTGGGTCGGAACCGGTGAGCGGGCCAACCGCCAGAGCTCCTCCTGGGGTGACGGTGTCTACCGCTCCAGGGATGGCGGCGAGACCTGGGAAAACGTCGGCCTGCGCGAGACGCGGCACATCGGCCGTGTGGTCGTCCACCCGAGCGATCCGGAGACCGCCTACGTCGCGGCCCTCGGGCATCTGTGGGGAGCCAACGAGGAGCGCGGCGTCTACCGCACGCACGACGGCGGAGCCAACTGGGAGCGGGTGCTGTATGGCGACGCCGATACCGGGGCGGTCGACGTGGCCCTCGACCCTGAGGACCCGAGCATCGTCTACGCCGCTACCTACCAGCGTCGCCGAACCGCCTACGGATTTCACGGCGGCGGGCCGGGCAGCGGTCTCTATCGCAGCACCGACGGCGGCGATACCTGGAGCGAGCTGACCGCCGGCGCGGCCGATCCCGAGGCCGAGGACAACCCCGAGCATCCCGACGGCACGCTGGCAAACGGCCTGCCGGCGGGCGAGTACGGGCGCATCGGGATCTCGATCTACCGCTCCGACCCGCGCATCGTCTACGCGAGTATCGAGCAGGGCTCGCGCTATACCGCCTCGACCGCCTACGAAGGCGAGCGCTACGCCGGGGTCTATCGCAGCGAGGATCGCGGCGTCACCTGGCGGCACATGAGCGATTGGAACCCGCGGCCGATGTACGCCAGCCAGATCCTCGTGGACCCGTCGGATGACCAGCGCGTCTATCAGCAGAACTCGTTCAGCTATAGCGAGGACGGCGGCGAGACCTGGCGCGTGCCGCGCCAGTCGATCCACAGCGACGACCGTTTCCTGTGGGTCAACCCGAGCGACTCGCGTCACCTGATCAAGGCCAGCGACGGGGCTCTCGGCATCTCGTACGACCGCGGCGTCACCTGGCTGTGGGCCTCCCATCTGCCGGTGAGCCAGTACTACCGGATCAGCGTCGACATGGCGGAGCCCTACAACGTCTACGGGGGCTTCCAGGACAACGGCAGCTGGGTGGGGCCGAGTGCGACCTATCGCTCCGAGGGCATCCTCAACGAGGACTGGGTGAGCATCGGGGGTGGCGACGGCTTCGCCTCGCTGGTGGATCCGGCCGATCCGACCGTGGCCTACGCCGAGTCGCAGTACCTCGGTCTGACGCGGCTCAACCTGCAGACCATGGAGCGCCAGTCGATCCGTCCCGGCAACCCGGTGGGCTACAAGTTCGGTCGCCGCAACTGGCGCCTCTTCGGCACCGGTGAGGAGGCCGGGATTCTCGAGCAGGAGATGGAGCCCGGGAACTGGGACGGCCCCTACACCCTGTCGCCTCACGATCCGTCGACGATCTATGCCGGCACGCAGAGCCTCTATGTCAGCCGCGACCGCGGCGCCTCGTGGCGTGACCTCGGCCGCATGAGCAACGCGTGGGAGCGCTCCGAGGTCCAGATCATGGGTCAGGACCCGAGTGCGCGCGTCGCGTCGCTCGACGACGGCGTTCCCTATTTCGCCACCCTGACCGTGATCGCCGAGTCGCCGCTGCGGCCCGGCCTGCTGTACGTCGGCACCGACGACGGCAACGTTCAGGTCTCGCGCGACAGCGGCGACTCGTTCACCAACGTGGGCGGCCGCTTGCCAGGGTTACCTGAGCGAACGTGGGTCGCGGACCTCGAGCCCTCGGCGCACGACGAGTCGGTCGTGTTCGCGGCATTCGACGGCCACCGCGAAAACGACTACACGAACTACCTGTACCGCTCCGAGGACTACGGGCAGACCTGGCGCTCGATCGTCGGGGACATGGCGGCCGGCCGGGTGCTGCACGCCGTGCATCAGGACGTGGTGAACCCCGACCTGCTGTTCGCTGCCACCGAGCTGGGTTTCTTCATCTCCAACGACGGTGGCAGCCACTGGGTCGAGCTCGAGAGCAACCTGCCTACCGTGGCGGTCAACGAGTTCGTGGTTCATCCGCGTGACCACGACCTGGTGCTCGGCACGCATGGCCGGGGCGCCTGGATCCTCGACGACGCCAGCACCCTGCGGGAGCTCACGCCGTCCGTCGTCGCCTCCGACACACACCTTTTCTCCGTCCGGCGCGCCTCGATGGTCCGTCGCAGGCGCACCGGAGCGCGGACCGGGGACATGGCCTTCCACGGCGCCAACCCGCCGGTGGGCGCGATCCTCGACTACTGGCTGGGCACCGCGCTAGAGGTGGGACAGGACGAGGAATCCCCGGTGAAGCTCGAGGTCCTCGACGCTTCGGGGAGCATTGTTCGCGGCCTCGCGGCCTCTACCGATCGCGGCGTCAACCGTGTGGTCTGGGACCTGCGACACGAGTCGTTGGCGGCGCCGGCCCGCATCCCGAGGCCCCGCGACCCGGCGCTCGTCGAGCAGCGCGACGCAGGTGGGGGTGGTGGCTTCGGCGGCTTCGGCGGCGGGCCACCGTCGGGGCCCCTCGTGGTGCCGGGCAACTACACCGTGCGGCTCACCGTCGGTGCGGCCATTCACGAGCGGAGTGTCGAGGTCTCGGAGGATCCGCGCATCCGTGTCGCGCCGCAGGTGCGGCGCAGCTGGACTGCGATCCAGCTCGAGCTCGGCGGCAGCTATGCGCAGCTCAACGACATGGTCGGAGCGCTGATCGAGCGACAGGAGGCACTCGAGGAGGAAGAGCTGCCCGAGGACGACGCCCGGCTGGCGCAGACCGTCAGGCTGCGCGAGGAGTGCGAGGAGCTCCGCAGCCGCGTGCTGAGCGTGCGTGGCGCAATTGCCGCCTGGACCGGTCCATGGACCGGCGATCAACGATCGCAGATCCGCTACTACCAGTGGGCGAAGGAGGATCTGGTCCGCCGGCTCGGCGAGCTCGCGGACCTCCCGTAGGAGGCCGTGGTGAAAGTGCGGTGGGCTCAGAAGATCTCGTGGGTCAGCACGCTGCGCAGGTAGCGGCCGTACTCCGACTTGCCCAGCGTCTCGATCTGGCGACCGAGCTCGGCTTCGTCGATATAGCCGAGGCGGTAGGCAATCTCCTCGGGACAGCAGATCTTCAGCCCCTGCCGCTTCTCGATCGTCTGTACGTAGAGAGAGGCCTCCATGAGGGCGTCGCACTGACCGGTGTCGAGCCAGGCGAAGCCACGTCCGAGGACCTCGACGTTGAGCTCGCCGAGCTCCAGATAGGCCCGGTTGACATCGGTTATCTCTAGCTCACCCCGCTCGGACGGCGTCAGGTTCGCGGCGATGTCGAGCACGCGGTTGTCGTAGAAGTAGAGGCCGGTCACCGCATAGCGTGACTTGGGCTGCACCGGTTTCTCTTCGAGGCTCACGGCAGTGCCGTCGCGAAACTCCACGACCCCGTAGCGCTCGGGATCGCGCACCGCGTAGGCAAAGACGGTCGCCCCACGTGCACGCCCTGCGGCGCTGCGCAGACACGTCGAGAAATCGTGCCCATAGAAGATGTTGTCGCCCAGGACCAGGGCGCACGATCCGTCGCCGACGAACTCACGACCGATGACGAATGCCTGCGCCAACCCTTCGGGCCGCGGCTGGACGGTAAAGCTGAGCCGCAGCCCCCACTGACTGCCGTCGCCCAGCAGGTTCTCGAACAGCGGCGTGTGCTCCGGGGTCGAGATCAGCAGGACATCGCGGATACCGGCGAGCATCAGCGTCGCCAGAGGGTAGTAGACCATCGGCTTGTCGTAGACGGGCAGCAGCTGCTTGGACACGACATGGGTCAGAGGAGCCAGTCGGGTTCCGGCTCCGCCCGCCAGAATAATGCCTTTCAATATCGGCCTCCGCGCCGTTGCGTGGCAGCCGATTCTACCGCGGCTGTCGCCGACCACTTGCAAAATAGACAGCCGTCTACATATGATCTCGCCAGCATCTGCCCATCCCCTCGCCAAGACCTTTGACCGACGCCCGCCTCCCGGAAGCCGAGCTCGAGGTCCTCGCCTGCCTCGACCGACTCGGCGACGCCACCGCGCGGCAGCTCCGCGAGGCGATGCATTCCTATCGCCCCATGGCCCACGGCTCGATGGTGACGCTCGTCAAGCGTCTCGAGGCTCGCGGCCTGGTCGAGAGGCGCAAGGCCGACACCGGCAAGGCCTTCGTCTTCAGTCCCTCGGCCGCGACGACCACCACCTACTCCGACATTCTCGCTCGGCTCCGGGAGCGGATCTTCGGTGGTGACTCCGTGGCCCTGGTGGCCTCGCTGTTCGAGACTGAGCCGCCGGACCGCCGGCAACTCGACAAGCTCCAGGCTCTGCTCGACCGACTCCGCAGTCAACGGGAGACCGAGTCGTGAGCGGTTGGGCAGGGCTCGAACGAGTGGCGGGCTCCTGGTACGAGCTCCTGATCCCGTTGGCAGCGGAGGCCGCCGTGCTCGGCCTGGTGATCTGGTGCGTGGCGCGTCTCGGCAGACGCCTGGCCAGCCCGGTGCGCTACGGGCTTCTGCTCGTGGCGATCGCGAAGTTCGTGGTGCCTCCCATCGGAGCACCCTGGACAGTACCGGTCGAGTTGTCGCAACTCGACGGGCTGGTTGCCGAGGCGGGCGCTCCGGCCGTCGATTGGAAGCCGGAGATCGGTCTGCCCGACAGCTCCGATCCGAGTGCGGTCCAGGGCTCGCCAGCCAGTCGCCTTGCTGACGGCGGGCGGTTGCTTGGCCAAGCGAAGCCCGGGAGCTCGCCGGGCGAGCTTCCGTCGTCTCCACCCGACCTCGCGCCCCGGAGTTCACGGCGCCTGCAGCTCCCAGCCCCGATGGCGGCGCTCTTGCTGATCCATCTGGTCGGTGCTTGCGTGCTGCTGGCGCGCCGAGGCCGCCAGCTCAGTGCCCTTCGGACGATGTCGCGCCGCAGCCGACCGGTCGATGATCCCCGGCTCGCAGCGATCCTAGAGACGAGACGTGTCGTCGCTAGGCCCGACTACATCCGGGCCATGTCCGGTGCCGCGTCGCGCCGTTTCGACGTCGACGAGCTGGTAACGCTGCGCCGCTACGAGATCGAGCCGGCATACGTCTCCGGTCTCGCTGCAGTCGGCTTCGAGCAGCTCCCGGTCAGCGATATGGTCCGGCTGAAGCGCTACGAGGTCGACCCTGAGTTCATCGGGCGGTTGCAGCGGGCCGGCTTCGAGGAGCTGACGATCGACAGGATCATCCGCATGAAGCGGGCTGAGGGCTGAGGTAGGAGGCCGTGGTGACCGGGGCCCCGACCTCAGGATGCTGGCTCAGTAGGGCCAGACGACCTTGACGATGTTGCTGCGCTCGTCGATGGTGGCGAACCCGGCGCGGGCGTGCGTGGACGCGAAGAAGTAGACCACCTCGCCCTTCTGCGGCACCCAGGTGGTGAGCGGCGAGGCCTTGGTGTGCGGGCCGACCGAGTGCGCCGTGTCGGGCTCGGAACCGGGCACGCCCAGATCCTTGCAATCCTGCCCCGGCCGGTTCCACTCGTAGGTGGCGGAGTACCAGGTGCCACCGACGTTGGCCACGATCGAAGGATTGCCCTCGGCGCCATCGAGCACCGGCCAGGTGCCCGACTTGGTGTGGTGAATGCAGATTTGTCCGGTGCTCACCGACACACCTGTCACGGTGGAGGTCACGTCGAAGTTCCCCGCGTTGGCGTGCAAAAAGACGATGCTGTTGGGGTCGAGCTCGTCGGTGCCGCCGCCGCCGCCACCACCACCACCGCCGCCGCCACCGCCGCCGCCATCGGAGGTCTCGGAGACGGTGACCTTGAGCGAGGCCTTGGCGCTGTGGCCCGCGCCGTCGTCGAAGTTGACGCTGACGTTATAGGTACCGGCGCTGGTATAGGTATGGCTGAACGACGCCTGGCTTCCCGAGACACTCGCCGTGGAGGCACTGCCATCGCCGAAGTCGACACTGGCGCTGCCGCTGGTCGCCTTGCCATCGCTGCGGGTTGCCGTGAAGGTGAAGCTCAGCGATTCATCCACCGACGGCGAGGAATCACTGCTGGTGAGCGCACCGGCGATGCTCAGCGGGGCGGCTACGCGGATGCGCAGCGAGGCTCTCACCGAGCGGCCCCGGTCGTCCTCGACATCGACGAGGATCCGGTAGCTGCCCTTTTCCCGATAGATATGCTCGATTCTCGACTTGCCCTTGGTCTCGCCGAGGTTGGTCGAGCGACCGTCGCCCCAGTCGATCTTGACCTTGCCGCTAGCCCGCCGGCTCGTCTCGCGCACCAGATCGACGGTGAGCTTCAGGGTCTCGCGGGCCGGGAGCTCGGTCTCGCTCGCGTCCAGCTGGACGAGGGTCTCGGCCCCGTCGACGACCCGCACCCCGAAGGTGTCCTCGACGCTCGTGCCACCCTGGTCTGTGACCTTCACCGCCACGTTGAAGAAGGAGTCCTCGCTGTAGACATGCTCGATCTTTTCCTTGCCGTCGAACTCCTCGAAGGTGGCGGCCTTGCCGTCGCCGAACTGGATCTCCAGCGTGCCGCCCACCTTGTCGTCGTTGTCCTTGCGCCGCGCCTCCACCAGGAAGGTGACCGGCTCGCCGGCCACGATCTCCTCGGGCGAGTGGGTCAGCGAGACGTTGAAGTCGCCGGCGGCGGTGGTGCTCCCGCCAACCTCGATAGTCGTCGAAGCCGATGCCACCACCGCAACGCCGCCGACCATGACCTTGGCTGTGACGGTTGCCTGCGAGGAGGTGCGCAGCGTCGTTCGAGCCTCGCCGCTGCCGTTGGTCACGACGGTGGCGCTGGGGTCGAACTCGCCGGCGGTCGTCTCGAAGTCGACCCGCACACCGCTCTGCGGCGCTCCGGCCAGGGTGACCGTTGCGGTCAACTCGACCTCCCCGCCGCCTTCCGGAACCGACAGGGAGCTTGATGTCAGGGTGATGAGCTGCGTGGGATCGAAGTCGGGACTCGTGAGGTTCTTGATTGCCTCGCAGCCGCCCAGGGCGAACGTCGCGACGAGAACGCCGAGCAGGGGAATGCGGTGGGTGCGGATCGACCGGCTGGCGCTCCAGAGTCTCTGGGCAGGGCTAGGGAACATCAACGAGTACCTCGCGCATTACTAAAATTGACTTACAGTGACTATTACTGAGTGCTAAGAATTTTAACAGTGTGATACAGCGACACGAAGGTAATTTCGTGGCCAACAACGGATTTCTCTGGCCCCAAAGAAAGCTCAGGGGCCAGGAGTCGTCAAGAGAGCCCTGTGGTTTGCTCGACCGGGGCCCTGCTCCCCCAGCTTGGTCCCTGTCGCCCCCTGGTTTCCCAGGCCTGTACGATGGCCGGAGTACCGGACTGCTACGATTCAGCGGTCCACGATCCACGATCCACGATCCTCGGCCCTGCCTTGCCGCCCTCCTGATGAAGACACGCAGCCTACTGGTAACCGGTGGCGCCGGATTTATCGGCGCCAATTTCGTGCACCGGTGGTGTCGGCGGCATCCCGGCGATCGCGTCGCGGTCCTCGATGCGCTGACCTACGCCGGCAACCACGCGAGCATCCGTGCGCTCGAGGACTCGGGTGCCCTGCGCTTCGTGCACGGCGACATCAACGAGCGGGTTCTGGTCGATCGATTGCTTCGGGAGCAGGCGGTCGACACCATCGTCCACTTCGCGGCCGAGTCGCACGTCGATCGCTCGATCCACGGCCCAGAGGCTTTCGTGGTCGCCAACGTGCAGGGCACGCATACCTTGCTGGCTGCGGCTCGCGATCACTGGCTGGATGGCGAGGAGTCGGTGGCCCACCGGTTCCATCACGTCTCCACCGACGAGGTATACGGCAGCCTGGGACCCGATGACCCAGCCTTCACCGAAGTTTCGCCGTATCAGCCCAACTCCCCGTACGCGGCGAGCAAGGCAGCCTCCGACCACCTGGTGCGGGCCTATCACCACACCTACGGGCTGCAGGTCACCACGAGCAACTGCTCCAACAACTACGGGCCGTATCACTTCCCCGAGAAGCTGATTCCGCTGATGATCGTCAACCTGCTCGAGGGCTCTCCGCTGCCGGTTTACGGGGACGGTCTGAACGTGCGCGACTGGCTGCACGTCGAGGATCATTGCGCCGGGATCGAACGGGTGATCGAGCGTGGCACCCCTGGCGAGACCTACAACCTCGGCGGCGGCAACGAGTGGCGCAATATCGATCTGGTACGCGTGCTGTGCCGGCTGATGGACGCGGCCTTTGCCAACGACTCGGAGCTGGCCCACCGCTTCCCGGCCGCTGCCGCGGCCGCCGGCGAGTCCGAGAGCGCCATCAGCTTCGTCACCGACCGGCCCGGTCATGACCGGCGATACGCCATCGACGGGCGCAAGGCGGAGTCCGAGCTCGACTTTCGGGCCTCCACCGGGTTCGAGGAGGGCCTGCGCGGCACCTTGCAGTGGTATCTGGACAACGAGGCGTGGTGGCGCGCCGTCATGGACGGGAGCTACCGCGACTGGGTCGTCCACCAGTACGAGTCATGAAGCGGGCGCCGGCGGCGCTCGCCCAGCGTCGCTTCGATCTGGTGATCATCGGCGGCGGGATTACCGGCGCGTGTCTTGCCCACGATGCCACCCAGCGCGGTCTCGCAGTGGCGTTGATCGACAAGGGTGACTTCGGTGCGGCGACATCGGCAGCCTCCTCGAAACTGCTACACGGAGGCATCCGCTACTTGCAGCAGGTGGCGTTCGGCAAGGTCCGGGAGTCGGCGCTCGAGCGCATCTACTTCCAGAACCTGGCGCCGCACCTGATCGACTGGGTCCCGTTCATCGTGCCGACCTACCGAGGGTTGGCTCGCGGCCGCTTACTGCTCGGCGGCGGCATGGCGACCTACGGGCTGCTGTGCCTGGGGCAGCGGGCCCAGCTCCTGGATCCGTCGCGCCGCGAGCCTTCAGGCCGCTGGCTGGGGCGCGACGAGATCGCTCGGCTCGTTCCCGGGATCGACACCGAACGCATGACCGGGGGCCGCCTATTCCACGAGTGCCACATGCACAGCTCCGAGCGCATGACGCTGGCGTTTGTCGACGCTGCGGCTCGCGGCGGCGCCGCGGTGGCGAACTACGTGGCCGCCGCCGGGCTGCGGCAGCAGGAGGGCACGATCACCGGTGTTGTCGCCCGGGATCTGTCCACCGGGGAGGAGATCACGATCGGCGCACGGGCGGTGATCAATGCCGCCGGCCCCTGGATCCGCGGTCTCGAGCGCGAGCTCGTGGGAGGCGAGGCACACCGGATTGTCAGCGGCTTCTCCAAGGGAGCGCACATCGTGACGCGCTCCCTTACCGATGGTCACGCGGTTGCCCTGGCCACCCGCCGCCGTAGCGAATCGGTGGTCAGTCGCGGCGGCCGCCATGTGTTCGTCATCCCCTGGCGTGGGCACTCGCTCATCGGAACGACCTACGGCCCCTACGACGGCGATCTCGATGCGGTGGCGCCGAGCCGGCGCGAGATCGCCGACCTGATCGGCGAGGTCAACACTGCCCTGGGGGCAGGGACGCTGGATCCGGCCGATGTTCTGTATTCGTATGCAGGCCTCTATCCACTGCAAGCCGACGAGATCGACCCCGAGACCTACCAGGGCACCGGCGACTACCAGATCGTCGATCACTCCGAGGTCGACGGCGTCGAGGGGCTGTTCACCGTGCTCGGCGCCAAGTACACCACGGCGCGCCGGCTGGCGGAGCGAGCCCTGGATCATGTCGGCGCGTGGCTCGGTGGGTGCGCGCCGTGCTGCACCCGACACCGGCCACTGCCGGTCGCGGATTTCGGCGATCCCGACAGGTTCCTCGAGGCCTGCGTGAACAGCGCGCCACCCGGGCTCGGGAAAGCGTCGGTGGCCCACCTGGTGCGCAACTACGGAGCCGATGCGTCGGCGCTGATCGACCGCATCCGCGCCAACCCGGAGCTCCGTCAGCCACTGGCGCGGCAGCGCCAGGCGCTGGCCGTCGAGGCGGTCTGGGCGGTCGAGCGGGAGATGGCGGTGCACCTGGAGGATCTGGTGCTGCGTCGCACCGGGCTCGGCACCCTCGGCCACCCCGGCGAGAGTGCGCTGCGGCGCTGCGCCAGTTTGATGGGCGAGGTCGCGGACTGGGACGAGCCACGCTCTGTGCACGAGATCGAGACGGTCTCGCGGCGGCTCCTGACATGAGCGGCGAGGCCACCGGGCGGGCGCTGAGCGTGCTGCACGTCGGGCCGACGCCTTTCTTCTCCGATCGCGGGTGTCACATCCGCATCGCCGGGCTCATGCGCGGACTCCACGAGCAGGGAGTCGGGGGCGCGTTGTGCACCTACCATCATGGCCGCGACGTGCCCGGGATCGACACCTTGCGGATCTCCACCGTCCCCGGATACGACCGCGTCGAGGCCGGGCCCACGGGGCTCAAGTACGTGGCGGATGCGCTCTTGTTCTTCAAGGTGCTCGGCGTGACGTTGCGCCGGCGCCCGGACCTGCTGCACGGGCATCTGCACGAGGGCGCGTTGCTGAGCTGGGCTGTCAGCCGGCTCCTGTTCTGGCGTCGCTTGCCGGTGGTCTTCGACGTCCAGGGAAGTCTCTCGGGGGAGCTCGACGAGTACGGCTACGCCAAACGTGGCGGCTGGCGCAGCGCACTGTTCGAGCGTGTCGAACGCTTCATCGACCATCGCGCCGATGTGCTTGCGTGCTCCTCGGCTGCCGCCTTGCAGATCGCACGCGATCGCTTCGGTGTCGCTGAGGATCGGCTGTACGAGGTGCCTGACGGCATCGATGCCGAGGCGATCGAGCATGGCGACCGAGCCGAAGCTCGGCATCGTCTCGGCATCCCGGAGGGCGCCACCGTGGTCGTCTACTCGGGCTCTCTTATCCCCGCCAAGGGCGTAGAGACGCTGCACGAGTTGATCGCGGCCTGCTCCCGGCGTGCTCTTGGCGTTCGGTTTCTGCTGATCGGTTACCCGGTCCAGGACACCGAGCGATTCCTAGCGGCTCAGGGGCTACAAGACACCTGCACGCTCACCGGGCGGTTGCCGTTCGAGCAGCTGGGAACCCATTTGGCGGCCGCCGACATCGCGGTCGATCCCAAGGACGCGGAGAGCGGTGAGGCCAGCGGCAAGCTGCTCAACTACATGGCCGCCGGACTGCCCGTGGTGGCTTGGGAGACCCCGAACAGCCGCAAGATCCTCGGACAGGCCGGCTGCTATGCTTCCCTGGGCTCGATCGATTCGCTCGTCGAGGCCGTTGTCGCGCTGAGTAACTCCGCACAACGGCGGGCGCAGCTGGGTGGTCGGGCGCGTGCGCGGGTCGCCGAGCAGTTCACCTGGTCGGCGTCCGTGCACCGACTCCTCGATATCTACCGCGCACTGCTCGTGCGCTGAGTCAGAGCGACCCGTCAGAGCTTCACCATGGCCTGCTACCCCCGATGAAGATCCTGGTTACCGGCGGCACCGGATTCACCGGCAAGGCCCTGGTCAAGCGGCTGCTCGAGAGTGGCCACACCGTCGTGGCGCTCGACTACAAGGAAGGCGTAAAGACCCAGGAGCTGCGCGACTGGGGCGCCGAGGTCGTGATAGGCAGCGTCACCGACGCGGACGTCGTCGAGAGGGTGAGCCGCGGCGTCGAGGTCGTCCATCACCTGGCGGCAGCTTTCCGTGAGCTCGACGTTCCCGACAGCTACTACGAGGAGGTCAACGTCGGCGGTACGCTGACCATGCTCGAGGGAGCGATCCGACATGGTGCACGCAAGTTCGTCTACTGCAGCACCTGCGGCGTGCACGGCAATGTCGCGAATCCTCCGGCCGACGAGAGCGCGCCGATCGCCGCCGCCGACTATTACCAGCAGACGAAGTACGCGGCCGAGCCGATCGTGCACCAGGCGCACGAGTCGGGCGACATCGAGACGGTGACGCTGCGGCCGGCGGCGATCTACGGCCCGGGCGATCCAGAGCGCTTCTTCATGATCTTCAAGCGCGCGGCCAGCGGCAGGTTCCCCATGTTCGGCAGCGGCGCGACGCTGTACCACCCGCTCTACATCGACAGCCTGGTCGAGGCGTTCGTGCTGGCCCAGGAGCAGGGCAAGGGAGCCGGGAAGCCGTACCTGATCGCCGATGCCGACTACCTGTCGATCGAGCAGCTGGTCCGGGCTGTCGGCGCGGCGCTCGACGTGGACGTGAAGATCCCGCACTACCCGCTGGCCCCGTTGGTAATTGCCGGCCATGTGTGCGAGAAGCTGTGCAAGCCGCTGCGTATCGCGCCGCCGATCTTCCCGCGGCGCGTCGACTGGTTCCGGCAGAACCGAGCCTTCGACATCGGAGCCGCCCGGCGCGACCTGGGTTACGATCCGCAAGTCGACATCCACGAGGGGCTGCGCCGCACTGCGGAGTGGTACAAGGCAGAGGGTTACCTCTGATCCCCTGAGCGTGCGTTCGCATCGCGGGCGCCAGGAGCGGCAGCATGTGTGGAATCGCGGGCATCGTCACCGGGTCGCACCACGACGCCATCGTGTCGATGACCGACACGCTGGCGCATCGGGGGCCCGACGGGTGCGGCTACTACCGCGACGCGGCGGTGGCCCTGGGGCACCGCCGACTGAGCATCATCGACGTGGACGGCGGTGCCCAGCCGCTGACCAACGAGGCCGGCACCCTGCAGCTGATCGCCAACGGCGAGATCTACAACTTCCCACAGCTGCGCCAGCGCCTCGAGGCGGACGGGCACCGCTTCAAGACCAACGCCGACGTCGAGGTCATCCTGCACCTGTACGAGGACCACGGCGTCGATTGCGTGCGCTGGTTGCGCGGCCAGTTCGCCTTCGCCATCTGGGATAGCGCCCGGCGCAAGCTGGTGCTGGCCAAGGACCACATGGGGCAGAAGCCGCTTTTTTACGCCCGCGTCGGCGACGATCTGCTGTTTGCCTCCGAGGTCAAGAGCCTGCTGGCCTCGCGACTGATCGATTCTCGCCCGGACCTCGATGCTCTCTGGCACTACGTATCGCTGCGCTTCATTCCCGACCGCTACACGCTGTTCGAGGGCATCCATAAGCTGCCGGCCGCCTCGACGCTGGTGTACGAGAACGGCGAGGTCGAGATCGACTCCTACTGGAGCTTCGAGTTCACCGACAAGCTCCAGGGCAGCGAGACCGAGATCGCCGACCAGCTCGAGGAGCTGCTGCTCGAGACCGTGCGCATGCACACGCTCTCGGACGTTCCCGTGGGCGCGTTCCTGTCGGGCGGCATCGACTCGAGCCTGATCGCCGCGATGATGGCCAAGACCACGGGCGGCGGCTTCCCGACCTTCTCGATCGGCGTCGAGGAGCAGGCGTTCAACGAGCTCCCGTACGCGCGCATGGTCTCCGATCAGTACGGGCTGCAGGCCAACGAGCGTATCGTCAGCGCCGATCTCGTGCGCCTGATGCCGTCGATGATCTGGCACCTCGACGAGCCTTCCGATCCGTTCGGCGTCGGCGTCTACCTGGTCTCGGAGGTGGCCTCCGAGCAGGTCAAGGTGGTGCTCTCGGGCGACGGCGGCGACGAGAACTTCGCCGGCTACGACCGCTTCGCCGGCCAGCGGCTCGCGGAGCTGTACTCGATCCTGCCCGGGTGGCTTCGCAAGCAGGTGTTCGGCCCGGTGATCGACCGCGTGCCCGAGTCGTTCGGCTACAAGAGCCTGGCGCAGAAGGTGGCCTGGCTCAACGAGATGTCGTTCTACGCGGCGGGGGAGCGCTACGCCCAGAGCATGAGCTTCCTGCGCTTCACGCCCGAGGCCAAAGAGGCCCTGTTCACCGAGGGGGCGCGCCAGCGCATCACCGACAACGACTCGCTCGGCAAGATCCTGTGCCACTTCGACGCCGGCAACGCCGAGGAGCTGGTCGACCGCATGCTCTACACCGACCTGATGACCCGCATGCCCGACCATCTGCTCTCGATCGTCGATCGCATGTCGATGGCGCACTCGCTGGAGTCGCGCCCGCCGCTGATCGACTACAAGGTGGTGGAGTTCGCGGCCTCGGTACCGAGCTCGATGAAGCTCAAGGGGCGCGACCTGAAGCACATCCTGAAAGTAGTGGCGTCGCGCTATTTGCCGCGCCAGCTGATCGAGCGCCCCAAGCAGGGGTTCGGCTTCCCGCTCGGCATCTGGTTGCGCACCGATCTGGCGGACTTCACCCGACGGCTCTTCGCCGAGTCTCGCTTCGTCCAGGAGGGCATCTTCGAGGAGGCCGCGATACAGCGGCTACTGCAGGAGCACGTGTCGGGTCGCGCCAACCACGATTTCCGCCTGTGGATCCTGATCAACCTCGAGTTCTGGTATCGGCTCAACTTCGAGGGAGCCGGTCTGGGCGAGCTCGACGAGCTCACCGACCGACTCATGGCGGGCGCCTCCCCGCCGGCGCGGGCCACGGCCTGATGGCGGGGCAGGCCAAGACGCAGGCCTCAGTGACGGAGGGTGGCTCGGCCCTGGCGCGCTACCGGCGCGTGATCGTCGGGCGCCCGGGATTGACCGCGCTGTGCTACTTCGAGATCTGCAGCTGGCTCTCGATCGTTCCGGGAGCGGCGGGGTTGCTGCTGCGCAAGATGTTCTGGCAGCGTCTGTTCAATGCGTGTGGCCGCGGCACCGTGTTCGGCGCCAACGTGAGCCTGCGCCACCCGGGCCGCATCGAGCTCGGCGCCAACGTGGTGATCAGCGATGGCTGCATTCTCGATGCTCGCAACGACGAGGCCGACGTCGCGATTCGCCTGGGCGACGACTCGATCCTGGCCAACAACGTCATGATCTCGTGCAAGGGCGGCACGGTGCAGATCGGACCGCGCGCCGGTATCGGCACCCAGACGGTGATTCACGCCGTCGCCGGGGGCTCGGTCGAGGCCGGCGCCGACCTGATCGTCGGACCCGACTGCTATCTGGCGGGGGGCGGCAACTACCACACCGAGCGCACCGACCTGCCGATCAACCAGCAGGGGCTGCGCCAGGGCGACAAAGTAACGCTCGGCGATGACGTCTGGCTGGGGGCCAAGGTGACGGTGTTGCCCGGCGTCACCATGGGCGCCGGCAGCGTCGCGGCCGCGGGCGCCGTGATCACCGAGGACGTCCCTGAGCGGACCGTTGTGGGTGGGGTGCCGGCGCGAGTGCTTCGGAGCCGGTGACGGCCGCCACGTCCGGGTTGAGCTCGCGAGGCCTGTGGCGCTTTGCGCTGTCGATCGCGGTGTCGGTCGTGCTCGTGGCGCTGTTGCTGCGCGACGTGTCCGGGGCGCGTATCGTCGCCACCATTCGCGACGCCTACATGCCGGGAGTTCTCCTTGGAGCCGTGGCGTTTCTGGCCATGGTCGCGGCGCGGGTGGTGCGCTACCGATGGCTGCTCGATGCCTCGGTGCCGATCGCCCGCCTGACGCAGATCACCATGGTTCGCGGCATGCTCGGCGACCTGCTGCCGGCGCGCCTCGGGACGCTCTCCTACGTCTGGCTGATCACCTCACGCGCCGGCGTTCCGTTCGACGACGCCATGGCCTCGTTCCTGCTCGCCTTCGTACTCGACATGGTGGCGATCGCGCCGCTGCTGCTGCTGGCGCTGGGAGTGTTCGGCGCCGGAGTCGAGGGCGGCGCCGCGATCGGGGCTTTGGCGGGGCTGCTGTTGGCCGGATCGCTCGTGGCGCTCTGGTTGCTGGCCCCAGGTATCCGGCTCGCCGGCGCGCTTCTGCAGCGCCTCGGCGGCGGGGCCTCCGGCGGGCTGCTCGGCTTGGGCGCCCGGGCCGCGGACATGGCCGGCGACGTGGCCGACCGCGTCGTCGCGGTACGGTCCCGAGGCTCCTTGATCCCGGTCTTCCTGGTGTCGGTTCTCGTGCGCATCACCAAGTTCGGCGCCCACTGGTTCCTGCTGCAGGCGGTGCTCGTGCCCCTGGGGGTGGCCTGGGGCTCGATCGGCTTCTTCACCGCCTTCCTCGGCATTGCCGGGGCCGAGATGTCGGCCATGCTGCCGATCAGCGGCATCGCCTCGTTCGGCACCTGGGAGGCCGCCTTCGCACTGATCTTCACCCGCCTCGGACTTACCGCCGAGCAGGCGATCGTCTCCGGCTTCGCCACCCACATCCTGAGTCAGACGTTCGACTACGTTCTCGGGATCGGGGCGCTGGTCACGCTCATGTGGCCACGGCGCCGCGGCTGAGCCAGGGACTGACTACTCGGTCGCCAACCGTTATCCGACGCGCGGCACGGTCAGGATGTGGCGAGGCGCCGCGGGGTCATGCTCCAGCTTGGCGAGCAGCTCGGCGATGTGGGTGTCCACCGTTCGCGTGATCACCGAGGCGGGGTACCCCCAGACCTCCTGGATGAGCTGGACGCGTGTGGACTATGCGGGAGAACCTGGTCCGCTCTCCGACACCACCACGGCAACCAGCCATCCCTGCTCCTGTGCCTGCTCGGCGCTGGCGCGCAGGGCCTCCAGCAGGCCCGAGTCGGTCGGCGTCGGTGGCCAGCCCGATACCGGATGCGTCGCCCCCGTATGCAAGTCCACACCGAAGAACGAGCTGGCAAGATCGCCCAGCGGCAGCGATCCGGCGGTGCCCTCGATCAGCGCTGAGGGGGGCGGGACGCGTAGCTGACCGTCTTGGGCGCGCAGCACGCGAGCCACCGGATAGAACCAGCCATAGTCGAGGGCCATGGCGGTGCTGTCGGCGTACTGCTCGGCCGCCAGGTCGGCGTAGTCTAGAGTCGCCCGAAAAACTCGCCAGGCTCGGGGAGCGCGTCGATCGCCCAGCAGGGCTCGTGCCGCTCCAGCTCGACAGCCGAGTAGGGACCGGTGCCCACGGCGATGGTGCGCGCGTCGATCGATTTGCCGCAGTCGATGTCGTGCTGGGTGTCGCCGATGACGTAGATCGCCTCGAGAGCCTCTGCGCCGTAGCGCGACACGGCGTGCTGCCGGGCCCACGCGGCGATATCGCGCCGCAGCTCGGCCACATCGCCGAACGCGCCCCACCCGAAGAAGTCCCAGAGACCGTAGTGCGCCAGCTTGAGGTGCCCTCCGTCGCGGATGTTGCCGGTCAGCAGCGCACAGGCCACATCGTCCCGCTCGTGTGCCACGCGCAGGATCTGCTCGACACCGGGGAGGACGAAGCCGTTGGCGCGCCGCACCAGCCAGCCGGGCAGTAGCTCTACGTAGCGGTCGAGCAACGACGTCACCAGGCTGCGCGAGTACTCACGCCCGAGCACCTCCTGGATGCTGATGCGCGCGATGAGCTGATCGGTCATGCCGGCCATGCTCGGCCCGGCGACCTCGATCGGCGCCCCGTGCTCCTCCTCGAGCGCCTGCAGCCAGGCATACATCCCGGCCTTGTCGGTGTTCAGGAGGGTCCCGTCGATATCCCAGAGCAGTAGCTTCAGCGCCAATCCCCTCCACGTCCGTCGAGGATCCAGTCGATCGCCTGCGCAGCCACACGCGGTGGGATCTCGTGTGCTCCTCCGAAGCTCTGGAAGGCGACGGCATAGCCGCTGTGCCGCAACAGGTCGCGCGCTCCGGTGGCGTTCGCGATCAACAGGCGATCGCCGATGCCGTGAGCGATGAACACGCGCAGTTGCGGGGTCGCAGCCAGCTCCTGCGCGCCGAGCCACTCGGCCCGGAAGCTGGAGCCGAACGCCAGCATGCCGCGGAAGCTCGGATCGCCGATGGCGATCCTGTAGGCCATCGATCCCCCCTGCGAGAAGCCCAGCAGATAGAGCTCGTCGACCGCAAAGCGCTCTCGCAGCTCGGCCGCGACCTGGCGCACGTAGTCGATGGTCAGCCGCGTGGCCTGAGCGGCGGCCTCGTCCGAGCCGGAGCGTCGGTTCTGCCAGTCGAAGCCCAGGCCTTGCTCGTGAACGAAGGGGTAGGGTGCCTGTGCCGCCGCCAGGATCACGCCTCGCTGCTGGAACAGCGGCGCCAGGAAGTCGAAGGTCTCCAGGCTCCCACCATGACCGTGAAGCGCCAGCACCAGTGGATAGCTGGAACCATCGGAGTAGTCGGCTGGCAGATGCACCCGTGTTTGCAGCAGGACCTCGGCGGGCAGATGCAGCATCTCCTGCGCTGTCGCGGCCGCGTTCGACAGCAGCGCCAGCGCCGCAGCGGTGATCCGGACCCTACCCAGGGAGCTCACTGCGTCTCGCCCTCGGTGTCCCCTTCGTCGTCGTCGTCCTCCCCGGCCGGCCTCTCCCACGGCTCCCACTGCTGTCCGAGCACGTGCTCCTGCATCCAGCGGATCTCCTCGACGTCGCGACGCCGCTGGTGGCGTGGCTCGCGGAATCCGTGCGGCTCGCGCGGTGCGCGCAGGTAGCGCACCGGTACCCGGCCCACGTCCTTGAGCGCAGTAAAGAACATCATGCTCTGCGGCTCGGTGTCGGTGGTGTCGTTCATGCCGTGGATCAGCAGGGTCGCGGCGGTGACGTTGGTCACGTGGGTGAGCGCCGACTGCTCGCGGTAGCTGTCCGGGTTGTCCCAGGGAGTCCCGCCGATGTGCCAGAGGCGCACGTCGTTGTTGAATCCGGGGCCGTACTCGGAGGCCCAGTCGTAGACGCCGGCGCCGAGCGATGCGGCCTTGAAGCGTTCCGTTTGCGTGATCGTCCAGCCGCCGAGGATGCCGCCGTAGCTCCATCCGCGTAGCGCCATGCGATCGGGATCGACGAGGCCCTGCTCGATGAGCGCGTCGACACCGGTCATCAGGTCCTGATAATCACCCAGGCCGATGCCGTCGTTGCGCGCGGTGGTGTTGCCCTCGCGGTGGTGGTCGTCGTAGCAGCAGCTACCCCGGACGTTGGGCGACAGCGACACCCAGCCGAGACCGGCGTACAGGTGGTAGCTGGACCGGAAGCTGTTGGAAAAGACCCCGGCCGGTCCGCCGTGGATATTGAGCATCAGCGGGTAGCGAGTGCCCTCCTCGTATCCCCGGGGCAGGTGCAGTAGCCCCTCGATCGGCATGCCGTCGCTGCTGTGCCAGCGCACCAGCCTCATCTGCGCCAGTGCCAGGGCGCCGATCTGTGGGTTGGCGTCGGTCAGACGAACGGGCTTGAAGTCTCCGGGAGAGGCGGCGGTGGAGCCGGTGTACAGATCGGTGGGCGAGGCGTAGTCGCTGTAGGAGTAGGCGAACGTGCCGCGGTCGCGCGACCAGGCGCCGACACGCAGCGAGCCGTCCAGATCGGTAATGCGCTCCACCTCTCCGCTCGTCACGTTCAGGCGAAAAACGTTCGAGCGCGTCCCCTCGGTTCCGTTGAAGAGCACGTGGTCGCCGTCCGGGGTCCAGGCCGGGTTGGAGATGTTGCCGGCGAACTGTCCCGACAGCAGGCGGTGCTCGGCGAGCACCGCGTCCATGAGCCAGAGCTTGGAGTTGCGGTTCAGCCATGCCTGGTCGTCGCCGGCCGAGTAGAGGAACTGAGTGCTGTTGGGTGCCCACAGCACGCCGCCCTCGGGTGCGTGGTTGTCGGTCAGCCGGGTCTTGTCCTTCGACTCCAGGTCCAGCAGGAACAGCTCGGTTTTATCGGCGTCGTTGCGACGGTTCGTATAGCGGGCGGTCACGGCCACCCAGCGGCCGTCGGGCGAGGGATCGAAGCTGCCGATGAGGAACTTCTTCTGGGTCAGCTGCTCCTCTTCCTCGGTGTCGATGTCGAGCGCCCAGAGGTTGCTCCACTCGTCGCGGCTCTGGCCGTTCGGTCCCTCGTCGACGAAGATCAGATCGTCGCCGTCGTCGATCGCCTTCTGCTCGTCCTCGGCACGCTTGTCGTCGGCCACGAAGAAGATACGTGCCGAATTGGCCGACCACTTGTACTGGCCGACCGAGGTGGCGTGCTCGGTGAGCTGCACGGCCTCGCCGCCATTGGTGCGCATCCAGAACAGCTGCTGGGTGGCGCTCTTGCCCTCACCTACGCGCCGCCGGAACGTCAGGAAGCGGCCGTCCGGCGAGAACTGCAGCCCGCTGCCGCCCTCCTCACCGATGAAACGATACGCGTCGCCCCCCTCGGCAGGGATCGCCCAGATCTCCGACTCGTACTCGTTGTCGTCCCAGTTGAGCTTGCGCTCGGTGTACAGGACTCGGGCGCCGTCGGGCGACAGGGCGGCGATGCTGACCGAGGACATGTCCAACGCATCGTCGACGGTCATGGCCCGGGGCTCGGAATCCTGCGCCAGCAGGCTCGAGGTGCCGGGCTGGGTCGCCGGGCCAATGGCGAACCAAGCTACGAGAATGACCAGGGACTTGCGCATCATGCCTCCAGGGCTCGACGGACTCTGAATTCGGAGGTCGCTTCGGGGAATCGGGCACAAGGGTACTTGGTGTCAGGCCGGAGTCTCGACATAGGGGTCGCGCTCACCTCTCAGATAGCGGATGACGTCGATGGCGTCGATAAGGACAGACAGGCTCACCAAGACGATGGTCGCGAGCAACCAGTACCTGAAGAGGCTGCCGGCAGGGACGCCCTCCAGCCGCGTCCACAGCCAGGCCACCATCGGGACCCAGACCACGTGGCCGATCCCGAGCAGACGCACGAATCCCTTGGCGGAGAAGATCGCGATCTGAAGGAGTGCCCCAAACACAAAGCCTCCCAGGACTACCTTTCCTTCTAGCAGGCTGCTGAAAAACGGCTTGGGCGCGCCATTTTGGGCTGGATCGTCTCGATCAAGGTGAGTTGCCCGGCCGCCGTGTGCGAGTGCGAGGCTCTGGTTGCCGGCCGCGCCGGTATTTCTTGGGCGGTTAGTCCCGATATCGTCACGTCGCCCCCTGGAGGTTGCGCATTCTGACCAGGTTGAAGGCAGCGGCGGTGAAGGTGAACATCCAATCGACGCGTTCGGTGCCTCGGTGCCGCGTCTTGCGCATCAGCCCGACCGTCTTGGCCCATCCGAACATCTGCTCGACGAGCTTGCGTTTCCTTTGACTGACCTGGTAGCCGGGGTGGCGGGTTGTGCGCCGGTCGATGGCGCTGCGCCGATTGGTGTCGTTCTGTGCGACGTGCGGGGTGATGTTCCGATCTCGAAGCTTACGGACGCACTCGCGTGTGTCGTAGCCCTTGTCGGCCGCCAAGGTCACCCTGCGGTTACCGGAAATCTTGTCCGCCATTTGCACCGCCGCCTCTCGTTCCGCTGTCCCGGAAGCGATCGTTACGCAGGCGTTGGTTGCTAACCCGTGGCGGTTGTCGATCATCAGGTGCCCCATGTAGCAGAGCTTCGACTCGGCTCCCCTACTTTTCTTGTACAGGCGTGCGTCCGGATCGGTCCTGGAGGCGTGAGTATCCGTTTGTGCGCCGTTGTTTGCGAAAATCGACGCTCGGGTTGCTGCCGCCCTCATCGGAGTCGCTCTGATCCTTCGGCTTGAAGCTCTTGTGTGAGGCCCACGCCTCGATCAGCGTGCCGTCCACCGTGAAGTGCTCATCCGATAGCAGACCGCGGCGCCGTGCCTCCGCCAGCACTTCCTGGAAGAACACCTCGGCGACCTCGCCTCCCAACACTCGATCCCGGTTCTTCGTGAACACCGTCGCATCCCACACCAGATCGTCCATGTTCAGGCCCACAAACCACCGGAACAGCAGGTTGTAGTCGAGCTGCTCCATCAGCATGCGCTCGGAGCGAATCGTGTACAGCACCTGCAGCAGCAGCGCCCGCAGCAGTTTCTCCGGCGGGATCGACGGTCGCCCCGTGTGCGAGTACAGCTTCTCGAACAGCGGCGACATCCGCCCCAGCACGTCGTTGACGATCCTCAGCAGCGGCCGCAGCGGATGGTCCTTCGGTACTCGCTGCTCTGGAGATACGTAACTAAAAACCGCCACCTGTCCCGCGTCCTCACCACGCATCTGCTCACCTCGTTGATGCTTCGGTTCTTGCCGCGGGCTGCGTGGTTCAAAATCTACTCGAACAAGGGGAGTTTTTCAGCAGCCTGCTAGAGAGTCCCGAGGTAGAAGAGGGGAATGATCATGTTGACCATCATCAACAGCATGACCCATGCCACCCAGGGCTTTCGCAGTGTCAGCATGGTCCGTAAGAAATCGATCCCTTTCATCGAGCCCTCCCGCTAGCAGGCCGTGGCGAAAGTGTGATGGGTCTGGTTGCGCCGCCAAGGGCGCAGATGCAAGGCGCCGCGACGTCGGCGAGGATCTGGTGGTTGTCTCGCTGAGTCTGGCCATTACAGCAGGCGCCCCCCGGTTGGACAAACACTGCCGGGAGCCGGAAGAGAGGGCGCCCGCCGCGCTGAGCGGGGAACTTGCTCGAGAGGTAGAGAGCACGATCTCCACGAGGTCGCCATCGCTTTAGTAGGTCGAGGCTCCATTCGAACTAGAGCGTCTGCTGCCTTGTCTTTCTTTGTCCGAAAAAACCCCGAAAAATGGATAGACAACGGCCCCTAAATACGAGATATCAGGATCTGTGTCTCGTAGAGTAGGCCATCAATCACTTCGACACCACGTTCGGGCACACAAGCTACCGGATCCAGTAACCCGCGGGCGCCCCCAAAAAAGGATTGCTCCTGA
The DNA here is from genome assembly GCA_965248845.1 of Acidobacteriota bacterium. Taxonomy (GTDB): domain Bacteria; phylum Acidobacteriota; class UBA890; order UBA890; family WLXD01; genus CBDFKO01. The sequence continues at coordinate 77,703 of CBDFKO010000001.1, read as the reverse complement.
TGCGTACCAGGCGAACGCTGATCATGGCTTCAGGGGCAACCGTGCTGCTGCTGGTTGCCCTCGCTGCGCTTTCCGAGGTCCAAGCGACTCCGCCCAGCGGTGGCAGCCAGCTCGACCCGACAGCTCGGGCGGCGGCCGCCTGGTTGGCCATGGCCGGGACGAGTATCCCGCCAGTCCAGGATCCGTCCATCACCCAAAGCCAGGTCACCGGGTTCGTGGGCGAGGAGGAGTGCATCTTCTGTCACCCGGACCAAGGTGACTCCTACGAGCTGACAAAGCACGGACGCAATCTCGATCAGCGAGCGCCGGCCGGGACGAACGGTTGCGAGAGCTGCCACGGGCCTGGCCAAGCGCACGCGGACGCCGACGGTGACATGGCCCTGATCAAGCGGTTCCCGACGATGACCGCAACCGAGGTCAGCGATACTTGTACGACCTGCCACAACCGGGGCGAGCACGCCTTCTGGCAGGGCAGCCAGCATGACGGGCGAGATCTGACCTGCACGACCTGCCACAGCGTCCACGCCTGGGAGTCGGAGAAGAAACAGCTCACGAAGCCGACGCAGATCGAGCTCTGCGGGTAGTGTCATCAGGACAAGGTGGCCAAGTTGCAGCGCACCAATCACATGCCGGTGCGCGAAGGCAAGCTGGTGTGCTCCTCCTGCCACAATCCGCACGGATCGGCCAATGTGAAGCTGATACGCGCGGCACGTCGATGACGGCCAACGACGCTTGCACTAGTTGCCACGCGGAGAAGCGCGGGCCGTTTCTGTGGGAGCACGCACCGGTGCAAGAGAACTGCGCCTCTTGCCACGATCCGCACGGGACGTCGAACGATCGGCTGCTGGTCGCGAAGCCGCCGATGCTGTGCCAGCGCTGCCACGCGCACACCCGTCATCCTGCCACCGTCTACGACGGCAGCAATGTCGCCACCAGCAGCCGGGCCTACGGGCGCGCGTGCGTGAACTGCCACCAGCAAATCCACGGATCGAACCACCCGTCCGGCAAGTTCTTTCATCGATAGCGGTCCGGGAGCATTGTGATGCGCATCAAGAGCAGCATGATTGTCATGATGGCGGCGCTTCTGCTGGTTTGTGGTGTTGCCTCAGCCCAGGAGCCGCCGCTTTCTGGCACCACCGTGAGCGGTTCTGTCGGAATCGGCATCATCGGGACGGACGTCTCGGGCGAGGGGGTGCGTTTTCAGCGCTACCGGGACCTGCGCAATGGCGCTGCCGGCGGCCCCTTCCGGCTGAACGTAAAGAGCGCTACCTGGCTGTTGAGTCTGGAAGCCGACAACGTTGGCAGACGCGGCCAGCGGTACTTCGCCGAGTTGGAGCAACCGGGGAAGTTCGCCATCGAGCTCGAGTTCGATCAGGTGCCGCTGTTTTACAGCCAGACGACGCGGACCCTCTACACGGAGACCTCCCCGGGCGTCTTGCAGATGGACAACGACATCCAGCAAGGCATCGAGGACGGCTTGTTCGGACTCTCGGATGTGATCGACCGCGCCCGCGTGTTCGACATGCGGCACCGTCGCCGCGACCTTTCCGTCGAGGCAACCTACAGGGTGCTGCCTGACCTCGACGTGAGTGCCGCGTTCGAATCGACAAGGCGTGATGGCACGCAACAGTGGGCCGGGGCGTTCGGCTTCAACCCGGTCGTGGAGATGCCGGCCTCCGTCGACAACCGAACCAACACGTTCACCCTCGGCGCGGAGTGGGGCAATCAGAAGGGCATGTTCCGGGTCCAGTATCTCGGCTCCTGGTTCGACAACAACGTCCAGACGCTCATCTGGGACCAGAGGTGGACCCCGAAATTCGGACAGGTTGCTAAGGTGGGATCCAGACCAAGAAGAAGGAGTCTGGAATGCCACGGAAGAGACGGAGTTATCCTGCTGAGCTGAAGGCGAAGGTCGCTTTGGAGGCGCTTCGCGAGGAAGCGACGATGGCGGAGCTGGCAGCCCGCTACGATGTGCATCCGAATCTGATCGCCAACTGGAAGGAGAAGGCTCGGCAGAAGGTGCTGGCTGGCTTCTCGGGGAAACAGGAGCGCAACGAGGTCTCTCGGGAGGCCGAGATCAAGGAGCTGCGGGCGAAGATCGGGGAGCTCGTCATCGAGCGGGATTTCTTGTCCAAGGCCTTCGGTCGTTGAGCCACGGCCGGAGGGTGGCGATGGTCGATCCGGAGCACGGCCCCCTGAGCATCACGCGGCAGTGCCGCCTGGTGTCGATCGCGAGGTCTTCGTTCTATTACGAGGGCCACGGCGAGAGTCCGCTGAACCTGCGCCTGATGCGGCTGATCGACGAGCAGTTTCTTCAGACGCCGTTTTACGGCTCACGTCAGATGCGACGATGGCTGCGCCGTCAGGGCTACACGGTCTCTCGCAAGCGGGTGCGCCGCCTGATGCGGCTGCTCGGGTTGCAGGCGATCTTCCAGCGGCCCAGGACGTCTCAGCCGCACCCGGAGCACCGGATCTACCCCTACCTGCTGCGTGATCTGGAGATCACGCGACCCAACCACGTTTGGTGCGCGGATGTGACCTACATCCCGCTGCAGCGGGGCTTTCTGTACCTGGTTGCGGTGATGGACTGGGCGAGCCGCAAGGTGCTGTCCTGGCGTCTGTCCAACACGCTCGATACGAGCTTCTGCGTCGAGGCCTTGCCAGAGGCGCTCGAGCGCTACGGTCCTCCCGAGATCTTCAACACGGATCAGGGTAGCCAATTCACCAGCGTCGACTTCACCGACGCGCTCAAGGAGGCCGGCAAGGGCCGCTGGATGGACAACGTCTTCATCGAGCGACTGTGGCGATCGCTCAAGTACGAGCAGGTCTATCTGTCAGAGTACGCGACTGGCTCCGAGGCTCGGGCCGGGATCGGCTGGTGGATGGACTTCTACAACGAGTGCCGACCGCACTCGTCGCTCCAGGACCGGACGCCCGAGGAGGCGTACATTGACGACGGGGCTGAAGACAGGAGCCCGGGGCTTCGCCCCGTGTCTCGCAAGCCCAAGGCAGCCTGAATCATGAACCCGGATTCCACCTTAGCTGCGACGCAAACCTGTCCAAAGGATGGGGTCCACCTCTCCCGACGGACGCACTTCGAACGTCCCAGCGGAAGCCGTCCCTGAGTACGCGAGCGAGTCGAGGTTCTGGACCCCAGCAACTGTTCGACACCACGCCGCTGTCGTCCGCGCCAGGACCTGCTCCGCTGTGCCGGTCTCGTAGACACCGATGTCGAGCGCATACACGGCTGTTCGCATGGATCGATGTCAGGCTAACGGTTCAGAGGCTCAGCTGCGGGCGCGTCCGGTATAGCCGGCTTGGCGCGGGCGTTGGGTAGGCAAGGCCCGTGACAAGAGCGACCCGTCTGCTGCTGCCTCTTGTTATGTGGCGTGTTCAATCGACGAGTTCTCCAATCAGATCGCGTCCTTCTTGCTCGACGTCGATGGCGGCGATCGTCAGCGCTACCTGGCTGAAGAAGACCCCGATTCGGAGGCGTTCCACCATCTCGTCCGAGATGCCGTGTGAAGTCGAATGTCGGCCGGGCCGCTCGATCGTAAGGCGTTCTGACTCAAGGCCATAACGATCGATGTTGTTCAGCATCCGCTGTAGGCGACGCCATGTAACCGCGGCCTCTCCTTCAGAAACAATCGATCGCCTTGCCTCAAGAGGTGCCTTTCTACGCACCAGACCGGTCCTCCGCTAACGCCTCGATAATCGGCGGGGAGCTTACGCCCGTCTCGCGGACCAACGTGTAGGTCCAGAAAGTCGAAATCAGCGTCTTCATGCCTGGCACTGATGTCTGTCCCGATGGAGAGCGCTCCGAGCGTTGCGCCTCGCGCAGCGAGTTCCAGAAACTCACCGGGCGCACCCATCAAGACCCACAACCTCGAGTCGTCGGGCAAACTGCGATCGAGCGTGGCCACTCGCTGGTTCTCGAGATTGTAGAAGCTTCGATAGGCCTTGATGGAGGCGATGGTCGGCGCGCCGTGTTGTAGAAGAGCGAGGTCTGGCCCCCACGCCGTCGAATTGCGGGATCCCAGTGACAACACGACGAGGTTGCTGGTCTCGATCTGCAGCAGACCGCGTCCGGAAATGAGCGGTATGCCCAGCGCCGGGCCGTCCGCGAGCGCATCGGTCCAAACGTGCTGCGCAGTCAGGATGAAGAAGCGCTTGCCGTCCGTTACCAGACTCCCGGTCCCGTGAAACCGACCCGAGCCCTCGTCACGGTCATCAACCCGGAAGAGAAAGACCACGTACTCCTCCACGGTCGCCGCGGCGTCCTCAAGGACCGCGCGCACCTGAGCGTCTGTGAGCTGCGCGTCTTGACGGTTTTCGTCATTCATCGAAGTCCGTGACCCGCGGAACCTGTCAACGACTTTGAGACACCTGAGTTCTGGATTTAGTGAGCAATGCCTCCTGTCGTCGAGGTAGCGGGTGGGTTGATCCAGACCTCATCGGGGAGAGGGCTGAGCTTCGGGATTCCGCGGACAAATCGTTCGGGGTGAGCCGCCCAAGCAGCGTCCAGGATGCGTTGCCGTTGCGCGAGCACCTGCGCGGCGCGTCCATGATGGACATCGTCGGGGGTCAGCATGGCGATGCCGCCATGACGGTGCTCGGTGTTGTACCAGGGCACGAACGAGCGACAGAAGCGCGTGGCGTCCGGCATGTCGGTGAAGCGCCCGGGGAAGCCGGGGTGGTACTTGAGGGTCTTGAACTGTGCCTCTGAGAATGGATTGTCATCGCAGACTTGGGGACGGCTCAGGGAACGCGTGATCCCGAGGTCGGCGAGAAGCTGAGCGGTGCACTTGCTCGTCATGGGCGCGCCACGATCGGAGTGCAGCGTCAGTACCTGCGGTTGGACTCCTTGCTTGTGGCACGTTTCCTGGATCAGGCGCCCGGCCAAGGCCGAGTTCTCCCGATCGGCCACCATCCAACCCACGACGTAGCGGCTGAAGATGTCCAGCAGGAGGTAGAGGTAGTAGTACGTCCACTTCTTCGGCCCCAGCAACTTCGTGATGTCCCACGACCAAATTTGATTCGGTTCCGTCGCCACGAGCTCAGGCTTCGCGTATTGCGGATGCTGGAGCTGGTTGCGGCGCTCTCGCACCGGCTGGTCCAGGGCCAGGATCCGGTACATGGTGCGCTCGGAGCAGAGGTATTTGCCCTCGTCAAGCAGCGTGGCGAACACCTCGCCCGGCGATCGGTCGACGAAGCGCGGCAAGGTGAGCACCTCAACGACGCGCTCACGCTCCGATTCGCACAGCGCCCGGGCAGGAGTAGGACGCGGCTGCTGGTGCTCGGGAGCAGGCCTCTTGCGCCGGTAGAACGTGGCCCGCGACACGCCAAGAGCCCGGCAGGCCGGCGCTACGCCGACCTGCTGGGCCAGTTGTTCGGCAGCCATCAGGAGTCCTTCTCGTCGTTGAGGCTGAATCCCAGCAGCCCGGCAACTTTTTTTTGCACGTCCAAGATCGTGTGTGCCTTATGCAGCTGCTTGTGCAGGCGAGCCACCTTCGCCTCGAGCTCTCGAACCTTCGGCTCCAGCGGGTTGCTCGCCTTCGACTTTGCACCGCGTGTCTTGGAACTGAGCCCGCGAAATGCCCCCTCGCGACGCGCCTTGCGCCAACTCGACAGATGAGAGCTGTACAGTCCCTCTCGGCGGAGCAGCCGGCCCACTTCGCCGCGCTGGCTGCAGCGGTCTGCCTCCTCCAGGATGCGGAGCCGGTACTGTGCCGTGAATCGCCGCCGTTTCGGCTTCGCCAACACCTCCGGGTCCGGGCGCGCCGGCGTGGCGATCGCCTCCGCGCTGGGTGCCTCGTCGCTCCGCTCCTCAGCCCCCAGCGCGGGACCAGCAAGCCCAGCCAAGATCATCGTGTCTATCCCCACTGCCATCGGTTCTCACCTGCCACCGCCCTACAGTAATTCCATGGGGTGCTGGTGTCTCACCTACGTTGGCAGGGTCACGTCCCGTCAAGTGGTGTACGAAGGCCACTGAGGCGATCCATTTTCAAGCGCTGATGGCGAGCAGGTCCTCCTCAGGGTGGTGGGTGGTTGGCGCGACAGCCTCGGAGATGACCTCGAGGCTCATGTAGCGGCGAGAGATGGCCCACTCGTCGTTCTGTTCAGCGAGCACGGCGCCGACCAGGCGGATCAGGGCTGATCGATTCGGGAAGATGCCGACGACGTCGGTACGCCGGCGAACCTCCTTGTTGAGGCGCTCGAGCGGGTTGTTGGACCAGATCTGACGCCACACCGCCTTGGGAAACGAACTGAAGGCCAAGAGCTCCTCTTGAGCATCGGCCAGCAGCTCGGTCGCCTGCGGGAACCGACCCTCGAGGTGCTCCACGACCCGGCGGAACTGGGCGTACGTGCTGTCGCGGTCCGGCTGAGCGTAGATGGAGCGCACCAAGGTGGCCACGGCGCTCTGCGCCGCCTTCGGTACCTTGGCCAACAGGTTCACCATGAAGTGGGTCCGGCAACGCTGCCAGGAGCTTCCCGGCAACGCCGCGCCGATCGCCCCCTTGAGCCCCTCGTGGGCGTCGGAGATCGCCAACTGCACACCGGTCAGGCCCCGGCTTACCAAGGAGCGCAGGAACGCCAACCATCCGGCGCCGTTCTCGCTCGTGATCACGTCCACTCCGAGAATCTCTCGGTACCCGTCGCCGTTAACCCCGATTGCCATCACGGCGGTAACGTTGACGACGCGGCCACCTTCGCGGCTCTTGATCTGCATCGCGTCCAGCCACACGAACGGGTATGGGCCTGCATCCAGGGCTCGGTTCCGGAACGCCTCGACGCTCTCGTCCAGGCTCTTGGCCATCTCCGAGACCCGCGACTTGGAGATCCCCTCTAGACCGATCGTCTTGACCAGCTTGTCGACCTTCCGGGTCGAGATCCCGAGCACGTAGGCCTCTGCTACCGCCGCCACCAGAGCCTTCTCAGCACGCCGCCGCGGTTGCAGCAAAAACTCCGGGAAGTAAGCACCCTCCCGGACCTTCGGGACCGCCAGCGAGATCGTGCCGACGCGTGTATCCCAGTCGCGCTGTCGGTACCCGTTACGGCGGTTCACCCGCTCCGGCGACCGGCTCCCGTAGCTGGCGCCGCAGATCGAGTCCACGTCTGCGCTCATCAGCAGCTGCGCGAACACCGCCACCATCTCCTGGAGCAGATCGGTGCCGTGCTCCGCGAGCCCCTTGCGAACCCACTCGGCGGCGGGCATCTTGGTCTTGGCCACTGCTTGTTCTCCTTGGCAGAAGGTTTCTTCTTGGCAAACCAAGGATCGACCAGTGGCCATTCTTTATCTCAAGGGCGCGCCCGCCGTGGAAACTGTGGAAAACGCTCTGCGTTTCCCACCAGTTCCCACCGCTCCTGCTACTACTGCGTCGATGACGGGCGGAGCTTCATACACCACGTCCGGGGACTCTACTGTTGGCAGAGAGGGCCATGACCAAGGGGCCGATGGGATTGAGCTCTCTAGCAGGCTGCTGAAAAACTCCCCTTGTTCGAGTAGATTTTGAACCACGCAGCCCGCGGCAAGAACCGAAGCATCAACGAGGTGAGCAGATGCGTGGTGAGGACGCGGGACAGGTGGCGGTTTTTAGTTACGTATCTCCAGAGCAGCGAGTACCGAAGGAGCATCCGCTGCGGCCGCTGCTGAAGATCGTCAACGATGTGCTGGGGCGGATGTCGCCGCTGTTCGAGAAGCTGTACTCGCACACGGGCCGTCCGTCTATCCCGCCGGAGAAGCTGCTGCGGGCGCTGCTGCTGCAGGTGCTGTACACGATTCGCTCCGAGCGCATGCTGATGGAGCAGCTCGACTACAACCTGCTGTTCCGGTGGTTTGTGGGCCTGAACATGGACGATCTGGTGTGGGATGCGACGGTGTTCACGAAGAACCGAGATCGAGTGTTGGGAGGCGAGGTCGCCAAGGTGTTCTTCCAGGAAGTGCTGGCGGAGGCGCGGCGCCGCAGCCTGCTGTCGGATGAACACTTCACGGTGGACGGCACGCTGATCGAGGCGTGGGCCTCGCACAAGAGCTTCAAGCCGAAGGATCAGAGCGACTCCGATGAGGGCGGCAGCAACCCGAGCGTCGATTTCCGCCGGCAACGGCGCACGAACGATACTCACGCCTCCAGGACCGACCCGGAGGCACGCCTATACAAGAAGAGTAAGGGAGCCGAGTCGAGGCTCTGCTACATGGGTCACCTGATGATCGACAACCGCCACGGGTTAGCAACCAACGCCTGCGTAACGATCGCTTCGGGAACAGCAGAACGAGAGGCCGCCGTGCAGATGGCGGGCGAGATTCCCGGAAGGGGCCGGGTAACCTTGGCGGCCGACAAGGGCTACGACACGCGAGACTGCATCCGAAAGCTTCGAGATCGCAACATCACCCCGCACGTCGCACAGAACGACACGAACCGGCGCAGCGCCATCGACCGCCGCACGACCCGGCACCCGGGCTACACGGTCAGTCAGAAGAAACGCAAGCTCGTCGAGCAGATGTTCGGATGGGCCAAGACGGTCGGGCTGATGCGCAAGACCAGACACCGAGGCACGCAACGTGTCGATTGGATGTTCATCTTCACCGCCGCGGCCTTCAACCTGGTCAGAATGCGCAACCTCCAGGGGGCGACGTGACGATGAGGGCACCAATCCCCAAGAAATGCCGGCGCTGCCAGCAGCGCCGGCCTCGTACCCGCACTCGGCGCCCCGCTAACTCACCGTGATCGAGACGATCCAGCCCAAAATGGCGCGCCCAAGCCGTTTTTCAGCAGCCTGCTAACGGTACTGCGCTTCAGCTGCGGGCCGCGCAGCGGACCGTCAGCTGCTAGCGCTTGTTAGCCGGCATCATCGCGGCAATGCCGTCCGCAGGCCGTGTAGGAAGTAGTTGACGCTGTAACCAACTCCGACCGTCCAGACCTGGAACATCATCTCCTCACCTTCTTGCCCGGAAAACGGAGTGAGGTGAGCAGGCGTCTCCAGCACCGCCGATTCCCAGCGATAAGCATCCGGTATCCCATCGGCGTCGTCGTCCCGCAAAACGAAGACTACTCGTTCTCCCACGCCGGGACGCGTAGCGTCGGGTTCCACAAGACCTTCGCCTGGGGAGTCGAAGTGAAGCACCACGCTGCCGTCGATGGCGAGCTGCAACGCTAGGTGGACCTCATGTCCCCCACCGGGACCCGTGCGAAAGTCGGTGCGAAGTGTGGACTCCGGGGCGTCGCCTAGTACCCCCAGGAGTTCGGGGTACTCGGCCCGCCACCAAGGGGCTTGACCGGCTGCAAACACCGGTGCGGGCTCGCCCTCGGAGGCTGACTCGTCGGATTCTGGAGCCTCGGGCGACTCAGCTGTGAGGATCGCACCGATTACCTCGACAGGCCAGAAGAAGCCTCTGATGGTAGGCACGATCTGGCCGAGGAAGAGCCAGTCGACGAACCCGTGCTCCGCTGCGAAACGCCAGTTGTGATAAGGCGTCGACCGCGATGCCGAGGAAGTACGTGAAGATCACGGCGGACATGACCTTCTCGCCGAATCCGTTGCTTCGTTTCGGCACGCGTCCTCCCTGGCCGGCTAACTTATATTCGACTGCGGCCCTGTCACAGGCATAGTTGCCCATTCTCGCGGCCAACACAACGACTCCCCTCCCTGCAAGGTGTTGCCTGGACAGGGATTAAAGGAGCCTCCGCAGGATGGGTAGCCGCAGTATTCGCGGCCAACTTTCCTGGCGCATCGGCAAGCTGCTTGCGGCTAACCATTCTGGGGACGGTCGTCTCAGGCGCAGCTCCCATTGTCGGCTCCAGGGCGGCCGTGGTCACGCGCCCCCGCCCCACCTCCAAACGCCCATCCCTCCCGGTATCCACGCCCGCCGGAACCCTCCGCCTGCTCTAGCTCTAGCCATAGCTACAGCTAGCGAGCAGGCCGCGATGAACTCTGGTGGGTCTGCGCGGCGAGCCGCGCGTCGGTATCCTGAAGAGAGGTCGACTCCCTGCCACCGGCCTCCAGGATCCCTATGACTCGCGACGATCTGTTCGCCGAGCACAAGGCACGCAACACGCTGCATACGCTCCTGCTGATCGGCGGCATGTTCGTGCTGTTCGCCGCATTCGGCTGGCTGCTGAACGGGGCCCGCGGCGTCCTCTGGCTCATTGTCCTGGGCACTGTTTCGATGGGGTTCGGGGCGCGCATGTCACCGCAGATGGTGCTGCGCATATATCGGGCCCGGCCGATGCAGCGGGTCGAAGCACCCGGCCTGTTCGAGATCATCGAGCAGTTAGCGCAACGGGCCCGGCTCGAAGCTCTGCCGCAGCCCTACTACGTGCCGAGCCGTATGGTGAACGCCTTCGCGGTGGGCACGCTGGACGGCTCGGCGATCGGGATGAGCGACGGGCTGCTCCGAACGCTGAACGCGCGCGAGGTCCGCGGGGTGCTGGCCCACGAGATCACCCACATCCGCAACAACGACGCCTGGGTCATGAGCCTGGCCGACTTCGTCACCCGTACGGTCAACCTGTTCGCAAGGGTCGGGCAGCTGATGCTGTTCATCAACCTGCCCGCGATGCTTCTCGGCGGCCGGCCCCCCTTTCCCTTCCCGGTGCTGCTGCTGCTGATCTTCGCGCCGACCCTGAGCGCCCTGATGCAGCTCGGGCTGTCGCGCTCGCGTGAGTACGATGCCGATCTGGGTGCCGCGCGACTTTCGGGCGACCCGCGTGGCCTGGCCTCGGCTCTGTCGAAGATGGAGCGGGTCGAGGGCGGCATGCTCGAGCGCATCTTCTTGCCCGGACGGCGGGTCCCGGAGCCGTCGCTGCTGCGTACGCACCCGCCGACCGACGAGCGCGTTCGGCGGCTGCTCGAGATGGAGGCCGAGCTGGACCGCGGCCAGGTCCACATCGCGGGCGAGCCTCTGCCGCGCCTCGCCCGCCTGCCGGTCCAACCGGCTCGAGGGCCACGTTGGCACATGACCTCGGGTAGCTGGTACTAGATGCTCGAGCAGTGCTTCATCTGCGTCACCTGTGGGGCCCAGCATGCGCCTTCGGCCGAGCCACCCGAACGGTGCGCCATCTGCGAGGATGAGCGGCAGTACGTTCGCCACGAGGGGCAGGCCTGGACGACGCACGATGCCCTGCGCCGGGAGCAACGCTGTCGTGTCGAGATCATGGAGGAGCGCCTCACCGCCATGACCACCGAGCCCTTGTTCGCCATCGGCCAGCGGGCTCATTTCCTCGGCACCGACGAGGGCCACGTGCTGTGGGATTGCCTTCCCGTTCTGGACGAGGCGGTCTACCAGATGATCCGCTCCTCTGGGGGCCTCGAGGCGATCGCTATCTCCCACCCGCACTTTTACACCGGCATGATCGAGTGGAGCGCCGCCTTCGATGACGCGCCGATTTACCTGCACGCCGACGATCGCGCCTGGGTGCAGCGCCCTGATCCGCGAATCCGCTTCTGGCAGGATGCGACGATCGAGCTACCTGGCGGGCTGACCATGATTCGGTGCGGTGGCCACTTCCCTGGCGCCTCGGTGCTGCACTGGCCCGACGGCGCCGACGGACGCGGGGCGTTGCTGAGCGGCGACACGATTTCGATCGTGCCGCGCGCCGGCCAGGTGACGTTCATGTACAGCTACCCCAATCTGCTGCCGCTGTCGGCAACGGCGGTCCGACAGATCGCCGAGGCCGTCGCGCCCTACTCCTTCGACAGGCTTTATGACGCGTTCGAGCAGCCCCTGCGGACGGGAGCCAAGGCGGCGGTGCGCGATTCGGCTCGTCTGTACCAGAGGCTGTTGAACACGGAAGCGGTCTCGACGTGAGCGATCGGGCGAATCACTGGGAGGACCGTTATCTCGGGACACCGGTGGATGGGGTCGGTTGGTACCGCCCGCGGCTCGACGCATCGCTGCAGCTGATCGACTCCCTGTGCGTCAACGGGAGCTGCCGCATTATCGACGTCGGCGGCGGCGCCTCCACATTGGTCGATGATCTGCTCGAGCGTGAGTTGTCGCGCATCACCGTGCTGGACTTGTCGCCCGCAGCATTGTCGATCGCGCGGAAGCGCCTGGGCGCGGACGCTAGCCGGGTCGAGTGGATCATCGGTGACATCCTGGAAGTCGACCTCGGGATCGACCGCTACGATCTGTGGCACGATCGGGCCGTCTTCCACTTCCTCACCGAGCCACGGGAGCGGCTGATCTACCTCGAGCAACTCCGTAGCGTCCTGGAGCCCGGCGGCCACGTGGTGATCGCGACTTTCGGTCCCGACGCGCCGGCCCTGTGCTCCGGCCTCCCGGTCCAGCGCTACCGGCACACCGAGCTGGCGGCGACATTCGGGCCTTCGTTCCGCCTCCTGGTCACCCGCGAGGAGGAGCATCGGACCCCCGGGGGCACCGAGCAGCCGTACGTTTACTGGCTGTTCGAGTACCGCGACCGCGCATAGGAGAGTCATGCAGTCGCCTGAGATCGAGCCTGTGATCCGTCTCGCGGTCTTCTTCGGCGTCTTCCTCGGCGTCGCGCTCTGGGAGGTCGCGGCGCCGTTCCGCAGCCTCGCCGTCAACAAGCCCCGGCGATGGGGGCGAAACCTGGGACTCGTCGTGCTCGACACCGTGCTCGTGCGGCTCGTGCTACCGGCCGGTGCGGTCGGCATGGCCTGGGTAGCGGCCGAGCGGGGCTGGGGTCTGTTCCATGTCCTCGGAGCGCATCCCGGTGTGGCCGTCGTCGGCTCGGTCGTGCTGCTGGACCTCGCCATCTACCTGCAGCACGTGGTGTTCCACGCCGTGCCGGCGCTGTGGCGGTTGCACATGGTCCATCACGCCGACCTCGACTTCGACGTGACCACAGGCACTCGCTTCCATCCGATCGAGATTCTCCTGTCGATGCTGATCAAGATGGCGGTGGTTGTCCTGCTGGGGGCTCCGGCCTTGGCCGTGCTGATCTTCGAGCTGTTGCTCAATGCCACGGCGATGTTCAATCACGGCAACGTGCACCTGCCCGGCTGGCTCGACCGGCCGGCGCGCTGGATCGTCGTGACCCCGGACATGCACCGGGTGCACCATTCCGTGAAGCGCCGCGAGTGCAACAGCAACTTCGGCTTCAATCTCCCGTGGTGGGACCGGCTGCTCGGCACCTATGTGCCCGAGCCGGCTGCCGGGCAGCACGGAATGACTGTCGGCGTCGGCCACGAGCGTGAGGCCCGACAGACGCTGCCGTGGATGTTGGCGCTGCCGTTCCGCGGCCGCCCCGGAGGCTACCCGTTCGGTAGGCGCGATCGCTGACTCGCCGCGGCCAGCAGCACCACCACGCCGAGACCGATCAATACCGAGCCCCAGACCAGCTCCTCCCACCCCGGGAACATGGCCTGCAGGAAAAGGCCCGCGCCGATCGCAACGAGCGAGACGCCGCACACCCAGCCGCCCATCGGGAACGGCCAGCACGTGTAGTAGTAACGGACTTCGCGGGCGGTACTCTCGTTCCTCGCGATCTCGCCCCCTTGCATGGCTACCTCCAACTCCGGTCTGCCCGGTCGAAAGGGTCGCGGTCTCCCCGGCGGCTCGCCTCGATCAGCACCCAGACCCCGAGCGCCAACAGGAAGACCGGTCCCAGCAGGTCGTGGGTTGCCCCCGGCAGTATGCCGAGCTGCGTGAGCAACAAGATGAAGCCCAGCACCAGCAGGACTCCACCCCAGAACAGCATGCCGCTGCGTGAACCGCACCAGCACACGGGAACATAGTGAATCTCGCGCCTGACAGGCTCGGTCATGGCGGTTGTCCTTTCTACTACTATTGTAGGATTTAGGGACAAAGAAAGAGAACCGGTTCAGAAAACGAAGAAGAGGCTGATCAGCGCGATCCACGTGCCCGCGAAGGCAAGGCGCTGAGTTGCCGAGGAACGCGACGCGTCACGCGCCATGAGATGCTCGACTCGCTCCGAGAGCATCGGGCGCACACCGAGAAGCTGAGGCACGAACTGGAGCTTCGAGCTCAGGGGACCGGCGGCCGCGGCGGCGAATCGATACGAACGCAACAACATGCCGGCGTAGGCATCCGAGTCGCCGAACACATCGACCGCCACGTCGTCGCAGGCCTTCTCCTCCTCGCGGTGCAATTGCGCCGCGATCACGCCGGCGAACGGATTGAGCGCCGAGAAGATGCGCACGGTCTCGGAGGAGTAGCAGCTGCCCGGCTGGCGCAGATAGACATGGGCTACCTCGTGGGCCAGCGCGGCGCGCAGGTCGGCGTCGTCGAGCCGGCTCAGCAGGGTGGTCGGGAACACGATCGTCGGCTCCTCGGCAACCACCACGGCGGGTGAGCGCAGGCCATCCTCGCGCTGCAGCAACCGCGGCCGCGTCGGAAGCGCCTCCAGCTCGCAGCGTGCCTCGAGGCTCCCGGCTCTGGCCCGGTACGCCGCCATGACCTCGTCGAGCGCGGCGTTCAGCCGACCCTGTGCCGGGGCGGGCGTGGATCCGGCCAGTAAGCTGCGCTCCGCGCGCCTGACCAGGATCATCCGAGCGATCAGCGCCACGCCGGTCAACAGCAGGAAGATCGGCACCACGGTCGCGGACGGCACGGCCCGCGCGGCCCATTCGCTGAATAGCTCCCGCGGCCATGCCAGCACCAGTCCGAGCCCCAGCAACACCAGCGTTGATTTCAGCAGAGGTGCCAGGTACGGGCAGAGCCGCAGCTTGCCGTGACGGATACCCAGCAGGTGCACGGCCAGATGCACGAAGGCCCAGGCCAAACTCCCGGCAACGAGCGCCGGAAGCAGGTTGTTGAGCAGGAACTGCCCGACAACACTCATCGGCGCCTCCCCTGCCGCTTGCTGCGAATCAACCGCTCGAGCCGCTCGAGCTCGGCGTCGTCGACCTGCTCGTCGGCCTCGATCAGATGCGCGATGGCCCGGGTCGAGGAGCCACCGTACACGCGGCCTACGAGTGTCTGGAGCAGCGAGCCGGCAACCGTGTCTCGCGAGACCGTGGCTGCGTAGACGTAGGCGCGACCCTCCTTGCGTCGGCTCAACAGCCCCTTGGCCGTCAGGCGCGACATGACCGTCATCACGGTCGTGTACGCCGGAGCTCGTGTGGGTTCGAGGGCGCGTTGCACCTCTTGGACCGTAGCCTCGCGACGCTCCCAGATCACGCCCATGATCTGTGCCTCGAGCTCGCCCAATCGAGCCGGCTTGTCAGTCTCACGCTCCCTCATGAATTTATTCTACTACAGCCGTAGTTATTGTGTCAACCCGACATGGCTCAGCCAGCGCCGGGGCATCCTGCGCGCCGACGAGGACAAGATCCTGCTGATCTTCAACCGCCGGATCTACCCGGAATTGGATCCGCGGCCGGAGCGGGAGCTTCTGGCGCGCCTGCACGAAGCGATCTTCGGCGAGACGCGAGATCTGGACTCGAGGACGGTCGTGCTCACCACGCTAGCCGACGGCGCCGGCATCCTCAGGGTGCTGTTCGACAAGCGGCGGCTGCGCGAGCGCAAGAACCGCCTCGAGGAGCTCCGCGCCGGCGAGATCGCTGGCGAGGCAACCAAGGCCGCGGTCGAGGCGATGCAGGCCGCCCTGATCGTCGCCACTGTGATCCCGGCTGTGGTGATAACCCACTGAAAAGCAGCGCGTTATCGGGCGGACCGCCAAACACCTGTGCTAGCATTTGCTTGTTTGGGGCTCAGCATCGAACTTCGGGGGGGCAGAGGTGGCGTTGCATTGGGTCTACTCGCGTCCAGGCTTCGGGGGAGAGCCATGTCGTTCGAGGGTAGCGCGCCGTCCAGTGCGCTCTGGCGGGTGCTCTCGTACCTCGCCCTGAGCGCGACGATCGCGGGGGCTCTTGTGATCGGCGGAGGTTCCGCGCCCGCCACGCCAGGCCCCGAAACGCCTGCGACGTCGGGGATGACTCGGTTCCAGACCGATTTCGGCCTCCGCACCATCGTCATCGACCCAGGCCACGGTGGCCAGTCCATCGGCGCCGTCGGACCGGGGGGCGTAACCGAGAAAGACGTCACTCTCGACATCGCTGTGCGGCTGCGCGAGCTGATCTTTCGCCGCATCGGCCTGCAGGTCTTTCTGACCCGGGAGGCCGACGTCGACGTGCCCCTCGATACCCGGACCGAAAAGGCCAACAACCTCGACGCCGACCTGTTCATCTCGATCCACGCCAACTCCTACCGGCTGAACGAGGTACGTGGTCCCGAAACCTACTTCCTGTCGGCCTCCGCCAGCGACCGACTGGCCCAGGAAATCGCCCGGACCGAGAACAGGGAACCCACCGGGCAGCCGGAGTCGCCACAACCATCCGACACCGTACAAGCCGATCCATCGCTCGACTTCATACTTTGGGACCTGGCCCAGACGCAGCACCTGCGCGCGAGTAGTCTGCTGGCGACGAGTATCCAGTCGGACCTGAGCGCGGTCTGGCGGCTCCGCGACCGAGGGGTCAAGCAAGCCCCGTTCCGTGTGCTCACGGGCGCGACGATGCCGGCGATCCTGGTCGAGGTGGGTTACCTTTCCAACGACCATGACGCTTCGCGGCTCGCCGATCCTTTTTTTCGGCAGCAGGTCGCCGAGGCGCTGCTCAGCAGTCTTAACAGCTTCCGCGAGCAGTACGCCGTGATGGCGGGCGCAGTCCCCAACGACTGACCTTCAGAGGCAACGCTCGCTTCAGGCCATGGCCCGTCGTTCTACGAGCTTCCAGGCACGCGTCGCATTCATTGCCGTCATCATGCTGGCGGCGTTCTCGGCCCTACTCGTGGCTCTCAGCCGGCTCGGGAGCCCTACCCGTCCGCTGCCTGACGCGCCGGGGCCGGCGGCGATCGTCGAGGCGCCGGGCCAGGCAGCCGAACTGACGCAGGAGCCGGCGCAGGAGCCGGCGCAGCCGCTGATCGACATGCTGGGCGTCGAGACCGAGCGGGTCACGCTGCAGCTGTTCATGATCGATCAGGTCAACCGCCGGCTGACGCCGCGTGTGCTGCGGCGCCAGGCCCCGATGACCCTCGCCGCGCAGGCCGAGGTGGCGCTGCGTGAGCTCATCGCCGCCAGCGGGGTGGGCTATCTGTCGCCCTTGCCGCCCGACACCATCCTGCGCGAGGTGTGGGTATCGCCCGGCGGCATCGCCACGGTCGATTTTGCGGCCGGATTCCCGGACCTGGTCGGAGGTGGAAGCATGAACGAGATCCAGGCGGTCTACGGCGTCGTCGGCACCCTGACCGCCTCGTTCCCCGAGATTCAGCTGGTGCAGTTCCTAATCGACGGGCGGCCGGTCGAGACGCTCAACGGCCACTTGGATCTGTCGCTGCCGCTGGGTCCCCTGTCCGATTGGCTGTACTAGCACGCCGTGGTGGAAGCGTCGGATCGGCCTTTGCGCGCGCTGCTGATCGCGACCCACAACCAGGGCAAGGTGCGGGAGATCCGGGAGCTACTGGCCGGCAGCGGCTGGCAGGTGCAAGCGCTCGATCGAGCCGCCCCCGAATACGAAGAGACCGGCACGACGTTCGCAGACAACGCGCGCGGCAAGGCCACCTTCTATGCGCGGCACTCCGGGCTGCTTGCGCTGGCCGACGACTCGGGCCTGCAGATCGAGGCGCTCGATGGCGAGCCCGGCGTCTACTCGGCGCGGTATATCGACCCCGCGATCGAACAGAGCGAGCGAAACCACGCCGTGATCGAGAAGCTGGCCGAGGTGCCCGACCCCAGGCGAACGGCTCGCTTCGTCTGTCACCTGGTGCTGGCCACGCCCGATCGGATCGTTCACGAAGCGCGTGGTGAGTGCGGCGGCGTGATCACACGCGCCCCGCGCGGCGAGGGCGGCTTCGGCTGCGACTCCATCTTCGAGCGCCCCGAGCTCGGGCGCACCTTCGGCGAGCTGACGCGAGAGGAGAAGTCTGCCCTGTCTCACCGGGGTAAGGCGGTCCGCGAGATGGCCGGGTTCCTGCGCAACTGGGAGCCTCCGCCCGCGGACCTCTGAGTCGCCAGACAGGCAGGCCGCGGTGAAACTCCGGGTGTATCCTGACGAGTATTCGGATCGCGATTCTGGTCGGGGTGTGGCGCAGCCTGGAAGCGCACCTGCTTTGGGAGCAGGGGGCCGCCGGTTCAAATCCGGCCACCCCGACCTGTATAACTCGTTTACTATGAATGATTTCGCGGCGCATCCATCGGCTCTCGCGCTTCGGTTCGTTGCGCTGGGGTCACGCTGGGGTCACACGAGACGGGTGTGAAAACCCGTTCGCTCAGCGTGGCACTGTCAACTTAACTGACCGGAACTCGGAGCCGGGGGAGTGCCGCGCCGGGACAGGCAGCTTCTCAGGGTGCGGTGGCTTCCTGCCAGGCCATCATGGATCGGGCTCGCAGCAGCCGGTAATTTGGTGCTCGCAAGCGGTGCCGTCCAAGTCGGAAGAGGTTGAGGACCACACCCTGCACGGCCAAGAAACGCTGAGCCTGCCCCGCTGACTTGAACCGCCGCATCTGCCGTTCCCGTTGTCGAGTCGGCTGATGCGAGACCTCTGCTCGGTTGTTCGCGTAGCGCGCGGTGACATGCTCGACCGAGGGCATCACGGCTCGGTGCGCTGCACCGTAGCTGCGAAGCTTGTCGGTGATGAGCCATCGAGGCGCGCTCCCCTGCCCTTTCATCAACTTGCGGAAGAACCGCTTGGCAGCGTGGGCGTTGCGCCGTCGTTGGACCAGAATGTCGATCACGTCGCCGTCCTGATCGACCGCGCGCCAGAGGTAGTGGCGCTCCCCGCGGATCGTCACGAATACTTCATCTAGCAGGCTGCTGAAAAACTCCCCTTGTTCGAGTAGATTTTGAACCACGCAGCCCGCGGCAAAAACCGAAGCATCAACGAGGTGAGCAGATGCGTGGTGAGGACGCGGGACAGGTGGCCGCCTTTAGTTACGTATCTCCGGAGCAGCGAGTACCGAAAGAGCATCCGCTGCGGCCGCTGCTGAGGATCGTCAACGATGTGCTGGGGCGGATGTCGCCGCTGTTCGAGAAGCTGTACTCGCACACGGGCCGTCCGTCTATCCCGCCGGAGAAACTGCTGCGGGCGCTGCTGCTGCAGGTGCTGTACACGATTCGCTCCGAGCGCATGCTGATGGAGCAGCTCGACTACAACCTGCTGTTCCGGTGGTTTGTGGGCCTGAACATGGACGATCTGGTGTGGGATGCGACGGTGTTCACGAAGAACCGGGATCGAGTGTTGGGAGGCGAGGTCGCCGAGGTGTTCTTCCAGGAAGTGCTGGCGGAGGCACGGCGCCGCGGTCTGCTATCGGATGAGCACTTCACGGTGGACGGCACGCTGATCGAGGCGTGGGCCTCACACAAGAGCTTCAAGCCGAAGGATCAGAGCGACTCCGATGAGGGCGGCAGCAACCCGAGCGTCGATTTTCGCAAACAACGGCGCACAAACGATACTCACGCCTCCAGGACCGATCCGGACGCACGCCTGTACAAGAAAAGTAGGGGAGCCGAGTCGAAGCTCTGCTACATGGGGCACCTGATGATCGACAACCGCCACGGGTTAGCAACCAAGGCATGCGTAACGATCGCTTCCGGGACAGCGGAACGAGAGGCGGCGGTGCAAATGGCGGACAAGATTTCCGGTAACCGCAGGGTGACCTTGGCGGCCGACAAGGGCTACGACACACGCGAGTGCGTCCGTAAGCTTCGAGATCGGAACATCACCCCGCACGTCGCACAGAACGACACCAATCGGCGCAGCGCCATCGACCGGCGCACAACCCGCCACCCCGGCTACCAGGTCAGTCAAAGGAAACGCAAGCTCGTCGAGCAGATGTTCGGATGGGCCAAGACGGTCGGGCTGATGCGCAAGACGCGGCACCGAGGCACCGAACGCGTCGATTGGATGTTCACCTTCACCGCCGCTGCCTTCAACCTGGTCAGAATGCGCAACCTCCAGGGGGCGACGTGACGATATCGGGACTAACCGCCCAAGAAATACCGGCGCGGCCGGCAACCAGAGCCTCGCACTCGCACACGGCGGCCGGGCAACTCACCTTGATCGAGACGATCCAGCCCAAAATGGCGCGCTCGAGCCGTTTTTCAGCAGCCTGTTAGGAACCAGGTGTCGCCCAAACGACCCTGGCGCCGACCTAGCTTCCGGGCGTAGTCGGGGCCGAACTTCCCACACCAACGCCGAATCGTCTCGTAGGTGACCTCGACCCCGCGCTCGGCCAGGAGATCCTCGACGTCTCGGAGGCTCAGGCAGAAGCGGTGATACAGCCACACGGCGTGGCTAACGATCTCGATTGGGAAGCGGTGTCTGCGATAGCGGCGCTCGGCGTTGGTCATAGCCGCACTCTGCCAGCATCTCCGTTAAGTTGACAATGCCATCCCCTGACCAGCGCCCGCGACAGCGCCGACGCCCCGCTCGACCCGCGATGGCGGGTACTCGTGAACGACGAAGTGGAGCCCGACCTGTGATCGTCTCGTCGCCGCGGACCGATCCGCACGGTCGGCGGCAACGGAGGCTCACCGCGCGTGCGGACGGTTCATTCCAAAGCTAAAAAGTCGTCCTCAGGGCGACGTTTTGTATTTTTTTTGAACTCAATCTCGACTACTCCCGGGAACGCGTGGTTTACTTTCCATCAGATTTGTCGCTCTGGAGTAGTCGTATGCGCTCGAAATTGAACCAGATGCTCGAGCACTGGCCGGAATGCGGCGTAGTGACGCTTCGCTGGCTGCGGAGCCGCGGCGTCGATCGGCGACTGGCAGACAAGTATGTTCAGTCGGGTTGGCTCCAGCGGCTCGGGCACGGCGCCTACTCGCGACCGGGCTCCTCCGTCGACTGGTGGGGAGCAGTCCGCGCGCTACAGAGTCAGGGGCTCCAGCTGCACCCGGGAGCGATGACCGCGTTCGAACTGCGGGGCTACGCCCACTACCTTGCCCTCGGAGAGCGCGCGGTGATGCTGTTCGGAACGCAGGGAACGCGGCTGCCGCGCTGGTTCGAGAATCACTGCTGGTCCCGAGAGATCACCCTCGTCACGACGCGTGTCTTCCTTGACCTGGAGTACTCGACCTCGCTCCTGCGCCATGCCGGCGTGGTGTTGGAGGTCGCCACGCTGGAGCACGCAGCGTTCGAGTTGTTCTATCTCGTCCCCGACCGTCATTCCTACGGGGCTGCGACGCAGGTGATGGAGTCGCTGACGGTGCTTCGCCCTCACGTGGTACAGCGCCTGCTCGAGACCTGTACGTCCGTCAAGGCCAAGCGCCTGTTCATGCACTGTGCCGAGCGATTCGGCCATGCCTGGCTGTCGCATCTCGACCTGACGGCCGTGGACTTCGGGTCCGGCAAGCGGACCATCCACCCCGGCGGCAGACTCGACGACAAGTACGAGCTCGTCGTCGCCGACACGCCCGTGGAGTAGTCAAGCCATGCCATCAAACGAGGCCTTCCGCCCCCAGGTCTCGCTCCTGCTGCGCTGTCTGCCCGCAGTTGCGCGGTCGCCTCACTTCGCGCTCAAGGGCGGCACTGCGCTGAACCTTTTCGTCCGCGACATGCCGCGGCTTTCGGTGGATATCGATCTGACCTATCTTCCGTTCGACGCCTACGACGAGGCTTTGGCGAAGATTCGCTCGGAGGTGTCGGCGATCGCGGCGACGATCGAGCTGCAGGTCCCGGGCGCATCGAGCCAGCTGGCCGAGGGCGAGACGCCGAGACTACTCGTGCGCACACCCGAGGCCAGCATCAAGGTCGAACCCAACGTCGTGCTGCGAGGCCATCTCCTGCCGACGGTCGAGAGCGAGTTGTGCCCAGCTGCCAGCCGAGACTTCGAGTTGTTCGTCCAGGTGCGTAGGTTGTCGAGCGCGGAGCTTTACGGTGGCAAGCTGTGCGCCGCCCTGGATCGACAGCATCCGCGCGACCTTTACGATGTCTTGCTGCTTCAACGAGATGGCGACATCCCGGACGAGACACGACAGGCATTCGTCGCCTACGCAGCCTCCCACCACAGACCCATCGCGGAGGTCCTGGCACCCCGACCGCAGCCACTGAGTCCAGCGTTCGAGAGCCAGTTGGCGGGCATGGTGCGGGAACCTGTCACCCTGGCCGAGCTGGAATCTGCACGAGAACGCCTCTTCACCTGGGCGCGAACCGCCCTGACCGACGAGGAACGACGATTCCTGCTCTCCGTGAAGCAGGGTGAGCCCCAATGGGAGCTGCTTCCGTTCGATGTGCTGCCTCGTTGGCCCGCCGTGCAGTGGAAGCTGCGAAACGTCCGGCAGATGGCAGCAGCAGCTCACGAAGCTGCGGTGGATCGCCTGCGCGGAATCCTCGAGCTCTGAGGCCCTTCCATTCCTCAGACGAGCACTGTCAACTTAACTGACCGGAACTCGGAGCCGGGGGAGTGCCGCGCCGGGGCAGGCAGCTTCTCAGGGTGCGGTGGCTTCCTGCCAAGCCATCATGGATCGGGCTCGCAGCAGCCGGTAATTTGGTGCTCGCAAGCGGTGCCGTCCAAGTCGGAAGAGGTTGAGGACCACACCCTGCACGGCCAAGAAACGCTGAGCCTGCCCCGCTGACTTGAACCGCCGCATCTGCCGTTCCCGTTGTCGAGTCGGCTGATGCGAGACCTCTGCTCGGTTGTTCGCGTAGCGCGCGGTGACATGCTCGACCGAGGGCATCACGGCTCGGTGCGCTGCACCGTAGCTGCGAAGCTTGTCGGTGATGAGCCATCGAGGCGCGCTCCCCTGCCCTTTCATCAACTTGCGGAAGAACCGCTTGGCAGCGTGGGCGTTGCGCCGTCGTTGGACCAGAATGTCGATCACGTCGCCGTCCTGATCGACCGCGCGCCAGAGGTAGTGGCGCTCCCCGCGGATCGTCACGAATACTTCATCTAGGAACCAAGTGTCGCCCAAACGACCCTGGCGCCGACCTAGCTTCCGGGCGTAGTCGGGGCCGAACTTCCCACACCAACGCCGAATCGTCTCGTAGGTGACCTCGACCCCGCGCTCGGCCAGGAGATCCTCGACGTCTCGGAGGCTCAGGCAGAAGCGGTGATACAGCCACACGGCGTGGCTAACGATCTCGATTGGGAAGCGGTGTCTGCGATAGCGGCGCTCGGCGTTGGTCATAGCCGCACTCTGCCAGCATCTCCGTTAAGTTGACAATGCCCGCACCGCTCCTCTCGGTGGCGACGAATCCTCGCCCTTGGAGGATCGTCCGGCGTTGGCTCGCAAGCCTGGCATCGGAGTTCGCTGCATCGTCAGACGAACGCTGTGAGCAAACCAAGCTCGCCCAAATCTGGCTGATGCCCGACGGCGGGGTGAAGCTCCTGGAGTTCACTGCTCCCGCAAGTCCAACCGCTCCACCAGAAGGAGGAGACAGCGGGCCCAGAGATCCGGTGAGTGCAACGCAGACCATCTTGATAGCAGTCGCTCGGAGGCTGTTGATAGGGCCAGCGGGAGGAGACCTGGGCGATCACGGCGTGCCGGAGCGTCCAATTCCCCTTGACGCGCGGCAGTTCTTTCAGAAGCTCGCCATGGGTCGCTTTAACAGGCTGCTGAAAAACGGCTTGGGCGCGCCATTTTGGGCTGGATCGTCTCGATCACGGTGAGTTAGCGGGGCGCCGAGTGCGGGTACGAGGCCGGCGCTGCTGGCAGCGCCGGCATTTCTTGGGGATTGGTGCCCTCATCGTCACGTCGCCCCCTGGAGGTTGCGCATTCTGACCAGGTTGAAGGCCGCGGCGGTGAAGATGAACATCCAATCGACACGTTGCGTGCCTCGGTGTCTGGTCTTGCGCATCAGCCCGACCGTCTTGGCCCATCCGAACATCTGCTCAACGAGCTTGCGTTTCTTCTGACTGACCGTGTAGCCCGGGTGCCGGGTCGTGCGGCGGTCGATGGCGCTGCGCCGGTTCGTGTCGTTCTGTGCGACGTGCGGGGTGATGTTGCGATCTCGAAGCTTTCGGATGCAGTCTCGCGTGTCGTAGCCCTTGTCGGCCGCCAAGGTTACCCGGCCCCTTCCGGGAATCTCGCCCGCCATCTGCACGGCGGCCTCTCGTTCTGCTGTTCCCGAAGCGATCGTTACGCAGGCGTTGGTTGCTAACCCGTGGCGGTTGTCGATCATCAGGTGACCCATGTAGCAGAGCCTCGACTCGGCTCCCTTACTCTTCTTGTATAGGCGTGCCTCCGGGTCGGTCCTGGAGGCGTGAGTATCGTTCGTGCGCCGTTGCCGGCGGAAATCGACGCTCGGGTTGCTGCCGCCCTCATCGGAGTCGCTCTGATCCTTCGGCTTGAAGCTCTTGTGCGAGGCCCACGCCTCGATCAGCGTGCCGTCCACCGTGAAGTGTTCATCCGACAGCAGGCTGCGGCGCCGCGCCTCCGCCAGCACTTCCTGGAAGAACACCTTGGCGACCTCGCCTCCCAACACTCGATCTCGGTTCTTCGTGAACACCGTCGCATCCCACACCAGATCGTCCATGTTCAGGCCCACAAACCACCGGAACAGCAGGTTGTAGTCGAGCTGCTCCATCAGCATGCGCTCGGAGCGAATCGTGTACAGCACCTGCAGCAGCAGCGCCCGCAGCAGCTTCTCCGGCGGGATAGACGGACGGCCCGTGTGCGAGTACAGCTTCTCGAACAGCGGCGACATCCGCCCCAGCACATCGTTGACGATCCTCAGCAGCGGCCGCAGCGGATGCTCCTTCGGTACTCGCTGCTCTGGAGATACGTAACTAAAAACCGCCACCTGTCCCGCGTCCTCACCACGCATCTGCTCACCTCGTTGATGCTTCGGTTCTTGCCGCGGGCTGCGTGGTTCAAAATCTACTCGAACAAGGGGAGTTTTTCAGCAGCCTGTTAAAAGCCGGAGTGACCTTGTACAGGAGGCAGAGGCTCTTCTCGCACGAGATGCATCTGTCACGCGTTTCAAGCGCGGCTTCGCCCTGGGGTGTGCTGGGATTTCGCCCCTGTTCCAAATAGTCATCGGGATATGGATGGCGACGCTATTCCAGCAGGATCCCCGTTTCACTTCCCTGTTGTCAGCTTTTTTTCTATTACCCGCGTTGTCAGCTTTTCTATTCCCCGCGTCCGTCGCCCTGGTCGTTTCGCCTTTCTTGCCCGGCGGGATCTCGATGCGTATCACGGGCATTGCCCCGGTGACGCAGGATGGAGTACCGATCTCGCGTCTTCGGAGTGTCGGCAGAACACTGGTTGCCTGGAGTCCGGCACTCGTCGTCCCTCAGATGGTCTTTTTGTCGGTTATTGGCGGTGAGCAGTTATTGCGATCCTCAGCCATCGTGTGGCTCTCGGTAACCATCGCGATCAGGATGGCAGTGGGGGCCATCTACGCGATCGTGAACCCGGAACGCGGCATCCAAGACCGCATCGCCGGCACTTACCTGGTGCCCCGGTAGACGCCATGGAACGCAGGTCCCCAGCTTGGACCGTCTTGGTCGTCGGCTTGCTGTTCGCGCTCTTCGTGGTGGATCGGGTATGGACGCGTGGGTTTTGGCTGGGCGGATCGGGGGGACATGAATTCTACCGACGAGTAAGATTTCGCGTAAGATGGCGAGCATGACAACCCCGAGGCACGGCCTGGCGAACGTGTCTTGGTTCTCAACGAACGCGCAGAGCTCAGCGTCTGGTCGGCCGATGGCGGCTACGAGCAACTGCGGAGCTATACCGTGGCGGAGTAGCCGACGTGGAACCATCCGGTGCCGACACCGCTGGGGATCTTGATCAAGGATCTCGAACGCCTCGCCCTATGGGCGTTCGAGCCGGGCGGCGGGAGCACCGGCTCGTAACAGCAACGCCCTTCCCGACCCTCTTCAGCCCCATTCAGGTGGGGCGGCGCGAAGTTGCGAATCGGATTCTGATGACCGGGATGTCGGCACACATGGCGCCCGACGAGGGCTGGGTCATCGACAGAGAGGTAGCCTTCTACGAGCGCAGGGCGCGAGGGGAGGTAGGTTACATCGTCGTCGGAGCCGCGTTCGTCCACGCTTCTGGGACTTTCGGCGCTCAACTCGGCATCCACAGCGACGAGATGATCCCCGGGCTCAGCCGCCTGGCGTCGGTGATACGACAGCACGGTGCGGTGGCCTCGATTCAGCTCCATCATGCCGGCCGGCAGACCAACTCCAAGGTTACCGGCCATCCGTTGTACGCCCCGTCGGCGATTCCTTGCCCGATCAAGCAGGAAGTGCCTCGAGAATTGAACCCCGCCGACATCGAGCAGGCCATCGATTGGTATGCCGAAGGCGCTCGTAGGGCTATGGAGGCAGGATTCGACGGCATCGAGGTGCACGGTGCGCACGGCTATCTGCCAGCGCAGTTCCTCTCACCTCGGGCCAACGGGCGTACCGACGAATACGGAGGCAGCCTCGAGAATCGAGCCCGCTTCATCACCGAGATCGTGCGCCGAGTCCGCGGTGTGGTCGGGGCCGAGATTCCGCTGAGCGTCAAGATCTCGGGTAACGAGTTCGTCGACGACGGCCTGACCCCCGACGAGACTCCGCAGATCGCACGCATGCTCGAGGAGGCAGGGGCCGATCTCGTCGCAGCCTCCGCCGGTGTAGCGCCCTACTACTTCACCGTTCCCAACATGTCGCTGCCGCGCGGCTGTTTCACCGACCTGGCGCGCGCCCTGAAGACCACGTGCAGCATCCCAATCAGCACCGTCGGCCGCATCACGACCCCCGAGCTGGCCGAGGAGATCCTGGTGCGAGGCGACGCCGACGTCATCTCGCTGGGTCGCTCGCTGATCTCCGACCCTGATTTTCCGCTCAAGGCGATGCGGGGCCAGCAGGCCGACATCTGCATCTGCATCGGTTGCAACAAGGGCTGTCACGACCCGTCGCGCGATGAGCGGGCCACAGCCTGCTTGCTCAACCCGGAGGCCGGCTTCGAGCTCGAGCTGCACATGGAACCCGCCGCCCACCGACAGCGCGTGCTCGTAATCGGCGGCGGTCCCGGCGGCCTCGAGGCTGCCCAGGTTGCCGCCCAGCGCGGTCACGAGGTGATCGTCTGCGAGCGGGAACCGTACTGGGGCGGCCGCCTCTATCTTGGCACCCTCGCTCCTGACAAAGAGGAGTATGCGGTGGGCGTCGACTATCTGGTCAGCCGCTGCCACAAGCACGGCGTCGATATGCGGCTGAACACCGAGGTGACGCCCGAGCTGACGTCCGAGCTGGAGCCTGACATCGTCGTCTTCGCTGCCGGTGCAGAGCCACTGATCCCACCGATTCCCGGTCTCGGCAGCTGCAACGTCGTGCTCGCCGACACCTTCTTCCAGGGTCGCGCGACAATTGGCCACAGAGTCGTGGTGCTCGGCGGCGGCGCCGTCGGCGCAGAAGTGGCACACATGATGGCGACTCAGGGTCATCAGGTGACGGTGCTGGAGATGTTGCCGCACTGGGGCCACGGCATGCCGCCCGACGCGCAATGGCACATGGAGCGGGATTTCGAGCATCTGCCCGTCGAAGTCTTTCGCAACACGACCGTCACTGCCGTGGAGGACCACACGGTGCGCGCCGAGCGCGACGGCAAGGCGGTGGTCTACACGGACATCGACACCATCGTGATCGCCGCTGGTGCGCGCCCCAATACGGCCCTGCTGGATGCGATCCGCGCCGTGGCACCGGGGGTCGAGGTCATCGGCGATGCGATTCGGCCGCGCAGCGCACTGCAGGCCATCGCCGAGGGGTCGCGTGTCGGCCGCCGTCTCGGCGGCCAGGCCGACTCCAGAGCCGCGCGGCCTGGAGCAGGCTAGCGCTCCACCAGCGCCATGAAACGGCGCCGAGCAACGAAGGCTGCCTGGGTGTCGCCGGCGGCTTCGTAGGCGACAGCCAGGAAGCGATAGAGCTGCGGCTGATCGGGAGTGAAGGCCACACCCGCTTCTATTACCAGGACCGCCTCGCGCGGCTTCTCGAGGTTGATCAGCAGACCGCCCAACATCAGGCGCACGACGAGGTTGTTCGGTTCCATGAGCAGGGTCTCTCGCAGCGGTTCGACCCCCTCAGCCGACCTTCCCGCGTCGATCAGGGCTCGCGCCAGATGCGCGCGCGACAGACCATCTTCGGGATGCTCTGCGGCGATCTGACGCAAAGAGCTGATCGCAGCCTCTGGGTCACCCTCGTCGATTGGAAGGGCTGCCAGCAGTACCTTGACCTCGAGTGAGGTCGGGTCCGATCCGAAGGCGGCCTGCAAGGCGGCACCTGCCTCGGCTGTCCGTTTCTGGGCCAACGCCTCCTTGGCCTGCTCCAGCAGCACCTGGGCGCGAGCCCGCCCCTCGCTCCGACGCATGTAGGCGCTGTTGAGCTCGGCGTGTCGTTCCAGATAGGGCTGTGCAGCCTCCAGGTCGCCGTTTCGGCGCAGCGCCTCGCCCAGGGCAAAGAGCGCTCCTCGGTGCGCGGGTTCCGCCTCGATCGCCCGCCGGAAACCGGCGATCGCCCGTTCGCTCTCGCCCAGCTGCAGGAGCGCCTGCCCGAGCGCCACCCAGGCATCGGCTCGTTCGGGAAGCGCCTCAGTGCCTCGCTCGAGCACCTCGACGGCGCGCCCGGTGTCTCCGCGGTCGAGGAGGGCTTGCCCGAGAGCGACGGCAGCTTCACCGAAATCCGGATCGCTGCCCACTGCCACTTCGAGGTGCTCTACGGCGGCGTCGATCTCACCCACCTGACGCAGGACGGCCGCCAGGTGGTAGCGAACTGCCGCGGTGTCGTAGTCGAGCTCCAGCGCCCTCTCCAGAGCCACCTGTGCAGCGGCGAGCTGCCCCAGAGCACGATGCGCCAGTCCCAGGCGATAGAAGGCGTTGCCCCACTCGGGAGCGAGCTCGGCTCCGCGCTCAAGAAAAGGCAAGGCGGCGCCAGGCGAGCCTTGCTCGTAGAAGAGCAGGCCGAGCGCCCGGTGAGCGCGTGGGTGCTCCGGGGCCACCTGGATCGCCCGCCACATCGCCTCTTTCGCCCCAGCGATGTCGCCGGCCCGCTGCCTGGCGCCGCCGAGAGCCTGCAAGTAGATGCGCTCCTCGGGCGCCATGCTGACAGCGGTGGCGAAGGCCTCTACGGCAAGCTCCGGCTCCCGCATCACCGTCAACGCCACACCGCGCTCGTGCCAGATGGAGGCAGCGCGGCTGCGATCGTCGGCTGCGACGCGTCGCAACGCCTGATCGAGAGCCTTGATGGCCCCGGCGGCGTCGCCCGAATGACGGCGCGCGACGCCGAGCTGAGACCAAGCTTCGACGGAGCGGGGATCGAGCCGGGCCGCCGCCTCGAGGGGCCCGAGCGCATCCTGAAGTCGCCTCAAGCGCAGCAGAACGATGCCGTGATAGAAGTGAGCTTGGCTCCATTCCGGTGCTTGCATCACCAGTTCCTCGAACACCGCCAGCGCCCGATCCAGGTGGCTCGACTCCAAGAACGCCAGCCCCCTGTCCATGGCCTCTTCGGCGGCGACCCTCTGGGCGGGAATGTCCTGGGTCGCCGTCGCGGTCGAGGCGGCCGCCAGCAGGGCCGACATGACAAACGTGGGCACCAGCCGCTTTCCTTTCGGCAGCCTCATTGGACCCTCCCCGACCGCGCCGTGATCCCGCGGCCTTCCGTCGCGACGACGAAGGCGCCTGCTTCGACGTCTCCCAGGCGATCTAGGGCGCCGCTCGGCCACCGCACGCTGACAGTGGCGCGTTCAACGCCCGCCAGGCCGCAGCGAAGCCGCGGGTCGCGCTGTGACATTACATCACGCGGCGCAGGATCAGGCACTTCAGGTAGTTGCCTTCTGGAAGCCCGACCCGGACCGGATGGTCGCGACTCTGCCCGCGCCTCTCCACCAGCGTCATTCCCGCGCCGACGTCGTGTGCCGCCGCGGTAAGGATCTCAACGAACATCGCCTGGTCGACGTGGTACGAGCAGCTGCAAGTGACCAGATGGCCGCCGGGACGCAGCAGCTTCATGGCGCGCAGGTTGATCTCCTTGTAGCCGGCGGTGGCGGAGGCGACGGACTTGCGGTTCTTGGCGAAGGCCGGCGGGTCCAGAACGATGGTGTCGAATCGAGCACCGGCGGACTCCAGCTCGCGTAGATGATCGAAGGTGTTGGTGCTCCGAACCTGAATATCGAGCCCGTTGAGCTCGGCGTTGCGCCTGATCGCAGGCGCCGCATCGGGTGAGATCTCGACCGCCACGATCGAATCGCACGCCCCCCCGAGCCGCACGGCAAAGGCACCCTGATAGCTGAAGCAGTCGAGCAGGTCGCCGTGGGCATAGCGAGCCGCCGCTTCCCGGTTCTCGCGCTGGTCGAGAAAGAAGCCGGTCTTCTGGCCATGGACAAGGTCGAGCTCCATTCGCACGGTGCCATCGTGGATCTGGACCCGTTCCGGAATCTCGCCGTGAACCACGTCGACCCTCTGCTCCAGACCCTCGAAGGCACGCACCTTGAGGTCGTTGCGCGCGAGCACCCCCGCAGGGCCGAGCTCCTCGACGAGCAGTCGCACCAGGAGCGGTTGCAGCTTGTCGGCGCCTTGCGAGGAGCTCTGGATCACCAGGTACTCGCCGTACCGGTCCACGACGATCGACGGCAACTGGTCGGCCTCGGAATGGACTAGCCGGTAGGCGTCGCCCTCGATCCCGAGCGAGTCCCGGTAGGCCACCGCGGCGCGCAGGCGACGACGCCAGAACTCCTCGTCAGGCCACGGCCCGTCCGTGCCGAGCAACCGGAGTCGGATCTTGGAGTGGTCCGAATACATGGCATGGCCGAAGCTCCGGCCGCGCGGGCCCTCCACCCTCACGATGTCGCCGCCCGCGGCATCGCGCACCTCGGCGACATCGCTTTCGTAGATCCAGGGATGCAGACCGTAGGCCCGGCGCGCGCCGCGACGCGTCGGGACGGCCGTCGGGGGCATCGGGCTGTCGGCTTGGAGGTCCTCGGTGCTCATGATCGGCCACGATAGCACCGCGGCCGGGGGGAATTCGGCACCCGGAGGATCGAGGCGGCGGACGGAGGGTCGTAGCCCGGCTGGGTTGCTTGTTACGATGGCAATCCCTACACTGTAGCCATACAAAGATCACACTGTAGCTATCGAGAGGTGACGACGTGGCTGAGCACCTGGGCGAGTTCGAGCAGATGCTGCTGTTCGCGCTGCTGCGGCTGCGCGACGAGGCCTACGGCGTCAGCATCCGGCAGCAGATCGAGGCACGGACCGGCAGGGAGGTCTCCTCGGGTGCCGTCTACACGGCGCTCGGGCGCCTGGAGCGGCGCGGCTTCGTGAGGTCGCGCGAGGGCGACACCACGCCACAGCGCGGGGGCCGGCGGCGCAAGTACTACGCCCTGCTGGCACCGGGGGCCGACGCCCTGCAACGCTCCTTCCTGGACGTGCGCCAGATGGCCGACGGCATGCTGGCGCGGCTCGCCTCTCATACCTCCCCCTCCCCGGAACCCGGAGACCAAGGCTGAGCCCGTGAGCGATCCTCGCATTCTCCGTTCCCCCCGGCTGCCCCGATTGCTGTTCAGCCTCCTGGCGCGGGGAACCGCCGCCGAGCACGTGCTGGGCGACATCGAGGAGGAATACCCGCAGATCGTCGCGCTTCGTGGCACGGCTGCCGCTGGCCGCTGGTACTGGCGCAACGCCCTCCGTTCGATCCGGGCCATCCGGCGCGATCAGCGCCCCGCCCGCCGCCGCATCGACTCCCTCTCCCCCGTACTCATCATGGAAACCACACTTCACTCGATCCGCTTCGCCATCCGCTCCTGGCTCCGTCAACCCACCGTGGCGCTGGTCCGCGCTGGCGGCGATCGCCCTGGGCATCGGGGCCAACTCAGCCATCTTCAGCGTCGTTTACGGAGTCCTGCTCAACCCGCTGCCCTATCCCGAGCCCGACGAGCTCATGACGCTCTGGCTCGACAACCGAATGCAGGGCTGGCATCAAGACGTGACCTCGTTCCCCAACTTCGTCGACTGGCGCGATTGGAACGAGACCTTCGACGACATGGCGGGCATCAGCTTCCGGTCGGCCAACATCACCGGCGACGCCGACCCCGAGCGAGTTCCCGAGGCGGTGGTCTCGCCGACGTTCTTCGACGTTTTGCAGGTGGCACCGCTCGTGGGGCGTGGCTTCTCCATCGCCGACTGGGACACCGACGAGCGCCTCATCGTGGTCAGCCACGGCTTCTGGCAGCAGCGCTACGGCTCCGAGCTGAGCGTGCTCGGCAGCAGCCTGGTGGTCAACGGCCACCCGCACACGATCGTCGGAGTCATGCCGGCCGGCTTCCAGTACATGCGCGAGAACGTGCAGCTCTGGCGCTTGTTCGATCCCGGCGTACGGGAAACGTCGCGCGGGTGGTTCTGGCTTCAGGTCGTCGGGCGGTTGTCCGAGGGGATCACTCTGGAGCAGGCACGCGCCGACATGGATCGGGTCGGAGTGCGCCTGGAAGAAGAATACGCCTCCAACACGGGCTACGGAGTCACCGTTGTGTCGGTGCACGAGGAAGTGGTGGGCGACGTGCGACCCGCGCTGCTCGTGCTGCTGGGCGCCGTCGGCCTGGTGCTGCTGATCGCCTGCGCCAACGTCGCCAACCTGATGGTGGCACGCGCCTCGTCGCGCGAGCGCGAGATCGCCATCCGCTCGGCGATCGGCGCCACCCGCGGGCACCTGTTCCATCAGCTCCTGGTCGAGAGCGTGTTGCTAGCTTTGATCGGCGGTCTGTGTGGCCTCGGTCTGGCCGGCGCCGGCCTCGGATTGCTGCAACGGCTCGAGCCCGAGCTGCCGCGCCTCGCCGAGATCGGCCTGCACCCGATGGTGTTGCTGTTCACCCTGGCGGCCTCGCTCTTGACCGGCCTCCTGTTCGGTGTGCTCCCGGCGCTGCATGGCTCGCACGTCGCTCTCGCCGGATCGCTCAAAGACCGGGGCACCGGCGAGGCGGGCGGAGTACGCACGCGCCGCTTCCGCCAGAGCCTGGTTGCCGCCGAGCTGGCGCTCGCCCTGGTATTGCTGATCGGTGCCGGCCTGCTGATCCGCAGCTACGCAACGCTGGTACAGACGACGCCGGGCTTCGAGGCCGAGAACCTGCTCGTGTTCCGTGTGTCGCTGTCCGGCCCCAACTACCAGAGCGGCGACGATGCCATCGGCTTCTTTGCCCCTCTTCTGGAGCGACTGCAAGCGCTGCCGGGCGTGCAGGCGGCCGCCGGCGTGCGTAACCTGCCGATGTCCGGAAGCTATTCCTCGGGATTCTTCACCATCGAGGGGCGCCCCCCGGTGAGCCGGGATCAGCTGACGGAGGTGAAGATGAACGTCGTCACCGCCGGCTATTTCGAGACCATGGGCGTGCCGGTTCGTGGCGGGCGTACCTTCACCGTGGACGACGACACGGACGGCGAGCGGGTCGTGGTGGTCAACGAGGCGCTCGCACGCACGTGGTTCCCTGACGAGGACCCGGTGGGGCAGCGCTTCCTGTACGGCTTCTACACAATCTCAGACTCCTACGTCCCCGCGGACGACCCGAACCCAGAGCTTCCGTGGCGGCGAATCGGCGGCGTGGTCGGCAGCACACGCCAGCGACGCCTCGAAACCGAGCCCGAGCCGGAGGTTTTCGGTGTCTACGGCCAAGCTCGGCTGGGGACGCTCTACATGACCGTCCGCACGGACGGTGAGCCGACGAGTGTTGCCGCCGCAGCTCGCGCCGCGGTGTGGGAGCTGGACCCGAACATACCGGTGGCCGAGCTCGGCGCCATGTCGAACCTCATCGGCCGCTCGACTGCTGCGCGCCGCTTCAACCTGACGCTGCTGGCCCTGTTCGCCGGGGTCGCGGTTGCCCTGGCGGCAATCGGCATCTACGGCGTCATCTCGTACTGGGTGTCGCAGCAGACGCGCGAGATCGGTGTCCGCATGGCGCTGGGGGCGCGGGGCGGCGATGTGCTCCGCATGATCATGCGGCACACGGCGCTGGTCGTTGCGGCCGGGGTGGGCGTAGGGCTCGTGGCGGCCTTCGGCCTCACCCGCCTGATGGCGAGCCTGCTGTACGGCGTCGGAGCGGCCGATCCGCTGACCTTCGTCCTGGTCGCCTCACTGCTGGAGGCGGTCGCCATGGGAGCAAGCTTCGTGCCCGCCCGGCGCGCCACGCGGATCGACCCGATCGAGGCGCTACGCGAGGACTAGTGAGCGGCTGGAACATCAGCTGGTATGCATGACCACATGTCATCCATCTAGACCGCGTCGAAGGGGTTGCGGATCTCGAGCTCGCACTCCTCGAAGTCCCGGACGTTGCGTGTGGCAACGGCGAATCGATGCGTCCGACCGATCGCAGCGATCTGCCCGTCCGGGATGCTCATCGGTCGGCCGAGCTCCTTGCGTCGTCCCATGATCTCGGCGTACTCGTAGGCTGCGGCGGTGTCGAAAGCGAGCACACGATGCTCGAATCCCCTGGCGACGAATTCCGCGAAACGCTCACCGAGCAGCTCTCGGCGGCGCCCTTGGGGCAGAACACGGATTCCATACCCGATCTCGGCGATCGTGATCGTCGAGATGAAGAGACTCGCCGTCTCTTGGCGATCCAGCCACTGCAAGACCGAGCTTACCGGCACCGGGGCCATGACCGCCGATACGACATCGGTGTCGAGCAGCATCATTGGTCCAAGTCGACTGGCTCGTGGGGCGGGCGTGCGGGAAGCTCCAGCTCGACGCCATACGAGGGTCCGAAGCACTCGAGTGCCAGCTTGCCCAGACGCTCCGGGGCGCCCACGAAGCGTCTGATGATCTGGCGGACCTCCTCTTCCATCGAGACCCCATGCTCTGCGGCGCGGATTCTCAAGCGCTCATAGACCTCGTCGTCGAGCTTGCGCACGCTCAGACTTGCCACGGCGACCTCCTCTCCGGTGTATGCTAGCAACCGATAGCAATGCTAGCATATGGTAGCGCCAATCGATACGTAGGCGCCGGCCCGTCGGCGGCAATGGGGCGCCCCGCTAGGTCGCGGGATGAGTCGACCCACCGATAGAATCGCCCCACCGCGAGCCGTTGTTTGCATCCAGGAGACATCCCCCGATGACCCAATGCCGCTATTGTTCGCGCAGCCACCGCTGCGTCGTCCTGGTCACCCTGCTGGCGACCATCGTGCTGCTGCCAGCCGTGGCCTCGGCGCAGGTGCGCGAGTTGGTGATCGTCCACACCAACGACT
The DNA here is from genome assembly GCA_965248845.1 of Acidobacteriota bacterium. Taxonomy (GTDB): domain Bacteria; phylum Acidobacteriota; class UBA890; order UBA890; family WLXD01; genus CBDFKO01. The sequence continues at coordinate 42,612 of CBDFKO010000001.1, read as the reverse complement.
TCCACAGCGCCATCGACCCGATCGAGGCGTTCTGGATGGAGGGCACCCCCAAGCTGGGCGGGGCGGCGCACCTCAAGACGATGATCGACGGCATCCGTGAGCGCGAGCAAGGGCAGGGCAACCCCGTGTTCCTGTTCGACTCCGGCGACATGTTCACCGGCCTGCTGTCGCGCCTCACCTATGGCGAGGTGCTCATGGAGATGATGATCACCATGGGCTACGACGCCCTGGGCGTGGGTAACCACGAGTTCGACTACGGGATGGTCAACTTCCGCAGGCAGATGTATCGGATGCCCTTCCCAGTGCTGTCGGCTAACACGTTTTATCGCGACTCGGGACGGCTGTTCACGCAACCGCACGCGATCATCGAGAAGGACGGCCTTCGTCTCGGGGTGATCGGCATCATTGGCCAGGACGCGATGAGCGTCGTGCTGCCCTCGCTGGTGCAGGGGCTGGAGTTCCGCGACCCGGCTCCCTTGGTGCGCGCCTCGATCGAGGAGCTCGAGCCGCTGGTGGATCTGATCGTGGTCCTGGCCCACGCGGGCAACACCGGTCCCATGCAGTCGGACCAGGAGGCCGATCTCGAGGTGTGGCGCGACTTCGACGAGGACATCGAGATCACGAGCAAGGTCCCGGGCATCGATCTGTACCTGGGCGGCCACGCCCACCGCGGCATCGACCCGCCCTATGTGAATCCCGAGACCGGCACGATCATCATGCAGACCTTCGGGCACGGCACCCGACTCGATATCATCCGGCTCCGGGTCGACACCGCGACTGGCGAGATCCTCGAGCACGAGGGCGGACTGGTGATTCCGTACAGCGCCGAGCACCCGCCCGATCCGGTGATGACCCGCAAGATGGACGCTTACAAGGAGCGATTCGATGCCGAGATCGGCACCGTGGTCGGGCATCTGCAGAATCGGTTGATCCGCAAGTACAACCGCGAATCCTCGCTCGGGGACCTCGTGGCTGACTTGATCCGCGAGGCGGGCGGCGGGGAGATCGCCTTTACCAACGCCGGGGGCCTGCGCGCCGACCTGCCAGCGAACGCGGTGACGATCGGCGACGTGCGCGACGCGCTGCCGTTCCTGAACTCGGTGGTCACGCTCGATCTCACCGGCGCCCAGGTCGCCGAGGTGCTCGAGCAGGGGTTCACACTCGAGCGCGGCATGGTGCAGGTGTCGGGTCTGCGCGCCGAGTACGATCTGGCCCGGCCACTCGGAGAGAGGCTGGTATCGCTGCGAATCCAGGGCGAGCCGGTCGATCCAGAGCGCATCTATCGCACCTCGGTGATCAACTTCATGGCCGAGGGGGGCGACCTGTACTCGACCTTTGTGGGGGTCCCGTGGCTGGCCCACGATGAACGTGCGCTCGGTGACCTGGTCATCGACTGGCTGCGCCGACAACCGGGTCCGGTGCCGCCGCCGGTGGAAGGCCGCCTGATCCGTCTCGGACGGCAGTAGGCTCGGAGCCGTCCCGGGGCGCGCCTGATCAGCGGGGTCGAGGCTCAGCCCACTGGGAGGCGATCACCTCGCGCATCGCCGGGCTCGACATGGCGAAATCGCGCGGTACGCGATCTCCGGGGAACCACTTCCAGAGGAAGGCCCCGACGACCGCTGATTCGTTGCCGATCGCCTCGAGTGCGACCTCCATGCAGAGGCGCTGCAAGGCCTCGGCGTCCGCGGTGCCGCGGGTGCTGTAGTCCCAGGGTTCCGTGGCCGCTTGCCAGGAGTTGTTGTAGCCGAGCTCGGTGAAGACCACGATCTTGTCGTGGCGGGCGCCGAACGCGCGCATACGAGCCATGATCTCGGCCCAGCCGGTTTCCAGTGTTCGGCGCGACGGCAGCTCGCCCTGCCGCACCGCGTCGCGTGGCATCAGTGGGAAGTAGGCCTGAATGCCGATGGCATCGAGAGCGGCCCAGAAGGGCACGCGCTCGTAGTCGGTCCAGTTGGCTGCGTAGGTGATGGGTCCGTCGTACTCGGCACGCACGGCCTCGATGATGGCGCGCCAGGCGCTCTCGTCCTCGATGGTACGGTCCAGCTCGGTACCGACGGCGAAGGCGTCGGTACCCTCGCTGTAGCGAGCCAGCTCCGTGATCCACTCCGTGTAGGTGCGGAAGAAGCGCTCCCACTCCGCGGCGGACTCGTACTCGATCTCGCCCCGCCACGAGTAGCTGCGCCAGGGGGCCAGGTGGGGCTTCACCAGGATCTTGATGCCCTGGCGGTGGGCCTCCTCGATCGGACGCCGCAGCCACGTTGGGGCCTCCTCGCCATCGCCCTCCCGGCGTCGCCAGCGCACATTGCCGGCGAGGTCGATGCTGGCGTAGGGGTGAATGGCGATCCAGTTCACGCCCAACGTCCGCAGCTCCGCGATGGTAGGCACGATGTGGTCCCTGCCCCACTCGGCGCTGCCACGCGGCGTCGACAGCGTCATGCCGTTGATCTTGTCGTCACGCGCCGCCTGTGGCGCTGGCAGAGCCGGCGTCGTTGCCGCACCCAGCGCCAGAGCAAAACAGAAACCCGCGACCCGACCTGTACGTAGCATGATCGACAGGTTACCAGCGTCCTGGGCTCGCCCGCGATGCTCTTGCAACCCGGCGGGGGCCCGCGGCATCCAAGACTTGAGTGCCCAAACATCGACCAGCGGAGGTTCCCGTGCCCAAGCGCCAGATCGGATTCGCCCTCGCCCTCGTCCTTCTCGTTGCCCCCGCGGCGGTCGCCTCGGCGGGCACCGGCCAGTCGGGGTACGAGCGTGAGCAGGTAATGAGCGCCCAGTTCGACACCCACGCGGGCGGGACGCTCGTCGTCGACGTGCCCGACGCCGATGTCACCCTGCGCACCGGCTCCAACGACCAGGTAGAGATCGAGGTCTGGCTCAAGGCGCGCGACATGGACCGGGCCCGCGACCGCTTCGAGCGGATGGGCTTCAACGCCAACGGCAACGATGATCGGGTGGAGCTGACGGCGGAGCGTATTCGCGGTAGCTGGTGGGATTGGCGTGGCTGGGGCTCGTTCAACATCTCCGTCGAGATCGCCTTGCCGCGGCAATACGACGTCGACCTGAAGACGGACGACGGTGACGTGAGCGTACAGTCGCAGGAGGGCGTGATTCGCCTGCAAACCTCCGACGGTGACATTGGCGCCGAGACGCTGGTCGGCGACATCTACATTCGAACCACCGACGGCGATATCGTCGTGCGCAGCATCGAGGCCGTGGATGGCGTCGAGATCCGTACGTCCGACGGCGACATCAGCGTGGGCGATCTCACCGCCTCCCGCGTGGCGATTCGCACCTCCGACGGTGACATCTCGAGCTCGCGAATTGCCGCCGACCAGATCGAGACCCTCACGAGCGACGGCGATATCGCCCTCGACTCCGTGGCCGGCGCTCTGTCGGCGCAGACCAACGACGGTGACATCCACGTCCGTATCGAGAAGCTCGGAGCCAGCGACCTGCGTACTGGCGACGGCAACATCACGATCGAAGCTCCGGAGTCGCTGCGCGCCGAGCTCGACCTGCACGGCCGCATCGACCTGAACACGCGCGTGAGCTTCAGCGGCACCCTGGATCGCCGCAACGCCAAGGGCGACCTGAACGGTGGCGGCCCGCTGCTCAAGGCTCGAACCGGCGACGGCACGATCGTGCTCAGGCTGCGCGACACCGACTAGGCGGGATTTCCGACGGTTCGCACTGACCCGGCTAACCAGTGGGGTTCCGGTTCATGGAGCCGTCGATAGTATTACTACTTGATGACTAGTAATTGACTAGTACTTGACTGGTAAGACTCACGACCCCACCGCATAAGGACCTCCAGCCACGCCCCGCGTCACCGCTGGCGGTGGCGCGACGCACTGGTCGACTCCAGCTGGGAGGACCCCGTCATCGCGCAGCTGGAGAAGCGCCCGCCTCGGCGCTACTACCGAATTTCGGCGCGGTGCTCGGCCTTCCTTCTCGGGGCCCTGGCGCTCGGGTCGACCGTCGCCAGCCTGCTGTACGGCGTAACGCCGAGCGACCCAGCAACGTTCGCAATCACCGCCGGCGTTCTGGCACTCGTAGGCCTCTTCGCCTGCAGGCTGCCGGCTCTACGTGCCACACGTGTCGATCCCATGGAGGCGCTGCGCGGCGATTGATCCCGCGCCGCCTGGGCGCCCGACCGATCCACCCGCTCACTCCTGGGAGCCCAGCCATTGATCGATCAGGTGGCGTGAGATCGACACCTTGGGCGAGAGCCGCAGCTGGCCCGACTCGTGGCCGGCTTCGATCTCCTCTCGGCTGAACCAGCGGGCGTCCTCGAGCTCCTCGCTGTCGCAGACGATCTTGTCGGTATCAGCCTCGGCGCTGAAGCCCAGCATCAGCGACTGCGGGAAGGGCCAGGGCTGTGAGCCGTCGTAGCGAACGTTCGACACGACGAGCCCCACCTCCTCGAGCACCTCACGGCACACCGCATCCTCGAGGCTCTCGCCCGGCTCCACGAAGCCGGCCAGCACGGAGTACCAGCGCTCCGGCCACGCGGCCTGTCGACCGAGCAGGATGATCCGGTCGCCGTGGGTTACCCGCATGATCACGGCCGGATCGGTACGCGGGAAGTGCTGCCGACCGCAGGTCTCGAGGGTGCACCGCCTCAGCCATCCAGCCTCCAGCGGCTCTGTAGGCGCACCACAAGTCCCGCAGTAGCGGTGGGTGGAGTGCCAGTTCGACATGGCCCGTGTGAAGGCGAGCACGCCGGCGTCGGAGCGCGCCAGCAGCGGGCCCGTGCGCTTGAGGCTGGCGAAGCGCGCCTCCCGCGGTCCCAGCTCGACCGGCCCCTGCTCCCCGTCGAACAGCAGCGCGAACCAGGCCGCATCGCTCCGATCGCGGCCAAGCAGCACCGGGAGCGAGTCAGCCAGGGCGTCGCCCGGGACCTCATGACATCTCAGGAACACAGCGCTCGGCGCCTCTTGGAGTTGCATCAGGCTGCGGCCGTTCCAGCTCGGCAGCAGGAAGGTGTCAGGGCTCTCCAACCGCTTGTCGATCCAGGTGGTGTCGCGCCGCAGGTGGGCGGAGCGATCCAGCCAGGGGCTGCCGTAGAAGTGGCCGCGCGCGTCCGATGCCATGACTTGGATCGTAATACTGTTAAGCGGTGCCTCGTTTTCCCGACGTATCCCGCTCCGTCTCCAGCATGCAGGGCTCGCTGTTCTCGAAGCTGGCGCACCGTCTCAAGGAGATGGACGGCGAGATCTATCCGCTGCACGTGGGGGACACCTGGCTGGAGCCGGCCCGCGGCTGCCGCATGGAGGATCTGACGGTCGCCGAGAACCCCGGCATGCACCGCTACGCCCCGCCGCACGGCCACCCGCTGCTGATCGAGGCGGTCGTGGAGCGCCAGCGGGCCACGACCGGCGTGGCGACGACCCCCGACAATGTGCTGGTTGCGGCCGGTGCCACCGGAGCGCTGGGAGCCACGATCGGCGCCGTCACCGACCCGGGAGACGAGATCCTGCTGCTGGCCCCCTACTGGCCGCTGATCGCCGGCATCGTACATTCCTTCCACGGGGTACCGGTGGCGGTACCGTTCCTGGGACCGGTGCACTCGCCCGAGACCGCGGTGCAAGCGCTCCGCGAGCGCCGGACCGAGCGAAGCACGGCGATCTATGTCAGCACACCGAACAACCCGACCGGCCAGGTGATCCCGCACCATTGGATCGAGGCCATCGTCGAGTGGGCCGACCGGCGAGGGCTCTGGATCGTATCCGACGAGGTCTACGAGGACTACGTCTACCGTGGCGAACACGTCTACTGCCGTTCGCTAGCGCCTGACCGGACCTTCTCGGTGCACTCCTTCTCCAAGGCGTACGGCATGGCTGGCAACCGCTGCGGCTACGTCGTCGGGCCCGCCGAGGTGATGGGCGAGCTGCGCAAGGTCAGCACCCACACCTTCTACAGCACGCCGACGGCGTCGCAGCTGGCCGCGGTCCGCGCCCTCGACGGCCGCGGCGACGACTGGGTGAGCGCGGTGCGTCCGGATTACATGCGAATCGGGGATGCGAGCGCCGATCGGCTCGGCGTCGCACGGCCGCAGGGCAGCCAGTTCCTGTGGATCGATGTCGCAGGGCGGTTGGACGAGGGCGGCCTCATGGGCTTTCTCGAGAAGTGCCTCCAAGACGGGCTACTGGTGGCTCCAGGGCCCAGCTTCGGGCCCTACCCGACGCACATCCGCGTCTGCTACACGGCGGCGCCTCCCGAGGTCACCCACCGCGGGATCGAGACTTTGGCCGGGCATCTGGGCGTCTGAGCCCTCGCCCTCTGGTTGCTGCGAGGCGGCGACCACGATCACGGCCGCGGCTCGCGTCAGAAACGGAAGCCGAGGACGAAGTGGAGGCGAGTGCTGCCCTTCAGGTCGGTGCCAACATCGACGTTGAGCCGCACGATCGGCGCCACGAGAAACACCCCGCCACCGACGCCGTGATGGAAGACAGCGCCATCGAGCCTCGTGCCGTCGTCGTGCGCCGTCCCGACATCCCAGAACGCCGTGAGCCCCACGCGGCCGACGCTGCGAACCGCAGTGATCGGCAACCGCAGCTCCACCGTGCCCAGGACGCTGTTGTCGCCGCTGAAGCTCCCCGCGCGGTAGCCGCGCAGCGAGACCATGCCGCCGATGACTGCGCGCTCGTACTCGGGCAGCGGCCGGTCGGCGAAGCTCGCGTAGCCGCGGACGGCCAGCACCGCCTGGCCGATGAGGGTCTTGTGGCCGGCGAGCTCGAGGCGGAAGCGATTCACCGTGGCATCGCCCTGCGGCCGCAGCACCTCCCACGAGCCGGTGAGCAGAATGGAATCGTAGGCAAAGGCCGGATCCAGCCGCGTGTCGAAGCGAAACGAGACGCCGTAGACGGACAGGCGCTGGCTCAGCTCGCCGAAGGTCACGTCGTCCCAGGTGCCCTGGAGCAGCAGCCAAAGCGGGTCTGCCACCCGGAACTGCACGAACGCGGCGCCGCGGACCCGCTCGTCGTCGACCTTGAAGTGTGGGTTCCGGACGCGGCGGGCGCCGAACTCACCGCCCACGCTCCAGCCACTGTCCCAGTCCTTGCGGACCTCGAGTGCAACCCGGTCAAGCCCGCCGAACAGCACCGGCACCGAGATGAACTCGCCGGCGCCGAACACATCGTTGGCGTTGACCCGCCCACCGATACTGAACTTCTCGTCCTCGTTGTAGTGGATCTCAGGCAGCAGCAGGAGCTTGCGGCCGATGCCGACACGCTCGTGCACGGTAATGATCAGCGCGATCCGGTCACGACGCGTCAGCGACCGGTAGCGGCGGACGAGCTCCGCCGTATGGAAACGTCCGCTGTCGCGCAGCCGGGCCACGGCCGGCGTCAACAGCAGCCCGACTGCCAGCAACGCGGCGGCCAGATGCCGCGCCGACCTCATTGTCGCCGCTCCAGCCCACCCGGCAGTCGGAAGCGCACCTTGGCCCCGACCTCGGTCTCCTGATAGTCGTGGTAGGCGAGCGAATAGCGGAAGTCGTAGCTCCCGGTAGCCACCGAGACCTTGCCGCTGGCGAGGATCTCGCGCGGCTGCCAGATGTCCTGATCCTCGAAAGGCTTCGACATGATCAGCTCGGCACCGGCGTCGTCGACCTGTACCAGCCACCGGAACGGCAGGAACTCGAGCCCGACGTTGTCATAGCGATGGCGGACGATTCGGTGCTCCTGGGGCAGGATCCACATGGTCACGAGTGAGGTCTTGGCGAAGCGCCGCGACCATTCGAGATCCAGGAATCACTGCGGGTCCGTCCTCGCTCTCTGATACGGCGGCGCCTGCCTCGGGTTTCGGGCTCGGGTCTGTCTGGCCGAGGAGGCGCCCTCGTCATAAGGTACCGATCGAGACTACTCGTCGCATCGGAGAGCAGGATGAGGCAGCGTGCGCAACTCGTGGTAACCGTCCTGGCCCTCGCGACTCTGGTAGCGGCGGCGGCCTGCCAGTCCCTCGACTCGGGTGCCGGCGAGGGCCCGTGGACCCGGGCCGAGCGCAGCAACTACACGGAAACCTCGCGCTACGACGACGTCATTGCCTTTCTGGAGCAGGTAGCATCGCGCTCCGAGCGCATCAGCCTGACCAATCGTCCGGGTCAGAACGGCCCGCTCGGGGGGATGGGACAGCGGCCCAACGCCCAAGGGCTCGACCTGAACCGTGATCACATGAAGGTGGAGTCGCCCGAGGCGCGCTCCCTGGTGGGGCTTTTGAACGCCTATGACCCACACGTCGGAGTCGATCTGCACACCACCAACGGCACCCGGCACGCCTACCATCTGACCTACTCGCCGCCGCTGAATCCGAACACCCACCCGGCGATCGACATCCTGCTCCGCGGCGATTGGCTACCCGCCGTAACCGAGGCGATCCGCGCGGCGGACGGCGAGGAGCCCCTCGGACGCCTGGCCTTCTACCTGCTCGAGCCCCGATCCGACGATGGCCTCGCCAACTGGAACGTGCTCGACGAGGTGCTCGAGGGCGCTACCCACTTCCCGATCGTCCGTCTCGCGGCGCAATAGGAGCGCGATTCATGGCTTCCCCCGACTACGTGCTTTGGTTCGAGGATCTGGGACGGAGCGACGTGGCTCGCGTCGGCGGCAAGAGCGCCTCGCTCGGCGAGATGACCCGCCACCTGCGAGGCACCGAGGTCACCGTGCCGCCCGGATTCGCGGTAACCGCCGAGGCGATCCAGCAGGTGTTGATCGCCGCACCGGGGATCCGGCGCGAGATCACCCAGCTGCTGACCGAGATCGACTACGACAACTTCGAGAGCCTCTTTCGCGGCGCCTCGAAATGTCGTGACCTGATCGCCGACCTGGACTTTCCCGACGACGTCACGGAGGCCATCTTCGAGGCCTACAGCCGGCTCGAGCGCGACTCGGGCATGGAAAACGTTGATGTCGCGGTGCGCTCCTCCGCCGTCTCCGAGGACAGTGAGGAGGCCTCCTTCGCCGGCCAGTACGAGTCCTTCCTCGGCGTCCGCGGCCGCCGCAACGTGCTACAGGCCTGCCGCGACTGTTTTGCCTCCTTCTTCACCAGCCGTGGCGTCGACTACCGCCAGCGCTGCGGGTTGCCGCCCGACACCTTCGATTTCGCGGTCACGGTGCAGCGCATGGCACGAAGCGATCGGGCCTGCTCGGGTGTGCTCTTCACCATGGATCCCGAGAGCGGCGCGCGCGACTTCATCCTGCTGAACGCGAGCTGGGGCCTGGGCGAGCCAATCGTTCAGGGGCAGGTGCGGCCCGACGAGATCCTCATCTTCAAGCCCACCCTGGAGCGTGGCCAAGACTTCGATCCGATCATCTCGCACGAGCTCGGCGCCAAGGAGATCAAGATGGTCTACGCCTGGGGCGGGACCGCGACCACCGAGTTGATCGAGACCACGCCAGCCGAGCAGGCCGAATTCTCGATCGGGCGCGACGAGATCCTGGCGTTGTCGCGTGCCGCCTGCATCCTGGAGAAGGCCTACGGTCTGCCCCTCGATATCGAGTGGGCCAAGGACGGGCTCACCGGTCGACTCTACCTGGTGCAGGCTCGCCCCGTCACCGTGCACCGGGATGCGACGATCACTCGCCTAGAGCGCTACCGGCTAGAGGAGACCTCGGAGGTGCTGGCCACGGGCCAGGCCGTCGGCAACAAGGTGGTCGCGGCGACGGCGCGGGTGATCCATGACATCCACGGTATCGACGCTTTCCACGAAGGCGAGGTGCTGGTCACGGAGCGCACGGACCCCGATTGGGAGCCAGCAATGAAGCGCGCCGCGGCCATCGTCACCGATACCGGCGGCCGTACCTCACACGCGGCCATCGTGGCTCGGGAGCTCGGCGTCCCGTGTGTCGTCGGCGCCGGAGAGGCCACCAGCGCGATATCCGACGACGCCGAGATCACCGTGAGCTGCGTTGAGGAGCAAGGATTCGTCTACGCCGGCCGGCTCGACTTCGAGCGCGAGGTCGTCGACCTCGAGGGAATCCCCACGACGTCGACCGAAGTGATGATGATTGTCGGCAACCCGTCGCAGGCGATCCAACATTCGCGGTTGCCCAACAAGGGCGTCGGCCTAGCGCGGCTCGAGTTCATCATTGCCAGCCAGATCGGCATCCATCCGCGCTCGCTCCTGGAGCCGGCGATGCTGGACAAAGACGAGCGCGCCCAGGTTGAGGAGATGACGCACGGCTACGACAGTGGTCCCGACTACTACTCCGAACGACTGGCCGACGGCGTCGCCATGATCGGCTCGGCGTTCTACCCGCACGACGTGATCGTCCGGCTCACCGACTTCAAGTCCAACGAGTACCGGGGCTTGCTCGGTGGGCGCCACTTCGAGCCGATCGAGGAGAACCCGATGCTCGGCTGGCGCGGCGCCAGCCGCTACTCGGACACGGCATACGGTGAGGCGTTCCGGCTCGAATGCCGTGCTCTGCGCCACGTGCGCGACAAGATGGGGCTCACCAACATCAAGGTGATGGTGCCCTTCGTTCGCACCGTGCCGGAGATGGAAACCGCGATCGGCGCCTTGGCCGACGCCGGGCTGGAGCGCGGCGCCAACGGGCTCGAGCTGTACATGATGGTCGAGATCCCCTCCAACGTGATCCTGCTGCGAGAGTTCGCCCAATACGTCGACGGGCTCAGCATCGGAAGCAACGACCTGACCCAGCTGACCCTGGGCCTGGATCGCGACGGCGGCGGCCAGGTTAGCGCCATCGGCGACGAGCGCGACCCGGCGGTGCAGGAGATGCTCCGCATGGCGCTGCGCACCGTGCGCGAGCTGCGCGCCGAAGGCCAGCAGATCAAGGTGGGAATCTGTGGCCAGGCGCCGTCCGACTTTCCTGAGATCACTCGGCTCCTCGTCGAAGAAGGTATCGACAGCATCTCGGTAGTCCCCGATGCCGTGGTGCCGACGATCCTCACTGTCGCCGAAGCGGAGGCCGCGCTCGCCGGCAGCAAGTAGCCTGGTTGACACGCTCGAAGGGGTAGTGCTATTTGCGCGGCGCCGGCCAGTAGCTGCGCCCCGGGCTGGAGAGGACTAAGCTCGGGGCTCCCGCGCCACGGCGGGGGCTCCGAGCTTTTCTCGTCTCAGCCGCCTGTGAGGGGACGCCGAGACCGTGCCCATCTCCACCACCCGTGCCGGCCTAGTGCTGATCGCGATCTCCCTGGTGATCCTGATCGCCGGGACCTCCTACCTGCCGCTGCTCGACCGGGACGAACCGCGCTTCTCACGCGCCACGGTCGAGATGATGCAACGCGGCGACTGGGTAGTCCCCTGGTTCAACGACGGCTACCGCTTCGACAAGCCGCCGCTGACCTACTGGATGATGGCTGTCGGCTACGCGGTGTTCGGGATCAACGAGCTCGGCGCCCGACTCCACGCCATCGTCACTTCGACGCTCGTGACGCTCTTGCTGTTCGTGTTCGGACGGCGGCTGTTCACGCTTGCGGTGGGGTTCGGCGCGGCGTTTGCCTGGGCGACCTGCTTGCAGGTCTTCGTGCACGGCCGGCTGGCGCTCGCCGACATGCCGATGGTGCTGGCAGTCCTAATCGCTCACATGGCGCTCTGGGAGCTTCTGTTCGGTGGGGAGTCCGGTCGCTACGGCCTATGGTTCTGGGCGTTTTGGCTGGCCCTTGCCGGCGGCTTTCTCGCCAAGGGACCGATTGCCGTGGCCGTTCCGGCGATCACCGCGGGGCTCACGCGGCTACTTGTCGGGCGCCGTGGCCTGCCCTGGCGGCGGCTGCAGATCCCCGTCGGCCTGCCGCTGGCGCTGGCGCTGGTCGGCGCCTGGGGTATCCCGACGCTGCTGCGCACGCAGGGCGCGTTTTGGGACGTCGGCATCGGCGAGCACGTCGTGCGACGCGGGATCGCGGCCTTCAACGACCGCCCGATCGTGCCCTTCTATTACTTCGTGACCATCTTCCTGAGCCTTTTCCCCTGGTCGGCCAACTTGGGGCAGCTGGTGGCCGAGCTACGCAACAACTGGCGCGACGACAAGAACAAGTTCCTGCTTGCCTGGATCGCGGGCCCGTTCCTGATCTTCTCCTTCTATTCCACCCAGTTGCCCCACTACACGCTGCCGGCCTTCCCTGCAGTGCTGCTGCTGGTCTTCCGCTCTGGCGCCGATTCACGGCTATTCCCGACCTGGTCGAGACGCTTGTACTGGGGCGCCCACGCGCTGTTTGGCATCGTGTTCGCCGGGGTCGCGCTCTACGCGGGTCTGCTGACCCTGCCCGAGTCCCTTGCCGGCGTGCAGAGCGCGGTCGTGGCGCTCGCAGGCACCATGCTCGCCCTGCAGGCCACCGCACTGGTGTTCGCCCGTGCCGCCCGCCCCACCGGCGACACCGGGCGCGGCCGTCTCGCGCCAAGCTACGCCACCATCTTGGTTGCCGCCGCGGCCACCGTCGTGTTTGCCGCCTCGATCCGTCCGGCGAGCGCGCCCATAAGGATCCGCGACGCACTGGCCGGCGTTCCGAAGGACGCGCCCCACGTCGCCCGCGGCTATGCCGAGCCCAGCCTCGTCTTTTACGCCGACGCCTTCTGGGACTTCGACGGCTCCGGCCCGGGTCGTGTCCACGTGGATGCCCCCGGGCCCGCGGTATTCCTCTTCCGCCTCGGCGAGCGCGACCTCGATCGCCTCTTCCGCCCCGGCGCCACCGATCCCTTAGCCACCGGCACGGTCGAGGAGGCGGCTCGTCGCGCCGGGGTACCCAGCTCGCTCATCGACAGCTCCATGCGCCGGGCACGGCTTCAGGGCTTCAACTTTGCCCGCTCGACCTGGACCGACCTGGCGATCTTCTATCGTGAGTAGTGCTCCTGTACGCAAGTACGGCCGCGCGCCGAGATCTACGGCAGCACCCCGAGCTGCAGGAACTCGTCCGAGATCGGTGATCGAGAAGTTCTCGGGCGCTCGACCCTTGTCGTCGAGCTCAGTTCCCGCTTTGGCGATCAACCCACGATCGACCAGATCGTGGAGCCTCCGGTAGAGATTGGTGGGGAAGATCCGTGGACCCTCCGGGTCGCGGCGCTGAACCTCGGTCGCGAGGCGGCGCGCCGACGGCGATGCCCACCGAGCCACCGAGCACGAGGCCCCAGATCACGTCGGTCGGGTGGTGGCGGTTCAGCTGCAATCGCGACCAGGTGATACCGGCGGCGTAGAGCGCCGCAACGGGCGCCAGTACGGGAAGTACCGTCGCCACGGCGGCAACGGAGGCAGCGTTGGACATCACATGCCCCGAAGGCATGCTGTGCATCTGCTCCTCGGGCTCGAACCAGTAGAAGCCGGGGGCAACGGTGGCGCCGGGCCGGGCACGCCCGAAGGTCGGCCGTAACAGGGTCACACCAAGGCCGCCGATGATTCCCGCCAGCAGGCAGGCCACCGCGGCGCGCTTGAGTCGGTCGCGCTTGCCGAGCAGGCCGAGCAGAAAGAGCATCACGGCAGCGGCCAGCGACGAGCTCTCGAAGCGCCCGATCGTGCTGATCCGGCCTGCCAGGCCGTCCAGGCCGGTACTCGCTTCCTGGAGCTGTGCCAGCAGCTGCCGGTCGTACGGGTACAGCAGCACCGTGACCACCAGCGTCACCGCGTAGGTGACCGCGAACAGCCCCCGATGCCGCCAGACGAACGAGGCCGAGTCGCGCAGGATCCCGGCCACCCCTGCGCCGATCGCCGCCAGGCTCACGCCGGCTGGTGCTGGTCGCGGCGCCGGTCGAGCATCAGGTTGTAGGCCGCGATGCTGGCCGGGAACAGGTTCGAGAGGATGCCGACCGAATCGTTCTTGCCGAAGATGAAGTAGGACAGCAGCAGCAGGCTGCCGGTCAGGCTCATGTACCAGAACATGGGCGGCATCGTCGGTTTCTGGTTCCGGTGCGAGACCCAGAGCTGCACGACCCAGCGCCCGGCAAAGGTGAGCACGCCGATGTAGCCGACGATCTTCCACGGCGTCACTACGACGCCGAGCCCTTCATACAGAACTTCGCTCATGCCCGGTCTCGGTGGCTGGGAAACGGATCTTGCGGCGCAGCAGCCAGGCTACGCCCACCAGGTCGTAGATGCCGCGGACCGCCCGCGACAGGTTGCCGTACTTGGACACGCCGAAGCGGCGCGGCCGGTGATTCACGTCGATCTCGACGATCCGGAGCCCGGCGGCGCGGAAAACCGCCGGTAAGAAACGGTGGAGACTATCGAACGGCACGAGGTGCTCGACGTGCCGGCGATCGAATGCTTTGAGCGAGCAGCCCGTGTCGCGCACGCCGTCAGCGAGAAACGCACGGCGCACGGTGTTGGCAACGCGCGCCGCCAGCCGCTTGCTCAGAGTGTCCTGTCGCCGCACCCGTACGCCGCACGCTACGTCGGCGCCATCGAGCGCCGCGACCAGCGCAACGATGTCGGCCGGATCGTTCTGCCCGTCGCCGTCCATCAGCACGCAGACGGCTCGCGTCGCGGCGCGCAGACCGGTGTAGATCGCGGCACTCTGGCCGGTGTGCGAGGACAGGCGAAGCGCGCAGACCCCCTCCAACCCGCCCAGGATTCGCCACGTCCCGTCGCTGCTGCCATCGTCGACCCCGATCAGCTCCGACGCCGGGTACAGCCCGAGAACCTCTCGAAGCACCCACTCGGCCGACTCCGCCTCGTCGTAGAAGGGGACAACGATCGACAGCTCCCGGCCGTCGTCCGCAACGCTGGCAGGTCGGGAGGGGCTGGCGGATTCGGGAAGGCTCACGAGATCACACAGGAGCGTGCAGGAACGGGAAGCCCACGGCCGAGCGGGCGCGGCACCGTACGCCCGCGCATTCTATCGCGGTGCCACGAGACCGACCCGTCAGAGTTTCGGCACGGATTGCTCGGGATCTGATTGAAACCAAGCGACGATTCCGAGCGTCAGAACCTCTGACGACGCAGAAGTCCCTTTCCCAGGAGCATCCGATGTCAGCCCGTGCCGCACGATCCGCTCTGACGCTGTCACTGCTCGCGCTACTGGCCGCCGCGCCCGCACTGGGGCAGGCCAGCGACGAGTTCAACTGGTCTGGCCGCGTGAGCCGCGGCCAGTCACTCGAGATCAAGAACGTCAACGGCCCGCTTTTCTTCGAGCCCGCCTCTGGAGACACCATCGAGGTGACGGCGGTCAAGGAGGGCCCGTCGGACGACATCGCGGAGGTTGAGATCGAGGTCGTCGAGCACGCCGACGGGGTCACGATCTGCGCCATCTTCCCGCGGCGCTGGGGCCTCGGTTCCAACGCGTGCGAGCCCGGCGACAACAACCACAGCGGTAGCAGCAAGAACAAGACCAAGGTCACGTTCCGGGTCCGGCTGCCGGCCGGCGTCGTTCTCGACGCGACGACGATGAACGGTGCCATCTCGGCCGGGGATCTGCGAAGCGACGTGCAGCTGCTCACCATGAACGGCCGCATCGACATCTCCACCACCGGATGGGCCAGCGCCAAGACCATGAACGGCGCCATCGAGTGCCGCATGGGAAGCACCGACTGGAGCGGCGATATCGAGCTCGAGTCGATGAACGGTGCGATCACGGTGGAGATGCCGGCCAACGCCAACGCCGAGATCGCTGCCGCGACGATGAACGGCAGCGTCAACTCCGACTGGGCCCTAGAAAAATCGGGCTGGATCCGTAACAAGGCCCACGGAACCATCGGGTCCGGCGGCCGCAAGCTCGACATCTCGACGATGAACGGCAGCATCCGGATCCGCAAGAGCTCCTAGCCGGCTTGTCCCCCGATAACGGCTGCGGGCCCCCTCCCGGGGGCCCTTTTCCGCTACTGACGGTTGGTGGGCAGGGGCTGCTGCCCGGATGCCAATCGGAGCGGCGGGGTCCGGGCCGCGGCGACGCTCGGATGCTATAACTGGAACATGAGCAACATTCGAGCATCGCGGCGCCCGCGGCCCGACATCCTGCCGATCTTCCCGCTCTCGAAGGCTCGGCTTCTGCCTGGCTGCCGGCTACCACTGACGATCTTCGAGCCCCGCTACCTGCAGATGGTCGACGATGCACTCGAGGGGGATCGCATGATCGGCATGATCCAACCCTCCAGCCCGGAGCAGGAAGTGCTCGAGCCGGACATCCAGACGATCGGCTGCGCCGGCCGCATCGCCTCGTTTCGTGAGTCGGACGACGGACGCTACCTCGTGAGCCTGGTCGGGATCAGCCGTTTCGAGGTCGTCCACGAGATCGCTTCCGACCGCCTCTATCGGCTCGTCGAGCCCTCCTGGCGGCGCTACGGCGCGGATCGCGCCACCTCGGGGAACGTCCGCATCGACCGGAAAAAGCTGGTCACCAACCTGCGGGCCTACTTCCATACGCGCGGTCTGGAGGCCAACTGGCGCGCCATCGAGGAGAGCGGCAACGCGGAGCTGGTCAACTCGCTGGCCATGGTCTGTCCTTTCGACTCCACCGAGAAGCAAGCGCTGCTCGAGGCCAACGATCTGCAGGAGCGCAGTCGGCTGGTCATCGCGCTGATGAACATGGCCGTGCTACACAACGACTCGCAGACTATCCACTAGCGGACCGTGCCAAGACTCACCCGATACCCCTCTCCGGAGTAGCCATGTCGATTCTCGACTGGCTCGGCAAGGCGTCCGTGCCCGCTGAGCAACCCGTCTCCGAGCTCGAGACCGTGCGCAAGATCGCCGGACAGCTCGACGAGCTCGACCCCGCACACGCGCGCTACGTCGCCTGCTTCGCCTACGTCCTGGGCCGCGTGGCCTTCACCGACCTTCATGTCAGCGAGGAGGAAACCGCGGCGATGGAACGCATCGTGGTGCAGAACGGGGCGCTACCCGACGAGCATGCGGTCCTGGTCGTGCAGATGGCAAAGACCCACAACCAGCTGTTCGGTGGCACCGACAACTTCCTCGTGACGCGCGAGTTTCGCCAGATCGCAACATTGCAGCAGCGGCGCTCGTTGCTCGAGTGCCTCTACGCCGTCTCGGCCGCCGACCACTCGATCTCCGCCGAGGAGGACGCCGAGATCCGCAAGATCGCCGGCGAGCTCAAGCTAGGTCACCGCGACTTCATCGTGGCGCGAGAGCGGTATGCCGAGCACCTGTCAGTCCTGAAGGACGACTGATCGAGCCTGACTGCGAGCAGTCCCTGGCTGCTAGACTGGCGCGCCATGCAGCTGCAGACGCTCGACCAGGTCATCGTCTTGGCCTTTCTCGGCATCTCGCTGGCGATCGGCCTCGCCGTCTCGCGCCGCGCCGGCTCCAGCTCCACCGAGTTCTTTCTCGCCGGCCGTAGCATGCCGTGGTGGCTGCTCGGGGTCTCGATGGTGGCCACCACATTCTCGACCGACACGCCGAACCTGGTCACCGACATCGTTCGCACCAACGGCGTCGCCGGCAACTGGGTCTGGTGGGCCTTCCTGCTCACCGGAATGCTGACCACGTTCGTCTACGCCCGATTGTGGCGGCGCTCCGGTGTCGAGACCGATATCGGCTTTTACGAGCTGCGCTACTCGGGACGCTCCGCAGCCTTCCTGCGTGGCTTCAGGGCGCTGTACCTGGGCGTCTTCTTCAACATCATGATCATGGCATCGGTGACCCTCGCCGCCATCAAGATCGGCGGCGTGATGCTCGGCCTGTCGCCAGTCGAGACCGTGCTGATCGCCGGCACGGTAACCCTCGTGTACTCGATGCTCGGCGGTCTGACCGGGGTGATCCTCACCGACTTCCTGCAGTTCGGCATCGCCATGTTCGGTTCGGTCGCGGCGGCAAGCTATGCCCTGGCACGCCCGGAGGTCGGGGGGCTCCGGCAGCTGCTGGCGCACCCGGATGTCTATCCGCGGCTCGGTCTACTGCCCGATTTTTCCGACTGGGGTACGGCGATGTCCCTGTTCCTGGTACCGCTCGCCGTGCAATGGTGGGCAACCTGGTACCCCGGCGCCGAGCCCGGCGGCGGCGGCTACATCGCCCAGCGCATGCTGGCCGCCAAAGACGAGGTCAACGCCCAAGGCGCCACTCTGCTGTTCAACGTGGCCCACTACGCCCTGCGCCCGTGGCCCTGGATCCTGGTGGCACTGGCCTCGATCGTTGTCTTCCCGGACTTGGAGTCGTTGCGCCAGGCCTTCCCGCAGGTCGATCCCGCCGTCGTGCAGAACGACCTGGCCTACCCAGCGATGCTCACCTTTCTGCCGAGGGGACTGCTCGGACTCGTGGTCGCGTCGCTGGTTGCCGCCTACATGTCGACGATCTCGACACATCTCAACTGGGGCGCCTCCTACGTGGTCAACGACTACTACCGGCGCTTCGTCAATCCCGACGCCTCCGAGCGCCGGCTCGTGCTGATCGGGCGCCTGTCCACGGCCGGCCTGATGCTGTTGGCCTGCCTCGTCTCGCTGGCGCTGAGCAACGCCCTGCAGGCTTTCCAGATCCTGCTGCAGATCGGCGCCGGCACCGGGCTCCTGTTCATTCTTCGCTGGTTCTGGTGGCGCATCAACGCCGCCAGCGAGATTGCCGCGATGAGTGTCTCGTTTCTGGTGGCCGGGTGGTTCCAGTTTCTGCACGCACGCCTGGTAGGCCCACCGCCGGGGGCATCGACACAACTGCTAATTGGCGTCGCGGTGACAACCGCTGGCTGGGTGGCAGTCACCCTGCTCACCCCGCCGACCGACGTCGCCACGCTGCGCAGCTTCTATCGCACCACGCGGCCAGGGGGACCGGGATGGGCCACCGTCGTCGCCGCCGCCGAGGGCGACGGCGAACCGATCGCAGATGGTGCACCGACCGTGAACTTCGCCGCCGCGCTCGGCTGCATGATCCTGGGCTGCGGTGCCGTCTACGCGGCTCTGTTTGCCACCGGGCTGTTCCTCTACGGGCAGCCCGTGCCGGCCGCCGTCAGTGCCGTGAGCGCTGCCGCGGCGACGGTGTTGATCGCCCGGCTCTGGAATCGACTCTGACGGATCGAAGACGCCCCGGCCCGGCGCCACATCAGGGTGTACGGCCCGTGGTGCGTGCTCAGCTTCGCCACGACCTGCTGGGAGCCGCGGGGGATTTGATATCTTGAAGCTCCTTCCTGCCTTCGCCCCCCCCCGCCTTCGAGCCATGGTCAGTTCGCCCAGCACAGCGATCGTCGGCGCCGTCACGGCCTGGGCGGCATTGCTGCATTCGCCCGTTTGTGTGGCGACTCAGGACGGCGTGCCGGTCCTGGCCCTGGCCGATCTCGGCGTCGAGTTCCGCTTCGCCTACGGCGAGCCCGATCGTCCCTACGTCGTCGACAGCGGCGGCGCCGGGGCGGCGTGGCTCGACTACGACCTCGACGGACGTCTCGACCTACTGCTGCTGAATGGCCTCCCGGGCCCCTCCGCGGGTGCGGCGCAAGCGACCGCCGCGGCACAGGCCGGCGCCCCGTTGCCCGAGTCACATCTACAGGACGGTAGCCTGCCGACGCACGCCCTGCTGCGCGCCGTCGGCGCGGGGGGATTCGCCCGGGCCCCGACCCAAGCCGGCCTGGCGGAGGCTGCATGGTCGAGCGCCGCCGCCGTCGCGGACGTCGACAACGACGGCTTCCCCGATATCTACGTCACGGCGATCGGTTCCAATCGCTTCTACCGCAACAACGGCGACGGCACCTTCGCGGCTACCCCGAGCGGGATCGAGCACCCCGGCTACGGTACCGGTGCCGCCTTCGTACCCTGGGCCGGCGGCGACAGGCTCGATCTCTACCTGGCCAACTACGTCGAGTTCGACGCAGCCACCACGGCGACCCTGGGCGACGATGTGTGCAACTACCTCGGCGTCGAGGTGTTCTGTGGTCCGGCAGGCCTGACCGGCCAGCAGGATGTCCTGTACCGCAATACCGGGGACGGACGCTTCGAGCCCTGGCACGGGCTCGACGTCGACCTCGAGCGCGCCTTCGGCTTTACGGTGCTGCCCTTCGACTGCAACGGCGACCACTTCCCCGAGATCTACGTGGCCAACGATTCGAGCATGAATCTCCTCTACGCCCTGCAGCAGGGCGCGATCGACGACCTGTCTCTGTTCAGCGGCGCTGGCTTCGGTGGCGGCGGGCTGGAGCAGGCGGGGATGGGCGCCTCCTCGGCCGACTACGACGGCGACGGCGACTTCGACCTGCTGGTCACCAACTTCCAGCACGACTACAACACGCTGTACGAGAACCTCGGCGACTGCTCCTTCGTCGATGTCACCGCCGATCGGGGACTGGCGGCGGCGGCCTATCCCTACATGGGCTGGGCGGGACTGTTCCTCGACATCGACGGCGACGCCGACCTCGACGTGTTCGTGGCCAACGGCCACCTCTACCCACAGTTGCAGCGCGAGAAGCTGGAACCGTTCGGACAGCGCAACCTGCTGTTCGTCAACCGGCTGCGGGAACGTGGCGTCGCGACCTTCGAGGAGCTCGGCGCCAGCGCGGGCACAGGGATGGAGCCGGAGACCGTCTCGCGCTCGGCGATCGCCGGCGATTTCGACGACGACGGCGATGCCGATCTTCTGGTCACCCGATTGGACGGGACGCCGACGCTGCTGCGCAACGATACCGTGGCGCGCTACCCGGCCCTGCGGCTGACCTTGGTCGGGCGCCAGGCCAACCGCAGCGCCTACGGCGCCACGGTACGCGTCGACTCCGGCGACTCTACGCAATCGTTCGAGATCCGCCACGGCGACGGCTACCTCGGCAGCAACGACACGCGACTCCTCGTCTACCTGCCCGGAGGCCAGGCCGACGGCATCGAGATCTACTGGCCTGGCAACTCCGTGGAACGGCTCGGCCGTGTGGAGCCCGGAGCAATCGTGGTGCATCAGGGCCGTGGCGTGACCGCACGGAGAGGCTGGTGACGGGCGCCGCGACGCTAGCGCTGGCTATGAGCCTTCTGGCACAGGAGACCCCCGAGGCACTGCTGCAGCGCGCCCAGGCCCTGATGCAGGCGGCCGACTACGACCAGGCCGTCGGCCTTCTGGAGCAACTGCTGGAGCAGCAACCGAACGACGGGCAGCTCCACTTCTGGCTGGGGCAGGCGCAGTTCTTCGCCGGCCGAATCGTGGATGCCATTCCCCACCTGGAGCGGGCTCGTGACGCCAGCGGCGGCAGCGGCGCCGTGCAGTTCGTGCTCGGCCAGGCCTACCTCGAGGCCGGGCGCCTGCAGGAGGCCGACTCGGCCCTGGCGGCGGCCCAGGCGCAGCGACCCGATCACGCACCGATCCATCTGATGCGTGGAACGACCTGCTACCAGGCCGGCCGGTTGCAGGCGGCCGACGCCTACTTCGCCCGCGCGGCGGAGCTTGCTCCGAGCTGGGAGCTGCCCTTGTTCCGACGCGGCACGCTGGCGCTCGACCGGGACGATCCCGACGCGGCGGCCGTGCAGCTAGAACGCGCCGCGCAGCTTCGCCCCGGGGATGCGCAGATTCTGCTGGTGCTGGCAACCGCCCGTAGCGACCAGCACAAGCCCACCGCGGCCCTCGAGCTGGTGCAGCGCGCCGCCACGGCCGCACCCGACTTCGAGCCGGCGCGAATGGCGCTTCTGGAGCGGCTCGATCTCCTCGATCGCGCCGATGAGCTTCTGGCCGAGGTAGACGACGTATTGGCGCGTTGGCCCGACAACGCCTCGGCTCACTATTACCGCGCCAGCCAGCTCTCCCTGCGAGGCGACCTGGACACGGCGCTGCACGAGGTCGAGGCCGCAGAGCGTTCCTTGTACGCGATCACGCCGACGCTCCGCGGGGTACAGGCGGGCGATGTGTGGCGGCGTGCTGGCGAGCTACGACCCCAGGCGATGCGCTTGCGCGCCGATCTTCTGGCGCGCCAGGATCGTCGCGACGAGGCGATCCAGGCGGCACGCCTATTGGTCGCCGAGCACCCTGGGTACGCCGACGGCCATTTCCTGCTCGGAAACCTGCTGCGGCGCGCCGGTGACGCGGCTGGCGCACGTGCCGAACTGGAGCGCTTCAAGGCACTGTCCGACCTGCGCCTGCGTCGCAGCAGCGCCGTCGCCTCGCTCGACTCCGGCGAGATCGAGCGCGCCCGGCAGGCCTTCGAAGAGGCCCTGGCCGCCGCGCCTCGTGACCCCGAGGCAATCATCGGCCTGGCCCGAGCCCACCGGCTCCGGGGAGATCCGCAGGCGGCGATCGAGCTGTTATCCGGGGCTCGCGGCCTGGGAGCAGCAGCGGCCAACTGGTACGAGGAGTGGATCCTGGCGCTAGCCGACCGCGGACAGCGAGCCGAGGCGGCCCGTGCCTTCGGTGAGGCCCGCCGCATCAACCTCGGCCTGACGCCCACGGTCTGGGCCGCGGTGATCGCCGCACCCGAGGGTTGCTAGCTGACCTGTTTCGACTCGGCCGGCTCTGGCTCCGGCTCCGGCTCTGGCTCCGGCTCTGGCCTTGGCTCTGGCCTTGGCTCTGGCTCCGTGGGAGCGGGCTCCTCGGGAGCATCCTCCGAGGCATCGGGCTGCTCCTGGCCCTCGTTCCAGGCCATGACCAGCTTGGCGACCGCCAGAATAACCGGGACGAGGGCCGCGAGTCCGACGCCGCCGCCCGCCCGGGCCTTCTGCGTGCCAACCGCCCCGGCCGCGGTCGCCGGGACGGTGCCGGGAGCCCGTAGCAGCTCCTTCCCGAGCCTGAACACGCCCCGAGCCGCGTCGAACTTCGCCCGCAGCGCGTCGATCTCCAGGTGCAGCATCTCTCGATTGGTCTGCACGCGCTCCAGCAGAAGCTGCTTGCGCAGATCGTGCTCGCTCACGCAATGCCTCCGGCGCCCGGGAACGAGTCGGCGTCCTTGCGCAGTTCCTCGAGTGTGGTGGCGAAGGGCTGGGGCGCGTTCTTGAGCCGCGCCCGGGCGACGAGGCCCAGACCACCGCCCAGGACCAGATAGACGAGAGCCAGCCCACCGGCAACCAGCACTCGCTGCTCCCAGAAAACCAGGACCAGCAGAATGTTGAGGCTGAGGAGCCCGACGAACAGCAGAACGACGGCCACCAGCACGGTGACCAGCGTTGCAAGCAGACGATCCCGCTCCTCACCGAGCTCGAAACCGAACAGCGCCAGCCGCGCCTCCAGCCCCTCGAGCAGCCGCCCCCCGAGACCTGATCGACCGGCACGCTCAGTCGTCATCACGCTGCCCGGAGCCGCGCATCAACAGGCCCAGCACGAAGCCCAAGCCGGCTGCGGCGCCGACCGCCAGCAGCGGGTGCTGGCGGATGGTGTGCGCGGCCTGGTCGAGTCCCTCGCGAACCGTGTCCTCGGCATCGCCGATGTCGTCCGACAGCGTCGCCGCGGTCTCCTCGGCGGCCTTCTCCAGGTCGGAAAGCAGATCAACGAGGCCGGGCAACTCTCCCTCGGTGCTCGTGGCCTCGGCCTCGGCCATCTCGTCGGGAACCTCTTCGGCGTCCATCGTCGCCTCCTTGATCGAAAACTCGCGCCTGACTCGACCATTATCTCCCAGCCCATGGTTCGAGCAATCCGCGACGGAATCGCGCCGCGCCGTAGACAGCCCGATGCTCTCCTGGCTAAGGTCTACGGACCTCGCACCCACCTCGGGTAGGCCGATGCGCACGCAAGATCTACTTCTCCAGCCGAGAGATGTCGCTGTAGCCGCGGCATAGCCGCCCTCACGTCTCTCGACAGCGTTCGCTTCTCTTGCTTCCTCTCGACTCTGTGATCGGAGTCTACCCGTGAGCTCCTCTTCGAATCTCTGGCACGACCTCAAGTCCGCCGTCCGCGGCACGCACGAGGACTACACCGTTGGCCCCATCGGCCGCGCCATCCTCCTGCTGGGAGTGCCCATGGTTCTCGAGACCGCGATGGAGTCGCTGTTCGCCGTCGTCGACGTCTTCTTCGTCTCCAAGCTCGGACCGTCGGCGGTCGCGACCGTGGCACTGACCGAGTCGATGCTGACGCTCGTGTTCACCGTGGCCCTCGGTCTGTCGATTGCCGCTACGGCCATGGTGGCTCGGCGCATCGGTGAGCAGGACCCGGATGGGGCGGCGCGCGCCGCCGTGCAGGCGATCGCCCTCGGGATCCTGGTCTCGGTGGTCATCGCCGCGGCCGGCGTCACCCTGGCACCCCGGTTTCTCGAGCTCATGGGCGCCTCCGACGAGGTCCTCGAGAACGCCCTGTTCACTCGCATCATGCTCGGGGGTAACGCCACCCTGCTGCTGCTGTTCTTGATCAACGCCGCTTTCCGCGGCGCCGGCGACGCGGTGATCGCGATGCGGGTGCTGTGGTTCGCCAACGGCATCAACATCGTGCTCGACCCGATGTTGATCTTCGGGGTCGGCCCCTTCCCCGAGCTCGGTGTCGTGGGCGCCGCCGTGGCCACTAACATCGGCCGCGGCACCGCGGTGGTGGCCCAGTTCTGGCTGCTGAGTCGGGCAGGCGGACGGCTTCAGGTACGCGCCGAGCACGTGCGCGTGATCCCGGCGATCACCGGGAGCGCTTGCTCTACTTGGAATTTTCTGAATGTGGTACCGATTTTGTACCATTTCGGGCTTCATCGCCATGCAAAACAGCTCCCCATTGCGCCGACGATTCCCGGATCAGGCGGTCGTCATCGTGCACGTACAGCATCGTCGTCTTGATGTCCGAGTGCCCCATCGCACGCTGCGTTCCCACGAGGTCTCGGTACGCCATGAACGTCCCATACGTGTGCCGGAACGTGTGAATCGTGATGTCTTCGGGCAAGCCCAGAAGTTCTCGGTCCTGCCGCCAAAGCCCCTGCACCCTTTGCGTCCTCCACGGCATCAACCGGGAATCGCGCCGCACCCTCGCGTCGGCCACGAGCTTCCGAAAGTGTGACACCGCATCGTGCCCGTGGATTGGCACGATGCGCTCCTTGGACCCCTTGCCCACGACGACCAGATGCGGAGCCGGAGTGTCGAGCTTCACGCTGTCGGTCGGCAGCTCGGCGAGCTCGGAAGCCCGAAGCCCGGTGAGCAAGTACGTGAACCACACGTCACGGTAGCGTGCTTCATGGAGCACCCTGTGGCGCTCCTGGTCGGTTAGCGACCGGCGATCGCTTGGCGGTGCCGGTGGCACGAGGCCTTGGACTGGATTGGAGTCGAACAGCCGCAGCTTTAAGCCCCAGCTGAATGCGCTCTTGAGAGCTGTCATGTAGTTATGCGCCGTGTTCGGCGCGTACCTCGTGACGAGGTACTGGCGATACTCCTCGATCGCCCCCGGCGTCACCTGGTCCATGTAATCAACGCCGATGCTCCGCGTGAACGGCAGGAACACCTTCGCCAACGCGAAGCCGTAGTGCCGAACGGTGGTGGGGGCCAGGTGCGAGCGGTCACAGGATCTAAGGTATCTCTCGATGTAGCCGGAGACCGCAGCCTCGGGGGAAGCGAGTTTGCGGCCCGTCCTCTGGGCGATCACTAGGTCCTGGCACCAAGACAGGGCTTCGGCCCGGCTCTCGAACCGGCGGCGATTCGGCTCCCCCAGAGCCTTCATCGTCTTGCCCCACGGGCGACAATCTACTTCCCATTTCCGCCGGCCGCGGTGTCGGCACTGTCTCGGCACGGGATTGAAGGGTTTGGTCACGCACCCACCTCCGTAGGAGCTCGGAATCGAATCTCACCTGCCGGCCGATCCTACAGCATGGGATCATGCCGTCTCGGGCGTGCTGGCGGACGGTCTCCGGCGTGAGGCGCAGATACTCTCCGGCGTCTTCGGCCGTCCAGAGCAGGCGCGCCGGCTCGGTCACTTGAACCACTCGTAGTAGGCGTGACGATCCTTCGCAGAGATGACGAGGATCAGCAGGCACGAAGGCTTGTAGCCGGGCGGATATCCGGTAGCGGGGTTGAGCTCGGGAGCGGTGGCGTCCAGGTGCGTGGAGTCGCTCATGGCGACGACTCTCCCGCCTTCTGTGGCAGGGCCAATAAGCTCGGCATCTGCCCCAGCTCGTAGGCGGTCTCGATCTGCGGGGCCATGAACTGCCCCACGGTCTGACCGTCCGGCAACACGATGTGGGCCATGAACTCTTCCTCGATCGTGGTGATGTTGGACTCCACCGCCTCCAACTTCGCCTTGATCACCAGCAGCAGGGCACGCCAGCGTTGCCGCGTGGCTTTTTCCCACTCCCGGTGCACCGCTTCGTCACTCCTTTGCTTACGGCGAACCGGCGTGTGCCAAAACTCTTCATCGTCCAGGGCGGGCATCGGCAGGACGAAGCGGATCATCCGATTGCACAGCCGGAAGCCGATTACGGCTTGTTCCTGTTCCCAGCCGTAGAAGAACTGGTCGGCTCCGTAGCGCACCAGGGTGTGCTCGATCTCGGCTCGGGACTTCTCGGCACTGACGGTAGTGTCGCGTGCGTAGCGGCTCACGATGCCCTCTTCGTCGGCCCCACCGCCTCCAGCGGGATCAGCTCGGCGTCGAACAGGGTGACGAACAGCTCCGCTTGAGCCCGCCACGGCTCAGGTACGTCGACGAAGCCCTTGGCGTCGAAGGCCACACGCATCGGGCAGTTGTCCCAGTCATGGCAGCTCCAGGCTGCTTCCGTAGCCACCGCTGCTAGAGGCTTGCCGCCGGCGGTCAGAAGCGCGGGCAGATCCGCCAAGTACTCCGGCCACGTCTGCCCCGTTGGCAGAACTGTGTTGTTCGACAGGCCGGCGAGCTGGAGGCTGGCCCCCTGGAGGTTGGCTCCCTGAAGGTCGGCTCCCCGGAGGTTGGCTCCCCAAAGGTTGGCTTCCGACAGGTCGGCTCCCCGCAGATCGGCACACTGGAGGTCGGCATCCCTAAGCTTGGCTCCCCAAAGGTTGGCTCCCCGGAGGACGGCAAACCGGAGATCGGCACCCCGAAGGTCCGCACCCGGCCCTATCTCGTACCCGTTGACTGTCACGACGCCCTCCGCGTTGTCTGATTCAGACTCGCCCCGATCCGCACCACGAGCACTTCGCACAGCGCCCGCTCGTTCGGGTGCATCCGCCGTCTCCGCCTCGTTGCAATCGAGTCCAGGACCCCCAGCTCCCATTCCGTGAAACGCCGGTGGCTCGCATCCAGCAACAGCTCGATCAGCTCGCCGTCGGGCATCTCGGAAATCTTGATGCTCGCGTTCACGATGCCTCCGACAGCAGCGGCCGCATGCGGTAATCGGGCGCATCAATCCGCACGTCCACGCACATCTCACGCAGCCGCGACACCAGCCGTGTGCCCACTCGCTCGGACAGCTCACGGGCCTCGTAGTTCGTGGTCAGGATCGTTGCTCGGTGCTCGTCGTAGCGGCGTGTGACCAGCTCACTGATCACGTCGTGGCTCCATTCCGAGACTCGCCGCGCTCCCAGATCATCGACAACCAGCAGATCCACGTTGGCAAGCTCGTTCATCACCTTCGCTTCGCTCTCGGCAGCCTCCGGCTGGAACGTCGCCTGAAGCCGCGAGAACAGCTTCGGCGTGGAGACGAACAGCCCCCGAGCCGCGGCGTGCTGCTTGAGCACCGCTAGCAGCGTGGCCACCGCCAAGTGGGTCTTGCCGCAACCGGGGCGGCCACGCAGCAGTAAGCCCCGTGGCCGGGGCCACTCCGCCACCAACGCGCGGCACGCATCGAGGGCCCGGTGCGCCAAAGGTGCAACCGAGGCATCGAAGCTATCGAGGCTCATGTGCTGGTACCGGTCCGGCACTTCGGCCCTCGCCAGTCGTGTCCCGGCAATGCGCTTCCGAAGGCACTCGCAACGGGCGTACAGACCCTCGCCGGTATCCACAAAGCCCGTGCCAGCGCACCAGGCGCAGTCACTCGGCGGGGAAGGCATCGGCGTACTCCTCGTCCAGATCGTTGGCGTTGGCAGCGGGGAAGGCGTTGGCGTACTCGTCGGTGATCTCCAATCCGTCCGGGCCGCGTGCGGGGCTGCGTCGGTAGTTGCCCGCTTGCAGCTTGCACCAGTTTTCCTCGTTGTCCGTCAGCCAGTAGAACGTGACGCCGTTCCATTTGTCAGTTTTGCCCAAGGCGAAGTCGGACAGCCGGTCCAGCTCCGGCGCGATCATCTCCCAGCTGAGCCCTTCGCGGATTCGAGCCCGCACCTTGCCCTGGAGTTTTCGGGTCAGCCGAGCTCGTGGCCGGCCATTGCGCCCTGCCCAGTCGTTCCAGGACTCCACGAACGCCTGGACCTGGTCATCGACAGACCCTGCCTCCCCTCCCGAGCTGGGTGTGGGGTCGCCCTCCGTCGCTGCATCCGGTCCCGGCGGTTTCGGACGAGAGGGTTTTTGTTCTGGTTCTGGTTGTGGTTGTGAAGGTGAAGGTGAAGGTGAAGGTGGTTGGCATGTTTTTGCCATTGGCAAATGCATGGCTTTGCCATGGCCTTTGCCATGGCCTTTGCCATGGCTTTTGCTATGGCTTTTGCTATGGCTTTTGCCATGGCTTTTGCCATCATTTTCGCCGTTCTTTTGCCATCGGGATTCTGCGCCTTTCTTCCCGTACTCCGCACGTTTCCGACGCAGATCCTTGGCCCGCTCAAGCTCCTTCGTGACTCGGGTGTGCGTCAGGCAGCCATCGACTTCCTTGAAGTAGCCGGAGATTCCGGGCCACAACGACTCCCACTCCTCAATAGACACGCCGAGCATGCGGGCCAACCGCGCTGGATCGGCGGATATCGCTCCGTCCTTTGCCCAGAGATTCCAGAGCAACAGCGTGTACGCACCGTGCTCTTGGAGCGTCAGGTCCATCGTGTCCGCGAGGTAGTCGCTCACGTAGAACGGCATGAACGCCTTCACCCCCCTACCGCTCATTGCTCCCCTCGCAGACCCGCAGCTAACGTAAGCTCGCGCTCGAACCAATAGTCGGCGTGAGCGGTGAACCCGCAGTAGGGACACCCGCACTCTTCGCCGTTCGCCATCCATTGCAACGGTCGGTTCCTCTTGGGCACGCTACGATGACAGGAGCAGTCGGTCCTCGAGCAGACGGGATACGCTCGCCGTCGGCACGACGGGCACGTAAGCCTCTTTATGCCTTGCTTTTCATTCCTACCGCTCATTGCTGCCCTCGCTCCTTGCTCGGTGACCAGGGCACCGCCCGCTCCCAGAGCGCCGCCGGCTGCTCGGTATCGCGGGCGGCATAGACGCGCACCAGCTGTGTCAACAGCGCCGGGTCCATGCGGAACACGTTGTCGCGCAGGTACCAAGCCGGTGCTCCGCCGTAGGCAGTGACCTCAGCAGACTCGCCCCGTACGGACAGCACGCGTTTCACCGCGGCTTTACCATCCGGCTCCCGGTACAGCACCGGTGGGTGCCCTTTCACGCGGCCACCCCCGGTCCATCCCGCCCTACCAACGGTCCCAGCGCTTGGCGCGACAGCCACACGAGCGCGAGCGCCAGTGCGGCCCACTCGTCAGCGACGAGACCGTACAGCGGCCCCGGCGATGCCTTGGTGCCCACAGCCTCCTTACGAGAGCCGCCGTACAGATCCACCAGTGCCGCCCGCACGTTGGCATCCTTGGCGCGTGCGCTACGGCACAGTGCTGTCTTGACCTGCACACGGCTCAGCAGATCGAACGGAACCGAGCGCTGGCGGCAGACTCCTCGGATCTCGCCGATGTTCTTGACGGTGTCGAACACCTCACGTCCGACCGGCATTCCGTAGGAGACAACGTCCTCGACGACGACTTGTTGCGTCGTGGTCTCATCGACACCGTTGATCGCTTGTTTCAGGTGCCCCATCGGGCAGTTGCGCTCATGCGCGCGCACCTCGCCGCACTCGTCGCACAACACCCACGAGCCACCCTGTGGGTCGGGATCGATCGCTAGGACAACCTGCATCGTTACGCCGCCTCCTCGTCCCCCAGGGCGCTCAGCAGCGACAGCTGCACCACGCCACCCACTTTCGAGGTCTTGCCCCTAAAGACTCCACCGATGCCCGGCAACGCCAGCTTCGGCGTGATCACCAGGCCCACGCGGCTGGGCAGCTCCTTGTGCGGCTTCAGGTCGATCTTGATGCTCAGCGACCCAGCCTTGCCGGTCTCATGCACGGCACTCGATACCTTCGGCAGCTCTTGTCGCACCACTGCCTTGAGCGCCTCGGACACCGCGTTGCTCGTCTGCTCGTTGACCGTCATCTTTGTCTCTCCGGTGGTCCAGCTTCCTAGAAGGGCACGTCGGCGTCGGTAACCGGGGGCGGCTCGTTGCCCGCTGGGGGCGGTTGCTGCGTACCGGAAGCATCAGCCGGCGACGTACTGGCAGGCGCGCTGTTTCCCGTCGCGGTTGCCGCAGCCCGCAGCAGAGAGCCATAGCGAGATTGCAGCTCGTTGACCTTTTCCTCAGAGGCTCCTGCCTGTTGCGGTACGTAATCCTCCGGGTTCATCCACCCCGCTCTGTACCGAGTACGCCCGTCGTACTCCTCAGCCTTCACCGAGACCTGCACGATTCTGCTCGGTGGGCTCCCGAACACGCTACGCAGGTCGCCATCCCAGCCAAGCGATACGGCTAGCTGCTCTGCAGCCCCGGTGTTGATCTGTCCGTTCTTCTTCACCACCCACCAGGAGCCAAAGCACCGGTGCATCTCGTAACCGGCCCAGTCGATCCAGCCACTTTCACCGTCCCACTGAGCGAGGATCTCGAACTCCAATGACACCGCCACGGCCCCCGAGTCGGCATCCAGCACGCTCCAGCTGATCGGCCGCGCTTTGAAGATCCCTTCGCGGTCCAGGTTCTTCATGACTGTCCTCCGTTGTCCCTGAAGATCTGCTGCCACACTGTGTCGTCGGTTGTGTCACGGAATTGGATCGGCTCGGCAATACGTCGCGACTTAGCGATATGACTCGGTTGCTCGTTCGGCCAGATGGTCCGTGTTCCTCCGCCCCTGCCCTTGCCGTCCTCGGTCACCACGTCGTAGCCGACAAACAGCACGTGGTCGGCCCACTGCACGACCCGGTTGCGGATCGATGCCTTGCCCGACTTGGGCCGCTGCAAGTGCGGCTCGTAGCGAATCCAGTCATCGCCCACGGGGTTGGGCACGTTGTCGATGCACTCGTGCGCGATCAACACCACGTTGCGACCCAACCGCACCTGCCGGTCTAAGTCCGCCAGCAGCAGCAGGAACGTCTCGTAGACGTGCTGGTAGCCCTTGCCGAACCCATAGTCCTCTATGCGCGAGACGTGGTGACCCTTCTCGTGCTTGACAGTTGATAGCGTGTGCGCGACCGCCAGCTCTTCAGCCTTGGTGGCCGAGTCGATGACTACCGTGCGGTAGCCATCCAGCGCGTCACCTTGCAGACAGGCCCGCAGCGCGGCGAACGTGTCGATGTTGTCGATCCGCTGCACATCGAGCTCCAGCGTGCCGGACTCGATATCGAGCATCACCGCGCCGGGCGCGAGCGCTCCAAGTGTGGACTTGCCAATGCCGCCCGTGCCGTACAGGACAGTCCGTTGCGGCGCATCAAGCCTCCCCGACGTGACGGGGAACTCCTGAGGCACTTGCTGTTGCTGAGAACCTGTCGGTGGCAGCGGTGGTGGCAGCTGCGAGGCGAGTGTAGCCATTGTCATCCTCCCTTATTGCCCACTGGCCTGGGCGTGGCGTGTCGGGCTAGCTCCCGACTCAGCAAGCTCCGGGTGAACGTCATCCACCCGGACAAATCCGATCGGAGTGGTGTGCTCCAGGTCTCGGTGCTGGCAGATCGGCAGGTACCGGCACGACCCAAAGTTGGAGAAGCACGCCCCGGGATTCCGGTACCAGTGGCCAGCCTTCTGAGCGGCGCGCATCGCTAGCTGCTGCTGCCATAGCTCGGCAGCGCATTCTTCGAGGTCCTGGTCTAGGCGTGCTATCTCGATGCGGGTGAAGTAGTGCTCGGGGCGCTTGTCGATGGCCTCGGCGACGCGCATCGCGTACTCCGCTGGCGTCTCGTCCCTGTCGCGCTGCTTCGCGTACAGCTGTCCGTTGCCCTTGTACTTGCGCTTGTCCTCGGGTGTCGCCTTCAACGGCCGTAGGCCCGGCCGTCGCGTCACGTCGTACAGGATCGTGTCGATATCAAAGCCCAACTCGCGTGCAGCCAACATGTAGATTGACAACTGCTGGTCCAGATGCAGCCGTGTCCAGTAGTCCGATCCCGGGCTAAAGTCCTGCGATGTGGTTTTGCTCTCCTTGAGTGCCAGACGACCGTCCGGCAGCCGCACCATGCGATCGATCACCCCTGCGATGTCCCACACCGAAGTGGGAGCGCCCGTCTCAGGGTTGCGCAGCGGCAGATTGAATTCGTACTCCGACTCCACGCTCTCCAGCTGGTGGTCGGCCCATCGCAGTTGGTAGGCGTTGACCATCGCGGCCACCAGGGCGAGGTCGTACGGATCCTCTACAGCCGCCTCCATTACGGCATCCAGATCACCACCCTTGTTGATCGTGTCCAGGGCCAGGTGGAACGCTGAGCCAACGCGCAGTGCCAGCGAGTCGCTGTCGGGCACCAGGCCGAGCTCGTAGCGGATGTAGTGCTTGTGCGGGCAGGACCGGAAGGTGGCCAGACGCGAGTGCGTTAACGTCTGCTTCATGACGCCCTCCGCCCATGCCACACCATCCGGCACTCATCCGAGCAGAAGTACTGCTGTTTGCCTCTCAATACCGTGTGGCACACACCACAAAGCGGCCCCGGGGGCGCCACGGCTGCCGTGCACGGGTCTTGTGCGGGATACACGATCCAGACAGCGGCCTTGCGGCCCGAACGCGTCCTGCGCGTGTAGGTGGCCTTGAGGATCCGACCGAGCTTGTACAGCTCCAAACGTCGAGGTCTCTGTGTGGAGGGGTTCATCCTGAGTGCGTGCTGGATCTCCTCATCGGTGGCCCCGTACGGACAGGAGGCGATGTAGGCCAGCACCCGGGATTGGAGCTCGCTCAGGGAATCCACGATCGCCTTCGCGGCGGCCCTGGACTCCTCGGAGTGGCGCTGATACGGCGGGGTCGAAAACAGCGACGTTTGCGTCATGCCGCTCGATCCTCCGGGTTCTGCAGCCCCTCGTGGCGCCGCAGCGCCTCCATGTACTCGGGCGATAGCTGCCCCAGCCGAAACGGCCGGCGACGGCGAGTACGGAAGATCTCCCGGGCCGTGTGGATGCACACCGCCAGGCACCAGACCGCGAAGGCGGCCAGTCCAGCGTTCATCCACCACGGGTTGCCCATTACGCAACCTCGCCGTTGAGGTAGGACAACAACCGGGCGGTTTGCCATTCCGACTCGAAGTCACTGGCATCACTGGCTGCATCCTCGGCGGCCTCACCCGGAGTGCGCGCTCATGAGCGCCTACGCACGCTCATATGCGCTCATCCACCTCGAGACCTCCTCCGACCGCATAGCCACCAGCGGATTGACTCGCGTGGCCCGCCACGTCGCCGAAGATGGTGAACATGACGCCGGGGTTGGCGGGAGTCCGTGAGACGGGCCTCGATCGGAGACCGTAGGCGCGCGAGGTTCGCGTCAAGTTCACGAGGGTGCTCTTGATATCGGTTCAGAAAGAAGACCTCCGAGATCGGGAGCTCCATCCTCACACGGTGGAAGTCCCAGGTTCGAATCCCGGTGCGCCCACTCTGAACTTCCCTTTTAGCTGAGGGTAGTTACATGCCGATCCTTGGTGAGATCCCATGGTGTCGCGGGGGCTCATAGCCTACTTTGAGCCTACTTTTTCGGAGCCCTTTCCCACGTCTCGTGCGACTAGGGTTGGTGGCCATTGGAGGGTCCGCAGCTGCGGTAATCATTACCGTCTCTACGACGTACCAACCGTGTCGCAGTACGTCGCTGACTCCACGGACCCACGCCCGTAGCTCAGCTGGATAGAGCAGCGGACTTCTAATCCGCAGAAGGCCCTTTCGGGATCTCCCACACGCATCAGGACTTACGCGATTTCCCCAACGAGCAAGCCACGTTGCGACGTTATGAGGTCGCGAGTCGCTTACGAGCCTTTCGGTGCCGATAGGGGCGGAAAGGGGGCGCTGGCCCCAGCAAATGTCTTGTCGGCGGCGCGCTCGAACTCATGGCCGCACTCGATGCACCTTGGAGTTACCCTGTTTCGGTGGACAGTTGAACGCTTGGATTTGAGGTCGTAGTCGTAGTGCTGTGGGAACTCGTGGGAGCCGCAGAGCGGCTTCCAAGTGGCGGTGCGGATCGCGGCGCGATCTGCATGGGTACGGCAGTTTCCACAGCCGGTGACGGGGTCTCGGAGTAGCTCCTCTCGTAGGCGATTGGGGATTGGTTTCCGAGCGCCGAGTGGCGCCGTCGTGGGTTGTAGAACCCCTCGATGAACTCGAACACGGCCATGCGGGCTTCGACCTGGCTCTTGAAGCTCTGCCGCCATAGCAGCTCCGTCTCTAACGTC
Organism: Acidobacteriota bacterium; assembly: GCA_965248845.1. Classification (GTDB taxonomy): domain Bacteria; phylum Acidobacteriota; class UBA890; order UBA890; family WLXD01; genus CBDFKO01. The sequence goes on along the minus strand of CBDFKO010000001.1, from coordinate 8,375 downwards.
GCGAAGAAGCTCTCGGCCATGGCGTTGTCGTAGCAGTCGCGAGCTGATCCGGTCGAGGGACGTACACCGAGCTGCTTGCAGCGGTGGCCGAAGGCGATCGAGGTGTATTGCGTGCCCTGATCAGAGTGGTGGATCACGCTCTCAGGTCGGCGTTGCCAGATCGCCATGTTGAGAGCCTCAAGCACCAGTTCGGTACGCAGGTGGTTGGCCATCGACCAGCCCACCACCCGCCGGCTGAAGGCATCCATCACCACCGCCAGGTACAAGAACCCCGACCACGTAGAGACGTACGTGATGTCGGCAACCCACAGGCGATCGGGTGCACCGACCGCGAAGTCACGTTTCACCAGATCGGGCACCGGCTGCGCGTCAGTACCGCGGCGCGTCGTGCGCAGCCGACGGCGGCGGCTGACACCCTCCAGCCCCGCCTGGCTCATCAGCCGTGCCACGCGTTTGCGCCCCACCCGAACGCCGTCGGCGGCCAGTTCCGCGTGTACCCGAGGCACGCCATAGGTCGCACGGCTAAGTCGATGGATCGTCTCGATCTGCTCACGCAGCTGTGCATCCTGTCGTGCTCGCATACTGCTAGGGCGTTGTCGCCACGCGTAGTAGCCGCTGGTGGAGACCTCCAGCACTCGGCACATCGTGGCGATCGGATAGCAGGCCTGGTGAGCTCTCACGAACCCGAAGACTTCTTGGGTACTGCGCCGGTCTCCCGAGCGAACCAGGCCGCGGCTTTTGCCAGGATCTCCCGCTCCGTCTTCAACTGGCGGTTTTCCCGGCGTAGCCGCCGTAGTTCTTCCTTGTTCTGGCTACTCAGGCCAGCCGCGCTAAGCCCGTCATCTCGATCCGCCTGCTTGATCCATGTACGGATCGTCCAGTACGAGGGCTCGAACTCCTCGGCGAGCTCCTGCACGCTGCGTCCTGCCCGCGCTAGCTCGACGATCTGCCGACGAAACTCCGGCGGATAAGGCGGTCGTGTTCTTCGCATCGCAGACTCCTTTGGCGTTAGCCATAAGGTGTCCACGGAAGCGGGTCAACTCCAGGTGACGCCCTGGTCCGTCGCCTCTACAACGCTGCTTTGAAGGAGGTCAAGAGCAAGAAAAGGAAGTGTCAATTGTCATAAAGCTATGCAGATCAAACCCCTAACAACCGACGAGATCATTCGCTACTACAAGATTCTGAGGCACTCAGCGCGTCTTTGCTTCACCCAGTACCTTCGCCACAACGAACGGCTCAAGCGGCCGCGGCCTGCTAACGCCTTGGCGTTAGCAGCTCACGCTGGGGTCACTCTCGGCAGCGCATACAAAAACCTGAAGCTCTTGGAACAAGCCGGCGTGGTGGTCCCCCACCGCCACATAGGTGGTGGAGATCGTCGAGGCATCACCTACTCCATCCACCCGGACTGGAGCCCGAACTCTCCGACGCCTCACTGGGAAGAGGTCGTGGAGTACCTCGCAGACATGCACTACGAGTGACCCTTCTTCCGCTCTGGCGACTCTATGAGGCTGGAGTTCACGAGGCACTTTACCTCCCTCGAAATCTCGAGAAGGAGGTGCTCTAGCAGGCCGTCCCGAGCTGTACCGAGCGCCCCCTTTGCGGGGGTGTTTTTCTTTGGCGTAGGATACTGACCCCTCTTCCGAGCGGACTCCAATCGACGCCATGCCACTGGATGCGGCCTTTTATCGCGACGACGGCAGCGCCAACGTTCCGGGCGAAAACTCGCCATGGGAAGAGTGGGTCAGTGCTGGGCGGACGCGCAATTTCTGCCACCGCGATCCTTGTCTGGATTGGCTTGAGGCTCACGGCGAGCATCTCGGGTTCGTTCGGGATAGCGGGCAGGTCCAGCACGACCCCCGCACGGATTTCATCCAGTACGTCTTCCGCAAGGCTCGGGAGTTCGAGGGCGTGGTGATGGATCATCTCCGTAACAGACATCACTTGGTCGAGGTTGCCAAAGGCAGGGAGGATGTTCTGCAACGAGAGAGCGTGGAGCGCGTCTGGGCGCTCATGCAGTCGGGGTGCGAGCTCATTGCCCAGGCCCCCTTATGGAACCCTGAAAACCAGACGTACGGCATGCCCGACCTGCTCGTCAGGAGTGACCTGCTCTCCACGCTCTTCCCCGAAGCGTTGCCCCATGAAGATGGCGCAAAGAGTGCTCCAGACATCCCCGGTAGCGCGTGGCACTACCGCATCGTAGACATCAAGTTCACGACCCTTCATCTTTTGAAGGACGGCCACGCCAGCAGCTCTCATCTGCCCTACATGGCTCAGGTATGGACGTACAACGAGGCGCTTGGCCGGTTGCAGGGTTTTGCGCCGGAAGCCGCCTATCTCCTGGGTCGCGCGTGGCAGTGGTCAACCAAGGCGAGGGGTTCGGAGGCCCTCGATCGCCTCGCCAGAGTGGATCATGAGCATAGCCATCGCGGGCTTGGCCCTCTCCGAGAGATCGTCAACAACGCCGCAGAATGGATCCGGCGCGTCCGACGAGACGGTGTGAATTGGGAAGCGCTGCCGGAGCCCACGGTGGAGGAGCTCCGTCCGAACATGCGGAACAATCGCGACTATCCGTGGCATGCGGCAAAGGCGACGATCGCGACCGAGCTCAACGAGCTCACGATGCTCCCGCGAGTTGGCCCATCCGAGCGGGCTACGGCCAGGCAGAATGGCATCCGGAGCTGGACAGATCCCGCCTGTAGCGCTGAGAACTGCGGTGTCACCAGCACCATTTACGGAGGTCAGCTTGACACCGTGATTGCGGCCAACCAGTCGCCACAAGACGGCGCGATCCTCTTCCCTGCCCGGGTTACCGCCGGCGAGGAGCGGTGGCGCCTGCCCGCTCCGACCGAGTTCTTTGTTGACTTCGAAACGGTCAACGATCTCGACGACGACTTCTCGCGCTTCCCACGCAAGGATGGGCAAGCGCTCATCTTCATGATCGGGTGCGGTCGGTTGGTGGGTGGCGAGTGGGTTTTCCGTGAGTTCACCGTGTCTCGGCTGCTTGAGGCCGAAGAAGGTCGCATCATCAACGAGTGGCTGGATCACGTGCGAGTCGTCTGTGCCGAGAACGGTAGCTGCCTTGAGGACGCGCGCCTCTACCACTGGTCGCCTGCGGAAACCAGCACGCTGGCGACCGCTTATAACTCGGCGGTGGCACGGCACGGGGTGCCAGCATGGCGTGAGCTACCTTGGGTCGATTTACTTGCCGAGGTTGCCCGCAAGCAGCCGCTTGGTGTACTTGGTGCCTTTGGGTTTGGTCTGAAGGGCATCGCGAAGGCGCTCCACCGCCAAGGCCTAATCTCGACCGTATGGGGAGATGGGCCAACCGACGGGCTCGGGGCCATGGCCGGTGCTTGGTGGTGCAACGAAGAAGCGGCTCGTGAGCGCGAGGACATGCGGTCGTTCGACCTGATGCGGGAGATCATCCGGTACAACGAAGTCGATTGTCGCGTGATGAGTGAGTTGCTGGAGTTTCTGCGAGCTAGTCGCTAGCCGCAGGGCAGGGGGAGCTTGCGAGCTCCCTCACGACTGTCTGAACGCAACGGCTTAAATCACTGGCAAGCTCATGCTCCCAGAAACGGAGGATCTGGTAACCGTCCTCCGCAAGGGTTTCGCTGGTGCGTCGATCCCGCTCGCGGTTCCGGAGGATCTTCGCTCTCCAAAACCCCGAGTTTGTCTTGGGGAAGTGCCCGCAGTTGGCGCATCCGTGCCAGAAGCACCCATCCACGAAAATGGCTAGCCGGCTCGCGGGAAAGAGAAAGTCGGGCGATCCGGGGAGTTCCCGCGCATGCATCCTCCACCCGGAAACTCCGGCGCTAACAAGCCCGAAGCGAAGCCGCTGCTCGGTTGTCTTGTTCCCTTGACTTTTCACGGCGGCCATGGCGCGAGAGCGTTTGGCGGAGACTCCCTCGAAACGCCCGGTCGGCAGCTGTTCGCGCAACTTCTTCTCCATGCGGTCAGATGCCCTCGTCGTAGAAGGCCGTCATGGCCGTGGCGAACCAAAAGAGCTCGTCTTCGGAGAAGTCGTCCCGAATCCAATGCGGCAAGCTGTTTCGTGGGAACTGCAACTCCGCCAGTGCTTGTGAGAGCGCGCGAAGTCTCCGGTTGATCTCATCCTCCAGCCCACCGCCGGCAATCCCCGCCGAGAGCGCCTTCGCAAGCGCAAGGAGAATTTCCAAGAAGACGAAGTCGGCGCCCTGGGTGTCATCCGGGTTACCGATGAACGCCCAGAAGTCCTTCCCGATACGCCGATAGACACGAGTTGAAGACGTTGCCTCGTCGATCAGGATCCCGGGCTTACCTTCGTGATCCTCCTCAACAAAGCCGTGTTCCAGGAGCTTCACCAGGATTTGGTTCTCTTTGTTGTTTGTCGTTCGGTCAGTCCCGTACGTCAGCCCCACCACGACGTCGAGTTCTGCTACCTCTGGGTAGTTCGCCCTTGTTTGACGTGCCCACTCGGCGTGGTTCGTAGCGATAGCCGTCACCATCCCCTGAACCTGGGTGTCGTTTATCGTATTCGGCCCGCTCTTGATGGTGGTCATGTATCGGCGGCGGCCGGAGACGCAGGCTCTGTCGATCTCGCGCCAAACCGACTGCGTCCGCCTCCTGGCTTTCTCTTCTCGGCTCAGGCCTATGAGTTCTGCGAACTCAGCGATCTTCTCCGGCGGCTCTGCCCACTTGTCGGCGAGGTCGAACGGGTAGTGCCCCACGAAAGCAGCCTCGACGGACTTGCCAAAAGATGTCTCGAGCGCCATGTACAGCTTGCTGTTAAAAAGGAACTCGGCGAACCGCTGGGGATCATCGAGGCCCATTACGCTCGCTGACGTCATCAGCACGTACGGATTTGTCCGGTAGTCCGCGAGGCCGTTGCGGCGCTCGATAGCCTTCGGCAGATTGGTGCTGAAATAGCTGGAGAGACTCTCTGCGACCGCAGCCACGCGATCGGCGTCCACGCAGTCAAACAGTGCCGTGATCTGATCTGGGTCGAAGTGGTCGCGTGCGGCCCGGAGCTTGTCGAATAGCGGGTTTCTCCCCGGCACTCTTGGCTGCCCCCTCAGCTACAGCGTGCTCGTCTTCCGTCCAGTCTTCGGCGGCGCGTAGCTTGCGCGGTTGTTCGTTTCGCCGTCTTTCCAGACAAGAGTCTTGCCGGCCCTGAACCACTGGCGGGTACGTACATGGGCCTGGACGTAGATGATGCGGTACGTTTCTGGCTTCTCACGGTACGGCTTCCAGTCACGCCCATCAAGGCGATCCAGGTGGTCTCCAATTACGTTCCCTGCGACCCGGCCGAGACGCACAGGAACGGCGTTGCCTGCCTGCGCGTACTGCTCAGCTGGCGTCCCGCCAAACTTCCATGCGTCCGGGAATTCCTGAATCCGAGCGTACTCCCTGAGCGTCAAGGCTCGAACTTCGCTCGGGTGGCACAGCGAAGTGCTTGCGTGGTTCGGCATGGTCACGAGCGTGGGGCACGGCAGGTCAAAGCTCAGGCGACGCCACCACCCAGACCGACCGCCTTTTGCATGCCACGCACGACCCATCGACCGCTGTTGGTCTTCTACCGACAAGCTCCTCCAGTTCGATCCGGACCGCACCTTGGCCAGATACCGAAGCTTCCTTGGGCTGAAGTTCATGATCACTTGGCCGGGATCTTCCAGGCCTTCAAGCGCGTCACCGAGGGTGCGCCATGCGGGCAACGGTTCCTGGGTTTCGCTGAACAGGGTTCCCTGCTGCTTCTGACGCCCGTTTGGGGGGCCGTGCGTTGGATCCGGGAAGTTGAGCTCGTCGTTGTATCGGTTTCCGATGAAGAGGGCCCGCTCGCGAAGTTGTGGTGTGCCGTAGTTGACAGCGTTCACCTCGAAACAGTCCATGTGATACGCCGCGCCAGGGATCTTTTGCAGATCCTCGGCGAACAGCCGGACAACCGAGCCGGGTTCCTCCTCCGGTTTGAGAGGTGGCCCCCCTTTGTCCGGACGCTCTGCTATCGGGCGGTGGAGCAGCGCCGCTGATACAAGCCCCCGCACGTTCTCCATCAGGAAGAAGCGCGGCCTCAAAGCCTCCACGAACCGCAAGTAATGCCAGAGCATCGTCCCTCGTGGGTCTTGCGTGCTCTGCCGCCGTCCGGCCGTGCTGAATGACTGACAAGGCGGCCCCCCTGTCAGAAGGTCGACTTCTCCCGGTTGAAGGCCGACTCGCTTCAGCAACTCCGCCGGATCAACGTTAGTGATGTCTGCCTCGAAGACCTCGAGCCCCGGAGCCAGACGCCCGGCGCGCTGATTCGCTCTGATTGTGTCGCAAAACGCCCGCTGCTTCTCAACTGCGGCAACGAGATGGAATCGGTCAGTTTGTTCTAGGCCGATATCGAGGCCCATCGCTCCTGAGAAGAGCGAGACGACGTTGTATTTCCTGCGAGCCATACCCACCCCCAACGGCGACTCTCAGCCTGCGGCGTCCTGTGTGCCGGGCCAGCGCAAGCGTGCAGAGGTTACCAGATGGCTTGTGGATAACTTGCCGGTGACGAGAGACGGCTCTCGTGCTACTGTTTGAAAAGGTACTCCTTTTCCAACACCAAAAGAGGCCTCTTCAGGCCCTTTGTTTTCAATTCATTTCGGGTGTCGATTTGGAGACCCTTTTCCAACACCCACTATATGACCGCCAGGCGCAAGACAACCAGAGTCGGAATCTACGCCAGGGTTTCGACCCTAGATCGTGGCCAAGACCCGGAGAACCAACTCTCGGTTCTTCGTGAGCATGCCGATCGCCGTGGCTTCGACGTCGTCGGAGAATTCGTCGACCGTGCCTCTGGCACCAACGAAGAGCGCGCCGAGTATCAGAAGCTCCTCGGGGTTGCGCGACGTCGCGAGCTCGACGCCGTTCTCGTCTGGCGCTACGACCGCTTCGCGCGATCGCTCTCCGCGCTGGTCAACGCCCTAGCCGAGTTCAACTCCCTCGGCGTTGACTTCCTCTCCTACCAGGAGCAGATCGACACGACCTCACCCCAGGGCAAGCTCTTCTTCGGCATCGTCTCGTCGATGGCGGAGTTCGAGAGCTCCCTGATTTCGGAGCGTGTCCGCCTCGGCATGGAGCGAGCTCGCAAAGATGGGAGGAGAATTTCTCGACCACCGATTTCCAAGGCGAAGCAGGATGAGATTGTCCGGCTCCACCAAGCCGGTAACTCACTTCGCCAGATCGGCCTACTGGTTGGAGTCAACCACACGACCGTGGCCAAGTATGTCAACGCCCACAGGCGATGATCACGAGTTTGGCCGAACCCCATCGGCTTGAGACTATTTCAGCCGGGAGTGTCAGCTGGCCCAGAAAAACACCTAGCAGGCTGCTGAAAAACTCCCCTTTTTCGAGTAGATTTTGAACCACGCAGCCCGCGGCAAGAACCGAAGCATCAACGAGGTGAGCAGATGCGTGGTGAGGACGCGGGACAGGTGGCGGTTTTTAGTTACGTATCTCCAGAGCAGCGAGTACCGAAGGAGCATCCGCTGCGGCCGCTGCTGAGGATCGTCAACGATGTGCTGGGGCGGATGTCGCCGCTGTTCGAGAAGCTGTACTCGCACACGGGCCGTCCGTCTATCCCGCCGGAGAAGCTGCTGCGGGCGCTGCTGCTGCAGGTGCTGTACACGATTCGCTCCGAGCGCATGCTGATGGAGCAGCTCGACTACAACCTGCTGTTCCGGTGGTTTGTGGGCCTGAACATGGACGATCTGGTGTGGGATGCGACGGTGTTCACGAAGAACCGAGATCGAGTGTTGGGAGGCGAGGTCGCCAAGGTGTTCTTCCAGGAAGTGCTGGCGGAGGCGCGGCGCCGCAGCCTGCTGTCGGATGAACACTTCACGGTGGACGGCACGCTGATCGAGGCGTGGGCCTCACACAAGAGCTTCAAGCCGAAGGATCAGAGCGACTCCGATGAGGGAGGCAGCAACCCGAGCGTCGATTTTCGCAAACAACGGCGCACAAACGATACTCACGCCTCCAGGACCGATCCGGACGCACGCCTGTACAAGAAAAGTAGGGGAGCCGAGTCGAGGCTCTGCTACATGGGGCACCTGATGATCGACAACCGCCACGGGTTAGCAACCAAGGCATGCGTAACGATCGCTTCCGGGACAGCGGAACGAGAGGCGGCGGTGCAAATGGCGGACAAGATTTCCGGTAACCGCAGGGTGACCTTGGCGGCCGACAAGGGCTACGACACACGCGAGTGCGTCCGTAAGCTTCGAGATCGGAACATCACCCCGCACGTTGCACAGAACGACACCAATCGGCGCAGCGCCATCGACCGGCGCACAACCCGCCACCCCGGCTACCAGGTCAGTCAAAGGAAACGCAAGCTCGTCGAGCAGATGTTCGGATGGGCCAAGACGGTC